>NZ_CM173542.1:0-4477970 GCF_057787755.1 Dyella sp. OK584
GCCGCCGATGACGCGGATGCGCCCTGGGGCGCCGCCTTTTACAGGGGCCATGACTCAGCGGTGAGTACAGGTGGGGGTGATAGCATGCCGTCCATTGTCTTTGAATCGTCGCCGCAATGCTCAAGTTCTGGAAGAAGAAACCCGCCGAGACACCACCGGGCCAACCCACCGCGCCCGGGGCCGAGGAGGTCTTGGCGACCGGTTTCGCACACGACACGGACGCCGTTTCGCTGGACCACACCATGCCCGCGCTGGACGAGGTGCTGGCGGAAACCCCGCCTCCGGCCGAAGCACCCGCGGAAGACGAAGCCTTCGAACGCGCAGCCATTGCCGAAGCAGCCGCCCCGGCCAAGCGCAGCTGGCGCGAACGCCTGTCGGGTAGCTCGTTTGCGCGGGGCCTGTCTTCGCTGTTCATTCGTCACCCCAAGCTGGATGACGAACTGCTGGACGAACTGGAAACCACCCTCATCACTGCGGATGTCGGCGTTGAAGCCAGCACCGCGCTGGTCGAAGACCTTCGCAAGCGCATGCACAAACGCGAGTTTGCCGATGCCGGCGCGCTGCTGACCGCGCTGCGCCAATCGCTGATCGACTTGTTGCGGCCAGTGGAAACACCACTCACCGTCAGCGGTCGCCAGCCGTTCGTGATTCTTACCGTGGGCATCAACGGCGCAGGCAAAACCACCACCATCGGCAAGCTCGCACGTCGCTATCGCGACGAAGGGCACCAGGTGATGCTCGCCGCCGGCGACACCTTCCGCGCCGCCGCGGTGGAGCAGCTCAAGACCTGGGGCGACCGAAACAAGGTGCCGGTGATTTCGCAGGGACAGGACGCCGATTCCGCCAGCGTGATTTTCGACGCGCTGCAGGCAGCCCGCTCGCGCGGCGCCGACGTGCTCATCGCCGACACTGCTGGCCGTCTGCACACGCAGGGTGGCCTGATGGATGAGCTGGGCAAGATCGCGCGCGTCCTCAAAAAGCTCGATGCCGAAGCGCCGCACGAAGTGCTGATGGTGATCGACGGCACGACGGGCCAGAACGCCGTGAGCCAGGTGCGTCAGTTCCGCCAGATCGTCGGCGTCAGCGGCCTGGTGGTGACCAAGCTGGATGGCACCGCCAAGGGCGGCGTGGTGTTTGCGTTGGCACGCGAATTCGGTCTGCCGATCCGATACGTGGGCCTGGGCGAAACCGCTACCGACCTGCGTGTGTTCGACGCAGAGGCCTATGTCGACGGCCTGCTGCCGCAGAGCTTGGGCTGAGGGGCGCTGACCGGTGCCGCGCTGGCTCCGACTCACTTTGCTGATTGCCAGCAGCGCCACGCTGGTGCTGGTGGCGGCTGCGCTCATCGCCGTGCATCTGCTGCTTCAGCCCGAACGCATTACTGCCATGCTGCAGTCGCAGGCTCGCGACGCAGGGCTGGAACTCAACCTGGCCAGTCCAGCCGCGCCAGCGCTGTTTCCGCGCCCCGCGCTTGAGCTCGAGGGCATCACGCTTAGCGCGCAAGGCGCGAACATGCCGATCCTGCTGGCCGCGCGCGGCACGCTGGCGCTGCCGTGGCGCACGCTGTTTCGCGGCGAAACGGTGATCTCGCAAATGCAGATCGATTCGCCGCGCGTCGATCTCGATGCTCTGCAATCGTGGTTGTCGGCGCTACCCTCCGGTCCAGCCACTCCTCCCGCGAAAATTCCCAGCATCGATGCCGGCGTGCATATCACCCGCGGCAGCCTGGTGCGTGGCAACCAGCTGCTGCTGGGCGACGTGGAAATGGATGCGGGCCGGCTCGCCGCCAACCATCGGTTCCTGCTGACCATCTCCGCCAAGGACGCGAAAGGCACGCCTACGCAGCTGCGCCTGTCGTTGACGCCGAGCATCAACAACAGCGCATTGCAGCTGGACAACATCGCGCTCTACTTCGCCCACAGCACCGCGGTGACGCTGCGGCTCGCAGGCAATGCCCGTTGGCGAGGCGCAGCCGATGCCTCGGCGCAACTGAGCGGCAAGCTCGACCATGTCGATTCAGGCGAATACGCCACCTCAATCGAGCTGGCGCCGGCGAACGATAGCAACCCACTCATGCTGGCGCTGAAGATCGACGGCCCTGACAACCACGCGGACCTGCATCTCCCACCACTCGCGCTCGCCGACTGGTGGTCACAGCTCGACCATGACGAAGGCCCGAGGCTGGCTGTGCCCCCGGGCAGTGGACACGCGGAGATTGCCAGGATCGACTCTGGCGACATCAGCATCGAAGGTCTCACCATCCAGGCTGGCTCCGACGTGCCCGCTCCCGCATCAAGCACTGCCGGGCCCGCAAAGCCAACGCCTGCCAAACCGGCACCTGCCAAGCCAACGCCCGTGCGCAAGTCGCCATGAATCCGTTTGCAGCTGCACTGTTGGCCTGGTTCGACAACCACGGTCGCAAAGACCTGCCTTGGCAAGACCCACGCGATGCCTATCGTGTATGGCTATCCGAAGTGATGCTGCAGCAGACGCAGGTGATCACGGTGATTCCGTACTTCCAGCGTTTCGTCGCTGCATTGCCTACGCTGCGCGATCTGGCTACCGCGCACGAAGACACTGTGCTCGCGCTGTGGTCCGGTCTGGGTTACTACCGTCGCGCACGTTTCCTGCAACGCGCTGCGCAAACATGCGTGGAGCAACACGATGGCGACCTGCCACGCGATTTCGACGCGCTCACCGCGTTGCCGGGCATCGGCCGCTCCACTGCAGGAGCCATCCTTGCGCAGGCGCATGGGCTACGTTTTCCCATCCTCGACGGCAACGTGAAACGCGTGCTTACCCGCCACCTCGGCATCCACGGTCATCCGGGACAAAGCGCGGTGGAGAAAGTGCTATGGCAGCACGCCGATGCGTTGACGCCTGGCGAACGCGTCGCCGACTACACGCAGGCCATCATGGATCTGGGCGCCACCGTGTGCGTGCGCTCGCGTCCGCTATGCGATGCCTGTCCGCTGGCCCCCACCTGCGTGGCGAAACGCGACAACCTCACCGCGCAATTGCCCAGCGCCAAGCCCGGCAAGGCCATTCCCACGCGTGACACCGTGATGCTGATCCTGCGCGATACGCTTGGCCGTGTACTGCTGGAACGTCGTGGGCCGCAAGGCGTGTGGTCAGGGCTGTGGAGCCTGCCTGAAGCCAGCGATCACGACGGCGCCTGGCGCACGGCGCAGACACTAGCAAAAATCGACGATGCGCAGGCGCTACCCTCGTTCCTGCACGTCTTCAGCCATTACCGCTTGCAGGTAGAGCCGCTGCTATTTGACGAAGCGACAGGACACCAGCGCATCGCCGATAATCCGTCCTTACGCTGGTGTGATGCCAGCGAACGCGCCGCCCTCGGCCTGCCTGCACCTGTGCGCAGTCTGCTGCAGGATTTTTGACCTCTTCACCTGATGAGCCACACCGCATGAGTCGTATCGTTCACTGCGCCAAGCTGGGCCACGATGCCGAAGGCCTGGATTTCGCCCCCTGGCCCGGCCCGCTGGGTCAGCGCATTTACGCTGAAATTTCCAAGGAAGCCTGGCAGCAGTGGCTGGCCCACCAGACCATGCTGCTCAACGAATACCGCCTCAACCCACTCGACCCCAAGTCCCGCCAATTCCTCAGCGGCGAGATGGAAAAATTCCTGTTTGGTGGCGACGCAAAGCAGCCCGAAGGCTATGTGGCTCCCGACGCGGAGTCTTGACGACGAAGCCCGCTTCCGATTTAATACGCGGCTCCACGCAGCATCCTCGATGCTCGTAGACATCCTGGCCGGGTAGCTCAGTTGGTAGAGCAGGGGATTGAAAATCCCCGTGTCGGCGGTTCGATTCCGTCCCCGGCCACCATGAATTCCAAGGGCTCGCAGCAATGCGGGCCCTTTTCATTTGGCGCTGAAGCGCCCCTCGGCAGTTCAATCCGAATTGGTCCTGTCAGACCCCTCAGGGCGGACCGGTCGGGATATCCGCCGGCGTACTTCCTGCGCGCGATGCCGGAAAGACACGATTTTCCCGCTCAAGCTGGTAATAGGTTTCGACCTGACGCTTTTCTTCCGAGAACTGCCTGGCGTATTTCGCCGGGACGTTCCCTTCCGGATATATCCCCGCGGTGTCGGTGGCATAGAACTCGTTACCGATGGCAGCAAAGCCGATGGTGCCCGCGCTTTTCTCGAACAGCGAAGCGCCGAGGAAACTGTTGCCGCCATCTCGAACGCCTAGAAGCTGCATCAAAGTAGGTGCGAAATCGATGGAGGTCCTTCCCTGCGCGTCATACGTTGCGGGGAGTTGGTGTGTGGGATCGTAGACGATGAGCGGAATGCGATCGACGAAGAACGGCTTGTAATCGCTACCGGCCACTCGTCGAAAGGGTTGCTCCGGGTAGGTCGCGTGATCAGCGGTCAGGATCAGAATGGTGTTGCTTGCGAAGGGACTGGCGAAGAAGTAGTCCAGAAACTGTCCAAGCGCGTGATCGTAGTTATGCAGTTTATTGAGCGCTGCATTCGTACCATCGCCATACTTTTCCCCATTGGGCATGATGTCCAGGAATGCGTGGGTCCCGAAGTTGTAGATGCCCATGAAGAAGGGATGGCCGCGCTGCGCAAGGGCACCCTTTGCCATGAGTGCGCGCAGTGCGTTGAAGACATCGTCATCACTCAGGGCGCCTTCAACGGCGTAGTACGGATTGCCCGGAACGATGTCGCGACTGATGTCATCGAATGTAAATACCTTGTCGAATTCGAGCGACCGCAGAAGCGTATTGAGGCCAACCGTATCGTGGTGGGGTGAAATGAAATACGTGCCGTAGTTGCTGTCATGCAGGATCATGGAAATGGAGCGGTAGCGTATGGACGCAAGAGTCGACTTCCCCTCCCCGGTTTCCCACAACGCACTGTCGTCACCGCCGCCGGCTGACGGGTAGCCCGAAACCATTTGGCCCTGCAGACCTCGATACGTTGCTGCCGTGTGGTTGTAGTAGTTGGTGACCCGCATCGACACCTGCGCAAGGCGGTCGATATTGGGCGTAAGCCCGGAATACCTGCCGCCATAGCACCCCAGCAGCCGTGCCGAAGTGCCTTCGGTAAACAAAACGATGACGTTGGGGCGGCTGTCTTGAACGCCCTTCGCATTGAAAGGAAGCGGCGTGCTGTAGATCGATTTTTTCTCAAGGGGATAACGCAACCCGTCGAGTTCTCCTCGATTCGTCGTTGCCGAGTTGTTGCCACGGAGATCGACAGGCGCCGATCGCGCGTCGTAGTAGCTGCGTGCAAATGCAACCAGCGGCGCTTGCCGGTAGTCGGCAGCGAGCAGACCGTTGTCCTTCTGTGAGTGAAAAAGCGCAATCACGCCGATCGACAGGATGGCCACGAACGTAGACCGCCAGGCGTCCATGCGCGATCGACCTGCATCCGTCCCTCTCACTTTGCGGCCATAGCGGTAGGCAACGATGAAAAACAACCACCAGGCAAACGCCAACGAGAACGCTATGTAAAGCGAGCCATTGCGGATAATACGGCTCTCCGCTCTGTTCTCAATCGCCAGTACTGTGATGAAGTTTCCCGAGATGTACAGCGAATACATCTGTACGGCATAGACCAGGACAACCAGGAGTGGAATGGCGAAGTAGATCAGCATTCCCACAACGCTTCGCTTGCGCCGCCCGAAGCGGTACAGGGCATTGCAAGCGATCCAGGCCAACCCTAGCTCCAGTCCCGGCGCGGCAATCCGTACAGACGCGTGAAAGAGGCTCTCGTCATGCGGCGACGAGAAACCATAAAGAACGGCCAGGTAAGCCGCGAAGATGCCGGCAAAAAAAATCGCCCGATGTTCTTCTGCAAGCCGCCTGAGAGCCATTGATCGCCTTGTCGGTCACGAACAGGTGCCGTCTGATCATGCCGTCTGTGCCCCGATTAGGCTACAGGTAGCCGCAAGCTAGCCCTCCCGCAAGTTCTCGCGAGCACTCCCCTCATCCTTCGCGACCATTAGGTTCCGATTGACTTGGCCGGGAAACGCGGACCATCTACAGGCACCCAGCTGCTTCCGATATGCGATTGCCGGCATCAGGCACCCACTGTCGAGTACAGCCTTTCGGGTAGATAGCTGCGTATTGCCGAGGCGTCCCGCTGAACCAGGTTCTTATCCACTTCGAGCATGACGCGGTCTCGAGTCGGCACGTCGAGGCGCTCGCGTAACGCGCCAAGAAAGGCCGGCGCCGCGATCAATATCAGCGCATCGAACCGCCGGGTCGTCCGCGCCTTCTGCAGGAAGCGGCTTAATTCGATGGCAAAATTCGTCGTCTCCTGCACGGTCGCTGCGGTGTCCGGATCTTCGGCGTGGCGACCCGCACCGAAACTGTCGAACGCGCGCCCGGGTCGGTCAGAGACCAACTCGTGTTCCTGCATGCGACCTTCGGGATGGATAAACGAGTCCAGCTCTTCGAGCGGGCCCATGGGCTGGTTCGTCTCGAACAATCGCGCAACGGCGCGATTGGCGACCACGATCCACACGGTCTTTTTCATCATGCGCTCCCAGGGAGTTTTCACCAGGAAAGCTGGGTGGTACGAAAGTCGGCCTACATGGACGGGCCCATACCGCCGCTTCGGAAGGTTCCACGCGTGCGCGTCAAGCGGGCGTGAGTATCCGCTTCACCTTGCAAGCAAAGTTGCGTTACCGCATGCCGCGGCCCCACCCATCAACTGGATCGCCGGGCTTTTATGCCGCAGATGCCTTGCGCAAGGGAATACGTTCCAGCACTTCGAAGGCAGCACCGGGCGAACGCTCGACACACAGCGAAAGCGCATCGATACGGGCGATAGGCAACGCAGCGGCACGCAGCGCCAGCCAGCGCTGAAGTGCGTGCTCTTCGTCGACGGTGGCGGGCGCGGACAGGGTCATATGGAAGCGGTAGCGTTCAAACACGTAGGGATATCCGTAGCGCTGAAAGTAGTGTGTTTCGATGGCGTCGAGTCCAGCGGTGCGACGCTGGAATTCTGGCTCGACCAAGGGTGCCCGCAATGACTCAATTGTTTCCGTACAGGCTGCTGCGAGCGCACTCACCGCCGCGCAGTCGCTCACCGGACGCAATGCAAGAAAACCACCCAGACGGCTGAGGCGCAGCGGGACGCTGCACGGCGTGATTGCCTGCGCCACCGTGATGACGGTGCGGCGCAGGTCGTCGTAATCGCTGTCGGGCGATAGCGTGAATGGCGAACGCAAGGTGGCATGCCAACCGTAGCGCCGCGCATCCGCAAGCAGCGCATTCCAGCGTTGCAGCGGTATGCCGGGAATGCCATTCGGTGCCGCTTCGGCTCCGAGCCAGTCGCGCCCCAGGGCCGCCAGGGCGCTGGCAGGGGCCGGGCAAAAGTAGATGGCGTAGCGCATCAGCCGTCTGTCGTCATCACAAGTGGCACCCAATGGCCGACGAAACGCGCGATGCCATGCTTCACAAGCGCGCCATGTTTTCGTTCCACCTCGCTCATACCACCAGCCTCGCCCGTCCCTTTACTGTCATGGCAGCGGCACGCTGCATTTTTCCCATGCGCTGCGCCGGAGGACGCAACGCCCAGCCTGTCTAGATAACTAGACTTTGTGACAACACGGGGAATCTGCACATCGCCGTCTGCACAAATCCTGCGCGACGTGCCCGCATCCGCGGTGAGGCCCGCCCCAGGTCGACCCGGCCTAAGGCGGCGCAGAACAGCCTCTATATGCAGCGGACAGCTCAGCGGCAACGGCGCACAGTTCAGCACGGCTGGAGCCGCCGAGACGCGATGTAGTGTGCAGATTGACGCGTATGCCAGCCATGCCTGATGGCATGGCAACGCCCATGGGGCCAGGTGCTTCGGGAACGCGACCGCCTTACCGGTCGCGCGGTGGCCCTTTTCCTTCCGCCCATGGCCACAACCTTCCCCATTGCGCCATGATGTCGTTCCACGGCGCATTGGCCACGTTACTGATCTCGGTGACGCTTCCCAACGCCCGAGCCGTGTCCCTCTGCCAGGTCTGGATCGCCTCCTGCAGTCCCTGCGCAAAATGCGCCTGCACGCTGGCCGCGATCTGGTTGGTCACGTCGGTGTCACCCATGCGTTGCTGCAACATGCGCCAAAAGGTTTCGCTGGGCATGGTTGCCAGCGCCGTCCAATCCTGAGCCTTGAGCAACTGCTCTACTCGCGCCTGGGATTCGGCGATGCCATCGTCAACCGCGCGACTGGAAAGCTCCAGCCACTTCTTCCAGTTCTCCATCACCAGCTTGTTTATCCGCAGCTGGAGTTCGCTGTTTGCCTTGTAAAGACTCAGCGGCAGATCGCTTTGGGTGCTCATGGCAATGCCCTCGTTGAACGTGATGCATCCTGCCGTCGCTCCATCACGCCGGATGGCTGATGGGCTTGCCGCGCCGCATCCACACGCAACATCACGTGGTTGATGGAATCGGCACAAGCGATTTGCGCGGACACTATCGTTCCTGTCGTGATGCCAATGTCACGGTAGCTCCCTTCTTTGTCTCACGATTCGGGTGGCCTGACCCGGGTGTCCGACCGGCAATTCAGCTCACGGTCCGCTTGCGTTCACCGCAAGTTATTTTGCGTGGAACAACACTCGGGATCCCCCAACAAAGAGGCACGTCCATGAAGAAGATCGCTTCATTGACTATCGCGTTGGCCCTGGGTGTTTCCGGTGCCGCCACTGCACAGCAAGCACTGACGGAACACCAGGTGCAGGCATCTTTGGAACAGCAGGGATACACCAAGGTGCATGACCTCAGCTTTCGCGATGGCATATGGAAGGCCAAAGCCCGCAGCGCCGACGGTCAACGCGTTGCCGTACGCATCGATCCCCGGACCGGCCAGGCCTTTCCCGATGGACAGGTCTCGCGACTGAGCGAGCGCGACGTGCGCGCTGCGCTTTCCACCGAGGGCTATACGCACGTGCACGACGTGGGCTTCAGCAACGGCGTATGGACGGCCAAAGCGGATAACGCCGCCGGCAGCAGCGTGCGGCTACAGGTGGATCCTGAAACGGGACGGGTGATCGGTAGCGACCGGCGTTGAGAAAAATGCCCTATTTCACTTCTCTTCGGTGACTGGCACCGGCCTTGCCTGCGGTACCGCCGTTGCGGCGGACACATGTGCCCCTGGTACCGTCAGGTGCGGCGCGAACGCCGCACCTGACGTTTGAGGCTATCGAACAGCTACGCTCAGAGCGCGGCGTCCTTGAGCTTCTTCAGCGGGCGAACCTTCAGCTTCACCGTGGCGGCCTTGGCGGCGAACCACTGCTCTTCCTTGGTGAAGGGGTTGATGCCCTTGCGCTTCGGCTTGGCCGGCACGCTGACGGCGGTGATCTTCAGCAGGCCCGGCAAGGTGAAGTGGCCAGCGCCCTTCTTGTGCACCGAACCGGTCACCGCTGCCTCGAGCGAGGCCAGCACGGCGCGCACGTCCTTGGCGATCACGCCGCTGGATTCAACGATGTGAGCGACCAGGCCGGACTTGCCCAGTGCTTCCTTGATCGGCTTATGAACGACTGCCTTGGCGGCGGTCTTCGGAGCTGCCTTCGGAGCGGCCTTCTTCTTTGCTGCGGCTTTCTGCGCCTTCGCCATACATTTCCCCGTGGTCATCAAGATGATGGTGTTGAATGCCTCTCGGCATGCGGAATGTATGGCATGGCGGCCCATCGCGCCAAGCTGCAGGACGGAAAAAATACGGTTTTTTTGTCACTTCGACCTGACAGGGGTGAAGAAAGTCACGATTACCCCCTCTGAAAGCCTGTTTTTCAGGGCTTTTTTGACACCCAGCCCGGCCTCCCTCGCCTCCATCGACGCGCATGGCTATGGACCCGTGCCGCGAACGCTATCTACTATCGACGTTCGTTTCCCCGCTAGGTGCCGTCCATGAAGCGTTTGGCTTTATCCCTGCTTGCCCTGTCCGTGTCGTCGGCCCTGTTCGCCGCGACCGCTCCGACCATCGATCCGCACCGCCTGTCGGACGACGTCAAGACGCTCTCGTCCGATGCCTTCGAAGGCCGCGGCCCGGCTACCGCCGGCGAGACCAAGACCATCGACTTCGTGATTGCCCAGCTCAAGGCGGCCGGCGTGCAGCCAGGCGGCGACCTGAAGAATGGCAAGCGCGAATGGACCCAGGCTGTGCCGCTGTTGCAGTCAGACATCGCCGGCACGCCGTCGCTGTCGTTCACGGTCAACGGCAAGACCGAAGCCCTCACACAGGGCAAGGAGATCGCCGTGCGCTCCGCGCTCGATGGCTCCAAGGCCGTATCGATCAAGAACGCGCCGCTGGTATTCGTGGGCTATGGCGTGAAAGCGCCCGAGCGCAACTGGGACGATTTCAAGGGCATGGACGTCAAGGGCAAGATCATCGTGGTGTTGATCAATGACCCGGACTTCGAGACCGGCGTGGGCGACTTCGGCGGAAAGGCCATGACCTACTACGGCCGCTGGACCTACAAGTTCGAGGAAGCCGCGCGCCAGGGCGCCGCCGGCATGCTGATCGTGCACGAGACAGCCCCGGCATCCTACGGCTGGCCCACGGTCGCCAACTCCAACACCAATACCCAGTTCGATGTGGTGCGCGACCATCCTTCCAGCGTGCACACGCCGGTGGAAGCGTGGATCCAGCGCGATGTCGCGGTGGATCTGTTCAAGGCCGCGGGCCTGGATTTCGAGGCACTGAAGAAGCAGGCACAAACGCGTGACTTCAAGCCCGTGGAACTGAAAGGCGAGAGCTTCTCGGCCAACTACAAGATCAATTCCAAGGTCATTACTTCGCACAACATCGTCGGTCGCATCGAAGGCAGCAAGCGCCCTGACGAAACGGTGATCTACAGCGCGCATTGGGATCACCTGGGCGTGGGTGCACCCGACGCCAAGGGCGACAAGATCTACAACGGCGCGGTGGACAACGCCACCGGCACGGCCGCGCTGATCGAGCTGGCTCGCGCCTTTGCCAGCCAGCCCAAGCCGGAACGCTCGGTGGTGTTCCTCAACGTCACCGCAGAGGAAAAGGGCTTGTTGGGTTCGGAGTACTACTCCTCCAAGCCGCTGTACCCGCTCGCCAAGACGGTGGCCGACATCAACATGGATGCGCTCGACCCGAATGGCCCGGCGCGCAACTTCACCATTTCCGGCAGCGCCAAGCTCGACCTGCTCGACGAGCTGACCGACACAGCGAAGAAGTGGAACCTGGTGTACTCGGCAGACCCGAAGCCGGAAGCCGGCCACTTCTTCCGCTCCGATCACTTCCCGTTCGCCAAGCGCGGCGTGCCCGCCATCTCGTTCGGCTCGGGCGACGACCGGGTGGATGGCGGCCTGGCGGCCGGCAAGGCGGCTGAGGACGAATACGTCTCCAAGCATTACCACCAGCCGTCGGACGAGTGGCAGGCCAGCTGGTCGTTCACCGGCATGGCGCGCGACCTGCAGATCCTCTACACGCTGGGCAGCGACCTGGCCAATTCCGGCACCTGGCCGAACTGGAGCAAGGATTCGGAGTTCCGCGCCGCCCGCGACGCAACGGCATCCGAGCGCAAGTAACGGCTGCAAAGCTGCACCAAGGAACGGCCCGCATCCCTGCGGGCCGTTTTTTTTCGTCTGGAGAACGTCGTTTTCACGAGTCGTTGATTCACATGACGGCCGCAACACAAACGCAGCATGACAGTCATGCGCTCGCCCACCAGCCGCCATGTAATGGTCGTGACGAAATAACCGGGAAGTCATGCGCCGCAGGCAGGCTATGCACCATCTGCCGCAAGAAGATCGTCCAACACCATGCTGGCGCAATACGTCTATCCGTCGAAAACCGGGCTGTTCCGCATCATTCGCCATGGTCGCCATTGGCGCGTCTTGTGCGAGGAGCGGGAGATTGGCCGCCACGAGACGGCCGAAGCCGCTGTGATCGCCACGCGCATCGCCTGCCCACAGGCGCGGTTGCCGGGAGAGTTAGCGCAGTGGCGCTACTTGCCCGAACTGGCATTAGCGCATTCGCGTGTGTCGGGCGAAGGTACGCGTTGGCGATTGGCCGGATAAGCATTTCCGCCCTCTCCCCTTTGGGGAGAGAGCTGGGGTGAGGGGCCAATCTTGCGGCAGCGCCAACCAAAGCGCGCTGTTGTCCCAGCCATCTCGCGAGCCCACTCACCTCGATCCTCTCCCCAACAGGGAAGGAAGAAAATCGATCACTCCTGCGCGTTGATCACCGCCAAAAAGTCTCGCCCATAGCGCTTCAACTTTGCCTCGCCCACGCCACTGATGGATGCCATCTCTACTTCGTTCGAAGGCAACGCACGCAGCATTGCCAGCAAGGTGGCATCGTGGAAGATCACGTACGGGGGCACACCGTGCTGCTTGGCGAGCTGCGTGCGCAACTTGCGCAGCTCGTCCCACAGCGGCTGCTCGTAGGCTTCCACACCAAGACTTCCACCCGTCACGAGCTGGCTGTCACGGCGCTTGCGCGAAGCACGCACGGGACGGGCATCCTCGCGCAGCCGCACCGGGCGGTCGCCCACCAGCACTTCGCGGCTGATCTTGGTGAGCCTGAGCGTACCGAAACCCTCCGCATCCGCTTCCAGCAACCCCATCGCCAGCAGCTGCCGGAACACCGAGCGCCACTGCTTCTCGTCCATGTCGGCGCCGATGCCGAAGGTGGAAAGACGGTCATGGCCCAGCTCGCCCATGCGCGAGCTGTCCTCGCCGCGCAGGATGCCGATGACATGGCCAGAGCCAAACCGCTGCCCGCTGCGATAGACCGCAGACAACGCCTTCTGCGCCGGCACGGTGGCGTCCCAGGTCTTCGGCGGCTCGATGCAGTTGTCGCAGTGTCCGCACGGGCCATGGAACTCCTCGCCAAACGCCGCCAGCAGCAACTCGCGCCGGCAATGCGTGGCTTCGGCATAGGCCAGCAGCGACTCCAGCTTTTGGCGCTCGACGCGTTTTCGCTCATCGGCCGATTCGGACTGGGCGATCATCTGGCTCATCGTCACCACGTCCGATAGGCCGTAGATCATCCAGGCATCGGCCGGCAAACTGTCGCGACCCGCACGACCGGTTTCCTGGTAATAGCCTTCCATGCTGCGCGGCAGATCAAGGTGTGCCACGAAGCGCACGTCGGGCTTGTCGATGCCCATGCCGAACGCCACCGTCGCCACCATGACCAGGCCGTCCTCGCGCAAAAAACGCCGTTGGTGCGCGTTGCGTGTGGCCGCATCCAGGCCGGCGTGATACGGCAATGCATCGATGCCGGCCTCGGTCAGCCAGGCCGCTGTCTCGTCCACTTTGCGGCGGCTGAGCGCATACACGATGCCGGTCTCTCCCCGGCGCCGTTCCAGGAAATCCATCAGCTGACGGCGCGCGTTGTGGCGCAGGCCGACCTGATAACGGATGTTGGGGCGATCGAAGCTGGAGACGAACTGGCGCGCCTGCTGCAGCGCCAGCCGCTCGACGATTTCTTCGCGCGTGCGGTCGTCCGCCGTAGCGGTGAGCGCAACGCGCGGCACCTGCGGAAAACGCTGGTGCAACACCATCAGCTCGCGATACTCCGGACGGAAATCGTGACCCCATTGCGACACACAGTGCGCCTCGTCGATGGCGAACAGCGCCACCTCGGTGCGTTCGAGCAAACTCATGAAACGCGGCGTCAGCAAGCGTTCCGGCGCGACGTAGAGCAGGTTCAGTTCACCGGCCAGTAGTCGACGCTCTACTTCGCGCTGATCTTCCGCGCCCAGGCTGGAGTTGAGATAGGCCGCGGCCACGCCGGCTTCGCGCAGCGCATCTACCTGATCCTGCATCAATGCGATCAGCGGCGACACCACGATGCCCGTGCCTTGTCGCACCAGCGCGGGGATCTGATAGCACAGCGACTTGCCGCCGCCGGTTGGCATCAACACCAGCGCGTCGCCGCCTTCGATCAACTGCTGGACGATCGCCTGCTGCTGTCCGCGGAACTGGGTGTAACCGAAAACGCTATGGAGAATATCGAGGGGAGAGAGAGGCATCGGGAAATGCTATCAAATAGGTGGAATGGGCTGACGTCACGCAAGCGCCACCGTTTTTTGTAGGAGCGCACCCAGTGCGCGACTTTAAAGGCCCGGCGTCATCGCTCCGGAGGTTTGTCGCGCACTGGGTGCGCTCCTACAACTGAGCCGTAATCAGCCCGGCATACCCCACAACGCACGATCCAGATCCGCATCCAGCCCAAAACTGGCCAACGGCACGCGACCATTGCGCACCTCCACGCCCTCGGCCTTCAAGCGCTTGCTCTGCTCCCGGAAGCCCCGACTGCCAGGCGGGAAGGCAATCTGCCCACTGGAACGCAGCACGCGGTGCCAGGGCAGCTCCATGTCATCCGGGGTTTCCCCCAAAGCCCGGCCCACCAGGCGCGCGCGTCCCGGAAGGCCGGCACGCGCGGCGATGGCGCCGTAGCTGGCGACACGTCCGCGCGGAATCGCCGCAATCGCGGCGTAAATGCGCGCGTGGGCTTCGTTTATCGCCTTATCCATGACCTTCAACAGGCTCTTTACACCGGGTCGTGGCACAGTAGCGAGGCTCGAATCACCTGCCAAGGAGAGCGCACCCATGCGCCATTTCGAAGCCGTGCGTTCCCACATCGGCAGCCTGCACGAACTGCGCCATAACGACCCGTACCTGATCAGCTTCGACCTGACCCTGCCGCACGACCGCCACCAGGGCATCTACCTGGCCGAACTGGAAGACGAGGCCGGAGGGCGTTATCTGCGTATTTCCACGCCGGTGGGACCGCTGGCGGGCGCCGACCCGCGCCGGTGCCTGCGCTTCAACTGGGAGCAGCGCAAGGGCTTCCTGGCCGTGGCGGACCTGGATGGCTCGCCTTACCTGCACCTGTGCGAGAACCGCCCGTATGAGCTGCTGGATGCCGCTGAGCTGAAGCGGCTGATCGAGGAACTGGGCGCGCTGGGCGATCAGCTGGAGAGGATCGTCGCCGCCGGCGGCGACGATCTCTGAGAGATTTCCCGCAGGCGCGCACCTGGTGCGCGACCTCGGGATCCAAGGTTGAACTGCTTCGAAGGCGCATCGGGCATTGGGTGCGCCACTGCAACAAGCTTCAGAACAAGCTGGCCAGCCGCACCATCCCGTAGGCCAGCAAGGCCGTGACGGGCAGGGTCAAAATCCACGCCCACACCATGCGCTCCACCACCGACCAGCGAATCGCATTCCAGCGCTTGGCTGCACCCACGCCCATGATCGAAGCGGACACGTTGTGCGTAGTGGATACCGGGATGCCGAACTTGGTCGCCATCAAAATGACGGCTGCAGAGCCGGTCTCGGCTGCAAATCCATTGATGGGATGGAGCTTGACCATGTTGTGGCCGAGCGTCTTGATGATGCGCCAGCCACCGCCTGCCGTGCCGGCCGCCATGGTGAGGGCGCAGATCACCGCCACCCAAGTCGGCACCTCAAAGCCACCATCAGAGGTGCCGTTGATACGCAGGAAATTCAGCCAGTCTGGTAAATGCGCGAACTGTCCAGACGCCGTGGCGCCAGCGAGCGCCAACGCGATGATGCCCATGCTCTTCTGGCCATCGTTGGAGCCGTGTGCCAGGCCCATAGCGCTGGCGGAGAGGATCTGCGCCCGGCCAAAAAAATTGTTGACGAAAGGCGTCCGGCCGAAGCGTCGCAGGAAACCGGTGCGGCTGGAGAACCAGCTCAGCAGCGCATAGAGCCCTCCCATCACGCTGAAGCCGATAACGAAGCCCATAAGTGGCGATATCACCATTGGCACGATGACCTTTGGGATGACGCCATTGCCCAGCCACCAGTGCTGGCCTCCCTGTGACCAGATGACCGCACTGAAATGATCGCCGGAGAAAGCGACCGCTGCGCCAACCAAGGCGCCGATCAAGGCGTGGCTGGAGCTGGACGGCAAACCCAGCCACCAAGTGATGAGATTCCACACCGTCGCCGCAAGCAAGGCGCAGATAAGCAACTGCGGGCCCACCGCAATCACGTGGGTATCGATCAACCCGGCCGCGATGGTCTTGGCCACCGCGGTACCCCATAAAGCACCGATCAGGTTGGTCACGGCCGCCAGCAACACCGCCTGACCAGGTGTCAGCACCTTGGTCGCCACCACCGTGGCGATGGAGTTGGCGGTGTCGTGGAAACCGTTGATGTAAGTAAAGGCCAGCGCGATGAGCACGACGGCAATAGCGAGGCCGATACTCATGCATGCATCTCCCGCAGGACAGCCACGATGGCGGAAGCCCGGGTTGCAACCGGGCGACTCGGGAAAGAAGGGGTCATCGGGCTGGCCTCAGGAATTCTTCAGCACGATCGAATAGACGGTGTTACCCACGTCACGGCACTTGTCGATGGCCTTTTCCAGCAGCTCGAACAAGTCCTTGGCCAGCATCGCGCGCATCGCATCGTTGCCTTCCACATACAGCGTGCGGTACGGCAAGAGCAGCATGCGATCACCTTCGGATTCCAGCGTCTGCAAACGATCCTGCAGCTTCTTCACCGGGTCGATGCGCAAGCCGCGGCGCAGCTCGCCGATCATCTCGGACACCACCGTGGCAGCTCGTTCCAGCACCAGCGCGCGGGCGGCGAAATCGACGTCGGCAAGGCGATCGGCCACGATTTCGTAGCGCTCGGCGAATTTCTCGATGGTCTTGGGAATTTTGTACAACGCCGAATTCAGCGCCTCGATATCCTCGCGGTCGAGCGCGGTCACGAACGTGTTCACCAGCTCCTCGCTGATCTGCCCCGCAAGCGCTTTCTCGCGCTGGCGCGCGGAGGCAAAGGCGGCCATGACGGGCGCGTGATCCTTGTGCGTGACTAGGTCATGCAGGGCCTTGGCGCTCTCGCGCGCCGCTTCGGCGCTTTGCTCGAGCAGGCCATAGAACTTGTCGCCTTTGCCGAAAATCGTTTGCAATGAAAACATGCGGTTATTGCCTGGGGTGCGAGGGCTGAAATGACGGATATGTTACAGGACGGCCCTGCCGCACCGCATCACGGCCGCTCGACGGGTTGCCGCGGGCCCGTCGGACCGGCCGCCTACACGCCAATAGGCCTTACACTGCGTCTCATGTCCTCACGCGACCTCACCCGCGACCGGCTGCCATGCTGACCGAAATCGCGCTCGTCATCGTCCTTTCGCTGTTCAACGGCTTCTTCGCGCTCTCTGAGATGGCGCTGGTAGCCTCGCGCAAGACGCGCCTCAAGCAGATGGCCCGCACCAGCCGCCGGGCCCGCACAGCGCTGCGTAACGCGGAAGCGCCGGAACGCTTTCTGTCCACCGTGCAGGTGGGCATGACCCTGGTGATCCTGATCACCGGCGCGCTGGCCGGCGATGTCCTGGGCGATCACATCGCCAACGCCATCCATGGCGGGCAGGCAGCCTGGATCGAGCCGTACACCAAGGTCATCGGGCTGGTGCTCGGCTTCGTGCTGATTTCCTTCATCCAGATCGTCATTGGCGAGCTGGTGCCCAAGCGCCTGGCACTGTCAGCCCCCGAGACGATCTCCGGCTATGTAGCCATGCCGATGATGGTGCTGTCGCGCCTGACCGCACCGTTTGTATGGCTGCTCAACTTTTGCAGCAGCTTGCTGCTGCGACTGCTCAACGTGCGCGGGCGTGGCAGCGACGTGGCGACGGAAGAGGAAATCCGCCTGCTGGTGGCCGAAAGCGCCGAACACGGCATCCTCGACCGCGATGAACACAACATGGTCAACCGCGTGCTTCGCCTGGGCGACCGCACGGTCGACAGCGTGATGACGCCACGCACGCGCATCGTGTGGCTGGACCACTCGGCCAGCTACAAGGAAAACGCCGAAACCCTGCGCACGACGCCCTATTCCCGCTACCCGGTGTATCGCGGCGATGAAAGCGACATCGCGGGCGTGGTGGAAGTCAAACGTCTGCTGCGTGGCTACCAGGAAGGCAAGCCGGACCTGTTCGGGCGTCTGGCCAAGCCACTTTTCGTACCCGCCACGGCACGTGCACTCGACCTGCTGGAAGAATTCCGCGACGCCGAAACCCAGCTGGCCCTCGTGGTGGACGAGTATGGCGACATCGTGGGCCTGGTCACGCTCAACGACCTGCTCGCCGCCATCGTCGGCGCCACCCAGCTGGGAAGCAGCGGCTCGGAGGAAAGCCCACTCATCACGCCACGCGAAGACGGCAGCTGGCTGATCGACGGCTCGCTCTCCATCGATGACCTGCGCGAACTGCTGCAGGTGGATGCGCTGCCCGGCGAGGAAGAGCACGAGTACCGCACCGCGGCCGGCATGGTGATGGCGGCGCTCGGACACATCCCCCAAACGGGCGAGGTGTTCAACGGGCATGGATTCCGCGTGGAAGTGGTGGATCTGGACGGCGCCCGCATCGACAAACTGCTGGTATCGCGAGAGCCGCAGATTGATGTGGACGAAGACGGTTTCTGAGCGGCCCCTGTCCAAGGAACGCTCAGTCGCTCTTGCCGCCTTTGAGTTTGCCGTTGGCGATATCCGACATGCGCTGCGCATCGGCAAAGATGCCGTGCAGTACACGCAATTCACGCTCGTCAGGCTGGGCGCGCTGGAACAGCTTGCGCAACCTCAACATGATCGTGGTCGGCGACCGGCCCTTGTGGAAGTCGATGTCGTCCAGCATCTGTGCCATGTGTTCGAAGAAGCGCTCCATTTGCGCGGCATCCGCCGGTAGCTCGACATCCGCTCGCACGGGCGCGGCCACGTCGCCCAGTGAGGCCACGCGCAGTTCGTAAGCCATCACCTGCACCGCCTGCGCCAGATTCAACGAGCTGAAGTCATCCACGCTGGGGATGCGCACCATGGCGTGGCAGCGTGCCAGTTCCTCGTTCTCCAGCCCCGTTCGCTCGTTGCCGAATACCAGGGCCACCTGCTCGCCACGGGCAGCAGCGGCCAGCGCCCGGCTCGCGGCCTCGCGGGGCGTGATTTCCTCCAGATCCACCCCTCGACGGCGCGCGGACAACCCAAGCGCCAGGCTGGTGCCGGCCAGCGCATCCACCAGCCCTTCGCTGATCACGGCCCCCTCAAGCACGTCATCGGCACCGGCGGCCAACGCCGAGGCTTCGCGGTCGGGGAAACGGTGCGGTGCCACCAGTGCCATGCGGCCGAAGCCCATGGTGCGCATGGCCCGGGCGGCGCTGCCGATATTGCCCGGGTGCGAGGTGCGCATCAGCACGTAGCGGATGCGGGCGGCGAGGTCGGATTCGGGGCTCATCGGGGCGTCTAATCACGGTGAAACGGGCGCAAAGCTTGGAAACTGCCGGCCTCCCTGTCAAACCCGCCTTGGGGGACCGGCCTGAACAACGGCGGCGTCTCTGCTAAACTTCCCGGCCGAAACCCCGTTCTTTTGAAAGCCGAAGCCATGCCAAGACCCGCCGTCAATGTCGCGGTGCGCGCCGCGCGCTCCGCAGGAAACATCATCCTGCGCTACATGAACCGCATCGACGGACTCAACATCGTCGAGAAGCAGCGCATGGACTTCGCCTCGGAAGTCGACAAGCTTGCCGAAGCGGAAATCATCAAGGAGCTTCGACGCGCCTACCCCACGCATGCCTTCCTCGCTGAGGAAAGTGGCGCCACGGGCAAAGGTCCGCTGGTCTGGGTGATCGACCCGCTGGATGGCACCCACAATTACCTGCGCGGCATCCCGCACTTCTGCGTATCCATTGCCCTGCTGGACAAGGGTGAGCCGGTGTACGCGGTGGTATTCGACCCGCTGCGCGACGAGCTATTCACCGCCAGCAAAGGCGATGGCGCCTACGTCAACGACCGCCGCATGCGCGTCAGCAAGCGCGAAGACCTGGGCGGCGCGATGATCGCCACCGGCTTCCCCTACCGCCAGCGTTCGCACCTGCAGCCGCAGATGGACATCACCCGCGCCATCCTCGGCCAGGCCGAAGACATCCGCCGCTCCGGCTCAGCCGCGCTGGATCTGGCCTACACCGCTGCCGGCCGTTACGACGGTTACTTCGAGATCGGCCTCAAGCCGTGGGACATGGCTGCCGGCGTACTGCTGGTGCGCGAGGCCGGTGGCCGCTATTGCGACTTCGCCGGGCGCGACGGCATCCCGGAGAGCGGCAACATCGTCGCCGGGAACCTGCATGTGGTGCAGGCGATGGTCGATGCCATCGGTGCCAATGCCACCCCGCGTCTGTTGATGGCCTGAGCGTCAAGCCACAAGCCACGAAAAAAAGGCGCCCTCGGCGCCTTTTTTTATCCGCCCTCTCAGCCCGCTGAGACATCCCGCAGGAACCCGCGCAGGAACGGCACCGTGATACGTCGCTGCGCTGCCAGAGAAGCCTGGTCGAGACGATCGAGCAGATCTAGCAAAGCTCCCAAATCGCGGGCGTAACGCGCAAATAGCCAATCGAGCACGGTGTCGTCGAGCTCAATGCCTCGCTCAGCCGCCTGCTGGCGCAGCACGGCCCGACGTTCGGCGTCGTCCAGCGGCTTGAGCAGCGCCTGCTGACAGGCACCCAGACGCGAACGCAGGTCGGGCAGGTTCAGACCCAGTAGCGAAGGCAGCGCCTCAGCGGCGAATAGCAACGCCGCACCCTCCGCCCTGGCACGGTTATAGACATCAAACAACGCATGCTCGGCCTCGCGATCACCGGCCATCGCACCGAGATCGTCCAGCGCAAGGAATTCGCTGCCGGCCACGCCGCGGATGGCGGCGGCCTTGTCGCCGAGACTCGCCAGCGGCAAGTACTGCACGGTGCGACCGCTCTGGATGGCCGCCTGGCAGGCAGCCATCAACAGATGACTCTTGCCACTGCCGGCCGGGCCAGCCAGGTAGAGCCATGGCGCGCCGGGTTCACGCGCCAGCAGCTCCACCGCAGCGAGCGTGGCGGCATTGGCACCCGGATGAAAGTGTTCGAAGCGCTGGCGACGCGGCCAGCGCAGGGCAAGCGGCAACTGCGGGATCATGGTGGAGGTACTGCTTCCTTGTTGTCGTCGCGGCGACCGACGACCGTATGGGTTTCTACCGTGCCCTGCGCCGTATCGATGATCACGTCCACTTCGGTGAGCACCGGATCGCCGCCGCCCGCCTCCGTATACAGGTCACTCTGGCGATAACGCTCAGTGAGGTAGCGCAGCAGCACCAAGATCACCGAAGCCGCCGGCAACGCCAGCAGCACGCCGAGGAAACCAAACAGGTAACCGCCGGCCAGCACCGCGAAAATCACCGCCACCGGATGCAGGCCAATCTTCTCGCCCACCAGACGCGGCACCAGCACATAGCCTTCCAGCAACTGGCCCGCCGTGAAGATGCCCACCACGATAAGCACGTGGTTCCAGTCGCCGTACTGCACCAGCGCAGCGATCAGTGCCGAACCAAAGCCGACGATAAAACCGAGATAAGGCACGAAGCTGAGAAGGCCGGCGACCATGCCGATCAGCGGGCCGACCGACAGCCCCATGATCGTCAACGCCGCGCCATAGAAGATGCCCAGCGCAAACATGACCGCGAGTTGGCCGCGCACGAATGCGCCCAACACGCTGTCAGCCTCATGCGCCAGATGGCGGACGGTGGGCTCCACGGAGCGCGGCAAGATGCCGTCGATCCACGCCACCAGGCGGTCCCAGTCGCGCAGCAGATAGAACGCCACCACCGGAATGAGCACGAGGTTGGTCATCCACATCACGACACCGATGCTGGAACGGGAAATCTTGCCCAGCACGGTGGAGGCGGCGTCGCCAATCGAACCGATGTGCGATTTGATCTGTTCCACCAACCGGTCGGTGTCGAACGCATTGGGGTCCAGGTGCAACTTGGCTTGCACCCACGGCAGCGCCGCGTTGCGTGCCCAGTCCACGTAATGCGGCAAGTTCTGCACCAGATTGTTGATCTGCCGAGAAATCAGCGGAATGAGCAGCAGCAAGGCGCCCACCGTGAACAACAGCAGCACGATGAACACGATGCTCACTGCCAGCGTACGCCCCATGCCGAGCCGCTCAAGGCGGTCAGCCAGCGGATCACCCAGATAAGCCAGCATCGCAGCGAAGGCGAACGGCATTAGCACGGGCGCCAGCAGCCAGAGCACATAGATGATGGCCGCGGTGATCGCGAACATCTGCCAGCGTCGGGAAATGTCATGAGTCATCGACATGGCTCATCGAGTGGAATTGGGCAGTGTGACGTATGCGCAAAGGCATCGCCAGCGCATCGGCGGTGGCCGCTTCGTTGCTCCGCAATAGCCTTGAGCCGGCTCAGTGAACCCAGCGCAGGCTCGCATCCGCGTCGTTATGCGCGTCCCCGCGCAGCAAACGCCCGCCTGCGGCGAGGTTGGCCGAGAGCGTGTCGATCGGCAGGCTGACCTTCACCGCAAACAACATGCCATCGCCCTGCGCGCTGAGCGTGGTCACCTGGCGCACTGACGGGTCCGCACGCAACGTGGCCAGCAGGTTGGCGTAATCCGCGGCGGAGTTGATCTGGGAAACCCACAGTTTGCCGTCCACTGTGGTCGAGCCGATCACGTTCAGCTGCTTGCCCAGGCGATCGGCCAGGCCATTGCCGGCGTCGGTGAGGACGGCCGCAGCATTGGCGCCATTGTTGTTCCAGCGCTGTTGCGGACCGCCGGACACCAGTACCCAGTCGGCGCTGCCGCCATGCAATTGACCCAGCAGGATCAGGCCGGTCTTGTATTGGCGGGCCAAACCGGCCAGCTGGTCGGGCTCGGCGCTGGCCAGATTCGGCGTGTCGCCAGTCTTGGCCGGGTCGGCCAGTATCGTGCTGTAGCCGCGAGCCGCTACCGCCTGGGTCAATGCTGCCAATGCGTCGCGGGTCAGCACGCTGCCGTCTTCGTCACGCACCACCAGCAACACGGGCGGTTTCGGCCCCGCGCTGGACACACCCAACTGGGCCACGGTGCGCTGCACCGCCGCCTGATCGAAAGTGACCTGCAAACTCATGCCGGTGGCGGCGCGCTGGTACTGGTACTGCTGCACGATGCCAGCCGCGCCCTTGAGCGCATCGGGGTAGCCCGGTTTGGTGCTCAGATCCTGCCCGCCGGAAGTGCGAGCCAGCACTTGGGCAAGCGCATCGCCAAAGGCGGCGTTGCGGGCCACATCGCTGGTGTCGGCCACCGACACCACCACGGTGAACGGCGAGACTTGTCCCTGCGCGTGCACGGACAGCAGCGGGGCGAGCCCCAGCATGAAACAGACGAGCAGCAGGCGGGACAGGCGCATGGGAAAGCGATATCCGTAGGGAAACGTCGGAAGTCTGCCCAATCCAGTCGGCAGCGTCCATCGAAGAAGTCCCGGTTCCGCGCCTCGCCCGCGGCCCATGCCCGTCGATGACTGAGGCAGGCGTCGGCCTTCACTGCTACACTTTGGCGTTTCTCCACGCCGGGTTGCCCCCATGTCCGACGCCCTCACCTACCGCGCCGCTGGTGTCGATATCGACGCTGGCAATGCCGTGGTCGAACGCATCAAGCCGCTGGTCAAGCGCACGTTCCGCCCCGAAGTGATGGGTGGCCTGGGCGGTTTTGGCGGCCTGTTCGACCTTTCCGGGCGATTCAAGGAGCCGGTGCTGGTCTCCGGCACGGACGGCGTGGGCACCAAGCTCAAGCTCGCCCAACAGCTGGGCCGCCATGACACCATCGGCATCGATCTGGTCGGCATGTGCGTCAACGACGTGCTGGTGCAGGGTGCCGAACCGCTGTTCTTCCTCGATTACTTTGCCACCGGCAAGCTGGACGTGGATACCACGGTCGCGGTCGTCGGCGGCATTGCCAAGGGTTGCGAGCTGGCTGGTTGCGCGCTGATCGGCGGCGAAACCGCCGAGATGCCGGACATGTATCCGCCCGGCGAGTACGACCTGGCTGGCTTCACTGTCGGCGCGGTGGAAAAGTCCCAGTTGCTCAGCGGCGAAGGCATCGTGGCCGGCGACGTGATCCTGGGCGTGGCCTCTTCGGGCCCGCACTCCAATGGCTACTCGCTGATCCGCAAGATCGTCGAACGCGCCGGCAGCCCGCTGGAACTGGACCTGGGCGGCGTGACGCTGGCCGACGCACTGATGGCGCCGACCACCATCTACGTAAAGCCGATGCTGGATCTGCTGAAGAACCAGCCGGTGCATGGCATGGCGCACATCACGGGTGGCGGTCTCAAGGAAAACATCATCCGTGTGGTGCCCGACGGCCTCGGCATTGCGCTGGACGCTTCCGCCATCGTGCTTCCGCCGGTATTCGACTGGCTGATGCGCGAAGGGAACGTGGCGCGCGAGGAAATGTGGCGCACCTTCAACTGCGGTGTGGGTTTCACCATCATCCTGCCGCGCGATGCCGTCGCCACCGCCAGCGCCCTACTCCAGAAGCATGGCCTGGCCAGTTCGGTGATTGGCGAGATCGTGCCCGCCCAGGGCGACGAGCGCGTGCACATCGGCTAAGTCTCGTGACTTTGCCGCGTCTTCGTGTCGCCGTGCTCGCATCCGGGCGTGGCAGCAATCTGCAGGCACTGCTCGCTGCGCGTGACGCCGGCGAGTTGCCGGTCGACTTTGTATTGGTGGGCAGCGACAAGGCGAAAGCCGGCGCGCTGCAGCTCGCAAAGGACGCCGGAGTCCCCACTTGCACGCTCGACCCCAAGGCCTTTGCCAGTCGTCGCGACTTCGACTTCGAACTGTTCCGTCGCCTCGATGCCAGCGGGGCCGACGTGCTGGTGCTGGCCGGCTTCATGCGCATCATCGACGGGGACGCACTCAAGCCATGGGTGGGACGGATGATCAACATCCACCCTTCCCTGCTACCTAAATACCGCGGTCTGCACACGCATCGGCGCGCGCTGGAAGCAGGCGACTCCGAGCACGGTGCCAGCGTGCACTATGTGACAGCGGAACTGGACGGCGGCCCGGTGATCGCACAGGCGCGCATCAATATCTTGCCGGGCAACGACGAGCAGCAGCTCGCACAACGCCTGCTCGCTTTCGAACACCAACTGCTGCCCGCCGTGCTGGGACTGATTGCGGAAGGCCGGCTAGCCTTGCTGCCGCCCGATCGCATCGAACTGGATGACCAACCGCGGCACGCGCCGCTGCAACTTCGTGACGGCAAATTGGTTGACTGACGTCCGCACCGCCTCTCTACAAGTCGTTCAGGATGGACACGTAGACTGCGGACCTTATGACCACACCCATCACCCCCCGCACATTCGCCGCCGGCCTGGTGCTGGCCGTCGCCACCGCCACTGCCGCCGCCACGGGCGCCGCGCCCACGCCGTTCACTGCGACCTATCAGGTGTCGCAAGGCGGCCAGGCCATTGGCGAGGCGGTGGTCACGCTGAAATCCGCTGGCAACGGCCAGTGGGAGTACAGCAATCAGACTAAAGGCACCTCGGGCCTGGCTGCCGCGCTCGGCGCGAACTCTACCGAAACAACGCGCTTTCGCTGGAACAACGACGCGCCGGAAACGGTCAGCTATGACTACCGCATGGACGCCGCAATCAAGAGCAAGCAGCGCCATACCGCGGTGAACTGGAGCACCAATCAGGTCACCGTGGATGAGGGCAAGGGGCCCATGAACTACGCGAGCGTGCCCGGCCTGGTGGACCGCAACACAGCCCCCTTTGCCATTGGCTTGGCGCTGCGTGCGGGCAAGCAGAGCGTGGCGCTGCCTGTCGCCGTCAAGCGCAACGTGGAAACACAGACGTTCAAGGTTTCCGGCAAGGAAGCAGTCAAAGTGCCCGCCGGCAGTTTCCAGGCCGAGCGTGTGGAGCGCAGCGACGACAACAAGAGCTTCAGCGCCTGGTATGCGCCGCAGAAATATCCGGTGCCGGTGAAGCTGGCGCAGAGCGACGGCGGCAATCTCACGTTGGAGTTGGTGAGCTTTCAGGGGCGCTGAGGAACCGCTGGCTTTTGCTCGTCATCCCAGCGAATGCTGGGATCCCGTGCCTTTAAGGCGCCAGGCAAAAACTGGAAGGCGCTGGATCCCAGCATTCGCTGGGATGACGGCAACCCACCTAGTTCGCAGATATGAAAAAGGCCGCTGACGCGGCCTTTTTCATCTAGCGAAAAGCGAACTTCAGGACGGCAGGCGACGGATCTTCGCACCCAGCACGCCGAGCTTTTCCTCGATGTTCTCGTAGCCGCGGTCGATGTGATACACGCGATCGACGATGGTGTCGCCCTCGGCCACCAGGCCTGCCAGCACCAGACAGGCCGAAGCGCGCAGGTCGGTTGCCATGATCGGCGCGCCACTCATCTTTTCCACGCCCTTGATGATGGCCGTATTGCCTTCCAGACGGATATCCGCACCCAGGCGCTGCAATTCCAGCGCGTGCATGAAGCGGTTCTCGAACACCGTCTCGGTGATCACGCCCACGCCCTCGGCCACGCAGTTGAGCGCGGTGAACTGCGCCTGCATGTCGGTGGGAAACGCCGGGTACGGTGCCGTGGTGATGTTCACCGCCTTGGGACGACGGCCACGCATGTCCAGCTCGATCCAGTCGGGGCCGGTGGAAATCTGGGCGCCAGCGTCTTCCAGCTTGGACAGCACCGCGTCGAGGGTATCGGCGCGTGCGTTGCGGGCGCGCACCTTGCCACCGGTCATCGCCGCACCCACCAGGAAGGTGCCGGTTTCGATGCGATCCGGCAGCACTTCGTATTCGGCACCGTGCAGTCGCTCCACCCCATGAATGACCAGCGTGGACGTGCCGACGCCCTCGATCTGCGCGCCCATGGCGATCAGGCAGTGCGCCAGGTCGACCACTTCCGGCTCCTGCGCTGCGTTCTCGATGACCGTGGTGCCCTGGGCCAGCGCAGCGGCCATCATGATGTTCTCGGTACCGGTAACGGTAACCATGTCCATCACGATACGGGCGCCCTTGAGGCGCTTGGCCTTGGCCTTGATGTAGCCGTTTTCCACGACCACCTCGGCGCCCAGCGCCTGCAGGCCCCGGATGTGCTGGTCGACCGGACGCGAGCCGATCGCGCAGCCGCCCGGGAGCGATACTTCCGCCTCGCCAAAGCGCGCTACCAGAGGGCCCAGCACCAGGATCGAGGCGCGCATGGTGCGCACCAGGTCGTAGGGCGCGAAATACTTGTCCGTGGAGCGCGGGTCGATGTGCATCTTCATGCGGTCGTCCAGCACCAGCTGCGTGCCCATCTGACCGAGCAGCTCGATGAAGGTGGTGACGTCGTGCAGGTGCGGCACGTTGCTGATTGCCACTGGCTCGTCGGCCAGCAGGCAGGAAGCGAGGATCGGCAGCACGGCGTTCTTGGCGCCCGAAATGCCTACCTCGCCATGAAGCGGCTCACCGCCGCTGATGAGGATCTTGGCCATCAAAAGTCCTTGGATAGTGCGTGGGAGTCGTCGCGCAGCCCTCAACGGCGCGCGACGGCCTCCTGCGGAGTGAGGGTTTTCAGGGCAAGCGCGTGGATCGCACCGCCCATGAGATCCCCCAGCGTGGCGTAAACCAGGCGATGACGTGCCAACGGCAGCTTGCCGGCGAACTGTTCGGCCACCACTTCAGCCTCGAAGTGCACACCGTCATCACCACTTACGGCCGCGTGCGCACCGGGCAGGCCTTGTTCGATCATTGCCTGGATGGTGGCAGCGTCCATGGTTTTTCCACATGCAGGGGTTGGGTCAACGCCGCGGACTGAAAGCCCAATGGCGCCGACTATGACGTTAAAATGCGAATATGCCATGTTAATGGAAAACCTCTGTCGCAGAAACGACACGTGTAGCCGCCAGCACCCGCGCCCGGCCCCGAGCAATCACCCAACCACATGATTTGACGGAACATTCACCCCCGCCATGGCCGTTCAGGGTCATAACGAATTTCCGGCACCAAACCCCGAGGACGCATGAACGCCCACGCCGCCACCACCAGCCAGAATGCGATCAACGCCGATGCCATCGTGCAAAGCGCGCGCACCGTGATCGCCACCGAGGCGGCAGCCATCCGCGCACTTGAGCCTCGGGTCGGGCCGGAATTCGTCGAGGCCTGCCGGCTGATCATGGGCTGCGCAGGGCGCGTGGTGGTCACGGGCATGGGCAAGTCCGGCCATGTTGCCCGGAAGATCGCCGCCACACTGGCTTCCACCGGTACTCCAGCGTTCTTCGTCCACCCTGGCGAGGCCAGCCATGGTGACTTGGGGATGATCCTGCCGCAGGACGTGGTGCTGGCGTTGTCCAACTCGGGCGAAACAGACGAAGTGCTGTTCATCTTGCCGGTGATCAAGCGACAGGGCATTCCGCTGATCGCCATTACCGGCAACGCCAATTCGTCGCTGGCCGACCAGGCCGACGTCCACCTGGATGCGAGCATCGCCGCCGAGGCCTGCCCGCTGGGGCTGGCCCCCACGGCAAGCACCACGGCAGCGCTGGTGATGGGCGATGCGTTGGCCATCGCCCTGCTCGAGGCCCGTGGCTTCACCTCGGAAGATTTCGCCCGCTCACATCCGGCGGGCAGTCTGGGCCGTCGCCTGCTGCTCCACATCAGCGACGTGATGCACACCGGCGAAGGCATCCCGGCCGTGCCGCCGAACGCTTCGCTGACCCAGGCACTGATGGAAATGACCCGCAAGCACCTGGGCATGACTGCGGTGATCGATTCGAACAGGCGCCTGCTCGGCGTATTCACTGACGGCGACCTGCGCCGCGCGCTGGACGACGACGTGGACTTGCGTGGCGCCACCGTGGCTGAGTTGATGACGCGCGGCCCCAAGACCATCAGCGCGGACAAGCTGGCCATCGAGGCCGCACAGCTGATGGAGAAGCACCAGATCCATGCCCTGCTGGTGGTCAACGACGAGCAGCAAGTGGTGGGTGCTCTGAACATTCACGATCTGCTCCGCGCCCGTGTGGTGTGATTTGCGCGCTCGGCTGTTCCCTCTGACTGCGTCCACCGTCCGGCCCGCCCGGCGTTTGACGGTATCGCCCTCCCGCCCCAATGCCGACCTCGCCCATGTATCTGGCTGACATCCCCGCTGACGTACTCGCCCGTGCCGCCAAAGTCCGACTCGTCGTGTTCGACGTGGACGGCACGCTCACCGATGGCCGACTGTGGTACGGCGAAGATGGCCACGAGACCAAGGTGTTCCACGTGCACGACGGCCTGGGCCTGAAACGCCTGATGGCCAATGGCGTGCAGGTGGCCATCATCTCGGCGCGCATCAGCCATCCGGTGGCCCTGCGCGCGGAGGAGTTGGATATCGCCCATGTCTATCAGGGGCAGAGCGACAAACGCGCTTGTCTGGAGCAACTGCTGGAGGCGCTGGCTCTGACGCCCGATCAGGCGGCCTTCGTCGGCGACGACCTGCCCGACCTGCCTCCTATGCGCATCGCCGGCCTCGCGGTGGCTGTGGGTAATGCCCACCCGTGGGTGGTCGAGCAGTCGCACTGGCAAACCCGCCGCACCGGTGGCATGGGCGCTGCCCGCGAAATCTGCGACATGATCCTGCACGCCCAGGGCAAGACCGCCGCAGAGCGGGAGCGCTGGCAGTGAGCTTGCGCGCCTATCTGCGCGACCGGGGTCTCCTGGTGGCCATCGTCCTGATTGGCCTGGCCACCGGTGCGGTCCAGGTGCTGTACATGTGGCTGGCACCCACGCCGAAGGTCAGCGACTTCGTCGGCCCACCACGCTCTGGCTATACGCTCACCAATTTCAGACTGTGGTCGTATGGCGTGGATGGCCTGCCCAGCTTCAACATGGTTGCGCCGCACCTTGAGCGCCGCGAGAACGACGAATCGCTGTACATCAACACGCCCAAGTTCGAGCTGCCCTCCAGTCAGCCGGGCGCGCCGCCCTGGCTGGGCGACTCGCTGTACGCCTGGGTGGACAAGAGCGGTGCCCTGTTGAAACTGCAGGGGCCGGTGTACATGCATCGCGTTGCTTTTGCCGAAAATCCGGCGGCCCAGATACACACTTCCGACGTCACCGCCTGGCCCAAGGAGAACCGCATGGAAACGGCCGCTCCGGCGCAGATGGTGCAGGGCGACAGTACAATGAGCGGGGTTGGCATGCGTGCCAACCTCAATACCAATCACCTGGAGCTGCTCGATGAAAGCCACGGCTCGTTCCCGCCGCGCAAACGCAAGTCCTAAGCTTTCCCTCGGCCTGCTCTGCCTTGGTCTGCTCCTCCTGCAGCCGGCGCTCGCCAAGCAGGACGATCGCAGCCAGCCGATGAATTTCCAGGCGAAGTCCACCGATGCCTACAACGCACCCAACACCATCAGCACGCTGAAAGGCAGCGTGGTGCTGACCCAGGGTACGCTCAAGGTCACCGGCGACGTGGCCAAGGTGCACCTGGACGCCGACACCCAGATCGCGCGCGTGGTTGTCACCGGCAATCCGGCACACATCCAGCAGCTGGACGACAACAACAACCTGATGCAGGGCGACGCGGCGACGCTCGACTACGACAACATCAATGGCATTGCCGTGCTTACCACCAATGCCTCGGTGACGCAGCAGGGCCGCGGCGAGTTCCATGGCGACAAGCTCACCTACAACACCAATACCAGCCTGATCACCGGCGAGAGCGGTGGCGAAGGGGTGGTGCACGGCATGTTCCTGCCCAAGCCCAAGCCGGTTACACCCGCGCCGCAGCCGGCCAAGCCGGCCGAGGGCCATTGATCGATGCTGTCTGCTGAAGGTCTGCAAAAGAGTTTCAAGGCGCGCAAAGTCGTGCGCGACTTCGCCTTCTCCATCCGCGAAGGCGAAGTGGTCGGCCTGCTCGGTCCCAACGGTGCCGGCAAAACTACCTGTTTCTACATGGTGGTGGGCCTGATCGAGGCCGACGCTGGCGTCATCAAGCTGGACAAGCAGGACATCACCGGCCTGCCCATGCACCAGCGCGCCAAGCTCGGCATCGGCTATCTGCCGCAGGAGGCCTCGGTGTTTCGCCGGCTTAGCGTGGCCGACAACATCATGGCTGTGCTCGAACTGCGCGAAGGCTGGGACGAAAAGCGCCGCACCAACGAACTGGAAAGCCTGCTGGACGAGCTGAAGATCGCGCATATCGCCGACCAGAAGGGCATCAGCCTTTCCGGTGGCGAGCGTCGCCGCGTGGAAATCGCCCGCGCGCTGGCCGCCCACCCGCGCTACATGCTGCTGGACGAACCGTTCGCCGGCGTGGATCCGATCTCGGTGGGCGAGATCCAGCGCATCGTGCGCCATCTCAAGGAGCGCGGCATCGGCGTGCTCATTACCGACCACAACGTGCGCGAGACGCTGGGCATCTGCGACCGTGCTTACATCCTCAACGACGGCGAAGTGCTGTCGCGCGGCACGCCAGCGCACATTCTTGCCGACGAAAAGGTGCGCGAAGTCTACCTGGGTCGCGAATTCCGGCTGTAGTTCCGCCTGTAACAGACGGGCTACAGCGATAAACCGGAGGTAGTACGCGATTCGGCCTTTGACCTATGGCCGACCTTCCGACCACGCGTTAGGATGACTTCGAGTTCATCCGACACTTCTGGCATGAAACCCGGACTGCAGTTTCGCCTAAATCAGCAGCTAACGCTGACCCCACAGCTGCAGCAGGCTATCCGCCTCCTGCAGCTGTCTCAGCTGGAGCTGGAAGCGGAACTGCGCCAGATCGCAGAAAGCAATCCGCTGCTTGAGTTTTCCGAGGACAATCCGGAGAACGTCGAAAGCGACGATCGCGACGAGATCGAACCGCCGCCCGCCAGTACCGCCAACACCACCACGGATACCGTGGACGATGCCGAAGCTCCCGAGTGGAGTGACAGCGATGGTGGCGGCGAGGATCCGATCGATTTTTCCGGTAGCAGCGGATCTTCGCGCAACGGCAGCAATAGCGACGAAGACGGCTTCGAGCCACAGAGCGCGGCGCCGGAAACCCTGCAGGAACACCTGCTGTGGCAGCTCAACCTCACCCACATGAGCCCTCGCGATCACACCATCGCCTCGGTGCTGATCGATGCGCTCAATCCCGATGGCTACCTCACCGAAAGCGTGGAATCGCTCATCGGCGCGCTTCCGTCTGGCATCAAGGCCAGTGCCGCCGAAATGGAGCATGTGCGTCGCATGCTGCAGCGCTTCGACCCGACCGGCGTGGCCAGCCTGGACCTTCGCGACTGCCTGCACGTGCAACTCGAGCAGTTCGATCCCGAACTGCCGCAGCGCGAGCTGGCAATGCGTATCGTCGACGGCGAACTGGAATTGCTGGCCCGCAACGACATCGCCCGCCTCGCACGCAAACTGCGCGCCAGCGAGGACGATACCGCCGCGGCCGCCGTACTCATCCGCAGCCTCGACCCGCGCCCCGGCGCGGCGCTGGATGTGACGCCCGTCGAATACGTAGCGCCCGACGTCTACGCGCGCAAGGATGTCGGACGTTGGCGCGTTAGCCTCAACCCAGACTGCCAGCCGCGGCTCGGGCTTAATCAGCATTACTGCGGTTTGATCGCCCAGGCGCGCGGAACCGACGCCAGCTGGATGCGCGGCCAGCTGCAGGAAGCGCGCTGGTTGATCAAGAGCCTTGAATCGCGTGCGGAAACGCTGCTCAAGGTGGCCGAGGCCATCGTGCGCCGGCAGAGCGCCTTCCTCGATTACGGCCCCGAAGCCATGCACCCGCTGGTGCTGCGTGAGGTGGCCGAGGAAGTTGGCATGCACGAGTCCACCATTTCCCGCGTGACCACGCGCAAATACATCCATACGCCGCGCGGCACGTTCGAACTCAAGCATTTCTTCTCCAGCGGCGTGTCCACCGAAGACGGTGGCAGCGCCTCGGCTACTGCCATCCAGGCCATGCTGCGCAAGCTGGTGGATGCCGAGGACTCACGCAAGCCGCTGTCCGACCAGGCCATCGCGGAGGAATTGCATCGCAAGGGCATTCAGGTTGCCCGACGCACCGTGGCCAAATACCGCGAAGCCTTGCGCATTCCCAGCTCCAGCGAGCGTCAGCGCGCTAGCTGATGGTGTCCGTGACAAACCGCCTCCGGGAACTTGGCGGCGAAAAAGCCGTCTCCATTATCTGGAGTGAGTGCATCCGCAGGGAAAGCTGTCATGTCCACGGCGTGAAGACTTTCATAACGCGAACCTGACGACAGAGGTGCATAGTGACTATCCCGACTTGGTGAGGAGGCAGGAAAACCTATCGGAACAATCCCGGGCTTTTGAAGATGTGTCGGCCACGACATAAGCGACCGGCGCATCGCATCCAGCCGCGCCAGCGGCGAGTACCAGAGGAGGCGCAACATGCAAGTTCAGCTCAGCGGTCAGCAGATTGAACTCACCCAGGCTCTTCGAGATCACGTGAATAGCCGGCTCGACCGCCTCACCCGCCTCGATGAAAAAATCCTCAGCCTCAGCATCGTGCTTTCGGTCAACAAGCTGCAGCAGCGCGCCGAAGGGACACTCAACGTGTCCGGCTCCTCCCTGCATGCCGAGGCCCTCGAGAGCGACATGTACGTCTCCATCGACGTTCTGTTCGACAAGCTGGTGACCCAGCTGCGCAAACACCGCGAGAAGATCTGCGACAAGCACCAGCGCGCCGTGCGCGAAGAGCGTCAATACGGCTAGGCTGCTGCCCCGGCCCGCCCCCATCCGGGGCGGGCCGTATCCCCCAAAGCCTCCATCCAAGGCGCCGGCCAGTGCGAACTGGCACAATGTCGATGTAGCCGCCCGGGGCCATGCGGGCCACATCCTGCGGCGCAAAGGAAATGGTTTGGACCGGCTGACCGCCCGACAACTCTACGATGGTGTCCACGAGCGCATGGCGCTGCGCTGGGTTTCCGGTATGCGCGGCGAGTCACGCGTGCTCGAACAGGCCGCAACCACCACGCGCCGCCCGTCGTTGATCGGCTATCTCAACGTCATCTACCCCAACAAGATCCAGATCATCGGTACCGAGGAGCTGAACTTCCTCGACAGCCTGGATTCGCGCCAGCGCTGGGAAGTGATCAACAAGATCGCCGCCTATCAGCCGGTGGCCATCATCGTGACCAAGGATCAGGCCATCCCCACCGACCTGCGCGAGGTGGCGGAGGAAACCAACACGCCATTGTGGATCAGCTCCAAGCGCGGCCACGAGCTGCTGACCTGGATGCAGTACTACCTGGCGCGGATGCTCGCACCCAAAATCACACTGCACGGTGTGTTTCTGGAGGTGTTCTCCATCGGCGTGCTGATCACCGGTGAATCCGGCTCAGGCAAGAGCGAGTTGGCGCTCGAACTGATCAGCCGCGGCCACCGATTGGTCGCCGACGACGCCACCGAATTCACCTTGATCGCACCGGACGTGATCGACGGAACCTGCCCGGAACTATTGCAGGACTTGCTGGAAGTGCGCGGCCTGGGCGTGCTCAATGTGCGCGAGATGTTTGGCCACACGGCAGTCAAGCCGTCCAAATACCTTCGCCTGGTAGTGCATCTGAAGCCGCTGCGCGAGGGCGAGGACACCGATGGGCTGACCCGCCTCACCGGCGACATCGGCCATCGTGAGATCTTCGAAGTGCAGGTGCCGATGATCACCATTCCCGTGGCGCCCGGCCGCAACCTCGCCGTGCTGGTGGAAGCGGCAGTGCGCAACCATGTACTCAAGAGCAAGGGCATTGATCCGGCCCAAACCTTCATCGATCGCCAGGCGCATCAGATGCGCCGGCTGCCTCCGTGGTGAACCATGAGTGAGACGACACCCGCCGATACCATCCGACACCCTGACGCCATCCACCTGATCGTGCTTACTGGCATGTCCGGTGGCGGCAAAACCGTGGCCCTGCGGGCGCTGGAGGATCTGGAGTTCTACTGCGTCGACAACCTGCCCACCGCGCTGCTGCCGCAATTGGTGGCTGCGGTGAGTCGCGACACGGCGGGCAAGCGCCGCAACGTGGCCGTCGGCGTGGACGTGCGCAATCCCGGCGAGGATCTGCAGCGCATGCCAGCCATGTTGTCCGAGTTGGCAGCGGCGGGTGTGCATGCGCACCTGATCTTCATCGACTGCCGCGACGACGTGCTGATCAAGCGCTATTCGGAAACGCGTCGCCGCCATCCCCTGTCGGCTCGCAGGGTGTCGCTGGCCGATGCGATTGCCGAGGAACGCCGCTTGCTGCGCCCGCTTTCGGCGATCGCCGACAAGGTGATCGACTCAAGCGACATGAATGTGCATCAGCTGCGCCGCCTCATCGCTACCGGCTATGCCGAGGCCACCGAAGGGCTGACCCTGATGTTCCAGTCGTTCGCGTTCCGCCGCGGCCTGCCGCTGGACGCCGACTTCGTGTTCGACGCGCGCTGCCTGCCCAATCCGCACTGGGAACCCAAGCTGCGCCCGCTTTCGGGCAAGGATGCGCTGGTGCGCGACTATCTGGACGAGCAACCGATAGTCACCGAGTACTTCAACGATACTGCGCGCTGGCTGGATACCTGGCTGCCGCGCTTCGAAGCAGACGACCGCAGTTACGTGACTATTTCCATCGGCTGCACCGGCGGCCGCCATCGTTCGGTCTACCTGGTGGAAAAACTGGCGGCCCATTACCGCGCGCTACGTAGCGGCGTGCTCACCTTCCATCGAGAACTCGAGTGATTGCCATGCTGTCCATGAGAACGAACCGGACTGGCACGCCGTCATGAGCGTCGGTGTGCTGTTGATGACGCACGAGGCGGTCGGCCAGGCGCTGATTTCGGCCGCCCATCATGTGCTGCCCAAGTTGCCGTTGCGCGTGGAGGCGACGGAAGTGCCTCCACATGCGGACCCGGACGTGATGCGCACGCTCACAGCCAAACATGCGCGAGAGCTCGACCAGGGCGACGGCGTGCTGGTGCTTGCTGATCTTTACGGCGCTACGCCCTGCAACATCGGGCTGTCGCTGGGCGCGCTGGGAGTGCGTTTGCGCTGCGTGTCGGGACTCAATCTCCCGATGCTGCTGCGCGTGCTCAACTATTCGGAAAAACCTTTGGACGAACTGGCGGAAATCGCCGCCAGCGGTGGACGCGGGGGAATCTTCATCGATCATGCTTGAACAAGAAGTCGTGGTTTCCAACAAACTAGGCCTGCATGCCCGTGCCTCAGCCAAGCTGGTGCAACTGGTACAGGGTTTCAAATCCACAGTGTGGCTGGTGAGCAAGGGGCGTGAAGTCAACGCGCAAAGCATCATGGGCGTCATGATGCTGGCCGCTGGCATCGGTACACCGCTGATCGTCCGTGCAGAAGGCCCGGACGAGCAGTCCGCCATCAACGCCGTGGTGGCGCTGTTCGATCGCAAGTTCGACGAAGGAGCCTGAGTGGGAAAAGTCTTCGCCCACGCACCTCATCTTGAGGCCGTATTCACGGCCCGGTGGGCTGCGTCGTGCGATCTTTCCATGAAGGTATTCGGTGCGCTGGCCGGATGCCTGCACCCACTGCGACCCGAGTCGTCGCCCCACCAGGGAAGGTATGCATGAGACAGATACTGGCAGGCACCACGGCAGCGAAAGGCATGGCCCTTGGCCGTGCACGCCTGGTGCAGCCCAGCCGCTATCTGGTCGATACCCGTCCGCTCAATGAAGACGAGGTGGATGTCGAGTTGGCACGACTGCATCGCGCACTGGAAACAGCCAGGCAGGAACTGCGCGAACTGCGTGGCAAACTGCATGGCGCGCTGGCGCGTGAGGTCAACGAGTTCATTGACGCGCACAGCCTGCTGCTGGACGACCCCGAATTGTTGCGCGGCCTGGACGACCTGGTGCGCATTGGCCACTACCGTCCCGGCGCCGCGCTGAAGAAACAGCGCGATCGCCTCGCCGCGGTGTTCGAGGCCATGGATGATCCCTACCTGCGCTCGCGCAAGGAGGACGTGGATCAGGTCATCGGCCGGGTGATTTCCGCGCTGCAACGCCAGACCAGTCGCGAGGAACGCAAGCTCGCCGCGCGTGTGGGTGAGATCCTGATTGCCGACACCATCGCGCCCGCCGACATGGCGCACCTTGCGGGTGCCGGTTTGCTCGGCGTGGTCGCCAGCTCGGGCAGTGCCTATTCGCACAGCGCGATCCTGGCGCGCAGTCTGGACCTACCCATGCTGGTAGGCGCGCGCGATGCGCTGTCGACCATCCATGACGACGACTTGATCCTGCTCGATGCAGAGCGCGGTGAGGCCGTGGTGCATCCCACTGCGCAGGATCTGGCGCGCTACCGCGCCTGGCAGCGCGAAGCGGCGCAAGAAGGTCGGCGACTGGCCACGCTGGCCAACGCACCTACGCGCACCATCGACGGCGTCGATATCCGCCTGCTGGCCAACGCCGAAATGCCGGCCGATATCGCCATGGCGCGCCTGCGCGGCGCCGACGGCGTGGGCCTGTACCGCACCGAATTCCTGTTCCTGCGCCAAAAGGGCCTGCCCACCGAGGACGAGCAGTTCATCGCCTACCGCGACCTGGTGCTCGGCATGGGCGGCCTGCCGGTCACCATCCGCACGCTGGACCTTGGCGCCGACAAGGCCGACGCTGCTGGCCTGGTGCTGCGCGGTGAGGACAACCCCGCGTTGGGTGTGCGTGGCGTGCGCTTGTCGCTGCGTTACCCGGCGGTATTCAGCACGCAGATCCGCGCCATTCTGCGCGCCGCCTGCTACGGGCCGGTGCGCGTGCTGGTGCCCATGGTGACGCAGCCAGACGAGCTGATCGCCGTACGCACGCTGTTCAAGCTGGCACGGCAGGAGTTGAAGCGCGAGAACATCGACCTGCCGGAAAAGCTGGCGCTGGGTGCGATGGTCGAAGTGCCCGCCGCGGCCATCAATGTGCGTGCGCTACTGGATCACGCCGATTTCCTGGCCATCGGCACGAATGACCTTGCGCAATACGTGCTGGCGGCCGATCGCGGCAACGATGCGCTGGACAATATCTACAACCCGCTGCAGCCCGCGCTGCTGCGGCTGGTCTCCTACGTGATTGCGGAAGGCCGCCGCGCAAAGAAGCCCGTGAGTTTGTGTGGCGAGATCGGTGGCGACACCAACTTCACCGCCCTGCTACTCGCATTGGGCCTGTGCGAATTCAGCATGCATCCCAGCCAACTGCTGCATGTCCGCGACCGTATCGCCACGCTCGATCACTCCCTGCTTCGAGCGCATGCGTCGCGCATCCTGCGCGCACGCACGCATGAGGAAGCCGAGGCGTTGCTGGCCACCGTCGCCGGCTGACCCAAGCAACCTGCCGGAGCGCAGCGTCAGCCCCGGCGCCCTTCGGTACCCGCCAGGAATGCCTCGATCAGTGCGCCGCGATAGCGCTGTCGATGAAGTAGCAGCGACAGTTTGCGCTGCAGGTCGAGGAACGGGGTCTTGAGAACCTTCAGACGCCCGGCCGCGACCGCATCGATCACCGCCACTTCGGGCATGCATGCAATGCCCAGACCGGCAATGACGGCCTGCTTGATTGCCTCGGCCTGATCCAGCTCCAGCACCGTCTCGCCCGGCGGCAGACTGGATAGCGCACGTTCGCTCAGACTGCGCGTGGCCGAACCCGGTTCGCGCAGAACCCAGCGCGCACCGGCGAAATCGTCCGGTTGCAGGCGACGCTTGCGCGCCAGCGGATGATCCGGCGGCGCGCACACCACCAGTGCGTCATCACGCCAGGGACGCACCTCTAGGGACGGATGAGCCACCGGCCCTTCCACGCAGCCCAGTTCCAGCGCGTGATCGAGCATGGCGGCGACGATCTCCGCGGTATTGGAAACCCGCAAGCGTACCGATACGTGAGGATGCTCACGAACGAAATCCCCGAGCAGCTCTCCCACGCGGTAATTGCCCACTGTGTTGCTGGCACCTACGCGCAATTCGCCGCCGAGTTCATGCGTGTCGCCACTGCCGACACGTCCGAATTCGGCATAACGCTCCAGCAACTCCTGCGCCAAGGGCAACAATTCCCGGCCGCGCGTGTTGAGCCTCAGCCTGCCCCGTTCGCGAGCGAACACCGGGGCGTCCAGCTGCCGCTCCATTTCGGCGAGCGCCATGCTCGCGGCGGGTTGGGTGAGATGCAGCACCTCTGCGGCGGCCCGCACGCTGCCCAGGCGGGCGATCTGCACGAACACCTCGAGCTGGCGTGGGCTGATATTGATCATCAGCAGATCTTATTACATGAATCAATAATTCAAAATTTTATTGATTATCTGGGAGGCGGACAATTTCGCCATCGCAGGAGATCGTCTTGAACGCCACCACCAGCACCGTTATCGCCACGCCCAGTGTCTACCAGCGCCTCCCCGGCTTGCTGCTGTCGGTGGTCATCGCCCTTCTCGCATGGGGGCTGGGCCGGGTCGCGCCGCTGATCGGGGGGCCTGTGTTCGGCATCGTGCTCGGCATATTGGTGCGCAACACCGTATCGCCAAGCGGCACCTACACACCCGGCATCCAGTTCGCCGGCAAGCAGGTGTTGCAATGGTCGATCATCGCGCTGGGCTTTGGCCTCAGCCTCAACCAGGTGGCCAAGACCGGCATGGAATCACTGTCAGTGACTCTCGTCACCATGACGGTCGCCTTCCTCACCGCGTGGCTGCTGGGCCGTGCATTGAAGGTGCACGACAAGCTGAAGATCCTGATTGGCGTGGGTACCGCTATCTGTGGTGGTTCGGCGATTGCGGCGGTCACGCCGATCATCAAGCCCGACGAGCACGACACCGCGTTTGCGATATCCACCATCTTCCTGTTCAACCTGGTGGCAGTGCTGCTATTCCCGTTGCTCGGCCATGCGCTGCATCTGTCGGACCTGGGTTTTGGTCTGTGGGCTGGCACCGCGATCAACGACACATCGTCGGTGGTGGCAGCGGGCTACAGCTTCAGCAAGGAGGCCGGTGACTACGCGACCATCGTGAAGCTCACGCGAGCCACGCTGATCATTCCGATCTGCCTGGTGCTGGCCCTCGTCACCGCGTGGAAGCAGAAGAAGCAGGGCGCCAGCGATTTCAGCCTGCGCCGCATCTTTCCCTGGTTCATCCTGTGGTTCCTGGTGGCTTCGGCGGTGCGCACGGCGGGCCTGGTGCCGGCAGCCATCCAGCCAGCGCTGCACTTCGCGGCAGAATTCCTGATCATCGTGGCGCTCACCGCCATCGGCCTTTCGGCCAACCTGCGCAAGATGGCCTCCACCGGTGCACGACCGATCCTGCTGGGACTGGGCGTATGGGCAGCGGTATCGGTGAGCAGCTTGCTGGTGCAGGTGGCAATCGGGCAGCTGTAAGCAGCTCGATCGATTACTCTTCAAGCGAACTGATCAATCGACGTCGGGTACCTGCGTGCTGATTCACGGCAAATGCCACTGCGGCAATATCGCCTTCTCGCTGACGTGGGAGCCTGACCCCAGCGAGATTCCCGCGCGCGCCTGCGACTGCTCCTTCTGCATCAAGCACGGCGGCGTTTGGACGTCCAATCCCAACGGCAGTCTCAAGGTAGTTGTCGGGGATGCCTCGCTGGTTTCCCGTTATGCCTTCGGCACCCGTACCGCGGACTTCCACGTTTGCGCCCGCTGTGGCGTGGTGCCGTTGGTGACCAGTCTGATCGAAGGACACCTGTATGCCGTGGTCAGCGTGCATGCGCTGGAAGGCATCGACCCCGCCATGCTTCGTCACGGCTCGGCCAGTTTCGAAGGCGAGGATGCGGAGCTACGACTGGCCCGCCGGCAGCGGAACTGGATTTCCCGGGTCGAGCTGATCGAAGGTAGCGCTTAGCTCGCGCCGAGCTGCTGCAGTATCGCCAAAGGACCCGCAAGGTTGTCGCCCATAGCCGCCGGAAGCCCATACCGGTGGACGATATAGTCCGGCGCATTGCACGCAATCCACGTAACGCCCTGCTCGTCTTCCCACACCAGCGCTTTTAGCGGCAGATCCAGGCCAGCCATCGGCTCCACCTGTAGCAGTAGCGTGCCCGCTTTCGGGTTGCCAAAGATCAGCATCTGCTCGGGGCGCAACGTTAAACCCGCGCGCTGTGCATCGCCGCTGAAGTCGATGCGGGCGAAAATGGGGATGCCGTGAGCGTCGAGCGCATGTGCGAGCTTTTCGATGGTTTCAGACACGCTGGACGCGGACCTGAGTCGGATCACTCCATTGGTTGCAGCAGGGCTCGACATGGCGCACTCCGTGATGCTCGCAACGAAAGGTGCGCACATGCTCCGCCGGTCGCCGTCAAACCTGTGCATGCACCAACGCACCCCGGACAACGCCGGGGTGCGTTGATTGAACGCTATCGATCAGCGCACACCACCGCCGGCAAACAAACGCTCACCGGTGAGCCAGTACGAATCGTCCGAGGCCAGGAAGGTGACGATCGAGGCAATGTCGTCCGGCTGGCCGATGCGGCCAAGCGGCGTCTGTGAGATCGCGTGTGCGTGGAAGTCCGAACCGATGAAGCCAGCCGAATGTGTGCCTTCGGTTTCCACCATGCCGGGGTTCACCGCGTTGACGCGGATCTTGCGCGGACCCAGCTCACGCGACAGCACGCCGGTGATGGCATCCACCGCTCCCTTGGTGCCGGTATAGACGGCACTTGTTTCGGGCACGATGCGGGTGACCAACGAGCCGATGTTGATGATGCTGCCGCCCTCGCCGAGGTGCTTCGCAGCGGCCTGCGTCGTCAACAACAGACCAAGCACGTTCACGTTGAACTGCTTGTGGAAGTGTTCCTCGGTGATGTCATCAAGCGCGCCGAACTCATACACGCCGGAGTTGTTCACCAGGATGTCCAGACGACCGAAATGCTTGACCGCCGCATCGACGATGGCCTTGGCGTCGGCCGCTTTGGACACGTCGCCACCCACGGCCACGGCCTTGCCGCCGGCCTTGCTGATCGCGTCGACCACGGCGTCGGCGCCGGCCTTGCTGGAAGCGTAATTCACGACAACCGAAGCACCTTCGGCGGCCAGCGACTTGGCGATGGCGGCGCCAATGCCCTTGGATGCGCCGGTAACAACGGCCACTTTACCTTTGAGCTTGCTCATGACGGGTCCTGTTAAGAAATTGATGGGGAGTGGGGAGCCTGGGAGTTCTTAATTCCCATAGTTCATAACATACGAACTTATGAACTAGTTTTCAAGAGCTGCTAAAATGACAGTATGCGCCCCCTGACCCACCCATCGATCGACGACATCACCGTGGAAGGCATCCTCCACGCATTGTCCGACCCCGTGCGAGCCACGATCTATGCGCAACTGGCATGCTCGGAGCGCGCCAACACCTGCTCAACGTTTCTGCAGTTGGACGACCGTTGCATCCCGAAGTCGACCCTGTCCCAGCACTTTCGCGCCCTGCGCGAAGCTGGCCTGATCCGCAGTGAGCGCCGCGGCGTGGAAGTGCTCAACACGTCGCGTTGCGAAGAAATCCAGCAGCGCTTCCCCGGTTTGCTGCCGGCGATCTTGCAAGCGCACAGCATTCAGTCCGATGAGCGGAAACCGGCGGCCAAGCGCAAGCCGGCCGCCAAGAAAGCGAAGGCACGCTGATCCACCCTTACCGTTTGGTAAGAGTTGTCAGCCCTTGCCCTGCTCCACCAGCGTCAACGCCACCTTGTCGCGCAAATACACCGGCAACGCGTGTTCCGGCGCGAGCGTACGACCAGCAGCGAACTCGATCGCAGCCAGCTCGGCCACATGGCGCGCCTGCGGGTAGCAGGCACCATCCGCACTGGCCAATGGACCCGTGAGCCGTTCGCCCAGCACGCCGGTATAGGTTGCCCAGCCGGTGCCTACCACTTGCCACGACGAAGCCGGCGGCAACATAAGCGTATTGGGCAGGCAGACGCGCTCGGCATCGAGCGCGATCAGGCCACCGTTATCGTCGCGACGATAACTGGCCGCATAGATTTCTCCCATGCGCGCATCGATGACGGCAAGGATCGCTGCATCGTCCTCCGGTGCTTCGAGCGCGAGCGCCGCCAGCGATGACACCGTGATCACCGGCACATCCAACGCCAGCGCCATGCCCTGGGCCAGCGAGATGCCCAGGCGCACGCCGGTGAATGCTCCGGGGCCGCGGCCTACTGCGATCGCGTCGAGCGCATGGCGGCCCAGCCCGGCCTCGGCGAGCAGCGCGTCGGCCATTGGCAGCACCAGTTCGGCATGGCGTCGAGGCGCTATCTCGCTGCGAGCGATCACTTCGTCGCCGTGGATCAGAGCGACGGAGCAGGCTTCGGTGGAGGTTTCAAGGGCAAGCAGGTTCATGGCCGCTCCATGATAGCCGGTGCAGGACTCATCGCGACGGGCACGCTGGCATACCAGTCGATGCGTCGGGTGAGATACATCAGCAGCGCAACCGTGAATACCAGCACGATGGCACCGATGAGCAACGCATACTGCTCTGCCGCCAGCACCACGTAGAGCATCGCGTAGACGAGACCCAGCGCGACGCCCAACAGCAGGCCCGCCCGACGCGCGCCGAGCACCGAGATGGCATAGCCGCCCATGATCAACACCACGGAAGCGGCCGCCACGGCGTAGGCGAGTCCAAAACCGATCTGCTCGGAAAGCGCCAGCAGCAACACATAGAAGGACGTAAGCGCCGCGCCGATCAGCAGGTATTGCACCGGATGTACACGCAGACGCTTGAGCACTTCGAACAGGAAGAACGCCACGAAGGTCATGGTGATGAACAGCAAGCCGTATTTCCCCGCGCGCACATTGCGCTGGTAGATATCCACCGGCTGAAACAGCGCCACGCCGAATGCCGATTCGCGCACGTCACTATCTACGCGACCATCACTGGCATGCCATGACTGACCGTAGCGCCGGTTGAGATCGAGCATGTGCCAGCGCGCCGAAAAGCCGTGTGCGTCTACGCTACGCTCCACCGGCAGCGCAGCGCCGATGAAGCTTGGGTCCGGCCATGGCGCATGCATCTTCACATCCATGGTGCGCGCCAGCGGCAGCAGCTGCAGCGACTGGGTGCCAGCCAGACGGAGGTTGAGCACGAAGTCGATGGGTTGATCGGCCAAAGCATCCAGATCGAGTGGCACCGTCACGGTGGGCCACAAACCACCGAAGGTGGTTGCCGACGAAGAGAAACGTTGTGGCTTGCCGTTGATCAGCAGCTCGGTCACTTCCTGCAGTCCGCGAAGATCGGCCAACACCAGCCTCAGCTCGGCCTTGTCGCCTTGCCACGTCGCGCTGTCGAGCTGGCGCAACTGCGCGATCTCACTGGCAAGAAAGCGTCCGCGCAATTGCACAGACGAAGCAAATACCGGCGCTTCGTAGATGCCATAGCGGCGTTTGTCCACCGTCATGGCCACATCCATGCTGGCGGTATCAGGGAGAATCAACGCGGTGTCCGCCTGTTCCCTGATCTCGCCGGGCGCACCGGCAACAGCCTGGCGCGTGGGCACGGCCAGCAGCAGCAGACCAAGCACCTGTTCGCCACCCCAACCCTGGGCGATCTGGTCGACGGCGGACTGGCGCATGCCCTGCCGCTCATCTACCAGCGATTGCACTTTCCACAACGGCAACAGCATCAGCAGCGCCAGCAAACCGATGCCAAGTACTTTGGCCGTCCAGCTTCGCATCCAGCTTCCCATGACCATGATTCCTTATGACGGAGTCATGATGGAAACAGCCGCCAGGGCAAGCGGCAGGGCAAGCTGCGGTCAAACTGCGACGACCTGATGGCAAAACAGCGATCAGCCGGCTGGTGGTTGCCACAATTCGATGCGCGTGCCTTCCGGATCCATGATCCAGCCGAAGCGACCGAATTCGCTTTCATCGACGCGCTCGTCCACCGCCACGCCGGCCTCACGAAGCTGCGCCAGCAAGCCGTGGAGATCGTCCACGCGCAAATTGAGCATGTATGGCTGCGTGCTTGGCGCGAAGTATTCCGTGTCCGCCGCGAAAGGCGACCACAGCGTATAGCCGCTTCGCGTTTCGTCTTCGGTGAAGCGTGCGCCGCCCCACTCCTCGACCGGCAGACCCAGATGCTGCGCGTACCACTCGGCCAGCGCCTTGGGGTCGCGCGACTTGAAGAAGATACCGCCCAGCCCGGTTACCTTTGCCATGACCTGATCCTCTGCGGTTGACCCATTATGGATACGCCGATCTACTCGACGGGCGTGTGAACGTCATCATCGAAGAATGCTTGTACATCCGCCAGTTCGCGCGTGCGCGGCATGGCCGGCAGGCTGGCGACGAACAGACGTCCATATCCCTTGGTGGTCAGTCGCGGGTCGCACAGCACCAGCACGCCGCGGTCGCGCACGTCGCGGATAAGGCGACCTGCACCCTGCTTCAGCGCGATTACTGCGCTTGGTACCTGCCAGCCCATGAAGGGATTGATACCGGCGTGCTCCAGTGCCTCCAGTCGCGCCTGCAGTACCGGATCATCCGGCGCGGCGAAGGGCAGCTTGTCGATCACCACTACGCTGAGGGCCTCGCCAGCCACGTCCACGCCTTCCCAGAAACTGGCCGCCCCCAACAGCACGCCGTGCCCACTGGCGCGGAACTCTTCCAGCAGGCGATGACGCGGTGCGGTGCCCTGCACAAACAGCGGCCACGGCACGCTTTCGCGCAGCAGCTCGGCGGCGCGGCGCAGTGCACGATGCGAGGTGAACAGCAGAAAGGCGCGTCCATGCGAGGCATGTAGCACCGGCAGCACGGCATCAAGCACGCGATCGGTGTAGTCGCGTACTGCCGGATCCGGCAACCCGGTGGGCAGGTAGCACAGTGCCTGGGTCGCGTAGTCGAACGGGCTTTCCACCTGCAACGTCTGCGGGTCATCCAGGCCGAGCTGGCGTGCGAAGTGATCGAAGCTGCCGGCTACCGACAACGTGGCGGACGTGTGGATCCACGCCGCTTGTGTCTGCTCGCGCATCGCGCGCAATGGTGCAGCCAGGTCGAGCGGCGTGGCATGCAGGGAGAAGCCGCGCGGGAACAGCTCGTACCAACGCACGTCTCGCTCGCTTTCGCGTTCGGCGATGCGATCCAGTCTGTCGCACAGGTGTGCCGCACGCTCGTGCACGTTGGCGAAGCCACGGGAGCGCTCAGCCTGCGAGGCGAGCACGTCGGTCAGTGCGGCGAGCACTTCCCGCACATCATGCAGCGAAGCGTTGATGGTGCTGCTGGCCTCGAGCAGATGGAACGACCCACGCTCGGGTAACGCATCCATCGCCAGACGCATCTTGCGAACCGAATCCTGCAGCGCTTCGACCGGCTCCAGCACGAGTCCGATGGCACCGGTGACACCGTTGCATTCGCCCAGGCTGTCCTGCGCAAGCTCGGTGATCTGACGCGCGCTGATGCTTTGCGAAAAGAACTGGCCAGCCAGCTCGGGAATCTGATGCGCCTCATCGAGGATGAATGCATGCGCGCCAGGAAGAATCTCACCAAAGCCTTCCTGCTTCAGCGCGAGGTCGGCGAACAACAGGTGATGGTTGACCACCACCAGATCCGCTTCCTGAGCTTCACGACGCGCCTTCACCACATGGCAATCGTCGTAGAACGGACATTCCACCCCAAGGCAGTTTTCAGGTGTGGACGTGACACGCGGCCACAGGGGCGATTCCTCCGGCACTTCGGCCAGCTCCATGCGATCGCCGCGCCGTGTGCGCGACGACCAGGCGCGAATAGCCGCTAGCTGGCCGGCCTGCGTGCGATCGAAGGTGGCGCCTTCGCGCACGGTCTGATCCAGTCGATACAAGCACAAGTAGTTGGCGCGCCCCTTCAGCAGCGCTGTCTTCAAGCGTGCATCAAGCACGGAACGCACGCGCGGCAGGTCACGAAAATACAGCTGATCCTGCAGCGCCTTGGTGCCGGTGGAGACGATCACGCGCTCGCCGGAAAGCAATGCGGGCACCAGATAGGCAAAGGTCTTGCCCGTGCCGGTGCCCGCCTCGGCAATCAGCGTCTCGCGCTCGGCGATGGCGTGCTGCACCGCGCGCGCCATTGCCTGCTGGGCGGCACGTGGGGCGAAATTGGGTAGCTCGCGGGCGAAAGGGCCTTCCGTACCCAGCAGCGCGGCCACGTCCTCGTGATTGGTCATCGCGAAAGTATGGCTGAGCTTCGTCCGGGCTGCGAATGCCCTAGACTGCGAGCGGCTTCTCGCGGAGCACCGCCATGTCCACGCCCATTACCGGCATCGGCCAGATCGCCATCACTGTCAGCGATGTCGATGCCGCACTGTCGTTTTATCGCGACATCCTGGAACTGCCCTTCCTGTTTCGCCCCGCGCCCAACCTGGCCTTTCTCGACAGCGGTGGCATACGGCTGATGCTCTCGACGCCACAGGGCGCCGGCACGGTGGGCAACAATTCCATTCTCTACTTCAAGGTGGCCGATATCGCGACGGCATTCACCACCTTCCTCGATCGTGGCGCCATGGGCGAACACGAGCCGCGGGCCACTGCCGAACTGTCCGACCACACGCTGTGGCTGGCGTTTCTGCGTGATCCGGATGGGAACCTGGTGGGGCTGATGGAAGAGCGACGGCGTTAGTCACTCTTACTCCCTCTCCCCTTTGGGGAGAGGGTTGGGGTGAGGGGTCAATCTTGCGATAGGGCCTCATCGATGCGGGCTTCGTAGAAAGCCCTTCGCGAGCACCCGCCCTAACTTCCTCTCCCCTTTTGGGAGAGGAAGTTAGGACACTCAGTAACGCTGCAGTCCTTCCACGTGGCACTGCGTCACCGACTTGCTGGCGCCGGCGGCACCGGCGTCGTCACCGGCGTGTTTGCGCAGCTCGACGATGGTCTGCCAGTTGCGCGCGCACAGTGGTCCCAGGCGCGGACCCAGTTCCCACGAGCGATGCGCAAGCTTCTCGGCGCTGGCGTAGTCCTTCAGATGAATCGCCAGCTCGGCGCGGTCCTGCAGCAGATCGGGCGAGTCGGGGCTGATCTTCAGCGCCTGGTCGAGCTTGGTCGCCGCCTCGTTGTACTTGCCGGTGCGCAAGTCGCCTTCGGCGGCATCCTGCAACGCAGCCACGCCCGGATCACGCAGCGGGTTCACGTCGATGACAGATTTTTCCTTGTCACCCGCTGCATGGATGGCCGCCAGCATCTGGTCATCGGAAACCGAGGGACGAGTGGCCTGCGACGGCGCGCTGGGTTGGGTGCACGCCGCAAGCAAGAGGACGGCCAGCGTGGCGGGTGCGGCAGCAGTACGAAGGATACGGCACGACATGATCAGTCTCGGGCAGATACGGTAGAAGCCGGCGCGGGGGACGAGTCACCGCCACCGAAGAGATTGCCGACCCGCTGCCAGAAACAGCCTTCGGCGTCCTGCGGAAGTGTACCGGCCACCACGGGCAATTGCCGCGCCCCTTCACAACCCTCTGCCGAGCGCCGGCCCGTGGCGGTATTGATCCACGCCATCTCCAGACCGTCGCCCGGCGCCGCCGACAACGGGCGCGTGGGCAGCTTGCGGAACAGTTCTTGCCAGGCGCGCAGGCTGCCGGTGGCGCCGTAGAGGCCGCTGGGCTTGTTGTCGTCGCGGCCCATCCAGAACAGCGCCAGATGGTCACCGGTGAAGCCGGCGAACCAGCTGTCACGCATATCGTTGCTGGTCCCGGTCTTGCCGGCGGCATTGAGATAGGCCAGGCCAGAGGTGCTGATCGACGCGGCCGTGCCCGAGCGCGCTACCTGCTGCATCGCCCAGGTCACCAGGCGCACCGCAGGCTGGTACTCGCCCGGCCCGGTCTTCACTTCGTAGCGCTTGACGGTCTGCCCCTTGCCGTCGACCACGCCGCGCACCGCCACGAGCGGCAGCGCATGGCCATCCGCCGCGATGTATTGATAAAGCTGGGCGGCTTGCAGCGGCGACATGTCTTCCGCACCGATCAGCAGCGACGGGCTCGGATTCACATCGGTGAGACCGAACGATTCGAGGAACGACTTGATGCGCGACACGCCGATGTTCATGCCGAGATTGATGGTCGCCAGGTTCCACGAATGCACCAGTCCGTCGATCATCGGCACGGAGCCATGCACGTCACCCTCGTCGTTCTTGGGCGTCCAGAAGGTTCCGTCCGGCTGGCGCATGCTGATGGGTGAATCTTCCACCGGGCTGCCGAGATTCCAGCGCTCCGGATTGGCCAATGCCACCAGATATACCAGCGGCTTCATCAGCGAGCCGATCGGTCGGCGCGCATCGAGCGCGCGGTTGAAGCCCTGCTCGCCCGGAATCTTGCTGCCGACGATGGCGAGCACCGCGCCCGTCTGCGCCTCGGTCACCACCGCCGCGGCCTGCGCCGCTTCACCACGCTTGCCGAGACTGTTGGTCGTGGTGGTGATGGCCTGCTCGGCATACAACTGAGCGGCCGGGTCGAGCGTGGTGAACACGCTGAGGTTGCCGTTGGAAAGCGTTTCGTCGTCGAAGTCGCTGGTGATCTGCTCACGCACCAGCTGCATGAAGGCGGGGAACCGGTTGTGCGGCAGCTGGCCGTTGCTGACGATGCCCAGCGGTGTGGCCTTATAGGCAGCTGCCTGATCGGCGCCGATCAGGCCGGTCTCGACGAACTGATCGAGCACCAGGTTGCGACGCGACAGCGCGCGGTCCGGATAGCGGCGGGGATCGTAGAAGCTCGGACCCTTCACCATGCCGATCAGCAACGCCATCTCCTGCGGCTTGAGGTCTTCCACGCGCCGCCCGAAATAGAACTCCGACGCCGCGGCAAAACCGTGCACCGCCTGGTTGCCCTGCTGGCCGAGGAATACCTCGTTGACGTAAGCCTCGAGGATGCGGCTCTTGTCGTAATGCGCTTCGATCAGGATCGACATCAGCGCTTCGTTCAACTTGCGCGTGACGTTCTGCTCGCGGTCGAGGAACAGGTTGCGCACCAGCTGTTGAGTCAGCGTGGAACCACCTTGCACCGTGTGGCCGGCGCGCAGGTTGGCGAACGAGGCGCGCAGGATGGCGGTGAGATCGATGCCGAAGTGGTGCTTGAAGTCGCGGTCTTCCACGGCTTGCAGGCCCCCGAGCAGCAACGGCGGCACATCGTCCAGACGGACAATGCGGCGCTCTTCCTGCTGCGAGCCATACAGCGTAGCGATGCGCGCAGGATCGATATGGGTCAGCTGCATCGGTTTGCCGCTACCCAGATCCTTCACATTGGCAACCTGCCCCTTGCCCATTGCGATGCGCACGCGCTTGGGCACTTCGCCGCCATCGGGGCCGGCATAGCCACGCGAGGCGATGATGTAGCTGCTGCCGTCCTTGGCCCAGGTGCCCGCCACCTGCCCGTGGCCGTCATTGCTGTAGCCGGCGAAAGTCAGTTCCAGTTCCAGCGTCGAGGGTGTCATCGGCGTGCCGGTCGCCAGGGCCAGCGGTCGCGCATAGACGCGCGTGGGCACCGCGAACACGAGGTCGTTGAAGCGGTCCTGCACACGCTTGTTCAGTATCAGCGTGTAGGGCAGCACGAAGCCAAACAACAGACCCATGCAGATCCAGAACGGTATGCGCACCCAGGGCCAGGCGACGGTGGCAAACGAGTGGAGACGGGTCAAAAAGGCCAAGGAGGGGAAATCCTGAACAGGAAGGCTTCTGGATCATAGGGCCTGCTTCCCGGCGGGCATCTGAACGCATGCCGCGGTTTGTGGCGCGGATGAGGCGACGCCGGGGTTTTCAGGAGATCCTTAGGCCCTTGTAGGAGCGCACCCAGTGCGCGAAAAGCCTACGGAGCGGTGACGCCGCACCCTTCTTACTTATCGCTGGCGAAAACCGTCTACCGGTACAAGAACTTGGCGCTGCGGTCGCGCACTGGGTGCGCTCCTACAGTGGAGATATCGGGCTCCAGCAGGCCGCGTCGGGGTGGAAAGGGCGTGGCGAGATGCCCAGCAGGCGCTGCAGCTCGGTGTTGTCGGCGATCAGGTTCGCTTCCAGCCGGGTCAGCGGCCCACGCAGCCGGGGCACCGCGTGACGGCCGAGCCGCAGTAACGGGGCGGGAATCGGCATGGGGAAGGTCGCCATCGGCAGGCTGCGTCGCACGCGGGCAAACATCTCACCGGCAGTGAGCCGCTCTCCCCCGCCCAGCGGCAAGATACGGCCGGCGGCCTCGGGGTGATCGAGCGCTGCCACCACCGCCGCAGCGATATCGTCGGCATGCACGGGCTGACGCAGACCGCTGCCGGCCGGCAACGGAAACACACGCAACCGCATCGCGCGCTGGGCAATCGGGGTGAGACTCTTGTCCAGACCTGCCCCGTAGATCAGCGTGGGACGAAATATCGTCCATAAAGCGCCCAGCCGCTCGCAAACCGCTGCCAGCGCCGCCTCGCCGTCACGCAGCGACTGCGCGAGCGCTCGCTCCGAGGGAACATCCGAAGCCTCCTTGGACTCGGCGCTCATTGAGCTGGTGGCGATGACGCGCGTGCCGGGCGACAGCACTACCGAGGACAACCACTGCGCAAACGGCAACAGCGGCCCGAAGCTGATGAGGACGAGGGGCCGCCCGACATCGGGCACGCGATCGGGCAACTTGCCCTGCACCCAGGTCAGCCCGGTTTCGTCCGCGCGAACCTGCCGACTCAACGCCAGCACGGTTTCGCCGCGAGCTCGAAGGCGCGGCAACAGGAAGCGACCGATCTGACTGCTGGCCCCGAACACCATCACGGTCATGCGTGACTCCTCAGGAACCGGACTGCAGCTGAGCCATCAGCGTGGCCAGGCGCGGATTGCCTGGCGCCAGTTTGCGCGCGCTGTCCAGTGATTGCGCCGCACCGGCGTGGTCGCCCCTCTGCAACTGCTGCTCGGCCTGATCCATCCATGCACCAGCCAGACGCTGACGTAATTCGCCTTGCGCCGTGCCACCCGGCGACAAGTCATTCAAGTCCGCCAGACGGTTGGCCGCCCCGGAAAGGTTGCCGCTCGCCAACGCCTGATTGAACTGGCTGACGGCGAGATTCGGCAGGGCTTCCAGTCCACGACGGGCAACTTCGTTGTTGCCGTCGACAGCCAGTGCCTGGCGGTACAAGTCATACGCACTGTCGCCCGGTGGCAGCATCAGGTTGCCCTGCCGCGCTGCGGCGTCGGCGCGTTGGATGGTGCGTGCGAGTTCGGCACCTTGCTGCGGCGTAAGCACCGGGTGCTGCATGGTCTCGGCTTTGTCCTCGGCGATGTCGCTGGCCACCTGGGCCGCCGCTGCGGACTTGTGTGTATCGCCCAAACGAGCGCGCGCCGCAGCGAGATCGGCGGAGCGCGGCGCCAATCCGGCAGCCTGGTCGAGCAATTGGCGAGCGTGTGCGGCGTCGCCACTGTCCAGCGCAGCGTTGGCCTGCACGATCATGGCCTGGGCCACCTGGCCTAGACCCGTCTTGGCGTCGGCATTGTTCGGATCGATGGCCAATGCGGCCTTGTAATGCGCCAGTGCGGTGTCGTCGCCGTCGCCGGCAATACGGCCGGCGCGCAAGGCGTCCTGTCCCTGCTTGAGCGCATCGGCCAGCTCGCCGCCGTTCTGTTGATCTGTCTGCGCCAACGCGGCGCGCAAGGCGGGTAGCTCACCGTAGTTGGGCAGCAGCGCGGCCAGGCGATCGACCAGCGCCGACGCGGTGGCGCGGTCGCCTGCGTCCAGCGCCTTGTGCACCTGCGCTGCGAGGGCATCGCCCACCTTGTCCAGCCCGTGGGAGGCAACGGCATTGTTGGGCTCGGCGGTGAGCACGCGCCGATACAACGCGCCGGCACCATCGTCGCCGTCGAGCTTGCCGGCTTCCAACGCCTGCTGCGCCTGTTCGACCAAACGGTCGGTGTGCACCGAACCGTTGCGTGCACTGGCCAACGCCTGCGCCAGGCGGTCGACATCGCTGCCGCCGCCAAGAAGTTCACGCGCGGCAGCCAAAGCCTGGTCGGCCTCGTCCAGCTTGCCTGCCTGCAGCGCCGCGTCGGCGCGCGCGATCTCGGCCTGTCCAACCTTGCGCAGCCCGTCGCGGGCACGATCGTTGTCCGGTTGCAGTGCACGCGCCGCCTCGAAGAGTTCGCGCGCGCTGGTGCCGTCATTGCCGTCTAGACGGCCTTCCTGCAGCGCTGTTTCGGCACGACCAAGTACGCCATCGAGCTCCGTGCTGGGCACCAGACCACGCAACCTGTCCTGTCCGATCCATAGCGCGGTGCCCATGCCGATGACGACCAGCAGCGCCAGCGGCACCAGCCAGCCGCGCTTGCGGGTGCGCGACGCCGCCTGGCGTGCCGATGCGGCGCGGCGCAACTCGGGGTCCAGTGTGAACTTGGGCAGTCCATCGTCATCCCCGCTGGGCGCCGGCGCCGCTGCCGGCGCATCCAGGTTGTCGAGATTGCCCAGGGTGGGCTCGGTGCGGCCCTGTGACCCGGGGTCGTGCTGGTCTTTGCGTCCGTTCATGGGCTCACGATGATGGGCTGATTCAACGGCAGCTTAGCATTGCGGCTGGCGGCCGCCCGCCTTGCAACGCGTGGTTTACCGCGCCGTGTTCAGGCACCGCTGACGCGACGCGCGTCGACCACGTTGGGCATTGCCGCCAGCCGGCCGAGCAGGACCGAAAGCTGTTCGAAATCGCGCACGCGCAGGGTGAAGCGCATTTCCACCTCGCCGGTGTGGGTGAACACCCGGCTGGACGAGGCGATGATGTGCGTTCCCGCGTTGCTGATCATGCTGGTGACGTCCTTCTGCAGGCCCTTGCGGTCGTAGCCGTGCAGTTCGATGTCCACCTCGTATGCGCGCGCGGCGGCCTTGCCCCACTCCACCTCGATCACGCGGTCAGGGTCGCGCCGAGCCAGGCGCGCGAGGCTGGCACAGTCGGCGCGGTGCACCGACACGCCACGCCCGCGCGTGACAAAGCCGCGCACGGGGTCGCCCGGCAGCGGCTGGCAGCAGCGCGCCAGTATGGTGAGCAGGTTGCCCACGCCCTCGATGCTCAGCGCGCCGTGGTCGCGCGGCACGTGTCGCGACGGTGCAGGCGCAGCCGATTGCGTCACCGCTGGTGCCGGCGCCGTCGCTTCCTGCAGCACGCGGGATATCTGGCCAGGCGCCACTTCGCCCAATGCCAGTGCCACCAACAGCTCGTCGTGCGTCTTGAAGTGGAAGTGCGCCGGCAGCTTGCTGATATCTGCGGCAGGCAGGGCCAGACGCCTGATCTCCTTCTCGAACATCGTCCGCCCGGCCGCCAGGTTGGCGTCATGCGCGATGCGACGGAACCAGTTGCGCACTTTTTCCTTCGCGCGCGAGGTGTGCAGGTAACCGTGGTGCGACGACAGCCAATCACGACTCGGTTCCGCCACCTTGGCGGTGAGCACTTCCACACGGTCGCCACTGGACGGCTGGAAGGTAAGCGGCACGATGCGGCCGTTGACCTTGGCACCGCGGCAGCGATGCCCGACTTCCGTGTGCACGTGATAGGCGAAGTCCAGCACCGTGGCACCGTGCGGCAGGTCCACCACCTCACCTTTGGGGGTGAGCACGTAGACGCGATCTTCCAGCAGTTCGGTATGCAGCTCGGCGGCTAGATCGCCGTCGCTGTCGGGACGCGGTTCGAGCAGGCGGCGCATCCAGGCGATCTTCGCTTCGAATTCGCTGTCGCCACTGCCGCCCTCCTTGTAGCGCCAGTGCGCGGCAACGCCCAGCTCGTTGATGCGATGCATCTCCTGCGTGCGGATCTGCACTTCCAGAGTCTTGCCGCGCGGGCCGATCACTGCGGTGTGCAGCGAGCGATAGTCGTTGCCCTTCGGACGCGCAATGTAATCGTCGAACTCGCCCGGCAGGTGCGGCCACAACGTGTGCACTACGCCCAGCGAGCCGTAGCAGTCGGCGACACTGTCGACCAGCACACGCACGGCGCGGATGTCATAGAGATCGGAAAACTCCAGCTCCTTGCGCTGCATCTTTTTCCAGATCGAATAGATGTGCTTCGGTCGTCCAGCCAATTCCGCGCGAATACCGGCGGCGTCGAGTGCGCGATGCAGAACGTCGAGCGATTCGCGGATGAAATCCTCGCGATCTACGCGCCGTTCGTCGAGCAGTCGTGCAATGCGCTTGTAAGTCTCAGGCTGCAGGTAGCGGAAGCTCAGGTCTTCCAGTTCCCACTTGAGCTGCCAGATACCGAGTCGGTTAGCGAGAGGCGCATGGATGTCGCGGGTCAGTAGCGCCAATGGCTGGCGATCGGCCTCTGTCCAGGCGCTGGCCGCGCGCATGCGTGCCAGTTGCCGAGCCAGCAAGACGAACACCACACGCAAGTCACGGATGATCGCCAGCAGCAGGCGACGCAAACCCTCGGCGCCGTGATCCGCACCATGCTGCGCATGCAGCGCCCACACCCGTTCGGCCGCGACCTGGCCGCCGACCAATCGTTGCAACTCCGCCGGCAGTGTCGCTTGGCGCTTGCTCCATAGCGCCGGGTCGATACGTGCAGCCTCGAACCACAGCGCCGCCGCCTGCGTTTGCGCGTCGCAACCCAGCATGGCCAGCAAGTCGAGCACGTCCGCGCATTCGGTCTGGTTCACCGATAGCTGCGCGCACGCATCCAGCGCCTCGCCAAGCACAGGCGGCACATTGCCGGCGCGTTCGCGCCATTGCGTGAGACCCACGCTCGCGTTGATGGCAGCTTGAACCATGGCGTCATTCTAGTGCACGCGAGCCACCGAGCCCGCTTCGCATGAATCGGCGGTTCATGCCGTGTATGCTGCGCCGGCGATGTTTATTCCCTGTTCGAGAGGATAGCCCCATGCGCCTGGTTCGCCTGCTGCCGTTGCTGTTGAGTGCCACCCTCGCCGTCCCTGCCCTCGCCCAGGCTGCCGATCAATACGTGCCGCTGCAGCAGCGCATGTCGCCGGAAGAATTCAAGGCTACGGGCCTGGACAAGCTGTCACCCGATGAGCTGAAGAACCTTGACAACTGGCTGAGCGGGCACGGCAAGGTCGTTACCAAGATGGTCGACACCAGCGGCAAGCCGGTGTTCTATCCCAGCACCGAAAAGGCAGGCCCGGTGCAGACCAGGCTCCAGGGGACGTTCACCGGCTTTAGCGGCCACAGCGAATTCACACTGGACAACGGCCAGGTGTGGAAGCAGGCCGATAGCACCCGGATCGCCTGCATGACCAGCACCAACCCCAAGGTGGAAATCAAGCGCTCGCTGTTCGGCAACTGGATGATGATGGTGGATGGCTGCAACGACACCACCAGCGTGGTACGCACCAAATAGGCGCTTTTGCCGGTCTACTTCAGGTTTTCGAGGGCGCGAGTAAGGCGTTTGGCGGAGACGGGTTCAGCCGTCTTCAACTCTTGCGCGAACAGCGACACGCGCCATTCCTCGATCAGCCAACGCAGTTCGTCCAGCCCGCCAGTGCCGGCGGCGCGGTGCTTGAGGTAGTCGCGCCAGAACGGCAACACCTGCAGCATGCGTTGCTGGTCCTTGGTTGGGTCCTGACGCAAACGTTCCGCGCGCAAGCGCATGGCCTTGAGATAGCGTGGATAGTGCGCGAGCCGTGAAGCCGGCAATTCGCGCAGGAATCCCGACGTAAGTAGCGCCTGCCATTGTTCGCGCAAATCGTCGTAGCTTGCGCGCGCAAAGCCCATCAGCGGCGGCTCCAACCAAGGCTTGAGATCGGCCTGCGCTTCGATGATCGGTTCGGCCAGCTTCAATCGCTCCACCGACGCAGCGAATAGCTCGCGCGACATATGCGTGTGCAGCGCCTCGAATGCGCCTGCCGTGCGCACGTCCAGCGCGTGGCGTTGCAGCAGATCGCTGAAGCCGCCTTCCACCAGATCCTCGCGCAGACCGTCCACACCGCCCAGCGGCGCATATTTCAATGCCAAAGGATTGCCGACAGGCAGTCGACGACGCGCCTGTTTCATGTCGCTGGCAAGCGCGTTGCGCAGCAAGCGCACGACACCGTGCGCATGCGCTTCGCGTGCCTCATCGCCGCGCTCGAATACGCGCAGCGCCACGGCGTCGCCCAGATCGACCAGCGCGGGAAAAGCCAGCAGGCCGCCGGTAGAGCGCACCTGCGTAGGAATCTCTTCGAAATCCCAGCTGGCGACGTCTTCGCGCGTCAGCTCGATATCGGTCTTGCGCGAGAACGCCTCGCGCGCCTGCCCTTCCCATTGCACCCGGATGTCGCTGAGGTCGCGACCGGCCGCCAACGTCTTGCCGTTCTCGTCGTGCAGGCGATAACGCATGCGGAAATGCGCGGGTAGATCCACCACATCGAACTCGGCAGCGGATACCTCCGCGCCGGTGGCGCGCTTGAGGAACGTCGCCAGCGTCTTGGTCAACGGTTCGTCGCGGGGCATTTCCGCCTCGACGAATGCACGCGCGAAATCTGGCGCAGGCACGAAGTTGCGTCGCAGCGACTTGGGCAGGCCACGGATCAGCTCGGCCACTTTTTCCGCCAACAGTCCTGGCACCAGCCACTGGCATCGTGCAGCGGGCAGTGCGTTCAACATCGCCAGCGGAAGATGCAGGGTGACACCGTCGGCATCGTCGCCGGGCACGAAGCGGTATTCGAGGCGATACTTTTGAGGCCGCTCCTGCGCATCCTGCGCCCGCGTCACTTGGGCATCCATGCCCGGCGGCCGGATGTCGAGCGTCGCCGGGAAGGCTTTCGGATCGAGCCCCGCGCCGCCGCTCATCACATCGTCCAGCGACCAGCGCAACGCGGCCTGTTCGGCCGGAGGTGCCTTGCGATACCACGCATCGAGCGCGCGGCTATCGGCGATGTCCTGCGGCAGTTTGCCTTCGAAGAAGCCGACCAGTTCGTCCTCGTGGCGCAACAATCCTTCGCGACGCTGCTTGGCTTCGATGCCATGGGCGTCTTCCAGCACACGCTCGTTAGCGCGGATGAAATCGGCACGCGCATCGATATCGCAACGAACCAATGCTTCACGCAGAAAGATCTCATGCGCCAGCGCCGGATCCTGTTGCTGGAACGTCACCGGGCGCCGCTCGACCAGAGTCAGTCCGAACAGGCTCACCTGCTCGTAGGCCACGACATGGCCACGCTTGCGCGACCAATGCGCGTCGCGGCACGACGAGCGCAGCAGATGCGCGGCCTGCTGTTCGATCCACAGCGGCTCGACGCGGGCACACATCATGCCCCACACGCGGCCACCGACATCCAGGATCTGTGCTGCGAATATCCAGTTGGGCGGAACTTTCGAGAGCGCTGAACCGGGGAATACCTGGAAACGGCGCTCGCGCGTGCTGCGGAAGACGCCCTTCTCGTCCTTGTGGCCCATCTGCGTGGGCAGGCCAGTCAGCAGGCTGCGGTGGACAGCTTCGTAATGTCGGGCCGCCTCGTCGTCCTTGCTCCCCCTCCCCTCCGGGGAGTGGGTTGGGGTGAGGGGCGGGTGCTCGCGGGAAGCCTGCCTACCTTGCGTCTTTTCAACAGCAACAATTTTCGACTTTGCAGCGCCTCGCGAGGTTGGCCCCTCCTCCCGGCCTTCTCCCCGAAGGGGAGGAGGAGAAGTGAGGTTCCACCCAAGCTCCTGCACCACCAGCAACAACTGCCGATGCAATTCACGCCACTCGCGCATGCGCATGAAGCTGAGGAAATGCCGTGAGCACCAATCGCGCAGCTTCGACTGCGTGAGATCCTCATGCGCCTTGCCGTAGTCACGCCACAGATTGAGCACGCCGACGAAATCGGACTTCGGATCGGCAAACGCTGCGTGCGCGGCATCCGCTTGTTGCCGCGCGTCGGCGGGGCGTTCGCGCGGATCCTGGACACTCAGGAAGGAGACGATCGCCAGCAGGTCGCGCAGGCTATGCAGCTTCTCGGCTTCCACCAGCATGCGTGCCAACTGCACATCGATGGGCAACCTGGCCACAGTGCGGCCAATGGCAGTGAGGCGGCGCTCGTCGTCAATGGCCGAGATTTCGGCAAGGCGACGATAGCCATCGGCCACCACGCGCGGATCGGGAGCTTCCAGGAACGGGAACTGGTCCACCTCGCCCAACTGCAGCGACAGCATGCGCAGGATCACGTTGGCCAGCGACGAGCGCAGCAGCTCAGGATCGGTAAACGCGGCGCGGCTTTCGTAATCCGCTTCGTCATAGAGGCGATAGCAGACCCCGGGGCCCACGCGGCCGCAGCGTCCCTTGCGCTGATCGGCGGCGGCGCGCGAGATCGGCTCCACATGCAGGCGCTCAAGCTGGCTGCGTTGGCTGTAGCGCTTCACGCGCGCCTGGCCCGAATCAATCACATAGCGGATGCGCGGCACCGTGAGCGAGGTCTCGGCGACATTCGTGGCCAACACCAGGCGGCGCTTCGGCCCCGGCTTGAACACGCGATCCTGATCGCCGGCGGACAGGCGCGCATACAGCGGCAGCACTTCCGTCTCGCGATACTGACGTCGCGACAACATCAGGTGCGCATCACGGATCTCGCGCTCGCCGGGCAGGAAAATCAGCACATCGCCGAGCGGATCCTCATGGGTAATCTCGTCCAGCACGGCGGCCACATGCTCGGCGCTGCCCTGCTGCAGGTCGCCAGCTCGCTGACCACGGGTCGCTCCTGTGCCTCCTGCACTCGCGACACTTGGCCTTCCATGGCCGGCGCGAGCGGCCACGTCATCCACCGAGCGCCAGCGCACGTCCACCGGATAGGTGCGACCTTCCACCGACACGATCGGCGCATTGCCGAAGTGCTCAGCGAAACGTTCCGTATCGATGGTGGCCGACGTGACGATGATCTTCAGCGTGGGCCGCTTGACTGCCAACTGCTTGAGATAACCCAGCAGGAAGTCGATGTTGAGGCTACGCTCGTGCGCCTCGTCGATGATGATGGTGTCGTAGGCGCTCAGCCAGGGATCACCCTGAGTCTCGGCGAGCAGGATGCCGTCGGTCATGAACTTGATCAGGCTGCGTTCGGACACCTGGTCGTTGAAGCGCACCTGGAAGCCGACCAGGTCGCCAAGCTGGGTGCTCAGCTCTTCCGCGACACGGCGGGCGACCGAGCGTGCGGCCAGCCGGCGCGGCTGGGTGCAGCCAATCATGCCCGCTTCGCCGCGCCCGGCGGCCAGGCACAGCTTGGGCAGCTGGGTGGTTTTTCCCGATCCGGTTTCACCTGCGATCACCACCACTTGGTGCTTGCGGATCAACTCGACGATCTCGTCGGCACGCGCGGTGAGGGGCAGTGACTCGTCCAGCCGGATCGCCGGCTTGGCCTGGACACGAGCGTGGCGCTTTGCCGCGGAGGCCTCGATATCGGCGGTGAGCGCCTTCAGCTTTTTCTCGTCGATTCGTCGCGTCAGCTCGCGCAGGCGACCCTGTAGCCGGCCGTAGTCGCGGCTGGACACGTCGTCGAGCGCCTTGCGCAGCGCGCGCAATCGCGGGTCGGAAACAGCGGGTGGAATGGATGGTTGGGTCATCGGACCGCACATGATAGCCGCTGACTATCGTCCACATCAGAAGGATTCATTTCACGACCGTGGCCCGCCCCGATAAGCTCGACCCAGGTTTCATCCCAACACCCTCGATAAGGAGCAATCCATGGCCATTTCCATCGGCATCGCCAAGAAGGACCGGGAGCAGATCGGTCAACAACTTTCCAAGTTGCTCGCCGACACTTATTCGCTCTACCTCAAGACGCACAGCTTCCACTGGAACATCACCGGGCCGCAGTTCAACAGCCTGCACACCATGTTCGAGACGCAGTACAACGCGCTGTGGCTCGCTGCAGACGAAGTGGCAGAGCGCATCCGCACGCTGGACGTGTTCGCCCCCGGCTCCTATAGCCAGTTCGGCAAGCTCACCTCGATCAAGGAAGAGGCTGGCGTGCCGGATTGGAAGGACATGGTGAGCCAGCTGGTGGAAGGCCATGAGATCGCCGCGCATACGGCACGCGGTGTGATCAAGGCTGCCGACGCTGCGGGCGATGAAGGTACCGCCGATATCGTGACGGGGCGCCTGAAGGAGCACGAGAAGACGGCGTGGATGCTGCGATCGCTGCTGAAGTAAGCACCGCACCCTGACGCCCTCTCACCTCTGGGGAGAGGGTTGGGGTGAGGAGTGGGTGCTGGCGAAAACCCATCTCCCCCTCACCGTCATTCCGGCGAAAGCCGGAATCCAGCGACTTTCGGCCCTGCCCGTACGTCTCCGCCCAAGGCACTGGATTCCAGCTTTCGCTGGAATGACGTGGTTGAGAGGGCGCGGCCAGCTCCCGCCCCTTAACTCGGCCCTCTCCTCCAGAGCAGAGAGGAAGAAGTGCTTACGGCCTCGCCTCCAGCACCAGGTTGAACGGCGTCTCCGTCGCCCGTCGGAACTGATGGAAGCCACCGCCGTCCACCACCACCTCGCGCAGCCTCGCTTCGCCCGCCTGCGCACCCAGTGCCGGCCCGTGCCGCGCCAGTGACACCGGCACGCAGATCTGCGCCGACGCACCGAAATAGACCCGGCCGACTGGATTGAGGTTGTCCTGCACGCGATCTCCGGCGAAGGGCTCCACGATCATGCAGTTGCCGTCGCCTTTTAGCGCCTGGCGCGCGTGCCTCGCGGCACCGACGGGGTCGCCCATGTCGTGCAGGCAATCGAAGAACGCAATCAGGTCGAAGTCCTTGCCTGCGTAGCCAGTGGCATCTGCCACCTCGAAGGACGCGTTCTTCACGCCCGCCGCCTTCGCGCGATCGCGTGCCACATCGATCGATGGCGCGTGATAGTCGTAGCCCACGAACTCCGATTGCGGGAACGACTGCGCCATCAGGATCGTGCTGGCGCCATGCCCGCAGCCCACGTCCGCCGCGCGGCCGCCACGGCGCAGTTTGTCCACCACACCATCAAGGGCCGGTAACCAGGCGCCGATCAGGTTGGCGTTGTAGCCCGCGCGGAAGAAACGCTCGGTGCCGTGGAACAAGCAAGGATGATGCTCGCCCCACTCCATGCCCTCACCATTGCGGAAATGCGCCAGCGTGCGTTCCTTCGCGTGGTACATGGCCTCGACGATGGAGTAAGCGCCGGGCAGGTCCACCGGGCCCTTGGGGTCGGCCATGCACAGCGCCTGCTCCTCGCTGAGGCCGTACTTGCCGCTGGCCTCGTCGTACTCGACATAGCCGCCAGCCGCCTGATTGCCCAGCCACTCGCGGACATAACGCTCATAGGTGCCGGTGCGGCCAGCCAATTCGGCCGGCGTGAGCCGCTCTTTTGCGAGCGCCTTGTAGAAACCCAGTTCGTCGCCGATCTGGATCAGGGTGGCGCTCACCGCCGCCCCCAGGTCGCCAACCGCCTTGCCCAGAAATGCCTGAAGCCGTTGTTCGTCGATCGCCATGACATAACTCCGCGACACCGCTCAGAAAGCGGTGGAGTAGGATGAACCCCAATGCATACGCCATCGGTGATCGCAACGCCTGTCCCAAACCGGACAGCGCGAAAGCACTAGGCCGATGGCGGGAGTCCGCCATGCCTCGGCGCCCACCCATAGCAGGGGAGTCTCGCGCGCCTGCCGTGCAGCGTGCCGGTGCGCGTGCAGCGGTGTTGCGCCAGCTGCTGGACCAACTGCTGGTCGGGGTGATCCTCGCCGATGCCCAGGCCCGACCGAGTTACGCCAATCGCGCCGCGCGCGACCTCCTGGCCAGACAGGACGGCCTGGCCGACGGACCCACCGGGCTGACCGCCACCACTCACGCCGACACCCGCCGCCTGCGACACGCCATGGCGCTGATGGCGACATCGGCCATGTCTGACGAAGGCCAATCTCCTTCCACGCGCTACCTTGGGCTGCCCCGACGCTCGCGACACGCCGCGCCGTTATTGCTGAGGCTGTCACCGATGCCCGGTTCTCCGCCCCAGGTGGCGGTCTTCATCACGGCGCCTGAACATTTGCGGCCCGTACCCCGCGAGGCCATCGCGGTGGCCTTCGGGCTGACACCACGCGAAGCAGCCCTGGCCGGCATGCTCGCCGACGGCCACGAACTGCGCGACTGCGCCCGCATGCTCGCCATGGGCGAAGGCACCGCGCGCAATCACCTCAAGCACGTCTTCGAAAAGACGGTGAAGCACAGTCAGGCCACGCTGGTGGCAGAACTGTGCAGGATGGCGGGACCGTGCCGTTAGAGAGTTGCGCCGACGCACCCGGCCTGACCTTGCGCTGACCATCTTGCCCCGTCTTGATTGAGACAAATGCGCTCCATGGTTAAGCTCTTGAGGCTTTTCGGCCTCGTGTGAGGCAGCCACGGGGATCGTTTTGAGCGCCACACCAACCACCCACGACAGCCGGCACCCGCTGCTCGCAGCCATCCTGCTCGCCCTGATCGTGGCCGCCATGAACATCGGCCTGTGGTGGTGGAGCAATCTCCCGCACGGTCCGGAGGACTGGAAAGGTCCCATCGGCGGCTTCGCGCTGTCTGCTTTCCAGCGCTACCAGAACCCGCTGAAGAACGACTTCCCCTCCGACGAGGAGATCGACGGCGATCTCAAGCTGCTCAGCCGCTACACCTCGCGCATCCGCACCTACTCCACGCTGCAGAACCCGCAGGTGTATCGCCTCGCCGAGAAGGATGGCCTGCAGGTGATGGCTGGCGCGTGGATCGACCGGCGCCTCGACAACAACGAGAGCGAAATCGAAACGCTGATCGCGCAGGCGCGTCGCTATCCGAATTCGATCAACCGCGTGATCGTCGGCAACGAGGTGCTGTTCCGCAACGACATCCCACCCGAACAGCTGATGGCTTACGCCGATCGCGTTCGCGCAGCGTTGCACCAGCCGGTGTCGATCGCCGAGCCGTGGCACATCTGGGCCAAGTATCCAGAGCTGGCCGAACATGTGGATTTCATCACCGTGCATCTGTTCCCGTACTGGAACGGCATCGATCGCAAGTCGGCCATCCAGGACGCGATGGGCAGCTACAAGACGCTGAAGCAGATGTTCCCGAACAAGCCGATCGTGATCGGCGAAATCGGCTGGCCATCGAATGGCGATCGCTACAAGTACGCCGACCCTTCCGTGTCGAACGAGGCGATCTTCTTGCGCGAGTGGTTCAACATGGCCAAGCGCGAGAACATCGACTACTACGTGATGGAGGCGTTCGACCAGCCCTGGAAGGAGAAGCTCTCCGGCCGCACGGAAGCCTACTGGGGCATGTTCAACGCCGATCGTCAGCCGAAGTTCCCGTTCACCGGCCCGGTGACCGAGGACACGGCGTGGCCATGGAAGGCGCTGGCCGCGAGCTTGCTCGCGCTGCTGCCGATGATCTGGTTCGCGCGCAGCTACAGCCGCTTCAAGCTGATGGGCCGCCTCTTCTTCTGCGCGCTGATCCAGCTCGCGTGCGGGTTGATTACGTGGTCAGCCACGCTGCCGTTCAACTTCTACCTGAGCTGGATCGACTGGACGATGCTGGTGCTGCTGTTCCCGGCACAGATCGCGATCCTGGCCATCCTGCTGATCAACGGCTTCGAGTTCACCGAGGTGTTGTGGCGCCGCGAATGGATCCGCCATGCGGGCCTGTTGCCGCCCGACCCGGTGGAGAAGCAACCGTTCGTGTCGATCCACCTGGCCTGCTACAACGAGCCGCCGGAGATGGTCATCATCACGCTCGATTCATTGGCCGCGCTGGAATACGAGAACTACGAAATCCTGGTGATCGACAACAACACCAAGGACCCGGCGATCTGGAAGCCGGTGCAGGACTACTGCGAAAAGCTGGGCAGCAAGTTCCGCTTCTTCCATCTGGAACCCTGGCCTGGCTTCAAGGCCGGTGCGCTGAACTTCGGCCTGAAGGAAACAGATCCGCGTGCCGACGTAGTGGCGGTGATCGACGCTGACTACGAAGTGCGCAAGGACTGGCTGGCTTCGCTGACAGGTTACTTCCACGATCCGAAGGTGGCCGTGGTGCAATGCCCGCAGGCGCACCGCGAGTTCGAGCACAACCGCTTCCGCCGCATGACCGCGTGGGAATACGACGGCTTCTTCCGCATCGGCATGCACCACCGCAACGAGCGCAATGCCATCATCCAGCACGGCACCATGACCATGGTGCGTCGCTCAGCGCTGGAAGGTACGGGCGGCTGGTCGGAATGGACCATCTGCGAAGATGCCGAGCTGGGTCTGCGCTTGATGCACGCCGGCTACGAGCTGGTCTACGTCGATGAACTGATGGGCAAGGGTCTCACCCCGGCCGACTTCAAGGCCTACAAGAGCCAGCGCTATCGCTGGGCGTTTGGCGCCATGCAGATCCTCAAGGGTCGCTGGGACTGGATGACCAAGAAGGGCCCGCTCTCCGGTGGCCAGCGCTTCCACTTCCTCACTGGCTGGTTCAGCTGGTTCGCCGATGCGCTGCACCTGATCTTCACCATGATGGCGATCTTCTGGACGGCAGGCATGGTGGCCTTCCCGCAGCTGTTTGCGCTGCCGATGCAGCTGTTCCTGATTCCGGTGATTGGCTTCTTCTTTGCCAAGGCGATCTTCGGCATCGTGCTGTACCGCGCCCGCGTCCCCTGCAGCTGGTACGACACGCTGATGGCCTCGCTGGCCAGCATGGGTCTGTCGCATGCCATTGCACGCGGCATCCTGCATGGCCTCACGCGCGAGAAGACCTCATTCGTGGTGACCGCCAAGAGCCGTCGCCTAGGCGGCAGCAACTTCGCCGCATTCGCCCCGGTGCGCGAGGAACTGCTGATGGCCTTCGCCATGCTCCTCTGCGTGATCGGCATGGGCATGCGCTTCGGCACGCAGTACGTGGAAGGCACGCTGTGGATGTTCATCCTGTCTGCACAGTCGATCCCGTACGTCTCGGCAGTAGCGGGCGCATGGATTGCGCACAAGGCAGGCGACAAGGCTGGCTGATCACTGACGCGCCGTTCACCAGTGTGCGTGAGTCGATAGGCTAAGCTTGGGCCGCACGTGTTGCCCGCACGTGCGCGCCGCCACTTCCAGGATGGAATCAGGATCGCATGCGCCGAGTTCGACGCCTGATGCTGTTGTCGCTGCTGTTGTTCCCGCTGCTCGCGCATGCGGGCGTACAGGTAGTGGTGGATGGCGTGGACGATCCGCTCAAAGTGGCCGTCACGTCAGGTGTCGATATATCGCAGTACGCCAATCGCGACGTGACCGAGGCGCAGGTGCGCCGTCTCTACAACCAGGCGCTGGATCAGGCGAAGAGCGCACTGGAACCTTACGGCTACTACGAAGCCACCGTGCAGGGGCAACTCGACCCCGTGGGCACCGACTGGCGCGTCACTCTGCACGTCACGCCGGGTCAGCCGGTCACCGTGACGGCGGTGGACGTTCAGCTCGATGCCGAGGCGGCAGCCATTCCCGCCATTCGCCGCACGCAGCGCGCCATCGAGAAGCTCAAGGGGGAAATGCTCAATCATGGCGCGTACGATGCAGCGCGCGATGCGTTGAGCGGCGCGCTCACCGCCAATGGTTTTCTCGACGCACGCCTGGTCACTCATCGCGTGGACGTCAATCGCGCCGAGCGCAGCGCGGCCATCCATCTGGCCTGGCAGGCAGGCCCTCGCTACCGCTTTGGCGACGTGCACTTCGACGGCTCGCAATTCAAGCCGGGTTTCCTGCAGCGCTACGTACCGTTCAAGTCCGGTGACTACTTCGCCCAGGACAAGCTCCTGCAACTGCAGCAGGCCTTGAATGGCGCCGACTACTTTTCGGTCGTCAACGTGCTGCCCGATGTGGACGACAAAAAGAACGGCGTGGTCGACGTGAAAGTGGAACTGGTGCCGGCCAAGCGCACCATCTACACCGGCGGCCCGTTCTACGGCACCGATACCGGTTTTGGCGTGCGTGTCGCCAGCGAGCGGCGATGGGTGAACCGCAACGGCCACAAATGGAAGAACGAGCTTGTGGTGGCGCAAAACCTCAAGACACTCTCCACGCTGTACTCCGTGCCCATGCCCGGCCCCAACCAGCGAAGCTTCAATTACGGCGCCACCTATCGCGACTCGGACACCGACACTTCGCATTCGAAGACGCTGGAAATCGTCGCCAACGAAACGCGTCAGTGGCACGGCTGGGTGCGAACCATCGGCATGCATGCTTTGGATGGCACGTTCACCGTAGGCCAGAAAAACGGCGAGCCGGACAATGCGCCGGGCGTGGAGCACGGCCGCAGCGACCTGTTCTATCCGGAGATATCGTTGTCTCGCAAATCCGGTGACAACCCGATCTTCGTGCGCAACGGCTGGTCGCTGACGCTCGCCGCGCGCACTACCGTGGGTGGTTTGCTGTCTGACGCCAGCTTCAGTCAGATCACCGCCGACGGCAAATGGATCACGTCGTTCGCCGGGCGAAACCGCCTGATTCTGCGTGCCTCGGCTGGCGCCACCTGGACCAATGATTTCAGCGACCTGCCGCCGCAGCTGCGCTTCTTCGCCGGTGGCGACCGTTCAGTGCGCGGCTACAGCTATCAGAGCATTGGCCCCAAGAATTCCTATGGCCGCGTGATCGGCGGCAAGAACCTGCTGGTGGGCAGCACCGAGGTGGAGCATTACTTCAACAAGAACTGGGGCATGGCCGCCTTCGTCGATGCCGGCAATGCCTTCGACAACACCGACTATCGCCCGAAGATCGGCGCGGGCCTGGGCGTGCGATGGCTGTCGCCGGTGGGTATGATCCGGGTGGACCTGGGCACGCCGGTGCATAACCCGGATGAGCATGGCGTGGAACTTCACGTCGTGATCGGCCCGGATCTGTGAGTACGCCGCGATGACTTCCGCCACGCCCGCCTCCGCACCTGCCGCTGCGCCCAAGCCGCGTCGTCGCTGGTTGCGCTGGATCGTGCTGTCGCTCTTGGCGTTGCTGCTGTTGCTGATGCTCGCCGTGAGCTGGTTGCTCGGTACGGGATCAGGACTGCGTTTTGCACTGGATCGCGCCGAAGGTTTCACCGACGGCGCGCTCACCGTTCAATCAGCGCAAGGTCGACTGCTGGGGCCCTTGGATCTCACCGGCTTGCGCTACGCGGACGGCAAGGGCCTCGATGTGAAGGTGGCGAAAGCGCATGTGGATCTGCGCGCATCATCATTGCTTCGCAAACGCCTGCACGTGCTGGATCTGAATGTCGATGGCGTGGAAGTAGCGCTGCCCAAGAGCGAACCGGAGCAGCCCGAAAGCAACTTCTCCTGGCAGCCACCGTTCGACATCCTGCTCGATCGCGCGCACATAGGCTCCGCACGAATTTCCCAGGATGGCCAAGCGCTGTTCGTTTCCAACACGCTCGACGTGGCGGGCAGTTGGACGAGTCGCGGGATCGCTCTGCGCCAGCTCGTCCTGCGCGCACCGGAGGGTCACGCCGATCTCAACGGTTCGCTGGTGGTGGCTGGCAACTATCGCGGCGACAGCAAGGCAGCATTCGCCTGGACGCTCGGTGGTACCGAGTACGCCGGCCAGCTCGAAGCTCACGGCGATGGCAAGCAAGCGCGGCTCGACCTGCAACTCACCCAGCCGATGGCGGCACGCTTGCAACTGCAGTTCGCACAGGGCGGCGACTATGCCTGGACGGCGCGCCTCGATGCACCACGTTTCGATCCCAAGCCCCTGCTGGGCGACAGCTCGCTCACCGGCCTGGCTGTGGCGCTTGACGGCAAGGGCGATCGCCGCAGCGGCGCGCTCAACGGCCAACTTGGCCTCAACGACTACCAGCTGCAGCTTCGCCCGCTAAGCGCGCGCTTCAGCGAAGACCTCAAGACACTGACGGTGGAACAACTGGGCCTCGGCTCAGCGCAGTTCAAGGGAAATGTCAGCGCGCATGGTGTGGTGCAGCTCAGTGCGCAGCCGCTATCGGCAGACCTGACGGTCGACTGGAAAGACGTCGAGCTGCCTGAGGATTTGGTTGGGCAATTGCTGCTGAGCCATGGCAGCGTCAAGGCCAACGGCAGCATCGATCAATTCCGCGCTCGTGGTGACGTAGCCATTGGCATTCCCGGCAAGCTCGCCGACGTGACGCTGGACCTCGATGGCACACAGAAGCTGATCACGGTGAACGCGCTCACCGTCAAGCAGCCACAGGGCAACCTGCAGGCGAAGGGAACGCTCACGCTGCAGCCTGAGCTTGGCTGGGACATGGAGGCCACCGCCCGCAAGTTCGACCCCGGCCACCTGCTGGCGAAATGGAATGGCTCGCTCGATTTCGACATCGCGTCGCAAGGCTCGCTGCCACAGGATCGCCCCGACGTCACGCTGGATATCCGCAAGTTCGAAGGACGTCTGCGCGAGCGCACCGTGCACGGCGATGGCAAATTGCACCTGCCGCCAGAAGGTGTCGTGGACGGCAAGCTGCACCTCATATCCGGCAGCAGCGACGTGCAGATCGACGCCAAGCCCGGCAACAGCAACAACATCACCGTCAAGCTTGCCGTGGCCACGCTGGCCGACTGGCTGCCGGACTCGGCCGGTCGTCTGCAGGGCACCGTCCGCGTGCTGGGCAAGCGTCCGCAGCTCGCAGTGGACGCCAACCTGCAGGGAAGCGCACTGAGCTACGCAGGGCAGCGTGTCGACAGCCTGCACCTGCTTGCCAACGTACCCGACATCAGCCATCCAGGCGGGAAGCTCGACCTGCAGGCAGTCGGCGTGAATGCAGCGGGCCTGGCCTTCACGCAGGTGAGCGTGCGCGGCGATGGCGCGGCGGAGCGACACAGCCTCACGCTGGATGCGCACGGCTCGCCGCTGTCCACGAGCCTCGCACTGAGCGGCAACTTCAAGGGTTCGGCCTGGAATGGCACGCTGTCTGCGCTCCATATCGATCTCGCCGGCCTGCCCCGTTGGCGTCTGCAGCAGCCCACATCGATGTCGTACAACGATGGCGCGATGAGCCTGTCCGAGCTGTGCCTCACTGCTGGCGAGCCACTGCTGTGCGCCACCGCCAAACAGGACAAGGCCGGCAATCTGGATGCCAGCTATCGCCTGCACAGCCTGCCCATCGCACTGTTGATGAGCGCCGTCAGCACCGCCAAGGTGCCGATGCGCGTGGAGGGCTCGCTGGAAGGCAGCGGCAACATCCGGCGCAATGTAGCGGGCGCGCTCAACGGCACGGCATCCATCACGTCGTCGCGCGGCTCCATTGCCTACGCCGACCGCACCGACCAGCCGATTCTCACCTACGACAACCTCGCGCTGAATGCCCAGCTAAGCCCTTCGAGCCAGCGCATCGACCTGCATGCGGGACTTACCAACCACGGACGTCTGGACGGCCAGGTCACCATCAGCGGTGCGCAGCAGGCGTTGACTGGCCAGGTTTCCATCCACGCAAGCAATCTGGCCCTGCTGGAGATATTCACCACCGAGGTGGTCAATCCCAAGGGAGCAATCAGCGGCGACTTCAACTTCGGCGGCACGCTGTCGCAACCGGCCATCAAAGGCCAGGCGGGCATCAGCGATTTTGCAGCGGAGATTCCCGCGATGGGCCTGAAACTGAGCCAGGGACACCTTACCGTCCATACCACCGACGCACAGCATTTCCGCGTCGATGGCACGCTGCACTCGGGCGACGGAAGCGTTGCGTTGCAGGGCACCGTCGCTCTGGGTGCCGACGCACAAAGCGTGCTGTCGGTAAAAGGCAGCAACTTCAAGGCAGTCGACATTCCCGCAGCGAAGGTAGCCATCTCGCCGGATCTCGCCGTGCGCCATGACACCACCGGCCTGGACATCACCGGCAGCGTGACGCTGGACAGCGCCGACGTCAATATCGACAAGCTGCCCGGCACGGGCGCCACCAAGGCCTCACCGGATGTGGTGGTAGTAGACGACAAGCAACAGGAAGAACAGGCCAGCCGCTTGCCGATCAAGACGACCGTCACCGTCAACCTTGGCAAGAAAACCCATCTCGTCGGCATGGGCCTGGACGGCCGTTTGCACGGCCAGCTGGTGGTGAGCGAGCGCCCGGGCCGTACCACCACCGGGCAGGGCCAGATCGAAGTGGATGGCACCTATAAAGCCTACGGACAAACCCTGCAGATCGAACGCGGCCAGCTGCTTTTTGCCACCACACCGATCGACAACCCCGGCCTGAGCATTCGCGCCGTGCGGAAACTCAATCCCAACGCCACCATCGATGATGGGCAGAAGGTAGGCCTCAATATTGCCGGCACGGCGCAACGCCCCGTGCTCACCGTGTTCTCGCAGCCGGTGATGGAACAGTCCGACGCACTCGCCTACCTGGTCACCGGCAAGCCGTTGTCACAGGTCAAGGGCGGCGAAGGCAACATGGTCGGCGCCGCGGCACAGGCGCTGGGCTCGGCCACTGGCAACCTGCTGGCCAAGAGCATTGGCTCGCAGCTCGGCGTGGACGACATCGGCGTGAGCAGCAGCGACGCGCTCAACGGCAGCTCAGCCTTCACCGTCGGCAAATATCTTTCGCCACGCCTGTATGTGAGCTACGGCGTGGGGCTGTTCGACCCTGGCCAGGTCATCACTGTGCGCTATCACTTCAACGCACGCTGGAATTTCGAAGCGCAGAACGCCACCGATTTCAGCCGCGCCAGCGTCAACTACCGAATCGAGAAATAGCAGGCCAGAGTTCGTCTCGCCGACAAACCTCAGGGCTGGCCCTGGCGCAGACGCTGCAGTTCCTCGGTAAGCCAATCTGCAGATAGCTGTTCCCTGCCGTCGCAGTTCACCTTGTAAGGCTTGCCACTGAGGCTGCTTTGGCTGGCCGCCCGCTCAATGAACTCCTCGGCGGAATTCACCCGATTCCGGCGCTCCAGATAATCCAGCTTGTCCTGCAGGTGCGCTTGCGCCTCGGCGGCGCTGTATGAGCTGCCATTTCGGATGAACGTGCAATGGCTGCTGCCGACAAACGCCAGCAACGCCTGCACCTCGCGCTGCCCCGTGGCATCGAGTGCCGCAAGGACATCGGCGGCCGGCTGGCAAATGCCGACAGCGATCATCGCAACCATTCCCAGGCGCCTGGCGCAATGCACGAGCCTCTCCGGATTTTCGACCTGTCACATGAAAGTGCGCTGCGGCCATCCTAGCCCATGGGTCATATCCATTCCCTGGCGGGCAATGGGCTATCGTTGGCCTTTCCCTCGGCAGGAGCGCCACCCATGCAGCATTTTCGTTGGATTCTCACGGCAGCGGCGCTGACCAGCACCTGCGCGCTGGCCGCCACGCCGGCCGAGCCCGCAGCAACCCAGACGCCCGCGCGCAGCGCCAGCGGTATCGACCTCGCCGGCATCGACCACAGCATGCAGCCGGGTAATGACTTCGACAACTATGCCAATGGCAACTGGAAGAAGACGGCCGAGATTCCGGCTGACCGTTCCAGCACGGGCATCTTCCTGCAGGTGTTTCAGAAGGCCGAGAAGCGCAACGCCGAGCTGATCCACGACACCGGCAAGGGCAACCCGGCAGCCGGCAGCAACGAACGCAAGATCGCCGACTACTACGCCGCCTTCATGGACGAGGCCGCCATCGAGAAGCGCGGCCTTGCGCCGCTGCAGCCCGAGCTAAAGCAGATCGATGCCATTGCCAGCAAGGCCGACCTCGCCCGTGTGCTGGGTGAAGGCCTGCGCGCCGACGTGGATCCGGTCAACGCCACCAACTTCCAGACCGAGCACCTGTTCGGCCTGTTCGTCTCGCACGGTCTGGACAACGCCACGCACAACATCCCCTATCTGCTGCAAGGCGGCCTGGGTATGCCCACGCGCGACTATTACCTGTCCGACGACAAGGCGATGGTCGACACGCGCGGCAAGTACCAGACCTACATCGCAGCCCTGCTCAAGCAGGCTGGTGTGGCGGATGCCGATGCGAAGGCCAAGTCCATCCTCGATCTGGAAACCAAGATCGCCAAGGTGCAGGTCGACATCGTCGACAGCCAGGACGTGCACAAGGCCAATAATCCGTGGGCGCTTGCCACGTTTGCCAAGAATGCGCCGGGCCTGGACTGGAGCACCTATTTCAAGGCGGCTGGTCTCGACCAGCAGAAGATCGTGGACGTATGGCAGGTACCTGGCATCAAGGGACTTTCCGCCCTCACCGCCAGCGAACCGATGCAGACCTGGAAGGACTACCTCACCTTCCACGCCCTCAATGAAAGCGCCAGCCTGCTGCCCAAGGCCTATGCGGACCTGAGCTTCGGCTTCTACGGCCAGACTCTGCAGGGCACGCCTCAGCAGCGTGACCGCTGGAAGCGCGCCATCGCCAGCACCAATGTCGCGCTGGGTGATGCCGTGGGCCAGATCTATGTGACGAAGTATTTCCCTGCGTCTTCCAAGAAGCAGGTCGAGGACATGGTGCACAACATCCTCGCCGCCTTCGATGATCGCGTGGATCACATCGACTGGATGACCTCGGCCACGCGTCAGAAGGCCAAGGCCAAGATCGCCAGCACCCTCGTGAGCGTGGGCTATCCGGATACGTGGCGTAATTACGGCAAGCTGGAGATCCGCGCCGATGACGCGCTGGGCAACCAGCAGCGCGCCACAAAGTATGAGTATGAGCACCAGCTCGCCAAGCTCAGCCAGCCGGTCGATCGCGGCGAATGGTGGATGACGCCGCAGACCGTCAACGCCGTGAACCTGCCGTTGCAGAACGCGCTGAATTTCCCTGCCGCCATTCTCGAAGCGCCGTTCTTCGATCCAAAGGCCGATGCCGCGGCCAACTATGGCTCGATCGGTGCCGTGATCGGTCATGAGATCAGCCACAGCTTCGACAACCTCGGCGCCGAGTTCGATGCTCAAGGCAACCTGGCCAACTGGTGGACGCCGGAAGACCAGGCGCACTTCAAAGCCGCCGGGAAGAAGCTGGCTGAGCAGTTCAGTGCGTATGAAGCGCTGCCGGGCCTGCACGTGAACGGTGAGCAGACGCTGGGCGAAAACATCGCCGACGTCTCGGGCCTGACCATCTCCTACCTCGCGTATCACAAGTCGCTGGGCGGCAAGCCCGCACCGGTCATCGACGGCCTCACCGGCGACCAGCGTTTCTTCCTCGCCTTCGGCCAGTCGTGGCGCGAGAAGGTTCGTGACGCCGCACTACGGGCACGCGTGGTCGGCAATGAGCACGCGCCGGGCCGCTTCCGCGCCCAGACCGTACGCAACATTGATGCGTGGTATGACGCGTTCAAGCCCAAGCAGGGTGAAACGCTGTATCTCGCACCGGCGGATCGCGTGAAGATCTGGTAAGCCGGTAGCTTGACGAAGAGAAGAGCCACGTCTCGCGAGAGGCGTGGCTCTTTCGTTTCGTGGGCCGCGCACAGCGGTGCGCTTCAGCAGTGATCTCGCTTTGTGCAGGAGCGCACCCTGTGCGCGACCCACGCAGCGATGACTACATTCTCGCCGGCCTCGGCATCAGCGCCGCCAGCACGATGGCCGCGATGAACAGTGCGGGCACATCACCCCAGAGATGTCCCATATGCTCCGCGTGGCTGAGCGCTTGCACCGCCATGATGCCGCCATGCACCACGCTCGACCACACGGCGAACCATATGAGGCTTTGGTTGGCTAGCGGATCACGCGCAGCGCGGATGAGGAACACGCCCAGCGTGGCATAGATGCCCACGATCATCATCGGATAGTCCGAGTAACCCTCATGCCAGACCCATCCGGATGGCCAAACCCGCATCAACGGGTAGATGGCTAAACACACGACCCCCAGTACGACAAGGGCGATCTGAAGCAGCTTCAGGCGTTGCGTATCGCTCATGACAGTCACCTCGGCGACAGTGGCGAGGCATCCAGTGTATGCCTATCGAAGAGTGAAAAATCGGCGGCCGTTAAAGCTCGCGCGTCATGAACACGCTGTACGGGTCATCGACGTAGTCGGCAAAGGGACCGCAGGCCACGAAGCCGAACTGCGCATACAACAATCGCGCCGGCTCGAAGGCTGCCGGAGAACCCGTTTCCAGGCTCAGCCGACGGTAACCTCGCCGCTTCGCTTCATCGAGAATGTGCTGAAGCATCGAGGCCGCCACGCCGCGTCGCCGATGATGCTTCGATGTCCGCATCGACTTGATTTCGCCGTGCGTGGTGTCGAGTTCCCTGATGGCCCCGCAGCCCATCAGCTCACCACCCTGCCAAAGGGACCAGAAGGTGATCTCGGGCCTGCGCAGCTTTTCCAGATCGAGCGCGTGAATGCTCTCGGGCGGCGAATGCACTGCCATATCTTCCAGGTGCTCGCGCAGGAGAGCTGCGATTTCCGGCCCACGCAAATCGTCGAGGCGGATGTTGGGAACTGTCGGCACGAAGTACTCCCTTCTTTTTCCAGAAGCATGGGCGCAGGTGGTGATGCTAAGCCGTGGCCATCGCCTTGGACAACAACCCGTACCTCGTTCGCCTGGCCGGAGAATACGTCCTTCCTTTCTACTCGCGATGCTGAGATGGCAGAATTCGCGCATGCGCCGATATGCCCTCGCCTTGCTGTGCTTCGCCGCCCTGATCCTTTTTGGAAATGCCGCTGCCGCCACTACGCCGCAACGCGTTCTGGTGTTCAGCAAGACGGCTGGCTTCAGGCACGAGTCGATTCTGACCACCGTGGCGACAGTGCAACGACTGGCGCACGAAGAAGGCATGGCTTCCGATCGCAGCGAGGACGCCGCTGATTTTTCCGCCGCCAACCTGGCCCGTTACAGCGTGGTGGTATTCGCCAACACCACCGGCGACGTACTGGATGCCGCGCAACAGCAGGCAATGGAAGACTTCATGCACCGTGGCGGCGGGTACGTCGGCATCCATGCAGCGGCCGATACCGAGTACGAATGGCCGTGGTATGGACGTCTGGTCGGCGCCTGGTTCCGCAGTCATCCGCCGGGCCTGCAATCCACTCGCGTGCTGCCAGAAAGCAGCAGCACGCCTTGGCCTATCCGCGACGAGCTCTACAACTATCGCAGCAACCCGCGCGAACAAGTCCAGATCGTCGCCACTGTGGACGAACACGCGTATCAGGGCGGCACCATGGGTGCGGACCACCCGATAGCCTGGTGCCACGCTTTCGACGGCGGACGCGGCTGGTACACGGGCCTCGGGCATGATGCGGCCGTGTACGCCGACCCGAACTTCCTGGCGCTGCTGCGTCGCGGATTGCGCTATGCCGCCAGACGTTCGGACACATGCTGACGCTTCGCGCCGGTGAGGCTGCTTAGCCCACGCCCATCCCGTCGATACCCGTGATGGCCCGGCCATCGAACCCCGCCAGCTCGGCGAAGCGGCGGCCGCGTTCGGCGTAGTCATGGAACTGGTCGAAGCTGGGCGCGCCCGGTGACAACAGAATGGTGCCGCCCGCCGGCGTCAGCGCGCGAGCACGTTCGACAGCTGCGGCAAGATCGCCCGTCTCTTCCACGATGACGCCTGCATCGCGTAGTGCCCGTGCGATACGCGGACCGTTCGCGCCCTGCGCCACGATGGCGCGCGGCGCGTGCACCTTCATGGCCGCCACGAAGTCCGTCCAATCGAGACCGCGATCATGGCCGCCGACGATGACCGTCACCCGCTGATCGCCGAGGCTGCCCAGCGCAGCCAGGGTGGCCAGCGGCGTGGTGCTGATGGAATCGTTGATCCAACTTAGGCCGTCATGTTCACCCAAGGGCTGCAAACGATGCGGAAGCGGACGAAAAGTCGCCAGCGCATCAGCAGCGGTCACGGCATCGAAACCCATCGCCTCCAACGCCGCCAGCGCGGCGCAAGCATTGAGCGCGTTGTGCTCACCTGGCGCCCGAAGCTTGGTGACCTCGAACACTGGCTGCGTGCCGCGTCGGATGAAACCAGCTGCCATATGCCAGCCTTCGGCATGACCGAACAGGAGGCGATGCGGGTGGCTGGCGGTGCGCTCCAGCAGCGATGGCTGCGTGGCGTTCACCAGCAATTGCCTCGACGCCTCGGCAAGCTTCAGCTTGTCGGCGACGTAGCGTTCGCGCGAGCCATGCCAGTCGAGATGTTCCTCGTACAGGCTGGTGACCACGCCGAGTTCCGTGGAGCCAGCCTCGCCGGTTTGAAAGCTGGATAGCTCGATGGCCCACGCGTCGGCCGAAGCATCGAGCAGTTCCAGCAGCGGCATACCGATGTTGCCGGCGAGCGCGGTGCGCACGCCCAGGCTTCGTGCAAGGTGCGCAATGAGCGCCGTGGTCGTGCTTTTGCCCTTAGTACCGGTAACCGCAACGACACGCTCGTCAGGCCTTTCGGCGAACCACAATGCCGTACCGGAAGTGATGCGAATGCCCGCCTCGCATGCTGCGAGCAACGCAGGTTTATAGGCAGAGATGCCGGGCGACTTCACCACGACATCGAACACGGTCAATGCCGTGGCGTCGGGTTCCACGCCACGCACATCCAATGCCGGATCAAATGTACACGCCGCCGCCACTTCCGTTTCGCTGCAGAACAGCGTCAGGGGCAACGTCGGCAGTCGCGAACGGATCGCCGTGATGGCAGCGCGTCCTTCACGGCCGAAACCCCATATAGCGACGCGCATACTTGCGAGATCCGTAATGCGTAGTGGCGAACCAGACGTCACGCGAAGAACGCCAACGCTGACTGCAAACGCTTCGGGATGCGCTGCTCGCTCGATGGCAGCAGCCAGGGCTCGAGCGCCAGCTCCTTTTCGTCGAGCTGCGGCAGGATCTCGCTGCGGAAGCGCGCGACCAGCGCATCCTCCTGCCACTCCGAACGCTGGCTCAGCGCATGCATCGCGGCGCGCGCCTCCGCGCCCTCACCCACACATTCGAACGGCTTGTGATCCTGGTACTCCAGCAACGCATCGAAGCCGGGCGCCAGGTTTTCATCGTCGAGCAGGTTACGGCCAAAGATGGAAAGCAATCGCGGCTTGGCCAGGAACGGCGCGAGAGCCAGGAACACGAAATGACATTTCGGGCATTGTCCGCACCAGCGGTCGGCCGGTTTGGGACCGAGCAGCTTGAAGTTGCGATTGCAGCTGGAGAACGCATCAAAGTAGGGCGTGAGCTTGGAAAACGCGCGCGTCACTGCCAGCTCCGAATACGGGCGAAGCAGCGAGCAATAGTCGAGATCAGCCGCTACATGCTCATGCAGCCAGTTGCCGAGCAGCGCTTCAAAGACGTAGCCCTTGCTCCATTGGTGGTTCACCTGCTGGCCTTCGTACTCCAGCGTGGCGGCGGAGGCAGAGCGCTCGTTGGCGAAGGCAATGCTATCAAAGCCATAGATGATGGCCGCCAGCGAGAGGATCGCGGAGTTCACTGCCGTCACCGGGATATGGCCGTTCCATGCGCCGAGGCGGTTGAGCTCAAACAATCCGGGCGCCAGTTCGCGCTGGATATTGAGCGTCGGCAAACCGGTGCGTTCCGCGCAGGCCGCGATCAGTGGTGAGTTGCCGACCCATACAGCGGTCGCTTCGCCGCCGATGGATTTGATGGCTTCCACCGCAACCAGTGAGTCCTTGCCACCGCCAATCGGGACCAGCGTGCGATGCGGCAGGCCTAACGCCTTGGCAGCGGGCTTCGCAGCGGCGCCGCGTGGGAATGCGATGCGTCCGCGTAGATCCAGCCCGTTGCGATAGGCGAACTCGGCCAGGCCATGCAGGTACAACGCATCGAGCAGGTCGGCGGTGGCGTCGTCCAGCGGACCGCCAGCCACGTCGATGCGCGGCGGCACGCCAGCCTTGTAGTAGCTGACACCGGCGATCAGGTGCAGCAGCTTCAGTGCCTCGTCGAACGCGGCTTGATGCCCATGCGGGATCGCTGGCGCATTTGGGAAGCGCACCCGCTCAATCAGCTCCTCGCCGTGGTCGAAGGCATACACCAGCTCGGCCACGCCATCGGCGTAACTGCAGCGCACGAAGCGGAATACCTGGGTCAGGCGAGGTTGGATATTGGTCGTCACGCCTCAGTCTCCATGGTGTGCTCCCTCTCCCCTCCGGGGAGAGGGTTGGGGTGAGGGGACGGGGCTGGCCAAAGCCTCCAGAATCGCCTCTAACACACCGTTGATGTTCGTCAGTACGTCATTGTTCCAGAAACGCAGGACTCTGTAGCCCATCGCTTGCAGCTCCAGGGTCCGTCGCTCGTCATAAATCAGCTGATCGCCATGTTGGCCGCCGTCGAGCTCCACAACTAACGCCGCGTCAGGACAGACGAAATCGACGATGTAGCAGCCGATTTCGTTCTGGCGACGAAACTTCCAGCCTTGCAAGCGCCGGTTGCGCAAGCGGTACCAGAGTGCCTGCTCGGCATCCGTTTGAGCACCCCGCAAACTGCGAGCCCTGTCTACATTGAGACGCTTCATCCTGAAGCTCCTTTCCACCCTTTCGCGAGCACCCACCCCTCACCCCAACCCTCTCCCCAACGGGGAGAGGGAGAAGTGTTGCGTCACTCGATCACGATTTCCTCAGCCTCATCACGCATGTTGTACGGCGAGGACATCACCTTGCCGTACGCGCCGGCCTGGGCGATCAGCATCACATCGCCTTCCTGCGGCTCAGGCAGGCGACGATCCGTGCCGAGCACGTCACCGCTCTCGCAAATCGGGCCCACCACCTGGAACAGTGCCGTGGCCGGCTCGTCCAGGCGGCTAAGGTTGACGATCTCGTGCCAGGCCTCGTACAGCGCCGGTCGGATCAGGCTGTTCATGCCGGTGTCCACACCGAGGTAGCGCACCATGCCATTGCCCTTGCCCTTGGTCTGCGTGACCTTGGTGATCAGCACGCCCGCATCTGCCACCAGGTAACGGCCCGGTTCCATCCACAGCTTGTAGTGCGGATAGGCGGCCTTCACTTCGCGCAGCACGCGATCGAGGCCGGCGATATCCAGCCGCGCCTCGCCCGGATGCGATGGCACGCCAAGGCCGCCACCGATATCCAGGAATGTGACGCTGCCGATGCGCTCGGCCAGGCTGGCCAGCTGGCCATAGACCTCGCCCCAGTGACCGTCATCGAGAATGCCCGAACCCAGATGGGCATGCAGGCCGCGCACGATGACGCCATGAGTATCGGCCAGGCGCAGGAACGCATCCACCTGCTCCACAGGCAAACCGAACTTGCTGCCGCTGCCGCCGGTGCGCACCTTCTCGTGATGACCCAGGCCACGACCCAGGTCGATGCGCAGCACCACCTCGCGGCCGCGGAACAGCTCGCCCCAGCTTTCCAGCTGATACAGCGAGTCGAGCGAGAGCGTGGCACGCGTGGTCAGGGCCCACTCGTAGTCTTCGCGCGGGGCGAAGTTGGGCGTGAACAGTAGCGGCGCCGATTCGGGCACCACAGCCATCACCGCCTTCAGCTCGCCCGGCGAGACGCACTCGAAGCCGAAACCTTCCTCGGCCAGCGCCCTCAGAATGGCCGGATGCGTGTTGGCCTTCACCGCGTAGTGCAGGCGATCGACCGCAGCCAGCGTCTTCAGGTCACGTGCCTGCTGGCGCACCGTGGGCAGGTGATAGACGTAACGTGGCGTGGCTTGGGCACCGATCTTGAGCAGCTGCTCTCGACGCTCCTCTCGCCACCACGACGCGGCGGGCGGCAGCACTTCGCCGCTGCCGTACAACGCCTGCCAGCTCGGGCCGAACAGCGCGCTGTCATCCGTGCGCAGCGCACCTGCGGTGATCAGCAGCTCGTGCAGATGCGGCAACAGTTCGTCCACCACGTTCTCATCGACCACGAAGGTGAGATTGAGGTTGTTGGACGACTGCGAAATCATGTGCACGCGCAGCTGGCCGAACTCGGCAAGCACACCCGACAGCGTATGCAACATCGAACGCATGCCGCGACCGACCAGCGTGATCGCTGCACAAGGCGCAATCACTTTCACGCGACACACCTTGGCCAGATCGCTTGCCAGCGCGGCAAGTGCATCGGAATCGAGCAGATTCTCGGTGGGATCCAGCGACACCGTGACGTTGGTTTCGGCCGAGCCGATCATGTCCACCGACAGGCCGTGCTGCTTGAACTGCGCAAACACGTCGGCAAGAAAGCCAACCTGCTGCCACATTCCCACCGATTCCATCGACACCAGCGTGATGCCCTTGCGCGCGCTGATCGCCTTGACGCTCGGCGCGTGCTCGCGAACCTCGGGGCCGATCAAGGTGCCTTCCAGCTCTGGCCGGTTGGTGTCCTTGATCAAGAGTGGCACGCGCGGCTCGCGCAGCGGCGACAGGCAGCGCGGATGCAGCACCTTGGCGCCGGTGGAGGCAATTTCCTGGGCTTCCTCGTAATCGAGGCGCTGCAGCAGACGCGCGCTCGGCACCTGACGCGGGTTGGCGGTGAACATGCCGGCCACGTCGGTCCAGATTTCCACACGCTGCGCCTTCAGCAACGCGCCGAAGTAGGAAGCGGAGGTATCCGAACCACCGCGACCGAGCAGCACCGTACGACCCTGCGACTCGCGAGCGATGAAGCCCTGCGTGATGAACACGTCGCCGAGTTTGGCAAGGCGTGCATTCACCGCAGGATCGGGCTTGGCCTCGACCATCGCCGAAAGCAGCTTGGTGCGCTCGTTCTGGTTGGGCAATGCGATGGCGGAAAGACAGTCACGCGCGTCCACCCACTGGGTCGGCAGGCCACTGTGCGTAAGGAACGCCGAACCCAGCGCGCTGGACATCAGCTCGCCGTGCGCCTGCACCAACGCGGCCCAGGCCAGCTCGCCGAGCTGCGACGGGCCATCGTTGGCCAGCTGTGCGAGTTCGGTCAGTCGTGCGCCGAGGGTGTCCGGAACCGCCAGCTGCATGTGATCGAGCAGGTCGTAGTGACGCTGTGCGATCGCCTTGGCAGCCTCGATGCGTTTGCCCTTGTCTTCCTGTGCGCACATTTGTTTGAGTGCGTCAGTGATGCCGGAGAGTGCCGAAACGACAACAAGCACGCGGGCGCCTTCGGCGCGGCGGCTGGCTACCAGCTCCAGAATGTTCTGCCAGCGCGGCAGGGTGGCGACACTGGTGCCGCCAAACTTCATCACGATCCAGGATGCGTCTGCAGGAAGCGACGCGGGGCTTTGCGGGTTCACGAGTACCTTCGGTGGTGGTTGGGGAAACAATTTCGACAGTGTTGCGTTGCAGCAGCCGGAATGCAACCGCTCGGAAACTGCGGGCATTTGGATGGCTAAACGCGAGGGGCTTCTGCTCCCTCTCCCCTCCGGGGAGAGGGTTGGGGTGAGGGGTCGGCCTAGCCTCGGTCTTCGTTGGGCGAAAGCTCGCTCTAGAAAGGCTTTCGCGAGCACCCTCCCCTCACCTCGATCCTCTCCCCGGAGGGGAGAGGAAGCAGGGCATCAAGCCACCACGACAGGAATCTTGCCAATACGCGCCTGCCATTCCTTCGGGCCGGTCTGGTGCACCGACGTACCGGCCGAATCCACGGCCACGGTCACCGGCATGTCCTGCACTTCAAACTCGTAGATGGCTTCCATGCCCAGGTCGGCAAAGCCGACCACGCGCGAAGCCTTGATCGCCTTGGACACCAGGTAGGCAGCGCCACCCACGGCCATCAGGTACACCGACTGGTGCTTCTTGATCGCTTCGATAGCGGTCGGGCCGCGCTCGGCCTTGCCGACCATGCCCAGCAGGCCGGTCTGCGCCAGCACCTGCTCGGTGAACTTGTCCATGCGCGTGGCGGTGGTCGGGCCCGCCGGACCCACCACTTCGTCGCGCACCGGATCGACCGGGCCCACGTAATAGATGAAGCGGCCGTTGAAATCGACCGGCAGTGGCTCGCCCTTGTTGAGCATGTCAACCATGCGCTTGTGCGCGGCGTCGCGGCCGGTGAGCAGCTTGCCATTGAGCAGCAGCACTTCGCCGGGCTTCCAGCTGGCGACGTCTTCGCGGGTCACCGTGTCGAGATTGACGCGACGGCCCTTGCTCGAGTCGTAGGTGAGCTTGGGCCAGTCTTCCAGCGACGGCGGGTCGAGCATCACCGGGCCGGAACCGTCCAGCGTGAAATGCGCATGGCGCGTGGCAGCGCAGTTGGGAATCAACGCCACCGGCAGGTTCGCGGCGTGGGTCGGGTAATCCTTCACCTTGATGTCGAGCACGGTGGTGAGGCCACCCAGGCCCTGCGCGCCAATGCCCAGCGCGTTGACCTTCTCGTACAGCTCGACGCGCAACTCTTCCGCACGGTTCTTCGGGCCACGCGCGATCAGGTCCTGGATATCGATCGGCTCCATCAGCGCCTCCTTGGCCAGCAGCATCGCCTTCTCGGCAGTGCCACCAATGCCAATGCCCAGCATGCCCGGCGGGCACCAGCCAGCGCCCATAGTCGGCACGGTCTTGATCACCCAGTCGACGATGGAGTCGGACGGGTTGAGCATCGCGAACTTGGACTTGGCTTCCGAACCGCCGCCCTTGGCCGCGACGATCACGTCGACGGTGTCGCCCGGCACGATCGAGACATTGATCACTGCCGGCGTGTTGTCCTTGGTATTGGTGCGCTTGCCAGCCGGATCGGCCAGCACGCTGGCGCGCAGCTTGTTGTCTGGGTCGTTATAGGCGCGGCGCACGCCTTCGTTGACCATGTCTTCCAGCGACATGGTGGCGTCCCAGCGCACGTTCATGCCCACCTTGAGGAACACGGTGACGATGCCGGTGTCCTGGCACAGCGGGCGATGGCCTTCGGCGGCCATGCGCGAGTTGATCAGGATCTGCGCCATCGCATCTTTCGCGGCCGGCGACTCCTCGCGCTCATAGGCGGCGGCGAGGTTGGTGATGTAGTCGACGGGGTGGTAGTAACTGATGTACTGCAGGGCGTCGGCGACGGACTGGATCAGATCGTCTTGCTTGATGGTGGTCATGGCAGCGGCTTCGACTCCGGGGGAATACGGCGTCGAAAACGGGCTGTCCACGACGCACAACCCTTCCATTGTGCCGCAAAACGGCCTGGCACCTCAGAAATCACACCGTCGCGCCGCTTTGCAGTCAACAGATCGGACCCGCCGCGCGGGCGTCGGCCAAATGACGTAAGCGCAATTACTTGCGCCTCTCTTTGAGCCCTGACACGGCTTTCGAACGATTTTGCGTCAAGTCGGACACTTCCGCGAAGGTCGACAGAGGATTAGCTTTCGCTGAACCAGTGCGGATTGTCTTCAGGGGGCCGCCTGGGTTGTTGGGGAATGTGTTCTCGACCGTTTGGCTCACGGCTTGTCCGGGAGGCGGGCGCGGCGCGTTTGGCGCAGCGTCGACCGGTGCGACCGTCTACCCTTGGAGAAACCGAACATGCACTCGAACCTGCACCGCAAGTCGCTCGCGGCCGCGCTGGCATTGCTGCTCACCGGCTTCACAACCGCTACGTTCGCTGCCAGCAATTCGCCTACGGACCTGGGGCCAAGCAACCAGAGCCAAAAGGTCAATGTCACCCTGGTATTGGGTTTACGCAACCAGGATGCACTGGAGAAGTTCATCTACAGCACGGTGACCCAGGGCAATCCGCAGTATCACCGCTTCCTCACCACTGACCAGTTTGCCGACCGCTTCGGCGCCACCGCTGACGACATTGCCAAAGCCCAGGCCTTCATCAAGCAGGCGGGCCTCACCCAGGTCGAATTGTTGCCCAACCACCTGGCCATCAAGGTGAGCGGCACCATCGGGCAGTTCAATACAGCCTTCCAGACGTCTATCCACGATTACCAGACCAGCGACGGAACCGTCTTCCATCGTCCAAACGCCACGCCCAAGCTGCCCTCGGCACTCTCGGGCACGCTGGTGGTAGCCTCGGGCCTTAGCAGCGAGGCGCGCTACCGCTCGCATCGCATGGGCTCGCTGTTCTCGCCACAGCAAGGGGCGCAGGCCAACACCTTGGCCAAGAGCGCCGCTGCAAAGCCCGCGGTGACCTGTACTGGCAACCCGACAGCTACCTGCACGGTAGGCAGTTTCACCGTGGGCGATGTCGCCAATCACTACAACATCAATCCGCTCTACAAGGCCGGTGTGAACGGCAAGGGCTCGACGATCGGCATCGCCACGCTGGCGAATTTCGTGCCGGCTGATGCTTATGCGTACTGGAGCATGATCGGGCTCCCCGTAAAGCCAAACCGCATCACCCAGGTGCATGTTGACGGCGGCGGACCGCTCAGTGGTCCAGCAGGTTCGGGCGAAACCTCGCTCGATGTGGAGCAGTCCGGTGGACTGGCGCCGTGGGCGGACATCATCGTGTATGACGCACCCAATACCGATGCCGGCTTCTTCGACGTATTCAACCAGGCCGTGTCCGAAAACAAGGTTGATAGCATCTCGGTCAGCTGGGGCTCGCCGGAAATTTTCTATTTCCCACAGCTCAATGGCGGCGTCGATTTCACCGACGAACTACTCGCCTTCCACCAGGTGTTCATGGAAGCGGCAGCGCAAGGCATCTCCATGTTCGCCACTTCCGGAGACTCTGGCGCCTACGACACCGTCCGCGGCTTGGGCGGCTTGCTGACCGACCCCGTCCCACCACCGCTCACCGCCGATGCCCCAGGTTCTGATCCCTTCATCACGACCGCCGGCGGCACCACCTGGCCCTTCACTTACAGCTTCAGCGGCGGCCCGCAGGCAACGCTTGCCAAGGAGAGCGTCTGGGGTTGGGACTACATCTCTCAGTATTTCCAGACCAATTTTGGTGTGGATATCACCGACCAGGTGTTCTCGGTCGGCGGCGGCGGCGGCGTGAGCGTGTTCTGGAAACTTCCGCTCTATCAGCAGTTCACTCCCGGCATTCGCAAGAGCGAGAAGAACCAGACCCTGTTGTTCCCACCGTTCGGCATCAACTACACACTGCCGGCCAACTTCAAGGGCCGCAACGTGCCGGATCTTTCGTTGAACGGTGACCCGGAGACAGGCTACAGCGTGATCTCCTCGACGGACGGTGGCCTGCTGACGTTCTTTGGCGGCACCAGCTTCGTGGCACCGCAGCTCAATGGCATCAGCGCCCTGATGAGACAGGCGACCCATCGCCGCGTCGGCCTGTGGAATCCGCAGGTGTATCCGCTGCAGAACATCTTCGGCTACGGCTCGTTCTCGGCGTTCGGCGACATCAAGTCGGGCGACAACTGGTTCTACAAGGGTGTGGGTGGTTACGAGCCGGGCGCAGGCATCGGCACGCTCAACGTGACCAACCTGGCCTTGTTCCTCAGCGTGTTCTGATCTATCAACCATCGAGTGCAATGGGCCGGCGCCAACAGGGGCCGGCCCTTTTTTTGTTGCACATCCAGCGCGCCGACCTGCCGGGGCTTGCTGACGCCGTCTGCGCACGCCATGCTCGCCCGTAATTTCCCGCAGCGGGTATTTCATGAGCGACACCTCGACGTCCGGCGGTTACGTACGCCGCCTCCGCCCGTGGGACGCGGCCATGATCGTGGTCGGCGGCATCATCGGTGGCGGCATTTTCCTCAACCCCTATGTGGTAGCGATGCGCACATCGTCGGGGTTGTCGTTGCTGCTCCTGTGGATCGGCGCGGGTCTGCTTACCCTGATCGGCGCGCTCTGTTACGCGGAACTGGGCGCCCGGCGCCCCCATGCGGGCGGCAGCTATGTGTACCTGCGCGAAGCCTTCGGCCCCCTGGCGGGTTTTCTGTTCGGCTGGAGCATGCTGCTGGTGATCTATTCGGGATCGACAGCGGCGGTCGCCACGATCTTTGCCAGTTACGCAGCATCCCTGTTCGGCCTGCCCGCCAGCGCCACCGTAAGCCTGGCCATTGGCGCCCTGGTCTTCGTGGCACTGATCAATCTGTTCGGCCTTCGCCTGGGCGCGCAGGTGCAGAACATGTTCACCCTGCTCAAGCTCCTGGCCGTGACCGTGCTGGTGGTATGCGGCCTGTTGCTGGCCGGCGTGAGCAGCCACGGCATTCTGGCCACCGACCCTGAGACTGCCAACGTGGGTTTCATGGGCGCCGCACTGCCGGTGCTGTTCGCCTATTCCGGGTTCACCTATCTCAACAATCTGGCCGGCGAAGTCAGCAATCCACAACGCACGCTACCTCGTGCCCTGCTGATCGGCATGCTGCTGGTCATCGCGGCCTACGCGCTGGTCAACCTGGCTTATCTCTCCGTGCTCGGCCATGCGGGCCTCGCCGCCAGCCGCGCACCGGCCGCCGACGTGATGCAGCGGGTGTTCGGCATCGCCGGCGCCAAACTGATCGCAGTCGGCGTGGCGATTTCCGCGCTAGGCTTCTGCAACATCACCCTGGTGGCCGGCGCGCGCGTGCTGCAGGTGATGGGAGAGGACGGCCTGTTCTTCCGTAGCGTGGCGCGCCTGCACCCCATCCACCGCACACCCAACATCGCATTGCTGCTGCTTTCGGGCTGGGCCATCGTGCTGGTGTGGTCAGGCAGCTACGGCCAGCTGCTGGATTACGCCACCTTCGGCGACTGGCTGGCCTGCGCCTTCGGCGTGGGCACCCTGTTCTGGTATCGCAAGCACGAGGGTGCGCAGGCTGCGTTCCGCGTGCCGGGCTATCCGCTGCTGCCGCTGATCTTCATCGCCACCATCGGCCTGGTCATGGTGCAGAGCCTGCGCTCGAGCCCGATGAACACCGGTATCGGCCTGCTCATCATGGCCGCGGGCATTCCTGTCTACATCGTGTGGCGACGCCTGTTCAGCCGGGTCACCTCCTAAGCACCGCGCCGCAATGCCACAATGCGCGGATAAAGAAGGAGGCTTTCCCCGATGGCGCACGCGCAAGACCAGATTCTGACGCCCCGACCAAGCAACACCATCGTGCCCGAGAAGGTGCGCGAGGGCGTGGATCTGGAGATCAACGGCAGGCCCTACCGCCACACCGGCGACGACCAGATGCCGCTGCTGTGGTACCTGCGCGACGTGTTGCGCCTCACCGGCACCAAGTACAGCGGCGAGCACGGCGAAGGCGGCTACGACCTGGTGCTGGTCGATGGCAAACTCGCCTCCGCAACCAGCCTCACGGTCCTTCAACTGGCCGGCAAGTCGGTCACCACGGTGGAAGGTCTGGCCGCAGCTGATGGCAAGCTGCATCCGCTGCAGCAGGCCTTCGTGGACGAGGACGCCATTGGGTGCGGCTACTGCACGCCCGGCTGGCTGATGGCCTCGCTGGACCTGCTCAATCGCCATCCGCAACCCAGCGACAACGAGATCGATCAGTTGCCGAACCTGTGCCGCTGCGGCTGCCAGACGCGAGTGCGCCGTGCGATCAAGCGCGCTGCCAATGGAGGCCACGCATGAGCGCCAGCAACGACAATACCGCGCAGCTCTCGCGTCGTCGTTTCCTGCAGGTGCTGGCGGGCACCGCTGGCGCGCTGGTGGTGGGCATTCGCCTCGCCGATGCGGCGGACCTTCCGGTGCCGCCTGCCTTGCTGGGCGACAACCTTTATGGCCTTGGCGCCTATGTGCGTATCGATGCCGACGGCAACGTAATCATCGGTGCGCGCGATCCGGACACGGGCACCGGCACAGCCACGGCGCTGCCGCGCATCATCGCCGACGAACTCGACGCCGACTGGGCCCGCGTTAGCGTGGCGCCGCTGGGCCTGGGTGTGGACGACGACAACGGCAAGCCGCACTGGATCTATGGCCACCAGACGAGCGGCCTGGGCGATTCGATCCCCGCCGCATGGGCCGACCTGCGTCAGGCCGGTGCGCTCGCGCGCTGGCTGCTGCTGCAGGCTGCCGCGCGTCGTCTCGGCGTGCCCGCCGATCGCCTGCGTTGCGAGGAAGGCAATGTCATCGCGCCGGACGGTCGCCGCCTGGGTTACGGCGCGCTGGCTGACGCCGCCGCGAAGATCGCCCCTCCGACCACGCCGGTGCCGCTGAAGACATCGGACCGCTACACGCTGATCGGTCAGCCGGCGGGCGACATCGACGCACGCGCCATCGTGACGGGCCAGGCCATCTATGCGCTCGACAGTTATGTCGGCGAAGCATTGATTGCCGTGCTCAGCCACTGCCCGTGGCCCGACGGCAGCGTAGAGAATCTCGACACCACCGACACCATGGCCGTGAAGGGCGTGATCAAGGTGTTGCAGCTCAAGCCGGAAGCTGGCGTACCGCTCGGCCAGACCGTGCGTGCACCCGCTGTGGCCGTGCTGGCCGAAAACACCTGGGCAGCCATGCAGGGCCGCGCCAAGCTCAAGCTGCAATGGAAGGCTGGCGCCCAGAGCGAGAGCAGCGCCTGGTTCGAGCAGCAGGCCTCCGACCTGGTCAACGACAAGAACGCCACACCCGCCACGCGCGTGCGCAACGACGGTAATGTCGATGCCGCCGGCAAAAAGGCAGCGCGCCGTATCGAAGCCACTTATGTGCAGCCGTGGCTGGCGCACGCCACCTCCGAGCCGATGAACTGCCTCGTGCGCATCGACAAGGAAGGCGCCACCCTGGTGGTGCCCACGCAGGCGCCGCAACAGGCGTGGCAGGTCGTGCAGCGGCTTACCGGCCTGGCGCCGACCCAGATCCAGATCCGCGTGCCACGCGTGGGCGGCGGCTACGGTCGGCGGCTCGATCACGACTATGTGGCCGAAGCGGTGATGCTGGCCAAGGCCGTGGATAAGCCAGTCAAGCTGATGTGGACGCGCGACGAGGATCTCGCGCAGGACTATTACCGCTCGGCCTGCGTGCACAAATTCAGCGCCACGTTGGACGGCAAACGCCAGATTGTCACCTGGAACCAGCGCATGGCCAGCGCATCGGCGCTGGCGCAACGCGGCCTGCCGGACAATCGCCTGTGGGTATCCGAGGTGGACGCGCACCAGCTGCCCGCGGGGCTGGTGCCCAACTTGCGCAGCGACTGGTATGCGCTGCCCTCGGCGATGCCACGTGGTCCTGCACGCGGCATGCCGCACCTGAGCAATGCGTTCGCGGTGGAAAGTTTTGTCGACGAGATCGCTCAGTCGCTGAAGGAGGACCCGCTGGTCACGCGCCTGCGCCTGATCGGCGCGCCGCGCATGATCCCGCTTGGCAACGACCGCACGCTCGACACCGGCCGTTTGATCAACGTGCTCAAGCTGGTGGCTGACCGCATCGATTGGAAGAACTGGCTGCGCACCGTCAACGGGCTGGGCATTGCCTGCTGGTATGTCGACGGCGCCTATGTGGCGCATGCCATTGAAACGTCACTGCAGGGCAACCGCCTGAACATCGAGCGTGCGGTGTGTGCAGTGGATGTGGGTCGCGTAATCAATCCCACCGGTCTGGAAGGCCAGATCGCGGGCGCCACGCTCGATGCGCTGTCGACCGCGCTCAACCTTTCCGTCAGCTACAAGGACAGCCAGGTCCAGCAGCACAACTGGAAGGAATATCCGCTGGCCAGCATGGCGCAGCTTCCCGATACCACCGAGGTCATCGTGGTGCCGGGCGATCGCGATCCCACCGGCGCCAGCTTCCTCGGCATGCCCACCGCAGCACCCGCACTCGCCAATGCCGTATTCCGCGTCAGCGCGGTACGCGTACGCCGCCTGCCGTTGTTGAAAGAAATGCTTCGCATGTTGTAACCATCACGTCACGAGGCGACATCGCACTGCATGCGATGTCGCCTCACTGACACTGCGAATGGACGCGCCATTCACGGACAGCTTTGTGATGAAAATGTGTATCGTCATGTGCATCGACTGATGTGCATGCCGCATCGACGCACAGCGCATCCGTTATGTCATACGATGCCGTGCCGGCAGCCTATCCAGCGCATGCCGCCTTTCTAGCAAGAAGGATCGTCAATGCGCTGTCGCCCCGCACTGATCGCCTTGCTGTTGTTGTGCACCTGCGCGCAGGTGGCAGCGCAAACGTCCCCTATGGCAACCACCACACCATGCATCGGCCTGGTGCTAGGCGGTGGCGGTGCGCGAGGTGCGGCGCACATCGGTGTACTCGAAGTACTCGAACGCGAGCACATTCCCATCTGCCGCATTTCCGGCACCAGCATGGGCTCCATCGTGGGTGGCATGTACGCGGCCGGTTACACGCCGCAGGAACTGCACAAGATCATCACGTCGCTTGACTGGAACGACCTGTTCTCGGACAACCCTGCGCGTGAAGAGATGCCCATGCGCCGCAAGGACGCCGATTACCGCTACCTGCTGAATTTCGAGGTCGGCTACAAGAACGGGCACATCATCACGCCGGCCGGCGTGGTGCAGGGACAGAAGCTGTTGCTGTTGCTTCGGCGATTGCTGATTTCCACCTGGGACGTGCACGATTTCGATCAGCTGTCGATTCCGTTCCGTGCCGTGGCCACCGACATCGTGGCTGGCAAGCCGGTGGTGTTCGGATCGGGCGATCTGGCCCTGTCGATCCGTTCGAGCATGTCCGTGCCCGGCGCGTTTGCACCGACCACTGTCGACGACCAATTGCTGGTCGACGGCGGACTGATGGACAACGTACCGATCGACGTCATACGTGCCATGGGCGCACAGAAGCTCATCGTGGTCGATGTCGGCTCGCCGCTGGCGACGCGCGAGCAAATGAGCAACCCCGTGGCCGTGCTCAATCAAATGGTCAGCGCGCTGATGGCGGAAAAAACGCAGCGGCAACTGGACACGCTGGGGCCCAATGACATCTTGATCACGCCAGCGCTGGGCGACCTGGGTGCCGGCGAGTTCAACCGCGGCCCCGAGGCGATCGCCATCGGCCGCGCGGCCGCAGAGGCTGCGCTGCCAAGACTGCGCGCGCTGGCAGTGGACCCACAGCAATGGCAAAGCTTTGTGACCAACCACCGGCAGCGACAGTTCGATCCGGGCTTGGTCGCCTTTCTGAAGGTGGATGCAAAACATACCGATACCGCCGAGTACGTCCAGGAACGTCTCGAGAAGAACGTCGGCAAACCCTTCGACCCGGACAAGCTGGAAGATCAGATCGGTAGCCTCTACGGACGCGGCAACTACCAGCAGATCGACTATCACCTTGAGCAGAATGACGGCTCGCGCGGCCTGTTGATCATTCCAAGGGACAAGCCGTGGGGACCGCTCTACGGCAAGGTTGGGTTCCAGCTGGATGACGACTTTCAGGGGCGCAGCGAATACCTGATCTCCGGCGAGCTCAACGCCACCAACATCAACCGCTACGGCGGCGAGTGGCGCAGCACGCTGTGGGCGGGACGCATCGGCGGTCTGGCCAGCGAGTTCTACCAGCCCTTCGGCCAGGGGGCGTCAGCGTACGTGATGCCCTCTCTGCTGCTGCGCAATGAGGATTTCCCGCTGTTCAACGATGCCGGGGACAAGCAACTCGCCGAATACCGCATCAAGCGCCGCAGCCTCGGTCTGGAAGCCGGATGGTCGCCGACGAGTACGTGGCGCCTGCTCACCTCCTTCACCCGCGGCAAGGACAGCGGCGACTTGCGTATCGGTGTTCCCACGGCGACGTTTCCCCCGAGCGACGTCAGCGAATACAGCGTCGTGCGGGTGGGGACGGACTGGGACAGCCTGGACAACGCGCAATTCCCCTCGCGTGGCGCGCACATCAACCTGTACTACGACCTGTATCGCCCGTTCATGGGCGCCACCGCGAAGGGCGACGTGGCGCGCCTGGTGGCCGACTGGGTGCCCGACCTGTGGCCAACCGACGGCCGCTATCGATTGTTGCTTGGCCTGCGTGCGAGCAGCGCACTGGACAACAGCAAGTTCTTCGAGAGCCAGGGATTCCTAGGCGGCTTCCTCAACCTGTCCGGCTATTCAGAGCGCTCTCTCTACGGCAACCAGACTGCCTTGGCGCGTGCCGTGCTGTATCGGCGCACTGGCAGGCTCGATGCGCTGTTCTCCACGCCGATCTACATCGGCGCCAGCCTGGAGGCGGGCAACACCTGGCACGACAAGAGCGATGTCCAGCTCAGCTCTGTGATTTATGCAGGCAGCATGTTTCTCGGCATCCAGACACCGCTTGGCCCGCTGTTCCTCGGTTATGGCTACGCCCAGGGCGGACATAACTCGATCTACCTGACGTTCGGATCGCTGCTGCGGCCGCAGCAGTAACCGGACGGGCGGCGGGAAGCACCCACAGAGGTCGGCCTGATGGTCGGCAATCGCGTGGCCTCCACAAAAGGCACCGCACAATCCCGCCGCCGCCCACCTTTCCGAGTGGGCTTTTTGCCATGGAGCTATGCCATGAAACCCCTGCGTCTGTTTGTTGTGGCCGTCAGCCTGGTGCTTTGTGCGTGCTCGACCGTCAGCGTTACCAACCAATGGCGCGACCCTTCGTGGGCCGGCCCGCCGGCATCCAACGTGGTGGTCGTAGGCATCTCGCGCAGTGACACCATGAGGCGCGTCTTCGAGGACACCTTCGCGCAGCAGTTGCAGGCTGCCGGCGTGCAGGCTTCAGCCAGCTATACCCAGATACCACCTGGCAATGGCGGTACCGTACGACTGAAAGATCTGGTGAAGGGCAGCGGTGCGCAGGCCGTACTGGTGACGCGCGTGCAACGCGTGCAGCAGAAGGTCAGCGTCACGTCCACCGGTCCGTCCTACGGCGGCTTCTACGGCTGGTACGGCGGCGCGTGGGCGTCCACGCCCGACATCAACCAGTATGAAGTGGTCACGCTGGAAACCAGCGTGTGGGATGCGCACAACGAAAAGCTGATCTGGACCGTGACCACCGAGAACGTCGCCACCAACGACATTCCCAAAACCGCCACGCAGCTGGCGCAGACGCTGATTCCGAAGATGAAGGCGGACGGCATCGTGCGTTGATCGCATGCAGTGCCTTCGGTGGGTTGCCGGCTTAGGGATGCTCTGAACCAGTATTCGCCGTCGGCATAACGCCTGAAAGGACCGTCAGGTGTGTCGCACAGCGCCAGGAAGACTGGCTTGTCTTGCCAAGGCGTGGGGCGCAGCTGGCGAGTCTTTCAGGCATCACCCCGTTATCTGAAATTCAATACGTCGTCACCGGTCCTGTCTGCGCGCAGACAGGACCGGTGACGACGGCGAATACTTTTTCAGAGCGTCCTACCGCCGGCGCCCTCCGCCGCCCATGCGCCCACCACCGAAACGGCCACCACCCGTCGACGGGCGGTATCCGCCCATCCGACCCTGGTATTGGCTGTTGTAGTTGCTGCGGTCGAACTGCTGGCGCTGCTGGCCCTGCTGAGACGGAGTACTGTCGGCGCCTCGGTCGCGCGCCATGCGATCTCGGTTCGTGTCGGCGCTGTCCGGCCCATTCACGCGGTTGAACTCGCCCTTGTTGTCGACCTGCTGCCAGCCCTGGTCCTTGTCGTAGCGGTAGACGTTGCCGTCCTTGCCGGCGTAGATCTGATCGTTGACGTTCACCACGCCGCCGCGACTGACATCGCCGGTCGCCTTGTCGTAGTGAACATAGCCGGCACCGCGTGCGTCACCACCCGCACCCTGCGAATTGAACGCTCCCGCCGCGCCGGCACCCTGGTCGGTACGACCGGCGACGCCTGCCTGCTGGGTGACGCGACCAGTTTCGGTGTTCGCTACGGTGCGTTGCCCGCCCGCCACCGCGTTGCCCGTGTACGGATTGACCGCGGCACCGCCCTGCCCGGCGACCACACGGCCTGTTTGCGGGTTGTAGCGGATGCCGCCTGCGGCGGCCGTCGTCGTGCCTGTGTAGATGTTGGTGTTGCGGCCGGCATAGCCCACGCCGCGACCACCTGTCGCCTCGTTGGTGTAGCCGCCGCGCCCTGCCCGACCGATGTTGCCCGTCCACGGATTGGCCCAACCAGCGACCCGGCCGGACACTACGGCATTGCCCCAACGCCCGTAGACATTGGCCGCTGCGATGGCGCCGCCCCAGTACCCCGGGTAGTAGCCCGGGTAGTAACCCCAGGGCCCCCACCACGGCCCGTACCACGCCGACGCCCATCCCCATCCCCAGGCGTAGCCGAAGCCCCAACCCGCCCATGGCGTCCAGCCGAACGACACGCCGAAGCCATAGGTCGCCGGACAGCCGTACCAGATGTCATTGCCTATCCACGGATCACAGGCGTACCCCGTGCCGTAAATCACCACGCCATCGCTCACCACGGTGCCGTAGTAGCCCGGCGAATAACCCACGTAGACCTGGTTGCTCTCGTGGCCATACACGTACACGTAGGTGACGTAGTGCAGCGGTGAGCTGGGCGGAATCGAATAGATCACCGACGGCACTTCCAGCGCCACCGACCACGGCCCATTGGGACTGCTCGCCGTAAACCACACGCCGTTCTGCACCGCGTAGTAGGCCGTGGCATCCACGCGAATCACTGGAACCTCGGTATTCCACGCGTAGGACAGCGTGGTTCCTTCAATCGGACGAAACTGCGCCGCGCCGTCATAGCTCAGGTGGAGCGCGGTGGTGTGGCTGTCCACCGTCGCGGTCTGCGGAATGCTGTTGGCGATCAGCGATTCGCGTGCCTCGGGCGTGCCCGGGATCGACGCGAGCACGGCGCTCTTGGGGCTGTCCGAAGGGATGTTGGCGAAATCTCGCGGCAGCGACTCGCCCGCCACATAGCGCCACGGTCCATTGGTCGACTCGGCGGTGAACCAGCGACCGGAGATCAACACGTACCACGTGAGGCCATGCGCCTGATCGACGAACACATCGGACCCCGTATTGGAGACATAGGCGAGCTGCGTACCCGGGATCGCGGCGAACTGCGGTTCCCCCTCCACCATGATCAGTTCCGACGGCTGCGCACGCACCACGATCTCCGGCAGTTGACCAGAATCGAGCACTTGCTTGAGTGCATCCGAAGGATTCTCCAGCGTGTCCACCTGCTTGGCATTCACCGCCGCCTGCGCGGCCTTCGTCACTGCTGACGGCGGTGTCTTCACTGCTGTCCACGGCCCATCCAGCGACGTCGACGACACCCACTTGCCCGCGAACGTGAGGTAGTACTGCTGACCTTGCTGGAGTATCAACGAGCGCGTGTTGACGATGCGATTGATGCCGGACACACCCGTGGGCTTGCTGGCGGGTGCGCCATCGATCAGCACAAGCAGCGCCGGCTTGAACGAGAAGATGATTTGCGGCGGATCGTTTCGCACCGCCTCGTTCTTTATTTCTTTCTCCTGCTTGCTGATCGCCAGCGAGGCCTCCAGCGTGTCGAGATTGGCTACCTGGTGGCTGCGTGCCGCGATGCGCCGCAATACGTCGAGGTAGCGCGACTGTTGCGCGGTATCGGTGGGAAACGAAACCTTGTCGACGGTGACCTGCGAGAGCGTTACTTGCCGCAGCACCTTGTCCGTTTCGGTGCGCGCGGTAACCCAGGCCACGCCATAGGTCATCACGTCATGCGACTTGCCGTCACTGCCGACCTGCGTGCCCGTTTTCACGGCGACGGCGATGCGCCCCTTGAGCTGGGTGCCCACCCAGCTATCGAGCTGCGGGTGATGCAACACCATGTGCACGCCATCGATATCGAAGGTATGCGGCCATGCGCGAAAGTCCGCGTTGCCCTGGGGCGCGGCTGTCGTGTTGCCCTGTTGCGAGTGGACAGGAGCACCCGCCAACAGGGCGAGCGCAAGCATCAGGCCAAGCCAACGCATCGCGCGCATGCTGCACCTCACGGCTGTTTGCCATTGCGATGCGACGAGCATGAACCTCGCGGATAACGCCCGGTAGCGCAAAACTTCGCATATGCCGCCGCGTAAATTTACCTAAGCGCGCCGGCGCAATGGCGGGCCTCAGTGGAACTGATCGCTTGCCGGCACCCACGAACTGCTGGAACGCGCCGGCCCTGTCGGCACCACGACCGGATCGAGATTGCTGCATCCGCCAGGCAGTGGGCCGCCTGCCACCCGGGCCGCCGCACACTGCGCGCTGTTGTCCAGTTTCACCGTAGCCATGGCCGGGGCAGGTGCGGTGGACGGCGCAGGCGGCACCAGCGGGTTGGTGGGTGCCATCTTCATCCTGTCGTACACCACATCATCGACTGGCTTCGGTGGCGGATCGCCATTGCCGCAGCCAAACAATGCGACGGGGAACAACGGCATCACCACGCACTCCACGCGCACACCGCGCGGCAAGTGGAAGGTGTGACGCATGGTGGTCTTTTCCACCGCGTGACGCAGCGCGGTGTCGATCGAGCTTTCGCCCTCGGGCGTCCAGTCCTTTTCGAACCGCGTGGGCTCGTAACCGATGCTAGGCGTGCCGTGCGACATGATCTCGGTGTTGCCGTGCGGCTTTAGCTGCACATACGTGCCGTTGACGCCGCCTTCCTGACCTTGTCCTGGCTGCGTCCCCTGACTGTTCCCCTGGCCAGGCGGCAGCGAAAGATTGGGACCGTTGCCTCCGGTAGCCGCGGGGGACTGGCTCACGCCGCTCGGTTGCCCCGGCGTCGCCGTGTTGCTTCCTTGAGGGGTGGCATTGGGTGCACTGCTGACGCCCTGCTCGCCGGTTGACTGGCTCGTTTCGCTGCTGGCCGCATTGGCCTGCGCGCTCGATGCACTTGATGACTGCGTAGTGGACGAAGCTGCCGACGCCGCACTGCTCTGGCTTGGCGCTGCCTCCGAAGGCGTCGCGGCGGAAATCTGCGGACGTTCGATGGCGGGTTTGTTTTCCAGCGCAATGGCCTTGGGTGCTGCGGTTTCCAGACGCGGGGCCTGCGGGCGTTCCAAACTCGGTTGCGGGTTGGGTGGCAAAGGCACGGCTTCCAGCTCTGCCTCGGCCACGCGAATGGCCGGTGCCTCCACGCGCGGCTGCTCGCGCGGCACCACCGGCACCACCGTGCTCGGTTGCGGCTGCAGGTTGACGGTGGGGGCCAGTTGCGCCGGCAACGGTACGGCCTGCATTTCTGGCTCGGGCGGTGCGGCGGGCTCTTCGGGGCGCGCCACCTGCGCCACGCTCGGTCGCGTGTTCGCGGGCGCTGCTTTTTCCATCGCGATGGTGGGCGGCGTGACCACCGGTGCCGACTGCGACGGTAATTCGGGAATCGCCAGCGAGGCCGGCGGCGGCTCGGGTTGGTTGCCCTCGGTCTGCGGCTTGCGCACCGGTTCGGGCTGGAATTTCGGTGGCACTGGCTTGGCCGCTGGCGGCGTTTCCAGAGCCACCTGCGGCGGCTCGGGCGCCGTGGGCACGGGCTGCAGCTCCTCGGTCGGCGCGGGCCTGGGCAGAGTGACCGGCGGCAGTGGTGCGGCCGTGATTTCGGGCTTGGGCGCGGTCGCCTTCGGTACCTCGGCGATTACCGGTGTCTGCAACGCGGGGATCGGCACCGGCGAGAGTTCGCTGTTGGTGCGCGTGGACGAGCTGCTCTGCTTCGCCGTGCGCGGCGCCTTGCTCGCGTTGCCGCGATGCACCGGTCCGACCTGCTTGGGCGGCGTGCCACGCACGGGCGGCGGCGGTGGCGGCTCTTCCTTCTTCTTCTCGATAAGGCGGACCACCAGCGGCGTGCTCGATTCGGTGAGCTCCTCCATCTGGTAGGCAGGCCCAAGGATCGCGCCGAACAGGAACACCAGGTGCACAATCAGCGCGCCAGCCAGCCCCAGGATGCGCAGCCAGCGCTCGCGCGGCCGCTCCGCGCGTCGGCGGCGATAGACGAATGCACTCTCCGCCGCCGACTTGGGCGATGGAAGCGTCACTGTCAGCCGGCTCTCGGATTCCCTGTCCATGGGCGCAGTGTAGCGGGCGCCAATGACGTTTCTAGAAGCTCGCGCGCGGCGACCACCAGAGACTCAGCCGCCCTGGTCTGCTGGGTGCGCTGCCCGCTCGCGCAACTCGGCATCCACTGAGCGCGTGGGCGTATCGACAGGGCAACCCTGCGGCAACGGCTTGTCGGCGCGGTAGATGGCAATGCATTCGTCCACAGTCGGCGGCTTCGGTGCTGGCTCCCCCGGCGCCAATGCGTTTGCAGGAGCCATGTTGAGGCGCATGTCCGCGCTCTTGGCCGATGGCGTCGGTGGCGGGTCGCCACCGCAGCCGCCCGCGAGCGCCGCCAGCGATACGGCGCAATGAATGCGCACACCGGGCGCAACGTGGAAGGTGTGCTCCACCGTGCTCTTTTCCACCACGCGCTTGAGGGCGTCGTCCACGGAACTGCCGCCGCCCTGTGACCAGTCCTTGTCGAAGCGCGTCGCCTTATAGGTGATGGGGTTGTCGTGCCGCATCACCTTGCTGTCGCCCCGCGGTGCGCTTTGCACATAGCCGGAGGCTGCGGTGGTCGCACTGGTGACCGGAGCGGGCAACAGCGGCTGGCCGTTCGCGTCGTAGAGCGATGGCGCGGGCGCGACCGTGGATGGCTCGGCCGGTGCTGGTTCAGGCATGGTCACCGTCATCGCGTTCTTCGCGGGCGGTTCATGCACGACCGGAGGTTTGCGGGGTGGCGGCGGTGGCGGTGGCGTCAAGGTCACCTCCGGCGGAGCGACCGGCGCGGCAGCTGGCATGTGGGGAATCAGGCGCACCTGAAGCGCATCCTGACGCACATGGCCTGCCTCCCGCAGGTCGCGCACCCGCATTTCGTGCCAGGTGAGCAGCGCAAACAGCACATGCAGCACCAGCACAACGCCCAGCGCCAACCATCGGCGCCCCCGGCTGGGTGGCGCCTTGCGCCAGCGCATCTGATGCAGCAACGCGCGCGTGGGGCCATCGAGAGGCGCCAGCCCGCGCGTGCTCGGCTCGGGTGGCGTCCAGCGATGGTGTTCGACCTGCTCGGTGTGCTCGATGGGGAGTCCCTTCTTTGCGTCGGGGGAACAACCGCACGGCCAGCGTCCTTCTAGCCATGCGCGGGGAGACTTCTGCTGACAAGCGACACGCCCCGAGGGTTCCCCTTCCCCGCACTGCAGCTTGACCCCGCTGGGTATTAGCGAAAATCTACGCAGACGGCCTCCCCGGCCGTACCCGCCATGACCGCCCCCGCGTCCCGCACGCCTGGACGACCATGACGGCCCGCCATCGTCAGCCGCTTGCGCGGCTTCGTGCGGCGCCGCAGGTCATCGTCGGCACGAAACCGCGCCTCGCCAGAGGAGGGTCGCATCGTGTCGTACAACACGGAAAACATCCGCAACATCGCACTCGCCGGACATGCCAGCGCCGGCAAGACCACGCTGTTCGAGGCTCTGCTGCATGCAGGCGGCGCCATCCAGGTCCAGGGTTCGGTGGAGCGCGGTACCACGCAGTCAGATACCGACGCCCAGGAAAAAGCGCGCAGCCATTCCATCGACACCGCCATCGCCAGCGTTCCGTTCGGCAACAGCCACATCAACCTCATCGATACCCCGGGGTACGCGGAATTCCGCGGCCCCACGCTGGCTTCCTTCGCTGCCGTGGAAACGGTGGCGATCGTGGTCAACGCTTGCAACGGCATCGAATACGGCACGCGACGTATGATGGAGCGCGCCGCCGAGCGCCGTCTGGCACGTGTACTGGTGATCAACAAGATCGACTTCGAAGGCGCCAGGCTTGGCGCGCTGGTTGACGCATTGCGCGAGGAGTTCGGCAACCAGTGCCTGCCCGTGAACCTGCCAGCGCAGGGCGGCAAGCTGGTACTCGATTGTTTCTTCCACAGCGAGGGCACCACGGATTTCTCGTCGCTGTCCGAGGCGCACCAGCGCATTCTCGACCAGGTCGTGGAAATCAACGAAACCGTGATGGGTCACTACCTCGATTCGGGCGAAGGCGACCTCAGCCCGCAGGAACTGCATGACGCCTTCGAGCAATGCCTGCGCGAAGGGCATCTGGTGCCGATCTGCTTCGTCAGCACACGCAACGGCGCTGGCGTGAAAGAGTTTCTCCAATTGGCGGACCGGTTGCTGCCCAGTCCATCGGAAGGCAATCCACCGCATTTCCTCAATGGCGACAACGAACGCATCACCGTCAATGCCGATCCCTCGCAGCACGTAATCGCCGACGTGTTCAAGATCGTCAACGACCCATTCGTGGGCAAGCTTGGCGTGTTCCGCGTGTGGCAAGGCACGATCCGTCGCGATACGCAGCTGTTAATCGACGACAGCAAAAAGCCGTTCAAGGTGGGCCACCTGTTCCGTTTGCGCGGCAAGACGCACGACGAGATCGAACTGGCGATTCCCGGCGACATCGCGGCGATCGCCAAGGTGGAGGAAATCCACTTCGATGCCGTATTGCATGACTCGCACGACGAGGACAGCATTCACCTCGTACCCATGCGATTCCCGCAACCGATGTTCGGCCTTGCGCTCGAGCCGAAGCACAAGGGTCAGGAACAGAAGCTCTCGCAGGCACTGACGCGGCTGGGAGAGGAAGACCCCTGCTTTCGACTGGAGCATCACAAGGAACTCAACGAAACCGTGGTGCGTGGGCTATCCGACCTGCATCTGAAAGTGATGCTGGAACGCATGAAGGAGCGCTACGGTGTGGAGGTGACTACGCACCCGCCGCGCATCGCCTATCGCGAAACCATTGCTGCGCGTGCGGACGGCCATCACCGGCACAAGAAGCAGACCGGCGGCGCCGGCCAGTTCGGCGAAGTGTTCCTGCGCGTGGAGCCACTTGAGCGCGGTGCGGGTTTTGAGTTCGTGGATGCGGTGAAAGGCGGCGTCATTCCCGGCCATTTCCTGCCTGCCATCGAGAAAGGCGTGCGCCAAGCCATGGAGAACGGCGCCATCGCCGGCTATCCCATCCAGGACCTGCGCGTAACCGTGTACGACGGCAAATACCACCCGGTGGATTCCAAGGAAGTGGCCTTCGTCAGCGCCGGCAAGAAAGCGTTTCTCGATGCAGTGGGCAAGGCGCGCCCGATCGTCCTCGAACCCATCGTGGACGTGGAAGTGGCCATACCCGAGTCGAGCGTGGGCGACGTCACCGGCGGCCTTGCCGGCAAGCGCGCCCGCATTCTTGGCACCGACTCGTTGCGCGGCGGCGAGCTGGTGATCAAGGCACAGGCCCCGCTGGCCGAGCTCACCGACTACCCCACCGAGCTGAAGGCCATGACCGGCGGTCGTGGTCGCTACAGCCTGGATCTAAGCCACTACGAACCGGTGCCCTCGCCGGTGCAGAAACAGCTCACCGAGGCCTGGAAGCCCCACGTGGAAGAGGATTGATCCGCACCCACCGAGCTGGCGTGCGTGGTGAAAACCACGCACGTTTCGGGGGCGTGCGCACCGCTTGATGCGCGGCGACAACGTCGCCATGTGATGAACAGATATGCGCCGACGCGTAGGGCGCAGGAGGCACGACACATGAGCCGCTCCTTCGTGAAGGATGCGGACGAGTCCGTCGGCGAACGGCTGCCGGATATCCCGCTGAGCGAACATCCCAATTACGTCACCCCGCGAGGGCTGGCCCAGTTGCGCGCGCGCCTGATCGCTGCGCGCGAACGCCGCGATGCGCTGCGCGCCGCTAGCGACACGCTGCCGCAGCAGAGCGAGCTTGCCGTGATGGAACGCGACGTACGTTGGCTCAATGCGCGCGTCAGCAGTGCCATCGAAGTGGATCTGTCGCAACAACCCCGCGACCGCGTGGCTTTTGGTGCGCTGGTCACGGTGGACGGCGACGAAGGGGAAGCGCGATATCGCCTCGTCGGCGAGGACGAGGCGGACGTGGAGCACGGGCTGGTCAGCTACGTATCACCGCTGGCGGTGGCGCTGCTCGGCGCGCGAGTCGGCGACGAGGTGGTGTGGCAGCGGCCCGCCGGAAACCTCACCGTGGAGGTGGTCGCCATCGTCTATCCGGATGAATCTTTGTAGCAGCGCTCCTGCGCGCGGCAAGGCGATACCGCGATGACACCGCACCCCTGCCATCACGCACCAAGTGCGCTGCTGCAGGGAAGCGGTCGTGCTCAGCGCTTGGACTTGAGCAGCGTCCCGATGCACTTCTTCGAGCCGCAACGGCACTCCCACAGCTTCTTCAGGCGCGCCGTGTGCGGCATGTCGAGCGTGATGCCGTAGTCGTAGGTCAGCTCTTCGCCCGGCTTGATGTTGCGGATGGTTTCGATCAGCACGCGGTCCTTGCGCGGGTCACCGCTGGCGCTTTCTTCAATCAGCGCCTGACAGTTGGGGTCGCAGCTGTGATTGATCCAGCGCGCCGTATTGCCCTTGCGGTTGGCGTCGATCAGGTATTCGTCGTTGAGCGTGAACAGGAACGTATGCCCGGTTTCGCCGCCGTCGCCGTACATCACGTCGGCTTCGGCATGGGTCATCAGCGTGCCCTTGTATTCGATGATTTCCTCGCCCTTCTTGATCGGGGCGACGGCGAAGACGCCATTGCCATGGATGGGCGAGCGGCGGGCAGCGATACGTCGGGTCATGTGCGAGCTAAGACTGGTAGGGGAGCCAGCGATGATGCCTGTTGCGCTGCGCAATGGGAACCTCTCCGCCGGCGGCGCACTCCATCACGCGGACGTGATCGCCGCCCCGGTGAGATCACCCGATCGGGCGATGACCCCGTGACAGACGGCAAGGTCATCCTGCTAAGATTCAAACAATCGTTTGAGGTGAATCCATGGGACGACTGCTTCGCTGTGTAGCGCTCGGTGCTCTGGTCGCAGGCCTGGTGGCTTGCGGGCCGCCGAAGAAGAGCGTGTTCCCGCCCACCGTGAGCATCCAGGAGATGACCACGCGGCCAGACGGCCAGTGGCGCCTCACCGTCCGCATCCAGAACAACAGCTACGGCGGCATGGAATTCAAATCCATCGATGGCGAGCTGAAGGTGGCGGACCTGGTGCCAGTGCGACTGCACAGCCGCTTCGATCTCGATATTCCCCCCTTCGCCGCCGACGTCGCCCAGATCGACCTGCTGCCAACCCCTGAAATGTCGGCTGCGCTCAAGACGGTCGCCGTCAAAGGCAGCGCCGGCAGCCTGCCCTACAGCGTGGCCGGCAGCGCCAGTGCCAAACCAGAGCAGGAAGACAAGACGCGCGATTTCAATTTCCACGGCAACGACTGGCTCTCGCCGGTGCCGGGCATCCCTAACACCTGGCGCTGATTCCAGCGCCCGTATGACCACCGAAGGAACTTCGCCATGACCATCTACAAGGCCCCTCTCGACGACCAGCGCTTCACCCTTTTCGATGTGCTCGGCGCAGAAGCTGTTCTCGCTAAACTGCAGGGTGGCGAGGGCCACACACGCGACCTGCTGGACGCCGTGCTGGAGGAAGCCGGTCGCCTGAGCGAAGCGGTGCTCGCGCCCTTTAACGCCAGTGGCGATGAAGAAGGTTGCCACTTCGACAAGGCCACCCACGCGGTGACCACGCCCAAGGGCTTCAAGGAAGCGTTCAAAGCCTTTGCAGAGGGCGGTTGGACCGGCCTGACCCAGGCCGAGCACTTCGGCGGCCAGGCGCTACCCAACACGATGGGCACTGCCACCACCGAGATCTTCCAGTCGGGCAACCTGTCGTGGAGCCTGTATCCGCTGCTGTCCGAAGGCGCCTGCCACGCGATGGAGATGCATGGCACGGAAGAGCAGCAGAACACCTACCTCAAGCCGATCGTGGAAGGCCGCTGGACCGGCACCATGTGCCTGACCGAGCCGCAGGCCGGTTCGGACCTGGGCCTGCTCAAGACCCGCGCCGACACGGGCGAGAACGGTAGCTACAAGATCACCGGCACCAAGATCTTCATCAGCGCCGGCGAGCATGACCTCACCGAGAACATCATCCACCTCGTGCTGGCCCGCCTGCCCGACGCACCGGCTGGTAGCCGCGGCATCTCCATGTTCATCGTGCCGAAGTTCAAGGTGAACGCCGACGGCTCGCTGGGTGCACGCAACAACGTCGCGGCTGGCGCCATCGAGCACAAGATGGGCCTGCGCGGTTCGGCCACCTGCGTGATGAACTTCGACGCGGCCGAGGGCTACCTGATCGGCCAGCCGCACAAGGGCCTGGCCGCGATGTTCACCATGATGAATGCCGCGCGCCTGGGCGTGGGCGTGCAGGGCCTGGCGCTGTCCGAGCGCGCGCTGCAGAACAGCACCAACTACGCACGCGAGCGTCTGCAGGGTCGTTCGCTGTCGGGCGTGAAGTTCCCCGAGAAGCCCGCCGACAACCTGCTGGTGCAGCCGGACGTTCGCCGCATGCTGCTGACCCAGCGCGCCATCGTGGAAGCTTCGCGTGCACTGCTGCTGTACACCGCGCTGCAGACCGACGTGGAAGCACGCGGCGCAGATGAAGCCACCCGCAAGAAGGCCAGCGACCTGGTCGCCTTCCTCATCCCCATCGCCAAGGGCGTGGTGACCGAGCTGGCGCAGGAAAGCACCAAGGAAGCGCTGCAGGTGTACGGCGGCCACGGCTACATCGCCGAGAACGGCGTGGAGCAGTTCGTGCGTGACGCCCGCATCATCACGCTGTACGAAGGCACCACCGGCATCCAGGCGGCGGACTTGCTGGGCCGCAAGATCCTCCAGCTGCAGGGCGCGGGCTTCAAGATCTTCCTGCAGGAAATCCAGGCGTTCTGCCAGCAGCACGCGCAGGATGCCTCGCTGCGCGACCTGATCGTTTCGCTGGCCACCTACGCCAAGCAGTGGGCTGACCTCACTCTGGCGCTGGCGCAGCGCGTGCAGGGCAACCCGGAAGAGCTGGGCGCCGCCGCCATCGACTACCTGTATTACTCCGGCTACATCGCGCTGGCTTACATGCAGGCGCGTAGCGTGGCGGCGCTGGCCAACGGCAGCCAGCAGGAAGCCTTCAAGCAGGCCAAGCGCGACACGGCGAAGTTCTACTTCGCACGCATCCTGCCGCGCTGCCTGACCCACAAGGCGGCCATCGAGGCCGGCGTGGACAGCGTCCCGGCCATCGCCTGATCAATCGGGCAGCCCCTCTCGCCGAGGGGCTGCCCGGCTGTATTTTCCAGGAGTGCCCGTTGTGCGCGACGAGCCAGCGGCGCGGTGATGCCAGAACGGCGCGGTCGCACATTGGGTGCGCCCCTACGGGTAGCGAGTCGGGGACTACCGCGGCGGCCCGCCAAGGTGTAGAAACGGCAAACCTCTTTTCGCTAGTACGGTTTTCCCGCATGAGCGATGTCACGTTCCTGATCCGTCTGGCCGAAGACGACGACGACTTCATCCTCGGCCTGGTGCCCCGTTTCGTGGATTTCACCCTGCCCCCATGGCGGCGGCGACACGAATGCATCGAGGGCATACGAAAGGACCTGCTGCACCACCTCGAAGATCAGCCGGCCAACAGCTTCCTGTTCGTCGCCGAGGACGACGACGGTGAACCGGTCGGCTTCGTCCACCTGCAGAAGACGCTGGATTTCTTTACCGGGCGAAGCAACTGCCACATTTCCGACATCGCCGTGGCTGAGCAGCACGAAGGCCGCGGCGTGGGCCGTGTGCTGCTGGACCACGCCGAAACCTGGGCACGCGAGCATCGTTGCCATCTGGTGACGCTCGCCGTTTTCCCCGGCAACGAGCGGGCGCGCGCGATCTACGAGAACGCGGGCTATGCGGCCGATCTACTGAGACTCGCCAAGCCCGTCCGCTGAGCGGAAACTACACGCGGGAGAGACGCCGGTCGCGGCGTGCGCGGCCGCTGCATGAGGGTGGACGACCATGAGCCAGCCATTGCATGCCGTGCGATTCCCCGGTGAAAGCGATGCGTACCGCAACGCACGCGATCGTCTCCTGCGCGCCGAAATGGAACTGCGGCGGCAGATCGAAGCCACAGCCGCCTTGAGGCGAGCCCTGCCGCTGGGTGGCGTGGTGCCGGTGGATTACTCCTTCGACGACGAAGGCAACACGCCACTCGATACCGATATCGAACGCCAGGTGCGCCTGTCCGACCTGTTCGAAAACGGCAAGGACAGCCTGCTCATCTACAGCTTCATGTTCGGCCCGGCGATGGCGCAACCTTGCCCGTCGTGCTCATCCATCCTTGATGCGCTCGACGGCCAGATGCCACACCTGCGCCAGCGCACCAACGTGGCTGTGGTAGCCAAGTCGCCGATCCAGCGCATCCGCCATTTCGCGCGCGAACGTGGCTGGCGATACCTGCACCTGCTGTCGTCGGCGCACAACACCTATAGCGCGGACTACCACGGCGAGACGGCCGACGGCCAGCAGATACCCGCGCTCAACGTGTTCGCGAGGCAAGATGGCCAGATTCACCACATCTGGAGCAGCGAGCTGATGTTCACGGCGCCAGAGCCAGGACAAGATCCACGCCACGTCGATCTCATCTGGCCGCTGTGGAACATGCTCGATGTCACCCCGGAAGGTCGAGGTGCGGATTGGCGGCCCAGCCTGTGGTACGACAAGCCCCACTGACACCCTAGGCCAACGGCAACCCCATCTGGAGGAACATCGATGCCGTGTCGCGCGCGCCCCAACGGCGCTCGATGTGGCCTTCCTTCAATACAAACCACTCCATGGCGATCATTTCGTAATCGCGCCCGGTCACCGGGCCGCCACGGAACGAAGCCACCGAACGGCCACGCTCGGTGTAGCAGACCGCTACGGTATCGCCCTCAGCCACCACGGCATCCACTTCCAGGCTCACCTGGAAGCAGCGCATCAGGTCGCTCCAGATCGGCCGCGCCGCATCCAGCCCGCCCCAGCCCTGCGCACCATGGATCAGCGCATCAGGGGCAAAGATTTCGCACACCGCGTCGAGGTCGCCGCGGTTGAAAGCGTCCACGTAGGCCAACACCACACGCTTGTTCTGTTCCGACACGCAACTGCCTCCTTGCGGAAACCGCGGACTGGCCGGGAGCACCCAACCTGGAGCAATGCCATGGGCCCGTGCGCAGCAAGCATATCGCCCGAACATGCTTCGAATATGTGAGGACGGTTTGCACGCCGCCCACCTCGGCGGACACCGCGGCGCCTTGCGCGCCACGGGAACAGCGCCGCGACATCATCCGTGCCGCGGCGCCGAAAGGCTGGTTAGTTCTTCAACGCAGCCGATGCTTCAGCCTGCTCGCGCTGGCTCAGGCGCTGGGACACGCGGTCGATGTTGCCCAGCGACAGCAGGTGCGCGTAGATCCAGCCGAGCACGCCTTCGCGCAGGAACTCATGCGTGGTCTTCTCGTCCAGCTGGCGCAGCTTGTCTTCGTTGACCACGAACAGGCCGTTGAGATTGATGGTGTTGCCATCCTTCTCCAGGCGGATGTTGCGCGGCTCGAGCAGGTCATGCTTGCGCAGCTGTTCCATGAACCACTGCGTGCGGCCGATATGCTGCTGGAATTCGCCCAGGAATTTCACCGCGTTGTTGAGCAGCTCGGTCTCGCTGCCGTCTTCCTTGAACAGGCGATCGCCTTCGGCAGTGCCGAAGCCTTCGTAAGCCTCGTCGAGGAACACAGTGAAATCGTCACCTTCCGCACCGGCCGGCTTCTCGGCCAGCACGAACGGATAACGGCGCACGAAGGCCGGGATATAGGCGTTGGCTTCCCAACGGCCATCAGCGTCGATGAACAGGTTCTCGTTCTGACGCAGGCCGAGCAGAGCCATCGGGCCGGCATCCTGAGCCGTCAAACCGCCAAACAGGATCGGCAGGTCGCGCGCCGCAGCGGGAAATTCCACGCCGGTCAGCGGCACCGAGTGCACCAGGCCCGCGAACTTCAGGTTCGGAATGGGCTTGATGCGCAGGTCTTTGTGCTCGTTACGGTTGAGCGGAACAGGACGCTCGTAGAAAAGAACTTCAGCCACGTTACTACCTCTCCCCTGCCGTGCCGGGGTCGCCACCCAGGCTCCCCCTCCCAAACCCGGCCCCGGGTCTACAGATGAACAAACACTATATCAGCGCCCGCACGCCTCGCGAACACCCCCGTCCGTGACGGGATCTTCCTGTCCTGACAACCATTTGCGTGTGTTCTGTAACGAAATTGGTCTATGCTCAAGTCAATACGAGCATCGTTGCATCGCCCGGACGTTCATTCGCACTGGTTGAAGGACGGTTTTGCATGCTTATGGAAGTACCTAGCCGCGTTGTCGATCTTCATTCGACTCGCGTGCTTTCGCTGGATGCCGCTGGCCGAATTCTTGACTGGATAAGCTGGCAGGAGGCGGTTTGCCTCTATGTCCGCGACGCCGTCGCCTGGACCCTGGGAGACCCTTGTCTCACCGTGCACGGCGGCCATAACCGCATCAGTGGCGAGCAGAGCCGGCTTTCCCTGCACCCGATCATCGCCAGCACGGGCCATTGCCGTGACCACGCGATCGATCCGGCGCCCGCGCTTACCAACGCTGCCCTGTTCGCCCGCGACCGCTACCTGTGCCTGTATTGCGGCGATCGCTTCAGCCGCGGCGAGCTCACCCGCGATCATGTGCTGCCCATCTCCAAGCACGGCAAGGACACTTGGGAAAACGTGGTCTGCGCTTGCCTGGCCTGCAACCTGAAGAAGAGCAACCGCACCCCGCAGCAGGCCAACATGCCGTTGCTGGCGGTGCCTTACCGTCCGAGTTGGGTGGAGCATCTGATCCTGTCCAACCGCAATATCCTGGCCGACCAGATGGAATTCCTGGTGAGCCACTTGCCTCGCGACCGGCGCGCACACATGGCCTGACCGCCGGTCGGCGGCCAGGTCACGACGTTTTTTTCGCGTCTTCCAGCTCGCGCTCGATATCGTCGATGACGCTGTCTGCCGCTTCGTGGGCAAGTAGGCAGTAATGACGGCGAATGTGTTCCAGCGCCGCGTCGTCGAGCTCCTCCAGGTTCAGCAGGGCGTTGTGTGCCGCCGAGCTGCGGATGAGTTCGTCCAGCTTGATCTGCAGCGCCGCGGTGTCCCGGTTTTGCGTGTTCTGGATCAGGAACACCATCAGAAACGTGACGATAGTGGTGCCGGTATTGATCACCAGCTGCCAGGTGTCGCCGAAGTGGAACATCGGGCCAGTGAGCGCCCAGGCCACCACGACTGCGACAGCCAGGACAAAAGCGGCCGGCCGTCCCGAATGGCGGGCAACCGCCTCGGAGAAACGCTGGAATGCCTTGCGCTTGCTCATGAAGAAGACCCTTGCTGAATGCCTGCCTTGAGCCTCGCGCCCGCCACGTCTGCACCGCGTGCAGACGCAGTGCCCGCGAGTTTTCACCCGTTTGCCCTTGCCCCGCCCCCTCGCTGGGCCAACAATACGCAGATGAACGACTTTTCCCGTTACCCCCACCTGGCGCCTATCGAGACGCCCGCCGACTTGCGCCGCGTTCCCGATGAGGAACTGCCCGCTGTCGCCGACGAGCTGCGCCAATATCTGATCGAATCCGTGGCCAGCTCCGGCGGTCATTTCGGCGCAGGTCTGGGCGTGGTTGAGTTGACCGTGGCCCTGCACCACGTGTTCGACACACCCGTCGACCGCCTGGTGTGGGACGTCGGCCATCAGTGCTATCCGCACAAGATTCTCACCGGCCGCCGCGACCGCATCACCACCATCAAGAAGAAGGACGGCCTCGCCCCGTTCCCACGCCGCGAGGAAAGCGAGTACGACACCTTTGGCGTCGGCCACTCCTCCACCTCGATCTCGGCAGCGCTCGGCATGGCCATCGCCGCCCAGCGCAAGGGTGATCCGCGCAAGTTCGTGGCGGTGATCGGCGATGGTGCGATGACCGCCGGCATGGCGTTCGAAGCGCTCAACCATGGCGGCGACGTGGAGCCGAACATGCTGGTCGTGTTCAACGACAACGGCATGTCCATCAGCGAGAACGTTGGCGCATTGACCAAGATGATGGCCCGCGCCATGGCCAGCCACACACTCAACGTGTGGCGCGAACGTGCCAAGCGCGCGATCCCCAAGCAATCCTTCTTCGGCCGCTTCTTCAAGCGCTGGGAGGAACACGCCAAGGGCATGTTCGTACCGAGCACGCTGTTCGAGGAGCTGGGCTTCCACTACACCGGCCCGATCGATGGCCACAACATTCCGCAGCTGCTCGCCGCGCTGCGCACGGTGAAGGATCTGCCCGGCCCGCAGCTGCTGCACGTCATCACCACCAAGGGCAAGGGCTACGCGCCCGCCGAGCAGGCGCAGATCGAATACCACGCGGTCGGCCCGTTCGATCCGCAGGCTGGCCTGGTGAAGAAATCCGCGCCGGCCAAGCCCACCTATACCGACATCTTCAGCGACTGGCTGTGCGACATGGCCGCGGCAGACGAGCGCCTGCTGGGCATCACGCCGGCGATGCGCGAAGGCTCGGGACTGGTGCGTTTCTCCAAGGAATACCCGCAGCGCTATTTTGACGTAGCCATTGCCGAGCAGCACGCGGTAACGCTAGCCGCGGGCATGGCCTGCGAGGGCGCCAAGCCGGTGGTGGCGATCTATTCCACCTTCCTGCAGCGTGCTTATGACCAGGCCATTCACGACGTGGCGCTGCAGAACCTCGACGTCACTTTCGCCATCGACCGTGCCGGCGTGGTCGGCCCGGACGGCGCCACGCACTCAGGCAGTTTCGATCTTTCCTTCCTGCGCTGTCTGCCGAACATGGTGATCATGGCGCCAGCTGACGAGAACGAGTGCCGCATGATGCTGAGCACCGGCTTCGGTTACGCCGGCCCCGCCGCGGTGCGCTACCCGCGCGGCTCCGGCCCGGGCGTACCGCTCAGCAAGGAGCTGGATACGCTGCCAATCGGCAAGGCGGAATTGCGCCGTCGAGGTCGTGGACTGGCGCTGCTGAGCTTCGGCGCCATGCTGGCGCCCGCTACGGTCATTGCCGGCGAAATCGACGCCACGCTGGTCAACATGCGCTTCGTGAAGCCGCTGGACGAGGCGATGATCCTCGAGCTGGCGAAGACGCACGATGCCTTCGTGACGCTGGAAGACAACGCCATTGCCGGCGGCGCGGGCAGCGGCGTGGCCGAGTGCCTGGCCGCTCACGGCATCGTCAAGCCGATCCTGCACCTGGGCCTGCCCGACGTGTACCTGGAACATGGCAGCCGCGAAGAAGTGTTGACCATGGCCGGCCTGGATCTGCCGAGCATCCGCAACGCCATCCGCGCGCGATTTCCACAAATTGGAAGCCTGAACCAGATCAGCGCCTGACCTCCGGGTCGGGCCGCAGCGTCCGGCGACACCGCGACACCGGCCGCGTCAGGTAGGACGACGCGGTAGCCTTCGGGAGTTGCCGCGGTGGCTGAGTGGATTGCCCGCGTCGTCGATGCCAGCCGGCGCCATGCCTGGCAAGTGATCGGCGCCTACGCATTGGCAGGCCTGGCCTGTCTTGGCTACGCCTCCAGCCACCTCGGCATCGATACCGACACCGATCACATGTTCTCCGCACGGTTGCCTTGGCGGCAGCACGCGCTGGCGATGGATCGCCTGTTCCCACAATTCAACGATGTCATTGTGGTCGTGGTGCGTGGCAAGACGCCGGAGGAAGCGGAACTCACAGCCGATGCGCTGGCGCACGCAATGCAGGCGGATCACGCACATTTTCGCGATGTCGTGCGACCCGGTGCGAATCCCTACCTGCGCCGCGAAGGCCTGTTGCTGCTTGACGCGAAGGACCTTGGCAAGCTGCTCGATGGCCTGCTTGCGGCCCAACCGCTGCTGGGGCCTCTGGCCGGCGATCCATCGGCACGTGGCCTTCTGAAGGGCGTGTCGTTGATGGCCGAAGGTGTGCGCATTGCCCATGCGGACCTGACGCCGTATCACGCTGCGCTGGAGCAATTGCGCCAGGTGCTGCAAGCCTCGGCAAGTGGGCAAACCCAGCCCTTGTCGTGGCAGCAAATGCTGAGCTCGGATGTGATCCAGCAGGCCGACGCACCGGAGCTGCTGCTTATCCACCCCGTGCTCGACCGGGGCGCGCTTCAGCCCGGCCTTGCCGCCACCCAGGCGCTGGAGCGCACGAGGGCGCAATTGCCCGCGGTGCGCGAAGGCCGGGTCTCAGTGCACTACACCGGCTCGGTGGCGCTCTCGGACGTTCAATTTGGCGCGCTCACCGACGGCATCGTCGGCAGTACGGTGGTCAGCCTGTTGCTGTTGGCGTTGTGGCTCTATCTGGCGCTGCGCTCGTGGCGGCTGATAGTGCCCATACTGATCACCCTGCTCACCGGTTTGCTGTTGACGCTCGGCTTCGCGGCGCTGGCCGTGGGAACGTTGAACCTGATCTCGGTGGCGTTCGCCGTGCTGTTCGTCGGCCTGGCCGTGGACTTTGCCATCCAGTTCACCGTGCGCCTGCGCGACCAGCGCCAGCAGCATCACCGGCTGGCCGACGCGCTTGCTGCAACAGCGCGCTCGGCCGGTAGCCAGATCGCGGTAGCTGCCGCCGCGACAGCCTGCGGTTTCCTCGCATTTGCCCCAACGGCCTTCGTCGGCGTAGCCGAGCTCGGCATCATCGCTGGCACCGGCATGGTGCTGGCGTTGATATGCACGCTGACCCTGCTGCCCGCGCTGCTCGCGTTGCTGTGTCCAGAGGACAGCGCCGGCGATATCGCGCTGCCTTATGGTGCGGCGTGCGATCGATGGCTAAACCGAAGGCGTCATGGCGTACTGATCGGTTTCGGTCTGCTTGCGATCGCGGGACTGTTTGCCGTTCTGCACATGCCATTTGACGCCAACCCACTGCACACGCAGGCGCCGGACTCCGAGCCGATGCGGACACTGCAACAGATGGCCGACCACCCGGTCACCAACCCATTCAACATCGATATCCTCGCCCCCGATCTGGCGCAGGCACGCGCGTGGGCCGCGCGCCTGCAAGCGCTGGCGGAAGTATCGAGCGTGATCCATGCCGGCACTTTTGTTCCATCACACCAGCAGGCGAAGCTTGATCAGCTGGAGCAGGCCCAGGACCTGCTATTGCCTTCCATCAGCCTGGGTGCCGACCCGGCGGCCGTGACACCCGCAGCACTACGCGAGGCGATCGACGACAGCCGCGAAGCCATCGCGCGGGCCATGCCTGAACTTCCCGTCGATTCGCCACTACGCGGCATCGATACCGCGCTGGGCCAGTTGCGGCACGCATCAGACCCAACATTGCTGGCAATGAACGCGGCCGTGAGTCGGTTTCTTCCCACGCAACTGGATCGTTTGCGCGAATCACTTGAGGCGCGTGCCGTGACGCTGCGTGACCTGCCGGAGTCGATCCGCCGGGACTGGATAGCCGCCGACGGTCGCGTGCGCATCCAGGTGTCTCCAACGACCGATGCGCAAGACACCGCAGCGCTGCGTCGTTTCGTCGCCGCAGTGAAGGGCGTTGTGCCGAATGTCGGTGGACCGGCAATCACCACCATTGCCTCGGCCGACACCATCATGCATGCCTTCCAGCAGGCAGCCACGTGGGCCACGATCGCCATCGCTGTCGTCCTGCTGCTGGTGCTGCGGCGCTGGCGCGATACCGTCATCGTGTTGCTGACGCTTGCGATGTCGGCCTTGCTGACCGCCCTCGCGGCGCGCCTCGCCGGCATGTCGATCAACTACGCCAACATCATCGCGTTGCCGCTGCTGCTTGGCGTAGGCGTCTCGTTCAACGTGTACTTTGTCATGAACTGGCGCGCCGGCATGGACAGTTTCGTGGGCTCGGCATCGGCGCGCGCCGTGCTTTTTTCGGCCCTCACGACCGGCACTGCGTTCGGTTCGCTGGCGCTGTCGCACGATCTGGGTATGGCCAGCATGGGGCGACTGTTGCTACTCAGTCTTGCTGCCGTGCTGCTGGCAACGTTTGTGTTCCTGCCCGCACTACTTTACGCGCTCGGCCCGGCGTCTTCAGTGAAACGGAACGTTGAATGACACGCCGAAAGTACGCGGCGTCGACTGCTGCACCAGCATCGGGCCACCCAACGCCGCGAGAAAGTTGATCGCCTGGGCGTTCAGTGTGCCCATGGCAACGCGTCGATTCAGGGCATTGCGCAGATAGACATCCACGGTGATGCCATGCGCAAGGGTCGCACCGGCATTCAGATCGAGCAGACCGAATCCGGGCAAGCGAAAATCCGGATCGCTCGGATCGCCAGCGAAGCCTGCGTGGCGCATGGTCGACAGTCGCTCCGTGGCATTGACATAGGCGCCAAAGCCCGCCAGCTCGAATTGGTAGCGGGCATTGAGTGTGGCCGTGGCCCGCGCCGAATAAGGGAGCGGCGCACCCTCGCTGATGCCGATCTCGGGATTGCTGTCCAACGTGCGTGCGTAGGTATACGCGCCAGCGACGTTGAAGTTCCACGGACCGGTGTCGTAACTAACCTGTGCTTCCAGGCCATCCACACGCGCATCGCCGGCGTTCTGGATGATGGTGTTGCCCAGCGTATAGGTGAACAGCTGCATATGATGCCATTCGATATCGTAGGCATCCACACCAATATTCAGATGGCCGTCCAGATGGCTGCCCTTGTAGCCAATCTCGTAGCTCTGCAACTTGTCCGAGCCGAACGTATCCGACGCGTTCGTAACAGGGCCCAGGATGCTGCTGGTCAGAGGCGCCTGCAGTCCGCCAGGACGGTAACCCGTCGATACGCGGACGTAGTAGCTGTGACGGACATCCGGGCGATACGTGGCAGTGAGCATCTCGGTGATATCGGAGCTGTTTCGCCCGATGCTGAAACCACCAGGACTTCCCGCCACCGGGCCTTGTTCCTGGCTTGACAGCCGCTGCGAATCGCCATTGATGCGCGCCCCGGCCGCGAGATCAAAGGTGGGACCGACATGCCAGGTGAGGTCACCGTAGCCGGCATATTCCTCAAATCGTGAGCTGTGGCGCTGTTCGATCAGAAAGGTCTTTCCCGGCGCAGCGAGGTTGTCGCCAAGCAGCGCATATTGCGCCCACACATCTTCGCGATTGAGCCAGAGGCCGCCCAGCCAGTCGATGTGGTCACCCTTGCTGGAGGTGAAACGAATTTCCTGCGTGGCCTTGTGCACGGTGTAGTTGGAATCGACGTAAAGGTTGCTCAACCGTTGATCGACTCCGAGCGTGGGGCCCAGCAGGTTGAGCAGGTCGAGAAAACCGCTGGGATAGTCCTGCACGCTGCGGTTGGTGAAGTTCTGGTATGCACTGATCCAGTCCAGCGTCGCCCAACCGAAGTCGTAGCTGGCACGTAGCGCGTACAGCTGCAGCGTCTGCGTGAAGGGCTCACGATGGTTAAGGTTGCGGTTGTAGGGGCCGCCTGAGATCGGTTGCCCGTCGAGGCTGTAGTCAGCCATCGACAGGCCGTCCGCGGCGATGCGCTGTGCCGTGGCGCTGAGATTGATGCTTAGCCTGCTGGTTGGATCAAACTGCACCTGAGCACGTATGCCCTGTGTATGCGAGCGGTCCGCGCCGCGCGCAGCAACTGCACCGACCGCGTCGTAAACACCGGCGGCGTGCTGATCCACCACGCTCAGGCGCAGGGCAGCCACGTCCTTGGCCAGCGGCACATTCAGCGTGGCGCGCTCGGAGTAGTTCATACCGCCGTGCTGGGTGTTTGAGATATCCGCGCCGACGTTTGCGGAAACCGCGCTTGCATCGGGCTGGTGTGTCACGTACTTCACAAGGCCGCCCATCGAGCCCGCGCCATACAACGTGCCCTGCGGGCCATAGAGGAACTCGATGTGGTCCAGATCCAGCAGCACCGGGTCGAGCAGGAAGGTGGCGGACGCCGCATAAACCGTACTGCCGCCGATGGGTACGTCGTCGATATATAGCGATACCGTGGGGCTGGTCTGGTTGCCCGTGGACACACCGCGCATCACCAGTTCGCCCTGCCCCGTGCCGCCCTGGCTGGCAAAGAACACGCCGGGTTGATAGGACACATAGTCGTTGAGCGTACGCGCACCCATCTGCTGCAGCTGCTCCGCTGCCACCACCTCGACGTGCATCGGAACTTCACGCGATGGCTCGCGACGGCGATTGGCCGTGACGATGACTTCACCCAGCGTCACCACTCGCTTCGGTGCCTGCGTGCCCGGCGCTACTGAGCGGGGCGGTGCCGGCTGGTCTTGCGCCGAAGGCTCGACCAACTGCGCATGCAAAAGACCCCACGGCAACGCCAGCCCGATGCTCGCCAGCCAAACCGTGAAACCTCGCATCCGCACAGGATTGCTTGATCCAGACACGCGATCGGGCAAGGCGCCTCTCCCGGCAGGAATGGCATGCGCCCGGACAAACGCCCTACACCGGGCACTGACTTCTCAAGGTTTGGTCGAGTGTACGCCTATGGCACTTTGCAGCAACCGGAAGACGGTTCGCGCTCAGTCGCTGCGCCCGCCGCTGACCCGGTCGCGCTGTTCCAGATCTTGCGCGGTAAACACCTCGCCATAGCCGGCCGCCTGCAGCACGGCTCGCACGGCATCGCCCTGATTCCAGCCATGCTCCATCAGCAGCCAGCCACCAGGCTTCAGATGGATGCGCGCATCCGCAACGATGCGACGGATGTCATCGAGTCCGTCGGCACCGGACGCCAACGCGCTGACGGGCTCGAAGCGCAGATCGCCCTGCCCCAGGTGCGGGTCATCAGCTTCGATGTATGGCGGGTTGGAAACGATCACGTCGAAACGATCCTTCGATAACGGCGCGAGCCAGTCGCCGTGTGCGAAGGTGACGTTGCCGATGCCCAACCGCTCCGCGTTGCGCTGCGCGACTGCCAATGCAGCGGCGCTGGCGTCCGTGGCGACAACTTGCGCGTGCGGGCACTCCCGCGCGATGGCAAGTGCGATGGCGCCGCTCCCGGTGCCGAGATCGGCGACGCGAACGGCCTGGTCGATCGGCAGGCGATCCAGCGCCAGCTCCACCAGCAGTTCGGTTTCCGGTCGCGGGATCAGCGTGGCTGGCGTCACTTCCAGCTCCAGCGACCAGAAGCCGCGATGACCGGTGATATAGGCCACGGGCTCGCCATCGCGACGCCGCTGCACCAGTGCCGCGAAAGCGCCCGCATCCGCCGCATCCAGCGCATCGTCGGCATGTGCGATCAGCCAGCTGCGCGGCTTGCACAGCACGTGCACCAGCAGCAGTTCCGCTTCCAGCCGGTCACCCAGCTCGCGTGCCGCGTCGCCAAGCGCCTGGCGCACCTCAGCCACGCGGGAACGACTCATTCAGACGGCGAGGCGGCAGACGCAGCATGGTGGTATCCATCGACAGAGAGCCGACAGTGTAAAGCTTGCGCGCTGCGCGTCAGCTTGCTTCCGGATGCAGGTAATGATGCACGGCCTGGATCACCACGGAACCTTCACCAACACTGGAAGCCACGCGCTTGACCGAACCGGAACGCACATCGCCGACAGCGAAGATGCCCGGCTTGGTGGTGGCGAACGGTGACTCCAGCAGATGACCTTCGGCGCAGCGCCCCGTAAGCACGAAGCCGTGGGTATCGAGCGCAAGGCAATCGGTTAGCCAGTCAGTGCATGGTTCCGCGCCAATCATCACAAACATGTTACCCACCGGGCGCGTAGTGAGTTCGACCGTATCTCGATGACGCCAGGTGACATGCTCCAGCCGCTCCTCGCCATCGAGGTCAACAATTTCGCTGCGTGTATGCAAGGTGATGGCCGAGGACCTGGCGATGCGCTGCACCAGGTAGTCAGACATGGTCGCAGCCAATCCATCGGAACGTATGAGCACATGTACGTGCGATGCGAGACCCGAGAGGAATACCGCTGCCTGTCCGGCGGAATTTCCGCCGCCAACCACGACCACTTCTTCGTTCTTGCACAGATGGCCTTCCATCGCCGTGGCGGCGTAATGGATGCCCGCGCCTTCGAAGCGCGAATAGCCGGGAACATTGAGTTTGCGATAACGCGCACCGGTGGCGACGATCACCGCACGCGCACTAATGGTCTGCCCATCGTCGAGCATCAACCGATAAGGTTGCTCTGAACAGTCGACGCCTGTTGCGTGGCGCGAGATGGCCAGGCGAGCTCCGAACTTCTGCGCTTGCGCCTGCGCGCGTCCAGCCAGCGCCTGTCCGGAAATGCCGGTGGGGAAGCCAAGATAATTTTCGATCTTCGACGAAGTGCCAGCCTGCCCGCCGGGAGCAAGCCCTTCCACCGCGATGGTGGAGAGTCCCTCCGATGCCGCGTAGACAGCAGCCGCAAGACCGGCTGGGCCGGCGCCGACCACTACCACGTCATATACGAAATTCGGATCGATGGTTTCGGTAAGGCCAAGCTCGTCGGCCAGCTCCGAATTGCTGGGGTTTTGCAGGAAGCAACGCTCGGGGCAGATCACCACCGGCAACTGTTCACGCCTGAGCTGGAAGCTCGCCACGAAACCGTCCGCATCCGGATCGACCTCAGTGTCCAACAGCCGGTGCGGATATCCGTTGCGCACCAGGAAGCGCTCCAGCCTCAGCGTATCGGCGCTGTGTCCGGGGCCAACCAGCACGACGCCGCCGTGACCCTGCCGTATCAGGCCCACGCGACGCAGGATGAAGGCGCGCATGATGATTTCGCTGACGTCCGCCTCAGCGGCCACCATGCGACGAAACGCTTCCGAGCGCACGCGCACCACGCGACTGTCGCAGGCGACACGCCCCGAGGCGAGCACGCTGCGCTGGTTGAACAGATTCATTTCGCCGCTGAACTGCCTCGCGGCGTGGATCGTGAATACGTTTGCCTTCCCGTCCTTGTCCAGATCGAAGACTTCGATCAGGCCATCCAGCACCAGGAAGAAATCCGCACCGCGCTGGCCACGCTGGAACAGCATGGTACCAGCGGGTACACGCTCCTCTTCGCCATAAGCCGCGATGCGCGCCACCATCGCCGGATTCAGCCGCGGGAACATCTGTTCCTTGCGGTTCATCGGATCGGTGGGGTCGTACACCACTTCAGGCGTGGGCGTAGTAACCGACATGCATGACACCTCGTCGTTGGAGCCGGTCGCACGCGCCGGCGTCTTCCTGCTGGGTTATCGGCGCGGCGCAAAGAGGGACGCGGCTCCGTCTTGGCATCGTGCGCCCGCTGCGGTGTCGGTAGCAAGTCAGAGTGAAGAAGTTTCCATCGCCTGCGCGACCGCCTCTGCCACACGCTCACGGAACCAGCGGTGCGCCTGGTCTGCGTCTTTCGAATCGTGCCAGTAGGCCAGGATGGGAAAGGCCTTTACACGAATGGGTAACGGCCGCATGGCGATGGGCAGCAGCCCAGCGAGATGACTCGCGTACGCCTGCGGCACAGTGAGTAGAAGATCGCTGGCCGCCACGACCTGGCATGCCGAGAAGTAGTGCTGGCACACCAGCCGTACCTCGCGAAACATGCCGTTCTGACCCAGCAGCAGATCCAGTGCGCTGGACTCGCCCAGTGGTGAGACGGTGAGGTGCTCGGCGGCAAGGTAGTCGTCGCGGCGCAGCTGTTCGGTCAATGGATGATCGCGGCGCATCACCACCACCAGCGTCTCATCCAGCAGGTGACGATGTGCGATGCGTGCGCCGGCACGCAACGGCCGGTCCACGGCGAGATCCAGCGTACCGGTGCCCAGTTCGCGCTCCACGTCGTCGGCAGCCACGCGTCGACTCACGATGCGTACCTTCGGCGCCTCGCGAGCGATGCGCGCCATCAGACCGGGCAATGCAATGGATTCGAGGATGTCGCGAAACCCGATCACGAATTCCATCTGCAGCCGCGCCGCATCGAACTGGGGCTGGGCATGCGTACTGGCCAGCAGGCCCTTCAGATGCGCCTGCACCGTCGGCATCATCGCGCGCACTTTTTCGGTCGGAAGCAAGCGGTTGCCCTGACGCACAAACAGCGGATCGCCCAGGTGATCGCGCAGGCGGCCCAGCGCATGCGTCACCGCCGGCTGGGTCAGGTGCAGCACGCGCGCGGCGGCGCTGACCCCGCCGTGGGTGTAGATGGCGTCCAGCACGCGGAACAGGTTGAGATCGATGCGACTGTCGCGTTCCACGGATGGGTCCTCAAGGAGACTGCTACGCCAAGCAAGTGGCTGATACGGCAGGCACAAGAATGAGTCCGCCAGAACCTCTCCGTCATTCCGGCGAAAGCCGGAATCCAGTGACTTGGTTGTGCCACCAAGGCGCTAGATTCCGGCTTTCGCCGGAATGACGGATGAGAAGCTTTAGCTGACCAGTCATTCAAGTCATTAATGTCCGTCCATAAAGCATATTCATTTCACTAATTGGATGACAGGGGCGTAGGCTGCGACGGACTCAGGAGCCTGACCATGGACTTCACCCCTTCAGAGCGCACCCTGTCGCTCACCGAGCGCCTCAGCCGCTTCATGCGCGAGGAAATCCTCCCCGCCGAACTGGTCTACGCGTCCCAGCTGGCCGGCGGCGCCGACCATCGTCAGTGGCGCCAACCGGTGGTGATGGAACAGCTGAAAGTGCGGGCGCGCGCTGCGGGCCTGTGGAACCTGTTCCTGCCGGATCTGGAAGATGGCGCTGGCCTGAGCAATCTCGAATACGCGCCATTGGCCGAAATCATGGGCCACTCCTTCATCGCGCCCGAGGTGTTCAATTGCAACGCGCCGGACACCGGCAATATGGAAGTGCTGCATCGTTACGGGTCGCCTGCGCAACGCGAGCGCTGGTTGAAGCCGCTGCTCAATGGCGAGATCCGCTCGGGCTTTGCCATGACCGAACCGGACGTTGCTTCTTCCGACGCCACCAACATGCAGGCCACGGCACGCATTGAGGGTGACGAGGTGGTGCTCGATGGCCGCAAGTGGTGGACCACCGGCCTCGGTCATCCGCACTGCCGCTTCGTGATCTTCATGGGCCTGACCGATGCGCAGGCGGAGCCGCATCGCCGTCACAGCATGGTGATCTGCCCGCTCGATGCACCTGGCGTGCACATTGAACGCATGCTGCCGGTATTCCACGACTACGACGAACCCTCCGGCCACGGCGAGCTGAGTTTCCACGATGTACGTCTACCGCTGAATAACGTGATTCTCGGCCCCGGCCGCGGCTTTGAGATCGCACAGGGTCGGCTCGGCCCCGGCCGCGTGCATCACTGCATGCGCGCGCTTGGCGCCGCCGAACGTGCGCTGTCGCTGCTGTGCAAACGTGCACAGTCCCGCGTGGCATTCGGCCAGCCGTTGTTCAAGCTCGGTAGCAACGCCGACATCGTGGCCAACCTGCGCATGGCGATCGAACAGGCGCGATTGCTGACGCTGAAGACGGCGTGGACACTCGACACGCAAGGCAGCAAGGCCGCGCTCAGCCTGATCTCGCAGATCAAAGTGGTGGTGCCTGCGGTGGCACAGCAAGCGGCGGATGCAGCGATCCAGATCCACGGCGGCGCCGGCCTCACCGACGATTTTCCGCTGGCACAGCTCTACGCTTACGCCCGCGTGCTGCGTTTGGCCGACGGTCCGGACGAAGTACACCGCGCCGTCGTCGCCAAACTTGAAGCCAAGGCTCAGCTCTCGCAGGGATCCAGCGCATGACTGCCATTCCAGACCAGGCCCGCGCGGTACGCGAAGAAGATGCCTTCGACGTGACGCGCGTCGATGCCTTCCTCAAGCAGCATATCGATGGCCTCGAAGGCACGCCGACCGTCAGGCAATTTCCCGGCGGCGCTTCCAATCTCACCTACCTGTTGGGTTACGCCAACCGCGAACTGGTGTTGCGCCGCCCGCCGCGCGGCGCCAAGGCAAAATCCGCGCACGACATGTTGCGCGAGGCGCGCGTCATGCACGCGCTCAAGCCAAGTTATCCGTACGTGCCCGCCATCCTTGCGCGCTGTGACGACGCCAGTGTGATCGGCCAGGATTTCTACGTAATGGAGCGCCTCGAAGGCAACATCCTCCGGCGCGATTTGCCACCCGAACTGGGGCTCGACCGCAACGGTGTGCGCACGCTCTGCCTGGGTTTCATCGATCGTCTGATCGAGCTGCACAAGGTGGATGTCACGCAGCCGGGACTGAGCGACCTTGGCAAAGGCGAGGGCTATATCGCACGTCAGGTGACGGGCTGGAGCAACCGTTGGCGACAGGCCGCCACAGAAGGTTCCGACTCCTGCGAGGACGTGCTCGCGTGGCTTGAAGCCAACCAGCCCAGTCACGACAACGCCAGCTGCGTCATCCACAACGACTACCGTTTCGACAACGTGGTACTCGCACCCGACAACGCGCTCGACATCATCGGCGTGCTCGACTGGGAAATGGCCACGATCGGTGATCCTCTGATGGATCTGGGTGGTTCGCTGGCCTATTGGGTGCAGGCCGATGACGACAAGGTGTTCCAGTCGTTCCGTCGCCAACCCACGCACGAGGCGGGCATGCTCACTCGTGCCGAAGTGATCGCGTACTACGGCGAGCGCAGCGGACTGGACGTGTCACGCTTCGGCTTCTACGAAGTGTTCGGCCTGTTCCGCCTGATGGTGATCATCCAGCAGATCTACCGCCGCTATGCGCTGGGCCAGACCACCAACCCGCAGTTCGCCGGCTTCGGCGACGCCGCCCGCTACATGGGCATGCGTTGTCGTCGCCTGATTGCTGCGGAAGGCTAAGCGATGCGCGAGCTACTGCTGATACGCCACGGCCAAGCCAGCTTCAGTGCCGAGGACTATGACCGGCTCTCGCCGATCGGCGAGCAGCAATCGCGCCTGCTCGGCGAGTGGCTGGCCGCCTGCGGCTCGCAACCCGACCTGGTGGCGATCGGTCCGCGCGTTCGCCACCGCGACACGGCATCGCTGTGTCTGCAGGCAGCAGACATCGCGATGCAGCCGCTATTGCTGCCAGGACTGGATGAAGTTGACCACCATGAGCTGCTGGCACGCCAGCGTCCCGATCTCGCGGGTGCAGGCGCGTTGCGCGCCGAGCTGAAACAAGCCAAGGACCCTCATCGTGCGTTCCAGCAATTGTTCGCTGCAGCCATCGCGCGCTGGGTCAGTGGTGAACATGACCACGAGTACAGCCGCAGCTGGTTGTCATTCCGCGCCGACGTTCTTACGACCTTGCAGCAACTCACCGACTATCCCGCACGAACGATCTGGGCATTCACCTCCGGCGGCCCCATCGCGGTGATCGCCAGCGCCCTGCTCGACACGCCCATCGAGCACACGTTCAAGCTCAGCTGGCCGCTGGTGAACGCCAGCGTGACGCGACTGCGGCTAGGCTCGCGCGGTGCCACGCTGACGACGTACAACGCGTGGCCGCATCTGGAACGGGTCAATGATTCCGCACTGGTGACATTGCGATGAGTTGGCCTTGTTCTTCCATGCCATGCCGCCGCGCCCTAACGTCATTCCGGCCAAAGCCGGAATCCAGTGCCTGTCACCCAACAGCAAAGTCGCTGGATGACCAGCCCTTCGGCTGTTGTAAAGCACCTCCGGCTTTCGCCGGAATGACGGTAAACCCCAAACACCTCATCACCTTCAGGTAGGCCGCCATGACCATACCCAATCCCTTCGACCTCACCGGCAAGATCGCCATCGTCACCGGCGCTAGCCGTGGCATCGGTGCGGAGATCGCCAGGTTGCTCGCGCAGCATGGCGCGCACGTCGTCGTATCCAGCCGCAAGCAGGTCGACTGCCAGGCAGTGGTTGACGACATCGTGACAAGTGGCGGATCGGCCGAAGCCATCGCCTGCCATATCGGCGAAATGGAGCAGATCGAGTCTCTGTACGATAAAGTAGAAAAGACGCATGGACGTCTGAACGTCCTCGTCAACAATGCCGCCACCAACCCGTTCTTCGGCCACATTCTCGATACTGATCCTTCGGTGTTCCAGAAGACCGTGGATGTGAACATTCGCGGCTATTTCTACATGTCCATGCATGGTGCCCGTCTGATGGCAAAAAACGGTGGCGGCTCCATCGTCAACGTCGCCTCGGTCAACGGTGTGGTACCGGGCGTGGCGCAAGGCATCTATTCGATCACCAAGGCAGCGGTGATTTCGATGACCAAGGCGTTCGCGGTGGAATGCGCCGAACAGGGTGTGCGCTGCAACGCGCTGCTGCCTGGCCTTACCGACACCAAGTTCGCTTCCGTGCTGGTAAACACGCCGGCCATCCTGAAACAAGCGCTGGCCCACGTGCCGATGCGCCGCGTGGCGCAGCCGTCGGAGATGGCCGGCGCCGCGCTCTATCTCGCTTCCAACGCGGCCTCCTACACCACAGGTGCGGTGCTGAATGTCGACGGCGGCTATCTGTGCGTCTGATCCCAAGGACTCTCCCATGACCCAACCCCTTCCGCAGCGCGCCGCCGGCAAGCGCGCTTTTGTTACCGGAGCCGCTGGCGGCCTCGGCTCCGCCATCGCACGCATGCTTGCCCGGCACGGCGCCAAAGTTTTCCTCACCGATCTTGATGGCGATGCGGCAGCGGCGCTAGCTGCCGATATCAACCGTGATGCCAATACGCAAGTGGCCTGGTCCGCGCCGCAGGATGTGCGCGACGAGGCAAACTGGGAGCGCACGCTTGCGGAGGCGGCGCAGGCCATGGGCGGCATCTCGGTGTTGGTCAACAACGCGGGCATCGGTTCGCTCGGTGCGATAGAAGCCATTGAGCTGAAGGAATGGCGTCGCGTGATGGGCGTCAACGTGGAAAGCGTCTTGCTCGGCTGCAAGCACGCCATGGCTTATCTGCGCGATGCGCAACCCGCTTCCATCATCAACATTTCCTCGCTGGCCGCCTTCAAGGTCGATCCGGACTACACGGCTTACAACACGTCGAAGGCAGCCGTGGCTATGCTGACCAAATCCGTTGCGGTGGATTGCGCGCGGCAGAAGATCGACGTGCGCTGCAATTCCATCCACCCCGCCTTCATCCGCACCGGCATCGTCGCGCCATTTTTCGAGAAGCTGGGCGAGGAAGAAGCCACGCGAAAGTTGGTGCGCGGTATCCCGATGCACCGCTTGGGCGAGCCAGACGATGTCGCCTACGCCACGCTTTACCTCGCTTCCGACGAAAGCCGCTACGTCACTGCCGCCGAGCTGGTGCTCGATGGCGGCGCCCGCGCCGTCTGATCCTGGAGATCACGCCATGAGTTTTACGAATCGGCAACTGCTGCTGAAAACCCGACCCGAAGGTCTGGTGCGCCAGGAGAATTTCGAGCTGCGCGAACAACCCACGTCAGAACTGGCGGATGGCCAGGCGCTGGTACGTGTGCTGTATCTGTCGATGGATCCAACCAATCGCGTGTGGATGAGCGATATTCCGCAGTACATGCCGCCGGTGGCGATCGGCGAAGTGATGCGCGGGCTTGGCCTTGGCCGCGTGGTCGCGTCCCGGTCGTCGCGGTACGCGGTGGGTGACCTGGTGCAGGGTCTGGTCGGCTGGCAGGACTACGCCGTCATCGACGACGCCCATGCAAAAGACTGGGTCAAGCTGCCGCCGAAATCACCCGTGGCATTGCCCACATTGCTCGGCGCCTGTGGCTTCAGTGGCATCACGGCGTATTACGGCCTGACCGAGATCGCACCGGTGCAGCCCGGCGAAACGCTGGTGGTATCGGCGGCGGCCGGTTCGGTCGGCTCCATTGCCGGCCAGATCGGCAAGCTGCGCGGCGCACGTGTAGTGGGCATTGCGGGCGGTGCGGAGAAGTGCCGCCACCTGGTCGAGGATCTCGGTTTCGACGCGGCCGTCGACTATAAAGCCGACGACTTCAAGAAGGCACTCGCTGCGGCAACGCCCGATGGCGTGCACGTGAATTTCGAGAACGTGGGAGGCCCGGTGATGCGCGCGGTGCTGTCTCGCATGGTCAACGGCGGCCGCGTGGCACTGTGCGGCCTCATCGCCAACTACGCCAGCGGCGGCAAGCCATCGGACGACTACAGCGTGATCATCGTCAAGCGTCTCACCGTGCGCGGGTTCCTCGCGTTCGACTATCGCGACACGCAGCGCGCCGTGCAGGACCTGGTGGGCTGGATTCTCAACGGCCAGATCAAGGCCGGCGAAACCGTGGCTGATGGACTGGAGAACGCGCCGCTGGTGCTCAACCGGCTGTTTGATGGAAGCCATACCGGCAAGCTGGTGTTGCGCGTGGCAAGTGAGGACTGAGATACATCGAAGGGTTGCGGTCGCGCACATGGTGCGCTCCTACAGGGCTGCCGCAACCTTGTAGGAGCGCACCATGTGCGCGACCGTGCATCGCATGCCGGAAACGCCACGACAAACATGCCGTGGCGTTTTCCCTTCACTCCGCAGCCGCGGGCACTGGCGGTGGCTCCACTACCTTGGGTTTGCGCGGTCGCCAGTAGCCGCCATGGCTCCATGCCTCGAAGCCCCAGCGCAACCAGCCGATCAACGCATTGGCCAGCCACAGTGCCCACAGCAGCATGGCGATCTTGTAGACCCACAACGACACACTGAAGACACCCGCCTGTGGCAACACGCTGTCGCTCTGATCGGCAAACCAGCGGAGCTGCCACGCAGTGGAATCGTTGCCAGCCACGTGCATGTCAGGCAGCCCAAGCAACCCCTTCGGCACGGCGGAGATCAAAACCGCCAGCGCTGCCAGCGTCACCAGCGCCAGCCCTGTTTGCAGCAAGTTGAAGCTGGTGCCGAAGCGTTCCGGCAGCACCTGCCGCGCGCGCAGTCCCAACAGGATCAACCACGCCACCACCAGCGCGTAAGCACCCCAGGCGAACGCCGAGAAGCCCAGCCCAAGCAGCAGCCACTGGTGGAACCGCAGCGGCGTGGGTGCGTAGTGCGACAACAACCACGCAGCGACCAGCAGCACGAGCAGCTGCGACCAATACAACACGGCCGGTCCCGCCGTCGGGCCCCAGGTCCACAGCACCCAGCGGCTCTCTGGCAGGGCGTGACGCAAGGCGATGTTTGCCGCTGGAGCATCCAGTGAGAACACCGGCGTGCGCGTGCTGATCGAAACACCTTGCGGCTCTCGCAGTCGCAACGCATAGCGGTGCGCGCCGGGCAGCAGTGGCAAGCTGATCTTGCCATCGCGAATGGCCAGGCTCAGCGGCGTCCCGTCACGCTGCGCTTCGAGCAGCTCCGCGCCAGCAGGCAAGCCGATGGCGTGCTCGCCACCGCGCGTGCTGCGCGCCATGAGCACCAGCTCCGTTTCGGTGGCGCGATCACCAGCGCGGCTCTCCACGGTCACTTCGTCGAAAGCCAGGCTATCGCCTGCCGTTGCCTTGGGCTGGCTGATGGCCACCTTCAGGCTTTCACCGGGCAGCGGCTGGAAGCGCAGCCCGTCGTCGCTGACGCTGGCCGGCACACCCTGCGCCTCCAGGTGCCACATCGGTGCCGACTGCAGCACCCATTGTTCCGCGCGCTCGCCCAGTGGCGGCGCGCTCAACGCAAGCTTGTCAGTGCGATCAAGCCGACTGTCCCAGCTCACTTCGTTCTGGCCGGCGTTGAAAGTGACGCCAATGCGGCCGTCATGCACACGCGCGTTATCGCCCAGCGGGTGCTCGCCCGGCAGCAGCGGCAACTCCAGGGTGAAGCCACCGTCGACGGGCGCGATGCGTTCCACGGTGTTGCGCACCGTCCATTCCGTGCCCAGCTCCAGCGTACGCGTGAGCTTCACGAACGGCGGAAACGCCTGCGCCACTGCACTCATGGCTTTACCGTCGTCCGACGTGCGCACGCGATTCAAGGCAAGGCTGTCGCCAAGCAGGCGATTGTCGTCCAGTCCGTCGGACGTCCAGCCATCGCCACTGAAGGTCACGCGTTGCGGATGCAGGGGAAAGTGCAGGCTCGCTGTTTCCACCGATGCCACGCGATAGCGCAATGCCACGCGATGCACGCCGCGGTCGAGTTTCAGCAGCAGTGCATCGGACTTGCGAGCCAGCGAAGCATCCCGGCCATCCAGTGACACCGATTGCAACTGCATCGCACCGTCACCTTGCGGCAATGGCACGGCGATGGAAGCACCCGAATGGATCTCCATATCCAGCGATACGTTATCGCCACCGACCTGGAACATCGCCTGCGCCACCGATGCGCAATCGGGCGCACAGATCGGAGCTTCGGTCAGGCGGTTGCGCAGCTGGGCGAGCAGCTCATCGTTCGGCATGGATTGCGCGTGCGCGCCATGTGGCAATAGCGCGAGCGCCAGCAACGCTGCCGCGCCGCCCTGGAAACGCCAGCGACGCCAGTGCGGCTGCATGGGTTGCAGCAGACCAAGCGCGAGTTTGCCCAAAAGCATGATCAGCAGCGCGGGCATGGATACGCGTAACACGCGCACCAGCCAGGCCGGTGCTATCACCAGCCGCGTGGACTGCTCCGCTGTCACCGGGCCAGACCAACCCAGGCGATAGTTGTTGCCCGTATTCCAATGTGGCGTGCCGCGACCTGCCTGGATGATGCTGTGCGCATCCTGTTCCTGGCCTACGGTCATCGCGGCAGTGATCCGTGTCCCCGTGACGGTGACGGTCTCCAATTTGCGTTGAGACGGCATCGGCCTGACCTGCTGCAATGCCTTGGCCTTATCCAGACGCCCCGCGATGATATCCGCGGGAGGGGCAGCGGGCGCCGGCGCCGCATTCGTCGATGCCTCCTCGACAGCCGACGCAGGTGCGGAAGCCAACCGATCCTCTTCCATTTCTGCCGGCGGCTGAATGAATCTGGCAGCCAATGCTGCCTCGCCCATGCCGCGACCTTCCAGTTGCGGATGCAACGCATAGTTCATCTGCGTGGCCGTGAACGGCAACGTCCATAGCACGGCCAGTACCAGCAACGCGCCTGCACCGATACGCGAGAAGACGCGAAGCCGCCCTTCCGGCAAAGCACGCATCAAAAGAGCGAGTGCCAGTGCGACAGCCAACGTCCAGCGAGGTGCATCACCCTCGTGCTGCGACAACGCGAGGAAGCCTACTGCCACCAGTGACCACGGCCAGCCAAGCAGTCGGCCAGCGAGCAAGGCGATCAACGCCACCACGAAAAGATCGAGCAGACTCCATTGCGCGATCCACGAGTCGGGGGAGTGGTCCGCGCCAGCGGCTCCAATGAGGCGATAGCCATAGGGCAGGTGCAAGGTGGCGTCGATGCCTTCGAGCGGCAGCTGCCAACCACCGCTTGGCATGATGCCGCGCTCTGGCATGCGCAATCCGGCGGAAAGGTTGACCTGGGTCTCGCGCAACTCCACGCCGCCTTGTTGCTTACCGGTCGCAGTGACCAACAACGGCGTACCACCCTGCGACGCATTGAGCAGCTGCCACGGAGTGGCAACATCCAGCCGCTGGCTGTGACGCAGGGTGCCCGTGAGGCGATCCGCCGCGCTCAAACCATGGCCATCGAAATCGAGCCACAACTGACGATGCAGCGTGAGCTGATCGCCCTGCCCACCTTCTCCGCCACGCGTACCCTGTTCAACGGCAAGCCCTTCGGCATCGTCTAGCACATAGGCCGGCAGCGCTTGCCAAGCGGCGGGCACATCGGCCTGCCCGGCATCGGTGGCTTGCCCTTGCACGCGCGTACTGCGCAGCGAGGGATCGTCGGCATAACTCCAGATCTCCTGTTTCGGCCACGGCTCGCCGGGCAAGCTGAGACCGATGTGCTCAAGCACACCGGTGCCGCGTGCACCCAGCGACAGCGTCCACTGGCCAGGGCGCAACTGCACACGCAGGCGACCGTCATTTTCCAGCCGCGCCGGCAGCTCGCCTTCCAGCGACGTGGCGACAAAACCCTTGGGTAGCACGGGGCCGAGGAGCTGTTCGCGCGCGCTGCCGGTGACGTTGATCTGAAGCTGAGTTTCCAGCATCGCCGGCAGGCCGTCGGAGAGGCGGCGGAACACGCGCAGTGACAGTGCATCCGCGGCACGCTGCGCGGCAGCGGCTTCGCCGAGCGTGAGTTGATCGTCGTTGCGCTCGATGCGGCTCACGGCATTGCCATCGAGCGTGAGTGCGACGAGTCCGATCGTACCCGGCACGTGCAGGCGAGCTGGCCGGCTGCTCCATGGCAGCACGCCGCGCAAGGCATAGTCGCCCGGTTCCAGTTGCAGCGCGGGTGTGCCGTCATGATCGAGCACCGCAATGGGCTTGCCATCGGCGCTCACCTGCTGCGGCCAGCTGTGTGCATCGCCGGGGAGACTGACCCAGCTGCGCGCATCCACATGCACATCGAGACTGAAGCGCGCACCGTCCTTGCCGGCATCGAGCACCAGGCGGCCCGGCCACGCACATTGCCGTTCCTCGGCAATACCGCCCTGTGTGGCAAGCACGGGACATGCGTGCTGCGGCACGTCGTGCAGTACCCATGGCTGCCAATCCCGCAAAGGCGGTGGTACGTCCTGCGCCAACACTGGCGCCACCATCAACACGAGCGGGCACAACCATTCCCACGGACGACGCATGTCTTTCTCCCTGACTACCCTGGGTGGGCCGGCCCAGTGTAGGTGCCGACCAAAGGCCACGGAAAGCACCCTCCTGCCATGAAACGGCATCCCCTCGCGGATGGGGTTGGCCATCGCCCATAAAAAACGCCGGGCGGTTCGCACCGCCCGGCGTACGTCGGATGACGCAGGATCAGCCGCTGATCGCGGAGTTGCCCTGCTTTTCCTTCAGCGCGGTGCAAAGCACGGTCGATTCGGTCGTCTGCGCCAGGCCACGCTCGGCGCCGGTCACGTCCTTCGCGCGGGTCTTGAAGAACGCCTGGAGGCGATCGGCTTCGACCTGCGAACAGCCGCCACCACCAATCAGGCCGGGCAGCTGGCCGCCGGCGAAGCTGCCCGTGCGCTCCACGATCTTGTCGTAGTTGGTGGTTGCCCATTCCCACGAGGCATCGCGCTGCTCGCGCGTGTCGCGGCCGCCACGCAGCAGCATGGCCATCTCACCCACCTTCACCTTCTTGTCGAGGGCGAAGTTGCGCACCTGGATGGCCAGCGCCGGATCGTTCGCTTCGCTCAGGCCATCGAGCATGGCGTTGCGCATGGCCGGGTCGCTGGTCTGCGGCAGTTCGGCGACAAGCGCGTCCACGGCGCTCTTGCCGCGTTCTTGCACAGCCACGCCCAGCGCAGCGCCGAGCAGGTCGTGATCGGCAGCGCCAAGGTCGAGGTGACCATCGGCATTGCGCTTGAGCGCCGCGTCGCCCTGCTTCAGCAGCTCGGCGCGCACTTCAGGCAGCTTCACTGCCAGTGCCAGTTCTTCGGCCAACGTGCTGCGCAGCAGCGAATCGCTATCGGCCTCACCTGGCTTGCGGTGATAACCCAGCTGCGTGAGGCGCGGCAGGTAGGCGTCCTTGGCCCATGCGGCAAGCTTGGCGCGCTGCGCGTCGGTCTGCGCGAGGTTGCGATAGATCCAGTTGAAGCTGGTGAGCGGCGCAGTGGCGACTTCGCGCGTCTTGGACGAAGTCAGCGGTTTGAGCGCGGCAAGCACGTTGCTGGCGTCGAGATCGCCATGCTTGAAGCTGGAGAACACCGCATCGGCATAGGCGAGCTGCTCGGCGTCATCGAGCTTGCCGACCTGCTTGCCGAGCTTGGCCAGATCGTCCTTGGCCATCGCAAAACGGTAGTAGCCCGAACCGTTGGCGTTGGGCAGCACCCAGGTCGCCTTGCTGGCACCGTTGAGCACCATGGTGCCCTCCGCCTTGTCGAACAGCTCGCAGCTCACCTTGCTGCCGTCAGCAGTACCGTAGCGCACGCACATCGGCACGCCCCACACCTGCTTGTCGTCGCCCTTGCTGCCCACCGGCAGGTAACGGCTCTGGCTGAGATGCAGCACGGTCTTGCCGTCTTCCTGCGCCAGCCTGGTCTGCACGTACGGCACGCCCGGCTGGTTGAGGAAACTCTTGAAGGCCTGCTTGAAGTCGTTGCCCTTGTCGGCAGCCTTGGCGATGGAGTCGATCAGGTCGTCGGCGGTAGCGTTGCCAAACTTGTGATCCTGGATGTAGACGCGCATGCCCTTCTGGAACGTGGCTTCACCCACGTAGCCTTCGAACATGCCAAGCACCGCCGCACCCTTCTGGTACGTGATGCCGTCGAACGCGGTCTCGATGTCGCCGTTGCCGGTGATCGGCTGGCGGATCTTGCGCGTGGTGACCAGGCTGTCGCCGTTCATCGCACCCTGCGCACCGCGCACGCGGTCAAGATCGGCGCGGTATTCCGGATGCACCTTCTGCGTCACCTTCTGCTGCATCCAGGTGGCGAACGCTTCGTTGAGCCACAGGTCGTCCCACCATGCGAGCGTCACGGTGTCGCCGGTCCACTGGTGGGCAAGCTCATGCGCGGTGACGTTGAACGAACCGCGCACGTAGTTGGCCGGGGAATCCGGATCGAGCAGCAGCAGCCAGTCGCGGAAGGTGACCAGGCCCGGGTTCTCCATCGCGCCTGCGGAGAAATCCGGCGCGGCGAGCAGATCGAGCTTGTCCCACGGATAGCCGAAGCCGTAGTAGTCCTCCAGCGTATGGATGATGCTCGGCGTTTCGCCCAGCACGTGCTGCATGCGATGGCCCTCGCCCTTGGCGGCAACGCCGCGCAGTTCGAGCACCTGATCGCGATACTGGGTCGGCGAAATGTCCGGCCCCTTCACCACGTCCCACGGACCCACGCCGAACGCGACCAGATACGTCGGCAGCGGCTTGGTGGTGGAAAAGGTCAGGGTCTTCCAGCCCTTGCCGGCAGCTTCTTCCTTCACCTGCTTGGTGTTGGCCACGCCCACTTCGTCGGTCGGAATGGTCAGGCGGATATCGAACGGCGTCTTGATGCCGGGCTCGTCGAAGCCGGGGAACGCGTAACGCGCGCTGATCGGCTCCATCTGCGTCATCGCATACGGCTGGCCTTCGTGACTCACCTTGTACAGGCCCTGCAGCTGCTTGTTGAGCGGCGCGCTGTACTCGATGGCGACGATCAGCTCCTGTGGCGAGAGCTTGCCGCCAAAGTCGATGCGCACCACGCCTTCCTGCGGCGCCACGTCCACGTACTTGCTCGCGTGCTTCTTGCCGGCGGCGTCGGTCACGGTGACCTTGCCCACCTTCAGCTCGCGGCCGTGCAGCCACAAGTGATCCGACGCTTCCGTCAGCTTCACCTTGATGACGGTGGTGCCGGAGAAATCCTGCTGGCGCGGATCGACCTTGAAGTCGAGCTGATAGGACTCCGGCTGCGCCCAGCCCGGCAGCTTGCCGTGAGGCTGGTCATCGGCGGCCGGCGCGGCCAGGGCGGCACCGCAACAGGCGGCGAGAGCGGTAAGTGCGAGTGGACGAATAAAACGACGCATGCGTGAAAGCTCCCCTAGGACGAACAAACCTCCACGCTAGGGTTGCCATGACTAGTGACCCAGTGCCAGAAGGCATGGAGCACGGTGGCGCAGCGTGCTCGCTATCCCATCAAATGATTGATGCGGATGCACATCTGCCGCAGATCATCGCCCGCAGAAGCATTGTTCAAATCGATCATTACCACCATTATGATTGACATGAGCTATCAGCCTATCCGGAATGTCGCCCCATGAACCTGCGTGACCTGCACTACCTCGTCGCCCTGGCGGAGCACCGACATTTCGGTCGCGCCGCCGAAGCGAGCTTCGTGAGCCAGCCCACGCTGTCCACCCAGATCAAGAAGCTGGAGGAGGAACTGGGCGTGGCGCTGGTGGAGCGCACGCCTCGCAAGGTGCTGCTTACTGAAACCGGTCGCGAAATCGCTCGCCGCGCGCGAGGCGTGATCTCCGAGATCGAAGAGATCAAAGCCATCGCGCAGCGCACGCGCGATCCGGAATCCGGCACGTTGCGGCTGGGTATCTTCCCCACGCTCGGCCCCTATTTGTTGCCGCATCTGGTGCCGATGGTGCGCAAGCGTTTTCCACGCCTTGAACTGCTGCTGGTAGAAGAAAAAACCGAGCAGGTGATCCGCATGCTGCGCGAAGGTTCGCTGGACGTAGGCATCCTCGCCCTGCCTCTGCACGAGGACAGCCTGCACGCAGAATTTCTGTTTGAAGAACCCTTCGTGCTGGCAGTGCCTGAAGCGCATCCACTCGCGCACAAGAACAAGCGCCTCAAGCTGGACGACCTGCAAAACGAAAGCCTGCTGTTGCTGGAAGACGGCCACTGCATGCGCGACCAGGCGCTGGAAGTGTGTCAGCTGGCCGGCGCTGGCGAACGCTCGGGCTTCCGCGCCACCAGCCTGGAAACGCTGCGCCAGATGGTGGCGGCGAACGTGGGCATCACCTTGCTGCCGACGCTGGCGATCAAGCCACCGGTGACACGCACCGACAACGTGCACCTGCTGGAATTTGCGGGCCATCCACCCAGCCGTCGCATTGCGCTGGTATGGCGAAAGAGCTCATCGATGGGCACGTTCCTCAAGCATTTCACCGATGTCATCCGCAGCTTGCCGCCGGACCTTCTGCACCCGAACCTGGCAGAGACCAAACCAGCAAAGCACACGGGACGCTGAGCACCGATGCAGCGATTCCTTCTGATCGGGCTCTTGCTGATCGCCGGCCTTGGCGCCGTCCATTGGGCGCGCCATCGTCCTCTCGCGCCACCGCCGGGCGTGCTGGCGTCGGATGCTCCCACTCAGGTCGATCTGGATGACGGCACGACGCTGCAACGTGGTGACACCAAGCTGGTCACGCGCGCGCAATTTCAACTCACGGCACGGGTACTTTCACGCGAGGACTATCACCTCGACGCGGGGGCGGCGCTTGCGCCCGTCGATCTCGCCCTTGGCTGGGGCCGCATGTCAGATAGCCAGGTATTGGCCACTATCCAGATCAGCCAGGAAAACCGCTTCTATCACTGGCACGTCGACGACTTCCCGATTCCGCGCCGGGAGATCGAAAGGTCCAGCGCGAACATGCACATGATCCCGGCCGACGATCACGTGCGCCGCGAACTCGAACGCGTGCGTCCGGGCGAGCTCGTGCATCTTGAAGGTTTCCTGGTCGATGCCAGCCGCCCAGACGGCTGGCGTTGGCGCACCTCGATGACACGCGATGACACCGGCAACGGTGCCTGCGAGCTGGTCTACGTTGAAGACATCGGGCCCGCGACGCCGTAGGCCGGCTCAGACCGCCTGCATCACGCCGATAGGACAGCTCACACCTGTTCCACCCAGGCCGCAATAACCGTCTGGGTTCCTGGACAGGTATTGCTGGTGTTCGTCCTCGGCGAAATAGAACGGGCCGGCGAGTGCGATGTCCGTGGTGATCGGGCCGTAGCCAGCGCGGCTCAGCTCCTGCTGGAAGCGCTTGGCGGAAGCTTCCACCGCCGCGAGTTCCTTTACATCGTTCACATAGACGGCAGAGCGGTACTGCGTGCCCATATCGTTGCCCTGGCGCATGCCCTGTGTCGGATCATGGTTTTCCCAGAACACGCGCAACAGCGTATCGACGTTTACCTTCGCAGGGTCGTACACCACACGCACCACTTCCGCATGGCCAGTCTGGCCCGAACAGACTTCGCCATAAGTCGGATTAGGTGTATAGCCGCCCGCGTAACCGACCGCCGTGGTCAGCACACCTGGCACGTTCCAGAACTTGCGCTCGGCACCCCAGAAACAGCCCATGCCCACGACCAGGACGGCAGCTTGAGGAAAGGCTTGAGCCTGCAATGATGTCCCCAGCACGTGATGCGCGGAGGAAGGCACGATCTGCCGATCACGACCCGCCAACGCATCCTCGCGTTGTGGGATCCGCTGCTTGTAGGCACCAATACCCAGCATTGGCATGACCTCCATCACTCTGCGATACGAACTATGTGGCGCCCGTGCACGGGCAAATCAACGAAGCGCCACAGTCTCGCGATCAGTAACGCAGCAGCGACTGCAACGGCGCACCTTCCCGCCAGCGAGCGCGTCCTTGCAACGCCGCCAGCTCGATCACCACGCTGGCACCCACCAGCTGTGCGCCCAGCTTTTCCACCAGGGCACGCGCCGCCGCCAACGTGCCGCCCGTAGCCAGCACGTCGTCGACGATCAATACCCTTTCGCCCGGACGCAGCGCATCGTTACGCGCCTCCAGGCGATCGACTCCATATTCCAGCTCATAGTCCACCGCCACCACCGGGGGCGGCAGCTTGTTGGGCTTGCGCAGTGGCACGAAGCCCGCGTGCAGCTTCTGCGCCAGCGCGGCGCCGAAGATGAAGCCGCGCGATTCGATGCCGCACACGGCCTGCACACCACTGCCCTGCCAGGGTTCGGCCAGTGCGTCCATGCAACGGGCGAAGCCACCGGCATCGGCAAGTAGCGGCGTGATATCGCGGAACACCACGCCGGGCTTCGGGAAATCCGGTACGGCGCGAATCAATGCCTGGATCTGTTGCAGCGAGGTGTCCAAGGAATTACTCCGAAATGGGTGCACGAGCGCGCTGTGCGCCCAACAGGATACCGCCGAGCGCCAGCGCCAGACCTAACCAGTCCTGCGTCGTGGTCGGTCGATGGAACAGCAGAACATCCATGACAAAAGCGAGCGCTGGTTGCAGCAACAACAGCAGGCCCACCAGCGAGGCCGGCAGCAGCGGCATCGAGCGCACCATCAGCAGCCACGCCAGCAACTGACCTACAAAGGCCAGCGAAAGCAGCGATGCCCAGCTACGCGCCGTGACCAGTGCGAACGATTCGCCCTCGCCCCACGCCCAAACGCCGAGCAACGCCGCCGACAACAGGCTCATCAGGCCCAGAAATTGCGACGCCGACAGCTGCGTCTGCCCCTGCAGTGCGCGCCGGAAGCTGAGCAGATACACCGTATAGGCCACGCCACTGATCAAGCCGAACCACACCCCCAGCCGATGTTGCGCATCGAACAACGACCAGTTCGCCCCTACGAGCACCCATAGGCCCACCATGGCCATCAACACGCCGGGAATGAACCAGCGTCCCAGCCATTCGCGATAGAAGAGAAAGCCCACGATCGCCATCAGGAACACCTGGCCATTGGCGAGCAACGTCGCTACGCCCGGACCGATCCACAAAATGCTCCGATGCCACAGGATCAGGTCCGCCGCGAAGCCTGCCGCCGGCAGCACCAGCAAGAGTGCATCGCGGCGTGTCACCGTCCGCCAGTTGCCGCGCAGCAGCGTCCACGACAGCAGCATGATTCCGCCGAACAGCATGCGGTAGAACGCCGATACGGTTGGCGGCACCTGAGCCAGCGTCACGAAGATGCTGGTGGTGGAAAGCATCACGGCACCCGCACCCACCCGCAGGACGGCTCCGCGCAACGTCAATGCCAGATCGGCACGCTGCCGCGCGCCGACGGAAATGTCGTTCATGCAAAAAACTCAGCAGAAAGCGGGTTGCGGTGCGTCCGGATCCTCATCCAGGTCGCTTATGGCCAGCCGCGCCTCGACCAGGTCACGCTCCACTTCGCGCACCACTTGCTCAGCCGCCGCGAGACTCGTCTCCGGAACCAACACGGCCACATAGTCCAGCGCCGGCAACTGCCCAACTGCGCCGGTGAGGTACTCGCCCGAAACAAACGCCGGAATCTCGGCACGCTCCAGCGCGTCCTTCACCAGGTGGGCGTCAATCAGGGTTTCGGCTCGATAGGCAATGCGCATGGGGTCACGCTAACGCTGTGTAGGGTGGCTAGCAAGTTCGTGCCGCAGATGTGTTCCTGGGGTGAAGAAACGCACTACTCCGCGGCCCTCACCAGCAACGTCGTTCCATCGACCCCCACTACCTCGACCATGCTGCCTATCGGCAGATCGGGCCCGCAGACCAGCCACAGGCCATCGCCCACCTTGGCCTTGCCACGGCCATTAACGATGGGTTCGGCAAGCACGTAGCGCTGACCGATCTTCTGCTCGCCGCGGCGATTGAGTCGTGCGTCGCCAGGCTCGTCGCGCATCAGTCGTGGGCGCAGCCAGTACCAATAGGCTGCGCAGGAAAGGAACGCCAGCGCAGCGAATACCAAGGCCTGGCCCAGCAGCGACAGCCCCGGCGCCACCAGCACCACCAAACCGGTCACACCGGCAGCGATGCCGATCCACAGCATGAAATAGCCAGGCAGGATCACTTCTATAGCGATCAGCACCAACGCGAGAATCCACCACCAATAGTGCAGGGCCAACGCTTCCATCATCGTCGCCTCGCTCAACCCACCGGCGGCGGTGAACGCCGGACGGTGCTGCTCTGCTGCTGGCCCAGCGATTCCTTGGCCAGTTCGGCAATGCCGGCGAGCGAACCGAGGATGCCGGTGGCTTCCATCGGCAGCAGCAGCATCTTCTGGTTGGGCGAGTGGGCCATCTCCTTCAACGCTTCCACGTATTTGGTCGCGACGAAGTAGTTGAGCGCGTTGACGTTGCCGTTGGCGATCGCCTCGGACACCATCGCGGTGGCCTTCGCTTCGGCCTCGGCCGAACGCTCACGGGCTTCGGCGGCACGGAAGGCGGCTTCCTTTTCGCCTTCGGCAGCGAGGATCACTGATTGCTTCTCGCCTTCGGCCTTGAGGATGGCCGCCTGACGGAAGCCTTCGGCGTCGAGGATGTTGGCGCGCTTTTCGCGCTCGGCCTTCATCTGGCGGGCCATCGAATCGACCAGGTCGCGCGGCGGCGCGATGTCCTTGATCTCGATGCGATTGACCTTGACGCCCCAGGGATGAGTGGCCTCGTCGACCACCTTCAGCAGCTTGGCGTTGATCGCATCGCGCTGGCTGAGCGATTCGTCCAGATCCATCGAGCCGAGCACGGTGCGGATATTGGTCATCACCAGCGCCAGTGCCGCCTGTTCCAGGTTGGACACTTCATAGGCGGCCTTGGAGGCATCGAGCACCTGGTAGAACACCACACCGTCCACGCGAACCACGGCGTTGTCCTTGGTGATGACGTCCTGAGAAGGGACTTCCAGCACCTGCTCCATCATGTTGATCCGGCGCCCGACGCTGTAGATGAAGGGCACAAGGAAATGCAGGCCAGGGCTGAGCGTGCGCGTGTATTTTCCGAAACGCTCCACCGTCCATTCGTAGCCCTGCGGCACGATGCGCACCAGCTTGGCCAGTACGATCACCACGACAATCACTACTACCAAAGCAAACAGCTGTCCCATTGCCTAATCCCCACATCCATGAAAGATGCAGCGAGTATAGGCGAGCGCAACCGCCCCCGGATAACGGCCTACTTCGGCCCCAGCGGCAGCAGAAGGCTGACCCGCAGGCCGCCCTCTTCGCGATTGGCCAGGGCAATGCGCCCGCCATGGGCTTCCACGATCTCTCGCGCCAGCGCCAGGCCGAGACCGGTACCCGAGCGCTTGGTCGAATAGAACGGCAACAACGCCTGTGCCAGCACCGTTTCGCTCATGCCTGGACCATGATCGGCGACCTCGATGCGCAGGTCGCGGCCAATGACCGTCTGCGACAGTGTGACTTCGTCATCGGCGCTGCCCGACTCATGCGCGTTCTTGATCAGGTTGATCAGTACCTGTTCGATCTGCCCGGCATCGAACCAGCCCGGTTGCTCGGGAATGGATCCGCGCACCTGGAACTTGCAATGCAGCGATAGACCATCGAGGAACGGTTGCCACGCAATTGCCAGCGGTTGCGGCGCAGGCAGCTTGGCGAAGCTCGCGTAGCCGGCAATGAACCCATGCAGATGACGGGCACGCTCGCCAATGGTGGCGAACACGCCAGGCAGCCGAGTGGTGTCGCCGCGGCGCGCGAGTTCCGCACCCGAATGGGCCAGCGAGGAAATCGGTGCCAGCGAGTTGTTGAGTTCATGGCTGATCACGCGAATCACCCGCTTCCACGTCGCCACTTCCTGCCGCGACAACTCGCGCGTCATGCGTCGGAACAACTGCAGGCGATGCGGGCGTCCCTGCAGGCGGAAGCTGCGCTGTGAAAGATGGAAGGTTTCCTCACCACCATCCATCTCCACTGTGAGCAAGGCGTCCTCGCCACCCTCCACCGCACGGCGCAACGCCTCAGGACTCCCGCTGAGCAACTCGATGAAGTCCAGCCCGTGCAGCGTTCGCCCTTCGTTGAACAGGTGCCGCGCGGCGATGTTGGCGTAGGTCACGCGTCCAATGGCGTCGGTGAGCACCAGCGCCACCGGCGTGTTCTGCACCACGGTGTCGAGCAGCAACTCGCGTTGTGCGAGATTCTGGCGCTGTTCGCGCAACGTCTGTCCCAGCGTGTTGTGCATGCGGATCAACTCGCCGAGCTCGTCGCGACGCGTTGCGGCGATGGAGAAACTGAAGTCGCCGTCGCGGTAGCTCGCCACGGCACCTTCCAGTGCACGCAACAGCCGGGTAATGGGCGACATCACGCGATGCCCCAGCCACAGCGCGAGCGGCAACAGCAACGCCAGCGAGACGATCAGTCCGCCATAGAAATCGAAGTGAGCGGGCGCGCCCAGGTCAATGCCCAGGTCATGGCGCATCCATACCAGCAACTGCGGCAGCGGCCACTGGGTGACGCCGGCATAGATCAGCGCGCCCGATAGCCCGGCCAGAACCAGCAACACGACCATGCGCGACTCAAGCGAAATCCGGCCGCGCAGCATCAATGAATTCCCTTTATCGCATGGGGCATCAATGACACGCACCGGCTCCCATCGGTACGCAATTGACGTGAGGGCCATGGCCATTGTTGATGATGACGCGAATCGGCGACTGGTCCGGCGGAGCCTTGTCCTTTTCGGGCTGGTCGCTGAAGTTGAAGTGCTGAGCCTCGCTGGCCGCCGTGCTCAAGGCATCGCGATAAGCGCCGCCGCTGGTCGCGGCAGGTGCTGGCTGCGGCGGGCTCCAGCGATCGCTCGGCTGTGCGGTGGGAGGCGGCGCAACGCTCTGTGCTGCCGCACTGGCGCACAGCAGGGTGGTCACGAGCAGCAGGTGGCGATAGCGCATGACGGATTCCATCGGCACAGCCAACATCATCCTCGTCCTTCGGCACGGCGGCAATCATGACTATTGGTAGGGAGCACTGACACGAGTGCACCCCGTGCGTGAAGAGCCCGCGGAGCGATGAGGCCGCGACGGCGCACACACAGGGGGTACGAGAGCTGTCAGGCCTGGGCGAGGCCGTAGCGCTCCATGCGGCGGTACAGCGCCTGACGGGACAGACCCAATGCCTGAGCGGCCCGACTGACCACGCCACCCGCCTTGTCGAGCGCCGCTTCCACCGTTTCGCGACTGGGTTCATCCAGATTGCGTACGCCCGACGGTGCCACTTGCGGCAGGTTGAGTTGCTCGGGCGTGATGCGGCCATCGCTGGCCAGCAGTGAGGCGCGTTCGATCGCGTTCTTCAGTTCGCGCACGTTACCCGGCCACGGATAACTCAACAGCGATTCGCGCGCGGCGTCACCCAGCTCGGCACGACCACCGAGAAAGTGCTCGGCCAGCGGCAGGATGTCGTCGATTCGCTCGGAAAGCGGCGGCAGGTTCACTTCAATCACGTTGAGGCGATAGTAAAGATCCTCGCGGAACGTGCCGGCGCGGATCATCGTCTTGAGGTCGGCATTGGTGGCGCTGAGCACACGCACCTTCACATGCCGCGCGCGGCCCGAACCGAGGCGCTCGAATTGACCGGTTTCCAGCACGCGCAACAGCTTCACCTGACCCGATAGCGACAGATTGCCGATTTCGTCGAGGAACAGCGTGCCGCCATCGGCCATCTCGAAACGGCCTTCGCGCGCCTTGTTTGCGCCGGTATAGGCGCCGGCCTCCGCGCCGAACAATTCGGCCTCGATCAGTTCGCCGGGCAACGCACCACAGTTGACGGCAATAAACGAACCGCGCTTGGCCGCCGAGTTGGCGTGCACGATCGCGGCAATGCGCTCCTTGCCGGCGCCGTTGGGGCCAGTAATGAGCACGGGCACGTCTGAGCGCGCCACCTGGCAGGCCAGGTCCAGCGTGCGCGCCATCGCCTCCGAGGCAAATACCAGGCCGTCGAGGTCGTAGCGACGCTGCAGGTCCTCGCGGCGCTTGCGGCGCTCGTTGCGCGTACGCGCCACTTCGCGAGTGGACTCGGAAAGCTCCAGCAGGTTTTCCACCGTGGCCAGCAGCTTGGCGTCGTCCCACGGCTTGGCGAGATAATCGGCGGCGCCGGCCTTGACCAGTTCCACCGCCGTTTCCAGATGCGTCCACGCGGTGAGCAGGATCACTGGCAGGTCGGCATGGCGCTGGCGGATGGCACGGAACAGCGCAATGCCCTCCTCGCCCGAGGTGGTATCCGCCGTGAAATTCATGTCCTGAATCACCACGTCGATCCGCTCGCGTTCCAGCTGCGCCAGGCCATCCTCAGGCGTCAGCGCGATGAGCGGGCGGATTTCGTGAAGGGACAGCGCCAAAGAGAGCGCCTCACCCACGGCCGGGTTGTCATCGATGATCAGTACGGTTCGCATTCGTCGCTTGCACATGTAGACGTGGATGCATCTCCACGCCAAAAGGTTGCCATCTTCGGCAGGATTCGTCGCGGGTCGGGTGCGACGCGATGCTTCTCTCCCTCCGAGGAGAGGGGTTGGGTGAGGGCGCCGCCTTGCGACAGCGTCGGATCAGGGCTTGCTCTGGCTGTGGCCCCATCGCAAGCCCGCCCCTCACCTCAATCCTCTCCCCGGAGGGGAGAGGATGCCTCGTTAACCTCAGCCCTTCGCTGGGTGAGCCGGCGCCTTGCCTGCCTTCACCGCAGCAATCCATGCGTCCGTGCGGGCCTCCAGCACATCCAGGGGCAACGCGCCGCCGCCGAGGATTTCGTCGTGGAAGGCGCGGATGTCGAACTTGTCGCCCAGCTCCTTCTTCGCGCGCTCACGAAGCTCCAGGATCTTCAGCTGGCCCATCTTGTACGCCAGCGCCTGACCCGGCCACGTGATGTAGCGGTCGGTTTCGGCCTGAACGTCCGGCTCGTCCTCGCTGGAATGGGCGTGGAAGAAGTCCACCATCTGCTGGCGCGTCCAGTGCTTGTAGTGAACACCCGTGTCGAGCACGAGGCGGTCCGCGCGAAGCAGCTCGTCGGCGAGGCGGCCGTAGTCGGACAGCGGGTCCTTGTAGAAGCCGATATCCTTGCCCAGGCGCTCGGCATACAGCGCCCAGCCTTCGATATAGGCGTTGTAGCCGGCCTGCTGGCGGAACGGCGGCAAGCCCGGCAGCGTCTGCGCGATGGCGATCTGCATGTGATGACCGGGAACGCCTTCGTGATAGGCAGTGGACTCGATGCTCAGCACGCTGCGGTTGGCGAAGTCACTGGTGTTGACAAACACCTTGCCCGGCCGCGAACCATCCGGCGTGCCTTGCTGGTATTCAGCGGCGGCCGCTTCCTTTTCGCGGAACGCTTCCACCGCCACTACTTCCACCTTGGTCTTGGGCAGCAGGCCAAACAGCTTGGGCAGCTCCGGCTGCATGCCGGCAATGTAGGTGCGGTAACGGTTGAGAATGTCGTCGCGCGAGGTGGCGTGCGTCTTCGGGTTGGTCTTCAGCGATTCACGGAAGCTGGCCAGATCCTTGAAGCCCTGCGACTTGGCGATCGCGGTCATCTCGCCCTCGATGCGCTTCACTTCGGACAAGCCGATCTCGTGGATGCGCTCCGGGCTCTCCTTGGTGGTGGTCATCTGCTCCGCCTGGAAGCGGTAGATCGCTTCGCCGTTGGGCAGCTGCCATACGCCAGGCTCGGTACGGCCGTGCGGCGCATAATCCTTCGCCACGAACTGGCCAAGCTTTTGATACGCCGGGCGCACCTGCTGGTCGATCGCGGCAAGGATCTGGTCGTGCAAGCGCTTCTGGTCGGCCGCGGAAACCGTCTTGGGGAAGTGTTTGAGCGGCTCGGCGAACGCGCTATCCATGCCTGCCGGCTTGGAGATGCTGTCGATCTGCGTGACGACTTTTTCCAGCAGGTACTTGGGCGGCATCATGCCGTCCTTCATGCCCTGCTGCGCCAACGCCGTCACTTGGTCGAGCAGCTTCGGCACCGCCTTCAGTCGCGCCAGATAATCGTCGTATTCCTTGGTGTTTTCGAACGGGACGGAGCTGACGAAGCCAGCCAGTCGCAAATGCACGCCACTCATCTGCTCCAGCGGCATCTCATCGATCTTCAGATCGTGCTGCTTGATGGCGTCACGCAACTGGCGAACCATCAACTGCTGGTTGAGCTTGTCCTCATCGGAAAAGCCGGCGGTGTCGATGGCTTCGAAGCGCTTGAGGAATTCCTTGTTCTTGGCGTATTCGGACTCTGCCTTGGCCAGCGAGGCGTCACTCCAGCGGTCGTTGTAGCGCAGATCGCCGAGAATCGTGGCGAACTCGGGCGCGGTTTCCAGCGTGTGCTGCCATTGCTCGGCGAGCAGGTCGTTGAGCGACTTTACACGCGTGGAGACGTCCGCCTGTGCGGATTGCGGCGTGGCCGCATGCACAGCGGCCATACTCACAGTCGACATCAACAAACCCGCCAATACCATACGCGGACCGATCTTCATGGGTACTTCCCTCGGGTTGAGATGTGCCTATTCTGCACGGTGCGCGGCTTTGCGCCCGTGCCGAACCGCATGTCCCGGCATTCAGCTAGACCGATCGTGTCGCCACCACTGGGGGCACCGCTGCCGCGCGCATGGCCGGGCCGAGCACCGCCAACTGGCCGATCGTCCATAGCAGCAATGCGCCAACCGGGAAGTAGACGGCCGGCAACCGAGGCAGCTCGTAATGCACCATCAGCATCAGGTTGATGCCATAGGCCAGCACCATGCCGAGGACGATGCCGATGGTGGCGAGCAGGAAGTTCTCGGTCTGGAAGTAATGCAAGATGTTGCGACGCGTAGCTCCCAGCGCGCGGCGCACGCCAATCTGCCGACGCCGCTGCGCCACCCAGAAGCTGCCCAGGCCCACAATGCCCAGCGCAGTCACCACCAGCAAGGCGATGCACACACCCACCAGCAGGCTGGCCATGGCACGGTCGTTCTGGAAGAACTCGTAGCGCATATCGTCAAAGACATGCTTCTTGAGCACGACGCGATGCGGGTTGATTTCCTTGAGCTTCGCCAAAGCAGCCGCCAGCACGCGTTCGCGATCCTGCGGCGATGCCGTGCGTATCACGAACTCACCATTGGAGATGCGCATGGGCAGAATCATGCTGTAGCTCGCGGCCGAGTCGTCCCAGATGGACGGCCGAACCAGCTCCTTGACCACGCCCACGATAGTCAGCGGAAAGTCGGAAAGATAAACCTGCTTGCCAAGCGCCTGCTGACCCGGCCACAGGCGGTCGGCCATCTTCTGCGTGATCAGGATGACATGGGGAATCGACTTGGCGTCCTTGGTCTCGGCGGCTTTCACTACATCGTCGAAGTCCATGTACTCGTCCGACTTCAGATCGCGACCGGCAATCAGCTGCGCCCCCATCGCCTGAACGATGTTCTCGCCGGAATACATGGTGGCGTTGAGCGTGGAAAGCCGCTGCTTGGGATCAAGCTTGATGCCGCCATTGGACGACGACCGGCCGAACGGCACCTGATTGACCGAAGCCACATCCGAGACGCCGGGAATCTGTCGCAGCGCGGCCAGGTCTTCCAGCGCACGCGCCTTTTGGTCATTGGTGGCACCGATGTTCGCCAGCGCGATGTGCACCAGCCGGTGCTCGTCCACGCCGCTCTGCATGCTCATGCGGTCGAGGCGCTGACTGATGATGAACACCGCGTTGCACACGATGGCGCAGGTCAGCGCGATCTCGATGATCACCAGGAAAGCGGTGATCTTGTGGCGGCGCAGGGTGGAAAGAATGGGAAGGATATCCATGGCGTCGTCCTTACTGGCTTTTCAGTTGGAGCGCGGGAGTGATCTGGCAGGCACGCCAGGCGGGTAGCAAACCCGCCAGCAAAGTCGAACCCACCGCCAGGAGGAAAGTGATCAGCAGCATCGACGTATCCAGATGCGCCAATGCGGCATAGTCAGATGGCTGGTGTCGCACCAGCCACAGTCCGACGAATGCCAGCAACAGGCCACCCAAGCCTCCCGCCAGACCGATCACACCAGACTCGACTAGCAGCTGCGCAAACACCTCGCGCTTGGAAGCGCCCAGCGCGCGGCGCACACCCAGCTCACCCGAGCGGCGCAGGAATTTGGCCAACATCAGGCCCACCGTATTGACCAGGCATACCAGCAGGAACCCGAACGCCAGCCAGGTCTGCAGCTTCACGTCGCCCGGCACCACCTTGTTGATGTCCAACCACTCCATCAGCCCCGGCAGGCGCACGTTGACCGGACGCTCGAAGCGACCCAACGCCTTCTGATCTTGCGCGTAGTGGGTCAGGTATTCCTTGTACGCGGCCACCTTGGTCGTGCTGTCCAGTTGCACCCAGAACTGCAGCCAGACGCAGGGTTGTGTCTCGGCATGCTCTTCGGAACCGCCACCGGTACCCCAGCAATCGGTGGACCCGTTGTGCTCGAAGTGGATGTCGCGCGATGTGCTCAACGGCACGAAGACATCTTCAGACGCCGAATAGTTGCCCATGTTCAAGTCGTAGAAATGGGGATTCGGGCGCCAGCTGCCGAGCACACCCACGATGCGAAAGGCCGTGTCCTTCATGCGCAGCGTCTGGCCGGTGCTGTCTTTGCCGCCAAATAGCTTGTCGTTGAGCGTGCGCGAGATCACCACGACGCGCGACTTGCTGTTGTCGTCCGCTTCGTTCCAGCCGCGCCCATACAGGAACGGCACCTGGAACATCGCGAAGAAGTCGCTGGTTGTATAGCGCGCGTCGCTGTAGAACGGATCCAGGCTCGACTGCGCGGGCTGCACCGCCACCGCGCCGCCCGTCATGAGTGCTTGCCGATCTGCTCGCTTGGCGCGCAACAGATTCATGCCGTCGATCCAGCTCACCTGTTCCGGCGGCGGCTTGGCAGGCTCATAGCCGTCCATATCCCGTGGATCCAGCTGCGGATAGAACAGCGTACCGCTCGTTCCCGGCAGAGGGTCACCTGACAGCACATGCAACACGGTCAGTGTGGTCATGCTGGCGCCGATACCCAGCGCGATGGCCAGCACCATCAGCGCGGTGAGTGTCCTGTTGCGCCTCAGGCTGCGCAGCGCCAGATCAAGGTAATAGCTGAACATGGTTTTCCCCTCCGTCCCTTGCCAACCGCGCGGTCACACCGACCGCGTAGCTTCTACCGGCGGCACGCGCGAAGCGCGCATCGCCGGTGCCAGTACTGCACCCTGCCCAAGCAACAACAGGATCACTACGCCAGCCAGCAGATACGCCAACGACAGCCGATGCATCTCGAAACGCGTGACCAACCACAGGTTGATCGCCACCGCGAGCAGCGCGCCGAACAACACGCCGCCGCAACTGATCAGCAGGTTCTCGGTCATGAAGTAATGCAGGATGTCCTGCCGCGTGGCACCCAGCGCACGACGCACGCCGATCTGCTTGCGACGCTGGCCCACCCAGAAACTGGTGAGGCCCACGATGCCCGCCGCGGTAATGGCCAACAGCACTACGCAGATCACACCCATCAGGAGCGCCATGCCGCGATCGCGTTCGTAGGCACGCGAACGCACTTCGCTGAAACTCAGCACACCATTCTCATCATTGATGACGCGACGCGGGTTGTGCTCGAACAATGCCTTGGGTGCCGCACGCATGGTGGCTTCCAGCTGTCCCGGCCGCGCGCGCACGATGTAGAACGCACCCAACGACACGGCCAGGCGCTCAGGCACGATCACCGACCGATAGGCAAATTCCGAAGCCCAACGCTCGACGCTCTGCGCCTGCAGCAGCTCGACCACGCCGACAATGGTGGTCGGCCCGCCAATCAGATAGATGGTCTTGCCGACGGCATCGCCAGCCGGAAACAGTTTGTCTGCCAGTGTTTTCGTCACAATGACGACGTGTGGCGCAAGCGTGAAACGCATGTCCATGCTGCTGATTTCCTCCGCACGGAAATTACGGCCGGCAATCAATTTCAGGCCCAGCGTGTCGATGAAATGCTCGTCGGCGAAATAGAACGTCGCACCCGAGGTGTCCTGCAGCTGGTCGGGCTTGAGCTTGACGCTGTCGTCCCAACCAGCACCGCGCAACGGATAGGAATTGCTCGGTGTTACGTCCTGCACACCGGGCAGCTCGCGCAGCACCTGCAGGTCCTCTCGCATCCTGGCGTCGACCTGTTCGGGGTTGGTCTTGCCCACCCATTCGTTCTGGATCGTGAAGATGTTGGGCTCGTCGATGCCACTTGGCTCGGACAGGTGCGACACGCGCTGCTGGATGATGAATAGCGCATTGCAGACAATCGCGAGCGTCAGCGCGATCTGCATCGCGATCAGGAAGGTGCCCGCCTTGTGTCGGCGCAGCGCGGAAAGAATCGGCTTGATCTGCACGGTTCGCTCCTCGCCTCAGTTGGATTTCAGCTGCCAGGCTGGCTGCACTTGCGCCGCCCGCCAGGTGGGATAAAACGCCGCCAGCACCGTGGCGGCGATCGCCACCAGCAGGGTCAGCAGCACCAGCGAAACATCCAGATGCGCCAATCGCGCGATCTGCGGCTCGAACACCAGACCAATGCCGAGCATGCCCAATCCTGTAAGGACCAAACCCAGCACGCCACCGGCCAGACCCACCATGCTGGCCTCGGCAAGGAACTGGCGATAGATATCGCCGCGCGAGGCACCCAGTGCGCGGCGCACGCCGATCTCCGGCGCGCGGCGCATGAACTTGGCCAACAGCAGCCCGATCGTGTTGACCAGACAGATCACCAGGAAGCCGAGCGCCAGCGACAGCGAGATGCGGCTTTCAGGCGGCACCGCGTGCAGGTAGTCCATCCATTGATGCACATCGCGCAAACGGTTGTTCGGCGCCCAGTTGAAGCGTCCGGCTCGGCGTTGTTCTTGTGCGTATCCGTCTAGGAACTGCCGATAAGCCTGCACCTGGTCGGCAGTAGTCAGTTCCACCCATGGGTTGATCCATACGCACTCGCCGCGCAGCCAGCTGTCCCAGTTGTCGCCGCGCTTGCCATCGCTACCGCAATTGTTGGTGCCATAGGTATCGATCCGCTGATCGATCGCGAGCGTGAACGGGATATAGATTTGCGACGGATCGGCGTAGGCATTGCCGCTGAACAGGTCGAAGAAACGCGGCTTGGGGTCCCAGTTTTCGGTCACGCCGACGATGCGGTAATGCCGGTCATCGAGCGTAATTTCCCGCCCGACGCTGTTCTTGCCGCCGAACAGTTTCTGATTGAGAGCGCGACTGATCACTACCACCGAATCGCGTGACTCATCCTGCTCCGAGCTCCATCCCGAGCCGTACTGGAACGGCACGTCGAACATCGGGAAGAAATCGCCATAAGCTGCATAGCCGATGGCCTTGAAGGGCATCCGGTGCGAGTCATCGGGAATCACCGACAGGCCCACCGGAAACAGCAGCGTCTGCCGGGCAGCCTTGTGCGCACGCATCAACGCCATCGCATCCGTGTAGTTGAGCGCGGAAGGCGGCTCGCCATGACGGTTGTATTGCGGACCACGGTTGTCGATCTGCGGCGTGAACAGTTGCGAGGACTTTTGTGGAATCGGATCGCCCGACACCGCCCGGAACACCGCATACGTCACCATCGACGCCGCCACGCCAAAACCGATCGACATGACCATCAGCGCCGTCAGCAGCGGATTGCGCCGCAGGCTGGCTGCACCAAGTCGAAGGTTGTGGACAAACATGCCGCTCATGAACACCTCATTCCGCTCAAGGACTTCACTCGTGCCAAGACTTCCATGCGCCACCTCATCGACCGCGCCTTACACCGACCGCGTTGCCTCAACCGGCGGCACGCGCGAAGCACGCATCGCCGGCGCCAGCACGGCGCCCTGCCCCAGCAAAAGCAGCGCAACGACACCCGCCAGCACATAGACCAGCGAAAGCCTCGCCATCTCGAACTGCGTCACCAGCCACAGGTTCATGCCCACGGCCAGCAGAGCACCGATGACCACACCGGCAATGCCAATGAGCAGGTTCTCGGTGAGGAAGTAGCTGAGAATGTCGCGCTGCGTGGCGCCCAGCGCACGTCGCACGCCAATCTGCTTGCGGCGCTGGCCTACCCAGAAGCTGGTGAGGCCGACGATGCCCGCTGCGGTGATCGCCAGCAGCACCAGGCACACCACACCCATCAGAATCGCCATACCGCGGTCGCCCTTGTACGCACGCTCACGCACAGCGGCGAAGGTGCGCACGCCAGTCTCGGTGGGAATCACGCGCATGCGGTTGAGCTTCACCAGCAGCGCTGGCGCGGATTTCATCACGGCGTCCAGCTGCCCCGGCTTGCTGCGGATCAGGTAGTTGGTAAAGCTGCCAGTGAGCTGGAACGGCTCGAGCACGGCATTCTCGTAGAAGGTGTCGGCCCACGTGCCGTTCCACGGCACCATCAGTCGCTCGATGATGCCGACGACCGTGCTCGGCTTCTTGGTGTCGCCAAGGTAGATCTGCTTGCCGAGCGCCGAGCTGTCCGGATACATCTTTTCGGCCAGCGCCTTGGTGATGATGACGGCCGGCGGATCACCGACGGCCTGCGGATCGGACTCGCTGACCTCGTCAGAACGGAAATTACGCCCCGCGATCAACTTCGCTCCCAACGTGGCCAGCGCATGTTCGTCAACGAAGTAGAGCGTGGTGTGTCCCTTGGGCTTCTTGTCCTCGGCATTCAGGCGTACACCGGTCGACCAGCCGCCGCCACGCAGCGGATAGGAGTTGGTCGACACCGCGTCCTCCACGCCAGGCAGCTGACGCAATGCCTGCACGTCGGCGCGTGTCAGCGGACCGGTCTTGCTGTCCTCGATGCCGACCCAGCGGGTCTGGATCGCCATCAGATTGCTTTCGATCAGGCCAGAGGGGCGCGAGATGCGATCGATGCGCTGCTGGATGATGAACAGCGCGTTGCATACGATCGCCAACGTCAGCGCGATCTGCATGGCGATGAGGATGGTGCCGGCCTTGTGTCGCTTGAGCGCGGCGAGAATGGGCTTGATATGCAGCATGGTCGTCGCCTCAGTTGGATTTCAGCTGCCAGGCAGGCTGAACCTGCGCGGCCCGCCATGTGGGATAGAACGCTGCCAGCACGGTGGCCAGCACGGCGACGAGCAGGGTCAGCGCCATCAGCGACAGATCCAGCCGAGCCAGCTTGGCGATGTCCGGTTCGAACACCAGCGACACGCCCAGCACGCCCACGCCAGTCAGCAGCAGGCCAAGCGCACCACCTGCCAGACCAATCGCGCCCGCTTCGATCAGGAACTGCGCGTAGATTTCCTTGCGCGATGCACCGAGTGCGCGGCGCACGCCGATCTCCGGGGCGCGCTTCAGGAACTTGGCCAGCAACAAGCCGATGGTGTTGACCAGGCAGATCAGCAGGAAGCCGAGCGACACCAGCAGCGATACCTTGGCTTCCTGCGGCACCACCTTCTGGTAATCCAGCCACTCGGTGACGTTGCGCAGGCGCGTATTGGGTGCCCAATGGAAGCGACCGGCGCGCTGCTGCTCGGCCGAGTATCCCTTGAGGTATTGCCTGTACGCGTCGGCATCGGCCGTGCTGGGCAACTCGACCCAGAAGCCGGTCCACACGCATTCGGAATGCAGCCAGGCGTCCCAGCCTTTACCCGCATCCTTGTTGCAGTTGTTGTTGCCGTTGGTGGCGATCTTCAGTTCCACCGCGCGGGTAAACGGCAGGAACACTTCGGTCGGATCGTCAAAGCCGTTGGTGTTCACCGGGTCGAAGAACAGCGGCTCGGGATGCCAGGTATCCATCACGCCGGTGATGCGATAGCTGCGGCCGTTGAGGTTGATCTCGCGGCCGACGCTGTTGGCGCCGTGGAACAGCTTGTCGTTGAGCGTGCGGCCAATGACCGCGACAGCAGCGTGTGCGTCGTCGTCACTTGCCGCCCAGCCGCCGCCGTAGAGGAACGGGATGTCGAACATCGGGAACGCATCCGCATACACGGCGTAGCTGTTCTCGCGGAACGGCAGCATGCCAGCGTCTTCCGGAATGATGGAGATGGCCGCCGGATACAGCGCGGTCTGACGCTTGGCGCGCTTCTCGCGCATCAGGCCGGTGGCGTCGGTATAGCTCATCGCACCCGGCGGCTCGCCCTTGTTCTCGGCAGCATCTTCCGGGCCCCAGTTGTCGATCTGCGGCACGTAGAGCTGCGAGGACTTTTGCGGAATGGGATTGTTCGACGTGGCGCGGAACACCGAATAGGTGGTCATCGATGCGGCCACGCCGAAACCGATCGCCATCACCATCAGCGCGGTCAGCAACGGATTTTTGAGCAAACTGCGCAGGCCAAGCTGGAGGTAATAGGCAAACATGGTCATCCGCTCTGGGGCGATGGCGACCTCCCGCTGCACGGGAGGTTCCTGGTGCTTTGGATCAGGCTGGCGAGTTGGCGCGCGCCGCGTGCACTGCCTGGTGGAAACGCGGATCTTCCGCCAGATCCACCACCTGACCGTCGATGATGTGCACGTTGCGCTGCGCACGCGCGGCGAGCTCCGGATCGTGCGTCACCATCACGATGGTGGCGCCTTCGCGATGGATTTCTTCCAGCAGCTCCATCACGCCACGCGCCATCTGCGTATCCAGGTTGCCGGTGGGTTCGTCCGCCAGCAGCAGGCGCGGCGAGCCGGCCAGTGCGCGGGCAATGGCCACACGCTGCTGCTGACCGCCGGAGAGTTCGGCCGGATAGTGCTTGGCACGCGAAGCCAGGCCCACGCGCTCGAGCGAATCCATGATGCGCTGCTTGCGTTCGGCCGCCTTCATGCCGCGATAGCGCAGCGGCACTTCGACGTTGTCGAACACGTTGAGGTCGGGAATGAGGTTGAACGCCTGGAAGATGAAACCGATCTTCTCGTTGCGGATGCGCGAACGCTCGTTGTCGTTGAGGTTGCTCACCTCGACGCCATCAAGGTGGTACTGGCCGCCGGTGAAGGTTTCCAGCAAACCGGCAATGGTGAGGAAGGTGGTCTTGCCCGAACCGGATGGACCGGTCACGGCAACGAACTCGCCTTCGTTCACGTTGATGTTGAAATCGCGCAGCGCGTAGGTCTCCACCACTTCAGTGCGGTAGACCTTGGACAGATGAGTCATCTTGAGCATGGTTTTGTCCTTCAGTGGAGGTGGTTAGTTGCTGATGGCGACGCGCTGGGCGCCCTTGAAGCTGTCGGTACCGGAGATCACGATGTTGTCGCCTTCCTTCAGGCCATCGAGGATCTCCACCTTGTCGATGCTGCTGGCGCCGACGCGGATGGGGTGCTTCTCGGCGACGCCATCGCGCACGATGTAGGCATAGCTGCCGCCGGATTCGTCGACGAACGAGCCACGCTGCACCGTGAGCACGTTGTCGCGCTTGTCGAGCAGGATGCGCACGGACAGGCGCTGGTTCTGGCGCAGCTGCTTGGGCGTGGCGCCGTCAAAGCGCAGGCGCGCGGCCACTTCGCCATTCACCACTTCAGGCGAAATGGCGCTGACCAGACCCTTCCAGATGCTGCCGTTGCCGCTGATCTCGCCGCCCATGCCAATGCCAAGGTCACGCGCGAAGCTCTCCGGCACCTTCATTTCCACTTCCAGCGCCGAGAGATCGATGACGCTGAGCAGCTGGGCGTCCTTGGCCACGGTGGCACGCTCGGCGATGAACAGCTGACCGACCTGGCCGTCCACCGGCGACTTCACGTTGAGATCATCCACCTGGCGCTGCAGATCTTTCACCAACAGCAGCTGGCGATCATGCGCAAGCTTCTTGGACTTGATGTCGAAGTCGAGGCTGTCGTTGTCGGTGCCCAGGTCGGCCTTGGCATGAGTCATCGTGATCTTGGCCTTTTCCAGCTCGTCCTTGGCCTTGTCCACATTCATGCTCGGCACGGCGCCCTGGGTAAACGCCTTCTGGTAGCGAGCGAGGTCGCGCTGTGCGCCTTCCTGCTCGATCTGCGCGTTGTCGTAGGCCTTCTGCAGTTCGCCGCGCTTTTTGCGGGCATCGATCTGCGCGCGCAGGTAATCCACTTCCATCGCATCGGCGGCGCTCTGCTCCTGCGCCAGCTTGTTGGCAAGTTCAGGGCTGTCGACCACGGCCAACATCTGGCCCTTCTTCACGGCATCGCCTGCGTGCACCTTCAGCGTCACAGCGCCACCGTAGGTCGCGTAGAGCGTGGGGCTGACGGCCGCCACCACCTTGCCCTCGGCAGCGATGTCGCGCACGAACGGACCGCGCTGCACGGTAGCGAAGGCAAGACGCGAGCCGCTCACTGAAGCATCGGCCGAGAACAGCCGACCAATGCGCGGGCCAAACACCGCCAGCAGCGCGAGCACGGCAATGCCACTGCCGATCCACAGCATGCGGCGCTTGCGATTGGGTTTGACCTCGACCAGGCGGTCTTGAGCGGAGGTGTCACGAATCATCGATATGTCCCTGGCCGCGGACAATGCGGCCCCTGGACCTTACTCAGCAAGCGGCGTGCCAACCGCAATTCGATGATTTAATGTCTTGCTTTCATACAGTTACGATGTTGCCAAAGGTTCGGACAGTTGTCCGCGGACACCGGCACGGACAGGCGGACAAGCGTCCGCGGACTACTCAGCCCAGCGCAGGCTCCAGTTCCACCGCCGCCGCACGGGCGACCTCGCGCGCAATGCCGCACCCCAGCGCCGACAGCTGACCCAGCGGCAGAGCTTCGAGCATGTTGAGTGCCCCCAGTCGGCGTACCCGGAAACTCACCAGTTCGGCACTGGCCGCACGGCAGATCACCTCATGCGGAGACAACGGTGTTGACGGCAACACCCTGCTCCGAGTGAGCAACGACTCCCATGCGAGGTAGTCGGTATCGGGCAGCAGATGCAGTCGTGCGCAGAAGCGCCCGCTCGCATCCACGGCGTCGATCCATTCACGCGGTCCATCCGCGCCAATCATGCTGGACACGATCAGCTCATCGACGTGCATCAAGGGCACCAGTTCGCGCCGCGCCACCAGCCAGCCGGGAGGCAGCGGCCATTTGGCATGCGCGGCGTGGTGCGTGGGCAGGTACAGCACGCTGCCCAGCGTGGGCAGGCGCGCCGCCAGTTCGGGGCCGGGCATCGACACCGAACAACGGCTGATGGACCAGGTTGTCGCATCAGCGGGTGGGCGATCTGCGGGTAAGACATGCGCGAGCCAGCCGAACATCATCATTCTCCTTGGTGGGAGGCGACCCGGCTGGCGTTCCGTGGAACAGCGTGGCGATAGGCGTTGGGGCGATCCGGCCAACGGGCCGGATCGAGGATGGGCATCCCTGCCCGTGAAGCGTTCCTCGAGGGACGGTGCTATTTGGTCAGGATCAGCTTGTCGTTGCGGGTCAGACGCAGGTGGTACTCGTTGCCCTGATGCTGGATCACCAGTTCACGCTCGCCCTGCAGCAGCGATTGGCTGGAAATGTGACGGGCCGGCGCCGTGGGCGTCTTGAGGCTCAGCAGGCGGAACGGGCGGGCCAGCGCTTCGGCGCCCTGAGCGAGTGGCAGTACCGTCATGGTCATCGGAATGCTCCGCGTGGGTGGGTGACCGTCAGATGATAATAATTCTCATTTGAGTGTCAACTCCCTGATTCAAGGCGAAGCTTGCCCGCCCTGCTGCGAAGCCCGTTCCTTGGCAAGCCGCGCCTCGAGCCGCTTGCGGCCCTTCTCGGCGTAAACGCGGCAGGCATTGGCGTCCTTCACCGGGTCAGGCTTCACGCCCGCGCCTCCCTGGGCCACGCGGCTGAGGAAATCACTCTGCTCGGGATGCGGCGTGATCAGGATGTCGCAAGGCAGCGCAGCGATCACGTCGATGCCGCGCTGGTAGTCCTCCACGCGATGGGGATGCGCCGCGTCATCGGTGAAGCGAAAGCCATCTGCGGCGACCGCACTCAGGCTGTCCGCATAGACGATGTTTTCACAGTGTCCCTGCTCGCACGATTTCCATGTCCACGTTGTGCTGCCGGGCGTATGGCCTGGCGTGTAATGCGCGGTGAGCACTACGTCGCCCACGCGTACCTCCCCGCCGTCGCTGACCGACGTGACATGGGGAACAGGCGAAAAGGGCGACGCCTCGCCGAATTGCGGATCATCCGGATCCTTGCCGCCCAGCATCAGCGCCTTCGCGCCCGCCTCGCTCGCCTCCACGCGCGCACCGCTGTCCCGGGCCAGCGCGGCGATGGCACCGGCATGATCGAAGTGCGCATGCGAGTTGAGGATCACCTTCACATCGGTGATGCGAAAACCCAGCGCCTTGATGTTGGCTTCGATCTGCGGCGCATTTTTTGGAAGCGTACCGTCGATCAGAACCAGACCCTGCGCTGAATCGATGAGGATCGCGCTAAGCCCGCGCATGCCGACGTAGTACGTATTGCCGTAGATGCGGAATGGCTTCTGGGGCTGTGTCCATTCCGGCTCATCGGCGCGCGCCGAGGCAAACGCCAGCAGAGTAAGACATGCGCAAAATGCGGTGCGTGCCAGTGACTTCATGCTCGTGGGTTCCTTGGGTTGGGTCACATCAACATGACGCCTCGGACCGGAGCATATGCGGCCACTTCAAGGCCTGACGGAGGCAGACTGTGGCAAAGCGCTGGCATAAAAACGTGCCGCGTCCTGTAGGAGCGCACCCTGTGCGCGACCGCAGCGTCCGATCGTTTTGGTGAGTTTGCAGGCTGCGGTCGCGCACAGGGGTGCGCTCCTGCAAATGAGGGAGCCGCTGCGTTTATGCCACCGCCCGCTCGATCCGCTTGAGCACATCGGCGTCCAGCTTCGCCACCACATCCAGCGCCGTCAGGTTTTGCTTGAGCTGCTCAAGCTTGCTCGCGCCCAGCATCACCGTGGATACATGCGGGTTCACCAGGCACCACGCCACGGCCAGCTGCGCCATCGACACGCCAAGATCAGCAGCAATCGGCACAAGGCGGCGCACCTTCTCAATCCGGTTACCACCCTGTTCGAGAATGGCTTCGCGCAGCCACTCGTAACCCGGCTGCGCGAGACGCCCGTCGGCGGGAACGCCATCGTTGTACTTGCCGCTCAGCAAACCGGAAGCCAGCGGCGACCAGATCGTGGTGCCCATGCCATAGGCGTCGTACAGCGACGCGTACTCCTGCTCCACTCGCTCGCGGTGCAACAGGTTGTACTGCGGTTGCTCCACCACCGGCGCAAACATGTAGTTCTCGCGCGCCACGCGATGCGCTTCGACAATGGCTTCGGCCGGCCATTCGCTGGTGCCCCAGTAAAGCACTTTGCCCTGCCGCACCAGCGTGTCCATCGCGGCCACCGTTTCCTCGATGGGCGTGTCCGGATCAGGTCGATGGCAGAAATACAGGTCGAGATGCTGGACACGCAGGCGCTGCAATGCCTGATGGCAGGCTTCGATCACATGCTTGCGCGACAGGCCACGCTGGGTCGGCAACGGGTTGTCCACTGCGCCGAAGAACACCTTGCTCGACACGCAGTAGCTGTCGCGCGGGAAACGCAGGTCCGCCAGCACGTCGCCCATCAAGGTCTCGGCGATGCCGTTGTTGTAGGTCTCCGCATTGTCGAAGAAGTTGACGCCATGGTCATGCGCCATCGCCAGCAGGTCGCGCGCCAGTGTGCGCCCCACTTGCGTGCCGAAGGTGACCCAGGCACCGAACGATAGCGCCGACAGCTTCAAACCGGATTTGCCAAGACGACGATATTGCATGGGTGCACTCCGGTGAAAAGGGGATGGACCAGCATGCCAAGAGCATGCACCCCGCGTCCATCGGCTTTGCCTATACATCGCGCCAACGGACGGTGGAATAGGCTTCAGCGTCTTCGACGCATGCATCCTCCCTCCCCAGGAGTTAAAGCGATGTCCCACATGCAGGGTTGGGCGGTCCAGCAGGCTGGCAAGCCGCTGGAATTGAAGACTTTCGATCTCGGCCCACTCGGTGCCGAGGAAGTGGAAGTGGCCGTGGACTATTGCGGCATCTGCCACTCGGACCTATCGATGATCGACAACGATTGGGGCATGTCGAGCTTCCCGTTCGTGCCCGGGCACGAAGTGATAGGCCGCGTTACGGCAATCGGCGATCAGGCCAAAGGGCTGAAGGTAGGACAGCGTGTGGGTATTGGCTGGACCGCGGCAAGTTGCATGCATTGCCTCCAGTGCATGTCGGGCCACCAGAACCTGTGCGCGACCTCGGTCGCGACCATCGGCGGCCACCATGGCGGGTTCGCGGACAAAGTGCGTGCGCACTGGGCATGGGCCATTCCCCTGCCCGAGGGCATCGATCTGGCCAGCGCCGGCCCGTTGCTATGCGGCGGTGTCACCGTGCTCAAGCCTTTCCTCGCCTACGACATCAGTCCCAGCGCACGCGTGGGCGTGGTGGGTATCGGTGGCCTGGGCCACATGGCGGTGAAGTTCGCGAAAGCATGGGGCTGCGAGGTCACCGCTTTCACCTCCACCGCTGCCAAGGCGGACGAGGCGCGCAGCTTCGGCGCTCACCATGTCGTAGCCAGCCGCGATGCCAAGGCCATCACCGCGATAGCCGGCTCACTCGACCTGCTGCTGATAACCGTCAACGTACCGATGGACTGGGGCGCACTGCTCGGCACACTCGCGCCGCGCGGCCGCATGCATGTTGTCGGAGTGGTGCCAGAACCGATTCCCGTGCCGGCCTTCACACTGATCGGCGGCGAACGGGAAGTTTCGGGCTCACCCAGCGGATCGCCGGTGGACATTGCCACCATGCTCGATTTCGCCGCGCGGCACGACATCCGCCCCCAGGTGGAAATGTTCCCGATGGACCAGGTCAACCAGGCACTGAAGCACCTGGCCGATGGCAAGGCGCGCTATCGCCTCGTGCTGGAAGCGATGCGCACTTAAAGGTCTGCGCATCGCTCAGCCGGGTTAACCTTCAGGGCAGCAAATGGACGTCCATCCGCTTGTCGATGCCATCGTCTGCATCCGGTCGCGACAGCGTCTTGCGGAGCTTTTCGCTGGTTCCCCATGCTTTCAGCGCTGCGATCACCGCATCGTCTTGCGAGTCCTTTCGCATGTAGATATCCAGATGCCGGTAGTCCTCGCACCCGGTATCGCAATGGAAACTGGAGAACCCAAGCGCTTCGATCTGGCCATACTCGTTGAGGATCACGGCAGCCGCACTGCCAGCGCAGTCGCGCGTGGGGCAAGCCGAGAACAGGTAGCGCTTGTCCGTCAGCACCACCACGCTGTCCGCCGCCCCCCCCAGGCCGGCAAGCGCCTGTGAACTCAAGGAACCATTGGACTTGAAGTAGCTGGCCTTCTCGCCGCCCGTGAAATGACCCAGCGCCTGCACGAATCCGGATGCGCGCACCAGCACGGTGGCATTGGGACAGGTCGATGGGTCGATCATCCTGCATGGCCTCGGCGACACATCCGCCGCCAACACCGCCAACGTCACGCTCCATGCGAGCGCAACCAAACATGCCAACTGAAGAAGCTTGCGCATGACACCCCCCCTGAGATTGTCAAACCCCTTTGAACAACAACCAGCCAACAGCAACGCTATCGCCGTCAGGCGACCTCAACACTGGCATCGGCTATTGCGTCACCAGCATGGGGCCGTCGTGACTGCGCGGGCTGTACCAAACGCTCGCGCAATCGCAAGAACGGACGCTCCACCCCGTAGTGCAACAGCGCGCCCACCAGTAGCACCACCCCCGCGTACCCGGCAAAGGTCAGCACACCATGACCGTCCAGCCGGGTTCCCGCGATGGATTCCACCACATGAAACACTGCCTTGTGTGACAGGTACAGGCTGTACGAAACCAGTGCCAACCAACCCGCACCCGGCACCCGCAATCGCGCCAGCACACACCTTTCGCTGGAGCTAGCGCACACCACCAGGCCAAACCCGAACGACAGCAACGGATAGCCCAACAGGGTGGGGATGAAACCCGTCCGATCCTGAAACAACCAGACCGCCCCGCCCACCAACGCCAGCCCCGCCACCAGAATCCCCTGCGCATGCTCGGCCCAACGCGCCCACAGCCTCGGCCGGTGAATGCGGATAACCGCTAGCACCACGCCGGCCAGAAGACCGTCCAGACGCGACCATGTGGGGTAGTAAATGCCTTCCAGGAAGACCTTTCCATAGGAATTTTGGTCAATGTCCTTGACCGGCGCCATGGCGTGAAGCCAGACATACCCCCGCACCAGCAGGCCGAAAGCCACCACGGCCAGGCACACGGCCGCGAACTTCGCGAGCGAGGGCCGCCGCGCAAGCCACCACGCCAGCACGGGAAACAGCAGGTAGAAGTGCTCTTCCACGCACAGCGACCACACGTGCGAAAACGCGAGATTGTGATCCACGTCGATCAGCAGATTCACCGTGAAGGTGAGGAACTGCCACAGCGGCTGGATGCCGGAATACTCGCGTATGGACGGCCAAAGGAAATAGGAAGCCACCACCAGCAAATAAGCGGGCAGGATGCGAAAGGCTCGACGCAGGTAAAAATCGGCGAACGAGAACGCCCTTCCCTCCGCCAACGGCTTGAGTACCTGCGAACCGATCAGGAAGCCGCTGAGCACGAAGAACAGATCCACGCCCATCCAGCCATCTTTTTCGATGCCGCCGAAGTGGCCCCAGCCGTCGATGATGTAGGAATGGAAAATCATCACCCACACGATCGCGATCGCGCGCAGCAGATCCAGGCCCGGCATGCGGTTCATCGACTCCCCCTGTTTTCTTGTCATTCCATTGAATTCGAACGCGGCACTCGGGTTGAACCGCCATCCCAGCGAACGCCGGGATCTAGGGCCTTTTCATGGCACCGAAGACACTGGATCCCAGCTTTCGCTGGGATGACAGTCAAACGCTCATTCCGCTCTAGCCAATAAGCACTACAGCTTCAGCAGCAACTCCAGCACGATGGCTGCAAACACGCCGGCCACCACGTCATCCATCATCACGCCCACGCCGCCCTTGAGGCGCTGGTCCAGCCAGCCAATGGGCCAGGGCTTCCATACGTCGAACAGACGAAACAGCGCGAAGCCAATCACCACGCTCCACCATGGCGCCCAAAGTGCGGGGATCAGCGCAATCCACAGACCCACGAACTCGTCCCACACGATGCTGCGGTGATCGTCCACACCCACCGCGCGACCTGCGATGCCGCAGGCCCAGACACCAAGGACAAATGCCACCACCACGGCAAACACGTAGAGCTGCAGTGGCAGCGTGCGCAACAGCAGCCAGGGCAGCACGGCGGCCAGCGAACCGAATGTGCCTTGTGCCACCGGCGCCAGGCCGGAACCGAAGCCACACGCAAGCCAGCCAGCTGGCGTGGCGAGCAGCAGGCGGCGTTGCTCGGAAGTCAGTGTCTTCTTGTCGTTCATGCGAAATGGTCCCAGCCGCGATGCGTTGCTTCCAGCCATTGTCCATGCTGGTCCCGAATGCGAACTCCGTAACCCTCGATCATGCGGCCGATGCGCGTAGCGCCACAGCCCAGGCGCGCGAGATCGCTCTGCACTTCGGCCACCAGTGACGATGGCACGGTGAAGCACAACTCATAGTCGTCGCCGCCGCCCAATGCAAGATCGCGTGCGGCGGCGTCATCAAACGCACCCAGCAGCATGGACGAGCGCGGCAGCATCGGCGCCTCGATCTCCGCGCCCAGCCCGCTCGCTTCGCAAATATGTCCAAGATCGGCCAGCAGCCCATCGGAAACGTCGATGCAGGCTGTGGCTCGCTCGCGCAGCGCGAGGCCTGCCGACAACCGCGGTGTGGGCCGGTTGAGGCGTTCGATGAGATAGGCGGCGCGCCCATCGCCCTCATCGACGCGCGCACCACGCTGCAAAAGCCGCAGGCCACCCGCGGCATCGCCGAGCGTGCCCGTCACCAGCACCACGTCGCCAGCGCGCGCACCGGTGCGGGTAAGCGCCTTGCCGGGCGGCACGAAGCCGTGAACGGCCACGCTCACGGTGAGCGCGCCGCGCGTGGTATCGCCACCGATCAGCGCCAACCGGTGTGGCTGCGCGAGCTGGGCGAAACCATCGGCAAAGCCATCGATGAATTGCTGTATCTGTTCGTCCGGCTGCTGCGGCAACGTAAGCGCCAGCAATGCCCATGCGGGGCTCGCACCCATCGCGGCCAGGTCGGAGAGATTGACCGCCAGCGACTTCCAGCCGATATCGGCAGGATCGGTGCCATGAGGAAAATGCACGCCCTCGACCATGGTGTCGACGGCGATGGCAATCTCCTGCCCTGCAGGCGGCGCGACCAGCGCCGCGTCATCGCCGATGCCAAGCCGCACGTCTTCGCGACCTTGCACAGTGCGTTCACGAATGCGGTCGATCAGGCGAAATTCCATGGCTTGCGACCTGTGTGAATCGGAAATGTCGCTGCCGATGCTACCGGCTGAAGACGATCGTGGGGCTGCCGTGGTAAGTGGTTTCCTGCCAGCGCTTGAAGCCGGCCTTCTCGGCCACGCGGATCGAGGGCAGGTTTTCCGGGTCGATGATGCAGACGGCGCGCAACGTCGGCTGGTGCTGTGCTGCCCATGCCATCACGGCCGCAACGGCCTCGCTCGCATAGCCCTTGCCATGGACCTGTGGCGCCAGTACCCAGCCAAACTCCAGCATGCCTTCGAGCGATGGCTCTAGGTCGCGCTTGAAATCCGCAAACCCGATATCACCGACGTAGCGGCCGGTGGCTTTCTCTTCCACCGCCCAGTAACCGTAGCCGAGCAGGCTCCACAGGCCGACGTACTGCAGCAAGCGCTTCCACACTTCCTCGGCGGTGAATGGCCGGCCACCAATGTGGCGCGTGACGTCAGGATCGGACCATATCGCGGTGCACTGCGCATGATCTCCCGCGTGGTGCGCACGCAATCGCAGCCGATCGGTCTCGATCAGCGGCACCCGGCCTTCAATCCACTGCCCCCCGGCAGTCATCAGCCGCGTTTCTCGGTGGCGCGAAGCGCGCCGGCCAGCTTGTCCAGCACGCCGTTGACGTAGCTGTGGCCGTGGTCAGCGCCGAAGCGCTTGGTGACCTCGATGGCCTCGTTGATGATCACGCGGTAAGGCACATCCGGGCGGTACTTCAGCTCATACGCGGCCAGGCGCAGCGCCGCGCGCTCGATCGGGTCGATCTGGCTGACTTCGCGATCTACGTACGGCTTGAGGCTTTCGTCGATGGCATCGACATGGCGCTCCACACCGTGCAGCAGATCCTCGAAGTATTCGAGGTCGGCCACTTCCATGTCCTGCTCGTGGCGGAACTGGTCGATCACGGCGTTCATGTGGCTGCCGCTGATCTGCCACGCGTACAGCGCCTGCAGCGCGCGGCGACGGGCACGCGAGCGTGCGGCCAGATCGATGCCTTCGGGACGCTGGCTCATCACAGCTTTCCGTACAGGTTGACCATTTCGAGCGCGGCCAGCGCGGCATCGGCACCCTTGTTGCCAGCCTTGGTGCCCGAACGCTCGATGGCCTGCTCGATGTTGTCGGTAGTCAGCACGCCGAACGCCACCGGCACGCCGGAGGCATAGGCCGCCTGGGCCAGACCCTTGGCGCACTCGCCAGCCACGAAGTCGAAATGCGGGGTGGAACCGCGAATCACCGCGCCCAGCGCGATCACTGCGGCGTACTTGCCCGAGTTGGCGACCTTGTGGGCAGCCAGCGCGATTTCCCAGGCCCCCGGCACGCGGATCAGCTCGATGGAGTCGTCCTTCACGCCATGGCGTACCAATACGTCGCGCGCGCCGGCCACCAGGGGCTCGACGACAAAACCGTTGAAACGGCCGGCGACGATGGCAAAACGGCCTTTGGGCGTGGCGAAATCGCCTTCGATGATCTTCATGGTTAAGCGTTTCCTGAGGGCTGAGGCCCTTACGGGGCCAACTATTTTACGGGATTTGGGGCAACGTGCCCGGATCAGGCCGGGAAACCGCTCCGGAAAGGTGCGGATGCCCGCGGAAATGCAGGCTGGCCTGCCCCGCGGCCACGCGCAGCCGGGCTGGCACGCCGAACGGCAGGGTGAACTTGTCCGGCTCGTGGCCGAACGGCAAGCCGCGTACCACCGGGATGTGTGCCACGCGGCTGATCTGGTCGAACGCGGCGGCCATGTCGTAACCGTTGTCGTAGCTATGTGGGCGGCAGTTGGTGAAATGCCCCAGCACCAGCGCGCGCTGGCGATCCAGCACGCCGGAGAGGTGCAACTGGTACAGCAACCGCTCGATGCGGAACGGTGGCTCACCCACGTCTTCCACAAACAGGATGCCGCCGTCGATCTTCGGGAAATACGGCGTGCCGATCAGACTGCACAGCACGGCAAGGTTGCCGCCCCACAACGGGCCTTCGACATCCAGTTCCGTCTGCGTGGGCGTGGCCCAGCTCGCCGTGGCTTCCGGCTCGCCAACGGCACGCCAGAAGTGCTCCCACATCAACCCATTGAGTTCCGGTGCGCCAAAGTCCGGTCCCAGCATCGGGCCGCCGAAGGTGGTCAGCCCACTCTTCACATGGAGCGCCATCTGGATGGCCGTGAAATCGCTGTGCCCAACCAGCAGCGTTGACGTGTCGGCCAACCGCTCGCGCAGCGCACCGTAGTGGATGTGTTCCAGCAATCGCGTAGCACCGTAGCCGCCACGTACCGCCAATACGACGTCCGGTAAGGAAGGATGGATGGCCAGGCGGTTGAGATCGGCCACGCGCTCCGCATCGCTGCCCGCGTAACGCTGTTCGACGCGATCGAGCGCGTCCAGCCCGTCGACGACGCAGCCCGCAGCCTGCAGGCGCGCGACACCGCGCGTCATGGCGTCCCGGTCGTGCGGATAACCGGATGGGGCGATCAGGCGGACGGTCGTTGGGGTCATGGCGTTGTCTGTTGGTGGTCGTATCGGAAATATGCCGATAGAAACATGGCACCCATGGGGCTAAATGCGGTCATCTCCCTCACCGTCATGCCCGTGAAGCGCTCTTCAACAGCCTAATGGCTGGTCAAGCCGGGATGACGATGAGGGGCATTCGACCTTTCGTCAAACGTACTCCACCACCTCGAGACCAAAGCCGCCAAGGCCCACCATCTTGCGCGGCGTGCCCAGCACGCGCAGCTGGCGGATGCCCAGATCCGCGAGGATCTGCGCGCCCAGACCCAACTGGCGCCACTCCTGCTGCTGTGCTTCTTCTGGCGCTTGCACCGACGGCTGGCGATTGAGTCGACGCAGCAGCGCATCGGCAGTGTCTTCGCCCGAGAGCACCAGCAGCGCGCCACGCCCCTCATCGGCAATGCGGCGCAGCGCCGATGTCACGGTGAGTCCGAGATCATCACGCTGCAGGTGCAGCACGTCGGACAGCGTGTTGCGCACATGCACGCGCGTGAGTACCGGGGCACCGTCGTTTACCGTGCCGCGCACCAGCGCGAAATGCAGCCCGTGCCGGATCACGTCGCGGTAAGCCACCAGGCGGAACGGGCCGAATTCAGTCTGCACCTCCTCCTCGTAGACGCGCTGCACCGTCTTCTCGGTTTCCAGGCGATAGCGGATCAGGTCGGCAATGCTGCCGATCTTCAGGCCGTGCTTCTTCGCGAATATCTCCAGCTCGGGGCGGCGTGCCATCGAGCCGTCTTCATGCAGGATCTCGATCAGCACCGCCGAAGGTTCAAGCCCCGCTAGCGCGGCCAGATCGCATCCCGCTTCGGTGTGGCCGGCGCGCGTCAACACGCCACCTGGCTGTGCGGTGAGCGGGAAGATGTGGCCCGGCTGCGAGAGATCCTGCGGCTTCGCGTCAGACTTCACCGCCACCTGGATGGTGCGCGCGCGATCGTGCGCGGAAATGCCGGTGGTAACGCCCTCGGCCGCCTCGATCGAGACGGTGAAGTTGGTCTGGTACGGCGAGGTGTTGTCGACCACCATGGGCTTGAGGCCCAGCTGGCGCGTGCGCTGCTCGGTCAGCGTGAGGCAGACCAGGCCGCGCGCTTCGCGCACCATGAAATTGATGTCCTCCGGCCGCACCATCTGCGCGGCCATGATGAGGTCGCCTTCGTTCTCGCGGTCCTCGTCATCGAGGATCACGACCATGCGGCCGGCGCGGATGTCTTCGAGGATTTCGGGAATGGTGTTGAAGCTCATGGTCAGGATTCCGTGTCGTTGATCCTTCTCCCGTCGGGAGAAGGTGCCCGGAGGGCGGATGAGGGCTCGTGCGGAGCGGCACCTGGAAGGTTGCGCAAGCCCCGCACCCTCTCCCCATCCCTCTCCCGGAGGAAGAGGGCGTTTCAGGCAAAGCCATGCTGTTTGAGGAACGCCTCATCGAGCTTCGGCGCGTCGCCACTGGCGATCAGCCGCTCGATGTAGCGAGCCACCACGTCCACTTCGATGTTCACCGCGTCTCCTGCACGGCGTGCATGGAATGCTGTGTGTTCCACTGTATGGGGGATAAGGTTTACCCCGAAGCGATGGCCGTTCACCTCGTTGACGGTGAGGCTGGTGCCGTCGATGCAAATCGAGCCCTTCGCGGCGATATAGCGCGACAGCGCGGCCGGCACCTCAAACACCCAGCGCAGCGAACGGCCATCCGGCGTCATCGAGACGACCTTGCCCACGCCGTCGACATGGCCGGACACCAAATGGCCGCCCAAACGATCCGCAAGACGCAGCGCCTTTTCGAGATTCACCGGGTCGCCCGCTTTGAGCTTGCCCAGCGTGGTAAGCGAAAGCGTTTCATTGGACACGTCCGCACTGAAACCGCGCGGGTCCAGCGTGACGGCGGTGAGGCACACGCCCGACACGGCGATGCTGTCGCCCAGTTGCACATCGGCAAGATCGAGGTCGGCCGTATCCACATGCAGGCGCACGTCGCCGCCGCGTGGTTCAAGCCGCGCAATGCGACCCACGCTCTGGATGATCCCGGTAAACATCAGCGCACCTCCGGCACGGAGGCGGCAAAAGATTGGTAACGATGCTTGGACATGAAACGTTTCCCGCGTTGAAAAACATGCGAAAAACGCCCCAAGGCGTCTGGCAGACACACGCCTGCGAAGGCGCGCACCATACCGTCTTCTCTCATCCGGACTTTCTGGAAACCATCGCTGGTATCCAACCGTCGGCTCCGGCATTGGACCGGATCTGCTGACCTTCCGATGACACCGGAAGCGCTCGCGGGCTTATCCCCGAAGGGCCTACCGCCGGTGGGGAATCGCACCCCGCCCTGAAGACGTCGTTGTGGTTTTGCCGGCGAACCGGCGGGGGGAGTTTACCACCTTCCCTGGCCGGGACTCCGGCGGGATCGTGCGTGAAGGAGAACGATGTGTCCCGGCGGTCGCGCACGGGGGGCGCGACGGTCCCCTCACAACCCCATCGGGTGCCCGGACGCCCGCCGATAGTCCCGCAACACCTGATCCATCACCCAGCTCGTGCGGGCGCCGGATTCCGCGGTCGACGGACACGCGCCCTGCTGCCCGGTCAGCTCGGCCACGATGGTCTCGATCAGTGGCTGCTGGATATGTCGCGGGTTTTCCACATGGTGTTCATGCATGCCATCGGCATTCTCCACGCGGATCGGACCGTCGCCGAAAGTGGCGAACGCGATGCGACCCTTGTCGCCGATCACTTCGATCTGGTCGTGATGCCTGTAGCTGTCGAAGTTCCACAGCCCTGTGCCGAGCACACCGTTGCCGAAGGCGAACGACATCGCGACGGTGTCTTCCACCGGATAGGCGCCAAGCTGGTTGCTCGCGCGGCCGCTGACGGAAGCGATGGGGCCGAACAGCCAGTCGAGGATGTCCAGCGTGTGGCAACCGATATCCATGAACACGCCGCCACCTGAAATTTCGGGGCGCACATGCCACGGCAGGTTGTTGCTGTCGTGGTAGCGCGGATGGTGAGGCTCATGCAGCACCGCGTTGACGATGCGCGGCGTGCCGATGACCTGTTGATCGAAGATCAGCTCGCGCACCTTGAGAAAGCGCGGCAAGCGTCGGCGATAGTAGGCCACGAACACCGGCACATTCGCCTTGCGGCTCGCCTGGATAATCGCCTCACATTCGGCCGCATCCATCGCCATCGGCTTTTCCACGTACACCGGCTTGCCGGCGGCAATGCTCATCAGCGCGTACTGCTTGTGCGTCGAAGGCGGCGTGGCCACATAGACCGCATTGACCTCGGGGTCGGCGATCAGCGCCGCCGCATCGTCGTACCAGCGCGATAGGCCATGTCGCTGCGCATAGTCGCGGGCCTTGTCGCCATCGCGACGCATCACTGCCACCAGCGCGGAGTTGGGCGTTTTGCTGAAGCCCGGCCCGCTCTTCACTTCGGTGACATTGCCGCAACCGATGATGCCCCAGCGTATCGCTGCCGTCGTCATGTGGTCTTGAACTCCTTGACTAAGAACTGCTGGTGATAAGCGTGGAACACGTTCACTTCAGGATGCCGCGCGCGCTCGACCAGATGTGCGCGCATCGCTTCGCGCACGCGCGGCTCCAGCGAAGACAGGTAATCCAGCGTGTACTCGGTGTGATCGAGTACGCCAAAATGGCAAGTCGGCGCATGCTCGGTGGAGTGGAACCCGAGGTGGATGGTGATACGCCGGTCCTTGAGCACGCCGCCGTAACCGCGATGGACGGCGTAGTTGTTGTAGAACACGGCTTCGCCTGGCTGCACTACGATCTGACGTCCTTCGCTCAGTTCGGGCCCGTCCACCGGTGCCATCTTTTCAGTGTTGCCGAAGACAGCGCGCTCCTGCGCATTGAGCTGGCGACGATGACTGCCCGGCACGATCCACAGGCAACTGTCGACCGTGAGCGGCATGTTCATTTGCACATAGTTGTAGTGGTAGCCATCGCTGAACCAGTTCGGGTCGATCTGGTCATCGGGCACCTGCAGCACGTCGCGGTGCCAACCCTGCCGGTAATCGATGCCTGCCTCGCCGTAGAACAGCGAAGCGCCATCGATCACGATGCCTTCGCCCAGCAAGTCGCGGCACACGGATAGGATGTCGGCGTTGCAAATGATGTCCTGGATGCCGCGGATCGCCTTGCCGGGCTGCAGGAACTGCAGGTTGCTCATGCGCTCCGCGTCACCGCGCGCACGGCGTGCTTCGTCGACGGCCGCGATGTAACGAGCCACTGCGGCATCGTCGAGAATCTTGCGTACCAGATAACCCTGTTCGCGGAATGAGGCACGCTCCGCCTCGGTCAACATGGTCGGCTGCGACTGCATCATGCCTTGTACCTTTGCTGTGGATTCGGAAAAAGCACCGAGCTCACACGTCGGAACGCAAGAGCAGGCGCATGTCATCGCCGATCACCCGGCGATCGATCGTCCGCAGTTTCCATCGTGCCGCCATGTCTGCCAATGGAGGGAGACACAATAGCGGGCGTGCGGTGTCACCAAGCAACAACGGTGCGACGTAGATCAACAATTCGTCGACAAGGCCGTCCGCGAACAGCGCGCCGCACAACGTTGGGCCGGCCTCCACATGCACCTCGCTGATATGGCGTTGCGCGAGTTCCTTCAGCACGGCGTGCACGTCGAGTCCACCGCCCTGCCCAGCTGCCACCGCCAACTCGACAGCCTGGAAACGCGCGTCGACCGGCTTGGCGGTTGCATCGTGCAGAACAAGCGTCGGAGCGGCGCCGTCCAGCACATGGCTGTCTGCAGGTGTGCGCAGGCGACTGTCCAGCAACACGCGCCATGGTGGCGTGAACGCCTCGTCATCCGGCAGGCGTACCGTCAGGCGCGGGTTGTCCGCCAGCACGGTGCCCGAACCGGTGAGGATGGCCGAGCTACGCGCACGCCAACGCTGCACATCAGCACGCGCGGCCTCGCCCGTAATCCATTTCGAGTCGCCATTGGAAAGCGCGGTACGGCCATCCAGACTCATCGCGAGTTTCACGCGCAACCAGGGACGCCCGCGCTCGATGCGGCTCAAGAAACCGATATTGAGTTCGCGCGCCTGCTCGCGCATCAAACCCGTTTCGACCGTGATACCTGCATCGCGCAGCTTGCCAATACCGCGGCCGGCAACCTGTGGAAAGGGATCCTCCACGGCGATCACCACGCGCGCTATGCCAGCGTCGATCAATGCTTCCGCACATGGTGGCGTGCGGCCGTGATGCGCGCAGGGTTCCAGCGTCACATAGGCGGTGGCGCCACGTGCTTGCTGGCCGGCTTCGCGCAATGCGAACACTTCGGCATGCGGTTCGCCAGCGCGCTGGTGATATCCCGTGCCGACCATCTGCTCGCCATGCGCGATCACGCAACCGACGCGTGGATTGGGTTGGGTGGTGAACAGGCCGCGCTCAGCGAGGCGCAAGGCGTGCGCCATGTGCAAATGATCGAGGGCGGTAAAAGCGGCGGTCATGGATAGGCTGTTTCGCAGTGCTGTTGCGTCAGTCTATGCGAAGTGGCGCCTTTTACTTCCTCTCCCCTCCGGGGAGAGGACTGAGGTGAGGGGCCGGTGCTCGCGGAAGCGTTTCAGCAGAAGCCGGCTTTGACCTAGCCATCAGGCAAGATTGACCCCTCACCCTACCCTCTCCCAAAGGGGAGAGGGGAAAAGCGTCAGGACTTCTTCCTTCGCGCCACACTCTCGCCGAGCAGGGAAAGCTGCAACGCCTCCAGCTCCGGCAAATCGCGCTCCAGCTTCTCGATTTCCTCGCGGAACGCCTGCACGTCCTCGAACTTGCGGTAGACCGAAGCGAACCGCACGTAAGCGACTTGATCGAGCTTCTTCAGCTCACGCATCACCAGCTCACCGACCTGGCGCGAAGGCACTTCGCGCTCGCCGGAGCGGCGCAGGTCGTTGGTGATTTCGCGCACCGCCGAATCCACCGAGTGGGTCGGTACGGGGCGCTTCTGCAAGGCGCGATCGAAACTAACCCGCAGCTTGTGCTCATCGAACGGCTCGCGACGCTCGCCGCTTTTGACGATGGTCGGCAGCTTCAGCTCCGCTGTCTCGAACGTGTTGAAGCGCTCGCCGCACTTCGGACACTCACGACGACGGCGCACGGTGGCGCCATCTTCGGCGAGACGTGAGTCGATCACGCGGGTGTCTTCGTGTTGGCAGAAGGGGCAATGCATGGGTCAGAAGCGAATAGCCAAGAACGAGAAACGAGGGTCGTTGCCGTTACTCATATCTCACTCCTCTCCATTCGTCTCTCAGCTCAGCCGTAGACCGGATACTTGTGGCACTGCGCCGTGACCTTCTCGCGCACCTTGGCAATGACTGCCTCGTCGGCCGGTGCATCCAGCACGTCGCAGATCCAGTTCGTCAGCTCGACCACGTCCGCTTCCTGGTAGCCGCGCGTGGTGATCGCCGGCGTACCCACGCGCAGGCCGGAGGTAACGAAGGGCTTGCGCGGGTCGTTCGGCACGGCATTCTTGTTGACCGTGATGTGTGCCTTGCCCAGCGCTTCTTCCGCGTCCTTGCCGGTGATGTCGCGGCCGATCATGTCCACCAGCATCAGGTGGTTCTCGGTGCCGCCCGAAACGATCTTGTAGCCGCGCTCGATAAAGGTCTTGGCCATGGCCTTGGCGTTCTTCACCACCTGGGCCTGATAGGTCTTGAACGAAGGCTCCAGCGCTTCCTTGAACGCGACCGCCTTGGCGGCGATCACGTGCATCAGCGGACCGCCCTGGATACCCGGGAACACGATCGACTGCAGCTTCTTCTCGATCTCTTCGCCTGCGTCCTTGGCGACGATGATGCCGCCACGCGGGCCGCGCAGCGTCTTGTGCGTGGTGGAGGTGACCACGTGCGCATGCGGCAGCGGGCTGGGATACACGCCCGCGGCAATCAGGCCGGCGACGTGTGCCATGTCAACGAACAGATAGGCACCGACCTTGTCGGCGATGGCGCGGAAGCGCGCCCAGTCCATGATCTGCGAGTAGGCGCTGAAGCCGGCCACGATCATCTTCGGCTTGTGCTCGACGGCGAGGCGCTCGACCTCGTCATAGTCGACCAGGCCCTTTTCGTTGACGCCGTACTGCACGGCATTGAACAGCTTGCCGGAAATGTTGACCTTGGCGCCGTGGGTGAGATGGCCGCCATGAGCGAGGCTCATGCCAAGAATGGTGTCACCTGGCTGCAGCAGCGCGAGATACACGGCCTGGTTGGCCTGCGAGCCCGAATGCGGCTGCACATTGGCATACGTGGCACCGAACAGCTGCTTGAGGCGCTCGATGGCGAGGCGCTCGGCCACGTCTACGTATTCGCAGCCGCCGTAATAGCGCTTGCCCGGGTAACCCTCGGCGTACTTGTTGGTCAGCACGCTGCCCTGCGCTTCCATCACGCGCGGGCTGGCGTAGTTCTCCGAAGCAATCAGTTCGACGTGATCTTCCTGGCGACGCGCTTCGTCAGCCATCGCCTGCGCCAGCTCATTGTCATAACCGGCGATCGTCTCGTGCTTCGGGAACATCCTGACCTCGTGGGGGGTGGTTGCAGGGTTAGAGCCTTAAATTGTAGCCGTCGCGTGTTAAGGGGGCCACCGTCGTGCACTTGCACCACGATTGCGTACAGCGTACCGTACGACGCACGCAACCAAACCTTGCACGGACTTCCTCATGCCGACTACCCTTTTGCACGCCCCTGCGCGCCACCTGCCGTCTGTACGTCTGTTCCGCTGGCTCGTCCCTGTCCTGTTCCTGCTGGCCCCGCTGGCATGGGCCGCCCCGACCGTCAACGGCGTCGGCATCGCGCCCATCCGCATCCCCGACCCGGTCAACGGCGGCCAGACCGAGGGCTATGTGTTCTATCCCTCCTCCCAGCCCACCACCGGCACCACGGCGATGGGTCCTTATGACGTCGCCGCCGAGCCCGGCGCTCCGGCCATTCCCGGCGCCAAGCCATTGGTAGTGATTTCGCACGGCAACGGCGGCAGCAACCTGGGGCACCATGACCTGGCGACGTATCTTGCCGCCCATGGTTTCGTAGTCGCCACGCTCAACCATCTTGGCGACTATTTCCGCGACACCAGCGGCGTAGGCCATATCGAGGTGCTCGCGGGACGACCGATCCAGGTGAAGTCAGCCATCACCACGCTGCTGAGCGATCCACGCTGGAAGTCGCTGATCGATCCAAGTCGTATCGGCGTGGCGGGCTTCTCCGCGGGCGGCTATACCTCGCTGATGCTGGCCGGCGCCAAACCACGCTTCGTTCGCTTCATCGCCTTCTGCGAACGCTATCCGCACGACAAGGATGTTTGCGGCAACGCGCCCGAGTTCCGCGCCAACGCGGCGAAACAGGGCAAGACGCTTGAGCAGGTGCTCGACGAAATGCAAGGCCAGTTGGGCCGCTACGGCGACACCGCGGATCCGCGCGTGAAGGCGGCCTTCGCGATGGCGCCACTCAGCCTGATCTTCGACGAGCACGGCTTCGACAACGTGCATATTCCCGTGTACCTGTACTACGGCGAGAACGACCACGTACTACCGCCCGAGGCCAACGCCAAGCACATCGAGCCGCTGGTCCCGACGCTGGCAAGCGTGAAGGAAATCCCGAAGGCCGATCACTGGGTCTTCCTGCCGCCCTGCTCGCCCGCATTGGCAAAGGAGATTCCGGCCATGTGCAGCGATCCGTCGGGCGTGGACCGCGCCAAGGTGCATGCGCAGGTCAATGCGGATGCGCTGGCTTTCTTCCGCAAGACACTCGACTTACAGGACCACTGACTGTGCCCAAGGCCCTGAGCGACGCCGAGACCGAAGCCTTCCGTGAGCGCATCTGCCAGGCAGCGGCGCGGGTCTATGTGGAGGAAGGTCCCGGCGCCGTCACCATGCGCCGCATCGCCGCCGACATCGGTTGCGGCACCATGACGCCGTATCGGTACTTCGCCAACAAGGAAGAGATCATCACCGCCGTGCGCACGCGTGGCTTCCATCGCTTCTCCGAGGCGCTGGAAGGTGCGCTCGACTCACCGGGTGACGGGCGAGTGCGCAGCCGCGCGGTGCGCGATGCCTATATCGCGTTTGCGCGGGAAAATACGGCGACCTATCGGTTGATGTTCGAATACCCAGAAACGCGGCGCGACGATCCCGCTTACCGGGCGGCACACGAACGCATGTGGCGCACGGTCGCCGCGCATGTCGACGTGTTGATCGCCGAGGGCGCGGTGGAAGCAGATGCAGCCATCCTCGGCCACCAGATCTGGGCCGCGCTGCATGGCGCAGTGATGCTGGAGATCGCAGGGTTGCTGCCGGAAGGCTATGACGCTGCATCGCTGCACACGCGCACGGCGGGGACGTTGTTTGATGCAGCCAAACCACAGCGAAGCAAAGCTTCCTCTCCCTTCCGGGGAGAGGATTGAGGTGAGGGGTGGGTGCTCGCGGGAAGGCTTCAAAAGAGCCCGTTTTGATCCAGCCTCTTCGCAAGATTGGCCCCTCACCCTACCCCCTCCCCAAAGGAGAGAGGGAAAAGGAAAGGCGGCACATGGCAACCCTTCTGCACGCATGCAACATAGCGAGCTTCCACCCCGAGGAGCTCCCTTTCATGAAGTACCGTTCTCTCGGCCAGCACGGCCCCAAGGTTTCCGCCCTCGGCCTCGGCTGCATGGGCATGTCGGGCATGTATGGCGCTGCCGATCGTGGTGAAGCCATCGCCACCGTCCACGCCGCGCTCGATGCCGGTGTCACCCTGCTCGATACCGGCGACTTCTACGGCATGGGCCACAACGAAATGCTGATCGGCGAAGCGCTGGTCGGTCGTCCGCGCGACAGCTACCAACTCAGCGTGAAGTTCGGCGCCCAGCGCGGACCCGGTGGCGACTGGCTGGGCTACGACGCCCGCCCCGCGGCCGTCAAAACGGCGCTGGCCTATACGCTGCAGCGCCTGCGTACCGACTACATCGACATCTACCGCCCTGCCCGCCTCGATCCCAATGTGCCCATCGAGGACACCGTTGGCGCCATTGCCGACCTGGTGAAAGCGGGCTACGTGCGGCACCTGGGTTTATCCGAGGTGAGCGCGGATACCATCCGTCGCGCCAACGCCGTGCTGCCGGTGGCGGACCTGCAGATCGAGTACTCGCTGATTTCCCGCGGCATCGAGCAGGCCATCCTGCCCATCTGCCGCGAGCTGGGCATCGGCATCACCGCTTATGGCGTGCTGTCGCGCGGATTGATCAGCGGCCACTGGTCCAAGGATCGGGGCACCGACGCCCGCGACTTCCGCACGCACAGCCCGCGCTTCCAGGGTGACAACCTGGCGCACAACCTGAGTCTGGTCGATACGCTGCGCCAGCTTGCCGAGACGCGCGACGTCAGCGTGGCGCAGGTGGCCATCGCCTGGGTGCTAGCGCGCGGCGAGGACATCGTGTTGCTGGTCGGTGCTCGCACCCGCGAACGCCTGAACGAGGCGCTGGGCGCGATGGACGTGACGTTGTCCGGCGACGATCTCGCCACTCTTGAGCACGCCTTCCCACCTGGCGCCGCCGCCGGCGAGCGGTACAACACCCACGGCATGGCCTCGCTGGACAGTGAGCGCTAGTCAGTGCCGAGGTTCCCCGGCCCTTTGTTGGAAGGCTCGCCCCACGCGAAAAGCGTACGGGGTGGTGCTGTCCAGACTTAGCGGTTGCACACAAGGCGGGCGCCAGAAAGGGCACAGGCCGTTCGGGACGCCGTCACCGGGACGCCCCCACTAGCCGCTATAATGGGTGGTTAAACCCACTAGAAGATCGCACCGCCTGCCTTGTTGGCCGGCGTCGTGCACGCCGCCGGAGGCTCCATGCAGTACATCTACACCATGAACGGGGTCAGCAAGATCGTTCCCCCGAAGCGCCAGATCATCAAGGACATCTCGCTGAGCTTCTTCCCCGGCGCCAAGATCGGCCTGCTGGGTCTGAACGGCTCGGGTAAGTCGACGGTGCTGAAGATCATGGCCGGCGTGGACAAAGACTTCCAGGGCGAAGCCCGCCCGCAGCCGGGTATCAAGGTCGGCTACCTGGCCCAGGAGCCGCAGCTCGATGCTGAGAAGACCGTGCGCGAAGCGGTCGAGGAAGGCGTGTCGGTGATCCTCGATGCGCAGAAGCGTCTGGACGAGGTCTATGCCGCCTACGGCGAGGAAGGCGCTGACTTTGACAAGCTGGCCAAGGAACAGCAGGAGTTGGAGAACCTCCTGGCGGTGAACGACGCCCACGCGCTGGAGCGTCAGCTCGAAGTGGCCGCCGACGCGCTGCGCCTGCCGCCGTGGGACGCCAAGATCGGCCCGCTGTCCGGTGGTGAGAAGCGCCGCGTGGCGCTGTGCCGCCTGCTGCTGTCCAAGCCCGACATGCTGCTACTCGATGAACCGACCAACCATCTGGACGCCGAATCGGTGGACTGGCTGGAGCAGTTCCTGCAGGACTACCCGGGCACCGTGGTAGCGGTGACCCATGATCGCTACTTCCTTGAGCATGCCGCTGAGTGGATTCTCGAACTCGATCGCGGCCGCGGCATTCCGTGGAAGGGCAACTACACCGATTGGCTGGAACAGAAGAGCGAACGCCTGGCCCGCGAAGAAGCCGCCGAAAAGGGTCGCCAGAAGGCCCTCGCACGCGAGCTGGAGTGGGTGCGTTCGGCGGCCAAGGGCCGTCAGTCCAAGGGTAAGGCGCGTATCAATCGCTTCGAGGAACTGAACTCGGTCGAGTACCAGAGGCGCAACGAAACCAACGAACTCTACATTCCGCCGGGCGAGCGTCTGGGCCAGGAAGTGATCGAGTTCAAGAACGTGTCGAAGTCGTTCGGTGACCGCCTGCTGATCGACGACTTGTCGATGAAGATTCCGCCGGGCGCCATCGTGGGCGTGATCGGCCCGAACGGCGCGGGTAAATCCACGCTGTTCAAGCTGATCACCGGCCAGGAAACGGCTGACCAGGGCGAAGTGAAGCTCGGCCATACGGTGCAGCTGGCCTACGTCGACCAGTCGCGCGACAGCCTCGATCCAAACAAGAACGTGTGGCAGGAAGTTTCCGACGGCGCCGACATCATCACCATCGGTCGCTACGAGCTGCAGTCACGTGCGTACATCGGTCGCTTCAACTTCAAGGGCACCGACCAGCAAAAGCTGGTGGGCAGCCTGTCCGGTGGTGAGCGCGGTCGCCTGCACCTGGCCAAGACGTTGATGCAGGGCGGCAACGTGCTGCTGCTCGACGAACCGTCGAACGATCTGGACGTCGAAACGCTGCGCGCGCTGGAAGACGCGATGCTGGAATTTCCGGGCTGCGCGATGGTGATCTCGCATGACCGCTGGTTCCTCGATCGCATCGCCACGCACATCATCGCGTTCGAAGGCGACTCGCACGTCGAGTTCTTCCCCGGCAATTACAACGAGTACGAAGCGGACAAGAAGCGTCGTCTCGGCGACGAAGCGGCAAGGCCGCATCGCGTGAAGTACAAGAAGCTGGCTTAAGGCCCGCACTTGCTCCCTCTCCCCAACGGGGAGAGGGTTGGGGTGAGGGGTCGGGCTGGCTCCGACCCTCAATAGAACCTCACTACGATCAAGCGATATCGCAAGACTGGCCCCTCACCCTTCCCTCTCCCCTTGGGGGAGAGAGAACAGAAAGCGACGACGAGGAGACTTCGATGCACTTCATGCAGACACTGCAAAACGCATGGACCCGCAACAACTCCCTTGTGTGCGTCGGTCTTGATCCGGAACCGGCAAAATTTCCCGCACACCTGCGCGGTCGCCCGGATGCGGTATTCGAATTCTGCCGCGACATCGTCGATGCCACGGCCGATGTCGTCTGCACATACAAGCCGCAGATCGCCCACTTCGCCGCGCTGCGCGCCGAAGACGCACTGGAGCGGCTGATCGCGCATATCCACGCCAAGCATCCCGGCGTGCCGGTGATCCTCGATGCCAAGCGCGGCGACATCGGCAGCACGGCACAGCACTACGTCAACGAGGCGTTCGAACGTTTCGCCGCCGACGCGGTGACGCTCAACCCCTATCTCGGCCGCGACTCCATCCAGCCGTTCCTCGATCGCGCCGACAAGGGCGTGATCCTGCTCTGCCGCACCTCCAACCCCGGCGGCGCGGATTTTCAGGCGCTGGACTGCGGCGGTGAGCCGCTGTATCTGCGCGTGGCCGAAACCATCGCGCGAGATTGGAACAGCAACGGAAATTGCGCGCTGGTCACTGGCGCCACCTGGCCCGAAGAGCTGGGCAAGGTGCGTGCGGTCGTCGGCGACATGCCGTTGTTGGTGCCTGGCATTGGCGCGCAGGGCGGTGACGTGGAAGCGGTACTGAAGCATGGTCGCAGCGCCGACGGCACCGGCCTGATGATCAGTTCCTCACGCGCCATTCTCTACGCCGGCACTGGCGAGGATTTCGCGCAAGCGGCACGTACCGCAGCAATCGAGCTGCGCGACACGATCAACCGTTTTCGCTGAACCGACCCAACTCCGCATCTGTACGAGCGCACCCTGTGCGCGACCGCGGAGCCACGCCATCACCGCTACGCAGGGTCCCCTTGGGGGATAGGCTTGTCACTCGGCCCATCCGTGGCCCTCGTCCTACAGGCAGCTTGCGCCGTGCAAGCCGGCAGTACTGCGGGGCTCGTCGCGCACTGGGTGCGCTCCTACAAAAGAGCCTCTGCAGGTGACGCCATGGGTGGAGTGAGCATCCGCTCGCGCAGCCAGTGCTCGGCAGGCGTGGACAGGTAGCGCTCAACCGAGCGACCCAGCAACCAACATAGCGGCAGCGCCGGCAGGTACCAGAGGAAGCCGAACGAAACATCGCCGCCGGCCGCCTTGTACGCGCGCACCACCGCGAACACGACGAACATGTGGGTGAGGTAGATCTCGTAACTCAGTCGGCCCCACGAACGCAGCCATCCGAGTCCGCGAATCGGCCGCCCTTCGCCACGCAACTGGCAAGCCAGCACCAAGCAAAGCGAAGAGCCCGTCAGTACAAGCATGTAGCCGTTGCGCAGCAGGTGCCACAGCCACGAGCCTTGCAGCATCACCAGTGCGAGCCCCAATGCGCCCAGCCATCCCAGCAGCAGTGCAGTCTGGCGCGATGCCGTCCGCCAGCGGGCCGCTAGCACGGCACCGAGCACACCAGTGGCGATGGCAGCCATGCCGGGCAGATAGGCTTTCTCCTGCCAGATCTCGTTAGCCTCCAGCGCTGCGCGTGCGAACGGCAGCGACAACGCCAGCACGATCAGCATCGGTATGAGAACCCATATCCGCCGAGTAAGCAGGCACACGATGGGAAAGCCGAGGTAGAACACTTCCTCGATGGAAAGCGACCACAACACGTCCCAGTTGCCGGGCAGATAGCCGGTCATGCCTTCGTACCAGTTCAGGTGAAAGCCGAGCGCAGCGATAATGGCGCGCGGCAGCGACTGCCCTTCGCGCTCGATCACATAGTCCTGCACGCCGAGCAAGTGCAACAAGCTAAGCACCGCAACCAGCAGCAACAGACCCGGTGCAATGCGCGAGAAACGCCGCGCATAGAAAGCGCGCAGATCGATGTTCGCCAACTCACCATGGCGTCGAAGCGCGTTGCCCGCGATGAGGAAGCCAGAGATCACGAAGAAAATGAACACCGCCTCGTAGCCGTTGTAGTTCAGCGCACCAAGCAGGCTCGCCGGCAGATAGTGGGCCAGCAGGCCTTTCTTCAACGGTATTCGCAAGCCGATGTGGTGCAGCACCACCAGCAGGATGGAAAACCCGCGCAACAAATCGATGCCGCTGCTGCGGTGACTTTCGGCCGTGCTACCGGGCATCGCTTTCATCAATGCGACGCCTCGCGGATCAGTGGGTGGCAGCCGGCAGATCGTGGATCATCTGTTGCGCCAAACCTTCGTAGTTGTAGTCGAAGTGGTGGTCGCCCTTCTTCGCGTAGACGGTGATCCACGCAGGTAGATTGGGTTCGGCGCAGATGGTGTCGCTCTTGTCGTCCAGGCCGTAGTAGCACACCACCGTTGGACGCCCGTTCAATGCCAGCAGCGGAGACATCGCATCGTAGTGATGGACCGGGTTGATCCGCTGGAAGAAGTCCTGCGTGTGGGTCTTCCACCAACCCTCATGCATATAGCCTTCCATTTCGATCTCGAAGTTCACGTCTTTGCTGGGCGACAGCATCACGATCTGCGCAATGCGTGCACGTCCTTCCGGACTGAGCTGACCGACGATGGAAGGCAACACATCGGCGCCGAACGAGAAACCGATCAGCCAGATGCGTTTCTTGTCACCCTGCGCCGTAATGCGCGCGATCAGGGCATCAAGGTCGGCCGCCGAGTCGGCGGCAGAACGCTCGCGCCAGTAGTACTTGAGCAGGCTGATGCCAATGACCGGGATGCCGTGCGAGGCCATGATCCCACCCAGCGACTGGTCCAGATCCCGCCAGCCGCCGTCACCGGAATAGAAAACGGCGACCACATCCTCGCTCCCCGCCAACGGCGTGACCCCAGGCTTGGCAGGCACCATCACGACCGATTCGTCCAGGCTGGCGTGATGCCATGGCTGCCAGGCCCACAGGCCCGCCACAGCTGCGATAAGGATGACCAGCACCAACCACTTCCAGATTCGTTTCAACGGCGCACCATGCCAGACAATCCACCCGAAATAAGGCTCGCCACGTTGGCGAACACCAGCGGCAAAGCGATGCCGTTAGGCACCGCGAGATAACGAGGTTCCCACACGGGATCGAATTTGTCCTTGTACTTGTGCAGGCCACGGAAGTTGTAGAAGCGCTCGCCGCGACCGAAGAGCAACGCGCCCAGGCGACTCCACAGCGGCGCGCTGCGACGGTTTTGCAAACCGGAGAACGGCGCCATGCCCAGGTTGAACCAGCGAAAGCCTTCTTGCTTCGCCCACTGCATGAGCTCGACAAACAGAAAGTCCATGATGCCGGCCGTACCGTCGGGCAGGTGGCGCATCAGGTCCAGCGAGGCCTCTTCCTTGTTGTCGGTGAGGAACAGGTTAGCGAATGCCACCAGTTCCTCGCCCTGCCAGACCAGCGCCATGGGCGTGCGCTGCAGGTAGCGCGCATCGAAAGCGCCCAGCGAGAAACCCTTCTCGCGCACACCCTTGTCGCGCATCCACGCATCGGAGATCCGCTTGAGGCGTGGCAGCAGCAGCTCCACTGCGTCGGCTGGCACGATCTCCATGCGCATGCCTTCGCGGGTGAGCTTGTTGATGGTGTTGCGCAGCACTTTTTTCGACTTGCCGTCGAGGTTGAAGCTGGCCAGTGGCACGCGCGCCTCCTCGCCGATCTTGAGCAGGTTCATGCCCACTTCCAGATAAAGGTCGAGATCTTCCGGACGCACCTGATAGAACAGCGGCCAGCCACCGGCGCGCTCGCACTGGTCGCGAAAGGTCCACACAAGTTCGCGGCGCGCGTGATCGTCCTCGCCCACGGGGTCGCCCATCGCCACCCAGCTGCGGCCTTCCACGTCGTACATGATGAAGGCCTTGCTCTCGGAGTCGAACAGCAGCGTCTTGTCACCCATCAGCGCGAGATGTGCCTGCGCGGAGTTGTAGTGCTTGATCAGCGGCAGCGCCTGCTGCAATTCGGCCTCATTGGGCAGTTGTAGATGGGGCCGCGCCGGACGGATCAGGTTGGCCAGCGCGAACAACAGCCCGGCCATCGTCGCGCCGACCAGCGCACGCAGCGCGCGCGGCGCGCCGCCGTGATAGAAGCTGAATTCCCACCACAGGTTGTTGCTGTATTCGACGTGCTTATAGCTGAAGCCGACCAGCCAGCCGGCACAACCGAGCACCGCGAGGATGGCGATGATCCATCCCCACGAGAAGCTCGCACTGAACAGCGACGCGCGCCGGTAAAACAGTTGATGTGCGGGCGCCAACGCCAACGCCAGCAACGACAGCAGCGTGGCTTCTTCGTAGTCGATGCCCTTGAGCAGCGACAGCACGGCGCCCAGCACCAGCAAGATCAGCGTGAGCACGTAGGCCGCGTCCAGCCGACGCTGCAGACCACGCGCGAGGATCAGCAACATCATGCCGACCACGCTGGAGAGGAAATGCGAGACTTCCAGCACGGCCAACGGCAACACGTCGCGCAGGATCGCCATGCGTGTCGGCAACGCCGATGTAGCGCCGGAGAACAGCAGCACCGCACCCGACACCAGCGTGAGGCCCGCGAAGAACGGCGGCAGCAGCCCGGTGAACCATGGCGCCAGCAGCGTTTTCTGGCGCAGTCCGCGTGCTTCGCGCCACAGCACCACTACGGTGGCCGCGAACAGCGGCAGGAAGTAGTAGATAAGTCGATACGCGGCGAGCGCGCCAAGGATCGGCGCTTCCAGTCCCTGGTTACCGGCAGCGCCGTAGCCCGCCAGCATGATCGCTTCGAACACGCCCAGGCCACCGGGCACATGGCTGATCAGGCCTGCGATCTGCGCGAGCACGAAGATCGCCAGGAAATGCCCAAAGCCCGTATCTACCGAATTGGGCATCAGCAGATACAGCACATAGGCCGCCAGCCCCCAGTCCACTGCGCCGACGAGAATCTGGCGCGCGGCAATGCGCGTGGATGGCAAGCTCAGCCGCCAGCGCCAGATGCGCAATGGCCGCCGCAGCAGCTGGTTGCCGAACAACCACAGCAGCGGGATGAGGGTAATCACGCAAGCGATCGGCAATCGCCAGCCGGCCAACGGCAGCGAGGGCGGCACGGGCACCAGCAACAAGGTCACGCCGGTAAGCGCACATAACCCCAGCCAGAAGCTCAACGTGCAATACACCACCACGCGAGCCACTTCGGCGGTGGAGAGGCCCGCCTGGATATAGAAGCGATAGCGGATCGAACCGGAAATCAGCAATGCCATGCCCAGCGCATTGCTGAAGGCATAACTGATGAACGAGATCAGGCTGACCTGGGGACCGGGCAGTCGCTTGCCGATGTTGGCCAGCCCAAACCAGTCGTAGAGGATCATCACACCGTAGCTGCCCGCGGTGAGCAGCACGGCAAGCGCAACGCGGTAGTTCTCCAGTCCGTGGACGTAGCGCGCCACCTCGCGGTAGCTCACCTCGCTGGCGAGGCGGTGTAGCGCCCACAGCGCCAGGCAAAGCATGGCCACGGATAGCAGTGGACCGGCAAGACGGCGCAACCGGGCCATCAGGCCAGGGCGAGCCATCACCTCACCGGGAATCGAGGCGTCAGCCCCAGTCTGCTCCACCACGCGTTTACCGCCTCCACTTCGACCAGCGCGCAAGACGTTCGCTGCGACCGCCTAGGATAGCCGGTAGCAGCGCGGTCCTGTTCGATCGTGGCATGAGGACATGACATTAGGTTGCGGCCGCTTCAGGCAGCCGCAACTCTTAGCGATCACGGCTTGCCGTTCAGGCCATTGGCCATGCGGGCGATCCAGCGATACAGCACAAACACGATGGCGACGAAGGCGATGCCGCCGATCCACTGTGCGGCGCCTGCGAAACTTTCGCCCACCAGCGCCAGCGGTGCTCCCTTGCCGGACAGGCCCACGATGAAGGCGATCACCACACCGATCACGCTCTCGCCCACGATCAGGCCAGAAGCCAGCAGGACACCCAGCTGTTTGGTGGTTTCGGGCCTGGCCGAACGGTCCGCGCGACGATCGAAGAACCAGCCGACCAGCGAGCCGACCACCACCATCAGCGTGCTGACGGTCGGCAGGTAGATGCCCAGGCCCACGGCCAGCGGAGGGATGCGCATGTGCTTGGTGGTGCGCGCAAGAATTTCGTCCACCGCGATGATCGCCACACCGATCCAGATGCCGGTGATGATCAGGCTCCAGTCGATGTTGTTGGTGATCACGCCCTGCGCCAGCGCCGAGATCAGGCCAGCCTGCGGCGCCGGCAGCGCATGCGCACCAGCACCGGCGACACCGACGAAACCATAGGCCTTGTTGAGCATGTCCAGCACCGGCGGAATCACCGCCGCGCCCGCCACCACGCCAACCACCAGCGCCACCTGCTGGCGCCACGGCGTAGCGTCGACCAACTGGCCGGTCTTCAGATCCTGCAGGTTGTTGTTGGCAATCGCCGCCACGGTGAACACCACCGAGGTGATGAACAGCGCAAACGCTACCAGCGCTTTGCCTTCTTCCGGACCGACATGCGGCTTCACGAACGCCACCAGCAGCAGCGCCGCGGCGATCACCACCAGGATGCCCACGCCCGAGAGCGGACTGTTGGACGAGCCAATCAGGCCGGCCATGTAGCCGCACACGGTGGAAACGAAGAAACCCATCAGCACCACGAACGCCACGCCGCCGATGGCCAGCACCGCCACGTGATCGCCCAGGCCGCTGATCGTGCCGAAGTAACCGAGCAGCCAACCAATCGGCACGAAGCAAGCCAGCGTGATCAGGCCCACGATGCCGATCGGAATATCGCGCTCGGTACGCGGCAGCGTGTCAGCCTTGCCGGCCTTGCGTACACGCGAAGCGGCCATGGCGCTCGCCAGGCCGCTGATAACCGGCTTGACCAGCTTGGCCAGCGTCCAGATCGCCGACACGCCGATGGCGCCCGCGCCAACGAAGCGCACCTTATGGCTCCAGGTCCCCTGGGCGAGATCTGCTACCGACGCCGTCATGTCGCCCAGCAGTGAATAGTGCGGCACGCCCCAGCCCCAGCCGATCACCGCGCCGATCAGCATCGCGATACCGACCGACAGGCCCACCAGGTGGCCGATGGCGAACAGCGCAAAGGAAAGATTGAAATCAAAACCGCTGACCGCGCCCTTGTTGCCCACGCGGAAGTACTGCACCACGTCGCTGGCGAACACTTGCGTGGCCACCACCACGGCGAACACCGCCGACACGATCGAACCCCACAGCACTGCCATCAAACCGGCCTTGCCTTCCTCGACGCCGCCGGCGTTTTCCTCGTCGCCGCTGCCCACCTTCAGCACTTCGGCGCAGGCCAGGCCTTCCGGATAAGGCAGGTCGGAGTTGGTCACCAGCGCGCGGCGCAGCGGAATGGAATACATCACGCCCAGGATGCCGCCTAGCGCGCACACCGCAAACGATGTCCAGAACGGAAAGTCCGCCCACCATCCGATCATGATCATGCCGGGCAGCACGAAGATGATCGACGACAGCGTGCCCGCCGCCGAGGCGATGGTCTGCACGATGTTGTTTTCCTGGATGGTCGAGTCCTTGAACGCGCGCAGCATCGCCATCGAGATCACCGCCGCAGGGATCGAGGTGGCAAAGGTGAGGCCGGCCTTCAGGCCGAAGAAGACGTTGGCCGCGGTGAACACCACCGTGATCACCACGCCGAGGATAAGACCGCGAATGGTCAGCTCTTTGCGCATCTCGGCGCTGGGATGGTTGCCGCTCACGAGTTCATGCTCGTCATATGGATGGTTCCCCTGGTGGCCGCCCGCAGGCGACGTGGATACGAAGGCCGCTGCCAGGTGGCGGGCCAGCGCGTAGGTTTGCCGCATTCGCGAGGATACGCAACGGTTTTTGATCCCTCTCCTTGTCAGGAGAGGATCAGGGTAAGACCTGGCGGTCTTTACTCCCTCGCCCCGCCGGGGAGAGGGTTGGGGTGAGGGGACAATCTTGCGAAAACGCCGGTTCAGAACCGGTTTTTTTAACGATCTCGCGAGCCCCCGCCTTTTACCACCTTCAGGCGGCTCACCTCAGTCCTCTCCCCGAGGAGGAGAGGAGGCAGTCACTCGTCCGCCCCGGGATCCATCCCCGGAAACAGCACTTCGGTGTAACCGAACTTGGTGAAGTCCGTGATGCGCGAGGGATACAACCGCCCGATCAGGTGGTCGCATTCATGCTGCACCACGCGGGCGTGGAAGCCCTCGGCATTGCGGTCGATCTGCCCGCCTTTCGGATCCAACCCCTGATAACGGATCAAGGTGTAGCGACTCACCGCGCCGCGCAGACCAGGCACTGACAGGCAACCTTCCCACCCCTCTTCCATGTCGTGCGAGAGCGGCGTGATCACCGGATTGATCAGGATGGTGCGCGGCACGGCCGGCGCATCGGGATAGCGTTCGGATTGATCGAAGCCGAAGATCACCAGCTGCAGGTCCACGCCGATCTGCGGTGCGGCCAGACCCACGCCACCGGCATCGTGCATGGTGTCGAACATGTCGGCGATCAGCTCGTCCAGTTCCGGGCTGCCGAACATCGCATCGGGCACGGGCGGCGCCACCCGCAGCAGCCTCGGGTCGCCCATCTTCAGAATCTCGCGGATCATGAAAAACCTCGCCTGGTCATCAGCTTGGCGACCACGAAAGCGCCGCCGCCACCCTGCTTCAGTGTACGCGCCAGGCATGGCTATCGCGTGTAGCGCCACCATGCTGGTATTCGACCAATGGCTAATGTTTGCCAGCGCATAATGGCATTGACCCTCGGGGCCACCCGGACGACCCTTGCTGGGGACTGTCCAGGAGCCAAAGCGCATGTCAACCATCGCCGTCAAATCGAGCCCTGCAGGCAAGATCCTGTGGGTTGCCATCGCCATCGTGGGCGCCTGGTGTCTGGGCGTTGTCGCCCTGCGCCGCGGTGAACCCATCAACGCCATCTGGCTGGTCGCCGCCGCTATTTCCGTCTTCGTGATCGGCTACCGCTTCTACAGCAAGTTCATCAACAACCGCGTGCTGCAGATGGACCCTAGCCGCGCCACGCCAGCTGTGCTCCGCAATGACGGCCTGGACTATGTGCCGACTGACAAGTGGGTGGTGTTCGGACACCACTTCGCGGCCATCGCAGGCGCAGGCCCATTGGTGGGTCCGGTGCTCGCCGCACAGATGGGTTATCTGCCGGGCACACTTTGGATCCTGTTCGGCGTGGTGTTCGCCGGTGCCGTGCAGGACTTCATGATCCTGGGCCTCTCGGTACGCCGCGACGGTCGTTCGCTGGGCAACATGCTGCGTGACGAACTGGGGCCGGTGGCCGGCGTGGTCGCCATGTTCGGCGTGCTAGTGCTGATGATGATCGTGCTGGCGGTGCTGGCACTGGTGGTGGTCAAGGCGCTCACGCACAGCCCGTGGGGCACCTTTACCGTGGCCTGCACCATTCCGATCGCACTGCTGATGGGCAGCTATCTGCGCTGGTTTCGCCCTGGCAAGATTCTTGAAGTGTCGATCATCGGCCTGATCCTGCTGCTGCTCTCGATCTGGAGCGGCGCCTATGTGGCGGCTTCGCCGACGTGGGCCACAGCGTTCGACTTCGATGCCAAGTCGCTGGCCTGGCTGCTGATCGCCTACGGCTTCTGTGCTTCGGTACTGCCGGTGTGGTTGTTGCTGGCACCGCGCGATTACCTTTCCACCTTCCTCAAGATTGGCACCGTGCTGCTGCTGGCACTGGCGATCTTCCTCGCCGCGCCGACGCTGCAGATGCCGGCCCTCACCAAGTTCGTCGACGGTACCGGCCCGGTATTCCAGGGCAACCTGTTCCCGTTCCTGTTCATCACCATCGCCTGCGGCGCGGTGTCTGGCTGGCATTCGATCATCGCTTCGGGCACCACACCCAAGTTGATCGCCAGCGAGGGTGAGGCCCGCATGATCGGCTACGGCGGCATGCTGATGGAGGCCTTCGTCGCCATCATGGCGCTGGTGGCCGCCGCCTCGCTGCATCCGGGTGTGTACTTCTCGATGAACTCGCCGGCCGCACTGATCGGCACCACCGCTCAGCAGGCCGCCACCACCATCAGCCAGTGGGGCTTCGTGGTGACGCCGGACGAGCTGCTCAACACCGCAAAGAACATCGGCGAGTCGAGCATCCTGAGCCGCGCTGGCGGTGCACCCACGCTGGCGGTGGGCATGGCCCAGCTGCTGCACGGCATCATCCCGGGCGAAGGCATGATGGCGTTCTGGTACCACTACGCCATCCTGTTCGAAGCGCTGTTCATCCTGACCACGGTGGACGCAGGCACACGCGTGGGCCGCTTCATGATCCAGGAGATCGCCGGCCTCATCCACAAGCCGCTGCAGCACACCGAATCGTGGACCGGCAACCTGCTCGCCACCGCCATCTGCGTGGGTCTGTGGGGTTACTTCCTGTACCAGGGCGCGGTCGATCCACTGGGTGGCATCAATACGCTGTGGCCGTTGTTCGGCATCGCCAACCAGATGCTCGCCGCCGTTGCGCTGATGCTGGCCACGGTAGTTACGGTGAAACTCAAGCGTGAGCGTTACGTCTGGGTGCCGGGCATTCCGGCGATCTGGCTGGTGGTCTGCACGCTGACGGCCGGCTGGGAGAAGCTCAGCGGCCCGATCAGCTTCACCGCCGCTGCCCAGAAATATGCTCAGGCTGCGGCAGACGGCAAGCTGCTGGCCCCCGCCAAGACCGCCGAGGAAATGCAGCGCATCATCACCAACAATTATGTGGATGCCACGATGACCGGCATCTTCTTCTTGTTGGTGTTGACCATGGTCGGCTTCGCCATCAATGCGATCGTCAAGGCCTGGGGCGTCAACCACCCGACCGCGCACGAGGAACCGTACGTGGCGCTGGGCAGCGTGCCCACCCACTGAGGGCTGCGATATGAAATCGAACCTGCAGACCATATGGAGTCGAGCGGTGCAAACCGCCCGACTCTGCTGCGGCATTCCCGACTATGACGTCTATGTAAAGCACCTGCGCGAGCATCATCCGGAACGCTCGGTGCCCAGCTACAAGGAGTTTTTCCGCGAGCGCCAGGAGGCGCGCTACAAGGGCACCGGCGGCCGCTGCTGCTGACATCGTCGTGGGTTCCCGAAAGGCCATGCTCCGTTGGGGCATGGCCTTCTTGTTACCACCATGACGCATGGCGCTGGGCATTCCGGGCCTTTGCAATCATGATCGCGCTGCGGCCATGCAGGTCCGCGCCCCACGTTGCACCATGACCGAACACCATCTCACCCAGCCCACCTCAGAAGTCGAGGCCCAGCACAGTCTCGGCCTGCGCATCATCGCCATCTATAAGGCGATCAAGACTGTGGGCCTGCTGCTGGTAGCCGCGGCGGCCTTTCATCTCGAACACGAACAGAACTTTGAGAAGCTGGTGCACTGGCTGGAACATCTGTCGCTGGCCGACAGCCATGGCCTGCGCTGGCGGCTGGTGGCCCTGCTCCAGGAGATGGGGCCAAGCAAGTTCGTGGCGATCGGGCTGGTGGCCCTGGCCTATGCGGCGATCTTCGCTACCGAGGGCACCGGGCTGTGGCTGCGGAAACACTGGGCGGAATGGTTCACGGTAGTTGCTACCGGTTCGCTCATCCCGCTGGAGTTTTACGAGACGCTGTACCACTTCACCTGGCTGAAACTCGGTGCCTTGCTGGCGAACATCGCCATCGTGGTTTATCTGGTGCGCATTGCCATGCAGCCGCGGCCAAAGAAGGTCCACTGAGTCCCTTTATTGTCGTCCCAGTTGGGAGTCAGTGCCTTTGCTTTTAGGCGCTATCGCCAGCGTGCCGCCTGCGCGGCGGGCGTTTCGATCGCCTGCCGGCGCTCGAGTCACTTTTCTTTTGTTGGCCCAAAAGAAAAGTAACCCAAAGAAAATGGCCTGAAGGGCTGGCAGCATTTCGATGGATACAAGCCTGAAGGGTGCTGCATCACTGGCGCGCGGCGTTGCTATCTCACAGACAGCGGCTACACCGCAACGCGTCGTGGCACTGAGCACTTAAAGCGGAGCCCACTTCGCTCCCTCTCCCCTCTGGGGAGAGGGTTGGGGTGAGGGGCCAGCCTTGCCTCGGATCCGCGTGTGCCCCATCCGCGACAAGCTCTTGGACCTAGCCTCTGCGTACTCGGAAATCCAGAACGCCCCTTTCGGCGGCACAAAGTGCGTCACTGATATCACCAAGAAACAACCACTTAACCTGCAGACACCCCTTCCTTAGCACCACCACACACCACCCCAGGCCGCTTGCTGCGCCGCGGAAACTCTCCCTTCTTAGGGTACAATCCGCGTTTTCGCATAGCCCCCGTTCCCCGATGATCTCACTCGACGGGCAGAGCGCCCTCTCGCCTTTTCGTCTCGAACGCCTGAACGCGCGCCTCGAAGCCATTCACCGTGGCACGCGCGTCCAAGCTTCTTGGTTCGTTTATTTCATCGACGCCGACGTCGTGCCGGAGGGTGAGCAGCGCCGCCGCCTGCTCGAGGTGCTGGAGGCGAAGGATGCTGCGCCCGAAGCCGCCTCGCTGTGGGTGGTGCCGCGCCTGGGCACCATTTCGCCCTGGTCGAGCAAGGCTACCGACATCCTTCACGGCGCCGGTTTCGACGTGCGTCGCGTGGAGCGCGGCGTCGCCTGGCACGTCGCTGGCTTGCCAGCGGCGGACCAGCCGCCGTACGAGGCCGTGATGGCGGTGCTGCATGACGCCATGACCCAGTCGGTGCTCACCGGCCTGGAGCAGGCACAAGGCCTGTTCCTGGCCGGACAGCCGGGTCCGCTGATTCACGTGGCGCTGGGCGGCGACGCCACGGCTGCACTGAACAAGGCCAACAAGGAACTGGGCCTGGCGCTGGCCGACGACGAGATCGAGTACCTCGCCGAGCGTTACGCTGAGTTGGGTCGCGATCCTTCCGACGCCGAACTCTTCATGTTCGCGCAGGCCAACTCCGAGCACTGTCGCCACAAGGTGTTCAATGCCAGCTGGACGCTGGATGGCGTGGCTCAGGAAAAGAGCCTGTTCGGCATGATCAAGAACACGCACCAGCATTCGCCCGCGCATACGTTGTCCGCCTACAAGGACAACGCGGCCGTGGTCGAAGGCTATGAGGGCAACCGCTTCTTCCCCGATGCCGACGGCGTGTGGCGCAAGCACCCGGAGCGCGTCGAGTACGCGATCAAGGTGGAAACGCACAACCATCCGACGGCGATTGCACCGTGGCCGGGTGCGGCCACCGGCGCCGGTGGCGAGATCCGCGACGAGGGTGCCGTCGGTCGTGGCGCCAAGCCCAAGGCCGGCCTCACTGGTTTCTCGGTGTCGGACCTGCGCATTCCGGGCAAGCCGCGTCCGTGGGAAGTGGAGCGTCCGCTGCCGCCGCACATGGCTACCGCGTTCGAGATCATGCGCGACGGCCCGCTGGGTGCCGCCGCGTTCAACAACGAATTTGGCCGTCCGTGCCTGGGCGGCTATCTCCGCACTTACGAGCACGAGACCGGCGAAGCCGGCGTGCGCCGCGGCTACGACAAGCCGATCATGATCGCCGGCGGCCTCGCCAACATTCGCGCTGACCACGTGCAGAAGCGTGACGTGCAGCCGGGCAACAAGGTGATCGTGCTGGGCGGCCCGGCCATGTTGATCGGCTTGGGCGGCGGTGCCGCCTCGTCGGTGGCCTCCGGTACGTCCAGCCAGGAACTGGATTTCGCTTCCGTGCAGCGCGACAACGCCGAAATGGAGCGTCGCTGCCAGGAAGTGATCGACCGCTGCTGGGCGCGCGGCGACAAGAATCCCATCGTCAGTGTCCACGACGTGGGCGCGGGCGGCTTGTCCAACGCGATCCCGGAACTGCTAAACGACGCTGGCGTCGGCGGCCACATCGATCTTTCCCGCGTGCCCTGCGATGACCCGTCGCTATCGCCGATGCAGATCTGGAGCAACGAATCGCAGGAGCGCTACGTGCTCGCGATCGGTGCTGAAGAACTGGCCGAGTTCGAGGCGTACTGCGCGCGTGAGCGTTGCCCGTACGCAGTGGTCGGCGAAGCAACTGCGGAGCGTCACCTGACCGTGCACGACCCGCGCACCGACACCAACGTGATCGACCTGCCGATGGATGTGCTGTTCGGCAAGGCGCCGCGCATGCATCGCGATGCCACGCATGTGAAGCCACGCGTGGACCTGGTGCCGGATCTTTCCGGCATCAGCATGGACGAGGCTCTGTTGCGCGTGCTGCGCCTGCCTACCGTGGGCAGCAAAAGCTTCCTCATCACTATCGGCGACCGCACCGTGGGCGGCTTGAACGCGCGCGATCCGATGGTCGGCCCGTGGCAGGTACCGGTGGCTGACGCCGCGGTCACCATTACCGATTTCGACGGCTATACCGGCGAAGCGATGGCGATGGCCGAGCGCTCACCGGTGGCACTGCTCAACAGCGCCGATGCCGCCCGCCTCGCCGTGGGTGAAGCCATCACCAACCTCGCTGCCGCACCCATCGCCTCGCTGGGCGAAGTGCGCCTCTCGGCGAACTGGATGGCTGCGGTGAACTACGCCGGCGAAGACGCTGCGCTGTTCGACGCCGTGAAGGCCGTGGGCATGGAACTGTGCCCGGAACTGGACATCTCCATTCCGGTCGGCAAGGACTCGCTGTCCATGCAGACCGTGTGGAAAGACGGCGACACGCAGCAGCGCACCATATCGCCGGTGTCGCTGGTGATCACCGGCTTCGCCCGCGTCACCGACGTGCGCCGCACGCTTACTCCGCAATTGCGGCTGGATCGCGGCGACTCCGAACTGTGGCTGCTCGACCTCGGTGCCTGCCGCGACCGACTCGGCGGTTCCGCGCTGACCCAGGTGTTCAACCGTGGTGGTGGCGTGCCGCCGGATCTGGATGACGCCAAGCGCCTGAAGTCGTTATTCAACCTGATACAGGAAGCCAACGCCGGCGGCTTGCTGCTCGCCTATCACGACCGTTCCGACGGCGGCGTCATCGTGACGCTGCTGGAAATGGCCTTTGCCGGTCATTGCGGCCTGGAGATCCAGCTCGATGGCTGGGCGGAAGCGACGCTGCGCGCCCTGTTCAACGAAGAGCTGGGTGCGGTGGTGCAAGTGGCCTCAGCCAACCGCGAGGCTTTCGAGGCGTTGCTGGTGAAGCACGAGCTTACCGGCATGGCCTATCGCATCGGCCGTCCAAAGGAAAAGCTGGGTATCAAGCTGTTCCAGAACGGCGACACGCTGTTCAAGTGGAATTGGCGCACGCTGTTCGAGGCCTGGAACGAAACCAGCCACGCCATGCAGCGTCTACGCGACAACCCGCTTACCGCCGACGCCGAGAACGAATGGCGTCTGGACGATGCCGATCCGGGCATCACTCCGAAGCTCACCTTCGAACCGGCCGAGGACATCGCTGCGCCATACATCGCCAGGGGCGCGAAGCCGCGCGTGGCGGTGTTGCGTGAGCAGGGCGTCAACGGACAGGTGGAAATGTCCGCTGCGTTCACGCGTGCCGGTTTCGAAGCGGTGGATGTCCACATGTCCGATCTCGCCAGCGGGCGCATCAAGCTGGCCGACTTCCGCGGCCTGGCTGCCTGTGGCGGCTTCTCGTACGGTGACGTGCTCGGCGCAGGTCGTGGCTGGGCCACGTCCATTCTCTACAACGAATACCTGCGCGCGGAATTCAGCGCGTTCTTCGCCGACAACACGCGCTTCGCCCTCGGCGTCTGCAACGGCTGCCAGATGATGAGCCAGCTCAAGGACATCATCCCCGGCGCACAGCATTGGCCGAAGTTCCTGCGCAATGCCTCGGAACAGTACGAGGCGCGCGTGGCCACGCTGGAAGTGCTCGATTCGCCGAGCATCTTCTTCAAGGGCATGACCGGCTCGCGCATTCCGGTGGCCGTGGCGCATGGCGAAGGTCGCGTGAGCTTCCCGTACAGCTGCAGCCCGTCCAAGTCGGGCGGTGCGCTTCGCTACATCGACAACCGCGGCAAGCCCACCGAGGACTACCCGCTGAACCCGAATGGTTCGCCGGGCGGACTCACCGGCTTCACTGCTGCCGACGGTCGCATCATGATCATGATGCCGCACCCGGAACGCGTGTTCCGCGCCGTGCAGATGAGCTGGCATCCGGAGAAGTGGGGCGAAGATTCGCCGTGGATGCGCATGTTCCGCAACGCACGGGTGTGGTGCGGCTGATGTCGCGCGGCCGCGCTAGGGTCTAGCGTGGCTGCTGCCATTGCGCGTTGGCTCATGCGCATGCTGCCGGCGGCAGCATGGACCTGCCTGCTGGCGTTGCTGCCATGGTGGAGCGGGTTGCCGCTCTTGCTACTGCTGGCTCTGGGCGCGGTGATGTTCGATCGCCGCGTCGTGCACTCTGCCGAGTTGTGCCGAAGAGGTTTGCGTTGGGGCTTGCCCGGCCTGCTGTTCGCGGTACAGCGTGCGCTCGGTGGCGACTTGCTCGCCTGGGGCGCCGCCCTTCTGGGCGCGCTGGTGGGCTTCTCGCTGGTCGTGCTGATGGAATCGCTGCTGGACCATCGCGTGAAGCGCGCGCCACAAGCTGCCACGTCACCAGCGTGGGACGAGCTGGCGTTGGCCCCGATAGGTCCGCCGGCGCACATCATTGAGCTGTCGCTCGTGGCATGGCACGAAGTCAACGGCGAGTTCCTGGACCCGGACGGCGATCTCGTGCGCTACGAGTCAAATGGCACCGGGCGTGGGCGCTACGTCTTCGCCGAAGACCGGGTCATCGAACGGGCCAGTCCACGTTGCTGCTTCGGGCCTGGCGGTCGCTGGTTTGCGGCGACCCTGCCCGGAGGGCGCGGCGAGATCCTTTGGGATCGACAGGGCAATCGCCTGCATCGCCTAGCCGGCTGGCAATTGAGCGGCTGGGACGGTGAACAGCCCTGGCTCGCGCGAGGGCCCGGTGGCGTACCTGCGCCACTGCACGAGGTGCTGGGACGAAGACGTCGGCATTAGCACCCGCACCACCACATTCAAACCACAGCTTTTTCACGTTCAGAATACGCGCCGCCTCGCGCATACTTGTGCAGTGAATACCGAAGCCTCCCCTTCCCTGTCCTCCGTACTGCCCGTCAGCGTGATCGTGGTAGCTGCCGACAGCGGCCCGACGCTGCGTGACTGCGTGCGCCGCGTGCTGGCTTGCGACCTGCCACTGGAAATGATCCTGGTCGACAACGCCTCGGCCGACGGCATCCCGCAGGCGATAGCGCGTGCGCACGAAAACGATGGGCGGCTGCATGTGGTCTACAACCACGCCAACCTGGGTTTCGGTCCCGCCGTGAATCGTGGTGTGGCGAAGGCGCATGGCAAGTCGGTGCTGGTACTCAACCCCGATTGCCTGATCGATACCGCAGCACTGCAGCACCTGATCGACGTGCTCGCCACGCATCCGCGTGCCGGCGTGATCGGCGCAGTGGTTTGCGACGAACTGGGCGTGCCCGATCCTGCCTCTTATCGCCGCGACCCCTTGCTGCGTCGCTCGTTGAACACGCTGCTCAAGCGTTCTGGCGAAGGCGTCAATATCGAAGGGCCGATACCGCACGAGCTGGTGGAGGCGGAGGCGGTGTCCGGTGCGTTGATGTTGCTGCCGCGCCGCGTGTTCTCTTACCTCGCCGGGTTCGACGAGGAGTACTTCCTGCACTGCGAAGACCTGGACCTGTGCCGCCGCGTGCGCGACGCCGGCTACCACGTGATGCTGGCCGGCGATGTGCGCGTGCTGCACGGCAAGGGCAGTTCGAGCCGGCATCGCCCTGTATTCGTCAGTCGGCACAAGCATCGTGGCATGTGGCGCTGGTTCCGCAAGTTCGACCCGGACGCACGCAAACCGTGGGTGTCGGCGCTGGTATGGCTGGGTATCTGGACGCATTTCCTCGTGCAGATTCCCGGCCAGCTGTTGCGATTGGCACGGCGCAAATTCTCCAGCGGGAGCGGTGGTGCATGAGCGAATCGGACAAGCGTATTGCCGGGCTCGCCACCTTCGGACTGATCTGCGTTACCGCCATCTGGGGCTCCACCTTCTTCCTCATCAAGGATCTGGTGGAACGCATGGCCGTGGCCGATTTTCTGGCGGTGCGCTTCGTCATCGCCGCGTTGGCGATGACCGCTTTGTTCCATCGCCCCCTGCTGCGCCTGAGTCGCCGCGAGTGGATGCAGGGCGTGGCGCTGGGCGCCATCTATGGCGTGGCCCAGCTACTGCAGACTTCCGGACTGGAACATACCTCCGCCAGCATCAGCGGCTTTGCCACCGGCATGTACGTCGTGTTCACACCACTGCTCGGCACCGTGCTGCTGCGCCAGCGCTTGCCGTCCGTCACCTGGATTGCGGTGCTGCTTTCCGTCGGCGGTCTTGGGCTGCTGGCGCTTCACGGTTTGAGCATCGGCTACGGCGTGTGGCTCACGTTGGCGTCGGCGGCGCTGTATGGCCTCCATATCGTGGGCTTGGGCACATGGTCACGACCGGGCAGCGCGTTCGCGCTTTCCACGGTGCAGATGCTGGTGATAGCCGTTGTCTGCCTGCTCGCCACCCTACCCACCGGTCCCACGCTTCCGCCTGATGGTGGCGCCTGGCTGGCGGTGATCTACATGGCGATAGCCGCAGGTGCCGGCGCGATGCTGGTGCAGACCTGGGCGCAGGCACATTTGTCGCCTACGCGAGCGGCCATCGTGATGACAATGGAGCCGGTCTTCGCCGCGGGGTTCGCCGTCACCTTTGGCCAAGATGCACTGACCTGGCGCATGCTGGCCGGCGGCGCGCTCGTGATGTCAGCCATGTATCTGGTGGAACTGGTGCCACGTGGCAGCCATGCCGTGCAGGCAGAGAGCCTGCATCACGAGGTCTGAGGCTGTGTACGCCCTGTCTTGCACAGAGCGCTGCCTTTATCAGCCGCCCGCCGCGCCGCCCTTGCTCAACCGTTGCAGCAACTGCTCCGGCGTCACATAGCCGCCTAGCGTGGTGCCGTCCTCGGCAATGATGGTCGGCGTGCCCGAGACGCCCAGCTTCACGCCCAGCTCGAACTCGTCTTTCACCGGATTCGGGCAATTGGTCGCTTTGGGCGCCTTGCCGTGTTTGGCGGCAGTGAAGGCCGCCTTGCGGTCGGCAGCGCACCACACCGCCACCATCTCGTTGTAGGTCTGCGTAGTGCGGCCCGCTTCGTTGACCACGCCTTCGCGCGGCCAGGCAACGTATTCCACCGCGATGCCGGCCTTGTTGAAATCTGCAATGTGCTCGTGCAGCTGGCGGCAGTAGGCGCAGTTGACGTCGGTGAACACCGTAACGCGATAGCGCGGGCTGGCCGGGGCGAACACAATGCGGTCCGCCTGGGGCACCTTGGCCAGCTCGGCTTTGCGGAATTGCGCCCAGCCGTCTTTGGTGATGTTTTTCTTGCCGGCCACGTCGAGTACGTCGCCGTCGATCATGTACTTGCCGTCGGCACTGACATAGACCAGCTGTCCCGAAGCAATCACCTGGTAGAAGCCCGGCATCGGCGCGAGCTTGACCGAGTCGATATTCACCCCGGGCGCGAACGACAGCACGGCCTTGCGCACGACACTCTCGGGACCCGCCGCCGCATTATCCGGGGCGGCGTAGGCGTTGAGTGCGAAGCCGCTGACACACAGCGCCAGCAACCATTTCTTGAACATCGCAGACCTCATGGGTATCCGTTTCCGCGGGCGGAAACGCTGGGGAAGGGCCATTCTCGCACAGCAGACTGAACGGTTCCGCCGGCCTCTTGGCATACCGGCCGGGCGCTATCCACGCGGGTGATGCTGCGCGTGCAGCCGCTTCAGGCCTTCCTTCGCCACCAGCGTGTAAATCTGCGTGGTGCTGAGCGAGCTATGCCCCAACAGCATCTGCAAGGCACGCAGATCAGCCCCGTGATTGAGCAGGTGCGTGGCGAAGGAGTGCCTCAGCACATGCGGCGAAATGCGCTTGGCGGTGATCCCCACCGTGCTTGCATGGCGCTTGACCAGCGTCCAGAACATCTGCCGCGTCATGCCCTGGCCGCGATTGCTGAGAAACAGCGCCACAGGCTGGCGTCCTTTGGCCAGCACGGGACGCGCCGTCGCCAGGTAGGCCTCGATGCGCTCCGCCGCGACTTCACCGATGGGCACCAGGCGATCCTTGCCGCCTTTGCCGGTGACACGCACCACGCCCTGACGGAGATTGAGCGAGGCCAGTGGCAGTTCCACCAGCTCGGATACGCGCAGGCCGGAGGCGTACATCAGCTCCAGCATGGCGCGATCGCGCAACCCCAACGTGGTGGCAACGTCCGGTGCATCCAGCAGGCCTTCGATCTCGCGTTCGGCCAGCGCCTTGGGCAGGCTGCGCGGCATCTTGGGGCGTTCGATCAGCAAAGTCGGATCGTCGAACCCGGGTTCGATGCGCGCCAGGAAGGCGTAATACCGGCGGAACGCCGATTGCCGCCGCGCCAGCGAGCGCACGGCCACCGGCTGGCTGCCGTGATAAGCGGACAGATGCTGGCGCCTTGCGCTGCGCAGGTTCAGCCCTTGTGTGCCCAACCATCGCGCCAGCGCTTCCAGATCTTGCCGGTACGCTTCGAGCGTGCGATCGGCCAGGCCATCCTCAGACCAGACACGCTCGATGAAGGCATCGATGCTGTGGCGGTCTGCTTCGGCGATACTTGGTTGTTCTTGCTGCATGGACGTGATGCTCGCCGCCGGCCGCATCGTGTGCAAGCACTCCTTTTATCGGTTGCCCTTTTGATGACTTCCATCACCGCTTCGAACGATGTGACCTGCCCACTGTGGCGTCGATTGATCGCGTTGGTCTACGACCTGCTCGCCGTGGTCGCCATCGTGATGGTGGTGGGCTACGTGTGCCAGCGCGTCACTGGCGGCACGTTGATCAGCACCGATGGCCACGCGCAGATCTCCTGGTGGTATCAGCCGTTGCAGGCGCTGGTGGTGTCTGCGTATTTCGTGGCGTCGTGGCTGCGCGGCGGACAGACGCTGGGCATGCGTCCCTGGCGCATTCGCATTACCGCCAGCGATGGCGGCCCGCTCAACTTGCGCCAGGCACTGCTTCGACTGGTAGTGGCATCACTGCCGCTCCTGCTGCTTGAGCTGGCGCCTTGGCTGGGGACACGTGGCGCGCTATGGGGTGTCGCCATTGGCTGGGCGATCTGGTTCGGCATGGCGGCGTTCGATCCGCGCCAGCGAACTGTGCAGGATGTGATCGCGCGCACTGAATTGCGCAAGATAGGCTGAGCTTCACGTTCACATAAGACGTTTGCGCGTCACACTTCGCGCATGCCGAGCCTCGCCCTTCCCCAGCGCACCGCCGCCGACATCAACCGCATCAACCGGGACTTTTACGAGTCTCTGTGGGGCGGTTCCCGGCTGGTCGATCCGAGTCGATTCAATACCTGGCCCATGGTTCGCGACCTGGCGATGGCTCTACCGCGCCGTTTGGAAGTCGCGCCAGGCCTGCGGCCACGCCTTCCCCTGGACGGCACCTATTTCGTCGATCTCAGCGCCGCCGCCCTTTCCATGCTGCATGCGCACGGCGCCAGCGCCATGCGCGGCTCCGTCACCGACTTGCCCTGTCCCGACGCAAGCTTTGATCTGGTCTGCGCGCTGGACATCCTTGAACACGTGGTGGACGACGACAAGGCGCTGCGAGAGATCAGTCGCGTGGCCGCGCCCGAAGCGCGTCTGCTGTTGTCCGTGCCACTGCACCCGAACGCGTGGACTCCCTTCGATGATTTCGTCGGTCACTACCGCCGCTACGAACCCGGACAGATCGAAGATCGCCTGACCGCCCACGGCTGGATCATCGAGCGCAGCGCGGTCTACGGCATGCAGCCTTCTTCCCCGCGCATGCTGGCATGGGGCCAGTGGTATCTCACGCACCAGCGTGAGCGCGCCCTGTGGTGGTACAACCGCGTGTTCATGCCGCTGGGGTTGCGCCTGCAGAAGGCGTTGAACTGGCGCTCCGGGCTGGGGCCCACCGACGGCGTCGATGAAGTGCTGCTGCTCTGCCGGCGGAACGTAAGCAACTGATTCAACAAGCACGAGACGATGCGGCGGCGCAACACGCCCACCGCAAACCGGGTAAGATGTCGCCCTTCAGACGCTTCCGGTTCCACCCCATGCTCTATCAGATTCATGAGTGGCAGCGTGCCTTCCTTGGCCCACTGAGCCATTACGCCGATGCCAGCGCCAAGATGTTCAGCGACCTCACCAGTCCGCTGTCGCATGTGCCGGGCGCTCCGCGCATGGCTGCTGGATTCGAGCTGCTGCACCGCCTGGGCAAGGAATACGAGAAACCCTCCTTCGACCTGCCCCAGGTCAATGCGCACGGGCAGGAAATTGCGGTGATCGAGCGGGTGGTGCTGGACAAGCCGTTCTGCCAGCTCAAGCGCTTCAAGCGCTTCAGCGACGACCCGGACATCATCGACAAGCTGAAGAATGACCCGGTGGTGCTGGTGGTAGCCCCGCTGTCCGGACATCACGCCACCTTGCTGCGCGATACCGTGCGCACCCTGCTGCACGACCACAAGGTGTTCATCACCGACTGGGTCGATGCGCGCATGGTGCCGGCCAGCGATGGTCCGTTCCACCTCGACGACTACGTGGCCTATATCCAGGAGTTCATCCGCCACATCGGCGCACATCGCCTGCATGTGATCTCCGTATGCCAGCCGACCGTGCCGGTGCTGGCCGCTGTGTCGCTGATGGCGGCGCGCGGTGAGGAGACGCCGCTGAGCATGACCATGATGGGTGGCCCGATCGAGCCGCGGAGCAACCCGACCGGCGTCAACAACCTGGCTACCAACCGTCCGCTGAGCTGGTTCAAGGGCAACGTCATCCACACCGTGCCAGCGAACTATCCGGGTAGCGGCCGCGAGGTCTACCCCGGTTTCCTGCAGCACGCGGGATTCATCGCCATGAACCCGGGCCGCCACCTCAACTCGCACTGGGACTTCTACGAGAATCTGATGCGCGGCGACGAGGATGACGCCGAGGCGCACCGCAGGTTCTACGACGAGTACAACGCCGTGCTCGACATGCCAGCCGAGTATTACCTCGACACCATAGCCACCGTGTTCCAGCAGTTCCTGCTGCCGCGCGGCCTGTGGGACGTGGCCGGCGAACGCGTGAAGCCCAGCGCCATTTCCACCACCGCCCTGTTCACCATCGAAGGCGAACTGGACGACATCGCCGGCCTGGGCCAGACCAAAGCCGCCCATGACCTGTGCACGGGTATTCCTGTCGATCGCCGCGCGCACCGCATGGTGGAGGGTGCTGGCCATTACGGCATCTTCAGTGGCCGGCGCTGGCGCGAAACGGTGTATCCGCAGGTTCGCGACTTCATCCGCAAGTTCGATCGCGCCACCAAATAAGAAGCGCCTTGGCGTCGCAGGAGCACACGGAGTGCGCTCCTGCGAAACAACAACGGAAAGGGCTCAACCGCGCGCGAAGAAGCTGCGGAACGCCGCCACTGTCCGCGCGACGCCTTCGTCGTCCACATCCAAGTGCGTCACCAACCGCAGCGTTGGCAGATAACCGATGCTGATGCGCACGCCGGCCTCGCGCAAATGGACGTCCAATTCCCGCAGCCGCTCGGCCGGTACATCAATGAACACCATGTTGGTGAACTGCCCCAGCAGGTTGATGCCGGGAATGTCGCGCAGGTCAGCGGCCAACCTCGCCGCGCGGGCATGATCGTCGGCGAGGCGCGTCACGTGATGATCCAGTGCGTACTGCGCGGCAGCGGCCAGCATGCCGGCCTGACGCCAGCCACCGCCCGCCACCTTGCGCCAGCGACGCGCCTTGTCGATCAGCACGGCCGAACCGACCAGCACTGAACCTACCGGCGCGCCGAGACCTTTGGAGAAACACACCGACACGCTGTCGAAATGCTGCGCGATCTCCCGCGCTGCCACGCTGCTGGCAACGGCCGCGTTGAACAGGCGCGCGCCATCCAGATGCAGGCCAAGTCCGCGCTCACGCGCAAAATCGTGCGCCGCGCGCAGGTAGTCCAGCGGCAGTACGCGACCGTGCCAAGTGTTCTCCAGCGCCAACAGACGCGTGCGTGCAAAATGCGGATCGACCGGCTTGATTGCGGCGGCGACCTTGTCCAGCGGCAGGGTGCCGTCCACATCATGCGGAATCGGCTGTGGCTGGATCGAACCCAGCACGGCTGCACCGCCACCCTCGAACTTGTAGGTGTGCGCGTCGGCACCGACCAGATACTCGTCGCCGCGCTCGCAATGGGCCATCAGAGCAAGCAGGTTCGACTGCGTTCCGGTTGGTACAAACAGTGCCGATTCGAAGCCCAATTCGTCCGCCACGCGCTGCTGCAGCGCATTGACGGTCGGATCCTCACCGTAGACATCGTCACCCACCTCGGCGTTTAGCATGGCCGCTCGCATGGCCGGGGTGGGACGGGTCACGGTATCGCTGCGCAGGTCGATCAGTTCCACGGTCGTCGCTCATTCGGGATGACAGACGAACAGCTTGAACATTTGCCGGCCGCCAGGCAAGCGACTCCAGATCAGGGGGCGCGTGACCGTATGGACCTACGCTCGAGCGCAGCACCAACAGGCTGAAAGGAGCCACGGCAGTGAACAAGAAGGACGTCATCAGGGAAGTGGCCGCAAAGACCGGGCAATCGCCAGAGCGGTGCGAGGCAACCTTGAAGGCTTTCGAGGCGATCTGTGGCGATGCCCTGGCCTGCAAGTTCAAGGGCATCAAGCACGACCACGCTCGGGTCATGACAAAGATGGCCAGGAAGACAGGACAGAGCGAACAGGATTGCCAGATCGCGATGAAGGCTTTCGAGGAGGTGCTCGGCGAGGCGTTGAATGCCAAGCTCGGCTTCCTCAGAAAACGCGTCTCGTAACAACAGCGACCTGCCAACCGCGCCGCGACCCGGAGGCGCGTGGAGACGGAACCAGAGCGATTGGGCTAGCCTTCAACTCACGGGACCATGCGTCTCGGGTGGACACCTGTTCGGAAGGAAGCCATAGCCATGTCTTTCCTGCGCCTCTACCTGCGTGTCATCGGCCTGCTGGCGCCCGAGCGCAGATTGGCGATCATGCTGGCGCTGGCCAATCTGGCGCTGGCCGGGGTGTTCTTCCTGGAACCGGTGCTGTTCGGCAAGGTAGTCGATGCACTGTCTGCCACGACCGACGGCCACGCGCCGCGCTTCATCGCCATGTGGGCGGTGGTGGGTTTTGCTGGTGTCATCGCCAATGTGTGGGTGTCGTTGCATGCCGATCGCCTGGCGCACCGACGCCGGCTGGCCGCCATCGCACTGTTCTTCGAACATGCCGCTGCGCTACCTCAAGCCTTCCACGGCGAATATCACACCGGTCGGCTCGGCCGCATCATGAACAACGGCGTGAGCAACCTGTTTGGCCTGTGGCTGAGCTTCTTTCGCGAACACCTGGCCACGCTACTGTCGATCATCGTGATGGTGCCGGTGGCGCTGTGGATCAACTGGAAGCTGGCGCTGCTCATGATCGCGCTACTGGTGTGCTTCTCGGTGTTCAACGCCGTCGCCGTGCAACGTACGCACAAGGCGCAAGGCGAAGTGGAGGAACTGCATAACGAGATCGCCACCCGCGCCGGCGACGTGTTCGGCAATGTCACGGTGGTGCAGAGCTTCACGCGACTGGCGGCCGAATCACATGCGTTGCGCGACATGATGGCGCGCGTGCTCGATGCGCAGTATCCGGTTCTCAAGGGTTGGGCGATTCTGTCCGTGCTCAACCGTGCCGCCAGTACGCTAACCATTGTGGCGATCTTCGCACTGGGCGCCGCGCTGCATTCGCGCGGCGAGATCAGCGTGGGCGGCATCGTCAGTTTCGTGGGCTTCTCGATGCTGTTGATCGGGCGACTGGAGCAGTTCGCCACGTTCATCTCAAGCATGTTTTTCCAGACGCAATCGCTGCGCGATTTCTTTGGCGTGCTCGACCGCCGTCCAGAGATCGAGGATCACCCAGATGCATTCGTGCTTCCGCATGCGCGCGGCGATGTAGTGTTCGAGCACGTCAGCTTCGGCTACGACCCAGTGCAGCCGGCGCTGCACGATCTTAGTTTTCGCGCTGCACCTGGCAGCACCATCGCACTGGTTGGGCCCACCGGCGCCGGCAAAAGCACCGCGTTGAGCCTGCTTTATCGCGCCTATGATCCCAGCGAAGGCCGCGTCACCGTCGATGGGCATTACGTGCGCGATGTCACGCTTCAATCGCTGCGCCAAAACATCGGCGTCGTGTTTCAGGATCCGGGCATGTTCTATCGCTCGATCCTCGACAATCTGCGCGTAGGCAAGCCGGATGCAGATCTGAGCGAGATCGAGAAGGCGGTGGCAGCGGCCGAAGCGGCGGGTTTCATTGCGCGCAAACCCGAAGGCCTGCAAACCATGGTGGCGGAACGAGGGCGCTCGCTCTCAGGTGGAGAGCGCCAGCGCCTGGCCATTGCGCGCGCGATGCTCAAGGACGCGCCGATATTGATACTGGACGAAGCCACCAGTGCGCTCGACAACGCCACCGAGGTACGCATCCAGCGTGCGCTGGATCGACTCACTGTAGGGCGCACTACCTTCGTGATCGCGCATCGCCTGTCGACGGTGCGTCATGCCGACCTGATCCTCGTGCTGGATCAGGGACAGTTGGTTGAACAGGGTACGTTCGATGAACTGATACGCCAGGGCGGGCTATTTGCGCGGTTGGCGGAGGATGGAAAGTTCGCGGCGGATGCACAGCCCGCTTCCTCTCCCCTATGGGGAGAGAATTGAGGTGAGGGGCGGGTGCTTGCGATGGTGCTTGTTCAAAGCCCGCTCTGTAGAAGTTCTACCGGGAGCACCCGCCCCTCACCCTTCCCTCTGTCCATAGGGAGAGGGAAAAGACATGTGCTACCCGTTCTTGCGGAAATAGAACCAGGCGATTCCCGCGAGGATCACCGCAGGCAACAAGTTCGCCAGCAGCGGCGGTACGCCGTAGACGGTACCGAAATTCACCATCGCCTTCTGCAGGAAGTACCAGCCGATTGCCAGCAGCATGCCGATGAACATGCGCTTGCCCAGGCCGCCCGAACGCAGCGTGCCAAACGAGAACGGCATGGCGCACAGCACCAGCACCAGCACGTTGAGCGGATACAGCGCGCGCCCCCAGAACGCCGATGCATAGACGCCGGGGTTCTGACCGTTCTGCTCGAGGTAATTGATGTTGCGCCGCAAGTCGCGCATCGGCAGGTATTGGGGCTGGATGACCGACTGCTCCAGCACCTGCGGGTTGAGCTTGGAGTCCCAGCGCTGGCTGGCCGCCGTGCTGGTGTGCGTGCCCTGATCATCGAGCGAGGTGCTGCGCACCTGGCTCATCACCCATTGACGCCCGTCGTGCTCGGCCGTCTGCGCCCAGTCGAAGCGGGTGACCTGGCCATCCTGGGTGAGCGTGAACACACGCACGTCATGCAACTGCACGGTGCTATGCGTGCCCGTGTGTTTGGCCGTCCAACCCTTGGCGTTGATGATGCGCTCGCCATCGCGAGCCCATAGGCCCGAGCTGCCGCCCAGGCCCACACTGTTGGACTTCATGCGCAGCTGCATGGCCTGCGCTTGCTGGTCACCCCAGGGCGCCGCGGTTTCGCCCAGGATCACCACGCCCACCACCAGGATGGCCACCACGCCCACCGCCGAAGCTGCGATGCGCAACTTGGAAAGGCCGCAGGCGCGCAGCGCGGTAATCTCATTGGTCGCGGCAAGGCCGCCCAGGCCGAGCAAGCCGCCGATCAACGCCGCATTGCCAAACATCTCGTAGAGGCGACGCGGAAACGTCACCAGCACGTAAACCACGGCGTTGGTCACCGTGAAACCGTTCTTGCCCACGTTGCCGAGCTGGCGCAGGAACTGGAACACCGCATCGAGGCCAGTGATCACCAGCCATACCATCAGCATCGAGCCCAGCACCGTGGTGCCGACCAGCCAATCAACGCGCCGAATGCGCAGCGCGGCCATCAGGCACCCGCCTTTCGCGGCTTACGCTCGGCGTACTGGTTGCGGAACATCCAGACGGCAAGGCCGAACACAAGCAGGGTTATCGCCCACATCGGAGCCGAATGGTGCCAGCGGCCCTTGATGATCTGACCACGGCAGATTGCGAGCAGCAGGTAATAGAAATAGAAGCTGAGCACGGCCAGGAACAGGCGGCCGAAGCGCGGTTCACGCGGGCTCTGCCGCGACAACGGCAACGCCAGCGCCAACAACACCAGGGTCATCGCCGGCGCAATGGTGCGCCAGGCGAACTCCGCGCGCGTATCGGGGGTGTCGGTACGCAACAGCGCCCAGGTCGTCAGCGAGTGCGCGGGATCCTCTGCGTCTTCATCCGACTGCACGTTGGACAGCGACGCGTCGTTGCGCTCGTACTTCATCTTGCGCCAGTTGTCGGCGCCCAGCGGAATGTCGTACTGAAAGCCGTTCCACAGCGCCAGGAAGCGGCCATTGCCGTCGGTTTCCTGATACAGCTGGCCGTGCTTGCCGGTCACCAGCTTGATGTGCGGCACCTTGTCCTTGCCGATACGTTCGGTGGCGATGAAGGTGTTGCCCAGCGTGCTGCCATCGCGGCTCAGTTCATCCACGAAGATGATGCCGCCCTTGCCCGGAAGCTCGGTGAAGCGGCCCGCATCCAGACCGGCGGCGATCACCGACCGGTTGGCCGCCGCCACCAGCTGGTCCGACGTGCGCGCAGCCCACGGCCCCAGCCACAGCGACACCGTGCCCACCAGGAGAGCCACGATCAGCGCGAGAATCCCCATCGGTCGCAGCAGGCCCGACGCGCCCATACCGGACGAGGCCAGTACGTGCATCTCGCTCTCGCGGTACATGCGGCCGAGTCCATTGAGCACGCCCAGGAAGGCCGCCAGCGGCAACAACGTGGCGAGGCCGTCGAGCATGTTCAGGCCCAGCACCTGGAACATCACGCTGGCGGGGAAACTGCCGTTGGCCACCTGCTGCAGTACGTGCGCAAACGAGGTGCCGGCCATGATGGCCAGCAGCACGATGGCGGTGGCAGCGACGGTCTGTGCCAGCTCACGCAGGAAATAACGATCGAGGATGCTCAGAACCGGTCCTCACGCACGCAGGAGTCCGCACGGCAAGGTCGCGCGCTGGACGAGAAACAACAGTGAAGTGTACGGGTTCTCACCCCGGTCATGGGGACAGGTCCTGGACATGCGATAAGATGAAAGGCTTGGCGCCGCCCCACGGGGGTCGGCAAACCCCAAGTCTAGCCTGTCCGGGCCTTTCCGGACCTTTCTGCAGGACATCTTGATGACTCTCCAGTTCAGCCTCGGCTCCGCCGCTCCCGAAACCGTCGAGACCCCCTGCGTGGTGGTCGGCGTCTATGAGAACGGTGTGCTCACCAGCGCCGCCGCTCGCGTGGATACCACCGCGCACGGCGCGATCAAGCGCCAGGTGGAGAGCGGCGACATCACCGGCAAGGCCGGCAGCACAACCTTGCTGTACGCGCCCGTAGGCATGGTGGCCAAGCGCGTGCTGGTGGTGGGACTGGGAACGCAGAAGACCTTCGACGGTGCACGCTATCAGAAGGTGAACATGGAGGCCGTGCGCGCACTGGGCCGACTGCCGATCGACGGCGCCATGTCCTACCTCACCGAAGTGGACGTACCTGGCCATGACGCCGCCTGGCGCGTGCGCATCGCGGCGCTGGCCGCCGACCATGTCGCCTACCGCTACACGGCCACCTTCAAGCCGCGCGAAAAGGCCGCGCAGCCGGAACTGACCGCCATCGCGTTTGCCGCCGGCGACGAAGCACAGGCAGGCCTGAGTCAGGCCGCATCTATTGCCGATGGCGTGCGTTTCGCCCGCGAGCTGGCCAACCTGCCACCGAACATCTGCACCCCCGCCTACATCGCCAGCCAGGCCGAGCAGTTCGCGGCGAAGCACGACAAGGTGAGCTGCACCGTGCTTGACCACGAGAAGATGGGCGAGCTGGGCTTCGGTTCGCTGCTGGCCGTGGGCCGCGGTTCGTCCAACAAGCCCAAGCTCATCGTGCTCGAATACAAGGGCGGCGCCGAGGGCGACAAGCCCTACGCTTTCGTCGGCAAGGGCATCACCTTCGACACCGGCGGCATCAGCCTCAAGCCCGGCCCGGGCATGGAAGAAATGAAGTTCGACATGGGCGGCGCCGCGGGCGTGCTCGGTGGCTTCGTGGCAACGGTGAAACTCGGCCTGCCGGTGAACCTGGTGTGCGTGGTGCCGGCGGTGGAGAACATGCCTGACGGTGACAGCTACCGTCCGAGCGACGTGCTCACCAGTTTGTCGGGCCTTACCATCGAAGTGCTCAACACCGATGCCGAAGGTCGCCTGATTCTGTGTGACGCGCTCACGTACACGGCGCAGACGTTCCAGCCGAAGGTGCTGATCGACGCCGCCACGCTGACCGGTGCCTGCGTTATCGCGCTGGGCAAGCATGCCAGCGGCCTGATGAGCAAGCATGATGATCTCGCTGCCGAACTGATCGCCGCCGGCGAGCAAACGCTCGACCGTGCATGGCGCCTGCCGCTGTGGGACGACTACCAGGTGCAGCTCGAATCGGGCTTCGCTGATGTCGCCAACATCGGCGGCAAGAACGCCGGTGCGATCACTGCGGGCTGCTTCCTGTCGCGCTTCACCGAAGGCCAGCGCTGGGCGCACCTGGACATCGCGGGCACCGCGTGGGACGAAGGCCGCAAGGGTCTGGCCACCGGTCGCCCGGTACCGCTGCTAGTGCAGTGGCTGATCGATCGCGCCGCATAATCCACCACTCCGCCATTCCGGCTCGCGTCGGAATGGCGGACACCAAAGACTTCATGCCATGCCTCGTGCCGATTTCTATCTGATCGACAAGCCGCGCTTTCGCGAACAACCGCTGCTGCTGGTATGCGAGCTGACCAAGCGCGCGTTCGCCGCGCAGCAGCCTTTGCTGATTCTGGCGCGGGATTTCGCCCAGGCCGAAGCCATCGACGAGCTGCTGTGGGAGTTCGATGAGGACGGCTTCATTTCGCACCAGCTTGCGGGTGACGACGACGACGTGAACACGGCCGTGCTGATCGTGCCGCCCGGCATCGACACAGCGGACCGGCCCTTGCAGATCAACTTGCGCGAAGACTGCGCACCTGGCCGTTACGACCGAGTGCTGGAAGTGGTCGCTGCCGACCCGGCCGAGCGCGAGGGCTCTCGTACGCGCTGGGGCGAGTACAAGCGGCGCGGGTTCGAGGTGAACAAGTTCGACATGTGAGACGCGCGCCGCCTCTCACGTTTTTTTGCAGGAGCGCACCCTGTGCGCGACAAACCGACACGATTGCCGGTTTTGCCCGAAGGGCTAGGGCCAAGAATGGCCCGAGTGACAAGCCTATGGAACGGTAACGGCGTAACTCCGCGGTCGCGCAGAGTGTGCGCTCCTACAGGGCGGATTCGGTAGATGTCGCCAACTGCTCATTGAGCGCATCCAGCAGTTGCTCGCCGGTAAGTGGTTTGCGCAAGAAACCATCCATGCCCGCGTCACGCGCACGCGTTTCCTCGTCGCCACCCGAGCGCGCGGTGATCGCCACGATAGGTATGCGATGACCGGCCTCTTCCCGCTGGCGAATCAGCCGCGCGATCTGAAACCCATCGATGCCGGGCAGATCGAGATCCAGCAGGATCACATCGCAAGTCGACTGCGTGAGTTCCGCCAGCGCGGCGAGGCCATTGGCGACGTAGCGCACCTCGTGCCCCGCGCGCTCCAGCAGACCACGAATCACTGCTGCCACGATGGTGTCGTCTTCCACCAGCAGTACATGCAGTTGACGGGTGATCGCGCCTTCGGGGCGCATGGTCGTTGCAGCAGCGGGCTCCTGTGCCACCGGCAAAGGCAGTCGCACATGGAAGGTGCTGCCGAAGGCCACCTTGGATTCCAGTTCAATGCTGCCGCCCATCATCGCCACCAGCTCACGGCAGATGGCCAGGCCCAGGCCACTGCCGGCGCGACGCTGCGGTCCGGTGACCTGTTCGAAACGCTGGAACAGTCGCGCCTGGCTGGCCTCGGGAATACCGGGGCCGGTGTCGATGATGCTCAGGCGCAAGCCGTCCTCCGTGCGCCGCACGCGCAGCGTGACGCTGCCGCGCTCGGTGAATTTCAGCGCATTGTTGGCGAGGTTCAACAACACCTGCTTGATGCGTACCGCATCGCCGATCATGCGATGCGGCAGGTCTTTGGCAATGTCCAGTTCGAAGCGCAAACCCTTGGCGCGCGCCTGGCCCAACTCAAGATGCGCTACGTCTTCGACCAATGTCCGCGGATCGAACGGCGCGCTCTCCAGTTCTAGCTTGCCGGCCTCGATGCGCGCCAGATCCAGCGCGTCGTTGAGCAGCTTCAACAACATGCCGCCAGAACGCTGCATGGCTTCGGCGTAATCGCGCTGGGTGTGGCTCAGTGGCGTGCTGAGCAATAGCTCTGCCATGCCCATCACGCCGGTCATCGGCGTGCGTATTTCGTGGCTGAGCGTGGCGAGGAATTGAGTCTTCGCTGCACTCGCCTGCTCGGCCAGGCGACTGCGTTGCTCAGCCAGCTGGATCTGGTGCCGTTGTGCAAGACGGCGTCGCCACGCCTGCAGCGCCAACCACAACAACAGCACGGCAAGCAGCACGTAGCCGCACCAGGCCCACCAGCGCAGCCACGGCGGTGCCTGCACATGTATCTTCAGCGGCTGCTCCAGATGCGCCCAGGCACCATCCGCGCCGGCAGCCATCACATCCAGCGTGTAATCACCGCGTCCCAGACCGGCGAAATCGCGTTCGCCGCGGCTGCCGGTATCCACCCAGGCGGCATCCAGTCCCTGCAGGCGGAAGCGATAACGGTTGGCGGCCGGATCGACATACGAAAACACGCGCGTTTCGATATTGAGTCCGCTGTCCTGCCAGCCGAGGAACAGCTCGCCCGACGACGATACAGATAGACCCTGCAGCACGCCGTTGCGGCGAACGATGATGTGCGTGATCGCCACCGCCGGCGGCGAGACGCGCTCGTCCACGCGATTGGGATTGAAGCCCATCACGCCACCAAGCGTGGGCGCATAGATGGTTCCGTCGGCTGCACGACCGAAGCCGCGCAGGAATTCGCCGTTGCTCAAACCATCTTGCAAGCCCAATTCGCGGAAGCGGCCGCTGGCGGGATCAAAGCGCCACAGGCCATCGCGACCGAAAACCCACACGCGCTGGTGCTTGTCGACGGCGAGGTCGACCACGTTGATGGACGGCCATCCGCGGGTCGCATCGATCTTGCGATCCAGCACCAGGCCATCGCCTTCGTAGTGATAAAGCTCCAGGCCGTCCGGCCGCGCCAGCCACATGCCGTCGTCGGTGAAATCGAAGGCGTCCACCGCTTCGCCGTTGTCCACGCCCGGCACCGGCTCGAAATGGTCGTGCTTGCGATCAAGGCGCATCAGGCCGCCGTCGCTGGCGTAAAAAAACACACCTTGCCTGAGCGTGATCTGGCTGCCCCAACGGGCTTTCTCTTGCGTTGGGAGGACCGACACCGGCGTGACCTCCAGCGTGTCCTGGTCAACGCGGAACAGGCCCTCGCCGAACGTGCGCGCGTACAGCTTGCCGTCCGGGCCAAGCTCCACTTCCAGCGGATGCTTCATGCCCTGACTGCCCGCGGGCACCTGGTCGAGCTTGCCGTTGGCATAGCGGAACAGCGCGCCCTGCACGGTGATCCACAGGCGCGATTGCGCATCCTCGGTCATGCCCAGCACATCGCCGCGCAAGCCAGACAGTACGTGCTCGACTTTGCCAGTGACAGGATTCAACCGGTCCACGCGACCATTGCGCTCGCCCACCCAGATCGTGCTTTCGCTACCTCGGGCCACCGAATAGGCCACCGAGTCGCGCAGGCTGTTGTCATCGTCGGGAATGTGGGTGAAGCGGCTCACGCTGTTCCAGCCGGGGGCGAGATAACCCACGCCGCCATCGAACAGCGCGATCCATAGGCCGCCTTCGTTGTCCTGCTGGATCTGCCACACCCAGGTGCCCGGCAGGTTGCCGTGCAGTACCGGCTGGTTGGTCACCGCCTGGACCGGCGCGTCCTTGCCGTTCTGAAGGAACAGACCACGCTGGGTGCCAATCCACAGCCGCCCGGCGCGGTCGCGCATGCTGCTGAGCACGTTTGTCTCCGGCAGCTCGCCACGCCCGACCTGCCGCGCGACATCATTGCCGCTCACCACGAACAGACCACGCGACGAAGCAATGCGCACCTCGTCGCCATCACCCTCGATACGCCACGCATCCAGCGCCTGGCCCGACGCTTCGGGGCGGATGGGGTGGAACTCACCGGTGTCATCGCGCCGAAAAATGCCGTTGTCGCTACCCACCCACAACTGGCCTCGCGCATCCACGAACAGCGCGCCAACCGTACCCAGCGCAGCCGGGTCGACGCCGGTCACCACCACATGATCGAAGCCACGGCCATCCATGCGCATGCGGTCGAGGCCAACGGCAGTCCCGACCCAGACCGAACCGTCGCCGGTCTGCGCGATCGACCACGCCTTGTCGCTGGCGAGACTCGAAGGATCGTTCGGGTCGTGTCCCCAGTGACGAAACGTGCCGGAACGCTCGTCGTAGCGATTGAGCCCGGCCTCCAGCCCGGCCGCCCACAGGCGACCACCGCGATCGAACATCAGGGAGGAAATACCGTTGTTGGAGAGCGACTGCGAATCGCCCACCACATGACGAAATACCTTGAAGCTCACGCCGTCATAGCGAGCGATGCCGCTCTTGGTGCCGAACCACATGACACCATCGGGCGCCTGCACCACGGTATACACGCTGCTGCTCGGCAAGCCTTCGGCCGTACCGTAGCGACGGAACTGTGGCGTGGGCAGCGCCATGCCGGCCGGCGGTGGCGCGACGGGCGCAGCAGCCAGCGCGGACGTGGGCGAGCTTGCGAACAGGAAGGCGCTTAGCAGCAATGACGACAGCATGATCTCCCCCGAGAGTCGTTGGATCATGCCAGAGCCGTGATGTCAGAACGAGCGTGTCATGGCAACCGTTGGCCCGCCTGAGAGCATATACAGTCCGTGAAGACGTCATGACAGAAACAATCCGTTCCCAGGACGCCGCTGGCGTGCCCCGGGCGAATCGTCCAGACTTTGACCCTATGCGCAACTCACGCCTCTCCAGACGACTCCTGTTCGCCATGGCCTGTGCATGGCTGACCATGAGCGCAGCGCTGGCAGCACCAACCACCTATCGCTACGACACGACGCACAGCCAGATCCTCTTCAGCATCGACCACAACGGCTTCTCGCGCCCGTTTGGTCGCCTGCACATCGCGCAGGGCTGGCTGCGGTTTGATCCGAACGACTGGAGCCAATCCGCCACCGAGTTGGACATCGACCTGGCCAGCCTGGACATGGGCGATGCCGACTGGAATGCAGCCGTGCTCAAGCCAGCGTTCCTCGATGCGGAGAAGGCGCACTACGCACACTTCGTCAGCACTTCGGTGGAGCGCAAGGACGAGACGCATGGCGTACTGCATGGCAACCTCACCTTGCGCGGTGTGACGAAACCCGTGGAGCTCGCCTTCACCGTCAACCGCATCGGCGCCACCATTTACGGCATGCACACCACGGCGGGCTTCTCCGCCAATGTCATGCTCAACCGCGACGATTTCGGCATGACTTCCAACGCCAACTCGATTGGCCACGGCGTCAGCGTGTGGCTTGAACTGGAAGCCATCCAGGAAGACCAGAACAAATCCAACAAGGAGCAACAATGAGCTTGCGCAGCAACGATCGTCGATGGGGCTCGGTCGCTAAATTTTTTCACTGGATCACGGCGCTGCTGATCCTCGGAAACGGCATCTTCGGCCTGATGATGGATCTGGCCAGCTCGCCCATGCAGCAGATCAGCTGGTTGGCATTGCACAAGTCGATTGGTCTCACGGTGCTAGCGCTGTTCCTGCTGCGCATGCTGTGGCGCGTGGGCGACCGCCGGCCGGCCGAAGATTCCGCGCCGCGCTGGCAGCAACTGGCAGCGCATGTCGTCCATGCTTTCCTTTACCTACTGATTCTTGCGCTTCCACTGAGCGGCTGGTGGTTCAACTCGGTTGCCGGCAAGCCGCTGCAGTATTTCAAGATATTCAACCTGCCTGCGCTGAGCGCTGCGAATCCCGATATGCGGCGCTTCTCGCATGGCGTTCACGAGTACCTGTTCTGGTTCCTCGTGCTGGTGCTGGTGTTCCACGTGGGCGGCGCGCTGAAGCATCACCTGATCGATCGCGACAACACCTTGCTGCGCATGCTCCCCTTCCGTCGCCTGCGCAATGACGCCCCCTCCCAAGGAGAACGTTGATGAAACATCTCAAGCTCATCGCACCGCTGCTGCTCTCGCTTGCGTTGCCCGGTCTTGCCAGCGCTGCGGACTACACGGTGCAACCAGCCGGCAGCAAGCTCGGCTTTACCAGCAGCTTCCAGGGCCAATCGTTCGACGGCACGTTCGGCAAATGGACGGCCGCAATCAGTTATGACGCGACCAAACTCGCCGCTTCGAAGTTCGATGTGGACGTCGACCTCGCCAGCGTCAGGACCGGCGACAACGACCGCGACGGCGCACTGCCCGGCGCCGATTTCTTCAACGTGGCGAAGTTTCCCAAGGCGCATTTCGTCACCACCGCCTTCCGCCAGAACGGCGCGCAGGTCGTGGCCGACGGCAACCTCACGCTGCGCGGCGTGACCAAGCCGGTGAGCCTCAATGTGACGTTCAAGCCGCAGGGCACGGGCGCGACGCTCGACGTGACCGGCTCGGTGAAGCGCCTCGATTTCGGCGTAGGCGGCGGCGAATACGCCGATACCTCGGTGATCGGCGCAGATGTGAAGATCAATGCGCATCTGGTGCTTGCCGCCAAATAAGCGCCAGCCTCACCTGTAGGAGCGCACCCGGTGCGCGACCAGCCCGCGGAGCGGTACGCCGAAGCTCCGCGGTCGCGTACGGGGTGTGCTCCTACAGAGCCTTCGCAAGAAACTGGCGCACAGCCGCCGCATCGAACGGCCAATCGAGTTCGCGCCCATCATGGCTGTCGCGTAGCACAGGCACACGCACGCCATAAAGCACTTCCAACGCCTCGTCGTCATCGACCCACACGCTGTCGAAATCCGGCGCACGCGCCTCGGCCATCACGGCCAACGCCTGGTCGCACAGGTGGCAGTAGTCACGCTGGTAGAGCACGAGTCGCATAGGCATAGCCGGCGGAAGATAACCCACCGCTCGCCAACCCGCGACCTTTGAACGCCCAGCCGCCCGTGGCATCCGGGCAGGCTGGCAAAGTTAAATGATAATAACTATCATTTGCATGTGGGCCAGCCGCCGCTACCGCCCCCTGCGCGCATCGCCGTGCGGCGTCACTCCTCCAAAAACACACCAGGCCCTCCCGATGCCCTTTCACGCCTCGTTTCCGCGGCTGCGCCGACCTCTGTCCCGCAGCCTCGCGATCGCGCTATCTCTCGTCTGCCCGGCACCCATGCTCCATGCCGAGGATGTGCCTGATTCGGCCGACACCACCAAGGTGAAGAACCTCGAAGGCGTGCAGACCACCGCTACCGTGACGGGCGATGACGATTCCTACACCACCCGCGCCGCCTCCGGCGCCACCCGCCTGCCGCTGTCGCTGCGCGAGACGCCGCAGTCGATAAGTGTGGTGACGCGCGCGCAGATGGATGACTTCGGTCTCAACAACATCAATGCCGTGCTGGACAACACCACCGGCGTCAACGTCGAGCGCGTGGAAACCGACCGCACTTACTACAGCGCGCGCGGATTCGACATCACCAATTTCCTGGTCAATGGCGTGGGCCTGCCTTTCGCCAATGGCCAGCAGGAAGGCGACATCGATACCGCCATCTACGAGCGCGTGGAGGTATTGCGCGGCGCCAACGGTCTGCTCTCGTTCACCGGCAACCCGTCGGCCACCGTCAACTTCGTGCGCAAGCAACCCACTGCGGATTTTCAAGGCAACGTGGGCGTAACCGTGGGAAGTTGGGACAATCGCCGTCTGGACGTCGATCTGTCTGGACCGCTGAATGATTCGCGCAGTGTGCGTGGACGACTGGTGGCCGCCGACCAGGACATCGACAGTTATCTGGATCGCTACAACCTGCGCAAGCAGGTGCTCTCCGGCATCGTCGACGCCGACCTCGGCAGCAGCACGCTGCTCACGGCCGGCATCACCTATCAGAAGAACAAATCGCACGGCGGCATGTGGGGCGCGCTGCCGCTGTACAACACCGATGGCACACCGACGGACTACGACCGCTCCACCAGCACATCGGCCGACTGGTCGTACTGGAACATCGCCGATACGCGCACCTTCCTCGAACTCACCCAGGAACTGGGCAACGAGTGGCGCCTGAAGGCCGCGCTCAACTACCGGCGCATCGCCGAGGACAGCAACCTGTTCTACGTATACGGCACGCCCGATGCGCAGACGGGACTGGGCCTGTTCTCCTATCCCTCCACCTATAACAGCACCGAGAAGCAGTACGTGGCCGATCTGTACGCCACCGGCCCGTTCAATCTCGCTGGCCGCCGTCACGAGCTGGTGTTGGGTGCGAACTGGGCCAAGGACGACGTGCACCAACTTTCCGGCTACGGCGAAGGCATCGGCACACCGCTGCCGCCGCTCACCGAGTGGACCGGTGACTATCCGATACCTCCGTTCAATGCCTATTACGGCAGCGGCGACTTCCACATCAAGCGCCAGAGTCTCTACGCCACTGCGCGCTGGAGCCTGGCCGATCCGCTCACGCTGATCACCGGCGCCAGCCTTGTGCATATCGAGCAGAACGGTGTGAATTACGGCGTGCCGAGCAACTACGACAAGACAAACACGACGCCATTCGTGGGTCTCGTATACGACTTCTCGGTGCACTACTCGCTGTATGCCAGTTACGCGAAGCTGTTCAACCCGCAGACGCAGACGGACATCAACAACAAGGTGCTCGATCCGGTCACCGGCGCCAACCTGGAAGCCGGCATCAAGGGCGAGTGGTATGACGGCCGCCTCAATGCGTCGTTCGCGCTGTTTCGCTCGCGACAAGACGGCCTGGCGGAATACGCCGGCCACAACCTCGCCACCAATCAGGACTACTACCGCGGCATCGACGCCACCGCCAAAGGCTACGAGTTCGACGTGAGCGGACAGCTCACCGACAACTGGCAGATGAGCGGCGGCTACACCCAGCTGGGTATCGTCGATCCGGATGGCAACAACGTGCGCACCTATGTGCCGCGTCGCACCTTCCGCCTGTCCACCAGCTATCGCGTGCCGGTCATCAACGGCCTCAGGCTCGGCGCCACGTTGCGCTGGCAGGATCGCATCTATCGCGACCAGCAGGCCGTGGCACTCGATGGCAGCGAGATCTTCACGAGCCAGGGTTCGTACGCCGTACTGGGCTTGATGGCCGGCTACGACTTCGGCCAGCACTGGAGCACCACGCTCAACCTCGACAACGCCACCAACCGCAAGGTCATCGCCAGCCTGTACTGGGCGCAGGGTTTCTACTCGGCACCGCGCAGCTACATGTTGAATGTGAAATACAGGTTCTGACGAAGCCGGGCCATACGCCCACGCACTGAATGCAACGCTGCGGCGCGGCAAGCGCCGCGTCGCAGCCCGCGTAGAATAGGCGGCTCCCCCGCCCACTTTGCGACACTCATGGCTGTCAGCGTATTTGACCTGTTCAAGATCGGCATCGGTCCGTCCTCCTCGCACACCGTTGGTCCCATGCGCGCCGCCGCGCGTTTTGCCGAGCGCTGGCTGGAAGAAAAAGGCGTGCTGGATCGCGTGGCACGCGTGCGCGCCGAACTGTACGGCTCGCTCGCCTTGACGGGCCGCGGCCACGGCACCGACAAGGCGGTGCTGCTGGGCTTCGAAGGCGCACACCCCGATACGGTCGACCCCGACCACATTCCCGAGACGCTTTCGCGCATCCGCAAAACGCATTGCCTGAGCGTGTTGGGCAAGCATGAAATCGAGTTCGACGAAAAGCGCGACCTCGTCTTCAACAAGCGCCAGAAGCTGCCGTTCCACACCAACGGCATGCGCTTCTCCGCGTATGACGCGGAAGGCCACGAGCTGGCCACGCGCGACTATTACTCCGTGGGCGGCGGTTTCGTGGTGAACCACGACGAGGCAGCCGAAGACCGCATCGTGGCCGACACCACTGAGCAGCCCTATCCATTTTCCACCGGCGACCAGATGCTCGCCCTGTGTGAGAAGCACAACCTCACCATCGCCCAGCTGATGATGGAAAACGAAAAGGTGTGGCGCAGCGCAGAGGAAACGCGCGCCGGCCTGCTGATCATCTGGAAAGCCATGCAGGATTGCGTCAACCGCGGCCTGCGCTCGCCCGGCGTACTGCCCGGCGGCCTCAAGGTCACGCGCCGCGCACCGGGGATGGCCGCCGAGTTGCGCAACGAGCCGGAAGCCGCGCTCAAGGATCCGTTGACCATTCTCGACTGGGTGAATCTCTACGCTCTTGCAGTGAATGAAGAGAACGCTGCTGGCGGACGCGTAGTCACGGCGCCGACCAACGGCGCCGCCGGCATCGTGCCGGCCGTGCTGCACTACTACGACCGCTTCTGCCCGAAATCGGACGAGAACGGCATCATCGATTTCATGCTTACTGCCGCTGCCATTGGCATCCTCTACAAGGAAAACGCCTCGATCTCGGGCGCCGAAGTGGGCTGCCAGGGCGAGGTGGGCGTGGCCTGCTCGATGGCCGCAGGTGGTCTCACCGCCGCGCTGGGCGGCAACGTGCTGCAGGTGGAGAACGCCGCCGAAATCGGCATGGAACACAACCTCGGTCTCACCTGCGACCCGATCGGCGGCCTGGTGCAGATTCCGTGCATCGAGCGCAACGCGATGGGTTCAGTGAAAGCCATCAACGCCAGTCGCATGGCACTCAGGAGCGACGGCAAGCATCGCGTATCGCTGGACAAGGTGATCGCCACCATGCGCGAAACCGGGCGCGACATGAAGGACAAGTACAAGGAAACGTCGCGCGGTGGTTTGGCGGTGAATGTGATCGAGTGCTGATGCCGGCCTTGCTCCTTCTCCCCTCCGGGGAGAAGGACGGGATGAGGGGCCAGTCTTGCGATACCCCTGCTTCCGTGCCTGCTCTGTAGCAACCTTCCCGCGAGCACCCGCCCCTCACCTCAATCCTCTCCCCGAAGGGGGGAGGAAGCTCAGCACCTCGCACTTTCCACAACCGATTCAACCACCTGCCTGCTGCGCCGCGCCATGGGCCATGACTCAGGGCGGGCTGACAGCGGACTGACGGGTCTGTCATCATCCGCCCCTTATGTCGCCCGGGTGGCGGCCCGCGATCTACAGACCTAGGGACCCGCATGTCTCAATCCCCCATCCGCCGCGATGTCGGCCCGTTTGCCCTGATGCTTACCGGCCTGGGCTCGATCATCGGCTCCGGCTGGCTGTTTGGCGCATGGAAGGCCGCCGGCCTGGCAGGCCCCGGCGCCGTCTGGGCCTGGGTGCTCGGCGCGGCCATCATCATGACAATCGCACTGACCTACGCCGAGCTGGGCGCCATGTTCCCGGAGTCGGGCGGCATGGTGCGCTACAGCCACTACTCGCACGGTTCGTTGGTCGGCTTCATCGGCGCCTGGGCCAACTGGATCGCCATTGTGTCGGTGATTCCGGTGGAGGCCGAGGCCTCCGTGCAGTACATGGCCTCGTGGCCGTGGCAGTGGGCGCATGACCTATACATCCACATGCCCGACGGCCATGGCGAGCTGAGCGAGATCGGCCTCGGCATCGCCGCCGTGCTGGTGATCATCTACTTCCTGCTCAACTTCTGGAGCGTGAAGCTGTTTGCGCGCTCCAACACCGCCATCACCGTGTTCAAGCTGGTGGTGCCGGCCGCCACCGGCCTGGCGCTGATCGCCAGCGGCTTCCACACCGAGAACTTCTCGGTGGGCATTCATGGCGATGCGCATGCCATGGATTTCGCCGCCGTGCTCACGGCCGTGGCGACCGCCGGCATCGTCTTCAGCTTCAACGGCTTCCAAAGCCCGGTGAACCTCGCCGGCGAAGCGCACAACCCCGGCAAGAGCATTCCGTTCGCGGTGATCGGCTCGATCCTGCTGGCCACGGTGGTCTACATCATTCTGCAGGTGGCCTACATCGGCGCGGTGCCGCCGGAGATGCTCGCCAAGGCCGGCTGGCACGGCATCGATTTCCGCTCACCGTTCGCGGAGCTGGCCATCATCGTCAACCTGCACTGGCTGGCCATGCTGCTCTACGTGGATGCTTTCATCAGCCCCAGCGGCACCGGCATGACCTATACCGCCACCACTGCCCGCATGATCTACGGCATGGAGCGCAACGGTACGTTGCCGAAGATCCTGGGTCGCGTGCATTCAAAGTGGGGCGTGCCGCGTCCGGCGATGTGGTTCAACCTAGCCGTGTCGTTCTTGTTTCTGTTCAAATTCCGCGGCTGGGGCACGCTGGCGGCGGTGATCTCGGTAGCCACGATCATTTCGTACCTCACCGGCCCGGTGAGCGCGATGACGCTGCGCCGCACCGCACCTGAAATGCATCGCCCGTTGCGCATCACCGGCCTGCCGCTGCTCGCCGGCGTCGCCTTCATCATGGCCACCGAGCTGCTGTACTGGGCCAGGTGGCCGCTGACCGGCGAAATCATCCTGCTGATGGTGGTGGCGCTGCCGGTGTACTTGTACTACCAGGCCAAAGCCGGCTGGCACGACTTCGCACGCCAGATGAAGGGCGCGTGGTGGCTGGTGGTCTACCTCCCCGTTATCGCCGCGATCTCGTGGGCTGGCAGCGCCCAGTTCGGCGGCAAGGACTACCTGCCCTACGGCTGGGATCTAGTGGTGGTCGCCGTGATGGGCCTGGTGTTTTATGTGTGGGGCGTGAAGTCCGGCTGGCGCACGCCGTCGGTGGAAGAGGCACTGGCCAATCCCACGCGGCACGACTGAACGGGTTGGACAAGGCTCATAGAAAAACGCGCGGTGACGAGCCGCGCGTTTTTTGTTGCCGTCTTCGCCGCGTGCTCAGCTCAGTGACAACGCGAGCACATCCCCCAGCAACGCCTGCGCCGTCACCTCGGGCCCAGCGCCCGGCCCCTGGATCACCAGCGGCTGGGTGTTGTAGCGGGTGGTGCTGAGAGCGAACTGGTTATCGGTGCCGTACAGCCGCGTGGCCGGATGATTGGCCGGCACTTCGACCAGGCCGACGCGCGCGCGACCACGTTGGTTGAGGCGCGCGAGAAAACGCAACGCGCCACCGCGTGCCTTCGCTTCCGCATGACGGGTGGCCAGCGGTTCGTCCAACTCCTCCAGGCGCGACAGGAACGTTTCCACGCTCACTCCCCGCAGACTTTCCGGCACCAGGCTTTCCACTTCCACTTCATCCGGGCGCAGCGCGAAGCCGGCGCAGCGAGCCAGGATCAACAGCTTGCGGGCCACGTCTTCGCCGGAAAGATCGTTGCGCGGATCGGGCTCGGTGTAACCAAGTTCTCGGGCGCGAAGCAGCAACGCGGAGAACGGCTGGCTTCCGTCGTACTGGTTGAACAGGTAGGACAGCGAGCCGGAGAACACGCCTTCGAGCGTGAGCAGTGCGTCGCCGCAATGACACAGGCGGCGCAGCGTGGAAATCACTGGCAGGCCCGCGCCCACTGTGGCCGAGTCGCCATAGCGGCCGCCTTGTGCCAAGGCGGCCTGCAGCGTGCGCCAGCCCGGCAGATCGCCACCGGCCAGCGACTTGTTGGCAGTCACCACGTGATAGCCGCGCGCCAGCCAATCAGCGTGACGTGCGGCGAGCGTGCCACAGGCGGTCGCATCGACGATCACCTTCACCGTCGCGTCGCTCGCATCGAGCGCACCGAGCAGTGCCGCATCATCGCGCGGATCGCCATGACTCTTGAGCCTCTCGCGCAATGCGCGATCGGCCAACTGTTCGACATGGGTTTGTTGCCGCCGCGAATTGGCTGCGCCCACGAGGCGGATGGAAGCGGCGGCCGGCGTGTTGAGCAGCTTGAGGAAGGCGCCCCCAACCACGCCCGTGCCCAATAGCACCGTGGCGATGCGCGATGACGCCCGCGGTTTCGATGCGCTTGCCGGCTCCGCCGCGAGCACGGCGTTCATGCGCTCACCCGACGTTTGCCGTCGCCGGCGCTTTCGGCGCGAGCAAGTGCGGCATCGAGATCGCGCAGCAAGTCATCGCCATCCTCGATGCCCACGGACAGGCGCAGCAGGCTGTCGGCAATGCCGGCAGCACGGCGCGCTTCAGGCGCCATCGATGCATGAGTCATGGAGGCCGGGTGCGCGATCAGGCTCTCCACACCGCCCAGCGACTCCGCCAGGGAGAAATAACGCAGGCCATCGACGAACGCTTCGATGTTCGACACATCGCCTTCGAGTTCGAAGCTCAGCATGGCGCCGAAGCCAAGTTGCTGGCGTGCGGCCAGCGCGTGACCGACATGGCTCTCCAGCCCCGGATAGTAGACCTTGCGTACAGCCGTATGGCCGTCCAGACGTTCGGCGATGCGCACCGCGCTCTCCTGGTGCTGGCGCAGACGCACGCTCAAGGTGCGCAAGCCGCGCAGCGTGAGGAAGCTGTCGAACGGCGCGCCCGTGAGGCCGTTGCAATTGCCCCACCACTTGAGTTGCTCGGCGATGGCCGGATCACGCGCCACCACCGCACCACCCACCACGTCGCTATGACCGTTGATGTACTTGGTGGTCGAGTGCACTACCACGTCCGCGCCCAGCGTCAGCGGCTGCTGCAACGCGGGCGAAAGGAACGTGTTGTCCACCACCACCAGCGCACCCACGGCGTGCGCCGCCTGTGCCACGTGGCGAATATCGGTGATGCGTAGCAGTGGATTGGATGGCGTCTCCACCCACACCAGCGCCGGCTTCTCGGCGAGACCTTCGGCGAGGACGTGACTGTTGGTGAGATCGACGAAACGCACCTGGAAGCGGCCTTTCTTCGCCCACGCATCGAACAGGCGCCAGGTGCCGCCGTAACAATCGTGCGCAGCGAGCACCAACGCGCCGGCTGGCACCAGCTCCAGTGCCAGCGCCACTGCGGCCATGCCGCTGGCGGTCACCACCGCGCCAGCACCCTGCTCAAGCTCTGCCAGCGCATCGCCCAGCAAGTCCCGCGTGGGATTGCCGCTGCGCGAGTAGTCGTAGGCGCGCTTGCCGCCCAGGCCATCGAACGCGTAGTTGGTCGACAGGTGCAGCGGCGGCACCACGGCGCCGTGCTGCGTGTCCGATTCAATGCCGGCGCGCACGGCGCGGGTGCTGGTACAGGGGGCGGCGGTCTCGCTCATGGTGAATCTCCGTGCGTCTTGCTCTGCCCAGGAACAATGACCGGGGCAATGGATGGATATCGGGTCAACAACCGGCCAGCGCTTCACGCAACAGCGGCGCGAGGCGGTCGGTTTCCTTGAGGAAGGCGTCATGGCCGTAGGGCGACTCGACCACTTCCAGCGTGGCCGGACCATGCAGGCGGCGCTGCAGCTCGCACAGGTCGGCCAGCGGCACCAGGCGGTCAGACGGAAAGCCGATCAGCGTGGCGGGCGCGGCGACCTGTTCCGGCGTCACATCGTGCAGATCAATCGATTCGGACAGCGCGAGGAAACGCTCCACATCGAAGCGCTCGACGAAACGGCGACCGGCGTGTTCGAGATAATCCTCGACCGGGAAATGGAAGCGGCCATCGCGGAATTCCGGCGCGGCATTGAAGCGGCGGGCAAATTCCTCGCTGCCGCGATAGGTGGTCATGGCCAACTGGCGTGCCAGTGCCAGCGCCTGTTCGGGCTGGCCGCAGTCCAGGCCAAGGCGCACGATGCCGCGCTGCACCGAGCGCTGCGCCGTCGCCAACGGATGCGGGCGGTGTGCGCCCGCCAGCAACACCAGCCGGCCCAGCGCATAGGGATGCCGGGCAGCGAAGGCCAGCGCAGCCATGGCGCCGTAGGACGAACCGATGAAGGCATGCACGCGGCCGATGCCCAGCGCCTCGACCAGCGCGGCCAGCGCGTCAGCCTGGTCTTCGCTGGACACCGCCTGGACGCCGGACAGGTCAGCCGGGGTCAGCCAGTCGATGGAGAGCACGCGGTAACGGTCCAGATCGAGCGGTAGCCCGGTGCCGATCTGCGCCTGCCACCAGCCCGGGGCCGCCTCGCCGTCGAGTGCCACCACATCGCGGGTGGCCGAGATGCCGCCCTGCACGATGACGGTGGGCGCATCGGGCGCACCGCACCACAGGTAGCGCACATCGACCTCGCAGGGCGCGCTGCCGTACTTGGGGGTGAGCGTGAGGCGGCGCGTGCAGCGCTGGGTGGTGAGATCTGGCCGCATGGCGCCAGCGACCGCAGCAGAGGCGGACACGGCGGGAGGAACGGGTTGCGGCTGGCTGGACATCTTGGCTCTTCTCCGGTCGGCATCGACCTGCGGACCGGAGATGAGAGCAATGCACGACCGGCCAAAGGCGCGGCGGTGCTTATCTGCCCTCATCTCGCGGCTTGCGCCTTATGGCGCTACCGCAGGAATTGGCACCGTTGCGGAACTGTTCCGCAGGTTGCCCCGGCTTCAAAGGGCCTGTCCCTCCGCCGGTCTCGATGAGTAAGGCAGAATCTATAGACAGCGGAAACGCATGTCAATAGACGTCTAAACGTCTAGGCGCCCAGATTTCGTTTCATTCGTCACTAATGTCCGATGCCTTGCGAACGCACAGAGAGAAAACGCCCGGACCATGCCGCGATCCGGGCGCTGTTCGCGCGCTACTGCTTCATCGCTACGAAGGACATGCTGCGATCATGAAGCTTGTCTTCGTAGACCACGTTCATCGTCTTGCCATCAGCGGCCACGGTCGACTTGATCACGCTGATCACCTTGCCATCACGCTTGTCGGTTTCCACCATGGACATCTTGCCGGTCTGCTTGACGGCCACCGTGGTAACACCGGGATCACCCTTGTAGGGCGCTTCGGTACCGTCCGTTTTCGCTTCATAGGACTGCCCTGTCGGCGACGTCATGCTGAGCTTGCCGCCCTCCTCCTTGTAGGTGAGCATGGTGGCGTTGTCGGACATGCTGGCCATGTTGACGGTCACCCATGAGCCGGACATGGCGTGCGATCCGGCTGGCCCCGCGGCTACTTTCTTCAGCTCACCATTACCGGTAACGGGCGCGCCGTTCGAGTTGCTGCTGTCCGAGAATTCGAAATGGCCCGTTTTGCCATCCGGCGCTATCGTGGTGGTGGATGTGGCGACGACCTTGCCGCCCTTCTTGTCCGTCTCCTTGACGGTATGGGCATCCACCACCTGGATGGCCATCGAATCGAAGTAGGGGTGCCCCGTGACCGATTGGTCCTGCCCGTCTGCCTTGATGCTGACAGGTGGCACGCAGGTCTTGCAGTCATACATGCCGTTCTCAAGCACAAGCACATCGGGCTTCTTGGGCATCTGCACCTTGCTCATGTCGATCTTCCATGTGCCGTCGAAAGCGCTCTGCGCTGCCGCGCACACAGGACAAAGCAGGGCCAGCAAAGCCAGGCTCAGTAACTTCTTCATGGTTGCAACTCCCCGGAGATTGAGTGTGGCCAGGCATTGCCCATTGCCCCCGGTGGACCTCGCTGTCACCCGAGCATGCTTCCCTTCCAACCCAGCTCTTGGACCCTACGCCCGGGCACACCCTCCATCCATCAGCTGAAAGTGCTAGCCACCAAACAGCTTCTCGCCGTGGGTTTGCGACACCGCGCGGGGGCTGCAACACTGCATGCCGACATCCACACCCCCTTGGTACCCATGTCCATCGCCGCGCAGATCGTCGTCGCCCTGGTTGCACTCCTGCACCTTTGGTTCCTGATCCTGGAAATGTTCCTGTGGGATCGACCTGCCGGTCGTCGCGCCTTCGGCTTGACCCAGGAATTCGCCACGCAGTCGAAGGTGCTGGCCGCCAATCAGGGGCTCTACAACGGTTTCCTTGCCGCCGGGTTGTTCTGGGGTCTGTGGCTGGGGCCCAACGGCACCGACATCAAGCTGTTCTTCCTCGGTTGCGTACTGATCGCCGGCGTTTTCGGCGGCCTTACCGCGTCCCGCAAGGTGCTGTGGATCCAGGCGCTTCCCGCTCTGATCGGCCTGGTGCTGGTTGCCCTCTCCTGAAGCCGACGGCGCCTGCACCCTAAATCGCGCTGTGCCATGCTTTGCTTTCCCATCGGGACAACGGACAGATCCATGAACCCCATTCCGCAGGAAGCGGTCGGCGGCCGCTTCGATCCAGAACTGATGCAGCACGCGCGCGAACGTAGCTGGGCCGCGCTGCAAGGCATTCGCGAACGCATGAAGCCCGGCATCAGCGAGGACGAGGCGAAAGCCGCCGCAGCCGAGGTCTTCCGCGAACTGGGCATGGAGCGCCTGTGGCATCCGGTGATCATCCGCATCGGGCCAAACACCACCAGGACCTATCGGGAGCGCTCCGACGACAGCGTGCGGCTGGGCGTCAACGACATCTACTTCGTGGACCTGGGGCTGGTATTTGCCGGCCACGAAGGCGATGTGGGCGATACGTTCGTGACAGGTGATGCGCCTGAGCTGCATGCCTGCGCAGACGCTGCGCGCGAGCTGTTTCGCCTTACCGCCGATGCCTGGCGCCAGCGCGGACTCAGTGGCGAGGCGCTCTACGCCTTTGCCGAAGAGCAGGCGCGGGCCATGGGCTGGCGCCTCAATCACGAGATCAAGGGTCATCGCGTCTGCGACTTCCCTCATTCGGTACACAAGGCTGGCGACCTGGGCGAACTGGGCGACAAGCCGTCGAGTGGCCTGTGGATCCTGGAGATCCAGATTGCCCATCCAACCGAGCCCTACGGCGCGTTCTACGAGGATCTGTTGACGGTGCCGGCATGACGGTTGCGCGTTGGTTGGCAAGCCTGCGCTTCCAGCTTTCCGTTGCCATGATGACTGCGTTGTTGTTTCTGGCCTGCCTGATGCTGCCGGCGGTACAGCTCAATGCCCGGCCACTGCCCACCGATTCGATCGCCCTGCTCACCGTGGGCTGGGGCGGCCTGATCAGCGGCCAATGCACGTGGCTGGCCAACCCGGCGATGATCGCTGGCGTCGTATTGCTTTGGCGGGGGCACGTGATACTGCCGCCGCTGGCAAGCCTGGCAGCACTGGCGTTGATCGGATGGGCGGCGACCCAGGGCACGCCCATGCCCGAGCCCCGCGGAGGCATGCAGACCGTCAGCACCTATCTGGCCGGGTATTGGTTATGGGTGACCAGCGCCGCCGTGCTGCTCACGGGATCGTCCTTGCGCTGGCTCGCCAGCCGCGCGGTCCCGCTGGAAGGGGGCCGCCGGCCAGCCGGGAGATCCAAGCTACAATAGGCGGTTCGCAATCCCGAAACCGCCCCCATGTCCACGCATCTCGCCGAAACCCGCCGCCGCCGCACCTTCGCCATCGTCAGCCACCCTGACGCGGGCAAGACCACGCTGACCGAAAAGCTGCTGCTGTTCGGCGGCGCGATCCAGATGGCCGGCTCGGTGAAGGGCCGCAAGGCCGCGCGCCATGCCACTTCCGACTGGATGGCGCTGGAAAAAGAGCGTGGCATCTCGGTGACCTCGTCGGTGATGCAGTTCCCGTACGAAGGCCGCATCGTCAACCTGCTCGATACGCCAGGCCACGCGGACTTCTCCGAAGACACCTACCGCGTGCTCACGGCGGTGGACTCCGCGCTGATGGTGATCGACTGCGCCAAGGGCGTGGAAGAACGCACCATCAAGCTGATGGAGGTGTGCCGCCTGCGCGACACGCCGATCATGACTTTCATCAACAAGCTCGACCGCGAAGGCCGCTCGCCGATCGACCTGCTGGACGAGGTGGAGTCCGTGCTGGGCATCGCCTGTGCGCCAGTTACCTGGCCGATTGGCATGGGCAAGCGCCTCAAGGGCGTGTATCACCTGTTGCTCGACGAAGTGCACGTGTTCGAACAGGGCAAGAACTTCACGCGCCAGGACTCGACCATCTTCAAGGGACTCAATGCCCCTGGCCTGGCCGAGATGATCGGTGCCGAGGCGCTGGCCGAGCTGCGCGACGAACTGGAACTGGTGCAGGGCGCTTCGCATCCGTTCGACCTCGATCTTTACCTCGCCGGCAAACTCACGCCGGTGTTCTTCGGCTCGGCCGTAAACAACTTCGGCGTGCAGCTGTTGCTGGATTTCTTCGTCGAGCATGCGCCGTCGCCGCGTTCGCGCGCCACGCTCACGCGCAACGTGAAACCGGAGGAAGAACAGCTCACCGGCTTCGTGTTCAAGATCCAGGCGAACATGGACCCGGCGCACCGCGACCGCATCGCGTTCATGCGTGTGTGCTCGGGCACCTATACCGCCGGCATGAAGATGGTGCAGACGCGCACCGGCAAGGACGTGCGCATCGCCAATGCACTCACCTTCATGGCCAGCGACCGCGAAATCGTGGAAAGCGCCTATCCCGGCGACGTCATTGGCCTTCACAACCACGGCACCATCGGCATCGGCGACACCTTCTCCGAAGGAGACATGGTGAGCTTCACCGGCATCCCCAACTTCGCGCCCGAACTGTTCCGCCGTGCGCGCCTGCGCGATCCGCTGAAGATGAAGGCGCTACAAAAGGGCCTGGCGCAGTTGTCGGAGGAAGGCGCCACTCAGTTCTTCCGCCCGCTGATGAGCAACGACCTCATTCTCGGCGCGGTCGGCGTGCTGCAGTTCGACGTGGTGGCCTATCGCCTGAAGGACGAATACAGCGTGGACTCAAGCTTCGAGACGGTGGGTGTCGTCACCGCACGCTGGATCCATTGCGACGATCCGAAGAAGCTTGAGGAATTCCGCGAGAAGAACGCCAACAACCTCGGCATCGATGCCGCCGGCGAGCTGGTGTATCTCGCGCCGTCGCGTGTGAATCTGCAGCTGGCGCAGGAGCGCTGGCCGCAGGTGCGGTTCTCCGCCACGCGCGAGCACGCTACTTCCGTCGGTCTCTGAGGATTCGGTCGCGCACCAGGTGCGCGACCAGCCCCGTCGCCACTGTAAGACCCGCCCGCTGCACTGCTACGCTCCAGCCTCCAACCGGGGGAATTGCATGCAAGCTGGACAGATCGCCTTCACCACGCCCACCTCCGCCACGCCATGGCAGCGCTGGATGGTGTTCTCCCCCATCGCGCGCATCGTGTTCTTCATTGCGCTGATGTTCGTGTTGTACAAGCTCACGTCCATGACCGTGGTCGGCCTCGGCATCATGGGCAAAGGCGTGGCCCCGGCGATACGAGCGCTGGGCATCCTGGCGATATCGCTGGTGCCGGCGGTAATCAGCTACATCATGCTGGTGAAAGCCGTCGAGCGACGAACCATGCGCGAGTTCGCGCTGCGCGATCTGGCCACGCTCGGTATCGCCGGCCTGCTGCTCGGCGTCGTGCTGTTCAGTGCCGTCGTGCTCGTGCTGTGGCTGGCCGGTAGTTACCACGTCACCGGCACCAACCCTGATGTGAACTGGCTGCCCGCGGTGCTGGTCGTGGGCGTGGGTGCTGGCGTCGCCGAGGAGATCATGACCCGCGGCGTACTGTTCCGCATCGTCGAGGAAGGCCTGGGCACCTGGTGGGCCTTGGCGATCTCCGCGCTGTTCTTCGGAGCCGCGCACATCTTCAATCCCGGCGCCACGCTGTGGAGTTCGCTGGCCATCGCCATCGAAGCGGGTGTGCTGCTCGCCCTGCTCTTTCACGTGACCCGCTCGCTGTGGCCCTGCATTGGCCTGCATGCGGCGTGGAACGTGACGCAGGGCACAGTATTTGGCATCCCCGTTTCGGGCGCCGAGGCGCATGGCTGGCTGATCTCCAACCGCACCGGCCCGGATTGGCTCAGCGGCGGCGTGTTTGGCGCGGAAGCCTCGGTGGTGGCACTGATCCTTTGCTCGTGCTGCTCGGCGTTGCTGCTCATCATCGCGCTGCGTCGCAACTCCATCGTGAAGGCGGCCTGGCGCCGCCGGGCTGAGTCCGGCGTGAGTGATGTAGCTACCCCCGTCGGGTAACTGCGGATAATCTGGCCGGGCCCGCTACGGCCCGGCAGGATGCCAAGGCCATCACGACTGACGACTGACGCATGGCAACCACTCAAAGCAGATATTCCTGGCTCGCGCATCAGCCGATGCAGCGGAAAATCCTGATCGCGATCGGCGCCCTGCTCCTGCTGTTCATGATCTCCGGCGTGGTAACGCTGCAAACGATTTCCCGCCAGAACTCAAGCTGGCATTGGACGCGCCATACCTACGAAGTCAAGCTGAAGCTGGCTGACACCGTGCGCTCGTTGCAGGCAAGCCAGCTTGCCGCGCGAGGCTACCTGCTTACGCTGCAGTCTTCGGATCTGGCCACTTTCCATCAAGCCAACCACGACCTCAATAAAGACATTGGCCAGCTACGCCAGCTGACCACGGACAATCCCTTGCAGCAGGCGCGCATCGATCAGTTGCAGGCGCTGGGCGCGAAATGGCAACAGGAGATAGCCAGCAAGGGGATTGACGTCGTGAAGGACATCACGACCACAGACCCCGCGGCGGCCGCTCTTGAGCGCGAGCACATCTACGCTGCCTATCTGAATCAGCGAGCGGTACGCGTCAGCGATCTGCTTGGCCTGATCAAGCAGATGGACGATACCGAGACTGCGCTGCTCGACCAGCGCGAAGCAGCCCAAAACCGGGACGTTCTGGAAGTACAGATCGTCACCTGGATCGCCGTGCTGCTCAGCCTTCTGCTGGGCATATCGGTCATCGTGATGACGTTCCGCCTGATCACCCGCCCGATCCGGCGCATGACTGACCTGATGACACGCCTGGCCGCGCACGATCACACGGTGGAAATCCGCCAGCTCGAACGCCGCGACGAGATCGGTGAAATCGCTCGCGCACTACAGGTGTTCAAGCAGATGGCGATCGAAACCAGCGCGCAGACCTGGGTGAAGACCCATGTGTCGCAAATTGCTGGTGAGCTGCAGGCGGTGAATGACGAGCACGAATTTGCCGAGCGTCTCACCGGCTCGCTGGTGCCGCTGTTGAAGGGTGGCGTCGGCGTGCTTTATCTCTACGATGAAAGCGATCGCAGCCTGCTGCTGGAAGGCAGCTATGGCTACCAGCAACGCCGTCATCTCAGCACGCACTACGCCCTGGGCGAAGGCCTGGTGGGCCAATGTGCGGTGGAACGCAAGCCGATCACCCTGCGGGACGTACCCGACGACTACGTGCGCATTCACTCCGGCACCGGCGAAGCTGCGCCGAGCAACATCATCGTGCTGCCGTTGCTGTTGCGCGACAAGCTGCTCGGCGTGCTGGAACTCGCCAGTTTCCACCATCTCACCGAATCGCAGGAGCGCTTGCTCAGCGAGCTGCTGCCCATCGCCTCGCTGTCGCTGGAAAACCTGAGCCGCGCGATCCGCACCGAAAGCCTGCTCAAGCGCACCAGCGAGCAGGCCGACGAACTGCGCGTCTCGGAAGATGCCTTGCGGCGCCAGCAACAGGACCTGCAGGCCACCAACGAAGCACTCAACGCCAGAACCTTCGAGCTGCAGGAACAATCGCAGCGGCTGCTCGCCTCGGAGGAAGAATTGCGCGTACAGACCGAAGAGCTGCAGGCGTCCAACGAAGAGCTTCGCCAGAAGACCGATACGCTCAACCAGCAGAAGCGCGTGCTGGAAACCCTGCAGCGCGAAACGCAGGAGAAAGCCGAGGAACTGGCGCGCGCGAGCCAGTACAAGTCGGAATTTCTCGCCAACATGTCGCACGAGCTGCGCACCCCGCTTAACAGCCTGCTGATCCTGTCGCGAAGCCTTGCCGACAATCGCGAGGGCAACCTCGATGCCGACCAGATCGAGTCGGCGCGCATCATCCACGACTCGGGCTCCAACCTGCTGCGATTGATCAACGACATCCTCGACCTGTCCAAGGTGGAGGCCGGCAAGATGGAGCTGGTGCTGGACGATTTTCAGCTGGCGGACCTGGAACGGGTGCTCAAGCGCACATTCGGCCACGTCGCGCAGGACAAGCAGCTGGGCTTCCAGATCGATATCGATCCCGAACTGCCTCTCGCCGTTCGGACGGATGCCTCCAAGCTTGAGCAGGTCGCCAACAACCTGATCGGCAATGCATTCAAGTTTACTCATCAGGGCTCGGTGAACGTGCACATCGGTCGCCCCTCCGCGGCCATTGCGCTCCCAGAGGCCCTGCGTGGCAAGGACGTCATCGCCATCGCCGTCAGCGACACCGGCATCGGTATTCCGCAGGAGAAGGCGCTGAAGATCTTCAACGCCTTCGAACAGGTGGACGCCAGCACGAGCCGGCAATATGGCGGCACCGGACTGGGCCTGGCCATTTCCAAGCGCATTGTGGAGCTGCTGGACGGCGATATCGTCGTGCATAGCGACGTGGGCCACGGCAGCACGTTCACCATCCTGCTTCCGCAGCATGGCCCCGAGGGCGGCGAGGTGAGTCCGTCGTCCGCTGCTGCAGTCCAACCCGCCACTGCGCGCCTCGTGTCTTCTGCGGGACTGTTGCCAGAAACCATTGATGACGATCGCGGCAGCATCTCGCCTGCCGATACCGTGATCCTCATCATCGAAGACGATCCGGTCTTTGCACGCATCCTTGCCGACATGGTTCACCGCAAGGGTTATCGCGTGCTGGCTGCGGTGGATGGCGAATCGGGACTGCAACTCGCCCTGCGTTATCGCCCCACCGGCATTCTGCTTGACGTGATGCTGCCTGGCATGGACGGCTGGACCGTGATCGCGCGCCTCAAGGAAAGTGCGGTGACGCGTCATGTGCCGGTGCATTTCATTTCGGCCGTCGACGAAGCCAACCGCGGTCTTGAGCTGGGTGCTGTCGGCTTCCTCACCAAGCCGGTCAGTCGCGAAGCCATCAGCGGCGCATTCGACCGCCTGCTGCATTTCGCCGAAGGCCACATGCGCCACCTGCTGGTAGTGGATGACGATGCCGATTCTCGCGCTGCGCTGCGTACGCTGCTGCGCCATGACGACGTGACCATCGACGAAGTCGGCAGCGCCGAAGACGCTTTGCAGCGCATGGCCGACGCTTCGTATGACTGCATCGTGCTCGATCTCGGCCTGCCCGGCATGTCCGGCATGGAGTTCCTGGAGCAGCTGTCCTCCGCGGGGCGCATTCCGCCGGTGGTGGTCTATTCGGGCCGCGAACTGAGCCGCGAAGAAAGCCTCAAGCTGCGCCAATACACCGACAGCATCGTGATCAAGGGCGCCCGCTCACCGGAGCGTCTGATGGACGAAGTGAGCCTGTTTCTGCATAGCATCCAAGGTGGTCGCAAACATACGCCAGGCGTTGCGCCATCGTCGCCAGCCGTACCGGCCGGTGGCGAGTTGCGCGATCGCAAGGTGCTGCTTGTCGACGATGACATGCGCAACCTGTTTGCGCTGTCAAAGGTACTGCGCGGCTGGGGTATGCAGGTGGCGATGGCACAGGACGGCCAGAAGGCACTCAAGGCGCTGTCGGACCATGACGACGTCGAGCTGGTGCTGATGGATGTGATGATGCCGGTGATGGATGGCTACGACACCATTCGCGAGGTTCGCGCGCAACCGCGCCTGGCCAAGCTGCCGATCATCGCGCTTACCGCGAAGGCGATGCGCGGCGATCGCGAGAAGTGCCTTGAGGCCGGGGCCAACGATTACCTGTCCAAGCCCATCGACATCGACAAGCTGTCATCGATGATGCGCGTGTGGCTGCATCGATGAGCGAACCGGCCAGCCACGCGCCGGCGATGGACACCGCCCTTGAGGACATCGAGGTCGAGCTGTTCGTGCGCGCGCTCAAGCTGCGCCACGGCTATGACTTCAGCCAGTACGCACCGGCCTCGCTGAAGCGTCGCGTGTTGCAGCTGGCGCACGCACAGCAGTCGGGCACGGTAAGTGCGCTGACCGGTCGCCTGCTGCACGATCCGGATTTTTTGCCGGTGGTGCTGGAAGGCTTGTCGGTACCGGTGTCGGAGATGTTCCGTGATCCGGACGTGTTCCGCACGCTGCGCGAAAAAGTGTTTCCGTTGCTCGCTTCCTATCCCCAGATCAACATTTGGCAGGCCGGCTGCGCGCATGGGCAAGAGGTGTACTCGCTGGCCATCCTGCTCGAAGAAGCCGGCCTGTACGACCGCACGCAGATCTACGCCACCGACTTTAGCGAAAGCGCTATCAGCCACGCACAGGAAGGCATCTACCCCGCGAAGGACGCGCAGCTGTGGTCGCGCAACTACCTTGCCGCTGGCGGCAGCCAGACGCTGGCTGACTACTACAGCGCGCGCTACGAACTGATCAAGCTTGACCAGCGGCTGCGTCGTAACGTGATCTTCGCCAACCACAATCTCGTCACCGACGAAGTGTTCTGCGAAGCCCACCTGGTGCTTTGCCGCAACGTGCTGATCTATTTTTCCGATCCGCTGCAGGACCGCACGCTGGCGCTCTTTCGCGACAGCCTCGTCCGTGGCGGTTTCCTGTGCCTGGGGACGCGAGAGAGCCTTGACTTCGCGCCATCGGCCGCTGACTTCATGCCCATCGATGGTGCCCGGCGCATCTATCGACTGGGATCGCGCACCGCCACGCAGGACTGACATGGACGCGCCAGAGGCCATCGTCATTGGTTGTTCGGCCGGCGGATTGACCGCGCTGGAAGTTCTGCTTGCCGGTCTCGATCCCGCCTTGTCACAGTCGATCGTTGTTTGCTGTCACACCGGCTCGCCTACGGTCGACCTGTTATGCGAATTGCTTGCCCATCACGCCACGCTTCCGGTCATGGAAGCACGCGAACGGGCGCCGCTGCAGAGTGGCGTTATCCATGTGGCACCGAGTGGTTATCACCTGCTCGTGGAAACCAGCCGACGTTTCTCGCTGTCGGTCGACGAGCGAGTGAGTTTCGCCCGGCCCTCTATTGATGTCCTGTTCGACTCGGCTGCCGAGGCATATCGCGACGCACTGATCGGCGTCGTGCTCACCGGCGCCAACCGCGACGGCGCCGAAGGGCTGGAGCGCATTCGCCAGAACGGCGGCCTGGCGATTGTGCAGGACCCATCCGATGCCGAGGCCGCCACCATGCCAGCGGCCGCCCTCGAACTCGCCGGGGCCGATCATTGCCTTGCGCTCACTGCCATTGCACCGCTGCTCAATAAACTTTGCCTTTCATGACTATGTCCGCTCCCAAGATCCTTGTCGTCGACGACACCCCGGCCAACCTCGTGGCCATGCGCCACCTGCTGGCCGGCAGCGGCGCGCAGCTATACGAGGCCGGCAGCGGCAATGCAGCGCTTGCGCTATGCCTGGATCACGAATTCGCCTTGATCCTGCTCGACGTGAACATGCCGGAGATGGACGGATTCGAAGTGGCGGCCTTGCTTGGCGAAGCCGAGCAGTTGCGCGAGACGCCGATCATCTTTGTCACCGCCGCCTACGCCGATGACATCAACCGTCTGCGCGGCTATCGCTTCGGTGCTGTCGACTACATCGCCAAGCCCATCAACGACGTGATCCTGCAATCCAAGGTGCGCGTCTTCCTCGAGCTGTACCTCGCACGCGCGCAACTGAAGGCTGCCCTCGCCTCGCTCTCCGAACGCAATGACCAGCTCAGCGCCGAGATCGGGGAACGCAAGCGTATCGAGGCGCGGATCCGTCACCAGGCCACGCACGACATGCTCACCGGCCTGCCCAACCGCACGCTGTTCCACGACCGCCTGCTTACTGCCATCCTGCGTGTGCCGCGTCACGGACCGGGCTTTGCGCTGGCGCTGCTGGACATCGACGGCTTCAAGGCAGTGAACGACAACCACGGTCACCCGGCGGGCGATGCGCTGCTGCAGGCGATTGCCGTGCGGCTGGGCGAACAGGTGCGTGCCAACGACACGGTGGCACGCCTGGGCGGGGACGAGTTTGCATTGATCGTGGAAGACATCGGCAGCGAGGCAGCGCTGCTCGATCGCTGCAACCAGATATGCGTCGCGCTGGCACGTCCCTATGGTCTCGATGGCCGCCACGGATCGTTCGATGCGCACGTGAGCGCCAGCATCGGCATTGCCATGTGGCGTGGCGACGAGGACAGCGATGAGGAGTTGATTCAGGCCGCCGACCGCGCGCTCTACAAGGCCAAGGGTCGCGGCAAGAATCGCTGCGAGATGGCTACGTCACCGTAGCCGCAGGCCACTCAGCTTCGGCTGCGTGGCGACACCCACATGTCAATGCGGGCGCGGAAGACTTCTTCGCCACTGTCGTTGCGCACGCTGACCGCCACCGGCCACGCGTAGCCGCTCGATGCTTCCACGGCATCGCCCACTGGCGCGGCCACGGCGTGCATGGTGCCTTTGGCCTTTGCCAGGTATTCCACCGTCATGCCTTTGGGGATCCAGCGCATGCTGGAAGGAATCGTCACGTCAGTCATCATGCCGGCAGTGAGTTCGGCCATGTTGCACAACGCGATCGCATGCACGGTGCCGATATGGTTGTGCACGCGGCGCCGATCCCGGATATCCACCGCACAACGCCCTGGCTCCAGCGTGACGAACGTCGGCCTGATCGTGGCGAAATAAGGCGCTTTGAAGCAGATCAGACGCCCGTACAGCCAACGCCCACCCGGCAAGGAAACCAGTCGACGGTAGAGCGATAGCGCCTGACTCATGGCAAACCTCCCGTGTGGGCGGAGCATTCGCTCCGCCCTTGCCGCATGACGATGGAACTCAGGCCGCGTCGGCCAGCTTCTTGTTGCGATCTGCGCGGGTCACCGCTGCGCGCAGTTCGGACGGATCGAAATCGTCCACCGAGATGAACTCGAACACGCCCTCGCGCACGCGCTTGAGCAACTCGTATTCGGCTGGGGTGATCACGCCAGACTGCATCGCCTCGACGAGCTGGCCGTTGTAATCGTGCGACTTGAACTGGCCGGCTTTTTGCGCCTTGCCGAACTTGCGCTCCACCGGCTCAGCGGCGATCACGTCGGGCAGCAGCGCGTTCATGCGGCCGACGGTGTTGTTGGCCGTCGGCGTGAGATACACCCACTCGGTAAGGCGATCGCGCGCTTCACCCGGTGCCGTGATCAACGCAGCCACACGACGACCCAGGCGGTCGGACGGCGGCACCTCGCGACGGCCCAGCGGGAACACCAGCGCTCGCAGCAACCACGACACCGGACGCACCGGGAAGTTGCGGATCGCACCATCCAGCGCCATCTGCATGCGCCACACACACTCGTGGAATGCCCAGGCCAGCAGCGGACGATCCGCTTCCGGACGACCGGTGTCTTCGTAGCGCTTGAGCATCGCGCTGGCAATGTACAGATAGCTCAGCACATCGCCCAGTCGCGCCGACAGCTTCTCCTTGAACTTCAGCTTGCCGCCCAGCACACCCATGAAGGTGTCGGCGCACAACGCCAGCGCGGCGGAATAGCGGTTGAGCTTGCGGTAGTAGCGGCGCGTATACGCATCACCTGCGGTCTCGCCAAAGCGCGAACCGGTCAGGCCAAACGTGAAGCTGCGAACGGCGTTGGAAATGCCGAAGCCGATATGGCCAAACAGCGCGCGATCGAACGTGCGCAGGCGGTCGCCGTAGTCGGCGATCGACAGCGCCTGCATTTCCTTCAGCACGTAAGGATGGCAGCGGATGGCACCCTGGCCGAAAATCATCAGGCTGCGCGTCATGATGTTCGCGCCTTCCACCGTGATGGCGATCGGCACACCCTGCCACGAACGGCCGGCGTAATTCTTCGGACCCAACTGCACGGCCTTGCCACCATGCACATCCATCGCGTCACCAGCGATCACGCGCCCCCATTCGGTTGCGTGGTATTTGGCGATCGCCGACGGCACCGCCGGCTTCTCGCCGCGATCCACCGCCGCTGCCGTGGCACGCGACAGCGCAGCCGTGGCGTAGGTCAGACCGCCGATGCGGGCGAGCGCTTCTTCCACGCCCTCGAAGCGGGCGACGGAGAGACCGAACTGCTTGCGCATGCGCGCGTAAGCGCCAGTAGCAGCCACCGCGGCGCGCACACCACCGGTTGCATTGGATGGCAGCGAAATCGCGCGACCCACCGACAGGCATTCCACCAGCATGCGCCAGCCATGGCCGGCCATGTGCGGGCCACCGATCAGCACCGACAGCGGCACAAACACGTCCTTGCCATGCAGCGGGCCGTTCTGGAACGGCACGTTCAACGGGAAGTGGCGACGGCCGATCTCCAGGCCCGGTGTCGAACGCGGCAGCAGCGCCAGCGTGATGCCGAGGTCTTCCTTGTCGCCCAGCAACTTTTCGGGGTCATACAAACGGAAGGCCAAACCCACCACCGTCGCGATCGGCGCCAGCGTGATGTAGCGCTTGTCGAAGGTGAGCTTCATGCCCAGCGTCTCGACGCCATCGACCATCTGCTTGCAGACGATGCCGAAGTCGGTGATCGAGGTGGCGTCAGAACCGGCATACGGACCGGTGAGCGCGAAACACGGAATTTCGTCGCCGATAGCAAGGCGCGGCAGGTAATGATTCTTCTGCTCGTCGCTGCCGTAGTGCAGCAGCAGCTCAGCCGGACCGAGCGAGTTGGGCACCGCGACGGTCGAGGCCACGGTGGCCGACATCGTCGCCAGCTTCTGCAGCACCGCCGAATGCGCCAGAGCCGAGAAACCCAAGCCGCCGTACTGCTTCGGGATGATCATGCCGAAGAACTTGTGCTTCTTGATGAAAGCCCAGACGTCCGGCGGCAGATCAGCCAGCTCGTGGGTGATCTGCCAGTCATCGATCATGCCGCAGAGCTCTTCCACCGGGCCGTCCATGAAGGCTTGCTCTTCCACGCTCAGCTCGGGCTTGGGCTGCTTGAGCAGCTCATGCCAGTCCGGCTTGCCGGAGAACAACTCGCCCTCGAAACCCACCGTGCCCGCTTCCAGCGCGGTCTGCTCGGTCTCGGAGAGCTTGGGCGTCACCTTGGCGAACATCTTCAGCAGCGGCGCGGTGATCTGCTTGCGGCGGAAACCGTCCATCAGCAACGGCACGGCAATGGCCAGTTCGATCACCAGCAGAATGAACATCGTCACGGGCGCGCCCACGATCAGGCCGACCACGACGGTGGTGATCACCGTAGCGATCACCCAGGTACGCAGGCTGCTGCGATGGTAGGCACAGGCGCCGGTGGCAATGAGCGCCGCCAGCAGAGTCAGGATCACGGACATCAGAACACCTCGTTACGGATGACGACTGGTCTTACGTTCATACGGCGACCGCATCGCTGCGGTCGGCACTGGAAATCTTGTCTACGAATCGTGCGATTTCGCGGGTGAATGCGTCGTTGGCGTCGCCGGCCACCATGTGTGTGGCACGCGGCAATTCCACATGTTCGGCATGCGGCACCAGTTGCAGGAATTCGTTGACGGTATCGCGCGACACCACGTCGCTGCGGCCGCCCGAGAGCAGCAGCACCGGCACTTGCACCTTGGCGGCGGCGGCCATCAGGCGCGGCTGGTAGCGTTCGCTCTCGGTGACCACACCACCGAGCAGCGCGGGATCCCAGTGCCAGCGCAAGCGGCCATCATCGCCTTCGCGCAGTAGCGGACGCAGCTGGTCTTCGGTCTTGCGCTCCGCGCGGTGGGGCAGATAGGCGGCAATCTCCTCGCCCGCTTCCTCGTAGCTGGCAAAGCCATCCGGATGCGCCTGCATGAAGGCCAGGATGCGTTCGACACCGCGGGTCTCCCAGCGTGGCGTGATGTCCACCAACACCAGGGCACGGAACGCCTCCGGGTCGATCTCGCCGGCAATCACCAGCGCCAGCAGCCCGCCCATCGAAGCACCCACCAGGATCGGCTTGCGCAGCTCGGCGTGAGCCAGCAGGCGCAGATCACCGACGAACTGTTCCATGTGGTAATCGCCGCCGGGCACGCGATCGCTTTCGCCATGACCTCGGCTGTCGAACGTGACGCAGCGATAGCCCTGTGCCGCCAGCGCCGCAGCCGTGCCGCGCCAGGCGCCGCGGGTCTGGCCGAAGCCGTGGGCAAACAGCAGTGTCGGGGCGCCTGACGGATGACGCACCTCGACCGCAAGCTCCAAACCATCGGCGGCTGTAACGCGGGCGATGGTCTTTTCAATCGGGGATGTGGATACCATACGCGTGAGTATGGATCGCGGCAAACGGCCACGTCAATATGCGCTGCCGCATCCAGCCCGCCGATTCAACGACTTGCCACCGCGCCAATTACAAACCCGCCGACTGGGGCTACCATACGGGTATGAATGCAAGCGCCAAACCCGAACGCACCCGCCTTTCCGCCGAGGATTGGGAAGACGCCGCCCTCAGGCTGATCGCCGAGCAAGGCGTCGGCGCCCTGGCCGTGGAGGCTCTGGCACGCCAGCTCGGCGTCACCAAGGGCAGTTTCTACTGGCATTTCCGTACCCGCGAAGCGCTGCTGCAGGCGGCCCTGGAACGGTGGGAGCAGTACGGTGAGCGCGAGGTCATCGCGCAGATCGAATCCATGCCCGATCCGCGCGCCCGTTTGCCGGAACTGTTCCGCCGCGTGGCGCACGAGCTTGCCCCACACCGCGTCTACGCCGCCTTGCTCAAGGCGCTGGACCATCCGCAGGTAGTGCCAGTGATGGCCCGCGTCTCGCAACGGCGTCTGGAATTCCTCACCAACATCTACCGCGAAGCCGGCCTGCCGGCAGAAGAGGCGCTCAATCGCGCGCGCCTCACCTACGCTGCTTATGTGGGCTTCCTGCAGCTCAACTTCACGCTGGGCTTGCCGCGCATCAGCCACGACGAGTTCGACGCCTATGTCGAGCACATGATCAGGACACTCACGCCGGCCTGAGCATTCCTGCACACCGGCCTTGCCAAGCTGACCCTATCGAACAGCGCCGACTATCGGCGCTGTCGTTTTTTTGACCATTGAGAGCTGAGCCGGGGTGTCGGCGAAATCGGTGCTAACCCTAGGCCAGACCTACGGTTTACCTACCATCATGTAGGCGCAATGCTGCACTCCGCCTTGCAATGCCACTACACGCAAACTACCGTTTCTGTTCTTTTTTGCACTAAGACCAGAGTGAGGAACGTGATGTCGAGCAAGCTGGAAGCGCTGCAGCGCTGGGTTGACGAAGTGGCGGTCCTGACCCGCCCTGCGCAGATCCACTGGTGCGATGGCACGGATGCCGAATACCAGCAGCTGGTGCAGCAGATGCTGCAGACCGGCGACCTGATCGAGCTCAACCAGCAGACCCATCCGGGCTGCTACCTGCACCGCTCGAACTCCTCTGACGTGGCCCGCGTCGAACACCTCACCTTCGTCTGCACCGACGACCAGGAAGACGCCGGCCCGAACAACCATTGGATGGCCCCGGCCGAGGCGCACGCCAAGATGGACGCGCTGTTCGATGGCTGCATGGAAGGCCGCACCATGTACGTGATCCCTTATTGCATGGGCCCGATCGACTCGCCGCTGGCCCGCTGCGGCATCGAGATCACCGACAGCCCATATGTGGTGGCGAACATGCGCACCATGACTCGCATGGGCGCCGCCGCACAGGCGCGCATCGAGCGCGAGGGCACCTTCGTGAAGGGCCTGCACTCCACCGGCGAGCTGGACCCGGAACGCCGCTTCATCATGCATTTCCCCGAGGAGCTGACCATCAAGTCGTACGGCTCCGGCTACGGCGGCAACGCGCTGCTGGGCAAGAAGTGCCATGCGCTGCGCATCGCAAGCTGGCAGGCCAAGTCCGAAGGCTGGCTGGCCGAGCACATGCTGATCGTCGGCATCGAAAACCCGAAGGGCGAAACGCACTACGTCGCTGCTGCGTTCCCCTCCGCCTGCGGCAAGACCAACCTGGCCATGCTGATTCCACCGAAGGGCTATCAGCGCGACGGCTGGAAGGTGTGGACCGTGGGCGACGATATTTGCTGGATGCGCCCAGGGGCGGATGGACGTCTATACGCCATCAACCCGGAAGCCGGCTTCTTCGGCGTGGCACCCGGTACCAGCACATCGACCAACCCGAACGCACTTGCCAGCATCGCGCGTGACACCATCTTCACCAACGTCGCCGTCACCGCCGACAACCAACCCTGGTGGGAAGGTCTGCCGGGCACACCTGTCACCGACTGGCAGGGCCGCCCTTACGACCCGGCCAATGGCCCGGCTGCCCATCCGAACTCGCGCTTCACCGTCAGCGCAAAGCAGTGCCCGACCTGGTCGCCGCATGCTGAGGACGCGCAGGGCGTGCCGATCAGCGCCATCGTGTTCGGCGGTCGCCGCCCTTCGCTGGTGCCGCTGGTATTCGAGGCGCGGAACTGGACGCACGGCGTGCTGATTGGCGCCGCGATGGGTTCGGAAACCACCGCCGCCGCCACCGGCGCCGTGGGCGTGATGCGCCGCGACTCCATGGCGATGAAACCGTTCACCGGTTACCACTACGGCGACTACTTCCGTCACTGGCTGTCGTTCGACCAGACCAACGCGAAGCTGCCGAAGATCTTCCACGTCAACTGGTTCCGCAAGGGCGATGACGGCAGCTTCCTGTGGCCGGGCTTTGGCGACAACCTGCGCGTACTGGAATGGATGATCGACCGCGTCGAAGGCCGCGCCCGCGGCAACGAGACGCCGATCGGCACGCTGCCCGCCGAAGGTGAGTTGAAGCTTGATGATCTCGGCCTCCATCGCGCCACGATCGATGCGTTGCTGGATGTCGACCACGCCAGCTGGACCACCGAGCTGGCCGCCATCGGCGAGTACCTGCAGAGCTTCGGTGCGCGCCTGCCCCAGCAGCTGCACGCCGAGCAACAACGCGTTGCCAAGGCGCTGGACGATGCCGCGGTAGCACAGCACGCCGCCATCGCTTCCTGATCCACTGCGCTTCACCGACCGCAGCGAGCGGTCGGTGAAGCGTCTTGCAACACCCTTTTCTAAACCTTGCCACGCGCGGGCGCATCCAAGCTGGCAAGATGAATGCCGCCTGCCCCGCCACCGGAAACTCGATGCCACCTGCGCCCGCCGCGGATCCGACCGACACGGACGACGTGCGCGCCGCGGCCGCGGGTGATCGGCAAGCGTTTCATCGGCTGTATCGGCTGCATATAGATCGCGTCTACGGTGCGGTTTATCGCCTCGCCGGCTACGACCACGCCCGTGCCGAAGACCTCACGCAGGACGCATTCGTGCGCGCCTGGCAGAAACTCGCCGGATTCCGCGGCGAAAGCGCGTTCGGTACCTGGCTGTACCGGCTGGCGGTGAACGTCGCGCTGATGGACATCAGGGCGCGCGGTGCCGATCCAGTCAGCATGATGGACGAGGACAACATCCCGGATCGCGGCGAAACGCCCTTCTGCGCCGCCGAACGCGAAGAACTGGAACGCGCCATTGGCAAGCTGCCCCCCAGGGCGCGCGCGGTATTTGTATTGCACGACATCGAAGGCTGGCGGCACGAAGAAATCGGTGCCGAGCTTGGTATGGCAGTGGGCTCGTCCAAAGCGCAGTTGCATCGCGCGCGCGGGCTACTGCGGAAAGTATTGGGAGAACGCTCATGAACGAATTTGAATGGCTACGCCAGACCCGCGCCCTGCGCGAACCGATCTCACCACGCCGCGACCTGTGGCCCGAGCTCGACACTGCGCTCGATGCCGCCAGCGAAGAAACCACCCCAGTCGTGCGGCGTCATTCGCGTGGCCATCGTGAGTGGCTGATCGCGGCGAGTTTCGCCGGCCTCTCGCTGTTCGCCGGCAGCCTCGCGGTGCACCTGCGCGAGCGCCCGGTCGCCACGGCCACGGTGGTAGTCGCACCGGATGCCGGCCGCTGGCGTCCCTCCGATCCGCGCCTGGCCGGTGCCGCCGTGGAACTCGACGCCGCCAACATGGAACTGCGCCAGGCCATGGAACAGTCCCCCGACTCACCAGCACTGCAACGACTGCTATATCGCACGCAAAAGCAACAGTCGCAATTGCGACAGATGGAACACCAGGCTGGTTGAGTCCAGCGGAGCCTTCATCATGAAAACCGCACGCATCATTCCACTCCTGCTCAGCCTGTCGATCGGCCAGGCACTGGCCGATACGCCCATCAATCTCAGTCACGATGCCGCTCCCAACGTGCGCGTCAACATCAGCAACGTGAAGGGCGCGGTCACGATCACCGCCTGGGATCGCAATCAGGTACAGGTCGGCGGCCACCTCGGCGATGGCGCCAAGCCGTTGGCCATCGAGGGCAGCAACAGCGACATGACGATCAAGGTGGAATCGCAGGGCAAGTCCGGCTGGTTCAACTGGAACAACGAAAACTCGATGGGCTCCACCACGCTGGACATTCGCGTACCCAAGGGTGCCTCGCTGGATGTCGATGTGGTGAGCGCACCGCTCAGCATCGATGGCATCGAGGGCGGCAAGATCAAGGCGAACACCGTCAGCGGCAAGGCGCGCGTGAACGCGCGCGCGCCGACTATCGATGTGGAAAGCGTCAGCGGCAGCATCGAGCTGGCCGGCAGTGCCGACAAGGTATCGCTGCAAACGGTGAGCGGCGACATCCTCGCCCCCAACGTGGGCGGCGACGCCGAACTGCAGACCGTGTCCGGACGCATCCATGTGAGCGGCGGACCGTGGCGCAAGCTCAGCCTCAGCACCGTCTCCGGCGACGTTCAGCTGGCCGGCGGCCTTGCACCCAACGGCAACTTCGATGTCGACAGCATGAGCGGCGACGTGCAGGTGCAGCTTCCCGCCAATCTCTCCGCCACGATTCACGCCAACACTTTCAGCGGTGACCTGCGCAGCGATTTCGGCACCGTGAAGAAAGTGGAGCACGGGCCGGGTAGCGAACTGCAAGCCACGGCGGGCGCGGGTAACGGCAAAATGAGCATTGAAACGTTCAGCGGTGATCTGCGCATTCGCCGGCAGGACTGAAGATCTGCCGGCACCAACGAAAAACGCCGGGATTGACCCGGCGTTTTGCTGTCTGCGCCCCCGGAAGGGCTGCGCGAATCAGAGATCCTGGTGGTACTGCACATACGGCGTGCGGGACTGGTCCGGTTCGGGGCCGGTCGGTGTATTCACGCTGTTGCCGGACGACCAGAGGTTCTGCGCGCCGATGCTCAACTGGCCCTGCCACGGCAGGCGCCAGGTGACGCCCAGATCGATGCTGCTCCAGCGGCGATCCGGGTTGTAGCCAGGAACGCCGGCCTCGGGCTGCATGGTGCGACCGACGATACTGCCACTGAGCGGGCCACGGTCCACGCCAAAGCTCACAGCCTTCTGATCGAGCGTATTGACGCCAAGCAGATTGCCCGGCAACAAGCGCACCCGGCCCACGCTGGCACCGAGATCAATGCCGCTCTTGCCATCCAGTGCCAACCGACCCCGCGCGTTGACCTGCGTGCTGCCGTCGAAACCGGACAGGCCATTCACACCCGGCAGGACGCCAGGCAAAAGACGCGGCAGATTCACGTTGCCCGGCACGTTGTCGGCACCCACACTCAGCCCCAGGCTGTAGCGCCCTGCACTGTACGTGGCGCCCACTTCACTGCCGATCACCCGCGGCGCCTGGTTGTTCGCCCAGTTATGTTCGCTGACGCCGACATGCGCCTGCAGATTCGGGCCAAGCCCGTACTGGAAGTCGGTGGACTGCACCGTGGCAGCGTCCAGCGCGCGGAACTGCAAGGGCGCATCGGCGCGCTGCGCGGCAGTCAGCGTATCGCTGTTGGCCTGCAGTGCCAGCCATCGGCCATTTGCACCGCGCCACAGCGCCACCGATGAACCGGTGCCGACCTGATCCTGCGTCTGTGCAAGCAAGCGATTACCCGCTGCATCGTACGGGTCATTGGCCGCAGACTGCCCTGCCGCAACAAACGGCATGAACAGCAATGGCAATGACAACAGTAAACGACGCATCTACGCGAAAACTCCCGCGATACCGGTGGACGGGTAGGAAGTCGCCCCCTCCCAGAGACGATCTTGGCTTAAAGATATCACATTTTACTTTTTGCTAACACCCAGATTCTGCCTTTGTGATGCGCGTCCGGATTCGCGAAATCACGTTTTTTTGACATGCACAGGGGGCCATCGGTTCCCTCAAATCAATCGGCCGGCGACAAAGCTGAATGGAGGCGATATATAGTCGCCTCTGTCGACAACGCACGGATCCGCCTGCGACTGATGACTTCGGTCCCCTCCAGCAAAACGCCAACACCGTGGCCAGCAGACGGCAACGTTGCCGCCATGCATGCCACCGTGGAGCGTCTGTTCCGCGCGGCAGATGCTGCCAGCGTGCTGGAGATCTGCGAGGCAATGCTTGTCGAGCTGGGAGTTCGTGGGCGCCTCCACTGGCGTCTGCTGGGCGACCCGGAGCAGGTCCGTGAGAACTACCTGCAGCTGGAGCTGGCCGAGGATCCGCAGGGGCTTCGCTCGCTCATTCTGGACTTGCCGACCGACGCCGCCTCTGAATCGCTGAAGGATCATCTGGCGTGGCTGGGCCGCCTCGCGGCGTCACGACTTCGGCAACTGGCCGAAACCTCGCGGCTGTACGAGGCGATCTCACGGCTGGCGCTGGCCGAACGGTTGCAGCGCGCGCTCTACGCCATCGCCGACCAGGCCGGCGCCGAACACAACATGACCGAGATGATGCACTCGCTGCACGCCATTCTCGGCAGCCTGATGTACGCGGAAAATTTCTATATCGCGCTGTACGACCCGGCGACCGATGCGGTGCGCTTTCCGTACTACGTCGACACCATGGACAAGGATCCGCCCTCGCCCGACGCGGCGGTGCCGCTGCAGGAGATGCGCCACAGCCTTACCTGGAACCTGCTGCAGTGCGGCCAGGCCATCATGGGCTCGGTGGCTGAGCTGACAGAGCAGTTCAAGGGGCGCTTCGTGCTGCTGGGTCCGGTGTGTGAGCACTGGCTCGGCGTGCCCCTGTTGCGCGAAGGCCGCGTCGTGGGCGGCATCGTGATGCAGAGCTATCGCGAGGACACTCACTACACCCAGCACGACCGCGAACTGCTCAGTTACGTGGCCAAGCACGTACAGACCGCGCTGGAGCGACGCGAGGCGCATGAGGAACTGGAACGGCGCGTGTCCAGCCGCACCGCCGCGCTGCGCGAGGCCAATCGTGTGCTGCGCCAGCAGGTGCTGCAGCGCCAGCGCGGCGAGCGGCTACAAGCGGCACTGTTTCGCATCGCCGAGCTGGCCAACGCCTCCGAAAGCCTGGATAACTTCTACGCCGCGGTGCATCGCGTGATCGGCGGCCTGTTGTATGCACGCAATTTCTACATCGCGCTGCTGGACGAAGAACAGAAGACCCTCAGCTTCCCCTACTCCGTTGACGAGTTCGACACCGTGCGGCTGCCACGCGCGCACGGTCGTGGCGTCACGGAGTACGTGTTGCGCCATGGCAAACCGTTGCTGGCCGACCCGGATGAGCTGGATCGTCTGACGCGCGAAGGTGAGATCACGCATCGTGGTTCGCGCTCGGTGTGCTGGCTTGGCGTGCCGCTGATCTGGGGTGATCGCGCCATGGGCGTGCTGGCGGTGCAGAGCTATTCGCCCGAGCACACCTACGACGTGCGCGATCAGGAGCTGTTGACCTTCGTCGGCTACCACGTGGCCAACGCCCTGCAACGCAAGCACACCACCGAATCTTTGAAGCAGGCTTATGCAAGCCTGGAGCGCCGTGTCACCGAGCGTACCCGTGCATTGGCGTTGGCCAACCGTGACCTGCGCGAGCAGATCGCCGAGCGTGAGCGCGTGGAGCGTCGCCTCAAGTACGAAACCCTGCACGACTCGCTCACCGGCCTGCCCAATCGCACGCTGCTGCTGCAGCGTCTGGAGCAGGCGCTGCAGCGCTATCACAGCGACACGCAGGAACTGTTCGCCGTGCTGTTCATCGACCTTGACCGTTTCAAGGTCATCAACGATTCGGTGGGCCATCTTGTCGGTGATGATCTCCTGTTCCAGGTGGGCGGCCGCATCCGTGCGTGCCTCAAGACGCGTGACGTGGTGGCGCGCCTGGGCGGTGACGAGTTCGCTGTGCTGGCCGAAGGCATCACTGATCCGAAGATGGCGCTGCTGATTGCCGAACGGATCATCGACGAACTGCAGACTCCCTTCCGTCTCGGCGCCAAGGAGATCTTCACCTCGGCCTCCATCGGCATCGCCTTGCCTAGCCCGCATTACCAGCGGCCGGAAGAGTTGCTGCGGGACGCCGATGCGGCGATGTATCGCGCGAAAGATGAGGGCCGCCATCGTGCCGCCGTATTCGACGATCGCCTGCGCCGCGAGGCGCTGTCATTGCTGGAGATGGAAGGCGATCTGCGCCGCGCGCTGAGTCGCAACGAATTTGTGCCGTTCTACCAACCCATCGTGGCGTTGCAGAGCGGTCGCACCGTGGGTTACGAGGCGCTGTTGCGCTGGCGCCATCCCGACCGCGGCCTGCTCACGCCAGCGGATTTCCTGGCAGTGGCGGAGGAAAGCGGCTGCTCGGAAAGCATCGACTGGCAGATCTTCGACCAGGTCTGCGCGCAGGCCGAGGCACTGGCAGGCAATGAGGGCTTCGTCAGCATCAATGTCTCGGGCCGGCACTTCCGCTCCACCGACCTGGACCGCCGTCTGCTCGACCTGCTCCAGGCCCATCACCTGCCACCACGCTGCCTGCGCATCGAGGTGACGGAACGCGCGCTGCTGGAGAACGCCATGCAGGTCAAGCGCATGCTCGACAACCTGCGCTCGCACGGTGTGAGCATCGCGCTGGACGATTTCGGCACGGGCTACTCGTCATTGAGTTACCTGCATCAGTACCCGATCGAGACACTGAAAATTGACCGCTCCTTCATCGTGGAGCTGCCGCGGGAAGGTGGGCACGGCACTGCGGTGGTGCGAGCGATCCAGGCGCTGGCCAACTCGCTGCAAATGCAGGTAATTGCCGAAGGTATCGAAGACGAGGAGCAGCGTCAGGCCCTGCTGCGCATCGGCTGCCGCTACGGCCAGGGCTTCCTGTTTGCGACGCCGAAGATGGCCGAGGTATGGCTGCAGCGCGAGCACAACTTCGCGCTGCCCTGAAACGATGCGGCCCGCACTAAGCGGGCCGCATGCGATGGCTTACTGCGCCGTGGTCGGCGCGCTCGCACCCGGGCTGGCACTGAGCAGATGCTCGGCGTCGACGCGGTCGAATGTGTAGCGTTGCGCACAGAACTCGCAGATCACCTCGATTTCACCTTCGCGAGCTTCCAGCGCGGCCTCCACTTCGTCACGCCCAAGCGAGCGCAACACGGATTCCACGCGTTCGCGCGTGCAACTGCAGCCGAACGCCAGCGGACGAGGCTCAAACAGCCGTACCGACTCTTCGTGATACAGGCGATAGAGCAGCTGCTCAGGTGAAGTGGAAAGCAGCTCCTGCTGGCCAAGCGTCGCGGTGAGGTGCTGGATGCGCGTCCATGCATCCTCGTCCTGTGCCGCATCGAAGCCGCCCTCGTCAGGCATTTTCTGCAGCATCAGGCCTACCGCATGCTCGCCGTCCGCCGCCAGCACGATGCGCGCCGGCAGCTGCTCGGACTGGCTGAAGTAGTTCTCCAGCGCGGACGCCACATCTGGATGCTGCAGATCGACCAGGCCCTGGTAACGCTGGCCTCGCTCGGCGTGACCGATGGTGATGGCCATGATGGCATTGGGTAGCGCAGCCAGATCCAACGTTTCGGGCAGCGGGTCGGTCCAGCGCGCCAGGCCACGCAGGCGGCCCTGGTCGGTGCATTCGCCAAACAGCAGGCGCAGCGGCCCGCCGCTCTTCAATTCCACCGAAAGCGAACCTTCCAGCTTGATGTTGCCGGTCAACAGTGCGCTGGCGGCCAGGGTCTGGCCCAGCACCGAACGCAACAACCCCGGGTACGCCGAGCGGCCCGAAACTTCGCGCCAGGCCGGCCCCAGGCGGACCAGCACGCCTCGCACGCCGGCGCGTTCAAGCATGAATCGGTGCAACACATCTTCGACAAGCACGGTTTCCACAGCGCGAGACCTCTCAAGAGCAATTCCCCTAAGTGGGGGCGCCCTGGCCGGGGCTCAACGACCGCCGGCGCGGCGGGTGGGCAGGCTCTTATACTGCCGCCAACTCCGTCTACGCGCCGCCATGACCTCTCGACGCCCGCTGTTCGCCCGCCTGCTCCGCCTGTTTGCCCTGCTATTGGTGTCGTGGCTGGCCCTGAGCTGGCTACTCGTGCTGATGCTGCGTTTCGTGCCGCCCTGGACCTCGGCGGTGATGATGGAGCGCCAGACCGGCGCGCTACTGCGTGGCGAGAAAGGTTTCCGGCTGCAGCACCGCTGGGTGCCGTGGAACCAGGTGTCGCCTTATGTGCCAATGGCGATGGTGGCGGGCGAGGACCAGAAGTTTCCCTTTCATCACGGCTTCGACTTCGACTCCATCCAGGACGCCGTGGACGCTGCCGACGAAGGCCGGCGTCTGCGTGGCGCCAGCACGATCAGCCAGCAGACCGCCAAGAACCTGTTCCTGTGGAACGGGCGCAGCTTTGTGCGCAAGGGGCTGGAAGCGTACTTCACCGTGCTGATCGAACTGACCTGGCCCAAGCAGCGCATCCTTGAGGTGTACATGAACATCGCCGAGCTGGGCGATGGCATCTACGGCGTGGGCGCCGCCAGTGATGCGTTCTTCCATGGGCCGCCGTCGCGGCTTGGCCCGGCGCAGGCGGCGCGGCTGGCGGCGGTGCTGCCCAGCCCTCGGCGTTTCCATGCCGATCGCCCCACGGCCTATGTGCAGGGCCGTGCCAACTGGATCCAGCAACAGATGGCCCAATTGGGCGGCCCTGGCTATCTGCAGAGCAACCGGCCGCCGCGAGAGACGCGTCGAAGGTGATGCTCGCCCGTTGGTGGGCGGGTGCACTAGCATGCGGCTACTTCCAGGGGATTATCCGCGCCGCTCATGTCACGCCTAACCGTCGTCGTGCCCGCGTATAACGAAGCGGCCGTGCTGGAAACGTTTCACGCCAGGCTCCGTCGCGTGCTCGACGAGCTGCCGCTGGACTGCGGCGTGCTGTACATCGACGACGGCAGCAGCGACGACACCTGGCGGCTCATTGAAGACCTGGCCGCGCGTGACCCGCGTATCGGTGCCCTGAAGCTTTCGCGCAATTTCGGCAAGGAGGCTGCCTTGACGGCCGGGCTCGACCATGTCGACGCCGATGCGGCCGTGGTGATCGACGCCGACCTGCAGGACCCGCCCGAACTGATTCCCTCCCTGGTGGAGCAATGGCGCGCAGGCTTCGATGTGGTCTACGCCACGCGTACCGCGCGCGCCGGCGAGACCGTCTTCAAGCGTCTCACCGCCGCCATGTTCTACCGCGGCATGGAGCGCCTGTCGGACACCACCGTGCCACGCGATACCGGTGACTTTCGACTGCTGTCGCGACGCGCACTGGACGCGCTACGCCAGCTGCGAGAGCGCCAGCGTTTCATGAAAGGTCTGTTCGCCTGGATCGGCTACCGGCAAACCGCCGTGTACTACCTGCGCGAACCACGCCAGGCCGGCCGCACCAAGTGGAACTACTGGCGCCTGCTGAACCTGGCCATCGAAGGCATCACCTCGTTCTCCACCGCACCGCTGCGGCTGGCCACCTGGATTGGCATCCTGTCGTCGCTGCTGGCGTTCCTGTACGGGCTGTGGGTGTTCGGCAAGGCGGCACTGTTCGGCGATCCGGTGCATGGCTATCCGTCGCTGATGGTGGCGATCCTGTTTCTGGGCGGCGTGCAATTGCTGGCGCTGGGTGTCATCGGTGAGTACCTCGGCCGCAGTTATGCCGAGAGCAAGCAGCGACCGCTTTACTTCATCGAAGAAGAGCGGCTCCCGCACGCGCGGCCCGGAGATGGGCGCTGGTAGGCAGGACACGCTCATCCTCGTTGTCTGCTTCACATCCCCCCAACATCACGCCGCCGCCGCGGCGCTAAACTGGTCGCCTGCGGCTCATCCGCGGCCGCGTGGGAGGTCAAAGCATGCGCCAGGTCAAGCATTTGCTGGAAAGCAAGGGCACCGACATCTTCAGCATCGCACCGGACGCGCCCGTACTCGAAGCGATCAAGCACATGGCAGAGCGCCGCGTTGGCGCGCTGCTGGTGATGCGCGGCGAACGACTCGTAGGCATCGTTTCCGAGCGTGACTACGCTCGCAAGGTGATCCTGCAGGGCCGCTCTTCGGCGCAGACCGCGGTCTCGGAAATCATGAGTAGCCCACCACTCACCGTAGGACCGGACACCGATGTGTTCGACTGCATGCGCCTGTGCACCGACAGCCGCATCCGCCACTTGCCGGTGGTCACTGACGAGCGCGTGGTCGGCGTCATCTCGATCGGTGACCTGGTCAAGGAAGTGATCGACGCCCAGGCCGAGCAGATCGAACAGCTGCAGCGGTACATCACCAGCTGATTCAGGCCTCGGCCGCCTTTGTGCGAGCTGTGTCCGCCGTCACGGCCTGCTGCTCCGGCAGCAGGTCCGGCGAGCGGCCGGCATGCGCCGCCACCCAGGTGGCCACCACGGAAATGCCGGCACCGATTGCCGCCATGCCGCTAGCAACCACACCCAGCTTGCCCAGCAAGCTGACGCCGCTGGTGACTAGTACGTCGCCGAAACGCCAGATGGCCGTCTCCACAAAATTCTTGCCTTTGTAGCGCGTCTCGCGTGGCACGCGGGTGTACAGCGCGTCCACCGCAGGTTTGGTCATGCCATAGGCGAAGCCGCGAGAGCTAATCATCATCACCGCCAACAGCGGGACGCTCGCACCGAGTCCGAACGGCCCCACTCCGAACATGGTCACAGCCAACAGCAAGACCAGATTCACCAGTGCGGGGATCACCAACGCCCAGGTCGAGCCACGTCGTATCAGCAGCCAGCGCGTTGCTGTCAATTGCAGCGCTGCGACAAGGATGTTGGTGTACTTGTCCATATCGCTAAAAAACCGCACCCGCGCCACTGCATCGGGGTAATGCAGCTTGGTGTAGTCCGCCATCAACGCGTAGGCCAGCGTGCCGATCCCGTCCCCCAGGATCATCAGAACTGCCATGTAGCGCAGAAAAGGGCGCGTCCACAGTTCCTTGACACCGGCCCATACCGAACCACCAATGACTTCTTCAGGTCGCGCGCCCGCCCCGGTGTTATCAGCCCGCGCGGAAAGAAACAGCAGAAGCCCCAGCGCGATCAGCAACGCCGTAGCCGAAAGTACCAACAGTGATGGGATGCCAATCATCCCGACGAGGTCCTTGGTCATCTGCGACCCGACGATGGTGCCGAACGCTCCGCCAAGGGCAATCATCGGGAATAGACGACGTGCCCTCTCGCTGTCAAAGATGTCCGCCATGACGCTCCAGAACAGCGACACCACGAACAGGTTGAACACGCTGACCCAAACATAGAAAGCAATGCCCAGATTGCGGGCACCGATACGATCCTGGGCAGCGAACAGCGGTACGAATGCCAACAGACACAGCGCAAAAAAGCTGTAGCTCCAGCTCAATAGGCGCTTGCGTGAATACCGCGATACAAGTGCACTGAACGCCAGCGTTGCCAGCAACACGCCAATAAGCACGGCGGAATAGATAAGCGGTAAAGCAGTCGATCCGGTAGCACCACCGAGCTGGTCGCGCACAGGTCGAATGATGTAATAGGCCATCATCACGAAGAAGAAAGCCGCTGCCGACAGGATCGAGGCGAGGCCTGCGTTCGCTGTGACGGGTCGGGAGACGTTCACTGGTATTTCCAGCATGGGCTTCGAACAGACTAGCATGACGGTCATGACGGTCATGGACAGGGGCGAACGCGAGTGAGCTACGACACCATCATTGTTGGCGCCGGTTCGGCCGGCTGCGTCCTCGCCAACCGACTCAGCGCGCAACCCAACAGGCGCGTGCTGTTACTCGAGGCCGGGCCCAGCGACTGGAATCCGCTGATCCACATGCCAGCGGGTATTGCGCGGCTGGCCAACATCCGCCATCTCAACTGGAACTACCGCACCGAGCCGGAGCCTCAACTGCTCAACCGAACCTTATGGTGGCCACGCGGCAAAACTCTGGGCGGCTCCAGTTCGATCAATGCCATGTGCTACGTGCGCGGCGTGCCCGGCGACTACGACAGTTGGGCGCGCGCCACCGGCGATGCGCGCTGGTCATGGGCGCAGGTGCTGCCCTGGTTTATTCGCAGTGAGGACAACAGCCGTGGCGCCAGCGCGCTGCACGGCGTGGGTGGTCCGTTGAGTGTGAGTGACCTGCGATATCACAACGAGCTGTCGGCGGTTTTCGTCGAGGCGGCGGCGAGTGCAGGTCATCCGCTCAACGATGATTTCAACGGAGCGCACCACGACGGTTTCGGCCTGTACCAGGTAACCCAGCGCCAGGGCGCGCGCTGCTCCACCGCCGTGGCCTACCTGCAACCCGCGCGACAGCGGGCTAACCTGGAGGTGCGCACCAGGGCCGCCGTCGCGCGTGTGGTCATCCGCAACGGTCGCGCCGTGGGCGTGCAATTGCAGGGCAGCGATGCCACGCTGGAAGCCGGCGAAGTGATCCTTGCCGGCGGCGCGATCAATACACCGCAATTGCTGATGCTCTCGGGCGTCGGTCCCGCCGATCATCTGCGCGAACACGGCATCTTGGTGCACGCCGACCTGCCCGAAGTAGGTGCCAACCTGCAGGATCATCTGGACATCTGCACGCTCGACGGCAGCACGCAGAAGGTCACCTATGACCATCTCAACGAGCTCGCCGCAGGCCGGCGTTTCCTGCGTCACCGCGATGGACCCGGCAGCTCCAACGTCGCCGAGGCAGGCGGCTTCGTGCGCAGCCGGCTGGCCACGGACGAGCGTTGCGACTTGCAGTTCCACTTCGTGCCTGCGCTGCTGGACGATCACGGCCGCCATCGCTTGCCGGGGTATGGCTATACGGTGCACGCGTGCTACCTGCATCCACACAGTCGCGGGCATCTGAAACTGCGCTCGGCCGACCCGGCACAATCCATCGCCATCCATGCCAACTATCTCGCCGATGCCGAGGGGCATGACCTGCAGCGCATGATCGAAGGCGCGCGGCTTTCGCGCGAGATCCTCTCGCAGACGGCGTTTGCCGCGTATCGCGGGGCGCCGGTCTTTCCCGAGCGCGCATTGAGCACCGATGCGGAATACACGGATTTCATCCGCCGCAAAGCCGAAACGATCTATCACCCCGTGGGAACTTGCCGCATGGGTAACGACGCAGGCGCGCCTCTGGACAGTGAACTGCGTGTACGCGGCGTGGAAGGCCTGCGCGTGGTGGACGCATCGGTGATGCCGAGCCTTCCCACCGGCAACACCAACGCGCCCGTCATCATGATTGCCGAGCGTGCCAGCGCCTTGATCCTGAACGAAACTTTGGACGGTCCCGCGCTGTCATAGTGCCCTGCAGGACAAGGGGACTTTCAGGACGGCCTGCGCTAATCTCGCGTGGTGTCATGGAAGGATCCGGCTCGCAACCACCTGGCCCGGCTCCGCCCGGAGCTGACTCTGTTCCATCGGTGCCGACCAGGCGCCGCCAACGCATCCAAGCAGTATGACGTTTCGCACGATTTCTCTGGTGATCGCCGTAGCGCTGGGACTGTCCGGCGCACCGCTTGCCGCCTTCGCCGCCACTCCGCCCGCCGGCCCCGCCGCCAGCACACCGGCCCAACCGCTGCCGTCTGATCGCGTCAAGGAAACACTGACCTCCTACCAGCAATGGCTGGATCGACTGGATCAGCGCAACGAGGTGGCGGGTCTGGCCACGGCGGTGGTTCTGGACGACAAGGTCGTGTTCGAGGACACCATCGGCTACGCCAATGCCAGCACGCGCGAGCCGATCACGCCGGAAACCGTGTTCCGCCTGGCGTCGCTCTCCAAAGCTTTTGCCACGGCGCTGACCGGCGTGCTGGTGAACGACGGCAAGCTGACCTGGGACACCAAACTTGTCTCCGTGCTGCCGTTCTTCAGGCTCAAGAGCGACAGCGCCGCGGAGCAAGCCACAGTGCGCGACATCCTCGGCCAACGTCTTGGGCTGCCGAAGAACACCTACGACAACATGCTCGAGGAAAACATTCCCTACGAGGAACTGGCGCGCAAGCTCGACGAAGTGAGCCTCACCTGCGACGTGGGCCAGTGCTACGGCTACCAGAACATCGCCTTCAGCCTGATCGGCGATGTGATCTATGCGCAGACCGGCGATTTCTTCAGCCACCAGGTCGACAAGCGCATCTTCTTCCCGCTGGGCATGAAGACCGCCAGCTACGGACGTGAAGGCCTGGAGGAGAGCAAGAGTTGGGCACGCCCGCATCGCGCCAGCGGCAGCGGCTGGATCCCGTTCGAACCCAAGGAAGCCTACTACCGCGTAGCTCCCGCCGCGGGCGTCAACGCCAGCCTGCGCGACATGGAGCAGTGGCTCATCGCGCAGATGGGTGGCCGGCCCGATGTGTTGCCGGCGCAACTGCTGGCCATGCTGCACACACCCGAAGTGTCCACACCGGTCGAGCTGCGTTCCACGCCATGGCGGCGTGCGCGTGTCGCCGACGCTTCTTACGCGTTGGGTTGGCGAGTGTTCGAGTATGGCGGCGAGACCCTGATCTTCCACGCCGGCGCCGTCGAGGGTTACCGCACCATGATCGGCTTCCTTCCGAAGTACCACATGGGCGTGGTGACGATGTGGAACTCTGCCGGCCCCGTGCCGGCGGGACTGATGCCCATGGTGCTCGACAGCCTGCTCGGGCTGCCACACGTGGACTGGGCTGGCATCGAGAGCGATGCGCCACCCGCCAAGAGCGCGACTACCGTCAAAGGCAAGACACGCAACAAGGCCAAGACGGCTATCAACAGCCACGGAACCAAGCGCTGATCACTCGCAACGCGAGGCTTCAAAACCAAAGAGGCGCTGCATGGAGACATGCAGCGCCTCTTTGCTTTGCACGTGCCGCGCGGCCGCGCGGCACGTCGTCCATCAGTTGAGCTTGAACACGATCCGACGCTTGTCCTGAGATGCCACCGGCGAACCATCCTGGGTAGCCGGCTGATACTTCCAGCGACTCACCGCTTCGACGGCAGCGCGGTCGAACACATGGCGCGGCTCTGCATCGACCACCTTCACATCATCGACATTGCCCTCGGGCGTGACGGTGAAGGTCACTTCCACCCAGCCTTCCTGGTTGGCACGCACCGCCGTGGTCGGATAACGCGGGTTGACGTTGCGCACCAGCACGGCGCCATGCGTGGCACCGGTCCCGCTCGCACTGGCGGCTGACCCGCCTCCCGATGTTGTCGATTGCTGACGCGCGGTCTCAGCCTGCTGCTGCGCCAGGCGCGCCTGAGCGGCCTTCTGCTGCTGATCGGCCAATGCCTTCTGCTGCGCCTCGGTCGCCAAACGGTCGGCTTCTGCCTTGTCCGACACAGCCTTCTGCGAGGCCAGCTGCGACTGTTTCTCCTTGTCCGACGCCAGCTGCTGCTCACGATCCTGCAGTTTGCGCTGGGCATCGAGCTTGGAGCGCAGGATGGTCAGCGTGTAGTTCGCCGGGTCGGCCTTGGCCAGCAGGTCGATCTGACTCTGCGCGTCATTGAAGTCGCGCTGGTTGATCGACTGTTCGGCAACGCTCGCACCCACGGGGAAGGTTTCGCGCAGCGCGTCGGCCGCCACCTGGTTGCCCGGCTGCTTCTCCAGCACCTTGAGATAGAACTCGAACGCGTTGTTGCCCGCGGGCGCCAGCAAGCGCTGCTCGTTGACGGCCTTGCGAGCCTCGGACAACAGCTGGTTGATGCTCATCGCCGCCACGTTGGCCGGCGGTGGCGGTGCCTCAGGGCCAGCCTTTACTGGCGTCGACGGATGTCCGCCGGCGTCAGCCTCAAGCATGTCCTGGTGAGGCTTGATAATGAGGAACCATGAAGCGGCCGCGAGCACAGCGACGACAGCAACAATGGCAATGGCTGCGGGTCTCACGACCCCGCGCGCACGGTAGCGCGCATGACTTGTGTATCGGGTATCCATGATCTCTCACCGAGTGGCATCAGATACCCGCGCTTTTTCCCCCTGTGAATCCAGGAGCGGAAGCCTCCCCAGGCTCGCCGCGGCGCGGATGTAAGAAAGGTAACCGTAATGCAGCACTACAGCAAATCGCGCGTAGCTTCGCCACACCTGGATGGACGTCGTCATCGCCGGCGAAAGCCGCGCAGACTCATCGGCGCGTCGCGGAGACTGGCTAGGAATTTTTCGTACCCCAGAAACGAAGCGTCCCGGCATGGGCCGGGACGAATCGCTCTTTCGAAGGACTCCCCCCGCGCTGGGCACCGCGGGGAGAGAAGTCGTTCTTGCTTGTTATTAAAAGCAACTTATTAAAAGCAACGCTTAAGAGTAAAGCTTACTTCTTGGCCTTGGGGGCCTTGGGGGCCTTTGCAGCCTTGGTCGCCTTCACGACTTTGGCGGCGGCAGCCTTCCTTACGACCCGCTTAGCAACGGCTTTCTTGACAGCCTTCTTCGCGACGGCCTTCTTGGCAACCTTCTTGGCGACGGCCTTCTTGACCGCGCGCTTCACGGCGGCCTTCACGACGGCCTTCTTGACCGCACGCTTCACGGCGGCCTTCTTGACCGCACGCTTCACGACGGCCTTCTTGACCGCACGCTTCACGGCGGCCTTCTTGACCGCCTTCTTGGCGGCCGGCTTCTTTGCAGTGGCTTTCTTGGCAGTGGCCATAGTTCGTCTCAGCTCCTCATCAGTTGGCAGTGGTTGCCCAGTAAAAGCATGTAGGAACGCCTCCACAAGCAGATCGCTATTGGTGGCGTGCCGAAGATTGTTCACCTGACGACGGGTGCGTTCGTCAGACAGAGGCCTCAAAATGTGCAGCGGGATCGAGACCGTGATCTTGCGTACTGCGCCGGCCTTTTCTCCATGCTCGACATAAGGCTTGATGAATTTCGATGTTGCCATGGCACCCGTTCTCCGTGTTCCGATGCGAAAGCTATTCCTGAAGATTTCAACTGTCAATTGATTTTAGTCATGAAATCAATCCGTTTCATCTGCCCAAAGGAGGGTTCAAACCCCCGCGGGACAAGGCCCGAAGGGGTCTCGATGCATTTTCAATCAGACGTCCATACCGCCAATCAAAAATACCTTCTGATAATCAAAACTTGCATAAAACCGCATAAAACATGGCCTTTGAGACAAATCGCGCCATTACATCCACGTAACTATTTCAGGCACTTGCAAGCACATTCTGCGCATGCCCGACGCACCCGGAATCCACCTCCCTGGATGAACGGAAGGCGACTGAAATTATCTTTCGGACCTGCCGGCCAAAACGCCGCCATCCCCTGCCTTACCCGGCATGGAAGGACCTCGAACAGCCAAACCGCGGGTTGGCTGCAACCCTCCCTCGACTGCGTCATGGACATCTATCGGCATGGACGTCGATATCTGCAGGGGCGAATTTGTCGCCCGCATTTGACTGCCGACGTGTCGATGACGAGGGCGATGTATCGATCATCGGCACTCAAAAAGACGCCGGCCGCGTGAGGCGGCCGGCGTCGGGTGAAGCGTTTGACGCAGGGCTTAGTGGTCTTCGCTTTCGACCAGTTCGGCGTAGGCGTCAGCGTCGAGCAGCTCGTCCAGTTCGCCGCGGTCGCTGGCGCGAACCAGGAAGATCCAGCCGTTGCCGAAGGCGTCTTCGTTGATGGTTTCCGGCTTGTCGTTGAGGGCCTCGTTGACCGCCACGATCTCGCCTGACACAGGGCTGTAGATGTCCGAGGCGGCCTTGACCGACTCGACCACCGCCACGCCATGACCGGCCTGCACGCTGGCGCCGATCTCCGGCAGTTCCACGTACACCAGGTCGCCCAGCTGGCCTTGGGCATGGTCGGAAATACCCACGCGCACCAGGCCGTCGTCTTCGACGCGAGCCCATTCGTGGGACTTGAGGAATTTCAGATCGCCGGGAATCTCGCTCATGATCGGATCCAGTCGTTGATGTCGGGTAATGGGTGGAACGCCAATTCTAGCCGCTTCACCTGGTTGGCAACACGGGCCGCACGCGGCCACGCTTTCTAAGAAACGTCAGATGCCTTCGCAGGGCTTTCCGTCGCGTACGAACGGGTACTTCACCACGCGAACGGGCACCTCGCGACCGCGGATGTCCACCCGCACATCGCCCGGCTCGCCAGCCGGAATGCGTGCAAAGGCCACCGCCTTATTGAGCGTGGGTGCAAAGCTGCCGGAGAGAATCTCGCCCGCACCGTTGGCGGTGAGCACCGGCTGGCCGTGACGCAGCACGCCCTTGTCGTCCAGCACCAGGCCAACCATCACGCGCTTCACACCAGTAGCCTTCTGGGCTTCCAGCGCCTTGCGACCGATGAAGTCGCGGCCTTCGTCGAGTGTGATGGTCCAGCCAAGATTGGCCTCCCATGGCGACACGGTTTCGTCCATGTCCTGACCGTAGAGGTTCATGCCTGCTTCCAGTCGCAGCGTGTCGCGGGCGCCAAGACCCGCCGGCGCCACACCCGCGGAGACCAGCGCCTGCCACAGGGCAACGGCGTGTTCCTGCGGCACGATGATCTCGAAACCATCCTCGCCGGTGTAACCCGTGCGCGCCACGAACAGCGGCATGCCATGCGGGCCCTGCGCGGCAGCGGCAGCGAACTTGCCCAACTTGCCGATGCGCTCGTGGTCGATTTCGGCCAGCAGCCCAATCACCTTGGTGCGAGCATTCGGGCCCTGCACGGCGATCATGGCGAATTCCGGGCGCTCCTTTACCTGCACGCCGAACGCCTTGGCCTGGGTTTCGATCCAGGCGAGATCCTTGGCGCGGGTGGCGGCATTCACCACCAGGCGGAAGAACTCCTCGCCCAGGAAGTAGACGATCAAATCGTCGATCACGCCGCCCTGCTCGTCGAGCATGCACGAGTACAGCGCCTTGCCCTGCACCTTGAGCTTGTCGACGCTGTTGGCCAGCAGGTGGCGGAGGAACTCGCGGGTGCGCGGGCCATGCAGGTCGACCACAGTCATGTGCGAGACGTCGAACATGCCGGCGTCACGGCGCACTACGTGGTGTTCCTCGATCTGCGAGCCGTAGTTGATCGGCATGTCCCAACCACCGAAATCGACCATGCGTGCACCGAGCGCGCGGTGGGTGTCGTTGAGTACGGTCTTCTCGGTCATCGCAGTGGTGCTCTGGGGAAAGGAACATTATCGCCGGGGGCATGGATACATTCCAAGCCGAGCGAGCGCATTGCACCGTGCGTTGGCGTATCGACCCGCGCGTCGTGCGGCGCAGCACGCGTTGTTTGCATTGTCGCGCACCAAACGTTGCGTTTCGGTCGTCATCCGGCGATGGCCTGGATGACGACCTGATCGCGCTCAGTGCGACTGATGCGGCCCCATGCCGGCGAGCATTTGCTCCACCACCTGCTCGGCCAGTTGCTCGGGACGCAGCCCCGCGGTGAGCAGATGCAGCTCGGCCTGTTCGGGCGCCTCGTAGGGCGAGTCGATGCCGGTGAAGTTGAGAATCTCGCCGGCACGCGCCTTGCGATAAAGCCCCTTCGGATCGCGCCGCTCACATTCCGCCAGCGTGGTGTCGACGAACACCTCGAGGAATTCACCCTCGTCGAAAAGACCGCGTGCGAACCGGCGCTCACTCTGGAACGGCGAGATGACGCAAACCAGCACGATCAGGCCCGCATCGGCCATCAGGTGCGCCACCTCGGCCACGCGGCGCACGTTTTCCACGCGCGCCTCGGGCGTGAAGCCAAGGTCTTTGTTGAGGCCGTGGCGCAGGTTGTCACCATCCAGCATATAGGTGTGATAACCGAGCGCATGAAGGCGTCGCTCGACTAGGTTGGCCACCGTGGACTTGCCCGCACCCGACAGGCCAGTAAACCAAAGGCAACGCGACTGCTGCCCCTTGCTCACGCTGCGGGCGTGCTTGTCCAGGTCGGTGTGCTGCCAGTGAACGTTTGCGGCGCGACGCAGGGCGAAGTCCAGCACGCCGCAGCCGACCGTGGCATTGGTCTGGCGATCGATGAGGATGAAGCCACCCAGCGTGCGGTTGTTGGCATAGGACTCGAACGCGATGGCGTGATCCAGATCGATATTGCAGTACCCGACCTCGTTGAGCTCCAGCCGGCGCGCGGCCAGCTCGGCCTGTGTATTGACGTCGACCTTGTGCTTGATCGAGGTGATCCGCGCATTGACGGTGTGCGAGCCGATCTTCAGCCAGTAGGCGCGATTGGGCAGCAGCGGCTCGTCACCCATCCACAACACATGCGCGGCGAACTGGTCCGCCACCGGAGCGGGGCGTGCCGCATCGGCGATCACGTCGCCACGACTCACGTCGATTTCACGATCGAACGTCAGTGTGACCGCCTGCCCTGCCGCAGCCCGCGGAAGGTCGCCATCGGCCGTGACGATGCGCTCGATGCGGGCTCGGCGCATGGCCGGCTGCACCACGATTTCGCTGCCCACCGAGATGCTGCCGCCGCATACGGTGCCGGCGTAGCCACGAAACGATGCGTCCGGACGGTTGACCCATTGCACCGGCATGCGGAAGTCTTCGGCTTGGGTGGCCGCGGTATCGGCCGCCTCCAGCAGCTCCAGCAGGCACGGCCCCTGGTACCAGGCCATTCGCGAGGACGGGCGGCCCACATTGTCACCGCCCGGCGCCACTACCGGCAGGCAGTGCACGGTTGAAATACCAAGCTGCGCCGCCAGCTCGCGGTACTCATGGGCGATGGCTGCGTAGATGTCCTCGCGGCAGTCGACCAGATCCATTTTGTTGACCGCCAGCACCACCTGGCGAATACCCATCAGCGCGCAGATATAAGTGTGGCGCCGCGTCTGCGGAAGAAGTCCCTTGCGCGCATCCACCAGCACCACGGCCAGCTCGGCGTTGGACGCGCCCGTGGCCATGTTGCGGGTGTACTGCTCGTGCCCCGGGCAATCGGCGACGATGAAGCTGCGCCGTGGCGTGTGGAAATAGCGATACGCGACGTCAATGGTGATGCCCTGCTGGCGCTCCGCATCGAGGCCATCGGTAAGCAGGGAGAAGTCCAGCGTGTCGGGGGCTTCGGCATGCAGCTTTCGGCTGTCGCGGGCCAGCGTGGCGAGCTGGTCATCAGGCACCATGCCGGTGTCATAGAGCAGGCGGCCAAGCAGGGTGCTCTTGCCGTCATCGACGCTGCCACAGGTGATGAAACGAAGCAGGCGGGTGGCGTCCTGCGTGGTGGCGGGGTTGATCTCCAGCGTCGCCATCAGAAGTAACCCTCCTGCTTCTTGCGCTCCATCGACGCGCTGGCGTCATGATCGATCACGCGACCTTGACGCTCCGAGCTACGCGAGGACGCCATCTCCTCGATGATCTTGTCCAGCGTGTCGGCGCCGGAAGCGACCGCGCCGGTCAGCGGATAGCAGCCCAGCGTACGGAAGCGCACCTCGCGCATTTCCACGGCCTCCCCCTCACGCAGGGTGAAGCGTTCGTCATCGACCATGATCAGCGCGCCATCACGCTCCACTACCGGCCTGGCCTTGGCGAAATAGAGCGGCACCACCGGGATGTTCTCGCGGCGGATGTAGTGCCACACATCCATCTCGGTCCAGTTGGACAGCGGGAACACCCGCACACTTTCGCCCTTGTGGATCTGTGTGTTGTAGGTGTGCCACAACTCCGGGCGCTGGTGCTTGGGGTCCCAGCGATGCTGGGCGTTACGGAAAGAGAACACTCGCTCCTTGGCACGCGACTTCTCCTCGTCACGGCGTGCACCGCCAATGGCGGCGTCGAAGCCGTACTTGTCCAGCGCCTGCTTCAGTGCTGCGGTCTTCATGACGTCGGTGTGGACGGCCGAGCCGTGAGTGAGTGGCGAGATGCCCTGGCGCACACCTTCCTCATTGATGTGCACCAGCACCTCGACGTCGCCGGCCGCTGCGACCTGATCGCGGAAGCCAATCATTTCGCGGAATTTCCAGGTGGTGTCCACGTGCAACAGCGGCATCGGTGGCCGGGCGGGATAGAACGCCTTGCGCAGCAGATGCAGCAGGACCGAGGAGTCCTTGCCGATGGAATAGAGCATCACCGGGCGCTCGAAAGCGGCGGCCGTCTCGCGAAAGATATGGATGCTCTCGGCCTCGAGTGCGGCCAGATGGGACATGAGGGACATACGTTGTTTCATTGGCCTTTGGCTTCGGATGCCCGGGAACGCGGGCGCTCATTCGGTCAAATCTAACGGAAAACGCGGAGGCGGGCAGCGTCGCAGGCCACGAAGCATGGGAAACGCTTCAGGTCCACGAGCGCTGACCGGGACCATCCTTCCGTCACCTGACGTACGCGACAGTCCACTAAGATCGCCCTCATGAGCACATCGATGGCGACAGGAAGCGCACAACTCGATGCCACCGTGATGCCGCCCCGCCTTCGTGTAGCGGGTGACTGGACGCTGGCCCACTACGCATCGCTGGAGCGCACCGTCGCCGCCCTCAAGGCGCCGCTGGACCAAGGCACGACCATCGACCTGAGCGGCCTGGGTGCGCTGGACACCGCCGGCGCGTCGCTTCTGGCCAGGTTGCTGGGCGCGGCTCGCCTGGGTGACCTGACCCACGCGGACCCCAGCCTGCCGGCCGCCCAGCGCGCGCTGCTGCAAACCATCGGCGTGGCGATGGATGGTTACCGCGAGCCGAAGCTTCACCACCGCGGCAACACCGTCACTGAGCTGCTCGCGCGCATCGGCGCGGCGATGGAAAACGTGTGGCGCCAGCAGATCCAGCTACTGGGTTTCGTCGGGCTCACCCTGGAGACCTTCGCGCGCTCCGTGTTGCACCCGCGTCGTTGGCGCGTCACTTCGCTGGTGGCACACGTCGAGGAAACCGGGCTGGATGCCGTGCCCATCGTGGCGCTGCTCACCTTCATGGTGGGCGCCGTGGTGGCGTTCCTCGGCTCTACGGTGCTGGCCGACTTCGGCGCCACCATCTATACGGTGGATCTGGTGGCGTTCTCGTTCCTGCGCGAATTCGGCGTGTTGCTTACCGCCATCCTGATGGCTGGCCGCACCGCCAGCGCCTTTACCGCCCAGATCGGCTCGATGAAGGCGAACGAAGAGATCGACGCTATCCGCACGCTCGGTCTCGACCCGATGGAGTTGCTCGTGCTTCCGCGCGTGTTGGCCATGCTGGCCTCACTGCCCATGCTCACCTTTCTGGCGATGATCTCCGGCCTTATCGGCGGCGGCCTGGTGTGTGCGCTGGTGCTGGACATCTCGCCCGTGATGTTCATCAACCTGGTCAAATCGGACATCGGCGTGCGGAACTTCCTGGTCGGCATCGCGAAGGCGCCCATCTTCGCGTTCGTCATCGCCGTGATCGGTTGCCTCGAAGGCTTCAAGGTCACCGGCAGCGCTGAGTCGGTGGGCGAACACACGACGTCCAGCGTGGTGCAATCGATCTTCGTGGTGATCCTGCTCGACGCAGTGGCCGCGTTGTTCTACATGGAGATGGGCTGGTGAGCGCCGTACCGAAACCACAGCCGCAAGAAGACGTGATCCAGGTGCGCAACCTGGTCAATCGCTTCGGCACGCAGACCGTGCACGAACACCTGGACCTGGACGTGCACCGTGGTGAGATCCTCGGCGTGGTCGGCGGCTCGGGCACCGGCAAATCGGTGTTGTTGCGCAGCATCGTGGGGCTGCGGCGACCCACCTCCGGTCAAGTACATGTGTTCGGCAAGGATCTGCTGAGCCTCTCGCCCGAGCAGCGATCGCTGGTGGAGCGCCGCTTCGGCGTGCTGTTCCAGAACGGCGCGCTGTTCTCCTCGCTCAATATCGTGGAGAACGTCGCCATGCCGCTCATCGAGCACGCCGGCCTGGCACGGCCGGATGCGCAGCAATTGGCGGGCGTGAAGCTTGCGCTGGCCGGATTGCCAGCCGGTACCGAGACAAAGTACCCGTCGGAGCTTTCCGGCGGCATGGTCAAGCGAGCGGCGCTGGCACGCGCCCTGTCGCTCGATCCGGAGATCCTGTTTCTCGACGAGCCGACGGCCGGGCTCGATCCGATCAGCGCCGCTGCGTTCGACCAGCTGATCCTGACCCTGCGCGACGCGCTGGGACTCACCGTGTTCCTGGTAACCCACGATCTGGACACGCTCTATACGATCTGCGACCGCGTTGCCGTGCTGTCGCAGAAGAAAGTTTTGGTGGTCGGCCCGCTCAATGTGGTCGCAGAGAACAGCGACCCATGGGTGCAGGCTTATTTTCACGGCCCGCGTGGTCGCGCTGCGGAAGAAGCGCACGCCAGCGAGCCATCGCCCGAGGTGAAATGAGATGGAAACGCGTGCCCATCATGTACTGATTGGCCTGTTCACTGTGATCGTGGTGACAGCTGCCCTGCTGTTCGCGCTGTGGCTGGCCAAGTCCAGTTCCGACAAACAGTTTGCGGACTATCAAATCGTCTTCAACGAGGCGGTAACCGGCCTCTCCAAAGGCAGCGCCGTGCAATACAACGGCATCAAGGTGGGCGACGTCACCCAGCTCAAGCTCGATCCCCAGGACCCACGCAAGGTGCTCGCATGGATTCGTCTGGGCGGCGATACCCCGGTGCGCCAGGACACGCATGCCAAGCTGGCGATGACCGGCGTGACCGGCCTTGCGGTGATCCAGCTCAGCGGCGGCTCGCCGCAGAGTGCGCCGCTGGAAGGCAAGAACGGCAACCTGCCCGTGATCGTGGCCGATCCGTCGCCGCTCAGCCGCATCCTCGCCAACGGCGAAGACCTGATGGTCAACATCAACGATGTGGTCGCTCGCGCCAGCGCTTTGTTGTCGCCCGAGAACATGGATCGCATCGGACGCACGCTCGATCATCTGGACAAGGCCACGGGCGCCATCGCCGATCAACGCGACGACATACGCCAAATGCTTCAGCAGCTGGCACTTGCCAGCAAGCAGGCCAACGACACGCTCGCCCAGACCGATCAACTGATACGCAACGCGAACGGTCTTGTCGACAACCAGGCGCGCGCCACGCTGGACAGTGCGAGAAACGCCATGGCCTCGCTCGAACGCTCCACCGCCAGTATCGATCGACTGCTCAATGACAATCGGGCCGCCATCAACGGCGGCATGCAGGGCTTCAGCGAACTGGGCCCAGCGGTGCGCGAGTTGCGTGATGCAGCAGGCTCGCTGCGCGGCATTTCGCGCCGCCTCGACGACAACCCGGCCGGCTTCCTGCTTGGCCGCGACCGCAGCAAGGAGTTCGTACCATGAGGCTGATCGCCCATTTTTCCGCCTGGACGGCTATCGCACTGCTCACCGCGTGCTCTGTGCTGCCCAAGGCGGAATCGCCGGATATATATCGCCTGCCCGCCGCGCCGCTGCCGCATGCCCAGGCGCAGTCGGTCGCATGGTCGCTGCGCGTTGATACCCCGCAAGCCGAGCGCATGATCGACAGCTCACGCATCGCGGTGCAGCCGCAGGGCGACGTAATCAGTATGTACAAGGGCGCGCGCTGGAGCGACACCGCGACAACCTTGCTGCGCAACCGACTGCTTGACGCTTTCCGTGATGACGGGCGTATCGGCGCCCTCAGCAGCGACGACAACAGCCTGCAGGCGGACTACGCGCTAGCTGGCGACCTGCGCTCCTTTCAGTCCGAATACCAGGGCGGGCAACCCGTGGTGGTGATCCGCTTCGATGCACGGCTGGTGCAGAACGCCGGTCTTCGCATCGTGGCCACGCACCGCTTCGACATTACTCAGCGCGTGGCTGGCACCGCCGTGCCGCAGGTGGTCGCGGCCTTTGGACAAGCCACCGATGCGCTGGCCACGCAATTGGTGGCGTGGACCATGCAACAGCCACTCGAGCCGCATGGCGGACGCAACAACTGAATTCCCCGCCTCCCGATATTCCTCTTCCGCGATATTCCTCACCGTTGGCCCACCGGCCCTCAACAGCCGAAGGGCTGGTCATGCTGGGACCCAGTGCCATGGCTTTCTTCGGATCGATCAGGCAGGACTCAAAGGCGCTGGGTCCCAGCTTTCGCTGGGACGACGATCAAGAACGTGACGGATGACGCAACCACTCAGCGCCGCGCCGAATCCACCCATCGAAACGTGAGATTGAGCCGCGGACCCACCGCCGCGGTCGTCTTCGGCAAGTCATGCACATAAAGGCGCTGCGTATCGCCCGCCATGCGCAACACACTGCCATGGCCCAGCTCGATGACATGCATGTCACGTTTGGCATCACCTCGTCGCGGCCGCAAGCGAAACCGGCGCGTGGCCCCAAGACTTAGCGAAGCGATGACGGGCTGCCCACCCAGCTCGGGCTCGTTGTCACTATGCCAACCCATCGAGTCGTGTCCGTCGCGATAGAGGTTGGCGAGCACGCTGTTGAAGCGCGTGGCGCAGGCCTGCTCCACCCGTGTGCGCAGCGCAGAAAGCACGGGTGTCCAGGGCCGCGGCTCGAAGCGTGTGCGCGAATAGACATAGGTGGCGTCGGCATCGCCGATCCAGCAACTGAGGCGCGGCGAATCTACCTCTCGCCCATAGATACGGATGCGATGGGTCTCCCACGAGATGGTCGCCTGCAGTTCGGCAAGCAGCGCATCGGCCTCGGCGACGCCGAGCCAGTGATTCCACAACGAAAGTTCGCCTCCGGGCAGCGGCAAGTGCTGCCAGCCGGCTGGCGTTACACCATCAAACAGGCTCACCGCATCACTTCCATCGATCACGCATGACGTCGACGAATCATGCAATGGCAGGAAATGACGGCTCGACATCCAGCGTGGAGGCGCACACCGACGCCAGTTCCAGCAGACGCAGGTCCGAACCGCGCGCACCGACAAGTTGCAGGCCGATCGGCATGCCATCGGGCAGATAGCCCATCGGAATGCTCACCGCGGGACACCCGGCCAAGCTGGCGAAACTGGTCAGATCCGCCTGCGAATCGGGCACCGGGCCATCCAGCGGGAACGCACCCTGTGGCGTGGTAGGCAGCACCAGCACATCAATCTGTGCGAACAGACGGCGCATCTTCAGCGTGGCGGCATCCAGCACGCGGTCGGCAACGGCATAGTCGGCCGCGCTCTTGCCGGCGGCGTAACCAAGCAGGCGGCGGAAATGTTCGGATACACGCTGGTCGGTCTCGGCCAGGTCGGCAGCGAAGGTGCCCAGCATCTCCGCCTCCATCAGCAGCAGGCCGGCGCGACGGGTGCGCGCGAAATCCCAGTCGGAAAAGTCCACCGTGCGACGCTCGCCAAGTTCGCGTGGCCATTTCGCCAGCGCAGCCTCGAAGACTTCGATCACCTCCGGCCGCACGCCCAGCGCAGCCAGGTTGGGCAGGAAGCCCGCGCGCAGGCGGCCAGGCTCCCAGTCCGGCGGCGATAGCGCCACGCGGCGACGACGCGAGCGCGAGTCATCGGCGTCATATCCGGCCAGTACCTGCAGCAGCACGGTGAGATCGTCCGCGCTGCGCGCGAGCAGGCCTACCGTATCCAGCCGTCGTGCCGCCGCCACCATGCCGCGCGCTGAAATCTCGCCATGGGTGGGCTTGAGCGCATACACACCGCAATAGCTGGCAGGAATGCGAATGGAGCCCAGGCTGTCCGATCCCACCGCCACCACCGCCAGGCCCGCGGCCACTGCCGCGGCCGCGCCACCAGACGATCCGCCCGCGGTGTAGCCGTGACGGTGCGGGTTGTGGGTGGGGCCGTGGTGTGGGTTGTCCGTGACCGCACCCAGCGCACCCTCATCCATATTGGTTTTGCCGATGAGCACGGCACCAGAAGCACGCAGTCGGGCCACGACGTGGGCATCGTCAGCAGCTGGCTGTCGGCGTCCGGCCAGGCCGGCCGTGGTGGGCCAACCGGCCACGTCAAAGTTGTCCTTCAGCGCCACCGGGATACCGTCGAGCCGGCCTATCACCCCGTCACGACGGCGATGCTGGGCTGCCAGCGCCTGCTCCTGCAGCATCGCCGAACTCACGCTGACGTAGGCATTGATCTGGGGATTGAGGCGCTCAATCGCCTCCAGATAGGTCTCGGCCAGCCCCTGAGGCTGCACACGATCCACTGCCAGCCAGTGCAACAGCTGACACATGGTGGCCCGGCGCTGATCGAGGCCGCTGATCGGGGGCTGCAGATTCATGACGTCTTCCCTGGGTCTCACTGAGGGGGATTATCGCTACTGCACATGAAAGGTTTGCAAGGATCTGACCATCCTCCGTTGCCCGGCACGGTCTGAACCCGGACAATGCCAGTTTGCCCGTTCCATACGTGAGGGAACGGTGTCGTGCCGCACTAGATCAGCTGGAGTCCGCCATGAGCGACCGCGAAACCATGGAATACGACGTCGTCGTCGTTGGCGCAGGCCCGTCCGGGCTCTCGTTTGCCATCCGCCTGAAACAGATCAAGCCGGAGGTAAGCGTTTGCGTGATCGAGAAGGCATCGACCATCGGTGCACAGATCCTTTCTGGCGCGGTGATCGAACCGCAGCCGCTGGACGCCCTGCTGCCGGGCTGGCGCGACAATCCGCCGCCTATCTGCGTGCCGGCCACCGAGGACGAGTTCTGGCTGCTTACCAAGACGGGCGAACACAAGCTGCCGGTGCCGCCGGGCATGAACAACCACGGCAACTTCATCGTGTCGCTGGGCGCGATGTGCGCCTGGCTGGCGCCACAGGCCGAGGCGCTGGGCGTGGATGTATTCCCGGGCTTTGCCGCCGCCGACAATGTCTTCAATGACGACGGATCAGTGGCCGGTGTACGCATCGGCGACATGGGCGTGGCCAAGGACGGTTCGCAAAAGGCGGGCTACACCCAGGGCATCGACATCAAGGCCAAGGTCACCGTGCTGGCCGAAGGTGCGCGCGGCAGCCTCACCAAACAGCTGATCAAACGCTTCGCGCTGGACAAGGACAGCGACCCGCAGGGCTACTCCATCGGCATCAAGGAACTGTGGCAGTTGCCCGCTGGCCGCGCACAGCCGGGCAAGATCGTCCACAGCTTCGGCTGGCCGGCGGACAGCCACACCTACGGCGGCAGCTTCCTTTATCACCTGGACAAGGACCGTATCTCGCTGGGCTACGTCAGCGGCCTGGACTACACCGACCCGAACTACCAGCCGTGGGAAGCCTTCCAGCAGTGGAAGAACCATCCGACGGTACAGTCGGTGCTCGAGGGCGGCACCATCCTTTCAGCCGGTGCACGCGCGATCGTCACCGGTGGCTACCAGTCGCTGCCCAAGTTGGAAATGCCAGGCGCCCTGCTGATCGGCGACACCGCCGGCCTGCTCAACGTGCCCAAGATCAAGGGCACCCATCAGGCCATCAAGAGCGGCATGCTCGCCGCCGAACATCTGGCTGCGAACGATCTGAACCCGGCTGGCTTCGACGCGAAGCTGCGCGCTTCTGACGTGATGGCTGAGCTGAAGAAGGTGCGCAACATCAAGCCCGCGTTCAAGAAGGGTTTGTGGTTCGGCATGTTGAACGCGGCCTGGGAAACCGTGACCCTTGGCGCCTCGCCCTGGACGTTCAAGAACAAGCCCGACTGGTCCTCGCTGCACAAGCTCGGCCAGCAGGAAGAACCCAAGCGCGACTACGTACAACGCGAACTGCCGCCGCGCGACCGTCTGGCTGGGGTGTACTTCGCCGCCACCGAACACGACGAAGACCAGCCTATCCACCTGCATGTGTCCGACACGAATGTGTGCGTGACTCAGTGCGCTGTCGAATTCGGCAACCCGTGCACCCGCTTCTGTCCCGCCGGCGTCTATGAGATCGTGGACGACGCCACCGCCGAAAACGGCAGCGGCAAACGCCTGCAGATCAACGCCGCCAATTGCGTGCACTGCAAGACCTGCGATATCAAGGACCCGTACCAGATCATCAACTGGGTGACGCCAGAGGGTGGGTCGGGGCCGAATTATCAGAATCTGTGACTCGAGGACTCCGCGCTGTCTGCCCGACTAACCTGGCGCCTCAAACGCCTCAATTATGCGCTGCAACGTTTCCGTGGCAGCGTAGCGCTGCGCGGCTGGCGCGGAACACTAGCCCGAGCCCGGCAGGAGTTCGAGCGTCGCCCCGCCCTCGACAACTCACTGCCACTCTATCCGCTGAATGCACCTTTCGAGCCATTCTCACTACCCACCTGCGAGAATCCACTTGTCTCGGTAATCATCCCGATACACGGCAAGTTGATCTATACGGTGGCTTGTCTGCGCTCATTGCAGCGATACGCGCCTGCTGCTTCATTCGAAGTTATCGTGGTAGACGATGCCTCGCCGGATGACAGTGCCACGGTGCTCACCGACGTCGAAGGCCTGCGCCTAATACGGAACGAAACCAATCTCGGTTTTGTAGCAAGCTGCAACGCCGGTGCGTCGGTGGCGCGCGGTGAATATCTGCACTTTCTCAACAACGACACGCAGGCCCTGCCCAACTGGATGGATGGCCTCCTCGCCTGCTTCGCCGAAAGAAGCGATTGCGGAATCGCGGGTAGCCGTCTGGTCTATCCCGATGGGCGGCTCCAGGAGGCGGGTGGCCTCGTGTTTTCTGACGGTAGCGGCTGGAATGCGGGCCGCTTTGAGCGCCGCGACGCACCGGCATGGCGCTACCGCCGCGCGGTTGACTATGTCAGTGGTGCGTCGCTGATGATACGTCGCGACGTATTCCTGCGCGTCGGCGGCTTCGACACGCGTTTCGAGCCAGCCTATTACGAAGATACCGATCTCGCCTTTGAGGTTCGGAAACTCGGGCTACAGGTCTACTACGACCCCACCAGCACCGTAGTCCATTACGAAGGGATCAGCGCTGGAACGGATCTGCAATCCGGAATGAAGCGGCACCAGGTAATCAACCGCATCAAGTTCGTCGACAAATGGCAGTCTGTTTTGCAGGGGCACCCTCAGCCAAACACCTCGATCGATCAAGCGCTTCATTACGCAAATGGGCGATCCATCCTGATAGTCGATGCGCTGACTCCTGACCCTACGCGCGATTCCGGGTCACTGCGGATGATCAATATCATGCGGCTCATGTGCGACCTCGGCTGGAACGTGAGCTTCATGCCGAATAATCAGCGCGCGAGTTCGGAGGAGATCGACCGTCTAGGTAGATTAGGCATACATACGCTTTGCAAGCCCTGGGTCCCGCCATTGGCCACCTGGCTCAAAAAGGAAGGCCCCGCGCTGGATGCCATCATGTTTTGCAGGCATTACGTAGCAGATCCGCACCTCGCATTGGCGCGCCGACTTGCGCCCAACGCAAAACTTCTGTTTGACACTGTCGACTTGCACTTCCTTCGCGAGCAGCGTGCAGCCAAACATACTGGCAGTGCGCAGCTAGCCCGCCGGGCGGAGCTTTCTCGTCGTCGCGAGCTGGCGCTTATCAAGGCAAGTGATGCGACCTTTGTGGTCAGCCCCGTAGAACAGGCGATTTTGGCCGCTCAGGCCCCAGGTTCGCGCATTGAGTTGCTCTCAAATATCCATGAAATATATGGCCGACAAACCGATTTCGATGAACGGCGTGACCTAGTGTTCGTCGGCGGCTTCGGCCATCCACCCAACGAGGATGCGGTCGATTGGCTGGTCGGGGAGATATTTCCACGTATCCACGCTGCGCGGCCCGACATCGTCCTCCATCTGATCGGAGATATGCCCGAGGGTGCCCGAAAGCGTTATGCCGGTGAAAATGTCAGCATTCATGGGCGCGTACCCGAGCTTACTCCCTGGATGCAGGGGTGCCGTGTGGCGCTCGCGCCGCTTCGGTATGGAGCCGGCGTCAAGGGCAAAGTCAACATGGCAATGAGCCATGGCCTGCCGGTTGTGGCTACAACCATCGCGGCTGAGGGCATGATGTTGACTGATGGCCAGGACATATTGCTGGCCGACGACGCTGCGCATTTCGCGGATGCCGTCCTGCGAGCTTACGAGAACAGGGAGCTCTGGAACGATCTTTCCGACTCCAGCCTGGAAAATGTGCGCAAATACTTTTCGTTCGATGCTGCGCTCGACACTCTGCGAAGAGTGTTGCAATAAAGTGGCAGCGCGGCTCTTTAGGAGCCGCGCGCTTGCTTCACTTCATACGATCGTTTTACTGCGAGTAAGATATGGGGCCTGGCCGTCAATGGATGGTCACCTATTACAGGAAGATGCTGATGAAGATTCTGGTCGGCTACAAGCGCGTTGTGGATTACAACGTCCGCATCCAGGTGAAACCCGATGGCACCGGCGTGGTGACCGATGGTGTGAAGCTCTCCGCCAATCCGTTCGACGACATCGCGCTGGAAGAAGCGCTGCGCCTTCGCGAGAAGGGCGTGGCCGAAGAAGTCGTGGTGGTCGGCATCGGTCCGGCCGATCTCACCGCGCATCTGCGAAACGGCCTTGCAATGGGCGCGAACCGCGCCATCCACGTGGTGACCGCCGATGCCGTGCAGCCGCTCACTGCGGCGCGCGTGCTCCAGAAGCTGATCGAGAAGGAACAGCCAGGCTTGGTCATCCTCGGCAAGCAGGCCATCGACGACGACGCCAACCAGACCGGCCAGATGCTGGCCGCGCTGTGGGATCGTCCGCAGGCAACCTTCGCCAGCAAGGTCGAGATCGCGGATGGCAAGGTCACGGTGACCCGCGAGGTCGACGCTGGCCTGGAAGTCATTGAAGCCGAGCTGCCCGCCGTGATCACCACGGATCTGCGCCTCAACGAACCGCGCTTCATCAAGCTGCCGGACATCATGAAGGCGAAATCCAAGCCCATCGACACCATCGAGCTCGGCTCATTGGGTGTCGAGAACAACGCCCATCTCAAGACCACGCACTACGCCGCGCCGGCCAAGCGCAGCAAGGGCGTGATGGTGAAGGACGCGGCCGAACTGGTCTCGGCGCTGAAGCAGAAGGGTCTGCTTTAAGCAGCCTACGGGAGACAAGTTATGAGCAAAATTCTCGTCATTGCCGAACACCTGGGCGGCAAACTCAACCCTTCCACCGCACGCGCCGTGAGCGCAGCTGCCGCCGTGAAGCCCGAAGCCATTGACGTGCTGGTGCTCGCCGACAACGCCGACGCCATTGCCGCTGAAGCCGCCAATATCGAAGGCGTCAGCCGCGTGCTGACCATCGCCCGTGCCGAGAACGCGCATCCGCTGGCGGCCGTGCTGGCCCCGCAGATCACCAAGGCCGCTGCCGGCTACAGCCACGTGTTCGCGCCCTCCACCACTTTCGGCAAGGACGTGCTGCCGCGCGTCGCTGCATTGCTGGGCGTGGGCCAGGTCAGCGATGTCATGAGCGTGGAAGGCAGCCATACCTTCAAGCGCCCGATCTATGCGGGCAACGCCATCATCACTGTCGAAGCCGATGCGGGCTCCGTCGTGGTAGCCACTATCCGCACCGCCTCGTGGCCTGCCGCCAACAGCGGTGCTAACAGTGCGCCGGTCGAGGCCATCAGCGTCGACGCTGCCCTGCCCTCGCACACCCGCTTCGTTGAATTGCAGTCGGGCAAGAGCGACCGCCCGGATCTACAGAGCGCCAGCAAGGTCGTCTCCGGCGGCCGTGGCGTTGGCTCGAAGGAAAACTTCGAGATCATCTACAAGTTCGCCGACAAGATCGGCGCCGCCGTTGGTGCCTCGCGCGCTGCCGTCGACGCAGGCTACGTGCCGAGCGACCTGCAGGTCGGCCAAACCGGCAAGATCATCGCCCCCGAGCTGTACATGGCCATTGGCATATCCGGCGCTATCCAGCATCTGACTGGCATCAAGGACGCTGGCACGATCGTGGCGATCAACAAGGACGGCGAGGCGCCGATTTTCGAGATTGCGGACCTCGGACTGGTGGGCGACTTGTTCAAAATCCTGCCCGAGCTGGAAACCGCGCTAGGCTAAGAGGCAACATGGGCGACACGGCGCGGGGCTGCTGTGTCGTTCCAAAGTCCTCGAACAGGATACTCACCGATCAATCTGAGGGCGCTAGGGCGTAAATTCAAAAAAGGGGGCGGAAATGGCTATAACCAGCAAGTTCCGATTTCACGTTGCCCGGCGCATGCGCAATTACTGCCAAGACACCATCATGCAAGCGTGCTGGCGGATGCGCGCCTCGCAGCTTGCGCGAAGATTTGATCGTACTTCACAACCGCAAATATACGGAACCTTGCTGCAGAATCCTTATGCCGAAGCCATTCTGCGTGACTTCCATTGGCACGAATATATGCGCGCCAACCCGGATCTGCATTTTGAGAACGAGGGGGCTGCGCGCTGGCATTTCGTATTCAATGGCTATGCCGAACAGCGCTTGATAGATCTGGATCGTTGCGTAGGCCTCGATACTGACTTTTATCGCAAGCGCTATCCGCGGCTCAATCTGGAGAATGGTGCCGCCGCGCAATTGCATTACTGCTACATGGGCTTCTACGAAGACCTCTTTGCCAACGCCGATACTGAATGGCTGTTCAACACATCCCTTCACATCTTTCAGCCCGGCAAGGTCGGATCGCATGCCATCGCGGCCGCACTAAACGGCAACTACGAAGGCGGGGTTTTGCATTTACACTGGCCAACAGATCTTGCCTTGCACTACCCGACATGCTCCCTAACCTACCCGAAGATCGTTGCGCACCAGCGCTCACGGCCATTGCGGGTAATCTCGGCAGGGCGGGAAATCGTGTCACGGGCCCTATCGGGCGTATTCCAATACCTCAGTACGGTGCCCATGGATGCATCCGGCCACGTCGATTTGGATCGGGCACGCGCTCATCTGGAAAAAAGTTTCCTGCCTGATTGCGGTGTGGTCGCTGACTGGTTTGATCACCAGTTCTACTGCGGGCTGGACATCTATGCGCACAAGTTCGACCACGAAAAGGGTTACATCCGCATTGGCAACTCAACGGTGGATCTGTTCCTTTATCGGCTCGAAAACCTGTCAGGAATCGAAGCCGCGATGGGGGCTTTTCTCGAGATGCCCAAGTTCAAGCTAAGCAGGGTCAATACAGCCGAAGGAAAAAGCTACAGCGCAGCCTACGATGACTTGATGGCAAGCTACATCGTGCCGCGCCCGATCCTGGAGGTGCTGTACGCGACACGCTATATGCAGTTCTTCTTTTCCGACAAGGAACGAGCCGAGTTCATGGAGTATTGGTCAAAGCCACGCCGGCAATGAATCAAGCGCAGGACCCATATCCAGATTGCCCGCACTTTGAACGCCGCCAAATCAACCCCTGTACCTCTACTTTATAAACGACTACGAAAATCCGGAACGACGTCAGGTTATCTATTCAAGTTTCTTCCGGAGTTGGAAGCAGCTCAGGGCTAGACGAGCACCACGGTGGCAGGGCGTGAATTCGCCGCGTACTGTATTATCTAAGACTTACACTTGCGCCAACCATTCAGCGACCATCTGGGGATGCCAAAATCAACGGGCGGCATTGGTGCTGCATGGTGAGATCTCGTGTTTTTGGACTGCAGAATCTTGTTAACGCGACGCCGTAGAGTCCACGGCACTCCAGGGGGAAACGACATGGCACAACTTTTCAACCCGGAACCCGCGATGGACCGCACCGACCTGCCACTTTGCGTAGACCTGGATGGAACGCTCATTCGCTCCGACCTACTCATCGAGTCGGCGCTAGCTCTGATCGCCAGTCGGCCGCTGATGATTTTCGCCATGATTGGATGGCTATTGCGCGGCAAAGCGCATTTAAAGTGGGAGATCGCACGACGCGTCACACTGGATTTGTCTTCCCTGCCCTATAACGAACCACTCGTCGCCTGGCTCCGCGAGCAACGCAATCATCGCTCCATTGTTCTGTGCACCGCCTCCGACCGTGCTTTGGCTGAAGGCGTGGCAGCGCATGTTGGTGTGTTTGATGATGTGCTTGCGAGTGATGGCCAACTGAATCTTGCCGGAGCCAACAAGGGGGCGACCCTTGTAGCGCGTTTCGGAGAACGTGGATTCGACTACGCCGGCAATGCCGCCATTGACCTGCTGGTGTGGAAACATGCCCGCGCCGCCATCGTGGTGGAAAGCGGCTCTATGCTGTCACGGGCCGCCGAGAAGCACAGTCCAGTCGAACGCCGCTTCGTCACGAAACGCCCGGGAATACGCACCTGGATGAAGGCACTTCGCGTTCACCAGTGGATCAAGAACATACTGGTCTTCTTGCCGCTACTGGCAGCACATCGCGTCTTCGACGTTGACGCCGTGTTGTGGTCACTGCTCGCTTTCCTGTGTTTCGGATTGTGTGCCTCCAGTGTGTACTTGACCAACGATCTACTCGATCTGCCCGCTGATCGCCTTCACCACCGCAAGCGACATCGTCCGTTCGCGGCCGGAACGCTGCCGTTGATCGCCGGACCTATAATCGCCTTGGCACTGCTCATCGCAGGGTTTGGACTGGCTTGGTTCATCTCTCCCGCGTTCATGGCCGTACTAGGCGGCTACTATGTTCTTACCAGTGCCTACTCGGTCCGTCTCAAGCGGATCATAATGCTCGATGTCGTCGTGCTGGCAACGCTTTACACGACGCGAATTCTCGCCGGCACCGCGGCGATCGAGAGCAAGCCATCGTTTTGGCTGCTCGCATTCTCGATGTTCCTCTTCCTCAGTCTGGCGATGATCAAACGGTATACCGAACTATTGGCGCTACAGCGCAGCGGCAAGGTGAAGGCCAGCGGACGTGGCTACGATGTTGACGACATTCCGCTGATTCAGTCGCTGGGCGGCTCGAGCGGCTATCTCGCAGTACTGGTGCTGGCGTTGTATGTGGATAGTGCGGCCAGCGAGTCGCTCTATCGTCATCCTCATCGGCTGTGGATGCTCTGCCCGCTGCTGTTGTATTGGATCAGCCGCACTTGGGCTATTGCGCATCGCGGCGTGATGCATGACGACCCCGTGGTATTCGCCATCATGGATAAGGTGAGTCGAATCGTCCTGCTTATCGCCGCCATTGTCGTGGCGTCGGCAATCTGATGAGTGCGCCAGGACAATCCTGGGGGCGCTATCCGCACACGACAGCGCGGATCGTACCCGTCACCGACAGACATCACCCGCTGCAACCGAGCGATGTGCCGTGCCTTCCCTTTGGAAACGGACGGAGCTACGGCGACAGTTGCCTCAATGACGGTGGCATCCTTCTTCACACCCGTGGGCTTGATCGCTTCATCGCGTTCGATCCAGCGACGGGCATCCTGTCCTGCGAGGCCGGCACGCAGTTTGCCGATATTCTCGACCTGGTCGTGCCGCAGGGATGGTTCCTTCCCGTCACACCGGGAACGCGATTCGTCACCGTTGGCGGCGCCATCGCCAACGATGTGCATGGAAAGAACCACCATCGTGCCGGAACCTTCGGCCACCACCTGCGGGAGTTCGATCTGCTTCGCACCGACGGCAGTCGAATGCGCTGCGCTCCGGACGAGAACCCGGAGTGGTTTGCAGCGACGCTCGGAGGTCTAGGCCTCACAGGCCTGATTACATGTGCCACCTTTCAGCTGCGCCGAATCGCCAGCCCCTGGATGGTCACGGAGAACCACCGGTTTCGCGACCTGTCCGAGTTCTTTGCGCTATCGGCGGCGTCCGACCGGGATTATGAGTACACCGTTGCCTGGATCGATTGCGCCGCAAAGGGGCCTGCGCTCGGGCGCGGAATATTCAGCCGCGCCAACCATGCGCCAGCTCAGGCGAGCGAGCGACCCGCCCCGCCAAAAAGGCGCCTCAGCGTGCCTATCACGCCCCCCGTCTCGTTGATCAATCCGCTCAGCCTGCGCGCCTTCAATCAGCTCTATTTCCATCGCCAGCGTGGCAAGGTCGTACACGCCGTCGCGCACTACGAGCCGTTCTTCTACCCGCTAGATGGCATTGGTGCGTGGAACCGCATTTATGGGCCTCGTGGGTTCCTGCAATATCAATGCGTAGTACCGCCCAGCCTGGCCGAAGCCACGATCGCCAAGCTGGTTCGGATGATTTCGGCCGCGGGCGGCGGCTCGTTCCTCGCCGTGCTCAAGCAGTTCGGTGAACGCGTATCACCGGGCATGCTTTCGTTTCCGCGACCAGGCGCCACGCTTGCGCTCGATTTTCCTTTCCACGGCGCGCATACACTGGATCTGCTGAACCGGCTCGATGATGTTGTCGCCGAGGCAGGTGGTGCGGTTTATCCCGCCAAGGACGCGCGCATGTCTGGTGTCCACTTCCGACAGTATTTTCCCCTGTGGGAAACCTTCAGCAATTACATCGACCCGTGCTTTTCGTCCAGCTTCTGGCGAAGAGTAGAGAGCTGACCATGCAAAAAATTCTTATTGTCGGTGCAACCTCAGCGATCGCCGAAGCGACCGCTCGACTTTACGCATCACGTGGTGCCCGCCTGCACCTGCTGGGCCGTAATGCCGTCAAGCTCAAGGACATCGCGGACGACCTGCGCGTACGCGGTGCGATTGAAGTCACCTGCGGCGTGCTTGATATGAACGAGGTTGCCGCACACGGCGCTGCGATAGAACAGGCTACGACTGCTTTGGGCGAGATTGACGTACTCCTGGTGGCGCATGGAACCCTGCCCGATCAGGATGCCTGCGAGGCTTCGGTGGAAACCACGTTGCGCGAATTCGCCACCAACGGCACTTCGACGATCGCCTTCATCGCCGCCTTCGTGCCTTACATGCAGGCCCGTCGTGCAGGCACGATCGCGGTGATTTCCTCTGTCGCGGGCGATCGCGGCCGGCAGAGTAATTACACCTACGGTGCCGCCAAGGCGGCGGTCAGCACCTTTCTTAGCGGACTGCGCCAGCGTCTGCGGCCTTTTGGCGTCAATGTACTCACCATCAAGCCAGGATTCGTTGATACGCCCATGACGGCCTCGTTCAAAAAGGGCGCACTGTGGGCAAAGCCCGCGGCTGTCGCAGCCGGTATCCAAAGCGCCATCGATAGTGGTGCGGGCGAGATATATCTGCCGCGATTCTGGTGGGCCATCATGTTCATCATTCGCCATATTCCGGAATTCGTGTTCCGGCGCCTGAAGCTCTGAGCGTGCCGCAAGCAATGAACCCTATCCAGAAAAACGCTCGAATCGTTATCACCGGCGCAGCAGGCCTGGTTGGCCAGAACCTGATCGTCGAGCTCAAAAGCCAGGGTTACACGAACCTGGTAGCGATCGACAAGCATGCCTACAACATGGACATCTTGCGGCAGTTGCACCCGGAAGTCGCCACAATCGATGCTGACCTGGCCGTTTCCGGAAACTGGCGTGATGCATTTGCTGGCGCGCAATGCGTAGTGCAACTGCACGCCCAGATCACCAGCAAATTCCACGACGAGTTCGTGCGCAACAACGTGGATGCCACGAAGCTCGTACTGGAAGCTATCAAGGCTCATCAGGTACCCTACCTGGTGCATGTCAGCTCATCCGTGGTGGTGTCAGTCGCCAACGATGACTACACCAACACCAAGAAGGAGCAGGAGGCTCTTGTCGTAGCCAGCGAAATACGTCACTGCGTGCTCCGCCCAACCCTGATGTTCGGCTGGTTTGATCCGAAGCACTTCGGCTGGCTCTCGCGCTTCATGGCAAAAACGCCGGTGTTCCCGATTCCTGGCGACGGCAGATACATGCGTCAGCCTTTATATGAGCGCGACTTCTGCCGTTGCATTGCCCGCTGCATCGAGACGCAGCCCGATGGCACGATCTACGACGTCGTAGGCGACACCCGCATCGACTATATCGACATCATTAAGACCATCAAACGCGCCAAAGATCTGCGCACGCTGATTCTGCATATCCCTTATGGCGTCTTTCACACCTTGCTGCGCATCTACGCGATATTCAGTGGGAAGCCCCCATTCACCGCGGCGCAACTGAAAGCCCTAACGGCGGGAGACGACTTCCACGGGGTCGATACTTTCGCCACTTTTGGCGTGCGACAGACGCCCTTCGAGGAAGCCGTACGCGAAAGCTACTGCGATCCTCGCTATAGCCATATTGTTCTCAAACGTTGATTGTCGGAGTACGTCATGTCTTCCAAGCGTTTTGCCGTGCTCGGCGCCGGCCCTATGGGCCTTATGGCCGCCATGGAACTACTCAAACTTGGCCACGAGGTCGACATCTATGAGCGTGACGACCGCATCGGTGGCATGTCTGCGACATTCGACTTCGATGGGCTGGAAATCGAGCGCTACTACCACTTCATCTGCAAGACCGACTACCCGCTGTTCAAGCTTCTCGATGAACTGAAGCTGGCGCACACGCTGCGCTGGACCGACACGAAGATGGGCTTCTACTTCAATGGACGCCTATACAAATGGGGAACTCCATTTGCACTGCTTGGTTTCGATGGCTTGGGCATCATCAGCAAAGCGCGATATGCCCTGCACGTGATGTATACCAAGAGCATCCAGGATTGGACGGCCCTGGACAAAGTGAGCGCCACAGGCTGGATCCGCAAATGGGTCGGAAAGCGCGCCTACGACGTGTTGTGGAAGAGCCTGTTCGAGCTGAAGTTCTTTGAATATACCGAACAACTTTCGGCTGCCTGGATTGGCACACGCATCAAACGCGTAGGCCTGTCCCGCAAGAATCTGATGCAGGAAACCATGGGCTATCTGGAGGGGGGCTCTGCCACCGTTTTGCGTGCCATGGAGCAATTCATCCTCGATCATGGCGGCCGCATCCATCTGAAGGCAGGCATTGATCGCGTCGTCACTCACGATGGGCGCGTTACCGGCGTCATGGTCGGCGGCACTGAAGTTCCGACGGACGCCGTTCTGTCCACTGCACCGATTCAGTACGTGCCCCGCATCGCCCCGGACCTGCCGAAGGCCTTCTCGGACCGCATTGATGCCATCAAGAACATCCCGGTTGCCTGCGTCATCCTTAAATTGAGTGAGCCGCTGACTGAAAATTTCTGGATGAATATCAACGATCCTTCAATCGAGATTCCGGGGGTGATCGAGTACTCCAACCTCAACAGAACCAGCACGTCGATCGTCTACGCGCCTTACTACATGCCAAAGACGCACCCAAAATGGGGCAACAGCAACGAGGAGCTGATCGAAGAAGTGCTGGGCTATCTGGCGAAGCTCAACCCTGCCTTCAAGCGCTCCAGTGTGCTGGCCAGCCACTGTCATCGCTACGAGTTTGCACAAACAGTATGCCCACCGGGCTTTAACGGCATGCTACCCCCGATGAAGACACCCATCAGCGGGCTCTATATGGCCGACACTTCCTACTACTACCCAGAAGACCGGTCGATTTCGGAAAGCATCAAGGTAGGTCAGGAACTGGCCCGGATCGCATCCGTAGCGCACTTGTGATTTCCAAGCGCTTCGCCAAGTTCATTATCGCGGGCGGACTGGCTGCTGGCGCGAATTTCGGTTCCCGCATTCTATTTAGCGCATGGATGCCCTATGCGCTGGCCATTGGTGCTGCCTATTGCATAGGCATGTTGATTGCGTTTGTCCTGAATCGGCTATTTGTCTTTGAAGTCGGAACACTCTCGATCCGTGTACAGGCTTTCCGATTCATCCTGATAAACCTGGCAGCAGTTGTTCAAACGATGGCTGTCAGCTTGTTGCTCGCCTACTGGATATTTCCCGCGGTGGGGTTTCACTATCACGATCAACTCGTGGCGCATGGCGTTGGCGTGCTTGTTCCCATCTTTACGAGTTACCTTGGGCATCGGCACTTTACTTTCAAATAGCTCAGCTGAAACGCGGAGCGGGCCTTTCAATGCTCATTTTGGCCACTCCAAAATCAAGAAAACCTTCGTCGCCCGGTTAGATTTGTGCGCGCGCCGTTAGCCTGGCGCTGTGGGACCCAACTATCTTCAAAAACAGGCGTACCAGTTTGGTGATCGGTTTCTCGACAATGTAATGCGTTGCTATCGAAATGAGGCAACAAGTCAACAACAGCGCAAGGACCGCACCATCAGGGCCGATAGTTTTCGGTAACCCGAGCGTGTACCAAAGGTATTCGCTTACACCTACAAAACACATGGTGTGTATCAGATACAGCGCATAGGATGCATTGCCGAGTGTCAGCATGATCCTCGAACCAAAGAGACGAGCTCCCTTGCCCTGCGCTTCCGACGTACCCCCTGACCCACCCCCGTTTTCTAGGCCAACAGTCGGTAGAGAATCCGACCTGTTACGGCTCCTGTGAATTCGCTTGGGACCCGTGTTCTCGGGCGAATTCGGCAGGTGTTTTCCATGCCAGTGCAGAGTGGGGACGATCCTCGTTATAGAAGCGCCGCCATGCTGCGATTTTGCTCCGTGCATCCTCCAGCGACAAGAACCAGTGCTCGTTCAAGCACTCCTGCCGAAGCCGTCCATTGAAGCTTTCTACCAACGCGTTGTCGGTCGGCGTACCGCGTCGGGAGAAGTCCAGCTCCACGCCATTCTCGTAGGCCCAGCGATCCATCACCTTCCCGGCGAACTCGCTTCCGTTGTCCACCTTAATCGCCGCAGGCTTGCCACGTTGTGCCACCAGCCTGACCATCGCCTGCGCCACGTGCTCGCCACGCAGTGACTGATCCACCACGATGTCCAGGCACTCGTGGGTGAAGTGATCCACCACCGTCAGCGATCGAAAACGACGCCCATCGAACAGGGCATCACTGACGAAGTCCATTCCCCACAGCGCGTTGGGTGCTGTAGCTACCTTGATCGGTTGCCGACGACGGGCACTACGGCTGCGACGAGGCCGGCAATGCCGCAGGGAAAGGCCTTCTTCCTTGTAAATGCGATGAACCCGTTTGTGGTTGTCGCGCCATCCCTCACGCCGCAGCATGACAAACACCCGCTCACAGCCGTAGTGGACACGGTTCAACGCGATCTCGCGCATTCGCATGCGGATGACGCTGCAGTCACGCGCTTTGGCCTTGTAGGAAAAGCTCGAACGCGACATCGACATGAGCCGCAATGCGCATCGTTCGCTGACGCCGAAGCGCTCACACAACCGGCCTATCCAGGTGCGCTTCTGGGCAGGCCTCAGAGCTTTTTTGTCACCACCTCCTGCAACATTGCCTTGTCCAGACTCAGGTCGGCGACCAGCTGCTTGAGCTTGCGATTTTCCTCTTCCAGCAAGCGTAGCCGTTTCAGCTCTGACGGCCCCAATCCGCCGTACTTCTTGCGCCAGACATAGAACGTGGCCTCGGCCACGCCCATCTTCCGGCAGATCTCGCCAACCGTCATCCCCAGCTCGGCCTGCTTGAGCGCGTAGGCGATCTGCTCTTCGGTAAACCGTGACTTCTTCACTGCCTGACTCCTCGTTGGCTACGGGGGCCCATGGTGGCGAAGTCTCTACTTTACGATGGCCCAGTTTTCCGGGGGTGGGTCACACTTTAACTGCTTCGCATAGTCGGCGGGCGTGAGCCCGCCCAATGCCTTCTTGGGTCGTTCCTCGTTGTATTCCCGACGCCAGGTTTCGATCTCGGTACGCGCATGAAGCAGGCTTGGGAACCAGTGCTCGTTGAGACATTCATCGCGCAAGCGACCGTTGAATGATTCGATGTAGGCGTTCTGGTTCGGCTTGCCCGGTTCGATCAAACGAAGCTGCACGCCGCGTTCGTGTGCCCAGCTGACCATGGCCTTGCCACAAAACTCCTTACCGTTATCGCTACGGATTACCTTAGGCAAACCACGACTGAGCGCTAAGCGATCCATCACGCGCGTCACGCCCATGCCGGAAATGGCTCGCTCAACCTCGATGACGACCGACTCATGAGTGGCATCGTCGACGACGGTCAAACATTTGATGACGCGGCCATCCGCGGTGCGATCGAACACGAAGTCCATTGACCAGACCTGGTTAGGGGCTGTTGGGCGGAACAAGGGCTGCCGTTCACCCACCGGCACTTTCTTCCGCTTGCGCCGCCGCACCTGAAGTTTTGCCTCCTGATACAGCCGCTCAACGCGCTTGTAGTTCACGAGTTGCCCTTCCTGGCGGAGCTTCAGATAAATCATCCCGACGCCGTAGCGCTTGTGCCGATGTGCCAGCGCCAAGATCCGGTCGCGCAGCGCATCGTTGCGATCTGCGCGTGGCACATAGCGCAGCGCGCTGGCGCTCATGCGCATCACAACCAATGCGCGGCGCTCGCTTAAACCTCGATCCATTAGCTGCCGCACCATCGCCCGCCGGGCGGGTGCGGTTACCACTTTTTTCGAAGCACCTCACGGGTCACCTCGATTTCCAGCATCGACTCGGCCAGTAGCTTCTTCAATCGAGCGTTCTCGGTCTCCAGTTCCTTCAGCCGCTTGGCATCGGGCACCGTCATCCCGCCGAACTTGCTGCGCCACAGGTAGTACGAGGCTTCACTGAAACCGTGCTTGCGGCAGAGATCCTTCACCGCCATGCCAGCCTCCGCCTCGCGCAGGAAGCCGATGATCTGTTCTTCGGAAAAGCGCTTCTTCACATCCAATCTCCTTGGGTTGCGGGATTGGACTCCAAATCGCTGCGCTACTCAAAAGCGGGGGTACGTCGAGGTCATGTATTAAAGCTTAGCGGCCAGCAATGCTTGTAGCCAACTCAGTAGTAAACCGTGCAGTCCGCAACCACCTGCGAACTCCGTCCCTGTATCGAGCTAGTCAAAAGGCGCTCATAGACCGCACGTGTGTTCTCATTTGAAGCCAAAGCATTCGGGCACTCGATCACCGCACCTATGTGTGCGCCGCCGGTATATCTGTTTGGATCATTAAGCATAGTAGTCAGCGTTTTCACTGCCGACGTGGGGTGCGCGGGATCGTCGACATTCCAGTCCGGTACCAGCATAGCTTTACGCAGACTGTAGTAGGGCACATCGGAGGCCCACTGAAGACCAAAGCCCAAAATTATCTGATCATCGCCTGTGTGTTCTCTAACAAAGCGCGCAAGCTGCAACGCTCGCATATCGCTCATGTCTTTTGCGAGATCATGATAGAAGTAACGATGGAAGCCCCAAAGCTGGCTGAAGCACACAAGAAAAATCAACATAGAGCCAATTAGTGCGGGCGCCTTCGAAGTCAAAACCCAAACTACATACGCCACCGCCACAACTAGAAAGATGCTATTCGCATACTGATAGTAATGGTGGACGATATGCAGATTTGTGAACACTAAGAAGGGCAGAAGATACAAAACGATTAGTGCCAAGAATGGCAACAACGTGCGGTATCCGAGGCTCAATGCAGCCCCAAGGGATAGCCAGACCAATCCAGTCGCCCCTAGTGCCTCACGAGGCCCTCTGCTGAGGATTACGTCCCGCCATAGCTCGGCGCCCAACCTCTGGCGGAGAGTTCCAAAGTTCCATGTGGAGAGCGCGTCTGAGGTAAGAACAGAACCCAAGAGCGTCTGTGCCTTCAAATCATCTGAATAGCGCAACCACAGAACAAGGACGAAAAGTGCAAAGGCGACACAGCACGCTGGGCCGGCATATCGCTTAACCCACTTGAAGAACGAGAAATCGGCTCGGATGCACCACATGTCATAGACAACGAGCACCCCGCCAGCAACGGCGAACCCGACAAACGTTGTGATCTTGATGGTGGCGGCGAACGCCGCTGCCAGAAACATCGCAGCCAAGCCGCGAACATTTGGCTTTCTCAGGTACGACAACAATGCACTCAAGAACCAGACGGACATAAAAAGCGCCATCGACTCCATCATGAAGGCGCGCGACCAGAATAGGTACAAGGGTGATAGGAGCAACATGCCGCTAACTATCAATATCAGGCGCCGATCGCCTCCGAAGTGCCGCAGAATGCTGGCAAGTGGAACGAGCATACCCAGGAAGAAAATCAAACTGACGAGACGACCAGCCTGATCCATCGTGACTGGGAGCAATACCGAAGTTCCCGCTACAAGCCACTGATATAAGGGTAGCTCGAACGGCACCGACCACGGCGCACCCAAGACCGGTGTTTCATACCCGAGCCAGGGACCGCCCGTGGCGATGGAATACGCCGAAATTGCAGTTTGCGTCTGCCGAAATCCGTATTGGTCGAGCACAGGTTGGTGCCAGCTGCGTGCCAGCGAGAAAATCGTGGCAACAATGCCTAGAGAAAAGAGGAATACGGCGGCGCGCAACGACGCTTTTCTTTGATTGATTGTGGTCATCTGCAAAAGCTCTTGACTGTGCAACTCGAATGCCTAGCCAGAATTTTCGATCCAGCTACTGCGTGGGATATCGTCAGGATGGCGGTCAGTTCTTGACTGTCAACGTCCGCCCGTTGTCACACTTCCGAAGAGAACCGGAACTTCCGTAAATAATGAAGACGCGATAATTGCCGTCAGGCAACGCGGAAGCGTCAAGCAACTCACTAAAGCCCGAGAGCGCGAAGGCGCGAACGCTACCGAATGCCTGCATTACATCGATGCGCTGGCTCCAGTGATTAAGCGGCGATCGCCAGAAATGAGTTCCGTCTTCGCTTTCGAATTCCACAAAGGCATCCCCTGGGACGACTTTCAGAGCTGGGTCAATCAGCCATCCACCTATCTTGAACGGCTCCGATTTATGAAGCGTGGTGCTCATCCCGAATGGGCCGTCATTCAAGCTGTCCATATTGCAACCCTCGGTGGCCGCCGCCTTCTCTCTTTGAGCCGACGCCTCCTTCAATTCGGTCGCATTTACTCGCGATTGAGCTACTACAGCCTCTTTGTGATCCGCGGTTGCCGCACGTTTTTGCTTCGGTGCGTATGTTGGCACATCCGGAGCATGACAAGCCGACAAAAAAATGGCAGCCATGACCAAAAATAACAACGCACATCGATTAAATACTTCGAAAAAAATAGGACGCATTTCTTGAATCCAGACGTATAGCCAATTTGATGTATGAGGACTACCTGGACAGGCAAATCCACACTTGATGATGCGCAACAGGCCTGTGCGGGCTAAGTGATCGCGCTATTCATACCCGTCTATGGTGCCGGCGCCATGCCTGGCCAACGCGCGTCGAAAGACGGCTTCCCGATCGCGAAGATGTCCTGATGGTCGGCCCAGGCACGTTCGCGATAGAGCAACAACCTGACGTCAGGAATGCGTTCGATGTCGGCAATGGTCACTGACGGCTTCACCAGGGAGATGCCATAGGAGCCGTGCAGGTAATCATGATTCTCGGCCGAGCGATAGTCGCAATATCCGTAACCAGACTGCCGGTATCCCGCGAGCACCTTCGCCCAGCTATCAGGCGCTATATAGGGACTGACGGTATGCACGTACTCGCACCAGCGACCATGCGTTGTACCGACAAGCAGGCCTTGCGGGCTCAGGAATCTGGCGAGATGAGCGAGCCAAGCGCAAGCCAACTCACGCGAAATATGTGTGAACAATGAACCGACCCATATGAGATCGTAGGTCGTGTCGAAGTCCATGGCGGTCAAGTCCTCCTTTGAACGAAGGGACCTGGCTCCATATCTTTCTGCGCAAAATGCCAAGCCTGCCTCATCCAGGTCACAGGCATCGAATTTCGCTTCAGGAAAGAGTTCAACCAGATGGCGCAAGACTCGCCCGTGGCCGCATGGAAGATCCAGCACACGGTTGATCCGGTCTATCCCGCTCGACAACCAAGCGAGCGCGATATTGTCTATCGCACTGGTTCCGACCTCGAAATACCACTGGTTAAACATGGTCTCCGAAGCGGAAATGGTGCGATCGATCTCCGTATCGCGATACCGGGCAAGACTTTCCGCTACCGTTCTGAAAACACCCATGCCCCCTCCTTGATTCGGTATGCGAAAGACTCTCGAATTAGAGCCTGCGTGCCCCAGGGAACGCTACGAGAGCGACGAAACAGCCATTCGCGTGCTAAGCGATTCCCGTCATACTCCGCGCCATTTTTCCATGGCACGCTTTAAGGTTTACTTCTGGACAAATCGGTTTTGCAGCAGGGAAGCAACGAAGCTCTTAGTGCCGATAGGTTTCTGGATGACAAAAACCTCATTGAAGAGAGCGTCGATCCCCTTGGACCGATCTCGTGTTCGATAAGTCATCACTGAAACGCCAGACCAATCGCTGAGCAGCTCTTCAAAATCGTATCCGTAGTCCCATGTTACCAGTGCCCGCCCATCGCCGACCGGGTTGCCGTGATACATCTCCGACAAAAGGTGATTGACCGTTCCAGCAGCCAGCATTTCCGCGCGTTGGCACGTCTCAAGTAGCCCCTTGTGCTTTGGCGCAGTGAAGATATGAATTCCACCAGGCTTCAACACGCGATGAACCTCAGTAACGGCTAGGTCAGGCCTGAAAACGTGCTCCAAGACATCCTGCGTTACAAATATGTCAAAGCTCCCGTCAGCGAAAGTCAGAGCTTCGAGGTTTTCGCACCGAACTCCGTTGAATATCTTTCCAGGCGAAACGTCATGGAAGTACTGTGAGCTCGTATAGTTTCGCGCGTATTGTGCGATGAAACTCGTTGATGGCGAAGACTCATGAATGCGCTTTGCCTCCCATCCCGGATAATAAGAGTCCAGGATCAGTTGAATGTGCCTCTGCCTCGGGATCGAGTGACAGGTCGAGCAAAGGTAGTTGTCCCGCAGCCATGACTGCGTTGCCACGAATACAGTTTGTCGGCGGCAACAATGGCAATAGCCCTCATTTGACCACTGCTTGAATTCGCTCACGTTATTTGGCTCCGGCCTAGACAATAGCGTTGGTGGATCAGCAAGATCGATCGTCACTACTCTGGTAACCAATATGTTGTGGGCGGGTCAATGCTCCTGAAGCCAGGTCCACGTCCTGGCGATCCCAGCGTCGATACCGACAATTGGCGCCCAGGAGAACGCGCTCCTGGCCTTGTCAACGTCAAGAACGACGCGTCGAACGTCAAACGCACGTGCATCGAGATACTCGACCTCCGGATTCATGTGCGTAACTCGGCGTATCGCCCCGACCACGTCATTGATCGAATGCCCGGTGCCACTGCCAACGTTGAAGACACCGGTTGGAGCGCAGTGCCCGGCACGTACGGTGAGTTCAACTAAGTCTTCAATGAATATGTAGTCGCGGACCACGTCACCGTCGCCCCAGATCTTCAGCTGTTCACCGCGAAGCGTCCTTCCCAGGAAAGCAGCGATCAACCCCTGAATGCCGGCGGTACCCTGTCTGGGCCCATAGGGGTTGGAAGGTCTCAGGATAACCGCCTGAAGGCCATACAAGGCCTCGTACATCTGGAGATATTTTTCGATGGCGACCTTGACGACCCCATATGAACAGATGGGATCAAGCGGGTGCTCCTCCCGGACGGGTATGGTGCGCGGATTCCCATACACGGTTCCACCCGATGAAAGAAACACGATCCGTGGCACCGATTGCGCTCGCATCGCTTCGAGCAGGCGCAACATGCCCACCAGGTTTTGCTCGACATCACTGATGGGATCAAGGTTGGAAGTACTGGGTACGGTCGTACTGGCAGAGTGGTACACCACATCGACCGCACTCAAAGCCTCAGCAAGGGCAGCAGCATCCATGATCGCAGCCCGTGTGTAGTTAATCCCGGACCAGTCAAAATCATCTCGCGGCGCACCGACGTCGATAACGCGAACTTCATCGCCGGCCTCCCTCAATCGCTGGACGAGGCTTGAGCCGATGAATCCATTTCCACCAATAACGAGAGCTCTCAACACGCACCTCTGGCAACCACCACATCAACCCTCCGCGCCTCAATCAGCGACAGCGCCTCCACGCACGTCGCTTGCCGCTCGACCCGCGCAATCATGCTGTTTTCCGCCAGCGCTGCACTGGACACCACGTCAGGTCCTCAGCCAAGGCTGGGCGGCGGCGAACATGTCAACGCTTGGGGCCTCATCGGTAGCGAGACCCAAATGTACGTAAACATGTTGCGCGTAAGCCGACGCACGCGCGACCTGCTGCGGATCAGGGGCATACTTTTCCCTCGCCATCTTTTGAACCTTCAGGATTTCCAGAAGATGAGGCCATTGATCGGAGCCAAGGGTCACGCTGCGTGAGTGCCTGCGGTGCCCATTGTGGGATTCGGCACAGAAAGCGATTTTTCCTTTCTCGAGCACGCCCAGATACGTCACCCAGTCACCCGCGATCTTGTACTGAAGCACCTCGTCCAGAGACTCTTTCAGGACGTGGGCAATCGCTTCTCTGCGAAAGATCACGGCGCTGACATTCGGAATGGTGTTCTTGATGGATAACGCCCGGCGCACCTCATCGATACCGCGTGCAACGTACGACTCACTCCAAATCTTCTCGTCAAGATCTCGGCAGTAATCCCGATAGTTGTCCGCAGTTATATTGCCAATCTCATCCAGCTGTCGGGACTGGCTATAGGCCATCACGACTTCAGGATCGATAAGCATGGGATGCATGGTCGCCTCGAGAAACCTGGCGTCGGCCATATCGTCAGCCTCTGCGATCCATACGAAGTCGCCCGTGGTTAGCTCGACGCCCTTTTGCCACTGCTTGAACACTGACCCGGAATTACGTTCGTTCTGGATCACCGTAAAGTCGGTGCGTAACGATGATCGCAAGATATCCAGCACGTCCAGACTGTTGTCACTGGAGCTATCATCCAGCACAAGCAGCTCGTAGATAGGCACTGATTGAGCATCGATCGAACCCAGCCGCTCGGGCAGGTAGCGCGCATAGTTGAAGTTGGGCACCACCACGGATATTTTGGGTTGGGGCAGCCCGAGGGCGTCGAGCAGATCGAACATATACGTTCGGAACGAATACTCCTTCTGCACCAGCTCCCTGCCGACCTGCCCCAGCGATGCCGCGAGCTCAGGTTGCGTCAGTACGCTCCGCAATGAATCGGCGAACGCTTTGGCGTCGATCCGATCAACGAGAACACCGCAACCCTTGCGCAAAATCTCTTCGGCACCACCGGTGCCGGCGAACGCGACCACTGGCGTGCCCACCGAGAGCGCTTCAAGCACGACCGACGGAAACGGATCCTCGCGCGAAGTGAGCGCATAGGCATCGGCCCCGGCGTAATAGTCGTCGGTCTCGAAATCAAGACCGGGAAAGTGGAAATGATTCTCGCGCCCACTCTTGGCAATGCGCTCGCGGATCGAAGGTTCGATCGAGGTGTCGAAGTGTCCCACCCAGACAAAGTGAACGTTGGGGATCTCCTTGAGGATGCGCAAACCCATCTCTGCAAACAGGTCTATGCCTTTGCGATGATCTGCATAACCGATGGCCAACACCACCAGGTCATCGCTAGCCAGCCCCAGCCGCTCCCTGAGGCGACCCCGCGGTTCGCTGCGATTGGTACGCCCGCGGTAACGGCTACGCGTAAACAAGCCCTGCGGCCTGAGCATCGCCTGGTGCTCAGACACGTCGCCAAAGGCACGAAGCCCCTCCCGCACCTTTTCCGCGGGGAAGATGATCTTTCGAGCGCTGTTCACCATCGCCGTGACATGCGGCTGTAGGCCGTAGCTTTTAATGATTCCAGGTAATTCGTGGACTAGAGATAAGACCTGCATGCCGGCTTGGCTCAAGGTCTGCGCGAATAGCCCGGCAACAGTAGTGTTCGCAATCGCATGTTGCGCATGTTCAGCCAACTGTCGCGCGAGCGCCGTTGCCTGACTACCTTGATGGTCAACACCAATCAGCTTGTGGACTCTGCCATAGAGGGCGAAGCGCTCTTCAAGAATACCCTCCCCCAGAATCACCACGTCGACATGAAATCCGAAAGCCTCATGAAGCTCGCGCACCATATGGAGCGCCAGATACTGGGCGCCGTGGGGGTGTGCGTCATGCGTTACAACGACGATGTGCTTACGACCTTTCGCGGCTCCACCCAAAGTGAGTGCGTCGCGGGTCTCCTGGAGGTACGCATATCCATATTTGCGATCAGGCTCCAGATATGCACCCTCAGCCCATTCGTTCCACGCATTCACAAATACCAAGCGTTCGCCCTGCACGGGATGCTTGCGTGCGTAGTCAACGGCGAAACGTAGCCACTCGCCGTAGCGGCGCGGCGAGGCGTGCGCAAATGTATAACCGCGGCCCGGCTTGCGCGCCTCGTTATCCCAGGACGGAAAAACACCACGGATGACGTCAAAGCCGTTCGCAACATACTCGCGAGCCCGATCCATCACCGACTTGTAGTCGATCACATAGCCCGCGTAGTCGGGATTGAGTATCTGCAAGGACTCGTTGATCGGTTCGAGGCCGCTAGCCAGCTTGTGTGGCGGAAACTCAATGGCAGCGTCGAAACCGAAGACACGCGGGTCCTCAACATCGAACTGAACCATGCAGATGAACAGTTCGCCGATACCTACTTCCCGGCAATACTCGCGCCAGCGCTCCAACGTCGCTGCGGCATCCGGCAGGATGGAAGGACGGTACACGATGACGAGCGGTTTGCCGCCCACTCGAATGTATCGCGCATCCTGCAAAAACGGCGCGAGGTCGCGAATGAAGTTGATATCGTCCTCTGGCGAGTGATTTTGCGCCATGAGTACTTCGCTGTCCTGCCCATCCCAGCGCCGGGTCCAATTCTCATTGGCCCAGCAGATACAGAACGGAAAATCGATATCCTTTGCCGCGACGAATTGTTCCAGCGGCCGCTCAAGCAGGCGCCTTCCGCCGAACCAGTAGTAATGGAAGCAGAACCCTTGCACGCCATAGAGCTGCGCTAGTTCCACTTGACGCTTCATGACGTCCACCAGACGCAGGTCATAGAAGCCAAGTTCGCCCGGCAGACGCGGCTGATGGTGGCCTACGAACTGAGGGACGGCTTTCGATACGTTGGTCCACTCGGTAAAGCCTCGCCCCCACCACTCATCGTTCTCAGGAATTGGATGGAACTGGGGCAGATAGAAAGCGATGACGCGCGTGTCTAGCCGATCATATTGGAGGGGTGCTCCGCAGATCGGTACATAGGCGGACGCATCAGCCTTGCCAAAAACCTCCTTCAGAAAGGTATCCGCGCCATCCCGTGGTACGGAACTCGTCGGGGCCTCTGGCGCAACGCCATATTCGGGTAGCCCTCGATGAGCGCGGAACACTCGCCAGTCCCTGTAGCTTCTAGTGCCTTTCAGCACAGGAGACAGTACTCGAAAGATCACATCCTTCAGTGCCGACCTGCTCTGTGGCGACAACGGTAATGCCCGATAAGTACGTCTGGCAACGCGGCCGGCGTAGCCGCGAATTGAAAAGTGCATCAGAACTTCCCTGCCTCTCCGTAGCGGCGCAGTAATCTTCCAGCTCTTGGAGTTAAAAATATTGTTGATCGTTTGATCGCGTTGAGCGACCTCGTCGTTCAGCGAGGCGATGCTGGCAATTTTGTGATTGCTGTCTTCCTCATGGCTTCGCTGGACTGCCTGCAGCAGTGACTGCACTTCGGCAACCTGCGCGGATAAGATAGGGAGCACCTCGGTGCGCATGCTGATGTCACCGAGCGATGCATCGAGCCTCCTTAACTCCACCTCAACTGCAATTTGGCGGGATTCAACAGCACTGAAATGCGCAGCCATTGCGCCAAGAAGCCGACTGTTTTGTCGCCCAGATTCCTCCTGAAGCCGCGCCAGCCTCTGATCGATGGCATCAATTTGAGCTGCGAAACGCTGCTCGACCTTAGTCGGCCGCCCAGTCTCATGCTCTAGGAACTGCTGGATGGAACAGATCGCACCGTTCTGCTCGCGAATGGCTGAGGCCATGGATTCGCTAGTTGCAAGGCTATGCTCGGCTTGACCAGCTCTATTTTCGGCATCGCCCGCTCGCCGTTCAGCGGCAACATAACGACCCACCATGTCCTCCATGGCGGGCCCGTATAAGTTCACTGCGATACCAAACTCTTTGGCGAGCAGGCTCAATTGGTTCCAGCCCGTTTTGTCTCTGGTAATGCGCAGGCATTCCTCATAGATGCGATCGACCAGATCGGGCAGGCCCGTTCCCTCGCCTTCGGTCACGTTAACTGCAGCGCTGTGGTGCCGCTCATCGGTGTCCAGAAATTGGTCAATTTCCTCTGCAACATCATCGAGCTGCCGAGGCCAATCGATGTGCAAGTCCTCCCCAACCCGTGCCATGGTCACTCGCCAATCGTTGAGCAACTCATCGTAGGTGATCATGGCGCGGCTGATGCCACGCGTCGCCATGATGGGTTCCACTAAATATTGGGCCCACATCAACGCCGCATGTCCACGCGACCATTGATTTCTGGTGCGCAGTGAATCCGCCACTTCAAGCGGGTTGCGTACGACGAACAGCGCTTTGGCCTCGATATCAAGTGCAGCCAAAGCTTCGATCCAAAGCGGCGCGAGCAGGCACATCCGGGGATCCTTGATCGCCCACAATGTGCTCTCCGCAAAATCTGCCGTGATGAGCTGCGTGATTTCACGCACCGCCTCACGTGCCGCGGGATGCGCTGTCCAGCCTTCGGGCAGCTTTAGCATGTCGTACCAAGTACGCGACAACTTCTCGAACAACCGTTCGTGCAGGTCCACCGCGCGCGCGCTCTCCCAGAATCCCTTCGTATTGTCAAAGCTCGGACCTAGGATCTCGGCATTGAGATCCGCGCCCAATAGATTCACGACACGCGTGGTGGCTGAGGTCCCACTTCGGTGCATGCCGAATATAAGAATGGCTTCGCGCTTTCTTTGAATCGCCGTCACTGCATTACTTCCGCTGATTTCTCTATACGAATCGCAGACCGAATATCGAAATCGACCATCCCCGTTGCAAGTCGTTGCGGATCGGGCATGACTCGAAACATTGCTGCGTCGATATGCCTATTCAGATAGACCTCACCTTCCCCTACCTGTCCCAGAACACCGGCATTGAGAAAATAGGTTCCGGGCACGAGCATGCATCGAAACTCAAATCGAACCTCCACAGTGGAGCCGGCCTCAACCAACGGCATGGAGTTTTGACGCAGCGCCGACTGCCCGCCGCCGAGTTCCAGACCCGTGACATTCTTGATGAGCATGCCGAAACGCACAGCAGCAGCAGCTTCGTGAAAATGGACTCTATATACGTACTCGTAGGTTTCGCCAGTCCGAAGTACGTTGACTCGGCGACGCTTGCGGGTCTCTATATGCGGATCGTGAATCGTCACACCGATCGCGTCATATTCGAAGGTGCTCTTGGGTAAGAGGCCTTCGTCGAAATAGGCTTCCCCGTCTGCATCAAGAGACTCCCTTGTATCGCTCGTCACATCCGCCTTGGCCATATTGGCTTCCTCGCGGTCGGCCGTGGACATATGTATGTCCACCTCGGCTTCCTGATCCTCTTCGCGATGATGGCGAATCGATTCGCGGATTGTCTCAAGCCGATCAGCGGGGGCGTACAGCATCTTGTGATACCGAGATATCACAAACTTTGGTGAGCCTTGAACGAGCATTTCACCCTGATCAAGCAACAGCGCCCGATCACAGAGCTCCGACACGACACCAGCGGAATGGGACACAAAGAGCACCGTCGCGCCGCTATCGCGAATCTTGTGAATGCGGGCAAAGCACTTGCGCTGGAATGCCTCGTCACCGACCGACAGCGCTTCGTCGACGATGAGAATCTCGGGCATGACGTTGATAGCGACCGCGAATGCGAGTCGCACGTACATGCCGCTCGAATAGGTCTTGACAGGCTGATCGAGGAACGGGCCGATCTCCGCAAAGGCAGCGATGTCATCGAAGCGTGACTCAATCTCTTTGCGCTCGAGCCCCAGCACAGCGCCGTTGAGAAATACATTTTCGCGCCCGGTAAATTCGGGATTAAATCCTGCCCCGAGCTCAAGCAGGGCGGCAATTCGACCGTGTACTTCGACCGATCCACTGGAAGGCGTCAACGTCCCGCAAATCAACTGCAGGAGCGTGGACTTTCCTGATCCATTGCGACCAACGATGCCAAGCGTCTCGCCACGGGCGACCGAAAAGTCGATGCCCTTCAGCGCTTCAAACTCACGGAACCAACGTTGCCTGGGCCCTGGGGCCAGCATTTGAAACAACCGATGGTAGGGCTTTTCGTAAACGGGAAAGGACTTCGTCAATCCACTAACACGAATTGCGTAATCAGAGGACATCGGCAAATCCCCTTCGCGTCGCGCTAAAGCACGCGTAACCCGCATAGGCTACCAAAAGAGCGCCCGCAGTATAGAACCCCAAACCGATCCAGTCGGGGAAATGCCCCCATAACGCAACTTCACGGGCCTGGTCGATAATAAACGTCAGCGGGTTTAGTTCGAACAAAATGCGGTATCGCTCGGGTACCGATGACAAAGGAAGCATTGCGGACGACATAAACAACATGGCGGTCGCGAGCACTCCGGTTATCTGGCCAATGTCACGCAAGTAGACTCCAAGCGCGGCCAGCAGCCAGGAAATGCCTAGCATAAGCACTGACAGGGGCAGAAGAACCACTGGAAAAAATATAATGGTCCAAGCCATCGTCCCTTCCAGCGCCAACCGCAACACGATGAATACGAGCGTATTCATCAGCGCATGGAAAAGCGCGGACATCAACATGGGCCACGGCAGGATTTCCAGTGGGAAGATCACGCGCTTTACGAAATTTGGCTGCGAAGTAACCAGATGTGGCGAACGGTTGAGGCACTCGGAAAAAAAACCGTGAATGATCAACGCAACGAACAAAATGATAGAAAAGTGAGCATTGCCACCTTCGACTTGCGGCCACTTGTTCTTCATGACGAAGCCAAACGCAAAGGTGTAAACACCCAGCATCAAGAATGGACTTATGAGGGCCCACAGGAGACCAAAGCTGGCACCACGATAGCGTCCAAGAATGTCGCGTTTTGTGAGCTCCAGGGAAAGCGTTCGATGCCGAAGCAGCCCTGAAAATGGACCTAGCAGGCTGGCACCAACGGAATTGCTCGATTGGATCATTGAAACTGCATCTCCTAGTCGGCGGCATGTCACGCCGTTGCGTACTTCTGTTCAGGTCAAGGCGCGGGCGAGCTCATTACGCAGATCAGGTAGGTTTTCCACGCCGACGGACAGGCGTACCAGTCCGTCGCTGATGCCAAGGCGCTTGCGGTTGGCCGGAGGCACCGACGCGTGCGTCATGATCGCCGGATGCTCGATGAGGCTCTCAACACCGCCCAGCGACTCGGCCAACGCAAAAAGCTCGCAGCGCTCGAGCATGCGGCGTGCCTTCTTCAGGCCGCCCTTTACTTCCACGCTTATAATGCCGCCGAAACCGTCCATCTGCCTTTTGGCCAGCGCATGTTGTGGATGACTCTTCAACCCCGGATAGATCGTGCGCTCGATGTCCGGATGCTTCTCAAGCCACTTCGCCAACGCCAAGGCGCTCTCGCAATGAGCATGCATGCGCAGATGCAAGGTTTTCAGACCACGCATCGCGAGGAACGAATCGAACGGCCCCGCAACGGCCCCCACAGAGTTCTGCAGGAATGTCATTTTGTCGACGAGCTCGTTGTCGTCGCCTGCCACTACGATGCCACCCACCATGTCGGAATGACCGTTGAGGTACTTGGTCGCCGAGTGAAGAACCAGATGCGCGCCATATTCCAGCGGCCGCTGCAGCATGGGTGAGCAGAAAGTGTTGTCCACGACCAGAATAAGCCCATGCTTCTTGGCGAACGCGCCAAGTTTGGCGAGGTCCACCAATTTGAGCATCGGGTTTGTGGGCGTCTCAGCCCAAATCATGCGGGTATTTGGCTTTAGAGCCGCTTTCAACGCGGCTAGATCGTTTAGATCGATAAAAGTGAAGTCCAGCCCCGCCGAGCGTCGGCGCACGCGCTCGAAGAGGCGATAAGTACCGCCATACAAATCATCCATGGCGATGACGTGACTGCCGCTGTCGAGCAGGTCAAGCACCGTACTTGCTGCAGCCAACCCTGATGCAAAGGCATACCCAGCCTTCCCACCTTCAAGATCCGCCACACAGCGCTCATAGGCCATACGCGTAGGGTTTTGCGAACGCGAGTACTCATAACCTTTGTGCTTTCCCGGACTGGCCTGCACATAGGTTGAGGTGGCGTAAATTGGCGTCATGATAGCGCCCGTGGCGGGGTCGGGATGCTGCCCGGCATGAATCGCACGGGTGCCAAGACCCAGTCGTTCAGAATCTTTTTTTTCAGCCATATCCGTCACTTGTGGGGCTGACAGAAAGAGGTCCGTCGGCCGTTGTCACCAAAAGGGGCCTATCTTAACCAAGAAACCATCATGACCTGTACACAGTGGCTTGGCCCTGTACAGGTTTGCCTTGACGCAGCCCCCCACATCCGCGCTAAGCGGTGCCATTGATGGCGGTTGGCGGGTTTTTTCCGCCCCCCCGGGCATGACACAATGCTAGGACTGTATCTAGCGGCTACAAAGGATCTATGAAGACATTGCTCGTTACCGGCGGGGCCGGCTTTATCGGTGCAAATTTTGTGCTCCGGGCCATAGCCCAGGGATTGACGGTAATCAATCTCGACAAACTCACCTATGCCGGCAATCTAGATACATTAGCTTCAATCAAAGACTGCGATAGGCACGTTTTCGTACAGGCGGATATCGGCGATCGTGCTCTGGTGGCCGCATTGCTGAAGCAACACAAGCCTGATGCCATCGTGAACTTCGCTGCTGAGTCGCATGTCGATCGATCCATTGACGCACCAAGTGCCTTCGTTGAAACCAACGTAGTGGGCACTCTCGGCTTGCTCGAATGCGCCCGCGACTACTGGCGCGGCCTGGGAGAAACGTCGCGCGACGCTTTCCGCTTCCTGCATGTATCGACCGACGAAGTCTACGGATCGCTGGGCGCCGAAGGTAAGTTCACCGAACAGACCCCTTATGCGCCGAACTCGCCCTACTCCGCGTCAAAAGCGGCATCGGATCACCTGGTACGCGCGTTCCATCACACGTATAGATTGCCCGTACTGACGACCAATTGTTCAAACAACTACGGTCCGTATCAATTCCCTGAAAAGCTTATCCCACTGGTCATACAGAAGGCTTTGGCGGGTGAAACGTTGCCGGTCTACGGCGACGGCCTCAACATCCGTGACTGGCTCTATGTGGGTGACCACTGCCTGGCTATTCAACGTGTATTGGAAGCTGGTCGCGTAGGCGAGACTTACAACATCGGCGGCAATGCCGAGCGCGAAAACATCACTGTGGTCAAAACCATTTGCGCCTTACTCGATGCGCGACAGCCGATGGCCGATGGCCGAAAACGCGAATCGCTGATCGCATTTGTTAAGGATCGCCCAGGTCACGACCGTCGCTATGCGATCGATTCAAGCAAGCTGCAAAGCCAGCTGGGCTGGAGGCCTTCCCAGACCTTTGAGAGCGGTATCGAAACGACCGTGGATTGGTATTTAAGCAGCCAGCCATGGGTGAATCGCGTCCTGGACGGTAGCTATCGCATGGAGAGGCTAGGTTCATGAGTACTGCCAAGGGCATTATCCTGGCTGGAGGGTCCGGTACCCGGCTCTATCCGATCACGCAAGCCGTCAGCAAGCAGCTGCTTCCGGTCTATGACAAGCCGATGATCTATTACCCGCTGGCAACGCTGATGTTGGCCGGTATCCGCGACGTGTTGATGATCAACACGCCACATGAGCAGGCGCTCTTCCAACGTCTGCTTGGCGATGGCTCCCAATGGGGCCTCAACATCAGCTACGCGGTACAACCGTCACCGGACGGCCTGGCCCAGGCATTCATCATCGGGCGCGAGTTCATTGGCCCTAATCCCAGTTGCCTGGTGCTCGGCGACAACATTTTCTATGGCGTGGGGCTCACCGAACGCCTTAAGCGCGCCAGCGCACGCGAGCGCGGAGCGACAGTGTTCGGCTATTGGGTCCGAGATCCACACCGTTACGGCGTGGCCGAATTCGACAAGACAGGCAAAGTCATTGGCCTCGAAGAGAAGCCGGACAAACCGAAGTCGCACTATGCAGTGACAGGCCTATATTTTTACGATGGACGCGCCTGTGACTACGCCATGGAGCTACAACCGTCTCCACGCGGCGAACTGGAGATCACCGATCTCAACAAATGTTATCTCAGTGACGATTCGTTGCATCTGGAGCAGCTCGGCCGGGGTTACGCTTGGCTGGATACCGGCACTCACGAATCTCTGATCGAGGCCGGCAACTATGTTCAAACCATTGAGCACCGCCAGGGCCTGAAAATCTGCTGCCCAGAGGAAATCGCCTATCTTCAGGGCTGGATCGACAGCGAACAGCTGCTTCGCCTTGCGGCTCCACTGTCCAAGACGGGCTATGGCCAGTATCTACGCAATCTGACTGAGCAAGGCTACGTCGGATGAAAGTGATCGAAACCTCTCTACCCGGCGCGATCGTGATCGAGCCTCAGGTGTTCGGCGATGCCCGCGGTTTCTTCTACGAGAGCTACAGCAAAGCGAAGTACCATGAAGCCGGCATCACCGCGCAGTTCGTGCAGTCAAACGTATCGCGCTCTGGGAAGGGTGTGTTACGAGGTTTGCACTATCAATGGCCCAACCCTCAGGGCAAGTTAGTCAGCGTGCTCGAAGGTGAGGTTTTCGATGTTGCGGTCGACATTCGACGTGACTCACCCACCTTCGGGCAATGGGCTGGTGCCATGCTGACTGCCGACAACCATCGCCACTTCTGGATTCCCGAAGGCTTCGCGCACGGCTTCTGTGTGCTATCGGATTTCGCTACGTTCGCCTATCAGTGCACCGCACTCTACGACCGTGTCGCTGACGCTGGCGTCCGCTGGAACGATCCGGAAATCGGTATCGATTGGCCCATCAGCCAACCGCTACTTTCCGAGAAGGACGAAAAGGCGCCTTTGCTGAAGGAAGTCAGCGTCGACCGGCTACCGGAGTATTTTCGTTGAAGGTTGCCCTTCTCGGCGCCAACGGGCAACTTGGGCGCACTTTTCTACACGATGGTGGTCTCGCTAAGCTCGGCACGCTGGTTCCCGTGAGCCGCGATGGCAGCTTGATCGACGGTGGCTGCGGCGAGATGGGTGACATGACATCACTAGACAGCCTGCTGAATCTCCTCGAACGCATACAACCAAATGTCATCGTGAACGCGGCCGCCTATACGGCTGTCGATCGGGCGGAGAAGGAAGAGGACATCGCAACGCTCGTTAACGGGGAGGCGGTGCGAGCCCTGGGCGAGTGGGCCGCGCGCAACCGAGCACTCGTCGTGCACTACTCCTCCGACTACGTTTTCGACGGTGAAGCCCGGTGCCCCTATGCACCTGACGCGCCCACATCGCCACTAGGTGCCTATGGTCGCAGCAAGCTAGCTGGCGAAATGGCGCTGCATTCCAGCGGCGCGCAACACATCATCTTCCGTACTGCGTGGGTTTACGCATCGCATGGACAGAACTTTCTTCGCACCATGCTCCGCCTTGGCGCCGAGCGTGATCAGTTACGGGTGGTCGCCGACCAGCATGGCGCTCCCACCTCCACTAATCTCATCGTGGCGGGAACGTTGGCTGCGCTGAGGCAGTGGCTGGCGGCGTCGGTTCCGACCCGCGGCGAGCTGGAGGGCATTTATCACCTCGTTGCGAGCGGCCAGACCACATGGCATGGATTTGCTACATCCATCTTCGATCAGGCGTCAGGGCATGGTCTGCTGCCTCGCAGACCCGAGGTACAGGCTATCGCTACGGCCGACTTCCCCACCCCAGCCAAACGGCCGGCCTATTCTGTGCTCGACAATAGCAGCTTCCAGCGCCAATTCGCATTTACACTGCCTGATTGGAGCGAGGGCCTTTCAGAGGTCATTCGCGAACTCGCATCCAAGGAATCGTGAAAGCCATGTTGATTCCAATCATTCTCAGCGGCGGCAGCGGTACCCGGCTTTGGCCGGTATCACGCAAAAACCTTCCCAAGCAGTTCCTATCGCTGACCGGCCAAGGCACGCTGTTTCAGCAGACGGTGGCGCGAACACGCATGCTGCCGGACGTAACCTCGCCCATCGTCGTGGCCAGCGAGGACCATCGCTTCCTTGCGGCTGAGCAATTGATCGAATCGGGAGTCGAAGGCGCCACCATCGTGCTTGAGCCAGTGGCACGCAATACTGCGCCAGCCATTGCACTGGGTGCGCTGCAGGCAATGGAGCGCAATCCGGAGGCGTTCTTGCTGGTGCTACCGGCCGACCATTTGATTGGCGATGCTAAGAGCTTCACTGAGGGCGTGCGGCTTGCCCTCTCGGCGGCCCGCGAGGGTTGGCTGGTGACGTTCGGCATCCGTCCGGATCGCCCAGAAACCGGCTTCGGTTACATCCGCCGCGCAGAGTCTATTGGCGACGGTGCTTACCGCGTGGATCGATTCGTCGAGAAGCCCGACCTGGCCGCCGCCGAGTCATATCTGGCTGATGGCGGCTACGACTGGAACTCGGGCATGTTCCTGTTCAAGGCGTCGCGCTACCTCGAAGAGCTGGCTGAACACGCACCAGCCATGCTCGCCGCCGTGCGCGCTGCCCATGAATCGATCAGGACCGATCTCGATTTCGTCCGCATCGACGCCGACGCTTTTACCAAGGTCCCAGACAATTCTATCGACTATGCCGTCATGGAAAAGACGCACCGCGCGGCAGTCATCCCCGTTACCTGCGATTGGAGCGATATCGGCTCATGGTCGGCGCTATGGCTTGCCGGTATGCATGATGCCCAGGGCAATCTGCGCGAAGGCGACACCATTACGGTGAATACGCACAACTCGCTACTCCGTCCACACGATCATCATCTGCTGGCTACGGTGGGCGTGGATAACTTGATCGTGGTCACAACACCCGATGCCACGCTGGTCGCCCACCGCGATGCCGCACAAGACGTCAAACGCGTGGTCGATGAGCTCAAAGCGGCCGGTCGCACAGAGCATTCGCTGCATCGCGTGGTTCGCCGTCCCTGGGGTAGCTACGACTCCCTCGAATCGGGTGAGCGCTTCCAGGTCAAGCGCATCGTTGTGAAGCCCGAAGCAGCGCTCAGCCTGCAAAAGCACCACCATCGTGCGGAACATTGGATCGTAGTCTCTGGTACGGCCGAGGTCACCTGCGACGACCACGTGTTTCTACTCGGCGAGAATCAAAGCACTTACATCCCACTTGGTAGCGTGCATCGCCTGCGCAACCCGGGCAAGGTGCCACTGGAAGTCATCGAAGTTCAGTCCGGCAGCTATCTAGGCGAGGACGATATAGTCCGCTTCGAAGACGTCTACGGCCGATCTTGAGGTGCAACTGCAAGCTCGAAAGAAGCCGCGCAATTGGGCGGCTTCTGGTGCCGCCTAAAAGAAGCTCCAACCGGGACCGCGCCGTTGCGCGGTTCTGGATCGTAGATCGGGGCCGTCAGAGCAACAAAAAATTCCAACAAGCCCGGCGTTTGCCCAAAAAGGCGACTGGCCCAAACAATAAAGAATCCAATTGCCTGCCATCAGCAGATGCCGGCAAACGCACGATGCCGCCGAAGCTGTTGGATGCTGGGCGAGCATCGAACACAATCATGACGTAACCGTCGCGATACCCTTCACTAGATCCCCCAAGGCTTCTCGGGGAGATACTTCACGAATCGAGATCAGATCAGGGCGGCCCAACTGCACATACTTTTCCGCTACGGAAAGGTGGAGAACGTTCGTCAGCACTTCCGTTCTGCACCGCATCAGTACGTGTTGTTTGCTTGACGAAAAGGCGCTCCGATACTACTCGGAGCGCCTTTTTATGCTTAGGGAAGCTTGATCAGCCGGCTCTTCTTGACCATTGATCAGATGTGCTTAGCCAGGAACGGCTTACCACGCACGGTCAGATAGCCTCTTTGCTGAAAGAGGCTGGCGATCTGGACATGGTTCCAGCCCTCCTGCGTCAGGGTAACGATCTCGCCGAGCAGGAAGCGCTGGTAATGGGTGTAGTAGCCCGAGGTGTCCTTGGGGACTAGGACCGAGACCGAGGGCGGCAAGTGCCGGGATAGCTCCCGGCACTTAATAACCAAATCATTCCACCGTCACCGATTTGGCCAAATTGCGCGGCTGGTCCACGTCGGTGCCGCGCAGCACGGCTACGTGATAGGCAAGCAGTTGCAACGGAACGGTGAACACCGCTGGTGCGATGAAATCGCCGCCGCCGTTGATGCGCAGCGTGACACCTCGCGCCGTGTTGCCTTCGAGGCTGGCCTCACCATCGGCGAAGACCAGCAGCTCGCCGCCGCGTGCGCGAACTTCCTGCAAGTTGGATTTCAGCTTGTCGAGCAGCGGGCCGCTGGGGGCCACGGCGATGACTGGCATGTCCTCATCCACCAGTGCCAGCGGGCCGTGCTTGAGTTCGCCTGCCGGATACGCTTCGGCGTGGATGTACGAGATTTCCTTGAGCTTGAGCGAGCCTTCCAGCGCCACCGGGTACTGCGCTCCGCGGCCGAGAAACAGCGCGTGCTGGCGATGGATCAGATGGCCAGCCAACTCCACTATCTGCGGCTCCAGCTTGAGTGCATCTTCGATGGCGCGCGGCAGATGCTGCAGCTGTGTGCACAGGTCCACGTAGCGCGCTTTGTCCAACCCGCGCTTATGCGCGAGATGCAGGGTGAGCAGGGCCAATGCGGCAAGCTGGGTTGTGAATGCCTTGGTGGAGGCCACGCCAATTTCCGGGCCGGCGCGCGTCATCAACTTGAGGTCGGCTTCTCGAACGACCGAAGACTCGGGCACGTTGCAGATGGCGAGCGTGCCGAGATAGCCACGGCGGCGCGATTCGCGCATCGCCGCCAGCGTGTCCGCCGTTTCGCCAGACTGGGAGATGGCGACGAACAGCGTGCCATCGGGCACCACCGCTTCGCGATAGCGATACTCGCTGGCCACTTCGACGCTCACCGGCAGGCGTGCGTATTCTTCGAGCCAATACTTGGCCACCAAGCCAGCGTGATAGCTCGTGCCACAGGCGATGATGTGCAAGCCACGCACTTTGGCGAGCAGTTCGTCACCATCCACGCCGAAGATGTTCGGCAGCACGCCGTGGGGGCCGATGCGCGCTTCCAGTGTGGCGGCCACCGCAGTCGGCTGCTCGAAGATTTCCTTTTGCATGTAATGGCGGTACTCGCCACGTTCCACGGCGTCGGCGGAGAGCTCGCTCTCGTTGACCGGGCGCTCGACGCGCTGTCCGTCGAGCGTATAAATGGCCACGCTCTCGCGGGTGATGTCGGCGACGTCATCCTCGTCGAGATAGATGATCTTGTTGGTCACCTGGATCAGCGCCTGCGCATCGGAGCCCAGGAAATGCTCACCGATGCCGACACCCACCAGCAGCGGCGCGCCATGGCGTGCACCGATCACACGGCCAGGTTCCTTGCTGCTGATGACGGCAATGGCGTAGGCGCCTTCCAGTTCACGCACGGTCGCCAGCACGGCGGCGCGCAGATCCAGGCCGGCTTCCACGTGCTCATTGATGAGCGCGGCCATCACTTCGGTATCCGTTTCCGACGTGAACACGTGGCCACGCGCCTGCAGGTCGGCGCGCAGGCTGGCGTAGTTCTCGATGATGCCGTTGTGCACCAAAGCCACGCTACCGGCCATGTGCGGATGCGCATTGGCTTCGTTCGGCACGCCATGGGTGGCCCAGCGCGTGTGTGCGATGCCCGTGCCGCCAGGGAATGGCTCAGCCAGGTACAGCGCCTCCATCTCCCGGACCTTGCCCTTGGCGCGCACACGGTGGATGTCGTCGCGGTCGATCACGGCCAGGCCAGCCGAATCGTAACCGCGGTATTCCAGTGCCTTGAGGCCGGCGATCAATAGCGGCGCCACATCACGCTGGGCGGCAGCGGCAACGATTCCACACATCAGGTGTTACTCCTTCGAAACAGGGCGACCCGACCAGCCGCAAACCGCGACTTTGTACGCACGCGATTTCAGCAAACTTTCATGGCCATTGGCGGGCAAAGCGATGGCCCATCCTGGGAGCCATGCCCGCTCTGATTCAATGCACCTTGCGACGTAGATAGTTCAGCAGATCAATTCGCGTGATCAGGCCCAGGAACTGCTCGCCGTCGACCACGATGGCCACGTGACCGCGATCGAACACGGGCAGCAGCGATTCGATCGGCGCGCGCACGTCGAGCATCTGCAGATTGGTGATCATGGCGGTGGATACGGCATCACGGAACCTGGCTTCATCCGCGTGCACGTGCATCAGCACGTCCGATTCGTCGAGGATGCCGACCAGGCGGCTGCCGTCCATGACCGGCAGCTGCGAAACGTCATACAGCTTCATGCGCGTGTACGCCGTCATCAGCAGTTCGTTCGGGCCGATCACCACGGTGTCGCGCTGGGCGAAGGGGCGCAACAGAAGGTCGCGCAAGTCGCCGCGCTGCTCGCGTTCGATGAAGCCGTTGTCGAGCATCCAGTAGTCGTTGTACATCTTCGACAGGTACTTGTTGCCCGTGTCGCACACCAGCGTCACCACGCGCTTGGGCACGGTCTGTTCGCGGCAATAACGCAGCGCCGCCGCCAGCAGCGTGCCGGTGGACGAGCCACCAAGAATGCCTTCCTTCGCCAGCAGCTCACGCGCAACCACGAAGCTTTCCTTGTCGGGAATCGCGTAGGCCTTCTTCACGCGGGTGAAGTCGCTGATGGACGGCAGGAAATCCTCGCCGATGCCTTCCACCATCCAGCTGGCCGACTTGGTCGAGAGCGTGCCCTCGTTGATGTACTGCGCCAGGATCGAGCCGACCGGGTCGGCCAGCACGAACTCGGTGTTCGGCGAATGCTCGGCAAAGAACTTGGACAGGCCGCTCAGCGTGCCCGACGAACCGCAGCCCACCACGATGGCGTCGACCTTGCCGTCGAGCTGCTCGAGGATCTCCGGGCCGGTGGTGGCGATGTGCGCCGCCGGGTTGTCCGGGTTGCCGAACTGGTTGATGAAGTACGCGCCCGGCGTTTCGCGCGCGATGCGCTCAGCCATGTCCTGGTAGTACTCCGGGTGGCCCTTGGCCACATCGGAGCGGGTGAGCACCACTTCGGCGCCCATGGCCTTGAGGTTGAAGATCTTCTCGCGGCTCATCTTGTCGGGCACCACCAGGATCAGGCGGTAGCCTTTCTGCTGCGCCACCAGCGCGAGCCCCAGGCCGGTATTGCCGGCGGTGCCTTCGACCAGCGTATCGCCCGGGCGGATTTTCCCGGCCCGCTCGGCGCCCTCGATCATCGACAGGCCGATGCGGTCCTTGACGGAGCCGCCCGGGTTGGCGCTCTCCAGCTTGAGGAACAGGTCACACGGTCCGACGTCCAGGCGCTGCGCGCGTACCATCGGGGTACGTCCGATCAGTTCAAGGACACTCTGGTGGACCGTCATGGGGACTCCTGGCTGTAGGACACGGCCGCTACATCGCGACCGTCAAGGCCGCCGATGATACCCGAGCCGCGGCACCGCCTTCCTCGTGCCAGATATGCCGCGGCCCCGGAAGCCGTTCCCTTGCGGGAGGCGCCGGGGCCGCGTTCATGCGAAACCTCGCAGATTCAGTTGATGCGGTGCGCGCGACTGTCCCACATGCGCTGGAGCCGCTCCTTAGCGTGGAGTTTCTCCTTTTTCATGCCCGATAACGTCATGTCATCAATGGGAAGCACACCGATCTCGGCGTCGTGCACCTTGCTGTCGAGCTCCTGATGGTGCTGGTAGAGCCGACGAAACTCCGCGTCGGCTTTCATCAAGGCTTCGACATCATCACGCTGCTGGTTTTCGAACATGATCCAACCTCCTCTTGAGAGAACGGCGGGCGCCTGGGAGGGGTGCCCGCAGACGATGAACCACACGCACACATCCGCGATCCATGCCGTTTGACCGGTCCATGGAGAGCGATGGAGGGGGAGGATGAGTGCATGATTCAGGTCAATGACCCAGGACGCATAAGTGCCCCCTGGGAACTTGACCCTACTCCCCGTCACAGGGTCATGCAAGCGTCATACGTTGGCCGACACCGCCACTGAATTTTTGGAAAAAAAGCTGACAAAACAGTCCTTTGCACGAATCCAACGCGACTTTCCCAGATCTTGAACGAATAGCCGCCGCGACCCGCTTTGCACGGTGCGCGCCTGAGAAAAGCAAAGGCCGGCGGAGTTATCCGGCCGGCCTTCAACGTGCCCTCGTAGCTCAAAGGCGTGCTACTTGCCCTGGTCCTTCTTGGGCGTGCTGTCGCTGGAACTGTCGCCCTGCTGCATCTGTGCGCGCATCGCCCGGGCTGCCTGGGCAGCGAGGTCGGCCTGTTTCTTGGCGGCATTAGCGACCTTGGCCTGTGCCGCGGCCAGCTTCTTGGCCTGATCGGCTTCGGCCTGGGCCTGCGCGGTAGCTTCAGCGCCCGCCGCCTGCTGACGCGCAGCCTCTTCCTGGGCCATCTGGTACTGCAGGCGCTGGCGTTCGAGCTCTCGGCGAGCCTGCTCGGCCTCTCGACGGCTGCCATCCAACTGGATCTGATCGTGCTCGCGGTCCAGCTTGTTGATCTGCTGCTGCGCGTCCTGCAACTGGGCAGTGGCGCGGGCCAGATCGACGCGACGTTCAGCCAGATACAGCGCGTGCGCACGGTCTCGGGAACGTGCCTGGGTCACCTGATTCACGGCATCATGGGCACGTGCCTGTTCGGCTTGCGCATAGCTGCCCAGTACTGGGTCGCGGGCGAGCTGGTCGAGGCTGTTGTTCAGTCGCGCCACGTCCATGTCGTCCTTGGCGGCATGGACCACGCCCACGGCAGCCAGGGCCAGGACAAGCGCCGGCAAACGAAGGGTCAAGGTTTTCATGGGTGACCTCCCTGGTCAGAAGTCGACTGGGGAACGGTCTGGGGAAGGGTTTGAAAGCCCTGCCCCTGCGGAATGGGTTCGGAAAGCGAGGAACTCGGCGGGGCCGGCATGTCGGTCGGTGCCTGCTGAGCCGGCAAGGCCGGATTCTGTCTCTGGTCCTGCTGTTGCTCGTGGGTCAGCGATTGGTCGATCTGCTCGCGCAGCTGTTGGTTGGCGCCGGTCTTGTTCTGGATCTGCGCACGTGCAGCCGCCAGACGGGCCTTGGCGCGAGCGAGCTCGGCGTCGGCACGGGCCTCATCCGCCAGCGTCGCCGCATCGTCGTACTTGCGGCTGGCCATGGCGTTTTGCGCCTGCTGGAACTTGTTCTGGGCAAAACCCAGGTCGACCGGAGCGTAAGCGGCCGCATCGGCATCGCGGGCAGCCTGCAGCTGCACCTGTGCCTGGTTCATTATCCCGTCCGGCGGCGGCGTGGATGCGCAGCCGGAAAGCGCCAGCGTCACCGCCAGCGTCAGGGTCGAAACCGCCGTACGGACGCCCTTCGGGCGCCCAGACAGCGGGAAAAAGATGTGCACCATCACTCAGTCCTCCCGGAGTGTCACAGCGTATTGTGGGCGGGCATAATCCACTTTAGCAATGCGCACGAAATTAGGGGATTCGAGTGGACATCGGTTATTTCCTCAAGCTTATGGTTGACAAGGGCGCGTCGGATATGTTCCTGACGACGGGCGCCCCTGTGAACATTAAAGTCGAGGGCAAGCTTTACCCGCTGGGCAATACCGGTCTGCCCAGCGGCATGGTCAAGAAAATCGCGTATTCGCTGATGGACGAAGGTCAGGTACCGCAGTTCGAACGCGACCTGGAATTGAATATGGCCTTGGCGGTGAAGGAAGCCGGCCGTTTCCGCATCAACGTGTTCAAGCAGCGCGGCGAAGTGGGCATGGTGATCCGCGCCATCAAGAGCGAGATTCCCAGCATCGACCAGCTGCAGCTGCCGGGCATCTTCCGCGAGCTGATCATGGAGCCGCGCGGCCTGATCCTGGTGGTGGGCGCTACCGGCTCGGGCAAGTCGACCACGCTTGCGGCGATGATCGACCATCGCAACCAGAACTCCTCGGGCCACATCCTCACCATCGAGGATCCGATCGAATACCTGCACCGCCACAAGAAGTCGATCGTGAACCAGCGCGAAGTCGGCCTGGACACGCACAGCTATCACGAGGCCCTGCGCAATGCGATGCGCGAGGCGCCGGACGTGATCATGATCGGCGAGATCCGCGACACCGACACCATGGAAGCGGCCATCGCGTTCTCCGAAACCGGCCACTTGTGCCTGGCGACGCTGCACTCCAACAACGCCGACCAGACACTGGAACGCATCCTCAACTTCTTCCCCGAATCGGCACACAAGAATGTGCTGATGAACCTCTCGCTCAACCTTCGCGCGGTGATCAGCCAGCGCCTGGTGGTGGGCAAGGACGGCCGCCGTTTGCCGGCCACCGAAGTGCTGCTCAACACGCCGCTGATCCGCGACATGATCCGCCGCGGCCAGGTTCATGACGTCAAGGAAGCCATGGACCGCAGTCTGCAGGAAGGCATGCAGACCTTCGACCAGTCGCTGTACCGCCTGTACAAGGAAGGCCGCATCGAGCTGGACGAAGCGCTCAACAAGGCCGACTCGCGCGATGGCCTGTCGTTGAAGGTGCGCTTGTCCGAAGGCGGTGGCTCGGAAAGCACCGAGCTGGCCGGCAACGATCCGTACGGGCTCGGGTTCTGACCCACCTCAAGCAGCGGGGCGTGTATCGCCCCGCGCGCCACGCACCCAGCCGATACTCAGTACCCAGCGGTTGCCTTCCTCGATGACCGTCACGCTGTGCTCCTCCACATCAGGGCGGAACAGCTTCACGCGCCTGCTTGCGTGAATGGGACGAGCACAGATGAACTCGCCACCCCGTCGGGCTGGGCGCAGGATGATGTTCAACCGGTAATGTCTGCCCTGCGCCACGCGGTCGGTGTGCGGCGGCACGGACGCCCCGGCGGGGAAACGCAGCAGGTAACAATCACACGGCAACGGCCAGCGCGTGCCGCCAAGCAACAGCTTGTCGTAACCCGTGCCCTGGCGCCCACGCTGCCAGCGCCAGAAGTTATGCCAAAGGCTCGCCATCGTTACTTTGTTGAGGGAGCGTCGGGCTGTGCTTCCGGCGCCGCCTTTTGAAACGCTTCCATCGTCTGGCATGCCTCGTAGATGCGCCAAATGGTCGGATAGTCGTCCATCAGCAGCTTCCAGCGCATCGCGTTGTAGACCTGCGGAATCAGGCAGGTATCGGCCAGGGTGGGCGCATCGCCGTGGCAGAAACGTCCGGTGGCTACGTTGCTGGAAAGCATCGCTTCCAGCGCCCGGAGTCCCTCGCTGATCCAGTGCCGGGACCACACGCCCTTCGCCGCATCATCCTCACCGAACTGCTTTACGAGGTGCTGCAGCACGCGCAGGTTGCCCAGCGGGTGCACGTCGCACCCCACGACCTGCGCCAGTGCACGCACACGGGCACGTCCTGCAGCGTCGGCAGGCAGTAACGGTGGCGCAGGCCGCGTCTCGTCCAGGTATTCGATGATGGCCATGGATTGGGTAAATACCTGGCCTTGGTCGATCAGACAGGGCACCAGCTCTTGCGGATTGAGAGCATGGAAGTCCGGTGCGTGCTGTTCGCCGCCATGATTTACCAGGTGCACGGCCCGGGACTCATAGGCTAGCCCCTTGAGGTTCAGCGCGATGCGCACCCGATAGGCCGCACTGGAACGCCAGTAGCCGTACAACACCAGATCCTGGCCCATCGCCATGTCCTCGCGTGAAATATCAGCCACCAAGGATACCTGTCATGCGGTTTGCATCGCCGGTGGGTGGGCGGGACAATACGCGATTCGCGCCTTCAAGCGCCCACCCATGAATCCAAGCAAGGGAGTTCCCCCCGTGTCCGTCACCCGCATGAGCGATCTTGATCTGCGCGGCAAGCGCGTGCTGATCCGCGAAGACCTGAACGTGCCGATCGAGAACGGTCACATCACCTCCACCCAGCGCCTGGATGCCGCCCTGCCCACCATCAAGATCGCCCGCGACGCCGGCGCCAAGGTGATGGTGCTGTCGCACCTGGGTCGTCCGAAGGAAGGTCAGTTTGACGCGGAGTCCTCGCTGGCGCCGGTGGCCAAATGGCTGGGCGACAAGCTGGGTCAGCCGGTGCGGCTGGTCGCCGATTATCTCGGCGGCGTCGAAGTCGCCGATGGCGAGGTCGTGGTGCTGGAGAATTGCCGCATGAACGTCGGCGAGGGCAAGGATGACGAAGCCCTGTCGAAGAAGTACGCCGCACTGTGCGACATCTTCGTGATGGACGCTTTCGGCACGGCGCACCGTGCGCAGGCCTCCACCCATGGCGTCATCAAGTTCGCCCCGATCGCCGCCGCCGGCCCACTGCTGTCGGGCGAACTGGATGCGCTGGGCAAGGCGCTGGTGCAACCCGCCCATCCGCTGCTGGCCATCGTTGCCGGCTCCAAGGTGTCCACCAAACTCACTCTGCTCGAAAACCTCATCGGCAAGGTCGACCAGCTGATCGTCGGTGGCGGCATTGCCAACACCTTCATCGCCGCCATGGGCCACTCGGTCGGCAATTCGCTGTACGAACCCGACTTGATTCCGGCCGCAAAAAAGGTCATCGCTGAAGCCAAGCGCCGCAACGCCGATGTGCCGCTTCCGGTGGACGTGGTGGTGGCGCCGGAATTTTCCGCGCACGCACCTGCCACGGTGAAGCCAGTGGATGAAGTGAAGGATGGCGAGATGATTCTCGACATCGGCCCCGAAACCGCGCGCCGCTATGCCGAGATGATCGCCAAGGCCGGAACCGTCGTGTGGAACGGCCCGGTAGGCGTGTTCGAATTCGACGCCTTCGGCCGCGGCACCGAAACGCTGGCCCGTGCCATCGCGGCCTCGCCGGCATTCTCCATCGCTGGCGGTGGCGACACCCTGGCGGCCGTGGACAAGTACGGCATCGCCGATGCTGTTTCGTACATCTCCACCGGTGGCGGCGCCTTCCTTGAGTTTCTCGAAGGCAAGGAACTGCCGGCCGTGGCCGCGCTCAAGGCACGTGCAGGCCGCTGATGCTCTGTCTGTTCGACCTCGATGGCACGCTGATCGATTCGGAAGTCGGCATCCTGGGCTGCGTCCGCCATGCGCTGACGCAGCTTGGTGTGGCGCACCCGGCAGAAATGCGGCATTGGATCGGCCCACCGCTGCGGCACAGCTTTGCGCCGCTGCTGGGTCACGATCACGACCGCATTGAAGAGGCGGTGGAGCACTATCACCAACGCTTCCATACCATCGGCTGGCGCGAGCACACGGTGTATCCCGGTATCGAGGCGATGATCGGTCGGCTGCAAGCCGCCGGTCACGAGCTGGCTGTAGTTACCAGCAAACCCGAACGCCATGCGCGGCCGATCATGGAGCACCTGCCGTTTGGCCAGGCCTTCAGCCGTCTATACGGCCCCGATCCGTCCAGCCCGCATAGCGAAAAAGCGGGCATGATCGCTGCCGCGCTGGCGGACTTCGGCGCCCTGCCCGAAGAGACAGCGATGATCGGCGATCGCCACTTCGACATTGATGGCGCCGTGGCCAATCGCGTGCGTGGCGTAGGTGTGCTGTGGGGGTTCGGTAGCCACGAGGAACTGGAGCGCGCCGGGGCACACGCGTTGGCGCGCGATCCCGAGCATCTGGCCGAACTACTCGCTGCGTAAACACCACATCCGTCGATTGGAACGCACAAAAAAACGCCGCGTCAAACGCGGCGTTTTTCATGGGAGGTTTGGGCGAGCACCCGTCCCTCACCCTGCCCTCTCCCCAGAAGGGAGAGGGATAAAACAGCTTCAGCCAATCACGCGCTTCACTGCGTCAACGACGTGCGCGACGGTGAAACCGAAGTGCTCGAACAGCTGCGGTGCCGGTGCCGAGGCGCCGAAGGTGGTCATGCCGACCACGTCGCCGTCGAGGCCGACGTACTTGCGCCAGAAGTCGACTGTCGCCGCTTCCACGGCCACGCGTGCGCGACACCAGTTCGGCAGGATCGCTTCGCGGTATTCCAGCGGCTGCGCGTCGAACACCTCAGTGCAAGGCATCGACACGACGCGCACCGGCACGTTTTGCTGTGCCAGCGTGCGGGCCGCTTCCATCGCCAGCTCCACTTCCGAGCCGGTAGCAATCAGGATGGCCTTGAACTTGGTGTCCTGCGGATCGGACAGCACATAAGCGCCGCGCGAAATGTCAGCCACCTGCTGCGCGGTGCGCTGCTGGTGCTTGAGGTTCTGGCGCGAGAACACCAGGCACGCCGGGTTGCCCTTGCGCTCGATGGCGACCTTCCACGACACGGCCGATTCCACCGCATCGCAGGGGCGCCACAACTGGTTGTTCGGGATGTAGCGCAGCGAGGCCAGATGCTCCACAGCCTGATGGGTCGGACCGTCTTCGCCCAGACCGATCGAGTCATGCGTATACACATGGATGGCATGCGCCGGAATCAGCGCGCTCATGCGCACCGCATTGCGCGCGTAATCGGAGAACACCAGGAAGGTGGCGTCATACGGAATGAAACCGCCATGCAGCGCCAGACCGTTGGCGATTGCGGTCATGCCGAACTCGCGCACGCCGTAGTAGACGTAGTTGCCCTTGCCGTCGGCGCTGTTGCCGTTGGCGGCATCCAGGCTGCCCTTCCACTTGGTGAGGTTGGAGCCGGCCAGGTCGGCGGAACCGCCGATCAGCTCCGGCAGCATCGGCGCGAAGGCCTCGATGCTCATCTGGGATGCCTTGCGAGATGCCACTTCAGGGCCGTCAGCCTGCATCTTGTCGACGAAGGCCTGCGACTTGGCAGCCCAGTCGGCAGGCAGTTCGCCGGCGGTGCGGCGATTGAATTCGGCCGCCAGCTCCGGGTGCGCTGCGGTGTACTTGGCCAGCGCGTCGTGCCAGACCTGCTCCCGTTCGATACCGGCCTTCTTGTGGTCCCAACCGGCATAGATGTCGGCCGGGATCTCGAACGGGCCATAACGCCAGTCAAGCGCGTCACGGGCACCAGCGACCTCGACCTTGCCAAGCGCTGCGCCGTGGCTCTCTTCCTTGCCCTGCTTGTGCGGCGCGCCAAAACCAATGATGGTTTTGGCGCATATAAGAGTGGGCTTTTCGCTCTGGCTTGTTGCAGCTTTCAACGCTGCGCTAATCGCTTCGGCATCATGGCCATCGACGCCGCGTATCACGTTCCAGCCATAGGCCTCGAAACGTTCCGGCGTGTTGTCCGTGAACCAGCCGTGCACTTCGCCGTCGATTGAGATGCCGTTGTCGTCGTACACCGCCACCAGCTTGCCCAGCTTCCAGGTACCGGCCAGCGAGGCGACTTCGTGCGAGATGCCTTCCATCAGGCAGCCGTCACCGAGGAACACATACGTGTGGTGATTGACGATCTCGTGACCCGGGCGGTTGAAGTGCGCGGCCAGCACCTTCTCGGCCAGCGCGAAGCCCACCGCATTAGCCAGGCCCTGGCCCAGCGGACCAGTGGTGGTTTCCACGCCTGGCGTTTCGCTCGCTTCCGGGTGACCGGCGGTCTTGGAATGCAGCTGACGGAAGCGCTTGAGCTGCTCCATCGGCAGGTCATAGCCGGTCAGGTGCAGCAGTGCGTACTGCAGCATCGAGCCGTGGCCATTGGAGAGCACGAAACGGTCACGGTTGAACCACTTCGGATGGGTCGGGTTGTGCTTGAGGAAATCGTTCCACAGCACCTCGGCGATGTCTGCCATACCCATGGGCATGCCCGGATGGCCGGAGTTGGCCTGCTCCACGGCGTCCATGGCGAGGGCGCGCACGGCATTGGCAAGTTCGCGGCGGGTTGTCATCGAGGGGTTCTCCGGGGCTGGCGACGGCGAAAAACGGCTATTGTCGCCGATCGGTGGCGGCCGTCGCCAGCGGGTAAGACCTTAATTTGCCCTTAATTTTTCCTCAGGGGGTATGGAAACCCTTCAGCCCGGACTGGCTCTAATCCCCCGGTGCCCAAGGAACAGGGCGCGACTGCGACAAGCCCTTCCCCCGGCCCGCGGCTTCTTTCAGGGATCGATCCAAAAAGACCAAACGGAGAGCCCCCATGAAAAAGACGCTACTTGCCTTTGCTATTGCCACCACTGGCCTGGTCGCCGTCCCGGCGTTCGCTCAAGACAATTTCGCGCCGGCAGCCAATGGCAACTTCCAGCCCAACCAACCGGTGGGCAGCGGCAACTGGTTCATCAATGGCAGCGTGGGCGAAGGCCACGTCGCTAACGGCCCCTATGACGACCACCCGACCACCTACAGCCTCAACGGCGGTTACCGCTGGAAGGTGGGCCAGGACATGGGCCTGGGCGTTGAGGCTGGCTACAACGACCAGGGCAATTACACGCTGAAGAACGTCTTCAACAGCCAGCCCGTGAACCAGACCAGCGAGCGCAATGACCTGCGCGGCTGGACCGCCGGTGTCAACGGCAAGATCAACGTGTGGCAGGGCCTGTACGTGAGCGGCCGCGCCGGCGTCTATGGCTGGAAGGGTCACGGTTACGACAACGACACGCTCAACCGTCATCACCTCAACGACACGAGCTGGTACGGCGGCGCTGGCGCTGGCTACGATTTCAACCAGCACTTCAGCCTTGGCCTGTCCTACGACTACTTCGACGCCAAGAAGAGCGGTGTCGATCTGTCCACCGATACGGCCTCGATCACCGCCGAATATCGCTTCTGACCACGGGTATCAAGGAAAGCAAACGGGCGCCCTCGGGCGCCCGTTTTGCTGTGGCAGGCCCGAAAGTGGCCGTTTTCTTAATGAAGTCTTAATTCTGTACTGATGGGTGTTGAATTCAATCCTCGGTCGCCCCACCTATCGACCAGCATCGTCGGCACGAGGTGCCCAGCCGCGAATGACCGAACCCCCGGCATCGCGAACTGGCCCAATAAGATCAAGAGGATTACCCCCATGAAAAAGACGCTTTTTGCTCTCGCCCTCGCTACTGCGGGTGTCGTGGCCGTTCCGGCCGCTTTTGCCCAGGACGCGGGCAACACGGCCCAGCAGGGTTGGTACGTCAGTGCCAATGCCGGTTACGGCCAGGTGAGCAAGGGTCCCTATGACGACGGCGACTTCGCCGGCGGCATCAAGGGCGGTTACCGTTTCGCGCTCAGCCCCGAACTGTCGCTGGGTGCCGAAGTGGGTTACCAGTATCTCGGCCGTGCCGACGCCCGTAGCCTCTATACCCAGAACTTCGCCGGCGCCAACGGCAAGTCCAAGCTGCAAGGTGCAACTGCCGGTCTGGACCTGCGCTACAACTTCAATCCGAAGTGGTACGCAGAAGTCCGTGGCGGTGCCTTCTTCGCCAAGGGCGAGGGCCTGACCAACGACAAGTTCAACCCGCAGATGGTCAGCTTCAACAGCACCAACTATTACGCTGGTGCGGGTGTGGGCTACAACATCACGCCGAAGTGGAGCGTGGGCCTGAACTACGACTACTACCAGGCCAGCGATAGCGACAAGAACATCCACTTGCCGACCAACCTGTACACCGTCAGCGCGGAATACCGCTTCTGATCTGCAGGGTCAGCGAAACAAAAACGGGCGCCGCGAGGCGCCCGTTTTCTTTTGCAACGCTGAGGAAGCGCCAGCTTACTTGGCGTTCCACTGACCCAGCGCCGCCTGGCCGTTGTCCTTGGCGCGGGCGAGGACGGTCTTCTGCGCGTCGGCGTAGTTGGCCTTCATGTCCTTGGACCACAGCTTCAGCGCGGCCTGCTGCATGGCGCGACCGTAGGAGAAGCTCAGCGGCCACGGGTGCGGACCCATGCGGTTCATCGCATTGAGGTGCGCGGTGGACTGCTCGTCGGTCTGGCCACCCGACAGGAACACGATGCCCGGCAACGTGGCCGGCACGGTCGTCTTGAGCACGCGCACGGTGGCTTCGGCCACTTCTTCGAAGTCGGCCTGCTCGTCCGCTTCCTTGCCCGGAATGACCATGCTGACCTTCAGGATGGTGCCTTCCAGCATCACGTTCTGCTCGTACAGCGCGTTGAACAGGCTGCGCAGCACGGCTTCGTGCACTTCGTAGCTGACTTCGATGCTGTGGTCGCCGTCCATGATCACTTCCGGCTCGACCATCGGCACAAGGCCGGCTTCCTGGCACAGCGCGGCGTAACGGGCCAGCGCGTGGCAGTTCGCCTCGATGGCAGTGGAGGACGGATTGTCTTCGCTGATGTTGATCACCGCGCGCCACTTGGCGAACTGGGCGCCCAGCTTCACGTACTCGGCGAGACGCTCACGCAGGCCGTCAAGGCCTTCGGTAACCACGTCGCCCGGGAAACCGGCCAGCGGCACCGGACCCTTGTCGACCTTGATGCCCGGGATGATGCCGTTCTTCTTCATCACCTGGGTGAATGGCACGCCGTCCTTGGTCGACTGGCGGATCGTTTCGTCGTACAGGATCGCGCCGGAGATGTGCTCGCTGAGGTTCGGCGCGGTGAGCAGCAGCTCACGGTAGGCGCGGCGATTGTCTTCGGTGTTCTCGATGCCGACGGCCTCGAAACGCTTCTTGACGGTGTTGGTCGACTCGTCGATGGCGATGATGCCCTTGCCGGGCGCGACCATCGCCAGGGCGATGCTTTCGAGGTCTTCGATGCTCATGAGAACTCCGGGTACTAGGCGGTGTGGGCCGCACAAGGTGGATGCCGCCCACAAGGGGGCGGCTAGGCTTAAAGCCCGGAAGTATATGGCATCTGGCCGTACGGGGTCCTCAGAGCCCCTGAACGGCCCGAGGAAGCATCAGGCCTGGTCGTAACCTGGCAGATTGCAGGCGTTGATGATGGCCTGCTTCTGGGCCGCGTCAGCCGGCAGGTTGAACGGCACGATGTAATAGGTGGACATCGGCTCGCTGGTGCGGTTGGTCAACGACGGCCCATAGCGAAAATTGCTCACCACGCTCTTGCCCACCACACCGAGGTCGCTCTGCGGCACGACCTTGCGCACGGTCACACCCTGCGGCACGCCGTCCGAGCCGATCATGTAGCTCACCGCCACGCAACCGGGCTTCTCCATGTTGTGGCCGCTGTTGGGAATGTCGGCATCGACCTTGGTATTGAGCATGATCCAGTACGACTGGATATGTTCCGGCCCGACCATGCGTGTGTTGGTCTGCGCCAGCAACGGCGCCGCACCTGTCATGGCCAGCGCCAGCAGCAGAACCTGGCCGCAGCAACGTGACATCGTGTTCATGGAAAACCTCCTGGGCCTGGGTGGGGATCGTTGACCGGATTCTAGCTGCATGCAAACACGGCCAGCGTCGACGCGACGCTTACAGATCCCGCAGGCACTCCACCACGCCCTCGGCGCCTACCGAAAGCAGCTTGAGCGTATTGGTGCCGCCGCCCTGGCCGATGTGATCGCCATGAGTCAGCACCACGCGGTCGCCCTCGGCCAGCTTGCCCTGGACGAAGAGCTGGCGCACGGCATCGCGCGCAGAACCGGCGGGGGTCTGCGACACATGGGTGAACTTCACGGCCTGCACGTCGCGGAAGATCGACATGCGACGACGCGCATCGTCGAACGGCGACAACGCATAGATCGGCACGGCGCTGCGATAGCGCGACAACCACTGCGCCGTAGCTCCCGACTCGGTCAACGCCACGATGGCGCGCACGCCAAGCTGGCTGGCCAGCAACATCGCCGCCAGCGCGATGGCCTGGTCCGTGCGATCCAGATGATGGCTCATGGTGGTGGGATCTTCCTTCGGCTCGAACTGACGCTCGGCACCGAGGCAGATGCGGCGCAGCGCCGCCACAGCCTTGTCGGGGTGAGCGCCTGCCGCCGATTCTTCGGACAACATCACGGCATCGGTGCCATCGATCACCGCGTTGGCCACGTCCATCACTTCGGCGCGTGTGGGAATTGGCGAGCGCACCATCGATTGCAACATCTGCGTGGCGGTGATCACGGCGCGATTGCGCTGTACCGACTCGCGAATGATCTTTTTCTGCAGGCCCGGCAACTCGGCGTCACCGATCTCCACGCCCAGGTCGCCGCGCGCCACCATCACCACGTCGGAGGCGTCGATGATTTCGCCGAGCACCGGAATCGCATCGGCGCGCTCGATCTTCGCCACCAGCGAGGCCTTGCCGCCCGCCTCTTCCAGCAGACGACGCGCTTCGTTCATGTCATTGGCACAGCGAACGAAAGACACGGCGAGGAAGTCGGCGCCTATCTCGGCGGCCAGCTTGATGTCCGCCCTGTCCTTGTCCGACAGCGCAGCGACGGAAAGACCGCCGCCCTGGCGATTGAGGCCCTTGCGATCGGACAGGCGACCGCCGATAAGCACGCGGCAGTGGATTTCTGCGCCGATCACGGATTCCACGGCCAGCGCGATCAGCCCGTCGTCGAGCAGCAACACGTCACCGGCTACCACGTCGTTGGGCAACTCGTAATAGCTCACGCCCACGCGCGTCGCGTCACCCATCGGAGCACCCGGGCTGCAGTCCAGCACGAAGCTGTCGCCCACACGCAGCTCCACCGGACCGTGGGCAAAGCGCTCCACGCGGATCTTGGGACCTTGCAGGTCTGCGAGCACGCCGACTTCACGTCCGAGCCTGGCGGCGATGTCGCGCACCGCAACCGCTCGTGCGCGGTGATCGTCGGGTTGGCCGTGCGAGAGGTTCAGGCGAACCACGTCCACACCTTCGACGATGATTTTCTCGAGCATGCCAGGTGCGTCGGTCGCGGGACCGAGGGTGGCAACTATCTTTGTGCGTCGCAGCGAATTGTCAGTAGTCATGCTTCAACGCTAGCAGATCTGAATCGATCTGCTAGTGGGTTGCGGCGCGCTTTCTCAAGCTGTTTCCCGAGGCCGAAGTGGACTGCACGTGGCCTGATGACCACCGGGTGCAGTGGTATGGCGCTCTATCGTCATCGTTGGGGTTGAGGACGAGAACTGGTCTACTCGCGGATTGCGAAGGTATCAAACCACTGGTGTGGTATCCACTCGCTTGCAATAAGCACCGTGCGCACCGATCCAACCCGCGACCATCGTCGTACAGATGCCCTGCCAACCCTCTTTTTGCAGCACCAGTGTCAATGCCGCAACGCATCAAAAGGCATGACTGGGAACGGCTTGATGTGCACGCGAACGCGCACGGATCGACTCGACATTTAGCTAATATCGCCGCGTGGATCGGGGGATCCATGGACAGGGGGAATTCCGACATGACACGTTTCAAGCGTACGGCTGCCGCCGTCGTGCTGGCCATGCTGTGCGCATCGCCGCTGTCCACATCGATGGGTACAGACTCGACTGCCATTGCTACACGCGACTTCATCCGGCCCAGCGATTTCCACAACGTCCAGTTGTCGCCGGACGGGCGTTATATCGCCACCCTGGCGCCTCGCCCCGGCATGCCCTACGAAAACATGGTGGTAATGATCGACACCGCGAGCGGCAAGCTGTTATCGAGCGTGCGCGCCGACAGCCGCAACGAGATCCTCCAGTATCTGTGGGTGAACGATCATCGGCTGGTGTTGGCAATGGCTATTCGCCTTGGAAGCCTCGAGCAGCCGTCGTATACCGGCGAACTGATGGCCATCGATGCCGATGGCAGCCATTATGTGTACCTGTTCGGTTGGGGTGGCGACGTTGGCGGTAGCAGCAACCATATGCAGCATGGCGCTATTGCCCGCGCTGCCTATGCGAGCCTGCTTCCGTCCGCGCCTGCTGGCGACGACCGCTACCTGCTAGTGCAAACCCGGCCGTTCACCGGCAAGCGCTCGGGCAGTGTGCCGTCGATCGAACGGCTGGACGTGGTCAACGGCGAGAGCCGGCGCATCCTCGGAGCGCCTGCGCCCGACGTATGGATGACGCTGGACCATACCGGCGAACCCCGCGCAGCGACCGGCGGCGGTTACACCCACCCGCGTCTTTGGACACGCGATGCCGGTGGGGAGTGGGTGCTGCGCAACGATGCGCAGACCTCCCATGAGGCAATCTGGCCCATCGGCTTCAACCGTGACAACAGCCTGCTGTACGTACAAGTGGCGCATCCGCAGGGGCCCGATTCCATCGAGTTGATGGACCTGCGCAGTGGTGCACGCACTCTTGTCTATCGCGGCGAATTCGCCGACCCGGGCAACCTGCTTCCTACGACGGACGGCAAGGATTTCTACGGCGTGATCACCGAGGACGGCGTGCCGGCGATGCATTTCTTTGACCCCCACAGTATCGAGGCGCAAATCATCGACGCGCTGGCGGGCAGTTTTCCCGGCCAATTGGTCCGGCTGACATCGTTCACTCGCGACGGCCACCTGGCCATCGTCCATGTGAGCAGCGATCGCAACCCCGGCGACTACTACCTGTTTGACCTTGAGAAGAAGCAGGCTCGCTATCTCTTCAGCCAGCGTCGCTGGCTATCGCCCAAGCGCATGCGGCCCATGCAGCCGATCAACGTCACCGCACGCGACGGCGTCGTCCTCCATGGCTTTCTCACTGAACCGGCTGGCAAGGGACCCTTTCCCATGGTGGTACTACCCCATGGCGGGCCGCATGGCCTGTCCGATGTCTGGGCCTTCGACGAGGAAACTCAGCTGCTCGCCAGCCACGGCTATGCGGTACTGCAGATCAACTATCGCGGATCGGGCGGTTACGGCGCGCAATTCGAACAGATGGGCTATCACCAGTGGGGGCTGTCCATGCAGGACGACATCACCGACGCAACCCGCTGGGCGGTGCGCGAAGGGCATGCCGATGCCTCGCGTGTGTGCATTTACGGCGGCAGCTACGGAGGCTACGCCGCACTGGAGGGTGCCGTCCGCGAACCTGAGCTCTATCGCTGCGCGATTGGCTACGCCGGTGTTTACGATCTGCGGATCCAGCTCGACAAGAGCGACACGCAACGCACGGACCACGGCCTGGACTATCTGCACGACGTGTTGGGCGATGATCGTGCCGATCTGCTCAAGCGCTCACCTATCGCAGGCGTCGATCGTCTCAGGGCCGATCTCTTGCTGATCCATGGCGGCATGGACGAGCGGGCTCCCTACGCGAACTTCGAGGCGTTCACCACGGCGCTCGACAAGCAAGGCAAGCACTACGAGTCGCTGACAGAGGCGCACGAGGGTCACGGCTTCTTTCTACCGGAGCACCGTCTGGCGATGTACGACAAACTGCTCGACTTCCTGGACCGAAACATCGGTCAGCCAAGCCAGGCGGACAAGACGATTGCCACGCCCTAGGAAACCAAGGGCGTGGCACCGGGTCCCAACGCGGGCTCAGCGCGACAGCGTCAGATTCAGCACTTCAGCCAGTCGACGCCCCGCTTCACGCAGGCGCAGCTCGGCCACCGGCAGTTCCTTGGCGACATAGGCTTGGTCGATCTTGTGGCCGTCAGGATAGATGTCGCGCGAGATCGCGCAGGATTCCTCGGCCCATTGCGCATACGCGTTGTCGAACGGCGAGATCGGCGCGGGCAGCGTCACCGGGCCACGTGCTTCGAGTTCATCAGCATAGGCCTTCCACTCGAGGCCGTGCGTCTTGAGCAGGCCCGAGTCCCACACGCTGTGCAGGTTGGTGCCCTTGTCATTGAACTGCACCTGATAGGCGTTGCCGCCCTTGTCGTCGCGCGAACCGCCATGCAGCGGCTGGTGTTCGTCGCCGATGAAATGCACCACGAACTTCAGTGCTTCCAGACGAGCCGCGTCCGGCTGGCTCTTGTCGCCCAGCACGTTCACGTAGTGGTCGATGCCGGCGACAACGCACTGCCCATCCTTGCAATCACGCGGAGGCGTGTAGTTGCAGTCGCCGGACGTGAAGTCGACATAGTGCAGCGCGCGGGTCTGCTTCCACAGCACGTCCTGCTTGGGGTCGTTGCGGATCTCATCGGCCCAGCTGGCGATGTCGGCCAGCGACTTCGTGTGCTCCGGTGCCAGCAGACGTTCGACTTCGGCCTCGGCCGCCGGGGTGAGGTGCCGCTGCGCCAGATCGGCCACAACGCTGTGGCCGAGCGGGCCCCAGGCCTGGACCGCCGGTGCAAGGGCCAGACAGATAAGTACAGCGGCTACAGATCGACGCGGTAGAGACATGAGGCAATGGCTCTGCAAGAAAGGGGACGCCGAAGTCTGCCACAGCACAATGACAGCTTGACGCCAGCTTCCATCAGCCCGCGTTGGGCACGGGCAGCACCAGCCCTTCACCATCGCGAACACTGACGTCCACCTTGATGCCCTGACGCACGCTCTGGGTCACGATGCAGAAATCCTCGAACTGGGCGAGCACGCGATCGAGGTGTTCGACGAGTTCGGCCTTGTCGGCCAACTGCAAATCCACGCCGATGTGGGTGATTCGCCAGCGGCCGTGTTCGTTGCGCGTCAGGGTCGCCTTGGCTTTGGCGCCTAGCGCGCCCGGGGCATTTTTATACTTGCGCAAGGCAAACAGCAGGCTCGCCGCCAGGCAGTTGGCTACCGCCGTGGCCACGAGGCGCGACGGGTTGGGGCCAGCGTCATGGCCCAGTGGCGAGGTCTCGTCGGTAGTCAGGTCGGGGATGGCCGTGTCGTCGAAACGGATCTTGAACTCGTAGTCCGTGATCTGTTCCAGGGTGATCTCAAAGGTCTGCTCTGCCTCGTTCATGACGCTCTCCGTGGTCGGCCGATCTGGCCCGAAAGCCCGATTCAAGCGCGTCCCGGGCTTCCTGAACAGCCCCGGGTGAGCTGCCACCCCGGTTCAGGCTAAAATGAGGGTTTTACGGCGGTCCCACAGCCGCCAATTCCGCCACCTCATTCTGGAGGACGCTGTCCCATGGCAATCAAGGTCGCCATCAACGGTTACGGTCGCATCGGCCGCAACATTCTGCGCGCGCTGTACGAAGCCGGTCGCACCAACGAGATCCAAATCGTTGCGATCAATGATCTTGGCAATGCCGAGACCAATGCGCATCTGACTCAGTACGACACCGCGCACGGCAAGTTCCCCGGCACCGTGTCGGTGGACGGCAGCGACTTGATCGTCAACGGCGACCGAATCAAGGTCTGTGCCGAGCGTGATCCGTCCAAGCTGCCGTGGCGCGCCCTGGGAGTGGACGTGGTGCTTGAGTGCACCGGCCTGTTCACCTCCAAGGCCAAAGCCAGCGCGCACATCGCCGCCGGCGCCAAGAAGGTGATCATCTCCGCCCCTGGCGACAAGGACGTGGACGGCACCTTCGTGTTTGGTGTCAACGACGACAAGCTCACCTCCAAGCTGGAAGTGATCTCCAACGCCTCGTGCACGACCAACTGCCTCGCGCCGCTGGCCAAGGTGCTGAACGACAAGATCGGCATCAAGCGCGGCCTGATGACCACCATCCATGCCTACACCAACGATCAGGTGCTGACGGATGTGTACCACTCGGACCTGCGTCGTGCCCGTTCGGCCACGATGAGCCAGATTCCGGCCAAGACCGGCGCCGCAGCTGCAGTGGGCCTGGTGTTGCCGGAGCTCAACGGCAAGCTGGACGGTTTCGCCATGCGCATACCGACCATCAATGTGTCGGTGGTCGACCTCACCTTCGACGCTGCGCGCCCGACCACCAAGGAAGAGATCGACGAGGTCATCAACGAAGCTGCCAACGGCGCTCTGAAGGGCATCCTGGCCGTCAATACTCAGCCGCTGGTATCGATCGACTTCAACCATAATCCGGCCTCTTCCACCTATGACGCCACCCAGACGCGCGTCATGGAAGGCACGCTGGTGAAGGTGCTGTCGTGGTACGACAACGAGTGGGGCTTCTCCAACCGCATGCTCGACATGACTGTCGCGCTGATGGCGGCTAAGTAAGCCGAACTCAAGGCGGTACGAAGAAAGCCGGGCCCAGCCCGGCTTTCTTTTGCGGATGCGGCGTGCTGTCGCGTTGCTGCAAAGTCCCCCAGGAAGCTGATCCAGATCAGCGCCGGGGACACACCCTACCGCCATCGTCCCCATCGCTCACAATCGCGATGGAGATTTACTGATGATCCGCAAGACCTTTGCCCTCGCCCTGCTCGGGCTGTTCGCCGCTCCCCTGTGGGCCGCCGACTGCTCGGCCACCATCGAGGGTAGTGATGCGATGCAGTTCAACCAGAAGACCATCCAGGTGCCAAAGACCTGCAAGCAGTTCACGGTGACGCTCAAGCACACCGGCAAACTGCCCAAGGCATCGATGGGTCACAACTGGGTGCTGGGCCACGAGTCCGACGAAGCCAGCATCATCGCCGACGGCATGAAAGCCGGCGCCGACAACAACTACGTCAAGCCAGACGACACGCGCGTCATCGCGCATACCAAGTTGGTCGGAGGTGGCGAATCGGACAGCGTCACCTTCCCCGTGACCAAGCTCAAGGCCGGTGAAACCTATGCGTATTTCTGCACCTTCCCCGGCCACGTCGCCCTGATGAAGGGCACGCTGACCCTGCAGAACTAATGCGACCCAGCCAACGGGCTTGAGCCGATCTCACGTGCAAAAGAAAAGGCCGGAATGTCTCCGGCCTTTTTTTTCGCTCGGTGTCAGCTCGACTCAGCTCAGCGCGGCAAGCGCTGCGTCGTAGTTGGGCTCGTCTGCGATCTCGCCCACCATTTCGCTGTGCACGACCTTGTTCTGCTCATCAAGCACCACCACGGCACGCGCTGCCAGGCCCGACAACGGACCGGACGCAATCGACACGCCATAGTTCTTCAGGAAGTCGTGGCCGCGCAGCGTCGACAGCGTCACCACGTTGCTCAAACCTTCCGCGCCGCAGAAACGCGCCTGCGCGAACGGCAGGTCGGCAGAAATGCAAAGCACCACGGCGTTGTCGAGCTGGCTTGCGTCCTGGTTGAAGTGACGCACGGACATGGCGCAGGTCGGCGTATCGACGCTCGGAAAAATGTTCAGCACCTTGCGCTTGCCTGCAAAGTTGGCCAGCGTGACATCGGCCAGATCCTTGCCCACCAGCGAGAACGCAGGCGCAGCCTCACCCTTGGCAGGGAAATGGCCATCAACCTGGACTGGATTGCCTTTCAACGTGACTTGGGACATGGGACACCTCGTAGGATGGGGCCTACAAGTAAACCATGTCGCCGACCCAAAGCACGATAGCGCGGCGGTCTTGCGACCACCGCGCTACATCGATGCCGCTGTGCGCAGATCCGCTCAACCGACCGCGAGTTACACCTTGGCGAATATCAAGCTCGCATTGGTGCCACCAAAGCCGAAACTGTTGGACATCACCACGCTCAACTTGGCGTCCTGCGTTTCCCTGAGAATCGGAAAACCTTCCGCGCGTGGATCAAGTTCGTCGATATGTGCTGACCCGGCCATGAAACCGCCGTTGAGCATCAACAGGCTGTAGATCGCCTCGTGCACGCTCGCCGCACCAAGCGAGTGGCCGCTCAACGCTTTGGTGGAAGACAGCGGCGGCATGTCGCTGCCAAACACCTCACGCACCGCGTCTAGCTCCACGATATCGCCCACCGGAGTGGCGGTACCGTGGGTGTTGAGATAGTCCACGTACCTACCCGCGCCGGCCAATGCCATGCGCATGCAACGCACGGCCCCTTCGCCAGATGGCGCGACCATATCCGCACCATCCGAAGTCACTCCGTAGCCGACCAGTTCGGCAAGCATGGTTGCTCCGCGTGCCTTCGCGTGGTCATAGCTCTCGAGTACCAACATGCCGCCGCCACCGCCGATGACAAAGCCGTCACGATGGGCGTCATAAGGGCGAGATGCGGCCTGTAGGGTTTCGTTGCAGGCACTGGAAAGTGCGCCCATCGCGTCGAACTGCGCGGTCATGCCCCAGTGCAATTCCTCACCACCGCCCGCGAACATCACGTCCTGTGCGCCGTGTCGGATCAGGTCTGCCGCTGCGCCAATGCAATGGCCTGACGTGGCGCAGGCCGCCGAAATGGAATAGCTCAGACCAAGAATGCCGAAGCACGTCGCCAGCGATGCAGAAACCGTGGAACACATGGTGCGTGGAACCATGAACGCACCCACGCGGCGTACGCCTTTCTCGCGCAGGAGATCCGCTGTTTCGATCTGCCACCGAGCCGACCCGCCACCCGACCCGGCAATCAAACCCGTGCGCGGATGGCAAACCTGTTCTGGTGTCAGGCCCGCGTTCGCAATGGCAGATCGCAATGCCACGTAAGCATAAGCCGCAGCATCGCCCATGAAGCGTTTCGGCTTACGGTCGATCTCAGCGTCCAGGTCGATCTGTGGCGCGCCTGCAACATGGCTGCGCAACCCTTGCGCGATGTAATCGGGCATGAGCTGAATGCCGCTGCGCAATTCGCGTAACGCCCGCGCCACGGTATCCATTGCATTGCCCAGACACGACACGATGCCCATGCCTGTCACCACTACACGCCGCATCAGAAGCCCTCCGTGGACTGGAACAGACCCACGCGCATATCGGTGGCAACGTAGATCATTCGGCCGTCGACAAATGTTTTGCCATCGGCAATCACCAGGGCCAATCGGCCGCGCATCACTCGCCTGATGTCGACTTCGTAGCTCACCACCTTTGCGCTCGGCGCGACCTGACCAGTGAACTTCACTTGCCCTACGCCAAGCGCGCGCCCACGACCCGGCTCACCGAGCCACGGCAGAAAGAATCCACTCAATTGCCACATGGCATCCAGGCCAAGGCAACCAGGCATCACCGGATCACCTTCGAAATGGCAACCGAAGAACCAGGAGCTGGGACTGATGTCCAGCTCCGCTCGCAACACACCCTTGTCGTAGGCACCACCGTGATCGTCGATGTGTGTGATGCGATCGAACATGAGCATCGGCGGCAACGGCAAGCGCGCATTGCCGGGGCCAAACAATTCACCGCGGCCGCAGGCAAGCAGTTGGTTGCGATCAAATGAAGAAGGTCGATCCATAAAACAGCCGTCACCGAAGGAAATGACGAGTCTGCGCGCGGTTTGAAACGCTGGAGCTGACGCGGATCAGTTTGAAGCGACGAAATATCCGCGCACAGCAGCAGGCTCCCCTCGTGCAGCGCCAGAGGCCATCCTCAAAGCGCCCGTTTGCCCACCCATTCGAGCTGAAGCCAGAGCTTGGTGTCGTCGTGACCGAAATGATCGGCCTGATAATCCGCTGCCTTCAACATGGCGTTGAGACCATGCGACAACGGCAGTGAGAGCGAGGCATCCCATTCGCTGCCGTAGTGCAGGCTGCCGCGATCCGAGCGGTAATCGTGATAGCTCACCACCCAGCCAAGCTTGTACCTGCCTACGTTGCCATTGAGAGTGATGTAGCGGTCCTGCAATCCGTTCGCGGGTGTTACCGTGAACTGATCGTCCCAGCCATTGAACGCATGCAAGGTTGCCAACGGCGTTTGCAACGCCGTATGGCCGTTGCCACCGAGAGACTCCCAACCCAGCTTTCCTGTCACGTTCCATTGCGTCCAGGATGGCTCGACCAGCCAGTAGTTGTGCGAGACATTCTGTGGATTGTTGGCGTAGTCGTACTGGTGTGCGCCCTCCACGCTCCAGCCGAAACCGCGGCCGGCAAGGGCATTGCCCACCCATCGCACGCCATAGGTGGCTGTCGACGCAGTGCTGACGTCTTTATCCTTGTGCAGATATGCATAACCCGTGATCTGCTGTCGCCCCGCGTTCCAGCCAGCATTGAGAAGATGTGTATTTATGCGCCTCGCGCGCGCCAAGGTTGAAACTGCATCGGGACCCGCCACGCGGTTGACCCGCTCCAACCAGTCATAGCGAAGCGACCAGCGCGACGCAGGCTTCCATTGCAGTGCGACTGCGTCGAATGTCTGTTCAAACTGGCGCCACGCCACATTGCCGACCCAGCGCTGATTATTCAACACCACCTCCTGGCGGCCGACCTTCGCACTCAGCGCATCACCCTGCCACACCAGCCACGCCTGATTGAGCTCGGCGCCCTTCGGATCAGTGATGGCCGGATAGGCCACCTGCCCATTCGCGCCGCTGTTGTAGTGATCGTCTGCGCTGGCCGTACCGGCACTTTCGATGAAATAGCTCCACCCATGACCAACCTGTGCACGCAGCCCCAAGCGCAGGCGCAAAGTATCTGCATAGGCATGGGGCGAATAGGCGGCATCGTCCACTTGCTCATGACGCAGACGCGCGTTCCATTCCAGCTGCACAGGCGCATTGCCCTGGTCGCTCGATTGCGCGTGGGCAGCGGCAAAGCAGAGCAGCGTTCCGCACAGCGCACTGCCCCGCAGGTATTTCCTTGTACGTGACATCGATGTAAGCCCCTGTCTGAGAATCGTTTGAACACACCGAAAGTCTCGACAGGAACAACAAGGCGTGGCCTGACGAACGTCAATCGCGCCGAGCCTTGTCGCACGCTGTGACAACACGCCGCGCAAAAAAAAGAGAAGTCCACCCTATCGAGTGGCCTTTCTTTGTTGTGTAAACAGCCCTACTCAATCGTCACCAATCGTTCTCTCCACCTTCTTGACGAACTCGGGATCCACACGACCGATCACGTCCGTGCGGGCCACGATGAGCCCCTCCGCATTCAACAGAATCAGTTCACTGGAATGGTTGAAATCACCATCCGGAAGCTGACGATATTGAAGGCCGAGCAAGGCCGCGATCTGCCGGGTGTCACCTGGGCTTATCGTCCTGGCGAGGGTCCAGAGGGGTGCCGGCAGCTTGCGATGCTGCGCATAGTCTTGCAGCACCGACACGGTATCGCGTGCCGGATCGAAGCTAAGCAATAAGAGACTCAGCTTGGAACGCTGGCGCGCATCGATCGTTTGAGCGGTGAGCTTCATGGTGTCGACAATCATTGGGCAGACCATCGTGCACGACGTGTAGAACATCGACACGATTTGGACGCGGCCACGGCGATCCGCCCAATGCCCGTCATGCCCCGCCTGATCAGTCAGTGCCGCATTGAACTGGTAGACCGAACTGCCTGGCAACGGTTCGTCAGCCGCCGCATGACTCGTAACAACGAGCAACAACATCCACAGAAGCAGTCGTTTCATCATCCTTCCTCAAGGTGAGCGGGCACAGCGAAATCCGAGGCTTCGCGTGGTGTCCGAGGCGGTAAGCGCGGAAAGCATCGCAACACGCATCAACGTTGCGTAGTTCTCCTTCTGTTGCATGGTCACCGCACCGGCGCCGCAAAACTTCATCCGGTCCGCGCCGTTCTGATCGCGGCCGTCCACGCTCACCAGTAGCGCGTTGAAGTCATCCACCCATTCCCAGACCAGACCATTGAGATCGCGCAGGCCATGAACGTCAGCCCTTCCGCCGATATCCGACAACGGCGTACTGGATGGACGGCCATACCACGCGAGAACTTGCTCGCGCCATTGCGGGTCCGCACGGGCATCCGCGCGTTGTTCGTCCGCCGCCGCGGCATATTCCCACTCGTACCACGTGGGCAAACGCGCATGTTCGCTCTCGCAAAAAGCCCGCGCCGCAAACCAACTCACTCGCGTCACGGGTTGTTCGGGGCGCGCGTGGTCACCCAATGATTCGGCACTGTCCCAATGCGATAGATAGCCCTCATCTGCCAGTGCGGACGCCACGCCGCCTTTTTGCCACGCCGGATGCGTCTCCACGAATGCCAGATATTCGGCATTCGTCACTGGTTCAACGCGCATGGCAAAGGGCTCGATATGCGCGGGAGCGGTCTTCCCGTCTGCCGGCAGCACGCTGTTGAAATCGGTACCCGGAAGCGACGCGTAGTCCGCAGCCATGGCCGATACGCAACCGAGTACCCCAGCGAGTACAAGAAGACCGCGCACGATACGACCGTCAGTGGCTATCAGCGGACGGCGCCGGCTGTGCACGCACTTTGCGCACTTCGTCTTTGCTCACCCGGCCACCTGGATTGCCCCAGCTGTTGAGCACATACGTGAGGATGTTCGCGACCTCGTCGTCCGTCAGTTGAGACATGGGCGGCATGACAGAGTTGTAGTCCTTGCCATTGACCGTGACCGCGCCGGTGAGGCCGTGCAAAGGAATCGAGATCAAGGCGTCCTTGGCTATCTTCGCCAGGTAGTCCGACTTGGCCAGAGGTGGAAAAACGCCAGGCATACCTTCCCCATCGACCTGATGGCAGACCGAGCAGGTGCCGGAGAACAACTGCTGGCCTGCCTTGATCTGATCATCCTTGCTGAGCGTACCCGCCGCATTGGCGGTGGCCGCCACCGCGACGGCGTGCAAATTGTCGCCCGCACGATCGCCCAGGTACACCGAATCCACCTCCTTTCCGGAGTAGATGGCTTTGTTCTCCGGCCCCTCAACCTTCAGCATGCCGAGCGCGCCCTTGTTGAAGGCACGGAAGATGGAGTGGTCCACGAGCACGTAGGTGCCAGGCACGTCCACACGGAACTCCGCCATCATGGCGCCGCCAGCGGGGATGAGCGTTGTCTGCACGTTCTCCTGTGCGTGTGCGCCGCCTTCGTAGTAGACCTTGTCGAAGATCTCGCCGATGACATGGAAGCTCGACACCAGATTCGGGCCACCATTGCCCACGAACAGGCGAACCGTTTCACCGACCTTGGCACCCAGCGCGTGATCGCCGGTGAGTGAGCCTTCGCGTCCGTTGAACAGCACATACGTGGGGTGCTCCGCGATGGCCGCGTCCATGTCGAACGGCTGGTGACCCTTCTCGCGGTATTTTCCCGTGGTGTAGAAGTCGCCCTGCATCACGTAGTACTCGTGATCCACCTTGGGCAACCCTGCCGGCGGCTCAACCAGGATCAGGCCATACATGCCATTGGCGACATGCATGCCAACGGGTGCCGTGGCGCAGTGATAAACGTAGAGCCCTGCATTGAGCGCTTTGAAGGTGAACTGCGACTCGTGACCCGGTGCAGTGAAGCTGGATGCAGCGCCGCCGCCAGGCCCCGTCACGCCGTGCAGGTCGATGTTGTGCGGCATCTTGTTGTCGGGCGCGTTCTTCAGATGGAACTCGACCGTGTCACCTTGGCGAACGCGGATGAAACTGCCTGGCACCGTGCCGCCAAACGTCCAATACGTGTAGGTCACACCTTCGGAAATCGGCATTTCCTTCTCGAGCACTTCCAGGTCCACGATGACCTTGGCCGGATAGTTGCGATGGATCGGTGGCGGCACATTCGGTGGAACACCGAGCACGGCGTGAATCGGCTCGCCCTGCGGCGGGCCAAGATCGCGTGATGCCTGCGCGGCAACCGCCGCACCAGCACCAACAGCGACGTTCAACGAAGCACTATGGTCGTCGGCCGCCGAGAGGATGCCCGGCATGAGGCCGGCAGCCAGCAGAACGGTGGATAACAAGCGTGACATGTGGCTCTCTCCCTGTGGTAGCCACACCAGCCTAGGAAGTGCCTGCCATGACCCTTTGATCAAAGTCAGTGCCAGCGACTCCGGGGACCAGGTGCGTCACCGCGCCGCGCTGGCCCTGGCTGTCGCCTGCAACGCACGTCGGTCCAGTAGCATTACGGAGCGCCCGTCGATATCGATCGCGCCCTGGCTGCGCAGTCGCGTCAACACACGGCTCACCGTCTCGGGGGCCAGCCGCAAGTAGTTGGCAATATCACCGCGCGACATGCTCAAACGCAGATGCGTGCCGGAGAAGCCTCGCGCTTCGTATCGTTGGCCAAGGTCGAGCAGGAACGCAGCGATGCGTTCATCCGACGAGTGATCCGCTGCCAATTGCGACGCCATGCCCAACTCCTTGCTGAGCAGGCGGAACAGGTGCTTCTGCAAGGCGGGCAAGCGCGTCGCCAGGGCACTTACCGCAGAGAACGAGAATCGACAGAACTGCGATGCCTCCAGTGCAACGGCATCGCAAGGGAAGCGGTCTGGGTAGATACCATTGAGCCCCACCACTTCACCCGGCAAGTGGAAGCCCAACACCTGCTCACGACCTTCGGTATCGATAGTGCAGGTTTTTACCATGCCCGAGCGCACCGCATAGATCGCACGGAACGGATCACCCATGCGGAACGCATACGCACCAGCACGCACGGGACCAACGTGCTCGACGAGGCAATGCAGTTGCGAAAGCTCTGGCTTGCCATAACCAACGGACATGCACGCTTCGGAGAACGCGCACGCGCTACAGAAGCGCACAGCATCACCATCATCTGGAAGGCTCGCGCCGGACAGGGTCTGACAATCGCACATAGCGTTCATAGGAGATGGATATCAGATCGTGCGTGAGTAACGGGGCGCCTCGGAAGGCTTATTGAGGTAAGCGTCAAAGCACATGGCCACGTTACGCAACAGCAGGCGGCCACGCGGCGTAACGCGGATGAGGTTGTCTTCCAGGACCACCAGACCATCTTCGGCACACTGCATCAGGCGATCGAGTTCAGACGCAAAGGCTTTCTCGAAGTGCAGGCCGTTTCGGGCGCCGAAGCGCTCCGTATCGATTTCGCCATAGCACATGAGTTCACCGATGGCGGCGCGGCGCACGACATCATCGTGGGTCAGGCGGATGCCACGTGTCACCGGCAATTTTCCTGCCGCCAGCGCTGCCTCGTAGCCGATAAGGTCGCGCGCATTCTGACTGTAGCTGTCACCGACGCGACTGATTGAGCTCACGCCGAGGCCGACGATGTCGCAATCGCCGTGCGTGGAATAGCCCTGGAAATTGCGCTGCAGCGTACCCGCGCGTTGCGCCCGCACCAGCTCGTCATCAGCACGCGCGAAATGATCCATGCCCACGTAGACGTAGCCCGCCTCGCATAGCACGCGAAATGCCGTACCGAAAAGTGAGAGACGCGTGCTTGCGTCGGGCAACTCGGATTCGTCGATCTGGTGTTGAGCCTTGAACAAATGCGGAAGGTGCGCGTAGCCGTAGACCGCGATGCGATCGGGCGCAAGCGCGATCACCTGTTCCAGCGTGCGTCCGAAGCCCGCCAAGGTCTGGCGAGGAAGGCCATAGATGAGATCGACGCTGATAGACCCGTAGTTGGCATCGCGCGCGGCATCGATCACTTCGCGCGTTTGCGCCTCGCTCTGAACGCGATTGACGGCCTCTTGCACCGCCGGATCGAAGTCCTGGATGCCCACCGACAATCGATTAAAGCCAAGCGCCGCCAAGTCACGCACATAGCGGCCATCGGCATAGCGCGGATCGATCTCGATGCCGTATTCACGCGCGCCGTCGCGACGATAGGAGAAGCTCGCTTCCAACGCCGCCACCAGCCTTGCCATGCGTGGCGCATCGAGAAAGTTGGGTGTGCCGCCGCCCAGATGAAGCTGCAGTACCGGTCGGTCGCGGTCGAACAGCGAGCTCGTCAGCGCGATTTCGCGCAGCAACCCATCAAGGTAGTGATCCGCCCGTGCGACATCGCGTGTAATGACACGGGTGCAGCCACAGTAGAAGCATGGGCTGAAGCAGAAAGGCACGTGCACATAGAGCGACAACGGCTGGAGCGACGCGGCCTCGTTGGACGCCCTGGCTACCGCGCGGAAAGCCGCTTCATCGAAGCCGCCGTGGAATTGCGGGGCGGTCGGGTAGCTCGTATAGCGAGGGCCCTGCACGTCGTACCGGGCTATCAGGGCAGGATCGAATTCCGGGACGATAGTGTTCGTGCGCATGCGCGGCAGTATCACCGCGCCGCCCAGCCGCAGGCCTGACGTTGATCAGAGCCCTGCGGCAATTTGCTCAAGCCCGCACAGCGTCCGTCGAAGACGCCCTACGTGTTCCACACTTTCCACTTACCGCTTGAGCGGCGCGATGGTCTGTTCGATGGAACCGAAGATCGACGCACCCGATGTGTCGGTCACGTCGATACGCAGACTGTCGCCAAAGCTCAGAAATGGTGTGGCTGGCTTGCCATCACGCAGGGTTTCCACCGTGCGCTGCTCGGCCAGGCAGGAGGCGCCCTTGCCGGTGTCTTCGTTGGCGATGGTGCCGGAGCCGACAATGGTGCCTGCCGTGAGCGGACGCGTCTTCGCCGCGTGCGCCACGAGCTGCGCGAAATTGAACTGCATGTCGACGCCGCACTCGGCTTCGCCAAACCACTGGTCGTTGAGCCAGGTACGCATAGGCAGATGCAGTTTTTCGTCCTGCCAGGCATCGCCCAACTCATCCGGCGTCACGAACACTGGCGACAGCGCAGAGCGCGGCTTGGACTGCAGGAAACCGAAACCCTTGGCGAGCTCGCCGGGAATCAGGCCACGCAGCGACACGTCGTTGACGATACCGATGAGCTGAATGTGAGCCGCCGCCTGTGCCGGCGTCACCGCCATCGGCACGTCGTCGGTGATCACTATCACCTCAGCTTCCAGATCGATGCCGTAGTCCTCGCTTGGCACGACCACGGGATCGCGCGGACCAAGGAAGCCAGCACTCGTAGCCTGGTACATCAGCGGGTCGGTGTAGAAAGATTCCGGCACTTCGGCGCCGCGCGCACGACGCACGCGCTCGACGTGCGGCAGGTAGGCGCTGCCATCGACGAATTCGTACGCACGCGGCAAGGGCGATGCAAGCGCCGGCATGTCAAGCGCGAAGGCGTCCTTCGCGGAGCCGGTGTTCAGTTCTTCATACAGCGCGTTGAGGCGCGGCGCGGTATTCGACCAGTCGTCGAGTGCAGCCTGCAGCGTCGGCGCGATGCCGGTGGCCTTGACCGCGTGGGTCAGCCCGCGATTGACGACGATCAGCGTGCCGTCGCGACCGCCTTCCTTCAATGAACCCAATTTCATGCTATCGCTCCAAACGCAGCCGTCAGCTGCAACCTTCCACGTAATCGATGTGTGGCGGGACGCCAACGCGCCACGCCGTGACTTTGCTGTCGGCGCCAATGTCGAAGATCAGCACGCCGCCCTGCCTGCCTTCCACGCGCAACTGACTCGCGCCCGGCTCGTATTTTGCCGGCGATTCGATGCCGCCGTTGCCATACAAGGCAAGCACCGCTGCCTTGTCCATGCCCACCTTGCCACCACCCGGCGCTGTTTCCTTGTCGCCGCGAACGTCGTAGCGGACGAAGCGGCCATGTTCGAGCATGAAGGACAATTCCGGCGGCGTCTTGGCCCACTTGGGCGCGAACATGGCGCAGTCCGAACCCGCTACCGCGCCGCCGATCAACTCGCCACCCCATGCCTGACGAAAGGCCGTTTCGTCCATGCCGAAACGCATATCGCCAAAACCTGCATAGCTGGCCTGATTCACGCCGCGGCCCTCGGTGACGGGCGCGGCTGTCGCCGCTGGCGTCGGTGCGGTCTTCGATGATGCCGGCGTGGAAGCCTCATCGCGCGGCTGGCACGCGACAAGCATCACGCAGAGCGGCAACGACCCGAGCCGACGCAACATCATGCCCTCAACCTCCAGCGAAATGCTTGTGGATACCCTGCCAGCATTCGAAGTAGTTGCCCTGAAGCTCCGGTGATTCCAGCGCCTGTTTCGTCGGATGGATCACGCGGCGCGTCTCGAACATGAAAGCCATCGTGCCGGTGATGACATCAGGCTGCGACAAGTCGCGTGTCGACGCCTTTTCGTAGGTCGCAGCATCCGGACCGTGGCCGCTCATGCTGTTGTGCAGCGATGCGCCACCCGGGGAAAACCCTTCGGCCTTGGCGTCATAGGCACCGGTGATCAGACCCATGAATTCGCTGGCAATATTGCGATGAAACCACGGCGGACGGAACGTGTGCTGCGCCACCAACCAGCGCGGCGGGAAAATCACGAAGTCCATGTTGCTCACGCCTTCCGTATCGCTGGCGGAGTGCAGCACCAGGAAAATGCTCGGATCAGGGTGATCGAAACTGATCGAGCCAATGGTGTTGAAGCGACGCAGATCGTATTTGTACGGTGCGTAGTTGCCATGCCAGGCCACCACGTCCAGCGGCGAATGATCGATGGCCGCGCGCCACAGGTTGCCCTGGAACTTCGTGACGAGTTCGAACTTGCCTTCCACGTCTTCATAAGCTGCCACCGGCGTGAGGAAATCACGCGGGTTGGCGAGGCCATTGCTGCCGATGGGGCCGAGATCCGGCAGTCGCAATATCGCGCCGAAATTCTCGGCAATGTAGCCGCGCGCGGTGTCGTCCAGCAGTTCCACACGAAAACGTACGCCACGCGGAATCACGGCGATTTCCAGCGGCTCCAACTCGATTACGCCCATTTCGGTCGCCAGTTTCAGGCGCCCTTGCTGCGGCACGATCAGCAGTTCGCCATCGGCGTTGTAGAAAAAGCGGCCCTTCATCGAGCGGTTGGCCGCGTAGACATGAATGCCCACGCCCGTCTGATCCGCCGCACTGCCGTTGCCGGCCACGGTGAACAGGCCATCGATGAAATCGGCCGGCTCGCTGGGTAACGGGAATGGGCTCCAACGCAACTGATTGGGGTTGGCCGGCACTTCGTTGAAGCGATTGTGGAAGGGGCCATCCGGCATGGCTTCGAACGGGTGATGCATGGCCGCAGGACGAATGCGATACAGCCAGCTACGGCGATTACTGTGGCGCGGAGCGGTAAAGGCCGTGCCGGAAATCTGCTCGGCATACAGGCCTAGCGGCGCGCTCTGCGGCGAGTTCTGCCCTTCAGGCAACGCGCCGGGCAAGGCCTCGGTGGCGAATTCGTTGGCGAAACCGGACTGGTACTGCTGCTTGCTGGCTGACATGGAAGCTCCGCGATCTGCCCGAGAGGCGGGGTCGTAACACGACCCACGCGATCCTATTACTCTTGCCGTACGACTGTTGGTCGCCTCAGTGACAGGAAGAGGCGTTGTTCATTTCGCTGAAACGACATCACAAGGAAACTGCATGTCCGACTCGTACTCTTCACTGGGGCAAGCCACCGCGAATCACTCTATCCAGGACCTCAGCCAGCCGCTTGCCTCGGGCAAGGGATGGATGAAGTTCGTGGGCATCGTATTCATTATCCAAGGTGCCCTCGCCGCCATCACCATCGTCGGCATCCTCATCGCCTGGCTGCCGATCTGGATCGGCGTGCTGGTGATGCAATCGGCCGGCGCCGTCGAACGTGCCCAGCTTAGCGGCGACGTCGTGGCGCTGAAGGAAGCGCTCGCCAAGCTACGCACTTACTTCGTGATCCAGGGCGTGCTGATTCTCGTCGGCATCGTCCTGTGGGTACTCGCCATCATTCTCTACGGCGCAGTGTTCGTGGCCTATATGCACAACGGTGGTTCCTGGCGCTAAGCCTTCCGCATCATGGCCGCCTTTCAAAGGCGGCCATGTCGTTATGACTTACAGGAAGCCGCGCTTCATCTGGTCGCGCTCGATCGACTCGAAGAGCGCCTGGAAGTTGCCTTCACCGAAACCTTCGTTGCCCTTGCGCTGAATGATCTCGAAGAAGATCGGGCCGATGTTGTTCTGCGTGAAGATCTGCAGCAGTTTGCGCTGCTTGGTCTCCGGGTCGGCGTCGATCAGGATCTTGTTCTTGGCCAGGCGTGGCACGTCCTCACCGTTGTTCGGAATGCGCAGGTCGATCACGTCGAAATAGCTATCGGGCGTATCGAGGAACTGCACGCCCCTGGCCCGCATCGCTTCCACCGTGTCGTAGATGTTGTCGGTGAAGCAGGCGATGTGCTGAATGCCTTCGCCGTGGTAGGCATCGAGGTATTCGTTGATCTGGGACTTCGGATCGCTCGATTCGTTGAGCGGGATGCGCACGATGCCGTCCGGCGCGGTCATGGCCTTGGATACCAGGCCGGTCTTGGCGCCCTTGATGTCGAAGTAGCGGATCTCGCGGAAATTGAACAGGCGCTCGTAGTAGTCCGACCACTTCTGCATGTTGCCGAAGTAGAGGTTGTGCGTGAGATGGTCGATGAAGGTCAGACCAAAACCGGTCGGGTGCTGGTCAGCGCCCGGGATCGGCTCGTAGTCGCCGTCGTAGATGCTGCCGGCGCTGCCGTAGCGGTCCACCAGGTAGAGCATGCAGTCGCCGATACCCTTCACCACCGGCGCGTTCACCGCCTTGGTAGACGCTTTGTCGGTGACCGATTCGCCACCGTTGCCAAGCACCGTGGCGAGCACTTCCGAAGACGGCTTCTTGAAACGGATCGCAAAACCGGCAGCACAGGGGCCATGGGCTTTGGCGAAGTCGGCCGCGAAGGAATCCGGATCCTCATTCACCAGGAAATTGACGCCACCCTGGCGATAGATCGTGATGGGCCGCGACTTGTGCTTGAGCACAGCGGCGAAACCCATGTGCTTGAACAGGGTGTGCAGCTCGTTGCCACGACCGGCTGGCGCGGCAAATTCAACGAACTCGAAGCCGTCGATACCCATGGGGTTTTCGAAGGTGGTGACCTGCATGCCAAGATTGGGCTGCGCGCTCATGGGAATCTCCTGACGGATCGATGCTTAATGGCCCTACGCCAAGCGTGCGACCATCCTCATAATCTCCACGTTATAGTTACATATGAAACCATTTGCAAGGAGCGTCGCACCAGTGCCTGAAGAACATCACCCCGACCACGCACCGCTGGAGCTGGAACACTTCCTGCCCTACAGGCTCTCCATCCTTTCCAACACGGTGAGCCAGGCCATCGCCGACGATTATCAGCGGCGTTTTGACCTGAGCATGACGGAGTGGCGCGTGATGGCCGTGCTGGCCCGCTTTGACGGGCTATCGGCACGCGAAGTGGCGGAGCGCACCGCGATGGACAAAGTGGCGGTGAGCCGCGCACTGGCGAAACTGGTGGAGTCGGGCTGGGTGACCCGTGCGATCCATGATGGCGACAAGCGTCGATCCGTACTCGGCCTGAGTGAAGCCGGCTGGGCCGTGCACGAGGTGGTGGCGCCGATGGCGCGGACGCATGAGCGCGAGCTGCTGGAAAAACTCGACCACGAGGAGCGCACCTGGCTGGTGCGCATCCTCGACAAGCTGCAGGCGGTCGAGCCCAAGTGAGGTGAACGTCGAGCCTTTGCTCGTCATTCCCGCGAACGCGGGAATCCAGTGCCTTGGCTTTCGCTGAATCGAAAGTCGCTGGATTCCCGCTTTCGCGGGAATGACGGCGGTAGCGGGGTATTCCTTACTTCACGCCGTGCATCAGGCGATTGATCAGCGGCGCGATCACGAACAGCAGCGCGCCCGCGCCAGTCAGCAGCCAGAAGCTGAAGGTGAAGCCGCTGAGTGCCGAGGCCACGGTCATGCCGGTCTCGCCACTGATGTGACCAGCAAACAACCCTGACAGGTTGTTGCCGATCGCGGTGGAAAGGAACCAACCACCCATGGCCAAGCCCACCAGTCGCGTCGGCGCCAGCTTGGTCACCATCGACAGCCCGATCGGCGACAGACACAACTCGCCCGCGGTTTGCAGCACGTAGCACAGCGCCAGCGGCCAGAACGGGATCAAGCCATTGCTGCCGGCCAGATTGTCCAGCGCATAGATCAGCACCAGGAAACCCAGCGCATTGCCCAGCAGGCCCAGGCCGAACTTGCGGGGAATCGAAGGCTCTGCGCGGCGCTTGTCCAGCCAGCCCCAGGCCACCGATACCAGCGGCGCCAACACCACGATGGCCAGAGGGTTCACCGACTGGAACCAGCCCACGGGGAAATCCCAGCCGCCAAACATCTCCCGGTCGACGATGTTCTGCGCGAGAAAGTTGAACGAGCTGCCGGCCTGCTCGAAGAACATCCAGAACAGCACGTTGAAGGCGAAGATGATCAACATGGCGATGACGCGATGGATCTGCACCTTACCGTTGCGCACCGCCTCGATCACGAGCATCGCCCCCACGCCGACGAACAGCGCGGTGAGCAGCCACTGCAGCACCACGGCGCCGGCCTTCGCCATCAACAGGTAAAAGACCGGGATGGCCACGAGCATGCCCAGCAGCACATAGACCACGCGCATGCGATTGGCCTGATCGGGTGCTGGGCGGCCCACGCCCTTGAGCTGGCGGCGACCGATCCAAAACCACACCAGGCTGATCAGCATGCCCACGCCCGCCGCACCGAACACGAGCTTGTAGTTCTGCTGCATGGGCGTGTCCGTGAGGGCGCTGGCCAGCCAGCCGGTGATCAGCGGCGCGATCAGCGCACCGCCGTTGATGCCCATGTAGAACAGGGTGAAGCCCCGATCACGCCGCGAGTCGCCCTGCTCGTAAAGCCGGCCGACCATCGAGGAAATGTTGGGCTTGAACAGGCCATTGCCGACGATGATCGTGGCCAGGCCGAGCAGGAAGATCTGCTCGTTGGGCAGCATGATCATGAACAGCCCTACCGCCATCACCGAAGCGCCCAGCAGAATCGAACGCTGGTAGCCGATGATCTTGTCTGCCACGTAACCGCCGAATACCGCAGTGGCGTAAACCAGCGCCAGATATGCGCCATAAGTGCGGCTGGCGAAGGCCTGGCCCGAGGCTTCGCCATTGAAGAACTCCGCCACGATGTACAGGGTCAACGCCCAGCGAATGCCGTAGAACGCGAAGCGCTCCCAGAACTCGGTCATGAACAGCATCCACAGCGGCCGCGGATGGCCGAGGGTCTGCGGGTAGTCGGGCACCGCCGGCACAAAAGTCGTGGTGGTATCGCTCATGCCATTCCTGGGGTTGCGGGTCGGCACGTCACGTACGGACCGGGTTACTGACGACGGGAGGTGTAACCGGCCGCCTGCCAACCCGTCAAATGCACCGCAACATTTTGCGATTCAGCCCAGACCCAGCACCACAGCTAACTTGGTGGCTACCACCAACGCCCCGCACAAGGCAGCGAGAGCGGCAGCAAAAGCCACCCTCGCCTATCTCGCCTGCTCAACGCACGCCGTGCATCAGCCGGTTGATCAGGGGCGAAATCAGCAGCAACAGCACGCCGGCGCCGGCCAGCAGCCAGAAGCTGAAAGTGAAGCCGCTCAGTGCGGAGGCGGCCGTCATCCCGCTCTCTCCGCTGATGCGACCGGCCAGCAGGCCCGACAGGTTGCCGCCCACCGCCAGCGAAAGGAACCAGCCGCCCATGGCCACGCCGATCAGTCGCGGCGGCGCCAGCTTGGTCACCATCGACAGGCCGATCGGCGACAGGCAGAGCTCGCCCACGGTCTGCAACACATAGCAAAGCGTCAGCGGCCAGAACGGGATCAGCCCATGGGCGTCGACCAGGCGGGACAACGCAAACATCAACGCGGTGAAGCCCAGACCGTTGAACACCAGGCCAAGACCGAACTTGCGTGGAATCGAAGGCTCCTTGTTGCGCCGGGCCAGGAAGGACCAGGCCTGCGTTACCAACGGCGCCAGCACGATAATCGCCAGCGGGCTGACCGACTGGAACCAGCCCACAGGGAACATCCAGCCGCCGAACATCTCTCGGTCGACCATGTTGGCGGCAAGGAAGTTGAACGACGTGCCTAGCTGGAAATAGAACATCCAGAACAGAATGTTGAAGGCGAAGATGATCAGCATCGCGATCACCCGATGCAGCTGCACGCGATCGTGACGCACCGCCTCCACGATCAGCATCGCCGCCACGCCGACGAACAGCAGGCCCAGCAGCCATTGCAGGCCATTGGCGCCGACGAAGGCCAACAACAGATAGACCAGCGGCACCGCCACTATCACGCCCAGCAGCACCCACACCACGCGCAGGCGGCTCGCCGCTTCCGGCGCCGGTCGGCCAATACCATGCAGGCCGCGACGACCGAACCAGAACCAGAACAGGCTCAGCACCATACCAACGCCGGCGGCGCCGAACACCAGCCGATAGTTCTGCTGCATCGGCGTATCGGTGAAATAGCTGGCCAGCCAGCCGGTCAACAAGGGCGCCAGCAAGGCACCGCCATTGATGCCCATGTAGAACAGGGTGAAGCCGCGGTCGCGGCGATCGTCCTTCGGACCGTAGAGCTGGCCGACCATCGAGGAAATATTCGGCTTGAACAGGCCGTTGCCGATGACCACCATCGATAGGCCAAACAGAAACAACTCCTTGCTCGGCAGCATCACCACGAACAGTCCCAGCGCCATCACCAGCGCACCGAGCAGGATCGACCGCTGATAGCCGATCAACTTATCCGCCACGTAGCCACCGAAAATGCTGCTGGCGTAGATCAGCGCCGTATAGCCTCCGTAAATTTTGCTGGCCCACGCTTCACCGGACGCATCGCCGTGATAAAAATGGGCAACGATGTACAAGGCCAACGCCCAGCTCACGCTGTAGAACGCGAAGCGCTCCCAGAACTCCGTCATGAAAAGCATCCACAGCGGCCGCGGATGTCCCAGCGTTTGCGGAAATTCAGGCACCGACGACGGCGCGGTAACGGCGGTGTTGCTCATGCAAAGTCCCCTGGAAGCGGGCCGGCGCGTTGTGCGCGGACCTTTGTTGTTATGGGCCGGAAGATGTAACCGGCTGCCTGCACCCGGTCAAATGCAGGCCAGCTGGCAAGTCGGATCACGTACCCAGTTCGGTGCGCACGTCCAGCAGTTCCGGGAAGAACTCCAGGTCCAGCGCTTTCTTGAGGAACGCCACGCCGGAGGAACCACCCGTACCACGACGATGTCCGATGATCCGCTCGACGGTTTTCATGTGGCGGAAACGCCAGAGCTGGAAACTGCCCTCCATGTCCACCAGCTGCTCGCACATGTGGTATTCCGGCCAATACGTTGCACGGTTCTCGTAGATGCGCTTGAGCACCGGCAGCAACCCCTCATGCCGCTGATACGGCTGCGACCAGTCGCGCTGGGTCAGCTCCGGCGGCACCGCGTGGCCGCGACGAGCCAGGTAGCACAGGAACTCGTCGTACAGGCTCGGCGCCTCAAGCACCGCGCGCAACTCAGCCTGCGCCGCCGGGTCATACGCGAACACCTGCAGCATCTGCGCGTTCTTATTGCCCAGCAGAAATTCGATCTGCCGGTACTGCAGCGACTGGAACCCCGACGAGGAACCCAGCACGCCACGAAATTCCAGGTACTCGGACGGCGTCAGCGTTTCCAGCACCGCCCACTGCTCGAACAACTGGCGCTGCACATGCTTCACGCGCGCCAGGATCTTCAGGCAGGGGTCCAGGTCGTCATCGCGCAGATGCGCCAGGGCCGCTTTCAGCTCATGGATGATCAGCTTCATCCACAGCTCGGCCACCTGGTGCTGCACGATGAACAGCATTTCGTCGTGGTGCGGTGGATCGCTGAGCGGGCGTTGCGCGGAAAGCAGCGTGTCCAGCTTCAGGTAGCCGCCATAGGTCAGTCGCCCATTCAGGTCGAGTTCGATACCGGCCTCAAGGTCGCGCTGGTTCTCGGTCATGACCTTCCTAACTCACGGGAAAAGCGCATGTTAACCGGTGTTGACGAAGGTTCCGTACGACCCCGCATGCTGCGCTGTACCTTGCGACGCAACATGGCCGCCTGTTATCAAATGCGGTCTTGCTCAGGGCATTACGTGCGCGCCTGGCCCCACTGGATGGGCCGCCGCCGCCCCGTCACCCCATACCCCACCATTACTCACTCCGGGAGCGAGTCGTGTCCATCGCCGCCAAGTTTGAAATCGAATACCTGCAGTATCTCGATGCCGAAGGCAAGCAAGTCAGAGATGACCTGCCTGAATTCGCCAAGGACCTCGACCATATGGTCGAGCTATACAAGCTGATGTTGTCGACCCGCGTGTTCGACGCCAAGTCGGTCGCTCTGCAGCGTACCGGCAAGCTCGGCACATATGCCAGCTGCCTCGGTCACGAAGCAGCGCACGTGGGCATTGGCAGCGCCATGAAGCCCGAAGATGTGTTCGCCCCCAGCTATCGCGAGTACGGCGCACAGCTCTACCGCGGCGTGCAGCCGCGCGAGGTGTACATGTACTGGGGCGGCGACGAGCGCGGCAACGATTACCAGAACGAACCGGCACGCCACGACTTTCCCTGGTCGGTGCCGATCGCCACTCAGTGCCTGCACGCCGCAGGCAGCGCGCTGGCGTTCAAGATCCGCAACGAAAAGCGCGTGGCCGTGTGCACCATCGGTGACGGCGGCTCGTCCAAGGGCGACTTCTACGGCGCCATCAACATCGCCGGCGCGCAGAATCTGCCGATGGTGGCGGTGATCGTGAACAACCAGTGGGCCATCTCGGTGCCGCGCAAGATCCAGTCTGGTGCGCCCACGCTCGCGCAGAAGGGCATCGCCGCCGGCCTGTACTGCATCCAGGTGGACGGCAACGACATCATCGCCGTGCGCAAGGCCATGGGCGACGCCCTGGACCGTGCCCGCAACGGCGAAGGCGGCAGCGTGCTTGAGCTGGTGACCTATCGCCTCAGCGACCACACCACCGCCGACGACGCCCGCCGCTACCGTGGCGAGCAGGAAGTGAAGGACGCCTGGGCGAAGGAGCCGATGAAGCGCCTGCGCAACTGGCTCGTCGCCAAGGGCGTGTGGGACGACGCCAAGGAAGAGGCCTGGAAGGTCGAGTGCGACGACTGGATGGACAACGAGGTGAATGCCTACCTCGAGACCAAGACCCAGCCAGTCACCGCCATGTTCGACTACACCTTCGCCGAAGTTCCCGCCGACCTCGCCAAGCAGCGCGATTACGTCCTCTCGCTCGACAAGAAGGCCCATTAAGCCATGGCACAAATCACTCTTATCGAAGCCGTCACCCAGGCGCTTGCCTATGAAATGGCACATGACGACAGCGTCGTCGTGCTCGGTGAGGACGTAGGCGTCAACGGCGGCGTGTTCCGCGCCACCCAGGGCCTGCAGGAGAAGTTCGGTGAGCTGCGTGTGCTCGACACGCCGCTTGACGAAACCACCATCGCTGGCGTCACCGTGGGCCTAGCTGCCCAGGGCATGAAGCCGGTCGCCGAGGCGCAGTTCGAAGGCTTCATCTATCCGATGATGGAGCAGATCGCCTGCCACGCCGCCCGCCTGCGCAACCGCACCCGCGGCCGCATCACCGTGCCGGCCGTGTGGCGTGCGCCGTGGGGCGGTGGCATCCGCGCGCCGGAGCATCACTCCGAAGCGAACGAGCATCTGTTCACCAATATCCCGGGCCTGCGCGTAGTAATGCCGTCGTCGCCGGCACGTGCCTATGGCCTGCTGCTCGCCGCCATCCGCGATCCGGATCCGGTGATGTTCTTCGAGCCCAAGCGCATCTACCGCCAGTACAAGGAAGAAGTGCCCGATGACGGCGAGGCGCTGCCGCTGGACGTGTGCTTCGTGCTGCGCGACGGCACCGACGTCACCATCGTGACCTGGGGCGCGCAGGTGAAGGAAGCACTGGAAGCGGCCGATGAGCTTGCTGCTGATGGCATCAGCGCCGAAGTGATCGACGTGGCCACGCTGACTCCGCTGGACTTCGACACCATCGCCGAGTCGGTGCAGAAGACCGGCCGTTGCGTGATCGTGCACGAGGCGCCCAAGACGGCTGGTTTCGGTGCCGAGATCGCCGCACGCATCGCCGAAGAATGCCTGTACGACCTGCTCGCGCCGGTCGAGCGCGTCACCGGCTTTGACACGCACATTCCGCTGTTCCGCCTGGAAATGAAGTACATGCCGAGCACCGAGCGCGTGGTGGAAGCCGCCAAGCGCACGCTGGCGGCCAGCTAAGACACAAACTGCGCTCGTCGTTCCTGCGAAAGCAGGAGCCCAGCGCCTCGAACAAGACACTGGATCCCGGCTTTGGCCGGGATGACGACCAAACAAAATTCGCGAGAACCATCATGGCTGACATCAAGACGTTCTACCTGCCCGACCTCGGCGAAGGTCTCCCCGACGCAACCATCGTCGAGTGGCACGTGAAGGAAGGCGACAACATCAAGCTCGACGCACCGCTGTGCTCGATGGAGACCGCCAAGGCTGTCGTCGACGTGCCGTCGCCGTACACCGGCAAGGTCACCAAGCTGCACGGGGCAGCCGGCGACATTATCGAGACCGGCTCGGCGCTGGCCGAGTTCGAGCCCGATCCGAACGCCAAGCAGCGCGCCGAGGCGGAGTCCACCGGTCATCACCACGGCCCCAAGAAGGGCGCCGGCAGCGCCACCGCTGACGCGCACAAGGTCGTCGCCTCCGACGAGGGTGGCGAGATCGACAGCAACGGCCCCAGCGACCGTGCAGACGAAGGCACCGTGGTCGGCGCCATGGTCAGCGGCAGTCACGTGCACGTCGAACAGGCCGCCAGCATCGGCGGCGTGAAGGCCGTGCCCGCGGTGCGCGCACTGGCCAAGAAGCTCAAGGTCGACCTCACCCGCGTGCGCCCGAGCGGCGCCGACGGCGTGGTCACCATGCAGGACGTGAAGACCGCTGCCGCCAACGGCTCGGCCGCCCTGGGCGCCGCACCGGCGCGCGCCGTACCCGCCTCCGCTGGCCGTCATCTGGCCCCCGAACTGCCGCAGCCAGAACCGGCTCGCAGCCCCACCTCGCTTGCCGGCAAGCCCGTGCGTACGGCCCCGCCGAGCGTGCAGGCCAGCGGCCAGCCGGAGCAGCTAAAGGGCGTGCGTCGCAACATGGCGCGCGTGATGGCCGAGGCCCACGCCAACGTGGTACCGACCACCCTGGTGGACGACGCCGACCTGCACGCCTGGATCGGCAAGCAGGACATCACCGCCCGACTGATCCGCGCCATCGTGGTGGCCTGCAAGACGGTGCCGGCGCTTAACGCCTGGTTCGACGGCAAGAACCTCACCCGCACACTGCATCCGCACGTGGACATCGGCATCGCCGTGGACACCGAGGACGGCCTGTTCGTGCCGGCGCTGCGCAACGCCGACGTGCTCGATGGCGCCGGTGTGCGCGCCGCGATCAAGCGCCTGCGTACGCAGGTGGAAGACCGCACGATTCCGGCCTCGGAACTGTCCGGCTACACCATCAGCCTGTCGAACTTCGGCATGTTCGCCGGTCGCTATGCCACGCCGGTAGTGGTGCCGCCGACCGTCGCCATCATCGGCGCCGGCAAGTTGAGCCATGACGTGGTCGCCGTGATCGGTGGTATCGAAGTGCATCGCCGCATGCCGCTGTCGCTGACCTTCGATCATCGCGCCGCCACCGGCGGTGAAGCGGCACGCTTCCTCAAGGCCATGCTGGACGATCTGGGCTTGCCGAACTGAGGCAACTAGCCTGACGAAAAAAGCCCCGGTCATGCCGGGGCTTTTTTTTGAGCCAAACGAGCTCAGTAGCGCTCGATGAAATACGCCGTGGTGTGGTCCAGTGCGCCGCGCCAACGTTGTTCAAGCTTGAAGTCGTATTCCGGATCATGCTCGGCAATAGCACGCAGCAGGCTGTCCGCCCAGTACGGATAAAGCGCAGGAGGAACCGGCGCGCGACCGTGCCGACTATGTACCTGTGCCATCTCCGTCATCATGCGTCGCGACAGCGTGCTGCCACCCGCGTGCGCGATGGCCGCACTGATGCCACGACGCAGCGCAAGGTACTGAGCGCTGAAGTCCGTGTTGCGGAACATGCCCGGGATATCCGGGTGGCTGTCCATGAAGATTTCATAGAAGCGGGTAATGAACCTGCCATGGCGCAGGCATCGACCGTAGCTGGTTTGCAGATCATCGAACGTGTCGGTCATGTCGGCCTCCTGCACAGACATCGACTATCCAAAAGTCGCGGCAAACTAGCATGCGTTTTCGCCCGCACCGTAGAGGCGCATGGTCGCAATGTCCCGGCTTGGGAGGTTGGCGATTGCCCGTTGACGGTGTCTCGACCCTTCCGCCGCTATACGGACAGCATTGCCGCACCACGAGGAGCGCATCATGCATCACAGTCGGCTATGCACTGTCGTCATCGACTGCCAGACCAAGGACCTTGGAGAGGCGGCCACCTTCTGGAGTCGCGCGCTCGGCAAATCCATCGTCACGCTCGACCAGGATGGCGATGGCCGCTATGCCGAGCTGGCCACGGAAGATGACGAACCGATCATCCTTTTGCAGCGCGTGGAGCATGAGGGTCGCGTGCATCTGGACATTGAAACCGACAACCTCGAGGCCGAGGTTGAGCGCCTGGAGAAACTGGGTGCCACGCGTGTCGCTTTCGTGCGCGAGCGCTGGTGGGTCATGCAGGCGCCAAGCGGCCATCGCTTCTGCGTGGTTCGTCCGCAACGCGAAAAATTCGGACCGCATCTGAATCGCTGGGAATGAGGCACCATTGCCTCATGTGCAGGGGGACTGCCCGCATGACATGCCTTGCGCTGTCGCGTGGCGTATCACGCCGACGCGACGGTGTTTGGCGGCGACCTCAATAGTCGCGAATATCCAGCGCGACGAAGCCATGCACACGGTAGCCCGCGTCCGTAGCAGGCCACGCCACCGAGGTGAGCAGGCGATCACCCGCAGGCCATGGCGCGTTGTCGAGCAAGGCCTCGGCATTGACCTGACCATCGTCGCCGCGACGATAGAACAGTCGTATCCAGTGCAATTGCGGGCTGAGCGACTCACCCTGGATGGCCAAACGCAGCGCCGGCACGAGGTCATCGAGCGCAATCACGCCATCGCGACTGGACAACAGAGGGCCGACGAATACGTCCCAGGTGCGCACGCCGAGGTCCCAGCTGTGCAGTTGCATGCGGCGCTCGTCCGTGACGTACCAGCATGCCGCCAGCAGGACATGGAACACGCTTCGCTCGAACGCATCCAGCGCATCAAGGCAACCAGCCTCACCGCTGCCGTTGCCCGCAAAGCTCTCCTCGATATGGCGGTCTTCGCTCAGCACGATATCGACGTCCAGACGTCCGGGCTCACCGGCCGCACCGTCGTACCAGCTGGCTCGCACGGCGGGGAAATCACCGTCGGTCATCAGCCATTCCTCGTCAGGCTCAAGCTCGACGTCGTGGCGCTCAAACAAGCGCAAGAGATATTTCTGCAGTGCAACGTCCTGCATGGGAGTCGTCCGTCGGTTAGTGCGCGTGAGGACGCCACACGAGGTGGCGCACGATCATCGCCAGCGCCAACACCAGCACGCAGGCGCCATAGCCATAGAGCGCAGGCAGCACTTGCTGCCAGATTGCGCCGCTAGCCGGGCCGTACTGGCCCACGGCCGGCACGCTGGCGGTGTCGAACGCAGCGTTGGCGCACTGCACCGCGGCAAACGCCGACAGCAGCAATGCCGCCACGTCGAAACTGCGGCGCAGGCGCGTACGCGGCAGGCTCTTGGGATAGGTCCAGTAGGCCCAGCCAAGGATGAGCAGCCAGGGAGCCAGCAACAGAATGGCGAGGTAACGCATGAATCAGATCACTCCATTAACGCTAATGCTCACCGCATTCATTCCTGTGCAGCGAGCTGATCCAGTGCCCCACGCAGACGAGCCAGCGCTTCGTCACGTGCCTGCTCGCCCTCGTAAGCGGGCGTGGCGGCCACGTGCTCGCCATCCAGCTCCAAGGCGAGCGCACCCGACTGCACCTGCACGACGGCGGCCACGGCGCCCAGTTCCTTGATGCGTTTCTGCAGGGCACCGGCAGCCTTGGGGTCTGCAAACGACTTCGACAACAGCAGTTCTTCGCCATCGCCGGAGAACAAGCGGAAACGGAAGCTACCATCGGTATCGCGGAAACTGGCGAAGCGCGGCATTTTGTCCGCCTTGGGCGCGGCCTTGGCGGCACTTGCCTGCGGCGCCATCGACACGCCCGAACGCAGGCCGATCGCATCGCGCAGCTCCGCTACCTTCGGCCCAGCAAGAGCGCGAGCCTTCTTGGCGCCATCCTGCAAAATCTCCTCGATCATCGCAGGCCGCGACATCAGTGCGTCATAGCTTTCGCGCATCGGCGCCACGTCCACTTCGAGACGTTCAAATAACACCTGCTTGGCCTCGCCCCAGCCAATGCCGTCAACCAGTGCCTGCCGGAACGCAATGGACTCCGCCTCGCTGGCAAACGCGCGGAAGATGGTGAACAGCGAAGAACTGTCCGGATCCTTCGCTTCGCCTGGCAGACGCGAGTCGGTCACGATGCGCATGATCGTTTCGCGTAGATGCTTCTGTCCGCCCGCGAACAAAGGAATGGTGTTGTCGTAGCTCTTGGACATCTTGCGTCCGTCCAAGCCCGGCAATGTCGCCACCTGCTCTTCGATCACGACTTCGGGCAACACGAAAAACTCGCGGCCATAGATGTGGTTGAAACGCTGAGCGATGTCGCGCGCCATTTCGATGTGCTGGATCTGGTCGCGGCCGACTGGCACCTTGTTCGCGTTGAACGCGAGGATGTCGGCCGCCATCAACACGGGGTACATGTACAGGCCCGCGGTAATGCCAGCATCGGCGTCCTCACCGGTCTCGGCGTTCTTGTCCACCGCCGCCTTGTACGCATGCGCGCGGTTGAGCAGGCCCTTGGCGGTGACGCAGGTGAGGAACCAGGTCAGTTCCGGAATCTCCGGAATATCCGATTGCCGATAAAAAGTGACTCTTTGCGGATCGAGACCGGCGGCAAGCCACGTCGCGGCGATTTCCAGGCGCGAACGCTCGATGCGCGCAGGGTCGTCGCTCTTGATCAGAGCGTGGTAGTCGGCCATGAAGAAGAACGCATCGACGTCATCGCGCTGGCTGGCAGCCACTGCCGGGCGGATTGCACCGACGTAGTTGCCAAGGTGCGGCGTGCCAGTAGTGGTGATGCCGGTGAGTACGCGGGTCTTCATGAGCGCTCTTTGAGGTTTGTGTAGTAAGGACGTTCAGCGGATCAGGGTGGACTTGCCGAACAGCGATTCGACCAGGTCCACGGCAAGCCTTGCGGTCTGGTTCTTTTTGTCGAAAGCCGGGTTGAGCTCGACGATATCAAGCGAGCCGATGCGCCCGGTGTCGGCAATTATTTCCATGCACAACTGCGCTTCGCGATAGTTCGGGCCGCCACGCACGGTGGTACCCACACCCGGCGCGATGGTCGGGTCGAGGAAATCCACGTCGAAGCTGACGTGCAGGTGCGTGTTCTCATCGACATCGGCCAGCGCTTCTTCCATCGTGCGCTTCATACCGACTTCGTCGATGTGGCGCATGTCGAAGATGCTCACCTGCGATTCGCGCACTAGACGCTTCTCACCCTCGTCCACGGAGCGGATGCCGATCTGGCGGTACATGTCCGGCGTCGTGGCGGGCACGTGCCCACCCAGCTCGACCAGCACCTTGGGCCCCTTTCCGCACAGGCAGGCCACCGGCATGCCATGGATATTGCCCGAAGGCGTGGCCTCGGCCGTATTGAAGTCGGCATGCGCGTCCAGCCACAGCACGCGCAGCTTTTTTCCTTGTTCGCGGCAGTGACGTGCTACGGCGCTGATGGAACCGATCGCCAGGCAATGATCGCCACCCAGCATCACCGGTAGGCGGCCGTCCTTCAGCTCCGCATAGATGGCCGCGTGCACCGCCTCGTTCCACGCCATCACTTCAGGCAGATGGCGATAGCCATCCTGCGGCGGCAACCACGGGTTGAGCGGCCCTTGCAGGTTGCCGCGGTCGAGCACGTCCAGTCCACGCCGTGTCAGCCTGGCGGCGAGATTGGCCACGCGCAGCGCCTCCGGGCCCATCGAGGCACCGCGATGACCCGCACCGATGTCGGTGGGAACGCCGATCAGGGATAGCGACTTGTTGACCATGAAGACCTGTCAGAGTGAATGACTGGAAGCGCCGGCGCTCTCTTGCACCAGCGGAAAATCCTGCTGCCGCCACGCATTGAGGCTGCCATCGAGCAGACGTACATGGCTGTAGCCGAGCGACTGCAGTATCTCCTGCGCATGCGCAGCGCGGCGCCCCGACACGCAGTACACCACGATCTCGCGATCGCGCGGCACACCCAATGCGCTGGCGCGACTACCCAGTTGTTCCATCGGGATGTTCAGCGCGCCCGCGATATGCCCGTCGCGGTACTCGTCGGCGTGGCGCACATCCAGCAGCAACGGCGCCTGTCCGGCCTGCTGGCGCTCCACCAGCCGCCCGGCATCCAGCGGAGCGTCCGTTGCCATTGCCGCGTTCGCCCCCGCCAGCATCAGAAGAACGGCCAGAGGCACGTTGCGCATGCGGGATGTCCTCTATGGTGCCGGCAGCAGGAATCGAACCCGCGACCTACTGATTACAAATCAGTTGCTCTACCAACTGAGCTATGCCGGCGAAGGACCCGAAGTCTAGCAGGCCAGCGTATGCCGACGCCAAAGCGGATAGCTCAAAAACAGCCCGTGCTGTGTGATCCCACCCCGCGGACGCGGCTGCGCCAATCGGAATGACCATTGTCAGCTACCACCACGTCCAGCCAGTACTCGGGCACGCTTTCGGTGCGCTCGCTCATTTGGGCCTGGAAACCGGCCGCTGCCACCTGGTCGCGGCGGCGACGCGCGTTGGCCGGATCCTTGAACAGGCCCAGCGAGATGGTGTTGGGCTGGTCGCCGCCGCTCACGATGAAGTAATCGCCCACGCTCGCAGCACTGAGGCGACGCCCCAGTTCCAGCGCCCTGTCACGAGTGCCGCCGCCGGGCAGATAGACCCACCAGCCGGTGCTCTGCGTGGTCTGCTCCTGACGTGAACGCATGCGCGCCGCCTGGCTGCTGAGCGCGCTACGTGCGTTGCGCAGGTCGATCGGCGTGGCGAACGGACCCAGCGCCATACAGGTATAGGTGGTTTGGCGCGGCGTGGCCGGAGCGCTGGCCGGCGGCGGCGCGGAAGCGGCTGGTGCGGAAGCCACGGAGGCGGACGGCACCGGGGTGGGCGCGCTGGTGGAGGGCACCACCGGACGCTCGCTCAGCAAGCGCAATTCGGGAATGCCAGGATCGCTTGCGCTGCGCCCGTGAACATCGTCCTGTCCGAGCAGCAGCCATGCGCCCACAGCGATATTGAGTGCAATCAACAGTACGAAAAGCAGGCGCAGGAACATCATCGATCCGTCATGCAAACGACAGGAGCCGGCATTTTAGAGAGCCGGCGCCAGAGGGGAGTGTGCGTCCGACCACACGGCCAAACCGCGCAGCACGCTGTCCGGGTTCAGTCGTGCCGGCACCGCGACCAGCGACAGCAACGCCTCGGCATCGCCGCCACCAAGTATCAGCAAGGGGGCGCCACCCAGCGCGGGCGACATGTGTGCCAGGAAGCGTTCGATCAATGCCGCCGCGGCCTGCCAGCAGCCCGATGCCACCGCGTCAGGCGTGTTGTCTGCCGCCTCAAGCACCTTGCCTGGCCGTTCCATCTGCACGCGGGTCGTGGCACCCAGCAGCGACTGCTGCATCAGTTGCGGCCCGGGCGCGATCAATCCGCCGAGGTGTTGGCCATCGGCGGTCAACGCGTCGAGGGTCAGCGCGGTGCCTACGCCAGCCAGTACGCACGGCGCGAGCCCTTCGGCGCGCGCGGCCACCATGGCGAGAAAGCGGTCCACGCCCAGTCGTGCCGGCTCAGGATAGGCATTGCGCACGCCACAGGCCTCAGCCGGCGTACGCAGCCACTCGGTATCGCGGGCGAAACAGGCCGATACCACCGCAGCCACCTGAGTCTCGCGTCCGCCATCGACCACGGAGGCGCCGAACACATCGTGCGGTACGGGCAGTCTGCGCCAGGCATCGTGCAGAGCCAGCACGACATCTTCGTTCCAGCCCACCGCGCCCTGCGCGTGCCAGCTGACGCCATCGCGCAGCGCCCATTTCAGACGCGTATTACCGAGGTCCAGCAGCAGCCTCATGCGCGGCGCACCGTGACATCGGCGCTGTCGATGGAGCGCAGGCCTTCGCGGGTCTCAAGCAGCAGCGCGCCTCGTGCATCCACACCAGCGCCCACGCCATCCATCAAGCCAAGCGCGCCCTGTACGTGCAACGCCTTGCCGCGCAGCAGGTCGTAACGGGCATATTCGTCGACGAACGCGGAGAAACCTTCGCGCTCGAACTGATTCAGGCCCTCAGCCAGCGCAACGATCAGGGCTGCCGCCACCTGGTTGCGATCCGGCGCCTGGCCACCGACAAGCGAGGCGAGATCGCTCACCGGCTGCCCGGCCTGCTCGTGCAGGGCCGGCGTAAGTCGCACGTTGAGCCCCACACCGATGATGGCCGCGCAGGGGCCTTGGTACTCGCCGCCGAGTTCAACCAGGATCCCGGCCAACTTGCCACTTTCGCTGAGCACATCGTTGGGCCACTTCAAGCCCGCACCGCCGATGCCCAGCGTCGTCAGCGTGCGCATCACGATCACGCCCACCGCCAGCGACAGCCCCGACAGCGAGGCAAAGCCGGCGTCGAACCGCTTCAGGCAGGACAGATAGATATTCAGACCCGGCGGCGACAGCCAGCTGCGGCCGCGCCGGCCCCTGCCCGCGCTTTGCATCTCGGCAAGGATCACGCTGAGGTCGGGCAGAGTGGCCGCCCGGCGCTGGATCTCACTGGAGGTCGAGTCGATCTCCCAATGCAGCTCCAGCTCGCCTACCTGTTTGTGCACCGTAGCCGGAAGCGCTGCCCTGATCGCTGGCAGGGTCAGCAGCTGCAGCGGCCATGGCAACCGATATCCCGCCGTGCCACGGGACTGCACCGGCACGCCACGAGCGCGCAGGGCTTCCACCTGCTTCCAGATGGCCGCCCGGGTAACCCCTGCATGCTCCGCGAGTTGGGCGCCGGAAACCGTCCCGCCATCGGCCAGAGCCATGAGCAATTCCTGCGCCTGCATTACCGCGCGCCCATACCGGGCAGGCCACGATTGTGGTCACCGGTCGAGATGTCGGACAAGGAGAGGAAGGGCCGAAGCATTCAGAGATTCTAGCCTGCCGTGCGACGGCCCCACAGGCCGGTGAGTCCCATGACTTTTGGGACTCGCGCAGCCTTGCGCATCACTTGCGGGGCACTGGTATCGACCGTCCATTTCTGCCAGCATCGGGATCTCGGATTGCGGATCAAGGGGTTGAGCCGCCATGGCTGTCGGGAAGATCTTGATTGGCTGTGTACTGTGTGTCGGCGGCATTGGTGCTGCATCGGCCATGGACGCGGACGGCCAGGATATGACCTCGATGCAGCATGGGCTGGACAGCAGCGCGAGCAGCCACGACGGCGCCGGCAGCAGCACCAGCGGTGGCGATGCCCTGGGCTTGTCGCGTGAGGGCGCATCGCCTTCCAACCCTGCCAGCTCTTCCAGCAGCGATAACTGTCCGGGTACCACCCCAGCCGCTCGCGCCCGCAGCCGGCACGCCAATCTTGGCTGGCAGTCGTTGTTGCCCGGCTCTATCCAGTAAAGCTATCGGCCCGTGCCGGATTCCTGGTGGCGGCGCGCTCGCGCCTATCTGACCCCTCCTCCGCTCTCTGCTCCGCTTTGGTGTGACGCCTTGGCTGCCTGTCCGTTGGCGAGGCGGCTGGATGCTGTTCGCCAGAATGAATTACGGCAACTGGTGGCGGTGTTCCTGGCGCGCAAGCGTTTCCACGCGCTTGCTGGCGCGGAGTTGACCGAACATCTGCGTACCCTGATTGCCATGCAGGCCTGCCTGCCCGTGCTGCAGCAGGGTCCGCGCGCGCTGCGCGGCTGGCGCGAGATTCTGGTGTATCCAGGCGAGTTCAAGGTACGCCGCAGCCATCACGATGATCGAAGTGGCGTGATCACCGAAAGCGAGGATGTACTCATCGGCGAAGCCTGGGAGCACGGGCCGCTGGTGCTGTCGCTGGCTGATGTGCAGCTCGATCTGGAGCAGCCGTGGGACGGCTTCAACGTGGTCGTGCACGAAATCGCGCACAAGTTGGACATGCTCGACGGCCCGCCCGACGGCGTACCGCCGTTGCCGCCACATATCCCTCGGCGCCACTGGATCGTGGCGTTCCAACGCGCGTTCGATCATCTTTCCAACGACGTGGCGCGCGAGCGCGACACGCTGATCGATCCCTATGCTGCAGAAAGCGCGGACGAATTCTTCGCGGTGGTCAGCGAACTGCACTGGTCGCAGCCTGCAGTGCTGCGACGCGCCGACGCAACGATAGCCGACTTGCTTGACGCTTATTACGGGCCATCGTCGGCACCGATGTAACGACCAAGCGCCGAGCTGTTATCCCGGCGGGAACTTCACGCTGAAGCGCGCGCCGTTGAATTCCGGCGAACGATCGACGGTCAGCTCACCACCGTATGCGCGAATGATGTCCTGCACGATCGACAAGCCGATGCCGTGGCCCTGCACCCGCTCGTCGCCGCGTACACCACGCTGCAGCACGCTCTCGATCTTGTCGTCGTCGATGCCGGGGCCATCGTCTTCCACGCTCAGCCACAGCCCGGGACGTTGGCGACCTGCGACGGGACGCATCTTCACCACCAGCAACACGCGATGGCGCGCCCACTTGAAGGCGTTCTCGAGCAGATTGCCCATCAGTTCCAGCAAATCGCCCTGTTCGCCGTAAAAGGCCGCGTTGTCGTCGATATCGAATTCGCACAACACGTTCTTGGCGGCATAGACCTTTTCCAGACTCTGTACCAGGTCTTCGGCGTGCCCGGCAATGGGAATGGCTGTCGTGGCAAACGTCTGCCGGCCCGACGTGGCCGCACGCGCCAGCTGATAGGCCACCAGCTCGTCCATTTTGCGTACCTGATCCAGCACTTGGTCGCGCAGGCCCGATTCACCACTCATGGTTTCCAAACCGGAGCGAACCACGGCCAACGGCGTTTTCAGACTGTGCGCGAGATCGGCCAGCGTATTGCGCGTGCGCACGCGCTGTTCGCGCTCGCTGTGGATGAAGGCGTTGATGCGCTCGGTGAGACCCGTGAGCTCAGCCGGGTATTGGTCGCCCAGATGCTCGCGATCGCCGCGCTCCACGCGTGACATCTCATTGGCCACCTTGCGCAGCGGCGTGAGGCTCCAGCGCAGCAACAACATCTGCAGCAGGATCAGCATCACACCGAGCGACGCCAGCCAGAAAATCAAGCTGCGCCGGAACACCGCATTGCGACCTTCGAGCTGATCCTCGGTCTGCGCCACCATGAAGGTGAGATGCACCGATTTCTTCTCGGACGTGTCCAGCGCCACGCCATAGATGTAGTAGTAAAGCCGGCCCATGCGCGTATCGACGGGGCCGACAAACTGACCTTCGCCCGGCGGTAACGGATGCAGGAAAGCAAAATCGCGCCCGATGGCGGAAGGCGACTCCCATTTGAAGCCGTTGTCGCCAATGGCGACCGCATAAAGACCGGAACCCGGGCGCGAGAAGCTGGGGTCGGGCGGAGTATCAGGCAACAGCACCTTGCCGGAACGCCCAACTTCGGTGCCGGCCAGATAAGCCACCACGAAATTTTGCAGACGATCCTGCAGCCCCTTCAGCGCGCTGTCTGAGGCAGTGCGCGTTAGGGTAAGGCCGACCACGCCAAGGAAGGCCGCCAGCACAAAGCCGGTGGCCAGCGCCGCGCGCGCCGCCAGCGAGAACGGGCGGCGCGGGGGAGGCGGATCATTCGTCGTCGCTTTCGCTGCGAGGGATGGCAAAGCGGTATCCGCGTCCACGTACCGTCTCGATGGGCTTGAGGTTGCCTTCCGGGTCGAGCTTCCTGCGCAGACGGCCGATGAAGACCTCCAGCACATTGGAATCGCGATCGAAATCCTGCTGATAGATGTGCTCGGTGAGGTCGGCCTTGGAGACCAGTTCACCCGCGTGCAGCATCAGGTATTCGAGCACTTTGTACTCGTAGCTGGTCAGGTCCACCGGCTTGCCTTCCACCACGACTGTCTGCGCGGTGGTGTCCAGCTTGATCGGGCCGCAGGCCAATACCGGCTTGGACCAGCCACTGGCACGGCGCACCAGCGCGTTGATGCGCGCCAGCAGTTCTTCCACGTGGAATGGCTTGACCAGGTAGTCGTCGGCGCCGTGCTTGAGGCCTTCGACCTTGTCCTGCCAGCCGCCGCGGGCGGTGAGGATCAGGATGGGGTACCGCTGACCCGCTTCGCGCAGCGACTTGATCAGGTCCATGCCCGACATCCTGGGCAAACCAAGGTCAATGATGGCCAGGTCGAACGGCACTTCGCGACCCAGGTACATGCCTTCCTCACCGTCCTGAGCCGCATCGACGGCAAAACCATCGCGCTTCAAGCGGGCGGCGAGCGTTTCGCGCAGCGGCGCCTCGTCCTCAACCAAAAGGATGCGCATCAGTGTTTCTCCTTGTTGCTCTCGCCGTCCGAAGACGGGTTCTTGGTCGAATCGGCGGAAGCCGGCCCCTTGCTGGCCTCCGTGGTCACGGTCACCACACGCACATGTCCCGTGGGCGTAAGCACCTTCACCCGGTGCTCGAAGGAACTGCGCCCACGCCGCACGGTACTGGCCGACAGCACCTTGCCGCCAGTCTCCTGCTGCACCTGGGCTACCGCCTGCTCCAGCGACATGGCCGGTTCGGTGGTCTGCGCCGCATGTGCTGCCATGCCTACCGACAATGTCAGCAGCCATACCAGAGGACGCAGGATTGTTTTCATTTCGTTAATCAAACCCTTACCGCCTGCGGAACAGAACGCATCGTCGTTCAGACTATGAAACCGGGGCTGAATATTGACCGGACGAGCTAACGCCGTCACGCCGCGACACGCGGCTGGGTCATGGCCTGCTCAAGCAGCGCCCAGCCCGCGCCGGGCAGGTGCGAACCCTCGCTCAAGCGTCGGCGGAAGCCACGCGCACCCGGTTCCCCCTGATAGAGACCCAGCAGGTGGCGGCTGATGTGCTTGAGCGCAGTCCCCCGCGCCAGCTCAGCCTCAACGTAGGGACGCATGCGCAGCAGGACGTCCTCCCGCATGGGCAGGGGCTCACCGTAGAGCGCGGCTTCGACCTGTGCCAATACATACGGGTCGTGATAGGCCGCGCGACCCAGCATCACGCCATCGACCTGTGCGAGGTGCGCCTGCACCTCACCCACCGTCGTGATGCCTCCGTTGATCACCACGATGAGCTGCGGGAACTCGCGCTTGAGGCGGTACACGCGTTCGTAGTCGAGTGGCGGGATCTCGCGATTCTCTTTGGGACTGAGCCCCTGCAGCCAGGCTTTGCGCGCGTGCACCACCAGTATTTCGACGCCAGCGCCGAGCATGGTTTCAGTGAAGTGCTGCAGATCGGCGTAGTCATCCTGGTCATCCACACCGATGCGGCACTTCACGGTCACCGGTACGTCCACCGCATCGCGCATGGCCTTCACGCAATCGCCGACCAACGCCGGCTCGCGCATCAGGCAGGCGCCGAAGCGGCCCGATTGCACGCGATCGGAAGGGCAGCCTACGTTGAGATTGATCTCGTCATAGCCCGCGTCCATGCCGTAGCGCGCCGCCACCGCCAGCTCTTGGGGCTCGCTGCCACCCAGCTGCAGTGCTACGGGGTGTTCCTGCTGGCTGTGTTCCAGCAGACGCAGCTGCTTGCCGCGGACCAGCGCAGCGCTGGTCACCATCTCGGTATACAGGCGCGCATGCGGCGACAGCAGCCGGTGGAAATACCGGCAATGACGGTCGGTCCAATCCATCATGGGCGCGACGGTGAGGCGCCAATCGTCCTTCTGGAGCGGCGCAGTAGTGGCTAAGGCTGGGGCGGGCATGCGGCCTATTGTACTTGCTGGCATCGGAGGGCACGGCCAGGCGGCCGGAACCCGGGATTGCCATAGCCTACGGCGCAGCTCGCGTCACGATGCCGCAGTGGCCTGTGCCACGCGGCAAGTCTCGTGTGCCAACTTGGGCGGCACCCGGCGCCAGGCCTTGTCCGGCATCACTTTGGCCCTGGCTCCGGGGCATCGCTTCCGCATACATGGCACCATGATCGCTTGGCGCGGCAATGGCATAATGCGCGCCTCGGCTGCACCTACGGCAGCACTCGTCAGGCGCAGCGGCCTTCGCCTTCCCCACACGAGTCCAGCATCGGCTTTGCGGCCGGCGCCCTGCCCGCAGCTCCCTTTTCCCTAGAACGGTAACCGGCAATGGTGGCATTGGCGACGGAGCACGTGATCGACGTGCACCACTGGAACGACAGTCTCTTCAGCTTCCGCACCACGCGCGATCCGGGCTTCCGCTTCGATAGCGGGCAGTTCGTGATGATCGGCCTGGAAGTGGACGGCCGTCCGCTGATGCGTGCGTATTCGATCGCCAGCGCCAACTACGAAGAGCACCTGGAGTTTTTCAGCATCAAGGTGCCCAACGGGCCGCTGACCTCCCGCCTGCAGCACTTGAAACCCGGCGATCCGCTGATCGTCAGCCGCAAGCCCACTGGCACGCTGGTGCTCAACGACCTCAAGCCCGGCAAGCATCTGTATCTGCTGGGCACGGGTACGGGCCTGGCGCCTTTCCTTAGCCTGGCGCGCGATCCGGAAACCTATGAGCGCTACGAGAAGATCGTGCTCGCGCATGGCGTGCGCAACGTCAACGACCTCGCTTACGCGCACTACCTGGAACACGAGTTGCCGCAGCACGAATACCTGGGCGAACTGGTGCGCGAGAAGCTCATCTATTACCCCACGGTGACGCGCGAGCCGTTCCGCCATCGTGGCCGCGTCACCGACGCCATCGTCGATGGCGTGATGAGCGAGGCCATCGGGTTGCCGCCGCTGGATCCTGCCATCGATCGCGTCATGCTGTGCGGCAGTCCGTCGATGCTCGACGACACCTGCGGTCTGTTGGATGGCCGTGGCTTCCAGGTATCGCCGCGCACGCGCGAGCCGGGTGACTACGTCATCGAGCGCGCATTCGTCGAGAAGTAACGAATCCTCTCTTTGTAGGAGAGCACCCAGTGCGCGACCGCAGCGCGAAGATGTATCCGCGTGTCCGGTCATCGCACGATCAAACGCCGCCGCGTCACTGCTCCATCGGCTGGTCGCGCACTGGGTGCGCTCCTACAGGAGATCGCTGGGTTTACTGCCAGATGGTGTACACGCGCCCCGTACCCACGCCTTCCACACTGCGGCGATACACCTGTCCCACGCGCGAACCCGGCACTGCCTCGAAACCGGGGAAATACGGGCCGAAGGCTTCCAGCGATTCGGTAAGCAACGTGGCGCTTACCGCATTGATGCGCAGGCCGCGCGGCAACTCGGTGGCGGCAGAGCGCACGAAACCTTCAATCGCAGCATTCACCGTTGTGGCGTTTGCACCCAGGCGGATCGGCTCGGCCGCGGTGATGCCGCTGGTGAGCGTGAACGAACCACCATCACGCAAGCGCCTGATGCCGGCCAGCACCACGTTGACCTGCCCCATGAGCTTGTCCTGCAGCCCTATGTTGAACTGCGCGGGCGTGGTTTCGGACAGCTCGCCGAAATGCACATGGCCCGCGGTCGTGATGACCGCATCAAGTTCGCCGGCGGCCTCGTACATGCGCTCCACGCTGGCCACGTCGGTCAGATCGACGCGCACGTCACCGGAATGACGGCCAGCACGGATGAGCTCATGGTGCGGTGCCAGTGCATCTGCCACTGACCGACCAACCGTGCCGCTGGCACCTACAAGAAGGATCCGCATCGTCATGGCCTCATGGAAGGCAACCCGATACGGGCCGCCCGAACACACAGTGTCCAGCCGACACCCGCCAGCGATAAACATGCAATGATTTGACCCATTCGAAACCTATGGGTTTTTAATTATGGATATGCTGGCGAGCATGACGATGTTTGTGCGCGTGGTGGACAGCGGCAGCTTCGCTGCGGCGGCCGAGGCCAGCGGGGTATCGCCGACCATGGCGGGCAAGCACATCCGTTCGATCGAGCAACGCCTCGGCGCGCGCCTGCTCCATCGCACTACGCGCCGACAACAGCTCACCGAAGTTGGCCGGCTCTACTACGAGCGCTGCAAGCAGGTATTGGCCGACGTGGAACTGGCCGAGCGCAGCGCATCGGAGCTGCAGGCGACGCCACGTGGGCGGTTGCGAATCACGGCGCCCATGAGCTTCGGCAGCCGCCGTCTTACCCCGGCCATCACCGAATACCTGCAGCGCTATTCCGAGGTGAGCGTCGAACTGACGCTGGACAACCGCGTGATCGATGTCGTTGATGAAGGTTACGAGCTAGCCATACGCATCGGTGCCATCAACGATACGCAACTCGTGGCGCGACCATTGCTGCCTTACCGCATGATGCTTGCCGCCTCGCCGGCGTATCTGGCGCGCCGAGGCATGCCGCTAAGGCCGGAGGATCTCGCTGCTCACGTGTGCCTCGGCCTGTCGAACTGGCGGCACCGCGACCAGTGGAGGCTGCTTGGGCCCGACGGCAATGAATGCGATGTGCCTGTACAGGGCCGGCTCGCAGTGGACCATGGCGATGCACTGCGTATTGCCGCATTGCATGACGCCGGCATCGTGCTGCAGCCGGAAGTGTTGCTGGCGGACGACCTGGCCGTGGGACGGCTGGTGCACGTGCTGCCGGGCTGGGCACCGCCGGCAACGCCGATGAACCTGCTCTACGCATCCGATCGTCGTCCCACAGCGAAGCTACGAAGCATGATCGAATTTCTGCTGGAACGTTTCGGCGCGGAGGCCGTGCCTGACCGCTCTTTGTAGGAGCGCACCCAGTGCACGACAAGCCAACAGAGCGATGACGATGTCGCTCCGCGGTCGCGCACTGGGTGCGCTCCTACAGAGGAGCTGCTCAGTCGCGGATGCGCCCCCGCCCTTCGTTGTCCCAATAGCCGAAGATGCGTCGCGCAATGAACTTGTACAAGCGCTTGCCGGTGGCACGCCACAGCCGCGCGTGCGGCGCAGGCGTGTCGAGAATGGCGCGTTGGCGCGCACTCAGTGCGTCAGGACAATAGGTGCGCTTGTGCTTGAGCAGATGACGCACGTCCTCGCGCGCAAGCAGGCGAAACAGCGCGCCGCGACGACCACGCGTCCACGCGATCTGGAAATCCACCAACGCGGGACTTCCATCGGTGCGCACCAACCAGTTCGGTTCCTTGGCCAGATCGTTGTGCACGATGCCGCGGCGATGCAGGCGCGCAAGCAGACGCAGCGCGTCCCGGTAGTAGGCACGATCACGCGGCTGCGCATGCTGCATCGGTGCGCCGGCGATGTAACCGCGCAGCAGTTCGCGACCGTTCCAGCCGAGCAGGGCCGGCACGCCATCAATGCCATGGAGCTTGGCCAATGCACGCGCCTCACGCGCAGCGGCGTTTCGCGCAAAAGAGCGTGCCCACCAGCGAGCGGCAGCGATATCGCGGCGTATCACGGTTACGCCGTCGCGTTCGGTCATTTCGATGCAACCGAGTTCGTCGGCCTTGAGCAAGGTGTCGCGCGTAGCGTTCACGGTTCATCCGGATTCTGTCGGCCGGCGTACACTCGCCCGCCGTGTCGTGTCGTGTCGTGTCGATGCCTATTGTGGCCGATCCGTCATCGAAGCGCCGTGCAAACGCCGACCAGCAACCACGAACCACCTGGGAGAGACTCATGCTGGAGATCGCGCTGTACGTGCTCGCTACCGTGCTGATGGTGGCGGGCCTGGCCGGCAACATCCTGCCCGCCCTGCCCGGCATTCCGATGATCTTCGGTGGCATATGGCTGGCCGCTGCGGTGGACCAGTACCGGCATGTGGGCCTGTGGTGGCTGGTGCTCATTGGCGTGCTGGGCGCGCTGGGCGTGATCGTCGATTTCGTTGCCGGCTCATTGGGTGCCAAGCACCTGGGCGCCAGCCGGCAGGCCATGTGGGGCGCTGGCTTGGGCACGGTCGTTGGCATGTTCTTCGGCATTGCCGGCCTGCTGCTGGGGCCATTCGTGGGCGCACTGCTGGGGGAGCTGGCCTCAGGCACCAGCGTCCTGCGCTCGGCGCATGTGGGCGCAGCCACCTGGCTTGGGCTGCTGTTCGGCACGCTGGTGAAGCTGGTGCTTTCCTTCGTGATGATCGGCCTGTTCGGCTTTGCCTGGCTGATCGGGTGAACCCCGCGACCTTCGGCACATGGCGCCGGCCCCGCCCGGCCCGATAGGCTCGCCGGACCACTCATCGGGGAAAACTCCATGTCCAAACGCCTTGCCCTTGCACTGGCGGTTTCGCTCGTCGCCGCCGGGTCGGCTCATGCCGAAACCAAGACGCCCACCTGGATCGAGCGCAGCAACACCGACGCCAAGGTGCTGCTCGACGTGCTGGCCCGTTTCAATCCCGAGTTCGCATCGCAGATCGGCGTGCCCGGCTACGACGACAAAGTGATCGACCTCAAACCTGACGTGGACGCGCGCACACGCGCCGCCATGGTGGATGCCAAGGCCAAGCTCGAGAAAATGCTGGCCAGCGAGAAGGACGAGAACGTCCGCCAGGATCTGCAGATCATGATCAAGGCCGTCGACCAGCAGGTCGAAGGCATCGATCTCAACCACAAGTACATGCTGCCGTATGTGGACGTGGGCCAGACCATCTTCCAGGGCGAGTTTGCCCTGCTGAAGGACGACGTCGATGCCAAGCGCCGCCCGTCCGCCGTCAAGCGCCTGGAGTGCTATGTCGGCAAGGCGCCGGGTTGCACGCCGATCATCGAGCTGGCCAAGGCGCAGACCGCGGCACGCGCCAGCGAGAAGGAACTGATCGGCCCGTACAAGAACGAGGTCGAGCAGAAGCTGTCCAACACCCAGCGTTACGCGCAGGGCATCCGCCAGCTGTTCGCCAAGTACAAGCTCGACGATGCTGACGGCAAAGCCGCACTCGATGCCCTGGACAGCCAGCTCAAGGACTATGACGGCTGGGTCCGTTCCACCATCGTGCCGCGCCAGCGCAACGACTTCCGCCTGCCCGAGCCGCTGTATGCCTACAACCTCAAGCAGGTCGGCATCGACATTCCGCCAGAAGAGCTGATCAAGCAGGCGCAGCTGGAATTCGTCGAGCTGCGTTCGATGATGCAGATGATGGCGCCGGTGGTGGCCAAGGAAGAAGGCATCCAGGCCACCGACTACCGCGACGTGCTCAAGGCCCTCAAGAAGCAGCAGTTGGGCAAGGACGACGTGGTGCCGTGGTATCACGAGATCATCGGCAAGATCGAGGACACCATCCGTCGCGAACACATCATCACGTTGCCGCAGCGCAAGATGCAGATGCGACTGGCCTCCGAGGCCGAAACCGCGGCCGTGCCTGCGCCGCACATGGACCCGCCGCCGTTCATCAATAACCACGGTGAACAGGGCACCTTCGTGCTGACCATGGGCAATCCGACTGGTGGCAAGTCGGACTCGTACGACGACTTCACCTATAAGGCCGCCGCGTGGACGCTCACCTCGCACGAAGGTCGCCCAGGCCATGAGCTGCAGTTCGCGGCCATGGTGGAACGCGGCGTGTCGCTAGCTCGCAGCCTGTTCGCCTTCAACAGCGTCAACGTGGAAGGCTGGGCACTGTATGCCGAATCGGAAATGCTGCCGTATGAGCCGCCGTCAGGTCAGTTCGTTGCCTTGCAGGCCCGCCTGCAGCGTGCCGCCCGCGCCTACCTCGACCCGATGCTCAATCTCGGCCTGATCACCAAGGAGCGTGCTCACGACGTGCTGCACGACGACGTGGGTCTGTCCGAGGCGATGACGCAACAAGAGCTGGACCGCTATACGTTCAACAGCCCGGGCCAGGCCACCGCGTATTTCTACGGCTATATGCGCCTGCAACAGACGCGCCTGAACACCGAGCTGGCGCTGGGCAAGAACTTCAACCGCCAGGCCTTCAACGACTTTGTGATTGGCCAGGGCCTGCTGCCGCCGGAACAGCTCGCAGAGGCAGTGCGCACGCAGTTCATTCCGTCGCAGAAGAAGAAGTGATCGAAACCGCGGGACAGTGATGTCCCGCGGGCTATCTCAGGGCCGCGTCTTCGGGCGCGGCCCTTTCTTTTTGGACGTCGATATCGCTTGCGCGCTGCGTGCCAGCCACTCGGCCAGCTGTGCGGTGTCGCGACAAAGCAGGGGCGGCACGATGATGTAGCCGCGGCTTGGCGGAACACTTGGCTTGTGCCGAAAACGCACAGCGCCCTCATACGCGAGCAGCGCGTCCTGGTCGGTGGCAGCGACCTTCAAGGCCAGTCCTTGCGCCGAGAGCCAGGCGCAGGGTTTCTCGTCGAAGTAGGCCATTAGCCCACCGAACATCGGCTTGAAACGCAGATCGTGCGGACGCCCCAGATGCGTGGCGGCATCCTCGAGATCACGGCGCATAGCCTCGAGTTCGGGATTCACACCGGCGCGTCAGGAATCACATAAAGCAACACGGCCAGATAGTGCAGCACGCTGCCAGCCAGCACGAAGAAATGCCACACCGAATGGTGATAAGGCAGCCTGCGCCACAGATAGAACGGCACACCCAACGTGTAGGTCACGCCACCGGCAATCAGCAGCACCATGCCACCCGTCTGCAGATGTTCCGAGAGCGGCTTGAACGCGATCATGCCCACCCAGCCCATCGCCACGTACAGCAACACGGCGAGCTTGCGGTACTTCTTGAGCAAGCCCAGCTCCAGCGCGCTACCCATCAGCGCCAGCGCCCATATCGTGCCAAACAGGCTCCAGCCCCAGGCGCCCGGCAGCGCGATCAGGGTGAACGGCGTATAGGTGCCGGCAATCAGCAGGAAAATCGCGATGTGATCCAGCGTGCGCAGCACGCGCTTGGCGAGCATGCCTGGAATGGAGTGGTAAAGCGTGGAAGCCGTGTAACAGAGGATCAGCGTGGCGCCGAATACCGAACTGGCCACCACCGCGCGCGCATCACCGTGAAGCGCAGAGAACGCCACCAACGTGGCCAGCCCTACGATGCTGAGCAGAATGCCGATACCGTGGATGACGCAGCTGGCGAGCTCGTCGCCGAATGCATAGCGGGGGAGAGCCGTGCCGGAGGTGGCGGACATGGGGCATTCCTCATCGAGCGATGCGTACTGATGCGTACGGACCTTGCCACATTAGCCGGCTCGTCTTTGAATGCAAGGCCATGGGTCGCATGAAACGCCACTGGCATCATCTGGAGCCTGCTTAATAGCTTTCACGGTCCGTGCTGTGCACGCCAAGATGTGGCGGGGCGATCGGCCGCACGGCGACGATCGTGCTTGATCGCCAGTCTGCCGCTTACGCAGCGGGCGTTTCGACCGCCTGCCAGCGGCAGAGTCACTTTTCTTTGCTGGCTCAAAGAAAAGTAACCCAAAGAAAGAGCCTCCAGAGCTCACAGCGAACCGCTGGATACGAGCCTGAACAATTCTGTGGGACGGATGGCTTGCTGCCCATGGTTAGACATGGCCGCTACACCGCGAGGCGCCACAACGCTGAGGACTTAAAGCATGGATTTTGCGGTCATCCACGCGTCCGGCTGCGGCAGGCGTATAGACCTTCGGCCGCGCCCGTTTTAAGTCCTCACCATTTCGACGCGTTGCGGCGTAGCGGCAGTGTCTCGCCCGGGGCAGCAACCTCTCCGATCACGGCAACCTGCCAACGCTTCTATCCCACGTCGTGCTGCCAGCTCCCAACGGCCTCTCTTTTGGTTACTTTTCTCTGGCCGGCAGAGAAAAGTAACCCGGACCGCGGCAGCGGTTCGGAACCCCGCGGGAGGCGAGCAAGCTGGCCACAGCGCTACGGTCGCGCGAGAACCCGTGCACGATTCGCCCACCATTTTCGGGGCCGCGCAGAGATAAGAACCAGGCTCTTACTCGATGATGAAAGCGCCAAAGGCCACACCCAAGTCCCAGCCCTTGCCGGTGCCACTGAGCGCCAACGAAACATTGCCCTTGGTCATCACCCGCGCCCCGGCGGACTTCGCCGCGCCCGCATGCACACCGGCGTCGGCGTAGTGACCCTTGATCTCGCTGATGCTGGTCACACCGGAGAACTTGCCCACGCCGTTGTCGATCTGGTTCTTGCCGAAGGTGAGGCCACCCCCCTTCACGCGGATCTTCACGCTCATGGTCTGGCCGTTGCCGCAACGGACGGTGCCGCTGCCTTCGGCGGTCTGATAGAACACCGACCAGCCGGACAGGTTGAAATTCATCTTGCACTCGATGTCGCCCGCATGCGCCGGTGCCGTGGCCATCCATCCGGCCAGAGCCAGCAGCGTCACGCCCAAGCTTCTCCACATCATCATGCCTGTTCTCCCGTTAGGCCCGACCGCCCCGCCACGCGACGGGTGCACCATTCTGGCAAGCACGCGCCATCCACGGCGTGAATTCGCCCTTCACCCTGGATGTACGCCAAAGCAAGCCTGGCGCTCGCAGAATGACATAACCGGATGTCCCCTCTCTCTCCCCCGACGTCCGGCCTTGCCGCCCCGCCACCCTGTGCGGGGCTTTTTTTATCCAGCGATCGACAGCCCCTCTCAATGAATCGCCCGGGCTACACGGGCATCGTCGTCAGGCTCTAAGCTGGGCAGGGACCAGGACTCGGGAGAATCGTGTGATGTCAGCCTTCGACCTGCTGTTGCATCTGGACCATCTGGACTTTGGAGCAGCCGCGCCGCGCGCCGCCATCGCACTGGCCCGACGTATGGGCGCGCGGCTGGATGCGCTCTACGTGGCGGACTTGCCCGCTACGGCATTCAGCCTGCCGGAAGCCGTGCCGGTTCAGCTGGAGGAAACCCAACGACGAGTGGCCGAGGCACAAGCCCTTGAGGGTGCCTGGCAACAGATACTGGCTGCCCAGTCCCTCACCGGTGCTTGGCGGGTAACCCAGGGCGATACCGTTCAGACCATCAGCCAGGCAGCCTCGGGTTACGACCTGCTGGTGATGGAACGCAGCCAGCAGCACAGCGACGCGCCGGTGGGCTTCGGCTCCGTTTCCCGCAGCGTGTTCGCCAGCGGGCGGCCCGTGCTGGTGGTGCCGGACGTTTCGCCCGTCGCCACCATCGGCACAAGCGTCCTGGTCGCGTGGAACGGCAGCCGCGAATCGGCGCTCGCGCTGGCAGCCGCCGTGCCGGTGCTGCAGAAGGCCGATGACGTGCTGGTCATCGACGGAAGCGAGATGAATGCGGAAATGCTCCCGGTGCTGCCGCCACCCGGTTTGACCGACTGGCTGCAGCGCCACGGCGTCCGCGCGCGAGTCGAACCCTTCAATGCCGGCCCCAGCCACGCCGCTGGCCCCGCCGTGCTGGATGCCGCGCGCAACCATGGCGCGGACCTGATCGTGATGGGCGCCTGGAGCCGCTCGCGTCTTGCCCAGATGGTACTGGGCGGCACCACCCGCCACCTGTTCATGCACGGCGACGTGCCGATGCTGGTGACGCACTGAAAAAGCCGGTTTTCCGGCAAGGCGGGTACTTCGCACAGAATAGCCTTCCATACGGCTACTTGTGCAAGCGCTTTCGACAGGCATAGGCTGGTTTCGCATCCGCACGATCCCCACCGCGTCCCCACGCGGCGTGACGGGTGCCCATCCAACATCGAAACGTCAGGAGGTCGCTTATGTCGTCCGCAAGCCTGGCCGTACCCCGTCATGCCCATCCCGACAGTACCCGCATCGCGGCGCTGAGCGTGGCCATTGCCCTCAACCTGGTGGCCTTGCTGGTCGCCCTGCGTCCAATGGCCCCACAATGGGCCGAGCAAGTGCAACGTCTCACCCAGACAGAAGTCCATTTCATTCCGCCACCGCCAAAGGCCGTGGTACCACCGCCGATCGAGCTCAAGCCGATCGTGCAGCCCAAGCCCGTTCCGCAGCCATACGTGCAGCCGCAACCGCTATCGCCGCCGATCGACAACATCAACGAAGAAAACAACAACGCGCTGCCGGCTGTTGCGCCAAGTCCGGCGGCCGCTACCCATGAACCTGCGTCCGCTACGGTTGCTGGGCCAGTGGAAGCGACTCTGGCCTATCGCGCCGTCCCGCTGAAATATCCACCTCAAGCCCTGCGCACGCGTATGCAAGGCACTGTGTTGCTCCGGGTGCTGGTGGACGAAAAAGGTGTGCCGCAACAAGTCACCGTCGAACAGAGCAGTGGTTATGCCTTGCTTGATCACAGTGCCAGCGAGCAGGTGATGCAGGGCTGGAAATTCCAGCCGGCGATGGTGAACGGACAAGCCGTACGCGCCTGGGCCCGCGTGCCGGTGAGCTTCAACGTCAATCAGCTCTGAGCAGCCGCAGCGCATCGCGTCATTGCTTCATGCAAACCGCGAGGGAAGGCCCGGCCTGCATCCAGTGTCAGACCGGGCCCTTCCGCGGCAAACAAGTCATCAGCGCGTCGTAACCGGAGCCGGCGCAGCGGATCGACGCGAAGCACGCACGATCGCCCATACCACCACCGCCAGCAGGATCACCGGCAAACAGAGCGGCAACAACGCCACCGCCACGATCGGCGCGACGATCAGCAACGCCAGTCCACCAAACAGAAGACCGAGCACGGCACCAATGATGTGGAACAAGCCGCCTATCAACGCGAAGGTCAGCTTGAACACCACACCGATGAAGGCGATTGCCAGCCATACACCTACGAACAGCATCAAGAGCACGCTCATTGCGATCATGACGTTTCTCCTCCCGGCAGATGGAATCCGGTGACCATTGTGCATCGTCGTCATGCAGGCGACGGCCGCGCATTTCAAGGCCTTCTCACACAGAATCGTGCGCTTTTGCCACCTGCTGCGCATGTCGCGAAAGTCATACCGCCAGCGTGTCTCTTTCACTGCTCTGGCTTACGGGACTTTAACGACGCGCATGATCCACTGCGGCCCGGTTCCCGTCGGGTTACATCGCATGGCCAAACACATGCAACACCTCAAGGCACTGCGTGATATCGCGTTTGATTTCGGTGTGGGTGAGCATCCGGACCTTGCTTCCATGGCAAGGGAACTGAGCCGGATGGTGCACCAGAACAGGCTGTCGCTGAACGGCGATCTCGCCGATTTGCGCACGCGAAACAAGGGTTTCGAACGCTGGCTGGTTGCGCAGCGCGGCAAGCCGGACCTCAGCGTGCTGGTGATGGCATGGCCCGCCAACTACGCCATGCCCATCCACGATCATGCAGGCCTGTGGGGCCTGGAAATGGCGTTGCACGGCGCCCTTGAGGTGGAATCTTGGGATCGTGACGCGCAGGGAAAGATCCTGCGCCGGATGGGCCGCGACTGGCTGGGCCCTGGCGATGCCAGCTGGTTTGACGCCGATGACCGCTACGCACACCGCTGCCGCAACCTTTCACGGCACGAAACGGCGCTGACGCTTCACGTATACGGTGGCAATCTGGCACAGTACCTGACATACGAAGAAGTCGGGGAACCCGGCCAATGGCTCGTAAGACAGCAGCGCAGCGCCATTGCTGGCCGCCTGTACGCCTGAGCCGTACAAAGCAATCATTTAAGGGAGTGGCATGTATCGACGGGTCGCCATCATCGGCGGCGGTGCTGCAGCGGCAGCGCTGCTAAGCGAGCTGCTGGAACGCCAGCCGCCGCAGCCGTTGCATCTGGACTGGTATACCGGTGGCAGCACGTCGCCGCGCGGCGTCGCTTACGGCACGCGTTCGGACAAGCACCTGCTGAATGTACGCGCCGCGTCGATGAGCATGTTTGCCGCGAAGCCACAGGGGTTTCTGGATTTTGCCCAGCGTGGCGACAACAGCATCGCCGGCACGGATTTTCTGCCTCGTCGCCTGTACGGCGACTATCTGGAAGCGGAAATTGCGCGTGCACTCGAACATGCCCGCAACGCGGGACATGACGTGCGAGTGCTCCCGTTCGCAGTGGATGCCGTCGTACCGGAGAACGACGGCGTCACCATAATTCAGGGCGAAGACAACACCCGTGTCGACGCAGCCGTGCTCGCGGTCGGGTCGCTTCCCCCGCTGCCGCTCAGCGGTGTCAGCGAGGCGGCGCTCGACAGCGGCATGTATGTCACCGAGCCGTGGAGTTTCCTCGCCGCATTGAAGCCTGACGCGCGCCGGCGCAAGGTCGTGCTGATCGGCCTCGGGCTTACCGCGGTCGATGTGCTGCTGGAACTATCGGCCCAGTGGCCGAATGCCACGTTCGAAGCGATTTCCCGCCATGGCCTGCTACCCGAGCCGCACCTGGAAACCGCTTCGGCACCCGCCGATGACAGCAGTGAGCTGATCGAGTCGATGCGCGAAGCACCGGACATCCGCACCTGGATCCGCCTGCTGCGCGAAACAATCGCACAGAGCAGCGACTGGCGCACGGTGATCGACAGCCTGCGTCCGCACACACCTTCGCTATGGGCACTGCTGCCGGAAGTGGAGCGCTCTCGTTTCCTGCGTCATGCGCGCTGGGCCTGGGAACGCGTGCGTCATCGCATGCCGCCGCAGGTAATGATGTCGCTGCGAAAGCTGGAAAGCGCAGGCCGCCTGCATCGCCGCTGTGGTCGACTGCAAGCAGTGGAGGTGGCTGACGGCAAATTGCGTTTGGACGTCCGTTCGCCGCACGGAAGCGCCATCGAAACGCTGGACGCCGACCTGGTGATTCAGACGGTGGGCCTCAATACCGATGTGCGCCGCACGGAGCACCGTCTCATGCGCCAGCTGGCCACCAACGGCCACGTCACGCCCGACCCGCTGGGGCTGGGTTGTATCGCCACGCCTGAAGGCCGCTTGCATCACGACGGGCAGACCTGGCCGCATTTCTACGCGATCGGCACCCTGTTGCGCGGCACGCTGTGGGAGTCCACGGCCATGCCGGAGATCCGCCAGCAGGCGCGTAATCTGGCAGACCGCCTCCTCAACGCCTGAGCAAACGCCACGAACGCCTCGGCATTCGTGGCGCTCCAACTCACTGGAAGCCGCTTAGTACCAGCTTGCCAATGGTGCTGGCGCTCTCCAGTTGCGCATGCGCGCGGCGCAGGTTCGCCGCGTTGATCGCGCCAAGGTTCTCGCGCAACGTCGAACGAAACACACCGGCATCGACGAGATCGGCCACTTCATCCAGCAAGCGATGCTGGGCCTGCATATCTTCGGTGTGGTACAGCGAGCGCGTGTACATGAATTCCCAATGCAGCGAAATGCTCTTGGACTTCATCAGACTGACGTCCAGCGGTGTCGCGGGATCGTCAATCAATCCAAGCTTTCCCTGCGGCTTGAGCAGCTCCACCAGCGCAGGGAAATGTTGCTCGGTATGCGTGAGGCTGAGCACAACGTCGACGCCCTGCGGTGCAACCGCCTTGACGGCAGCGACCAGATCGCTGCGGTGATCGACCACATGATGCGCACCCATGTCGGTGGCCCATGCGCGACTATCGTCGCGTGACGCGGTGGCGACGATGGTGAAATTGGTCAGGCGGCGTGCGAGCTGGATGGCCATGGAGCCCACACCACCGGCGCCGCCCACCACCAGCACCACGCCGCCACGCGCGGTGCTTCCACGCGGCACGCCTAGTCGATCGAACAACAGCTCCCATGCGGTGACGGCGGTCAACGGCATGGCCGCGGCCTGGGCAAAATCCAGCGTGCTCGGCTTGCGCCCCACGATACGTTCATCCACCAGCTGCAGTTCGGCGTTGCTGCCGGAACGATCAATCGCACCGGCGTAGTAGACGGCATCGCCCGGCTTGAACAAGGTCACGTCGGCGCCGACGGCCACAACGGTGCCGGCAGCGTCCCATCCCAGCACTTTGTCGGCACCCTGCGGGTCGACGCGCTTGCGCACCTTGGCGTCCACCGGGTTGACCGAGATCGCCTCGACTTTCACCAATAGGTCGCGCCCTTGCGCCACCGGTGCGGGCAGCTCGACGTCGAGCAAACTCTGCGGATCGGTGATGGGCAGGTTGCGGCGATAGGCAACGGCTTTCATGGATTTTTCCTTGGACATGGCGCTCAGGGGATGATTCTGCGCCGACGAAAGTCATCGAACAGTCGAGTAAACATCGCCTGCGTTTCGACATGTTCGTGGAAGCCGAAGCGACGCGCCTTGGATCCATCGCCAAACATGTCGTGGTCCCACGAAAACACGAAATCGGCGAACCGCCAGGACGACACATCGGCGTACGCATGTTCTGCCAAGCCGTGGCGTTCGATCATCGCACGCCATAACGGCTCCTTGTCCGCCATGACCGTACCCAGCGCGAGCGGCAATGGCGGCGCTACTTCCAGCTCGAAATAGCGGGCGATCGCCGGCCACATCTCATTCCATCGGAACAGATCGCCATTGGTGATGTTGAAGGCCTGGTTGGCGCAGTGAGGCTCGGTAGCAGCCCAGACGGTGGCATGCGCCAGCAGGCCGGCATCGGTCATTTCGAGCAGACGGTCGTAGGCTCCCGGCTTACCGGGAAAGCGCAGCGGCAGTCCGAGCTCCTTACTCATCGAAGCGTATACGGCGATGCCCAGCGCGAGATTCATCGGATTGCCCAGTGCGAAGCCGCCAACGACCGCCGGACGAATCGCTGACCAGCTCCACGCCTTGCCCTGCTGACGCTGCTCCAGAAAGCGCTGCTGATCGTGCATGAATTCTGGCGGCATGAAGGCCGCATCGGTTTCGCGGGCGGGTGTCTTGAACGGACCCAGATGGCCGCCGTAGACCTTATAGCCCTGCATCAGGCTGATGTGCTGCAGGCGAGATGCTATCGGTTCGATCGCGTCAACTACGTTCACCAGCATCGCCAGATTCGGTGGCACCAGTTCGGCCCAGCTCGGACGGTCCTGATAGGCAACGTAGAAGACATGCGTGATGTGCGTGAGTGACGCCAATTTCTGGCGTGCATCTTCCGCGTCGAGCAGGTCCACTGCGATGTGTTGCACGCGATCGGTCGATGCTCCTCCGCGGCGGGAGAGGCCTACTACCTGCCAGTCGTCGAGCGTGGACAGGTGATCGACCAGGTTGCGTCCGATCACTCCCTGCGCGCCGACGACCAGCGCTACCTTGGATGGCGTTGTCATGACATTCCTTCGTGTACGGGTAAGAGTCTGGCGGTGATGGCTGCGCTCAAGCGACGACAGCGCAGGCCGCTGGGGATGTGCCGCGTCGGCGTTCCAGCATGGCGCTGACCAGCGTGACCAGCAGGCCGAGCAGCGTCACCGCCGCGCCGGCGATGCTCACGGACGGCAACCCCAGGCCCAGGTCAATCATCGCGCCGCCAATGAAGGCGCCGATGGCGTTGCCGAGGTTGAACGCGGCGATGTTCAACGTGGAGGCCAGATGCGGGCCATCGCTGGCCTGCTGCACCACGCGCATCTGCAGCGGTGGCACGGTGGCGAAGGCAAACACGCCCCACACGAACACGGTAGCGATGGCGGCCACGGTGCTGTGCATGGTCCACGCGAACGCCACCATGACGAGCGTCAGCACGACCAGCACGGCGGCCAGCGATGGCATCAAGCGCCAGTCAGCCAGACGACCGCCAAGCATGTTGCCGATAGTCGTTCCCACGCCGAACAACACCAGCACCCAACCGGTAGCGCCTACGCTCACGTGCGACTGCTGCTGCAGGATCGGCGCGATATAGGTGAATACGGTGAACACACCACCGAAGCCCAGCACGGTCATCGCCAGCGCCAGCAACACCTGCGGCTGACGCAGCACCCTCAGCTCGCGCCCCATGTGCGGCGACGGCAACCCTGGCAAGGCCGGCACCAGTCGCCACACGGCGATGGCCGCCAACACGCCGAGCAGCGTCACCGCGCCGAAGGTGGAGCGCCAGCCAGCCCACTGGCCCAGGAACGTACCGAATGGCACGCCCAGCACGTTGGCAAGTGTCAGGCCGGTGAACATCAGGGCGATGGCACGCGCGGCCTGCCCGCGCGGCACGATGTGCGAGGCCACCACGGCGCCGATGCCGAAGAACGAGCCATGGCAGAACGCAGCCACGACGCGCGCCACCATCAGCACGCCGTAGTTTGGCGCCACCGCACAGAGCGCATTGCCAAGGATGAACAGGCCCATGAGCAACAGCAGCGCGTTGCGGCGCTCCATGCGAGCCGTAAAGGCCGCCAGCAGCGGCGCACCGGCCGCCACACCCAGCGCGTAGCCCGACACCAGCAGGCCGGCCGAGGGAATGCTCACATGCAGGTCGCTCGCCACTTCCGGCAGCAAGCCCATGATCACGAATTCGGTGGTGCCGATGGCAAAGGCCGCCACGGACAACGCGAACAGAGCCAGTCGCGAGGACGCGCCGCTGGCGGCCTCCGCGTGGGCCGAAGGAAGGCTTTCCGGGCCTTCCGAGGGGGATAGCGAGTTCATACGGGTCGTTCCGTGGAAAAGCGGTCGCCACTGTGCGCCTTGCCGCACCCCTCGTGAATTGAGCAAACTAGAGAGGCATCTATTCCAAAAAGTTGAAGATGGTCGATTTTGAGGACATGCGGCTATTCGTCCGCGCGGTCACCGAAGGCAGCCTCTCGGCCGCCGGGCGTGAGCTTGGCCTGTCGCCGGCTGCCGCCAGCAAGCGGCTCAACCGCCTCGAGCAGACGCTCGGGGTGCGGCTGCTCCAGCGCACCTCGCGTCGCCTCACGCTCACCGAGGAAGGCACCATCTACTACGAGCGCGCCCAGGCCATCATCGCCGACGTGGACGACGCCAACTCCGCCGTGAGCCTGCGTCAGTTGGAAGTGCGCGGCCAGCTGCACGTGTCCATGCCGGTGGATATGGGCCGGCAGCACATCGGCCCGATCGCGGCGGACTTTGCCGCGCTGCACCCGCACCTCACGCTGCGGCTGACCAACACCGACACCATGCTCGACCTGTTCGAGCACAACGTGGACGTGGCCGTGCGCAGCGGCACCCTGACCGATTCGCGACTGGTATCGCGCTTGCTCGCCACGAACTTTCGCGTGGTCTGCGCCGCGCCGTCCTACCTGGAACGTCGCGGCCGGCCCACCCGCGTGGAGGACCTGGAGCAACACGACTGCCTGATGCTGCACCGGCCGGGCCACGGCATCCTGCCGTGGATCCTGCAGACACCGGAAGGACCGCGTACGCTGCGTATCGATGCAAGCATCACTTGCGACAACGGCGACATCATGCGTGAGCTGGCGGTGGCCGGACACGGCTTGGCCTTCAAGGCGGCGTGGGACATTGCCGCCGACGTGCGCGCCGGACGACTGGTGCCGCTGCTGGCCGACGTGATCCTGCCGGAGGCGCACATCTACGCGATCTATCCCAGCCGCTGTTACCTGCCCGCGCGCATCCGCCTGTTCGTGGACTACCTGCAGCAGGAATTGCAAAAGCGCGAACACGACGTGCTCGACACTGTACGCAAGGCCATGACCTGATTCGCCACCGACGAGGACCGCATGTTGCTCCGAAGCTACGCGCAACCCTCTTTCGCCGCTGAGCATCGCGCATGCTGAGCAGCGGCATCGGCGTATTCGTCATCCTGCTGCACATGGCCGGCGTGGTGGCAGCCACGCATGCGGTGATGAACACCCGCACACCGCAGGGCGCCTTTGCCTGGGCGCTGGGGCTGGTGTTGCTTCCCTATGTCACGCTGGTGCCGTACCTGTACCTCGGGCGCAGTCGGTTCCACGGCTATATCGACCTGCACCGTCTGCGTCGCGAGCAGATGCAGGCCATAGCCGATATCACACTCGAATCCGGCTCATTGCCGCTCTCGGCATGCGCGCGTTATGCGGAGATCGCGAACATGCTGCGCGCGCGCTTCCACTCGGGGCAGCAGTTGCGGCTGCTGGTGAACGGTGAAGCGACGTTCAACGCCATCCTTGCTGCCATCGGCGAAGCGCAGCACTGCGTGCTGGTGCAGTTCTTCATCATCCACGACGACATGCTGGGGCGACGACTGCAACAGGTGTTACTTGATCGCGTGCGCGCTGGCGTCGAGGTCTGCGTGTTGTACGACGGCATTGGCAGCCACGCCCTGCCCCACCAGTATGTGGAAACCCTGCGCAATGCAGGCGTGAGCATCCACCCGTTCGCTACGCAGCGACGCAGCAACCGGTTCCAGCTCAACTTTCGCAACCACCGCAAGATCGTGGTGGTGGATGGTGTGCGCGGTTTCGTCGGCGGGCTTAATGTGGGCGATGAGTATCTCGGCCTGAAACCTCCGCTGGCGCCATGGCGCGACACGCATCTGCAGATCGACGGCCCCGCAGTGGCCGACCTGCAGCGCAGCTTTGCCGAAGACTGGCATTGGGTGACCGGCGCGCTGCCGCCGCTGCTGCCGCCACATTCCAGTGACGGGAGTGCGCACACGCTGATTGCCGCTACGGGTCCGGCGGATCGGCAGGAAACCTGCTCGCTGATGTTCGTGGCCCTGATCCATGCCGCGCGTCGGCGCGTGTGGATCACCACGCCCTACTTCGTGCCCGATCAGGCGGTGATGTCGGCGCTGCGCCTGGCCGTGTTTCGCGGCGTGGATGTGCGCGTGCTGATTCCTTCGCGGCCCGATCACCGCACGGTGTTCCTGGCTACAGGGCTCTACGCGCATGATGCCGTACGTGCTGGCATTCGCGTGTTCCGCTATCAGCCGGGCTTCCTGCACGAGAAAGTAGTGCTGATCGACGACGACACCGCGTTGGTGGGCAGCATGAATCTGGACAACCGATCATTTCGCCTCAACTTCGAGATAGGCGCATTGAATGTGGGACGCGAATTCGCAGCGCAAGTGGAGACGATGCTGCGCGAGGATTTCTCGCATGCGCATGAAGTGAGCGAGGCGGAATACCTCAAGGCGTCTTACTTGCGACGGCTGGCCATGCATGTGGCGCGGCTGTTTGATCCGGTGCTCTGAAGAACTCCCTCTCCCCTTTGGGGAGAAGGAGCGGGCGTCAACCCCGCACCTTGTTCCCATAGCTCAAATACAACGCCCCGGTCAGCAACGCCGCTGCCAGCGACATCACTGAGGCCACCACGAACATCGGCCCGTACCGACCACCCGAGGCGATCCAGCCGCCCAGTGGCCCGGTAACTCCCAGCGCCACGTCGATGAACACCGAATACGCCGCCAGCGCCGCGCCGCGATTGCTCGCACTCACCCGCTCCACCGCAACCACACCCAACGCAGGGAAGATCAGCGAGAAGCCGATGCCGCTGAGCGCCGCACCCAGCATCGCCACACCGACATGGCCGGCCGTTGCCAGCACCACCAAGCCGACCGTCTCGACCAGCAACGAGCACATGGCCACGCGATAGCCACCAAAATGCGAGATGGTCCAGCCCAGCACCAGACGCACACCGACGAAGCACACACCAAACACGCTGAGCGTGGGCGCAGCACCGGCCCAACCCTGGCTGGCGTAATACAGCGTGATGAAGGTGGCGATCACGCCAAAACCCACCGAGCCCAGCGCCAGCCCCGTGCCATATGGCGCCACGCGACCGAACACGTGACGCATCGGCAAGCGCTCACCCATTTCGACGTGTACCGCCGGCCGGCGCCACGCAAGCAGCAGCGCAAGCACTATCAGCAGCACGCCAGCGAGACCAATCATGATGAAGCCGCCGGCCGATACCAGCAGTACGCCGAGCGGCGCGCCCACGGCCAATGCGCCATAGGTCGCGATGCCGTTCCACGAAATGACCTTGCCCGTGTGCTCGCTACCGACACGGCCGATGCCCCACATGATGCAGCCCGTGGCCACGCAACTTTCGCCCATGCCCAGTGCCAGTCGCGCCATCAGCATCGTGCCCAGCGACGCCATGGGCCATGCACGCAGCACAGCGGCCACGATCATCAGCACTCCACTGCCACCACAGGCCAGCATGCCGATCAGCGCCGTTCGCTTGGGCCCGGACGTATCGGAAGTACGCCCGGCAAAACCGCGGCTCAGCAGCGTGGCAACGTACTGCGTGCTGATCACCAGCCCCGCCAGCACCGCGCCAAAACCCAGATCGTTGTGCACGAACGGCGGCAGCACCGCCAGCTGCATGCCAATCACCAGATAGGCCAGAAACGTGAAGCACACGATCTGGACGATGCGCAGGGTCAGCGGAGCGCCGGCGGCCCCTGTTTCAAGGTGGGTAGGCATGGGTACGACTTGGAGAGGCTAGGGAGTGCTTGCAAGCGGCCGGCACCGCAGGCCACGCGTACATCGCCGGATCATCAGGCGGACTGGCGGCGCCCAAACGCCAGCCAGCCCAGGTAGACGCCGACGCCGACGCCGATGAACTCAAACAGCACGCGCTGGCCCAGGTTGTCCGCGTCATGCACTTCGGCCAGCCGTACACGCAGCAGCTGCAGCGACTGCAGCCGGCCGTAGTTGAAATAGAACAGGTTCCACAGGTCCTGGCCGCCCGCCAGCAGCATGCCTCCCAGGTAGCCCCAGCTGATTTCCATGCCAACGCCCCAACCCTGGCTGCGCCCAATCCAGCGCAACAGCCCGAACAGCAGAAAGCCTGTCACGGCCGCGATGGCGCCTGCCTCGAATGCGCCGGTCAGGCCGTATCCCATCCATGACTGGTCGTAAGGCATGCCCCTGTCCCACCGTTGTTGTTGTTTGCGCGCATTATGCCTGCAGCCGAACGACGACCGTATTCCTGCGTAAGAAATCTCTTACCCTGAACCCCGAATATCGCGTACAAAGCACTCGTCGAACCCGTCACACCGCACTCATGCTCAGGCCTACTAGACTTTTCGGACGTAGCCTCTTACGAGTTCCGACGCGCCCATGAGCCTTTCCATCAGCAATCGCGCCGCCCTGATCCTGGTTGATGTGCAGCCGGACTTCATGCCCGGTGGCACCCTGGCCTGCCACGAAGGCGACACCATCGTTCCCGGCATCGACCATTTGTTGAAGCGACATGTTTTCCAGCACGTGGTAGCCACGCAGGACTGGCATCCCGCCGGGCATATGTCCTTCGCCAGCTCGCACCCAGGGCGCGAATCGTTCGACCGCGTTCCCATGTATGGCCACGCCCAGACGTTGTGGCCGCCACATTGCGTGCAGGACACGCCCGGCGCCGCGCTGCATCCAGACATCGACTGGTCTGGCGTGGACAAGGTGATCCGCAAGGGCGACGACCCGCGCGTGGATTCCTATAGCGGTTTTCGCGAAAACCACGGCCCTGAAGGCAAGCGACCGGCCACCGAACTGCATGACTGGTTGCAGGCGCAAGGCGTGGACGAGGTCTACCTGTGCGGCCTGGCGCGTGACGTCTGCGTGCTGTGGACGGCGCAGGACGCCGTGGATCTCGGCTATCGCACGCACGTGCTGTGGGACCTTACCCGCCCGGTATCGCCCGATACCGATACCGATATCGCCACGCGCTTCCGCTACGAACAGCTGGGCGTGGACGTGATCGACTCTGCGGATGTGCCCTGAGCGAGTCAGCCCTCGTTTTCGGAGGCAACGCCCACACGCAGCTCACCGTCCTCTTCGACATCCACTGCAACCTGGATGGGACGGCAACACACCTGGCAATCCTCGATGTAGCGCTGACTGTCCACCGAGCCGTCCACCAGGATCTCGATGGGCTCGCCGCAATACGGGCAATGGATAAGGACAGGTTCAAGCATGACGATCACCTGGTCATTTCGTCAGATGAAAGCGGTGCCGCATGGAAATTGCTTGCGCCCGCTCAGCGCTTGGCCAGCGACAGCGACGAGCCCCACTTGTTCACTTCCACCAGCACGCTCTCGCCCGGAGCAAGCGTAGTGTCCACGCGAGCGTTGTCGCCGAGCTTGTGGCAAGCACCGGAGTTGGTCAGCGACACCACGTGCGCTCCGCTAGGCAGATAGAACGCGACCTGCTCGCCGGTTTCCAGCTGAGCGGCGAATTTGTCGTCGATCACGATCTGGCTGGAGCAACCGCCGCCGAAGTAGCCGTTGGCACGCACGACCTGCACCGTGGCGTTGCCGCTACCGGGCGTTTGATAAAGGAACACGCGATTGGCCACCGCGTCCCTGATCACCGTGTCGTGATTGCTCGCCGTACCGCAGCCGGCCAGGGCCACCGCACTCGTCACAACCACACTCATGGCCCATTGCATTGCCTTCATCGCCGGACTCCGCTGTGATGATTCACCACAACGAGCATCGCCAATGCGCGATCAATCCCGCGTGAATCCGGCGCTCACGATACGGGCGGTTCCCACGCCGACGGCCACAGGATTTGGAACCAACCCTCGCGCGCGGTGCGTCGGGCCAGGTGCAGCACGGCCTTGTCCTTGCTGAGCAGCCATCGCGCGCCGGAGGCCAGCGCCAGCTCAAGAAATTTCTGGTCGTCCGGATCGGCGCAACGCGGCAGCTTCACATCGCTGCGTGGCGGCAGCTCTGATGGGGGCAGCAGCAACGTCCAGCGGTCAAAGGCCACGCGCGCATCACGGCGCACATCGTCGGCCAGAGCCAGCGCCGGGTAATCGAGGACGCCCAGCCATTCGGTGCGGCATGGCTCGTCCACCACCGCCTGCGCCACGCCAGCCTCCAGTGCTTCAATCAGCCGGGCAGCCGCTGGATCCCGAAACACGAAGAGATCGAGCGCGACATTGGTGTCGAGGACAAGGCGGGGCGTACTGGCTGGCATGGTGCGCATGGTGGCACAGCCAGCCAGCTAACATAGGCAATCCTGCCCTCTGGACCACCACCATGACCGAACGCCTTTTCGACGACTACACGGCCCGTTCCTTGGCGGTCGCCGAGGGTTCGCGCTTCAGCGCCTGCATTGTGGTCACGCCACGCCAGCGCCACGGTTACCCGGTGTATTACGCCATCTGCGAGAACCGCAGCTTTCGCGACGAGGGGCTGGCCGAGGAGGCGGCGGCCAAGGCTCTGGCCGCGATCATTGCGCTCGAAGGCGACGGTACGCCGGTGTTCCCGGAAGGCTATACCGGCTTCGACGACGAACCTCCCACCGCATGACACCCCTGAAGTACCTCGGCGGCTACCCGCCAGCGCTGCTGGACAAGGTGCACCTGCTGATCGAGCGCGACGAACTGGGTGATTATCTGCAGCGCCGCCACCCGGGTCGCCATGAGATTCAGAGCGACAAGGCGCTCTACGCGTACACCAACGCGCTGCGGCAGGAACACCTGCGCAACGCACCTGGCATCGATCGCGTGTGGTACGACAGCAAGCTGGATGTCATCGGGCGCGCGCTGGGCCTGCACACGGCCATCTCGCGCGTGCACGGCGGGCGACTGAAGGCACGAAAGGAGATCCGCATCGCCTCGCTGTTTCGCGACACCGCGCCGGAATTCCTGCAGATGATCGTGGTGCATGAACTGGCTCACCTGAAAGAGTTCGAGCACAACAAGGCGTTCTACCAGCTGTGCGAATACATGCAGCCGGACTACCACCAGCAGGAGCTCGACCTGCGCCTGCACCTGACCTGGCGCGACGTGCTGGCCACCCGTTCCGCGTAGACCCGCGGGCGCCAGATATAGAATGCGCCTGCACTCAACCAGGAACGGTTTCTCGCGATGCATCCATGGCTGCAGCAAGTATTCAACCGTCCCCGCACGATCGACATCGGCGGCCGTCCATTTGTCAGCCAGGGCCTGACGCGGCGCATCTGGGACGACATCTACCACTACGCGCTGACCATCCGCTGGCCGTCGTTCTTCGGTCTTATCGCCACTATCTTCCTGCTGCTCAACACGCTGTTCGCCGGTCTCTACCAGTTGGGCGACCACCCCATCGCCAATCAGTTTCCCGCCAACTTCGGCGGCGCGTTCTTCTTCAGCGTGGAAACGCTGGCGACGGTGGGCTACGGCGACATGCACCCGCAGACGGTGTATGGGCACGTTGTGGCGACAGTGGAGATCTTCTTCGGCATGCTGAGCATCGCGCTGGTTACCGGCCTGGTGTTCGCGCGCTTCTCGCGCCCGCGCGCCAAAATGATTTTTGCCGACCATCCCGTGATCCGGAGCATCCACGGCCAGCCTACGCTGATGATCCGCGCGGCGAACGCTCGCCAGAATGTGATCGCCGAGGCCTCAGCCAAGCTGCATCTGCTGCTGCGGGAATCCTCGCCCGAGGGGTTTCGTCTGCGTCGCATCCACGATCTGAAGCTGCTGCGCGACCGCCATCCGGTGTTCACGCTTAGCTGGACCCTGATGCACGTGATCGACGAAAGCAGTCCGCTCCACAACCTGACACAGGAAGCACTGGCCGCCACCGAGGCAACGCTGATGCTGTCGATCGAGGGCATCGACGAAACCACCTCGCAATCGATGTTGGCGCGGCGGCAATGGAGCTACCGGGAATGGCGCCGGAATCATCGCTATGTCGATCTGGTGTACGACGACGAGCTCGGCGTGAGCCACATCGACTATGGCGTGTTTCACCATGTACTGCCGGTGGATGAGGCCGAGGATTCGGACCGTTTCTGAAACTGCCTGCTGTTGTCGTAGCGCACTCGGTGCACGGAAATCCGGCCAAGCGATGACGCAGGCACCCTGCAGACGTGCATGGCGCGCGCTGCTACAGAGTCAGCAGCACCTTGCCAGTGGCCGCGCGGCTCTCCAGGAAAGCGTGCGCCCTGGCGCCATCGCGTAGTGGGTAGCGTGCCGCAATGCGTGGCTTCAGCGCGCCCTGACGAATCTGCCCGAATAGTGCCGTCGCCCGCTCGCGGCGTACGTCGGCGCCGGTCAGTACGTTCCACAAGTCGCCACCCGTGAGGGTCAGCGAGCGATCCATCAGCAGGCGCGGATCGACCGGTGCAGGATCGCCGGCGGCCATGCCATAAAACACCACCGTACCGCCGATGCGCGCGACCGCCAGGCTGTCGGCCAGCGTGCGCCCCACCGAGTCGTACACGACGCTGGCGCCGTGGCCGCCGGTTAATGCCTTGGTCGCCGATACCCACTCGTCGTAACCCACCGCCACGTCGGCGCCTGCGGCGATGACGGCATCGCGCTTGGGTTCGCTGGAGGCGATACCGAGCACGACCGCACCTAGCTCCTTGAGCATCTGCACCAGCAGCAACCCCACCCCGCCGGCCGCGGCGTGTACCACGGCCACGTCGCCGGGTCGGACGCTGAAACTGTCAGTGACCAGGTACTGAGCCGTCAGCCCCTGCAGCAGCACGGCCGCAGCGGTGTCGAAGTCGATGTCTTCCGGCAGCGGAATCAGCCGATCGCGGTCTACTACAACCAGCTCGGCATTGGCGTGGGGCATGTCGGCAAAACCGACGCGGGTTCCCATCGGGAACATCCCGTCCCCGGCTACCGGGATCTCAACCACACCGGCACCCTCGTAACCCAGGATCCACGGCGCCGAGCCGCTGAGGTGATAGTTGCCGTTCCGGCGGTATACGTCAGCGAAATTCAGGCCCACGCTCTTCATCCGCACCAACACCTGGCCAGGACCCGGCACCGGGTCGGGGCGCTCGGACCAGTGCAGGACATCAGCCGGGCCGAAGTGGTCGAAAATCAGGGCGTGCATGAGACATTCCTGGAAAACGGGGCCTTATCGCTGAAGCATGACAGGTTCGCCCTGGGCCGTCGGTCCGCACCGCCCGCGGACGGGTCTGTCAAATGTGACGAACCCGAAATTCCTTGCTTACGTGAAGCTGTACTTTTTGGTCAACGCCGCGCAAGATCACGCGTTGTTCACGTCCACTGGTCGTGACGTCCGCGGCCATTGTTCCTGGAGACAGCGCGATGCGGCGAACCTTTGTTGTGGGATGCCCACGTTCTGGCACAACCATTGTGCAAGCCCTGCTGGCACGACATCCCGGGATCTACACGTTGCCGGAAACTGCCTTCTTCGAGCAGGTGCATGGCGACCTGGAATGGCGCTGGGGCGATGCCCGCGCCCAGCCCAAACGCCGCCGTTGGCGGCAACGCCTGGGCTTCACGCGGCGCCACATGCGCGAGTCCTTCGCTGCCCTGCACCAGCAGCTCGCGGGGTTCGTTCCCTTCACACTCGCTCCACTGCACATGGCCACGCTGTCCCGGCGTTTCCTGAACCTGCTGGACCGCTCGGCCGTGGCGGCCGGCCGCAGCATGTGGCTGGAAAAGACGCCCAACCACCTGCTCTACATCCCGGAGATCGAGGCGTTGGCACCCGACGCGCATTTCGTCCACGTGGTGCGGCGTGGCGCCGACGTGCTGGCCTCGCTGATCGATGTCTACCTGCGCTTCGAGAACGAAGAAGCCTTCGGTGGCGGCACCGTGCACTGGGCGCGCCGCTGGAACCGCGCGGTGGAAATCCATGGCCAGCATGTCGGCCGCGCCAACCACCATTTCGTGTTTCTGGAAGACCTCGTCCGCCAGCCGGAAGCCGAATGGGCGCGACTGTGCGCTTTTCTGGAGCTGCCGCCGGACGCGCCGCTGGACAGTGCCTGCCAGCAGCCGATCGCCAATCTCGACTACGAGCCGTGGAAGCTTTCGGCCATCCACGGTCAGGTACAGGAAGCCGACCACAAGGTGGACAGCCTGTTCGGTCCCAAGATGCAGCGCTGGCTGCACGCCCACCTGGCTTCGTACGATGACCTGCACGCGCAGTGCCTCGCCGACCGCGCCAGACCAACCGCAAGGCTGCATGTGGTTTACGAGGCGCAGACCGCCAAGGCCGGCTGAGCCGGCGTGGCAACGCCAGTCACTTCTGCGAGAACTCAGCCGGTCGGTACCGGCACTTCACTGGCCTGGTTGAAATCACCGATCGCCTCGACCAGGTCGGTCACGGCGACGCGCTCGACGTCGGTGAGATCAGGATTCCAGCTGTCGAGGATCATCACCACGCGCGTCGTATCGCTGCGGTTCCACGCTTCGTGCTCGAAGGTGTCATCGAACGTCACGCAGCGGCCTTCCTGCCATTCGTAGATCTCGCCACCGACGTTGATGGCGCAATCGGACGGCACGATCAACGGCAGGTGCGTGACCAGGCGCGTGTTGGTGACGCCACGATGCGGAAGGATATGCGTGCCCGGCCGAAGCACCGAGAACAACGTCTCCGGCGCGTGGTCGCGAATGCGCACCAGCGGCATCGAATCGAGCAACCCCGAGGTGCGCGGGCAACGCGCGCAATGCTCATCGAAGCGCTCGCCATGGCGATAGAAGAAGTAGGCATCCCAGGCCGCGGGCTGGCTGCTGGACGATTGCAGGTGGCCCTTCAACTCCTCCGCGGACTGCTCACCCAGGAACGGCAGTAGCGGCTGGTTTTCGGCCAGCACCGCCAGCAGCTCCTCGCGCACGATCTCGGTAGCCGCTTCCAGGTCCGCCTGCCAGGGGAAGCGATTGGTGGAGTAATACGGCTGGCTGGGAACGCCCGGAAAGTAGAGGAATTTCGGCTTCTGCCGCGGATCGGGCAGGTTCGCCGGCTGCTCGCCCAGATAGATCGACAGGCATTGCTCAACCCGCGACAGCTCGGAACGGCCATAGCGCTGACGCAGCGGCTCAAGCACCGCATCGAAGGTCTGGCGCCGACCGGCGTCGATGAATCGGATCGCGTGCTTCACTGCGTCCTGCAGGCCCGGCGCCGTAGTGGCGTCGCTCATCCAGCGCCCCTGCGCCTGCGCTGCGTTGACGGCACCAAAATAGGCCAGCAACGCGCGATGCGTCTCACCGAGCTGCTCCAGCGCGATGGCCAGGCGCAGGCGAGCCACGAACATCTGAGGCGCCAGCGTCAGACAGCGCCGCAAGCTTTGAGTGGCGCCCTGAAGGTCTCCGGCGACCGACTGTGCCGCGCCCAGTTGATGCAGGATATCGGGATTGCCGGACTGGGCCTTCGAGGCCACCTGCAACATCGCCACCGCGCGCAACGCATCGCCGCGAAGCAGGTGACGACTCGCCACAAACTGCAACGCCTCCACGTCGTCGGGCACCTGCTCCAGCAGCCGCGCAAAATGCTGCTCGGCGACCATTGCATCGCCTTGGCGCAGTCCATTCAGCGCCATCTCGCGCAGGGCTACGGCTCCCCCGTGAATCCCACTGTTCATTTTCGACCTACCGCAAATGACACGTTGCCCCTCCCCGGAATGCCTCCGGCTTCACCGTGGCATGTGCGGGCATAATAGACGTGTTTGCACAAGCCGCACGCGTCTTCGGCATCTGTAGGAAGACGCGCGAAGGGAACGACCTCCGGAGCTGGGCCATTGATGAATCCGCGATTGCAGGGGCTGGGGCCGACCGCCACCCAGCAGGTGATGGTAGCCGGCCAGGCGCTCGACGCCGGGCGCGTGGACGAAGCCGATCAGCAACTGGCGCGCGTGCTCTCTGCCTACCCGGATCATCCGGAGGTACTGCGCATGAAGGCGGGCATCCACAGCCTGCGCGGCCAGCATCCGGAAGCCCTTCGCACCATGCAACGCGCGTTGGCGCAGCGCCCACAGGACGCGCTGTATCACAACACGCTGGGATCGCTGCTAGGCACGGCGGGACAATACGAAGCCGCCATCGAAGCCCTGCACAGGACATGCGAACTCCAGCCGGGCTTGCCCATGGCCTGGTACAACCTGGGCATCATGCTGACCAAGTGCGTGCGCAACGAAGAGGCCACTCAGGCCCTGAAACGCGCCATATCGCTCGCGCCCAACCACACCGGCGCCCGCGCATTGCTGGCTGATCTGCTGCGTACGCGCGGCATGGTCGATGAGGCCGCGGCCGAATACCGTAGGTTGATCGCGGAGCGCCCCTGTGAAGGCATGGCCTGGTGGGGGCTCGCCGATCTCAAGAACCAGCGCTTCAGCGATGCCGATCTCGCGCAGATGCGCGCGGCGCTGCAGCGTCCAGACGCCAACGAGCGCGATCGCATCAGCATTGGCTTTGCGATAGCCAAGGCACTGGACGACGCCGGTCGCTATGCCGAATCACTCGACGCGCTGGCGCAGGCCAATGCCATTGGGCAACGCCTGCAGCCATGGAATGCCCAAGCGTTTTCCACCAGCGTCGTCGGCATCCACACCGCCTTCGACCAGGTGCACACAGCGGCACCCGCGTCGCTGGGCCACGAGGTGATCTTCATCGCCAGCCTGCCGCGCTCCGGTTCAACACTGGTGGAGCAGATCCTCGCCTCGCATTCGTCCATCGAAGGTGCCGGTGAACTGGCCGACCTGCCGCTCGTGCTGGGTGAAGAATCACGCCGTCGTGGCAAGCCGTTTCCACTGTGGTCAAGCGAGATGCAACCGGCCGACTGGGAGCGATTGGGCCTGCGTTATCTCGAACGCACCGCGCGCTGGCGGCGCGAGCGACCGTTATTCACCGACAAGCTGCCCAACAACTGGCTCTATATCGACGCCATACGCGCCATGCTGCCAGGCGCGCGCATTGTCTTGTGCCGCCGCGATCCGCTGGAAACCTGTTTTTCGTGCTATCGCCAGCAACTCGACAGCAGCAACGGCTACACGCGTACCTTCGACGACCTTTCCAGCTTCTGGCGCGACTTCGATCTCAGTGCCACGCGCGGCGCAGCGCGTCATCCCTCGCACGTACGCGAACACAGCTACGAAGCGATGCTGGCCGACCCTGAGGCAGGTATCCGCGACCTGCTGGAATTTTGTGGCCTGCCATTCGAGGCGGGCTGCTTGCAGTTCCATGAAAATCGCCGCGAGGTGCGTTCACCCAGCGCCACGCAGGTACGTCAACCGCTTCGGCGTGACACCGCGCGCACCGCACGCTACGGCAGCCTGCTCGACCCGTTGCGCAAGGCGCTCGATCTGCCGCCGTGGCAGGCATGAGTCCATCTTCGCCGGACGCGGATCGCGCCCAACATCTCCTGACTGCCTATGCCCAGCGTCGCGCAAGCGGCGCGTGGTTGCCAGCGAGAGAGACGCTGCTCGATGCGCTGTTGCAGGCGACCCCGGAAGAGTGCCTTGAATGCGGGCGGGCTTTGGTACTTCGTGGTGATCTCGACACCGCGCGCGCTGTCTACGAGGCAGCATCGACACGCCATCCCGACGCGTCTGAGTTGCACCTGGGATTGGCCGGTCTCTACTGGCAGATGCAGCAGCCGGCGCAAGCCGAGTCGCACCTGCGTGAGTGGCTGGATAGTCATCCTGCTGATATCGCCGGCACGTTCTTGTGGGTACGTCTCTTGCGCGAGCAAGGCCGCATGAACGCTGCCGCCGAAGCCATGCTTCGCTTGTTCGATCATGGACCGCACGACGTGGATACCGTGATCCAGGCCGTGGAGCTGCTCGACGACTTCAGTCGCCCCAAAGAGGCCTCACAAATCTGCGAGGCGGCCATCGCTGCCGGATCGCAAGACCCTCGACTGCATGCCTACGCCGGCATGCTCGGCATCCAGCTCGGGCAGTTCGAGCGCGTACGCGAGCATTATGAGATTGCGCTGGCGCAGGAGCCGCTGGCGATCGAGTGGAATATTCCCATTGGCTTGTCTGGCCTTCAGCGTTACCGCGATCCGAATCACGCTGATTTCGCACTGTTCCGCGACGTACTGCAGCGCGCTGGATTGAGCGACAACGCATATACGCAGACGCTGTTTGCCCTCGGTAAAGCGCATGATGACCTGGGCGATCACGCACAGGCCGCCATGTATTGGCGTCAGGCCAATGACCGCGCCCACGCCCACAGCACGTGGTCGCGCAAACTCTGGCAACGCTCGATCGAGGCTCGCCTAACTGCGAAACCGCATTCCGTGAAGCTGTCGCCTGCCGCCGACTGGACGCCGGTTTTCATCGTTGGCGTACCGCGCTCGGGCACGACCTTGCTTGCGGAATTACTCACCCGAAACGCGAATGTACGCAATCGCGGTGAGCTCGGATGGCTGCAGTCGATAGCGCAGCGCCTGTCATTGACGCCGGCGCATGAACAGGCAGCTTTCGAAGATGCCGCTGCGCTTTACGCGGCGCAGCTAAGACAGGACGACGCGGACGCCATATGGTTCATCGACAAGCAACCGCTGAACCTGTTGCATATCGACCTGATCATGACGTTGTGGCCGCATGCACGCATCATTCACTGCCAGCGCGACGCGCGAGACACCGCGCTCTCCCTGTGGTCGCAGTCGTTCCACGACCGCGCGCACGATTATGCATACGACTTCCACGACATTGCCGCCGTCATCCAGGGCTGCCGACGGTTGATGACGCATTTCAGCGCACGCTACCCGTCATCGATCTGCACCGTGCATTACGAAGAATTGGTGACCACGCCCGATGAATGCATCGCGGCGTTATCCGCGTGGCTGGGACTGTCGGCGCCTGCAGTTTCCGAACCGTTGCCCACGAGCGACGGCATCAGTACCGCAAGCGCCTGGCAGGCACGCCAGCCCGTCTACACCCGTTCCGCTGGCCGCTGGCGCGACCACGCGCCCTACCTGCCCGAGCTATTGAAGATCCCCCAGCGCTGACCGCGGCAATCGCGCGAGCACACGGCCGATATGGCCGGTGCCAGGCGCGGGTTACCGGAAAGCAATCGGGAACCTTCAGCCTTCGATGTCGGTGGAATATCCCCAGTGCTGCAGCATCGGCTGCAGGATGGGCAGCAGCGGCTCGAACTCGTCGCGATAGTTCTGCCAACGCCCCAGGCCCTTGCGATTCACTGGCTCGATCACCTGTGAGTAACTGGGCGTGGCGATAAAGGTCTTGTTGCGTGCGTGCTGGTCGAATTGCAGCATCGGCGTCGCGTCTTCCAGTTCCAGGAACTGCGCGATGCTTGTCACCTGCTGCGGAAAATCGCCCACCAAATCCTCATAGCGCGACACCATGACGGCGGGCTGCAGAATGCTCACTTCTTCCAGCCAGCAATGCATCGTCTCGACATACGCACGCGAAAGCCGCTCGAGCGTGCTGCAGGCCGCCGCCAGGCCAGCGGACTGGAAGCTCTGCATGTAGCAGCTCAGAACCACATCGCATGGATGACGCACGGCGAGGATGATTTTTGCCTCGGGAAACAGCCGATGGATCATCGGCAGCCATTGCATGTTCAATGGATTCTTGTCGACCAGCCGTGCATCGCCATTGCGCTGGATGCGCTCGCTCACCATCGCGTGATAGCGCTTGCGCAGTTCATCGCAATCGTACTGCTGCAGAACACTGAGATCTTCCAGGATGCGGCGGTCGTGGTTTCCCAGGATGCCGGCAAGCCGATTGAAGAAAGGATTCTCATCCATCGACTGCAGGCCGGGATGCGCATCCAGCATCTGCTCCAGCAAGGTCGTGCCCGAGCGCGGGAACCCCACCACGAACACCGGTGAGTCGTGCATGGTGGGCGCAGTCAATCGTGGCCAGCGGGCATACTGTTCCGCCGACACACGTGGCGCGTCCACCGGCATGGCCGGAGCGTCAGGCGTGAAATATTCAGGCGAGTCGAAGCGACGCTCGCTGGCTTCCAGTCGGTGAGCCACGCGCAAGGTATCCATGGCCGCCCTGGCCTCGCCCAGCTTGTCGTACACGCTTGCCAGCTGGAAATAATGGCTATAGCTGCTCTCGGACGCCGGACCAATCCGCTCCAGCAATTCCTTCGCTGCCAGCAGATCCTTTCTGCGCAGGGCCAAGGTAGCCAGGATGTGGCTGGCTTCGTTGCGCTGGACGTCCGACGTTTCCGGGCCTGCGCGAAGCACCGGCGACAGCACGGCTTCGGCATCATCCAGGCGATTGAGACGCTCGTAGAGACTGGCCAGGAGAAGTCTCACGTCATGGTGGCCCGGCCAGCGGGCGAGTAGATCCTCCAGCAATTCGGTAGCACCGGGGATGTCCTGCTTCAGGGTCAGGACCTGGGCCAACTCCAACTGCTGCTGGTCGCTGTCAAATGGCATCCAATGACGCCAGTAGCGGAGCAGTTCCGCCGCGCCTTCGACGTCCTGGCAATGACAGCAGGCACGCGCGGCATCGATCCGCGCCTGCACCGAGTTCGGTTGCAGCGTCACGACGTCCAGCAATACATCGCGGGCCGCCAGATAGTCACGGAGCTGGATCAGCCATAGCCCAAGCTGGGTCTTGGCCAGCGTGTTGTGCGGATCCAGTTCGACGGCCTTCGAATAAGCAGCCACGGCCTCCTGGTGAGCACCAAGCTCAGCCAGGATCGTCGCGTAGTTGTTCCAGTTCACGCTGCTATCCGGCCGCAACTGGGTCAGCTCGGCGTAGACCGGTGCGGCTTCCTGCAGGCGTTGCTGGAGATGCAGGCTCATGGCCAGCATCAGCAGGAGATTCTCGTCGCGAGGAGACTCGACCAATGCGGCGCGGCTGAGCTGCTCGGCACGAAGGTGTTGGCCGGCGTTGATCGCTTCGGCTATTTGCGAAATGTCGTAGGAGGCCATGGCATCACAAAAAAAGGGCCGCGTGAAAATCACGCGGCCCTCAAGGTTAACGCTTATATCTACGACTTAGAACTTAACCGTCACGCGAGCCCAGAAGTAGCGGCCCATCAGGTCGAAGTCGCTCGGGTCGGTGTTGGCGTTGAGCGTGTTGTTCGCGTACAGCATAGGCGGCTGCTTGTCGAACAGGTTGTTGATACCGAAGTCCACGCGGGTGTTGATCGGTGCGATGTTGTAGCCCACCGACGCATCGTTGTAGACCGTAGCACCGTACTTGAGGATCGTGCCCGACTCACCGTTCGGGAAGCTATCCTGCGGCGAACCCGTCGCACCGCCGTTCTGGAAGCGACCGATGTAGCGCATGCGCCACTGGGCACTCCAGCCGCCAGCCTGCCAATCGACGAAGCCCTGACCACGCCAGCGCGGGAACAAGCAGACGCCCACGTTATCCGGACATGCGGCCGAAGGAGCCGAACCGTACGGCAGGAAGTGGCCAGCGTTCTTGTACGTGACGCTGCCAGCAACACCCGGCGCGGTTACCTGATCGTAGTACTTCAGGTAGGTCGCATTGATGCCGACATTGAACTGGCCGAACGAGAACTGCGGCAGCTTGTAGTTGGCCGAGAAGTCGAGACCGGAGGTGTTCAGAGCACCCAGGTTACCGGTCGGCTCAACCGTGGACTGCAGCAACTGACCAGCGTTCGGGCCCGTGGGCTGGCGCTGGATGTACTGGCAGTACACCGTCGAACCGGCGGCGCACAGGTTCAGCAAGCTCTGCAGACCGACCGTGGTGATGGTGTTGTTGAGGTTGACACGCCACAGGTCGACGGTGGTGGACAGACCCGGCACATACGAGGGGCTGTACACGAAGCCGAAGTCATACGACTTGCCGTGCTCCGGCTTGACCTGGAAGCCAGCGACGCGCGAACCCTGGACAACCGCACCAGCCTGGGTCTGCGAGACCACATAGTTGTTCTGGAAGTTGCCGGTCGGGGGCACATTGGCGCAGGCGATAGCCAGCGGCGAACCGGCCGGTGCACCGGCGTAGTTCGTGCAAGGATCGGTGTGGATCAGCGGTGCGTCCGAACCCGAGAAGTACAGCTCGGTCAGGTTCGGTGCACGGAACACGTCTTCCATCGTTCCGCGCAGCAGCAGGTCGTCGATCGGCTTCCACTCCAGCGCGAACTTGAAGTTGTTCGTGCTGCCGAAGGTCTGGATGCGCGAGTAACGGTCACCGATGGTCAGGTTCAGCGACTGTGCGAACGGCACACCCGAGAGGATCGGGATGAACGTTTCGGCGTAGATGTCCTTGGTGTTATAGCCACCCTGGACGGCACTCAGACACTGGCTGCCCAGAATACAGCTGCCGGTGCTGGGGTCGATGACCAGCTGCGGGGCCGGGATCGTGTGCTGGTAGTCCTTACGGTACTCGAGGCCAGCAGCCAGCTGCACGGCACCTGCGGGCAGGCTGAACACCTCACCGCTGAGGCCAGCGTGCCAGGTCTTCTCGATCAGGAAGCTGTTGGAAGGCGCCGCGACGTTGGCCGCCTTGATCGCCGCCACACTGCCCGGCTGATTGATGTCGAACGGATTGAACTGGCAGGCCACCGGGTCGACGCCAGCCGGGCACGATGCCGTACCGTCTGGGTTCTTGGTGGAGGCACCGGTGTAGAGCTTGCTCTGGTCAACCAGGCCATTGGTCGTGGTGACGACGCTCTGATGACCGTAGTTGAAGCCGGCGTCCCAGTTCCAGTTCTTGTCGAAAACGGTGAAGTCACCCTTGAAGCCCGTGTTGATCTGGGCATCGCTGCGACCCACGGACGCCATACGGACGCCGTTGGAGGTCAGACGGGAGGTGAAGGCAAGGCCGTTAGCCGTGCCGTAGCCGTTGCCGAACGGGTTGAACGCGTTGTTCGGGTCGATCACCGCACCGGTCGAGGTCGAACCATAGACCGCCGGAGCCAGCTGGAAGTTGGCGGAGGTCTTCTGGTAGACGGCATCGACGTAGGCCGTCACGTGGTCGGCAAGGTGGTACTCACCGTTGATGAACCCGCCCGTACGCTCCTGCGGGGTCATGATCAGGTTGACCGCCGCGTAGTTGTACTTGTCGGCGTTGCCGTAGCAATGGTAGTTGGCCGGGCTGACAACCTGGCTGTTGCCACCAGAGCTAAGCGAAATGCGCGTGCAATTGAGACCCGACGATGCTGCGAGGGCCGGAGAAATCTGGATGCGGCCCACCGGAGTGGACGACGAACCACCAACAGCAACCTGGGTACCCGAAAGGCTCAGCGCGTTCTTGGAGAAGTCGCGGTTGGCCGACAGCACGCCGTCCTGCTTGTTGTAGTTCAGGCCGGCCATGATGCTTCCCTTGTCGGACGTCTGTCCGAAAGTGAAGGTATAGCCGCTCTGGTCACCGTCCTGATGGTCGGACTGGCCGACGTTGGCGGTGAAGGTCGCACCCTGGTAGTTCTTGCGCGTGATGAAGTTCACCACGCCGCCGATGGCGTCCGAACCGTAGGTTGCCGAAGCACCGGTCGGCAGCACTTCGATGCGCTCGATCAGATCAGCCGGAATGGCGTTCGGATCTTTGCTGAGCAGGCGCTGGCCGTCGATCAGGATCAACGTACGACGCGAACCCAGACCGCGCAGGTTGATGGACGAGCCACCGGTACCGCCACCGTTGTTGGTCTGCGGGTTGACGTTACCGCCGGTCATGGCCGGCAGCTGCTGGACCAGGTCGCCAAGCGTCTGCTTGCCGGTGGCCTGAATTTGCGCACGATCAATCGTGACGACCGGGCTGGCCGTCTCGACGTCTACGCGGCGAATCAGCGAACCGGTCACGGTGACCGTTTCGAGCGTCTTGCTCTTGGTCTGATCTGGCGGCGTAGCGGACTGCGGCGCGTCCTGCGCGAAAGCTGTAGTGCCGTAGGCGCTCGCAGTGAGCATGCCCAGCGACAGAGCCAGGCGGACCGACGTGCACAGTTTATTTTCCCCGAACTTCATGAGAACACCCTCCCGATTATTTATTTATGACTGGGTTTGAAAGAATCCCCGCCTCAAACCCGCGCCCGAGTCACCCAAAAATAGGGGTAGACCGAGGTCTACAGCGCTGCGCATTTATCACGCTTTACTTACAGATAGTCAATAAAATCTATACAGCAGGAATTTGCCTTGTCACGACAGGTAACGTAAATACTTTCGAATTACCGAGGTGAAACAGGCCGCTCCCTAGCGCCCAAAGTCGTTGCTGCGCTGCAATGACCATCGTGTGAAGGGGGTGAAATCACGGTGAAGGCGACCCGGCCCAAGGCCGGCAAACCATGGCCAGGTCGCTGATTCGTCGAAGAATCAATCCGCCCCGCCATCGTCTTCGAAGCGTAAGTGCTTGACGCTGCGACCATTGCGCCGCACCAGTTTCAAGGCTTCTATACCGATGCGTATGTGGCGCTCAACAAACTGCGCCGTCACGGTACGGTCGCTTAATTCCGTCTTAACACCCTCGGGGATCATGGGCTGGTCGGAGACCAGCAGCAGGGCGCCACAGGGGATTTTGTTAGCGAAACCGGCCGCGAAGATGGTGGCCGTCTCCATATCCACCGCCATGCAGCGGGTACGGCGCAGGTATTCCTTGAAGGCCTCGTCATGTTCCCAGACCCGGCGGTTGGTGGTGTACACCGTGCCGGTCCAGTAGTCGTAGCCAAGGTCGCGGATCATGGTGGACACGCCGCGCTGCAGCTGGAACGCCGGCAGCGCGGGCACCTCGGGCAGCAGGTAGTCGTTGGAGGTGCCCTCGCCGCGGATGGCGGCAATAGGCAACACCAGGTCGCCGATGGCGTTCTTCTTCTTGAGGCCCCCGCACTTGCCCAGGAACAGCGCGGCCTTGGGGCTGATGGCGCTGAGCAGGTCCATCACCGTGGCAGCGTTGGGGCTGCCCATGCCGAAGTTGATGAGGGTGATGCCGTCGGCGGTGGCGTTGGGCATAGGTTTGTCGCGCCCCTGCACTTCCACACCGTGCCATTCCGCGAACAACTCCACGTAGTGGCCGAAATTGGTCAGCAGGATGTGCTGGCCGAACTGCTCCAGAGACGTACCGGTATAGCGCGGCAGCCAGTTGGAGACGATCTCCTGTTTGTCCTTCATAAGACCCCTTGGGTCAGCGCAGCGTTTGCTGTCCCGCTGCGCGTTACCGGCGACGCCACGCCGGCAAGATGCCAGATCAGTGCGCGCATCTTACCTGCTGCAAGGCGGGGATTTGGCAACGGTGGGCGCAGAAACGGTTCGTGTCCGGCGGCTCTTTGCACTTTCTTGAAGCATTCACCGTCACCATGGCCTGGTCCTGAGGGAGACCACCATGTTGCTTATCGGTTTGCTCGTTGCGCTGATCGTTCTACTGGGCTTCGCTTTCATGGGCCGCGGCTGGCTGGCCTGGGTGGGCGCCGCTGCGGTTCTCTTCGCCACGTGGGCCGTCCGAGGGGTGTCCTCGCCACTCCTTATATATGGACTGCTATTTGTCACCGCATTGGTTGCACTCGTAACCGGTTTCGCGCCGCTGCGTCGCGCGCTCTTCGCCCGCGCGCTGCTGCCGAAACTGGGCAGGGTGATGCCGCGACTTGGCGACACCGAACGCATCGCGCTGGAAGCCGGCACCGTGTGGTGGGACGCGCAGATCTTCTCCGGTACGCCGGACTGGGATGCGTTGCTGCGTTTCGAGTGCAAGCCGCTAAGCCCACGCGAGCAGGCCTTCATGGACGGGCCGGTGACGAAGCTGTGCGAGATGCTGGACGACTGGCAGATCGAGCAGGACCGCGACCTGCCACCCGAGGTGTGGGACTACATCAAGCGCGAGCGCTTCTTCGGCATGGTGTTGCCCGAGAGCTTCGGCGGGTTGGGTATGTCCGAGATCGGCCACTCGCGCGTGGTCACCCGCATCGCCACGCGTTCGGTGGCCGCAGCCGTCACGGTGATGGTGCCCAACTCGCTCGGGCCCGGCGAACTGCTGCTGCATTACGGCACCGAGGAACAGAAGCAGCGTTACCTGCCTCGCCTGGCCGACGGCCGAGATGTGCCCTGCTTCGCCCTGACCGGCCCCGAAGCTGGCTCCGATGCCGCCGCCACTCAATCGGAAGGCATCGTGGAATGGGGACACTGGCAGGGCGAAGAAGTGATCGGTCTGCGCCTCAACTGGAACAAGCGCTATATCACTCTGGCACCCGTGGCGACGCTGATTGGTTTGGCCTTCCGTTTGAAGGACCCGAACGGCCTGCTCGGAGGACCCGTCGACCGTGGCATTACCTGCGCGCTGATCCAGCGCGGCCTGCCCGGCGTGATGATCGGCAAGCATCACGATCCGATGGGCGTGCCTTTCGCCAACGGCCCCACCGAAGGCCATGACGTGTTCGTGCCGATGGACGCCATCATCGGCGGCGTCGAACAGGCAGGGCATGGCTGGCGCATGCTGATGGAAAGCCTCGCTGCAGGTCGTTCCATCTCGCTGCCCGCACTGGCGGTTGGCGCAGCGCAGATGGCCACGCGCATCTGCGGTGCCTATGCGACGGTGCGCGAACAGTTCGACACGCCCATCGGCCGCTTCGAAGGCATCGAGGAACCGCTGGCGCGCATTGCCGGCCTCACCTACCTCATGACCGCCACACGCACACTTACCTGCGGTGCGCTCGATGCCGGCGAAAAACCAGCCGTGCTCGGCTCCATCGCCAAAGCCTACCTCACGGACGCCATGCGCGAAGTGGTCAGCGATGCGATGGACATTCGCGCCGGCGCGGCGATCCAGCGCGGGCCGCGCAATGCGCTCTCACGCATGTGGATGTCGGTGCCGATCGGCATCACGGTGGAAGGCGCCAACATCCTTACCCGCTCGATGATCATCTACGGCCAGGGAGCGATCCGCTGCCATCCGTGGGTGCAGAAACTGATCGAAGCCATCGCCGCCAAGAACCTGGTCGCCTTCGATCGCTGCACGTTCGGCTACATCAACTTCGTATTCACGCGTGGCGTACGCGCCCTGCTGCTTGGCCTGAGCGGCGCACGACTGGCAAGCGCACCGGCCGACAGCGAGTTGCGGCGCCAGTACCAGCACCTCACGCGGTTCGCCTCGGCGTTCGCCTTCGTTTCGGACCTGTGCATGATCACGCTGGGCGGTTCACTCAAGCGCCGGGAAAAGATCTCGGGCCGGTTGGCCGATGCGTTGGCCTGGCAATACCTGGCTGCGGCCACCCTCAAGCGCTATCACGACGAACCCAAGCTCGCCTCCAACTACGACCTCGCGCGCTGGGGCGTGGCATTGGCGCTGTATCGCACGCAGGAGGCGTTGCGCGGCGTGTTGGACAACCTGCCATCGGGCCTCGCAGCGGGCTTTGCGCGACTGTTGGTATTCCCGCTGGGCGCCCGCTTTCGTCCGCCCTCGGACCGTCTTGGTCAACGCGCCGCACGCGCCATTCTTGAGGATCGCGAGGCGCGCATTCACTTGACCGAAGACATCCACGTGCCCGGCCCTCACGAGCCAGGACTGGGCGAACTGGAAGCTGCGCTCGACAAAGCGGTGCGTGCCATTCCGGTGGAAACCAAACTGCGCGACGCCGTGCGCGCCGGCCAACTCGACCGCGCGCCCAAGGACGAGTTGGACCAACGTGCGTTGGCCGCGGGCATCATCACGCCGGCAGAGTATTCGGCGCTGGGCGAGGCCAATGAGGCGCGCAATGCCGTGGTTCAAGTGGATGCCTTCGACGCCGATACGTATCGGCAGCTGCGCTAGGGATGCCGCCGAGGTGAAAAAGTCCTAGAGGTATGCCCCGACAGTCAGGGTCTGAAGTGGCGGGGGCGCGTGCTATGTTGGCCGCGCCGTTAGGTAGGGGAGTGACACGATGCGGATGGGCCTGGCCATTGATGCGTCCTGCGATCTACCGCAGGCGTTTCTGCAGAAGCACCATATTGCGGTGATGCCGATCACTATCCGCGTCGACGACGAGATCTTCCTGGACAATCGCAACCAGGTCGAACTCCACCGCTTCCTCGACCGCAACCTCGGCAGCCGCAGCCATTCGGCAGAAACCGAGCCGTGCTCCATCGAAGACGTGCAGAAGCTGTTCCTGGACAAGCTGGTGCTGGAACAGGACTGCGTGTTCTGCCTCACCATCACCGCCACGCGCAGCTCCATCAACGAGCATGTGATCAAGGCAAGCTTCGCGGTGCTGAAAAACTACCGCGAGGTGCGCGAGAAGAACGGCATCACCGGGCCGTTCCTGATGCGCGTGATCGATACGCGCAGCCTGTTCGCCGGCTCTGCTCCGGCGATCGTCGAGGCAGCGCGCCTGATCGAGGCGGGCGAGGCACCGGCGGCTATCCGCGAACGACTCACCTATATCGCCAACAACTCGTACGGCTACATGCTGCCGCGCGACCTCTACTACCTGCGCGCGCGCGCCAAGAAAAAGGGCGACCGCAGCGTGGGCCTGTTCAGCGCCGTGATCGGTTCGGCGCTGGACATCAAGCCGCTGCTGCGCGGCTATCGCGGCGAAACCGGCCCGGTGGGCAAGGTGCGTGGTTTCGAGCAGGGCGCCGCAACACTGTTCAACTATGTGGCCGAGCGCGTGCACGCCGGATTACTCGTGCCCGCGGTGTGCGTAAGCTACGGCGGCGACCTTGCCGAACTGGCCAAGCTGCCGGGCTACGCCGATTTGCGCACGGCCTGCGAAGAATGTGGTGTGGAACTGATGGAAGCGCCCATGAGCATCACCGGCATGGTCAATGTGGGCGAAGGCGCGGTAACGCTGGGTTTCGCCGCCGAAGAACACGTCGCCGAGTTCTGATGACCCGCGACGGCGACGGGTCGAGCCAATTCCGGAGCAGGCCTGCGCATGATCCGACGACTGTCTGCCCTCGCCCTGATCGCTTGCATCGGTGTACCGGTCCACGCCGGCACCGCCTACCAGTGCACAGCGGCCAATGGCCGGGTGACCTATCAGGACAAACCCTGCGCGTCGGGTCTGCGCCAGCAGGTACTGCAACTGGATGATTCGGTGCCTGTCTCGCCGCCGCCTGTGAGAGCGCACGAGCCTGACGTCGCCGCTCCCGTGCAGGCGCCACCGCCACCGCCTTCCGAACCATTTGCTCCGTTGCCGGTGATGTATGCCTGCATGAGCGCGACGGACGGCAAAACCTATCTGAGCGAAAACGGCGACCCGCAACCCTATCGGGTGCCGTACGGCATTCTCGGCTCGCAGCTATCGCTGTCGCAGGCCTACGGACCACCCAACGGCGCCGGCGCTTCCGCGCCCGAACTCAACCGCGGCCACATCACACCGGGACTGATCGCCAGGTATTACGTCTGGGTGCAGGACCAGTGCCGCGAACTGACCCACAGCGAGACCTGCCACGCGTTGCGCGATGCCTACGACGACAACGAGACCAAGCTGAAACGCGCCTTCAAGAGCGACCGGCCACCACTGGAAAAGCGCGAGGCGACCTTGCTCGGCCAACTGCGCAACTGCTGAGAAATGCTCGCTGCGCATTTCTTGCGCAAAGTCATGCAAGTGTCTGCCACATAAGGCTCGCGCGCACTTTTCCACAGGCTTGCCACCAGGCTTTCCCCAGATGCTGTGGAAAACTCAGCGCGGAGCATGATGTAAAATTGAGCACGATGATGAAACCACTGCGCCGGCGCGCACTTGGCGCATCTATCCACAGGCTTGCCCAAGGACAATCCACATCCCCTGTGGACAACCGCGTGCTCAGAATCCGTAGTTGAGGAAACCGCCATCCACCGCCAGCACCTGGCCAGTGATGTAGCTGGCCGCGGGCAGGCAGAGGAAGGCGATGGCCGCAGCCACTTCTTCCGGCTCGCCGATACGACGTAGCGGCGTGCGGTCCAGTACTTCGTCCAGGTACTCGTCGTCGGCCAACGCCGGCTCCGAGCGCTGCGTGCGGATGTACCAGGGCGCCACGGCATTGACGCGGATGCCATCGGCGGCCCACTCCACCGCGAGGTTGCGCGTGAGCTGGTGCAGCGCTGCCTTGCTCATGCCGTAAGGCGACCCGGTACGCACATGCGTTGAGCCGGAAACCGAACCCACGTTGACGATGGCGGCGTTCGCGTGCTGCACCAACTGCGGATGCGCCAGCCGACACATCTCGAAGGCGGAGAACAGGTTCTGCTCGAAGATCGCGCGGTACTCGTCCTCGCGATAGGACAGTGTGGGCGCGGGTTGGTTGCCGCCTGCGTTGTTGATCAGCAGCGACAGCGGCGCGCCCAGATCGGCGACCCAGTCGAACACCGCCAGCCGCTCCTCTTGCTCACTGAGGTCGGCGCCGAAGCCCAACACCTCGATGCCCGGGAAGTCATCCAGCAACTCCACCATCACCTGTTCGAGGTAATCGACGTCACGTGACACCAACAACAGGTTGGCGCCCAGGCCTGCCAGCTCGCGTGCGGCGGCGTAACCGATGCCCTTGCTGGCACCGGTAATCAAAGCAGTGTGGCCCTGCAATTGCCAGGCATCGATGCGCGTGTTCATACGCTGAGCTTAGAACCTGTCTTGCCCCCGCGCCAAGCTTGCTGCCCACGGCAGCACGCGGGACACTGATGACCACTCCTGCGAGGACTGCCCATGAAATGGCTTGCCCCGATGTTCTGCGTGTGCGCTCTTGCCGCCTGCTCGGGCAAACCGCCCGCACCGGTGTCCCAGCCAGCCGCTGCCAGCACGGCGCGCGTCGCCACGCCCTGGGATGACCTCAAGAAAGACGAACAGCGCGCTCGCGATGTGCAGAAGACTGTCGACCAGCAGGCAGAGAAGCAGAAGCAGCAGATCGAGGCAGCCGAACAGTAATCCATGCCTCCTTGAAGGAACGCACCCTGTGCGCGACAAATCAACGGAGCGATGACGCCATACTTCTACGATCGCGCACAAAGTGCGCTCCTACGGGGATTGGCATGCGTGACTGGTAGAGGCATCGTGGTGGTATGAATTTCCCTCACTCCACAGAACTGGTCTCCACACCGCTGCTGGAGATCGACAACGCCAGTGTGATGCGCGGCGAGCGCTTGATCCTGGATCACCTCAGCCTGCGCATCGACACGGGCGAACATACCGCGATCCTCGGCGCCAACGGCGCGGGCAAGTCCACGCTGGTACGTTTGATGACGCGCGAGCTGTATCCGCTGGCGCGCGAGGATGGCCGCGCGTCATTGCGCGTATTCGGCCGCGAGCGCTGGCATGTATCGGAGTTGCGCAGCCTGCTCGGCATCGTGTCGCCATCGCTGCAGGACGACTGCACCGGCGATGCCACGTTGGAAGTGTCCGAAGCCGTGCTGACGAGTTTCTTCTCCGCGCGCCGGCTTGGGCTCGACCATCGCATCACCGCGGCGATGCGCGAGCGTGCCGATGAAGCACTTACGCATGCCGGCGCCACGCACCTGCTGGGCCGCAAGATGGCCAGCCTCTCCACGGGCGAGGCGAGACGCGTGCTGATCGCACGCGCGCTGGTGCATCGTCCGCGTGCACTGCTGCTGGATGAACCCTGCGCAGGCCTGGATATGGCCAGCCGTCGCCGCTTCATGGAAAGCCTGCGCGGCCTCGCACGCAGCGGCACGACGCTGCTACTGGTAACGCATCACATCGAGGAGATCCTGCCGGAGATCGCGCAGGTTGTGCTGTTGCGTGATGGGCGTTTGCTGCGTCAGGGCGACAAGGCCAGCGTACTCACTGACGCCACCTTGACCGAAACGTTCGGCATGCCAGTGCGCGTTCAACGACACGGCGACTACTACAGCGCGGCTATCGCATAGCTGCGGTGCCAACCTGGAAAGCACAAAGGTCCCGGTTCGCACCGGGGCCTTTGTTTTGCATCACTTGAACGGGTGAACGCTTAGCGTGGTGTGCAGAAGCAATAGGCGTAAATGTTCGGACGACCCGCCTGCGCAGTACGCAGCAACTTCAACTCCGGCGCCAGAGTATCGATATGCGCCACCCACGTCGGCAGATGCACGCCATACGACTGGGCGACCTGCACCATCGCACTCTCGTTGAGGTTGACCAAGAACTGCTCGAAGCTGCCGAGCGATTCCTCCACATAGCGCACTGGATACTGCTTACCCAGCTTGGCGCGCGTGGCGGCATCGGCCACCGCGTCGCCCAGGCCGCCGAGCTGATCGACCAGGCCACGCTCGATCGCCTGCTGGCCGGTCCACACGCGACCCTGCGCAATGGTGTCGATAGCGTCATACGGCTTGCCGCGCGCCTTGGCGACCTGACCGACAAAATCGCGGTAGCCCTTTTCGATGGTCGCCTGGATCACCGTGCCCACTTTGGGATCGAGCGGGCGCGTGATGTCGAACGCACCGGCGAGCGGACCCGTGCCCACGCCGTCGTTCTTCACCCCGAGCTTGTCCAGCGTGCCCGGCACCGTGAGCACCATGCCGAAGATGCCGATAGAGCCGGTGATGGTGTTGGGCTCGGCGTAGATGCGATCGGCGTTCATCGCGATCCAGTAACCGCCGCTGGCGGCCACGTTGCCCATCGACACGATCACGGGAATGCCGGCCTCGCGGGTCAAGGCGACTTCGCGACGAATCTGCTCGGCGGCATACACTTCGCCGCCCGGCGAGTTGACGCGCAACACCAACGCCTTGGTGCGCTTGTCCCCGCGCGCGGCGCGGATCAGCGCCGCCGTGGAATCGCCGCCCACCGTACCCTGCGGCTGCTTGCCACCGGAAATTTCCCCTTCAGCCACCACCACCGACACGCCCGGGTCGAGCCCGCCATCGTCGTCGGGCAGGTTGGCGCCGTAGCGCTGCAAGGAGATCTGGCGGAACCCTTCACCCTTCTTGCCGGCGGGCACACCTTCCTTGCGCATCATCGCCTCCAGCTCGGCCGGCGTGGCCAGGCCATCGACCAGGTGCTGGTCCAGCGAAAGCCGACCCAGGTCGCCGCGCGTGCTGACGATCTTTTCAGGCAGGGTGTCGATGTCCGCGCGCAAGGTGGCGGTATCGAGCTTGCGCAGCTTCGCCACTTCATTGATGTAGCTGTCCCACAGGCCGCCCATCCAGAAGCTGTCCGCTTCCTTCGCCTCGGGCGACGCATGGTCGAGGATGTACGGTTCGGCCGCACTCTTGAACTGGCCCACGCGGAACAGGTGCACGTCCACGCCTAGCTTGTCGAGCAGATCCTTGTAGAACAGGCGGTAGTTCGCGAGGCCCGTAATCATCACGCCGCCCTGCGGGTCGACCAGAATGCGGTCGGCATGCGCGGCGAGGTAGTACTGCCCCTGGTCCAGATTCGGCGCCCACACGATCACGGGCTTGCCGGCGGCACGGAATCGATCCAGCGCGGCACCCACTTCGCGCAGCGCCGCGAAACCGCCGCCCTGCAACTCGCCGGGTTCGAGCAGGATGCGCGTGATGCGCGAATCCTTCGCGGCCGCATCAATGGCACCGATCAGGTCACGCAGCTGAATCTGCTTGGGAGGATTGTCGGAAAGCTGGGCCAGCGCGCGCTGCATCGGATCGATGCTGTACTGCTCGACCAGCTCGCCCTTGGGCTTGATCACCAGCACGCTGTCGTTCTGAACGGCGTGTTCACCGCGGCTGCCGAGATACCCGGCCAGCAGCACCAGCATCAGCAAGAACAGTAAAAAGAAGAAGATCAGGTTGAGGATCACCAGCCTGACCGTGTTGATGCCACGCCCGAGGACGCAGAGAAAAGCCCAGAAACCGTTGGGGCGGCGCTCCGTCATGCGAAGTTTCCTCAAGATGTCCGTGACAGCGTAGCCGTTCGCGCGATGAAGGTCATGTGGTGCTGATGACACATAAGGCTGGCGTTGGCACTTGGCCCCTTCTCCCTTTTTGGCGACCCGAAGGTAGTCCCTGTGGGAGAGAAGGTTGGGATGAGAGGCCAATCTTGCGACAGCACAGCTACGAGGCTCGGCTCTTTGCCCCTTCTCCCCCTCGGGGAGAAGGTTGGGATGAGGGGCGGGTGCTTGCGATAACGCGACAGTCAGGCGATGTAGCAAGCTTGCCGCTTACGCAGCGGGCGTTTCGACCACCTGCCGGCAGCCGAGTCACTTTTCTTTGCTGGCTCAAAGAAAAGTAACCCAAAGAAAGAGCCTCTAGAGCTGGCAGCGCGCCGTGGGATAGAAGCGTTGGGATGTCTCTGTAATCAGAGAGTTGACTCCCCAAGGTTATATGCAGCCGCTACACCGCGAGGCGTCAAGGTGGTGAGGACTTAAAGCGGGGTCGGCCGAAGGTCGAAACTTTTGCCGCAACCGAAAGATAGCCACAAAGCGCATGCTTTAAGCCCTCTGCGCTCCGGCGCGTTGCGGTGTAGCGGCTGTGCATAACCAGGGGCCGCAACCTAGCCGTCTGGCGACGTCCTTCAGGCTCCTATCCCACCTGCCGCTATGAGCCTTTAAGGCCATTTCTTTGGGTTACTTTTCTTTGAGCCAGCAAAGAAAAGTGACTCGGCTGCCGGCAGGCAGTCGAAACGCCCGCTGCGTAAGCGGCAAGCTGGCGACACCGCTCAGCTGTAGCGTCATGGCAAGCACCCGCCCCTCATCCCAACCTTCTCTCCCACAGGGACTACCTTCGGGTCGCCCAAAGGGGAGAAGGAGCAGAAGCGCTCGAAACGTCCGCCGCATAGCCGACAACCTAGCCTCCAAGCAACAACCGAGCAAAGCGCACCCTCACCCCCGTCGCCGCCACGTCTCATGAAACGCGTTCCGCCAGAACCGCGCGAACAGCAACACGGCGGCCATGCTCAGCCCGGCGATCAGCCCCATCCACATGCCACGCGCGCCCATGCCATGGGGAAACGCCAGCCACCAACCCACCGGCATACCAACGCACCAGTAGGCAAACAGAGTGATGACCATCGGTACGCGGGTGTCCTTCAGGCCGCGCAGCGCGCCATTGGAGGTGACCTGGATGCCATCGGAGAACTGGAAGAACCCGGCCAACAGCATCAGCTGCGCGGCCAGCGCGATCACTGCCGCGTCATGCGTATACAGGCGGGCCAGCAGATTCGGAATGCCGAGCATCACCGACGATGAAACCGCCTGCAGGCCCAGCGCCAGCGCGATGCCGCAAAAGCCCGCATAACGCACGCCGCGTGCATCGCCGCGACCCACCGCGTTGCCCACGCGCACGGTGATTGCCATCGACAGGCCCAGCGGAATCATGAAGGCCACCGTCGCCACGCTCAGCGCCACCTGATGGCTGGCCACCACCGTCTCACCCAAGGTCGCAATGACTAGCGCGACAGCCACGAACAGGCCGCCTTCGGCGAGCAGGGTCACCGCCATGGGGCCGCCGATCTTCAACAGCTCCAGCAGCACTTTCGGCTTGGGCCAGGCCAGGCCTTCGCGCAGGCCCAGGTCGCGATAGGCGGGATGCTTGGCGACGTACAGCGCAAAGCCCAGCATCTCCAGCCACAGCACGATGGCGGTGGCGATGCCGCTGCCCAGCGAACCCAGTGCGGGCAAGCCGAACTTGCCGTACATCAGCACGTAGCCCAGCGGCGCCAGTACCAGCAGGCCGCCGAAGCTGAAATACATAGAGGGGCGCGTCATCGACAGCCCTTCAGAAAGACCGCGCAACGCGAAGTAGCTGGTGAGCGCCGGGCCGGCCCAGCTGATGGCATGCAGAAAGTGCATGACATCAGCGCGCAGCGTCGGCACCACGCCGATCCAGTCCAGCATCGGCGTGGCGTTGCGCACCAGGAACCACATGACGATGCCCATGCCCCAGGCCAGCCACAGCGCCTGCACGAACACGGCGCCCACTTCGTGGCGGCGACCCGCACCATCCAACTGCGCCACCGAAGGCGGCACCGCCATCATCATGCCCAGGCCGCTGACCAGCGCCAACGCCCAGATGCTCACCGCGGTCGTGACTGCCGCCTGCACATGCGCGTTCAAGTGACCGGCCAGCACGGCATCAACGAAGTTCGGACCCACCGCGGCAAGCTGCGCGGCGATCAGGGGAAGGGCAAGACGCACCGTGGCGCCGACCTCGTGCGCCACCCTGGCGCGATCGGGGCGGAAAGACTGCATAGAGAGACTCCTGGGCCGGGCATTCTAGCGCAGCCGTGCCAGCGACCTCCGGTCATGCACTTCAAACAGACGCCCACAGGGGCTGTCGGCATCGGCCGCTTGTGCCAAGATTCCGGGCTTGTCCGTTCGGGGGAGACACATGAAAAAGGAATTGGTGTCGTTCGAAGGGGTGCACTGCGCCAACTGCAGGGCGCCGATGCAGGGTGAGTACTGCCATGAATGTGGACAGTCCATCCACACCGTGTTGCGGCCGATGCATCACATGGTCGAGGACACGCTGGACATGGTGTTTCACGTGGACGGCCGCGTGGTGCACACCGTGCCGCCGCTGCTGTACCGGCCCGGCTTCCTCACCATGGAATATTTCTCCGGCCGCCGCCAACGCTACGTGGCGCCATTTCGCCTGATGTTCGTGCTGTGCCTGCTGGCGTTCTTCGTTTGCCACCTCGCGCTCAACAATGTGCACCTGGGCGGCGAGGACCTTGTAGAGAGCCAGGGCACGGGCGAGTTCGCACAGGATCTGACCAGCACAGCGGTGCACGCGCGCTATGACCGCATGGCCAAAGGCCTCGAAGACGGCTTGAAGGGAGTCCAGGGCGAGGGTGACCTCGGTAAAGCCACCCGCAAGACCCTGAAGCGCACGCTCACGATAGAGCGCGATCGCGCCAACCACCGCCTGACCCAACTTGGCGCGCCGCTGATCGAGATCGAGCCTGAGCAATCCATGAGCTTCAAATCCAAGCCAGTGCAGATCAGCTGGCTTACGGACGGCATGAATGCCAGCCTCAACCGGGCCGCGAAACATGCGGCCATGAACGCCAAGGGTTTCATGGATGGCGGCGAAGCGGGCGCCGAGGCACAGGACCGCATCGTGGCGGGCATCTTCGCCGTGTTGCCCCAGACCATGTTCGTGCTGATGCCGGCCTTCGCCCTGTTCCTGAAGATGATCTATCTCTTCAAGCGACGGCTATACATGGAGCATTTGATCGTGGCGCTGCACAGCCACGCCTTCCTGTTCCTCACCCTGTTCCTGGTCGCCCTGCTGTCCATGTTCAGGAGCTGGCTGTCGTCCCATGCGTCATGGGCGGGCACCATCGTGGGCTATATCGAGGTGGCCTTCCTGATTTGGGCGCCGGTCTATCTTCTGGTCATGCAAAAGCGGGTCTATCGCCAGGGCTGGACGATGACCGTCCTGAAGTACTTCGTGGTGGGCTGGTGCTACCTCTGGCTGCTCGTCATTGCACTGAGCTTTGCGGTCGTGCTCGGACTCGCACATTGAGAACCAGATCACACCAAACCTGCGCAGTGGTGCAGGTTCGCGGCGCCTGAAGCCACATCGGAATCGGGGTTTTGCACAGCGTCACATGGCTGTCAAGGCAAGTCTCATGCCTGTGGCAGTTATGTGAACCCCAGCCAAGTGGAAAATATAAGTCACTGAATTTAAAATATATTTCTGCTTGGTTAAAACTTACGCAGAGCGTCCTGAAGGCCGTTTTCATGCGCTTGGCGGCCCTCCCTCAACGCACGATCCACAGACTTATCCACAGAGGTTGTGGATAAAGCCAAAAGGCCCCTGCCAATAGTCACTTAGACCCCATTCCTAGATGACGGGGCAGCAAGCGGCCGCAAACTGGCGCTGGTAGACCATTCGCCGCCGCACGTTGCCAACCAGGGGCCCGTTTCAGCACACCACGGGCCGGTTACACTGCCCTGCCACAGGGATGCTCTGATCGATTCCATGCCTGCCGTCCTTCGCGTCGCCCTCCCGGTTCCCCTACCGACCCTGTTCGACTACTTGCCGCCCTCCTCCGGCCAGGCTGTCGCGGGTAGTCGCGTGCTGGTTCCGTTCGGCAAGGGCAAGTCGGTAGGCATCGTGGTTGAGACGAACGTCGAGACCGCGGTGGGCAATGCGCGCCTCAAGCGCGTGCTGCGCGTACTGGACGACGCCCCTCTGCTCGATGCCGAACTGATGGCCACTCTCGCCCGCGCCGCCGACTACTGGCTGGGCGCACCGGGTGAGGCCTATGCCAATGCCCTGCCCCTGGCCCTGCGCGAGGATCGCCCGCTCCCGGACCTTCGCGAGGAAGCCTGGTCGCTGACCGCGGCCGGTCGCAGTGCGCTGGATGCCGGAAGCCGGCGAGGAAGCAGCCGCGCGCTGCTCGAAGCCCTTGCCCGCGGGCCGCAGACCGCCGAGCTGCTGCACGAAGTGTTGCCGGGCTGGCGCGATGCCGCCCGCCGGCTCGATGACGCCGGGTTGATTGCCCGCGCCGAAATCGCGTCCGCCGTGCCCGCGCCGATCACCTCGCCGCCCAACCTCACCGCCGAGCAGCAACAGGCGGTAAGCGCGATCAGTGAAACGCTGGGACAGTTCCAGCCCTTTCTGCTGGACGGCGTTACCGGCAGCGGCAAGACCGAGGTTTATCTCGCGCTGATCGAGCAGGTCATCGCCCAAGGCAAGCAGGCCTTGCTGCTGGTGCCGGAGATCGGACTGGCGCCGCAGACGGTGCGTCGGCTGCGCGAGCGTCTGGGCGTGGCCGTGCAGGTGCTGCATTCCAACCTCGCCGAGGGTGATCGCGCACGCGCCTGGCTGCGCGCACGCTCGGGCGAGGCCAAGGTCATCCTGGGTACGCGCTCGGCGGTGTTCACGCCGCTGCCGCACGCGGGGCTGATCGTGGTGGATGAGGAACACGACAGCGCCTACAAGCAGCAGGAAGGTTTCCGCTACCACGCGCGCGACCTCGCGCTGCTACGCGCCCGCGCACTGAACGTGCCAGTGGTGCTGGGTTCGGCCACGCCTTCGCTGGAATCGCTGGCCAACGCAACGTCCGGTCGCTACCGCACGCTGCATCTGCGTGCGCGTCCCGGTGCGATTCGTGCGCCGCAGGTGCAGATCGTGGACATGCGCGCGCAGCGACTGGACCACGGCCTTTCGCCCGCACTGCTGGCGGCAGTGGCCGACACCGTAGCGCGTGGCGAGCAGGCGCTGGTGTTCCGCAATCGCCGCGGTTATGCGCCGGTATTGCTTTGCTACGCCTGCGGCTGGCACGCCGAGTGCCCGCGTTGCGAACACCCCATGACACTGCATGCCGGGCGCCGCCAGCTCATCTGTCACCACTGCGACTACACCTCGCGTGTGCCGCAACAATGCCCCGCCTGCGCGGCGCCCGATCTCAAGCCGCAAGGCCAGGGCACGGAACGGCTGGAAGAAGCGCTCGCTGCGCAATTCCCCGACGTGCCGGTACTGCGCATCGATCGTGAAACCACACGTCGCCGCGATGCCTTCGAACAACTGCTGGAAGGGCTGCATGAAGACCGTCCGGCGATCCTCGTCGGCACACAAATGCTGGCCAAAGGCCACGACCTGCCCAACCTCACCCTTGTGGCCATCGTCGGCGTGGATGAAGGCCTGCTCAGTGTGGACTTCCGCGCCAGCGAACGGCTCTCCCAGCTGGTAGTGCAAGTGGCCGGTCGCGCGGGCCGCGCCAGCAAGCCGGGGCGCGTGCTGTTGCAGACGCATCATCCCGAGCATCCCTTGCTGCGCCAGCTGCTCGCGCAAGGTTATGCAGCGGCGGCTAACTCATTGCTGGACGAACGGCGCAGCGTGCAGCTGCCGCCCTATGGTCACCAGGTGCTGCTGCGCGCCGAGGCGCACCAACGCGAGCACGTGGATGTATTCCTCGCTGAGGCGTGTGCCGCGCTGGCGGGTGCGCCGCTCCAAATCGCCGGCCCGATGCCCGCGCCCATGCCGCTGCGTGCGGGTCGTCATCGCGGGCAACTGCTGATCGAAGCCGACAGCCGCGGCGTGCTGCATGGAGCACTGCGTCCCTGGTATCGCACGCTGTCCACGCTGCCTTCGGCGCGTCGCGTGCGCTGGTCGCTCGACGTCGATCCGGTCGATCTCTACTGAGCCATCGGGACCGGCTGCGACACCTTCAACGATTCCCTATCTCGCATGAGGCATCACATGGAAGGCAACGCACGATCTCCCGATACACGTCCCCATGTCGTCATTCTCGGCGGAGGCTTCGGTGGGCTGGCGGCGGCACGCGGATTGGCCAACTCGGATGTCCGCATCACCGTGATCGACCGTCGCAACCATCATCTGTTCCAGCCGTTGCTCTATCAGGTCGCGACCGCCGGCCTTTCCGCACCGTCCATCGCCGCGCCGCTGCGACAGATTCTTCGCAAGCAATCCAATGTCACCGTACTGATGGACGAGGCGCTGGATGTCGACGTGGCACAGCATCGCGTGCGCCTCGCGCAGGGCGACCTGGACTACGACTTCCTCATTGTCGCCACTGGTGCCACGCATGCCTATTTCGGCCACGATGCGTGGATGCCCCACGCACCCGGACTGAAGACGCTGGATGACGCCTTCACCATCCGTCGCCGGGTACTGCTCGCGTTCGAGCATGCCGAGCGCGAAGACGATCCGTCATGGCGACAGGCATGGCTCAACTTCGTCGTGGTCGGCGGTGGCGCCACTGGCGTGGAGTTGGCTGGCACACTCGCCGAAATTGCTCGCCACACTTTGCCGCGCGAATTTCGCCGCGCCGATCTAAGCCAGGCGAATGTGCTGCTGGTGGAAGCCGGGCCGCGCCTGTTACCTGCCTTCGATGAGGATCTCTCGGAGAAGGCGCGCCGCCAGCTGGAAAAGCTCGGCGTGGAGGTTCGCACGGGCACGTCCGTCACCGACATCGACGCGCACGGCGTGATGCTCGGCGACACGGCACTGCAAGCACGCACCGTGCTGTGGGCCGCCGGCGTCGCCGCCTCACCGCTGGGACGCCTGCTCGGCGCGCCGGTCGACAAGGCCGGACGCGTGGAGGTGACCGACGATCTCAGCCTGCCCGGCCATCCCGATGTCTTCGTGATCGGCGATCTCGCCACCGTGACGCAACCCGATGGCAAGGCGGTGCCTGGCGTGGCGCCCGCGGCCAAGCAAATGGGTCGATATGTGGCGGCCGCCATTCGCGCCCGCTTGCGTGGCGACGGCACGACCAAGCCCTTCCGCTACCGCGACGACGGCGCGCTGGCCACCATAGGCCGCATGGCGGCGGTGGCGCAGTTTGGGCGCGTGAAGTTCTCCGGGCTGGTCGCCTGGTGGGTATGGCTGGTGGCCCACGTGTATTTCCTGATCGGCTTTCGCAACCGCCTGGTGGTGCTGCTGGACTGGGCCTGGGCGTACTGGACCTACCAGCGCCACGCCCGGATCGTCACCGGCAGCGATGAGACCCGCCCGATGCATGCGCCCGAGTCTGACGACGCGTAAAATCACCCATTCAGCCCAACGGATATCGACGTGTCCTCCCAACTCGAACAACTACGCCAGTACACCACCGTAGTCGCCGACACCGGCGACATCGAGGCGATTGCCCGCTATCGCCCGGTGGACGCCACCACCAATCCTTCGCTGCTGCTGAAGGCCACTGAGCTGCCGGCGTACGCGCCGCTCATTGACGAAGCCGTGCAGCGCGCGAAGTCGGAAAGCAACTCGCGCGAGCAGCAGCTGATCGATGCCTGCGACCACCTCGCCGTGGCGGTGGGCCGAAAGATCGTCGAGCTGGTGCCGGGCCGCGTGTCCACCGAAGTCGATGCGCGCCTGTCATTTGACACCCACGCCACCATCGACAAGGCCGAACGTTTGATCGCTCTGTACGAGCAGACCGGTGTGAAGCGCGATCGCATCCTGATCAAGGTCGCATCGACGTGGGAAGGCATTCGCGCCGCCGAAAAGCTGGAAAAGCGCGGCATCCAGTGCAACCTCACCCTGCTGTTCTCGTTCGAGCAGGCGGTGGCCTGCGCCGAAGCGGGCGTGTTCCTGATCTCGCCGTTCGTCGGCCGCATCATGGACTGGTACGTGGCCAACACCGCGACCAAGAGCTATGCGCCGGACGAAGATCCGGGCGTGCAGTCGGTGCGCCGCATCTACGACTGGTACAAGGAACACGGCTTCCACACCGTGGTGATGGGCGCGAGCTTCCGCAACATCGGTCAGATCCAGGCGCTGGCAGGCTGCGATCGCCTCACCATCAGCCCGGACCTGCTGGAGAAGCTCGAGCTGGAATCGTCACCGCTTCAGCGCGCACTGAGCGACAAGGGCGCCACCAAGGCCAAGCCGGCGCCGCTCAGCGAAGCCGCCTTCCGCTGGGGCCACAACGAAGACGCCATGGCCACCGACAAACTCGCCGACGGCATCCGCAAGTTTGCTGCGGATCAGCGCAAGCTCGAGGCGTTGTTGGCTAAGAAGCTCTAAGGCTTTATTCATGGCAAAAGCAAAACGCCCCGTCCCGGGGCGTTTTTTGTAGGGGCGCATCGTACACGCGACAAGCCTACGCAACGTAACACTGTAACTCCGCGGTCGCGCATAGGGTTCGCTTCTACTGGGATAGATGGCCTTACCGCGAGCACCCGCCCTTCACCACCTTCAGGTGGCTCACCCCTCCCTCTCCCCGGAGGGGAGAGGGAGCAGAGCAAGGCCCTTCGCCTTAAGTCCTCAGTGCACCGCCGCGTTGCTGTGTAGCCGCGCTCCATGAGGTAACACGTCACTCATCTAGCTGGCGCCAGTTACCGGGCTGGTATCCTTCGAAATGCTGCCAGCTCTTCAGGCCATTTTCTTTGGGTTACTTTTCTTTTGGGCCAGCAAAAGAAAAGTGACTCGGTCGCCGGCAGGCGATCGACACGCCCGCCGCGTAGGCGGCAAGCTGGCGGTAGCGTCGAACTAAGAACGAAAGTCGCTGGATCCCAGCTTTCGCCGGGATGACAACATCGGAAAGACTGGAGTCAGATTGGTCGCGCACAGGGTGCGCTCCTGCAGAAGAACGGGCATCAATTCTTCGCCTGCGCCTTCTCATCCTGCGCAAGTCGATCCGGCGCAATCTCATCATTCGACCAGCCACCACCCAGCGCACGCACCAACTGCACACTCGCACGCAGCTGGTTGGTCTGCAGACTAAGCAGGTCCGTGTGCGCCTGAAGGTCCGCCACCTGCGCAGTGACCACGTCCAGGTAACTGTTGGCGCCCTGCTTGTACAGGCTCAGCGAAATCTTGAGCGTGCGGTCTGCCGCGCCCGTGGCATCCTGCTGATCGACGATGGCGCTACCAAAGTTGGTCAGCAGCGACTGGTTGTCCTCCACCTGCTGGAAGGCCGTCAGCACGGTGCCGCGATAGTGCGCACTCTCTTCGTCAAAGGCAGCATGCGCTGAGGCCACCTGCGCACGACGGCGGCCGCCATCGAACACGTCCATCAGCAGGCTCGGGCCCAACGCCCACACCTGGCTGGGCGCGGTCAGCAGATTGCCCCACGCACCGCTGGCGAAGCCGCCGGCGGCGCCCAGCGTCAAAGACGGAAAGAAGGCCGAACGCGCTACGCCAATCTGCGCATTCGCTTCCGCGGTACGGCGCTCCGCAGCGGCGATATCGGGACGACGCTGCAGCAAGGTTGACGGTATCCCGATGGGAATTACCGGTAGCGCTGGCAGGTCAGTCTTGGCATCCATCGCGAAGGTCGAGGCAGACTGCCCCACCAGCACAGCGATCGCATGCTGCAACAAGTCACGCTGCGCTTTGGTCTGCGACAGCTGCGAGCGCGTGGAGGACAGCTGGGTCTGCGCGCGATCCACGTCGAGACCAGACACCGCGCCGCCGCTCTGCAGCGCCTTGGTCAGCTGCAGCGCGCGCTGGTAGGCGTCCACGCTCTTCTGCAACAGGTCGATCTGCCGATCCAGCCCCACCAGCACGAGATAGCTGTCGGCCAGCTGGGTTTCCAGGCTCAGACGCACCGACGCAAGATCGGCTGCCGACGCCTGCATCGAGGCACGACCCGACGCCACGTTGTCGCGCACTCGGCCCCACAAATCGACTTCGTAGCTGGCTTGGCCGGTCACTGAGTAGTTGTCGTACCAGGTGGGCGAAGTGACGCCGCGCAGCGCGGAATTGCTGGACTGCCGATTGCGAATGGCACCGGCGCCAAGTGACACCTGCGGGAACAGGTCCGCACGCACCTGCGCCAGGAAATCGCGCGACTGCTGATAGCTCGCAAATGCCGCGGCAAGATCGGCGTTATGCACCAGCAGCTGGTCTTCCAGATCATCAAGACGCGCATCGCCGTACAGCTTCCACCATCCTTCGCGCGGCAACTGGTCGGCCGGCTCGGCGGTGGTCCACGGACCCGTCGGCTGGTACTGCCCTGCCACCGGTGCTTCCGGCGGCTTGTAGGTGGGCGCCATCGAGCACGCGCCGAGCGCGAGCGTGACGGCGAGCGTCGCGGCGAGTTGCTTAGGCTTTTTCATGGGGCTTTGCCGCCGACTGCGGGTTCTTGGCGATGCGCACCGGGTCGCCGTCGATCAGGCCATCCGGCGGGTTGCTGATCACGCGGTCGCCCGGCTCCAGGCCCGAGCCAAGCTCGACGGTCTTGCCGTAATCCCGACGGATCGTCACCGTCTTGAACTTCACCTGGTCATTCGCGTCCAGCGTGGCCACGCGCAACCCTTTGTCGTCGAAGATCAACGCTTCTGCCGGTACGCGCACGCCGAGTGCGGCGGAAGCGATATTGAAGCTGATGCTCGCGTAGCTGCTGGGCAGCAGCTTGCCATCGGGGTTATCGACCAGCAGCTGCACCAGCGTCGTGCCCGAGGTCGGCGAAATGGCGCGCGCATCGGCTTCGACCTTCGCGGTGAAGGTCTTGCCCGGATACTCGGGCACCGTGAGCGTGGCCTCGTCGCCACGATGGATGCTGGGCGCATACACCTGCGGCACGCGCACGTATGCACGCAGCTTGCTCGTGTCAGACACCTGGAACAGCGGCACGCCGCCTCCGCTGTCGGCGGTAACCAGCGCGCCCACGTCGGTGTTGCGTGCCGTCACGCGGCCATCGAACGGCGCCACGAGGCGTGCATACGACTTCAGCGCCTTCAGGCGATCGAGGTTCGCCTGCGCCGCATTGGTCTGCGCCTGCTTGGCCGCGTAGTCGCCATTGAACTGATCCACCGACTGCTGCGATACCGAATCAGGATCGGTCGCACGCAGCACTTGCCAGCGCTTGGCTGTGGTCCCTGCCAGCACGGCATTCGCCTTGGCGCTGGCGAGATCGGCCTGAGCCTGCAAGAGCTGCTGATCGAGATCAGGCGTATCGATCTCGCCGAGCAGATCGCCCGCTTTCACCGTAGCACCGATGTCCTTGTTCCAGGACTTCAGGTAACCGCTGGTGCGCGCGTAGATGGGCGCATTGGTATAGGCGTCCATTTGCGCGGGAAGCTCCAGCGGCGACTTGCCATTGCCGGCCTCGGGCGTGGTGACCACCACCGTGGGAACGGCCTGCTCGTCGGTCCACTGGCGCAGGCTGCGCGCGTCGGAAATGCGTACCGCCACGCCAATCACCACCATCGAGCCGAAGAGAACGGCGCCGATCAGTGCGGCGAGACGCAGTCGACGCGGCGACGGTGTCGACTCGGGTAGCGAAGTAAGGTGCTCAGACATGGACAGGTTCTCCGGCAACGGGGGCCGAATCGGAAGCGCGACCACGCCGCGCATGCACAATGGAAAAGACAACGGGAACGAAGATCAGGGTGGCTGTGGTGGCGAACATCAGACCGCCGATCACGGCACGGCCAAGCGGTGCGTTCTGTTCGCCACCATCGCCAAGACCCAGCGCCATCGGCACCATGCCGATGATCATGGCCAGCGCTGTCATCAACACCGGACGGAAGCGCACGAAACCCGCTTCTCGTGCCGCCAGCGTGGCGTCGCCGTGCGCGTCCAAACGCTCGCGGCAGAAGCTCACCACCAGCACCGAGTTGGCGGTGGCTACACCCATGCACATGATGGCCCCGGTAAGCGCCGGCACCGACAGTGTTGTGCGCGTGACGAATAGCATCCACACAATGCCTGCCAGCGCAGCCGGCAGCGCGGTGATGATCACGAACGGGTCGGTCCACGACTGGAAGTTCACCACGATCAGCAGGTACACCAGCACGCCCGAACCCAACAGGCCCAGCAGCAGGCCCGAGTAGGCATCGTTCATGGTCTGCACCTGGCCAAGCAACGCGATGTTGGCGCCCTTGGGCTTGGAGTTCGCCTTGTCCTTCAGCAACTGCTGGATGTCGCCTGCTACCGCACCGAGGTCACGCCCCTGCGTGGTGGCGAAGATCTCCACCATCGACTGGATGTTGTACTGGCTCACCACGGTGTTGCTGTGCGTGCGCGTGACATTGGCCAGTGCACCGAGCACTTGCGAATTGCCACCGCTCTTGGCCGTGATGGGCAGGTTCGCGAGCGAGGCCAGCGAATCCAACCGGTACTGCGGCACCTGCGCGGAGATCGGATAGGTCACGTTGTTGTCGGGGTTGAGCCAGAACGTGGGAGCCACCTGCGACGTACCGGAAAGATCGGCAACCAGGCTGCTGGTGACATCGTTCTCGGTGAGGCCAAGCAGGCCGGCACGCGTGCGGTCCACATCGACGCGGAACGCCGGCGACGCTTGCGACTGCTGGATGCGTGCGTCCACCACGCCGGGGATTTTCCGGATGTGGTTGAGCAGCAGGTTGGCGTACTCGAAATTCTGATCGAGATGGAACCCGCGGACCTGCAGGTCGATCGGTGCGGGCGATCCGAAATTGAGGATCTGGCCCACGATATCCGCCGGCGGGAACGAGAACACTGTGCCCGGGAACAGTCGCGGCAACTTCTCGCGCAGGATCTGCACGTACTCCGCACTCGGACGATGCCCTTCCTTCAGCGAGATCTGGATGTCGCCATCCTGCTCACCGATCTGTCCGGTATTGTTGTAGATCGTGTTGATCGAGCTGACGTACTGGCCAACGTTGTCGACCACGGCCTCCAGCTCATCCGGTGGAATGACCTGTCGGATGGCCTTCTGGATGTTCGCGAATTCGGCGGACGTCACTTCCACGCGCGAACCTATCGGCGCGCGTGCATGAACGAGGATCTGGCCGCCGTCAACGTCGGGGAAGAAGTTGCTGCCTAGTCCCGGCAGCAGCAGGAACGACAGCAATACAAAGCCAAGGAAGCCCGTCACGAAAATCTTGCGGTGGTTCAGTGCGAGGTTGAGCATGCCGCTGTAGCCCGCACGGAAGACCTCGAACCGGTCCACGAAGCCGCGCTGGAAACGGCCCAGCGCCGATTTCGGCGACGGCAGCGGAAGATGCTGGCCATGCTCGTCCACGGTCGGCGGATGTGCGTGCAGCAGGTACTTGGCCATCGTCAGCACCAGCGTGCGCGACAGGATGAACGAGAAGATCATCGCGAAGATCACTGCCTCGGCCATCGGCACGAACAGGTAACGCGCCACGCCAGGCAGGAAGAACATCGGCACGAACACGATGCAGATGCACAGCAGCGACACGAATGCCGGCACGATGATCTGCGCCGAACCATCGACGATCGCCGTGATCACATCCTTGCCCTGCTCCAGGTGCCAATTGATGTTCTCGATGGTCACTGTGGCCTCATCCACCAGGATGCCAACAGCAAGCGCAAGGCCGCCCAGCGTCATGATGTTGAGCGTCTGGCCCATGGCCGACAGTGTGAACACCGAGCCGAGCACCGCGAGCGGAATCGATGTCGCAATGATCAGTGTCGAGCGCCAGCTACCCAGGAACAACAGAATCATCAGGCTGGTCAGCGCAGCGGCAATCACGCCTTCGCGGATCACGCCATTGATGGAAGCGCGCACGAACACTGACTGGTCGCCAATGGGCGTCACGGTCAAATTGTCCGGCAACGCGTCCTTCATGCCGGCCAGCCTGTCACGCACACCAGCCACGATGGCGAGCGTGGAGGTAGAACCGTTCTTCAGCACCGACAACAGCGTCGAGCGCACGCCATCGACGTGCACGATGTTGGTCTGCGGTGGATTGCCATCACGCACATGCGCCACGTCGCGGATGTAGATGGTCGCGCCGTTGACGTTCTTGATCGGCAGGTTTTCCAGCTCCGCCACGCGCTCTGCTGCATTGTTGAGCAGCATCACGTACTCGTACTTGCCGATCTTCTGCGTGCCGATGGGGCTGATCTGCTGCTGGGCCGCCAGCGCATTGGCCACGTCCTGCGCGGAGAGCCCACGCGCCTGCAGCGCGGCGGGGTCGACGTCGAGCTGGATCTGTCGCGTCTTGCCGCCGAACGGATAAGGAATCGCCGCACCCGGCACCGTCACCAACTGCGGACGCAGCAGGTTGAGGCCAAGGTCACCCAGCTGCTGCTCGCTCAGGCCCTTGCCCGACAGCGCCAGCTGCAAAATCGGCACGGTGGACGCGTTGTAGTTGACGATCAGCGGCGGCGTCGCACCCGGTGGCATCTGCTTGAGCAGCGTCTGCGCAATGGACGTTACCTGCGCATTCGCTACCGCGATGTTCGCGCCTGGCTGGAAGAAGATCTTGGTGATGCCCATGCCATTGAGCGATTCCGACTCGATGTGCTCGATGTCGTTCACCGTGGTAGTGAGCACGCGTTCGAAGGGCGTGTTCATGCGTCCGGCCATCTGGTCGGGCGTCATGCCAGTGAACTGCCACGCCACCGCGATCACCGGGATGTTGATCTCGGGGAAGATGTCAGTGGGCGTGCGTATCGCCGCCATGGCACCGAAGATCAGGATGGATAGAGCAAGGACAATAAAGGTGTAGGGCCGCGTGAGCGCGATCCGGACGATGCCAAGCATGCGGGGGACTTCCGTGCGCGAATGATGCGTCGCGGCAAATTTTCGCACGCGCTTGATGTGCGTGGATCACCTCGGCGCATGAAGATATCTTCATGTTGGTGGTTGGTGCGGTTTATCTATGGCGCTGCCGCCAGGCTGCGACCTGCGCGGCGGACGTTTCGATCACCTGGCGTGGCCTACTAGCTCGCTACTGCTCCTTCTCCCCTTTGGGGAGAAGGTTGGGATGAGGGGCGGGTGCTTGCGGTAGGCGACAATCGAGCGCTTTCGCCAGCTTGCCGCTTACGCAGCGGGCGTTTCGACCGCCTGCCGTCGGCCGAGCCACCTTTCTTTGCTGGCTCAAAGAAACGTAGCCCAAAGAAAGCGCCCGACGAGCTCGCAGCAGTGTGTGGGATACAAGCTTGGAAGGCTTCGTCGGTCGAATGGTTCGCAGCCCAAGGTTAGACACTGCGGCTATACCGCGGGGCGTCGAGACGGTGAGGTACCGGCAGCATACCGAGGGATACAAGCCTGAAAAGTTCCGCGCAACCTGCGCTGACCGCCCATGGCGATACACAGTGGCTACACCGCGGGGCGCCAGCGCGGTGAGGGCTTAAAGCGTGCAGTCACGCTAACGCTTTAAGTCTTCTGCGTTTCGACGCGCCGCGGGGTAGCCACGGTCTGTAGGCAGCGCGACGTCTCTCTCAGCTTGCCTCTGACCCCTAAGCTTTTATTCATCACTCCACTGCCAGCTCTTGAAGGCCATTTCTTTGGGTTACTTTTCTTTGGGCCAGCAAAGAAAAGTGACTCGGCTGCCGGCAGGCAGTCGAAACGCCCGCTGCGTCCCACGGGGACTTCCTTCGGTCGTAAGCGGCACGCTGGCGATATCACTCGGTTGCCGCGTTATCGCAAGCACCCGCCCCTCATCCCAACCTTCTCCCCGGAGGGGAGAAGGAGCAGGAGCGCGCAATTAGGCCGCGCGCAGGTAGTCAAAACACCCGCTGTGTATAACCGTCGCGACCAAAGACGCCATCGAGAAGCGCTGTACAACCGGCATACCAACCCAAGCCGGCCAGGCACAAACGCTCACGCCGACAGCGGAGCAACCTCCGGCACGGATCGCGACAGGCAGGTACCCGGTTTCTCACCCGGCGTGAGCGGATAGCAATACAGCGTGAGACGCGCGCCACCAGTGGCCTCGCCAATATCCAGCGCATAACCGTGCAGTCGCACAATGGCGCTGACGATACTCAAACCCAGGCCCGAGCCCGTGGTGACTCGGCTGTTATCGCCACGATAGAAGCGCCGGGTCACGGCGTCACGTTCGTCGGCGGGAATGCCCGGACCGCTGTCGATGACGTCCACTCGCGGCCCACGCTTGTCCATGCTGGCGCGCAGGCTCACCCGGCCGCCAGGCGGTGTGAACTTGATTGCGTTGCCCACGAGATTGGCCAGCGCCTCGAACAACAGGTGCGCGTCGGCGCGGATGGGCGCCACCGTTTGGATGTCCAAATCGAATGGCTGACCGCGATCCTCCGCCACCGGCGCATAGAACTCGTGCACCTGGCGCAGCACCTGACCGACATCCACTTCATCGAAACACGCAGCGCGGTTGCGGTCTTCCAGCTCGGAAACGCGCAACAGTGCGCGGAAGCGCGTCAGCACGGCATCGATGTCGAGCATGCAGGCTTCCACCAGCGCCGCCTCGGGTTGCCCATCCAATTGCTGCTGCGCGCGATACAGGCGCGCTCGCAAGCGTGTGAGTGGCGTGCGCAGGTCGTGCGCGATGTTGTCACACACGCCCTTCACTTCATTCATCAGTCGCTCGATCTCACCGAGCATGGTGTTGACGATACCGGCCAGCTGATCGACCTCGTCGCCACGCCGGCTCACCGGCAAACGCTTGGAAAGATCGCCCTGGCGGATCGGATCGGTCGCCTCCTGCAACGCCCGGATGCGCTTCTCCGGCCCGCGCCGCAGCAGGAAGCCGCCAAGCAGGCCGGGGATGATGGTCAGCGAGATGCCCCACAGCAACGCACGGCGAATGATCGCGCCGATGCCATCAATAGTGCTGGTGTCCTTGGCGATGACCAGGATCTCGCCGTTGGGCAGTGTCGCCGCGAGCCCGCGTGCACGTACCCGCTCGGCATCGCGATCTGGGCGCGGCAAGCCGCGCTTGAGCTGATGCACCTGACCATCGCGCGGCAGCGACCTTGGCAGCGTATCGATGTTGCCGGCCATAGGGCGATGCTCGCGATCGAACAGGCCCACCGACATGATGCCGTGCGGATCGATCTTGCTGGCCGCATCCACCGTGGCAGCCATTCGATCGGCGTCGGTCGATGCGATGTAGTGCATGCGCTGCGCCAGCATCTGATCGATCACGTTGTTGAGATAGCGCGTGGTTTCCCACTGGATCACGCTGACCAGCACGAAACCCCACAGCACGAACAGCGCGCCGTAAATCAGGATCAGGCGTGAAGTAGCCGAATGCCAGGCGTTAGGCCGTGCGTTCATGACGTCACCGGAGTGGTTTCGAACGTGGTGGCCAGCATGTAGCCGGTGCCGCGCACCGTGTGGATCAATGACGGCTGGCCAGTGCCGTCGATCTTGCGGCGCAACCGCGCGATGTGTACGTCGATCACGTTGGTACCCGGATCGAAATGGAAACCCCACACAGTCTCGAAGATCATGGTGCGCGTCAGCACCTGGCCTGAGTTGCGCATGAGGAATTCCAGCAGGCGATATTCGGTGGGTAGCAACGTCAACGGTTGGCCATGGCGATACGCAACGTGGCTGACCAGGTCGAGTTCGAGATCCGCCACGCGTAACCGTTGCGCGACCTGCGGCTGACGTCGGCGCAACAGTACTTCGGCGCGTGCGGCCATTTCGTCGGGCGCGAAGGGCTTTGTCAGGTAATCATCGCCACCCGCGCGCAGGCCCCGCACCCGCTCATCGACGTCGCTGAGTGCGCTGATCATCAGCACCGGTGTGTCCACCTTGGCGCGGCGCAACTCGGCCACCACGTCGATGCCGTCCATGCCCGGCAGCATGCGGTCCAGCGTCACCAGGTCGTAGTCGCCTTGTGTGGCGTGGGCGAGACCTTCGCGGCCGTCGGCGACCCAGTCGGCCACCATCCCGTGCACGCTCAATTCCGCAACGATCTCGCGCGCCGTGGTTTCGTCGTCTTCGATGACCAACACTCGGGGCATGGCGTGAGGGCTATGAAAATCCGATCCAAGGGCACGGAGCCAGCCATGTCTCCGCAAAGCCAAACGGCCCCGAGAGGGGCCGTTGGCATGTTACGCCTAACGGGAGAATCAGGCGGCGAACAGGCCGCGCATCTTCTTCATGGCGTTGGCCTCGACCTGACGGATGCGTTCGGCCGAGACGCCGTACTCATTAGCAAGATCCTGCAGCGTGGCCTTGTCTTCGTTCAACCAGCGGCGCTGGATAATGTCGCGCGAACGCTCGTCCAGTTTCCGCAACGCATTCGACAGCGTGTCGAGTTGGTTGTCGGCCTGGTCGGCATCGGACACGTTGTCGTACGGGTCCGCGCCATCGTCAATCAGGAAAGCTTCCGGCGCCGGCTTGGCGTCCTCGTCGGCGTCGGCCGGAGCCTCGAAACCGATGTCACGGCCCGACAGGCGCGATTCCATCTCGCGCACGGTCGCTTCCGGTACACCCAGGTCCTTGGCCACGGTGCGCACTTCCTCGGCGTTCATCCAGCCCAGGCGCTTCTTGCTCTTGCGCAGGTTGAAGAACAGCTTGCGCTGCGCCTTGGTGGTGGCGACCTTCACGATGCGCCAGTTGCGCAGGATGAACTCGTGCATTTCAGCGCGAATCCAGTGCACGGCGAAACTGACCAGACGCACGCCCTGGTCGGGGTCGAAACGCTTTACAGCCTTCATCAGGCCGATGTTGCCTTCCTGAATGAGGTCGGACAGCTGCAGGCCGTAGCCGCTGTAGCCACGGGCCACATGGACCACGAAGCGCAGGTGCGACATCACCAGCTGGCGGGCCGACCCCAGGTCGTTGGCCTCGTTGAAGCGCCGCGACAGCGACTGCTCTTCATCCTGGCTCAGCACCGGGATCCGATGGACCGCCGAAATATACGCATCCAGACTGCCAACGACACTCGGCACCGGCAGGTTGGCGGTCACCAAAGCTTGAGACATGTGTGGAACCTCCTGTGAGGGAATCAGCTTAGCACTCGGGTGTTGGGAGTGCTAAAGGGCCCAGAGAGTTCCAGGGCCCTTTGATGAACTACATAGTACAGGAATTTAGGGCACTCGTCCAGCGGGCACCCCAGGGGAGGTAGCACTATGGCGGCCGGGCGGTTCAGGAGGAGTGAAAAGCCCGTTCAGCGCAGCTCGGCGCGGGGCGGCAGGGACCAGTCGATGGGCGCCACGCCGCGGCTTTCCAGATACTGGTTTGCCGCCGAGAAGTGCCCGCAACCGATAAAACCCCGGTGCGCCGATAAAGGAGATGGGTGCACCGACCGCAGAACGCAATGACGATTGCCGTCGATCAACTGGCCTTTGCGCTGGGCGTAGGACCCCCAAAGCATGAAGACCAGCCCTTCGCGCTCCCGGTTGAGCGCGTCGATGGCGGCATCGGTGAAACCCTCCCACCCCTTGCCCTGATGCGAGGCGGCCAGCCCCTGCTCCACCGTCAAAACGGCGTTGAGCAACAGCACGCCGCGGTCGGCCCAGGGAGTGAGGCAACCGTGATCCGGCGAGACGGCACCCAGGTCGCGCCGAATCTCCTTGAAGATGTTCTGCAGCGAGGGCGGCGACGGCACGCCCGGCCGCACGGAGAAACACAGGCCATGCGCCTGATTCGGCCCGTGGTACGGATCCTGGCCCAGGATCACCACGCGCACCGCATCGAATGGCGTGTGATCGAAGGCGGCGAAGATTTCCGGCCCTGGCGGGTAGATCACTTTGCCAGCCTGTTTTTCGGCACGAAGGAAATCGGCGAGCGCTTGCATGTCGGATCGGGCGAAATAGTCCCCGATGCGTGCTTTCCAGGACGGATCAAGCTTGATGCGATCCTCGGTCATGCCGCCTCGTCGGTGGCGCGCTGATGCTGCGACACACGCAACTGGAACAGCACCTTGGTGATCAGCAGCCTCTCCTCGATGGGCTTCTCGACGAGGTCGTTGGCGCCAGCGCGCAGCAGTGCAGCCTGGTTGGCCGGGTTCTCGTCGCCAGTCATCACCAGCACCGGCAAGCGACCCTTGCCATAGCCGTAGTCACGACGGATGCGTTCCAGCAGGTCGCCGCCAGTGAGCTCTCCTTTGAGGCTCACGTCGGTAAGCACGATGTCGGCACCCACTGTCTGCTGCGCCCGCGCGGTATCCAGCAGGGTCAGTGCGTCTTCCGCACTGATGACGTGATGCACGGTCAGGCCATGCTTCTCGAGGATGCGGCGCGTGGCCAGCGCCACCACGCGACTGTCTTCCACGTACAGCACTTCGCCCTGTGCCGAATCCGAAGGCCGCACATAACCGCGGATGAATTCCGCCAGCGCCTGGAAGCCCAGCGACTTGTCGAAATAATCGGTGACGTGCCCGCCCAGCGTGCGATTGTGCAAACGATCGTCAACATCGCCCGACACCACCACGATGGGCACGTACGCCTGCGCGGCAGACTCACGCACATGGCGCGCCAGCTCGAGCCCGTCCACGTCGGGCAGGCGCAACGCGATGGTGATGAAGTCGAAGGCACCGCCCTCGAGTAGTTCCTTTGCCTCTGCGCCAGTACCGGCACCCACCACCTCGGCCTCGGGCAATTCCGCCTTCAGCACTCGGGCGATCAGCTGGCGCACCACCTTGGAGCCGTCCACCACCAGTACCCTGGGCGCCGTTCCCACCAGTCGACTGCTGAAACTTGCACTCATTCCCTGTCACCCACGTGCTTGCCAACACTCCTTGCCAGCGGCGTACCAGTGCAACCTCCCCGCACCGCGTTCCCATGGGCCGGCATGTTGCACCGGCAATTCAACCCTCTCATTACAACCCCCGCGCGGCCGTGAGCACGCGCACGGTTCAAGCTGCCTTGCGCAATTGCCAGGCACTTACCAGCCGCGCGCCCAGCCAACCGAGCACCGCAGCGGCCACCGGCACAGCAGCCAGCAACCATATCGGAAGCACATCGATCTGCAGCTTGCCGGCGTAGACATGGCCCAGGCGGGCCACCGGGTCGGCCAGCGCCAACTCCACCAGCACCGCGAAACCCGCCGCCAGCACACCACTGAACAGCCCGTACCAGATGCCCGCGTAGAGATATGGCCGGCGCACAAAGGCGCGGCTGGCACCGACCAGCATCAGCACACCAATCTCCTCGCTGCGGCTGGCGATATCCACGCGTACTGTATTGCCCACCACCAGCAGCACCGCCAAGGCAAGCAGCACGGCAAGAATCATCACCGCGCGCTGGCCTACGCCGAGCAGCGCTTCCAGCCGTTGCCGCCAGGTGCCGCCGTCCTGCACCTGGTCTACGCCGTGCATGCCGCGCATGTCGGCCACCAGGCGGTCGACGCTATCGGCGCTCACACCCGGCTGGGGCAGCACTTCAAGCACGTAGGGCAGCGGGTTGTTGTCCAGAGTGTGCAGTGCACCGGAAAAGCCCTGCATCTTGGCCAGCTCGTCCATGCCCTGTTGCGGCGATTTCACCGCGACCGTTGCGACATCTGCATGGTCACGCAGTTTTTTGGCCATCAGGTCAGCTGACGATGCGCTCTGGCCGGGCTGCAGGAACAGGCTGATGGTCTGGTTCTGACCCAGCGCGTCGCCCATCTTCTGCACGTTGCCCAGCAGCAGGTAGAAGGTAAGCGGCAACGCCAGCGCAATCGCCATCACCGCGACCGTGAGCAAGGTGCCAACCGGGCGCGACATGAGTCGGCGCAGGCTGGCCGATGCGCTCCAGCCGTGATGTTCACGCCAGCTCGCCACCGGACGCGAACGACTGCGACCGCTGCGCGTCGCGGTATCGGACAGCAGCGGACTTTCGTTGAGCGGGATTTCGGGCTGGGTGCTCACAGCACCTCCTGAGCGGCCACGTCGGCTACCAGCCGACCGTGATCCAGTACCACCACGCGTTTCTTCATACGCTTGATCAGCGGCAGGTCGTGGCTGGCGATCAGCACGGTGGTGCCCACCTGCTGGAATTCGGCGAACAGACCCATGATCTCCACTGCCAGCGTGGGGTCGAGATTGCCGGTGGGTTCATCGGCGATCAGCAGCATGGGCTTGGCCACGATGGCGCGGGCAATGCCCACCCGCTGCTGCTCACCCGCGGAAAGCGTCGCAGGCAGCTGGCGTTCGTAGGCAAGCAGGCCCACCTTTTCCAGCGCGGCGCGCACGCGCTTGCTGCGTTCGCTCGGCGCCATGCCGCCGATCATCAGCGGCAGCTCTACATTGGCGAATACGGTGCGATCCATCAGCAGGCGATGGTCCTGGAACACCATGCCGAGGCGGCGGCGCCACTTGGGAATACCGGTGCGGCCAACTTTGGCCAGGTTTTGGCCATCGAGCGTGATCACGCCATGCGAAGGGCGCTCGATCAGGCCCAGCAGCTTGAGCAAGGTGCTCTTGCCGGCCCCGGAGTGACCAGTGACAAAAGCCATCTCGCCCGTCGCCACTTCAAAAGAAAGTTGCGACAAGGCCTCGTGGCCACCTTCATAGCGCTTGCTGACTTGGTCGAAGCGGATCACCGCGTGTCCCCGATCCCGGATGTCGCATTGGCGACAAGGATAAGGGAAGCAAGCGAGAAGGTCAGGCGCTTTATGCGGATCGGCTGCCGCGGGTTCAGCCCGCGACAGTCCGATGCAAGCGCACTGCTGAGCCGGTGCCTCAGCGGCCGGTGAAGAAACGGCTCAGGCGGCGGAAGAAGCCGACCTTCTTATGCGTGCCTTCCGCTGCCACGCCGGAGGTGATCGCCACCTGGCGCGACGGACGCGAATGGCCCGTATCCGCACCACCGCGCTCACGCGACGGGCGGCGTTCGCCACGTGGCGTGCGGCCATCTTCGGCTACGGTGCTGGCAGCCACTTCGGTGGTCGCCACCTCGCCGTCGCGGCGACGATTGCGACCACCACGACGACGACGGCGCTTGCGCTCTGCACTGTCGGCAGTGGCATCATCACCCGGTGTACCGGCATGTCCGACGGGCGTAGCGGCCACTTCAACGCTGGCTTCGGCAGCGACTTCGACACGCGGCTTGCGCGGCTCACGCGGCTTGTCGCCGTGCGGACGATCGCCGCTGCGGCTGCGCGGACCCTTGCGCGGCGCACCGTCCTTCTCGCGCGCTTCCACTTTGTCGCCAAATGCGGCGCTGTCGGCGGCGACGTCCGCGATGAACTGCGCGTCCTGCTCGCGCGGCTTCGGCATCACCAGCATGTCCGACTCGATGTTTGCCACCGGAATGCGCTGGCCGATGTAAGTCTCGATGTCCGGCAGGCTCATCGCGTACAGGTCGCAGGCGAAGCTGATGGCGTCGCCGTCGGCACCCAGGCGAGCGGTGCGGCCGATGCGATGCACGTAGTCCTCGGCATCCTGCGGCAGGTCGTAGTTGAACACGTGGCTCACTGCCGGAATGTGCAGGCCGCGCGCGGCCACGTCGGTGCACACCAGCATGTCGAGCTGACCTTCCTGGAAACGCTGCAGCAGCTTTTGGCGCTTGAGCTGCGGTACATCGCCCGAAAGCGCGCCAACACGATAGCCCTGGCGCTTCACGCGATCGGTAATGCGCTCGGCGGCCGCCTTGGTGTTGACGAAGATGATGCTGCGCTCGGCCTTGGTGCGGTCGAGCAGGTTGAGCAGCAGCGGCATCTTCTCTTCCTTGGCGGGGAAGTAGACCAGCTGGCGCACGCGATCGGCGGTGACGTTTTCCGTCTCCACTTCCAGCTTCTCGGCGTTGTGCATGTGCTCGTAAGCCAGCTCCAGCACGCGATGGCTGAGCGTGGCGGAGAACAGCAGCACCTGGCGCTGCTCGCGGGCAGGCAGGCGGCGGAAGATGAAGCGCACGTCCTTGATGAAGCCGAGGTCGAACATGCGGTCGGCTTCGTCGATCACCATCACCTCGACGGCGTCGAGGCTGAACACGTGCTGCTTGTAGTAGTCGAGCATGCGGCCCGGCGTGGCGATGATAATGTCGCAGCCGTCCTTGAGCTGCTGGCGCTGCTTGTCGTAATCGACGCCGCCATAGATGAGCGCGGTGCGCAGGCCGGTATAGCGACCGATGGCCTTGGCGTCCTTCTCGATCTGAATGGCCAGCTCGCGGGTCGGGGCGATCACCAGGGCTCGCGGATCGCTGTCCTTGCGCTCGGCCACGGCCGGCGTGGTCAGCAGGCGATTCATCATCGCCACCAGGAACGCGCAGGTTTTGCCTGTGCCGGTCTGGGCCTGGCCCGCTACGTCGCGGCCGGCGAGCGCGACCGGCAGGGTCAGCGCCTGGATCGGCGTGCAGCGCGTGAAGCCTGCCTCGTCGAGGCCCTTCTGCAGCAGCGGTTGGAGATCGAAATTGGTGAAAAAAGTATCAGTGAGTACGGTTTGAGACATTGCTAATGGGAACTCTGGTGCAGGCAGCGCCGAAGCGGCCGCCTGGCTCCTTGCCGATGAGACGCTACAAGGAACGGGTGGATGATCAGCGCGGCCAGAGGGCATGGCGGCAGGCGGAATCGTCTAGATCGCGCGTGCCGGCAACACATTGCCATGGTTGGCGCCGGAGGGAGCGGCAGTATTTCGACAGCTCCGCTGGCATAGGTGAAAGGACTATTAGGCCTAAGGCCTTGGCCCCAAAGGGAAACCCTTTCACCTATGTCAACGGAACCGTCCGTGACTGCCCTTGAATCGCTTGAATCGTGCCCCGAGTTAGGCTGGAATGGAGACCTGCCGCAATGGCACCAGCCTTCCTTTCCGGTACGACCCCGCGCTTCATGGGCACCCCAGTGTAGCCGATGCTGGGCGCGAGGTCGTGAAACCCTTTTCCCGCCTACCTTCGGAGACCCCGGTGAGCGACCTGATTACCCATACAAGCGACGATGCCTTCGAGCAGGAAGTGCTCAAGTCCGATACCCCCGTGCTGCTGGACTTCTGGGCTGAGTGGTGCGGCCCCTGCAAGGCCATTGCCCCCATTCTGGACGAGCTGGCCAAGCAGTACGAAGGCAAGCTGCGTATCGCCAAGATCAACATCGACCACAACCAGAAGACGCCCCGCAACTACGGCGTTCGCGGCATTCCGACCCTGATGGTGTTCAAGAACGGCAAGGTCGAAGCCACCCAGATCGGTGCGGTCAGCAAGGGCCAGTTGGCCCAGATGATCGACAAGGCGATTTAAACTTTTCTGAATTTTGCCCACTGCGGCGCTTTACGGCGCCGCAGGCGGGGTGCTAGATTTCAAGCGTCAGTCGGGACAGTCCTGTCCCCCGCGCCGTCCGCGCAACGCAACCCTCCCTCCTGTTATTAACGGCGCCCCGCAGAGGTTTGCCCGTGTCCGATATAGAAAGCAAAGAATCCACCGACGCCAAGAGCGCCGACGCCAAACCTGTGGCCGAGCCCCGAACGCGCGCACCGCGCAAGTCCGCGGCCGCCGCTGCAGCTGCGGCCGAAGCCAGGGCAGAAGCCAGGGCCGAAAAGCAGGCCCAGCTGGACATGCCACCGCTTCCGCCGGTTGAGCGTGTCGAGCGTGTTGAGCGCGCGGCACCGCCCTCCGAAGCGCCGGCATCCAGCCCCGCTCCGGCTGCCGAGTCCGCTCCGCAGCAAGGCGATGGCGGCCAGCGCCAACCCCAGCAGGAGGCTCGCGAAGGCGGCCAACAGCAGGGTGGTGGTGGCAACCAGGGTTTCAACAACCGCAACGACCGCGATGGTCGAGGGCGTCGCCGTCGCCATGAGCGCAACCAGCCGCGCGGCCCGGGCGGCCCGGGCGGCGGCCAAGGTGGCGCCCCGCGCAACCCCAATGGCCTGCCGGTGGACGACGAATACGCCGATGCCGGCAGCAACGACCGCCTGATCAACCTGACCGAACTCAAGCGCAAGAACGCGATCCAGTTGCTGGAATTCGCCGAATCGCTGGGCGTGCAGGAAGGTGTGGCGCGTGCCCGCAAGCAGGACGTGGTCTTCAACATCCTCAAGGCACATGCCCGCTCCGGCGGTGGCATCTGGGCCGAGGGCGTGCTGGAAATCCTGCAGGACGGCTTCGGCTTCCTGCGCTCGGCGGACGAGTCCTACCTGGCCGGCCCAGACGACATCTACGTCTCGCCCAGCCAGATCCGCCGCTTCAACCTGCGTACCGGCGACTACATCACCGGACGCGTGCGCCATCCGAAGGAAGGCGAGCGTTACTTCGCCATGCTCAAGGTCGACGACATCAACGGCGATCCGCCGGAGGCGTCGAAGAACAAGATGTTGTTCGAGAACCTCACCCCTCTGTTCCCGCGCAAGGCTTTCAAGCTTGAGCGCGGCAACGGTTCCAGTGAGGACATCACCGGCCGCATCCTCGACCTGGTCGCACCTATCGGCCGCGGCCAGCGTGGCCTGATCGTCTCCCAGCCGAAGTCCGGTAAGACGATGATGCTGCAGAACATCGCGCAGGCCATCACGTACAACCATCCCGATGCTCACCTGATCATGTTGTTGATCGATGAGCGCCCGGAAGAAGTGACGGAAATCGCCCGCACGGTGCGCGCTGAAGTGATCAGCTCCACCTTCGACGAGCCGGCCGTGCGCCACGTGCAGGTAGCCGAAATGGTGATCGAGCGCGCCAAGCGCCTGGTCGAGCACAAGAAGGACGTGGTGATCCTGCTCGACTCGATCACCCGCCTGGCCCGTGCCTACAACACCGTGGTGCCCAGCTCCGGCAAGGTGCTCACCGGTGGTGTGGACGCCAACGCCCTGCAGCGCCCGAAGCGCTTCTTCGGTGCCGCACGTAACGTGGAAGAAGGCGGCAGCCTGACCATCATCGCCACCGCGCTGACCGACACCGGCAGCAAGATGGACGAGGTGATCTACGAGGAGTTCAAGGGCACCGGCAACATGGAAGTGCACCTGTCCCGCCGCATCTCCGAGAAGCGCGTGTACCCGGCCATCGACATCAACCGCTCCGGCACCCGCCGCGAAGACCTGCTGATCGAGCCGGACATGCTTTCGAAGATCTGGATCCTGCGCAAGCTGCTGCATCCGATGGACGAGCTGACCGCGATGGAGTTCATGCTCGACAAGATGAAGAACACCAAGTCCAACGACGAGTTCTTCAACTCGATGAAGCGCTGATCTTCCCGCGCCTCACCAAATGCAAAGGCCGCCCTCGGGCGGCCTTTGTTGTTTCTGACTTCTCACATACTCAACTGCTGCCGGTGAAATCCGTCACCAGGGTCACGCGGCGATTGGGTTGGCCTTCGTCGCCGTGCGCGCCTTTCACGACCTGCCGGTTCTTTACCTCGCCATAGCCGACGGCACGCACCTGATTGGCGTTGAGGCCGCCAGTCTGGACGAGGTAGTCGCGCACGGCCTCGGCCCGTTTGAGCGCCAGGCGTCGGTTGAGGGATGGGCCGCCTGACGGGTCGGCGAATCCTTCGGCGGTGATGACGGCATTGCTGTGATGGTCACGAATGATCTTCGCAAAATCATCCAGCTGCTTCTTGTCGTCATCGCGGATCGTGGATTGATTGGTATCGAAATGCGCGATCGTATTCACGCTGATGCGTCCCTGCATGGCGGTGATCTGCGAGTCATACTGCGAGAACTTCTGTTGCATCTCCTGCTTGATCGCGTCGATATCCTGTTGCTGTTTCTGATCGTTGCCGCGCAGCTCGGTGATGGCGGCGTCGTAATCGGTCTTCTTGACGAAGTCAGAGCAACCGCAGAGCGCGACAACCATTGCACCAGCGAGTGCACGAACGACGTAGGAGGTATGGCGTGCCATGGCTTGGTCTCCTCATTGTTGGCTTCATGCGTACGCACACCGTGCACAGCACGAGCAACTGCATGCCGAGAGACCCCGCCCCCTACGTCAGGCGGAAGCTACTGCAGCCTCCCGCTTGTCACGCATGCCGCAACCATACAGATACACGCACGCACCGACCCGCCGCGATCAGTAACTGCCTGAGCGCGGTCTCATGGCAGCCTGCGCCGGCAGACCGAAAGACGAGATGAAGATCGATTCGCCTTTTCGTGAAGGGCGATTCAGGAGGGGCGTCGAGTCACCTTGCTGAATCGACGCTCCTGCACCAGCCACATGGCCAGGCCATAGCCCGCTCCGGCGATCAGCCACAGCACGGCCGACTGCGCCGTGGTCAGTCGAGGATGCGGGATCAGATAAGTCATGATGAAGAACATCGGCAGCCCGTAGTACACGACGCCACTGCGCACCACATAGCGCAACATGCCCCGCTCACGCACCTTCGCCCAACGATCTAATTCCCCGCCCTGCATTCGTGCTCCTAACCATCCAGCGCCCGGAATGACGCGACATTCATGAAACGCACGTGATCTCCGTACGTTGAACCTGTTTGGTAGAGAGGCCTGGAACCTCTCCACGGCTTTTCAGGTGACGTGTTCCATACCCGCCGGCACGGCGACCCACCGGTGCATGCATTCCTCGAATACCGAAATTGTCGGTGGTGGGAAGTCCGGATTGGCAAAGGCCCCCACCGGCACACCGATCAGCCCTTCCACGGATTCCAGCCGGTAGTAGAGCGTGGCACCGCACACCGGGCAGAAGTAGAAGGTACCCGTGCCGCCAGAGTCACCAGCCCTCACATAGGCGGTCGCATTGCCACGAATGACCACGCTGCCTTCACGAAAACGTGCCTGCACGCCGAATGCGCTGCCGGTGCGGCGCTGGCAGGCGTGGCAATGGCAGATCGACACGCGCAGCGGCTCCTCCGTCGTGCGAAGCATGAGTTGTCGGCAACTGCAGGTCGCAACGCGCTGGGTCATGGCCGATCGCTCCGGGAATCTTCAGTAGAAGTGGTACGACTCATGCGTCACGCAGCAGGAGGCTGAAGCCGAACACCCGCGATGCGGATGAGCATCTCGTAACAGAGCGGCTGCTCCTGCGGCGCTGGAAAACCCTGAAGGCGCGAGTAGACGTCGACCATCAGCTGGCCAAGGATGTCGAACTCATCGCGATGGATGTCCCGAATGGTCAGCGGCACGTTAGGGGATTTCCTTTCTGTCGATGCATCGCTCGTGGATGGCCCCGGCGTCCCCGCATTGAAACCCGGCACGGTTACGCATTCGCATGTCGCCATGCGTACGTGACATGGTACGGTCCGGCTCTCCGTTGCACCAAGGGGCTCATCCGTGCGCACGTTCCGTCCTTTGCTGGTCGCCCTGCTGTTCGCCATGCTCGGCTTCGCCCATGCATCCCCCGCCGCCCAGACGTTGCGGGTGATGAGCTTCAACGTTCGGGTGCCTGTAGCGGCCGACGGTCCCAACCGCTGGGAGGCACGACGCGACCTGATGGTTCGCACCATCCGCGAACAACATCCTGATGTACTCGGCACGCAGGAACTGCACCAGGAACAGGGCGACTACATCGTGGGCAAGCTGCCCGAGTACGCCTGGTTCGGTATCGACCGCCGTGGCGGTCATGGCGACGAGCATATGGGTGTGTTCTACCGCAAAGACGTGCTGCGTCTGAAGGATTCCGGCAACTTCTGGCTGTCCGATACACCCGACCAGCCTGGCAGCATCAGCTGGGGACATCCTTACCCGCGCATGGTCACCTGGGCGCTATTCGAGGTGAAGGGCAGCGGTCGCATGTTTTACGTCTACAACACCCACCTGCCCTATCAACCGCAGGACGAGCCGGCCCGCGTGAAAGGCGCCACGGAAATACTCGCCCGCATCGCGAAGCTGCCGCGAAGCGTGCCCTTCGTCCTCACCGGCGACCTCAACACGGACGCCAGCAGCCCTACCTATGCGCTGCTAACGAAGACACTGCAGGACACCCGCGCCGCAGCGCCAACGGTCGAAGGCCCGGAGAAAACTTTCCACAACTTCACCGGCAACCCTGACCAACGCATCGATTTCATTCTCACGCGGGGACTCAAGCCCTCGCGGTTCGTTACCGTCACTACGCATGAGAACGGGCGCTATCCGTCCGATCATTTTCCGGTGGTGGCGGATCTAGCCTGGGAATGACCGGCGCACAGATCCATTCGCTCTGGCAAAGGCAGTCTTCGAACCACCCTTTCTGCTTTCGGAGCAAATCCAAAGGCGTCGACATCCCCGCCTCATGAAGGCCGCTAGCGGCCTATGCTTTTTGGTGTATTTCCGCCCTGCTCCGGCAGCGCCACATTCACGCCGCCGCCCGGCTTCGCTCCAAGCAGATGCGCCACGCCGCAGAACCAACGAACCGGTCGCGACGGACGTCTGAATCTGTTTGGTCACCGACCGGAACGGATCGCGTCATGACAGATGTCTTTTCGCTCGCGTTGCCTGGCCAGCCCGCGCGCCTCGCACTTCGCTTTCGACCATCACCGCAGCGGAAAACCGGCTTTTTTTCGCCGCCATCAAACCTATCGATATCCGGCCCGCCGACAAGGCGGCTCGATGCTGCATGGCCAAAGCTCGCCGGCAGCACCAGCCATTCATGCCGGACAAGTCAGTCCACGTTGTCGCGTTTGTGATCAGCCATTTCGGCACTTCTTCCCGTTCGTAGACCACCACTCCAACACAGGCGGGGCAGCTGCCCCGAGGGAGACCACCATGAAGAAATCGACACTCTGGCTGGCATGCGCGGCCATGCTCTCGTGCACTGCTGGCGTCATCGCCGCCGATAACACCAAGGTCAACATGATCCGCGATTACACCGACGTCGTGGCGCCCGCGGACCAGGAGGCCTACGAGACGGGCATGAAGAGCTACAACCAGTGCCTGAGCCAGCACGGCTTCAAGTACACATGGACGGCGTGGTCGCATGAGACGGGTGACACCTATGCCTATTCGTACACCAGCGATCCGGTGCCGTGGTCGGACTTCGACGCCATGCGAACGGCGAGCAAGGCTTGCGACCAGACTTTCCGCAGCAGCGTCAACCCGCACCTCAAGAGCGAGATCAGCGCCTTCATCAGGGAACACCCTGAATTGAGCCACATGGCCAAAGGGTCGAATATCAACGCGCCCTACATCGACGTCATCTACTTCAAGCTCAAGCCCGGGCATGAGGCGCACGAAACGTTCCTCGACGTCGCCAAGAAGATTGCCGCGGCGGCAGAGAAGTCCAAATGGCCAAACTACTACGCGCTGGGCGAAGTGCAGGAGGCAGGCGACGACGCTCCCGACTTCATCATTCTGTTGCCCGCCAAGTCATGGGCCGAGCTGGGCAAGGATCCGGATACGCCGCTCTGGACCATGGTCGAAAACGTCTATGGCAAACCGGATGCGCAAGCCATGCGCAAATCACTCAACGATGCCATGCAGTCACAAACGTCCCATGTCGACAGCTACAACGCCGACCTGACCTATAAGGGCGCCAGCAAATAGGTACGGTATCCATCGGTGTTGGTGCGGGACAAAGGCCGTCGCTCGACGGCCTTTGTCATTCTTGCGGACCACGCCCATTCCCGTTTCCTTCGATGCGTCTTGCACCCGGCGCTGTCAGCGACCCAGGCGCTCGCGCTTGGCCCGCATGGCCTGCTTTGCCATCGCACCAAACTGCCGACCTCGCTCGCGTTGTTCCTGCAGGCTGCGTTGCGCATGCGCTGCTTCGCGCTGCAACTTTCGGTAATTGTCCAGACGACGCGCATCCAGCGCGCCTTCGGCCACCGCACACATCACCGCACAACCCGCATCGTCCTCGTGCTGACAATCGCGGTGGTGGCAATGCGCCGCCAGCGTCTCGATATCCTCGAATAACGACGCCAGCTCCGGTGCGGCCAGGCCAAGCCGCAACTCGCGCATGCCTGGTGTGTCGATAACCCACGCACCCGAAGCTGTCGGAAACATCTCCCGCGCGGTCGTGGTGTGCCGCCCTCTGGCGTCGCCCTCGCGGATGCCGCCTGTTCGCTGCGACGCATCACCCATCACCGCATTCGTGAGCGTGGATTTGCCCACGCCAGAGGAGCCGACGAAGGCCACGGTTTTCCCCTGCGAAAGCCACGGAGCCAGCTGCGATACGGAAGCCGGATCAATCGCATTGACGGCGATGACAGCGACGGTGGGCAGCAAGCCTTGCGCGGTAGCGACATAGTTGGCGACGTCGCCGCTCAGGTCGGCCTTCGTCAAAACCACCACCGGCACCACCTCGGCATCGAGGGCAAGCATCAGGTAACGCTCCAATCGCGATGGATTGAAGTCGTCGTTGCAGGAAGAAACGATAAACAATGCGTCGAGATTGGCGGCGATAAGCTGCCGTCGATGATCGCCACCGGCGGCCATGCGTGCGACCAGCGACTGACGATCCAGCACACGTATCACGCGATCGGCTTCGTGCTCGATCAGCACCCAGTCGCCCACGGTCACTGCCGCATCGACGTCTGCAAGGTGATGGGGCAGCACCACCGTGCCCTGCCCACGCGAAGAAAGGACGGCAAGCCCACTGCGATGTACGGCGATCACGCGCGCAGGATAGCCCGTCTCGAAATCACCCAACGTCAGGTTTTGTGCGTACTCAGACCGCCAGCCAAGCTGGTGCAGCGAAAACGTCTGTAAAGACATGGGGACACTCTGGAAACAAGGAAAACGACGGCCACCCGAAACGGGGCCGAACGAAACGCCAGGGTGCGAAGCAGAGAGATGAAGCGCGCCAGCGACATGCTGGCAAGGCAATCAGAAGCGCGTCGACCCGGCGGAGGCTACTGCTACAACATTCATTGTTCTATTCCTCCTCTTGGTTGGATGACGGGACGCGCAGAGTAGCCATGCATTTGATGGCATGCAAGTGCTGATTTTCCGTTAGTCGTTACGTACGAAAGGCCTGGCGCAGCGCGACCGATTGCCCGTACTTGCGCAAGATCTCGTCGAAGAGAGCTTCCGCCAGTCGTCTGTAATCCGCCTGATTCAGCCGAATGCCGTCGCCGATGTGCAACCTGCGCATGCATGCACCGGGTTGTCGCACGTATGACGAATCGCGTCGCTCGGGCGTGATGCGTGTGCCATCGACATCAGCGTGCCCGCTGACCGACTTCTCACTTGCTGCCTTTGGCACGCCCCTTGGTGCGCACTGCCCCTGACACGGCGGCGGTCGACTCTCGCAATTGCAGCGAGTAAGGCACCTGCACGAGCAGCCCGGTGCCGCGCCCGCGTAGCAACTCCATCAACTGCAACGCCGCAAGCTTGCCCATCTCGCGGCTGGGTTGCCTCACCGTCGTCAGCTGGGGCCACAACTGTGTCGCCAGTGGCGTGTCGTCGAAGCCAGCCACGGACATATCACGCGGCACCTTCAAGCCACGCTCGTTCGCGGCCCACATGACGCCGGCGGCCATGTCGTCGTTGGCCGCGAATATCGCCGTGGGCGGCTCCTTCAATTCAAACAGCTGTCGCGCCGCCATCACGCCGGAGCCAAAGGTGAACTCGCCCTGCGCCACATACTGCGGGTTGTAAGCGATACCGGCGGCGGCCAGCGCCTCCTTGTATCCGTTCTGGCGCCAGCGACTGGCACCGTGATTGGCGAAGCCTGCGATGTAAGCGATGCGCTGGTGTCCAAGTTCGATCAGATGCTCAACCAACGCCTTCGCCGCCTGCTGCTCATCCATGCAGACACCGATGGCGCCTTCGCGATGCACCGGCGAGATGCTGGCGTAAGGCACGCCGTGCTCTTGCAGGCGCGTCAAGAGCGGCTGGTAGTCGGTGAGCGGCGGCGTCACGATAACGCCATCAATGTGGTGATCGGACACCAGCGCATCCACGCGACGAATGAAGTCCTGCCCGCGCGTACGTAGCGGGCAGGCCATCATGCTGTAGCGATGCGCATCGCAGGCATCGACCACGCCATCCTGGATCTCGGCCAGGTAGGTCGATGCCGGGTTGTCGTTGTTGTCATACAGCATGGCAACGAGGAACGAGCGGCTACCCGCCAACCCTCGCGCGGCCGGACTGGGTCGATAGTTCATCGACTCCATCGCGGCCAATACTTTCTGCCGCGTGGACTCCTTGACCGACGGCTCCTCATTGAGGACACGGGAAACCGTCTTAGGCGAGACGCCCGTCGCGCGCGCTACATCTTCCAGGCGTACCCGCATGATTTCTCCCGACAAAACGAGGCTGCCGGGTGACTATGCCTCCCGTGCAAGGCCCTTACAAGAAGCCGTGCGGTGCGGGCACCAGCCAGCTCCGGGAAGGCGCCCCGTGGGCAACGGCCACCAAGGCCAGGGCCGGCATGCCGGCCGCCTGTAGCGGCACAGACACTCGCAGCACCCCTCAACCCCAGCCCACGTCAGCCTTCCGCAAGACATATTCTTCATGCGCTTACGTGCATCACGTCCCAGTCGGGACTGCCGACTTATTGTCTATATGGCTCCTGTGATTTCACGCCAAGGCGCCCGATGGAAAACCACCGCAACATGCCTCCAGCCTCATCCAGAAGGCGGCCCTCGGGTCCACAGGGGACGCGGCTGTTTTCCGCCGAGGAGTTGCGGCTGCTCGCCCGTGAGACTGGGCCGGCGCTCGATGGGCGGGCCAGCGTCAACAAACCTGTACTGGAAGGCATCAACGAAGGGCTGGAAGGGCGCCGCTTTTCGCTCCGCCCGGGCCGGCAGACCATCGGCCGTCGTGACGACAACGACATCGTGATCGGCAACCTGAGCGTCTCCTCGGCGCATGCGTGGATCATGAATCAGCAAGGCCACTACGTAGTCATGAACACCCTTTCCACCAACGGCACCTTCGTCAACGACAAGCGCGTCCACGAAGCCACCATCAAGCACGGCGACCATATTCGCTTTGGGCAGGTGGCATTTGTGTTCCTGACGCGCGAGCCTGGCAAGCGCACACGCACGGGCGTGATGTGGCTGACCACCGGGCTGCTCGCCCTCGTGGGGCTGGCTGCGCTGGCCTGGTGGCTGCTGTAAAGGACTCCCCATGAGCGAACGCATAGCTCCACGTGCCATCGGCCGCTATCGCATCGATGGCGTACTTGGCGAAGGCGCCATGGCCATCGTATATGCCGGTTTCGATCCGGGCATCGACCGGCCGGTGGCGATCAAATGCCTTCATCGCAACAAGGCCGCCGATCCGGGCTCGCGCGATCGCTTCCTGCTGGAAGCCCGCGCCTCGGGGCATCTGGTGCACCCCAACATCGTCACGGTATTCGACACCGGCGAAACCGAGGACGGCCGCAAGTACATCGCGATGGAGCGGCTCTCCGGCGAGACCCTGGCCAGCCGCGTCGCACGCGAAGGGCTGCCATCGATTGCGGTCATCATCGAGCTGGCCACGCAGGTGGCCTCGGCGCTCGACTACGCGCATGCGCAAGGCGTCATCCATCACGACGTCAAACCCGAGAACATCATGCTCGCCGAGGACTGGCACTACGCCAAGCTCAGCGATTTCGGCACCGCCGAGCGCCGCGCCTTGCGCGACCCCAAGCTGGAAGTCGGCGGCACGCCTGCCTACATGGCACTCGAGCGCCTGCGCGGCGGGCCCGCAGATCCACGCAGCGACCTATTCTCGCTGGGTGTGGTGCTCTGCTGGCTGATCACGGGCAAGCTGCCCTGGCCGGAAACGCAGGATCTCAATCGCCTGATCCGCGAGCGCCAGCGACGCCCCCGCCCCGCCATCACGCCCATCGATCCGGCCACGCCGTCGATGCTGATCGGCATCGTGCGCACCTTGCTGGCACCCACTGCCGACGCGCGCTACCAGAGCGGCGCGGAAGTGATCGATGACCTGCGACTGGCGCGACGCGAGCATGAGCGCTCGCACGAAACGCCGCTCGCCACCCGCATCATTTCGCTGCGGCTGCGCTGGATCGGAGGCCTCGCCACCATCCTCTGCCTGGTGCTGCTGCTGGGCCTGGCCACGATCTACACCAAACAAGGCAATGCGGTGACCGGCCTGGCACAGGATTTCGGCAGCTCGCTGGGGCACATGGTCGCCACCGAGTCGGCGGAAAACCTGCTGCTGGGCGACGATGCCGCCACGCGTGCCCTCGTGCAGGACATCGCTCGCAACCAGCAGATCCACTATCTCGCCATCACCAACGGCCAGGGCCTGGTAGTGGCCAGCACCCGCAGGACGGAAGTCGGCCAGCCGTTGCTCGGTTCGGGCCACGAGAAAGCGCAGGCGTCGACCGATGGTGTGGAAACTTACCTTGGCCAGGTCACAGAAGGCCCGCAGGGCGGCGAAATGCTGCTGTTCGACATGCCCATCCGCTATCAGACCAAGCTGGTCGGCGAACTGCGCCTGGGCGTGAGCAATGCGCCATTGCTCGCGGCACAGCGCACCACGCTATGGGTCATCGTGGCCGTGCTCGTCATCACGCTGACGGCGCTGGTGGGCGCCGCCTATTGGCTGTTCCGCCGCCCGCTCGCCTTGCTGGGCATGCTGGGCGACGCGCTGATGCGCGTGGCGCGCGGCGACTACCAGTACCGCATTCGCCTGGCGCGACGCGACGAACTGGGCCAGCTGTTTACGGCCTTCAACCTGATGAACAGCGCGCTGCAGACGCGACAGCCCGCCAGCGACGCCTCTCCACTCGCCCACGCGGCAGACAATGCCACCCAACCCACGCGGGCGATGCTGCCAACCACGCGCAACCAGGCGCCACGCTGATGCAGCGGCTCAGATCTGCTTGAGTCGCTGCTTCAGCTCCACCGCGCGCGCACGATAGACCACCGCGCGCTCGTAGCCCGGATCGATGGACAGCACGCGATCCCATAGCGAGATCGCCTGATCCAGCTTCTGGTCGCGATACAGCACCACCGCACGCTCGTGATACGAGGAGAGCAACTGCCCGCGCAAAGGCTCGTTGCCCGCGGGCTTTAGGTGCGGATCGAGCGTCAGCGCTTGATCGAGCCGCGCCAGCGCCTGAACCTTCTGCCCTTGATTGAGCAACGCATTGCTCTCTGTCTGCAGGCGCTGCGCCTTGGCCGATGGTGATTCGCCAGCAGGCGCCGGACCCGGTGCAATGGTCGGTGCGACGGACGATGCAATGGACGGTGTAACGGACGGCGCAACGCCGACGGGCGCACCGGCCATCGCACTGCGACTGGCGCCGCTTGTCTTGGATGACCCGCCCGAAGACAGCGAGACGCGCGCCCCTGCCAGCGGCAAGCGCACGGCGTCACCTGTTCGCAGCGAGGACGGATTGGTCGAACCGTTGTAGCGCGCCAGTATCAGGAACAGGCTCGAGTCGCCCAGATGACGCGCGGCCAGCGTGCTGTACGAATCGCCGGACTGCACCAGATAGCTGCGCGACTGTGCACCCAACGCCGTCTTCGGGTCTGTCGTGAGCTGACGCAGCAACCCTTGCGCCGAGCGGTCATTCGGATACTTCGCAAGGTATTGCCGCAGGCGCTGCTCGCCCTCGGCATAGCGGCCGTGCAGGAGGTCAGTGCTGGTGATCGTGCTCAACGGCAGCGACTGGACGGCATCCTGCGCATCCACATCAGCGACCGCGGGCGCGGGAGTTTCCGCACCCACTTTTTCGCTGCCCTTGGACTTGAGCGAACTCATCTGCGCGCAGCCAGCCATGCTCACGATGGCCAGCGATAGCAGGAGTAGTGGCGCCAGCCGGCATACGCGGCGTGTAAAGTCGAATGAACGAGCCAAGATCACACCTCGCTAGACATCGTTGCAGCCGGTTTGCCCGACCACCGCTTGAATGCGGCAGCCCGGCGCAACGCCGACCAAAGCTTGTTACTGCATCGCCGCACCCAGCCGCCGAGGCGAGGGCGCACGAAAATGAGCGCGACATTATCTCCGTCGCTGCCGCCGCGTTCGACCGCCAGTGCCAAGGCCTCGCGCAAGGCCGCATGCTGATCGCGGCGGCGCGCCAGTTGTCCCAGCTCGTCAGTGGTCAATTGCTCCCAGATCCCGTCGCTGCATAGCGCGAAGGTCTGCCCTGCACGCAGCGCGGCGCAACCGTGCTCAACCTCCGGCGCGGCCGGCCCACCCAGGCCGCGCAACAGCATGTGCTGATCCGCGTCGATGGCCAGTTCGCTTTCGGTCAGCTCACCCCGACGCAGCTTGAGCTGGGCCACGCTGTGATCTTCGGTGCGCCCGATGAATCGCGCTCCCTGAAAACGGTATAGACGGCTATCGCCCACATGCGCCCACGACACCCGCGCACCCTGGATGAAAAGTGCGACCACCGTTGAATGTGGTTCGCCGCTGGACAGACCCTGGCGTCGCCGATGCAACTCGGCATGCGCTTCCTGGCAAAGCGATTCCAGAAACAGCGCACTGGGTAGTTCGTGCCAAACGCGCTGCTCCCACAGGCGACGGGCCACCGCGATCACGCCTTCGGAGGCCAGCTCACCTGCGCCATCGCCGCCCATGCCGTCAGCCAGCACCAGCAGGTGCGTGCCCTCGGCCGGGTCATGCAGGCAGATCAGGTCGTCCTGTTGCGTCTCCCGCCCGCCGCGCGCGCGGCCGGCAGCAACCCCAAAGGTCGCATGGAAGTCGATAGCACCGTCCATCGATCCCCTCTCCCCCACTTGAGAGCCCCCCCCCCTACGGCGCCTCGAAAAACCTCTCTTCGTTCGTCATTCCGGCGAGGCGCTTTTCAACAGCCGACGGGCTGTTCAAGCCGGAATCCAGTGCCGCTGCCCTTCAAGGGCTGGAAGTCACTGGATCCCAGCCTCCGCTGGGATGACGAGCTAGATAACGGGTTACTCGAGGTGCCCCTATGGGCCGAGACCTTACGGGACTTCAGCCGGCCATAACTTGCGCCCGCTCCCGCAATGAAAGAGCCGTGTGGACGGAGTGTAGATGACCATTGCTGGGCGTGCGCCTGTAGGGGCCGGAAGATACGCCCGATGCCCGGACCCGCCGCCATCCGTCCCGGGGCACCAAGAATCAGCGGCCCCACGTACGCCAGCCCTTCGTCACGCGCCGGCACCTCGCCCTGAGCTATCCCGGAAGAGACAAGCACTCCATGACTTCGACTGAAGCACCCGGGAAGAGTGTGAAATGCGGATGGCCTTCGAACATCCTTGCCGCCGCCTGGTGCGATTCGGCTTGCACCACGGTGTAGGCCGTCAATTCGTTCTTGATGGCTTCAATGCCAGCCTGGGATACGCGCAGCGTCTTGCCCAAGGGTGTGCCGATATCGACGATGGCGTCCTTGTGGGCTTCGACCCATTGCCCCCAGGCTTGAATGCCCGCCTGTTCGCGACTCTTCCGATCGGCCTCGCTCAGAGCATCCCATCCGGACGCCTTGCGCGCTGCATCGGTACCGATATAGACCGCCAGAAAGTTCTTCACGATCGACTCCCACATGAGGATTTTCGATGCCATGCCCCGGCAGACTGATCCAGATGCCAATTCATCGTCGGGGCACGCTACCAGCGCCCAAGCATACGCAGCGGCAAAATAGGTTAAAGAACATATTTTGAGTGCCCGGAAGCACCCGAATGCCTAGGCGCTGTCCTTGGGCACGTTGGCGTCGATCCAGGCGGTGATGAACGCATCGAGCGCCACACGCTCGGGAACGTCAATATCGGCATCCCGAACAAACGCAGCGGCCGCCTTGATAAGCGACTGCCTCGACTGATTCGTGGCCTGGCGAGCCGCGGCCTGCTTCTGTCGAAGCTGGACGATATGGGGTGATGGTTTTCCGGGCTTGGCGAACTTCTGGTAGCGACGCAATTCGTCAGCGGCCAGTGTCGTGTCGAATGCGGCTTGCAGCGTTGCCTTTCGAGCCTTCAGCAGTTGGATCAAAGAACCCGCCGCTGGCGTCGGCTTTGCAGGCTGTTCCGTCGTCAGCAGCATGCGCGCAAGAAGCGGAGACATCGCTGCGCTCGCATCCACGAGAGCTGAACCGTCGAGTTGCTCCAGCGCATCGAGGAAAGCCGCGTGTGGAAACCGCATGGGCGTTGTCATGGAGGAAACCTGATACTGGGGACCACGCACGATACGCTTTTACAGTGGCTTGGCAGCCATCTCCGCGAGCTTCGCCACCGTATTCATATTGCGCGCCGTGCCGGTCTTGGCGACGGGGATCTTCAGCTTGGAATCGGCCATGCCGTCGCCGTAATGCACGTAGATCTCGCGTTTGCCCAGCTTGATCACTTCGCCCGTAAGCCCGGTGGTGGTCTCCAGCGTGTTCGCGGGTGGTGCGGCGTCGAGAAAGATCGCCACCACCCGGTTGGGCGCTGCCTTCGGAAACGGATTGCCCGCAGCGACGGCCGCCATCTCGGCGGCGGTGCGCACATGCACGCCAACGGGCTTGCCTGCATAGGTCTGCAGGCAGCTCTCGAGGGCGGCCCTCACTTGCGCCTCTGTCTTCTTGCTGGTGAACATGACATTGCCGCTGGCGATGTAGGTACGCACATGCTCGAACCCGGCGTCCTCGCACATGGCCTTGAGCTCGCTCATGGCAAGCTTGCCGGTGCCACCCACGTTCACCGCACGCAACAGCGCAACAAAGGCAGTCATGTTCTGATCCCTAGTCCATGGAAACGTGGCGAACTCAGGTCACTTCGCTGCCCAGGCGCAACTGGATACTCAACTCCGTCGCCAGCTCGCGCATCGGTTCGGCATCGCGCGTCAGCGTTATCCAGCCGGCATAGCTGCCATCGTCGGTGTCGCGCGCCCACAAGGTGTACCCATGCGGGGCAAGGCTGTCATAAGCCGTGGCGAACAGCGACGCCGCGTCGATGTCGACATGGAATTCGTCGTCTTCCGGATCGCCTTCCCACTCGATCGACAGGTTCCAGCGCGACGCCAGCTCATCAATCGCCTGCACCAGCGCCCGCGTATCGTCGGCATCCACCCGGAACGCCGACCGCCAGTCGGCCACCTGCGCAATCACCTGCATGGGCTCGATCTCACCTTCTTCGGCGTCACCCACCACCTCGCGGTAAGCCGTGAATTGCTGAAACGCCGATTCATCGTCACCCGGATTGATCAACAGCAGTAGTTGCCAGACGTAGGCATCCACCGAGTTGTCGTCATCGTCGTGGTTGAAGTGGTCGCGCTCGGTGTCGAAATCGTCGTCGGATGGGTTCATGGCAAGCGGCCCAAATTGGGAAGACATGATCGCTCCCGCATGGCGGATTGGAAAGTGCAACGTGTATTGGGGGAAATGGCGCGGCAGGTTCACATCCACAGACCGGTGGAAATGAATCGGCTCCGTCATACCTGAGATGATTTCAAGGAAATCCAAATCTTGCCGATAAATGACGCTCAGCATGCATCGCCACTCAAACTATGGAGGCGCTCCAGAGTGTCATCGTCACCGTTAGCGAAGTACTTCCTTTGGCCTTCCCTGGTAGCTCTGGTCGCCGGAGGTGGATGGATCGGCTATGCCAATTTGCTCAAGCACCCAGATCCGACGCCAACAATGGTCTCGGCCACAAACCAGAACGGCGTTGTCATAGGAACGGTCAACGGCACAGTACAAGTGCCTGCGATCCCCGTAACTGATTCGACTGCATCAACGGGCATCGACCCCAAACAGGTTGATGCGCTGTTCAACGCGGCGCGGCAGTACGGACAAACGGAACAGAAGCTAACGCAATCGCAAATGGATGTTGAGACTGCTCGCAGAACCTCCAACGAATGGCGATACCTCTACTTCACTCGGGCAGCGCCCCTATCAATCGACATGCTTCGCGAATTGGCTGCCTATCCCCTTTTCCACCCAACACCCGCAGAGTTCTCGCAGCGTTGGCAGAGTTCTTTTGCAGGAACCAACGTTTCCAGCGACTACGCCGTGAAGCAGATCCTCACTGATGGTGGGTGGATAACCGATGCGGATGGTCGAATCTCTATCACCTCGGAGGGCCTTCGCCTCCTAACCGCCTTTCACCAAATGCCCGCGGTAGCCACGCCTCCAACCTCAACAGCACCGAGTTTCAAATGCGAAGAGGCCAACACGTGGGTCGAGCGCGCTATATGCGCCACCTCCGAGCTCGCTCAACTAGACGTACAGACGAAGGACCTGTACATGAAGTGGCGCGCAGCGTCCGGAGATGCAAACAAGGCCAAGAATGAACAGGCCGAATGGAGACGCGCTTACAGAGACACGTGTACGGATACGGCGTGCATAAAAGAGGCATACACAAAGCGGATTGTCGACTTCTCCAGTCGCCTCGAGGGTGCTGTAGCACCATAGGAAGCAAAAAGGGCGGAGACATTACCAGGGTAAAGGTCGCTGACCTCCTATTTGCTCCCTGCTTTCGCCAACGCAAAATCGATGGCCGCGCACACCGCCGCCGCCTGCGCGGCATTGCATTGCTCGGCGCTGGCGCGCGGGCTATCGGGATAGACCTCGGTGGTGGTCTTGTAGGGTGCGCTGGTGATGCCGGCGCAGAGACCGAGCTTCTTGAGCGGGTACTCGATGACGCCCGGTGCGACCATGGGCGAGCCGATGATCTCGCCACGGCTATCGGGTGGGGCAATGTGGGTGACCTTCGCCACCGCCGCGATCACCGCCTGCTGAAACTCCGGTTGCGGATGCGCGCTGTCGTCGACCAGGTAGAAGCCGTCGGGAACCTCGCCCGGCTCGTAGGCCACACCATCGCGGGCGGCCAGCGCCGGACGAAACTCGGACTCGTCGCTATCGGTGGTTTCATGCAGATCGATATGCACCAACACGCGATCGCGAAACGGCGCGATCAGGTGCATCAGCGCGGCAGACTCCTGTGCCGGGCTGTCGTCGCGAAACGACCGGTTCGGATCAATCGCGTTGGCGTTCCAGCGATGAATCCGCTCATAGGCCCAGGGGCTGATGCAAGGTGCGATCAGTAGGTTGATTCGGCCCGCATAACTCGCCGCATGCCGCTCTACAAACTGCAATGCGCCATGCACGCCGCTGGTTTCATAGCCATGCACACCACCCGTCACCAATGCGATGGGCAGATCGTCCCGCCAGTCGCGGCTCTTGATTGCCAGCAGCGGGTAGCTGTCGGGGGCGTAATCCAGGCGACCGTACTGCTCCACGTCGAAGCGCTCGCGCAGCTTCTCGATCGCGCTTTGCACTTCCGCTTCATAGCTGCGCTTGCGGGTTTGCTGCGACAGCCAAAGGGCGACTTCCGCCGGTCCCCAGGGTTGTCCGGGAGTACCGATCGGATAGGTTGCATCGGTCGTCATCAGGTCGCTCGCTTTGCCGGGAGAACAGCGTCGAAGGATGGCGTCAGGCCGACCTCCATGCAACCGCACCTTGGTCGGCGATGAGCAATAACGCAACCTGACCCCGTTATTAGGCGACCCAATGGTTTGGTCTGACCAACTTACCAGTCGGTCGGTCGATAATCCTTCAGGAACTGCCCCCACACGTGTTCGCCGGTGTTGATGCCACTGATGATCGGATCGACGATGCGCGCGGCGCCGTCAACGATGTCCAGCGGTGGGTGGAAGCGCTCTTCCAGCACTTTTTTCGCTGCCAGCTCGGCCGGATCCTCATCGGTCACCCAGCCGGTGTCGACGCTGTTCATGTGGATGCCGTCGTTGTGGTAATCGGTGGCCGAGGTGCGCGTCATCATGTTGAGCGCGGCCTTCGCCATGTTGGTGTGTGGATGGCGTGTGGTCTTGAAGTTGCGGTAGAACTGGCCTTCCATCGCAGACACGTTGACGATGTGCTTGTCGCGTTCGGGTGTGCGCAGCATCAGCGGCTTCAGTCGCGCGTTGATGATGAACGGCGCGATCGCATTGACCAGCTGCACTTCCAGCAATTCCACCGAGGGTACTTCGGCCATCAGCAATCGCCACGAATTGCGTTCGCGCAGGTCGATCTGCTGCAGGTCCTGGTCGAGCCGGCCCTCGGGAAACAGATGGCTCTGCGCCAGCAGCTCTTCGGGCAGCAGCGGCATCTGGGATAGTTCGGCAGCGCGGGTCAGGCCGGGCAGGTCCGCGGCGCGGCTGGCCAGCGGGTTCGCCGAAACACCCGCATCGGGCAGGATGTTGGAGCCGCGCAGGCCCTCGTAGTGACCGACCAGCTTGCGCACGTGTTCAGGCATGTCGTGCAGCGCAGCCGTCTCGCCGTCCATCATGTGCGCGTAGAAGTCGGGTGGGCGACGCACGGTTTGGCAGGCGTTGTTGATGATGAAGTCCAGTTGCGGCCGCGTGGCGACCAGTTCCTGGCAGAACGCTTCGACACTGGGCGTGTGGCGCAGGTCCAGTCCGTAGACTTGCAGGCGATGGCCCCATTCGCCGAAGTCCGGTTCCTCGGCATAGCGTGCCGCCGAGTCGCGCGGGAAACGCGTGGTGACGATCAGTTCCGCACCGGCGCGCAGCAATTTCAGACCGGCTTGATAACCGATTTTCACGCGACCGCCGGTCAGCAGCGCGACGCGACCGCGCAGATCAACCAGTTCGGTGCGCTTGGCGTAGTTGAACGCAGCACAGGCAGGACACAGCTGGTCATAGAAGAAATGGATCGCCGAGTATTTCTTCTTGCACACATAGCAGTGCTTGGGCTCGATCGATTCGCGCGGTTGCGCGGCGTCGGCATCGGGCGCGATGTCGTGCGCCTCGAAACCCTGCGGAGCAAACACGTTCGGTGTGGTGAATACCGGTTTGCGGCGTAATGCGCGGATGCCGGTTTGGTTGAGCACGGCGTCCTCGGTCTGGATCTTCGACGCATGCCGCGCCTTCTGCGCAGCCTTCAACTTGATCCGACGCTCACCCGGGTCGGGGTGATAGACCTGCGCCACCGCCTGATACAGGCGCTGACGGTCATCCGCCGGCAGCTTGTCCAGCAATAGTCGATCGGCCGCAACCGATTCAAGCAGCTCAACCGCTGCGCGCAAGCGCTGCAGCAGTTCGGTATCGGCGTCGTCAGACGGTGGTGTCGTGGTGTTCAAGAGCATTTTCCGTATCGAGTAAGGCAGCACGATGTGAGACGCCGGAAGAGGGAATCGCACCTAGCCAACCGCCTATTTTGCCCGTTATGGCCGTGTTGCGGGGATTACGCCGTGAAAGCTGAACGAGTGAGGTGTGGGGCGGCCGTAGGAAACCCTCGGCTATCCGCCCTCCTGGTCATTGGCGACGCCGTATGAGGCCAGGTGTCAGGGCCGTGCCCAAGCCATGCCCAGCGGGGCCTGAGCGTGTTCGGCGTCCCGGCTATAGTGCCCGCTGACAAGCCTGTGACCTTGCACATGACCGACACACCTTCCGCCATCACCGCCGGTGTAAGCGCCGCGGACATGCCATACATCGACGCCACCCGCCGTTGGGTGGAGCGCGCCGTCGTCGGCCTCAATTTATGTCCGTTCGCGCGAGCGCCGTTCATTCATGGAAAAATCCGCTACGCGGTCAGCCATGCCCGTGATGCCGATGCGCTGCTGGACGATCTCTGCGGCGAGCTGCAAAGCCTCGCTGCAGTCGATGCGGACGAGTGTGAAACGACCTTGCTGATCCATCCGCACGTGCTGGGCGACTTCCTCGACTACAACGACTTTCTCGATGTCGCCGATGCCGCCGTCGAGACGCTCAAGTTCGACGGCGTGCTACAGATCGCCAGCTTTCACCCGCGCTACCAGTTCGCCGACACCGCGCCGGATGATGTCGAGAACTTCACTAACCGATCGCCCTGGCCAACCCTGCATCTGCTGCGCGAGGCAAGCATCGAACGCGCCGCCGATGCGATGAGCGACCCGGGCGAGATCTACCGCCGGAATATTGAAACGTTGCGAAAGCTGGGGCGCGCGGGCTGGAATGCGCTCGACGTGGGCGTATCCGAATAGTGCGGCGGTCGACCCGACTGAATGGCCCTCAAGGCATTCGCTGCAAAAAACGGCACCAGGTTGACGCGCCGGGCCCTTCGTCATCGGCGACCCAATGACTTCGTCTGCAAGGCAACCTGGTACCGTTACTGACGGGAGGGTGTCCTTTACGAGAAGGTCGGCGTGACGCATTCAGCGATCGCGCCCGGCGCCAAACAATGACCGGAAGATCCGTCCGGTGCCTTGCGGCAAGTACGGGAAGATCAGATAGGCGCCCAGCACGCACGCCAGCACAGCTTCCAGCAGAATCAACATGTGAATCCCCGGCGCGATGCTGCAAAAAGCTGCGTAGCGATAGTGCCCCAGCGTAAGCAGGTTGCACGCGGCGTAAGCCAGCAAAACCCCAGTGCCGGCATGTCGCGATCCGCGATGGATCAGGCGATAGCCGATCCAGGCCAGTGGCGTCATCACGAACCAGAACGCGTCGATCATGGTTCGGTTGATCCAACGTGGCTCGGGATACTGCGAGAAGAAAAGAAGGTTATGCACGTAGTGCAGGACGCTTCCCGCGACGGTCGCCAGCAGCAACCATTTCAATCCGTGCAGCCAGTTCGACGACGCATTCGCTGGAGCACTCATTGTGGGGATGCCTCGACCGGCGAAAGGTTCGCGAACCAGGTCAGAGCACTCTCCCAATACGGCTCGGCGACCTGGCGGAAGTAGCCCATGTGCCCAACCTTCCCCCCCGCCACCTCGCCCGGATCCAGATCCTTGCGCGTCAGTGGAGCATTGCGATAGCCCTGCATGAAAGCATCGCGGGATTCGGCCGATGCCCAGAGATCATCCAGCGCATTGGCCGCGACGATGGGAGTTCGGACTGCTGCAAACGTCTGCGCAAGCCCAGTCATTTGCGGATCATCGAAAAAATAATGCCGAAACTTGCACCAATGCCGCCATTGTCGATAGGCATCGATGGGCAAGTCTTCGCCCATGCCCAACATCTTCCATGGCGAGTAGCCCTTCCACCGCGTCAGGACCGGCAGTACCAGATTCCACATCGCCAGCACCTTCAGTCTTTCGCCGAACGGCATATAGCCATGCCATCCTGCACCGGTGCCGAAGACATAGAACCCGGCCACCTTTTGATGGTTGGGTAGAAGGCCAAATGCATGCCCCGCGAAAGAATGGCCGACGACGTACAACGGTTCGGATCCATCCGCCATGGCATCGACCGCAGCCGCCAGATCCAATCGCGCCCAATCAAGCAGATCCAAGCGGAACCCCACCAGCGAGTGAGGCCGCGACCGGCCAATTCCGCGGTAGTCAAAGGTCAGGGTTTCATAGCCGCGGGCGCTGGCGAACTCGGCAAAGCGTTTGTAGAAACCCTGTGGAACCCCCGTGGCTCCGGCGACGACCAAACGTCCCTTCTGCGGTCCGTTGGCTGGGTAACGGCTGGCGCCGAGCGCATATCCATCGGCAGCGCGGAGGTTCAAAGTGACGGCGGCAAGGCTCATGGAAGCTATCTATAACGACTGTAATAATTAAATGAGGCTAAACTATGACGACTGTCTTAGCAAGGATCTCTCGTCATGAGCCCACGTCAATCCGATGCTCGCCAGCGTGTCGTCGCGGCTGCAGCCGAGATGCTCGCGCGGCATGGTCTCAACGCCACCAGCATCCGCGAAATGGCCAAGCGCGCCGCCGCGCCCCTGGGCTCGACGTACCACCACTTTCCGGGGGGCAAACACCAGGTCGTTGTCGAAGCAGTGAGGTTCGCCGGAGCTCGAGTCAGCAACAGCCTGGAGCATTACCTCCAAGCTGGGGTCAGTACCGGTCTGCGTGGTTTCCTGACGATGTGGCGGGAAATTTTGGTCAGATCGGACTTCCGCCTCGGCTGCCCGGTGATGGCTGTGGCGGTCGAAGATCCCCTTGATCACGTTTCGGATGACGCCCTGCACGCAGCGGCGCAGGTTTTCGGCGATTGGGAAGAAAGACTCGTGGCCTCTCTGCAAGCGCAAGGGCATGATCACAAATCGGCATCCGGACTTGCGACCCTGATCATCGCGTCTCTGGAAGGCGCGATCGTATTGTCCCGAGCTCAACGAAACATCGCACCATTCGACAGGGTTGCCGAGCAACTCGAACGGCTCGCTTCAAAGACGTGACGCGAGAGGGAGCCTCTGATGGCAAATGTCTGTCCTGGCCGATTCCAGCCGGCGGCCCCATGCCGGTCGGAACCTCAGCGCGCTGAAAAAACGGTACCAGGTTGACTTACCGAGACGTTGCGAAAGCTGGGGCGCGCGGGCTGGGATGCGCTCGACGTGGGTGTCCCCGGATGAAAGCAGGGGTGAGAGTCGACTTTTAGAAAAAATGCACTCTGAGCCCTGTTTTCACCCTTTTGCTTCCAAGCAGGTAACGACGATGCGCGTGCGGAGCGAGGTCAACAGGGCTATCGTGCCGTCCTGATCACGAAGAAACACCATGACGAAAAGCTACGACCCACCCCTGACTACGAACCCGCATGGCCCCCTTTACCGCGTCGATAATGCGATCAAGGCAGCCCAGCAACGGCTGGATGCCGCTATCGATATGAAGCGGCATCACACCAACCAAAATCTGGCCCACGAAGTGATCAAAGAGGCTCGCGAAGGACTCAGAAAGTCTGAACAGTTGCGTGTGCTCAAGATCAATGAACTCGCGCAAAAGGCGGCGGAGACCTAGGCGGAATCCGGGGCCAGCTCACTCCGTCCCCTTTTTCAGATTCGACAGCGTTGCAAACGTTGCGGGGGCAATCTGCTTCGACACCCTGCAAGAACCGAATCAGCCCATCGAAGTAACCCTGCTGGTCGTCATACATCGCCAGGTGGCTCCACCAAACACTTGGCTACCGCACGCCGGCAGTTGTCGATCAAGAGGCTATGAGTGCCAAATTCACGTGTCCGTCAAATCCGGGCCACCTCACTCTGACCCCTTATTTTTGACTTCGTTATTGGTTCACTTTGTCTACCAGTGCCTGGGCCTCGCTCACTAGCTCGGCATATGCCGGCTGTTGCGGAAGGTGCTGCCCGTAGCACTGGAGATACTGGCTATTGGCGCGTTCATCCAGGTCGGTAGATCTGTCGAACGCTGTCGTGTCGCGAACCTTGGACGCCCGGTAAGCCGCGACCGCATCTTGCGCAAGCTGGGAATCTCGCTTGAAAGCGGATGCGCAGCTGGCAATGACGGGCGCCGTAATGTGCGTCTTGATGACGATCACCTTATCGCCACTCACAACGGTAACCACGACGGCGTTAGGAGGGCTTGGAGCCGGGTAGTCTTGTGCTGCCGCGAACAGGATGGCGCGAGCAGGCCCTGTTGCGTTGCTAGAGGTCACCGGCAGTTCGGCGTACTTGTAGTAGTACGCGTCATCCTCGAATGCACGGGTATAGAAGATTTCCGTGGTGAACGTCGCCACGACATCGGCTGTAGTGGCAATCGGGTGGTCCTTGGAGATGTCTTTGGTGTCGTGGAGCCAGCTCCGAAGAAACGGCATGGTTGAAACCACCGCCTGCGCTTTGCCATCGAAAGACTGGACGGCAATGCCATCCAGCTTGCCATAGCCTAGGTCCTCGACCAAGTCGTCCACATTGGAAGTCCCGCTGGTGGGAAATCCCTCCAGGCGAATGGGACCAACGATCTGCTGAACCATTCCCTGCAGTTGAGTTAGCGCCGCACTATTGCGCTGGTCCACCGTTGCCGGCTCTCGCTTCGACGCTACCCGAATCTCTGCAACTGCCTTATCCCTGGCCGCTAGATATGCCGAGGTAGCAGCATCCGACGCGCTGGTTTGTCCGGAAAACAACATGACCACTAGTACCAAGCCAATCGCTATTTCGCGCATGCGCAAAAGTCTAATGATGTTGCTCAGGCGATTCTCCCTCTCACATCCGGCATAGCGAATCGGAGGCGCACTCACTCCGCTTCTAAGCGGAAAGCGAACCTGACCCCGTTTTGTTTATTATGAGGCACCCTTAATGGCTGTGTTGCAATAAGGATGCGTAATCTGGCAATTATTGAAATCTCCCTTACCACCGTTCGCGACGGCTAGGACATGATCATACGATGCAGACTTCTGTGGGTCTAAGAATCCACCACATATCGGGCAACGCATTGCTGATGCGAGTGCCGCACCAATAAATGCTTGGCTTTTTACGTCATCGTTGAACTTGTCGCCGTCACCCGTAGAGGTACCGACGACAATTTTTCCGTCGAGCCCCGCAATGCTCACTATGTTCGCGTCTTTAATAGCCTCACCCTTTGCGAGTCTTCCAATTAACTCATCTAAAAGCTCAGAATATCGCCTGACACGTCGAGCGCTCACATTGCGCTGCAAAATTGTAGCAATGAGATCCTTACTCGAAACAAGAATATTCTCCAGGGCTCTTCGGACCTCGGTAAAAGTCTTAAAGAACTGCTTATCGTTGTTTGACAGCTTGCGTCCGATTAGATCCATGGTGCCCATGAACATCGGGTTTGAGTGCCGCCCAGTTGGGCCATAGAAGTAAACTGCAGGATGCAGCCCGAGGCTACCGGGGCTCGTTCCTGTCACCCGCTCTGACAGATGCAACGCTCGATTTAAGGCGAGTACCGTCGCGGTGCCATGCAGATCATCCTCGGTATCAGCGAGTTTCTTCGGGATCCCCAGCTGATTGCGGTTGGCAATCAAAGCTACATCTATGAGCGCTTCAATTGCTGTCCTCACCCCCTTTGGGCCTCCCAGGGGGAGGTCTAGCGTTTTGACAGGACTTTCAACCTCGGGATCAAAAAGTAACTTGTGAAGTTTTTGCGCACTGGCTTCGATCTCGTTGACCGTTTTTTCCTCAAAGGAAGACCAATAGCGGTGGCCCTTGCCTGCGCGGATAATGGCGCGTGCAGCGATAGCGATAGGCTTATGTCTGTTTCTTAGTAGAAGCTCTTCTACACCGTCGAGTGGCGTACCTTTCGTATTGATCTTAAAGAATGATGATTCCGCCTTATCTGCGTCCCCCTTTACCCACTGAATCGGCAAACCTCTGGTGACGATTGCGGTGAACTTCTTCCTTTCCACGGCGGCGATGGCCTGATCACCGATCTTTCGTTCCATTTGGGCCCAGCCCCCCACTCGTTGGGCAACAAGGCGGCGAGTCCTCTCGGCATTCCTTTTTTGTTCGTCGGAAATCGAATATCCAAAGAATGGCTGGGAGATGTGACTATCCCCATAGTCGTCTTCGATCCAAGCCCTCAGCACGCTAAGGCGATGCCCTCCATCAATTACAAATAAATGAGTCGGCGACTGCCAAAGAATGACGGATGGAATCAAATCACCGTTAACAAAACACTCAAGTAGTGAAACGACCTGCTCAGGCGACCAATGATTGGTTTCACGTTGGAAATCAGGCTTACGCAAACTAGGGCCGATCAGACCACCCTTAGTAAATTCGCGTATGGAAATTGTCGACACGTTCTCAAATGAAGACGCGTCACCGTCTGAAACGGCGAAGTCCTCTCGGGCGATCATTGCGTCGAGGTTCACAAGATTGGTACGCAGTGCCATTACTCCCCCCATCCATGTTGCGTTAGCTCAATGGCGCAAAGCGTCGCGCCGGATTAGCCACCTTATTGCTCTAAATGAAAAAGGGCGGCATCGCTGCCGCCCTTTTTTATACAGATCGGCACCTAAGCGCCAAACTTAACCGCACTTGCTATACCCACAATTCAAGCATGTCTGACACCCATCCATCAGCACCAGCGCCTGCGTGTTGCACTTGGCGCATAGCGTGGCGCCGGGCGGGAAGCCATTGGAGGCTTCGGCGGGGGCATCGGTGGTGGCGGGGGCAGCTTTCTTGCCGGCGGCAAGGGCTTCGTAAGCGGCGCGCTTTTCGGCGACCAGCTTGCGGGTGGATTCGTCCATTTCCGGGTCGTGGATCAGGCCGATCATCTTCATGTGCTGCTCGATGACCGTGCCGATCTCGGCGACGATGGAGGGCATGTAGACGCCGCCGGCCTTGAAGTAGCCGCCGCGGGGGTCGAACACGGCCTTCATCTCTTCCACCAGGAAGGTGACATCGCCGCCCTTGCGGAATACGGCGGAGGTGATGCGGGTGAGCGCCACGATCCACTGGAAGTGGTCCATGTTCTTCGAGTTGATGAAGATCTCGAAGGGGCGGCGCTGTTCGTACTGGGTGCCGGCGTTGAGCACGATGTCGTTGACGGTGACGTACAACGCATGCTCGAACAGCGGCGACTTGACCTTGTAGGTGGAGCCAACCAGCGTCTCGGGACGCTCCAGGCTCTCGTGCATCTGGATCACTTCCGCCTTGGGCGCTTCTTTGGGCGCGGCAGGGGCGGTAGCTGCGGCGGACGCGGCCTTGTCCTCGGGCTTGACGACGTTGTAGCCCTTGATCTTCTTTTCGATCTTGATCGCCATGGTGTGTGCTTCTTTTCGAGTAGTTGGCGGCGCGCGACGGCTTGGATGACTAGCAGGACCGTCGTCGTTTCGATGGAGGCTTGGGATCCAGAGCTTTAAAGGCACTGGATTCCGGCCTTCGCCGGAATGACGTGGCGGAGACCTGGATTCCGGCCTTCGCCGGAATGACTTGGCGGAGACCTGGATTCCGGCTTCCGCCGGAATGACGTGGCTGAGGCTTACTGGTTTCCGGCTTTCGCCGGAATGACGGGGCGGAGGCTTCCGGTCCTGTCGGCAATGCTGGAACGACCCGGCCCGGCGTATAGACGCCGGGCCGGACCGGTTTACGACTTACTTGCGGCGGGCGGCTTTCTTGGCCGGCTTGCGCACGGCCTTCTTCACGCCTGCCTTCTTGCTGGCAGTGGACCTCTTGACCGCCTTGGCGGCCTTCTTACCGGCGACCTTCTTGGCCACCTTCTTTACTGCGGCCTTCTTGACCGTCTTCTTGCCGACCTTACGTGCGACCTTCTTGGCGACGGCCTTGCGCACTGCCTTCTTGGCGACCTTGCGGGCGACCTTCTTGGCAGCGGCCTTGCGCACCGCCTTCTTGGCGACCTTCTTGGCGACAGCCTTCCGGACCGCCTTCTTGGCGACCTTCTTGGCGGCAGCCTTCTTGACGGTCTTCTTCACGGCCTTCTTGGCAGCGGCCTTCTTGACGGTCTTCTTCACCGCCTTCTTGGCAACCTTCTTGGCAGCAGCCTTCTTGACGGTCTTCTTCACCGCCTTCTTGGCGACCTTCTTGGCAGCAGCCTTCTTCACTGCCTTCTTAGCCGCCTTCTTGGCCGGAGCAGCCTTTTTGGCCGGAGCCGACTTCTTCTTGGCACGGGCCTTCTTGGGAGCGGCAACCGAGATCATTTCGACCACGGGAACCTCTACCGGCGCGTCAACAACCTGCATGGCTTCTTCTTTCATATCGAACTCTGTATCGATGGACATGCGTGTAATCCCCTCCGACGTGGATTTGGAACTTGTAGTGAGCCTTGCCTCAAGGTACTCGGTACGGCTTTCGCGAACGTGCCGGGCATCTGTATGACCAGGTCCCGGCGACGATACTAGAACTTTCCGTAATACCCTTCCTTCAAGGCATCGAACAAATTGGCGGCCGAGTGCATTTCGCCGTCGTATTCCACTTCTTCGTTGCCTTTCAGTTCCACAACACTACCGTCCTCCAATTCGAAGCGGTAGAGGGTGTTCTCAAGATCAGCTTCTTTTACCAGCACGCCCTGGAAGGCGGCAGGGTTGAAACGGAAGGTGGTGCAACCCTTCAGACCCTGCTTGTATGCGTAGAAGTAGATGTCTTTGAAGTCTTCGTAAGGATAGTCGGTGGGCACGTTCGCCGTCTTTGAGATGGACGAATCGACCCACAACTGCGCGGCGGCCTGAATGTCGACATGCTCTTTCGGCGAGATGTCGTCGGCAGACACGAAGTATTCGGGCAGCTTGGACTTCGGGTCGTCGGAGAACGGCAGCGCGTCGGCATTGATGAACGCGCGATAGGCCAGCAGCTCGTAGCTGTAGACCTCGACCTTTTCCTTGGTCTTGCGGCCTTCGCGGATCACGTTGCGCGAGTAGTGGTGCGCAAAGCTCGGCTCGATGCCGTTGCTGGCGTTGTTGGCGAGCGACAGCGAGATGGTGCCGGTGGGCGCGATCGAGCTGTGATGGGTGAAGCGTGCACCCGTCTCGGCCAGCTCAGCCACCAGGTTTGGCGCGACGCTGGCGATGCGCTGCATGTAGCGGCTGTACTTGGCGTGCAGCAGGCGGCCTTGAATGGTGTCGCCCACTTTGTAGCCGTCGGCCACCATTTCCGGACGCTTGCGCAGCATGTCGCCGGTGACGGTGTAGTCACGCAGCAGCACCGGCGCCGGGCCCTTTTCCTTGGCCAGATCAAGCGCGACTTCCCAACCGGCCACCGCCATTTCGCGGGAGACCTCTTCGGTGAAGGCGACGGACTCGGTGGTGCCGTAGCGCATCTTGAGCATGGTGAGCGTGGTGCCCAGGCCGAGGAAGCCCATGCCATGGCGACGCTTGGAGAGGATCTCGTCGCGCTGCTGCGGCAGTGGCAGGCCGTTGATCTCCACCACGTTGTCGAGCATGCGGGTGAAGATCTTCACCACTTCGCGGTATTCGTCCCAGTCGAAGCGGGCCTTGGGGCCGAACGGGTCGCGCACGAAGGTGGTGAGGTTCACCGAGCCCAGCAGGCACGAGCCGTACGGCGGCAACGGCTGCTCGCCACACGGGTTGGTGGCGCGGATGTGCTCGCACCACCAGTTGTTGTTCATCTCGTTGACCTTGTCGATCAGGATGAAACCCGGCTCGGCATAGTCATACGTGGACACCATGATCATGTCCCACAGGTGTCGCGCGCGGATGTGGCCGTAGATCTTGCAGGCGACCAGGCCGTCTTCGCGCTCCACGTAGTTCTCGTGGGTGGGCCATTCGTGCCACACGACCTTGGTGGCGTCGGTGAGGTCGATCTCGCCCTGTTCCTTGACGTGGATCGGGAACACCAGCGGCCAGTCCTGGTCGTGCTCCACCGCCTGCATGAAGCCGTCGGTGACCAGCAGCGACAGGTTGAACTGGCGCAGGCGACCGTCTTCGCGCTTGGCGCGGATGAATTCCTTCACGTCGGGATGCGCGACGTCGAACGTGCCCATCTGCGCGCCGCGGCGACCGCCGGCAGACGAGACGGTGAAGCACATCTTGTCGTAGATATCCATGAAGGACAGCGGGCCGGAGGTATACGCACCGGCGCCTGACACGTACGCGCCACGCGGACGCAGCGTGGAGAACTCATAGCCAATGCCGCAACCGGCCTTCAGCGTGAGACCGGCCTCGTGCACCTTCTCCAGGATGTCGTCCATGGAGTCACGGATCGTGCCCGACACCGTGCAGTTGATGGTGGACGTGGCCGGCTTGTGTTCCAGCGCGCCCGCGTTGGAGGTGATGCGGCCGGCGGGAATCGCACCGCGGCGCAGCGCCCAAAGGAAACGCTCGAACCAGTGCTCGCGTAGCTCCGGGGTGGCTTCCACGTCGGAAAGCGCCCGCGCCACGCGCTGGTAGGTTTCGTCGACGCTGCCGTCAACCGGAGCGCCTGACTTGTTCTTCAGGCGGTATTTCTTGTCCCAGATGTCGAAAGATGCTGGCTGCAGCGGAATGGCGCTGGCATCTCGATTTACGGCTGGTGCACGCGCGGTGCTCATCGGCTTCCTGACCTCCAGGTATGGCCTCTCGGCCCCTTGGTTTTTGTTGTACTCGGCTAAGCCGCCCGCATCAGGCCATGCACTGGAGAAAATCTCACCAGCGCCATGCCCAACCCGACGTTCCCTGCCTGACCTTCGACAACTCCCCCCTGAGAGATGCCTCGTGACACCAGCTCTTGGGTTGAATCCCGGCTTCGTCACACAAGATGTTGTGGTTGCGAACGGAATAGAAAGTTACCCCTCGGATAGTTGGATGTAAAGTGGTTCGTGAGCCTTCGACTTGTGGAACCGTCGCGGACGCGCTGAGTCGAACGACGAACGATTCAACGTGAGAAAGGAGCTTCCATGTTTGCCCCTCTCGTTCGCCGGCTGGCCGCGCTTTCCCTTGCCCTGTTTGCCGCGACGCCGTTGACCAGCCAGGCCACGCTGCCGCCTGTCGTGGATGGTCAGCCCCTGCCCTCGCTGGCGCCGATGCTCGAGAAGGTGACGCCGACGGTGGTCAACATTTCCACCAAGACCCGTGTGCAGGTGCGTGACCCGTTCTTCGACGACCCGGTGTTCCGCCAGTTCTTCGGCCTTTCCGGCTCGCCGCGCGAGCGCGTGGAGCAAAGCCTGGGCTCGGGCGTGATCGTGGATGCAGCCAAGGGTTACGTGCTCACCAACAACCATGTGGTGGGCGGCGCCGACGACATCACGGTGACGCTGCAGGACGGGCGCGACTTCAAGGGCAAGCTGGTGGGCACCGATCCGGAAACCGATGTGGCGGTGGTGCAGATTCCGGCTACCGGCCTGCAGGCGCTGCCGATGGCCGATTCCTCCAAGTTGCGCGTGGGCGACTTCGTGGTGGCGGTGGGCGACCCGTTCGGGCTGGGCCAGACCGTGACGTCGGGCATCGTCTCCGCACTGAGCCGCTCGGGCCTCGGCGGCAGCGGCTACCAGAACTTCATCCAGACCGATGCCTCGATCAATCCAGGCAACTCCGGCGGTGCGCTGGTGAACCTGCGCGGCGAACTGGTGGGCATCAACACCATGATCATCTCGCCGTCGGGCGGCAACGTGGGCATCGGCTTCGCCATTCCCGCCAACCTAAGCGGCGAGGTGATGCAGCAACTGATCGCACACGGCAAGGTCAATCGCGGCAACCTGGGGCTGCAAACGCAGGACATCACGCCGCGCATTGCCAAAGTGCTCGGCCTCAAGGACACCCATGGCATCGTGGTGACGCGCGTAACCGCGGGCTCGGCGGCCGAGACGGCGGATATCCAGATCGGCGATGTGATCACCGCCATCGATGGCAAGCCGCTGCGCAACGCACAAGAGCTGCGCAATGCCGAGGGGCTGCTGCCGATTGGCAGCACGGTGAAGCTGGCCGTGCAGCGCAACGGCAATGCACGTGAGGTCACCGCCAAGCTGGTGCCGGAGAAGCTCGCCACGCTCGACGGCAGCAAGCTCGATCCGCGACTGATCGGCGTCACGTTCACCGAGCTGTCGCAAAGCTTGCGCGGTCAAGGCATCTCGGGCGTGGGCGTCAGCGCGGTGCGCACCGGCAGCCGCGCTGCGCAGGCCGGCCTGCAGAACAACGACATCGTCATAGGCATAGGCAATCTGCGCGTGCCGGACCTGCGCACCATGCAGCAACTCGCTGGGGTCAATCCGCACCAGTTGGTGCTGGTGGTGTCGGGTGATGACGGTGTGCGATACATCGACATTCGCTGAGCGATTGGCGATCTACCTATCACGTCATCCCGGTTTTCTGCTGGGATGACGACTGCAAGTCGTCTCGCGAGTACCAAAAAACTGTCGCATCACACGTGCGACGGTATTGGCCTGGCTGAGACGAACAACCGCTGATGAACGGCTTAGGTACAACGTGCGCGCCATCGCGTTTTTACCCTACACAAGCACGCGAATAAGCTTGATGTTTAGCCCTGAGCTGGATGAAATACCTGGGCTCCACACATTTCCTGCACGCGCGCCCTTTAAGGCGGCTCGCGGACACCACCTTCATCACTCGGGGTTCCACACCGCCATGTCTCTTCGCATTTCTCGTCTCATCATCGTTGCGCTGCTTACAGCATGCGCAGCCACCGGCGCACTCGCTGCCGCCAAGACCACCAAGGCCAAAACAACGAAGCCGGCTGCCAGCACCGCACCTGCGCTGGTGTGGCGTGGTGACTACGCCACGGCTCGCGGCGTCGTGGAAGACGTGAGCAAGGCCTGGGAAAAGAGTGGCAAGGGCCGCATCGAAATGCAGCCGTTCAACACTGCATCGGGCCTCGATGCGGTTGCGCACGGCCTGGCCGACATCGCAGGCAGCGCGCGCGGTAGCGCCGGCGGTGCCGAGAGCGACCTGGTGTTCATGCCTGTCGCGTACGACGCGCTGGTGATGATCACGCATCCGTCCAACGGCGTGGGCAACCTCTCCGTGAAGCAGCTGCATGACATCTACTTCGGCAAAATCACCAACTGGCGCGATGTCGGCGGCAAGGACGCGCCGATCAACCTGTACGCCGTGGCCAGCCCCGGTGACGGCGTCGAGTACAGCCTGCGTCGCCTGCTTTTCGGCCGCGGCAACCAGCCGGTGGCCGCACCGCGCCTGTACGTCAACACCGCCAAGCTGGAAGAGGCCGTGACGCTCGACCCGAACGCGCTGGGCGTGACCACGCTCTCGGCCGTTGCCGCCAACGGCAAGGTGAAGATGGTTAGCGTCGACGGAACCCGTCCGAGCCTCGCCACCGTCACCGATGGCAGCTACATGCTGTACACCCCGCTCTACCTGGTCACCAACAAGAACAATCCGAAGGCCGCGCAGATCGAGTCCTTCATGGCGTTCCTGCACACCGACCAGGTGAGGGCGCTGGCCCGCCAGCATCAGCTGGTGCCGTATTCCGATGCACCGCAGCTGGTCGAGCAGGACATGGCCCGCCGCCAGAAGATCCTCGCCGAGATCGGCATCAAGATGCAGCTTGAGCCGACGCCGCCGGCACCGGTAGCTGCCCCGGGCGCGAGCTACGCCGCGGCCGCCGCTATGTCCCCGACCTCGGAGCGCACGCAGGAAGCCAAGCAGGCCATGGAAGCGCGCAATGCATCCACCGCTGGCGAGACGCACAAGGTGGCCAAGGGCGAGACGCTGTCCATCATTGCGGAGAAGTACTCGGTGACCGTGGCCCAACTCAAGAGCTGGAACCACCTCACCAGTGATTCGGTGAAGCTCAACCAGGTGCTGCAGGTCAGCGGCAACTGATCGCAGGTCGCAGCGTGCGCATTCGCGCCCTTACGCTCGACCTTGACGACACTCTGTGGCCGGTGCTGCCGGCCCTGGAGCGCGCAGATCGCGATCTTGATGCGTATCTGCGCAAGCACTATCCCGACGTCGCGCGCGCATGGCCCATCCCGGCCATGCGCGCGCTGCGTGCCGAGGTCGCCGCCGAGCGCACCGACCTCGCCCACGATTTCACCGCGCAGCGCCATATCACCATGCAGCGCGCATTCGCCACCTGCGGAATCGCCGAAGCGCCGCTGGAAAAGCTGTGGGACATCTATTTCTCCGCGCGCAACAGCGTCGATCTCTATCCCGACAGCCTGCCCGCGCTGGAGCGCATCGCCGGACGCTGGCCGGTCGTGAGCCTTACCAACGGCAATGCCGATCTCGACCTCATCGGGATTCGCGCGCACTTCGCACATCATGTGTGCGCGCGCGATACCGGCGTCGCCAAGCCTGACGCGCGCATCTTCGCCACTGCGGCGGAACGACTGGGCCTGGCACCATCCGAAATCCTGCATGTGGGTGATGACCCCGAACTGGATGTCGTCGGTGCTCGCGACGCCGGGCTTCGTACTGCATGGATCAATCGCGCCGGACATCCGTGGCCGGGCTTGCTGGGCCGTGCTCCCGATCTGGATTTGCGTGACATGAGTGCATTGGCGGATTGGCTGGAAGTGACTCAGTAATCGTCGTCCCGAAAAAGCCGGGACTCAGCGCCTTTTCCCCACGTACCCAAGGCACTGGATGGCTCGCCGCGCTTGCCCCTTCGGGGCCGCCTGAGGGGTGTTCTGCGGACTTTGCGCTTGTCCAGCCATCGCTGGGACGAGGAGCACAAGAGCGCCCATCTCTCGCCCCACGCCGCAAAAACGCGCATCATTGAGGCATTACCCCTGTTGCCAACGCGGCCCATGGACACGCCGCGCAAGGAAATCCATGTCTGTCCTGATCGAACGCAAAGCCGGCGAGCACCAGAGCATCGCCGTCGAGACCACCGACCTTTCCCGTTTCGCTGCTACCAAGCGCCGCCTGACCGCCGCGCAACGTCGCTGGTTGGCCGATAGCGGCTTCGATGCCTCGCCGGGCACCTTCGCGCTGGTTGCCGACACAGGTGGCAAGCTGGTTCGCGTACTGGTCGGTGTGGATGCCAACGATGCACTGGGCGCGCTGGGCGCGCTGCCCCGAGCCTTGCCCGAAGCCACCTACCATCTGACCGACGAGGGTGTGCTGAAAGACACCACTCAAGTCGCGCTGGGTTGGGCACTGGGCGCCTATGAATTCACCCGCTACCGCAAGGCGCGCCGCGCGCCGGCGAAGCTGGCCATCAACGCCGCCGACCTTCAGGTACTCGCGCCGCTGGTGGAAGCCACCACGCAGGTGCGCGACCTGGTCAACACGCCCACCGAGGACATGGGTCCCAAGCATCTGGGTGAGGCCGTCAAGCAGCTCGGCAAGGCGCACAAGGCCAAGGTGCGCGAATGGGTGGGCGACGAGTTGCTCGAAGCCAACTTCCCCACCATCCACTCCGTCGGCCGCGGCAGCCACCGCGCGCCACGCCTGATCGAACTCACCTGGGGCAAGGCCAGCGATCCGAAGCTCGCCGTGATCGGCAAGGGCGTGTGCTTCGACACCGGCGGCCTCGATCTCAAGCCCGCCGATGGCATGCGCTGGATGAAGAAGGACATGGGCGGCGCCGCACACGCGATTGCGTTGGCCGGGCTGATCATGCAGGCGAAGTTGCCGGTGCGGCTTACGCTACTGATTCCCGCGGTGGAGAACGCCGTCTCGGGCGCATCGATGCGTCCGGGCGAAGTCATCACCACCCGCGCTGGCATCACGGTGGAAGTGGACAACACCGACGCCGAAGGCCGCCTGGTGCTGTGCGATGCGCTCGCCTACGCGAGCGAACAGCAGCCTGACCTGATCATCGACCTCGCCACGCTCACGGGCGCGGCACGCGTCGCGCTGGGTCCGGATATTCCTGCGCTGTTTGCCAACCGCGACGACATGGCCGACAACCTGCTCGCCGCCGGCCGCACAGTAAACGACCCGCTGTGGCGCCTGCCGCTGTGGCGTCCGTATCGCAAGATGCTCGAATCGTATCTGGCCGACATAGCCAACTCGGGTGCATCGCGTCACGCTGGCGCGATCACCGCGGCGCTGTATCTCGAGCGTTTTGTGCCTGAGACTACGCCGTGGCTGCATTTGGACACCTATGCGTGGAACGATGCTGATCGACCGGGTCGTCCGCGTGGTGGTGAGGCCATGGGGTTGCGTGCGTTCTTTGAGTTTCTTGGGCAGCGTTACGCGCGCTGACTAGGTGGTGCTGCGGCGGCTGGTGTTGGCGGTGTGCCAGCTTTGCCGCGCGCGCTCATCTGCGAAAGTTGGGGTTGATGCCTTTCGTTGTTTAGCTGAGCGATGTCGCCAGCTTGCCGCTTACGCAGCGGGCGTTTCGACTGCCTGCCGGCAGCCGAGTCACTTTTCTTTTGTTGGCCCAAAAGAAAAGTAACCCAAAGAAAATGGCCTGACGGGCTCTTAGCGAGATGGTGGATACAAGCGCTGGAGGACTCCGCTAGCCGGCTGCGGTGCGTGTTACCTCAGGGATGGCCGCTACACCGCGAGGCGCCGTAGCGTTGAGGAGGCGCAGCGGTGCCTGACCTACAAGCCTTGGGGGTTCCTGCAGACGGCTTGGTTGTGCGCTGCCTACGGCGAGCGGCTACACCCCGGGGCGGCGGGGTATTGAGGGCTTAAGGCGTGGGGGATGTCTGTTGACTGAAACGTCTATGGGGTGGGCGGCGGGCGTTCGCATCAAACCACCGCGTCGCAAGATTGACCCCTCACCCCAACCCTCTCCCCGACGGGGAGAGGGAGCCAAGCACGAAGCGTCGCGCTGCTTTAAGTCCTCAATACATCGCCGCCCCGCGGTGTAGCCGCACTGTCTAGGCAGAGCTGTTCGCTATTCGCCTGCCTCGCGCCACAAAGCGGGTATGTCGCAGTTTGCTGCACCCCCTCGCCGCCACGGCGCCTCGCGGTGTAGCGGCAATCACTGAGGTAGCACGCAACGTAGTCGGCTAGCCAAGATAGACAGGGCTTCTATCCACCATCTCGCTGAAAGCCCTTAAGGCCATTTTCTTTGGGTTACTTTTCTTTTGGGCCAGCAAAAGAAAAGTGACTCGAGCGCCGGCAGGTGATCGAAACGCCCGCCGCGTAGGCGGCACTCTGGCGAAATCACCTGACTAAGCAACCAAAGCCATGACCCGTAATCACAGCACCGCAAATCCCACGCACTAGGCACGCGATGCCGGCACACCAACCCCACGCAAACGACGCGCCAACACCCGCAACCCTCGCAAAATCTTCGGCACCAGCCAAATCAGAAACAGCACAAAGATCAGCAGCAGCACGAGGAACACCGCCGGGTGCTGCCACATCAGATACATGCCGCCCAGCCACGAGATGTCCTCACCCGCGCTGGCGCCCCAGTTGCTGAAAGGCTCGGGCGAGGTATTGATCAGCGCCCTTCCGCCGGTCTTGGCCAGATGAGTGCCGGAGGTCAGTGCGCCGCCCAGTAGTCCCGCTGCCAATTGCACGCCAGGCCCGGCATCACGGAACACGCCCCAGGCCAGCAAGGCACCGGCGGGTACGCGAATGAAGGTGTGGATCGCGTCCCACACGCTGTCGAATGCGGGAATCTTGTCGGCCAGGAATTCGCCCATGGCCATCACGCCGGCAATCCCGAGCACCCAGTTGTCGGTGAGCAGTTGCAGCCCGTCGGGTAGATGCACGTAACCCAACCGCCCCAGCAGGCCGGCGATGAACACGGTGGCATAGAGTCGAAAGCCGCTGGCCCAGGAAAGGCCACCCGCCAATGCGATGTTTTGCAGCGTGTCCATAAGCATCCCCTCGGCCGCGAGGTGATCCAGATAGGCCCAAGCATGCGCGCCGTGCGCAACAGGTCACAAGCACCGCGTGCCGGACCATGACTTCCGGCGATGCACACGGCAAGCGTTGACTGTCATCCTGCGGGTTTCACCAGACACGGACCCGCTCATGACGACACCGCGCCGCCGCCTGCTCCTTCTCGCCCTGTGCGCCGCGCTCGGCTCCTTCGCACACGCCGAGGACGTCAAGCCACCCGCGCAGCCGCCGCTCAGCGAGCAGACCTTGCGCTCGGGCGGCACCATGCCGGCGGAGCAGCAGCGCGTGCATTTCGATCATGCCGAACTGCACTTCAGCGTGAACCCGGCCCAGCAGAGTCTGGACGCCACCGCGCGGCTCACCTTCAGTGCACGCGAAGCTACCGATGTGCTGTTGCTCGATCTGGATCACAACCTTGTCATCAGCAGCCTGGCCGTGAACGGCAAGGCACTGTCTGCCGGCCAATGGAACAATCCGGATGGACGTCTACGCATCCAACTTTCCAAAACGCTGGCTAAGAACGACAACGTCACGGTCGAGATCCACTACGGCGGCAAGCCACACGTCGCGCAGAAGGCGCCGTGGGACGGAGGCTTCGTATGGAGCCACACCGACGACGGCCAGCCGTGGATCGCCACCGCTGTGGAAGGCGAAGGCTGCGACCTGTTCTGGCCGTGCATCGATCATCCGCAGGGCAAGCCCGACCTGGTCGACACCTATATCACCGTGCCCAAGTCGCTGTCCGCACCCGGCAACGGCGAGCTGATAGGCATCAAGGAACACGGCGCGACGCATACCTATCACTGGCGTGCGAAGCATCCCACCACGTATGCGATCTCGCTCAACATCGGCCCGTTCGATGTACTCAAGGGCGACTATCACAGCCGTTACGGCAACACGATCCCCATGCAGATGTGGTACCTGCGCGGCCACGAGGCACAAGCCAGGCAGCTGTTCGGCGAGTTCCCACGCATGCTTGATTTCTTCGAACAGGAGATCGGCCCCTACCCGTTCGGCGACGAGAAGATGGGCGTGGTGGAAACGCCGCACCTGGGCATAGAACACCAGACCATCAACGCCTACGGCAACGGCTACCCGCGCAGCGAATACGGCTTCGACTGGCTGCTGCAGCACGAGTTTTCGCACGAGTGGTTCGGCAATCAGGTGACCAATGCCGACTGGGACGACATGTGGATCCATGAAAGCTTCGGTACCTACATGCAACCGCTGTATGGCCAGTATCTCTACGGCGACATGCCGTACTTTGCCATGCTGCAGAACGAGCGAAGCATGGTGAAGAACGCGTACCCCATCGTGGCCGGGCACAGCCAGTTGGAGCACGAGGTGTACGACGCGCAGCACGGGCCGGCCAACGATATCTACTACAAAGGCTCGCTGATGCTGCATACGCTGCGTCAGTTCATTGGCGACCAGGCTTTCTTCGAGACCGTGCGTCGTCTGGTGTATGGACGTCCGGACCCCAAGCCCGGCAACTTCACGCCGCACTACGCCACGACGCGCGATTACATCGACATCGTGAACCAGGTGAGTGGGCGCGACCTTCACTGGTTCTTCGACGTCTATCTGTACGAGTCGACGCTACCCAAGCTGCAGACGCGCCAGGACGGCAACACACTGCATCTGCATTGGCAGGTGCCGCACGACAAGCCGTTTCCGATGCCGGTGGATGTGCAGATCGGCGACAAACTGGTCACCGTGCCCATGAACAACGGCGAAGGCAGCGTGGATGCACCCGCCGGCGCGCTGGTGATCCTCGATCCACGCAGCAAGGTGCTGCGTGACTTGCCGCACTTCGCCGAGTATCAGCAGTGGAAGAAGGAGCAGGCGGAGAAGAAGGCGAAGGCAGCGAAGTAGCCCACCATCAACGCAAGGTACAAAGAAAAGGCGTCACCATGTGACGCCTTTTTTCGCTCCGCAGACGGGAAAATAAACTCGATCAATATCCCGTCTTGCGATTGGCTTCGCGCACCGCGTCCACGAAGCTCTTGAACGGCCGATCAGTGATGGCCACCAAGCCGATATGCGCGTTCTCGCCATCGAGCAGACGACCGGTGATCGGCTGGTCTACATACTGGAACCAGTGCACGCCGACGATGGACGGGTTGGCTACGGCCGCCGCCACGTAGCGCGCATACGCCTCGCCGCGCTGCTGCTCGTTCCATGCCGGCACCACGCCCTTGCCGAACGGGCCGCGATCGTCCGAGCCAAAATGGAACTCGGTGATCAAGGCAGGCTTGTCGAGCTTGGCGAAGGCGGCGGCGTCAAAGGCATGCTCGGGCACATCCGCATAGCCGTTGAAGCTCACCACGTCGCAGTACTGCGCGCACGAGGCAACGGCTTCCGGCGTGTGCACCGCAAAGCGGCCACCGAGGAACAAATGATGCGGGTCGTGCTTGTGAATGGCCTGCGCCACGGTGCGGAAGTACTGGTCGGCGTACTGCCGCAACCACGCGCTGTAATCGTCGGCGATGGCCGGGTGTGCGTCGTTCGGATCGGGCGCAGCGAAATGGGTGGCGTCCAGCGCGTCCCACGAGTCGAGCGCGATACCCCACGCCGTGGCCAGCTTCGCCGGGGCGCCATACTTCTTCTTCAATGCCGCGATGAAGGCCTGCTTGGCAGGGCTGCGTGCTTCACCGTGCAAAGTGCCCTGCGCCAGACCCCAGCGACCCTGCGGCCCTTGCCCAGCCCAGGCCAGTTCGTTGTCGGCAAAATAACCAAGCAGCCACGGATCGTCGCGAACTTCCTTCGCCGCCTGTGCGGCAGCGGCATCGGCCGCCTGCACAAAGCGCGCATCGAACGGATCGGGCATGCGACCCCAGTAGTCGTATCCACTGGAAACGTTGCCGAACACGCCGGCGATGTTGATCGAGCGCGTGTACGCCAGATGATGCGTCTGCGTCTGCGTCAGCGCTTCGTCGCTCCAGTTGCCCAGCGTGTTGAAACCCCAGTCGTCCAGACGTTCCAGCGTGCGCGCGCGCCAGGCCTGGCGCCAATGACGGCCATCGGCGAGAAACAGGTTGGCCGAGTAGTAGTCGAACCAGTGGCCATGGTGATAACCAATGCCAGCCGACGCGGCCTGCTCGCCTACCGGCTTGCCGTCGATGCCGAAGAACGGCGCCCAGCGGCCACTGTCGCGCGGCAGTTCCTTGAACATGAACTCGCGGCCATCGATGTAGGTACGACCGCCATCATCATCGACCACGTTCACGCCCAGCGAGAAGAAGGCATGACCTTCAGGCGTCACCAACTGCCAGCGGTCATCGCGGCGCTCAGTGTGGAACCAACCAGTAGCCTTGAACGCCGCCATGTCGGTGCGTCCGCCATAACGGTCGAAACGCTTGTGGGCGACAGGTGCTGCCACGACCGCCGGCTTCGACTTGTGCCGCACCCCACGCAGTGCATCGTCGGATTCAACCTTGCCCGGCCATTGGCCGCGGGTGTACTGGCCCCAGGCATCAACGATGCCGGTGTAGGCGTCGCGCAGGTCATGATCGCCGCGGGACGTATCGAGCTTGCCGAACAATAGTGTCTGCGCGGCGGTTGGCGCGGGCGTACCCAGTCGCACGGCCTTCACGTGAGCCAGGTCGAGCGAACCTTCCACCGTGGTCGCCACGAAGACACGCTTGCCGCCGGTGACATAAGGCATCGGCGGACCCGCCTGCATGCCCATCGCCCGTGGCGAGGTCGCATGCAGTGGAATCACCAGCGTCTGCGGCGGACCAGCCGGCACGCCCACTGTGGCATGAAGGTGTTGCCCTTCGGTGGCGCCGTCGATGTCCACTGTGAGTGTCACCGCCCACGACATTGCGTTCTGCATGTCCACATGCAGCGCGCCTTCCTTCGACCAGTTCCACTCGCCCTGGCTCAGCGTCACCACTACCTGCGGCTGCGGCGACGGCTGGAACACATAACGCTGCAGTGACATGCCGGCCACGCTGACGGGACTGCCATCCAGCAGCACATGTTCGAGCGCGGTTTGCGTAGTGGGCTTGGCCGAGGACTGGGCAGCCGGAGGCGGTGCAGCCGCGGTACGACTGAGATCTGCCTGATCGGTGTCGCTGGCCTTGTGGCAACCCGCGAGGGCAAGCAGGCAGGACATCGCTAGGGGAGCGATCCGGTTCATCGGCGGCTCGACACGGGGAAGTGGCGGCAGTATGCCTGCCTCGTCTGAAGCCTGCCTTGATACCGCAAGACCGCTGTGCACCGCAAAATCATGCTGCCCTCCGTTGCCGCGCCCGCCACATGTAGTACACCGGCACACCCATGGCGATCAGCAGCAGGCTTATGCCCGCACGACCAGGGGAGTGGATGGTGGTGACCACGATCACGCCAAACACCGTGCACACGAACAGCAGCGGCAGCAGTGGATAGAACGGCACGCGATACGGCGACGGCTCGTTGCGGAAACGGTGGCGATACCAGAACAGCGTGGCGATGCCGAACGCATGCGACAACCATTCGCCGACCGTGGTGTAGTCGAGCAACTGACCGAAGCTGCCGGACAGCACCAGCACAATCGCCCATGCACCGAGCACCGCGAGCGCTACCTGCGGCGCGCGCGAACGGCCGTCGATGCGGCCGACTGCGCGGAAGAACATGCCGTCCGCGCCCATGGTCTGCAGCACGCGCGCGCCGCCAGCGATGGCGATGCTGCAATAGCCGAAGGTGGAACAGGCAATGCCCACCGCGATAATGGTGGCGCCGCTCTCGCCGAACAGCTTGCGCATCAGGTCGGCCGCCGGCGCCTGACTGGCCGCCAGGCCCGCATGACCCAGGCCCGCGAGGTAAGCGAGGTTCACCAGCACGTAGCACACCACCACGCCGCCCAGGCCCAGGCCCAGCGCGCGCGGCAAGGTCTTCTGCGGCTCGCGCACTTCGCCTGCCAGATCATTGAGGTAATGGAAGCCGCCATAGGTGAACAACACCGGCAGCAAGGCGCCCAGGAATGCGCCCGGCGGCACGGCATGTGTCGTGTCCGGCGCCAGCACCGTGCCCAGGTGCCCATGCGCCAGCACCAGACCCACCACCACCAACAGCACAATGGCCGTGAGCTTGAGCAGGGTGAACAGGTTCTGCATGCGCGCGCCGGCCTTGATGCCGAAGAAATTCACACCCACGATGAAAGCGATGGCTCCAGCCGCTATCGGTTTCACCCACAACAGCGGCAAGCCGATGGCCGCGCAGAAATAATCGGCGAAGGTGGTGGCCACCGCCGCCACGCTGCCGGGGTAATTAATCAGCGCCATGGTCCAGCCGAACAGGAACGCCGGCAGCTGCCCGAACGCCTCGCGCAAATAGATGTACACGCCGCCCGCCTGCGGCCTCCGCGCGCCCAGCTCGGCGTAGCAGAGCACGCCCGCCAGCGTGAGCAGGCCGCCCACCGCCCACAGTGTCAGCAGCTGCGCGCCGGAGGTGGTGCGCTCGGCCACGGTGGAGGCGCTGCGGAAAATGCCGGCGCCGATTACGCCACCGATCACGATGGCGGCGGCGTCCCAGGTACCCAGGCGACGCAAATATGCAGGAGAAGTCTCGGCAGTCATGGTGCGCAACAGCATCCTTCCGACGGGTACGAAGGACGGACGATAGCGCGAGAACGCGGTTCACTTCGACATGCGACTGCAACAATCGGTCCGTGCTGCATTTTTGGACGGACTCAGTAGTTCTTCGCTAGCCCATCACGACCCGCAGGTGCAAAGTTGCGCTCTTCCCGTCGCTGCATGCCGGCCGGGCACCTGGCCGGCGCCTTGTAAGGAGGCGTCATGAGTACCGTCGAAAGTGTCGTCCGGCCCGAGGACGACAAGACCCTGGGGCCGCTGCTCGAGCTCGACCGCGAATTGGTTTCGGTGGGCAAGAAGATCCGCGTGTTGAAGGCCATCGACTGGCCGGTGGAACTGGAGGCGAAGTTCCTGGAGGGATACGAGCGCGGCAACCCGCAGCTGCCCGACCCGCCGCGCCGCCATCCCGATCTCAGCAGTGAAATGGACGCGCTGCGATCCATCATGGGCAGGCTTGACCGTGGCCATCCTATCGGCGACTGGCTGTTCAAGACCGCGTGGAGCTACCTCACTGCGGCCCACATGTTGATGAACGTGGGCAACGAAACGTTCACGCGCTGCTCCACCGCGCTGTACGGACGCCCCGACGCGGTGCACAGCAGCCAGACGGCCAACGCGTACGACGCCGCGCAGGACGTGATCTCTATTACCGATGATCTGATCAGCCGCGAGGCCATCCCGCCCGTGCCGGCCGATATCCCCGCCGACGTATTCGCCGAGCGGCTGCGCGAGCGCCTTGGATCGTTCTTCGAACATGACAGGGTGGACGTGATACTCAACCCCGAGCTGTCGTCGAAGGCCACCGCGGGCAGCAAGAGCATCAACCTGCGCTCCACCGCGATGTTCTCCGAGCTGGACCTGGAGCAGCTCACCGAGCACGAAGCGTTCGTGCACACCGCCACCCTGCTCAACGGCAAGCACCAGCCCTACCTCAAATCGCTGGGCCTGGGCTCGCCGCGCACCACGCGCGCGCAGGAAGGGCTGGCCACGTTCTCGGAGATCATTACCGGCTCCATCGACCTCGCGCGGCTTCGCCGGGTCGCGCTGCGCGTGATCATGGTCAAACGCGCCCTCGACGGCGCGGACTTCATCGAAGTGTTCCGCGGCTTCCTTGAGGCTGGCCAGACCCCGGTGGAAAGCTATCGCAGCGCCTCGCGCATCTTCCGTGGCGGCGACGTGCGCGGCCGCGTCTGCTTCACCAAGGATGGCGCCTACCTGCAGGGTGTCATGATCGTGTACATCTTCATCCGCAAGGTGCTGCAGGCGGGACAGGCGGAAATGCTGCCGCTGCTGTTCGCCGGCCGCGTGACGACGACCGACGTGATTACGCTGTCGCCCTACCTGGAGACCGGCCTGATCACGCGCGCGGTGTACGTGCCGCCGTGGGCGCGCAACCCGCAGCGCGTGCTGTCGTTGCTGGCGTTCTTCACCGCGGCCCAGCGTTTCCGCCTGGATACGCTCGATCTGAACAGCTTCGTGGCCTTCGAGAACGCCCTGGTGGATGAGACGCTGCAGACGCAGTGGCGCTAGAAAGAGCGGCGTCTCTTAACGTGGGAGCGCACCCTGTGTGCGATCGCGGCGCTGGAGCTCGCCTTGCGTCGGTCACTTCGAGCGCCCGGCATGCCGCGCACAGGATGCGCTCCTACAAAAGCGCGGGGGTTCGTGGTTGACTGTGCGCAGCCGCCCCTTCGCGTTACGCCGTGCCCACGCCACCCCGAAAAATCATCCACGTCGACATGGATGCGTTCTACGCATCAGTGGAACAGCGTGACGATCCCTCACTACGCGGCAAGCCGGTGGTGGTGGCATGGCGTGGTGCGCGCTCGGTGGTATGCGCGGCCAGTTACGAGGCGCGCAAGTTCGGCGTGCGCTCGGCCATGCCGGCGGTGCGTGCCGAGCGGTTGTGTCCGCAGGCGATCTTCGTGCCACCGGACTTCAGCCGCTACAAGGCGGTTTCGCGGCAGGTGCGCGAGATCTTTGCGCGGCACACCGACCTGATAGAACCGCTGTCGCTGGACGAAGCCTATCTCGACGTCACCGCGACACTCACCGGCCTGCCTACGGCGACGGCCACGGCCGAGGCGATCCGCGCCGCCATCCGCGAGGAAACACAGCTCATCGCGTCGGCCGGGGTAGCGCCCAACAAGTTCCTAGCCAAGATCGCCTCGGACTGGCGCAAGCCCGACGGCCTGTTCGTGATACGTCCGCATCAGGTCGAGGCGTTCCTCGCACCGCTGCCAGTGGGTCGCCTGCCCGGTGTCGGCAAGGTGATGGAGGCACGCCTCACCGAACTGGGCATCGTCACCGTCGGCGATTTGCGCACACGACCGCCGCAGGAACTGGAGCAGTGCTTCGGGCGCTGGGGCAAACGCCTGCACGAACTGTCGTTAGGCATTGATGAGCATGCCGTGCAGCCAGACCGACCGACCCTGCAGGTATCGGCCGAAGACACCTTCGAGCATGACCTGACGCTGCAGGAACTGACCCCGCATATCCAACGGCTCGCCGAGAAGACATGGGCAGCGCACCAACGTGAGGCACAGGGTGAACATGGACGGCTGGCGCGCACGGTGGTGCTGAAGCTGAAAACGTCCGACTTCCATACGCTGACCCGCAGCCTGACCCCCGCATCCCGCCCCGGTTCTGCCGCCGAACTGGCCGATATTGCCTGTGCCCTGCGCGATCGGGTGGAGCGGCCCGCCCAGAGCCGGTACCGGTTGGTGGGCGTCGGATTGGCCGGCTTTGTCGACGCCGACAGCTTTGCAGCACAGAGCGATCTCTTCTCGAATCTTGCATGAAGCTTAAGGACGCGCCGGCACCTATGCCGGAATGCACGTTAAAAAGGCCTTTACTCAACCTTCATTTCCTGAAACAGTTGGTTCGGGGGAACCAATGGCAACACGACACCTATAGACGTCTATGCGCCTATAGCGGGTCCCTTTTGCCTTCAAATCGGGGAGACATCATGCAGTCCAACTTGAATCGCCTATCAGTAGCGGTACGCCTGGCACTATCCATCGGCATGATTTCGACTGCCGCCGTGGTGCAGGCCCAGGATGCAAGCAGTAAGGACACTTCGACCGGACCTGCGCCACAGAGCCAGACGGCCCAGAGCAATACGGAACAACCCAAGCAGTCCAGCGCCAAGACGCTGACTGCCGTGTCGGTGACCGGTTCGCTGATTCGTCGCGTGGATTCCGAGACGGCCAACCCGGTGGTGACGCTGGATCGTTCTGCCATCACCAACAACGGCAGCCCGACCCTGGGCAACGTGCTGCAGGCGCTGCCGAGCATCGCGGGCAACGCGACCAACACCCAGAACAACAGCAACGGCGGTGGTGGTGCGAGCCCCACGCTCGAAGGCGGCGACGGTGCGGCCCGCGTGTCGCTGCGCGGCCTGGGCGTGAACCGCACGCTGGTACTGGTGGATGGCCAGCGCCTCGCCAACGCCGACCTCAACATGATTCCGCAGAACATGGTGGAGCGTGTGGACGTGCTGGCTAACGGCTCCTCAACGGTCTACGGCTCCGATGCCGTGGGCGGTGTCGTGAACTTCATCCTGCGCAAGGACTACAAGGGCGCGGAACTGAGCGTCAACGACGGCATCTCCAGCCATGGTGACGGCCAGCGCAAGGGTGCGCAGTTCACCGTGGGCGCGAGCGGCGAGCAGGGCAACATCGTCGCCGGCGTCGACTACAACAAGTACGACCCGGTGCTGGCGCCGCGTCGCAGCTTCTCGGCCCGGCAGCTGTATCTGTATGCCGGTGGTCCGCAGGCGTCGGGTTCGCACACCATTCCGACCGGTCGCCTGCTGGTGCCGCAAAACCTCTCCCCGGGCGGTTGCGAAGTTAACTCGCAGGGCAACACCTACGTCACGCTCTCCAACGGCAATGGCGGCAGCCTCGGCAACTATCGCTGCTTCAGCAACGCGAACGACACGTACAACTACAACGCCTACAACTACATCCAGCAGCAGCAGGAACGCACCAACGTCTTCGTGATCGGCAATTACAAGATCAACGATTACGTGACGTTCTACGCCGACGCGTTCTACAACCACACCAACTCGTCCGGCCAGGATGCCCCAGCGCCGACCGGCGTGGGCGACGGCTGGCACGTGCTGGCGAGCAATCCGAACAATCCGTTCGGCGTCACCTTCAGCCAGGGCACGCTGGTCGATCCGGCCGCACCCAACGCCGACAGCGGCTACGCCTTCAACACCCGCCTGACCGGCCTGGGCACCCGCCTGCACACGTTCACGACCAACAACGAAGAGATCAACGCAGGCCTGCGCGGCAACTTCGGCCAGAGCACCTGGGGCTGGGATGCCAGCTTCGACTACGGCCATACGCGCCGTGTGCAGACCAACTTCAACGAAGTGAACGTGCCGGCCTTCCAGGCGGCCATCGATGCCGGCGCCAACATCTTCAACCAGGCCGACCCGGCAGTCACCGCGCTGTTGAAGAACGGCGTGGATGCGCCGCAGTACACCCTGACCAATACCATGAAGCAGGGTCAGGTCAACGCGTCGGGAGAAATCTGGGATCTGCCGGCTGGCGCCATGCAGCTGTCGGCCGGTGCGCTGTACCGCAAGACGTCGATGAACTACAACGTGACCGCCGACGCGATCCTCGACCCGGTGACCAACACCTGTGTGGTGCTATCGGAAGCCTGCGGTTCGCCGGGTGGCGGCAACGATACGGTGAAGGAGCTGTACGCCGAAACGCTGATCCCGCTGCTCACCGAACGGCCGTGGGCCTATTCGCTCAACCTCGACGTGGGCCTGCGCTACTCGGACTACGACAGCTCGGGCAGCACCACCAACGGCAAGATCGCCATCGAGTACCGCCCCGTTGCCGACCTGCTGGTGCGCGGTACGGTCTCCCAGGTATTCCGCGCGCCCAACATGGACGAGCTGTATGACGGTCGCACCGTCGGCGGCCCCAACCTCACCGATCCGTGCGTGCATTTGACTGCCGCGCAGTTGGCCCAGCACCCGACCGCCTGCCAGTTCGTGCCGCCGGCCTGGACCGGCAACCCGCTCGGCCAGGTCACCTCCTACTACTCGGGCGCCGCCGCCATCGGCAGCACGCTGAAGCCGGAACAGGGCAAGTCCATCGACTTCGGCTTCGTCTATTCGCCGAGCTGGTGGCAAGGCGTGTCGAGCACGCTGGACTTCTGGCACATCTACCTCAGCGACACGCTGACGCCCATCCAGGCGCAGACGGTGGTCAATGCCTGCTTCGCCAACGACAACAGCCCGTATTGCTCGTACATCAATCGCTACGACAACACCAACAAGCTGGCCGGTGCCGTCAATTACATCAACACGCCCGTGGTCAACCTGGGCAACCTGAGCACGACCGGCGTCGACTTCACCTTCAACTACGCCATTCCCCACTTCGACGTGGGCGGCGTGGATCCGGGTAACTTCAAGGCTGGCCTCAACACCACCTACGTCTCGACGTACAAGAACGACGCCACGCCCGGCCAGCCGGGTGCGGGGTCGATCAACTATGCCGGCACGTATGGCCTGCAGTTCGGCAATATCCCGCGTTGGCGCGGCACGCTCACGATCAATTGGGCAATGGGTGACTGGAGCGCGCAGTGGCAGTCGCGCTACATCCACAATGTGACCAACCTGAACGCGAACCTCGACACCGGTGCCAGCGCACCGATGGCGTCCGTGCTGTATCACTCGATCTCGGGTGGCTACGAGTGGGCGAAGATCCATACCCGTTTCGACGTGGGTATCGACAACCTCAGCGACAAGATCCCGCCGCTGGCCTACCAGAATGGCTCGAACTACAACGTCGATACGGCCACTTACGACGTGATGGGCCGCTACTACTGGGCTCGCGCCACGGTGAGGTTCTGATCTGACCGCAAGCACAGCGGGATGGTCGCGGCGCCTCGCCGCGACCATCCCACTGCTAGGATTCAAGGATGACGGACCACCTCTCGCCATCCTCCGCCGACCTCACCGCCCGTATGCTCGCGGCGTATCAGCGCGGTGACATCGCCACCGTGTTGGCACTCGGCGAACCTGTTGCCGCCATGGGTGACATCGACAGCACAGCCCTGCTGCTGCTCGGCGCCGCACTGCAATCCAGCCAGCGTCTCGATGAAGCGATGACGACTTTCCGCCGTCTCGTGCAGCGCAACCCGACCATCGCCGAATACTGGAACAACCTCGCTGTGGTCGCGCGCCAATTGGGCGACCTGACGGTTGCCGAAGATGCCTTGCGGCAAGCCGTGGCGTTGGCGCCGCAGGAGGCGCAGATCCATTACAACCTCGGCCTGCTCCATGCCCAGAAACAACGCTGGCTGCAGGCGCGAGAAGCTTTGCTTGATGCCGTGGCACTGGTGCCCGCCTTCATCGATGCGCGCCTGCAGGCCGCGCATGCGTGCCACGCCTGCGGCGATCATCGAGGCGAACAGGAGATGCTGGCGGATGCCGCCGACTGGCCGCCGCAGCCGGTGGAACAGGCCATCCTGTTGGCCACGATGCTTTCTGCCCAAGGCGAACAGGCGACGGCGTTTCAAGTCCTGGAACGGGCTGTCCTGCCCGAGAATGAAGACGCACGGATCATGCAGTGGCGCATCGCCGCGCTGCGTGCCTCGATGTATGAGCGCGGCAACCAGGTCGATCTTGCCGAAGCCGAACTTCAGCGGCTACCGCTTCATCAGGTGGAAGCGGCATTGCCGGACTCTCCTGCGCTCGCCACGGCGGCCTGGCAGGCGCACGCCGCCGTCGCCGCGCAACGAGGCGACCTGGATCGCTCGGCCGTCCTCTACGAGCGCATGCTTGGCCTGAGCGATGGCCCGGACGCGCGAGCGACCGCCGCGTTCGGGTTGGCGGGCGTCATGAGCAAGCAAGGCCGTCACGAGGACGCCTGGCGTTCCGCAGAGCTCGCCCACGCCGCCCAGTGGGAGATCGCCAGCGCGATCGTGCCCGAGCTGATCGTCGAAGGCAGCCAGCCGCTGTCCATGACGAACCATCGCGTGAGCCACGCCGAGTACGACCAATGGAGCACGCTGTCCGCGCCGCGTAGCCTCGACAGTCCCGTCTTCGTTTTGGGCTTCCCTCGCTCGGGCACCACGTTGCTCGAGCAGATGCTCGATGCGCATCCTGATTTTCGTTCCATGGACGAACGCGACTTCGTCTACGAACTGATCCATCGCATGCAACTGGCAGGACAGTCGTATCCACACGACCTCGGCCGACTGTCCCAACACGAAGCGGATCAGCTGCGGAACATCTATGTCGCCATGTCGCGCAAGGTAGTGCCCGACCTCGGGGAGCGGCGCCTCATCGACAAGAATCCGCTCAACATGCTGTGCCTGCCGATGATCGCGCGCCTGTTTCCGGAGGCCCGCATCATCCTGTGCCTTCGCCATCCCTGCGATGTGCTGCTGAGCTGCTACATGCTGCCGTTCCGCGCACCGCCGTTCATGGTTTTGTGCTCCTCGCTGAAACGGCTGGCCGAGGGTTACGTGCAGGCGTTCGAGCAGTGGTACAAGCACCTCGAAGTGTTCGCGCCGCGCGTGCTCGAATGGCGTTACGAGTCGGTCGTCAGCCGCTTCGATGAACACATCGTGCGCCTTGGCCAGTTCCTCGACGTGGCGGACGCCTCGCCCATGGCACGCTTCGCCGAGCACGCGCGCGCCAAGGGTTATATCAGCACACCGAGCTATGCACAGGTCACGCAAGGCATCCACCGCAAAGCGGTGAATCGCTGGCATGCCTATCGCGAGCATTTCGAGCCCGTGCTACCCATCCTGAGGCCCATGCTGGAGCGATTGGGCTACGACGCCTGAAGCCAAGCCTGGCTGGATAGGCTACCCTGCGCGCCTGATGCCGGCGCTGGAGGAATCCGCATGCATTTCGAATTACCCAAAGTCAGGATGCATTCGTTTCGCGAGTTTGCGAAGCACTACCTGATGATCGTGCTGTCCATCCTCACCGCGCTGGGCCTGGAGCAGTGGATCGAGCATGTACACCACCGCCATGCCGCCGAGCACGCGGGCACGCAGATCGAAGCCGAACTGCGCAACACGCTGCACGATATGCAGTCCTCCATCGCGAAGGACGAGGAGCGACTGGCTCCGCTCGAAGCCATGGGCAAGACCATCACCGCCGATGTGCGCAACGGCCTGACGGATACCGAGATCAACAAGCACATCCGCGAGGTCAATGACCAGTTTGCGATCAGCATCAACTGGCCTGTCTTTTCGACCCAGGCATGGGACGTGGCCGTGGCGAACCAGTCGGCCACCTGGATCGACGTGGACAGACTGCACCGATACGCGACGGCCTACGCCGCCCAGCGCGACGCCGCCAGCTGGACCACGCACAACGCTACCCTGGCGCTTGATGGTCCACACATGGTCGACCTGCAGACAAAAATCAGACTTGGCAGAGATGTCGATCCGGTGGAATTTCTCGGCGTGCTTCAGCAGATGATCTTCAGCTCCAGGGAATCCATCGCGAACCTGAAACAGACGTCCGAACCGATCAAGGCGGCGTTGACCCAACCCACCGAGTGACAAGGAAGCCCGGAAAACTCCGGGCCTCGTTATTTGTGACGTAGTGCAGAGAAAGCAGCATATATCGAGCTTTTTCCCGCAAAAAACGCCATACGCGCATCGACATGCACAAAGCGCCTCTGCGTGCGCACGCTGCGCCACGTGCAAGATGTCAACGAAATGTGTTCGCGCTTTTTTGCGAGCACACGATAGGAACGACATCGCTCAAACGCGTTCGCGATGATCTCTCATCGCTTGGTATGCAAGGTTTCGCTCGATGCGACTTGGGCGCGCCGATCCTTGCGCTCTTCTGTCGCGATGTCACGCATGTTTTTTCGATTTGCAAGCACGTTGCGAATGCGTTACCAAGGCCGCCGCAGTGCTCGTGTCGTCCAACGTTGAGCGCTCGCACGTGGGGAGAACCACCGCGTCAACCTCAGTGTCGCGGAGGGGAAAAAATCTACCGCCTGAAATTCGCTGCAACTGTCCCAGTTGCTGGCGAGTAGGTGAGTTGTTGTTGGAAATCATCGGCCATGGATTGTCCAGGGTCGAAACCGATAGCTATTCGCGTACCAGGGAGAATTTCCATGCAGGCCAATTTGAAGTTCGCACTACTCGCCGGCCTCGTCAGTGTCGCCTGGCTTCCCGTCGCTCATGCCGCGCCGTCCAACCATGTTTCCCTCCAGCCTCCTGCCGAGATTGTCGGTCCGCTGGAAGCGCAGGCGCGCGCAAATTGGCGCGAAGACATCGCGCAGATCGCCACACCGTCGGAAGGATGCTTCCAGGCCACCTATCCCAGCATCGTCTGGCATCAGGTGGTGTGCAGGGAAGTAGTGCCGCGCGTTCATCCCGTGCCGCGTTGGTCGATGTTCGGTGCGTCGGAGACTGCCGGCAACGGCAACGACTACACGCTGCAGACATCGAGCCTTATCACGCAGGCGGTAGGCAGCTTTCCGTCGGTGACGGGTGTGACGTCGGAAAGCGGTGTGGGCGTGCCAGCGTACGGCAATGGCGGCATCCTGGGGCCAAACGAGTATTCGCTGCAGATCAACTCGAGCTTCAGTTCGACCACGTCGGCCTGTGCCGGCCACTCCGGCTGCACCGTGTGGCAGCAGTTCGTGTATGCGCCCGATTACGAAGTCAACGGCCAGGCGGCAGTATTCATGCAGTACTGGCTGATCGGCTACGGCGGCCATCGCTGCCCGAGTGGCTGGGGCAGTGACGGCGCGGGCGACTGCTACAAGAACAGCGCGGCCGCCACGGCGCCTGACGTGCCCGCCACGCAGCTCGCCAACGTAAAGCTCACTGGCACCGTCACGTCGGGCGGCAACGACACTGTGGTCTTCACCAATGGCACCCAGGCCTACAGTTCCAGCGGCAAGGACAGCGTCCTTTTACTCGCCCAGGTCTGGAAAGAGTCGGAGTTTAATGTAGTCGGCAATGCCGGTGGATCGGAAGCCGTATTCAACAGCGGCTCGTCGATCACAGTGAATGTGGCGGTGAACGACGGATCCACCACTGCACCGTCGTGCGTGGCCAACTCCGGCACGACTGGCGAGAGCAACAACCTCAACCTCGGCAGTTGCTCCACGGCGGGTGGCACGACGCCGTCGATTCAGTTCACCGAATCGAACTGAGGATCGGCGCCACGGCTGATATCTGCCGTGGCGAACCACAAAAAAAGCCCGGGTTTCCCCGGGCTTTTTTTCTTCGCTCGAGAGCGCTTACTTCTTTTTCGGAATGTACAGGTCGGTGATGGTGCCTTCGTAGGCCTCAGCCGCCATACCCACCGATTCGCTCAGCGTCGGATGCGGGTGGATGGTCAGGCCGATGTCCGCCGCTTCCGCGCCCATCTCGATTGCCAGCGCGATCTCGCTGATGAGGTCGCCCGCATGCGGACCGACGATGGCGCCGCCCACGACGCGGTGTGTCTCTTCGTCGAAGATCAGCTTGGTAAAGCCTTCTGTGCGGTCGATGCCAATGGCCCGGCCGCTGGCTGCCCACGGGAACTTGCCCACGCCGATCTTGAGACCCTTCTCCTTCGCCTCGCGCTCGGAAACGCCGACCCATGCCACTTCCGGGTCGGTGAAGGCCACCGACGGAATCACACGCGCATCGAAATGGCTCTTCATGCCCGACACCACTTCGGCGGCGACGCGCGCTTCATGCGTGGCCTTGTGCGCCAGCATGGGCTGACCCACCAGATCGCCGATGGCGAAGATGTGCTTCACGTTGGTGCGCATCTGCGTGTCAACGTTGATGAAGCCGCGCTCGGTCACGGCCACGCCGGCCTTGTCGGCGCCGATCTTGCCGCCGTTGGGCGAGCGGCCCACCGCGACCAGCACGCGATCGAACAGCTTGTTCTCGGGAATGCTCACGCCTTCGTAGCTGACCTCGATGCCCTTCTTGGTGGCCTTGGCCTCGACCACCTTGGTCTTGAGGTGCACGCCCTTGAGCTTCTTGGCCAGGCGCTGCGCCAGCGGCTTGACCAGGTCGGCATCGGTGCCCGGGATGATCTGGTCCATGAACTCAACCACGGTCACTTCGCTGCCGAGCGCGGAATACACCGTGGCCATTTCCAGGCCGATGATGCCGCCGCCAACTACCAGCAGCTTCTTCGGCACGTCCTTCAGTTCCAGCGCGCCGGTGGATTCCATGATGCGGTCGTCGTCCCACGGGAACGCAGGCAACTTCACCGCCTGCGAACCAGCCGCGATGATGGCGTACTCGAAGCGGAGCACCTTGGTGCCTTCGGCCGTCTGGACTTCCATTTCGTTCGGCGAAATGAACGTGCCCACGCCCTGCACCGTGCGCACCTTGCGCTGCTTGGCCATGGAGGAAAGGCCGCCGGTGAGTTTGCCGACCACCTTGATCTTGAAATCACGCAGCTTGTCGAGGTCGATCTTCGGTGCGCCGAAGGTCACGCCGTGTGCGGCCATCGCCTCGGCTTCGTCGATCACGGCCGCCGCATGCAGCAGCGCCTTGGACGGGATGCAGCCCACGTTGAGGCAGACGCCGCCGAGCGTGGCGTAGCGCTCGATGAGCACGGTGTCGACGTCGAGGTCCGCAGCGCGGAATGCAGCGGTGTAGCCACCGGGGCCAGAGCCGAGCACGACGAGCTTGCACTCGATGTCAGCCTTGCGACCCGACGAACCTGCCGCTTGCGGCGCCTTCGCTTCCTCTCCTCTCTGGGGAGAGGATTGAGGTGAGCCACCTGAAGGTGGTGAAGGGCGGGCGCTCGCGGGAGCGCTGCTAGTGCTGGACTGAGGCGAGGTTGTCCCCTCACCCCGGCCCTCTCCCCGGGGGGGAGAGGGAGAAGTGGTGACGTCCGAAGTCTCGAGCACGGCAATAACCGCGCCTTCGGACACTTCGTCGCCCACCTTCACTTTCAACTCCTTGATCACGCCGGCGGTGCTGGAGGGAATCTCCATCGTCGCCTTGTCCGATTCGAGCGTGATCAGGCTCTGTTCCTTGGCGACCGTGTCGCCGACCTTCACCAGCACCTCGATCACCGGCACGTTGTCGTGACCGCCGATGTCGGGGACTTTGATTTCGATGGTGCTTGCCATGGGGAATCCTTGAATTCTTTTCGCTACGCATGAGGGGCGACGCAAGAGCCACCCCTCACCCCAACCCTCTCCCCGGGGGGGAGAGGGAGCAATTACAGGAGCAGGCGGCGGATGTCGCCCAGCTGCTGCGCGAGGAAGGTGGCGAAGCGCGCGGCGAGCGCGCCGTCGATCACACGGTGGTCGTAGCTGAGCGACAGCGGCAACATCAGGCGCGGCGCGAATTCCTTGCCGTTCCACACCGGCTTCATGGACGCCTTGGACACGCCCAGAATGGCCACTTCCGGCGCATTGACGATCGGCGTGAACGACGTACCGCCAATACCGCCGAGCGAGGAGATCGAGAAGCAGCCGCCAGACATCTCGGCCGGGCCGAGCTTCTTGTCGCGTGCCTTCTTGGAGATCTCGCCCAGCTCGACGGCCAGGTCGATCAGACCCTTCTTGTCGCAATCGCGGATCACAGGCACCACCAGGCCATCGGGCGTATCCACCGCGATGCCGATGTGGAAGTACTTCTTGAGGATCAGCTTCTCGCCGCTCACGTCGAGCGAGGCATTGAACTGCGGGAACTTCTTGAGCGCCGCGACCACTGCCTTGATCTGGAATACCAGCGGGGTGACCTTCAGATCCTTGTTCTCTTCGCCGAGCTTCTTGCGGAACGCTTCCAGCTCGGTGATGTCGGCGTCTTCGTGCTGGGTGACGTGCGGGATCATTGCCCAGTTGCGCGCCAGGTTGGCGCCGGAGATCTTCTGGATGCGCGTCAGCGGCTTCTCTTCGATCTCGCCGAACTTGGCGAAGTCGACCTTGGGCCACGGCAGCAGGTTGAGGCCGCCGCCTGTCGCCACTGGCGCACCGGTGGGACGCGCGCCGGAAGCCAGCGCGTGCTTCACGTACGCACCGACGTCTTCGCGCTGAATACGGCCACCGCGGCCGGTGCCCTTCACCTGCCGAACGTCCACGCCCAGCTCGCGCGCGAAAGCGCGGATGGCGGGGCTGGCGTACGGGGCGTCGCCCGGCATGACGATGCCCGAATCGAACGGCGGACGGGCCGTCGGCGCCACGTCACCTTCCGGTGCGTTGCCCGGCAGCACGCTGCGGCCACCGATCGGCTCGGGTTTCTCCTCGACCTTGGGCGCTTCCACCTTGGTGGGCGCTGCGGCCTGCGGTGCCGGCGCGGCGGCGGGTGCGCCAACGGCGGCTTCGACCAGGGCGATCAGGCTGCCTTCGGACAGCTCGTCGCCCACCTTGACCTTGATCTCCTTCACCACGCCTGCGAACGGCGCCGGCACTTCCATCGTCGCCTTGTCCGATTCGAGCGTGATCAGGCTTTGGTCCTTGGTGATGGTGTCGCCCACCTTCACCAGGATCTCGATCACCGGCACGCCGCTGCTGCCGATGTCCGGCACCAGCACTTCGCGCACACCGCCGCTGGCTGCCGGGGCAGCCGCAGGAGCAGGGGCTGGAGCGGGTGCAGGTGCCGCCTTGGCGGGCGCCTCGGCCTTGGCGGGCGCGGACTGCGGCGCCGGGGCGGGCGCGGCTGCCTCGCCTTCTGCCTCGATGATGGCGATCAGGGCGCCCTCGGACACCTCGTCGCCCACCTTGAGCTTCACTTCCTTCACCGTGCCCGCGAACGGGGCCGGCACTTCCATGGTCGCCTTGTCGGACTCCAGCGTGACCAGGCCCTGTTCCTTGGCGACCTTGTCGCCCGGCTTCACCAGCACTTCGATCACCGGCACGTTCTCGCTGCCGATATCGGGAACGCGTGCTTCTTTGAGGTCGGCCATGGTTTCTCCTACGGATGGCAATGGCGTGCCGTGCGGGGATGACGGCCGCGTAAGGCTTTAATCATAGCGAACGAGACCCGCTTCCGGACGCTTTTGGATCGTTTGAATCCACCATTCGCATACGTATGCAGGCCATTTTGGCGGCGATCAGGCGAATCCGTCGGAGCGCCGGGCAATCACGGGTCAGCTGGCCTGTTCCGGTAAGCGCCCCTGCACCACCGTCAACTCACGCTGCGGGATCGGAATGCTGATGCCCTCGGCCTCAAAACGCTCCTTCAACGCGCTCAGCAGATCGGTTTGCGCAGGCCAGAAGTCGTCGATGCGCGTATAGGCACGCAACACCAGCCTCACCGCGTTCTCGCCCAGACTCTCGACCCATATGCCGGGCTCGGGGTCGCGCAGGATGCGCGCGTCGGCGGCATACAGCTGGCGCACCAGATCCATGGCCTTGCCGATGTTGTCCTTGTAGCCGACGCCCACCCTCAGCTCGAAGCGGCGCGTGCCGCGACGGTTGAAATTGATGATGGCGTCGGAACCGATCTTCGCGTTGGGCACCACGGCTTCGCGGTTGTCCGGCATCACCAGCACGGTATGCATCAGGCTCACGCTCTCCACCGTGCCATCAATGCCGCCGGCATTGACGAAGTCGCCCACGCGGAACGGCCGGAAGATGATGAGCAACACGCCCCACGCAAGGTTGCTGAGCGACCCCTGCAGCGCCAGACCAATGGCCAGGCCGCCAGCGCCCAGCGCAGCCACCAGCGGTGCCGAAGGCACGCCCGCCTGCTGCAGCGTCATCACGATCAGCAAGGCGATCAGCACGCCGTTGATCAGGTTGCGCAGAAAGCCGCTGAGCGTCTCGTCCACATTGGCGCGCCGCATGGCGCGTCGCGCGACGTTGGCCACGCGTGCAGCCAGCCACAGGCCCACCAGCAACATCACCACGGCGATGCTCAGGTTGATGAGGGTATTGATGGCACCTTCGGAGAAATGCAGACGCGCCAGGAAATCGTGCATGGGCAAGAACTCGTGCATGACAAAGCGCAAAAGCCTAGCAGCCCCACTATCAAGGTTCCGTTGAGTTCACGCGCTGGTACATGCATAAAAAAGCCGCGCAGAGAGTGGAGCGCGGCACAGGTTGGTCGTGCTGGGGAGCGGCGACCTCAAGGTTCGTGCACGAGGTCGCCTCACTCGGCGCGTGCACGATCCGCGGCTGTTACCAGCTTCTTGTTGTCCTTGTTCTCATGCGTGAGCAACTGCAGGCGCGAACCATCCTGCAGGCGGAACTGAAATTGCTGCTGCAGCTTTTCCAGCGTACCGAGTCGCGGACACAGCGCCTCGGCGCGCTTGTCGAGTTCGTCGGCGCGCGCGTTCACTTCCTTGTCGATGGTCTTGTCGAGCGAATTGGCCCGCGCCTCCAGCGCCGCCACCTTGCTCTGGTCACCGCTCAGCGCCGCTGTGACTGCCGCGCCCGTGACCTTGCCGACCAGGTCGGACACCGATGTCTCGATGCTGCTTTCGATCACATCGTCCACGGCATGCTGCTTCCAAACGCCCTTGCCAAGGCTGTCGTCGATACTTGAAAGTGCGTGCCGATGATTCTGGTCGAGGCGACCGACCATGTCGCGGCGCTCGGTTTCGTTCTCGGCGAACGTCATCATCACCGTGCGCATGGCTGCAAAACCGATATTCACGCCCTCGCGGGCGATGCCAGCCACTTCGGGCAGCAAGGCACGCACGCCCTCTTCGTACTGCCGCAGGCGCACTGCGTCATCGGCGGAAACCGCCATATCGCGGCCATCCACGCGCAGGTGGCCGTCATGCATGAAAACCTTGCCGGGGTGGCCGTCGTCTCGGCTGTAGGCAATGCCGTCGGCCGTCACGGCCACATCGTATTGGGTCGAGTAGCCGCAATGGCCGTCGTGATACTGGATATCTCGCGCCTGCACCGCGCCGCCAAAGGCAACGCCCGCCGCCAGCGCGAAGGCCATGAAAGTGGTTCGCATGCTTGTCGCCTCCCTGTGCCGCATGCCGTGCGAATGCCGCATGGCTGCCTTGCACGATGCGCCTCGCCGCGAGGCCGGACATGGGCCAGGTGTCATGCCGTGCCATCGGTCATGCCGGGCGCCAGGGTCCATGACGCAGTGCGCATAGGCAGGCCCGGTCAGGCACGCTAAGTTCAACTGCGCTGATCGCCAAGAGGGGGCGGGGAATGCGGGAAGGGTGCGATGTGATCGTGGTGGGCGCCGGCCTCGCCGGCCTGGTGGCCGCCACCGAGTTGGCCGATGCCGGCAAGCGGGTGTTGGTGCTGGACCAGGAGCCCGAACAGAGCCTGGGGGGACAGGCGTTCTGGTCGTTCGGCGGCCTGTTTTTCGTGGATTCGCCGGAACAACGGCGCATGGGCGTGCGCGATTCGCAGGCGCTCGCGCTGACCGACTGGATGGGCACGGCCGCATTCGACCGCGCCGAGGATCACTGGCCACGCCGCTGGGCCGAGGCCTATGTGAATTTTGCCGCGGGAGAAAAGCGCAGCTGGCTGCACGCCATGGGTATGCGCTGGTTTCCCGTGGTGGGCTGGGCCGAACGTGGCGGCCATGGCGCCATCGGTCACGGCAATTCGGTGCCTCGCTTCCACGTCACCTGGGGCACCGGCCCGGGAGTGATCGAACCGTTCGTGCGTCGTGCGCGCGAGGCACAGGCAAAGGGCCTGCTGCAATTTGGTTTCCGTCATCGCGTGGACGAATTGATCGTGGAAGGCGGCGCCGTGGTCGGCGTGCGCGGCGACGTGCTGGTGCCCGACGGCATGGAGCGCGGCAAACCCAGTTCTCGCGACGTAGTGCAACCGTTCGAACAGCGTGCGCAGGCGGTGATCGTTTCGTCGGGCGGCATCGGTGGCAATCACGAACTGGTGCGCCGCAACTGGCCCCAGCGCCTTGGACCGCCACCGGCACACATGCTGTGCGGCGTGCCCGCGCATGTGGATGGCCGCATGCTGGCCATCAGCGAAAACGCCGGCGCGCGCCAGATCAATCGCGATCGCATGTGGCACTACGTGGAAGGCATCGAGAACTGGAATCCGATCTGGCCGATGCACGCTATCCGCATCCTGCCCGGTCCTTCGTCGCTGTGGTTCGACGCCACCGGCAAGCGTCTGCCCGGGCCGCTATGGCCGGGCTTCGATACGCTGGGTACGCTTGAACATCTGCGCCGTACCGGCCATGACTACAGCTGGTTCGTACTCGATCAGCAGATCATCCGCCGCGAATTTGCGCTCTCGGGCTCGGAGCAAAATCCCGACCTCACCGGCAAGAGTTGGCGGCAAGTGGCCAAGCGAGCCGTCGGTAAGGGCGCGCCCGCGCCAGTGGAAGCGTTCAAGCAGCATGGCCGTGACTTCATCGTGCGCGACACGCTGGAGGAACTGGTGGCCGGCATGAACGCGCTGGCCGGCAACGATCTGCTCGACATCGCACAGTTGCGTCGCGAGATCGAGGCACGCGACCTGCAGTTCGATAACCCGTATGCGAAGGATGGGCAAGTGATGGCCATCCATAACGCGCGACGTTATCGCGGCGACAAGCTGGTGCGCGTGGCGAAACCGCATCGCATTCTTGATCCGTCGAACGGGCCGCTCATCGCGGTGCGACTGAATATCCTCACGCGCAAATCGCTTGGCGGACTGGAAACCGACCTCGATGCGCGCGTGCTCGGTCACGACGGCCAGCCGTTGCCCGGCCTCTACGCAGCGGGTGAAGTGGCCGGTTTCGGCGGCGGCGGCCTGCACGGCTACCGCGCGCTGGAAGGCAGCTTTCTCGGAGGCTGCCTGTTCTCCGGCCGTGTCGCCGGTCGCGCAGCGGCAGCAGCTATTACATGAGCGTGCATGCCCAGCCACGTATCGCCATCTATGGCGCGGGCAGTGTCGGCGGCTATCTGGGTGCGCGGCTCAACGAGCATGCCCGCGTTACCTATATCGGCCGCCGCCGCGTGATGAGCGCCCTGCGCCTGCATGGCCTCACCTGGAGCGACCTGCACGGTGTCCATGGCCACGTCGCTGCGAAGGACCTGGATCTGCAAGCCGACCCCTTCGCTGCCGCGAAGGCGCACCTGGTGCTGGTGACGGTGAAGTCGTCTGCCACGGCGACCGTCGCACGCGAACTGGCCGGGGTGATCGCTCCCGGCATTCCCGTGATCAGCTTCCAGAACGGGCTGCACAACACCGAGACGTTGCGTGCCGCGTTGCCGGGCCACCCGGTGCTTGCCGGCATGGTGCCGTTCAATGTGCTGCAGCGGGAACCGGGTGTTTTCCACCAGGGATCGGGCGGCGAGTTGATGGTGGAAGGTCATGCGTCGCTCGCGCCCTTTGTTCCGATTTTCGCCAACGCGGGCCTGCCGCTTGTGCAACGCGACGACATGCCCGCCGTGCAGGCCGCCAAATTGCTGCTCAACCTCAACAACGCGATCAACGCACTATCCGATGTCCCACTGAAAGAGGAACTCTCGCAACGTGCATGGCGTCGCTGTCTTGCGCTGGCGCAACGCGAGGCGCTGGCCATATTCGCCGCAGCCGGCATCCAGCCCGCACGCCTCACGCCGCTGCCCCCGCACTGGCTGCCGCGTGTGCTCGAACTGCCGGATGCGTGGTTTCGTCGTCTGGCATCGCGTCTGCTGGCCATCGATCCACTCGCGCGCTCCTCGATGTGGGAGGACCTGCAACAGAAACGTCCCACCGAGGTTGATGCGATCAACGGCGAGATCGTGCAGCTCGCGATGGCAAACGGCTTACGCGCCCCAGCCAATGCACGCCTTGTGGCCCTGATGCGCGAAGCGGAACAACAACGACGCGCGTGGCATGCCGGGCAGTTGCTGGATGAGCTGCGCGCAGCTCATTGATGCGCCTGCTCGTACAGATCACGACGCAGCTTGTGCAGCGAAACGGTCTCCCACACGGCCACGATCACCAGCACCAACGTGGTCAGCACGCTGAGCGACAGTACGGACAGGTTCGTGGCTGGCCACAGCAGCATCAGCAAGAAGCCCAGCCCCACCAGATGCGATAGCGGTAAGTTGGTGTGGTTCATCGTCTTCTTGAATAACGCATTGCCCAGCAGATAAGCCGCCGGCCCGCCCAGCAACACCGCCACCTGCGCGCCATCTGCGAGCGAGTGCGGATGACCGAGGCTCAGCTTGTCGCTCACCGCATTCACCACGATGCCTGCCACGATCAACAGGTGCAGATACGTGTAACCCAATCGTGCGGCACGCCCCGGGTCGGCGGATTCGCGGATCGAACGACTGGCCCGTTCCGCGCCGATATCGAAGTAGATCCACCACATCGCCACGCACCCAATGAAGGCCGTCACAAACGCGGCCCACGCATCCAGCGTGCGTGCGCTTTCCGCAAAGCTGCTGCCGGTCACCACCACCGACTCACCCAGGGCAATGATCACGAACAAACTGCAGCGCTCGGCCATATGCCCGCCTTCGACGTTCCATTCCGCCGTGCTCGATCGACCGAGACCTGGCACATAGAAGAACGAGGCGGGGCCGAGATATTCAATGGTGAGCGCGATCGCCCAGCAAGCAAAGCGAGCCTGGCCTGCCATGCAGCCACCCGCCACCCACAGCGTGCCTGAAACCACCAGCCAGGTGGTGATGCGATAGAAGTTGCGGCGCGCTGCCAGCGGAGAATGGCGCAACGCCCAGATCATGAAAAACGAACGACCTACCTGCATGAAAACATAGGCGCCGGCGAAGATGTGCCCGTGCCCGTCGAATGCATCCGGCAATGCCGTGGACAACAGCAGGCCCGCAAAGGTGAGCGTGAGCAGCAGCAGGCGCACCGCCAGCCGGTCCGGATCCAGCCAGTTGGTGATCCAGCCGGTGAAGATCCACACCCACCACACCGCCAGGAACAACAGCAGCACGTTCAGCGCACCTTGCGTATTGAGATTGCCCAGCAACGTGTGGGAGAGCTGGGTCACTGCATAGACGAACACCAGATCGAAGAACAACTCGATATTGGTCACCTTGCCATGCAAGCCAGCCTGACGTGGACGCAACAGGCTGGGGGTCCCTGCTCCCGCTGCATTTGGCATTTCTGACATGACGCGACCTCCCTGGAGTCGCGCCCGTTATCGCATGGGCGGCCGCAATGCCGCCATCTCCTTTCGCTCAGCGTCCACCGTCGCGGATGGCGCTGACTTTGCCGCCCACCAGGACGATGGTTGTGGTGCGATTGCCCTCGCGGTACTGCCACTGCTCGCCAGCCACATCGTCAGCACTGTTGCGGTGGACTTTCTTGCTGCTCGACGAACGGTGGCTGGACGCCGCCTTGGCGTGCGAGCGATAAGCGGGCTTGCCGAGCAGTTCCACCACTCGCGCGGCGCTGTCGCCCACCACCAGCACCTGGCTACCGACCCTCAACGTGCCGCTGCCCGCCTGGGCGGCGAAGGCCGCCATCAGGCAAACCAAACCCATGTGTCGACGCATGTCACTTCCTTGTCCAAGACCGCGCCCTCGCGCGGCCTGGTCACGTTAGTGGCAGGTCCATGGTGGTCGTCAGCCGTCGCGTGCCGTGCGCCAGCGTAGGAAGCGCGCCCTCAGCCGGAGGCTTAGCGTGTGCGGTCCTGAATCTCGGCAATCTTGCCGTTGATGATGGTGACAGTGAGGATGTGCCCGCCGTCGCGCTGAAACTGCCAGCGCTCGCCCTGGTAGCCGCCGAAGTCGCTTTCCACCGGCTCCTTGAAATCGGGCTTGCCCAGCAACTCCATCGCACGCACCGCACTGTCACCCACGGTGAGAACCTCGCTGCCTACGCGATAGGTATTACTGGCGTGCGCGGCCAGGCTCAATGTCAATAACAGGATGACGAGATAACGGCGACGCATGGCGAACTCCTTGTCGATGGACGGCGATATTCAGAAGCCTGATCCCGGGCTGGCCAGATAGGTCTGCTCGGCGGGCGTATTACTTCGACCAAGCACAACATTGCGGTGCGGAAATCGCCCGAAGCGCTCGATCACATCGTGGTGGCGACGGGCATAATCAAGGAAGCCTTCGAAAGGTGCGCGCTTTGCCTCTGGCAGCTGCGCCACCAGTTGCTCGAAAAGATGGACGCATTGCTGCTGCAGCTGCAGGTCCTCGGCGTGTTCCAGCGGCAAGTACGCAAATAAACGTTTCATGGGTGCCAGCCGTTGATCGTCTCTGCGCGCCAACCCGGCCAGCGCGAGCGACTGTGCCTTGGCATCGTCTGCCCAGGCGCGGGCGTCGTCCCGATGGATGTTGCGGCTGAACTGATCCAGCACGATCAGCAGCGCCAGCCAGCCCTCGGGGGCGGCGGCCCAGCCATCCAGCTCGCCGCGCCCGGCTGCCTTCAGCGTGTCGCCAAAGCGCTCGCGGATATGGGCATCGAAGGCATCGTTACGGGCAAACCAGTTCGGTTCGGTTGAGGGATCGAACCAGAAATCCAGCACATCCCTGGGCGTCGTTGGCATGCCTGTTTCCCTGACTGGTTACGTCACTCAGCCGTGCGTGGTGCCGGCGAGGCAATGCATGTCCTTGTGGATGCCATGCAGGCGCGACAGCTGCACGCTGAGCACGCGGGCCGATTCGTCGGACGCATGCGCCATCTGCTGTTCGAAACGATGCAGCAAGACGCACTCGTTGCGGGCCATACGATTCACCCAGGCAGAATCCGGGTTGGTCGACATGCTGGCTGACCATTCGGTCAATGCCATGCGTATGGCGCCTGCCAACGTGCCGTGACGGGCCGGCGAATGTCCGCTGGCGTGGACTTGCGCCTGCAAGTCGCTGATCAGGGTATCGAGCGTTTGCAGGTTCTCTGCCAACAGGGCCCGTAAACCGGGTTCACGCACCTGCGTCAGGGCCCGGCGGTAGAAATCACGGTCATCGATGCCCCACCGGATAAGCGTGTTGTAGTGCGGTACGCGAGCGTGCGACACCAAGTCGCCTCCTAACACCTTAAGGTCTACGCCAACCATCCTCGCTCTTCGCCACTTAGCCGAAGATTAATCTCGAAAGGCTGTCGGTCATTGGCTCAGCCGGTGTCCTATTGCCCCACCTGCATCAGGTCCAAAGGCTGTCCGCCGGCACTATGGACGCCCTGCTGCAATTCGGCCAGATGCTGCACCGAAGGACACAGTGCCTGCACCTGCGGCGTCAGCGCCTGCATGCGCTGTTCCAGCCTTGGTCGCAATTGGGTGGCCAGGTCGGCAGCGGTGTCGCGCAGGCTGGCTGCGGCCTGCAGGTCGCCGGTCATCGCGGCATTCATGGCCTGCTGACCCAGATCGTTGGCCAGCAGCGGCATCAGGTCCGAGGCGAGCTGATTGGCGTACTGGTCGGCCAGGTTGCCCTGCCAGTCGTGCGTGCTGGTGCTGGCGGCGATGCGCTGCTTGAGCTCCGCTGCCCGCGCGGCCACCCGACGATCGAGTTCGGCGCGTGTGTCGGCACCCAGCGAAAGACGCGTGCCCTCGTCATGCATGGCAGCGGCCAGCATGTCTACGCCCTTCGATGCCACGGCCTTCACTCGCGGCATGAGCGCGCGCAGCTCCCGTTCAAACAGGGCCAGGCGGTCCTGCTCGTCGGGCCGCAGGTTTACGGCCGTGCCGTCGGTGCGCAGCGTGCCGTCTCGCAGTTCCACCTGATGCGGCACCGGCTGTGGCCGGTCGAACAGCAGGCGGTCCGGCGCCACGGTCAGGTCGTAGCTGCTGGTGGCGTGACAGGTGGTGGCCAGATCCTGCGCGTGCGCCGCGAGGCTGGCGAGCGAAATAGTCAGGGCTAGCGTTAATCGGCGCAGGGTCATGGGATAAGGGCAATCATGCGGAGCTGCAGCGATAACCCGCGACGCGGCAACCGGCGCTGAATCGCAGCGCCGGCCTGGCGTTTGTTCAACGCAGTTTGCGAAAACCGGCCCGGACTTTCGGCCGCCCCAGCCACCAGGCCAGCCAGAGCAACAGCGGCACGGCCAACGCCTTGGCCGCCAGGGCCATCTGGAAGATGCGGCGCTCGTGGGCCAGGGCCATTTGGGAGGCTTCGTCCAGCGGTGCCTGGGCATTGGTCAGCTCGACGCCCTGGCTGAACTCGCGCCATTGCGACAGCAGCAACAAGCCGCCCACCAGCCCCCAGGCCAGCGCCAGCAACACCGCCACTACCTGCAGCGCCGGTCGTGCCCAGACCTGGCGAAGAATCGCGCCGGCGCAGACCACCACCACGCCGAACGCAACCGCGAAATAGCCCACATCCCAAGCCAACATCTTGTGCAGTTGGGCGATGTCCCCGGTGTTTGCCGGCGGCAGTTGCTGGAGCGTGCGCCACAGCTGGTCGGCGTGCACCGAGTATTGCAGGCAACCATAGGCCGCCAGCAGCAGCATCAACCAGACCACGATGCGCCAGAGGGCAAAGCCGCCGGAGCGGCTATCGTCACGCACTTTCAACAGCATCAGGACGATGCCTTCAGCGTAGCGAGATCAGCCAGCACCTGGGCGGAGTTCTTCTCCGGGTCCACATCCTGGTAGACCTTGGCCACCTTGCCCTGGGGGTCGATCAGGAACGTCGTGCGGCGTGCGTACTTGAACCCGACCTTGGAGGCGAGTACGCCATAGGCCTGTGCCGTCTTGCCGTCTGCATCGGACAGCAGCGGGAACGGCACGTGGTACTTGGCGGCAAAATCCGCGTGCGACTTCACGTCGTCCAGGCTCACACCCAGCACATCGGCGCCAGCTTGGCGCAGCTTGGCCACGTCGTCACGGAAGGTGCATACCTCGGTGGTGCAACCGGGGGTGAAATCCTTTGGGTAGAAATACAGCACTACCCAGCGACCCTTGTGATCGGCGGGCGTCTGCCACTTGCCGTTCTGATCCTGCAGGCGGAAATCAGGCGCCGGCTGGCCCACCTGCGGCAGCACCGGGGTTTCATCAGCCTGCACGGGCACGATCACACCCAGCAGCAGAACCAACAGAAACAGGAACGAAAAACGGCGCATGGCGGCACTCCGGATTTGGGAAACCGCAGCAGTGTACGCGCTACCCGGACAAAACGAAGGGCGCCCTGAGGCGCCCCGCGTTGCAGTGCAAAAAAACATCAGCGACGGGTAATGCTGAACTGGCCGACGGACACACCCAGATTGAAGCCCTCGCCGCTGCCATGCAGCGCCAGCGAGGTGGTGCCCTTGGTCAGCACTTGTGCCTCACCACTCTTGATGACACCCGCCTCGGCGCCAGCCTGCGCGTAATCGCCGAATACATCGTCGATGTTGCGCACGTGGGTGATGTCACCCTTGCCATTGTCGATACGGTATTTGCCGGCGGTCAGGCCGCCGCCGTGCAAAGCAATCTTCACGTCGGCCTTCTGGCCATTGCTGCAGACAACCGTGCCGCTACCTTCCGCGTGCTTGTAGATCACCGACCAACCGGACAGGCTGAAGCTCAGGTCACACTTCACTTCGGCCTCGGCAGCCTGAGCGCTGGCGACCGGAAACACCGCCGTCGCACCCGCACAGGCCAACACCAGGGCCGCCATTCCGAATGTACGCTTGATCATCATGTTCTCCTTGGCTTTCCGTTGAACGAGATGGCACTTGCCATTGTGGACAACCTTGCTGAACGCAACCGCACAGGCGCAGGCATCCGTTCATCCTCCGCTGCCTGCGTGAATACGGTGTGGAAATGTCCCGCTTGATGCTTCAGTAACAGCACCGCGCGCACACTTGTCGCGTACGACAAGCGAGGGCACGACCATGAAAACCAGGGCCTTCATACTTTGCATTGCAGCATGGGCGATGGTCGGCAGCGGTCCGCTGCTGGCCCAGTCGTCGACCTCGACGACACCCCAGAAGACACGCACCGTATGCGAGGACGTCACGGTGCAGGATTCCCCGAACGACTCCCACCAGATCGCCGGCATGGCGATTGGCGGCGTGGCGGGTGGCGTGATCGGCAACCAGATCGGCGGCGGCAAGGGCCGCACGCTGGCCACGGTGGCGGGTGTGGCCGGTGGCGCGTACGCTGGCAAGAAGGTCCAGGAAAACCAGCAGGCCAAGAACACTCACGTCGAGCGTCGCTGCCGTCAGGTCACTGATTGAAGCGCGCCCGCACTACGTCGAGAGGAACTGCATGCCCAAGTATTCGCTGGTCGGTTATGACGGCTCCACCTCTTCGCAGCGTGCTGTCCGCCTTGCGGTGGATCTGGCGCGCGCCTGCGGAGGAAGGGTGCGCGTGGTGTCGGTACTGCAGGTCACCGAGGGCAGCGCCGACACCTGTTCGCTGATGATCACCGACCCCGGTGCGAAGCGCTGTTCGGAGCTGTTGGAAGAAGTCAGACAGCTGGTGCCCGACTCGGCCGCGCTGATCGACGCCGAAGTGGCGCGCGGCAGTCCCGGCGATGTGTTGCTGGAACAGGTGCGCCGCCACGACATCGATCACATCGTGATTGGTCATACCGAACGCGGCGCCCTGGCGCGCTGGCTGCTGGGCTCGGTATCCGGCGATGTGCTCCAACGCTCCCACGTACCGGTCACCGTAGTGCGCTAAATACCTGCCGTCGCCACGCCGCGGTTCTAAACGATTCTTCAGGTCGGCGCGCGTTAATCCGGCGGCGCCGTACCGTCGTATCCTGTTGTCACAATATCGTCATGCCAGGTTGGCGCCGTGCCCCGACGAGCCAGCCGGCCCGCACAGGAATGCCCGCGTGAACTACGCCACTTCGTTGCCCTGGACCCTGGAAAGCCTGGACTTCAGCCGTATCGAGATCCAACGCGTCCGCCAGAACGAAGACCTGTTCTTCCTGCTGTGCAGCGCCTCCTTCGTGGAGAGTGGCTCGGACCTGTACACACACAACCTCGTCGACCACTTCGCGGGGGACGAGGAACTGCAGACCTGGCTCAGCCAACATTGGGAGCATGAAGAGTTGCAACACGGTCGCGCGTTGGCCGCCTATGTGAAGGCGGTATGGCCGGAGTTCGACTGGGACCGCGGCTTCGCCTCGTTCTGGGAAGAATACGGCGCGATGTGCACCAACGAACAACTGGAGCCCAGCCGCGGCCTGGAACTTGCCGCACGCTGCGTGGTGGAAACCGGCACCGCGTGCCTCTATCGCGCGCTCAACGACATCACCGATGAACCGGTGCTCAAGCAACTCACCAATCAGATCAAGAGTGACGAAGTGCGCCATTTCAAGCACTTCTACCATCACTTTCGGCTGTATCGCGAGCGTGAGGGTTTCAGCCGCTACAAGGTATTTCGCACCATGCTGCGCCGTGTCAACGAGATCAAGAGCGAGGACGGTGACGTCGCGCTGCGCCATGTGTTCAACCAGTGCTATCCGCAGCACAAGGACAACGAAGCCGAGTTCCGTCGCGTGACAGGGCGTGCACAGGGGTTGCTACGCCGCAATATCCCTGCGGAGATGACGGTGAAGATGCTGCTCAAGCCGCTGGATCTGCCGGCGCGGTTGCAGAGCGCGATGGAGAAGCCTCTCGCAAAGATTGCGGAGAAGTTGTTTCTTCATTAGCGATGGATGTTGTTGTTCGGCCAGCGTGCCACCTGCCACTAGTGGGAGCCTTGTTGCGACAAGCCCGCTTGGTCTTTGTGGGAGCGCACTCTGTGCGCGACCGGTTCTTGCCTCAGGTTGTGACGCTATCGCCAGCTTGCCGCCTCCGCGGCGGGCGTTTCGACTGCCTGCCAGCGCTCGAGTCACTTTTCTTTTGTTGGCCCAAAAGAAAAGTAACCCAAAGAAAATGGCCTGAGGGGCTCACAGCGATATGCGAAATACAAGCGTTGGCTACATAGGAGCTCGGCCGTGCGGCGTGCTACCTCACGGACTGCGGCTACACGGCGGGGCGTCGAGGTACTGAGGGCCTAAAGCGAAGCCTGCTTTCTGCTCCCTCTCCCCTTCGGGGAGAGGGTTGGGGTGAGGGGCCAATCTCGCGATCACACCACTTAATGCACTGCATACCTGACCAGTGCAGCCGATCATTTCGCCGGCCGCGGCGCCTCTTCCACCTCGCGCGGCTTGCCCTGCTGCGGAGAGTCCAGTTTGGCAATGTCCACCGGACGGATCTGCTTGATGAAGCACGGGGGATCCGGCGGGCCGGTAAGCACGCGGTCGAATTTCACTGATACCTCGCTGACGCTTGAGGTCAGGCCGATATGGTTGGTGTACCGCAGGTTCCGGCACTTGCCATCGAGATCAAGCAACCAGGCCTCGTTGGATCGCGTATAGACGGCCAATTGGTCGTCGCTGAGCGGCTCCCACGACCACAGGCTGAAATAGTGGAAGCTGTTGACCGGTGTACCGGCCGCAGCGGCGTAGGCCTGCTGGCGGGCATTGAGTCGATCGGTGTACTCCTTGCCGACCCTGGCGCAGGCCGCCAGCAGCACGGCCGCGGCGCAGACAACCAAAACATGTTTGACGGCCATGACGGCGATCTCCTTGGGGGGATTGCGTATGACAACGCGCGAGGGCTGCGCGCGTGGACGGATCACTTTTTCTTTGCCTGCTTCGCCACGGGCTGCCACTTGGATGCATCGAATCCGCCCACTTCGTAGACCAGCGTCTCTTTCTTCTCGCCGTCCTGCAGTGTCACGTCCATGGTGATCTTCTTGGCCTTCTCCAGTTGCGCAATGAAGCCCTTGTCGTCATTGAACAGCAGCGCCGGTTCGCCAGTGCTTGGCGCGAAAGCCTTGATGCCGCCGGGTTTGCCATCGAAGGTGGCCTTGATGGTGCAATTAGATTTGCACACGAAGCCGTGGCCACTACTGAACAGGAATACGCTCTGACCCCACTCGGTGTGACGACGCAGCACCAGCCGCACACGGTCGTCGCCGGATGGCTGGCTGGTGTAGATGGTGGCGGTGGACTGCGTGCCGCCAGCCATCGGCGACACCTGGTACAGCCACAAACCCAGCAGGCGATTCTTCTCGCTGTTTTCGGTGTAGCGCTTCTCGATCTCCGGCAGGCTTTGCTGCACTTCCTTGGCGGCGTCGCTGTTCGGGAAACGGTTGACGATCTCCTTGCCCATGGTCACAGCCATCTCGTCGTTGCCGATGCGCACCAGCTGACGATAAGTGTCGAGCTTCTTGGCAGAGTCGTCGGTGGGCGCCTGTGCCTGCTGTGGCTCCTGGGCCTGGTCACCCGACTGCGAACAACCCGCGAGAGCGAGCGCGAGGCCAACGGCGGTAGCTGCAAGGCGAAGACGCGGCAAGTTCATGGGTGACATCCGATGGCTAGGAGGTGTTTAGAGTGAAACGAGGACGGGCACGGTGCAACCGCTGAGTCTGGTATCGCGCGCATCCTCTCTCTTATGAGGGAGGAATGAGGCGAAGGGGGGTGTTCGCGGAAGCGTTTGCCAAAACCAAAACCGGCGGTGACTTGGCCTTATCGCAAGATTGACCCCTCACCCTAACCAGCGGGGTGAGGGAACATGGCTAGGCATTCGCTGTTGCGTCGCCGAAGCGCTCGCGCAGCTGCGTGCGATAGCGACGACTGCACGGGATACTGGCGCCGTCGCGCATGGTCAATCGTGCGTCGCCGGTTTCCAGTGGCTCGATTTCGGCGAGGAAGTCGAGATTGATGAAATAGCTGCGCTGCACGCGTACGAAACGTCCGGGATCCAGCCTGTCCTCGATGCCCGCCATGGTGGCGCGCAACGGATAGTCGCGCCCACGCACCCGCAGGTTCACGTAGTTACCCGAGGCCTGCAGCCACTCGATGTCACGCGCGGCGACCAGGAACTCTTTGCCCAGCTTGCGCACCAGGAAGCGCTCTGGCCGATCCACCGGTTCCACCGGAGGGCCCTCGTCAGGCTCGGCGAGAAGACTCGCTTCACCTTGCAGGCGGCGCACGAAGAAGCCGTAGAACGAGATCAGCCCGACGAAGAGGAAATATGTGCGGAAATCCTTGAGGTACTCGTAGAACAGCTCGACCGGCCAGTTGCCGAAGTCGTAATGGCTGCCCGTCGCTGCATAGGCCAGCTTGCGCAACCCCACCATGGCTGCGACATGCACCAGGCAGTAGGGAATGGTCAGGAGCAGGTGAACCTTCAGGCTTTGCCGCCAGGTATCAAATCGGAAGGGCCAGCGACGCGCCGCCATCACCACCAAAGGAACCAGTGCCAGGATCACCAGGCTGCTGCTCGACTCCCAGATCCATGGCTCCAGGTCGGTGGTGCTCCCGCGGTGATAGACATGGTCGAACCAGGAAACCAGGCCGTTGAAGACGGTGTTGGCCGTGAGCATGACTACCCAGAAGCCCACCTCGAAAGGCCTGCGCCAGCGCTGGAAGTTCTGGTAGTCGAAACCGGGCTGTGTCGTCATGGGCCGGATTCTACGTGGAGTGACCACCCGGTTTCGTCACCACCCGCCCACCACTCGTCCCTACTTCCACGCGATCAATCACTTGGCGGCAGACCGGGAGCGAATGGCGGTGGAGCATGCGGCATCCCAACCCTGGAGCGCCGACCATGAACCGCCGCCACGACATCGACGCCCTGCGCGTCCTCGCCTTCGGCCTGCTGATCCTGTACCACCTCGGCATGCTGTACGTGGCCCCGGCCAGCGACTGGGGATTTCACCTGAAGAGCCACTACCTCGCCGAGTGGTTGCAGTACCCGATGCTGTTCCTGAACCGCTGGCGGATGGATCTGCTGTTCCTGATCTCGGGCCTCGCCGTTCATTTCCTGCGGGGGCGCAACTGGCTGCCCCTGCTCGCGTGGAAGCGCAGCGTGCGATTACTGCTGCCCCTGCTGTTCGGCATGGCGGTAGTGGTGCCCATTCAGCCGTATGTGCAAGGCGTGACCAACGGCCTGGTCGCGCCCGGTTTCGGCACGTTCCTGCTGCGCTATTGGACCGGCGGCCCGTGGCCGGCCGGCGCGTTCGATGGCTGGCAATTCGGCGTGACATGGAATCACCTGTGGTACCTGCCCTATGTGTGGCTGTACACCATGGTGTTGCTGGCGCTGATTCCCGCGCTGGAATCGGCACCCGGGCAGCGACTGGTCAGTGCGTGCCGACGGCTGCACGGCCCGGCTCTCCTGTTGGTGCCGGCGCTTCCCCTGCTGGCCTACTCGGCCTTGCTGGCCGCGCGGTTCCCGCAGAACCACGCTCTGCTCAACGACTGGCATGCCCATGCCCAGTACGGAACGATGTTCTTCTACGGCTATCTGCTGGGCACGCGCGGCAGCCTGTGGGATGAGCTCTCCCGTCTGCGCCGCAGTGCACTGGTGACAGCCCTGGCATGTTTTGCGGGCTTTCTGTTTCTCGACCGGTTCGTCGGCCTCATCATCGACGTCCCGTCACTGTCTGCGACCACGCTGATGGGAGCACGGTGGCTAATACGTGCGCTGAATTATCTCTACGTCTGGACGGCCATCGCCGCCGTGCTGGGCTGGGGCCATCATCTGCTGAATCGCCCCTTCCGCTGGCTGCCTTATGCGCGCGAAGCTGTGTTCCCGTGGTACGTGCTGCACCAGAGCGTGATGCTGGCCGCAGCCTATTGGCTGATGCCGCTGAAACTCGGGGCGGTTGTGGAGCCCGCGCTACTGCTGGCCTGCACGGTGGGCGGCTGCGCGGTGATGCACGAGTTCGTCATACGCCGCTCGCGCTGGTTGCGCCCGCTGTTTGGGCTCGACGCCAAGCCACGCCAAACCCGTACCGAGCAGACAACGACGCTCGCCGCGCAGACGCAGGGCGCGTGACATTCATGGGCAGCGAGACCATCACGTCTCGCTGCCAAGCTGGGAATACGGATGCTCCAGGCGACGGATATCGTCCAGCCACACACAGCAGCTTCAGTCCGGCGCGTCGGGGCGCTCCAGCCTCACGACGCCGTTGATGCCCTCGTTCTCGTCGCTGTCGCGCAACATCCGCACGTTTGGATGTTCCGCAGACGATGCCGTCGCAACTGCCGCCGTCATTGAGCAGCAGCATCACGCGACCATTCGTCGGCAGTTCGCCGACCAGCGTTGTCGGATGACAGATCTGAATTGGATCGGTGTAACCATGTTCGGCGCATCTACCGTTGGTCCACCCCGAACGCTCAGCCTTCCGATTTCACGCCAGGCCCCACATCGACACCACCGGGTGAACGTCGTGAGATGCGCAAGTGAAGCGCCCATGCCTTGCCTGCGCGCCTCAGCCACTGATAATGCTGGCGACCTCGCAAGGATCTCCCGATGTCCCGTTCCCCTGCTCCGGCGCCGGCAGATTTGCTGCGCTCGCATCCTGCCTTCGTGCAATTCTGGTTCGCCCGTATCGCTTCCGGCTTTGGTTTCCAGATGCTGTCGGTGGCGGTGGGCTGGCAAATCTATGCGATCACCGGCCGCGCACTCGATCTTGGCCTGATCGGCCTGGTGCAATTCTTTCCCTCGGTCATGCTGGCATTGCCCGCCGGCCACGTCGCCGACCAGTTCGAGCGACGGCGCATCGTCTTGCTTGGGCAGGTCGTGGACATGCTTGCGATCGCGGTGCTTGCCGTGATCAGCCTCATGCATCTGGCCCACGAGGCGACCATCCTCGCACTGGTGTTCGTGATCGGCGTAGCGAAGGCGTTCGAATTTCCCGCCATGCAGTCGATGCTGCCTGCACTCGTGCCAACCGCCATGCTGCCGCGCGCGATGGCTTCCAGCGCCACGGCAGGGCAAGCAGCGATGATCATGGGGCCGGCGGTAGGCGGTCTTCTTTATGTTGCCGGCCCGGGTATCGTGTATGTGGTCTGCGCACTGCTCTACCTGATCTCGGCGTTGCTGATGGGACGCCTGCGTTACGAGCAGGCACCACCGCGCCGCGAACCGGCCACGCTGAAGACCGTGTTCGCCGGCGTGCACTTCATCCGCCACCGCCCCGATGTACTCGGCGTGATCTCGCTGGACCTGTTCGCCGTGCTGTTGGGCGGTGCCACCGCGTTGCTGCCGATCTTTGCGAAGGACATCCTGCATACCGGGCCTTGGGGGCTAGGCCTGTTGCGCGCGGCGCCGGCCGTAGGTGCGCTGCTGATGTCGCTGTGGCTGACGCGACACAACATGGAACGACGGGTCGGCACGATCATGTTCGCCTCGGTCGCCGGCTTCGGCGTGGCGACGCTCGTGTTTGCCATTTCCACTACGCTGTGGCTGTCACTGGTTGCGTTGTTCACGCTGGGTGCGTTCGACATGGTGAGCATGGTGATTCGCGGCGCGCTCGTGCAGCTGGATACGCCCGACGACATGCGCGGCCGCGTCAGTGCGGTGAACGCCATCTTCATCAATACGTCCAACCAGCTCGGCGAATTCGAGTCTGGCCTGGTCGCCGCCTGGGTGGGTGCGGTGAACGCGACGCTGATCGGCGGCATCGGCACACTGGTGGTGGTGGCGCTGTGGATGACGATGTTCCCCACGCTGCGACGACGCCAGCGACTGCATGCCGAGCCGAATGAACTGTGCGAACCGGCTGCTGATACGCTCTGATTCATCGCACAAGCATGCGTGTGCCTGATGGAGGATTCCGCCTTGATCACCCGCTCACCCGAGGCCTTTCTCGACGCCTTTGCGGACCTCGCCCCGCAAGCAAACGTCGCCGCCACCGCTCACGCGGCATTCCTGCTTTCGCCTGCGGATTTCATGCTGGCCGCAGAGTCGGCGCGAGATAACCGTTACATGGATATGTCGCGTACCGTGGATCCGCTGCGCGCACTGGCGCAGCACACCGCGCTGGCACAAGCACTGCGTGCAGACTGTCCGATCATCACTTTCCCTGGCGATCCGCACACGCCAGACGCGGTGTTCCCCAACAACGTGTTCGCCACCGCGCCAGGCATGCTGATCATCGGCCGGATGCGCCACGCTGTGCGCCAGCGGGAAGCGGAGCGCGACGATATCCGCGACTTCTTCCGCAATCTGCTGGGCTACCGCGAGATTGACCTGTCAGCACACGACGATCTCGTCGCTGAACTTACCGGCTCGATGGTCATCGATCGTTCGCGTGGCGTCGGGTTCTGCGGCCTTGGCGAGCGCTGCAATGAAGCGGGCGCGCGCGCCATGCATGATGCGTTCGGACTTCGCCTCACGTTCTGCTTCGAGCTTTCGCCCACTGAGTACCACACCAACGTGGTGTTCGGCCTTTTAGCCGGGCGCGCAGCATTGCTGGCTGCGGACGGCTTTGTTGATCCAGCTGTCCCCAAGATCATCGCGCGCGCCTATGAAGACCGTGCCATCTGGCTCACCACCGCGCAGAAGCAGGCATTTGCCGGCAACGCGATCACGCTATCCGATCATCGTGTATGGATGAGCGAGGTGGCCGCCGCAGCGCTGACGACGCCGCAACGCGAAGCGCTGGCGTCGTGGGGCTTCGAGCTTGGCACCGTGCCGCTGGACGAGATTGAGAAGGCCGGCGGCAGCCTGCGCTGCTGCGTGGCCGAGATTTACTGATCGGCGCGTTCCCCAAACCGCAACAACAGCCAAGAAAGGTCTGATTAGGTTTCCGTCATTCCAGCTTTCGTTCGAATGACGACTTGTTCGGACCATGCCCAGAGTTTAGCCGCACGCGTTTGACGGGTATCAAGGTGAGCTTGATGCCGGCCGCTAGCATGCGCGGAGCGTTCGTGGTCCACGGGCAGCTTGGAGCCAAGGAAATGAATGTCGATATCGTCATTGTCGGGGCGGGCCCGGCCGGGCTGTGCTTCGCCAGATCGCTCGCCGATACAGGGCTCAGCATCGTCGTCGTTGAGCAGCAGTCAATGGACATGCTCCGCGAGCCGGCGTTCGATGGACGCGAGATCGCGCTGACCCAGCGATCGGTTCGCATCCTGCGTGAACTTGGCGTATGGGATCGGATCGACCCTGTCGACGTTTCGCCATTGCGTAGCGCGCGTGTGCTTAATGGCCGTTCGCTGCACGGTCTGAACGTGTCGCCCACCGGCACAGGTGGCAACGAGCTGGGTTACCTGGTGCCCAACGACCGCATTCGCCGTGCCGCCTATGCGTGCATCGAGCACGATCCGCGCATCACAATGGTGAGCGACACATCGGTAAGCGCCATTTCCCTCGCCCATGGCTCACCACGACTGCAACTCTCCAGCGGCGCAAGTGTGACGGCGCACCTGATCGTCGCTGCCGACAGCCGTTTCTCACAGTTGCGACGCGATGCGGGCATCGCTGCCGACATGCATGATTTCGGCAAGACCATGCTGGTGTGCCGCATGAAGCTGGAAACACCCCATCGGGACGAAGCACTGGAATGGTTCGATCACGGCCAGACCCTCGCCCTGCTGCCGCTACGCAACGGCGAAGCTTCCGTTGTGTTGACCTTGCCGGGGCAGGCCATGAAGGCCGTGATGGCGCTGGACAGCGACTCGTTCAACGAAGAGATGCGCCACCGCTTCGATGGACGCTTCGGTTACATGCAACTGACCAGCACCCGGCACGCCTACCCGTTGGTAGCCGTCTATGCACGCCACTTCATTGCACCGCGTTTCGCGCTGATCGGAGATGCCGCCGTCGGCATGCATCCGGTGACCGCACACGGTTTCAATCTGGGCCTGCAGAGTGTGGAGACGCTTTCCGGTGAAATACGGCAGGCGATCAGCACCGGACAGGACCCGGGCTCGTTCCGCGTTTTGCGCCGCTACCAGCGTGTTCACCGCCTGGCCACGCGCCCGCTTTATCTCGCCACCCTGGCCATCGTTAAGCTGTACACGGACGATCGCACGCCCGCGCGCCTGGCGCGTTCCAGCCTGCTGCGCGCCAGCCAGGCCCTGCCGCCATTCCGTCTCACGCTGGCCCAAATGCTGGCCGCCGGCGGGCGTCGACGTTGCACCACACGCTGGTCGCTGCACTGAACGAATCAGCGCAGTATTTACGCATCAATCACGCTCTCGCTGGCAACTTGGCTAGCCTGACTGCGAGGAGGACGCCATGGGCCGACCCTATGACATTGAGAACAGCGTCAACGGTGTCCGCGAACGGGTGAGCGACCGTGTGCGCCACTACGCGGGCGAAGCTGCGGACCGGGCCGACGAACTGCTCGAACGCGGCCGCGACGCACGCCGTCGTTTCGGGCGTCATCGCAACGCCTACGCGCGCCGACTCGGCCACGCCGCAGAAGACTTCGCCGACGAAGCGAACTACCAGTACCGCCGCCTGCGTCGCCAGGTGTCACGACACCCGGTGGCGACCACCGCCATCATTGCCGGCACGGTGGGCGCATTCTTCCTGCTGCGACACTTGTTGCGCAGCAGGGACGAGGATTGAGGCCAGCGCATTCGCACAAAAAAACCCGCCGAAAGGCGGGTTTTTTTCTTCCTCTCCCTTTTGGGGAGAGGACTGAGGAGAGGGGCGGGTGCTCGCGGGAGCATCCCAACGAGAACCGCTTCGAACGACTCTCATCGCAAAAGCCACCTTCACCCTACCCTCTCCCAAAAGGGGAGAGGGACGAGAAGCGTCAATGCACGGCCGACGGCTGCGGCTTCTCCGCTACAGCGGCTGCCGTGGCAGCACTGGAGAAACGCCCGCCATACGGCAGCACTTCCGCCGCCAGCTTGGAATCACCCTTGATGAGGCCCACCGCGTCAAACAGGATGTGCGCGGTTTCATCCAGCTGCGGATCGGGCGCCTTCTTGGCATCCTTCTCCTGCTTCAACTCGCTCTTGAGGCTGCGCTCGTTGGCATTGAGGCCATCGTCGAGCGCCGCGTCATCGTCATTGATCGTGTCGCCGTCGATGGCTTTGTGACGCGCACGGAACTCGGCCTGGAGGGCGTCCTGTTCCTTGCGCTCGGTCTGACGCTGGGCGAAGTTGAGCGAGATGCTGGTCTTGTCGCGCATCTTTCGGTACTGCGCCAGCTCATCGAGCATCAGCTTCCACGCTGGCGACGTGACCGTGCGCGCATCGTGCTTGCCCTGCAGCTGGCCCAGGTAGGCCTTCAGATCCGCCACCGGCTTGTAGTCGGCCGGCGGAATCTGCGTCCACGGCAGTGCGTTGTCGTAGGTGGATTCGCCGAAGTCTTTCTCGTCGCCATTCTTCGGGTACTGGATATCCGGCGTCACGCCCTTGAGCTGGGTGGAGCCGCCGTTGATGCGGAAGAATTCCTGGATGGTCATCTTCAGCTCGCCGAACTGCGGCTTCTCACTGGTGCTGCGGGTGAAGCGGTCGAGGTCGACCAGGTTTTGCACCGTGCCTTTGCCGAAGGTCGGCTGGCCGATGATCAGACCACGGCCATAGTCCTGGATCGCGGCGGCGAAAATCTCCGACGCCGACGCCGAACCACGGTTCACCAGCACAGCCAGCGGACCGCTCCAGGACATGCCCGGCTCGTCGTCGCCCTGCACCTGCACTTCACCGCGTGCATCGCGCACCTGCACCACCGGACCCTGGTCGATGAACAGGCCGGTGAGCTCATTGGCTTCAGCCAGCGAACCACCGCCGTTGTTGCGCAGATCCATCACCACGCCTTCGACACCGGCAGCCTTCAGCTCGCCAAGCAGTTTGGCCACGTCGCGGGTAGCGCTCTTGAAGTCCTTGTCGCCTTCGCGACGCGCGCCGAAGTCGGAGTAGAAGCTGGGCAGGTCGATCACGCCGATCTTGCGAGTGACGCTGGCGTCCTTGATCTCGATGATCTTTTTCTTGGCGGCCTGCTCTTCAATGCTCACCTTCTGGCGCACCAGGGTGATCAGCTCGTGCTTGCCGTCCACACCGGCGTCTGACGGCAGGATTTCCAGCCGCACTGTCGTGTTCTTCTTGCCGCGAATGTGCTTGACCACGTCGTCCAGGCGCCAGCCGATCACGTCGACCATCGCGCCGTTGTCGCCTTCGCCGATCGCCACAATGCGATCACCGACGTGCACCTTGCCGGACTTCGCAGCCGGGCCGGCCGGCACGATCTCGCGGATGGCGGTGTATTCGTCACGTGCCTGCAGCACCGCACCAATGCCTTCCAGCGACAGCTTCATGGAGATGTCGAAGTTCTCCGCGGCGCGCGGACCGAGGTAATCGGTGTGCGGATCGGTGGATTCGGCATAGGCATTCATGAACGACTGGAACGCGTCTTCCCCGTCCAGCTGCTTCACGCGATCAATGTAGCCGGCGTAGCGCTTGTCCAGCGTCTTGCGGATATCGTCGTCCGTCTTGCCGGCAAGCTTCAGGCGCAGCCAGTCGTTCATGGTGCGCTCGCGCCACAGCGTGTCGAGCTCAGCCTGATCTTTCGGCCAGTCGGCCTTCTTGCGATCGTAGTTGTAGCTTTCGCTGGTCGAGAAATCGAAACCCTGCTTGAGCAGCCCGCGCGCGTAATTCATGCGGTCGACGGCGCGCGCCACGTACAGGTTGAACATCGAGAACGGACCGGCAAGGTCCTGGTTCCAGATGGCGTCATCCATCTGCGTCTTCAGCGGTGCGAACTTCGCCAGATCGGCCTGGGTGAAGAACACCTTCTCGCCGTCAAGGCTTTCAAGGTAAGCCTTGTAGATCTTCTGCGACATCGCATCGTCGAGCGGCTGCGCCTCGTAGTGGAATCGGGTGAGGAAACGCGCGGACAGCTGCGCGGCCTGCGCCTGTGTGGTGGACGGCTTCAGCGGCAACGTGGAGAACTTGCGCGGCGCGCTGCTATCGGTCAGATCAGCGGCAGACTGCGCATGGACGCCGACACCGGCGACGGCAAGGGCTAGCAGCAGGGCAAGCGAAGGGCGCAGTTTCATAGATTCTCTTCAGGCGTGCTCGGTGACGCCCGCGGCGTGAGCCTGCAGGTCGGCGTGGTAGGACGAACGCACCAGCGGGCCGGAGGCGACGTGATGGAAACCCATCGCTTCGCCGGCTTCGCGCAGCGCTTCGAATTCTTCAGGGGTCCAGTAGCGCATGACCGGGTGGTGGTGCGGCGTGGGCTGCAAGTACTGGCCGATGGTGATCATTTCCACGTCATGCGCACGTAAATCGCGCATGGTTTCGAGCACCTGCTCCATCGTCTCGCCCAGACCCAGCATGATGCCGGACTTGGTCGGCACCTCCGGATGCTGCGCCTTGAAACGCTTGAGCAGGTCCAGCGACCACTGGTAGTCCGCGCCCGGACGCACTTCGCGATACAGGTGCGGCACGGTTTCCAGATTGTGGTTGAACACGTCCGGCGGGAAGTCCTTGAGCACTTCCAGCGCACGTTCCATGCGGCCCTTGCCGCGGAAATCGGGCGTGAGAATCTCGATCTTGATGTTTGGGCTGGCATGGCGCGTCGCGCGGATGCACGCGGCGAAATGCTCGGCGCCGCCATCGCGCAGGTCGTCGCGATCCACCGAAGTGATCACCACGTATTTCAGGCGCATGTCGTGGATGGTCTCGGCCAGGCGCGCTGGTTCCAGCGGATCGGGCGCGGCCGGGCGGCCATGCGCCACATCGCAGAACGAGCAGCGGCGAGTGCACACCTCGCCGAGGATCATGAACGTGGCGGTGCCCTTGCTGAAGCACTCGTGGATGTTCGGGCACGAGGCTTCCTCGCACACGGTCACCAACGCGTTTTCACGCAGGCGCGCCTTGAGCTGCGCCACGGCATTGCCTTGCGGCAGGCGCACACGGATCCAGCTGGGCTTGCGCAGCGTGGGTACCGCCGTCTCGAAGCCCGCACGGTTCAGTGCGATCTTGTCGTTACCGAGCTGCTTTTCGACGGGCGCGCCGCCGACAACGCTGATCGGGATGACTTTGGAAGAAGACATTTCGCTCATGTAGGCAAGCTCAGACCGCTACGCGAGCGGGTAGTTCAGGGAGTATGGGGGTGGCCGGCTCAGCATCGAACCCGAACTGGCGGCAGAACTCCTCCACCAGAGCGTCCTCGACGTCCGACAGGCGCGACGGACCGCCCAAGTCTAGCACCTGCGTGACCGCCAAACCCTTGTAACCGCAAGGGTTGATGCGGTGATAGGGCTCCAGGTCCATGTTCACGTTGAAGGCCAGGCCGTGAAAACTGCATCCGCGTCGCACGCGCAGGCCCAGCGCAGCTACCTTGGCCCCGGCCACGTAGACGCCCGGTGCGCCATCCAGCCGCGCGGCACCGATATTCCAATGCGCCAGCGTATCGATGATGGACTGCTCGATCTTGTTGACCAGCTCGCGCACGCTGACACCAGCACGGCGCAGGTCGATCAGCGGGTAACCCACGATCTGGCCTGGGCCGTGATAGGTCACCTGGCCGCCGCGATCCACCTGCACCACCGGGATATCCCCGGGTGCCAGCACATGCTCGGCCTTGCCGGCCTGGCCCTGCGTGAACACGGGGTCATGCTCGAGCAACCACAACTCATCGGGCGTGTCGCTGTCCCGGTTGTTGGTGAAGTTGCTCATCGCCTCCCAGGTCGCCGCGTAGGGCTGGCGACCGAGACGACGGACTTTGAGCGGCAGGGACATGGGGAAACCTGAGGAAGCCGGGTATTCGAGGAAGGTGCGGCCGGATGGCGGGAAGCCAAGAGGGGGAGACTTTGGTAGCAGAGGAATGGAACCCGGCTTGCTGCCCTGCCCTCCCCGGTTGCGGGCTGCGAAGACGCCTGGGTGCGCCTCCACTACCCATCCCGATGCCGGCTCTTACAGCGTGTAGCGGATATCCGGATCGGCCCGCAGCGTCGAATGCGCCAGGTCGTATTGCTCGCGGCTCTCACAACGGAAGCTGACGGTCACCGAGAGGAAGTTGCCCTCGCGCGAGTGGCGGTGCTTCACCGTCTCATGGAGCACGTGAAGACCAACGCCTTCCAGAATCTGCGGTACGCGCAGCTTCAGGTCCACGCTGGCATTGCCCATCGCGGTGATCTCGAACTCGCCCGGGAACTGGAAGCCCTGGCCTTCTTGCTGAGCTTCGACGGAATCGATATCGCGCATCACGCCACCTCCATCACTTCTCGTCGACCTTCTTGTCGCTGTGGAACCACAACATGATGCTGTCCCATAGGCGGGCGAAGAAGCCACCCTGCGGTGCATCGGCCAGCGCGACCAGCGGCACGTTCTGCACCGGCTGGCCGTCCAGCGTGATGCGCAGCGTGCCCACCTGCTGGCCCTTGGTGAACGGAGCGATCAGCGTGGCCGGGATATCCATGGTGGCCTTGAGCTTGTCGTAGTCGCCGCGCTTGACGGTCACCAGCACGTTGTCGGTCACGCCCAGCGCCAGCGCGTTGGACTGACCCTTCCACAGGCGCGGCGTGGCCAGCGGCTTGCTCGAGTCGTACAGCTTGTGCGTCTCGTAGAAACGGAAGCCATAGTTCATCAGCGCCAGTGCGGCGTCGGCGCGAGCCTTCTCGTTGCTGGCGCCCATCACGATGGCAATCATGCGGGCGTCGCCCTGCTTCGCCGAGGCGGCCAGGCAGTAGCCAGCGGCGGCGGTATGGCCAGTCTTGATGCCATCGACCGTCTGGTCGCGCCACAACAGCAGGTTGCGGTTGTGCTGCTTGATGCCGTTCCACTCGAAATCCTTGACCGCCGAGATCGCATAGTCCTCGGGGAAATCATGAATCAGCGCACGCGAAAGAATCGCGATGTCGCGCGCCGTGGAGTAGTGGTTGGCAATCGGGTAACCCGAGGCGTTCTGGAAGTTGGTGTTGGTCATGCCCAGTTGTTTGGCATAGGCATTCATCAGGTTGGCGAACGCGCTCTCGGAGCCTGCGGTGTGCTCGGCCAGTGCAATGGCAGCGTCGTTGCCGGACTGGATGATCATGCCGAACAGCAGATCTTTCAGCGGCACCTGGCTGTTGAGCTTGAGGAAGCTGGTGGAACCGTCCGTGCCTGCGCCGCCGCTGCGCCAGGCGTTCTCGCTGATGGTGACCGGGTCGGCCATGTGGATCTTGCCGTTGGCGACCTCGGCCGAGACCACGTAGTCCGTCATCACCTTGGTGATCGAGGCCGGCTCCACGCGCACGTCCGGATCCTTCGATGCCAGCACCTGGCCCGTGGCGTAATCCATCAGCACCCAGCTCTTGCCGTCTACATCCGGCGGCGGCGGCACCGGCGCCTCCGGCGTGACCGGGCGCGGCACCGGTGAGGGCTTCGGCGGAGTCTGCTGGGCGAAGGCGGTGCCGATAACCAGGGCGGCGACGGCGAGCGACGGAAGGGTGCGGCGAATCAGGTTCATCTTTCGGTTCAATCCAGTGCTGTATGGCGGCGTCTGAGACGCAGCATGAAATCCAATGCGTCAGTCTACCGCGACCTGTGGCCGTGGCAGCCCCATGTTTTCTATCCGCGAGGTGACATCGTCGGCCTGGTCGACGCTGGCAATCGGCCCGACCCGCACGCGACGGATGGCACGACCGTTGATTTGTGCATCCACCACCTGTACCGGCGCAAAATTGGCGGCACGCAACTGTTGGGCCACTCGCTCCGCATTGCCCGCGTCGGAGAATGCACCCACCTGCAGGAAAATGCCTGGCCCCGGACTGGCCGGTTTGGGCGGCGGCGGTGGCGGCGGCAGGGCTTGCGCCGTGAGCGGCTGCGACGGGTCGATGGCACGCACTTCCACCAGGCCGGTGCCCTTGGGCCACACGCCGATCTTCACGGCGGCGGCATAGGACAGGTCGATCACGCGGTTCTCATGGAACGGACCGCGATCGTTGATGCGCACGATCACGCTCTTGCCGTTCTCGAGATTCGTCACGCGCGCGTAGCTGGGCAGCGGCAGCGTCTTGTGCGCGGCAGTGAACTGGTACATGTCGTAGTCCTCGAGACTCGACGTCTTGTACCCGTGGAACTTATTGCCATAGAACGAGGCGATGCCGCGCTCCACATAACCGCTGGGACTGGACAGAACGTTATAGCTCTGCCCCAGCACGGTATACGGCGATTTGTTGCCGTATAGCGCCCGCGGTTCCACCTTGGGCACCGGCTCGGGAATCTTGTTGATGGCTTCAGGTGAAAGCATGTCCGGCACGCTATCGGCGCTATCGCGATAGCGGCTGCTTTGCGGACGGCTGGTGTCGTCGTAGATACCGCCGCGTGATGCGCCGCCTCCTGACGAAGAAGAGCCTCGCGGTGCCGATCCGGCGTGCTCCGATGAAGGGCGGGTCTTGCCGCCACTGCAACCGGCCAGCAGTGCAACCAACAGAAGCGGCAGCGCGAGCCGCCATTTCATCGCATGGCTTCCGTCACGCCCGCCCCCTCGGCAATCGACTGGGCCAGCTGATGCACGGCCAGTGCATACAGCGGGCTGCGGTTGTACTTGGTGATCACATAGAAATTCTGGAAGGTGAACCAGTGCTCCATGCCGTTGGCGCCTTCCAGCGACTGCAGGCTGGTGGGCTGGCCCGGGTTGAGCGACTGCACCGGCGCATAACCCCACGCCTCGAGCTGCTCGAGTGGCCACTGCGGCGAGGAATCCTTCACCGTGATGGGCTTGGCGGCTGCATCAGCCTGCGCGCGCGCGGCCACCGGGCCGCCGGTCTGCCAGCCGTGTTTCGCAAAATAGTTGGCCACGCTGGCGAAGATGTCGGGCAGCGAGTTCTTCAGGTCGATGCGACCGTCACCATCGGCGTCTACCGCGAAGTCGCGAATGCTGGACGGCATGAACTGTCCCCAGCCCTGCGCACCGGCGTAGGAGCCGGTGAGCGTGTCCACGACACCGGCGAGGTGGCTATCCGGCAGTTCGAGCAGCGTCTTCAGCTCGCTGCGGAAGAAACTGGCGCGCGGCGGGTAGTACAGGCCCAGCGTCACCAGCGCATCGAGCACCTTGTACTTGCCGGTGTTGCGGCCATACGAAGTTTCCACGCCGATGATCGCCACGATGTACTCGGGCGCCACGCCGTATTGCCGACCGGTGCTTTCCAGCAACGCACGATGCTCGCGATAGAACGCAATGCCGTCGTTGATGCGCTGAGGGGTAATGAAGATCGGACGGTAGTCCTTCCAGGGCTTGGCCTCGGCCGGACGGCTGATCGCATCGAGAATGCTTTGCTGCTTCGTCGCACCATCCAGCATGGCGTTGAGCGCCTGCGGATCCTTGCCGGTATCCTTGGCGACTTCGCTGACCAGTTGCTCTTGTCCGGGATGGGTTTCCGCGAAGGCCGGTGTGCATGCCACGGCGATGAGCAGGCCCAGCGTGGCAACGAGGCGATGAGTCGGGAGCGACGCGGGAATCAAGGGCATGAAGGACTTCGCTGTCGTGAACGGCTTCACGCAAAGCCTAGCACGCAAGCAGTAGCAAACCAGGCAGATCGGGCGATTTTTTGCCGTCGTATCAGTCGTGCACCTTGCGGTTGGCGTAGATCGACATCAGCACACCGAAGCCGGTGAGCAGCGACACTGCGGAAGTGCCGCCGTAGCTCACCAGCGGCATCGGCACGCCCACCACCGGAAGCATGCCGGCCACCATGCCGCCATTGACGAACACATACACGAAGAAGCTCATGCCGATCGCGCCGGCGAGCAGGCGCGAGTAGGTGTCGCGCGCCTCCATGGCGATCCATAGGCAGCGGCCGATGATGAAGGCATACAACAGCATGAGGCCGATCACACCGACCAGGCCAAACTCTTCGGAAAACACCGCGAAGATGAAGTCGGTGGTGTGCTCCGGCAGGAAATCCAGGCGCGACTGCGTACCGTGCTGCCAGCCCCTGCCGAACGTGCCTCCGGAACCCACCGCGATCTGCGACTGGATGATGTGCCAGCCGTTACCCAGCGGGTCCGATTCCGGATCGAGCAAGGTACGCACGCGATTGCGCTGGTACTCATGCAGGAAGTGCCACGCCACCGGGATCATGCCGCCCACGGCCGCCAGCAGACTGCCGATCTTCCACCACGCCATGCCAGACAGGAACAGAGCGAACGCACCGGCGGCGGTCACCAGCAAAGCCGTGCCCAGGTCCGGCTGCTCGGCAATCAGGCCGGCAGGAATCGCGATCAGGATGCCCACCGAGACAATGTCCTTCCAGCTGGGTGGCAGCTGGCGCGGATGCAGGTACCAGGCCACCATCATCGGCATGGTGAGCTTGAGCAATTCGGACGGCTGGAAGGACAGCACGCCCAGATCCAGCCAACGCTTGGAGCCGCTACGCACTTCGCCCAAAGCGGCCACCACCACCAGCAACGCGACGCTGCCCGCATAGAGCCACGGCGTCCATCCACGCAGGACAGACGGCGGGATGCGCGAGATCAACAACAGCAGGATGCCGCCCATCACGAAGCGAGCGGCCTGACTCGTGATCATGGCCATGCTGCCGCCGCTAGCGCTGTACAGCGTCATCAAACCCACGATTGCGAGCAGGAACAAGCCAAAGGCTAGTGGCAGGTCGATACGCGGCCGCGTCATCACGCGGCGCACGAAACGCATCAGACGTGCCTGGAGGGCATCGATCATGGGTTGCCTCCGTCTTCGGGCGCCGCGGTGCTTGAGCTATCGGACGGCACGCCGGCCGGCATGTCAGCGGGCGTGGCCACAGGCGTGTCTTCCGGTGATTCCGGCGCGTCGGGCGCTGCCACCACGCCTGTTTCCGACGTGTTCTTTGCGGGCACCGCACCGCCCTGTGCCGCCAGCCATGCATCCATCATCTTGCGCACGATGGGGCCCGCATCCGATGCGCCCCACGCGCCGGCCTCCAGCAAGGCCGCTACCGCGATGCGCGGCGCGTCCGTTGGCGTGTAGGCAATGAACCAGGCTCGATGGCGCGTGGCGAGATAGGCCGTGTTCTTGTTGGTGTCGTACTCGTTGCTGCGACGCGAGAAGCGCTCGGCAGTACCACTCTTGCCCGCCACCACGTACGGGAATCCGTTGAACACACCTGCCGCCCTGGCGGTGCCCCCGGCGCCATAAACCACGGCCTCCATGCCCTGGTTCACTACGCTCCAATCATTGGGCTTGCGGATGAGTGAGGCCCCGCTCGGCGGGTTGGCCAGCGGGACCGGTCGCTCTTTCACGTTGGCCGTCGCCATCACCAGTCGCGGCGCATACGGCATACCGTGGCCGGCGAGAGTTGCCGTGGCGTGCGCCAGCTGCAGCGGTGTCACATTCCAGTAGCCCTGGCCGATGCCCGCGATGATGGTTTCGCCGGGGAACCAGCCAAATTTGCTGCGCGTGGCTTTCCACTCGCGCGATGGCAGGATGCCTTCTGCCTCGCCCAGCAGGTCGACGCCGGTCTTGTGGCCGAAACCTAGGCTGCCCATCCAGCTGCTGAGCCTATCGATGCCCATGTCCAGCGCGAGCCGGTAGAAGTAGGTGTTAGTGGACTTCTCGATCGCGCGCACCATGTTCACCGTGCCATCGCCTCCGCGCGTGTCGTCGCGATAGCAACGCTGCTGGCCCGGGATGCAGAACTCACCTGTCGACAGCACGGTGTCTTCCGGCCGCCGAATACCGTATTCCAGGCCACCCAGCGCCAGGAACGGCTTCACCGTCGAACCCGGCGGATAGGCGCTCTTCAACGCACGATTGAGCAGCGGCTTATCTTCCGCCGCCATGTAGGTGGTGTAGTCGGTACGGCTGATGCCGTTGACGAACAGGTTGGGATCAAAGCTCGGCACGCTCACCATCGCCAGCACCTGGCCATTGCGCGGATCGATCGCCACCGCCGCGCCCGGCCTGCCGTCGAACGCATCTGTGGCGGCCTTCTGCACGCGCACGTCAATGCTCAGGTACAGATTCTTGCCAGGCGTGGGCGGATGCGTTTCCAGCACGCGCTGCGTGCGCCCATCTGCATTCACCTCGACCAGCTCGTAGCCCGGCTCGCCATGCAGCGTGTCCTCGTAGGAACGTTCCAGCCCGCTGCGGCCCACGTGGCTGGTGCCCTTGTAGCGGTCCGGATCGAGTCGGTTGAGGTCGTCCACATCGATGCGGCCCACGTAGCCCACGACGTGTGCGAACAATGGGCCATACGGATAACGGCGGGTGAGATAAGGCACTACGTCCACGCCGGGGAAACGCCAGCGGTTGATGGCGAAACGGGCGATCTCGTCCTCAGTGAGGTGCAGCTTCAGCGGTACGCTGTCGAACCGGCGATTCTGCTTGAGCTGCTTCCTGAAGGTGTCGATGTCGTCGTCGCCCAGCGGCACGACGTCGCGAATTTGCGACAGCAGCTCCTTCATGTCGGGCACTTGCTCAGGCACCACTTCCAACCGGAATGCGGGCACGTTGTCGGCCACCAGCACGCCATTGCGATCGAAGATCAGGCCACGCGCCGGCGGAATCGCACGCGGCTTCACGCGATTGTTCTCCGAACGCAGGGCGAACTCGTCGTGGCGCTGCACCTGCAGGTACACATATCGCCCGACCAGGGTGCTCAGACCCAGCAGGATCAGCACGAAACCCACTAGCGCGCGCGCGCGGAACAGTGCGCTTTCGCCGCGGGAATCCTTCATCGAGCGCCGACGCGGTGCCATGGCGCTACTGAAGGCGCAAGCGCATGCGCAGGTCGTCCATGAGCAGGAACAGGAACGGCCACAACGCGGCGCCGACGAACGGCGAGATCCACCAGTTGGCTGGCGGCAACGACTCGCCCGCAAAGGCGCGCACCATCAACAGTAGGAAGCGGTCGTTGAGCAACAGGGCAAGCACGGCCAGCGTCTGCTGCCACATCGGAAAGAACCGGAGCCGCGAGCGGAAACGCAGCGCTATGAACACCAGCGCGCACAGACGCATGGCCTGTTCGCCTAGCAACACGCCGTCCAGCAGGTCCGCCCCAAGGCCAATACAGAACGCCAGCCCCAGGTTGACTCGCTGATCGCCCGATTCCAACGCCCAGTACAGCAGGAACAGCGCCGGCCAGTAGGGCCGGAACGGCTGCAGTGGCGCCGGCAGCGGCACCAGCATGGACAGCAGCGCGAACACCAGCGAACCCACGAACCAGATCAGGCCGATACGTTGCTTGTTCATGGCTGCGCCGCGCTCGAGGCAGTAGCAGGGACCACCGCGGCCCGCGGTGGCGGCGAGCTGGCGGAAGGTGCAGGTGCAAGATCCGTCGGCGGCCCTGCTGGCGTCACCGGTTCCGGTGGCCCCACGGGTTCGGCCAGATCATGCAGCAGCAGCACGTCCTCGCTGCGATCGAGATCCGCCGTGGGGCGTGCGCGACCTTCCAGGAACAAGCCCGACGCCGACTGCTCCACGCTACGGATCTCACCCACTGGGAAGCCCGGCGGGAAACGTCCGCCCAGGCCCGAAGTCAGCAGCTTGTCACCCGCATGAACGTCCGCTGCCATCGAGATATTGGGCAAGCTCAGCTGCCCGCCATCGCGCGAGCCGTAGGCCACGGTACGCAGGCCGGTGCGCTCGATCACCACCGGGATGGCGTGATCAGGGTCGGTCACCAGCATCACCAGTGAAGTGCGTGGCAGCACCTCCACAACCTGCCCGATGACGCCGTGCGCATCGATCACCACCTGGCCCTTCTTTACGCCATCGCGCGCACCCACGTTGATCAGCATGCGATGACGATACGCACCCAAATCCACGTCAATCACGCGCGCTAGCTGCACGTTTAGCTCCAGGCTGTGCTGGGTATCAAGTAGCCCCTTGAGGCGCTGATTTTGCTCGGCCACGGCGGCCATGCGGTTGAGCTTGGCGTTGGCCAGCAGCAGATCCTCGCGCAGTCGCTGGTTCTGCTCGGTGAGCATCTTGCGATCGGAGAACGCCACGCTGGCGGCACGCATGCCCGAGGCCGGGAGGCTGGCCAGCCGGTAGCCCGGCTCGACCAGCACCGAGGTGGTGTAGCGCAAACGCCAGATCCAGCCATTGCGATGGTCGAGCACCATCAGCACCAAGGCCAGTGCGAGATAGACGATGAGCCTGAGCGTGCCGGCAGCTGTGCCGGCGAACAGGGGCGAGGATTCCTCGCGCGCGAGCGCCATGCCCTACCCCCCTGTCGCGTGGATTATTCGGTAGCGAAGAAGTCGCCGCCGTGCTGATCGATCAGCTCCAGCGCCTTGCCGCCACCACGGGCCACGCAGGTGAGCGGCTCGTCGGCCACCTGCACGTGCAGACCGGTTTCCTCGGAAATGAGACGGTCCAGGTCACGCAGCAGCGCGCCGCCACCGGTGAGCACGATGCCGCGCTCGGCCACGTCGGAGCACAGCTCCGGCGGGGTCTGCTCCAGCGCTGACTTCACCGCGGCCACGATGCCCGACAGCGGCTCGTGCAGCGCTTCCAGCACTTCGTTGGAGTTGATGGTGAACATGCGCGGCACGCCCTCGGCGAGGTTGCGACCGGAGATCTGGATCTCCTTGACCTCGCTCTGCGGGAAGGCACAGCCGATTTCCATCTTGATGCGCTCGGCGGTCGCTTCGCCGATCAGCGTGCCGTGGTTGCGGCGCACGTAGTTGATGATGGCTTCGTCGAAACGGTCGCCGCCCACGCGCACGGACTGCGAGTAGACGATGCCGTTCAACGAGATCACCGCCACTTCGGAGGTACCGCCACCGATGTCCAGCACCATCGAGCCGCGCGCCTCATGCACCGGGATGCCGGCGCCAATCGCGGCGGCCATCGGCTCCTCGATCAGGAACACGTCACGAGCACCGGCGCCTTCGGCCGATTCCTTGATGGCGCGGCGCTCCACCTGGGTGGAACCGCACGGCACGCACACCAGCACGCGCGGACTGGGGCGCAGCAGGCGCGACTTGTGCACTTGCTTGATGAAGTGCTGCAGCATCGCCTCGGTCATCGAGAAGTTGGCGATCACTCCGTCCTTCATCGGGCGCACGGTGGCGATGTTGCCCGGTGTGCGGCCCAGCATCTTCTTCGCGTCGCTGCCGACCGCTGCCACGGCACGCGGACCACCGGGTCCACGGTCCTGGCGGATCGCCACCACCGACGGTTCATTCAGGACAATGCCCTGACCGCGCACATAAATGAGCGTATTGGCCGTGCCAAGGTCGATGGAAATGTCGTTGGAGAAAAATCCCCGAAACTTCTTGAACATGGGTCCGCCGCGCATCGCGCATGGCTAAAAAGTGAGCGGGCCAGTCTAGACAGCAAACCCCCGTTCCGCAAGGAACATCTCGTTAAGAAAGCCTTTGGTTACGCGATGATATGCACGTTTTGGGGTCAGGGACCGCAGGTGGCCTTCCGCAAGAAAGTCGCGACCAGGGCCAGATGCCGGTATGATTTGGAACTTTGAGCCAGGCCGTCGCTATCGTCGTCCTGCTTGCCTTTCATCTGCCCGGGAACATCCTCGCATCATGTCTGCCGTCATCTGCGGATCGCTTGCCTACGACACCATCATGGTGTTCCAGGACCAGTTCAAGAATCACATCCTGCCCGACCAGGTGCACATCCTGAACGTGTCGTTCCTGGTGCCCAGGATGCGCCGGGAGTTCGGCGGCTGCGCCGGCAACATCGCCTACAACCTCAAGCTGCTTGGCGCCGATCCGCTGCCGGTGGCCACGGTGGGCCAGGATTTCGGCCCCTACCGCGCCCACATGGAGAAGTACGGTATCCGGCTGGACTACGTGCGTGAATTTGAAGACCAGTTCACGCCGCAGTGCTTTATCACCACTGACCTGGACAACAACCAGATCACGGCCTTCCACCCGGGCGCGATGCTCAGCGCGCACACGAACCATGTGCGTGACATCCCGGAAATCAGCTTCGCCATCGTGGCCCCCGACAGCCGCGACGCCATGCTGCAGCACGTGGATGAGTTCGCCGCACGTGGCGTGCCCTTCATCTTCGATCCGGGCCAGGCCATGCCGCTGTTCGACGGCGCCGAATTCCGTTCGATGATCGAGAAATCCACCTACGTCATCGTCAACGACTATGAGTCGCAGCTGCTGCAGCAACGCACGGGCTGGAACGCACAGGACATCGCTTCCCGCGTGAAGGCCTATATCGTGACCCAGGGGCCGCGCGGATCGCAGATCCACACCGACGGCATCACGCACGAGATCCCGGCCGCCCGCGAGCGCCAGGTGGTCGATCCGACCGGTTGCGGCGATGCTTATCGCGCCGGCCTTATCTTCGGCATCATGAGGGGCAAGGACTGGCCGACGGTGGGCCGCATGGCTTCGCTGATGGGCGCACTGAAGGTGGAACACCCCGGTACGCAGAACCAGCACTTCGATTACGTGCAGTTCGCCACCGAGTTCAAGGAACAGTTCGGCTACGCGCTCGACTGAGCGCTGCCACGTTCGTTTCGTAACGAGGCCTCCCGACGGAGGCCTTGTTCGTTTCAGCCCACGCGAAAGCCCATCGTGGCATTCACTGCGTCCTGCCAACCGCGATATAGGCGATCGCGCTCCGCCTCAGGCATGACTGGCATGAAGCGCCGATCGACCTGCCATAGGTTGGCGATCTCCTCGCAATCTCGCCAGAACCCCACGGCCAGCCCGGCCAGATAGGCCGCGCCCAGTGCCGTGGTCTCCTGCACCCTAGGACGCAGCACCGGCACACCGAGCATATCGCTCTGAAACTGGGCCATGAAATCATTGGAGATGGCACCACCATCGGCACGTAGCTCCTTCAGTGCAATGCCTGCGTCTGCCTCCATCGCGGTCAATACGTCGCGTGCCTGGTAGGCCATCGATTCCAACGCGGCGCGCACGAAGTGTTCCTTGCTCGTGCCTCGACTCAGCCCGAATACCGCACCACGCACATCACTCCGCCAGTACGGCGCACCGAGCCCGACGAAGGCCGGCACTACGTAAACACCATCGCTCGACGCCACGCGCTCCGCATAGGCCTGCGAGTCACTGGCCTTGCCCAACATGCGCAAGCCATCGCGCAGCCACTGGATAACCGAACCGGCGACGAAGATGCTGCCTTCCAGCGCATAGTCGACACGATCGCCCAGCTGCCAGGCGATGGTGGTGAGTAGGCCATGCCTCGACGGCACCGCTTGTTCACCAGTGTGCATCAGCATGAAACAACCCGTGCCATAGGTATTCTTGGCCATGCCGGGTGTGAAGCAGGCCTGCCCGAACAAGGCGGCCTGCTGGTCGCCCGCCACGCCGGCTATCGGTACACGGGCCCCAAAAAACTGCGCTGGCGACGTGTTTGCGTATATCTCGCTGCTGGACCGGACCTCCGGCAACATGGCCCGCGGAATGCGCAGCATGTTTAGCAAATCGTCGTCCCAGCTACGGCGATGAATGTCGTAAAGCAACGTACGCGCCGCGTTGCTCACATCGGTTACGTGAGCAGTGCCACCGCTGAGGTTCCAGATCAGCCAGCTGTCGATGGTTCCGAACAGCAATTCGCCACGCTCGGCACGCGCCTGTGCGCCATCCACATGGTCGAGAATCCAGCGCAGCTTGGTCGCCGAGAAGTACGCGTCGATCAGCAACCCGGTACGCTCTCGTACGAGTGGCTCATAGCCCTCCCGCTGCAAGCGTTCACAGATTTCCGCGCTCTGCCGCGACTGCCACACGATGGCGTTATGCACCGGCTGTCCGGTGGTGCGATCCCACACCACCGTCGTCTCTCGCTGGTTGGTGATGCCGATCGCGGCAATCTCTGCCAGCTCGACCTGAGTGTTGGCCAGCAGCTCTGTCACCGTGACCAGTACGCTGGTCAGAATTTCGCGCGGATTGTGCTCGACCCAGCCCGGCTGCGGAAATATCTGCGTAAATTCACGTTGTGCCGAACCGACCACCGAACCCGCGCGATCGAACAGGATCGCACGGGAACTGGTTGTACCCTGATCCAGGGCAAGGATGTAACGCCTCTCCACGCTGGGCTGCTCCACCGCCAAAGATGCCTGCAAGCGTAACAACAAGCGTGACTGCAAGGGCGCACGCCAACGACACGACGCCCGCCAGACCTTAGTGGGGTGCGGCCTTCGCGCTCGGCTGCATGAGGCGATCGATGTAGGCCAGGGCCAGCGCCGACACCACAAACGCCAGATGCAACAGCACCTGCCACATGATGGTTTGCGGGCTGAGCGTGTCCGCCTTGATGAACGTCGCCAGCAAGTGGATCGACGATATGCCGATGATTGCCATCGCCAACTTCACTTTCAGCACCGTGGCGTTCACGTGCGATAGCCATTCGGGCTGATCGGGATGCCCATCCAGTTTTAGGCGCGACACGAACGTCTCGTAGCCACCCACGATCACCATCACCAACAAGTTGGAAATCATCACCACGTCGATGAGACCCAGAACGGTGAGCATGATTGTGGTCTCGGCGCTTTCAGCGTTGACCCCTTCACCAAGGTGGCCAAACAACGTGGCGTCGACCAAATGCCACAGCTCGCGGACGAACTGCACCACATAGATCGCCTGAGCGACGATGAGACCGAGATACAGCGGCAGCTGCAACCAGCGAGAAGAAAAGATCAGGAAGGGGAGCAGACCAAGGCGGCTCTTGGAGGGAGTCGTCATGCACATCTCAGCAGCAGACAGGGCCATCGATAATCGCAATTTCTTGCGCAAAAAGGGGCAAATCGACTTGCGGCCGTTCAGGCCAAAGCAAGACCTGCGTGGCGCCGAGCTCAGAGGTCACGAACGGCTCCGTTTACACGCGCAAAGTTTGCCTGTGCCGCATAGCCATCCATGCACGAACCAAGAAGGGCTGCGTCCCGTTTGGCCCTACGCGGGCTCGGGCTCGCACACACGCGTGCTCGCAGGTGTTGGCCAGCCTGTGATTTTTCCGCCGAGTCGCACTCGCCGCGAGTCTTTCATTTTGCGGTGACGCAAAGACAAACGCCTTCCCGGATGGGAAGGCGTTTGAGGGATAAAGCCCCTGGCGGTGACCTACTCTTGCATGAAAGCTCACACTACCATCGGCGCAGCTGCGTTTCACTTCCGAGTTCGGGATGGGATCGGGTGGTGCCACAGCGCTATAGCCGCCAGGGAAAAGGTGCGGACAGCGCTTGGAGAGCGCCGGTCCGGCAAAGGGGTAAACGAGTGACAAGTGTCGAGGTGAAATCGATTGAGATGTATCGCGAGGAATTAACTCTAGCGAAGCGTCTTGGGGTTATATGGTCAAGCCGCACGGCTCATTAGTACGCGTAAGCTCAATGCATTGCTGCACTTCCACACCGCGCCTATCAACCACCTAGTCTTGATGGTGCCTTAAGGAGACTCGAAGTCTCGGGAGATCTCATCTTGGGGCGTGCTTCCCGCTTAGATGCTTTCAGCGGTTATCACTTCCGTTCGTAGCTACCGGGCAATGCCATGGGCATGACAACCCGAACACCAGCGGAACGTCCACTCCGGTCCTCTCGTACTAGGAGCAGCCCCCCTCAAATCTCCAACGCCCACGACAGATAGGGACCGAACTGTCTCACGACGTTCTGAACCCAGCTCGCGTACCACTTTAAATGGCGAACAGCCATACCCTTGGGACCGGCTACAGCCCCAGGATGTGATGAGCCGACATCGAGGTGCCAAACACCGCCGTCGATATGAACTCTTGGGCGGTATCAGCCTGTTATCCCCGGAGTACCTTTTATCCGTTGAGCGATGGCCCTTCCATACAGAACCACCGGATCACTAAGACCTACTTTCGTACCTGCTTGATCCGTCGATCTCGCAGTCAAGCACGCTTATGCCTTTGCACACAGTGCGCGATGTCCGACCGCGCTGAGCGTACCTTCGTGCTCCTCCGTTACTCTTTGGGAGGAGACCGCCCCAGTCAAACTACCCACCATACACGGTCCCTGATCCGGATTACGGACCTAGGTTAGAACGTCAAGCACTTCAGGGTGGTATTTCAAGGATGGCTCCACCGAAACTAGCGTCTCGGTTTCATAGCCTCCCACCTATCCTACACAGAAGAACTCAACGTTCAGTGTAAAGCTATAGTAAAGGTTCACGGGGTCTTTCCGTCTTGCCGCGGGAACGCTGCATCTTCACAGCGATTTCAATTTCACTGAGTCTCGGGTGGAGACAGCGCCGCTGTCGTTACGCCATTCGTGCAGGTCGGAACTTACCCGACAAGGAATTTCGCTACCTTAGGACCGTTATAGTTACGGCCGCCGTTTACTGGGGCTTCGATCAAGAGCTTCGCCTTGCGGCTGACCCCATCAATTAACCTTCCAGCACCGGGCAGGCGTCACACCCTATACGTCCACTTTCGTGTTTGCAGAGTGCTGTGTTTTTGATAAACAGTCGCAGCGGCCAGGTTACTGCGACCCTTCTCAGCTCAGCTACGCATGTAGCCACCAAAAAGGGCGCACCTTCTCCCGAAGTTACGGTGCCATTTTGCCTAGTTCCTTCACCCGAGTTCTCTCAAGCGCCTTGGGATTCTCACCCTGCCTACCAGTGTCGGTTTACGGTACGGTTTCTCTTAAGCTGAAGCTTAGTGGCTTTTCCTGGAAGCGTAGTATCAGTCACTTCGTCCAATAGGACTCGTCTCGGTGCTCGGCATAAAGAGGGCCGGATTTGCCTAACCCTCATGCCTACCGCCTTTCCCCGGGACAACCAACGCCCGGTAGACCTAACTTTCTCCGTCCCCACATCGCACTTAAGAGAAGTGCTGGAATATTAACCAGCTTCCCATCGACTACGCATTTCTGCCTCGCCTTAGGGGCCGACTCACCCTGCGCCGATGAACGTTGCGCGAGGAAACCTTGGGCTTTCGGCGTGGGGGCTTTTCACCCCCATTATCGTTACTCATGTCAGCATTCGCACTTCCGATACCTCCAGCAAGCTTCTCAACTCACCTTCACAGGCTTACGGAACGCTCCTCTACCGCGCACACAAAGTGTGCACCCCGAGCTTCGGTGTATAGCTTAGCCCCGTTAAATCTTCCGCGCAGACCGACTCGACCAGTGAGCTATTACGCTTTCTTTAAAGGGTGGCTGCTTCTAAGCCAACCTCCTGGCTGTCTATGCCTTTCCACATCGTTTTCCACTTAGCTATAACTTGGGGACCTTAGCTGCGGGTCTGGGTTGTTTCCCTTTTCACGACGGACGTTAGCACCCGCCGTGTGTCTCCCGTACATTCTGTCCTGGTATTCGGAGTTTGCCATGGTTTACTAACCCGCGATGGGCCGCTAGCCATAACAGTGCTCTACCCCCAGGAAGATTCATACGAGGCGCTACCTAAATAGCTTTCGAGGAGAACCAGCTATCTCCGAGTTTGTTTAGCCTTTCACTCCTATCCACAGCTCATCCCCATCTATTGCAACAGATGTGGGTTCGGTCCTCCAGTGCGTGTTACCGCACCTTCAACCTGGCCATGGATAGATCACTCGGTTTCGGGTCTACTGCCAGAGACTATGCGCCCTATTCAGACTCGGTTTCCCTTCGCCTCCCCTATACGGTTAAGCTTGCCACTGACAGTAAGTCGCTGACCCATTATACAAAAGGTACGCAGTCACCCTTGCGGGCTTCCACTGCTTGTACGTATACGGTTTCAGGATCTATTTCACTCCCCTCTCCGGGGTTCTTTTCGCCTTTCCCTCACGGTACTTGTTCGCTATCGGTCAGTCAGGAGTATTTAGCCTTGGAGGATGGTCCCCCCATGTTCAGACAGGGTTTCTCGTGCCCCGCCTTACTCAATTTCACACCACATGCCCTTTCGCCTACGGGGCTATCACCCGCTATGGCCGGCCTTTCCAAACCGTTCGGCTAAAACACATGATGCTTTTGGGCTAGTCCGCGTTCGCTCGTCGCTACTGACGGAATCTCGGTTGATTTCTTTTCCTCCGGGTACTTAGATATTTCAGTTCCCCGGGTTCGCTCTGCATGGCTATGTATTCACCATGCAGTACTCCTTGCGGAGTGGGTTTCCCCATTCGGACATTGCCGGATCAAAGCTTGTTGCCAGCTCCCCGACACTTTTCGCAGGCTGCCACGTCCTTCATCGCCTCTGACTGCCAAGGCATCCACCGTATACGCTTAGTCGCTTGACCATATAACCCCAAGTCGCCTCGGGGCCGATCCCTTTCAGGATCATGCCAAACAACGCATTCGCTTATTTGCCTCAACGACACATCTCGATTCGGTTTCGAACCAAGACACTTGTCACTCGTTTACATTTTCAAAGAACACAAGAACGGCCACAGTGCCGTCTCGTTTCTAAATCTTTTGTGTGCGCTGCCTTCATTTCACGTCGTGTCACCAAATGGTGGAGCCAGTCAGGATCGAACTGACGACCCCCTGCTTGCAAAGCAGGTGCTCTCCCAGCTGAGCTATGGCCCCAAGTGATTTGGTGGTGGGTCTGGGAGGACTCGAACCACCGGCCTCACCCTTATCAGGGGTGCGCTCTAACCACCTGAGCTACAGACCCGGGAACCTTTGTGCCTCTCTCAAAAAAAACAACACGCCGCTGACGATGATCATCAGAGCGAGTGTTTTCGTGAGGAGTCCAGCCAGGGATGGCCGGTTTTGCTCTTCGCGACACGGATGTCGCGTGAAGCAATCACTTCGCGTGAAATAAAGTGCAGGTGTCTTGTGTGGACGTCTTGCGGGAATGGAGTTGTCGTTCTCGAAAGGAGGTGATCCAGCCGCACCTTCCGATACGGCTACCTTGTTACGACTTCACCCCAGTCATGAACCACTCCGTGGTCGTCGTCCCCCTTGCGGTTAGACTAACGGCTTCTGGAGCAACTCACTCCCATGGTGTGACGGGCGGTGTGTACAAGGCCCGGGAACGTATTCACCGCAGCATAGCTGATCTGCGATTACTAGCGATTCCGACTTCACGAAGTCGAGTTGCAGACTTCGATCCGGACTGGGATCGGCTTTCTGGGATTGGCTCCACCTCGCGGTATTGCAACCCTCTGTACCGACCATTGTAGTACGTGTGTAGCCCTGGCCGTAAGGGCCATGATGACTTGACGTCATCCCCACCTTCCTCCGGTTTGTCACCGGCAGTCTCCTTAGAGTTCCCACCATTACGTGCTGGCAACTAAGGACAAGGGTTGCGCTCGTTGCGGGACTTAACCCAACATCTCACGACACGAGCTGACGACAGCCATGCAGCACCTGTGTTCTGGTTCCCGAAGGCACTCCCGCATCTCTGCAGGATTCCAGACATGTCAAGGCCAGGTAAGGTTCTTCGCGTTGCATCGAATTAAACCACATACTCCACCGCTTGTGCGGGCCCCCGTCAATTCCTTTGAGTTTCAGTCTTGCGACCGTACTCCCCAGGCGGCGAACTTAACGCGTTAGCTTCGACACTGATCTCCGAGTTGAGACCAACATCCAGTTCGCATCGTTTAGGGCGTGGACTACCAGGGTATCTAATCCTGTTTGCTCCCCACGCTTTCGTGCCTCAGCGTCAGTGTTGATCCAGATGGCCGCCTTCGCCACTGATGTTCCTCCCGATCTCTACGCATTTCACCGCTACACCGGGAATTCCACCATCCTCTATCACACTCTAGCGAGCCAGTATCCATTGCCATTCCCAGGTTGAGCCCGGGGATTTCACAACAGACTTAACTCACCGCCTACGCACGCTTTACGCCCAGTAATTCCGATTAACGCTTGCACCCTTCGTATTACCGCGGCTGCTGGCACGAAGTTAGCCGGTGCTTATTCCTCAGGTACCGTCAGCTCCACCGGGTATTAGCCAATGGCATTTCGCTCCTGATAAAAGTGCTTTACAACCCGAAGGCCTTCTTCACACACGCGGCATTGCTGGATCAGGCTTGCGCCCATTGTCCAATATTCCCCACTGCTGCCTCCCGTAGGAGTCTGGACCGTGTCTCAGTTCCAGTGTGGCTGATCATCCTCTCAGACCAGCTATCGATCGTCGCCTTGGTAGGCCTTTACCCTACCAACTAGCTAATCGAACATCGGTTCGTCTAACCGCGCGAGGTCTTTCGATCCCCCGCTTTCTCCCTTAGGACGTATGCGGTATTAGCGTAAGTTTCCCTACGTTATCCCCCACGTTTAGGTAGATCCCGATGCATTACTCACCCGTCCGCCACTCGCCACCCACAGTATTGCTACTGCTGTGCTGCCGTTCGACTTGCATGTGTTAGGCATGCCGCCAGCGTTCAATCTGAGCCAGGATCAAACTCTTCACTTAAGTTTTCGACAGTCCGAAGACCGTCTATCTTTCTGAAGCGTTAGTCCTAACCATAAAACGTCAAGCTTTTGAATTGACTCTTAGGTTAGACGCTTGCATATATGGACAATTTCTCATCCACCGCAAGACGCCCACACAAGTCACCTGCGCACACTGTCAAAGATCTCAATCACTTGCGACTCCTTTCGGATTTCGCGCCGGAACATTTCGTTCCGAGTGAGCCGCTCATCTTACATCGTTTTCCCTGTCCGTCAACACCTTCAGCGAAACATCTTTTGCTGCCGGGTTTTCGTGGAACCCCTCATCGGAGAGCGTCTCGACGGGGGAGGAAAATAATAGCGCCCCTCCGCAGGTCTGGGAAGGGGTGCATACGACTTTTTTTCATCGCGATGACAATCGTGCGCACCGCAACACTCGCGCGCACTGGTCCAAACCGCGCCTACACAACGATGAAACGATTGCTTGTGCCCTTGCTGTTTGCCTTCGCTAGTACTGCTTCCGGTGCCGCTATGCACGACGCGCCGGCCGTGCGGCTACATGGCCAACGTTTCACCACGGAATTTGCAACCAATGACGCGAGTCGGGAACGTGGCCTGATGATGCGTACCGAACTGGCCGCGGATCACAGCATGCTGTTTGTGCTTCCCAACGATGATCAGCGCTGGTTCTGGATGAAGAACACGCTTATTCCGCTGGATATCCTGTACTTCGATGGCAGTCGCAAGCTGGTCTCGGTGCAGCCCAATGTGCCTCCGTGCAAGGCGGATACCTGCCCTAGCCATCCGAGCAGCCGGCCTGCGCGCTACGTACTGGAGCTCCCGGAGGGCGCCGCCGCGCGGATCGGAGTGACGGTGGGCGATGAGCTGGCTATTGAAGGGACGCTCGGGCCAGTACAGTGAGCCGGGGCGAGGTCGTGCCGGCACGGGACGCCCACATGATAGGGAATGAGCGATTCGGGACGCAGATTTTCCAGGGCGTCCCAGTCGTCTTCGAACGGAATGAACTGCTGCATGGTGTTGCTCCTGCTTTAATGCGCGCCTTTTTCCGGCGTGCGGGAGCATCTAAGCAAACGGTCCGGTCCGTACGATGACGGAATCGGGCCGTTTGAGGGCAACGCGGAGAGCGAAATCAGTCGATTTCGATCATCTCGAAATCGTCCTTGGTTGCGCCACAGTCCGGGCAGGTCCAGGTATCGGGCACGTCAGCCCAGCGTGTGCCGGGCTCGATGCCCTCTTCGGGCACGCCCAGCGCTTCGTCATAGATGAAGCCGCAAACGACACACATCCATTTGCGCAGGGTGCCGGTTTCGTTAGTGCTTTGATTCATCGCTGAACTGCTTGATATGGAGAATAAGAGGCGCATTCTCGCAACTCCCCCGCCGATGCGAAAGCGTATGGCGGCTTCTTTTCAGGATTGAACCGATGCACGCAAGACTCCGGGGGCGTGGCCTCTATGTGATTACCGATGGCCCGCGCCCCAACCTGCTTGAGGTGGTGGCGTTGTCGCTTGCCGGCGGCGCCAGGTTGCTGCAATACCGGGACAAGACCACCGATCACACCCGCCGCCTTACTGAAGCGCGAGCCATCCGGGCACTGTGCGCCGCGCGCGGTGTGCCGATGATCGTCAATGACGACGTGATGCTTGCCCAGGCCGCGGGAGCGGCTGGCGTCCATCTGGGCGAGGACGACGGCGATATCGCCGCAGCGCGCGCCGTACTGGGGCCAGATGCGGTCATCGGCGTGTCTTGCTATGACTCGGCCGAACGGGCGCGGCAATTGGCCGCCGCCGGCGCCGACTATCTCGCCTTTGGTGCGTTTTTCCCGTCGCCCACCAAGCCGCATGCTCGACGCGCCTCCTTCGACCTTCTACAGCAGACCGCCAAGCTGGGATTGCCGCGGGTGGCGATCGGCGGCATCACGCCGGACAATGCACAACCCTTGATCGATGCCGGCGCGGACTACCTGGCAGTGATTTCAGCCGTATTCGGCGATCCGGATGTGCGCGGCGCCGCGGCACGCTTCGTCCAACTCTTCACTTCGCACTGAGACCTTCACGATGACCACCAACCACGAACTTTTCCAACGCGCACAGCAGCTGATGCCCGGCGGCGTGAACTCGCCGGTGCGCGCTTTCAAGTCAGTGGGAGGCGAGCCGTTCTTCACGGAGCGGGCGGATGGCGCCTATCTGTGGGACGTGGAAGGCAAGCGCTATATCGATTACGTGGGCTCGTGGGGGCCAATGATCGTGGGCCACAACCACCCGCACGTGCGTGAGGCGGTGGAGCGCGCGGTGAAGAATGGCCTTTCCTATGGCACGCCCTGCCCGGCCGAAGTCACCATGGCCGAAACGATCACGCGACTGATCCCTTCGATGGACATGGTGCGCATGGTCAACTCGGGCACCGAGGCCACCATGTCGGCGATCCGCCTCGCGCGTGGCGCCACCGGCCGCAATTTGATCGTGAAGTTCGAGGGTTGCTATCACGGCCACGGCGACAGCTTCCTGGTGAAGGCCGGATCTGGCGCGCTCACCTTTGGCGTGCCGACATCACCGGGCGTGCCCAAGGCCAATGCCGACCTCACGCTGACGCTGACCTATAACGACCTGGAGGCCGCTGAGCGCCTGTTCGATGAGCGCGGTCACGATATCGCCGGTCTGATCATCGAGCCGGTGGCCGGCAACATGAATTGCATTCCGCCGAAGGAAGGCTATCTGCATCATCTGCGTGAGCTGTGCACGAAGCACGGCGCGTTGCTGATCTTCGACGAGGTGATGACTGGCTTTCGTGTCGCGCTGGGCGGCGCACAGGCCTACTACGGCGTCACGCCGGACCTCTCCACCTTCGGCAAGATCATTGGCGGCGGCATGCCGGTAGGCGCGTACGGCGGTCGTCGCGACCTCATGCAACAGATCGCACCGTCCGGCCCGATCTACCAGGCCGGCACGTTGTCGGGAAATCCGGTGGCGATGGCCGCTGGCCTGGCCATGCTGGAGCTGATCCAGGCACCTGGCTTCTACGATCAACTCGCGGCACGCACGCGGCTGCTCAGTGATGGCCTGCAGGCCATTGCCGACGGTGAAGGCTTGCCGTTCAGCACGAATCGTGTGGGCGGCATGTTTGGCCTGTTCTTCACCGGCGAGAAGGTGGAGAGCTATGCGCAGGCCACGGCCGCGGATACCGCGATGTTCAACCGTTTCTTCCACGGCATGCTGGAGCGCGGCGTCTATCTCGCACCGTCCGCCTTCGAAGCAGGCTTCGTTTCCAGCGCGCATACCGAACAGGACATCGCCGATACGCTGGAGGCGGCTCGTACCGCCATGCGTGTTGCTCGCGCTGGTTGAGCCGCCATGTGAAAGCCGGGTGCCCGATCATGCGAGCACCCGGCGCTGAAGGACAGGGCGGCGCTATGCTGCACGCACCGCGCGAACGGAATCACTCGCATGAGCAAGCAGCAGCCGTTCCCCTTCGATGCCGCCGTCGCTCCGGCCACCAGCACCGGCTGGCGAGCGCGCTGGTTCCACATCATCTTCGGCCATGACGATGCACCGGGGCGCCTGTTTGATCTTGTCCTGATCATCGTGATCCTTTCGAGCATCGTCGTTACGATGCTCGATACGGTGGAAGATCTGCACACGCGGTTCGCCCGCGCGTTCTATGTGCTTGAGTGGGTCTTCACGGTGATCTTCACGCTGGAATACGTGATGCGCCTGCTGGTGGTCGCGCGGCCGCGACACTACGCGCTGAGCTTCTTCGGCGTGATCGACATACTGGCGGTGCTGCCAACCTACCTTAGCGTGTTCATCACAGGCAGCCAGTACCTGCTGGTGATTCGCGCGATGCGCATCCTGCGCATCTTCCGCGTACTGAAGATGACACGCTACGTGGGTGAGGCGGACATGCTGTGGTCCACCCTCGTGCGTTCTCGCAGGAAAATTTTCATTTTCATGAGCACCATCCTGACCCTGGTGCTGATCTTCGGTGCGCTGATGTACCTGGTCGAAGGGCCCGAGAACGGCTTCAGCAGCATTCCCCGCGCGATGTACTGGGCAGTGGTGACGATGACCACGGTGGGCTTTGGCGATATCACGCCGCACACCACGCTGGGACAGATACTCACCACGCTGATCATGCTGGTGGGCTACAGCATCATTGCCGTGCCCACCGGCATCTTTGCGGCAGAACTGGCAGCGGGCATGCGCGATGCACGCGAGCATGCCGCCTGCCCCGGCTGCCATTTACAGGGCCATCAGCCCGATGCGCGCTACTGCCGTGGCTGTGGCGCGCCGCTGTCAGCCCCCGAAGCTTCCGGTTGAAGAGACGGCAGGCTTACGTCGCCAGATAGGCGCGCAGTGCTGCCTCCAGGCGCGCAAGGCCTTCGGCAAGATCGGCGTCGGAAAGGTTGAGCGGCGGCACGAAGCGCAGCACGTCCGGGCCTGCCTGCAGCACCAGCAGGCCATGGGCCGCAGCCTGGTCGAGAATGGCTCCAGCCTTGCCCTTATGGGCTTCCTTCAGCACCGCGCCCAGCATCAGGCCGCGACCACGCACTTCATCGAACAAGTCGAGCGATGCGTTGATGCGAGCGAGGCCATCGCGCAGTGCCTGCGACTGGCGTTGCACGTTGGCCAGCAGTTCGGGCGACGACAGCTTGCGCAGCGCCACGCGCGCGACCGCCGCCGCCAGCGGGTTGCCGCCGAAGGTGGTGCCGTGCGCGCCGAACTGCATCGTCTCGGCCACCTTGGGGCCAACCAGCATGGCGCCGATGGGAAAACCGCAGCCCAGCGCCTTGGCGAGGGTCACGATGTCGGGTGTCGCCTCATCCTGCACGTGAGCGAACAAGGTACCCGTGCGGCCCATGCCGCACTGGATTTCATCGAGCACCAGCAGCGCACCGTACCGGTCACACAGTTCGCGCACACGCTTGATGAAACCCGGCGCGGCCGGCAGCACGCCGCCCTCGCCCTGCACCGGTTCGAGCATCACCGCGGCAACATCACCGTGTGAGAAGGCCTCTTCAAGCGCGGCGACGTCGTTGAAGTCGAGATAGCGGAAGCCACCGGGCAGCGGCTCGTAGCCTTCCTGGTACTTCGGCTGCGCTGTGGCCGTGATGGCGGCCAGCGTGCGGCCATGGAACGAACCACGGAAGGTGACGATGACGCGCTTGGCCGCCTCGCGCCCCTGCGAAGCCGCCCACTTGCGCACCAGCTTGATCGCGGCCTCATTGGCCTCGGTGCCGGAGTTGCAAAGGAACACGCGCTCGGCAAAGCCCGCGGCTTCCACCAATTCCTCGGCCAGACGTAGCGGCGGCTCGCTGTAGAACACGTTGCTGGTGTGCCACAGCTTGTGCGCCTGGGTGGTGAGCGCCTCGAGCAGGTCCGGGTCCTGATGGCCAAGCGCATTCACCGCGATGCCGGCGCCCAGATCGATGTACTCGCGACCCTGCGTATCCCACACGCGTGCACCTTTGCCGTGGTCCAGCACCACATCGCGCGGTCGATATACCGGCAGCCAGTAACGCTTGCCGAGTTCGATCAGGGACTGGGCGGACGGGTCTTGCGCGTGCATGTCGTACTCCGGGCATCGTCCGGAGGGACGGCGCCATCTCAGGGGTTGGTGACGGGTGTGGGGAGGCGTCGCAAGCCTGGTGCGGCGCGCCACGCATCGTAAGCCCTGAGCCTCGGGTTTGCACGGCAGCGGGCGCGAGTCCACGTACAGGGCCTTCAGGTGTCAACTTCGGCTGTGCGCTGTGACCGAGGCGTTACAACATCGAAGAAACCGCATAGCAGCGCGCCTTGGCGGGCATTCGGGCATCCCCGAGACGGCCTTGATGTAACGGCAGCAACACGCCGTGGCGACTGCGTGCCGCCCGCGTTGGCCCGGCAAACCGCACCATTGGGCCACTAAGAGATGTTGGCACGGCGCTTGCTCCGTTATTGACGTACAGGCGGGAAGGGGGAGGGGCCAGCTGCGACAACGCACCGAACACCGTGGCAGGGATAACCACGGCGGCGGATAGGCGACGCCACTGGGTGGTCCAGGGCAAAGTCGGGGCGAACATCGCAGCTGGCAACGGAAACCTCCTCTTCCAGCTACTTACGTAGACGGACACATGGACAAATGGTCCGAACAGAATTCCGCCGCAAGGCGGTAGCGAGGGCGGTAACCCGGCAACCCCTGTGGCCGGGGCACCAATGGAAGCCCCCGGCCCGACCCCTGCGGGCCGGGGGCCTTCCTCTTCATCGGCAAAGAAGCTGTGCCTTGCGACGTGCGGGGTGAGCGGCGGGTGCTTGCAGTCAAGTGGCTGGGTGGGCGCTCAGCCAGCCATGCAAGAGCGAGCATCCGCCGCTCATCCTGCTTTCGCGTGATTGGCGTTCACATCCAGACCAAAGGCCGCCCGGCGCAAGCCCGGGCGCTTCGCTGTTGCTGGTCACGGAAAGCGCAGGATGATCAGCCCTTCGGCTGTTGAAAAGCTGTTGAAAACCCGGCTCTCGCGGGAATGACGAACGGCTCGCCAAACGTTTCCTGATGTATGCGCTCGATCGGGCGCGCGTTTGGACGTCTAATCAGCGCAACTCATCGAGCGCGAGCTGGTGCTTCTTGCATAGCCTGTAGATCGTCACGCGCGACACCTTGAGCCGACGCGCACACTCGCTGACGTTGAAACGGCTTTCACGCAGGCAGGCCATCACCGCGTCGCGTTCTGCTGCGACGCGGGTGCTGCCGAGACTGGAGCGCGACGCCTGCTTGGTGAGCATGTCAGCCAAGTCCAGGTCTCTCACGCTGATCAATGCATCCTCGGCCACCACGGCGGCACGCTGTACGCGATTGAGCAGCTCGCGGACATTGCCGGGCCACGCGAAGTCGAGCATGGCGCGACGCGCGCTGGCGCTGAAAGCGCGGGCCTGGCTGGGATGCTGTTCGCGAAAAGCGTCCAGGAATTTCTGCGCCAGCAACACCACGTCATCCTCACGCTCACGCAACGCAGGCATGCGCAAGCGCAGCACATTGAGCCGGTAGTACAGGTCCTCGCGGAAACGTCCCTGTTCGACGGCTTTCTCCAGATCCACGTGCGTGGCGGCGAGCACGCGCACGTCCAGCTTGATCAACTGGCTGCTGCCCACGCGCTCGAGCGTGCCCTCCTGCAGGAAACGCAGCACGCTGGTTTGTGCGTCCAGCGGCAGGTCGCCCACTTCGTCCAGAAACACGGTGCCACCCGCAGCGGTTTCGAAATGGCCGATGCGACGTGCATTGGCTCCCGTAAAGGCGCCGCGCTCGTGACCGAACAACTCGGACTGCACCAGGTTGGGCGGCAACGCACCGCAGTTGATCGCCGCGAACGGGCGCTCGGTGCGGGCGGACAGCCCATGCAGCGCACGCGCGGCCACTTCCTTGCCGGTACCGGTTTCGCCGGTAATCAGCACCGGCAATTCCACCGGTGCGTACTTGCGAATGCTGGCCACCACGGAGCCGATGGCCGCACTGCGCCCGGTCACGCCGATGTCGCTTGGCTCGGCCACGGGCGGCTGGTCACCGCCGATGCGCCCCAAGGCTTCCACCAGCCGGTCGACGTCCACCGGCGTGGAGAAATATTCGATGCTCGCTTCGAGAACGCGGTCGATCAGCGGCTCATGCACCGGCATCTCGGGCGGGACCAACGCCACCCAAGGTAACCACGGATGATCGGCCATGAGCAGCGCCATGGCCTGCATGGAGGCAGGGTCGCCGTGCCGCAGGTCGGCCAGCGCCACCACCGTATCGTTGTTGCGCATGCCGACGCCGCCCTGAGTGCCGGCGTCCGCCACGCGGATGATCCACCCTGCCCTAGCCAAGCCAGCCCGTTCCTCACCGGCAGGCTGCCCAAACCAGACAACGCATCGTCTGGCTTCCTCCCTCATAACAGCCATGGCTCCCTCCCCTTCCCCTATAAGGGTCACAGGTTTCGGCAGGTCGCAGCCCAACTTGCTGGCTACCCCCCGGTTACCACGCCCGTCGCGCCAAGCTAACCCGCGACTGCTGCAGAAATGTGATATGCGTCACACAATATACAACTCTGGTAGCAACAGTCACCCCACAAATGGTGCAGAACCGTCGAACGGAAGCCGGAGGCCGGGTGGCGAGCTAACACCAATGGCCTAGGGCTATTCCCTTGACAGCTTGTGGCGCCCACGCAGCGCAAGCCTCGCGACAGTGGGAATGCCAGGCATCGCCGGCTTACCAGACCCCGGTATTGGGCATCGATGCCCACGGTTCCTGCGGCGGCAGGTGGCCGTTCTGCAGCAGCTCGACCGATATCAGGTCCGGAGAACGCACGAACGCCATGTGGCCGTCGCGGGGCGGCCGGTTGATGGTGTAGCCCATCGACTGCAGGTGTGCGCAGGTGGCGTAGATGTCGTCGACCTGGAAAGCCAGGTGGCCGAAGTTGCGCGCGCCGCCGTAATCCTCGGTGGAGCCCCAGTTGTAGGTCAGCTCGATTTCGGCATCCGGCGTCTTGGGCGCCGACAGGAAGATCAAGGTGAACTTGCCGGCCGCGTTCTCCATGCGGCGGCTTTCCTTCAAACCCAGACCTTCACAGAAGAAGCGCAGGCTCGCATCGAGATCGCGGATGCGGATCATGGTGTGGAGGTATTTCATGGTGTGCTCCGTGGCGTCGGGGATGCGCCTTCAGGGGAAATGGCCAGCCGGATGCGCTCGGCCGTGCTCTCCAGCGTGTCGCGCGACACGGGTGCCGGCGCGCCGTGCGGATACACGCGCAACAAGCCGTCGCCAACCTCGCGCGGCTGCACGTGCAGGTGAAAGTGCGCTACCTCCTGCCCGCCCGCCGCGCCGTTGGATTGCCAAAGATTGAGGCCAGGCGGATGGAACACCGCGCGCAACGCCTGCGCCACGCGCACAGCCAGCTGCATCACCTCGCCCGCCACGACGGCGTCTATCGCGTAGATGTCCTCGACATGCGTACGCGGCACCACCAGCACATGACCGGGCACAGCCTGGCGCTGGTCGAGGAACGCCAGCGCGTTCCGGGTCTGCGCAATCACGCTCGCACTTCGCTGACCTGCCACGATGGCGCAGAACGGGCAGTTCATAACCGTCAATCCAGGAACAGGTCGGGCAACAGCGGCTTGGTCGGATCCATCGCGTAGGGCGACAGGTCGGTGATGCCCGCTTCGCGCAGCACGTCCTCATCGATCAGGAAGTGACCCGCGAAACCCGTGGCCGGCCTCGTGAGCACCGCGTGTGCGGCGTCGGCCACGATGGACGGCTTGCGGCAGCGCTCAAGCGGTATGCCCGGAATCATGTTGAGCGCATCGGTGGCGATGATCGTGCGCGGCCACAAGGCATTCACAGCCACGCCCTTCGGCCCGAATTCACCCGCCAGACCCAGCGTCACCAGACTCATGCCCATCTTGGCCAGCGTGTAGCCGGTGTGCGGCGCCCACCATTTGGGATCGAGCGAGGGTGGCGGCGCCAGCGTGAGGATGTGCGGGTTGGTCGACTTCAACAGATGCGGCATGCAGACCTGGGCACATAGAAAACTGCCACGCGCGTTGACCTCCTGCATCAGGTCGAAACGCTTCATCGGCGTATCGAGCGCGCCGGCCAACCAGATCGCGCTGGCATTGTTGACCAGAATGTCGATGCCGCCGAACGCTTCCACCGTGGCGGCTACAGCCGCCTGCACCTCCTCTTCTTCGCGGATATCGCACTTGATCGGCAGCGCCTTGCCACCGGCCGCTTCGATCTCCGCCGCCGCACTGTGGATGGTGCCCGGCAATTTGGGATTGGGCACGCTGCTCTTGGCAGCGATCGCGATATTGGCGCCATCACGCGCAGCGCGCAGTGCAATGGCCAGGCCGATGCCACGCGAGGCACCGGTGATGAAGAGGGTCTTGCCCACCAGGCTGCTCATGGATGTCTGCCTCGATTGAAGAGGGTCCAGTGTAGGAGCGCACCCAGTGCGCGAAAAGCCTACGTCCCAGGAGCAGCATCGACAGGATGCGAGAGCGGCGCGCCGCTAGGCACGCTGAAAGCGCGGCAGGATATCGCGCAACTCCTCCAGACGACGCACGGGATCGGTAAGTTCGAGCATGCGTTGCCGTTCATCCGGCTGCAGCGGCAGCAGTTCGGCAAGCCGGAAACCTACCCAACCCGCATCGTCATAGAGTTGTCGCGGTGCGTGCCGCCACTGCGGCGCCATGGTCTCGATCAGACGCTCCAGAATCGATGGCAGCAAGGCCAGCTCCACGGGCACTTCCTGCGCGGATTCCACGGGCCACAGCTCGACATCACCACGTACCAGGCCATCGGAACGCACACGCGTACGCGCCACGCGAAAGCGCTCGCCACCCTCGATGAGGATGCCCAGCAGGCCGTCCTCGCGGTTATGGAAATCGACGATGCGCGCCAGTGTGCCCACGGCTGCCGGCAAGGCGGGCGCACCGACTTCGGCACCCTCCAGGATCAGGCACACGCCGAACGGGCTGCCAGTGCGCGCGCAATCGCGCACCATGTCCAGATAGCGTGGCTCGAAGATGCGCAACGGCAGCTGGCCGCCGGGGTACAGCACCGTGCCCAGCGGAAACAGCGGAAGCTCGATGTGATGCGTCTTGGCCGCCATGGTGGGAAAGTCTAGCGAATGAGCGATGCCGCTTTTCTCCTTCTCCCCTCGGGGAGAAGGTCCGGATAAGCCACCTGAAGGTGGCTCACCTCAATCCTCTCCCCAAAAGGGAGAAGATGCGAATGCGAAGTGCGAGTTATTGATGGAGCGCTTCTACGAAGCGCTTAGGCGCACCTTCGAAGCCACCATTGGACATGAACACCACATGGTCGCCCTCTCGTGCTTGCTGACGCAACGTCGCGATCAGCGCATCGACCGTGGGCACTGTGCTGCCGCGTCCATTCAACGCACCGGTGACGCGGCTCGCATCCCACGACAATTCGGGACGATGCAGGAACACCACCGCATCGGCATCGGCCAACGAAGGCGCCAGCGCTTCGGCATGCGCGCCCAGTCGCATTGAATTGGAGCGCGGCTCGAGAGCGACCACGATGCGCGATGAGCCCACCTTCGCGCGCAGACCCGCCAGCGTCGTGGCGATAGCGGTGGGGTGATGGGCGAAGTCGTCGTATACGCGCACGCCATGGACGTCGCCCACCACTTCCATGCGGCGCTTCACGCTCTGGAAGGTGGAGAAGGCCGGCAGCAGCGCACGCGGGTCCGCACCCGCCGCTGTCGCGGCGGCCAGTGCCGCCAGTGCGTTCATCACGCTGTGATTGCCAAGCAACGGCCAGTGCACCTCACCCACCAGTTCACCCCGGCAACGCACGGCAAAACCGGAGCCGTCGGCAGTGAGCAGTTCAGCCTGCCAGTCGCCCTGGCCGATGCCAAAGGTATCCACCGGTGTCCAGCAACCCATGGCCAGCACTTCGGCCAGATGGTGATCGTGCGCGTTGACGACCAGCCGTCCGTTGCCCGGCACGGTACGCACCAGGTGATGGAACTGGCGCTGGATCGCCACCACGTCGGGGAAGATGTCCGCGTGGTCGTATTCGAGGTTGTTGAGGATGGCGATGCGCGGGCGGTAGTGCACGAACTTCGAGCGCTTGTCGAAGAAGGCGCTGTCGTACTCGTCCGCTTCGATCACGAACGGCTTGCCGCTGCCCACGCGAGCGGACACGTCGAAGTTGCCTGGTACGCCGCCGATCAGGAAACCTGGTGCGAGCCCGGCGCTTTCAAGCAGATGTGCCAGCAGGCTGGTGGTGGTGGTCTTGCCGTGTGTGCCGGCCACCGCCAGCACCTCGCGTTCCGGCAGCAGCGTTTCGCCCAGCCACTGTGGGCCGGAGATGTAACGCAGCTGCTCGTCGAGCATGTATTCCACGGCGGGGTTGCCGCGCGTCATCGCGTTGCCGACCACCACGAGGTCCGGCGCAGGCTTCAGGTACTGAGCCTTGTAGCCGTCCATCAGCCGGATGCCGAGTGACTCCAGCTGGGTGCTCATCGGCGGGTAGACGTTGGCGTCCGAACCTTCGACGGTGAGCCCGAGCTCACGCGCGAGTGCAGCGACGCCGCCCATGAAGGTGCCGCAGATGCCGAGAATGTGCAGACGCATGCTTGACCTGTTTGCTGGAGTCTTGAGGGTGCGACCACTCGGGTCGCGACCCTGGAAAACATCGGGCCGCCTTGCGGCGGCCCGGAGTGTCAGCCGTTGGCGGCGGCCGATTCGACCTGCAACGCACGCTTGACGCGCGCGGTGACCTCGTCGAGCTCACCCACGCCGTCCACGACCTGCAGCTTGCCGCGACGGGCGAAGAAATCAGCCACCGGCGCGGTCTGCTCGGCGTAGACCTTCAGGCGGTCGCGAACCACCACCGGGTCGTCGTCCTTGCGATGCTCGGCGGCGAAGCGGATCTCGCAGCGGCCGATGATCACTTCGTTCTGCACGTCAAGCTTGATCACGGCGTCCAGCGGCTGGCCAATCTTGACCAGCAGGTGGTCCAGCGCATCGGCCTGGGCCAGGTTGCGCGGGTAGCCGTCCAAAATGAAGCCGTTCTTCACGTCGTCCTGAGACAGGCGCTCTTCGAGCATGGCCAGCAGGATGTCGTCGGACACCAGCTTGCCGGCGTCCATCACGGCCTTCGCCTTCAGGCCCGTCGGCGTGCCAGCCGCCACCGCCGCGCGCAACATGTCGCCGGTGGAGATGTGCGGGATGCCGAGATCCACCTTCAGACGCGCAGCCTGGGTGCCTTTGCCCGAACCGGGCGGACCGAGTAGGACGAGTCGCATAGTGCTCCAAGGTATCCCTGGGTCACCGCACGCTGCGGGCCCATGGATGCAAGAAAATTAGCGTTCAAATTAGCTTCTGCGGCCGGTGCCGTCAAACGAGACTGGCGGCCGCGATTCGCCAAGTGCCTGTTATGAAACGAGTTACCCGTGACACTTCATTGCCACAGAAACATCGGCAATGGTCCAGATTAAGCTCCAGCGCACCACCCAGCGGAGGAAAACGGCCATGACGGCACCACGAATTCACATTGTCACGCTCGGCGTAAGCGACCTGTCGCGCTCCCGGCGCTTCTACGAGGCACAGGGCTGGAAGGCGTCCTCGGTCAGCAACGAGAACATCGTTTTCCTGAAGGGCGGCGCGGGCGTACTGGCGCTCTACGGCCGCGCTGCGCTGGCAGAAGAAGCGCTGGCCGAGGACCACCCTGCCGGTTTCGCCGCCGTGACGCTGGCGCGCAATGCCCGCGCCAGGGAAGAAGTGGACGCATGGTTCGCCGCGTCCGTTGCGGCCGGCGCACGCGCGGTCAAGCCGCCGCAGGAGGTGTTCTGGGGCGGATACTCCGGCTACATCGCCGACCCCGATGGCCATCTGTGGGAGTTCGCTTTCAACCCGTACTTCGTGTTTGATGAGAACGGCAACCTCGCCCTACCGGATTGATCCTCATGAAGTCGATATCCAAGCCCGCCGGTCGTTTGCTCTACGCCCAATCCGGCGGCGTCACCGCCGTCATCAATGCCACCGCCGCCGGAGTGATCGAGGCGGCGCGTGCCAAAGGTGTATCCGTGTATGCGGCGCACAACGGCATCCTCGGTGCCCTGCGTGAGGAATTGATCGATACCTCGAAGGAATCGAAGGCTGCCATCACGGCGCTGCGCCACACGCCTGGCGGCGCGTTTGGCTCGTGCCGCTACAAGCTCAAGTCGCTGGAAGCGAACCGCGCCGAATACGAGCGCTTGATCGACGTGTTCCGCGCGCACGACATCCGCTGGTTTCTCTACAACGGCGGTAACGATTCGGCGGACACGGCGCTCAAGATTTCCCAGCTCGGCAAGGCGATGGGTTACGACATCCGCTGCATCGGCGTACCCAAGACGGTGGATAACGACCTGGCCGTCACCGACTGCTGCCCCGGTTTCGGTTCGGTGGCGAAATACATTGCCGTGTCCACGCTTGAGGCAAGCCTCGATGTTGCCTCGATGGCCGACACATCGACCAAGGTGTTCATCCTGGAAGTGATGGGCCGCCATGCCGGCTGGATCGCCGCGGCATCCGGCCTTGCCGGCGAAGGTGCCGATGCGCCGCCGCATATCATCCTGTTCCCCGAGCGCGTATTCGATGAAGCCGCGTTTCTCGCCAGGGTGAAAGCCACGGTAGAGCGCGTGGGCTGGTGCACCGTGGTCGCTTCCGAAGGCATTCGAAATGCAGAAGGCCAGTTCCTCGCCGAAGCCGGCACGCGCGACGCGTTCGGCCACAGCCAGCTTGGTGGCGTCGCGCCGGTGCTCGCTTCACTGGTGAAGGAAAAACTTGGCTACAAATATCACTGGGCCCTGCCCGACTACCTGCAGCGTTCCGCCCGCCATCTCGCCTCCAAAACCGACGCCGAACAGGCGTATGCGGTGGGCAAGGCCGCGGTCGAGTACGCGCTGGCAGGCATGAACGCGGTGATGCCGGTGATCGTGCGCGGCAGCGATGCGCCCTATCGCTGGAAGATCGAGCCGGCGCCGCTGTCGAAGATCGCCAATCGCGAGAAGAAAATGCCAGCGAGCTTCCTCACTCGCGATGGCTTCGGCATTACCGCGGCGGCGCGGCGCTATCTCGCGCCACTGATCCAGGGTGAGGCGCCGCTGCCTTATGGCAGGAATGGCCTGCCGCAGTACGTGGCGCTGAAGAACACCGCAGTGGCACGCAAGCTTGAGCCGTTCGCGCGCTGAGCGTCACTTCAGGAAGCGGCTCAGGCTTACGCGGTAGTCCGCGTAGTCCTGAATCGTGTTGTGCCCGGCATCAGCCACCACCTGTTGCACGGGCGCTTGAGAAAACGCGCGCACCAGCGCGGCGGTGCGCGCAGCGGGAATGATCTCGTCCTGCTCGGCGCGAATTACCAGCACCGGGCAATGGATGGAAGCCACGTAGCGCCATGATTCAAAGCGCTCGCGCATCAGCGCATTCACTGGCATCCACGGGTAATAGCCGGCCGCCACGCGCACCAGACTGTCGAACGGGGTGACCAGCACCAGCCGCTCGACGGGTCGGTGCGCTGCCAGCTGGGTCGCCACGCCGCTGCCCAGGCTGCGCCCGAGCACGGCGACCGCGGTGTGCCGTGGCGCCACCTGATCGAACAGCGCGGTCGCATCCGCCACCAGCGCCGCTTCCGTCGGCTCGCCCTCGCTGGAACCGTAGCCGCGATAGGGCAATAGATAGATGGTCCGATCGGGCAGCCATTGCGCCAGTTCGATGCGCGTGTCCTCGACCCGCTCGCCGTTGCCGCCGAAATAGAGCAAGGCCTTCGCCTGTCCGGGATTCACCACCCAGCCGCGCAGCCGGACGGCGTCCCTGGCCAGCTCGAAATCCGGCGACTGCTTGACCAGCCAGGTCGCCTCCGGGTGATACACCAGCTGCCGTTGCCCCAGGAACAGATAGGCGCAAAACCCACCGTACAACAGCACGGCCAATGCGGCGAACACCACCATCACTCGCAGGAACATGCCCCCTCCCGTCAATTGCCTGAATGCCGGTTATTTGCTCAATGAGCGACAGCTGAAAGCTCTCATGTCCACCCCGGGAAATCATCCTCATCGTTCAGACGCAGCTTTTTACGATGAAGTCGACTACCGGCCAGGTGACATGGCCGGCTCACCGAGGAGTGATGCGATGAAAACCCTGTCCAGCGTGCTCGTGGCCTTGTCCCTGCTTGCCGCTAGTGGCGCCGCCTTGGCCGATCCGTGGAATGACCACGGCCGAGACCACAACCGCGGGCACGATCGCGATGATCGGCATGACCGCGGCGACGGGCATGACCGTGGCGATCGGCATGACCGTGGCGACAGGCACGACCGTGGCGACTGGCACGATCGCGACCACCGCGGCGACGGCTATTGGGGTCGCCGACCGGTCGAGCGCCGTTACTACAGCGACCGCCACTACTACGGTGGCCCTCGTCATTGGGAGCGTGGCTATCGCTATGACGGCCCGATGTACATCGTGAACGACTACAGCTACTACCGCCTGGCGCCGCCGCCGTACGGCTATCGCTGGGTGCGCGATGACGGCAACTACCTGCTGGTGTCGATCGGCGACAGCATGATTCTGGACATGGTTATCCGCTAACCGGTCGTTCGGATGCCCCATGAGGCGATGCCGCCAGGCATCGCCTTTTTTTGTGATCTCGCGCAGCCATGCGCTGCGTCGCACAACACGACTGTCGTCAACCTCTGTCTATACTCGCCGAGACCGCCCGCAAAGGGCGGCCGCCGTGTCGGGGTGCCGGTGGCGATCCCGACGATGTGGTTACCACCCATGGGGAGGTTCCGATGCTGCAGCAGTTTGGCTTGTGGATCGTGCTGGCGTGTGCGGTCTTGGCGGTTCTGTATGGCGCGCTCTCGGTGCGCTGGATCTTGGCGAAATCACCGGGCAACGAACGCATGCAGGAGATCGCCGCGGCGATCCAGGAGGGTGCAAAGGCGTATCTCAATCGCCAGTACGCCACCATCAGCGGCGTCGGTGTCGTGCTCTTTCTGATCATCGGCTTTGCACTGGACTGGCCCACGGCGATTGGCTTTGCCATCGGCGCGATCCTTTCCGGTGCCACCGGCTATATCGGCATGAACGTCTCGGTACGCGCCAACGTGCGCACCGCCGAAGCGGCACGCAGCGGACTGGCGGCGGCATTGAACGTGGCGTTTCGCGGCGGTGCCATCACCGGCATGCTGGTGGTCGGCCTGGCGCTGTTTGGCGTCACCGGCTACTACGTGATCCTCACCCGCATGGGCTACGAGACCATGCATGCCCTGCATGCGCTGGTGGGCCTGGCGTTCGGCTCGTCGCTGATCTCGATCTTCGCGCGCCTGGGCGGCGGCATCTTCACCAAGGGTGCCGACGTGGGCGCCGACCTGGTGGGCAAGGTGGAAGCGGGCATTCCCGAGGACGATCCGCGTAACCCGGCGGTGATTGCCGACAACGTGGGCGACAACGTGGGCGATTGCGCCGGCATGGCGGCCGACCTTTTTGAAACCTATGCGGTGACACTGATTGCCACCATGCTGCTCGGCGGCGTGATGGCCGAGCAGACCGGCAGCAACGGCGTGTTGTTTCCGCTGATATTGGGCGGCGCGTCGATCATCGCCTCGATCATCGGCACCTTCTTCGTGAAGGCGCGCGGCCCGAAGATCATGAATGCGTTGTATGCCGGTGTGGCCGTGTCAGCGGTGCTCGCGGCCATCGCCTTCTGGCCGATCACCAGCCAGTTGATGGCCGACTCGGCCTACGGCGTAGGTCACGTCTACGGGTGTGCGCTGATCGGTCTGGTGCTTACCGGCGCCATCGTGGTGATTACCGAGTACTACACCGCCACCGAGTACGCGCCGGTGCAGCACGTGGCGAAGTCCTCGACCACCGGTCACGCCACCAACATCATCGCTGGCATCGGCGTGTCGATGAAGTCCACGGCGTTGCCGGTGCTGGCGGTGTGTGCGGCGATCTGGGGCTCCTTCGCATTGGCCGGCCTGTACGGCATCGCCATCGCGGCGACGGCCATGCTCAGCATGACCGGCATGATCGTGGCATTGGATGCGTATGGCCCGATCACCGACAACGCTGGCGGCATTGCCGAAATGGCTGACCTTCCGCCCGAAGTACGCAACGTCACCGATCCGCTCGACGCGGTGGGCAATACCACCAAGGCGGTGACCAAGGGTTATGCGATTGGTTCGGCCGGCCTGGCTGCACTGGTGCTGTTTGCCGACTACACGCACAACCTCAACCAGCATCTGAACGTCAGCGATTTCCGCTTCGATCTCTCCAACCATTACGTGATCATCGGCCTGCTCATCGGCGGCCTGATTCCGTATCTGTTCGGCGCGATGGCGATGGAAGCAGTGGGCCGGGCGGCAGGTGCGGTGGTGGAAGAAGTACGCCGTCAGTTCCGCGATATCCCGGGCATCATGCAGGGCACCGCCAAGCCGGATTATTCCCGCGCGGTGGACATGCTGACCAAGTCGGCGATCAAGGAAATGCTGGTGCCCTCGTTGCTGCCAGTGTTGGTGCCAGTGGTAGTGATGTTCGGCTTCAAGTGGCTCGGCGGTGTCGAAGCCGGCGCGCAGGCGCTGGGCGGCGTGCTGATCGGCACTATTGTCACTGGCTTGTTCGTGGCCATCTCCATGACCACCGGCGGTGGCGCGTGGGACAACGCCAAGAAGTACATCGAGGACAACCATTTCGGTGGCAAGGGTTCCGATGCGCACAAGGCTGCAGTGACCGGCGATACCGTGGGTGACCCGTACAAGGACACGGCGGGTCCGGCGGTGAATCCGCTGATCAAGATCATCAATATCGTGGCCCTGTTGCTGATTCCTCTGCTGTAAGCCACGTTGCGCAAGAAGCCAGGGCAGGGATCGCCCCTGCCCTGGTGGGTCCACGCCGCTTCGGCCGCTGGGGAGTGTCGTCTCCTTACGACAACCGCGACCGATTACGGGACCGAGGACACCTGATCGAGCTTCAGCCGCCGCAGCAGTGGCGTCCGCATCGCATCAGGCATGGCGATGCTGTGAATCACCTGTGTGGACGTGCGGTAACTCGTTCTGCCGTAGGTCGGCTTCGCCACGAACGTCACCTGATTCCCGCTGGCGGCATCAATCGCAAGACCGGTGATCTCGCCCTGGTCGTTGATGTCCAGCGCTTGCGCGAGCAGGCCGTCATATCCCGATGCCAGCGTATTGAGATCCGTCATCCTGCCGTTCTGCCACAGAAAGGCGTGGCAACTGGCGAAATGCGCCGTGCAGGAAAGTCCGACGACCTGATCACGCACATTGATGCCCGTTGCCTGGCTATGCGCGTCGCCGGGATAAAGCGTGCCCAGATCCTGCATGCCGCTGGCGCGCGTCCAGAGGAAGGCGTGCTCATGCAAAGCGCCGCCATCGCTCGCCGACACATTGGAGAAGCCCACCACATGGCCTTGCAGGTTGATGGCCATCGGCGTGTGCCACGCAACGCCGCCGAGATTACCCAGATCAGTCACCTTGCCGTTCTGCCACAGCACCGCGTGGCGCGCGCTGAAGCGCCCGACCGCCTGATCGCAGATGCCGGAAATACCCACCGCCTGTCCCCGGTCGTTGATGGCTGTGGCAGCACCCGAGGTATCTCCGCTCACCAGCGGAAGTTCACGGATCTGGTTCACGCCCGGCCCCCAAATCACGGGGCGAAACTGCAGCACCTGGCCACTGTCGACGGTATCGCAGGTGGGATCGTGCACGGCGTTTTCCGCCCAGCCGGTGATCTGCCCGAGATCGTTGGCGCCCGCGGCGAAACCGTTGTTGCCGCCCAGTGTAGGCAGTGCGCGCATATGGCCCCACGTCCACACGAAACCCAGACAGGTGCTGCTGGTGGCGGTGGCCGCGGGAAAGAATGCCGAGCAACTCCAGCTTTCGCCGAGCGGATCGGGTTTGCCTGTTTGCGCAATGCCCGCAAGCACGCCGATGTTGTTCTTCACGGGCCACTGGATATCGCTGTTGAGCCCGCCGAGCGTGCCCAGGTCATGAACGCCACCGTTCAACCAGAGCGCGGCATGCCCCTGCGTGTCGCCGGCGAGGTTGGACACGCCACTCACCAGGCCAAGATCATCAATGCTGTTGCCTGAGCTGAACGTGCCGCCGAGCGCGGGAAGTTGCGAAACGCTGTAGTGGGCCTGGCCCCAGGCCGCCATGGGTAATGCAACGGTGCAAAGAGCGGCCATGACGATGTAGGAAAGCGAGCGCATACGAACCTCCATGACGGTGATGCGGGGCTCACAGCGTGCGTCCCGCCGCTCCGGGTCGGGAGTTCCACTTCTCACATTTCCACTAGTCCGGTTGTGCTTACAATCCGGTCATGCGCCGATGGGATCTTGCCATTGCACTCGACCCCGGACGCGAGCTGCCGCTGTTCCTGCAGCTCGCGGGCGCCATCGCCGATGACATACGCTCAGGGCGCCTGAAACCCGGCGAACCGCTGCCCGGCTCACGCGAACTGGCTGCCCGCCTTGGCCTGAATCGCAACACTGTCGTCGCCGGCTACGGCGAACTGGCGGCCGAAGGCTTGGTGAACACCCGGATGGGCGGCGGCACGTTCGTCGCCGCGCCGGCGCCGGCGCCACCGGCACATCCCACCGCAGCGACGCAGGTGCCCACCTATTCCCTGCTGCCTGCGCTGCCGCTGCCTGCGTTGGCCGGCGCACCAACACCCGGCATGCTGGTGATGTCCAACGGCGCGCCGGACGTGCGCCTGTTCCCGGCGCGTGCGCTGGCGCGGGCATTCCGTCGTGCCCTTGAGCGCCGCGGTCGCTCCCTGCTGGCCGACAATGACGCCTGCGGCCATGTTCGCCTGCGCACCGAGCTGGCCAACATGCTCGCCCGTAACCGCGGCCTGCTCGCGACACCCGACAACCTGATGGTGACCCGCAGCATCGAGCAGGGCATCGACCTGGTGGCCCGCACCTTGATCGGTGCGGGCGATGCCGTCGTCGTCGAAGCCTTCGGCTATCCGCCGGCCTGGAGCGTGCTGAAACTGGCGGGCGCGCACCTGATCCCGATTTCGCTGGATGGCGATGGGCTGGACGTCGACGCGCTGGAGGCCCTGGTCGCGAGACAAAGCATTCGCGCGGTGTTTGTCACGCCGCATCACCAGTTCCCCACGACCACGGTGATGTCGCCGGCTCGCCGTGCGCGGCTGGCCGATCTCGCGCTGCTTCACGGGTTCGCCATCATCGAAGACGATTACGATCATGAGTTCCACTACGAGGGCAAGCCGATACTGCCCATCGCTGCCGGTTCCGGACGTGCCAATGTGGTGTACGTCGGCTCGCTCGCCAACCTGCTTGCCCCGGGCGTAAGCACGGGTTTCGTGGTGGCGCCGCCGGCGGTGTTCGAGCGGCTGCGAAGCATGCGCGCGGCCAGCGACGCACGCGGAGACGCAGCGATGGAATGCGCCATCGCAGAACTGTTCGAAGACGGCGAGCTGCTTCGCCATGCGCGCCGCATGCGAAAGGCCTATGCCAGGCGACGCGATGCCCTTGCCAGCGCGCTCACGCACCACCTGGGCAGCGCTGTGAGCTTTCATCTGCCCGAAGGCGGCATGGGCCTGTGGGCGCGGGCGGACGATGGCATCGACGTGGCCCGCTGGTCTCGTGCCGGCGAACGCGAAGGGGTGAGGTTCTTCGATGCGCAGCGCTACGCATTCCACCAGCAACCCCAGCCCTTCCTGCGCCTGGGTTTCAGTTACCACGACGAAGCGGAGCTGGATGAGGCCGTGCGCCGCATGTCGCGCGCACTCGCGCATGGGCGACAGGTGCATTAGCCTGCCGGCTCCACTCCGATGGTCACCGCTTTGCAACGGAGCTTTTGCAGCCGCCCTGCCTTCCTGCAGGTGACGCCAGCGGCCCGGCCTGATTGAATCACCCCACCTTCCCGGCACCGAGAGAGCTCGCTCGTGAATAAGCATCCGCTCGCACTCTTCCTCGCACTAACGATGGCCAGCATGACGCACGCAGCAACTCCCGAACCCAAGATCGCCCATGACACCACCACCGATGCCAATCTCTGGCTGGAAGATATCGATGGCGCCAGGCAACTCGACTGGGTAAAGCAACAGAACGCCGATACGGTGAAGAAGTATGCCGACAGTGCCGAGTTCAAGCAGCTCGACGCACAACTCCTCGAAGTGCTCGATTCCAATGAGCGCATTCCGATGGTCAGCAAGATCGGTGATCACTTCTACAACTTCTGGCGCGACAAGGATCACCCGAAGGGCCTGTGGCGCCGCACGACGCTCGACGAATACCGCAAGGACAAGCCCGGCTGGGAAACAGTCATCGACCTCGATGCACTGGCCAAAACCGAGAACGAAAACTGGGTTTGGCACGGCGCGCAATGTCTCAAGCCCGACTACCAGCGTTGCCTGGTAGCACTCTCGCGGGGTGGCGCTGATGCCGATGTGGTGCGCGAGTACGACCTGCCAGGCATGCAGTTCGTGAAAGGCGGCTTTGAACTGCCCGAAGCGAAGAGCAATGTCGCGTGGAAGGACAAGGACCACCTCTACGTCGCCACCGACTTTGGCCCAGGCTCGATGACAACATCGAGCTATCCGCGCATCGTCAAGGAGTGGAAGCGCGGTACGCCGCTGTCCAGCGCCACCACGGTGTACGAGGCGAAGAAAGAAGACATGAGCGCGTCGGCGATGCGCGACAACACGCCCGGTTTCGAGCGCGATTTCGTCACGCGGCAGATCGCCTTCTACGACAGCGAAACCTTTGTACGCGGCAAGGACAACAAGCTCACCAAGATCGACGTACCCAGCGATGCCAACACCGACGTACATCGCGAGTGGCTGATGATCGAACCTCGCAGCGACTGGACGGTGGGCGGCAAGACTTACAAGTCCGGCTCGCTGCTTGCAGCCAGGTTCGACGACTACATGGCGGGCAAGCGTGAGATCGCCGTACTTTTCGCCCCGACGGAAACCACTGCGTTGGACGGCTATTCGTGGACTCGTCATCAGCTGATCCTCAACGTGATGGACAACGTGGTGAACAAACTGGAAGTGCTGACGCCGCAGACGGGCGAATGGAAGCGAGGTAGCCTCGGCGGCGCGCCCGCGCTGTCCACCATCGCGGCAGGCGGCGTGGACGACGATACCAGCGACGACTACTTCCTCACCGTCACCGGTTTCCTGCAGCCGACCACGCTTTACTACGGCACCCTTGGCCAGGGTGAGGCGCAAGCGATCAAGCACAGCCCGCGTTTCTTCGATGCGTCGAAATACGATGTGAGCCAGCACTTCGCCACCTCCAGGGACGGCACGCGCGTGCCCTACTTCGAGATCGCCCCGAAAAACCTCAAGGCGGATGGCAAGAATCCCACTCTGCAATACGGCTATGGCGGCTTCGAGATTTCGCTGCAACCGAACTACAGCGGTGGCATGGGCCGCGCCTGGCTAGACAAGGGTGGCGTCTACGTCATTGCCAACATCCGTGGCGGCGGTGAATACGGCCCGCGTTGGCACAAGGCCGCGCTGAAGGCAAACCGCCTGCGCGCCTACGAGGATTTCGCCGCGGTGACGCAGGATCTGTTCGCGCGCAAGATCACCTCGCCACAGCATCTGGGTGCGATGGGCGGCAGCAACGGCGGCCTGCTGATGGGCAACATGCTCACGCTGTACCCGCAGCTGTACGGCGCCATCGTCAGCCAGGTGGCGCTGCTGGACATGAAGCGCTACACGTACTTGTCGGCGGGTGCGTCATGGATCGCCGAATACGGCGACCCGGACAAGCCGGCCGAGTGGGCGTGGATCAAGACCTTCTCGCCATACAACAACGCCAAGGCTGGCCAGAAGTATCCACCGGTGCTGTTCACCACCTCCACTCGTGATGATCGAGTGGGCCCGGTACACGCACGCAAGATGTATGCAAAGCTCGAAGGACTTGGCTACGACGCCAGCTTCTACGAAAACATCGAGGGCGGCCACGGCGCGGCGGCGGACAATAAACAGTCGGCCTTTATGAACGCACTTGGCTACACCTATCTATGGGAACACGTGAAGTAGGCCCCGCCTCTCGCGTAGCATGGAGCGCCAGCCCGAGCTGGCGTTCCATACATAGCCCATGACTACCCCAAAGATTCGTCCTGAACTGCGCGAGTGGATTCTCGCCACCACCCGCGCCGGGCACGGCCCGGATGAAGTGCTCCGGCTCATGAAGAACGCCGGCTACGCGCTGCCGCTGAGCCGCCGCATCCTGTCGGAAGTGCTCGACATGCCGCTGGCCGCACTCGACGCGGAAATCGCCAGGCGCGCCGACGGCCTGCGCACTCGACACCCCGTGGCACCTCGGCAGCAGGTGGATGGTCACACCGTACGTGTATCCCTCAGCGTCGATATGCCGATAGTTCGCGTCCTGGAAGGCCTGCTGACTGCGCAGGAATGCGAAGAGTTGATTGCCGAGGCTCAGCCGCGCCTGCAGCGTTCGCTCACCGTGGATGTCGAAGGCCGCCACCAGACCGACCAACGTCGCACCAGCCAGGGTATGTTCTTTCGCACCGGCGAAACGCCGCTGATCGAACGCATCGAGCAACGCATCGCCAAACTGCTGGATCTGCCAGTGAACCATGGCGAAGGGCTGCAAGTGCTGCACTACTTGCCCGGGCAGGAGTACGAGCCGCATTACGACTGGTTCGACCCTTCGCAGCCAGGTTTTGCCGCCGTCACGGCGAAGGGCGGGCAACGCATTGCCAGTGTGGTCATGTACCTCAACACGCCCGACGAAGGCGGTGGCACCGGGTTTCCCGCACTCGGCCTCACGGTGACGGCCCTGCGCGGTTCGGCCGTCTATTTTGCCTATGAGACGGGCGATCAGTCCTCACTGCACGCCGGCCTGCCGGTAACGCGCGGCGACAAGTGGATCGCCACCAAGTGGCTGCGGGAGCGGCCTTACGGGGTCTGAAAGCAGCTCGGCAAGTCGATATCGGATGCCCAGTGGCCAGGCTTTCCGCGAAGGTGCCGGTTCCAGTTTTTACTGGCACGACGGCAAAAACAGGCCCGATTTGCCCTTCGGGCAGCTAACCGTCCATGACTGGCGAACGCGCAGACTGCTGCGATGCACCACCTTTTGCCGTATCCTTTCGGGTCTTTGCTTTTGACTACGCCAAGGACATGCCCATGGGTCTGCACCTCGTCTCCGCCGGCCGCAAGGTTCCGGACGAAATCAACGTCATCATCGAAATCCCCAAGGATGCCGAGCCCGTCAAGTACGAGGTGGAAAAGGAAAGTGGCGCGATCTTCGTCGACCGCATCCTGTCCACGCCGATGCGCTATCCGTGCAACTACGGCTATGTGCCGGGCACGCTGGGCGGCGATGGCGATCCGCTCGACGCGCTGGTGATCCTGCCGCTGCCGCTGGTGCCGGGCGCGGTGATCCGCTGCCATCCGGTCGGCATGCTGAAGATGACGGACGAAGCCGGCAGCGACGAGAAGCTGGTGGTGGTGCCAGTCGAGAAGATCTTCGCCGGCTACGCGCACATCAAGGACATCAAGTCGGTCTCGGGCCACTGGCTGGAGCGCATCGGTCACTTCTTCGAGCACTACAAGGATCTCGAGAAGGGCAAGTGGGTGAAGCTTGAAGGCTGGGTCGGCGCTGACGAGGCGAAGGCCGAGATCCTGTCCGGTATCGAGCGCTACAAGGCCGACAAGAAGAACTGATCGTCTGCGATCACGGCGCGTCGCCTATCAGGCGGCGCGCTTTTTTTATGCCTGCTCATTCAGTCGCGGCGGCCGAATCAGCGGCCACCGCCTGGCTCGCAGGTGGGGATGAATCGGTTGCAGCAGCCATCGGCTGGGTCGCACCGAACATGGTGACGCACCACAGCAGCACACACACGGCCAGCACGATGATGGACAGTGCAATGAGCACGGTCCGCAGGATGACATGGCCCTGACGGGCGACATGGTTGGACATCGGCATGATGCCTCTCCTGATGACGATACGTTGTCCTGATAACGCCGCAGACCGGATCCGGCTGACCGGCACTTTCAGTTCTTGCCCGACTTCTTTTTTTCCGATCGCGGTTTGGCGGGCTCGCCCTTCTTGCCCAGTTCATCGAGCAATGTCGCAAGATCCTCTGCATGCTCCTCTTCCATGGCAAGGATCCCTTCCATCAGGCGCCGGCTGGTCGGATCGCTGGTGCCGAGGTACTGGATGATCTCGCGATAGCTGTCGATGGCGATGCGCTCGGCGACCAGGTCTTCCTTGATCATGTCCACCAGATCCTCTCCCTCGACATAGTCGGCATGGCTGCGCGATAGCAGCCCTTCGGGGGAGAAATTGGGTGCGCCATCGAGCTGGGTGATGCGTTGCGCGATGAGGTCGGCATGGCCCTGTTCCTCGTTGGCGTGCTCGAGGAACTCGGCCGCCACGCTCTTGGCGTGAATGCCCCTGGCCATGAAGTAGTGATATTTGTAACGCAGCACGCACACGATTTCGGTGGCGAGCGCCTCGTTCAACAGCTTGATGACGGTCTTGCGGTCGGCGGTGTAACCGGCGGTGATCGCGCCTTGCTCGATGTGCTCGCGAGCACGCTTGCGAATGGTTTCGATGTCGGTAACGAATGGCTTGGCTGCCATGGCGTGCCTCCGTTGGCTGGCTGGGCAATGCCGGGACCGTAGGTGGCGACGCGCGAAACGCAGGTGAAAACAGCGGCATTCATTTAGATCGCGCGCTCGGCGGCGCTTTGCCGTGCCTGTGGCAGCCAGCGCTAGACTGCCGACATGAAATTCACCATTCGCCCGGTGACACCCGACCTTTGGCCCGCGCTGGAGGACCTCTTCGGCCAGCACGGCGCCTGCAACGGTTGCTGGTGCATGTATTGGCGCATCGGCAGCCTCTATCACCAACGGCCGCGCGTGGAAAACAAAACGGCCTTGCGGGAGATCGTGGAACGTGGGCCACCACCGGGGCTGCTTGCGTTCGATGGAGAGCGAGCAGTCGCCTGGTGCCAGCTCACGCCGCGTGCGGATCTGCCGTGGCTGGACCGCGAAAAAGTGCGCGCCCGCGTCGATGAACTACCGGTGTGGTCCATCTCATGCTTCTACGTGCGCCGCGGCTATCGCAGCAAGGGCGTGACCAAAGCGCTTATCGACGCAGCCGTTGTCGCTGCGCGATGTGCGCATGCGCCAGCGGTCGAGGCTTACCCGTGGGACACAAACGACCACAAGCCCGGTGCATTCACCGGGATTGCGTCGACGTTTGCGCGCGCGGGGTTCAAGGTCGTCGCACGACGGCAGATCGATCGGCCGATCATGCGGTACGAACTACGTACGACGCATCACTTGTAGGAGCGCACCCTGTGCGCGACAAACCGATCCCCCAAGGGGACCTGGCGAAGCGGTGACCCGCATCGCCGCGGTCGCACACAGGGTGCGCTCCTACAGTGGTTTGATCAGGCCTTGTGATAGACCTCGGCGCCCTGCTCGCGGAACTCGGCAGCCTTTTCCGCCATGCCATCTTCCAGCGCCACGAACGCATCGGTGCCGTGCTCGGCCGCGTAATCGCGAACGTCCTGCGTGATCTTCATCGAGCAGAACTTCGGACCGCACATCGAGCAGAAATGCGCGGACTTGTGCGCATCCTTCGGCAGCGTTTCATCGTGGAATTCCTTGGCCTTCTCCGGATCCAGGCCGAGGTTGAACTGGTCGTCCCAACGGAATTCGAAGCGGGCCTTGCTGAGGGCGTTGTCACGCACCTGCGCACCCGGATGGCCCTTGGCGAGATCTGCAGCGTGGGCGGCAATCTTGTACGCGATGATGCCGTCACGCACGTCCTGCTTGTTGGGCAGGCCCAGGTGTTCCTTCGGCGTCACGTAGCAGAGCATGGCGGTGCCGAACCAGCCGATCATCGCCGCGCCGATGGCGCTGGTGATGTGGTCGTAGCCCGGCGCGATGTCGGTGGTCAGCGGCCCCAGCGTGTAGAACGGCGCCTCGTGGCACTTCTCCAGCTGACGCTCCATGTTCTCCTTGATGAGATGCATGGGCACGTGGCCGGGGCCTTCGATCATCACCTGCACGTCGTGCTTCCAGGCGATCTGGGTCAGTTCGCCCAGCGTGTCGAGCTCACCGAACTGCGCGGCATCGTTGGCATCGGCAATGCAACCCGGGCGCAGGCCGTCGCCGAGACTGAAGGACACGTCGTACGCCTTCATGATCTGGCAGATGTCTTCGAAGTGCGTGTAGAGGAAGTTTTCCTTGTGATGCGCAAGGCACCACTTGGCCATGATCGAGCCGCCGCGCGAGACGATGCCGGTGACGCGCTTGGCGGTCAGCGGCACGAAGCGCAGCAGCACGCCAGCGTGAATGGTGAAGTAGTCCACGCCCTGCTCGGCCTGCTCGATCAGCGTGTCGCGGAAAATTTCCCAGGTGAGGTTTTCAGCCACACCATCGACCTTCTCCAGCGCCTGATAGATCGGCACCGTGCCGATCGGCACCGGCGAGTTGCGGATGATCCACTCACGCGTCTCGTGGATGTGCTTGCCGGTGGACAGATCCATCACCGTGTCGCCGCCCCAGCGAATGGACCACACCAGCTTCTCCACTTCCTCGGCGATGCCGGAGGACACGGCAGAGTTGCCGATGTTCGCGTTGATCTTGGTGAGGAAGTTGCGGCCGATGATCATCGGCTCCGCTTCCGGATGGTTGATGTTGGCCGGGATGATGGCGCGGCCGCGCGCCACTTCGTCGCGCACGAATTCCGGCGTGATCAGCCTCGGCAACGCCGCACCGAACGACTCGCCCGGATGCTGTTTGAGCAGCGCGCTGTCACGCAGCGCCTCGATGCGCTGGTTTTCGCGGATGGCAATGTATTCCATCTCGGGCGTGATGATGCCCCGGCGCGCGTAGTGCATCTGGCTGACGTTGGCGCCGGCTTTGGCGCGACGCGGCGCATGCGTGGCGGTGAAGCGGAACGCATCGAGCCTGGCGTCGGTGGCGCGCTGGCGGCCGAAGGCGGAGCTGAGGCCATCGAGCTGTTCGGTGTCGCCGCGCTCGGCGATCCAGCCCGCGCGCAGCGGCGGCAGGCCGGCAGCCAGATCCACTTGATAGTCGGGGTCGGTGTACGGGCCGGAGGTGTCGTACACGGTGATTGGCGGGTTCTCCTCGCCACCGAACAGGGTCGGTGTCTGCGCCTGGCAAATCTCGCGCAGCGGAACCTGCAGATCCGGGCGGCTGCCCTGCACGTGGATCTTGCGCGAACCCGGAATCGGGCGCGTCACGGCTTCGGAGAGTTCCTGCGCGGCGCGCGCGAGGTCGGTGGGCAGGGCATTCATCGGCATTCGTCCTTCGAGAGGCGGGGGAACGAAGCGACGGCGCCGGACGCACAGCACTGGCAGCGGTGCGGCGAAGCTCCCTACAGCGGTACTAGCCGCATCAGGTTCGAAGGGACTCTCTCAGCCGACTGTTGCCGGCACCCCCGCTTCAAGGGGTGTATTTGATCACGAAGCGGGGTCTGTCGCGAGTGCGACCGCCACAAGCGGCCCGCCACGTCGCCTACGGTAAGCAGGGGTTAGCGCGGAAGGTAGGCGCGCAGGAACATGTCCACGCCATCGCGGGCGGTCTGTTCCAGCTCCGTAGCATAGGACTGGGCGCATTCTTCGCAGCCGAACATCCGGCGCAAGAGCATTTCACCCTTGATCAGCGAAATGAACTGCCCGGCAGCTCGCGAGACATTGGGAATATCCAGCTTGCCCTCGTCAACCGCTTGTTGCAGCAGGCGTTTCATCAAACCAAGAGTGCGGTTCGGGCCTTCCTCCCACAACAGCTTGCCGTAGCGCGGGTTGCCTTGGCGGCAATCGCTGAGGATGGCGCGGAACGTGCCGACGTTCTGCACATCGCAGTCCAGCCGCACATGGTGCAGGGCAATGCGCTCTAGCGTCTGGCGGACATCCTCGGTAGTGGCGTACTGGTAAGTGTCCTCGGGCATCAGGTCCTGGATGCGCGCGCGGATAACCTCGCGGAAAAGGTTGTCCTTGTCGCCGAAGTGGCTGTAGACGGTGAGCTTGGACACACCCGCTTCGGCCGCCACGGCGTCCATGCTGGTGCCAGCAAAGGCATTGCGGATGAACAAGGCCTTGGCGGCCTCAAGGATCGCCGCGCGCTTTTCCATGTCCTTGGGACGGCCGGGCCCCTGAGGTTTGGTCTGCGGGATCGTGCTCATGGTTTTACCTTCACAAATGGCTTCACAAATGGATAACGCACGTTTAGTATACGCGACGGTTTAGTTATTTTCCATGGCCACAATACACGGCTTGCCCTATGTCCACCACTATCGCAGAACTTTCCCTTAGTCCGGCGTATCGCCTCGCCCAGCGCGCCCTGGCAGCATGGCTCGAGCACGGGCAGGCTGGCGCACGCCAGGCGGCCTTTGCCACTCGAGCAGCACTGGCGAGCCTTGATGCGACCGAGCGCAGCCGCCTGGCGCGCTGGCTGGCATGGCTGGCGGTGGCGGCGCACAGTCGCGGCAAGGCCTCGCCCGCCGTGCTGGTCCGTCACCTTGACGCGTCCTTGCATCAGGCCATGGAAGATGCCCTTACCCGGTTGCCTGGGAATCTGCCTTTCAGGCGCGCGGAAATCCATCGCCGCAGCGCATAGTGTCCGCGGACACCGCGCCACGCATGACTTCCGTCAACCAAGCGCGATGACTTCCGGCACTTCGTACCATGTGGGTGAGGTCGCAGGCTTTGCACATTGTCGGAAGATGGCTAAGCGCTTATGCTTTTTAGCCTTTTTTCCGATCCGAACAGGACGTGAGCAAGATGGCAATGAACTTCGAACAGGCGCGTCTGAACATGGTGGAAAACCAGGTGCGCCCCTGGGAGGTGCTGGATGCCCGCGTGCTCGACGTGCTGGGCACCGTGCGCCGCGAGGACTTCGTTGCTCCCGAGCACCGCAAACTGGCGTTCGCTGACCTGTGCCTGCCGCTGGGCCATGACGAAGTGATGATGAAGCCGGTGGTTGAGGGTCGCGTGCTGCAGGCGCTGGAACTCACCCCGACCGACCAGGTGCTGGAGATCGGCACGGGTTCGGGCTTTCTTACCGCCTGCCTGGCCAAGCTCTCGGCCGGCGTCACCAGTCTGGACATCCACGCCGATTTCATCGCGGCAGCCGGCGAGCGACTGGCTCATTCCGGCATCGCCAACGTGAAGCTGGAAGTGGGTGAGGCAGTCGCTGCCTGGCAGCCGACCGCCCTGTTCGATGCACTCGTCGTCACCGGCGCGGTGTATCAGATACCGCAGCGTTTCCTGTCCTGGCTCAAGCCCGGTGGCCGCCTGCTGGTGGTGCGTGGCGAATCGCCGGTGCAGCATGTGCTGTTGCTTACCCATGAAGGCAACGGCCGCTATCGCGAAGAGTCGCTGTTCGAAACCGACCTGCCGTACCTGAAGCACGCCGAACCGCCGCGCCGTTTTGTTTTTTGACCCCATTCCCCAAACATGAGGCAACCCATGCGCTTGAAGCTTCTGACCCTTGCCCTGGCCCTGTCGGCGCTCCCGCTGGCCGGCCACAGCGAGGACTTGCTGGATGCATACCGAGAAGCCCGCGCCAACGATCCGGTGCTGTCGCAGGCTGAGGCCACGCGTCTCGCCACCGGTGAGGGCGTTACCCAGGCGCGTGCGCTGATGTTGCCGCAGATCAATGGCGCTTTCGGCCTGCAGCAGCAGCAGGTGGGCAGCAATATCGCCACGGGCAGCATCCAGGGTTCCGACCATTCGCGTACGCGTTCGCTCTCGGCCACGCTCGACCAGTCGATCGTGGACCTGAGCCAGTGGGCCAACCTGTCGGCGGCCCGCTCGCAGGCCTCTTCTCAGAATTCCACGTACGACGCCGCGCTGCAGAATCTCTACGTGCGCGTCACCACTGCCTACTTTGGCGTACTCACCAGCCAGGACGCGCTGGTGTTCGCCAAGGCGAACGAGGACGCCTTCAAGGAGGCATACGAGCAGGCCGACCAGCGCTTCAAGGTGGGCCTGTCGGCGGTGACCGACGTCTACCAGGCCAAGTCCAACTACGAGTTGGCCAAGGCGCAGACGATCGCAGCGCAGAACACGCTCAATGACGCCAAGGAAGCGCTTACGCAGATCACCGGCAAGCCGGTAACCGATCTCAAGAAGCTGCGCGAAGATTTGCCGCTTACCCCGCCCACGCCGGCCGATCCGGATGCCTGGGTGCAGTCGGCACTGAAGTCCAACTCCAACATCGAGGCCAGCCAGTACAGCGTCCAGGCCGCCGAGCACAGCATCGACGCCGCTCGCGCTGGCCATCTGCCCACGCTTAACGCCTCGGTGTCACGCGGCAAAGACACGACCTGGCTGCAACACGGTAACTACAACGTTCCCGGCAATGGCGCCTATGGCACTACCGTCGGCCTCTCGGTGAACATCCCGATCTTTTCCGGCGGTGCCACCCAGTCGCGCGTGCGCCAATCGATCTACCAGCGTGACGAGGCACAGGATTCCCTGGAGTCCACCCGTCGCCAGGTGGTTCGCGACACCCTCAACTTCTATCGCTCGGTACTCGCCGGCATCAGTCAGGTAGAAGCGAACAAGGCATCGGTGGAGTCTGGCCAGAAAGCGCTGGAAGCCACCCGCGCCGGCTTCGACGTTGGCACGCAGACCATGTTGAACGTGCTGAACGCGATCCAGACCCTGACCGAGGCGGAGAACAGCTACTCGCAGTCGCGCCACCAGCTGGTGCTCGACCAGCTGGAACTCAAACAGTCGGCCGGTTCCATCGACCTGAAGGACATGGAGATGGTCAACGCGATGCTGCAGTAAGGCAGCCGCGACTCTCCGCAGATACGACAAGGCCGGGCATGTCCCGGCCTTGTCGTATCTGGATGGATCGACGTCTATTCCTGCAGCAGGTTGTCGATCATTCCCATCACGCGCTTCACCGCACCACGCTCGCTGTCGAACACGATGCGCGCCACCATGCCCATGCGATCGCGCCGCGGCTGATCCTTCAAAAGTTGCTGGACCATCTGCCCCAATTCCTCGGCGCTGTTTACCCGCATGGCGCCACCCTCCTGAATCAAGGTCAGGGTGATTTCCTCGAAGTTGAAGGTGTGCGGCCCCACCAGCACGGGTGTGGACAGCGCCGCAGGTTCCAGCACGTTGTGACCGCCGATGGGCACCAGGCTGCCACCCACGAAAGCCAGGTCCGATGCAGCGTAGAACGGCATCAGCTCACCCATGGCGTCGATCACGAATACCTGGTGCGCCGAAGAGGGCACCCCGTCGGCGCTGCGCGTGCCTACCGTGAAGCCCAGGCTGCGCGCCGAGTTCTCCACCAACTTGAAGCGTTCGGGGTGTCGCGGTGCGATGAGCAGCAAGGCATCAGGCCAGCGCGTAAGCACTTCCAGGTGCGCCTCGAGCACAGGCAACTCCTCGCCCTCGTGCGTGCTGCCGGCGATCCACGCCGGTCGCAACTTGCCCCATTGCTGACGAAATTCATCACCCTTCAACTCGGCGTCGTAGGGCACCGGCATGTCGAACTTGAGATTGCCGGTGACGACGATCTTCTCGGGATCCGCGCCCAGTTCGCGGTAGCGCGCGGCGTCGGTGCGCGACTGTGCGGCGATCTGGCGCACACAACCCATCGCCCGGGTGACCAGGCTGCCCATCGGCTTGTAGCCGCGCAGCGAGCGCTCGGACAACCGCGCATTGACGATCATCAGCGGAATGCCGCGCTTGCGGCAGGCAAAGTAGAGATTCGGCCAGATCTCCGTCTCGACAATGGTCGCCAGCCGCGGCCGCACGCGGCGCAGGAAGCGCGATACCGCAAAGGGCAGGTCGTAGGGCAGATAGACATGGAACACGCTGTCGCCAAACAACTGGCGTACGCGTTCCGATCCGGTCGGTGTCACCGTGGTGACTACCAGCGGTGCGTTCGGATAGTCGCTGCGCAAGGCCTTGATGAGCGGCTCGGCGGCGTTGACCTCGCCTACCGACACGGCGTGCACCCACAAGCTGCCGCTCACGCCAGGGGCATCGAAGAAGCCGAAGCGCTCGCGCCAGCGCTTGTGATAGTCGCGATAGCGCACGCCACGCGCCAGCAGACGCAGCACGATGATCGGCGTCACCAGGTACATGGCGAGGGTGTAGAGATAGCGCAATGGCAGGCTCTTGGATGCGGTGCGCCAGTATATCGGCTCGGCATGTCACCCCGTTTCGAAGGCGTTGGCCGGTCGCACGCCTCGACCAGCCCGGCTCGCCACGTTTTGGCTTGTTCCCTACAATGCGCGCAATGCCTGGCATGCCCCGCCCCCCTTTCACGCGCTCCCTGCTCGCACCGCAGCACTGGCCAGCCTGGCTCGGAGCCGGCGTGATCTGGCTGATTGCGCGGCTGCCGCGGTCGTGGCTGATGGGCTTTGGGCGGCTGCTGGGCCAGCTGGTGCAGCGCGTGCCCTCACCGCGCCGGCATGTGGCCGAGGCGAACATTGCGTTGTGCTTCCCCGAACTTTCGAAGGCCGAGCAGGCCGCATTGGTCAACGCGCATCTGCGCGACATCGGCCTGATGATGGCGGAGTTCGCGCTTGGCTGGATGGGCAGCGAACGCGCCATCGCCGACGTACCGGTCACCGTGGAAGGGCTGGAACATCTGGAAGCGGCGCGAGCCCAGGGCAAGGGTGTGTTGCTGGTGGGCGGTCACTTTTCCCATCTGGAACTGTGTGCACGCCTGGTATCGCAGCGCATCCGCATCTCGGGCATGTACCGCAAGATGGATTCGGCCGTGTTCGAATGGGTAGTGCTGCGTGCACGCCTGGATTACGCGGAGGCGATGTTTGACAAGGACGACATCCGCGGCACGGTGAAGTACCTGCGCAACGGTGGCACGCTTTGGTACGCGCCCGACCAGGACATGCGCAGCAAGGACAGCGTGTTCGTGCCGTTCTTCGGCATACCGGCGGCGACCATCACCGCCACGCATCATCTGGCACGAATGTCGGGTGCGCTGGTGATCCCGTTCTACCATCGTCGCCTGCCCGGCAATGCGGGCTATGCACTGCGGCTCGGTGCTCCTCTGGAACATTTGCCCAGCACCGATACGCTGGAAGACACCGCACGCGTCAACGTCTGCATTGAAGACATGGTGCGTGCCGCGCCAGAGCAATATCTGTGGGTGCACAAGCGCTTCAAGACACGACCCGAAGGCAGTCCGCCGGTCTACTGATTGACATGTGACAAGTGGTCCAAAGCTTGTCTGGGTAAAACTGCATGACGTTTCCCCGTGCATCCTCCCCATCATGTCTTTCCGGCTGTTTCTGCGCTCCGTGCGCCACCGCCGCGATTGGCGAGGCCCGCTCCCCAAGCGTCTCGCCGCCGGCCTGAAATACATCGCCCGCAGCACCCGCATGGCACGCCGCCAGTCCGCGTGGCTCAGCGAGCTGTACGGCTCACCGCGCATGTCGACCATCCTTGCGCATGACCCGCGCCTGCACGAGCGCTGGCACCACCACTACATCAATCGTCGCATCGGCCGCGCAACGCGCATGGCCATCGTCGGTAGCCATTACCGATTCGCCTTCAGCCACCTGCCTGCCGGTCTGGTCGATGCCGTCTACCTGCACGGTCGCCACGCCATCGGCGCGCTGACGCTGAAGGGTGGCAGTGAGCTGCTGCTCGAATTGCGCCGGCCCACGGGTCGCAGCCGCGAGGGCGAGCTCGCGCTATGCCTGGCCAATTCGCAAGGACAACTTTTGTCCTCAGCCACTTTCAGCATCGCCGACGACGGACGCACGCTGCTCATCGGCTGCCTGCAAGGCGCTGCCGCCGAGTTCGGCCGCGAAGCTGTGCGCGAGCTCACCAAGCAATGCCATGGCCTGCGTCCCAAGAACCTGCTGTTCTCTCTGCTGCTGGCCTTTGGCTCATTCACCGGCGCACGGCAGATCCGAGGTGTCAGCAATCTTGCGCATCCGTTCGCCGGCGAGGCCGACAAGATCAAGGCTGACTACGACAGCTTCTGGGAAGAGTGCCAGGGCCTGCTCCAGCCCGACGGCTTTTTCGCGCTCCCGGTAGTCGAACCAGAACGCGACGAGTTGCAGGTGGAGAGCAAGCACCGTTCGGCATTTCGACGTCGTGAACTGTTGCGTCGCGAAGCCTGCGCGTACCTGCTGGCTGCGCTACGCGCTCAGCCGGTTGCGTGGCCGCAGGTTGCCTGAGGCGCTCGCTGGCGATCCTCAGCGCGATTTGCGCCTGGCCTGTTCGCGCGCCTCATGCAATTTGGCGTACTTCAGGAAGGCGTAGAACGCACCGGTCACGCTGGCGATGAAGCCTGCCCAGCCGTTGAGGAAATAGCGCTTGCCGATGTACTGACGCAGGAAAAAAACCGGCGGGTAGAACACCATGCGCAAACCGGTGAAGCGCTGCTGCTTGCGCAGTTTGTAGGCCACCATGCCGGTGGTATAGCGGTTGATCTTCTCTACACGCGTGGCGATATCGCCGTCGCCATCGTTGACGAAGTCCGCACGCCACAGTGTCTTCACCGGCCCGCGCACTTCCACGGCGGCATGCACTTCGACGTCGTTCATGCCACCACGGCGACGATCGAACAGGCGCAGGTGGCCGTTACGCCAGCTCCAGCGGTGCTGCACAGTCCAGAACATGCGTTCGCGGCGCGGCAGGCGGAACCCCGCATGGCGCGGCGCGGTCAGGGCACGCTCGATTTCCGCGCGGGTGCCGGGTGACAGGATCTCGTCCGCATCCAGGTTGAGGATCCAGTCGTGGCTTGCCATGTCGCAGGCGCGCTGTTTCTGCGGGCCATAGTCGTCGAACGGATGGACGTCCACACGCGCGCCATGCTTTCGTGCGATGGCTACCGTGTCGTCGGTGGATCCGGAATCGAGCACGACGATCTCGTCGACCCAGTCGACCTGGCGCAGGCAGGCATCCAGCGTGCCGGCGTTGTTGTAGGTAATGACCACGACCGACAACGGTTCGCGCGTCATGCTGCGCCTCCGTCATTGGCGGGCATCACCATCAGTGCCGCGCACCACAGGCCGAGCAGCCAGGCAAACAGTAAGCCCCACCATGCCGAATAGAAGGCCAAATGAGTGTTGAGCGGGAACAACATCACGGCCAGCGCCAGTGTCACGGGAAAGGCCCTGTCACGTGCCGCTGGACCCACACGCCGCCACATTGCCAGCGCCATCACAATGGCAGCGAGCCAGCACAACAGGCCCAGTGTGCCGGTTTCGGTGAGCACCTCCAGCACCCATTGATGCGCGTGACAGGCGCCCTCGCCCGCACCGCAAGCCTCGTCGGAAACCACGAAATGGTCGTTGGGTGACGCATAGGTGGGATAGGCGTAGCGGTATGCACGCACACCCACGCCATTGATCGGATGTGCTTCGAACATCCTCACGCTGGTGCGCCAGATGTCCAGACGTCCGGTCAGCGCCGCATCGAGTGACTGGTCTGTGCCGTGCGCGATCTGGAGCGTGCGTTCCACGCGCAACTGGAAGCGCTCGGAGGTTTTCCATGCCAGCCCACCGGCTGCCAGCAGCAACACCACGCCGGCAGCTGCCATAGCAAGGAAACGGCGCGGTGATCGAGAGACATGCCAGGCAAATCCCACCACCACCAGCGCGAAGCACAGCCACGAGGCCCGCGAACCCGACAGCAGCACCGGCCCCAGCAGTAGCGCAAAGGTTAGCAGCAAACCCTTGAAGCCCCAGCGTCGCCGCGCTGCCCACAGCACGAAAGGCGACAGCACCGCGAGCGTGGGGCCGAGCTTGAGATTGGTGGCCCCGAAGATGCCTGAAATGCGCTCGGGCGCGGCATGCCCGCCCAGGCTCCAGCCCGTCAGCGCCTGTACCCACGCATCCAGCGCCCAGAACGCCACCACGGCAGCAACCGCTACGTATAGCGCCTCGAGTTTTTCCTCGCGTCGGATCGCGAAGCAGGCATATAGCCCCAACGGCGCGTAACGCAACAGGGCCGCCACGGTCGTCCAGCTCTTGCCAGGCGCCACCGAATCCACGGCCGACAGCAGTGCGGCGCCCACATAGGCGGCCAACAGCCAAAGAAGCCATCGTGCACCGGCGTGCTCGCGCAAAGCCGACGGATGGCGGACAAACAACAACAACGCGCCGATCAAACACAGGAACGTGCCCAGCTCCGAACTCCGCCCGAACGGCAGCAAAGCAATCACCAGCCAGAACGGCAGCAAGGGCGAGCGCAGGGCGGCCTTCAGGGAAACGGCAAATGAACTCATGCAGGCATCGGGTGGTAGCGGCCCACGCATTGTAGGTGAGCCGTACGCCGTTCCGCGTGGCGCGGACTCAGGCCGCGGTCAACTCGTCGTAAAGGGCCAGCGTGGCCTGCTGCATGTCGCTAAGGCGATAGCTCTGCAGCATGGGGATCGGCGGCGCCACGCGCAGCAATTCGGCAGCGCGCTCTACCAGACGTTCCTGATCCGCTGGCGGCACACGGCCGGCGGGATACAGTTCCGCCAGCAGTTCACCCACGCCGCCGTGGGCGTAGCCCAGCACCGGGCGGCACAGCGACAGTGCCTCGATCACCGTGCGACCAAAGGACTCGGGCTTGTTGGAAAGCTGCAGTACCAGCGAAGAGACGGCGTAGACGTCGCGTATGTCCGCACGTGGCGGCGTAAGCACGACCTGCGACTCCAGTCCGCGGGCATGGATCAGCTCCCGCAGCTCCTCTACATAGGCTTCGCGGCCCGGCTCGATCACGCCGAGCAGCAGCAGGCGCACGTCGATGCCGCGGCGCTTGAGTTCGGCCACCAGCTCAACCGCGTCGTGATGTCCCTTCAGCCGCGTGCCGCGACCCGGCAATGTCAGCAGTGGACCACCCGCCAGCGAGGGAAACTCAGCGAAGAAGGCCTTGCTCCAGGCATCGTCGGGGCGATGTCCATACGGAAAAGCGTCCGGATCGATGCCACGCGGAATCACTCGCACGCGTGCTGGCTCCAGCCACGCGTAGTGGCTGAGCATGTAGTCACGCAGGGTCTGCGACACCGCGATCACGCGCTCGCCACGCAATAGGATCGCGCTGTAGCGGCCGGGTGAATTGAGCCCGTGCACGGTGGTGACGAAATGCGGGGCCGGCTTCAGGCCCTTGATTGCCCACCAGCCCAGCCAGGCGGGCAGGCGTGAACGGGCATGGACAATATCGGGCTTGAGTTCGCGCAACAGCCGCCGCAGCGCACCCACTTTCAGGAATGTGCCCAACGACTTGCGGCCGATGTCCAGGGTGATGTGCCGGCTACCTTCGGCTTCGAGCTGCGAAACCAGGCGGCCACCGGCCGAGATCACGATGGACTGATGGCCCGCCATGACGAGCGCCCGGCCAATTTCCAGCGCAGACCGTTCAGCCCCGCCCGAATGCAAGGCGGGGATCAGCTGAACGACGGTCAGAGACCGCGCTGGAGTGCCGACTGCTGACATGATTTGTTCGAAAGGAGCCTTCATCCCTAGAGGCAAGCAGCAATCGTGCCTAAAACCGCCATCGCGAATGTTTCAGTGTCAACCGTCGAGGGGCCGTATCAGTCGCGAAGCACGTAACGCGCGCCGCAATAAGGACAAGTGGACTCGCCACCGTCTTCGACGACCGGCAGATAGACCTTCGGATGGGAGTTCCACAGCGCCATACCGGGCATCGGGCAGGACAGCGGAAGGTCCGCGCGCGTCACTTCGTAACGATTTTCGGCATTCGCAGGGATCAGCGGGGCAGCCGCAGGGGAACGCGACATGGGGGAAACTCCATCAGGACACCGGGCCGCAAATGTTAGCAGGCCGGCCCCGCAACGCGACGGCCGCCCCTTGCCGTAGGACATAGTCCATGCGGCAGGTGTAAGCGCGTCCCGGCACGGGCTGAGAATGCCCACGCGTCGCGGATGGCAAAGACCCTTCCACGAAGAGGCAGGCCCGGTCGTTCCCCGGTCGGTTTCTCTTCGGCTCGGCATACAAGGACTGTCATGGACTTTGGAAAAATCTTCAGCCGCATCAAGGCCATTCTGGGCTCGCCGCAAACCGAATGGCCGGTGATTGCGGCCGAGCCGGCCACCACGGCCGGGCTCTTCCGCGGCTACATCGCGATCGTGGCGGCACTGCCGGTGATTGCCCATTTCATCAAGGGCAGCCTGATCGGCTACGGCGCGCTAGGCGTGCACATGCACACACCCTTCGGCATGGGCCTGACGGGCATGGTGCTGCATTACCTGCTCTTGCTGGCGGTCACTTATGTGATGGCCCTGATCGTCAACGCTCTCGCGCCGACCTTCGGCGGCCAGAAGGACCCCGTGCAGGCGCTCAAGGTCGTCGCCTACTCATGGACTGCCAGCTGGGTGGCCGGCATTGCCGTGATCATCCCGTGGCTGGGCTGGCTCGTGGCCATTGCCGGCGCGATCTACGGGATCTACCTGCTTTACCTGGGCCTGCCGCACACCATGCGTTGCCCGACCGAGAAGGCTGCCGGCTATACGGCCGTCACCGTACTCATCGCCATCGTGCTGAGCTGGATCGTCGGCCTGATCGTGGGAGGTGTGATCGGCATGGCTGCGCTCTCCGGCGCCTCGCTGGGCAGCATGCAGGTCAGCGACGGCCATGGCGGCCAAGTCACGATGGACCCCAACAGTGCGCTGGGCAAATTGGCAGCCATGGGCGAAAAGGCTCAGCAGGCCAGCAAGGAACTGGAGGCCGCCCAGAAATCGGGTGACACCGCAGCACAGAAGGCAGCCATGGGTAAGTTGATGGGGGCCGACAAGCAGGTGCAATCGTTGCCGGCGAACGTCATCCAGAACTTCCTGCCCGAGACGCTGGCCGGCATGAAACGCCAGCATTTCTCGGCCGAACGCAGCGGCGCGATGGGCGTCCAGGTGACCACGGCCCGCGCCGACTACAGCGACGACCAGGGCCACAGCGTGCAACTGGAAGTGGCAGACACCGGCAACATGCGGGGCATGATGGCCATGGCCAGCGCGATCGCGCCCGATTCCGAGCAGCAGACCGATCACGGCTACGAGAAGACCTACACCAGCAACGGCCGTCTGGTGCACGAGGCATGGGACACCACCACCAAGAACGGCGAATACGGCGTGGTGGTCGCACAACGGTTCAGCGTCAAAGCTTCCGGCAATACCGACAGCATCGACCAGCTCAAGAAAGTGGTTGGCGATGTTGACCTGGACAAGCTCGACTCGCTCAAGAACGAAGGCGTGAGCAGCCACTGATCCCCGCGCAGCGCTGACGCCCTGGCTTCCGGTACAAGCCACACGGAAACAGGGAATCGGCTCTGCAATGCAGCAAAAAGCCCGCACCGGCTTGGTGCGGGCTTCTTTTTGTCTTACTGACGCCGGCTTACTTGGTCGCTTCGGTCTTCGGCACCGAGGCTTCAGTGGTGATGCGCACCTTGATCTCGTCGCTCACGTTGGGCACGTAAGCGCCCACGCCAAAGTCAGAGCGCTTGAGTGTGGCGGTGGCGTCGAAGCCCACCGTCGGCACCTTCATCATCGGATGCTCGCCGCTCTTGTTGAGCGTGGCGTCGAGCACCACCGGCTTGGTCATGCCGTGCACGGTGAGGTCGCCGGTGACCTTGTACTTGTTGCCGCCCACGGCCTGCACCTTGGTGCTCTTGAAGGTGATGGCCGGGTACTTGTCGGCGTCGAGGAAGTCCGGCTTCTTCAGGTGCTCGTCGAGCGCGCTGACGTGCGTGTCCAGGTCGGCCAGCGGCAGCGTCACGTTCACCGATGACTTCGCCGGGTCCTTGTCGTCGAACACGATGGTGCCTTCGCCCAGGCCGAGGTTGGCGGTGGGGTTGGAAAAACCGAAGTGGTTCCAGCTGAACAGCACGTTGGTGTGGTGCGAGTCCATCGTGTAGGTGACCGGGGCGGCCTGGGCGGTGACAGCGGCGCCAAGCAGGCCGGCGAGAACGAGGTAACGAAGTGCACGCATGAATTAGATCTCCAGTGGGGTTGGGGACTGCACGAGTCGACGACGAGTACTTGAGTACTCAGACGATCCGGCTGACCTCGTCGAACGAAAGACGCGGGCTGCGCGGGAAGAGATCACGGCTGGCGTCGCCATAGCCGATGTTGATCAGGAAATTGGACTTGACGGTGGTACCGGCGAAGAACGCCGCGTCCACACCCGCATTGTCGAACCCGGACATCGGGCCGCAATCCAGACCCAGCGCGCGCGCCGCGAGGATCACGTAAGCGCCCTGCAACGAGCCGTTGCGGAACGCGGTGATATCGATCAGCGGCCGGTTACCGGCGAACCAGCTGCGTGCGTCGGCATGCGGGAACAGCTGCGGCAGCTTCTCGTAGAACTCATGGTCGGTGGCCACGATCGCGGTGACCGGTGCAGCCATGGTCTTGGCGCGGTTGGCTTCGGAAAGGAAGGGCGACAGCTTTTCCTTCGCCTCCTTCGACTTCACGAACACCAGCCGCATCGGCGAGGAGTTGGCGCTGGTCGGGCCGAACTTGGCCAGCTCGTAGAGCTGGTGCAACTGAGCGTCACTCACCTCTTTCGGCAACCACGCGTTGAAAGTGCGTGCGCTGCGGAACAACTGGTCGAGGGCGGCCTCGGAAAGCATCTCGCTCATAGGTATCCTTTGGGCATGGCGCGCCATGGTTAGCGCAACAGTTCACCAGTGTAAGGGCGGGCGCGGTCAAACTGGACCCATGCGAATGAAACGAACTGTGTTGCTCAGGGAAACAATGCCGTCGGCCCCGCACCCGTGGTAAAGCTGCGCGGGGACTGCTGGGTCATTACCGACGCGGCGGCTGGCAACCAGCGGCAAGCCCTTGCGCTGGCTGAAATGCTGGGCATGCCGGTCCGTCATTTGCAGCTGGAACCGCGCGCGCCGTGGTCGTGGCTGGCACCCCGTCTCACCCTCGGTGCGCAGCTCGCCCTTTCCATCACCCAGCGACAGCAGTTCATGCCGCCCTGGCCTGCGGTGGCCATCGGTTGCGGGCGGCTATCGGCGCTCTACACCCGGCGGCTGCGCCCGCTGAGTGGTGGCCGCTGCTATACGGTGCAGATCCTCGACCCGCGTATTGATCCTGTGCATTGGGACACGGTCATCGCTCCCAAACACGATCGCCTGACCGGCCCCAACGTGTTGCAGCCGCTGGGTTCCTTGAACCCGATCAATGACGACTGGCTACGAGACGGGCGCGAGGCCAATCCGGCGTTCGCCACACTGCCACGCCCGCGCGTGGGCGTGCTGCTGGGCGGCCCGCGCAAAGGCATCGCTTTCGACCCAATCTATATCGAACAACTGGCGAGCCAGCTGCTGGCACGCCAACGCGAGGAAGGCGGAAGTCTGCTGGTACTCGCCTCGCGACGCACGCCGCAACCACTGGTCGAACTCATGCGTCAGCGTCTGGTTGGCATACCCGGTCTGGTCTGGTCCGGACAGGACGACGGCGGCAATCCGTATCCGGGCGTGCTGGGCTGGGCTGACCGGCTGGTGGTCACGCCCGATTCGGTCAACATGCTCTCCGAAGCGTGTGCAGTCGGCTGTCCGGTGCACACCTTCGTCAGCGCACCGCTGCCGCCCAAGATCGAATATTTCCATCGTGAGCTACGCGACGCCAGTCGACTGCATGCGCTCGATGTGATCGCCGCGCCACCCGCGCAGCCCTTGCGCGAAACCGCAGACATCGCAGCAACGCTGCGCAAACACATCGCCGCACGACAAGCATAGAAATTCCGCCAAAGTTGGAGCGTGTCTGGCTGACGCAGTTGGCCTATCTCTAGCCGGGCCAGCGCGACTCAGAATTGGAGGCCAAGCCCCGTCGTCACTTCCTGCACATTGCCGGACAGTCGATCCAGCTCATCATCGCGCGGCGCGATGCGTGAGCGCAGGTCCAGCGTACATGCGAGCGCGCGATGCAACAGTTCGGCATGGGCTTCGGCGAAAAGACCCGCCTGATGGCCATTGAGCAGACCAGCGTTGCGGCAAGCCTCGATCAGCGCCGCATTGGCGGTGACGTTGAGCAGCGCGGGCGATTCCGTCGCATGCGCCAGCACCAGTCCTTGCAGGGCGAACTCGATATCGAGCAGGCCACCCATGCCCTGCTTCAGGTCGAACAGATTGGCATCGGAACGGTCGCGTTCGGCGCGCCAGCGCTGGCGCATGCTGCCCACTTCCTGCAGCACTGCCGCATGATCGCGTGGCACGGCCAGTACATCACGACGTACCGCGGCAAGTTCGACGTGCAGCGCTGCGTCGCCGGCAATAGGACGTGCTCGCAGCAAGGCCTGGTGCTCCCAGGTCCAGGCGCGGCTCTTCTGGTAGGCCGTGAACGATTCGAGGCTGCTGACCAGCAGACCCTTGGAACCATCCGGGCGTAACCGCGCATCCACTTCATAGAGACGTCCCGCGCGGGTAAGCACGGTGAGCCAGTTCATCACGCGCTGCGCAAGGCGCTGGTACCAGCGCGAACCTTCGAGCGGACGCGCGCCGTCGCTCATCGCATGTGCGCGCTTGGTGTCGTAGACGAAAACGAGGTCTAGGTCGGACGCAAAACCGAGCTCTTCGCCGCCCAGGCTGCCGTAGCCGAGCACGGCGAAACCGGTGCCCTCACCGGGCAGGCGGCCGTGCTGCGCCACCAGTTCGCGCTGCGCCAATGCAGTAACGGCAACCACGATCGATTCGGCTAGCACGGCCAGGCGTCGTGCGGTGGCGACGGCATCGGCACGGCCATCGTTGAAAGCGAGGCCAAGGCGAAATGCCACGCTGGCCTTGAACTCGTTGAGACGTTCCAGCTCTGCCTCGGCCTCGCGTTCGTCCAGCGTCGCCAGCACTCGAGTGATCTCGGCGCTGATGTCGGCGCGCTTCAACGGAATCTGGTCGATGCGAGGATCGAGCACGTCATCCAGCAGTAACGGCTGTGCGATAACTCGCTCGGCGAGGAAGGCGCTTTCCGCGAACAGACGCGCCAGACGCAGGCGTGCCGCCGGCTGCTCCTCCAGCAGCGCAAGATAGGAAGAGCGACGCGCCACCGCCTGCACCAGGCGGCACAACCGCAGCAGGCACGGCACCGGCGCCGCGCTGTCGCGCGCTACCGCCAGCAGTTGCGGCATCAGGCGGTCGAGCTGTTCGCGCGAGCGCTGCGACATCGCGCGCACCGAGGCGGCCTGCGCCAGCTTATGCAAGGTCTCGGCGACTTCGGCACCAGGGGTAAACCCCGATGCTTCCATCACTCCGGCGTCGAGCGTCTCCATGCATGCGTGCCGCCACAGTGCGACATCCTCCACTGGCGCACTTGCCGTGCGACCGCCTTGCGGCATCAGCACCTCGGCGAACTCTTCGCTGACATGGGCGCGGTGCCGGGCCAGCTCGTCCGCCAGCTCGTCCCACGAGGCATGGCCCAAACCGAGCGCGATGCGCTCGCGGCTCAACGCGTCTTCCGGGATGTCGTGCGTCTGCGCGTCGCGCAACATCTGCACGCGATTCTCCACACGTCGCAGAAACACATACGCCTCGCGCAATGCCCGTGCGCGCGCCGCACTGATGTGTCCACGCGCCTCGCAGGCAGTGAGTGCGGGCAACAGACCGCGCACGCGCAGGCTGGGCTCGCGTCCGCCTCGAATCAGCTGCACCAATTGCACGACAAACTCGATCTCACGGATGCCGCCGGGACCAAGCTTGAGATTGTCGGCGAGATCCTTGCGCGCCACCTCGGCGTCGATCAGCGATTTCATCTCGCGCAGGCCGGCGAATGCGGTGTAATCGAGATACTTGCGGTAGACGAACGGTCGCAGCAGCTCCTGCAGCTGCTTGCCCGCGTTGCGGTCGCCCGCCACCGGACGCGCCTTGATCCACGCGTAACGTTCCCAATCGCGTCCTTCGCTCTGGTAGTACTGCTCCATGGCCGAGAAAGGCAGCGCCAGCCGGCCGGCGTTGCCGAACGGTCGCAGGCGAAGATCCACGCGAGCGCAGATACCGTCAACGGTGGGCTCGTTGAGCAGCCGCACCAGCTGGCGCGCCAGCCGCACGAAGTACTCGCTGTTGTCGAGCGAACGCGCGCCATCGCTCTGCCCGCTGTGCGGATAAGCCAGCACCAGATCGATATCGGAAGAAAAATTCAGCTCGCTGCCACCGAGCTTGCCGAAGCCGACCACCACCATGCGCTGCAGCGCGCCGTCGTGGCTGCGGCTGTGCCCGTATCGCGCGGCCAACGCGCGTTCGGACCAACCAAGCGTGGCGCCAAGCAGCACCTCATACAGCACGCTGGTCGCCGACAGGGTCTCAGGCAATTCATCGAGCCCGTTGATGTCGCGAAATACCAGTCGCAAGGCTTCGGCATGACGAAAGCGGCGCAGCTCGGTGAGACACGCCGGCTCGTCCTCCAACAGCTTCAGCGCCTCGATGCGCGCGCTGGCGTCGCTGCCCGAACGCAGCCGCTCCAGGCCCTGCGGCGAAAGCAGCTGCGGCTGGCGGAACCAGGTGTCGAAGGCGAAGTCGCTCGCCAGCAGCGTGCGCCGGATGCGCTCGGCCACGCCGGCGTCATCGTGCAGCGGCACGCCCATCAGGCGGCAGCGCGCAGCCAGTTCGCTGTAGCGATCGTCGATCAGCGCGCGCAGCGCCGGGGATTCCAGGGGCCGATGAAGGACAGTCATCGTCCCATTGTGCCGCAGTGGCAGGCGAGCTGCCGACTACTCTCCGTTGCGGCCTAAGCCCGATTGACCGTCACGTCGCCGGAAACCATCCCTGACCGGTGTTTCCACGTGCACCGCGGCAGGCATGGCGCGTTGCATATATCCATGTTGTCGGGATATTCGACTACCCGCCGCACAACGATTGGTTCATACCTGGGTCATTACATTTCCGTGTTCGAGCCATGACAGCCCATCAGCAGGATGCCGTGACGATGTCAGCGACTCCCTCCGCGCTGCGCGCGCGTTCCATTGCCTTCCGCCTGGCGCTCATCGCCTTGGTGGCGGTCGTGTTCACGCTGTCGACCGGACTGATCGATGGTGGGCCCGGGGTTGACCCGGCACAGGCTCTCAGCCAACCGATCTTTCTGTTCGCCAATGCCCTGCCGGGCCTGATGCTGGCGACGCTGCTGCTGGTACTGAGCCGGCGAGTGCTGTTTTCTTTCGGGCTGGCCTTCCTGCTGCAGGCCCTGGTGTATGCCGTCAACACGCTGAAGGTGAGCAACCTCAACACACCTTTGATGCCGGCGGATTTCCGCATGCTGGGTCAGCTGCGCCGAGGTGGACTCAAGCTGCTGGGCAGTTACCTGCCGGCCAGTCCGTGGCCATATCTGGCGTTGGTCGGCGCGGCGGTCATCATCGTGATCGCCTGGCGCGTGGAGCCACCACTGTTCGCGCGACGCACGCGCGGCAAACGGCTGGTATCGGGCATGGCCTTGCTGCTCTTGCTGGGAACACTGCTGGCCGGCATGCCGGGCTGGATGAAGATCTATGGCGGCCGGCATCTATGGCTTGAGCCCTGGTCGGCTTCCGCGACGGCCGAGCACTCCGGACTGGTCAGCTCGCTGATGATGTTCCACCTGCATCAGGGTCATGCGCGCAAGAAGCCCGACGCGACTGCCGCGCAGCAGTTGATTGAGCAATCCGATGTCGCCCTGCGCGCGCGCCTGCATCTTTCCGTTGGTGATCAGGGAGAAATGCCCGATATCGTCGTGGTGCAAAGCGAGTCGTTCTTCGATCCTTCCATCATGAAAGGCTATGAGAACGTCGACCTCACGCCCAACCTGTATCGCCTCGCGGCACAGGGCGAGAGCGGGCCTCTGCATGTGCCTACCTATGGCGGCGGCACCATCCGCACCGAGTTCGAATTCCTCACCGGTTTGTCGCTGCGCTACTTCGACGACTTGCAGTTCCCGTATCTGCAGATGAACCACAAGGTGGTCCCCAGCCTGGTGCGCACGTTGCGTACGCATGGGTACGAAACCATTGCGCTGCACGGCAATGATCCCGGCTTCTGGAATCGCAACACCGCGTTCCGCGCGATGGGTTTCGACCGGTTTGTTTCCCGCGCATCCTTCCCGGCCAACGCACCGACGGATGGTCAGTACATGGCCGATAGCGCCATGACCGACGAGATCATGGCGCAGTTGAAGGACGCCGGCCCGCCACAGTTCCTGTTCGCCATCAGCATCGAAGCGCATGGCCCCTACGACATACCGCCCGTTGATGCGGCGATGCGCGACGGTATTCCTGTCCCTGAAGGCGTCACCGCCAAGAACAAGCTGGAGCTGCAGAACTACCTGTATCACATGCAGCATGCGGACCAGGAACTTGGCCGGCTGGCCGATCTGCTCGCCCACCGCGAGCGCCCCACCCTTCTGTTGTTCTACGGCGACCATCTCCCCGCGCTCACTGACACCTTCAACCTCACCGGCTTCGTCGATGGCAAGGACATGCTGAGCCAAGCTGGCACCTGGCTACTGGTGGATCCGCGCAACCCGATGTCGTCCACGCGCGAGTCGCTGGCCTCATGGATGTTGCCGGGACGGTTGCTGGAACAGGCTGGCATCCGCGACGACGCTTACTTTGCGCTGACCCAGGTCATCGCCCCGCAACTGGCCGAGCTGACGCACGCGCCCGGTGCACCACCGGCGAACGAGGACCGGGCCGAGAAAGTGGCCGACCGGGACATGGCCAACGTCGCCCTGCTGCGCATGAAGGGCAAGCTCGATCCGCTGCTTCCCAGGGCCGAAGTACAGACCGCGACTGCTACGCCGGAGGGCAGCGGCGCCGGCGACAACCAGATGGAGCCCGCCGGCGCGCAGCAGTAGTGACATATGGACGTCCAAACGAAAATGAGTGCAGCGCTCGCTTTCCACGGAAAGCAAGTAGGTGTGAACGCATTTTCTCGCGCGACCGAGGCTGCGATTCAGCGATCTGTCTGCTCGCTTAAGACGGCCAATTCTGTTCAGGTTAGGTAGAGTCGGCGACGTCTAGCTTGGATCCCAGCCACGAAGCAACGCCTTCGTCGGCATTCTCACACTGGAGGTTTGCCTCATGCGTAAGACCATGCTTGCCGCTCTCATCGTTACCGCCGCTTCCGTACTGACCGTTCCCGCGTTCGCTCAGAACGCCGCCGCCTCGGCGAAGGTTGGAGCCAGCGCGAACGCCAGCACGGCAGCGCAGGACTCTGCCACCAAGACTGCTGCCAGCACCGTCGACCAGACTGCCATGTCGGCCGACAAGATGACGGACAAGGCTGCTGCCATGACCGACAAGACCGCCGACAAGGCGACCAGCACCACGGAACACACCGCCCACAAGGCTACCAAGCACACCACGCACAAGGCCAAGGCCGCTACCGACGCCAAGGTCGAGGCGGGCGCGCAGACCGGCGGCTAATAAGCTTCATCGCTTGATGCAATGAAAGCCCCGGGAGGCAACTCCCGGGGCTTTTGCATGCAAGGTTCAGAGATCGTAGCTGCCCGTTAGCAGATAGCTGCGGCGCGTGTGCAGTGACACAAAGGTTTCATTGAAATCGTCCGCCACCAGGCGTCGTGCGAACAGGTTCTTCACGCCCAGCGTTACGCGCCAGCGACCCGAACGATAGGAAATGTTGGCGCCAACTTCTGCTTGGCCAGGAATTGGGTAATAGAGGGTGTAATCCAAACTCTGGCCCATCGAGTGGCTGCGCGCCAGCACACCACTGGCGATGCCCCAGCCACGCAGGGCATCGCTCTGAAACCAGTAGCTGGCCCACAAACTGAAGCGCTGCCGTGGCGCGCCTGTCGGTCGCGAGCCGTCGTGGTTGCTGATCAGCGCGTTGGTGTAGCTGCTGCTGATGTGCAGCTCCGGCGCCACTCGGCCAACGAGCTCCACCTCCATCCCGCGATTGGTCTGGCCGGGGCCGAGCGCAGCGAAGTTGGGCGGCTGCGGGTCGACCAACAGATAGCTGTGGTCGAGCATGATGCGGTAGAGCGACACGGTGAGCCGGGCCTTCTCGTCGAACAGGTTGAACTTGGCGCCGGCCTCCAGCTGGCGCGACAGCGCGGGTACCAGCGGTCGGCCGTTCTCACCCAGATACGACACCGGCTGGAAACCGCTTGCGACGCCGCTATAGAACGCGATATCGGGCGTGAGCTTGTAGACCAGCCCGGCATTGGGTACCCACTTGGTGCGATGGGGCGTCCACGGATTGCCCTGGACGTCCTCGGTCGATACTTCATACGACGCGCGACGCAACGACAGCAGCATGTTCCAGCGCTCGCCCAGCGCAAGCTGGTCCTGCATGAACAGGCCGCTGTTGACCGACCACGGCGTACCGGCCAGTGGCTGATTGTCCCCGGCCTGAATCACCGACGGTACCGTGGGCAGCAAGTTGTCGGTGAACAGGTTGTAGATGCTGCCGTCGTACGCGTGCAGGAAATCGTCGCTGTGGCCGACGCGCGAACGCGAATAATCGAAGCCGAGCGTTGCCGTATGCGTCACCGGCCCCGTATCGAACACGCGGATCAGGTCGTTCTGCAGCGAGTAATACGTGTCGTCGTAGCGATAGGCTTCCGCATAAGCACCCACGTCGCCATTGGGCGAGGGGTCGTAAAGCGTCCAGCTCTTCTGGTCGTTGCGCTGATGCACATATTGCCCGCGGCTGCGCCAGCTCCAGGCATCGCCCAATTGCTGGTCGAGCAGGTAGTACAAGCGATCTGTCTGATAGTCGGCATAGTCACGGGCATTGCCCAACAAGATGCCGAACGGCGAGGCCGACGAAAGCGTATCCCCCAGCAGCATCACGTGATCGGGCACCGGCACACGGTTGAGGATGCGCTGCGCACCCACCACCAGCTGCGTGGTCGGACCATTCCAGCCGATGGCCGGTGCGAGATAGGCGCTGCGGCGCTGGCCATAGCCCTGTGGCGAGCGCTCGGCATACTCACCCGATACCACCAGACGATAGGTCAGCCCTTGGTAGCGCCCCAATGGTCCGGCAAGGTCGAGCGCCGCCTGCGTCTGTCCTTGCTCACCCACCGCATAGCTGAACTCCCGCACAGGTTCGACCTGTGGCTGCTTGATGGTGACGTTGACCACGCCGCCGAAACTGTTGCCGGAGGTATCGCCCAGGATCGACTGCGGCCCCTTGAGCACTTCGACCCGTTGCACGCCGATCAGCGGTGGGAAGTCCCCCGAGCCAGCAATGCTGTTAGGCATGCCGTCGGTCAGGCCGTTGCCGGTGTAGAAACCGCGAATCTGAAACAGCGGTAGGCCATCGGAGCCGTCGATGTACTGCACGCCGGCCACGTTGCGCACGGCATCGGCCACGGTGAGCACCTGTTGCGAATCCATCAGGTCACGAGTCACCACGCTGACCGACTGCGGCACGTCGATCAGGTCAGCATCGTTGCGCGCGGCCATGCTGTTGGACGATCCGAGGAAACCCAGGTCGCGGTCGATCAGCGCGATGGCTTCGACGGGCATCAGGTCTTTGGTATCCGCAAGCGCCTTCACCTTGCCTGTTGCCGTGCGCGCATCTGTCGACTCGCGCGGCTTCACCGCCACTGTGCCGGCCTGCGTGAATGCGAACTCGAGGCCGGTACCTTGAAGCAGCCGCTCGAGCGCGGCCGCGCGCGTAAGCGCGCCGCTGACGCCCAACGAGCGGAAACGTGCGATCGTGCAACCCGACGTCAGCACCTGCACATTGGCCTGCTTGCCGAACGCGATCAACGCTGTCGCCAACGGCTGTGCAGGTATCGCAAATTCCGTGTGTGTGTCTTCGTCCACCGCGTGTGCAACGGCGAATGTGGTGCCTGGTATAGCCAGGCTCGCAGATATCACCAGGCTGCCCGACAGCAGCAGATTTGCGCACACCCTCATGGCATTCGCATCCTGCGAGCGAAAACCGCGAGTGTGACATGCGCTTGCAAGCTTTTGTCGCAACAACGACGTCGTGAACAATATCTGACGCGGGCCTTGCCGCGATGCGCCCGGCGAATCGCAATCAGCGCAGCAACATCAGCCAGAGCCAGATCTGCCGCGCGAGTCGGATAGCACAGTCTGCCCGCTTACTTCGCTCACCTTGAGTGGCAATACCTGCGGCAAGGCATGCAGCCAATCGTCGATGGCATCGGTCTTGACTGTGCCGGTGAAGGTCAGTGATTTGAGGTCTGCATCGGCGATGTGCACCGGCTGGACCCGGTAGCGGTTGATGTTGGCCACCACCACCGACAGCGGCTCGTTGTCGAACTCCAGCCGCGCATCGCGCCACGCAGCGGCATGAGCGGGGTCCGCACTTGACACGCTCATGGCGGCACGTTTCGGATCGTACGACACCGCCTGGCCCGCCACGGCCTCGAGGCCGCGGCCCTTGCCGGCAGAGTCATCGACGATGCGCACGCGCCCTTCGGCCATGGTGATCGTCACATGATCGCCCGTGCGGCGCACGTCGAAGGCCGTGCCGATGTCCTCGATGGTGAGCTTGCCGGCATGCACTACGAAAGGTCGCCCGGCGTTGTGCACCACGTTGAAATAAGCCTCGCCTTCCGTCAGTTCCACCTCGCGCTGCTCGCGGCTGAAGCGCGTGGTGAGCCGCGTCGCACCGCCCAGCGCCACACGGGAGCCATCATCCAGCGTGACATCGCGCTGGGCAGCCACGGCGCTGGCATAAACCTGTGGTGCGGGCTGGCTGCCAAACAGCATCCAACCCGCATAGCCGGCCGCCAGCAGCAACACGGCCGCGGCCGCGGCGCTCAGCGGTAGCCAGTGACGCAACGCAACCGCCGGCGCGAACTCGGCCTGCAGCTCCGCACGCGTCACCTCGCCCAGGGCACCAAGCCGCGCTGCCAGTTCCGTCACGCGTTCGAAAGCGGTCAGATGGCTGGCGTCCTCATCGATCCAGACAAGCCACTGCGCCATCGTCCTCTCGCTTGCCGCGGCATCGTGCAGTCGCACCCACCAGTCGGCGGCGATGCGCAAGGTCTGTTCGTTCGGGGTGTTGGCCATCATGGCATCTCCGGTTCGTCGACCCGCGCCCGGCAATGCGCCAGGCCGTTGGCCACGTGATAGCGCACCATGCGCTCGCTGATTTTCATGGCCCGCGCGATCACGCCGATCTCGCAGCCATCGATGACGTGCATGACGAACGCGCGGCCTGTCTTCGCCGGCAGCTCGTGCAATGCCTTGTGCAACTCGCGCAACTGCCCTGTGGCGTCAGCGTGTCGCTCGGGGATCGGTGCCAAGTGCAAGTCTTCATCGGGCGGCTCGATCGGATGATCTGCCCGCACCTGCCGCATGCGCAGCCGGTCGACCGCCAGGTTCGACGCGATGCGGAACAGATACGCGCGCAGCGACGCCACCTGTTCGGGGCGATCCAATGTCACCAGGCGCACGTAGGCTTCCTGCGCCACTTCCTGCGCATCGGAGAGCGAATTGAGCCGGCACTGCAGGAACGCGACCAATACACGGTTGTGCTCGCGAAACAATTCCGCGATACGCATCGCGTGGGCCGGATCCAGGTTCACGCCTGCATGACCGGTAACTTTGACGGCTTTGTCCACTAGGCTTCCCATGGCATGTCCGGAAGCGGGGTCGATGATTCTAGCGCCGCCTCCCTGTCGAACGTGTCGCGCCACCACGGCACCGGGCGCAGTGCGCTGCTCAGCAGTTGCACGGCCTGCCAACGAAGCTCGGCGCGACGACGAAACACGGAGCGATGCTTGCTTTCAATCTCGGACTCGGTGCGATGGTGCAGCGAGGCGGGCAACTGGAACCAGCCGTCGGCGCGCTCCACGCCACCCTGCTCACGCCAGAATGCGTCGTAATCGGCGAGGAAACGGTTTCGTCCGCGAAGAGGATGCGCGTCGTTGCCCACGGCCATGATGCGCTGCAGGCCAGACAGCCCGGCAAGCGTATACGCCAGCACCAGCAGCAACTGTTTGGGGCGCATGCCGTGCATTTGGCGGGTCAGCACGCGCACGCGCTCTCGGCCGTGCTCGCCCGCGGGCCCCTGGATACAGCCGATGACGAGGGTCTGATCGTCGATAATCGTCAGCACCATGCGGTACAGCGAACGGCCATCAACGTCGCCCAGCTCGATGCACAGCTCACCTTCGCATTCCATGTGAATGGGCGGGCGAAGATATAGCTGCAACCGACTGCCGTCCTTCAATGCCAGCTCGCCCAGCGTAGCCCGACCGTGCACGTAGACAGCCTCGAACAACTCTTCGGGCCATCGCTCCAGCAGCAGGCGATAGTGGCTTTGCACGCTGCCAAGGCGCGCGCCGCGATGCCAATGGCGATTGATGAAGCGGTGCAGGTGGCGCTCCTGCAAGCGCGGGTCGCACGCCACGCAGGCACGCAACAACGGATGCGAGGCAAGAAAGGCGAGATAGCGCTGGTGGTTAACCGGCAGGCTGGCGGCGCGCACCAGGTATTTCGCCGCCATCACCGCACGCCGTCCGGGATGGCCCACCCAATCGCTGCGATCGCGCAGCGAGCGCCACCACAGGCTGGGACGAAAGGTGCCATCCGTGGCGGCTCTCTCCCGTTGTCCAGTCACCCGCGGGCGCTCGGGCCTCACCAGATGGAGTTCGCGTTCCAGGGGGTTTTGCAACGCAAAAACGCATCTGCTTTCCGCGAACACGAGGTCGGAGTCCAGGGGTTCCCCCGTCGGCAGGAGGTTCGGTTCGTTCAAGGTGCGCGACCCGCGTGGTGGCTGTGACATGAGCTAAGACGTTTCAGGACGCGAAAACGGAAATGCGATGCCGCATGCCTCGCAGGTTGCCGATTTCGAACTGCCTGGCTTGACATGTAACGATCGTTACATTTATCGTCCGTTACATGCAAAGTCGAAAAGAAGAGCTGACCGAGTCGCTGATCAGCTACCTGCTCGCCAATGGCCTGACCGATCTGTCGCTGCGTCCGCTAGCCGCTGGCGCAGGCACCAGTGCGCGCCTGCTGATTTATCACTACGGCTCAAAGGAAGGCCTGCTCGCCGAGGTGCTCGAGGCGATGCAGGCCAAGGTGAGGGAGTCGTTCGCCCTCTTGGTTCAGAAGGCAACCAAAGGCACCACGCCACCACTGAGACTGTTCTGGAACTGGGCGATCTCGAAGGAAAACTTCCCCTATCTGAAACTGCTTTATGAGTTGCAGGTACTTGCCGTCCAGAACCCGGGCACCTACGCGCAATACCTTGAGCACAACACCGATCGATGGCTGGAACTTGCACTGACCGCACTGTCACTGCAGGACCGTAACCCGGCGTTCGCAACGCTTTGCACGGCGGTGTTTGATGGCCTGTTCATGGAGTTCATGAGCACCGGCGATCAGAAACGGACCACCCAGGCGCTCGATCACTTCATCCACTTGGTTGGCGACGCGCGCGCGCGCCGATCCGAAGGCTAGGCCTGTCAAACAGGCCAGCCGTCTATCTGGACATCTCCATGCATGCATTGGCCCTCGAAACCGACAGCTCAGCGCAACGTCGGAGGATACAGACGCTGGTGGGATTGACGCTCGCCTTCGGCGTGGCGAGCCTGCCCTTCAGCCAGTGGATTGACGAGTTTGCCGACGTCCGCCACCTGATCGCCAACGAAGTCATCTGGTGGATCGGTGTCGCCGCCATCCTGGCCTACGTGCGCAAGGTGGAACGGCGACCGCTGTCGTCCATCGGCCTGCGTAAGCCAGGGGTCGTCAATACCGCTATCGGCATCGGTGCGGGAGTGGCGCTGACGACAATGCTCGGCATGCTGTACTTCATCGTGCTACCGGCGCTGCATCTGGATGACACGCTGGCCACCTCGGCCAATGCCCATGCGTTGATGGCTACGCCTTTCTGGTGGCGACTGCTTTCAACGGTGCGCGCGGCGGTGTCGGAGGAAATCCTGTTCCGCGGCTATGGCATGGAGCGCATCGAGGAATGGAGCGGAAGCCGTGTACTGGCGGTGCTGCTGTCCTGTGCCGTGTTTACCGTCGACCATGTCAGCTCCTGGGGCTGGAGTCACACGGTGATTGTCGGCTTCTCCGGGTTGATGCTTTCCCTGCTCTACCTGTGGCGGCGGAATCTGTGGGTGAACATCATCGCCCACTTCGTGGTGGACGCCGCTTCGGTGCTCGCTTAGCGGCGCATCACTTCAGCAGCCTTTGGGACGCCCAAAAGAAAACCCCGCACAAGGCGGGGTTTTCTCATACAGCAGGCTTGAGGGCCGGACTTAGAAGTCCATGCCGCCCATGCCGCCCATGCCGCCACCGCCGCCGCCGTGCGAATGACCTTCGTCCTTCTTCGGCACTTCGGTCACGGCCGCTTCGGTCGTGATGATCGAGCCAGCCACCGAGGCGGCGAACTGCAGCGCCGAACGGGTGACCTTGGTCGGGTCCAGGATGCCGAAGGCGATCATGTCGCCGAACTCGCCGGTGGCAGCGTTGTAACCGAAGTTACCGTTGCCTTCCTTCACCTTGTTGAGGATGACGGACGGCTCGTCGCCAGCGTTGGCCACGATGGCGCGCAGCGGGGCTTCCAGAGCACGACGAGTGATGGCGATGCCCAGGTCCTGGTCGGTGTTCTGACCCTTCAGGCCGTCCAGCGCCTTCAGCGAGCGGATCAGCGCCACGCCACCGCCGGGAACCACGCCTTCTTCCACTGCAGCGCGGGTGGCGTGCAGGGCGTCTTCGACGCGAGCCTTCTTTTCCTTCATTTCCACTTCGGTCGCAGCGCCAACCTTGATGACGGCGACGCCGCCAGCCAGCTTGGCCACGCGCTCCTGCAGCTTCTCGCGGTCGTAGTCCGAAGAGGTCTCTTCGATCTGCGCCTTGATCTGGCCGATGCGCGACTGGATGCGCTCAGCTTCGCCGGCGCCGTCGATGATCGTGGTGTTTTCCTTGGTGATCACGACGCGCTTGGCGCGGCCCAGATCGGTGATCGTGGCCTTCTCAAGAGCCAAACCCACTTCCTCGGAGATCACCTGGCCGTTGGTCAGGATGGCGATGTCTTCCAGGATGGCCTTGCGACGGTCGCCGAAGCCCGGCGCCTTCACGGCGGCAACCTTGACAATGCCACGGATGGTGTTGACGACGAGCGTGGCCAGGGCTTCGCCCTCGACTTCCTCGGCAACGATCAGCAGCGGCTTGCCGGCCTTGGCGACGGCTTCCAGCACCGGGAGCAGCTCACGGACGTTGGAGACCTTCTTGTCGTGGATGAGGATGAACGGGTCGTCCAGTTCAACCTGCTGCGACTGCTGGTTGTTGATGAAGTACGGCGACAGGTAGCCGCGATCGAACTGCATGCCTTCGACGACGTCGAGTTCGTTCTCGAGGCCCGAACCTTCTTCAACTGTGATCACGCCTTCCTTGCCGACCTTCTTCATCGCGGTGGCGATGATGTCGCCGATGTTGGTATCGGAGTTGGCCGAGATGGTGCCGACCTGGGCAATGGCCTTGTCGTCAGCGGTCGGGTTGGAGAGCTTCTTGAGCTCGGCCACCGAGGCGGCGACGGCCTGGTCGATACCGCGCTTGAGATCCATCGGGTTCATGCCGGCGGCCACAGCCTTGAGGCCTTCCTGGATGAACGCCTGGGCCAGCACGGTAGCCGTGGTGGTGCCGTCACCGGCGACGTCGGAGGTCTTGGAAGCGGCTTCCTTGACGATCTGGGCGCCGATGTTCTCGTACTTGTCGGCCAGTTCGATTTCCTTGGCCACGGACACGCCGTCCTTGGTCACGGTCGGGGCGCCGTAGCTCTTCTCGATCACCACGTTGCGGCCCTTCGGACCCAGGGTGACCTTGACCGCATTGGCCAGGGTGTTCACACCCTTGAGCATGCGTGCACGTACGTCTTCGCCGAAGCGGACTTCTTTAGCTGCCATAAAATTTATGCCTCAAAAATTCTGAATAAGAATGGGAACACTGGCGACAGGGTTGCTACAAAGCGCGTCTATCGCGCTACACCCCGTCGAACAGATCAACCTTCGATAATCGCAACGATGTCGTCTTCCTTGAGGAAGACCAGCTCTTCGCCGTCGATCTTGATTTCCTGGCCGGCGTACTTGCCGAACAGCACGGTGTCACCTTCCTTGACCGACATCGGACGGACCTTGCCGTCTTCCAGGATGCGGCCGGCACCGGCAGCGATGACCTTGCCGCGAGTCGGCTTTTCGGTGGCGCTGTCGGGGATGACGATGCCGCCAGCGGAGACGCGCTCTTCTTCGAGACGCTTGACGATGACGCGATCGTGCAGCGGACGCAGTTTGCTCATGGGTGGGCTCCAGCTTGGTTGGGTATTGAACAGAAATGTGGACCCCGGAGCGGCGCCTGGGTTGGCGCTTGCTAGCACTCCCCGGAGGTGAGTGCTAATTCTAACGACGCAGAGCCCCCCTGCAAGAGGTGCCGGTCCGGTGGCTGAAAGGACTAATGGGGGAATCGCGGGGGCTTTCAAGGCCCGGCAGGCCCGTTTCTCACCGCTTGCCGGGCATTTCGCGCGGCGGGAGGCCGCGCTAGGCTGGCCCTATGTCCGACCCGGTCCTACTTTGTTATTGCACCTGCCCCGACGTCGCCACCGCCCAGGCCCTGGCTGACGCCTTGGTGGGAGAGGGCCTGGCGGCGTGCGTCAACCGCCTGCCGGGCGTCCGCTCCACCTATCGCTGGAAGGGCAAGGTAGTCACCGACAGCGAAGAACTCCTGATGATCAAGACCTCGGCACAGCGCTTTGCTGCATTAAAGGAGCGCCTGCTGGCCCTGCACCCCTACGAATTGCCCGAGTTGATCGCGGTGCCGGTGACCCAGGGCCACGAGGCCTATCTGGACTGGGTCCGCGGCGAGGGCTGAGCCGGCGCCGGGCCGACAAAGACCACCAGCATGATCGCGGGCTCGCGATCGCTGGCGTTGCCGCTGACCAGATGGCGGGCGCCAGCGGGCTCGAACCAGCACTGGCCCGACGCATAGACGCGCAGCGGCTGCCCCTCCACCTGGCTGCGGATATGGCCGCTGAGCACATAGACGTAGGCGTCGCGGTCGTGACTGTGAGGACGCGACGATTCGCCGGGCGCGTAGGTCACGCGCAGCGCCTCGAGCCCGTTTCCGGGCGCCCGCGACAGGGGCGCGGACAGGAGCGTCTGGTCTTCGGTGGCGTGGGCGGGGGCCACGATGGCCATCGCGAACAGCCAAGCCTGTGCGGCAACGGAGGCGCGCATGCTCATCGCACTGTCAGCGTTTTGAGTTGCCCGGGGAAATTCGCGTCCAGCTGCTCGACCCGCTTCACGATGCGGCCTCGCGTATCCAGCACGATCACGGTGGGCACGTGCATGACGCGGAAGCGGCGGAACAGAGCGCCCGAATCGTCCAGCGCCAGCGGCATGGCGATGTGATGCTCGCGCTGGTACTGGGCCAGCTCGTCGCGGCTGGCCCACAGGCCCGAAGCGATGCCCAGCCAACGAACGTTGGCGTCGTGCGCGAGTATCTCGGCACGTTCGCGCGCCGTGCGGCAGCTGTCGGCCAGCGCGGGCCGGCTCTTTGCCAGATACGACTCGCACCACGGGGACAGGAACAGCAGCACCGTGGGCTTCTTTGCCGCCGCATCGAATGCAGGCAACGTGCGCCCATCCAGCGTGCGCACGTCGAACGCGGGCACGCGATCGCCCACCTCGTAATGCGCCTCGTCCTTTGGCGCGGAAGCCACCGCCACCGACTCCGGTGTTGTGCTGCGCGCCCGGGCCAGCGCCGCATCGAGCTTGTCGTCAGCCATATGGCCCACGTACTGGATGCGCCCGTCACGACCAATCACCACATGCTGCGGCGTCACGCGCAGGTGAAACGCTGCACCCAGCGAGCCATCGTCAAACACAATGGGCATGCCCAGCCCCACGGCCTGCCGGTACTTGCGCACTTCTTCCACGCTGTCGTCGAAACCCACGTCGATGGCAATCACCGCCATGTCGGGGCCGGCCTGTTCGTAGGTGCGCTCAAAATGCGGCATCTGCTCGCGGCAGGGCACGCACCAGGTGGCCCAGAACTTCAGATAGACGACTTTATGTCCGTATAGCGCACCGAGGTCGATGGTCTGGCCGTCGATGGTTTTCACCACCATGCGCGGCGCGGGCTGGCCGATCAGGCTTTTGCCGGCGGATTCGGCGCGGGCCTGACCGGAATCGGCGGCATGCGCCAGCGCACATGACAGCAGCAGGCAGAACAGGACGATGTAACGCACGGTGGGCATCCTCGACGGGAAAGTCAGCATGCGAATGCTCCGCCCGGCGCGGGATGCCGGACAGAGCCAGTTCGCGCAGAAATGACGGAACCAGCAGGCTCAGGCCAACGACTTCAGCAGCTGCCCCAGCACGCGCGCCGCCTCGTCCATGCGTGCGGCGGGCAGTACACCAAGGCCAAACACCAAGCCATTCGGCACCTCGGCGCCGATGGTGTAGTCGCCAAGCGCCTCGATGCGCAGCCCCTGCCCCGCCGCCTGCCGCACCACGTCGTCGGCGTTCACCTGCGGCGGCAGCAAGGCAGCCAGATGGAGTCCCGAGTCGGAAGTCAGCGGCTTCAACACGTCGCCTGCGTGCCGGCTGAGTCCGTCGAGCAAGGCCTCGCGGCGCTCGGCATAGATGCGTCGCATCTTGCGCACGTGGCGGGCGAGATGACCCTCGGCGATGAAGAGCGCCAGCGTGTCCTGCGCCAGCACGTCGCTGTGCCAGTCGCTGAGCTGGCGCAAACGCGCCAGCGCAGCCATCGCCCAGGGCGGTGCCACTACGTAGCCCAGGCGCAGCGCGGGAAAGAGACTCTTGGAAAAGGTGCCCACGTAGAACACCGAGCCGTCACGATCCAGCGTCTGCAGCGCATCGAGCGGACGGCCTCCGTAGCGGAACTCGCCGTCGTAGTCGTCTTCGATCACTACCGCGCCATGCCGCCGCGCGAAGTCCAGCAAGGCCATGCGCCGCGCCGGCGACATCACCATGCCCAGCGGGTACTGGTGCGAGGGCGTCACGTAGATCACCCGGGCAGCCACAGGAATCGCCTCGACGACCAACCCCTCCGCATCCACCGGCACCGGCACCACGCTGGCCCCGGCGGCCTCGAAGGCCGCGCGCAGTGGCGGATATCCGGGGTCTTCCACCGCCACCACCGTGCGTCCAGGCGTCACCAGGATGCGCGCCAGCAGATCGAACGCCTGCTGCGCGCCACTGGTTACCGCGATGTCCTCGGCGCCGCAGGTCACGGCGCGGGCGAAGGAGATATGCCCGGCAATGGCCTCGCGCAGCGCCAGCCGTCCGGTCGGGGCGTCATAGATGGCGGGCGTGCGCGACAACGTCCGCAGCGCCCGGGCCGACAGGCGACGCCAGGTGTCGAAGGGAAAGCGCGATGCGTCCGGCAGACCCGCGCGCAGGTCGTGGCGCATGGGCGGCGTCGCGCCCATCGGCACCGGCATGGTGGCGTGGCGCCAGCGCGACGCCAGCCGGCGGTCGCCCTCGGCGTCCGCGCGGGCAGCCATCACACGCTTGGCCAGCCCCTTGGCCACGAGGTATCCAGCGCCCTGGCGGGCTGACACATAGCCCTCGCTGAGTAGCCGGTCGTAAGCCGCGACCACCGTATTGCGCGAAATACCCAGCGTCGCGGCCAGCGTGCGCGTGGAAGGCAGCGCGTGCCCGCCCGCGAGCCGCCCATCCAGGATGGCCTCGCGCAGTTGTCCGTGCAGTGCCTGCAGGCGGCCTCGCGCGGGGATGTCGAGCGGAAAAGCCAGCAATGGGTCCATAGGGCGGGGCACGCTTTGACTGGACCTAAAGATTTCCTCTTATCTGGATCTTTTTCAAGACCAGCCGACCACCGACACTAAGCCATCGCCACCCTCGGGAGTCCGCCATGATCGAGCTGTATTTCGCCGCCACGCCAAACGGCCTGAAAGTGAAGCTGTTCCTTGAGGAAACCGGGCTGCCTCACTTCATCACGCCAGTGAGCCTGAGCAAGGGCGAGCAATTTCAGCTGGCCTTCCTGGCCATCTCGCCGAACAACAAGATCCCGGCCATCGTCGACCATGCGCCCGCCGGGGGCGGCGCGGCGGTGACGGTGTTCGAGTCGGGCGCAATCTTGCTCTATCTCGCCGAGAAGGCTGGCCAGTTGATGCCGAAGCTGGCCGCGGGCCGACTGGAAGTGCTGCAGTGGCTGTTCTGGCAGGTGGGCGGTTTGGGGCCCATGGCCGGGCAGATCGGGCACTTCAACGTCTACGCGCCGGAAAAGGTCCCCTACGCCATCGATCGCTACACGCGGGAAGTCGCCCGCCTCTATGGCGTACTCGACCGCCGCCTGGCCGGCCGCGAGTTCATCGTGGGCGAATTCTCCATTGCGGATATCGCCTGCTATCCGTGGATCGTGCCGCACGAAGCGCACGGGCAGACGCTATCGGACTTTCCCCATCTGGAGCGCTGGTTCATGGCGATATCGGCACGCCCGGCCACGCAGCGCACCTACGAGGGCGTGGAGAACGCCTATGCGCCGAAGCACGCGCTGTCGGACGAAGAGCGGCAGGTGCTGTTCGGGCAAGGCAAGCGCTGAAGACTGCTGACAGGTTTTGGCACTACGCCGCCTTACCCTGTCTATCCGGAAACCCCTTGTTCAACACCGTCATGCCAGCGAAAGCTGGCATCCAGTGCCTTCCCGCCACCCCGAAAGGCGCCGGATTCCTGCTTGACCAGCCTTCGGCCGTTGAAAGGCGCCTCGCAGGAATGACGAGTCCAAACATCGAGCCTCGCCATGAAGAAATCCGACATCGCCGCGCTGCTGTTGCTGGGAGCCATCTGGGGCGCCTCCTTCCTGTTCATGCGCATGGGCGCGGACGAGTTCGGCGGCATGGCCTTGGCCGGCATGCGCGCCATCGGTGCGGCGATCTGTTCGGCGCCACTGTTGTTCTCGCGCCGGCGCCTGCAGGAAATGGCCACGCACTGGCGTCCCATCGTCATCGTGGGTCTGGCCAACTCGGCGCTGCCGTTCGTGCTGTTCTCGTATGCGGCGATGAGCCTGCCGGCCGGCGTGTCCGCCATTTCCGATGCCATCGCACCGCTGCTGGTGGCGCTATCGGGCTGGATGCTGTTCAGCGAGAGGCTCAATGCCACGCAGGCCAGCGGCCTGGTCATTGGTTTCACGGGCGTGGTGTGGTTGGTGGCCGGCACGGTCGGATTCGGTCATGGCGCCGGTTCATCGGGTTGGGCGATGGCTGCCTGCGTGGGTGCGAATGTCTGCTACACGGTCGGCGCCCATGTCAGCCATCGCACTCTGCGCGGGGTCACCCCGCTCAGCGTGGCCACCGGCAGCCAGTTGGTCGCAGCCGTCGTGCTGCTGCCTCTCACCGTATGGATGTGGCCGGCTCGCATGCCCGGCGTGTCGGCATGGGTCGCCATGCTCGGCCTGGCCGCGGTCTGCACGTCGCTGGCTTACGTGCTGTTCTACCGGCTGATGGCCCGCGTCGGTGCGTCCCGCAGCATGGTGGTGCTGTTCCTGATACCGGTATTCGGCGTGGTGTGGGGTCTTCTGTTCCTGCACGAGCCGGTGACCCTCGCCATGGCGGGCGGCTGCACGGTGATCCTGCTGGGCGTGGCGCTGACCACCGGTCTGCTGCGTCCTCGTAACCGGAAGACCGCCTTGAGCGAAGTACTGACAGAACACGCTTGAATCCCGGTGGCCCATCCCCAGGCCCGCCGGGACCCCCAAGCTGAGCCATAATTCCCATTCGCCTGCGCTACGGCGCGGGCCTTTCATGCTGGAGCCGCAATGCGCCTGATCCGCCCTGGCCGCCTGGCCGCCTGCTTCACTGCCCTGTTGTGCCTGCTGTCGATTGCGCTGCCTGCCCTTGCCCAGGATGACCTCGACGGCCTGCTGCCGGTAACCGAGGCGTACAAGCTGAGCGCCGACACCTCCACGCCCGGTGTGGTGAAGCTGCACTGGACCATAGCGCCTGACTACTACCTCTACCGCGGCCGCATGAAGTTCAAGGGCGCCGACGGCGTAACACTGGGCGAGGCACAGCTGCCCGACGGCGAGAAGCATCACGACGAATACCTGGGCGACGTGGAGACGTATCACCACGGCGTCGATGCCACCGTGCCCTACACGCTGGCGGCCGGCGCTACCCGGCTCAAGCTCAGTGTGCAGTACCAGGGCTGTCACGAGGTCGATCCGAAGATTTGCTACCCGCCGAATACGGAGCATCTGGATCTGGAGCTGCCGGCGAGCGGAGCGGCGGCGGGCACCGGCGGTACGCTCGGCGCAGCCCTGGGCAAGCTGGGTGCCGGCAGCAAGGCTTCCGGTGCCGACGGTGCGCCGCTGCCGGCCGAGCAGGCTTTCCACTTCGAGGCCATGGCCACCGACCATCAGCACCTGCTGCTGCGCTGGACCATGCCCAAGGGCTACTACCTGTACCGCGACCAGACGGCGCTGCACCTGAAGAATGTCGGCGACCTCACGCTGGCCAAACCCGCGTGGCCAGCGGGTGTGCAACACAACGACGCGAATTTCGGCCAGACCACCGTGTACTTCGATCAGGTCGAGTTGCCGGTGACCATCCAGGGCGACACGGCCGGCCGTGCGAAGCTCGACCTGGAAGCCAGCTTCCAGGGTTGCCAGGAGGGCGGCCTCTGCTATCCGCTGATGACGCGCGCGCTCAGCGTCGAACTGGGCGGCGGCGTGCCGACCGAAGGCAAGGTCGCCGAACCCTCGCCGGAAATGCCACCGGCTGACCTGGCCGGCGGTCCGCTGCAAGTGAGCCTGCTTTCTGCCCTGCTGCTGGCTTTGGTCGGCGGGCTGGTGCTGAACCTGATGCCCTGCGTGCTGCCGGTGCTGTCGATCAAGGCGGTAGGCATGCTGGAAAGCGGCGAGAGCCCTGCCAAGGCGCGCTCGCACGCACTGTTCTATACCGCTGGCGTGCTGTGCAGCTTCGCGCTGATCGGCATCGCCATCGTCGCGCTGCGTTCGGCCGGCCACGCGCTCGGCTGGGGTGCCCAGCTGCAGCAGCCGCTGGTGGTAGGCGGGCTGGCCTGCGTGATGGTGGCGGTGGGCTTGTCCATGTCGGGCGTGGTGCAGTTCGGCACCTCGCTGGGCAACGTCGGCCAGTCGCTGGCTTCGCGCTCGGGCCACGCGGGCGATTTCTTCACCGGCGTGCTCGCCGTGGCGGTGGCCAGCCCGTGCACCGCGCCGTTCATGGGCAGTGCGCTGGCTTATGCGTTCGCTGCACCGATGATCAATGCGCTGCTGGTATTCCTGACGCTGGGCTTGGGCCTGTCACTGCCATTCCTGGCGGTCGGCTTCGTGCCGGCGCTGGCCCGTCTGCTGCCCCGGCCGGGCGCCTGGATGGAAACGCTCAAGCAGGTGCTGGCCTTCCCGATGTACCTCACCGCCGTTTGGCTGGTGTGGGTGTTGGCGCATCAGCGCGGCGCCGATGCGGTGGGCCTGGTGCTGGTAGCTGCCGTGCTCATGGCGATGACGCTCTGGTGGTTCGAGCGCAGCCGTTCGCGTGGCGCGCTCAGTCGCGTTTTCGTGGCCGTGCTCGCGCTGCTCACCCTGGTGCCGCTTTACTACCTTGCCCACGTACCCGCCCAGACACAGGCCGCCACGGTCGCCGAAGGCGTGGTTGCCTACTCGCCGGAGAAGCTGGCCGAACTGCGCAAGGCCGGTACGCCAGTGTTTGTGGACATGACCGCCGACTGGTGCGTCACCTGCAAGGCCAACGAGCATGCGGTGCTCGACACCGATGGCTTCCACGACCTGCTCAAGAAGACCGGCGCGGTCTACATGAAGGGCGACTGGACCGACGTGAACCCGACCATCGCCGCCTTCCTTCAGCAATACCATTCGCCGGGTGTGCCGCTGTACGTCGTGTTCCCGAAGGATGGTGGCGAAGGCCGCATGCTGCCGACCGTGTTGACATCCTCGCTGGTCGAGGAGGCGCTGACCAAGGCCGCCGGCACGCCGGTAGCCAGCACGCCATGATGTTGAGCCGCAGCAACTGGACCATCCTCGGCCTCGCCGTGCTGGTCGCCGCGGGCGGCGGCTGGTTGCAGCGCGCCAGCCAGCGCGCCCGCTTGCCAGCTGGCGTGCATGTCGCCGAAATCGGCGAGATGGCCCCCGATCTTGCCCTGGCCGGGCTGGACGGCAAGGAACATCGCCTGTCCGAATACCGCGGGCGTCGCGTCCTGCTCAACTTCTGGGCGACCTGGTGCGGGCCGTGCCTGCAGGAAATGCCGGCGCTGGTGAAAGCGCAGACGAACGTCGGCGAAAACGGGCCTATCGTCGTCGGCATCGCCATGGACGAGGCGGAGCGCGTGCGCGGCTTTCTGGCCAGCCATCCCGTCAATTATCCGGTGCTGTTGGGCAGCCTCGACAACCCCAGCACCTCGCTTCGACTGGGCAACGTCGGCGAATTGCTGCCCTACAGCGTGCTTCTGGATGAAAACGGCCGCGTGCTGGCGACCCGTCGTGGCGTGCTGGATGCCGACCAGTTGCGGCAGTGGCTGGCGCCGGCGGCGCGCTGACGCGGTTTGCGACGCCATACGTTGGCGCACGGTTTAACGTTAACTTCTCCTTCAAACATCGCCGAACTGCGCCGAACTGGACAACATCCGCGTGGACGCGCACACTCCGCGCCGGACGCTGGCCCAGCCGGCTCAACCCAAGGTAGCGGCGTGGCGAAGATCCTGGTCCTGCACGGACCCAATCTCAATTTGTTGGGCGTGCGCGAACCGGATGTCTACGGCCGAGAGACGCTGGCCGATATCGACGCGCTGCTCACCGAGCGGGCTCAGGTTGCCGGTCATGCACTGGAGACGTTCCAGTCCAACGCCGAGCACACGCTGATCGACCGTATCCACCAGGCCCGCCTGGACGGCACCGCGATCATCCTGATCAACCCGGGCGCCTTCACCCACACCAGCATCGCCCTGCGCGACGCGCTGGCGGGCGTGGCGATCCCGTTCGTCGAGCTTCACCTGTCCAACGTGCATGCGCGCGAGCCGTTCCGTCGCCACTCGTACCTCTCGGACATCGCCGTCGGCGTGATCTGTGGCTTCGGCGCAGACAGTTACCGGCTGGCATTGGACGCCGCCCTGCACCGGCTCGGCCGGTCCGCAGCGTCCGCCTCCTGACCCACGGCCACCGCCGCCCCATTCCCATCCGGCTGCCACGGCAGCTCCAACGAAAAAGGTTTGAACCATGGACCTGCGCAAGATCAAGAAGCTCATTGACCTGCTCGAGGAGTCCAACCTCGCGGAACTTGAGATCAAGGAAGGCGAAGAAGTCGTCCGCCTGTCGCGTGTGCCCAAGGGCACCGTGACGGTCGCCGCGCCGGTCGCCATGCCGGCCCCCGCGCCGGTGGCTGCCGCCCCGGTGGCCGACGCCGCGCCGGCCACGCCCGCACTGCCGGCCGGCCACGTGGTGAAGGCACCGATGGTCGGCACCTTCTACGCCTCGGCCAGCCCGGGCGCCCCGGCGTTCGTCAAGGTCGGCCAGCAGGTCAAGGCCGGTGAGACGCTGGGCATCATCGAAGCAATGAAGATGTTCAACCAGATCGAAGCGGACGTGGCCGGCACCGTGCAGGCCATCCTGGTCGACAACGGCCAGCCGGTGGAATTCGACCAGCCGATGTACGTGATCGCCTAAGCAGGCTGACGACGATGCCCATGCTCGAAAAAGTCGTTATCGCCAATCGCGGCGAAATCGCCCTGCGCGTGCTGCGCGCCTGCCACAGTCTTGGGATCAAGACCGTGGCGGTGCACTCCACGGCAGACCGCAACCTCAAGCACGTCGGCCTGGCCGACGAGTCGATCTGCATCGGCCCTGCGCCGTCGGTCGACAGCTACCTCAACATCCCGCGCATCATCGCGGCGGCCGAGATCACCGACGCCCAGGCCATCCACCCGGGCTACGGCTTCCTCTCCGAGCGCGCCGACTTCGCCGAACAGGTGGAGCAGTCGGGCTTCATCTTCATCGGCCCAACCGCTGAAGTGATCCGCCTGATGGGCGACAAGGTGGAAGCCATCCGTGCCATGAAGGCCGCCGGCGTGCCGTGCGTGCCCGGCTCAGGCGGCCCGCTCGGCGACAACGTCGAGGAAAACGTGCGCATCGCGCGCGACATCGGTTACCCGGTGATCATCAAGGCCTCTGGCGGCGGCGGTGGCCGCGGCATGCGCGTGGTGCGCACCGAGGCGCACCTGGGCAACGCCGTCACCATGACCAAGCAGGAAGCCAAGGCGGCTTTCGGCAACGATCAGGTGTACATGGAGAAGTTCCTGGAGAATCCGCGCCACGTGGAAATCCAGGTGCTGGCCGACGGCCAGGGCAACGCCATCCATCTGGGCGAGCGCGACTGCTCCATGCAGCGCCGTCACCAGAAAGTGGTGGAAGAAGCCCCCGCGCCGGGCATCACGCCGGAACTGCGCGAGCAGATCGGCAAGGTGTGCGTGGATGCGTGCATCCGGATCGGTTATCGCGGCGCCGGCACGTTCGAGTTCCTGTTCGAGGACGGCCACTTCTACTTCATCGAGATGAACACCCGTATTCAGGTGGAGCATCCGGTGACCGAGCTGATCACTGGCATCGACCTGGTACGTGAGCAATTGCTGATTGCCGGTGGGGAGAAGCTGTCGATTCGCCAGTCCGATATCCAGATCCACGGTCATGCGATCGAGTGCCGCATCAACGCGGAAGATCCCGATTCGTTCCTGCCTTCGCCGGGCACGGTGAAGCGCTTCGAGGCACCGGGTGGCCCGGGCGTGCGCGTAGATACGCACCTGTACGACGGCTATCGCATTCCGCCGAACTACGACTCGATGATCGGCAAGATCATCGTGCACGGGCCGGATCGCGAAACCGCCATTGCGCGCATGCGCCTGGCTCTCGCCGAAACGGTGATCGAAGGCGTGAAGTGCAACATCCCGCTGCAGCAGCGCATCATGGCCGACGCCGGCTTCCAGCATGGTGGACAGAACATCCACTACCTGGAAAAGCGCATGGCCGAACAGAAGGAAAAGGCCGCCCACGGCGGCTGATGTTGACCGGCGAGCCGTTGCTGCGGCTCGCCGGTTGCTTTCGATATGTCCGAACTACTGACCCTGCGCAAAGCGATCGAGGCCATCACCGATGCCTTCGACGAAGGCGATGGCTGGGATCGCTATGCGTGGGTGTACATCCGCGGCGAGATTACCGAGCCTTCGTGCCGCCTTTATCTCTCGCATGTGGCGGATGAAGACGACTCGCTGATCGACGACAACGGCGAAGCCTTGCCATCGTTTGCCGCGAAACATCGGTTGCGCCATTTTCTCGAAGCGGGCGATTTCGCCGAAGTGCTGTTCGTGCAGCGCAAGCACAAGCCCGATTCCGGCACGGATGATTTCGCTCGCGCCCTCGACCATTACCGCCGCCACGACACTTTCCTGTAGAAACGCACCCTGTGCGCGACCGCTGATTGGCGGCGCACTTCAGTTCATGTCATGACGTCACCCGACGACACCTCGCAAAAACCGCCGGGCGAGGCAGTCTGTGATGCCGCGGTCGCGCACAGCGTGCGCTCCTGCAGATGCCATGCCATCGACGTGCCCACATCGGCGACAATACCCGCCTCCTCCGCAGGAACCTGCCATGCCCTGGCTTGAACTTTCGCTCACCGTCCGTTCCGAACAGCAGCCTCGTGTGGAGGAAGCGCTGGACGATCTCGGCGCGCTTTCGATCACGCTGCAGGATGCCGATGCGGAAACACCCGACGAGCAAGCCATCTTCGAACCGGGCGTGGGCGAACTGCCGCTGTGGCCGACCATCACGCTCAATGCGCTGTTCGAGGCCGACACCGACCGCCGTGGCCTGAGCGAAGCACTGGGCGATCTGCTGCCCTGGCTTGAGCCGGACCACATGCAGTTCCACGACGTGGCCGACGAAGACTGGGAGCGCGCATGGATGGACCAGTTCAAGCCGATGCCATTCGGACGCCGACTGTGGATCTATCCGTGGAACATCGAGCCGCCCGCGGATGACGACACCGTGGTCGTGCGACTCGATCCCGGCCTCGCTTTCGGCAGCGGCACGCACCCGACCACGGCACTTTGCCTTGCGTGGCTCGACAGTCTCGATCTCAAGGGCAAGAGCATCGTCGATTTCGGCTGTGGCTCAGGCATCCTCGCCATCGCCGCGCTCAAACTCGGCGCGGCGAGCGCCATCGGCGTGGACAACGACCCGCAGGCGCTCACCGCGTCGGCCGACAACGCTGAACGCAACGAAGTAGCCGAGCGCCTGGCCCTGTTCCTGCCGGAAGATCTCATGCTGGAAGCCGCTCCTGCGCATCCTGCGCCCGCGGCACTAGCGCATCCATGCGCGTCGCCTGCAGACGTCTTCATTGCCAACATTCTCGCGGGCCCGCTGGGCGAGTTAGCACCGACGTTCGCCGCCGCAGCGAAACCAGGCGCACCGTTCGCCATCTCCGGCATCCTCAAGGGCCAGGAAGACGAACTGCTGCAGCGCTACGCCGAGTGGTTCGACGAACTGCGGGTGGACACGCTGGAGGATTGGGTGCGCATCAGTGGCCGTCGCCGCGGCTGAGCACTTCTTCACGGTCTGCGCATAAGCGCGGATGCTTTGTGGCGAGTACTGCACTAGGCTTGCCACAGTTCGAACTCAGCGGACCGCATGTACACCCAATGTCCCGACTGCCTCACCGTGTTCTCGCTGAACACGGAAACGCTTGCGCAAGCGCGCGGCGAGGTCGTGTGCGGCCATTGCCATGCCCAGTTCGATGCGCTGGCCAGCCTGAGCGATCAGCTGCCGCCAGAGCCCTTCCAGTTCCTGCCGCCGCGCATGCCGGAGCTGCCGCCGCAACTGGACCTGGCCATTTACCGGCCGCCGGCCGAGGTTCCAGCCGTCGCCGAGCCGGCCACCGTCCAGCATGGCGGCGTCGAAGACTTCAGTCAGCTGGTGATAGCGCCCCGCTTCGCACGTCAGAAGGAGCGTCGTGGGCGGCGCTGGCCCTGGGTCACCGCGTGCCTGTCGCTGCTGCTCGCCCTGAGTGCGCAGCTGGCGTGGGCCAAGCGCGAGGTGCTGGTCAGCGACTCCACCGTCGGCCCGATGCTGCGCGAAGCGTGCGACAGCCTTGGATGCCAGTTGCCACTGGTACAGGACATCTCTCGACTGAGCCTGCTTGCGCGCGACGTGCAGGCTCACCCTTCCGTGCCTGGCGCCCTGCTGATTACCGCGAACCTGCGCAACGATGCGCCGTTTGCTCAACCTTACCCGGTGGTTTCGATCGTGCTGTCCGATGCCAACGGCCAACGGCTGGCCATGCGCCGACTGCGTCCCGGCGAATATCTTGGCGATACGAACGTGCAGCTACGTGGATTGGCACCCGGTGGCAGCGCCGCGTTGATGCTTGAAGTCGAGGATCCTGAAGGCAAGGCGGTAGCCTTCGAATTCGGTTTCGAATAGCCGTCCATTTTCTTCGAACGTGCCTCGACGGCGGAGACAAAAAGCCCCTTCAGCTCGTCACCACCGGGTGACGCACAGGGCGTGCCACTTCGCCGCAACTTTGTCCATAGGACATTTCCCGTAGGCCCGTCAAATAAGGTGTAACGTGCTTTCGGGGACTTAAAATTATCGGCCCGCGAGGGTACACTCGGTCCTTCGTCCTTGTGCTGCACCCGGCGTTCCATGCGAGCCGCCGCCCGCGGTATTGCCATAAGCACTTGCAGCGGCCCACGTAGCCGTCGCGTTAGAACGTGAGGGGAAATGTCAGTGAACGCCGTAAGACTGCCTGCCAACGAATCTCCCAAGGAGACTTCGTCGCAGAGCGTATTGAGCGAATGCGTCAGTCGCACCGTTCGTCGCTATCTCGCCGACATTGGCGATACCAAGTGCGACGAGGGCCTGCATGCGCTCGTGATTCGCGAAGTCGAAGGCCCTCTCCTGCGCGAAGTGCTGGCCTGGCATGACGGCAATCAGAGCCGCGCCGCCGCCGTACTGGGCATCAACCGCGCCACGCTGCGCAAGAAGCTGGCCGCGCACGGCCTGCTGTAATACTTCGCAAAACCCTCACATCGCCTTGCTTCCAGAGTGCCTTGGGTTCCGGCCACGCAACGGCTGTGCCGCTCGACGTTTGGCCGTCCATCCAGACGGCAGCCTTCCTCACCGACGGCTTGGCTCCAGCCCGCTATAATATGCGGCTTCCCCGTCCTGGAAGCCGCCATGTCCGCCTCTGCTGTTACCCCCATTCGCCGCGCTCTGCTGAGCGTCTCGGACAAGACCGGCCTGATCGCACTGGGCCAGCGCTTGAGCAAGGCCGGCGTGGAGCTGCTTTCCACCGGCGGTAGCGCCAAGGCGCTGCGCGAGGCGGGCATTGCGGTGAAGGACGTCAGCGAACTCACCAGCTTTCCCGAGATCATGGATGGCCGCGTCAAGACGCTGCATCCGAAGGTGCATGGTGGCCTGCTGGGCCGCCGCGGCACCGATGATGCAGTGATGGCCGAACTTGGCATCGCGCCGATCGACCTGCTCGTGCTCAACCTCTATCCGTTCGAGCAGACCGTGGCCAACCCTGGCTGCACACTGGAAGAAGCCATCGAGAACATCGATATCGGCGGCCCGGCAATGTTGCGCTCGGCCGCGAAGAACTGGAACGACGTGGGCGTACTCACCTCCCCCGACCAGTACGAGGAGGCGCAGGCGGAAATCGAGAGCAAGGGCGGCCTCACGCGCGCCACGCGCTTCAAGCTGTCTGTCGCCGCGTTCAACCGCGTGTCCAACTATGACGGTGCGATCAGCGACTACCTTTCCTCGCTGCAGCTCAATGACAATTCCGACGCGATCGCTGGCCACGACACCTTCCCGGCGCAGACCAATGGTCGCTTCGTGAAACTGATGGATCTGCGTTACGGCGAAAACCCGCACCAGCAGGCGGCGTTCTACCGCGATCTTTATCCGGCGCCGGGCACGCTGGCGACGTTCCGCCAGCTGCAGGGCAAGGAACTTTCATTCAACAATATCGCCGACTCTGACGCGGCGTGGGAATGCGTGCGCAGCTTCACCAAGCCGGCATGCGTGATCGTCAAGCACGCCAACCCCTGCGGTGTGGCAGTGAGCCTGGAAGGTATCGGCCGCGCGTATGACCTGGCGTACCAGACTGATCCCACTTCCGCGTTCGGCGGCATCATCGCCTTCAATCGCGTGGTCGACGCTGCCACCGCGCGTGCCATCGTCGAGCGTCAGTTTGTGGAAGTGGTGCTGGCGCCGGGCTATGAGGGCGACGCACTGAAAGCCTTCGCCAAGAAGACCAACGTGCGCGTGCTGGAAATTCCGCCCCCGGCCGATGGCGATCTCATCAAGGCGCATCCGGGCAACGACTCGCGCCGCGTGGGTTCGGGGCTGCTGATCCAGACTGCCGATCGCGCGATGGTTACTGCGGATGATCTCAAGGTCGTCACCAAGCGCGCGCCGACGCCGACCGAGATCGACGACCTGATCTTCGCCTGGAAAGTGGCCAAGTACGTCAAGAGCAACGCTATCGTCTACGCGCGTAACCGTCAGACCATCGGCGTCGGCGCCGGCCAGATGAGCCGCGTGTACAGCGCCAGGGTCGCGGGCATCAAGGCCGCGGACGAGAACCTGGAGGTGCGCGGTTCGGTGATGGCATCCGATGCCTTCTTCCCGTTCCGTGACGGCATCGATGCCGCAGCGGCTGCGGGCATCCGTGCGGTGATTCAGCCGGGCGGCTCGATGCGCGATGCGGAAGTGATCGCCGCGGCGGACGAACACGACATGGCCATGGTGTTCACCGGTATTCGCCACTTCCGCCACTGATGCTCTAAGCGCCCTCTCCACCTTGAGGAGAGGGCTGGGGTGAGGGGCGTGTGCCTGCCACGACGTCTGCATACGCGGGCGTTTTGCGCGTGACTTCCACCGGCCTGGCCGCGTACCGCCGCGCCAGCACCGCGCAGGTCATCAGCTGTATCTGATGGAACAGCATGATCGGCAGCACGATCGCACCAAGCGGGTGACCCGCAAACAAGACCTTCGCCATCGGCACGCCGCTGGCCAGGCTCTTCTTGGAGCCGCAGAAGACAATGGTGATTTCGTCGGCGCGATTGAAGCCCAGCGCGCGCGCGCCGTAACGCGTTACCAGCAGCGCCACCGCAAGCAGTACCGCGTTCACCACCAGCAGGCCACCCACGACGGGTAACGGTATCTGCTTCCACAGCCCCTGCAGCACCGCTGCGCTGAAGGCGGTGTAGACCACCAGCAAGATCGAACCCTGATCCACGTAGGACAGCATGGCGCGGTTGCGCTCCACCCAGCGACCGATCCAGCGTTGCGCCACCTGGCCCGCCACGAAGGGCACCAACAGCTGCAACACGATGGCACCCAGTGCGTCCCAGCTCATGCCGCCCTGACCGTGCGATTCCAGCATCACACCAACCAGCAACGGCGTGATGAAGATGCCGAGCATGCTGGAGGCGGAGGCTGCGCAGATCGCCGCCGGGATATTGCCCCTCGCCATCGAGGTGAATGCAATCGACGACTGCACGGTCGAGGGCAACGTGCACAGGAATAACACGCCCATGTACAGCGCCGGCGTCACCAACGACGACAGCAAGGGACGCAGTAATACGCCAAGCAACGGGAACAGCACGAAGGTGCTCGCCAGCACAATCAGGTGCAGGCGCCAGTGCGTCATGCCCGCGACCACCGCCTCACGCGAAAGCTTGGCGCCGTGCAGGAAGAACAGCAATGCGATCGCCAGATCGGTCAGCACGTTGAACGCACCCGCCACCGCGCCACGACAGGGCAATAGGCTGGCCAGGGCCACGGTGACCACCAGGGCGCAGGTGAAGCGGTCGGGAAGGAATCGGCGCAGGAACATGACCGGCGGCAGCCATTTTTGGGGAGGGTGTTATTGGAACCCGGCTGGATTAATGAGTCCATTCGTATTATCTGATTCATTGATATGATCTTGTTATGAATATCAGCCTACGCCAGCTCCGGGCATTTCTCGCAGTAGCGCGTCAGCAGCATTTCCGTCGGGCCGCAGAGAGCCTGCATCTGAGCCAGCCCGCGGTAAGCCGGCACATCGCTGAGCTGGAAGCGGAGCTTGGCCTGAAGCTGTTCGATCGAAATACCCGCGAAGTGGTGCCCACCGAGGCGGGCCGCTATCTCGAAAACGCCATGGGCCGCGTGCTGGACGAACTGGAGGGCGTGCTCACCCACGTTCATTCCGAAAGCGAACGTCGGCGCGGCAAGGTACACGTGGCGTCGGTGCCCACCCTGTCGGCGGGGCTGATGCCGCTGTGCATCGCCGACTGCGCCGGGCGCTATCCCGAGCTCACTATCCAGTTGCACGACCAGGCGCAGACACTGGTACTCGACAGCGTGCGCGGTGGCGAAGTGGATTTCGGGCTAGCGATCGAACCACCTGACACAGGCGAGTTCGACAGCGCGCTGATCCTGCGCGATCCCTTCGTGCTGGTGTGCCGGCCCGATCATCCGCTTGCCGCACTGGACCGCGTGCCGTGGCGCAAACTGCGTGGGCATCCGCTGATCCTGCTCGACTATTCCTCAGGCAGTCGCCGGTTGATCGATCAGGCGCTGGCTAGCCGCAACATTGAGGCGAACGTCGTGCAGCAGACTGGCCACACGCACACCGCTTTCCGCATGGTGGAAGCAGGGCTCGGCATCAGCGTGAGCCCCGCGTTGTCGCCCCCACCATCGACGCTGGTGTCGCGCCCACTGACGCCGGTGGAACATCGTGACGTGGTGCTGCTGAAGCGCCGCCAGCGTTCGTTGTCGCCACTGGCGTCATTGGTGTGGGAACGCCTGCGTGCACAGACGGCGGAGCGATGACGTCGTCGCGGCTGGTGATCACACTCTCTTGAACGAACGCGACCTAGCCTTGGCACGTTCTCATTGAGATTTTCGACGATGCGCTATGAGCTGTACTACTGGACTGGCATCCAGGGCCGCGGAGAGTTTGTGCGACTGGCATTGGAAGACGCTGGCGCAGACTATGTCGATGTTGCGCGTGAACAGGGCGACCACGTCATGATGCCGTTCCTGCGCGGTGAACAGGCGGGCGCGCAACCGTTTGCGCCACCATTCCTGCGCGCGGGACGGCAGGTGATCGCGCAGACCGCGAACATCCTCGCCTTTCTCGCGCCACACCATGGTTTGGTGCCGGCGTCGAGTGCCAGCCAGTGTTACGCACTGCAACTGCAACTCACCATCTGCGACATCGTGCTGGAAGCGCACGACACGCATCACCCGATCGCGATCGAGGATTACTACGAGGACCAGCGCCAGGAGGCCCGCAAGCGCGCCGCCTCGTTCCGCAGGCATCGTATTCCCAAGTACCTGGGCTACTTCGAGCAGATACTTGCGCGCGGCGACGGACGCTACGCCATTGGCAAACGTCATTCGTATGTGGATCTCTCGCTGTTCCAGCTGGTGGCGGGGTTGGACTATGCCTTTCCGCGCACCATGAATGGATTGCGCCGAGACACCACACACCTTCGCGCGCTCAGCGAGCGTGTATCGGAGCGGCCGCGCATCGCGATCTATCTTGGGTCGGAACGGCGCATTCCCTTCAACGAAGACGGCATTTTTCGCCACTATCCCGAACTGGAAGACGCCTAACCGTAGCGCTTCAGAAGATCGCGATCACGATGGCGCCAGCCACAATCAGGCCGCCGCCGATCACCAGCGGCCAGCTAAGCGATTCGCCCAACAGCAGCACGCCGAACACGATGGCAATGGCCACGCTGAGCTTGTCGATGGGTGCCACCTTGCTCACCGGGCCCAGCTGCAACGCGCGGTAGTAACACAGCCACGACAGGCCGGTGGCGATGCCGGAAAGCACCAGGAACACCCAGCTGCTGATGGGCAGCCCGGTCGGCTTTGCCCACTCCTGGCGCAGGCTGAGAATGCCGGCGGTGACCAGAAGGATCACGACCGTGCGGATGAAAGTGGCGAGATTGGAGTTGATACCCGCCACGCCCAGCTTGCCGAACAATGCCGTGAGCGCAGCGAAGAATGCCGAACCCAGCGCGAAGAGCAGCCAGCTCTCGCGCAGGTTCATGCCCGTTCCATGGAAGCTGGGCTTGAGCGTCGCGGCTTACTGGCCGCCATTGTCCTGATCTTCAGCGGACTTGCTCTTGCCCCACTCCATGACCTTGTACATCACCGGTTTCACCGGCTCGCCGGCCTGGTTGGTCCACGCACCCTTCTGGTCGACCATATAAGTCTGCTGAATGCCGCCCTTGGGCGTCACCACCACCATGTACAGCTGGCCACTGCGGCGGTATTCCTGGACGGTTTCATCACCCTGCGTGCGTACGGTGACCTGCGGCGGCGCGCTGCCTCGCGCGTCGCGGGGCTGCTGCGCCGTGGCTGGTTGGCTCATCGTGGCAGCGGTATCGGCGGAGGGCTGCGGCGACTTCGTCGATGGTGCCGGAGCAGGAGCGGGCGGTGGCGCCACGGCCTTCACGCCTGGATCGTTCATGCCCGGCGGCGGCGGTGCTGGCGGGAACTGGCTGGCCGACTGGGCCAACGCATTCGATGCGACCGCTACACCAAGAACAACAAGCAATGCGACGGGTTTCATGATGACGGCCTCCTGATGAAATCAAAGCATAGCAGCGCGAAACCGCACTGCTTGTGAAGCGACTGTGTGCCTCGCCACTTGCAACAACGCAACAGCCGGGCCAAGCGCTTACGACGAGCCTGAACGACCGTCGCCGGCGCGGTCTGCGCACGCATGCGAGAATACTTTATGGCCAAGCTCACTCTCATCGATGGTTCGTCCTACCTCTACCGCGCCTTCCACGCCCTGCCGCCGCTGAGCAACTCACACGGCGAGCCCACCGGTGCGCTGTTCGGTGTGGTCAACATGTTGCGCGCCACGCTCAAGGCGAAGCCCGACTACGTGGCTTTTGTCAGCGACGCACCCGGGCCCACCTTCCGCAACGAGCTGTACGACCAGTACAAGGCCAATCGCCCGCCGATGCCCGACGACCTGCGCGCACAGGTGGATCCCATGCTTGCCATTGTCGGCGCGCTGGGCTTCCCGATCCTTCGCGTAGGTGGCGTGGAAGCGGACGACGTGATCGGCACGCTGACCGAAGCGGCGCATGCGCTGGGCATCGAGGTGGAGATTTCCACCGGCGACAAGGATCTTGCCCAACTGGTGCGGCCGGGCGTCACCCTGGTCAACACCATGACCAACACCACCACCGACAGCGATGGGGTGATGGAGAAATTCGGCGTGCAGCCGACCCAGATCGTCGACTTCCTGTCGCTCACCGGCGACACCGTCGACAACGTGCCAGGCGTGCCCAAGTGCGGCCCCAAGACCGCCGCAAAATGGCTTGCCGAGTACGGCACGCTGGACAACCTCATCGCCAACGCCGACAAGATCGGCGGCAAGATCGGCGAGAGCCTGCGCGAGGCGTTGCCGCGGCTGCCGCTGTCGCGTGAGCTAGTGACGATCAAGACGGATGTACCGCTGGATCAGGGAGTCACTTCGCTCACCTTGCGCGAGAGACACCTGGAACAATTGCGCGAGTTGTTCACGCGCTACGAATTCAAGGCCGGGCTGAAGGAGCTCGACAACGAAGTCGCCACCGCTGTTCCAGGAGCGCACCCTGTGCGCGACCCGGGCGAAGCGATATCTTCCGACGCTGCGACACTGGCCGGTCGCGCACAGGGTGCGCTCCTGCAGGAGCCCGCTACGCCCGCGCTGGACATGCAGGGCCAATATGAGCTGGTCACCACGCAGGCTCAGCTGGACGCCTGGCTGGCCAGGATCGCCACGGCGCCACTGGTCGCCTTCGATACGGAAACCACGTCCATCGACTCCATGCAGGCCGATATCGTCGGCCTGAGCCTGTCGGTGGAACCGGGCCATGGCTGCTACGTGCCGCTGACCCACGACTATCCGGGCGCGCCGGCGCAGCTGCCGCGCGATCACGTGTTGGCATCGCTCAAACCTTTTTTCGAGGACGCGAGCCGGCCCAAGATCGGCCAGCACGCCAAGTACGACATCAACATCCTGTCGCACTACGGCATCGCGCTGCAGGGACTGCAACACGACTCCATGCTGGAGTCCTACGTGTGGAACGCGACTGCCACGCGCCACGACATGGATTCGCTGTCGAAGAAATATCTCGGCTACGACACCATCAAGTACGAAGAAGTGGCCGGCAAGGGTGCCAAGCAGATTTCGTTCTCGCAGGTGGACCTGGATACCGCCTGCCGCTACGCCGCCGAGGACGCCGATATCACGCTGCGTCTGCATCATGCGTTGTGGCCGAAGCTGGAAAGCATCCCTGCTCTGAAGTCGGTCTACGAGAACATCGAGATTCCGCTGGTGCCGGTGCTGGCAGCGATGGAGCAACGCGGCGTGCTGATCGACGTCAGCGAACTGCGCAAGCAGAGCCAGCAGCTCGGCAAGCGTATGCTCGAACTGCAGCAGGAAGCCTGGAAAAATGTGGGCCGCGAATTCAACCTCGATTCGCCCAAGCAACTGCAGGCCATCCTGTTCGACGAACTGGGTCTGCGCGCGAAGCTGAAGACGCCCACGGGCCAGCCTTCCACCAACGAGGAAGCGCTGGAGGCCATTGCCGACGACCATCCGCTGCCACGCCTGATCCTGGACTACCGCGGCCTGGCCAAGCTGCGTTCCACCTATACCGACAAGCTGGCCCACACGGTCAACCCGCGCACCGGCCGCGTGCACACCAGCTACCACCAGGGCGCGGTAGCGACCGGCCGCGTGTCATCGTCCGATCCCAACCTGCAGAACATCCCGGTGCGCACCGAGGAAGGCCGGCGCATCCGACAGGCCTTCGTGGCGCCGGAAGGCTGGGCGGTGCTGGCGGCGGACTATTCGCAGATCGAGTTGCGCATCATGGCCCACCTGTCCGGCGACGAAGGTCTGCTCAAGGCGTTTCACGAAGGCGGAGACGTTCACCGCGCTACCGCCGCCGAGGTGTTCGGCCTCAAGCCCGAAGAAGTCAGCGCCAACCAGCGTCGCGCTGCCAAGGCGATCAACTTCGGCCTGATGTACGGCATGAGCGCGTTCGGCCTGGCCCGCCAGCTGGGCGTGGACCGCGGCGAGGCCAACGATTACATGGCCCGCTACTTCTCGCGCTACCCGGGCGTGCGCGCCTTCATGGAAGCCACCCGCGAGCAGGCCCACCGTGATGGTTACGTGGAAACCCTGTTCGGCCGCCGCCTGTACCTGGAAAATCTCAGCTCCCGCAACCAGGCCCTGCGCGCCGGTGCCGAACGCGCCGCGGTGAACGCCCCCATGCAGGGCACCGCCGCCGACATCATCAAGCGCGCCATGATCGCCGTGCACAGCTGGCTCAAGGAGCGCGACGACGCCCACATGCTGATGCAGGTGCACGACGAACTGGTATTCGAGGTGCGCAAGGACGCGGTGGAGGCGGTACGCGCCGGCGTCATTGAGCGCATGTCCGGCGCCGCGACGCTGTCGGTGCCGCTGCTGGTAGAAGCTGGAGTGGGCGCCAATTGGGATGAGGCGCATTGACGATCGTCGTCCCAGCGAAGGCTGGGACTACGCATTAAACGCGGGTGCTCCTCGATCCAAATGTTCGAATTTCGTCAAATGAACAGCCGCTAACCAAAACTGCACTGGCGCGTGCAACTTTTGCCGCGCCGCGCGTTCTTAGTTACTGGATGCACGCAACGGCATCCAAACGGCTCACCACCTCCCTGGATGAGCCAACCGGTAAGCGAACCTCTCCCCTGGGCTTCGCTTCCACCCCGGCCCCGAGGATTCCCCCCTAATCCTCGGGGCTTTTTTCTGCCCGCACGCAGCCAACTGAAAGGACAGCGGACGCGCAAGCCGCTAGGATCTGCGCCTACCGTCTGGCCACAGGGAGCGCGGCCGGCATTGACTCAAAGGTCGTGGCTGCGTGCAGATCAAAGGAAAAGTTACCTCGTTCGATATTGCTCACCTGGCAGGGGTCTCCCAGTCCACGGTGTCGCGTGCATTGCGCGGCAGCCCGCTGGTAAACGAGGAGACGCGTCGACGCATCCAGGCGGCGGTCGACGAACTCAACTACAAAGTCGACAAGAACGCCTCCGGTCTGCGCGCAAAGCACACCGGCACGCTGGCGCTGCTGCTGTTCGAGGATCCGACCGCGGACGACTCGCACATCAACCCGTTCTTCCTTTCCATGCTGGGCTCGATCACGCGTGCCAGCGCGCAACGCGGCTACGACCTGCTGATTTCGTTCCAGCAGTTCTCACGCGACTGGCATGCCGACTACGCCGACAGCAAGAAGGCCGACGGCATCATCCTGCTTGGCTATGGCGACTATCTGGCCACTCGCGACAAGTTGCAGAAACTGGTGGACCAGGGCACCTGCTGCGTGCGCTGGGGTGCCGTGCTGCCAGACCAGCCGGATGTGTCCGTGGGCTGCGACAACGTTAGCGGTGGATATGCGGTGACTGCGCATCTGGTCGAGCAGGGTTGCCGGCACATCGCCTTCCTGGGCGATGCCTCCAGCCACTACCCCGAATTCTTCGACCGCTATCGCGGCCATGTGCGCGCGCTGGATCAAGTTGGCCTGCATGCCGAGGGTTTGCTGCAGGTGAACGCCGAGAGCACCGAGCGCTCGGGCTACGACGCGCTGGAAACGTTGCTCGCCCGAGGCGTGAAATTCGATGCGGTGTTCGCCGCCAGCGACCTTATTGCAATCGGTGCCATGCGCGCGCTGGCCGACCACGGCATGAAGGTGCCGGAGGATGTGGCACTGGCTGGCTTTGACGACATCCCGGTAGCCAGCTTCGTCAATCCGCCGCTCACGACGGTGTTGCAGGACACGAAGCTGGCAGGCGAAATACTGGTCGACAACCTGCTGCAACTGATCCACGGCGAGCCGGCGGAGAGCGCGATGCTGCCTGCAAAGCTGGTGGTGCGGAAGTCGAGCCTGCGCTCACGCTGAAAGCGATCGGCCTTCATGCAGGAGGGCACACCGTGCCCTCCTGCATGCGATAGATCACCTGGCCGGCGCAGGAGAAAGCTGTACGCCGGGCTCAGCTACCCGCAGCGTGCACAGGCCTGCAATCACCAGGCTCGCGCCACCCATGGCCAGCGCCCAGATCGGCTGCCCATGAAAGAACAGGCGCAGCAGCAGGCCCAACACGCTGGCGGCGAGCAGCTGCGGAATCACGATGAAGAAATTGAAGATACCCATGTACACGCCCATCTTCGCGGCGGGCAGGTTGTCCGACAGCAGCGCGTACGGCAACGAGAGAATGGACGCCCATGCGAAGCCCACGCCTACCATCGACAACAGCAGCCAAAGCGGGTCGCGGATCAGCAGGAACGACAACAGGCCCGCGCCACCCAGCCACAGATTCACCAGATGGCTCATGCGCAATCCCCAGCGACGCACCATCCAGGGAATGGCCACCGCGGCCACCGCAGCAAAGCCGTTATAGGCGGCGAACAGCACGCCGACCCAGTTGGCGCCCTCGTTATAGACGGCCGAATGCGTATCCGTCGTGCCGTATTGCACCGAGGTAACGGCAGCAGTCGTGTAGATCCATAGCGCGAACAGTGCGAACCACGAGAACAGCTGCACCCAGGCCAGTTGGCGCATCGACGTGGGCATGCCGTAGAGATCGCCCATCACCTGCTGCAACATGCCGTGGCTGCGCGTGCCGGAGAGCCACGCGAACAGTGCGCCGAACAGCAGCAACCCGCCGGCGAGCAGGTATAGCTCTTTCTCCAGCGCGTAATGGCGGATGGCTACCAGCAATAGAGCCCCCATGCCGAGCAGCACCAGACCGACACGCCAGGCACCCGACGAGTCCATCGCGTTCGACTCGACAGGGCTATCGGCAAACGAGATCAGTTGTTCGGGCGCGTACTCGCGCGTGGACAACACCGTCCACAGCACCGATGACAGCAGCACCGCGCCGCCGAGGTAGAACGCGTACTTCACCGTGTCCGGAATGCCACCCTCGCCCGCCACGTTGCTGACGCCGATCTTGGCGAGCAGCCACGGCAGCAGCGAAGCGACCACCGAACCCACGCCGATGAAAAAACTCTGCATGGCATAGCCATGTGGACGCTGGCGCGGTGGCAACTGATCGCCGACGAACGCGCGGAACGGCTCCATCGAAATGTTGATGGACGCATCCATGATCCACAGCAGCCCAGCGGCGATCCACAGCGTCGGCGAATTGGGCATCCATAGCAGTGCCAGGGTGGTAAGCACGGCGCCAATGAGAAAGTAGGGCCGGCGGCGCCCCAGGCGTGTCCAGGTGCGGTCCGAAAGGTAGCCGACGATAGGCTGCACGATCAGGCCGGAGAACGGTGCGGCAATCCACAGTATCGGGATGTCGCCCACGTCCGCGCCCAGCGTCTGGAAAATGCGGCTTACGTTGGCGTTCTGCAGTGCGAAACCGAACTGGATGCCCAGGAATCCGAAGCACATGTTCCAGATTTGCCAGAACGACAGTTCGGGTTTGCGACTCATGGCGTGACCTTTCCAGCCGGCAGCGGCGCCACCAGCAACGCATCGACGTCCGCCTCGTTCAAGGGGCCGCTCGCGCCGCCCTGCCCGCCGGTGTAGTGCGCGTTGTGACGCAGAAAGCTCATGTTGAATCCCTGCTCGAGACTGATGCGACACGACGCGCCACCGTGTGCAGCGAACGCGGCGCTGGTCGCGCGCTGCGTGCCCACACTGTGCGGCATCACTACCTGCGCGCGCTGCGGTGCCGAACCATCGCAACGGATGTCCAACTGCTTGACCGCCGCCGTGATGCCGGTGTTGATGGGGCCGTGGTTGTTGGAGTAAGCCAGCGTCACGCTGAAATTACCATCCTTCGCTGCGCGCCATTGCCACGGGCCCGCCCCTGCGAGTCGCATCTCCTCGCCCTGGCAGGTCGCCAAACTCGGCAGCGACTCCAGGCCACCCTCGCCCAGACGTGTGAGCTGGAAGCACTGCCTGGCATCCGTTGCAGGCACATCGAGACTTCCTTCGATGGCGCCGATACGGCGGCCATTGGCATACAACACGCCCTTGCCGTCGAACGTCACCTGGAGGCCCTTCGCTGTCGTGGACACCACTGGCGCATCTGGAATCGCGGGCGCGTAAAGCGGTGCATCGGTGCGCAGCGGCGCAGCGCCCGAGCGGATTGCCTTCAGCTCGACTACGGTTTCATCACCCTGGCGATGCTGCGACTTGGCAACCAGCAGATCGCCATCGGCGTGTTCCGGACGCACCAGGATGATGCGCTGGCCGGCCAAGTCGAGCGTGATGCGCTGCTTGTCACCAAACAGCGGAGCCATCCACGACACCGGCAACTTCGGTTCGATGCGCCCCGCGTCATCCAGGCCGAACACACCGCCGATCACCATGTCGAGATAACCCGCCACCGACCACAACTGGCTCGGCGAATCGACCACCGGGCCGCTGAGCGCGCCCTCGTCGACGTGCACGGCCTGCGAGGCCAGCTCGAAGTTCTCCATGTTGGAGGCGGACAGTGCGGCGCCACGGAGGAGCGAATCCATCTCGTGCGCGATGCGCGGTGCGTCGTTCACCATGCGCGCGGCGCGCAGCGAGTAGGCGCTGACGAACGGCCAGATCGCACGATTGTGATAGATCGGCTGGTTCTTGCGCTCGGGCCAGATCACCGGACTGCCGGCGGGCCATGCGGGATAGTTCGCGAGCGTGCGCTTCGCCCTTGCCTCATCCGCGACACCGCTGGTCACCGCCAGCGCGATGCCGAGCAGGTCATAGGTGTCGATGGGCATGGCGTGGGGACCGACGTAGCTCATGTACATGCCACGGTCGTCACGCCAGAAATGCGTATTGATCGCACGCTTGAGCGCCTCGGCTTGCGCGCGATAGTCGGCCGCCGATGCGTCGTGGCGCAACGCGGCCTGGGACGCGGCCAACTGCAACGCCTGGTAGTGCAGCACGTTGGTGGACAGTGCGAACGATTCGCCGATGAAACGCACGTCCTTCGCGGTCCAGTCCGGATAGGTCTGTTCGCGCCAGTCGAGGAAGGACGTCTCACCGCGGTAAAGGCCAAGCGTGCCGTCGAACACGTACAGTCGATCCTGCGCCAGCGTGTCCTTCAGCGCGCGCCAGGTGTCATCGGCAAAGGCCTTGTCGTCGAGCAGGTGACGCGCGCCAAGGAACCACACAATGCGGTCGGTGCTGATCGGCCAGCTGCCGCCCGAACCCGTGTCCTGCAGCACGTAAAGGCCCTGCGGCGCGGAGGGCTCGCGCACTTCGGACGTCTTGAAGCGCAGCGACTGGCGCGCGCGCGCGGGATCGAACCGCCACAGCGCCAGGTCCACCGAATAGGACAGGTCGCGCGTCCAGACATAGGGCCACCGGTCGCCGGTCTTGAAGCAATGGCAGGGAATCGGCTGGCCATGATCGAAGGCGCCGTCCTGGATCGCGTCCACCGAATCGTGCCGCAGATCGTCCTGCGCCATCGCGAAGAGACCGTCGAACAACGGGCTGGCCGTGTGCACGGTGAACCTCTGCGCGTCGATGCGGCGCTCGCCCTGCGGCGAATGCAAGGCGAAGCTGCCGTCGGCATTGGCGCTCATGCTCGTCGCCTTGCCCTGCCAGCTCACGTTGCCGTCCGCGCCAATCACATCCGCGCTTGCCAGTCCCGTGAAAAGCAGCGCAGCGCAGGCGAGCGCCACCGGCAAGTGTCGGCTCGGCGGCACACTCACTGCTGCACCGCCGTACTATCGAGCTGCACGTCGCGTGCGATACCGGCTTCAAGCTTCACGTAGGTCACCTCGCCAAAACGGTCCTTGCCGCGCGCCCAGCCTTCGGTGGTGGCGGCGCGCAGCGCGTCGACACTGTCTAGCATCGGCAGCCCCTTGCCGCCACTGCTAACCGTCCTGGCCACGGGGCCATGCACAGCCAGCACATAGTCGCGCAGCGCCGGATTGAAGCTTCCCTTTGCGGCGGCAGCGCGGAAATTCACCTTGCTGCCTTCACGGCGAACGGCGAGCGACTGGACGAAGTACACACCCTTCTCATAGGCGTAAGTTTCGCCATCGTCGTCATAGAGTTCGAACCGGCTCTCCTGCCCGGCGGGAAACACCTGCACGTCGAGCGTCGTCACCGGCTGCTGCCCAACATGGTCCATCACCGGTTGCTGCGGAATGATGGCGCCCTCACGGACGAACACCGGGATATCGCCCCAGCCTTTCGCGTCCACCGGCAAGGTGATTTCCTGTCCGCCGTCGTATGTTCGACCGTCGAACCAGCCGATCCAGCGCCCCTTCGGCAACTGCAGATGCTTGACCGTCTGCCCCTGCTCGACCACCGGCGACACCAGCAGGTACTCGCCGAACATCCACGCGTCGACACGGTCGCGCTGCGCAGGATCGTCGGGATAGGCGAACTGCAGCGGGCGCACCAGACCCACGCCGTTGAGGTGGTTCTGGTACTCGTAGCCGTAGATATACGGGATCAGTGAATAGCGCAGACGGATGGCGTCGGTGGCCGCCTTTTCTGCAATGGGGCCGTAAACCCACGGCTGACGCTTCTGGCCGAAGTCGGCATGCACGCGGAACACCGGCGTGAACGCACCAAACTCGATCCAGCGCGCGTAGTTCTCGTCGGTCGGGCGCGGCGCCTTGAAGCCGCCCCCATCCATACCCCAGTGCATCGCGCCCACGTCGAACGCGGCCAGCATGCGCTGGCGCTGCGCCGCCATGCTGGCGAAGCCGCTCTGGATATCGCCCGACCACACGCCGTAGGCGTAGCGCTGCGAGCCCAGATAGAAGTTGCGGTTGATCGACCACACCCGCTGGTCGCTATGCGCGCGCTGGCCGTCATACAGCGAGCGCTGCATGTTGAGGAACTGGGTATCAACGCCACTGTCGTCGGCCTCGTCGTTCCACCAGCCGACAATGCCGGTGTCGAACGAATGCTTCAGCGCATCGTTGAAGAACCACTCGCGCACTTCCGGCTTGTCAAAATCCACATCGCGCACGGGCTTGTGCGAGAAGTAGTCCGGTGCGGCCTTGGACTGCGCGAGCCAGTAGCCGCGTTCGGTGGCCTCGCGACCTTCCACCGTGTCCAGGTGCACGCGCGGCTTCATGATGCCGGTCATGTGCATGCCGCGGCGGTCCATCTCCTGCTTGAGCTTGCCGCTGGGGCCATCGGGGAACTTGTCGGTATTCCAGCGGAATTCGCCCATGTCCTCACTCCACGCCTTCCAGTCGAAGTCGAAGGTGACGTTGTCGATGGGAATGTGCTTGGCGCGATAGGTGTCGACCAGCGACAGCGCCTCGTTCTGGTCGATGCCCCACTGGCTGTTGGTGAAGCCCATGGCCCATTTGGGGAACATCGGCGCAGCACCGCTGAGTTGGCGCAACTGCGCGAACAGTGCCGCCGGATCACCTGCAAGCAGGTAGATCGTGCGGATCGGTTGGTCCGCGCGAACAGCGATGTCGGTTGCCGACAGATCGAAGTGCGCGGGTTCCGCGTCGGCCAGCACAGCGTAGCCCGCCGTGCTCCACACGAAAGGCGCACCGGTGTGCCCCTGCTTGCCTGCGGTGGCAATCTGCTTGCCCTCGCGCAGCAAGTTGCCGGTGGCCGCATCGAAGGCGTTGAGGCCGCCGATGCCGTACTGCGGGTCGCCCTTGGCATGATGCAGCGACCAGCGCCCGTCCATGACATGCGCCAGATCGGCGCTGAGCAGCAGATGGCCATCGGAGGCTTCCAGGCGCAACTCGGCACGACGCGGGTTCCAGCGCAGCGTGAGCCGATCCGAACGCATCACTTGCTCGTCGCCCCGCTGCTCCCGCCTGACGTCCACGGGATCAAAGCTGGCCTGCGGGTCGATCACCGGCGTCGCGGGTTCGCGGGTGCCGTCGGCACGCAGCTGCACGATGCCCGGTGCCAGCAGGCGTAGTTCCACCTTGCCCTGCGGCAAGGTGAGCTCCATCCGATCGGTGCTGGCATCGGCCCTTGCGGCGATGGCGGCGGGAGTACCCACCATCGCGGACAGCAAGGCCAGTACGAGAAGGCGCGCACGCATCAGTGCAACACCACCGTGCTGTAGGCCGGCAGTTTCAGTTGTCCGCTCACGAGGGTGGCTTGCGGTTGGGTGGTCAGCAGCACGGTGGCGTCCTTGGGCAACGGATTGCCCTTAGGTTTCCACATGGCGGCCTTTCCGGAAAGGTTGTGCACGACCAGCACGCGCTGCTTGCCGTCGTCGCGCCAGTAGGCCAGCAGGCGCGGATTGCCGGTGGCCAGCAATTCCAGCTTGCCGTCACGCAACGCGCTGTTGTGTGCGCGCCAGTCGATCAGCATGCGATACGTGTTGAACAACGAGGCCGGGTCGTCCTTCTCCGCCTGCACCGACACGGCCTGCCCCTGATTCACGCTGGAAGGCTTCCAGCGCGACTCGCCATATCCCTCCTGCGCATCCTGCGCCCGGGATGCTAGTCCATCCCTGGACGTCGCAGCCTCGCGCTGCCAGCGCATCGGCTCGCGCAGGTTCGGGTCGGGCTTGCGGCCCTCCATGCCCAGCTCTTCGCCGTAATAGATGTATGGACGTCCGGGCAGCGTCAGCAGCATCGCCGCCGCCACTCGCATGTGATCGAGGTTGCCGCCGAGGCGGCTCATCACGCGTTCCTGGTCGTGATTGGACAGGAAGGTGGAATCGATGAACGGCGCATCGTCCGCCGCGCTGTAGGCGATGTAGGTCGCCTTGAGCAGCTTGTCGAGCAGGCCCACGTTCTCGCCCTTGGCGCTGACGATGAGCTGCTCGGCCAACGGGAAGTCGAATACAGAACCCAACGGCTTGAGGAACGGCGCCAGCTGCTTGGGCGATTCAGTGCTCACCTCGCCCAGCGCGCTCACCTCGCCCACGAGGGTCATTTTTGGATTCACCTTGGCGAGTGCGGCGTGGTACTCGGTCCACCACGCGGCATTTTTCTCCATCGCCTTGCGGCTGTGCTCGTCTGACTTGAAGTCGACGTAGATGTGCTTGGCGGCATCCAGGCGGAAGCCGTCCACGCCCTTGGCCAGCCAGAACTGGCCCACCTTGATCATCTCCGCGCGTACGACCGGGTTGTCGTAGTTGAGGTCGGGCATATGGCCACCGAACACGCCGATGTACCAGCCGTCGTCTGCCGCATGCCAGATCTTGCTGTCAACCGCGCTCATGGCGTCGAGGTCTGGCCGCTTCGTGGTCCAGGTGTACCAGTCGTGGTGCGGGTCGTTGCTCTTCTGCGCGGCGATGAACCACGGATGGTCCTGCGCGGTGTGGTTGATCACCATGTCCATGGTCACCGCGATGCCGCGCTTGTGCGCTTCATCGAGCAGATGCTGGAAATCGGCCATCGTGCCGTACTGCGGGTTGATTCCGTAGTAGTCGGTGATGTCGTAGCCGTGGTAGCTGGGCGACGTGTTGATCGGCATCAGCCAGATGCCGCTTATCCCCAGCGATTTGAGGTAATCGAGCTTGGCGGTGACGCCATTGAGATCGCCGATGCCGTCGCCGTTGGTGTCATACCAGGCGCGCACGAAGATTTCGTAGTAGACGCCGGAGGATGGCGCGGTCGTCGCAGGCGACGGTGTTGCCTCGGTCGCGTGTGCGTCGGAAAGAGAGCCCGTGCCAAGTGCCAGGGCGAACAGGAAAGCCAGAGGGTTGAACAAGCGGTTCCGCGACATGCCGTTCTCCATTCAAAGGTCGCTGGCCTTCGACGGAACGGTACACCGGAACGCAGTCATCGCTTCGGACCGGTAGCCGCCACGCCGGGCCTCGCGGTGTGTCGGTGCTACATCGCGTGATGCGCGTAGCCCCAAATGCATCGCGCCGGCGCTCCTTGCGGGGCGCCGGCGCGATAGTGGCTTACAGCTTGAATTCGACGCCGAGGTAGCTGGTACGTCCGAAGTACTGGATCGTGCCGGTTTGCGACGGGTCGGAACCGAAGTAGGTGCGGGTGGGCTGATCGCTGAGGTTCAGCATCTGATAGACCACACGCCACTGCTTGCCGATGTCATACGACGCCTGGAAGTCGTACACGGTTTCCGAGGCGAACGTGACCATCTGGTTGGTCACCGACATCTGCGTGTCGGAGGCAAACTTCGAACGGTAGTTGCCGGACAGTCGGGCCGAGAACGGACCGTAGTCGTAGAACACCGCCGCGCTTGCCACGCGCTTGGACAGGCCCGGCAGACCGATGTACGAGGTCGGACCGCCCAGCGTGGTCGGGTTCTCCACCGTGCTGGAAGTCAGCGCGAAGTTGCCCTGCACGCCCAGGCCCTTCCAGATGCCCGGCAGGAAGGCCGTCTTGGAGAAAGACAGCTCCAGACCGCGCACATTACCGCCCTTGGCGTTGAAGGCCGTCTGATACTCACCGTTCAGATACGGCTGGCCCGTGGTCGGATCGGTCGGCACGGGGATGCCGGCCGAGGCGAAGTCGTAGTTGTTGTACGTAACGGCCTGGATGAACGACTTGATGTGCTTGTAGTACACGCCCGCGCTGGCGACACCGGTGGAGTCGTCGAAGTAGTGCTCATAGGTCATGTCGTACTGCGTGGCACGCAGCGGATCGAGCAGCGGGCTGGTACCGCCCCACACGTTGTACTGGCCGTTGGACACCCACGAGCCCGAGCCAGCCAGCATCTGGTTGATCGGCGGACGCGACAGCACCTTGGCGGCCGAGAAGCGCATCTGGTCGTCGTCGGTGAGGTGGTAGACCAGGTTCAACGACGGCAGCCAGTCGGAATAAGTCTTGCCGACGGTGAGCGGTGCGTAGTCGGAGCTGGTGTTGCCGTTGCCATCGGTGATCGGAATGCCGGCACCGTTGCCCACCTGCTGCAGGCCATTGCTGTACTGCGACTGGTGCGAGTAGCGCACGCCGACGTTGCCGGTCAGCGCGTGATCGAACACCTGCGCATCGATGTCGGCCATGAAGTACAGGTCGCGGGTCTTCTCGTCGACCTGGCCGCTCTGGATCTCCGACCAGCTCTGGTCGGTGATGTTCTTCACCGGGTTCGCGGTGATGCCATGGGCCGCCAGGATGGCCGTGCCATTGAGCTGCAGGAAGCACGGATAGCGCGAGAAATTGCCCTTCCAGCAGGTGACCTTCGCGGCACTCGCCGGAATCGACAGCGGCGCGCCCTGCGTCTTGTCCGTGTTCCACTCCGAACCATACACGTAGACCTCGCGGTCCGCGTTGTAGGTATGGTTGTTCATGTAGACACCGGCTTCCAGCGCCGACAGCCACGAGCTGTTGGGCATGTCGTACTTCACGCTGGTGCGGAACGCCTTCATCTTGTCGTGATAGATGTAGGGGTAGACGCCGTAACGCGACAGGCCCATGTCGGCGAGGTTGGTGTACAGGCCCGGGTTGGCGAACGACACCGTGCCGAGGCTGCGACCAGCCAGCTGGTAGGTCGTCGACTGCGCCATCAGTTGCGGCGTGGCCGTGCCCAGACCGCTGTACGGATCGGCCGTGGTGTCCACGTTGATCTCGTTGCTGGAAGCACGCGACAGCGACACGTCCGCATCGACGTGCCAGCGGTCGTGGTTCCACTTCATGTTGAGGCCACCAGAGAACACGCTGGTCTCGGTGCTGTAGTTGTCCGCCGTGGTCTCGTTGGAGAACTGCGTGGTGCCGTTGCCGCTGACCGTACCGCCGGTCATCGTGCCCATCGGACCGAGCACCGCATTGGTAATGTCGGCATTGCTGCCATAGATGTTCTGGGTGCGGAAGCCGTAGCCGAACGAGTTGTTCTTGAACTTGGAGTAGAACGCGTCACCGGAGATCTGCAGCTCGTCCGTGGGCTTCCACACCACAGTGGCCACTTCACCGGTACGACGCTCGGTGCCACCGTTCTGCTGCAGCTGCAGGCCCTGAGTCAGGTAGGCCTTCTGGCCGCTCGGCAGCGTGTAGAGATTGCCATCGGAGGCCTCACCCACGAATTGCTCGGCCGCGTGCGGCTGGTACATCTGCGCCACGCCCAGGCCGACGCCCAGCGTGTTGTCGAGGAACTTGCCCTGGTAGGCGGCGCTGAGGCGATAGCCGGTGGAGGTGGCGCCAGCCACGTCGCCCGCACGGTCGTTGTAGCTGCCGCGCGCGTCGATGTTGAGGTTCTGCTCCTTCGGTGCTTCCAGCGGGTTCGCCGTCTGCATGCCGATGGTGCCGCCCACGCCGCCGGTAATCAGCGAAGCCTGCGAGGACTTGTACACCGTGGCCATGTTGATCAGCTCGGACGGGTACTGGTCGAACTGGATGTAGTTGCTGCCGCTGGTGGACGGCTGCTCGCGACCGTTCAGTGTCGTCTGGATGAAGTTGCCCGAGAGACCGCGGATGTTGATCTGCGATGCCTGGCCCGCGATGCGCTCCGCGGACACGCCCGGCAGGCGCGTCAGTGCGTCGGCAATCGACTGGTCGGGGAGGCCGCCGATATCGGCGGAGGTGATGACGTTCTGGATCGTATCGGCGTAGCGCTGATAGTCGATCGACTTTTCCATGCTCTGGTTGTAGCCAGTCACCGTGATGGTGGACAGGCTTTTGGCCAGCTGCTCATCCTGCGTCTGCTTGGTCTTGTCGTCGGTCGACGGCGTCGAGGCAGCCGGCGTCGTCTGGCCATTGGCGGCAACACTGCCGTCAGCCTTGGCATCCGTATCAATCGGCGTCGCTTGAATGCCGGCGGTAAAACAAAGGCCGGACGCCAGCGCCAGGGCCAGCACATTACGTTTAAGAATCACCGTCTTCCCCTCCCACGGGTATGCACATCTATTGGTTTTGTAGTTGCCGCGGCAGTCCCCACAGACTGCCGCGGGCTACGCGCCAGTGCATGCCGAAGATTCGGAGGGCCCCGTCGCGTGGCGGCCATGGTAGGGCTGCGCCCAAGGGCGAACAGGTCTATGCATACGTATTCATGACCGCGTTTTTTTGTGCACCTTTGACAAAATTCTAATGGCAGCGCGTCTCCGGAGGATCAGCGACGCAAGCGTGTCGGGATCGTGCTCCTTCCACGCGATAGTCATGAGCCATGCGGTTTTCCGTGCGTTTGAACACATGGCCGGGCGCTACTTTTCCGCAAGGCAGAATGCGCGGCGAAGCGCTGCTGCATCGCAATATCGCGGTTTTCTGAATACGTATGCAGTCGAAGCGTCGCCTTCGCACTCTGCCTTTAAGCTGCCCCCGCGCTTCGTCTAGGCCATGGGTCTTCGCAGCGTTTGCATTGGGCGGGAACCTCGGGAACGCGACATGAGTGATGCACCCTGGTGGCTAGGAGCAGTCACCTACCAGATCTATCCACGCAGCTTCATGGACACCAACGGCGATGGCGTGGGTGACCTGCCGGGCATCATCGACAGGCTCGACTACGTCGCCAGCCTGGGCGTGGACGCGATCTGGATCGCGCCGTTCTTCCGCTCGCCCATGGCCGATTTCGGTTACGACATCGCCGACTACCGCGCCGTCGATCCGCTGTTTGGCACCAACGACGATTTCGATCGCCTGCTGGCCAAGGCACACACGCTTGGCCTGAAGGTGATGATCGATCAGGTACTCAGCCACACTTCCGCGGAACACGCCTGGTTCAAGGAAAGCCGCGAGAGCCGCGACAACCCCAAGGCCGACTGGTACGTGTGGGCCGACGCGAAGGGCGACGGCACGCCGCCCAACAACTGGCTGTCGCTGTTCGGCGGTTGCGCCTGGCAATGGGAACCGCGCCGCGGCCAGTACTACCTGCACAACTTCCTGACGTCGCAGCCCGACCTCAACTACCACAACCCGGACGTGCGTCTTGCGGTGCTGGCCGAGGTGAAGTTTTGGCTGGACAAGGGCGTGGATGGCCTGCGCCTGGACGCCATCAACTTCTGCTTCCACGATCTTGAGCTGCGCGACAACCCGCCCAAGCCGGAAGACAAGCGCGTGGGTCGCGGCTTCAGCCCGGACAACCCGTACGCGTTCCAGTACCACTACTACAACAACACACGCCCGGAGAACGTCGCGTTCCTCGAGGATCTGCGCGCGTTGATGGACCAATACAAGGACGTGGCGGCGATCGGCGAGATTTCTTCCGAAGACTCGCTCGCCACCACTGCCGAATACACCAGTGGCCGCCGCCTGCACATGGGCTACAGCTTCGAGCTGCTGACCGATGATTTCAGCGCGGCGTACATCCGTAGCACCGTGCAGAACCTCGAAGCGCAGATGCTCGAAGGCTGGCCGTGCTGGGCCATTTCCAACCACGACGTATCCCGCGTGCTCACGCGCTGGGGCAATGGTGATGCGTCGCCGAAACTTGCGAACCTGCTGAGCGCGATGGTGTGCTCGCTGCGCGGCTCGGTGTGCGTGTACCAGGGCGAAGAGTTGGGCCTCACCGAGGCCGACTTGCCGTTCGATGCGCTGCAGGACCCTTACGGCATCACCTTCTGGCCCACCTTCAAGGGCCGCGACGGATGCCGCACGCCGATGCCGTGGGACGGCGGCATCAACGCCGGCTTCAGCGTGGGCGACCCGTGGCTGCCGGTGCCTGCCGAACATCGCGCGCTCGCGGTCACCACACAGGAAGCCGCACCCGATTCGGCGCTCAACGGCTTCCGCGCCTTCATGGCGTGGCGCAAGACCCAGCCGGCGCTTCGCTGGGGCAACATCCAGTTCCTCGACGCGCCCGAGCCGGTGCTCGCATTCACGCGACGCCATGGCAACGATACGGTGTTGGCGGCGTTCAACCTTTCGAAAGCGCCGGTGCGGCTGCCACTGAACGGCCTCGGCAGAGTCACGCCGATCGACGGCCACGGGCTGGCCCAGGGCCAGCTCACCGATGGCGAGCTCACCCTGCCCGCTCACGGCGTGCTGTTCGCCCGCATCGACTGATCCATCTTTACTCCCCCGACGGCCGACGCACCCGCACGCGCCGCCGTCGGTTTTTTTTCGCACACCCGTCGCTCCTATATGATCGGACCACTGATCACTAGGAGTTCTCCATGCGTGCAGCGTTGATCATCCTCGGCATCGCCCTGCTGGCCGCCGGTGTGTGGGTCACTTTCGGCAACGGCAGCTACCAGACCACCGATACGCTGGTGCAGATCGGCTCGGCCAAGATCACCGCCACGCACGACAAGGCGGTTCCGCAATGGGTCGGTATCTCCGGCATAGTGATCGGCGCGTTGCTGGCGCTGGGCGGATTCCTCAAGAAAGGCTGAGCACCGCCATGCTTTCGCCCGTCATGCCAGCGCAGGCTGATGTGACGGACGGGCACGGCACCCGGATACCTTGGGAGAGAACATCCATGGAGCGACGCCAATTCCTGCGCCAGGCCGGCGCGACGCTGGCGGTGGCATCAACCGCCGGACTTGCTGCCTGCGCGAAGCAGACGCTGGCGCCCACCGCCGCGGCAGGTGCCGCCACATCACCAGGCACGCGCCTGCAACCGGACGTCATCGAGCTTGCGCCCATCAGGGCGAGCGTCGACCGCATCACGGGCGTGTATGTGTGCACTCGTCCGTTTCGTGCCGCCGGCCCGCGCATCGAGATGGAAAAGCTCGGCCACAAGACCATCGTGCACAACTACGGGCATGGCGGCAGCGGATGGTCGTTGTCGTGGGGCGCGGGCACCCTGGCGTTGCAGATGGCGCAAAGCACGGGCGCGCGCGAGCTGGGCGTGATCGGCTGCGGCGCGATCGGGCTCACCACCGCGCTGTTGGCGCAGCGCGCCGGTCTGCCAGCGCGAATCTATGCCAAGGAACTGCCGCCAAATGTGTTTTCCATGCGCGCATCCGGCTTGTGGACGCCTGATTCGCGTATCTGCGACGCGGCGCATGCGCCGGCGCTGGCCGATCGATGGGAGATGATGACGCGCATCTCCTACGCGCGTTACCAGAGCATGCTTGGCCTGCCTGGAAAACCCATCGAGTGGATCGACGGGTACTCGCTGTCCGATGCACCGTTCGGAAAATTTCACGGCGACGTGGCCGATGAACCCGAATACGGCGAGTTTGCCGACCGCGTGCGCGACCTGACACCGCATTCGGCGGAGCTGGCGCCGGGAACCCATCCGTTTCCCGAACCCCATGTGCGCCGCTACACCACGCTGATGTTCAACATCAGCAGTTACGCCAATCTGCTGATGTCCGAATTTCTTGCGGCGGGCGGCAAGATCGAGATCCGCGAGTTCAGCCATCCGGACGATTTGCTCAAGCTGCCCGAACGCACGCTCGTCAACGCCACCGGATACGGCGCGCGGGCGCTATTCAACGACGAGTCGGTGATTCCCATTCGAGGCCAGACGGCGCGATTGATCCCGCAATCGGAAGTCACCTACGGCCTTCGCACTCGCGATATCAGCGTGGTGCCGCGCAGCGACGGCATCATGGTTCAGGTGATCGGCGACATCGGCAATTTCAACAACGCCGACATCACGCCGCGTCGCGAGGATTCGGAAGCCGCCGTGCGCGAGTTGGCCGAATTGATGGCCAACATGCGACGCACCTGAAAAACCGCTGACGGGTTGGCACCACGCCAACGCGAAACCGACATCCCGCACGGCATACTCGACGTCTGTTTGGCCGAGCCCAGTGCCAGGGAGCTATACGATGAACGCCGTCGCACTTGCCATATCAAAGTGGCCCTGGCGCCTTCTGGCCGTTGCAGCATGCGTTGCGCTTCCGCTTTCGGCACAGGCGCAAGCGCAGATACAAATCACACCGCTACCCGAACAGAAGGCGGCTTCCGTCATCCCGCTCGGCGCGCATGAGCTTACGGCGAGCGACGCACAGCCGTGGATCGACGAGCAAATGGCCAAGGCCATGGCACCGGGTGCTGTCGTCGCGGTGGTGAAGGACGGCAATATGCTCGTGTCGAAGGGATACGGCTATGCCGATGTGGCCGCAAAGAAGCCCATTGATCCAGCGACCACACTGTTCCACGTCGGCCAGGTCTCGACGCTGCTCACGTGGACGGCGGTGATGCAGCTGGTGGAACAGCACAAGCTGGATCTCGACGCCGACGTCAATCGCTATCTCGATTTCACCATCCCGCCACGCGACGGGAAGCCCATCACGCTGCGTGATCTCATGACCCATACGGCGGGATTCGAGAATGCCCTGAAGGACCTCTCCATCACCGATCCGAAGCGACTCGAGACCAGTGAAGCGTGGCTCAAGCGCTGGGTTCCTGCTCGCATCCATCCCGCTGGCGAGGTGCCTGCCTATTCGAACTATGGCGGGGCACTGGCGGGATACATCGTGCAGCGCGTGTCCGGGCAACCCTTCAACGAGTACATGGCGAAACGTGTTTTCCAGCCTATGGGAATGCAGCACGCCTCGTTCGATCAGCCGCCTGGATTGCACGCGGATGAGGCCCTCGGTTATTCAATGCCTGCTGCTCCACTCCCGCGCCCTCTTTTCCTGCCCGTACCGGCCCTGGCCCTTTCGATCAGTGGCGAAGACATGGCGCGCTTCATGATCGCCCACCTGCAGTTCGGTCGCGCCGGCGAGGCACAACTGCTCGAACAGCCCACCGTGAAGCTGATGCACGACTACCAGCGGGCCACTATTCCGGGCCTGCCGGGCATGGCGCTTGGCTTTGCACATTTGGATCGCAACGGCGAGACCATCCTTGGACAGGAAGGAGGCATTCCCGGTTTCCACAGCCTCGTGGCGCTGTTTCCCGAGCGACATGCGGGCATTTTCATTGCCACGAACGGGAGTCCGGACGATCGTTCGCTGCAGCAACTGGTCGATGGATTCAGCGAACGCTATTTCCCGCCGCTGCCGCAACTGAAGTTGCCGACGCTGGCGACGGCGAAGCAGCACGCCGCACAGCTTGCGGGCCGGTATATGTCCAGCATCACCTCGCAAGGCAACGTGCTCGCGTTGCGCGACCTGTTCCATCCGGTATGGGTCAGCGCGGCAGCAGACGGCACGCTGCGCGTTCCCCTGCTCGGGCCGGCGCAATGGCGCGAGGTCAAGCCGTATGTGTGGCTGGACGATGCCAGTGGCAGGCATCTGGCTGCTGTCGTGCGTGATGGCAAGGTGCGCATGTGGTCGATCGATACGATGTCGCCTGCGCAGGCTTTCCTGCCCGCGACGGGCTGGTCGCCGGCGCGCGTGTGCAGCACTCTGCTTGTGTTGCTTGCGGCCTTTGCGCTGATCGCGTTGTCATGGCCCGTGGTGGCCGTGCTACGCCGTCGCGGTACCGTATCGGCGCTGACGGAGCAGGACGAGCGCTGGTATCGCCTCAGCCGCCTCACGGCCATCCTCTATCTGCTGTTCGCCGCAGGCTGGCGCCTGATGCTGCCACGGCTTGGCGCACCGCACCTCGAGTTGCACACGCTACTGCTGATGCTGATTGGCCTTCTCGCGGTGCTTGGCACGATTCCCGTCGTCATTGAGACCTGGCGCGCATGGCGCACGCCGGGGGCGTGGTGGCGGCGCGTCAGCGGTGTGGTGCTGCTGCTCGCATGCATCGCCGCGATGGCCTTCATCGCAAACTTTCATCTCCTGAGCCCGAGTCTCAACTACTGACGCCACATACCCTGTGCGCAACCGCGGTGTTGCGGCGTCACCGCGTTGCAGGTTTGCCGCGCGCAGGGTGCGCTCCTGCAGGTTCGGTTCGTAGAAAGGGCGGGGCCGGTACAATGGTCGGATGGATGTCTCCCACCTGATCGACAAGCTCAACGACGCGCAGCGCGAAGCCGTGTGCGCCCCGCCCGGCAACTATCTCGTGCTCGCGGGCGCTGGTTCCGGCAAGACGCGCGTGCTCACCCACCGCATCGGCTGGCTCACCCAGGTGGAGGGCGTGCCGCCGTGGGCGATCCTCGCCGTCACCTTCACCAACAAAGCCGCGGGCGAGATGCGTGCGCGCCTGGAGCAGCTGATCCCTGGCGGCACGCAGGGGCTGACCGTGGGCACCTTCCATGGCATTGCCCATCGATTGCTGCGCCGGCACTGGCGCGAGGCGGGCCTGCCGGAAGGTTTCCAGATCCTCGACGCGGATGACCAACTGCGCATCGTCAAGCGCGTGGTCACTGGCCTCGGGCTGGACGAGGCACGCTTTCCGCCGCGTCAGGCCACGTGGCAGATCAACCAGTGGAAGGACGAAGGCAAGCGCCCGGACAGCATCGAGCACCGCGATCATCCGATGACGCGCACGCTGGTGCAGATCTACCAGGCCTATGAGGAAGCCTGTCGTCGCGCCGGCCTCGTCGATTTCGCCGAACTGCTGCTGCGTGCGCACGAGCTGTGGCTCAAGAATCCGCATGTGCTTGAGCACTACCGCGATCGCTGGCGCTTCCTGCTGATCGACGAATTCCAGGACACCAACACGCTGCAGTACGCTTGGATTCGCGTGCTGGCCGGCCAGACGGGCCAAGTGTTTGTGGTGGGCGACGACGACCAGGCCATCTACGGCTGGCGTGGTGCCAAGGTGGAGAACGTGCAACAGTTCCTGCGCGATTTCCCCGGCGCCAAGACCATCAAGCTGGAGCAGAACTACCGCTCCACCTCCACCATCCTCAAGGCTGCCAACAGCGTGATTGCGCGCAACGGCGGCCGCCTGGGCAAGCAGTTGTGGACCGATGGCGGCGAAGGTGAACGCATCGCGCTGTATGCCGCGTACAACGAACAGGACGAGGCGCGCTTCGTCATCGAGCGCATTCGCGAATACATCGCCGAACATGGCCGGGCGCGCGATTGCGCCATCCTGTATCGCTCGAATGCGCAGTCGCGCAACTTCGAAGAGCAGCTCATGCAGCGCGACGTCCGCTTCCGCGTGTACGGCGGGCAGCGGTTCTTCGATCGCGCGGAAATCAAGGATGCCCTCTCCTATCTGCGCCTCTCCTCCAACCGTCACGACGATGCGGCCTTCGAGCGCGCAGTCAACACGCCGCCACGCGGCATCGGCGATCGCACGCTCGATGTGTTGCGCCGGCGCGCCCGTGTCGAAAATAGTTCGATGTGGGAGGCCGCGCTCAGTGAGTTGAGCGGCGGCAAGGAACTGGCCGGGCGTGCGAAGAATGCGGTGAAGGCTTTCTTTGTGCTCATCGAGGATATGGCGCGCGCCTTTGCTCCCTCTCTCCTCAGGGGAGAGGGTTGGGGTGAGGAGACGGACTTGTCGCAGTCTCTCGCTTCGAATGGCCCCTCACCCAACCCTCTCCCCGCAGGGGAGAGGGCTAACGGCAGCGCGATGACGCTTGCCGAACAGATCGACCACGCCATCACCCACACCGGCCTGCGTGACTTCTACGAGAAGGACAGCCGCGGCAATGCCGAATCGCGCGTGGAAAACCTGGACGAACTGGTGAACGTGGCCAGCCGCTTCGAGCTGACCCAGGACGACATCGATGCCGGCCTGAGCGAACTTTCCGCCTTCCTCTCGCACGCCGCGCTGGAAGCGGGCGAAGGCCAGGGCGAGGCGTGGGACGATTGCGTGCAGCTGATGACATTGCACTCGGCCAAGGGCCTGGAATTCCCGGTGGTGTTTCTGGTCGGCATGGAGGAAGGCCTGTTTCCCAGCCAGCGTTCGGTCGAGGACGAAGGTCGCCTGGAGGAGGAGCGCCGCCTCGCCTACGTGGGCATCACCCGCGCCCGCGAGCGCCTCTTCATCACCCATGCCGAGTCGCGCCGCATGCACGGCGTGGAAATGCTGGCACGCCCGTCGCGCTTCCTCGGTGAGATTCCACCCGAGCTGATCGACGAAGTACGCCCGCGCGTGCAGGTCAGCCGCCCGTTGTACGGCGCGCGTCCGAACTCCGGTTCGCTCTCGCTGGAGGAAAGCATGCCGCTGAAGCTTGGCCAGCGTGTGAGCCACCCGAGCTTCGGCGAAGGCGTGGTAGTGAGCGCAGAAGGCAGCGGCGCGCATATGCGCATCCAGGTCAACTTCGCCAGTAGCGGCAGCAAGTGGCTGGTCTATGCCTATGCCAACCTGACGCCGGTCTAGGTCGGCCTGCCCGGAAGGTGATTCACCACCGGCACGGAGGCTGGTCGCCAGCGCTTATCATCTGGCGGCTTAACGTGTGACGTGTCGAGCGGAACCCTTGGCCGTTGCCGGGTTCCATGTTCCCGGACCCTTCGCGACCCAGGCCAGGCCATGACAGCCAAGATCGATGACGATGCCTCCGAGTCACGCCGCCGCCGGCTCGACGACGACATCTGCGTGCACATCTTCACCGCCTCGGCCGCGATGGTGGGCGTGTGCCTCACCGTCATCGGCATCCTGCGGGTGGTGATTTCGCTACGCAAGGAAGACCTTCTGGGCGACGACCTTCTCGCAGTCAACTCGCTGCTTTACCTTTCGTCGTGCCTGCTGTCGTACTGGGCCCTGCGCACACGCAATACCCGTCGCAATCACCGGCTGGAGCGCACCGCCGATACCATCTTTCTCATCGCGATGGTGTTCACGGCGATCAACGCGGGCTTCATTACCTGGGCGATATCGGCCAGCTGAGCGGCGCCTACTCGGGTAGCCGCGGTACGCCGTGTTCGCTGCGCTCTTCCATCGCGATGGGGCGTGTATCCAGTTTTGTGGCGCGCGCACCCTGTGGTAGCGCCTCAGTCGGTTCACCACGCGCAAGCGCTAGCGCGTTGCGATAGCAGCGTTGCGCCAGTGCGGCCTCGTTCTGGCCCGCATGCACATCGCCCAGCGCTTCCCACGCCCCACTGGATGGCGTGAGCGCCAATGAGCGCTCCAGGTATTGCGTGGCCTTGCCCCACAGTTGCAGGCGCACGCACATGCGACCCAAGGTGAGCAGCAAGGCAGCATCATTCGGGTGCGCATCCAGCCAGGATTCGGCGCGACGCAGGCGTGCCTCGATATCCTCTGCACCCAGCGCGCCATAGGTTTCGATCAGCAACGGCGACCATTCGCGACGCAGCGCCGACTCCACTTCATCCATCGCGGGCAGCACCATGCCAAAGGCCGCAGCCTGTCGCGCATACGCATCGATGGCTGCCGGCACGCGACGTTGCGCTTTGGGCAACTGCGACCACAGCGCGTTGAGTTCGGCTGCATCCGCCGCGTTGCGCATCGAGGAGGCCAGTACCTGAGCTTCCAGCGTGGCGTAGCCACGTGCGCCGAGGGCACCGCTTTTCTGCAGCGGATCGAGCGCCAGGCGCGCACGGCGCGTATCGCCGGCAGCCAGCGCCGCCAGGGCCAACTCGCGCCAACCGCCCGGCGTCAGCGTGCCTTCGTTGGCGTCGGTTGCGAGCAGGTTCACCGCTTCGGTGGGTTTGCCCTCGCGACGCAACACGCGTGCACGAAGTACACGTGCGGCACGCGGAGCGACCTGGCCTGCCTCATCGAGCGTCGTGAGCGCGCGTGCGCTCTCGCCGCGTCGCGAGGCGGCCTCAGCTGCCGCCAACAAGGCCGGACCTCGAAGGGTATCCAGGCGTGACGCCCGATGAAGATCACGCTCGGCGTCGCCGTGGCGGCCTTCCATCAATGCGATCAGGCCAGCGCCCATCTTCTGCCGACTAAGGCGACGATGCCGGCGCGTGAGCGCGCCAAACGGCCAGCGCACCGCGAACCACACGGCACTGAGCACAGCCCACGCCAGCAGCAGGATGACGACCGCGGCCAACACCGTCGACTCCGCCTGCCAGCCGCGCAGCCGCACCAGCACGTAGCCCGGATCTTCGGCCACCCAGTGCCAGCCGAATGCAGCGAGCGCCGCCAGGATCACCAGCAGCAGGATCCAGCGCCACAGCTTCATGGCTTGGCCCCATTGGCAGGCTTGAGCGCATGCACCGCGCGCAGGTTGCGCAGTTCGTTCAATGCCGCGCCCAGCTGCACCGGCGTGGCCGGCTGTTGGGCGATCAGCGTTGACAGTTGCGCGCGCGCCTGCTGCACGGGCAGCGCAGTCATATCGAATTGTGCGGCTATGCCCGCATCCGCACGCTTGAGCGCGGCGACATAGGAATCGCGATCTGCAGCCAGCAGCGCAGCCTGCGCCTGCGCCACGTCGATCGTCGCCAGCTCGCGCGCAAAGCGTGCATCGGCCACGGAGAGCGGTGCGCCGTTGGTGCGCTGCACCTTCACCACATCGTTGAGTGCACCCATGATGCGCGACCAACTGCCCGACGAAGCACCGGAACCGGCCACATCCAGCGGCTTGAGTGGAAGCTCAAGCATGCCTGCACGCAGGCTGGTGAGGGCAAGCAGCGTGGCGTCCAGCCCGGCCGGCTGGCTCTTGGTCAGCGCTTCGCGTTCCGCGCTCATGCTTTGGCGCAAACTGGAGAACGCGCCGTCGTTCACCGCCGCCAGCGTCTTGTCGGCCAGCGCATACGCGGCGAGCGCACCCTGCGCATCGTGGAACAGGTCGTAGCGCTCCTTGGCCATGCGCAGCAGCGATTCGGTCTCGTCGAGCAGCATGGAATCGTGGCCGGAGAGCGTCTTTTCCGACAGCTTGGCCACGGCATCTTCGAGATTGCGTGTGCGTTCGGCCTGGCCCAGCAGCTCTTCACGCAGCGATCGATTGACCTGGTCCGCATCGCCCAGGCGCTGACGCAACAGGTTGCGTTCGCTGTTGCTGGCGGTGGACGCGCTTTCAAGGCTGTCGACACGTTGCTTCAACGTGTTGAGCACCTGGTTGCCAGCTGCGTTGCCCTGTTCCTGCTGCCATTGGCGCCAGCCGACATAGCCGGCGCCGCCAATTGCCACGAGGGACAGCAGCAGGGCCACCGCAAGCGTGCCGCTGCCGCGACGGGCGGGTGCGGTAACACGTATGGGAGAGGAGTCAGCGCGAGAACTCGCCGTCGCGCCAGCGGGGGGAATGGAGTCGTCTTGGCTCATGCGCGTCATGCTAACAGCCTGTGACGCGCGTCTCGCATCAAGTGTTCGTGAAGGAACGGCCATCGTGGCGGTTTTCGGGCGCGTTCCAGCCCATCAGCGAAGGCGACACGACAACGCACGATTTACCGCGCCGCAGCCACCAGCAGATCCGCCCCCACCGCCGACGCCGCCATCACCACCCGCCCGAAACCCGCCTCACGGGCCACTTCGGCCAATCGCTCGCTGCTCACGATAGCGACCGCGGCACACAGCGCGTTGAAAGCCGCTGCGGGCAAGCCCTCGCGCAGATGTCCCAATGCTTCGGCACTCGACAGTAGTACCCGTGCTTCCGCAGGTAACGCTGCCACCGTATCAAGCTGACGTTTCTGCCAACGCGGTGCCACACGCCGGTAAACATGCACTTCGCGCAATTGCGCGCCACGCGCTGCAAGCTCGGCGCGCAACACGCCGCGTCCGCCTGGCGCCCCGATCAGGGCGACGCGCTGGCCTCGCAAATCCGCCAGCAGGGGGTGATCGAGCAAACCTTCGCTGTCCTGTCGCTGTGCGGGCGCCCATGGCGACGTCACGCCCTGGCGGCGCAATGCGCGAGCCGTGGCCTGCCCGACCGCCAGCACCGTGGCGCGCGTCATCAATGGAGTCAGGTGCGCAGCAAAGCGCACGGCTGCGGGGCTGGTGAATACCAGCAGATCGTCATCGAGGGCAGTGCGCAGCGCAGCGGCGGATTCGTCCACCCCACGCAGCGACAGCCCCGGCAGCAGCAGCGGTACGCCGCCACGCTGGCGTACCTGGCGGGCCAGGGGCGAACCAGTGCCGGCCGGCCGCGTGATGACCACGGTACGTCCGTGCAGCTGCGGCTGCGTCGATGTCGAGTCCTGTCCCACGCGATGGCCGCCCTCCTGGAAGTCACCGGCAGTGTAGCGGCCGAGTCCCGCGCAGGTGCGTACACTACGCGTTCCCCCTGGCCCCAAGACCCCGATGAGCACGACCGAACGACATACCCTGGCGCGCAAGCTGGTTACTTTCATGCGCGATGAAATACCGCTGGCGCAGACCATGGACCTCCATCTGCGCGATTGCGACGAACAACACCTGACGATCGACGCGCCGCTCGCGCCCAACGTCAACGACAAGGGCTGCGCGTTCGGCGGCAGTCTGGTGAGCGTGATGACGCTGACCGGCTGGGGTCTGGTGGAGCTGGAACTGCGCGTGCGGGGAATCGATTGCGACGTGTTCGTGGGCGAGTCCAGCGTGCGCTACCTCGAACCGGTATGGACCGATTTCCAGAGCGAGGCGCGCCTGGCCCATGGCGCTGACTGGACCACCTTCTTCGACACGCTGGCCGCGCGCGGCCGTGCCCGTGTCGAGGTGGTCTGCCGTGTGCCCGGCACCGGCGAGAAGCCGGCGGCCACCCTGGAAGCCCGCTTCGTGGCCAAGCGGCGTTCGCCCGACGCCGTATGAAAACGCGTCGCCGCTTGTGCACAATGGGGGCCTTAGCCCAAGGGGGAGCCTCATGCGCCGCGTCCTGATCCTGCTCGTCTCGCTTTCCATGCTGGTGCTCGGCGGCTGTGCCACCGACCAGCGCAATGACGCACTCACCACTACGCTCAACGCCTATGCCAGCACGGTTCGGTGGGGTGACTTCCATACCGCGCTCCAGTTCGTCGACCCGAAGGATCTCGAGGCGCATGCGCCTTCCCCGCTGGAGATGTCCCGCTACGAGCAGTACAAGGTCAGCGGCTACGACGAGGGCAAGGGCCCCATGCCCCATGGCGAGCTCGAGGTGACCCAGGTGGTGCAGATCAACCTGGTGAACGTGAACACGCAGGCCGAGCGCACCGTGACCGACCACCAGACCTGGCACTACGACGAGAAGGGCAAGCATTGGTGGCTGGTCAGCGGCCTGCCGGATATCAGCCGGCAATAAGCTCCGGCGACACCCAGGCGGCGGAGTGGCCCCTACTGGCCGTATACTCGCCAGTTCTGTTCAATCCGCGCGGTCAATCCGCGCCTGCGGAAGCTTTCGAATGAACGATGTCCTGCACAAGTTGCCCGAGTTCATCGGCAACCATCTCGCGCTCGCGGCGCTGTTCCTAGTCTTGCTTGTCGCGATCATCGTGATGGAAATCCTCACGCTGTTCCGCAAGTACAAGGAACTGACCCCGGCCGGCCTCACCCTGCTGATCAACCGCGAGGGGCCGCTGATGGTGGATCTGTCCGCTTATGCGGACTATGAGAAGTCGCACGTGCCGGGCTCCCGCCACGTGGCGATGAGCCAGTTTGATCCCGAGCACAAGGACCTGGCCAAGGCCAAGGACGTGCCGGTGGTGCTGATCGACAAGGATGGCCGCGGCGCCAGCGCCAAGGCGGCACAACGCCTGGTCAAGGCCGGCTTCGCCAAGGTCTACACCCTCGGCGGCGGCGTACTGGCCTGGCAGCAGGCACAGTTGCCGATGGCCAAGGGCAAGAATCCCTAAAGATTCAGGCGAATGCGGGGGCGCTCAGCCCTCGCGTGCCGGCAGGCTCTTCAGCCCGCCGATGAATTCGCGCATGCCCTCGCGCAACGGCGCAAACAGGGCATCGTTGCGATGCTGCAGCATGATCTCGCTGAACAGCTTAAGACCCACCGCCAGTTGCGCCACTTCGTCATCGCCGTAATCCAGACGCGAACGCAGGCGATCGGCGATGCCCAGAATTTCATCATGGTTGATCGCTTCGAACTGCAGCGGTGGATGCAGCACATCGCCCTCTTTGGCCGGCGCGATGTGCTCGACAGTGACTCGGTAGCGATGATGACGGGCCATGGCGATATTCCTGAAATGGACCATCACCACATAAGGCGAGCCTCGGCGGCTTACAACCCGACGATACCCGCGCGACCGCCAAGGATCTGCGCCAGTACATCCGGCGCATAGTCGAACGAGTCGTAATGGAGCCGGTCTTCCGGAAGGTTCGCATCGATGAACAGCTTGCGTCCCGCATCGACCATCGCTGGCGGACCGCTCATGTAGACGTCATGGCCGGCGAGATCCGGCTGGTCTTCAAGCACTGCCTCGTGCACCAGGCCCAGGCGCAAACCGCTGGCCATCGCTTGCTCGGGGTCGGATACCACCGCCTGGAACACGAGATCGTGCGCCTGTTGCGCCCAGCTTTCGGCCAGCTCGCGCAAGTACAGATCGGCCGTGCTGCGCGCGCCCCAGTACACGCGCATCGGACGACGCGTCCCCAGCGCGATGAAGTGTTCGACGATCGCCTTCACCGGCGCGAAACCCGTGCCGCCGGCCATGAAGATCATCGGCCGCTCGGAATCCTCGCGCGGCACGAAGGTGCCCAGCGGACCCTCGATGCGCAGCACATCGCCCACCTTGAGCGTATCGGCCACCCATGAGGTGAAGCCGCCACCAGCCACATGACGTACGTGCAGTTCGATGGTGCCGTCAGCCTGTGGATGATTGGCGATGGAAAACGGACGTCGCCGCCCTTCGTCCAGCAGCACATCCAGATATTGCCCTGGCAGCCAGTTGAGGCGCGCCTGTCCTGCCGCCGGCTGCAGGTGCACGCCGATCACGTCGGGTGCCAGTGTCCATTTGCGCGATACCACCACGTCGACCTGTCGGCGCGCGATGTCTTCCACCGAAGTCACTTCGCGCGCCTCGATCAGCAGGTTGCCGCGCGGCACCGCCTGGCACAGCAGGATCGCGTGCTGCGAAGGTGCCGTGCCACTCAGCGCCAGCGGCGGATTGCGTGGATAGTCGCAGTGCCCTTCGATCAGCGTGGCCTTGCAACTGCCGCAGACGCCAGCGCGGCAGGAGTATGGCAACGCGATGCCGGCCCGCTGTGCGGCCTCCAGCACGGTTTCGCCGGGCGCCACCGGAAAATGCCTGCCTGTGGATTGGATGGTGACTGTATACACAGGGCGCATTGTCGCGGCGACGGCAGTCGAACGACAATGTGTCTCTTCCCCCGGAGAATCAACCCATGGCCATCTGGAAGCAGGACACCTCACTCGAGCGCCTCAACGGATGGAGCGTCAACACCATGATGGAGACGCTGGGCATCCGCATCACGGAGATCGGCGACGACTGGCTGCGCGGCACCATGCCGGTGGACCATCGCACCCACCAGCCCTACGGCCTGCTGCACGGCGGCGCATCGGTGGTGCTGGCCGAGACGCTGGGCAGCTCGGCCGCCATGCTTACGCTGGACCCTTCGCAGGAACTGGCTGTGGGCCTGGATATCAACGCCAACCACCTGCGCGGTGTACGTAGTGGCATCGTCATCGGCACGGCGCGCGCGGTGCATATCGGCCGGACCACGCAGGTGTGGGAAATCCGCATCGAGACCGAAACGAGTGAACTCGTGTGCATCTCGCGCATCACCATGGCGGTGATTCCTGCACGTGTGGTGGCGCCGCGTTGAACTCGGAGCCTTACGCTTCACTCAACCCTGACTGCGTGCTCGATGCGGTGACGGCCTGCGGCCTGTGGCCTGACGGGCGGCTGCTCGCGCTCAACAGCTACGAAAACCGCGTGTGGCAGGTAGGCATCGAGGATGCCGCGCCCATGATCGCCAAGTTCTATCGCCCGTATCGCTGGAGTGACGCAGCGATCCTGGAAGAACACGCGTTTGCGCGCGAGTTGGCCGATGATGAAATTCCGATGGTGGCGCCGCTGACATTCGGCGGACGCACGTTGCTTCATCACGAGGGATTTCGCTACGCGCTCACGCCGCGCCGAGGTGGGCGTGCGCCATCGCTGGAATCGACCGAGCAGCTTGAGTGGCTTGGACGTCTGATCGCACGCATCCACAACGTGGGTGCGCGCCAACCGTTCCAGCATCGCGGTCGCCTCGATCGCGCCACGCTGATCGAGCAACCGATGCGCGCAGTGCTGGACTCCTCGCTGTTGCCGTCGTCACTGCATGATGCTTACCGCGTTGCCGCCGAACGTGTGAACGACGCCGTCGCGATGCGCATGGAAGCAGTTGGCGTCGTACGCCAGCTACGCCTGCATGGCGACTGTCATCCGGGCAATGTGCTGTGGACAGATCACGGCCCGCACTTCGTCGATCTCGACGATGCACGCACGGGTCCGGCCGTGCAGGATCTGTGGATGCTGGCCAACGACGAGACGGCCATGAACGCGCTGCTCGATGGTTACCAGCAGATGCGCGACTTCGACTTCTCCGAACTGGCCCTGGTACCCGCCCTGCGCGCGATGCGCCAGCTGCACTACGCCGGCTGGATCGCTGCGCGGTGGGGCGATCCCGCATTCCCCGCGGCTTTTCCTTTCGTGGCCGATGCCCGCTGGTGGGAACAGCACATCACCGACCTGCACGAGCTGGCCGACGATCTGTAGAAGCACACGGGCATCGCTGTATCGGGCCCAACGAAGTGCCAACCACTCATGGCTAAACCGCCCCAGTGATCCGCTAAGCTCGCGACTTTCGACCCGGGGCTTGGCACGTGCGCAATTTCCTTTTTCGACTGATCGGCATCCTCGAAGTGGCGGGCGGCTTCTTCGGCATGGTCAACATGCTGCACCGGCTACTTCCGTTCGGCTCGCACGACTCGCTGGTGGCCGTGATCGGCCTGGTGATTTACATCTTCGTGCTGGTGGCGGGCGTGCTGCTGCTTGAAGGCAGCGAACGCGGCGTCTCGCTTTCGGGCTGGGCCCAGCTGATGCAGCTGCCGCTGATCGCCACGCCCATTTTCAGCTATGCGCTGCATTGCGGTGGCTTCGTGAACGTCTATGCGACCTTGAACCTGCCAGTGCGGCTGGGCCTGGACTGGCACTTTGGCAGTGAAGGCTTCCTGCTGGCGGTGGCCGGGCCGGGGCTTTCGCGGGTGGGCATCAATCTTCTGGCGTTGCTGTCCTGGCTGGCATTGCGCTTGCGCTAACGCACCAGACCCCCTGTAGGAGCGCACCCTGCGCGCGACCGCGGAGTCGCGTCGGCACCGCTCCGCTGGGTCCCCTTGGGCGATGGGTTTGTCACTCGGGCCATTCTTGGACCTCGCCCTGCGGGCAGCTGCGCTGCGCAAACAGGCATTCCTGCCGGTTTGTCGCGGACAGGGTGCGCCCCTGCAAAAAAACCGGCCCATGCCGCGCAGCAGCTATCATTGGGCGGATGAATACCCTCGAATCCTCCCTCCCCGTCATCCGCCTCAAGTCCGACCGCGCCCCTGGCCACCCCTGGGTGTGGTCCGCGCAGGTGCAGAAGCCGGAAAACCGCCTGCCACCCGGCAGCGTGGTGGATGTGGAGGACGCCAAGGGCCGCTTCGTCGGTCGCGGGTTCTGGAACGGCCATGCGCGCATCGCGCTGCGCCTGCTCACCGCGGACCCGACCGAAGCCATCGACGCAGACTGGATCGCCGCCCGCATCGACCGCGCCATTGCGCTGCGCCAGGAGCTGCTGCAGCTCGATCGCGTGAGCGACGCCTGGCGTGTGGTGAACAGCGAGGGTGACGGACTCTCCGGTCTGGTGGTGGACCGCTACGCGGACATCCTGGTGATCGAATACTTCGCCGCCGGCATGTGGCGTTTCCGTGAAGCCATCCATGCGGCATTGCTGCGCCATTTTCCCGGCTCACGGCTGTACTGGTTCGCCGAGACCCATGTGCAGAAGCAGGAATCGTTCGATTGCCGCGCCGCCGACGCACCAGCGCCGGTGGAAGTGCACGAGCATGGCCTGCGCTTCCACGCCGCGCCGGGCTACGGCCACAAGACCGGCTTTTTCGCCGACCAGCGCGAGAACCGCCACCACTTCGCGAGGCTGGCCAAGGGCCGCCGCGTGCTGGACCTGTGCTGCAACGCCGGTGGTTTCGCCGTGCACGCGCTGGCCGCCGGCGCGCGCGAGGCCGTGGGCGTGGACATGGACCCGGGCATCCTGGAGATCGCCCGCGCCAACGCTGCCGCCAACGACGTGCCGGCAGTGTTCGAGCAGGGCGACATCTTCGACTGGCTGCGTAACGCTGTTGCGCGCGGCGAGCAGTACGATGCGGTGATCCTGGACCCGGCCAAGCTCACTCGCGACCGCAACAAGGTGATGGACGCGCTGAAGAAGTACTTCGCCATGAACCGCCTCGCGCTCGACGTGATTCCGCCGGGTGGCCTGTTGTTGACCTGCTCATGCACCGGTCTGGTCAGCGAAGAAGATTTTCTGGAAATGCTGCGTCGCGTGGCGCTCAATGCCGGGCGCGAAATTCAGGTGCTGCACACGGCCGGCGCCGGCGCCGACCATCCGTTCCGCAGCGATGTGCCGGAAGGTCGTTATCTGAAGGCGGTGTTCTGCCGCGTGATGTAACCGCTTCTTTTGCCTTGTGGAGGGCGTGACATGATCGATGTCGTCGATTCCATCCGCAGCTACAACACCAAGCGCGATCCCGAGCGCCTGCAACGCAAGTTCACGGCCATGCGCCACGACCCGTTCACGTTCCTGCGCGGCACGTGCCACTTGTTCTACGCGCAATTGCCGGCCACCAAGGCACTGGCCAAGGCACCGTCGGTCTGGGTGTGCGGCGACCTGCACCTGGAGAACATGGGGAGCTACAAGGGCGACAACCGCCTCGTCTATTTCGATCTCAACGACTTCGACGAAGGGGCGCTCGCGCCGTGCACCTGGGAACTGGTGCGCCTGCTCACCAGCGTGCACATGGCCGCGGCCAGCCTGCAGCTGAGCGCCGCACAGGCGGACCACCTCTGTCAGCACTTCCTGGACATCTATGCAACCGCGCTGCGAGCCGGCAAGGCGCGCTGGATCGAGCGCGACATGGCCACCGGTATGGTTGGCGACCTGCTGGGGGGTCTGCGCGGCCGCTTGCGCCCGCATTTTCTGGACAGCCGCACCGAGCGGAAGGGCAAGCATCGCACCTTGCGTATAGATGGACGGCGCGCGCTGCCGGTCACCGACAGGCAGCGCGACAGGGTCACCACGCTGGTCAAGGAGATTGGTGCGAAGGAAGAGTTCAAACAGGACTTCTACCAAGTTATCGACGTGGCGCGGCGCATTGCCGGCACCGGCAGCCTCGGTGTCGACCGTTACGCCGTACTGGTCGAGGGCAAGGGTTCGCCCGATGGCAATTACCTGCTCGACCTCAAGCAGGCACTGCCCTCTTCGCTGGTAGCCCACGCAGGCATCCGTCAGCCCGATTGGCAAAACGAGGCCGAGCGCGTGGTGACGGTGCAACAGCACATGCAGGCGATCTGCCCGGCCTTCTTCCGTGCCGTGACCATGGGGCGCAAGTCCTATGTACTGCGCGGCCTGCAGCCCACCGAGGATCGTCTCGCACTGACCGACTGGGACGGCAAGCTGGAGCGCCTGGAAGGCGTGCTGGAAACCATGGGCAAACTGGTGGCCTGGGCCCAGCTGCGCAGCAGTGGCCGACAAGGTTCCGCCACCACGGACCAGTTGATCGAATTCGGCGAAAAACGCCGTTGGCCGGCACAACTGCAGGAGCTGGCCAAGGACTGTACCAAGCAGGTGCGACGCGACTGGAAGACCTACTGCAAGGGCTACGACCAGGGCGCGTTCCGGGAGTGATGCACGCTCGCGGCATTACGTGGGAATCCCGGCTTCTGAGACGAGGGCGCGTACACTTGCCGGCCAGTGCCGCCGGGAACCGCCATGTCCGTGACTGAAATCCTGTTGATCGTGCTCGTCGTCGCCGTACTGGTGGTGATCGCACTGCAAGTGATGAACCTGCTACGTCAGCGCGACGACGGCGGCCTCACGGCGCGACTGGACTCACTGAAGGACGACAACCGTCATCTGCGCGAGGAGCTGGCGCAAGAGCAGCGCGCCGGTCGCGGCGAGATGGTGCAGACGCTTGGACAGTTCCGCTCGCTGGTGCAGGAACAGCTCGGCGGCATGAGTGCGCAGCAACAAGAACGTATCGGCCAGTTCGGACAACGCCTGGATGTGCTCACCGAGCGCACCGATACCGGCCTGCAATCGCTCGCCCAGCGTCTTACAGAAGACGCACGCCGCAGCCGCGAGGAACTCACGCTCACGCTCAACCGCTTCGGCGAACAGCAGCAACAGGGCCTGGCCGCGCTTACTGCAGACAACGAGAAGCGCCTCAACGAAGTGCGAGCCACGCTGGAAACCAAGCTCGGCGCGATCCAGCAGGACAACGCGGCCAAGCTGGAACAGATGCGCGCCACGGTCGAGGAAAAGCTGCAAACCACACTGGAAACGCGCCTGGGCCAATCGTTCAAGCTGGTCTCAGAGCGCCTTGAAGCGGTGCAGCGCGGCCTGGGCGAAATGCAGAGCCTTGCCGCTGGCGTAGGCGACCTCAAGCGCGTGCTCTCCAATGTGAAGACGCGCGGCATCCTTGGCGAGGTGCAGCTGGGTGCGTTGCTGGAGCAGATGCTCACGCCGGACCAGTACGAATCCAACGTGGCAACCGTGCCCGGTTCCGGTGACCGCGTGGAGTTCGCCATCCGCCTGCCGGGTGCCGATCGTGACCATCCGGTGTGGCTGCCGGTGGATGCGAAGTTTCCGCGCGAGGATTACGAACGCCTGCTCGATGCGCAGGAGCGCGCCGATGCCGATGCCGCCAACCTTGCCGCGGTCGCGCTGGAGCGCCGCGTGCGCGAAGAAGCAAAAACCATCCGCAGCAAATACGTGGCACCGCCGCACACCACCGACTTCGCCATCCTGTTCCTGCCCACCGAGGGCCTGTACGCCGAAGTGCTGCGTCGCCCGGGCCTGTTCGAAGCGCTGCAGCACGATTTCCGCGTAACGGTGGCGGGCCCAACCACGCTCAGCGCGCTGCTCAACAGCCTGCAGATGGGTTTCCGCACGCTGGCGATCCAGCAGCGCTCCAGCGAGGTATGGCAGTTGCTGGGCGCGGTGAAGAGCGAGTTCGGCAAATTCGCCAGCATCCTGGAGAAGGCCGAGCGCCAGCTCAACACCGTGAGCAAGAGCATTGGCGATGCCGGCAAGAAAACGCGCACCATCGAGCGCCGACTGCGCGGCGTGGAGTCCCTGTCCACCGACGATGCCACTCGCCTGTTGGGCGATACGCTGCCGGCGAATGAGGATAGTGGCGAGGAAGACCTCGAAGTCTGATAGCGCAGGCTTGCGCCACAAACACCGCCTTACGCTGAGGCGCTAACCAGAGCCCCGCTGCCGGTGCCGCCGTTTGCTGTCATCGCCACGGCGAGTTCGGTAACCGCCGCTTCCAACTGCCCCGAAGTCGTGGCAACCGCCGACTGCAAGCCTTGAACCACCGCCATGCTCCCCGTGTCGTTGCTCTTGCTCTGGGCCATTGCGGCGTGCAGGACCTGCTGTTGCTGTGCGAGCTGCTTCTGCAACTGGGCGATAAGGCGAACGAGCGCCTGCACGGCGACATCTGCGCCGCTCGCACTTGTATCGGAGCTGCCGCCGCTGCCCTGATTTTTTCCGGCGCCCGCCACCGCCACCGACACGTGAGTGGTCCCGGTAGTGCTGTTGCTGTCGCTGGCCTGCGACGACGTAGCCGATCCGGCGGTAGGCACCGGTACGGCAGAACTGAGGGTTGCGCTTCCCACATTCACGCCAATGGCTCCTGGCTCTCTCTTCCAACTCGGCCGACCGGCAAAAAGCTTGAGCTCTGGCGGCCACGTAGCACCGGGCGCGAGTAACCCCATTCGGTGACGAGCGACGTTCCATCTCATGCATCGGTTGGCGATGCGTGTCGGAGCCGTCGCATGAAACTCTCTCTCACCGTACTCCTGGGCCTGGCCGGACTGGCAGCCAGCATGCAGGCTGGTGCTGTTGGCCGCCTGGTGGATCTGAGCGTCTATGACCGCACGACGCGGCAGGAACTGCCGGTCTATCGCTACGAAGGCCGTTACTACGTCGCCGGGCAACCGGGTCATCGTTACCAGATCGGGCTGCGCAGCCAGGAGGGTGGCCGCGTACTCAGCGTGCTGTCGGTCGATGGCGTGAATGTGCTCTCGGGCGATACGGCCGACTGGTCGCAAACCGGCTACGTACTTTCCGCGTATACCTCAAGCGATATACGCGGCTGGCGCAAGAGCCTCTCCGAGGTTGCGGACTTCGTGTTCGCCGACGCATCGCGCAGTTATGCGGCGCGCACGGGGCGGCCGGACAATGTCGGCGTCATCGGCATGGCCATATTCCGGCCGCGTCCACGGCCCCGGCCGGTGATGCCGATCGCTCCCGCACCCACCGCCGAAGGCGCGGTCGATCGCATGGTTCCTGCGCCCTCGTCGCTGGCCGCAGCGGCGCCGGCAGCCAAGGCAAGTGCGCAGGAGAGCGGCCCGCTGGGTACCGGGCATGGTCCGCGGGAAACCTCCGTGGTGAGTTACACCGACTTCGAACGCGCCTCATCCGCGCCGGACGAAGTGATCACGCTGTATTACGACACCCGCGAACGGCTGATCGCACAGGGAGTGATTCCCGAAGCCGAGCGCTTGCCAACGACCCGACCCGACCCGTTCCCCAGCCATTTTGTTCCCGATCCCCGCTGACTTGTGCGCAGTACGTTCAAGACCCGGCAGGACGGCGCATGGCAGCATGCGTCGTATACCTCAACGGAATCGCCCCGCCATGTTGGATGCCTTGCAGGCCCTGATCTGCGATATCGAACAGGACGACTCGCTGGAACAGCCCGAAAGGCTGCGCGAGCGCGTCCACGCGATGGATCGACTCGAGGATCTGTTGTTGGAGCTGCCGTGTCCGCCACCAACCGATGAAACCGCTGGCGATGCACTGCTGCGTCAGCGTGCGCACTCACGTCACGCGACGCTCGCCGATATCCAGCGTCAGCTGTGCCAGGCCATCCGCCAGGCGATCATGCAGGGTGCGGGTACACACGCGCTGCGCGGATGGGCGCGTCGAAGCGATCTCGCTCACCCGCACGGTTACGACCATCTCGATGCCCTGGTCGGCGACGTGCTGTCGTTCGAAGAACCCACCACAGCCATCGCCGAACTGGATGCGGAAATGGTGTTCTACCAACCCACGCCGGCACGCCATGTGTTCGACATGATCGAGCGAGCCGCCATCGACAGTACGGACGTACTCGTCGATCTCGGCTCAGGCATGGGCCATGTGCCGCTACTGGTATCAATTCTCAGCGGCGCCCGCTGCATCGGCATCGAGCGCGAGACCGTCTACGCCGAAAGTGCATGCCAATGCGCCCAGGCATTGCGGCTGGACAACGTGGAGTTCATCGCACAGGACGTTCGCGATGCCGATTTCTCCCGCGGCACGCTGTTCTATCTCTATACGCCATTCAGCGGCGGCATCCTGCACACTGTGCTGCAAATGCTGAGACACGAAGCTAACCGGCGACCTATCCGGATCGCCACGCTCGGTCCATGCACGGCTCTCGTTGCCAAGGAGCCTTGGCTGACGCTGATCGGCCCACAAGAGACCGATCGAATTACCTTGTTCCAGTCGATGCCGGCATGAAGGCGAGTGCCTGACGCACTCAGCTGCCGCCGAGCGCGGTGGTGAGTTGTACCGCCGAATTCCCGGTGTGCAGGGCGCCATCAGGCACGGCATCGGGAGCCTCGCTCAGCAGGATCGGGCTCACCCACGGCGCGTTCTGACGCGGGCCGGGTATGTAGCCGTCCCACGCTCCATAGTGGCGGTCCTTGATCGGCTTACCTGCCTCAAGGAGGTTGAAATTCACCGGCACACGAACCACCCAGTACGGGTCATTGATCGCTCGCCCGTGGGTGGGCAAGTTATAGATCCACTGCTTGGCAGCGGCGAGTGAAGCATCAGCCAATACCTTGCGGAACCGGTTCATGTCGGATTTTGTGGCGTACTGCTCCAGGTTGACCTGCTCGGCGATCGCTTCTTGCACCGTGCCGTCACGACCAATCCGCATCAGCAGGTAAACGGTGCCGCTCACGCGAGATTTCACCGCCAGCTCCGGATAGCGCGGCTGCGGTGTACGCGATTTGAAGGTCACGGCTTCACCGGTCTGACTGTCGTCTTCGCCGAAGGATGCACCGGCGACATTGACGCTGTACTTACCATCCCCAGCCGGCTTGGCCAGGATGCGCAGACTCATCTTGCTCTTGACCACGTCATTCGATGGCGACGAGAGCTTGAAGGTCCAGCGCGACATGTTCTTGTTGATCACATCGACTACCGGCGCGGGAAGCTTCTCCGGCTGGTCAAGGCTAAAGCCATGCAGGCTGCCATCGGGGTTTATGTCCACGACACCGGTTACCAGCATGCTGGCCTCGGCAGTCTTTCGTACATCCTCGGCGTTCGCCGATCCGATGGCACCACCCAACAGCACGCAAAGCCAGACTGCGATCCCAAGCTTCATAGTCGCCCCCCGTTGACCTGGGGCAGAGTCTACCGAGACCCGATGTCACGGGTAAGCGGGGACAGCTGCCGGGCCTGCAGCCCGGACAGGCCCGTCAAGCGGCCCAGGGCTTGACGAGGGCGTTACACTGGCGAGTCTGTGCCGTAGTACCCGAAGGAACCCGCATGAGCGAGCGTCACGATCCGACCGAAGTCACCCGCGAACAGGCCGAAGAAGCCGTACGTGTGCTGTTGCGCTGGTCGGGCGAGGATCCGGGCCGCGAAGGCCTGCTGGACACCCCCAAGCGCGTGGTCAAGGCCTACCGTGACTGGTTCTCCGGTTACCAGGTGGACCCGGGCGAGTACCTGCGCCGCACCTTCGAGGAAGTGGCCGGCTACGACGAGATGGTGGTGCTACGCGATATCGAGTTCGAAAGCCATTGCGAACACCACATGGCGCCGATCATCGGCCGCGCCCACGTGGGCTACCTGCCGACCAACCGCGTGGTGGGCATCAGCAAGCTGGCCCGGGTGGTGGACGCCTATGCGCGCCGCTTCCAGGTGCAGGAAAAGCTCACTGCGCAGATCGCCCAGTGCATCCAGGAAAACCTGCAGCCGGCCGGTGTGGCGGTGGTGATCGATGCCAGCCACGAATGCATGACCACGCGCGGCGTACACAAGCGCGGTGTATCGATGATCACCAGCCAGATGCTGGGCGCGTTCCGCGACGACGCACGCACCCGCTCGGAGTTCCTGCAGTTCATCGGCATCCACGGCGCCGGTCGCTGAGCGCACGGGTTTGATGTTGCCGGTCGATAGCGCGGGCGCCGACGAACGTCTGCAAGATGTACTGCGCGAAGGCATCACCGCCGAAGATCTCCCGGCGGTGTTCCCGTTGCTGCGCGGCCGCACTCTGCTGCGCGCGTTCAACGCCCTGTTCCATGGCAGCGAAGCACAGGTGTTGCTGCGCCTGTTGGTGTTGCGCACGCTGGGGGCACGCGCCCACGCACCCGAATGGACGCCCGCCGAGATTCGCGAGCAGCTCGCTTTCGTCGAGCCGGTAAAGCTGGAAACCGTGGTGCAGCGTCTGAAAGAACACGAGCTGCTCACCTGGGACAGCGAAACGCTGCGCTACCGGGTCAGCCCGTTGGGCCGCAAGGCGCTCGCTGCCGTCGCCACGCTGCTGGAATTTGAACGTGACGACGAAGACGGTCTGGGTTACATCACCGCGCAGCTAGCGGCGGGCCAGGCCGTGGGCCGCATCTCCGCCGACGAGCTTGGCCATCTGCTGTCGCGCCTGTCGGAACTGAAGGAAGACTTCGACCGCGCGGTGCTGTCCGGCTCGGAACACCGCATCCGCCGCGCCGCCACCAGACTGGAATCGGTGTGGACGTGGGTGGAGAAAGGCACCGAGGTAGTGCGCACCATCGCCGACAGCGAAGAGCTGGACTCGGCAACGCATCGCCTCGCGCAAGCCGTGGGCCGCGCGCAGAGTGCGCTGCTGCGGCAGGCCGGCGTGTTCCAGCGCGAGCTCAACAAGATCGACCAGCATCGTGTGCATCTGGGACGCACGGGCCTGTCTTCGTCCGACCTCGTCGCGTGGTTGCGCTCGCTGACGCCCGACGCGCTCGCGAAGCACGCCGACGAAGCACACTTGTTGCCGCTGCAGCCGCCCTTCCTGCAGGACCAGATCGCGCTGGACGTGGCCGAATACGAACTGCTCGAACGCGAACGCGCGGCGGCGGAAAGCACTGAGCTGCCGGCGACGGAAAGCACGCCGACCACACACGACCTGCCGATGGACGAAGAAGACCTGTCGCCACTGCTGGACTGGCAAAGCGAGCTGGCATCGCTCAGCGGGCCGCTGGAACTGAGCGATGCGCTGCGCGGCGACGACTACGCGCTGAGCGCCTATCGCCTGTCGCTGCTGGGTCTGCTTGGCGATCCCGAATCCTCCGCACTGCAGGGCCCGACCGCCGACCTGGCGCGACTGCCGCTGAAGCTGGAAATCGAACCGCGCCTGGTCGATCCGGGCCTGGCGGCGATCGCGCTGGTCAGCGTGGGCCGCCTGCATCCCAAGGAAATACCCCATGCATGACGAAACTGCAGCGCTGGTCGCTCGCCTGCTCTCGCAGCGATGGCTGCCGCGCGACGACACACAGGCGCGCAAGGCATTGCTCGACGAAGTCTTTCGCGAGGAACTCGACCGTCGGCTCGCCGCTGTCGGGCTGGAGCTGAGGGAACATCCGTACTCCGCCTATATCGGCGTGGCGGTGGCGCGCAGCAACGAGCGCCACGTGTTCGGCGGCAGCGATAGCTGGATCTCCAACACGCTGCAGCTCGACCGCGATGCGGTCGCCCTGCTGGTGGTGCTGTGGGCGCTGATCGTGCTGCCCAAGCGCCAGCGCCAACTGGACCGTCAGCAGGCCGAGGCGGATGCCTCGCAGAAGCAGATGTTTGCCGAAGCCAAGCCGATCTCGCGCGATCCGGCGATGTCGCCCGTGGTCGCCGAACGTACGCTGCTAGCTGACTTCGGCGACAAGCTGGGCGGCAAGACGCGCGTGAACTTCAACCTCGGTGTGCTCAGCCGCCACGGCTTCATCGCGCGCCGCAAGGGCGAGTTGGCGGAGGGTCCGCTGCTGGACCTGGTGTTCGATTACGAGCGCACGGCGCGGCGCATTCTCGATGGCGCGCTGGGCGACCTGCTCGCCGGCCTCACGCCACGCGACGAAGACAACGAGCGTGACGACGAGCCGCTCTACGACGACACCGACGAACTCGAAGAAAGCGAAGTGACCCACGATGTTTGATTTCCGCAGCCTCGAAGTCATCCATTGGGACTACTGGCAGCGCTTCAGCCTGCCGTTGGATACCAACATCGTCACCGTGGTGGGCCCCAATGGATCGGGCAAGACCACCCTGCTCGATGCGCTGCGCACGTTGCTCACCATCGACTGCGCCGGCAACCGCGACTACAAGAGTTATCTGCGCCACAACGGCAAGCCGTTCGCCTGGCTGCGCGCACGCGTCGGCAATATCCCGGGGCCGCGCGGCGAGCGTCCGTTCTTCCCGATCATGGACAGCGAAGTGACGCTGGCCTTGCGCATCCAGAAGAAGGGCGGCGAATGGCAGCGCCAGTACGCCGTACTTGGCGGCGACGTCAGCGTGGACGAGATCGAGGCGCGCGGCGACTGGCTGGGCCTGCGCGAATACCGTGTTCGCCTTGAAGGCGCAGGCCTGTCCCAGGCAATTCGCCGCGTGCTCACGCTGGAACAGGGTGCCACCGACAAACTGTGCCAGCTGCCGCCCAAGGCACTGTTGGACCTGGTGTTCGACGTGTTCGGCGACAAGACCGTGCTGGAAGACTACCAGCGCGCTCGCAACGAACAGGGCGAGGCCGACCGCGAGCTGCACGGGCTGGAACACCAGCTCTCGCTGATCGGCGTGAGCTTGCAGGAAGCCGAAGGGCGTGTGCGCTCATGGCAGGAGTGGGACGCGCTCAAGCACGAGCACACCGACCTGGTTGCCGAGACGCTGCCACGCACCGAGCTGGCGGAACTGCATGCGGCCATCCGCGGCGCACGCCCGCAGCTGCTGGGGTTGAAGCGCAAGTGTCGTGATCTTTCGCAGCGCGACGTGGAACTGCAGCTTCGCCTGCAATCGCTCGACGTCAACGAAGAGCAGCTGCGTGGCGAACAGCAAGCGGCGGACCAGTCGCGTCAACAAGCCAAACAACAATTGGATGATGCGCGCCGCGCCGAGACCGAGAACGCCACGCTGCTCAAGCAGGAACAACACCTGCGCAAACTGGTAGCCGAGCAGGACGGCGCCGATCACGAGAAGCAAGGCAAGCTGCTTGTCGATGCGCGCAGCCAGCTTGGCCGTTTGCAGAACGAGGAAGCACGCCTGCGTGACCAGTTGACCACGCTTACCGCGCAGCTTGGTGCGTGGCGTCGTGGGCAGCGTTATACGCCTGAGTTCGAGCAGTCATTCCGACGCGCACTGGACGACGCGGGCATCGGTCACAGCATGCTCAGCGAGATCGTGGAGATTGCCGAGCCGCGCTGGCAGGCCGCCGTCGAAGCCGTGCTGGCCGGCTATCGTCACGTGGTGCTGCTCGATCATCCGCGCGACCGCGAAGCCGCATGGCGCCTGGGTGAGCAACATCGTTACAAGCATTTCGTAGTCGCCGAGCGTGCGCCCACCACGTCACCGACGCGGGGTTCGTTGCTGGAAGTGGTGGATTTCACCGCGCCCGCGCCGGAGTGGCTGCTGCGTCAGCTCGACCGTATCCGTCGCGTAGAGGATGTGGCCGACGGTGCCAAGCTTGGCAAGGAGCAGGACTGGATCACGCCGCAGGGTTACTTCCGCGAACGTCGCGGCGGTCGTCACCTGGGCGTGGACGACGTCTATTTCGGCAGCGCCGCCCGCGAGCGCCAGCTGCGCGAGGGCGAGGCGCGGCTGCAGTCGATCGAGCAACAGCTGCGCACGTTCACCGAGCAGCGCAAGCAATGGCAACAGCAGGCCGCCGATGCAGAGAGCCTTTTGCGCGGCGCCAATGCCAGCGGCCAGCTGGCGGACCGTGCCGATGAGTTTGCTGCCGCGCATGAAGCGCAGTCAGCGTTGCAGGACGACGTGCAGCGCTGCGCGGATAGCTACGCCGCCGCCGAGTCGCATTACGAATCCGTGCGCGAAAAACGCCAGCAAAACTCGCGCCTGCGCGACAACGAGGCGCGTGATCACAAGCAGGTGCAGCAGCAGTTGGCCGACAGCGCGCGCCAGTTCAGCCAGTTCCGCAACGAGCAGGTCGATCGTCTCAAGGCATTCCGTCACAAGCGCGGTCATGTGCGTCCCGCGCATCGCAGTCGCCGCGCCATGTCCGAGCTGCGCGAGCGCTACGAATCGCCCGCAGCGGTTCGTCGTGAGATCGATCGCATCGAACGCCGCCTCAACGAAGGCCACTGGGAAACCGACGACGGCTGCCTGCCGCTGCGCGACAAATACGCCAACGACCACGACGGCCTGAGGGGCGACCTGCAGCGTCGCCGCGTGCATCTGGAGCGCGCCGGGCGCATCACCTCCGAGGCGCGTGCGGCCTACCTCAATGTCTTGCGCAACACCGTCAAGCGTTACGCGCGCAACTTGAAGCTCCTGGCCGAGCTGGCCGGCATTGGCGTGGAAGTGGATCTGCCCGAACTGTCGAACGAAGACCTGGCGCTCGCGCAGGCCGGCCTGCAGGTGCGCTTCGAATTCGACAAGAAGGGCTGGATCGGCATGGACGACGGCGAAGCTTCCGGCGGCCAGCAGGTGATGAAGTCGCTGCTGTTGCTGGTGGCGCTGATGCGCGACGAGGATCGCCCCGGCGGCTTCGTATTCATCGACGAGCCGTTCGCGCACCTGGATATCTTCAACATCGACAAGGTCGGCGCCTTCCTCAAGTCGACCCGCGCCCAGTACATTCTTACCACCCCAGCCACGCACAACATCAACGTGTTCCAACCCAGCGACCTCACCCTGGTGACCAGCAAGCGCCGCCCCGGCGCCACTTGGGCGCAGCCGCTCGCAGTGCTTCGCCGGCGTACCGAGGCCGCATGATGGGGCGCCGGCCATCGTCGCGATCCGCGCTGCGCGGGGCGATGCTGGCCAACCTGCTCCTGTGGCCGCTTGCTGTGCACGCGCAGAGCACGCCCGCCGAGTACCTGCGTGAGTTCGACACCGACCACGATGGCCGTGTGAGCGAATCGGAATATGTTGCGCACCTGAGCGCAGGCTTCTACCGCCTGGACCAGAACGGCGACGGCGTGCTGGAAGTGGACGAATTGCCCGGCGGACATGGCAAGCCCATCACGCTCAAGACGTTCCAGGACAACCTGCGACGGCAGTTCAACAAGCTGGACCGCAATCACGATGGTTATCTTGATGCGCGTGAGTTGACGCAACCGCCGCAGGGCTGAATGACTCCCTCTCCCCTGCGGGCGACCCGTAGGTAGTCCCTGTGGGAGAGTGGGTTGGGGTGAGGGTCAATCTAGCCTCATGTGTCGTTGATGCGGCTCTCTTTTGTCACGTTTTCGCAAGCACCCGCCCTTTACCACCTTTAGGTGGCTCACCTCGGTCCTCTCCTCAAAGGGGAGAGGAAGAAGGGCTCGCAGCCCCACGCTCTACTGCACTGCACATACCCGGTCACACACAATCGGCTATCGTGCACGCTTCACCGCCAGCCACGTCCATGGACCAGCCAGCCCCCACCGAGATTCATCCCCGCCGCCGTGCTGCGCTGGCGCTGATCTACATCACCGTCGTGCTGGACATGCTGGCCTTCGGCATCGTCATCCCGGTGTTGCCGCATCTGATCGAACAGCTGGCCGGCGGCGGCATCTCCAACGCTGCGTGGTGGGTAGGCGTGTTCAGCACGGTGTTTGCGGCCGTGCAGTTCGCTTTCTCGCCCGTGCAGGGAGCGCTGTCGGACCGTTTCGGTCGTCGGCCCGTCATCCTGATTTCCAATGCGGGGCTGTCGCTCAATTTCGTGCTGCTGGCACTGGCGCCGACACTGTGGATGCTGTTCGTGGCGCGCGTGCTGTTGGGCATGACGGCGGCCAGTTTCACCACGGCCAATGCCTACATCGCCGACATCACTCCCAAGGAGAAGCGCTCCGCTGCCTACGGCATCCTCGGCAGCGCTTTCGGGCTGGGCTTCATCATCGGCCCTGGCGTCGGCGGCCTCCTGGGCCACTACGACCTGCGTCTGCCGTTCTGGGTAGCAGCGGTGCTGGCCGCCTGCAATTTCCTGTACGGCTTGTTTGTGCTGCCCGAATCGCTGCCGAAGGAGCGCCGCACGCCGCGCTTCGAAATGCACAGTGCGCACCCGCTAGGCTCGCTGAAGCTGCTGCGGCGCTATCCACTGGTGCTTGAGCTGGCGGTGGTGATGTTCCTGGTGTACCTGGCGCACTACGTGCTGCAGACCACCTTCGTGCTGTACGCGGATTACCGCTATGGCTGGGGGCCGCAGGCCGTGGGCTACGTGCTGATGCTGGTGGGTGCGTGCGATGGCTTCGTACAAGCCGTGCTCACTCGCCGACTGGCGCCGAAATTCGGCGAGCGACGACTGATGCTGGGCGGCATGTTGTGCGGCATCGGCGCCTTCCTGGTGATGGGCCTGGCCGGCAGTGGTGCTGCGTTCCTGATGGGCATTCCGCTGATGGCGTTGTGGGGACTCTCGCAGCCGCCGATCCAGTCGCTGATGACGCATCAGGTCGATCCCACCGAGCAGGGCCGCCTGCAAGGCGCCATCAGCAGCCTGGCGAGCTTCGCCGGCATTTTTGGCCCGTTCTTGTTCGCCCAGGTCTTCTCGTTCTCCATTTCGCCGAGCTCGCCGATCCACGTGCCCGGTCTGGCCTTTGTGTTGTCGGCCGTGCTGCTGGCGATCGGCGCGCTGATCGCGCTGCAGGTGACGCGGCACACGCGCGACCTCGCATCGGCTGACCAGCCGGCCGACGCGGCCATGCCCGTCGAGCTTTCATCGGTCGTCACCCTTCCGAACACCGTCACACCCACTGAACCACCGGAGCATTCCCCATGACATTGTCGATGTACCAGGCCTCCGTCCCTGTTTTCCTGCGCGCGCTGCAAAACCTGCAACATGTGCTGCGCAAGGGCGAGGCGCATGCCGAGGCTCGCAAGTACGAACCGTCCCTGCTGCTGCAGGCACGCCTGACCGCTGACATGCTGCCGCTCACGCGCCAGGTGCAGATCGCCACCGACATGGCCAAGAACGGCTGCGCACGCCTGGCCGGCGTGGATCCGCTGAAGTTCGAGGACACCGAGACCACCTTTGCCGAATTGCACGCACGTGTCGAGCGCGCCATTGAGTACATCAAGGGCTTCAAGGTCGACCAGATCGATGGCAGCGAAACGCGCACGGTCACCATCAAGACGCGCACCGGTGAGCAGCAGTTCGAAGGCCCGGGCTACCTGCTGCACTTCGTGATCCCCAACCTGTTCTTCCACTGCACCACTGCCTACGCGATCCTGCGCCAGGCAGGTGCGGAGCTGGGCAAGTCGGATTTCATCGGCAAGCCCTGATGCTTGAAACCCCTCTCCCCTTGGGGAGAGGGTCGGGGTGAGGGGCGGGTGCTCGCCCAAATGTTGATCGAAACCACACTGCCCCCATCTTGGCTGGATCAACGCCTCGCCAAGGATTCCCCATGACTGCTCCCACTCCCCTCAAGATCGACTTCGTCTCCGACGTGGTATGCCCATGGTGCGCGGTCGGCCTGAAATCGCTGGAGAAAGCGCTGGCGAATCTCGGCGACGACGTGGCCGTGCAACTGCATTTCCAGCCGTTCGAGCTAAATCCGCAGATGGCGCCTGAAGGTGAGGACGTGATCGAACACGTGGCTCGCAAATATGGCAGCACGCCCGAGCAGATGGCGCAAAACCGCGAAGCGATCCGCCAGCGCGGTGCCGACCTGGGCTTCACCTTCAACATGGACAAGCGCGACCGCATCGTGAACACTTTCGATGCTCACCGCTTGCTGCATTGGGCCTCGCTGGAAGGTCGTCAGCCCGAATTGAAGCAGGCGCTGCTCGCGGGCTATTTCACCGACGGTCGCGACGTGAGCTCACGTGACGTGCTGGTGGATATCGCAGCCCAGGCCGGGCTGGACCCGACCGAAGCGCGCCGCGTGCTGGACGAAGACCGCTACGCTCAGGATGTGCGGGCGCAGGAGCAGTTCTATCAGTCGCAGGGCATTCGCGCGGTGCCGTCGGTCATCGTCAACGATCGTTATCTGATCCAGGGCGGCCAACCGGTGGAGGTTTTCGAGGACACCCTGCGCCGCATCGCAGCCGAGGGCTGATCCGCGCGCCGGTGCGCGATCGGCCCCTCCCGGGCCCCGAGAACCCGGACGTGCGAAAATACGGGACTCACCGTCCGAAGTCCCGTCCCGCATGCTCCGACTCACCGACATCAAGCTCCCGTTGGACCATCCCGAGAGCGCCATCGAAGCCGCTGCGCGCGCCAAGCTGGGCCTGGGCAAGGACGCGCTGCGAAGCGTCACGGTGTTTCGCCGCGGCTACGACGCGCGCAAGCGTGGTGCCATCCAGCTGATCTACACGCTGGATGTCGATGTGGCTGACGAGGCCGGCGTGCTCAATCGCCATGTCACCGACAAGCACGTGCAGCCCTCGCCCGACACCAGCTACCGCTACGTGGCACAGGCGCCTGCACAGCTCGAGCATCGACCCATCGTCATCGGCACGGGTCCGTGCGGTCTGTTCGCCGGCCTGTTGCTGGCGCAGATGGGTTATCGGCCCATCGTTCTTGACCGCGGCAAGGCCGTGCGCGAGCGCACCGTGGATACCTGGGGCCTGTGGCGCAAGCGCAAGCTCGAACCGGAATCGAACGTGCAGTACGGCGAGGGCGGCGCCGGCACCTTCTCCGACGGCAAGCTGCACAGCCAGATTTCTGACCCGCACCACCACGGTCGCAAGGTACTCACCGAGTTCGTGAAGGCGGGCGCGCCGGAGGAGATCCTCTACGTCAGCAAGCCGCACATCGGCACCTTTCGTCTGGTGACGATGGTGGAGAACATGCGCACGACCATCGAGTCGCTGGGCGGCGAGATCCGCTTCTCGCAGCGCGTGGATGACCTGCTGGTCGAGATCGATGCCGACGGTACGCGCCAGGTGCGGGGCGTGACGTTGGCCAGCGGCGAGCAGATTCGCAGCGACCACGTGGTGCTCGCGGTGGGCCACAGTGCACGCGACACGTTCGCCATGCTGCACGAACGTGGCGTGTATCTCGAAGCCAAGCCGTTCTCCATCGGTTTCCGCGTGGAACACCCGCAGTCGATCATCGACCACGCGCGTTTCGGTCCGCAGGCGGGTCATCCGATCCTTGGCGCGGCCGACTACAAGCTGGTGCACCACTGCAAGAATGGACGCTCGGTCTACAGCTTCTGCATGTGCCCGGGCGGCACCGTGGTAGCCGCGGCGTCCGAGCCGGAACGCGTGGTCACCAATGGCATGAGCCAGTACTCGCGCAACGAGCGCAACGCAAACGCGGCCATCGTGGTCGGCATCGACCCCAAGGACTTTGCCCCGTTCGACGACAGTGGCAGCCCGCTGGCCGGCATCGCGTTGCAGCGCGCACTGGAATCGCGTGCCTATGAACTAGGTGGCCGCGACTACAGCGCACCCGGTCAGCTGGTGGGCGACTTCATCGCCGGCAAGCCGTCGAGCGAATTCGGCAGCGTGCAGCCTTCATACAAACCCGGCGTGCATCTCACCGATCTCGCCTCCGTCTTGCCCGACTACGCGATCGAAGCCATTCGCGAAGCGCTGCCGGCGTTCGATCGCCAGATCAAGGGCTTTGCCATGCATGACGCGGTGCTCACCGGTGTCGAAACGCGTACCTCCTCGCCCGTGCGCATCCGCCGTGGCGATGATTATCAGAGCCTCAACACCCGCGGCCTGTATCCGGCCGGCGAAGGCGCAGGCTACGCAGGCGGCATTCTCTCCGCAGCCGTTGATGGCGTACGCGTCGCGGAAGCGGTGGCGTTATCCATCAGCGCTTCGTGTTAACAATGGCCATCCCCGTCGTCGCAGCCCTGCTCGCTGCTCGGCTGCGGATTTCGGTCATGGCCGGCCACTATTTCGGCTCCTGAACTCGGCACTGCTGTTGCTCACCTGCTGGTACCGGTAACGTCTATTGGATCGAAAACAGCATTTCGATCCAGGCCGCTGCGACTCGATCCTGTTACACCCCCCAAGGTTTTCAGGAGCCTCTCATTCTCCTAATGGATGCGTGAACCAACATGCCAGCACCCTGAGCCTGCGCGGGGGTGACCTGGCCAAGCGCCAGGAGGCCTTCGCCTCCCAGTCATGGGCACCGCTCTGGCGCCTTTTGAGCCAACCCAGCACCCCGCCCAGGGTCCACACCCTTTCCCTTTCAATCGGGAGGATCGCTACTATTAACTCGGGCAGGTCTTTGACTGCTTGACGGATTAGGTGACATGGCTGGAGAACCGCCGTGCACCGACACAATCTATGGAACGACCCAAAATAAGGGGATGGGCGTGGTGCCAAGGAAGTCTCAACCGAAGATTAAGCAGCGAATCATTCTTAAGCAGTTGCGAGTCGGCAAAACGCCTTTCCGCAAACTCAAGCGGCTCACTTTAGACCTTGCCCCGCGAATCACGCTGATCTCCGGACACAACGGCATTGGCAAATCGACCATTCTTGGCCTCATCGCCAACACGTCCGGCCTCACAAAGGCCACGCACCGCTCATATTTTGACCGCACTTTCCAAGCAAATCTTAACGAAATCATCGTTATCGACTACGACAACGAGTTCAAAGAGGCGAAGGAGAGCGGGCGGCTACCGACCCCATATATTGATTATGAAATTAACGGGGTCGAGACGCTCACGAAGCGTTGCGCGCTAGCCGATAGAAGCGATAAGTCAGCAGCACGTATCGTCTCCCGAAATTCATCGCCAAGCACAGCGTTTGAGAGTCTCGACGGCGCCATCCAAGTTGGTGTTGCGATGAAAGTCCCGCTCCCCACCATCTACCTTGGCATGACCCGGGTTCTCCCCTTGGGAGAGGCAGAGGAAGGGACCGTATCGAGCGCAACGCGGACTATGGATGAGGCGGATCGCCAACTAATTGCCGACTTCATGAACGCGGTTATTCTCGGCAATCACAGCGATCCTTCATCAATCACTACAAATCGTGTCAAGGGTACTAGTAAGGCTTCTAGCCATCCGAAATACCAATACGACCCGCGGTGCGTCTCCCTGGGGCAAGACAGCCTTGGCAGCATCGCAATGGCTCTAGCCTCCTTCCAAAACCTGAAGAGGGACTGGCCCGATTACCCTGGAGGGCTTCTCATCATTGATGAGCTGGACTCTGGCTTCCATCCGAATGCGATTCAAAGAATGGTTGCGAAGCTGCAGGAGATTTGCGATCGGCTCGATTTACAAGTCGTCGCCACGACTCACTCCACGAAGCTCATTGAGGCCGTACACCCGCAAGGGAAAAGGAACCCACTCGACGGCGTGATATATCTCACTGATACCCTTCGACCCGCGCTCTTAGGGGATCCAACGCTCGACAACATTTTGGAAGACATGGATCTCAAGCCACAGAGCTCCAGTAAGTCCAAGAAACCCGTTCTAAAAGTCTATCTTGAGGACGAAGAGGCATTGTTTGTGTTTAATGTTGCTGCGCCTGCAGGCCTGAGACGCAAGCTTTCAAATGACTGCGGCGTGTCGATCAAACAGATCGCTCTTGGTGTTGGCTGCGACAGCCTAGCTGGGCTGAGCAAAAGAGACGCCGACTTCAACCACACCGTTATTGTTCTAGATGCAGATGCGTCTGGAAAGCGGAAAAAGCACGAGGAAAACATCGTCTATCTACCGAGCGATGGCAACAAAAATCCCGAGCAAACGCTTTTTGGCTTCCTAGCCGAGGCGATCAACGATCCTGATAAGTTTGACGAGCGCCTGGAAGCGATTCGGTCGAACGGTGCCAACGGCGATCGGCTAAATGCGCAAATGATGAATTGGCAAGGGGACGTATCGGACCGGAATGCGGCCAAAAAATGGTGGACTGAGCGCGAAAAGTACATACGTCAGTGGAAGCTTTTTGAGCTGTGGGCAAAAGAACACCCTGTCGAGGTGGCCAAGTTTCAAGAAGATTTGGGCACCGCGGTTCGCCTTGTTGCAAAGCGGCTCAGGACGCTGGCCAAGCGCCGAGCAGCTGCGTAGACTGACACCATGTATTCAAACAAACTCTATACGCCACTGCGCTACCCGGGCGGCAAGGCTCGGTTCGCTCCGTTCATTGCTAAGCTCATGTGCAGCAACGATCTAAACGGCGGGCACTACTTCGAGCCTTATGCGGGCGGCGCCGGTGTCGCGTTGGAGCTTCTGTTCGATGGCACCGTGAACGAAGTTCACATCAATGATGCGGATCCGGCGGTTTATGACTTTTGGAAGGCAGCAACTCGCCATACTGACGAGATGCTTGACCGCGTGGCCACGGAACCGGTCGACATTGAAGCGTGGCACAAGTGGCGCGCCATTATGAATGGTCAAGTCGCCGCCTCGCTTCCGGAGCGTGGATTCGCGACCCTATTTCTTAATCGCACAAACCGTTCCGGAATCCTGAAAGGTGGAGTGATCGGTGGGAAGAATCAGTCGGGTGACTACAAGCTCGATGCCAGATTTCTGCGCGGCCAGCTAGGTGATCGATTGCGCCGGATCGGACAGTATGCCAATCGGATTCACGTGTACGGAGAAGACGCGTTAACACTTCTGAAGCGCTGCAAGGAGTTTTTGCCGTCTCAATCACTCATTTACTTGGATCCACCGTACTACGTTAAGGGTCAGGGGCTGTATCGCAATTTCTACAACCACGATGACCACATTGCCATCTCTGAGCTCTTAATGAAGCGCTCCTTTCCGCGAAAATGGATGGTGTCTTACGATGACGTTCCTGCCATCCGTTCGATGTATCGAGGCTCGAAAGTTAGGGCCTACGGACTGCATTACACGGCCCAGCAGAGGTACGAAGGCACCGAAGTTATGTTCTTTTCTGAAGAGTTGCGGGTACCAAGATCAATGAAGCAAGCCGCCTAAAAAAGGCCCGCCTCGGCGGGCTTTTTTCTGTAAGCAGAACTTCCCTGAGACAGAACTCGTATCTCTGTTACATGCAGACGATGACCTACGACCTGTAGTAGATGTAATTGGGCGGGCGACCCAGGAACTTGGGGTGAAAGGGCTGGTCTAGCCGGCCCTTTCTTTTTTGCCCAGCTTCGTCCCGCCGGCGGGACGAAGCCGGCCATGCGAGAATGCGGTCTGCCGCGACAACGCTCGCCTGAACCACCCCATGCTCACCGACACCACCAAAGACGCGATTCGCGCCGCGTATACGCGCCTCAAAGACGGCCTGCCCGGCTTTCGAGTCCGTGCGTCGCAAGGAAAGATGATCGCCGAGGTGGCCAAGGCGCTGGCGCAGGAAGGCGGCGCTGCCTTCATTGAGGCTCCCACCGGCACCGGCAAGTCGATGGCATACCTCATCGCGGGTGTCGAAGTGGCGCGCGCACAGAAAAAGAAGCTGCTGATCGCCACCGCCACCGTCGCGTTGCAGGAGCAGCTGGTGCAGCGCGATATCCCGCTGTATCTCAAGCTCACTGGCACCGAGGCCAAGGTTGCATTGGCCAAGGGGCGCGGTCGCTACCTGTGTCCGCGCAATCTCGCCATGGCGAGCAACAGCCTCAACGAGACGGCGCAGATAGGCCTTGGCTTCGACGCCGATCTCGCCCTGTGGACCAAGCCGCCACAAGAACGCGACAAGAAGACGCTGTCGAAGCTCGCGGGCCTGTTCGATCGACGCGAGTGGGATGGCGACATCGACGCCGCGCCCGAACCGATCAGCGACGTGCTGCGCCCGATGATCACCACCAGCGCGGGCGGCTGCACCAGTCGCAAGTGTGCGTTGTTCATGAACTGCCCGTTCTTTGCCGCGCGCCGCGCCGTGGGCGATGCGGACATCATCGTGGCCAACCAGGACCTGGTGCTGGCTGATCTCACCATGCCGCGCGAGGAAGACGGCTTTGGTGGCGTCATCCTGCCCAAGCCTGACGAAACGCTCTACATCTTCGACGAAGGCCACCACGTGCCGGCGAAGGCCATCGACCGCGGCGCCGCCGAGGTCTATATGAACGTGGCCGTGCGACAGCTGAGTCGCCTTGGCCGGCAGATCCACGCTGCGTATTCGCTGACCGACAAGGAAGTGATCGGCAAGCTCGCGCTCGATGCAGGCGATCAGAAGCTGCAGGACCTCAGCGATGCGCTGGAGGAACTGGAGAAGGAGATCCGCCTCGGCTGGCTGCCATCGCCCGACGACGAGGAGCCGATGTACCGCGGCTCGCTCGGTCAGCTGCCCGATGCGTGGGTGGAGCATGCACGCGCGCTGTATGTATTCACTGGCGAGATCGAGCGCTGGGTGGGTGCCGTGCGACGCGTCGTGCTCGAGATGACCGAGAGCGGGCCGACGCATGAAGCACTGTCGCGTGAGCTGGGCATGGCGCTGGAACGCATCGACCGACAGGTGCGCACGTGGCGAGCCTGGTCGGCCACGGATGGTGAAAATACGCCGCCACTGGCGCGCTGGGTGACACTTGGCGTCGATCAGCAGCTCATCTGCCACGCTTCGGCGGTGTCTGCAGGCGGGTTGCTGCGCAGCGTGCTGTGGGGTAATGCGAGCGCCGTGGTAATGACCTCGGCCACGCTGAGCGCGGGCGGCAATTTCCGTGGTTTCGCCGATGCAGTCGGCCTGCCCGATGACTCGGTCACGCTCAGCCTGCCCTCGCCGTTCGATCTCGCCGCGCAGGCACGACTGGAAGTACCCGCCATGCGTGCCCTGCCCGATGCCCGGGAAGAACATGTGCAGGAAATCTGCGACTGGCTGGCTGATCACCTCGACTGGGATGCCGGCAACCTGGTGTTGTTTACGTCGCGCGTCAAGCTCGATCGCGTGTTGCAGAAGCTGCCGATCCAGTATGTGCGCAAGGTGCGAGCACAGGGTTCACTCGGCAAGGCGCAGTTGGTGGCGGAGCATATCGCCGATATCGAGGCCGGCAAGGGCAGCACGTTGTTCGGTCTGGCGTCGTTTGGCGAGGGCCTGGATCTGCCCGGCAAACTCTGCGAGACCGTTGTCATCACGCAGCTGCCATTTGCCGTGCCTACCGACCCCGTGGGCGCCACGTACGCCGAATGGCTTGAGTCGCGCGGCCGCAATCCCTTCATCGAAGTGACCGTGCCTGAAGCGACGCGATTGCTCACGCAGTATTGCGGACGCCTGATCCGCACCGAAACCGACCATGGCCGCATCGTGCTGCTGGATCGCCGCGTGGTGCTCAAGCGCTACGGCGAGCGCATGTTGAAGGCATTGCCTCCGTTCACCCGGGTCATCGAGAAAGTGGCATGAGCTTCCACATCATCCGCGCTGCCGACATACGACCACAGCCGTGGAAGAACGGCATGGGTACGACGCGCGAGATCGCACGCTTCCCCACCGATGCGGGCAATGACGATTTTCTGTGGCGAGTGAGCGTGGCCGAAGTGAACAGCGCTGCGCCGTTTTCCCTGTTTCCGGGCATCGACCGCCAGATCGTGCTGCTTGATGGCGATGGCTTCACCATGACGCTGGACAGTGAACGCGCGCACGCGCTGACCACACCTTTCGAGCCATTCGGGTTTCCTGGCGAAGCGCGTGTCGATGTCGCCATGGCCGGTGGCGCCACCCGGGACTTCAACCTGATGGTGCGGCGTACCTGGGGGCGCGGTGATGTTCGCGCTGTCACGCAGCCGGGCAGCCATGTGCCGGATCCCTCCTGCGTCCTCGTTTATGTAGCGCGCGGCATGGTGACTACATGGGATGGCGAGCTAGAGGCCGGCGATGCCTGGCGGCCGGACCGCAGCCCGTTCGAACTTGGCGAGGGCAGCGTGGTACTGCAGGCAATGGCTCAGCCTCTTTGAAAGCACTGTAACTCCCTGTAGGAGCGCACCCTGTGCGCGACCGCGGAGCTTCGACGTTGTCACTCCGTAGGCTTTTCGCGCACTGGGTGCGCTCCTACGGAGGGGACGCGGCCCTGCACTCCACGCCCGTAGGCACTGTCACGCACCGAGAACCTGTGTCACTTATCACCACTGTGTTCGGCCAACCCCAAGGTGAGTCCATGGCATTGCTGATCCTCGGTCTGGTGATCTTCCTCGGCGTGCACTCCGTGCGCATCTTCGCCAACGACTGGCGTAGCCAACAGCTCGCACGGCTGGGCGAAAAAGGCTGGAAGGGCCTCTACGCGCTGCTTTCCATCGTCGGCTTCGTGCTGGTCGTTTGGGGATTCGGCCTAGCCCGGCAGCAACCGGTACTGCTGTACGTGCCACCGATGTGGCTGCGCCATCTCAACGCCTTGTTCACGCTGCTCGCCTTCATCCTGGTCGCAGCAGCCTACGTGCCGGGCAACCATCTCAAGGCAAAGCTCGGTCATCCCATGCTCGCTGGTGTGAAGGCCTGGGCGTTTGGCCATCTGCTGGCCACCGGCATGTTGCATGACGTACTGCTGTTCGGCGCTTTCCTGCTGTGGGCGGTGATTGATTTCATCAGCGCCCGGCGACGCGACCGCGCGGCGGGCGTCACGTACCCCGCCGGTACGCTGAAGGGCGACATCATCGCGGTCGTGGCCGGCGTCATCGGCTGGGCCGTGTTCGCCTTCTGGCTGCATGGATGGCTGATTGGCGTGAAACCCATGGGGTGAAAGTAGTCATCTACGCGACGGAGCCGCTCTGGGCTAGAGTGGCTTCGTTTTCCGCATGAGGATCGGGCCATGGTTGCCTTCCTGCTTTGGCTGTTGCTGCTGGTGTTTTGCTGGCCGCTCGCGCTGCTGGCTCTCGTGCTCTATCCCATCGTGTGGCTGCTGACCCTGCCGCTGCGGCTGGTGGGTATCACGGTCGGCGCGGTGTTCGCTTTCCTTGGTGCGCTGCTGATGCTGCCGGCGCGGGTGTTGCGCGGACGACCGGCCTGAGTGGAAAAACCCAGCGCACCGTCTTGTGAGCGCAACCGCGACCCGATCCTCGATGTGTTGCGCGTGCAATTCGCTGATCGCCGACAGGTGCTGGAGATAGGCAGCGGCACCGGCCAGCACGCGGTGTATTTCGCAGAGGCGATGCCGCAACTGCGCTGGCAATGCTCCGATCGCGCCGAGAACCTCCCGGGCATCCGTCTGTGGCTGGACGAAGCCGGATTGCCCAACACACCGCCACCGATCGAGCTGGACGTGGGCGGCCTGTGGCACGCCCATCACTATGACGCAGTGTTCAGCGCCAACACGCTGCACATCATGGCGTGGGAAGAGGTGGAACAGTTGTTCGACCATCTCGCCAGCGCGACCACCGACGACGCCAGGCTCGTCATCTACGGCCCCTTCAACTACGGCGGCCGCTACACCAGCGAAAGCAACGCGTCGTTCGACCAGTGGCTGCAGGCTCGCGGCGCGCATATGCGCATCCGCGACGCCGAAGCCGTGGATACGCTCGCGGAACTGGCCGGTTTCGATCTTATTGACGACATCGCCATGCCGGCCAACAACCGCACCCGGGTGTGGCAGCGGAGCCGCTGAACGGTTTCCCATTGGCATTTGGGCACGAAGGCGGCACGATGCACGCCAGGGGCGCCCAACGTTGCGTCCGACCCAGGCCATGCGACCCTACGTGCAAGCCATCGACACGCTTACTCCCTGCCCCTGCGGCAACAACGCGGGTTACGCGCACTGCTGCGGCCTGCTGCACGAGGGCGGCGTGGCCACCACCGCCGAGCAACTGATGCGTTCGCGTTACAGCGCCTACGTGCTCAAGCGCGAGGATTACCTGCTCGCCACCTGGCATGACAGTACGCGCCCGGCCCATCTGAAACTGGGCACGCAGCAACCGGCGCCAACCTGGCTTGGGCTGATCGTCAAACGCCATGAGAGCGAGGGCGACCAGGCCATCGTGGAGTTCGTGGCACGGTTGCGCTACGGCGGCGGCAGGGCCCAGCGCATGCACGAGATCAGCCGCTTCGTGCGCGAAGGCGGCCGCTGGTTCTACGTCGACGGCGAGTTTCCGGCCAAATCCGGCGAGTAACGCATCCCCTGTAGGAGCGCCCCCTGTGCGCGACAAGCCGGCAGGAATACTGGTTTGCGCAGCGCAGGTGCCCGCAGGGCGAGGGCCAAGGATGGCCCGAGTGAACAAACCCATCCCCCAAGGGGACCCAGCGTAGCGGTGCCGACGCGACTCTGCGGTCGCGCACAGGGTGCGCTCCTACAAGGGCGAGACAGCGGCGAACGGCATGGCCGTCTCACCCTCTTCGCGACCGAACGGGCCGAAGCGTCGCTCGACCACCACACCGCGTCCGTCGTGGCCGATGGCCACCACCGTGCTTGCTCGCGTGCCGTAATGCTCGCCACGGATAAACGCCGATGACAGCCAACGCTCGCGCTCGAGGCCAACACCGGTGTCTGGCAGCTCATCGTCCGGATAGCCATGCGGATCGGCCAGCGCGGCGAACAGCGGCGCGAACTCGTCGTCGTTGCCGGCATCCAGCCACGCCTGCAGGCGTTGCATCAATGCACGCGTCTTGGGCCAGGGCGTGTTGAAGTCGGCATTGGACAGGCCATGCACGCCCGGCGTGATGGCCTGCGCACGTGCCTCGGGACGGTTGCCGAGATAGAACGCAGCGTGCGTATCGAAGGTCAGCAGGTTGAACGGTCGGTATTCGGCCGCCGTTGCCAGCAATGCACCGGCGTGCGCGGCAGCGTCGACGCGGCCGCCGAGATAGTCGAGCGCCAGCAGCCCTCGTGACCGTCCCTGTTGCGGATCGCGCGGGTCGCGCACATTGGTGACCACGCTGCAGCGTCCGTCATCGGTGACACCCAGCCAGGTTCCGCCGGCCTCAAGATCCTTGCCCGCGATGATGCGTGGTGACTCCCAGCGCGCCAGCGGTGCACTGGGCCGTGCATGGAACTCGTCGCGATTGCCGGCCAGCAACAGGCGCCAGCGTGGGTGGTGATTCCAGGCGAATGCGATCAGGCACATGGCCGCATTGTGGGCAACTGCGCCCGCTGGCGCCAGCGTGAGATCGGTTGCCTTCATGGCGGCGCGTCGAACGAACGGCGCGCCGCCTCCCATTTCGCGTTACATCGCCATGACCGGAACGATTACATCTTCACCTTCACGCCAATATTGAAGAACCGCCCGACGATGCCGGAATAGCCATAGGTCGGGTTGTAGTTGAGTGCCGCGTAGTTGATGGGATCAAGCGGCGGCTTGCGATCAAACGCATTCAATATCGAGCCGAAGATCGAGATGTGCTCGGTAATGTCGTAGCTTCCGGTCAAGTCGAACGTGGTGATCGACGACATGTGGCAGTTCGCCGGGAAATCCACCCCGGTAATCGTGTTGGTGGAGAAGCAACCGGGCGCGATGTCAGGCACCTCGAACGACATGCCGCTGGTGTAGTACGCCGTGCCGGTTACTGTCAGCGGGCCCCAGATCACCGAATTGGCCCAGGAGGCGCGCGTACGCGGCGTGCCCGCACCCGATGACAACGCATACGGTCCATGCGTGCCCACGAAGCGCTGCTCCGATCCGTCCTGCAGGAACAGGTTCCACTCGAAGATCTGCGTGGCGTTAAGGTCGCTGATCCAGTGCCAGTTGTCGTTGAACTTGAAGTCGGCCCGCAAGTCAGCATCCAAACCGGAAGTTTCGAGGCTGTTCTCGTTGACATAGAACGCCTCAACCACGGCCGGCCTCGGCAATGCGTTGGGGAACTGCGGATCGGGGTTGTCCACGATGATGTTCGTATTCGGCGGCAACGGTTGGCCCGCGAAATACGCGTCCAGCACGGCGCTGGAATCGGCTGCTGCGATCACGCCCCGCTTTTTGATGTCGTAGTAATCCAGCGAAAGGCTGATGGACTGCCACGGTTGCAGCACGATGCCGAAGGTGTAGCTCTCCGATTTTTCCGGCTTGATGTTCGGGTTGGCGGAAGTGAGGAAACCCACCGGGTAGGGCTGAACATAGCCGTTGTTGCCGTGCGCGGCCTGGAAGTCTTCAGGCAACGTCAAAGTGGCAAAGCCCTCGGATGCGCTCGAACCGTTCTCCGCAAAACTCGGCGCGCGGAAACCTTTCGAATACGTGCCGCGAATCGCCAGCATATCGAACGGTTTCCACTTGAAGCCTGCCTTAGGCGAGGTGTTGTTGCCGAAGTCGGAGTAGTGGTCAAAACGCGCTGAGAGGTCCAGCTCCAGCGACTGCAGCAGCGGCATGTCCACTTCCATGTACGCGCCGTAGACGTTGCGCTTGCCGATGGTGTGCGCAATGCCCAGACCCTGCGCGGCCAGATCCGGATTCAGATCGGGATCGTGCTGCTTCTCATGGCGAAAATCCGCACCCACGCCAAGCCCCATCGGACCGCCCGGAAGTTCCCACAGCTCGTGAGACGCACGGAAGTCGATCGAATCCATGTCCGTGGTCGAGGTCTTGCTCAACGGGGGTGCCAGCGCGCTGAGCGTGGCCTTGGAATTCGCCGATGGATTGACGAAGTTGTACGTACCGTTGTTGATGTCGCTGAGCAGCTGGTTGTAGTTGAGGAAGCCGAAGTTGTTGATGTCCAACCATGTGTGGTTGATCACCAGGGCCGAGTCGTAGTCCCAATCCCATGCACGGCCGTGCACGCCCGCGGCAACACGCAAGTTGTGGTTGGTGTTGTCGATCGCGCCAAACTGCAGCCCGGGAAAGGCATAGTTGATCAGCGCGTATTGCCCCTGTGCCGCAAATGGGTTGTTCGGATTGAGCGATCCGTCAGTCAGCGTGGGCGGCAGGGTGATGCTGTTGGTGTTGTTGGGCGTGCTTGTCTGGATCTGCGGCGGAAACGCCGTGGTCTGCACTTCGTTCTGAAAGTAACTCGCAGCCAGATAGGTGGTGACCTCGTCACTCAACTTGATGGTGAAGCGCCCATACAAACCAAGCCGCTCCTGCTCAGGTGCGATCTGGGTGAATTCCCCGGACTGGTTTTGCGCGCAGTAACTCCCCGGGTTGTTGGGGTCGTCCGTCACCAGCGTGGAATCGGAGCCGCATGGACGCAGCGGTTGCGCGACTGCGCCCGGAAGCGGAACACCCGACTTGATATCACCAGGCCGGCTCAGCATCGCAGGCGTCACGGTGCCGTAGGTGGAACCCAGATTAAGGCTGGGCTGACCCTGGATCAGGTTATTGCCGCCGATCGAAGATAGGTCGGGCGTATTGAACGGAAAATCACGATCCTTCGTCTTGATCGGATCGTCCTTCTGATATTCAACGCTGATGTATGCGTTGTGACCGTCCTTCTGCAGATCACCTCCGCCCAGCAGTCCGGTGAAGCGCTTGGTGGTGCCTCCGCCGTGCTGTGAGGTGCCGATTTCGGCGGTGGCCTCGCCACCTTTGTAGCTCGGCTTGAGGATGATGTTCACCACGCCGGCGATCGCATCGGCACCGTAGAGCGACGATGCGCCGTCCTTCAGCACATCGATGCGGTCGATCGCATTGACGGGAATGGTGTTGAGATCAACGAACGTGCGCTGGCCGTCGTCTGCCAGTCCATAGTTCGCGCTACGTCTGCCGTCGATAAGCACCAGCGTGGAGTTGACGGTGAGACCGCGCAACGCCACGCCAGCTGATCCTGCCGCAAAGCCTGCGGTGAATGCCGAGGGAATGGAACCGCTGTTGTCGGCGGAAATGGCGCGGATAACATCGCTGACGGTCTTGAGGCCGCTGCGCTCAATCTGTGCGGCAGTGATCACGGTGACAGGTGACGGCGTCTCCACGTCAATGCGTGGCACTGCCGAACCGGTAACGGTGATGGTTTGCAGTTGCTTGGCCTGTTGCTCCTGGGGGGCCGGTGTATTGTCCTGGGCGAAAGCTATGCTGGACGTCGATGTCAAAAAGAGTCCAGCCAATGACACGGCAAGCGCGTTGCGCTTCATGGCGATCTCCTTCTTTGTGGGGTCTGGGGATTGACCCTTGGACGCCCGTCCCGGCAGTGCATCGGGACAGAAATGACGAGCAGAACCAGCAGTTTGCCGGTGGGGCGCAAGGGAACTATTCCACCAGCGTGATCGCCTCACAAGTACATAACGTAATAGGCACGACACGATAGCTTTACGCAATTTTTTGCGATGACCGGGCGTACCCATACGGCATCTGCGAAGTTGCCTTCAGTACGACGTAAATCGTCGCCATTCGCCCACGATCGACACAAGGAAAGGTGCGCTATGGACGTCCAAACCGGTTGTCGGCGAACAAGCGGCGAGTATTTCGCGGCAATTATTTTTTGCTGCTGCAGCGCAACGAACGCTATTTACGAACACCACACGCAACAAACTGCGCGCGGTTCTCGCGGCGCGGCCGGCTTGAACTTGCGCCCGTCAGGCCACCGCACGAACTCGCACGGCCTCGGCCCAGCGTGCGGCGACCTTGGGTGAGGTGACGCACACCGCCTCGTCTGTGCGCGTGGTGACGGCGCGCTCCAGCAACTGGATATCGGCCTCGTGCTGACGCGCGACATGCGGATCCTCGAAGAAGATCGCGCGCTGGCAACGACGCTCCAGCACCAGGTCGGCAATCTGCGCGTCACCACCCATCGGGCCGCTCTGGTAGCGCTCCACCCACGGCACGTCCTTGGGCCAGCCACGACTCCAAGCCAGTTCGTTGAGGCGCTGACCAGTGGTGCCAGTGCCCACGCGTTGCCCAAAGCGCGACAGCACATCGAAATGATCGGCAGCGTAGGCGAGCATTTGCGGCTTCATCGCATCGTGTGCGATCAGTGCCACGGTCTGCGCTTCCAGGGCATGGAACACGTCGGCGCCGGGGTCAGGTGCAAGACCCGCATGGATGCGCTCCATTTCGATCCAGTCACGCGCTGACGCCACGGTGGAGATGAAAGGCTTGCCGTGGATGACACACTGCCGCTTGAGCGCGATGGCCTCGGGAAAGATCGAGGACGGGTCAACGGGATCGATCAGGTAGATCGCACCGTCCAGCACGCGCTCACCACCCAACCCGACGACTTCGGCCACCAGTTTCATAAGGCCGCCTTCGCGTCCATAGGGATAGCGGCGCAGCGGTGCATAACCTTCCAGGTGACCGGTCCGCTCGATCGCGTCATAGGTGCGCCCCACCGCATGCAGCCCCAGGCCCAGTTCGCGGATGCCGGCTTCGCACGCACGCAACCAGCGGAACAGGGCCGCATCGGCATGGGCGTGGTGAAGTTGGTTGGCGGCGAGGCCTAGACGCATGGTGTTTTGCTTTCCCTGTGCTCAAGGCGCGTCAGCGTACCCGAAGAAGGCTTCTACCTCCTCTCCCCTTCGGGCGACCCGTAGGTAGTCCCCGTGGGAGAGAGGATTGAGGTGAGGGGTGGGTGCTTGCGGGAACGTTATTTCGAAGCGCGCTTCGTTCCAGTCTTATCGCAAGATTGGCCCCTCACCCTACCCTCTCCCCGGAGGGGAGAGGGAAAAGGCTCACGCATGCGCCAACGCGAGCGCATCGACTTCCTGCAGCACCTGCACGATCGACGCCGCCGCCTCGCGACCGTCATACACCGCACGTACCACCAGATCCGCGCCGCGCACGTTGTCGCCGCCAGCGAAGATGCGCGAATGGCTGGTCTGGTGCGGCAGCGTACCGTTGGCGCCAGTGACGATGCGTCCTGTGCGATCCAGCGCCACGCCGTGCGTATGCAACCAGTCGGGCGGACTGGGCAGGAAGCCGAATGACTGGATCACCACGTCGGCGTCGATGACGTACTCCGTGCCCGGCACGTTCTGTGGGCTCAACCGGCCAGTGCCGTCATCGACCAACGCCGTTTCCACGACGCGCACGCCACGCACGTTGCCTCGTGCACCGCCCAGTATCTCCAACGGCTGTCGCTGGAACAGGAAGGTGACGCCTTCCTCTCGACTGTAGTTCACCTCGCGCGCGGAGCCCGGCATATTGGCTTCGTCGCGGCGATACACGCAGGTGACGCTGGCCGCGCCAAGACGAATGGCCGTGCGGTTGCAGTCCATGCCGGTGTCGCCACCGCCCAGCACGACCACGTGCTTGCCGCGGAAATCGAATGCCGGCGGTGGCGCTTCATCGCGCAACAGACGCTCGGTATTGTCGATCAGAAATGGCAGTGCATCGTGCACGCCACGCAGCTCGCGACCAGGCAGCTGCGCATCGACGTACGTGTAAGCGCCGGTGCCCACGAAGACGGCGTCGTAATCGTCCAGCAACTGGCCGAACTCGATGTCGCGACCCACATCACGGCCCAGCAGGAAACGCACGCCCATGCCTTCGAGCAGTTCGCGGCGCGTGCGCACTATGCTCTTGTCCAGCTTGAACGGCGGAATGCCGAAGGTGAGCAGGCCGCCGATCTCGTTCAGGCGGTCATACACATCCGCGGCGATGCCGGCGCGGCGCAAACGATCGGCGCAGGCAAGGCCCGCGGGGCCGGCGCCGATGATGGCAACCCGCTTGCCCGTCTCACACACGGCGGAAAGATCAGGTCGCCATCCCTGGCGTAAGGCTTCATCCGTAACCCATCGTTCGATGCTGCCGATGGTCACCGCGCCGAACGCGGTCTGTTCCAGCGTGCATGCACCTTCACATAAGCGATCCTGAGGACACACACGGCCGCAGATTTCCGGCAGCGGGTTGGTCTCGTGCATCAGCGTGGCCGCTTCCATCAGGCGGCCTTCTTCCACCAGTTTGAGCCAGTTGGGAATGTAGTTGTGCACTGGGCAGGCGTGCTCGCAATACGGATTGCCGCAGTCGATGCAGCGCTCCGCCTGCGTGGCAGCCTGCGGCCCGCCGAAGTCGCCGGAGATCTCGCCGTAGCCGAGCACGCGGATCGATACGGGCACGGTGCGTGGCGTCTGGCGCGAAACATTGAGGAACTGAAAATCCTTGCCGCTCATGCCGCGCTCCTCAGTTCCTCGGCCAATGCCGCAAGGCTTGCCGCCTTCGGTTTCACCAGCCAGAACTTGTACTGAAGGCCACGGAAGTCGCGCAGGACGCGGCGTCCCCAATCGCTTCCGGTGAGTTCGACGTGGCGCGAAATCAGGCCACGCAAATGCTGCATGTAATGCTCCATGCCCTCGGGGGAAATGCGCAGAATGTCCACCAGTTCGTGGTTGTAGCAATCGACGAACGTACGCTCGACATCGAGCACGTAGGCGAAGCCGCCCGTCATGCCAGCGCCGAAGTTGAGACCCACCTTGCCCAGCACCGCAACCACGCCGCCTGTCATGTATTCACAGCAGTGATCGCCCGCACCTTCCACCACGGCCAGTGCACCGGAATTGCGTACAGCGAAGCGTTCGCCCGCGCGTCCGGCCGCATACAGCTCACCATCGGTGGCGCCATACAGGCAGGTGTTGCCGATGATCGCGGCGTCCTGACTGGCGAACGGCGAATCCGCTGGCGGGCGCACCACGATGCGGCCGCCCGCCATGCCCTTGCCGACGCCATCGTTCGCCTCGCCTGTAAGGTCAATGTGCACGCCTCCCGCGTTCCACGCACCCAGGCTCTGGCCAGCTGCGCCGGTAAGCTTGAGCACCAGCGGGTGATCGTCCATGCCGTGATCGCCGTAGCGACGTGCCACATCACCGGATAGACGCGCGCCGATCGCACGATCGGTGTTGGCGATCTCGAACAAAAATTCGCCACCGCGCTTGTGCGCTACCGCGTCGCGTGTGGCTTCGTCGATGCGCCCGGCCAGTGCGGCCTCGTCGCGCATAGGGTTACGCGGCAGCGTGCAGGCGAAGTCGACGTTCGCACCCAGTGCACCGCTGCCAAGTAACGGCTGCAAGTTGAGCTTGTGCTGTACCGGCGTGGTGCCGTCCACCTGTTCCAGCAGGTCGGCGCGGCCAATGATCTCGTCCATGCTGCGTGCACCGAGTTTCGCCAGATGCGCGCGCACGTCCTCGGCGACGAAGCCGAAGTAGTTCATCACCATCTCGGGCAGGCCGACGAAGTGTTCCTTGCGCAGCACGGGGTGTTGCGTCGCCACGCCGGTGGCGCAGTTGTTGAGGTGGCAAATGCGCAGGTATTTGCAACCCAGCGCCACCATCGGCCCGGTGCCGAAACCAAAGCTTTCCGCACCGAGCAGCGCGGCCTTGATCACGTCGAGGCCGGTCTTGAGGCCGCCGTCGGTCTGCAGGCGTACGCGGCCGCGGAGGTCGTTGCGGCGCAGCGTCTGCTGCGTCTCGGCCAGACCAAGCTCCCACGGTGTACCGGCGTACTTGATTGATGTGAGCGGGCTGGCACCTGTGCCGCCGTCATGGCCACTCACGGTGATGAGATCTGCACCGGCCTTCACCACACCGGCCGCCACCGTGCCCACGCCGGCATGGCTCACCAGCTTCACCGAGACCAGCGCTTCCGGATTGACCTCTTTGAGGTCGTGGATCAGCTCGGCGAGATCCTCAATGGAATAGATGTCGTGATGTGGCGGTGGCGAGATCAGGCCGATGCCGGGCTTGGCGTAACGCAAACGTGCGATGGTGGCGTCCACCTTGTGGCCGGGCAGCTGGCCGCCCTCGCCGGGCTTGGCGCCCTGCGCGATCTTGATCTGTAATACCTCGGCATTGACCAGGTAAGCCGGCGTGACACCGAAGCGCCCCGATGCGACCTGCTTGATCTTCGACGTCTTCTCGGTGCCGTAACGCGCCGGGTCCTCACCACCCTCACCGGAATTGCTGCGCGCACCGAGACGATTCATCGCTATCGCGAGCGCCTCGTGCGCTTCCGGCGACAGCGCGCCCAGCGACATGCCTGCCGAGTCGAAGCGACGCAGGATGCTCTGCACCGACTCCACTTCTTCGATGGGAATCGGCTCGCCCAGCGGACGTGGCGACAACAGGTCGCGCAGTGCGGACGGCGGCCGATGGTCGACAAAGTTGGCGTAGGCGCGATAGTCGGCAGCACTGCCGGTGCGAACCGCCTTCTGCAGGCTGCCGATCACGTCCGGGTTGTACATGTGGTATTCGCCGCCGTACACGAACTTGTACAGGCCACCGGCGCGCAGCGGCAGCGCTTCGGTCCACGCCTCGGCTGCCAGCAAGCGCTGGTCTTGTTCCAGTTCCACAAAACCGGCCCCGCCGACACGCGAAGGCGTCCCCGGGAAACACAGCTCCACCACTTCAGGCGCGAGCCCCACGATCTCGAACAACTGCGCACCGCGATAACCCGCCACGGTGGAGATGCCCATCTTGGAGAGAATTTTCAGCAGGCCCTTGCGGATGCCGCGGCGGTAGCTGCGACCCACTTCGAAACGATCGCTGGCGATATGCCCTTCGCGACCCAGCTCGAACAAGCTCTGATAGGCAAGCCACGGATAGATCGCCGTGGCGCCAAAACCCAGCAGGCAGGCGAACTGGTGCGGGTCACGCGGCGTCGCCGTCTCCACGACGATGTTGCATTGACAGCGCAATGCCTGATCAATCAGGTGCGCATGCACGGCACCCACCGCCAGCAGCGAATGGATCGGCAACAGATCCTGATGCGGGTAACGGTCGCTGAGGAATACCAGCGAACAACCCTCGCGCACCGCTTTCTCCACGTCGCTACACAACCGACGCAGCGCGGCTTCCAGCCCTTCTTCGGGCGCATACATCAGGTCGAAGCGTGGCGTGCTGGCGAACTGCGGCAGCGCCAGCAATTGGCGCAGCTTGCGCTGCGAGAGCACGGGCGAATTGATCAGGATCTGCTTCGCATTCTCCGGCGTGAGATCGAATACGTTGCTCTCGGGCCCGATCTGCGTCACCAGCGACATCACCAGCTTCTCGCGCAGCGGATCGATCGGCGGATTGGTAACCTGCGCAAAGCCCTGGCGGAAACGATCGAACAGCGGACGCACCTGGCGCGACATCGCAGCGATAGGCGTGTCGTCGCCCATCGAACCGGTGGCCTCCTGCTCCAGCTCGACCATCGCCTTGAGCACTGTTTCGCGCTCTTCGCGTGAAAGGCCGTAGAGCTTCTGATAGCGACGCAGCTCGTCTTGTGGCAACGGCTCGGCGGCCAGCGATGGATCGATCAGATCCGATTCCAGATAGCTCACGCCCGCGCGCAACCAGTCGCGGAATGGCGCGCGCTTGCGGTTGATGTCGTCGATGTCGGCGTCGCGCAGCAAGCGATGCTGCTGCAGATCCACCGCGATCATCTCGCCCGGCGCGAGGCGGCCCTTGGCCACGACCTGCGACGAGGGCACGCCCCACAGGCCCGCTTCGGAGGCGACGATGAGGTGATTGTCCGCCGACAACGCCCAGCGCGCGGGGCGCAAGCCGTTGCGGTCCAGCGTGCACGCGGCGTAGTGGCCATCGCACATCACCAAACCCGCCGGGCCGTCCCACGGTTCGCTGTGCAGCGCGTAGTACTCGTAGAACGCGGCAAGATCCTCGTCGATGCCTTCGCGCGCCGCGAATGCCGGCGGCACCAGCACGCGCATCGCCGCAAGCAGGTCGAGCCCACCGGCGAGAAGGACTTCCAGTGCGTTGTCGAGGCTTTCGGAGTCGGAGCCGGTCTGGCGTACCAGCGGACCGATATCGGAGAAATCGACCAACGGCGAATGCAGGATTGATTCGCGCGACTGCATCCAGCGGCGGTTGGCGCGAATGGTGTTGATCTCGCCGTTGTGCGCCAGCAGGCGGAACGGCTGCGCCAAGCGCCACTGCGGCGTGGTGTTGGTGGAATAACGCTGGTGGAACACCACGGCGTCAGCGCTGAGCGCCGGATGCGTGAGATCGGCAAATACTTCGCGCAGGCGGCCGGGCGCCGCCATCGCCTTGTAGCCGACCACCTGCGCCGACAGCGTCACCACGTAGAAGTGCTCGTCGTGCGTCAGCGCAGTTTCCGCACGGCGGCGTGCACGGAACAATGCGCGCTCGAACGCGCCATCGTCCATCGCCGCGCCCGGTTCGACAAATACCTGACGCACGCGCGGCTTCGCAGCTGCCGCGAGTGGGCCGCAGGCATCTGCATTGACCGCCACATCACGCCAACCCGCCACGCGCAAACCTTCCGCGCGCAGGTGCTCTTCCAGCGCAGTGGCCGCGGCATCGCCGCCAGCGGGATCGAGAAACACCACGCCCGCAGCGAACCGCTCGCCCAGCGCGATGCCCGACTCGGCAGCGAGCGATTTCAACCACTCCAGCGGACGATGGAACAGCACGCCACAGCCATCGCCGCTGACGCCGTCGGCATTCACGCCACCGCGGTGGGAAAGTTTGGCCAATGCCGTAAAGGCAGTGTCCACTACCCACGCGCTTGAGCGTCCATCGATCTGTGCGACGAGACCGAAACCGCAGCTGTCGTGCTCAAACGCAGCGTCGTAAAGCGTCGCTGGAACTGCTCGCGCCATCTTGCCTCCCCGGCCGATGGAATGGAGACACATAGTCCCAACGGTGCCGAAGGCACCGCCGCCACATGTCCACGTGTGGACTCGACTAAAGCACAATTGGTGCGTCGCGTCAAAGCAATCTATACGGCTAAATGAAAGTTTCAGGTGGAAGCATTTTTTGTCCGCAGGACAGGACACGTATCGCATTCGCTGCGATGTGCTGGCCACGTTTGCATCGACTCATCGATGCGAACGCATCGAGGTGAAACATCGCTGACGATGACGACCCATCACACGCAGCCATACCAGTCAGGCCACAGATGTCGCGCTGAAGACGACGTGACCCGGGGCAGCGCGCCACCCGCACCGGCTCGCACGCTGTCATCGCGCTCTGTGATAATCGGCCAATGCCAATACCAGTCCGTCGTGCCAGCCCCCTCGTTCGCGCCGTGACCGGCGCCCTCGCACTTGCCCTTTTCGCCATGCCCGCGTGGGCGCTGCAGGACAGCAAGACCAAGGCCGAGCAGGCCGAGGCGCAGAAGAAGCTGTCGGATATACGCAGCAAGATGGAAGCACTCGCCAAGGAGCAGGCCGAGACCGCCGCCAAACGCGACAGCGCCACCGCCCAGCTGGCCAAGCAGGCCAATGCCGTGGCCAGCGCCGCCAGCGCCGTTCGCGAAACCGACGCGCAACTGGCTGCCAAGCAGAAGGATCTGGAGCAGCTGCAGAAGCAGCGCGCCGAGTTGCAGAAGAATCTCGACGGGCAGCGTGCCGCCATCGCCGACCTGCTGCGCGCCACCTATGCGCTGGGTCGCGGCTCGGACCTTCGCCTGCTGATGGGCGACGACGATGTGACCCGCATCGCCCAGGCGCTGGCCTATTCCAAGTATTTCCAGGAAGACCGTGTCCAGCGGGTGCAGAAACTGATGGGCGACCTGGCGAAACTGCAGGACCTCGAAACCCAGATCACCGCCGAGCAGCAGGCCCTGCAGGCCAGTCGCGCCGAGCGCGAGACCCAGGCCAAGGCGCTGGAAGGGCAACGCGCCAGCCAGGCCAAACTGGTGGCTGACACGGACGCCCAATATAAGGACCAAGGCGCCAGGCTGGCCGCGCTCAAGCAGAACGAGCAGTCCCTCAACCAGCTGGTGGACAAGCTGCAGAAAGCCATCGACGAGGCGGTCCGCGAGGCAGAACGGGCCGCGCGTGCCAACCCCAGCGCCCCGTCGGTGCCGGTAGGCAAAGGCCTGGCCAATATCCGGGGCAACCTGCCATGGCCGGCCACTGGTGTGGTCAATACCTACGGCAATGGCGTTCTGATCAAGGCCAACGGGGGCAGCGAAGTGCGGGCGGTGTCCAGCGGCAAGGTGGTGTATGCCGCCTTCTTGCGCGGGTACGGCATGCTGGTGATCGTCAGCCATGGCAACGGCTGGATGAGCATGTACGGCAACAACGAGACGCTGCTTCACGGCGTAGGCGACCAGGTGGCGGCCGGCGAGGTGGTCGGCACCGCCAGCGCCCCCACGGGGGTCAATACGGGCGTCTACTTCGAGCTGCGCCAGGACAACAAACCCGTCGATCCGCGCACATGGCTCAGCCAGCGGCGTTGACGCCGGACACGCAGCGTCGCAGGCTAGTCTTCACGCCATGACATTGAATTTCAGCAGGATCGGGCGGTCCAAGCAGCCATCCGCTGCCCGCCGCCAACCGCGCCCCCACTGTTTTCCCGGAGTCCCCCACACCATGCGGTTTTCCACCTTGAGCCTGGCCGTCCTGCTGCTGGCGACGCCACTGGCGCAGGCGCAGACCGCGCCGGCGCCAACCGGCGGCACCAAGCATCCGGCAACCACCACTGCCGCACCGGCCAAAGCCTCGTCCGCGCCCGATCGCGTGGATCTGGACGACATCCGCAACTTCAGCCGCGTGTACGAGATCGTGCGCCAGGCCTACGTGGAGCCGGTGGACAACAAGACTCTGATGAAGGCCGCCATCAGCGGCATGCTCAGCGGGCTGGACCCGCACAGCGAATACCTCGACAAGGACGGCCTGGCCGAACTGAGCGAGGACACCACCGGCCAGTACGGCGGTCTCGGCATCGAAGTGCTGCAGGTGGACGGCACGCTGCGCATCATCGCCCCCATCGACGACACCCCCGCTGCACGCGCTGGTATCAAGCCGGGCGACACCATCGTGAAGGTGAACGGCAAGCCGGTGGATGCCGAGGACATCGATGAGATGTTCAAGGAACTGCGCGGCGAACCGGGCAGCAAGATCACGCTCACCATTCTTCATGAAAAGAGCGACAAGCCGATCGACATGCCGCTGGTGCGCGAGCGCATCTCGGTTACCAGCGTCAGGATGCGCGAGATCGAACCCGGCTACGCCTATGTGCGCATCAGCCAGTTTCAGGACGACACCACGGCGGACCTGGAAAAGAAGCTGGCCGAATTGATCCGCAAAAACGGTCCGCAGAAGGGTGCCATCCTCGACCTGCGCTCCAACCCCGGCGGCTTGCTCACGGCAGCCGTCGGCGTCAGCGACGATTTCCTCGACTCGGGCACCATCGTCACCACGCGCGGCCGCCTGCAGGACGCCAACCTCAGCTTCGAGGCACATGGTGGCGACCTGCTCAAGGGCGCACCGATGGTGGTGCTGGTGGACAACGGCACCGCCTCCGCCGCCGAGATCGTCTCCGGCGCGCTCAAAGACAACCACCGCGCTTTGATCATCGGCCGCCGCACCTTCGGCAAGGGCGTGGTGCAGACCGTGCTGCCGCTCGATACCGACCACGCGGTGAAGATCACCACCGCCCGCTACTACACGCCCAGCGGCACCTCGATCCAGGCCGAAGGCATCAAGCCCGACATCGCCCTGGCCGACCTGGCGGTAAATAAGTCCGATAGCGCGGCGGTACTCATCAGCTCGGAAGCCGACCTGCCCAACCATCTAGCCAATGAGAACAGCAAGGCCGGTCGCGACATCGACAACGACGGCAGCGCTGAAAACGCCAAGCTCGCCACGCAGGACTATGCGTTGTCGCAGGCGCTGAATGTGCTGAAGGGGTTGGCTTTGAACCGCGTGGCGCCGAGACCCACGACGAAGCATTGATGCCTTTGCTCCCTCTTCCCGCAGAGCGACCCATAGATAGTCCCCGTGGGAGAGAGGGCTGGGGTGAGGGGTCAACCTTGCGATGAGGGTAGGTTGAAGCTGGCTCTATTGATGCGCTTCCGCGAGCACCCGCCCCTCACCTCAATCCTCTCCCCAGAGGGGAGAGGAAGCTAAAAGCCAATCTCCGGTGCAAGCCCGGCCAGGTGCCCAGCCAGCGGATCACCTTCCGGCAACAGCTCGAAGCCGTCGTATTCGAAGGCCGGCGCGACCATGCAGGTCATCAACGCATAGCGACCCAGCGGCCGTGCCGCTTGCCAGGCGCCGGCCGGCACCACCGCCATCGACTTCACGCCGGGTGCCAGCGGGCCGAGGAAGCAACGCTCAAGGCTGTTGGACACCGAGTTATAGATGAGCAGCTCCAGCGGCTCGCCCTCGGCGAAATGCCAGGCTTCTTCCGCGTCGACGCGATGCCAGCTGCTGAACTGGCCAGCTTCTAGCAGGTAATGAATGGCACTCATCGGGTGGCGCGCCCCGGCACCATCGCCCTTGTGCGGATGAAAGCGGCGGTAATGGCCGCCCTCGACGTGCGGCTGCAACTGCAGCAAGCCCTTCAGTTCCTCGACGCGGGCAGCGGCGTCGCTCATGCCGCCTCCGCGTGAGCGGGCTTCACTAGCCAGCGCACGGCCAGCACCCCCAGTTCGTAGAGCAGGCACATCGGGATGGCCAGCATGATCATCGAGGTGATATCCGGCGGCGTAATGAATGCGGCAATGGCAAACGCGCCGACAATGGCATAACGGCGCCCATTGCGCAGCTGATCGAGGCTGACCACACCGATCGCCGCCAGGATCACCACCGCCACCGGCACTTCAAAGCACAGGCCGAAAGCAAAGAACATCAGCATCACGAAATCGAGATAGTGCGTGATGTCGGTCATCATCTCCACGCCCTGCGGCGTCACCGCCGTAAGGAAGCGGAACGCAGCCGGAAGCACCAGGAAATAAGCGAACGCGCAGCCCATGTAGAACAGCAGCAGCGCCGCCACCAGCAGCGGGCGGGCGAGTCGCTTCTCGTTGCGATACAGGCCGGGGCGGACGAAGGCCCACAGCTGATAGACGATCACCGGCATGCTGATGAACAGCGCCGCATAGAACGCCAGCTTCAGCGGCGTCACGAACGGGCTGGCCACTTCGGTGGCGATCAGGTGCGCGCCCTCGGGCAAGCGTGACACCAGTGGCGCGGCCAGCTCGGTGTACAGACGGTTGGCGAACGGAATCAACGCCAGCAGCACAACCACCACCGCGATGATGGCCCGCATCAGCCGCGAGCGCAGCTCGATCAGATGCGAGAACAGGCCCTGTTCCAGGCCGTCGGCCTCGGGACCTTCCAGCTCAGGCGCCGCCATGCGGAGCTTCCTTGGCCGACGCGCTGTCGGCGGTGGTGGCAGTCATGGCCGGCTCGGCGGCGGGCGGCGCTGGTGCGTCCGCCGGCGCGCCGCCGGTGGGGCGCATTTTGCGCAAGGTTTCGTCCAGCTCGGCCTGGGCAGCCTCGGCACGTGCGGCGGCCTCGCGAGCCTGGCGACGGATTTCTTCCACCTGCAGCTCGCGCTCCACTTCGGCGCGCACGCTGTCCCAGCCGGTGCGCACGCGACGCAGCAGCGCGCCGGCGGTGCGCGCAGCGTGTGGCAGCTTTTCAGGGCCGAGCACAATCAGCGCGACCAGCGCGAGCAATATCAGCTTACCGAAGCTGATCTCGATCATGACCTGCGTCCGAGTTACTTCTGCTCGGTGTTGTCGTGCTGGCCCTGGTTCTGCGTGGGACCAGCCGGCGGCGGATCGGCGCGCAGGCGCTCGTCCGAGTCGGTCGGCTTGGTGTCTTCGCCGCCGTCCAGGCCCTTCTTGAAGTCGCGCATGGCACCACCGAGATCGGAACCGATGTTGCGCAGTTTCTTGGTGCCGAAGATCAGCACGACGACAACGAGCAGGATGAGTAGATGGGTGATGCTCATTTATGAGGTCTCAGAGGCGTCAAAGCGGGGGAACGAAGCCGTCACGCTGCCGCGCCGCCGCTCCACATCAGCGCTGAGTGTACTCCTCCAGGCGATCCCTGAAGTCCACCACCGGCCCCGGCACGTTGGTGACACCGCCCTCGAAGATACGACGCGGGGTGATGCCCTTGCCGTAGATGGCCTCGTTGGCGTCGTAGTCGATACGCAGGGCCGAGCCGTCCAAAGCCACGCCGGCAAACAGGCCGCGCGAGCGTGAGTAGGAATAGATCTCGGCCTTGAAGTCGCTGTCGGTCGACGCCGCTGCAGTGCGACCCACCGGACCGGCCGCGGCGGCGGCATCGGCGCCGAGGGTGAATTTGCCGTTGACGATGCTGTCCACGCCACGCTGGGTGCGGAACACCAGGATCACGTCGGTGGAGGAAGCACCCGCCTGGAAGCCCACGCTGCCACCGGTCATGGTGATGAAGCTGGGGTTGGACCAGGTGCCGTCCGGACTCTTCACCGAGATCAGGCCCTCGCCACGACGCCCGCCGAACACGAAGCCCACCTTGAGCAGGTCGGGAATCACGGCGATGGCCTTGGCGTCCTTCAGCAGGTCCGTCGGAATCGACTTGTCCGGCGCCTCCATGATCTCCTTCAGCACCCGCACCGAATTCTGGGCGCGCACCAGCGGCGGATCTTCTGCATGCACAGCCATCGCTGGCAGCAGCAGGACCAACAGCGCGAGCAACACACGATGCAACGATGCCTTGAACATGGGCGACTCCTGGAACGGTGATTCGGAAAGGCGGCCTGCGGCGAGGATTACCGCGGCGCGACCAACGGCTTGTGGCAGACTCAGCGACGGTTTTCCCGCCAGCGCCACAATGCCACGCAGCCACGACTATACCGGCCCTGCCGGCGATTCCCATGACCAGCCTGTTCAGGCTGCAGTGCTATTGGTGAACCTCGGCACACCAGAAGCACCGACCGCCAAGGCCGTGCGTCCGTACCTGGCTGAATTTCTTGGCGACTCGCGCGTCATCGACTACCCGCGATGGCTCTGGTGGCTGATTCTCCACGGAGTGATCCTGCGCGTGCGACCCGCGCGATCGGCTCACGCCTATCAACGCATATGGACGCCGCAGGGTTCGCCGCTGCGCGTGGGCAGCGAAGCACTGGCGGCGCGGCTGCAGGACGAACTCTCCCGGCTGTGCGCGAAACCGGTCCGCGTGGCGCTGGCCATGCGTTATGGGCAACCCTCGGTATCGCAGCAGATCGAACAGCTGCAACGCGAAGGTGTGCGACGGTTGCTGGTACTGCCGCTGTATCCGCAATACTCGGCCACCTCCACCGGCTCGGTCATCGATGCCGTCGCCGATACGCTGAAGTCGCTGCGCTGGCCACCAGAGTTACGCATCGTCAACGACTATCACGATGACGTCGCACATATCGACGCGCTGGCCAGCAGCATCGAACAGTGGAGGGCCACCCACGGTCGTGGCGACAAGTTGCTGCTGTCGTTCCACGGCATTCCTGAGCGCTACGTGCGTTTGGGCGATCCGTACCTTGCGCAGTGCCAGGCCACCGCTCGCGCGCTGCGCGATCGTCTGAAGCTGGACGACTCGCAGCTGCTGGTGAGCTTCCAGTCGCGCGTGGGCCGCGAGCAGTGGCTGCAGCCGTACACCGACGCAACCGTGCGTGAGCTGGCCGCCAGTGGCGTGAAGACACTCGATGTCGCCTGCCCGGGTTTTGCGGTGGACTGCCTGGAAACGCTGGAAGAGATCGCCATGCAGAACCACGACTTCTTCCGCGAGGCCGGCGGCGGCGAGCTGCGCTATATCCCCGCGCTCAACGACACGCCCGCACAGGTCGAAAGCCTCGCCCAACTGGTGCTGCGGCATGCCGGCGGCTGGCAGGAGTTCGTCGTCACCGGCAACGACGCGTGAGCCTGAGCGCACCCATCGAACGCGACGTCGTTCTGCCGCACATGCATCTGCGTGCGCAGGTTTGGGGCGACGCCGATGCGCCACCTTTGCTTGCACTGCATGGCTGGCTCGACAACGCCGGCAGCTTTGCCCGCCTGGCGCCGCTGCTCGCCCAGCGCTGGCAGGTGATCGCGCTGGAACTACCCGGGCACGGCCACTCGGACCATCTGCCGCCGGGCATGCATTACCACTTCATCGACTACGTGCGCGCCGTGTTGGCGACCGCCGATGCGTTGGGCCTGCAGCGCTGCTCGCTGCTCGGCCACTCGCTGGGCGCCGGCATCGCCGCACTGGTGGCCGCCGCCGCACCCCAACGCATCGAACGGCTGGTGCTGATCGAGGGCCTTGGACCGATCGGCGACGATGGCCATCACACGCTGCGCCGGTTCCGCGATGCCATGACCAGTTCGGCCACGGGACGTTCGCTGCGTTCGTTCCCATCCATCGAACTCGCCATCAGCGCACGCACCATGGCCAGCGGCCTGCCAGCCGAGCAGGCTCGACCCATCGTGGAGCGCGGCCTGCGCAAGACCGACGACGGCTGGCGTTGGCGCAGCGACCCGCGTCTCAACCGGCCATCACCGTTGCGCTTGCCCGAAGAACAGATCCACGCCTTGCTGCGTGGCATCGAAGCGCCCACCGCGTTGCTGTTGGCGCGGCCGGACACGTCCTATCTGCCCGGCGCGATGATGCAGGCGCGCGCGGCCTGCGTGCATCGCATCGAAGTGAGCCACCTGGATGGCGGGCACCACTTGCATCTCGAACATCCCGGTGAAGTGGCGGCATGGGCGAGTCATCACCTGGATGACATACCGAACCCGTGAGCGGTCGCGCCAGGCGCGACCGCTGGTGGACGTCTAACTCGATTTGGCCGAGCTGTTGCTCATGTGATTGATGCTGTTGTCGACCTGCGGCCGACCCAGCATGGGCAGGCTGCCGAAGATGTCGGCATCGCCCTTGCGTGCGGTGAGAATGCGCGACAGCTTTTCGCGATTGATCGGCTGGATGGTGTCGAAATGGCAGGAGACGGTGTTGCCCTGCTCGTCCTGCGACACCACGCTGCCCTGGTCGTTGATCGCCGGCTGGCTGCAACCGCCCTTGGTGGTGATCAACCAGAGCTTCTGATTGCCTTCGTCGACGAAGACCAACTTGTTCGGGCCAAGCACGAAACCGCCCAACTTGCCGCTGATACTCATGCTGGTGGTCTTGCCGCCCGCCGCCGATTCAAAAGCCGACAGATACGGCGACACCTTGTCCGGCGATTCGGCCGAGGCGACCCCAACCAGACTCAGTACCAGCAGCGCACCGGCCCACGTGAGGCCACTCCGAAACCACTTCACGACTCCCCTGCTATCGTGCACAGCACTCTCCCTGGGTTGAGCAGCCAGAAGGAATAGCCATCGATCAGCGGAAGGGCCGGACCGCGGTCCGGCGCTTGTTCCTTTAATGTGCGGCAGCCACTACGCCGGCGCAACCAGGCTTGTCCCCCGCAGGCCGCCCTGGCCCACCAACCCGTGAGACGCAGCCTGACCGACGGCACATGCCATTGCGCCGCAGCCGCCTAGACTGGCGGCATGCAGCATCTTCAGCGCGCCAATTACGGATGTCCCGAGCATGTGCACCGCCTGGGTGACATGCAGGTATCGGCTACGCCCTATGGCGGCGGCAGTGCCCTGCCCTGGCACGAGCATGACGAGGCCTATTTCTGCCTGGTTGCCACGGGCAACTACCTGCAGCAGTCCAGCAGGGGCGATCTCGAATGTCAGCCAGGTCTGCTGCTGACGCACCCGCAGGGCCATCGGCATGCGAATCGCTTTGGTCCCGACGGTGCCCGCTGCATCAGCATCTTTCTCACCGATGAAACGGGCGACAGCGCGGCGCGTTTGCTTGGCGAGCATCGCCAGCTGCGCCTGCCGGATGGCGCCCGACTGCGCGCTCGCATCGAACGCGAATTGCGCGCCACCGACGACGCGGCAGCGCTGGCGTTGCAGTCAGCGGTGCTTGAGCTGGTAGCGGTGGCCTGTCGCGCGGACGGCGAACGACGTCCGACGTGGCTGCAGCATGTGCTGCAACGCCTGCACGACGACCCACTGGCCACGCCTTCGCTGCATGAGCTGGCAATGCTCGCCGGTGTGCATCCCTCGCATCTGGCGCGCAGCTTCCAGCGGGCCCAGGGCACTTCGGTGGGCGAGTACCAGCGCGGGCTGCGCATCGAGCTGGCGCGCAAGGCCCTGGTGGACGACCACCGCTCCATCGCTGAGGTGGCCGCTGCGGCCGGCTTCAGCGACCAGAGCCACTTTTCGCGTGTGTTCAAGCGCATGACGGGCGAAACGCCGCGTGACTATCGGCACAAACTGCAACGTGCGTCCTGATACGTCATTCGCGTCCTAGACCTAGGGCGCGTCCGCGCGGACGATGAGACCACCCCGTGCAAGGAGCTTTACCCATGTCGCGTTACGTTCGTCCGGTGCTTGGCCTGCTGCTGGCCGGTGCGTTGTCCCAGGCGCTGGCGGCGCCCGCCGTCGGTCCCGATGCATTGCTGCGCGACATGCGCCAGGCCTATGGCGGCCCGCACTGGAGCGGCGTGGCCGCACTGCAGGCCGATGGCAAGGAAACCAGCGATGACCTTACCGGGCCGTGGCAAATGTCGGTGGACCTGCGCAGCGGCCAATACGTGACGCGCATGCGCAACGACGTGCTCTCCGGCGCGGAAGGTTCCGACGCGCAAGGGCATTGGCGCGAGGACATGTCCGGCATGCTGCATCCGCTCGATTCCGATGAGGCGAGCACCGTCGCCATCAGCGAGAGCTGGCTGCGCCGCTTCGGCTTTCTCGACCCGCATTCGTCCGTGGCCTATCGCGCGCTGCCTGACGCGCAGGACAACGGCCATAGCTATCTGCGCCTTGAGGCCACGCCAACCGGCGGTCGCGCGGTAACCCTCTGGATCGATCCGGCCACGCATCGCCTGGATCGCGCGACCTGGCCCAACTCGTTCCTCATCATCACCCAGCGTTACGGCGACTATCGCGACGTAAACGGCCTGCAGCTTCCGTTCCGCATCAACACGTCGCGTGCCAACCTGGCTGGCAACGCCGATGGCGAGAGCCTGGATATGGTCGATCACTATCGCGTGCTCGACTCGGCGCCTACGTCTGAATTGCGTCGTCCCGACGGCAAGGTCCACGACGTGACGATGGCAAACGGCGCGCGACTGGCTACCACCGCCATGCATCTGGAAGGTGGCATCTTGCTGGTCGACGTCAGTATCGATGGCCGTGCGCCGATGCCTTTCATCCTCGATACCGGAGGGCACGCGATTCTCACCAGCGATGCGGCGAAGCGCCTGGGCTTTCAGACGCAGGGCAAGGGTGTCAGCGGCGGCTCCGGGTCCGGCACGATGAGCACGTCGTACACGAAAGTACACGACACCGCACTGGGCGAGGCCCACGTGCGCGATCTCACCTATTCCGTGCTGCCCTATCCCTTTTCCTTCTACGAGCGCGGCAATGGCGAACCCATCGCAGGCATCCTTGGCCTGGAGATGTTCGAGCGCTTCGCGATCACCTTCGATTACGACCACGACCAGCTGCGCCTTGCTCCCTATGACCATGGCGAGGCACCCGCGGCCGAGAAGGGCAACGTGGTTGCACTGCGTTTCACCGACGATATGCCGCTGGTGCAGGCGCAGCAGGATGGTCACAGCGGGATGTTCGGCATCGATACCGGCAACGCCGGCTACGTGCTGACCTTCCCACAATGGGCCGAGCGCAACGGTGTGGCGGCGCGCTACGCGGCTGGCGTTCCGATTCCCACTGGCGGCGTGGGCGGTCTGTTCATGGCGCATATCGCGCACGCGCGCGAGTTCGCGCTGGGTCAACAGCACATGGACAACGTGGTGGCCATGCTCACGCGTGCTGACGCCGGCGCCACCGGCAATCCCACTGAAGCGGGCAACATCGGACAGGACTTGCTGTCGCGCTCCAACGTGCATTTCGACTACCGCCGCCAGCAGATGGTGCTGATGCCGCGTGCGAAATCACCTGACTGGCACTACGCCATGGCCGGCTTCCGCGCCGAGAAGAAGCAGGAAAAGCCGGACCAGTTCCAGGTGATCAACGTCATGCCCGGCAGCCCGGCCGAACAGGCTGGATTGAAGCAGGGCGACGCGATCGTCGCGGCGAACGGCAAGTCGGCCTCGGCACTGAGTTTCGGGCAACTGCGCGACATCAGCAGCCATATGCCCGAAGGCACATCGTTGACGCTCAAGCTGGCCGATGGGCGTGTGCTGGAAGTGACGATGCGCGATCTCGCCCCGAAGTAGGCTCACCTCTGTAGGAGCGCACCCAGTGCGCGACCACGGAGTGCAGCGTCACCGCTCCGTAAGCTTGTCGCGCACTGGGTGCGCTCCTACAGCCAGACGCAGTTCCAGTAGGGGTAGTCCAGCACGTTGCTCACCAGCCCAGCGCGCACGGGATTGGCGACGATGTATCTGGCAGAAACTTTGGCATCGTCATCCTGACGCAGCGCCCTGTCATGAAAACCGCGATCCCACACCAGCCCGGGCTGCGTGCAATGCAGATGTCTGGCCGTGAATGCCTTGAAGCGATTCATCACCGTGGAAAGACTGTCCTGCGAACCCAGTTGAACCAGTCCGTGCCAATGATCCGGCATCAACACCCAGCACAATAATTTTGCATCGCCCCAGCATCGTGCGTCAGTCACGCTCCGGGAGAACGTCCTTGCGGCCTCCACGTTTTTGAATAGCGGGCGCCGGAAGGCCGTCGTGGCGGTGAGCAGATAGACGTGGCCGGGCAATGAAACCCGGCCTTTACGAAGAGCGCGATGTCCAGAGCGTAGGTTCATCTGCCGAACGTCGCATCGTTCGGCAAACTGAGGCATCAGGGTTGCCAGCAACCCACTGTAGGAGTGCACCCAGTGCGCGATCACGGAGATACGGTTTCACCGCTCCGCGAGGCCACCTTGGGTGGTCGGCTTGTCGCGCACTGGGCGCGCTCCTACAGGTAAGATGAGGTTACGGCTTGGCGAGACCGAGCACGTCCAGGCCCTGTTCGAAGGTGATGTCCACCGGAATCCTGGCCTGGTCCAGGCGCTTGAGGTCACCGGCGAGTGTGGCATCGACATTGCCCATGCTGTCGGTGAGCTTCTTCGCCGCGTCGTAGTCGCCGTCGCCCTGGATGGTGAGCAGCTTGGCCGAGAGCGCATTCATCGCCGCGGTCATCTTGTCGAAGTCGACGCGATAGCGTCCGGTGGTCGCGTCGCGGGTGAACGCACCGTGCTGCTGGAAGAAGTTGAAGCGCACCATGTTGGCCTTGGCGTGCGCGTCGCTCGCGCCAAAACGCACCGAGCGCAGAATGCCGGCGAGGAAGGTGACGTAGTTGTCCATCAGCTTCGTCTTGTCCAGCTCGCCCTTGTCGGCCAGCTTGGTGACCATGTACAGGCCAAGGATGTCGGCCTTGCCTTCCTCGAAGCTCGATGCCTGATCCTTCAGCGCGGTGCGCACCATGCCCTTATCGGTAAGGGTCTGCTTGATGCCGAGGCCATGCGCCACTTCATGGAACATGGTGTTCTCGAAGAACGCATCGAACGTGAGGTGCGACTGCTGGTCGTCGGCAATCAGCGCCTTGGCAATCGGCAGCATGATCTTGTCGAACTTCGCCTGCATCACGTTCTCAAGCTGCAGGCGGCGCGTGCCTTTCTTCAGCTGCACTTCCTCGTCGTTGGGCAGGTTGATGGCGATGGTCTTGGCGCCGACGTTGGCATCGCCCGCGTAGTACACGGCGAAGTAGGCGTTGAGGTCGGCATCGGAGCCGGGCTTCTCCGCCTTGTATTTGTCCTGCACCGGCAACTCGCGCTGAAGCTCCGGCAGGTACTTGGCGAAGCGCGCGAGCTTGGCGCTCCATGCCTGGTCCTTCACCAGCACGTAGCTTTCGTAGCTAGCCTTGTAGCCGTAGAGCTGATCTTCATACGTTTCGATCGGACCGATCACGATGTCGATCGGGTTGTTCTTCATCGACATCCAGGCGAAGTCACTGGTGCGGTAGTCGTCGCTCATCAGTGCATCGGCACGCTGCTTGAGGTAGCCAGCAAAATCCTTGTCGGCGGAAAGCGCCGCCGCCTGGCGCAACAGGCCAGCAGCGCGCTCCAGGTCGACCTTGTATGCCTCGTGAAAGGGCACGGTGGCCAGTTTGCCCTGCGCGTCGCGGCGCAGCAGTGTGTAGAGACCAGCCTTGTCCTTGAGGTCAGCCTTGTCGAACTCGTCCTTGGTCATGTCGGCGGGATAGAACTGAGCTCCCAGTGGACGCGGACCAATGCCGGCGACGAACGGCTGGTCGTTGTCCATGCGATCCCACGGGCCGTAGTTGATCTCGGCGAAACGGCGGGTGACGTCATCAGGAATGCGTGCCATCAGCGCGGCCTTGTCGCCCCAGGATTGCTGCCAGTAGATGTCGTTGGTGACGTCGGCGGCCTGGATCAGCAGCGCGATCATCTGCTTCTGCTTGTCGTCGAAGGTGGAGAGGTCGGCGGTGAGCTTGACCGTGGCGTAGCTGGCCATGCGCTGCTGGGCGTTGTCCGCGTCGGTCGACGGCGGGGGCGGTGTTGCTGGCGCCGTGCTGGCCGGAGCGGACGCGCCGGACTGCGCCGCCGGCGCGTTGTCATGGGACGAGCTGCAGCCGGCGAGGGCGGCAACGAGACTCAGGGCGAGGAGATGGCGGCGCATGGGCTTTCTCGGCAGAGGGAAAGCGTCATGGTAGCGCGAGCGCATGGCTCCCTCTCCCCTGCGGGGAGAGGGAGCAATCTTGCGATGAGGCTGATAGAAGCGGGCTTCTTTGCAAGCCTCCCGCGAGCACCCGCCCCTCACCTCGGTCCTCTCCCCGGAGGGGAGAGGAAGAAGAACGTCAGCTCGAAATCGCCAGCCTTTCCGACTGGTACAACCGCGCCGTCACCAGCACGCCGAGCGCTGCCGCCACGAGGCTGCCGGCCAGGCATAAACCAAGCTGCTGCGAGCCGATACCGTCACCGCGCAACAGCTGCATGATCCCCAGGTGCTGGCCGAGCAGTGGCACCGCGAACATCCAGTCCTGCGATTTGATCGGCATGGTCGACAGCAGAATGCTCGGGATCACCGGTACGAACATCAGCAGCGACACATAGGTCTGCGCCTCGCGATAGCTCTTGGCGAATGCCGCCACCATCGACTGCAGCGCCGACAGCAACACGATCAGCGGCACCATCAACAGCAGCACGCGGGCGCCGAAGTGCAGGCCGAGGTCGAGTTCCATGCCGAGTTTCTCAGTGGGAATGAAGCGTCCCACCACGCCGAACGCCAAGAGACTGATCAGCAGGCTGGCCGCCGAGAATGTGCAAATCGCCGCCAGCTTGCCGGCAAGAATTTTCCAGCGCGGCACCGGGTTGGCGAACAACGGCTCCAGCGACTGGCGCTCGCGCTCGCCGGCCGTGAGGTCGATGGCCAGATACATGCCACCCATGAAAATGGAGAGCACAAAGAAGTACGGCAGGATGGAGAACATCAAAGCGGCGCGCGCCTGCGCCGTCGCCTGGTCGCGACGCGCAGCGATCACGGGCCATGCCGTGCCCGGCGACAGGCCGCGCGACACCAGCCGCATCGCACCCTGCTGGCGCGCGTAGCCTTCCACCAGTTGCGACACGCGCTCCACTGCCACATTGGCGTCGCGTTGCGAGGAGTCGTAGATCACCTCCACCTGCACCGGCTCGCCCTTGCGCCACGCGGAGGCGTAGTCGGGAGAAATGCGCAGCACCACATCGGCGTCCTGTTTGCGCACGGCCAGTTCAGGGTTGGCAATGGCAGTCGTCGGCACGATGCCATTGGCCTTCAATGCGCTGATGAGGTTTGGCGCGTACTGCACACCGATCACCGGCACTGGCAGTGGCTTCTCTGCCTTGCTGAGTTCGCGGTTGAGAGTGATGTTGAGCAACATCACCAGAATGATCGGCCCCAGCAACGGGCCGGTGAGAAAAGCACTGATGAGCGTGCGGCGGTCGCGCAGGTTTTCCTTCACTTCCTTGAGGAACACGGTGAGGAACGCGCGCGTGCGTCCGATCGGCGCCATGGTTTTCATGTTCATGCGGCAAGGCCCTCTTCGCTGCCGATGATCTTCACGAAAGCATCCTCCAGATTGGCTTCACCGGTTTGCGCGCGCAGCGCCGCGGGCGATTCATCGGCCACCACGCGGCCATTGGCGATGACCACGATGCGGTCACACAGCGCGGCCACCTCCTGCATGATGTGGCTGGAAAACAGCACACAGCGCCCTTCAGCCTTTAGTTTCTGCATGAACTGGCGCAGTGCGCGCGTTGCCATCACATCGAGGCCGTTGGTCGGTTCGTCGAGGATGACGTTGCGCGGATCGTGAATGAGCGCACGCGCAATCGCCGTCTTCACACGCTGGCCCTGCGAAAAACCTTCGGTGCGACGGTCGCCGATGTCTTCCATTTCCAGCGCCTGCACCAACGCTTCGCGGCGGCTGGCGAGAAGATCTTCCGGCAAGCCGTGCAGGCGCGCGAAATAGTCGATGTTCTCGCGCGCGGTGAGGCGCTTGTACAGGCCGCGCGCGTCCGGCAGCACGCCGAGCTGGCGACGCACGGCAAGCGCGTCCGCAGCGGCATCGATGCCATCTACCAGCACCTGGCCGTGGTCGGGCTTCATCAAGGTGTAGAGCATGCGCAGCGTGGTGGTCTTGCCGGCGCCGTTGGGGCCGAGCAGGCCGGTGATCTCGCCGTCGCGCGCGGTGAAGCTGACGCCATCCACGGCCTTTACCGTGCCGAAGGCCTTGTGCAGGTCCCTTACTTCGATCATGGCGCGGCTCCGTTGAAGTCGATGAACATCGGCGTGGCACGCAGGCGATCCAGACATTTCACGTCCAGCGCAGCAGGTTTTAGATCTTCGATGAAGTGCTTGACGATCTGCGGCGCGCAGCCGGCGTTGATGACGTTGTGGCCCTGGCCGGTGAATACGAGGTGGCGAGACTGCGGCAGATTTTTCGCCACCTGGTCGCCGTAGCGCGGTGGCGTCACCGGGTCGTATTGACCCGACAACAACAGCACGGGCCGGTCGGTCTTCAGCGGCTGGTGGAAGTCGGCGGGACGCGTGCCCTTGGGCCAGACCGCACAGGTAGCCTGCAGGCTGTCGATCATCTTCGTGCCGAGAATGGTGTGCACGTCCTGCGGTCGCGGCGTGAGCAGGTCGGCGTCCTCGCTGCAGATCACCGATAGCTGCATGCCGCCATTCATGGTGTCCGACAGATCGCCTGACAACAGCTTGGCCTGACCCAGCAGCGGGCCCACGTCACCGTGCGCGGCAGCGTCTATCGACAGCGGCAGCAACGCCGCCGTGAGCGGCGAATAGGCGAACATGCGCACCACGCTGGCCAGCGAGGACTCGCTGAGCACGCGCTGCACGCTCTGATAGTTCTGCGGATCGCGGAAGCTCACCTTGTGCGGATTGGCGCGGAGCGCATCACGTAACTGATACAGCGTCTGGTACGGGTCATTGAAGCGTCGGTGACAAGCTTCGTCGCCGACGCAACGCGCGAACTGCGCCTTCAACGCCTCGTCCAGGTTCAGTGCGAAATCTTCGCCCAGCACCAGTTCGTTTGGCACCACACCGTCGAGCACCAGACTGCGCACGGCGTCGGGATAGCGCATGGCGTACTGCTGTGCCATGCGCGTGCCATAGGAAACACCGACCAGATCGAAGGTCGGCGAGCCGAGTGCCTTGCGCACGTCTTCCAGATCCTGCGCGGCGATGGTGGTCGTGTAGTAGCGCGGGTCGGCCTTGCCTTCGAGCTGTTTCAGGCAGCGCTCGGTTTCCTCGCGCAGCTTGTCCGGATGCGCATCGAGGTCGTCGGTGCCACCCTCGGTGCCCTCACTTTCTTGCTTGCAGGTGAGCGGGTTGGAGCCACCGGTGCCGCGCTGGTCGAGCAGCAGCACATGACGATGCGCCGTCAGCGGTTGCAGTGCGGCCGACACGCCAGGCCACGATTCGGTGGCCGCCTGGCCGGGGCCGCCCGCCAGCATCACCAGCATGTCCTTGCTGGCGATCTGCGCGCTGCTGCGGATTACCGCGAGCTTCAGGCCGATCTTGCGGCTGTGTGGATCCTCGCGGTTCTCCGGTACGTCAAAAGGCGCGCACCACGCGGCAGTGGAAAGCCCGCTGTTGGGCTGGCCCAGCTCGCATGGCGTGAGCGTGAGCGAACCCAGATGCCATGTCTGTGGCTTGGCCGGTGGCGCTGGCTTGCTTGGCTGCGCCGCCGTGGCGACGATTGCCTCGTCGCTGTCCGGCGTCGATGCTGCGCGCTGGTGGAAATGATTCCAGCCCAGCGCGGCAAGGCCAATGGCCACGATGCCGATGCGCAGGACGGTACGTCCATTGATTGCCATGTGTTCTTTACCCCTCACTCCATTCGGGTTGCGTTCGCCCGGCCGCAATGTCGCCTACGGTTCGGGTTCGAAGATCGATTCGATGGAAAGGCCGAACAGCCGCGCGATCTTGAAGGCCAGCGGCAAACTCGGATCGTACTTGCCCGTCTCGATGGCATTGATGGTCTGGCGCGAGACATCCAGCCGTTCGGCCAGATCAGCCTGCGACCAGCCGTGATCGTTGCGCAGCTCGCGAACGTGGTTGTTCATTCGGCGCGGCTGCACCAGATCACCCAGCAGTGCGCCACACCATAGGTGACGCACAACGCCGGATACACCAGCAGCAGCGCGAGCGCGCCATCCACCGCGAAAACGTTCGCCGCCGCCAGAAAACCCAGCGCCATGCTGATCACGCTGACGATCGCCACGCCAATGGCCAGCGCCTCCAGGTGCTGGCGGCGCTCCAACTCGTCGCTGCCCAGCACGTAGCGGGTCGAGGCGACGATGCTCCATACGATCGGCAACACCGGCAGCAGGGCCGTAGCCAATTTCAGCCAACCCGCGTCCATGGATTTCTGCAGCGGCCACACGTACAGCATGATCAGCGTGTACGCGACCATGGCCAGCATGAACTCGCGCAAATAACGCCGATCGATGATGCGGCTACGCTCTTTCCGCATGGCACGGCCAACATGGAGCGTCAGTGGCATCGACACCGCGAAGGCGAGCACGCCAACGAGGCGTAGCACCAGATTGCCTTTCACCATCAACCAGATGCTGCCAATCAGCAGCGCATAGATCGCGATCAACGCCAGCCAGCGCGCCCAGCGGGGCCAGTCGTGCATGGGCGCCGCGCGACGCGACGGGGGCGCCTGCTCAGAAGAGTTCATGGTCCCCGACTCCCCATCCTTCCATCTCGCATGGCCTTCTCCCCAAGCGCATGTCAAGTCGACTTGACAGAGGCTAAGGTCCGCCAGAAGACATGTCAAGTATGCTTGACACTAATAATAATTTATCGGCCGACTGCCATGGAACTTAAGCGATTCCGCAATAAGAAATATCCGAAAATGTGACACAATTTGCACATTGAGCCGTTCTTCGGGCCCGATGTGACCCGGTTCGACTCAAAAAAATCGTCACACCGCCCGGCAATCCCCTCGTTAAAAAGCCCGTCTCATGGCCACGGGAGAGAGATCGTGCACGTTGGCACGGGGATTGCTGATGGCCCAGTGAGCGATCTGGAAACCGGCCGAAGGGGGCGCGGAACCAGGGGCCGTACAGCGCAATCGGGGGGCACCAGCCCATCTGTCCGGAAGCGCAAGAAAACACATCCACAACATCCAACAAAAACGTTAAAGGACATCGGTATGAAGAAGATTCTCCTCTCTGCTGCTCTGGTTGCCGTCTTCGGTACCGCCGCGCTGGCTCCGCAGTCGGCCAAGGCCGTGGACGGCACTATCACCTTCTCCGGCAAGGTTGCTTCCAGCACGTGCACGGTCAATGCCGCCAACGGCGCCAACTTCACCGTGACGCTGCCGACCGTGGGCGCCGCCGCACTGGGCACCACCGCTGGCACCGTGGCTGGCGCCACCCCGTTCAGCATCGCTCTCACCGCTTGCTCGGCCACCGGCGCCGTGAAGGCCTACTTCGAGCCCGGCTCGACCATCAACGCGAATGGCCGTCTGAGCAACAACGCCGCCACCACCCCGGCGTCCGGCGTCGACCTGCAGGTGCTCAACGACAGCCGTACCGCGATCAACCTGAACACCCAGGCCGGTACCACCACGGCCACGATTGCGACCGGCACCGCCACGCTGAACTACTACGTGCAGTACTACAACAACACCGCTGCTGCGGTGACCGGCGGTAACGTCGCCAGCACGGTCAACTACACGATCCAGTACCAGTAAGCGTCACCCGCCCGTGGCCGGTCTCCGGCCACGGGACATCCAACCTTCGTTCGACCCGGACCCCCACGATGAATCGCTTCCTACGAGCCGTAGGCATGGGGCTGTTGCCCTATTGCCTGGCGTTCGCCAACGCCCACGCCAACGTGATCATTGCTGGCACCCGTGTGGTCTTCCCAGCCAATGAAGGCGAGGTGACGTTGCGCCTCACGAACGAGAACACGGCGCCCGCGCTGATCGAAGCATGGGTCGACGCCGGCGACGAGCATTCCACACCTGACAAGGTGAATACGCCGTTCCTGATCACTCCTCCGCTGTTCCGCATGGAGCCGCACAAGGATCAGAGCCTGCGCATCATTTTTTCCGCCGGCAAGCAGCCGCTCCCGACGGATCACGAGTCGCTGTTCTGGCTCAACGTGCTGGAAATTCCGCCCAAGCCCAACGGCCAGGAATTTGCCGGCAAGAATTATCTGCAACTGGCTGTCCGCTCTCGCCTCAAGCTGTTCTATCGCCCAGCCGGCCTGGCTGGCGACGCGAACAAGGCGGGCGGCGAGCTGACATTCAAGGCCACAGCTGCCGACAAGGGTTATGCGCTCATCGTGCATAACCCGACGCCGTACTACGTCACCATCGGCCAGCTCATCCTGAGCAGCGAAGGACAGTCGCTCAAGACCGACGGCGACATGGTGGCGCCGATGTCCGACCTGCGCCTTGCGGTGCCCGGCCTTACTCGCGCACCCGCAGCGGGCAGCGCCGTGCAGTTTGAATGCATCAATGACTACGGCGCAGCAGCACCGTTCAAGAGCACGCTCACGCCGTGAGGACGGCGCGCGCCACCGCGAATTGCCCTATGTGGCAGGTGGCGCACCGTCGTGTCATTTTGTGCGCGGTCATCGCCGCTACGCTCGCCCAGTGGGCGCCGGCCGCCAACGCAGCCGCAGCGGCCAGCGGCGCATCGCCGTCCGGTGGCGCGGACGCGTCGGCCAGCAGCTATGCCGACTTCGATCGCAACCTGCTCTCGGGCGCAGGCCAGAACACGACCAACGATCTGTCGCGCTTCGAGCACGGCAATCCGGTCATGCCGGGCAACTACAACGCCGACGTATTCCTCAATGGCACGTGGGCGGCCCGCGCCGACCTCCGCTTCGTGGCTCCGTCGCCGGACGCCAATGCAGTGCCCTGCATCACGGAGGATCTATTCCGCCAGATGGGGCTTCGCGCATCTGATCAGTCGGCCAACGCTTCAGCCAACCTGAAGGATCCGTCGGCTTGCGTGAGCATCGGCGACCTGATCCCGGGCTCCACCGCCACGTTCGACATGACGGAACTGCGCCTGGACGTCAGCGTGCCACAGGCCTATCTCGGCCGCGCGCCACGCGGTTATGTGAGCCCGGAATACTGGGATGAGGGCGTGCCGGCCGGCATCCTGAACTACAACTTCAACAGCTACCACAGCAGCGCGCAGGGCCAGAGCCAGACCTCTTCTTACCTTGGCCTCAATGCGGGCGTGAACATCGGCGCCTGGCATTTCCGCCACGACTCCACGCTCAACTGGCAGTCGGGCACGGCGAACACGTCCGCGCGCCGCCGCTGGCAGAACATCGACACGTACGTCCAGCGCGATATCCCCTCGCTGCATGCGCAGTTGACGATCGGCGACAGCTTCACCGACGGCTCGGTGTACGACAGTTATGGCCTGCGCGGCGTGCAGATGGCCACAGACGATCGCATGCTGCCCGACTCGGTACGCGGCTATGCGCCGGTGATCCGCGGTGTGGCCGACACCAATGCATTGGTGACCATTCGCCAGAACGGCCTGCAGATCTACCAAGCCACGGTGTCGCCTGGTCCGTTCACCATCAACGATCTCTACCCGACCGGCTACGGCGGCAACCTGGACGTGACGGTTACCGAAGCCGATGGCCGCATCCGCACCTTCAGCGTGCCGTACGCCTCGGTGCCGCAGTTGCTGCGTCCGGGCACGCTGCGCTTTGACGTGGCTGCGGGCCAGATGCGCAACCTGGTTCTCGAGCACAATCCGAATGTTGTACAGGGCACCTTGCAGTACGGCTTCAACAACGTCGTCACCAGTTATGCCGGCGTCCAGGGCGCGCAGGATTACGCGTCCGTGCTCGTTGGTGCCGCGATCAACACCAAGTACGGCGCGTTCGCTGCCGACGTGACGCATGCGCGCACCGAAATTCCGGGCTACGACGCGCAGTCGGGCCAGAGCGTGCGCCTGAGCTACAGCAAGATCCTGCCGCAGACGGGCACGTCACTGTCCGTGGCGGCCTATCGCTACTCCACGAGCGGCTTTCTGAGCCTGAGCGACGCTGCCATCGTGCGCGACTACGCGCTGCGCGGGCTTGATGCCTTCAAGGACTACACGCCGTCCAACGCCACGCTGGTCAACGGCGTTCCGTTGCAGACGCTGCTGACGCCCGCCCAACAGGCGGCATTGGCCGGCACCAAATACAACCCGTTGCTCCACGTCACCGGCCTGGATCGCCAGCGCAACCGCTTTAGCCTCACGCTGAACCAGCAGCTCGGCGACCGCGGTGGCCAGCTGTACGCAAACGGCTCGATCAGCGACTACTGGAACCGCGGTGGCTCGGATACGCAATTCCAGATCGGCTACAGCAACACGATCAAAATTGTCGGCTTCAGTGTGTCGGCCACGCGCACTCGCGACCCGCTGGGCCGCTACGACAACGAATACAACCTCTCGCTCAATATCCCCCTGGGATCGGGCAGGCACTCGCCTTCGTTGAACCTGATGTTCAACCACGATGCAACCGGTGGTAGCCAGGAGCAGGCCATGCTCAATGGTTCGGCCGGCAGCGATAACCAGTTCAACTACAGCGCCACAGCGTCGCACGCGGAAACCGGCGGCACGGCGGGTAGCGTGAGCGGTAGCTACCGCAGTCCGTTCGCGATCTTCAACGCCAGCGCCGGTGGCGGCAACGGCTATTCGCAGCAGTCGGCGGGCATGAGCGGCGGTGTCGTCATCCATTCGGGTGGTGTGACGTTCGGCCAGCCGCTGGGCGATACGGTGGGCATCGTATACGCACCGGGCGCTGGCGGCGCGCGCCTGATCAATGCCGTGGGCGCACACATCAATTCGTCGGGCTATGCCATCGTGCCTTACCTCACGCCGTACCAGCTCAACTCGGTCGCTATCGATCCCAAAGGCCTGCCGCTCGACGTGCAGATGGACGCGACCAGCACACAGGTCGCACCGCATGCGGGCTCCGTGGTGATGCTGAAGTTCAAGACGCAGAGCGGCCGTACGGTGGTGCTGCGCATCCGCCAGCCAAATGGCGATGTGTTGCCGTTCGGTACCGAGCTGGTCGATGAAAAGGGCACGGCACTTGGCATCGTCGGCCAGGGCGGCCAGGCGCTGGCCCGCGGTGTCGCCGATACGGGCGAGCTGACCGCGCGCTGGCAGAACGACAGCGGCGCGAGCCAGACATGTTCGTTCACGTACCAGCTTGGCACTAACGTCAAGGGCAAGGTCACGAAATACGAAACCATCGAAGCCGTGTGCGCCATGCCGAGCACGATGGCGCAGACCACGAGGAACCACCCGTGAAGCTCAGTTTCGGAATGAAACGCGTCGCGCAGCGACTGGCCCTCCTAGCGCTGCTGGTGCTGTGCGTGGGTTGGGCGCCGGGCGCACTGGCCGCGGTGAAATGTACTTCGTCGAACGCGGTACTGGACCTGCCCGACGCCACCATCTCCACCAACACACCGGTGGGCGCGCCGCTGGGGCCGCCGGTGCAGGCCACCGTCACGGTGACGTGCACTGGGCTGCCGTACGACAACAGCACGTTTGGGCAGACGGTCACCGTCCAGGCCGGCAACCTCAGTGCGCGCGATACCGCCAACGATCCTCCCGCTGGCGGCGGCATCATGTTCAAGACGACCAAGACCGGCGTTTCGCTGAAGGTCACCGCCAGCCCGATCCAGGCTTCGGACAATTCGTGCCTGCGCTGCGGCCCCGGCCAGACGCCGGGCTGGGAGCCGGCGACCATCACCTATCCGGCTACCAGCACCACTTTTACGATAACGGGACAGCTCATCAAGACTGGCACCGTCACCTCGGGCAACGTGCCCGCCATCAGCCAGGTGATGCAGTTTTACTATTACATCTTCGGCCTCACCTCGAGCTCATCGGCCATTTCAACGCTGTCCACCAACTCGGCGACGCTCTCGAACGCCAGTTGCGCACTCAATGGCGGCGACGACAACGCTCTTACGGTGATCCTGCCGACCATTTCGGCGAGCGCCTTGCGCGGTGCCGGCACGACGGCGGGGATGACGCCTTTCAACATCAGCTACCAGTGCTCCTCAGGCGCCAAGCTGACCATGACCATGACCTCTTCCACGACATGGAGCAGCAACCTGGGCGTGATTTCGTCCAGCAGCTCCTGCAGCGGTACGACATCGGCCGGCAACGTCGGCGTGCAGGTACTGCAGTCGCTTACGACGCCGATGCCACTCACCAACGCGGGGCAGTCGCTAGGCAACTCGCCCGATGGCACGCTGACAATTCCCTACTTCGCGCGGTACTACCAGACGGGCACGACGGTGACCCCGGGCCCTGTCTGCGCGACCGCGACGTTTACGATGACCTACAAGTGACGTGTGGCGTGGCGCTCGCGCCACGCGCTTCATTCGTAGGTACGCATCACCAGGTGCGCGTCGCTCGCGTCGGCGTACGTCGCGAAATACGTCAGTAGGCGATCACGCTCTTGCATGGCGTCCTCAAGCGAAACCGTGGACTGCCGATACATCGAAGAGCGTGATGCAACATTGGCCATCGCAGCGCCACATCCGCCACGCGTGACATCAGGCAGTCGTTCCGATGCGCCGCCGCACGTGGGAGCGACGATCGCTCCGGCAAACGTGATCGTTCCCCCATCCGCATGCGCCAACGGCGCGCCCAGCGCAAAGGCGACTACGCAACCTACCCAGGTCCTGCGAATCCAGCCCTTCATAACGGCCCCTTCCCGTACCCCGCACGGAAAGAGGGATACCTTCGGGATCTATCGGCGTGGCCTGCCGGGACTTGATATCCAAAACCTGGGCGCGTCTCCGCAATGTGAACCAAGTCACATTTTCGACCGCCATGGGCGGGGAGCGGATCAAATTGGAGTGTGAAGGACCGTGCTGGGCTGACCGTTTAGCGGCCAACCCTGACGCTTCTTGAGCGGTTCATTACCGTGGCGTTTAAGAAGCGTGACGCTGACGCGATCAGCGCGAGGAGATGTACTTCTCTCGCCGGATATGGGCCACCGGGAGGCCGAACTCCTTCAGACCCGCAAAGGCGGCGTCGACCATGTTGGGGTTGCCGCACAGATAAGCGATGTCGCGATCGACGCTGGGCGTCAGCTCGGCCAGCGCGTTCTGCACGTGGCCGGACCGGTCGCTCGGGCGCGGCACGTCGCGCGGCTGGCGGCTCAGGCAGCCATGGAAGGTGAAGCCCGGGTTGGCCTGCGCGAACGCTTCGAATTCCTCGCCGTACAGGAGCTCGGTCTCGTTGCGGGCGCCGTACAGCAGCACCACTTCGCGGCCCTGCTTCACCAGTTCGCCGATCTGCGGAAGCATGGCGCGATACGGCGTGACACCGGTGCCGGTCGCCAGCAGCAGATAACGCGCATTGGCGTCGCCGGCCTGCAGGCAGAAGCGGCCATAAGGGCCACTGGCGTCGATGACGCCACCGTGCGGCAGCTCTCCGAGCAATTTGGTGGCCGCGCCGCCGTCCACATAGCTCACCGCAATTTCGATGCGCTGCACGGGCGAGGAACCATCGCCCACCGTACCCACGGAATAGCTGCGCTTGGTGGCGGTGCCATCCTCATAGTGGAAGTGGATCTGCAGGAACTGCCCGGGCACAAAGGCCAACGGCTGACCGTCTGCGCGCTCAAACGCCATGTGACGCACGGTGGGCGCCAGCATGGTGCTGTCGACGAGACGGAGCTGGAAATGGTCTGCCATTGCGGTTTTTCCGGGAAACTGTGTGGTCGCGAGCCGTGCCGGACGGCCCGGGCAAGCCACGTATAATAGAAGGCTAGCCCCCCCGGTGCAGCCCATGTCCCCCACAAATCCTCCCGCGCTGGTCGTTGACAACCTGCGCAAGACCTACGGTAACGGTGTCGAAGCCCTCAAGGGCATCAGTCTCACAGTACAACCAGGCGATTTCTTCGCCCTGCTCGGCCCCAATGGCGCCGGCAAATCCACCCTGATCGGCATTCTTTCCTCGCTGGTGAATGCCACCAGCGGCGATGCGCAGATCTTCGGCGTGTCGGTGAACAAGCAGCGCGGCAAGGCCATGCAGCTGATCGGCCTGGTACCGCAGGAAATCAACTTCAACCAGTTCGAGAAGCCGTTCGACATCTGCGTGAATGAGGCCGGTTTCTACGGTATTCCACGCAAGATTGCCGCCGAACGCGCGGAAAAGTACCTGAAGGAGCTGCGCCTGTGGGACAAGGCGCAGCATCAGGCGCGCATGCTCTCCGGCGGCATGAAGCGCCGCCTGATGATCGCCCGCGCGATGATGAACGAGCCCAAGCTGCTGATCCTCGACGAACCCACCGCCGGTGTGGATATCGAGATCCGTCGTTCGATGTGGCAGTTCGTCAGCGGCATCAACGCGGCGGGTACCACGGTGATCCTCACTACGCATTACCTGGAAGAAGCCGAACAGCTTTGCCGCAACATCGCCATCATCGACCACGGCACCATCGTGGAAAACACCTCGATGAAGCGCCTGCTGGCCACGCTGGACGTGGAAACCTTCGTGCTCGACATCACCCACGTGCCGACCGACCTGCCGACCATTCCCGGCATTACGTTGCGTCGTGTCGACGAGCACACGCTGGAAGCGGAGATGGCACGCTCGCATGACCTCAACTCGCTGTTTGGCGCGCTGTCCGCGCAAGGTATGACCGTGACATCGATGCGCAACAAGACCAACCGCCTGGAAGAACTGTTCGTGCGCCTGGTAGAAAATGGTCGATTGGAGCAGGGCCGAACCAAGGACAACGCGGAGAAGGTGGCATGAACAGTACCGCCAATCTCATCGCACTCAACACCATTGTCCGGCGCGAGATCGCGCGCATCATGCGCATCTGGACGCAGACGCTGATTCCGCCCGCCATCACGATGACGTTGTACTTCGTGATTTTCGGCAAGCTGATCGGCAGCCGTATCGGCCAGATGCACGGCTTCACCTATATGCAGTACATCGTGCCTGGCCTGGTGATGATGAGCATCATCACCAACTGCTACGGCAACATCTCCAGCTCGTTCTTCGGCGCCAAGTTCAGCCGCGCCGTGGAAGAAATGCTGGTGTCGCCGATGCCCAATTGGGTGATCCTTCTCGGCTATGTCACTGGCGCCGTGACGCGCGGCCTGGTCGTGGGCGCATTGGTGCTACTGATTGCGCTGTTCTTCACCGATCTGCACGTGGTGCATCCGGTGCTTACGTTCCTGTCAGTGCTGCTGGGTGCCATCGTGTTTTCGCTGGCCGGCTTCGTCAATGCGGTGTTCGCCAAGAAATTCGACGACATCGCGCTGGTGCCCACCTTCGTGCTCACGCCGCTCACCTATCTTGGCGGCGTGTTCTATTCGGTGGATCTGCTGGGTGAGCCGTGGCGCAGCATCTCGATGGTCAATCCGATCCTGTACATGGTGAACGCGTTCCGCTTCGGCGTGCTGGGCGTGAGCGACGTGCAGATCGGCGTGGCGTTCGCAGTGATGCTGGCCTTCGTGATTGGCCTGACCATCGTGGCGCTGCAGCTACTCAAGCGCGGCGTGGGCCTGCGTTCCTGATTTTGCTCGTCATCCCAGCGAATGCTGGGATCCAGCGACTTTCTCTCACGAAAGGCACTGGATTCCGGCGTTCGCCGGAATGACGCCCTAGGAAATTCCGGTTCAACCATCATGCGCGTCAACAAATACATCAGCGAAGCCGGCATCTGCTCCCGCCGCGAGGCGGACGAGTTGCTGCTTGCCGGCCGCGTCACCATCAATGGAGAAGTTGTCACCACCGGCGCCAAGGCGCTGGATGGCGATGAAGTGCGCGTGGACGGCGAAATCGTCAGGGCGCGCGTGCTTGCCGCCACGCCATCGGCCAAGCGCGGTGTCTACATCGCATTGAACAAGCCGGTGGGCGTCACCTGCACCACGGACCAGACGGTGAAGGACAACATCGTCGATTTCGTCGACCACAAGGAACGCGTCTTTCCGATTGGCCGTCTGGACAAGGATTCGGAAGGGCTGATCCTTCTCACCAGCAATGGCGACATCGTCAACGAAATCCTGCGCTCGGAAAACGACCATGAGAAGGAATATCTTGTGGGCGTGAACAAGCAGGTCACCGATGAATTTTTGAAGAGCATGGCACGCGGCGTGCGCATTCACGGTCAGATGACCAAGCCGTGCAAAGTGCGCAAGATCGCCAAGTTCGGCTTCGCCATCATCCTCACCCAGGGCCTGAACCGGCAGATCCGCCTGATGGCAGCGGAGTTCGGTTATCGCGTGACCCAGCTGCGGCGCGTGCGCATCATCAATGTGAAGCTCGGCCACCTGAAGGTGGGCCAGTGGCGCAATCTCACCGAGGCGGAACTTAAGGGTTTGCTGCCTGCTCGCACGCAGTGGTGAGTGTGCTCGGCAGGTTGTCTTCATAAGCGTGCTTCGCAATGACGCTTTCGCAAGCACCCGCCCCTCACCCCAACCCTCTCCCCGGAGAGAAGAGGGAGCAGAGAGCAGGCTTCGTTTTAAGTCCTCAGTACCTCGACGCGTTGCGGTGTAGCCGCAGTCCCTGAGGTAGCACGCTGCGCGGCCGAATCCCTCCGCAGCCAACGCTTGTATTCCGAATATCGCAGTGAGCCCTTGAGGCCATTTTCTTTGGGTTACTTTTCTTTTGGGCCAGCAAAAGAAAAGTGACTCGAGCGCCGGCAGGCGATTGAAACGCCCGCCGCGTAGGCGGCACCCTGGCGATCGCGCTACAACCGGAGGACCGATGCCGCTGTACCTCGGCTTGCGGCCGAGGACGCGCCAGCAGTCCGCTACCAGCGACTGAGTAAAGATCTATACGCCAAGCATGCGTAAACATGCTGCGACGCAGCACTTTGATCCATGTCCCGGCTAGCAAATGATGCCCGCGAGGGGACGGCAAGTATCCCAACCACAACGCACCTGCACCATTCGCGTGTCAGCCATCCAAAGCTCGACATTGCGTCCCCTCTCATGCATACGTATTCACTTCAATGAACCGGGGCTGCCAGCGCAGAATCGCCGGACTTCGAAACGGGGAGAGGCAATGAGCACCACTTCTAATACTGCAGTCGACGACCTGGGCCAGCGAGCCACAGCGCGCGTCGTGCTGATCGCGGCCGCGGCCGCGCTCGGTGGTTTTCTGTTTGGTTTCGACACGGCGGTGATCAACGGCGCCGTCGATGCAGTACGCGGCAACTTCGGACTAGGCGCAGGGCAAATCGGCATTGCCGTGTCATGCGCGCTGCTCGGTTCGGCTGTGGGTGCGTGGTACGCAGGCCCGCTGGCCGATCGCTTCGGCCGCGTGCGCAGCATGCAGGTCGCAGCGCTGTTTCTTGCGCTCAGCGCATTGGGCGCGGGCCTCGTCACCGGCGTGGGAAGCCTGGTCTTCTGGCGCGTCATCGGTGGCATCGGCGTCGGCATAGCCTCGGTAATCGCACCCACCTATATCGCGGAAATTTCGCCTGCACAGGTGCGTGGCCGACTGGGTTCACTGCAGCAGTTGGCCATCGTGCTGGGCATCTTCGCAGCGCTGTTGAGCGATGCATGGCTGGCCGGTACGGCCGGTGGTGCCTCGCACCCGCTGTGGTTCGGCCTCGCCGCATGGCGCTGGATGTTTCTGGTCGCGGTGGTGCCAGCGCTGATTTACGGCTCGCTGGTGCTGGGCGTGCCCGAATCACCGCGTCATCTGGTGGCCAAGGGCCGGCTGTCCGAAGCACACGATGTGCTGCGCCAGGTGCTGGACATGCATAACGAGGCAGCGCTGAACGCCAAGGTCAAGGACATCCAGGAAAGCCTGCAGTCCGAATACCGCCCTCGGCTGCGCGACCTGCGCGGATCTCATTTTGGCCTGCTGCCGGTGGTGTGGGTCGGCATCATGCTGTCGGTGTTCCAGCAGTTCGTCGGCATCAACGTCATCTTCTATTACTCGTCCACGCTGTGGCATTCGGTGGGCTTCAGCGAAGCCGACTCGTTCTCCATCACCGTGGTCACTTCAGTGGTGAACGTGCTGGTGACACTCATCGCCATCGCGCTGGTGGACCGCATCGGCCGCAAGCCGCTGCTGGTGATCGGCTCGGCCGGCATGACCATCACGCTGGGCGCGATGGCCTGGTGTTTTTCGCAGGCCACCGGCAGCGGCGCAAGCCTGAGCCTGCCTGCACCGTGGAATATGGTGGCCCTGGTTGCCGCCAATGCCTATGTGGTGTTTTTCGGCATGAGCTGGGGCCCGATGGTATGGGTGCTGCTGGGCGAGATGTTCCCCAATCGCATCCGCGCCATCGCATTGGCCGTGGCGGCCTCCGCGCAGTGGCTGGCCAATTTCGCCATCACCAGCAGCTTTCCGGCGCTGGCCGAAGTAGGTCTGAGCTTCGCCTATGGCCTGTATGCCGCATTCGCGCTGCTGTCGCTGATCTTCGTGGTGATGTCGGTGCGCGAGACCAAGGGCATGGAGCTGGAAGACATGCACGGGTGATCGATTCTGCGCCGTGGTCGCATAGATGCGATCATGGCGCATGACCGATTTCCGCACGCTCTCCCTCAAGCCCGCGCTGCTCGCCAGCGTGGAGACCCTCGGCTACACCGAGATGACGCCCGTGCAGGCCCAGAGCCTGCCGCCCATGCTGGAAGGGCGCGACGTCATCGCGCAGGCGCGCACCGGTAGCGGCAAGACCGCAGCGTTCGGCCTGAGCCTGTTGCAGAGCATCGACGTGGACACCATCCGCCTGCAGGCGCTGGTGCTGTGTCCGACGCGCGAACTGGCCGACCAGGTGAGCAAGGCCATCCGCAAGCTGGCTGCCAATATTCCCAACGTGAAACTGCTGACGCTTTGTGGTGGCATGCCACTGGGTCCTCAGTTGGCCTCGCTCACGCATGATCCGCACATCGTGGTCGGTACGCCGGGCCGCGTGCAGGAGCATCTCAAGCGTGAAAGCCTGCACGGCGGCGGCATCAAGGTGCTGGTGCTGGACGAGGCGGACCGCATGCTCGACATGGGTTTCAGCGATGCCATTGACGACATCGTCGGCCGCATCGCCAAGCACCATCAGACATTGCTGTTTTCCGCCACGTACGCCGATGAAATCCGCCAGGTGAGCAAGCGCCTGCAGCGCAATCCGGTCGAAGTGACGGTGGAGACGCCACACGATGAAGTCACCATCGAGCAGCGCTTCCACGAAGTGGAGCCGGCGCAGAAGATGGACGCGCTCGCGCAATTGCTCGGCAAGGAACATGCGCAGCATGCGCTGGTGTTCTGCAACATGCGCAAGGACGTGGACAGCGTTGCCGACGAACTGGACAAGCGTGGTTTCTCTGCCCTTGCGCTGCACGGTGACATGGAGCAGCGCGACCGCGACGAAGTATTGGTGCAGTTCGCCAACCGTAGCTGCTCCATTCTGGTAGCGACCGACGTGGCCGCGCGCGGCCTCGATATCGCCGCGCTGCCGTTGGTGGTGAGCTACGACATTGCACACGACCCCGACACCCATACGCATCGCATCGGCCGCACGGGTCGCGCGGGCGAAGCCGGTCATGCCGTCACACTTGTGACGCCACGCGAGCGCCCCAAGGCGCTCAACATCGAGGAACAGATCGGCAAGCCGCTGCCGTGGCAGCCGCTCAAGCTGGCCGCACCGCGCGGCAAGCAACTCAACCTTGCGCCGATGAAAACCGTGGTGATCGACGCCGGCCGCCAGGACAAGCTGCGCCCCGGTGACATCCTGGGTGCGCTCACCGGCGATGCCGGGCTTGATGCCAAGGACATCGGCAAGATCGACGTGTTTGCCACGCGCGCGTATGTGGCCATCCGGCGAGATCTTGCGAACAAGGCGCTGGAGCGGCTGCGGGCAGGGAAGATCAAGGGGCGCAATTTCCGGGTGCGTTCCCTGCATTAAGCTCTCCAAACATCCACGCGCCCCACAGGGAAACCGCATGATCCGCTGGCTCACCTGCGCGACAGCACTCGGCGCGCTCACTGCTATCGCCTCCGCCCAGGCTGCCGTGCCGGTCTATGGCTACCACGTGGTCCACGTCTATCCGCACGACACCTCGGCCTATACCGAGGGCCTGTTCTACAAGGACGGCTATCTCTACGAGAGCACCGGCGAAGCCGGCGAATCGACCGTGCGCAAGGTGGAGCTCGAGAGCGGCAAAGTGATACAGCGCCACGACGTGCCGGCGCAGTATTTCGGCGAGGGCATCGTCGACTGGGGTCCGCACATCGTGCAGCTCACCTGGAAAGATCAGCTGGGCTTCGTCTACGACATGGCCAGCTTCAAGACCCTGCGCACCTTCAACTATCCCGGCGAGGGCTGGGCGATGACGCGCGACGACAAGCACATCTACATGAGCGACGGATCGCCGGTGCTGCGCATCCTCGACCCCAATACATTGGCCACGGTGGGCAGCATCATGGTCACTGACGGTGACCGGCCGGTGGTCAACCTCAACGAGCTGGAATGGGTGAAGGGCGAGATCTATGCCAACGTGTGGATGACCAATCGCATCGCCCGCATCGACCCGGCCACTGGCCACGTCACCGGTTGGATCAACCTCGCCGGCCTGTTTGACACCAGCACCTTGCCTGATCCCTCCAACGACGTGCTCAACGGCATTGCCTACGATGCCCAGCACGACCGCCTGTTCGTCACCGGCAAGCGCTGGCCGAAACTGTTCGAGATCACGCTCGTACCTCCGCGCAACCACTAGGCCCTGCGCCCCTGCCATCCGGCAGGGGGCGCCTCGGTCGGGCGGCGCTAAAGTGGGGCGTTGCCTTACCGGAGATCCCGATGCGCCCCGTTCCCCTGCTGCTTCCGCTGGCACTCAGCCTGGTCGTCTCCAACGCCTTCGCGGCCGACGCGCCCGTGGTGCCACGTGAGCAACCCTCACTGCAGGCACTGTCCACCGCGCCCAGCGAAGCGGAGCTGCATGCCACCATCCAGAAGCTGGTGAGTTTCGGCACCCGTCACACGCTGTCCGATACCAAGTCGGACAAGCGCGGCATCGGCGCCGCACGTCGATGGGTGAAGTCGCGTTTCGAACAGATGTCGAAGGATTGCGGCGGCTGCCTGGAAGTAGTGACGCCTTCGCAGATGTTCACCGGCAAGCGCGTACCGCAGCCGACGGAAGTGATGGACGTGGTGGCGATCAAGCGCGGCAAGGGCGATCCCAACCGCGTGATCGTGATGACCGGCCACCTCGATTCACGCGTCACCGACGTGATGAACGCGACCAGTGACGCACCCGGTGCCAACGACGACGCCTCCGGTGTCGCTGCGCTGATGGAAGCGGCACGCGTCCTTTCCAAACAGGACAACGACGCCACCCTCGTCTTCGCTGCGCTCTCGGGTGAAGAGCAGGGCCTGTACGGCGGCAAGGTGCTGGCCGACTACGCCACCGCACAAGGCTGGCAGGTGCAGGCCGATCTAAACAACGACATCGTGGGCAACAGCCACGGCCAGAACGGCGTGCTCGACAACACCACGGTGCGCGTGTTCTCCGAAGGCACCAAATCCAACGAGACGGCCGAACAAAGCAAGTACCGCGCCTATCACGGCGGCGAAGTGGATTCGCCCTCGCGCAACATCGCGCGCTATATGGAACAGGTCGCCACGACCTACCTGCCCGATTTCCGCGTGCACATGGTCTATCGCACCGACCGCTACAGCCGCGGCGGCGATCAGGTGCCGTTCCTCGAAGCCGGCTATCCGGCGGTGCGCGTGAGCGAAGGCCACGAGGATTACACCCGCCAGCACCAGGATCTGCGCACGGAGAAAGGCATCCACTACGGCGACACCATCGATGGCGTGGACTTCCGCTATCTCGCCCGCGTGACCGCGCTCAACACCGTGACCATGGCCGCGCTCAGCCGCGCACCCGCGCCACCCAGCGGCGTAAGCATCGAAGGCGCGCTCGCCACCGACACCACCGTGCACTGGAAGAAAGTGCCCGGCGCCGCTGGCTACGTCGTGCATTGGCGCGACACCACTGCGCCGCAGTGGCAGTACAGCCGCACCGTGGGTGACGTCGACCAGGCCGTGATCAAGGACGTGGTGATCGACGACTGGTTCTTCGGCGTGTCGGCGGTGTCGGCCGACGGCTACGAAAGCCCAGTTGTATTCCCCGGCGATGCCGGCAGCTTCGAGCGCTCGCCCGCAACTAAGTCTCCCTGATCACCCGCCCTACCCGCTCTTAGCCACGACGCCCTCCGCTCACCCGGAGGGCGTTGTGCTTTTGGCCGTCCGTAAGCGATAAGATCGACCCGCCGCTGCGCCAAAGGGGGAGTAGCGGCCGCATCCGGGGGGATGCGTATCAACGGACGATATCCAGGGGACAATTCATGTTACGCAACTCGCTCCTGCCGGCGCTCGGACTGCTGGCCGCCTTTGCATTGACCACACCCGCTTCGGCCGAAACCGCTGGCCACTCCACCAAGGCGGAGGAGTTCATCGCCTCGCTGCATCCGGTGACCGGCAACGTGGCCATCCCCGGCGCAGAGGCCACGCTGAAACTGGCGGACGGCTACAGCTTCCTGCCGGCGCACGACGCGCAACGCGTACTCACCCAGCTGTGGGGCAATCCGCCCGACAACGAAGTGCTGGGCATCATCCTCCCCGGCACTGACGCACACACGGTGCTCGACGAAAACAGCTGGGCGGTGGTGGTGACCTTCGTCGACGAGGGTTATGTGTCCGACGAGGACGCCGCCAAGATCGACTACAACGACATGCTCAAGGACATGCAAAAGGCTGCAAAGGACGAGAACGCCGATCGGATCAAGGAAGGCTATCCGGCCATCGAATTGATGGGTTGGGCCGAACCGCCGCACTACGACGCCGCTGCCCACAAGCTGTACTGGGCGCGCGACCTTCAGTTCAAGAAGGCCGACGGCTCCGACGACGGCCGTACGCTGAACTACGCCATCCGCGTGCTTGGCAGGAAGGGTTATCTCTCGCTCAATGCGGTGGCGCCGATCGACCAGCTCGCCCAGGTACGCGCGGATATGCCGCAAGTGGTCGATATGACAGAGTTCGATCCCGGCCAAGGCTATGCCGACTACAAAGCAGGCACCGACAAGGTCGCCGCCTATGGCATCGCCGCACTGGTAGCCGGCGGTATTGCCGCCAAGGCCGGCCTGTTCGCGAAGCTGGGGCTCATGCTGCTCGCGCTCAAGAAGTTCGTCGTGCTGGGCATTGCCGCCGTGGGTGGCATCTTCGTCAAGCTGTTCAAGCGTAAACAGGCGTGAACTGACAATCACCATATGCCGCGTTCCATTCGGGCGCGGCGAAATTTCCTGTACCAGGAGCGTGGCCGATGAGCGAACTGGACTTGCGTAGTGCAGACCTGGTTACTGATGCGCGGCCTGCGGCGCATGTCGGCACACCGGAGCGACGCCGGCATCTGCAGGGCTACATTCGCGCTCACTGGCGAGGAGAACTGCCGCTGGGCCAGTCGTTCTGGGTCAACACGATCGCGCTTAGCGTGATGCTGTTGTTGTTCGAGGCGGGCGTGCTGGCCTTGATGATCTGGCGCCCGCCGGCATGGGCTTTCGTTATTTTGTTCCTGCTGATGTACGGAGCATTCCGACTGCTCGTGGCGACCTGGCAGATCGTTGGCACGCTACGCGCGGCGGCGTTGCTGGAGAATCGCTGGTCCGGGCTGGTCAACGTGGTGATGGTGATTATCATCCTGGCCGTTCTGGGTCAGACGGTGGCCTTTGGCTGGGAAATCGAGGCGTTATCCGATGACGCGCTCAGCCAGCTGCTGACCTATGGCTACACGGTGTCAGTGTCGGACGATGGCCAGGCCATCGTCGCCAAAGGCCCGCTTGGCCTTGGCTATGCAGGCGCTGTCGAGAGCGCCTTTGCGGAACATCCGCAGATCACCCGCCTTGAGATGGACAGCCGTAGTGGTGACGTACCTGCCGCGGTGAAGCTGGGGGATTTTCTCGCGAGGCGCCCGGATATCGCGGTAGAAATCGACAAGCATTGTGCGGGTGCCTGCCTCGTCGCGTTCACTGCCGCCAGTCAGCGCATTATCGGAGCCAAGGCCGAGCTGATCTTCGCGCCACTGCAGCGCATCGCCGATCTTGGCGTTGCCAACCACGCCATCGAGAGAGCACAGCAAAGGCTTTCTCAACGGTTGATGCAACTGGGTGCATCGACCTTCTTCATGCATGATGCGTTTGCGACGCCGGGCGTGCCCTATCAACCCGATGCCACGACGTTGTTCAGCAATGGCGTCATTACCGGCATCGATCTGGAAAGCGGCGTCATGAATGCCGACGCGTGGCGCATCGAGCAGTTCCTCTATCCGCTGCGTGAGAATCCCAAGATGCGCAGCGCGGCGAAGGCGATCGAACTGATTCGCGTGCGCTATCCGAAAATTTTCGACGACTGGCTGAAGAGCAACCTGGCCGCCCGTTACGAATCAAATCTCGATGTGCGAGAGCAAAAATTCGAGCGCGCCTTTCTTCACGCGCTGAGTGCGGCCGGTCACGAATCCCTGATCAATGCGTCGGATGCCGGGATCGAGCACATGGCAGTGGCGCACCACGAGGATCTGATCCTGATCGGTCAGGTGGCCTCGCCTGGTGACTGTGGAAAGTATCTGGGTGGTGAGCCTGTCGACTTTGGTGCATCGCAGTTCGGCATATTCCTCAGAGGCGTTAACCGGATGACCGCCTTGATTGGCGAGAGCAATCCAGGGCATCCGGCACCCTTTGATCCGGTTGCAGGCGCGGCGCGGCTTGAGCAGGTGCGCAAGGAAGTGGCCACCGTGGTGCCGCGACAGAGGGGCGCCAATCCCTACGATACGGCGTGCGAACGCGAGACGACTCTGCTCGAGCGCCTCACGGAAAAGCACACCAGTGGCGATGCGATGGCGTTGCGTTTCATGTTCCTGGGTACCGCCGACAGGGAGGGACGCGAGGCGTTCCTGTTCAGTCCCTGAGGGACGTCAACCGTCGCACGGCAGTTGTACGCCCAAACCGGCGAGTCGCCTCAGTCCATCCGGACTCGGCAACAACGCACGCCCACTGTTGCTTCGTCGCAACCAACCGGCATCGAGCATGGCGCCGGTAAGCGCCACGCCCAGCGGACCGCCGACATGCATGCGTCGCTCCGTCCAGTCGAGGCAGCTACGCCCGGAAAGCGTCAACCACGCTGGTGTCGGTGGAGCCTCGAGGCCTGCGGCGACCAATGCCTCCACGCCTTCCGGCAACAGGCGCAAACCATCGCCGGTGGCGTGCAGGTAGTCTCGCGCCAGCAGCGCATCGCAGAAGCCGACGCCGAGCTGCCCCGCCAGATGGCGATAACACGTGCGCGCGTGGCGCAAGGCACGATCGGTTCCGGTGGGCGATGGCAATACAAGTGGCTTGCGTGGCATCGCCAGCGCTTCCAGCAGTGCCGATACCTCATCGCCAGCCAGACGGTAGTAGCGATGGCGGCCCTGCGCATGCACCGCCAGCAAGCCCCCTTCCAGCAGACGCTTCAGATGCGCACTCGCTGTGGCCGCTCCAACGCCCGCTGCATGCGCCAGCTCACCCGCGGGACGCGCCGTGCCGTCGATCAGCGCCAGCAGCATGGCCGCGCGTGCCGGTTCGGCAAGCAATGCGCCGATTTCGGCCAACTGGTAACGGCTGGCGGAGACGTTATCGTTCATGGCAACAGTCTAGCGCTGCGCTACCAACGGATACTTCGCCATGCGGCGAAACTTCGCTCGCCGCCGATGCCCACACCGGGCCTTGGGCAAGACGTTCAAGGCCGAGGTGTAGGTCGAACCTCCCATTGTCATGCCCTGGCGGCCGAGTGCTAGCATCGGCCTTCCCATTTGGTGCGGACCCTTGCACGCATGCGCATCCTGGTCACGGGAAGTTCCGGACATCTTGGCGAGGCGCTGGCGCGCACTCTATGCGATCTCGGCCACGAGGTGATCGGGCTGGATATCGTCGAGGGTCCGTATACGACACAGGTCGGTTCGATCGTCGACCGCGCCTGCGTGCGTCGCTGCATGAGCGGCGTGCACACCGTGTTTCATCCGGCCACGCTGCACAAACCGCATGTGGCCACGCACAGCCGGCAGGAGTTCATCGACGTCAACCTCACAGGCACGCTGAACCTGCTGGAAGAGGCGCTGGCCACCGGCGTGGAGTCGTTTGTCTACACCAGCACCACCAGCGTGTTTGGCGATGCGCTGGTGCCGCCCGCCAGTGAACCGGCAGCGTGGATCACCGAGGACGTCACGCCCATCCCCAAGAACATCTACGGCGTCACCAAGTCCGCCGCCGAGGATCTGTGCCAGCTGTTTCATCGCAATCATGGTTTGCCCTGCATGGTGCTGCGAACGTCGCGCTTCTTTCCCGAAGAGGACGACAACCACTCGGCTCGCACCAGCTACAGCGACGACAACCTGAAGGTTAACGAGTACCTGCACCGCCGCGTCGACATCGAGGACGTGGTGAGCGCCCATCTACTGGCCGCAAGGCGTGCGTCGGCACTTGGCTTTCGCCGCTACATCATCAGCGCGACCACGCCGTTCCGTCCCGAGGACATGGCCGACCTGCGTGCTCGTGCGCCGCTGGCCGTGCTTCGCCGCGTCCCCGCGTACGAAGCCGTATTTGCTCAGCGCGGCTGGACGATGGCGCCCAGCATCGATCGTGTTTACGTCAACGAACGCGCGCGGCATGACCTCGGCTGGCTGCCACGCTACGACTTCGCGTCTCTCATGGGGAAGCTGCAGGCGGGCGGCGACATTCGCAGTCCACTGGCACAGCTGGTCGGCTCCAAGGGCTATCACGCCGAAACGTTTGCCGACGGACCGTATCCCGTCGAATAGCCGTCCATTCGCCATAGGAAATTTGCCGATGAAGATCCCTGCGTTGCCGTTTACTGTCACCGACTGGAGCGAGATTCCTCCCACCCGGCATCCCGGCGAAACCGGTGAAGCCCTGTGGCACTCCTTCACGATCGGCGATCTACGTGTACGCGTGGTCGAATACAGCGCAGGGTATCTGGCCGATCACTGGTGCGATCGCGGGCATGTGCTCTACGTGCTCGAAGGCGAGCTGCATACCGAACTGGCAGATGGCCGCCACTTCGTCCTTACCGAGGGCATGAGTTACCAGGTTGCCGATTTCGGCGATGCCGCGCACCGCTCATCCACCCCGACGGGCGCAAGGCTGTTCATCGTCGACTGACAACGCCGGCGTCGCGCCGCTCATGCGACCACGGCCACCATGGTCGCCAGCCAGATCAACATGACACCGAGCGCAAACGCACGCCTCGCCGGCACGATGCGCTCGGCGCTCTCCTCGGTTACCGGTGTGGTGACGATCCACGGTACCGAAGCCAGCACGGCAAACCCCGTGAGGGCAAGCGTGGTCACCACCACATCGGCGGCATGCCATGGCGTGGGCTCGTGCACGCCCCAATAGCCGAGGAACGCCATGCCCATCGCGCATAGCGTGGCGGAGGCGGAACACAATCCAACGACGGAACCTGCTGGCGCGCGCATGTCGGGTGCCTCCGAAAGCTGGCAGTCACTTCCCGCAGATTAACCCAGGCCGCCGCCGGTCGGTGGCACACGGCGCGCCCGGCCCAGACCAAGGCATCGTGCACCGTGTCGAAATTGGGGCCGGCCGTTCGTCATAGGGATAAGCCTGACCTGAAACCGCAGCGCAACATGGAGACAGACAATGACATTTCCCCAATGGTTCGGCTGCAGGCACGTCGCCAGCCTCGGAAGCGGGATGTGGCTTCACGCGTGAACCCCGTCCGATCCGTTCGATCCGCAAGGCACACAGGCGCTGACCAATCTCACGCCCTGACACTTGCTTCCATTCCACTTCCCAAGACCCATACCCATCATCAAGGAGTCGACGATGTTCGCAGTCAAGCATAGTGCCTGGTCCACCGGACTGGCTTTCACGATGGCGCTGGCCACCAGCAGCACGACGCATGCGGGGGCCGCCACGTACACCATCGATCCCAACCATACGTATCCAAGTTTCGAAGCGGACCATTTCGGCGGTCTCTCCACGTGGCGCGGCAAGTTCGATCACACCAGCGGCAAGGTCGCACTGGACAAGGCTGCAAGCACGGGCAGCGTGGATATCACCGTCGATGCCAGCAGTGTGGATTTCGGCCTGGACAAGATGAACGAGGCCGCACGCGGACCGGAGCTGTTCGACGCGGCGAAATATCCGAAGGCCACCTACAAGGGCAAGCTCACCGATTTCGTCAACGGCTCACCGACCAAGGTGACCGGCGAGCTGACGTTGCACGGTGTGACGCGGCCGGTCGACCTGACCATCCGTTCGTTCAAGTGCATGCAGCACCCTATGTATAAGCGAGAACTGTGCGGCGCCGACGCCTCGGCCAGTTTCAAGCGCGACAACTTCGGCATGGATAGCGGCAAGTCGTATGGTTTCGGCATGGACGTGGTGCTGCGCATCCAGGTCGAGGCATTGATCGACGAGGCCAACGGCACGGGCAAGGTCGCCTTGGCTACACCACAGCGCTGATTTCACGACTCGACGGGATCTTCCATGTCACTCACCCTCTATATGCATCCGCTCGCTTCCTTCTGCCACAAGGCGTTGGTGGCGCTCTATGAAAACGGCACGCCATTTCATTCCCATCTTGTCGACCTGGCTGATGCGGAAGCACGCGCTGCGTTCTACAAGCTGTGGCCCATCGGTCGCTTCCCTGTGCTGCACGACGACGTGCGCGATTGTCTGGTGCCCGAATCCACCATCATCATCGAGTACCTCGATCAGCACTATCCCGGCCCCGCGCCGCTGATACCCGCCGATGCTGATCTGGCCCGCGAAGTTCGCCTGCGCGACCGCTTCTTCGATCTATACGTGAATGAGCCGATGCAGAAGGTCATCACCGATCGTCTGCGGCCTTCGGGCCAGCACGACCACTACGGCGTGGCCGAGGCGCGCGATCGGTTACGCACGGCCTACGACCTGCTGGAGCGCGACATGAAAACCCGCACCTGGGCCGTCGGCGACACATACAGCATGGCCGATTGCGCGGCGTCGCCGGCACTGTTTTACGCCAACCTGGTGATTCCGCTGGAGCGGGCACATCCTCATACCGCCGCGTACCTGCTGCGCCTGATGCAACGACCGTCGTTCGCACGCGTGCTGCAAGACGCGCAGCCGTATATGCATCTCGTACCCAGGGAAGCCATCGACGCCTGACGCTGCACGGCCCTCGTTACATCACTTCTGGAGAAGTCCATGTTCGCCATCCTCGTCATTGTCTTGCTGGTAATCGCCGCCGTACTGGTTTTTGCGGCCAGCCGTCCCGACCAGTTCCGCATCGAACGCACTGCCACTATCCAGGCGTCGCCGGAACGCGTGTTTCCGCTTATCAATGACCTGCGTCGCTGGCAGACGTGGTCACCGTACGAGAAGAAAGATCCAAACATGCAACGCAGCTTCGAAGGCCCTGCCAGCGGCCAGGGCGGAAGTTACGGCTGGGACGGCAACAAGAACATCGGTCGTGGTCGCATGGAAATTAGCGAGTCCACGCCCTCGTCACACATCGTCATCAAGCTCGACTTCTTCGCACCCTTCAAGGCCAGCCACACCGCCGACTTCCTGCTGCAGCCGCGCGGCAATGGCACGCACGTCACCTGGGCCATGTACGGCCGCTCCAATTTCATGAGCAAGGTGATGGGCCTGGTGTTCAATATGGACAAGATGGTCGGCAAGGACTTCGAAGAAGGCCTCGACAATCTGCGCCAGCAGGTTGAAGGTCCGTTGCAAACGTCGCCCGAGGAAGGCCATGCGGCCAACTCGATTTGAGATGGCGTCGTCCGATAAAGCGCAATCTTTGATCCGGATTCATCCAGACTCGGGGAGAACGCCCTCTTTTGGCGAAGGGCACGCGTTGCGATAGGAGCAGTTGCCGTGCAAGCTTGGAATGTCCGCGTTCGAACCGAAGCGGACCTTGGATATCTGCAACTCTGCGGAGTTGCGGATCTCCTATCCGACTTGGCCCCGGGAGGCGCTGATGTCACGACCGGAAAATCGCTCACAGCTCATCGCCGGCCTTGGACTGCGTGCGCGCAAAGGAGGCGCCGTCGTGGTCGGCGTCACCCTTGCGGAGGGAGAGCCTCGCGTCATCCTCTCTACGTTTCTCGAAACCAGCTCCGATGACGATCGACTTTCCTTTGAGCCGTATCGCGTCGCGGCCGAAATGGCGCGCGGCCCGCAAGGCGAGATCACAGCCGAAACGGCGGCGGTCGTGGCGGAGGGGCGCAGGCGTCAGGATCAGCTGGCAACAAACGGCCTGCGAGGGATTGTCCGTCAACTGGAAGCAGCGAGGTGCAAGCCGGTCGTCGCGGCTTTGCTCGTCAATCGTGCCGGCTGGATCACCAACCTCCTCGAGTACAGCCTTGCCTGGGCAGAACATGTGCCCGTCGCCGAGGCCTTGGCCGTTCGCGACGCCCTCCGGTTTGCATCCTCTCAATGCGGCGTCGAAGTTGCCGAGCTGGACGAGAAATCGCTTTCCGATCTCGCGACCAGGACGCTAGACATGCCGTCAACGGAGATCACCGCCCGACTGAAGGCCTTGGGCGCCCCCATAGGGAAACCCTGGCGGAAAGAACAAAAGCTCGCCTGCCTGTCCGCCTGGATCGCGGTTGCAAGACAACGCTGAGGCCAGGGCAGAAGTCGATCCGTACGATCCAGAGATTGATCCAATTTGTTCCTGGTGAAACTGGCGGCTGGTTGGGCTCGAGGTTCAACCTAGGAACAGCCGTATTGCGCATGCCCGCCGCGACCCAAGGCGGACTAATGTGGTATTTGCTTGGGACGTCTGAGGGGAGACCGTATGGCCATCGCGAGAGAATGGAACCTCAACCTGCGGTTGCGACTGGCAATCGCCTGCTGCGCTATTGGCTACCTGATTTTTGCGAGGCCATGGAGTCAAGTCGCTGCCTCAAGTTCCCTAGGCGTCTATACATGCTCGGCGGCGCTCATGACTTTGGCGCTGATTCCCAGGCGAACACGACTTTGGGTAGCAATCTGTGCAGCGCTCGCAGTGCCGCTGCTGGCCGAGGTCGTGATCAATATCGCTCACCTCCAACGATAGCCTATGATTTCGGCGGCCCGCTTCCGAACCAGAGCGGACACTCTCGCGCTGCCACTCAATGATGACAAAGTCCCGGCCACCAAGCTCTTTCCTGATGAGCGCCAATCCTTGGCGAGATGCTTCGCGAAGTCTCTCCAGCTCGCCAGCAAACCACCGATTATCCGGGTCACTGCGCGATCACCAGTCGATCAATCTATCGAACCAAGCGATCAGGTAGTTCAGCCAGCGCTGAGTGTTCACGGATAGAGGTAAGGATCCAGTGACTTACTGGAAATCCGAAGCGCTCGCGGGCGTCATGGTTATGCGTCTACAGACGGGTCCCGCTACCGAGGCTTTTTTAGCCACGAAAGGACACGTCGCATCCAGGCGCCTGCCTGGTCCGGGTTCCATACGAAGGTCGCCACGCTTTGCGGCGGCATCGTGTATTCGAAACGGGTCTGGCCCTGGGCCACCGAGACGAGCTGCGCATCCGTATTGCTGTTCACTATCACCAGTGCAATCGATCCGTCGGAAGCGTTTTGGAATGCCACATTGTCGATGCCCTTGTCGGTGGCGGTGGACTCCACCCGGACAGCGTCGGGCAAGACGAATCGACTGAAGTGCGCCAACGCGTAGTATTCGTCGTTGCGACTCACCTCCCCCGTCTGCGAGTCGATCGTGATCACGCCCTTGCAGGCGTCGCAGCCGCCAAAATGCGGACCGTGGTTCTCGTCAAGCGCGAGGTTCCAGTACACGACGCCGCGAGCCCACTGCCTGATCCCGGCAATCAGCAGGTCTCTTGAAAACCAGAGCAGCTCGCCGTTGATGCTCGACGCCCAATCGCCCCCGGAACACTCGGTGATGTAGGCGTCCTTTTGGGGATACGCACGATGTACGCGGCCCTGCGCATAGGGACTACCTTGGTAGCAATGCCAGGCAACGCCATCGATATAGGGCGCAGCATCGGGATCGGCCAACACACCCAACGGCTGCTCGGGCTGGTTCCAGTTGTGGTCCCATTCCAGAATGCGTGTTTTTGGCTTGCGGCTTGCCAGCTTCGGGCCGAGGTGTTGCGCGACGATGCGTGCCCGCGTGGTCGCACTCATTTCCATGCCCGGGTAGGTGATCGGTACGAAGCCGGGTTCGTTCTGCAAGGTCAATGCGAAGATGGGGATGCCATAGCCGCGGTAAACGTCGAGGTACTTGACGAGATAGTCCGCGTACGTACTTTCGTATTGCTCAAGCAACTCCCCGCCAATCAGGTTTTCGCTGGTCTTCATCCACGCCGGCGCGCTCCATGGCGACGCAATGATGCGCAGCCCCGGATCGATGGAAAGGACCTCGCGCACTGCCGGTATCACGTCATCCACATTGGACGTGACGTTGAAATGCTGCAACTGCGGGTCGACCTGGCCAAAGGGAACATCGTCCAGGGTGTAAGGCTTCAACGAGAAATCCGAGGCGCCGATGGTCAGACGCATCATGTTGAAGTTGAGGTTGGGTGGCGGGCCATACAGCTCGTGCAACAAGGCACTGCGCTGCCGCTCATTGAGTTTGTTCTGGAGCAGCCACGCCGACGAGTCCGTCATCGCTGCCCCGAAGCCGACCATGGATTGATATTTCCTATGGACGTCGATGACCACATCGGCGGGCAACGAGCCGCGGGCGCTCATCGCAATTTCGGGCTGCTGCATTAGCTTCAGTCGACGATCTGCCGTGCTCAGCCACAGCTCAACAGTAGGCATGATCGGCCGCGAGGGAGGGGTAACTTTGACCCCTACCGTGGGATGCTTGAAGCGTGGTGCATAAAGGGCAGCCAGGGTGATCAAAGTGATCAAAGCGATGAAGGCGGCGGCAGCCCGACTGGAACCCGATCCGCGCTCATCCATGGCGCGCACAAAGCCCATCGCTCACGTTGCAGTTCACTTGGATCACGAAGCTCCCGGGCTTGCGCATCAAAACATGGGGCGAGGTCGACTTTCGCAACAGGGTCAGGTTCATTTCCTTCAAACACGGGGATGAACCCGGCGCCATTCTTACAGCATAGCGAACCTGGCGCAGCTTTAACTGTGAGGGAGACATCGATTGGTTGCGGTCGCCCCCGTTTTTCACGTGTGAATCGTGGGTTCTGGTAGCGCCGGTCATGGGCGCCGGCATGCAGGCATGTTGGACAGCTAGGCCAACCGCATTGCGGATGGGTTTATTCAAGCTGCTGCGACCGGCGCATGAGTGGCGAGAAGTTTCCAACGCAGAGTGAGAAGCGGACGGGATCGGCTTCAAGTTGGTCCAGAAAATAAATCGGTGCGAAGCCCGCGGATCGCACCGTTGTAATTCGCGAAGATCAAGAATGGAGTGACTGCTTGATCTCTTGCCGCGCATTGCCGCCGGTGGCAATGCACAACGGCATCGTGTTCCCGATTCGAGTGAAACGCTGCAAGATCAACGTTACTCGCGATGCACTCGCGGCTTGTTGCGGACGCGCTTCCTGGTGCTCGCGACTTTAGGTGCATCTTTGGTCGCCGAGGTGGCGTTGTTGATCTGCTCCATCCACGTCAAGTCATCGACATATGACAAGAACTGCTGGAGATACCCTGGCGACAGCTCGCGCATGAGTGCGATCGATCGATGCACCAGGGCACCCGAATTGAGCGGGCCGGCATTCGTGGGCACCTGCTCCATCGACTGTCGCAACTGGCTCTCGGCGCGCACCTTGGACCAGATTTTTTGGAATTCATCGAGTGCCACCAATTCAGGGAACGAGGTGGATCGGCGCGACTTGTCTCGAGTGGTGAGGTCATCACCTCGCATCGCAACGTAGCTGGCTATGTGATCGACCAATCCCCCAAGTGTTCCGCGCGCGAAGGTACCCGGCGTTGTCGCGCTGTCGGCATCCCGGGCGCTGGTGGCTGCCTCGGCGAGATCGCCTGCATAGGCGTCAAGCAACGTGGACAGTCGGTCGTCCAGCAAGCGTCGCACTTCGCCGTCATGGCGCGCTGCCCGACGTTCCAATGCATCGAGGAAGTGAAAGCGAATGGGATCCATGCGATCGGCGTGCTGCTCACGCCACGCATCGAGTATCGACCGAGCGCGTGTTGCGCTGTTACTCATGGGCCGCCGTCGCGTTCGACGGCTTCGGGATGGGGGCGATCTCCACCCGGCGGTTCCGGGCCCGTCCCTCGTCATTGGCGTTCGAACTGACGGGCTGCTCTGAACCGAACGCCGCAGCAAATACCGAGGAAGCGGGTACACCTTCCGTGATCAATGCACGGGTCACGGTCAGCGCGCGGTCGGCCGACAACTCCCAGTTATCAGCAAAATGGCGGTTGCCGTCGCGCACTTGCTGGTCGTCAGTGAAGCCGCTCACCATCAGGATTTCGTCGCGGGACTTGAGGTAATTGGAAAGTGGGCCCGCCAGACTCTTCAATACCTCACGCCCTTCCGGCTGAAGCTGATCGGAGTTCAGGGCGAACAACACGCTGCCGCGAATGCCGATGCGCCCATTGACGAGCGTCACACGGCCCGCTGCCAGCGGAGCCGCCAGCGCTTGCTCCAAACTCATGCGACGTTGCGCTTCGGCCTGTCGCTGTTTGACCTCTTCATCCAGCCGGCTCGACAGTTGCAGTTGCACGCCGATCACGCCGACCAGAATCAGCACGAATGCGCCCAGCAATACCGACATCAGGTCGCCGAAGGCAGCCCAGATGGGTGCCGTCGACTCCGCTTCGAGCTCCACTTCGTCGTTCATGCCGATTCGACTTCGACGGACGAGCGCTGGTTGGCGATCTGTTGCAGGTCCTCGATGATCTGCCTCTGCGACAGCATGCTGAGGTCGACCACTTCCCTGGCTTGCGCCACGTAATACGCCAGCTGTTCGTCGCTGCGAACTAGCGATTTATCCAACGCGGTGGCGACGTGCTGCAGACGGTCCATCAGCGCTTCGTTCGAATCGCCGAACAACTTCACCGCCACGCCGAGTGCCTCACCCAGGCTCGCCACCTCGACCGCGCTGCTGGTGACTTGGGCGGCGACCGCACCAAGCTTGCCGGTTTCGGCCTCGATATGGTCTGTGAATCGGGTGCTGACGCGATCCAGCAGATCGGCCGACGTGGTGACCAGCGCGTCCACGGCAGTCCGCTGCTCGGTGGATGCATGGTTCACGGCATTGAGCAGGGTTTCCAGCGTGGCCAGCAGACGGCTGCGCTCTTCCAGCATGGCGGTGTCGCGGACCATGCTGTCGGAGAGTTTCTGGCGCAGCTCGGCGACGACTTCGGCCGCGACCTTGGGCGCTTCCGATGCGGCCTGCACGAGGCGGGAAATCTCCGCGATCGTCTCGCTGGCGTGTGCTTGCGTCTGTGCCGAGATGTCGCGCGAGGTCAGCGCCAGCGTGTCGCAGATCTCCTGCTGCCGGCTCGCGGCGTGCTCGCCTGCCTGCTCCCAGTTTTTGCTCAATGCCGCCGTCATGGAGCCGAATGTCTCTGTCCAGGTCGTCAGTCGTTCCTGGTCATGCGATGCCAGCGCTGTCTGCAAGTCCGTATGCGACTGGTGCACCACGCGGACCAGTGACGTCGCATGTTCCTCGAAGGTCGCTGCTGCCGCGGTCAATGCCTGCTGGTTGCGGGCTGCCAGGTTGTCGTTGACGGCTTCCTGTCGCGACAGCGTGTTGTTCCACGCGCTCGCCGCGTTTTCCGCGGTGGTGTCGAGACGCGCAGAAACGCTTTCCACCAGACCGGCCGAGCGTTGCTCGAAGGTTTCGGTGAGGCGATCCAGCGAAATGCGCAGATCCTGCGTAAGCGTCTCGTTCGATCGGCGGTGCTCTGCCAATGCCTGATTCCAGATATCCGCCACCGTCGTGGTGGTCGTCTCGAAACCGGTCGACAGTCCTTCCAGTTGCCGCTGCACGGCGTGCGCAATGGTGTCGTGCAGCGAGGCCGTTTCGCGTGCGAGGCCGGCCATGGTGGACTCCACGACAGGCTGGATGGCCGCGCCGGCAGCGCGAGCGCTTTCGGTAACACTGTCCTTCAGCGATTGCTCCACGGAAGAAGCGAGGCGCGTGTAGACGGTCTCGGTCCTGGCGTGGAAAGCCTCATGGCTGGCGAGCTGCCGCTCGCTCGCGGTGAGGTTGTGTTGCTCGATGGTCGCCATCATCGTCTGCAGCCGATCGACCAGGGTGGGCATCAACTCGGTCTGCTGCTGCAGGAGCTTGAATGCTTCCTCGCGCTGATGGTGCTGCGAGTAGATGCGTAGCGTCGTCGCGATTTTCACGTCCAGCAGCTGCACCGCCTGCAGCCTTTCGCGCCGGCATAAGGCTGAGAGCAGCCCGAGCATGGCCGAGCTGGCCACGCCGGCGATCGACGTGCCGAACGCAAACCCCAGTCCCTTGACCGGTGCGGCGAGCGAACCGCGGATCGCCTGCAGATCCGTCGCGCTTTCCAGCGCCAGACCGGTGCCCCTGAGGGTTGCCATCATGCCCAGGAGCGTGCCCAGCATGCCGAGCAACACCAGCATGCCGACCAGATACGGCGTCAGCGACGGCGCCGGCAACGCCACGCGCTCACCTTCGATGCGCAGACGCACCGCGTTGCGCAGGCCTGGATGCAAGCGGTCGAGCCAGTGACCCAGGCTGGTTGGTGCTGCGGACAAATCCGACACGGCGTGTTGCAGCGTGGACGTGGCTTGACGATAGCGATGCAACTCAAGCGCGCCCGCGAGGTAGCAAGCGCCGATCAACATCGCGACGGCCGCGCCGAGCGGATTGGAACCGACGTAGCCCATGCCGATCCAGCACACGGCAACAAGGCCTACGAAGAACACCGCGAGATTAAGAAGATTTCTGAACATGACTACCCAGTTAGCGGGTGCGAAGGGCTGCAAGCAAGCCTTCGACCGGTTGAAAACGAACATCCAGTTCGGCGAGCAACACGCTCTGCATATCCCTTCGAAACACGTCCAGCCATGCGCCAGGCGCTGCTGCTGCGGTGTCTTCCGATGCTCGCGCGTCGGTCGGCGTCGCGTGCGCGGCCTGACGCGAGCGCTCGAAGTGTTCCCCGAGCAAAACGGGCACGGCGGCCAATAGCGTTTGCTCGCGTGGACTCAGCGCGAGCTCCATGACGGCATCCACTTCCGCGAGCCGAGTCATGTCAGCCGATGTCTGCGCGAGCGTGTCCCGCAAACGTCCCCGCAGGTTGCCGGTGGCCGCCTGCATCGCCCTTTGGTGGGCGAGATAGCGCTGACGAAGGACCGTGTACTCGGCCGCCGCGTTCACGCCATCCCCCTCGGCGGACGCCTGCTCAGTCCCAGAGAGCCTTGAGATCGCCAACTCGCGATCGCCGGTGATGGCACTGGCCAAGGCAGTGCGCACGCGGGTGCACTCGCTCTCCTCAACATCCACAGAGGTCGGCACGTCATAGGCCACCGCAGACGGCTTGCCGTCAAGCGCGGTGGACAGCGCAATGGCGTGCGTCCAGTCGAGCCAGTGGCTCAGCCGGTCCGACAGCGATTGGTTGGATTGTGGGGCGTCAACGTCTGTGAGACGCGCAAGTAAGCGAATGAACGTTGGGCCGCGGACCATCGTCCGTTGAGGAGATTGCACCATTTTGCTGGCTAAAAAACGACCATTTTACACGCGAATGGTGACCGGGCTTGCTACTTGTCGATTGCCGATGGTGCGCTGCTGCTGGCTGTTGCTTGCGCTTGGCCGCAACACGAGCCAGGCGGCAGGCGCGATAAGGGCCGTGATTGTTCGTCCACGATGTCCGCTTCCGACTGCGACTTCAGCCGGTCAATGCAACACATTGCTAAGATGATGCGGCCGTCGCCCGCAGGTAGGCCTTGCCATTCGGGTAGGAGACCAGCTCAAGTTGCATGCCCCAAGGGCTAAGGAAATACACCCAGGTTTCGCCTGCGGACGGCCCTTCGGTCATCACAGTAGGCTCGCCAAGGACAGTAAGGCCAATTTGGCGCAGATAGGCCACCGCGGCATCCATGTCCTCCACATAGAACGCTAAATGGTGGCCACCCATATCCGAGTTGCTGGGCGGAGTCTTTTTCTGGGTTTCGGTTGGTGCATAACCGAAGAGCTCCAGATTCGTATTGCCGGCTGTCATCAGCACAATCTTTTCAATGACAGCGTCTGTAGCAACGTTGAGGTGCACGGCCATCCAGTCATCGTTCGATGAGAAAGGGCCGAACTCATAGGCGACCTCAAATCCGAAATGATCTCGGAAAAAAGACACCGCTTCGTCGAGGTTGGGTACGGTAAACCCGATGTGGTCAATTCTTTTGATGCCAGGAATGCTCATGTGTTTCTCAGTGATTTTTTGATGCAAACACCTTCGATGACTTCCCGCGGACTCCGAAGCCATTGGCTATATGGCGCTATGCAGCTGGCTGCGACGAAACGGGCTTCGGCCTTTTTCCAAATGTCCGGGGATCAGGTCGGATAACGACTTCCGGTTTCGCGCAGGCTTTTCAGCCTGCCAACAAAAGGCACCATCACAACTGCCAGTAGGGCGATGGCCGTGGCCAGGTAGTCGATGCTGGCCAGGCCCCACGCAGGAATCGCCAAGCCCCCGGCGATGGCGCCCAAGCCGATGCCCGCATTGGCGGCGGAGACGTTGAGCGTGCCGGCTAGAGCCTGGGCGTGCGAAGCCGATTTCATTACGCGCACCTGGCAGATCGGGAACAGTGCCGTATAGGCAATGCCCCATACAGACAGTGCCACGCAGAGCCACAGCCGGGATTCCCCTGATGCTGGAACCACAGTGGCCATGCCCACCGCCAATAGAAGCGAGAAGAGCGCCGTAACGGCCAGGGGATTGCGATCGACAAATTTACCGCCCAGCCAATTGCCAACCAGACCCACCGCGCCAAAACCCATCAGCCACCATCCCACCTGTGCAGAGGCGATACCGGTAAGGCGTTCCAGCGTGTCGGCCAGATAGGTATAGGCAGCAAACATGGCAGTGAAGACCGTGACGGACAAAGCCACGTTGGCGATGAAATACGGCGAGCGGAGAATTTTCGCCTGCTCGGCCATGTGCACACGCTGCGGACGCTCCAGCGCGGGCATGAACACCATCATCAGCACGGCGATCGCTAGCGAAATGGTAGCCAGGACCCAGAAGGCGCCACGCCAACCGATGGCGTGAGAAGCAAGCGTGCCGAGCGGGATGCCGAACAGTAACGCTGCGGAAATGCCCAGATAGACTTGGGACACGGCCCGTCCCGCATGCATCGGGCCCGCCAGTCGGCCGGCCGTTTCGCTGGCCGTACCCCAGAACACCGGCAGCACCAAGGCGGGAATGAACCGGGCCAAGGCGAGAATCCAGAGGTTCGATGCCATGGCTGCCAGCGCATTGGCGGCAGCGAAGATCAACAGAATGGCAACGAAGAGCCGCTTTCGTTCGACGTGCGAGAGCCATGCGGTCAGTACCGGTCCGAACAGCATCACGGTGAAAGCGAACAGCGTTATCAGTTGCCCTGCGACCGAGATCGAAATATCCAGATCCCGTGCCAGCGCGGGCAACAGTCCCACGATCAGGAATTCGGTAGTGACAATGATGAACGCGGCGACGGCGAGGATGGCGATCGGCAGTCCCTTCCCCGTTGCGGGTGACTGGGCAACCCGAGTGGGCGCAGAGGTAGACATGAGATAGCGAGTTCCCGTGCTGAGAAGGACGCTCTTCAGCTTATTGGGGAACTCATTTCTTATCTCGGAAGTTTTTTCATCCTATTATGGAAATACATTCTCTATTCCCGACCTTTTATGCTCCCTTCGGAACGCCTCAAAGGTATTGAAGCCTTCGTCAGCACGGCGGATGCCGGCAGTTTCACGGCCGCGGCCGAACGGCTTCACCTAACGAGCTCTGCGGTCGGCAAGGCCGTGGCACGTTTGGAGGCCCGCCTGGGAACGAGGCTGTTTGAGCGCAGCACGCGACGGTTGGCGCTCACTGACGAAGGGGCTGCGTTTTATCGCACCTGCACGCAGGTACTCGGAGAACTGGAAGAAGCCGAACAAGTTCTGGCCGCCGGGCGCATGGAACCCACCGGACGCCTGCGTGTAGATCTGCCGGACAGTTTCGGTCGACAGAAAGTGATGCCACTGCTGCTGGCGTTTGCCGAGCGTCATCCCGGATTGCGTCCGAAGGTTTCGTTTACCGATCGTTTCGTCGATCTCGCCGAGGAAAGCATCGACGTCGCTGTGCGCATCGGCGGCTCCAACCAGTGGCCGGCCTCGCTGGGGCATCGTCAACTGGGATGCGAGCGGCTGATCTTCTGCGCAGCGCCAACGTATCTCGCGCAACACGGAACACCGGTGTCATTCGACGAACTCACCAGCCATGCAGCAGTGCTTTATGGCAGGGCCGACGGCAGCGCTTCACCTTGGCTGATCAAGCAAAGTTCGGAGCCGCCTCAGCCATACAGCGTGGAGGGACGCATCGTCGTTGGCAGCGGCGAGGCTCAGGTTGCCGCCGTTGTCGCGGGCTTCGGCATCGCGCAATTGGCCACCTGGCTGGTGGCTGAGCATCTGCAGCGAGGTGAATTGATCGAACTGTTACCTCACATGGCGACAGAAGGTCTGCCATTGCACCTGATCTGGCTGCGCAGCAGGCAACTGCTGCCCAAGGTAGATGCGCTGCTGGCTTACCTGGCCGATCGGCTCACTATCCTTTGATGTTTATCGGCAACAGAGTGAACGACCTCATGATTCTCGAAGTGCTGATCGAGGGCCGTGTCAGGCATGGCAGTGGTGCCACTGATGCCGTGCCGCATCATGTGAAGTGGAGTGGCTCCGACGGCCAGCGCCGCCAATCGATATAAAGTGAGAGTTACAAAGTGTCTGCTTTCGACCCTGAGCGGACGTCGCACGGGAACAGAAGATTGCCGGACGAACACCACTGAGGAACGAAGTCATGCGAATGAGGCGGAATAGCTTCTTGTGCTTCCTGACGCTAGTCAGCCTGTGCAGCGCTCCTGCATATGCAGGATGCCTTCCGCCGCAGCTCGGCGCGAGGTTGCATGAAAGTTATACGGATATGAAGATCGTCGAGCTTCAGGATCTGCTAGCGGACGATCAACAGATAATGAAGGACGCGCACCTAGCGGAATGCCCAGGCGTTGCTCATGGCAATTTCGATGGTACAGGACTGTCCTACGCCGTAACTCTGTTCTCCAAGAGTCCAGAGCTGAGACAGATGCTCGTAGTTATAGGACCAGAGAGCTCGAAAAGGGCGCCGCAACTACGCGTGCTCGATGATCCTACGCCTGTGGTTCGATTGGCGATTATTCGGCGACTGCCTCCTGGAACCCTTAAATCAGTGGATGGGCAGAAGGCGGTGGCTAAGTACGATGCCGTAGCCTATGAGACGTTGGAAGCCGCTGTTGCGGTCTTTTACTTTTCAGGCGGCAAATTCTTGGACGCCGTCACATCCGAATAGCCAGAACGATCAAGTCAGTCAATCAAAGTGGCAATCTAGGTGTGACGCGTAAGCGGAGCACAGGTCGGCAAGCCATGCAATTTCTTGGCGACCGGTTCGTAGTTGCATAGATGACCGGTTGAATCCGCAACACATAGCGGACATTCCCGCACCTGGGAATCAACGGCCGAGAGGCCTCGGAGTCCGTCAACGCTGCTCCCAGTCTCTGAACATCGCCGGGCCTTCAGCTGCGGAGCGCCAAGCACAGGCCTGGCAACCGCATCCGCCCAAGCAGGGCCTAGCGCAACCGGCCCCGCACCGGCACGGCTCGAGCCGTGATTTTCCTTTACGCATCACGAAGAAGTCAGCGATATCGAAATAGCCGCTCGTCGCAGGGTAGCGAAGGTGACCTTCGGCGGTAGGGCTGGGATTTGACATCATTATCATTTGACGACCCCTGTTGGAGCCCCGTCATACGGCTCCGTCCGTTAGTGATTCGGATTGCCCGCAACGCTGATGGTTTTTCTCACTTCGGAATATGAAGGCGCCCCCAGAGAAGTTCCTCATACGGGCGAACCACGACACCAACATCTTAGGTGGATGTAGCGCGAGTCATCCGCGCCACTCGGGGTAGTGAGCCTCGGGGGCGTAATCTCGGCATTAGCGACTGGGCTGGGACCGCGATGGTTGGATCGAGGTGTTGTGGTGAGGTCGCCCTCACCACAAGACTATGGCCGACTACTGCTTGGTAGGCACAATAACCGTATCGATCGCATGGATGATGCCATTGCTCGATGCGATATCCCGCTGCGTTATGTTCGCACCACCGATGCTCAGCTTGTCACCGTCCTTCCTGACAGCAGCAGATTGACCCTGCATCATTTTCGGTGCGGACAGTTTCTCGACGTCCACGGCCGAAGTCCGGCCTGGTAGCACGTGGTACTTCAACACGGAGATCAATTCCGCCTTGTTCTCTGGCTTCAGCCAGTTGTCCAGCGTGCCCGCGGGAAGTTTGGCGAAGGCTGCGTCAGTCGGCGCGAATACGGTGTACGGACCTGTTCCTTTCAGGACATTGGTTAGTTCGGCCGCTTCGAGAGCTTTGCCGAGAGTGTTGAAAGAGCCGTTAGCCGCTGCAGTGTCGACGAGGTTCTTGGAGGAACCGTGAGTAGTGTTGGAAGCATGATTGGACATGGGTTGCCTTGAGTGATGATCCGCATGGCGGATTTTGGGCGGCCGAAACCGCAACTCCGATGTGAATCGAAGAAGTACTCAGATGGCGTTAGGGAGAGGACCGCGTGGCTGAGACGCCTGCCAAGGAGAAGACTTTCTTTCCCGGCGCCACCGCAGCATGCGCTTGCAATTGTTAGCTAAGGGTAACGCGGTGAAGTGAGGGCGACGCCGTCGCGGTGCCTGCGAAGGGCTATGCTGAGTCGAGAACCAACCAGAAGGTATCGATCATGACAACCGTTTCCGGCAAGACCGCCAATGGCTTTACGTACGAAGGCGACTACCAGCATGCAAACTCGGGTCGCGTCACGTGGACTGCAACGTACAGGCGAAGCGGCGTCTTGTTTGGTATGCGGCACGGGCGCATCAACGAACTTCAGGGAGTTCCCGTTCTCGAGGTCGATACCGCTGTAAAGGACGATATCGAGCATACGTTGGCAAAAACTACCTAAGTTAAGGTCCCGGCGGCACTTCGAACGTTGCGGAAAGCGGATATAAATCCCGCGTCAAAACGCGGGGCGGGGTCGCAGCCATGTTTCGGGAATAGGGTTACGAGGCAGCATAGGATCGAGGCGTTACTCACTCCTGCGCAGTTTGAGTTGGGTCGCATCCTGCTGAAGGAAATGAAGCAGTTAAGCGTTGATGTGGCACTGCAGAAGCACCTTAGTAAAATTTGCCGGATGGCAATTCCCTTAGGGCTGGTCTCCTGGCTCCGAAGCGGGGCACCTCTGATCTGCGGGGTCGTCTCGCAAGAGTTGGTAACCTTTTCGGTATGTCCGCTTTCGCCCCAAGCGGTCATCAAATTCCCCGAGGAATTCAAGAGTACACGCCTCCTATATCCGTCCTGCTCGCGCCACAAAGGTACGGCTTAGTTCAGATCGCAGACTTAGCTGCTAGCGCGCCGAAGTTGTTCGCCACTGCTTCGCATGCTCGTGAATGTGATGCCACAGCTGGTTCGCCACCGGCCCGTGTGGCCGGTCATGGCGACGCGCAGCTACTAGCTCTTCCGCACTGCCAGGCAGATATCGACCAGCAAGGGATATTAGGTTGCCGTCGCGCAGCTCCTGCTCGATCAGGAAACGCGGCAGGTGTCCCCAAGCCATGCCTTGCAGAATCACTTCTTTCTTCATGAGTTGATCGGCGACGGTGCATTGCGGCGCACCTTCCACGACGAAGTAGTCGCGTGGTTCAGGGCGTTGCGCAGTGTCGCGCATGATGCATTGCGTGAGCTCGCGCAGTTGCTCGGGCCGGATGGAGCGATTGGCGCGAAACGGCAGGAATCCCGGGGCCGCAACTGGAACGAAGGGCACCGCGCACAGGTCCACCCATTCAATGCGGGCATCGTGCTTGTCCACGTGATGGAAGATCAGGTCAGCATCGCCATTGAAGAGTCGCTCCCAGGGCCCCGTGACCGCTTCGAAATGGAGATGTAGTCGAGTGCTGGGGTGTTGTGCAAAAAACTTGCTGAGCAGACTCAGCGTCTGGGACATCGGGCACATGTCGCCGATCACCACGCGCAGTTCGCTTTCCGCACCCATGGCCAGCTGCGCTGCGTGCGCGTGCAGGCCTTCCAGTTCGCGTAGCAGCGCCTGCGCACGGCGATAGAAGGACCGGCCCTCCGCCGTAAGCTGCACACGGTAGCCGCCGCGCTCCAGCAGCAAGATCCCCAGCTGTCGCTCGAGCTTGGTGACGGCGGCGAACACCGCCGGGTGTGATCGGCTCATGGCCTGGGCCGCGGCTTGAAAGCCGCCCTCTCGCACCACCGCATCGAAGCATTGGAGGTCGTGCAGGGTGAAAGCGCTCATGTTTGAGATTCCTACAAAGTTATTCCGAACTTTGTAATTTCTACAGGAAGAAGCGACTTCTAGCATCCACGCTCGACCCGAGCTCTCGGCTCGGCCCCCGATCCTCGCGGAGCGTTGCGCCATGAACACCACCACTTTCATCACCACCGGCGACGGATACCGCCTGGCCTATCGCCTGGACGGCCCTGACGATAAGCCCGTGCTCGTCCTGTCCAACTCCATCGGAACGACCTTGCACATGTGGGATGGCCAGATGCCCGCCCTGACCGAGCACTTTCACGTGCTGCGCTACGACGCCCGTGGTCACGGCGCATCGGATGCCCCTGCGGGAGCTTATTCGATGGATCGGCTGGGACGCGATGTGGTCGAGTTGCTCGATGCTCTCGGCATCGAGCGTGTGCACTTCCTTGGCTTGTCGCTCGGCGGCCTGGTGGGGCAGTGGCTGGGTATCCATGCGCCCGAACGTATCGGGCAACTTATCCTGAGCAATACATCCGCCTATCTGGGGCCAGCTAACGAGTTCGATAGACGCATCGCTGCGTTGAAGACGTCACCGGACATGGCCGCTGTGGCCGAGGCTTTCCTGGCCAACTGGTTCCCGGCTCATATGCTCGAAGCAGAGCACGCTGCGGTTGAACCGTTCCGGGGCATGCTGCTTTCCATGGATCCACAAGGGCTGGCGGGGTCCTACGCAGCGGTGCGCGACACCGACATGCGGCGCGCGATCGCGCTGATTAACCGTCCCACGCTGGTGATCGCAGGCAAAGATGACACTGTCACGCTTGCCAGCCACGGGGAGTTCATCGCATCGACCGTGCCAGATGCGCGCCTGGTGATGCTTTCCGCCGTCCACTTGCCCAACGTCGAGCTCCCAGACATGTACGTGCGCACGGTGCTGGATTTCCTGCGGGAAGACAAAGCCGCCTGAGCAGCGAAGGGCGCGGAATTCCCCCGCGTGCACACGTGCCTCTGCCATGCTGATGGAGCGACATGACAGGGCGAGTATCCGCAGAGCGTCGAGAACGACTCGCTAGGGGAGGTAGGTCATAAGATGGGGCCAAGTTTTGCTTGGATCTCCCGGTATCGGGTAATGGTGCGCAGGCCCTGTAGTTTCCGCTTGCGACCCGAAGCGGGCCTTCGAGGCTGAGCGGATTTGGCGAAACTCCTATGAGAAGAGAATGTATCGACCAGCTGACGCCATAGCGGCAATTTCCATGGGTGTCTTCGCTCTATGTTGGATCGTCGCACTGTGGAACATCGCTCTCGCGGTCCGCATCAAACGCCCATTTGGGCAATCATTGCCTTCGCTCCCGGAGATTCTCGGCAACCGCGATGATCCAGCCCGACCCTATGCCAAAAGACTTCTTGCAGCGTTCTTGATAGGGGCCATCAGTTGTTTTTTTGCGTTCTACGGCCCTTGGACATGAGATCCGCCACTACTGTATGCATCGCGGTCATGTTTGGCTTCCTAGCAATTTGCTGTGAGTGTGGCTTCTTCTCGATGGCCCGTTACTACCAACAAGCATTGCCACGGGCTGTGACCGCAGAGAGTGGCCATGTCTATCCCCGAAATAACCACGGTGCGATCGTCTACTACTCCAGACAGGAAGAGGCCATCGAAGATGGGTTGTTCTACGCTGGATTCCTCTTTGCAGTCGTGGGCGGGCTGCTGTTTAAAAGGATCGGGCGGGGCGTCACCTAACCAGCGCTCGGTTCGGCGCCATCTCGTCCATAGCTAAGCTAGGTATGTCCGCTTTCGACGGTGGTCATTGAGTAAACGGGGATAGCGATGATTCTGAAACCGTGGTGTGGTTTGCTTACACTGCTCGCCTTTGGCGCGCAGGCTCAGGACGCAACCGTAGTAAGGATGACGTGTCACTTTGATTCGCCCGAGGGGCCAAAAGAGCTCACTCTGTCCATTAATGCTGTCCGCAAGACAGTCGATACCACGCCGCCGTCATCCGTAAAAATCGATGACTCGCTATATGCGTGGACAGCCGGGAATATGATCTTTGCTATCAACCGCTACACCGGCAAATTTACGTTCGGACCAAGCGCCCAACCCGAACTCATGGTGGGCACGTGTGATCGCGCCGTCCAGAAGTTCTGAGGAGTGTCAGACAGCTGGCTTGAAGTCTTCGAGGTGGCTGTGATCGCCACAGTAACTTTGAATGTGGCCGTTTCCCTCGCCATTTGTCTAAACAGAGGGCTTACGTGGCGCCAGAAGGTCTGGCCAGGTTGTTCTAACCTGGGTCTTCCCTGCCCTCGGAGGTTTGTTCACAGGAATCTTTATGTGGACTCTGCGCGGATCTGCGCTCGCCACTGGTTACTCGTCCGCTCCTGGCGGAACAAGCAAAGCTTTATGCGAAGGCACGCGGCAATTACCGCCCACGACAGGTTGAAGCCACGACCCAAAGTGGGTCTTCCGTTGACACAATGTTCGATGCGGCACCCCTTCACCAGGAGACTGTTCCCATGACCCGTACCGTAGTTCGAATGCTGGCTGTTGCAACCGTAGCCGTGGCGAGTGCGTTTGGTGCGCAGGCCGCTCCTGCGCAAGAGGGCGTCACGCACTACGTTACCGGCGAGAGCAAATATCCCTTCTCGCCGGCCGTACGTGCCGGCAACACCGTCTATCTCTCTGGGCAAATCGGTGCCGATGCCTCGGGCCTTGGCAAAGACTTCGAAGCCCAGGCGCGCCTCGCAATGGACAACATCATGTCTGCCGCCAAGCTCGCGGGGATGGGGCCTGAGAACATTGCCAAATGCACCGTCATGCTGGCCGACATGAAGAACTGGGACGCCTTTAACAAGATCTATCGCGCCCATTTCCAGGCCGGTCAGTTCCCTGCGCGAAGCGCATTTGGCGTGACGGGCTTGGCTCTAGGGGCCGCACTGGAAGTGGAGTGCATCGGCTACGTCACGACTCCAGCAACCTCTCACTAATCCACGACGTCGATTGCCCACTCGTTCCAGGCAACACGTACCCAGGCGACCGTGTCAATCAGCACAAGAAATGTCCGCTTACAACCCGAAGCAAACCTTTGCTGTGCCACCGATCGGTAGGTGATTGATGTCCGATTTCTCTTGGCCATTTAGCATGACAGGTGCCATTGCGATCATGGTGCTCTACGTGTTCACTTATTACCTTCTTGCCAGAGCTGTGCTGGCCAATATTAGTCAGCAAATACCCCGATATTTCGACGTTGGCGATGAGAACGGTAATCTGCCAGTAGGCATGGACACGTCCATGGCGATCTGGGAGATGTTGTTTGACGGCGATCTTCCGGGTAGCGACTTCGGACGATTTGTGCGCATCGGCCTCTATGCCGCACGTGTGATGTTGGCCTGTTACGTCCCACTTGCGGGATTTTTACTCTACGAGGCCTGGTAAAAGGAAGCGATCGAAATGTCGCTTCCGACCCAAAGCGGTCACCAGCCGACGCGAACAATTACCGTGTCTTTACCTCACCTGGCACCGTAGTTTGTCGCTGGACACGGCGTTCGCCGGAGTGTTCTTCTGGCCCTCTGACTGGACTCATCCAAGGAGAGCGTCATGAAGCGTCGTGCTCTCGTTCTTGTAATCGCGTGCTGCTTGATTCACGTCCTCGACGATCGCCCTGGCGTCATGGTGCTTGTGCGCTGGCGGCGTCCTTGAGCAGCGCGTCGAGGTCGGCGCGCTGCAGCAGTCGGCCATCGAGTAGTACTGCACGGATACGACGCGTGTTGCGAATATCCTTGGTGGGATCCGCATCGAGCAACACCAAGTCCGCACGTTTGCCGACGGACACCGAGCCGCTTTGGTCCGCGATCTTGAGAAATGTGGCGGGCTCCAGGGTGGCCGAGCGCAGCGCCTCGCGTGGCGTGAGTCCGGACTGGACCAGCAGCGCCAGCTCTTCATGCAGGGCGGAGCCAGGATAGACCCCGGGCATGGGGGAGTCGGTACCTCCCATGATCGTCACGCCGGCCTGGTGCATCAGGGAAACGATCCGGCGGGCGATCGGCCAGCGCTGTTGCGCCAGCACGGCGTCATGCGGCGTGTAACCCTCAAGAAACCGTTGCCAACGTGTGCGTTCGTCCGGGCGCAAGTACGACCAGCGTGGATCGACGCTTGGCGCCCCGTTTTTCCACAGCGAATCTTCGTCGGCAAGTACGAGCGTCGGGACTTGTACCTGCCCGGTGGCGGCAAGTGTCTTTGCGACGCTTCTGCAGATACCGGGATCGAAAGCGTTGAGGGCGTCGATCTCCTGCGCGTCGCGTCGCGCAGTCAGCGCATCACCAGCGAGGTCACGGCGTGCTTCGAGCAAAGGCGCTTCGATGGACGAGCATGCCTCGTATGCCTGCATCAAATGTTCGTCGCTGCGCTGGCCTGCTGCAGCGGCGACCAGCAGCGGCACGCCCGCGGGCACATGGCCGACCACCGGAAGCGGTTGCGCCTTTGCAGCTGCCATGATCGCGCGCCAGTGCGAAACCGGAACCTCCGAGAAAACCTTGATGAAATCAGCGCCGGCATGGGCGGCGGCGTCTACCTGGCGTGCGGCATCGTCTGGTGTGGCCCCATTGACGGCGATACCGGCTGCGAGGAAGCGTGGCGCGAGGAGCTCACCATCGTCAAGACCCTTTCGCCATTGATTGACGACCATGATGGACGCAGCATCTGCGCGCATCTCGCGCACCGAGGTGACGCCATTGGCGACATACAACGGAAACGACCAATCATTTGGCGGGCGATGCGAGGAGAGATTGAACAAGTGGACATGCATATCCACCAGGCCGGGAATCAGAAACCGTCCGCGTCCATCGATGCGCTGAGCTGATCCTGGAAGATGAGAGTCGCGCGGCGACGTTATGGAAGTAATGCGACCATCCTCGACCAGAACCGTGCGCGGCCCGATCGAGCGTCCGCGCTCGACGTCGACGACTGTCACGTCCGTGATCGCGACGGCCCGACGTTCAAGTGGCGACATGGCCCGTGCCATGGGGATCCAGAGCGACCACGCCACGAGGCACATGACGATAAAATGCGCGGTTCGCTTGTGTAAATCAGGGCGCAATTCCGGGTCTCCAACGTGGCAGCATAGATGCACGGGATCTGCTGCCTGGCAGCAGACCTGCCCTGCCCACAATCTGGATAGACGCATCGGAGCGAGCCATGGCGAACGGATACTGGATCATGACATTCCTATCAATCTCCGATCAGGCCGGCGTCGACAGGTACGCCGCCGTTGCGGGACCGGTGATCAAAGCCCACGGCGGCCGTGTATTGGCGGCGGGCCCACCAACCTTCACCTACGAAGCCGGCCGGCCACAGCGCGCCGCCATCGTCGAGTTCAGCAGCCTTGACGCAGCCGACGCTGCGTACCGCAGCCCTGACTATCAGGCTGCGGTGCAACACCTTGTCGGCGCTGCCGAGCGCGATGTCCGCATTATCGAAGGCATGTAGGGCGCACATCGCCCTTTATTGCTCCGCAGCTACGCCGCGAAGAGCGCGCGCTTGAGCGGAGCGAAGGCTGCGCTCGGGTCGCTGCGTATGCGACTCAGGAATGCACTTATCGCCTCCGTGGCCGTTACGGAAAAAGACCGCTGGTGTTCATAGCGCAACCCGATCCCATCAATGCGGATCTTTGCCGAAAGTTGTGATGCCAGGCGGCAATTGCACCCAAGGGTGTCTGCGGCAGTCGTAGACGGAAACATTGGGTGCCTGAAAGCTGGAGTCGGCAAACGCACCAACGGCAACACTCACCGAATCGTCGTCACCTACTTCGGTATGGAAGACGGTCGTTCCGCAAACGGGGCAGAACTGGAATAGAAACTTGGCGCCCTGATCGCCGACGCGGACGTACTCGGTAGCGGTGCCAAAGACTTTGAACGGAGCGGAGAAGCTGGCCAGTGCAGCGAAGACACTGCCGGTTCGCTGCTGGCAGGCTAGGCAGTGGCAAAGGCCCACCCCTAGAGGTTCACCGTCGACTTCAATGCGCAGCTGTCCACAGGAGCAAGAGGCCGTTCGGGAAGACATGGGTCACGCCTCCAGATGGTTTTCATGAGTTTCGGCAGCAGACCTTACCGGTTTTCGCAACGGCCAGCGCACGGCAGTGCCCGGGTCACATGCACCGGGCAAAATCGCTTCATCTTCAGGCGAACCTGTCACCGTGCTGACAGCGAACCCGCTGTTTTCCGGCAACCCTGCTTTTCGCTGAATGAAATCGAATTTACGCGTCAACGAAGTAAACCGGGCGCGGGCAGCGCCGTTTTCGGGCCTGTGCCATTTCATCTCTGATGGCCAAAGGGGCTACATGTTCCGACGCGCGGGGTGGTGCACCCCAGGGAACACTCGCTTCACCTCAGCCAACCCGAAGAGAAGGATTCCATGCCATGCAGACCAAGTTGACGTCGCGTTTCAGCCTGATCGGTTTCACCATGGCCACTGCGCTCGCAAGCGCCGGCGTCATGGCCCAGGCAGCGCCGCAAAACGATGTGCCCGGTCACCCCCGCGTGAACGAAGTGAACCAGCGGCTGGATAACCAGCAGGACCGTACCCAGGCCGGCGTCGCCGACGGTCAGATCAATGCCAAACAGGCTGCCCGCGACGAGAAGCAGGACGCCAACATCGCGCAGCGCGAAAGCCGCGACGAGGCGGAGCATGGCGGTCATCTCACCAAGGCTGAGCAGAAGAACCTGAACAAGTCGCTCAACCACGATAGCAAGCGCATCCATAAGCAGCGCACGACTTGAAAGCTCGCCGCCAGCAGCGGTGACGTGGCAGCGTCACCGTATGGCTGATCGGCACTTTCGCGCGGCGGCTCGGACCTCGTCCGGGCCGTTCGCGTATGGGCGTCCAGCTCTGCAACTTCCAGCACTGGTGTTCCAACCGCGAAATGCGACTATCCGCCGACATCACGTCACGGCGGAGGGGTTATGCGGTATCGGATACTTGCGTGTGCTTGCCTGGTTGCATTGATAACGGGTGCGGCGCATGCCGCCGACCCAGCGGCGACCAAGCCGCAGTATGGCCAATGGGGTTTTGACCGGGCTGGCGCTGACATGGCGACGAAGCCTGGCGACAACTTCTTCCGCTACGCCAACGGCACGTGGCTGGACCACACGCCGATCCCCGCCGACAAACCCGCCGTGAGCCTGCGGCTGGCCATGAGCGACCTCACCGAGCAACGACTGCACGATCTGATGGAGGCGTCGGCGCACAGCGGGCAAGCGACAACGCTGGACGGCAAGGTGGGTGCGTTCTACCAGTCGTTCATGGATGAGGCACACATCGATGCGCTCGGCGCCAGACCCATCGCATCGCAACTCGACGCGGTGCGAAAGGCCACGACGCGCGACGCACAGGCTGCACTCATGGGCCGCACCAACGTCGATTTCGAGGGCGCGCTGTTCAATCTCGCGCTTGATGTGGACTTGAAGGATACGAAGCACTACGCGGTCTATGTCACCCAGGCTGGGCTGGGGCTGCCCGACCGTGACTATTATCTCAAGCCTGAATTCGCGAAGCAGAAAGCGGCGTATCAGGCTTATGTCACGCAGTTGCTGACCCTCGCCGGCTGGCCTCAACCTGAGGCGTCCGCAAAGGACGTGGTGGCATTCGAAACAGCGATTGCGCAAGCCAGCTGGAGCAAGGTAGAGCAGCGTGACCCCGTGGCCATGTACAACCCGATGAGCGTGGCCGAGTTGCAGAAGCTGACGCCAGGGTTTGCATGGCAGGAATACCTGCAGTCGGCACAGCTGGGCGACCTCAAGCGCATCGCGGTAGCGGAGAAGACCGCATTCCCGAAGCTCACGGCGCTGTATGCGCACACTCCCGTGGCCACCATCCAGGCCTGGCAGGCGGCGCGCATTGCCGATAACGCCGCGTTCTATCTGTCCAAGCCGTTTCAGGACGCGTACTTCGAGATGCACAACAAGACGCTGTCCGGCCAGCAGCAGCAGTCGGTGCGTTGGAAGCGTGGCGTGCATGCCGTTTCCGGTGGTGACTGCGGCGTGGGCGAGCGACTCGACTGTTTCGGCAACCTGGGCTGGGGCGTGGGCGAGCTATACACGGCGAAGTACTTCCCGCCGAGTTCCAAGACCAAGATCGAAGAGCTGGTAACCAACCTGAAGGCCGCGTACCGCGTGCGCATCGAGAAGCTCGACTGGATGGGGCCGCAGACCCGGCAGGAAGCGCTGCGCAAGCTCGAAACGTACACGATCAAAGTGGGTTATCCCGATCATCCTCGCGATTACTCGGACGCAGTGATCCGCCAAGACGATCTTGTCGGCAACGTATTGCGCGCTGCGACAGCGGACTGGTCGTTTTACGTGAATCGACTGAGCGGAGCCGTAGATCGCAGCGACTGGTCGATGACTCCGCAGACCAACGATGCCTACAACGGCTCGCTGCGCGACATCGTGTTTCCTGCCGCGATCCTGCAGCCGCCGATCTTCGATCCCAACGCGGACGCCGCCATCAACTACGGTGCGATTGGTGGCGTCATCGGCCACGAGCTCACGCACGGTTTCGATGATGAAGGACGCAAGATCGACGCCGACGGCGCGCTGCGCGACTGGTGGACCGAAGCCGATGCAAAGGCCTTCGAGCAACGCGCGAAGCAGCTTGGCGCACAGTACTCGGCATTCGAACCGCTGCCCGGCGTGCACATCAATGGCGATTTGACGATGGGCGAGAACATTGCGGACCTCGGCGGCCTCACGCTGGCGCTCGATGCCTACCACACGTCGCTGCATGGCAAGCCGGCACCGGTGATCGACGGACTGACCGGCGACCAGCGCGTGTTACTCGGCTGGGCTCAGGCATGGCGAGGCAAGCTCACCGACGACGCCATCCGCCGCCAGGTCACCAGCGACCCGCACTCGCCGCGCGCGTTCCGCGTGAATGGACCGGTGCGCAATATCGATGCGTGGTATCAGGCGTTTGGCGTGCAGTCTGGCGAGAAGCTGTATCTCGATCCGAAGGATCGGGTGCGGATCTGGTAAGCCGCCTGCCGCTTCCTTCCCGCTCATGGGAGGGAAGCGGCAGGTCAGCTAGTGGTGCACGTCGTGACGCCCTTCAGGCGGCGGCGACGTGTTCGGTGCGGGTGTCCTGAACCAGGTGACCATCGGCGTCGTCATCATCGTCGTGACGATCGCCATGACCAGCAGGATGGTGAACATCGCCGGTGTGATCACCCCGGCATCCAGGCCGACCTTGATCACGATGAGCTCCATCATGCCCCGCGCATTCATCAGCGAGCCGATGGCGAGACTGTCGCGCCAGCTTTGACCAGATACGCGTGCACCGGCCATGCCGCCGAGCACCTTGCCAGCAACTGCCACCAGCAACACGAGCGCCAGCGCCATGCCCGCATCGGCAGTCAGCAGTTCGGCGGTGGTGCTGAGTCCGGCGAGCACGAAGAACACCGGTAACAGCGCGACGATGGTGACGTGTTCGACGCGCTCGATCAGCCCATGCAGCAATCGGTCATCCCGCGGCAGGCACAGCCCGAACAGGAAGGCGCCGAACACGGCATGCAGATTGAGCCATTCTGTGATCGCGGCGCAGCCCAATGCGCCCATGAGCAGGAAACCCAGCACGGCGCCACTGGTATTTCCTTGAGGCGCATGGCGTGCCAACAGCCACGCGCACAGTGGGCGCAACAGCAGGAAGGTCACCACCACCATGGCAAGCAGACCGAGCATGGTGCGCCAGAACGACGTCCAGTCGCCGTGCGCACCAATCAGTGCCACCACGAATGCGAGTGCCACCCATGCAAGCACGTCGGCAACTGCGGCAGCGGCGATGCCCAGACGACCGGGCAGGCTGTCGGTCAACCCGCGTTCCTTGACGATACGTGCCATCACCGGCAGCGCCGTGATCGCGCAAGCCGTGGCCATGAACATGGCAAACGGCCAATACCCGACACCCTGCGGCGCATAGCCCGCAAACAACAGCGGCGCGATACCGAGCGCCAGCAACACGGGCAGCGCGAACGCCAGCCCACCGATCCAGCCTGCCGAACGCAGCAGTTTTCCCGCACCATGCGGCACACGCAGCTCTGCGCCCACCACCATCATGAACAGCACCAGCCCCAGCGTGCTCAGGCTCTGCAGCGCACCGAGGCTATCCGCGGGAAACAGTCGCGCCTGCCACGCAGGAGCAAGGGCGCCGAACAGCAACGGCCCAAGCGCCAGACCCGCCAACATCTCACCCACCACGGCGGGTTGTCCCAGCCAGCGTAGCGCCCATGCAAGCAGGCGCGAGGCCAGGAGGATGACCAGCAATTGGACGAGCAGCAGTGGGTGGCCCATGGGCGAAGATCCTGGGTAAATGATCGATCACGAAGAGACCCAATGAGCTTGCCCACCATTGCCTTTCGTCGCAACAGCCGCCTTCGATCTCGACCCCCAGATGCGGCGCGCCCTTAGCCTCTACCCGTACCGAAGTGCCGGAACGGCCGCTAGACTGACTGCCAGACCAAGGGGAGATTCCGTATGCGTTCGTTAGCCATGCATGTGCTCGTTGCGAGTCTCTCACTTCTATCGCTATGTGCTCGAGCAGAAGATGTTCGCAAGTTCGCGGAAGCAAGCATGCTGGTAACGGGCACCGTACAGATAAATCCCGACGGCAAACTCATGCGATACACCTTGGATCATCCAGAGAAGCTTGCCCCCGTCGTGATCGAAGTCATCGATAAGAATGTCCCCCACTGGATGTTCACGCTGGACACCATGCCAATCGCGCCGGTGGTTGAAAAGATGAGCTTGCGCCTGGTAGCGAAAGCCGCGGACGAAACTCATGACTCCATCAGCATCGTCGCCGCCACCTTTGGCGCTGATGAAGACAACAGCTCTCAGAACGTTCGCTACAAAACCAGAAATCCACCTCGCTATCCGCGGATGTCGTTTGATGCCGGCGTCGCCGGTACGGTGTACTTATTGTTGCGGATCGGCAGGGATGGCCTGGTACAAGATGCAGTCGCCGAACAGGTCAACCTTCGCAGCTATATAAGCCAGACCGACATGCGGCTATATCAAAAGAACCTTGCGGATGCGGCTCTCAGCGCAGCCCGCAAGTGGACGTTCGACCCACCCACAACGGGGCCATCCATCAATGCACCCTATTGGCTGGCACGTGTCCCCGTGACCTTCTACGCGGCAGAGGCTGGAGCGCCACCCACAAAGGAGGCATACGGCAAATGGGACGTCTATATTCCGAGCCCCCGACAACAGGTGCCTTGGGTCGAGAACCCGTCACTGCTTTCCGAAGCACCTGATGCCGTCCCAGATGGGGCGCTCCACCAACTTGGCATCAGCCCGCGGCTCGCCACATCATTAAACGGCTCTTGATCTCCAGCGCCATGGCCAACGTACTGATCCCCCTGCCCCACCAAGACTTCGACCCAAGCGAAGCCGCCGTGCCATGGCGGGTGCTGAAGTCGGCGGGTCATCGCGTGGTATTCGCCACACCCGATGGCCTGCCCGCGAGCGCCGATCCGATCATGCTCAATGGCGAAGGGCTCGACCTTTGGGGGTTCGTTCCCGGCCTTCGCAAGCTGACGCTGTTTGGCCGTCTATTGCGCGCGAACGCCGATGCGCGCCGCGATTACGCCTCGATGGTGAAGGACGCTGCCTTTAACGCACCGCTGCGCTGGAGCGCCATCAACTCGTCAAACTTTGATGGATTGCTTCTGCCCGGTGGTCACTGCGCACGAGGCATGCATGAGTATCTCGAAAGCCCACTACTGCAGGCCGCTGTCGCAGCGTTCTTTGCCGCGGACAAACCTGTGGCGGCGATCTGTCACGGCGTGCTGCTGGCCGCACGCAGCCGTGGCATGGATGGCCGGTCGGTGTTGCATGGCCGCCGCACTACCGCGCTGACCTGGGCGCTGGAGCGGTCGGCGTGGTCGCTCACGCGCATCACCCGCTTCTGGGATCCGGATTACTACCGGACCTATCCCGATGGCCCCGGGCAACCGGTGGGCTATATGTCGGTGCAGCAGGAAGTCACCCGAACGCTCGCCACGCCCGATGACTTCGTCGAGGTGCCGCGAGACATCGAGCATCACTGGCGCAAGACCTCCGGACTTGCGCGCGACAGCGACACCGACGACTCCCCTGCCTTCGTGGTGCGAGACGGCAACTATCTCTCGGCACGCTGGCCCGGCGACGTGCACCGCTTCGCCCGCGAATTTGCCGGCCTGCTCGCCGGCCCTTGAGCGACCTCGGGCTGGTCTGCCTGGGAAAAATTCCTGGGCCCAGCTAAGCCTCGCAAGGGCTTGGCTTTTTCCCGCTTATCCACGCTCTATCCACAAGGTATTGGGTTGACCGGCCCGAACCGGCCCGATATGTTGTGCCCCGTCGGTGCCAATCTCAGACCAACGGTCGGACTGGCTTAATAGGGAATCCGGTGAAAATCCGGAGCTGCCCCGCAGCGGTAAGCGGAAACGAAAGCCATCAACGCACTGGCCCTCAGCGGCTGGGAAGCGGGAGCGAGTAGGCCGGGTCGCAAGACCCTTTTGTCCGCGAGTCCGAAGACCTGCCGACACATTGCAGCGTGAACGCTGCGATGAGTGGTGACGGCTTCCGCGGGGAGGCGCGTCGAGGCGCGGGGCAGCCAGCCCTGCCGCTCGACCGTCCGTGGACATCGCACCATTTCAGCCCTGCGCGCGGGAGCAGGCGGTTGATGACCACGCTTGGAGCGATGCCGCATGCAACCTATTGATACCACCTCGCGCGAACGCGAAAACGACCGCGCGGACGCCGCCGCCTATCCTGCCGACGCCGCCGTTGCCGAGGCGCCCCGCACGGACACGCCGTTCGCGCTCACCCCGCCGCACAACCCGGGCCAGATGCGCGTGACCAAGCGCAACGGCCGCCAGGAAGTGGTGGACGTCAACAAGATCGTTCGCGCCGTAACGCGCAGCAGCGAAGGTCTGCACGGCGTGGACCCGCTGCGCGTGGCGCTGAAGACCATCGGCGGCCTGTACGACGGCGCCACCACGCAGGAGCTGGACGAACTGTCCATCCGCACCTCCGCCGCGCTCACCGCTGAAGAACCCGAATACGGCCAGCTCGCCGCGCGCCTGCTGAGTGCGTACATCGATAAGGAAGTGAGCGGCCAGGAAATCCAGAGCTTCTCGCAATCCGTCGCACGCGGCGCGGAACTGGGCATCCTCAACGATCGCCTGCGCGACTTCGTGGCCACCAATGCGCGCAAGCTCAACGACGCGATCGATCCGCTTGCCCCACGACGCTTCGAGTACTTCGGCTTGCGCACGGTGTATGACCGTTACCTGCTGCGTCATCCGCAGCTGCGCAAGGTGATCGAAACGCCGCAGCACTTCTTCATGCGCATTGCGTGCGCGCTGGGCGGCAACGAGATCGGCGAGACGCTGGAACTGTATCGCCTGCTCTCTTCGCTGGAATACATCGCCAGCTCGCCCACCCTGTTCAACGCCGGCACAGCGCACGAACAATTGAGCTCGTGCTTTTTGCTCGACTCGCCATTGGATTCACTGGAGTCGATCTACGAGAAGTACGGCGACGTTGCCAAGCTCAGCAAGTTCGCTGGCGGCATCGGCCTGGCGTACTCGCGCGTGCGTTCGCGCGGCTCGCTGATCAAGGGCACCAACGGCCATTCCAACGGTCTGGTGCCGTGGCTGAAAACGCTGGACGCGTCCGTCGCCGCTGTGAATCAGGGCGGCAAGCGCAAGGGTGCCGCCTGCGTATACCTGGAGCCGTGGCACGCCGACATCGAGGAATTCCTCGAGCTGCGCGACAACACCGGCGACGAGGCGCGCCGTACGCACAATCTCAACCTCGCCAACTGGATTCCCGACGAATTCATGCGCCGCGTGGAGAGCGACGCTGACTGGTCGCTATTCGATCCAAAGGTAGTGCCGCACTTCGTGGACAGCTGGGGCGAGACGTTCGAGCGCGCCTATCGCGAAGCCGAAGCGAACGGTCTGGCGGTGAAGAAGGTGAAGGCGCGCGAGCTTTATGCGCGCATGCTGCGCACGCTGGCGCAGACCGGCAACGGCTGGATGACCTTCAAGGACCGCAGCAACGCCACCAGCAATCAGACGGCTTTGCCTGCGAACGTCATCCACCTGTCCAACCTGTGCACCGAGATTCTCGAGGTGACCAATGCGGACGAGACGGCAGTGTGCAACCTCGGCTCGGTGAACCTGTCGCGCCACGTGGTGGACGGCGTGTTCGATTTCGACAAGCTCGCGTCGACGGTGCGCACCGCCGTGCGGCAGCTCGACCGTGTGATCGACCTTAACTTCTATCCGATCGACACCGCCAAGACCGCCAACAGCAAGTGGCGGCCGGTGGGTCTGGGGGTGATGGGCCTGCAGGATGTGCTGTTCAAGCTGCGCTTGCCGTTCGATTCGGCTGAGGCATTGGCGTTGTCCACGCGCATCGCCGAGGAGATCTACTTCAACGCGCTGTCGCAGTCGAACGAATTGGCCGCGCAGTTCGGCGCTCATCCCGGTTTTGCCGAGAGTCGCGCCGCGAACGGTGAACTGCAGTTCGACTATTGGACGAACGCCCAGCCGCATGACACTGCACGCTGGGACGGGCTGCGCGAAGCCATCAAGGCCAAGGGCCTGCGCAACTCGCTGCTGATCGCCATCGCGCCGACCGCCACCATTGCCTCCATTGCCGGCTGCTACGAGTGCATCGAGCCGCAGGTGAGCAACCTGTTCAAACGCGAGACGCTGTCCGGCGACTTCCTTGTGGTGAACCGCTATCTGGTCGAGGAACTCAAGACGCTTGGACTTTGGACGTCCGAAGTGCGTGACGCCATCAAGTTGGCCGATGGTTCGATCCAGGCCATCACGGCCATTCCGGAACGGCTGCGCAGCATCTACCGCACCGTGTGGGAGCTACCGCAGAAAGCATTGATCGACCTGGGTGCCGCGCGCGGTGCGTACATCGACCAGAGCCAGTCGCTGAACCTGTTCATGGAGAATCCGAACATCGGCCAGCTGAGCTCCATGTACATGTACGCATGGAAGTCCGGCATCAAGACCACCTACTACCTGCGCTCGCGTCCGGCGACGAAGATTGCCAAAACGACGGTGTCGGCGGCTCCGGCAGCCAAGGTGGCGCCGGTGGTCGAGCAGGAGCAGGCAACGGCGGCGGTGTTCTGCTCGCTGGAGAATCCGGAGTATTGCGAGGCTTGTCAGTAATCGACATTCCGGCGACGTGATCTTCAACAGCCGAAGGGTTGATCAAGCGGTGATCCAGTGGCTTCTTCGCAAGAGTGAAAAGGCGCTGGATTCCTGCTTTCGCAGGAATGACGGTTATGAGATGTCGAAATAGAGGTCGCGCCAATACGGATTTGCCTTCTCGATCAGCTCGAGTTTCCAGGAACGCTTCCATTTCTTGATGGCCTTTTCCCGACAGATAGCCGATTCCATGGATTCGTGCAGTTCATACCAGACCAATCGATGGACGTGATGGCAATCAGTGAAGCCTTCCACAATATTGTTTCGGTGCTGCCAGATACGGGCTGGGAGGTTGGAGGTGACGCCTGTGTACAGGGTGCCATTTCGACGACTGGAGAGAAGATATACGCACGGCTGAAGCTCTCGCATTAGGAAGCATCCATGTGGCCACGGCCCGCGCTTGCCGCCGTCAACAACAAGAATCGATCGTCATCCCCGCGAACGCGGGGATCCAGCGCCTTTTCCTGACACGTTTCGGCGGAGTAAGGAAAGTCACTGGATTCCGGCTTTCGCTGGAATGACGACATCTTTGCAGCTCGTCTAGACAGACGAGCGTTTGTATTCAAAAGAGGCACCCATGTCCACCCAACGCATTCTCGACCCCGGCTTCGAACTCACCTTGCGCCCCATGCGCTACCCCGAGTTCTACGAGATGTATCGCAACGCGATCAAGAACACCTGGACGGTGGAGGAAGTGGACTTCTCGCTGGACGTCACCGATCTCAAGTCGAAGATGTCGGATGCGGATCGTCACCTGATTCATCGCCTGGTGGCATTCTTCGCCACCGGCGACACCATCGTGTCGAACAACTTGGTGCTGAATCTATACCAGCACATCAATGCGCCCGAAGCGCGCATGTATCTCTCGCGCCAGCTTTACGAGGAAGCGCTGCACGTGCAGTTCTACCTGACATTGCTCGACACCTATATTCCCGATTCCAACGAGCGCAACAAGGCCTTCGACGCCATCGAGACCATTCCGTCGATCCGCCAGAAGGGTGAGTTCTGCTTCAAGTGGATCGATTCCATCCAGGGCCTGCAGCGGTTGGAAACGCGTGAGCATCGCCGCCAATTTCTGCTCAATATGATCTGCTTTGCGGCGTGCATCGAGGGCCTGTTCTTCTACGCGGCCTTCGCCTATGTCTACTTTCTGCGTTCACGCGGCCTGCTGCATGGCCTGGCCTCGGGAACCAACTGGGTGTTCCGGGACGAGTCGGGCCATATGGCCTTTGCCTTCGACGTGGTGCGCACGGTCCGTTCCGAGGAGCCGGATCTGTTCGACGAGGAAATGCGCGCGCAGATCGAGCAGATGCTTGAAGAAGCCATCGCCTGCGAGACGCAGTTCGCCGAAGACGTGCTCTCCGGTGGCGTGGCCGGCCTTTCGGTGAAGGACATGCGTCAGTATCTGGAGTACTGCGCGGACCAGCGCCTGGCTCAGCTGGACCTGCCGAAGAGGTACGGCGCGAAGAATCCGTTCGACTTCATGGATCTGCAGGACGTGCAGGAAGTGACCAACTTCTTCGAACGCCGCGTCTCGGCCTATCAGGTCGGCGTGCAGGGCGAGGTTGCGTTCGACATGGCGTTCTGATGCGTGCAGCGCGCAGTATCAGTACTGCGCGCTGCCGAAGAAACGTTTCAGCGAACGGGAAAGCCAGCCGCCCTGATGCGGGTCATCGTTGACCATGCGCATGTGGCGACGCACCGAATCGACAATGGCCTTATCGTCGTTGCGAATATGGTTGAAAAGCCAATGCGATAGCGTGTGCAGCAGCTCGGCGCCAATGTCCTCGCCAGAGCGAAAGCGCTGGCGGTATTCGGAAACCCGTTTGACAAACACCTCATGTACACGCTTGTGGGCACGGGTGAATTCGTAGCCGGCGTCTTCCATCAGCGACTCTTCGAAAGTGAAGTGGGACAGCGTGTAGTCCACCAGCTCGTCGAGGATGTCGCTGAGTTCCTGGCGATCGCGATGATCCATGGCGTCGTGCAGATGATTGATCATCTCGACGATGCGCTTGTGCTGATTGTCGATGACCTTGATACCGGTGTTCAGGTCGTCCTGCCAGACCATATAGGGCATATCGCACCCTCCCTTGTGCGTTGGTCTGGCTATTGGCGGGTATGCGGGCCTTCATCAGGATGATGTGGGTCAAGAACAGGCGCGCGGAATCCGTATCGCGACACTACACCGCAACCATGTCCATCGCGGGCGGATATCACCCGCCCGCGATGTCGATGATGCTTATTTGTTCGTCGTTTGCGCTGCCAGATTCACGAACGGTAGCGCGCCGCCGCCGTTGTAGGTGGGCAAGTGGCCGTCCCATTTCTCGATGGCCGACATCTGCACCACGTTGGGATTCTGGCGCAACGCCTCACCCTTGAGCGAAATGGCCTTGGCTTCCGCTTCGGCGATGGTGAGGCGCGCTTGCGCCTGGCCTTGCGCTTCGGCCTCCACCTTTTGCGCCTCGGCCTGCGCCTGAGCCACTTCGTTCTGGCGCTGCTCCGCCATTTGCGTGGCCTGGATCTTGGCATTGATCGACTGCACGACGTTCTCGGGCAGGCGCAGTTCGCCGACCCAATAAATCTTCTCGACCTCGATACCAACGGCCGCGACTTCGTCGGCCACGTCGCGTTGTACGGCCTCGATCAGGTTGGCCTTGCCCTTGCCATAGACAGATTCAATGTCGACGCTTGAAGCTTCCTTTACCAGCGCATCGCGGATCATGTTGCGCAGATAGACGTCGGTGATTTCGTCGATGCCCTTGCGGTATTTCTGGAAGATCAGCGTCACCTTGTTGGGGTTGATGTGATAGGTGATGCCCACGTCAGCATTCACGGTAAGACCCTGCGCCGTCTGAAAGCTGATGGACTCGTCCACCGGACGCCCTTCGTTCGTGGAATGGGTGAACGTGTAGGTCTGGGTGAACGTGGGGAACGTATACATCTCGTAGCCCCAACCCACCCAGTAGCGGCCCGGCGGCAGTTCCTGCAGCGAACCCTTGCCATCGCCATACATCTGGAACTTCACGCCGACGTTGCCCGCCGGCACCTTGGAACAGGCGGCCAGCAGCAAGACGGAAAGCGACAGCGACATGGTCAGTACGCGTTTCATGGCTCGATCATTCCTTGTGAGAGAAACCGCGGCGCAAGAGCACGATGCCCCACGCTGCGAGCAAAACCAGAAGTGCCAGGCCGGCGAGCACGGCGAGCGTGCTGGCGGCCGAGATCAATTCCGGTCCGATAAAACCGACGTAGAACAGCAGGCAGATAACGAACGGCCACAGCCGATGCGCCAGCCAGTCGACAAGCGTCTTCATGGTTTTCCCCGTAGTTCTCTAAGTCAGTGGCGAATGCCGGTTTGGACGTCCATCACGCGAGCCCCGCTAGCCGACGCGCAGCGCGCGTCGGGCCATGGCGTCGCATGAATGGGGCGTGTGGAGCGCTAGCCCGCCAAGGGAAGCGATTGCCGGTAACGGCTGGGCGGGTTCGCGATTCGAGCGGAGTCGGCCTTCATATAAGCGCACTCCAATGCGCGCTGCTGGATGAGGACGGGGCGCAGTCTACTCCGCTTTTTGTGCGACGCAACATGTGTTGAAGGCACTTCAGAAATATTCCTGCGACCTATTGACTACATCTGTAGTCACGGCGTAGCTTGACTACAGATGTAGTCACAAGGGAACGTGGACATGGGCAAGCCATCCATTGGCGACCAGGAGCTGGCGCTCCTGCAGTATGTCGCCGAACACAACAATGCATCGGTCGGCGAGGTTGCCGCCGGTTTCGGCGAACCTCGCGGGCTGGCCCGTTCCACGGTGCTGACCATGATGGGGCGGCTGCGCAGCAAGTCATATCTGCGTCGCCGGCAGGTGGCTGGCATGTATCGCTATAGCCCAGCGACGGGGCCAGGCGAAGTCATGCGCAGCGCGGTGGGCCAGTTTGTGGAGAAGACGCTGAGCGGCTCGGTGTCCCCGTTCGTCGCGTGGATGTCCGAGAGCGCGCAAGTAAGCGACTCGGAGCTGGCCGAACTGGAAGCGCTGGTGGCGCAACTACAGTCGCGACGCAAGGAGACCTGAGATGAGTTCCCTCGCTACCTTTGCCGAAGAAGTCATCAGCCGGCTGGCATGGACGTCCGTACAAGCCACACTGCTGATCGGCCTCGTGTGGTTGGTCTGCAGAAAGCTACCGCAGCTTGGCGCAGCAACACGTTCAATGCTTTGGTGGTTGCTCAGTGTGCAGCTGCTGCTGGGTCTTGTCGTGTCGACGCCAGTGTCGTTGCCGTTGCTGTCGCCCGCTCCCGCTCCGGCTGTGATCGCGCTCGCGAACACGCCGACCACCGCCACCTTCGCCGCGCCGAGCGAGCACCGCATCAGCGGCTTTGGACAGCCCGGCGTGGCCGCTCCCACCGCGCTCGCCGATACATCCCGCGAAGCGAAAGTAACCGGTGACGCCACCGGTTCACTGCGCTGGCCGTCCGTGCTGCTTGCGCTGTGGCTGGCCGGCGTGCTCGTGCAGGTTGTGCGGGCCGCGCGACAGTGGCGTGAGGCCCGTGCGGTGGTGCGTCACTCGCAACCGCTCGACGATGACGCGTTGCAGGCGGCCTGCGCCGCACAGGCACGCGCCATGGGCTTGCGTCGCTGCCCGGCGCTGCGCGTATCGCACGACATCAGCTCTCCCCAGGTGAGCGGCCTGTGGCGCTCCATCGTGCTGCTTCCCGCACGACAGAGCTTGTCTGCAGAAGAATCCGCGCTGGCGTTGGCGCACGAGTTGACGCATCTGTGTCGCGGCGACCTGTGGATGGGCTGGGTGCCTGCCATTGCGCAGCGCTTGTTCTTCTTTCATCCGCTGGTGGGCTGGGCCATGCGCGAGTACGCGCTGAACCGCGAAGCGGCATGCGATGCACAGGTGGTGCGGGAACACCACGCCGCGCCGCAGGCATATGGCCGGCTGCTGCTGCGCCTGGGCGTGGCGCATCCGCTCGTTGCCGGCCTGGCCGGTGCATCGCCCACCTTCAACAATCTCAAAAGGCGACTGACCATGCTGCAACACGATGTAGCTCCCATGTCGCGCGTGAGGGGCTGGCTGTTGGTGATACTTGTCGCCGCCGCGGGCTTGATGCCCTATCGCGTGACCGAAGCCGCTGCCGATCACGCCAGCCCCACCGACACTGCCGCACCTGCCGCGGCGACGTCAGCGGCTCTGCCCGCGACGCCGGTGCAGCCAGCCGCCGCCGTTCCAGCGGCCAAGCCCACGCCGGCGACCAAGGTGGTGGCCACGCCGCGCCCGATGCCGGCAGCTCAGCCCATACCGAACGAGATGACGCTTCCTCCTTCGCCGCCAGCGCCGCCACCGCCACCCGCACCGCCCGCTCCCCGGGCTCCGCTGCCATCGGCGCCGCCGCCGCTCCCGCCGAGCGCCAGCGACCTGCATGCGCGCCACGTCGACATCGATATCGACAGCGAAGCGAAGAATGGCTTTGCGCTGTTCGACAACGGCGCCGGGACCATCCTGGTGAACGGCACCGATCGCGATATCGACGCAGCCAAGCGGGAGCGTAAGAACAACGAATCGCTGTTGTGGTTCCGCCGCGGCCAGCAGGCCTATGTGATTCGCGATGGCGCCACCATCGAACGTGCCCGCGCCGCCTATGCACCCATGCACGAGCTCGCCGCGATGGAAACCCGCATCGCCGGTGCGCAGTCCCGGCTGGCCGGCTCGCAGAGCCGGCTCGCCAGCCGGCAGGGTGTCGTGGCCGCGCGCATGGGTGAGCTGGCTGCGCGCCAAGGGCAGCTGGAGTCGCAACGTACCGCGCTCGAATCCCAGCGCGCGGTGCTGGAGACGAAGCCGGGAGTATCGGCCGCCGACGTGCGGCAGCTGGACGACCAGATGCGCATCCTGGACAACCAGATCAAATCCATGGCCGAGCGTCAGCGGGACGCCGACGAGGATCGTGACTTCGAGCGCCAGCAGGCGGATATCGAACGCCAGCAAGCCGAGCTTGAACGCCAGCAGCGCGCCGTGGAGCTGCGCCAGCGCTCCGCAAACACACAGGCCGACGGCCAGATGGACAAGTTGCTCGACGAAGCCATCGCCAAAGGTGTCGCCAAGCCAACCAGCCTGCACTGATGAAAAAAGGAAAGCCGGAGCAGCCATGCCCCGGCTTTCTTTTTTGGAAGCGCACCCAGTGCGCGATACATCGGCAGCGCGGCGATGGCGTGATGCTGCGTTCACACACCGGGTGCGTCCCGGCAGCGGACGGAAACGTCACGTCCTCTTCCCACCATCAAGGGAGAGGACGCCCCACGCTCAATCCTTGGGCGGCTTCATGGTGTACTCCTTCGGCGGCGTGTCGTCGGCGAGGTTACGCACGAAGTAGTCCCAGCGCTTGCGCATCATGTAGTTGCTGGCAGCACCATAGCCGTGATGCACATTGGGGATCATCAGCAGGTCGAAGTCCTTGTTGGCCTTGATCAGCGCATCGACCACCAGCAGCGTTTCGTAGGGCGGCACGTTGTCGTCCATGGTGCCGTGCGCCAGCAGCAGATGCCCCTTGAGGCCTGCGGCATGGCTCTGGTTGGCCTGGTCGTCGTAGTTGCCCTTGCCGTCCTTGTCAGTGGTCAACAAGCCCTGCCACTTCTCTGCCCAGTCGTCTTCGTAGTTTCGGTTGTCGTGGTTGCCGCTTTCGGCGATGCCCACCTTGAACAGGTCCGCATAACGGAACATCGCCGTGGCCGTGGCGTTGCCGCCGCCCGAGTGGCCCCAGATACCCACGTGATCCATGTCGATCCAGGTGTAGCGCTTGCCAAGTTCCTTCAGGCCAGCCACCTGGTCGGGCAGCGTGTTGTCGCCGATGTTGCCGAAGTAGGCATCGTGGAAGGCCTTGGAACGCCAGGGCGTGCCCATGCCGTCGATGGCCACCACGATGAAGCCCAGCTCAGCCAGCGCCTGGTGATCGACGCGCGCGACGTTGAAGCTGCGCAAACCCACCGAGCCAGTCTGCGGGCCCGGATAGACGTAGTCGATGATCGGATACTTCTTGTTCGGATCGAAATGCGTGGGCTTGAACATCAGGCCGTACAGATCGGTCTTGCCGTCGCGTGCCTTCACCGTGAACGGCTCCGGCGCTTGCCAGCCGCTCGCAAGCAGGCGCGAGATATCTGTCTTCGCGATGCTGCCAACAACGTGACCGTCATCAGCGCTGCGCAGCACGGTCACCGTGGGCATGGTCGGCGTGGAGTACGCGTCGGCAAACAGACGTCCATCCGGTGACAGCGTGACGGTGTGATTGGCTGGCTCGGGGGCCAACAACGTCGGTGTGCCACCATCCAGGCTCACCTTGTAGAACTGCTGGTAGTACGGATCCACGCCCTGCTCGCGACCCACGCCGCGGAACCACAGCGTGCGCGACTTCGCATCGAGCTTCAGCACCTCGGTGACATTGCCCTCGCCGGTCGTGATGGCGTGCTTGAGCTTGCCGCTATCGAGGTCGTACAGGTACAGGTTGCCCCAGTTGTTTCGCTCGCTGAACCACACGACTTCGTGGCTAGCCGGCAGATATTGCCAGTTGACCTTGCCGCTGCCGCTCTCGTAATAGGTGGGCACGCGCTCGTCGAATACCGTGCGTACTTCACCGGTGTGAATGTCGGCGACGCGGAACCACGCCTGCTTGTGATCGCGCGATGAGGACACAAAGGCCAGCGAGCTGGCGTCCGGCGCCCACTGCACGTCATCCCAGCCACCATCGCGACCGCAGCTGATGTCGTCGCACAGGGTGGAGCGATGCTGGTCAGGCTCCATTTTCAGGCGAAGCACCTTGCGGCCACCCAAGTCGACGATGACACGCTCGATCATCGTCACGTCCTTGTCGCCCACCAGCGGATACTTCCACTTCTCCACTTTGGGATGACCGACGTTGGTGCCGACGATCACCATGTCACCGGTCTTGCGCTGGTCCTGCTGGAAGGTGGCGATCTGCTTCGAATCGGGCGACCACACCACAATGGCGTGGTTGGAGTGTTTCCAGCCTGCGTTGTCGGTGGCGTAACCGTAGTTTTCCACGCCGTCGATGGTGAGCTGGGTTTCCTTGCTGGTGGCAACGTCACGCACCCACAGGTTCCAGCCGCGCACGAAGGCTTCGCTGCGCTTGTCCGGCGAGAGCACGCCGGGCTCGCTGCCTGCGCTTTCGGCGTTATCGTCCTTGCCGGCAGCGCAAACCCCGCCAGCCCTCTGCTCGCAGAGGTAATGCTTGCCCTTGAGGTTGATGTCGAGGCGGCCATCGGTCGCGACGCTGTAGCTGGCGAGACCAAGCTTGCTGGCGTTCACCGGCTTGCCCAGCACCTTGCTTAGCGCGCTAGCGAGGCGCGCGTGGTCGAACGCCGACGTTGCCTTGCCGGTGGCAGTGTCGAAGCGCAGGTAGTGGTCGCCCGTGGCGTCGTGGTCGAGATACCAGAAGTGGTCGTTGTCCAGCCAGGTCACGCTCTGTACGGCGTGATCGACCAGCGGCGTCGTGTTGTAGCCCACGAAGCGTTCGGCCTTGGCATAGTCGTCGGCGGTCAGGGTTTTGCCCTGCGCGGCCACGCCCGTCGAAAGTGCACTCACCACCAGCGCGCCCATCAGGCGCGACATGCGTGTCGTCGATACCATGCGTTCTCCCCAGATCAACAGCCGATTGCAAACGCCACGTTGGGCGCCCCGTTCAACCGTTCATCCTAATGTTGCGGGCGGGGGCATGCACCCCTGCCAGAGGTCCCGATGGCGGCCCAAGAACGGCCTGAAGAGTCGTCATCCCGCGGAAAGCTGGGATCCACTGTCCCCGCAAGGCGATGAAGACGCTGGATCCCAGCTTGACCAGCCCTTCGGCTGTTGAAAAGCTCCTCGCTGGGATGACGAACAAAATAAGACCTCACGCTAAGCAAACTTCATCAGGCACACGCCCAGCGTAATCAGCACCAGCCCCAGCCAGCCATCGCGGCGCAGGTGCTCGCCGAACATGGTGATGCCCAGCACCGTGGTGGCGATCAGGCCCACGCCACCCCACACGCCATAGGCGATGGAGAGCTGGATGCCTTCGATGGCGTAGGCCAGCGCGGTGAATGCCGCCAGGGCGCAGGCGATAGCCGCCACGGCGTGGCGCTTGTAGGTGAAGCCGTGGGAGTGCTTCATCAGCACGTTGGCGGCAATTTCCAGCACGATGGCGATGGCGAGATAAAGCAGATGGATCGGCTGGAACTCAGGAAGCATGGTGATCTCCCGAGGGTGCTTCGTCGGTACCGCGTTCGAGCAACACGATGCCCGCGATGATCAAGGCAATGGCGACCAGCTTGACCGGATTGAGGTTCTCGGCGAACAGCCACGCGCTGCATAGCGTGATCAGCACCATGCCGAGGCTCTCCCAGGCGCCATAGGCCACCGCCAACGGTATGCGTTTCACCGCCAGCGCGAGGGCCGTATATGAAAACACCAGCATCACGTACATCACGGTCAGGCCCATGATTTTTGATCCGTGATGCAAGCCGTACTTCATCACCAGCGTGCCGAGCACTTCGGTCACGATGGCCACGACCATGAACAGCCAGTGGCGCATGGGGTTCTCCTTGGCTTGTGCGCTACATCCTAGCGCCGGGACCGGCGTTTTCGCCTCCGGGTGCTTGCGGATGAGCCTCCACAAAGCCCGCTCCGATGAAGTGCTTTCGCAAGATTGACCCCTCACCCCAACCCTCTCCCCTAAGGGGAGAGGGAGCTAGAAGCGAAGCTGCGCTGCTTTAAGTCCTCAGTGCATTGACGCATTGCGGTGTAGCCGCTGTCTGTGAGGTAGCACGTCCCTCATCTGGCTTGCACCAGCCGTCAGGCTTGTATCCTGCGCATCGCTACGCGCCCTTTAGGCCATTTTCTTTGGGTTACTTTTCTTTTTGGGCCAGCAAAAGAAAAGTGACTCGAGCGTCCCACGGGGACTAGCTCCGCGTCGCCGGCAGGCGATCGAAACGCCCGCCGCGTAGGCGGCAAGCTGGCAGTAGCGCCAAGCAAGAGCGAGAGTTATTGGATCCCCGCTCTCGCAGGGATGACGGATAGAGAAGGCTGGGGTAACACCGGTCGCGCACAGGGTGCGTTCCTACAGAAAAGCACTGCAGCGGAAGGTAGAGGTCTTTCGTAAGCCCCGACCCCTCACCCTGCCATCTCCCCGAAAGGGAGAGGGGTAGAGCATCAGCGCAAATGCAGCCAGTGCAGATGCACACCGTTATCTCGGTCTTCGGCGCGGAAGCCTTCGCGCCCCTCGGCCACGATGCCCCAGATGCTTCGAATGCTTTGGCCCTGTGCCTCGTCCACGCGCACATGCTCGCCCAGCGGAATGGCGAAGTGCGTCTCCAGCATCATCACCTGGTCGCGTTCCCACACCAGTACCGCCGGCTGCCCGGTGGTTGCGCCCCAGCCCAGGTGGATCTGCACATCCTTGGGAGCGTAGGCGCCGCGGTTGTCGAGCTTCCATTGCTCGGATTTGCGCAGGAGTGCTTGCAGGCGCGGATCGCTCCAGTCCACGCGCTGTCCCTTGGATTGAGGCTTTTGAGCGGTCATGCAGGTAAGACATCCCATCGGGCGGTTACTTCGGTGGCATGGAAACAAACCATGCCAGCGCGCTCACCCAAAACCGGCACGGATCTGCCGAACCGGATGGCGTGCTTTCCCTGTTATCGGCAGGCGACAGAGGGACTTGAGGGGGAAATGGAGAGGGAAACACGCACCTACCGACGTGTTTTCACCGGATAGTCGAGCCCGCCGACGGTACGCATCATCAACTGCCGCGCGAATGCCAGATGCCCGACCGCTGGCACGGCGTGGTCGCGCAACCAGCGCAACCACGGTGAACGCCCGTGGACCATGCGCGTGATGGCGCCGATGCGCCGCACCACCGCCTGGTGCACGGCATGACGCAGTGCGTCGTAGTCATCCAGGCGCGCCATGTTTCCCGCCAGCGCATCGGTGGCGCATTCGGCATAGACGTAAGCGTCCTCGATGCCCAGGTTCATGCCGCGCGCACCGATCGGCGAATGGATATGCGCCGCGTCGCCACCCAACGCAACGCGCCCCACACCGGCGTGCGCGGTAACTCGATGGCTGATGTGGAACTGTGACTGCCAGTTCGTGCTTCCCAGCGTGCTGTATCGGCGTAACGCAGCCAGTGGGTCGGTACCGCTGCCGATCACGCGCCACACATTACCGGCTAGCCGCAAAGCAAAGACGAATCCATCCGGTTCGAACCATACGTGGGCGCGCCAGGGATCGAGCAGCGTTTGCATCCCGATATCCCACAGCAACCATGGCTCGTCCAGGCTGCTACCGCGGAACTCCAGGCCAAGCGCCGCACGCGTGGCGCTACGCGCACCGTCCGCGCCAAACAGCAGCGCGCTATGCACTTGCTCGTGACGACCATCGCCGTGGGAAAGGATCGACGTCACCTGGTTCGCGTCTTGCGACAGCATCCTGAAGATGACGCCACGCTCCACCATGATGCCCTGCGCCTGCAACGCCTCCGCCAACAGTGCTTCGGTACGGGCCTGCGGCAGCACGGTCATGGCGTTGGGCACGCCAAGTGTGGCTTGAAGGTCGAGCGTCAGCACCTCGCGATCATGCTCGTGCAGGCTGGCGCCCTTCGCCACCCAGCCTTCGGCCACGATGCGTTCGGCGACGCCGGTGTCATGCAACAACGCCAGCGTTCGGCTGTTGACCGCGAGTGCCTTCGAGTACACGGATGGTTGCGGCGCCGAGTCGACGATACGCACGGGTACGCCACGTCGCGTGAGAAACAGCGCCGCTGCCAATCCCGTGGGACCGGCGCCGACGATCAGCACGGCGGGATGAGCCAACGTCATGGCCATCGCTCCGGAGTCCGAATGCCGACAGTCTGCCTCTTGCGGGCGTCGCGCCTGCGTCAACGCGATGCATGGTGGCGGCAACGGAGGCCTGATCTAGCCCATTTGGCACCCCGTCCAAGCACTATGGCGGGGAGCCCCAGGCCAGCGATACTGCGCGCAGACAACCCAACGGAGGCTTTCCCATGCGTGCCCCGCTCGCCGCGTTCGTCCTGTGCCTCGCGCTGCCCTGTCTCGCCGACACTCCCGCCCCCAAGCCCACCGAACAGCTGGCCACGGTGCCCGCCAACGCGCAACGTTTCACCATCATGTCGACTGCCGGCAAGCACGGCACCTCGGCGCGCTGGATCACCGCCGATGGTATGCGCATGGGACGCGACAGCCTGCTGCTGCGCGGCATGGTCACCGAAGTGGACAGCAGCGCCACGCTCGGCCGTGACGGCATGCTCGAACACGTGGTGATTCGCGGCCACACGCCCAACGGCGATGCGGCGGAAACCTTCGCGGTGAAAAGTGGCACAGCCAACTGGAAGAGCCCGGTGGATGCGGGCTCGGCGCCGTATCGCGCGCCAGCCGAGTACGTGGCCTTCGGCGGCCCGATGGATCTCAATGCCGACCTGGTCGAAAAGCTGCTGGCCTCGCCCGACCATTCGCTTGCACTGCTACCTGGCGGCCAGGCCCATGCCGAGCCGCTGACCACCGCCACAGTCGGCGAGGGCGCAGCGAAGAAGCAGGTGACGGCTTATGCGATCACTGGCCTCAGCAATACGCCGGTGCCCATCTGGGCCGACGCCGCGGGCAAGTTCTTCGCCTTCGTCAACGGCCTGTCCTGGCTGCCCGTGGGCTACGAGTCGGCCCAGCCGCTTTTGGAGAAGACACAAGCCGAAGCGCTGGCACAGCATGCGAAGGCCATCGTGCCCAAGCTGCTAAAGACACCGGCCGGTCCGGTGGCCTTTACCAACGTGCGTGCCTTCGTGGATGGCACACGCTTTGTGGACGGCCAAACCGTGTTGGTCGACAAGGGCGTGATCACCCAGGTTGGTCCCGTCGCATCCGTGAAGGTACCGAAGCAGGCACAAGTGATCGACGGCAATGGCAAGACACTGGTGCCAGGCCTGTGGGATTCGCACCAGCACGTGTCCGACGACGCCAGCGGCCCGATGCTGCTGTCGCTGGGCATCACTTCGGTGCGCGATCCGGGCAACATCGATGAGCAGACCATGTCGCGCGCCGCGCGCCGTGCCAAGGGCGAGCTGTTGGGGCCGAAGGTCTATCCCTCGATGCTGATCGACGGTAAGGGCCCCAACACGGCGCAGGTGGCCAGCGTGGCCACGTCGCAGGAAGAAGCCATCGCGCTGGTGCACAAGGCCAAGGCCGAAGGCTTCGGCGCCATCAAGCTCTACGGCACGTTCAACCCGGCCTGGGTGAAAGCGACTGCCGCAGAGGCGCACAAGCTGGGCCTGCACGTGCACGGCCACCTGCCCGCCGGCATGCGAGCCAGCGAGGCCATTGCCGATGGCTACGACGAAATCACGCATATCTATTTCGTGATGATGCAGGCCATGCCCGATGCCGTGGTGAACGCGTCCAACGGCATGGGGCGCTTCGAGGGACCGGGCCGTTACGCCAAGGATGTGGATCTCGACAAGGACCCGATGAAATCGCTGATCGCCACCATGGCCCAGCGCAAGATCACTTCCGACCCGACACTGGTCATAGCCGAGAGCCTGTACGTGCCGGAGAACGGCGACCTCTCGCCGGCCTATGCGCCGTTCGTGGGTACTTTGCCGCCGGCCGTGGAACGCGGTTTCCGCCAAGGCGGCTTCACCGTGCCCAAGGACCTCACCCGCGCTGACTACCGCGCCAGCTTCGCCAAGCTGCAGGCGCTGGTCGGCGCCATGCACAAAGCGGGCGTGCCGATCGTGGCCGGTACCGATGGCAGTGGACTGGAACTGGTGCGCGAACTGGAACTGTACGTGCAGGCCGGCTTCACCAATGCCGAAGCACTGGCCAGCGCCACCATCGCCACGGCTCATCTGGTGGGCGCGGACCAGCGCACCGGTAGCATCCAGGTGGGCAAGGCGGCCGACCTGGTGCTGGTCGAAGGCAACCCGGCGGTGAACATCGGCGACCTTCGCCATACCGAAGTGGTGATGATGGACGGCAAGCTGATGGATGCGAGTGCGCTGCGCACCGAGGGTGGCATCAGCAAGCGGCCGGCGTGGTTCGAGTGATCATCGCGCCGGCCATGTGTCGGCGGGAGGCAAGCCATGACGCATCTGCTGATCTTCCTGGTGGCCTTTGGCAGCTTGTCCGGCTGCGCGTTGCTCGGGATGTTCGCGAGCACGCGCCTGCCCTCGCATCATCTCGTCGAGGAATCGGCCAGTTCGATCAAGCTGGCCACCGGCCTCATCGCCACCATCACGGCGCTGGTGCTGGGTCTCCTGATCTCGACGGCCAAAGCCTCGTTCGATGCGGCGAACGGCGACCTGGCACGCAATGCAATCAACATCCTCCGGCTCGACCGCACTTTGGCGCAGTACGGGCCGGAGGCACAGCCGCTGCGTGCACTGCTCAAACGCAGCTACGGCCAGTGGGTCGATATTGTCGCGTCGGGCGACTCCTCCAAGCTGGCGACGCGGGACAACACGCAGTTACTTGGCCACGTCGTCAAAGGGTTCCAGCAGCAACTCGCGCAGCTCACACCCATCGATGCGGAACATCGACAGCTGCGCGACCGTGCGCTGGACATTGTCGATGAGGCCTTCGCCGCGCACTGGCTGGCACTGATGCAGAACCAGGGCACGATTCCCGGGCCATTGTTGATCGCGCTGGTGGCGTGGCTATGCGTCATCTTCTGTGCGTTCGGGCTGTTCGCGCCGCACAACGGCACCGTGGTGGTGTTCTTCTTGCTCTGCGCGTTGTCGGCAGCCGGTGCCATCTTCGTGATCCTGGAACTGGACACGCCGCTGAGCGGCATAGTCAGGGTCTCCGTGGCACCCTTGCGCGAAGCGCTATCCCAGCTCAACCGCTAGCACGGCCGGGTGACCCTCAAGGAATCGTACCGACCACTTCCGCGACCCAGTCGATGAATACGCGCAATCGCAGCGGCAACTGTCGCTGCGACTGATAGAGCACGGTGACGGGCAGCGCTGGCGCTGGCAACGATGGCAGGAGCTCCACCAGCCTTCCGCGCGCAAGCTCTTCGGCGATGCCATAACGCGGAAACTGCGCGATGCCCAACCCCGCTTCGCAACAACTGAGGTAAGCCTCGACACCACTGACGGTCACGTGAGACGGCAAGCTGACCTCGTGCATCTTCCTGCCCGCCATGAATTCGAGCGGTGTCAGTCGTCGCGTGGTTGGCGACGCCCAATTCACCGCGATGTGGCCGTTTTGCAGATCGGCCAGTGTCTGCGGGTGGCCATGTCGGCGTACATAGTCCTTGCTGGCCACGGTGACCTGGGACAGCGTGGCGACGCGACGGCCAACCATCGTCGAATCCGCCAGTTCGCCAGCACGCAGCACGCAATCGACGCCTTCCTGCACCAGGTCGACGAAACGGTCGCTGGTGCCGATATCCAGTTCGATCTGCGGATAGCGGGCAAAAAATTTCGGCAGCGCCGGTATCAACACCTTGCGCGCGAGCGAGGAGGCCAGGTCGATACGCAGCTTGCCCTTGGGCACCACGGCGGCTTCACGAAAATCCGCCTCCACCGCGTCGAGGTCGGCTAGCAGGCGCACGCAGTGGTTGTAATAAACCTCGCCGTCGCGGGTCGGTCGCACGCGGCGCGTGGTCCGCTGCAACAGGTGCGCGCCGACTCGTTCCTCCAGTCGCTTGATGGTGTGGGTGAGCGTGGCGCGCGGCAGGCTCAGGTCGTCGGCGGCGCGGGTGAAACTACCCAGCTCGACAATGCGCGTAAACACTCGCATGGCTTGCAGACGATCCATGATTGTTGGCCATTTCGACAACAGACATGGTCATTATTGAGTATTTATCGCCAGGCCGTAAGCGCGAAGAATGCGGTTCTGCCTTTCCCACTCCGCCCAGGACACCCCCATGCAAATGCGTCAGCTCGGCAAGAATGGTCCCTCCGTCTCCGCCCTCGGCCTCGGCTGCATGGGCATGAGCGACTTCTACGGCACGCGCAACGATGCCGAGTCCATCGCCACCATCCACCACGCGCTGGAACGCGGCATCAACCTGCTCGACACCGCTGACATGTACGGCCCGTACATCAACGAGGAACTGGTGGGCAAGGCCATCCATAACCGTCGCGATCAGGCCTTCGTGGCGACCAAGTTCGGCATCGTGCGCGACCCCAACAATCCGTCCAAACGTGGCGTAAACGGCAGCCCCGAGTACGTGCGCGCCTCCTGCGACGCCAGCCTCAAGCGCCTGGGGCTCGACCACATCGACCTGTACTACCAGCACCGCGTGGACACCAACGTGCCGATCGAGGAAACCGTGGGCGCCATGGCCGATTTGGTGAAAGCCGGCAAGGTGCGCTACCTGGGTCTTTCCGAAGCCTCCGGCGCCACGCTCGAACGTGCTTTCAAGGTGCACCCCATCGCCGCGCTGCAGGTGGAGTTCTCGCTGTGGACACGCGACCCGCAGGAGAACGGCATGCTCGAGGCCTGCCGCAAGCTGGGTACCAGCGTGGTGGCCTATTCGCCGCTGGGTCGCGGCTTCCTCACCGGCGCATTCGCCAGTCCGGAGGATTTCGATGCCGACGACTATCGCCGCAACAACCCGCGCTTCCAGGGCGAGAACTTCTTCCGCAACCTGGAACTGGTCGACAAGGTGAGGGCGCTCGCCGCCGACAAGGGCTGCACGCCGGCTCAACTTGCGCTCGCCTGGGTGCTGGCACAGGACAAGAACGCGGTGGCCATTCCGGGCACCAAACGTCGCGATCGTCTGGACGAAAACCTTGGCGGTCTTGATGTGGCGCTCAGCGCGGACGAGCTGAGGGCGATCGACGCGGTGTTCCCGCCTGATGCTGCGGCCGGCCCCCGATACGCCGAAGCCATGATGCACATGGTCAACGTCTGACCGGTTTTGTCCGGTCCCTGGCCGCGCGGTTTCTCGTGAAGCCGCGCGGCTTTTTTAGATAGGCACCACGCTTCCCACCTTGTCGCGCGCCATCACCACGTTGGTGGTGAAGCGGCGGATGTTGGCGTTGTCGAACAACAGCCGCCGCGTGAATGCCTCGAAGTCGTCCATGTCCTTGGCGGTGACGATCAGTACGAAGTCGGACTCGCCCGTCACGTAGTAGCACTGCTGCACATTGGGATCGTTGCGGGCGGCATGACGGAAGGTGTCGAGCATGTCCGCCCGCTCGCGCTCCATCTCCACGCCCACGATAAAGGCCATCATCTGTCCCACCGACGCCGGATTCACCACGGCCACTTCAGCGGTGATCACGCCCAACTTGCGCAACTGCTTTAGCCGACGTTGCACGGCTGCCGCGGAAAGGCCGATCTGCGCGCCGATATCTTCACCGGTGGTGCGCGCATCGCGCTGTACGCGACGCAAAATCTCACGGTCGAAATCGTCCAGTTCATAGTCGGTAGCCATGCCGCATTGATAGGCCAAAATATGCGGCATGGCAACGAAAAGAGCTGCCATTACGCAGCTCAGCCGCACATGTTGCCGTCAGAATGCGTGCATCCTCCCGCAGCGATCACGCATGAAACTCCTCTACCAGACCCACTCGCCCTACGCCCGCAAGGTACTGGTGATGGCCCACGAGGCCGGCATCGCCGATCGGCTGGAGGTGGTGCACCACGAAACCAGCCCGACCTGGCGCAACGAGGACGTATTCCGCGTCAATCCGCTGGGCAAGGTGCCGGTGCTGCTGCTCGACGACGGCGCTGCCTTGTTCGATTCCAACGTGATCTGCGAATACCTCGACGGCCTGCACAACGGCCCCCGCTTCATCCCGGACGAACCGCGTGCGCGGTGGCTTGCCCTGCGCCTGCAAGCGCTGGCGCAAGGTTTGTGCGAGGCCGGCATTGCCGTGCGCCACGAAACCGTGAGGCGACCGGAGCCCTATCGCTATGCCACCATGCGCGACGGACAGATCGACAAGCTGGTGGCTTCCTATGACTTCCTCGAGCGCGAATGGGCTGATTCGGTCGACATGGAACGCCTCGACATCGGCCAGATCGCATTGGCCACGGCGCTTGACTGGCTAGCCTTCCGCGAGCTGCCTGACTTTGAGCACGGCCGTCCGCAATTGTCCGCCTGGTACCGCACGTTCATTCAGCGGCGCTCGATGCGGGACACGCCACTGACCGGCGACACCGTCGACTGATTCTTCCCTTGCGTACTGGAGGTTCCATGAGCTCGCTATGGACTGACCTGCTGTTCCTGCACGGCCACATCGCCGACCTGAAACTGGTGCAGCGGCTGAAGAACTTGCCGCCCCGGCCCGAACGCGAAACCCGCTCGCGCGAACCTTCGCCGCGCAGGAGCTTCCTTCCGTGGCCTGTCCGCCTTTGTCTGGGCATCGGCGACGGCAGTTTGCGTGGTCAATAGGTGAAATCGCAGACGATCCTCGCCGGGCCGACATGGAACGCTCCGCGAACCTACCTGGCGGGTAGGTCTAGGCTTACAGCGAACACATCTACGCTCCGGCAGCCTATGTCCGTCGGGCATTCCCACGGATGTCCGACATTCTGGGCCGATCGCCCCCCTAGCTCCGGCCCGCAGGCCCCCGAAAGGGGGCCTTTTCTTCTTATGCGCCGGCCTGCCAGGCGCCGCGTTCGTCATCGGACAGCGCAAGGGTGACAGCGCGCCCACTCGATGCCGACTCCATGGCCGCCTCCAGCACCGCCATGACCGTCACCGCCTGCCACTGCGATACGGGATTGATGCCACGCCCCCACACCGCGTCTCGCAATGCCATGTAGTACTGGCGCTGGTCGCCTGCGGGCACCGGCACGTGCAACACCGTTCCGCTGCCATCGTGGAACAACATGGCATCGAGGTCTTCGCCCCAGCCCACCTCGCCCGGTCGCATGCCGGCCAACAACTGCGCCTCCTGACGGTCGGCCTGCGGCTTGATCAGGCTTCCGCGCGTACCGTGCAGGGTGAAGCGCGGGCTGCCGCCCGCCACCAACATGCTGGCGTGCAGAATCACGCGGCGCGCACCGTATTCCAGCACCACGTGCGCCCAGTCCGTCGACTCGCCGCCCTCGCGCTGGATCGCCATGCTGGCCATCACGTGCCCGGGCAAACCGAACAGCAGCAAGGCCTGATCCACCAGATGCGGCCCCAGGTCGTACCACAGCCCGCTGCCCGGACCTTGCTGCTCCCGCCAGCGCGCACGCACCTGCGGACGGAAGCGGTCGATATGCGATTCGAAGTGCATCACCTCGCCCAGCAGGCCCTGTGCGAGTGCGTGTCGCACGCCGAGAAAATCACTGTCCCAGCGACGGTTCTGGAACACCGAAAGCGCGCGCCCTTGCCGCGTAGCAACGGCCGCCAGTTCGCGCGCCTGAGCCACGTCGAGCGCAAAGGGTTTGTCCACCACCACATGCTTGCTGGCCTCAAGCGCAGCGCGCGCCAGCGGCGCGTGGGTGTCGTTGGGTGATGCGATCACTACCAGTTCCACGCGCGGGTCGGCCATGACCGCGTCCGCGTTGGCCACCACGTCGACGTCAGGTAGATCCGCATGCACCTTGCTTGCATCGCGCGATACCACCACGGCAAGTTCGAGTCCGGGCACGCTCCGGATCAACGGTGCGTGGAAGGTCTTGCCGGCGTAACCGTAGCCGATCAATGCCACGCGTATCGGCGAGGAAGTGTCTTTCATGAGGCTCCATGCGACTGGCAATGAAGACGGACATGGTAAGTCATGATTTTCGAAGCGCCCGGCAACATTTGCGGTTTCGCGTCGCTGTAACGAAGCCGCGTGCAAGATGCGCCGCAATCGTTGGTCTGCATCGAGGAAGCCGTCATGCGCAATCGATGGGTCGTGATTACTGCCATGTTCGCTGCCATGGCGCTGTGTGCGGGTACTTACGCCCAGGATGCGCAACCCAAGCGCACCATCCTCGACAAGCATGACCAGAGCGGCGTGCCCGGCAAAGAGATCGTCATCGGCACGGCCGAGCTGCCGGCCGGTACCGTCATCGGCTGGCATACGCACGATGGCGACGAATCGGGCTATGTCCTCAAGGGCAACCTCGTGCTGAAGACCCGCGGGCAGCCGGATCAGGTGCTCAAGGCCGGCGATCATTTCTTCAACGTCCGCGGCGCCGTGCACAGCCTCGCCGCCGCGCCTGGCAGCGACGGCGGCACAGCGCTTTCCACCTGGATTGTCGACAAGGGCAAGCCGCTGGCCGAGCCGGTGAAATAGCGCCCCCGGCCGCGCGCCTGGTCGCTCCCACCTCGACAACGCCAAGCTCGCGCTAAGACAGGCCTAAGCAAACGGCCTGCGTGCATCACCCTCGTGCAACAGAACTGTCAAACGGCGATCCCACGCTAGTGCGCTGATTCCAGCCACTACACAGGCCGCCATGTCTACCTCATCCAGCCGGCGCGCGCCCGCGCCGTTCCTCGCCTTGCGCCCGATTTCCCTCGGTATCCGTCAGTGGCGTGCGCCGCTTGGCCTGGTGATGCTTGCCGGCCTGTGCCTGAGCGTTCCGCTGCACGCCACCGATGCCGATACCAGCGCGACACCCGCGGAAGCGTCGCCCGGCAAGCCCAATCCCAATGCGCTCAAGCCGCCCAAGCAGCTTGAGGAAGTGGAAGTTCAAGGCACGGTCGCCAACTCGGCGCTGACGCAGGCACCGACCCAGGCCGATCTAAACATCACCCAGCCACAGTCGGTGATCGGCCTGGACTGGATCAGCAACCACGTCGCTCCCACGGCCGACTACGCGACCATCGCCGCCATCGCGCCGAACGTGACCAACGTGAGCCCCGCAGGCCCCGGCCTTGGCGAGTCCAAGCAGATGACGCTGCGCGGTTTCAACGACAACCAATACAACGTCACCTATGACGGCATCCCGTTTGGCGACACCAACGATTTCAGCCATCACACCAGCAGCTACTTCCCGGCCAAGATGATCGGCCAGGTGTTGGTCGATCGCGGCCCCGGCAACGCCAGCACCATCGGCCAGGCCACCTTCGGCGGCACCGTGGCCTTGAGTTCGAAGGACCCGACGGATACGTTCGCGTTCATCCCGACGCAGAGCTTTGGCAGCTACGACACCTCGCTTACCCATCTGGAGGTGAACTCCGGCAAGCTCGATGATCTCGGCGGCGGCAAGTTCATCGCCAGCGCGCAATACATCAGCACGAACACCGCCAAGACCGATGGCGACAGCTCGCGCAAGACGGGCTACATCAAATATGTGCAGCCCATCGGCACCAGCACCGAGATCACCTTCCTCAGCAACTACAACTACATTCGGTTCAACAATCCGAACCTGAGCTCGCTGACCCTGCAGCAGATCGCGCAGCTGGGAAGCAACTTTGGCCTCAACCAAGACCGCACCAGCACCAACTGCGCCTGCTACAACTTCCAGACCAAGCAGACCGACCTGGAATACCTCGGCGTGCACAGCGCGCTGTCGGAAACGTGGTCGCTGGACAACAAGGTCTACACCTACGCCTATGACAACACCAGCCACGAGAGTCCGTACGTCGGCACCAAGACGTCGAAGACCAGCATGGGTGGCTACGTCAAGATCAACAACTATCGTGCGTGGGGCGACACGTTCCAGCTCGTGCACGCCGATGACAACGGCCAGTTCCGCACCGGCGGCTGGTATGAGTACATCAACAACCAGCGCAGCAGCATCGCCATCGACTACGCCCGCGACGGTGCCATTGACGTCAAGGCCGGCCAGCCCCTGTATGGCAGCTTCAACAGCAAGGGTGTCTACAGCGGTCCGTACAAGTACACCATGAAGGATCAGCTGCACACCAGCCAGCTCTACGCCGAATACGAGTGGTATCCCACCGACGGTCTGAGCATCACGCCTGGCGTGAAGTACTTCGACGTCACCCGTGACATCGAGGCGCCAATCAACCAGACCACCAAGACGCCGCTGTACTACAGCCAGAGCTGGAACAAGACGCTCGGCTATCTTTCCGCCAACTATCTGCTGCGCGACGACTGGAGCATTTACGCCACGGCCGCACAGGGTTTCCTCACGCCGAACCTCAACGAGTTCTACGTGCCGGATCCGACGCTCAACAAGGCGCAGCCCGAGCAGACCATGAACTACCAGTTCGGCACGGTCTACAAGACCGATCGCTTCAATGCCGACGCGGACGTCTATTTCATCAACTTCAAGAACTACGCTTTCTCCACCACCGTGCCTGGCACTACCGATCCGGTGTACTACCTCGCCAGGGGCGCGTACATCAAGGGCATCGAAGGTGAGCTGACCTACTACGTGGGCGGCGGTACCAGCGTGTTCGCCAACGGCTCCCTGCAGGACGCGACCTTCAAGGGTTCGCAGCTCGACCTGCCCAACGTGCCCAATCGCACGGCGGCGGTCGGCGTGCTGTATGAGCAGAACGGCTTCTTCTCCTCGCTGTACGACAAGTACGTGGGCAGCCAAAAAGCCTACAACTCCAGCTTCAATCCTGATGTGGCCTCGTCGGTGACTTCGACCATGGGCACTGGCGGCTACTGGCAGGCGGCGATGAGCGTGGGCTACGGCCAGAACCTCACTGGCTCGGTGATCAAGAGTTACAAGGTGCGCCTGCAGCTGGACAACCTGTTCGACGCCCACAACCTCGTCATCAACTCGGTGAGCGGCAACGTGGGTTCGTACTACGTGCTGCCGGGCCGCAGCTGGTTTGCCTCCGTGTCGCTGGGCCTGTGATCGAGTGAAGGAACGCATGATCATGAAGCCCAATCTCATTGCCGCACGCGTGGCCGCCCTGCTGCTCGCACCGGCCGTCGCGTGCGCCGCCAGCGCACACAATGCCGACATCTATCTGAGCCCCGCGCAGGTCAATAGCGCCATGGCCGCGCTTCCGCCTCCGAGCCTGCCCGGCAGCGCGGAAGACCTTGCCGACCGCGCCACCGCCGACCGCGCCTTTGCCGACCGCTCGCCGCAGGATTTCTCCCAGGCTGAACAGGAAGAGAAGTTCGACGCTTTTGCGTTCTCCACCGTGATCGGCCCAGCGTTCCGCGCGGACAAACTTCCGCACGTCGTCGCGCTGTTCAAGGAGGCCGAGCATGAAACGAAGGAAGCGGTCGACCTGTCTAAGAAGCACTGGAAACGCCTGCGCCCTTGTCCGCCCGCCTCGGCCTGTGCCATGAACCCGGCCGAAGCCAGCAAGAAGAGCTTCGGTTATCCCAGCGGGCACTCCAGCCGCGCCACGGTGGATGCGCTGTTGCTGGCCCAGCTGTTTCCGCAGAATGCCGATGCACTGATGCAACACGCACGCGATATTGGCTGGCGGCGTGTTGTGAAGGGCGTGCATACGTTGCAGGACATTTACGCGGGGCGTGAATTCGGACAGGCCCTGGCCGCCGACATGCTGGCCTCGCCGACGATGCAGCACGACCTGGCGTCTGCCCGAGAAGAGCTGAAGGTAGCTGGCCTTGTCGATGGTGCAATGGCTTCTCCGCGATCTCCTTAGAGCTTGTTTGGAGTCCTTTTGGAGTTCTGGTCCGTATGCGTGTTGATTGCGGCATTGGGCTTCGGGGTGATCGCCAGGATGGCGGTGTTGCGGCTAGCTTGCCGCTTACGACCGAAGGAAGTCCCCGTGGGACGCCGCGGGCGTTTCGACCGCCTGCCGGCAGCCGAGCCACCTTTCTTTGCTAGCTCAAAGAAACGTGGCCCAAAGAAAGCGCCTGACGAGCTCGCAGCAGTGTGTTGGATACAAGCTTGGAAGGCATTGCCGGTCTATTGGCTGGCGGCCCAAGGTTAGGCACCGCGGCTATACCGCGAGGCGCCGAGACGATGACCCGAACAATCTGGCCGCCCTGCACGCCATTCTGGACGACCGGACCGGCCCTACTACGAGCACCGTCTGGCCGCCTGATTGAGGGCAGTTCGAGGGGCCTTTAACGGGGGGGTTGGGATGCCCTTAAGCCCTAGCTGGGGCGCTACGCTGCGGATTCCGGCCACGGATGACCACTATTCCGGCGACGTCTGAACTCGGCGCTGGCTTTGCCTACCTGCGAACATCGGTAAGGTCCACTATGGGTCGCTATGGGTCGGAAGCTGACACCAGCACCAGCTCTGCCGTCCCGCGCGCGCACCTATGACCGCTATCGGCCACGAGTTGCCATCGACGGCTCAGAAAGCCACGTCGAGAATGACTGGTCCGAAGCGCCGCCCGATATAGGTTTGCGTCGTAGTGCCGAATCACCAAAGGCCACTTCCACGACACGCTGCACCAAGCAGCCCGATCCCCTGGGCCGATTCGACCGGCTCCACGCCCCCCAGAGCTGCTAGCGGACGTTCAGCGGACGCTCCCTCGCTACGCTCACGGCTCCTTGTAGAACCTGGAGCCGGTCATGACGATCTTCGATCCCAGCGGAACATTGTTCGCTGATGACGATGAGACGACGCTTGTAGTCATCTTCAATCATTCTCGGCCGCGCGCGCACGCGCCGGTGTTCGTCTGCCTACCGGCGATGGGTGTCGCCGCGAGCTTCTATACGCCGTTCGCGGAAGCGCTTGCGCAAGCTGCCGCGGGCGCGGCGGTGCTGACCGATCTGCGCGGACAGGGCGAAAGCGCGGCGCTCGCACGACGTGGCGCTCGATTCGGCTATCAGGAAATCGTCACCCAAGACATTCCGTCGTTGATCGCCGCAATCGCCGGGCAGTTTCCCGGTCAACCCATTTATCTCGTCGGCCATAGTCTGGGCGGTCAGCTCGGCAGCCTCGCGGCAGCGCACTCGGCGCCCTGCCTGGCGGGTTTGATCCTGGTGGCGAGCGGCACCGCCCACTATCGCGTGTGGCCAAAGGCATCGCGATGGCGCGCGGGCATCGTGGTGCAGACCGTCCGCGTCCTGGCTGCGTTGCTGCCCTGGTACCCGGGCAGGCTGCTGGGCTTCGGCGGCGATCAGCCGCGTCGATTGATGGCCGATTGGAGTTACAACGCCTGCACCGGCCGGTATCGCTGTGCAGGCAGTAGAATTGACTACGAGGAGGCGCTGAATGGCATCGCGTTGCCCGTGCTGTCGGTCGAAATTCGTGCCGATCCCGTGGCGCCGACGGGCGCGGCGACCGAGCTGCTTGCGAAGCTCGCATCCTGCGCGATCGAGCGTCGGCAGATCGACGGCGTTGTGGCCGATGCGCCGTGGCGGCGTCACTTTTCCTGGGCGCGGAGTCCGGACGAGGTGGTCGCTGAAATCACCGCTTGGGTGCGCGCGCAATTGCACCGAGCCAAAGTCGAATGTCTCGAGTAGGTCGTTGTATGAGCTTTGAGGTGGCGGCAAATCTCGCGCTTCGCGTCCTCGGGCCGGTGCGGCTCGAGCGCGAATCGGGAGCGTTCGAACCGGGCGCACGGCGCGAGCAGGCGCTTCTCGCTTTGCTCGCCGCCGAGGCGCGCCCGATGAGTCGCGCCCGCCTCGCTGCAATGCTCTGGCCAGATGCCGGCGACGTTGATGCGCGCGGGCGCATGCGCCGGTTGTTGCACGAGTTGTCGAGCCACGTGGGGCACAGCGCGCTTGTCACTGATCGTCAAACCGTCGCGCTCGCGAACGATGTGTGTGCCACCACCGATCTGGCTTCACTGCGCAGCTCCTTGGCGCAAGGATTGTATCGCTCGACCGAGGACGCGACCGAGGAGAGCCTCGCCGCTCTTGAGCACGCGGCGCGTTTGGCCGCCGCCGAGTTCGCGGAGGGGTTGGAGCTCGACGAATGCGACGAGCTGTCCGCGTGGCTGCAACGACAGCGCGAATCTCTTCGCCAGGCGCGCGAGCAAGCGCTGGCGCAACTCATCACGCGGCTCGAAGGCGCACAGCAGCACGAGCGTGCGCTCCACCATGCGCAAGACCTTGTAGCGATCGATTCGCTCAATGAAGCTGCGCAGCGCCGACTCATCCGGCTGTATGCCGCCGTCGGCCAACCCCGCGCAGCGTTGCAGCAGTTCCAGCGATGCCGGCAGGTCCTGCACGACGAGCTCGGTGTCGAACCGGAAGCCGAAACGCTCCAGGTCGCCGATGAGATAGGCGTGCGCGACGCGGCCACAATGACGCTTGCCGACAACCCGCCCGCGCCGGCGACGGTGCGGTTCACGCGCAGCGGTGACGTTCATCTCGCTTATCAAGTGCATGGCGCCGGTCCGCTCGATGTGCTCCTTATCAGCGGCTTCGTCTCGAACCTGGAGCAGGCTTGGGAGCCTGGCGGGCCCGCGGCCTTCTTCCGCGAACTTGCACGCGACTTTCGGCTCATCCTCTACGACCGGCGCGGTGTCGGGCTCTCCGATCGCACCGTCGATCCCGCCGATACGTCGGTGAGCAGCGCGGACGCGCTGGCGGTACTCGATGCGGCGGGCAGCCGACGCGCGCTCGTGTTCGCGGTGTCCGAAGGCGGGTCGATCGCGATTCGGCTCGCGGTCGAGCATCCAGAGCGCGTCGCGGGGCTGGCCCTCTGGGCCACGCTTGCGCGTGGTACTGCGACGCACGACTATCCGTGGGCACTGACCGCCGAGCGCTATGAGCGTTGGCTCGATGCGCTCGTCGCGCAATGGGGGCGGCCCGCAGCAATCGGCACCTTCGCGCCAGACCACGCGAACGATCCGCTGGTGCAGCGCTGGTGGGCGCGCATGCTCCGCCTCGGCTCCAGCCCGCGCTGCATGCACGCTGTCCTACGCACGCTTGCGCTGAGCGATGTACGCGCCCTGCTGCCGCAGGTGCGCGTGCCGACGCTTGTCATGCATCGAACGGGCGACCGCGCCGTGCGCGTCGACGCCGGCCGCCACGTCGCGACCGCCATTTCCGGCGCCCAGTGGCTTGAATTGCCCGGTACCGCGCATTGGTGGTGGCTAGGCGAGACGGCACCGATCATCGAAGCGATCAAGGGCTTTGCACAGCGTTTGGCTGACAGCGTTGAGCGCTAGCGAGCCCGCCTTCACCCTCGCTATGGTGCGTCAGCTTGCAAGGTACACCGGTCAATCGATCGGAAAATCTCGACCGTCTGGTTCGGGCCGGAAGCGGATCTTGCTACACGCTCAGCCCGGGGAAATTCTCGCCAATCCAGGATCGGAGCTCTAGCTCGCTCCGAACTGGCTTTTGCTCCTGTAGTGATGGAGCAAACAAGCTAAGCCCTTTTCCTTGTTTCACTCGGTTCAGTAACACTCTCATCTTGGCTTCGACCCAGCCAACAGTCGAGGCAGCGTCATACCGGTAGGCCTCCAAGAGCCGCAGATAGAGCGATTGATCGACAACGCCTCCGGATGGGAGCGCAACATCAACCTCTGCATTCCATTTCCGAGTTTCGTCCATCGACTTTTAGTCCGGCATTGCCTGTCCTATGTGATGCTTCCCGGCATGTCCGCTTTGGGTGGCGGACGTTATAAAGGCAACGCTTTTGCCATTTCCGTAGTGCCGTTCCAACCCAACCTCTCATATAGCGGCTTGCCCTTCTCCGTTGCATGCAGGACGGCATAGCGAACCTCGCGCCTGACGAACTCCGCTTCGGCCAGCTTCATCAGCTCACCGGCCAATCCACGCCTCCTGTGGTCTGGCTCAACAAAGACGTTAAGGACGTATCCGCGTTTTTCATGCGTCGGATGCTCGGGATGAGGCGGCCAGTCGATGAGCATCAGGCCGATTCCAGCGACAGGCGCACCATCGTCCAGCATGAGATAGCCAAAATAGGATCCATCCAACAAACGTGGTCTAGCCCATTCGCGGAAATGCTCGGTCATAAGCCTCAACACGTCATCGCTTCTACCCGCATCCCGAAACATCTCTTCGCGGTGCCGACAAATCAGGTCGAGGTCATTTGTACCGAGTGTTCGAACATCCATAATGGCTCCGAAGTGACAAGATCAGTCCATGAGGTCCGCTGCGGGCCGGAAGCAGACATTCCGCTTATAGCGTGATTGCCCCGCCAACACCCCGAGCCCGACCACCAATGCTCAGGTTGAAAGCGAAGCTATTCCTGCCCTTAGTGCGGTGACAGCGTTGGCCGGAGTACTACGGCCTGGCCGGAATGACACCGAGGTTGGCCATCCATGCCTCCGCCAGCGTGATCCAGCGGGTGATCGGTTTCGGTGTGGGCCGCACGCCAAAGGCATGACCGCCTTCGGCGTACAAGTGGATCTCCGCGGGAATACCCGCCTGCTGTAGCGCGACGTAATAGGTCACCGATTCACGCACATCGTCGACGGGATCATTGCCGGCCTGCACGATGAACGTCGGGGGACAACGAGCGTCGATCTTCACGTCTGACCTCAGCGTGATGCTCTTGCCGTTCCACAGATGGCCCGGATAGAGCGCCATGGCGAAATCGGGGCGGACGCTCTGCTTGTCCGCGTCATCCACCGGTTTGTAGCTGAGCGCCGCGTGATTGCTTACGTCGGCAACCATGCGTCCGCCTGCGGAGAAGCCGATGACGCCGACCTTGTGCGGGTCGACACCAAGGCTTGCCGCGCGCTGGCGCAGCAAGGCGATGGCGCGCTGCGCATCCTGTAGAGCCATGGGCACGGCGGGCCGCTTCGCGCAATTGCACTCGTCGTTGTAATACGGGCCGGAGCCAGGCACGCGGTATTTCAGCAGCACGCAGGTGATGCCGCGCGAGGTGAGCCAGTCGCAGATCTCGGTGCCTTCCAGATTGATCGCGAGAACGCGATAGCCGCCGCCCGGAAACACCACCACGGCCGCGCCGGTGTTCTCCCCTTTGGCCGGATAGATGGTCATGGTCGGGCGCGACACGTGCTCGACCATGGTGACCGGCAGACCGGCGAGTGGTTGCGTGCTGGTGCCGAAGTCCTCTTCGCCCGGCATGGAAGGTGGCGCGATCTTCAGACCGTCGGGCCAGAGCGGCATCTGTTCGGCCGGCGGCGCCGGTTGCCAGGGCCACATCTGCCGGTCAAACAGGTTTGTGGTGCCGGTGGTCGCCAACGCCGTGCCCGCGCAGAGCCACAGCGCGACCATCAGGCCTATCCACGAATGCTTGAACATATCGCCTCCACGTTTCGGTCCGTGTGTCGTGGATGGGACGCGAGGCGTCATACGCCGCCGCGGACGATGCAGCGTGCGCGGCCGCCGGGGCGTGCGGCTTGCACAGTTCTGGCAATTTGCTGACCGCGGAGACGACGGGTCCCGCCGGGGGCCCAACCGCCTCTGCGCCGAGCGTGGACAGAGCCCTCTTGTCGGTTTGGTCATCGGCCAATTGCATACCACCCCCCATGTCTTTAGGTCCGCTCCGGGTGGCGGCCTCAACCGGTCGATGCAACTTGAACCTCAAAAGGGAGCCGATAGGCAGCCCGTGCGGCGGATACCTCAGGGACTGCCAAAGCAGGCTGACGTTTACCTGTTTCAGTGCCGAAGTGTATCGAGAAGAGCTACCACGGTCTTAGATGCCTTGTCAGAACAAGATCTTGGATTGTCGACTTTGACGGTAACTACCTGGCCTTGCACAACCGCGTCCACTAGAACCGATGCGCCATCCAAAACACCGCACGACACAGCTTTTCCGTTGTAAGCCTTCAAGGCCTCAACAAGCTCTTTCAGGCGAACCAGATCGGGCGCCGGTTTCCTGGGTCCTAGGTTCGCTGCTTTAACGAGCAACTTTCCTTGATCATAAGTTGATCCGCTTGCAAATGGACGCTGCGTGCCGTCAGACACGACAAACCCAGTGACCGCCCCGGACATGTAGTCGCGGGTCCAGACGCGGAGCTCAAAGTCTGCTGTCGACATCAACGGTGCAAGGCCGCCGGCACGCGCGTATTCATTCGCTGCGGGTTTGAGATCGACTGGAAAGAACCTGGAGGGGCTGCTCACGGCAGCACAGGATATGAGCGCGAACAGTAGAAACGCCAGAAACCTCATTGACCGAGCTCCTCACAATCCATCCGAATTTGTAGAAATCCTGACAATGCATGCCTCTCATATCTGCGCCACCAAGTCCGCTCTGGGTCGCAAGCCGACCTTACCAGTCTACCGACGGACATCGCCCGAGGCAGTATCAGTTGGAGAGTGGCGTTAGAGGGTCGCCCGGGCTACTAGGGCAGTCAAAGCTTCTGACATATGGCGATACCGTCGCTTCATGACCAACAGCGCCTCCAACGACACCATGAACCTTCCGGTCCTCATAGACGATTGAGCAATGTGTTCCCACGGCAGGGAAGAACTGTTCTCCGCCGAAATACGTGGCGTACAAAGTGACTTTCCCACCGTTGGGCGAGGTGACGGTGACAGCTCGCAGGAAATGTATATAGCCGCTGCCAGAAGGTGGCCGTTCCGTATAGCTGAGGATCAGCGCGGATTTCATAACTTCGAGCTTTTCATTCGCGATGGCCAAGGGTGGGATCGCGCAAAGGAGCCAAAGCCCACAAAGCATGAATTTTCGGCTGCGTCCTTTCATCTACTGCCCCTCTGGGAAACGTCTGTTTTGGGTCGGAAGCAATGGGATGGACTCCTCCCCACCCACGGCATCTAAGAGTGCCAGACTGGAGTTGCGACACAACCAGTCACAGCGAGGAGGAGTCCGCCATGAAGCTTACGCGCATTGGGATCGACATCGCCAAACAGGTGTTCCAGCTGCATGGCACGGATCGATGCGAGCGAATGGTATGGCGTCGCCGCCTACCTCGGGATCGCTGGGTGCAGGCCATTGGCGATGTCGCCGAGCCGGGCTGCGAGATCGGCATGGAAGCCTGCGGTGGCGCCCATCATTGGGCGCGCCAACTGCAGGCGCTAGGCTATCGCGTGAAGTTGATCGCGCCGCAGTTCGTGAAGCCCTATGTGAAGAGCAACAAGAACGACGCCAACGATGCCGAGGCGATCTGCGAAGCGATGAGTCGCCCCAGCATGCGCTTTGTCACGGTGAAGACCACACGGCAACAAGATATCCAAGCCGTGCACCGCGTACGTGCCGGCCTGATGGAGCAACGGACGGCTAAAGGCAATCAGATCCGTGGTCTGGTTGCTGAGTATGGATTGGTAGCGCCCAAGGAGCTGTCATCGCTGCGCCGTGCGATGCCCTGTTGGTTGGGAGACGCCGACAACGGCTTGAGCGCGTGCTTCCGGCAAGTGCTCGAGGGCCTATGGCGTGACCTTCGCGCCGTGGATGAGCGCATCACCGAACTCGATCACGCGATCGCCGACCTGGCGCAAGCCGATCCCGATGCGCGTCGTCTCCAGGAGCTGCGCGGCGTCGGCCCCATGGTTGCCACGGCGTTGATCGCCGCCGTGGGAGATGCCAAGCAATTTTCCAACGGCCGCCAGATGGCGGCATCGCTCGGGCTGACGCCACGACAGCACAGCTCGGGCAGCAAGGAGCGGCTTCTCGGTATAAGCAAACGCAGCGATGCTTATGTCCGCAGCTTGCTCGTGCACGGTGCACGCTCCGCCTTGCGAACAGCACCCGCCAAGGAAGATCGACTTAGCCAATGGGTCGTGCGGCTTGCCCGACGAGCTCATCCCAATGTCGCTTCGGTGGCGTTGGCCAATAAAACCGCCCGGTTGGCGTGGGCGCTGCTACATCACCAATGCGATTACCAACCAGCCCTCGCGGCTGCCTGAAAGAGACGTCCATATATCATCCAACCACGATTGCTAAGCCCACCGCACGATGGCGAACCGGTCGAACCGGCGCCGGCAAAACCCTGAAAGGTCCTGGTGCTTAGAAAGCACGAGAAAGCGATTGGGAGCCGGCGCGCGACTAGCCCATCATGGCCCAGCACCGCAAAGCGGTGCCGCAGTTAGAGGCCGGATATACGTGTGCAGTCGACACGGACGCTAGAGACGGGGGCTTTGCAACGGGGAGGAGTCCATATACGGACCTTTCACACATCGCCCAACACTTCAGCACGACGTGACCTGACCGGCAACAATGGCCTGCACGCGGTCGTCTGCTTGCTTGATCCAAAGCCAGTTCATCCTGTCACCAGCACCACCGCAAACGCCCCTGAGCTTCTGCTCGAAGTTGAAGGCCTGCCACGCACCCGATTTGTGAGAGGGCATTCCGAAGCGCTTGCGGACATCCGTCGTCGACATGCCGAGCCATCCCTTATTGCCTGACAGTGCAACGGTCGTCATTGCCGGTAGCGCTGGGCAATCCGTGGTTCCAGTTACAGCCGGCAGTCGTTCGGCGACAAGTCCAGTGATGAGATGATCTGTGCCACCCATCTCCCCGCTTGAAACAATCCAAATCCGCTCACCTTCGTGGGGCCGGCTGTAGCAAAGCCAGTACTCGCTTTCGCCCGCATCGCCTCGATGATCCACCACTCCTTCGCCGACGGCGGCTGCGATTTCTCCCAAGGTGGTCTTCTCGAATCTGGCTGTCGAAGACCCGAGAGCGAATCCTTCGCTCGGCGCCTCGCGAGACACTGCCTTCCAGCTCATCTCCGTCCACGGTGCACCATGTGGCGGCGTTGCGGCCATCACAGCGCCGCACCAGCACATCAGGCCGGCAAGAAGAATCGTTCGACGCATGCTCCCTCCTTGGTTAGGTCCGCTTCATGCCCTGAGCCGTTCCGTCAACTATCTGACGAAGCCAGGCCAGCGAGCAAGGGCGAGCCACGGCGCTGCAGGGCCATAAGGTAGCGCGACTCGTCGTAGGGTGTGTGGGACTGCCAACAGCGATGCAGGATGCGGATCCACTTGAAGGCTAGCGCACGCACGGCCACTTGGTGCGGGCTGCCCTTGGCGCGCTGTTGGCGATAGAAGGCTCCGGCCCAGAAGGACTTGTTGATCGTTTGGGCAGCCCACTCGATGAAGGTCTGGCGGACGAACGTAGGGCATTGCCAACGCCAGTGCACCCAGCTTTTCTTGCCGCTTCGCTCCGTCACCGGCGCCACACCGGAATAGCGCTGCAGTTGCTCGGCGCTGGCGAAGCGTTCGCGTTGCTCGCCGAAGGCAGCCAACAGCCGTGGCGTCAGGATCGGCCCACTACCCGGCAAGGCTTCGAAGAGCGCGTAGTCCGGAAGCGTGGGAGCGAGCACGGCAATCTCTTCGTCGAATCGTTCGATCGCACGCAGTGCCACCTGCAACTGCTCGACCAGGGCCTCAGCCAGCAGCTGATGCGTGGTGATCACGGCCGGATCCTCGGTCAACGGCATGGCTGTGCGGATCGCCTCCACGCGGTCGGCAATGACCGTGGCAAAGCGTACGTTGTGGGCACGGAAGAACGCTTCAAGCGTGGCCTTGCGCGCCCGCTTGGCCTGCTTGAGCGTGGGCCAACGTCGCAAGAAATCGAAGAACACCACGGTATCGTGCTGCTTAAACCAGTCCAGTAGCTGGGGGTAATACTGCTTGAGTGTGTTGCCCAAGCGATTGACCAAGCGCTTCTTGTCGTCGACCAGCAATCGTCGCTGCTCGACGAGGAAACTCAAGGTGCGCATCTCCACACTTTGGGGTTTGAGCGGCGTAACTCGGTCGGGATAGCGTTGCATCAGCTCCAATGCCAGCTGTGCATCGGTCGGATCGTCCTTCGCCCGGCTGGGTTTGAACGCCCTGCGATACATGGCCAGCAGGCTGGCATCGATCGAAAACAGAACGATGAAATCGTACTTCTGCAGTGCATACACCACGGGCCCTTTGGCCAGCTCCAACGCGATGGCAATGCGCCCACCGAAGCGCTGATGCAATCCACGCGCCCACGCATCGATGGCATCGGGCTGATGGGCGAATGTGCCGAACTCATACGCGTCGCTGCCAGCCGGTTGCAGGCAGACGTCGTGCTTCGCATCCGCCCAATCCAAACCGATGAACGCCGTAAAATCGTCATCCCGATGTGTGCGCATACGTCACCTCGTGGCGTGATCACGATACGAGACCTGCGTGCTTAAGCTCGGCGAAGCCAATATAGAGAGCCGATCACTCGGCGAGCCCTGAGTATTCGTTAGGGAACTCAAGCGCACCGGCCGGCTCGAAACCAAAGCGGCGAACATCGGATGTTTGGGTCGGAATATTCGTAGCCGGCCGGTGCAAGTCCCGCCCTCGCTGCCAGCTACCTGGCAGCCGTGACATGGTCACCGAGAACGGAACGGAATACCTATATCGGGTCGGTAGCGGACGGCTTCACTGTCGCTGTAGCTCTGTCTTTAGCGCGAGGTTGTAGGCCACCGCATAGGCTCTTGCGACCTCTAATAGCCGCCCGTAATCGGCACTATCGATGACGTCACTGGTCCCCTCCAGGCACCTTATGCCTGAACGTGGCGGCGGCTTATTCCCCTCAGGCCCGGGGACGCTACAGGTATAACCATTGAGTCCGATGGGGCGAGCGTCCCCGGATGCCAAATGAGACTTTGCGTCCGCGGCGGGGTCGTGAAGATTGAGCTTCGACAGTGTTGCTTCCAAAACAGCAGCATTCGTCTCCGACTGCGCCGCACACGCAACGGAATGCGGGCATGCGAGCAGCAAGGAAAGACAGCCCACTAACATCCATGATCTAACCATCTGCCCCCCCAAACCAATCGTCCCGCCAATCATGCCCAGGTCCGCTCCGGGTCGAAAGCGGACCCTACCCAACGCAATTACCCGTATCGCACACCTTCGCCGTTCCAGCCTTTTCGTGCCCAGCCCTTCGAAGGCACGAGAACACCGAATCCACTCTCCGCCAGAGCCTTCGCAACCTGTGAGGGCTTGGTATCGAGCGAAACGCCTGTGCCGAGCCCAGGCGTCGGGCTAGCCAGAACAACCCAGTACGGAAACTCGGGCAGATCGCCATCCGAGAGGCAGACTTTGATGGCAGCGTTCGCGGCATAGCCCACGAAGTAGTGCCCTTCGAGGTAGTTACTGCTTTCGCGCTCTTCAGCCGATACGAGACCGAGACGAAGGAAGACGTCTTTCGCGACTTCTGCCAACGCCCTTGACCTGTCAGCGTCTTTGATAAACAGGACTTCGTGCATGAATCCCCCGGTCATAAACGCCGCCCGCGGCCCAGTATCAACCATGTCCGCTTCATGCCCTGAGCCGTTCCGTCAACTATCTGACGAAGCCAGGCCAGCGAGCAAGGGCGAGCCACGGCGCTGCAGGGCCATAAGGTAGCGCGACTCGTCGTAGGGTGTGTGGGACTGCCAACAGCGATGCAGGATGCGGATCCACTTGAAGGCTAGCGCACGCACGGCCACTTGGTGCGGGCTGCCCTTGGCGCGCTGTTGGCGATAGAAGGCTCCGGCCCAGAAGGACTTGTTGATCGTTTGGGCAGCCCACTCGATGAAGGTCTGGCGGACGAACGTAGGGCATTGCCAACGCCAGTGCACCCAGCTTTTCTTGCCGCTTCGCTCCGTCACCGGCGCCACACCGGAATAGCGCTGCAGTTGCTCGGCGCTGGCGAAGCGTTCGCGTTGCTCGCCGAAGGCAGCCAACAGCCGTGGCGTCAGGATCGGCCCACTACCCGGCAAGGCTTCGAAGAGCGCGTAGTCCGGAAGCGTGGGAGCGAGCACGGCAATCTCTTCGTCGAATCGTTCGATCGCACGCAGTGCCACCTGCAACTGCTCGACCAGGGCCTCAGCCAGCAGCTGATGCGTGGTGATCACGGCCGGATCCTCGGTCAACGGCATGGCTGTGCGGATCGCCTCCACGCGGTCGGCAATGACCGTGGCAAAGCGTACGTTGTGGGCACGGAAGAACGCTTCAAGCGTGGCCTTGCGCGCCCGCTTGGCCTGCTTGAGCGTGGGCCAACGTCGCAAGAAATCGAAGAACACCACGGTATCGTGCTGCTTAAACCAGTCCAGTAGCTGGGGGTAATACTGCTTGAGTGTGTTGCCCAAGCGATTGACCAAGCGCTTCTTGTCGTCGACCAGCAATCGTCGCTGCTCGACGAGGAAACTCAAGGTGCGCATCTCCACACTTTGGGGTTTGAGCGGCGTAACTCGGTCGGGATAGCGTTGCATCAGCTCCAATGCCAGCTGTGCATCGGTCGGATCGTCCTTCGCCCGGCTGGGTTTGAACGCCCTGCGATACATGGCCAGCAGGCTGGCATCGATCGAAAACAGAACGATGAAATCGTACTTCTGCAGTGCATACACCACGGGCCCTTTGGCCAGCTCCAACGCGATGGCAATGCGCCCACCGAAGCGCTGATGCAATCCACGCGCCCACGCATCGATGGCATCGGGCTGATGGGCGAATGTGCCGAACTCATACGCGTCGCTGCCAGCCGGTTGCAGGCAGACGTCGTGCTTCGCATCCGCCCAATCCAAACCGATGAACGCCGTAAAATCGTCATCCCGATGTGTGCGCATACGTCACCTCGTGGCGTGATCACGATACGAGACCTGCGTGCTTAAGCTCGGCGAAGCCAATATAGAGAGCCGATCACTCGGCGAGCCCTGAGTATTCGTTAGGGAACTCAAGCGCACCGGCCGGCTCGAAACCAAAGCGGCGAACATCGGATGTTTGGGTCGGAATATTCGTAGCCGGCCGGTGCAAGTCCCGCCCTCGCTGCCAGCTACCTGGCAGCCGTGACATGGTCACCGAGAACGGAACGGAATACCTATATTGGGTCGGAAGCGGACACTTCCACATGATGCCCGCACCATCTTCGCGCGAGCCAGGTGATGACCGATCACTGGCCAACCTGCTCCCTAAGACTTGACCCGCAATGCACGCAGTTCCGCCGCCATGGTCCAGCGTTAAACGGTAGGCCTAACAGGCTCGTTCTCTGCATATTGATCGCTTCCCCACAGGCCGAACATGTGACCCTTTTGAGGAGCAGCGAAGCGCAAAACAGCCAAGCGAAGAAGAGAATAAAGAACCAACTGGAAATGTAGAGCCCTGCCGCTCCCAGGACGAAGCCAACGCTCATCGTCCAAGTCCATGTCAACACGTTCTTCCTATAGGTCGTCATTACCCTCCCCTAAAGAGTCCGCTACGGGTCGGAAGCAGACATAACTATCTTGCCTTAGCCACGATCAGCTCTGGACCCTCGCACAAGCCGGGGAGCCTATCGGTCAGGTGTACATGGTCAAAACCATCGGCCTCCATCTCGACCGCGAGATCTCCAAGAACTTTCGCAATGGCTCTCAGCTCCGCAGGGCTGGCCAAGATGCTCGCCTCGGACAGTGTCAGCGGCGCGCCGCTGCCATAGCTACCTTCTTCATATCCAAACAGCTTCATGCCAGTCCCTGCTCTGTAATTTTCGCGTCCAAGAACCGCCCGCCTGGGGTCGGAAGCGGACCTATTTGCGAGCCGATTTCGACAGCCATGGTCTCAATGGCTTGCCACGGCCAAGTGCAAAAACACCGCGAGAACCCAAACGATAAATGGAACGGCGATGCACCAAAAAATGCCGTGCCAGTAGCTGATTTCACCCTTCCTCCAAGGACCGCTGGCCCGCCCGAAGCTCCAAAAAAACAGCGGAAGCACGGCAAGGAAAAAGAGGTTCGGATAGGCCAAGCGATCAGACGCAAGGCCGCCAAACAAAAATACGACTGGAAAGGCCCACGCCAGCGCGAAGGCGCGCCAGTGTATTCCTGCAGTTTTCAGTAGCGTCGAGTCCATCGCGTCGACCATAGGTGTCATCCGATCTTAAGTTCCCGCGCGATCCTTCCCCGCGCTCACGTCAAAAGCAATACTCGGTGACGTCTGCTCCGGGTCGAGAGCGGACATTACTATTCATCAGTTCTTGCACTCAACGTCGCTTTGCCAGCGCCAAGAGTTGGCGGCATGCATCAAGGTTGCCTTCCCCGTGGTTCCAGACGAGTCACTACAGACGACACGCGCCTGAAGCAAGCCACCGGCCATCCATTGCGGGTCTTCAAAGGTGGACTTCACGGCCTCATAGGGCTTGGCCTCTTTCCCGACCGGAGCCACCATCTTCGTTGTGCCCGCGTAACCCGACCAGACCTTCTTGCCTGACAAGTCTGAGACCAGCCATAGCTCCCCATCCATGCCATCTTCCTGCCTGATAGCGAGGAAGAGCTTTCCATCTGGCGATGGATACACCGTATGGCCTGCATCCAATAGCTGCCCGCCAGCGTTGATGAGCAACTTCCCAGAGAAGAGGCCGTCTTGGCTCATTCCAACGAGGTGGGCATTGATAGAAGGGATATAGCCGCAGTAACGCCAATGGAGCCCGCTTAGCGGCTCATCGTAAGGTGGCATATCGATGAACCGCCTGGTGCCAGACCTGTAATTGACTGCAAGGACATGATCGCCCGCGATGCGTTTGGCCCCTTCTGGAGCCATCTGAAGGGCCTGGTTCTCGTTGCCATCGACATTGCACGTCAGGTTTTGAGCAGCGACGCCCACCGAGACTAAGCTGAGGAAGACAGCGCCGAGAATCGTTGGATTAGTACGCATGGCCACTCAGATAGTGTTTGAGAAAAAGGTCCGCTCCGGGTCGGAAGCGGACACTTCCTATACCGAATCAAGGACGCCGCCGGCGCTTGCTAGTTGGTGCCTTGGTTTGCTGCTGCATGCTGAGCGGCGATGCGCTGATCTATCATTTCCAATGCCTTCGCTTTCCACGGCTCTTGATCAGGAACAGCAACTCTATTGGCAACGCCACGACGCGCTCTGGGGAGATCATAGGAGTAGCCGTGCTCCAATAACCAGATCACCCAGTCAAAACGACCGACGACGAGCGGCGCATTGATCGTGGAGTCAAAGCCTTCGTGAAAATTGATATCGGCCCGCCGATTCAATAGCAGCTCGGCGCAATCAAGATGCCGCCCTGTAATCGCAATCATCATGGCGCTCTGACTACGAACAGGAGAGTTCGGGTCGCCACCATGATCAAGAAGGAGCCCAAGAAGCTTTGCGTTGCCCGCTCCTGCCGCCAGCCACACTGGACTTTCTCCATCCTCCCCCATCCGCTGATTCGGGTCGGCGCCAAGGTCGAGCAGCAGCCTAATCGCCCTGTCATCATGCTGATACATCATCCAGATCAGTGGCGTCGCGCCTTCGAATCCAGAGGCATTTACGTTTGCCCCTTCGGCGATCAGATGTCGAGCCTTAGTGCCATCACCGTCTCGAACTGCGTGTAAGAGCGCGACCACACCCGAATCCTGGAACACCTCGTGCGCTGACTTGCCTGCCGCAGAAAGCTCGTCTCCTGCGGAAGCAGCGGTAGACGCCAGAAGAAGTATCAATCCGATGACCAGGTGACGCAGACGCTTAATCACGGTTGTCCTTTGCGTTGTAGTGACTTGTCAGCTGCTTACGGAAAATGTCCGCTTCATGCCCTGAGCCGTTCCGTCAACTATCTGACGAAGCCAGGCCAGCGAGCAAGGGCGAGCCACGGCGCTGCAGGGCCATAAGGTAGCGCGACTCGTCGTAGGGTGTGTGGGACTGCCAACAGCGATGCAGGATGCGGATCCACTTGAAGGCTAGCGCACGCACGGCCACTTGGTGCGGGCTGCCCTTGGCGCGCTGTTGGCGATAGAAGGCTCCGGCCCAGAAGGACTTGTTGATCGTTTGGGCAGCCCACTCGATGAAGGTCTGGCGGACGAACGTAGGGCATTGCCAACGCCAGTGCACCCAGCTTTTCTTGCCGCTTCGCTCCGTCACCGGCGCCACACCGGAATAGCGCTGCAGTTGCTCGGCGCTGGCGAAGCGTTCGCGTTGCTCGCCGAAGGCAGCCAACAGCCGTGGCGTCAGGATCGGCCCACTACCCGGCAAGGCTTCGAAGAGCGCGTAGTCCGGAAGCGTGGGAGCGAGCACGGCAATCTCTTCGTCGAATCGTTCGATCGCACGCAGTGCCACCTGCAACTGCTCGACCAGGGCCTCAGCCAGCAGCTGATGCGTGGTGATCACGGCCGGATCCTCGGTCAACGGCATGGCTGTGCGGATCGCCTCCACGCGGTCGGCAATGACCGTGGCAAAGCGTACGTTGTGGGCACGGAAGAACGCTTCAAGCGTGGCCTTGCGCGCCCGCTTGGCCTGCTTGAGCGTGGGCCAACGTCGCAAGAAATCGAAGAACACCACGGTATCGTGCTGCTTAAACCAGTCCAGTAGCTGGGGGTAATACTGCTTGAGTGTGTTGCCCAAGCGATTGACCAAGCGCTTCTTGTCGTCGACCAGCAATCGTCGCTGCTCGACGAGGAAACTCAAGGTGCGCATCTCCACACTTTGGGGTTTGAGCGGCGTAACTCGGTCGGGATAGCGTTGCATCAGCTCCAATGCCAGCTGTGCATCGGTCGGATCGTCCTTCGCCCGGCTGGGTTTGAACGCCCTGCGATACATGGCCAGCAGGCTGGCATCGATCGAAAACAGAACGATGAAATCGTACTTCTGCAGTGCATACACCACGGGCCCTTTGGCCAGCTCCAACGCGATGGCAATGCGCCCACCGAAGCGCTGATGCAATCCACGCGCCCACGCATCGATGGCATCGGGCTGATGGGCGAATGTGCCGAACTCATACGCGTCGCTGCCAGCCGGTTGCAGGCAGACGTCGTGCTTCGCATCCGCCCAATCCAAACCGATGAACGCCGTAAAATCGTCATCCCGATGTGTGCGCATACGTCACCTCGTGGCGTGATCACGATACGAGACCTGCGTGCTTAAGCTCGGCGAAGCCAATATAGAGAGCCGATCACTCGGCGAGCCCTGAGTATTCGTTAGGGAACTCAAGCGCACCGGCCGGCTCGAAACCAAAGCGGCGAACATCGGATGTTTGGGTCGGAATATTCGTAGCCGGCCGGTGCAAGTCCCGCCCTCGCTGCCAGCTACCTGGCAGCCGTGACATGGTCACCGAGAACGGAACGGAATACCTATATCGGGTCGGAAGCGGACCTAAGAGTTAGCTTCGCTCAATGTACAAAACTTGTTTCGGGTGACGCTACGTAATGGTTTCTACGGCGTCTTGAAACGCCGCACCATCAGCCGAGTCAACCCAGTACCTAGCGTGCTTGGAACTCAACAGTCCTGTTCCAGATCAGGATCGCCCGCCGCACGAGAACCAAGGATCGGGGGCCAGCGGTACATCTCCTTCGGATAGGCAAAAGGCTCGCGCCCGCGAGCAACCGATTCGACGTCTTGCATCAAACGTGACCCGAGTTTGAGGTCTTCAAACCCTGGCTCTCCGGGGTTCGCGCTATACGCCGGACTCTTCTCATAGGCATCTTTAAAATGCTGCTGAGCCTGATCACACATGTCCAAAACTTGATCTGTGCGTGCATCCCCCATTTTTGTACGCATGCACTCAATATTGAATCGCAATTCCTCCCATGCCTCTTCCAACGTTTTGCCAAAACGCGGGTAGGAATACGTGCTGGTGTTCGTGCCTACCCAGACGATACGACCGGCTAGATCGCGGATGCTTTTAACTTCTACTAGTGCCATTTTTCTAATGCCCTAAATGTCACACCGGCAGCAAGGGCAGCGGGCGCTGCGATTAGCAAAAGCAGAAGACAAATCCTGACCATATCTCCCCCATGGATTCGGCCCGGACCAGGCCTGTGTTGAGCTTGGCTGTTACGTCCGCTCCGGGTCGGGAGCGGACTTTGAGATCGCGCTAGCTTTCGAGCACCGGTTGCCAAGCCTGAAACGCCGCATCGCTTCCCTCATCCCACGGCCAAATACCCTTGGTGGACGGGTATACGAGTTGGAGGAGTCGGAACTTGGCACCCATGTATAGCCAGATATCCCAACCCACGTATTCCTCATAGTGGGTAGGGCTAACGGAACGAAACTCGCAGTCGAAGTCGTCCAGGAAGCCCTGAGCACGCTGCCCCGCATGAAATCCCTCTCCAGCGCGCGTCCTGGCGCAGTACTCATTGATCATGAAATGCGCCAACTCCTGCCGAAGGCCAATGATGATGATCTCCGGGCACCCAATTGAGCGTTCAATACCGACTGAGTAGCTGAAGGGAGGTAGGTCATCCTCAGCGAACACATGGATGACATGGCAGCCGTGTTTTTCGATGTCGTCCAGACACTTCTTCTCGGCTTCATCCATGGTCTTCATCTCGATTTAGTCGTATTTGAAAGGGTCCGCTTTGGGTTGCGGATTCAACCGGTCGTTGCAACACCCATAGACTGCGACAGCAGGAGGTGTGTTGCCAATGGCCCAACGACCCCGGTCCATTACACAGAGACCCAGAAGGCCCTGATGTGGGACCGCTGGCAGCGTGGCGAGTCGTTGCACGAGATCGCCAAGCTGTTTGATCGGCACCACTCAGCAGTGCGTCGGATATTGGCCGAGACCGGCGGCATACGACCGTTGGCCCGCCGTCGTGCCGAGCGCACGTTGACACTCGCTGAGCGCGAAGAGATCTCGCGAGCCATGGTGGCGGGCCGGTCGATCCGGGCCGTCGCCTTGCAACTGCAGCGCGCACCGTCGACCATCAGCCGCGAGATCCAGCGTAGCGGTGGTCGGGACGGTTACCGCGCCAATCAGGCCGACCAGCAAGCCTGGGATCGCGCGCGTCGTCCCAAGGTCTGCAAGCTGGCCAGGTACCGGAAGCTTGCGACCCGGGTGGCGCAGAAGCTGCAAGGGCGATGGGCGCCGGAGCAGATTGCCGGCTGGCTCAAGTACACCTACCCGGACAGCGAGCAGCACCAGGTGTCACACGAAACCATCTATCGCAGCCTCTATGTCCAGGCCCGTGGTGCCCTAAAGAAAGAGCTCTTGGCCCACTTGCGGCGCACCCGAACGATGCGCCGTTCGGGCCACCACACGCAGAAGACTGACAGCCACGGCCAGCTCCGCGACATGGTGTCCATCAGCGAGCGCCCGGCCAGCGTCGAGGACCGCGCAGTGCCCGGCCATTGGGAGGGCGATCTGCTCTGCGGCAGCGGAAACAGCCAGATGGTGACCCTCGTTGAGCGCCAAACACGCTTCGTCATGCTGATCCAAGTTGCCCGCAAGGACACCGAAACAGTCACCGATGCGTTGATCAAGCACGCGCGCAGGTTGCCCAAGGAACTCTATCGATCGCTGACGTGGGACCGCGGCAGCGAAATGGCCGACCATCGACGCTTTACCCTGGCGACCGATATTCAGGTGTACTTCTGCGACCCTCAGCATCCATGGCAGCGCGGTTCGAACGAGAATACCAACGGCCTACTGAGGCAGTATTTCCCTAAGGGCACCGACTTGTCCGCGCACTCGCAGGCCAAGCTCAACGCCGTGGCGCGGGAGTTGAACGGACGTCCAAGAAAGACCTTAAACTTCGAAACACCGGCCGAGCGATTTCAGCAAACTGTTGCGATGACCGGTTGAATCCGCAGTCGAAAGCGGACCTAAGCGGACATTTCTAGAATGCCGGTGATGGCCGTTTGATCGCAAGCCAGAATCCCTCACGGGAAACTGGTCAACACCAGCGCCTTGGTCAGCCCTTTCCGGAAATGGCGTTCAAGCTGACCGGAATCCGCACTACGCAGACCGAATGTCCCCGGTTCGCAAACCAACTGGCCGCTTGCAAACGAGTTGCTAGCTGCCCATGGCGATACACCGCGGCCACACCGCGGGGCGTCGTAGCCGCGAGGGCTTAAAGCATGCACGCCACGCCAACGCTTTAACTCCTCGGCGTTTCAACGCTCCGCGGCGTAGCCACTGGCTGTAGGCGGCGTGCCGTCGCTCTCGGCTTGCCTCCGACCCCAGAGCCTTTATTCATCGCTCCACTGCCAGCTCTTGAAGGCCATTGCTTTGGGCCAGCAAAGAAAAGTGACTCGGCCGCCGGCAGGCGGTCGAAACGCCCGTCGCGCTGGCAACAAGCTGGCGACCCTACCCCGAGCACCGCGATCAACCTGCATGCCCACACAAAGCTCAACTCCCCGCCGGCACGGAAACACATCAACTGGAAGCGCCCCCTCGCACCCCGGACCGTAACAAAACGGCAAGACAATCGATGCGGCGGACTGCGATGGTGCTGCCCGCCATCGTTTTCGAGGAGAGGCACGGTGCACATCATCCTGGTGGAAGACGATCTGCAGTTGGGCGCGGCGATCCAGCGAGCGCTTGACCGCCTGTCGTACACGGTGACCTGGCTTACCGACGGCGCCGAGGCAGTGGCGGCGATGCAGGAGCAAAACGCCGACCTGGTGCTGCTGGACCTGGGCCTGCCCGGCAAGGATGGCCTCGACGTGCTGCTTGAGGCGCGCCGCAACAACATCCGCACGCCAGTGCTGATCCTCACCGCGCGCGATGCGGTGCAGGCTCGCGTGCACGGGCTGGACGCCGGTGCGGACGACTATCTCACCAAGCCGTTTCATCTCGATGAACTCGGCGCACGCATCCGTTCGCTCACGCGACGCATGCAGGGCCTGGCTGGCAATCGCATCGAAGCAGGCGCGCTATGCCTTGACCTGGCGACGCTGGAGGTCACGTTTCGCGGCAACAAGGTGGACCTCACCCGGCGCGAACTTACACTGCTGCAAACCCTGATGGAACGCGCTGGCCGGCTGGTGAGGCGCGACACGTTGGAAAGTTCGCTTTATGGCAGCGAGAAGGTAGTTACCGACGGCGCGCTGGACGTGCTGGTGCATTCGCTGCGCCGCAAGCTGAGCTTTGAGACGATCCAGAACGTGCGCGCATTCGGCTACATGGTTCCGCGGGAGCCGCGGTGAAGCCCAACAGCCTGCGTGGCCGGCTGCGCTGGATGATCATAGCCATGCTGGTGCTGTTCCTTCTGCCGTTGGCGCTCTTCAGTTTCCGGCGAACTACCGAGGAGATGGGCCAGCTGTCGGATGCGCGTCTCGCAGAGGCCGCCCACACCATCGCGACCATCATTCGACAGGCCGGTATCGACACGTTCGTCGGCCGCGAAGGCATGCTGGTGCCGGTGCGCAAGAAGAGCGAGCTACGCCTGGCCGGCGAGATCGCCACCAACGAATCGGAGGTGGGTTTCCAGGTATTCGATCGGCAAGGCAAGCTGGTGCTTGGCACGGTGAACCTGATGACGCTGCCGGCCACACCAGATGATCGATCCGCGTATCACGACCTGAAGAAGCAGCATCACGTGTGGCGTACCTTCAACTACGTCGACCCGGCCAGCAACTTCATCATCCGCGTGGCTGACCGTTACGACAGCCGCGAGGAAATCGTGCATGCGCTATGGCTGGATCACGGCCTGCCCTTCCTGCTTGGACTGCCGGTGTTGGCGTTGCTGGTCGGTTGGGCGGTGGCGCGCGGCTTGCGTCCGCTGGCGGCACTGACAACTGCCTTGTCCTCACGCGAGCCGGGCAGCCGCGAGCGCATTGCGCTGCCTGATGCGCCACGCGAACTGCGCCCTGTGCTGGCCGCGCTCAACGAGCAGCTGGCCCGCCAGGAAGACGCACTGGAACGCGAGCGACGATTCAGCGCAGATGTCGCGCATGAGCTGCGCACGCCATTGGCGTCGATCATGCTCAATCTTGAAAGCGCCATGGCGACCCTGGAACCGGACGAGATCCATGACAGTCTCTCCGGCGCACAGCACAGCGTTGCCACGCTCGCGCGACGTATCGAACAGCTGCTTTCATTGGCCAAGCTGGAGGCCGGTGCAGCGTCGAGCCGGCCCGTGACGGTCGATCTGGTCGAACTGGCCGGCGGCGTGGTGGAGGAGCTGGCACCGATCATCAGTGGTCGTGGCGTGGACCTGGGTTTCAGCCAGCGGCGTGAACCCGTGCTCGTGCAGGGCTACCAGCCGGCGCTTGCGGCGCTCCTGCGCAACCTGCTGGAGAACTCGCTGCGCTACGTACCTGCCGGCGGCCAGATTCAACTTGCCATTGTGCAGAATGCCCAGGAAGCAACGCTGGAAGTGATCGATAATGGTCCGGGCATTCCACCGGAGCGGCGGAACGCTGTGTTCGAACGCTTTCATCGTGAGGCTGCGAGCCGTGGCGAAGGCTACGGCCTGGGCCTCTCCATCGTGGCGCGTGCCGCAGGCCTGCATCGCGCGTCCATCGAACTGCTCGACTCGCCCTTTGGTCGAGGCCTGCGGGTGCGAGTGTCGATACCGTTACTGTGCCCCTAGAGACAGTCTGGGCGGCATTGTCTATCAGCGAAGCCCGGTCCGCGTTTTCGACAAGACCCTGACGGCACCAGATCCCCTTATCGTCTTGTGGAAAGTCCGCTTTCGCGGTGAAAAGCGGACACTCCGAAATTCATGGCCCGGCTTCTTTCGAACTAACCACCGACATCAGCGTACCTGGATGGGCGAAGCCATACCCAGGGTACTCAGGTCTGATTTCGCCGCCGCAGGACAGCAACGGCCAGCAACACGAACGCGACGAATACGACGGCCTGCGCGACCCCAAAGGGGGGTTCCTTCAAGGTGGGCGCCGCCTCATGCAAGACCGGAATTTTTCCAAACGCCTGAGCCACCGCCACGAACGCCAGAAGGTATTCGCTGACGACCACGCTAACGAAGAAGATGGCAGAGCCCATGCCGGAGCGGTGTCGCGAGGACAGGGTCAGAAACGCCGCGATGAGTACCAATAGGGCGACGACCCCAACGATGATGGCCGGCGTCACGCCATTGAAGGGAAAGAGGAACCCCGTGGCGCTGGTTGCGACAGCGGTGATGAGAAAGAACAAAATCCATTTTTCGCTCGATCTGGCGGTGATCGAACCGTAGATCACGACGGCACCCGACAGAAGCGCCAGGAAACTCAGGATGGTGTGGAACGCGGTGAGCACTGCGAGACCGTTACTCATGACCTGCTCCTTCTTTGGGTAGAAAAGCCGAACATCTCCCATGCCCGTGCCGGACCGAGTGGCGCGGGTAATCGTGCGCGTGCAAATGCCGATGAAACTTTCGCCGAAGGCGACCGTGCGGGTGAACCAGATCATTTCCCCGATGGCGTTCCTGCTCGCCACGGATGCTGCAATTTCCTCTACGACCCGATTCGTTGCAAGGATCCACAACGAGGATGGCAGCTCAGTCGCCCGGATAGCGCCTCTTCGACATATACCGCCGGCGGCGCCCCGAGAGAAGATGCCAAGGTTTTCGTCACCCTGCTTCGTTACCTTACACCGCCTGCCGACCCGTCGCGATTTTCAGTTGCCTTGATTCCGTGCTCCGCCATCGGCGCTCACTTCCATGCTGGGATGGCAGAGAGAGCCATATGCCCGACCTCGGTCAAAGGCAGACATTCCGGAAGGCCGACGCATGGTGCACAACACGATGCGTCGTTTTCATAGTGGCGATTAGCGCCGTGTCGCCAACACTCCGTCCAGCGCCAGCTGCGCCTTGAAGCCCGCCTTTTCCAGACGCTTTGCCACTTCACGCGGAACATCGCGATCGCTGGTGAGCTTGTTGGGACTGCCGGTGTAGTGGAACAACCGCCCGCCACGGCGGAGCACGCGCGCGAGTTGATCGTAGAACGCCTGTGAATAGAGCTCGCCAGCAATGCCGAAGCGTGGCGGATCGTGCAGCAGCGCGTCCATCGAGGCGTCGGCAATTTGCGCCATTGCCTGTGACACATCGGCATGGGTGAGTTGCAGGCGACCACCATTGGCGGGCTCGTCCGGGTCCGGAGACCATGGGTTGAGCGTGCGCAACCACAACACATCGGCGTTCTTTTCGAACGAGTGGATGCGGGCCACGCCAGCCTCCAGACAGCAGGCAGCGAAGTAACCCAAACCACCGCAGGTATCGAGCAGTACCTTGCCGCGTGGCTCAACCAGCGCCACTTTGCGGCGCGCATCCTCGAACGGCGATTCTTTCGCGGTGGGCAGCATCTTGATGCCGTCGATCTCGAAGGTGGGTGCGCCCCACTCGGTGGGCACCAGCTTGATCAACGAGCCGGAAAAGCGTGACACCGGCGCGAACTCGTCGCCATCCCAGTAATAGATCGTGCGGTCTTTGAGCTTGTGCGGATACGGGTAACGCTGCCCCTTCCATTCCCAAGCATCCGGCTGCAACAGCACGTTGCCGCTTGAATGGCCCAGATCCAGCGAACCGATCCATTCGCTCTCACCGGCATCGCGTGCAGCCAGCAGCGCATTGGCAATGGGGCGCGTGAGCAGGGCGCCTGAATAATGCGACACGGTGGATAGTCTCCTGGAATGTACGTATGAAGCTTTCTGGGCGATCGGGGCTGAGATTACGCCTTAGGGTGTCGCCTCTCGAATCCGTTGAAACGAAATAACCGTGCCGTGTCGAAAGCGGGCGTGACTGCGATCTCTTTAAGGGATCTGCGCGATCATAAGTTTCTCTGGATCATCGATCGAGCACACATGCAGTCATTCCCCGCTATCGAGAGCCTTGAGGAGATTGTTGCGCAGTGTGACGACTTCTTTTTGCAACCTTGAGAAGTCTTTGGGTGTGAGCGCACAGGCCCCATCGAGATTAATGCTCATAGCCTTCTCGCGCAGGCGCTTGCCGCTCTTTGTCAGGCGAACCCTCACCTGGCGCTCATCAGCCGGGTCGCGCGTGCGCTCAACGTAGCCCATCGCTTCAAGCTTTTTGAGGATGGGCGTGAGCGTGTTCGATTCGAGAAAGAGTTTCTCGCCGAGGCCACTCACCGTCTGATCGTCTTCTTCCCACAGCGCGACGATGGTGACGTACTGGGTATAGGTGAGCCCGAGCTCCTCGAGAATGGGCCGGTACACCTTGCCGAACGCCAGATTCGTCGAGTAGACCGCAAAACACAGGAATTCGGTCAGCTTCAGGTTCGTTTTCATGTGTTTCTCTCAAATGGAGTCGGACCCGTGTCCGTTGACCTCGCGATTATACATCGCATGCGAGCTAATCGGTAGCGCCACAACATCTTGACGCAAAGTCTTGCAGGTGCGTGGCATGGTGGCTCTGCTACCCGGCTTGCCGATTCAAGCGCGCGCGGCGTCGTGGCGCCATGGCGTCCTGGAGCGATAGGCGTCCAGCTTGCGTCTGCCGGCACAGTATCGAAGCACCCTGAAGTACGCCGCTTGACATCGATCCCGATCCGGCGGATGATTAATAGATCGCATGCGATTTAAGCGCACGCGGCAATGAAGCAAGAACCAAAAATACCGATCCCCTTGACGCCTTCTTCACGTCAATTCGGCTTAAATACAGCGCATACGATTTAATCGATAGCGATGTACATGAAACCCATCAGACGATGAGGAATTTGTTATGACCAAGATTGAAAAAGTCATCTTCACGGGCAAGGCCCACACCATGGTCAACCACGACCCCAAGGCCCAGCGTGGCGACCACGGCGTCGTGGACATCAAGACGTCGGCGCCTGGCGGTGAAAATCATGATTTTATTGCTGCCGAGCCGCATCCGACCGCTGAGCAGTTGTTTGCGGGCGCCTGGTCGGCCTGTTACATCACCGCGCTGGGGATCGCCGCCTCCCTGAAGAAGGTTACGCTGCCGGTCGACTTTTCCGTGGATATCCAGGTAGATGTCGGCCAGACCGGTCCTGGCTGGTTCCTCGGCGCCCAGTTCACCGTCCGGCTGCCGGGCCTGCCACAGGATGTTGCCGAGGCGATCGCGCACTCGGGCCATCAGATCTGCCCATACTCGAAGGCGACGCATGGCAACATCGAAGTTGCCATGAACGTCATCACGGCGTGAAGCACCACCAGGCCGTTTCGACCATAGCAATATGCGTCGAATCGGTCTGGGCTTCTTCATCGCGACGCCACCGATCGTTGGCCTGCCTGACTGGGCTCTACTTTCATCTATGCGAAGGACAAACACATGACGACAAAAACCGAAACAGCCATCCTGGCTGGCGGCTGCTTCTGGGGTATGCAGGATCTGCTGCGGCGTTATCCGGGTGTGCTGTCCACGCGCGTGGGTTACACGGGTGGTGATGTGGCCAAGGCCACTTATCACAACCACGGCACCCATGCGGAAGCGATCGAGATCGTGTTCGATCCGAGTCAGCTCAGCTATCGCCAGATCCTCGAGTTTTTCTTCCAGATCCACGACCCGACGACTAAAAACCGTCAGGGGAACGATGTAGGCATGAGCTACCGCTCGGCCATCTTTCATCTCGACGATCAGCAGAAACATGCCGCCGAGGACGCCGTAGCCGACGCCGACGCGTCAGGCCTCTGGCCCGGGAAAGTCGTTACCGAAATCGCCCCCGCGGGTCCGTTCTGGGAGGCCGAGTCGGAACATCAGGATTATCTGGAACGCTATCCCCATGGATATACGTGCCACTTCATCCGACCGGACTGGAAGCTGCCCAGGCGAGGCGCATGACGTGGTTCGGTCCACGTCCGTGGTAACTCCCTGGCCACTGCAATAAGCCACGCCCCCACGGCAACAGGTAACACCATGGCTACCCCTCCATCCCCTTACGTTCCGATCAGCTGCGAATTTCACGACCTGCTCGAGACGCTCGCAACAACGCACAAGCGGGCGCAGATCAGCTTCCGTGACACCGAGGGACTCGTACAGCACCGCGCTACGGTCATTACGGATGTGTATGCCCGACGCGGTGCCGACTACCTCGCGATGGGCACCGGCGAAACCTTGCGCCTGGATCAACTCCTGGAAGTCGACGCCGAACGCCTGTCCGACTACTGAGGCGTTTCATACGAAGACGATTCGAGGCACAGCCGCCAGGGCGCCCGTCGGTGCAGGTCGTCCCGCTCTCCTGGTGTGGGGAGGCGAGACGGCCATCCGCAGCGAATCAGGTTCCCGGATGGTAAACGCGCTCCGTATGCCCCTTCAGATCTTCCGGCCAGAAATACACCTTGCGCAGATTGCCCGTGGTGTAGCGCTCGGCTTCGTCGTTGAAGTGCGGTGAATCCGGGTGGCCGCTTTCGCCGCCCGCGGTGATGGCGCGTGCGCGCACCTTGTCGCCGAACTCCACCACCGCAACGAAGCTGTTGCCGCCCGTGCCGTAGTAGCGGCTGGTGCCCGGCCAACGATGCGCGCCGAATGAGGCGAGCGAACCCCAGCGTGACGAGGTAAACGGCACCGGGATGCTGGGTTTGCTGTCGTTGAACGGCTGCTCGATATCGCCGTTGATGCGCTGATACCGGTTCACCTCACCCCACGGCACACCCCAGCTACCGAAGTCTTTCTGCAGTCGATCGGAGGCTTCGACCAGGGCACCGAGACGCGCTTTGGGTCCGGCCTTTTCGGCCATGATGTCGTAGACCGAAAGACCTTCGGCTGCATCGGACTTATCGACCTTGTCCCACAGGATGTCGCCCCAGAACACCGCAAGTGAGGTCGGCATCGAGGCGATACCCCAGCGGTAATCCCAGTGGCGCAGCAAGGCGATCTGGCCCGCCAGTTTCTTCCTGAGCGGATCGTTGGCAGGCAGCGCGTCGTAGTCGGCGACGAGGATGGGAATCTGTCGCGCGAAGGCCGGCAGATACGAGTCGAATGCGGCGGTGATCAACGACGCCATGGTGAAGTCGTTCTTGTCGCTCAACACCATGGTTGCGTGAATGCCACGTGGATTCTCGCCCACGCTATCCATGTAGCGTGGATAGTCCTCACGCTTTGGGCTGTACGCGCCCGCGGCGGAGTACGGCCAGTTGTTGGTGTTCATGATCCAGCCATTGGCCGGATTGAGCAGGTGCGGCGCATCGGTGAGTGGCAGCAGCCCCTGCCAATCGGTGGACGGGTCACTACCATCAACGGGTTTGGTGTAGTCGAAGCGGTTGTCGCGCTTGGGAATGAACTGCGGGTGCAGATACGCGATCTCGCCCTTGTCATCCGCAAAAATGGTGTTGTTCGATGAGTTGGCCTTGAGCTCGGCGACCTTCATGAAGCTGGCGAAGTCACTTGCCTTGGTACGCAGCCAACTCTGCTCCAGCGCTTCCATTGGCTTGTTCATCAGCGCAGTGGTGATCCACTTGCCGGCCTTTTCGCGCACGACCGGGCCGTGATGCGTGTCGTAGACAGTGAACGTACGCTCGACCATGGCGCCGTCCTTGCCGCGATACGGCACGCTGAGCTGTCGCGTCGTCACCGGGCGCAGCTCCTTGCCGTAGCGATAGAACGGCTTGCCGTCCTTGTGCTCGATGGTCTCGGCGAATTCGTCGACGACATCGGCGGTGGTCGAGGTGTGCATCCAGCCGATGTGGTGGTTGAAACCCTGATAGATGAAGAACTGGCCCCAGGTCACCGCACCGTAGGCATCGAGACCCGCATCACTGCTCATCTGCAGCTCGGAGCGGAAGAAGAACGAGGTGTGCGGATTGATCAGCAGCAACGCATGGCCGTCCGCGCTCAGCTTCGGCGCGATGGCAATGCCATTGGAACCGGTGGGCTCCACCCAGCTCGACGGTGTGTCGACAAAGGCGACCGTCTCGCCAACCTTGCCGTAGAACGCTTGCAGGTCCTTCAGCGAGATACGCTCGATGTCGCCACCAATGCTGCCTTCGCTGAAGCTCAGCGCCATCCATGGCTCGAAATGCGTGATGACACGAGGATGCACGCCCGGATGCGTGGCGAGGTAGTAGTTGAGGCCGTCGGCCCAGGCGTTCATCAGCGCCTGCAGCCAGCTGGGGCTTTTCGCGTAGAGCCGCTTCAGCTCCACCGGATCGACGATCAACTTCTGCCTCAAGTCAGACCAGATCGCCGACTCGCCTTCGGCTTCGGCCAGGCGCCCCAGTGAATTGAGGTAGTTGGTTTCGACGCGATTGAAGTCGTCCTCGGCCTGCGTGTAGGCCATGCCAAACACCGCATCGGCATCGGTCTTGCCGTGCACATGGGCAATGCCCCAGTCGTCCCGTGTGATGGTCACGGCCCTGGCTTCTTGCTGCCAGCGAGTTTCGTCGGACGTGCTGGCCTGCGCCGTGGACACCAGCCCCAAGGCGAGCAGCATGGCCAGCGACAGCGCGCGGGTGCGTGGACGAGCATGGAAGGTCTTGATCATCACGTCGTTCTGTCTTGGTTTGGCATTAAGTTTGGCGGCGAGGTCCGTCTTACCCCGCCAAAGAAGGCGTCATCCCGGCGAAAGCCGGGATCCAGTGCCTTTGCGGAGTGCTGAAGACACTGGATCCCAGCTTTCGCTGGGATGACGGACATGGAGTTCGATGCGGTCCTGACAACATCACGGCATCTTCAGACTGTCGTTGCCGCGATCCGCATCCGGCAGCTTGTGTTCCGGATCGAGCGTGATCTTTGCAATGCGCTGCGTTGTATGCACCGCAAGCTTTGGCGTCGCACTCTGGCGCCATGCTTCCACCGGCACGCGCACGTCCTGGTGGCTGCCATCGGCGAAGTCGATGCGCAGCGTCGCGGGCATCACCAGCTTCTGCTTGCTGGCGAGCGTCACCAGCACACCCTTGGCCGGGTCGTTGTCCACATACGTGGCGCCGGTGATGGCCATGTCCAGCTGCCAGTTGTTGAGGTACCAGCCGCGCCACCACCACGACAGATCCTCGCCCGCTTCACTGCTCATGAAGCGGAAGAAATCCGAGGGCGTCGGATGGTGATAGGCCCAGGTAGCGATGTACTTGCGGAAGGCAGGATCAAACCGGTCGGGACCGAGAATCTGCTCGCGCAGCAGCACCAGTCCCAGCGCGCCTTTGAAGTAGCTCACCGAATGGCGGTACGTCTCGGAGACCGAATCGGACGGCGCCATCAGCGTCGGCGCGTTCGCATCCGCCAATACCGGCAGAATCTCGTCCACCGGGTTGCCGCCCTTGGGCGCGTACTCGCTGTCGCGCTTGGGCGCGTATTCGCCCTTGTTGAAGGCGTCGGAGGCGTACACGTCGATGAAGGTGTTGAAGCCTTCGTCCATGAATGCGTTTCGGCGTTCGTTGGAGCCCACGATCATCGGGAACCAGGTGTGGCCGATCTCGTGCGCGCTGATCCAGAACAGCATCGGGCCGCTGTCCTCGATGCCGTCGAACACAATGCCCGGATACTCCATGCCGGCGCCGTGGCCCGCGAGGTTCACTGCCACAGGCCAGGGGTACGGATACCACTTGGACGAGAAGTGCTCGACGGCGCCCTTCAGGTATTCGGTGGAGCGATCCCACTTGTTTTTGCCTACCGCTTCCACCGGATACACCGACATCGCCAGCGAATGCTTGCCGTCGGGCAGGTTGATGCGCGCGGCGTCCCACACGAACGCGGGTGACGCGGCGAAGGCCACGTCGCGCGTGTGATCCATGTGGAAACGCCAGGTCTGTGTGCCGCTTTGTTTTGGACGGCTGGACGGATCGTTGACCTCCTGCGGCGTGCGGATCAGCACGGTGCTGTCACTCTGCGCGGCCTGTGCCAGTCGCTGGCGCTGCGTGGCGGTGAGCACGTCATTGGGGTTGGTCAACTCGCCCGAGCCTGCCACCAGGTAGTTCCACGGCACCGTCACCGCATAATCGATGTCGCCGTATTCGAGATAGAACTCCGAGCCAAGATAGGGCAACGTGTCCCACCCGCGCAGGTCGTCATACACCGCCATGCGCGGGAACCACTGGGCGATCTCGTAGATGTCGCCGTTCTTCGTCGGCGTCACCGCGGTGCGGCCGCCCCACGGGCCGGGCACGGTGTAGTGATAGCGAATGCGCAGCTTCAGCTGCTTGCCGCCGCCAGCCAGCGCCTGCGGCAGGTCCACGCGCAAGCGCGTGTCATCCACCAGGAAATGCACCGGCTTGCCGTCGACCTCCACTCCGTCGAGCCGATAGCCGTCGGTGAAGTCCTTACGGATGCGTGGTGAAGTGAGCGAGCCGCGCGAATCGCGCCGGTAGGCATTCTGGTCCAGCTGCACCCACAGCACGTCGAGCGCGTCGGGGCTGCGGTTGGTATAGGTGATGGTCTCGTCGCCACGCAGCGAATGCGTGGCCGGGTCGATCTCAGCCTGGATGGCGTAATCCACGCGGTTCTGCCAGAACTGCGGACCGGGCTTGCCGGCGCCGTCGCGGAAGGCGTTGGGTGCATCGGGCAGCGAGAGCGGCGCGAACAGTGCCTGTGGGTCGAATCCGGCGTCCGTGCCGTCGGCGAAAGCGGGCGCGCTCAGCGCACCGGTCACGAGCAGGCCCACCGCGACGCAGCGGGCCAGGACGAGATTCTTCATGCAGGTATTTTCCTTTAGGTCCCCAGGGCCACCACCGGACACTATAGGGAGGGGCCGGGGCGCCTGAACCGGGTCAATCGTCATGGTCGGCAGGACTGCCATCGCAGCTTCATGCGAAGCCTCTGGGCGACGGGCGGTACAATACGAAGATGAGTACCCCCGAACATTCCCCGCTCGGCAAGACCACGGTCTACGCCGATCGTTACGACCCCAGCCTGCTGTTTCCCATTCCGCGCAGCGGCAAGCGCGAAGAAATTGGCGTGTCCCAGCCGCTACCGTTCCACGGCGTGGATGTCTGGAACGCCTATGAGCTGTCGTGGCTCGACATTCGCGGCAAGCCCGTGGTGGCACTGGCCGAGTTCCGCGTGCCCGTTGATTCGCCCAACATCATCGAGTCGAAGTCGTTCAAGCTCTATCTCAACGGCTTCTCGCAGGAGCGCATGGCCGATGCCGACGCGCTGATGGCGATACTGGTGCGCGATCTTTCCGCCGCCGCCGGTGCGCCGGTCGACGTAGTGCTGAGCAACGCGAGCGCCCGCGGGCACGCCTTCACTGATCTGGAAGGCGAACTGATCGACAACCAGCTGCTGGACATCGACGACTATGGCCCGCCGCGCGCGGACTATCTGCACGCCGATGCCGCCCAGCCTGTGGTCGAGGAAGCGCTGGTGTCGAACCTGCTGCGCTCCAACTGCCCCGTCACCGGGCAGCCGGACTGGGGCACCGTGCAGATCCGCTATCGCGGTGAGCGGATCGACCGCGCCGGCCTGCTGCGCTACCTGGTGTCGTTCCGTAATCACAACGAATTTCACGAGCAGTGCGTGGAGCGCATCTTCGTGGACGTGATGCAGCGCTGCCGGCCCGAGCGCCTGAGCGTGTACGCGCGCTATACGCGGCGCGGCGGCCTGGATATCAACCCGTACCGCAGCACGGGCACGGAAATGCCGGAAAATCCGCGTGGAGCCCGGCAGTAAAGCGTTGAATCGCGTACTGGCCGTTAAAGTTATGTCGAGATTGAGACGCTTGGTAATCGGCGCTTCAGTCCCGTGGGACTAGCCTGTTTCCGTCCAGGCGCCCGGCATAACGGCATGGCCGGCCGGGTGTGTGTTCCGCCACCAGCCACGGGGTCAGTCATGAAGATTCAGGCACGCAACACCGCTCTGTACTGCGCGACCCTTGCCGGCCTGCTGATGCTCAGCGCGTGCGGCAAGAACGAGCAGGAATCCAACACACCGGCGGCCACGCCGGCCACCAGCGCGCCAGCCCCTGTCGCGCCGGCGCCATCCGGCACGAAGATGGCGCCGCCTGCGAGCACGCCAGCCCCTGCCAGCACCGCGCCGGCGCCGGCAAGCACCTCCGGCAAGTCGGCCAGCCTCAAGCCAGCCAATGACATCAAGGTCGCCACGGTGACCATCGGCAGCGCGGTCGACGCCTCTCATGCCATCAGCAAGGAACAGCGCAGCTTTGGGCCACAGGAGAAGGCCATCTACGCCAGCGTCGCCACTGTGGGCAACAGCGACAGTGCCGAGCTCAACGCGAAGTGGAGTTATGTGGACGGCAAGGAGCAGCCCTTCAGCAGCACGACCGAATCCATCTCCACTGAAGGTCCCGCCACCACCACGTTCCAGGTGCAAAATCCGAACGCATGGCCGCAAGGCAAATACAAAGTGGTGATCTCGTTGAATGGCCAAGCCGTCGCCAGCGAGAACTTCGAGGTACGCAGCTGACGCGTACGTTCACAGCTACAGCATCAATGGAAAAGGCGCCCTAGGGCGCCTTTTCCTTGCATGACATCGATGAACCCGTGTGTCAGAACGACGACCTCCGGCGATGCAGCCGCACGCCGGCAATGAGCTGAAGCACGCCATAGATCAATGCGGCCGCGCCGATCCAGATCGCCACTGTCAGCAGGCCGGCTACTGGATACGCCATGAACAGTACGCCAAGCACGATGGCCAAAACGCCGCTCAACGCGATCATCCATTCACCCTCGATCTCCTTGCGCACACGAACAGCAAACACGATGCGATAGACGCCTGCCACGATCAGCCACGCGGCAAGGAACAGCAACAGCACATTGGCTACCGCCAACGGATGCCAGATGGCCAGCAGGCCAAAGATGATCGATGCCAACGCATACAGACCCAGCCAGCCGCGCGAAATCGCTACGTCGCGGTTGAACAATGCAAACGCGCTCGCGATGCCTTCGGCCAGCGCCATGATGCCGAACGCCCACGCCAATGCCACGACCGTGCTGCCAGGCCATAGCAGTGCGCTGATGCCAAACAGCACCGAGATGATGCCGTAGATCACCAGCAGCCAACCCGTGCGAGCAACCCCGTGCCGCAGAACTGTACCCATAACGTGACCCTCCATGCCGTTGAGAGGCGGACCGAACTGGCCCGCTGCCAGTGAACCCTTCGGCTTGAGCGGCGCGCTACGCGGTTCCAGGCATCGCCCGCCGAGCCGAGACGCATCGACGCATCATTGATGTCGACGCGACGCGAACGTCGTATCGGGGAAACCTCATACGCCGATGAACCGCGACGACCACTCGCAACATGCAGGGCACGTGCACTTAACTGCGTCGCTGTTCGAATCTTCCCCGCAATGCGCATTGCATCCCCACACTCCCAGCGAGGAATCGAGATGAATCAAGACACCATCCAGGGTCAGTGGAAACAACTCAGCGGCCAGATCAAACAGCATTGGGGCAAGCTCACCGATGACGACCTGAAAGTAGCCGAAGGCAACTCGGAATACCTTTCCGGCAAGCTGCAAGAGCGCTATGGCATGGCACGCGATGAGGCCGACAAACAAGTCAAGGCCTTCGAGAAAGAAATGCGCCTTCACTAGACGCAACAACACGTTTCGCCTTCCCTCTCCCCTTCGGGGGAGAGGGTCGTGGTGATGTGTGCCCTGTCAGTCGTCGACGCAGAACAACTCGAATAATCTGGCCATCAACGCGTGCACGCGCTCGTCGCTGATGGCGTAGTAGATCGACTGCCCTTCGCGGCGGCCCGCCACCAGTCCGTCGCGTCGCAGCAGCGACAAGTGCTGTGACACGACGCTTTGCGCGAGCCCCAGCGCGTCGGCCAGATCGCTGACCGAGCGCTCGCCATCCAGCAGCTGGCACAAGAGCATCAGCCGATTCTGACTGCCCATGGCCTTGAGCACGGCCACCGCTTCGTCCGCATGGCGGAGCATCGCGTCGGCGGAAAAGACGGGCTTGCGACTGCGCGGTGCGAGAGATTTCATGGGGCGGTTCATGACAAGGTGAAAGTCATAGCGCGTTGAGCGGAATCTTCAGGTAGCTGATCCCGTTGTCCTCAACCAGTGGTAGCTGGCCGGCGCGGATATTCACCTGCACCGCAGGCAACAACAGGCGCGGCACGGCCAGGGTCGCGTCACGCGTGGTGCGCATGTCCACGAAAGCCTGCTCATCGACGCCGTCGTGCACGTGGATATTGGCGCCACGCTCGGCGCCCACCGTGGTTTCATATGCGTACGTATCGCGACCCGGCGCCTTGTAGTCATGACAGAGGAACACGCGCGTCGTTTCGGGCAGCGCGAAGATGCGCTGGATCGAACGATAGAGCACACGTGCATCGCCACCGGGAAAATCGCAACGTGCCGTGCCGTAGTCGGGCATGAAAAGCGTGTCGCCCACGAATGCGGCATCGCCGATCACGTGCGTCATGCAAGCTGGCGTGTGGCCGGGCGTGTGCATCGCCACGGCCTCGATCTCGCCAAGACGATAGCGCTCGCCATCCTTGAACAGGTGATCAAACTGGCTGCCATCGCGCTGGAAACCGGTGTCGGCATTGAACAGCTTTCCAAAGGTTTCCTGCACCTCGCAGATGTGCTCGCCAATGGCGAGCTTGCCGCCCAGGCGTGACTTCACATACGGCGCGGCGGAGAGATGGTCGGCGTGCACGTGGGTGTCGATGATCCAATCCACCGTCAGCGCCTGCGCCTTCACGAAATCGACGATCGCATCCGCCGAGTCGTGACGCGTCCTGCCTGAAGCGGCATCGTAGTCGAGCACGCTATCGATCACCGCGGCCTTTTGCGTGGCCGGATCCCACACGACATAGCTGAAGGTGTTGGTCGACTCGTCGAAGAATGCCTTCACATCAGGTCGACTCATGTGTGCCATCTCACTTCGAGTCGTTGGAACGCACCGGCAGCTTCGCTGCAAGCCACCAGCCTAGCGCCATCGTCGCCACCAGCAGCCACACCGACGCCAGGCCACCACCCAGCGACGCCAGCGCCGGCCCTGGGCAGTAACCAGCCATGCCCCAACCCGCGCCGAACAAGGTCGCGCCGACGATCAGTCGAACGTCGATGCGCTGCCTGGCCGGCAGGCTGAAGCCCGATTCGAACCATGGCCGGCTGTCACGCCATACCAGGCGATAGCCGATGGCCGTGGTCAGCACGGCAGCGGCCATCACAAATATCAGGCGCGGATTCCAGGCGCCAAACAGGTCGAGGAATCCGAGCACGACCGCAGGCTGCGTCGTGCCGCCGAGACTCAGGCCAAGCCCGAACAGCAGGCCAGCCAGCAACGCCGTCAAGAGCTTCATGCGGCGGGTCCTCCCAACAGATGACGAATCACGAACACAGTGGCCATGCCCACGACCACGAACACCATCGTCGCCAGCAGCGAGCGCGGCGACAGGCGAGCGACGCCGCAAACACCATGCCCGCTGGTGCAACCACCGCCCAAGCGTGTGCCAAACCCCACCAACAGACCGGCCGCCGCCATCCACGGCCACGACACCTGCGGCACGCCGATGCCGCTGTCACCGCGCCATACCAGCAGCAACAACGGCGCCGCTATCAACCCAGCCACAAACACCACGCGCCAAAGGCGATCGCTCGCACCAGTGAGCAGACCGCTGGCGATGCCGCTGATCCCGGCGATACGGCCCAGCGCACCCATCAGCAGCACTGCCGAGAGACCGATCAAGACGCCGCCGATGGTTGAAAGAATCCAGGGATGCATCGTTTCGCTGCCCTATATGCATATATTCGATATTTCTAATATATGCCCGGACCACGCCGAATTCAACGCGTTCGTGCCGGAGCCGCAAGCAACGCCTTGCGAGTGGAAAGCGCCATGCTGCGCCGCATCTATACATGCGAGAGGCAAGCAAGTGAACATGCGGGAGCGTATCGACATCGCCGGCGGAGGGGAACCCGGCATTGCGATGGCGACGCGTCCTGCTCGCATCAACCATTGGGGAACTTCAAACCTATGCTTATCCGCAAGAGAGGGCTTGCCTCGGGCATTGCCTGCGCGCTTTTTGTCGGCGCGCTGGGCGCCACCGCCAGCACGGCAACCGCACAGGATGCGCCCGCTTCCAGTACGAAGCCGGCCAACCCCGACACGAAGTCATCGGGGCAGAAACCCTCTTCGGCCACCGCCACCAAGCTCGAACAGATCACGGTGACGGCGCAAAGCCGCACGCAGGAAATGCAGGATGTGCCGATCGCGATGAACATCGTCACGGCCAAGCAGCTCGATGCGGTTGCCGCCACTGACCTCAGCCACATGAACCTGTTCGTGCCCGGCCTGGTGGTGGACAACACCGATGCGACGCAGCCTACCTACCGGCTGCGCGGCATCGAGACCAACGACTTCGGCATTGGCACCGACTCCGCCGTGGGCGTGTACATCAACGGCATCTATCAGACACGCAGCGGCGGCTCGCTGATGGCGTTCAACGACATCGCGCGCGTGGAAGTGCTGAAGGGGCCGCAGGGCACGTTGTTTGGCCGCAACACCGCGGCGGGCGCGATCTCCATCATCACCAACGATCCCGTCGACCGCTTCGAGGGCAACGCGCGCGTGCGCGTGGGCAACTACGGCAAGCGCTACGGCGACGCCCTGGTGAACATACCCCTCAACAAGGACATGGCCCTTCGCGTGAGCGTGGTGGACAACCAGAGCGACGGCTGGAAGCAGGACGCGGCCACCGGCCAGCACTACGGCAAGGACGACGAGTGGGGCGCGCGCGTGGTGTACCGCTGGAACATCACCGACGACACGCAGGTGAAGCTGGCCTATGACCACGACCGCGTGAAGCAGCCCTCGCGCATGGACGTGGGCCTGGTGCCGCTGCCCGCCAGCGACCTGTATGCGCGAGCGCCGTTCCCGGCCAACCCGTCGACCTTCTACGACCCGATCCACGCGCCGTTCTACAACAGCGCCACGGATGGCCGCGAGGAGCGCAACTACAACGACTGGACGCTCACCGTCGACCACAACTTCCGCTGGGGCAGCTTCACCTCGACCACCAACTGGACCGGCTACGACATGTCCCATGTCGAGAACGGCACCGGCCTGCAGCAAATTCCCGAGTACCTCAACACCGGCGTGATCGGCGACGGCCACACCTGGTACCAGGAGTTCAAGTTCACCGGCAACACCGACCTGATGGACTGGGTGGCCGGCGCAAGCTACTACCAGGAACACGCCAACCAGACCAACCTGGCCCGTGTGAACACCGACACCTACGACACGCTCGCGCTCAACACCGGCGTGGGCATGCAGTACACACCCACCGGCACCATCTTCGGTTACTTCGACTCGGTGTTGCAGTCGTTCGGCCTGCCTTACCGTCTGCTGGGCGATCCGTGGACCGAGACAGTCACCAACAACGGTCGCTTCAGCGCCGGCGCTGCATACGGCGACGTGATCTGGCATCTCAACGACAAGTGGGACCTCACCACTGGCCTGCGCTTTACGCGCGACAAGAAGGAGTTCAGCTGGTACACGCCGACACGCTCGGCGCCCGAGCTCGACAACACGCTGGCGCAGATGCAGCAGGCGGGCCTGCTCGATCTCGTGTCGGTCCTCACCGGCGGCAAGGTCACCGGTGCGCAGCTGGTGACCTTGCTGCAGCAGAACCAGATCTTTGCGACCTCGGTGAATGAGCGCGTGCAGAAAAACGCCAGCTGGAACGACACCAGCCCGCGCCTGGTGCTGTCGTACAAGTTCTCGCCGGACGTGATGGGCTACGCCTCGCTGGCCAAGGGCTACAAGGCCGGCGGCTACGACGGCACCGAACCCGGTGCGGAATTCGCGCCCGAGCGCGTGTGGAACCTGGAGACCGGCTTCAAGGCCACGTTCCCCGAGCGGAACCTGATGGTGAACGGTTCGATCTATTACTACCGCTACGACAACGTGCAGACGCTGACGGTGATTCCAACGACGGCTGGCTTCAACGTGCCGGAGTACCAGGTCAGCAACACCAACCAGGAAGCGAAGGGTCTGGACCTGCAGGTGGAGTGGGTGCCGATCGACGACCTGCGCCTGGCTTTCAACGGCGGCTACATCGATTCGACGTACACCTCGGCGAAGGTGCCGACCGGCCTGAGCAACACCAACCAGATCGTCTACACCGACGTCTCCGGCCAGCCAGTGAGCGAACCGAAGGTGTCCTACTCGGTAAGCGGCGGCTACACCTGGCACGACGTGGCCAACGGCAACCTGACCTTCAACGCGAACTACGGCTTCCGTGGTCCCTTGCGCTGCAACGACGCTTCGGTGTACCAGGGCAAGTGCTCGCTGCCGACCAACTTCAGCCTCAACAAGGCACAAGAGCGCACCGACCTTCGCCTCGACTGGTCTGCGCCGGGCGATCGCTGGGGCGTGGCGTTGTACGTCAACAATCTGTTCGACAAGCAGTACGTGTCGGGCCTGGGCACCATCTCGCAGTCGGTGCTGGGTACGCCGTATGCGTACATCACTCCGCCGCGCATGTACGGCGCGGAGTTTCGCGTGAAGTTCTGACGCTGCAAATGAAGAACCCTTCCCGGCGATGCCGGGAAGGGTTCGGTCACAACTGGCGCGCCCGGAGGGATTCGAACCCCCGACCAATGGCTTCGGAAGCCACTACTCTATCCGGCTGAGCTACGGGCGCATGAGCGTCGGCACGTGTGTCGAGGCAAAACCAGCGACGCACGGCGGACGCGCAGTATAGCGGAGTTGGGGGCACGAGCCCACGCGGGCCCCAGCACTTCTCCTTCTCCCCTCCGGGCGACCCGAAGGTAGTCCCTGTGGGAGAGAAGGGCGGGATGAGCCACCTAAAGGTGGTAAAGGGTGGGGGCTTGCGGGAGGGCTTCTACAGAGCCGGTTTCAATCTGGCGCTATCGCAAGATTGACCCCTCACCCTACCCTCTCCCCGGAGGGGAGAGGGTAAAGAGTAGACGCGTATCAACGTGCCTTAAGCAGATCCGACAAACGATCCGGCTTGCCAGCAACGCGCTCCAGGTGCGGGTACTTCAGGCCATCGTGATAGTCGATGCGCAGCGTCTTGTACTCGTCGAAGTTCTTCACCAGCAGTTCGACCGACTGGCCCTTGTCCTTCGCAGCTGCGGTGACGGCGTCCTTGACGGCATCGCTGGAATATTCCTTGCCGTTCACCGCGATGATCTTCATGCCTGGTGACAAACCAGACTTGAAGGCGGGGCCGTCCCACAGCACATCGGTGACGTCACCACCCTTGCCCAGCGACACGCCGAGCGAGTACGTGAGATTGGCGCCGCCCAGGCGCGCCTCCACGGCCTTGGTCACGGCCGAGGGCTTGTCGTTGTAGACCAGCTTCCAGCCATTCGCCTCGAAGCCGCCGAGCAACGGACCATGGCCGTCCAAACGCTCGCGCAGATACGGAGCCCAATCGAACGGCGCGATGGTGTTGAGCGTCTTCACCACCTCATCGAAAGTGTAGGTGTTGACGTCCCATTCGCCGTTCTTCATGCCGAAGAACGCCTTGGCGAAATCGTCGATGGAATGCTTGTTGCCGGTGAGGTCACGCAACTTGCCGTCGACGTCCAGCCAGATCATCTGCCCGCCGGAGTAGTAATCCTCGCTCATCTGGAAGTTGCGATACGCCAGCGGGCGGCGCATCGCGATGATCGGATCGTTGGTGGTGTCCTGGATGTTGCGCCACTGCTGCAGGCCCGGGCGGCCCTTGTCGTAGGTGGCGGCGACATTGGCCAGCATGTCCAGCGCCTCGTCCTGCTTCCACAGGCCCGAGCGCGCGGCCATCACGTAGCCCCAGAACTGGGTCTGGCCTTCATAGACCCACAGCAGGCTGTTCTGCATGGGCACGTTGAAGTTGGGCGTGGACAGGTCTGCGCCGCGACGGTACTTGCCGTCCCAGGAGTGATTGAACTCATGCGGCAGCAGGTCGCGCATGATCACGTTCTTGTCCCACTCGGTGAAATAACCGCTGCCCACGCCGTTCTCGCTGGAACGATGATGCTCCAGGCCATTGCCCGACATCTTGTCGCTGAGCGAAAACAGGAAGTCGTAGTGGTCGTAGTGATGCGCGCCATACAGCTTGTACATCTGCTGCACCAGATTCAGGTGCACCTTCAGCTGCTCGGGCTTGATCTCCAGGTACTTCGCGTCATCAGCAACGATGTTGATAAACACCGGCGTCTTCGCACCCGGGTCCAGGTCCACGCGCTTGAAGTACTTGCCGGCATAGATCGGCGAATCGACGAGGTCGTCATAGTCGATCGGCTTGAAGTGCACGGTATCGCCGTCGCGCGAGGCCAGTTCCAGCGCGCTGCCGTACTGCCAGCCGGCCGGGAAGGTCACGCTGGTTTCGGCCTTGATGCGGCTGGCGAAGTAACCGGCCGGATACAGCGACACCGAGTTCCACTGCAGGTTGAGCATCTCCGGCGTCATTACCACGCGGCCTTGGCGCGTGTCCTGCGCGGAGAGGAACTGGAACTCCACTTCCACATGGCTGGCTCCCTGCGGCACATCCACATGGAACGCGAACACATTGAGCGGATCACGCTTCCACGCCAGCGTCTGACCGTTCGCCTTTACCACCAGGCCCGCGAGCTTGTCGATCGAACCCGTCGGCGAATGGTTGCCCGGCAGCCACTGCGGATACAGCAGCGTCAGCGGACCGGGCTGCGCCGGCACCACCTCGTGCACGCGAAACACGCGATGCGCGATATCGGTGGCATCGACGTTGATTTTCAACGTGCCATCGAACGGCGTGTCCTGCGGTGCAGGCACATCGGCCAGTACGGTGAAACTGCTCAAGCCAAAGGCAGAAGCGAGGATGGCGGATGCGAGACGCGTGACTTTCAAGAGGCTCTCCTGTGGAAAATCCACGCAGCACAACCTGGAGCTGCATGGAAAATGAACCTCTGATGCTAGTGTGCGAGTGCGCGTCTCACCCCCTGCCATAGGTCATGGCGTGTCTGAACCTCGCCCGTCCCGCGAAGCGTTGCACGGGTTTTCAGTGCGTTAAAAACCCGTATCCTTTTTTCACCGCGATCCCCACGCGGGCCGTCGCGACATCCCCCTAGTCGTCGCGATGGAATCACAAAAAAAGTTGGAGCATTCCATGAACAAGACTCTGATTGCGGCCGCTTTGGCCGTCGTTGCTGTTGCCCCGTTTGCGGCCAAGGCCGACGAAAACAACCAGCTCGACAACTTCTTCGTGGCCGGTAACCTCGGCCAGAGCAACTACCGTGTCGGCGGCATTTCCGACAAGACCGATGCGTTCTACAACGTGCGCTTCGGCTGGCGCTGGAACGGTATCGTCGGCGCAGAAGTCGGCTACGCCGACCTCGGCAAGGCCAAGGACAACGCCGACTTCGTCAGCACCTGGGCCAAGCCGCGCGTCGCCCAGATTGGCGTGACCGCCAAGTACAACTTCTACAACAACTGGTACGTCACCGGTCACGGCGGCTACCTGCGTTCGCGCACCACCGCCGGTGTCACCGTGGGCGACGTGTCCGCCTCGCAGAAGAGCTGGAACAACGGCTGGTACGCCGGTGCAGGCGTGGGCTACGACGTCACCAGGAACGTCAGCCTGGCGCTGAACTACGACAACTACCATGTGAAGTACGGTCGCGCTGGCGCCAGCGAGTCGCAGGTCAACACCAACGTGGCTGCCTACTCCGCTTCGGTGGAATACCGCTTCTAGGTATTGCGGTAGTCGCAACAAAAAACGGCCGCAAAAGCGGCCGTTTTTTATCCCTTCGCAAGGAACTGTTACTTCTGCTGCGCCAGCTTGCTGTGCCACATGCCATAGCTGAAGTAGATCACCAGCCCCAAGATCACCCAGATCAGGAACACCGCCCAGGTGATGGCCGGCAGCTCCGACAACAGCCAGATCGAGAAACCGATACCGATCAACGGAATCAACGGCACCAGTGGCGTGCGGAACGTGCGCGGCAGATCAGGCTTGCGCTTGCGCAGCAGGATCACCGAGCTGCAGATCACGATGAAGGCCGACAACACACCGATATTCACCAGCTTCGCCACTTCTTCGATCGGCAGAAGCCCAGCCACGAACGCGGTGAACACACCCAACGCAACGGTCGGACGATGCGGCGTGCCATAGCGGGGATGCACCTTGGCAAACCAACCCGGCAGCAGGCCATCGCGCGCAAGCGCAAACCAGATGCGCGTCGCGCCGAGCATGAAGGCGAACAGCACGCTGATCAGGCCAAACACCGCCGACACCGACACGGTCAACGCCACCCAGTGCAGACCCAGGCCCTTGAAGGCATCGGCCACCGGCGCATCGGTCTTGAGCGTGGTGTAGTGGGCGATACCCGTAAGCACCATCGACACCGCCAGGTACATCGTCATGGAGATGCCCAGCGACAGGAGCACCGCGCGCGGCAGATCACGCTGGGGATTCTTCGATTCCTCAGCGGCGGTGGTAAGCGTGTCGTAACCAAATACCGCGAAGAACACCACCGCAGCAGCAGATGCCACGCCCTGGAAGCCGAAATGGCCCACGCCGTCGGGGCCGATCACGCGCGCGGGAATAAACGGCACCCAGTTGGCCGGGTTGATGTAGAACGCACCCACGCCGATCACCAGCGCGACCGCTGCCACTTTGATCGCCACTACCAGCGTGTTGAAACGCGCACCCCATTCGGTGCGAAAGATCAGTAGCGCCGACACACCCAGCGTCACCAACGCGGCAACCAGGTTGAACACATGGCCGTCGCCGGTGCCCATGGCACCTCGCGCCCATAGCGGCAACATGAATCCCATACTGGCCAGTGCCGATTGCACATAACCGGACCAGCCGATGGCCACCACCGCCACGATCAACGCGTATTCGAGCAGTAGATCCCAGCCGATCAACCACGCGGGCAGCTCGCCAAGCACCGCATAACCGTAGGTGTAGGCGCTGCCGGTGACGGGAATCAGTCCCGCGAACTCGGCGTAGCACAGCGCCGCTGCCGCACTGGCGATACCGGCGATGAGAAACGAGAGAGCCACCGCGGGGCCGGCGTTCATGGCGGCCTGCTGACCCGCCAGCACGAACACACCCACGCCGATGATGCCGCCGATGCCGATCGCCGTGAGCTGCCACAGCCCCAGCACGCGCCGGAAATCCCCTCGCTTGCCGGCCTCGGCCTGCAGCAGCTCCACAGACTTGTGGCGCACCAACTTGTTCAAGAAGCCCATCGGCCCATCCCCGAGAAATGAGCCGCGATCATAGCGAATGCCCCCGCCAGTGCCACGCTGCGGGTGCGTTGGGGGCGCCGTAGGGATCTGACACCGGCTTGTCATCCCTGAGAAGGCAGGAAGCGCTATACAACAGCCGAAGGGCTGGTCATCCAGTGCTTCTTGCCACTTGCTTGGGCGCTCCCGTGGCGCTGGCGTCAGCCTGGCGGCAACGCCCGGATTGGAGGTCAGAGCAAAGTCGCTGGATCCCTGCTTTCGCAGGGATGACGGGCAAGAGGGGGACGTCGCCGCCAATCGGACGACGGCGCAGCAACCAAACTAGCCCGGGATCGGCTTCCCCGTACCTGCCCTACCCGGCGCTGCCAGCGCCAGCCAGCCCAGCGCCAGGACACTCGCGGCGGGAATGGCGACCATTGCGCCGACCACGCCAGCGGGCAATTGCGGGATGCCGAACCAGCTGCCGGTGAGCAACGGAATGGCCGCGGTGACCAGCAGGCGTGCCAGTTCCAGTCCGATGCCGGCGCGCCGCCCTTCGGTAAGTGCACCCAGCGCGGTGAGGCTCAGCACCAAAAATGCCGCGTAAGCGACCAATGAAGACGCCGGCAATTGTTTGGCCAGGTCAAGGAACTGAACGGCCATGCCCAGCAGCAGCGCGAACTGCACCAGGCTGTAGAGCGTGAGTCCTCGTGACAACGCCGGCTGGTAACGCTCGCGATCGATCTCGAACGCAGGCTTCGGGAATCTCTCAGCCACATCGGCCGGCCGCCAGCCCGGCGGCTTGATCCACACCAGCAACTTGTCGCGCCAGCGCCGCGCGTGCCACGCATCCTTGAACGTGACCCAATACACCTCGACGTTCGCCCACAACGGATTCCAGCTGCGCAGTGGCGAACGTGTGCCATAGATCGGTGGATCGTTGTCGTCTTCTTCGACAAAGCTGCCGAACATGCGATCCCACACGATCAGCATGCCGCCGTAATTCCTGTCCAGGTATTTGTCATTCACCGCATGGTGCGCGCGATGATTGGACGGCGAACAGAACACGCGGTCGAACCAGCCCAGCCGATCCACCAGCTCGGTATGCACCCAGAACTGGTAGAGCAGATCGATCAGTGCCACCACCGCAAACACTTCCAGCGGATAGCCGACGATGGCCATGGGCAGGTAGAACAGCCAGCCCAGCACCACGCCGCTGCCGGTCTGCCGCAGCGCCGTGGAAAGGTTGTAATCCTCACTCTGGTGATGCACCACATGGGCAGCCCACAGGATGTTCACCTCGTGGCCAGCACGATGCAGCCAGTAGTAGCAGAAGTCGTAGAACAGCAACGCGCTGACCCAGACCCATATGCTGTCAGCCGGCAATGCGAAGACCGCGACGCGCTGCAAGCACCATGCGTAGATACCCAGCGTGAGCAGCTTGCTGAATACCGCCACGATCTGCGAGATCACGCCCAGCCCGAGGCTGTTGATGGCATCGGTGCTGTGATACACGGTGCGGCCGCGCAGCTTCGCTACCAGCAGTTCCAGCGCAATCAGCGCGAAGAACACCGGCGTTGCCCAGGTAATGATGGTTGCCTGCAAATTCACGAGTAGTTACTCATCCGCCGGACAGAACGCGCCAGACACCACAGCGCCGCATAGTAGGTAGCCAGGATCCACAGCGCCGACAGCGGGATGGCGAGGCGAAACCGGTTCCAGGCCAGCAGTGTATCGCTGAGCATGAACAGCAGCGCGCCTGCCGCCGCCCACTGCGCCGGCCCAGCCAGTGCATCGCTGGCGTGCGACAAGGCTCGCGCCACCGCCTGCCCGCCCATGGTCGCCAGCACCACCACATAGACCATCACCGGCAAATGAAGTGCCGCCGGAAGCGTGGGCCACAACGCCCACAGGTTGAGCGCGGCGTAGGCCAGGCAACCCAGCAGGGCCAAGGGATGCGCCGCAAAGCGCGTATCGTCCAGCAGTGCGCGGATGAAGCAGGCGTGGGCGAGGAGAAAGGCCACCAAGCCCGGTACGAAGGCGTCCTGCGGCAACATCAGGAAGATATCGCCGATCAGCGAGAACAGCATGCCGCCGCCGATCCATAGGCGATAGCGCGAAGACACCGGCGGCTCCGTACGCCAGGCCATACACAGGATCAATACCGTGGTCAGCGGCTTGAAGGTCCAGTGCAACCAATGCCAGCCATCCGTCACTCCGGGCGCGCCAAACGTGGCACCGATGATCGCCGCGACCGCGGCCAGCGCGATCGCGAAATCCCCAAGGTGTAGCAACCCTCGCCCGGCGATGGCGTTTGAAACGGACATTCGTTGACTCCCCTGCCCCATGAGGCGGCTCCCATCTTAGAGCCTAATCCGAGCTTTCCGGCCAGCGACGGAGGCCGCCTGTTGCCAAGGCGTGGAACATCGGAATTCTCATCCCGAGGGAGATGCTGCCGGTAGGTGGATGATCGCAGATGCGCGGCGAAAGATGAATCGCACAAATCCTGGACGCTCGCCCCTCTCCCATCGGAGAGGGGCGAAGTGCAAGGCCGTTAGCCTTGCGCGCCGTGCTTAGAACTTCGCGTTGATGTTGAAGAACACCTGGCGCGGCGCACCCGCCATCAGCGTCTGGTTCCAGCCCATCGGATCGGAGGCAACGTAGCCGTTGGTGCCGGTGGTCGAGTAGTAGTGCTTGTCGAACAGGTTGGTGACATTGAGGCCCAGGCTCAGGTCCTTCAGGACGGATACGGTGCCGATGTCATAGTTCACGCCTGCCTCGAACAGCCAATACGACGGCACCTGCGAGTCGTTGATGTAGGTGATGTAGCGGCGGCCGGTGTACTTGCCGTCGACGCTCGCCGTCCAGCTGCCGTAGCTGTAGCTGAGGTCGCTGGCGAACATCCATGTGGGAATGCCCACCACGTATTTGCCCTTGGTCGCCACCACGCCGTTGTTGAGATAGTCGTTCTGGTACTTGGAGTTGTTGTACGACAGCGAGTTGAGCCAGCGCATGTGTTCCATCGGGCGCCAGATCACCGCCAGGTCCACGCCAGTGCTTTTCACCGAGCCCACGTTGTTGAGGATGGCCGAACATGTCTGCACCGCGCTGCACGGCGACACTGCAAGCAGACGGTTGGTGAAGCGCGTGTAGTACGCATCGGCCGAGGCTTCGAACGTATCGCCGTGCACGCGATAGCCCAGCTGGAGTGTCTGCGACTGTTCCGGCTTCAGCGACCCCTTGCTGGCGTCGAATGCCGTTTGCGACTGGCTGAAAGGCAGGAAACCGTAAGCTGAAAGGTTCTTGCTGTAGGAGGCATACACCTCCTGATTGGCGTCGATTTTGTAATTTGCACCCACCTGCGGCAGGAAACCATCACTCGCACGGATACGACCAGCCGCCAGCGCGCTGCTGGCCACCAGCGAGTCGGCCGTGTTGGTCACGCCCAGTGCCTTCGCACCGAAGTTCAACGTGAGGCGGTCATCCATCAGGTGAATCGTGTCGGACGCATAGGCCATGCGCGTCTGCGTGTTGTAGTGCTGGAAGAAGCCGCGCAGGAACGGCTCCTCGTTCTCGTAGAAATTGCTGAGGTAGTTATATGCGCCGGTCAGGTAGAAGTAGTTGCGCTCCTGGTTGGTCTTGGCGTTTTCGGCCCAGAAGCCCACTTCGATGTCGTTGTTGCCCACGTTGAACTGCAGCGAACCCGTGCCACCGTAGCGGTCCAGGCCATAGTCGGTGGTGCGCATCGACAGCGGCACCGCGGGCGACGACGCGAGGTACGGCGTGGCCCACTGCCCTTCGCCGCGGTTGTCGTGATAGTAGGTGCCGAGATTAAGCACCGTGTGCTCACTGAGATTGAACGTACCGCTCAAGCCGGTGAGGCTATCGTGGCGGATGCCGCCACCCGCGTAATAGGTGGAGTCGACCAGGTCATAGCCGGCAGGCAACGGGGAAAGCACCGCTGGATAATTGCCCTTGCCGTTATAGGCATTGGCGATCTGCACGGCCGTATTCCAGTCCGGCTGCAGATAATCCCAGTTCCAGCCCAGCGCGCGCTGGCTGGCCAGGGACAGGTCCATGTAGTCGTATTCCTTGCGGCGCGACTCGTCGTAGAACAGGCTGATGCTGCCGCTGCTCCACTGATAAACCGACTTCAGGTTGATCTGGTCCGAGCGCTGGTCGCCGTAGCCTTTCCACTTGTCGGTGGACGCGTGGTCGTACGACACGTACATCGAAAATCCGTGGTAGTTGCCCGAGTCCAGGCGCACAAATGTGCGTGTGGTGGAATCCGAACCAAGCACCTGGTTGATGCGCGCGCCGGCCACCGCATCCGGATCGGCCGAGAAGAACTGGATGGTGCCGCCGAGATTGGTGTTCGCCGCCGTGCCCAGCGCGCCAGCGCCCTGCGCCAGTTCCACTGTGCTGATGTTGTCGCTGCTGATCGCGCGCGTCACCTGCAGGCCGTTGGTGGTGCCATAGCTCATGTTGCCCAGCGGAATGCCATCGAGCGTGAAACCAAGGCGGCTCTGGTCGAAGCCGTGCAAGGTGATCTGCGTGGACCACTCATACGCGCCCCACGGATCGGACGACTGGAAGTTCACGCCGGGCAATTTGTTGATGGCCTTGAGCGGACTGGTACCGGGCGCCAGCGCCTGGATGTCTTCGCTGGTTACCTTTTGAATCTGGCGCGTTTCGCCAGTGGCCACCACCGAAACGGCCTCCATGTTCTTGGCCTTCTCGCGATTGGCCGACGCATCGGCAGCAGGCACAGGCGCGGCTGCAGTCACATCGTCGGCGAGCAGGACGCCGCTGTAGAGGGAAGCCAGTGTTGCCAGCGCGATCGCGGTCCTGCGAAGGGAATGCTTGGGCATGACGAATCCTCACGCGCGGATTCGCCATGAATCCGCACGATCAAGTGATGGGGAAACCATGGGGACTAGCCGTCCGAATCACTCGCACGGCAGCCCGAGATCGTGCAGCCGGCGTGTGTATGCGCGATGACACGCGTATTTAAAACACGCGGTGCGTCTCGGAAGTGGGCGGCAGTTGACCGCCGCGTGGGTGCTTGCGGAAATGCCCGGCGAAGGCGCGACGTTTGGTTCAGACCTTCCTGACGGAACTCAGCGATTGTCGACAGCCCGGCGACCCACCGCGGGATCGTCGGTAAAGAACGCATCGATGCCCGCATCGAGATAGGCGCGAATCTCTGCCAGGGATCCAGCGACATTCAACGTCGCCGGATCATTACCCTTCCAGAAATTCTTCGCCTGGAACTGGTTTTCCGGGCGGAATGTATAGGGATGCAGCTCAAGCTTCACGGCATGTGCGTCGTGCACCAGCGACGTGGGCTTGCCCAGTGTGCCGTCTGCGGCGAGCGGAATGATGGCGCGGATGTTGGGACCGATCGCATCGGCGTAGGTGGCAATCTCGTGCAGGCCTGCAGGCGTCAGCATCTCGCCATAGCGCAGCTGGCCTCCGGCAGCGACCACGTCGTAGGGCTGCTCGTCGGCATCATCAATCAACTGCAACAGGCGGATGTGCCGCTGGTTGCGGCCGATCTTGCTTCGCAGATAACGCAGGTTGGCGACCTCGAACGACTGGATCTCGATCGGCGCCGTGCGCGTGTAGACGTGCGCGGCAAGCGTCTCCAGCACGCGATCTTCCATCGGCAGGCCGATCTTCTGGAAATAGGTGCCGTGCTTGATCTCGGGAATGATGCCGATCACGCGGTTGTTCGTCGCCGATTCGGCCGCCACGAAGTCGATGATTTCGTCCAGCGTGGGAATCTGGAAGCGCCCGTCATACGCCGTGCCGCGAATTAGCGGCAGGCGCTCGCGCGCACGCAACGTTTTCAGTTCATTGAGCGTGAAATCCTCGGTGAACCAGCCGGTGACTTCGTGACCGTCGATGGTCTTGATGGTTTTGCGCGAGGCGAACTCCGGATGCTCGGCGACATCCGTCGTACCGCTTATCTCGTTTTCGTGCCGCGCCACCAGCACGCCATCGCGCGTCATGACGAGGTCGGGCTCAATGAAATCCGCGCCATCGGCGATAGCTTTGCCGTAGGACGCCAGCGTGTGTTCCGGACGCAACGCGCTCGCGCCACGGTGACCGATCACCAGTACCCGCGACGCCAGCGGCGCCTCTTTCGCCTGCACACCACCGCTCATAACCAGCACGCCCGCCGTGAAGAGAGCCCAGCTTAAACGACCCATCGCACATTCCCCTGCTGCTTTCCGATGCGCCGGGCCGACGCAAGCCATTCCACCATGGTGAATGGGGCGCGTGTCCGTTCCCTGACAGCAACATAGCGAAGTCTTTTTCGCGGGGATACGCAAGCCGCCTGCAAGGCCTGCCATGACTGGCGGCACGGCATGACTTGCGGCCAATGGCGGTGCAGGGCACGGGTGATAGTGTAGGGATGTCACCCAACACGCAGGGAAGCCATGTTCTCCATCCTCCTCGCCACGCTTCTCGCCAGCAGCCAACCTGTCGTCGACTGTCGCGTCGGCGCTTATCGGCTTGCCGATGGCAGCTCTCTGGACATCGCCCCAAGCCAGGATGACGCGCTGCGCTGGCGAAAGATCGATGGCAGCACCGGCAAGCTCCAGCACGGTAAAGACAACGTGTGGAAGAGCACGCTGGGCTGGACCGATCGCCCCGACGGCAAAGACGTGACCTTCGCCGACTGCGCCAAAGGCGAGATCGCCTTCGGAGGCATGGCCGGCAAGCGCATTCCTCTGGAAGTCCATGATGCGTCATTCACAGGCGAAGGCGGCACTCGCCTGGTGGGTCGGCTGATTCTTCCCGAGGGCAAGGCAAAAGTACCCATCGTGGTGCTGGTGCACGGCTCGGAAACCGACTCGGCGCGCGTATGGGACGCCATGCAACGACAGCTGCCCGCCGAAGGCGTGGGTGCGTTCGTGTACGACAAGCGCGGCACCGGTGAATCGGACGGCAAGTACACGCAGGATTACAGCGTGCTTGCCAACGACGCCGTCGCGGCGGTGAATGAGGCGCGCAAGCTCGCAGGCGCGCGCGCCGGTCGTGTCGGCTATCGCGGCGGCAGCCAGGGCGGCTGGGTAGCACCGCTGGCCGCATCGCGCACCAAGGTGGATTTCGTGATGGTCGGCTATGGCCTGGCCATTTCACCGCTGGAGGAAGACCGCGAGGCGGTGGCCTTCCAGCTGCAGCTGAAAGGCTACGACCAGTCGGTGATCGACAAGGCCTGGGAGATCACCGATGCGATCGGGCTGATCCTGTCGAGCCATCTCACGCAGGGCTACGACCAGCTCGACGCCGCCCGCGCGAAATACAGCAAGGAACCCTGGTACAAGGACGTGCGCGGCGACTTCAGCTACCTCGTGCTGCCCTACAGCAGCGACGAGATCCGCGAGAAGGGCAAGGCCTATATGTTTGGCACGCCCTGGCATTACGACTCGATGGCGGTGCTGAAAAACCTGCACACGCCCCAGCTGTGGATGCTTGGCGAAGACGACATCGATGCACCGAGCGCGGAAACGTTGCGCCGCCTTTCCTCGCTCCAGGCCAGCGGCATGCCGATCACCACCGCACTGTTTCCGCATGCCGAGCACGGCATGACCCAGTTCGAGCTGGCGCCCGACGGATCGCGTGTCTCCACGCACTATTCGGAGGGTTACATGCGCCTCACCATCGACTATGCACGAGGCACGCTGCATGCGCCGTACGGGGCGAGCCGCATGGCGTTCCCCAGAGATACAAAGGTCGCGGTAACACCGTGAGCCTGCGGTCGCGCACCCGGTGCGCGACCTGCCTTGCGAAACGGTTCATTGACGCCCCTAGCGGGCGTCCTGGCGACTCGCCTGCTGCAGCCATGCCTGGTAGGTCGGCCGGTCTACCGGCACGCCGTCCGCATTGCAGCTACCCAGCTTGCATAGCTCGTCACGAATGCGCGGTGCGTGCTGCACGATCACGTGGAAGATGGTGTTCTGTTCCATCTCGCCGTGAAACGCCGCCGCGCCGGGACCATTGGCAAAGATGGCCACGTCCTCGCCGCCATGCGTTTCGGATTTCATCGGAACGATGGATTCCTGCATGTAGTCCGGATCGTTGGTCTTCGCACCACTAAGGTCGGGGCGACCTTTTTTGATGTGCACGTAGTCGTGTGGATTGTGGGGAAACTGCTTGCTGCCTTCGGGCTGACCATCGCTGGCGCCGGTGTAACCCGGACCGTTGGCAAAGCCTAGCGTGGTGTACGGCTTGCCCGCCGCATCGCGTGCAAGCCCGGCGCCGCCTTCCTCGTCATAGCTATCGGTATGACCCTGCACCAGTCCGAGAATGTCGTTGCCGCGCTTCGGATAGCCAGCGAAGGTCATGGTGTGGCTATGGTCGGCCGTCACCACGATGAGCGTGTCGTTCGGATCGGTGTGTTGCAGCGCAGCCTGCACCGCATCGGCAAAGGCGATGGTTTCATCCAGCGCGCGATAGGCATTGCCAGCGTGCAGCACATGGTCGATGCGACCGCCTTCCACCATCAGGAAGAAGCCGTTGGGATTCTGTTTGAGTACGTCGATGGCGCTGGTGGTCATCTCGGCGAGACTCGGCTCGTCCAGCCTGTCGGTCGTGCGCTCGTGCTCGTAGCTGAGATGTGAGGCGTTGAACAAGCCAAGCAGGCGCGGCGTATGGGCTAGATCCAGTGATTTCAGTTGCGTTGCGTTCCAGACGTAGGTGCCATCCGAGTGCTTCTTCTTCCATTCGGCGATCAGGTCCTGGCCATCCAGGCGCTGGCCGATCTTGCCGCGTTCGACCGGATCATCCTCGCCCGCGCGCATGAACTCGGTGCGGCCACCACCCATGGCCACGGTAAGCCCGCCGGCTGCCGGGAAGTCCACCAGCTGAGCCGCGAAATCCTTGCATCCCTGTGCCTTCGCGTTCGCAGGCAAGTCGGCATCGACTTCCCAATTGCGTTCCGGCAGATGGCCGTACGTAGCAGCGGGCGTCGCGTGCGTGATGCGCGTGGTGGTGATCGCACCGGTGCTCATGCCGGCTGTTGCCGCAAGTTCCAGCGTGCTGACCAGCTCCTGCCCGCGCGCGGCATCGCAGTCTTGCCGACGCGGTACTTGCGATACGCCGATGAAGCCGGCGCGCGTCTTCACGCCGCTCATGATGGCGGTCATGGTGCCGGCCGAATCCGGCGTCTGCTGATCGGTCTCGTAGGTGCGACTCAAGGCGCTGAAGGGAAACTGCTCGAAACTCAGCCGGTAGCTTTCGCCATCCACACCCTTGAGTTGCCCGGCACGCACATGCGCCGCCGCGATGGTGGGAATGCTCATGCCATCGCCGAGAAACACGATCACGTTCTTCGCGTGCTGGCCGCCGGTGCGCGCCTGCGAGGCAAGCTGCGCCGCCGCAGCCGCACCGCTGCGGAACCACCACTGCGGCGTCTCGCCGTCCGGTCGCTGGATCTTCGCAACGTCGATGGAGGAAGCAGACGTGGCGGAAGGCGACACCGTCTGCCCGGCGCAAGCGCCAAGCAACGAAAACGTAGCCAGCAGCCACGCACGGTGTGCCAGCGGCGAAGAGCGAAACATCAGCAGCCCCTTGCGATGAAAATGGGTGGACGGACCCCGCATGATAGCCGCGTCGCAAGAAATTGCCGTGACACCTTCACGACGGAATTTTCGATGCTAGCCTTCCTCCATGACATGGCGCGCCCTGTTCCTCGCATGCATCGGCCTGTTGCCCAGCGTGGCAGCGGCCGATAGCGCGGCGGGCGCACAGACCGGTCTGCAGAACGACGTTGCCTTCACCCAGTACGCCGATATCTCGAGCAGCGCGGAACTGATGCGCCGACTGGTGAGTCCGCTCAACGCACGTCGCGTGCAGCAACGCGCCTCAGCCACAGGCGCGGCGATACGCGAGCAGCCCGTCGATCTGGCGCAGGAGCGATTCGCCCTCTATGTGCCAGACCACGCACCGCCGGATGGTTACGCGCTGCTGGTATTCGTGCCGCCATGGAATGAAGCCACGGTGCCGCCGGCTTGGATTCCCGTGCTCGAACGACATGGCGTGTTGCTCGTCACCGCCGGCAAATCGGGCAACGACACCAACGTGCTCGACCGACGCGAACCGCTGGCACTGTTGGCGGCAACCAACGCGATGGCGCGTTATCGCGTCGATGCACGTAAGGTTTATATAGGCGGATTCTCCGGCGGCTCGCGTGTGGCGCTTCGTCTGGCGCTCGGCTATCCGGATCTTTTTCACGGCGCGCTGCTCGAGGCCGGCAGCGATATCGTCGGCAAGGAGATTCCGCCGCCGCCACGCGAACTGCTGTACGAATTCCAGACATCCAGCCGCGTGGTCTATCTCACCGGCGGGCGTGATGCCTCTCGACAGGACGCTGACCGGCAGAGTCGCCATTCCCTGAATTCCTGGTGCATCACTGACGTCGATACCCGGACCATGCCGTGGACAGGTCACGAACTGGCCGACGCCGCCTCGCTGGGACGTGCCCTCATGTCGCTCGACACGCATTCGCCCGGCGACATGGGCGAACTGGCCGCGTGCCGTGCACGCATCGACCATGAGATCAATGAGCAGCTCGACAAGGTCAAGGCGCTTATCGACAGCGGCAAGAAGGATGAGGCCCGTCGGCTTTTGGAATCGGTGGATGCCCAGTACGGCGGACTGGCAGGACCACGGATCATGTCGCTGGCCAAGGACCTCGGCACGTAACTGCTGGTTTCACCCGTCACCGGACGATTCGTGGCGTACCCACCGCATGGACATGCCGCGGTTGCCATGGCGGCTGCCCCTGGCGAACCGGCCGAGGGTACGTAGCCTCCATGCTCAGGGGCCGCGCCTGACGTCAGGGGGCAACACCTGATGCTACGTGGCAGCAGAGCGCCTATATTGGAACGGCCGTCGCCTGCCCCAGCTGTTGTTAAATCAGCCCATGACTGCCCACTGCTTGTGCGCGAGGTATCGATCCGTATCCCCGACGAGTGGGTGCGGCGAGGCGGCACGCATCTTGCCTGCGGTTGTAAGACCGTGCCCGCGCTCTGCAGGGCGCCCCGGATAGATGACGCACGATGGAATTCCAGGCGACCACCCCGCTCAACAAGATTTTTGACCTTCTTTGGGACGCCATTTGCGTGGTCGATGTGGAAGGTCGATATATCTTTGTCAGCGCGGCCTATGAGCGCATCTTCGGCTACGCGCCGGAGGAAGTGATTGGCCAGCGAATGATCGACCTGGTGCATCCAGAGGATCGCGAGGTAACGCTGCAGACAGCCGCGGCGATCATGGCCGGGCAGCCGCAATCGCATTTCCAGAACCGCTACATCCGCAAGGATGGCTCGGTCGTCCACATCATGTGGTCGGCACGCTGGTCCGAGGCCGACCGCGTGCGCATCGCCGTGGCCCGTGACATCACCGCGCTCAAACGCGCCGAGTCGATGACCGCGGCGCTGCACGGCATCTCCGAGGCCGCGCATGCCAGCGACAACCTGCCGTCGCTGTGTGAGCAAATCCACCGAATCATCGGCGGCCTGCTGCCAGCCACCAATTTCTTTGTGGCGCTGCACGACCCGCAACGTGAAGAACTGAGCTTTCCCTATTTCGTCGACGAGCGCGACGAGGCACCCGCGCCACAAAGGTTGGATTCGGGCACGCTCACGGCCGAACTGATCCGCACCGGGCGGGCACTGCTGGTGACACCGGGTGCGCGGCCGGATTCTGCGCTTTCCATCCACGGCACGGACGCGCTGCATTGGCTCGGTGTGCCGCTAAGCTCGCGCGGCGTCACCATCGGCGCACTGGTGGTGCAGAGTTATTCCGATGCCACGCGCTATACCGACGCGGACAAGGAACTCCTGCAATTCGTGTCCACCCAGGTGGCCTCAGCGATCGAGCGCAAGCAAGCCGAAGCAAGGTTGCATCACATCGCGCGCCACGATCCGTTGACCGACCTGGCCAACCGCGAACTGTTCTATCAGCGCTTCGATGCTGCTATCGAACACGCCCGAAGTATTCGCGGCTACCTCGCGCTGCTCTACATCGACCTCGACGAATTCAAGCAAGTGAATGATCGCTTCGGTCATCACGTTGGCGACCTTTTGCTGTGCGAGGTCGCGCAACGCATCAGCGAGAGCCTGCGAGAGGCGGACGTGGTTGGTCGCGTGGGAGGCGACGAGTTCGTGGTGCTGCTGAACGACTTGCAGTCGCCGGGTGACAGCCTTCAGGTGGCCGAGAAGATCCGCGTGGCGCTGCATTCGCCATTCCAGCTGGCGGGCCATGAGGTATGCATTGCCACCAGCGTTGGCGTGGCGACCTATCCGCGTCATGGCGAAGATCCAAAACAACTGACGCGCGCCGCCGACTACGCCATGTATGAAGTCAAGAAACAGGATGGAAACCGCGTACGCATGTCCAGGCAATCGGATGTCGAAGCGCAGGATGTCACCCATCCTGGCCAGGGCAGCACAAGCTAACGTCTGCAGCCTTCATCAGGCCGGCGCCAGCTTTCGCCGTTGCGGGCCATGGCATCTGGTGATTTCGGAGTAGCCAGAACAACCCGCGCACACGATGCCCACCGACATCGCGTGCGCTCGACGTGGGCGAAAGATGTAACTAAAGCTTGATGTACAGCTTTCGTCGATCCATCGCGTACACAATCAGCCACCACACGGCGACGAACGCAACGGCGAAGGCGACAGAGGCCATATAGGCCCCTGCGAGCGGCGTGATCCAGCTGGCGAAGGCGTGCTGGTAAAGCGGATCCTGGATGCCCAGGCCAGGCAACAGGATCTGCATCAGCTCGGAACCTGCATACGCGGCCACGGCATTGACGCCGAAGCGTCGGCCGATCGCAGGCCAGCCGCGCTGGTCGATCAGCACATGGAACAGCACCAGCGCCAACATGGCCCAGCCCGCGGTCCATAGCACGAACGAGGACGTCCACAGGTTCTTGTTGAGCGGCAACGCCAGCGACCACGCATAGCCAAGCGCCAGCGACAGCACGCCAGCTATCAGCAGCGGCTTCATCTTCTCTTCGCGCAACCATTGACCGGCGCGCAATCCAAGCAAGCTGGTAGCCAGCGAGGGGAGGCAACCCAGCAGACCTTCCGGGTCATGGCCGCGGCCGGTGGCGGGGTCGATCAGATAGACGAAGCGCCCGAACACCGCGAAGTCGGCGCGACTGACGATATTGGCGAACGGCTCCAGCGTGCCGCCAAGCAGCAGCAATCCCCAGTAGCCAAGCAGGATCGCCACGATGGCTGCCCACTGGGTGCGCGGCTTCGTATGGATGGCAAACAGCGCTGCACCGGCGAAGCACACGCCGATGCGCTGCAAGACACCGGGGAAGCGCAGATGCGCGCCCGGCATGATCAGCCATGCCAGCACGTTGATGGCCACGCCGAGCAGAAGGATACGTAGTGCGCGCTTCAACGCAGCGCGGGTGAGCGCGCCCTTGTCGGCGCCCTGCTCCACGCGCGGGCCAATGGCCAGCGCAATCGATACGCCCACCACGAACAGAAAGAACGGAAACACCAGATCGGTGGGCGTGCAGCCGTTCCACTGCGCATGTTCCAGCGGCCAGTAGACGTGATCCCAGTCGCCCGGATCATTCACCAGCAGCATCAACGCCACGGTACAACCGCGCAATGCATCGACAGAGGCCAGTCGGCGCAACGTGGCGTTCACCGAGCGGCTCCGGCGGCGGGTAACAGCGACGCTTCGCCGACACCGTACAGCGGACCCGTGATGGGCGAGGTGAACACCAGGCAGAGGTCATGTACGCCGGCCTGCTTCGCGAGTGCGCCCTGCAGCGCGAACGTGTCCTGCCCACCGGTGGGCAGCGGCAACGTGGCGATCGTCTTGCCTTTGCAGCTATCCATGCGAACCACCAGTTCGCCTTGCGGCGTGGTCGCCTTGTGCGCGACAACCAGTTTTGCGTCGTGCGCAAGCTGGTAGTTGCGCGGCAGGCGTGCGGTCTCCACGCGGATGGCATTGATGCCGTCCAGCTTCGCCGCCCGATACATGCGGCAATTGTCGAACACGTTGATGAGATAGCTCGGCGTCATGCTGGTGGCGTCCGGCGTGGGCTGCACGCGCAGGCGGAAATCGCTGCCCGGGCAATTCTCCAGCTCGCCGCTGCTGCGACTGCGCAATGAAGCTATATCGAGCACACGTTTGCGTGGCGCCGCCAGTGGTGTGCCGTCGGCAGCCAATGTCACGGCCTTCACCGTCACCGGCAGTTTCACCATCAAGGGATCGACGTACAGCGGCGAACTGGCCGTCGGCGTGCTGCCGTCGGTGGTGTAGTGCAGGTTGCCGTAACGAGCCTGATTGGAGAGCGATACGGTGGCCTGTCCGCTGCTGATCGCCGCGTTGCGGTCAACCTCGATGGACGTGGCGAAAGCACTGTCCGCATAGGCGATGTCCTGCGCGCGGTAACGGGCCAGTTGCGTGGGCAGGCGGTCGAGGAAGCCGTGCCAGTCGCGCGACGCCACCGGCGTCCAAGCTGCCTCGGCTAGTGCATCCATGCGCGGGAACACCGCATGCTCGATGTGGCGAAGGGTCGGCATATGCTCGGTCCACATGTTGGCCTGCATGCCCAGCACGTGCTTCGCCTGCGTGGCATCCAGTTCCTTCGGCACCGCCTCGAACGCGTAGACGCTTTCCAGCGACATCGACGGCAGGCGGCCGGTGGTTTCGTCGGCGCGATCGCTCTGCATCTGGTCCAGATACAACTGCGGCGCGGGCGCCAGCACCACGTCGTGCCCCTGCTTCGCTGCATCGACGGCGCCTTGCGTGCCGCGCCACGACATCACGGTGGCGCTGGCCGGAAGGCCTCCTTCGAGGATCTCGTCCCAACCAATCAGGCGTCGACCGTGCGCGGCGAGGTACTGGCCCATCTGTCCGATGAACCAGCTCTGCAATGCGTTTTCGTCCTTGATCTTCAGCGCGCGCATGCGCGCCTGCACAGCGGGCGAGGCCTGCCACTGATCCTTCACCGCTTCGTCGCCGCCCAGATGGATATAGGCGGACGGAAATAGCGCCATCACTTCGTCCAGCACATTCTGCAGGAAGTGCACGGTGTCATCGTCGACGTTGTAGAGGTACGGATTTACGCCCCAGTCCGGCGACACCGGTGGGCGCTTGCCGGTAACGCCCAGCGCCGGATACGACGCCACTGCGGCCTGTGCGTGGCCCGGCATGTCGATCTCGGGCACCACGATGATCTGGCGCTCGCTGGCATAGGCCACGAGGGCGCGAACCTGGTCTTGCGTATAGAAGCCGCCGTAGCGTGCGGACTCGCCGTCGCGCCCGGCATCGGGCGGCGTGCGCCACGCGCCGATGCGGGTCAGCTCGGGATAGCGCTTGATCTCGATGCGCCAGCCCTGGTCGTCCGTGAGATGCCAGTGCAGTACGTTGAGTTTGTGCTGCGCCATCTGGTCGATGATGGTGCGTACTTCGTCCGGTGTCTGGAAATGCCGTGCCGAATCGAGCATCAGGCCGCGCCATGCAAAACGAGGCTCGTCGCGTATATGCACCGCTTCCACGCGGACATCGCCGCTGCCGCGCGCAGGCGTCATCAACTGCCACGCCGTGATGGCGCCATAGAACAAACCAGCCTCTTCACGCGCCACGACGCGGATGCCCTGCGGCGTGACATCAAGCGTATAGCCCTCGGCATTTGCCACCGATGCCTGCGCGTCACGCTTGAGCACAATGGCCGCACCCTGCACCGGCGCATGCTTTACCTGCAGCTTCAGCTGGCGGGTACGTCCCAAGAGTGCCGCCAGATAGTCGGCGGTGTGCTGCGCCTGCACGTCGTCCGCGTCCACCACGATGGGGGTCTGCGCCGTTACGGCAAAGCCTTCGCCTGCGTAGGTGACCTGCGCTGGCAACGGAATGATGTCCACCTGGCTGGCACCGGCGCCATGGGCGAGCGTGGCAAGGCCGCACAAGGCGAGGCTTAAAACGTGGCGTGTCTTTCTCATCGGTTGTCTCGCGACTCCAGCGTCAATCGTGGGGAAGGCTGATGGCGAACAGGTACCACGCGTCGTGCGGCAACCACTGTTCTGTCCAGCGCCAGTCGTCGTCCTTGCCGGTCTGAGCGTAACCGAGGTCGAAGGCGATGCCCTCTTCATCGGACAGGCCGGCGGTGATGCCGTTGATGATCGCTCCGGGCGCGTTGGTGTACGCATAGGAGTCGAAGAACATGTACGGCGCATTGCCGTGTCCGCTCCCCATCAGCATGCTGCTGTCATACGGATTGCGGCCAAGGATCCAGTGCAGCTGGTTCCACGCATAGGCTTGCAGTCTGTTACGAAATGCAGCGTCATCGGCGTACAGCGGCGTGGCCAGCCTCGCGGCAGCGGCCAGCGAAGCGATCCGCGCATTCTCGCCCTGCCACCAGGGCGCGGCCTCGGTGTCATGCGGGAAGAAGAACGCCACGCGCACGCGGCCATCGCCACCGCGCACCAGCTGTCGCGCGTAACCGAAAGGGTTGGCTACTTCGCCGGTCATCGCCAGTTCGGCTTCCAGCGAGCGTCGCAGCACTTGGCGTACGTCTGCCTGACGGCTGGCGTCGGCGATCGAGGCGTATTCGACCAGCGCAATCACCGGCAGGCCAGCATCGGATGGATGGAAGAATGGACGCACGCCATCGTCGGCGCGCCAGTAATCACGATGACCGTCGTGGCTGATGAGTCGTGCCATCAGGTGTGCAGCACGAACATCCGCTGCCTTGCGCCATGCTTCGTCTTTCGTGGCGCGATACAGCTCGACTGCCGCGAGCAGCGCGCAGTAGTCATCGACGATGTTTTCCTTGCCGTCGTTGGTCAGCTCACGGTTGTGTGCATCGAGGAAGCGGTACGCCTCTTCAGCGACGCGCAAATAATCCTGCGAGGTGTAGTCACCTTCGACACCCGTGCTGCCCGCCAGCGCCAGCGCGGCGATCGCCATGCCGCCACCCGCACGGAAACTCGCCTCGTAGGCATGTGGCCCACGAGCCGGCTGGTCGACCCGCTCGGTGTGGTCACCTGGCTTGAGCTTGATCTGGGTGCGCCAGTTGGGATCACCGATATGGCGATCCTGCGGCAGCTTGCCCGCGCCGGATGCATCGATGGATTGATAGAACGAACCATCCGGACGCTTGTCGCGCACCAGGAAATCGGCGCCGAACAGCCCCTCGTCGAGCAGGCGGCGTTGGTATTCGCCAAAGTTGGGATCGTGCCGCGCGTCCAGCTGCTGCCAGCTGCGCAGCAGACTCCACGCCGCCAGCGGCAACTGCTGCGTGTTGAAATAACGGGTGAGGTTCTGGTGCGACAAATGGATGCCGTAGTCGCCAGTGGCGTCGTACCAGCCACCGTGGATATCGAGCCTGCCGGGCTGGCCATCGGGCCGCGCGAGACGGCGGTCCGCCTTGTCCAGCAGTCCGCTGGAGCGCTGTCCCTTGAAGTAGTAGATGACGTTGGAGAGCGTGTGGCGCTCCAGCACGTTGTCCTGCACGTCGAAGGTCGTTGACCGCGTGTCGCGGTCGCCTTCGCCCAGTTCGACGTAGTAGCGGCCCGATGTCTTCAGGCCGCTGAAATCGGCGACGGCATAGCTGTCATCACCCCATCGCGCGATTTTGGTGGCTGGCGAGAGCTCGCCTTGCCACACAAGCTTGCCGGTATCGGCATTCACCACGCGAAATTCGCGCGGTGACGCCCCCGGCTGACTCTTGACGACCGCCTGCTTGGGAGCCTGCGTGTCGTAACCCACTTGATCGATCAACACCTTCGATTCGGATGCGCTGTCCGTGTTCGCCATGAACACGAGCAGTGCGACCGCAAGATGGCGACATCGCTTCATGCCATCGACCTCATGCGCGGATCTGTTGCAAACCGCCGATGAAAAATCGGGCCCGGCAAAGGTGCCGGGCCCGTTGGCGGGGAGGTAGCCTTAAGTTAGAACTTGAAACGAAGGCTCAGGTAGTACTGGCGGCCGTTCACGTAGAACGCATACGGCTGCTTGCCGTAGCCCGGATTGACCGTGTAGTACTTGAGCGTCGGGTTGTTGAGGTTCATCGCATCCAGCGTGAGCGACATCCACGAGGTGATGTTGTAACCGAACGACGCCGCCAGGTTGGCGATGCCAGCCTGATAGAAGGTGTCGGTACGGCTTACACCCGCGTAGAACGACGAGCGGTAGGTGTAGCTGATGCGGGCGTTGAACATCTCGTTTTCGAAGTAACCGGAGAGGTTGTACGTGTTCTTCGAGGTGCCCTGCAGCGGCTTGCCGTCCTCCGCCGAACCGCTGGCGTAGGTGTAGTTGGTCTGCACACCGAAGTACTCGCCGATCGGCTGGATGTAGTTCAGCTCGACGCCCTTCACGTGACCGTCGACGTTGGTCGGTACGCTGACCTGGTACGTCGAGAAGACGTCGTGACCGGCCGTGTTGCTGGCCTGCTGGTCCTTGAACTGGATGTTCTCGTTACCGAAGTTGATGTAGTCGCTCAGCTGCATGTTGTACACGCCGGCCGACACGAGACCGCGTGGAGCGAAGTACCACTCCAGGCCGGCATCGAAGTTGGTCGAGATGAGCGGCTTCAGCTGCGGGTTGCCGCCGCTACCGGTGTGGGTCAGGTCGTCCAGCGAATACGAACCGGCCAGCGCCGAGTAGTCCGGGCGGGTCATCGTCTCTGAGGCGGCGAAGCGAGCCAGCACATCGTCCGTGATGTTGAACTTGAAGTTCACGCTCGGCAGGATTTTGTCGTAGCTGTGGTTGTACGTGTTGACGTAGTAGTCACCGAATGCCGAACCGGTGATCGGGCCGGCCGAGGTGTACTGCGACACCGCGCTGGAGTTGTAGTTGATGTCTTCCTTGGTATAGACGTAGCGGAAGCCTGCGTTGGCGCTCCAGCGGTCGCCGCCGAAGTTAGCCTGCAGGTACGCCGCCGTGTCCTTTTCGTTGACCTTGTAGATGTTCTGCCAGTTGAAGCGCGCCACCGGATCGCGGTTGGCGAACTGGGCATCGAACGCAGCCAGCGAACCCGGGCTGTAATACCAGGCCGGGCCCGGGCCATTCACGCCGAGGTCGCCGTTGAAGCCGCTCGGGTAGTTGGACCAGGTGGTCGGGTAATTGGCCGGATTGGTCCAGTCGCCCGTCGGGCCCTGACCGATGTCGGTCTTGTTCTCACGCGTGTGGTCGGAATAACGCACACCGAAATCGAGCGTGTTGAGGAAGAACGGCGAATTGTCCAGAGCCCACTCGCCGTCGGCCTGGTAGAAGTCTTCCTTGTCCTTGACGTGGATGTTCTGGTCGCCAAAGATCCAGCCGGCCGAGGGAATGATGCCCGACGGCGTGGTGTTGTCGCCGCCGACGGTCCAGTTGGTCGGCTGACCCGTGCCACGCATGCCCCAGCTTGCACCGGCGCCCGCACCAAAGCCCACTTCGCTCACGTCCTGACGATCGCTGTTGCCCTTGCCCTGCGTGGTGCCAACCTGGCCGGTGAAGGTCAGGTGGTCGGTGGCGCGCCACTCGGCATCAAGGGTGGTGTACGCAGAGGACGACGAAGCACCCGGACGGGAGATCTGGTCGTAGACGCCATACGGGGTGGTGCTGCCCGGCTGCGGCGCAAAGGACGCATTGGAGAGCACGTTGCCCTTCACGACGTAGCCCGGCTGCAGGCCAGCGCCGCCCGGCACGAACTGACTGGTCCACAGCATGTAGTTGCGGTTGTAGTTGTCGGCTTCGAGCTTGGAATAGAAGCTGTTGAGGTTCAGCGTCAGGTTGTCGAGCGGCTTCCACTCGATGTCGACCGTACCGCCCTTGCGCGTGCGCGTCTGGGTGAACAGGGTCTGGCCGATCAGGTTCGGGTAATAAACGCCCGCCAGATCGGGATGAGCTACTGCGATGGGATCGGCGGCGCCGATCTTGTTGTAACCACCCACGATTTCCTGGCCATCGCGCTGCAGGCTGCGCTTCTCGTAGAAGCCCTGCGCCATCACGCCGAAGGTATTGTCGTCGGTCTTCCAGTTGACCAGGCCGTTGAACTGCGGCTTGGTGTCGCCCGGCAGGTCGGCATAGACGCCACCGATGGAGCCCTGCGCGGTGAGCTGCTGGGAGAACTCCAGCGGCTTGCGGGTGATGATGTCGACCGTACCGGCACTGCCGCCTTCCTGCAGCTTGGCCTCGGAAGACTTGTGCACGACCACTTCGCTGACCACTTCTGCCGGCAGCAGGCTGTAGCTCACGCTACGACCGACCGTCTGCACCTGGCTCAGCACGAACCAGTCGCCGGTACCAACGGTGTGACCGTTGACCAGGGTCTGGGTCATGCTCGGGTTGGTGCCACGCAGGCTGACGCGATCGTTCTCGTCGAAGCCGCCTTCGCTGGCGCTCGACGAGCTGATGTTGACGCCCGGCAGACGCTGCAGCGTGTCGGCCACGTTCTTGGCCGGCAGCTTGCCGATGTCTTCTGCGGTGATGATTTCAACGTGCGAATCGGCAGCCTTCTTGAGGTTCAGCGACTCGGCTTCCGAATCGCGGATGCCGACGACGGTGACGGTGCCGAGCTCTTTGGCGTTCTTTTCGGACGCGGTCTGGGCAGTGTTCTGGCCGGTGGCGGCAGGACCCGACTGCGGGGCCTGGGCGTCGTCGGCGGCGTAGACGGAGCCGGACAGACACAGGCCGGCGATGATGCTTGCTGATAGCAGAGTTTTGCGATGTGACATGGTTTCCTCCCCTCGAAGGCGTTTCTGCAGCGGATGTATGTGGGTCGTCCGGCTGCGACGTGGCTGTCTGGGCTTGCGCCCGGTTCAATGAACGGTGCTACGTGTGCTACTGCGGTGTTGCGTTCTCCCCCGGCCTTGCTTGCTGACCATCCAGGTACATGCCGGCCGCGCCGATCACACCTAGTTGGCCGTGTTCCATCAGTCGTACGGGAACTTGCTGCAGGAAGGCGCGCATCACGCCCTTGTTGAAGAAGCGCTGGCGGAAATTGCTTGCCAGCAACACGTCGCGGATCTGCGGCAGGATGCCGCCAGCCAGAAACACGCCGCCGCGCGCGCCGTACAACAGCGCCAGGTCACCCACGAAGCTGCCCAGCAGACTGCAAAACACTTCCAGCGCCTCCACTGCCGCAGCATCGCTGCGGTCCAGCGCCGCCTGCGTCACCTGACTGGGCAGGTTCAACAGCGGCGCCTGGTCGCGCAGTGCGCACAGCGCCCGATAGAGATTGAGCAGGCCAGGGCCCGACAGCGCGTGCTCGAACGAAACGTAGGCGCGGTCGCGCGCCAGATAGCGGAGGATCTCGATCTCGAGCTCGTTGCCCGGCGCCAGTGCGATCTGACCAGCCTCGGTCGGCAGCACCGTCGCGTGTGGCTTGCCCGGCAACAGCACGGCCGAACCCAGGCCGGTGCCCGGGCCCATCACCAGCACCGGGCCTTTCGCCAGCGGCACCTCGGTTTCGATCACCGGCGTGGTGTCTGCCTGGCTCAGGAACTGCGTGGCATAAGCCACGGCTTCGAAATCGTTGATGACGGCGAGCTGGTCGATTCCCAGGCTGTCGCGGATGTCACGGATGGACACCGGCCAGGGCAAGTTGTCGTTGACGATGGCGTCGCCCAACACGTAGCCCGCGCTGGCCACCGCGCAACCATTCACGTGAACCGTGCGGTCGAGCTGGCTGACAAAGTCCTTCAACACCGCGGTGAGGCTGGGCCAATCGGCGCAGGCATAGCGGTGGTACTGCAGCACTGTCACCGGCCGAATGCCGTCAGGCTGCTGGCTCACCAGACCAATGCGCGCATGCGTCCCGCCGACGTCAGCCGCCAGGAACACGGCTTCTTGCGCCGAAAGCCCACGCATGCTGCGGCTAACCCCTTCGCCCACTGCGATCCCCTCGTCATCCCTTCGTCACGTTCTTGTGAAACGCGACCCCATTTTGGCCGGAGTCTGGTAATGACTGACAACGTTGTCAATAACTTGCCTCAATGTCCGTAGGACATCCGCTGCTGCAGGGCAGCAGTCGCTATAACCGCTGGGTTATGAGAGCAGTCGACGGTGGTCAATATATTCTTATAATTCAATGAATTGAATTTCAAATTCAAGCGACCGCAAACCTACCGCATCGCGCCACACGCCGGTGACCCACGGCCTGTCGGAATGGCCAATTAGCGGTTCACACCGGGTGGCCAGCGGGCCTTCTGGCGGCCTGTTGCCGGTCTCAGGCCGAGACTAATTGACAACGTTGCTAGGCCGTTCTGTCCCGCGGTCAAAGGCGTGCGAATGACCTGTTATTGCGTGAGCGCGCCCCACGCGCGGACGCGCCATGGCGACGTCACCTCTCGGCCACGCTTTCACCGGGGTGGGCTGTTCGCGCGCGGGGCACACTCCTACAGTGGTCCTCCCTTTGGACGCACGCCCCACCAGAGCCCTCGCCATTTCCCATGGAAACATCCGATCGCGCCGCAACGCCGTGCAGCACCTCATGCCCCTGAGCCATAACCTGCAAACGGAAGCGCTGTCCGAAGACGCGCTGCTGCTGCGCTTTGGCGAAACGATCGAACCCTCGCTCAACGCTCGTGTGCATGCGGCAGCGCTGCAATTGCAGGCGCATCTCCCTGGCATCGAATGCGTACCCGCGTATGCCAGCCTGCTGCTGCGTTTCGATCCAACGCAATGGCGCGGCCAGAATGATTCATCGCCGCATGAGCGCTTGCGCGACGCGGCGATGCGCATCCTCCGGGACCCGCCAGAGACCACGGACGACACGCGCGAAGTAGTGATACCTGTGCGCTATGGCGACGCTTCAGGGCCGGACCTGGCAACCGTCGCCGCGCATGTCGGCCTGTCAGCGGATGAGGTCATCGACCGTCACAGCGCCGCGTTATATCGCGTTGCCATGCTCGGATTCGCGCCCGGCTTTCCTTATCTGCTTGGACTGGATCCAACGCTGGCGATGCCGCGCCGGGCCGATCCACGCATGAGCGTACCTGCCGGCAGCGTGGCCATCGGTGGCAACCAGACCGGCATCTATCCGCAGGCGCTGCCAGGGGGCTGGCAGTTGATCGGCCGCACACCGCTGGCGTTGTTCGATCTGCGCGCCGCCGAACCGTCGCTGCTGCGACCGGGTGACCGCGTACGCTTTCGCGCCATCGACCAGCGCGAATACGACCGACTCATGGCGACGGCGAACTGACGATGCGTGTGATCGTGCTGAAGCCCGGACTGCTGACCAGCCTGCAAGACAACGGGCGTCCCGGTCATGCCGCGCTGGGTGTGGGGCGCGCCGGCGCCATGGACTGGCCCGCATGGCGCCTGGGCAACGCGCTGGTGGGCAACACCCACGACGAGGCCGCGCTCGAATTCACCCTGCTCGGTCCCACCCTGCGTTTCGAGCAGGCGGCGGTGGTCGCCCTGACCGGCGCGAATGTTGACGCCCGCGTTGGCCAGCGGTCCCTGCCCGGCTGGACCTGTTGCGTCCTGCCCGCGGGCAGCGTGCTGCAGCTGGGCGGCATGCAACGAGGTTGTCGCGGCTACCTGGCCGTGCGCGGCGGGTTTGCGGTATCGCCGGTACTTGGCAGCCGCAGCAGCGATCTGCATGCACGCATCGGTCCATTTGAGGGCCGCTCATTGCAGGCCAATGATGAGCTCATCATCGGCCATCGTGACCCATGGCCATGGCAGCGACCCGTGCAAGAGCCGCTGGCGTTGCGCTGGGGTCTCGATCCGCAGCCTTGGTCGGACGATGCGGCCCCGCCGCTGGCCATGCTGCGTGGTCATCACTTTGAGCAGCTTGACCAAGCGTCGCAGCGCGACCTGTTCGCCGCGCGGTTCCTTGTGAGCAAGGACAGCAACCGCACCGCCAGCCGTCTGGATGGCCATCGCCTTGCGTTGCAGCAGCCGATGGAACTGATCTCGGAGGCGACCCTGCCGGGCACGGTGCAGTTGCCGCCTTCGGGGCAACCCATCGTGTTGCAGGCGGAAGCGCCGGTCACCGGCGGATATCCCCGCATTGGCCAGCTTGCGGCGGTGGATCTGCCCAGGCTCGCCCAGCGCCGCCCGGGCGATACCGTATGCTTCCGGGAAACCTCGCTGGACGAGGCCATGCAACGACTGACCAACCGCCAGCAACGACTGCAGCGCTTGCTTCAACGCATCGAACAACGTCTGGATTCCGCATGACTGAAGCCACCATCAAGACCATAGACATCAACAGCGATCTGGGCGAATCCTTCGGCGCATGGCGCATGGGCGACGACGCCGCGCTGCTTGCCCTGGTCAGCTCGGCGAACATCGCCTGCGGCTTTCATGGCGGGGACCCGGACATCATGCGGGGCACCGTAGCCTTGGCCGTGCAGCACGAAGTGGCGATCGGCGCGCACGTCTCGCTGCCCGACCTGCAGGGCTTTGGCCGCCGCGAGATGGCAGTGACGCCCAACGAGGTCTACGCCATGACGCTGTATCAGATGGGCGCCTTGCACGGTTTCGCGCAGGCCGCGGGCACTCGCCTGCGCCACGTGAAGGCACACGGCGCGCTCTACAACATGGCTGCTCGTGATATCCGGCTGGCCGATGCCATCGCTCGGGCTGCACGTGATTTCGATCCAGGCTTGCGGCTGTTCGGCCTTGCGGGCTCCGCACTCATCGACGCAGGTCGCGCCGCCGGACTGGCCGTTGTCGCCGAGGCGTTCGCCGACCGCCGTTATCGTTCCGATGGCTCGCTGCAACCACGCCGCGAAGCGGACGCGGTGATCAGCGAAAGCGACGAAGCCATCGCGCAAGCCATGGCGATGGTGCGCGAGGGAAGAGTGCGCGCCGTGGACGGAGATATCGTCGAACTGAAGGCCGATACGCTGTGCGTGCATGGCGATGGCGCACATGCCGTCGCCTTCGCCCGCCAGCTCCGCGCGGCGCTCGAAGCGGCCAATATCAGCGTCTGCGCCCCGCACGCACGCGGTGGGCACGCATGAACTATTGGCCGTTGCTTGGCGTGGCAGTGATCGTGATCGGCTTCGCTCTGCGCTTCAACGCGGTACCGGTGGTGGTGTGCGCCGCGATGGTCAGCGGCTTGCTGGCTGGGCTGCACGTTCCGGAACTATTGGCCCTGCTTGGCAAGAGTTTTGTCTCCTCGCGCATGCTGTTGATGTTCGTACTTACCCTGCCGGCCATCGGCTTGCTCGAACATGCCGGCCTGCGCGAACACGCGCAACGTTGGATGGCGCGACTGCGTGGCATGACGCTCGCGCGGCTGCTGATCGGCTACCTGTTTGTACGCGAGCTGCTGGCGATGGTCGGTCTCATGGGTGTCGCCGGACACGCGCAGACCGTACGCCCGTTGCTGGCGCCGATGAGTGAAGCGGCCGCGGAGAAGATCCTCCCGCTGGACGACGCTGATCGCGATGAACTGCGCGCCGTCGCCGCCGCCACCGACAACGTCGGGCGCTTCTTCGGCGAAGACGTATTTATTGCGCTGGGCGCCGTGCTGCTTATCCAGGGTTTCTATGCGCAACACGGCATCGAACTGACGCCACTGTCGATCGCGCTGTGGGCGCTACCCACGGCCATCGCCGCGTTCGTTATCCAGTCGGTGCGAATCTGGCTGTATCAGCGGCGACTGCAACGTCGCGCGCAGCGCCTGCTTGATGGAAGGACCGGCTAAGCATGCTGCGCATCGAGTACGCCTACTGGCTGATCGCCGCCTTTCTGATTTACACATCGTGGCGCAACCTGCGCGAAGGACAGGGCTGGCGTGCCGCGTTCTGGCTGCTGCTGGGCCTGCTGTTTGCCGGCGGCGACTATGTGTTGGCGCAACAGGCGGCCGGCCAGCGCTTGCCGGCGCAGATCGCGGGCGCCATGGTGATTGCGCTGGCCTTGCTCGCGCCAACACTGCGGCGGCACGCGCATCGCGAAAGCGCGAGCGCCGAGCAGCGGTTCGCGTCGGCGGTCCGGCTCGGCCACAAGCTGTTCGTGCCTGCCCTGCTTATCCCGCTGGTGACCTTGCTGGTCGCGCTGTTCGGCGCTCATCTCTACATCGCCGGCCATGCCGTGTTCGCCGCACCGCAGATGACCCTGACCGGGCTGGCGCTGGCCTGCGTCGTGGCGTTGATCGCTGCAGCATCGGTGGCACGCGCGCCGCTGCACCAGGGGCTGGCCGAAGGCCGGCGACTGCTCGACGCGATCGGCTGGGCGGCCTTGCTGCCACTGCTGTTGGCCGCGCTTGGCGAGGTGTTCACGCAGAGCGGCGTGGGCGCCGCCATCTCCGCGCTGGCCAGCGCCATCCTGCCCGAGGGCAGCGCGTTCGCCTGCCTGCTGGTATTCGCGCTTGGGATGGTGCTGTTCACCGTGATCATGGGCAACGCATTCGCGGCGTTCCCGGTAATGATGGCCGGCATCGGTCTGCCGCTGCTGGTGCACCAGTACGGCGCCAACCCGGCGATCCTCGGCTCCATGGGCATGCTGTGCGGCTACTGCGGCACCTTGCTCACACCGATGGCGGCCGACTACAACCTGGTCCCGGCGGCACTACTGGAACTGCGCAATCCGTACGCAGTCATCCGCGCGCAATTCTGGAGCGCGGTCGCCATTTTCGTCTCCACCTTCGTGATGATGTGGCTGCTGGTGTTTCGCTGAGCATCCCTAGAGAACTGCTATGAGCAAGACCCCGCGCATCCTGCTGACCGGCTTCACCCCTTTCGGCGACGAGGACATCAATCCCTCGTGGGAAGCCGTGCGCGTACTGCACGACCAGTGCATTGGCGGCCATCGCGTGGTGGCGCACCTGCTGCCGACCGCATTCGACGAATCGCGCCGCGAGTTGGAACGGGTGGTTCGCGAGATCCAGCCGTCCATCCTGCTCGGTGTCGGCCAGGCCGGCGGGCGCAGCCGGCTGTCGATCGAGCGGGTGGCGGTCAACGTGCAGGATGCGCGCCTTCCAGACAACGCTGGCGCGCAGCCCATCGACGAAGCGGTGCTTGCGGGCGGCCCGGCGGCGTACTTCAGCACGCTGCCGATCAAGGCCATGCTCGCCGCCCTGCAGGCCAAAGGCATCCCCGCCGAAATCTCCAACACCGCGGGCACCTATGTCTGCAATCACATCGCCTACCTCATGCTGCATCTGGCCGCGAAGCAATCCGGCGCACGCGCGGGCTTCATCCATATCCCGTATCTGCCATCACAGGCGGCGCGCTTTCCCAACATGCCAAGCATGGCCGGAGAGGACGTGGTGCGCGGCCTGACCCTGGCCTTGACCGTTGCCGCCACGCAGCTGGTCGATGACAGGCTGGGCGCGGGCACCCTGGACTGACCAGCCATACGGTGCCTGGCGCCGGGCGGCGCGCTTCCCTCGGCACCCATTGGCGCGCATGCTGCTCGCCAGCCAGCCTCTGAATGACTCACCCGAGGGCTGACGCTGACCCGTTCTCGGTCCGGATGTGGACTTTTATGATAACGTTGTCATCGTCATTTTCGTGATGTGAAACAACAGCTTGCCGGCCCGTTCAAGCACCCTTGTGATGGCGCCGGTTGATGCAGTGCAACACATTGTTATGGTTGGCTTTTTGAGCGTTACCTGCACGCTCCCCTCGGGATGGAAAAGAGGCCGCGCCACCGCCGTTGTCCACTTCATCGTGCGGTTGCCATGGGAGTCCATCCGTGGCTCGTACAAGCCAACAATTGACAACGTTGCTAGTTAGCTCGATAAAGACTTATTCGGGGGAATCGGGCCGTTGCGGCCCACCAGTCAAAGGCAATCCGCGGGGAGTCCTCAACACCATGTCGTCCACAACGCTTGCCGCCGGCGAAACGCGCCATTCCAGCGTCGTACCGATGCTCATCATCGGCGTACTGTTCTTCATCTTCGGCTTCGTGACCTGGCTCAACGGTCCGCTGATCACGTTCGTGAAGCTGGCTTTCAACCTAGATGACGTAGACGCCTTCCTGGTGCCTCGTGTGTTCTACTTTTCCTACTTCGTGTTGGCCATTCCGTCATCGTTCGTGCTTCGTCGCACCGGGATGAAAAAGGGCATGGGCCTCGGCCTTTTCGTGATGGCCATCGGCGCGGCGTTGTTCGGCCAGTTCGTCAGCATGCGCGTGTTCTATCCAGCGTTGGCCGGACTCTTCGTGATCGGCGCGGGCTTGGCCCTGCTGCAGACGGCCTCCAACCCGTATATCAGTATTCTGGGCCCCATCGAGAGCGCGGCAACTCGCATCGCGTTCATGGGCATCTGCAACAAGGTAGCGGGCGCGCTGGCGCCCTTGGTGTTTGGCGCACTGGTCCTGTCGGGCATCGATACCTTCGATCAGCAAGTTAAGGCCGCGCCCACGCCGGAAGCGAGCGAGGCGCTGCTCAATGCGTTCGCCGCCAAGATCCATATGCCATACATGATCATGGCCGGACTGCTGGTGCTACTAGCGATCTGGGTGGTGCGTTCGCCGCTGCCGGAGATCAAGGCGTCGGGTGCCAACAGCGAGGCGGAGATCGGCCACGACAAGGGCGGCATCTTCAGCTTCCCTCACCTGTGGTTGGGCGTGCTGTGCCTGTTCCTCTATGTGGGCGTGGAAGTGATGGCGGGCGATGCCATCGGCACATATGGCCGGGGTTTTGGCCTGCCGCTTGCTGAAACCACGCACTTCACGTCATTCACTCTTGTCGCCATGCTCGTTGGCTATCTGGCCGGGCTAGTGCTGATTCCGCGTTTCATCTCGCAGCAGAGCTATCTGGCTGTCTCGGCTGTGCTAGGCGTGCTGTTCACCCTTGGCGCCTACTTCACGCACGGCTATGCCTCGGTGGCTTTCGTAGCCGCGCTGGGCTTTGCCAACGCGATGATGTGGCCAGCCATCTTCCCGCTGGCCATTCACGGCCTGGGTCGCCTCACTGAGCGCGGCTCGGCACTGTTGATCATGGCTATTGTCGGCGGCGGCCTGGTACCACAACTGTTTGCCGAGCTGAAACAGCACTTCAACTTCCAGCTGGTATTCATGGCGCTGATGATTCCCTGCTATCTGTACATCCTTTATTACGGCGTGAGGGGCCATCGCGTAGGCCAGCACGCGCCTTGAGCCACACGGCGCGTATACCGCGCTGACCGCCGAGTCGCACGCCGCTGGGCTACGATGCCCCTTTCAGTTCTGCTGGAGTTCCCACGTTGCGCAACCCCACCATCAAGGACGTCGCCAAGCGTTCGGGCGTTTCGCTCAAGACCGTGTCGCGCGTGATCAACCACGAAGCCTCGGTGCGCGCCGACACGCGTGAAAAGGTCGAACGTGCGATCGAGGCACTGGGCTACCAGCCCAACCCATCGGCACGCGGCCTGCGCAGCGCGCACGCGTATGCGATCGGCCTGGTCTACGACAACCCCAACGCTCACTACGTCATCAGCTTGCAGGACGGCGTGTTGTCGGCCTGCCGCGAGCGTGGCTTCGGCCTGCTGATCCATCCCTGCGATTCGTCCTCTCCCGACCTGGCAACGGAACTGTGTTCGCTGGTCGAGCGCAACCGCCTCGCCGGCCTGGTGCTGGCGCCGCCGATGTCCGAGCAGACAGACCTCATCGCCACGCTGACGGAAAACAACGTCTGCTTCGTGCGCATCATCTCCTCGCGCGAAGATCCGCACGATGGCGCGCCTTGCGTCTACATCGACGACCGTAGTGCGGCGTATGCGATCACCGAACACCTGATTCAGATGGGCCACAAGCGCATCGGCTTCCTGTGGGGCGAACCGCATCACCGCTCCAGCCCGGAGCGTTACCAGGGTTATGCCGATGCGCTGAAGGACTACGGCCTGCCGCTCGACAAGAAACTGGTATTGCCTGGCCGCTATGCGTTCGACGACGGTTTCCGTGGCGCGCGCAAGCTGCTCGCGCTGAAGGATCCACCGACCGCCATCTTCGGCAGCAACGACGAGATCGCCGCCGGCGTGCTGGCCGCCGCCCGTTCCAGTGGTCTGGATGTGCCGTGGAATCTTTCCATTGCCGGCTTCGAGGACAGCCCGTTCTCCAAGCAGGCGTGGCCGGCGCTCACCACCGCGCGCCAGTCCACCAGCGACATTGCCCGCCATGCCGCGCTGCAGCTGATGGCCGAATTGCAGCGCAAGGCCGGTGTGTCGGTCGATATGCCGCATAGCGAATGTTTTGTCCCTGAACTGGTCGTGCGCGGCTCCACCGCACCACCGCAAACCCCGGCGCCCCGCAAGGGCTGAGGTCGCGCACCTTGGCTCCGCGGCGTGCGCCTCTGTACGCCACTGAGATGACGATGAAAGAAGCCAGCTCCACCCTGATGTACCGCGAGGCCCATGAAACGGCCGCCGTGGTCGAGCGCCAGCTGCGCGAGAACGCGCAGATCCTGAAGACGCTCGGCGAGCGGCTGCGGGCCACGCCACCCCGCTTCATCGTCACCTGCGCGCGCGGCAGTTCCGATCATGCCGCGGCCTATGCCAAGTATGTGTTCGAAACCCGGCTGGGCCTGATCACCGCGTCGGCCTCGCCGTCAATCTCCTCCATCTACGACGCCGACCTGCATCTGGACGGCGCCTTGTTCGTGGCCATCTCGCAGTCTGGCAAGAGCCCGGACCTGCTGCGCAGCGCGCAGGCCGCGAAGGATGCTGGCGCCCACGTGCTCGCGCTGGTGAACGTGGAAGACTCGCCGCTGGCGAAGATGGCCGACACCTTCGTGCCGCTGCGCGCTGGCCCCGAACTAAGCGTGGCCGCCACCAAGAGTTACCTCGCTACGCTGGCGGCGATCCTTCAGCTCACCGCACACTGGAGTAACGACGACGCGCTGCACGCAGCGATAGCGCGTCTGCCCGACGACCTTCGTCGTGGCTGGGACAGCGACTGGAGCGCACTTGTCGACGGCCTGCGCGATGCGCGCAACCTGTTCGTGGTGGGACGCGGCTTCGGCTTCGGCGCGGCGCTGGAAGCGGCGCTCAAGCTCAAGGAAACCTGCGGACTGCACGCCGAGGCGTTCAGCGCGGCGGAAGTGAAGCACGGCCCGATGGCCCTGGTGGGAGACGGCTTCCCGGTGCTGTTCTTCGCGCAGGACGACGGCACGCTGGACAACACGCTGGCCGTGGCGCACGAGTTCCGCGCCCGTGGCGCGCGCGTATTCGTGGCCGCGCCCGGTAACGGCGAGCCCGACATGCTGCCGCTGCCGGCCGATATCGCGCCCATCGTGACGCCGCTACTGACGGTACAGAGTTTCTATCGTGCGGCCAGCGCGCTGGCGCTGGCGCGGGGTTACGACCCGGACGTGCCGCCGCATCTGCGCAAAGTGACGGAGACGATGTGATGACCGCACCACTCACCGCGCTCATCAACGGTCGCGTGCTTACCGACCACGGCCCGCAGCAAGGGCTGGTGGTGCTGGTGCGCGGTGAACGCATCGAGGCAATCACGCACGCCGGCGATCCGCGTGTGGCCGGCGCACAAACGCACGATCTCAAGGGTCGCCTGCTGCTGCCGGGCTTCATCGATGTGCAGGTCAACGGCGGTGGTGGCGTGCTGTTCAATGCGGAACCGACGGTGGAAGCGCTAGCCACGATCAGCGCCGCGCATCGCAAGTTCGGCACCACCGGCTTCCTGCCCACGCTGATCACCGACACCGCCGAAGTGATGCGCAAGGCACTCGATGCCGTCGATGCCGCCATCGAACATGGCGTGCCGGGCGTGCTCGGCATTCATCTGGAAGGCCCTTTCCTCGCCGCCGCGCGCAAGGGCATCCACGATGCCAGCCTGTTCCGCCTGCCAAATGCAGACGACATCACCGCCATCACGCGCAACCGTCGCGGCGTGGTGATGCTCACGCTGGCAGTGGAAGAAGTGCAGCTGGACACCATTCGCCAGCTCAGTGAAGCAGGCGTGCTGGTGGTGGCCGGCCACACCGCCGCCAACTACGCCACCACGCGCGCCGCACTCGATGCCGGCGTGTGCGGCTTCACCCATCTCTACAACGCGATGACGCCACTGGGCAGTCGCGAGCCCGGCGTGGTCGGCGCCGCGCTGGATGATCCACACAGCTGGTGCGGCCTGATCGTCGACGGCCACCATGTGCATCCGGTAGCGCTGCGCGTGGCGATTGCCGCCAAGGCGCGCGGCAAAAGCGTGCTGGTGACCGACGCGATGCCGCCCGTGGGCGCGGACAACCCCGAATACGTGCTCAACGGCCAGACCATTGTCGTCCGCGACGGCATCTGCCAGAGCGATGCCGGAGTACTCGCCGGCTCGGCGCTGGACATGGCCACCGGTGTGCGCAATCTCGTGAACATGGTCGGCCTGCCGCTGGCCGAAGCCTCACGCATGGCCAGTGCGTATCCCGCCGCGTGGCTTGGGCTGGATCGCACGCATGGCCGGCTTGTGGCGGGCCAGCATGCAGATTTCGCCGTGCTGGACGATGCGCTGGTCACGCAGGAGACGTGGGTCAGCGGTGTGCGCTACCAGGCGTGACACTTCTCCCTCTCCCCTTTGGGGAGAGGGCTGGGGTGAGGGGTCAATCTTGCGACGACGATTCGTCAGAGCCTGCTTCGTAGCAACTTCACCGCAAGCACACACCCCTCACCTCAATCCTCTCTACCACGGGGAGAGGAGGTCAAAGCAACGCCACCAGATGGCGACGTCGCCTCGTACAGAGTCACTGATACACGTGCAGCCGATCGAAGATCCACGCGTGATACGACTTCACCAGCTCCGGCTGCGCGCAATCGGTGTACAGGCCATTGCAGCGCGTACGCAGCGCAATCGCCGCCGAGAAGTACGGATCGGTCGGCAGGTCCGCCGCCTGCAGCACCATGCTGGGTAGCAGTGCGATGTCGAGCAACGGATAGCGCGGCAGCGGCGCACCCTTGAAGTTGCTCTTGATCATGTAATACGTGAGGTAATCCTTGTACTGCGCCAGCTCGGGCGACCAGGTGCGCGGCATGTCGCGGATCAGTCCGCTGAAGGACGGCTGGTGATCGCCGAAGTGCACGATCACGGTCGGCTGCGTGCGATCGAGGAAGTCGTGCTCCAGCCCGCGCATCGCCACGTCGGAGTTGTGCAGGTTCGACAGGTAAGTGTTGAAGTTGATCGACTCGCGTGACGGCAAGCCCTTGAGCACACCCTTGTTGAATGGCGGCGGCAGCACGGATAGAGGATCGGTGTCGTGCGGCCCATGCTGGGCCAGCGTCAGGATCATCACGAACACCGGCTGGCCCGGCTTCCTCACCTTGTCGTAGACGCGCTTGGCCGCTGCAAACATCTGCGCGTCGGTCTCTTCCCATTCTTCCAGGCCCAGCTGGCCGGCGTCGTAGAACTGGTCGAAGCCGTAGGCCGTATATGCATTGCGGCCATTGAGGAAGCTGCCGTTGGTCGGATAGATCGCCACCGTGAGATAGCCCAACCGTTGCAGCTGACGCGGCAGGCTGTCCTGTACATGCGGCGCCAGCACGTAGGGCGCATACATGCCGCCAGGGCCGAAGATGTCCTGCGGCATGCCGGTAAGCGTGGCAAATTCGCTCACCCACGTGCCACCGCCAAAGGTGTGTACGCGCATCGGGCCGGTGGCGCGGGTACGCGCGTCGACCTTGAACATGCCTACGCGGCACTCAGGAATGTTGCACTGGGTGAAGTTGGACGGGTTGAAGGTGCTCTCTTCCAGCACCTGCACGATGTCCGGATAACTTTCCGGCGCACGCGGCGTAGCTGCTGGCTCGCCCGCCGCGGTGGCGCCCCACTCCTGCTCGGCCACGCTCTCGTCGCCCATGTCGGGCATACGGACGTCCGAGTCGCTGAAGTTGACGAAGAAGTTGGTGATCTGTGCGTCGTCGGAGAGTTTCTCCCACACATTTCTCGCATGCACTTCGGCGAATGGCCCGTTCGGCAGCAGGCAAACCCAGAACGCCAGCGCCCACAACGCCACGCCGCCCACGCGCGTCATCAGCGCGCGGCTACGGCTCAGGTGCGCGAGCACGCGACGATCCCAGCGCCACACAGCCCATAGCAACAGCGGCGTCACCACGCCCACCAGCAGGCACAGGCCCCACAGGTGCGGGTAATGCCCCAGCGTTTCCAGCAGGCTGCTGCGAGCGTAGTAGATGAAATCCGCGGGCATCAGCGGCGAATCGAGATAGCGCAGCTTGAGCACGGACAGGAAGTTGAGTCCGAGGAACAGGCCGCCGCTCACCACCAGCGCGGTCGCCGGACGCGCGAAGGCGAACAGCAGCATGCCGAACGCGCACACCATCAGCGCAATCACGAAGGCCTGCTGCAGCAGGTCTGGCTCACGCAAGGCGGTCATGCTCACGCAGAACAGGAAGAACCCGGCCGCGCATAGCCATGGCCCACTTTTCCGCAGAAACCGAAACGGTTGTCGCGTCATGGTCGGAAAAGGCCCCCTGTCGGCCTCGTTGTCATCGTGTGGCAATTCTACGGACTTGTTGGCGTCACATGCACAACGGCCGGCAACGGACAAATGGCGCCGCCAAGCGGTTCAGCCACTGTTTCGCCGCGCCGGGGACATGTCGATCTGATAGGTTGCGCCCTCGCCCGCCAGGAACGGACTTTTCCCCCATGCCCCTTTGTTTGCGCCCGCTCTCCTCCCTTGTTGCCGCCGCCCTGTTGGCCGGCTGCGCCAGCCAGGCACACAGGCCCGTTGCCCTGCCGGACGGCAGCCGCGCCCAGGTAGCCGTCCTGGAAACCACCGACGTCCATTCCAACGTGCTCAGTTACGACTATTACAAGCAGCGTGAGGATGCCTCGGTAGGCTATGAGCGCACCGCCACGCTGATCCGCCGCGTCCGCGAGCAGTTTCCCGACAGCTTCCTGTTCGATAGCGGCGACACCATCCAGGGCAGCGTGCTGGCCGACTACCAGGCTCAGGTGAAGCCGGTCGGCTGCGGCGAAGAGCTGGGTATCTACCGCGCCATGGACGCGCTGGGCTACGACGGCGGCACCGCCGGCAATCACGAGTTCAACTACGGGCTGGGCTTCCTCTCGCAGGTCACCGGCACGCCGATGAACGTGGAAGGCGGCCACAGCGACCGCTGCGCCGGGCCGCATTTCCCGCTGGTGCTATCCAACGTGTTCAGCGCGCGCGACGGCGCACCGATCTTCAAGCCGTGGAGGGTGGTGCAGAAGGACATCACGGTCACCGAACCAGACGGCAGCAAGCGCAGCGTGCCGTTGAAGGTGGGCATCATCGGCTTTGCCCCGCCGCCGATCCTGGAATGGGACAAGCAGAACCTGGCCGGCAAGGTCACCGTTACCGGCGTAGTCGAGGCGGCGCAAAAGTACCTGCCGGAGCTGCAGGCGCAGCATCCCGACCTGATCGTTGCCGTGCTGCACGGTGGCCTGAACACCGCGCCATACACGCCCGACATGGAGAACGGCGGCTGGTACCTGGCCGGCATACCTGGCATCGACGTGCTGCTGCTCGGCCATTCGCACACGGAATTCCCCGGCCCGCACTACAAGGGCATGCAGGACGTCGACGCCGAACGCGGCTTCGTACGCGGCAAGCCGGCGGTCATGGGTGGTTTCTTCGGCAAGGACCTGGGCGTGATCGACCTTGCCCTGCAGCGCAAGGACGGCCGCTGGGTGATCGACAACAGCCAGACGCACAGCGAGGTGCGCCCGATCTGTCCGAAGAAGAACGAATGCGTGCCCGCCGACCCCACGATCTCGCCGCTGGTGAAGCAGGCCCACGAAGCCGCCATTACCTACGTGAACACGCCGATCGGCGAAACCCGCGTGCACATGAGCAGCTACTTCGCCGACGAAGGCAACATGACGGCGCTCGCGCCCATCAATGCGGCGATGCGCGACTACGTGCAAAGCGAGCTGCCCAGGCTGCACCCGGAACTGGCGAAGCTGCCGGTGCTCTCCGCAGCGGCGGCATTTCGCACCGGCTTTGGCGGCCCGGATGACTACACCGACGTCGCGGCCGGTCCGCTCACCCTGCGCAGTGCCGCGGACCTTTACTTCTATCCGAACACGCTCGCCGCGGTGAAGGTGGACGGCGCCGGCCTCAAGGCATGGCTGGAGAAATCGGCGGAGCGCTTCAACCGCATCGATCCGGCGAAGGACGGCGAACAGCCGCTGATCAACGACCGCTACCCCGGCTTCAACTTCGACCAGATCCAGGGTGACCTGAGTTATGCGATCGATGTATCCAAGCCGGAAGGCCAACGCATTGTCGGGCTGCGCTACAAGGGCAAGCCGGTGACATCGCAACAGCAGTTCATCGTGGCCACCAACAACTACCGCGCGAGCGGCGGCGGCAATTTCCCCGGCCTGGACGGCAACAACATCGTGCTGGCCGCGCCGGACGGCGCCCGCGAGATTCTGGCCAAGTGGCTGCAGCGTCGAAAGACCATCGAGGCGAAAGATCTTCCGGCGACCTCGTGGCACTTTGCCCCGCTGAAGACACGTGGCGCGGTGGTGTTCAAGGGTGCGTCTGGCAAACAGGACATCGCTCGCGAAGCTGGCCTCAAGAACCTTCGACAGACCAAGGATCACGGCGACGGCACAGCGACCTACGCCATCGATCTTTCGCACTGAGGACATTGGTGTAACTGGCGCGGCGGCGTAGACTCCGCCGCGCCGATTCACGAGGGTCACTCATGCAGGACGAGCGCAAGTACTGGTTTCCCGCCAAGCGCTATGGCTGGGGTTGGGGTTTACCGGTCACCTGGCAAGGCTGGGTGGTGTTGATCGCCTTTGTGGCAATGATGGGCGTGGGTGTTCCCATTCTGAAACAGAATGGCTTTGCTCTTCCCTATGGCGCCATCCTCTTCGCGCTGTTCATCGGCATCTGCTGGTTGAAGGGCGAGCCGCCTCGCTGGCGCTCGGGCGGCCGCGACTAACAACACCATGTAGGAGCGCACCCTGTGCGCGACAGGCCTATCCCCAAGGGGCCCCAGCACAGCGATGACGCCGCAACTCCGATTTCCCCGGGGACCGTAAATCGCAGCACGCCCGACCTCTGCAGCCGCGCACAGGGTGCGCTCCTACATGTTCGGCATGCGTCGGGTTTGGACGTCCATCCGGGAAAGGTTTCAAACGTATCTGTTGACCGCACTGCAGCAATCGGCCTAAGGTTGGTGCATGTCGCCGCGAATCGCGCCAGCACGCATGCCTTCCAACCCGGTAACCACCGGGCGCATGTCGCTGTACGCAGGCGTCACCACCATCGCTGCCATGACCACCACCACGACCACTATTACCAGGTCGGGGTGGGTTTCCGTGCGCGAATAAGTTTTCCAACGCAAACGGCCCCGCCCTCGAAGAGGCGGGCCGGTGCACACTCCGACTTCCGCCAGCGAGCACGGGCCCCCACTGGAGGCCACCGTGAACCTTGCTGCATCTCCCTCGCTCGAACAGCCGTCGCCGCCACCGCATGTTGTAGCGCTGCCGACGGTCACCGCACGCCAGCGCGTGCTCGCCGTGGGCCTTATCGGTCCCGGCCGTGTCGGCAGCGCCCTGCTCGACCAGCTGCGCGCCGCGCAGCCACGACTGGCGCGTGCAGGCCTCGAACTCAAACTCTGCGGCGTCGCCGCCAGCCGACGCATGTGGCTGGACGCGGACGATCCCGAACTCAACGATCGCCATGGCAGCGCGCAGACCTGGCGCCCCAGCAACCTCGACGAGTTCGCCGCGCATGTGCTTGGCGACGATGGTCGCCACGCGCTGCTGATCGACTGCAGCGCCAGCGATGCGGTGGCGTCGCGCTACGCCGAATGGCTGACTCTCGGCTTGCACGTGGTGACGCCCAACAAGCTCGCCGGCAGTGGGCCGTTGTGGCGCCTGCAGGCCATTCGCGCCGCCTGTGTCAGCGGATCACGCTTCCGCTACGAGGCGACGGTGTGCGCCGGGCTTCCCGTGGTGCAAACGCTGCGCGACCTGCTCGATACCGGCGACGAATTGCTCGCGGTTGAAGGCATGTTCTCCGGCACGCTGGCGTGGCTGTGCCATCGCCACGATGGCAGCCGCCCGTTCTCGGCGCTGGTGCGCGAGGCACACGCACTTGGCTACACCGAGCCCGATCCGCGGGACGATCTCTCGGGCATGGACGTCGCACGCAAGCTGGTGATCCTGGCGCGCGAGGCGGGCTGGTCACTGTCGCTGGAAGACGTGGAGGTGCAAAGTCTGGTACCTCGTGAATTGGCAAAGCTGCCTGCTGAAGAAGCTATGGCTCACCTCGAATGTCTCGATACGCCCATGGGCGCGCAGCTGGCTCGTGCCCAGACGCAAGGCAGCGTGCTGCGCCATGTCGCCAGCCTCGACGCCCATGGCCGCGCCAGCGTGCGCCTGGCCATGCTGCCCGCCGCGCATCCATTCGCGCACACCCGGCTGACCGACAACATCGTGCAGTTCACCACCCGCCGCTATCGCGAGAACCCGATGCTGGTGCAGGGGCCGGGTGCGGGGCCGGAGGTGACAGCGGCAGGCATTTTCGGAGATCTTCTACGCATCGCCGAATCGCTTGAGGTGCGCTGATGAATGCGCAACTGGTTGATCCCATGACTGCCCCACAACGCGCGTTGAGCGCACAGGCCACCGCCTACGCCAGCGTCGGCAACGTCGCCGTTGGCTTCGATATCCTGGGCCACACCGTAGCCGGTGCCGGCGATCGCGCTCTGGTGCGGCGTATCGACGAGCCCACTGTGCGCATCGCCGCCATCCACGGCTGCGTCACCGACCTTCCGCTGGAAGCGGGCCAAAATACCGCCGGCGCGGCGTTGCTCTCGCTACGCCGCGCGCTTGGCTTGCGTCACGGCTTCGAGGTGGAACTCTACAAAGGCATCCCGCTCGGCTCCGGCATGGGCGGTTCGGCCGCCTCCTGCGTGGCGGCCCTCGTCGCCGCCAACGCGTTGCTGGAGCGCCCGTTGCCGCGCGAAGCGCTGTACGGTTTCGCACTCGACGGCGAGACCATCGCCAGCGGCAGCCGCCACGGCGACAACGTCGGGCCGATGCTGTTGGGTGGATTGGTGTTATCCACAAAAGATCGCCTGCTGCGCCTGCCGGTGCCTGAAAGCTGGCATTGCGCGCTGGTGCACCCGCATGTGGTGCTGGAAACGCGCCAGTCGCGCGCGGCGCTCGCGGGCGGCTTTTCGCTGCACGACGTGGTGGCCCAGCACGGCAATCTTGCGTTGATGCTCACCGGCTGCCATCGCGGCGATGCCACCTTGGTACGTGAGGGCCTGAAAGACGTACTGGTGGAACCGCGTCGCGCGCCGTTGGTGCCGGGCTTTGCGCGCGTGAAGCAGGCCGCGCTGGATTACAACGCGCTGGGCGCGAGCATTTCAGGCGGTGGCCCCAGCGTATTCGGCTGGTACGAACGGCGCGAGGATGCCGAACATGCCGCTGCCGCCATGGTCGCTGCATTTGCCGAAGCCGGCATCGCCAGCGACCCGCTGGTTTCCCCTGTCAACGGGCCAGCCGCCGAGCTGATGGAAGAGGATGCGGCATGAGCGAGCCGTTGCATTACCGCAGCACGCGCGGCGCACGCCATGCCGCACTGATCCACGAAGTCATCGCTGCCGGGCTCGCTCCCGATGGTGGCCTGTATGTACCCGAAGTGCTGCCTCAGGTTGATGCTTCCGCTTTCGATCCGCACGGTTCGCTGGCCGATACGGCGGCCGTCCTGCTTGCACCATTCTTCCGCACGAGTCCGCTGTCTGCCGAGCTGCCAGCGATCTGCCGCGAGGCGTTCGATTTCGACGTGCCGCTGCGCCCACTGCCCTATGTGGACGGCGCCTCGGTGCTGGAGCTGTTCCATGGGCCCAGTGCAGCGTTCAAGGACATCGGTGCGCGTTTCCTGGCTGCCTGCTTCCGGCGCCTGCGCCGTGACAGCGGCACACCGCTGACCATTCTTGTCGCCACTTCCGGCGATACCGGCGCGGCCGTGGCCGCGGCGTTTCATCGCCAGCGCGGCGTACGCGTGGTCATCCTCTATCCCGATGGCCGCGTGTCGCCACGACAGGCGCATCAATTGGGTTGCTTTGGTGACAACGTGCAAGCGCTGCGTGTGAGTGGCAGCTTTGACGACTGTCAGCGCATGGTGAAAACCGCGCTCAACGACGCCGATTTGCAGCCACGGGTACCACTGTCTTCTGCCAACAGCATCAGCCTGGGGCGCCTGCTTCCGCAAATGAGCTACTACGCGCATGCCTCGCTCGGCTGGTGGCGTCGCCATCGTTCACCACTCAACTTCATTGTGCCCACGGGCAACCTGGGCAACGCGCTGGCCTGCCTGTGGGTGCGCGAGATGGGTTTGCCGGTGGGTGAGATCCACCTCGCCTGCAACGCGAACGCGACGCTCAGCGATTATTTCGACGGCGATTCATACTCGCCTCGCCCCGCCATACCGACGCTGGCAAACGCGATGGACGTTGGCGCGCCCAGCAATTTCGAGCGACTGCGCTGGACTTTCCCTCACGACTACGAACTGCGCGTGCAGCTGCACGCCAGCAGCGTGGACGACGCCACCATCAGCGACACCATCGTTCGTCACGCGCGCGAGCATGGCGAGCAGTTTTGTCCGCATACGGCAACTGCCGTGCATGTACTCGATCGCATGGGCGCCACAGGTTTGCCATGGGCCGTGGTGGCCACCGCGCATCCGGCGAAGTTCGACAGCATCGTCGAGCCGCTGGTGGGACACCGCATCGAGGTGCCGCCCGCACTGGCGGCGATGTTGGAGCGTCCGGCAAGCGCCGAGCCGATGGCGGCGAGCGATGCGGCGCTGAAGGAGCGGCTGGTGCGGCGAGTGGAGAAGACGCAGGTGGTCGCGGGCTAAAGCGACGCCTTGGGCTCTCCTGCAGGAGCGCACCCTGCGCGCGACAAGCGTGCGATGTGGCGAGACCTTCACGCTGCGGTCGCGCACAGGGTGCGCTCCTACAAAAGGCCATGCGCTTCGAGCGCCGGGCGAACTATCAATCGTCCAGCACGGCGCCGTTGGTTTCGATCACCTTGGCGTAAAGCTTGGCCGTGGCCTTGGGCGTGCGCTTCTGCGTGGCGAAATCCACGTGGTACAGGCCGAAGCGCTTGGAGAAGCCGAGCGACCACTCAAGGTTGTCCATCAGCGACCAGGCGTAATAGCCCTTGAGGTTGACGCCTGCCTCGATCGCCCGATGCGCCGCCTTCAAGTGCTTACGCAGATAGCTGGTACGCAGCGGGTCGTCCAGCACATCGCCCTCGGCCACCGGCGGGTCATAGAAGGCCGAACCGTTCTCGGTAATGTAGAGCGGCATGTCGCCGTAGCGCTGCTTGAACCACACCAGCGTATCGGTGAAGCCCTGTTCGTACACCTCCCAGCCGGTTTCGGTGTACGTCCTGTTCGGCTGGCGCACCGGCACCGCCTTGAGCGGATAGGCGTTGGCGTCATGCTTCACCACCGCGCGCGTGTAGTAGTTGATACCGACGAAATCGACCTTCTGCTGGGTGAGCTTGAAATCGTCCGCGGGAAAATCCGGCCATGCCTCGCCAAAGATCTCCTTGAGCTCGGGCGGGTAACTGCCAAGCAACGCCGGATCGGCAAACTGCTCATTCATGTAGGCGTGCGCGCGGCGCGTGGCCGCGATGTCTTCCGCGCTGTCCGACGCCGGATATTTTGGCTCGATGTTGAACACCACGCCGATCTCGTGCTTGCCGACGGCACGATACGCCTGGATGCCAGCGCCGCTGGCGCGCATCAGGTTGTGCGCGGCAATGGGCGCTTCATACTTGCTGCGATGACCCGGCGCCAGCGCGCCATGAAGATAGCCGCCATCAGTAACGACCCACGGTTCGTTGAGCGTGGACCACCGTTTCACGCGACCATCCAGCGCCTTGAACACCACGCTGGCGTACTCGGCGAACCAATGCGCGATATCGCGGTTGAGCCAACCGCCGCGATCGTCCAGCGCAGCAGGCAGATCCCAGTGGAACAGCGTGGCATTTGGCTCGATGCCGTTTTCCAGCAGCTCATCGACCAGACGCGAATAGAAGTCCAAACCTTTCTGGTTGATTCGACCAGTGCCTTCCGGCAACACGCGCGCCCACGCGATGCTGAAGCGATAACCCTGCAAGCCCAGCGCGCGCATGAGCTGTACGTCGTCCTTGTAGCGACGGTAATGGTCGCAGGCGATATCGCCGGTATCGCCATTGGCCATCATGCCCGGCGTGTGCGCAAAACGCTCCCAGATGCTGGGACCCGCACCATCAGCCAGCGGCGATCCTTCGATTTGATAAGCCGACGTAGCGGCGCCCCAATGGAAGTCCGCCGGGAAGCGATAGCTGTGGGTCATGGTGGGCGAATTCCTTTTGCGGCAGCGCGGCTTGATGTAAACGATTACATAGCGAGAATAGCCGAGCGCGGCCCGAATGTGCACGGGTCTTTTCGCCTATATATGCAGTGGCCGCCAACGGCCCGGACCGAGGAGTGACGCTAAGTCGATGGCAACAGTGACTCTGGATCGACTGTGCAAGGTCTACCCCAATGGCCACGTGGGCGTGGCCGAGACCAGTTTCGATATCGCCGATGGCGAACTGCTTGTATTGGTGGGCCCGTCTGGCTGCGGCAAGACCACCTTGCTGCGCATGATCGCAGGACTGGAGTCGATCTCGTCGGGCACGCTGCGCATCGATGGGCGCGTGGTGAACGAGGTGTCGCCCAGGGATCGCGACATTGCCATGGTGTTCCAGAATTACGCGCTCTATCCGCATATGACGGTGGCGGAAAACCTCGCGTTCGGCCTTCGTCTGCGCGGCAAGGGCAAGGCAGAAATCGACGAGCGCGTGCGCGATGCGGCGCAGCTGCTGGAACTTGAGCATCGACTCACCTCGCTGCCCGCCGCGCTGTCCGGTGGCCAACGCCAGCGCGTGGCGCTGGGCCGTGCGCTGGTGCGCGAGCCCAAGGTGTTCCTGCTCGACGAGCCGCTGTCCAACCTCGATGCCAAGCTGCGCCTGTCGATGCGCGTGGAGATCGCGCGACTGCATCGCCGGCTCGGCGCCACCATGATCTACGTGACGCACGATCAGGTGGAAGCGATGACGCTGGGCCAGCGCATCGTGGTGCTCGACGGTGGCAAGGTCCAGCAGATCGACACGCCGATGAATCTCTACGACAAGCCGGCCAACCTGTTCGTGGCCGGCTTCCTCGGCTCGCCCGCGATGAATCTGCTGGGTGGCAAATTGCGTCACGGACAAGGGTGGACACTGGATACGGCAAACGGGGCGGTACCGCTCGGTGAGTTGACGCTGCAGACACCCGAGCTGCAGCCATGGATCGACCGCGATGTGGTGCTCGGCGTGCGCCCTGAGGATCTGCGCCTCACCGACGCCAACAACGCCGCACTGAGCGCGTTGCTCGAAGTGCCCGAGCCGATCGGCAACGAGATCTTTCTCAACCTGCGCCATGGCGATCAGGCCCTGGTGTCGCGCGTGGCGCCGGGTGCCCTGCCCGATGCCGGCACGCTGATGCATTTCCAGCTGATGCCCGAGCGTCTGCATTTCTTCGAACCGACCGGGGGCATGCGCATCATTTGAACGGCGAAACGGGAACGTCGGATCAAGTCGCCTCTTCAAACAACCGTCGCGGGGTGACGGCTTCCTGAGGACGTAGCGAATCGTTCAGCGCATCGCTATCCCTTCACACTACCCAGCAACAGCCCTTCGATGTAGTAGCGCTGCATCGCGAGGAACAAGGCGAGCACCGGGATCACTGTGACCACGGAGCCGGCCATCATCAACTCACTGTCCTGTGCATGTTCACGCGCCAGTGAGGCAAGGCCGATCGGCAGCGTGTAGTGCTCCTGCCCGGTCAGCGCGATCAATGGCCACATGAAGTCGTTCCATGCGGTGAGGAACGTGAAGATGGCCAACGTCACCATGATCGGCTTGAGCAGCGGCAACACGATCTGCATGAAGATGCGCAGCTCGCCCGCACCGTCAATGCGCGCTGCTTCCATGAGTTCGTCGGGAATGCCGCGAGCGTACTGGCGCACCAGGAAAATGCCGAATGCGGTTGCCATTGCCGGCACGATCACTGCCGCGTAGCTGTTCACCAGCCCCATGTATTTCAGCAGCAGGAACAATGGCAGCATCGCCACCTGCGCCGGAATCACCAGCATGCCGAGCAAGCCCTGGAAAAGCCGCTCGCGACCGCTGAAGCGCAACTTGGCAAAGGCGTAGCCCGCCATCAGGTTGAACGCGAGCGAGAGCACGGTAATACCGCTGGACACCAGCAGGCTGTTGAGCAGGTAGCGGCCCATGCCGGCGCGCAGGAACAGCTGCTCGTAGTTGTCCCAGGTGGCATGTGCGGGCAGCAGTGGTGGAGGCAGGTTGCTGGCCTCGCCAGGCCGCATGAACGACACCGACAACATCCACAGCAAGGGAAACACGGCGACCAGCGTGCCGCCGATCAGCAGCCCATGGATGACTGCCTTGGCCGCGCGCGAGCTCATGCGGTGGCTCCGCGTCGTGCCACCCGCAGCATCAGCGCGGTAACAGCGAACATGATTACGAACAGCAGGAACGCCACCGCCGACGCGGTGCCGAAGTTCCACCATTTGAAGCCTTCGTTGTACATCAGGTACAGCACACTGGTGGTGCTCTGCAGCGGGCCGCCCTCGGTCATCACGTAAGGTTCGGCGAACAACTGGAAATAGCCGGACACGGTGAGGATACCCACCATCAACAGCGTGGGCCCGAGCATCGGCAGCGTGATGTGGCGAAACTGCTGCACGCCCGATGCGCCGTCGATGCGCGCAGCCTCGTAGAGATCGGCGGGAATGGCTTGCAGTCCGGCGAGCAGGATGATCATGTTATAGCCAAAGTTCTTCCATACCGCGAACAGGATGATGGTGGGCATTGCCCAGTGTGGATCGCCCAGCCAGTCCACCGGATGGATGCCCAGCAGGCCAAGCACGTAGTTAGCCATGCCGTACTTGGTATTGAAGATGTAACGCCACACCACGGCCACTGCCACGACCGTCGTCACGACCGGCGCGAAGAGCGCAGTGCGGAAAAACGCCTTGCAGCGCGCCAGCGGCGAGTTGAGAAGCAGCGCCGCACCAAGCGATACCAGGATGGAAAGCGGCACACCCACCACGACGAAGTACAACGTGTGACCGAGTGCGGACCAGAACTTCGGCTGGTGCAGCAGATCCCAGTAGTTGCCCAGCGCCACGAAGCGCAGGTGATGGATATTGGCGAGCGCGTAGAGATCGTAGTCGGTGAGGCTGAGCGCAAATGCAGCGATGACCGGCAGCAGGAAGAAGATGCCCAGCACCAGCAGTGCCGGCGCGAGGAACAACCATGCCGCGCGCTGTCTGTTCACCGATGGGCCTCTCGATCAGCACGTGCATGGTCGAGGATCCAGCGACGTTTCTCCAGGATGCGATCGGCACGACGGTCGATCTCCGCTGCTGCCTGGTCCACGGTGAGGTCGCCCGCCACGGCTTGCGCGGCCACCAGCTGCATCTCGTTGGCGATCTGCTCCCACTCGGGCACCGGCGGCGTGGGCTTCACGCGTTCGAGCTGTTCACGGAACGCGCGCACTTTCGGATCGCCACGCAGGCTGCCGCCATCCCACGCACTGCGACGTGCCGGCATGTCGCCCAGCAAGTCGTAGAAACGCTGTTGCACGTCGGGGCGCGACAGGTACTCGATCAACATCCAGGCCGCCTCCTTGTTTGGCGAGCGGCGGAAGATCACCAGGCTCGATCCGCCCGCCGCACCCACGCCCGGGGCATCCGGCCCCGGCAGCGGCGCCGTGGACCAAGCATCCTGCTGCGATGACGGCAGGCGCTGGCGAAATTCGCCGATGTTCCACGGCCCGGAAAGGTAGAACGCGTAGACACCGCGACCAAATTCGTCCCACGGATTGCCGGCCTCCACATTGGTGATGGGCGGTGCCTGATGCAACCGAAACGTATCCACGTAGAACGCCAGCGCTCGCTTGAAGCCGGCGCTTTCGAAATTGCCGTAGCGCCCATCGTCACGCAGCATTGGCTCGGGTTGCTGCAGCGCCAGCGACATCAGTTGCTCGTACTCGTTGGTAGGCAGCAGGATGCCGTAGATACCACGCTCGGGATGGCTGAGTGCGGCGAGCACCTTGCGCCATTCGTTCCAATCGCGCGGCGGCGCATTGAAGCCGGCGGCCTTGAGCAGGTCCGTGCGATAGAACAGGAGGCGCGTATCCACGTACCACGGCACGCCATACAGCGCGCCGTCGATGAGGTTGGTGGCCCAGATGTTGGTGAAGTAATCGTCCTGCCGTACCGCGGCCGAATGGTCGACGCGCGCCTGCAAGGGTTCCAGCGCCTCGAGCGCGGCAAACTCAGCAACCCAGGTATTGCCTAGCTGGCTGAGATCCGGCGTGGAACTGCCGGCGAACGCGGTGAGCAGCTTCTGGTGCGCCGCCGTCATCGGCAGCTGCTGTACATTGACATGGATACCCGGATGCTCGCGTTCAAACTCGGGTAACAACTTGACCACCGCTTCACCTTCACGACCCACGGTCCAGAAGGTGAGCGTGTGTGAATCACTTGCCGGTGACGAACACCCGGCAAGTGACAGCATCAATCCGCCCAGCAGGGCCACCATCCCGCGACGCATATGTCCAATGACGTTGTGTCGCGGAATGGGCCACATGGCTCAGCGTTTTTTCTCATCCAGCCAGCCGCCAGTGAAACCGGCGCGCTCAAGGCCTTTGCGAAGGTACGGATTCTTGCGCATCACGTTCCACACGAAACCGCTGCGCCAGTTTTCGATCATCAGCACGATCGGCCCCTGGTCGATGCCGATCTGCTTGTCGTCGGCCCAGCCCATACCAGGAACCGCGCGCCCTTCTTGCGGCTGGATGCCAGTGTCGTAGCTCGGGTTGAAGGCATCGACGAAACCGTATTTGCCATAGATGGCGTCACCGTAACGTGTCTTCATCTCCATCAGCGCCGGCACCACGATCTCTGGTGCGAAGGCGATGGAACCGCCGGCGGCAGTCGGGGCGATGGTACCGTCATCGGAGACGTAGTCGAGCCCTGCACCGCGCGCCGTATAGCCGTAGAACGCACGCGTGCTGCCGTCGTTGCGCTTCACCACGGCATCGCCCGGGCCGTTGCAAGCGGTCAGCCCCCACACGTTTTCCCCGTAACCGGTCCAGTGATTGGGATTGGCCACGGCATAGGCGCGCTGCGCATAGGTGGCCTGGCGGCTGTTTTCGAAATAGTCGGTGTCGTGCTCGCGACTCCACTCGTCACGGATGCCGCGGAAATCGATCCATGTATGGCTGTACTGGTGTCCGAACAGCGGCGCGAAATTGAGGAAGGTCTTGCCCTGGAACTCGCCCCAGTTTTTCGGATAGGTCCTGGTCCACGCCTTCCACGCATCGCCGCCGACCGGGTGCGTGGGCGAACCGAGCGCCAGCACATACACCAGCATGCCTTCGTTGTAGCCCTTCCAGTCTGCCGGAATGAACTTGCCGCCCGGCGTCCAGCCCATGCTGATCAACGGCGTGTGCGGCTGCATCCAGGTCCAGTCGACGCGACGGTAGATCGTATCGGCCAGCTGGCGGATTTCCTTTTCCTTGGCGTTGTTGTGATCGAAGTACGACTGCGCGAACAGCACGCCGCCCAGCAACAACGTGGTATCCACGCTGGACAGCTCGATCCCGCGCCCGTAGCGCTTGCCGGTTTGCATGTCCAGGAAGTGATAGAAGAAGCCGTGGTACCCGGTGACATCGTCCTCCTCGTCGCCCTGTTTGGCGTCGTTGAAGAAGCGCAGCGTGGCCAGCGTGCGATCGACGGCCTGCGTGCGTGTCACATAGCCGCGTTCTGCGCCGACGCCATACGCGGTGAGCGCGAAGCCCACCGATGCGATGCTGGCGAAGGATGGGCCCGGATAGTGATCCGGCACCAACCCGGTTTTCGCGTCGGCACTGTCCCAGAACCACTGGAAGGTGCGCTTTTCCAGTTCGTCGACCATGGCTTGCTGCGAGGCGGGCAGCGCGGCGTAGCCGTGGGCAGGCGTGCTGGCGAGCGTCGGTGGCGACCAGGCGATGCCGATCGCGAGAGTGATTGCGCCGACCCATGCGGCTTGGAGAATTCGCTTGGACATAAGTCTGTGCCGTTAAAGAGAGGCCCGCATGATGCGGGCCTCGAAAGTAGCCATCGTCCTGATGGCTCGGGGGGTCAAGGTCAGAAGTTGATACCCGCCGTGACCTTCAGGGTACGCGGATAACCCGTGATGTCACCGGTGGGGTTGTAGATGACCGGCCTGCTATTGAGGACGCCCTTGGTCTGGGAGCTGAAAGTCTCAAGGTAGTTGGCGTAGTTGTTCCAGTTGAACGCGTTGATCAGATCGATGCGAACGTAGGCGTTGAGGTTGCCGTAGACCTTGAAGTTCTTGGTCGCCTGGAAGTCGATGTCGCGATAGCCAAAGATCTTGCCGCCGACGATGAAGCGACCGGTGCCCGGCGGCTTGAACGATACCGACTGGCAACCGGCGCCATTGATGGCACCGTTGTCCATGCCGGAAGAGGGCAAGCCATAGCAGGCCAGGTTGAGATCCGGGATGGGCGTAGCCAGCGTCAGCTTGCCGCCGAACACAAAGCCCCACGGACCATCGAGCGAACCGGTGGCCACCAGTCGATGCCTGGCGACGCCAGAGCCGGTGAACGGATAGTTGCCGATCTTCTCGAAGTCAAACGCGTACTGGTCGGTGGGATCGTTGTTGTCGTTGTTCTGCAGCGCATGCGTGTAGGTGTACGCAATCGTGGCACCCCAATGCGAATCCACCGTATAGGGCTTCTCGGCGGACAGCAGGATCTGATCGGTCTTGGTGACAAGGCCGTTGTTGCCGATGATCAGGCTGCCAAATCCGGGAATGCCGTTGCCCCACGGCTGGCTGCCGTTCTGCCAGAAGCTGCCGTTCGGATAGCGGTTGCCCAGCGTGTAGACGATGCCGTCATGGCTCTTGATGTTGACGAAGGCAATGCTGGTGTTCCACTCGCCGATCTTGTTGCGCATGCCCAGGCTGAGCTGGTCGGAGTAAGGCGCCTTCAGGTTGTTGTTGACCATGTCCACTTCCTTGCCCGCGCTGGTTCCTGCCACCAGCGCCTGCAAGTTGGGGATGCTCATGTAACTCGGATTCCACGCGAGACACGTAGCGCTGGGCGTGCACGGTATCTGCGGCGTGTTGAAGAACAAGGTGGGTTGCGACAGTACCGACTTGGTCTGTTCCACCTGCAGCGACTCGTACAGGTTGCGATCGTAGGCGCGGCCCCAACCGCCGAAGATCACGTGCTCTTCGTCGCCGAATAGATCATCGGAGAAGCCGAAGCGCGGCTGGATCTCGCTCTTGCGCGCACTGCGGTTGCTGCCGGTGCTGATGTAGTCGTTGATGTTCACGCCGCCCTTGGCCAGCGTCTGGGCGTAGGTCTGGCCCGCGGGTGCGGCCGGGTCCTGCATGCCGAACGCAGCCACCACGTTAGCCGGCGTCACGTAGTCGAGATAGGACGGGGTCTTCTCGTAGTCCCAGCGCACGCCCAGGTTCAGCGTCCAGTGCTCGTCGATCGACCAGTCGTCCTGAATATAGGTGCCGAACTGCTTGTCGCTGCTGGTGGCCACCGGGCTCTGGCCCGGCACCGGCGAACCGAATTGCACTTTGTACGGAATGGATTCAGTGCCGGTCGGCGCGACGGCGTAAGTGAACAGGGCGTTGCTATCGCCCGCATCCTGCGCGGTCAGTTTCACCGACTTGAACTTCACGCCCATCTTCACGACGTGGTCGCCATACCATGACAGGTCATTGAAGGTCAGGTCATCGGAAATGGCCGGACCCTTCTGGCCCTTGTTCTGGGACGCCAGCGGCGAATTGCCGGTCTGGATGAGTACCTGGTTCTGGTTGTTGTACGGCGTGTAGTTGGCACCGGCGCCCGTGATGACCGGCGAAGGCGTGTAGAACGCGTCTTCGTAGGTGGCCTGCAGGCGGTTGAACCAGCTGTCGGTACTGTGATCCCAGCGAACGTCGAAGCGCTTGTCCGTATTGTCCGTGTTGAGCGCTGCCGAAGAGGTGTTGACGCCACCGATGCCGCTCAGCGAGCTTTCGTCGCGATACTTCGCACTCACTTCGATACGGTCACGATCGGTGGGTTCGTAGTCGATCTTGCCGAACCAGTCGTTCTCCTTGAACGGCAGGCTGGCCGGACCGAACTGCGACTGCACGCTCGCAGGCAGCTGCGGCCAGAGCGTCGAATCGCCCTGCGGAACCACCGTGATCGGACTGTTGAATTCCTTGCCTTCATAGGCAATGAAGAAGTGCGCCTGGTCCTTGAGAATCGGGCCACCGAAGTCAAAGCCGTAGTCCTTTTCGTGCGACTGCGTCTTCTTGTTGGTTGCCTGCTCGGAAGGCGTTTCGGCGCGCATGGCGGTGTTGGTGAAGCTGCCGAACACGTCGCCGTGGAACTCATTGGTGCCCGACTTGGTTTCCGCCGTCACCGCCGCACTGGAGATCTGGTCGTACTCCGCCTTGTAGTTGGAAGTGATGACCTTGTATTCGCCGATGGCCAGCTGCGGGAACGGATTGCCCTGGCTGTTGTTCTGGCCCGTGATGCCACCGGGCAACACGTAGTTCTTCTGGCCAACGCCGTCGATGTAGACGTTGATGTTGGAACTGGCCTGGGCACCTGAGCGCAGGCTCGTGTTGCCGTTGGCGCTGCGCGTGAACACCATGCCGGGCACGGTGTCGGCAAACTCGAGGAAGTTGCGCGAGGCCGCCGGCGTGGTTTCGATCTGGCGGAGCGACACCTGCGAGCCGACCTCCGAGGTCTTCACTTCCTGCAGCGTCGTGGCGTTCACGGTCACGGCGCCGAGCGTCGCAGCGTTGGGTGATGCGGTCGCCGCGCCCGCAGCAAGGTTCAGCGTCGCCACCGAACCCACCGTCACAGTGACTGTGCGCTCGGTACCGGGGCCGGCATCCACCTGATAGGTGCCTGGCTGCAGGCCAACCAGCGCATAGCTGCCGTCCTTGTCGGTATGCGTACGGCGCGTCGAGCCGGTCGCCACATTCTTGACGACCACATCGGTATCGGCCGGCCCTTTGCCACGCAAGGTGGCGTCGGATGTCTGCGCCCACAGGAGCGCCGGCGCCATCGAGGATGCCGTTGCCAGGGCGATGGCAGCAGCTAGTAAACGTTTACTTTTTTGGCCAGGCTTATTCATAAAGTCCTCCCCTCCCTCAATGCCGCCACTCAAATGGGTGACGACGGGTTACTTGTTGTGACGTTGGTTTGATGTGCACCACACGAGTCGCGCACGACGACGTCGCAGCCAAGGGTGCGGGTGTTGGGGCCCGTCTGGGCTTTGCCTTCCATGAGTTGGGCGAGCAAGAGCAGCGCGCTCTTGCCCAGATCCGTAATGCTCACGCGTACCGTGCTGAGTGATGGCGTCACGTACCGCGCGATGAGAATGTCGTCGAAGCCGACCACTGCGATGTCGCCAGGCACGTTGATGCCGGCTTCCTTGAAGGCGTAGAGGCAACCCACCGCCATCATGTCGTTTGCGGCGAACACCGCACTTGGCCGGCTCTTTTGAGTAAGCAGTTCCCGACCAGCGCGATAGCCGGATTCCTCGGTGAATTCGCCGGCAAATATCTTGAGAGGAACCTTTGGCGCGTAGTCAGCCATCGCGGCGCGGTAGCCTTTTTCGCGCTCCTGGGCGTCGAAGTTGCCGGCCGGACCGTTGATGAAGGCGATGGACGCATGACCGACATCCACCAGGTGTTTGACCATGGCGTGGGCGCCAGCGAAATTGTCGATGTTGATCGTCGGATAGCGGGCGTCCTGCACCGGGCTGTCGAGCAGCACAGCGGGCAGGTCCGACGGCATGTTCTTTTCCAGAAAATCCGCGTCGACGAACTGCGAAAGCATGATCATGCCGTCCACTCGTCCGCGCATGGTGCGCACGGCGGCGGCCGCGTCTTCCACGCCGTCATGAGAGCTCGATACCAGCAGATGCAGGCCGCGCGCGCGCGCCGCCAGGTCAATGCCGCGGATCAGCTCCGAGAAGAATTCGCCGTACAGGTCAGGCAGCACCGCGCCAATGGCGTGGGTGCGACCGGTGATCAGGCTGCGTGCCGCATTGTCGGGCACGTAATGCAGGCGGGCGGCGGCTTTGCGCACGGCATCCTGCGTATCCACCGTGACGCCACCCAGGCCATTGAGCACGCGCGATACCGAGGCGATCGAGACTTTCGCCTCGCGCGCAACATCCTTGATGGTGGCCTTCTTGGTGGACACATCGATTCCTTAGGACACAGCAGAAAGGGAGTTCCGCCCCGCGCTGCGGCGGAACGTAAACGTTTTCATCAAATCTTGTAAAGCGCCGAATTCGCGCGTTTTGCGCTGCAACGCAATATTCCTCGATCCCGATTCCGGGAAGGAGATGCGGCAGATTCCCGGACTGGCGCAATGTGCCGTACTTGCGCGGCCATACGGCGGCGCAGCATAGGCCGCAGCGATGGCCGGACATTCAGCAGCGAAACGTTAAGGCTGGGCCATCGCGGGCGACGTCTCGCCCGATTCCCAATCAGAGGGACGGCTTGCCGCCTGCGCCGATCGCGGGCACGGCGGAAGCCCCGAGCCTGTGCGAGAACATCCATGGCCACAGCTCCGGCGTCGCATAAGCCGGCACCCACGAACCATGATTGACGCCGGGGAACTGGGTGTAGCGCACTTCATCCCCGACCTTCAGCAGCGCCGCGTACATGTTGCGCGATTCGCTCGGCGGCACCACGTCGTCCACCGCGCCGTGGAAGATCCACACCGGCATCGGCGTCACGTGCTCGGCCACCCAGCGGTAGGGATTGCTGCCTTCGGGCATGCCGTGCACGGCAAGCTCGGGCATGTCTTCCGGCGCGCGTACGGCACCGCAGACCACGGCCATCGCCGCGAACAGCCCCGGATGATCGACGGCGAACTGCCATGCGCCGTAACCGCCCATGGACAGGCCGGTGAGATAAAGCCGCGAGCGATCGCCATGGTAGGTCGTGATGCTGTCTTCCAGCGCGGCGAGGGCGGCGCGCTCCTGCGCACCGTCCCAGATGGTGTCATTGGGTGCCTGCGGCGCCACCACCACGGCGGGGAAATCGTCGCCGTGTTCCTTCAACCAGGGCGGAAGACCCTGCTTGAGCTGGGCCTGGTTATCGCTGCCACGTTCGCCGCTGCCGTGAAGGAACAGCACCACCGGCCATTCGTGATCAGGCGACCAATGCTTGGGCACGAACACCTGATAGGCCACATCGCGGCCTTCCACCTGCACGTGGCGCGCGATGAATCCGTCCCCCGCGGCGTGTGCCGGCAACACCATAGCGCCACACACGCATGCCATGGCCAACCATGCGTTCTTCATCGTCATGCAGGCTCCCTCGCCCCGGATCAGGGGACGAGGGTAGCCAAGCGCGCCGCGTTCAGGCCAGCATCGCCAGCACCTGCTCGGTCGAACGCACGCGACCCAGCCGCGGGAAGATGTTCTCCACGGCGAAGCGATGATGCTCAGCGCTGGAGGAACTCATCGCGTCTTCCACCAACACCTGGTTGAAGCCCAGTTCGAACGCATTGCGCGCTGTGGATTCCACGCCGATGTTGGTTGAGACACCGCCCAGCACGATCTGCGTGATGCCGCGGCGACGCAGCTGCAGTTCCAGCTCGGTGCCGTAAAACGCGCCCCATTGGCGCTTGATGATGTGAATGTCGCTGTCGGCCACGGCGAGCTGCTGGGCGTATTCCCACCAGTTGTTCGGCAGCGCACCCTTCGTTGGCGACGCCTGGTCGGCCAACGGCTTGAGCATGTCGCGACCATCGGCGGAGAAGCCCACGCGCACCAGCGCCACCGGCGCACCAAGTTCACGGAAACGGGCTGCCAGGCGGCCAGCGCGCACGAATACCTCGTCGGCCGTATGGGGGCCGGCAGCAAAGGGGGCGATGCCCATCTGCAGGTCGATCAGCACCAGCGCCGTGGTGCGGGGGTCCAGCTTTTGCATAGTCATGCTCCGCTCTGCGTGGCCCAGGGCATCGCCACAAGGCTTGCCCAGGACGCCACGGTGAAAGTAAAAGCGTCTTGGCTACACCGCAGTATCGGGGCTTGTACCCGCTGTGGCGGCAACCTGACAGCATCAGTTATGTGAGGATGTCCTCACATAGGAGTTTATGAGGATGGCCTCACGTATTTCAAGCCAGGGTGGGCGATCGCCGCAGCGCCGGCGTGGTCACGAGCGTGTGGCGGCGCTGCTTGCCGCCGCTTCCGCGTGCTTCGTCGAAAAAGGCTACGACGCCACCACCATGACCGAAATCGCGGCCCGCGCGGGGGCTTCCATCGGCTCGCTGTATCAGTTCTTCCCGACCAAGGAGTTGCTGGCCGAGGCACTGATGACCGATCACGGCGAGGCGCTGAACGAGCGCATGGAGCGCCTGGTCGCCCAGGCACCCGGCTGGGATACGGAGGAACTTGCATCGCGACTCATCCGCACCTTCGCCGACTATCGCAAACAGCGCCCGTCGTTCGTCGCGCTGGTCGAAGCGGCCGGATCGCTGCCCTCAATGCTGGGCCGCACCATACGCCAGCGGATGCGCGACTACCTGTGTCAGATCCTAGCCATCCACGCCCCCCAGCTTGCCGCAGGCGATTTGCGACCCGCGGCAATGGTGGTTCAGCAGTTGATGAAAGCCGCCGTGGCATTACAGAACGAGCAACCTGCGTCTCTTCGTCAGGCCGCGCAAACCCAGCTACAGCGCGCCCTCGCGCTGTACCTGCAGGAACTGTCCGGCAACTGATGTCGGCGATGGCTATTTGAACACTAAGACGTCTGGCCATCTGGACGTCCGAATGTGCGTCGCGCCACGTCATCTTAAAAATTTCAAAAGAAACTGTTGACAACCCGTTGGAGCGACCAGTAGGGTCGGTTGCATGTCGCAGCGCAACAGCCAAGATCGCATAGCCGAACCGATCCGTCTCACGACGGTCGCCAGCGCGCTGCGACTTCGCGACAACCTCCTTCTTGTCCTTGTACTCGTACTCCTTATTACCAACGGAGGTGCGGGCTGAGGGCGTGTGTCCAGGTAAAGAAAAACTAACCTGATACCACCTAAAGAACCCCGCACCCGGAAACGGATGCGGGGTTTTTTATTGCCCTTGGCAACGCACACAGCGGAGCTAAGTGATGAAACCCCAGGATCACCCGAACAACGAGAACAGCGACGCGGGCTTTGTTGCCGCCGAACGCGTGCGCATATTCGATACCACCCTGCGCGATGGCGAGCAGGCGCCCGGCTTTTCGATGGATCGCCGCGCGAAGCTACGCATGGCGCATGCGCTGGAGGCTCTTGGTGTGGACATCATCGAGGCCGGCTTCCCCAGCGCCTCGCCCGACGATTTCGCTTCCGTGGCGGACATCGCCCGGATATTGCGCGGCCCCACCGTGTGCGGCCTGGCCCGCTGCCACGACAACGACATCGACAGCTGCGGCCGCGCGCTGGAGCCGGCCCGCCACTCGCGCATCCACCTGTTTCTTTCCACCAGCCCGTTGCATCGCGAGCACAAGCTGGGCATGAGCAAGCAACAGGTGATCGACACCGCGTGCGCCGCCATCGAACGCGCGAAGGTGCTGTGCCACGAAGTGGAGTTCTCCGCCGAGGACGCCATGCGCACGGAGCCGGAGTATCTCGTCGAGGTATTCAGCGCTGCAGCCGCCGCCGGCGCCACCACGCTCAACGTGCCCGACACCGTCGGCTACACCACGCCAGCCGAGATGGCCGAGCGCATCGCCTATCTGCGCAAGCACGTTCGCGGCGCGGAAGGCGTCATCTTTTCCACCCACTGCCACGATGATCTTGGCATGGCGGTAGCCAACAGCCTGGCCGGCGTCAGCGCTGGCGCTCGCCAGGTCGAATGCACCATCAACGGCATCGGCGAACGCGCCGGCAATGCCTCGATGGAAGAGGTGGTGATGGCGCTGAAGGTGCGCGGCCACTACTTCGGCGTGGACACCGGCATCGATACGCGCAAGCTGTATCCCACTTCGCGCCTGCTCACCCAGCTCACCGGCCAGGCCATTGCGCGCAACAAGGCCGTGGTCGGCGAGAACGCCTTCGCGCACGAGTCGGGCATCCACCAGCACGGCATGCTCAAGCATCGCGGCACCTACGAGATCATGCGTCCGCAGGACGTCGGCATGGGCGAAACGCGCCTGGTGCTTGGCAAGCATTCGGGTCGCCACGCCTTGCGTCAGCGCCTGCAGTCGATGGGTCACGAGGTGGACGAGGCGGAGATGGACAACATCTTCGCGCGCTTCAAGACGCTGGCCGACAAGAAGCGCGAGATCCACGACGAAGACCTGGAAGCCCTCGCACTGGGTCTGGACCCGGAAGCCGCCGGCCCCTGGCGCATCGTGCAGCTCAACACCAATTCGCACATGGGCGGCAGCGCGTCGGCCTCGGTGAAGCTGTTGCACGACAACGGCAACGAAATCGGCGAAGCCGCCATCGGCGACGGCCCGGTGGATGCCGTGCTGCGTGCGATCGAGCGCGCCACCGGTACCACCCTGGACGTCACCCAGTTCCAGGTGCGCGCCGTCAGCGAAGGCGGCGACGCGCAAGGCCAGGCCCAGCTCACCGCGCGCCACGCCGACCGCGATTGGCGCGGCAACGGCGTGAGCACCGACATCATCGAAGCGACTGCCCACGCGGCGCTCGCCATCGTCAACCGCATCGAACGACAGGGTGCCTCACGTTTCGATGCTCCTATTGAAGAGTGCGGCCATGGAAGTCCGCTCTTTGACCTTCGCGCGAATGGACGCGCGCAAAAGGAGATCACGCAATGACCACACCATTCCTCTGGCACAACGGCCAGATCAAACCCTGGACCGAGGCCACGGTTCACGTCAGCACGCACGCGCTGCACTACGGCTCCTCGGTGTTCGAGGGCGAGCGCGTCTATGCCACGCCGCAAGGCCCCGCCTACTTCCGTCTCGCCGATCACACGCGCCGCCTGTTCGAGTCGGCGCGCGTGTACGAGATCGAGATCGGCTACAGCGAGGCCGAGATCAACGCGGCCTGCCACGAAGTGATCCGCGCTAACCGCATGAAGTCCGCGTACGTGCGTCCTATCGTGTTTCGCGGCGCGGGTGGCCTGGGCGTGTTGCCCAAAGCCGATTCGCCAGTAGATGTCGCCATCATGGCGCTGGAATGGGGAGCCTACCTGGGCGATGCGATCGAACACGGCGCGGACGTTTGCGTGTCGTCGTGGCATCGTCCCGCCCCCAACACCTTGCCGAGCTGGGCCAAGGCCGGCGGCAACTACCTCAGCAGCCAGCTGATCGCGCTCGAAGCGCGCCGCGGCGGCTATGCCGAAGGCATCGCACTGGGTCACAACGGCCTGCTGAGCGAAGGCGCCGGCGAAAACCTGTTCCTGGTGAAGAACGGCAAGCTGCTCACGCCGCCCACCAGCGCCGGCATTCTGGCCGGCATCACGCGCGAGTCGGTGATCACCCTGGCCGAACAGATGGGCATCAAGGTGGAAGAACGCGACTTGCCGCGTGAAGCGCTGTACGCGGCAGATGAGATCTTCATGACCGGTACCGCTGCCGAGATCACGCCGGTGCGTTCGGTGGACCGCAAACAGGTCGGTGCGGGTCGTCCCGGTGACATCACGCGCGCGTTACAGAAAGCCTTCTTCGGCCTGTTCGACGGCACCACCGCCGACCAATGGGGCTGGCTGACGCCTGTATCTGATGCGGTCGTCCCTGACCACGAAGATCAAAAAGCGGCCATCCATGGCCGCACTCCTCAACAACAGCCCACCTCGTTGGGAGCGACGGCATGACCGCCAAGACTCTGTTCGAGAAAATCTGGGACGCGCACATCGTTGCGACCGAGAGCGCCGACACTCCGGCGGTCCTCTACGTCGACCTGCATCTGGTGCACGAAGTCACCTCACCGCAGGCCTTCAGCGAACTGCGCGAGCGCGGTCTGAAGCTGCGTCGGCCGGATCGTATGCTGGCCACGCTGGATCATTCCACGCCCACCTTGCCCGCCGGCGCCGATGGCGAACGGCCGTACGCGAATGCCGAAGCAAAAGCGCAGGTGGCGCAGCTGGAAACCAACTGCCGTGAGTTCGGTGTCGAACTGCATGGCTGGGACAGCAACGACCGCGGCATCGTGCATGTGATCGGTCCCGAGCTGGGCGCGACCCAGCCGGGCATGACCATCGTGTGCGGCGACAGCCACACCTCCACGCACGGCGCCTTCGGTGCGCTGGCGTTCGGCATCGGCACCACCGAGGTTGGCCATGTGATGGCTACGCAGTGCCTGCTGCAACGAAAGGCCAGGACATTGGCGATCCACGTTGACGGTCAACTGCCGGCGGGTGTTGGGGCGAAGGATTTGATCCTGCACATCATCGGCGAGATCGGCGTGGACGGCGGCACCGGTTACGTCATCGAATACCGCGGCCATGCCATCGAAGCGATGTCGATGGATGAGCGCATGACGGTGTGCAACATGTCGATTGAAGCGGGCGCACGCGCTGGCCTGATCGCGCCGGATGCCACCACGTTCGCTTGGCTCAAGGGCCGTCCGCGCCTGCCGCAAGGCGCCGCATGGGAAACCGCCGTGCAGCGCTGGCAGTCACTGCGCACCGACGAAGGCGCCACCTACGATCGCGAAGTGCGCATCGACGCAAGCAAGGTGCGCCCTACGGTCACCTACGGTACGCATCCGGGCATGGCGATTGCCATGGACAAGCCGGTGCCGGCCGCACGCAACGCACAGGAAAAGCGCGCGCTGGACTATATGCGCAGCGAAGCGGGCAAGCCGATGCAGGGCATGCCAGTGGATGTGGTGTTTGTCGGCAGTTGCACCAATTCGCGCCTGTCGGACCTGCGCGAAGCTGCACACGTGCTTCGTGGGCGTCGCGTTGCTGATGGCGTGCGCATGCTGGTGGTGCCGGGTTCCGAAGCAGTGCGCCGCGATGCGGAGAACGAAGGCCTGCATCACGTATTCACCGCCGCCGGTGCCGAGTGGCGTGTTCCGGGCTGCTCCATGTGCATCGCCATGAATGGCGACCTGGCACAGCCGGGGCAGCTGGTGGTGAGCACGTCCAACCGGAATTTCGAAGGTCGCCAGGGCAAGGGCGCGCGCACGGTGTTGGCCAGTCCGGCGACGGCGGCAGCGTCGGCGCTGGCGGGACACATCGCCGATCCGCGTGAGTACATGGCGGAGGTGGCGGCATGAGCGGCGCGAGTTTTTCACTCCCTCTCCCCTCCGGGGAGAGGGCTGGGGTGAGGGGTCACTCTTGCTTCGGTTCAACCTCAGAGCGCGCTTCGATCAGCGCCGCCGCGAGCACCCGCCCTTCACCACCTTTAGGTGGCTCACCCCAACCCTCTCCCCGGAGGGGAGAGGGAGCCAAGGCGTTCGCTCTTTCGTGTTCTTGCCCTTCGGAGGTTTTCTAATGCGCGCCATCACCCGCCTCCACTCCCGCACCGCCGTGCTGCCGGACGAAAACATCGACACCGACCGCATCATCCCGGCGCGCTTTCTCACCACCACCGAACGCGCGGGCCTGGGCAAGCTGTGCTTCAACGATTGGCGCTATCAGGCCGACGGCAGCAACAACCCGGCGTTTCCGCTCAACCAGCCGCAGGCGCAGGGTTGCTCCATCCTCGTTGCCGGTCGCAACTTCGGCTGTGGCTCCTCGCGTGAGCACGCGCCGTGGGCACTGCTGGACTACGGCATCCATGCGGTGCTGTGCAGCGAGATCGCGGACATCTTCCGCAACAACGCGCTGAAGAACGGCCTGCTCGCCATCGTGCTGGATGAGGCCGAGCATCGTTGGCTGCTGGAACACCCGGGCATCGAGCTTTCCATCGACGTGCGCGAGCAATACATCGCCCTGCCCGATGGCGGACGCATCCACTTCCAGCTCGAACCGTTTGCCCGCCATTGCCTGCTCAACGGAGTTGACCAGCTGGGCTACCTGCTGCAGCACGCCGACGCCATCAACGCTTACGAACAACGCACGGAGAAAGCCGCATGAGAGCGCATATCGTCACCCTGCCCGGCGATGGTGTCGGCCCCGAAGTCACTGCCGCAGCGGTTGCCGTGCTCGATGCGGTCGCCGCGCATTTCGATCATCACTTCCATTTCGAAGAACAGCAGATTGGCGGTTGCGCCATCGATGCCACCGGCGAACCGTTGCCCGCGGCATCGCTGGAAGCCTGCAAGGCTGCCGATGCCGTGATGCTGGGCGCTGTGGGTGGACCGAAGTGGTCCGACCCGAATGCGCCGGTACGTCCGGAGCAGGGTCTGCTCGCGCTGCGTGCCGCACTTGGCGTGTACGCCAACCTGCGTCCTTTGCAGGTGCATCCCTCGCTGGCTTCACTGTCACCACTGAAGAACGAGAAGCTCAAGAACGTCGACGTGCTGTTCGTGCGCGAACTCACCGGCGGTGCCTACTTCGGTGCCAAGACGCGCACCATCGATACGGCCATCGACGAGTGCAAGTACACCGTTGCCGAGGTGGAGCGCGTGGCGCGCCGCGCGTTCAACCTCGCGCGCGAACGCCGCAAGCATGTCACGTCGGTCGACAAGGCCAACGTGCTGGAGACCTCACGCCTGTGGCGCAGCACGGTGACGCGCATCGCCGCCGAATATCCGGACGTGAAGCTGGAACACCAGCTGGTCGATTCCATGGCGATGCTATTGCTCACCCAGCCTAGCCGTTACGACGTGGTGGTTACCGAGAATCTGTTCGGCGACATCCTCACCGACGAAGCTGCGGCATTGGCCGGATCGCTAGGCCTTCTGCCATCCGCGTCGCTTGGTGAGGGCAAGGCCGGTTTGTACGAACCCATCCACGGCTCGGCACCGGATATCGCCGGCCAGGGCATCGCCAATCCCGTCGGCGCGATCCTGTCGGCGGCGATGTTGCTACGTCATTCGCTGGGCCTGGAACAGGAAGCTGCCATGGTAGAAGCCGCCGTGGCTGAAGTGATCGAACGCGGCCCGCACACGCGCGACATCGGCGGCCATGCCGGCACCCACGAGGTGCTGGAGGCCGTGCTCGCTGCCATCGACGAGCACGCCTGCAACGCCGCCGCCTTCCTGCGTTGGGGGCGCGCCTGCGGATGAGCCCGAACACCCATCCCACCCGCGGCGCTGCGATGCGCCCGTCCTTCCCTTCAACCCGGAAACATCATGCGCAGTGATCTCATAAAAACCGGGCCCGACCGCGCACCCGCACGCGCGATGCTGCGTGCCACTGGCCTGGACGACGACGCTATCGCCAAGCCCCTGGTGGCCGTGGTGCACACGTGGTCCAACGTCAGCCCGTGCAACCTCAACCTGCGCGAGCTGGCTGAACACGTCGCCGAAGGCATTCGCGCAGCGGGCGGCACGCCGATCGAGTTCAACACCATCGCAGTGACCGATGGCATCGCCATGGGTACGCCCGGCATGCGCGCTTCGCTCATCAGTCGAGAAGTGATCACCGACTCGATCGAGCTGGCCGTCGATGGTCACTGCCTGGATGCGATGGTGGTGCTGTGCGGCTGCGACAAGACCATTCCCGCTGCTGCGATGGCGATGGCGCGTTTGGATATCCCAAGCGTCGCGCTGTACGGCGGCACCATTGCGCACGGCACGCACGACAACCATCCCATCACGATCCAGCAAGTGTTCGAGGCGGTCGGCGCGTATGGCGCAGGCAAGATCGACGACGCCGAGCTCAGGTCGGTCGAGCGCGACGCGTGTCCCGGTGCAGGCGCCTGTGGTGGCCAGTTCACCGCTAACACGATGGCGATGGTGCTCTCCACGCTGGGCCTGTCGCCGATGGGATTCAATGACATTCCCGCCACGCATCCGGCCAAGGCTGCGGCCGCGCGTCGTTGTGGCGAGCTGGTGATGGAGTGCCTCGAGGAAAACCGCACGCCACGCGCAATGCTCACCGAGACGGCATTCCGTAATGCCACGCGCATGGTCGCCGCCACCGCCGGCTCCACCAATGCCGTGCTGCATCTGCTGGCGATTGCACGCGAAGCAGGCACACCGTGGACGCTGGAAGATTTCGAGCCAGCATCGAAGCACACGCCGGTGATTGCCGATCTGTTGCCGGGCGGCCGCTATACCGCCGTCGAATTGTTTGGCGCTGGTGGTAGCGCGCGCGTCGCGCAGGAATTGATCGCCGCCGGCATGCTTGATGATGCGCCGACTATCACCGGTCGCAGTTTGTTCACGGAAGCTGCCGCCGCGCCGCGTGCCGACCAGCAGGATGTCGTGCATCCGGTGACGCAGCCGCTGAAGCCACGCGGTGGTTACTCCATTCTCTACGGCAACCTCGCGCCGGAAGGCTGCATCCTCAAGCTCGCCGGCAAAGGCGCGAATCATTTCGAAGGCCGCGCCCGCGTGTTCGAAAGCGAGGAGCAGGCGTTCGCCGCCGTGCAGGGCGGCAGCATCGAGAAGGGCGATGTGATCGTCATCCGCAACGAAGGCCCCGCTGGCGGCCCGGGCATGCGCGAGATGCTCGGCGTCACCGCCGCACTCGTCGGCCGCGGCCTGGGCGATGACGTCGCGCTGATCACGGACGGCCGTTTCTCCGGTGCCACGCACGGCTACATGGTTGGCCATATCGCACCCGAAGCGGTGCGCGGTGGACCGATCGCGTTGCTGCGTGAGGGTGACCGCATTCGCATCGACGCCGACAGCCGCCAGATCAGCACCGATGCTGATCTCGTCACGCGGCGCGTCAACTGGCGGCCGCCGGCTCCCAAGGTCACGCGCGGCGCGCTGGCCAAGTACGCGCAACTGGTGGGCTCCGCTTCGGACGGCGCCATCACACAGCTTTCCGCATCGCGCACTTCCGCTTCCCAACCTTCCAACACAGCCCACGAAGACACGACCGCAGGAGTCACCGCATGAGCAACCAGACCTCGAACGACACCCTCGCCAAGGCCCGTATCGCCGTACTCGGCTTCGGCAGCCAGGGCCGCGCCCACGCCCTCAACCTGCGCGACTCCGGTCTCGATGTCGTGGTGGGCCTGCGCAAGAACGGCCCCTCGTGGGAAAAGGCGCGCGCCGAAGGCTTCAACGTGGCCGAGCCGGGCGACGCAGTGAAGGATGCCGACCTGGTCGCCGTGCTCACGCCCGATATGGTGCAGCCGGCGCTGTACAAGGAACACATCGCGCCGAACATCAAGCCCGGCGCGGCGCTGCTGTTCGCACATGGCTTCAATGTGCACTTCAAGCAGATTGATCCGCGCACCGACATCGACGTGATTCTCGTTGCACCGAAGGGCCCCGGCGCACTGGTGCGTCGTGAGTATGAAATCGGACGTGGCGTGCCTTCCATCTGGGCGGTGCATCAGGACGTTAGCGGCCACGCGGAGGCAAAGGCCAAGGCGTATGCCGATGGCATAGGTGGCGGTCGCGCGTTGCTGATCAAGACCGACTTCAAGGAAGAGACCGAGACGGATCTGTTCGGCGAGCAGGCCGTGTTGTGCGGTGGCGCCAGCTCCTTGGTGCAGGCGGGCTTCGAGACGCTGGTAGAAGCCGGTTACCAGCCGGAAATCGCGTACTACGAGGTGCTGCACGAGCTGAAGCTGATCGTGGACCTGTTCTACGAAGGTGGCATTGCGCGCATGCTTGAGTTCGTCTCCGAGACCGCGCAATACGGCGACTACGTGAGCGGCCCGCGCGTGATCGACGCCGGCACCAAGGCGCGCATGAAAGACATACTCACCGACATCCAGGACGGCACCTTCGCGCGCAACTGGATCGCCGAGCACAAGGCCGGCCTGCCCAACTACAAGAAGTTCAAGCAGGCCGATCTGGAGCATCCGATCGAGCAGGTCGGCGCCAAGCTGCGTGAACGCATGCCGTGGCTTCAGGCGAATGCGCCGAAGGCCGCGGAGCCGTTGAAGAAGGTGGGTTAAGCAAGCGCAAGGGTATAGCGCCGTCATCCCTGCGGAAGCAGGGATCCAGCGACTCTCAACGTTTCGACACTCTCCAAAAGGCACTGGATCCCTGCTTCCGCAGGGATGACGAGCCTGGAGCAGCCGCTTCACCTGCCAATGTTTGTTTCGCTTACGAGGGGCGCTTTTCCCGAAGCACGCAATACCTCTCACCGGACCTCCCCTGCAACGCGGGGGAGGTAGTTTTCACAGACGCTGACCCGCCGCAGACAAGGCGAATCCAAGGGAACCCCGACCATCGTGAATGTGCCCACGCAAAAGGAAATGCCTGCATCCGCCGCCATCCATCCGCTCGCCGGCCAGGTCATGAGCGGTGCGGAGGTGGTGGTGCAGGTATTGGCCGATGAAGGCGTCAACGTGCTGTTCGGCTATTCGGGTGGCGCGATCCTGCCGGTGTACGACGCGGTATTCCGCTACAACGCCACGCATCTGTCGCCCAACGGCGGTGAACCGATGCCGCTGATCGTGCCTGCCAACGAGCAGGGCGCCGGCTTCATGGCCGCTGGTTATGCGCGTGCGTCGGGCAAGGTCGGCGTGGCCATCGTCACCTCCGGCCCCGGTGCCACCAATATGGTTACGCCGGTGCGCGATGCGATGTCCGACTCAGTTCCCATGGTGGTGATCTGCGGCCAGGTGCCCACGGCTGCGCTGGGCAGCGATGCGTTTCAGGAAGCGCCGGTCAGCAACATCATGAGCCCGTGCGCGAAGCATGTGTTTCTGCTGACCGATCCATCGCGGCTGGAAGCCACGCTGCGTACTGCGTTCGAAATCGCGCGCAGTGGCCGGCCCGGCCCGGTGGTGGTGGACATCCCCAAGGACGTGCAGAACACGTCACTGAATTTTATCGGCGAGGGCACGCTGCCGATCCCCGGCTACCGCGCTCGCCAACATGCGATCGAGCATGCGCGGGTTGATGATGCGCAATGCGCAGCGTTCTTCGACGCACTGTCCAGGGCCAGACGCCCGCTGATCTATGCCGGTGGCGGCATCACCGCCAGCGAGGCAGCGGCAACGCTGCGAGCCTTCGTGCAGCAGTTCGGCCTGCCGGTCACCACCACCTTGATGGGCATTGGCGCAGTCGACACCACCGAGCCATTGGCGCTGCACATGCTGGGCATGCACGGCACCGCCTATGCCAACTATGCGGTGGATGATTGCGACTTCCTGCTGGCGCTGGGCGCGCGCTTTGACGACCGCGTGGCGAGCGTACCCGACCGCTTCGCGCCACATGCGCGTTTCATCGCGCAGATCGACATCGACCCGGCCGAGATAGGCAAGGTGAAATCGGTGCACTGGCACCATCACGGTGACCTCGATCGCACGCTGTCGCGTCTACAGCAATACGGCCAGCGTCACGAGCTCAACTACGCCGCCGACGGTCGCTACGCCGAGTGGCATGCGCATATCGCCGCGCTCAAGGCCACGCACGCGCTCAACTACGATCGCGACAGCCCGCTGATCCAGCCGCAGGCGGTGATCGAGGCGATCAACCAGCACACCCAGGGCCGCGCGGTGATCAGCACCGGCGTGGGCCAGCACCAGATGTGGGCGGCACAGTATTTCGATTTCCGCGAGCCGCGCCATTGGCTCACCTCAGGTTCGATGGGCACCATGGGCTTTGGCCTGCCCGCCGCGATCGGCGCGCAGTTTGCGCGTCGCGACGCGGTGGTGATCGACATCGACGGCGACGCCAGTATCCGCATGAACCTCGGCGAATTGGAAACCGTCACCACCTACCACCTGCCGGTGAAGGTGGTGGTGCTCAACAACATCGGCGACGGCATGGTGCGGCAGTGGCAGAAGCTGTTCTTCCGCGGCCGCTTTGCCTCGTCCGACAAGAGCCTGCATAAAAAGGATTTCATCAAAGCGGCGCAGGCCGATGGCTTTGAGTGGGCGCAGCGGCTGGAACGCAAGGAAGAACTGGCGGAGACCATCGCCGATTTCCTCGCCTTCGACGGCCCGGCGTTCCTGGAGGTAATGATCGATCCGGATGCTGGTGTGTATCCGATGGTCGGTCCCGGTGCGACGTATGCGCAGATGATCACGGGCGATTTCATTCCTTCGCGCGTGGCACCAGCGGCGTCGGAGGATGCGACGTCCGACATGTTCTAACCACGCCCGGGATGAATCTTTGCTCGTCATTCCAGCGAAGGCTGGAATCCAGTGTCATCCGTGCTTCGCAGAGGCGCTGGATCCCGGCCTTCGCCGGGACGACGATTTCGAAGCGGCTCGACTCGATGCAGGCCCAGCCATGAAACACACTCTATCGATTCTCCTGCAAAACGAATCCGGTGCGCTGATGCGCGTGGCCGGCCTGTTCGCTGCGCGCCACTGCAACATCGACACACTGACCGTCGCCGCTACGCGCGACCCGGCGGTCTCGCAGCTGACGTTGGTAATGCATGGCGCCGATGACACGGTGGAGCAGATCATCAAGCAGACGCGCAAGCTGGTCGACGTGATCGAGGTGACTCACCCGGCGCCTGTTACCGCGTCATGAGCGCGTTGGCCGAACAGGTCGAAGCCGTCACCGGGCTCAGCGAGTACGAGTTGCTTCGCCAGACCGTGGGCGCGCGTGTCTACGACGTAGCACGCGAAACGGCGCTGGAGGCCGCACCACTGCTATCGGCGCGACTGGGCCAGCGCGTTCTGCTCAAGCGCGAAGACCAGCAGCCCGTGTTCTCGTTCAAACTGCGCGGCGCGTACAACCGCATGGCATCGCTCAATGCCGCGCAGCGCGCATGCGGCGTGATCGCCGCCTCGGCGGGCAATCATGCACAAGGTGTGGCGCTGGCTGCGGCACGTCTTGGCATACGCGCTGTGATCGTGATGCCAGTCACCGCACCGCAAGTGAAAGTAGATGCCGTACGGCGATTCGGCGGCGCACAGGTGAACGTGGTACTGGCCGGCGATTCCTATAGCGACGCGCAGGCCACCGCCGCGCAACTGCAGGCCGAGCATGGCTACACCTTCGTGCACCCGTTCGATGATGCGGCGGTGATTGCCGGGCAGGCGACGGTGGGCATGGAGATCCTCCGCCAGCATCCGGGGCCTTTGCATGCGGTGTTCGTGCCGGTAGGCGGTGGCGGGTTGCTTGCCGGCATCGCGGGATACGTCAAGGCGCTGCGCCCTGAGGTGAAAGTGATCGGCGTGCAGACCTGCGATTCCGATGCGATGACCCGTTCGCTGGAAGCCGGTGCGCCAGTCACCTTGTCCGAAGTGGGTCTGTTCGCTGACGGTACGGCGGTGAAGCGCGTAGGTGATCTCACCTTCGAGCTTTGCCGCAGGCACGTCGATGCCATGATTCGTGTGGATACGGATGCCATCTGCGCGGCGATCCGCGATGTGTTCCATGACACGCGAAGCGTGCCCGAGCCTGCCGGTGCGCTGGCACTCGCCGGGCTCAAGCAGTACGTGGCGACACATGGCATTGCTGCCGAGTCGATGGTGGCCATCGTTTCCGGTGCCAATCTCAACTTTGACCGTCTTCGTTTCGTGGCCGAGCGCGCCGAGGTGGGCGAACAGCGCGAGGCGGTGTTCGCGGTCACCATCCCCGAGGAGCGCGGCAGCTTCCGCCGCTTCTGCGCCGCGCTAGGGCAGCGCAGCATCACCGAATTCAACTATCGCATCGGCAACGCCACCGAGGCGCATATTTTCGTGGGCGTGCAGACGACGCGACGCGACGAGCGCGAGACGTTGATCGATGCGTTCCGCGCGCACGGTTTCGGCGTGCTCGATCTCACCGACGATGAACTGGCCAAGCTTCACTTGCGCCACATGATTGGCGGCCGCTCACCGCTGGCGCGTGATGAGCTGGTGTATCGCTTCGAGTTTCCCGAACGGCCGGGCGCGCTCACGCGCTTCCTGGGCCACATGCATCCGGACTGGAACATCAGCCTGTTCCATTACCGAAATCAGGGCGCGGACTACGGACGCATCCTGGTCGGTATCCAGGTGCCGGAAGACGAGCGGGCGCTGTTCCAGTCGTTCCTGGAGGCGCTGGGCTATCCGTTTCGGGATGAGAGTGACAACCCGGCGTATCGGTTGTTGTTGCGGGAGTGATATTTCCCTTCTCCGTCTTCCCTGTGGTTCTTAACAGCCGATGGGCTGGTCAAGCTGGGAGCCAGCGCATCTGTGCGTCACGACGAAAGGCACTGGGTCCCAGCGTTCGCTGGGACGACGGTGAGGGGCGTCACGCCTTATCTGTATTTCCTGCCTCGACCACTTCCAACTCGAACACATGGTTGTCGTAGTCGCTGAAGTACAGCGCCGTATCGCCGCGTGCCATCTGATAATCCAGCGCAAGCGCATCCATCCGCGCGGCACAGGCCAGCTGCTCGGCCTTGCTGACCTGAAAGGCGATATGGTCGCCGTTGCGTGAGGCCGGACCGGTGCCGCGGATCAGCGCGAACTCCAGGCCCGCAAGTTCGACGATGGTCTCCAGATGGGCATCGCCATCCTCCTCCTCGCGCACGATGCGTGCGTCCTCGAACACGCCGGTGAGCAGGTGCGCGGTTCGCGTGGGGTTGGCGACGATCAGGGCGATATGGCTGAGCGACTTGGGCATGGCAGGGTGCTGTCCGGTCCGTGCAGGAATCTGCGAGTGTAGGACGACTTGTGACCGCTCGAAGACAGCCGGCGGCGCGACAAACCTGCACTGTGTCACGCCACCCCGGGCGGCGGGCCACGCTAAACTGGGCAGATGGCTCCTTCCTCACGCAAGCGCCAGCGGCGCACCCTGCCTCCTTCGACCACGGCACGCCCGCGTCCGGGCGCTGCGCCAAGGTCGACCACCGTGCAACCGGCCGACAGTTCCACCCGCGCCACGCGCGTGCTGGACTGGCTACTGCAGAGGTTGCCCGCGCCCCATCGCGCCAAGGCTCGCGATTACCTGGTGCTCACGCGCATGGATCGCCCCATCGGCGCGCTGTTGCTGCTGTGGCCCACGTGGTGGGCGCTTTGGCTTGCGGCATCGGATTTCCCGCCGCTGAAGCTGCTGGTGATCTTCACGCTGGGCGTGTTCTCCATGCGTGCCGCCGGCTGCGCGATCAACGACTTCGCCGATCGCAAGCTGGACCCGCAGGTGGCACGCACGGCCGGTCGCCCCATCGCCGCGGGACGCGTGACGCCGCGCGAGGCGCTGATCCTGTTCGTCAGCCTGCTGGCGTTCTCTTTTGTGCTGGTGCTGTTCACCAATGCGTTGACCATCAAGCTCTCCTTCGCTGGTGCGGCGCTGGCGGCCATTTATCCGTTCACAAAGCGCTTTACGCACATGCCGCAGGTAGTGCTGGGCGCGGCGTTCGGCTGGTCGATTCCCATGGCGTTCGCCGCGGTGTCCAACACGGTGCCGGCGGTGGGCTGGCTGCTGTTCATCGCCAATATCCTCTGGTCGGTGATCTACGACACCGAGTACGCCATGGTGGATCGCGACGACGACCTCAAGGCCGGCGCCAAGTCCACGGCCATTTTGTTTGGCGATGCGGACCTGCCCATCCTGGGCATCCTGATGGCCACCTTCCTGCTGGCCATGCTGTTCGTCGGCCAGCGTGCCACGTTGGGCTGGCCGTACTGGCTGAGCTTGCTGGCTGCGGCGGCACTGTTCGGCTGGCAGCTTTGGCGCATCCGTGAGCGGGCGCGCGACGCCTGCCTGTGGGCCTTCCGCAACAACAACTGGCTGGGCATGGCCTTGTGGATCGGCATCGTGCTGGCCCTGGCAGTGCGCTAGGGCCTCACGGCCGGGCGACAGGGCCCGACGCACAATGTTGGTCTGCCGTGTCGATTTCGAGCGGCCCCGTTCGACGCATGGTTAGAGCTACCTCAATGGGGCTCGTATCCCATATCGAAAGGAGTGACGACAATGCGATTCATGGCCATGGTGCGCGCCACACGCACCTTTGAAGCGGGCGAGATGCCGAGCGAAAAGTTGCTGACCGAGATGGGTCGTTTCAACGAGGAGCTGGTGAAAGCCGGTGTGCTGCTCGCCGGCGAAGGCCTGCACCCCAGCTCGCGCGGCGCGCGGATCCGCTATGACGGCGACAAGCGCACGGTGATCGACGGCCCGTTTACCGAGACCAAGGAACTGATCGCCGGCTTCTGGCTGTTGCAGTGCGCCTCGCTGGAAGAAGCGGTCGAGTGGCTCAAGCGCGCGCCCAGCCCATTTGAGGACGGTGCGTCGGAAGTGGAAATTCGCCGCGTGTTCGAAGCGGAGGATTTCGGCGCGGAGTTCACTCCCGAATTGCGTGAGCAGGAAGAGCAGTTGCGCGCCCGCATCGGCGACCATCGCTGAAGCTATCAGGAGACGACGACATGCTTATCGAGCCCTATCTCTTCTTCGATGGCCGTTGCGAGGAAGCCCTTGCGTTCTACGGCAAAGCCGTGGGCGCGCAGGTGCAGACGCTGATCCGGCTCAAGGAGAATCCCGAGCAGTCGGGCGATCAGGCCGCTGGTCCGCGCCCGCCGGACGGCGAGAAGATCATGCATGCGTCCATGAGGATCGGAGAATCCCTCGTCAATGCCTCCGATGGTGAATGCGGCGGAAAGCCGGATTTCCGCGGCTTCTCGCTCACGCTCACCGTGAAGGACGATGCCGAGGCCAAGCGCTTTTTCGATGCGCTGCTGGAAGGCGGCGGCGACGTTGCCATGCCGCTCTCGAAGACCTTTTTCTCCTCGAGCTTTGGCATGTTGCTGGATCGCTTTGGCGTGCACTGGATGGTGATGGCGCCACCCTGAGCGAGGCCTCACCACAGCCGGCAAGCGCGGAAACTTGCGCTGCAGGGGACAGGGTGCTGTGATCGGTCGCTATGACCGCAACCGACATTCACCGCACCATCGATGCCGTCTGGCGCATGGAATCGCCACGACTGATCGCCGGCCTGGCCCGCATCGTGCGCGACGTGGGCGTGGCTGAGGAATTTGCACAGGACGCGCTGGTGGCCGCACTGGAACAGTGGCCGTCCATCGGCGTACCGCACAATCCCGGTGCCTGGCTGATGACCACGGCCAAGCACCGGGCGATCGACCAGTTGCGCCGTCATGCCTTGCACCGGCGCAAGGAGGGCGAGCTGACCCGCGAGATCGAGGCTCAGCTCGAACAAACCGTGGGGGACCCGGATGCCATGCTCGACGATGCCATCGGCGACGACCTGCTGAGCCTGGTGTTCACGGCTTGCCATCCGGTGTTGTCCACCGAGGCGCGCGTGGCGCTGACCTTGCGCATGCTCGGCGGCCTGACCACGCCGGAGATCGCTCGCGCATTCATGGTGCCGGAGCCGACCGTGGCGCAACGCATCGTGCGCGCCAAGCGCACGCTCAGCGAAGCGAATGTCCCGTTCGAGGTACCGCGCGGCGAAGCGTTGTCGGAACGGCTGGCCTCCGTGCTCGAAGTGGTCTACCTGATCTTCAACGAGGGCTACACCGCCACGGCGGGCGATGCCTGGATGCGCCCCGACCTGTGCGAGGAAGCGTTGCGCCTGGGCCGCGTGCTCGCCGGGCTCGCGCCAGCTGAACCCGAAGTGCACGGTTTGGTGGCCCTGATGGAGATTCAGGCATCGCGCACGGCGGCACGCACGGGTCCACACGGCGAACCGATCCTGCTCAACGAGCAGAACCGCGGACGCTGGGACCAGTTGCTGATCCATCGCGGATTCACCGCGCTGCAACGCGCCGAGGCATTGGGCGGTGCCAACGGGCCTTACGCATTGCAGGCTGCCATTGCCGCTTGCCATGCACGCGCACGCGCCGCAGCGGAGACCGATTGGTCGCGCATTGCCGCGCTGTACGACACGCTGGCGCAGCGCTTGCCTTCACCCGTGGTGGCGCTCAATCGCGCCGTCGCGCACGCGATGGCGTTTGGACCGGAAGCGGGGCTTGCACTGGTCGATGCGCTACGTGACGAACCGTTGCTGCGCCAATATCACCTGCTGCCCAGTGCGCGTGGCGACCTGCTCGGCAAACTCGGCAGGCATGACGAAGCACGCGCGGAATTCGAACGCGCTGCCTCGCTTACGCGCAACACCCGCGAACGCGACCTGCTGTTGCGGCGCGCCGCGGCAAGCGCGCAGGGTGCCGGCGGCAAGTAGGCCGTGGGTCAGCCCTGGACAAGCCGACTCGCCCGATACGCTTTAAGATCAGGAACGGCGCCGTACATGTGTTCCACGAAGGCGTTGCGCTCGTGCCACATCACTTCCATGTCCCACAGGCAGAACGAGTAGCGCTCCGAGTCTTCGACCCAGCCGGCTGATGTTTCCACCGCAACGGCAACCAGCATCTCGTTGTCATTGCCCCACCATGCCAGGGTGAGATAGCGCGCACTGCCGCCGTCATGACAGATGGCGAAGGATGGCGTGTTTCGCCATGCGAGCGGCCTGGCTTCCTTCATTTCCTGCAACCGGGGCCGGTAGGCCAGGAAATCGACCGGCAGGTCATGCGCGGAGATCGTGTACACCTTGAGGCCGTCGGAGTCGGTATCGGCAGGCATGGCTTCGATGCGTCTTTCTGAAAACATGGCGTATCGTCCTTTTCCGTCATTCGGCGAAAGCGATGCTGGGGGACGGAGCATTGGCTTGTCCATCCTTGTTTGGCCTTCCATACTGCCAACCCGGCAGGTCGCCACCCGGGCCATGCTGCGTCACGATGTTTCCGTACCACTTGACCCCTAAGGAGCAAGGTGTGGACAAATCGTATCAATCCTTTAGCGCTGCATCCGTTATTGCTGCGCCATCATCATTGATGGGCCGTACTGCCATCTATTCACGCGCATCACAGCGCTTGTTTGCCGCCACCATGATCGGGCTTGGCATCCTCGGCCTGATCTACGGCGATGTGGCGCTGGTATGGCAACACTTTCCCATCGAGAACCTGCCGGGACAACGATGGCTTGCCTACGCCTTCGCCCTGATCGAACTGGCGACCGGCGTTGGCCTGCTTGTTCCGAGCCTGGCAAAGCCTTCTTCTGCAGTCCTCGCGGGCTTTCTGCTGCTCTGGGTCGTCTTGCTGAAGCTTCCCGCGGTGATCGTCGTGCCGCAGATGGAGGCAACTTGGCTGGGCTTTGGCGAGATCGCCGTGATTCTTGCCGGCGCGTGGGTGTTGTTTGCGTGGTACGCGGGTGATCGTCGCACTGGCATCTTGCGATTTGTCACGGGCGGCCGGGGCATCCGCGGTGCACGGCTGCTGTTTGCCGTGTCGCTGCCGATGATCGGGTTGTCGCATTTCTTCTATAGCGAACAGACCGTGGCCTTCGTACCTGCATGGCTGCCTTATCGACTGGGCTGGGCTTATCTCACGGGCGCGGGCAGCATCGCTGCGTGCCTCGGCGTGCTGTTTGGCGTGCTGCCACGCATCGCCGCTTCGCTGGAAGCGGCGATGCTGTGGATCATCACGTTATTGGTGTGGGCGCCCGCCATCGTGGCGACGCCCACCGACCGCACCGCATGGACGGCCTTCGTCATCTCCGCCGCCATCGCCTGTGGCGCCTGGGTGGTGGCTGATTCCTATCGCGCGAAGCCTCATGCGGGCTGGGTGGCCTCATAGGCGCTGACGGCGTCCATGACCCGTGCCGAGTAGACAAGGGCGGCGCCAGCGTTCATGGCGACCGCCACGCCGAGCGCTTCAGCGATCTCCTCGTGGCTGGCCCCATGCTTGAGCGCCTCGGCGGTATGCACAGTGATGCAGCCGTCGCAGCGGGTGGTGACAGCTACCGCCAGGGAGATCAGTTCGCGCGTCTTCGCATCGAGACGGCCGTTCTTCGCGTTCGCGTTGGTCAGCTTCTGGTAGCCGCCCACGGTATCCGGGCTCAGCTTGCTGATTTCGCCGATACGGCCAAGTAGCTCATTGCGATAGTCGGGCCAGTTCAACATGGGGTGTCTCCTCGTGTGGTGGTTTGCCCATTTCGGGAGGGCGTCAGAGGGCGGTGAGGGGACATGCTGCACCGCCATTCGTATTTCTATGGTGATGCGGGAGCGCGTGGACAGCCTGGCTAGGTGCGCGCGACCGGCGCACGGGCGAGCGCCCATACGTCGATGCGCTTCACGCCGGCCCGCCTGAGCACGCGCGCGCATTCCGCCAGCGTGGCGCCCGTGGTCATCACGTCATCGAGCAGGGCGACATGGGTTGGCCATGCGACATCGGCCTTCACCCTGAAGGCACCGCGCACATTGCGCCGCCGGGCGATGGCGCCCAGTTCGGTCTGCGCCGTCGTACCGCGTTCGCGCAGCAGCAGGCCATGGCGCAAGGGCAACTGCAACGAGCGCGCGAGCGGGCGCGCCAGTTCCAACGCCTGGTTGTAGCCACGCTGGCGCAGGCGCGAACGGTGCAGCGGCACCGGCACGATCAGTTCGGGACGCTCCACGGCCGGCATATCGCGCAACCATAACGTCGACAGCACGCGGCCAGCGGCCAGGTCGGCGCCAAACTTGAAACCTGATTCCAGCCGATCCAGTGGCCACGCATATCGGAACGGCACCCACGCCGCATCCCACGGCGGCGGTCGCCGCTGGCATTGGCCACATAGCGCCGCCGGCGTTGCCAGTGGCAGGGCACAACGCGCGCAACAGCTCAGGTTGCGCGGCAATTCGGCGACGCAGTCGCGGCAGAGGTCGATGCCGTCTGCGCCTGATGCGTCACATAAGAGGCAGCGCAAGGGCAGAACGAAGCGCTGCAGTGTGTGTGCAGTGTGTGCGGCCCATCGCCATCGGTTGAGCGCCTCCATGCGCACCCTCTCCTTGCTAAGTGCGCTGCTTGTACAGCGCCGCGTCCAGTCCGGACCACAGGTGGATGATCCAGCCCATTTTGATGATCCACAGCACCGAGGCCAGCGCGATCATGACCAAGGCAATCCACGGCCGCCGCTGCAGCAGCTGCCCCAGACCCGGCACGAGAAAGCTGCAGATAGATGCGGGCGTCGAGCCAATGCTGCCCTGTCCTGCACTCATGCCAACGACTCCTGCGCGGTGAATGAGCCCGATGGTAGCGGCAGCCATACGTTTGCGCATCGTCAACCAGATGGACTCTCATCAGGTTGACAGCGGAATAGGCCCTGCCACACTGTCGCGCTACCCCAAACCCCCGAGCTGTCGCCATGGCCCATTCCATCCGCCACGACTGGACACGCGCCGAAGTCGCCGCCCTGTTCGCCCTGCCGTTCAACGAGCTGCTGCATCGCGCGCACTCGGTGCATCGCGAATATCACGACCCGAACGCGGTGCAGGTATCCACCCTGCTGTCGATCAAGACCGGTGGTTGTCCTGAGGATTGCGCCTATTGCCCGCAAGCCGCGCGTTACGACACCGGCGTGCAGGCACAGAAGCTGATGAGCGTGGACGCCGTGGTGGCGCGCGCTCAGGCCGCCAAGAACGCCGGCGCCAGCCGCTTCTGCATGGGCGCCGCCTGGCGCAGCCCGAAGGACCGCGACGTGGCCAAGGTGGCCGAGATCGTGAGCGCGGTGAAAGGCCTGGGCCTGGAAACCTGTGCCACGCTGGGCATGCTCAGCGGCGATCAGGCCGCGACGCTCAAGCGCGCGGGCCTGGACTACTACAACCACAATCTGGACACCGCGCCGGAGTTCTACGGCGAGATCATCCACACGCGCCAGTACCAGGACCGCCTGGACACGCTGGAGCATGTGCGCGAGGCGGGTATGAAGACCTGCTGCGGCGGCATCGTCGGCATGGGCGAAACGCGCGACCAGCGCGCCGGTCTGCTGCAAACGCTGGCCACCCTCCCCGAGCACCCCGAGTCGGTACCGATCAACCAGCTGGTGCAGGTGGAAGGCACGCCGCTCAATGGCACGCAGGCGCTGGACCCGTTCGAATTCGTACGCACGATTGCCGTAGCGCGCCTCCTGATGCCCGCCTCGATGGTGCGCCTTTCGGCAGGCCGCCAGCAGATGGACGACGCGGTGCAGGCGCTGTGCTTCTTCGCCGGCGCCAACTCGATCTTCTACGGCGAAAAGCTGCTGACCACCGGCAACCCGGACGTGCAACACGACCGCCAGCTGTTCGCGCGGCTCGACCTGCATCCGATGGAAGTGGTGGAAGAAGCCGACACCGTGCACGCCGATATTCTCGAAGCCGAGACGGCTGGCTGCGGTAACGGCTGCGGTTGCAGCGCCGCCGCCTGAGCGGTGTCATGACGCGCCCTTCGCTCACCGAGCGGCTGGCCCGGCATAGCGCTGAACGCGCACGTGCCGGCCTGCTGCGGCGACTTCATGTCGTGGAGCGCGCCGACGGGGTATGGGTGCAACGCGACGGGCGCCGCCTGCTCGCGTTCTGCAGCAACGACTATCTCGGCCTGGCGCAACATCCCCAACTCGTCGCCGCACTCAAGCGTGCCGCCGATGACAGCGGCGTGGGCAGCGGTTCGGCACATTTGATCTGTGGCCATCGCGCCGAACACGCCGCGCTGGAAGAAGCGTTGGCCGCATGGACCGGACGCGAGCGCGCGCTGCTGTTCTCCACCGGCTACATGGCCAACCTCGGCGTGACGCAGGCACTGTTGCAACGCGATGATCTGTGCGTGCAGGACAAGCTCAATCACGCTTGCCTGCTCGACGGCGCGCAACTGGCCGGCGCCGAGCTCAAGCGCTATCCGCACGCTGATGTGGACGCTGCCGCACGCCAGCTCGCCAGCCACAAGGATGCTGCCGCTCTGCTCGCCACCGATGGCGTATTCAGCATGGACGGCGATATCGCACCGCTGCCGGCGCTCGCCTCGCTGTGCCAGCGTGAAGGCGCCACCCTAATGGTCGACGATGCGCACGGTCTGGGTGTGCTCGGTGCGCGTGGCGAAGGCAGCGTGGCCGATCTGGGCCAGAACGACGTGCCCGTGTTGATGGCCACGCTAGGCAAGGCCCTGGGCTGCAGCGGTGCCTTCATAGCCGGTTCGGCGGACCTGATCGACGGCCTGGTGCAGTCCGCGCGCACCTATATCTATACGACCGCCATGCCACCCGCGCTGGCCGCCGCGACGCTGGCTGCCGTGCAATTGGCGCAAACCGAAGGCTGGCGTCGCGACAAGCTCCACGCGCTGATCGCCCGCTTCCGCCACGGCGCCGCCCAGCTCGGGCTGCCGCTGATGGCTTCGCCCACGGCTATCCAGCCCCTGCTGCTGGGCGATGCCCAGGCCTCGCTGGATGCCGCCGAAACCCTGGAAAACCAAGGCTTCCTGGTCACCGCGATCCGCCCGCCCACAGTGCCGCAGGGCAAGGCACGCCTGCGTATCACGCTGTCGGCGATGCATGAGGAAGGCGATGTTGACCGGCTGCTGGAAGCCCTCTCCCGCCTGCCTGCCGGGCCCCCGGCGGGGCGCCCCGTATAATGGCGGCCTCGCCGTACCCCTCCTTCCCATGGTTATCATCAATCTTTCCGCCTATCGCTTCGTCGGCCTGGACGACCTCCCAGCGCTGCGTGAGCGCGTGCTTGAACGCTGCCTCGCACTCGATCTGAAGGGCACCATCCTGCTCGCGCCCGAAGGTATCAACCTGTTCCTGGCCGGCCCGCGCGCGCCCATCGAGAGCTTCATGGACTGGCTGCGCAGCGACCCGCGCTTTGCCGGGCTGGAACCGAAGGAATCGGTATCCGACGAGGTGCCGTTCGGCCGCATGCGTGTGCGCCTGAAGAAAGAGATCATCACCATGCGCATGCCAGCGATTCGCCCGGAAGGCTCGCGCGCTCCGGCTGTGACACCGCATACGCTGCAGCTCTGGCTTGCACGCGGTCACGACGATGACGGTCGCGAAGTGGTGCTGCTGGATACGCGCAACGACTACGAGACCGCCGTGGGCCTGTTCCACAACGCTGTGGACTATCGCTTGAGCAGCTTCACTGAGTTTCCCGATGCCATCGCCGCCGACCGCGCGCGCTTCGAGAACAAGACCGTGGTGTCGTATTGCACCGGTGGCATCCGCTGCGAGAAGGCGGTGTTGCATATGCAGGATATCGGCATGGCCAACGTCTTCCAGCTGGAAGGCGGCATCCTGAAGTATTTCGAGGAAACAGACGGCACACATTGGCGGGGCGACTGCTTCGTGTTTGATGAGCGCGGTTCCGTCGACAAGAGCCTCGCGCCGTCGCCCTTACTCCCTCTCCCCTCCGGGGAGAGGGCTGGGGAGAGGGGCCAACCTGGCGACACGCTCGCACTTGGCGACGCTTCCGCGAGCACCCACCCTTCACCACCTTTAGGTGGCTCACCCCAACCCTCTCCCCGCAGGGGAGAGGGAGTCAACAGCCCATGACGCTCCACATCGAAACCCACGGCCACGGCTCCATCCCCGTCGTCGTGCTGCACGGCTGGGCCATGCACGGCGGCATGATGGCGCCGCTGTTCGAGGCCCTGGCCGATCGTTGCACCATGCACGTGGTGGATCTTCCCGGCCACGGCTATTCGCGCGACAGCACGTTGCCGCTGGAGCCTTCGGCCTGCGCCGCGGCCATCGCCCAACGCACGCCGCCCGCGCTGTGGATCGGCTGGTCATTGGGCGGACTGATCGCGCTCACCGGCGCACTGGAACACCCGCAGCATGCGCGCGGATTGGCAGTGATCTCAGGCACGCCAAAGTTCGCGCGCGACGAGAGCTGGCCTTACGGCGCTGACCCCAAGCTGGTGCGCCAACTCGCCACTGACCTCGAAACTGATTATCACGCCACGCTCGAACGCTTCATGGCGCTCGAAGCGATGGGTAGCCCGGACCCGCGCGCCGAACTTCGTCACCTGCGCGAGCTGGTGTTCACCCGCGGCGAGCCGAACCTGCGCGTGCTGCAAGAAGGCATCCGCATTCTCGAGGACACCGATCGTCGCGCGGATCTGCCTGGTCTTTCCGTGCCAAGCACGTGGATCGCTGGTCACCGCGACCGACTGGTGCAGCCGCCAGCCATGGCGTGGTCCGCGGAACAGTGCGGCGGCACCTATCACGAGATCGCGCACGCGGGCCACGCGCCATTCTTCGGCTATGCCAGCGACGTCGCTGCGGTGCTGGCACCCATGCTGGACAAGTTTTGATGAGCGAATCGCATTTCGACCGCCGGCAGGTGCGCCACAACTTCAGTCGCGCCGCCAGCACCTACGAACACCACGACGCCCTGCAACGCGAAGTGCAGTCGCTGCTGCTCGATCGCCTGGGTTTCTATCTGGAAGCACCGGAGCGCGTTGTGGATGTCGGCGCCGGTACAGGTCGCGGCACGGCGCTGCTGCGCAAGCGCTATCCGAAGGCGCAAGTGATCGCCATGGATTTGGCGTTGCCAATGCTGCGCACCGCGAGAAAACACATCAGCTGGCTCAAACCCTTCCAGCGCGTGTGCGCGGAAGCCACTGCACTGCCGTTGCCCGATCACAGCGTGGACGTGCTGCATTCCAACCTGTGCTTCCAGTGGATCGATGATTTACCCGCGTTGTTCGGCGAATGCGTGCGCGTGCTCAAGCCCGGTGGCCTGCTGGTATTCTCCACCTTTGGTCCGGACACGCTGAAGGAACTGCGCGCTGCCTGGGCTGAAGCCGACCAGCAACCCCACGTGAGTCGCTTCCTCGACATGCACGACCTGGGCGATGCGATGATCAACGCGGGTTTGCGCGATCCCGTGCTCGACGTGGATCGCTACACGCTGACCTACAGCGAACCGCGCATGCTGCTGAAGGAACTGCAGGGTCTCGGCGCCACCAACGCCGATCGCGAACGCGAACGTCACCTGCTCGGCAAGCGCCATTATCAGCGCATGCTGGCTGCCTACGAGGCGATGCGTGTGGACGGCCGTATTCCCGCCACCTGGGAAGTCGTTACCGCGCACGCCTGGGGTCCGCCACCGGGCCAGTCGCGTCGCATGGCCGGCGGCGGTGAAATGGCCAGTTTCTCGATCGACAATCTGCGCGGCTCGCGGCGGCGCTGACGTTGCGCGCATGTGCCGCTGGGGCCTCGCTCACGCGACAGGCCCCGGCGCCGATGGTGGTTCAATCGATACGGAAGCGCTCGTCGCACAGGCGGCTGTCGATGTAGTGACCGAGGCCGTCCACCGCTTTCTCGTCGTGATGACGTTCCCTACATGGCGCGGACGCTAGAGTGTCGATGTCGAGGTTCTGGAAGGCCAAGTCGTCGCGGGCAGGCTTCGACGCCGTGGCGGGTGTCTTAAGGAAGGGAAGGTCGAAGATCAGCATGATCGCGTTCCTCGAACGGCGCCCGGACTCCGGGCAGTTCTGAAGGTAGGTCAACTGGAGCCCTGCAAAAAGCGACATTTTTGCAATCCAGTATTGAGGCAACTTCATATGGCTCGACCGCCACTCACTGCACTGCAAGGCTTCGTGCTTGCTGCTCGCACGGGCAATCTCTCAATGGCGGCCCGCTATATGCATCTCACCACCAGCGCGCTTAGCCACCAGATCCGCGGACTTGAAGACCGGTTGGGCCAGCGCGTGTTCGTACGCGGCCCACGCGGTGTCGACCTCACACCCGAAGGCGCGCGGCTGCTGGAACTGGTGGGGCCGCAGTTCGAATCGATCGAGCGCGCGTTGCAGGCATTCAGTGCGCCGCCCGCAGATCAGCTCACCATCAGCGTCATGCCGTCGGTAGCGTCGAGTTGGCTGGTGCCGCGACTTTCCCATTTCGTTGCCGCGCATCCGCATCTGCAGTTGAACCTGCAATCGGGCGTGGAACTGGTGAATTTCGAGCGCGAGCCCGTCGATGCTGCCTTGCGTTTCGGTCCCGGTGAATGGCCTGGTGTAGTCGCCGAGCATCTGTTCGACGATTGGCTCACACCCATCGCAAGTCCGGAACTCATCAAGCGACTCGGCCGACCCACTCTGAAACAATTGTCCGAGTGGCCGCTGCTGCGCGACCCGGAGAATGTGTGGGCCAAGTGGTTCCACACGTATGGCGGCACGCCGCCGACGCGCTATGTGGCGCATTTCGACAATACCGAGACACTGCATCACGCCGCCGTCGAAGGCCTGGGCATTGCGCTCGGCCGCCTCACCATGGCGCGACCATTGGTGGAATCGGGTCAACTGATATTGCTCAGCAGGCGGCGGTTACGCGCCGACTACGCCCACTATCTGGTTTATCCGCCACGCTCAGCGCAGCATCCGGCCCTGCTCGTGTTCCGCGCGTGGCTGTTGGACGAGGCGCGCCGCTATGCGCAAGAGCCGCGACGCATGCCGCAAAACGTCGACCGACGCCGGCATCATTGACCACACTCTGTTTTCATCCGAGCCTGAGCACGCCGCCAAGCGGCTCGCTTTTCGAAACGGGGTTAGCTAGATTGCTCGCGGCTGCCGGGGACTTCTCGCGGCGAAACGGCAAGGGCCTGTGGCTCGCGCCCGAGCGTGATATCGAAACAGGGGAAAAACGTGAAGAAGGTCCGACTCGCCCTTTTGGGCGTGATGCTTGTTGCGTCCGGCTGTTCCACCATGACGCCCGCACGATATTCCGTGTCGGTCGACAATGACATGATCCTCAAGAGTTACCAGGGCAAGACGTTCAGCCTCGCGGCCCTGGAATCTCCGGCAAACTATGATGCCAACTGCCGCCTGATGGGCCCCATCAAGGCATCCGACGGGGTCACAATCCCCGAGTTCGTCCGGAAGGCGTTCAACGACGAATTCAAGCTCGCAGGCGTCTATGGCGACAGCAATGCCGTGCTGACCGGACGTATGGACAAGATCGCGTTTTCGTCCAGCGCCGGATTGACGAGTGGGTGGTGGGATCTTTCCCTGACGCTGAATTCCAACAATGGGCAGTCGCTGGCCGTCGAGAACAAGTACGAGTTCAAGAGCGGCTTCGACGCCATCACTGCGTGCAATCAGACCGCACAGGCGCTTGGACCTGCCGTGCAGGATCTAATCAAGAAAGCGGTATCCGATCCTCGCTTCAAGAAGCTCATGAATTGATCTACTGAATTACGGAGGCCGCAACGGCCTCCGTCAAACTGGGCGCGCTGCTGTTCGCGCGATTCGACCCACGCGCCGAAGCCGATTGATTCGCGCGGCGCCGCGGGTCAAACCTGCTTGTGACGGAAGCAACTCACCACATGGTCGTTGACCATGCCGGTGGCCTGCATGAAGGCATAGCAGATGGTGGTGCCGACGAAGCGGAAGCCGCGTTTCTTCAGTTCCTTGCTCATGCGGTCGGACAGCGGCGTGCTGGCCGGCACATCGCCCTGGCCAGTCCAGCGATTGCGAATGGGTTTGCCCTCGAGGAACGACCAAAGGTAGTCGTCCAGGCTGCCGTGTTCGTCGATCACGCTGAGCGTGGTGATGGCGTTGTCGCGCGTGGCGTAGACCTTGAGCCGGTTGCGCACGATGCCCGGGTCGAGCAACGCCTTTTCCAGTTCGCGATCCTTCATCGACGCGACTTTCGCGATGTCGAAGCCGTGGAACACCCGGCGGTAGTGGTCCCGCTTGAGCAGGATAGTTCGCCACGAGAGGCCGGCCTGCGCGCCTTCCAGGCACAGAAATTCGAATAGCGAGCGATCGTCATGCAGCGGCTCGCCCCATTCCGTGTCGTGGTAGTCATGCATGTCCGCGCTTTCGCCCCAGGGGCAACGCTGGATGGAACGGGCTGCTCGTGTTGCCATGTCGTCGAATCCTTTTCAGTCCGCACTGCATTCGCCGGTTCGCGCGCGAAGGCGGATGGCGGCAGAGGCCAAGGGAACGCGTCCATGGCTCGTTCGGAGCCATGCGCTTCCCCTTGTATGTTTCCGGGAGAGGCACGACGCTATCCCACCCGTGCGCAGCGGACAAGGGCAAGGTCCGCCGCAGGCGCCACTACTCCCCCGACTGGATTCTGATGACTGCATCCCCGCCTTCTCGCGGCGCCATGCTGGCGCTTCTGGCCACCATTGTGATCTGGGCGTACAGCTGGATCGTGATGAAGCAGGTGCTGCAGCATGCGGGGCCGTTCGACTTTGCCGCGATACGCTATGTACTCGGTGCACTGGTGTTGTTCGGCGCGTTGCTTGTCATGCGACAACCACTGCGCCCGCCGCCGTTGCTGCCCACGCTGCTCATTGGCTTGTGCCAGACCGCGGCTTTCCAGGGGCTGGGTCAATGGGCGCTGGTAAACGGTGGCGCCGGACGCATCGCGCTGCTGGCCTACACCATGCCGTTCTGGGCAGTGCTGCTGGCATGGCTGATCCTGCACGAACGACTTACTCCGCAACGCTGGCTGGGTCTGGGCCTCGCCGCCATCGGCCTGGTTTGCATCATCGAGCCGTGGCATGGGCTGGGCAACACCACCAGCACGCTGCTAGCGATCGGCGCCGGCGCGGCATGGGCCATGGGCACCGTGCTCAGCAAGCGGGTCTTTCTGCATCACGCGCCCACGCCGCTGAACCTCACGGCGTGGCAGATGTTGTTTGGTGCCATCGCGTTGGTGGTGGTGGCGTTGTGCGTACCGCAGCGCGCGATCGACTGGAACTGGGGATTCATCGGCGGCCTCGCCTATAGCGTGGTGATGGCGTCAAGCATCGCCTGGGGACTGTGGCTGGTCGTACTGCAACGACTGCCCACGGCGGTGGCGAGCCTCGCCAGCCTGGGCGTGCCGATTGTCAGCGTGCTGCTGGCGTGGGCGATTTTGCACGAACAACCCAGCACGATGGAGGTGGTGGGCATTGCATTCGTACTGCTTGGATTGGTAGCAGTGAGCGGGTTGCGGTTGCGGCGTGGTTGACGTGCTCTGTTCCCTCCCCCCTTGGAGAAGCGGGTAGGGTGAGGGGCCACGCTTGCGATATCGCTGTTGCCTTTTTGCCGTTATGTGGGGGCGCACCCCGTGCGCGACCGGTTCTTGTTTCAGGGTTGAAGTGTTGCCGCCAGCGTGCCGCTTACGCAGCGGGCGTTTCGACTGCCTGCCGGCAGCCGAGTCACTTTTCTTTTGCTGGCCCACGCACGCGCAGGAGCGCGTGCGAACGGCGAAGCCGGCCCGAAGGGCGGAGGGCAGGATGCCCGGAGTCAAAGAAAAGTAACCCAAAGAAAATGGCCTTAAGGGCTCATAGCAATGTGCGGGATACAAGCCTGATGCGAGGCGCAAGCCAGATAAGTGACGTGCTACCTCAAGGACCGTGGCTACACCGCAACGCGTTGACGCACTGAGGACTTAAAGCGAAGCCCGCTGCCCTGCTCCCTCTCCCCTCCGGGGAGAGGGCTGGGGTGAGGGGCCAATCTTGCGAGAGCTTTGCAAGAGCGAGCTTCTTCGCAGCCCTCTCGCTTGCACCCGCCCCCTGACCTCAACCCTCTCCCCCCACAGGGACTACCCTCGGGTCGCCCATAGGGAGAGGAAGTAGAAGAGCTCACCACGGCAACGCGTCGAGATCGACATTGCCACCGCTGAGAATCAGCCCAACGCGCTGGCCCTTGAATCGTTCCGGCCGCTTTAGCACGGCCGCCAGCACGGTAGCGCTTGACGTTTCCACCACGATCTTCAGCTCACTCCACAACAACTTCATGGCGGCGATGACTTCCTCGTCGCTCACCGTCGTCACTTCGACACGATGCATGCGCAAGGCATCGAAGTTCGTCTCGCCGATCAGCGTGCGCAAGCCATCGCAGATGGTGTCAGGCACGAATGGACCCACGCGATGTCCCTGCGCCAGCGAGCGCGCTGCATCGTCGGCACCCATCGGCTCGGCGCCGTGCATGCGCAGCTGCGGCGCCACGCCATGCGCGGCAATGGCAGTGCCGGCGATCAAGCCGCCGCCGCCAATGGGCGTGATGACCGCATCCATGCCTCCGCTCTGCTGCAGCAGTTCAAGCACCGCGGTGCCCTGGCCAGCCATCACGCGCGTATCGGAGAACGGGTGGACCAGCTCCGCACCCGTGTCGCGCTGCACTTCCTCAGCCTTGGCCTCGCGTGCCGCCTGCGTAGGCGCGCAACGATGCAGGATGGCTCCGGCGCGCTCGATCGCTTCCACCTTGGTACGCACGGCGCCCTCGGGCACGATTACATGCGCGGGAATACCGCGCGTGGCCGCCGCCATCGCCAGCGCATTGCCGTGGTTGCCGGAGGAGTGCGTGACGACGCCACGCGCAGCCTGACCATCGTCCATCGACCACACGGCATTGCATGCGCCGCGAAACTTGAACGCGCCGCCACGCTGCAGGTTCTCGCATTTGAAGTACAGGTCCGCACCGGACAGCATGTTCAAGGCGGCACTGCGCAACACCGGCGTCACCACTGCGTACGGCGCAATGCGCGTGGCAGCTTCCTGCACCTGTGCAAAGGTTGGCAACGCGGCGCGATTCACGGACGAACTCATGGGCTTTCGATCTCCACACCACAAAGGAAGCGCCGCTCGGCGCCGGGTTCCAGACGAATAGCTTCGGCACAATCGGGCCGATTGAAGGCGTCGGCCCAGCTTTCCATGGGTTCCAGCGCCACCGAGCGGCGTACATCGCGCGTCACGGTGTCTGCGGTGAAGGCGAGCATCACGCCCGAGGATTGCCACACTGCGATGGACAGCCCGCTGTCGGGTTCGCGCAATCGGGCGCGGGCGCGACCGTCCGTATCGCAACGGAGATCGGCGAACGCATGATTGAGCTCGCGTGTGCCAATGGGCTGCAGCTGGCGAAAGTCGAGTTCCGGCGCATGTTCGAGCGGCACGCGCGCGCCGTCGCCGGGCAGTGGGATGAAATCGGCATCGGTGCGCACCAGGCTGGCCGCGGGAATCTGCAACTCCCAGCTGTCGATGGGCGTTTCCGCCAGGCGGAAATACGGGTGCCAGCCAAAGAAGCACGGCGCGGCATGCCTGCCCACGTTGCGCATCACCGCTTCTAGCGTGAGGCCGCTGGCGTCGAGCGTATAGGTCACCGCGAGGTCGATGGCGAACGGATAACCCGCATGCACACCCGGCCGGATCGCATGGGTACTGAATGTCACCCGCGCTGCCTGCGCATCGGCGGACAGCGCGGTCAACTCGAAATCCACGCCGCGCACGAATCCATGGCGAGCGGCGCGCGAGGCACCTTCCACGCCCGGCTGCAGGTCGTATGGCTCGCCATCGAACAGGTAGCGGGCGTCGTCGATGCGATTGGCGAACGGCACCATGATGGCGAAGCGGGAGCTGGGCCGGGTATCCAGTTCGCCGGCGTCGCGGTAACCATCGGCGATGTCGCGCACGCCGTCTCGGCACGGCAGCTCAAAGCCCAGCAAGGTGGCGCCGCGTCGGGCGATGCGCACGCGCCTGCCGCGCGTGGGGTCGGCCAGTACGACGATGTGCTGGCTGCCCAACTGGCCGCGCTCCGCAAGATACTCCGCCATCGACTTGTCCTGCCCGGAAAGAACCGCATGTTAGCCTGACTGATCCCATCCTCCCCAGCCGTGCCGATGAACACCCGTAGCGACGCTTCTCCCACTCTGATCCGGCTCAACGACTACCGCGCTCCTGCATGGCGTGTCTCGCGGGTAGAGCTTGTGTTCGACCTGGATATCGACGACGCCGAAGTGACTTCGCGCCTGCACCTGCAGCGCGACGCGGCGCAACAGGAACCATTGCGCCTCGATGGCGAAGGCCTGGAATTGCTATCGATCGCGCTGGATGGCCAGCCCCTGCCCGAGCACGCCTGGCGTCATAGCGGCAACGTGCTTGAAGTGGACGGCGCGAACGACGGCAGCGTGCTGGAGACGCGCGTGCGCGTGCGGCCGGCTGCCAACACCGCGCTGGAAGGCCTGTACCTGTCCGGCACGCGCGAAAGCGGCTTCCTGCTCACCCAGTGCGAGGCCGAAGGCTTCCGCCACATCACCTTCTTCCCTGACCGGCCGGATGTGTTGGCCAGCTACACCGTTACCTTGTGCGCCGATCGCGAGCGCTTTCCTGTACTGCTGGCCGGCGGCAATCCCGATGGCCACGGCGAACTGGAAAACGGGCGCCACTGGGCACGTTTTGTCGATCCGCATCCCAAGCCCAGCTACCTGTTCGCGCTGGTTGCCGGTCGCCTGCAGAAGATCGAGCGCGACTACGTCACCGGCAGCGGTCGCGCCGTGAAGCTGGTGATCTGGGCCGAGCCCGACGCCATCGGTCGCTGCGACTACGCGATGGACGCGCTCGAACGCTCGATGCGCTGGGACGAGGAAACCTACGGCCGCGAGTACGACCTCGACGTGTTCCATGTCGTCGCCACGCACGACTTCAACATGGGCGCGATGGAGAACAAGGGCCTCAACATCTTCAACGCGAAGTATCTTCTGGCCGATGCCGATTCCACCACCGACGATGAATACCGCGCGGTGGAAGCGGTAGTAGCGCATGAGTACTTCCACAACTGGAGCGGCAACCGCGTCACCTGCCGCGACTGGTTTCAGCTCTCGCTGAAGGAAGGCCTCACCGTGTTCCGCGAGCAACAATTTTCGGCGGACATGAACTCGCCCGCACTCAAGCGCATCGAAGACGTGGCCCTGCTGCGCCGTGCGCAGTTCCCGGAGGACGCTGGCCCGCTGGCGCATCCCGTGCGCCCCGCGCAGTACAGCGAGATCAACAATTTCTACACGGCCACCGTCTACGAGAAGGGCTCGGAGCTGGTGCGCATGGTGGCGGGGCGACTGGGCGGCGAAGGTTTCCGGCGCGGCATGGATCAGTACTTCGCGAGCCATGACGGCCACGCCGCCACGCTGGAGGATTTTCTCCGCGCACTGGGTGAAGCCAACCGCATCGACCTGATGCCTTATCTCGCCTGGTACGCACAAGCCGGCACGCCGAGGCTGGCCGCGCGCGGCCACTACGATGCGGCACATCGCACCTATACCCTGACGTTGTCGCAGCACACACCAGCCACGCCGGGTCAGCCGCAAAAGCAGCCCTTGCCGATACCGGTGAAGCTGGCCCTGTTCGACCGCACAGGTCGAATGCTTCCGCTGCATCTGGTCGGTGATGACGCGACGTATAGCAGCGCCACCGAGCGCGTGGTGGTGCTGGATCGCGCCGAGCGCGCCTTCGTATTCCAGCAGGTAGGTGCCGCACCGGTGCCCTCACTCCTGCGCGGGTTCTCGGCGCCGGTGATCCTTGAATGTGATTACGCGCCGGCCGATCTCGCCTTGTTGCTGCGCCACGACATCGACGGCTTCAACCGCTGGGAGGCCGGACAACAGCTGGCTGCTCGCGCCTATGACAACCTGCGCGACGGCAACGGTACCGATGCGCTGGACGCTTGGTGTGACGCATTGGAAGCGCTGTTTGCCGAGACTACACTGGATACCGCCCTGCTCGCTGATCTGCTGACGCCGCCCGGCGAGATCGAATTGTCGGAGCGCGAACGGCAGGTCAATCCTTCTCATGTGCATGCACTGCGACATCAGTTGCAGGAGCATTTGGCGCTGCGTATCGGTCGCGAGGCACTGCAGGAGCGCTACGACGCACTCGTGGCGGACACCAGCCTCGATCTTGATGCCGTTAGCCAGGCACGACGCCGGCTCAAGCGGCGGGTACTGGAACTGCTCGCACGCATCGACCCGTGGGCAGCCCATGCGCTCGCCACCTTGCAGTACGACAACGCGCCCAGCATGACCGACCGCCTCGCCGCGCTCGCTGTGCTGGTGCGTGGCAACGCACCTCAGGCGCGCGCCGCACTGCTGCATTTCCGCGAACGTTATGCAGACAATCCGCTGGCCATGGACAAGTGGTTCTCGGTGCAGACGCAGCTACCCGGCGAACTGGTTCTCGACCGCGTACGCGTGCTGGAGAGCGATGCGGCCTTCACCCTGAAAAATCCAAACCGGGTGAATGCGTTGTTCGGTGCCTGGGCGCGCAACAATCCGGATGGATTCCATCGCCCGGATGGTGGCGGCTATCAGTTGCTGACCGAACGACTGAAGCAGCTGGACGCGCTCAATCCCCAGGTGGCAGCCCGGATGGCCACAGCATTCAACGGCTGGCAACGGCTTGAGCCCGGCCGTCGGGCGGTGGCCCGCGGAGCCATCGAATCACTGGCAGCGTATCCCGACTTATCCCGCAATCTCACCGAGATCGTGCGAAGCATGCTGCACGGCTGAGCGGGGCACTGCTTAAGGGACGGAATGAAAAGACGTCCGAGTGCTGCCCGTCGAGGACGGGGCACCCGGGCGTAAGCTCATCATAGGGAGTGAGGCCGCCTGAACTGCCTGGTGTTCCGGCGAGCGAGATCGTTCCATGGCCTCCATGCCTGATTGCACGCGGACGTATGGACGTCCATGTGCCTGTTATCCATTGCGCGCCTGGCGCGCAGAATCTCAAGCCTCGAGGCGCTGCAACTCGTCGCGCAGGCGGCTCATGCGCGAGATCAAGCGCGGGCGCAGGGCCTGCCGCTCGTTCTCGTTGCGTTTGTCCAGATGCTCCATGGCCATTTCGACACGGCCAAGTTCGATCAGCAGGTCGTGGTGCTGATATACCGGTTGGAAATCGAAGCTGAAATCCATGACGTGAATCCCCCAGAACGATTTGCCTTGCTGGCATCCTGGGAAATGCAATGCTCGTGCCAGCAATGTGATGTGCATCACACTGAAAATGGCCAAGGATCACGAAATGACGCTGCGCGTCAGCAGGTGCCGAGACTCGGCACAAACGGGCGTTTTAGTCACTTTACGTTCACGCGAAAGGCGTAAATATCCAACTCAGACGCGCAGCGAACATTGCTGCCAGCAACCTGTTTTCCGGTTTCTGGCGCCCGGCAACACGGTCATCCTGGATTCCCCCTGTTCCTGAGACCGCCGGGCGCCAGATCTTATTTAGGCCCGGAAATGCCCGAAGTACATGGGCAGGGCCAGAAAAAACGACGGCGCCCCAAGGGGCGCCGTCTCGCTTCCTCTCCCGGCACGCAATCGAACCCCTGTCGTTCGATCTCGGCGCGCGTTACCGCGCAGCGTCTGCCCGAGGAAAGTGCGTAGCAGGTTAAGCAGGAAACATGCCAGCTGCCCGACGGCCCCAGTAGCGTTACCATTAGCGTCGCAATTGGTCCAATCCTGCGCTTTCGGGGCAGTTTCATGTTTCATCCGACCCACTACGACGTCATCGTGATCGGCGGCGGCCACGCCGGCACCGAAGCCGCGCTTGCCTCAGCGCGCACCGGTGCGCGCACGCTGCTGCTCAGCCACAACATCGAAACCATTGGCCAGATGAGCTGCAACCCGGCCATCGGCGGCATCGGCAAGGGCCACCTGGTCAAGGAAATCGACGCCTTGGGCGGTGCCATGGCACATGCCGCGGACCTCGCAGGCATCCAGTGGCGCACCCTGAACGCCTCCAAGGGCCCGGCCGTGCGCGCCACCCGATGCCAGGCGGACCGTTCGCTGTACAAGGCCGCGATCCGACGGATGGTGGAAACCCAGCCCTATCTGGAGCTGTTCCAGCAGGCAGTGGACGACCTGATCCTGGAAGGCGGCCGCGTCACCGGCGTGGTGACTCAGATGGGCCTGGCCTTCCGCGCCCGAGCCGTGGTGCTGACCGCCGGAACTTTCCTGGCCGGCAAGATCCATATCGGCCCCGCGCAGTACGCAGGCGGCCGCGCCGGTGATCCTCCGGCAAGCACGCTGGCGCAGAAGCTACGCGAACTGCCGGTGGCCGCCGACCGTCTGAAGACCGGCACGCCGCCCCGCATCGATATGCGCAGCATCGATTTCACCGGGCTGGAAGAGCAGCCGGGCGACAACCCCGCCCCCGTGTTTTCGTACCTGGGTTCGCGCGACGAGCACCCACGCCAGGTGAGCTGCTGGATCACCCACACCAGCGAGCACACCCACAACCTGATCCGCGGCTCGCTGGACCGCTCGCCGCTGTACAGCGGCCAGATCGAGGGTATCGGTCCGCGCTACTGCCCTTCCATCGAGGACAAGGTCGTGCGCTTCGCCGAGAAGAGCTCGCACCAGATCTTCATCGAACCCGAAGGCCTCGACACCTTCGAGGTCTATCCCAACGGCATCTCCACTTCACTGCCTTACGACGTGCAGCTGGCGCTGGTGCGTTCGATCAAGGGGTTCGAGAACGCGCACATCACGCGGCCCGGCTATGCGATCGAATACGACTACTTCGATCCGCGCGGACTGCACCCATGGCTGGAAACCAAGACCATTCCGGGCCTGTACTTCGCCGGCCAGATCAACGGCACCACCGGTTACGAAGAAGCGGGCGCGCAAGGCGTGATCGCGGGCCTCAATGCTGCGCTGGCGATGAAGGGCGAATCGCCTTGGTATCCGCGTCGCGACGAGGCTTACATCGGCGTGCTGATTGACGACCTCACCAGCAACGGCACCATCGAGCCCTACCGCATGTTCACCTCGCGCGCCGAATACCGGCTGCATCTGCGCGAGGACAACGCCGACCTGCGTCTCACTGAAACCGGCCATCGGCTCGGCGTGGTACCGCAGGCGCGTTACGACGCGCTGCGTACCAAGCGCGATGCCGTGGAGCGCGAGACGCATCGCTTGGGTGCGATCTGGGCCGCACCAACCAACACGCTTGGCGCCATCATCGAAAAACAGCTTGGTATCACGCTGAGCCGTGAGACGAATGCGCTGGACCTGCTGCGTCGACCCGAACTCGATTACGCCATGCTGACTTCGGTCGACAGCATGGGACCTTCGGTGGACGACGAGAACGTCGCTGCACAGGTGGAAGTGCAGACCAAGTACGCCGGCTACCTGGAGCGCCAGCGCGTAGAAATCGAGCGCCAGCGACGCCACGAGCAAACCGCAATTCCCGGCGGCTTCGACTACGACAAAGTGCGCGGTCTCTCGGCCGAAGTATTGCTCAAGCTCAAGCGCGTGCAGCCGGAAACCATCGGCCAGGCCGCGCGTATCAGCGGCGTGACGCCGGCGGCAATTTCGCTGCTGCTGGTACATCTGAAACGCCGCGACGCAGCGTGAATCGGAACCGTCGCACAAACGCCAAGATGTCGTGCCCGCATGGCATGATGCGGGCCTGAAAGTCATCTCGGAGCACACGATGGAAGTCTGGATCGGGCGGGACGGTGAACGGCATGGCCCGTACAAGGAAGTGGACATACGCCAGTGGCTGCGCAGCGGCCAGGTGAGTCCCGATGACCTGGGCTGGCATGAAGGCATGACCGACTGGCAGCCGTTGTCGAGCCTGTTTCCCGACGAGCTCCGTGCCGCGCCGCCCGCATTCACGCCGCCTCCTGCACCACCGCGCGCCGCGGAATTCGCCGGCGATGCTGCTGCGGTACTCACGGATTACGCGGGTTTCTGGAAACGCGTGGCGGCTTACGTTCTCGATGCGCTCGTTCTGTGGCTTCCCAACATGCTGCTCAGCAGTCTGTTCGGCGCGAACGAGGCCGCCGAAATCTACCTGCAGGCAAAACTTGCCGCGGGCAGCGACCCGCAACTTGCCCTGCAGGCGTTCGACAGCTACTTCCATGCACTCGGACCGGCCCTGCTCGCGCAGACGGCGCTTACGTGGCTGTATTTCGCCGCGTGCGAGAGTTCGGTGTGGCAGGCCACGCTCGGCAAGCGTGCACTCGGTCTCCGTGTCACGGACCTGCAGGGGCAGCGCATCAGCTTCGTGCGCGCCACGGGCCGTTATTTCGGCAAGCTGCTGAGCGCCTTCATCCTGTGCATCGGTTTCCTGATGGTGGCCTGGACGCAGCGGAAGCAGGGCCTTCACGACCTGCTCGCGCAAACGCTGGTGCTCAATGGCCGTCCCGGTCATGCCCATTCGCCCGCGCCGCAGACGAACGGCGATCAAGGCTCATTCAGCGCCTGATCGCACGTCGGCAGACATTGCCGGAGAAGCTTCGCCGGCTCGTTTCGACGGGCCGCACATGGAAGCACCAGCCATCATGTTCGCGCCTCGGTGATAAGTTGTAGGGACAACCTGACGACGAGGCTGTCTCGCACGACAAGAGCGTCTCATCTGACGTATACAGCACGCGATGTTCACGAGCTGATTGCACTCAAGCAACTGCACGCGTGCACGTAGAGCGATGATTCGTGCGGATGGCAAATGGACTTCGAGCCGCCTGTGGCAGGTGCACTATGCATCTACGGCCCTTGACGCCTCCGCGCGTGCACTCACGTTATGACCTATGGCGGATGCGCATTCGGTGTCAGCGGCGCATGCTTGTGCATGCAGGGGGCCGCGCACCAGGCAAGGTCATGGCCCAGTCCCAACCTGATAGCGGCTGGATCTATCAGTGCGAAGACATTGTTGTCGAGCCGCGCGCGCATCGCCTCGAACGTGCAGGCGTGGTGCTCTCGGTCGAGCCCAAGGCCTACGCGGTGCTGGTGGTGCTGTTGCAACAGGCCGGCGAGGTCGTCAGCAAGGACGTCCTGCTCGACGCCGCCTGGGGTCATCGACACGTCACGCCCGGCGTACTCACACGCGTCATCTCGCAATTGCGGCACACGCTCGGCGACCGCGCGGGTCATCCGCGTTATATCGCTACCGTACACAGCCTCGGTTACCGCTTTATCGGCGACGTGCAGCGCATGGAGGCGCCAGCGGTGTCCACCGGGCAAGCCGCGAATGATGAGTTCGTTACGGGGCGGGGCCCCGACGACTACGCGGACACGGCAGCTTTCGCAGCGCCTGAAAAGCCGCCGGCCCGCCGCAAGGCGCCTGGTCAGTGGCTGGCCGCAGCCATCACATTGATTGTGATCGTGGCCATGCTCGCCGTCGCCAGTCTGGTACACCCGCCGAGCAACCCCTCGCACTTCCCACGCACATCGCCGCAGCCCGCGCTGGTGGTGCTGCCATTCGCGCACAGCAACAGCGCACATGTTGTGCGTCCCCGCCATTGGCCGCGCAACCGCCGCGTCGCCACGCTTTACCCGAACGCCCAAGGCGGGGAGACCGCATTTACAGGCGCCGCGGGCTACCTGAGGACCAGCGCTGAACGAGGGCTCGCCTCGAGCGAATGAGCGTACGAGGCATCTTGCTATGATCAACGACTCGGCATGCCACATAGGCGGCGCGCCGCATCGTTGAATGCACAGGAATCGTTTCAGCCTCATGCTCAGCATCGAACAACGTATTGCCCAGGACATTGCCGCCAAGCCGGACCAGGTCCATGCCGCGGTGGATCTGCTCGACGGCGGCGCCACCGTGCCGTTCATCGCACGCTACCGCAAGGAAGCCACCGGTGGTCTCGACGACACGCAGCTTCGCCTGCTGGAAGAGCGCCTGCGCTATCTGCGCGAGCTTGAGGAGCGTCGCAGCGCGATCCTCGCCAGCATCGAAGAACAGGGCAAGCTGTCCGATGCACTGAAGGGCGACATTCTCGCCGCCGACACCAAGGCGCGCCTGGAAGATCTCTACCTGCCGTACAAGCCCAAGCGTCGCACCAAGGCGCAGATCGCGCGCGAAGCAGGCTTGGAGCCGTTGGCCATCGGCCTGCGCGAAGATCCTTCGCGTTCGCCCGAAGAATTTGCCGCGTCGTTCGTGGATGCCGAGAAGGGCGTGGCCGATGCGCGTGCCGCGCTCGACGGTGCACGCGCGATCCTGATGGAAAGCATTGCTGAAGACGCCGGCCTGGTCGGCGAGCTGCGCGACTGGCTGTGGGACAAGGGCCAGATCCGCGCCAAGGTGGTGGAAGGCAAGGAAAACGAAGGCGCGAAGTTCCGCGACTATTTCGATCACATCGAATCGATCGGCAAAATTCCCTCGCATCGCCTGCTCGCGCTGATGCGCGCACGCAACGAGGGCATCATCGAACTGGAGCTGGCGCCCAACGTCGACTCCGATCAGGGTCATCAGGAAGGCGAAGGCCGCGTGGCCGCGCATGCCCACATCCTCGATCGCGGCCGCCCTGCCGATGCATGGCTGCGCGAGACCGTGCGCATGACCTGGCGCGTGAAGCTGCATCTGCACCTGACGCTCGATCTGTTCGGTCGCGTGCGTGAAGGCGCGGAAGACGAAGCCATCCGCGTGTTCGGCGACAACCTCAAGGACTTGATGCTGGCCGCGCCCGCCGGCGCCAAGACGGTGATGGGCCTGGACCCGGGCATTCGCACCGGCGTGAAGGTGGCGGTGGTCGATGCCACCGGCAAGTTGCTCGCTACTGACACGATTTATCCGCATGAGCCGCGCAAGCAGTGGACCGAATCGCTGGTGCAACTGGCCAAGTTGTGCAAGCAGCACGGCGTCGACCTGATCGCCATCGGCAACGGCACTGCCTCGCGCGAAACCGACAAGCTCGCCGGCGAGATGATCAAAAAACTTGCCGACGCGAAGCTATCCAAGGTGGTGGTGAGCGAAGCTGGCGCGTCGGTGTATTCGGCATCGGAAATCGCTGCCAGGGAGTTTCCGGATGTCGACGTGAGCCTGCGCGGCGCCGTTTCCATTGCGCGCCGCCTGCAAGATCCGCTGGCCGAGCTGGTGAAGATCGAGCCCAAGGCGATCGGCGTGGGTCAGTACCAGCACGATGTGAACCAGGTGAAGCTCGCACGCGCGCTGGATGCGAAGGTCGAGGACTGCGTGAACGCAGTCGGCGTGGACGTGAACACCGCCTCCGCGGCCCTGCTCTCGCGCGTTGCCGGCTTGAGCGCCAGCGTCGCGGAGAATGTGGTGAAGCATCGCGATGCCAATGGCCCGTTCGCCAACCGCAAGGCGCTGCTCAAGGTGCCGCGCCTGGGCGACAAGGCGTTCGAGCAGTGCGCCGGCTTCCTGCGCGTACCCAGCGGCGACAACCCACTCGATGCGAGCGCGGTGCATCCGGAAGCCTATCCGGTGGTCGAGCGCATCATTGCCCAGTGCGGCCGTGAGGTACGCTCCATCATCGGCGACAGCGGCTTCCTGCGCGGCCTCAAGGCCGAACAGTTCACCGACGAGACGTTCGGCGTGCCGACTGTGCGCGACATCCTCAAGGAGCTGGAGAAGCCTGGTCGCGACCCGCGCCCGGAATTCGTCGCGCCGAGCTTCGCCGAAGGCGTGGAAGACCTGAAGGACCTGCGCCCTGGCATGGTGCTGGAAGGCCGCGTGACCAACGTGGCTGCGTTCGGCGCGTTCGTGGACATCGGCGTGCACCAGGACGGCCTGGTCCACGTCTCGGCGCTGTCGCACACCTTCGTGAAGGATCCGCGCGATGCGGTGAAGGCCGGCGACATCGTCAAGGTGAAGGTCATGGAGGTCGACCTTCCGCGCAAGCGTATCGGCCTGTCCATGCGCCTGGACGATGAACCGGGGCAGCAGGCTCGCGGTGGCAAACCCTCGGGCGGCAACGAGACCCGTGGCGGCCAACGCGACAATCGCGGCCCGCGGCCCGGCGGTGGTGCGCCCAAGCCCACGCCGACGCCGACGCCGGCCAACAGCGCATTCGCCGACGCGCTTTCGCGCGCCATAAAGCGCTAAAACACCTCACGCTTGCAGGAGCGCACTCGGTGCGCGCCAGGCCCCTTTGGGGGTTGGCGCGTGCCGGTGCGCGCTTTTGGGTACGCGTATGAAAGTTACCCGGGAAGAGCCTCGATGCGGCGCAGCATGCGCCTACGTACGGCATTGCATTACCGTAACGTGGAAATAACAAAAGACTTACCCGACCAGGAGCGTCACCAACATGCCCCGCATCCGCCCTATTACCGGTGCCATCGCCACCGCACTGCTCTTCAGCTCCCAGGCCTTCGCGGCCGACCAGCGCTTTGACAACGTCGTGGTCTTTGGCGACAGCCTCAGCGATGCGGGCAACGTCTCGCTGATCCTGGACCCTAACCTCCAGACGACCCAGCGCTTTACAACCAACCCGGGCTCGACTGCCGTCGAGAACGTTGCCAAAGCCCTCGGCTTCAGTATCGCGCCGTCGATTCAGGGAGGCACGGACTACGCCTACGGCGGCGCCGGCTTCGTCAACAACGCCACCACGCTGCCTATCCAGAACATTCCGCAGCAGTTCCAGCAGTACTTCGCCAGCACCGGCGGCAAAGCGGACGCGCACACGCTGTATCAGGTATGGGGCGGCGCCAATGACATCTTCTATCTCACCGGCGCCTCCACCAACTCCAACGTGATCGCGGCCGGTGCCGCCGCCGCGGCACAAGTCGAGGTCAACCTGCTGGGTAGCCTGAAGGCGGCGGGTGCGAAGTACGTAGTGGTCTACAACCTGCCCGACATCGGCAAGACGCCCGAGAGCATCGCCGCGGGTGCCGCCGCGCAGTCCGGCGGTACGCAGATCTCGCTGATCTACAACAACGTGCTCCAGAGCGGCATCGCTCAGCTCAGTGGCGGCGGCGTGAACATCATCCCGGTCAACACCTTCGGGCTGATCAACGAGGTGGTGGCCAATCCGTCAGCATTCGGCTTCACCAACGTCACTACGCCGGCCTGCGGTGCGGGCTCCAGTTCGGTGGTGTGTGGACCGCAGGGTTCCACCAGCGGGCTGTACCTCTACCATTACGCTCCTGGCGCCGATCAAACCTATCTGTTCGCCGACGGCGTGCACCCGAGCACCGCAGCTGACGTCATGCTGGGCCAGTACGTCATGTCGATCATCAATGCGCCGGGTTATGCCTCGTTGCTTGCCGAAGCGCCACTGGCGTCGATCACGGCTCAGAACCGAGCCATCCGCAACCAGATGCTGGCCGACGGCCAAGGTAGCGACACGCGCGTGTTCGCCAACGTCGATTACGGCGATCAGAGTTTCGACGCCAGCAGCAGTTCGCCCAAGACGAAGAGCAACAACGTCAACCTGACCATCGGTGCTGACGTGCGCCTCAACGACAGCTTCTCCGGCGGCATGGCCATGAATGTGGGCCAGCACAACGGTGACTACAGCGGTGGCGGCGGCTACAAGCTGCAGGACGTGTCGGGCCTCGGCTACCTCACCTATCACCAGGGAGGTGGCTATATCGGTGGTTACGTCGATTTCGGCCAGGACAACTTCTCCGACATCGAGCGGCGCATCCATCTGGGCAACTACCAGCGCAGCGAAACCGCCAAGGCCGACGGCAATCACCTGGGTGGCGGCGCCACCGGTGGCTGGTGGTTCGACATCTCCAGCCTGCGTACGGGTCCGTTCGCCACGGTCGAGTGGCAGACGGTCAAGGTCGATGGCTACACCGAGAGCGGCAACGACAGCAGCGCGATGTGGTTCAAGCGCCAGCAGCGCGACTCCCTCGTCTCGACTCTTGGCTGGCGCCTGCAGGGACACTGGCAAGCAGGCAACACGATGTTGTCGCCGTACGCTGAAATTGCCTGGAACCACGACAGCAAGGCCGATCCGCGCGAAGTCACTGCTGGCCTCAACAGCATGCCGGGCAGCTTCAGCCTGGTTGGCTTCACGCCGGACAAGACCTGGGGTACTGCCGACGTGGGCCTGAGCGCGCAGTTCACGCAGACCCTCACCGGCTGGCTGGGTTACAGCGGCCGATTCAGCGATAACAGCCAAAAGTACAACAGCGTCAACCTGGGTATGAAGTACGCCTTCTAAGACGTACTTCTCCCCAACAAAAAAGCCGTCCGCGTGAGCGGACGGCTTTTTTCATGCCCGAAGGCGAAACGGAGGGGACGTTTACTTGCCCTTGCCGTTGGTCGCCAGATTCAGGATCGACTGCGCCTGCTTCTGCAGGTCGGCAGCGACGTCTTCACCCAGCGGCGAGGTCTTGCTACCGGCCTCGGCTGTCTTGAGCACCAGCTGGCCATCCTGGCTCCAGGCGGCGCGGTCGGTCTGGCTGGGCTTCCCGTCCTTGCTGGACTTCTTCTGCTGCACGACCACCCACGGCTTGCCGTCCTTGTAGGCGAAGTCGGTGCTGGTGAAGCCCTTGTCGCCGTAGTCGACCTGCTCGCGGATGAACTTGACTTCACCCGCTTCGCGGAACACCTGCCAGCCGCGCGACACCTTGTCGTCCAGCTTGGTACCGTTGCTGATCTTCATGCCGCCAATCTGTTTCTGCACGGCCGTAAAGGCGGCCAATTCCTTTTCGCCCGCGGTCTGCTCGCCCACCAGCTGAATGCTCACCTGGGTCGGCGCGTCCTTGGTCAGCACCTGGGTCTGCAGCGGCGGCGTGTAATGGCGATCGCCGTCGACGAGGTCAACCTTCAGCACATACAAGCCTGACGGATTCACGTCGGCCGGGTTGTACGGCAGCTCGAACGACAGCGGGAAGGTGTTGGCCGGCTCGACCGTCTTGGTGGCCAGCGGAGTGGCGTCCTGCGCGGACACGTCGATCAGCGTGAGCTGCAGCTTGGCCGATGCCGACACGTCGGCCGCATCGCGCAGCGTCACGGAACCCGTGATCGCATTGGCCTTGGCCGGCGTGGCGGCCGCAGCAGCCGAACCCGACGAGGCAGCCGTTTCACCGCCCTGCGTAGCGTTCTGGGACGAATCGGAAGAATTACCGCAACCGGCGAGAGCCAGTGCAGCGACCGACATCAGCGACCAAACCAACCTGCGCATGGGAGAACCTCTATCGACTGTCAGGACTTGACGCGAGAACCAACAGGCGCCCGACACGCCTCGACTCTACACGGGGGAAGCTCTGAGGATAGTCCAAAATCAAGGGCTTGTAAAAGTTAAATCCATGCGCTTGCGTATGCCAATGCGTTAATGCGCTAGAGGACCCTGAATAGAAAAGGGCGGCCCGTTACCGGGCCGCCCCTTGTAACAACAGCGATACAGCTTAGAAGCGCTGCGTGTACTTCAGGTAGTAGAAGCGACCGATGTCGAAACCACCGTAGTAGACGAAGGAGCTGTTCGGCTTCGAATACATGATGGGACCCTGCTTGTCGAACACGTTGTTCGCACCGACCGAGATGACGCCCTTCCACGGCATGGTCCAGCGGAACTGGACGTCGTTGAAGGTGGTGGAACCGGTGTGACGCTGTGCCTGCGCGCCATTGAACGGATCGACATGGTCGATGTCGTTGCACTCGGCCGGGGTGACGTAGGAGCAACGCTCGGTCATGCCCGAGTAGTAACGCATCGTCCAGGTCATGCCGAAGATGCCGCGCGTGAAGTCGAGCGACAGATTGGAACGGGTGCGGAAGTTGCCGCCGTAACCGGTGAGCGGCTGCACGATGGTGGTCGGATTGTCGTCTGCCTTGATGTTCAGGTAGTCGACATACGTGGTGTTCCAGTGCGCACCGAACTGACCGATCGCGTCGATCGTGAAGCGATAGTTCACGCCGAAGTCGTAACCAGCCGTCTTCTGCCAGCCCTTGTTGGTCAGGCCGTAGAACATGTTGGTGATGACGCCAGTGCCCGGATCACGCGTGAAGCCCGAGCAACGCGAGGCGATGCCGGCCACGTAGCAATCGTCCAGGATATTCTGCACTTCGTCCTGGCTGATCACATTCTTGATGTCGATCTTGTACCAGTCCAGCGACACGTCGAGGCCGTCGACGTAGTGCGGGCTGTAGATCAGGCCGAACGTACGGGTGGTGGCCGTTTCCGGCGTCAGGTTCGGGTTGGAGCCGGTGGTGAACTGGTAGTTCGTCTGGCACGGATAGGTCGTGCAAGGATTCAGCGCCTGACCCAGCTGCACATAGTTCGGCGCCACGGCCGCCTGGCCGCCGAAGCCACCGGTACAACGCGCGGCCACAGCCGGATTGCCGTTGGCCGCACCGCTCTTGGTGTCGCACGGGTCGGTGTACGACTCGAAGCTGCTACCGATACCGCCGTAAAGGTCGGAGATAGTCGGCGCACGGAAGCCCTGCGCCCAGCTGCCGCGGACAAGCAGATCGTCGATCGGCTTCCACTTGATGCTGGCCTTGCTGTTGGTGGTGGTGCCGAAGTTGTCGTAGTCCGAGTAGCGGCTGGCCACGTCGATGGACAATTCGCGCGCCATCACCACGTCACGCAGCAGCGGCACGTCGAACTCCAGGTAAGCCTCGTTGACCGAGTACTTGCCCTGGGTGGTGGTGGCGGCCAGGCCCGAGCTAAGCCCCGCCTGGTTGAAGGCGTCCGGCACGAAGCGGCCGTCTTCCTGACGATGTTCCGCACCCGCGGCAATGCCGATCTCGCCGGCCGGCAGGCCGGGCACGGTGCCCGCGATGTTGGCGGTGTAGTCGGTCGTGGTGGTCTTGCCGGTGTCGTGGAATTCCGGGAACAGGAAGGTCTGCAGCGCCGGATCGGCCAGCGAACCGGCGCCGGCCTGGCCGTACGGCAGCAGCGGGTTCCACGGCACGCAGCCGGAGATCGGGTCTGCGGCGGTACCGCAATGCACCTTGCCGTCCGAGCCCATGAACGATGGGCCTACAGCCTGCTGTGCATTGATCAGGTTGAAGTCGCCGTGACCGGTCTTGAGCATGTTGTTGCGATTGGTCATCGCACCAACGTCCCAGTTCCAGGTATGGCTACCCACCTCAAAGAAGCCTTCGAAACCGGCCGTCCAGCGGTAGGTTTCCAGTTCGCTGTCGGTGGTGCGCGGCACTTCCCAACCACGACGCGCAAAATTGAGCGTCCTGCCCAGCGGGTTGAAGTAGCTGTCGGCGTCCATCGGCGTGCCGAACGCAGCAGCCTGGTAGGGATAGCCCGCGATCTGTTGGGAGGTCTTGCGCTTGTTGTAGAGGAAGTCGGTCTTGAACGCGACGTTCTCAAGCAGGTCGTACTTGCCGGCCACGAACAGCGAGGTGCGCTCCTGGCCGGTCGCCAGCGTCATCTCCTGGTTCGAGTTCGCGTACTCGGCCGAGGTGATCGGATGGTAGTTGGCGATGTCGCGCGGATCGGTGCCGTGCGTGAGGGTGCAGGTCGCCTTGGCGCCGCCCGGGCCGCAGGGGCCGCTGAACGAGCCGTTCTGGCTGATGCCGCTCCAGCCGGCAGTCGGGTGGAACGGGCCCGACGGATAGGCGCTGAACTCACGATCCCTGGCCCAAACCGGATCGTCCTTCTGGTACTGCGCGCTGGCCATCAGCGAGCCGCGGTCATTCGCCGTGCCGATGGTGAAGTCGTAGCTCTGGCCCTTGCCGTCGCCCTGGTCGTACTGGCCGACGTAGGCATTGGCCTCGGCGCCGGTGAAGTTGCTGCGCGTGATCACGTTGACCACGCCGGCAATGGCGTCCGAACCGTAGATGGACGAACCGCCGTCCTTCAGCACTTCGATGCGGTCGATCACCGACACCGGGATCTGGCCAAGGTCCTGCAGGCCGGAGGTGTTGGCACCCAGGCGCTTGCCGTTGACCAGGATCAGGGTGCGGTTGGGACCGAGGTTGCGCAGGTCGACGTAGTAGCCGCCCACGTCTTCGCCCGACGACAGCGCGTTGGCGCGGCTGATCGGCGGCGAACCGACTTCGGTCAGGTTCTGCAGGATGTCAGCAACCGAAGTGAAACCCTGGTTCTGGATCTGCTTGCGGTCGATGGTCACCACCGGCTGGGCGGTTTCCACGTCCACGCGCGGAATGCGCGTACCGGTCACCGTCACCGTTTCCAGCTTCTTGGCGTTGTCCTGGCTGGCCGGGCCGCCGGTAGCGTCCTGCGCCATGGCCGGAGAAACGGCCATGAAGGCACCTACGGACAGTGCAAAGCGCACGGCGACCGTAAGTTTATTGTCGAGTATCTTGCGGAATTGCATGTTTTCTCCCCAGTAAAAGACCCCGGCCCCAACCGGGGGTCGAAAGAACTCGTCTTGCAGCGCGAGTTGCGTGTTCGAAAGGCATTGCGCCGCCCGAACTTGCTGTCTGCCAGCTGAACAAGCCAGCTAATTCATGGTTACCAATCAACGACAATTGCGTTGTTTGGATTCGACAGCGGTCACTCCCCGCCCCTGCCGCCAACAAGAACTTGCGAACCTAATAGAGAGATATTGCGAGTGTCAACGTTTTTCTAACGCTTGCTTCACGCTTACATTTCAAATTCGGGTTCACGCTCACCCCAATTAGTCGCCATCCGTCAGGAAACTGCGATGAACATGCATAAAATTTCGCCCATTGAGTCCTCAGGTACCTTCGCTGATCGCATCAAAGTGCTGATCCAGCGCGTGGGCAGCGTCACCGAGATCGCCCGGATGTGCGGTTTTTCCGAAGGCGTCGTGCGCAGCTGGCGCGATGGCAACACAGACCCCTCCCGCGCGCGTTGCGTGACGCTGGCCAAGACGCTGGGGATTTCCCTGGTATGGCTGGTCGCGGGCGAAGGCACCATCCAGACGGATGCCATTGCCTCGGGAGAGGATCTGCCGAACGCAGAGGCGTCCTCCAACCGTCACCGCTCCAAGCTGCGCACGGCAGCCGATACGCTGCACGCCAGCGGCATGGCGATGGACCCGCAGCGCCTGAACACGGCGCTGCGCATCCTGCAATCGGAGCTGGATCTGGCCGAGAGCCGGCTTACGCTGGCCGACAATGCCGACATGCTGGCTGACCTGTACGAAATCCTCGGTCCGGGCGGCACCGATGTGGATGCTTCCGCCATGGTCTCGTTCAACCAGCGCCTGCACGAACGCGTCAAGCGCAGCCGCCAGATCGTCGCCTGAGGCCAAGGGTCTTATCGCGCACATAAAAAACGGCAGCCCTCAGGCTGCCGTTTTGCTGTGGCCGATCGCTTCGTTGTTACAGGCGCGCGATATCGGCGATGGCCCCGAACTGTGCCTTGAGCTGGCCCAGCAGGGCGAGGCGGTTGGCACGAACTGCCGGGTTTTCGGCGTTGACCAGCACACTGTCGAAGAACGCATCCACCGGCGCCTGCAATTGCGCCAGGCGGCTAAGCACGGCGGCATAGTCACCGGCCTGCAGCGGGGAGGCGGTATCGGCACGCGCACTGTCCAGCGCGGCGGCCAGTGTGCGCTCGGCATCTGCCTCGAAGTGCGAGGGGTCCACCGTGGCGCCCAGTGGCGGCGCGCCGGCTTCCTCCGCCTGCTTGCGCAGGATGTTGGCCACGCGCTTGTTGGCAGCGGCCAGACTCAGTGCTTCCGGACAGCGACCGAACTCAGCCACCGCGCGCAGGCGGCGATCGAAATCAACCAGGCTGGCCGGCAACACCGCTAGCACCGCCTCGAACTGCTCGCTGGTGAAACCCTGCTCGGCGTAGTAACCGCGAAGACGTTCGAGCACGAAGTCGACCAGTTCATCCACCAGCGCGGCACGACGCTTGCCGGCATCGAGCGCGGGCGCCTTGCCGTCCTTGCCCGGCTTGAGGCCGGCGGCCAGCGCAGCTTCCGGCAACAGTTCCAGTGCTTCGACAAAGCTGCCACGCAGGTCCAGTTCAAGTCCACCTTCGACCAGCGTGCGCGCCAGGCCCAGCGCCGCACGACGCAGCGCAAATGGATCCTTGTTGCCGCTGGGCTTGAGGCCCACCGCAAAGATGCCAGCCAACGTATCCAGTCGATCTGACACCGCGAGCACACGGCCCACTTTGCCTGCCGCAATGGCATCACCGGCGAAGCGCGGCTGGTAGTAGCTGTCCAACGCATCGGCCACTTCCGGCGTCTCACCGTGATACGCGGCGTAGTAGCGACCCATCACGCCCTGCAGTTCGGGGAATTCACCCACCATCCGCGTGAGCAGGTCGCACTTGCTGAGCGCCGCGGCGCGAGTCGCCTCACCAGCATCCACATCCACGCGATTGGCGATGATGCGGGACAGTTCGGCCACGCGCACGCTCTTGTCCCACAGGCTGCCGAGTGCCTGCTGATAGGTCACGTTCTTGAGCTGATCTTGATAACCCGCCAGCGGTGTCTTCAGGTCTTCATCCCAGAAGAACTTGGCGTCGGCAAAACGCGGGCGGATCACGCGCTCATAGCCCTTGCGAATCTCCGCCGGCTGCTTGCTCTCGATATTGGCGACACCGATGAAATGCTCGGTGAGCTTGCCGTTGTCGTCGAACACCGGCACAAACTTCTGGTTGGTCTCCATGGTGGTGACCAACGCTTCAGGCGGTACCGCAAGGAACTCGCTGTCGAATTTGCAGGCGATGGCGATCGGCCATTCGGTGAGGTTGGCGATCTCGTCGAGCAGTGCTTCGTCCAGTTGCGGCACGCCACCCGTTTCCGTTGCTACGCGAGCGACTTCGTCGCGAACCTTCTGACGACGCTCGGCCGGATCGACAAGCACCTTGGCGGCGCGCATCGCGTCCATCCAGCTGTCGGCGTCAACCACGTGCACGGGGTGCGGATGCATGAAGCGATGCCCGCGCGACTTGCGACCGCTGGCGAGGCCCAGCACGGTGCCGTCGATGATGTCCGCACCATGCAAAATCACCAGCCAGTGTGCGGGGCGCACAAAGCTGTAGTCGTGATCGCCCCAGCGCATCGGCTTGGGGATAGGCAGGCCCTTGAGCGCTTCGTCCACGATGGCGGGAAGCAGCGAAGCGACCGATTGGCCCGGCTTTACCGCGCGGAACACAAACCATGAACCCTTGTCGGTTTCCAGCTTTTCCAGCTGCTCCACGGTCACGCCGCACGACTGCGCGAAGCCCTGCAAAGCCTTGCTTGGCTGGCCTTCGGCGTCGAGCGCGGCATTTATCGCAGGGCCGCGGCGCTCGATGCTCTGCTCCGGCTGAGTGATCGCGACGTCAGGGATATGGACGGCCAAACGGCGTGGCGAGGCATACAGCGTCGCCTGATCGAGCGCGGCATCCACGCCGCGCTTGGCGAGGCCATCGCATACGCCGCGAAGGAAAGCAGCAGCGAGTTCGTCCAGCGCCTTGGGCGGCAATTCTTCCGTGCCCAGTTCGATCAACAGCGGCTTGGCGGCGCTCATGCGGCCTGCTCCTTCACGTTCTTCTTCAGGCCCGGGAAGCCGAGCTTCTCGCGTTGTGCCACATAGGTTTCGGCCACGGCGCGCGCCAGCGTGCGCACGCGCAGGATGTAACGCTGACGCTCGGTCACGCTGATGGCGCGGCGCGCATCGAGCAGGTTGAACGTGTGGCTGGCCTTTATCACCTGCTCATAGGCCGGCAGCGGCAGGTTGGCGGCGATCAGCTTGTTGGCCTCGCTCTCGCACACGTCGAACCAGCGCAGCAGCTCCGGCACGTTGGCGTGTTCGAAGTTGTAGGTGCTCTGTTCCACTTCGTTCTGATGGAACACGTCGCCATAGGTGACGGTGCCATGAGGACCTTCAGTCCAGATCAGGTCGTAGACGTTGTCCACGTTCTGCAGGTACATGGCCAGACGCTCGAGACCGTAGGTGATCTCACCGGTCACCGGACGGCACTCCAGGCCGCCGGCCTGCTGGAAGTAGGTGAACTGGGTCACTTCCATGCCGTTGAGCCATACCTCCCAGCCCAGACCCCAGGCACCCAGCGTGGGCGATTCCCAGTTGTCCTCGACAAAGCGCAGATCGTGCACCAGCGGGTCCAGTCCCAGTTCCTTGAGCGAACCGATGTACAGGTCAAGGATGTTGTCGGGATTGGGCTTCATTACTACCTGATATTGGTAGTAATGCTGCAGGCGATTGGGATTCTCGCCGTAGCGTCCGTCGGTGGGACGGCGCGAAGGCTGCACATACGCTGCCGCCCACGGCTCGGGACCGAGCGAACGCAGGAAGGTGGCGGGGTGGAAGGTGCCGGCGCCGACCTCGATATCGAGCGGCTGCAGCAAGACACAACCCTGCGCCGCCCAGTAGCGGTTGAGGGTCTGGATCACATCCTGGAAGGTGCGCGCGGACATGGCTTTCCGTCGGCTTCAATAAAGCGGGTTAGTATAGCCGGGACCGCTTTCGTCGCTGGTTTTTGGCGGCAAAAGCCCATCGGGAGAGATCGCCGCATGGCTGCTTCACCGCAATCCGTATCCTTGCTCGGCCGTCACACCCGACTGGCCCTTGATGAGTTGCTCGCCACGCTGGTGGTCGACGGCTACCTGCTGGCCGAGGACGCCAAGGTGGTACGCATGGGCGCGCGCAGCGGCCGCAGCACGGTCGAGCTGCACCCGCTGGTGCTGGTGGCCAACGCCAAGTTGCCCAACCAGCGAGAGCCCGGCCGGCCGCTGAGCATGGAGGCGCTGACCGAATGGCTGGCCGGCCATGCCCAGCTGCCGTACCTCAAGATCGATCCGATGAAGATCAACGCGGCCGCCGTGACCCAGGTGGTCAGCCGCGCCTACGCCGAGCGCCATCGCATTCTGCCGGTGGCCGCCGCGCCGGGCGAAGTCACCTTCGCCACCTGCGAGCCATTCGACAATGCCTGGGCCGCCGACCTTTCGCACATGATCCGTCGGGACGTGAAGCGTGTGGTGTCCAATCCGCTGGACATCAACCGCTACCTGCTTGAGTTCTACGGCGTGCAGCGCTCGATCCAGCTGGCGCAGGACGCCAAGGGCTCGGGCTACGACTCCTCCGCCATCCTCAACTTCGAACAGTTGGTGGAGCTGGGCAAGAGCGGTGAAGTGGGCGCGGACGACCGCCATGTCGTGCACATCGTCGACTGGCTGTTGCAATACGCCTTCGAGCAGCGCGCCTCGGACATCCATCTCGAGCCGCGCCGCGTCGCTGGTCAGATGCGCTTTCGCATCGACGGCGTGATGCACAAGGTATTCGAGCTGCCGCCACCGGTGATGACCGCGGTGACTGCGCGCATCAAAATCCTCGCGCGCATGGACGTGTCCGAGAAGCGCCGTCCGCAGGATGGCCGCATCAAGACCCGCTCAAGCTCGGGCCGCGAAGTGGAGTTGCGTATCTCCACCATGCCCACCGCCTTCGGTGAGAAAGTGGTGATGCGCATCTTCGACCCGGACATCGTCGCCAAGGATTTTTCGCAGCTGGGCTTCTCCACCTGGGAAGGCGAGATATGGCGCTCGATGGTGGAGCGCCCGCACGGCATCGTGCTGGTCACCGGCCCCACTGGTTCGGGCAAGACCACCACGTTGTATTCCACGCTCAAGCACCTCGCGACACCGGAACTCAACGTGTGCACGGTGGAAGACCCCATCGAAATGGTGTCTAGCGAGTTCAATCAGATGCAAGTGCAGCCGGTGATCGATCTGGATTTCGCCGCTGGCGTGCGCACGCTGCTGCGCCAGGATCCGGACATCATCATGGTGGGCGAAATCCGCGACCTGGAAACGGCGCAAATGGCGGTACAGGCTTCGCTCACCGGCCATCTGGTGCTATCGACCCTGCACACCAATGATGCGCCCAGCGCAGTGACGCGCCTGCTCGATCTGGGCGTGCCGCATTATCTGATCCAGTCGACGCTTACGGGTGTGGTGGCGCAGCGCCTGGTGCGCACGCTGTGCCCGCACTGCAAACAGGAAGCCACGCAAGATCCGCATGAGTGGACCGCACTCACTCACGGCTGGACGGTGCCGCTACCCGAGAAAGTCTACAAGCCGCTCGGCTGCCTGGAGTGTCGCAATACAGGATTCATGGGCCGCACTGGCATCTACGAGATGATGCAGCTTTCCTCGCGTCTGCGCGGGCTCATTTCCTCACAGCTGGACCTGGGCCACTTCGGTCAGGCCGCGCTGGCCGAAGGCATGCGTCCGCTGCGCATCTCCGCCGCTGCGCAAGTTGCGCGGGGCGTCACCACCGTGCAGGAAGTGCTCACCGTCATTCCGCCGATCGAACACAGTTCAGTGTGACTGCGCGTCATCCGTCCTTCATTCCACCCATTAGTTGTTATCGCATGAAACCCGTCCTGATCATTCGCACCGGCCGCGCTCCCGCCTCCATTCGCGCGCGCCATGGCGATTTCCCGCACTGGTTCCGCCTGGGCGCACAACTGTCGCCGCAACGCGTGCGCATCATCGATGTGGAAGCCGGCGAAACGCTGCCTGCCCCGGGCGAAGTGGCCGGCGCACTGATTACCGGCTCCGCCGCAATGGTTACCGAGCGCGCCGCCTGGAGCGAACGCACTGCCGGCTGGATTCGCGATGCCATGGACGAAGAACTTCCGATGTTCGGCGTCTGCTACGGCCATCAACTGATGGCGCATGCGCTCGGTGGCCGCGTTGACTACCTGCCGGGCGGTCGCGAGATCGGCACGGTATCGATCAGCATGCTCGATGCGGCTACGGATGACCTACTGGTTGGCCGCATGCCGGCCGAGTTCCGCGCCCACGCAACGCACGAACAGAGCGTGCTTGAGCTGCCGAAAGACGCCACAGTGCTGGCCCGTTCCGCACGTGATCCGCACCACCTGCTGCGCTACGGTCCCAATGCCATGAGCGCGCAATTCCATCCGGAATTCAACGCGGACGTGATGCGCGCCTATATCGATCGCAAGCACCATGACATGAGCCGCGAGGGCTTCGATCCTCATCACGCGTTCCGCCAGGTCGCCCCGACCCCGTTGGCGCGCCGGCTATTCCGCCAATTTTCGCGCCATCACGGACTCGCCTCGGGCTGACATTCCCGTCATCGTGGCGATTTAGAATTGAGCCACGAGCGCGATCAGCTCTTGCTGCGCGCTGCCACGTCGAGGACGGGCAGAATGGAAAAGAAGCAGCCGCACGTACACCGGGCATCGGTGATCGCGATGCGCCTGGTCGACATTGCCGATACGATCGACCTCGCCGCAGTCGAATCCTTGTGGGCCCGTCACGCGCGCACCACAGCGGCACGCAGTCGCCTGATCACCGCGCCACTCAAGGCGATGACGTTCGGTGTGCCTCCGGTCGTGCTGACGCTGGAATCGCTGCGAATCGATATCGGCGGGCAATCCATGCAGACCAGCGTGATGGCGCGGCTCTACGACTTTGGCGTGGCCGCCTTCACCGTGCGGGTGCAGGCCGATGACCTGTCGTGGGCGGAATTCAGCACGCGCGTCAACGCGGTCGATGCTGCACTCGGAATTGCCTCCGGCACAACGATTTGGACGCAACTGGTGGCGAAGATCCTGGACGTCGTGCAGTCAGCGCTGGTCCGGCCGAGCGCGGAGCCGTTGCATGAGGACTATCTTCTAGGACTGGTGCACGCGCTGGAAGGCGTCTCCAGCACGGCCACACTGCACGATGATGTCGACTTGATTCCCTTGCTTTCGGGCGAGGCGAGGCCGTTGTCCGAGCAAGCTCGCCAGGAGCTATTGCGGCAACGCTTTTCTTACTACGCCGACGATCTTGCGGTGCTCACCTGGGACCGTGCCTTCATCTACGAACCGCGCAATGAGTCGGATGTCGTGGACATTCTCGAGGTCGCCAATGCACAGCTGCTCGAGCTTCGCTATTACGACGAGCTGCTCGATGCGGAGCTACCTCGCATGTATGACCTCGTGGAGGCCACGCATCACGTCGCCAACCCATTTGCCGCTCGCCGCTACGCCGATCTCGCCCGCCATCTCTATACTTTGGTGGCAGAGGTCACCGAGATCACCGAGAAAGTGGACAACGCACTGCAGGTCACCGAGGACGTCTATCTCGCTCGCGTCTACGCGTCGGCCCTGGAGCTGTTCCGCGTCCCGCATGTCAGCAAGGCCGTGGATCGCAAGCTCGCCATCATCCGTGACAGCTACGCGGCTCTCTACGAAGAGGCTTCAGGAAAACGTGGCGAGCTGCTGGAGCTGGCCATCATCGTGTTGATCGTGGTCGAGATCGTGATAGCCGTGATCCGCCACGTTTAGCCGTCCAATCAACGGCCACGTGGCGGCATCGGGAAGGGCGTGATCTTCTGGCCATCGCTTGCATCGCGGATCACCAGAGCGCCTTTGCTCTCCACTTCCTCAATCCGCACCACCGACTGCATCGGCAGATGCAGCACGCGCGTATCCTTGAATTCTTCGCGCAGGCGCTCTTCGGTGGGATCCACCAGCAAGCCCTCTCCCGCCGGCTCGAATACCAGCTCGCCAACCTCGGTGAAGCCCCAAAGACTGCTGGACGCCACATGCCGCGCATAGAGCTCGTAGCACTTGCCCAGATGCAGGAAGGTCACCTTGTAGAGTTTCTTGGTACGCATGCTTCTATTTTAGCCACGCAAGCGACGCGCTATCGCATCGCGCGAAAACAGCGCAAATACCACGCCGAACAGGAAGCCGGCGATATGCGTCCACCACACCACGGCACCGTAGCTGGGCCCGGCGTAACTGAAGAGAAATTGCAGCAGTACCCAGATACCGATAAGCAGAAAAGCCGGCACCCGCACGAATTCCAGGTACAGGCCCAACGGTAAGACGAGGCCGAGGCGGGCCCGCGGGAACAACGCGATATAGGTGCCGAGCACAGCCGAGACAGCACCACTGCAACCAATGATCGGCGACCGCACACCGGCGAGCGACAGCGCACCGACCAGGTTGGCCACCATGCCCCCTAGCAGAAACAGCAGCAGAAAACGCAGCGAGCCAAGCGCTCGTTCGGCAGGGATGCCGAAGATCACCAGGAACAACAGATTGCCCAACAAATGGAGCCAGGCCAGATGGATAAACAGGGCCGTGGCGAGACGCAACAACGCGGGATCATGTAGCTGCGGAAGGATGGGCATCTTCGAGTCGAAGATGTTCGCAGGAACCGTACCCCATTCCAGCCACATCGATACACGCTGCGGTGCAGGCATCAGGGCAAACCCAACAAAGCTGATCACGCACACGATGACCAACAGTACAGTGGCCCATTGCACGTGTTGGCGACGACGGGTTTCGACATGAACAAACACGAGATGGCTGCTCCGCGAGATGTCGGCTGAAGAGCTTTGCATCATAGGCGATTAGCTTGGGATGCATAGCGCAGCGCATCGAAGGCGAACACCAGGTTCCGCCGAGTCGCACTCGCCGCGAGTCTTTCATTTTGCGGTGACGCAAAGACAAACGCCTTCCCGGATGGGAAGGCGTTTGAGGGATAAAGCCCCTGGCGGTGACCTACTCTTGCATGAAAGCTCACACTACCATCGGCGCAGCTGCGTTTCACTTCCGAGTTCGGGATGGGATCGGGTGGTGCCACAGCGCTATAGCCGCCAGGGAAAAGGTGCGGACAGCGCTTGGAGAGCGCCGGTCCGGCAAAGGGGTAAACGAGTGACAAGTGTCGAGGTGAAATCGATTGAGATGTATCGCGAGGAATTAACTCTAGCGAAGCGTCTTGGGGTTATATGGTCAAGCCGCACGGCTCATTAGTACGCGTAAGCTCAATGCATTGCTGCACTTCCACACCGCGCCTATCAACCACCTAGTCTTGATGGTGCCTTAAGGAGACTCGAAGTCTCGGGAGATCTCATCTTGGGGCGTGCTTCCCGCTTAGATGCTTTCAGCGGTTATCACTTCCGTTCGTAGCTACCGGGCAATGCCATGGGCATGACAACCCGAACACCAGCGGAACGTCCACTCCGGTCCTCTCGTACTAGGAGCAGCCCCCCTCAAATCTCCAACGCCCACGACAGATAGGGACCGAACTGTCTCACGACGTTCTGAACCCAGCTCGCGTACCACTTTAAATGGCGAACAGCCATACCCTTGGGACCGGCTACAGCCCCAGGATGTGATGAGCCGACATCGAGGTGCCAAACACCGCCGTCGATATGAACTCTTGGGCGGTATCAGCCTGTTATCCCCGGAGTACCTTTTATCCGTTGAGCGATGGCCCTTCCATACAGAACCACCGGATCACTAAGACCTACTTTCGTACCTGCTTGATCCGTCGATCTCGCAGTCAAGCACGCTTATGCCTTTGCACACAGTGCGCGATGTCCGACCGCGCTGAGCGTACCTTCGTGCTCCTCCGTTACTCTTTGGGAGGAGACCGCCCCAGTCAAACTACCCACCATACACGGTCCCTGATCCGGATTACGGACCTAGGTTAGAACGTCAAGCACTTCAGGGTGGTATTTCAAGGATGGCTCCACCGAAACTAGCGTCTCGGTTTCATAGCCTCCCACCTATCCTACACAGAAGAACTCAACGTTCAGTGTAAAGCTATAGTAAAGGTTCACGGGGTCTTTCCGTCTTGCCGCGGGAACGCTGCATCTTCACAGCGATTTCAATTTCACTGAGTCTCGGGTGGAGACAGCGCCGCTGTCGTTACGCCATTCGTGCAGGTCGGAACTTACCCGACAAGGAATTTCGCTACCTTAGGACCGTTATAGTTACGGCCGCCGTTTACTGGGGCTTCGATCAAGAGCTTCGCCTTGCGGCTGACCCCATCAATTAACCTTCCAGCACCGGGCAGGCGTCACACCCTATACGTCCACTTTCGTGTTTGCAGAGTGCTGTGTTTTTGATAAACAGTCGCAGCGGCCAGGTTACTGCGACCCTTCTCAGCTCAGCTACGCATGTAGCCACCAAAAAGGGCGCACCTTCTCCCGAAGTTACGGTGCCATTTTGCCTAGTTCCTTCACCCGAGTTCTCTCAAGCGCCTTGGGATTCTCACCCTGCCTACCAGTGTCGGTTTACGGTACGGTTTCTCTTAAGCTGAAGCTTAGTGGCTTTTCCTGGAAGCGTAGTATCAGTCACTTCGTCCAATAGGACTCGTCTCGGTGCTCGGCATAAAGAGGGCCGGATTTGCCTAACCCTCATGCCTACCGCCTTTCCCCGGGACAACCAACGCCCGGTAGACCTAACTTTCTCCGTCCCCACATCGCACTTAAGAGAAGTGCTGGAATATTAACCAGCTTCCCATCGACTACGCATTTCTGCCTCGCCTTAGGGGCCGACTCACCCTGCGCCGATGAACGTTGCGCGAGGAAACCTTGGGCTTTCGGCGTGGGGGCTTTTCACCCCCATTATCGTTACTCATGTCAGCATTCGCACTTCCGATACCTCCAGCAAGCTTCTCAACTCACCTTCACAGGCTTACGGAACGCTCCTCTACCGCGCACACAAAGTGTGCACCCCGAGCTTCGGTGTATAGCTTAGCCCCGTTAAATCTTCCGCGCAGACCGACTCGACCAGTGAGCTATTACGCTTTCTTTAAAGGGTGGCTGCTTCTAAGCCAACCTCCTGGCTGTCTATGCCTTTCCACATCGTTTTCCACTTAGCTATAACTTGGGGACCTTAGCTGCGGGTCTGGGTTGTTTCCCTTTTCACGACGGACGTTAGCACCCGCCGTGTGTCTCCCGTACATTCTGTCCTGGTATTCGGAGTTTGCCATGGTTTACTAACCCGCGATGGGCCGCTAGCCATAACAGTGCTCTACCCCCAGGAAGATTCATACGAGGCGCTACCTAAATAGCTTTCGAGGAGAACCAGCTATCTCCGAGTTTGTTTAGCCTTTCACTCCTATCCACAGCTCATCCCCATCTATTGCAACAGATGTGGGTTCGGTCCTCCAGTGCGTGTTACCGCACCTTCAACCTGGCCATGGATAGATCACTCGGTTTCGGGTCTACTGCCAGAGACTATGCGCCCTATTCAGACTCGGTTTCCCTTCGCCTCCCCTATACGGTTAAGCTTGCCACTGACAGTAAGTCGCTGACCCATTATACAAAAGGTACGCAGTCACCCTTGCGGGCTTCCACTGCTTGTACGTATACGGTTTCAGGATCTATTTCACTCCCCTCTCCGGGGTTCTTTTCGCCTTTCCCTCACGGTACTTGTTCGCTATCGGTCAGTCAGGAGTATTTAGCCTTGGAGGATGGTCCCCCCATGTTCAGACAGGGTTTCTCGTGCCCCGCCTTACTCAATTTCACACCACATGCCCTTTCGCCTACGGGGCTATCACCCGCTATGGCCGGCCTTTCCAAACCGTTCGGCTAAAACACATGATGCTTTTGGGCTAGTCCGCGTTCGCTCGTCGCTACTGACGGAATCTCGGTTGATTTCTTTTCCTCCGGGTACTTAGATATTTCAGTTCCCCGGGTTCGCTCTGCATGGCTATGTATTCACCATGCAGTACTCCTTGCGGAGTGGGTTTCCCCATTCGGACATTGCCGGATCAAAGCTTGTTGCCAGCTCCCCGACACTTTTCGCAGGCTGCCACGTCCTTCATCGCCTCTGACTGCCAAGGCATCCACCGTATACGCTTAGTCGCTTGACCATATAACCCCAAGTCGCCTCGGGGCCGATCCCTTTCAGGATCATGCCAAACAACGCATTCGCTTATTTGCCTCAACGACACATCTCGATTCGGTTTCGAACCAAGACACTTGTCACTCGTTTACATTTTCAAAGAACACAAGAACGGCCACAGTGCCGTCTCGTTTCTAAATCTTTTGTGTGCGCTGCCTTCATTTCACGTCGTGTCACCAAATGGTGGAGCCAGTCAGGATCGAACTGACGACCCCCTGCTTGCAAAGCAGGTGCTCTCCCAGCTGAGCTATGGCCCCAAGTGATTTGGTGGTGGGTCTGGGAGGACTCGAACCACCGGCCTCACCCTTATCAGGGGTGCGCTCTAACCACCTGAGCTACAGACCCGGGAACCTTTGTGCCTCTCTCAAAAAAAACAACACGCCGCTGACGATGATCATCAGAGCGAGTGTTTTCGTGAGGAGTCCAGCCAGGGATGGCCGGTTTTGCTCTTCGCGACACGGATGTCGCGTGAAGCAATCACTTCGCGTGAAATAAAGTGCAGGTGTCTTGTGTGGACGTCTTGCGGGAATGGAGTTGTCGTTCTCGAAAGGAGGTGATCCAGCCGCACCTTCCGATACGGCTACCTTGTTACGACTTCACCCCAGTCATGAACCACTCCGTGGTCGTCGTCCCCCTTGCGGTTAGACTAACGGCTTCTGGAGCAACTCACTCCCATGGTGTGACGGGCGGTGTGTACAAGGCCCGGGAACGTATTCACCGCAGCATAGCTGATCTGCGATTACTAGCGATTCCGACTTCACGAAGTCGAGTTGCAGACTTCGATCCGGACTGGGATCGGCTTTCTGGGATTGGCTCCACCTCGCGGTATTGCAACCCTCTGTACCGACCATTGTAGTACGTGTGTAGCCCTGGCCGTAAGGGCCATGATGACTTGACGTCATCCCCACCTTCCTCCGGTTTGTCACCGGCAGTCTCCTTAGAGTTCCCACCATTACGTGCTGGCAACTAAGGACAAGGGTTGCGCTCGTTGCGGGACTTAACCCAACATCTCACGACACGAGCTGACGACAGCCATGCAGCACCTGTGTTCTGGTTCCCGAAGGCACTCCCGCATCTCTGCAGGATTCCAGACATGTCAAGGCCAGGTAAGGTTCTTCGCGTTGCATCGAATTAAACCACATACTCCACCGCTTGTGCGGGCCCCCGTCAATTCCTTTGAGTTTCAGTCTTGCGACCGTACTCCCCAGGCGGCGAACTTAACGCGTTAGCTTCGACACTGATCTCCGAGTTGAGACCAACATCCAGTTCGCATCGTTTAGGGCGTGGACTACCAGGGTATCTAATCCTGTTTGCTCCCCACGCTTTCGTGCCTCAGCGTCAGTGTTGATCCAGATGGCCGCCTTCGCCACTGATGTTCCTCCCGATCTCTACGCATTTCACCGCTACACCGGGAATTCCACCATCCTCTATCACACTCTAGCGAGCCAGTATCCATTGCCATTCCCAGGTTGAGCCCGGGGATTTCACAACAGACTTAACTCACCGCCTACGCACGCTTTACGCCCAGTAATTCCGATTAACGCTTGCACCCTTCGTATTACCGCGGCTGCTGGCACGAAGTTAGCCGGTGCTTATTCCTCAGGTACCGTCAGCTCCACCGGGTATTAGCCAATGGCATTTCGCTCCTGATAAAAGTGCTTTACAACCCGAAGGCCTTCTTCACACACGCGGCATTGCTGGATCAGGCTTGCGCCCATTGTCCAATATTCCCCACTGCTGCCTCCCGTAGGAGTCTGGACCGTGTCTCAGTTCCAGTGTGGCTGATCATCCTCTCAGACCAGCTATCGATCGTCGCCTTGGTAGGCCTTTACCCTACCAACTAGCTAATCGAACATCGGTTCGTCTAACCGCGCGAGGTCTTTCGATCCCCCGCTTTCTCCCTTAGGACGTATGCGGTATTAGCGTAAGTTTCCCTACGTTATCCCCCACGTTTAGGTAGATCCCGATGCATTACTCACCCGTCCGCCACTCGCCACCCACAGTATTGCTACTGCTGTGCTGCCGTTCGACTTGCATGTGTTAGGCATGCCGCCAGCGTTCAATCTGAGCCAGGATCAAACTCTTCACTTAAGTTTTCGACAGTCCGAAGACCGTCTATCTTTCTGAAGCGTTAGTCCTAACCATAAAACGTCAAGCTTTTGAATTGACTCTTAGGTTAGACGCTTGCATATATGGACAATTTCTCATCCACCGCAAGACGCCCACACAAGTCACCTGCGCACACTGTCAAAGATCTCAATCACTTGCGACTCCTTTCGGATTTCGCGCCGGAACATTTCGTTCCGAGTGAGCCGCTCATCTTACATCGTTTTCCCTGTCCGTCAACACCTTCAGCGAAGAGCTTTTGCTGTCGTTGTTGCCGGTGGAAGACGCTGCCAGCGGCGGGAGGCGAATAATAGGTAGGCACCCCATTTTTGACAAGCAAAATTTGAAAGTTTTTTTCACGTTTCGCGTAAGAGGCTGTTCTCACGCGAAACTTTTTTCTACACGCATCGCGACGACGTTGCGTCGCCGCGATCAACTCATGCAGCCGTCAACAAAACGCGTGCGAAGTTGCGCTTACCAACTTGCAAAACCGCCTCGAAACCTGGGGAAAACACACGTTGCGTATCTTCGACAACTTCTGCATCGATGCGCACTGCGCGTTCCTTGAGCTTGCGGTTCGCTTCGGAGTTGCTTGCCGTGAGGCCCGCTGCAGTAAGTAGTGCAGGCAGTCGCAGACCCTCTGCAGGTACAGCGATTTCCGTGAGCGGCAGCAGGCTGGTGTCGCCTTCGCCCCGCACGACGGCGTGCCAACCGGCAATCGCCTGCTCGGCCGCAGCTGCACCGTGGAAGCGCGTAGCCAGTTCCCGCGCCAGTCTGAGCTTGGCGTCGCGCGGGTTGAGTGCACCACTGGCGATCTCCTGCTTCATGCGGGCAATGTCGTCCAGCGAAGTTTCGAAGCTGAGCAGTTCGAACCAGCGCCACATCAGCTCATCGCCAATCTTCAGCGTCTTGGTGACGATATCAATGGCTGGCTCGTTGATGCCGATGTAGTTGCCCAGCGACTTGGACATCTTGTTGACACCGTCCAAGCCCTCGAGCAGCGGCATGGTCAGCACGATCTGCGCCGGCTGGCCGTGATGCTCCTGCAGCGCGCGGCCCATCAGCAGGTTGAACTTCTGGTCGGTGCCGCCGAGCTCGACATCGCACTTGAGCGCAACCGAGTCGTAACCCTGCACCAGGGGATAAAGGAATTCGTGGATGGCAATGGGCTGCTGCGAGGCATAGCGCTTGGCGAAGTCATCGCGCTCGAGCATGCGCGCCACAGTGTGCTGGGCGGCAAGCTTGATCATGTCGGCGGCCGTCATCTGTCCGAACCACTCGGAATTGAAGCGCAACTCAGTGCGTTCCTTGTCGAGCACCTTGTAGACCTGCTCGGCATAGGTCTCGGCATTGGCCAGCACATCCTCACGGGTAAGCGGCTTGCGGGTGATGTTCTTGCCGGTCGGGTCGCCGATCATGCCGGTGAAGTCGCCGATGAGGAAAATGACCTGGTGCCCCAGGTCCTGGAACTGCCGCATCTTGTTGAGCAACACGGTGTGGCCCAGGTGCAAGTCCGGCGCAGTCGGGTCGAAACCCGCCTTGATGCGCAGCGGACGACCGAGCTTCAGGCGCTCGACAAGCTCCTCCTGCTTGATGATTTCGTCGGCGCCGCGCGCGATGGTGGCCAGCGCCTGCTCAAGCTCGTTCATGTAATCCTCAAATTTTCGTTGTTTGGTCGGCACCGGAAATCATAGCTTCCGAGACCCTTCCGTTAATTGTGTGTTAACCAAAAAGAACGCGCAACCCATTGAAGGAAAAGGCGTTGACGCCCTTTACACAGGGCCGCTATGGTACGCGCCAATAAGAAATTTGGTACCTCGGGGGAACACCGGGCATGGGTGAGAGAACAGAGATCGCGCGTTCAGCGCGCAAACAGGCTATGCGCCGAAAGGCGCAGCGTCGTCACTCTCACTTTTACGAACGCTGTGCGCACTGGTCGTTCGGCTGTCACGGTGAGGCGGAACCGATCCGCTGGCATCGCGAGCGCTGGATGCTCGCCGGCACGGCCCTGCTGATCACCGCGGTTTCCGGTTTCCTTATTCCTGCGTGGGCGAGTGCCATGCGCCCGGATGCGGTACCCACTGCGCATGCCGTGTTGGCGCTGGCCCTGCCCAAAGCTGGCCCTGAAGTGACGCACGCACCTACCGTCGAAGACTGGCACATTGTGCAGGTGCAGCCGGGTCAGACGCTGTCCGATCTGTTCCAAAGCCAGGGTCTTAGCCTTACCGACGTGCAGCATGTGGTGGACCAGTCGGGTGATGCCAAGGCGTTGCATCACATCAGCCCGGGACAGGAGTTCGACTTTCTGCTCGGCAGCGACGGCAGCCTCAAGGGTATTCGTTTCGACAAGGACGAAGCCAGCCGCGCCATCATGCGTTTCGATGGCGACAAGGCCACGGTAACGGCGCAGACGCGTGAAGTGGATCGCCGCGAACACGTGGCGCACGGCACCATCGACAGCTCACTGTTTGCGGCCGGTTCCAAAGCCGGCATGAGCAATGCGATGGTGCTGAAGCTGGCCGAGCTCTTTAAATACGACATCGACTTCGTGCAGGACCTGCGCGAAGGCGACAGTTTCACCGTGATCTACGACGACGTGTACCGCGACGGCTCCTATCTGCATGAGGGCGAGATCGTCGCGGCAGAATTCGTGAACCAGGGCGATCGCTACACCGCCTACCGCTTCAAGAAGGAAGACGGCAGCTACGGCTGGTTTAGCGAGGACGGTCGCCCGATCCAGAAATCGTTCCTGCGCATCCCGGTGGACTTCACCCGCATCTCTTCGCAGTTCAGCGCGGCGCGCATGCATCCGGTGCTGGGCCTGATGCGCGCGCACAAGGGCGTGGACTATGCCGCACCGACAGGTACGCCGATCCATGCCGCCGGCGATGGCGTGATCAAGTTCAAGGGCTGGATGAATGGTTACGGCAATTTCGTGATCGTCCAGCACAACGGCAGCATCAGCACCGCCTACGGCCACATGTCGAAGTTCGCCAACGAGAAAGTGGGCCAGCGGGTGAGCCAGGGCGCCGTGATCGGTTTTGTTGGCATGACGGGTCTGGCCACTGGCCCCCATCTGCATTACGAATTCCGCATCAACGACGTGCAGCGCGACCCGCAAAAGGTGACGCTACCCAAGCCCGAGCCGCTGCCGGCTGCGCAGCTAGCCAAGTTCAGGTCGCAGGTAGTGCAGCCGCAGCTGGCACGTCTGAAGACGCTGGACACGAACATCAAGCTAGCCCGCGCCAGCGGCAATACGCGCAACGACGACTGACCGCACGTGGACGATGCCTCGGCGCTTTATCTCGGCCTGATTTCGGGCACCAGCGCTGACGGCATCGATGCCGCGCTGGTGCGTTTTGAGAACCATGCGCCGCAACTGGTCGATGCCCTTACGCATCCGTGGCCAGACGAATTGCGCGCACGCATTCTTGCCGTGGCGCAGGATGAAACGCGGCTCGATCTCGATGCCTACGGTCGACTCGACGTAGCTATCGGGCAATGCTTTGCCGACGCGGCGCAGCTGCTGCTGGCGCGCAACGCAACGCATGCGTCAGCGGTGCGCGCGATCGGCTCGCATGGCCAGACCCTACGACACCGCCCAGCCGGCCAGTTTCCCTTCACCCTGCAAGTGGGCGATCCCTCGGTGATCGCCGAGCGCTGCGGCATGGATGTGGTGGCTGACTTCCGCCGCGCCGACGTGGCCGCCGGTGGCCAGGGCGCACCGCTGCTGCCCGCCGTGCACGCCATGCTGTTGGCGCAGCCGGGGCGCACGCGCGTCGTGCTCAATCTCGGTGGCATCGCCAATATCACCGTACTTGGTCCCGCTGGTGAGGTGTTGGGTTTTGACACGGGTCCGGCCAATGGGCTGATGGATGCGTGGAATCTTCGCCATCACGGCGTGGCCTACGATGCCGACGGCGCGTTTGCCGCGTCGGGCCAGGTCGACGAATCGCTTTTGGCTGCACTGCTGGCTGATCCCTATTTCGCCTTGCCCCCGCCCAAGAGCACCGGGCGCGAGCACTTCCACTTGGCTTGGCTGGAATCTCACGGGCGCGTGCAGTCGCTGGCGCCGGCCGATGTGCAGGCAACGTTGCTTGAACTGTCGGCGCGCAGCGTGGCTGACGCGATTGATCGCCGTGCCAAGGCGGCCGTCGACGTGCTTGCCTGCGGAGGTGGTGTGCACAACCGCGTATTGATGAGGCGGCTCAGTGAATTGCTTGGGTCGCGAGTACTGGCGAGCACTGCCGAATACGGCGTCGACCCCGACTACCTTGAGGCAACCGCATTCGCCTGGCTGGCACGGCAGCGATTGCTTGGTCTGCCCGGCAACCTGCCAGCGGTCACCGGTGCGCGCGGACCTCGCGTGCTCGGCGCGGTTTATCCCGCGCCACGTTAGCTTTCATCACCCAGCGTCAGGCTGCCTGGTGCCAATTGCGTCGGCGCGGTGCGCGAAAGCGCCTGGACGGCTTCGTGAAACGCGGCCTTTTCCTTGGCGTCCCACTGGCCGGCCAAGGTCGTGAGTTCGCCGGGGTCGAGCATGGTCTCGGCAAACAGATTGGTTGAAGCCATACCAAGGCCATGACGTAGTGCGTGCAGCACCACATCATTGATCGACCACTGTCGCTCCTTGGCCAGCGCCTTGATGCGCTCGGCCATGAGGCTGTCTATATGGCGTATGACGAGGTCCGGCACGGACTCCCCCTTCCACAGTCATAGGCCCCCTGTGCTGGTTATCTTTGCACAGGGCCGGGCGTGGGACCATCGACCGCTTGGCTGATTTGCCGGCCCCGCATCAGGTGGCAGGCGCGCGCTCGTCGGCTGGTTCGCGCTGGCCAAACCAGCGCCACAGATAAAGGAACAGCAGGCCAGCCGGAAGCACCGATACAACCGTAAGGACGAAAAAGCCCCGGTAACCTGCGGCTTCCGCAATGCCGCCTGCGAAGAAGCCAAGCAATTTGCCCGGAAGGTTCACCATTGAGCTGAGCAAGGCGTACTGGGTGGCAGTATGCTGGCGACTGACCAGCGAGGAAAGGAAAGCCACCGTCGGCGGCCCCAGAACACCCAACGTGAAGTTGTCGCTGGAGATTACGAGGGTGAGTACCAGCAGGTTGCCCGGATGATCGATCAACCATAGGTAAAGCAGGTTGCTGACGCCCGCCAGCACGATCGACACCCCAAGAGTGCGCCAGGCGCCCCAGCGCGCCACGGCAGCGCCGCCGACGAAGGCGCCGACGATGCCGATCCAGATGCCGTAGATCTTGGTGATGGTGCCGATCTGCGTCTTGGTGAAACCCATGTCGCGATAGAACGGGCTCATCACGCCGCCGATGGTGGCTTGCTCGGGAATCTTGAACAGCAGGATGAACAGCAACGTCACGCCGGCCAGGTGCCAACCGTAGCGGCGGAAGAAATCCGCGAAGGGATCGATCACGCTCTCCCGCATCGCCTGACGCCAGTTCTGCGGCGCGACGCGCTCCACCTGCGGCTCGGCAGCCCACAAGGTGGTGGCGATCGGCACGATCATGGCAAGCGCGAGGAGCAGATAGACCTGCTGCCAAGGCATGTGGTCGGCCAGGATCAGTGCGACCGCCCCCGCCACAATCAGCGCGATGCGATAGCCCAGCGCATAGGTCGCCACGAGCGCGCCCTGATCGGACGTCGGCGCAATTTCGATGCGATACGCATCGACGGCAATGTCTTGCGTCGCCCCGAAGAAAGCCACCATCAGCGTCGCTGCGACGAACGGCACCAACTGCGTCGGCGTCAGCAGCGCCATGCCGATCAGGCCGACGACGACGCCAAGTTGCGCGAGCAACAGCCATCCGCGCCGCTGTCCCAGTCGCCTGAAGCCCGGCAAACGCCAGTGATCGAGCAGCGGTGCCCACAGGAACTTGAACGCGTAAGTGAGGCCCGCGCTCGCGATCATGGTGATGTCTTTGAGCTCGATGCCCTTTTCCTTGAGCCAGTAGGCCAAGGTGCCGGCCACCAGCAGGAACGGCAATCCGGATGAAAAGCCGAGCAGAAACATCGTCCACGCAGCGGGCTGCGTGAAGGCATGCCACACCGAGACTTTGGCCGGCTTCGCAGCCGGCGGAGCCTTATTCGGCATAGTCGACCGTAAACGGCGCGTGGTCTGAGAAACGTTCGTCGCGATAGACGGAACAGTGCTTCAGGCGCTCGCGCAGCGACGGCGTCGCGATCTGGTAGTCGATGCGCCACCCCACGTTGTTGGCACGCGCGTTGCCGCGATTGGACCACCAGGTGTATTCCACCGCTTCGGGCTTGATGGTGCGGAAGCTGTCGACCCAACCGCGCTTGTCCACCAGATCATTAAGCCATGCGCGTTCTTCCGGCAGGCAGCCGGAGTTCTTCTGGTTGGAGCGCCAGTTCTTGATGTCCAGCTCGCTGCGCACGATGTTCCAGTCGCCGCACAGCACGTAGTCACGGCCGCTCTTTAGCCATTTGTCGAAGATCGGCGTGAGCCAGTCCATCACCTTGAACTTGAACTGCTGACGCTCATCTCCGGACGAACCGGAGGGCACATACAGCGATACCACGCTCAGGTTGCCGAAGCGCGCCTCGATGTAGCGACCTTCGTTGTCGAACTCGTCCCAGCCCAGCTCAGTGAGCACCTTGTCCGGCTCGCGCTTGGCGTAGATGGCCACGCCGCTGTAGCCCTTCTTGCTGGTGGCGTCCCGATAGAAGCAGTGGTGTCCATCGGGGCGGAACATGGGATCGCTGAGCTGGTCTTCCTGCGCCTTGGTTTCCTGCAGGCAGACCACGTCGGCCTTCTGATGGCGCAGCCATTCGAACACGCCCTTGCTGGCGGCGGAACGGATACCGTTGGCGTTGAGGCTGATGATGCGCATGCTTAGGGATGCCTTAACTTCAGTCGATGCGCCATCATAGCAACCATGTCCATGCCGCCCGACATACAAGTTGCGAGGGTCGATACCGCGATTCGGCCCGCGCTGCTGCAGCTGAACGTGCACGAAGCGCAGCAGCAATATGTTGGCGCCATCGCCGATTTGCTGGCCGATGCGGAGAGCTGCCATGGAAGCGAAGCTATGGCCATCCTGTGTGACGGCGCTCCGATCGGTTTCTACCGCATCGAAACGCAGCCGCGCTGCATCGCCGGACGGGATTTTGATCGGCCCACACTGGGGCTGCGTGCCTTCTTCATCGATGCCCGGTGGCAAGGCCGCGGCCTGGGCGCGCGCGCATTGGCCGCTGTCCTGGCTGATCTTTCGCTGCGACACCCGGCGGCGCGAGACCTCGCGCTCACTGTGAACAGTCGCAACACCGCGGGCCTCGCGCTCTACCGTCGCGCGGGCTTCGCGGATACCGGCGAGTTGTACCATGGTGGGCCTTCCGGGCCGCAGCACCTGATGGTGCGCGCCCTCGCCGACTGACCTGCCCATCGAGAGATTCCCTGTGCACGATTACCAGCGCGACTTCATCGAACTCACCTTGCAGCGCGAAGTGCTGCGTTTTGGCGATTTCACGCTCAAATCCGGCCGTCAGAGCCCGTATTTCTTCAACATGGGCCGGATCGATTCCGGCGCCGCACTGGCGCAGCTCGGTCGCGCCTATGCCGCTGCCGTGGTGAACTCGGGTATCGACGTCGACATGCTGTTCGGCCCGGCCTACAAGGGCATAGCGCTCGCCGCCGCTACCGCCATCGCGCTTGCCGACCAGCACAGCCGCGACCTGCCTTGGGCATACAACCGCAAGGAGGCGAAGGATCATGGCGAAGGTGGCGTACTGGTGGGCGCACCGCTGAAAGGGCGCGTGCTGATCGTGGACGATGTGATGACGGCCGGCACGGCGGTGCGCGAGTCGCTCGCGCTGATCCGCGCCCAGGGTGCCACGCCCGCCGGCGTGCTCATCGCATTGGACCGCCAGGAGCGTGGCCAGGGCCATTTGTCCGCTGCACAGGAAGTGACTGCCGAGTACGGCATTCCCGTGATTGCCATCACCAGCCTGGGCGACGTTCTGACCTATGCCGGCGAGCGGCCTGAGTTGGCCGCCGAGCACTCGCGACTGGTGGCGTATCGCGCGCAGTACGGCGTGAGTGTCTGAGGCGCGGTTGGCCTTAGCGAAACCGATCACACCGGCGATCGTGGCACCCTGGCAACGTCACGGGTGTCATAGGGACGCCGGCTATACTTCCGCCGAAAAGGGGGAATTCCATGCGTAAAACATTTTTTGTCATCGCGATGCTTGCGCTGACTGCCGGCGTACATGCGCAGGCACAGAAGAACTCGGCCAGCAGCTACCGCTATCGCTGGAAGGACGCCACTGGCCTGCCGCACTACAGCGACAGCCTCACGTCCGATGCGCTGAAATACGGCTACGACCTGGTCAATGATCGCGGCCTGATCGTGCAGCACGTCGACCGCCAGCTCAATCCGGAGGAGCGTGCCGCCGCGCAGAAGCTGGCGGATCAGCAAGCTGCCCAGCAGCGTGCCGCACAAGAGCGGGCACGCGGCGACGCGCAGATGCTTGCTGCGTATCCCACCGAGGAAGGCTATAAGGCCTCCCAGCAGCAGGGCCTGGACAACATCGACCAGCAGATCCATACCACGAAGATCAATCTGCAAAGCCAGGAGAAGGCGCTCACCGATCTGCTCACCCGCGCAGGTGACCTGGAGCGCGCCAAACAGCCGGTGCCGAAGTTCCTCAACGACAGCATCACCAAGCAGCGCGATGTCGTGGCCAAGCAGCGCAGCGTGTTGGACCGTGAGCTAACGGCGCGCGATGCGGCCGAACAGAAAAATGTGCGGGACCTGCAGCATTACCGGGAGCTGAAAGTGGCGGCGGAGAAGGAGCGGCAGGGGCAGTAAGCCCCGTCGTCACCTGTCATCCCGGCTCCCGCCGACATGACAAGCGAGCATCCAGCCACTGGAGCAACGAGGCCACGAATACATCGTGGCCTTTTTTTCAGAACGGCAGCTTCAGGGACGGATCGACCGCGAGCAGCTGGTCCCGGAACACCTTCTGTATGCGCTTGAGCGCGGCCTCGCTGTCGGCATCAAAGCGCAACACCAGGATGGGCGTGGTGTTGGACGGTCGCACCAGCCCCCAGCCGTCCGACCAATCGGCGCGCACGCCGTCGATGGTGGTGAGTGTGGCGTCGCCGAAGCTCGCCTTTTGGCGGAACTTCTCGATGAAACGGTAGTGCTCGCCCTCGGCCATCTCCACCTTGAGCTCGGGCGTGGACACGCCCTTCGGGCAGGTGGCGAAGATCTCTTCCGGTGTGCGTTCTTCCAGATCGCCGGCGAGGATTTCCATCAGGCGCGCGCCGGCGTAAATGCCGTCGTCGAAACCGTACCAGCGCTCCTTGAAGAAGAAGTGGCCGCTCATTTCACCGGCCAGCTCCGAGCCGGTTTCACGCATCTTGGCCTTGATCAGCGAGTGACCGGTGCGCCACATCAGCGGGCTGCCGCCGGCGTCCAGGATCTGGCCCTTGAGATGCCCCGTGCATTTCACGTCGTAGATGACCGTGGCGCCCGGCTGGCGCGACAACACGTCGCGCGCAAACAGCATGAGCGTGCGGTCGGGGAAGATGATCTCGCCTTCCTTGGTGACCACGCCGAGGCGGTCGCCATCGCCATCGAAGGCTATGCCCAGATCCGCACCGGTCTGCTTCACCGCGAAGATCAGGTCTTCCAGGTTGTGTGGATCGGACGGGTCGGGATGGTGGTTGGGAAAGGTGCCGTCCACTTCGCAGTAGAGGGGGATCACCTCGCAACCGATGCCCTCGAGCACCTGTGGCGCCACGGCGCCCGGGATACCGTTGCCGCAATCGACCACGATCTTGAGGCGACGCTCGGCCTGCACGTCAGAGGTAATGCGGTCGATGTAATCGGGCACCACGTCCACGTACCGCAGATTGCCCTTGCCGCCACGCTCCAACTGGTTGCTGGCAATGCGCTGGTACAGATCCTGGATGGCGCCTTCCGCCAGCGTCTCGCCACCCACCACGATCTTGAAGCCGTTGTAGTCCGGCGGGTTGTGGCTGCCGGTAACCGCTACGCCACAGCCAGTGTTGAAACGGTAGGCGGCGTAGTAGACGACCGGCGTGGGCACGGCACCCACGTCAATGACATCGATGCCAGCCTCGCGCAGTCCATCGGACAGCGCGCCCGCGAGTTCCGGGCCGGACAGGCGGCCATCGCGGCCCACCACGATCTCCGGCAAGCCTTTCTCGCGCATCACCGTGCCGATGGCGTGACCCAGCAGGCGCGCCACGTCCTTGTTCAACGACTTGCCGACCACGCCGCGCACGTCATAGGCGCGGAAGATGGTGGGATCGACCTTCACCGGCTCGGCAGGCGTGGCCTTGGCGGCCGCGGCAACGCGGGTCGGCGCTGCGGGCTTGGCTGCTTGAGGTGCGGCTTCGAGCAAATCGGACAAAACAGGTTCCTCAACTTCCATAGATTTCAAGCGGCGCGGGCGATTCCGTAGCCACAAGAAGTACAAGCCGGCTCCAAGGCATAGCAGCCCCAACAGGGCAGTCAGTGGCCAGATGCGCGGCAGCACGATATAGGCTCGCGGCAAGGCCGCCACCACGCTGAGCGTGCTGTCACCCACTGCCACCCCAGTCGATTCGCGTTCCGCGGCCGGGCTTCCGTTGGCCAGCAGGCGCAGATCGCCGCGATCGTCACCCTGGCGAAGCTCCAGTCTCCCGCCGGCCGTCGGAATGGATTCAAAACGCTCCTGCAGCGGCGCGAACGGCAGCGCCACCCATACCCACGCCTGCGGGTGCGCTGGCTGACCGACCGGCACCACCAAGCTGAGTATGCGGCCGCCCTTGGTGCCGGGCACGGTCTGCGCCAGCGGCTTGCCATCCGCGCTCTGTGCAGCCATTAGTTGCGCGGCCTTGCCATAGCCAAACAAGCGGTAGTTGGCATGCAGCACTTCGTCGAGGCTGCCGCTGTAGGTCTCCACCGCCAGCGCCTGCGGAATCAGCGGCCGCAACGTCGCCGTGCCTTGGGCGGGATCGGCCACCAGGGCCGCCTGGTCGACCGTGCGCACGGCCGCATCCACCCGGCCGCGCTGGCTGGCGATTTCCGCAGTCAGTTCTTCGACGGCCTGCTTCTGCGCGGCATGCACGCGCTCGATGGCGTTGTTCTCGTCAGCGATCAGCCAGGTCTGCCAAAGGCAAGCCAGCCCCGCCAGCAGCAGCAAGGTGCCCGCCGCCAGTGGCAACAGGCGTCGCCAGTCGTGAGTTGTAGCGAGCGATCGTCCTTCGATGCTCATGATTTTGGCCATGCCCTGTCCCCGCACAGGTTATCTGGCATGAAGCGTGGACGCCGTGGCGCCCACGCTTCGTGCCTAGTTGACTCCGGTCGAACCGAACCCGCCCTCGCCCCTCTGCGACGGCGCGAACTCCTGCACCACCTTCAGCCGCGCCTGCGCCACCGGCACCAGCAGCAGCTGGGCGATGCGATCGCCTACCGCGATGGTGTAAGGCTGCGTACCGCGGTTCCAGCATGAAATCATCAGCGGGCCCTGGTAGTCGGCATCAATGACGCCGACCAGGTTGCCCATCACCAAGCCATGCTTATGTCCCAGCCCGGAGCGCGGCACGATCAGCGCGCACCAGCCCGGGTCGCCGATATGGATGGCCATGCCGCTGGGCACCAGCGAGCTTTCGCCAGGCTGCAAGGTCAGCGGGGCCTCGATGGCAGCGCGCAGATCCATGCCGGCGCTGCCGACGGTGGCCGGTTCCGGCAGGGGAATGCTGTTGCCCAAGCGCGGATCGAGGACTTTCAGCTCGACATCGATCATCCACGCACCGCCCGGTAACGCTCGGCCACCTTGGCGACGAGTTGATGCGCCAGCTCGGTCTTGGACGCGCGCGGCAGTTCGATGGTCCCTTCAGGCCCATATAGCGTGAGTGCGTTGTCGGCAGCCTCGAAGCCGAGGCCGCCGCCAACCTGGTTGGCGGCAATCATGTCCAGTCCCTTGCGCGTGAGTTTTTCGCGCGCGTATCGCTCCACATCATGCGTTTCCGCGGCGAATCCGACCAAGAAGGGGCGCACGGTTTGCGCGGCAAGCGTGGCGAGAATGTCCGGATTCTCGGCCAGGCTCAGCTCCAGCGCGGCACCGTCGTGCTTCTTGAGCTTGTGGTCGGCCACTTCGGCGGGGCGGTAGTCGCCCACGGCAGCGGCGCCGATATAGATGTCTGCATTCGCCGTAGCGGTCACCACCGCATCGCGCATCTGCGCGGCGCTGCGCACATCGATGCGACGCGCGATGCCCTGCGGTGTGGCTAGGCTCACGGGTCCCGCGATCAGGGTGACGTCTGCACCGGCATGCGCGGCGGCCTCGGCCACGGCAAAGCCCATGCGGCCCGAACTGCGATTGCCGATGAAGCGGACCGGGTCGATGTCCTCATAGGTCGGGCCCGCGCTCACCACCACCGTCAGCCCGCGAAGTACCGGGTTGCCGAACGAGGCGACCATGGCCTCGCGCAATTCCATCGGTTCGAGCATGCGGCCCGATCCAATGTCGCCGCAGGCCTGGTCACCGGACGCGGGACCGAGAAGGTGCACACCGCGCTGCCGCAGCGTATCGACATTGGCTTGCACGGCGGGGTGTGCCCACATCTGCTGGTTCATCGCCGGCGCCACATACACAGGCGCGGCGCTGGCCAGGCAAACCGTGGTGAGCAAATCGTTGGCCATGCCATGGGCGAGGCGGGCGATCAGGTCGGCGCTGGCGGGAGCAATGATGATGCGCTCGGCCCAGCGCGCCAGTTCGATATGGCCCATCGCCGCCTCGGCCTCGGCGTCCCACAGGCTCATACGCACGGGCTGGCCGGACAACGCCTGGAAGGTGGTGGCGCTGACGAAATGCGTGGCGCCTTCGGTCATCACCACGCGCACCTCGGCATCGAGATCGCGCAGGCGACGGACCAGTTCGCAGGACTTGTAGGCAGCGATGCCGCCGGATACGCCCAGCAGGATGCGGCGTTGGGCAAGACTCATGGTATGGGCCTGACAAACGTTATGGCCCGTAGCTTACCGGAATCGTCAGGCTGGCTCGGTGATGCGGGGCGCCGTGATAGCGCGCCACCCATGGAGTCCTTCTCCCCCCGGGAGAAGGTGCCGGTCCCACGGGGACTTCCTTCGTTCGCCGACGGGAAAGGGGCTACACCGTCGCCGTCTTCAGACCACAACGCGCGGTCGGAGAATATCCTCCAGCCCGATGCGTCGCAGCAGCTCTGCTCGCACGCGATCAGCCATGCCATTGACGATCTCGGCGCCGTCCTGCGAGGGATCGATATGCACGCGGAACGGACGTTTGCCGAACGGCGTGTCGACCACGGTCACGATGGCGTCGGCCACCGCCTGGGGATCGGCATCTTCCGGTTCCAGCGCAGCCAGTCCCTTGAGGGCCACTTCGCTGAAATCGGACGTCGGACCTTCCGCATACGCTTTCGCGACGGCTTCGTCCGCCGGCGCACCGGCATGGGCGAAATGGTTGGTGCCTTGGGTGAACGCGCCGGGCACAACGATGGATGTCTCGATACCCCAGCGTGCCAGTTCGCCTGCATAGCTTACCGCCAGCGCATCCATGCCCGCTTTGGCGGCGAAGTACGGCGAGAGATACGGGGGCGTGCCACCGCGCGTGCTGCTCGAAGACACCCACACCACGAGGCCGCGACCTTGCTTGCGCAGCTGCGGCAGCGCAGCGCGGTTCACCCGCTGCGTGCTCAGCACGTTGACGTCATAGAGCGCGGCGAACTGCTCAGGCGTAAAGGCTTCGGCCGGCCCGTAGGACATGTGCCCGGCGTTGTGCACGACCACGTCCAGGCGACCATGCGCGGCGATGATTTGCGCGATGGCGGTGTCGACCGATGCCTGCGAAGCCACGTCCATCTCGATAGCGCGCAGATCGATACCGTGCTCGCTCGCGTACTGCTGCATCTCGGTGACGCGAGCAGCGTTGCGTCCTGCCGTTTCGCGCATGCCGGCATAAACCGTATGGCCCGCATGGGCAAGGGCGCGCGCCGTCATCAGGCCAAAGCCGCTGGACGCACCAGTAATCACTATGATGTTGTTCATGAGGGGATCTCCGGGGGAGCGCGGCGGCGCTCAACAGCACCGCCCGTAAAGAGGAAAAGTCAGACGAGGCCACCGTTGGCACGCAGCACCTGGCCGTTCACCCAGGCGCCGTCCGGGCCGGCGAGAAAGGACACGACGCTGGCGATGTCTTCGGGCTTGCCCAGACGCTCGAGTGGAGCGGCTTTCGCTAGCTGGTCGATCGCTTCCGGTGTTTTGCCCTTGAGGAACAGGTCGGTCGCGGTCGGCCCCGGCGCCACCGCATTCACCGTGATGGAGCGGCCGCGCAGTTCCTTCGACATCACGTGCGTCAGGGCTTCGACGGCCGCCTTGGTGGCGACATAGACGCCATAAGTAGGAAAGTTGAGGCCGACCACGCTGGTGGAGAAATTGACGATGCGGCCGTCCGCGCGCAGGCGCTTGCCGGCTTCGCGCAGGGTGTTGAAGGTGCCCTTGAGATTCACCGCGATGGTGCGGTCGAACAACGCGTCGTCGCTGTCGGTCAGCGGCGCCAGCTGCATGATGCCGGCGTTGTTGACCAGTACATCGACACCACCGAACGCGGTTTCGGCCGCGTCGAACATGTGGCGCACCGCGGCCGGATCGGCCACATCGGCCTGGGCCGTGACGGCACGGCCGCCGGCAGCCTCGATCTTGCTGGCCAGCGCCTCAGCCGAAGCCGCCTCGCCGGAGTAGTTGATGACGACCGTAAAGCCGTCACGGGCCAGGCGTTCGGCAATGGCGGCACCGATGCCGCGGGAAGCGCCGGTGACGATGGCGACCTTGGAAGTAGTGGCTGACATGGGAAGCATCCTCTGAAAGGCCCGGCCTGATGCCGGTGTGTTCAAAGGATGGACTTTTCCCTTTAGCGGATAATCTGCTGAAATCCGGCAACATCATTCGGATAACAGGAACAATGCCGTGGACAAGGTCGACGCCATGCAGCTGTTCGCCCGCATCGTGGAGCGACGCAGCTTCACGATGGCAGCACAGGACCTGGAGCTGCCCCGCTCCACCGTCACCGACGTGGTGAAACGGCTGGAGGCGCGACTGGGCGTCCGGCTGCTGGAACGCACCACGCGCCAGGTGCGGCCAACCCTCGACGGCGAGGCCTACTACCAGCGCTGTCTGGCCATCCTGGCCGAGATCGAGGAGGCCGAGGCCGCGTTCACTGGTGCCCGCCCTAGCGGCCTGCTGCGTGTGGATGTCCATGGCACGCTGGCCCGGCATTTCATGATGCCCGGCCTGCCCGGCTTTCTTGAGCGTTATCCCGATATCCAGCTGCGCATCGGCGAAGGCGACCGTTATGTCGACCTGGTGCGCGAGGGCGTCGATTGCGTGCTACGCGTGGGCAAACCCACCGACAGCAGCATGATCGGCCGACAAATCGCCACGCTGCCGGAAGGGACGTTTGCCAGCCCGGCCTATCTGGCGCGTTACGGCATGCCGCAGGCGCCAGACGACCTGGCGTCGCATCACATGGTCGGCTTTGTTTCCTCCGCCACCGGCAGCGTGCTTCCTCTGGAATTCATGTTCGACGGCTCGTTGCGTCACCTCACTTTGCCGCTCACGGTGAGCGTGGCGGGCGCAGAGCTCTATGTCGCGGCCGCGCAGCAGGGTCTGGGGCTGATCCAGGTGCCTCGCTATCGCGTGCAACCCGACCTTGCCGGCGGCACGCTGGTCGAGGTGCTGCCGAATTACCCGCCGTCGCCAACGCCCGTGTACGTGCTCTATCCGCAGAACCGGCAGCTCTCGCCGCGCGTGCGAGTGTTCATTGACTGGATATCTGCTGAATTCGCGGCGCGACTGCCTGCTGCGGCTGGCTGACCAGCTCGACCTCACGAGCAACTGGCGCGATCGCCGACCCGACACGCGGCAACTTTCCGATGGGCACCCGGCCGCTGGACCGGCAGCCTGTGCGGATGAGCATCCGTGAATGGCCTGAGCTGGAACGACCCCGGGAAAAACTGCTGGCACGCGGTTGTGGAGCGCTGTCCGACGCCGAACTGATCGCCGTGCTGCTAGGCAGCGGCGTGCCCGGCAAGGATGCCATTGCCCTTGGTCGGGAACTGATCGGCGTTAGCGGCGGCCTGGGCGCGCTGTTGGCCGACCCCGCCGGCGCCGTGCGGCTGCGCGGCATCGGCCCGGCCAAGCGCGCGCGCCTGATCGCCGCGCTCGAGCTGGCCCGTCGCTCGCTCGCCGAACAACTCGCCGAGCGCCCTACCCTGGGTAATCCGCGCGACAGCGGCGACTACCTGCGAGCCCAGTTGCGCCACCTGCCTTACGAAGTCTTTGGCTGCCTGTTCCTGGACAACCGCCACCGCGTGCTGGCGTTCGAGGAACTGTTCCGCGGCACTGTGGATGGCGCCAGCGTCCACCCACGCGAGGTGGTACGCGCCTGCCTCCGGCACAACGCTTCGGCCGTTATCTTTGCCCACAACCATCCATCGGGCGTGGCCGAACCCAGCCCTGCCGATCGCGCCATTACCCGCGAACTGCGCGACGCCCTGCAGCTGGTTGGAGTGCGGGTGCTCGATCATCTGGTGATCGGCAGCGGGGAGCCGGTGTCGATGGCGGCACTGGGCCTGCTCTGACGTAGCGGAACGCGAAAAGAACAACGGCGCGGGGGGAGATCCGCGCCGTTTGGCCGTTTGTGGGGAGAGATAGAGAGAAACGGCAGTCTCCCGTCCCCATCAGCGGGGAGGTGCCGGGGGGACCAGGAGAAGTGTGGCAGTGCCGCATGACAGACGCATGACGTGGGTTGGCGGTCTCGGCGCGCCGGTGCTCGATGATGAGGCTCAAACACTTATGCACATTCGGCCTGCGACGCCCAGTTCCGATGGATAGCTCTCATCACATTTAGATGTACGTCATAATCATATGATCTGAAACGATATTTTTCATGACAATACGATTTCCGCCGGGAAATAGGCGGACTGCCCTTCGGGGGACCGGCGATTCCCCACAGAGTTATCCACAGATTTCTCCCCCGCAGCGCAGCACGCCTCCAGCCATGGCGGATAGCCGGTTCCCCCAGCGTCGGTCTGTTAGCATTACGGGTTCCATCGTCGCCAGACCAACGCCGTGAAAGAACAGCTGCGCGAACTGCTGCTGCAGGCCATTCGTACCCTGCAGAATGACTCCACCCTACCCGCCGACCTCGAAGTGCCCCACTTCGTGATCGAGCGAGCGCGCAGCCGCGAACACGGTGATTTCGCCGCCAACGCCGCCATGCTGCTGGCCAAGCCGGCGCGCGCCAAGCCGCGCGATCTGGCCGAGAAGCTCGTGGCTGCCCTGCCCGCCAACACCTTGGTGGGCAAGGTGGAGATCGCCGGCCCAGGCTTCATCAACTTCTTCCTGGCGCCCGGCGCCTACCACGACGAAGTGCGCCGCATCATGGCCGAAGGCGACGTGTATGGCCGCGGCAACAGCGGCAACGGCGTGACGGCGGGCGTGGAGTTCGTTTCGGCCAACCCGACCGGCCCTCTGCACGTGGGCCACGGCCGTAACGCGGTGCTGGGCGACTGCCTGGCGCGCCTGCTCGACGCCGCCGGCTGGAAGGTGAAGCGCGAGTTCTACTACAACGACGCCGGCGTGCAGATCCACAACCTGTCCATCTCGGTGCAGGCGCGTGTGAAGGGCCTGTCGCCGAACGACGCCGGCTGGCCCGAAGACGGCTACCGTGGCGACTACATTGCCGACGTGGCCAAGGGCTATCTGGCGGGCGACAGCGTGGATGTGGAAAGCCACGTGGTGGTCGGTGCCAAGAATCCGGACGACCTCGAAGCCATCCGCCACTTCGCCGTGGCTTACCTGCGCCGCGAGCAGGACCTGGACCTGAAGGCCTTCGGCGTCGGTTTCGACACCTATTTCCTGGAGTCCTCGCTCTATACCGAGCACAAGGTGGAAGAGACCGTGCGCGAACTGATCGCCCACGGCCACACCTACGAGGAAGGCGGCGCGCTGTGGCTTCGTTCCACCGATTTCGGTGACGACAAGGACCGCGTGATGCGCAAGTCCGACGGCACGTACACCTATTTCGTGCCGGACGTGGCCTATCACCTGTCCAAGTGGCAGCGCGGCTACGTGAACGCTGTGACGGTGCTCGGCTCCGATCACCATGGTTCGCTGGCCCGCGTGAAAGCCGGCCTGCAGGCGCTCGATACCGGCATTCCCAAAGGCTGGCCGAACTACGTGCTGTACCAGATGGTGACGGTGATGCGCGGCGGCGAGGAAGTGAAGCTGTCCAAGCGTGCCGGCAGCTACCTGACCCTGCGCGATCTCATCGAGGAAGCCGGCCGCGACGCCACGCGCTACTTCCTCATCGCGCGCAAGGCCGACTCGCAACTGGTGTTCGACATCGACCTGGCCCGCTCGCAGAGCAACGACAACCCGGTCTACTACATCCAGTACGCCCATGCGCGCGTGTGCAGCGTGCTGCGTCAGGCTGGCGAGAAAGGGTTCACCTTCGATCTGCAAAATGGTCTGGCGCAACTGGTGCGCCTGGACAACGAGCACGAGCAGATCCTGTTGACCGAGCTTTCCAAGTATCCGGAGCTGGTCGAGACCGCCGCGGCGAACCTGGAGCCGCACCTGGTCGCCTCCTGGCTGCGCGAGCTGGCGAACGCGTTCCACACCTACTACAACTCGCACCAGTTCCTGGTGGACGATGCGAACCTGCGCGACGCCCGCCTCGCGCTGATCGTGGCGACGCGCCAGGTTCTGAAGAATGGTCTTGATTTGCTGGGCTTGAGCGCCCCGGAGAGCATGTAAATGGCAGCACGCAAGGGCAAAGGTCGGCAAGCCGTCCGCAATAGCAGCGGTGGCATGCCGGGTTGGGGTTGGGCTGTCATCGGCATCCTGATCGGTGCCGTGTTGATGTTCGCCATGCGCGGACATCTGCCGATGGCGCCGCACGCCAGCGACGGCCCCCAGCCGAACGCCCAGGCCACCGCACAGCACGGCAGCGATGCGGGTGCCGCCGGCACCGAATCGACCTCGGCCAACGACAGCGCGCCGACCCCGAAAAAGCCGCAATACGACTTCTATTCCGTGCTGTCGGAGAAAGAAGTGCGGATTCCCGATGCGGTGATCAGCGCACAGGCCAAGGCCGAGCAGCAGCAAAAGCAGCAGGCGGCCCAGCAGGCCGCGCAAGCACAGGCGGCCCAGCAGCAGGCCTCAGCGCAGAAGCCCACGCCGGCTGCCGTTACCGAAGCCGTTACCGCCGCTCCCGAGTCCGCCGTGAAGGCGCAGGCGCCTGCCACCGCCAACGGTTACCTGTTACAAGTGGGCGCGTTCCCGAGTCCGGCCGATGCCGAGACGCTGAAGGCCAAGCTCGCCATGCAGGGTTTCGTGGCCAATGTGTCGCCGGTGAACGTCAACGGCCAGACCTACAATCGCGTGCGCCTGGGCCCGTTCCATTCGGCCACCGAACTGGAAGGGGCCAAGCAGCGCCTCGCCTCGGCAGGCATCAATGCGATTGCGCTGAAGGAAGGCAAGTAAGCCAGTCCTCGCATCGCATGGAAGAAAAAGGCCGCGCATTGCGCGGCCTTTTTTGTGGCGTCGGGCGGAAGCTCAACCCTTGCGCTTCAACCGGATCAGCCCCGAGATATCGTCGTCGCCATAACCCTGACTCATCAGTTCGGCGTAGTCGGCCAGCGAGCGTTCGATCACGCTGCGGTTGGTGCCGGCGCTTTCGGCGATACGACGCACGATGCCCAGATCCTTGTGCAGCAGGCCAAGCTTGAAGCCGACGCTGAACTCGTTGCGCAGCATGGTGGCGCCGCGCTTTTCGAGGAACCAGTTGCCGGCAGCGCCAGCGCCCAGTGTGGGCAGCAAACGTTCGGGATCGAGGCCGAGCGCTTCGGCCAGCGCAAGGCCTTCGCACACACCCTGCGCGATACCGGCGACCAATACCTGATTCACCGCCTTGGTGGCTTGGCCGGCGCCGACGTCACCCAGGTGCGTGACGCGCAGTGCGTAGGCTTCCAGCACCGGGCGAGCGCGTTCGAGCACGTCGGCATCGCCACCGACCATCACCGAGAGCTTGCCGTTCCTGGCACCTTCCACGCCGCCGGATACCGGCGCATCGAGGAAGTGCGCGCCGACAGCGGACAGACGCGCCGCCGCCTGCTTGGCGGTGTCCGGCGCGACGGTGGAATGGTCCACCACGATGGCGCCCTTCTTCAGGTGCGGCGCGATCGCATCAACGGTGCCGAGTACGTCGGCATCGGCAGTGACGCACAGCGCGATCACATCGCACTGCGCTGCTATCTCCGCCAGCGACGGCGCGGCCACATCGAGTTGCTTCGCCACTGCATCGGCATTGGCCTGCGTGCGACTGGACACTGCATGCAACAGACCGCGGGCCTTGAGATGTCCGGCCATCGGCGTGCCCATGGCGCCGAGTCCGATGAATGCTGCCTTGAGAGTCATGGATATTCCTGGTGGATCAGTCTTCACAATGAACGTCGTGGGTGACGAAGGGGTGTTCCGCATCGGGCCGTGCAAACCATTGCGGCTCGCGCAGCGTGCACTGCATGTCGTCCGTGCCGCTCTTCCAGTGCTGCTGCATGCTGCCGAAGCTGAACTCGTAATCCTTGTAGTGCCGTTCATACGGCTTGTTGCGATAAATCAGATGAAACAGGTTGACCAACGCTCCGCCGGCGTAGATCTCGGCGCGACGATAGGCCGGATCGTTGCGCTGGTCCTCCGGCACCAGGGCCATCAGCTCATTGAGAAGGCGCTGCTGCTTCTGGCGCATCCCCATGAATTCGGTGATCAGGCGCGTGCGGCTTGAATACTGGATGTCTTTTGCACGCGCCGTCACTTCGGCGAGGTCGCGCGGTACTTCGCCGCGCGCACTCCACAGATCCACCTGAAAGATCAGCGAGTCGAGGCCTGAAGCATCCGACAGCACCTTGTACAGCGGCGTATTGGAGACCATGCCGCCATCCCAATAGAACTCGCCGTCGATCTCCGTCGCCGGGAAACCCGGCGGCAATGAGCCGGACGCCATGAAATGCTCGACCCGCAACTCGCCTTCGGTGTTGTCGAAATAGGCGAAGTTGCCGGTGCGAATGTTCACTGCACCAACCGACACTCGCATCGCGGTTTTGTGATTGATCCGGTCGAAGTCGACTAACCGTTCCAGCGTTTCCTTGAGCGGCGCGGTGTCGTACCAGCTCGCGGTCGTGGGCGATGCACGCCAGGGCAGCAGCGGAAACGGGCGCGGCACGAAAAAGCCCGGCTGTCCTTCGACGAGCGCGCGCAACGCGGCCCAGCCGCTCAGCCCGTTCTGCCACGGCAATTCCCACGCTCCTGGATCGAGCGGCGGCGCGAGCCATACCGGCAACAGCGGCGGACGGCAGATGGTTTGCCAGAACTCGCGGAGCCGTTCGACGCGATGCTTTGGCGGATTGCCCGCGATGATCGCGGCATTGAGCGCACCGATGGAAATGCCGGCGATCCAGTTGGGATGGATGCCGGCTGCGTCCAGCGATTCGTACACGCCGGCCTGGTAAGCGCCCAGCGCACCGCCACCCTGCAATACGAGGGCGACGGTGCGGTAGTCGCGCTTGATCGCTTTGGCGAACGCTTCCGGCGAAGGGTTGTGCTTGGCAACGTCCATGCGTGCTTACTGCATGTACCAGCCGTGGCTGACCACGATCGACTGACCGGTCAGCGCGGCCGAAGGGAACGCGGCGAGATACAGCGCGGTCTGCGCGATGTCCTCGACCGTGGTGAACACGCCGTCCACGGTGTCCTTCAGCATAACGTTCTTGATCACGTCGGCCTCGCTGATGCCAAGCTCCTTGGCCTGCTCGGGAATCTGCTTCTCCACCAGCGGCGTGCGCACAAAACCCGGACAGATCACGTGCGAACGCACGTTGTGGGCCGCGCCTTCCTTCGCCAGCGTGCGCGCGAGACCCAACAAGCCATGCTTGGCGGTGACGTAAGCGGACTTGAGTTTGGACGCTTCGTGCGAATGCACCGAACCCATGTAGATGACGATGCCGCCGCGATCATCCTTGTACATGTGCTGGAGTGCGGCCTTGGTGGTGAGAAAGCCGCCGTCGAGATGGATGGCGAGCATCTTCTTCCAGTCGGCAAAGGCGAACTGCTCGATCGGATTGATGATCTGCACACCGGCGTTGGAGATCAGGATGTCCAGATGGCCAAACGCAGCCACCACCTTGTCGGTGCCGGCGTTCACGGCCGCTTCGTCGGTCACGTCCATCGCAATGCCAATGGCCTTGCCACCGGCTGCGTTGATCTCATTGGCCGTGGCATCTGCCGCGGCCTGGTTGATGTCGGCGATGGCCACCGCCGCACCATTCTTTCCATACAACTCGGCAATCGCCTTGCCGAGGCCACTGGCCGCGCCAGTGATGAGTGCCACCTTGCCGTCGAGACTTGCCATAACCACTCCTGCATCGATGGGGAACGGGGGAAGCAGAAACGAAATCAGGTTGTGGGCTGTGCTACCTGATCGTTGTTGACGACACAGGCTGGCACAGCTCTTGGGCGCGCATCCATGCGACCAATGGACAGCTTGAACGCGCCTCCGCCTATTCGTCATTCCTGCGAAGGCAGGAATCCAGTGACTTCATGCGCCGGAGAGGCGCTGCATCCCTGCCTTCGCAGGGATGCAGAACAGCAAACCGGCGGCGTCTCGCACGCTCAGCGCACGCCCTCGGATAGATAGGTATAGCCAGTCAAACCTTCGTTCAAGGTGACGAACAGCTGCTCGGCAGCGTCGCCCTGCACGCCCGCCGCGGCAATACGCTCGTGATAGCTGCGACGCAACGCCTCGAGGTCGTAGCCGACGTAGTCGAGCATCAGGTCGGTGGTGTCGCCACGGCGCTTGTGCGCGAAAACATACGAATCGCCATCCACGCGCACATTCACCGCGTCGGTGTCACCGAACAGATTGTGGATGTCGCCCAGTGTCTCCTGGTACGCGCCGACCATGAAGATGCCAAGGCGATAACTCTCGTCTTCCTTCAGCGCATGCAGCGGCAGGCTCACGTCGACGCCGTCGGCATCGACGTAGTCATCGATGCGCCCATCCGAATCGCAGGTGAGGTCGACAATCACGCCGCGACGCGTGGGTTCTTCATCGAGACGCGCGATCGGCGCGATGGGAAAGATCTGATCAATAGCCCAGATGTCGGGCACCGATTCGAACACCGAGAAATTGACGAAGTACTTGTCGACCAGCTTCTCGTCGAGTTCATCGAGCGCCTGACGATGCGAGCGCTCGGCCGGTAGCAGACGTTTGCGCACCTCGTTGGCGATGGCGTAGTACATGTCGTCCAGTCGCGCGCGATCATCCAGCGTGAGCTGGCCCAATGCGTACAGCGTCTGGCCTTCGGCGAGGTGATGCTGGGCTTCGTGGAACAGCTCCAAAGGGGGGCGCGTGTCCAGTTCTGCCCAGGTTTCGCGCAGACGACGCAGCACGGCGGGCTCGTGATCGTGCGCGGAAGGAATGTTCCCTTCCGGCACCGGTTCCACTTCTGTCACGTTCACCACCATCACGGCGTGATGCGCGGTCATCGCGCGGCCAGCCTCGGTGATGATGTGCGGCGCGGGCAGATTTTCCTCGGCCACCGCTTCGGCCAACGATTGCACGATGGTGGCGGCGTATTGTTCGATCGAGTAGTTGATCGAGTTGTGGCTGCGCGAACGCGAGCCTTCGTAATCCACGCCCAGGCCACCGCCGACGTCGACGATGTCCAGCGGCACGCCCATGCGCTTCAATTCCACGAAGTAGCGCGTGGCCTCGCGCATGCCGTTGGCGATGTCGCGCACGTTGGAAATCTGCGAACCCATGTGGAAGTGCTGCAGCTTCAGCGTGTGCTTGAGGCCGGCCTGGTCGAGGCGTTCCACCAGGGTCAGCACCTGGCTGGGCGAAAGACCGAACTTGCCCTTGTCGCCGCCGGTGTTCTGCCACTTGCCGGCGCCGATGGAGGCCAGGCGCACGCGCACGCCGAGCAGCGGCTCGACGTTGAGCGCCTTCGCTTCGGAGAATACGTGGTCAAGCTCGGACAGCTTCTCGATCACGATGTGCACGCGCAGACCGAGCTTGAGCCCGATCAACGCCAGTCGCACGTACTCGCGATCCTTGTAGCCATTGCAGATCACAATGCTGCCGGGGCGTGCCATCGCCAGCACTGCCATCAGCTCGGGCTTGGAGCCGGCTTCGAGGCCAAAGCCATGCTCGCCGGCAGCGACCAGCTCGCCGGCCACACCGCGTTGCTGGTTCACCTTGATCGGATAGACGGCCGTATAGCCGCCCGCGTAGTTCCACTCGCCGATGGCCTTGGCGAAGGCGCTCTGCAGGCGCTTCAAACGATCGGCAAGAATGTCCGGAAAGCGCACCAGCAAGGGCAGGCGCAGACCTTCGGCGCGGGCGCGGTCGACGATGGCCGGCAGCGACAGCGCCGGGCCGTTGGCGCCGTGCGGGCGCATCACGATATGGCCAGCTGCGCTCACATCCACATAGCCGTCGCTCCAGTGCGGGACGGCGTAGGTATGACGGGCAGCATCGATGTTCCAGTGCTTCGACATGGAGGGCTCCTTGTGCAACGGGCGTGTAACACCCTGAACATGTCGTCGCAGCGGCGAGCCTTGACGAATGCAAAGTCAGCCGGCCGGAAGCCTCGCACGCCGCGGGGCCGGGCTGACTCGGCGGACCGCGGGCAGCATTGCGCGGCGGTCCAGACGACTATTGTAACGGCCTCTTGTGACAATGTGCCGGCTGCCGAGGCCGCCTCACAACGGGATGTCGACGCGGGTTCGGCTACAATTCCCGCTCTTTGACCCTCTCGTTTGTCAGGAACGCTCCCATGTCGCAGCACCCCAGCTGGTTCACCGAAGCCCACCAGGCCTCCGGCTCTTCCATCGGTTATCGCGTGGAGAAGCTGCTTCATGCCGAGAAAACGCCGTTCCAGACCATCGAGATCTACCAGACCACCGACTGGGGCAATCTCATGGTCATCGACGGCTGCGTGATGCTGACCAGCCGCGACAATTTCCTCTATCACGAAATGATGACCCACCCGGCGCTGTTCACCCATGCGCGCGCCAAGCGCGTGGTGATCATCGGAGGCGGTGACTGCGGCACGCTGCGTGAAGTGCTCAAGCACGAGGAAGTGGAGCACGCGGTGCAGGTGGAGATCGACGAGCGCGTCACGCGTCTGGCCGAGCAGTATTTCCCGGAGCTGTGCGAGTCCAACAACGACCCGCGCGCCGAGCTGCTGTTTATCGACGGCATCAAGTACATGGCCGAGGCCGAGCCCGAGTCGCTGGACCTGATCATCGTCGACTCGACCGACCCGATCGGCCCGGCCGAAGGCCTGTTCAACGCCGCCTTCTACGCCAGCTGCTACAAGGCCCTGCGCCACGGCGGCATTTTGGTGCAGCAGTCCGAATCGCCAATCGCGCACCTGGAGCTGATCAAGTCCATGCGCTCGGCCATGCGCACCGCCGGCTTCAGTGCAGTCAAGACGCTGCCGTTCCCGCAGCCGTGCTACCCCACCGGCTGGTGGAGTTGCACGATGGTTCGCAAGGGTGGTGACCTGGCCGGCTTCCGCGAGCGCGGCGCCATCAGCAAGAACTTCCCGACCCGCTACTACAACGCCGACATCCACAAGGGTGCGCTGGCGATGCCGGAGTTCATGCGCGAAGCGCTGGGCGAATAAACCTGTTCCCCTGAAATCGGGCCCGCTGCCGGCGACGGCGGCGGGCTTTTTCGTTTCAGAACAGCGTTTGGCGCGCCTTGGGCATCAGCACCAGAACCAGCGTGGCGAGGGGTCCAAATACCAGGGACAACAGGAACCACAGCAAGCCACTGCGGTTTTTACCCTGAGCCAGGCCTGCGTTGATGAGGGCCAGCGTGCCCCAACCGACAAACCACGGCGCGGCGCGGCCATCGGCCAAGAAAGAAAAATCGTTCACTACTGGTCTCCTGTGCTGCGCAGGATGAAACATCATCCCGGGGCGTCGCGAAGCGGCCATGCTAGCAAGGCCGGACACTTTCTCCCTGCCCGTCGCGTCCGGTGGATCAGGCGAGCTTAATGCGGGAACGGTATGCTGACCGCTTCGCTTTGGAAAGGATGACCCGATGCTTGGACGGCTCCCGCTCGTGCTCGGACTCGTTTTTGCCGCTTTGACCGGTCCGGCGCTCGCCGCTACGCCACCGGCCAAGACCAAGGCCACCACCACTTCGCGCGTCGACCCGCAAGTAGTTGCGCGCCGCCAGGCGCTGCTAGCCTTCCAGAAAGACCTGGTGAGCGTCATCGCCCCCCAGGCCGCTTCCGTCCCGCTGCTGGGCGGCGCGCTGCTGGCCCGGCCGCTCACCGACCAACCCGACTTCAACAGCTTCCATGCCCTGATCGATCGTGCCACGCAGGCGCCCGACGCCGGCCCGGGGAGCAACTGGGTACGCCTCGGCGACTGCGATGCCAAGGCCGACGGCTGCCCCAACACCGACGCCATGGACAAGCTCGTTGTACAGGCCCAGGACAACGCCGCCGTGTGGCTGCTCAAGCTGGGCCAGGACATGCGTGACGACAAGAAGGACGCTGCCCGCGAAGACCTGGCCAAGGCCGCCTCGGCCAAGCTCTATGACGACTACACCGGCACCAGCCTCAAGGCGCTGGCTACCACCGTCACCCTGCTGCCGCCGCCACCGGCGGTGATCAATCCGCTGTCGGCCACCGGCGCGGTTGGCGTGCAGGTGATGATGGTATTCGGACTGGCCGAAACGCAACCGCAGCCTGGCCTGCAGGCCACCTCGCGAGTGTGCGAGGAAGGCAGCGACGACGCAGCGCTCAAGGCCGATTGCCTCAAGCTGGGCAAGCTTCTGGAATGGGGATCCAGCCCGCTGGCCCGTTCGCTGGGTCTGCACCTGCGCGAAGTGCTGGCCGACGATCCGGCCCAGCAGGATGACGCCCGTCGTGCCCGACGCAACCTGGTGTGGCAGGTAAAGAGCTTCGCCCAACTGGCGGCGCGCGCCCAGGGTGAAACGGCCCTCGCCCAGCATCTGCTGTCGCTGGCCCGCTCGGGTGGCACCGAGATGAGCCTGATGCTCACCGCCCTGCATGACTACAACATCGTCGTCGATGCACCGGCCGACTGGGAGCCGACCAAGTCAAGCTGACCATTACGCTTGCCTCGCCGCCCCGGGCATCGTGTAGGCTTGGTTCCAAGCTTGGACACAGGGGCAGCATCATGCTCACGGTACTGGTAGCAAGCAGCAAAGGCGGTTGCGGCAAGAGCACATTGGTCACCCAGTTGGCCTCGCACTGGGCGCAGGATGGCAAGCACACCGCCATCGTGGACGCCGATCGGCAGCAATCCGGCTTTCGCTGGGCTGCGCAACGCCCGGATAACGTGCCTGGCGTACTGGCGCTGGAAGGCGGCCGCAAAGCGCTGGAAAAAATCCCCACCGATACCCAGCGCGTGCTGATCGATACGCCCGCCGGCTCGCAGGAGCGCGACCTCGAACCCTATCTGGAAAAGGCCGATGTGGTGCTGGTGCCGGTGCTGCCGTCAACCTTCGACCTCGACGCGACGTTCGACTTCCTGGAACACCTCAAGCAAGTGAACCGCATCAAGCGCGGCAAGCTGCCCGTCGGTCTGGTGGGCAACCGTCTCAAGCCATGGACCAACGCCAGTCAGGATGCCATGACAAGGCTGGCGGAACAGGCACCGTTCCCCGTCGTGGCGCAGTTGAGAGACAGTCAGGCATATGTGCTGTTGGGCGCACTTGGCAAAGGTATCTTTGACTACGCTTCGGAAAACGTCCGAAGTCACCAGGAGGACTGGAAGCACCTCCTGCGCTGGATTAAGCGCCAGCAATGAATCACGCGGCCACGTTGCCTCCAGCGCGGCAAGATCTTGGAGCCAGACCTATGCACGAACTCATCCTGTTGCGACACGCCGAAGCCCAGCCCGCCACTTCCGGAGGCGACGACCAGAGCCGGCGCCTGAGCGGTCGCGGCGAGCAGGAGGCGCGGGCCGCCGGCAAATGGTTGGCCTCGCATGGCGTGAAGCCCGACCGGGTGCTGTGCTCTCCTTGCGCGCGCACCCGCGGTACCGCGGAACTGGCGCTGTCGGCCATGAAGCATGCACCGGCGCCCACATTTGTCGACGATATCTACGAAGCCACGCCGGGCGAGTTGCTCGCCTTGCTCGACCAGCATGGCGATGCCGGCACTGTGATGCTGGTCGGCCACAATCCGGGCATCGAACGGCTGGTGGCCTTGCTGGTGGAAGGCCGTTCGGACGAATTCCGCGGCATGCCGCCGGCGGGCCTGGCAGTGCTGCACCTGGACGGCGCACTGGAACCCGGCAACGCCCGCCTGGACGCCTTCTGGTCCCCATGATCTGGCGGTTCGCTGGCTGCCTGGCCATGTTGCTGCTGGCCGCGCTGCCAGCCCAGGCCGCTGATTACCGCATCGACCCTGCACGTTCGCACGCCGACTTCGGCGTGCGCCTGTTCTGGCTGAGTCAAATCAGCGGGCGCTTCGAACAGATCGATGGCGACGTGACGCTGAGCGCATTGCACGACACCGCCGTGGTCGATGCCAACATTACGGTGGACAGCATCCAGATGAGCTCGGACCGCATCCGTCGCTGGGTGCTGGCGCCGGAGTTTTTCGATGTGTCGAACTTTCCTTCGATCCGCTTCGTGTCCGAGCCCATTTCACTAGCCATGCTGGAGAAGGGTGGTGACCTGGAAGGCACGCTGACCTTGCGCGGCATCACCCGGCCCGCGCATTTTGAATTGCTGCCATCGCGCTGCCCGCTGGCCGCACCCCAGCTATGCGTGATCGCCGTGCGCGGCACCATCCGGCGCAGCGACTTTGGCATGAGCGGACACCGCACCGCGCTATCGGACAAGGTAGACCTTGGACTGTCGATCAGCCTCGATTACGCCACGCGCTGAAGCCAGTCCGTATCATGGTGCGATGCACCCGCGCTGGATCGCCCTTGCCGCACTGCTCGTTGCGATCCTGATGCTGTCGGGATGCAGCGTGTCGCCGACTCGTATCCGGCGCGCGGATGCCGTGGTCGCCGCCGACATCCAGCGTCAGCTCGATTGTGTCCGCACCGATCATTGCCCCATCGACTCACCGCTGCTGGATGCCGCGCGCGAGGCAATGGCCGACTCCACCGATGCGCAACCGGTGCACGTGGTCACGCTGCTCAACGACAGCGAAGCGGCGATGGTGGCGCGGCTCAACCTGATCCGCGCGGCGCAGCACTCCATCGATGTGCAGACCTATATCTGGGACCAGGACGACGCCGGCCAACTGGTGCTCAACGAACTGCTGCAGGCGGCGCGGCGCGGCGTGAAGGTGCGCATCCTCGCGGACCAGTTGTTCTCCTTCACCGACACCGCCCTGCTCGACCGCCTTGCCAGCGCGCACACCAACCTCGAAGTGCGCCTGTACAACCCCACATTCCACGAGGCGAAAACCTCCGCGATGGAATTTGGCGCGAGCATCGTGTGCTGCTTCCTTCATTTCAATCAGCGCATGCACAACAAGCTGCTGCTGGTGGACGACACCATCGGCATCACCGGCGGACGCAATTACCAGGACCGCTATTTCGACTGGGACGACGATTTCGACTACGTCGATCGCGACGTGATGGTGGGTGGCCCCGCGGCACACGCCATGGCAGAAAGCTTCGAGACGTTCTGGAAGCACAAGCGTTCGGCGAACCTGACTCATCTGCGTGACATCAACCGGGACATCCTCCACGCGCATGGGCCCACGCCGTGGCCGGCCCCGCATTACGCGCATCCGCTACGCGTGGCCCGCGTGCAGGAGGAAGCACAGGACGGCGACTGGCTGGACGATGTGCTGGTAAGCGAGACCTTGCGCACCGGGCGCGTGGACTACTTCAGCGACCTGCCCGCCAAGACGACACAACCGGACAAGCACAGCGCGCAGGAATTCACCGCTCACGTGATGCGCATGATCGGTGCGGCCCAGCACGAAGTGGTGCTGCAGACGCCGTATCTCGTGCTCAGCGAGCGAGCACAGGCGATCTTCGCCGGCCTGCGACAGGCGGAGTCGCCGCCACGCATCATCGTATCGACCAACTCGCTGGCTTCCACCGATGCGTTTGCGGTGTATGCGCTGTCCTACAAGCATCGCAAACGCTATCTCAAGGACTACGGCTTCGAGATCTACGAGATGAAGCCGCATGCGGTCGGTCCGGCCGAAGACAACGCCGAGGCGGCCGACGACGAAGGCCCGGAACCGTCGGTTCTAGGGGCAAGCCGGACCCGGCACCGCATGGGCACCGAGCGCGGCCTGCTCGGCAGCCACGGCGGAGCCCGCCGCAATCGACCGCCGCCGCTCACCACACCGGGGCGACGCTTCGGCCTGCACGCCAAATCCATCGTGGTGGACGACGACTTCGCCATGGTCGGCTCGCATAACTTCGACCCGCGCTCGGATCACTACAACACCGAAGCGGGCGTCATCGTCTATGACGCCCGCTTCGCCAACGCGCTGCGCGAGAGCATAATGCGCGACACGCAACCGGAGAATGCGTGGGTCATCGGGCCGCGACAGCAGGGCGACCTCAGCACAGCCATCGGCGATGTCTCCGCCAGCCTGCCGGTGTTCGACCTTTGGCCATACCGCTACGCCACCAGCTACGATCTCAAGGCTGGCTGCACGCCCATGCGGCCGAGCGATCCCGCGTTCTTCAGCTGCTATGTGCCGGTGGGTGACTTTCCGGACGTGGACATCTCGACGAAGCTGATCTACACGCGTTTGATCACTGCGTTCGGAGCCGGCGTGAAGGGCGTCCTTTAACGGGGAAGGATGCGCGCCTAATGATCGGCGGGCGTTCCATCGAAGCGCATGACCAGTTCGCCGGTCAGGCCATCGGGATGATCCGCCGGCACCGCGAAGCGCCAGCGCAGTACCGTGCGCACCGCGCGATCGTCCAGGGCGGCATCACCGCTGGTCTGCGCTATCGAAGTGTCTTCTACCCGACCGTCGCCATTGACCGCCAGACGCAGCACCACGCGCCCGCTGCCAAGAGCGGCGCGTTCAAACAGCGGCACCTTTAGCGGCGGCATGTCGATCGGCGTGAGCGTGGGCAGCGATGTCGCTGCTTCGACACGAGGTATCGCGGCTTGTAACGGAGCAGGTGAAGGAGAGGGCACGGCGTGCGCCGTTCGCGCGTGCCGACGCAGCACCGTTCGAACCTTCTCGACATGCGTGACCGCGGCGGCCGGCGGTCCCCGCCACTTGTCGGTGAACGTGCTTAGCCAGGCGGTGCCCGCAATGCCTGTGATCAATGCAAGCAGGCTCAGGCTGACGGTGGTGCGCAGACGCAACATGGCAATGAGGGTTGCGCCGCGCGACGCCGCTCAGCGCTCGAGGATGGCGGTGACGCCCATGCCGCCAGCGGTGCAGATGGAGATCAGGCCGCGACCGGAACCCTTCTGATCCAGCAGCTTCGCCAGCGTGGCGATGACACGCGCGCCAGTGGCCGCAAACGGATGCCCCGCTGCGAGGCTGGAGCCATGCACGTTGAGCTTCGCCGGGTCGATCGAACCCAGCGGCTGGTCGAGACCCAGGCGGTTCTTGCAGTAGTCCGCGCTTTCCCACGCGCGCAGCGTACACAACACCTGTGCGGCGAAGGCTTCGTGGATCTCGTAGAAATCGAAGTCCTGCAGGGTGAGCCCATGGCGCGCCAGCATGCGCGGCACCGCGATGGTCGGAGCCATCAACAAGCCTTCGCCATGCACGAAATCCACCGCCGCCACTTCCGCATCGCGGAACCAGGCCTGCACCTTCAGGCCACGTGTGGCCGCCCATTCCTCGGTACCCAGCAGCACCGCGGCGGCGCCATCGGAGAGACCGGTGGAATTGCCTGCCGTCAGCGTGCCCTGGCCAGAGCTCTTGTCGAACGCCGGCTTGAGCGACCCAAGCTTCTCCATCGTGGAGTCAGGACGCAGGAAGCCATCGCGCTTCAGAGCGCGAAACGGCACCACCAGGTCTTCAAAGAAACCGGCGTCATAAGCAGCGGCCAGCTTGCGGTGGCTGTCCAGCGCCAGCTGATCCTGGGCCTGGCGCGTGATGTGCCATTCCTTGGCCATCTTCTCGCAGTGGTCGCCCATCGACATGCCCGTGCGCGGCTCAGCCACGCCCGGAAAGGCGGGCTTGAGTTCCTTCAGCGAGAAGCCCTGGGTGGCGGCACGCAGCTTTTCCTGCCAGGTCTTGGCGCGATTGAGCGCCAGCAGGCGCTTGCGCAGGCGCTCGCCCAGCACGATCGGCACATCACTGGTGGTGTCCGAGCCGCCGGCGATGCCAGCCTCGATCTGACCGGTGGCGATCTTGTTGGCGATGATGATGGCGTTGTCCAGCGAGGTGCCGCAGGCGCGCGCCGTGGTGATCGCTGGCGTGGTCGGCGCCAGCCCGGAGGACAGCACCGCCTCACGGGCCAGATTCCACTCGGACGAGTGCCTGATCACCGCACCCATGGCCACTTCGCCCAGCTCCACGCCGTGCAGGCCGTAGCGTTCCACCAGCGACCCAAGCACCTTCACCGACATGCCGAAATTGCCGACATCGGCGTAGGCGGTGTTGTTGCGGCAGAACGGAATGCGTACACCGCCGATCACACCGACGCGCTTGAGCGTGTTTTCCATGGTTGGAACTGTCCGAAAAAGCCGAGTCCTCAAGGCTAACCCGCTCCGCCACGCCACGGAAGCCCAAAAACCCCCAATGCTAGAATTTGGTTCTTTAGCCGTTCGGGTTCGTTATCCGTGGAAGCACAAGCACTTGTCGCCCTGCCCGTGGTCCTGGCACTGGAATTGTCGGCCGGCGACACGCCCGCGCACCGCACGCTGAGCCGCGACGAAGCCGCCGAACTGGCCGCCCTGCTGGCCGCCGACCTGCACGCGCTGGTGCCGCAAGTGAACGAAGCCCGGCTGGCCGTGGCGGGCGCCTTGTTTGACGCGGTCGAGCTGCTGCGCCCGGGTTTCCCGGTCTGGGCCACGCTGGACGAGCTGGCCCGCCGTGTGCCGCGCGGCCACCTGGAGAACGTGGTGGCCTTCGGCACCCATGAAGGGCACATGCCCGCCCAGCCGCTGGAGCCGGAAGCCGCCTTCGCCGATGGCCCGATGCGGCTGTTGCCGATCTCGCTGCTGGCGCCCGAAGCGCTGGCCGAAAGCCTGTCGGAGAAGCTTGAAGTGGAACTGGTGGGTCGCGGCGAAGCCGGCGCGCGCACCGGCGACTGGCTGATGCGCACACTCGGCGTGCGGCTGGAACACGTCCGATATCTCAGCCGCAACGACCTGCTGGCACTGACCTGCGTGCAATACGAGCACGTCAACCTCGCGCCACTGTGGACCCTGCTGGAAGCCGCGTTGCTTACGCCCTATCGCGACGAATCCACCATGAGCGCCCGCGGTCTCGCCTTGCGTTACCACGACGGCAAGGTGGAGGTGCAATCGCCCGCCGATTGGCTGCGCGTCCAGGGCAGTGAGCCCAGTCAGCGCGCCCACGATTTTGCCGGCGCGGTGTTTGAATTGCGCCAGTACGCTGCCCTGCTCGAAGCGCATCACCTGCCGTTGGTGCTGACGGCACGCGATACGGCCACGACGGGTAGCGGCTACCTGATGGAAACCCTTGGCGTCGCCGACGCTGGCTACGATGCGCCCGCCCTCTACGCCCACGAAGCGCCAGGCCTAGGCGTCGTGGCGGTGACCGTGGCCCAGCGCGGCGAAGGCGGTCAGGCGCGCGTGCTGGCGCACGGTTATCCGTTGCATCCCAGTGCGTTGGGTCCGATGGTGGCAACGCTGGCTGCGCATCACGGCATTGCGGCGGATCTGCACGCGCTCGGTCGCATCATGCTCAACGCGGAAGGCCAGCTCGGCGCACCGGCCGAACCCTTGCACTAGGGAAAATTCGAGTAGATCGTCATCCCAGCGAAAGCTGGGATCCAGTGCCTCTACCACGCACCGAAGACGCTGGATTCCAGTGTTCGCTGGAATGACGAAAGAAACTTCCTCGACAGGCCCACGCGATGCCAGTCGCGAAGAAATCGAAAATACCGCAGACCCGCCTGCACAGCCGCCATCACTTGGCGCATGATGCGCGGATGGGCGCGGGGGGTGCGCCGGCGGGCGATAACCTACATGCGCCAATCCGATCACGAGTTCGTCCCGGCAGGCGGCGATGCCCAGTGGCCCGCCCACGTGCTGCAAAACGCGCCCGCGCTTATTACCTATATCGACCGTCATCGCCGCTTCCGCTTCGCCAGCGGCGCGCACAAGGCATGGATAGGGATCGATCCCCAGCGCATCGTGGGCCGCACTGTGGACGAAGTGCTCGACACCTGGAGCCTTCAACGCGCCGGCATCGGCCTGGAACGCGCGCTGGCCGGCGAACCGGCGGTGTACGAGGGCGAGCTGTTCTCCGGATCGGCACGCCGCTATGTGCACGGCAATTTCCAGCCCGACTTCGACGACGATGGCCAGGTGCGCGGCGTGTTCACGGTGTTCATCGACATCACGGACCGGCATGCGCTGGAAACCCGGCTACGCGAGAGCGAGCAGCGCCTCTACGGTGCCTTCCAGCACGCCCCCATCGGCATGGCCATGGTTTCGCCCGGTGGCTACATGCAACGGGTCAACGAGGCACTGTGCGAAATGCTGGGCTACGAGGAGCAGGAACTGCTGTCGATGTCACTGATCGACCTTACCCATCCTGACGACCTCACCATGTCGCGCGAGCTGTCGCAATCCTTGCGCGAAGGCAAATACGAAACCTATCAACTTGAGAAGCGCTACATCCATCACGATGGCCATGCGGTGCACGTACTGCTGAGCGTCTCCGTGGTGCGCGGCCTGGATGGCGAACCCTTCCAGGCGGTGGCGCAGATTCTCGATATCAGCCAGCGCAAGGCCTATGAGGAAGCCTTGTTCCGCGAGCGCGAACTGGCCGAGGTGACGTTGCGCTCCATCGGTGATGCGGTCATCACCACCGATCTGCAGCATCGCGTCACGTCGCTCAACCCCATTGCCGAGGCGATGACCGGCTGGAGCCACGCCGAGGCGCTCGGCAAACCGATGAGCGAAGTATTCAAGCTGATCGACAGCCGCACCCGCGAGCCACTCCACAATCCGTTGCTTGACGCTATCGCGCGCGACGCCATCGTGGAGCTGAAGGGCAACGCGGTCTTGCTCCACCGCAATGGCTTCGAAACACCGATCGAGGATTCAGCCGCGTCGATCCACGACCACGCCGGCAGCGTGATCGGCGGCGTGCTGGTGTTCCACGACGTGAGCGAGACGCGCGCGCTGGCGCTGAAGATGGCGCACCTGGCGCAGCATGACACGCTCACCGGCTTGCCCAACCGCAGCCTGCTGCAATCGCGGCTGGAACAGGTGCTGGCGGCCGCCATGCGCCGGCATGACCAGGCCGCGCTGCTGCATATCGACATCGACCACTTCAAGCACATCAACGACACGCTGGGTCATTCGGCTGGCGACGAACTGCTGCGCGCGTTCGCTACGCACCTGCGCAACCATCTGCGCAACGAGGACACGGTCAGCCGCGTGGGCGGCGACGAGTTCGTGGTGCTGCTGTCGCATGTGGACGGACGCTCCGGCGCCAGCCAGTTGTGCGAGAAGCTGATGCGGCTGTGGCAGGCCTCCCCTGCGAGCCACATGGGCGAGTTCAGCATTGGTTTCAGCGTGGGCATCAGCGTGTATCCGGACGATGCGAACGACGCGGAATCGATGCTTCGCAACGCCGACATCGCCACCTATGAAGTGAAGATGCAGGGCCGCAACGGCTATCGCTTCTTCACCCCGTCGATGAGCGAGCGTCCTGCCGCGCGGCTGCGCATCGAGCAGGATCTACGCAAAGCGCTGCGCCATGGCGACCTGCGACTTCACTACCAGCCAAAAGTGGACGCCCGCTCCGGTGCCATCGTGGGTGCCGAGGCACTACTACGCTGGCAGGTGGATGGACACGACGTATACCTGCCCGACCAGTTCATTCCGGTGGCGGAGGAAAGTGGGCTGATCGTGCCGATCGGCGAATGGGTGATGCGCGAAGCCTGCCGCCAGGCCGGCGAGTGGTATCGCGACGCGCGGCCCATCGTGGTGGCGGTGAACGTATCCGCACCGCAATTCCAGCACCCGGGTTTCCACGATGCGCTGCAAACGGCGCTGGAAGAAGCGCAGCTGCCGCCGTCACTGATCGAGCTGGAACTGACCGAACGCATGGTGATGTCCGCCGGCGACCAGAGCCGCGCGCTCATGCAGCGCATCAAGGATCTCGGCGTCAGCCTGGCGCTGGACGATTTCGGCACCGGCTATTGCAGCCTATCTTACCTGAAGTACTTCCCCATCGATGCGTTGAAGATCGACCGCACCTTCGTACGCGACATCGCCTCCGACGCCGACAACGCCGCCATCACCGACGCCATCATCGCCATGGCGCACGGCCTGGACATGAGCGTGGTGGCGGAGGGCGTAGAAACGCTTGCGCAGGCGGAACACCTGCGCCGCGCCGGCTGTTCGCTGCTGCAAGGTTTCCTGTTTGGCACGGCGCTGCCGCCAGAGGAATTAGGGCAGCAGTTGTCGGCAGCCTGAGGCTTGATGGTCGCGCACCCTGTGCGCGACCGGTCTTTCAGGAACGCCCAAATTCCGTCTCGTACATGAAGTAGTGGCAGCGCTCCATGCCAAGCCCGGCATAAGTGCGCTGCGCACGCTCGTTCTCCGTTTCCACATACAGGCGCAAACCCACGGCACCGGCGTCCTTCGCACGCTGCTGCACATCTTCATAGAGTTTGCGAAACACGCCTTCGCGCCGCGCCGAGTCCACCACGTATACGCTCTGGATCCACCAGAAATCGCCCGCGCGCCAGTCGCTCCATTCATAAGTGACCAGTAGGCAGCCCACCGGCTCGCCATCGCGTTCGGCCAGCAGGTAGAAGCCGCGGCGCGGTTCGTCGAACACGGCGATGACACCGCGCTCGAGTACGACCGGATCGAGCGCCTTGTTCTCGGTTTCCCAGGCCATCGCGACGTTCCACTGTGCGATATGAGAGGTATCGGCGCGCACCGCGGTGCGGGTAGTGATGGTCATGGAGATCGACTCACGGTTTGGAGGGGCGACGCGCACGCGACGCGCCCAGTTTGCGGGTAAGCGTATTGCGGCCCACGCCGAGGGCGGCGGCGGCATGCTGGCGATGGCCATCGTGCGCATCCAGTGCCACCTGCAACAACGTCTGGTCCAGCGCTTCGCAGGCGCGCGTATGGATGTCCAACTCGCCATCGGCGATGGCCTGTGCGGCCCATTCGCCGAGCGCCTGGGTCCAGCCGCTTGCCGGCGTCGTATCGCGCTGAGCACCGAGATCAGCCGGCAGTATTTCCACGCCAGGCGCGATCACCGCCAGTCGGCGGCACAGGTTTTCCAGCTCGCGCACGTTGCCGGGAAAATCACGCTGCGCAACGGCCTTCAGCGCCGCCTTGGAAAAGCGCTTGGGCGGCAGCCTCAACTCCTGCGCCGCCGTGGCGAGGAAATGCTGCGCCAGCAGCACGATGTCGTCGCGGCGCAGGCGCAGTGGCGGCAACTCGATGCGCACCACGTCGATGCGATGCTGGAGATCGGTGCGGAACTGTCCCGCCGCTACGCGCGTATCGAGATCCTGATGCGTAGCGGCGATGATGCGCACGTTGCCGCGAATCAGCTCGCGCCCACCCACACGATAGAACTCGCCGCCAGCAAGCACGCGAAGCAGCCGCGTCTGCAACGCCAACGGCATGTCGCCGATTTCGTCGAGAAACAACGTGCCGCCCTCGGCCTGCTCGAAACGACCTGCGTGGCGACGCGTGGCGCCAGTGAACGCACCGGCCTCATGGCCGAACAATTCGCTTTCCAGCAGTTCGCTGGGAATCGCCGCCGTGTTGAGCGCGACGAACGGCTTGTCACGACGCGAGCTTTCGTCGTGCAGCGCGCGCGCCACCAGTTCCTTGCCGGTGCCGGTCTCACCAGTGATCAGCACACTCAGGTCGCTGGCGGCCACGCGGCCGATGAGACGGAACACCTCTCGCATTGCTGGGCTTTCGCCGAGCAGCGCATGCGTGGGCGACACCTGCGGCGGGGGCGCGGGCACTGCCGCGGCCATCGGCGCATCGGTCAGCGCACGCTGCACCGCGGCCACGGCCTGATCGAGATCGAACGGTTTGGCGAGATAGTCCACCGCGCCCGCGCGATACGCGGCGGCGGTGGTGGCGACGTCGGTGTAAGCACTCATCACGATCACCGGCCCCACGCCTTGCACCTTCAGCGCCGAGAGCAAGGCCAGCCCGCCCTCGCCCGGCATGCGCACGTCCGTCAGCAGCAACGCCGGGCGCGCATCGCGCAACGCGGCGCGCACATCCTCGCCGTTGCCGAACTCGCGCACCATCAAGCCCGCGTCCCGCAACGCCTCGGCCAGCACGAAGCGCACGCCACGGTCGTCATCGGCGATCCAGATTTCGTGGCGCGGCTCAGTCATGTGCGTGGCCCATCGGCAGATAGAGGGAAAACACCGTTTCGTCCGGGCGGCTGACGTAGCGCAACTCGCCGCCGTGCTCACGCGCTATCTCGCGCGCCAGCGCCAGACCCAGCCCGCTGCCGTCGGCGCGGCCGGAGACCAGTGGTTCGAACAATGTGTCGCGCAATGCCACAGGCACACCGTGGCCGTCGTCGATCACATCCACCCGCAACGCCATGCGCGCCGCGCGCTCACCCAGGCGTGCAGCGGGTTCGGCGCGCGTGCGGAAGGTAAGTGCGCGCGCCCCGGCTTCAATCGCATTGCGCGCAAGGTTGAGCAGCAGCTGCAACAGACGGTCCGCGTCGCCATGGATGTCGGGCAGGCTCGGATCGTAGTCATGGCGAATCGTCGGTGGCGACGGCTCGGCCAGCAGCAGGTCGCCCAGCCGCTCCAGTTGCTCGTGAATGTTTACCGGGCCCAGTTTCGCGGCAGCGCCATCGTGGCGCAGCAGACGATTGGCCAGCGCAGTCAGGCGATCGGCTTCGGCAATGACCAGGCCTGCCAGCGAGCGCAGCTGCTCGTCGTCGACGCGCCGCTGCAACAGCTGCGCCGCGCCGCGCAGGCCGGCCAGCGGATTCTTCACCTCATGTGCGAAGCCATGCAGCGTGGCCGACAGTGGTGTATTGGAGGTGGCCGGCGGTGCCAGCGCATGCACTTCGAGCAGCAGTTCACCGGTAGCCAGCGGTTGCATCGACACGTCCATGTGCCCGGCATCACCGCGCACCGAAGGCACCTCGATGCCGCGCAACTGCAACGGCAATGGCTCACGCAGCGAACGCTCAGCCAGCGCCATCCATTCCGGCCGATGCAGCAGCACCGCCAACGACTGCCCCACCGCACTGCGCGGCCCAATTTCGAGCAACTCCGCCAACGCCGGATTCACCCACCGCAGACGCAGCTGCGCATCCGCCAGCGCCACTCCAGTCGCCAGCGGCTCGGCCCAACTACGATCTGCCGGCTCGCTCATTGCACCAATCATGGACAATGCGTCGAAATGGTGCAATGGCTTGAGTAATTAACGAATGCCGTCGTTCTTGTGAGTGTTCCCAAGCTCATAGTTTGTGCGGGTCTTACATGCTTTGGCGTTCGGCAGCTTGCACAAACTATGGCGTGCGCGCCGGTGGCGTGGCATGAAGCGGCTGCCTGAGGATGGAGGAAGGCAGCATCGCAATGGAAGAAGGGTGGGTGAGCCGGAGCGCATCGCTGCGGTAGGTCAGAAAAGTGCTCTGACCCCTTTGTCCAAAACGTAAGTGGCGCTACTTCTTGGATTGTAAGACGTAAGTGCTGCCCTTCCATACGTAGACATCTACCTTCTGCTCGACATGAATTGCTATGTGTTCATTTCCCTGTTCGTCGATGGATATGTCCGGAGCAGATTTCGAGCCAACCTCTAGGAGCTTCTCAATCTTTGCCGGGCCGACCCGATAGATCTTTATCCTATACGCACTTCCAGTAGTCCACAGCGTTACTAGCCGATCGCTTCCATCTCGAGGTGTCATCACATAGATGGGAAAATCGATAGTACTTTCCTCAAATTTGCCGGGATACTTGCATTCCTCTTGACAGGAAATGACCAGCCGGAAGCCTGGGTCATGTTCATCGTGCAGTACGTCTGCGAGGAACGTGCCGCTGTCGCCAGTGACGGTCGATCGTAGTCGTATGGACGCATCCTCGTCAGCTAAAACACCACTGGAAACGAGGAGCAGTAGCGCTGCTATCACTTTCTTAATCACGGATGGATTGTCCCCTCTAGAATTGCTTTGTGGTCCTCCCGAAACAAAGGGGTCAGAGCACTTTTCTTGGTCGGCCTTGAGGCCGGACTTTTGCTGTCCTCCCAAGCTCCGCTTCAATGGCGGCTTGGAAGCGGCTGGTTCCCAGCGCGCGCTGCCGCTGGAGGTGGGTGCGTATCTCAAGGAGCTGGTCGTCGCTGATCGCTGCTTTGAACAGTGCGCGATAGGTCGCCTGCCTTTGCACAGGATCGTGGCCAAGATTCATGTACTCCTCATGCGGGTGTATCAACGGGTCACTTGTTCCAAGAGCATTGGCGTGAAAGCTGGTCCACGGGTAATCCTCAGCAATGCCCACCATGTCCACGCATTTGCCATCATCGGCACGGGTGATGTCCTTGGTGATTGTCTGGCGCTTAGGCACCAAGGCTGAGCCTTTACCGTAATGGGTGAGAGCTTCTCCGCTTGGCCCGGGGGCATTCCACCTACGTCACCGACAATTCATCCCCGTTGGGCGTACGTCCTTCCCTAAGTATTCGAATAAGAATCCCCAACTGCTTGCGCTGCAGTGACGAGTATTCGGGAGACTTCCGGCGAATGTCTGCATCTGCCAAGTAGTGCCAAAGAAAATGTGGAATGGAAGGGCCGAGACTGTCCTCCGCAACGATGAACTCCTCAAGCGCGCGCGCGTGCCTGTACCACTCCATGAGCTCATCCTTGTTGGCGGGGATAAACTCGTCAAGTCGCTCAAGCTTTGCAGCTAAATCATGATAAGGATTTGGTTTCATATCACTTGCCAGTCCTAAACCAACGAGAATCAAAAGGCACGATATGCGCCGATCCTCCTCTGCGCAAAGAGCCCACATTTATGCGCAATACGCAAGGAGTTCTGACATGAGTAATCTCTTGCAAACGGCTATCGCAGCCCATGGTGGCTGGGAGCGCTGGCAGCAGATCAAGAAGCTGACGGCGCACGTCTCTATCGGTGGCGGCCTGTGGCACGTCAAGGGTTGGCCGGATGTCTTTGCCGACGCTCACGTGTCGATCGATCCTCATCGGCAGCACACCGAGTTTTCGCCCTTTGTCGAAACGGGCCGGCACACTTCCTTTGAATCCGACCGGGCTGCGATTGTGACCGACGACGGTAAGGTGATCGAGGAGCGTGAGTCGCCCAGGCAGGCTTTCGAGGGGCACACGATCACCACACCTTGGGACGCGCTGCACCTAACCTATTTCAGCGGTTACGCGATGTGGACCTACCTGACCACGCCGTTCCTGTTCAAGCTCCCCGGATTCCAGACGGAGGAAATCGAACCGTGGGACGAAAACGGTGAAACGTGGCGGCGACTGAAGGTCACGTTCCCAGCCGACATCCACAGCCACAGTCGCGAGCAAGTCTTCTATTTCGATGCCCCGGGCCTGCTGCGGCGGCACGACTACAGCGTCGACATCATGGGCGGCACGTCCAGCGCAAACTATGCGCTCGAACACAGGACCTTTGGGAAAATTGTCTATCCCACCAAGCGTCGCGTGTACACCATTGGCCCGGACAACCGGCCGCTGCTCGAACGCGTGGCTGTCACCATCGATATTCACGATATCGACGTGGCCTAAGCAACAGATGTGGCGGGGTCTGTTTACGGCAATTGTCGAGCGTGCCTTAGGCAACTCTGTCGCTTCCGGATGCGAGCGGCTCCTCGTCAGCGGGGAGAGAAACTGTCAATCGGCCGTTTACGCTTTGCGACTCGATCAGGAAGTTTTGCCACACCAGAAAGATCTGGTCGATGCGAAGCATCGTCCAGCCCAGCGGGCCATCCTGGCGACCCTTTATAATTTCCGCTCTTCGAACCCGATGGATTGCCATGTCTATGTCCGATATCCCCGCCTGCCCGCTCTGCGGCATGGAAAACACTTATCCGGACGGGGACAACTACATCTGCCCGGACTGTGCGCATGAATGGCCGCAGGTTTCCGCTCAGGCAGAGGATGCTGGCGTGGTGGTGCGCGACGTCAACGGCAACGTGCTCAACGGTGGCGATACCGTCGTGGTGATCAAGGATCTGAAGGTCAAGGGTTCGTCCATTCCACTCAAGCAAGGCACGGTGATCCGCAATATTCGCCTGGTCGAAGGCGATGCGGAACACATCGAAGGCAATTCGGACAAGATCAAGGGTCTTGTGCTCAAGGTCTGCTTTCTCAAGAAGGCCTGAACCGCCATGTCGCGATGGCTTATGGCGCCAGGGTGATGGTTCGCGACAGCACGGAGACGCCACGCTCATCGAAGGCCTCCACCGCCACCACGTAGCTCACACCTTTGTTCAACGAATGCAGCGTGAGCCGTGTCGGCTGGTCCGCGAAGCGTTGGTAGGTGGAGTGCAGGCGATTGGGGGCGAGACCCCAGCGCACGTTGTAGCCCACGGCGCCGGGCACGGGCGTCCACACGATTTCCGCATCGAGCGCGTCAGGCAGGCGCCTGGCGGAGACCAGCGTGGGTGCTGGCGGCAGCGGACCATCGTCATTACCAAATACGCGAAGGTCGGCGATGGCTAGCGTGTGTGCGCCGACGTGGCTGTGTACATAGCGGATGTATCGCAACCGTTCCGGATGCTGCAGTTCGAGGTAGGCGTTGGGGCGATCGCGGGTTTCGTGCGAGAGATCGAACAGCGTCGCCCAGTGTTGGCCGTCGCTTGAGCCTTCCACGCGAAATTGCGCAACGATGTCTGGCGCGTTGCCATAGCGGCCCGATTTGTAGTCTGCGAAATTCACCTGCACGGCGCGCACGCTGCGCTCGCCACCCAGGTCCAGCGTTAGCGTCTGGCCGGGTGTGTTGCTGGTGGCGACCCAGAACGTGCGGGGGTTTTCGTCCGTCGCGTCGGACGCGGGGTGATCCGGCAGCGCGGACGAAGCCGTCGCGTGTTTGCGATAGGACAGCAGCATCCAGCCGGTGAAGGTGTCTTCGTCTTCCTTCAACAGATGATCGGGCATGCGCTGCGGGAAATCGCCGAAGCGCGTGTCCACCCACATTTGGCCGTCCGAATGAAAACCGGCGCGATAAAGGCCGACGCGGCGCTCGAAAGTCCAGTTGCTGCCGATCCACGACGTGCCCGTATTCCACCAGTTGCCATAGGCGTCCTGAAAGGTGGAGCCGTGTCCCACGCCGGTAACGAAACCGCCGGCCTTCTCGCCGATCGGGTTGTAGGGCGCGTATTCGAAGGGCCCCAGCGGACCTTTGCCAACGTACACGCCCGTGCCGTAGACGTTGTATTCGGTGCCCGGCGCTGCGTATTGCAGGTAGTACCGGTCGCCGCGGCGATTCATCCAGGCGCCTTCCATGAAGGGCTTGGTGCGTTCGTCGGTGTGATCCTGGCCAAAGCGTTCCCAGCCGTGTTCGGAAGGGTGGAGCGTGAACAGCGCTTTCGGCCTGGTGAGGAAAGCCAGCCGCTTGCCCTCGCCTTCTGCTTCGTCATCGAGCTTGAGGTCGAGTTGCGCGGCGTAGAGCGGATGGACGTTGGACGAGCCCCAGTAGAGATACGTCTTGCCGTCGTCGTCCTGAAACAGACCGGGATCCCACGGGCCGGGAGGCAGGTCGCCGGGTTTCATGGTGGTCTCCGTCTCGCTGAAGACCGCGCCGGGCACAGGCGGAAGCTGGCGTGTCCAGAAATCCAGGCGGCCGTGCGCAGGATCGGTCGAATACAGCAGCGGCCGCGGCTGCGTGGCGGCCTGCATCAGAAACAGCTTGCCGCCAGCCACCAGGGTGGCTGGCGCCACCTCGCTGTCGAACGGCCAATGGCTGGGCGTCACGAACTGCCAGTGCACCAGATCGGTGGAACGCCAGTAACCGTCGGCGAGCGTGAGGAACAGATAGTAGGCGTCGCCGTAGCGCACGACCGCCGGGTCGGCGCCCGTGCGATAGGAAATGCCCTCGTTCATCTGCTCGAAGTTGTAGCGGTAGTCGATATCGACCGGATTGGCCCAGGTGCGGCCGGACGAGGGGTCTGCGGCCATGGCCGGAGCGAAGACACCTGAGGCGAGCAGGCCTATCGCCAGCAGGTGACTAAGAAGGCGGCGGGCGGCAATCGGACCGGGCAAGGACATGGCGTTTGCTCGTGCAGTGCGTTTTTTGGGATGGCCTGTATTGATTACGCGGGCCTGTCTGTAAGAGACTTCCAACTTGGCACGTAAACGTTTACATCCTAGCCCCGCCTTGCTGGGCCGACTACCCACCTCTGCTGAAGGAACCGCCATGTCCGCCCCTTCCCCGTTCCGCCGCGTTGCCACCTGCGCTGCCATCTGCCTCGCCCTGATGGGTTCGGCCCACGCCGCAACCGCCGGCACCGACTCGGTGGCGCTGCGAGTGGACGCCTCGGCCAAGGGCACGCCACTGCCGCATTTCTGGGAACAGATGTACGGCTCGGGCCGCGCCTCGCTCGCGCTGCGCGATGACTACCGCAAGGATCTGGAAGCGGTGAAGGCAGCCACTGGCCTCAGCTACATCCGCTTCCACGGCATCTTCGATCGTGATGTGGGCGTGGTCTACCGCGATGCGCAGGGCAAGATTCGCTACAACTTCAGCTACGTCGACCAGATCTATGACGGCCTGCTCGAACGCGGCGTCAAGCCGTTCGTGGAGCTTGGCTTCATGCCGGAGGAGCTGAGCTCCGACCCGAGCAAAGTGCACGACTTCTGGTACCACCCGAACGTGATGCCGCCGAAGGATTACGCCGAGTGGGAGGCGCTGATCCGCGCCTTTGCGCAGCATCTCATCGAGCGCTACGGCATCGAGGAGGTGTCCAGTTGGTACTTCGAGGTGTGGAACGAGCCCAACCTCGCCTTCTGGGGTGGCAAGCCCGAGCAACCCACTTATTTCGAGTTGTATGACCGCACTGCCCGCGTGCTGAAGTCGGTGGACAAGCGCCTGCTCGTGGGCGGCCCCAGCACGGCGCAGGCCGCATGGGTGCCGGAGTTCCTCAAGCATGTGCGCGAAGCGAAGGTGCCGGTGGATTTCGTGAGCACGCACGTCTATGGCGATGACACCGCCGCGAACGTATTCAAGACCAGCGAAAACATTCCGCGCGCCGACATGGTGTGCCGTGCCGTGGACAAGGTGCACAAGGAAATAGCGGCCTCGCCCTATCCGAAGCTGCCGTTGATCTATAGCGAGTACAACGCTTCGTACGCCAACCTTCCCAACGTCACCGACACGATCTACATGGGCCCGTGGATGGCCAACACCATCCGCGAATGTGCGGGCAAAGTAGCGATCATGAGCTACTGGTCGTTCTCCGACGTGTTCGAGGAACAGGGCGTGGTGAAGACGCCGTTCTACGGCGGCTTCGGCCTGATCGCGGCCGACCGCATCGAGAAGCCGGCGTTCAACGCGTTCGCCATGCTGCACAAGCTGGGCGATGTGCAACTGCCACTGAAGTCCAACAGCGCGCTGGCTACCAAGCGCGCGGATGGCACCGTCGTACTCGCCCTGTGGAACTACACGCCGCCGCTTGGTGACACTGCCGCGTATACGCCGGGCGAGCCGAAGGGTGCGACCAGGCATTTCGATGTGGACGTGGCGCACCTGTCCGCTGGCGCACAAGCCACTGCATGGCGCCTGGACCAGAACCATGGCAACGCCGTCGCCGCGTTCGACAAGATGGGCCGTCCGGACTTCCCGAGCCGCGAGCAGATCAAGCAGCTGCGCGACGCCGGCAAGCTCGCTGCGCCGGAGCAGTTCACGCTGAAGAACGGACGTTTGAGCATCGACATTCCGCCGCAGGGGCTGGTGGTGGTCGAGCTGCACTAGGCAAGGCTCCGCTCACGCCTAGTGACATCTGGCATTGGTGATGCGACGCGCGAGGATGGAACCTCGCGCTGTCCAATCACCGCAAGGCAATGTCATGGCGTGGCCAAAAACTCTGTGCGGCCTGATCGCGCTGTCTATCGCACTCTCTGCGAATATCGCCATCGCGCAACGCGCGCCGCTGTACCAGTCGTTCGACCTGCGCGTGCCGTGGACACCGGAGCCGGTGACTGTCGACGGCAAGGTTTCGCTGGTCTACGAATTACATCTGACCAGCTTTGCGCATGAGCCACTCACGCTGAAGCAAATCAGCGTTATCGACGATCAGGGACACGTACTCGCCAAGTTCGAGGGCAGCTCGCTCGACAGCATCATCGGCCGTCCCGATCGACCTTCCGATCATGAGCGCTCACGTCTGCCGCCGGGCGTTGATGGCGTGGCCTACCTGTCGGTGCCGCTCGCCGCACCCATCGCGGGTTCGCTTCACCTCAGTCATCGCGTCAGCTACGCGTCCACCACGGACCAACCGTCGGACGCGAGCATCGAGGGCGGCGCGTTCACCGTGCAGCCGCGAGCGCCGCTACGACTTGGCCCACCGTTGCGCGGTGGCCCCTGGGTGGCCATCTACGACACACGCTGGGAACGCGGACACCGTCGTGTGCTCTACGCAGTCAACGGCGCGGTGCATGTGCCCGGTCGCTTTGCCATCGACTGGATTCGCGTGGGCGACCATGGTGGCTTCGCGCGCGGTGACGGTGCCAAGCCATCGCAATGGTTCGGTTACGGGGCCGAGGTACTGGCCGTGGCGGATGCGGTAGTCGCTTCCACCGGCGAAGGCGTTGCCGAAGCCGCGTCACTCGCCGATAACGCCGCGCACAAGGTGCCGCTGGAAAACGCCGCAGGCAACTATGTTGCGCTGGATCTGGGTGAAGGGCGCTTTGCGTTTTACGAACACCTCAAGCCAGGCAGCATCACGGTGAAGGCTGGCGAGCATGTGAAACGTGGCCAGGTCATCGGGCGGCTGGGTTTCACCGGCGAATCAACCGGTCCGCATCTGCACTTTCACGTAAGCGATGCAAACGCGCCGCTGGATGCCGAAGGGCTGCCCTACGGTCTCGATCGCTTCCGTGTGATGGGTGTCTATGAATCCATTGAGGCGTTCGGGGAAGGCAAGCCCTGGCAGCGATCATCGAACGCGGCGAGCCATGTTCACAGCGGCGAGTTTCCCGCGCCGCTTGCGGTGGTGGATTTCTCAAGCGAAGCGGCGCGCTGACGGACATTAAAGCTCCGCAGGCAACGGCCATGTCGTCGGCCATTCATTGGGCTGGTTATGCAAGCGCATGGATATGCTGCGGCCATCCGCCGATAGCTGAAGTTGCCGATCGGTGGCTACATGCATCCACGCGGGCCGTTGCGCGAGATGATCGCTCAAGGAGCCCGGCTGGCCTTGTGCCTGGCGCAGCCACAGGACGGAAGCGCCAAGGCGAAGGCTGGCAACGGCATCTTGCTGACGGGCCACATAGTCGCCATAGGCCGGCAGCGCCATGCGCGTCAGCACGCTGCCTGCCGCGTTGGAGATCATGTCGAATACATCCGGACCCGATACAACGCTCGCCAACGCGATGGGGCGATCGGCCAGCAGTTGCGAATTGATCATCGGCGCACATTGGGCGCCGTAGTTTTGGGCGGACAGTCGCCGGGTTCCCTGGCTCGACCAGGACCAACGGCGATACCACGGCTCGTCGCTCTCACGCACATTGGCTATGACGGATTGGGCGAAGACAAATTCGGTCTGCGCGCTCGCGCACATATCGACGTCCATAGCGGTAAGCGGAGCAAAAGCCTGCCCGCAGGACGCTGGCAACGCCTCATCCGCCGGCAGCTCAGCCAGCATCTGCAGAAATACATTGACCGCTCCCTGCAAACGGACGGCAAAGATCATCTCGCCGATCAGGGTGTTGTTGCGCGCATGCAACTTGCGCATGGTCAGCACTTGGCTGCACGCCTGCTGCATGGCCTGCGAGGTTCGGCCATCCACGAATTCAAACGCGGTTGCGCTCATCCACAAGCCCATAGACGCACCATAAGGAGGAATGACCATCTCCATGCCAACTGGTACGTCGCTCCAGGCATAGTCGTATCCACTCAACGCTTCATCCCGCGCCAGGCGGGTGGCGTGCGTGGACAGTAGCGCGCGTATTTCTTCGCGATGCGCGCGCACCTTGCCGAGGCAGTCTTTCTCGCGCGTAACGCACAACGTGGCCTTCTCGTCTGCCGTCAGCTTCGGCAGGGCCGGAAAGGTCGATTGCGGGCCCGGCATGGGGCCGGCATCCGGACCAGGCTTGTTTGCTGCCCACGCATGGGCGCGTTGCAGTTCTTTCGCGTATGCCGCATCCAGCTGATCGGCGGGAACATCGAAGTCGACAAACCACAGCAAGGGAAACGCATTGCGTCCCTGCGCAGGTTTCAGGTCTTGCTTTAGCGCATCCAATGCCCTGGCCTGCGAGTCAGTCGGAGGGCGCAGACGTCCCCACGTAAACATGGCCGCCAATATCAGCAGCGCGCACGCCACCAACCACGCCAGTCCCTTCAGCACTCGCCGCATCAGTCAGCCCCCAATCCCTTCGGCGGATTCTAGTGGCAGAAAACACGAAGGGCGCCATGGCGCCCTTTCGTCTTTCTTGCCGCCGGCGCCGCTTCATCAATTCCAGCGAAAGCCCAGCTTGCCGTCCCACGCATCGAAGTTACGGCTGCCGAAACCGCGCTGATAGCCCAGGTTGGCGTAGAACGAGGTGTTCTTGTCCAACTCCCAGGTCATACCGGCATTGAGCTGCCACCACGAACCCTTGATGCTTCCTTCGAACGGCACGTAGCCATTCTCCGATGAGAACGACGTGACGGGCTGTCCCTTGAACTCCTTCCATACGTTGAATCGCAACCAGCCGGTCAACAGACGCGGACTGCCATCTTTGGCGGGCTCCTGCGTCCAGGTGTTGGCCCAGCGCAGACCGAGGCGTCCAGCCAGGGAAGTGATGTCGCTGAAGCGCACGATGGCGGCGGCATCACTGGCCTGTCCGCTGTTGAAGCGTTGATAGATCACTTGCGCCTGCGGTTCCCACACCTGCGTGTCATCGTGGAAGGGATAGCCGCCTTCCAATGATCCGGCCCAACCGAAGCTTGAGCGATGCAAGGCCAAGCCTTCCAGCGATTGCGCGCTGGACTTGGACCACGTGCCCTGCCACACAGCATCGAGGTATTGGCCTTCCGTCCAGAAGTGCGTCCAGTACAAGCCTAGCGATTGGCCCTTCACGACGTTGCGGCCGGCATCCGCACCGTCGTAGTTCGTCACATCGCTGCGAATGCGCCCGGTACCCAGGTACAGGCCGGCGTGATCGCGCTGCTCGTTGTCATGTTGTTCGGCATAGATGTCCAACCCGGCCTGGAAGGCTGCGATGTTGTAGTCGTACTTGGGACCATCGCCGTAGATGCCGTACTTCGAGCCATTGACGTCGCCGTCTTCGCCGATCACACGCACCCACAGTCCATTGACGGGATTGTCCTGTAGCAGATCGCCGCGATTGCGCAGTTGCTCTTCCTCGCCGACGCGCTCGTGCAGGTTGCCCAACGTGGCCCAGCCGTAACGCAGCGCCATGCCGGACAACGCCGTATACAGCGATACCTCCGGACGGTAATCAGGGATGGCGGGTTGCACCGAACCCTCCGGCTCCAGGGGACCAGGGATCGGCGGTGGCGCTGGCGGCGCAGGTGGTGGTGCCGGCGGATTGACTGGATCCGGCGGCGGCGACGGTGGTGAAGGTGACGGCGGCGCCGGGGGATCAGGCGGCGGGGGTGGTGCAGGTGGTGCCGGTGGTGGTGGCAGCGGGCAATCCGGATGCTCGATCCCTTCGCAGTTACGCGTTGAGCGAAGGAACCAGTAATGCTCCGTGCCTGGCGATGCGCCTCCCCGTGCGAGGTTGTACTCATACGGGCCCGCCACCACGGGCCCTGCCAACGCAAACGCCTCCGCGTCCGTCGTCCCGTTGTTGGCCACCTCCACGACCGGAATGCCGTTGGCGGTGGTGAGCGCGCCCGGTCCCCCTGTGTTGTTGACGGCTATCAGGCTGTGGCCGGTCGCTGTGCCGCCATTGATGACGAGGCGATCCGTCGGAGAACTGTCATCACTGAGGAACGTATGGATACCGAGTGTGCCGCCCGCGCCCACATAGGAGCCGACGTAGAGCTGCTTGTAGACGTCGCCGGTGCCAGGCGGCGTGAACTGCACGAGGCCTGCATTGGTCAAGGTGTCATAGACCAGCGAATTGGTCGGTATCGTCCAACTGCTCGTCGCGTCGACATCGACATTAGTGACGTAATAGGCCTCGCCCGTCCAACTCGAATGATCGGTCAGCGTGATGTTGGCCAGATCGGTCACGTCGGCCTGTGCCAGTCCGTTGAGCGTGCTGCCGTCCGCATTCAATTCGACGAGGGTCGCCTGCGGGCCACCGGATGTTCCTGCAGCCAGCAGCAGGCCCGCGTTGCTTGCGACCGTGCTCCCCTGCTTTATGTCCATCACCACAGGGCCATAGCCCAATAGCGCCCAGGTGTCGCTTTGCAGATGGGTGTCCGCGAGCGTAATCGTATCCGTCCTATTGACGGAACGATTGGAAGCGTGAACGCCAATGGCCGATCCCGTCGCCGTGACCGTGCTGCCCGCAAGCGAGATGAATGTCGCGCCTCGGCTCCCGTAGTCGAGCAGCCTCAGAGCCGCAGCGCCATCATTCGTCGTTATCGTGGTGCCGGCGCGTCCGGTGATCTGTCCCCCATCGCCCGCATAGAGACCATTGGACGATGCTCCGGTGGTCGTGATCTTCACGCCGGTCAAGTCGAGCACGGCAGCGGGATAGGTCGATGTCCCATTCAACGGCAGCAGCGAGTAGGCATAACCGCCGTGGGTGTTGGTAGAAGTCGTATTCACCACTGTGCCGTTGGCGGTGATGGTTCCACCTTGCGACTTCAGTCCCGCGCCCGGTGAGCTTGCCACGCCCGTATAGATAGGACCGATCGCACCACCAGATGGGTTGAGCAGCGTGCCATTGTTGAGCAACTGGTAAGCCGGATTCTTGCCCGACTGAATGTCGATACTGCCACCCGTCAACGTCGCGCTACCGCCGCGTGACACCCACACGCCGGTGGCGGCGTTTGCCCCATCGACAATAAGACCTTCCAGCACCACGCTGCCGCCGTTGTTGACGATGACACCCGTGGAACCCGTACTACCGACGACGCCACCGACGTTGAAATGCAAGGTCAGTCCGCTGCCGATCGTGCCGGCGGTTGCCTGGCTGCCGTCCACGATCATGCCGAGGGCACCGCTATTCGCACCGGTATTGAAGTTGAAGACCTGGCCTTGCGGCAGCCGGACCAGGCCGCCGTTATACATGTAGACACCCTGGGATCCCGGTGACGTCATGGTGATCTGCATCGGAGCATTCACCGTGACCGTGCTACCCGCATCTGCCGCGCCAAGTGCCAGCGCCGTGCCGGCGGCGCCACTTGAGTTGATGGCGGAACTGCCTGACAACACGATGGCGCCACCGGCCTGTGCAACGGCGCCGCGCCCATTGCCGCCATTGAGATTCAGCAGAACGCTGTCGGCGTTGATCGCAGCCCCCACGCCATAGGCTCCCAGCGCGGCACCCGATGAATTGACGTTCACCGTTGCGCCGGCATCGATGTTGATGATGGCCCGCGCATTGATGTTGTTGCTGTTGGCAAGAAGGCCGATGCCGTTGTTGGTGGTGACGGTCAAACCGGCATAGAGCACGTCGACCGTACCGTTATTGGTCTGGATGCCTGTGGCGGATGTCGTGGTGACGTTAATCGCACCCGGCGTGCTGCCAGCCTGCGTATTGAACTGAGCCAGCAATCCGCCGTTGAGCGTCAAGGCACCGCCGGTCGTTGGGATCAGGTTGGCGCCGCCCTGCACCTGCGTATTGCCGCTGGCGGCACCCACGGTCACGGTGCTGTTACGCGTTCCCGTCACGAAGGTGTTGAATGTCTGGGCTTGACTCGCCACAGGAACCATCAACGCCAGCAGCAAGACACGGCTGCGCGCTTGCAAGGCCGTATGGACGGCCAAACGAAGCGGAGTCGCGCGTCGCCTGTCAGGCGCTATGACACCATCATCATTGGGAATCCCGCCACGCCCATCCATAGCCCTTCTCCCCTGGCGATAGAACAAAGCCATTCGCGCGCGCTCGATGTTCGGAGCGCTGGAACCGATGTGGATCCATTGGGACTGACATCTTGGGGGTACGAGCACGGGAAAAAAACCGCATAACTACGTAAGCGCGACTGCGTAGAACAACGGTTCCAGGTCATCTCTAATGTGCTTGCCTGGCGGATCCGACACGCTATTTCAGCATCGACGTGTGCCTGTTACACGAATTGAGGTTGCGCGCATGGATGGGGCCAGCACAAAAACAACGGGCGCCGAAGCGCCCGTTGTTTTTCCCACTCGTAGTGATTTACGCGATCAGAGCGCGTAGTACATCTGGAATTCCAGCGGATGCGTGCTGGCGCGGTAGCGGGTCACTTCCTGCATCTTCACGCCGATGTACGCGTCGATGAAGTCATCGGTGAACACGCCACCGGCCTTGAGGAAGTCGCGATCCTTGTCCAGCGCTTCCAGCGCCTGGTCGAGGCTGGAGCACACCTGCGGGATGTTCTTCTCTTCTTCCGGCGGCAGGTCGTAAAGATCCTTGTCGGCCGGTGCACCCGGATCGATCTTGTTGATGATGCCGTCGAGGCCGGCCATCATCAACGCGGTGAACACGAGGTAGCCGGAGTTCATCGGATCGGGGAAGCGCACTTCGATGCGGCGGCCCTTCGGGCTCGACACGTACGGAATGCGGCAGCTGGCCGAGCGGTTGCGGGCCGAGTAGGCCAGCATCACCGGCGCTTCGAAGCCCGGCACGAGACGCTTGTAGCTGTTGGTGGTGGAGTTGGCGAACGCGTTGATGGCCTTGGCGTGCTTGAAGATGCCGCCGATGTACCACAACGCAGTCTGCGACAAGCCGCCATACAGGTCGCCAGCAAACATGTTGTTGCCGTCCTTGCTCAGCGACTGGTGCACGTGCATGCCGCTGCCGTTGTCGCCGACGATCGGCTTGGGCATGAAGGTGACGGTCTTGCCGTTCTGGTGCGCGACGTTCTTGATGACGTACTTCATCGTCATCAGTTCGTCGGCCTTCTTCACCAGCGTGTTGAAGCGCGTGCCGATTTCGCACTGGCCGGCGTTGGCCACTTCGTGGTGATGCACTTCCACCACCTGACCCAGCGACTCGAGCACCTTGCACATGTCGGCGCGCAGGTCACCCAGCGAATCGACCGGGCTCACCGGGAAATAGCCACCCTTCACGCCCGGACGATGACCGGTGTTGTTGTTGTCGTACTTGTAGCGCGAGCTCCACGCGGCTTCTTCGGAACCGATTTCGTAGAACACGCGGCCCATGTCGTTCTGCCAGCGCACGGAGTCGAAAATGAAGAACTCCGGCTCCGGACCGAAGAAGGCCTGGTCGGCGAGGCCGGTGGACTTGAGGAACGCCTCGCCGCGCTTGGCGATGGAACGCGGGTCGCGGCCGTAGGCCTGCATGGTCGACGGCTCGAGCACGTCGCAATGCAGCACCATCTGGGTGTGCGCACTGAACGGGTCGATGTAGGCAGTGTCCGGATCCGGCATCAGGACCATGTCGGACTCGTTGATGCCCTTCCAGCCAGTGATCGACGAGCCGTCGAACATCTTGCCGTCCTCGAAGGTCGACTCATCGATCTGATGGGCCGGGAACGTGACGTGGTGGTGCTTGCCGAGCATGTCGGCAAAGCGGAAGTCGACGAACTCGACTTCGTGTTCCTGGATCAGATCGAGCACTTTCTGGACGGGGGACGACATGGACAACCTCGGCGGGCTAAAAGTGAGGAAAACGACAAGCGGTTGAGCAAGGTGTGTGCCAAGCCAACCTCTTTTTTTACATCAAAGACTTATGCGAACACGGGCGGTCCTGGTGCAGGCATGTTGCACGAATATGAAACATTCGAATGCACCGTAATAGTGCAATTATCTTCACGCTCGCCGTCCCGACGAAAGCCGGGATGACGAGCCGAGACGACCCGAAAGGTGACGGTACAACCATTCATCCACTGGGCCCAAAAACGCCACACCAGTCCCTTAAGCTATGCCGCTTTGCGCCGGCATGGAACCGGTGTCGCCCAACATTCCGGAGTTCCTGTGAGCGATCTGATCAACGTCATCCTGCTCGGCATCATCGAGGGCATCACCGAGTTTCTGCCCATCTCCAGCACAGGGCACCTGCTGATCGCCGAAAAGTTCGGACTGGGCGAGCGCTCGGACCTGTTCAACGTTGGCATCCAGGCGGGCGCGATCCTGGCGGTGACCTTCATCTACTGGGGCCGTATCTGGCAGCTGTTCACGCAGTGGCGTGATCCGGCCAATCGCGACTACCTGGCCAAGCTGACGGTGGCGTTCCTGATTACCGCGGTACTCGGCTTTATCGCGGTGAAACTGGGCTTCAAGCTGCCCGAAGCGGTGACGCCGGTGGCGTGGGCACTGGTGATTGGCGGTGTGTGGATGCTCGCTGCCGAACGTCTCGCGGCGCGCCAGCCCGATCGCACGCAGGTGACCTGGCGAGTGGCGATTCTGGTTGGCATCGCGCAGATGGTCGCCGGCATTTTCCCTGGCACCTCGCGCTCGGCCGCCACCATCTTCACAGCCATGCTGGCCGGCACCAGCAATCGCGCGGCGGCCACTGAGTTCGCCTTCCTGGTGGGCATTCCCACCATGTACGCGGCCACCGGTTACGAGTTGTTGAAAGTGCTCAAGGAAGGCGGCGTGCACGAGGACTGGACTGCGTTCGGCGTCGGCTTCGTGGTGTCGGCCATCGTGGCCTTCGTGGCGGTGAAGTGGCTGCTCGGCTATATCCGCAGCCATCGTTTCACGCCGTTCGCGATCTATCGCATCGCGCTGGGCATCGCACTGTTGTTGTTCATGCCGACTGGCGCGTAAGCGGGGATCTCACTGTAGGAGCGCACCCTGTGCGCGACCGCGGAGTTATGACGTCACCACTCCGCGAGGCCACCTTCGGTGGATGGCTTATCACTCGGGCCATCCCTGGCCCTCGTCCTACGGGCAGCTTGCGCTGTGCAAACCGGCACTCCTGCCGGTTTGTCGCGCACAGGGTGCGCTCCTACAGAAAAACGTTGATCAGGCGCGAATGCGCTGCGGCTCCGCTGCCACCGCCACCGGCTTCTTGTGCTTCTCCGGCTCATTGGTTCGCTCGAACACTTCGCGCACCCACTCGATGAAGGCCTGCACGCGGGCGGACAGGTGCTTCTTCTGCGGGTAGACGATCCATACCGGCTTACCGGTAGAGATGGTGTCGGTCATCACCAGCTCCAGCTTGCCGAAGTCGAGCATGCAGGCGGCAACGATGTGGGGTGCCTGGGTGATGCCGAGGCCCGACACCACCGCCTGGATCACCGACTCCGCATCATTGATCAACATGTGTGCATCGATGTCGACGGCGACCTGGCCGCTGGGTGTCTCGAACTGCCATTGGCGGGGGCGGCCGTTGGGGAGGATGTAGTTGATGCAGCGGTGCTGCTTGAGGTCCTCGATGCTTTGGGGAGCACCGTGTTTCGCCAGGTAGTCCGGCGAGGCGATCATCACGTTGCGCAAGTAGCCGATCTTGCGGGCGATCAGGCTGGAGTCCTCCAGCGGACCGACACGGACGGCGCAGTCGATGCCCTCCTCGTTGAGGTCGTAGGGGTAATCGCACATCGACAGCTCTAGACGGATATCCGGATAGTGCTGCTCGAAATCGGCCAGGCGCGGAATGATCACCGTGCGGCCCACGGCGGCCGGCGCGCCGATGCGCAGCTTGCCCGTCGGCTTGCGACTGGCATAGCCCAGGGCCTCTGTGGCTTCAGCCAGATCGGCCAGGATCTCCTTGCAACGTGCATGGAATGAGGCGCCATCGTCGGTCAACCGCAGCGAACGGGTCGATCGGAACAGCAGACGAGCGCCAAGCTGTTCCTCCAGCCGGGACACCGCACGGCTGACGCCGGAAGGAGTCATGCCCAGTTGGACGGCGGCGGCGGCAAAGCTCTTGGCTTCGACCACACGGACGAACGCGGAAATTGCGGCAAAGTCTTCCATAGGCTGGATTTTTACCCCATTCGTGACTGGGAATCACTATTGCATTGCACAAGAAGGTATTTATTGAACCAGATGGTACACCTAATCTTCCGCCCCTGTTCGTAGGCGTACCCCGACGTCGACGAGTTCAATCTGGGAGCGCGACATGAAGAAACAATGGATCCTCGCCATTTTCGCCCTTGCCGTGGTGGGCGGCAGCTGGGCCCTGTTGGGCCATAGCAGCGACACTCACGCCCAAGCCGGCCCGCCGCCTGCGCCCGCTGTCACCGTCGCCCAGGTGCTGGTGCGTGCGGTGGACGACGCCGACGAGTTCACCGGCCGCCTGCAGGCGGTCGACACCATCCAGCTGCGACCCCGCGTGGGCGGCTACGTGGATTCGGTGCACTTCAAGGAAGGCGCCATCGTGCGCAGGGGCGACCTGCTGTTCCGCATCGACCCACGCCCGTACCAGGCCGAGGTGGATCGGCTCAACGCCAACCTGAGCCAGGCCAAGGCCGAGCAGATGCTGGCCCAGTCCAACACCGAGCGCGCGCAGCGTCTGCTGGAGCAGCACGCCATCGCCAAAGAGGAAGCTGACCGACAGGCCACCGCAGCGCAAAGTGCCAAGGCCCAAGTTGCCTCGACCAACGCCGCGCTAGACGCCGCACGCTTGAACCTCAGCTTCACCGAAGTGCGCGCGCCTATCGACGGTCACGTCAGCAATGCGCTGGTGACGCCCGGCAACCTGGTCACCAGCAATGATGTGCTGACCAGCGTGGTGAGCATCGACCCGATCTACGCCTACTTCGACGTCGACGAGCACAGCTACCTGAAGTTCGACCGCCAGCGTCGCGAGCACGGCAGTTCGCCGCAGATCACCATGGCACTGGCTGATGAGAAGGGCTTTCCGCACACCGGCCGTGTCGACTTCGTGGACAACCAGCTGCGCGCCGGCAGCGGCACCATTCGCCTGCGCGCCGTATTCGACAACGCCGATTCGAGCTACACGCCGGGCCTCTACGTACGCATCCAGCTGCGCAGCGACAGCCGCCAGCCGCGTGCCTTGGTGGATGACCGTGCGATCGCCGCCGACCTCGGCAACAAGTACGTCTACGTGATCGACAAGGACCGCAAGGTGGAATACCGCCGCGTGGTGATCGGTCCGCTGCTGGACGGCCTGCGCGTGGTGACCGACGGACTGGATGCGAAGGACACGGTTGTCGTCAACGGCATCCAGCACGTGCGCCCTGGCGTGGAAGTGAACCCGACCAAGGTGGCGATGGAAACGCGCAGCCTCGATCCGAACAAGCAGCTGGCGCAGATGGCTGGTGGTGGTTCGGGAAAGAACGCCGCGCAGAATCCATAAGCCGTGGCTCGTCATTCCTGCGAAAGCAGGAATCCAGTGACTCTCCTCCGCAACACGAAAGGCACTGGATCCCTGCTTTCGCAGGGATGACGGCTTAGGCAACGACCAGCAAGTCATTGACGCCTTTTTCCTTTGGGAGGAGGGCCAGGGAGCCTCTGTCCCCGCATCGCGCGAACAAGGCTCCCAAACTCCCCGCACAACGCGGGAATGGTGCCAAGAGCAACCAGGACGAATGCAATGAAACTCGCCCAATATTTCGTGGACAGGCCGATTCTGGCCGGCGTCCTTTCCGTGTTGATCGTCATCGCGGGCAGCATCGCGCTGTTCAAGCTGCCGATCAGCGAATACCCCGAAGTAGTGCCGCCGACCGTCGTCGTGCGCGCCAGCTATCCCGGCGCCAACCCCAAGGTGATCGCCGAAACCGTCGCCACGCCGCTGGAGGAACAGATCAACGGCGTGGAAGGCATGCTCTACACCAGCTCGCAGGCCACCAGCGACGGCGCGATGACGCTCACCGTCACCTTCGCACTGGGCACTGACCTGGACAACGCGCAGGTGCAGGTGCAGAACCGCGTATCGCAGGCCTTGCCGCGTTTGCCGGAAGAAGTGCAGCGCCTGGGCGTGACCACGCAGAAGAGCTCGCCCGACCTCACCATGGTGGTGCATCTGATCTCACCGGATCAGCGCTACGACATGCTGTACCTGTCGAACTACGCGCGTCTGCACATCAAGGATCAGCTGGCCCGCCTCGACGGTGTTGGCGACGCGCAGATCTTCGGCGCCGGCGAATACAGCATGCGTGTGTGGCTGGACCCGGAGCGACTGGCCGTGCGCCAGCTCACGACGGGTGACGTGGTGCATGCGATCCAGGAGCAGAACGTGGCGGTGGCTGCCGGTGCACTGAATGCGCCGCCGGGCCCGAACAGCGCTGCATTCCAGCTCAACATCAACACGCAGGGCCGCCTGATCAACGAGGAGGACTTCCTCAATATCATCGTGCGCAAGGATGCAGATGGTGCGGTGACGCACCTGCGCGACGTGGCGCGCGTGGAGCTTGGCTCCAACAACTACGCGCTGCGCAGCCTGCTCAACAACCGTCCTGCGGTCGCGTTGCCGATCTTTGCGCGCCCGGGCTCCAACGCCATCCAGATCTCCGATGAAGTCCGCGCGCTGATGGCCGACCTCAAGAAGGATTTCCCGCAGGGCGTGGACTATCAGATCGTCTACGACCCCACCGTGTTTGTGCGCGGCTCGATCGAGGCCGTGGTGCACACGCTGTTCGAGGCGATCGCCCTCGTGGTGCTGGTGGTGATCCTGTTCCTGCAGACGTGGCGCGCGTCGATCATCCCGCTGGTCGCCGTACCCGTATCGCTTATAGGCACGTTCGCCGTGATGTTGATGGCAGGCTTCTCGCTCAATGCGCTGTCGCTGTTCGGCCTGGTGCTGGCCATCGGCATCGTGGTGGACGACGCCATCGTGGTGGTGGAGAACGTCGAGCGTCATATCGAGCACGGTCTTTCCCCGAAGGAAGCGACACGCAAGGCCATGAGCGAAGTGACCGGGCCGATCGTGGCCACGGCGCTGGTGCTATGTGCGGTGTTCGTGCCGGCGGCGTTCATCAGCGGTCTCACCGGTCAGTTCTATCGCCAGTTCGCTCTCACCATCGCCATCTCCACGGTGATCTCGGCATTCAACTCGCTCACGCTCAGCCCTGCGCTTGCCGCGCTGTTGCTGAAGGACCGCGATGCGCCGAAGGACAAGCTCAGCCTCTGGATCGATCGTGGCTTCGGCTGGCTGTTCCGTCCGTTCAACCGCCTGTTTGTGAGCAGCGCGAACCGTTACGTGGGTGGCGTGAAGCGCATCCTGCGTTCGGGATCCATCGCCCTGGTGATTTATGGCGGCCTCGTGTTGCTGGGTCTGTTCGGCTTCGCCCATGTGCCGACCGGTTTCGTACCGCCACAGGACAAGCAGTACCTGGTGTCGTTCGCGCAGTTGCCGGATGCCGCATCGCTCGATCGCTCGGAAGACGTGATTCGCCGCATGAGCGATATCGCGCTGAAGCAGCCAGGTGTGGAAAGCGCGGTGGCGTTCCCGGGCCTGTCGATCAACGGCTTCACCAACAGCACCAACTCCGGCATCGTGTTCGTGACGCTCAAGCCGTTCGAGGAACGTCGCGATGCATCGCTGTCGGCTGGCGCGATCACTGCCGCCCTGCAGCAGAAGTACGCCGGCATCCAGGACGCCTACATCGCCATCTTCCCGCCTCCGCCTGTGAATGGCCTGGGCACGATTGGTGGCTTCCGCTTGCAGGTGGAGGATCGCTCAGATGCGGGCTTCGAGGAGCTGTACAAGCAGACGCAGGGCTTGATCCAGGCGAGTGCAAAAGTACCGACGCTGGCTGGCCTGTTTTCCAGCTATCAGGTGAGCGTGCCGCAGATCGATGCGGACGTGGATCGCGAGAAAGCGAAGACCGAAGGCGTGGATCTGGCCGATGTGTACCAGACCATGCAGGCCTACCTTGGCTCGCTCTACGTCAACGACTTCAACCGCTTTGGCCGTACGTATCAGGTGAACGTTTCCGCCGAGCCGAGCTTCCGTCATGAGCCGGAGGACATCCTTCGACTGAAGACGCGCAGCGCAAGCGGCGAGGCGATTCCGCTGGGTTCGTTCGTCACGGTGCGCCACAGCGTGGGTCCGGATCGTGTGCAGCACTACAACGGTTATCCCACCGCCGAGATCAACGGCGGCGCAGCTCCGGGCTTCAGCAGTGGCCAGGCGCAGGCAGCCATCGAGAAGCTGGCGAAGGAAAACCTGCCCAACGGCATGACGTTCGAGTGGACCGAGCTGACGTATCAGCAGATCCTCGCCGGCAATACGGCAGTACTGGTGTTCCCGTTGTGCGTGCTGCTGGTGTTCCTGGTGCTGGCTTCGCTGTATGAAAGCCTGCTGCTGCCGCTGGCGGTGATCCTGATCGTGCCGATGGTGCTGCTGTCTGCAATCTCCGGCGTGTGGATGTCCGGTGGCGACAACAACATCTTCACCCAGATCGGCTTGATCGTTCTGGTGGGCCTGGCGTGCAAGAACGCGATCCTGATCGTGGAGTTCGCCCGCGAAGCACAGATCATCGAAGGCATGGATCGCACCCAGGCTGTGCTGGAAGCCGCTCGCCTGCGACTGCGTCCGATCCTGATGACCTCGTTCGCTTTCATCATGGGCGTAGTGCCGCTGGTGACTTCGCACGGCGCCGGTGCCGAGATGCGTCACGCCATGGGCGTGGCGGTGTTCTCGGGCATGTTGGGCGTCACCTTCTTCGGCCTGATCTTCACGCCGCTGTTCTACGTGATGGTGCGCGGCTGGGGCGAACGCATGAGCGAACGCCGCCGGGCCCGCAAGGCCGCGCGCTTGGCGCAGGCCGGCAACCTCCTTGAGGAGCATTGATATGTCGTCCTTCAAAAATCTTATGTCCACACTTCTCCCTCTCCCCGCTGGGGAGAGGGCCGGGGTGAGGGGCCAGTCTGGCGACACGGTTGAATCGAACGTCGCTTCTTTCGGCGCTCTCGCAAGCACCCGCCCTTTGCGACCTGTAGGTGGCTCAGCCCAACCTTCTCGCCGAAGAGGAGACGCAGCCAAAAAGATCACTGCGATGGCTGCTGCGATCATGCTTTCCGGCTGCGTCAGCGTCGGCCCCGACTATCACGCGCCACAGGAAAAGCCGGTGGCCCTGCAGGGCGTCAACGCCACGCAGGAATCCACGCAGACGTTCCAGGCCAACTGGTGGAAGCAATTCAACGACCCGACGCTCGACTCGCTGATTCAGCGCGCCGCAGCGAACAGTCCGGACCTGAAGATCGCCTATGCCCGCCTGCGTGAATCGCGTGCGTTGTTAGGCGTGGCGAAGTCGCAACAGATTCCGGATGTGGAAACGGTCGCGAACTATTCGCGCAGCCGCGGACAGCAGCCGGGCTTCACCGATCAGCGCACCACCGTCACCAGCTATCAGGCTGGGTTCGATGCCAGCTGGGAGATTGATCTGTTTGGCGGCGTACGTCGCTCGGTGGAAGCAGCAGGTGCGGACGCAGGCGCCAGCGAAGCGTCCCTGCAGGATGCACAGGTGACGTTGTTCGCCGAGGTGGCGCGCAATTACTTCGACTTGCGTGGCGTGCAGCTGCGCATCGACGTGGCCAATCGCGATATCGAGAACCAGCGCGAGTCGCTACGTCTGATTCGTGCCCGTTCCGACATCGGCACCGGCTCCGAACAGGATGTGGCCAGCGCAACCGCGCGGCTCAACTTCGTGGAAGCGCAGCTGCCTTCGCTGCAGACCTTGTCACAGAACGACACCGCGCGACTGGCCGTGCTGCTGGGCGAACGTCCCGGCGAGCTGGACATCGATCTTTCGGCGCAGAACTTCAAGCCGATCGACGTGGCGCTCTCCATCGGTGATGCCGGCGATGTGCTCGCTCGCCGTCCGGACGTGCGCATTGCCGAGCGCCAGCTTGCGGCGGCCAATGCGCGCATCGGCGTGGCCAAGGCCGACTACTACCCGCATATCACGCTGGGCGGTTTTCTCGGTTTCCTCGCCGGTCGCAGTAACGACTTCGGTGGCCCGTCCACGCGTGCATGGTCCATTGCACCGAGTATTAGCTGGTCTGGCCTCAACGTGCAGCGCGTGCGTTCCAACGTAAAGGCCAGCGAGGCACGTGCCGACGCGGCACTGGCAAACTATCAGCGCAGCGTCTTGCAGGCGGTGGAAGACGTCGACAACGCCATCGTTGGCTACAACCTGCAGCGTGAGCGCGTGCTCAAGCTGCAAGAGCAGGTGACGCAGAGCCGGCATGCCGCCGATCTCGCACGCATCCGCTACAACGAAGGTGCGGCAGACTTCCTGCAATTGCTGGATGCCGAACGCACGCAGCTGGAAGCGGAAGATTCACTTGCCGATGCGCAGGCTTCGATCAACCTGCGCGCGGTGTCGGTGTACAAGGCGCTGGGCGGCGGCTGGCAGGCCTGCGCCAGCGAGCGTTGTGACCAAGTGGCCGCTGCTCCATGAACGCAGTGACGTTTCCGGGGGGGCCTTCACGTCGCCGCGCGGCCGTTGCCGAACCGGAACCGTCGCAACGCGTGGCGCTGGTAAGCGGCGCCAACCGCGGACTCGGCTTCGAGGTAACGCGGCAACTTGCGGCCAGCGGCGTCACGGTGCTGCTCGGCGCGCGCAAAGCGCTTGCCGGCGAAAAAGCGGCGCGGCAATTGCGCCGCGATGGCGGCACCGTGGTTTCGGTGCCGCTGGACGTGACCTCCGTCCAGAGCGTGCGCGAACTGGCCGCGCGCATCGAAGGCGAATACGGACGCCTGGATATCCTGGTCAACAACGCCGGTGCGTACTACGACGTCGACAATCAGGCGTCTTCAGTGAACCTGGACCTTGTGCGGCAGGCGCTGGAAACCAACCTGCTTGGCGCATGGCAACTCACCGAGGCGATGTTGCCGCTGATGCAGCGCCACGGTTACGGCCGCATCGTCAACGTTTCCAGCGGCTGTGGAGCGATCGAAAGCGAAGGCTCTGCGTGCCCGGCTTATCGCGTATCCAAGGCCGCCTTGAACAGCCATACGCGCGTGCTGGCCGCTGAACTCAACGGCAGCGGCATCCTGGTCAACGCGGTATGTCCCGGCTGGGTTGCCACCGACATGGGCGGCCACGGCGGACGACCGGTTGCTGAAGGTGCGGCCGGCATCGTGTGGGCGGCCATGCTGCCTTCGCGCCCTGCGGTCACGGGCGGCTTCTTTCGCGATCGCATGCGCATCGACTGGTAACCCACCTTATCCATTTGCAGGAAGTTATCCATGCCCCAAAATGTTTCCATTAACCGACGCATCGTCCTTGCAGCTCATCCACACGGCGCGCCCACGCCTGAAGACTTGCGTCTCGAAGAAGTCGCCATCCCGACGCCTGGTGAAGGCGAAGTGCTGCTGCGCACGCTCTACCTTTCGCTTGATCCCTATATGCGCAATCTGATGGACGAGCGCGGCACGAGCTACGCTTCAGCAGTACCGCTGGGCGAGCCTGTGGTGGGCGGAACCGTCAGCCGTGTCGTTGCCTCCAGACTGCCGCAATTCCGCGTCGGCGACCTGGTGCTTGGCAACGCAGGCTGGCAGGACTACGCACTATCCAACGGAAAGGATCTGGTTCCACTCGGTGAGATGGCACAACCGTCGCTTGCGCTGGGCGGGCTGGGCATGCCCGCCTTCACCGCCTACATCGGCTTGCTCGATATCGGCCAGCCCAAACCGGGCGAAACGGTAGTTGTGGCCGCGGCAACCGGCGCCGTAGGTGCCGTGGTCGGCCAGATTGCCAAGCTCAAGGGCTCGAGGGTGGTCGGCATTGCCGGTGGCATCGACAAGTGCAAGTACGCGGTCGAGGAGCTCGGATTCGACCTCTGTCTGAACCGCCACGATCCACAACTGGCCGAGCGCCTCGCCGCGGCCTGTCCGAACGGTATAGACGTCTACTTCGAGAACGTTGGCGGCGCGGTATTCGACGCCGTTCTGCCACTGCTCAACATCGGTGCACGCGTGCCAGTGTGCGGATTCATTGCGCACTACAACGACGAGGAACTGCCGTCCGGGCCAGATCGGCTGCCGCTGATGACTTCCGCTATCTTGCAGAAGCGCATCCGCATGCAGGGTTTCATCATTCTCGACCACTACGCCGACCGCTTCGACGCATTCCGCCACGTCATGGGCGAATGGGTCGCCACCGGCCGGGTGAAGCTGCGCGAGGACGTGGTGGACGGACTGGAGAACGCGCCGAAGGCATTCATTGGACTGCTTCAGGGGCACAACTTCGGCAAGCTTGTGGTGCGCGTCGCCGATGTGTGATTCGCCAGCTGCCATGGACGTTGAAATGCATCGGGCATCCAGCATGACCGCGAGCCCCTAACCCGCTACCCACCTTTCACCGTTGCCGGCCTACCGCTTACGGCAACAGGCGAACCGGTCGTCACAAACCGTGCGACACCGACCGTCGTGCGCGTTAGGTTCTCCGCTATTGCGGTCTCCGCACATCGGCGCAAGGAGAGACGGACATGTGGCTGGAGAAAGCGCCCGTGGTGCTGTTGTCCATCGTTTCCCTGTTCGGCAGGTCCATGGCGAATGATGCGCCGCCCGCGCCCGTTATTTTCGCGCCGGAGATCATTTCGGGACCGGCTGACGATGCCTCACCGGCGTTCGCGCCGGATGGCAACACGGTGTACTTCATGCGCGGCACCGACAACGGTTCGACGTTGATGGAATCGCATCGCGTCGATGGCCGCTGGTCGACGCCGCGGGCCGCAACATTCTCAGGGCAGTGGCGCGATATCGATCCGGCGATGGCGCCAGACGGTTCATTCCTGCTGTTTGTCTCCAATCGCCCGGCCATGTCGGGTGCCCAGCCTATCGATGCCATCGCGGCTGGCCAGCGACGCCCGGGACAGGGCATGAATATCTGGCGTGTGGATCGGCGTGGTAGCGGTTGGGGCATGCCCGTGCGACTGCCCGATATCGTCAACGCGTGCACGACGACTTTTGCACCCAGTATCGCGGCGGATGGCAGCATCTATTTCATCGGTTGCGCCGCGCCGGACGGCAGCCTGCAGCTCATGCGCTCGCTGTATGTGGACGGCCGCTACCAGCCGCCGTACAAGGTGGCGCTGGGCGGCGTCGGTGATCGCATCCGCGACCCGGCCATTGCACCCGACCGATCGTTCATGGTGTTCAGCATCAAGCACGATGCCCAGCAGCCGTATCGGCTGGCCATTGCGTTTCACAGCCACGATGGCTGGACTGCGCCACTCGATCTCGGCGACGCGGTGAACGCGGGCACGCACAGCATGGGGGCCCAGCTCGGCTGCGACCACCGCACGCTGTATTTCTACAGCGACCGGCGTCTGCCAGCGTCCGATCCGGCACACGCGGCGACATGGGACAACGGCAGCGACAACATCTGGCGGTTGCCGTTGGCGCCCTGGCTGGATTCGCATGGAGACGGCGCGATCCCGCCCGCGCAAACCTGCGCCACGAACTGAGGCGGCGACGACGTGGCGGACCCGTCCCGCTTATCTGGCAGCCTCATGTCTTCGGGCACTGTTGCCAGCCTGTTCCGGCCTGCACACTCGGCGGCCAGAACCGCATCATCGGCAGCCGGCGCCAACGAGGTTCATGTGTTCGAACGATTCTCAACGCCACGTTGGAAGATCTGGGGGCTGGTCTTCGGCTTCTGGACGCTGTTGGCGCTGTCCTATGCCGCCAGTGCGGTGATCTCGGCGATCAGTGAGGGCGAGTCGACTGTCTGGTACCGGCCGCTCATCTGGAACCTCACCACCTTCTACCTGTGGATGCTGCTGACGCCGCTGGTCGCAAGTCTCGGTCGAAGTACCAGCGGACACGGCTGGAAACGCTTCTGGGCCGTGCACGCACCATGCAGCTTGATGCTTGCCGCGGCACAGGTGATGGTGCTGATGCTGATCTACTGGCAACTGTGCGGACCGCCGCCCTCTCGCGCCGACATATCGTTCGGCGCCTTCGCGCGCGTGCAGTTCTTCTACAACTTCCACCTGAGCTGCCTCACCTACTGGGTGTTGCTGGTCGTGTTGCGCGCCCTGGATTCGCAGCGCCGCCTGCGTGACGAACGACTACGCAACTCGCAACTGGAAACGCAGCTGGTGCAATCGCAACTGCAGACACTGCGCGTGCAATTGCAGCCGCATTTCCTGTTCAACACACTCAATGCGATCTCCGCGCTGGCACTGGCCGACCCCGTGCAGGCGAGACTGATGATCGCCCGCCTGAGCGATTTCCTGCGCCTTACCCTTGAGGAACGCCATGCGCAGCAGGTGCCGCTGTCGCGTGAGATGGAATTCCTGCAGTGCTATCTCGGTATCCAGCAGGTGCGCTTCCAGGATCGGCTCACCACGCACCTGGACATAGCCATGGACACCACGCGCGCACTGGTACCCAACATGATCCTGCAACCGTTGGTGGAAAACGCGCTGCGCCACGGCCTCCTGGAGAAATCCGCGCGTGGCACCCTGCACATCGTGACTCGCCGCGACGGAGATGAGCTGCTGCTGCGCGTGGACGATGATGGCGTGGGCTTGCCGGCGGAAGGCGCAAAGGATGGTCTGGGGCTTGGCAATACGCGTACCCGTCTGGACATGCTGTTTGGCGCCGCCGCGTCGCTCGAACTGCAACCCAAAGTCGATGGCGGCACGCGGGTGGAGCTTCGCTTTCCATTCCGGGAGCAGATGGCATGAGCCTGCCGCCCATCCGCACACTTCTCGTCGACGACGAAGTACTGGCGCGGCTCGCACTGCGGCAGGCACTGGCAACACATGCAGATGTGGAGATTGTGGGTGAATGCGGCAACGCCGCCGAGGCGCAGCAGGCCATCAAGGCGCTCGATCCGGATCTGCTGTTTCTCGATATACGCATGCCGGGCATGGATGGCTTCAGGCTTCTGCATAGCCTCAAGCCGGAGGCGCTTCCGATGGTGGTGTTCGCCACCGCGTTTGGGCAGCATGCCTTGCGCGCCTTCGACGCCAATGCGCTCGACTACGTACTCAAGCCGATCGACCAGGCGCGTTTCGACCAGGCCATGGCGCGCGTGCGACATCATTGGCAAGGGTTGCATCAGGCACCGCGAACGGTAGCTTCATCCACCAGGGCGAGTCCTTACCTGCAACGCATCAGTGTGCACAGCGGCGAACATATCCGCGTGATTCCCGCCACCGACATCGACTGGATTCGCGCAGACGGCAACTACGTGCACATTCATGCCGGCAACGCCACTTATCTTCACCGCGAATCGCTACGCCACCTGCTGAGCGTGCTTGACCCGGCCTGCTTCCTGCGCATCCATCGCGGCATCCTGGTCAACATCGAACGTATCCGCGAGGTGCATCCGCTGTTCCAGGGCAGCGCCGAAGTGGTGTTGCACGACGGTACGCGGCTCAATCTCAGCCGGCGCTTCCGCACGCATGCGCGCCACGCACTTGGCATGCCCTGACCTTATCGCCGCCCGCACCGGGCATACGACCGCTTGTCCCATCACCATCGCCGCCGGGCACAAATGGGCTGCGTGGACCGCATGTACGCGCGACGCTGGAGCTCTTCAATGCAAACCTATGGAAAGGAGCGCAATACATGCAGTCGATTCCCTTCGCCTGGGCGACGTCGTTCGCCATGGCACTGGTCACCACCTTTGCGTCAGCCGGCGAACTGCTCGGCCCCGGTGTGATCTCCACCGGCCTGCAGGAAACCTCGGCGACGCTGACGCCAGACGGCAACACGCTGTACTTCATGCGCTCGGATTTCGCCGAGAAAGACGACACCATTCTGGTTTCGCATCGTCGCGATGGCCGTTGGTCAGCGCCGGAAGTGGCCGCGTTCTCCGGGCAATGGCACGACTCGGAACCGGCGTTGTCGCCGGATGGCAAGCGTCTCTATTTTGTCTCCAACCGCCCACCTCATCCGGGCGATGCACCCGTCATGGCTGAAATGAGCGGGCAACGGTTTGCCGGTACGAACCTCTGGTATGTCGAGCAGCAGAAGGACAATCGCTGGAGCACGCCGGTGCATGTGGACGGCACGCTCAACGATGGCGCGATGATCTACAACCCTTCGGTGGCACGCAATGGAGACGTCTATTTCTCCGCGCACCGCGACGATTCCGGCAAGGCGTACCAGATCTATGTTGCGCATCGAACGAACAACGGCTACGCTGCACCGCAGCAGATCGACCTGGGCGACACCACGCATAACCGCATGGACCCGGCCGTGGATCCGGACCAGCGCTTCCTGCTCTACGCCGGCAATGAAGGCGACTCGCTCGGCAGCGCCGACATCTACATCGTCTTTCGCGACGCCAGCGGTCGCTGGGGCAAGCCGGAACATCTGCCCGGCGATATCAACAGTCCATCGCTGGAAAATGCACCCTCGCTGGGTCCTCAATTCGGCGAACTCTTCGTCTCCAGCAGTCGCCAGGAAGAAGTGCATTTCCCCAAACCGCAGGACAATGCCAGTTCCTTGCAGAAACGGCTCGAAGGCGCACTCAACGGTTCGCGCAATATCTGGCGCTTCGATATCGCCGACGTACTGCGGGCGCATGGCATCGAGCACTAACCCGGCGATGGCATCGCGAAAATGGCAGCCGTCCGCTTCCTGACCGAAGCGGACAGCACAAACGGAATCAGTGGGAAGGCAAGCCTTGCTTCAACGCCCAGTACCTGGGCGCTCGGACCGCGCGACTTTAGTCGCTGATCAGCACGGTGGGCGTGGGGAACGCCTTGCCGCCAAACCATCTGTCACGTTCATCCCTGCATCCGGGGCTGCCCATGGTGAACTTGCGGCATATCCTTGGGCGCTGATCGTAGATCGTGCAGCGTGAGGTGTTGGGATCGACTGCGGCGCACCAACCATCCTCGCCCTTGGCCAGCGTTTCCACGCCATGCGTATCGCGATCAATCAGCCATTCCGGCACATGATCGTCGGGCATCAGCATCACGGTGAGCCGACAGCACACCGCCTCGCAATCGCTGCAACTGACGGACGGGTCTACGCTCTCGGCGTAAGGATCGGGGGAAATGCTCACGCGACAGTATGACTGCATTTTCCGCGCGGGACTATGCACGAGTATCCGGCACGTCGCCGGCTCACGCCCCGCTGCGACGGTTTATGCCCATCACTGTCTTGATGCGGGCTGCGACACCGCAAGCCCAGGCGATCAATCGCTACAGCGGCTTTCGATACACGATGAAACCTGATTTGTCCGCCAGCTTGTCATACAGCTGCATGGCTACGGCGTTCGACTCGTGCGTTTGCCAATAGACACGCGATGCGCCGGCGTGGCGTGCCTGTTCGTAGACCGCTTCGATCAGCGCACGCCCGACACCCAAACCGCGAGCTGCCTCCACCGTGAACAGGTCTTGCATGTAGCAGCTGTTGTTGGTGCTGATGGTGCTTCGATGGAAGAGAAAGTGCGCCAGACCCAGCAACTCTCCCGCGCGTTCGGCAACCAGCGCATGCACGGGCTCATCGGTATCGAGGAAGCGCGACCATGTCGTGCGCGTGATGGCGTCCGGCAAGGCCGTGTCGCCGCTGCGTCCGTAGAACGCGTTATAGCCTTCCCACATCGGCTTCCAGGCGGAAAAGTCGTGATCCGCGATGGTCCTGACGACAATGGATGAACTCACGAATCCTCCGCTGTGTTCCGGCGCATCGGTCAGCGCTGCACCATCAGGGCGAACCAGCGCCAGCCGCGTACACGCTCGGCCACCAACTTGGCACTGGTGAGCATGGGAACGGCGAGCAACGCGCCAGGAATGCCCCAGAGCCAACCCCACACCAGCAACCACAACAGGATGGCGATGGGGCTCAGTCGCATGCGATGACCCTGGATCAGTGGCGTCACCAGGTTGCCTTCGAGGGCGGTGATACCGGTGAAGGTCAACGCGGGCAGCAACGCGGCGCTGGCTTCGTTGAAATTGAGCAGCCCGACGACGGCGAGCACAGCGGTGGTACTGATGGCTCCCACGTAGGGGATGAAGTTGGCCAGCATAGCCACCGTGCCCCACAGCAGCGGGTCAGGCATGTGATAGAGCCACAGCATGCCGGCGGTGACGGCACCCAGGCCAAAGTTGATCAGCGTGGCGGTGAGAATGTAACGGGACACTTCGTACTGGATGCCGCGCACGATCACCACCGCATGGCGCTTGTAACCAAAGCCTGGCGAGGCCTGCACCAGCCGCCTCAGCATCAGGTCGCCGTACACCAGGAAGAAGAACACCAGCAGCACCACGGTGAGCACGCCGGCGAGTACCTTGGGCGTGGTCGCCATGATGTCCCACGCGGTAATCGATAGCGTAGGTTGCGGCGCCTGTTGCGGTCGGACGGGCCCCGTCAGGCTTTGCGTCGCGCGGTTCGCCGCTTCCAGCGGCTGAATGAACGAGCGCAGCTTCGGTACGAAGCTACGTATGGCGGTGGGCGCTTCATGGAACCAGCCCAGCGCAGGCTGCGTGAGCATGCCGATGCCGGCACCGATGCCGGCGATCAACGCGATCATCAACACGCTCGCGCCCAGCCAGCGCGGAATGCCCAGATGCGCGCCGCGCGCGACGATGGGGTTCAAGGCAAGACCGATGAATGAGGCGAGCACCAGCGGTATCAACAACTGCTTGGTGAGCGTGACCGTGTACGCCAATGCCAGCGCCAGAAAAATGTTCAGCACGATGCGAATGCCACGCAGATGGCGGCGTGCACTTTGCGCGCGCTGTACGCGCACGATGCCGGCGCGCGGCTCGCGCGGGGGGACCATCTCCTTCCCGGGTACTGCGGAGCCCGCCGCGCCACCGGGAGTGGCGGGCGGCGGTGGTGATGGGGAATCGATCATGACGGGTCGAAGCCGCCTTGCGCGAATTCGGCCAGCAACCGTGCTGACTGCCCGACCAGTTCGGCCGCCGTGCCGCCGAGCAGCGCGCCCAACCCCGGCACGCGCAGCGGATGCACGTTGAGCTGGCCCAGCACAAAACCCGCGCCGGCGGCCATGCCCACGGTTGTCAGCGGATAGCGTTGCCCTCGAGACAACAGTGCCTGTGCCGGCACCGCCAGATCATGTAGTGCTTCCTGTGAGCGGGATTGCGCCGCTCGAACGGCATGCAGCTTTTTGAAGAGGCTCACGGCGCATCCTCCGGGCGGGATTCGGCCTGCGGGTCGGGACGTCGCAGCGCCTCGCGCATCATCGCATTCCACTCGCCCCGCGTCGCGGGAAGGCTCATCCAGTGCATGCAACGGCGGAACAGCAGGATCGCCCCAACCAGAAAGCCCAGCTCCAGCAAGGCCAGCACCACCAGCGCCCAGGTCCACGAATCGAACCACTGAGCCAGCAGCCAGCCGGTCAACCCAAGCAAAGTCAGGCCCAGGCCGACCGCCGCCACCGTCGCGATCAAACCCGCGGCCAGGAGCCAATGGACCGCAGCGCGCGCAAGCCCAAGCTCCGCCGCGAGCAATCGCAGCTGTGCGCCGAACAACTTGTGGAACGCGCGACCCAGCCGGCCGATATCGTCAAGCAGCCCGGGTGGCTGCGATGGCGCCGATGTTTCGTCGGGTTCCGCGGGCGAACCGCCTCTTTCGGTCTGATCCATCCGCTGTCCTTGTCGCTATCAGCGGCGAAGTATGCGCCCCAGCAGCCAGCCCGCGCCAAGCGCGATGGCCACGGACTGCACAGGCTTCTCGCGCACGTATTCGCGCGCCCGGTCCAGCCATTCGTCGGCACGGTCGAGGGTCTGGTCATAGGCCTCACGCCCGCGTTCGCGGTATTCGTCGGCCTTGGCACTGGCCCGGGTGGCCGCGTCGGCCGCCTTGTCGGTGGCGCGGTGCAAGCCTTCCTCAACATGATCAGCAGCGCGCTCGACGGCTTCCTTGGTGTTCGTCACTGCGCTGGAAGTGGCCTGCTTGATGCGCTCGGCGCGCTCCTCGATACGATCGGCAGCGCTGCTTTCCTCAGGCACCGGGACCTGCTTGTTCATGACGTTCTCCAATGAAACGGTGGACTGACTTTAACCGGACGACACCCGCTGGGTGCGCACCGGGCATGCGCCCCGGCACGCTGCCGCTCAGCTTGCGCGGCGAAAGAAGGCGATCACGGCAAGGATCAGGAAGACGATGAACAGGACCTTCGCGATGCCCGCAGCCGTGCCAGCGATGCCGGTGAAACCGAACAAGGCGGCAATAATGGCGATAACCAGAAATACCAGGGCGTAGTGGAGCATGGTGCTTTCCTCTCGACGGGGCAGCACATCGCCCCATCGACATTCATCCACAGCGCATGCCTTGCGGGCGTGAAGATCGGCTTATGCCGACGCCATGTTGGGCCCCGTTCACGGTTCGGCCGCGAACGTTCAGGCTAGCGCGGGATTGAGCGTATACGTGCCCATCAACTCGGCCTCGGCCAGCACATGGCCGTCCATCGCGGTACGCAGCTCGGCCGCGGTGAAGCCATCGGCAAGCTTGAGATGCTGCACATCCAGCGCGTAAAGGCGGAAGTGATAGTGGTGCACCAGCGAGTCGTTCCACGGCGGGCACGGGCCGTCATAGCCAAGATATTCGCCGCGCATATCCGCGTCGCCGGCGAACCAGCCGGTGTAGTCGTTGATGCCCTGCACGCTGCCAGGCGGCCCATAGGGAGCGCGCTTGCCACGCGCCACGATACCGTCACTGCACGCGCCTTCGGCCAGCTCGCCACATTCCACCGGAATATTCGCCATCAGCCAGTGCGCGAACTCCACGCGCGGCAGGTCGGCCGGCACGACGCGCCCTGCCTGGTTCACATCGTCGGGCTTGCTCGGTACATCGACGTCGAAGCAGGTGAGCACGAAGGAGCGCGTGGCCAACGGCGCATCCTTCCAGGCCAGGTGGGGGCTGAGGTTGTCAGACAGCGCGAACGGTTCGGCACGCTTGCCGAACGCGAGTGGTGCCGGGATCGGTTGCCCATGGTTGAAATTGTCACTACGCAGTTGCAATGAAATTCTCCTGGAAAGTTTCGTGATGCTTCAAGCGACGCTGTCGCGGGCGCAATACGTGGTCAAGGCTGGTACGTCACGCGGTAGATCGCGCCAGCAAGGTCGTCGCTTACCAACAAGCTGCCATCGGGCAGCGGCTGCACGTCGACGGGCCGTCCCCAGGCCGACTCGTCCTGCTCGAAGCCTTCGAGCAGCGGTTCGTAGGAGACGACCTTGTCGCCGTTGAGGCGAACCGTCATCACGCGATAACCGGATTTCTTGGTGCGATTCCACGAGCCATGCTCGGCGATGAAGATTGCGCCTTTGTAATCGGCCGGAAACTGGGTGCCCTCGTAGAAGCGCAGGCCCAGTGCAGCGACGTGCGCGCCCAGCTTCAGCACGGGCGGTGTGTAGCTCTTGCAGTTCTTTCCCTTGCCGAACTCGGGATCGAGCGTATCGCCCTGGTGACAATAGGGATAACCGAAGTGCTCTCCGGCATGGGTGAGCTTGTTGAGTTCATCGCTGGGCATATCGTCGCCCATCAGGTCGCGCCCGTTGTCGGTGAACCACAACTGCTTTGACTTCGGCTGCCAGTCGAAGCCAACCGTATTGCGGATGCCGTAGGCGACGTCCTCGAGCCCGCTACCGTCAGCATTCATGCGCGTGAGCTTGGCGTAATCCTTGTCCTTGTCGCAGATGTTGCACGGTGCACCAATCGGCACATAGAGCTTGCCGTCGGGTCCGAACGCGATGAACTTCCAGCCATGGTGCGTTTCGGTGGGAAACTTGTCGTAGACGACTTCCGGCTTCGGCGGATCGTCCAGGTGATTCTCGATGTCGCGCAGCACGAGGATCTTGCTGACCGCCGAGATGTAGAGGTCGCCGTTTTTGAAGGCTACGCCCACCGGCAACTGCAGGCCGCTGGCGATCACGCGCACTTTGTCTGCCTGACCGCTGCCCTTGCTGTCGGTAAGCGCATAGACCTTGCCGGCGCTGTTGGATCCGACGAACACGGTGCCCTTGGCACCCAGCGTGATCTCTCTCGCATTGGGCACGTCGTCCGCATACATGGCGACATGAAAACCCTTGGGCAGGGTGAGTTTATCCAGCTTCGGCGCGGCAGCCACGGATTGGGCTGCGAGCAATCCGAACAGGACGAGCATCAGCTTGCGCATGAGTGCCGACTCCATGATGGAAGGCCAAAAGCGTAGCGCCTGCGGCAACGCCATGGAAATGTTCACGGCTCGTCGGGCAGCGAGTAATCGAGAACGTACGAATGCACGCCGTTGGCAATCGCGATCTCCAGTTTGCCGGCAATGCCGCCCAGCTCGTCGGTGCCCGAGTCCGGCACGATCGTGATCGAAAGTTGTGCCGCGCCTCGGTTCATCGTGCCAGTGTGCTGCAAGGCGAAGCTACCCTGCCGGCCGCGCACACGTCCCGTGACGCGTTCCATGGCTACATAGCCGGCCGAGCCGTCGATCGCCGTACCCATCGCCAGCATCTGGCCCTTGCCGACACCATCAAGGTCGCCGACGAAGTGCTTTTCGATCGCCATGCGACCCACGCCGGGATCGCCCACGCCATCCTGTGGTGGCTGTGGCGTGATCTTCACTTCGAACGTGCCTTTGGCCTGCTTAGCCATGTCCGCTTCCTCCTGTGTGCTGGAGCTGCACCGTGGATGATGTAACGGCGATATGTCAGACAACGCATCGTCGGCGTCACCCGATGACCTGTCAACGACGCGTCGCGTGAGTCATGTGAAGGAGAGCCTCGCGCTCAACTCGCCGCGATCGCATTGAAGCGTGCAGCGATGTAGTCGTCGGTGAAACTGGTCATGTCCCATCCGCGGATGAAGCCGCAATGCCCGCCATAGGCAGAGATATCCAGCTCCACGTTGGCGGGCAACTCCAGCTTCTCGAACGCATCTACCGGTATCACCGGATCGTCGCGCGCCGTGAGGATGGTGGCAGGCACATGCAGATCGGCCAGCGCACTGCCCGCCACTGAATAGCCGTCCAGATAGGCTTCCAGCGAACCGAAATCGGTGTGTCGCGTCACCAGCGATGCGGTGAGGCCACGCAGGCTCTGCTTGAGCTCGGACAGTTCGAAGTATTCGCGGTGCGGAAACGCCGCCTGCTTGGCCTGCAACGAACGCCGCCACTTGTGCATGAAGTACGCCTGGTAGAACCACGGCGCCGCTACTTCCAGCGAGAACAAGCCCTCGCTCGGATCGATGATCGGACATACCGCCAGCGCATAGCTCAACGGCAACCCCATCGCCGGCGCGCGCAGCGCGGCGCGCAGGGCGAAGTTGCCACCCAGCGAAAACCCGGCAAGCACCATCGGTCGACCGGGATAACGCTGCGCGATGTCACCCAGCGCGTGGACCACCTCATCGACGCGACACGAATGGAACAGCGCCTCATTGAGGTGATGGCTGTCGCCGTGATCGCGGAAATTCAGCCTGAAGATATCCCAGCCGTCCGCCAGCAAACGGCTGCCGGTCTGCAGCACATAGGTGGAATCGACGCTGCCTTCCCAACCATGGAACAGCACGGCAAGTCCGCGCGATTGCGGCTGCGCTTTTTGCGCGGTGTAGGCACCGGTCAGCCGCACGCCATCGCCGCCATCCACCAGCACCGGTTCGGCGCCTTCCAGCACGATCTGGGCGTCTTTGGGCAGCAGCACGCGACGCACGCCGCTGGACGACAGCATCGTCTGGATATGGCCGCTGCGCAGCGGCCACGGCGGCAGGAAGTCCTTTCCCTTGGGTAGATTCATGCGCGGCTATCGTGGTTCGGCTTGTCTTCCAGCGCCAGCGCGATGCGCTCGCGCGACAGCTCCGCCATGCGGCGACGAGCGTCGGGTGTGGCGGGCACCGGTTCGAGGAAATGCACCTCGGCATCCAGCGGTGCGTCGCCCAGCAAACGCAGGAAGTTCTGCATGAAATTCTCGTGCTCGCGAAAGCCCGCGTCGATCACACGGCGGCCATTGCGGGCAAACCGCAGCGCCACCGGCTGTACCGCCACTTCGGCATCGAGCGCCGCCTGGAAGATGCGCGCATGGAACACCCGCAGCGCACCGTTGTGGCCGGTGCCGCCTTCCGGGAACACGGCTACCGAACGGCCGCCACGCAGGCGATCCACCATCACCTGCATCACCGCCGCCAGAGAATGGTTGCTGCCCCGGCGGTGGAAGATCGTGCCGCCCGCCGACGCCAGCCATCCGACCACCGGCCAGTTGGCGATCTCGGCCTTGGCCACGAAGCAGGCCGCGCGCTGGCTGTGCAGCAACTCGATGTCCAGCCACGAGGTGTGGTTGGCCACGAACAGCACCGGGTCGGCCAGCGGCTGACCCACGCGCACCGAGCGCAGCCCGAAGATGCGCAGCACTGCCGTGGACCACCAGCGGATGGTGCGGTGCGCAAACGGCTCGCGCCCGTCTTTCATCACCGCATGGCGGTTCCAGGTCAGGATCAACGAGCACAGGAGGATGCCGAGCACCACGTGCAGCAGCAGCAGCGGCACGCGCCAGGCGTAACGCAGGGGTCGTATCAGGTTACGGCGGGCCGGGGCGGAAACGGTGTGGGTGTTCATCAGTCAGGTTAGTTTAGCGTTAGTCGGGCCTCCCCTGCGCCCCCACGCCGCAGCTTCAGCGTTCCAATTGGGCCAGGGGCAAAGCAGCCGAACGCTTGACTGTACGCAGGACAAAGCTGGAGTTGACGTCAGCTACGCCGGTGGCATTCAGCAGCCGGTCGAGAAGAAAGCGGGAAAAATCCTGCAGATCGGCGACATAGACATGCAGCAGGTAGTCCATGTCGCCGGTAAGCGCATAGCAGGCCACGACCTCGTCCCAACCGTTCACCAGTTCCACGAAGCGCTCTACCGCGGCGCGCTCGTGCTTGCTCAGCTGCACGCGCACGAAAGCCTGGAGACCCAGGCCCACGGCTTGCGGGTCCACCTGCGCGGTATAACCGGTGAGAATCCCTTCCGCTTCCAGCCGTTGCAGGCGGCGCAGGCAGGCTGAAGGCGACAGGCTTACCTTCTCCGCCAGCTCCGCGTTGGTGATGCGTCCGTCGTTCTGGAGTACGGCGAGGATGCGCAAGTCAGTGCGGTCAAGGGCGGCCATGGCAATGAATTTCCAGATGGATGTACTTGTACGCACGATTATTGCGCAATAGCTGCCAATTGGCACAACAAAACAAACATCGTGCGTGCCAACGGTCCTATGCTGAGTCACGACCAAGCAACACCGGCCTCGCCACCAGGAAGCCCGCCATGAACACCCCCCCTCGCCGTGTCGAACACCACCAGACCGACCGCGGCTACGTGCCGGTCTATGCCACCGGCGTGGTGGAGCAACCCTGGTCCAACTACACCCGCACCGACCATGAGGTGTGGGACACCCTCTACCAGCGCCAGCGCGAGATGCTGCCTGGCCGCGCCTGCCAGGAATTCCTCAATGGCGTGGAGCGCTTCGGCCTGGGCGATGGCGGCATTCCCAAGTTCGCCGACCTGAACAAGGTGCTCGGCGCCACCACCGGCTGGGAACTGGTCGCGGTGGAAGGCCTGCTGCCGGACGAAGTGTTCTTCGACCATCTGGCCAATCGCCGCTTCCCGGTCAGCTGGTGGATCCGCAAGCCGGACCAGCTCGACTACCTCAGCGAACCTGATCTGTTCCACGACCTGTTCGGCCACGTGCCGCTGCTGCTCAATCCGGTGTTCGCCGACTACATGCAAGCCTACGGCCGCGGCGGCATGAAGGCTTTCGCGATCGGGCCCGAGGCGCTGATGAATCTCACGCGCCTGTACTGGTACACGGTGGAATTCGGCCTGATCAATACCAAGGACGGCATGCGCATCTACGGCGCGGGCATCGTCAGCTCCAAGGGCGAGTCGATCTATTCGCTGGATTCGCCAGCGCCCAACCGCATCGGCTTCGGATTGGAGCGCGTGATGAGCACGCGCTACCGCATCGACACCTACCAGCAGACCTATTTCGTGATCGACAGCTTCGAGCAGCTGTTCGAAGCCACTCGCCCGGACTTCACGCCGATTTACGCGCACCTGCGCGAACAGCCGGCACATGCCGCTGGCGACGTACTGGACAGCGACCGCGTGTTCACACGCGGCAATCGCGAGGGCTGGGCGACGAACGCCGACACCTGACAGGTCTGCTCCTCGAAGCCACGGCCCGCTCATCGGTGGGCCGTTTGCTTTGATGGCCACGGACGGCGGCTTTTCGCCGAGGAATGCCACCGCTGCGGCGAGGAGCGGTGCTATCTACGAGCCGAACACCGGCAAGCGATCCGCTGCGATACGGCAAGGCGCTGCAGGAGCTTAACTGGGCTCTCGGACCGGCCCTACATCAGCAACGCACGGGGTATGACCGACCTGGCCTGCAAGCGATGCGAGAGGAACTCTGGCCACGACGAAGTTTGCACAGCTTCTGCCTCTGCAGGTCATCCAATCCCTCGAGACGGCGTGACTTTGTCCGTCAGGCTTGCCGCGTCGACCGTCGTGCGGGGATGAGACGGAACGACTTCTTCGAAATGAATCGTGCCTCCCTCGCAGGCCAGGGTTTGCAGTGCTGCCGTGTCCATGATCTCGATCGCTTGTCGACGTTGTCTTATCCATCCAGCACGCGCCATCAGGCCCAGGTTGCGGGACACCACTTCGCGAGCGGTCCCAATGTCTGCCGCCAGTTCGACGTGCGTCATGGCGACCGCTCCGTTCTCCATCCGCGCCAGTAGGTATTTGGCCAATCGCGTCGCTGGGCGCTCGCTAATGAGGCTATCGACTCGCGCCATCAGTGCATCTATGCGCAACGAGTACTGACGAAACACGAAATCGCGAAACAGGGTGTTCGATGCGAGATGGGTGTGAAACAAACTGGGAGGCAGAAGAAGCGCGCAGGTGTCACTATCGGCCACCCCAAAGACCATGTAGCGATGGCCTTCGAGCAGGCAACCAGCCGACACCGCACACCCTTCTCCCGCCTGCACGCGATAGAACACTACATCGTGACCCAGCGGCCCGACGCGACATACGCGCACGCCACCGGTAAGCACGATGGGATACCGGTGGCATGGTTCGCCCGCACGGAAGACAACCGTGCCCTTCGGCACCTGCACGATGCAGGAGGAAACCTCAGGTACATCCTGCAAACCAAGCCGCTGCAGTTGCCTGCCCGTATCGTCGTCCATCCGCTTGAGGCGCATCTGGGTTAGCGCGCATCTTCTATGAAGGTCATGGCATGGGGCGATGCGTTGCCCGTGCTTCCATGTGGCCAGTTGCTGCGTTCCCAAGAGATGCATCCCGGCTTCACCGTGGAACCGTTCGTGGTGAAGTCGCGGAAAGAGGTGTCCAGCGCAAGGGCGCCCGTGCGTGGATTGAAGCGCATCATGCACACCGTGTTGTCTCCCACCGAACCCGTACCTGGAAGGAAGTCTCCCTTGAATCCCAAGGTATTCCCTTTGCCACGGAAGGGATCAAACGGTGCGATACCAGCCAGACTCCATACACCGGGAACTGCGTACCGCCGCAAGTCGACGAAGTATTGCGAGGTGGCCACATAATTCTGGCTCTTGTCGGCCACGACCAGATGGGGACCACTCATGGTCGCCAAGTTCTCGGGTGTATTGAACTTGATGTCCGACACGGGAAACGGACAATCAGGGGCGCCATTGTTGGGCCAGTAGGTCGAGATCTGTTTTTGCAGCACGAATGTATCCAGACGCAGTGGTGCGATCCGGCTGGGGCCAATCGTGGTGCGTCTGCCACTGCCGGGTTGCGGGCGTCCCGTATTTGCGAACATGGCTGCGGGCGCCGCATCGCACAGCGGCACGTGGTTGCCCAACGTCAGAAGGGTGATATCGAGAACCAGGATTTCACGATCGTGCTCGCTGGCATAGTCGCGGTTGTACAGGGCGCCATTGGCGTCCCGCATCCCGGGGCTGACCATGGAAGCCTTTGGAATGATCAGATAGCGATCATCCGCACTCACTGCAAATAGCGAGGGGCCTGTTCCGGGACCGAAGTCGTATACGAGCTTGAACTGTGGGCGCGACGCGGTGATGTCCGGGGAGTAAAAGAGACCACCGCCTCCCATGGACGTCACAAACATGCCCGTGTGCTTGGGCAGATGGGTTTCTGCCATCGCCATGAGACCTTCAGGCGTCTGTTGTTGCTCGATGCTTTCGACACGCGGGCCATCCGGCATCTGCGCCACTGCATAAGGGCCGTCCTGAAGCCGGTTCAGGTGATAGAAGCGAACGGTGGTCCCCTGGTCCGTGCGTGTGTCCATGTCCTGCGATTGACCGAGACTCAGGGGGTCGGCGTAGTCGCTGACAATGAGAATGCCCTTGTTGGATGTCTTGGATGCATCGCTCGCACTCATGCCTCCAGGATGGTAGTAGCCCCAGTACGGGCTCCTGGAATTGAGATCCACACGCAGGCCGATGCCATGTGGATGCGCTTCCGGTCCCGTATCTATCAGCGAGCTTTCACCGAGGTACTGACGCGCCCTGTATCGCAACGGGGCGACGCTCTGTCTAGCAAGCGGTCCGGCGGGGTACACCGCACCTCGTGGAATGCCAGCCGGGTATTCGCCGATGACCTTACCTACTTTGTCGAACTCAAGAATTCCGCCCGGCGTCTGCAGGGTTGGCGTCAACGTGGATTGGGGGAACCTGACGGGGTCGCGCGAAATGCCCACCGCCTTGTTGATCGTATGTGCACCCAGTGGGCCGCTGGTGGGTTCATTGATGAAACCCTTGTAGCCCATTTGGCTAGCGACAATGTTGCCATTGGGCAATAGCTTCATGTCGTCGACTGCACTGGTGCGATGAAGCTGAGGACTGCCGACCGCCAAGCCGCATACGTTATCGACAGGTGCGTGACCCGACCAGGTCATGGGATCGACCTGGCTCTGCATGGTTCCCTGCACAGGTTTGATATGCAGAGGATCAGTAACGTCACACGCAAAGATGTTGGAGCTGATCAGGCCACCCAGATACACATACTTGTGTCCGTTGGCGGGGTCGACATAGAGATCGACATTCATGTGGTGGGCCTCGTTGAGTGTCGACGAGGGGATGTTCAGCCCCGAATCCAGCGCATCGCTGGAACGTGCCACGATGCGCGGGTCCAGCAGCCGCGCCAGGTTGTCCACGACATTTTCGGTTTCCGCCAAGAGGTGCTGGCCAAACACCGCCGGCATCAGCGCCGTGTTAACCACCGAACCATAGGTGGGCGATCCAGGTGTGGCATCCACCACGGCGAGAAAGTCCGGCTGGCCATAAACGCCGTCATCCAGAACCTGATCTCCACTCCAGACGAGAAGGTATCGCTTTGCCTCAGCCACGTGAGAAGTGAACGCTATGGCGAGGCCAAGGACCATCGGAAAATACTTTTTCGAGAACGTCATTGCTCCTCCGTGAGGGTGTGCCCTGCTGGACTTCCTTGCACCTTTCATTTCGTGAGTGCGCCCACGGCTGCCATCTCTCCCCGGACGGCCGGTACGTGAGGAACCATCACGGTCATTGCGCGACGCGCAGATGGCACATCACGTGCTCAGATCTTGCAGCTCGGGGTTTTGCAGGTTCGCAACCCGAACAAGCGATAGAGCGGGCACCAGCTGATGAATGCTGTTGCCAGTGGGACGAGTCCGATCCAACCCCACGGGGTAGAAGGCCCCACGAAGACCAGGGCTATCAGGGCGGCGCCGATGACCACACGGATGATTCGGTCCGCTGTACCTATGTTCTTGCCAGACATCGCTAGCTCCTTTGTCGATGAAGCTGACGACGTTAGGCAGCGATGATGAGATCGTCAGTGACTTAGTCACTGATTATCTTGTGAAGAAAAGTCGCAGGGTCCTGCAGCACGCAAACAACATTGCGGCGTCATAGGTTGCTTTCTTCGCTCCGCGGAATGCAGGGCCGGGCTGCGGCCGTATGCCCTACATGTGCTTGATGCAAGTCAAAACCGCACAACGAAATTCTCACGAGCATGGCTTCGTCCCAAATGAAAACCTACACGGATGAACGCCATGAAAATCCTCCTCCCCCTGACCATCGCCGCCGCCTTCGCAGCCGTCATCGCTCCGGCCGCCCACGCTGAAAACAACGACAACTGGGTCGTGCGCTTTGGCGCTCACGTAGTCGATCCCAAGAGCAACAACGGCAACCTGGCAGGCGTGAGCTCTTCGGTGAGCAGCAGCGTCCGCCCGTCCGCCAGCCTCGAATACATGGTTACGCCCAACCTCGGCGTTGACGTGCTTGCCACTTGGCCGGTCCAGCACGACGTGAAGCTGTCGGGCCTGGGCAAGGTGGCGCAGACCAAAGAACTGCCGCCGACCGTGGGCGTGAACTACCACTTCATGCCGAACAGCGATTGGTCGCCGTTCCTTGGCATTGGCGTCAACTACACCAACTTCTTCGACACCAAGAGCGCCGGCGTGTTGAAGGGTGCCAGTGTCAGCATCGACAACAGCTGGGGCGTGGCGGCGCATGCCGGCTTCGACATGAAGATCAACCAGAAGTGGCTCGTCACCGCGGATGTTCGCTGGATCAACATCAAGAGCGACGTGCACGTCAACGGTGGCAAAGTCGGCACGGCAACGATTAATCCCGTGGTCTTTGGTGTAAGCCTCGGCTATCGCTTCTGATTCCGGCGTTTGTTGGCAAGGACGCCGAACGGGCCTTCCGCAAGGAGGGCCCGTTGCTTTTACAAGATGGCCCAGGCGGTTAGCCGCGCTTCCATTCGTCGACGGTAAGTACCTGGGCAATACGCTTGCCGTCCCAGCGATACATCAGGTGTTGCGCCTGTGTGCACGGCGACACGCGATCGGGATAAAACACGGCGACACACTCGCCGCCGCGATGACGCACGCTGTCGTATACCAGCCCATCAGAACCTTCGCTGCGCAACCGCCGCGCCAAGGCGACGCCCGCGGCGTAATGGTCAGGATCATGCTCAGCTTTCCAGCCACCGCGCAGGTCGTGCAATTTTGCCTGGATGCTGGTGCGGTAGCAGCGCATCTCGATATCGCACGGGGGTTCCGCGGTTGCCGCGAGAAACCGTTCGCGGTGATAGACGGTTTCTTCCACCGCAGTGGCCACGCTGTGGCCGGCGTAAAAGACGCCCCAGGTGCCATCGGAAAAGCGGCTGCCCTCGGGATTGAGGTGCGTGAAGGCCGCCATCACCGGTGTGGTGCCGGGGCCGCTGATGCGCCGCTCCGGCGATACCAGACGCAGCTCGCCCATGTCGTCGCGCAGTCGCGGGTTGGTCATGGCCTCGATGGCGTACAGCGCCTCGAGATCGCCGGGCTCGGCGATGCGGTCGAACACGCCCACCGGCGGGAAACGACTGGGCACGATGCGAAAGGCCTGGCTCCAGCGGATGCGTTTGAGCGGGGGAATGTCGGCCATGACGTGGTTTGTCCCAGGCGATCTGCCGGAGGGGTGAGTATGCAGAGCCGGCGTATCGTCGGTTGCGACGTGGCCCTCAGCCAGCCGTCACCGCCGGTCCAGCGCGGTTTCAGTTCCAGCCGCGCTGTGCATCCAGGTACTGGCGCACGACATAGAGGTCGGCGACGTTGCCCGAGAGCATTCGCTGCAGCGCCGACTGCCCACCGAATAGCGACGTCTGATTGGCGCGATGGACCCAGGCATCAGCCTGCTGCGGGTCGGGGAAGAGGATCTGCAGGCTCTTGAAGATGCCCAGCAGATAGCTGATGCGTTCGAGCGTGTCGCGGCCCAGCGTGCCGCTCTGCAGGCGCTTCCACTTGTAGAAGGTCGATTCCGGCGGATCGCCCAACAGGCGGCGCTGGTCGGCGATGCGCAGGTTCCAGCGTTCGGCCAGGTTGAAGAAGGCGCGCAGCGCGGGGCCGCCGAGATCGGCGTCGGGGATGGTTTCAGGCTGGAGATGAGCGGCCATGGCGTAACTCTCCCAGTGAAGTTCGAGGCAATTCTACTTCACCGGTGAATTTTTAGCCAATGGGTTCCGTATCCCATCCAGCCGATGCCAGGCCGTGGCGCGCCGTCGCATACTCGGCCGCCTTCCCGGGAGTAGCCGATATGCGCGCCCATGCCGTTACCGCTGTCATCCTGCTGGTGCTGCCTGCCGTCGGCGCAAGGGCGGAGGTAAAGGAGGCCGGGCCCGATCACTTTCTGATTCAGGACACCCGCACGATCCATGCGCCGCCCGCGAAGGTCTATGCAGCCATCGTCGATATCGGACGCTGGTGGAGCAGCCAGCACACGTTTTCCGGCGATGCCGCGCATCTGAGCATCCAGGCCGATGCCGGGGGCTGCTTCTGCGAACGCTGGGACAATCAAAGCCTGGCGCATGGGCGCGTGATCTGGGCCGCGCCCGGGCAGATGCTGCGCATCGACACTGCCTTGGGCCCGCTGCAGAACATGGCGGTGCAAGGCGTGATGACCTTTGCATTGAAGCCGGCACCGGGCGGCACCGCGCTGCAGTTCGAGTATCGCGTGGGTGGCGCCAGCAACAGCGGGCTGGACAAGCTGGCGCCACAAGTCGATGCGGTGCAGATGGAGCAACTGCAGCGCTTGCAGCGCTATGTGGAAACCGGCAAAAGCGAGCCCGCCAAACCTTGACCTTCGTTCGGCAAGGCGGGCGCTCAGGGCGGTCTATTGGCGGCAACTTCCCAGCTGCATCCAGCGCAGTCCGAACTTGCCTGGGTGCAGGCGGACGCAAACCACGTCGCCCTTGTTCACTGCATCGAAGTAGGCACGCGATACCGTGATGCTGTCTTCGTTGATGGTGTCGCTCCAGGGCGCCAGATACAGCTGATAGGTGGTGGATTTGCCGTGGCTGACGTGCTTGCCGGTGATGGCGGTCTGGATGACCTGGACTGGCGCGTCATCCCACATCGTATCGATGAGGGCCAACAGGCCGACCCCGTACGCGGTCATGAAAGGCAGCATGACGAGAGGCAGCAGCCACGGCTTTTTATTCGTGGACGAAGATGTCTTGGGCGCCATGACGATTGCGATGCACAACGGCAGCCCCAACACGAAACCCCACAGGAACAGCTGCTTGAGGTCGATCACGTCGACGTCGAACAGCGCGCGCATCGCCAATAGCAGCGGCGGCATGATCAGCAGAACCGCGAGATTGGGGCGCACGTCGCCCTGCTTGCCATCGAGCTGGAACAAGTTCGGCTTTGCCCACGAAAGCCCGATCGCCATCCACGGCAGCACGGCAGCGCAAGCGACAAGCGCGCCATAGGGCTTGGGATACATGAAGCCCCATGCCAGCAGGATCATCGGGAGAAGGTTGAGCACCTTGGCGGCTTGCTTGGCCTTTTCCAGCTTGGCCAGGCGCTCCTGCGCGTTGCTGCCCAGCGTGACGTCCTGCTCGACCATCGTCAGTGTTGCGGCCCGCTCCCGTTCGTCGAGGTCGGGCAAGTCGTTGAACCAGGCGTTGAAGCGGTCGTCGAGGCCAAACGTCGATCGAGCAAGCCTGAGCGATGCGCCCTCCTTCGCCACGATCACGGGGTAAACCACGTTTCGTCCGCGTACCAGGCGACGTCCCTCGATATTCCTCCTTTCGAGCCGCCGCGCGCTAAAGGCGTTGCGGACCTCGATGGCTTGCGCCTCCAACGTCACTCGGGCGTTGATGGCGTAAGCCAGGGCATAGACCGGAACGGCCAGCAGGCAGGTGCCCATGAAGCCCAGAAATGCACTGATGACGCCATCGGAGCGCCCCTGCTGCAGCAGATAGATCATGCCGATGCCCATGGCACCGCAAAGCAAACCCAGAAATCCGCAAGCGATCTTTTGACCGGTGGTTACCCGATAGACCAGCGGGTAACGGATATCCCGGTGCCAGTCCTTGCCCAGCACTCCCTGCATGTCACTCATAACCTCGTTCCCCCTGAAAAGGTGTCTGGCGATGGTAGTGAAGCTAGCGGGTTCTTATGGAGACGCAGGCGAGCATGTGGCGACTTGCTGGGTGTGCATCGCGCACGACTGCGAGTCTTTCGCGAGCATCCGCCCTTTACCACCTTTAGGTGGCTCACCCCAGCCCTCTCCCCAGAGGAGAGAGGGCGAAGTGTTGGATTACGGCGCTTTCTGCTTGGCGCAATCGCAACCGAAATCCGGCGCCGGGCCGCCTTCGGCAATGAAACGGTCGATGCGCTTTTCCAGCACCGGCAGCGGCACCGAACCCAGCTGCAGGATGGTGTCGTGAAAGTGGCGGATGTCGAACTTCGTGCCCAGTTCCTGCTCGGCCTTCTGGCGCAGCTCCAGCATCTTCAGATAGCCCAGCTCGTACGACAGCGCCTGGCCCGGCCAGCTGATGTAGCGGTCCACTTCGTTGGCGATCTCGCGATCGGACAACGCGGTGTTCTGCGTCATGTAGTCGATGGCCTGCTGGCGCGTCCAGCCCAGGTGATGGATGCCGGTGTCGACCACCAGGCGGCAGGCGCGCCACATCTGGTAGGTGAGATAGCCGAAGCGGTCGTAGGGCGTCTTGTAGATGCCCATTTCGTTGCCGAGGTATTCGGAGTACAGGCCCCAGCCTTCGCCGAATGCCGAGATGTAGCCTTCGCGGCGGAATGCCGGCTGGCCCTTTTGCTCGGCGGCGAGCGCCAGCTGCAGCGAGTGGCCGGGTGCGGACTCATGCAGGGTCAGCGCCGCCACGTTGTACAGCGGACGCGATGGCAGGTCATACGTGTTGACCAGATAGCTCGACGCGCCGCCACGACCAGACGTGTAGTACGGCGCGATATCCGCCGGCACCGGCACGATGGTGAAGCGCTGACGCGGCAGGCGGCCGAATTCCTTACCGAGCTGGCCGTCCACCTGCTTCGCCACCCACGCGCTGCGCATCAGCAGCTCGTCGGGCGTCTTGGCGTAGAACTGCGGGTCGGTACGCAGGAAGTGCAGGAAGTCGGCGAAGCTTCCCTTGAAGCCCGTCTCCTGCATGGTCTTGACCATCTCGGCGTGGATCTTCGCCACCTGGTCCAGGCCCACCTGGTGGATCGCGTCGGGGCTGAGGTCCAACGTGGTGTATTCGATGATCTGCTGGCGATACCAAGCCTTGCCGTCGGGCATGGCTTCAGCGGCCAGCGTGGTGCGCGCCTTGGGCACGTACTCGTTGCGGAAGAAGGTGAGCAGGTTGGCGTAGGCGGGAATGACCTTGCCAGTGATGATCTGCTTCGCCTCATCGCGCATCTTCGCGGCGTCGGCGGGCGCAATGGAGGAAGGCATCTTCTCGAACGGCTTGTAGAAGCTGCTTTGCGCGGGGTCTTTCAGCTCGGCCACGGAGGAGATCGACACATCGCGGCCGTTGAGCACTTCGCGCGGCACGGTGAAGCCACGTGCCAGGCCGTTACGCATGTTGTCGATCTGCTGCTGGAAGTACGACGGCACCTGACCCAGGCGATCGAGATAGCGGCGATAGTCCTGTGCGGTGCGCAGGTTGTCGCCTTCTAGCACGTAACTCAGATCGCTCCAGAACGCCGAGTCGCTGTTGAACGGCATCTGCCACTGCTTGAACTGTTGCGTGGCAAGCAGGTTCTGGATCTGCGCGTGATAGATCGCGTAATTGACCTGGCCTTCGGGCGTCAGCTGCTTCGGGTCGATGCCATCGAGGCTGGTGAGCACTTTCTGCCAGTAGTCGAGCCGCTTCTGCTGGCTCGCCGCGTCTACGTTGTCCAGCCGCGCACCGTTGGGCTGCGCCTCGCCGGACGTGGCGATGCCAGATTGCCCGTTGCGCCACGACCACTCCTGGTCGTAGATCTGCTTGAAGCGGGCGTCGGCGTTCTGCTCGGCCCAGGCCGGTGCGGTCAGCGCGAGCGCGGCCGCGGCCAGCCAGGTCATGCGTTGTGCTTTGTTCACTGCGAATTTCCCTTGACCAAAGGTGAGGTGGGCGATAGCACCAACACGGCATCCTCTACGCTCCAGTCTTCCAGCGCCTGTGGCGGAAGCTGGGGTAGCGCCATGCGCAGGAGGGCGTCGCGTGCGTCGTCCTTCAATCGTGCCACGCGCAGCTCGATGCCACGAGACGCCAGCCAGGTGACGAAGTCCCCAAGCGCTTCGAGCACGGTGCCGTCGAGGTCCGGCGACTCCTCAAGGCTCAGGATGACCCGATGCAGACCCTGGCACGCGTCAGCGCGATGGCGTGCCTGCGACAGCACCGCCTCGGCATTGGCGAAGAACAACGGTTCCTCCGGCCGCACGATGAGCATGCCGGTGGGCTGCACTGCATTCGGATGCTGCGCGATGTCCACGAAATTGTGGCCGTCGGCCAGGCGGCCGAGCACGCTCAGGCGAGGTGTCGCCAACTGGCGCAGCAGCATGACCAGGCTGAAGGCGATGGCAAACAGCAAGCCGTCGAGAATGCCCAGCGAAAGCACGGCCAGCACCGCGGCCAGCGCCACCAGGCGGTCGCGATGCCAGCGCAGATAGGGGGCAAACGTCGACAGGCGCAGCGACTTGCTCACCGCGTGAATCACGATGGCGGCCAACACCGGTTGGGGAATGCGCTCGATCCAGCGCACCGCCAGCAGCACCAGCAACAGCACGCTGGCTGCGGCGATCAAGCCCGCCAGGCGAGTGCGCGCCCCGGCCGCCTCGTTCGCCGACGTGGCCGAATAACCCGCGCCTACCGGCATGCCGTGCAGCGCTCCCGAGATCACGTTGGCGACGCCAAGCACCATGAGATCGCGGTTGGGTTGCACCTTGTCGCCATGCTTGAGCGCGAAACCACGGATGGAGCTGTACGACTCGGCATAAAGAATCAGCAACAGCGCCGCGGCCAATTCCACGCTTGGCAACCACTGACCGCTGCCCGGCCAGGCGGGCCAGCCCAATGAGGGGATGAGATGGATCTCGCCGGTGAGCGCCACGCCGCGGGCTTGCAGCCAGCTGGAAGCGGCCACACCCAGCACGATGGCCAGCAAGCTGCCTGGCAACGGGCGCAGGCGCTCGCAGGCAAACAGCGCCAACAGTGCGATCAACCCCGCTCCCAACGCCGCGAGATTCATCTGCGGAATGAGCGATGCCAACTGGCCCAGCAGCGCGGGCACGAAATCGCCATGCACGTTCGCCACGCCCAACAGGTGCGGCAACTGCTTGATCGCGATGACGCAAGCCAAGCCAAACGTATAGCCGCGCAGCACCGGGCGGGCGATCAGATGCGACAGACCACCCAGCCGCGCCGTACCTGCGACGAGGAAGCAGACGCCAGCCAGCAGCACCAGCGTGGCACCGACAGCCGCCCGCGAAACGTTGTCGGCACCGGCGAGCGCCAGCGTGCCCGCTGCCAGCACAGCCGCGGACGATGATGTGGCCGAGACGATGGCGTAGCGGCTGCGGCCCAACACGCCATAGGTAAGCAGGCCGATGAACAACGCGATGACACCAGCCTGGGGCGGCAGACCGGCGATGCCCGAATAGGCCACGGCTTCGGGCAGCAGCAGTCCGGCGATGGAGAGGCCCGCGATGAGGTCCAGGTGCCATGCGGGCGAGGTGGGATTCTCGGTGGGTGACATTGATCACTCCGGCGCGGGTGGCGGAGTGAGGGTAGCTGATGCTGCGCCATGGCTCCCTCTCCCCTTAGGGGAGAGGGTTGGGGTGAGGGGTCAATCTTGCGACGAGGGCAAATCGAGTCGGGCTTTGTGGAGATGCTTCCGCGAGCACCCGCCCTTTACCACCTTTAGGTGGCTCATCCCGATCTTCTCTCCCACAGGGACTACCTTCGGGTCGCCCGCAGGGGAGAAGGAGAAACGTCGCTCAGCCTTCCATGCCTTCGTAATACCCGCGCATGGCTTGCAGGTACGCATCGAGATTGCGGCCTTCCACTTCACTGAAGCGTTCGCCGGTGATCGTGCAGTTGAGGATGCGGTCGGGACGGAAGTTGCGGAAACCCACGCGCAATCGGCACCACGTGCCCAGCGTCCATGCGCCGCCCCAGAATGCCAGGCACAGCGGTTCCACATCGCGCGTGCTGGTGCGACCGGCCTCGTCGCTGTAGTCGAGGCGCAGCACCTGGCCGTCCGTGATCGCCGCGTTGAGGCGATCGATAAGCGCCGCGAAATCGGTCTTGGTCTGGTCGCGCCAGATCGGCGCATAGATGCGCGTGCGCGTGGCGCGTTCGCGCAACTCGGGGGGCAACACAGCCTCGATCTTGAGCAGGGCGGCCTGCGCGCTTTCAGCGAGCTTCTGTCCGGCGAAGGCGCGTACGAAGCGCGTGCCCACCACCAGCGATTCGAGTTCGTCGGCGGTAAACATCAGCGGTGGGATGTCCGAGCCCTTGCGCAGCACGTAGCCCACGCCAGCCTCGCCTTCGATGGGTACGCCCGATAACTGCAGGTCGGCGACGTCGCGATAGACAGTGCGCAGCGAGACGCCCAGCGTCCCGGCGAGCTGGCGCGCCTGCAACGCAGTACGACGCCCGCGCAGGGCATGGATGATGAGGAAGAGCCGGTCGGCGCGACGCATCGGCAGATGATGACGGAGCGGCACGCATGGGGCCAGCGTCGAGAGTCATGGGCGGGTATATGCATGACGAATCGTTTGATGCTCCCTCACCGTCATCCCAGCGAAAGCTGGGATCCAGTGCCTTTCGGGGCGCTCGGGCAGAAACTAAAGTCGCTGGATCCCGGCTTTCGCCGGGATGACGGAAGTGAAGACTGGGCGACGTGTTCCACTCACGCCGCCTGCGCCGCCGCCAGCTCGGCGTCGGCTGCCGTCGCACGCTGCATGGCCGGTCGAGAAGTGACACGCTCGATATAGGCCATGACCACCGGCAGCTCGGGCACCAGCTTGAACATCGTGGTCCACCGCAGCGCACTGCCCCACAGCACGTCGAGCGCGCTGAAATGCTCGCCCAGCATGTAGGGGCCGCGCTCTAGCTGCATCACCAGCGTGTTGAACATCGTGTCCCAATCGCCGTAGGGACAGGTGGACTGGGCGACCGGTTCTCGCTTCACGGAGCGGTCCACCAGCGCGGGCTCGAAGCACGACCCGTAGAACACCATCCAACGCAGATATGCACCACGCAGTGGATCGCCGGCCGATGGTGCCAGTCCTTTCTCCGGATACAGGTCGGCAAGGTAGAGAAACACCGCCGGCTGCTCGGTGATGAGTCCGTCGTTGTGCCAGATCGCCGGCACCTTGCCCATTGGGTTCACCGCCATGTATGGCGGCTGGCGCTGTTCGTTCTGCTTGAAGTTGAGCACGTGCATGTCGTACTCGACACCAAGTTCCTCCAGCAGGGCGCGCGTGCCGCCGGAGCGACTGTTGGGCGCGTGATAGAAGGTGACACGTGGGGTGTTGGTCATGACGGCGACCTCGCGGCAAGAAGATGGCGACGGCCGCAATGGCCGTCGCGAAAGGACTCAGAGATAACTCGTTACTGCCGGCGTCTGTCGCCAGTTGTTATCGCGACCATCGGCGCAGCTCACCGGCGCGGCGGCCCACTCTTCATCGCTCACATCGTCCAGGCACGCGACATTGACGGATACGTAGGCACCGCCGATCGCCTCGACATAGCCGCGATGGAAAGCATGCACGCCGCAGTGACGACAGAACACGTTGTGCGCACTTTGGGTGTTGAACTGGTAGTCGGTGAGCGCGTCTTCGCCGCTGAGCAAACGGAACGTGTCCGGTTTCGCCATCGCGCCCCAGAAACGCAGCTTGCGGCAGATCGAGCAATTGCAGCGGCCGGTACCGGCGGCGAGGTCGAGTTCGGCTTCGTAGCGAACCGCGCCACAATGACAACTGCCACGGTAGATGCGCGTCATGTGGCGGCTCCGCAAGGTGGCTTGGTGGTGATTGCCGGCATGCGCTCGGCCTTCACCTGGGTGCTGGCTGGTGCTTTCTTCCCCGACGCCGCTGGTGCCGGCGATGGGGGGAATTTGTATTGGCCGTCCATCAACAGGCCGCGCAGATACAGCGGCCGGTAGGCCATGAGAATCTTTCCGATCGGAAATGCCATGACATCCTCCTCATGCGGCCACGGCGGTGGCGGCGGCTTCGCCTGCGCACCACGGCGGCGGCAAGGCGTGCTTGAACAGACCGAACCAGTGTTCGCGGTCGCTGGGGCTATAGAGATCGAGTGTGCGAATCACCTCGCGAGTGAATTCCACGCTGCCCAGCTGGCTGGCGGTGATCACCCCGCCGTCACTGACGGCAAGCACGTTGGCGTCGTACTGGTCGGCACCCGCGTACTGCGGCACATGGGCGCCGATGTGGCCGGGCCAGCTGCTGGTATGACGGCAGGCATCCAGCAAACCAGCCCGAGCCAGCACCAGCACACCACTGTCCACGGCGGCGACCGGAGCGCCAGCGGCATGGACGCGGCGGACGGCAGCCACCGCTTCCTCGCCCTGCCCGCGTTCCCACAGGTAGCCACCGGGCACGATCAGCAGCGCAGCGCGCTTGAGATCGAGTTGATCCAGGGTCAATTCCGGCACCACCCGCAACCCGCCCATCGACAGGGCCGGCTGCATCGAGAAACCCACCGTTCTCAGCTGCCATTCGCCCGGGCGGCGGATCTCGCACAAAGCTTGCGCCGCGTGCCAGTCGGCATAACCGTCGAACGCCAGGAAATAAACCGTATCGCGCATTGAGAATCCCTCCCTTATGACGGAGGCAAGTGTGGCCACCCCCTACTGCCAGCGTGTTGTCAGCAGGCCGACGACCAATCCTCTGGGGGAGCGCACTCTGTGCGCGACAGGCCGACCACCCAAGGTGGCCTAGCGGGGCGGTGGCGCCGTGTCGTCTGGTGTCGCGACAACCGACCATCGTGGTGACGACGCGTCCCTGCGGTCGCGCACAAGGTGCGCTCCTACAACAAGCGGCGAATCGAACGCGCGAAAAGGTTTTCACGCGATTTAGATGAACCGACCGGTCAGATACTGCGCTGGCAAGCGCCGGCGGGAGCCGGGACAATAGGCGTCTCTTTGCTTGCGGGTACCCCATGAAGTCCATCTCGCTCATCCAGTTCCTGATTGAGGAACGCCGCGCCGGCCGCATGAATGCCGAGCTTTCCCTGCTGATCGAGGTCGTCGCGCGCGCCTGCAAGCGCATCGCGGTGGCCACCAACAAGGGTGCGCTGGGTGGCGTGCTGGGCGAGGCGGGCACCGGCAACATCCAGGGTGAGGCGCAGAAGAAGCTGGACGTGATCTCCAACGAGATCCTGCTCGAAGCCAACGCCTGGGGTGGCCAGCTGGCCGCCTGCGCGTCGGAGGAAATGGAAGACCCGCAGCCGATCCCCGACATGTACCCGAAGGGTCATCACCTGTTGCTGTTCGATCCCCTGGACGGCAGCTCCAACATCGACGTGAACATCTCGGTCGGCACGATCTTCTCGGTGCTGCGTTGCCCCGATGGCGTCACCGAGCCGAAGGCCGAGCACTTCCTGCAGCCGGGCACTACCCAGCTGGCTGCCGGTTACGTCGTCTATGGTCCGGCTACCGTGCTGGTGCTGACCTTCGGCCACGGCACGCACGAGTTCACGCTGGATCGCGAAGTGGGCAGCTTCATCCTCAGCCGTCGCGACATCCGCATTCCGGAAGAGACGGCCGAGTTCGCTATCAACATGTCCAACCAGCGTCATTGGGAAGCGCCGATGCAGCGCTACATCGGCGAGCTGCTGGCCGGCCAGGACGGCCCGCGCGGCAAGGACTTCAACATGCGCTGGGTGGCCTCGATGGTGGCCGACGTGCACCGCATCATCACCCGCGGCGGCGTGTTCTTCTATCCGCTGGACGCCAAGATCAAGTCCAAGGGCGGCAAGCTGCGCGTGATGTATGAAGCCAACCCGATGGCCTTCATCGTCGAGCAGGCGGGCGGCGCAGCCACCACGGGTCGCGAGCGCATCATGGAACTGCAGCCCACCGGCCTGCACCAGCGCGTGCCGGTGTTCCTCGGTTCGAAGAAGGAAGTGGAAGTGGCCACGCACTACCACGTCGAGGCCGACGCCGCCGTGTGACGCGCGGGGCGGCAAACCCGCCCCACGGTCCGCCTGGCCACGCCATGTCTCCCGATTTCATCGAGGTCTATGAGGACGCCCTCACCGCCGCGCACTGCGCGGCGCTGGTGGCGCGCTTCGAAAGCGGTGGCCAGGCGGTGCCCGGACGGGTTGGCGGTGGGGTCTATCCCGAGCTGAAGGACAGTGGCGACATCACCATCAGCGACAGGGCCGAATGGCGCGACGCCGAAACCGCGCTCAACCTGGCCATGCTGGCCGGACTCACCGCCTACCTGCGTCGCTACCCCTACACGCTGATCGCCCCGCTGATGCTCAAGGTTCCGGGCGAGGACGGTCAGGCTCGACGGCTCTCCGAAGACGACATGGCTGGAATGGACGATGCCGCGTTGGGTGTACTGGCCCGGCAGGTGTTCACGCCCGGCTCGATCAACCTGCAGCGCTACCGCGCCGGCACGGGTGGCTACCCGTACTGGCATTGCGAACTGTTTCCGCGCGATGCCACCGCGCAGACGCTGCATCGCCACCTGTTGTGGACGATCTACCTCAACGACGGCTTCGACGATGGCGAGACGGAGTTCCTCTACCAGCAGCGCAAGATCACACCGCGCACCGGCAGCCTTTTGATCGCGCCGGCCGCGTTCACCCACACCCATCGCGGCAACCGTCCACGGGGCGGCGACAAGTACATCGCCACCAGCTGGGTGTTGTTCAAGCGCGCCGAAGCGCTTTACGGCAGCTGAGCGATGCCCAGCGGCGGGCCGCATTCCGACATTGCAGCGCCAGTCGGCGGACGTACACTCGGCCGCCAGTTACCAACGTGCCGAAGGATCGGCCGTCCATCCATCCAACCTTCATTGGCCTGCGCCACCGACATGACGTCCATCCACCATTACCGCCCTCTCCTGCCCCTGCTCGCCAGCCTCGTGCTGTGCGCCTGTTTCGGCAACACCAAACCCACGCCGCCGCCTGCGCCGATCGTGCCGCCGCCGGTGGTGAAGCTGCGCATTGGCCTGGCGTTGGGCGGCGGCGCAGCCAAGGGCTTCGCGCACATCGGCGTGATCAAGATGCTGGAGGCCAACGGCATCCGTCCGGACGTGGTCGCCGGCACCAGCGCCGGCAGCGTGGTCGGCGCCCTGTATGCGAGCGGCATGGATCCGTTCCAGCTGCAGGAGACGGCCTTTGCGTTGGACCAGAGCAGCATCCGCGACGTGCGGCTGTTCTCCGGTGGCGTGGTGCAGGGCCAGAAGCTGCAGGACTACGTGAACCTGCAGGTGAAGAACCACCCGCTGGACAAGCTCAGCGTGCCGTTCGCCGCCGTCGCTACCCAGCTGGAAACCGGCCAGCGCACCGTGTTCGTTCGCGGCAACACCGGCCAGGCCGTGCGCGCGTCCAGCAGCGTGCCGGGTGTGTTCGAACCGGTGGAGATCAACGGCAAGCACTACGTGGATGGCGGCGTGGTCAGCCCGGTGCCGGTGGATGCGGCGCGTCAGCTCGGCGCCGACGTGGTGATCGCGGTGGATATCTCCACCAAGGCCAGCGGCACCAACCCGCAGGGCATGATCAACATTGTCGGGCAGTCCATCAGCATCATGGGTCAGAAGCTCGGCGAGCAGGAACTTGCGCGCGCGGACATCGTGATCCGCCCCAAGGTGAGCCAGATCGGCGCTGCGGATTTTGAGCAAAGAGACCAGGCCATTCTCGAAGGCGAGCGCGCCGCGCTGGCGGCGATCCCCGCAATCAAGGCGAAGATCGCGGCGGTGCAGGCCGCGCACCAGCAGCAAGCCATCGCCGCGCACTAGCTTTTCTGCAGGAGCCCACCCTGTGCGCGACAAACCGGCAGGAATGCCGGTTTGCACAGCGCAAGCGGCCCGCAGGGCGAGGGCCAGGGGTGGCCCGAGTGACAAGCCCACTTAACGCGAACGCCGCAAGTTCCCATCGGGCGACGACAGCCGATCGCTCCGGCACAGCGCTGCTCTGCGGTCGCGCACAAGGTGCGCTCCTACACATGCACACCGGTGCGACGGCCTGCTAGCGTGTTGCCTTTCACCGCAACAAGGCCCCTTCATGCACGCACCCGCCCGTCTCCTACTGCCGGCACTGATCGCCGTGCTGGCTCCCTCCGCTTTCGCCGCGCCCGCCTCGGTCGATCCGCGCATCGAGCAATTGCTGGCCAACCTCGGCAAGGTGCGGCAGATCGAGGCCGTGCAGATCTCCCCCGATGGCACGCAGCTGGCGTGGGTGGTGCGTACCGAAGGCAAGGATGGCGTCGAGGTGGCGAAGGCCGATGGCAGTGACGTGCATCGCATCAGCGACAACAAACCGGGCAGCTGCAGTTCGGGCGACATAGCCTGGGCACCGGATTCGCGCCACCTGGCCTTCGTCTCCAACTGCGCCAGCAACGGCAAGCAGAAGGATCTGTTCGTGGTCGACGTCCCGGCTAAATCGTCACCTAAGCGTCTGGCCGAATTGCCGGGCGTGTCCGATGGCCTCGCCTGGTCGCCCGACGGCAAATCGCTCGGCTTCCTGTATGTGCCCAACGGCACGCGCCGTGCCAGCGCGGTGTACGCCGCCAAGCCGGCAACGGGTGAGATCGGCGTGGACGGACTGGAAGTGCAGCGCGTCGCCACCGTCGACGCCACCGGTGGTGCCGTGCAATTACTCACTCCCGCTGAAACGTATGTCTACGAGTTCGGCTGGTCGCCGGATGGCAAGCGCATTGCCTACACCGGCGCCATGCCGCCGGGTGACAACAACTGGTGGCTGGCCAAGCTCTATGTGCAGAACGCGCAAGCGGGTGCGTCCGCCAGCATCGTGCTCGACCCAGTGACCACGGCAGGCTCGCTGCATGGGCTGCAGATGGCGCTGCCGCGCTGGTCGCCAGACGGCCAGCGGATCGCCTTCATTGGCGGCCTGATGAGCGACCAGGGCTCCACAGGCGGCGACGTTTATGCGGTACCTGCCAGTGGCGGCGCGCCCGTCAATCTCACGCCCAACATTCACGTGACGCCGGCATGGCTGGCATGGACCAGCCCGCAACAATTGCTGGTCGCGCAGGTCAGCAATGGGCAAAGCCAGGTGGCGCAGTACACCGTTGCCGCGGACAAGGCCACGCAGACGCGCACGCTGTTCACCCTGCCCGCCAGCATTGGCGATGGCAGCGCCGAGATGGCGCTATCGCTGTCTAACGATTACGCGCGCGTGGCCTTTGTGCAGAGCTCCTATGCCGAAGCGCCGGAAGTGCACGCCGGTGCACTGGGCGACAACGCGCCGGCCGCGGTCACCACCATCAATGCGGCCCACAAGCCCGGTTGGGGCAAGGCCGAGTCGGTGGAGTGGGACAACGAAGGCCGCCATGTGCAGGGTTGGCTGCTATATCCGGCCAATTACGACGCGAAGAAGTCGTATCCGATGATCGTGACCGTGCACGGCGGCCCGTCGGCTGCGGTGATCCCGCGCTGGCCGCATGTTGGCTTCGGTGGCGAGCCGTTCTCGGCGCTGGGCTACTTTGTGTTCATGCCCAATCCGCGCGGCAGCTTCGGGCAGGGCGAGGAATACGTGCAGGCCAACCGCAAGGACTTCGGCCACGGTGATCTGCGCGACATTCTCGCCGGCATCGACACCATCGAGAAGAAACTTCCGGTGGACGACAAGCGTCTTGGCCTCACCGGCTGGAGCTACGGCGGCTTCATGAGCATGTTCGTGCCCACGCAGACGCAGCGTTTCCGTGCCGTCGTGGCGGGCGCCGGTATCGCCAACTGGCAAAGCTATTACGGGCAGAACCTGATCGACCAATGGATGGTTCCGTTCTTCGGCGCTTCGGTCTATGACAACCCCGAGGTGTACGCGAAGAGCTCGGCGATCAACTTCATCAAGCAGGTGAAGACGCCCACGCTGATCGTGGTGGGCGATCGCGATGCGGAGTGTCCCGCGCCGCAGTCGTTCGAGTATTGGCATGCGCTGCGCGCGCAGGGAGTGCCGACGTCGCTGGTGGTGTATCCCAACGAAGGCCATCATTTCGTCGATCCGAATCATCAGCGCGATGTGCTGCAGCGGGCGTTGATGTGGTTTGAGAAGTATTTGCCCGCGAAGGGCTGAAGCTTTTGGCCTCCTATCCCCTCCGGGGAGAGGACCGAGGTGAGCCACCTGAAGGTGGTAAAGGGTGGGTGCTCGCGATTGCGTGTCGACAAAGCGCGCCTTGAACTCGCCCCATCGCTAGATTGCCCCCTCACCCCAACCCTCTCCCCGAAGGGGAGAGGGAGCAATAACGCTAGAACAACTGCCCTTGCGGCGACGGCTTGCGTGGCGGCACAAACTTCGTGGTATCGAGCCACAACTCACGCGCCCGTCCAAAACCATGTTTGCGGCAAGCGACGTCGAAACGCCGACGAATCAACTCCGCAAACACACCCTGTCCGCGCATGCGTGTAGCGAAGTTGCTGTCGTAATCACGTCCGCCATTCATCTGCTGCACCAGACTCATCACGTGCGCGGCGCGTTGCGGCGCATGCAATGCCAGCCATTCGCGGAACAACGCCTTCAGCTCATACGGCAAACGTAACGTGGTGTAGCCGGCGCAGCGCGCGCCAGCGTCGGCGGCCTGCTGCAGCACCGCTTCCAGGTCGCGGTCATTGAGTGCGGGAATGATCGGCGCCACCAGCACGCCTACCGGCACACCGGCGTCGGCCAGCGCGCCAATCGCCTGGATACGCCGATGAGGTGCGCTGGCACGCGGCTCCAGTTTCGCGGCGAGATGGTTGTCCAGCGAGTTGACCGATACGAACACCTGTACCAGCTTCTCTCGTGCCATCGGCACGAGGATGTCCAGGTCGCGCTCCACCATCGCGTTCTTGGTGACGATGGTGCACGGGTGATGGCATTCGGCCAGCACCTCCAGTGCGGCGCGTGTCAGCTTCCATCGACGCTCGACCGGTTGGTAGGGATCGGTGTTGCTGCCGATATTGATGGGGGCGACCACATAACCTGGCCGCGAAAGCTCATGGCGCAACACCTCGGCCAGATTGCTCTTGGCGCGAAGCTTCGTTTCGAAGTCCAGTCCGGGCGAGAGATTGAGATAGCTGTGCGACGGACGCGCAAAGCAATAGATGCAGCCATGCTCGCATCCGCGATAGGGATTGAGCGCTTGGGTGAAATGGATGTCCGGCGAATCGTTGCGCGTGATGACGCTGCGTGCCCGCTCCTCGGTAACCTCGGTGCGCGGGCGCGGTGTCTGCTCGTCCAGCAACAGGCTTTGCCATCCATCGTCTTCGGCGTGGTGGCTGATCGATTCGAAGCGTCCTTCCGGATTGGAGGCGGCGCCTCGGCCCTTCAGGGCCTGGGGTGGAATGAACGATTCGGCCATGGGCGCAGTGTGCACTCGACACGTCTCAACTGTCGCGACACCTCGCCTAGGGTTGCACCGGAGCAAGCTGATCCCGTAGCGCATCAACCATCACGGCCAGCGGGTAATGCTGGTCCAGTTGCCGGTCCAGTTCGGTGAACACCGGGGTCGATATGGTCCAACCCAGGGGAATCGGATAGTTGCCGCTGCATAGCCGGAAATGCCAGAGCATGTCGCCTCGTGACGGATCGGCATCGTTGCGATTCAACGCACTCAGCAGTTGCACGCGCGCGTATTCGCCACGTGCGCTGCGGGTATCGAGCAAGGCATCGAGTGGCGCAATCGCCTCACCCCGCACGCTGTCGCGCACGACACCGGGCACCGGTGGGCAGGCGGTGGAATACAGCGGCAACGGATGCGTCGGATCGTGCCGGTCAATGAAATCGCTCATCTGCGGATCGTTGCTGATGTGAATGACGATGAAGCGCAACGCATGGTGGCGCAGATCCGCCCGCGCCTGCAGCAACCGCATCACCTCCAGCAACGTCGTGGTGCCTGAGTTTTCAAAATAGCCGCCATCGACAAGCTGCAGGCGACCGGGAACAGGTGCGTTCGCGGCGCCTGATTCCAGCGTGCCCGCCGGACTCATATAGGTGAAGCGCGCACTGTTGAGCACGACCTCGCTCAACGGAACGCGCGGATCGAGCCAGCTTGAGCCGTCGAAGCCCGCAGTCCATGGCTGGCGCTGCGGCGTGGCAATCGGCTGGAATGGATGCTGGATGAAGCGACGCCCTTCCGTCACCGTCGTACTGTTGAGAAAAAGCGCGGGCACGGTCGGCGGTGCACTGGCATCGGCTTTTGCATACAACGTTGCAAAGGGTTGTGCGAACGCGGTGACGCCCTGCTTGTGGGCGGCCCATTCCCATGCACGCGTCAGCGCGCGAGCGCGATCGTTCAACCACGCGCCCGGCAACCAGCGCTGGGTGAAGTCGATGAAGAACGTGTTGGCCAGCGTGGGCGCGAGAAAGTCATGGCTCAGCATGTCCTGCGCACGCTGCTCGAGCGTCGCCGCCTTTGCCATCGTTGGCTGATCGAGCATGCTGACGTAGGTAGCCAGCCCGAGGCTGCCGCCCGATACGCCGCTCGCAGCAAACAGGTAACGCGCAAACAGCGGCTCGCCTTGCGTGGGCTTTTCCGCATCGAGCAGTGCGGTCAGGCGGCTGAGCACCACGGCGGTCCAGGCAGCGCCGCGGATGCCGCCGCCTTCCGCCGATACGAGAATCACCGGGCAAGGTGAGCGATTTGCACAACGGTCGTCCAGCCACGCATCCGCATAGGCATCGAAACTCGGCCGTGTATCGGCCGGTAGCGCCATGGGATGTTCATGCGTGCTCATCGACGGGTACTGGCGCACCTTGTGGTTGTCGTTGAGATGCATCCAGTGCAATGACGCGCTCAGCAACAACATCGCGCTCAGCAAGGGCACGCCGCGCCGATCGCCGATGACGCAGACCAGGCTGCCGCTGTAGCAGAGGAAGGCCGCGGCGATCAGCAGGATGGCCAATGGCCCGATGCCATCCAGCGCTTCCGGCCGCACCGCGATCAGGATCGTGGCAAGGATGTTGAGAACGACCACTGCCGCGTAGAAGGTGCACGGCAACACACCAAGATCGCGCACGCGCCAGACGCGCTTCTCGCCGGAGGGCAGCCTGCTCGGCGGTGCCAGCGATGGCAGGTGTCGTGACAATGCACTCCACATGCGGCGTCGCGTGATGAAGAAAATGATCAGTGCCGCCGATTCCATCAGCAGTCCCATCGCGCGCCAGCTGCGCTGCTGGCAAGGATCCGTGGCGCCGCATGGACCATGCGGAAGCCTGGCCAGCGCAAGCACGTAGCCCAGGCAGACCAGCAGCGGCACGGCTGCGCCCAACAGGCGTGGCAGCCAATCCCGCAGCGGCGCGGCGCGGTCATCCTGCAGGGCGGGCCAGCGCGGATAGCGCAGTCGATACGCGTTGCGCGCGGCGTACCAGATCGAAAGTCCCGCCAGGGCACTGGCGGCCAGCAAGGCGAGGTAACGACCTTCGCTGGGATCGGTCCACAAGGCTATCAGGAACAGTTCGGCCGCCTGGTCCACACCGATGGCGACGCCTACAGCGACCGCCAGCACCAGCAACGACACGCGTACAGGCTTGAGATGATCCAGCAGTAAAGCCGTCCAGCCGAGCATGCGTCGCCAGCGGCGACGAAGTGGTGGTTTGCGATTTCCCTGACCGCGTTCTCTAGTGGGCATGCGGCTACCCCTCTGGCGCCGTGCTTCAGACGATCGCGACCATACTAGAGCCGTTGTCGATATCCCAAGTGGGATCCGGTTCCCAGGTGCATCAGCACCAACAGCCTGCGTCACGAACACATAACACTCGCCTGTGGATATTGCCTGCCGCAGGAGCGGGGGTTCCGCTTCGGTTCCACTCACCGGAAGGAGAGCAAAATGACCGCAACAGCTTTGCTGGTATTCCTGCTGGTAGGCGCCATCGCCGGATGGCTGGCTGGACTGATCATGCGCGGCTTCGGCTTCGGGCTGATCGGCAATATCGTGGTCGGTATCGTCGGCGCTTTCCTCGCCGGATGGTTGTTGCCGATGGTCGGCGTGAGTTTCGTGATCATCAGCCCGCTCATCACCAGCATCGTCTATGCATTGATCGGGGCCATCATCCTGCTGGCCATCATCGGCGTGATCAAACGCGCCTGACTCCACCCAAGAAAAAGGCGCGGCGGTTTCCCGTCGCGCCTTTTTTGTGCGTGCGTTTTGTCAGGTGAGGCTAATATCGACGTCCTTGGTCTCACGCAGGAACAGCAGGCCGATGAAGAAGGTGCCGATCGCCACGATGATCGGGTACCACAGGCCGTAGTAGATATCGCCCTTCCACGCCACCAGCATGAAGCCGATGGTGGGCACGAAGCCGCCGAACCAGCCATTGCCAATGTGATACGGCAAGCTCATCGAGGTGTAGCGGATACGAGTGGGGAACATCTCCACCAGCCATGCCGCGATCGGGCCGTACACCATGGTCACGTACAGCACCAGGATGGCCAGCAGCACAATGAGCATCACGTAGTTCGACTGCTCGGGATTGGCCTTCTCCGGATAGCCGGCCGTCTTCAGCGACGCACTTAGCTGGGTGCCAAACGCCTTGCCCTGATCAGCGAACGCTTTGCTATCGAGCGCGCCGCCTTCGAACGAGTTGATGATGGTGTCGCCGATCTTCACTTCGGCAATGCTGCCCGGCTCGGCCGTCACGTTGGAGTACGGAATGCCCTTCTTGGCAAGCGCGCTCTTGGCCACGTCGCACGAGCTGGTGAACTTGGTCTTGCCCACCGGATCAAACTGGAAGCTGCAGGCCTTCGGATCGGCCACCACCGTTACGGGCGACGTAGCCGCCGCCTGTTCGATGGCCGGATTACCGAAGTGCGTGAGGCCCTTGAAGATCGGGAAATAGGTCAACGCCGCCAGCAGACAGCCGGCCAGGACGATGCTCTTGCGGCCTATGCGATCGGACAGCCATCCGAACACCACGAAGAACGGCGTGCCGATCGCCAGCGCGGCGGCGATCAACAAGTTCGCCGTGGTGGCGTCGATCTTCAGGCTCTGCGTCAGGAAGTACAGCGCATAGAACTGGCCCGTGTACCACACCACGGCTTGGCCAGCGGTGGCGCCGAGCAGCGCGAGGATCACCAGCTTCAGGTTCTTCCACTGGCCAAACGCTTCGGTCAGCGGTGCCTTGGACTGCTTGCCCTCGGCCTTCATCTGCTGGAACAGCGGCGACTCGGACAACTGCAGCCGGATATATACCGAGATGATCAGCAGTAGCGAGGAAATCAGGAACGGAACGCGCCAACCCCAAGCTTCGAAGGACTCGTTGCTAAGGCTCAGACGCAAACCGAGGATGACCAGCAGCGACAGGAACAGGCCAAAGGTGGCGGTGATCTGGATAAAGCTGGTGTACAGCCCACGCTTGCCATTGGGCGCATGCTCGGCCACGTAAGTTGCAGCACCTCCGTATTCGCCGCCCAGCGCCAGGCCCTGCAGTAAGCGCAGGGCAATCAGCATGGTCGGTGCGGCGACGCCGATGCTCGCGTAACCGGGCAGCACGCCAACCAGGAAGGTCGACAAGCCCATGATGACGATGGTGATGAGGAAGGTGTACTTGCGCCCGATCATGTCGCCCAGACGGCCAAACACGATGGCGCCGAACGGACGCACTGCGAAGCCGGCGGCGAAGGCGAGCAGTGCGAAGATGAATTGGCTCGTTTCGTTGAGGCCGCTGAAGAAGTGCTTGCCGATCAGCGCAGCAAGCGAGCCATAGAGATAAAAGTCGTACCACTCGAACACGGTGCCAAGGCTGGACGCCAGAATCACGCGGCGATGGCCGGTGTCGAGCGATCCGCGCATGTCGACTGCGGTCGTAGCCATGATGTACCCCTCAATTGTGACGCCCAATCAGATCAATGGATGGCGGTTTCAGATCGCAGCCCGCTCGAGCCGCGCTTGCCACCCTGTGCTTCCCTTTCCTCTGTCCGGTTCGGGCGCCTCCCGTCGCCCCGCCCGGTCCTACGGGTGGCAACGCTTGCCGCGCTGCCACCGCTGTTTGCTTAGAACTTGTACAGGCCGCTGAAGTTGACCTGGTTGCCGTTGACGTTGTGGCTTTGGCCGGCTGAGCCAACCTGGTAACGCAGGTCGTCATACAGCCATTCCAGGCCCAGTTCGTAGTTGCCGGAGGCGTACTGCACGCTCAATGCCGACTGGTTGTTCTTCAGCAGCGCCGTACCGGCCGTCGGGCTGGTGGTGGTCCACTGGACCACGTCGTCATGGTTGGGGCGAGCAGCGGCATAGAACGCGTAGACGCTCCACTTCGGCGTGAAGTTGTAACCGGCCTGCACGAAGCCGCCGGACTCCTTGATGTTGCCGAACTGAGACATCGCACCAAAGATCTGGCCCAGTGCCTTGCCGGTATAGATCAGGCCCTTGAAGGTCCACGGGCCAGGCTTCCATTGACCACCGAGGTCATAACCGATGCTGTTCAAGCCGTCGCGAATGGGCTTGGACACGATGTTGCCCACGCCGTGCAGGTCGACCTCGGCGTAGTGCGCTGTGAGGTAACCCAGCCAGTCGCTGCCCTGCGCATGTAGGCGTGCTTCCACCTGCGGCTGGAAGTGCGCCGCACCCGCGTTGAGGTAATTGATATTGGACGTGCCGGCGGCATTGAGCGGGCCGCTCCAGTTGCCCTCGAGCACGGCAAAGTCGAAGCGCCATTTCACGCCTTCGGAGCCGTGGTTGAGGTCCTGCATCACGATGACACCGGGATAGCGCCAGCCCACCACGCCCTCGCCGTAACCCAGCGGGAAGGCGATGTGCGACAGCGATGTGGGGGTGTTTTCCAGCGGGAACATGAGATCCCACATCTCGCCGATGCGGACCGTGGTTCCCCACGTGGGATTGTTGATGTCCATGTACGCCTGGCGCAGGCGCGGAATCGGCTGCTGCTGCGAATACGCACCCGTGCCGTTGTTGCCGCCGAAGAAGTCCATCTCGATGCGACCGCTGCCGTTCCAGCTCTCGTTCAACTTGGCGCCGGTGAAGTCGAGCCAGAAGCGCGTGTTGCGCACATCCGCGCCACTGAGCGAACCGACGTAGCCGTTGGCTTTGTTGGCCGCCGTCGGTGGCGCCGGAATCTCGGCGTTCTGACCATTGCCGTAGTTGACGAAGGTCTTGTCCTGACCAAACACCGTGGCACTGATGAAGCCATGCAGCGCCACCGACAGGCCGGGGGCCGTGGTGAACTGCGGCTTGGGCGCCGCTTCCACCTTCGTCGACGTGGCCTGTGCCGTGGTCTGCGCTTGCGTGGCCGCGACCTGAGCTTGCTGGGCCGTCTGTGTCGCCTGCGTGGTGGCGGCCTTCTGGTCCTGGATCATGGCCTTCAGTTCGGCCAGTTGCTGCTCCAGTTGGTTTACTCGATTCTCGAGCTGTTGTTCCCGCGTGGCGCCCTTGGTCGTGCTCTTTGGTGTGCTTTGTGCGTGCACGCCCAGCGGCAAGCCCAGTGCACAGGCAATGCTGAGGGCAAGGATCCGGCTACAGCGCTTGGAGTTCGGTGACGTCATGGCAGGCCTCCCCAGGTCGATGACCAGCCCGAGCATGTTCGTGCTGCAACGCGAACGCCTATTCCCCATTGGTCGAACCTCGACCAAAGTCGACAGTCGGCGGCAACGTACCGATCACCAACCAGCCGCTACACTCGGTCGCTACCGCTTGCTTAAGCGGCTTTACAACGCATGAGGAGGCCGGGGAGACCGGCCGCAGGAGCCCCCACGATGACCAAGCTCTACCCCGTCAAGCCCGAGTTCGCCGCCAAGGCACACATCCGCAAGGACGATTACGAGCGGCTCTACGCCGAGTCGGTGAAGGACCCGGAGGGCTTCTGGGGCAAAGTGGGCCAGCGTCTGCAGTGGATCAAGACTCCGACCAAGATCAAAAACGTCTCCTTCGACCCGACCAACCTGCACATCCGCTGGTACGAGGACGGCGAGCTGAACGTCGCCGCCAACTGTCTGGACCGCCATCTGGCCGAACGAGGCGACAAGACCGCCATCATCTTCGAGGGTGACGACCCGAACGAGTCGCGCCACATCACTTATAAGGAATTGCACGCGGAAGTGTGCAAGTTCGCCAACACGCTCAAGCACCTTGGCGTGACCAAGGGCGACCGCGTGGCGATCTACCTGCCGATGATTCCGGAAGCGGCTGTGGCCATGTTGGCCTGCGCGCGCATCGGCGCCATTCACTCGGTGGTGTTCGGCGGCTTTTCTCCCGATTCGCTGGCCGGCCGCATCGCAGATTCCACCGCCAAGCTAGTGGTGACCGCCGATGAAGGCCTGCGCGGCGGCAAGAAGATTCCGCTCAAGACCAATGTGGATGCCGCGCTCGAACGCCCCGGCACCAACAGTGTGGAAACGGTGATCGTGGTGCGCCGTACCGGCAGCGCCGTGCCGATGCAGTCGCCGCGCGATCGCTACTACCACACGCTGATGGAAGGCCAATCGGCTGACTGCCCGCCGACAACGGTAGAGGCCGAGCATCCGCTTTTCATCCTCTATACCTCCGGCTCCACCGGCCAGCCCAAGGGCGTGCTGCACACGTCGGGCGGCTATCTCGTCTATGCCAGCTACACGCATGAGCTGGTGTTCGACCTGCGTGAGGACGACGTCTACTGGTGCACCGCCGACGTGGGCTGGGTCACCGGCCACAGCTACGTGGTGTATGGCCCACTGGCCAACGGTGCGACCACGCTGATGTTCGACGGCGTGCCCAACTACCCGGACACCAGCCGCTTCTGGAACGTGGTGGACAAGCACAAGGTCACGCTGTTCTACACCGCGCCCACTGCCATCCGCGCACTCATGCGCGAAGGCGAAGGCCCGGTGAAGAAGGCTTCGCGCGCATCGTTGCGCCTGCTCGGTTCGGTGGGCGAGCCGATCAATCCGGAAGCATGGGAGTGGTACTACCGCGTGGTGGGCGACGAGCGTTGCCCGATCGTGGACACCTGGTGGCAGACCGAAACTGGCGGCATCCTGATCACGCCGCTGGCGGGTGCCATCGACACCAAGCCCGGTTCGGCCACGCTGCCGTTCTTCGGCATCGTTCCGGCGGTAGTTGATGCGAGCGGCGCCGTGCTCAAGGGCGCCACCGAAGGCAACCTGGTGATCAGCGATTCGTGGCCGGGCCAGATGCGCACGGTGTATGGCGACCATCAGCGTTTCATCGACACCTATTTCAGCGCCTATCCGGGCAACTACTTCACCGGTGACGGCGTACGCCGCGATGAGGACGGCTACTACTGGATCACCGGTCGCGTGGACGACGTGATCAACGTGAGCGGCCACCGCATCGGCACCGCCGAAGTGGAGAGCGCGCTGGTGTCGCATCCGAAAGTCGCCGAGGCGGCCGTGGTGGGTTGCCCGCACGAGATCAAGGGCCAGGGCATCTATGCCTATGTCACGTTGATCGCGGGCGAGGCCGGCAGCGACGAACTGCGCAAAGAACTGATTGCCTGGGTGCGCAAGGAAATCGGCCCGATCGCCACACCGGACTACCTGCAGTGGGCGCCGGGTCTGCCCAAGACGCGCTCGGGCAAGATCATGCGCCGCATCCTGCGCAAGATCGGCGAGAACGCACCGGACCAGCTAGGCGACATCTCCACGCTGGCCGATCCCGGTGTGGTGAAGAACCTGGTGGACGAACGCCTGATCAAATAACTCACTCTTCCACTGTAGGAGCGCACCCTGTGCGCGACCGCGGAGTAACGGCGTTTGTCCTCTGAAGGGTTTTCGCCCTATCACCGCCACAGCGTCACCGCTCTGTTGGCGTTTCGCACACAGGGTGCATTCCTACAAAACGCAGGGCCGCCATGCCTGATGTTCTGATCGCAGATGACCACCCACTGTTCCGCGACGCGCTGCAACGTGCCGTCGTGGCGGCGGTTCCCGACGCCAGCGTGCACTGTGCCGACAGCGTGTACAGCCTGCTGGGGTTGATCGAGCAGTTTCCCGAAGCGGAGTTGTTGTTGCTGGACCTGCACATGCCGGGTGCGCGCGGCTACTCCGCACTGGCGCATATACGTGGCCAGTTCCCCGGCCTGCCGACCATCGTGGTCTCTGGCCATGAGAACGTACAGGTGGCGCGGCGCGCGTTGGCGCACGGCGCATCGGCCTATATCCCGAAGTCGACGCCGGGCGAGGACATCATCACGGCCATCCGCAAAGTGCTCGACGGGGATGTGTGGCTTCCGCACCAGTTGGTCGGTGGCGGCATGGAACTGAAACCCGACGAGGCCGCCGTGGCGGATCGCATCGCCACACTCACACCGCAACAGTTCCGCGTGCTCACCATGATCGCCGAAGGTTTGCTCAACAAGCAGATCGCCTATGACCTTGGCGTATCGGAAGCCACCGTGAAGGCGCACATGACAGCCATCATGCGCAAGCTGGGTGTGAACAACCGCACCCAGGTCGCACTTGCCGCCAGTCATCTCGCGATCGACCAGGAAACGATGCCGGCGCTGCCGGATGATGATGAAAGCTAGTAACAGTCCGGTCTCACAACCTCGTCATTCCAGCTTTGGCTGGGATGACGAGATTTGGTACGTGATCGGACGATCAAGCCACCCCTCCACCTCAAGCAGGCGTCTTCCTGCGCACCAACGCACTCAGCAGTGCACGCAGCGCCGCCGGCCGCACCGGTTTGTGCAGCAGTGGATAACCAAGCGCACGTGCTCGCTGCTTGAGTTCGCTGCTGCCGTCTGCGGTGATCATCGCCACCGGCGGTAGTTCGTCCACCACCGTGCGCAACTGTTGCACCGCCTGCAAGCCGTCCATGTCATCGGTCAGGTGGTAGTCGGCCAGGATCAGGTCGATACGGCCGCGCAGCAATTCCTGCTGCGCCTGCGCCACGTCCAGCGCGGTGCGACAGTCCACGCCCCAGCGCTGCAACAACGCGCGCATGCCGTCGAGGATCGATGCATCGTTGTCCAGACACAGCACGGTAAGTGGCAGCTGTTCGTTGGAAACCGGATGAACCACCGTGCGCCGACGCGGTACTGCGACTTCCACACGCGGCACACGCACGGCGAAACAACTGCCCTTGCCTTCGCGCGATTTCAATTCCAGGCGATGATCGAGAATACCCGCGATGCGTTCGCAGATGGAAAGGCCCAGGCCCAGTCCTTTTTCTCCCCACGGCGATGGACGATCGAGCCGCTGGAATTCACCGAAGATGCGGGCGCGCTGTGCCTCGGCGATGCCAGGACCGGTGTCCCATACTTCAATGCGTACTTCGCAACCCACACGGCGCGCGCCGACCAGGATGCTGCCCTCGCGCGTGTAGCGCAGCGCGTTGGAGATGAAGTTTTGAAGGACACGCCGCAGCAGTTGTGGATCGCTGCGCACGGCAAGTTTGGTCGGCACCACGCGCAGGGACAGGCCACGCTGCTCGGCGATGACCGCGAACTGCGGCGTGAGTGAATCGAACAGATCGGCCAAAGCGAAGTTGCTGATGTCCGCGCGATAGCTGCCCGCATCAAGACGCGACGTATCCAGCAGTGCATCGAGAAGATCTTCCGCTGCACGGAAGGAAGCATCGATGCGTTCCGCTAGCTGCCCCACTTCGGCATCAAGCCCAGGGTGCTGGCGCAGCGCCGACGTAAACAGTCGTGCCGCATTCAATGGCTGCAACAAGTCGTGGCTGGCCGCGGCAAGAAAGCGGGTCTTCGATGCATTGGCCGTTTCCGCTTCACGGCGTGCATGCGCTGTCGCGCTGAGCGCTTCGCTCAGTTCGGCGGTGCGCTGCTCCACACGTTGTTCGAGGTTTTCGTTCGCCTCGATCAACGCCTGCTCCGCATGCTTGTATGCAGTAACGTCGGTGTACGTGGTGACGTAGCCACCGCCGGGAAGCGCACGGCCGCGCATCTCGATTACCGTGCCATCGGGGCGGATGCGCTGGAACAGGTGCGGCGAACCGGCATGCATGTGTCCGATGCGTTTGGCGACGTGCGCTTCCACTTCGCCAGGTCCGCATTCGCCATGCTCGGCGTTCCAGCGGATGAGGTCAGCGACAGGTACGCCGACGTAGACCATGCCGTCGGGATAATCGAACAACTCCAGGTAGCGGCGATTCCACGCGACCAGCCGCATGCCCGCATCAACCACACTGATGCCCTGCGAGACGTTCTCCAGCGTGGTGGAAAGCAATTCGCGATTGAAGCGCAGCTCCTGCGAGGCTTCGTCCATCAGCGCCATCGCTTCGGAAATATCCAGGCCCGAACCCGACAAGGCACCCATCAGGATGCGCCGCGCACTTGCCGCACCTACCGCCGATGCCAGCAGGCGTTCGGTGTACTGGATCAACGCGCGATCGGCGGCTTCGCCCGTCTGCAATGGTTTACCGCGGCGCTCGGCATAGTCGTCGAAGGCGCGCTGACTGGTGCGCTCGCCGACAATGCGCTCGGCAATGGTACGCAGATCCGCCACAGCAACGCGGCCGCGCCAATCGCCGGCTCCGCGGTTGTCGATGGCATACGGGTCGATGAACATGGCCGCATGCAACCGTTCCTCCAGCGTGGGACGAAAGCGTAGCGAGACGAAGATCAGGCAGGCCACGTTCACCAGCAAGGACCAGAACGTGCCGTGCATCACCGAGTCCCATCCGCTCAGATGGAACAGGGCCTGCGGTCGCAACCAGCTCAACCCCATCGGCCCGGTATCAAGCCACGGTGCCGAACGGTCCATCGCGGGAAGCAGCAAGGTATAGGCCCAGACCAGGAAGCCAGCGGAGAGCCCGACCGCCACGCCCCTGCGACTGGCGCTGCGCCAATACAGCGCCGCCACGATGCCGGGCGCAAATTGCGCCACGGCGGCAAAAGCGAGCAGGCCGGTAGCAGCGAGATTGGTGGTATCGGCGACGACCTGGTAATACAGGTAGGCCATGGCAGCCAACGCGATGATCGCGATGCGGCGCACCAGCAGCACCAACTGCGAGAGGTCGGCGCGCTGGTCCAGCTTGAAGCGGCGCAGACGCAGCAGCATGGGCATGATCAGGTCGTTGCTGATCATCGTGGACAGCGCCACCGATGCCACGATCACCATGCCGGTCGCCGCCGAGAAGCCGCCGATGAAGGCGAGCAAGGCCATGCCGCGATCGCCATAGCTCATCGGCAAGGTGAGCACCCAGGCGTCCTTGTTGCCGCCTAGCACCTGCGGCAATTGCAGGCCCGCCGCCACGATCGGCAGCACCGCCAGGCTGATGATCGCCATGTACATCGGGAACAGCCAGCGTGCGCGGCTGAGGTCACGCGGATCCTCGCATTCCACCACGCCGATCTGGAACTGGCGCGGCAGACAAAACATCGCGCAGAACGCCAGCAGTGTTTGCGCGAGGAACCCGGGCGAAACGCCCTCGGAGAACTGCTGCAGCGGCAGCTGTGCAGTGGCTTGCAGACCAGGGCCACGCCACAGCGCGTAGCCGGCAAGCACGACGAACGCGATCAGCTTGATCAGCGACTCCACCGCAATCGCCAGCATCATGCCGTGATGGTGCTCGGTGGCGTCGATGGTGCGCGTGCCGAACAGGATGGCGAACGTGGCCAACAGAATCGCGCACCACAAGGCGCCATCGCCAAACTGCGCGGCGCCCGGGGTGCCGGTGCCCCCGAGCACTGCATAGGACATCGCCACGGCCTTGAACTGCAGCGCGAGATACGGCACCACCGCGATCACCGCAATGATGGCCACCAGCGCAGCGAGGCCGTGCGACTTGCCGAATCGCGCGCCGATGAAGTCGGCGATCGAGGTGATGTTGCGCTGGCGGGCCACCAGTACCAGTCGGCGCAGCAAGCCGAAACCGAAGACGAAGAGCAGGATCGGCCCGAGATAAATAGGCAGATAGGCCAGCCCGTCGCGCGCTGCGGTGCCAACGGCGCCGTAGAAAGTCCACGACGAGCAGTACACGGCGAGCGCCAGGCTGTACACCAGCGGCCGCAGGCGTGGCTGGCGTGGATACAGCGGTCGCCGGTCACCCGCGTAGGCCACCACAAACAGCAGGCCCACGTAGAGCAGGGAAACCAGCAGCAACAGCCATCCGGCGATCAAGCGCAATTCTCCGTGATGAAGGCTTCCTTGCGTGGGATAACGGTCGGGCAGTGCGCGCGCGGCGGGCGTCCGCCATGCTTGTAAGTGTCGCCACACACCCGTCAACATGAGCGGATGATGACGACCGACGGCCAGACGCTAGCGAAAGTAGCAGAGCGCCTGGGCGATGACGAGATACATGTGTGGCGGCTGGCCTACGACCACCACCTGGGTCGCGCACCGCTACTCAACATGCTGGCCACCTATCTTGAGCTGCCGGTGGAAGACGTGCGACTGGAAGAGTCAGCGCACGGCCGCCCGGTACTGGCCGGCGCGCAGCGGGACGCGTTCGCCTTCAACTGGTCGCATAGCCATGACCAGGCGCTGATCGCGATCGCCACGGGTATCGACCCCGGGGTCGATCTGGAGCGTTTGCGGCCACATCCCAAGGCATTGCCCATCGCACGCCGCTATTTCAGCCCTGACGAGGCGGCGCAGCTTGAAGGTTTGTCGGATACCCAGCGCGATCGCGTCTTTCTCGAACTATGGACCGCCAAAGAGGCCGTGCTCAAGGCACTGGGTCGCGGGTTGGCGTTCGGCCTGCACCGCCTGAGCATCGGCGGTTCGTCCGATTTGCCCGTACTGGGACGGCTGGAAGGACACGAGGCAGCACAGTGGCAACTGCATCGCCTGGAACTCGATAACGACCATATCGGCTCGCTCGCCTGGCACGGCGAGCCAAGGCGCATCCGGCTGTGGACACTTGCCGGCACCCGTTGATCGGCGCACTGTTTCCAACCCGCCGCCGTCGCGGCGCCTTGCATCGCCCTGCTTGCGAGTACTGCTTCCCCCATGACCCTGCTCAGCGTCAATCTCAACAAGATCGCCGTGCTGCGCAATTCGCGCGGCGGCACAGAGCCCGACATCATCAGCGCAGCGCACGCCTGCATCGACGCCGGCTGCGGCGGCATCACCGTGCATCCGCGGCCCGATCAGCGACATGTCCGTCCCGACGATGTCCGTGCGTTGGCAGCCACTTTGCGTGGTCGTGTGGAATACAACATCGAGGGCAATCCGTTCGCGGCAGCCCGCGGTGCCTACCCCGGCTTGATCGCGCTTGCGCGCGAGGTGCGGCCCACACAGGTCACACTCGTCCCGGATGGCGACGGGCAAATCACTTCCGATCATGGCTTCGATCTTGAGCGCGATATCGACACGTTGCGCCCCATCGTCGCCGAACTGCGCGACACCGGTTGCAGGGTCAGCCTGTTCATCGATTCTGGCGCCACTGCTTTTGAAGCCGCGGTGGCCATCGGCGTGGAACGCATCGAAATCTATACCGGCCCCTATGCCCACGCTTTCGCCGAAGGGCAGGTGCAGGAAGAACTCGAGCGATGCGCCGATACTGCGCGGCGCGCGCAGCATGCCGGCTTGGCCGTCAACGCCGGTCACGATCTCAGCCAGGCGAACCTTGGTACCTTCAAGGCCGCCATTCCAGGCCTCGCCGAAGTTTCCATCGGTCACGCGCTGATTGGGGAAGCGCTGTACGAAGGCCTCGCAGTCGCCGTACGCAACTATCTGCAGATCCTGCGCTGAGGACATTCGGCGGCTGGGGATTCGGGGCTAGCGGTCGCGCATGGGGTGCGCTCCTACAGGGTCGCCGTAACCTTGCAGGAGCGCACCCAGTGCGCGACCTCTCTTGCCCCAACTCAGCTACCCCTGCGCTTTCGGACATCCAAACGTCTATATATCTGGCTTCAGATCGCCCAAAAAAGAACCCCCGCACTAGGCGGGGGTTCTAAGGGTAGTGTTACTGCAATTCCTTTCGGAATTACTGACCTTCAGTGAAACCGATCTTGGTGAGGCCGTAGCTCTTCGCATCAGACAGCACCCGGGCGACGTGCTCGTAAGCAACGGCGTCGTCCGCAGCGATCTGCACTTCCGGCTGCTTGGCCGGATCACCCAGGCCACCGATCACCGCCAGCTGCGCCTTGAGGCCCAGCTCGTCAACCGGCGTATCGTTCCAGTACAGCGCACCGGACTGGTCGATCTTCAAGCGGACCGGTTCCGGCGGATTTTCCGGCTGGACGATGTTCGGGTTCGGCTGCGGCAGATCGATCTTCACTTTATGGGTAAGTATCGGCGCGGTGATCATGAAAATGATCAGCAGCACCAACATCACGTCGACCAACGGCGTGACGTTGATGTCCGCCATCGGGCCCTTACCACTTCCAGAACTGAATGCCATGACTGTTACTCCTTGCCGGTCGTGATGAAACCGACATGGACCATGCCTTGTTCCTTGGCGTCAGCCAGGATCTTCTTCACGACCTTGTATTCCGTCGTCTTGTCCGCACGAATCTGCAGTTCGGGCTGCGGGGCTTTCGCCGCCGCAACCGCAAACTGGGCCTTCAGTTCAGCCGCACTGACCTCGGCGTCGTTGAGATACAACGTGCCATCCGGCTTCACGGCCAAGTCCATCGGCTCCACAAACTCCGAATCCGTTACCTTCGGATTGGCAGTCGGCAGATCTACCGTGATTCGATGCGACATCAGCGGTGCGGTGATCATGAAGATGATGAGCAGCACCAACATCACGTCAACCAGCGGCGTGACGTTGATCTCCGACATCGGACCGCCGGTATCGCCTCCGGTGCTCATTGCCATGGGTCAGATCCTCACTTGCCTTCGACGCGAGCGCCGGTGGCGAAGAAGTCGTGCAGGTCGTGCGCGAACTCGTCGAACTGAGCGTAGGTCAGGCGATTCGAGCGGTTGAAGAAGTTGTAGGCGAGCACGGCCGGGATGGCGGTGAACAGACCGAAGGCGGTCATGATCAGAGCTTCACCCACCGGACCTGCCACGGCTTCCATCGAAGCGTTGCCCGTCGCGGAGATCTTGATCAGCGCGTGGTAGATGCCCCACACGGTACCGAGCAGACCGATGAACGGCGCCGACGAACCGACCGTGGCGAGCAAGGTCAGGCCGCCTTCCAGACGCAGGCTCTCGCGAGCGACGGCCTGGCGCAGAGCGCGGTCAATGAACTCGGAACGGCTGAGCGACTCGGCGAGGCGACCACCGCCGGCCGAAGCCTGCTGGTGATGAGCCACAGCCGAAGCGGCGTCCAGAGCGATCTTCGAGAATGGTTCGCCCTTGGGCTGGGCTTCCAGTTCGCGGATTGCGTCCTGGGTGGAGCCGTTGGCCCAGAAACCATTGATGACTTTGTCGGCGCGACCGCGAACCATCGAGTTGCGGATTGCGTTGGCGACGATGAAGTACCAGGAAGTGAAGGACATCACCACCAGCACCACGAACACGATCCAGCCAAGGAAATCGAAGTTGTGGATAAGGTGGTCAAAGCCCATCGACTTCATGGCTTCGGCGTTGGTGGTACCGCCCGTCGGGGCCGGAGGAGTTTGTTGGAACATAACGCTACCCTTGGAAAGTCAAGCGTGAACTGATTGACCGTAACCGGAGTTACAGCTGATTGAGGTTAAAGTTGACCGGAACACGGACATAACCTTCCGTTTTTTGCCCGTTCCTGACGTTCGGATTGAACCGCCACTTGCGTGCCGTTTCAATCGCGGCCTGGTCCAGCTCGCGATAACCGCTGGACGATTCCACCTTGATGTCCTTCGGCGCACCGTCCACACCCACCAGGATCATCAGCGTAACCGTGCCTTCGTGACGCTGGCGAATGGCCTGCGGCGGGTACTTGGGCTGGATACGACTGTTATAGCTAATGTCCTGGCTGGCCGTGATGTCAGCGGGCGCAGCCGGGGGAGCAGGCGGAGCCGGCGGCGGAGCCGCGATGGCATTGCTTGACCGCTCCTCAACAGCCGGCGGCGGAGCCGGCGGCGGCGGGGTCGGCGGCGGCTTCACCTGCTGGATGATTTTCGGCGGCGGCTGCTTCGGCGGCTCCGGCGGCGGGGGCGGCGGGGGCGGCGGCGGCGGCGGCGGCTCGATGAAGTTCACCTGGACAGTGCGTTCTTTCTCTTTCTGTACCTGCTTCGGTGGTGCCATAGGCGCCACCAGCAACAGGAACGCGAACGCATGCAGCGCGATGGCTACGGCCAGCGCCCAGGTACGCCTCCAATTGAACGGCCCTTGGCCGGTTGCTTCGTTACTTGAGGCCATCTGTCACTATCTGGAGCTAATCAATCGGTGAGACGTAGTCACGGGATCCGGTGGCAATATCGATCCAAAAGGGGATGACATTTGCCACTGGACGAGAACACGGAAAGGTTTCAACGGTACAACAGCACATGGCATTTGTATAGCTCTCGTGAGGCATCCAAATGGACGTCTATCCGCCGCGCGAGGGCTATACGTTTGCCTTACTTGCTCGCTCCCTGAGCCTTCAGCCAGGCCTTGGCCTTGGCGGAGGTTTCGGGATCCTGTGCGGCCTTCTCCATCGCAGCGATCGTGCCCGGCTTATCCTTCAGACCCCGGCACGCTTCGGCCAGCAACATATAAGCAGTGCCCTTGTGCTGCACGCCCTTGTCGATGCCCTGTTGGATGAGGCCCTTGGCCTCGGTGTACTTGTTGTCGGCGATCAGCAGCTGACCCGCACGGATGCTGGGCTCGCCGTCCTTGGCCATGGGAATGGCCTTCTGGTACGCGCCGAGCGCCTTGGACGTATTGTCGGACATATAGGAGGCCGCACCGAGCAACATGTAGTTGTCGGCCGTCGGCTGGACCACGCCCTTGCTCATGCCTTCTTCCAGGGTCGCCGCTGCCTTGGTGGCCGGGCCCTTCTGGTCGTTGCTGTTCTGGCCAGTGACCAGGTACAGCTTGGCGAGGTTGACGTAGTCCTTCTCGGTCTTAAACGCACCGGCGGCCTTGGCCTTCTCCATCAGCGCGATGGCTTCCGGGTATTTCTGCGCCTGCATCAGCACGGCGACGGCGTTGTTCAGCGCGGTGGTGTCGTTCGGATTGTTGGCAAGCTGCTGCTGCGCCATCTGGGCGGCCTGGTCAGCCTGGCCCGATTCGGAGTAGCTGGCCATCAGGATCTGGTTCCAGCTGTCGTTCGGCTTGTCGGTCAGCGACTGTGCCTTCTTGATCGCAGTGATCGCTTCCGGGAACTTCTCGAGGCGGTAGTAGGCGTTGCCTTCCAGCGCGTACGACTCAGCGGTTTCCTTGCGGCCCTCGGTACGCCACTTGGCAATGGTGTCCAGCGCAGGCTGGTACTGCTCATCGGCCAGGTAGAACTGGGCCAGCATGTACTCGAGCTGGAAGTACGTGTCGTTCGGCATCGTGCCGTTGTCGAGCGCGCGCTTGAGAAGATCGATGGCGCCCTTCACGTCGCCGTCGTTGTAGTGCACGTTGGCCAAACCCTGCAGCGCAAGCGCCTGGGCGTACTTGCTCTTGCTGTTGTCCACGACGGGCTGCAACAGCTGGGTGGCCTTTGCCTTGTCTTGCTCGTTAACTGCGTCGAGACCTTCGTTGATCGCCTTCTGATCTTTCTCGCTGGTCAGGTCCAGCTTCGGTTCCTTGCGGGTGGTATTCGGATACAGCACTTCCTTTTTGTCTTTGGAAGAGCTGTCGCCCGCGATGACCGGGGTGCTCGCCACGGCCAGGGCCAGCGCCGTACCAGCAAGCATCTTGATCAGGGGAACACGCTTCATGGCAGTCCTCGGGGATAAGGTTTTCACGCGTATATGACGCGGGGGATCGCTGAGCGTAACCTGACTCGGCGGCAGATAACAAGTCGCAGTGCCGCAACAAAGATTGTTAAGAATCAATAAGTTGAACCATACGCTGACGACTGGAGATGATTTTCAAGCGGATTAGTCATGCCCTTCGTGACTTTCCGCCCTGGAAAATATGCGTTTTGCCGACACGGCTTCGCCAATTAATGCGCTAACGCACTATTACGATCGGGAAAAAAGAAGGCCGGGGTGACGGCCGCCTGACGACGGCGTCACTACCCGGCCCCGGCTTCAGATGTCGAGGTTCGCCACCTTCAGCGCATTTGCTTCGATGAAGTCGCGACGCGGCTCCACCGCCTCGCCCATCAGCATGGAGAACATCTGGTCTGCCGCGAAGGCGTCCTCAATGCCAACCTGCAGCATGCGACGAGTTTCCGGATTCACCGTGGTTTCCCACAGCTGCTCCGGATTCATTTCGCCCAGGCCCTTGAAGCGCTGGATGGTGCGGCCCTTCTTGCCTTCCTCCAGCAACCAGCCTCGCGCTTCGGCGAAACTCAGCACGCCGCGCGAGGCGTTACCGCGACGAACCACGGCGTCGGGCTGCATCAGGCCGGACAACTGCTGACTGACGTGCAGGATCGGGCGGAACTCCCCGCTGCCGAAGAATGGCTGCGGCAGCAACCAGGTGTGGTTGAGACCATGCTGCTCGCGCACTACCTCGACGGCAGCCGGATGTTCGTCAAACGCCGGACGCAACGACAGACGGTAGCGAGGCTTGCCCAGCCCACTCGCCGCGAGACGTGACTCCACGCCCGCCAGCCAGCCCTGCATGGCACTCACATCGGTCCACAGCGCAGGCTCCATCGGGGCGTGCTCCAGCATGGCGGTAAGCATGCTGGCGTCGAAACGGTGGCCCAGGCGCGCGATCTGGTCCAGGGCACCCTGATAGTCGCGCAGCAGTTTTTCCAGCGCCTCACCGGTGATGGCCGGAGCGCTCGCGCTATAGGTCAGCTCCGCGTTGTCGACGGCGCTGGAGACGAGGTAGCCGTTGAGCGCCGCGTCGTCTTTCAAGTACATCTCCTGCTTGCCCTGCTTGATCTTGTACAGCGGTGGCAGGCCGATATAGATGTGACCGCGCTCGATCAGCTCCGGCATCTGGCGATAGAAGAACGTGAGCAGCAACGTGCGGATGTGCGAGCCGTCCACGTCCGCGTCGGTCATGATGACGATGCGGTGGTAGCGCAGCTTGTCCGGGTTGTACTCCTCCTTGCCGATGCCGGTGCCCAACGCGGTGATCAGCGTGCCGACTTCGGCGGAGGCCAGCATCTTGTCGAAACGGGCCTTCTCCACGTTGAGGATCTTGCCCTTCAACGGCAGCACGGCCTGAGTCTTGCGGTTGCGGCCCTGCTTGGCCGAGCCGCCTGCGGAGTCACCCTCGACCAGGAACAGCTCGCACAGCGCCGGATCCTTTTCCTGACAGTCGGCCAGCTTGCCCGGCAGGCCGGCGATATCCAGCGCACCCTTGCGACGGGTCATCTCGCGGGCCTTGCGGGCAGCCTCACGGGCACGGGCGGCGTCCACCACCTTGGATGCGATGGCCTTGGCTTCGCTGGGGTGTTCCAGCAGGAACTCGCCCAGCTTCTCGTTGACGGCCTGCTCCACCGCGGTCTTCACCTCGGAGGAAACCAGCTTGTCCTTGGTCTGCGAGGAGAACTTCGGGTCTGGCACCTTCACCGAAAGCACGGCGATCAAGCCTTCGCGCATATCGTCGCCCGACAGCGCGACCTTGGCGTTCTTGGCCAGGCCTTCCTTCTCGATGTAGCCCTGCAGCGAGCGCGTCAGTGCCGCGCGGAAGCCGGTGAGATGGGTGCCGCCGTCGCGCTGCGGGATGTTATTGGTGAAGCAGAACATCGTCTCCTGGTAGGAGTCGGTCCACTGCATCGCCAGTTCCACCGAAATACCGTCCTGCATGGCGCTCAGGTTGATCACGTTCGGGTGCAGCGCAGTCTTGAGCTGGGCCAAATGCTGCACGAACGAGCGGATGCCGCCCTCGTAGGCAAAACGGTCGTGGCGCCCTTCGCCGCGCTCGTCCTTCAGGTCGATGGTGACGCCCGAGTTGAGGAACGCCAGCTCGCGCAGGCGCTTGGCCAGGATGTCGTAATGGTATTCGACATTGGTGAAGGTGCCGGTGCTCGGCAGGAAGCGCACTGTGGTGCCGCGCTTGGTCGAGTCGCCAACCGGCTTGATCGGATACAGCGGCTCGCCATGGGCGTATTCCTGCTGGTACTCCTTGCCGTCGCGGAAAATGTTCAGCCACAGGTGTGAGCTGAGCGCGTTCACCACCGAGACGCCCACGCCATGCAGGCCGCCGGAAACCTTGTAGGAATTGGCATCGAACTTGCCGCCGGCATGCAGCACGGTCATCACCACTTCCGCGGTGGACCGCCCTTCTTCGGGATGGGTGTCCACCGGGATACCGCGGCCGTTATCGGTGACGCTGACCGAGCCGTCTTCGAGGATGGTGACCGTTACGTGGTCGCAATAGCCCGCCAGGGCTTCGTCGATGGAGTTGTCGACGACTTCGAACACCATGTGGTGCAGGCCGGTACCGTCATCGGTGTCTCCGATGTACATGCCAGGGCGCTTGCGCACCGCTTCCAGACCTTTCAGAACCTTGATGTTGCTCGAATCGTAGGATGCGTTCATTCGTCGACCGTTTCCTGGGCGCCTTCTCCCGCCCGGACGGCGCCATACAAGGCCGGGCTGGGGACACAATCGGGTGATTATAGCAGGGGGTTGAGACGGCCTTGTTCCACGTGGAACACCTGCGTGGAACCGCTCTGGAGCGCCTCTGGTACCTCGGTGCCGGTGACCAGCACCTGAGCACCCACCGCCCGCAGCTGGCCTACTACGGCAGCCTGATGCGCTCTGTCCAGTTCGGAAGCCAGGTCATCCAGGCATACCACCGGCCATTCGCCTCGCCGTTCCGCATAAAGCGATGCTTGGGCAAGCACGCAGGCAAGCGCCGTTAATTTCTCCTGGCCGCGGGACAAATGCTCCCGCAGAGGTGCATGTTCAAAGACAATGGCCCAGTCGGCTCGATGGGAGCCTAGCGTGGTATGACCCCGCGCCAGATCCCTGCCCCGCTGGGAAGCCAGAAGTTCACCCAGCTCGGCGCCTTCCGGCCAACCTCGCTTGTAGCGCACTTCGACTGTCCCAAGCTCGGGCAGCAGTCCCGCCAAGGCCTGTTCTATATGGGGGCGCAGCGTGGCCAGATAAACCTCGCGCAGCTGGTCAATCACAGCCGCCGTGGCCGCAAGCTCTGCCTCCCAGGGCAGGTATTGAGCCTCGGGAACGGCGTTGGGGGAGCGCAACAAGCTGTTTCGCTGCTTGAGGGCACGCTGATACCGCCGCCAGGCTGAAATGAACTCGTGTTCCACGTGGAACACGCCCCAATCCAGATAGCGACGTCGTTCTTCAGCCCCACCGGCGATAAGGGCATGAGAGCCGGGCTCGAAACAGACCACGGCACACTCCCCCACCAGTTCGCTCAGCGTCACGGCCTCGCCATCCATGCGAGCTTCCCATCGCGAACCCTGCCGCCCAAGGCCGATTCGACGGACACGACCGTCGGCATGCCGCAACTCCGCGAACACGGAAAGCGCGTCAGCATCTCGTTGAAGCAAAGCCTCCTTGGCGCCGGCCCGGAACGAGCGCGCATGGGAAAGCAGGAAGGCGGCTTCGAGCAGGCTGGTCTTACCCGCCCCGTTGGGACCGGCAAAGACGGTAACTCCCGGCGCCAGAGGCACCGACATATCGTCCAGGCATCGCAAGCCCCGGATACGAAGGCTTTCCAGCCACATTTCAACGATCTCCGGAAGCGAAAACGCCGGAGCGTCTGGCGACGGCTCCGGCGTTCTTGCGGGACTTTCCCTGGCTCAGCAAATGACTAACCGACGTCAGAGCCGCAACGGCATGATCACGTGGCGAGCCTGCTCGTTGTCGTCTTCCTGCACCAGGCAGCTGGACTGCGCGTCGCGCAGGTTCAGGCGAGCACGGTCACCGCGCAATGCGGCCAGGGCATCGAGCAGATAACCCACGTTGAAACCCACGGCCAGATCCGACACCACCGTGTCGGCCTCGAGTTCTTCCACGGCCTCTTCCTGCTCCGGGTTGTGCGCCACGATGCGCAACTTGCCCGGCGACAGTTCGAGCTTTACGCCACGATATTTTTCGTTGGACAGAATCGCCGCTCGCTGCAAGGCACCGCGAAGTACTTCGCGATCCAGCGTGGCGTGCTTGTCCGCGCCGAGCGGAATGACCGCTTCGTAGTCCGGGAAGCGGCCGTCAATCAGCTTGGAGGTAAACACCACGTCACCGCGACGCACGCGCAGATGATTGCGCCCGAACTCCAGCTCAACCTGGCCCTCGCCGGTTTCAAACAAACCGACCAGCTCGTTCACGCCCTTGCGCGGGATGATGATCTGGCGGCGCGTGGAAACCTTGCTCTCAAGCTTGGTTTCCTTGAGCGCGAGGCGATGACCGTCGGTAGCCACACAACGCAGTGTGTGCTCCTGAAGATCCAGCAGCATGCCGTTCAAGTAGTAGCGCACGTCCTGGTTCGCCATGGCGAAGGCGGTGCGTTCCATCAAATCGCGCAGCACTTCTTCTGGCAGCGAGACCCGCTCAACCAGCTCTATCTCGTCGATCGTCGGAAATTCAGTGGCAGGAAGCGTAGCCAAGGTGAAGCGGCTGCGTCCTGCGTTCAATGCCACGCGGTCGCCATTGAGCTTCAGCTCGATCTGAGCGCCATCAGGCAGCGCACGCACGATATCGAACAGCTTGCGAGCGGGAATGGTGATTTCACCGTCGACGAGTTTGTCGGCAACGGTGGTGGCAACCATTTCCACTTCAAGATCGGTACCCGTCATCGACAACTTGCCGTCGGCGACTTTGACCAGCAGGTTGGCCAGGACCGGCAGCGTCTGACGGCGTTCGACCACGCCCACGACTTGCTGCAACGGTTTGAGCAGAGCTTCTCGTTGGATGCTGAATTGCATATTTTCGCTTCCCCTAAACCTGCTTTTCTGTTTTTAAAAGAAGTTCTGTAGTAGTGGTAGGTGCCGTGGATAACTTTTAAAACAAAAAAAATCCACAAAAATCATTGTGTTAGGCGATTTTCGCGTTGTGTTCAAAAGGGACGGATGACTGTGGAGCAAATGTGGATAACTTTGCCATCCGAATCGTCCACCTATTATCCACAGCTTGCCACAGTACTTTTCAAGCGCTTAGTGCACAGCCGCCCGATCAACCGGTGAGGATGCGGATCAACTGCTCCCAATCCTGACGCATCCGGGTGTCGGTTTCGCAGTGTTTCTTGATGGTGCGGCAGGCGTGCAACACGGTGGTGTGGTCGCGGCCGCCAAACGCATCACCGATTTCCGGCAGGCTGTGTTCGGTCAGTTCCTTGGACAGCGCCATGGCGATCTGGCGCGGGCGCGCCAACGAACGCACGCGTCGCTTGGACAGCAGATCCTGCAGACGCACCTGGTAATAGTCGGCCACGATCTTCTGAATGTTCGGCACCGTGACGGCCTGGGCATGCGTGGCCAGCAGATCGCGCAAGGTTTCCTCGGCGAAATCGATGGTGATGGGCTTGCCGTAGAAGTTGGCGCGTGCGGCGAGCGTGTTGAGTGCGCCTTCCAGGTCACGCACGTTGGAGCGGATGCGCTTGGCCAGCAGCATCGCGACGTTTTCGGTGACCGCAACGCCCTTGTCGTGCGCCTTGGACAGCAGGATGGCTGCGCGCGTTTCGAAATCCGGCGGCTCGATCGCCACCGACAGGCCCCAGCCCAGGCGCGACTTCAGTCGCGGCTCGAGCTTGTCCACTTCCTTGGGATAACGATCGCAGGTGAGGATGATCTGCTGCTTGGATTCGAACAGCGCGTTGAAGGTGTGGAAGAACTCTTCCTGCGTGGTGTCCTTGCCGGCGAAGAACTGGATGTCGTCGATCAACAACGCATCCACCGAGCGGAAGCGCCGCTTGAACTCATCCATGCTCTTGGTGCGCAGCGCCTCGATCATCGAGCCGACAAACTGTTCCGAACGCAGGTACAGCACCTTGAAGTCCGGATTGCGCTCGCGCATCAGGTTGCCGGTGGCATGCATCAAATGCGTCTTGCCAAGGCCGGTGCCACCATAGAGCAGCAGCGGGTTGTAGGCGCGGCCGGGATTCATCGCCACTTGCATGGCGGCGGCCTTGCCCAGCTGATTGGACTTGCCCTCGACGAAGGTCTCGAAGGTGTAGTGCGGATCCAGGTTGTGGTTGAAGCTGGGTGCCGGAGGCTCCGCCACTATCGGAGCGGCCCTGGCTGGCGCCGGCGGGGCAACTTTGCCGCTGGCGTTGGCGCGCGGCGAGCTGGAGCCAACCTCCAATCGCACAGTCAGCTCATGCCCGGTAAGCTGGCTGATCACCGTTTCAATGCGCGCCAGATAGCGCTCGCGTACGGTCTCGAGCGTGTACGGGTTGGGTGCGAACAGCTGCAGACCGTGGGTATCGTCGCGCGCCTGCAACGGCATCAGCCAGGTGTGCAGGTCTTCGGCGTTCAATTCGCCCTCGAGACGCTCGAGACAGCGCCGCCACAGGTCACTCATGGATAGTCTTCAACCACTGGAAGGAGCGCTTTCGCGCGGGGTGGACCGAGAATTCTAGCAGCACGAACCTACCACCATGGCATGGATATCCACATGGATATCCACAGGGAGCCAACAGCCTGCTGTCAATCCCGAAAACCACCCGATTTGACAGAGGCCTGCACCAACCCGCACAATCTCCAACCTTTTTATCACTTTAACTTCGGACGAAGCCATGTCGAAGCGAACCTTCCAACCCAGCAAGCTCAAGCGCGCCCGTACCCACGGCTTCCGCGCCCGCATGGCGACGGCCGACGGCCGCAAGATCCTGAACGCGCGTCGCGCCAAGGGTCGTAAGCGCCTGATCCCGTAAGCGGTACGCTCATCATGCGTGCCGCCGGCCTGCCGCGCGAGGCGCGGCTCCGCCGCGCCGGTGATTTCGCTGCTCTGCGTCATACCAGCGGCCGCTTCGGCGGCCGCTGTTTTTCTGTGCGCTATCGCCCAAACGACCTTGGCCATCCGCGCCTGGGGCTGGCCATATCCAAGCGCGTGTCCAAGCGCGCGGTCGAGCGCAACCGCATCAAGCGTCTCGTGCGCGAGTCATTCCGTCGCGCCCGTCTTGAGCTTCCGCCCGTCGACCTCATGGTGATGGCGCGCGAGCAGACCGCCGGCCTGCCCGGTCCAGAGTTGCTCGACGAACTCCAACTGCTCTGGAAGAAACTGCGTTCCGTCAAGGTCGGGGCCACATTGAAGCCGGGCGATGCGGCCGGCACAATCGTGCGTTGACCTTTTCCCACCCTCTTCCGCGGCCCGAAGTCGCGGCATCCACCGGATCTGCTCCGCGATGAATCAAACGCGTACGTTCCTCATCTTCGCCCTGCTGGCTGTGGCCTATCTGTTGTTCATGGCCTGGGAGAAGGATTACAGCCCGCAACCGTCGGCAGCCGTTGCCTCGTCGTCCACCGCCGCCACGCCGGCGATTGCCGACAGCAGCGTACCGGGCGCCACCGCGTCGACGGCGCCGGCCGCTGTGCCGGGCACCGTCAATGAGGCATCCGCGCAGCTGGTCACGTTGAGCTCCGACCTGTTGCGCCTCACCGTGGATACGCGTGGCGGCAGCGTGGTGCGTTCGGAACTGCTCAACTATCCGGCAGAGCCGCGCACCAAGAAGGATCCGAATCCCGCACCGGTGCGCCTGCTCGATGACGAGCAAGCGCAGTACTTCGTGGCGCAGACCGGCCTGGTGAGCAACCAAGGTGCAGCGCCCGATCATCGCGCCGTGTTCCAGGCCGCGCAGACCAGCTATGCATTGGCGCAAGGCCAGGACGAGTTGAAGGTCGACCTCACCTGGGCCGACGCTGCAGGCCTCAAGGTCACCAAGACCTACACGCTCAAGCGCGGCAGCTACGCCGTCACTGTGGGCCAGAAGATCGACAACACTGGCAGCATCGCTTGGCAGGGCAATGCCTATGAGCAGCTGCAGCGCGTCGCGCCGGTGCAGCAGAAGAGCTGGTGGCAGAACTTCAGCGACCCGTCTTCGCACAGCTTCTACGGTGCGGCCTGGTACAGCCCTGAAGACAAGATGTCCACGCTGTCCTTCACCGACTTCGCCAAGAAGCCGTTGAACCATGCCATCACTGGTGGCTGGGCGTCGATGTTGCAGCACTACTTCTTCGTAGCCTGGATTCCGCAGGGGCAGGAAGCCAATACGTACAGCACAAGTGTCATCAATCCCGACACTGCCCAGCCCATGTACCTGATCCGCGCGATCGGTCCATCGCTCAGCGTCGCCCCTGGCCAAAGCGCGACCACGGCGTCTCGCCTGTACATGGGTCCGAAGCTGCAGGGCACGCTGGACACGGTGGCGCCGGGTCTCGACCTCACCACCAATTACGGCTGGCTCACCATCGTGGCGCAGCCGCTGCATTGGCTGCTTTCGCAACTGCACGCGATCAGCGGCAATTGGGGCGTGGCGATCATCCTGCTGGTGCTGTTGCTGAAGGCCGGGCTGTGGAAACTCACCGCCGCGCAGTTCCGCTCCGGCGCCAAAATGCGCAAGCTGCAACCGCGCGTGACCGCTCTGAAGGAGCGTTACGGCGAAGACAAGATGAAGATGCAGCAGGCCATGATGGAGCTGTACAAGAAGGAGAAGGTCAACCCGATGTCGGGCTGCCTGCCGGTGCTGATCACCATGCCGGTCTTCTTCGGTCTTTATCGCGTGCTGATGGAGAGCGTGGAGCTGCGCCACTCGCCGTTCTTCGGCTGGATCCATGACCTTTCGGCACCCGATCCGTTCTTCGTGTTGCCGGTGATCTACATCCTTGTGATGCTCGCCACCCAGTGGCTGTCGCCTTCCGCGGCAGGCATGGACCCGGCGCAGCAAAAGATGATGAAGGTGATGCCGGTGGTCTTCGGCTTCATGTTCCTGTTCTTCCCGGCTGGCCTGGTGCTCTACTGGGTCGTCAACGGCATCACCAGCCTGACGCAGCAGTGGCTGATCACGCGTAGCGTCGAGCGCGCGGACGAGAAGGCCAAGGCGGCCTGATTGTCGCGAGACTTCGGAGAAAAAGGCCGCTGATGCGGCCTTTTTCTTCGGAGGCTGCCCCCAGTCACGCCGTCGTCCCTGCGAAAGCAGGGATCCAGCGTCTTTACTACTGCCGTTGCGTTGCGAAGGCACTGGATCCCTGCTTTCGCAGGGATGACGGTGAGGAAGCGTCGAGCGCTTCGTCGACAGAACGCCTAGCCGCCATAATGAATCCCATGACCTCCACCGACACCATCGCCGCCATCGCCAGCGCACCGGGTGCCGCCGGTGTCGGCGTGCTGCGCGTCTCCGGCCCCGCGGCGCCCGCCATCGCTTGCGAGTTACTGGGCAAAGATCCGCAACCGCGCCACGCACACTTCGCCGCGTTCCGCGAACGCGACGGTGGGCTGATCGATCGCGGCTTGCTCCTGTATTTCCCAGCCCCGGCCTCCTACACAGGCGAACACGTACTGGAGCTGCAAGGCCATGGCAGCCCGGTGCTGCTCGATGCGCTGTTGCGCCGAGTGTGTGCGATGGGTGCGCGACTGGCGCGACCGGGGGAATTCACCGAGCGCGCCTTCCTCAACGGCAAGTTCGATCTCGCCCAGGCCGAGGCCGTCGCCGACCTCATCGCCGCGCGTTCGCAGGCTGGCGCGCGCGCTGCGATGCGATCGATGGAAGGCGTGTTCTCACACAAGGTGCACGAGCTTTTGCAGGCACTGATCGCATTGCGCGTGCACATCGAGGCTGCGATCGATTTTCCCGAGGAAGAAATCGATTTCCTCGCCGATCCGGCCATCATGCGGCAGCTCGACGCGCTGCGTGCGCAACTCGCTGGACTGCTGCGCGAAGCGCAGCGTGGCGTGCGACTCAATGACGGCTTGCGCGTCGCCATCATTGGACGTCCAAACGCTGGCAAGTCCAGCCTGCTCAATGCGCTGGCCGGCAGCGATCGCGCGATCGTCACCGATATCGCCGGCACTACGCGCGATGTGTTGCGTGAACAGCTAAGCCTCGATGGCATCGCGCTGGAACTGGCTGATACCGCGGGGTTGCGCGAGACCGATGATCCAGTGGAACGCGAAGGCGTGCGCCGCGCGCACGGCGAACTTGCACGCGCCGACGTCGCATTGCTGGTCACCGAAGCGCAGCATGCGGAACACGATTTGGCCCTGCTTGCCGACCTGCCAGCCAGCGTCGAACGCCTTGTGCTGGTCAACAAAATCGACCTTGAACACAGCGAAGCACGCTACGAGACGCGCGACGATTCCATCTGGGTCTGGGCATCGGCCAAAACCGGTGCTGGTCTCGACGCGCTGCGCGGGCATCTCAAGCAGTTGGCGGGTGCCGGTAGCGGCGAAGGTGCCTTCAGCGCACGCCGACGTCACGTGCTGGCACTGGAACAAGTATCAGCCCATCTCGAAAGCGCACACACCACGCTTGTTGCCACCCGAGCCGGCGAACTCGCCGCCGAGGAACTGCGTCAGGCCCAGCACGCGCTTGGCGAAATCACCGGCACCTACACCAGCGACGACTTACTGGGCGCCATCTTCAGTTCGTTCTGCATCGGCAAGTAGATATCTGTCCCAATGGTGGCATGAGCGGCCACTCAGTCGGGAAACCTCGTTCGATGCGAACGTCGACCACCAATGCGGCTATGGCAGCCGCGGGTCTGACGCGGGCGTGGAAAGATCGAGCTTAGATGGGATTGGCAGCTCTGCGAAGTTGCCATTCCTGGCGAGGCTGGCGGCAACGTCGGACACTCGCAGACGTCCAAATCGCATGGACAGGGAGCGTCTGCAAGGAAAGGCCGCCGAGCGTATCAGCGGCGGAACGGGCCCTTATCGACCTTCGGAGCCGTCGGTGCGTGACCCGTATGGGACGGATCGCGACTGAAGTGCGACGTCGACTTGAACGTCTTCTTTTCGTCGACGACCTCGATCGCCTTCGAGCCAGCATAGACCGAGTGGATGGCAGCAGCTGACACGGGTTTTGGTGTTTTATTCATTCGGGCAGAACTCCTCGTTCCAAAAGGGCGCCAGTCGCAGTTCCCGCTCTCCGGCGAGCCGTGCACTAATCGAAACACTTCATGCCTTCGACCTGACAGGTAATCACAACAACCTCAATGCATGCGGTGATACCACAGGGCCTCACTGCCCCGCGACGTCAGGCTTACCTGGGTGCGTTTCAGTACAACGAGCCTTGCCGCAATCAGCCGGCGAAGATCGTCAAAATGTCCTATGACGCTTACCGATTGCGGACAACACACCCCTATACCTCGCAGCAGTGCCCATTGTGACGAAGTGAGATCAGGGTTCTGAGTCATGACGGTCGCGGCTGGTCCCGCCGGGGCGGTAAAGCTCAACCTTGCTGGTTGTAAGTCCCAGCCATCCTACGCGGAATTGGGGAACAAAGTTGTTATGCCTGCGGCCGCGCTCCCCAGGCCGACCCCAGCGCCAGCCATGCTTGCCAGACACCTCCAAGGCACTGAAGGCATCGAGCCTAGACCGCTGGAAGCGCGTTCTCGCAGGCAACGTGCTGCGTCGTTGGATAGTCGCAGTTGCGGGAAAAACAGCCCGTAACACCGAGTTCTGCTGCCGTTTGTTAGTCAGTGGCGCTAACATGTTGAGTTTGCACGCGCCCGATCCGTACACACACAAGCATGCTCACCTTCTTTTTTGGCGCTTTCGGGCTCTCCACCCTCTGGCTTATTCCCCTGGTCTGGCGCGCGGCTCGGCCATTATTGAAGGGCCGGCGACCGTCATTCAGTGGTGAAGGCACGATCCGGTTCTGGATTGGCGCACTCCTGGTGTTGCTTGCCAGCGCGACGCTCGAAGGACAGGTGGTCGCGCACTACACCGACAACCCAGCGGCGGGTGGCGTCGTGTGCCGAGCGCTTGCCAGCGGCATCGGTGACCCGCTCGGCACCGCACTGACAAGCCTGCTGATGCTCGCTCTGCTGGCGGTGACCTTGCCCTGGTATTTGGGCACGCCATGGCTGGCCACATTCAAGCGAGTCTCCGTGCTCGTCGGTGGATTGGCAGTGCTGTTGACGCCAGCTGTCGAGTGGATCGCGACAACATGGAATAGGCGCCACGATGCGCGACATACGCGCGGCGCCGTGCGTCGTGCCGATCGCGTTGCGTCAGGAACTCGTCGCACCGCGAACAAGCCGCCTCGTCGCACCACCGTCGCGGCCGCACCTGTGCCGACGGTTGAGCATGCCGCTTCCGTGCCGCCGGTGGCACGGCCCGCTGCGTCTTATCCACGTCGTCCCGCAGTACGCGAGCACGTAATACGCGAACCGTGGCTGTTGCCAAAAAGCGCAAGACTGGCAACGCCCGCACCAGTGGCGCGCGTTGCGGCTACCGTTGCGAACAACAGTTCATCGGTCTCTTTTCCAACCACGGTCGCTATGACTGCGGCGACCGCGGCCAGGGTAGTTGATGTACTACCCGAGCCGATAAAAATAGACGTCCAAACGGAAGACCTGACACTGAAGCCCGCATCAGATGACGTCCTCGAACAAGCACCAGCGAAAGCGGACGCTGAGGAAACGGCCGACGCCGCCTGGAATGGTATCGGGGCAGAACCCGCACCCGCACCACAGCTCGTGCGAAGCGCATCGCTGGCTCCTGGTCGTTACCGGGCCGCCAACGATGACCAGCTTGCCGCGCGCGAAGACGCTATCGCAGCAAGGCCCGCAACACCCGCAACACCTGCAACACCTGCAACGACGCGCCAGCACCCCGCCGCCCCGTTGCCGCCGCTGTCCCTGCTTGCGCCGCCGCGCCCGGAATTCGCAGCCATCGACGAACAGCAGCTTGCCGAGACGGGTGAGCTGATCGAGCAACGCCTGCGCGAGTTCAAGGTGCCGGTGACGGTCGTTGGCGCATCGGCAGGCCCGGTGATCACGCGCTTCGAGGTGGAACCGGCCGTCGGCGTACGCGGCAACCAGATCGTTGCCTTGATGAAGGATCTGGCGCGCGGTCTCGGCCGGTCGTCCATACGCGTGGTCGAGACGATTCCCGGCAAGACCTGCATGGGCCTTGAGTTGCCGAACGAGCAGCGACAGATGATCGCTCTGTCCGAGATCCTCGACTCGTCCGAATACCGCGGCTCCGACTCGTTGCTTACGCTGGCGATGGGCAAGGGCATCACCGGTGAGCCCGTAGTCGCCGATCTCGCCAGGGCGCCGCATATGCTGGTGGCCGGCACGACCGGCTCCGGCAAGTCGGTGGCGGTGAACGCGATGATCCTGTCGATGTTGTACAAGGCCACGCCAGACGACGTGCGCATGATCATGATCGATCCGAAGATGCTGGAGCTCTCGGTGTACGAGGGTATTCCGCATCTATTGGCACCGGTAGTCACCGATATGAAGCTCGCCGCCAATGCGCTTGCCTGGTGCGTGGCGGAGATGGAGAACCGCTATCGGGTGATGTCCGATCTGCGCGTGCGCAACCTCGCTGGCTTCAATCAGAAAGTACGCGAGGCCCGGACGTCTGGACGTCCATTGCTCAATCCGTTTCCCGCGCATCCCGAAGTTCCCGAGTTGCTCGATACGTTACCGATGATCGTGGTGGTGATCGACGAGCTGGCCGACCTGATGATGGTCGCCGGCAAGAAGATCGAAGAGCTGATCGCCCGTCTTGCGCAAAAGGCGCGTGCCGCCGGCATCCACCTGATCCTCGCCACGCAGCGACCGTCGGTGGATGTGATCACCGGCCTGATCAAGGCGAATATCCCCACTCGCGTGGCGTTCCAGGTGTCTTCGAAGATCGACTCGCGCACCATCCTGGATCAGATGGGTGCTGAAAGCCTGCTGGGCCAGGGCGACATGCTGTTCCTGCCGCCGGGCACGGGCTATCCGCAGCGCATCCACGGCGCCTTTGTCACCGATGAAGAAGTGCACCGCGTCGTCGCTCATCTGAAGCTCTATGGCGAGCCCAACTACAAGGACGAAATTCTGGCCGGACCGCCAAGCGAAGGATCGGGTGAATTGTTCAACGAGGACGGTGCGGATGCCGAACTCGATCCGCTCTACGACGAGGCGGCCGCTTTCGTGCTGCGTTCGCGCCGTGCCTCGATTTCGTTTGTGCAACGCCAGTTTCGCATCGGCTACAACCGTGCGGCGCGTCTGGTCGAAGCGATGGAATCGGCCGGACTGGTGTCGTCAATGGGCATCAACGGGCAACGTGAGGTGCTGGCGCCGGGGCCTGTGGAATAACGGATGTCTCTGCGGGAGCGCACTCTGCGCGCTCCTACAGAAAGGCATGCAGTTCGCCAAGGCTGGGCATGCCGCCTTGCGCGCCCAGGCGCGTCACCGACAAGGCGGCAGCGGCGCAGGCTTTGCGCACCGCTTGTGGCAACCCTTCGCGCAGAAACACCGCGAGTGCAGCGTTAAAGGTATCGCCCGCGCCGGTGGTGTCGATCACATCGACCTTGAAGCCTGGTTGATGCACCGGTTCGCCGCCGTCGCGATACCACGCGCCATCGCCGCCGCGCGTAAGCACCACCGGAGCGGGAGCGCGCTGCATCAATGAACGAAAATCTTCATCTGCCGCAGCGCCGAGGAGGATCGCCAGTTCGTGCTGGTTGGGTGTGAGATAACGGGCGAGCTTCAGCCATTCGACTGGCAGCGGCTGCGCAGGTGCGGGATTGAGGATCACCGGCTTGCCGAGGCGATGCCCGATCCGCAGCGTCGCCTCGATGGCATCGAGCGGAATTTCCATCTGCACGAGGATTACATCGGCGCTGGCCAGGGTGGATTGCGCATGCTCGATCTGAGCGGGAGTCACCCGTGCATTGGCGCCGGGCACCACGATGATGTGGTTCTCGCCCTCTGCTACGGTAATGGAAGCCGTGCCACTGCTGCAGTCGGCGATGCGTGCGATGTGGTCCAGCGAGACGCCTTCGCGCGCGAGTCCATCGCGCAATTGCGTGCCGAACGCATCGTCGCCAAGGGCTCCCACCAAAGCTACATCGGCGCCAAGGCGTGCCGCCGCCACGGCCTGGTTGGCACCCTTGCCTCCATGGACGGTAAGGAAGCGATCGCCGAGGATGGTTTCGCCCGGAGCGGCGAACCGAGGTGCCAGCGTCACCAGATCCATGTTGATGCTGCCGACCACGACGATGCGTGTCATGACTGCTCCATCACTGCTTGTGCGGGAATCGCACGAGGATACGTGATGGGGTATGTGGACAGGTACGTTCTTGATCGTCATCCCGGCTTTCGCCGGAATGACGAACTGAGAGGCATCGGCCTTGCTCAGCCGCTGCTGCTGCTCGACGACGGCACGCTCTGGTTGCGGCGTTCCTCCATGCGCTCCATGGCCTTCTCGCGCATCGCCTTGATCTTTTCGCGTTGCGGATCGGTCAGCACAGCGTCGATCTGCTTGCTGCTGTCCTGCATGATCGACACGACCTTGGTCCGTCGATCGGCGGGCTTGAGGTTGGTGTCGGTGCGCAATCCATCCAGCTGCTGGTCGCGCTGCTGCAGGATGGGAAGGATCTTGGCCTGCTGGTCGGAACTCAGCTGCAGCTGCTTGGTCAACCGCTCCAATTGCTGCTGCGGATCGGGCGTGTGCAGATGCTTGCCGGTAGGTGCACCAGGCGGAGTGGTCTGCTGCGCCCAGGCGCTGCCAGCGAAGGTCAGGGCAAGCGAGAGTATGGCGAGATGGTAAAGGCGGGTCATGGGCGGCTCTCCGGTGACGTGGGCTTGCACGGGAACGCGGGGCCACCGCCGGCGTTGACGGTTGGCGTGGCCTGGGGCGGTCCTGCTTGAATCACAGCCTATCGCCCCGAACATCAAAAGATCGTCCGCATCGGGAAAGACCCATGATCGAGCTGTACTACTGGCCCACGCCCAATGGCCACAAGATCACCCTGTTCCTGGAGGAATCGGGCCTGCGCTACACCATCAAGCCGGTGAACATCGGCAAGGGCGAACAGTTCGAGCCCAGCTTCCTCGCCATCTCCCCCAACAACCGCATGCCGGCGATCGTGGACACCGCGCCGGCCGATGGTGGCGAGCCGATCAGCGTGTTCGAGTCCGGCGCGATCCTGCAGTATCTGGCCGAAAAGAGCGGGCGATTCCTTCCCAGCGACGTGCGTGGTCGCTACAAGGTGCTGGAGTGGGTGTTTTGGCAAGTGGGCGGACTGGGTCCGATGCTGGGGCAGAACCATCATTTCAGCCGCTATGCGCCGGAAAAGATTCCCTATGCGATCGACCGCTACGTCAACGAGACGCGTCGTTTGTATGGCGTGCTCAACAAACGTCTGGAAGGCCGCGCCTTCATCGCTGGCAAGGACTACACCATTGCCGACATGGCGGCCTATCCGTGGATCGTGGGGTACGAGAACCAGGGCATGGTGCTGGAGGATTTCCCGCATCTGAAGGTCTGGTTCGAGGCTATCCGCGAGCGTCCCGCCACAAGGCGCGCTTACGCCATGGGCGAGGAGATCAAGGGGCGCTTCGATCTGACCACGGACGAGGCAGCGCGCAAGGTCTTGTTCGGGCAAGGCGCGAAGGGCTAAGACTCTGATCGTCGTCCCCGCGAAAGCGGGCGTTCAATCACTTCGCTCGATGCCAGAGAGGCACTGGGTCCCCGCATTCGCGGGGATGGCGATGAGGGGACGTCGGTTGCGCCAGCGAAAGTGGCGCCATCGCGCCCGACTCTTGCATCAGGTTGTTTTCGCGCTGTCCCTGCAACAAATCGCTGGTTTCCACGGACCTGACGCGTTCTAATCGCCGCTTGTTCTTGCGTACGATGCGTCGCCCAAGGAAGTACCCATGCGCGCCCTCCTCTTTGCCGCCCTGACGATGGTGGCCTTGCCGACTATGGCCGAAAAACTCACGATTGAACGCATCTTTGATGGCGGCAGCCTGGCCGGCCCCGCGCCGCGTGGCTTGCAGATTTCGCCGGACGGCACGCGTGTCACTTTCCTGCGAGCGCGCCCTGACGATCAGTTCCAGCTGGATCTGTGGGAATACCAGCTCAAGGACAACAAGACGCGCCTGCTGGTGGATTCGAAAAAGCTCGAACCGAACGGCGAGCAACTTTCCGATGCCGAGAAGGCGCGTCGCGAACGTGAGCGCACCGCGGGCCTGCACGGCATCGTCAGCTATCAGTGGTCACCGGACGGCAAGCAGCTGCTGTTTCCCATCGGCGGCAAGCTCTACGTCTACACGCTGGCCACGCCTGATGCTGCGCCCAGGTTGCTCGACATCGGCGACAGCGTGATCGATCCGAAGATCTCGCCCAAAGGCCGCTACGTGTCCTATGTGCGCGACCAGAACCTGTGGGTCATCGACCTCACCAGTGGCGAAGCGAAGCAGCTAACCCGCGATGGCGGCGGCGCCGTGCACAACGGTGAAGCCGAGTTTGTGGCGCAGGAGGAAATGGACCGCAGCACTGGCTATTGGTGGGCGCCGGACGATTCGGCCATCGCCTTCGAACGCTACGACGAAGCCAAGGTGCCGGTGACCAAGCGCACCGAGTTGTATGCCGACCACACCGAAGTGATCGACCAGCACTATCCCGCTGCCGGCGCGCCCAACGTCGCGGTGAAACTGGGTCTGGTGTCGCCCTCCGGTGGCCAGCCGCGCTGGATCGACCTGGGCAAAGACAGCGACATCTACCTTACCCGCGTGAACTGGTTGCCTGACGGCAAGCACGTCACCTATCAGCGCATGCCACGCAGCCAACAGCGCCTGGAATTGCGACTGGTCGATGCGAAGACGCTGATGCAGCGCACCCTGCTCACCGAGACGAGCGACACCTGGATCAACCTCAACAACGATCTGACCTTCCTCAAGGACGGCAAGTCGTTCCTGTGGGGCAGCGAGCGCAGCGGTTATCACCACCTGTATCTCTACGGCCTCGACGGCAAGTTGAAGCGCGCGGTGAGCGAAGGCGAATGGCAGATCGATGGGCTGCTGGCGGTGAGCGAGCACGCGGGCATCGTCTATGTCAGCTCCAACAAGGACGCCGTGCCCGAGCGTCAGGTCTATGCACTCAGGCTCGATGGCAGCATCGCCAAGGCACCGGTGCGCATCAGCCAGGGCGCGGGTACGCATACGGCAGAGTTCGCGCCCAACGCCGGGTTCTATCTCGACAATTTCTCCAGCGTGGACACGCCACCGCAGGTCAGCGTGCACAAGCCGGACAGCAGCCTCGTGACGTGGATCGAGCCCAACAAGCTCGACGAGCAACACCCGTTCTGGCCGTACCGCGACAGCCTCATCAAGCCGGAATTCGGCACGCTCAAGGCGGCGGATGGGCAGACGCTGTACTACCGCCTGTACAAGCCGGCGGGTTTCGACCCGACCAGGAAATACCCAGTGTTCGACATGACCTACGGCGGCCCCAGCGCGCAATTGGTCACCAATGCCTGGGGTGATTACTTCAACCAGTACATGGCCAATCAGGGCTTTGTGGTGTTCACGCTGGACAACCGCGGCATGGCACGACGCGGACGCCAGTTCGAGAACGCTATCTACCAGCAATTGGGCGCCGCCGAGGTGGACGACCAACTGGTGGGCATCCACTGGCTGAAGTCGCAGCCGTGGGTCGATGGCAAGCGCATCGGCGTGTTCGGCTGGAGCTATGGCGGCTACATGACCACCATGATGCTGGCCAAGGCGTCCGACGAACTGGCCGGCGGCGTGGCGGTGGCGCCGGTGACCAACTGGCGCCTCTATGACACGTTCTACACCGAGCGTTATCTGGGCCGCCCGCAGGACAACGATGCCGGCTACACGCGCAGCTCGCCGATGGCCTGGCTCGATGGCCTCACGTCCAAGCTGTACCTGGCGCACGGCATGGCCGACGACAACGTGCTGTTCCTCAACTCCACCGAGCTGATGAGCGAATTGCAGAAGCGTGGCACGCAATTCCAGTTCATGGCTTACCCGGGCGCCAAGCATGGCCTGAACCTGCCGGGCCAGCGCGCCCATGTGTATCACCTGATCGAGAACTTCTTTCAGCAGCAGGTGAAGGGTGTGGCTCCTGCGCCGCGAACGGTGAAAGCGCCGGTGTCGCCGACACCCGCACCAGCGACGACGCGCTAAGACGCGTCGCGCAAAACAAAAAGGCCGACCCTTGGGGCCGGCCTTTTCATTGGATCGAAAACCGCAGGCAGCGATTACTGCGCGTGGCCCACGCCCGAGTCGCCCTGTTCCAGCGGCGGCGCTGTGCCGGCCACAGCGAGCAGCGAAGTGGCGTAGCCGTCTTCGATGCTGACAGTGGACACTTCGTCCCACGAGAAGAATGACGCCTCGCGCAGCCATTCCGCGTCGGGCGAGATCTCCTGCATGTTGAAGCCGTCTTCTTCGACGCTGATGAGGCGGCCGATGTAGCACACCTCTGCCTCGTCCTCGCTGTCCACATGCACGCCGATCACGGGCGCCAGGGCGCCTGCCGCCTGGATCACGCTGCGGATGTCATCCAGCGGAAAGCCTCGCGGCGGGCGCGGCATCAGGTGCTTGAGGGTCAGCGCTTTTTCCATGAACACCGCGTGCTTGTCCGGCGCCTCCAACTCGGAGACGTCGCGATGGCGCATCACGTACATGCCGTCATAGGTAATGCCGTCACCGACAACCCACAGCAAAAAGAATTCACGACCAACACCGCCCACGTAGCCGCAGAAGCTGCCGTGTTCGATTTCGCCACGCCACAACCGGATCATCTGGTGCTTCTGCTGCGCTTCGCGCAACTGGGCACGCTGGCCGGTAGTTTTCAGTTCAATCACATTTCCCATGGGTGCAATTTTAACAGCCTGGGGCTTTCCCCTTGTTTACAGGATGTAACGGCTCAAATCCTCGTCCTTGACGAGAGTTCCCAGGTTTTTATCGACATAATCGCCGTCAATTGTGTAATTTTCGCCGGATTTGTCAGCAGCTTCGTAGGAGATCTTCTCCAGCAGCCGCTCCATCACGGTGTGCAGGCGGCGGGCGCCGATGTTCTCGGTGCGCTCGTTCACCTGGAAAGCGACCTCGGCCAGGCGGTCGACGCCGGTCTCGGTGAACTCCACCGTCACGCCCTCGGTACCTAGCAGCGCAACGTACTGTTTGGTCAGGGCATTGTGCGGCTCGCGCAGGATGCGCTTGAAGTCGTCGACCGACAGCGCCGACAACTCCACGCGGATCGGCAGGCGACCCTGCAGCTCCGGGATCAGGTCCGATGGCTTGGCCAGCGAGAACGCGCCCGAGGCGATGAACAGCATGTGGTCGGTTTTGATCGGGCCGTATTTGGTGGCCACGGTGGAGCCTTCCACCAGTGGCAGCAAATCGCGCTGTACGCCTTCGCGACTCACGCCGGCGCCACCCCATTCGGAGCGCTGCGCGACCTTGTCGATCTCGTCGATGAAGACGATGCCGTTCTGTTCGGCCGCTTCCATGGCCTGCGCGCGGATTTCCTCGTCGTTGAGCAGCTTGGCCGCTTCTTCCTCGATCAGCAGTGGACGCGCCACCTTGATGGCCAGCTTGCGCTGCTGTGTCTTGGCACCGCCAAGGTTCTGGAACATCTGGCGCAGTTGATGCCCCATTTCTTCCATGCCCGGCGGCGACATGATCTCCACGCCGACGTTCATGGAGAAATCCAGATCGATCTCGCGGTCGTCCAGCGTGCCTTCGCGCAGCTGCTTGCGAAGCTTCTGGCGGGTCTCGTTCTGTTCGTGGCTGGGCGCGGTGTCGTGAGTCCAGTCACTGGCTTGCTGGCGGCGCGGCAGCAGCGCATCGAGGATGCGGTCCTCGGCGCGGTCTTCGGCCTGCGAGCGCACGCGCTTCATGGCCTGCTCGCGGGTGAGCTTGTAGGACACGTCGGCGAGGTCGCGCACGATCGATTCGACGTCCTTGCCCACGTAGCCCACCTCGGTGAACTTGGTCGCTTCCACCTTCACGAACGGCGCATTGGCCAGCGATGCGAGCCGGCGTGCAATCTCGGTTTTGCCCACGCCGGTGGGGCCGATCATCAGGATGTTCTTGGGCGTCACCTCGTCGCGCAGTCCCGGCTCCAGCTGCATGCGGCGCCAGCGGTTGCGCAGCGCGATGGCTACGGCGCGCTTGGCGTCGTGCTGGCCGATGATGTAGCGGTCGAGTTCGTTGACGATTTCGCGGGGAGTGAGTTCGGACATGGGGTCACCGGAGAATGTGGTCTTTCTTGCCCGTCATCCCAGCGAAAGCTGGGATCCAGCGTCTTCCATGCGCTGCAAAGGCACTGGATTCCAGCCTTCGCTGGAATGACGGCGTCGAAGCGCGCTTACAGCTCTTCGATCGTGGTGTTGTGGTTGGTATAGATGCAGATGTCGCCAGCGATCTTCAGTGCTCGCTCGACGATCTGGCGTGCGTCCAGGTCGGTGTTCTCCATCAACGCCAGCGCGGCGGATTGTGCGTACGGGCCGCCCGAACCGATGGCGATCAGGCCGTGCTCGGGCTCCAGCACGTCACCGTTGCCGGAGATCAGCAGCGAGGCTTCCTTGTCAGCCACGGCCAGCATGGCTTCCAGCCGGCCCAGGCGGCGGTCGGTGCGCCACTCCTTGGCCAGTTCCACGGCTGAACGGGTGAGGTTGCCGCCGTGCTTGTCCAGTTTCTGCTCGAACAGCTCGAACAGGGTGAAGGCATCGGCTGTGGCGCCGGCGAAGCCCGCCAGCACATCACCCTTGCCCAGACGGCGGATCTTGCGCGCGTTGGCCTTCATCACCGTGTTGCCGAGGGTGACCTGGCCGTCGCCGCCGATCACGACGCGGCCATCGCGGCGCACCGCGACGATGGTGGTGGCGTGAAAGGATTCCATGGATTGGCTCCGCAGTAGCTTGAGCGACAGAGGTGGGGCCGCGAAGACAGGCCTTCAATATGCCGCTGTGCCAAGTGCACTTCCTCCTCTCCCCTAACGAGAGAGGAATGAGGTGAGCTACCTAAAGGTGGTAAAGGGCGGGTGCTCGCGGGAGCATTGCTATTCAGGCCTTCGCCCTATCCCTTACTGAGGCAAGCCCGACCCCTCACCCCAACCCTCTCCCCAACGGGGAGAGGGAGCCAAAAGCGCGCCTTGTCTCGCTGTTACTTGCGCTTGGCGCGCGGGTGGGCCGCGTCATACACCTTGGCCAGATACTGGAAATCCAGGTGCGTATAGATCTGCGTGGTGGCGATGTCGGCGTGGCCGAGCAGTTCCTGCACGGCGCGCAGGTCGCCGGAGGATTCCAGCATGTGGCTGGCAAACGTATGGCGCAGCAAGTGCGGATGCACGTGCTTGGGCATGCCCTGCATCAGCGCCAGTTTCTTCAGACGCAGCTGCACGGTACGCGGGTTGATCGGTGCGCCACCGCGTCCGCGGAATACGGGCTGCTCCGGCGCCATGCCTTCGGCTTCGCCGAGCGCACGCAGCGCGGCCACTGCATGGCGACCCACCGGCACGATGCGCGTCTTGCTGCCCTTGCCGAGCACGCGCATTTCGCCAGCGTGAAGATCCAGGTCCAACCAGTGCAGCCCTGTCAGCTCAGACAAGCGCAGCCCGGAGGAATAGAACAGCTCCAGCATGGCGCGGTCACGCAGGTTCAACGCGCCTTCGCCCTGCGCTTCGACCAGCGCGGTGGCCTCGTCCACGTCCAGCACCTGCGGCAGTTTGCGGTGCACCTTGGGGCCGCGCACGCCGGCCAGCGGGTCGTGCGCGAGCAAGCCTTCGCGGGTCAGTTGACGGAACAGGCTGCGGCAGGACGAAAGCAGCCGCTGCAGACTCTTGGGCGACAGGCCGCCTCGATGTTCGGCGGCCACGAAGCTGCGCATGCGATTGGGTTCGAGCGTATCGAACGTGGCGACGCCTTGTGTCTCCATCCAGCGCAGCAGCTTGGCCAGGTCGCGGCGATAGCCGTCAACCGTATGCGCCGACGCCTTGCGCTCGCCCGCCAGCCGGGTGAGCCACGCATCGACCTGTTCGGCTGGAATCATGACCGCCGTCAGACGCCTTCCTGCGAACGGCGCAGCGCGGCGGTCACGGTGGCGGCGATCATCTTCAGGAACAACGTACCCATGCCAGGCTGGAAGTGGTCCGCATCGCCGCTGCCGATGGCCAGGATGCCGAACTCGCCCAGCGGCATGATCGCGCTGGAGCGGATTTCCGGCGCGTGGTCGCCGAACAGCCGGTACAAGCGTTCGGCCGAGAGGCGGCCAGACACCGGCTCGTGATGCGCGAGGAACTCGGCGAACTCCGGCACGGCCGCACGCCCGCCTGGCACATGCACCAGCCAGTCAGCTGGCGGCAGGCCGATCGGGCCGAACAGCACCAGGCGCACCTGATCAGTCTGGAAATCCTCGGCAAGCCGCGCCACCACACTGCGCGCCGCCACCGCGGGCGTGGTGGCGCGCAGCACGGCGACGTTGAGGTCGTGCACGCGCTGCATCAGGCGTTCGTTGTCCGCTGCAATGGCGATCAGGCCAGCGAGCTGGCGTTCCAGCTCGGCGTTCTTCTCGCGCAGGCTCTGCAGCTGGTACACCGCCAGCGAAGCCACCGGACCCTGTTCGCGCGGCAGCGTGAGCTGGGCCGCAAGGTCGGGATAGTCGATGAGGAACTCCGGATGACGGCGCAGGTAGGCCGCCACGTCGCTGGCGCTCAGGGTGTCGGCGAGTGCGGTGTCTGACATGCGTTGTTACCTCAGCGGGGTCGATGCGTCGCGGGTCCGAGTGTGCGATGTCAGGGTGTCGACTTTCAACGTGTCGCTGCCGAACCCAGCCATTCACCCTCGAACACGAAGGTGGCCGGCCCGGTCATCCACAAGGTCTGACCCGGCCCGGCCCAGTCGATGATAAGCATGCCGCCAGGCAGCTCGACGCGCACGCGCTCGTCGACTTCGCCCCGGGCACGCATCACCGCCATCGCGGCGCAGGCGCCCGTGCCGCAGGCCATCGTCCAGCCGCTGCCGCGCTCATGGACGCGCAGACGCAGGCGGCCGCGATCGACCACCTGCGCAAAACCGGCGTTGGCGCCCGTGGGGTAACGCTCATGTGTGGTCAGCAAGGGGCCGAGGCGGAACAGCGATGGCGCGCGCAGATCGGGCACCACCACCACGGCGTGCGGATTGCCCATCGACACCGCGCCGATCTCTAGCACCTCGTCGCCCACTTCGATGGCGTAGCGGTCCGCCGCCACGTCGGCGCGGAACGGAATCTGCTGTGGATCGAACGAAGGCTCGCCCATGTCCACGGTGACTTCGCCGGGACTGGTCAGGCGTACCGTCACCGGACCCGACGGGCTCTCCAGCCGCACCGTGTCGCCGATCGCCAGCTCACCCGCACGATGCAGCCAGGCCGCCACGCAACGCACGCCGTTACCACACTGGCCCGAGGGCGTGCCGTCGGCGTTCCAGATGCCGTAGTAGAAGGCGCACGACGGATCTCGCGGCGGTTCGATGCTGATCAGCTGGTCGAAGCCGACGCCGGTGTGGCGGTCGGCGATGTCGCGAATCTGCCCGTCGTTCAGCGCGAACGGCTGGCTACGGCAATCAAGCATGACGAAGTCATTGCCGATGCCATGCATCTTGGAAAAGGGCAGTTTCATCACATGAACTTGCCGCCGGTGATCCGGCCGTCCTTGTCCAGCTCGGCGAAGTAGCGGCTGTTGTTGTTGCGGAATTCGCGCGTGGCGATGCTGCCCGGCAACACCAGCTGCACTTCCGGATACGCCGCGCGAAATTGCTCGGGCGTCGGATGAGTAGCGATGAAATCGTCGAACGCCTTCATGTCGGTCACGAAACCATGCACGGGTGCCGGTCCGGCCGGGTGCGCCGCCGGCGCGGGAGCCACCGGTGCCGCAACGGGTGCCGGCGTGGGCTTGGGCATATAGAGCGGCCCCTTGTTGCCGCAGCCGGCGAGCAAGGCAAGAGCGGAGCACAGCGGAAGCAACAGGAGGGATCGGCGCATGTGAGAGGTTCCGGCAGGGACGGGGGCAGTATAGGGAACCCTCAAAATCGTGGCGAGCCAAGCGCTTGAGAGAGCACAGCCGCGTCGTTTCCGCCGGCTAGCCGTTATCATGCGGCCGTCGCCGCCCCGCGCGGTACGGAAGTAACGAAGTACGAAGATGGACTGGACCGCGCTGCTGCGCTTGCCCACGACGATCCTGCTGATCCTGGCGGTGATCGCGCTGTTGTTTACCCTGGTACAGCTGGTGGCCCTGCGCCAGCGCATGCATGACGGCCGACGGCTGGCGGCGGTCTGGCGGGCGCTGCTGCTGCTGGTGGGGTTTGCCATGACCTTGCTGCTGGCGGGCGTGAGTTTCACCCTGCGCGGCTATCGCCTGCTGTCGGAAGAGACGCCAGTGGCGGACATCGATGCACACATCCTCTCGCCTCAGCGCTGGTCGCTCACCTTGCACTGGCCCGATGGCGCCACGCGGCAGGTGTCGTTGGCTGGCGATGCCTGGCGCGTGGAAGCGGTAGTGCTGAAATGGAAACTGCCGGCCATGCTGGCGGGCCTGCCGCCGCTGTACCGCCTGGACCGCGTCTCTGGCCGCTACGACGACCCGGCCGATGAAACCCACGCGCTACGCACGGTGATCGATTTCCGCGAGGCGGGCGCCTTCGACCTGCTCGACCTGCACAAGCAATACCCGCGCTGGGTGCCCGATGTGGATGTTTTGTTCGGCAGCGGCGTGTTCTTGCCGCTGGTGGACCAAGGACATTACACGGTGAGTCTGATGCGCACGGGGGCGTTGGTGGCCAGGCCGGATGAGGCGACCGAGCAGCGCATTGCGCAGCCGTTTTAGGCTCTTTGTCTTCCTCTCCCCTCTGGGGAGAGGACCGAGGTGAGGGGTCAATCTTGCGATGAGGCAAGCTCGAAGCGGGTTTCATCGAGGCCCTGTCGCGAGCACCCGCCCCTCACCCCAACCCTCTCCCCGGAGGGGAGAGGGAGCAAAGTTCGTCACGCCAGCTTCTTCTCATACCGCCACGCGTCGGCCCCATCGCCGTAATAGCGCTCGTAGCGACCGATGCGCGCATAACCCAGCCGCTCGTACAGCCGAATCGCTACATCATTGTCGGCGCGCACTTCCAGTCGCAGCGACTTGCAGCGGCGGCGTTTCGCCGTGTGCTCGGTCGCTTCCAGCAGCGCGGAACCCACGCCCTTGCCGCGTGCCATCGCACTCGTGGCGATCGAATACAGCCGCGCCACCTGCGAGCCCTTGCGGAAGAACACCACCGCGGTGCCCAGGAAGCGGCGGTGATTGGCGCTGGCCACCAGCACCTGCGCCGTTTCGCTGTCGAGGTGGCGGCGGTACTGCGCCCGGCTCAGGCGATCGGTGGTGAAGCTGTTCTCTTCCAGCGCGACCAGGTCATCGAGATCGGAGAGTTCGGCACGGCGCACGCGCACGGCCGCGGTCGCGGGCATGGGGGTCATCAGCAGTGGATCTCGTCGGGCGCCGGTAAGCCAAGCGGCGCACTCTAGCCCCCGAGACCCCCCGCGGCAATCGTGACCTGTGGCGCATTTAGGCGAGCTTCAGTGCAGCGGTCATTCCTGTGCCACACTGCGCGCCTTGTGCGGTGCCGCCCCGTCCCTCGCGTGACGACACTCCTGTGTTCCATCAGACAGAGGTGTCATGACCCGTCTCGTCATCGTTGTCGAGAAGGCCTCCGATTGGAGTTCTTACTATCCGTCCGTCGACGTCGTCACTGCGATGGACTACCTGCGCGAGCCCGTCGGCGGTGACGACGAGCGTACGCACGTCATCAACCTTTGCCGCAGCTACAAATACCTGGGCACCGGCTACTACGTGTCGTTGCTGGCGGAGGCGCGCGGCCACCGCGTGATGCCGTCCGTGCGCACGGTGAACGACCTGCGCCGCCGCTCGCTGTACGGCCTGGACATCGAGGACCTGAGCACCAAGCTCACCCACTTCCTGCCTGCCGGCGGCCGTGACACCACCGACTTCGGCATCCTCGTCTACTTCGGGCAGACCGCTTACCCCGCGCTGCAGGATCTTGCGCGCCAGGTGTTCGAAACCTATCCGTGCCCGTTGCTGCGCATCGAGTTCGAACGCGACCGCGTGTGGCAGATCAGCGCGATCAAGCCGGTGGGCCTGCACACGTTGGACGATGCACAGGAAGACGCCTTCGCCGAGGAGCTGGACGGCTTCAGCAAAAAGCTGTGGCGCAAGCCCAAGGCGCGCAAGCGGTTCCGCTACGACATCGCCATGCTGGTGGACCCGGCCGAGCAGATGCCACCGTCGAATAAGAAGGCGCTGAAATCCTTCATCGCTGCCGGCAAGGAGCTGGGCATCGAAGTCGACCCGATCGGCAAGAACGACTATCAGCGCCTGGCCGAGTACGACGGCCTGTTCATCCGCGAAACCACCGCCAGCGACAACCACACCTACCGCTTCGCGCATCGCGCGGAGAAGGAAGGCATGGTGGTGATGGACGACCCGGCCTCGATCCTCCGTTGCACCAACAAGATCTTCCTCAACGACCTGATGGTGGCGCGCAAGCTCGCCGTGCCGCGCACGGAGATCCTGTATCGCGACGACAGCAAGGGCCTGAAGGACGTCGCTGCGCGGTTGGGGTATCCGCTGGTGCTGAAGATTCCCGACGGCTCGTTCTCGCGTGGCGTGGTGAAGGTGGAAAGCGAAGAGGCATTGGGCAAAGCCTCCGCCGAACTGTTCCAGCACAGCGCGCTGCTGCTGGCGCAGGAATTCGTCTACACCGAATACGACTGGCGCATCGGCGTGCTCAACAACGAGCCGCTGTACGCATGCAAGTACTACATGTCGCGCGGCCACTGGCAGATCTACAACCACGGCGCCAAGGGCACGGCCAAATCGGGTGGCTTCGAAACGATCGCCGTGCGCGACGCGCCGGCTGAAGTGGTGAAGCTGGCGCTCAAGGCCACACAGGCCATCGGCGACGGTCTCTACGGCGTCGACCTCAAGCCAGTGGGCGACAAGCCGGTGGTGATCGAGGTGAACGACAACCCGTCGATCGATGCCGGTGTGGAAGATGCCTACCTCGGCGAGGACCTGTACCGCCGCGTCATGCAGGAGTTCCTGCGGCGCATGGAGCGCAAGCGGCTGGGCATGGCTGGCTGACAGGCCGCCATGCCCCTGATGGAGCGCTATCGGCAAACGGGGTGATTCCGGCAGTCCATCCGTGGACTGCCGTCACGCCAGCGCGATCCTTCGCGCCGTCCCTGCGAGGTGCCCGCCATCCCAAGCCATCGCAGAAGGCCCACACCGCAGCACTCCGGCCGCGGCCATCCACTGCCAAGTGAATTCTTTAGTTCCAGATCAGCCGCGAAGTGATGCGGCGACGAGGACGCACCAGCCCAAGCAGCTGCCGCGGTAACGCCGGCTCCAGAGCCAGGAGCATCACCAGCGGCGCGCCAACTAGCCAAAAAGCGGGCGTCCAGCCGAGCTCACGCGTGTGCGCCGGCACCAGGGTGGTCAGCAACAGCAGGCCGCCGGCCAGCAGCCACAGCAGGGCCGGGCCGAGCAGGTGCTCGTGATGGGTGACGGAGGCGTTCGTGCGCATCGGCGTGTTCCGTTGGTGTCGATGGGCAAAGCCTGCATTGCGCCGATCTCATAGGTTGCGATGGCAACCACGGCGCGGGTTGCCGGGCACCCACTGGAGTCCGACCCGCTAAAATGGGTGGACCCGCTCGGATCCATCCGGGCGCGAATTGAAGCCATGAGGAGCGCACATGAGTGCAGGACAGTTCGCGGTGTTTGGCCACCCCATCAGCCATTCGCTGTCGCCGCAGATCCACCAGGCTTTCGCCCGTCAGTTCGGGCTGAAGCTGGAGTACCGCACCATCGATGCCGCGCCTGCGGAGTTTGAGTCCGCCGTGCGCCGGTTCTTTGCCGACGGTGGTCGCGGCGCCAACGTAACGCTGCCGCACAAAGCGGCGGCGTTCGGGTTGGCCGACGAAAGCAGCGAGGCGGCGCGCCGTGCAGGTAGCGCCAACGTGCTCACTGCCCTGCCGGGCGGGCGCCTTGCCGCGCACAACACCGATGGCGAAGGCATGGTGCGTGACATCACCGAACGCCACAGTGTCGATCTGCGCGGCCACACCGCTCTGCTGCTCGGTGCGGGCGGCGCTGCGCATGGCGTGGCGTGGGCGCTGCTGGACGCGGGCGTGGAGACACTCACCATCGTCAACCGCACGCCGGAAGCCGCCGATGCGCTGGCCGACGCCATCGGCGACCCGGAGCGCGCGCATACGCGTTATTGGGAAGACCTGGCCGACCTCGGCGCCTTCGACCTGATCGTCAACGCCACCTCGGCCGGCGTACTGGGCAAGTTGCTGGATCTACCGTTCGCCATCGTGGGTAACCGCGCGTTGTGCTACGACCTTTCTTACGGCAAGGCCGCCACCGGCTTTCTCGCCTGGGCGCGCACGGCCGGCGCACGCTACGCCTTCGACGGCCTCGGCATGCTGGTAGAAACCGCTGCCGACGCTTTCGAAGGGTGGCACGGCAAGCGACCCGACACCGATCCGGTGTACGTCGAACTGCGCAAGCAGTACAGCTGAACGGCGCGATGTGCCGGCGCCGGTCCCAGCAATGAACACTTGAGCTGCCGCGCCGGCTGCATCGCGCCCTCGATCTCGTCGCCGATACCGGGCATGCCGCAGGGCAAGCCCGCCGGTGTGCGCTGCGTGCAGCTTACCCATGAGAATCGCTGCGCGATCTTCTGCCAGCCCGCGCGCCCCGCAGTCTGCTCGGCACTTCGTCCGGCACGCCATGGCTTATCTCAAGGCACTCAAAGCCGCGAGTCGCGCGGCCTGACGAAGCTTTCACAACGCTGGTCACAGATCGGCAGAGCCACTCACGCAATGGACGTATGGACGTCCGCGCGCCACATACCCGTGCTAGCGTGCCCAGCGCAGGGGGCACATCACGGGGAGTGAACGTCATGGTGCCTGGGGATTTTGTCCGCCATCGCGTGGTGGCTGCAGGGCTGCTGGCTATGCTGGTCGGCGGATTCGCCGTGCAGGCCAGCGCCGATCCGGTGATTGGTTCGAACAATGTCGTGACGGCCGATCCGTCGGTGCCGCGTCCGCCGGGTCAGCCCTGCGTCGTGACACTCTTCACCGACGTGACGTTCACCGATTTCAACACGCGGCCTTACAGCTACGCGCCGCCCACCAGCTGCACGGGCGCCTGGGCGAAGGTGGTGCTGGAAGCGGACTTCTCGGTGACGGCCGGTCGTCAGTTCGACCGCACTGCTACGTTGTGGCTCGGCGGTGTGAACCTCTACTTCGGTACCACGCAGGAGCCGTCGGCCACGGTGTCGCCCGCGTGGCATGTGGAGCGTGACCTTACCGACTACGCCACGTTGCTGCGCAACGCCGGGCAAGGGCAGGCGATCATCGGCAACGTGGTGAACGGCACCTACACCGGGGTGATTCACGGCAGCGCGCGCTTGCTGTTCTATCCCGCTACCGCGCGAGCCCGCGCGGCGGACGTGCCCGACGTGGTGTATCCGCTGGGTAGCGATCCGGTGGGCAGCACCACCACCTTGAATACATCGACGGACAAGCTGGCGCGTACACTCACGTTGCCACGCAACGTGGAACGCGCCTACCTGGACGTGTTCACGCAAAGCCAGGGCGGTGATGAGTTCTGGTACACCTGCGTGCCTGACGAGTACGCATCGCAAGCCGAGGAATGTGGCGGCGGCAATTTCCGCGAAGCAGAAATCAGTATCGACGGCCAGCCGGCGGGCGTGGCACCGGTGTATCCGTGGATCTACACCGGCGGCATCGATCCGTATCTGTGGCGCCCCACGCCGGGCGTGCAGACGTTGAACTTCATGCCGTACCGCGTCGACCTCACACCGTTCGTTGGCCAGCTCAGCGACGGCAATGCGCATGAGGTTGCCTTGCAGGTGGCAGGCGCGCATGGCTATTTCTCCGCCACTGCGACGTTGCTGGTGTATCGCGATGCGCATGCAAAGCAGGTAACCGGCAAGATCACACGCAACACGCTGGTGGGCCAGGCGCCGACGTCGGTGATCGGCAGCACGCTGGCTACCGCGAGCAATGGCGACGTATCCGGTGACATCACCACCCGGCTCGATCGGCATTTCGTCATTGAAGGCTATGCCACGACCTCGCATGGCCGCGTCACCAGCACGGTGACGCAGAACGTGGGCTTCGACGATCGCCAGGGTTTCACCATCAATGCCAGCACGTATCGCCAGCAGACCTGGCAGCGCACATGGTCCGACAGCGTCAGCCAGAGCCGCCTCGGCAACCTGCTCACGGTGGAGCGCCATGAGCACTTCAGCTATCCGTTCACGCTCGACTACAACCAGCAATTGACCAGCGATGGCAACACCAGTGCGGCGACCACCGTGCACCAGGGCTACGCGCAGCATGCCGAGAGCCGTCTGTTCGGGATGACGTTGTATGCAGCCGACGTGGACAACACCGTCGACAGCGCAGACACGCTGGTATTCGACGCCAGCGGTGCGTTGAGTAGCCACAGCGGCCAGCAGAGCGCGCAGTCATTCGCCTTCCACGATTCGCTAGGCGGTTGCTATCGCGCTTCGCTCACCACGCAGGCGGGCGCATTGGCAAGTTACAACGCAGGCCAGGGTTGTCCCGATCAGCGTAACCGGGTGTCGTGGTTTGCGCATCCGGATGGTTCGCCCGATAGCGTTTTACTGCCGGGACGCTGAGTTCGGGTGCGTGGTGGCTCACATGCGGCGAAACCCCGTTCGCCGCGTGTGAGCCACGTCACGGCTCGCGACAACCAGCAACATCTTCGCAACATGGCTTCACTAAGCTGGCGCGCCCTGACGGCGCGCTAGTGCGTCGGGTCCCCTCGCCCACTTCGCGTTGCCCATGTCACACGCCTCCCTGCGTCGTACCCAAGGTGTTGCCCGCTACACCTTTCTCATCGTGCTTGGCCTGGTGGTCACCGCAGCCGCGGTGATTTTCTGGCTGCTGACGTCCCGTGCCGAAATGGATGACCAGGCACCCGCGGTGGTGGCGGCCACAGGGCCGGTCGTGCGTGAAGGCGTCGGCACGGACGCGCTGCTGCAGCACGCGCGCCAGGCCATAGCCGAGCAGCGCCTGTTGGCACCCGCCGGCAACAACGCGTTCGAACTCTACCTGGCCGTACTCCAGCGCGAACCTGGCAACCGCGTAGCGCAGGACGCGCTGCGGGAAATTTTCCCGTTTGCCGCGCATGCGGCCGAGCAAACCATCAACGACGGCAACGATGCCGACGCACAGCGCCAGATCGAGCTACTGACACGCGCCGATCCGCATAACTACACGCTGACGTTGTTGCAATCCAAGCTGCAAGCGCAGCGCGATGCCGTCGCGCAGCAGGAACTGCAAGTCCAGCAATCGGCCAGACGCGAACAACCGGCGCCAGTGGTAGTTTCCGTCAGCCACGCCGCAACGCCCACACCACCCGCCGCACCAGCGGCAATGCCAGCCGCCCCGCCCGCGCCTGCTGCCAAACCCACGACCAACCTCACTTCGGCCGAACAGACCATCGCTCAGCTGCATGTCGAATCGACGTCAGTAGAAGCGGCGCCACGCGCGGTCGCACGCACGCGCAACGTGGTGGTGGCGGACACCAGTGGCGCCACGCCAGTGCTCACCCGCCGCGTCGAACCGGCCTATCCGGCCGAGGCGCGTCGCGCGCGTCGGCAAGGCTGGGTCGACGTGACTTTCGTCGTGCAGCCGGACGGTTCGGTGAGCGGTGCAAGCGTGGCCGATGCCGATCCCAAATATGTCTTCGATCGTGCCGCGCTCGCCGCCGTCGCACGCTGGCAGTTCACCCCGGGCATGCAAGACGGCAAGCCGGTGGCGGCCCAGGTGCGTCAGCGCATCGAGTTCCGTCTTTGAACGGGTGACCGGCGCGACAGGCACATAATCGGATGAGGCTTGTCACGGAGGAATGCCATGCATCGCTCGTTCGCCGCCGCTGCGCTCGCCATGGCAGTTGCGTTGGGAGGTTGTCACGACATGACTCACCCGACGCCCACGCCCGTGCATGGCTACGTCACCGACATGAAGGCGTTCGACGCTTTCGTTGCCACCCGTCCCACGCCGGAGCAATTTCGTGCGACGTATCCGGACGTGCAGCTGGTGATGCCCGGTAGCATCATCACGCTGGAGATCCGCACCAACAACAGCCGCTACTACCCCGAGCTCGACAAGGACGGCCGCATCGTTGGTGGTCATTTCAGTTGAGCGGGTTGCGTCGGTTTGGACGTCCAGACAAGTCACATCGCTGACATCTGGCGCCGCTAATGTGACAGTTCCGTCGGGGCGCCTGAGGGCAGGTGACCTTGTGCGCGGTCGACCCATTGCAGCGGTGCCATGTCCAGTCCTGTTTCCCCTGCGCCGAACCGGCGTGTGCTTGTTGTCGCTTCCCTCATCGCGTTGACCGTTGTGGCCGGCGCCGCCTTCTGGTGGTCGCATGGCAGTAAGGGCGGCACCACGGCGTCGGCGGACGGTCAGGCGTCCGGCAGCAAGGACGACGGTGGCGTTGGCATTCTGCTCGACCTGGCCAAGACCGCCGAGAGCGAAAAGCGCCTGGTAGCGCCCGCGGGCAGCAATGCCTATGAGTTTTACCTCAGCGTGCTGCAGCTCGACCCCAACAACAAGGTGGCGCAGGAAGAGTTGCACGAGTCGTTTCCCGTAGCGTCGGCCGACGTGGAACGAGCCATCAACGACAACAGTCTGGACGAAGCGCAGCGCGAGCTCTCACTGCTGCGGGAATTCGACGGCACCAACTACATCCTCTCGCTGCTGGGCGGCAAGCTGGATGCGCAACGTCAGATCCAGATCCGCAAGGACGAAGCGCGCGCCGCGGTTATCCAGGCACAGCAGTCGGCGAACAGCGGCTCGATGCAGTAAGCGCATCAACGCAGCAACGGTCCCGCCTTCTTCAGCAACAGCTCGACCAGTTCGGGTTGCATGAAGTCGTAGCGATCAGGAATGTCGAGGCAAACGACGTGCTTGCCTCGCAGTCGCGCACCGTAACGCGCCTGCAGACGGCGGCGATGGGTGGCTTCCATCACCACGATGGTGTCGGCCCAGTCGAGCTGATCGGCGGAAAGCTGCGTCTCCGCATCGTCAGCCAGACCCGCCGAATCCACTTCGAGCTGCGCCCATTCGCCGAACACCGCAGCAGCGGTGGGGCTGCGAAGCCGATGCCGGCTGCAGAGAGACAGAACGTGGCGCGGCGCCGTCATTGCGCGGCGAGATACTCGTCTTTCAACCGGACATAGTGATCGGCCGAGTAATGCAGCTGCTCGACCTGCTTGTCACTGAGCAGGCGCACCATCTTTGCCGGATTACCCAGCCACAGTTCGCGCTCGCCCACCACCTTGCCTGGCGGGATCACGCTGCCCGCGCCGACGAAACCGTATTTCTTCACCACGGCGCCGTCGAGTACGACGGCATGCATGCCGATCAGGCAGTAGTCCTCGATGGTGCAGGCGTGCAGCACGGCGGCATGACCCACCGTGACGCCTTGGCCCACGATGGTGGGAGTGCCGCCCGGTGAATACGGGCCATCGTGGGTGACATGGACAATGGCACCGTCCTGCACGTTGGTGCGCGCACCGATACGGATAAAGTTCACGTCGCCGCGCAGCACCGCACCGGGCCAGATCGATACATCGTCGGCGAGTTCGACCGCGCCGATGACGGAGGCCATCGGGTCGACATAGACGCGCTGATGCAGGGTGGGCCAGATGCCCTTGTATTTGCGTAGTGGATCCATCGGCCTATGGTACCGCCCTTGCCGCTACGGGATGTTCTTGTCGTGTGCTTCGAGCACCTTGAGCGTGTGCAGATAGCCTGAATCCATCGCGCGCTGCCAGTCTTTCCAGTCCAGCATGCCGATGTGCTCCAGCGGCGGCGTAATCAGCAGGTCGGCGCGATCGCGTCGATGCTCGCTCGGGCCTTCGCTGTTGACCATGGCGGCACGCACCAGCGTGGATACCAATCCCGGCCGCCGGATTTCCTGGCGATGCAGCAGCAGTTGCCACCACGGGGGCGTGGCGAATTCCTCGGCGGTGGTGAGCAGCGAGATGTCGGCGCGGATATCGAGCGCGGTGATGTGCGCGATGCCGTCGTCGGCCATGACGTCCGTGGGCAGGTTGTCGACCAATGCGCCGTCCACAAAGACGCGGCCCTGGTGCAGCACCGGCGGCAACACGCCGGGAATCGCGCTGGATGCACGCAGCCACAGCCATAGCGGGCCACGTCGGTGCACCACCATGCCCTCGCCGGAAAGACAGGTGGACACGCAGAAGAACGGCAGCGTGAGGTCTTCGATATCGAGCGCGCCGAACGCGCGCCGCAACATCGCCGCCGCGCGCCGGCCACGGGTGAGCGCCACGATCGGCAGCGTCCAGTCCGACAGTGGGCGACCCTCGACGAAGCTGCGGCGAAAGGTTTCCACCATCTCATCCAGATCCCAGCCCGCGGCCACGCTGGCACCGATGATGGCGCCGATGCTGGTGCCACCTACCGCATCGAACGTGTGGCCCGCTTCGCGCAAGGCGCGCAGTGCGCCCAGGTGCGCCACGCCACGTGCGCCGCCGCCAGCCAGCACCAGCCCTCGCGCATGCCCGCTCACCAACCGCGCCAGCCGCGCGATGTCCGCGCGGCCACCCACGTGGTGATGCTGCAGTTCGCCGCTGAACTGCGCCCGCCAGCGTTGGGCGGCGCCCAGGCTGGGTTGTCTCCCGGCGTGCAGCAGGATCAGGTGACGGGGCCGATGGCCGGCGTGCGAAGGGTGTCTCGGCATCGCTTCCGGCCAGGGACGTGCCGGTTGCGATGCGAGTGCGGGCAATAGCAGCACGTCGGCCTGGCGCAGGCAGCGTTGTCGCCAATGGTTGTCGCCGGTGCTGTCCAGGTAGATGACGAAACGCGCCTGTGCTTCGCGCTCGGCGAACCAGTCGCTGCCCCGGTCGGCTCCATGTTCGGCATCGATCACGATGCAGTTGCCCCACTGCTCTAGCTCCATCGCCAGTTGCATGGCCAGGGAGCGGGCGGGCACCTCTGCGCTGGCCGGCAGCAGGGCGAACGTGCGGGGTGCCCCCGGGTTCTCGTCGCCTCGCATGCGCGCCTGCAGGCGGGCGATGGCCACCCGCGCCACACCGAGCATGGCCTGCGGATGCTGCCGCGCCAGTGCCTCGCAGGCGGTGCGGTCCAGCCGCAGCAATTCCGAATCGCGCAGTGCCCGGGCCGTGTACTGGCGCCCTTCGCCGGTGATCAGCCCGATCTCCCCCACGCTGTCACCGGCAGCCACCAGACGGACACGCTCGGTTGGGCCTTCGAACACGCCCAGGCTGCCGCTTACCACCAGGTACAGCGCGTCCGCGGGGTCGCCCTGGCGAAACAGCGTGTGGCCGCCGGGGAGGGAAAACCATTGGAGTTCAGGGACCAGCGCGGCAAGCGCTTCGTCCTCCAGGTGCCCAAACACATCGCATCGACGCAGCAGGGCGGAGAAATCAGGCATGGGCATGGCGCGAGGTTAGGCGGGCGATATGACAAATCGTGAGCGCGGGCCCGTCCGGGAAGGTTCCTGCGCTTGATTTCGCCAGAGTGCGTCGCCACGCTGGCGGACGACTGGAGGAGATTTCATGGAACAAGACAATCCGCTGCTGGCCGACGACGCACTGCCGGCGTTTTCGCAGATCCGGCCCGAGCAGGTCACGCCCGCCATCGACACCCTGCTGGCCGACTACCGCGCCGGCATCGATGCGTTGACCGCACCCGGCGCACCGCATGACTTCGCCAGCGTGATGCTTACGCAGGAACGGCTGGAACAACGCCTGGCGCGAGCCTGGTCACCGGTGAGCCATCTGCATTCGGTGGCCGACACCGAGGCGCTGCGCAAGGTCTACGGTCCGGCGGAAGAAAAGCTCACCGAGCACGCCATCGAGGTGGGCCAGAACCGCGCGCTCTACCAGGCGGTGCAGGCGCTGGCCGATGCGCCGGACTTCGCCGCCCTGCCGCGCCCCGAACGCGCGCTGGTGGAACATGCGCTGCGCGATTTCCGCTTGTCCGGCGTGGCGCTGGAAGAACCCGCACGCTCCCGTTATCGCGAGATCGGCGTCGAGCTGAGCCGCCTCTCTACCGAATTCTCCAATGCCGTGCTCGACGCCACCGACGCCTGGCACGAGCACATCACCGACGAGCGTGACCTGGCCGGAGTGCCCGACTCCAGTCGCGCCGTGCTGCGCCAGTACGCCAAGGAACAGAACCTCGACGGCTACCTCGTCACTCTCAAGCAGCCCAGCGTGCAGGCCGTGTTGACCTACGCCGACAACCGCGGCCTGCGCGAGCGCGTGTACTGGGCCTACCAGACGCGCGCGTCCGACCAGGGACCGCAGGCGGGCAGGTTCGATAACAGCGAGCGCATCGAACGCATCATGGCGCTGCGCCATGAAGCTGCCGAGCTGCTGGGCTTCGTCAATGCGGCCGAGGAATCGCTGGCCACCAAGATGGCCGGTTCGCCCGCACAGGTGATGGAGTTCCTGCACGATCTGGCCCAGCGCGCCAAACCGGTCGCGCGCGCCGAGCTGACCAAGCTGCGCGAATTTGCCACCAACGAGCTCAAGCTCGACAACCTTGAATCCTGGGATGTCGGCTACGCCTCGGAGAAGCTGCGCCAGCAGCAGTACGACCTGGACGAAGAGCAGCTCAAGCCCTACTTCCCGCTGCCCTCGGTGATCGATGGCCTGTTCGATCTCACCCAGCGTCTCTACGGCATCTCGCTCAGCCTGCGCGAAGGCGTCGACGTGTGGCATCCGGACGTCCGCTATTACGACGTGCGCGATGCGGATGGCCGCGTGTTCGCCGGTGCCTATGTCGACCTCTACGCTCGCACCGGCAAGCGCGGTGGCGCATGGATGGACGTGTGCCGCGCCCGCTTCCGCGACGGCGACAGCGAGCAGTTGCCGGTGGCGTTCCTCACCTGCAACTTCGCGCCGCCCACCGAAGGTCGCCCCGCACTACTCACGCACGATGACGTGCTCACCCTGTTCCACGAATTCGGCCACGGCCTGCATCACCTGCTGACCGAGATCGCGCTGCCGTCAATCGGCGGCATCGACGGCGTGGAATGGGATGCGGTGGAGCTGCCCAGCCAGTTCATGGAGAACTTTGGTTGGAATCGCGAGGCGCTGGACCTGTTCGCGCGCCATTACGAAACCGGCGAACGCCTGCCCGACGTATTGTTCCAGCGCATGCTGGCGGCCCGTTACTTCCACGCTGGCTTGTTTCTGGTGCGGCAGCTCGAATTCGCCATGTTCGATTTCCGGCTGCATCTGGAATACGACCCGACGCAGGGTGCGCGCGCCATCGGCGTACTGGAGGAAGTGCGCCACGAGGTGGCCGTGCTGCATCCGCCCGCATGGCAACGCTTTCCGCATGCGTTCTCGCACATCTTCGCCGGCGGTTACGCGGCGGGTTACTACAGTTATCTGTGGGCCGAGTTGCTCAGCGCTGACGCCTTTGGCGAATTCGAGGAACACGGCGTGATCGATCGTCCCACCGGCGACCGTTTCCGCCGCGAAATTCTCGCCGTCGGCGCCAGTCGTCCAGCGATCGAAAGCTTCATCGCTTTCCGCGGCCGCAAGCCAGAGCCGGACGCGTTGTTGAAGAGCCACGGTCTCGCCTGACCGACGCCGCCGCCTCGCAACGGGCGGCGGTTCCGGCGCATCCATCGCTTACAATGACTCCATGAAAATCGCCTCCTGGAATGTGAATTCGCTGAAGGTGCGGCTGCCGCACCTCACGCAATGGCTCGCCGATGCGCAGCCAGATGTCGTGGCGTTGCAGGAAACCAAGCTGGAAGACGCGAAGTTCCCCGTCGATGAGTTGGCGGCGGCGGGCTATCGCGCGGTGTTCTCCGGCCAGAAGACCTACAACGGCGTCGCGCTATTGGCGCGCGCCGATGCGCACGGCGACTTCGAGGACGTCGTCACCGACATTCCGCAGCTGGACGATCCGCAGCGACGCATCCTTGCCGCCACCATTGGCGGGGTGCGCGTGATCGATCTCTACGTGGTCAACGGCAAAGCGGTGGGTGACGAAAAATACGACTACAAGCTGGACTGGCTCGCGAAGGTGCGGGAGTTCCTCGCTCGCGAAATCGAACGTCATCCGAATCTGGTCGTGCTGGGTGATTTCAACATCGCGCCGGACGACCGTGACGTCTACGATCCGGTGGCCTGGGGCGAGGACATTTTGTGCTCGCCGCCGGAGCGCGAAGCACTCAAGCGCATCACCGATCTGGGCCTGCACGACAGCTTCCGTCTGTTCGAACCGAACGGCGAACACTTCAGCTGGTGGGACTATCGTCAGGCTGCGTTCCGGCGCAACATGGGATTGCGCATCGACCTGGTCCTGATCGGCGACGCCCTGAAATCCGCGGCGAAGGCAGCCGGCATCGACCGCACGCCGCGGACCTGGGAACGACCTTCCGATCACACGCCAGTAACGGTGGATCTGGATATCTAGAAATGCGGTCGCGCGTGACCGATTTGCAAACAGGCTGCTGATGAATACACCCAAGACCGATTGGCCCAGTTCGCTGGACGACAACGAGCTGGACGAACTGGACCGATACCTGCGCGCCCACGTTGGCGACGGCGATCTGCTGCTGGACGGTGTGCACGGCCTGCTCTCCGCACTGTCGGTAGGTCCGATAGAGGTGCTGCCGGAAGAATGGTTGCCCGAAGTGCTGCACGAGCCCTTCGCGGACGAGACCGAAGGCAACCGCGTGCTGGCCTTGTTGGCCAAGCTCAACGATTCGATCAGCGCTGAACTGGACGTCGAGGCCTACGAGCCGATCCTCGGCGAGGTGGATACCGAGGCCGGCCCCGTGCTGTCCGCTGCCGGCTGGTGCGAAGGCTTCAGCCGCGGCATCGACCTGCACGCCGGGTTGTGGGAAAAGCGCCTGGCTGACGATCCGCAGCTGATGGAACTGCTCGGCCCGGTGATGGCGCTGGCGGTAGATGAAGGCGTCCTCAACGCCGACGCGGAATTCGAAAAGCTCAGCGACGACGAATACGACGAGTGCCTCACCCAGGTACCGACCGTGCTCGGCGCGGTGAACCAGTACTGGCACGAGCATCCAGTGACCGAGGCCGAAGTCGAAGCCGCCGTGCGGCCCGACGAGGAGACGGAGCCGGAAACATCGCCGCCGCGTCAGCGCAGCGGGCATTGGGTGCATTGAGGGCAGGGATGATGAGCAGAGGTGAGACGCGGGCGTGTCGTTAACGCCGGGGTGTCCCTTACTTCTTGCGTCTCTTCGCGCACTCTCGCTTTTCGCGAACAATCCGTTCCCGTTTCACGTCTTGGGCGCGGGCACGCGCGGCATCATCATGACGGGCAGTCAACTTACGGGAGCCTGGCCATGACCGAACGCAGCATTCTTCGTCGCATTCGCGGCATCGACACCTCCGATGGTGCGGGCGTCAAGCTCAAGCGCGTCATCGGCCAGCCGGGGCTGGACATGCTCGATCCGTTCCTGCTGCTGGACGAATTCCGTTCCGACCAGGCGGGCGACTACATTGCCGGCTTCCCTGAGCATCCGCATCGCGGTTTCGAGACGGTGACGTACATGCTCGCCGGCCACATGAAGCACCACGACAACCACGGCAACAGTGGCGATCTCGTGCCAGGCAGCGTGCAGTGGATGACCGCCGGCCGCGGCATCCTGCATTCGGAAATGCCCGAGCAGGAAGACGGCCTGATGTGGGGCTTCCAGTTGTGGGTGAACTTGCCGGCGAAGGACAAGATGATCGCGCCGCGCTACCAGGACATCGGCCCCGAACGCATTCCGGTGGTACGCCCGTCCGAAGGTGTCGAGGTGAAAGTCATTGCCGGTGAATTCGATGGCGTGAGCGGGCCGGTCGCCGAGATCGTCACCCAGCCGATCTATCTGGATATCGCAGTGCAGCCGGGCGCGTCCGTCACCATTGCGTTGCCGGAAGGCCACGCCGGATTTGCCTACGTGTTCGACGGCACGGACGCGGACGTGGCTGGCGAACTGCTGGCACGCAGCGAACTGGCCGTGTTGTCGCGCAGTGGCAGCCTGCGCGTCGCCGGCCGTGACGCGGCGGCTCGCGTGCTGCTGGTGGCCGGTCATCCGCTCAACGAAAGCGTGACCCGCTATGGGCCGTTCGTGATGAACTCGCCTGAGCAGATCCACGAGGCCATCGCGGACTTCCGCGCAGGCAAGTTCTAAGACTCTCGGTTCTCCACGCGTAGAAGCGTTCTGGCTCCGGCCGGAACGCTTTTTCGTGCGCGCGTGGCAGCGGGGGCGCTCAAGGTCACATGTCCCTTGCCGTTAAAACTTCGTAGGGGAAAATCTGGCATGAAGGCGCCCGTTGGCGCGGTCGATGCATGCCCTCTGTGCCTGCCACTTGGGTCACAAAATCAGGCACATAGCCCGAATGACCAATTGTAAGAAGGTCTTAGTTCGTCGTTAAATTGGCATTAATCCAAGGGGACGCAAGCGGCTGTACTATCAACCTACAGTCTTTGCGAAAGTTCCACACATAACTAGCTGTATTTATTGCCATGAATGCCCTGATTACACTCATTGTCCTGGCCTTGCTCGCGATGTTCGCCAACGCGGTCAAGCGTGTGCCGGCCGACCAGGTGCACAGCCTCTACCGGCGCGGCAAACCCTATCGGCTGTTGCAGCCCGGCGTGCACATGGCGCTGCCGCTGATCGACCACGTGGAGCACCACATCAACCTCAGCGGCCAGGTGCTGCGTTTTGAGGAGCTGCTGCCGGATGCGCACGACGTGCGCGGCACCGTCTATTGGCAGGTGCTGGAACCGGAGCGGGCTGATGCGGTGATCGAACAGGCCGACCAGTTGATCCGCGGCGGTGCCTTGGCGGCGCTGCGGCTGGAGCCGGAGGCCTTCAGCGCTAACCGTCGTGACCTCGTTTCGCGCCTCAAGCAGAGCATGAACGGCTCGCTGCGCGAGCGCGGCATGATGGTGACCCGCGTGGAGCTGGAATTCGCCTGACCGACGTCAAAGTTGGCAGGCACATGGCGAAGGCCGTCCCAGAACGGCCCGCTCAGGGGAGACCCTTGAACCCGCTTCGGCGGGTTTTTCTTTGTCCTCACGCTGGCATCGCGGGCGGTGCGCCCGGATACTTGCGGCCCCGTTTCTTCAAGGTGTTCCCTGATGACCTCCCGCCACGACCTGCAAACCCGGCTGGAACGCGGCATCGCCGCGCTTGGCTTGCAGCTGCCGGCGGATGCGGTGGAACGCCTGCTCGACTATCAGGCGCTGCTGGCGCGCTGGAACGCCACCTATAACCTCACCGCCATCCGCGATCCGGCCGAAATGGTGAGTCGCCATCTGGTCGATTCGCTGGCGATCGCCCCGTACGTGCAGGGTGAGACGCTGGCGGACCTGGGCACCGGTCCCGGCCTGCCTGGCATCCCGCTGGCCATCGCGGCGCCGCAGCGGCAGGTGCTGCTGGTGGACTCCAACGGCAAAAAGGTGCGCTTCCTGCGCGAGGCGATCCGCTCGCTGAAGCTGGAGAACGTACGGGCCGTGCAGTCCCGCGTGGAAGAGGTGGAGGGCCAGTTCGATTGCGTCACCGCACGCGCCTTCGCCAGCCTGGCTGACATGCTGGCCTGGGGTGGTCATCTTTTGACCAAGGACGGCATCTGGCTGGCCATGAAGGGCAGGCATCCGGAGGAGGAACTGGCGGGCGTGCCGGCCGGGTTCGATGTGCGAGCCATTCATGTGCTGCGGGTGCCGGACGTGGGCGGTGAGCGCCATCTCGTCGTGCTCGGCCGGGCAGGCTGCTAATCTAGCCCCCTTTTCACTCCCTCACGGTATCGACGACACCATGGCCCGCATCATCGCTGTCGCCAACCAGAAGGGCGGCGTCGGCAAGACCACCACCGCCGTCAACCTCGCTGCCGCGCTCGCTGCTGCCAAGCGCAAGGTGCTGCTTGTCGATCTCGACCCGCAGGGCAATGCGACCATGGCGTCGGGCGTGGACAAACACGAGGCCAAGCCCAACGGCTGCGAGGTGTTGCTGGAAGAAGCGCCGATCGAGCGTGCCATCGTGAGGACCGAGGCGAACTACGACCTGCTGCCCGGTAACGGTGACCTCACCGCTGCCGAGTTGAAGCTGATGGACGCGATCGCACGCGAGAGTCGGCTCAAGGAACAGTTGGTCAAGATCGTCGGCCGCTACGACACCATCCTGATCGACTGCCCGCCGTCGCTGCACCTGCTCACGCTCAATGCGCTGACGGCGGCTGATGGCCTGCTGATTCCGGTGCAGTGCGAATACTTTGCACTGGAAGGCCTTTCGAGCCTGCTCGACACCGTGAAGGCGGTGCGCCAGCGGTTGAATCCCGCGCTCGAGATCGAAGGTCTGCTGCGCACCATGTACGACGTGCGCAACAACCTGGGCAACGAAGTATCCGCGCAGCTCACCAAGCATTTCGGCGACAAGGTGCTGCGCTCGATCATCCCGCGCAACGTGCGCCTGGCCGAGGCACCCAGCCACGGGCAGCCGATCCATCTGTACGACCGCAGCTCGCGCGGTGCCATCGCATACATTGGCCTGGCCGGCGAGATGATTCGCCGCGAACGTGGGCAAGCCGCCGCGGCTGCCGGTGAAGTGGTGACGCCGATGCTGCACGACGACACCGCCCACGGCGGCCTTGCAGACGAGACGCTCGACGATATCGTCGACGTCCATCAGGAGTAAGTATGTCCGCTGCGAAAAAACGGGGCCTGGGACGCGGGCTCGACGTCCTGCTGGGCGGTGGCGACGACACCGGCGCGCCGTCGGTGCTGGAGCAGGAAGGCGAGTTGCGTACGCTGCCGATCCAGCGGATCCAGCCGGGCAAGTATCAGCCGCGCCGCCACTGGGACGACGAGGCGCTGGACGAACTGGCCGCCTCCATTCGCGCGCAGGGCCTGATCCAGCCGGTGGTGGTTCGCGCCATCGGCAACAACATGTACGAACTGATCGCCGGTGAGCGCCGCTGGCGCGCCGCGCAGCGCGCGCAGCTGTCCGAGCTGCCGGTGCTGGTGAAGGACGTGCCGGAAGTGGCCGTACCGGCCATGGCGCTGATCGAGAACATCCAGCGCCAGGACCTCACCCCGCTGGAAGAAGCCGATGCGCTCAAGCGCCTGATCGACGACTTCGACCTCACTCACCAGCAAGCCGCCGACGCGGTGGGCCGTTCGCGCGCCTCCGTGTCCAACATGCTGCGCCTCACCGAGATGCCGGAATCGATCAAGCGCCTGCTCGATGAGAGCAAGCTGGAGATGGGTCACGCCCGCTGCCTGCTGACCTTGCCCGAAAGCCTGGCCGAAGGCCTCGCGCTGGAAGCGGCGCGCAAAGGCTGGAGCGTGCGGGAGCTGGAAGACGCCGCCCGCCGTGCGCAGACCGCGCCCAAGGGCAAGGCCAAGAGCGCACCCTCGCGCGACCCCAACATCGCCGACCTGGAGCGCCAGCTGGCCGAGCGCTTTGCCACCCGCGTGGAGCTGGCGCAAGGGCGCGGCGGGCGCGGCAAGCTGGTGATCCATTACCACAGCAATGACGAGCTGGAAGGGATTCTCGGCAAGATCCGCTGAAAGGCGAGGCGAGGGAGTTCTCCCTGCCGGCCTGCTGGAAAGTGTGAAGCAGGGACTGGGGCAAGACTGGCCCCTCACCCCAACCCTCTCCCCGGAGGGGAGAGGGAGCAGAGAATGCGCTTCGCTTTAAGCCCTCGGTGCTCCGACGCGTCGCGGTGTAGCCGCGGTCCTTGAGGTAGCACGGATCGTGGCCGAAATCCTCGGCAGCCAAAGGTTGTATTCCGCATATCGCTGTGAGCCCTTAAGGCCATTTTCTTTGGGTTACTTTTCTTTTGGGCCAGCAAAAGAAAAGTGACTCGGTCACCGGCAGGCGATCGAAACGCCCGCCGCGTCCCACGGGGACTTCCTTCGGTCGTAGGCGGCACACTGGCGGAAGAGTCGAACCAAGAACGAAAGTCACTGGATGACCAGCCCTTCGGCTGTTGAAAAGCGCTTCCTGCGTTCGCAGGGATGACGATAGGGGAGGCCGGGTAACGCCGGTCGCGCACAGGGTTGCACCCCTACAGAAAGAGCGAAGCAGAAAACCCGCTCCTGACGCCAAGCCCTCCACCCACTAGAATGGCGCCCTGGCGCCACGCGCCCCCTGTTCCAGACAAGGCCCTCCCCATGCCCCAACTGTCCGTCGTCGTGCCGGTGTTCAACGAGCGCGACAACATTCCGCCGCTGCTCGCCGAAATCGCCGCCTCGCTGCGCGGCAAGATCGACTTCGAGATCGTGTATGTGGACGACGATTCCAGCGACGACAGCGTGGCTGTGCTTGCCTCCGAAAAGCCGAGCTACCCGGAGCTGCGCATCGTGCGTCACCTCACTCGCAGCGGACAGAGCACCGCGGTGTGGAACGGCGTGCGCGCCGCTCGTTCACCGTGGATCGCCACGCTGGACGGCGATGGCCAGAATGACCCGGCCGATATTCCCAAGCTGCTCGCCTCGCGCGAAAGCGCGGCCGCGAACGTGCGCCTGTTTGCCGGCTGGCGTACCACGCGCCGCGACAGTTTCAACAAGCGCATCTCGTCGAAGGTCGCCAACGCGGTGCGTTCGCGCATGCTCAAAGACAGCACCCCCGATACCGGTTGCGGCCTGAAGCTGTTCGACCGCGAAGTGTTCCTTCGCCTGCCCTACTTCGACCACATGCATCGCTACCTGCCGGCGTTGGTCAAGCGCGCGGGCTTCCAGAGCAACAGCGTGCCGGTGGGACATCGTCCGCGCACGGCGGGCACCTCCAAGTACGGCATGCTCGATCGCCTTTGGGTAGGCATCGCCGATCTGCGCGGCGTGGCCTGGCTGATGCGTCGTGGCAAGGTGACCCAGGTCGAGGAAATCTGAGTCGCCAACCGCTTTCTGCCGGAGCGCACCCAGTCCGCGACAAGCCCACCACCCAGGGTGGCTGGTGAAGCGGTGACGACGGAGCATCCGAAACGCGACGACCCAGCACGTCGGCGACGCTGCGGTCGCGCACAGGGTGCGCTCCTGCAGGAGAGCGTCGCTGGGCCTCGACGTATTTTTCATCGGCGTATGCTGATCATTTCCGCTTTGCGGAGGCCGCCCTGGCATGAGCATCGTCGTCAAACGCGTCTATGAGCCTGCTGCCAAGTCCGATGGTTATCGCGTGTTGGTCGATCGCCTGTGGCCACGCGGGCTGAAGAAAGAAGACGCCGCGCTCGATGAGTGGACCAAGGAACTGGCGCCGTCGCCTGCGCTACGAAAATGGTTCGGTCACGATCCGGCGCGCTGGGAAGGCTTCCGTCATCGCTACGCCACCGAGCTCGATGCCGCCGCGGAATACTGGCGGCCGCTGGCGACACAGGCCTCGCGCCACCGCATCACACTGTTGTTCGGTGCTCGCGATGAGGAGCACAACAACGCGGTCGCACTGAAGTGCTATCTCGATGCATGGCTCAAGGCTCACGGGCCTCAATGAGGCCGGCGGCTACTACGGGTTGGGCATGAACTTGCCGCGATGCGTTGGCTCCCAGTCGGTCAACGCGCGCCTGGCCTGCATGCGGCCCAGTTCGATCAATTCGCGGGCGCGATAGAACTCGTACACATTGGCAACGTTGCGCGGCATGCGGATCAACAGATCCGGCTCGTACGCAGCCAGGCGCAGGCGCGAGAGATTGGCCTGCATCAGGTCCATCGATTGCGTGAGCAGTTCCAGCATGTTCGGTTCACGTGGCTTCACGCTTCCATGCGGAATCAACTTGCCGATGAAATCCCCGATGCGCGCGCGATAGCCGTTCGACGTCTCAGGGTTTGTGGCCGGTATCTCCTCCGGCGTGGCGGTATCCGGCGGACCATCCATGCTGACGGCGAACAGGTAGTCAGCCGTTTCGCGGATCAACGGCGTTACCGGCAAGGGATTGAGCAACCCGCCGTCGACCAGCCGGCGCTCCGACAGCGTGTGCGGACGAAACACGGTGGGGATGGCGATCGACGCGCGAATCGCGTCGAACAGCGAACCCCGCGTCAGCCATACCTCGCGCTCGCGATCCAGGTCGGTGGCGACGGCGGTGAAGGCCAGCGGCAATTCCTCAATGCAGGCATCGCCGATCAGTTCGCGCAGCGTCTCGATGATGCGCTCGCCCTTGATCAGGCCACCGCCCGACAGCGTCCAGTCAACCAACCGCAATACGTCCATCTTGGCCAGCGCGGACACCCATTCGCGATACACATCCAGCTTGCCCATCGCGTAGATGCCGCCGACCAGTGCACCCATCGACGTGCCTGCGATGGCGACGATCTCGTAGCCCTGCGCTTCGATCTCCTCGATGGCACCGATATGGGCCAATCCCTTCGCTCCGCCGGAACCAAGTGCGAGCGCCACGGTCGGTTTGCGGGTGGCAACAGTTTCCGCGGGAATGGCTGAGGATTCGGCGATGTCGGTGAGCTTCATGGAACCTGTGGCGTGGCGGCGGGCGGAGACCCTAGCCTCGCCTCGGCGCGGTGCGATGGCAAGCCTTGGAGCCTGCCGGCATCCACGCGCGCGAGCGTGTCGTCATCCCGGCCCGCACCGGAATGGCCCTATCCATCGATACCGTGGTGCGTCTTCAGCGCGGTGGTTGCTGATAACCGCCCAATGCCAGCTGCAGCTGGATCTTCATTTCCTCGCGCAGCGACAGCGGCGCGACCACCTCCGCATCCGGCCCGTACTTGAGTACGTCCATCAGCAGTTCCTTGGAGTTGGAATAGGGCACCTGCAATTCGTAGCGACCGTCGGACAGCCATTCGCCTTTCTGCTGCGAATGCCAGTGTTCGTCGGCCACCCAGCGCGCGGCATGCTGCGAGAAGCGCAGTGTGGCCCACGCCTTGGGCTTGCCGGCGAAGATGCCGTAGCTGGAGGCAAGCGCGTCATTGAGTTCCTGCTCCGGTACATCGCGCGCCGGTTCGTTCTGCGCCTGCGGTTCGGCGATGCGATCGACGGCGAAGCTGCGCAGCGCCTCGCGATCGTGATCCCACACGTCGAGGTACCAGTTGTCGCGGTAATGCGTCAGCCGCTGCGGCGACACCTTGCGATGACTGTCTGCGTTGGTGGTGCGCGCGCGATAGCGGAAGTGCAGCTGCTTGCGCTCAAGCACGGAGCCGGCGACGATGCGGAACACTTGCTGGTCAAGCTTGCGCTCACCCCATGCGATCACACGGATGCGCTCGATAGGCAGCGCCTTGCCACTTCCCTGATCGGACAGCAGATGTTCGATGCGCGCCTTGAATGGCGCGAGCGCACCCGCAAGTACACCAGGTCCGCTGCGCCCGATCAGTTCGTTGAGCGCGAGCAGCGCAGCCAGTTCGTCCGACGTAAGCCAGAGGCCGGGCAGTTCGAAACGCTCGCCCTCGCCCACCGCATAGCGGAACGCGGCATGTTCGCCGCCTGCGCTTTCGATGGGTGCACCGAGTGCGTCGCGCAAAAACGCCACGTCGCGATACAGCGTGGCACGCGAGCATTCGAGCTCGTCCATCAGGCGCGGCAGGGGCACCGGGTAGTGCGCCGATTTGAGCAATCGGTGCAGTGTGAGAATGCGCTCGTAACGATCCATGAAATTTTTTTCGACGGCAGCCTCCGCGTAGCATGCGCACCGTTGGCGGCTGCCGCAAGTCCACCAGACGGCGGACGCCGGCCAGATCACGCGGTAGTCATGCACCCATGATCCGGCCTTCACGCGTAAAAGACAGAAAACTCATGAAGCAACGCCGCGTTTCCGAGCAGCATGCTGCCTCCAGCAGCGATGAAGGCTCCCCGCCTATCCGTCCCCGACGGATGGTGACCATGCTGCTGCAGGTCTCCACATTCGACGGTTTCGGCTTGTGGATGCTGGTCGGGCTTGCCCTGGCGGTGGGCGTTTTTTCGGACGGCCGCGGCGATGTGCTGGTGCCGCTTGCCCTGGGCGGCCTGCTGGCGGGTGTCGGATTGTTGGCCGCGAGCCTGCATTTGCGCTGGATGCCAAGCTGGTACGGCTGGCACATCGGGAAGGGCGCGCGACCCACGAGTGATGCGTTGATCGCACTCGCCACGGTCCTGCCTGCGCTCGCCGTGGCTGGCCTGGCGCGTGGCGACAATGCATTCTGGGCCACGCGCCTGGCGGGTGCGGCGCTCGCACTCTGCAGCCTGGCCAGCCTCATCATCACATCGCATGGCGACGCCAAGCGAAGTGCCCCCGGTCTCGACGTTCGACTAGCCACGCAGTTGCCGCTCAGCCGGGTGGTTTCGGCCGCCTATGGCGGCGGCCTATGGCTATGGATGTGTGCCGCGGGCCAGGACAACGGCGAAAGCAACAGCCGTCTCTGGGCATGGATCGTCAGTCTGTTGCTGCTGGCATTGCTGCGGGGGCTGGTGGAAAGCATGCGCTGGCAGGCCTTGCTGCATCGCATGCCCGGACCGCGGAGTCGGCTCGAATTCCAGCCGCGTCGCTACCTCGCCGCCCTGCTGGCCTACGTCGTGCCGTGCCTCGCATTGCTGGCGGCAAGTTTCTACGATGGCCGGTCGCTGATCGCCCTGGTAGCTGCGGCGATATGCATGATCGGTATGGCCATCGAGCTGACTTTGTATGATGGTGCCTTGGCGGCACTCCCCGATAGCCGCTGAAACGGCGCTCTGGCGCCATTTGCGCCTTACAAAAGCCGCCCTGTTCACAGGCAGTTCAATCCACCTCGTTAAGGTGGCGACCTGCTTTTGTTTAACGAAAAAGGAACGAATTTGATGAAGAAGACCCTGATGGCGGGTGCGCTGCTCGCGGCGCTGGTGAGTTTTGGCGCGCTGGCTGACGACGCGCCTGCCAACTCGCCCGCTTCCAACCCGGCCGACAACGGTGGCTGGACGGGCTCGGGTGAATTCGGTTTCGCCTCGGCCCACGGCAATTCCCGCTCCGAGAACATCAACGCCAAGCTTGGTTTGAGCCAGGAAAACGATATGTGGAAAAACAACTTCTTCCTCAACGGCCTGCGCTCGAAGGGCGAGGTTGAAGTGGTGGACCAGCAGGGCAATGAGGTCGACCGCCTCACCACCACCGCCAACCGCTACGACGCCGGCGCCTCGGTGGGCTTCAAGCTCGACCCGCGCAGCTACATCGTGACGGCCACGCGCTACGAGCACGACGACTTCGGCGCCAACCTGTGGCAGGGCATCGTCTCGGTGGGCTACGGCTATATCGCGCTGAAGACCGAGAGCACCGAGCTGTCGTTCGAAGCCGGCCCCGGTTACAAGCGTTATCGTCCGGCCGATCTGGACGAGACGGTGAACGGCGCGAACGTCAAGGTGCAGCAGGATACGCAGAGCGAAATCGTCGGTCGCGGTCTGGTCAACTACAAGTACCGCCTCACCGACAACACCGCGCTGGAAGACACCCTGCTGCTCGAAACAGGCTCGAAGAACAAGTACTACCAGAACGACATCGGCCTGTCGGTCAGCATGACCCGCAAGATGGCGCTGAAGCTTGGCTACCAGGTGCGCTACAACAGCGACACGCAGCCAGGCACGCAGAACACCGATACGTTGCTGACGACCAATCTGGTCTACAACTTCTAAGAAGGCTGGCTCTTCTTGTAGGAGCGCACCCTGTGCGCGACCGCGGAGGATGGCGTTACCGCTCCATAGGTTTGTCGCGCACAGGGTGCGCTCCTACAGAAAAGCGTGTTTACTGAGCCAGTAGTGGACCGGCGCCTTTCTCGAACAGCGCGTCGGCCACGCGCTGACCCAGCGTGGCGGCCTGGTCGCCTTCCGCCTGGGCTTCGGCCAACAGCAGGCGACCGCTTTTGACGTCGCCCACCATGCCGCGCAAATGCAGCCCATGTTCGGTGACGGTGCACCATGCACCCACCGGCACCGTGCAGCTGCCGCCCAACGCGTGGTTCATGGCGCGTTCGGCGGTGATTGCGAGGCGTGTCTGTGCATCGTCGAGCGCGGCGAGCAGTTCCAGCACGGCCGGCTGGTCGCTGCGCGCTTCGATGGCGATGGCTGCCTGGCCCGGCGCCGGCAACCAGTCCGGCGGGGCGAGGCGGCTGCGGATGCGCGCGGAAAGGCCGAGCCGTTCCAGCCCGGCGCAGGCGAGCACGATGGCGTCGTAGTGACCGGCGTCGAGCTTGGACAGACGCGTGCCGACGTTGCCGCGCAGATCCAGCAAGGTGAGATCCGGTCGCACCGCGCGCAGCTGCGCCTGACGGCGCAGTGACGACGTGCCCACGCGCGCACCGAGCGGCAGCGCGGCGAGGTTGGCGTAGTCGTTGCTGACGAAGGCATCAGCCGCATCGGCGCGCGGCAGGATGGCGGGCAGGGTGAAGCCGGGCTCCAGCTCCGACGGCACGTCCTTCAGCGAATGCACGGCAAGCTCCGCGCGGCCTTCCAGCATGGCCACTTCCAGTTCCTTCAGGAACAACCCCTTGCCGCCGATGGTCGCCAGCGGCTTGTCCACGATCTCGTCGCCCCGCGTCGACATCGGCACCAGCTCTACCACCAGCCCGCGGTGTATGGCGCGCAGCTCGGCGGCGACGTGCTCGGCCTGCCACAGGGCGAGCGCGCTCTTGCGGGTGGCGATGCGCAGGATGGATGGCGTCATGTTGATCTCGGTGGAGGCGGCGCGCGGGGCGTCGTCGGGGAGCCCTATTGTCGCGTAATCAGGCCGGCAGCGCAGGTCTTTGCGCGCTGCATGGCGCCGAATACGCGGGAAACCGGCACTACCCCATGCGCAGCAGCTTGCGCAGCGTCGGCAGGTTGCGCCGGCTCACCTCGGGAGTGAGTTCGGTACCGCTGAGCCGGGCCAGTACGCGGCCGTCGGTCAGGGTCTTCAGGCCGATCAGTCGCTGCGATGGCACCAGGCAGTTGCGGTGCAAGCGAATCAGCGTGTCCGGGTACGCCTCTTCCAGTTGCCGCAGCGATTCTTCCAGCAGCAGCTGGCCGCCGCGGTGCTGCACCACCACGTACTTTTCCTCGGCGAGCAGGCAGATCACATCGTCCAGCGCCACGCGCACCTGTTCGCCGCGCAGCCGCCCGTGCAGGTAACCGACCGTGCTGCGTGGCGTCTGCTGCAGTCGCAGGCGCACGCGTTGCAGGGCTTCGTTGAGTCGTTCGAGGCGCACCGGCTTGAGCAGGTAATCGACAGCGCCAAGGTCGAAGGCGTGCAGCGCGTGGCTTTCGTAGGCCGTGCAGAACACCACCAGCGGACGCTTGCGCCCGGCCAGCCGCTGGGCCAGCGCGGTACCGCTGATGCCGGGCATGTTGATGTCCAGCAGCAACAGGTCCGGTTGCAGATCGCCGAGTGCATCCAGCGCAGCCTCGCCATCGCTCACGCTGCCGGCAACCTCCACGTCACCACACTCGCTCAACAAAGCAGCGAGGCGCGCGCGGGCCAGGGGTTCGTCATCAACGATCAGTACGCGCATCGGCTTGTTCTGCTTGTTCCGGAAGTTGCAGTCGCACCACGAAGCGGTCGCCTTCGGGGCCGGCCGTGACGCGGGCGCGCGAACCATAACGATAGGCCACTCGCTGGCGCACGTTGTCCAGTCCATGGCCATGGCCGCCCGGTGTGGGCTTGCCGACCAGCGGGTTGTCGATCTCGATCAGGATGCCACCACGCACGCGACGTCCGCGCAGGATCACCTCGCCGCCCTCGCGCAATGGCTGGATGCCGTGGCGCACGGCGTTCTCCACCAGCGGCTGCAGCAGCAAGCGTGGCAAGGAGTAAGCGGTGGGCAGATCATCCAGTTCGCGGCGAATGCGCAGACGCTCGCCCAGTCGTAGCTGTTCGATGTCGAGATAGCGATCGATCAGACCCAGTTCCTCGCCCAGCGTGCCGTCGCGCGTGGCGTGCTCACCCAGCGCCGCGCGGAACAGTTCGGACAGATCTTCCACCGTGCGTTCGGCCGCCGCGGGATCGACACGCACCAGCGCCGCCACGGTATTCATGCTGTTGAACAGGAAATGCGGGCGGATGCGCGCCTGCAACGCGGCCACCTGCGCCGTGGTGACCGCCGCCAGGCGCGTCTGCCACTGCGCCTGCAAGTAGAAGTAGCGCAGCATGGCCGCGCCGAGCAGGGCGGCGATGAGTGTGTTGTTGCCGACGAAATCGCCGGTGCTGTCGTGAAGCAGATCCATCTGCATGGCGCCGTCCATCCAGTGCACCAGTGCGCTGCCGGCCGCCACGATCAGCACCATCACCAGCCACACGCTCGCATACGGCGAGTGGCCGGGCAGGCGTTGCAGCAAAGGGCGCAGCTTGCATAGCGCCACGCCGATCACCAGCGCCAGCCAGTCGGCGAACAGCATGCCTACGCTGTAGCCACGCCAGTCGTGGCTGTTGTTGGGCGCCAGCCACATCACGGTGACGGTGATCGCACCCACCACCAGCAACGCGAAGATCACCGGCAGGCTGCAGAAATCCGGCAGCAAGCGGCGCTCGGCATGGCGCTGCGTGGTTGAATCGACGGTGGATTCCCTCATGCGGCGGAGTATGCCGTATGCGTGGAAGGGCTTTCGCGACCTGCTTCAGCTCGTCATCCCAGCTTTCGCTGGGATGACGGCCATGCGAGGGTCGTCGCCAGCTGGCTTCTCAGCCAGTCAGACGCGCCGTCATCCACTGCCGCAGGTCGGCCACTTCCTCGGCGCACACCGAGTGCGGCATCGGGTAGGTGTGCCAGTCCACGAGGTAGCCCAGCGATCGCAGCAAATCGCGCGAGCTGACGCCGCGGGTGAGCGGCACGATCGGGTCGCCGGTGCCATGGCCCCAGAACACCGTCGTGGTCGCGTTGGCCGCGCTGCGCTCGGCGGCGAAGGAGTCCTGCAGCGGCAGGTAGGTGGACAGGGCGATGATGCCCGCCAGCCGTTCCGCATGACGCAGCCCCGCGGACAGCGCGATGGCGCCACCCTGCGAGAAGCCCGTCAGCAGGATGTGTTCGGTCGGCACGCCGCGCTCGTTCTCGCGGGCGATCAGTGCTTTGACGCTGGCGATGGACGCCCGCATGCCGCTTTCGTCCTGGCGCGAGACCAGATCCACCCCGACGATGTCATACCAGGCGCGCATCGGCATGCCGCCGTTGACCGTCACTGGCCGCACCGGCGCATGGGGAAACACGAAGCGCAGCGCTGGCCATGCGGGCGATACCAGCTCCGGCACGATAGGCGCGAAGTCGTTGCCGTCCGCGCCCAGGCCGTGCAGCCAGATCACGCTGTGACGGGGCTGAGGGGCGGTTTCGATCTCGACGGTGGGTAGGGACATGGGGTTCTGCCGGGGAGTGTTGCGGAAGGGCATGCAGTGCCGGCACGCCATGGAAACTTACTGAACGCACAACCCGCAGCTCAGCCGACATCCAGATGGCCGGGCGAACCACCAAGATTAGCTGCCTAGGCGACTAGTTTGAACCCGGACCAACGGCGCTTGTCAGCTGGCCGGCCTTGGTTATGCTCCGGCGTTTTGACTGTGGAGCACTCCATGCGCCGAATGCTGTTCGCTGGCCTTGCCGCCCTCGCCACGTTGCCCGCGGCGGCCCTGTCGCCATCCGCCAGTGGCGGGCAGCTGGATCTGGAAACCATCATGGCCAATCCGGACTGGATCGGCGCCCCGGTGGAATCCCCGTACTGGAGTGTGGACGGTCGCAGCCTGTACTACTCGCTCAAGCGCGACGGCAGCAAGGTGCGCGACCTCTATCGCGTCGATCCGGCCACCGGTCAAAGCGTGAAGCTCGAGCCGGCAGCCATGGCGCAGGCCGAGGGCCCGGCGGTGTACGACCGCGCGCATCGTCATGCAGCGTTCGTGCTCCACGGCGACGTGTTCATGGTGGACCTCACCAATGGCCGCCGCGAGCAGGTCACCCGCACGGCCGAGGCCGAATCCTCGCCGCGCTTCGCCAGTGACGGCCGCACGCTGCAGTACCGCCAGGGCAACAACTGGTTCGTCTACGACCTCATCAGCGGCGTAAGCGCACCGGCGGCGGTGCTGCGTTTTGTCGACGATCCGCAGGCCAAGCAGCCAGACGCGCTCGGCCGCCAGCAGATGGAGATGTTCAAGTCGCTGCGCGAGAACAAGTCCGACAAGGACGCCCAGCGTGCCAATGACGACGCACTGACCGCAGCCGATCCGGGCCGTGCGCCCAAGCCGATCTACCTGGGCGAAGGTGGCGAGCCGGCGGATACCGAACTGTCGCCCGATGGTCGCTGGATGCTGGTGGTGACCAAGCCCAAGGGCGCCAAGGGCGGCAAGAAGCCGGAGGTCACCCATTACGTCACCGAGTCCGGCTACGCCGAGCAGCAGGAAACACGCAGCTACGTGGGCCGCGACGATCCCGCGCCGCAGTCGCTGGTGCTGGTGGATCTGAAGGCGGCGAAGTTCTATCCGCTCAAGACCGACAGCTTGCCCGGCATCAAGGACGATCCGCTCAAGGATCTGCGCGGCAAGGCCATCGCCGCGCTGGAGAAGGACGGCAAGGCTGACGAAGCGAAGATGATCAAGGCGCCTGACGTGCGCGCCGTGCGCATCGTTTCCAACGCCGACGACGGCGGTGGCGGCGGCATCGTGTGGAGCGACGACGGCCAGAATGTGGCCGTGCAGCTGCGTGCCATCGACAACAAGGATCGCTGGATCGCCAGCGTGGACTTCGACAAGCACGCACTGGTGAACCAGCACCGCCTCACCGACAAGGCCTGGATCAACTGGAACTTCAACGATTTCGGCTGGCTCAAGGACAGTCGCACGCTGTGGTACCTGAGCGAGGAAACCGGTTATTCGCAGCTTTACGGCATGAGCCTGGGCGGCAAGGCCAAGGCGCTCACGTCCGGCAAGTTCGAAGTGAGTCATCCGGTGCTGAGCGAGGACGGTCAGTGGTTCTATGTGCGCACCAACCAGGTCGCGCCGTACAGCTATGACGTGTACCGCGTGCCCACCGCTGGCGGCGCGCTCGCTCGCATCACCCAGTACCAGGGCATGGACGACTTCGCGTTGTCGCCGGACGGCCGCCAGCTGGCGGTGCTGCATTCGGCGCCCTACGTGTTGGCGCAGTTGTCCGTGCAGGATGCAGCGGGCGGTGCGCCACGCGAACTCACCAACACCATGAAGCCGGAGTTCACTGCACACTCATGGATCCAGCCGCAGATCGTGGCCGTGCCGTCCTCGCATGGCGCAGGTACCGTCTGGGCGAAGTACTACGGCCTGGCCGATGCCGGCGAGGCAGCTTCGCGTCCGGCGGTAATCTTCGTGCACGGCGCGGGCTACCTGCAGAACGTCACGCTGTCGTACTCCAACTACTTCCGCGAGCAGATGTTCCACAACCTGCTCGTGCAGCAGGGCTACGTGGTGCTGGACATGGATTACCGCGCGTCGGACGGCTACGGCCGCGACTGGCGCACCGCCATTTATCGCCAGATGGGTCATCCGGAACTGGAAGACCTGCTCGACGGCAAGGCGTGGCTGGTGAAGAACCACGGCGTGGACTCACGTCGCGTGGGCATGTACGGCGGCAGCTACGGCGGCTTCATGACGCTGATGTCGCTGCTGCGCGCACCGGGCGAATTCGCGGCGGGTTCGGCGCTTCGTCCCGTCACCGACTGGACCAGCTACAACCACGAGTACACGTCCAACATCCTCAACGACCCGCAGATCGACCCGGAAGCGTTCGCGACCAGCTCGCCAATCACCTATGCCGACAAGCTGCAGGATCCGCTGCTTATGCAGCACGGCCTGATCGACGACAACGTGGTGGCCAGCGACACCGTGCGCATGTATCAGCGCTTCATCGAGCTGCACAAGAACAACTTCTGGATTTCGCTGTATCCGATGGAGCGCCACGGCTTCGTGCATCCGGACTCGTGGTATGACGAATACCGTCGTATTGATGAGCTGTTCAATACGTATGTGAAGCCGGTTCGTCAGTAAGCAGTCGCGCTCCCTCTCCCCTCCGGGCGACCCGAAGGTAGTCCCCGAGGGAGAGAGGGTTGGGGTGAGTCACCTGAAGGTGGTAAAGGGCGGGTGCTCGCATCTATCTCAGTAGGATGCGCGCCCTGCGCACATCCGGCCTTGCCTCTGCCTCTCCTATTCGTCATCCCAGCGAAAGCTGGGATCCAGTGACTTTCGTTCTTGGTTCGACGCTTCCGCCAGCTTGCCGCTTACGCAGCGGGCGTTTCGATCGCCTGCCGGCGACGCGAAGCTAGTCCCCGTGGGACGACCGAGTCACTTTTCTTTTGCTGGCCCAAAAGAAAAGTAACCCAAAGAAAATGGCCTTAAGGGCTCACAGCGATATGCGGAATACAAGCGTTGGCCACAGAGGGTTTCGGCCGCGCGAGGTGCTACCTCAAAGGCCGCGGCTACACCGCAACGCATCGAAGTACTGAGGACTTAAGCGAAGCCCGCTCTTCGCTCCCTCTCCCCTCCGGGGAGAGGGTTGGGGTGAGTGGCCAATCTTGCGAAGGCGTCGCGTCAAAGCCGGCTCTTTCAAGCCTTCCCGCAAGCACCCACCCCTCACCTCAATCCTCTCCCCAGCGGGGAGAGGAAGCAGAAGCGCTAGCCCGACGCCTGCGCCGCAAAATACCTCGCCGGTGGCTGCCCGAAACTCCTGCGGAACATCGCCACGAACGCGCTGACGCTCGCATAGCCCAGCGCGTCCGCCACCGCCGATACCGCTTCGCCATCGGCCAGTCGTTCCAATCCGCGCGACAACCTCGCCAACTGCCGCCATTGCGCAAAGCTCAACGCCGTTTCGCTTCGAAACAGGCGACTGAGGCTGCGCGGCGACAGGCCCGCCCACGCGGCCCACTCCTCCAGGCCGCGGTTGTCCTCCGGTCGTTCGATCAACGCGACGGCGATGCGTAGCGCGCGGCGATCGACAGGCATCGGCAAGTGCAGCGGTTCGCGCTGTGCGAGGCGGATTTCTTCCAGCAACACCGTGGTCAGACGTTCCTGGCTTTCATCCAGTTGCGTTTCCCACACCCATGAACTGGCGCGGCGCACCAGCGCGCGCATCAGTTCAGTGACGCCGATGACGCAGGGTTCGGTGGGCAGGCAGCCGCATTCGGGCGGCGTCACGAACACGCCCCAGCCGGTCATGGAGCCGCTGATGGTGACGGTGTGCTCCACACCCGGCGGCATCCAGCCGGCGCGGTGGGGCGGCAACAGCCAGGAGCCCTGCGCCGTGCGTACGTGCACCAGTCCGCTCTCCACGCAGTACAACTGCCCGCGCGCATGGGAGTGCCAGCCGTACTCGCGCGTGCCCTCGTTGTATTCGCTGGCGGCTTCGCCTTCGGTCCAATAGGCGATCACCGACGGTCCATCGGTGCGCTCGATCATCGCGTGGAACTCGAGCTCTTGGTGTTCGGCAACATGGCCCATGGCCGGTTCTCGACAAAATTTGACCAAATAACGCTAACAGTAATCCGGCTGCCTGCTCAATCATGCGGACCCGTTTCCCCAGCGCTGCCGCCGCCCGCGGTGTCGAAAAACGGGACGCTCGCGCGTCGGACTCATGCTCGCGGTGCGTGTTTTGACGATCCATGACGTTTGGCCGGTTGAACTGGCGGTGTCACGCCCGCACGCCTAGACGAGTCCTCATTTGAGCAAGCGGAGCACCACGGGTGCCCCAAGGGAGAGAGCCTGACCATGTCGACGATCTTTGCCCGCGCCCCCGGCGCCGAAAGCCAGACGTCTCCGCTGGAGGCCTTCGTGGCCTGCGCCCACCAGATGCTCGACCCGGCGATGCCGGAAGCGGCCCGTCGTGCAATGGAGCCGCGCTTGCTGGCGCTGCTGCCTGCGCTGCGGGCGCTGGGTGTATTCGAGCTGTTTGAAGTCCGCGAACCAGCGCTGCGGGCCTGGCTGGAGGACGAGCTCGCCACCCTGCCGGGTTAGGCACGGCAGAATTTGCCTGGACAAAATAAGCCCAAAACATATTTGCCTTGACAAATATTATTTCGGCAATAGAATGCGCGGCTCATGAACCCCTCGAAGCCACCCATTTCCCTGCAGAAAGACAGCATCGGCGTGCTGGTTGGCATGGTGCGCAGCGAACTGGTCCGTGCCATGGAGACCGAACTGCAGGCATCCGGCGTAGATCTGCGCTTTACCCAGTTCCTGATACTCAAGCGTCTGGCACTGATGGGAACGATGTCGGCCAGCGAGCTGGCTCGGGCGGTGGAACTCGATGGTGGTGCCATGACGCGCCAGCTCGACCAGTTGGAAGGCCGTGGCCTGCTGCGCCGCCAGCCGCACGAGCAGGATCGCCGTGCGCTGCGCATCGAGCTGACGGCGTTGGGTGCATCCACCTGGCGCCAGATGACGCCGTGCAATGACCGTGTGCTGGAAGCTGCGCAGCGGGCACTGGATACGACCGAACGCGAGCAGCTTCGCGATTATCTGGAGCGCGTGCTCAAGGCGCTCCGCGACAAGACCTGAACCGTTTCATTTTTCTGGAAGCCACGCCCATGCGTCTGCAACTCCTTGCGGCAGCCACCGGCCTTACCCTCGCGCTGGCAGGTTGTGTCAGCAGCGGTGGCCTTCACCCGGAAGGCACACTGACTGATGCGTCCACGCTGAAAAGCGATCGCAGCCTGTCCGGCGCCACGCTCTCCCCGGCCGCCTGGCCCGCCGATGACTGGTGGACCGGTCTGGGCGATCCGCAGCTCAGCACGCTGATCGCCGAAGCCCTGAAGGACAATCCGACCCTCGCCATGGCCGATGCACGCGCCCGCCAGGCGCAGGCCGAGTCGGGTGCGGCTGACGCCGAGCGCGGCCCCACCGTCAACGCCGGCGCCAATGTGATCGGCCAGCGCCTGCCGCTGACCGCTGCACCGCCGGAACTGGGCGGTGGCCACTTCACCTGGTTCAAGGACGCCCGGGTCGGTTTCAGCTGGGGCCTGGACCTGTGGGGCGGCAAGCGTGCTGCATGGGAAGCCGCCGTCGGTCAGCAGCATGCCGCCGAAATCGAAACGCAGGCGGCGCGCATCGAGCTGTCCACCAACGTGGCCCGCGCCTACGTGCAGCTCGCTTATGCGTACGCCCAGCAGGATGTGGCCAAGGCCGAGGGTGAGCGCGCCACCACCGCGCGTCAGCTGACCCAGCAACGCGTGGCCGCCGGCATCGACAACCAGCTGCAGCTGAAGCAGAACGAGACCGAGGTCGCCAACGCCGACCAGCGCCTTGCCGCGGCCAGCCGCGCCATCGACGCCGCACGTTCGCAGCTGTCGGTGCTGTTGGGCAAGGGCCCGGACCGCGGCCTGGACATCACTCGTCCGCAGGCGCTTGAGCCGGCCGCGCTGTCGGTGCCGGCGGATCTGCCGACCGAACTGCTCGGCCACCGCCCCGACCTGGTCGCCGCGCGCTGGCGTGTCGAATCGGCAGGCAAGGAAATCAAGGTTGCCAAGACCGAGTTCCTGCCGAACGTCAGCATCAGCGCCATGGCTGGCGTCGCCGCCTTCGGCAGCATCAACCCGCTGCAGCTGCCGGCGCGCTTCTACACCTTTGGTCCGTCGCTGAGCCTGCCGATTTTCGATGGCGGCCGCCTGCGCTCGAACCTCGCCGGCAGGGACGCGCAATACGACGAAGTCGTGGCCCAGTACAACCAGACGCTGGTGCGCGCAGTGAACGAAGTCGCCGACGACTACGACGCCGTGCAGTCCGCGAAGGAACAGGTCGCCGCCCAGCAGCGCGCAGTCGATGCCGCCACGCAGGCCTGGCAACTGTCCGAGCAGCGCTACAAGGCGGGCGTCGGCAGCTATCTGGAGGCGCTGATCGTGCGTCAGCAGCTCCTCGGTGCGCAGCAGCACATGGCAGAACTCAAGGCACTGCAGGTCGACGTGTCCGTGCAACTCATCCAGGCCCTCGGCGGCGGTTTCCGCCCGCAGGCGGGCGCGGCCGACGTGGTCGTCCAATCTTCCTCTGAACATTCGCTCTGAAGGCACCCCCCATGTCTAGCCAGACCCCACTCGCGGCCGACAACACTGCCGCCGTTCAACCCCCGAAGAACCGCCGCGGCTTCCTGCTGCGTGTGCTTGGCGCCGTCGTGGTGCTCGCCGCCATTGGCTGGGGGCTGTGGTACTTCTTTGAAGGTCGCTGGTACGAAGGTACCGATGACGCATACGTCAACGGCAACATCGTGCAGATCACTCCGCAGGTGCCCGGTTCGGTGATCACCATCGGCGCCGATGATGGCGACCTGGTCCATGCCGGTGACGTGCTGGTCAAGCTCGACCCGGCCGATGCCGACATCGCATTGGCTCAGGCCAAAGCCAGCCTCGCCAGTACCGTTCGCAAGGTGCGCGGCCTGTACAGCAACGTCAGTGGTGCTCAGGCCGAAGTGGCCGCGCGCAAGGTAGCCGTGGACAAGGCGCAGGCCGACTACAGCCGTCGCCGCGATCTGGCCAAGACCGGCGCCATCTCGGCCGAAGAACTGTCGCACGCCATGGATGCGCTCACGTCCGCGCAGAGCGCATTGACCTCGTCACAACAGCAGTTTCAGACCAACAAGGTGCTGGTGGACGACACCGTGGTCGCTTCGCATCCGGACGTCCAGACGTCCGCAGCCAAGCTGCGCGCTGCCTACCTCGACGACGTGCGCACCTCGATCATCGCGCCGGTGGACGGCTACGTGGCCAAGCGTTCGGTGCAGCTGGGTCAGCGCCTGGCGCCAGGTACGCCGCTGATGGCCGTGGTGCCGCTGAAGGAGGTGTGGATCGATGCCAACTTCAAGGAAACCCAGCTCAACAAGATGCGCATCGGTCAGCCGGTGGAGATCCGCGCCGACGTGTACGGCGGTTCGGTGACCTACAAGGGCAAGGTGCAGAGCCTGGGCGTGGGCACGGGCAGCGCCTTCTCGCTGCTGCCAGCGCAGAACGCCACCGGCAACTGGATCAAGATCGTTCAGCGCGTGGCGGTCCGTGTGTTCTTCACCGATCCCAAGCAGCTGGAAGAGCACCCGCTGCGCATCGGCCTGTCGACCAAGGTGGACGTGAACCTGCATGACCAGAGCGGCGCGCTGCTCGCCAAGCAGGCACCCACCCAGCCGGCGTTCAACACCGATGTGTACCAGCAGCAGCTGGCCAAGGCTGATGGCCTGATCGCCGAGATCATCCACGCCAACATGGCCGGCGACACCCACGGCAAGCAGTAAGCAGCAGTTCGCGCCGGTTGCGGCCGGCGCGCCTCTTACCTCTTCAGGTTATCCGTGCAATGAGCAGTGAATTTCGTCCACCCAACCTGGCGCTGACTACGGTCGGCCTCTCGTTGGCGACCTTCATGCAGGTGCTCGATACAACGATCGCCAACGTGTCGCTGCCGACGATTGCCGGCAACCTTGGCGTGAGCGTCAACCAGAGCACCTGGGTCATTACGTCCTTTGCCGTGAGCACGGCCATCGCGTTGCCGCTGACGGGCTTCCTCAATCGTCGTTTCGGCGAGGTGAAGCTGTTCATCTGGTCAACGCTGCTGTTTTCGATCGCCTCGTTGCTGTGCGGCCTTGCGCAAAGCATGCCGATGCTGATCCTGTTCCGCGCCATTCAGGGTGCGGTGGCCGGACCGATGTACCCGATCACGCAGAGCCTGCTGATCTCGATCTATCCACCGGCCAAACGCGGCATGGCGCTGGCGCTGCTGGCGATGGTGACGGTGGTGGCGCCGATCGCCGGACCGATCCTCGGCGGCTGGATCACCGACAACTATTCGTGGCCGTGGATCTTCTTCGTCAACGTGCCGATCGGCATCTTCGCCAGCATGGTTGTCGCCAACCAGATGAAGCTGCGCGTGGATACCACCTCGCGTCCGAAGGTGGACTACGTGGGACTGATCACGCTGATCGTCGGCGTGGGAGCGTTGCAGGTCGTGCTGGACAAGGGCAACGACGAAGACTGGTTCAACTCGTCGTTCATCGTGATTACCAGCGTGGTGTCGGCCATTGCATTGGCCATCTTCCTGATCTGGGAACTCACCGACGATGATCCCATCGTCAACCTGCGCTTGCTGCGTCATCGCAACTTCCGCATTGGCACCATTTCGCTGGTGCTGGCCTATGCAGCGTTCTTCGCCATCGGCCTGCTGGTGCCGCAGTGGTTGCAGCGGAACGTGGGCTACACATCGACCTGGGCCGGTTTCGCCGCGGCGCCGCTGGGCATCCTGCCGGTAATGCTGACCTTCCTGGTGGGCAAGTACGCCAACCGCACCGACATGCGTCTGCTCGCCTCGTGCGCGTTCCTGGTGATGGGCATCACGTGTTTCATGCGCTCGGATTTCTTCCTGCAGATCGACTTCATGCATGTAGCTGGCGTGCAGTTCTTGCAGGGCCTGGGCGTGGCGTTGTTCTTCATGCCGGTGACGACCATCCTGCTATCGGACTTGCAGCCCCACGAGATCCCCTCGGGTGGAGGCCTGGCGACCTTCCTGCGTACGCTGGGCGCCAGCTTCTCCGCCTCGCTCACCACCTTCCTGTGGGATCACCGCGCCATCGTGCATCACGCGCACCTCACTGAACACATCACGCCCTACGACCCGTCCGCGCAGGCGACGTTGCAGGCGGCCGGCGTGACCGGGCCGGCGAGCAATGCGTTGCTGGAACAGTTGATCACGCAGCAGGGCTATCAGATTTCGTTCAACGAGGTGTTCCACATGCTGGGCTGGGTGTTCTTCGGCCTGATCGTGGTGGTATGGATGGCGCGCCCGCCGTTCTCGGCGAAGGCCGGGCCGGCAGCCGGCGGTCACTAGTTTGTTTGGACGTCCAAACAACAACGGCCCCTTTCGGGGCCGTTGTTGTTTCCGTGGTCGTTGAATTCTAGAGATCGAACGCGAGACCAACCAGCGCCATTGTCTCGCCGCGATTGGGGCCGTCGAGCCCGGCGTTGGAGATGTGGCGCAGCTGGAAAGTCCAGTGATTGCCTTGCCAGCCTACGGAATTGACGAATTCGCCCGCACTGCTTAGCGCCATGGTGCGGCCCTTCTGCGCCGCGACCTGTGCCGTCCAGAACAGGTGGTGATACCAATCGCCATCGCCGCCCATGCGGAAACGGGCGCCACCGGCGACCAGCCAGATGTTGTCTGACACGGAGTTGCCGTAGCGCGCCACGTTGCGGCCGTCGATATAGCCGGCGGAGACGTCGGGCGCCCAGCTGAAGTTGCTGTGGCCGATACGGTGCTCGCTAAACACCGCTTCGATGAAGGCTGTGTTGGTCCCGTAACCGTCGGAGTCGCTGCGGCCACCCTCGACTTCAATACGGGTGTCGGCCACTGCGGTGGCGGAAAGACCCAACAGGGTTAGTGCGGCAACGCTGCGCAAAAGGGGGAGTCGCATGTGCTGTTCTTCTTGGCTTGGGGAGAAAGATTCGTGCACCGCGTAGTTTATTTATTTACTGCACTGTTCGGTACTAGAAATAGGTCGAATCTAGTCAACAGTGCGTTGCGCGGGCGGTGCTTGCGCTCTTGCTCCCCCTCGTCCAGGAAGGGGCTTACAGCTTGTCTCAATGCGCGTGAAGTCCACGCGGAAAATGCGGAAAAAGGGCCGAAAATCGAGGCGAATTTAAAGCAGTACGCCATCCACCGGCTGCAGCTGCTCGGGCAGCTCGGTGTCGCCCAGCAATTCGCCCAGGTTGATCTCGATGTTGCGGCACATGGCGTCCAGCGCCAGGTCATTGGGCAGGCGATCGAACGGGCTTTCGATCTGGTCGCCCAGCGCGTCCAGGCCGAAGAAGGTGTAGGACAGCACGCCCACCATCAGAGGTGTGGCCCAACCGACACTACCCACCAGGCAGAACGGCAGCAGCAGGCAATACATGTAGACCGTGCGATGCAGCAGCAGGATGTAAGCGAACGGAATAGGTGTGCCCTGGATGCGCTCGCAGCCGCCGAGCACGTAAGACATGCGCGTGAGCTGCGTGTCGATGCTGGCGAGCAGGATGGCGTCGAGTCGACCGTCGCGTCGCAATTGCGCAAAGCTCTCGCCGATCAAACCCAACAAGGCATTGGGTGGATTGGGCGAGTCAGCCAGTGCGGCCGCCTCGGCTGGCGGCAACCAGCGCGCCAGCTCCGGCTGCCCCGGGGTGCCACGCAGTTGATGGCGCAAGGCATGTGCGAAAGCGATCAGGCGATGAACCCGCAGGCGCTGTTCCTCACGCGGCAACCCGTCGGGCAGGCTGGTGGTCTGTCGCGCCAGATTACGCAGCACGATCAGCAGTTCACCCCACAGGGCGCGCGCCTCCCACCACCGCTCATAGGCCACGCTGTTGCGAAAGCCCAGGAAGATCGCCAGCGTCAGGCCCATCAGGGTCAGCGGCACGGCGCCCAGCTCCACGCCGGTATGCGGCAGCCGGCGTTCCAGCAGCACCACCAGCGTGGCCAGCACCATCATGGCAAGCACCCGCCTCCAGATCACCGAGACGATCGAGCCGCGCAGGGTGAACAGCATCAGCCGCAGCGGGCGGTGGGCGGGGTGGATGACCATGAAGGGTGCAACAGCGGGAACAGACAGGCGCGCACTTTAGCGCGCCATTCGCGAAGCCGGTTGACGGCACCATTTTTATCCGGGCAAAATACCGAACAAATAATACCCGGATGAAATCATGTCATTGCCCGAGGCATCCACGTGCACCGCCTTTGATGGCCACCGCCGCATCGCCAGCGGCGCGCTGGCCGGCGTTGTCCTCGCCACCAAACAAGCGGTCGACGCCGGTGTGGCCGGGCCGGTGCTGATTTTTGACGACCACAGCAGCCGGCAGGTCGAGGTTGATCTGCGCGGCAGTCCGGACGAGGTGCTGGCGCGCCTGCCGGCACAAGCGCAGGCAGATGCCGCCCCTGTCCGCGGTGGGCCAGGCCGGCCCAAGCTTGGCGTGGTGCCGCGCGAAGTCACCCTGTTGCCGCGACATTGGGACTGGCTCGCCGCTCAGCCTGGCGGCGCGTCCGCCACCCTGCGGCGACTGGTGGAAGAAGCGCGGCGCAACAGCCGTGGTCGCGACCATGCGCGTCAGGCGGGTGAGGCGGTCGATCGCTTCATGCTGGCGATCACCGGCAATCTGCCAAACCATGAAGAAGCCTCGCGTGCGTTCTGGCGCCAGGAGCGCGACCGCTTCGCCGAACTGACCGATGCATGGCCGGCCGATGTGCGCGAGCATGTGCGTCGACTCGCAGCGACGGCATGGGCCGATAGCGCCATCGGCTGACATCGTCCCCAACGTCTCTCTCTCACTCTCACTGCGGAATCCATACGAATGTCATCCTTCGCCGCAAGGCAACCGATGCTCACCCAAGGCCCGATCGCCCGAACCTTGCTGATGTTCGCGTTGCCGATCCTGGGCAGCACCGTGCTGCAGTCGCTTAACGGCTCCGTCAATGCGATGTGGATCGGCCACTACCTGGGCGAAGCGGCGCTCACGGCGGTGAGCAATGCCAACCTGATCCTGTTCCTGCTGCTGGGCGCCGTATTCGGGCTGAGCATGGCCTGCACCATCCTCATCGGCCAGAGCCTGGGCGCGCGCAACATGCTGGAAGCCAAGCGCGTGGTGGGCACGGGCGTGACGTTCTTCGTGGCCGTGTCGATCATGGTGGCGATCTGTGGTTACTTCGGTACGCCGTGGATGCTTCGTGCACTGGGTACGCCGCTCGATGCGCAAGCCTTCGCCGTGCCGTACCTGCGCATCATCTTCATCGCCGTGCCGTCGATGTACTTCTACGCCTTCCTGATGATGACGCTGCGCGGCGCGGGCGACTCGCGCACGCCGTTCGTCTTCATGGGCCTGTCGGTGTTGCTGGATATCGTACTCAACCCGCTGCTGATCTTTGGCGTGGGACCGTTTCCGCGCATGGGCATCGCCGGTTCGGCAACCTCGACATTGATCGCGCAGAGCGTGGCCCTGGTCGCGCTGCTCTCGACGCTCTATGCGCGCAAGCACTTCCTTCGCCTCACGCGCGGCGAGCTGCGCTTCCTGCGGCCAGATACAGCCATCCTGCGTTCGCTCGTGTTCAAGGGCCTGCCGATGGGCCTGCAGATGATCGTGATCTCAACCTCCGCGATGATCATGATCCACATGGTCAACAGCTACGGCTCCAAGACCACCGCTGCCTACGGCGCAGCCACGCAGTTGTGGACTTACGTGCAAATGCCGGCGATGGCGATCGGTGCCGCCGTGTCGTCAATGGCGGCGCAGAACGTGGGCGCGAAACTGTGGGATCGCGTCAGTCGCATCACCAAGGTCGGCGTGCTGTACAACTTCCTGCTCAGCGGCGCGCTGATCGCGTTGATCTACCTGTTCAACCATGCCGCGCTCAACCTGTTCCTGCCCAACGATGGCGAGGCGCTGGCGCTGGCGCAGCACTTGAACGGCATCGCGGTGTGGTCCTTCATGTTTTTCGGCGTCACTTTTGTACTGTTCGGTGTGGTGCGTTCCACGGGTGCGGTGATGCCGCCACTGATCATTCTGTTCATCTCGATGTGGCTGTTCCGTCCGCCTTTCGCGCTGCTGTTGGCGCCAAGCATCGGTGCCGATTCGATCTGGTGGAGCTTCCCGCTCGGCTCGCTCGCCTCGATGTTGATGGCGATGGGCTACTACAAGTGGGGTGGATGGCGACGCGCGCACATGCTGTCCACGCCCATCGATACATCGGCCGACAAGGCATCGGTGGCAGGCCAGCAAGCACCGACCACTGGACAGGGCGTGCCCGCTTCGGTGGATTGAAGCATCACGGCGGAATTCGCCTTCCCAACTTAGCCATCATCAAGGCGAACCGTCTCCGGTACGCCGCGTAAGGACACGTTGATGCAAACCGCGACACAAGGCTCGGTACTGGCCAATCGTAATTTCCGACTGCTCTTTGGCGGCAGCACTGTATCGGCGCTGGGCGACCAGTTCACGCTGGTGGCGCTGCCATGGCTGGTGCTCAAGCTCACCGGTGACCCGGCGGCACTGGGCCTGGTGCTGGCGGCCATGGCGCTGCCGCGGGCGATCTTCATGTTGATCGGTGGCGCCGTAGTGGATCGCATGTCGCCACGGCGGGTGCTGCTCGGTGCCCGTGGTGCCAACGCTTTGCTGGTAAGCCTGTTGGCGCTGCTGGTGTGGATCGGCGGCATCAACATGACGATGGTCTATGCGATTGCACTGGGCATCGGCTTGTCGACGGCTTTTGCGTATCCGGCGTCCTCATCGATCCTCCCGCAATTGATGGAGCCCACCCAACTCGCCTCTGCCAACGCACTGATGATGGGCATGCGCCAATTGAGTGTGTTCGTAGGGCCGCTGCTGGCTGGCCTGGTGATCGGCACAGGAGCACACGCCGCCGCTGCCCGTGGTCCGGCGGATGCACATGGCCTGGGCCTCGCCTTCGGCATCGATGCGGTGAGTTTCCTCGCCTCGTTGGGCTCGCTGATGATGATCCGACTCCATACGGACGATCATCCCCGGCGTACCCAGGGCAGCGTGCTGGCGGCCGTGGCCGAGGGCGTTCGTGAGGTGTGGGCCGACGTGCCGCTGCGCGCGTTCATCCTCTACGTGGGCGCTGTCACGGTCTTCGTCGGTGGCCCGATCCAGGTGGGCCTGCCGGTGCTGGCAGACACGCGGCTGGACCTCGGCGCGGCCTCGCTGGGCATCCTGATGACGGCCAATGGCGGCGGCATGGTGGTGGGAGGGTTTCTCTCGAAGCTGGCCGCGCGGCTCATACGGGGTCGACTCGGCCTGTTGGTGCTGTGCATCGACAGCGTCGCCGGCCTGGGACTGGTCATGCTGGGCTGGGTCCACAGCACCTGGAGCGGAGCTGTCCTCCTGGCCGCCACCGGCGTGCTGGCGGGGATCGCCCAGATCGCCATCATCAGCTGGATCCAGCAGCGTGTATCGCGCGAAATGATGGGGCGCACCATGAGCCTGCTGATGTTCACGTTCATGGGCCTTGGGCCGGTATCGGCTGCGTTGGCGGGTACCCTGCTAAAGATCATCAGCCTGCCCACCTTGTTCGCCGGCGCCGGCTTGATTCTCACGGCCATTGCCCTGAGCTGCCTGACCAATCCGGCGCTACGCAGTATCGGCGCGCCCAAGCCGGTCGAAGCCGCGGGCTGACCGGTTGGAGCTTGGCGTGTAGGACCTTGAGCTGCCACGTGGTTGTCATCGGCGATTCTTAACGTGTAACGCCATGGCAGCCGCTACTTTCCAACGCCGGCCCGGCATGGGCGTCATCGCGTGAGTCTTTCGCGTCGTCGTTTCCTGCGTGGCCTGGCGGATATGGTCGGCGTCGCTGCTGCTGCCGACCTGGGCCTGCTGGCGTGGGCGGCCCCTGTGTCGATGGATGCGGGCATGCCTCGCATGGCGATGCCACAGCTCGCTGCGCCGAAGGTACCGCTGGTCAATCCGGTGACGCTGGAGCGGTTTGTCGATGCGTTGCCGATACCGCCGGTGGCAAAAGCCGTCGGACAACGTTCGCATCCGGCCTATCCGGGCCAACAGCTGCCGATCTATCGGATGGAAATGCGTGCCTTCAACACGCAGCTGCATCGCGACCTGCCACCCACGCCCATGTGGGGATACGGCGCCTCGTTTCCCGGGCCCACGCTGGAAGCGACCCGAAACGAGCCGATGCTGGTGGAGTGGATCAACGCCCTCCCCGATCACCACTTCCTGCCGATCGATCACAACATCCACGGCGCCGAGCGCAGCAAGCCGGAAGTGCGCACGGTCGCGCACGTGCATGGCGCGCGCGCTCCCGCCGGCAGCGATGGCTATCCGGAAGACTGGTTCGCGCCGGGACGTTCGGCCGTCTATCACTATCCCAACGCACAGGACGCGGCCACGCTGTGGTACCACGACCACGCCATGGGCATTACGCGGCTGAACATCTACGCCGGCTTGCTTGGCGCGTTCATCGTGCGCGAGCCCGCGGAGCACGCGCTAGGCCTGCCAGCCGACGAATGCGACCTGCCATTGATCCTTTGCGACCGCCTGATCGCCAAGGACGGACAACTCTATTACCCGGTGTCTGACGATCCAGAAGCGCCATGGGTATCCGAATGCCACGGCAACGCGATCCTGTGCAACGGCAAGCTCTATCCGTTCTTCGAGGTCGAGCCGCGACGCTATCGATTGCGTTTGATCAACGCCGCCAACACACGCTTTTATGAGCTATCGCTGTCCAGCGGCCAGCCGTTCCATCAGATTGGCAGTGACCAGGGCTTGCTCGCCGCACCGCTACCGCGCCAACGGGTGGAGCTGTACCCCGCCGAGCGTGTGGACGTGGTGGTGGATTTCGCCGGCATGGATGGCAAGCGCGTGCAGCTACGCCAGCAATCGGAAGCGATCCTGGAATTTCGCGTGCGCGATCGCGGCCGCCCTGATACCAGCGTGTTGCCGGCGACATTGCGTGACATCGAACGCATCGCGCCAGCCAGCGCGGTGCGCGACCGCGTGCTGAGCCTCGGCGAGCAGGACGATGCCGGCGGCAATCCGATGATGATGATGCTTGGTGGCAAGCATTGGTCCGCGCCCATCACCGAAAACCCGCGACAAAACAGCGTGGAAATCTGGAGCCTGGTGAATCTCACTGGCGACGTGCACCCGATGCATCTGCACCTGGTGCGTTTCCAGGTACTTGAGCGGCGGCCGTTCGACCTGTTCGTCTGGAACGCGACGAAGACGCTCAAATACACCGGCCCCGCGCAACCGCCGCCGCCGCACGAGATGGGCTGGAAGGACACCGTGCGCGCCGACCCCGGCATGGTCACGCGCATCATCGCGCGTTTCGAGGGTGAGCCCGGCCGTTACGTGTGGCATTGCCACCTGCTCGAGCACGAAGACAACGAAATGATGCGGCCTTTCCAGTTGCTTCCAGCGTAACGACACCTCTGTAGGAGCGCACCCTGTGCGCGACCGTCACATGCCATACACGACGCAGTGCGCGGTTTTCCCACATCGCTTGGACTTTCGCACAAGTGATTTCTTGCGGAAACACCGCGGCATCGCAATCGCGCATCGGGTCCGCTCCAACAAACTGCGAGCCTCGCACTTTCTCCTGATGCGCAAGCACTTGCGCCGTCGCCGCATTGTCATCTTCCGCGCCATGGCTGTCGCAGAAGTGCCAAGGAAGCGTCATCCGCGCGGACCAGACTCCGCGCCGGCCTGAGCACATCGTTGCGCAAGCGCGCAGGCCAAATCAGGGGGTCCACTCGATTGCAGCCCACACTGGGTGACTGCAGGAGATCGAAGTCATGTCTATGACGCATGTTCGCAAGCGGCTCTTGCCGTTTGTCATTGGCACACTCGCCGCCGGTCTGGCCGGTGTCGTCAACGCACAGAACACCACCACCGATCAGGATGCCAATTTCCGAGACAAGGTTCCTGCCGCAGCCGTCGGTGATCGCTCGGGACTACCGGGAGGCGTCACCGTGCTGCATAAGCCAGGCGATGGCGATGACCACAGCGATCGCACCAAGACGCCGATCAAGCACGTGATCCTGCTGATCGGTGAAAACCGCACCTTTGACCACGTCTATGCGACGTACACGCCGCCCAAGGGCGAGAGCGTCGATAACCTCTTGTCCAAAGGCATCGTCAATGCCGACGGCACGCCGGGCCCCAATGTGGCCGCGAGCCAGCAGTGGCAGGCCAGCAGCACAGGCAAGTTCGCGCTCGCGCCAACACGCACCAGCGCCTACCCGCTGCTGCCCGCCATGAACACTGGCGGTGCACCGACGCAAGCGCCCTTCGCTTCGGCGGCGCAGGCACAAGCTGTGGAGCCGGGTCTGCCCGATGCGGCTTACGGCGAACTGGCCAACGGCGGCACAGGTCTGCCCAACGGGGTCGTGGACACACGTTTCCCTGCGCAGCTGCCAAATGCACCGGTGGACATGCATGCTTCGCTCAACTATGACGATTACGCCAACAGTCCCGTACACCGTTTCTTCCAGATGTGGCAGCAGCTCGACTGCGACGTGCACGCCGCCACCGCAAAGAACCCCAGTGGTTGCCGCAATGACCTGTTCCCGTGGGTGGAAACCAGCATTGGCGCCGGCACCAACGGCAAGCCGCTGCCGGCCAACTTCAACGAGCAGACTACGGGCGAAGGCTCCACCGCCATGCAGTTCCTCAACATGGCCCAGGGCGATGCACCCTATTTCGCCGAACTGGCGCGCACGTACACGCTCAGCGACAACTTCCACCAGTCGGTGATGGGTGGCACGGGCGCCAACCACATCATGCTGGGCTACGGCGACCTGATCTATTACGCCGACGGCAATGGCAACCCTGCCGTGCCGCCGTCCAACCAGATCGAGAACCCCGATACGCAGCCGGGCACCAACAACTGGTACGTGCAGGACGGTTACGGCGGCGGTTCGTACGTCAACTGTGCGGACGACACGCAGCCGGGCGTCGCCGCGGTAAAGGACTATCTGAAATCGCTGCCGTACCGTACGTTCCACGGCACCGATTGCAAGCGCAACGCCTACTACCTGGTGAACAACTACAACCCGGGTTACCTCGGTGACGGCACGCCGGCGCCGCTGGGTGCCAACCTGTTCACCATTCCGCCGTCGCGCCAGGACAACCTCGCGCTGCTGCTGTCGCGCCACCACGTGTCATGGAAGTACTACGGCGAAGGCTGGGGCAATGGCAAGGAGAACGGTGAGGCAGGCACGTTCTGCAACATCTGCAACCCGTTCCTGTATTCCACGCAGGTGATGACCGATCCCAAGCTGCGCGCGAACAACCAGGACATCAACGATCTGTACAACGACATCCAGAACGACACGCTGCCGGCGGTATCCATCGCCAAGCCGGACGGCATTCTGGACGGCCATCCGGCCTCGTCCAAGCTTGATCTCTTCGAAGGCTACGTGAAGAAGATCGTGGACATGGCCAAGGCCAACCCGAAGGTATGGGCCGACACCGTGATCATGGTGACCTTCGACGAAGGCGGCGGTTACTACGACTCGGGCTATATCCAGCCGGTCGATTTCTTCGGCGATGGCACGCGCATCCCGATGCTGGTGATCTCGCGTTACTCCGAAGGCGGCCACGTGGTGCACACGTACTACGACCATGTGTCGTTCGACAAATTCGTCGAAGCCAACTGGGGCCTGCACGAGACCATTTCCTCGCGCAGTCGCGACAACCTGCCCAACCCGGTGTCGCTGCCGAAGAACCCATACGTGCCGCTCAACGCACCGGCCATCGGCAACCTGATGAACATGTTCGATTTCGGGCCAAATGGTCACGCGAACGTGGCAGCAGCTGAAACACAGGACTGATGGAATAGCCAAAGACCGGACCCCGCTTGCGTGAGCAGGCGGGGTCTTCCGTCCGTCTGGCAGGAACCTTTGCGATCATGAATGCCTTTTCCCAACCATCGCAGGCCAAACGCGGCCATGCGGTGTCACGCACCATCGCACTGCTGGTGCTGCTGGCGGCGGCATTGGTGGGCGAACCGAGCCGCGCCGATCCGGGCGATTTCCAGGCAATGCCGGGTCTGTGGAAGATCGTCACGCGCGTCATGGAACATGGCCACCTGGGGCAGCCCAAGGTGCAATGGCATTGCGTGGATGAAGGGCCGGATCCGTGGACGGAATTCGCCGATCTCCCCGTGCCGGGCCATGACCAGTGCGAGCGCACCAGCCAGCATCGCAGCAGCACGGCATTGGCGTGGTCGCTCAGTTGTCCCGGTCTGTTATCGCCCGGCGCGCGGGGTCGGGTGGATTTCGATTCGCCGGAGCACTACACGGCGAGCGTGAATTTGCAGGGGCATGATGTAGTGCAGGTGGAAGGGGTGCGCTACGCGGCGTGCACGAGTCCGAAGGATTAGCTTTTGGCTTGGGCATCCTCTCTTGGCGCTGCTCGCGCCTCTGTGGGAGAACATCCTGTGCGCGATCGGTTCTTGCCTCAGGGTTGAGTGTTTTCGCAAGGGTGCCGCCTACGCGGCGGGCGTTTCGATCGCCTGCCGGCGACCGAGTCACTTTTCTTTTGCTGGCCCAAAAGAAAAGTAACCCAAAGAAAATGGCCTTAAGGGCTTTTAGCGAGATGGAGGATAGGAGCCTTGTCGATCTTGGCTAGCCGGCTATGTTGCGTGTTACCTCAGAGGTAGCCGCTACACCGCGAGGCGCCGTGGCGCAGAGGGGGCGCAGCGAACTGCGGCATACAGGCTTTGCAGCTCGAGGCTGGCGAATAGCGAACGGCTCTGCCTAGGCGGCGCGGCTACACCGCGGGGCGTCGATGTACTGAGGACTTAAAGCAGCGCGGCGCTGTAGGTTTGGCTCCCTCTCCCCTGCGGGGAGAGGGTTGGGGTGAGGGGCCAATCTTGCGACACGGTGGTTTGATGCGAACGCCCGCCACCCATCCCATAGACGTTTCAGTCAACAGACAAACCCCACGCTTTAAGCCCTCAATACCCCGCCGCCCCGCGGTGTAGCCGCTCGCCGTAGGCAGCGCACAACCAAGCCAGCTGCAGGAACCCCCAAGGCTTGTAGGTCACGCACCGCTGCGCCTCCTCTGCGCCACGGCGCCTCGCGGTGTAGCGGCTATCCCTGAGGTAACACGCATCGCAGCCGGCCGGTAGAGACCTCCAGCGCTCGTATCCACCATCTCGCTAAGAGCCCGTCAGGCCATTTTCTTTGGGTTACTTTTCTTTTGGGCCAGCAAAAGAAAAGTGAATCGGCTGCCGGCAGGCAGTCGAAACGCCCGCTGCGCAGGCGGCAAGCTGGCGAAAACACTCAACCACGAGGCAAGAACCGATCACGCACAGAGTGCGCCCCACAGAAGAAATGAAACGGCAAGGCAAGCACCCACCCCTCACCTCAGTCCTCTCCCCCAACGGAGAGGAGGCAAGAGGGATCACCCCGCCGCCGTCTGCGCCTTCAGCTCCCGCTTGGCCGCCCGCTTCACCCGACGCGCCTCCTTGCGGATCTTGCGGTCGTAATTCCACAGGTAAATCGCCGGCGTACTCAGCAACGTCAACAACTGCGACACCAGCAAACCGCCCACGATCGCAACGCCCAGCGGCTGGCGCATCTCCGAACCCACGCCGAAGCCAATCGCCAGCGGCAACGCCGCGCCCATCGCCACCAGCGTCGTCATGGTGATGGGACGGAAGCGCACCAGCGCGGCCTCACGTATCGCATCCGGCGGTGACAAGCCGCGCTCGCGTTGTGCAACGAGGGCGAAGTCCACCATCAGGATCGCGTTCTTCTTCACGATGCCAATCAGCATCAGGATCGCGATGATCGCCATCAGCGTGAGCTGGGTCTGCGTCACCAGCATTGCGAGGAACGCACCCATGCCAGCAGCAGGCAGCGTGGAGAGGATGGTTAGCGGATGGCCCAGGCTCTCGTAGAGAATGCCCAGCACGATGTACATGGCGATGATGGCGCCGATCAACAGCACCATGCCGTTGGACTTGGCTTGCTGAAGGCGCTGGTTCTGGCCGGTCCACTCCACCCGCACGCCGGATGGCAGGCCCGCCGCGATGCCGGCGTTCTCCACCAGCTTCACGCCGATGTCCTGCGTCACATCCTTCGCCAGGTTGTAACTGATGGTCGAGGCTTCCAACTGGTTGTGATGGCGGACGCGCATCGGGCTCATGTTCGGCTCGATATGCGAGATCGCCGAGAGCGGGATCATCTCGCCCTTCGTATTTCGCACACGCACATTGAGCAGCGCCCCTGGGCTAAGCGACGTCGCCGCGCTGGAGGTCAGCACCACCCAATACTGGTTGATGTCCGAATAGATCACCGACACCTGGCGCTGGCCGAACGAGTTCAGCAGCGCGGTGTCCACGGCACCCATGCTTATCAGCAGGCGGCCGGCGGCCTCGCGGTCCACCTTCAACATCTGCTGTTTGCCTACCAGGTCGAAGTTGCTGCCGACGTCGCGAAGCTCCTTCATCTTGCGCATCTGCTGCACCATCTTCAGCGTCCACGGCTGCAGGTCTTCGCCATTGCTGCCGATCAGCTGGAACTCGTACTGGCCGCCCTTGTCGCCGCTGCCGCCGCCGCCGAGGAACTGCACGAGGCTCAGCGATACGCGGATGCCCGGCAGTGCGTCGTACTGCTTGGCCAGGCGTTCCATCACCACCTTGGCGCTGTCGTGGCGGTCATTGGGGCCGCTGCCGCGCGGCTTGAGGTCCACGAACAAGCTGCCCGCGTTGCCCACCGCACCGCCGCCGTCGTCGCGGCCCAGCGTGGTGAGCACGTCCAGCACAGCGGGGTCCGCTTTCATGATGGCGGCAGCGCGCTGCGCCTGGATGGCCATCATGGTGGGTGAGATGTTGGCGTCGGCGCGAATGTCGCCCTGGATCATGCCGATGTCTTCTTCCGGCATGAAGTTGCCGCCAGCGGTCGCCACCACCGCAGCGCCCAGCGCGAAGGTGGCCAGCAGCAGAATCAGTGGCTGCCAGCGCATGATTCGGCGATGGTGCATGGCCCAGTCAAGCGAACGCTCGTAGACGCGATGGAGGCCCTTGTCGAAGCGTTCCAGCGCCAGCTCCATGCGGCCCTGCGTACGCTCGCCCGGTTCTTCGTGCTTGAGCAGGCGACCGCACAGCGCGGGCGTGAGCGTGAGCGAGACGATGGCCGAGATCACTACCGCCACCGTCAGCGTCACCGAGAATTCGCGCAGCAACATGATCAGCATGTTGTTGCCGAACAGCAGTGGCGCAAACACCGCCACCAGTGACATCGTGATCGAAACCACCGTGAAGCCGATTTCGCGCACGCCCATCAGCGCGGCCTGTAGTGGCGGCGTGCCGTTCTCCATGTGGCGCACGATGTTCTCGATCACCACGATGGCGTCGTCCACCACAAAGCCAATGCACAACACCAGCGCCACCAGCGACAGCGTGTTGAGCGTGTAGCCCAGCGCTAGCATCACCACAAACGAGCCTGCCAGCGACAGGGGCACGCTGAGCGTGGCGATCATGGTGGGTCGCAGGCGACGCAGGAACACCAGCATCACCAGCACCACCATCACCACGCTGATCATCAGCGCCACCTGCACTTCATGCAGCGCCGACTTGGTGGTGGTGGTGAGATCGAAGATCGGCGTGATCTGCACGTCCGCCGGCATCCATTGGCGAAACTCGGGCAGGCGCCGGCGAATTTCATCCACCGTTTCGACCGCGTTCGCCTCGGCGCGCTTGCTGATCTGCATCGCCACCGTGGTCTGGTCGTTGAACCACGCACCCTGGTAGATGTCCTGCTGACCGCTGGTCACCTTGGCCACGTCCGATAGCCGCACCGGCGCGCCGTTGTGCGAGGCGACCAGCAGGTTGGCGAAATCGCTGGCCTCACGCAGCCCGTCGTTGGCCGTCACCGTCATCTGCGTCTGGCCGTCGGTGAGGATGCCCTGCGGCGATGTCACGTTGGCGGCGATCAGCGCATTGCGCACGTCGTTGGCGGTCAGGCCCTTGGCGGCCAGCGCATTGATGTCCAGCTCCACGCGCACCGCGTGCGGCGTGCCGCCGAACACCTGCACCTGCGCCACGCCAGGGATTTGCGCCACGGCGGGTTTGAGCAGCGTATCGGTGAGGTCGTAGAGCTTGTCTGGGGGCAGGCTGGTGGAAGTGAGCGACACCAGCAGGATCGGAATCTGCGAGGTATCGAACTTGAAGTACTGCGGCGGCGCGGGCAACACCGGCAAATCGGCCTGAGCCGCGTTGATCGCCGCCTGCACGTCGCGTGCAGCCTTGTCCGCCGTACGGTCGAAGGTGAAGCGGATCTGGATCGACGCGGTGCCTTCGGCGGCATTGCCGTACATATCGTCGATGCCGGGAATGCGAGCCAGGTGGCGCTCCAGCGGCGCCAGCACGGTAGACGCCATGGTCTGCGCGTTGGCGCCGGGCAGCTGCGCGACGATGTACACGCCGGGAAACTCCAGCGACGGCAGCGCGGCCACGCCCAGCAGGCGATAGGCGAACAACCCGGCCAGCAACAGGCCCAGCGCCAGCAGCGAGGTGCCCACGGGGCGGCGGATGAGGGGGGCGAAGATGTTCACTCAGGTTTCCATACCGGTATAGGACTGCATGCACCCGCCGCATAGGCAGACCAGCGGCAGAGGCGCTCGTTCACGCGCAAGGCGGGCGAAAGGCGCAGTCATGTCACGACTTATGCCTGCAGAGGCAGGTGTTGCGAATGTGCCTGAAGTCGGTCCGTGCCGAAAGGCAGGGGGCGAAAAAGGGTAGTTTGCTCCATCTCCCCTCTGGGGTGAGGGGTCAATCTTGCGGGAACCCTTCATCAAAAGCGCGCCGCGATGAGGCCTTCCCGCGAGCACCCGCCCCCTCACCTCAGTCCTCTCCCCCGAGGGGAGAGGAAGTAGCGCTGCTACGCCGTCTGCGCCTTCAACGCCCGCTTGGCCGCGCGTTTCGCACGACGCGCCTCCTTGTGCACCTTCCGGTCGTAATTCCACAGATAAATGGCCGGCGTGCTCAGCAGTGTCAAAAGCTGCGAGACGAGCAGGCCGCCCACAATCGCCACGCCCAGCGGCTGGCGCAACTCCGAGCCCACGCCAAAGCCGATTGCCAGCGGCAGCGCCGCGCCCATCGCCACCAACGTCGTCATGGTGATGGGACGAAAGCGCACCAGCGCGGCCTCACGGATGGCATCGGGTGGTGACAACCCGTGTTCGCGTTGCGCCACCAGCGCGAAATCCACCATCAAAATCGCGTTTTTCTTCACGATGCCAATCAGCATCAGGATCGCGATGATCGCCATCAGCGACAACGACGTGCCCGTAGCCAGCATCGCCAGGAACGCACCCGCGCCGGCGGCGGGCAGCGTGGAGAGGATGGTCAGCGGGTGGCCCAGGCTCTCGTAGAGAATACCCAGCACGATGTACATCGCCAGGATCGAGCCGATCAGCAGCACATTCGCGTTGGAGCGGGTTTCCTGCAGGTTCTGCGCGCTTCCGGAATAGCCCAGCTGCACGCCGGCCGGCAAGCGTGCGTCCGCAACGATCTGCTCGATCAGCGCCGTTGCCTTGTCCTGCGGAAAGTCCGGATCGATGTTGTAGTAGATCTTCGCCGCTTCCAGCTGGTTGGTGTGGATCACGAACGAGGGCGTCACATGCGGTGCGATATGCGCCACCGCCGATAGCGGCACCATGTTGCCCGTGTCGCCGCGCACATAGGTGTTGAGCAGGGTGTCGGGGCTCAGCGAGCGTTCCCCGGACGAGGTCAACACCACCCAGTACTGGTTGATGTCCGAATAGATGATCGACACCTGGCGCTGTCCGAAGGCGTTGTACAGCGCCGAATCGACCAGCCCCATGCTCAGGTGCAGCCGACCCGCTGCAGCGCGGTCTACCAACAGCATCTGTTGTTTGTCGACATCGTCGTAGTCGCTGCTGACGTCGCGGAACTCCTTGTGCTTGCGCATCAGCCGGGTAACCTCCAGCGCCCACGGCTGCAGGTCGATGTTGCTGCTGCTGATCAGTTCATAGCTCTGGCTGCCGCGGTCGCTGTCGTTGTTGTCATTGAAGAAGCCGATGGCATTCATCGAGACGCGCAGTTCCGGCAATTTTTCGTAGGCCTTGTTGAGTCGCGCAATCACTTCCTTGATCGGTTCCGGGCGCTCGCCAGGGCCATGTCCGCGTGGCTTGAGATCCACGAACATGGTGGCCTCGTTGCCCACGGCGCCACCGGCGCGATCGCTGCCGAGGAAGGTGGTGACATCCAGCACCGCAGGGTCTGCCTTCATGATCGCCGCTGCGCGCTTGGCGCGTTCGGCCATCAGCGTGGGCGAAATGTTGGCATCCGCGCGCACATCGCCCTGAATCATGCCGATGTCTTCTGGCGGCATGAAGTTGAAGCCGAACAGCTTCACCACCAGCGTGGCCATGGCGAAAGTGAGCGTGAGCAGGATGATCGGCTGCCAGCGCATCAGTCGCCGATGGCGCATGGCCCAGTCCAGCGCGCGCTGGTAGATGTGCAGCAACCCGCGATCGAAACGCTCCAGCGCACGCTGCAAACGGTTCGGCTCGCGCGTGTCCGTGTGTTCCAGGGTCAGGTAGCGGCCGCATAGGGCAGGCGTGAGCGACAGCGAGATGATTGCCGAGATCACCACGGCAGCGGTCAGCGTCACCGAGAATTCGCGCAGCAGCGTCGTGAACTGGTTGTTGCCGAACAGCAATGGCGCAAACACCGCGATCAGCGATAGCGTGATCGACACCACCGTAAAGCCGATCTCTTTCACGCCGGTCAACGAGGCTTCCAGCGGCGGCGTGCCGTTCTCCATGTGGCGCACGATGTTCTCGATCACCACAATGGCATCGTCCACCACGAAACCGATGCACAACACCAATGCCACCAGCGACAGCGTGTTGAGCGTGTAGCCCAGCGACCACATCACCACAAAGGCGCCAGCCAGCGACAGCGGCACGCTGAGCATGGCGATCAGCGTGGGACCGATGCGACGCAGGAATACCAGCATCACCGCCGCCACCATCACCACGCTGAGCATCAGCGCCACCTGCACCTCGTGCAGTGCGGACTTGGTGGTTTGGGTAAGGTCGAAGATCGGTGTGATCTGCAGATCCGCTGGCAGCCACGCGCGCATTTGCGGCAGCTTGGCGCGTATCGCATCGGCCGTTGCTACTGCGTTGGCCTCCGGGCGCTTGCTGATGCGGATGGCCACCGAACGCTGGTTGTTGAACCAGGCCGCCTGGTACTCGTCCTGTTGACCGCTGGTCACTTTCGCCACGTCGGACAACCGCACCGGCGCGCCGTTGTGCGAGGCAATCAGCAGGCTGGCGAACTCCGCGGGATCATGCAGCGAGTCGTTGGCCGACACCGTCATCTGCGTGTGGCCATCGCTCAGCGTGCCCTGCGGCGAGGTCACGTTGGCCGCGCGCAACGCATTGGCCACGTCGTTGGCAGTCAGTCCCTTGGCGGCAAGCGCGGCAGTGTTCAGCTCCACGCGCACCGCTTTTGGCCGTCCGCCGATCACCCGCACCTGCGCCACCCCGGGGATCTGCGCAAGGGCCGGGTTAATCAGCGTGTCGGCCACGTCGAACAGCTTGTCCGGTGGCAACGTGCGAGACGTGAGTGAAAGCAACAGTACCGGGATGTTCGCCGTGTTGAACTTGAAGTAGCGCGGCGGCACCGGCATGTTCGTCGGCAGATCGACCATGCTGGCGTTGATCGCGGCCTGCACATCGCGAGCCAGCTTGTCGGTGTTGTTGCCGAAGTTGAACAGGATGCGGATGTTGGTGGAGCCGTCGTTACTCTCCGAGTGCATCTCCTTGATGCCGGGGATGCGACCCAGGTGGCGCTCCAGCGGCGCGGCCACGGTCGAGGCCATGGTCTGCGCGTTGGCACCGGGCACTTCGACGTACACCACCATGCCGGGGAATTCGAGCGACGGCAGCGCCGCCACGCCAAGCAACAGGTACGCCCACAGGCCTGCCAGCGCGAGGCCTATCGCCAGCACTGAGGTGCCGATCGGGCGACGTATGAATGGCGCGAACAGGTTCACGCGCTTCTGCTCCGTTGAAATTGGCGCGCACCCGTCGCGCCATGGGACACGAGGCGCACCGAGGGCGAGCCGTCTCGAAGGCCTTTATGCTCGCAAACTTGCGATGGCGAATGTGCCGTTAGTGGGTGATTCCATAATCTTCCCTATCGTCATCCCCATTCCCGTCAATCGTCACCCCCATTCTCCCGATCGTCATCCCCATTCCCTCGGTCGTCATCCTCGCTTTCGCGGGGATGACGGATAGGAGGCTTTGAGGAGGAATAAAGATTCGTCTGACGATATTCCTCAGCGCATCGCCGGGCTATACCGCAACGTCAGGAACCACGTCCGACCCGGCTGGTTGAAGTAATACGCCGTCTCGTAATTGCGGTCGAACGCATTGGCCAGTTTCGCCTCGATGCGCCAGCCGGGCAGGAACGCGTAGCTGGCGCGCAGGTCGGTGGTGGCATAGCCGCCGAGGCGGTGCTGGTTGGCGAGGTCGTCGTATGCCTTGCCGGAGGCGAAGAAGGTGGCGCCCACGCCGAACGCATCGAACTGGCGATCCACATCCACGCGCGCCGTCTGCTCGGGGCGCCGCGGCAGCAGGTTGCCGTCGTACACGCCTTCGCGGTTCTTCGGTTGCATCAGGGTGGCGTAACCCTGCAGCTGCCAGCCGTCGAGATTGACGCCGAGCTGACCTTCCACGCCGCGGATGCGCGCCTTGCTGATGTTCTGCGGCACGAAGTTCTCGTCCAGCGCGATCAACTGGTCGATCTGCGTCTGGTAGACGTTCACCGCCCAGTTCCAGCTGCCCTGCTTCTGGCTCAGGCCCAGTTCGCCGGAATTGGACTTCTCCGGCTTGAGGTTGGGGTTGCCCAGGCCGAACGGGTAGTAAATGTCGTTGAACGTCGGCGCGTGGAACGCCGTGCCGTAGCTGGCCGACAGGCGCAGGCCGTCATCGAACGCATAACCCCACGCCGCTGAACCGGTGTTGTGGTTGCCGAACTGGTCGTTGTGGTCGTGACGTGCGGACAGCTGCACCTCGTTGCGGCCGAACGTGCCCATGTATTGCGCGTACACACCAGTGTCCTGGCGCGTGCTTTTCAGATAGCCGGTGTCGCTGTCGATGTGTTCCTGCTGGTAGTCCACGCCTGCCGTGAGCAGCTGGTTGGTGTCCAGCGTGATGTCGTTCTGCCACGACGCCTGGTTGCGCCGCCCGTAGGCGAAGCCCACCGGCGTGCGCGGGTAGTACGTGGTGACGCCGAAGAAGGTGTCGTTGTACGTACCCTGGTAATAAGTGGCCGAATCGTCGCGGCTCTGGCCGGCGTTGAGCGTGACTTTCCACGCATCCAGCGGCGTGAAACTCAGGCGCGCACCCGCAACTTCCTGCTGGTTTACCGCCTGGTTGCCGCCATAGGGGCTGCCGTCGTATTCGACGAAGCTCTTGCTGCGCAGCCAGGTGGCGGCCAGTTCCGTACCGTTGTCCCAGCGATAGCCGCCGTTGGCCATGCCGTTCCAGTTGCGGTAGGCGTCGTGGTCCGGCTCGTCGGCGAAGCAGCCCACGCCCAGTTCGGCCGCACCCACGCGGCAACTGTTGATGCCGCTGGTGTACTGACCACCCAGGCCCGCGTTGAACCACGCATGCGAATCGCCACCGGAAAGGCCAGCATGGCCGTCCATATAGCTGCGGCTGCCGGCCGACACGCTCAGCGACGGATCGAGCTTTCCGTCTCGCGCACCGTGGCGTGTGAAGATCTGGATCACGCCGCCAATGGCGTCGGCGCCATACAGGCTTGAGCGTGGACCGCGCACGATCTCGATGCGCTCGATCTGGTCCACCGGAATTTGCTCGAACGCCGGCAGGCCCGCGCCCACGGCGCCAATGCGGATGCCGTCGATCAGCACCAGCACATGCGTGGAGTTGGTGCCACGCAGGAACAGCGAGCTTTGCTCGCCTAGCCCGCCTGCCTGCGTGAAGGACACACCCGGCAAGCCCACCAGCAGGTCGTGCACCGAGGCCGGCTGCAGGCGCTCGATATCGGCGCGCGTGATCACGCTGACCGACGACAGCGCCTCGTCGGTGGTGATCGAGGTGCGTGTGGCAGTGACGATCACCGATGACAGCGACGGCGCCTGGTTCGATTCGGCCGCCTGGGCGGCCATCGTGGACGAAAGCAGCGCGGCTGCCAGCAAGGTCTTCTTCATGCGTGTTCCTTCGGGTGCGCACCCTCGCGCGGCCCTTGGTGAGTGGGCTGCGGCAACACGTGGGAAAAGGGAACGGCGGCAGGCACACGGCCAAAGCACGACGTCCGGTCTCGCCCACCGCGAGCCGCGCGTAACGTTGTCGGGCCGGTCTCCGGGCTTGCGAGCGGCATGCATTCACCGCATGCACCATCGGACGCCTTCCCGTGCCTTCGCACAGTGGCATCTCGCCCTCTGGTGGATTCACTCGCTTACCGTTGCGGGGGCAGCGCCGGACTTGCTTGCAGCTCACCGGCTTCCCGTTTCATCCCGACGCAGACATGCGCCGGGACACCCGAACAAACGAAATTCTAATGGCCGCCCGCGAAGCGAGCAAACCGAGGCCGGAACGTGCGCCCTGGAAAGGCATCGGCCGCCGATCATGACCCCCGGCATGGGACTGCTTCTGGCCCGCCGAAACCAGGCGCGCGTGGGGCATGATGGGCTGGGGCGCATGCCGGGCTGCAAACATTGGCATGTGGGTGCTTGCACAGGGCAAGCCGGTGAACGGGCGGGGTTTTGACGGCCACGCCATATCCTAAGGAAAAGGGGCGGCGCATGAACTCGATCAGCAGAAACGCAAGAATCGCAGGGTTTCTCTATCTGTTGTTGACCATCGCCGCGCCCTTTCGCCTCGTCTACATTCCCAGCGCATTGTTCGTCCACAACGACCCAGCAGCGACGGCGGCCCATATCGCAGCGCACGAATCGCTGTTTCGCCTGGCCATCGTCAGCGACCTGTTTGCCGGCACCATCAGCCTCTTCATGACACTGGCGCTCTACCGGCTCTTCAGGGACGTCAACAAGACCGGCGCGGTGCTGATGCTGGCCCTCGGATTCATGGACACGCCACTGTATTTCTTCAATGTGCTGAACGATGCGGCGGCGCTGATCATCGTGCGTGGCGCCGACTTCCTTTCCGCGTTCGAACAGCCCCAGCGCGACGCGCTAGTCATGCTGTTCATCAAGATGCACGGCCAGATGATCCTCTGTGCGGAAATCTTCTGGGGACTGTGGCTGTTTCCCCTGGCGGCCCTCGTGATTCGCTCGCGATTCCTTCCGCGCTTTCTGGGCGTGTGGTTGATCCTCAACGGATTTGCTTACCTGGCCTTGAGCCTCACGGGCCTGTTGATGCCGCCCTGGGAGGATTTCGTCAGCAAGGTCGCTTTCCCCCTGCAGCTTGGCGAACTCGCGTTCATGCTGTGGCTCGTGATCATGGGTGCAAGGCCCAGACAAGCGCCCGTAAGTGTCTAAGACAAATGCGTGGAGCGATCCACGCATTACACCTTCAACAATGCCAACGCCTGGTGCTTGGCCGATGCTCGCAGCGATTTGCGCAGGACGGGATCATTCGTAGTGCGGGCAAGCACCATGCCGCCCACGCACAGCGACACCATCGTCTCGGCACGGCGATCAGCATCGCGCACGCCGTTCAACGCCGAGCGATAGACATGACTCATGCCGCGAATCAGGTCGGTATACGCCTGCTGCGGTGCCAGGCCGGCACGAGCGACGTCGGAAGGCAGGGCGTAAAGCGGGCAATGCATGTCGATGTCCTCCAGCACTTCGTCGCTGAGATAGAGATCCACCAGCATGCGCGCGAGTCGGCGTGGATCATCGATCCTGCTTGTTGCGTTGGCTGTCTTTACGGCAAACGGATTGCATGTGACGAAACTCGCCACGGCCGCCGCGTAAAGCTCGTCCTTGCTGTCGAAGTGGTGATAGAAGGCGCCGCGCGTAAGACCGGCCGCCGACATGATCTGGTCGATGGTGACCTGCTCAAACCCATGGTGGTTGAACAGGCGGCGCGCGGATTCAATGATGCGGCTGCGCGTGCGAGCTTTGTGGTCCGGGCTATAGGGCATGGTTTCTGGCCTCCGTCCGCGAGATATAGCAGGCCCCCAGAATATGTTCTTTAACATAATCTGGTGCTGAGTAGGCTAGGCGCCCGAGAGTGACAAACTCGCCAATGGAGACATGACATGAAGATCTACTGGATCAAGGCCCAGGCCCCGCGCCGGGTGCTGGCGCTGGTCAAGCACCTGGGCATCGACGCCGAATGCATCGAGGTCAATGCGTCGACAGGCGGCCTGAAGAGCCCCGCATACGCCGTGCTCAATCCCAACTGCAAGGCTCCGACACTGGTGGACGGCGATTTCACGCTGTGGGAGTCCTCGGCGATCATGATGTATCTGTGCATCAAGTCCGGATCGGACATGTGGCCAGCCAGCAACCCGGCCGAGCAGGTCGAGGTGTTGCGTTGGTTGTCCTGGAACGATTGCCACTGGATACGTGCGGTGGGGCCGTTCTACTTCGAACACATCGTCAAGGCCACTTTTGGCCTGGGCAGCCCCGACAGCGCCGCGCTAACGCCGATGATCCCGGAGTTGCAGACATTGGCCGCGGTTTTGGACGGCCATCTGAAACATCACCCTTTCGTGGCCTGCGACCGGCTCACCATCGCCGACTTCCAGCTCGCTTCGATGGCCTGTTACTGGCGCCAGTCGGACATGCCATTGGAAGAGTTTCCCAACATCGTCCGCTGGCTCGATGATCTGATGCGCATTCCCGCGTGGGCTGACCCCTGGCCGATCAAAGCATCCGCGGCACATCAGCGCGACGACGCACGGCAGCTCGCGGTCTAGCTGCAGAGAAGCCCTTTCCGACGTACGCAGAAAGGGCAAGGCTTCGATCAGAAATCCGAGGAAAGCGCCAGCTGGTGCTTCCCTCGCATACCAATGGAGCTTGCCGAGAAACCTACTTGGCCACTGTTGAAGCCCCTTCCTCCGCATCAATTGCGCATCGAATTTTCCGCGTTACGCGGTAGCCCACTTTCGATAGCCGTCAGGGTCCACCATTGTCGCCGCCACGGCACGGAGCTACGGCAGCGTGTAGATCACGGGGAAAACCGCAGTGGGTATGCAAACGGCCAATGACAGCGAGCCATGGCCTCGCCGGCCTGAATGGCGGGCCCTCCGCTACAATGGACATTCTTCCCCACCCAGTTACGGACAGCATGGACGGAAAGCCCGGTCTGACGATTCTCAACCCCATCGTGCTCGCATCCGCCGGCGAATGGCAGGAGCAATTCCAATCCGGCGTGCCCTTCCCCCATGTCGTCATCGAGAACTTCCTCGATCCCGCCTTTGCCGCCGAACTGCTTGCCAGCTTTCCCGCCTTCGATCGCGGGAATTACATCGGCGACAACGGACAGCCGGGCGGTAAGTCAACGCTCGACAAGATCCGTGCGGTCGGTCCCGCGTACCAGCGTCTCGATGACGCGATCAAGAGTCCCGAATTCTTGCAGGCCGTCGGACGTCTAACGGGTGTCGACGGCCTGCTGTATGACCCGTGGTATCTCGGCGGCGGCACGCACGAGAATCGCAACGGCATGAGCCTCGATCCCCATGTTGACTTCAATTTTCATCCTAGCGAACGATGGCATCGTCGCCTCAATCTAATCATCTACCTCAACTCGACGTGGGAAGACGACTGGGGCGGCCGGCTTGAGCTGTTCCAGGATCCCCATGCCGATGCCCGCCCGACGCAGTCAATCGCTCCGGCGTTCAATCGCTGCGTGATCTTCGAGACCTCCGAGCGGTCCTGGCACGCCTTCAATCAGATCCAGCTGCCGGCCGAGCACGCAGATCTCACCCGTCGGTCAATCGCGCTGTACTTCTACACGAAGGATCGCCCCGCCGACGAAATCACCGATCGGCACACGACGTACTACGTCAACCGGCAGCTGCCCGACCACTTCGCCGAAGGGCACACGCTATCGCGTGCCGATGTCGCTGAACTCAAAAGCCTGCTTGAGCAGCGTGACAGCCACATCCGCATGCTCTACGCAGAAAACACCTCGCTGCGCAAAGCACAGGATGGAGGCCTGACGGGCCATCTGCTCTACCTGGCCAAGCGGGCCTACGTCCGCTTCCGCCGCTGACCGTCTGATCACCGCCAGCATTGCCGGCAAGCGCTGCCGGCACTTGGGCGCTCAACCCGCGCGTGCCAAATCGGCATTTCCGACGATGCATGCGCGAGACCAAGCAGCAGTCCTTTACGATCTAAGGAAAGTGCAAGAATCGCTTTAGACATCAGTCGCAATGTCCGCTTCCGACCCGAAGCCGACATTGCAGATAGACAAGATTGAAAGCGGGTTCACTGTTGGACAAGGGATGCAGACCATGGCGGGTCGGCCTGCCTCATCAACCATCGGTCGAGCGCGTGATGGCCTCCCACCGATCAATCTCCTCGGCCAGCAAAGACAACTTCTGTCGCACCAAGTCGATAGCATCGCTTCCCAGCAATAGATGTGTTGGTGGCGAGTCACTGGCGATGACATCGAGCATTGCCCGCGCTGCTTTTGCGGGATCGCCAAGCTGTTTTCCACTCTTTTGCTGACGGGCGTCCCGGATCGGATCGAACAGGCTGTCGTAATCGGGAATGAAACGGGGTGTCCTGACCATCGAGCGTCCTGCCCAGTCCGTGCGAAACGAGCCAGGGGCTACCGCTGTGACGGCAATGCCGAGCGGCTTCACTTCCTTGCCGACCGCTTCGGAAATGCCTTCCAGTGCGAACTTGCTGCCGCAGTAGTAGGAAATGCCAGGCAGCGTGATGTGGCCACCCATCGAGGTGATGTTGAGGACATGACCCTTGCGTCGACCTCGCATGTAGGGCAACACAGCCTTCATCATGGCCACGGCGCCAAAGACATTCACATCGAACTGTCGCCGCATATCCGTCAATGGCGACTCCTCCAGAATGCCTTCGTGGCCATATCCGGCGTTGTTGACTAGAACGTCCACAGGGCCAACGGTTTCCTCGATGTCGGCAACGACGCCATCGATCGCATCGAAGTCGGTGACATCGAGAATGCGGCCTACGGCATCTCCGGTGGCAAGTGCTTCGAATTCAAGACGCGCCTGCTCACTGCGCACGGTTCCAATCACGCGATGACCCATAGCCAGAGCCTCCTGAGCCAGGGCTCTGCCGAACCCACTACTGACCCCGGTAATTAGCAAGGTTTTGACTGTGGTCATGGTGATTGCTCCTTTTGGCTCACGAACATGACTTGCACAATAGGCTCAAGAAGGATCATCGTTTACGCCTGATGTTCTGGATTTCTTGCCCATTTCTATGAGTCTCCGTGCCCCCGCAAACGAGCTCAAGCTGGTAGATGAAAGCCAGCGCATAGCGGCCCTTGCCCGACAGTTGGCGCCGCAGGAGGGATACAACCTCACGGCTTTGCCTGGTGTGCGCATCCTGCGCTCGGATCGCGCCCTGTCCCAGACGCCGGTCTTGTACGACCCCGGCATCGTCATCGTGTGCCAAGGATGCAAGCGCGGCCATTTTGGCGACCAGATTTATGTTTACGATGAGCAGCATTACTTGGCCGTCGCCGTGCCAGTCCCGTTTACCATGGAGTCCGATGGCACTCCGGAGCACCCGCTGTTAGCCATCTATATGCATCTCGACTTTCAGATGGCCGCCGATCTGATGCTGCAGATCGCCCATCATCAGTCGTCTGTTGCTGAGGATGCACCGCTCAGCATGATGTCCAGCCCTATGGACACCGCGCTGCGGACGTCTGTTCTGCGCCTTTTGGAGGCAATGAGTCGCCCATTGGATTCGGTGGTTCTTGGGCCAGGTCTCTTGCGCGAACTTTATTTCCGCGTGCTCACCGGAGCACAGGGAGCGGCGCTGCGCTCCGCCTTGGGGATGCAGGGGCAGTTCGGCAAGATAGGAAAGGCACTTCGCCACATCCATGTTGCTTATGCTCAGCCGATCAATCTGGCGCAATTGGCCAGAGAGGCTGACATGAGTGTGCCCACGTTCCACAGCCATTTCAGGTCGGTAACCCGGACATCGCCGATGCAGTACTTGAAGTCGACGCGACTACATCAGGCCCGCCTATTGATGGTTCGTCAGGGGATGACTGCGGAGGCAGCCGGCTACGCCGTAGGGTATGCAAGCGCGTCGCAGTTCAATCGAGAGTTCAAGCGCCTCTTCGGGCTGCCGCCTGTGGCGGAAGTGAAGCGCATGAGGAACGACTTTGCGGTACCTCCCGCGCAAGCGGCGTCGGATTTCGTTTCATCACATTGAGGTGATACGGCACGGCCACCGGGTGTGAAATGGTGGCCATGCGACGAACCGTCCGCTATCGACCCGGAGTGAACATTCGGTATTTGAGAGGCAGTCGTGAACGTGAAGTCCCAATCCACAGATCAGGTTAGGGACACATTGCGAGAGTTAGCTCAGCGGCGGCCTGCCGAACGAGCCAAGCTCGCGCACTTGCAGCGAGCATCTTTGCTGCTCGCATTGCACATTCAGCGTTCCCGAGTAGGAATCGACATGCCTGAGATCGCTTGGCATTTCCTCTCTCACGTGGACATCCGCTACAAGTCAACCGAGTACGCCGCCGTGCCGGTCGATGTGCCATGGCGAGATCGTCCGATCAGCGAACGCGCGTTGGAAGATGCACGGTCATCGACTGTGTCAGGCAAGTACATCGTTCGAGCCGGGAGGCTTGGGGCAGTCCGCGATTGCATGCCGAACCGCCCACGCGAGGTGAATCGTCCGCATCATGGCCGACCACCGCACTTGCCTTATCGAGAGCGAGCGACAAAGTCACAATTTCAGGCATTGAAGCAAAATCCATCGAATGCGTAGATAAATACCGCACTTCGCCGAGGGGGCGCAGACTAGTGTGGTAGGCGGCAGTCGAAGGCCATGAGACGCTACCGACGATGCCGATTTTCTTCACGGTTTGATGGCTGGAATTTCAAATGTCCCGTCTACGACCTCGACGAAGTTTCTTTCTTCCTTATAGATGAAGTGCTTTTCGTGTGCGAACGCGAGGTTTCTCTGCGCATCAGGGTCCTCGTGCAATCGTGCCTGGTAAGTTTCGTATGCGCTCAGGCTGTCGAGTGCGATTAGCCCCCAACCGACATAATTGGTGCCTTGCCACGGCAGGAAATAGCCGACCAGATGGCCACCGCAGCGGGGAATGATGCGGCCCCATTGTTCAGCGTATTGCTTGAAAGCGTCGCGTTGAAAGGGGTCGATCTCGTAGCGGATGATGCAAACTATAGTCATGGGGAGGCGTCCGGATAAGCGCGGTGATGGAGATCTGTCCAGTGCTTGGGTTGGTCCGGCAAGCGCGTCGAAGCCGGACGACGCCGCGGCGCAGAAGGCGGCCAGCGCGACACTTCCTGAAAGGAATTTGCGACGCGTCATGTCGTGCGCAGTTGAATGCGGCGACTGAGGGGCTTGTTGGTCTGTGCCGATCCGGTCTTCAGTTTCCATGCCGAAGATGTTCTCGCTTCTTCAAACCCTACACTTCGCCGACGATCAAACTATGGATGTAGAGCACACCGAGTCAGCAGTTTCCGAAGTGGCCGCAGCGATTGCGGAACCCGCGCGTACGCGCATGCTGTGCGCGCTGCTGGATGGCCGCGCGCGCACCAGCACCGAGCTCGCGCTGGTTGCGGAGGTCAGCCCATCCACCGCCAGCGTCCATTTGGCCAAATTGCGGGAGCGCCGTCTGGTGTTGATGCATGCGCAAGGCAGGCACCGCTACTACAGTCTGCACGATCACCAGGTTGCCGCCGCCATTGAGGCCCTGACAGTGATCGCGGGTGGACTGATGGTGCCGTTTGAGCCCAATACACCGGAGCGCATGCGCGCTGCGCGCACATGCTACGACCACATGGCTGGCGCTTTGGGCGTGGCGCTACGTGATCGTTTGCGGGACATGGGTTGGCTGTCAGACGTGCCTGGCAGTCAAGGTCTCTACGACCTTACTAATGAAGGAACGGACGAATTGGCAGAGTTGGGGATGGATGTCTCCGCGGCGCGCGCACAGCGGCGCCGTTTCGCCTGCGACTGTTTGGACTGGAGCGAACGGAGGCCGCATCTTGCCGGAGCGGTCGGCGCCGGTCTATTGAGCATTGCCTTGCAACGTAAATGGGTGGTCAAGGACTTCGAAAGCCGCGTCCTGTCAGTGACCAAGATCGGGCAGCGCGAAATGCATAAGCGATTTGATCTCGTGGTCTGAGTATTTTTGAACCCGGTGCCCCAAGCCCCGTGCGGACTATGGCCAGGACACCTGGAACTTTGTCGAGATGCTAAAGGTGCAGACACCTAGCCCGCTATTGCTCGCAAGATCATTGGCCGGGGCAGTGCCATCGACGGGATCACCCTGAGAGGCAAGGGCGACACAATGAGTTTGCGGATTCACAAACTCATCAGGCAAGCTTTCGGATGAGTCGGGACTGCCGGCGCGTCGCAGCAATTTCCGTCGGTAACCTTTTAGCGTGCGGGTCAACCCGGACGTGCCTTCGGCGCAGGCCAGTTACCGCAACGTTGGCGAGTGTCCGCCTCTAGCCGACCACGGAACTTGCGGCAAGGTTCGTAGTCGGCCAGCTGGGAATGGTCGCTACCGACGCAAAGCGGACACCTGCGAAGTTTATTGCTTAGCCTGTGGAATCGCCGGGAGCTGGCCGTCAACGAAGCGGTGGATGGCTGGGATGGTGGTATCCGGTGCTTCCTCCATAAGCCAATGTCCCGCGTTGGGAATGACGAGTTCGGTGACGTCGTTCGCGGCGTTGCGCATCACGATCGCCTCATTGGCACCAAAGGATTTTTCGCCGCCGATTGCGAGGACGGGCATGGTGAGCTTGGTCGCCATCGCCGCCTTATTGTCTTCGGCGTCTTTCCGAATGGCGCGGAACTGCGCAAATGCGTCATGCATGACGCCCGGCCTGGCGTAGAGCTCCGCATAGTGTTGCCGCTTGGCTTCGTCGATCTTCGTTGGATCGCCAGCGAATTCGTTCCAGAAACGGTCCAGGTAAATGCGCTCGCGGCCAGCGACCAGGCGCTCCATGTCCGGACCGCCGAAGTCGAAATGCCAGAGTGCGGGCCAGCGGACTATCTGGTCCCACGGAGGGATGCCGGGAACCGGTGCATCCATCACGATCAGGCGGTCCGTCTTGTCGGGATAGCGCGAGGCGTAGGCATACGCAACCATGGTGCCGATGTCGTGCCCCACGACCACGGCGTGATCGATGCCGAGCTTCGTCAGCACGCCGCGGATGTCCGCCGCTTGTGATCTTTTGTCGTAACCGCCTTCGGGATGAGACGACAATCCCATGCCGCGCAGGTCGGGCACCACAACGGTGTGGTTATGCGCCAGATCCGCAGCCAGTGGTGCCCACATGTCGCCGGTGTCTCCAAAACCGTGCAGAAGCACGACCGCGGGACCTTTGCCGCCGACGCGAACGTGAATCGTGGCGCCATTCGACTGGATGTCCTGAAGCTGGAACGACGGCGGAAAAGATTCAACGTCTGCGAAGGCTGACATGCTTAGTGATGTGAGCAGGCACGCGATCAAGAAAAGGCGAATCATGGAAATGACTCCCAGTGGAGGCGATGAATACTTGGGGTTCCCCTGCGGTGGACGAGGCGGGCGGGCCTCCTCGTCCAATGTCTAGTTCAGGTCATGGCCTGTTATGTGCGCGTGATTGACGCGCCGCCATCCACGAGAGAGGCCGTCCCAGTGACGAAGGCGGAGTCGTCAGACGCGAAGTAAAGAACCGAACGGGCGAGCTCCTCTGGTGTGGCGACCCGCTTGAGTGCATGCAGATTGGTTACAAACGCCTGGGATTCCGCGGTGTTGTTCATATCGCGGTACATGTCCGTATCGACGGCACCCGGCAACACCGCATTCACCCGGATATTTTGCGGCCCAAACTCCGCAGCCAGTGCCTGCGTCAAGCCAATGAGGCCGGACTTGCTGGCTGCATAGGCGGCGACGCCGGGGAACGCAAACGAGTGGCCCACGAACGTTGACGTAAAGATTACCGAGCCCCCGCCGTTCTTGAGCATCTGCGCGATCTGGTGCTTTGCCCCGAGGAAAGATCCTGTGAGGTTGACAGCCAGCGTATCGCTCCAGCCGGACTCGCTTACGTTGGTGCTTGCACCGGCCTCGCCCAGCGTGCCGGCATTGTTGAACGCTATATCCAGCCGTCCAAAGCGGGTCACCGCCAGATCGACCAGCGCCTGAGCATAGGCCTCCGAGCGAACGTCGCCCGCCAGCGACACGGCGATGCCACCTGCCGATTCGACCTCCTTCACCAGCGATTGCAGCTCCACATCGCGTCGCGCGCCGAGGACGACCATTGCGCCCTCGGCGGCAAACAGCTTGGCGGTAGCCCGGCCAATGCCGGAGCTGGCGCCAACAATCAGAGCAACCTTTCCGTTGAGACGTGACATCGTAGTTTCTCCCATCTGTTGACGATTGACGCCCGTGGCGCCGTTAGAGGAAAGCTTGCGCTGGAACCAGCGAGATGACGTGCCATGGTCGCGATGGATATGTTCGACGTGGTCGAACATGTTGGTGCACGACGGTGTGTGGCTCGGGTCAGCGTGCTAATCCGACGCGGCGCGATGGCCGCTTGAAGAAGGGTCGTCCAGGAACGGGGCGGTCAAACGTCGACCTTTGATCCTGAGCAGGCATGGCGAAGCACCGTTGCTTGAGCGCCTCACCCCGGATACTTTCGCAACCGATACGAGGACCCCTTGCCGGCTCCCCGCGGGAAGCGATGGAAGCGTGACAGGGGGGAAATGTTGAGTCTGAATTGGAAGCGGGGGCTGACCCGCTCTTATGTTGTTGTCTGGGCCGCTTGGCTTGCGTACCTCATCGTGAGGGCCTTCCTTATTTTTCACTCTAGCCAGGTGGTCGCCGAGTTGGTCGCGCTATCTCTGCCAGGTGTCGTGCTACCAGCGCTTCTTTTTCTTGCCTTGCGATGGGTGTTCAACGGATTCCTCCCCTCTGCCAGCGACTGAACGAGCAAGGAAGAATCGGTGCTGTTGGAAGGTCCGCTTCCGACCCAAATCGGACTGATTTAGGCGAATGACAACGAGCTGAGACGTGGGAATGGACATTCATGCGTCATCTCGTGCTTCGAGTCGTCCACTACTGCCACGTACTGTCAGCAATGACGACGGCGAGACGGCCCGCATGGGTGGGTTTCATCTGAGGCTGCAGGCATCATTAGCGGACGGTTGATCACCTGCGGCTGCGCTCATGACTTCACGTTCCACCATTGCTCCAGTCGCGCTTGCGGTCGGCGTGCTGCTGATCAGCATGGTTTCGTACCAGTGTGGTGCCTCTTTGGCCAAGCACCTGTTTCCGCAGGTTGGTGCGCAGGGCGCTACTGCCTATCGACTGGGGCTAAGCGTATTGATCCTGCTGTTATGGCGGCGGCCGTGGCGCCGATTGGGCAGTCAGCGCGACTGGCGCTCGTTATGGGGCTATGGCCTCTCGATGGGTGCGATGAACCTGGTGTTCTATATGTCGCTGCGCACGATCCCGCTGGGCATCGCCGTAGCGTTGGAATTCACCGGGCCGCTGGTGCTGGCGCTGTCCGGCTCGCGTCGGCTGATCGACTTCGTCTGGATCGGGCTGGTGGTGGCCGGGCTGATCCTGTTGCTGCCGTTGCGTGGGTCGATGCATGCACTTGACCCCGTTGGCGTGATGTACGCGTTGGCGGCCGGCGTGGGCTGGGCGCTGTACATCGTGCTGGGGAAGAAGGCGGGGGCGAGCTACGGCGCGGACGCGGTGACGCTCGGCACTGCCATCGGTGCCTTGGTGGCGATCCCGTTCGGTGTCGCGCATGCAGGCAGTGCACTGCTGTCACCGACGCTGTTGCCGTACGCGTTCGGCGTGGCCGTGCTCAGCTCGGCCCTGCCGTATTCGCTGGAGATGGCCGCGCTGACCCGGCTGCCAGCGCGCACGTTCAGTACTTTGTTGAGCCTGGAGCCTGCCATCGCAGCGTTGGCCGGCGTGGTGTTGCTGGACGAACGGCTCAGCCTGCTGCAGTGGGCGGCCATCGTGGCCATCATTGTGGCGGCGGCCGGCACCGCGTTGAGCGTGCGTCGACCTACGTCGGCCGAGCCGCTGGCGAACTGATCGTTGCCAGCTTCTCCGGCAGATCGCGCCACGGCGCTGCCATGCGGATACGCACAGCGCCGGTCACGCTGGCACTAACCGCCCTCAGTCCGTCTGCAACTCAGCCACGAAGTCGTAGATATCACCGCGGTACCACGACGTGGTGAACTCCACCACGCGGCCATCGTCGAGAAAGCTGCGGCGCTCGATGTTGAGGCCGGCGCTGCCGGCTGGTACGTGCAGCAGGCGTGCTTGCTGCGCGCCCAGCGATACGGCGCGCAGGCGCTGCAATGCGCGACGCGGTCGGGCACCCAGGGTCTCAAGCACCTGATAGAGCGAATCGTGCACGACGCTGGGGTCGGGCAGGATGCTGGCGGGCACCACGCTGCGTTCGATCGCCAACGGTTCTTCCTTCGCATAGCGCACGCGATGCAGGCGCGCCACGAGCACACCGGGAGAAAGATTCAGCGCCATCGATTCTTCCGGCGTCACTTCGCCCACGCCGCGTTCGAAGAATTCGGAGCGTGGATTGAGGCCGCGGGCGCGCAGATCTTCGGTAAAGCTGGTGAGACGCGACATCGGTTTGATGATGCGCTCGGCCACGAAGGTACCGGCGCCGTGGCGCTGATTAAGCAAACCCTCTTCGACCAGGCCGGCGATGGCCTTGCGTACCGTGACCCGCGAAAGCTGCAACAGGCGTGACAGATCGCGTTCGCTGGGCAGTGCCTGCCCCGGCTCGATGTCGCGGTGCTCGACCACGTTGCGGATCGCCCGGCGCAGGCGCAGGTAGGCCAGCGGCTGGCTGGTCGCCGGGTCGCGGCTGAGGCGGCGGTATTCGTTGACGAGGGCGGTTTCCATACCGCCACGATACCAATGACCATACCAATCTGGCAATCAGACGCTGTGACGCGGGTTTTCGGTGGTACCAATTTCCGTCACCAATCCATGCCCACGGCGGGTTGCCGGGCGCGTCCTGGGGAACTGGTTTTGTCTGGTATGTCACTGGTACGATCCACAGGCATTGCGCGTGGTATGCATGCCACGTGTCGCTCCCCGCATTGCCTCGAGGTGACTGAAGTGACTGCTTCTCCCCTGCCGGTTGACCCTTTCGACCTGGTGATTTTCGGCGGAACCGGCGACCTCGCCGTACGCAAGCTGCTGCCCGCGCTGTACCACCGTTTCGTGGACGGCCAGATTCCCGAGACCAGTCGCATCATCGGCATCGCCCGCGAAGGCCTGGACGACGATGGCTACCGCGCCATCCTGCGCAAGGCCTTGCTTGAAAGCCGCGCGGACGCCGGCAAGCTCGAAGCCTTCCTGCGCCTGGTGGGCTACCGTTCGCTGGACGCACGCAAAGATGAAGGTTGGGATGCGTTCTCCACGCTGATTGGCGAACAGCCCGATCACGTGCGCGTGTTCTATCTCTCCACCTCGCCGGAACTGTTCGTCGACATCTGCAACCGCCTCGGCTCATACGGCCTCAACAAGGGCAAGGCGCGCGTGGTGCTGGAAAAGCCCCTCGGCCGCGACCTGGCCAGCGCCAACCAGATCAACGACGCGGTCGGTCGCGTGTTCGACGAATCGCAGACCTTCCGCATCGACCATTACCTCGGCAAGGAAACGGTGCAGAACCTGCTGGCGTTGCGCTTCGGCAACGCGCTGTTCGAGCCGCTGTGGAACGCCGAGCACATCGACCACGTGCAGATCACCGTGGCGGAAACCCTGGGCGTGGGTCAGCGCAGCGCGTACTACGACCGCGCGGGAGCACTGCGCGACATGGTGCAGAACCACATCCTGCAGCTGCTGTGCATGGTGGCGATGGAGCCGCCCTCCTCGCTGCAGCCGGATGCGGTACGCGACGAGAAGCTCAAGGTGCTGCGCTCGCTCAAGCACATCGATGAGAGCAACGCGGCGCAACTCACCGTGCGCGGGCAATATCGTGCTGGCGCTGCCGAGAAGCAGAGCGTGCCGGGTTATCTCGAAGAACTGGCCGACCACAAGTCGCACACCGAGACCTTCGTGGCGGTGAAGGCCGAGATCGCCAACTGGCGCTGGGCCGGCGTGCCGTTTTACCTGCGCACCGGCAAGCGCCTGCCTGAGCGTGTGTCCGAGATCGTGGTGGTGTTCAAGGCGGTACCGCATTCCATTTTCGATGCGTCGGCTGGCGTGCTTGCGCAGAATCGTCTGGTGTTGCGCCTGCAGCCGGACGAGGAGATCAAGTTGTGGCTCACCATCAAGCATCCGGGGCCGGGTGGCCTTCGCCTGCGACACGTGCCACTGGACATGAGTTTTGCCGAAGCCTTCGGCGTGCAGCAGCCCGATGCGTACGAGCGACTGCTGCTCGACGTGGTGCGCGGCAACCCCACGCTGTTCATGCGTCGCGATGAAGTGGAAGCCGCATGGCGCTGGGCCGATCCCATCCTCGCCGCATGGGCGGACAGCGGCGAGGCGCCGCGTCCGTACACGGCAGGCACCTGGGGGCCGAGCGCAGCGGTGGCACTTATCGAGCGAGACGGCCGCACCTGGAACGAGGACAGTGAATAAGCTGCGGTTTAGCACTGTCGATGGCGATGCACAGGTGCTTCACCTGTGCATTGCGATTGGATGTCTAGACTGCGCGATGTCCCCGCTTTCATCGCCACGCGTGTGTCATCCGCACCTGGCTTCATTCACACCATGCCGCCAATCCTGAACGTGACAACCCACAGCTTTACCGATTGCCATGCGCTGGCCGTGGCACTGGCCGAGCGCGTTGCCGAGCGACTGCGCGAAGGCATTGCCGAGCGTGGCCATGCACTGCTCGCGGTTTCAGGCGGAAGCACGCCGCGTCATTTCTTTGAACGCCTCTCGCGCGAAGTGCTGGACTGGTCGAAGGCGCAGGTCACCCTGGTCGATGAACGCTGGGTGCCAGAGAGCCATGAGCGATCCAACGCGGGCATGGTGAAGACCTTGCTGTTGCAGCATGCGGCATCGGCCGCGCAGTTCGTGCCGCTGTACACCGATGCACCGACACCAGAAGCCGGCCTGGCCTCGGTGCGCGTGCGCATGGCTGCCCTTGAGTTACCGTTTGACGCCGTCGTGCTCGGCATGGGCAACGATGGCCATACAGCTTCGTTCTTTCCCGGTGGTGATCGCCTGCCGGAGGCGCTGGATGCCAACGGCAGCGTGCGCGTACTGCCTATGCGCGCCGCTGGCGCCGGTGAGCCGCGCATCACCTTCACGCTGCCCGCCTTGCTCGATACACGCGCGCTTTACCTGCATATCGAAGGTGAAACCAAGCGTCAGCTGCTGGCCGATGCGCGGCTTGGCCTGGGCGAGGCCGCCGATTTCCCGGTACGCGCCGTGCTGACCCAGCAACGTGTGCCGGTAGCCGTCTACTGGTGCCCGTGAGGCGCTAGCTAACTATGAATGAGTGGCGCACACCGATGCGCGCCGCCTGACTTTCCCGGAGTTTGATCATGAGCGTGCTTCACCCCGTCGTCGCCGAAGTTACCGAACGCCTGCGCGAGCGCAGTCGCGATTCGCGCGATGCCTACCTGCGCCGTATCGACGCCGCGCAGGGCACCGGTGTACATCGCGAGCGTCTTTCCTGCGGCAACCTCGCTCACGGCTTCGCGGCATGTGGCACGACGGACAAGGTGCGCCTGCGCGAAGGCCACACGCCAAACCTCGGCATCATCAATGCGTATAACGACATGCTTTCGGCGCACCAGCCGTACGAGCGCTATCCGGAGCTGATCCGTGAGGTGGCACGCGAAGCGGGCATCACGGCGCAGATGGCCGGCGGCGTGCCGGCGATGTGCGATGGCATTACGCAAGGCCGTGCCGGCATGGAGCTGTCGCTGTTTTCGCGCGACCTGATCGCGATGGCCACCGCCATTTCGCTTTCGCACGACATGTTCGATGGCGCGCTGTACCTCGGCATCTGCGACAAGATCGTGCCTGGCCTGTTGATTGGTGCGCTGAGCTTCGGCCACCTGCCCGGCATCTTCATCCCCAGCGGCCCGATGCCCAGCGGCATCAGCAACGAACAGAAATCGAAGGTGCGCCAGTCTTATGCCGAGGGCAAGGCCACCAAGGCCGAGCTGCTGGAAGCGGAGGCTGCGTCGTATCACACCTCGGGCACCTGCACGTTCTACGGCACCGCCAACTCCAATCAGATGTTGATGGAGATCATGGGTCTGCATTTGCCGGGCGCCAGTTTCGTCGCGCCGGATACGCCACTGCGCGATGCACTCACGCGTGAGGCCGTGCATCGCGTCGCCGAGTTGAGTGCGCCGGGCAGTTCGCACCTGGCGCTGGGCCATATCATCGACGAGCGCGCCATCGTCAACGGCGTGATCGGCCTGCATGCCACGGGCGGATCCACCAACCACCTGCTGCATCTGGTCGCCATCGCGCGCGCCGCTGGTATCGAGCTGCGCTGGGACGATTTCGATGCGCTGTCTTCGGTCATACCGCTGCTGGCTCGTGTGTATCCCAACGGCTATGCCGACGTGAACCAGTTCCACGAAGCGGGCGGTATGGGTTTTCTGATCGACCAGTTGCTGAGCCATGGTCTGCTGCACGGCGACGTGCGAACGGTGTTCGGTACCGGTATGGACGGCTATACGCAGGTGCCGCAGCTCGACGACGGCGGCAGGCTGATCTGGAAGCCGGTGTCGAAGGAGAGCGGTAATCGCGGCGTGCTGCGCAGCGCGGACGAGCCGTTCCGCGCCGACGGCGGTTTGCGCATGCTCACCGGCAACCTCGGGCGTGCGGTGATCAAGGTGTCGTCGGTGCCGGAAGATCGCATGGTGATCGAGGCGCCGGCCATCGTGTTCCACGACCAGGACGATGTGCGCAAGGCCTTCGAGCGCGGCGAACTCAACCGTGACTTCGTCGCCGTGGTGCGCTTCCAAGGCCCGCAGGCGATCGGTATGCCGGAGCTGCACAAACTCACGCCAACGCTTTCGGTGCTGCAGGACCGCGGCCATCGCATCGCACTGCTCACCGATGGCCGCATGTCCGGTGCTTCGGGCCGTGTGCCGGCCGCCATCCACGTGACGCCGGAGGCGAAGGACAACGGCGCCATTGCGCGCATCCGTGACGGCGACATCATTCGGGTCGACGCCGTGCATGGCCGTCTGGAAGTGCTGGTGGAAGCGGGTGAGTTCGCTGCGCGCGTGCCGGCTACCGCCGATCTTTCATCGCATCAGTTTGGTCTTGGCCGCGAACTGTTCGGGCTCTTCCGCCAGAACGCCACCACGGCCGACCTCGGTGCCGGGGTGTTCTGACGCATGTTCAGCTCGTCCCACGAGGCCCCATCCATTGCTCGTCATTCCCGCCGATGCAGGAGGCGCTTTTCAACAGCCGAAGGGCTGGTCACCCGGCGGCTTTCGGGCCCTGGGCATCAAGTCGCTGGATCCCAGCTTGCGCTGGGATGACGACCATGGAAGCGAACGCTTCCCTTTCTTCATTCCACGGAACGCCATGAGCATCGAACAAAAGCAGAAGCAGATCGAATCCACCCTGCGACTGGCGCCCGTGGTGCCGGTGGTGATCATCGAAGACGTACGCGCCGCGGTGCCGATGGCACGCGCGCTGGTGGCCGGCGGCATTCCCGCCATCGAGGTCACGTTGCGCACGCCCGCGGCGCTCGATGCGATCAAGGCCATTGCCGAGGAAGTGGAGGGTGCCGTGGTGGGCGTGGGCACCGTGCTCAGCGCCAAGGATCTGCGTGCCGCGTACAAGGCCGGCGCACGATTCGCGGTATCGCCGGGTGTATCACCCGGCCTGCTCGATGCAGCGGACGACAGCGAGCTGCCGCTGCTGCCCGGCGTGGCCACGGCCGGCGAGGCAATGACCCTGCTGGAACGCGGCTACTACCACCTCAAATTCTTTCCGGCCGTGCCTGCCGGTGGACACAAGCTGCTGGGCGCGTGGGCCAGTCCGTTGCCGCAGATCCGCTTCTGTCCGACAGGCGGCATCAGCCTCGCCAGCGCACCGGATTTCCTCTCGTTGCCGAACGTGTTGTGCGTTGGCGGTTCGTGGCTTACGCCGTCCGACAAGTTGCGTAGTGGTGACTGGGCAGGTATCGAACAGCTCGCACGCGAGGCTGCCGCGCTGCGTTGAACCATCGGCGCTCGATGATCAAAATCACTGTGAATAACGTGGAACAGCCGCCGCAACGCGCGGCGTCCTGATACGACTCAAGTCCCGGAAGGTGGATCCCGTGGCGCGCTCTTCGAAGGAGAGCGCTACTTCACCGCGAGTGTGATCGTGAACGTGGGTTGCTTGCCCTGTCGTGCGGCGGCGCGCATCTGGTAGACCTGCACGGTGTAGTCGCCATCCTGCTTGATGGTGCCCGACCAGGTGGCGTCGCCAGTGGTCGAGGAATTCACCAACGCTTCCTGGCTACCCGGTGGCAGCACATTGAAATAGACGCCTGCCGGACTTTCGAGCGTCACCGTCACCGTCTGTCCTGCCTTGGCGCCAATCAGATAGTCATGGCCATCGCCGATGGCGGCCGTGAACCTGGCCGAGTCGCTGCCATGATGGAAGTTGATGCGTTCGGAAGCGGCACTGCTGAAGCCGGTCAAGGCGATGACGGCAAACAGCAAGACGGCAGTCCAGAAGTGCTCACGTCTCTTCATCGATACCATCGGCGCGACTCCGGTAAGTAGCGGTGGCGATTTCGGTGGGTGCGGTGTCTCGACGCGCAAGGCGTTCTGCTGTCTGGAAGGCGGTCATCCGTGGGGGCTGCGGCGCAGCCGATGTCGACCCACTATTGCGGTGGAGTCGTGAAGCCGCCGTGGAGTCGGGCGTCAGGGTCGGCCGCAGAGCAGAAAAAGGGCGCCAACGGTATGCCGGGCGCCCGCTTCCTCGATGGATGTCGTGCGAAAAGCGTCAGGCCGAGGACCGTTCAGCCCGTGGGAAGCGTCGTATCGATGCAGCGCTCGACCTGCTGGAAATACCAGGAGTCGTCCTCGTTGAACGCCGAATAGTAGGTGGCCACGGTACGGTCACTGACCGGCTTGATATCGACCAGGGCCACCGTCGGACCCTTCTCGGTCTGGCGAATTTCGATAGTGGTGCCGGTGTACAGCGCATAAGACGAAAGATGGACGGGCTTGGTCGCCCACGCGCCGGAAATACACGAGGCCACATCCCCGACCGCACCCCTGCCCTCGTAGGCGGCCGTTGGCTTGGAGTTGCGCAAGCTTCCCGTACTGGAACAGCCGGCCAGTAGTGTTACCAGCATTGCAAAGGCGACATATCGTTTCATCGAACGGCTTCCGTGTGGTCAGGGTAAGGGGGCGGCTCGCCATGGTACCGGCGTTGCACCGGTATGGACCGCCAAACCGGGAAAACGTGCGTGGTCCGCTTCACGCTGACGCAGCCCTAACAAAGCTCGGTGTTGAATGTGTGGATCTGACGGAGGGACGCACATGAACAAGCGCATTGGCAGCATCGGTACGGCCTGCGCGGCCATCGCACTCAGCCTCGCTAGCGGCACAGGCGGCGCGCAGGATCTTGGCAAGCTGGGCAGCATGATTCCGGGCAGCTCCATGACATCCGGCAGCATGGGCAACGTGGCCGGCCTGCTGGAGTATTGCGTAAAGAACAATTACCTCGGCGGCAGCTCGGGCGCGTCAGGCATCAAGGACCAGCTGCTGGGCAAGATGGGCGGCAGTGGATCCACTTCAACGGCCAGCAAGCAGGACCACAGTTCGAGCGCGACCGACATGCTGGGCCAGTTGACGGGCCAGAAGAAATCCGCATCCAGCACCGCTGCCAGTACGGCAAGCGGCGCGCCCACCAGCGACGCCGGTTACCTCAGCGGTGCACAGGGCATCCTGCAGGGCAGCAATGGCGAGAAGACGGATCTTGCGAGCTTCGGTGGCGGCTCCAGCGACATGAAATCGCAAATTACCAAGAAGGTATGCGACACCGTGCTGAAGCAGGGCAAGTCGTTCCTGTCGATGTAGGGAACGCTTTTGTAGGAGCGCACCCAGTGCGCGGCAAACCAGCGGAGCGATGACGACGTATCTCTGCGGTCGCGCACTGGGTGCGCTCCTACCGAAAGGCGCTATCGCGGATGGCGCAGGCGATATTCATCCCGCGCCACATAGATCCCTGCAGCCAGCACCATCAACGCCAGCACATACCAGGTGATCAGGTAGCTCAGGTGATTGTTGGGAAAGGCGATCACCGTCAGGCCGCCCTGCGGCCAGGCGGGTTTGCCGCTGTCGAGTGTGCCGGGGGCGGCATCTTCATCGACAAAATAGGGCGCGACGTGGCTGAGCCCGCGCGCGCTGGCCATGGCCGCTACATCGCGCGTGTACCAGCTGTTGCGCGCCACATCGTTTTGGCGAAACAAGCCGGGCGGCTCGCTCATGCGCAGCAAGCCGGTCATCGATGTCTCGCTGTCCGAGCCGGGCGCGCACTGCCGTTTGACGCCGCACCAATCCAAGGGCACAAAGCCGCGGTTGACCAGCACGATCGAGCCGTCCGCTTGCTGCAGCGGTGTCACCAGCCAATAGCCGCTGCCCAGATCGGTTGCCGCCCACACCAGCGTCTGCCGGTCGTGCAGAAATCGACCCTGCAGCGTTACATGCCGGTACTCGGCCGATGGTGCGGTGATCTGGTTCCATTGATCGGGACCCGGCGCAGCGACGGGCGCGGCATGCACGCGCTCGTCAACGCGGGCGATGAGATCGCGCTTCCACGCCAGTCGCTTCACCTGCCAGGTGCCCAGCGCGATGAAGCCGGCAAACAACACCAGCCCAAGCAAGGCAAGCAGGCTCAGCGCCAGGGGGCCGCGCGGCTGGCGGCTCGAGTCGTCGACGGCAGTCATCAATGGTGTGCGACGCGGCTGTTGCGAAGCGTCACGGCAGGTTCGCCGGATCCATCATCGACGGCATCATGTTGTTGTTGAGGTGGTACATGATCCAGATCGATCCGCTCAGCGTGATGACAACCAGCACGATGGTAAACACCAGCGCGAGCATGTTCCAGCCGCCCTCGGACTTCGTGTTCATGTGCAGGAAGTAGATCATGTGCACCACGATCTGCACCGCCGCCAGACCGAGTATCACCACGGCCGCCGTGCTGGACTTATCGAAGGCGTGCCCCATCACCGCCCAGAACGGAATGACGGTAAGGATCACCGCCAACACGAAGCCGGTCATGTAGCCCCGGAAAGTGGCGTGGATGCCCAGGTCGTCGTGGTCGTGGCCATGTTGCGTTTCGTCATGCGCGCTCATGGCAGCACTCCCATCAGGTAGACGAAGCTGAAGACACCCACCCACACCACGTCCAGAAAGTGCCAGAACATCGACAGGCACATCAGGCGCCGTTTGTTGGCCGGTATCAGTCCCTTCTTCACCACTTGCGTGATGAGCACGATCATCCACAGGATGCCGCAGGTGACGTGCAAGCCGTGCGTGCCCACCAGGGTGAAGAACGAAGACAGGAAGGCACTGCGCTGCGGGCCGGCACCGATCGAGATCAGGTGCGCAAACTCGCGCAGTTCGATGGTGAGAAAGCCGGCACCCAGCAGCCCGGTGATAACCAGCCATACCAGCATCGGGTTCTGCCGGTCGCGCTGCATCTCCAGCACCGCGAAGCCGTAGGTGATCGATGAAAGCAGCAGCATCGTGGTGTTGAGCGCCACCGTGGGCAGTTCAAGCACTTCTGCACCGGTGGGGCCGCCGGCGTATTCCCGACCGAGTACGCCATACGCGGCGAACAGGCAGGCGAAGACGAGGCAATCGCTCATCAGGTACACCCAGAAGCCCAGCAAGGTGCCGTTCTCCGGGTGATGATCCGCAGCCTCGTGGAAAACCAGTGGCTGCGCCGGTCCGCGGCCGGCAGGCAAAGTGGATGAGATGTCAGACATGATGGGCCAGCAGCTCCGTACGGGATGCCTCGACGCGGCTCACTTCTTCGGCCGGCAGGTAATACTCGCGGTGATAGTTGAAGGTGTGGCCAATCGCTACGGCCAGCAGCGCGAAGAAGGACACCGCCGCAAGTAGCCACATGTACCAGATCATGGCGAAGCCGAAGACTAAGCTGAGGCCGCCAAGGATGATGCCGGCGCCGGTGTTGAGCGGCATGTGGATGGGCACGAAGCCGCCGAGCGGGCGCTGATAGCGGTACTTCTTCATCATCCACCACGCATCGTGGTCATGGATGCGCGGAGTGAAAGCGAAGTTGTATTGAGGTGGTGGCGACGAGGTGGACCATTCCAGCGTGCGTCCGTCCCACGGATCGCCGGTGACATCGCGCAGTGCCTCGCGGCGGCGGAAGCTCACCACGAACTGGATGATCATGCAGCCGATGCCCAGAAGAATCAGGAGCGCACCCACCGCTGCCAGCTGGAACCAGATCTGCAACGACGAGTCTTCGAAGTGGCTCAGGCGACGCGTCACGCCCATCAGGCCCAGCAAGTACAGCGGCATGAAGGCAAAATAGAAACCCACCACCCAGAACCAGAACGCGCACTTGCCCCAGAACGGATCGAGCTTGAAGCCGAACGCCTTGGGGAACCAGTAAGTGATGCCGGCGAACAGGCCAAACAGCACGCCGCCGATGATCACGTTGTGGAAGTGCGCCACCAGGAACAGGCTGTTGTGCAGCGAGAAGTCCGCCGGCGGCACTGCCAACAGCACGCCCGTCATGCCGCCGATGACAAAGGTGATCATGAAGGCCACCGTCCACATCATCGGCAGTTCGAACACCACGCGCCCGCGATACATGGTGAACAGCCAGTTGAAGATCTTCGCGCCCGTGGGGATCGAGATGATCATGGTGGTGATGCCGAAGAACGAATTGACGCTGGCGCCCGAGCCCATGGTGAAGAAGTGGTGCAGCCACACCAGGTACGACAGCACCGTGATCACCACGGTGGCGTACACCATCGAGGCATAGCCGAATAGCGGCTTGCGGCTGAAGGTGGCGGTGACTTCGGAGAAGATGCCGAACGCCGGAAGGATCAGGATGTAGACCTCCGGGTGGCCCCAGATCCAGATCAGGTTTACGTACATCATGGCGTTGCCGCCAAGCTCGGTCGTGAAGAAGTTGGTGCCCGCATAGCGATCGAGCGCGAGTAGCGCCAGTACGGCCGTCAGCACCGGGAACGCCGCGACGATCAGCACGTTGGTGCACAGCGCCGTCCAGGTGAATATCGGCATCTTCATCAGCGTCATGCCGGGCGCGCGCATCTTCACGATGGTCACCAGCAGGTTGATGCCCGATAACAACGTTCCCACGCCCGCGATCTGCAAGGCCCAGATGTAGTAGTCCACGCCGGCATCGGGGCTCGACGCAATATCCGAAAGCGGTGGGTATGCCAGCCAACCAGTGCGCGCGAATTCACCGATGAACAGCGAAGACATCACCAGCATGGCGCCTGCCATGGTCATCCAGAAGCTGAAGTTGTTGAGGAAGGGAAATGCCACGTCGCGCGCGCCGATCTGCAGCGGCATCACGAAGTTCATCAAGCCCGTCACCATCGGCATGGCGACGAAGAAGATCATGATCACGCCGTGCGCGGTGAAGATCTGGTCGTAGTGTTCCGGCGGCAGGTAACCCACCTGGTCACCGAATGAAATGGCTTGCTGAGCGCGCATCATGATCGCGTCCGAAAAGCCGCGCAGCAGCATCACGAAGCCCAGGATCATGTACATGATGCCGATCTTCTTGTGATCGATGCTGGTGAACCACTCGTGCCACAGGTAGCCCCACAACTTGAAGTACGTGATGGCGCCGACCAGCACGAGCGCACCGATCATCACGACCAGGAAGGTGCCGAGCACGATCGGATTGTGCAGCGGCAGCGCCTCCAGGGTGAGGCGACCGAAGATCAGCTTGGTAAGGTCAGGATGAGCAAGCATCGTGGACACCGCTGGGCACTGGAGATCAGTCGGAACGAGGGGGATTCATGGGCATGTCGGCCACGCCTTGTGCCGCGCGACCTGAGCGCACGGCGCCAGTCTCCGTGCCGGGCGCTTTCATGTGAGTCATGCACGAGTTGCTGTCGGGCTGCACGCAATGGGTGAGGATGGCTTGGTAAAGGCCCGGCTCCACCGTGGCGTAGGTGCGCACCGGTTCGTTCTCGCTGGGCTGGGCGAGCTTCACATAGGCATCACGGCTCAGGTCTCCACCGTTAGCTTTGGCACGCTGGATCCACTGCGTGAACGCATCCTCGCTCATGCCATGGAAGACGAAGTGCATGCCCGAGAAGCCGATGCCGCTGTAGTTGGCCGAAAAGCCCTGGAACTCGCCCGGCTGGTTGATCACCGCCTGCAGCGTGGTTTCCATGTTGGGCATCGCATAGATCTGGCCGGCCAGTGCGGGGATGAAGAACGAGTTCATCACCGTGGAAGCCGTAATCTTGAACCGGATCGGCCGATTCACCGGCGCGGCCAGCTCATTCACGGTGGCAATGCCTTGCTCGGGGTATATGAACAGCCACTTCCAGTCGAGCGCGATCACGTTGACGGTGAGCGGCCGTGCATCGGCAGGCACCGGACGACCGGCGGCAAGGCGATCGAGTGGACGGTACGGATCGAGCTTGTGCGCGCTGACCCAGGTGATCGCGCCAAGTGCGATGATGATCAGCAGCGGTGCGGACCAGATCAGCAGTTCGAGGATGGTGGAGTGATCCCACTCCGGATCGTAGGTAGCCTTCTTGTTGGACGCGCGGAAATGCCAGGCGAACAGCAACGTCAGCACGATCACCGGAACGATGATGATCAGCATCAGCAGCGTTGACGTGATGATCAGGTTGCGCTGTTGCACCGCCAGGTCGCCGGACGGCGACATGAGCACGGATTGGCAACCCGCGAGCAGGGCGGCGACAGGTAGCAGCAGTCCACGGAAAGCCTTCATAGACATGTCCGACGACGCAACCGGTGTTCTGGATAGTGAAAGACGGTACGCCGATCGGCGTGCTACAGGAACGGGTGAAGCTTTCCCATAACGCGTGAGGCGTGGCGGTGCCATGCTGCGGCCGCGACATCCTCCCTCTTTCCGAGTAACGACTATGTCAAGCGCGTTCCCTGAACATGACGGCACGGCGGGCACCTCGGTAGAGGAGATCGGGCGGCTGCAGGCTCAGGCGAAAGTGGCGCCGGGCGAAATCGCCATCGGCGTCATCATCGGACGCACCTCCGAGCACTTCGACTTCTTCGTGTTCGGCATTTCCTGCGTGCTGGTGTTTCCGCAGGTGCTGTTCCCGTTTGCCAGCGCGCTGGACGGCATGCTGTACGCCTTCACGATCTTTTCACTGGCGTTCATCGCGCGCCCGCTGGGCACCGCGCTGTTCATGAGCTTCCAGCGTCGTTGGAGTCGCGGCACCAAACTCACCATTGCATTGTTCCTGCTGGGCAGCGCCACGGCGGGCATGGCCTTTCTTCCGAGTTACAACGTGATCGGCACCTGGGCGATCTCGCTGCTGGTTCTGTTCCGCATACTGCAAGGCCTTGCGCTTGGTGGTTCGTGGGACGGCCTGCCCTCGTTGCTGGCGCTCAACACGCCGCCGCAGAAGCGCGGCTGGTACGCCATGCTCGGGCAACTGAGCGCACCGATCGGCTTCATAGTGGCTGGCGCCTTGTTCCTGTTCCTGCATGGAAGCTTGTCGCAGGAAGACTTCATCGACTGGGGTTGGCGCTATCCATTCTTCGTCGCCTTTGCCATCAATGTGGTGGCGTTGTTTGCCCGCCTGCGCCTGGTGGTGACCGAGGAGTATACGGTGGCCATGGAAGAGCGCGAGCTGGAACCCATCGGCATCATCGAGCTGCTACGTACGCAGGGCTACAACATCTTCATCGGTGCATTCGCGGCGCTGGCCAGCTATGCGCTGTTCCATCTGGTGACCATCTTCCCGCTGTCGTGGATCGTGCTGCACGCGGCCCAATCGGTGAACGCGGTGTTGGTTGCTGAAATCATCGGCGCTTTCGCCTGCATGCTTGGCATGATCGTGTCAGGTGTGTTGGCCGATCGCGTTGGCCGTCGCACGACGCTGGGCACCATGGCCGCACTGATCGCCATTTTTGCGCTGATCACGCCGTGGCTGCTGGGTGGTGGAAAGCTCGGGCAGGACGCTTTCATCATCCTTGGCTTTGGCGGGTTGGGCCTCTCCTACGGCCAGGCCGCGGGCAGCGTGACTTCCAACTTCGAAGTCCGCCATCGCTACGCAGGGGCCGCACTCACTACTGACTTCGCCTGGCTGATTGGCGCAGCCTTCGCCCCCCTGGTGGCGTTAAGCCTGTCCGTGCGCTTCGGGCTGGCGGCAGTCAGCGTCTACCTGCTCTCGGGCGTCCTGTGCACGCTGCTGGCGTTGCGGGTGAACAAGGCGTTGGCTACGCGGGAGTAAGCCACGGCACCCTCAGCGCTGTTCGGGCGGCGTGTTGCCCAGACGTGCGATGAGCATCGCATGCGTCGCCAGATTCACCGGGCGATGGATGTGCTTGCCCGCGGCCGGATACCGGCCCAGCGTATTGCCGTTCTCCCAGTCCTGCGCCGGCCGGATAGGGCGTGGCTCGAAGCCGCCGCCGCAATTGGGGCAGACGTTGTGCAATAACTCGACGCAGTCGCGACAGTAGGTGCACTCGAACGAGCAGATCATCGCTTCGGTCGAGGCGGGTGGCAGCGGTTTGTCGCAATGTTCGCAAGTGGGACGAAGTTCCAGCATGTGGCCTCCCGCTGTGGTTTCTCCGGCATCATCGCATTGCCCGCCGTTGCGGCGCAGCCGCGTCAGTCACGGTGATCGAGCGGCAGGCAATAACGCAATTTGGCCGATTCCATGGCACCGAGGCGACGATAGAAACGCGCCGCATCCGTGTTCCACCATGGCGTTTGCCACTGGATCGCGTGGCAACCGCGGGCCTGTGCAAAAGCACGTACCGATTCCCACAGGGCCCTGCCGATCGCGCGGCTTCGCCAACGCTCGCGCACGTACAGACAATCCATGTGCAGATAGGTGGCGCGATCGAGCGTGGAGAAATCCAGCGTGGCGCTGGCATAACCCACGCTGGTGCCGCCCACGTTGGCGAGCCATGCATGCCATAGCGGTGGCTGGCTTTCCAGCGCCGCCTCCAGTGCATCCGTTCGTTCGTCTGATCGGTACGGCAAGCGTTCGTACGCAGCGTGCTCCGCGCACAACTGCAGCAGCGCGGGCACGTCGGCCCTGCCCGCGCGGCGGATCAATGCGGCATCAGGAATATCGTCAGCCGCGCTCAAGGCCGAAACCCTCGTCGAGCCAGCCGGTCAAGCCGCCGATCATTTCCTTCACCGGGCGTCCCAGTTGCGCGAGTTTTACGGCTGCCTTGTTGGCGCCGTTGCAGTGCGGTCCGGCGCAATAGACGACGAACAATGTATCGGCCGGGTACTCCGCCAGACGCTGTTCGCTGATCGTGCGCGTGGGCATGTTGAGGGCGCCGGGTACACGCCCGGCGGCATAGAGCACCGGTGTGCGCACATCGAGCAGTACGAAATCCTTCGCTTCGTGATGGGTCGCGTAATAGACGTCGGCGCAGTCGGTTTCATAGCCGAGTCGGGCCTGGAAATGTGCCAATGCATCGGTGCTGGGGGCGGCGGAAAAACGCTGGACGACACTGCTCATGGACGGCTCCGTGTTGGATGACGGCGCCAGTATCGGCACTGGCGCGCGTCGCCGACATTGGCAAGAATGCCAGTTATCATGAAAAAACCGCCAAAACGTTCAAGACGTCCATCCGGCCCGGCTAATCGCCGGGTGGCGGTGCTGGTGTACGACGGCCTTTGCACGTTCGAATTTGGTATTGCGGTGGAAATGTTCGGGTTGCCGCGGCCGGAACTGGAAGAGTGGTACCAGTTCGGCCTTTGTGCCGTGGACAAGGGGCCGATGCATGCGGCCGGCGGCATGCGCGTGCTTGCTGACGGAGACCTTGACGGCATTGCCAAAGCCGGCACCGTGATAGTTCCCGGCTGGCGAGGTGCCGATGCGCCACCACCACCGGCCTTGCTCGATTCGCTGCGCAAGGCGCACGCACGCGGGACGCGGTTGGTGTCGTTCTGCTCCGGCGTGTTCGTGCTGGCGGCCGCTGGACTGCTGGACGGCCGCCGCGCCACCACGCACTGGCGCTACGCACAGGCTTTGGCGGAACGCTTTCCCCGCATTCACATTGAGCCCGACGTGCTCTATGTCGACGAAGGCAACCTGCTCACTTCTGCAGGCAGCGCGGCGGCGCTCGATCTCTCTCTGCACCTGATCCGTCGCGACTACGGGCCGGAAGTCGCCAACTCGGTCGCGCGACGCGCGGTGGTGCCGGCGCATCGCGACGGTGGGCAGGCGCAGTTCATCCAGTCGCCACTGCCCGAACAGGGCGCCGCGCTGGGCAAGCTGCTGGAATGGATGCGCCGACGCCTGGACCAGCCGTTACCGCTTTCCTTGCTGGCCGATCGTGCCGGGATGAGTGAGCGCACGTTGTTGCGCCGATTCGAAGAAGCGGCCGGCTGTTCACCCAAGCAGTGGCTGACACAGGAACGACTCAATCGTGCGCGTCAATTGCTGGAAGGCAGCGACATGCCTGTGGAACGCGTGGCGGACGTGTGCGGTTTCGGCAGTGCGGATACGCTACGCCACCATTTCCGCCAACATTTGAAGCTGAGCCCCGCACGCTATCGCGAACGCTTCACACACGCGAGATAACCTCCACTTTGTTCCGTTTTCCCGGCGTTTGCCGGGATGACGGTTGCAAGCGGTTCGGTATTGCCTGGCCGTGTATCGCGCCGTTGTCTTTGACAAGGACCTTTCATGATTTACGTGTTGATGAGCGTCGTGTGCAGCGTGCTCGTATCGGTACTGCTGAAACTGTCACGCCGGCTTTCCATCGACGTGGGCCAGGCCATCGCATGGAACTACGTGGTGACCAGTGCGTTGACCGCTGTGGTGTTCCACCCTTCGCTTGATGTGCTGCGCGGCCCGCAAGCGCCGTGGATCGGCTTCGTTGGCCTTGGCCTGTTGTTGCCACTGATCTTCCTGGCGCTTGCCGCGTCCGTACGCAGCGCCGGCATCGTGCGTACGGACGCGGCGCAACGTCTTTCGCTGTTGATCTCCTTGCTCGCCGCGTTCCTGCTGTTTGGCGAACATTCGAGTATCAGCAAGGGCGTGGGCATAGTGCTGGGCCTGCTCGCGCTGCTTTGCATGGTGTGGCGAGTGGAGTCCGCTCCCGGTGGTGAAGCACGCGGATGGCTCTGGCCGCTGGTGGTGTTCGCAGGTTTCGGCGTCATCGACATCCTGTTCAAGCACGTGGCACAGGCCGGCACGCCATTCGCGGCTTCATTGCAGGCGATGTTTGCGCTGGCGCTGGTGGTGTCCGTGATACTGCTGCTGTGGCGCCGCTGGCACGACCGCACCTTCTTCACCCTGCGCGACGCCGTCGCCGGCCTGCTGCTGGGCCTGGCCAACTTCGGCAACATCGTGTTCTACGTGCGCGGCCATCAGGCGCTGCCCGATCACCCGTCGCTGGTGTTTGCCAGCATGAATCTTGGTGTGGTGGCGCTGGGGGCGTTGGTCGGCACGTTGGCGTTCCGCGAGCGGCTGAGTTGGGTCAACACCCTCGGGCTGGCGTTGGCGCTGGTGGCGATTGGGTTGATTGCGCGGGGGTGATGGCTTGCTTCTTCTCACTTCGGGCGACCCGAAGGCAGTCCCTGTGTAAGAGAAGACCGAGGTGAAGGGCGTGTACTCGCGAAGGGCTACACAACGCCAGCTTTCACCAACGCCCCTGCGAGATTGGCCCCTCACCCCAGCCCTCTCCCCGGAGGGGAGAGGGAGCGAAAAGCACGCTTCGCTTTAAGCCCTCAGTACCTCAACGCCTTGCGATGTAGCCGCGTTCCTTGAGGTAGCACGTCGCGCGGCCGAAACCCTCTGTGGCCAACGCTTGTATTCCGCATATCGCTGTGAGCCCTTAAGGCCATTTTCTTTGGGTTACTTTTCTTTGACTCCGGGCATCCTGCCCTCCGCCCTTCGGGCCGGCTTCGCCGTTCGCACGCGCTCCTGCGCGTGCGTGGGCCAGCAAAAGAAAAGTGACTCGCTCGTCCCACGGGGACTAGCTTCGCGTCGCCGGCAGGCGATCGAAACGCCCGCTGCGTAGGCGGCACGCTGGCGACAGCGCACAACCAAGAGCGAACGTCGCTGGTTCCCAGCTTTCGCTGGGATGACGAGCAGGAAGACCACAGCAAGGACCAGTCGCACGCAGGGTGCGCTCCTACAGAAGGGTGGAATAACGTCCTGTTGATGTCACCCGCAATGACTTCTGGCGTATGAAACTGAACCCGCGCACTGCCTAAGCTGGGCGCTTCGCGCATCCGCGCCCGTCCCAGAGGTTCCACCTTCATGCGCAAGCTTCCTCTCGCTGTCGCCCTCGCCGCGCTGATGCTCAGCTCGGGCGTCTACGCCGCCGACAAAAACGACAAGGACCAGAAGCCCGACGCCAAGCCCGATGCCGCACTGCTCAAGTCGCAGTCGTCGGAGACTTCGGGGTCGGTGAAGGTCGAGGGCAAGAGCATCGACTACACCGCCGTGGCGGGCACCCTGGTGCTGCACGGCAGCGGCGACAAGGAAGGCGAGCCGCAGGTCAGCATGTTCTACACCGCATACCTGAAGAAGGGCGCCGAGCCGGGCAAACGGCCGATCACCTTCATCTACAACGGCGGCCCGGGCTCGGCCACTGTGTGGCTGCACATGGGCGCGTTCGGTCCCAAGCGCGTGATGACCAGCGAGGACTCGCATACGCCTGCCGCGCCTTATGGTCTGGTCAACAACGACTACAGCCTGCTCGACGCTTCTGACCTCGTGTTCATCGACGCGCCGGGCGCGGGCTTCAGCCGCCTGATCGCCGACGATGCCGACAAGGGCAAGCGCGAGGAGCAGATGAAGGAGCGCAAGAAGCAGGTCTATGGCGTGGACGGTGACGGCCATGCGTTCGCGCAGTTCATTACGCAGTTCCTGTCCAAGTACAACCGCTGGAACTCGCCCAAGTACCTGTTCGGCGAAAGCTATGGCACCACCCGCTCAGCGGTGGTGGCCAACATTCTGGAAAACGAGGACAGCGTCGACCTCAACGGCGTGATCCTGCTCTCGCAGATTCTCAACTTCGACACCAGCATCGATGGCGCCGCCAATAACCCCGGCGTGGACCTCCCCTACGTGGTGGGCCTGCCCACCTTTGCCGCCACCGCCTACTACCACCACAAGCTGCCGCAGCAGCCGGCCGCACTGGAGTCGTTCCTGCGCGAGGTGGAGCAGTACGCCATCACCGATTACGCCTCGGCACTGATGGCTGGTGCGAGCCTGGACAATGCGCGCAAGCAGGCCGTCGCGGAGAAGCTGCATCAGTACACCGGCTTGCCGGTGACCTACCTGCTCAAGGCCAACCTGCGTGTGGATGGCGGCATGTTCGAGCATCAACTGCAGGCCGATGGCGACGTCACCACCGGCCGCCTGGACAGCCGCTTCTCCGGCCCGTCGCTCGACCCGCTGAGCAAGTCGTCCGAATACGACCCGCAGTCCTCGGCGATCAGCTCGGCCTATGTCGCCGCGTTCAATGACTATGTGCGCCGCCAGCTCAAGTTCGGCGATGGCCAGACGTATCGCCTGTTCGCCGATATCGACCACTGGGAGTTTTCGCACAAGGGGCCGGGCGCCACCGAGGCGTTGCAGCAGTCGACCAACGTGATGCCCGATCTGGCCACCGCGATGAAGACCAACCCGAACCTGCGGGTGTCGCTGCACGGCGGCTACTACGACCTGGCCACGCCTTATTACGCGGCTCACTATGAAATGCAGCACATGCCGATTCCGGCCAACCTGCAGAAGAACATCTCGTACGCGTGGTATCCGTCGGGCCACATGGTCTATGCGCACGAGGATTCGCTGAAGCAGCTTCACGACAATGTGGCGCGCTTTATCGGCGAGACCGACAACGTCAGCAAGCACTGACCCTATGGGCGCGGCGGAACACCGCCGCCGCGCCTTCACGCCCGGCTTCGGTCGGCGGGGTTACCCTCGGCGGACCCTTCCGCCGGAGATGTCCTCATGAGTACCGAAGCCGTTGCCAAGCGCCTGGTTGCCATGTGCCGCCATGGTCAGTTTGAGGAAGCGCAACACGAGTTGTATGCCAAGGACGCGGTGAGCATCGAGCCCGAGGCGTCGGCGCAAGGTCCGTTGGGTAACGTGAAAGGCCTGGATGAGATCCTCGAGAAGGGCAAGCGGTTCCAGGCGGGCGTGACGCAGATCCACAGCATCGAAGTGACCGACCCCCTGGTGGCCGGCAACTGGTTCAGCGTCGTGATGACCATGGATCTGACCATGAAGGAATACGGTCGCATCACCATGACCGAAATCTGCGTGTATCACGTGAAAGACGACAAGATCGTGCAGGAGCAGTTCTTCTACGACATGGGGTAATGGCTGTTGGTTGCGACCTGACGACAGTCACTGGATCCCGGCGTTCGCTGGGATGAAGGCTTGAAAGGTTTCGTCATCCTCCCTCGAAACCAGCGATGACGGTGACTGATGCCATCCCAGCGAACGCTGGGATCCAGTGACTTGAAGCGTCCCGCCTCGCCTTCGCACCAAACAAAAAGCCCCGCTTTCGCGGGGCTTCTCGTAACTTGCACCAGCGCGGTACTCAGTCGATATCGAGGAACGAGCGCAGCTGCTCCGAGCGGCTCGGGTGACGCAGCTTGCGCAACGCCTTGGCCTCGATCTGGCGGATCCGCTCGCGGGTGACGTCGAACTGCTTGCCGACTTCTTCCAGCGTGTGATCCGTGTTCATGTCGATGCCGAAGCGCATGCGCAGCACCTTGGCCTCGCGCGGGGTGAGGCCGGCCAGCACGTCGCGCACGGTTTCCATCAGGCCCGTTTCCGTCGCCGACTCGACCGGCGAAGAAGCGTTGGTGTCCTCGATGAAGTCGCCCAGATGCGAGTCTTCGTCGTCGCCGATGGGGGTTTCCATCGAGATCGGTTCCTTCGCGATCTTGAGCACCTTGCGGATCTTGTCCTCGGGCATCTCCATTTCCTTGGCCAGCTCTTCAGGCGTCGGCTCGCGGCCGAACTGTTGCAGCATCTGGCGGGAAATGCGGTTCAGCTTGTTGATCGTCTCGATCATGTGCACCGGAATACGGATGGTGCGTGCCTGGTCGGCGATCGAGCGCGTGATGGCCTGGCGGATCCACCACGTGGCGTACGTGGAGAACTTGTAGCCGCGGCGGTATTCGAACTTGTCCACGGCCTTCATCAGGCCGATGTTGCCTTCCTGGATGAGGTCGAGGAACTGCAGGCCGCGGTTGGTGTACTTCTTGGCGATGGAGATGACCAGGCGCAGGTTGGCCTCGACCATTTCCTTCTTCGCGCGGCGGGCCTTGGCCTCACCGATCGACATCGTGCGGTTGATTTCCTTGATGTCGGTCAGCGGCAGGAACAGCTGGCGCTCGATGTTGGCGAGCTTTTCCTGCTCGGCATCGATCGCTTCCTTGTAAGGCTTGATGTTCGGCGACCACTTCTGGCGCTTGCGACCCAGCTCGTTGGCCCACTCGAGGCTGCCTTCGTTGCTCGGGAATGCCTTGAGGAACTCGGCCTTGGGCATCTTCACCTGCTTGACGAAGATGTCCATCAGCACACGCTCGTGGTGACGGATGTCGTTGACCACTTCGCGAAGCTTGCGCACGAAGCCGTCGATCAGCGCGGACGGCAGCTTGAGCTTGAGGAATTCCTCAGCCATCTGGTCGCGCAGCTTGACGATCTTCTTGTCGCTGATGTCGGTGGCCTTGGGGGCCGTCTTCTGGAACTTGCCGTAGTAGTCGCGCAGCAGTTCCATGCGGCGCTTGACCTCTTCCGGATCCGGACCGGTCGGACCGGCGTCCTCGTCCGTGGCGGAATCGTCGTCCTCTTCCTCGACCTCGGCGTCACCGGCATCGACTTCCAGATCGGCCGCGGCAGCCTGGGCCGCATCAGCGGCCTCTTCCAGGTCGGCGAAGCCGGCCAGGATCTCGCTCAGGCGACGCTTGCCGTCCAGATGCTGGTCGTATTCTTCCAGCAGCAACTGGATGGTCAGCGGGAAGCTGGCGAGTGCGGTCTGCACCTGGCCCAGGCCTTCCTCGATGCGCTTGGCGATGGCGATTTCGCCCTCGCGGGTCAACAGCTCGACCGTGCCCATCTCGCGCATGTACATGCGCACCGGGTCAGTCGTGCGGCCCACTTCGGAGTCGACCGCCGACAGCAACGCCACCGCTTCTTCAGCAGCAGCTTCGTCGTCGGTGGAGGCGCCGGGGGCGTTGTCCGAGAGCGGATCGGCATCCGGCGCGGCGTCGTGCACTTCGATGCCGACACCCTTGAGCACCGCCATGATGTCTTCGATCTGCTCCGGATCGACGATGTCGTCGGGCAGGTGATCGTTGATCTCGGCGTAGGTCAGGTAGCCCTGCTCCAAACCCTTGGAGATGAGCGCCTTGATTTCCGATTGTTGCTCGGGAGCTTTGCTATTCATACCTACCGCCGCGTATGCAGGAACCGATCAGTATACCCATGTGATGCTTTTTTGACCAGTTTTCAAGTAATAAAATCTGGACGGCAGACACGCAAAAATCGCGCCAAATCGGCATCTTCCGATGATTTTGTAAGCGATGGGCGAGGCGTGCCGTGACGATGGCGGTCATGGCGTCTCCAGCCAGAACGTGACCGGTCCATCGTTGACCAGGTGTACCTGCATATGGGCGCCGAAGCGTCCGATTTCCACCCTCGGGTGCTCTGCGTGGGCCAGTTCCACCAACCGCTCGAACCAGCGACGCCCTTCCTCGGGTGTCGCCGCGCTGGTGAAGCTGGGGCGCATGCCTGAGCGGGTGTTGGCGGCCAGGGTGAACTGGCTGACCAGCAGCAGTTCGCCGCCGGTATCGGTCAGCGAGCGGTTCATGCGGCCCTGCTCGTCGGCAAATACGCGATAGCGCAGCAGGCGATCGAGCATGCGTCGTGTGCGCGGCTCGTCGTCGCCTGGTTGCACGGCCACCAGCGCGAGCAGGCCGGGCCCGATGGCCCCCACGGTTTCTCGCTCTCTATCGTTATGTTCGACATCGACACGGGCAGACAGGACGCGCTGGATCAGGGCGATCATGGGTGAGGTGGCAGCTGGCGATGACGGGAGCTTAGAACTTGGCCACGCGAGACGGTAGCCATGCACATGGCAACGTGGCCGGCGACGCGACGTTGACCCGCGAACCAGTCGCCCGGCCGGGTACACTGCGCCGCTCATGCGATTCGACATCACTCTCCTCTATTGGCTCCTGCGCCTTCTCGGCAAGCTGCCGCTGCGCACGCTTCACCGCATCGGCGCGGGCATCGGCCGCTTCTCGCTATGGCGACACAGTCGCATGGCGCACAACACGTCGGTGAACCTGCGCATCGTGCGGCCTGAACTGGATGACCCGGCCCACGCGGCGCTGCTGCACACGGTGATGGCCGAGAGCGGCAAGTCCGCCACCGAGATCGCGAAGATCTGGGGCATCGACGCCGAGCGCGCGCTGGATCTGGTGCGCGAGGTGCATGGTGAAGCCTTGTTCGATGCAGCACTCGCGGCGGGCAAGGGCGTGATCATTGCCGCGCCGCATCTGGGCTGCTGGGAGCTGCTCAATTACTGGCTGTGCCGCAAGACGCCGATAGCGATACTCTATCGCCCACCGCGTATTGCCGCGGTGGAAGGCCTGCTGCGCAAAGTTCGCGGCGCGCTGGCGCCGGAGCAGGTGCGGGCCGAGGGCGCCGGCGTGCGCACGTTGTACAAGCGGCTGGCGGCCGGCGGCACGGTCGGCATCCTGCCCGACCAGAAGCCTCGCGCCGGCGACGGTGAATTCGCACCATTCTTCGGTCGCGACGCGTTGACCATGGTGCTGTTGCCGCGATTGGCGGCACGCACTGGGGCGACCGTGTTGTTTGCGTTCGCCGAGCGCTTGCCGGAAGGCGCCGGCTACCGCATTCACCTGCTTCCCGCGCCGGATGGGCTGGCGGACGCCGATATGGCCGTAGCATCGCGCGCGCTCAACAGGGGTGTGGAAAGCTGCGTGGAACTGGCGTTCGCGCAGTACCAGTGGCACTACAAGCGCTATTCGGCGGACGATCGTCCCAGTCCATACGACCAGCCGCGGCCGTAGTTTCCTAGCCCAGCCGCCGCAGGAACACCGTCATCTCTTTCTCTGCCTGCTTGTCGCCGCGCGACTGCGCCACGGCGATGCCTTGGCGCCATGCCTCGGCGGCGCGGGACTTGTCGTCCAATGCGAGGCAAGCCTTGCCCAGCAGCTTCCAGGCAGCCGAATAGTTCGGATCAAACGTCACCGCCTGCCGCAGCTCGGTCGCCGCGCTTGCGGCATCGCCGGCAGACAACAGCGCATTGCCCAGAGAGAAGCGCAGCAGTGCGCCATCGCGCGGACCGCCGCACTGCGCACGCAGGTTGGCGATCAGCGTCTCGTTCATTGCAGGGCGCGGAAGCGCCACTCGTCGACCTGATAGACGCGGGTCGGATGCGGCGGCTCGGGCGGCACGCGGCCGGCACGTAGCTCCGCCAGCGACCGAGCCGGCCAGATCACCACCCACGACGAACGGAACGGTTGCACCAGCAGCGGATAGCGCAGGTCGCTAGGTTCAAGCTTCTCGGGGCGCGCCACGACGAGGCCATCGGGGTGCTCAAGCGCGAACTTCTGCAGCGAATCGCCTTGGCTCAGGCGTTCGATGGCGTGCGTAAGCCGACCCTCGAAATGGAACTGGCCTTCGTAGTTGCCCAGGTAGCCGATGGCACGACCCTCGGCGTCCGCCGCGCCCAGCAGATGGGCGGAAGGGCGCAGGTCGAAGTTCTGCCACATGGTCAGGGTGAACAGGGTGTTGAGTGCCAGCGTACCGACAAGCCCGGCAAACGCGAGGCGGCGCATCTCGCCGCGTCCACGCAGCAGCAGTAGGCCGCCCAGCAGCACGAACACCACGCTGAAGAAGCGGCTGTAGCGCTGGGTATTGTCGAACCACTCGCCATGCAGGTCGTTGTGCGCGACCAGCACCGGCAGCACGAACAGGAAGATGCCAAACAGGATGCCGCCCACACCCAGTGGCCAGGTGCCCAGCCATGCGTTGTTGGCCAGCGAAGGGCGCTGGTCGCGCAGCACGGCGATGGCACCGGCCATCAGCAGAGCAGCGCCGGCGAACTCCGGCAACGGGTAGTACAGCTGCTTGCCGCTGATGAAGGAGAACACCACGATCACCGGCACCAGCCAGCACAGCGCGAAGCGGACGCCGCTGTCGAGCGGTCGACGCAGCGTGATCAGCGCCGCCCACGCGCGCGGCCAGCCGCTGAACGGGAACAGCAGCGCCGGGATCATCGGCAGGTACCACCAGAACGGACGAGCGTGGTCGAACGCATCCACTACGCGGCCGGCGGTCTGGGTGAAGAACAGCCGCTGGCGATAGGCCTCGCCACCGCTAAAGCCGGCCGGCAGCGCCCAGGCCAGCAACATCGCGCCACCCAGCAGCACGGCCAGCACGCCACGGCCGTACCAGCGCGCGCGGTTGTCGCGCGCCCAGTCATTCCACAGCGGCCCCAGCAACCACGGGAAGGCGATGTGCAGCAGCATCACCGGACCCTTGGTGAGCAAGCCGGCACCAACGCACAGGCCAAACAGCAGCCAACGCGGTTCGGCGCGCTGCGGCTTGGGCGTCAGGCAAAGCAGCGCCGACAGCACGCAAACGGCCAGCAGCACCTCGTACATGATCTGCAGGCCGAACAGGAAGGCATAGCCCAGCGCCAGCAGCATCCACGGTGCGCCCTTGGCCACCCATGGACGGTTCGGAAACAGCCGCTGTGCCAGCACCGAAACCAGCACCAGCTCCGCGCCACCAAAGATCACTTCAAGCACGCGCGGCCAGACGTCGTTCACGCCGGACACGAGCCAGCCGGCATGGATCAGCCAGAACAGCAGCGGCACCTTTTCGCTGTAAGGCTGGCCATTGATATGCGGTACCAGCCAGTGATGGTGGTTCCACATTTCCCAAGCCACCGCGAGGGTGCGCGTGGAGTACAGCGGCATTGGCCCATGCGAAAAAATCGCCAGCAGCGCGGCCAGTGTCCACAGTGGCAGCCAGGGCCAGAGGGAGCGCAGATGTTCAAAGCGGCTATAGCTGCTGGATGCCACGGGCAGTCTTCTTGGTGAGTAGTGAGACGATTCTAGCCCGAGCCGGGCATGGTCCACGTCGCGGGGAGGCTCAACGAGCCGTCATCCCCGTGAAAGCGGGGGGCAGTGCCTTTTGAGCATTTCGCGAGCAAGAGAGACGCTGGATCCCCGCTTGACCAGCTTTGCTGTTGAAAAGCTCCTCGCGGGGGTGACGGTCAAAAGCGGCGTTGCCGGCCGCCGTGGTGGCTACGCCGGACCCCAATACCCGATACGCCGGCGGATCTTCAGTTTCCGCCAGAAATTCCACGGCTTGCGGCGCCGGTTGCGCCCGCCCGCTGCGATGAAGCCGTCGATGGCCTTGAGGATGCGTTCGCTGGAATGGCCGTCACGGTACGGATGGATGGCATCGCCGTACTCGCGGATGGCCTGCATCAGTTCGGGCGGACGCGACAGTGCGCGCGCGATCGCCGGTTCGAACTGCGACGCCTCGTCGATATCGATCAGTTGCGGTCCCGGCCGGCGGTTCTTGAACGTCACCACCGGCTTGCCGGTGAGCAGGAACTCGTTGAGCGCGGACGAGGTGTCCGAGCACATCATGTCCACCTGCGGGAACAGCTCCAGAATGTTGTCGTTCTCGGCGAACGTCAGGTATTCGTTCTGCAGCGCCTTGTACTTGGCCGTCGTTTCCGGGTTCATCTTCGGATGGAAGGTGACAATCCAGCGCCAGCGGCCATCGCGCGAGAGGCGCTTCACCTCTTCGTACAGCGTCTCGGCCGCACTCCACGAAGGCGAGAAGGTGGAGTGATAGAGAATCACCGGCGGCTGCCGTACCGGCGGCATCGGGCCGCTGATTTCCTTCATGAAAGGATCGAGCTTGGGGAAACCCGTTTCGGTCACGGCGAAATGACCGACGCGATCGGCGATCTCCCTGAACTTCGCCGTGTCGCGCGGACCGGTGGTGCAGTACAGGTCGAAGAAGCCGCGAACGTAGATGTGTCGCGGCTTGCCAGCGTCGAAGCCGTGGAAGGTCTCCACCTTCACGCCCGGGAAGAAATGCGGCACCGCATTACTGGAAGTGATCACCGCACGCGGGTTCCACGCGCGCACTTCCTGCACGGTGAGCAGGCGCTCGCCTTCCATCAGGTCTTCCGCGCCGGGGCCGTCGAAGAACCAGGCCGCTTCGTCGCCGCGTGCGCGAATCGCCTCCTGCACCGGGCGCAGGATGGCCAGCGCGTAACGCTCGGAGCCGTAGAGGAGGTAATGCTCTTTTAGATCGGGCTGTTTGCTCATCGATCGATGCCGTGGCGAATCAGGGCGTCTGCGGCGCTTTCGAGCGAGGCCGGGTTGCGACGCATCTCGTAGTAACGCATGCGTTTGTAGGCGGCGTAGGAGGCTGCGGTCTGCGCGATGACGAAACCGCGCCAGCCATCCAGGAAGGCCAGCCGCAAGAAGTAATCCTTGATGAAGGCCAGCAGGTACACGAACGGCGTCTGCCACATGCGCACCGGCTTGTTCTTCTCCAGCCAGTCGCGGCACTTGAGTTCCGCGTACCGCAGTACCTTGATCTGCTTCTCCGGCAGGCTCGGATTGTTCTCGTGATTGAACGGAGCCTTCAGCGTGACCGACGGCCCATCGAATCGCAGCGATTCGTGCACGCGCGCATCGGTCCACCGCGCGCGGTCGCGGTGGAACAGGCGCGCCATCCGCTCGCCCATCGCCGGCAGGTACCAGCGCATTGGCGCACCCATATAAATGGTGGCGCGGCGCAGGTAGGCGGCGCAGAGGCTGCTGGCCATCAGCTCAGGCAACCGTTGCTCCAGCTCGGCCGCCAGCGCGGGCGAAAGATATTCGTCGGCATCCAGCGCGAGGATCCATTCGTTATTGCACTGGGTGGTGGCGAAATTGCGCTGCGGCCCGAAACCCAGCCAATCCTGATGTACCACCCGCGCACCGTGTGCCTGCGCAATGGCGATGGTGTCGTCGGTGCTACCGCTGTCGATCACCACCTTCTCGGCCGCAAAAGGCACGCTGTCCAGGCAGTGCGCAATATTTTTCGCCTCGTTGTAGGTGATGACCACGAGGGTAAGGGGCAGGGTAGGCATGGCGCGAATTCTAGCCGCAATCGGCCAGGTGCCTGCGCGCAGGGCCTGGGCAGGCGAGCCGTTATGGCGCGGTGGTCGGCTCATTTTCAGCTGGGGGTCTGCACTATCCTGCTGACAATGGCTACGCCAGGCCTGAAACTATGTAGGCCACGTCGGCGGAAGCCGCGTTGAGACACGCGAAAGGCGGGGATGGTGTCCCCGGGCCGCGATAACGATCAAGCAAGTAGGCAGTATGGAAAGCAACGCGAGCCCGTTGAGTACACAAGCCAAACCGCGTCGCCGCGATATCGCGCGCATCGTCCTGGCCATCGGTATCGCCTGGATGATGCTGGGCCTGGTCATCATGCCGGCGGGCGTTTCATTCAATCCGGGCAAGACCTATCAGGCAAGCCTGATCCTGTTGTTGTATCTGCCGGCGCTGTTCCTGGCCTTTTCGCAACGCGCGGCGGTATGGCGCCAGTTGTGGCCGTTGCCGGCCTTCCGGGTGTTCCTGCTGCTGCTGGCGTGGGCTGCGCTGTCCATCATCTGGGGCAAGCTGGCACGTCCGGGAGATGAGATTGGTCGTTTGCTGAGCGTGCTTTCGTTCGTACTCGGCTGGCACGCTTACGCGGCGGACGAGGCGCCACGCATCCGCGGCTTGTTGCTGCCGGTGGGGGTGGCCATTGCTGCCTGCGCCCTTTTCTACTGCGTCAGGTTCCTGGTCCAACCGCAAACCGACGTCCGCATCGTCGGCGAAGGCGCCATCGCGACGGCCAACTACGCCGCGGCACTGATGGGCGCGGTGGCCTTGTGGTTGAGCCAGCTCGAGATCGCCGAACGGCGTTGGTCGGTGCTGCGCTATGTGGCGATCGCTGCCCTGCTGGTCTTCGTGGGCCTCACCCAGACCCGCAATGTCTGGCTGGCATTGTGCGTTTGTGTGCTGGCAATGCCGCTGTGGCGACCGGGGCGGGTGTGGCGCTGGCTGGCGATTGGCGTGCTGCTGGCGGGCGCGGCCCTGGCGATGTGGCCAACAAGCATGCTGCTTGAGCGCGGCGCCTCCCTGCGCCCGGAACTCTTCATGCAGTCGATGCACCTGATCGCCGCGCGGCCGTGGCTGGGGCAGGGCGCGGGTATGCCCATCTCCTTGATGGTGCAAGGCCTGCCCTATACCCATACCCACAACCTGCTGACCCAGGTGACCGTGGAGCTGGGGGTGCCCGGCCTGTTGCTGACCGTGGCCATGTGGCTGCTGGTCGGCTGGCAGGGCTGGCGGCATCGCCGCTCCATGCAGGGGCGTATCGTGCTGGCGCTGTGGGTCTATGCGTCGGTGGTCTTGCAGTTCGACATGCCGCAGATGCTCAACAGCCCGCGACCGTCCTGGCTGCTGCTCTGGCTGCCGTTCGGGCTGGCCCTGGGCCTGGCCTGGCGGGAACGCGCCGCGGTTCGGGCAACTTCCATCCAATAAAACTAAAGTACCCCGATGCTGATTGGGGTCTCGGGGGTTTCTCGATGAACAAGGTGCTGGTAACCGGCGGCGCTGGTTTTCTGGGTTCGCATCTGTGCGACCGGCTGGTGCGCGACGGCCACGACGTGCTGTGCGTGGACAACTTCTTCACCGGCAGCAAGCAGAACATCGCGCACCTGCTAGGTCACCCCTATTTCGAGCTGATGCGGCATGACGTGACCTTTCCGCTGTATGTGGAGGTCGATCGCATCTTCAACCTCGCCTGCCCCGCCTCGCCCGTGCACTACCAGTACGATCCGGTGCAGACCACCAAGACCAGCGTGCATGGCGCCATCAACATGCTGGGCCTGGCCAAGCGCACCCATGCACGCATCCTGCAGGCCTCCACCAGCGAGGTGTACGGTGATCCGGAAGTGCACCCGCAGCGCGAGGACTACTGGGGGCGCGTCAATCCCATCGGGTTCCGCAGCTGCTACGACGAAGGCAAGCGCTGCGCGGAGACGCTGTTCTTCGACTACCACCGCCAGAATAACCTCGACATCAAGGTGGTGCGCATCTTCAACACCTACGGGCCGCGCATGCACCCCAACGACGGCCGCGTGGTGAGCAACTTCATCGTGCAGGCGCTGCGTGGCGAGGACATCACCATCTACGGCGACGGCAGCCAGACGCGCAGCTTCTGCTACGTCGACGACCTGATCGAAGTGATCGTGCGCATGATGGACAGCGAGGCCGGCTTTACCGGTCCGGTGAACATTGGCAACCCGGTCGAACACACCATGCTGCAGCTGGCCGAGCGCGTGCTGCAGCTCGTCGGCGGACGCTCCAAGCTCGTGTTCCGCCCGTTGCCGTCTGATGACCCGCGCCAACGCCAGCCGGACATTTCGCTGGCAAAGGAGAAGCTGAGCTGGGAGCCGAGCGTGAGCCTCGACGATGGCCTGCGCGAAACCATCGCCTACTTCCGCAAATTGCTGCAGGACGGGGTCCCTGCATGAAGGCCGGGGTGACCTTCAGCGTCATCATCACCAACTACAACTATCGCGATTACGTCGGCACCGCGATCGACAGCGTGCTGGCGCAAACCCGCGCGGCCGCCCAGGTGATCGTGATGGACGACGGCTCCACCGACGGTTCGACCGAATGGCTTCTCGAGCATTACGGCGACGATCACCGCGTGACGCTTCGCTGCGTGAGCAATGGCGGGCAACTCTCCGCCTTCGTCAAAGGCATGGATGGCGTCACCGGCGACGTCGTTTGCTTCCTCGACGCGGACGACCATTGGGGCAAGGACTATCTAGCACGCATGGGCGAGGTCTACGACAGTCGTCGTGACATCGATTTCGTGTTCACCGATGTCAATCTGTTCGGCAATGAGCAAGGCATCATCGGCTATGCCGACCGAGCCACTGACCTCGGCTACACGGCCATCAGTACCTGGGTAACGGCTTACTGGTATGGCGCCGCCACGTCCGCGCTGTCCATGCGCCGCCCGTGGGCGCAACGTGCACTGGACCTGCCGCAGGCTTTCCTGAGCACATGGCGCATTTCGGCCGACAATTGCCTGGTGTTCGGCACCAGCGTGCTTGGCGCACGCAAGTATTTCCTGCCCACCGGCATGGTGCACTACCGCGTCCATGGCGCAAACGGCTGGTGGCACGCCAGGCACCGCGAAAACCAGTTCGTCAACCTGTTCCGCTCGCGCACGCTGATCAATCAGTATGCCGAGCGCATGCATATGGACGTCCATACACTGGACTTGGCCAAAGCGGAGTTCCGCAGCAAGCCGGAGCCGGGCATGGATGAGGCGTGGCGCTACGCGGCCATCGCCGCCCGCCGCGGCAGCGCCGCCTGGCCCAAACGCATGGATCGGGCCATTTCCATTCTCCGCCACGGCATGCGCCAGCGGCGCAAGGCGACGGATGCATGAGTCGCAGCGAGATACGCCGGGCATGAATGCGGATCTCGCCCTGCGCGTCAGCGTTGTCGTAACGACCTACAACTGGCCGGAAGCACTCGAGCGCGTGCTTGAGGGCCTGGCCTGGCAGACGCAGCTTCCCTACGAGGTCATCGTCGCCGACGATGGCTCCCGGCCGGACACGGCTGCGCTGATCGAGCGGATGCGTGCCAGTTTCCCGGTACCCCTGCGCCACATGTGGCAAGAAGACCATGGGTTTCGTGCCGCCCGCTCACGCAATCGGGGCATCGCCGCCAGCGGCGGCGACTACGTGATCCTGCTCGATGGCGACATGCTCGTGCATCCGCAGTTCATCGCCGACCACCTGATGCTGGCCGAGCGTGGTTACTTTCTGCAGGGCGGCCGGCTCAAGGCGACGCAGGAGGAATCCACGCGTTTGCTTGCCGGCGGCAAGCCGGTGTTCGCGCCATGGGTGCGCGCCCATTTTGAAGAGTTCGATGGCACGCGACGGCTTTACGCGTTCCGGCAGCCTTTGTTGGCGCGCTGGAAGGCGCGCTCCCGCAACGGCGGTCGCGTGATGAGCTGCAACATGAGCTTCTGGCGTGACGACTTGCTGCGCGTGAACGGTTTCGACGAGCGCATGGAAGGCTATGGCGCGGAAGACCGTGAGCTTGCCGCGCGCCTTGAGAACACCGGCTTGCGACGCCGTGCGCTGAAATGGTCGGCGCTTGCAGTACATCTTTGGCACGACTCGCGCTCGCCGCCTGATGTGAATGACATGAGCCTGCCCAACAATCGCCTGTTCCACGAAACCCGCACGCAGGGCGTCACCTGGTGCGAGCGTGGCATCAACCAGCATGTCGACTTGCTTGAGGGAAGCGGTCACACGACATGAAGCTGCTCTACACGAACTTCCACACGGGAGACGGCGGTGGCCACACCACCTATATCCGCGCACTCGCTGCGGCGCTCGCGTCGCATCATGAAGTTCATGTGGCCGCACCGCCCGGCAGCCGGCTCAATCGCGAGGCGCGTACGCTGCCCGGCGTGTTCGTGCTCGACCAGCCGTTTCCCAATGGCTTGAACAAGTGGAAGGCGCGCCGTCGCGCGCAAGAGCAGCTGGCGCGCTACCTGCGTGCGCAAGCGTTCGACGTGGTGCACGTCAACGGTTCAGCCGATCATCGGCTGGTGCTGTCGGCGATGCCAGGCATTCGGCCGGCGCTGGTTTGGACCAAGCACAATTCCAAGCCGGTGCGCGGCATCGGTCACTGGCTGCGCGCGCGCGTCACGGACCAGGTCATTGCGGTATGCGAGTACACACGCCGCGAACTCATGGGTACCGCCTATCGGCGCTGCCGGCTGGACACCGTCTACAACGGCGTCGATATCGATCACTGGTCGCCGTGGTCCGCTGAAGACGTAGCGGTGGAACGCCGCCGCTGGAATGGCGGCGACGACAGTGTGCTGCTGCTCGGCAGTAACGCGGGCACGGCCAGTTACAAAGGCTGGATGGATCTGGTCGAGGCGCTGGCGACGTTGCCCGCAGCGGTGCGCGATCGTGTGCGGGTGTTGATTGCCGGCGTGCCGCCCAAGGCTGCAGAGCTGGAGCGTGTCGCCGCCCTCGGACTCGCTGACCGTGTCGTGTTTCCCGGCGTGCTGGCCGATCCGCGACCGATGGTGGCTGCTCTCGATGCGGGCTTTGTGCTGTCTTATGACGTGGAAACCATCTCGTTCGCCTGTCGCGAAATGATGTCGATGGGCAAATCCGTATTGCTCAGCGATTACGCCGGGCTGCCAGAAAATCTGGATGCTGGTGTCGACGGCTGGCTGGTGCCGGTGCGCGATCGCGCAGCCATTGCCGCAGCCATCACAGGGCTGCTGGAGCAGCGTAATACCTTGCCAGCGATGGGCGCGGCAGCGCGACAGCACGCCGCGCGCGACTTTGGGCTGCCGCAGTTCGTGGAGCGCACCGAAGCCGTTTACCAGCGGTTGCTGGCCAGCCGCTAGGTCGGGTCGCGCACGCAGTGCGCAACCCGGACTCACTCAGTCTTCCAGTGCCGCCGCCGGCACGCGATCGACGTTCTCGTCCGGCACGCAACCCGGCACCACGGCATCGGCCTTGAACATCCACCACTCGCGCCGGTTCGCGTGGCCCAGGCTCACCGCCTTGCTGCGATCCACGCAGTTGGCCATCACCGGATCGAGCGCGAACAGCCAGCGATGCGTCGGGTCCTGTGCCTGCCACTTCACGGCAGCGGCGTACTGCTCATGCCACGGCTTCGTAAAGCCGAAGTCGGTGGCGGGATGATTCAGCATCAGCAGGTTCTGTTCTTTCCACGCCACCATGCCCAGCTCATCACCGGGAGCCAGATGATTGCGCACGTCTTCCATCAAGCTTGCCGCTGAGCTCGAATCGTTGAGGATGGGGTAAGCCCACAGGCTCCACACCAGCCACATGGCCGCCATGCCACCGGCCACCGCCGCCACCGCGCGTCGCACACGCAGCGTGGCAATCAGCAGCAACTGGGTGGCGCCGATGACCACGAACATCCACCACAACGCATGGCCACCGTCTTCGAATCCGCGGGCGGTGGCAAACGTGCTGGCGAATTTCGGGTGCGCGGCCAGTGCCACAGCGCCCACCGACAGCATCGCCACGCCCATGACGCCGATAAAGACCAGCCCGGCCACGCGCAGCCAGCGCTTCTGCAGCAGCTCGTCGAGATAAGGTGCGCTCACCAGCGCCAGCATGGGCAACGCCGGCATGATGTAGACGTCGCGCTTGCCCTTGGGAATGGAGAAAAACACCAGCAACAGCACGATCCAGCCGAGCGGAAGCAGGACGCGTGCGTCCTTCGCCTTCAGTGCGCGCCACCAGTGCGGCAACGTACCCGGATAGGTCAGCGACAGCGGCAGCCAAGTGAACAATACGATGGGTACGTAGTACAGCGCCGAATGGTGATGGTCCCACGACTTGCTGTAACGGCCCGCAGTCTGGTGGAACAGGATGTCGTTGACGTAAGTGGCATAGGCCGGATCAGCGGCGTGTGCCTTCGCGCCTAGCAGCATTGGCACCAGCCACAGCGCTATCGCGGCGAGCACAGCCACCAGGCCAAGCGCCCAGCGCCACCACGCACCCGCGCCCATGCGCGCTACGCCATTCCATTGCCCCAACGTGGCGACGAGATACGGCGCGAACATGAACAACGCAAGCACACCCACGCCCTTGGTAATCACGCCCAAGCCCGCGCAGAAGCAACCGAACCAGAATGCGCGCCAGTTCGGTCCCTTCAACATGTGCACCAGCAAACCCCAGTTCGCCGCCGTGATGTAGAACATCACCAACGGATCGATCTGCGCTCGCTTGGTCTGGTAGACGAACTGGAAGGTGATCAACAGCGCGGAAGCGGCATATAGGCCCACTTGCCGATTCCACAGCCGCCGCCCGAGGTCATAAACCAGCAACAGCGCACCCAGCGCGGCGAGCAGCGACGGCAGCAGGAAGGCGACGCGCCAGCTGCGCACCACCGTGTAACTGGCGGCTTCCAGCCAGAAAAGCATCGGCGGCTTGTCCGAATACAGCTCACTGCCACGATGTGGGAACAGCCAGTCGCCGCTCTCGACCATCTGCTTGGCCGCCAAGGCGAAGCGCGGCTCGTCGGAGGGCCACGGATCACGCAAGCCCATGCCGGCGCCGATCACCACTAGGGCGATCAACAGCATCAGCCAGAAGTAGCGGCGTTCCTGCGAAGTGGCTTGGGACAAAGCGAGCATACGTGGATTCCGGGGCGACATGGCCGAGTCGCGAGCAGTCGATGATGTTACGAGGCACACCTTATGGTGCGCTGAGCCGTGTGAGCGCGATCATTCTGCGCCCACTGGACTACCGCGGCACACCGGGCGGCGTCAGGATTTTTCGAGAACGGCATAGTACATGCCGTCCAGGTCGCCATCGCCAGGCAGTATCTGCCAACCGACAGAGGTGGCCTGCCCGATGGGCAAGGTGATGGTGCTGGCACGGGCATCGGGGTGCGCTTCCAGCCACTCGCGCACTACGGTCTCGTTCTCGGCGCGCAGCAGCGAGCAGGTGACGTAAACCATGCGCCCACCCGTTGCGAGCAGTGGCCACAGCGCGTCCAGGATGCGGCGCTGTTGCGCCACCAGCGGCGCGATGTCGCTCTCGCGACGATGCAACCGCACATCGGGTCGGCGGCGTAGCACACCGGTGGCCGAGCAAGGCGCGTCGATGAGAATGCGGTCGAACGGCTTGCCGTCCCACCAGTCTCCTGGCTGACCGGCGTCGCCAATAACGACCTCGGCCGACAGACCCAGGCGCTGCAGGTTCTGAGTAATGCGCTGGGCACGCTTGGCATCAAACTCCAGCGCCGTAAGCGCGACATCCGCGCGCTCCAGCAGGTGACAGGCCTTGCCGCCGGGAGCCGCGCAGGCATCGAGCACGCGCTGGCCATGGCGCACTTCGGCCAGATCGGCGGCCAACTGCGCGGCGCCATCCTGCACGGCGAATTCTCCCGCAGCAAAACCAGGCATGCGGGTCACGTCGCTGCTGTGCGGCAGCACAATGCCATCGGTCAGCCAGATGTGCGCTTCAGCCGTATAGCCATCCGCACGCAAGCGTTCTAGCAGTGCATCGCGTTCGGCGCGGCGGCTATTCACGCGCAACATCAACGGTGGCTCGACATTGTCCGCGGCCATCACGGCGTCGGCTTGTACAGGCCAGTCGCGTGCGATCGCTTTTGCCAGCCACGCCGGATGCGCGTGACGTGTCTGCGGCTTGACGTCGAGCGCGGCGAGCAGTTCGGTGCGTTCGCGCTGCCAGCGGCGGAGCACGGCGTTGACCAGCCCCGCCATGCGCGGTCGTTGCAGGGCACGTGTGGCCTGCACGGTGGCGGCGACGGCGGCGTAGTCGGGTAGCTGGAGAATTTCCAGCTGCACCAGGCCAAGCACCAGCAAAGCATGAATTGCCGGCTCTTTCTGGCGCACGGGCTTTTCCAGCAGGCGGTCCAGCGCGGGATCAAACCGCAGCCACCAGCGCGCACCGTCGCTCAGCAACGCCATCAGCAGGGCACGGTCGCGCGCGTCGGCAAGGCGTGGCGCGTAACGCTCCATCGCGTCGCGTAGCGAGGCGCCGCGCAAGGCGACATCGGCTAGAGCCTGGGCGGCGAGGGCGCGGGTATCGGTCATGGGAATGAACATAGCGGAGAGGAATGAGAAGCGAGAGTCAATGCGCTCGCCAAATGGCCCATCTTTCCGGCTTGACCAGCCTTGCGGCTGCTGAGAACCCGGAATGGCGATGGGTTATGCGCTTCGGGTCTTCTGTGCGTTGACGTAATCGGCCGCGCTGATGCGCTTGCCGCCGGCGCGCTGTAGCGCGGTCACACGCAACGCGCCTTCCCCGCAGGCAACATCAATGCCCTCGCGGCTCATCGCCAACACGGTGCCGGGTGCGGCGCCGGGCTGGCCGTCGATAGCGCGCGCGGCCCAGATGCGCAGCATCTCACCGCCAATCTCGCCCTCGGCGACCGGCCAGGGATCAAACCCGCGCACCTGGCGCTCAAGCTCGATCGCGGAACGGGTGAAGTCCAGCCGCGCCTCGGCCTTGTCCAACTTGTGCGCGTAAGTGACGCCCTCGTCAGGCTGTAGATGCGGCACCAGTGCCTCGCCCGCCATCACTCTGGCCAGGCCTTCGGCGAGTACGTCGGCACCCAGCGCGGCCAGGCGGTCATGCAGTGAACCACCGGTGTCCTCGCGGCTGATCGGCGTGCGTCGCTCAAGCAGCATCGGGCCGGTGTCGAGGCCCGCTTCCATCTGCATCAGGTCGACACCGCTTTCCGCGTCGCCGGCGAGGATGGCGCGCTGGATCGGTGCCGCGCCGCGCCAGCGCGGCAACAGGCTGGCATGCACGTTCCAGCAGCCCAGGCGAGGAATGGCAAGCACCTTGCGCGGCAGGATCAGGCCGTAGGCCACGACCACTATCAGGTCGGGCGCATGGGCGGCCAGCGTGGCCTGCGCTTCGGCTGATTTCAGTGATTCGGGCTGTTCGACGGGGATGCCCGCAGCCAGCGCAGCCTGCTTCACCGGGCTGGGCGTCAGCTTGCGGCCGCGCCCCGCGGGGCGATCCGGTTGCGTATAGACCGCCATCACCTCCGCGCCGCTGGCGCGGCACGCTTCAAGGCAGGGAACGGAAAATTCGGGAGTGCCCGCGAAGACGACGCGGGGCTTCAAGCGCTGGCCGCCTGCTTGCGCTGCTTTTCCATGCGCTTGAGCAGCAGGGTGCGCTTGAGCGGCGAGAGGTAGTCCACGAAAACCTTGCCGGCGAGATGGTCCATCTCATGCTGGATGCACACCGCCAGGGGGCCCTCGGCGTCCACGACGATCTCGTTGCCGTCCACGTCCTGCGCCTTCACCTTCACCTTGAGGGCGCGGGTGACATCGGCATAGATACCGGGGAACGACAGACAGCCTTCCTGATAGACCTGCGCGCCGTCCTTCTCGATGATTTGCGCATTGATCAGCGCCAGCGGCTGGTTGCGTTCATCGCTCATGTCGGCCACCAGCACCTGCTGGTGCACATTGACCTGGGTGGCTGCCAAGCCGACGCCGTTGGCGCCATACATGGTCTCGAACATGTCGGCCACAAACTGCTTGAGATCGGCGTCGAACACACGCACGGGCTCGGCCTTGGTGCGCAGGCGAGGGTCGGGAAATTCGAGAATGGACAGTAGAGACATGGGTTTCACCTTGGCGCCAAAGTGCGGGCGAATCGGTAAAAACCAAGCCCCGGCGCGATCTAGAATGCGCATCATTGTACGTCGCCAAGCTCGTGTCTGGCATGCCATTTTGCCAACTGGCCCCAGTTGCAGGCTTGAACTGTTCGGTTACACTCGCCCGAGCGTTGGGGGATGGGGGATTCCCGTTTATGATCAGAAAGTCCATTGGGCTGCTGGCCGGTATGCTGGTCACGGTGGCGGTTTATGCTGCGGGCGCGCAATTGCGTGCCGATCACCCCGATACCTATACGGTGCGCAAGGGCGACACGCTCTGGGCGATCTCCTCGCAGTTCCTGTCCAAGCCATGGCTATGGCCCGAAATCTGGCAGGCAAACCCGCAGGTCCAGAACCCGCACCTGATTTATCCGGGCGATGTGCTCAACCTCTCCTTTATCAATGGTCCGCGTGTTGGCCTGCAGCCACGCGTGCGCGCCGAAGGTGATGCGATTCCCGCGATTCCACTGTCCGGCCTGCGCACCTTCCTGAAGGAAATGCGCGTGCTCGACTCCAAGGAAGTGGCGTCGCTGCCGTACGTGGTCGGCTTCGAAGAAGCGGGTCTACGCGGCACCGTGGGCCGCAACGTTTACGTACGCAACCTGCAGGCCGAACCGGGCCAGCGTTTTGCCATCGTGCGTCCGACCCAGACCTTCCGCAATTTCGACGGCAAGTCAGGTCGTGACAACGGCTCCGACCTGGTGGCCCATCCGATCGACAGCGATGTGTCCACTGTGCAGACGCCGTGGAAGGAAGACTTCCGCGCCGATGGCCACTATGGCTCGGGCGAAGACATCGGTACTGAAGTCAGCGTGATCGGCACGGCCGAAGTGCTGCGTACCGGCGACCCGACCACTCTGTTGCTGCTCGACTCCACCTTGGAGATCCGCAAGGGCGACCGCCTCCTGGCGATCGACGACAAGCCGTACGATCCGTACTACTACCCGCACGCACCGAAGTCGCTGGCGGGCAACGCGCGCGTCATCGCGTTCGCCGATGCCTTGGATGCGGTGGGCCCACATCAGGTCGTGGCGCTGAACATCGGCTCGCAGGACGGTGTGGAAAACGGCCAGACCTATTCGATCTACCAGCCCGGCGAGACCATTGCCGACGACGTGGCCAGCAACAGCTGGAATCGCGGCACCGGCAAGAGTGTGACGTTGCCGCAGGAGTTCGTGGGTCACGTGATGGTGTTCCGCACCTTCGATCGCGTCAGCTACGGCCTGATCATGGACGGCCTGCGCCCGGTGCATAGGCACGACACGCTCGCGCTGCCCGACTAAGCCGGAGCGGTATTGGACGACAGAACGGCGCGGTGATCACCGCGCCGTTTCTTTTTGGGGCCGCCCCTAGGCTTGGCGGCCATGAAAGATATGGAACGTTTTCTTCCCTGGCTGATTCTCCTGCGCACTCCCGGACTGGGCCCTGCCGGCCTGCGTGACCGTCTGGCGGCGCACGGTAACGACATTCACGCCGTGCTGGCCGGATTCCGGCAGGGGGCGTCCACGCTTTCCGGTGCCGCTCGCGACTGGCTGCGGCACCCTGACGAGGCGCGTCTGGCGGCCGACCTGGACTGGCTGACCGAACCCGGCCACCGTCTGCTCTGCTGCACTGACGAGGATTTCCCTCCGCTGCTGGAAGCCATCCCGCAGCCGCCTGCGGCCCTGTTCGTGGTCGGGAATGCCAGCCTGCTGCTGCACCCCCAGGTGGCCATTGTGGGCGCGCGCAACGCCAGCCTGAGCGGTCGCACTCATGCCCGCGCCTTCGCCCACGCGTTGGGGCAGGCCGGGTTTGCCATCACCAGTGGCATGGCTGACGGTATCGACGGCGCGGCGCACCTGGCGGCGCTGGATGCAAGTGTGCCCACCGTGGCCGTGATCGGCACCGGGGCAGACCGGGTGTATCCACGCAAGCATCACGCGCTGGCCCGCCGCATCGCGGCGCAAGGCGCGCTGGTGAGCGAGTTTCCGCTGGGCACAGCCGCCCGCTCGGATCACTTTCCGCGCCGCAACCGCATCCTTGCCGGGCTCTCCCTGGGCACGCTGGTGGTCGAGGCTGGGCTGTGCTCCGGGTCGCTCATCACCGCCCGACTTGCCGCGGAGCAGGGGCGCGAGGTGTTCGCCCTGCCCGGTTCCATTCATAATCCGCTCGCCCGAGGCTGCCACCAACTGATCCGCGATGGTGCGCGGCTGGTGGAAGGTGCCAGCGAGATCGTGGAGGTGCTTGCACCTGCGGCGATCGCCTTGGGCCGCGCATTGGCCAGCCGGCTCGATCTGGAGCCGGTTGAGACGGATGGATGGACTGCGGCCGTGGACCCGGCCAGCCAGGCACTTCTGAACGCCCTGGGCCATGCGCCAATGGCGTTGGATGAGCTGGCGGCCCTCACCGGGCAGGCTGTCGCCATGTTGTCGCCGAAGCTGCTGATGCTTGAGCTTGACGGTCGGATCGAAGCTCTGCCTGGCAACCTTTACCAACGGTTGCCGGGTTGAGCCAAAGCCGCTCTACACCGCGGTTTCACATGGCCCAGCTTGACGTCGTCGAGCTGCCATGCCTTTAACTAGATATAGAGGCCAGCCCCGGACGGGCTTGGCCATTGATGGTGGATACCGAGTTACATGGCAAAAAACCTGCTTATCGTCGAGTCGCCGGCCAAGGCCAAGACGATCAACAAATACCTTGGCAAGGACTTCCAGGTCCTGGCCTCCTACGGTCACGTCCGTGACCTCAAGCCCAAGGAGGGCGCGGTCGACCCCGACAATGGCTTTGCCATGGCCTACGAGGTGATCGATCGCAACGAGAAACACGTCGACGCGATTGCCAAGGCCGCCAAGCTGGCCGACGACATCTATCTGGCGACCGACTTGGATCGCGAAGGTGAGGCGATCTCCTGGCACATCAGCGAGATCCTCAAGGAGCGCGGCCTGACCGAGGGCAAGCACCTGCACCGCGTGGTGTTCTCCGAGATCACGCCCAAGGCGATCAAGGCCGCCGTAGCCAGCCCGCGCGAGCTGTCGCTGGACATGGTCGATGCGCAGCAGGCCCGCCGTGCGCTGGATTACCTGGTGGGCTTCAACCTGTCGCCGGTGCTGTGGCGCAAGGTGCAGCGCGGCCTCTCCGCCGGCCGCGTGCAGTCGCCAGCGCTGCGCATGATCGTGGAGCGCGAGGAAGAGATCGAGGCGTTCAAGGCGCGCGAGTACTGGACCATCGAAGCAGCGCTGCGCCATGCGGAAGGCGATTTCAGCGCTCGCCTCACGAAGCTCAACGGCAAGAAGTTCGAGCAGTTCGACCTCACCAACGAAAACGATGCGATGACTGCGCGGGCGGCCTTGAAGGAAGCCGCGCATGGCCGCCTCACCGTCAGCGAGGTCGGCAGCAAAGAGCGCAAGCGCCGTCCGGCGCCGCCGTTCACGACCTCCACGTTGCAGCAGGAAGCCGCGCGCAAGCTGGGTTTCACCACCAGCCGCACGATGAAGATTGCGCAGGGCCTGTACGAAGGCGTTTCGATCGGCAGCGAGGGCAACGTCGGCCTGATCACCTATATGCGTACCGACTCGGTGGCATTGTCGGAAGACGCACTGGGCGAGCTGCGCGAGCTGATCACGCGCGACTACGGCAGCAAGGCGCTGCCCGATCATGCGCAGGTCTACAAGTCCAAATCCAAGAACGCGCAGGAAGCGCATGAGGCGGTGCGCCCCACCTCCGCGCTGCGCACGCCGCGCGAAGTGGCCTCGTTCCTCAATGAAGAGCAGCGCAAGCTGTACGAACTGATCTGGAAGCGCACCGTGGCTTGCCAGATGGTCCACGCGACGCTCAACACCGTATCGGTGGAATTTGCAGTGCCGCACGTCGCCGGTGGCGCCGCGTCGTTCCGCTCCACGGGTACCACGGTGGTCGATCCGGGCTTCCTGGCCGTGTACGAGGAAGGCCGCGACCAGAAGAGCGCCGAGGACGAGGACGAAGGCCGTCGCCTGCCCAAGCTCGAAGTGGGCGAGCAGATCGCGCTGCACGACATCGCTGCCGACCAGCACTTCACCGAGCCGCCGCCGCGCTATTCGGAAGCGAGCCTGGTCAAGACGTTGGAAGAACACGGCATTGGCCGCCCGTCGACCTACGCCAGCATCATCCAGGTGCTGCTCAACCGCGAGTATGTATTCCTCGACAGTCGGCGCTTCAAGCCGACCGACGTGGGTCGCGCGGTAAGCAAGTTCCTCACCGCGCATTTCACCCGCTACGTCGACTACGACTTCACCGCCAAGCTCGAAGACGAGCTCGATGCGGTCAGTCGTGGCGAGGAAGCGTGGGTGCCATTGATGGAACGCTTCTGGCAGCCGTTCAAGCAACAGGTGGATGAGAAAACCGAGTCGGTCGATCGCAGCGAAGCCACCGGCGCGCGTGAGCTGGGCCGCGATCCCAAGACCGATAAGCCGGTGTCGGTGCGCCTGGGCCGTTACGGGCCGTATGCGCAGATCGGCGACAAGGACACGGACGAGAAGCTGCAGTTCGCCAGCCTTCGCCCTGGTCAAAGCATGCACACGATCACCCTTCCCGAGGCGCTGGAACTGTTCAAGCTGCCGCGCGCTCTCGGCAACGCCGACAACGGCGACGAGGTGAGCGTGGGCGTGGGCCGTTTCGGCCCGTTCGTGAAGCAGGGCAGCACCTATGCCTCGCTCAAGGTCGAGGACGACCCGTACACCATCGAGCTGCCGCGCGCCCTGCAGATCGTGCAGGAAAAGCTGGAGATGATCGCCAACCGCACCATCCTGGACTTCGGCAATGGCGTGCAGGTGCTCAATGGCCGCTACGGCCCGTACATCACCGACGGTGAGAAGAACGCGCGCATTCCCAAGGATCAGGAACCCAAGGACCTGACCGAAGCCCAGTGCGTGGAGCTGCTGGCCGCTGCGCCGCTGAAGCCGAAGAAGGGACGCGGCGCATTCAAGAAAGCAGCGTCCAAGAAGACCGCCGAGAAGAAGCCTGCGGCCACCAAGACCGTTGCCAAGACCGCCACCAAGAAAACGGCGGTGAAGAAAGCGGCGACCAAGAAGACGACCAGCAAGAAGACGGCCACCAGGAAAACCGCGGCCAAGTCCACGGCAAAGAAGGCAGCCAGCAAGAAGACGGCGGCCAAAGCCGCTACCTGAGTGAGTTCGCGCTTCACCTTGGCCGAGATTGACGCCGCCGCCGCGCTGCTGCGCCGCGGCGGCGTGCTGGCCTATCCCACCGAGGCGGTGTTCGGCCTCGGTTGTGACCCGCATAACCCGGTGGCATTCGATCGCCTGTTCGCCCTCAAGCAGCGCCCGCCCACTCAGGGTGTGCTGCTGATCGCGGCAGATTTCTCCCAGATCGAGCGCTACATCGACCTGACCGCCGTGCCTGCCGATGTGCTGGCGCAGGTGCGGGCCAGCTGGCCCGGCCCGCATACCTGGATATTCCCCCGCTCCCCGGCCGTACCCACCTGGGTGGCTGGCGCTCATGCCGGCATCGCCCTCAGAGTGACCGCACACGCCCCGGCCGCCGCCCTGTGCCATGCCTTTGGCGGCGCCCTTGTATCCACCAGCGCCAACCCACATGGCGAGCCGTCGGCCCGTTCGGCAGCCACGGTGGACAGCTACTTCGGCGCGGCGCTCGATGGCCTGCTCGATGCCCCGCTCGGCGATCAGCAACGGCCAACAGTGATCCGCGACGCCCTCTCGGGCGCTATCATCCGCGCCTGACAGGGGGCCGACGCCCTGCCTGGTTGACGGGCAGGATGAACGGATTCCTGACGCCACGGGCCGCCGGTAGGGGCGGATTCAGTGGTCGCCCTGAGGATGGGGATCCTCGCGGGCTCTCTTTCACCGTCCGCCCAGCGGTCCTGCGCGAGCTGGCCCGTCAAGCTGATTGCAGTCGCCGGAGAACACCTTGGCCATCGTTTTCGAAAATTATCGGCAGGACCAGGCGAGCCTCGGGTTGCCCTTGCTGGTGGCTGGCCATTCGGAGCGCACGGTGGCGTGGCGCGATGGCGAGGCGATCAGCGCGGCCCGGTTCCTTGCGCATGTGCAGGAGATCGCCGCGCAGCTGCCTCCCGCCGTGACGGCCGTGAACCTGTGCGAGGACCGATACGCCTTCCTGGTCGCGTTCTGCGCCATTGCGCTGCGTGGCCAGGCCAGCCTGTTGCCCTCGTCACGCGCGCCGCAGGCCGTGGCCGAGGTGATGGCTGCCCATCCCGGTTGCTACGCCGTGGGCGAGCTGGCGCTCGAGGCGCCGCCAGCCCATTACCGGCACCTGCCGGCGTTGTCTTCGGTGCCCGAGACCGGCAATGGATTCGAGCCGCCGACCATTCCCGCCGATCAGGTGGTGGCCATCGGCTACACCTCCGGCTCCACTGGCGTGCCCAAGGGCAATGCCAAGACGTGGGGCAGTTTCCACGCCAGCAATGCCGGCAATCTGCGCATGCTCCATGCTGCCGTGAGCGACGGTTTCCACGTGGTGGCCACCGTGCCGCCGCAGCACATGTACGGCATGGAGATGTCGGTGCTGCTGCCGTTGCTCGATGAAGTGAGCGTGCATGCCGGGCGTCCGTTTTTCCCTGCCGATGTGGCCGCCGCGCTGGCCGAAGTGCCGACGCCGCGCGTGCTGGTGACCACGCCGGTGCATCTGCGTGCGTTGATCGAATCGGGCGTATCGCTGCCGCCGATTGCTGCCGTGGTGTCAGCTACCGCGCCCATGCCAGTAGACCTGGCGCAGGCTGCCGAAGCGCGCTACGACGCGCCGCTGCTGGAAGTGTTCGGGTCCACCGAAACCTGCGTGTTCGCCAGCCGCCGTGCGGCAGCCGACGAGCCGTGGACCCTGTTTGACGATGTGCAGCTGCACCCCCAGCCCGATGGCACTCAGGTGCGCGCGCCGCAACTGGAGCAGCCCATGACGCTGGCCGATATCGTCACCTTGCACGATGGCGGCCGCCGCTTCCAACTGCGCGGTCGCCACGCCGACATGCTGGAGATCGCCGGCAAGCGCGCTTCGCTGGGCGACCTCACGCGACGCCTGCTGGCCATTCCCGGCGTGAAGGACGGCGTGGTGTTCCAGCTCGACGGCGGCGATGCGCTGGGCGTGCATCGCATCGCCGCGCTGGCGGTGGCGCCGGATCTGGACGAGCACGGCATCATCGATGCGTTGCGCCGCGCTATCGATCCGGTGTTCCTGCCCCGTCCGTTGAAGCTGGTCGATGTCCTGCCGCGCAATGAAACCGGCAAGCTGCCTCGCACGGCGATGCTCGAGTTGCTGGAAGGTAGCGGCTAACGCTTTTCTTCCTCTCCCCTTTGGGGAGAGGGCCGAGGTGAGCCACCTGAAGGTGGTAAAGAGCGGGTGCTGGCGGGAACGCTTCGACATGCCCGCTTCGACAAAGCCCCAACGCAAGGTTGTCCCCTCACCACAACCCTCTCCCCATAGGGGAGAGGGAGCAACTACGCAGCACCCTGCTGCGCTGCGCAATTTCTGCCCAGCCTCTACAATGTCGTGCTGCGCCGGCCCCGGCGGCACCCCTAGGTAGTGGAGCAAGCATGAAAGTCCTGGTCATCGGCAGCGGTGGGCGCGAACACGCGCTGGCGTGGAAGCTCAAGCAGTCGCCGCGCGTTAGCGAAGTGATCGTCGCGCCGGGCAACGCAGGCACCGCGCGTGAAAAGGGCGTGCGCAATGCGAACGTGGCAGTCACCGACCTGGACGGCCTGCTCAAGCTGGCCAAGAACGAGAAAATCGAGCTGACGGTGGTCGGTCCCGAAGTGCCGCTGGTGGCGGGCGTGGTCGACAAGTTCCGCGCTGCCGGACTGCGATGCTTCGGTCCGCGCGCCATTGCCGCGCAACTGGAAGGCTCCAAGGCCTTCGCCAAGGACTTTCTGCTCCGCCACAACATTCCCACTGCCCGCTACGCCGTGTTTACCGAGCTCAACCCCGCGCTGGCCTATGTGCGCGAACACGGTGCGCCCATCGTCATCAAGGCCGACGGCCTGGCTGCCGGCAAGGGTGTCGTCGTGGCGCTCACGCTGGCCGACGCGGAGCTGGCACTGCATGACATGCTGGGCGCGCATGCGTTCGGCGATGCTTCCGCGCGCGTGGTGATCGAGGAATTCCTCGACGGTGAGGAAGCTAGCTACATCGTGATGAGCGACGGCCAGCATGCCTTGCCAATGGCCAGCAGCCAGGATCACAAGCGCCGTGACGAAGGCGACCTGGGTCCGAACACTGGCGGCATGGGTGCCTACTCACCCGCACCGGTGGTCACGCCGGAGGTGGAGCGCCGCATCCTCAAGGAAGTGATCGAGCCCACGCTGCACGGCATGGCGATGGAAGGCGCGCCGTTCATCGGTTTCCTTTACGCAGGCCTGATGATCGACAAGAGCGGCGCACCCAAGGTCATCGAATTCAACGTGCGCTTCGGCGACCCGGAGACGCAGCCAATCATGCTGCGCCTGAAATCCGACCTGGTGGACCTAATCGAGGCCGCCCTCGATGGCGAACTGCACCATACCCACGTGCAGTGGGACGCGCGCCCCTCGCTGGGCGTGGTGATGGCCGCTGGCGGCTATCCGGGAAAGGTGCGCAACGGCGATGTCATCACAGGCCTGGACAGCGATTTCGGTCGCGACGTGAAGGTGTTTCACGCCGGCACCCAGCTCGATGCGCAGGGCCGCGTAACGACCGCTGGCGGTCGCGTGCTCACGGTGTGCGCGCTGGGCAAGGACGTTGCCGCTGCCCGCGAGCATGCCTATGCCGCAGTCAGCAAGATTCACTACGAAGGCGCCTTCTGCCGCCGCGACATCGCCCACCGCGCCCTGCACCGCGGCTAACGCTTGGCTTCCTCTCCCCTAAGTGGGGAGAGGATCGAGGTGAGCCACCTAAAGGTGGTAAAGGGCGGGTGCTCGCGAAAGAGCCCGGAAAAGCCGCATCACACGCCACCTCGGGCGTGGTCAGGCGCATGGCCCATCATCGCTGGCACTACTCGTCGCTCGTCAGGCAGGCAAGTATCGGCGTCGATGATCCGCATCTGGGGTCGATGCCGATGCGAAGTCGGTATCAGGAGCACGGAGCTTTGGACGGCTAAACGGTTCCCGGCCAACTAGGCGCGTTCCGCCATCCGCTTCAATGCACGAAGAACATCACCAAAGTCCCCTGTCACCAACGGGCCAATCTCGCGCGCATCGGGCCCGGTGATGCGCGTGCCGTAAACAACGCGTGTATCGCCGGAAGGTAGCGGCTCAATGCGATGTTCCACCACGACGCGTGTCTCATCGATCGCCGTCTCGTCGGTGAAGCCCTCGTTCTCCCGCACTTCCACCAGCGTGCTGACAAAGGCATCCACGCCAGGCGGCTGCATGGTGAACGTCGTGCCCGCGGTGAAAGGTCCGTGCAATTCGATGCGTTCAATCCCTGCATTCCAGGCTTTCCATCCGGCTACATCCGCAAACAGTTGCCAAATGCGCGCCGGCGCTGCGCTGGTTTCAATGCTCTCTTCATGAGTCCACATGACAGCTCCTTGGTTGTGCGATAACGGGATCCATCGACGTTCGCGGCAGTGTCCTATTCGGCACGTTGAAGTTCACGACGCCTGCCGTGCATAACTGACCGTCAACATCTCCCATTGATGGCCATCGGGTTCATTCCAGTAAACGATGCTACCGCCGTGCTGCGTATCAACGGCGTAGTCAACAGCGCCATGGACGCAGCTTCGGTACGGAATGCCGGCCGCCTTGATGCGCCCGAGAATGGCATCGAACTCATCCTGGCTAACTCGAAAGCAGTAATGGGCAAGCGGAATGGCGTCGCTCCATTCGTCAAAGTCGAGCGTCAGCCCATCACTTACGTACACCGGCGCGAACGGCCCGACGCCGTGCTCCGACCATGCGACGCCAAGCAAATGGCCCAATAGTTTCGCAGCGGCACGCTTGTCGCGAGATGGCACCACCACGTGATCAAGATGAATGGTCATCGCGTTCTCCTGCTGTCCAGGGACGGCCGAACGGCCCGGCGCGCCAATCAGGGAAATCCATGCCGCATGCGTGAGTCAGCCTGGAATTTCCGGTTCGACCAGCATTGCCAGATGAACCAGCGACTCTTGCCAGCCGAGATAGCAGGCCTCGGTTGGAATGAGGCTGGGAATGCCCTCTTGCACGATGTTCAACTCCGTTCCACAGGACACTTTCTGCAAGGTGATCGTCGTTTGCATCTCGCCAACGAGATTCGGGTCGTCGAACTTGGCCGAATAGCGAATGCGCTCGTGCGGTACAAGTTCGAGATACGTGCCGCCGAAAGCGTGACTGTGGCCGGTGGTGAAATTGGTAAATGACATCTGGTAGGTGCCGCCGACCTTTGCGTCCAGATGCTGCACGTGGCCGGTGAATCCGTTCGGTGGAAGCCACCTGGCCATCGCATCTGCATCAAGGAAGGCCCGGTAGATTTTCTCAGGTGTTGTACGGAGTACGCGGTGCAGTTTCACGGTATGGGTAGCCATGGATTCTTTCCTTTCAATGCTGGAAACACGCGATGGTTATATGCCGGGTATGGCTTGTAGTAGACGAACCAGCACGGTCGATTTCGACAGCATCCCTGCCTTCAGCGGTCCGTTCACTGGGCCGTAGGGACATGGAACAGGCAGATGAACTCATCGCCGCTTACGCAAGAACACGTGGGTGGCGCGTTCGCCAGCGACGGAGCGCGCGCACTCATAGCCAAGAGCGTGCATATCCAGGTCCCTCCAGAAATGTTCTCCGGAGCCAAGCAGCGTGGGCCGAATGGCGAGATGCAGTTCATCGATCAGGCCCGCAAGCAGATATTGCCGAACCGTGGACACGCCGCCGCCGAGTCGAACATCGAGACCGCCCGCCGCCGCCCTTGCGCGTTCCAAGGCCGTGTGAATACCTTCGGTGACAAAGTGAAACTCCGTGCCTCCCGCCATCTTGAGCGGCGCGCGCGGATGATGCGTCAACACGAACACCGGCGTGTGATACGGCGGCTCGTCGCCCCACCAGCCTTTCCAGCTGTCGTCCGGCCACGGGCCGCGCACAGGGCCGAACATGTTGCGGCCGATAATCCAGGCGCCAATACCCGCAAAGCCTTGCTCCGCGATGTCGTTATCCACCCCTGCTTCGCCGCCATCACCGCCGTTCATCCGCTGCCACATGCGTGTGGGAAAGAACCACTCCATCAGCTCAGGTCCCCTGACGCCGAGTGGATGGTCAAGATCTTGATCCTGCCCGGCACCATAACCATCGATGGAAACGGCGAAGCTTCGGACGCAAAGTCGGGACATGACACCCTCACTACTTGATCGGGAGGACGTTAGGACTTTGGCTTCCTAACGAATGGGCTGCCCGCGATTGGTCCGGTTGAACGAGCGGTCAGGCCGCACGGGACGGACCTTGTCTACGCCACGGATCACCAGCAGCCCTCACATAGTGATTCAAGACATAGGTCCAAGGCATGACGATGGGCACAAGGACGACGCCCATAAGACAGGCGAAAAGAGTCTCCGACGCATACTCATCGAGTCCCGTGCGCAGCCACATGCGCAACGCGAAAGCGACAACCCAGATCACCTTCCAGAGCAACTCGAACAGGAGGAGCGGAAGCATCCGCAATGGATAGCGAATGCCGACCGCCGATAGCACGGCCAAAGCGCCGAGCAAGGATCGAATCACGGTACTTGCGTTTGCGGCCGTACCTGGCGGCGAAATAATCGCCGGCCAAATGGTCATCCCAAGGCCGACCGCAATGAGAAGGTACATCGCCCTGAGCAAATAGAGGCGTAGCGTGCTGACTTCATGCATGGGATTTCGTCCTTTCGAAGCGACCTTGGGCACTGCGTGTTGCGCTGCCTAATGTTGTGCTGAGCCGAGCCACAAAGCGATATCGTCTTGGATGAACGGTTAAACAGTGTTACCCAGATGAGCAGCAATCCTCGCCGCCGCTGTAGCCAAGCATGCCACCGCGCACCGATGGCTTACCAGAGCACCGGGCCAGCCTGCAGCTAACCCTTTCGATGGGAGTGCCGCGGCTGGCAAGTTCCAGAAATGATGGTGAGTGGCTTTTCGCGCTAGGCTTGCCCGCGATCACACGCCAAGGCCCCGCATGAGCCAGTTCAACCTGCTTGGAAGCCGCCGCTTCGCCCCGTTCTTCTGGACGCAGGCCTTGGGGGCGTTCAACGACAACGCTTTTCGCAACGCACTGGTCATGCTGGTGGCGTTCCAGATGGGGTTGGATGACAAGACGGTGTCGCTCTACACCAACCTGGCGCCGGCGCTGTTCATCATTCCCTATTTCCTGTTCTCGGCTACGGCAGGGCAGTTGGCGGAGAAGTATGAGAAGTCGCGCATCATTCGCTATGTGAAGCTGTTCGAAATCGCAGCGATGCTGATTGCCGCGATTGGCTTCTACACACATCACACCACGTTGCTGCTGCTGGTGCTGTTCCTGATGGGGTTGCACTCCACGACATTCGGTCCGATCAAGTACGCCATCCTGCCGCAGGCGTTGAAGCCGGAAGAATTGGTCGGCGGTAACGGCCTGGTGGAGATGGGCACGCAGCTGGCGATGCTGATTGGCATGATCGCCGGCAATTCGTTGATGCTCATTGCCGGATACGGGCCGATCGCCGCGTCTGCCGCCACGATCCTGATCGCGGTGCTTGGCTATCTTGCCAGCCGGCGCATTCCGCCAGCGCCGGCCACCGCGCCCGACCTGGTGTTCAACTGGAATCCGTTCACCGAAACAGTGCGTGTGCTTGGCATCACGCGCGAGGACCGCAACGTATTCAACGCGGTGCTGGGTATCTCCTGGTTCTGGTTCTTTGGCACGGTGCTGGTGGCGCAACTGCCCAACTACACGCGCATGAACCTGGGCGGCGATGGTTCCGTCAATACGCTCGTGCTTACGTTGTTCTCACTGGGCACAGGTATCGGCGCGTTGCTGTGCGAGCGCATGTCGGGTCGCCGAGTCGAGGTGGGTCTGGTGCCGCTGGGTGCGTTCGGACTGACGGTTTTTGGTGTCGACCTGTATGCGGCGCATCCGGGTCTGGCGACCTCACATGGTCTTGATTGGCTGGCCTTCCTGCGCAGTGCGGGCAGCTGGCACCTTGTGCTGGATCTCACGCTGATTGGCGTGTTCAGCGGTTTCTACGTCGTGCCACTGTTTGCCTACGTGCAGGCACGCACGCCGCGCGAGCGCCTGTCGCGTGTCATCGCCGGCAACAACATCCTCAATGCGCTGCTGATCTGCCTGGCCTCGGGCTTTGGCCTTGCGCTGGGGGCGCTTGGGTTGACCGCTGTGCAGATCTTTCTTGCGGCCGCGGTGCTCAACGTCGCGGTGGCGGTCTACATCTTCACGTTGGTGCCCGAGTTCCTGATGCGCTTTATCACCTGGGTGCTGGTGAACACGTTGTATCGCGTGCGCGTGGATGGGTTGGAACAGATTCCGGAAGAGGGCCCTGCGCTACTGGTCTGCAATCACGTCAGCTTCATGGATCCGTTGGTGCTGATGGCGAACCTGCGGCGGCCTGCGCGCTTCGTCATGTACTACAAGATCTTCAATATTCCAGTGTTGAAGTTCGTGTTCCGTACGGCCAAGGCCATTCCCATCGCGGGGCAAAAGGAAGATGCGGCCGTATTGCAGCGTGCCTACGAGGAAGTGGATGCTGCGCTCGCCGCGGGCGAGCTGGTGTGCATTTTCCCCGAGGGTGGGCTGACCAAGGATGGCGATATTGCGCCCTTCCGGCAGGGCGTGGCGCGCATTCTCGATCGACGCCCCGTGCCGGTGGTGCCGCTGGCCCTGCGTGGACTCTGGGGCAGCGTGTGGAGCCGACGCGATTCGATGCTGCACCGCGCGCGACTGCCACGACGTTTTCGTGCACGGGTGGAACTGGTGGCCGGTGCGCCGATCACGCCCGCAGATGCACGCACCGAAGCACTGGAGACGCGCGTGCGCGAGTTGCGCGGGGATTTCGCCTGAGGCTGAGCCAGCGAGTTCTTTGCAGGAGCGCACCCTGTACGCGACCGCGGAACCCTGGCGTTACCTCTCCGTAGGTTTGTCGCGCACAGGTGACAGTGAGGCTTAGCTCATCCACCCCGCCAGCACGATCAGCGCCACCACGCTGAGCCAGGCCAGCAGCACGCGCAGCAGCGCACTGCGCAGACGGAACAATTCAGCAACGGGGTCGGAGCGCTCTTCGGCATAACCGTCGCCGGCTTCGATATCGACCTGCACATCGGCACGCGCGGCGGCACCAAGAAAGCCGGGACCTTCCACATACCAACCGTTCGGCGATTGCTGCTGATGCCAGTGCTTCCACGCGCCGATCACTGCATCCCAATGGCCAACCAGGGCCAGCGTGAACACCATCAGCTGCGCTGGCAGCCAATCGGCGGCATTGGCGAAGGCACGGGCAGCGCTGCGGGCCGGTGAGTCCAGGTGGAGGCTGGGATCGCGGCCCAGCGTCTGTGCGAGGCGATACAGCAGCGCGCCAGCCGGACCCAGCAGGAAGAACCACAGCAGCACGCCAAAACGCCGACGCAACGCCGCATAGGCTGTCGCCTCGCCCAGATCGATGGCGTTCCATCTCACCGGATCGCCGTCATCGGAAAGCGCCTGCGCGGCGGCCTCGCGCGCAGGCTGGTCGGGTGCCTTGAGGATCGCTTCCAGATCCGCTTCGAACGCATGGGGGCCGAAGCAGTACAGCAGTACCACCAGCGAGAAGATCAGCCGAAGCAGTTCGCTGCCCGGCAGCAGGCCTATCAGCCACGTCACCAGCAGGCACAGCACCACGGGCACCGCCAGCGTCACCGTCACGCGCCCCGGGCCGCTGGTATCGCCCAGCTGCGCTACCCAGCGACGAAACCCGCCATCGCCACGCCAGTGCGCCAGCTGCGGCGCAACGTGCAAGAGGCCAAGTGCGATAAGCGCAGTAAGCAGGCTGACAGCCATGGACACAGTTCTCCCTGTCGATGGCCACATTGTAGGCCAAGGGCCATGACGGGTTGCGCGCGGGGAGCTGCTTTCAACGCCCCTTCTCCGCTCGGAAAAGGGAAAAAACGCTTCAGCGTTTGTGCTGCGCCACCAGCGCATCGAGATCCAGGCCCGCGCGCTGCTTAAGCCAATGCTCCAGCAAGCGATAGGACACCGACAGCGGCAAGGAGGGCAGGAAGCTGCCATCGGCCAGGCCGTTGACGATGTCCTGCGGGGTGAACCAGCGAGCTTCTTCCAGTTCCTGATCGCGCAGACGGATGGTGCGCGACACCGCTGTGGCGGTGAACCCCACCATCAACGATTGCGGCAGCGGCCATGGTTGCGATGAGTGGTAGTGCACGTCGCTCACAATCACGCCCGATTCCTCGGCGACTTCGCGACGCACGGCATCTTCCAGGGCCTCGCCCGGTTCGACAAAACCGGCCAGGGTGGAATAGCGCCCCTTCGGCCAGCCGGACTGTCGGCCGAGCAGGCAAGCACCTTCGTGTTCCACGATCACGATCACGGCAGCGTCGGTGCGGGGGAAATGCATGCGACCGCAGCTGTCGTTGGTGCACTGGGCGCGATGGCCGGACGCCACCAGCACCAGCGGTGCGCCGCAGTGGGCGCAGAAACGGGTCTCGCGCTGCCAATGGGCCAGGCCCTTCGCGTAGGCGAACAGGCCTGCTTCGTCGGCGGCCAGCAGCAGGCCCACATCGCGCAGCCCGGCGCGGCGCGCGCCGAGTCGGGTTTCCAGTTCGCCAGCGAGCTGGCTGTCATCCACTGCCAGCAAAAAGTGCGGTCGCTCAGCGGCAAAGCCGAGGAAGGTGGCTTTCAGTTCGCCCAGCAGCTGCTCTCGCTCGCCGGAGTCGAGCCAGCGCAGCGCGTCGCTGCCGGGCAGCAGGTAGGTCTGGCCCAGTGCGTCCAGCAGCAGGTAACGGGCATGTTCCGACGTGCCCTGGTCGTTGACCCACATCGACTCGTCCCGCCGCTCGGCGGCCCGATCGAGGATCAGGCTTAGCCCCGCGAAGGTATTGAGGCGCGGCGTGGTGTTGCGGTCCATGCCTCGGCGGCGCTCAGGCGGAGAAGGAAGAGCCGCAGCCGCAGGTGGTCTTGGCGTTGGGGTTGCGGATGACGAACTGCGAACCGCTCAGGCTTTCCGAGTAATCGATCTCGGCGCCAGTGAGGTACTGCAGCGACAAGGGGTCGACCAGCAGCGTGACACCTTCACGGTCGAGCGCGAAGTCGTCTTCCGCCTGGGCCTCGTCAAACGTAAAGCCGTACTGGAAACCTGAACAGCCACCGCCCGTGATGTACACGCGCAGTTTCAGTTCCGGGTTGCCCTCCTCCACGATCAGCTCGTGCACCTTGCGGGCAGCGGCTTCAGTGAAGACCAGCGGAGCGCCAGCGCTGCGGTAGTCGGGGACGATGGGAAGGGGAACGACGGTATCCATGATGCTCAAGTGGGGGTGATACGGCTAAGGCGCAAGCATACCGCGATCAGGCCGGTAGGGCTTCGATGCCACCCAGGGTGGGAGCCGGCAGTTCACGCGGCAGCTCGCTGGCGTGATGGCTCATGCGGCCGTTCACCTGCGCGCCCGCGGCCATTTCAAGGGTGCGGTAGTACACGTCACCGATGATGCGCGCCTCAGGTGCAAGCTCCAGGCGCTCGCCCGCGTGGATATCGCCTTGCACCTTGCCGTTGATGATGGCGTGCGGCACACGGATCTCACCCTGCACGACACCGTTCTCGCTCAGCGTAAACACGGCGCCATCTTCCTCGGCCAGCACCGCACCTTCGATGCGACCATCCAGGTGCAGCGTGCCGCTGAAATGCACGTCGCCTCGGATCATCGTGCTGCGGGCTATGAGGCTGGTGTCATGGCTGGCGGGCGTGCGCTCGGCGCGCTTACGGTTGAGCATCTTGTTCCCCTTGGTTTGGTGTGAGGTGACCCGACAACGCCTCGCCCCAGGTCATCGCGCGGCTGACCGCGTCGTCACCGGCCGGGTGGGCCGTGACCACCAGACGGGTGGGCCGGAAGTCGGCGGGCAGCACAATGGTGGCGTGCAGCTGCTGGAAGTACTTGAAGCGGAAAGGCATGCCGTCGGTCTGCGAGGTGTCGCCAAGTGCAGCCCAACTGAGCTGGACCACCTTGTCGCCGCGCAAGCCTTCCACGCTCACCGTGGCATTGCCAATCACATCCTCGCCGCGCTTGGCGTTCTGGGTCAGGCTCAGCGTGAGATTCCAGGCATGGGAATTGGCCACCGGCTGCAGGCGCACCTCTTGCACCTTGAGCCCCTCGCGCTGGGCATCGCCGCCAGTCAGGCGGGAGTAGAAGCCGAGATCCGCGCGCAGGCCACTGATCTCTTCCTCGCGCTCGGCCAGGGTCTTGCGCAGCGAGCCATTGGCGATATCCGACACTTGCCCGGCCCGCTGCAGATTGGCTGCCTGCTGCTGGAGTTCATCATTCTGTTTGGTCAGCGCCTTGACCTGGCGCTCCTCGGTGGCGGCCGGCGTGGCATGGCGAACCAGCGCGCCAACCGTCAGTGCCGTCAGCACCAGGCTGATCAGCCACGCGGCGCCCAGCCACAATGCGCGACGCCACCGGCCGGCCGTGTCATGCGGCCGTACCACGAAGCGCGGTGGTGGGCGTGAAGCCATGCGCGGCCTACTTGGTAAAAACCAAGATATAGCCGCCTCGTGGCGAGAGCGTCAAGGAACGACGACACGCTTTAAGCGTCGCCAGCCCGGGGCCGCGTCGGCTCCGGTGGATCGTCAGCTGTCCATCTTCGACTGCAGATAGCGCTCGGCGCTGATGTCCTTGATGAGGCTGAACTGCGTCTCCAGCCAGTCGATGTGTTCTTCCTCGTCATGGAGGATGTCTTTGAACAGGTCGCGGCTGATGTAGTCGGCGATACCTTCGCTGTAGGCGATGGCGTCACGCAGGTCCTTCACGGCAGCCATCTCGAGATCGAGATCGCCCTGCAGGCATTCCACTGCATTCTCGCCAATGCGCAACTTGCCCAGGTGCTGCAGATTGGGCAGGCCGTCGAGGAACAGAATGCGCTCGATCAGGTGATCGGCGTGCTTCATCTCCTCGATCGACTCCTTGTACTCGTGTGCCGCCAGTTCGCCGTAGCCCCAGTCCTTGTACATGCGGTAATGCAGGAAGTACTGGTTGATGGCGGTCAGCTCGTTGTAGAGCACCTTGTTGAGGAACTCGATGACCTTGGCGTCGCCCTTCATGGGAAGTCTCCTTGCAGCTACAGCACGCGACTATACGGCGCTCTTTACCGGGATGACGGAACGAGAATGACTTCCGATAGCCCAAACGAAAACGCGCAGCCAGGGCTGCGCGTCAAGGTCAATCATCGTGCCTGGAAGGTTCAGGCCGTGACGAGCATGGGCAGTTGCAACACGACCTGCTGCACCGCCTTGTCCAGCGTGGCCCGGGCTTCCTGCTCGCAGCAACCGCAGCAGTCGGAACAGCCCGTGCGCGACTGCAGGTCAGCGAAATGGTGAACGCCATCGGCCGCGGCGCGGCGGATGTCGCTATCGGTAACGGCGTTGCACATGCAGATATACATGGGGCATATGGAAACGCAAATGCGAATGATTGTCAACTAACAACCAACCACCCGACTAAACCTTCGAGCGACGGTTCAGGCGGCGGCCCGGCCCTTACGGGCGGCTGCGCCGGCGTCATGCCCGTCGCGGTGAGGTAGCTCGCCCAACTGGACGCTGAGCAGCGTCTCCACCAGCGGAGCGAAATGGCGTAGAGCCCGCACATAGACCTGGCGCTTGAAGTTGACCACATGCGCGGCCGGGTACCAGAAATCCACCCAGCGCCAAAGGTCGAACTCGGGCTTCTCGCAGGCGTCCAGGCACAGCGCCTCTTCCCCGCCCACCAGGCGCAGCAGGAACCACACCTGCTTCTGTCCAATGCAGGTCGGGTGCTGATGGTGGCGTACATAACGGCTGGGCAAGCGATAACGCAGCCAGCCACGGGTGACACCGATGACCTCCACATGATGTGGCGAGAGGCCAGTTTCCTCTTCCAGCTCGCGATACATCGCTTCCAGCGGCGTCTCGTCGCTGCGCATGCCGCCCTGGGGGAACTGCCAGCCATCACGATTGACGCGGCGCGCCCAGAACAGTCGGCCATCGGCATTCAGCAGCACGATACCCACATTCGGACGGTAGCCATCAACGTCGATCATGTTGCCTCCTGGGGCCGCTCAGCACGACGGAAATCGCACGTCATGAACATCGTGGCCCGCGTCGATTCAACCATAGCGACCAAAGTGGCGGCAAGCCGAACACTTGAACCAGAGGGCATAGCCCACTAAACTGCCGGGCCCTGCCTGATCGACACCACGTCGACGTTACTGGCGGGCGGCACCCAAGGCTATGTAGCTCAGCCGGTTAGAGCACAGCACTCATAATGCTGGGGTCGGTGGTTCGAGTCCACCCATAGCCACCAAATATACGTCCAAGCCCATCCGATAAAGCCCAAGAAGCCCAGTGGTACCAAGGGTTTCGGGCTTTCTTGTGTCCAGGGCAGTCCCATGCGGTCTATTGAAATCTACCCCTGACAGGGGGTAGTTTCGTGGGGTAGTTGCTCACTCCGGCCAAGGACTACCCCCAAATGGGAAAGCTGAGTGCCCTCGCTGTACGTGACGCCAAGCCCCGCGAGAAGCCGTACAAGATGCCCGATGGGGGCGGCCTGTATTTGCTGGTGAACCCAGTCAGCGAGAAAAGCCCCAAGGGTTCCAAGTGGTGGCGCTACAAATACCGCTTTGGGGGTAAGGAAAAGCTGCTGGCGCTGGGCACCTACCCCGATACCGGCTTAGCCGATGCCCGCGAGAAACACGCTGCTGCGCGCAAACTGCTGGCGGCGGGTTCCGACCCCGGCCAGCAACGCAAGGCGGAAAAGGTGGCTGGTGCCGAGCGCGCGGCCAATAGCTTCGAGGTCATCGCCCGCGAATGGCTGGCTGTGAAGGAGCCGGAATGGACGCCCAAGCAATTCGAGAAGGAACGCGACCGGCTGGAGAACCACGCTTTCTCACGGATCGGCGGCCTGCCTGTTTCGGGTATTGGGGTGGCGGAGATTCGGCCCTTGCTGGCGCACCTGGTGAAGCGCGGCCATGTCGAACAGGCCCACCGCCTGCGAAGTCAGCTTAGCCGGGTGTTCCGGTTCGCCATCGCCACCGAACGCGCCAGCCGCGACCCTGCCGCCGATCTGCGCGACACCCTGCCCGCACGCAACCCCCAGAACTACCCCACGATTACCGACCCGGTCCAGGTGGGCGAGCTGATGCGAGCCATCGATGGCTTCACCGGCACCTTCCATGTGCACTGTGCATTGAAGCTGGCACCACTATGGTTCTGCCGTCCTGGCGAAATTCGCATGGCCGAATGGACGCACTTCGATATGGACAGCGAGAACCCCACCTATACGGTTCCGCCAGTGAACCGGAAGCTAAAGAAGGCGGCCAAGGAAAACCCCCTGACGCCTCCCCACATCGTGCCCCTATCCCGACAGGCGCTGGAAATCCTGAGCGAGCTGCGCCAGCTAACAGGACATGGGCGCTACCTATTTCCGGGCGCGCGCGATCCAAAGCGCCATATGTCAGACGGTGCAGTAAATGCCGCACTGGCACGCATCGGCTACAAGGGCATCATGGTTGGGCACGGCTTCCGTCACATGGCGCGCACACTGCTGGCAGAGGCTGGGTGGAGCGCCGAAGCATTAGAGCGCCAGATGTCGCATGTCGAACCGGGCATGGCAGGTGTCTACAACAAAGCAAAACATCTGGCCGAACGCAGGAAGATCATGCAGGGATGGGCGGACCTTCTGGAGGGCTTGCGTGTAGGCGGGCAAGTCATCGCGTTGAAGAGCTAAGGTTAGCTAAACCAATTCATGCCGCGCCTAGGCCCATCCCCGAGCGGAACAGGGTGCGGTGCAGCCTACAACCGTGCGAATTACCTACCGGAGCGTCGAAAGATGATGAGGACATGGGCGGACTTCCTGGGCAGCTCGCGCGACGGCTCAAATGTCGTCTCAATGATGCGTCGGGTGTAGCCGATGAGTAGCCCTAAAAGTGGAGACTCACCTGTAGACGCGCTACGAAAACTTCTGGAGAGGGAGGCCGGCACCGAGGAAATGGCGATCACTGCCTTTGACCAGATCATGGAGGCGGTTCGCGACTATCAAATCAGCAGAAGGTTGGAGCCTCGCACCGCCAGCATTCGACGAGACTTAGCGAAGATCATGCAGGCGCTCAGTTCCACGCAAGATCTCATCGAGGCACTTCCACTTAATTCGCGTCGCCTACTGGCCCAAGCCGCCGGCTTGAGTTTTGGCGAGCTTCGTCACGCGCTTGTGCCGCTGATAGGAGCAGCTGAGACCGCCGTCGGTAAGGCTGGCAGTTTGCCCGACAAGCCACACAACTATGCGCGCGACCATCTTTCGAAGGATGTTGCTCGAATCATTCGGGATGTGCTCGGGAGAGAGCCGGCCGCAACTCGTGATGATCCCGAAAGCCGGCACCGGCAAGGAGGCGCGCTCAATGCGCGAGTGCTTCGTCTGACGCTGAAAATCGTTGGCATCGCGCCGGTCAAAATCGACGATGACATCGATGCTGGCCGGCGCCTATTGAACAACCCCGAGCGTGAACGGGGGGATGCCGTTTGATCGGCTCGCTTGAGTAGTTCCCTTATCCACCGCCTCACGAGGGGTGGATAGGGGAATTAGTTCGCAGTCGTTTGTGTGTTCAATATCCATGACCGTCTGAACCAATACAGGACGGTCACATGCACACCGAATCTACCCAGAAGTACCTGCGCGCCTCTGAAATTACCCGCAACCGCAAGACCGGGCAGCACGGCATTCTTTCTATCGCTCCTGCGACGTGGTGGGCCTGGGTGAAGGCTGGCAAGGCGCCGCAGCCCATCAAGCTCTCTCCCGGCGTCACCGTCTGGCGCTCTGCCGACGTGATGGCCTTCGCTGAGTCGCTGGCGAAGGAGGCTGAGTAATGAGCTATTCCCAGAAACGCCAACGCCCGGCGGCAACCGGGCGTCAGGGTACTTCTCACCAATCTTCTGCAAAACACTCTACCACTAGCCTTGATCCGGCGTCTTTGCTGCTGGGCCGCCTTGATGGCGTGGTCCAGACCGGCAAGGGCTGGCGTGCCCACTGTCCATCGCATGGTGGCCGCTCTGCTTCGCTGGCCATCACCCAAGGCGACAACGGCACGCTGCTGGTTCATTGCTTTGCTGGCTGTCAGGTTCACGAGGTACTCGGTGCCGTGGGCCTGCATGCTGGTGACCTGTTCATCCGTCGTGACCTCAAGAGCATGTCGCCCGCTGAGCGTAAGCACCTTCGCCAGGTGGCTCTTCTGCCGAAATGGCGCGCGGCGCATGAGGTGCTCGTCCATGCAGCAAGCGTGACGTTGGCGGCAGCCTATCAGTTTGCCGAGGGTACTCCGCTGGACGATGCGGACCTGACCGCCCTTCGTGTGGCCTGCCTACAAATCTTTGATGCACAGGAGGTGCTCCGTGGTCACTGAAACCTACAGCACCAGCATTGACGATCTCGCCGCGCGCGAGGAAAAGGCCAGCCCGACACTTGAGTGCATCTCCCTGTACGACGAAAACGGCAAGAAGTCCCAGGCGACCGTCTTGACGGAAATCGGCAAGCAACATCATCTGTTTCACAATCCCGACCGCGAAGCTTTCGCGCGCATCGCGGTGGGCGACCATACCGAGGTGTTTCGCATCGTCAGTAGCCAGTACTGTGATTTGTTGAGCCATGCGTACTTCCTGCTTTCGCGCACGGGAGCGAACCGCAAAGCCATAGCCGATGCGGTCGCCACGCTCACGGCAATCGCGCTCTATGAAGGCAACACGGAGCTGGTACACCTACGCATTGGCAATATCGAGAAAGGAATCGTGATCGATACCGGTGCGGCCGACTGGGCGGCTATCGAGATCACGGCAAACGGCTGGCACATCACGCCTCGCCACGCCGCGAACTTCCGCCGCACGACTAAAGGTGCGGCATTGCCGATACCCGGTAGCGCCGACTTCGCCCGACTTTGGAAATACGTCAATGTTGAAATGGCGGATCGCGTGCTGGTTGCCGCCTGGTTGCTGTCGGCACTGTGCCCGCGCGGTCCGTTCCCCATCTTGCTGCTGTTGGGTGAACAGGGCGCGGGTAAGAGTCAATCTAGTCGTACGCTGAAAGCGTTTACCGATCCGTCAAGCGTGCCGCTGCGTTCACCGCCGCGTGATGATAAGGATCTGCTGGTGGCGGCATTCAATTCATGGGTGCTGGCGCTGGACAACCTGAGCGGCGCGACGCCGCAGCTTTCCGATGCGCTTTGCCGATTGGCTACAGGCGGTGCACTGGCAGGCCGCAAGCTCTACACGGATAGCGAGGAAACGGCCTACAACGTGCAGCGCCCCGTCATCTTGAATGGCATAGATGACATTGCCTCGCGTCCCGATTTGGCCGAGCGCTGCATACACCTGACTTTGCCACCACTGATCACGCGTGCCACCGAGGGCGAAATGGCAGCACGCTTTAAGGACGATGCTCCGAGAATCATGGCGGCTTTGCTGGATGGTGTTGCACTGGCACTGCGCGACATGGATACCCCATACGTCGGCCCACTGCCCCGCATGGCAGATTTCGCCAAATGGGCTGCCGCAGGTGTGCCTGCGCTTGGCTTCACGCGCGAAGCGTTCATTGAAGCCTATGGGCGCAATCAGGCTGACGCCATCGCGGCAGGTTTGGAGGCCTCTAGCATCGCCAGCGCCGTTCGCCGCTTTACCGAGCAACAGAGCAAATGGAAAGGCACGGCGCGCGAACTACTGAACCTCCTGAATCAGGGCGCGGGTACGGATAAGTACGAACCGGGTTGGCCCCACTCGCCCAAGGGACTTCAAGCCACCTTACGTCGTTTGGCTCCTTCTTTGCGTAGCGTGGGCATTGATATCGAGCGCCATCGCGATGCCGCCAACCAGTATCTGACCCTGATCTACAAATCCTGTGGGCAACTACCACAAGTGCCACAACCGCCATCCAGTGAAGCGAACAATGGCGGAATGGCAGTTATGGCACTTGCCCGTGAGGTTTGCGGCACGGACGAGCAGGAGGGCATCACGATATGAAGCCCACTGATCTGAACCCGCTGCAAGCCTTACTGCTCGTAGCGGCAGTGGGTGCCGTCTTGAGTCGTGATGGTGATGGCCTGCATATCAGCAAGCGCGAGGAGGACATCCCATCCGATTTGCTTCACGCGCTGCTAGTAAACAAGGCCGCGCTGCTGGCGATCCTTCCAGAGCAATCAGGAGACTCGTCATGCAAAAGCTGACTGCCAAGCAAAGCCGTTTTGTGGACGAATACCTGGTGGACCTCAATGCGACCCAGGCAGCTATTCGTGCGGGATACAGCCCTCATTCGGCGGACAAGATTGGCTCGCAGTTGCTAGGGAAAACTGGTGTCCAAGCGGCTGTTCATGCGCGCCAGACCGAATTGCGTAAGCGGGTACATGTCCAGCAGGAACAAGTGTTGTTGGCCTTAGCCGCTATCGCTTTTGCCGACATCGCTGACTATGTGGAAGAAGACGAAGCTGGTTCTCGGCTTCGTCCGCTATCAAGTCTGTCGCCGGTAAAAAGGTTGGCACTCGCCGACGCCAAGCAATACACGAACGGGTTCCGGCTCCGTTTGCATAGCAAGCTCAAGGCCCTCGACCTTCTGGCGAAACACCTCGGGATGTATCAGTAGGGCGTTTTACGAATCGAACAGACTTGGTATGGCGCGACCTGCTCACGGTTCGCGTGTCCATGGGTCTAAACGCCGGATCTAATCGGTCCCATGACTGCGATGATGAAAACTGGATCTCCCAGTTTCCCCGGTGAAGGGGTAGCAGCTGACACTTTGGCGCGCCACGGTCGCTCGACTACCGGCTCTGTGCTGAGCGGGGGCGCAAGCCGTCCCAATGCCAAAGAATTGATCCGGCGCTTGCTTTTTCGACTTATTTGGCAAATATTGCGGGGTAACTTTAATTTTTAGACAAATACGTCAAATATGCAGACATTGCTGGAAGTGGGCGAAGCCGTGGCGGCTCGGCGGCGATCACTCGGCCTGAAGCAGGGCGAGGTGGCCGCCCGTGCGGGCGTCAGCCAGGAAGTGCTTTCCCGCTTCGAGCGAGGAAAGTCCGCGGAGTTTGGCTCACGCAAGCTGCTGGCTGTTCTGTCGGTCTTGGGACTGGAGCTGCAATTTGCCGGCATAGGTGCATCTGGCTCCCTCGATGAGCTTCGCCGTGAGCGTGGTGGCGCATGAGTCTTTCCGTCTACGTGCTTGGGCGTGAGGTGGCCACGTTGGAGGCCATCGGCGACTTCAAAAGCTCGATGACCTACCGCGCCGACGTAGCGCCGGAGGACTTCGTCTCGCTGACTATGCGAGTGAGGCCGGATGCGTACCTGTGGGATGACGTGCTGCATCCGTTTTTCCAGATGAACCTTCCAGAGGGCTACTTGCTGCAGGTGCTGCAGGAACAGTTTGGCCCTCACATTGGCGCCAGCCCGATGGCACTGTTATCGGTGATTGGACGCAACATGATCGGGCGAGTCCAGGTGGCTCCATCGGGTGCTCATCTGGAAGAGCCGCCAAAACCGGTCGATGTGGCCGCACTGCTTCAGGGCGACAACTCAGAAGAGGCCTTTAACGAGCTGGTGCGTCAGCACGCAACCAGCGGCGTTTCAGGCATCGTCCCTAAGTTTCTCGACGGTGACGTCGACAAGGTGAGCAAAGGCACGCACAAGAAGGCCACGCTGTTCACCCATCAGCACATCATCAAGGGCTCGTCGCGGCTACTGCCGTTCGTGTCCTTGAACGAACACCTATGCATGCAAGTGGCGCAACGGGTGATGCCTGCCGCCAGAACCGAGGTCTCACGCGACGGCCAGGCGTTGGTCGTCCATCGTTTCGACGTTGACGAAAATGGTACGCCCCACTGGGGCATGGAGGATTTCTGTGCGCTGCTGGGCTTGCGTCCCGCGGCTAAGTACGAAACCACGTGGGAGCGCATCGCCAAGGCTGTGCGCGATCATGTACCCATGGCCAACCGGCCAACGACCTTCCGGCAGATGGCGACCCTGCTGCTACTGACCTACGCCCTGCGCAACGCTGACTGCCACGCCAAGAACATCGCGCTGCTCTACACGCGCCACGATGACGTCCATCTGGCGCCTGCCTACGACATGATCACCACCGCAGCTTACCCGGACTACCAGCGGAACCCGCCAGCCATCGCCTTTATGGGCAAGAAGACGTGGGACCCAGGCAAGAGCCTGCATACCTTCATCACGACGACGTTTGGTCTGCCCTTGCGCGAGCAGGCCGAGATCGTCGATCAGATCGCCGCGGCCATGGCTGACGTCGGTCCAATGGTTCGCGAAGCGATGCAACAACATCCCGGATTTGTCGACATCGGCAAGCGCATGCTCTCGGCTTGGCACGAAGGTATCAACGGACTCCGAGACAAGCGCGTCTACGCTTTAGGCGATATGGCGTTCGGCGATGCCTTCAGCGGGTTCTCGGATCCAGAGCCCACAAGACCAAAGAAGACCGTGATAGGCCGATCTGACCTACTTGGGCAAAAGAAGTGACCGGAGCGAAGGACGATGGGTGAATCCACGGCGCCGCTCGAGCCGGGGGTCGATGTGATCGTTTCGGATAAGAACCTCAAAACTATAAGATTACGAGGGGATACGCCGCAGCCCCGTCAAGTTCCCGGCGTCGTGATCAAGGGTATCGGCGTAGAAAGTCGCACAGGGGATGGCAACGGATGACCAAGTCGGAAGCACTAACGCGGTCAGAACTGATTGACCAAAAGCTCGCTTGGTCGGGCTGGAACGTCAAAGACCCTACCCAGGTCGTGGAAGAGTTCGACATCCTGACTGACCTGCCCGACGGAGTGGCTGAACCACGTTCCCGCTATGAAGGCCATCAATTCAGCGATTACGTCCTGCTGGGCAAGAATGGCAAGCCGCTTGCGGTGATTGAAGCGAAGCGGACCAGCAAAGACGCTGCGATCGGTCGCGAACAGGCCAAGCAGTATTGCTACAACATCCAGAAGCAACTGGGTGGCGAGCTGCCTTTCTGCTTCTACACCAACGGCCACGAAACCTACTTCTGGGACCTGGAGAACTATCCTCCCCGCAAGGTCGTTGGTTTCCCCACGCGCGATGACCTTGAGCGCTTTGCCTACATCCGGCGCAATGGCAAACCGCTCACCCAGGAGTTCATCAATACATCCATTGCTGGTCGGGACTACCAAATCCGGGCCATCCGCTCGGTGCTGGAAGGCATCGAGCAGAAACAGCGTACGTTCCTGCTGGTCATGGCCACGGGCACCGGCAAGACCCGAACCTGCATTGCCTTGGTCGACGCACTGATGCGCGCAGGACATGCGGAAAGAGTGCTGTTTCTGGTGGATCGCATCGCCTTGCGCGAACAGGCTCTCGGGGCGTTCAAGGAGCACCTGCCCAACGAGCCGCGCTGGCCCACAACCGGCGAGAAGGTGTTGGCCAAGGATCGCCGGATCTACGTCGCCACCTATCCCACCATGCTCAACATCATCCGGGATGAAGCGCAGAATCTGTCGCCGCACTTCTTCGACTTCATCGTCGTCGATGAAAGCCACCGATCGATCTACAACACCTACGGCGAAGTCCTCGGCTATTTCAGAACCCTCACCCTCGGTTTGACGGCGACGCCGACCGACATCATCGACCACAACACCTTCCAGCTGTTCCACTGCGAAAACGGTCTGCCGACGTTTGCCTACACCTTCGAAGAGGCTGTGAACCACGTGCCGCCATACCTCTGCAACTTCCAGGTCATGAAGATCCAGACCAAGTTTCAGATGGAAGGCATCAGCAAACGCACCATCTCTCTTGAGGACCAGAAAAAGCTGATTCTGCAGGGCAAGGAGATTGAAGAAATTAACTTCGAAGGCAGTCAGCTCGAAAAGCAGGTCATCAACAAGGGCACCAACACCCTCATCGTCAAGGAGTTCATGGAGGAATCCATCAAGGACTCCAATGGTGTGCTGCCTGGCAAGACCATCTTTTTCTGCGCCACCAAGGCGCATGCCCGGCGTATCGAGGAAATCTTTGACAAGCTCTACCCGCAATACAAAGGCGAGCTGGCCAAGGTGTTGGTGTCTGATGACCCGCGCGTCTACGGCAAAGGCGGTCTGCTAGACCAGTTCACCAACAACGACATGCCGCGTGTGGCGATCAGCGTGGACATGCTCGATACGGGCATCGACGTGCGCGAGCTGGTCAACCTGGTCTTCGCCAAGCCGGTGTATTCCTATACCAAGTTCTGGCAGATGATCGGACGCGGCACGCGCTTGCTGGAAAGCAGCAAGCCCAAGCCATGGTGTCTCGAGAAGGACGTGTTCCTGATCATTGATTGCTGGGACAACTTCGAATACTTCAAGCTGCAACCCAAAGGTAAAGAGCTCAAGCCGCAACTGCCTTTGCCCGTACGTTTGGTGGGTCTGCGGCTGGACAAGATCGAAAGGGCCAACGACAGCGGCCTCGCAGAAATCGCGGCGCGCGAAGTGAACAAGCTGCGTCGGCAGATCGCTGGTTTGCCGAAAAACTCCGTCGTTATCAAGGACGCGGCTGCTTCGCTGGCGCTACTGGACGAAGAGAACTTCTGGATCACGCTGACCCACGAGAAGCTCGAGTTCCTGCGCGCCGAGATCAAAGCTCTCTTCCGCACCGTGTCGGAAGCCGATTTCAAGGCGATGCGCTTTGAGCGTGACGTACTCGAATACACGCTAGCCGTGTTGAACGAAGACAAGGAGCAGGCCGATACGCTCAAGGAAGGTGTCGTGGAACAAATCGGTGCGCTGCCGCTCTCAGTGAACTTCGTCAAGCATCACGAAGTGTTGATCCGCGCCGCGCAATCCACCTATTTTTGGGCCAAGGCCGACGAAGACAGCTGTGACCAACTCGTTGCTGAGCTTGGCCCGCTGATGAAGTTTCGCGAGCAGGGCTCGGGTCAGGAGCAAACCCATCTTGACCTTGCCGACGAACTGCACAAGAAGGAGTGGGTAGAGTTTGGTCCGCAGCACGAGTCCGTCGGCATCAGCCGTTACCGAGAGATGGTCGAGACGCTGATTGCCGAGCTGACCGAGCACAACCTCGTGCTTCAGAAAATCAAAAACGGTGAGCCCGTCAGCGCCGACGAGGCTGCGCAACTGGCAGAGCTGTTGCACGAAGAGCACCCCCACATCACCGAAAGCCTGCTGCGCCAGGTCTACAAAAACCGGAAAGCCAACTTCATCCAGTTCATTCGCCACATCCTCGGCATTGAAGTGCTCAAGAGCTTCCCGGACGAGGTGAGTGCTGCATTCGATCAGTTCATCCGCGCCCGCACGACCCTGTCGAGCCGACAAATGGAGTTCCTCAACCTGTTGAAGAGCTTCATCATCGAACGCGAGCGAGTCGAGAAAAAGGACTTGATCAACACCCCTTTCACCGTCATCCATCCGCAGGGCATTCGCGGCGTATTCGGCCCAGCCGAAATCAACGAGATCCTGCAGCTCACCGAACTGTTGGCCGCATAACGCACAGGTAATCCCATGCTGCAAAACGACTCCGAACTCAAAGGCAAGATCAACCAGCTCTGGGATAAATTCTGGAGTGGCGGCATCAGCAATCCCCTCACCGCCATCGAACAAATCACCTACCTGCTCTTCATGAAGCGACTCGATGAACTCGATCTCAAGCGTCAGTTCGATGCAGAGTTCACTGGCGAAAAGTACACTTCGAAGTTTGAGGGGGTCTGGGTTCCACCAGAGTATCTAACCAAGCTCACTGGTAGCGAAACCGAGCTCGAGCTCATCGGCATCAAGGCTCAGGATGAGCACAAGTATGGAGTCGACAAGCGCACCTTGCGCTGGAGCGAGTTCAAGCGCATGCAGGCCGAGGAAATGCTGCAGCATGTACAGAGCAAGGTGTTCCCCTTTCTCAAAGATTTGAACGGTGCTGAGTCCAACTTTACTCATCACATGAAGAACGCCGTCTTTATCATTCCGAAGCCCGCTTTGTTGGTAGAGGCGGTGAAGACCATCGACGAAATCTTCGAGATCATGGAGAGGGATTCGCGGGAACACGGTCAGGCGTTTCAGGATATCCAGGGGGATGTCTATGAAATGCTGCTGTCTGAAATCGCCACTGCCGGTAAGAACGGTCAATTCCGTACCCCGCGCCATATCATCAAGCTGATGGCCGATCTTGTGCAGCCGCAACTGGGCCACAGGATCGCCGACCCGGCCTGTGGTTCCGGTGGCTTCCTGCTCGGTGCCTACCAGTACATCGTTACTCAGCTCGCTATCAAGGCTGGCACCGCGAACCTCACGCCGGATGAGGACGGGTTTGTGCGAACGTCGGTAGCCGCGGCCCTTACCGAGAAAACGCAGGCCATTCTCGCGGGGTCCCTCTGGGGCTACGACATCGACGCCACCATGGTGCGCCTTGGACTGATGAACCTGATGATGCACGGCATTGATGAGCCGCACATCGACTACAAAGACACTCTCAGCAAGAGCTACCTTGAAGAGGCCGAATACGACATCGTCATGGCCAACCCGCCGTTTACCGGCAGTATCGACAAGGGTGACATCAACGAAAACCTGCAATTGGGAACGACCAAGACCGAACTGCTCTTTGTTGAGAACATCTACCGATTGTTGAAGAAGGGCGGCACCGCTTGCGTGATCGTGCCGCAAGGTGTTCTGTTTGGTGCTGGTGGCGCGTTCAGGAACCTGCGCCAGCTTCTGGTCGAACGCTGCGACCTCAAGGCCGTCATCACCCTGCCCAGTGGCGTGTTCAAACCCTATGCTGGCGTCAGCACCGCAATTTTGCTTTTCACCAAAGTCTGGGGGCCGAAAGACCAGGTGGCTCGGCCCGCCACCGAACACGTCTGGTTTTATGAAATGAAGGTCGACGGGTACGCACTGAACGACAAGCGTGACAAGGAAGAAGGCTACGGCGATCTGCAGGACATCATTGCCAAGTACCACGTACGTAGCGCTGCTATCGACACTGATCGAGCGGCGAAATGTTTCATGGTGCCGCACACCGAGATCGCTGACGAAAAGAACAATTACGACCTATCACTCTCCCGCTATAAAACGGACGTGTTTGAGGAAGTGCACTACGACGCACCGAGTGCGATTCTGGAGCGGTTGATCCAGGCCGAGGTTGGGGATGTGGAAGGGGTGGCACTGGCCAAGGTGCGGGGCGGCATCGTGCGCGAATTGCTGGAGTTGAAGGAGATGGTTGGATGAGGAAGGTTCAACTCTCTGAGGTTTGTGATATTTCGAGTGGCGGCACACCATCAAGAAGCAACGCCGAGTTCTTCAGTGGTGATATTCCCTGGGCAAAGATTTCAGACATAGAGGGCGCTAAGAACAGCGTCATTTATTCGACAGAAGAGCATATATCCAAAGATGGTTTAAAGGATATCCGAGGAAAGATATTTCCAAAGGGTACGCTGTTGTTTTCCATGTATGGATCTATTGGCAAGGTGGCTTTTGCAGGCCTAGACCTATCAGCCAACCAGGCAATTCTTGGAATCAGGCCAAAAGAAGACAGCGAGTTAAGTTTGAGCTATCTCAAATTCTGGTTTGATAGCAATAGACGTTCATTGATCAATCAAGGACGTGGTGTAGCGCTGAAAAACCTTTCCGCGACGATAGTTCGAAATCTCGAAATAGAATTGCCTTCTCTCGACTCCCAAATCCGCATTGCCCATCTCCTCGGTAAAGTGGAGGGGCTGATCGCCCAGCGCAAGCAACATCTGCAGGAACTCGACGGCTTCCTCAAAAGCGTGTTCATGGAAATGTTTGGCGACCCCATCTTGAACCCGCATGGGTTTCAGGTGAGGTCGCTTTCGGAGTTCTATATCAATCCGAAAGAGGGCACAAAATGCGGTCCCTTCGGTAGCGCGCTGAAGAAAGAGGAGTTAGTCGATTCGGGCGTGGCTGTCTGGAACATGGACAACATCTCTATCGATGGACAGATGGTGTTGCCCTTTCGCATGTGGATCACGGCTGAGAAGTACGAGCACCTGACGGCGTATTCCGTGAAGGATGGCGACGTAATCATTTCGCGCGCGGGCACAGTTGGAAAGATGTGTGTGGCTCGGATGAACGGCAAGCCGGCCATCATCAGTACCAACCTCATCCGCCTTCGCCTTGGCTCCGATTTGCGCCCGTCCCACTTTGTTTCGCTCATGCTGTATTGCAAAGGGCGAGTGGGGCGTTTGAAAACCGGGCCTGACGGTGCATTCACACACATGAATACGGGGGTGCTGGATTCGCTGGAATTCCCATATCCGCCCGTTGAACTTCAAGATCGATTTGGTGCAATTGCCAGTAAGGTGGAAGTTGTCAAAGTTCGTTATTACGAGAACATAGCTGACCTGGAGGCCCTCTACGGCGCGCTGAGCCAAAGAGCCTTCAAAGGCGAGCTCGACTTATCGCGCGTGCCGGTACCCGCCAAGCCCATCGAGAGAGAAAACATCGTGACCGCCGAACCATTGCCAGTAGAGACCGCAGCGCGCGCGATCAACCTTCCAGACACTGACTTGCTATTGTTTGCGTTGGAGGACCGGGAGAACCTCAAGCCGCTTCTACACCAGTGGCTTGAGGCCTATCGTGCCCAGTTGGCTGATGCGGCCTTCTCCGTCGATAGTTTCATTGCCGCCGCGCAAACGCGGCTGTCGGAATTACACCCTGACAACGACCTCGAGCTTGACCAACAAGCCTACGAACACATCAAGAGCTGGGTATTCGAAGCGTTGGGCAATGGTCGTCTCAGGCAGTCTCGTGACATCACTGGATACGAGAAAAACGGGAATCCCGTTTTCGGTAACCTCATCGAGATCCGGCAGGGAGCCGAGCATTGAAGCTGTTGAGCCTCAAGATTACCGATCCGAAAGGCTTCCGCAGTCTTCCCTCTGGTTTTGAGCATTTCTTCCGCACGGAATGGACGCTGCAAGATGAGCCGATCGAGACCGAGGGTTTCGCTCCCTTTGTTTGCGCCGGCCCGAATGGCAGCGGCAAGTCGAACCTGCTCGAAGCTCTGGCGGCGATCTTTTTTCAACTAGAAGTGCAGCGCGTGAGTCGCAGTTTTCTGCCTGAGGCACTGTTGATCGAGGGTCAAGATAGCGCACCGATAGCCTATGAGCTGGAATACCTGATGAGGCTTCCGGTGGATGCGTTGCCGTATGGGGAGCGTTACGCCCATGTGCGGGTGATCAAGGAGCCCGGAAGAACGCCCCGAATGTTTTGGCTCAACCCCGTCAACTTCGCGCCACTTGGCATTGATCTCGCCAGCGATGGCCTTTGCGGCGAACGCGAACGCGATTTCTTGTTGCCTACATATGTGCTGGGGTACTCCTCGGGCGAAAACGAGATTCTCAGTTTGCCGTTCTTCAAGATGCGCTTTGTGCAGTTCGACGAGTACTGGCGCTGCTTAAAGGAGCAGATGCCTTACCCCGGTCGTCCTGACTCGCGTCTGGCATATCTCGACAGCGGCTTCAGCCAGGCGATCCTGCTTTGCAACCTGCTATTTGAGCATGAGCCGTTTCGTCAAGATGTAGGCATAGAAACACTGAAGCAGTTTCGCATCGTCCTTCAGCGCAGTATTCCACTCCAGCCGGAACAAGTAGGTTCTTTTGCCAGTGAAGACGAGAGCGAGATCCAATCGCTGGACGACATCGTCCGAAGCAACCCGGCACTTCGCATGGAGACTGATGAGACTGGCAGCCCTCGCTATCGCGTGAATCTGATGCAGCTGCTGGAGGGGAACGAACGATCTTCCTTAATCGTGAGCGCCCTTCAGCGTTGCGCGACATTGAGCTATCTGGATCAGGCTACCGACACGCTGATTCTCGACTACTGGGTGAATGAAGAAACCCGCGAGGCATTCCGCGAGAACTTCGATTACGCGTTCTATCAGTCACCCTTGGCGCTGTTCCAAGCGTTTCAGGTGTTGCTGACGTTGAACTTGTACGCGGTGAGCGACGCGCTCAAGGACGATCTGTACAAGTCCAAGAGCCACTACGTGACTGAGACGGTGCCTACGCTGGCCTCGGATCAGCGCATCATGCGCTTTAAGAATTTCTACTTCTCTAAGCACGGCGTCGAGCGGCCGATGCTGCTCAAGGAGCTTTCCGATGGTGAGCACCAGCTGTTACACAGCCTTGGGTTGTGTCTGCTGTTTCGCCACACCAATGCGCTGTTCTTGCTCGATGAACCTGAGACACATTTCAATCCCGACTGGCGCGCGAATTTCATTAATCGCCTAAGACGCTGCCTCCGACACACGCCAGACGAGAACGTGGGTCAGGAAATGTTGGTCACCACCCATGCACCGTTTCTTATCTCGGACAGCAAGCCAGACAAGGTACTGATCTTCAAGAAGGATGAGGCCGGTAGCACCGTAAGCGTCAGCTCACCCGTATACAACACCTTGGGCGCGTCGATCAACAAGATCACCATGAACACGTTTGGCAAGCGCGAAACGATCGGCGCCTATGCGAAGGAAGTTCTGGACCAGGTGCGCGCCCGCTTCAATGCCGGCGATGAAGACCCGTCCGCACTGATCGACGAACTCAACCGGGAACTCGGCGATTCGGTCGAGAAAATTCTGTTGATCAAAGCGATTCTGGGGAAGGTCGAGGGCGACGCCGTAGAGGGACAAAGCTGATGCTTTTTCCGTACATCTACGTGCCACACAAGATGGAGAAGATGCAGGAATTCATCGACTTCATTTTTTTTAAAGTGTGGTGTAAGTCGTCGGATGGCGCGCCCTTTGACCTGAGCCTGTTTGCAGGCAACCCTGAATTGCATGAGTTGATGGAGACATTGTTCTACTCGGATACCAAGGGTGCCGATTTTTTTTATGGCCATGTCGAACGCATCTATGGCTTGTTTGCGACGTTGACTCAGGGGCAAATTAGCCAGTTCGCAAAGTGGTATGAGGGTGACAACGATATCGAGAAGGTCTGCGCGAACGACCCGGCTGCTCACATAGCACGGTACGCGGACCTTCCTGTTGCAGATGAGGTTCTGTGCGGTCAGCTCGCGTCGTTCTTCAAGGGGCTGTACTCACAACTTGATTTGGCCGCGCTGAGAGAGAAAATCGGCGACATCGACGATCACTACAAATCGTTCGTCAAGATCAATAACAAGGGCAAGTGCCCGTTTTGTGGCATCAGTGACATGCTAGGCCTATACCACACCAAGCGCGAAGCCTACGATCACTATCTTCCCAAGGCCCTGTATCCCTTCAATTCGATCAACTTCAAAAATTTGGTACCCGCCTGCCACCAATGCAACAGCAGTTACAAGACGAGCCGGGACCCTGCCCATCCCGTGAAAGATCCTGCGGGAGCGGCGCAGCGAAGAAAGATCTTCTATCCCTATCGAATCGACGCTCAGAGCGTAGAGGTTTCAGTTAGCCTCGCGAACACCAATGTTGACGGACTCATCCCAGAGGACATCAATTTTGACTTTGGGCCGGCTGGGATGGCTGAAGAGCTCGCCACTTGGTGTGACGTATATGGAATTAAAGAACGATACAGGGCAAAGCTTCTCGGCGAGAACGATGGCAAGTACTGGATAACGCAGGCGTTGGATGAATGGCCGAGTAGGGGCGGCACTCCGGAGGCGTACCTGGCAGACCTGGCTGTGCGTGCTGCAGACAAGCCCTTTGCCGAGTGCAACTTCCTCAAGAACGCTTACCTGCAGGGCTGCCATAAGGCCGGCATTCTTTGAGATCCAGTTCTATTTTGGCTGACGATCTGGGCCTATGCCTTTCTCGAGCCATTGCCTATCAGCCGAAGGAATTTGCATGACGTCCGCACCCAAGATCGAATCCAGCGACTTGACCATCGAGCAGGTCTACAAGGACTTCTACGCCGTTCCCGACTACCAGCGTGAGTACGTTTGGGACGAAGACGACGTGCAAACGTTTGCTGACGATATTTACGACGAGTTCTACACCGAGAAAGGCGAGCTCATTCCCGATTCGGAATACTTCATCGGCAGCATCGTAGTGTGTCGGAACGCTCACGGCACGTTCGATTTGATTGACGGGCAGCAGCGAATGACCACGCTCTTCTTATTCCTGTGCGCCATACGCGACTATCTGCGTACGCTAGCGGTTGATGCGAGCGGCTCACTGGACAAGATGATTGCGGACACGCGCGTAGCCGAAGATGGCACGGATGCGCGCGATTACCGGTTGGTGCTGCAGTACGAAGATAGTCGCGACATTCTTGAACGTATTGCGGATGGTAACGCGCCAACCAACGCGGCCCGGGCCGATACGACCTCGATGCGCTGCATAATCGATGCGTACCGAGTGCTGATCGCCTTCGTGGTCGACGAGTTCGGCAAGGATGCGCCTGAAGTACGCAAGTTCTTCGCCACACTCATCCGTCGGGTCAAGCTGATCCGAATCGTGACGCCCAATCTTTCCCACGCACTCAAGGTTTTCGAGACAGTCAACGACCGCGGCGTCGGTCTGACCGCCATGGATTTGTTGAAAAACTTGTTGTTCATGCGTGCTGCCGCATCCGACTACCCGAAGCTCAAGGACGCCTGGAAGCGACTGACCGGCGATCTCGATGCCTGCAACGAAAAGCATCTCCGCTTCCTGCGCTATTTCGTGATGGCCACTTCGCCCGCATTCCGCATGAAATCAGGCAAGCCGCTGCGTGAAGATGAGATCTATGAGTGGTTCACCGCGCACGCCGGCGACTCCGATCTGAACATTGAGGGTCGCCCTTTGGCATTCCTGGAGAAGCTGGTAACCGCCGCGGCGCAATATCGACGCTTTGCCGAAGGCAAGGCACCCGATGGCACCCCTATTCGCTACTTGGATAACATTCAGAGCCTGAGTGGGAAGGCGCGTCAGCATTTCATCCTGATGTTGGCCGGGCGTCATCTGCCCACGGATGCGCTCGGCGCGCTGGCGCAGCAACTGGAATGCCTGTTCTTCGTTTACACGGTAACGCGGGAGCCCACCAAGGCGTTCGAGGGGGTCTTTGGCGATTGGGCGGATGATCTGCGCCACGCACGCGGACGCGAGGACGTCGAGAAAGTGATTGCGCTTCGGGTGAAGCCGCTGCTGCAGGCCAAATCCAGCGATTTCGACTTTGCGATGGGCGCATTGACCGCTAGCCGCATACAGAAATACCGCTTGAAATACGTTCTGGCCAAGCTGGCGCAGTATCTGGAACACGTCGCTTACCAAGGTGCGCTGGCCTCGGTCGACTTGGCCACCTATCTCGACGGCAAGCTGGAGATTGAACACATCCTGCCGCAGAACCCGGCCCCTTCATTGCGCGCCTCGTTCGACAAGCCGGATGAGTACGATCAGTGGGTTGAACGGCTTGGAAACCTGACGCTACTGGAAAAGCCCCTCAACCCCGCTGCGGGAAACAAAGACTTCGACGAAAAGCTGAAGGCCTTCGCTCAGTCCAAGGTGCTGTTGACTCGCGTCATCGACAGCATGGATGGTTACGGCAAGGACACTACCCTCAAGCGCGCCTTAGAACTGCTCTCTAGTTATTCAAGCTGGAACAGCGACACCATCGAGGATCGGCAAATGAAGCTCGGCGAGTTGGCGCGCAAGGTGTGGTTGCTTGATGCGTAGCAGGGGCCATGCCGCCGGTACGATTTGGCGCTTGATCCATTCAAAGTCTTCATCCCCGAAACCCCGCACCGCATGCCGAACCAGCCGGCGTGCCTCGGGTGCGCGCGCCTGCATGGACACTCGTTCCGGGTAGAGCTGCAGCTCGTTGGCGAGCTTGGGGACTTATAGGGCTGGGCCATGGACTTCGGTGATGTGAAAGCGGCGTTTCAGCCGATCTACGATTACCACAGCCTCAACGGTGTCGAGGGTTTGGAAAATCCCACTAGCGAGGGGCTGGCCGTCTGGATTTGGGTGAAGTTCAAGCCGTTGCTGCCGCTGCTGCACGGAAATCGTCGTGCATGAGACCTGGCCGTTGGGTCGTCGTTGCTGGGGATGCTGGGTCCGCAGCTTTTCAGTGTCTCGGGCGAGCTCTCTTCGGCTGGGGGTACTTATGGGGGTAGTTTTCTAGACTTCCTGTTTTAGACCCAGGTATTACTTGGCTTGGACGCATCTATTCGAGCGCACCCATACCACCATTGCTGGTTTCAAGGCGTCTTGCCAAGACCCTTGAATCCTTGAAAACCTGCCTAAGAGCGGGTTTTTTATGCCTTCGCGTCCCGGTCCGCCACTTGGCTGAAGAGAGTGTTGACCTGGAGAGCTGGGCTGTCGGCCATTCGGCTGCCACAGCCGCCTGCGTGACGATGTCTTCATGACCCCGGCGATAAGGTGACTGGATACGGAAAGGCTGGTGCGGCTGTCGCCGGTTCTTCGTGCGAACGACGGCGAGGCCGTTGACCCTCGCCGAGGCCCTTTCGTCTGCATGCCAGGTCCAAGGTGTGCGCCCGGGAACACAGGGGTGGCACTGGAACATGAGGGGCGATGCGATGGCAAAGGACAAGAAGGTAGCCAGCGGGGACGGCCCTGCCGACAGCGCGAAGCTAAAGAACAAGGACTATGAGAAAGAGCTCCAGAAGCTGCACGGCGAGCTGGTGAAGCTGCAGCTCTGGGTGCAGGAGCAAGGCGTCAAGGTCTGCGTCGTTTTCGAAGGGCGCGACGGAGCAGGCAAGGGCGGCGCCATCAAGGCCATTACCGAGCGGGTCAGTCCGCGCGTATTCAGGGTGGTGGCGCTGCCTGCACCCACCGAGCGCGAGAAGAGCCAGATGTATGTCCAGCGCTACATGCGCCATTTTCCGGCGGCGGGCGAGATCGTGATTTTCGATCGCAGCTGGTACAACCGCGCGGGCGTCGAGCGCGTGATGGGCTTTTGCACCGAAGAACAGGTCGAGAGATTCCTGCAGGTGACTCCGCTGGTGGAGCGTGGGATGGTCGCTTCACACATCATCCTGCTCAAGTATTGGCTGGAAGTTGATGAGGAGGAGCAGACGCGGCGTTTGCAGGCGCGCATCGACGATGAGCGTAAGGTCTGGAAGCTGTCGCCGATGGACCTGAAGTCCTACAGCCACTGGTACGACTACTCGCGCGCACGCGACGACATGTTCCGCCACACGGACACGGAGTTCGCACCGTGGCTGGTGGTCAACTCCAACGACAAACGACGCGCCCGCCTCAACATCATCAACGACCTGCTCAGCCGCATTCCGTACAGGGAAGTCCATCGTAAAAAGGTAGTCCTGCCCAAGCGCGAAAAACGCGGTGATTACCGCGAGCCGGATTATCCATACCGCTACATCGACGAAAAATACTGACGGACGCAGGCGGTGACGTCGGCGCGGCAGGAGATCGTTGCGACGGGAGTGCGATCATGACCCGCTTATTGATTGGCAATATCGAACCGGGCACCTCCGACGAGGAGGTCGCTGCATTTCTCGAAAAGTACGGCTTTCCGGCCTATGACCGGATCGAGGAAGTGCCGGGCGACGGTTCGCGGCCTGCCGTGTTGCTGGCCTACGATGGAATGCCTGCTTCGGCGCTGGAAAAATTGCGACTGCGTGTCCACCACCTGTTCTGGAAAGGCCGCGAACTCAACGCGATGATCCTGGGCGAGCACCTGGAGTGAGTGCTGCGCGCCGAACATCGACTCGATCGCCAGGGAGGGCCTGCCGTTGACACGCCACCATGGCCAGCCCAGTTGCACCGCGGATATCGCGGCCCTCGTTTGGGGCGTCGCCCGGCAGGCCTTACAGATGCACCGTGGCTGAGAACAACATGGGCTGGATCGGGCGTCCGCCGGGGCCGTTGAATTCGTAGATCCAGCGATAGCGGAATTCGATGTTCCCGCCCCGCCACTTGGTGTTCCAGTTGATCTGCGGCCCCACGCCGAGCCCCGCACCATCGAAGTTCGGGTTATGAGGCATGCCGTAGCTGGGTGCGGTCGGATCCAGCGTGTAGTGCTCGATCGCAGCTACCACGCCGCCGAAGCCCCAGCCGCTCGTGTTTTGTCGCATCACCATGGTTTCGATGCGACCGACGGCGCTGTTCTGGTAGATCGCATTGGTCTTGCGCGAAAACAAACCAATCGCGACGACGGTGGAGGCATCCGAGTCGCCGCTGGGCAAGGTCTTGATATAGGCGACTTTGGGCGTGAAGGTCCAGAAGTTGTAGGCGGCCTTGTTGCGCCGGGCGCTCTGGAGGTTGCTGGTGGATGCGGTCACGCCGTATGACACCGTGATGCGGTCGGTCGGCGTGATGCGGTAGCTGGCCACGAACTGCGTAAGGGCGACCTCGGAGTCACCATCGGCGCTGGAGGTGGGGCTGATCGGCGAGCTTCCCGCCCGCAAGTTGAATGCATAGGGTGACCAGGCATAAGGCGTCGTTACCGAAGCGAAGCTCCATCGCCCGACAGCCCGGCCCCAGGCGCGCCAGTCGCCTTCGGCGGGAAACGCCCAGGATTCGGTCATCTCCGTCGTCAACTTGACCGAACCCGCTGGGGTGGCGAGCGCCAGCCAGCTCGGCGCGTGGGCCAGGCCCATACCCAGCGGCCCAGCGCGATAGTCGGGCTGGAGTCCGGCGTCGGTCTGTGCGGATCCGTCACGCAATACAGGGTTTGAGCCGCCATCGGCAGCCGTGGCCAATCCTGGAGCGATAACCGCCGTCAGTGCAGCGACGGTGGCGGCAGACAGCAACGTGCACATCGCCATTCCCTCTCGGCAAAGAGCACCCGGTCACGCATCATCTTCAAAGGATCGCAAGGTGTAGTCGTGGGTGACGCGCAGAAGGGCTTTGGTTGCCCCTGCTTCCCGCGTTCCGACGATCCACGCCCCCGACTGGTGATTAAGCCACCCCGTACGTCAACCCGGCGTGCAACGCGTGTGTCGATGACCATCGCCTATGAGACGTGAGGAGACAACGTAAGGCAGCGTGCATCGGAAGCCCCTTGTCGCAAGCGGTAGAATGGCGCCATGCATATCTTCAAAGTCTTCCATCTCGAAGCCGCCCACCGGCTGCCCAACGTGCCTCCGGGGCATAAGTGCGCGCGCCTGCACGGGCATTCCTTCCGCGTCGAAATCCATGTCGCGGGCGAGCCCGATCCTACGCTCGGCTGGGTCATGGACTTCGCGGACGTCAAGGCTGCCTTCGCGCCCATCTACGACCAGCTCGACCACCATTACCTCAATGACATCCAGGGGCTTGAGAACCCCACCAGCGAAGTGCTGGCGCGCTGGATCTTCCGGCATCTGGAGCCGTCGCTACCTGGACTGGACAAGGTGGTGGTCCACGAAACCTGTACCTCGGGTGCAAGTTGTAGCCGTGACAGTTTTTGATGCGTCGCAAAATTTCTTGGCTTGGTCGTAATGTGGTGGATTTCTTGAAATTTTTGTGGCATGTGGCTTCAGTGAGAAAAAATATATTGCACTGCACAAAATGACTTGGTAGACTTCTCGCCACACCCAAACTCCCTCCGAGGGACCAAGTCATGACGCAGCAACTGAATACCCAGATTTTTGCCTACGCCAAGCAGTTCGCCGACAGCGCCTTCAAGGCTCAGGCCGTGGCGTTGAAGGGTCTGGAAAAGGTCGCCGAGCTGCAGATCAAGGCGCTCGAAAAGCAGGCCGAAGCCACAGCTGAGTTCGTCAGCGGTGCGTTCGAGACCCGCGATATCGATGGTCTGCGCACGCTGTGGGAAAAGGGCACTGCCGCCAGCCGCGAGAACGCCGAGCGCGCTGTGGCCGTGACGCAGGAAATCATCGCCGTGACCCAGAAGACCGCCGAGTCGCTTAACGCGCTTGTGCAGGAACAGCAGCAGGCTGCCAACGACGCTGTCGCTGCACCGGTCGCTGCCGCCAAGAAGGCTGCTGCGGGCAAGTAATACGATTTGCCGACGCAGCCCTTCTTCCCCCAGTTGCGTCAAGGGGCCGGACTGATGTCCGGCCCCTTTTCTTTTGGGCGCACTCCCGACGTCCAAATGTGAACAAAATAGCGGTTTCACAAGATGTCGCAGCCCCTGCGGCTTGTCGCTGCAATCGGCGCGCTGATATACTCTTACGGATTGGAACGTGGCCCGTAGCTGTATCGGTGCCGCCTGGTGTAAACCGCGCGGGGACGTTACGTGCTCAACAGTCTTGCTTCCGGTCGACGTCTCGCCTTGCGCATCATGTGGCTGCAGTTCGCTGTGGCGGTACTGGCCGGCCTCGTTTTCCTGACGTTGGGTCGTCGTGAAGCGATATCGGCCGCTGCGGGTGCGGCGATTGTGGCGCTGGGTACCGCGCTGCTGTCGGCACGCTTCTTCAGCGGGTTGAATGGGGCTGGCATGGCGTTGAGCCGACTGCTGACGGGCATGCTCCTTAAATGGATCGTGATCGTCGGGGGACTGATCATGATCCTGTTCCAATACAAGTTGCCGCCACTGGCCGCCATCACGGGGTTGGTGGCTGCCTACGCGGTTTATCTGTTGGCGTTCAGATTCAAGGGTTGAGACATGGCAAGCGAGTCGGGCGGCCTAACCGAATACATCCAGCATCATCTGACCCACCTTATTCCGCTGAATACCGGCAAGGAAGGTTTTTGGGCAGTGCATATCGACTCGGTCACCGTGTCGCTGGTGCTTGGCGTGGTCTTCTGCCTGCTGTTCTGGCTGAAGGCGCGTACGGCCACGGCGGGCGTGCCGGGCAAGGGCCAGGCGTTTGTCGAGCTGGTGCTCGAATTCGTCGATGGCCAGGTCAAGGACGTGTTCCATGGCGACCGCCGTTTTCTCGGCCCACTGGCGCTGACCGTCTTCGTCTGGGTATTTCTGATGAACGCGATGGATCTGCTGCCGGTGGATCTGCTGCCGTGGATCACCGAGAAATTCGGCGTCGGTCATTTCCGCGCCGTGCCGACCGCCGACATCAACATGACGTTCGCGATGTCGCTGACGGTGTTCGCGCTGATCATCTTCTACAGCTTCAAGGCGAAGGGTTTCAACGGCTACATGCATGAGCTGTTCACCGCGCCGTTCGGCTCGCATCCGGCGCTGTGGATCCCCAACTTCCTGCTCAACGTCGTCGAGCTGCTGTCCAAGCCGGTGAGCCTGGCGATGCGACTGTTCGGCAACATGTACGCGGGCGAGCTGGTGTTCATGCTGATCGCTGGCCTGTTCAGTGCTGGCGCCGGCGTGGCTGGTTGGGCGCTGTATGGCGCAGGCATCATCGGCTACACGGTGTGGGGCGTGTTCCATATCCTGATCATCGGCATCCAGGCCTTCATTTTCATGGTGCTGACGATCGTGTACATCTCGATGGCGCACGATCACCACTGATTCGTGCTTTCGAATATTCCATTTCAACCGTTTTGACTTTTCAGTTTAAATTTCTCAGGAGACCGTCGTGGAACTCATCGCTCATATTGCTCAAGTGCAGTCCTTTACCGCCATCGCGCTGGGTCTGATCATCGGTCTCGGTGCACTCGGTGCCTGTATCGGTATCGGCGTCATGGGTTCGAAGTTCCTCGAGGCCGCTGCCCGTCAGCCGGAACTGGTGCCGCTGCTGCAGGGCCGCATGTTCCTGCTCGCCGGCCTGATCGACGCGGCGTTCCTGATCGGTGTGGCGCTGGCGATGTACTTCGCCGTGGCGAACCCGCTGCTGTCGAACGTGATGAACGCTGCCACCGCTGCAGCTGGTCACTAATACGTCGGTTCAAGGCGCCGCTTCGGCGGCGCCGCATTTCCGCAATGACGCTTCGGCGTGCTTGCTCGTAATACACAGCAACTACAGGTAACGCAGCGATGGATTTCAACGCGACCTTGATTGGCGAAATGCTTTCGTTCGCCATCCTGATCTGGTTCTGCGTCCACTTCATTTGGCCGCACATCAACAAGGCGATTGAGGATCGGCAGATCAAGATTGCCGAGGGCCTCAATGCCGCCGAGCGCGCGCACGCCGAGCTGAAGGACGCCGACCACAAGGTCGCGGCCGAGATCAAGGTGGCGCGCCAGCAAGCTTCCGAGATCATCGACAAGGCCCAGCAGCAGGCCAATCAGATCATCGACAAGGCCCGTGCCGAAGCGATCACCGAGATCAACCGGCTGAAGTCTTCGGCGCAGGACGATATCGCGTCGATGGCGCAGCGTGCCCGTGACCAGCTGCGCCAGCAGGTGGGCGCACTGGCCGTGCAGGGCGCCAGCAAGATCGTGCAGCGCGAGATCGACCCGTCGACGCACAAGGCGTTGCTCGACCAGCTCGCAGCCGAGATCTGATCGATGGCCCAGGCAATCACCCTCGCTCGTCCGTACGCCCGCGCTGCCTTTGAAGTGGCGCATGAGGCCGGTTCGTTGAATGCGTGGTCGCAGGCGTTCGCATTCGCTGCTGCAGTCGCGAGTGATTCGCGCGTGTCAGACCTCAGCACCGACCCGCGTGTGCTGCCGGCACAGCTGGTTGCGCTGCATCTGCCGACCGGCATGGCTGCCGATGCACCGTTTACACAGTTCCTCGGCGAAATGGCCGAGCAGCGCCGGTTGGCGTTGTTGCCGGAAGTGGCCGAGCTGTATGAAGCGTTCAAGCGTGAGTCCGAGTCGCAGCTGCTGGTCAAGGTGACCAGCGCGATGGCGCTGGACACGACGCAGACCGAGCAGCTCAAGGCATCGCTGAAGCGCCGTTTCAAGCGCGAGATCGAACTGGAAACCCGGATCGATACCGCGTTGCTTGCCGGCGTGGTGATCGATGCCGGCAGTGAAGTGATTGATGGCTCCGCCCGCGGCCGCCTGACCAAGTTGGCCAGCAGTTTGGCGCGTTAACAGCCGATGCACAGTGGAGAGAAGTGAGAAACGAGTGGAAAGCAACCACCACGCCACTCTTACTCACTCCTCACTCCTCTCCAGTTAGTTTTACGCGGGTCCATTTCGCGAAGAGCAAAAACCGGCCATCCATGGCCGGACTCTTGAGAAAATAAATTCTTCAGGATAACCACCATGTCCAGCACGACTTTGAATCCGTCTGAGATCAGCGAACTGATCAAAAACCGCATCGAGCAGTTCAAGCTCGGCGCGGAGGCACGCAATGAGGGCACGATCATCAGCGTGTCCGACGGCATCGTGCGCATCTACGGCCTGGCCGACGTGATGCAGGGCGAAATGATCGAACTGCCGGGCAACTCCTATGCGCTGGCGCTGAACCTCGAGCGTGACTCGGTCGGCGCCGTGGTGCTGGGCGAGTACCAGCACCTGCGCGAAGGCGACGTGGCCAAGACTACCGGCCGCATCCTCGAAGTGCCGGTGGGCCCGGCGTTGCTCGGACGCGTCGTCGATGCGCTGGGCAACCCGATCGACGGCAAGGGCCCGATCAATACGCCGTACAGCTCGCCAATCGAAAAGGTTGCTCCGGGCGTGATCTGGCGTAAGTCGGTCGACCAGCCGGTGCAGACTGGCTACAAGTCGGTCGACTCGATGATTCCGATCGGCCGTGGCCAGCGCGAGCTGATCATCGGCGATCGCCAGACCGGCAAGACCGCGCTGGCCATCGACGCGATCATCAACCAGAAAGATTCCGGCATTAAGTGCATCTACGTCGCCATCGGCCAGAAGCGCTCGTCGATCGCCAACGTGGTGCGCAAGCTCGAAGAGCACGGCGCGCTGGCCAACACCATCATCGTGGTGGCTTCCGCTTCCGAGTCGGCCGCGCTGCAGTACGCTGCGCCCTATTCGGGCTGCGCCATGGGCGAGTTCTTCCTCGATCGCGGCGAAGACGCGCTGATCATCTATGACGATCTGTCCAAGCATGCCGTGGCCTACCGCCAGATCTCGCTGCTGCTGAAGCGTCCGCCGGGCCGTGAAGCCTATCCGGGCGACGTGTTCTATCTCCACTCGCGTCTGCTCGAGCGCGCTGCACGCGTGTCCGAGGAGTACGTCGAGAAGTTCACCAACGGCGAAGTGAAGGGCAAGACCGGCTCGCTGACCGCGCTGCCGATCATCGAGACGCAGGCCGGCGACGTGTCCGCGTTCGTGCCGACCAACGTGATCTCGATCACCGACGGTCAGATCTTCCTGGAAACCGACCTGTTCAACGCCGGCATCCGCCCGGCCGTGAACGCCGGTATTTCGGTGTCCCGTGTCGGTGGTGCCGCCCAGACCAAGATCGTCAAGAAGCTGTCCGGCGGCGTGAAGCTGGCCCTGGCGCAGTTCCGTGAGCTGGCTGCGTTCGCGCAGTTCGCTTCGGACCTGGACCCGGCCACCCGCGCTCAGCTGGACCGCGGCCAGCGCGTGACCGAGCTGATGAAGCAGGCCCAGTACGCCCCGCTGTCGATTGCTGAGCTGGCCCTGTCGGTGTACGCCGCCGAGAAGGGTTACCTCGACGACCTGCCCGTGAACAAGGTGCTGCCGTTCGAGAAGGGCCTGCACGCGTTCATGCACCAGAATCACGGCGAGCTGATGAAGAAGATCGTCGTCACCGGTGACTGGAACAACGAGATCGAAGCGACCTTCAAGTCCTCGCTCGACGAGTACAAGAAGACCGGTAGCTGGTAAGTAGAAAGGGTGTACGGCCGCTTATGTTGAGCGGCTGTACAGCACTCCGGCCGAAGGGCCGGGATCGCAATCACCCAACAGGTTGAGGCAAACGTGGCAAGCGGACGCGAAATCAAAACCAAGATTAAGAGCACGCAGAACATGCGCAAGGTGACGCGCGCGCTCGAAATGGTCTCGGCCTCGAAGATCCGCAAGGCGCAGGATCTGATGAAGGCCTCGCGGCCCTATGCGCGTGCGATGCGCAAGGTGATCGCGCACGTGGCCCAGGCCAACACGGACTTCAGCCATCCGTTCCTGCAGGAACGCGAGACCGTCAAGCGCGTGGGCTACGTGGTCATCACCACTGACCGCGGCCTGTGCGGTGGCCTCAATTCGAACCTGTTCCGTCGCCTGCTGCCGGCCATTCGCGAATGGCAGGACAAGGGCGTCGAAGTGGACGTGGTGGCGATCGGCCAGAAGGCGGTGCAGTTCTTCCGTCGTCTCAAGGGCGTCAACTTGATCGGCACGGTCAGCCACCTCGGCGAAAAGCCGAAGCTCGATACGCTGGTGGGCGCGATCAAGGTCGTGCTCGATGTCTACATGGCGGGCAGGGTCGATCGCGTGTTCCTGGCCCACAACGATTTCGTCAATACCATGACGCAGACGCCAGCTGTGCGTGCACTGCTGCCGCTGCCGGTGGTTGCCGAGGAGATGGGCGTCGCGGCCGGCGAGTCGTCAGCTTCGCCGAATTACCCGGTGGCAGGACTCAAGCTCGAGCAGAAACACGACTGGGACTATATCTACGAGCCCGATGCCGCCACGGTGCTCGGGGACGTGCTGATTCGCTATATCGAGTCGGTGGTGTATCAGGGCGTGCTGGAGAACCTTGCCAGTGAGCATGCGGCGCGCATGGTGGCGATGAAGAGCGCGTCGGATAACGCGAACAAGGTGATCGGTGAGCTGACGCTGATTTACAACAAGGCGCGTCAGGCGGCGATCACCCAGGAAATTTCCGAAATCGTGGGCGGTGCAGCGGCGGTTTGACCGGCGCTGTGACGAATCAAATTCTGGCGACGCGCAGCGGCGCCGCAATAAACACTAAAAGATCCATCCGGAGCACTTCCATGAGTCAGGGCAAAGTTGTACAGATCATCGGCGCGGTCATCGACGTGGAATTCCCGCGCGATCAGGTGCCGCAGGTTTACGACGCACTGAAGATCGACGGTACCGAGATCACGCTGGAAGTCCAGCAGGTCCTGGGTGACGGCATCGTTCGTACCATCGCCCTCGGTTCCTCCGCTGGCCTCAAGCGCGGCCTCGTGGCGCGCAACACCGGCGAAGGCATCAAGGTGCCGGTCGGCAAGGCCACGCTGGGCCGCATCATGGACGTGCTTGGCAACCCGATTGACGAAGCCGGCCCGATCGGCGAGCAGGACCGTTGGGTCATCCATCGCGAAGCGCCGAGCTACGACGACCAGGCTGCTGCAAACGATCTGCTGGAGACCGGCATCAAGGTCATCGACCTGATGTGCCCGTTCGCCAAGGGCGGCAAGGTCGGCCTGTTCGGCGGCGCCGGCGTGGGCAAGACCGTGAACATGATGGAGCTGATCAACAACATCGCCAAGGCGCACTCGGGTCTGTCCGTGTTCGCCGGCGTGGGTGAGCGTACCCGTGAGGGCAACGACTTCTACCACGAGATGAAGGACTCCAACGTTCTGGACAAGGTCGCGATGGTGTACGGCCAGATGAACGAGCCGCCGGGCAACCGTCTGCGCGTGGCGCTGACCGGCCTGACCATGGCCGAGTACTTCCGCGATGAGAAGGACGAGACCGGCAAGGGTAAGGATGTGCTGCTGTTCGTGGACAACATCTATCGCTACACGCTGGCCGGTACCGAAGTGTCTGCACTGCTCGGCCGTATGCCGTCCGCCGTGGGTTACCAGCCGACGCTGGCCGAGGAAATGGGCGTGCTGCAGGAGCGCATCACCTCGACCAAGACCGGTTCGATCACCTCGATTCAGGCCGTGTACGTGCCCGCCGATGACCTTACCGATCCGTCGCCGGCCACCACCTTCGCGCATCTTGATGCGACCGTGGTGCTGTCGCGTAACATCGCTTCGCTGGGTATCTACCCGGCCGTGGATCCGCTGGACTCCACCAGCCGTCAGCTCGATCCGAACGTGATCGGCGCCGAGCACTACGACGTGGCCCGTCGCGTGCAGGGCACGCTGCAGCGCTACAAGGAGCTCAAGGACATCATCGCGATCCTGGGCATGGACGAACTGTCCGAAGAAGACAAGCAGGCGGTGTCGCGCGCCCGCAAGATCGAGCGCTTCTTCTCGCAGCCGTTCCACGTGGCCGAAGTGTTCACCGGCTCGCCGGGCAAGTACGTGCCGCTGAAGGAAACCATCCGCGGCTTCAAGATGATCGTGGACGGCGAAGTGGACCACCTGCCGGAGCAGGCGTTCTACATGGTCGGCGGCATCGACGAGGCCATCAAGAAGGCCGAGGAAATGGGCGCCAAGAAGGCCGCCTGATCCCTCCGGGCGGATCTGAACCCTCCGCCCGTCGCTTAAGCATCCGGAAATCGAGTCATGAGCCACACCATTCGCGTCGAAGTCGTCAGTGCCGAAGCCGAGATCTACTCGGGCGAGGCGACGATGGTCGTTGCCACCGGCGAGATCGGTGAGCTGGGCATCACGCCGCGCCACGCGCCGCTGATCACCCGCCTGAAGCCGGGCAAGGTTGTCGTCACCCAGCCGAACGGTGAGAAGGTCGATATCTCCATCACCGGCGGCGGCATCCTCGAGGTGCAGCCGCAGGTTGTCACGGTGCTGGCCGATTCGGCCATCCGCTCGGAGAACATCGACGAGGCAGCCGCGCTGGCGGCCAGGAAGGAAGCCGAGGACGCCCTGGCCAATCGCACCGATGCGGTCGATATTGCCGAGGCCCAGGCCAAGTTGGCCCAGGCGCTGACCCAGCTGCAGGCGCTGGAGCGCCTGCGCAAGACGCTCAAGCACTAAACCTTCGGTCGCCCTGGCTCCAGGGTAGCGAACACGAAACGCCGGCCTTCGAGCCGGCGTTTTTATTTATGCTGGTTGCACATCGAGAGGTGGCTTGAGCCATGCGAACAGAGCGGTGCTGCGCGGCCCGCGTGCGATGTCTGCACTGGCACCTGTTGCAGGTTGCGGCCATCGCGCTGCTGGTTGCCTGCGCTACTCCGCCTTCCCTGCCGCCCTTGGGGCCGCAATCCGAAAACGACATTTCTCATCGCGCCCTCACCAACGACGGTGTGCGGCACTACCCGTTGGCGCTCGGCCAGACCTCCATCGGCGCTGTGCCGCTGGAACATCCGGCGCCGTCCTATCCTCCGGCACTGCTTGCAGAGCGCCCGCCGCCGCAGGAAATCGAGGCGCTGCTGCTGGTGGATGCGCAGGGCAAGGTCAGAGAGGTCCGCATTGCCAATGACACGGGGGGCGACCCACGGCACCGCCTGTTTGCGGAAGCAGTACGTGAGGCAGTCATGCAATGGACTTTCCTGCCCCTGCGCATCAGCCAGTGGGCCGCCGATGCCAACGGGGAGACCCATGAAGTGGGCAGCAAGACCCAACCGTTCAGCGTGAACTACGTGTTCCGCTTCGCCTGGAAGGGGGGGGCGAGCCGGTAACGGAAGTCAGCGCCCCTACCGGCGGCAGCCATTAGCCTCATCCCCGCCAGCGCGGTGACTGAAGACCTCCATCTTGCGGCTGCTATGCTGCGCCGCTAGCCAAGACGGGCCCGCCAATGATCAAGAACGCACCCCTGCACGTGATCGTCCTCGCCGCCGGTGAGGGTAAGCGCATGAAGTCCAGGCGGGCCAAGGTGCTGATGCCCCTGGCCGGTCGGCCCTTGCTGGCTCATGTGCTGGATGCAGCGCGCGCGCTACAGCCGCAGGCCATTCACCTGGTCTACGGTCATTGCGGCGACCAGGTGCACGCGGCGTTCGACGGCCAGGCCGACTTGCGCTGGGTGTTGCAGTCGCAGCGGCTTGGCACCGGGCACGCGGTGCGCGAGGCGTTGCTCGAGGTGCCCGATGAGGCCACCGTGCTGGTGCTCTATGGCGACGTGCCGCTGACCCGTGCGCAGACGCTGGAACGGCTAGTGCGCGCCGAGGGTACGGTGAGCCTGCTGGCCACCCGTGTGAGCGAGCCGCTCGGTTATGGCCGTGTGCTGCGCGATGGCAACGGGCTGGTGCGCGCCGTGGTGGAAGAGAAAGATGCCGATGATGCCCAGCGCGCCAACAATCTGATCAACACCGGCATCGTCGCCGCCGAGGCGGTGGCGTTGAAGCGATGGACGTCCAAACTCGATCGCAACAATGTGCAGGGCGAGTACTACCTCACCGACATCTTCGCCATGGCCGCCGCGGAAAATCGCGCCGCGGCCTGCGTGGAATGTGAGGACGAATACGAAGCGGCCGGCGCCAATAATCCCTGGCAGCTGGCTGAGCTGGAAGCGCAGTTCCGCCTGCGCGCGGCGAAGGCGTTGGCGCTCGAAGGCGTGCGGATGGCCGATCCTTCGCGCATCGATGTGCGTGGCGCCGTGACCGCTGGCATGGACGTGGAAATCGATATCGACGTCATCCTCGAAGGCAAGGTCACGCTTGGCGATGACGTGCGCATCGGTGCATTCACCCGCTTGAAGGACGTGAGCCTCGCTGCTGGCTCCGTCGTGCAGTCGCACTGCGACCTGGAAGGCGTGGTGACGCACGGCCCATGCATCATCGGCCCGTTCGCACGCCTGCGGCCGGGCACCGAATTGGCTACCGGCGTGCATATCGGCAACTTCGTCGAGACCAAGAAGGCGCAGCTCGGTGAAGGCAGCAAGGCCAATCACTTGAGCTACCTCGGTGACACCGTGATCGGCAGCGGCGTGAACATCGGCGCGGGCACCATCACCTGCAACTACGATGGCGTCAACAAGCACCTCACCACCATCGGCGACGGTGCCTTCATCGGTTCCAACAGCGCGCTCGTGGCGCCGGTGACGATCGGCGCGCAAGCGACCATCGGTGCGGGCTCGGTCATCAGCAAGGAGGCGCCAGCGGGTGAGTTGACCATTGCGCGTGCGCGTCAGGTGACGCTAAACGGCTGGCATCGGCCGACCAAGAAGACGTAAGGATCGTCCGGCTCATTTCCCTCCGGGATGGGCAAGTCCAGGCTCGGGTATCAAGGCAGTCGTTGGCTCCAGCCAGCAATCTTGCTGGTTCGTTTCATCCAGCAGTGCGTAGTGCGAACTTTTGTCGACCAGCAAAGGAGCATGCGATGCGGATTCGGATGTTGGTGCTAGGTACGGTTGCGACGATGACCCTTCAAGGTTGTGTTGGTGCGGGTGCCGTCATGGACACCACGGCGCAACAGAACCTCCAGTCTCTACAGCTGTTCAACGCAGACGCCAGCCCGCGTTTCACGTTCTACCTGGCCTGCACCAGTGACAGCGTCAATTGCGTTAATGTCGAAAACTGGTTTGATGCCTGGGCGAGCGATCGGCACGTCAAGTTGCATGGGGTCGAGCCGAGCGATGGCTCATTCCAGGATGGGCAGCCATCCCGTTCAAGGGAGCAGGCGCTGCCTTATCGCCTGGCGGTTCACTACAAGCCCTGGATGAAAGCCGGCTACACCGTGACGTCGTTGAGCAAGCAGGGCAGTTCTCCCGCGCCGGCTGTAGGTTATACCGCCACCATCTACGTTTTCGATTCGATGACAGGTCGGCTGTTACAGGCCGTTCCTGTCCATGCAGAGAAGACCGCCGATCAAAAGGAGGGTCCGGCGAATCCTTACCTGCACGCCAATGTGGACGATTTCCTGGCAAGCCTGGACCCCACCTACGCGGCGAAGTAGCGGCGGATGGAGGGCGCGGCTTCGCGCACCCCGATTTACGCGTAGCGCCAGCCGTCGATCTCCACCAGCAGTTCCTGCCGGCAGATATCCCCGTGCAACAACAGCACCGGCACGCCGGGTAGGCGTCGCTGCAGGAAGTCGCGCACATGCGGTGCGTCCGTCGGGTGGCGCACGTAGGCCTTCAGCGGCGACTGCGTGTCAAAGCCCGCCCGCATGCCGGCACTGGCCAGCAGGCTCTCCAGATTGATCAGCGTCTCTTCGAGCTGCGCTTCCAGGTCGTCCTCGTGCGCGGAGGCATGGCCAACCACGGCGGCGGTGCCAGAGATGGCCAGGGCGTCTTGCGCCGGCAGGGCCATCGCGCGAGCGAAGCTGGGCGGCGTACGGCCATATTGGCGCGGATAACGCCAGGCGCTGACCTGGCGTGGGTTTTCCACGCGCACGCCCGGTTCGTCGCACGCCAGCAGGTAGACCTGCAGGCGTGGCGTGGCAGCGTGGTGGCCGATGGCCGTGGCGGCGGGAAAGCCGTCGGCGAAGAAGTTGTCCATGCCGTCAGCGCGGCCGTCGCAGAACAGCTTGTAGCGTTCTGTATCACCATCGCCCTGGTTGATGTCGCCAAGGTAATTCCAGATGCGCTGCACGTGCCGCTCAAGGCGCGACGCAAGAAAACTGCGCAGCTGCGCATACGCGGCGGCGGCAGTGTCGCCCGGGCCGCCGTGCGCCTGTTCGTCCAGGGTCATCGCCGCAAACAGCCAACCCTCACCGGCCGACCATTGCAGGTCGCCCTCGCGTCCGTGGCTGACTGGGCCGTTCACTTGCCAGATCTCCAGCGTCTCCGGCGCGTCGAAACTTTCCAGGTCCACTCCCAGCCAGCGCGGGTCGCTACTTCGCACCGCGCCCGTACCGAAACCGAACACGGCCAAGGTACCTGGCTCCTGCAATACCGCGTCTGGCTTGGCGTGGCGATAGGAGACCTGCGGCGCGCGACGCAGTGCCGGACTGACGTTTTCACAACCCTGAACCATGCGCTCCAACCCGGGGAGATGGGGTCGCTATGTTACACTCGCCGGTCGCCGCCTCTGGGGGAGAGGCGCATGTACTAGGTACGGAATCGGGTATGGCCGAGCAGAGCACCGCACAACACGAACTGGCCACATTGATCGTGGAAAGTCTCAACCTGGAAACCGTGCCGGCCGACCAGATCGAGCCAGACGCACCGTTGTTCGGGGGCGATTTGGGCCTCGATTCCATCGACGCACTGGAAATTGCGCTGGCCGTGTCCAAGCGCTACGGCTTCCAGCTGCGCTCGGACAACCCGGAAAACCGCCAGATCTTCAACAGCCTGCGTACGCTTTCCGAGCACGTTGAACGACACCGCGCCGTTTAACAAACATCGGGCATGATGCCTGGCATGCGCGGCACACTGGTGCCGTCGCCGTTTCGGTGACAAGCGAGCAGGCTGATACCAACATGTCGTCCCTTCCCGTCTCCCAACCGAGATCCGCATCGCGGCGCTGGCTACCGCTGATGTTCGGCTATCCCGTGCTGGCAATGGCGGGCGTGCTGACGCATCGCCAGGGTTTCTCGCTGGCCGCCTGCGCGCTGCTGCTTACCTTGCTGATGGCACCGGGCCTGTCTACGCGGCGGCCGTTGCCGTGGGCCATCTGGCTACTGACGCTGGCGACCATGGGCTGGCTGTGGCAGCGCGGCATGGTTGGGCTGCTGCTGGAATGCGTGCCCATTGCCATCAACGTATTGCTGGCGTCGCTATTCGGACGCAGCTTGCGGGCGGGCTCGATGCCGTTGATCGCACGCTTCATCGAGGCGCTGGAAGGGCCCGAACGCCTGCAGGTGCCGGGCTTGGCGGTTTACGCGCGTCGGCTCACCTGGTTTTGGACCGTGCTGACCGCGGCGCAGGCGTCGATGCTGGCAGTGCTGCTGCTTTGTGCAGAGCCGGGTGGCTTGCTGGGTTCGATGGGCATCGTTTCGCCGTGGCCGGTGCCGGCAGGACCGGCCCAGTCGTATGTGCACGTGGGTGGCTACGCGCTGATCGCCGCGGCCTTTCTGCTGGAGCATGTGTTCCGCCGCTGGCATCTGCGGCATATCCCGCATCCGCGTCTGCACGAACTGGCGCTCGGCATCGCGGCGCGCTGGCCGCAGCTGGTGCGCGGTAAGGGCCCCATGTCGTCATGAGTCACGCATCCTTCCATCGTGAGATTCAGGTGCCGGCGGAACATCCCTGCCTGCCAGGTCATTTTCCTGGCACACCATTGGTGCCTGGCGTCGTCTTGCTTGAGCAGGTAGCGATGGCGTTGCGCCAATGGCGTGGCGAGCGACTGGCGCGTGTGGTGGACGCCAAGTTCGTATCGCCGCTGCTGCCGGACCAGCGCGCGACCATCACGTTGACCGAAACGGCCGGGCGCGTGCGTTTCGACATCCGCCGTGGCGAGGAACTGCTCGCCCGCGGCACGATCGAGGGTGGCGCGTGAGCGAGCACTGGCAGAGCCGTCCCGAGGGTGGCGGCCGTTTTGCACTGTGGCTGATTCGCAGCATTGCGCTGCACGGCGGGCGTCCGCTGGGCCGATTCTTCCTGTATCCGATCACACTCTATTTCTACTGCCGACGTGCTCCCGAACGAGTGGCATCACGGCGATTCCTTGAGCGCGTGCTCGGCAAGCCGGTCAGCGCGTGGCAGGTGATGAAGCACATCCACAGCTTCGCCGCGACCCTTCTCGATCGCATCTTCCTGCTCGCGCGCGGTCAGAAGGGCTTCGACATCACGGTGGAAGGTCTCGACGAACTCGAAGCCACCGTCGCGCAGGGGCGCGGCCTGCTGCTGCTCGGCTCGCATCAGGGCAGTTTCGAAGCCTTGCGTGCACTCAGCTCGCGTCGACCAGACATCTCGCTGCGCGTGGTGCTGGACAAACAGAAGACGCCAGCCCTTACCGAGCTGCTCGAAGCGCTGGCGCCCGATATCGGTGCCCAGGTGATTGATGCCTCGCTGGGCGGCGCATCCATCACCCTCGCCATGGCCGAGGCCTGCGAACAGGGCGCAATGGTGGCGTTGCTGGCAGATCGCGGTCGCGAGCATGAAGTGCTGCGCCGTACGCCATTTCTCGGCGAGCCGGCGCCTTTCCCGGTGGGCCCCTGGCTGCTCGCACACTCGTTGCGCGTGCCGGTGATGCTTTGCTTTGGTCTGTACGAAGGCGGCAACCGCTATCGCCTGATCTTCGAGCCGTTCGCCGATCGCGTGGACATGCCGCGCCAGGATCGCGCCCAGGTACTGGACGCGCTGATCGCCCGCTATGCGAGTCGCGTGGAACACTACGTCCACGTCGCCCCCTACAACTGGTTCAACTTCTATGATTTCTGGCAGCAAGACGTGGCTACTGCTGTGCATGCTGACGATGTCGCTGGGCGCGAACGCGTCGGCGCCTGAAGATGCTGCCACGGCGCGCGCGCTGGTGGCCTCGCTGGGACGTCCCGCGCCGGCGCGCACGCCTTTCGCCGAAGCGCGTTTCCTGAAGATGCTGGACCAGCCGCTGGTCGTTTCCGGCGAGCTGGCCTGGCTGGGCGGCGACCGGCTGGAACGCCGGGTTGAACATCCGACCCCCGAAGTTTCCACCATCGCCGATGGAGAGGTGACGCAGCAGCGCGAAGGTCGCGAGCCGCGGCATTTCTCGCTGAAACGCGCCCCACAATTGCAGATTCTTCTCGACAGTTTTGTCGCCTTGCTCGGCGGCGATTCCACGCGCCTGGAACAGGCGTTCACCATCCAGTACACGGTGAGTGACGCCAACCGGTGGACGCTGATGCTCACGCCGCGCGATGCGAAGCTCGTGCGCTCCGTCAATCGTATCGAGGTCGACGGTAGCGGTAATGAGCCGCATTGCATGCGCATGCAGGAGGCGGACGGCGATCTCGCAGTCGACCTGCTTGGAAACCTTGCCGCGAAGATGCCCGCCACGCCCTCCCGCGAAGCGCTCGCGGCGCTGTGTCAGGGCGGCTGAGCATGCAGCGCAGCGGGCGGTGGATGCTGTTGGTGCTATGGCTGGCGCTGCTGGCTGCACTGGGCGGCTTCGTCGTGCAACGTTTGCGCGTCAGCACCGACCTGCGCAGCTTCATGCCCGCACCGACCACGCCCGATCAGCGCCTGTTGATGGAGCAGATCGGTGAAGGGCCGGGCTCGCGCCTGTTGCTGCTCGCCATCGCCGGCAAGCCGGATGAGCAACTCGCCGCGCTGAGCCAGCAATTGGCGACCGCGCTGCGTAAAGACGCGCGCTACAGCCAGGTGCTCAACGGTAGCTTCGACATCGCCGCGCTCGACGAACAACTGCTGCCCTATCGCTACTTGTTGTCGCCCACGCTGGATACGCAGGCCATGGATGCCGCGTTCCTGCGCGACGAGTTGCAGCAAAGGCTGGATGATCTTTCCTCGCCCGCGGCAAGCCTGCTCAAAGGACTGCTGCCGCGAGACCCCACGCTGGAGGTGTTGAAGCTGGCCGAGCGATGGACGCCGCCGAAATCACCGGAGTTGCGCGAAGGCGTGTGGTTCTCGGCGCAGAACGAAGCCTTGCTGCTCGTGCAGACCCAGGCAGCCGGCTTCGATCCCGATGCGCAGGCGGCGGCTATCGACGGCATCCAGCATGTGTTCGACGCCTTGCCAAACCACCAGGGCGCCACGCTCGTGCTGAGCGGGCCCGGCTATTTCAGCGTGGTGGCCAACGCACAGACGCGCGGCCAGGCCGAGTTGATCGGCCGCGTGTCCACCGTGGGTTTCGTGTTGCTGCTATTGCTGGCGTACCGCAGTGTCAGCTCGCTGTTGCTGTCGGCGCTGCCCATCGCCAGCGCGGCGCTGGCCGGCATCGTGGCACTGGTGCTGCTGTTTCCGCAGGTGCACGGCATCACGCTGGCCTTCGGCTTCACGTTGCTGGGCGTGGCCCAGGAATATCCGATCCGTGTGCTCAGTCACCGGCGCGCCGGTGAGAACGCCGTGCAAAGCGTGCGCGACCTGTGGCCGCTGCTGCTCACTGCCATCGCCTCGGCGTGCATCGCCTATCTGGCCTTCTACGCTTCGGGCGTGAACGGCTTGAAGCAATTGGCCGTCTTTACGGTGACCGGTCTGCTCGTTGCCGGCTTCAGTACGCGCTATTTATTGCCCTATCTGCTGCCGGAACGCGTGCACGACGTGGCGGATATGCGCTGGCTGGTGCGTGCACGCGGGTTCGTGGATGCCTTGCCGCGACCGCGCTGGATACCGGCGCTGGTGGTGTGCGCCATTGTGGCGATGCTTGCTTTCGCACGGGGCTCGTTCTGGCAGAACGACCTCGCCGCACTGACGCCATTGCCGCAGGATCTGCTGCAGCGGGACGCGCGTCTGCGCGAGGCCCTTGGTGCGCCGGACGTGCGCTACCTGCTCGTCATGGAAGCCAAGGATGAACAAGGCGTGCTGGCGCTGTCCGAGCGCCTGGAGCCAGCCACCGATGCCCTGGTGGCAAAGCACTCGGTGGACGCCATCGAACTGCCTTCACGCTACCTGCCCAGCGAAGCGGTGCAGCGGTCGCGTCAGCAGAAGTTGCCTGAGCGCGCGATGCTCGCGCGGGCCTTGGAAGAAGCGCAACAAGGCCTGCCATTCCAGCAGAATCTATTCGCGCCATTCGTCGATGACGTACAGAAGGCGCGTGAGCTTCCGCTGCTCACCCCGGCTCGTTTTGCCGCGTCGCCTCTTGGCCAGCGCGTGTCCGCGATGCTGATGCAGCGCGGCGATCAATGGCTGGGCCTGGGCACGCTCAGCGGCGTGCATGACGTGGCGGCGCTGCAGAGGCTGGCACAGGGCAGCGGCGGATCAGTACGCCTGCTCGACCTGAAGGAGACGGCCGAGTCGATGGTGGTGGCCTACCGCACGCGCATTCTTCATGCGCTGCTGGTGGCTACCCTTTTGTTGGTGATCACGATCACCGTGGCATTGCGCAGCCTGCGTCGCGCCTGGCACGTGCTGGCGCCGATGACGCTGGCCACTTTCCTGGTGCTTGCCGTTGAGCGCGCGGCCGGTGTCGAAGTGTCGCTGTTTCATCTGGTGGCGTTGATTCTTGCCGCCGGTCTGGGTCTGCACTACGCACTGTTCTTCGAGCGCGACACCGGTGACGCGTCCGAACAGCGGCGCACGCTGCATGCCACGCTGGTGTGCGTGCTGTCGGCGCTACTGGTGTTCGGTATGCTGGCATGGAGTTCGATCCCGGTGCTGCGCGCTATCGGTCTGACGGTGAGCCTGGGAGTGGCCTTCCACTTCTGTCTCTCGATTTTCATGGCTCCGCATGCTCGCCAAGACTGACTGGGCGCATCTGATCCCGCATCAGGGCGCCATGTGCCTGCTCGATGCCGTGGTGACATGGGACGACACGACCATCCACGCCATCAGCGATGGCCACGCTCACGCGGATCATCCGTTGCGCAGCGAGGGCGGCTTGCATGCGGTGCACCTGGCCGAGTATGGCGCGCAGGCGATGGCCGTACACGGCGCGTTGCTGGCGCGACAGCAGGGAATCGTTGAGGCTCGTCCCGGGCGCCTGGTCAGTTTGCGTGACGTAGTGCTTTCTACGGAGTACGTCGACGTGCTGGATGGCCATCTGGACGTCCATGCGCAATGTCTGTACGCCGACGATGGTGGAGCACAATATGCGTTCCGGGTGGAGCATCGCGGTCGCGTGCTTGCCAGTGGTCGTTCCGCAGTCATCCATCCAGTCACCTGAGAGCGAGGTTTTCCATGTCGCAAGCCCCCGTTTCCCGCCGCGCCCTGGTGACTGGAGGCAGTGGCGATCTTGGCGGCGCCATCTGTCGTGCGTTGGCCGACGGTGGCTATCACGTGATCGTGCATGCGAATGCGGCGCTGTCGCGTGCCGACGATGTGGCTGCGGCGATTCGCGATGCTGGCGGCAGTGCGCAGGCGGTGGCTTTCGATGTCACCGATGGCAGCGCGACCCGACAGGCCATTGACGCGTTGTTGGCCGACGGTCCGATCCATGCCGTGGTGAACAACGCGGGCGTGCATGAGGACTCCCCCATGGCGGGCATGTCCGAAGATGCGTGGCGCCGCGTCATTGATGTTTCGCTGCACGGCTTCTTTCATGTGACCCAGCCGTTGCTGTTGCCGATGGCGCGGGCGCGGTTCGGGCGCATTGTGTCAGTCAGTTCGGTCGCCGCGCAGCTGGGCAATCGTGGCCAGGCCAACTATGCGGCGGCCAAGTCGGCGTTGCATGGCGCAACGCGTTCGCTGGCACGCGAGATGGCCTCGCGCGGCATCACCGCCAATGTGGTGGCGCCGGGTGTGATCGAAGGACGCATGATCGGCGAGGAATTTCCTCCCGAACGCATCCGCGAAATCGTTCCGGCGCAGCGTGCGGGCAAGCCCGAGGAAGTGGCCGCGCTAGTGGCGTTTCTGTGCTCGGACGCAGCCGCCTATATCAACGGCCAGGTGATTGGCGTGAATGGCGGCATGGCGTGAAACCGCTGCCCACGAAAGGTCAGGTTGCCGCGGTATCGAAAACAATCGGCTGCGACGCGCGCGAGCGGCGATAGCTGGAGACGACGTCACCGTGCCGGAACACCTGCCCGACGGTGTAGAAGGTGATGCGCGAGACATCGCGCACGGGGCTGAAATGACTGATGCGAAACTCGCCGTGATAGCGCGAGGCGATCGGCACCGAGACCACGCCCAAGCCCTTGTCGCGTGAGGCGGCAATGAGGATGGCCGCTTCGAATACGAAGTTTTCTGCGGGCAGGTCGACCAGGTCGAGCGCGGCGCGGGGATACCAGCGTTGCCCGCTTTGCGTATCGGCCACCGGTTGCGCACAGGCCCACGAGATACCCCAGTCCGCTACCGCGTTGGCGCGGCGACGGCCCTTGGGCTGCTGCTCGCGGTCGAGCAGGCGGGCGCCGATCACGATGTGATTGGGATAACGCTGGGCGGCGGCAGCGATACGCGGGATATCGCTGGCCATGTGTTGCCCATCGCCATCCATAGTGAGTACCGCATCGAAACCCTGGCGCACGGCTTCGCGGAAACCCGTGCGCAGCGCTTCACCCTTGCCGCTGCGTTGCGGATGCCGCAGCAGCGTCACTCGCAAAGCGCCCACGATTTCCGGCGTGCGATCGTCCGACCCATCGTCTACCACGATGACGGGCACACCCAACGCCAATACGGATTGCACCACGCCGCCGATCGCTGCCTCTTCGTTGAGGCAAGGGATCAACACGCACCAGCGGACATCGGATGTATTCAAGCAGGCGTCTCCAGGACAACGCGCAGAGCCAGGGTTTCAGCAGCGGCAACAGTGCATTCGCCCTCGCCACGGGCAAGATTCTGCATCAGCGGCCACGCAGAGGTGGCAGTCGGGTTGGCCTCGTGCCACGCGCCGGTGGGCGGTGCGGGGTGCAGAGTTTGGCCAGCGTGCGGCTCGAGCGTGAGGTTCAGTCGCATGAGGCTGCGACCATTTGCCTGCGGTGACAGCACCAGCGCGCAGCCGAACGACGTGCGCGAGCCAGTCATCTCGCCCACCGGGCCACTGCCAGCGATATCGCTGCACACCAGCAGCACGGGTCGCTGTTCGGCCTGGCAGAGCGTGGCCGCTTCCAGCAGGCCGGCACCGAAACTCGCATGGCCGGCACTGATCGCGCTGGACGCGGCGTGGCAGCCGGTGGCAATGGTCCAGTAGCCGGCGGGTGCGTTGTGCACGGAGTTGTGGAAGCGCGTGGGCGAGAGCTCAGTGGGCGCTTGCGCCAGCGTGGCGCACATGTAGTCGGAAATCAGCTGGTCGCCATAAGCGGAACTGAACACGCACAGCAATTCGTCTGGCGTGCGACCGCTCATGGCCACTGCTTGCCCGGCAACCTCGACGGCGAGCAGCACACTCTCCGGCGCGCGACGTCGTTCGTTGGCGGGCAGTGTGGCCGCGGGCGGTCGCGTTGGCGGGGCCGTGACGGCAGCGCCCTGTTCCAGTGCCTGCAGCGCGGCGAAATCGCCGAGCGTCGCCGACCACAGGCCGATACCTTCCAACTGGACTTGCAGCGCGCTCATGCCGGCGCACTCCCGAAGGCCAGGCACGCGTTGTTGCCGCCGAAGCCGAACGAGTTGCTCAACGCCACGTCGATGGGTCGGCGTTCGCTTTCCAGGGCGAACTGCGGACCACAAGCGGCATCCGGCGTGATGCAGCCAAGGTTGGCCGGCACCAGTCCGTGTTCGATGGCCTGCAGCGCGAACACGGCCTCGAGGATGCCCGCCGCGCCCAGCGTGTGGCCGGTAAAGCCTTTGGTCGAACTGGCGCGCGTGGTGCTGGGAAACGCGCGCGTTATCAGCGCCGCTTCCACTTCGTCGTTCTTGAGGCTGGCCGTGCCGTGCAGGTTGATGTAGTCGACCTGGTCGGGGTGCAGGCCGGCGCGCGCCAGCGCATCGCGCAGGGCAAGCTCGGCACCCAGGCCTTCCGGATGTGGCGTGGACATGTGGTGCGCGTCGCTCGATTCCCCATAGCCAAGCAGCCTGGGCGCCTGCGGGGCAGCGTTGACGCGCTCGAGCAACGCAAAGCCGGCCGCCTCGCCAATAGAAATACCGCGGCGCGCCTGGTCGAACGGACGGCACGGTTCGGGCGACACCAATTCCAGCGCGTTGAAGCCGAACAGCACGCTATCGCAAAGGGTATCCACACCACCGACCACAGCGGCATCGACCAGGCCCAGGCGGATCAGCCGCTCGGCATTGGCGAACACCTTGGCGCTGGAGGAGCACGCGGTGGATACGGTGAGGCAGGGGCCTTCCAGCCCCAGCGCTTCGGCCACGAACCCGGCCAGAGAATGTGGCGCGTGGATCAACGGGCGGCGCAGGTCGGGCGGCATGTGGCCATCATCGTCGAGGCGCCGGTAAGCCTCTTCGGTGGCGCCGATGCTGGCGGTGGAGGTACCCAGCACCAGCGCGACGCGGGCTGCGCCGTAACGCTGCCGTGCGTCCAGTGCACGGTCGAGGAAGCGGTCCTGGCGCAGGCCCAGCCATGCCAGGCGGTTGTTGCGGCATTCCCAGGAGGCGTGGGCGGCGGGTAGCTCGGCATCTTCCACGCCCTGGACACGACCTATCCAGCACGCGAGTGGCGCGCTGCTGAAGTCGTTCTGGCGCAAGCCGCCGCGGGTGGCGATCAGGGCTGCTACGTGGCTTTCGAGACCGTGGCCTAGCGCCGAAGTGGCCGTGTAGGCGCTGACGGCGAGGGGTTGGATCGGTACTGACATCGCGAGAGCCTAACGAGCGCCTGCCGCATTGCCTAGTCTGGACAAAGCGCGGTCGCGTTGGCGTTCATCTTCGCCCGATTGCGCCCCGATCCCCGGCTGAGCACACTTCCCTATCGGTTCGCGGACTGCCCTGCCCTTGCCTACAATCGTCGCTCCGCTCAAACGTGGTCCCTGGCGCTATCTGAGCGACCGGGACATCCTGCATGCGGCAGTAGTGACCCTGGTCGCACTGGTGTTGAGCCTGGGCCTGGTCTGGGTCGGCTATCTCATTCATGTCTGGCGCGTGGCGGCACGCAGCCCGCTGACTCTGCCCAGGCCCATGACCGTGCTGGTATTCGGCCGTCGGCTAGTGCATGACCAGCCCGAGGCGGACTACCAGCAGCGTCTGGGTCGGGCGTTGGCGCTGATGCGGGCAGAGCAGACCGATCACGTGCTGCTCTTGGGCGGGCGTAGCGGGGGCACTGTCAGCGAGGCCGCCGCCGGCCGTGACTGGCTGGCCGGCCACGAGTTGCCGCCTGGCGTGATCCTGCAGCTGGAGCAGGCGTCGGTCGATTCCCTGGAAAACCTTCGCCACGCGCGCAGCCTGCTGCAGGAAGAAGGCCCGGTGACGCGCGTGCTGCCGCCCGTGGCGCTTGTCACCAGCCGCTACCACCTCGCGCGCTGCCTGCTGCTGTCGCGCCGGCTGGGTTTCGAAAGCGTACCGGTGGCGGCCGAGCCGGCGCTGGTGCTTGATCGCCGCTATCTGCTCCGCCTGCTGACCGAATCGGGTTACCTGATGTGGATCGATGTCGGCGTGCGCTGGGCAAAGCTGATCGGTCACCGCCGCATCGTGGCGCGCATGAGTTGATCTACCACCACCTCGCGGCGCGACGCCGGGACGCATCGGTGGCGCCGGCGCGGCTTGATAAGCTTGCCGCGTTTTGTTCCCGACGATGGATCGCATCATGAGCCAGCAAGCCGACCTCGCTGAAACCTTCCTGCGCGAACTGCAGGACCGCATCTGCGCTGCCATCGAGCAGATCGACGGCAAGGCGCGTTTCGAAGAGGACGCCTGGACGCGCCCGGCCGGCGGTGGCGGACGCACTCGCGTGCTGCGTGACGGTGCAATCTTCGAGCAGGCCGGTGTGAATTTTTCACGCGTCTACGGCCACCAGCTGCCGCCCAGCGCTACCGCACATCGGCCTGACCTGGCCGGTGGCAGTTTCGTTGCCACGGGTGTGTCACTGGTGCTGCATCCACGCAATCCGCACGTGCCTACGACGCACGCCAACGTGCGCTATTTCGAGGCCAGCAAGGAAGGCGTGGAACCGGTGTGGTGGTTCGGCGGTGGTTTCGACCTCACTCCGTTCTATCCGCGCGACGAGGACGTGGTGCACTGGCACACCGTGGCGCGCGACCTGTGCGAGCCGTACGGCGGGGACGTCTATCCGCGCTTCAAGCAGTGGTGCGACGAGTACTTCTATCTCAAGCATCGTGCGGAGACGCGCGGCGTCGGCGGCCTGTTCTACGATGACTTGAACGAGGGCGGCTTCGAACGCTGCTTCGCCTTTACCCGCGACGTCGGCCAGGGTTTCCTCGATGCTTACCTGCCCATCGTCGAGCGTCGCAAGGACACGCCTTACGGCGAACGCGAACGCGAATTCCAGCTCTATCGCCGCGGTCGCTACGTGGAATTCAACCTGGTGTACGACCGCGGCACGCTGTTTGGTCTGCAGTCCGGCGGACGGACCGAATCCATCCTGATGAGCCTGCCGCCGCGCGTACGCTTCGAGTACGCGTACCAACCCGAGGACGGCTCACCAGAAGCGCGGCTGGGTGACTACCTCAGGCCGCGCGATTGGGTGTGAATGGCTGTTGATCCGTCATTCCAGCGTTCGCTGGGATGACGGAATCAAGCCATCGGTATTCACTCCGTCGGCATGTCACCGCTGAACTTCACCGGCGTCGCACCCTTCACCGCACCGATCGTGGCGCTGTCACTCACCTGCAGCACCACCTCGCGGCGGAACTCCAGCGTGCCCTGCACCACTGCGTGAGGTCCGATCACCACATGCGGCAGGCGGCTATTGCTGTTCCAGTTGAACCAGCCACCCGGCTTGTCCACGAGGATGCCGCCTTCCACGCGCGAGTTGGCACCCACGTTGATGTCGCCATTGACGGTCTGAATGCCACCCGCCACGTGTGCGGCATCGAGCCCGATGCTGCCGTTGACGTTACCGACTTTGCCGGCCACGTCCGCGCTCTTGCCCAAACGGATCGCGCCGTTGGTGGCGTCGATGGCGCCGGTGACGCGTCCGCCCTGGCCCAGCGTCACCGATCCGTTGACGGTATCGACGGCCGTGGCCTGGGCTCGGTCGCCCAGATCCACGGCGCCGTTCACCGTGCTGGCCTTCTGCACCACGGCGTTGTCGCCGATGTGCACCGCGCCGTTCACCGTGCTCACATTACCGGCGTGCTGGCCCGCCTCGACGCGTACGGTGCCATTGACCTTGTCGATATCATTGTCCGCCGCGAGTGCGGTCAGGGGCAGGGCCAGGGCGAAGGCGAGGGCTAGTGAATGTCGGCGCATGATGAACTCCGTGCATGTGTAGGTATTGACCAAGCCTAGGATGCTCCAGCAGAGCTCCGGGTTTAGCATGACCTTCGACAGGGGCCACTCCCGATTTGACGACGCCGGGGCGGAGCCTCACCATTTTAGGTTTCCCGTCGCGAATCCCAGCCATGTACAAGCTCGTACTCATCCGTCACGGCCAGTCCCAGTGGAATCTCGACAACCGCTTCAGCGGCTGGGCCGACGTGGATCTCACCGAACAGGGCAAGGCCGAGGCTGCTGAGGCCGGCCGCTTGCTCAAGGCCGAGGGCTACACCTTCGACGTCGCCCACACCTCCGTGCTCAAGCGCGCGGTGCGCACCCTGTGGGGCGTGCAGGACGCGATGGACCTGTTGTGGATTCCGGTGGTGACCGACTGGCGCCTCAACGAGCGCCACTATGGCGGGCTCACCGGACTCAACAAGGCTGAGACCGCGGCCAAGTACGGCGAAGACCAGGTCAAGGTGTGGCGTCGCAGCTATGACATCCCGCCGCCGCCGCTCGACCGTGCCAGCAACGAATCGGTGAACGACCCGCGCTACGCCTCGCTCGACCCCTCGATGATTCCCGACACCGAATGCCTGAAGGACACCGTGGATCGCGTGATGCCCTACTGGCACGACGTGCTGGCGCCGGCCATCCGATCGGGCCAGCGCGTGGTGGTGGCCGCGCACGGCAACTCGCTGCGTGCGCTGGTGAAGTACCTGGACAACATCTCCGAGGAGGAGATCGTCGAGCTCAACATCCCCAACGGTGTGCCGCTGGTGTACGAGTTCGACGCCAACCTCAAGCCGTTGCGCCACTACTACTTGGGCGACACCGACGCCATCGCCGCGAAGATGGCCGCCGTGGCGAACCAGGGCAAAGCCAAGTAATCCGCTTCGGTCCATCGCGGGTGACAGGCGTCACCTGCGATGGCTGCGCCGCGTCAGTCGTTGGCACCGATTCGAGTCGGTAAGCTCCAGGCAATTCACAGGGAGGCGACTTTCATGAACCCGAATATGATCTACGCGTTTCTGATCCCGCTGATGGCATTCGGCGTCTGGCGTCGCGTGCGCGGCAGCTTCGGGCGACAGCCGATCCGCCGCAAGCGGATGATTGCCCGCATCGTGATTCTCACGGTTGTCGGTGCCCTGCTCGCGTTGGGCGGCCTGCACAATCCCAAGCTGCTGGAAGGGCTGCTCGGCGGTTCGCTGGCTGGCGCCGCGTTGGGCACGGTGGGCTTTCGCCTGACCCGGTTCGAGCGCGATGCCAGCGGCAACGACCTCTACATTCCCAATGCCTGGATCGGTGGCCTGCTGGCCACGCTGCTGGTGGCGCGGCTGGCTTGGCGCTTCGTGGTGCTGATGCCGCAATGGCAGGACCAGGCGACGGCGCACCCGGCGCCGGCCATAGGAAACAGTCCGCTGACCCTGGCCATCTTCGGCCTGATGATCGGCTACTACATTTGTTACTACGCCGGCCTGCTGGTTCACCACCGGCGCTTCGAGCGCGCTCAGGCGACGGCCTAGAGCGCGTCGTTATCCAACTCGCCGGTACGGATACGGATCACCTGCTCCAGCGAACTGACGAAGATCTTGCCGTCGCCGATCTTGCCAGTGCGCGCTGACTGTTGGATGGCCTCCACCACGCGATCCAGCTGGTCGTCGGCTACGGCCACTTCCAGCTTGATCTTGGGCAGGAAGTCGACCACGTATTCCGCGCCACGGTAGAGCTCGGTATGACCCTTCTGGCGGCCGAAGCCTTTCACCTCGGTCACGGTGATGCCCTGCACGCCCACCTCGGCCAGCGCCTCACGTACATCGTCCAGCTTGAACGGCTTGATGACCGCAACCACCAGCTTCATGGGGGATTCCTCGAAAATCGTCGTGTGTCGGCAGGCTTGCCGTGGGCCGGCATTTTGCCTGTGTGAACCGGCGCCTGTCGCCTGGGCCATCACCGTGTAGGAGAATGCCTACAAATAGAAGCGGAGCAAGCCGATGGTGGCATTTACAGACATGAATCTACACTCAACCCCGACGAGTTCGAGGTGCTATCCATGATGGATAGGCAGGATATCGATCAACTTGCCCAGCGTCTTGTTTCGTTGGTTCCAACAGGATTGGCTCAGGCGCATCAGGATTTGCGCACCAACTTCGGCGATGTCCTGGCGCAGGGATTGCGCCGCCTTGATCTAGTCACCCGCGAAGAGTTTGAAGTCCAGAGCCAGCTCCTGGCGCGCACCCGCGCCAAGGTCGAGGCACTAGAGAAACGAATCGCAGATCTTGAGGCTGGTGCTGCTACCTGACTAACGGGGTGCGGCGCGGGCCCACGTCCCGGGAGCCGCCCCCGATCCGTCACCCTCACCCCGAGAACGATCGGGGGCGGCTATTTTCACCGCAGGCCGCGCAAGGGAGTTGCTCCGTGTCCGAACCTGGCAGCCACTCTCGTTCCCTAGCGTTGGTTCCATGAGCCTGGCCGTTACGCTCACCCGTGCCCAGGAAGGTGTGACGGCCCCGCAGGTGATGGTCGAAGTCCATCTGTCCGGCGGCTTGCCCGGCACCAATATCGTTGGCTTGCCCGAAGCGGCCGTGCGCGAGGCGCGCGACCGCGTGCGAGTGGCTATCCAGAACACGGCTTTCGAATATCCGAACCGCAAGGTCACGGTGAACCTCGCGCCTGCCGAGCTCCCAAAAGATGGCGGGCGTTTCGACCTGGCGATTGCGCTGGGCATTCTTGCCGCGGGTGGCCAGGTGCCGCGGGAGAAACTCGACGATTGCGAATTCCTCGGTGAGCTAGCGCTGTCCGGCGCGTTGCGTGGCGTCTCCGGCGTGCTGCCGGCGCTGCTGCGCGCACGTGCACGCGGGCGCCGCGTGGTGGTACCGAGGGCGAATGCCGCCGAAGCCGCGCTCGTGTCCGACGCTGATGTATTGGTCGCCGATACCCTGGCCGAAGTATGCGGTTGGCTGCGTGGCGCGCAGGATTTGACCCTGCCTGGAGAAGCGCCAGGCATTCCCCCGGATGTTTCAGGTCCCGACCTCATTGACGTGCGCGGCCAGCTGCAGGCTCGGCGGGCGCTGGAGATCGCTGCTACCGGCGGCCATCATCTACTGCTGGTGGGGCCGCCGGGAACGGGCAAGACCATGCTGGCGGAACGCTTGCCTGGCATCCTGCCGCCGCTGACCGAATCGGAGGCGCTGGAAAGCTGTGCCGTGCTGTCGGTGGCCGGACAGGCTGTGGATCCGACGCACTGGCGCAGGCGCGCATTTCGGGCACCGCACCACACCAGTTCGGCCGTGGCGCTGGTAGGCGGTGGCAGCATGCCGCGGCCCGGCGAAATTTCGCTGGCCCACAATGGCGTGCTGTTCCTGGACGAGTTGCCCGAGTTCGGACGGCATGTGCTGGATGTGCTGCGTGAGCCGATGGAGTCTGGGCATATCGTTATTTCCCGCGCGGCTCGGCAATCCACCTTTCCTGCCCAATTCCAATTGGTGGGGGCGATGAATCCGTGTCCTTGTGGCTACGCGGGCGATCCTCGCCAGCGTTGCCAGTGCACGCCGGATCAAATGCAGCGCTATCGCGGCCGCATTTCCGGGCCGCTGCTCGATCGCATCGACCTTGGCGTGCAAGTGCCGCGTGTGCCGTTGGGTGAGCTGGGAGCACCGCGTAGCGGGCATGACGAGGATTCGGCGACGGTGCGTGCCCGCGTGGTCAAGGCGCGCACTCACGCGCTGATGCGTGCCGGACGACCCAATGCCGAGATCAGTACGCGGGAACTGGAGCGCGACTGCGCACTGGGCTCGGCCGAGCGACGCTGGTTCGATGCGGCACTGGAACGACTGGGCCTGTCAGCCCGTGCCTATCACCGCACCTTGCGGGTGGCGCGGACCATCGCGGATCTGGATGGCGGCGCGGCGCTGTTGGACCGGGCGCATCTGGCTGAGGCTTTGACCTATCGCCGGTTCTGAAGCGGGCGTATTAAGCGGCCAGACAACGCGAGCCGAATTTTTGAACTGATGGGTATTGACATGTCCGGGCGCGAGCGTATTATCTGTACTCGCTAGTTCTTTATCGAACTCAGCCTGCCACCCCGGTATCGGCGCCCCCTCCCCCTCCCCCCGTCCGATACCGGGGTTTGGCCTCTCTCCTTCCCTTTTTGATTTTGCTTAGTGGTGGACGTCGCGACTGCGCGCGTGCTCCGATAGATCTGCCGTGGACGCTCGAAGGATCGTGCATGTCGTCTGATATCGGATGGCTGCTGGTGTGCATGTTGGGCATCGGTTTCCTCGCCCAATGGCTGGCGTGGCGAGTGAGGTTGCCGGCGATCCTCTTCTTGCTGCTGGCAGGCGTCCTGATGGGTCCGGTTGCCGGTGTGGTGCAGCCGGACAAGCTGCTGGGGCCGCTGCTGTTTCCAGTGGTGTCGCTCGCTGTGGCGTTGATCCTGTTCGAGGGCAGCCTGTCCCTGCGCTTTAGCGAGCTACCCGGCATCGGCGGTGTCGTGCGCGGGCTGGTCACCTATGGCGCGGTGATCGCGGTGCTGCTGCTCGCTGTGGCAGCGCACTATCTGGCGGGACTGAACTGGGAAGTGTCGCTGCTGTTCGGCGCGCTCACTTGCGTGACAGGACCCACGGTGATCGTGCCGATGCTCCGCACGGTGCGGCCGAACGAACGCATTGCCAACACGCTGCGCTGGGAAGGCATCGTGATCGATCCGCTCGGTGCGCTGTTTGCCGTGCTGGTCTACGAGGCCATCGTTTCGCATCAGCAGGGCCGCACTATCGGTGTGTTTCTCGCCGTGATCGCCTGCGGAACGATGATTGGCCTGCTCACCGCGTGGCTACTCGCGGCGCTGCTGCGTCGACAGATGATTCCCGAGTATTTGCAGAACTACGGCACGCTGGTCACGGTGTTGTTGGCGTTCTCACTGTCCAACGCGATCGCGCACGAGTCGGGCCTGTTGGCGGTGACGGTGATGGGTATTGCGTTGGGCAATATGCGCGGCGTGCACATCGACGACATCCTCGATTTCAAGGAAAACCTCACCACATTGCTGGTGTCGGTGCTGTTTATCCTGCTTGCCGCGCGGCTGCATTGGCCGTTGCCCGACGGCGTGCTGTGGTCGGGTATGGCGATCTTCATCGTGGCGCAGTTGGTGGTGCGTCCAGTGACGGTGGCAATCGCCAGCGTGGGCAGCACGTTGAACTGGCGGGAGCGTGCATTGATCGCATGGATGGCGCCGCGCGGCATCGTGGCGGCAGCCGTTTCCGCGCTATTTGCGCTGCGGCTGGAGGCACTGGACATGCCCGGCGCCAAGGCGCTGGTGCCGCTGGTGTTCATCCTGATCATCGGCACAGTGGTGTTGCAGAGCGCCACGGCGAGGCCGCTGGCGTTATGGCTCAAAGTTGCCGAGCCCGATCCGAACGGTGTGCTGATCTATGGTTCCGACCAGGTCGCCCGTGTAGTGGCGCGTGCGCTCGTTGATGCAGGCTTTCGAGTGATCGTGGCCGACGAGCATTGGGAAGGCATCCGTCGGGCGCGCATGGAAGGCCTGGCCACGTTCTACGGTCACCCAGGCACCGCTTTCGCCGAACGGCATCTCAATCTCACCGGCATCGGTCGCCTGCTGGCCATGTCGTCCAACCGCGAGCGCAACGCGCTGGTCTGCGTTTATTACCGACAGGAGTTTGGTCGCACTCGGGTCTACCGTCTGTTCAACGAAGGGCCGCAGGAGGCGGGCGATCGAACCCAGCTGGGCGGGCATCTGCTGGCGCCGCTGCTGTTTGGCGCGGACATGACCCGTGAACGATTCGCCGAGCGCATGACCGAGGGCTGGCGCATCAAATCGACACGGTTGACGGCCACCTTTGACTGGCCCCACTTCATCGAACAGTACGGCTCACCCACGGTGCTGTTGTTTGGCGTGGAAGAGAAAGGTGCATTGCGCGTGGCCTCGGAGAAGCGGGAACTCGAGCCGCGGCCAGGTTGGACGGTAATTGCGCTGGTGCCGCCGGAGGGCATCGCTCAGCCCGAAGGCTGAGTGCCCTTGCGTGCATGCGCAGGGAGCGCTGGACAGGGCCGCGCTCCCCACGCACGCGCCAGCATCCATGCCGACTCACGCAACGAGGTACAACCGGTCAGGCCGCGCTGGCCTGACGCGAGGCGTGGAACTGCGCCTCTTCGGTAGAACCCTTGAGCGCGGTGGTGGACGACTGGCCCTGCTGGATCGCCTGCGTCACCGCATCGAAGTAACCCGTACCCACTTCGCGCTGGTGCTTCACGGCAGTGAAGCCACGCTCGGCAGCGGCGAATTCCTTCTCCTGCAGCTCCACGAATGCGCTCATCTGACGGCGAGCATACCCGTAAGCGAGGTCGAACATGCCGTAGTTGAGGCTATGGAAGCCAGCCAAAGTGATGAACTGGAACTTGTAGCCCATGGCGCCGAGTTCTTTTTGGAACTTCGCGATGGTGGCGTCGTCGAGATTCTTCTTCCAGTTGAAGCTGGGCGAGCAGTTGTAGGCCAGCAGCTTGCCCGGGAATTTGGCATGGATCGCTTCGGCGAACTTGCGTGCCTCTTCCAGGTTCGGCTTGCTGGTCTCGCACCACACGAGATCCGCATACGGCGCGTAAGCGAGGCCGCGGCTGATCGCCTGGTCCAGGCCTGGGCGCACGCGGAAAAAGCCTTCCACAGTGCGCTCACCGGTAATGAACGGTTTGTCGTTGTCGTCGATCTCGGAAGTGAGAAGGTCGGCGGCATCCGCATCGGTGCGCGCCACGATCAGCGTGGGCACGCCGAGCACGTCAGCGGCGAGGCGTGCGGCGTTCAACTTGTCCACCGCTTCGCGCGTCGGCACCAGCACTTTGCCGCCCATGTGGCCGCACTTCTTCACCGAGGCGAGCTGGTCCTCGAAGTGCACGCCCGCGGCGCCCGCTTCGATCATTGCCTTCATCAGTTCGAACGCATTGAGCACGCCACCGAAACCGGCCTCGGCGTCAGCCACGATCGGCACCATCCAGTCGATATCGTCCTGGCCTTCGGCGTGGTGCAACTGGTCAGCGCGGAGCAGCGTGTTGTTGATGCGCTTGACCACCAGCGGCACCGAGTTGGCCGGATACAGCGACTGATCCGGATACATTTCGCCCGCGACGTTGGCGTCGGCTGCGACCTGCCAGCCGCTGAGATAGATCGCCTGCAGGCCGGCCTTCACCTGCTGCATGGCCTGGTTGCCGGTGAGCGCGCCGAGCGCGTTGACGAACTCGTCCTTGTGCAGCGACTTCCACAAGCGCTCGGCGCCACGGCGGGCGAGCGAGTGTTCCACACCCACGGTGCCGCGCAGACGCGCCACGTCCTCGGCGCTGTAGTTGCGCTGGACACCGTTCCAGCGGGGGTTGTTCTTCCAATCGAGAGCGATCTGGTCGGCGGTGGGCAGCGTGTTCTTCATGAGGTTTACTCCTGCATATCCGTAATGCGTGATGGCAACTGGGTTGCGGCTCAGAGCTGCGCGTAGGCGGCCAGGGTGAGGAAATCGCCGAGTTCGTCGGCATGAGTGAGTTGCTTGAGCAACGCTGCGGCTTCTTCCGCGCGATGGGCGGTGGGTCCGCCGCTTTCGCGCAGGCGATGCGTGTGCGTGGTGAGTGCGTGATCGAACAAGGCGAAGTCGATCGGCGCGTGATCCGTGAATTCCAGCGGACCCAGATGCAGCCATTGCCACAGTTGAGCGCGCGCGATCTCCGCGGTGGCGGCGTCTTCCATCAGGTGATGGATCGGCACACAGCCCTGGCCGTCGAGCCACGAGGCGGTGTAGCGCAGTGCCACCTCGACGTTATTGTCGAAGCCGGCGCGACTGATGCTGCCGCTGCACGGAGTGATCAGCTGGTTGCGCGTGACGTGCACATCCGCGCGCACCACGCTGAGCTGGTTCGGCGAAGGCATGTACTTATCGAATATTTCCTGCGCCACCGGCACCAGCGCCGGGTGCGCGACCCAGGTGCCGTCATGGCCGGCCTGCACTTCGCGTAGCTTGTCGGCGCGCACTTTGGCCAGCGCGGCCTCGTTTGCGGTTTCGTCGCCCTTGATCGGAATCTGCGCGGCCATGCCGCCCATGGCGAAGGCGCCACGGCGATGGCAGGTCTGGATCAATAGTTCCGAATAGGCCTTCAGGAACGGCACCGTCATCAGCACCTGGCCGCGATCTGGCAGCAGGCGGTCGCGATGGGTCCGAAAGGTTTTCAGATAAGAAAAAATGTAGTCCCAACGGCCGCAGTTGAGGCCAACCACGCGGCCACGCAGCGCGTGCAGGATCTCGTGCATCTGGAACACCGCCGGCAACGTTTCGATCAGCACGGTGGCTTTCATGCAATCAGGCGGCAGGTCCAGCGCCGCCTCGGTGGCAGCCATGACCTCGTTCCACAGCGCGGCTTCTTCCATCGCCTGCAATTTGGGCAGGTAGAAGTACGGGCCGCGATCGCGTGCCTGCAGCTTGCGCGCGTTGTGAAAGGCGAACAGGCCGAAGTCGACAAGCGCGCCGGCCATCGGCTCGCCATCCACAGTGATGTGGCGCTCAGGCAGGTGCCAGCCGCGCGGGCGCACCACCAGCACGGCCGGGTTGTCGTTCACGCGGTAGTGCTTGCCCTCTGGCGAGGTGTACTCGATCGAGCCGTTCACCGCGTCGCGCAGGTTGGTCTGGCCGTCGATCTGGTTGGCGAAGGTCGGGGCCGAGGAGTCCTCAAAGTCCGCCATGAACACCTTCGCGCCGGAATTGAGCGCGTTGATGATCATCTTGCGCTCGACCGGGCCGGTGATCTCCACGCGGCGATCGCGCAGGGCGGCCGGGATTGGCGCGACGGTCCAGTTGCCCTCGCGAATGGCGGCGGTGTCGGCACGGAAATCGGGCAGCTCGCAGGCGTCGTAGCGGGCCTGCCGGGCTTCGCGGGCGGCCAGCAACTCCAGGCGGCGGGCGTCGAACTGGCGATGCAGGTCGGCCAGGAAGGCGAGGGCATCGGCGCTGAGAATGGCGTCATGCCCGGGTCCGGTGGTGCCGTTGACCTGTGCCGGGATAAGAGCGAGGCGTTCCTTGGGGACGGCCATGGGGATTCTCCGTGATGACGATGGGATGACACTAGGTCACGGAGATTTGCTTTGACAAAGCAAATGTTTCAATCATTAATATTGCTATTCTTAATGTGTATCCCAACTCATTGAGTTTTAAGCAATGAAAAGCGCCGAAAACCGGATGAACAAAGAAAAAAAGCCGCGCCCGGCGTCTTCGAGGCGGCGAAGGGCTACTGATGCGGCGGAAAGCGACAGCGGCCGGTATTACTACAAGGGCAACCGCCAGAAGCAGATGCGGGCCTTCGTGTACACCGTGAAACTCGGCACCCTGACACGCGCTGCAGAAGCTCTCTTCTTGTCTCAGCCAACCGTGAGCCTGCAGCTGCAGGCGTTGGAGCGTGAGCTGGGCGTCAGCCTGATGGAGCGTCGTCGCCGTCGCATCAACCTCACCGATGCCGGCGAGGCCTTGTATGAACTGGCGCGGCCCCTGGTGGAGGGCTGGGAAAACCTGGACCGGGATTTTCAGGCCAAGGTGAAGGGACTGCAGGGCGGCCGGCTCACCATTGCAGCCGGCACCTCGACCATCCAGTACCTGTTGCCGGAGCTGGTACGCCGCTACCGCGAACAGTTTCCGGAGGTGCACCTGCAGCTGGCGAACGTCACCGGCAAGGACGGCCTGGCGCTATTGCGTGCCGACGAGGCGGATTTTGCCGTGGGTTCGATGCTCGATGTGCCCAACGACATCGCCTGGGCACCGGTGTACCACTACGACCCCATGCTGATTACGCCGCTTGATCATCCATTGGCGTCCAAGGCCGCGTTGACACTGCAGGATCTGTCGCCCTATGGCTTGATCCTGCCGCCACAACGCTTGTCCACCTACCGATTGGTGGATCTGGTGTTCCAGCAGCGACAAGTGCCTTATCGCGTAGCGATCGAGGTGGGTGGTTGGGATGTAATCAAGGAATACGTGGCAATGGGGCTGGGCATTTCCATCGTCACCGGTATTTGCATTACCGAGGCCGACCGCTCGCGTTTGGCCGTCCGAAACATGAAGCAGTATTTTCCGCAGCGCAGCTACGGTGTAGTGATGCGCAAGGGCAAGTTTCTCAGTGCGGAGGCACGCGCATTCGTAGATCTGGTGAAGCCGGGCTTGCTGACGCACCGCGATTACGACGAGTCGGGGCACTCGGAGCGTTGAGCGTTCTGTGTAGGAGCGCACCCTGTGCGCGACCGCGGCGAATGGGTGTTGCTGCTCCGTAGGATTGTCGCGCACAGGGTGCGCTCCTACAAAAAAGCATCTACGCCTGCCGTTGCAGTGCCAGCTTCGCGCCGAAGCCAAGCAGCACTGTGCCACACACGTGATCCATCCAGCCGCCGAGCTGCGAGCGCGTATGGAGCAGGTGATGGATTTGGCCACCCAGCACGCCAGCACCATCGACCAGATCGTGCCGGTGCCGATGAAGCTCAATCCGAGCACCAGCAGGCCCAGTTGCGGATGCGCCACCTGCATCGACACGAATTGCGGCAGGAAGGCGAGGAAGAACAGCGCCACCTTCGGGTTGAGCACATTGGTCAGCATGCCCTGGCGAAACGCTGCTGATAGACCTTTGCCGCGCGTGACCGTGGGTTGTCGAACACTGCCGCGTGACAGCAGCATGCGCAGGCCGATCCACACGAGGTAAGCAGCGCCCAGGTACTTCAGCACGCTGAAGGCGATGCCCGAGGTCATCAGGATCGCCGAGATGCCCAGCACCGCGGCCAGTGTGTGCACGATGCAACCAGCATTGATGCCCAACGCCGCCGCCACACCCACGGCACGACCTTCGCGACCGCTGCGCGTGAGGATGTAGAACGTATCCAGGCCCGGCGTGAGGTTCAGCGCGATGCAGGCGAGCAGGAAAGCGTCGAAGTGCAGGATGCCGTGCGATTCCATGGAGCTTAATCGTTGGCGTTGCGATGCTTGCCACGATATGGCGTGAACAGCTCGCGGATCTTCACCATGTCCGCGTCGTGATCCTCGGTGGCGCGCACTACGGGGCCGAACGTGAAGGTCTTGGTGGGATAGTCGATGAAGATGGTTTGAATTGGCACGTTGGCTTCGTGCGCGATGCGCAGGAAGCCGGACTTCCAGTGCGTGACCTTCTTGCGCGTACCTTCGGGCGTGATGCCCAGCCACATCCGCTCGCTGGTGGCGAAACGCTGCACCATCTGGCCCACCACATTGAGCGCGGCGCTGCGATTGATCGCAATCAGGCCGATGGGGCGCAGGATGATGCCAAGAGGGCCATCCAACACCTCACGCTTGACCATGATGTTGATGTCCACGCCCAGTCCGATCTTCATCAGCAGGCCGTAATAGCCGTCCCAATAGGACGAATGCGGCGCCCCAATCAGGATGAGCTTTGGCTCGTTGGGCAGTCCACCAAGCAGGCGCCAACCGCTCAGGCGCAGCAGCGTACGCGCGAGCCACGGCCAGAAACGACTATTGAGCCTGGGTGCTTCAGGCGGGGCTGCAGGGAGCAGCTGGGTGCTCATTCACGACTCCAGTCACGCGAACGCGTTTGTTTGATCTTGCCCCGCTGCTGCTTGCCAACGAGGCGGCGCTCTTTCGAGCCGCGGGTGGGTTTGGTGGCGACGCGCGGCTTGGGAGCGACCAGCGCGCCACGGATGATCTCGACCAGACGCTCGCGCGCATCTTCGCGGTTGCGGGACTGATCGCGAAACCGGCGCGCCTGGATCACCAGTACGCCGTCGTCGGTCAGGCGTCGGTCGCGTCGGGCGAGCAGGCGCTCGCGCACGGGTTCGGGCAGCGAAGGCGAGTGTGTTACGTCAAAGCGCAATTCGACCGCACTTTCGGTGCGGTTGACATGCTGGCCGCCCGGACCGTCGGCACGCAGGAAGCGCTCGGTCAGCTCGGTCTCGGGTACGACGATGGATCGGCTGATGGTGAGCATGTTGCGAAGTTTAGCGGGCGCGCATGATGCGCTGCCATGTCGCACCGCCGCATCAGCTGACCGGTAGGGACCAGCCGAACCGATCGAGCAGAGCCAGATAAGCCGTATCCAGTGGCGCTTCGATGCGCATGGGCTCGCCCGTGACCGGATGCGTGAAGCTCAGTCGCCAGGCATGCAGCAGCATGCGATGGCAGCTGAAGTACTGCTTGTACAGGCGATTGTGGTCACCGCGGCCGTGCTGGCAGTCGCCGATGATCGGGTGGTGGACGTGCGCCATGTGCTTGCGGATCTGGCGGAAGCGGCCGGTCTGTGGCTCGGCCAGTACCAACGCATAGCGCTGCTGCGGGTAGCGACCCAGCGCGATGGGTACTTCCACGGTCGCCAGTCGCTGATAGGACGTGCGGGCGTCGCGACGTGGACCGGTTTCGCGTGAGCCGGGCAGGGCGTAGTCGATCAGAGCTTCTTCCGGCTCCGGCCAGCCACGCACCACCGCGAGGTACTGCTTGTGCACGTTGCGGCCCATGAACTGCTCACCCAGTGCGGCCGCAATTTCGGTGGAGCGTGCGACCAGCAGCACGCCGCTGGTGGCGCGATCCAGGCGGTGTGCGAGATACGTGATGCCGCCTACTTGCTCGCGCAGCCGGTCGATCAGGAATTCCTCGGCGTTGCCCACCATCTTTGAGCGATGCACGGCGAGGCCCGCGGGTTTGTTCACCGCGATGAGTGCGTCGTCCTGGTAGAGGATTTCAAGCATGGATGAACTCTGGAAGGTGCATTCCCGTCGCGCCACGCATGGAAGAAGTCATCCCAGCGGCTCTCAACAGCCGAAGGGCTGGTCAAGCTGGGATGCAGTGTCTTTCAACCTCGCCGCACCGCCGAAAGTCGCTGGATCCCGGCTTGACCAGCCCTTCGGCTGTTGAGAGCCGCCAGGATGACGCGAGGCGGGAATTAGCGATGACGCGAGGTAGCGATCAGCGGCGGGGCCAGCCAATAAAGAAAGCGAGTAAGCCTGCGGTTGCGGCAATCGCAGCGGGCCACACGCCCTGCTGTGGCGCCTGCGTCCACAACACGGCACTGCCAATCAGCAAACTTCCGCCCAGCAGTCCAAACGCCAGCGAGCGCCGCGTGCGCTGCGCTTCTTCGTGTTGCTGTGTCAGTTCGCGCGGATCGCTCACGCTGCGCTGTTCGCCGCGGGCTACCTGGCGCAGCGCGTCACGGATCAGCTCCGGAAATTCCGGCGCAGCATGCAGCCACTCGGGCACCCGCTGGCGCATCGCGCGCAGGGTGCGCAAGGGGCTGTAGCGCTCGCGCAGAATGCGTTTGAGCACTGGGTGCGCCACCGCCCAGATGTCGATCTGCGGATCGAGCATGCGACCCACGCCTTCGATATTGAGCAAGGTCTTCTGCAGCAGGATCAGTTGCGGTTGCAGCGTGAGTTCATAGCGGCGCGCCGTCTGGAACAGCTTGACCACCAGTTCGGCCAGCGAGATCTGCGAGAGCGGCCGCGTGAAGTAGGGCTCGCACACTGTGCGCACGGCAGCCGTGAGTTCATCGATGCGCACGGTGGAAGGCATCCAGCCGGCGTCGACGTGCAGCTGCGCGATGCGCGCGTAGTCGCGCTCGAACAATGCGATGAAGTTTTGCGCCAGCCAGTACTGGTCCTCTTCCGGCAGCGAACCCATGATGCCGAAATCCAGCGCGATGAAGCGCGGCTCGCCCGGGCGCGCGGTGTCCACCCAGATGTTGCCGGGGTGCGCATCGGCGTGGAAGAAGTTGTCACGGAACACCTGTTCGTAGAACAGCCGCACGCCCTTCACCGCAAGAGCCTTGCGGTCGATGCCGACTGCATCGAGCGCGGCGATGTCGTCGCAGCTCACGCCATAGACGCGTTCAAGCGTCAGCACACGGGCGGCAGTGAGTTCCCAGTGCACGGAGGGCACGTACATATCCACGCCGCTTTCGAAGTTACGTCGAAGCAGGCTCGCGCTGGCGCCTTCGCGCTGCAGATCCAGCTCGTTCTCCAGCATCTTCTCGACTTCGGCGACCACGTCGAGCGGGCGGATCTTGTCAGCGTTGGGGTGCCAGCGTTGGGCTAGTTCACCCAGCGAGCGCAGCAGCTTGATGTCGCGTTCGATCTGTTTGTCGATACCGGGACGAAGCACCTTCACCACCACCGCGCTGCCATCGTGCAGCGTCGCCGCGTGCACCTGGGCGATGGAGGCGGACGCCAGTGGCGTTTCATCGAAACTCGCGTAGAGCTGGCCGATCGGCGCTTTCAGTTCCTGTTCGACGATGGCGCGCGCTTCGGTACCGGGGAAGGGCGGCACCTGGTCTTGCAGTTGCGAGAGCTCGTCGGCGATGTCGGTCGGTACGAGATCGCGGCGCGTGGACAACACCTGGCCGGCCTTGACGAAGATCGGGCCGAGATCGGTCAGCGCCAGACGCAACCGTGCGCCGCGTGAAAGGTCGCGCACGTCCACGCGCGGCCGCGCCACGAACGGGCGTACCAGCTTGAGCGGGCGGAACAGATGGGCAGCGTCGACGAGTTCGTCGAGCCGGTAGGCAAGCAGCACGGAGGCGACGCGTAGCACGCGCGGCACGACCTTAAGTGGCATCGTCACGCCGCGGGTCCTTTCCTCAAGCGTTGCTCAAGGCGAACAAGGCGTGCTTCCAGGCGCTCGCTGCGTTCGCGCAGCTCGTCCACGCCATCGAGAAACGTTTCCACTTCGCCGGGCGCAGCGGCCACTCGGGCTTCGTCGCGTAACCAGTCGGCAGTGTCGGTGGTGAGATGGCTGGCCGTGTCGCGCGCATGGGCGAGGCCGTTGCGCACCGCCTTGGCCAGCGGCACGCCCAGTACGTCGCCAAAGGTACGCGCGAAGGCTTCCTCGAAATCCGGCGCGAACTTGCTGGCGAGTTTCTCCAGGCGGCGCGCAAGGTCGGCGTCGCCGGCGATGTCCACCTTGCCCGGGGCCACGCCTTCGTCATCGCGCTTGACCAGCATCGCGAGCAGGCTGCCCGGCGTGGCGGCGACGCGCAGGTGGTTGTCTTCCTGCGCGGGGCCGACTTTCAGGCGCTCGCCTTCCACCGTGACCGACAGTGCCAGCTCCGGGCCGCGCAGATGCAGTTGCACGCTGCGGCCATCGAGCGCTGACAATCGCGCGACTGTTTCCGGGTCGAGTGAAAGCGTGTGATTGAGCGCAGTTTCCAGCGCGCGACCGGCGAGGGCGCGCAGTGGGCGAGGCAGCAGGGAGCGAGGGGAGGGCGCAGTCATGCCGCGATTGTAGCGGCTAGCGGCGTTTAGCCTCCTCTCCCCGACGGGCGACCTGAAGGTAATCCCAGCGGGACAGAGGATTGAGGTGAGGGTTTGGTGCTTGCGATAAGGCATCTACGAGTCGGGCTTCAATCATGCGCTATCGCAAGATTGACCCCTCACCCCAGCCCTCTCCCCAACGGGGAGAGGGAGTTAAAGCGCCCCAGCAAATCCCAATTGTCGCCAAACCTCATACACCGCCACAGCGACGGTGTTGGAAAGATTGAGGCTGCGGCTGTTGGCGCGCATCGGCAGTCGCAGTCGCTGCGCCTCAGGAATCGCATCGAGCACGTCGCCAGGCAGGCCGGCGGTTTCGCAGCCAAACAACAAGGCATCGCCTTCGGCAAATCGCGCATCGACATGGGCGACGCGTCCGCGCGTGGAGAACGCAAACACACGTGGCTGGCCGATGCCCTCGAGGCAGCTGGCTAGGTCGTCGTGCACGGCCAGCTGCGCATATTCGTGGTAGTCCAGGCCTGCACGGCGCAGGCGGGCATCGTCCAGTTCGAACCCCAAGGGCCGGATCAGGTGCAGCGTGGCGCCGGTGTTGGCGCACAGCCTGATCACATTGCCGGTGTTGGGCGGTATTTCGGGTCGGTAAAGAATGACATGCAGCATCCGGCCATTATCGGGTGTCTTCCCTGGCTCACGAAACGGTGAGCGTCCGTGCTCAACCGTTGGTGCGGGGGCAGACCACGCCGTCGGGCGGCAAGGCGCAGGCGACGGGGGCAGCGATCAGCTGACCGGCGGTGCCGGTGGCGGCGAGACGGACGGCTTCCGGCGAAGCGGTCACCATGGCACCCAGCACGAGTCCACAAACCAGCAGGCAGGCGACGAACAGGCTGCGCAGCATCAAGGCTTCGAATTTCATGATCATATCTCCGATGAATTAGTGGGTAGGTCCTGCACGGTAGATATGGCAAGGCCCGTGCCAACCCTGCATTCACCTTTAAGTGACTGTCGTTATTGGAAATTATCCAGAGCCGAATGCCGCCGTTGGCTGTCCGCGGACAGCGACCGGGCGTAGCCGGACAACCGGACGGACACTAATCCGGGCACCAAATCCCCTGCCATTGGTCATTTGCCAAGGTCCGGAGGCACCGATAGCCTCCGGTCGTTCATTCGCTGAAAATAAACAGGAGTGTCGTCATGGCAAGAAAGCCCCTCGCTCTGCTCGTTGCTGGAGTGCTCAGCATGTCGGCAGGCATTCCCGCCATTGCGGTGCCCCAGGCCGCCGCCGCTGAAGCCACCCAGGCGGTGCCCGATATCGCCTACACCCGTTTCACCCTGCCCAATGGCCTGACTGTTGTGGTGCACGAGGACCACAAGGCACCGGTGGTGGCGGTGAGCATCTGGTATCACGTGGGTTCGGCCGACGAGCCCAAGGGCAAGACGGGCTTTGCGCACTTGTTCGAACACCTGATGTTCTCGGGCTCCGAGAACCACAAGGGCACCTACTTCCAGCCGTTCGAGCTGGCCGGTGCCACCGACATGAACGGCACCACCTGGTTCGACCGCACCAACTATTTCGAGACGGTGCCGACTACCGCGCTGGACATGGCGCTGTGGATGGAGTCGGACCGCATGGGTCATCTGCTCGGTGCCATTGGCCAGAAGGAACTCGACACGCAGCGCGGCGTGGTGCAGAACGAAAAGCGCCAGGGTGAGAACCGTCCGTACGGCCGTGTCGACCAGAACGTCCTGTCCAATACCTATCCCGGTAACCACCCCTATCAGCACGACACCATCGGTTCGATGGCCGACCTCAACGCGGCCTCGCTGGGTGACGTGAAGCAGTGGTTCCACGATTACTACGGCGCCGCCAACACCACGCTCGTGCTGGCCGGCGACATCACGTTGGCGGAAGCCAAGGCCAAGGCCGAGAAATATTTCGGCGACATTCCCGCCGGCCCGCCGGTGCCGCGTCAGCAGACGTGGATTACGCCGCTGAGCAAGTCCACCCGCGGCGTACAGCACGATCACGTGGCGCAGCCGCGCATCTACCGCACCTGGGTGGTGCCGCAGCTGGGTGCCGACGATGCGATCCAGCTCGATCTCGCTTCCACCGTGCTCGGTGGTGGCAAGACGTCGCGCCTCTATCAGCGCCTGGTCTACCAGGACAAGCTGGTCGATGACATCTCGGCCAGCATTTCGCCGTTCGCGCTGGCCAGCCAGTTCCAGATCCAGGCCGACGTGAAGGACGGCGTGGACCCGGCCAAGGTCGAGGCGGTGATCGGCGAGGAGCTGAAGAAATTCCTTGCCGAAGGCCCCACGACGGACGAACTCGAGCGCGCCAAGATCGGCAACCGTGCCAGCTTTGTGCGCGGGCTGGAGAAGGTGGGCGGCTTCGGCGGCAAGGCGGTGATCCTGGCTGAGGGTCAGGTTTATCGCGGTGATCCGGGCGCGTACAAAAAGGATCTTGAGCGCGCCGACGCGGCCACCCAGGCCAGCGTCAAGGCGGCTTCCGACAAGTGGCTCAGCAAGGGCGATTACCTGCTCACCGTGCTGCCGGCTGGCAACGACTTCAATCCGGATACGGAAGACGCGAAGGTTGTCGCGCTCACCCCGGCCGAAGGCCGTCCCGAAGCGAAGCTGCCGGCCAAGCAGACGTACACCGTGGCGAAGGGCCAGGTTGATCGCAGCAACGGTGTGCCCCAGGTCGCGCAGTTCCCGGACCTCAGCTTTCCCCCGCTTGAGCGCGGCAAGCTCAAGAACGGCATCGAGGTGGTGCTGGCGCAGCGCCACACCATTCCGGTGACGCACGTGCAGCTGATGTTCGACGCGGGCTACGCCGCCGACCAAGGTCGCAAGCTCGGCACCGCCAGCTTCACTACCACGCTGATGAACGAGAGCACCAAGGATCTCGACTCGGTGGAAGTGGCCAAGCGCAAGCAGCGGCTCGGTGCGATCACGCGCATCGGTTGCGGGCTTGATGCGTGCTCGGCGTCGCTCAATGCGTTGAACGACCAGCTGCAGCCGTCGCTGGCGCTGTTCGCCGACATCGTGCGTAACCCGGCATTCAAGGCCGAGGACATCGAGCGCGTTCGTGGGCAGTGGCTGGCAGGTATTGCGCAGGAGAAGACGCAGCCCACCGCGCTGGCCCTGCGCACGCTGCCTCCGCTGCTGTACGGCGCCAACCACGCCTATGGCATTCCGTTTACCGGTTCGGGCACGGAAGAAGCGATCAAGGCAATGCAGGCTTCCGATCTCACCACGTTCCAGCGCGACTGGCTGCGGCCGGACAACGTGAAGATCCTGGTGGCGGGCGACACCACGCTGCAGCAGATCATTCCGCAGCTCGATGCCGCCTTCGGTGACTGGAAGGCGCCGTCCAGCGCTGTGCCGAAGAAGAACATCGCCAAGGTGGAGGCGCAGTCCAAGCCGCGCGTGTTTCTGATCGACAAACCGGACGCACCGCAGTCGCTGATCCTCGCCGGCCTGCTTGCACCATCGAGCAAGGCCCCGAACGAGCTGGCCATCGACGTGGCCAACGGCGCATTCGGCGGCAGCTTCACCTCGCGGCTCAATATGAACCTGCGTGAGGACAAGCGTTGGGCCTATGGTGCTTTCAGCTTCATGCGCGATGCGATCGGCCAGCGCCCGTTCCTGATGTACGCGCCGGTGCAGACCGACAAGACGGCCGAATCCGCGCACGAAGTTCTCAAGGAAGCCAACGAGGTGGTCGGCGCACATCCGCTGACCACGCAGGAGGTCAACAAGATCAAGGACTCCAACGTGCGTGGCCTGCCGGGCAGTTTCGAGACCGGTGCCGAAGTGCTGAGCGCGATGAGCGAGATCGTGCAGTACAACCGCCCGGACAACTATGTGCAGACGCTCAAGGCGCGTACCGAGGCGATCGGCCAGCCCGATGCGGAAAGCGCTCTGAAGGAGATCATCAAGCCCAGCGCGCTGACCTGGGTGATCGTGGGTGATCTCAAGAAGATTGAGCAGCCCGTGCGCGCGCTCAAGCTCGGTGAGGTCGAGGTGATCGACGGTGACGGCAAGCAGATGCCGACAAAATAAGTCGTACCCTGCGTGAGGACCTGTTCACGTCCTCGCGCTACGATGGAGGCCGGGTGGGCAACCGCCCGGCCTCTTTATATTCATGCTGCGGAGTTACTCATGCGCAAGACCCTGCTGTTGCTCGTTCCCATCGCGCTGCTCGGCGCCTGCACCTACGGCATCACGCTGGACGATGCCGGGAAGAACGTCCGCACGGCCTGGAGCGGCGACGTGTCCTCCTGTCATGACCTGGGCAAGGTCACCGTATCGGTGATGGATCATGTCGGTCCGATGAACCGGAACGACATCAAGGTGCGCGACGAACTGGAAGTCATGGCGCGCAACGAAGCCGCCAAGATGCACGCCGACACCATCAAGCCACTGGGCGACCCTGCCGATGGCTCACAGCCGTGGGGCGCCTACCAGTGCGGCAGCGCGCAGTTGGCGCCGACCAATCGGCCGGCGGCGAATCCAGCCAAAGCATCAACGGCACCAGGTGCGTTCGAGACGTACCCGGTCAAGGGCGGTTGAGGACTGTCCGGCCTCGATCGCCTTTTGTAGGAGCGCACCCTGTGCGCGACAAACGGGCATGCCGTAGCGGTGAGTTGTAAGGCTGCGGTCGCGCACAGAGTGCGCTCCTACAGGAGCGGCAACCCGGTTTCGCATTGGAAGGCGCCTTCGTGGCGCCTTTTTCACGTCCAGAGGATGACGCTCTTGCGCGCCCTCCGCGGCAAGCATAAAATTTACATGTATATATTACATATATGTACTATTTAGGCGACGCGTCGTGAGCAGCTTCCTTCCCACCGAACAACGACTGGCGATCACCCGCCAGCGGCATCCCGCCTTTCCGCGGGATCCGGCGGTCGTGGTGCGGTTGATCAAACACATCTACAAACGCGTGCATGACGATGCCAACGCCGTACTGCGGCCGTACGGCATCAATCATCCGGAATACAACCTGCTGATGATGTTGTATGGCACCGATGGCTACACGCTGCACCCCACGGAACTGGCCGACGCCGCCGGCGAGAAGTCGGCCAACATCACGCGGCTTACCAATGAGCTGTGCGAAAAAGGCCTTATCGCACGCAATGCCAGCGACGAGGATCGCCGCAAGGTGACACTCACGCTCACCGCGGAGGGGGTGGCCATGATCGAGAGTTTCCTGCCGGACATCTGCGATCTGCTGGAGCGCCAGGTGGGTGACCTGCAACCGCGCGAGATGGCGCAGCTAGAGCGTCTGCTGAAGAAATTCCTCGCGGAGCTGGAGCGCGACTAGCCATGTCGGCGCTGCCTACGGAGCTTGCTTCCAAGCGGACCCTGCCGTGGCTGGGTGGATTCCTGGCGACTGAAGGCCAGGCCTGGATCTTCGTATTCAAATGCATGCTGGCGTTCTACATCGCCGCCTGGCTGACGATGGTGTTTCAGCTGGAGCAGCCATCCACCACCATGATCACGGTATCGATCGTGATGCATCCGCAGAGCGGCATGGTATTGGCCAAGAGCTTTTACCGCGCGATCGGCACCTGTACAGGCAGCTTGTTCGCCCTGCTGTTGATGACGGTGTTTCCACAGCAGCGCGAGCTGTTCCTGTTCTGTCTCTCGCTGTGGGTGGGCCTGTGCGCGGGCGGCGCAGTGCTGTACCGCAACTTCATGTCCTATGGTTTCGTGCTCGCGGGTTACACCGCCGTGATCGTGATATTGCCGGCCATCGATAACCCTTACGCCGTGTTCGATTCGGCCGTGATGCGCGTGAGCGAGGTGATGCTGGGCATGATCGTGGCGGGTCTGGTCAGTGACATGGTGTTGCCAGAGCGCCTGCGCCAGGTGCTGCGGCGTAGAGCGCGGGAACACTACGGGCACTTCATCGAGTTTGCGCGCGGCAGCCTGGGTGGTGTCATCCCACGCGCCGACATGGAGCAGGCGCATCTGCATTTCGTGCGTGCTGCCGTGGAGCTCGAGGACCTGCGTTCCACGGTGATCTTCGAAGACCCGGAAGCTCGCGCGCGCAGCAGCCGCATGCAGTTGCTCAATGTGCGCTACATGGCGGCGGCTACGAGCTTCCAGTCATTGCACCATCTGATCAACCGCCTGGAGCGAACCAACCATCCCCGCACGGCCGGCGCGCTGATAAAACTCTATGCGCCGGTGGGCAAGGCGCTGTCGCCGCCGGCCGATGACCAGCACGTGCCCAGGCTGATGGCCACGCGCCTGGAAGCGTGCGAAGCCGAACTGCCGGCGCTGGCGGCCAAGCTGCAGGAAGAGTTGCGCCAGGATCCGGAACTGCTGCTGGAGTTCGATAGCGGCGCCGCGCTGCTTTATCGCTTCGCAAGGGAATTGCGCGACTTCGCGGCGCTGGAAGCAACGCTGCGCGAGACGCAGGGTACGCTGGGCGGTACGGTGGAGCGGATCAGCTTCAGGCGTGCCAACGAATTCGTCTCGCCGGCCATCGCGGTGATCCGCACGTTCCTCACCATGGCTACGCTAAGCACGTTCTGGCTTGTGACGGCCTGGCCGTCAGGAATCACGGCGATGCTGCTGGCTACCGTCTTCAGCGGGTTGCTCGCGACATCGCCACGACCGATCCCGGCAACGGTAAATATGTCGATCGGCGTCGCCCTGGGCATGCTGGCGGCCTTCATCGTGGTGCTATGGCTGCTGCCCGGCAGCGACGGTTTCCTGATGCTGATGCTCACCAGCGGGCCGCTGCTGATGATCGGCCCCTACCTGACCACACGCAACGCGACATTGCCGGGCATCGGTTCTGGCTACATGCTGGGTTTCGCCACCATTCTGGCGTTGAAGAACCCCATGGTTTACGCGCCGGACCGGCTTTTCAACGATGCCATCGCTTCACTGTTCGGCCTGCTCATGTGCGGCCTGGCATTCATGGTCATTCCCGCCGTGATCGGCACGGAATGGCTGCGCAGGCGTCAACTGCAGCAACTGCGTCGTCAGGTAACCATGGCAGCCACGGCGCCGCTGGAAGGCCTTGTGTATCGATTCGAGAGCGAGAATCGAGACCTGTTCCATCAGATCGTGCAGTTCACCAAGCCTGGCAGCGCCGAGTCGCAGTGCCAGCTCGCATGGGCGCTGGCCGTGCATGACTCGGGCCGCACTGTGATCGAGCTGCGTCAGGACATGCAGCATGCCGATCTCCCGCCCCCGATCATGGAAGCCTTGCAGCGTGCCGTGCAATCGCTAGCTCAGCTCTACGATCAGCCCGACCAGGCGCACTGGCAGGCGGCCGACCGCCATGTTGACCATGCCCTCACGCTGACAAGGCAGACACTGCCGCAGGCGCGCGCCAGCTGCCAGCCGGCGCTGGCGCATCTGCTGCAGCTGCGCACGGCGCTGCGTGACGACGAATCCGCACTCGCGCCTTACATCGTCAAGGCACAGGAGACCCCTCATGCCTCTTGAAATCGCCCTTGGTGACGCGCTGGTTCCCGGGATGCTGCTGATTTACCTGGGCTGCCTGCTGGTGTTGTGGGTGATCGACACCATCGTCGGCCGCTATGGCCTGTATCGCTACGTCTGGCATCCCTCGCTGTTTCGCGTTGCCGTGTTCTTCGTGCTGTTCGGCGCGGCCGGCCTGTTGCTGTATCCCTGAGTGACTTCCATGAAAATCCAGCCACAAGCCTTGCTCCGCTTCGCCATCACCGCCGCCGTCGTCATCGTGGCGCTGCTGCTGGGCCATGCTCTGTGGCGGCACTACATGTACTCGCCGTGGACGCGCGATGGCCGCGTGCGCGCGGAAGTGATCCGCATCGCTCCAGATGTTTCGGGTCTGGTAACCAAGGTGGCAGTGATCGACAACCAGGAAGTGAAGAAGGGCGATGTGCTGTTCGAGATCGATCCGGAACGCTTCCACATCGCCCTGCAGCAGGCCGACGCCAACCTCACGGCAGCCAAGGCCAGCGCGCGTGCCGCGGGCGCGAACATCGACGCCGTACTGGCGAGTGCCGCCGCGCGCAAGGCCGAGTTCGACATGCGCCAGGATCAGGCCAAGCGTCGCGAGCAGTTGGCCGATGTGGTGCCGAAGGAAGAGCGCACTGATGCCAAGTCCGCCGCCAATACCGCCATGGCCATATGGCAACAGGCGCAGGCGAGCGGCCATCAGGCCAGTGCGGCGCGCGAGCAGGCCGAGGCGGCGGTGGTGCAGGCACAGGTCGCGGTGGATCGCGCCAAGCTCGACCTGGAGCGCACCGAGGTGCGCTCGCCGGTGGACGGCTATGTCACCAATCTCGATGTGCGCGTGGGCGATTACGCCGCCACCGGCAGCCCGCGGCTGGCGCTGATCGACCGCCACAGCTACTACATCTACGGCTACTTCGAAGAAACCAAGCTGCCGCACTTGCGCGTGGGCGATCCGGTGGACATTCGCCTGATGAGTGGCGGCGTTCATCTCAAAGGCCACATCACCGGTGTCGCGCGTGGCATCACCGACCGCGACAACCCCACCGGCCGCGACCTGCTGGCTGACGTCAACCCCACCTTCAACTGGGTACGGCTGGCGCAGCGCGTGCCGGTGCGCATCACCATCGACGAAGCCAGCGTGCCCAAGGATGTCGTGCTGGCTGCCGGCATGACCGCCAGCATCGACGTGCAGCAGCGCCGGGCGCTGGACAAGGACCGCGAATAACGCGGACTTTTCCACGTGGGGGGCGCGCTTGATTAACATGGCGCCCCATGAACCGTCCGTTGCCCTCGCCGCGTGGCCTAGCCCGCAGATTGCTGTCATTGCGCCGCCATCGCGAGCTGGATCTGTCCGGCTATGCGAATTTTGCGGTGCCCGCCGCGGCGATAACCACCCTCGACGGCCCGGCAACCTTCCGCGAAACGCTGCTGGCGCACATTGCGCAGGCACAACACCGCATCGTGCTGGTAGCGCTGTACCTGCAGGACGATGACGCCGGCCGCGAGGTGCTCGATGCGCTCTACGCCGCGCACATGGCGCGGCCGACACTCGTGGTGGAGGTCTACGTCGACTGGCATCGCGCGCGGCGTGGTTTGATCGGCAAGGGTGGCAGCGAAGGCAATGCAGCGATGTACCGTGAATATGCGCAGCGTCTCGGCGAGGGCGTGGTGATCCGCGGCGTGCCGGTGCAGACGCGCGAGTTGTTCGGCGTGCTGCATCTGAAAGGCTTCATCATCGACGACGCGGTGCTCTATAGCGGCGCCAGCCTCAACGACGTCTACCTGGCCAAGCACGGGCGCTACCGTCTGGATCGCTACCATCTGATCCGTCATCGCGCGCTGGCCGACAGCATGGCCGGCTTCGTACGCCGCGAGTTCGGGGGCAGCGATGCGGTGTCGCGCTTGGACCGCCTGCCGCTGCCACGGCCGCGTGAGCTGCAGGAACCGATCCGACGCCTGCGCCAGTCGTTGCAGCAGGCGCAGTACGAAGGCGCCAACGAGCCCCTGGGCGAAGGCGAAGTGGCGGTGATTCCGCTGGTGGGATTTGGCCGCAGCGACAACGCGCTCAACGAAACTTTGCTCGCTCTGCTGCGCGGCGCCCGTCAGCGTGTGATCCTGCTTACGCCTTATTTCAACCTGCCACGGCCAGTACGCGCGGCGATTGGCCAGCTGCTGCGCCGTGGCTGTCGCCTGGACGTCATGGTGGGCGACAAGGTGGCGAACGATTTCTACATCCCGCCCGATCAGCCGTTCAACCGCATCGGCATGCTGCCGTACCTCTACGAAAGCAATTTGCGCCGTTTCGCGCGGTCGCATCAGGCGGCCATCGACAGCGGCCAGCTCAACCTGTGGTTGTGGCGTGACGGCGACAACAGCTATCACTTGAAGGGGCTGTTGGTGGACGAAGATGTGGCCGTGCTCACCGGCAACAATCTGAACCCGCGCGCGTGGGCGCTAGATCTGGAGAACGGTCTGCTGTTGCGTGATCCGTCGCACCGGCTGCTTGCGCAGCATGAGGCCGAGTGGGAGGCCTTGCGCCAGCACGCCACGCGACTAAGTCAGTACCGCGAGCTGCCGGGTGCGCGCAGTTATCCGCCAGAGGTGCGTCGCATGTTGCGTCGACTGCGGCGTGTGCGACTCGACCGGCTGATCGGGCGCCTGCTGTAACGAAACACTATAGGAGCACACCCTGCGCGCGCTATGCCCATCCCCCAAGGGGATCCAGCGCTGCGGGAACGACGTGACTCTGCGGTCGCGCACAGGGTGCGCTCCTGCGGCAAAAGGTGAGGCGTACTCAGCCCGCCAGTCGCTCCAGGCGCATGGTTAGCCAGCGCGATACATCCGGCCATTCACTGGCGATCACGCTGAAGCACACCGTATCGCGCAGCGTGCCATCGGGGCGGCGCTTGTGGGCGCGCAACACGCCGTCGCGATGCGCGCCAAGGCGTTCAATGGCGCGTTGCGAATCGAGGTTGCGATGGTCCGTGTGGAACTCCACCGCCACGCAACCGAGTGTTTCGAAGGCATGCCTGAACAGCAGGCGCTTGCAGGCTGTATTGATGTGGCTCTTCTGCCATCGTTTCGCGTACCAGGTGTAGCCGATGGCGATGCGCGGCAGTTCTGGCACGAAATCGTAATAGCGGGTGGTGCCGACGATCTCGCCGGTGCTTTTTTCGCGCACGATGAATGGCAGCATCAGTCCGCTGGTCTGGCCTTCCAGCGCCTTGGCGATATAGGCGGCCGCTTCTCCCGGGGCTGGTGCGCTGGTGAACCACAGCTTCCACAACTCGCCATCGGCAGCGGCCGATTCCAGCGCAGGCGCGTGGTGTGCTGTCAACGGTTCGAGCGCGACGTAGTCGTCTTCCAAACGAAGCGGGGCGAGCGAGGGCATGGGGACTCCAGCGAGTCGCGGGCAGTGAAAGGGAGGGCGATGACGCGGCATTTAAGCAGCCTGCCGCGGCGGCAACAATCGGTGGGCGCGGTGTCGCATCCCGGGTTTTGGTGAGCCGCGTGGCGCTTTATCGCTCAGGGGACCTCGCCAGAAAGGTCATCCGCACGCTTTCGGCTTGCGCCGTAGCTATGCCCTGAATCGCGCTTTGTCAGGCGTCCAGATCGGGGATCAGCCTGCTTTCCAGGCGCGCGATATGGTCCTTCAGCAGCAGCTTGCGCTTCTTCAGTCGGGTGATTTGCAGCTCGTCACGGCTGAGCGTGGTGGCGAGGTGTTCGATGGCGACGTCGAGATCGCGGTGCTCGACGCGCAGTTCAGCCAGTAGATGGGCGATCTCGGCTTGGTCCTGGACCTGCATGACGACGACGGCGACTGGGAAGGAAGACCTCCAGTGTACCGCCGCCGGACCCGGGGCGGTCAGATCGCTACAATGGGAGGCCGACCCGTACGATCCCGACCATGTCCACCCAGCCTGACGTCATCCGCAAGCAGCACCACGAGGCCGCCAGACTGGCCAAGCGCCTGCGCCATCAGGTGGGCCAGGCCGTTGCCGACTTCAACATGATCGAGGACGGCGACAAGGTGATGGTGTGCCTGTCCGGCGGCAAGGATTCCTACACGCTGCTGGACGTGCTGCTCTCGCTGCAGGCCAAGGCCCCCGTGCGCTTCGAGCTGATCGCGGTGAACCTGGACCAGAAGCAGCCAGGCTTTCCCGAGCACGTGCTGCCGGAATACCTCACCGCGCGCGGCGTGCCGTTCCGCATCATCGAGCAGGACACCTACAGCACGGTCACCCGCGTGATCCCCGAGGGCAAGACCATGTGCAGCCTGTGCTCGCGCCTGCGGCGCGGCGCGCTGTATCAGTGGGCGGCGGACAACGGGGTGACCAAGATCGCGCTGGGCCATCATCGCGACGACATTCTCGGCACGTTTTTTCTCAACCTGTTTTATCAGGCGCAGCTCAAGGCCATGCCGCCCAAGCTGCGCTCGGACGACGGTCGCCACGTCGTGATCCGCCCGCTGGCCTACTGCAAGGAAAGCGATATCGCGGAATACGCCCAGGAGCGTCAGTTCCCCATCATTCCGTGCAACCTGTGCGGCTCGCAGGAAAACCTGCAGCGCAAGGCGGTCAAGCGCATGATGGCGGACTGGGAGAAGACGCAACCCGGGCGCGCCGAGAACATTTTCCGCGCGCTGGGTAGCGTGCAACCCTCCCAGCTCACCGACCGCAAGCTGTTCGACTTCGCCGCGCTGGGCGCGCGCGAAGATGCCCCACGCGCCGAGGCGTGCCAGTGGCTTGCCGGTACGCCGGACGAGTCTTGAACCCCATCACCCACCAGTCGAGTAACGCCGTGTCTCTCTTTGCATCCGTTGAAATGACCCCGGGCGATCCGATCCTGGGACTCACTGAGGCCTATCTGGCCGACACCCGCTCGGGCAAGGTCAATCTGGGCGTGGGCATCTACTACGACGAGCAGGGCCGCATCCCGCTGATGCGCGCCGTGCGCGAGGTGGAGCAGGCGCTGGCACTGGAAGCCAAGCCGCGCGGTTACCTGCCGATCGACGGCCTGGTGGCCTACGACATCGCCACCCAGAAACTGGTGTTCGGCGAGGATTCGCCGCTGCTGGCAGCCGGCCGCGTGACCACCTCGCAAACCATTGGCGGCAGCGGCGCGCTGCGCATCGGTGCCGACCTGTTGAGGAAGGTGCTGCCCAAGGCCAAGGTGGCGATCAGCAGCCCAAGCTGGGAAAACCACCGCGTGGTGTTCACCGCTGCCGGTTTCGAAGTAGTGGATTACGCGTACTACGACGCCGCCACGCACGGTCTGGATTTTGCCGGCATATTGGCCGACCTCGGCAAGCTTGAGCCGGGTACGGTGGTGTTGCTGCATGCCTGCTGCCACAACCCCACCGGCGTGGATCTCAACGCCGAACAGTGGCAGCAAGTGGTGGACCTGGTGAAAGAGCGTGGCCTGATGCCCTTCATCGACATGGCCTACCAGGGCTTCGACGAAGGCATCGACGCCGACGCCATCGCCGTGCGCCTGTTTGCCGCGTCGGGACTGGAATCGTTCGTGGTGGCCAATTCGTACTCCAAGTCGTTCTCGCTGTATGGCGAGCGCGTGGGTGCGCTGTCCGTGGTGGGCAAAGACCGCGACGAGGCGCTGCGCGTGCAGTCGCTGGTCAAGCGCACCATCCGCTCCAATTACTCCAGCCCTGCCACGCACGGTGGCGCGCTGGTGGCCGGCGTGCTCAACAGCACCGAGCTGCGCGCGATGTGGGAGCAGGAGCTGGGCGAGATGCGCGAGCGCATCCACGCGATGCGCGCCGGCATGGTGGAGAAGCTGGCCGCGGCGGGTGCGCCGCAGTACGGCTTCATCCAGCAGCAGGCTGGCATGTTCTCCTACTCGGGCCTGAGCAAGGCCCAGGTGGATCGCCTGCGCGAGGAGTACGCCATCTACGCCATCGGCACCGGCCGCATCTGCGTGGCGGCGTTGAACCGTGTGAACCTGGACACGGTGGTGAACGCGGTCGCCGCGATCAGCCGTTAAGCCTTCAAGCCACCTCACCGTCATCCCCGCAAAAGCGGGGATCCAGTGCCTTTGCGCACCGATAACAACGCTGGATCCCGGCCCGAGCCGGGATGACGGCAAATAAGAACGGATACCAAATGTTTTTCCGCAATCTCACACTGTTCCGCTTTTCCCCCGCCGTTGCCGAAGATCTGAACCGCCTGGACGAGGCGCTGGGCGAACACCGCCTGCGCCCGTGCGGGCCGATGGAAATGGGCACCAAGGGTTTCGTCCCGCCGGTGGGTCGTGGCGAGGAAGCGCTGCTCACCCATGCCGTCAACGCTTGCACCATGGTGACCGTAGGCAGTGAGGACAAGCTGCTGCCAGGTTCGGTGGTGAACGACGAACTTCACCGCCGTGTGCAGAAGATCGCCGAAGAAGAAGGCCGCAAGGTCGGTGGTCGCGAGCGCAAGCGGCTCAAGGAAGACGTGCTTACCGAACTGGTGCCGCGCGCCTTCATCCGCAGCTCGCGCATGAAGGCCTACGTGGACAAGAAGCACGGTTGGCTGGTGCTGGACACCTCCAGCCGCAAGTCGGCCGAGAACACCCTGACCCAGATGCGCGAGGCGCTGGGCAGCTTCCCGGCGGTGCCGCTGGCGCCCGAGGAGGGCCCGCGCGTGCTGATGACCGACTGGCTCGCCAGCGGCAACCTGCCGGCTGGCCTGGCCCTGGGCGATGAGGTCGAGCTGCGTGACGCGGCCTCGGCGACCGGCGCCATTGCCAAGTGCCGCCGCCAGGACCTGGACAGCGAGGAAGTGAAGGAACACCTGCGCAACGGCAAACAGGTGTTTCAGCTCGGTCTCACCTTCGATGAGCGTATGAGCTTCGTGCTGGGCGAGGACCTGATCGTGCGCAAGCTGAAGTTCCTCGACGTGGTCGTTGACGAGCTGGGAGATAGCCACCCGGACGCCGCCGCCGAGGCCGACGCCACCTTTGCCCTGCTTACGCTCGAGGTTGAGCGGCTGCTGGGCAAGCTGGAGGAATGGTTCGGCCTGCCGCGGCCGGCCGAGGCCTGAGGCCGCCCGTCTCCCCCTGGCCGTTCGGCCAGGGGATGGCGGTCACCGGCCCGTCTTGCGAAGCCTGCATGCTCCCCCCACATAGTCTGAGGGACACTTCCGGCCTGGACGCCAGAGCATTAGGGCGGGACATGACGCAGCATCTCGAAGGCGATTGGCTGGAACTGGCCACTGCAAGTGGTAGCACGATACGCGTGCTGAAATCCGCGCATCCGCGCGCGCGCCGCTTGCGCCTCACCGTGACGCCCAAGGGCGCGCGTGTTTCGTATCCGCACGGCACGCATCCCGCTCAGGTCAGTGCTTTCCTTCGCCACCACGCCGATTGGCTGGAGCGCAAACTCGACGAGCTGCATCTCATCGTCAAACCATTGCCGCCATTGCGCCAGGGCACACCCACCGAATTTCCCCTACGCGGCGAAACGGTGCAGCTGGATTGGGCCGAAGGTCCGTATCCACGCGTGGAGGCGAGCGAGGGCGCATTGACGTTGGTGATACCTCGGCCGCATACGCGGGCCTTGCCGGTAGCGCGCGGCCTGCTCGCGTCATTCTTCGAAACGCAGATACGTCGTGATGTGTCGCGCTGGCTCGCTGGCTACGTGCCGATGCTGGGACTCGCGCCCACCGCGTTGCGTGTGCGGCCGATGAAGAGCCTGTGGGGCAGCCTCGATACGCGCGACCGCATCAACCTCGATCTCGCGCTGGCGCTCGCGCCGCCGGCCGCGCTGCGCTACGTGCTCGCGCACGAGCTATGTCACCTCAAGGTGCGTAGCCACGCGCCGCGTTTCTGGGCGCAGGTGGAAGGCCTCTTCCCGGATTGGCGCGAACAGCGCGACTGGCTGCGCTTGAACGGCGCATGGCTGAAGACGGAGCTGGATCGCTTGATCGCCGACGTCGCCGACTGACAGCGGCGACTGTCTTCAGTAGATCAGCCGCACGCTCAACTGTGCCTGCGTATCGTTGTATCGCGTGGGCAGGCCCAGCACGCGCAGCGCCGAGCGCGAGCCTTCGACATGAAGAACTTCACCCGTCAGGCGAAGCCATGCATGCGGTCGCCAGTTCAGTGCGGCGGTGATCGCGTTGCCGCTCTCGCCCTGGCTGGCGTAGACACCGTTGCGATAGTCGCCCGTGCTGAAGTGTTCCAACCGCAGCGCCGGCCGCCATGCGCCGCGATTCCATCCAGCGAGCACGAAGGCGGAGCGAAAGCGCGTCTCCAGGTGGAATCCGGGCGTAGGGTCGATCTCGGTGCTGCCATCCATCGCTTGCACGATCCAGGTCACTGCTCCCGTATCGGTGCGTGCGCCTGCACTCCAGAAATAGGTATGCCAGGCGAATACGTCGGCCGAGCCATCGGAGGAGGTATGGGCGGCCGGGTCGGCGCGGTTGTCGTAGCGCATCAAGGTCAACTGACCATACTCGCTGGAGCGCCATGCGAGGTTGGCGTACCAGCCCCAGCGTCCATCGATTTCCTGGAACGGGTTGTAGCGCGGGCGGTCCGGATCGCCGAAGGCGCGCACGAACGCATCCGGCTCTCGCAGCGTGCTGCCGATGCCGTAGGTGAGGTCGCTCAGCGACCAGCCGCGCACGGCCAGCAGCGTCCCCGTGGGGTCATTGCCCTTGAACAGCGCACCGCCGAATTCGAGCGTCTGCTGGTTGCCGCGCCATTCGAGTTGGCCCTGCGCGCCTTTCGCCCGCAATTCCTCGCCAACCCAGCTATTGATGGCCGATGGCGTGATGGTCCACGGGCTGGTCCAGCCGACGGCGTCGTTCTCCAGCGACACGGGCGGCATGAAGGCGCCGAGCTTGATCGATCCGCGCCAGGCAGTAGTGGACACTGGCCGGTACCGGACATACGCCTCGATGACGTCGAGCGTGTGCCGGTCGGTGGTCTGGTATTGCACGTCCGCAAACGCGAGCAGCGATGGCGTGGCCTGCAGGGCGACAGCCAATGCGCCGCCGCCGAACTGGAATCCGTCGTCGCCGTTGCCGAAGCGTGTCTTGCCGACACCGCCCTGGGTCCAACTCAGCGCATCGGGTGCGGCCACGAGGCGCGCATCCACATAGGCATGAAGCGAGATGTCCTGCGCAGCGGCCACGCGCGATGCCGCCAGGATGATCCATGCCATGGCGACACGGGGCGCGTGCCTCACCCGGTGTGTTCCACGCCGTACCGCGCCACGAAACTGGCGAGGTGTTCCGCTGGCATGGCTGCGGCGATGAAATGACCCTGGGCGTAGTCGCAGCCGATATCGGTGAGATAGGCCAGTGCCGCGGCGTCTTCCACGCCTTCGGCTGTCACGCCGAAACCCAGGCGATGCGCGAGTTCCACGATGGAGCGGACGATCATGCGATCTTCCGTTTCCGTGCCGAGCCGCTGTACGAACATCTTGTCGATCTTCAACTCGTGCACGGGCAGCTTGCGCAGATAGGCAAGCGACGACTCGCCTACGCCAAAATCATCGATGGCGATGCTTAGACCCAGATCGGCCAGCTCGCGCAGGACTTGGATGGCCACGGCGGGCTCGCCGATCACAGCGCTCTCCGTGATTTCCAGTCGCAGCCATTCGGCCTTCACGCGGTGCAGCGCAAGCAGATCCGCGATACGTCGCGGCAGCTCCAGGTCTTGCAGGTCGCGCGCGGAGAGATTCACCGCAAGGCGCAGGTTCAACCCCTGCGCCGACCAGCGTTGCAATTGGGCCACGCCCGTGGCGAGCACCCAACGCGTCACGCGGTGGATGTTGCCGGTTTCCTCGGCCAGCGTGATGAAAGCATCCGGCGGAACGACGCCCAGCCTTGGATGCTGCCAGCGGATCAGTGCTTCGGCGCCGTCGATGACGCCGCTGCGAAGATTGAGTTTGGCCTGGTAATGCAGCGCGACGTCGTTGCGCGCAATGGCATCACGCAGATCGCCCATCAACGAGAGGCGCTCCGGGCGATGCGGATCGTTGGCAGCGTCGTAGAAGGCCACCGCCTCCGGCACGCGCAGCGCGGCCAGCACGGCCACTTCGGCGCGCTGCAGCAGCTCGCTGGCGGTGCCAGCGTGCTCGGGATACTGGGCGATGCCCACCGCCGGCGTCGTATCGACCGATATGTCCGGTTCCTGATAAGGCTTGTTGAGCACTTCCAGCAGTTGCAGGGCGAGCGCAATCACGGTTCCCCGGTCCGCATCCGACAACCAGATCAGGAAGGTGGCATCGGACGCGCGGGCGACAAAGCCGCGGGTTACCGCCTGAATACGCAGCGCGGCATCGCGCATCAGCCGGTCGCCCAGCGCGTGGCCGACGGTCTTGATGATCTCGGGCATGCGCGTCAGGCCCACCATCAGCAGCGCGCCGCTGGCGTGTTCGTGCACGCTTTGCTGGATGAAGACTTCGGCCGCGTTGCGATGGGGTAGCTCAGTGACCGCATCGTGCAGCGCCTGGAAACGGATGCGCTCCTCGCGCTGGCGGATGGCCTGGGTCATGGCGCTGAATGCGTCGGCCAGCTGCCCCAGCTCGTCATTGCGGCCCATGCGCGGCGCAACGCTGTAATCGCCACGTTCGATCCGTCGCACCGACGCAGCCAACGCCTCCACCGGGCGGGAGACGCCGCGTGCGATCAACCAGGCGCCAAGCAGGCCAGCAAGCAAACCAAGCGCCAGCAGGCCAAGCCAGGTCGACAGCACGGAGCGATACGGCCGCAGCGCATCGTCCAGCGAGTAGCCGATCAGTGCCTGCACCGAACGGCTTTCGTGCGGCCGGCTCAAGGCGCGCATCAACAAGAGGTATTCACGCCCGTCGACCATCTCCAGCGTCGGCTTCGCGGTGGGTGTGCGGCCCGCGGCGACCACGCCACCCAGCAGGTTCACGCGTGCCTGGCTGCTGGCGACCACCTCCCATCGTGATGGTGGCGTTTGCGCGATCAGCTGGATATCGGTCGGCAAGGCCGACAGATGCAGCATGCGCGCGAGGAAGGCGTCGTCCATCGGAATGCCCGCCGCCACCAGCGCAACCGGCTGCGGCGCGTAGATCGGCACGACGACCATCCAGTAGGCCTTGCCGTCGAGCGCGACCACGGCGGCCGTGCGATGGCTGAAGGCGCTGTCCAGCAAGTCGGGAAAAGGAAATCGCTGCAGTGTCGGCGCGTTGGCGGCGGTGTCGGCCTGGATGGAGCCGTCCAGGCCGATCATAAGCATGCGCGTTGCTCCAACGCGGCGGCCATGATTGCGCAGCACCGAAAGCACGGTGTCGCGATCGTGCTGCGCAATGGCGGCGCGCAAGGCATAGTCGAGCGCGAGGATCTGCACGCTCTCGGCGACGCGCGTGGAGACATCATCAAGCTGACCGATGAAAGCGTCAGCGGAGACGGTCAGCTGGCGCTCGCCTTCGGCAATCAGCTGGCGACGGGTGATCTGGGTGACGAGCACGGCCGTGATCACCTGTATCGCGACGATGGTCGTCACGACAAACAGGGTCAGCCGCATGCGAAACCCGAGGGCGGCCATGGCGATCAGTACTGCATGTGTTCGCGATCCATCGGCATGCGCGGATCCGGAAGCAGTGACAAAGTGAAAGTGAGCGGCGCAGGCGCGGCGTTGCCGGCAATTTGCACCACCTGCGTGATCTCCGGACGCCCCGGATGCAGTTGCGGATGCCACAGATGCAACGTGTAGCGTCCGGGCGGCAGCTGGGGAAACGTGATGCTGCCGTCGTGTCCCGTCACCGCGACATAGGGTGCATCGGAGACGTAGAGATAGGTGATCATGTGGTCGTGGATGTTGCAGCCCACGGCGGCAATGCCCACGCGATCGAGCGTCAGCGGCGGCGAGCTTTCGCCGGGGCGCAGCACGAACTCGAACGCCTTCGCCGGCGAGAACGAGTACACGTGATGGCGCGTGGTGTCGCTGTTGCGAAATACCACGGCATTGCCGGGCTGCAGCACCTGCACGTAGGGCAGGAAGGTTTCGTCTTTCTGGTCGACGACCTTGACTGCGGGTGACGGCGCCGAAGCCGACGCAGCGGCGACGTCCGGCGTCAGTGTGGCAACAGCATCACTGACGGGGCGATGAGCCTCGTCCAGCACACGTACCGAAAGGTCGCCCGCCACGGCCGACTGAGCGGCCAGCAACGCAAAGGCGATGACCACGCATAGCAGCCAGCGCATAGCACTTCCCCTGGATTCCCCAGAGCTAGCCTACACCACCCGCTGAAGCTGGCAAGACGAGCGGCGCCTGCCGGGGGAAACGCCACGCGACGGGCGCGTGGCAGGTCTGGCAAGGGTTCAGTGCGATAACGCAAACGCCGTCAGGATGCGCGCCGTCTCTTCGGGCTTCTCCAGGATCGGCATGTGGTTGCACCCGTTCAGGGTGCTGGTGCTGATCGCACTGGCGTTCTTCAGACCATCGCGCAGACTGTCCAGCGCCGAGATATCGATGATCTTGTCGTCGTGACACCACAGGCCCAGCACGGGCATCTCCAGCTGGCCGAGCCGGCTCTGCACGGAAAGGTATTGCGAGGGCTCACGCAGTTCGTTGAAGGTGCGGTCGATAAAGGCGCGATCGACCTGGTTGCGCTTGATCAACACGTCCTCGAAGCGACCCGGCAACGACAGCGGCTTGGCGAAGGCGAGTGCGGTGGCACGCTCAAACTCCTCGCGGTTGTCGAACTTGAATGGGTTCTTGCCGGCCATCGCCTCGCGGGCGAAGTCATTTTCGTTGGTCTTGAGGCCGAACGAGTCGAACAAGGCCAGCTCGGCCACGTGCTCAGGGTGCTCGGCGGCATAGACGCCGGCGATGGCGCCACCCATCGAGTGGCCGATCAACACGAAGCGCGGCAGGTGCAGTGCATCGACGAAACCTTGGAATCGTGCCACTTGGGCGTCGATGTTGTAGCTGGCGCCCTCGACGCGAGAGGACTCGCCCCAGCCGGGCAGATCCGGCGCAATGACATGGAAATGCGGCGTCAACAATTCCGCCTGCTTCAGCCACACTTCCTTGCTGGCGGCGAAGCCGTGCAGCAGCACCAGTGTCGGACCCTGTCCGCCTTCGAAATACACCCACTTCGTATCGCCCACCTGCACCGAATGTTTCTCGACGTGCGCGGCCACCGCTTGCCGCTTGACGTCGGCTTGCATCAGCCACTGCGGCGCGAACAGGTAAGAGCCGCCCAGCAGCACCGCCAGCAGCGCCGCCACGAAGGCGAAGAACTTGAGCCGGCGCAAGGCCAGTCGCTGCCATAGCGGGCGCGTGGAAACAGGCTTGGGCATAGTGGCTTTGGATGTCATGTCGGAATCGGGATGAGGGGGCGCAACCATCGATGGCGACGCGCGCCTCCTTTTGCAAGGAGGCGCGCGAGCGGCTTACTTGGCGTTCTTCTTCTTTGCCTTGGCGAACACCGCTTCCACCGCGCCCTGGGTCATCGGGTGGTAGCCGGCCTTGGCCTTGGCGTAGACCTGCTCGGCATAGGCGAGGCCGTCCGGCGTCTTGGCGAAGGCCTTGTACAGCGGCATGGTGAGATACAGGCGACCGATGCGCGTCATGTGCTCAGCGGCGGCGCTCCACACGTCCTTGTCACCGGCGGCGACGGCGTGGCTGTACCAGCGCATGCCGATCTCGGCATTGGGCGTGCCGGTAAGGTGCCAGGTGGCATCGATCTGCTTGATCTTGTCCAGCGGCGTCGCGTCCGGCAGGCCGTCGAGAAAGTACATCCATTCCTGCGTGTTCCAACCCTTGGCATCGAGCTTGTCGGCAGCGAGCGTGCCACCGAGGAATGCGGCGCGTTCCTTGTCGATGGAGTCGAAGCGCGGCGAGTCGGGCAACGGAGCGTTCTTCGGAATACCCGGTTCGTACACCCAGGCCTTCACTTCATCCCAGCTCATCTTGCCCGGGTTCTTGTCGAACAAATTGGCCTTCAGGTAGTCCAGCATCTGCTCGGTGTTGATGCTCTGGAACGCGAAGTGCGCGAAATAGCCCTTCAGGTACGTGTCGAAGGTGTCGCGGCCGAAGCGCCGTTCCAGCGTGCGCAGGAACCACGAACCCTTGTCGTAGGGAACTTCGGAGATCGAATCGTCGGCGCCGATGCCGCGCGGCTCGGGTGCCAGTCGCTGCGCGTTGGTCGGCATTTCGCCGATGGTCTTCTGCAGATTGCGAGCCGACAGCAATGCCTCTTCGTCGGCGAGTGTCTTGCCGTATACGGCCTCGGTGATGCGGCCCTGCACGTAGGTGGTGAAACCTTCGTTGAGCCAGATGTCGCGCCACGCGGCGCTGGTCACCAGGTTGCCGGACCACGAATGGGCCAGCTCATGCGAGATCACCGAGACCAGGCTCTTGTCGCCTACCAACAACGTCGGCGTGGCGAACGTCATGTTCGGGTTTTCCATGCCGCCGAACGGGAACGACGGCGGCAGCACCAGCAGATCGTAACGATCCCATGCATACGGGCCGTACAGCTTCTCGGCCGACGCGATCAGCTTCTCGGTGTCCTCGAATTCCTTGGCGGCTTTGCCGACCACGCTCGGTTCCGCATAGACGGCCGAACGCGGACCGGTTTCCTTCGCAGCGATGTCACCCGCGCCGATGGCCAGCAGGTAGGAAGGAATCGGATGCGGCTGGTTGAATGAGTAGTCGCCGTTCAGTGGATGCTTTGCATCATTGATTGCGCTCATCACCACGCGCACGTCCTGCGGTGCGGTGACGTGGGCGTTATATGTAAAGCGGATGGCCGGCGAATCCTGCAGCGGCACCCACGAGCGCGCGTGGATGGATTCGGACTGCGAGAACATGAAAGGCAGTTCCTTGTCCGCGGTCTGCTCCGGCGTCAGCCACTGCAGGCCCGACGCAGTGGGCACGGTGGAGTAGACGATGCGCACCTGCGCCGGATGCTGCGGCGTGGCAATGGTGAGCTTGCTGCCCAGTTCCTTGTCACGTGGCGCCAGCGCGTACTTCAGCGCACTCGCCTTGCCGGCTGCGTCGATGCCTTCGATGCTGGCGATCTTCAGGTCGCGCGTATCGAGCACCAGCGACTGTGCCTTGGCATCTTTCCAATCCAGCTTCAGCGTGGCCTGGCCATTGAGCTGCTTGTGCGGGAAGTCGATCTTCAGGTCCAGGTCCAGATGGGTGACGCGCACCTGGTCGGGCTGGGCATACGAATGCGGGTCGGCGGCGAAGGCGCTCAGCGGCAGCACGAGGGCGCCGAAGGCAAGGACGTGGAACGGGCGCATCGGGGTAGCTCCATCAGCGGAAGCGCCGAGTATGCCACCGGCGAGCGGACGGTTGCCGGTGCAGATGGTCACCCCCGGCGATAACCGACCGCCGCACGAACCTCAGTAGCCGGAGCTTGCCGCCGCCGGCGCGGGCTTCTGATCGGGCTTCTTGTTTAGCGCCTGGAAGTAATCCTTTACGTCCTGCTTGGACACCAGACCGCGGTGTTCCTTGTCGATCTTGTCGAAATGCGCGCGGATGAACGGCACCGGCCCCTTCTCGGCCTCTTCCTTGCTAAGCAGGCCGTCGTGGTTCTTGTCGGCGATATCGAAATTCTTCGACGCGGTGTCTGCGGTATTGGCGATATTGCCGAGGCCAATCTGCGCGTGGCCGGCGGTAGCGGTGGCCAATGCAACGAGTGCAGCAAGGATCGGGCGGGTGTGGCGCATGGCGGTGCTCTCTCCCTGAATGTGAGTCAGAAGTATGGCACCGGAAATGTGAGGGGTATGTTCGTTGGGAGCAGTGAAGACACCGGTGGCGCAAGGCATGCGCGACCGGTGTTGCTCAGCCTTCAAAATTCAGCGTGCCGGTCAGGTCGCCCGGTGGCGGTCCACCGGCAGCGATCATCGCCTGCTCGCGCATGGCGAGCCCGGGTAGTTTTTCCAGGCCAAAGCGACGGGTGAGGAAACGCGCGATGGAGCCGGAGTCGTAGATGGTGTGGTCCACGTGACCCTTCCTGGCGAACGGCGACACGATGATGGCGGGAATGCGTGATCCCGGCCCCCAGCGGTCGCCCTTGGGCGGCGCGACGTGGTCCCACCAGCCACCGTTTTCATCGACGGTAATGATCACTAGCGTGTGCTTCCACGAAGGCGACTTCTGCAAGCTGTCGACGATGCGCATGATGTGACGGTCGCCGGCATCCACGTCCGAGTAGCCGGCGTGCATGTTGAGATCGCCCTGCGGCTTGTAGAAGGTCACCGTGGGTAGGCGATTGGCCTCGATATCGGCGAGGAAGCGATTGGTTTGCGCCGTCTCGCCTACGCCCGCATCACACAGATGCTTCGCGCGTGCCTCGGTGCCCGGTGCGAAACTCTTGAAGTAGTTGAGCGGTTGATGATGAAATTGGAAGTTGGGTCGCTGCGGAAACTGCTTCTCGTCACCATCGCCCTTGCCGTCCAGCGCCAGCTGCCAGGCGCCGGCATACCAGGCCCAATCCACGCCTGCGATGGAAAGCACATCACCAATCGTCTTGTGCGCCTGCGGTGGCAGCGTATTCGGGCTGTCCTCGTCGGCGAGCGTGGGGTTGCTACCCGATGTGGTGGCGCTGGGTGCATAGGGCGGTGACATCGTGTTCACCGCATAGAAGTCGGGCGTGAGCGAGCTGCGTGAAGCGAATTTCGGCCGGCCGTCCATCGCGCTACGCGGCGAATCGTCAGCAAGCTTCAAGCGGGTGTCGGTGGGCGCGCCGCTTTCGGAGACGGCAATATTGAAGCGCGCCGGGCTCTGGTCCGCGTTCGGATAAAGCGGCGGCTGTGCAGCGACCAGATACTGGTGGTTGAGGAACGAACCGCCGAAAGCGCCCATGAAGAAGTTGTCGCACAGCGTGTACTGGCGTGCGAGCTGCCATAGCCGCAGGTTTGACGCGCTGTTGTCGTAGTAGCCCATGACCATCGCGCCGGTGTCGCCCCAGGCTGCGAAGCCGTCGTTCTTGCCGCCGTTGATCTGCTGCTGGTTCTCGTAGAAGCGATGCACCAGGTCGCGCGTGACCACCCCGTGCGGCAACGGCTCGCCGCTGCCGGTGCGCAGAGCCCATGGTGCATTCGGTAGTCCGTTGAGGTCGTCCTGCATCACCTGGTAACTGCGATGGTTCACTACCTGCTTGTGCGGGGCCAGGCCGTGCCAGATGGGCGGCAAGGTCTTCAGCAGCGAACCGTCGCGATCGCGCTGCTGATACTGCTGCGGCGTGAGCGCGCTGAGCGGTTTCTCGACGCCGGGGAAGTTGGCAAACAGATTGTTGAAGCTGCGGTTCTCCGCATAGATCACCACGACCTGCTGGATATGCTGCCGCAAGGCAACATCCAGCGGTTTGGATGCGGCATGCATCGCGGTAGGAAGGTCGCCGCCGAACGCCTCGCGTCCGCCCACCGCCAGTGCGGCGCCCGTGAGTGCGAGGCCACCGAGCAGGCGGCGTCGCGATGGATCGAGCGGTTGTTCGCCGTCGCCGTCAGCGCCTTTTGGCGGAGGCGGTTTGCTCACGGCGCAGCATTGTCGTAGAAGCGGGACAGGTCTGCCTTGCTCTGTTCCAGCGACTTCTGATCGATGTAGATCATGTGGCCCGAGGAATAGAAGCCGAACGAGATGTTCTTGCGCTGTGCGGGCTCCAGGCCCAGATGCGAAAGATCGAACTCGGTGGCGTAGAACGGTGTGGCCAGGTCGTAGTAGCCATTGGCCGAGAATACTTTCAGGTTCGGGTTGCGGCGCATGGCATCGCCCAGGTCGTCACCCACGTAAGTGGCCTGTAGCCAGCCGTCACTCTTCTTGCGCTTCCAGTCCCACGTCTTGCCGACGGCGGCGTAGTTGTTGGGCAGGTAGGGGCGATCCTCGGTGAATTTGAGCTCGGTTGCTGCGTACTGGTTGAATGTGGCCACGTAGGCGCCGGTGATGGCATCGCTGGCGGTATCGCCATCAGGCGTCTCGCCCACAGCATCCGGGTCAATACCCTGGAAACGGCCGTCCAGACGTCCAACCGTCAGGCGCTGGTCGCGCAGCAGCTCCTTGCGGAAGCGGCTGGGGCCGACGCGCAGATTGGCTTCCTTGATGTATTGCGGCGACAGGCCGAGGTAGCGGCTCATCTGGTTGGCGATGCGGTCGGCTTCGGCCGGGTCGATGGCGTCGCCCTTGGCCAGGGCTTGCGTGTAATCGCCCGAGGCGAAGCGGCGCACGTCGGCCAGGAACGTGCTGATGTCCGATGGCTTGTTCGGCACCTTGTTGTGATACCACGCAATCGCCGCCTCGGTCGGCAGGTTCACGATGTAGCCGTGATCGATGCCGGGTGCGGCCACCGAAAAGTCGAGAATCGATGACATCAGCACGACGCCGTTGAACTCCATGCCTTTTTCCTGCAGCGACTTCACCAGCACCGCCGAGCGCGTGGTGCCGTAGCTTTCGCCGAACAGGAACTTGGGCGAGTTCCAGCGATTGTTGGCGCTGACGTAGCGGGTGACAAACTTGGTGAAGGCGTCGGCATCCTGGTCCACGCCCCAAAAATCCTTGCCTTCCGCCTTGCCCACCAGCTGCGAATAGCCAGTGCCCGGCGCGTCGATAAACACCAGGTCGCTCTTGTCGAGCAGGCTGTATTCGTTCGGCACCCAGCGATACGGTGCGGGCGGAATGGGCTTGTCGCCATCGTTGGCCACGCGCACGGGGCCATACGAGCCCATGTGAAGCCACATGGACGAGGAACCCGGGCCGCCGTTGTAAAAGAACGTCACCGGGCGCTTGCCACTTTTGCCGCCGTCTGCGGTGTACGCGACATAGAAGAAGCTCACCGTCGGCTTGCCCTTGTCGTCGCGGATCAGCAGCGTGCCGGCGGTGGCCTGATAGTTCACCGTGCGGTTGCCGATGCGCACGCTGTGCTTGGTCACCACCGTGCGCTCGGCAGGGATGGGCTGCTCGTCACCGGCGTTCTTGTCGTTCTTGTCCTTGTCGCCCTTGTCCGACTGCGCCTTGGGCGCGTCCTTGGTGTCGTCGGCGGCGTGCAGCGGCAGGCTGCCCAAGGCCAGTAGCGTGGCGAAGGCGAGCGAGGCGAATGGCATGTGGCGCATGGGGAATGTCTCCGGTACGGCGCGAAATCAGGAGTGGGTGGTGTCGTCGTAGTAGCGGGACAGGTCGCCCTTGAGCTGCTGCAGCGCCTCGGTGTTCAGATAAATCATGTGGCCCGAGGGGTAGTACAGGTAGTGCACGTTGCCGCGCAGCGCCGGCTCGAGGTTCATGTGCGACAGGTCGTACTCGGTGATGAAGAACGGCGTGGCAAAGTCGTAGTAGCCGTTCACCGACAACACCTGCAGATGCGGATTGGTGCGCATGGCATGTGCGAGATCGCCTGCGACGTAAGCCATTTGCAGCGGGCGCTTGATGCCGGCGGCCTGGTGCTTCCAGTCCCAGTCCTTGCCGATGTCGCTGAAGGTGGGGCGGTAGTCGAGGTCGGTGTGGTAGTTGAGCTGACTGCTTACGTAGTCATGGAACGCAGTGACGAAGGCACCGCTGATGCCGGCGTCGGAGGCGTCGTAGCCCGGCACTTCGCCGGCGGCATCCTCGTCCACGCCTTCGAAGCGTGCGTCGTAGCGGCCGATGGTGCGGCGCTGGTCGCGCAATAGTTCCTTGCGGAAGCGGGAGGGCTCGACGCGAAGATTCGCTTCCTTGATGTACTCCGGTGATAGGCCGGTGTAGCTGGCGAGCTGTCGAGCCACAGCATCGGCTTCCGCCGCCGGCAAGTCCTGGCCCTTGGCCAGCGCAGTGGCATATGGGCCGCGGGCGAATGCGCGCACCTGGTCAAGATAGGTCTTGAGATCAGCGGGCTTGTTGGCGAGCTTGTTGTGGTACCACGCGGCAGCCGCATAGCTCGGCACGTAACCGATGTACATCTCGTCGTAGCCCGGCATGCGCACGCCGTAGTTGAGAATCGTGGACATCAGGATCACGCCGTTGAACGACATGCCCTTGTCCTGCAGCGCATCCACCAGCGCACCCGAGCGCGTGGTGCCGTAACTTTCGCCGTAGAGAAACTTGGGCGAGTTCCAGCGGTTGTTGATGGTCACGTAACGCTGGATGGCGCGGCTGAACGCGGACACGTCCTGATCCACGCCCCAGAAATCCTTGCCCTCGGCCTTGCCGACTGGTCGCGAGTAGCCGGCGCCTACGGCGTCGATGAAAACAAGGTCGGTTTTGTCGAGCAGGCTGTCGTTGTTGGCGACCAGTTTGTACGGCGCTGGCGCGGTGGCCGCGGGGCTGGCCGTTTCAATGCGTACCGGCGCGAACGAGCCCATATGCAGCCACATGCTGGAGGAGCCCGGGCCGCCGTTGTAGAGGAACGTGACGGGCCGCTTCTCCGACTTGCCGCCGTCCACCGTATAAGCCACGTAGAACACGCTGGCCTGCGGCTGACCCTTGTCGTCGCGAATGATCAGCGTGCCGGCTGTCGCCGTATAGGCGACCGAGTGGCCACCGATGCTGGCGCTGTGCTTTGTTCGCACCGCGGTTTCAGTGCTGGGCGCCTGGACGTCTTCGTCTTTGCCGGCGACTTCCTTCTTGTTGGCGGGCGCGTCCTTGGCCAGTAGTTGAGTGCAGGGTGACAGGGCAACACTGCTGGCAAGCAGCACAAACAAAAGACGACGCATGAAACTCCCCAGGGTGGTGACCGCGACGATGTGGCCGACCTTGGAGTATGCGTATCACCGTCACGGCGCGACCGTGACAAAAGTACTGGTTGGGAGGCGATACGTTTTCGACATTCGTCGATGCCTGGACGAGGCTGCGGCACTGCAAAGAGAGGGCCAATCCATTTGTTGCAGCGATCTTCTGTTTGATAGGCGCGCTAGTGCTACATTCGGGAAGCGCCTCAAGGCGTCATCACTACTCGGAGAGGGGAATGGCTATGTCAAACACACGTCTGCGTTGTGCCGCGCTTGCGGGTCTGCTCTTGGCCGGTGTATCGGGCGCAGCTATGGCTGCCCAGCCGGCAGCCACCGGTCTTGGTCAAGCGTGGCCGAACACCACGGATGTGAGCGCGAGCCCGAACTGGCACGCTTATGTGTTCGTTCTCGGCGGCGTCAAGTACGTCCAGGTCAATGACATCAATGGCAACGTCATCGGTGCGGTCGGTACGGCCAACGGCCAGTTCATCACGCTACCGATCGGCGCTTTCGCGCAGCTGGTTGCCACGCCGCAGCAACCTGCCGCCGTGGTGACAGCAGCGCAGGCGGCCACTGCGCCGACCACCGTGTATCAGGACACGTCCGTGCAGGTCACCGCGACGCCGCAGACGGACGGTACGGTGCAGCTCAGGGCGGTGTCAGCTGCTGCCTGCGATCCTGTCCAGTGCAGCAATCACGCCCAGTGAGGACGTGATGGGGTCAACCCTGGCAGCACTCGTCGCTGCCAGGGACTTCCGGATCGAACAGGATCACGCTGATGCAGCGCCCGCCGTAGATCAGGCGCTCGCGGGCCTTGCCCTCAAAAGTGGCAGCGCGGTCCTCGATAGCCGGCCAGCCGAGACCGGTGGCAGTTCGAAGTACCCTCGGCAGCAGCTCGTCCCATCGAACGTCTGCCAGCCGCTCGGGCTTGGAGCGCAGGTTGATTCGCACCACGCTCCATCGACGATCTCCGCGCTGGCCACAGCGGACCTGCACGCGGATGTCGCTGATGTCCTTGCGAGTGCAGCCATCAGCGATGGCCTCGCAGATGAGGCGATAGATGGCCAATTGGATGGTTGCCGAGAGCATGCTCACTGGCCCGCGCAGGTCGCACCAGTAGGTGACGCCAGATTCGTCCAGTACGCGGGCGATGGGGCCCTCGCGCAGCACGGCGGACAATCCGCGCTCGCTCGTCACCGGGCACAGGCTATCAGCGAGGCGATAGAGTTGGTCCTGTGCCACCAGTGCCTGCCGACGGTAGCTACGATCATCAATGATCGGCCCCATGTGATGCAGGCGTCCGAGCATCATGTTGTAGACCGAGTGGACCGACTCGCGGACTTGTTCGAGCGCTTGCGAAGTCATGCGCATCTGCACTTCGCCGAGATGCACATTGCGCTGCGCCAGCGCTAGCGCCATGCGTACATCGGTGCGCTCTTGTTGCGCCCGGTGATCCAGCGCGCCGATGCGAGCGCCCATGATCAGCATGGTCGAGATGATGAACGCGATAAAAACCTGTGCGTTCAGCGTGCCAGGATCGAACATCACCGGCATCAACACGACCACCGCCAGGCTGGCCAGCGTGCCGCCCACGGCGGCGCCCTGCCAGCCGTAGCGCAGCGTGAGCCACAATACCGGCAGGAACATCGCCATCTGGGCGAGTTGGCGGGTGTTTGCGGTGGGTGACGCACTCAAACCCATCCACATCAGGAAGATCAACATCGGCACCAGCAGGAAGACGCATTCCATAGCTAGCCGGCTCTTGATGAAGCGCGTGTCGAGCGCGCGCCAAGTGGTCTCTTGCAGCACCTGACGGACCACCAGCACGAACGGCACGACAGTCAGGACGCCCATGTAATTGCCGAGCATCCACTGGCCGGCCAGAAATCCGTAGTCGAGGGGGGGGTAGCCTTCAGGAAGCTTGGTCGTCGACACCAGGCCTAGGCTGTACGCCGTCCTCAGCGCAGCCACCAACAGTGAACACACGAGCAGCGCGCCCATGTTGATAGTCGTCCGGGACGGAAAGACCTGCCAGCGTTCGCGGCACAGATAGACCACGGGCATCGCGAATGCGATTGATGGCACCAGATTGCAGAGCGACCAGGCGAGCCCGAGCTGGTCAAGACACGTAATGCTCAGATACGTCAGCGACACCGTTTCGCCAACCAGCAGCGCTACCCAATAGCGATAGGGCACCAGCAGCAGCGCGGACAAATGCAAACCGCACAAGAGCAGCCAATGTGAGATCGACAGTTGACGAAAGAGTGACACGACCATGGCATAGGCCACGGCCATCGCGATCTGGCGGAGCCAGAAGGTCACCCCTGTTCCCTTTTGCATGTCCAACCCCCGCTGGATGGAGCTTCCCTTCCAAACCGTCCGTTCCTGATCGGCCGAACAGAACAGAACTGGAGCCCCCTGAGATGCCAGGCATGCCCCCAAAACACAGGACATCCTAACTCAATCGACCCGCGCCTACCTCCGTAAGGTTCTGCGCCTTCGAATATTTATTGCAAAAACCGCTTCTTCAACATTCCCTTTTCATGCGAAGGGCTAGGCAATAACTATGCCGATCGATATGCGTCGATTTTGAATATGTGAACTACGTCACGCTAATAGTTGATTGGAGCGAAAGTTGCCCCTAGTCCTCGAGGAAAGTACGCGCCGTATTCCACATCGTGCGCGTCAGCGGCCGGTTTTCGTGCGGCGTCTGCAAGACCACCAGGGTTGTGGTGCTGATGCTGGCGTGAATTTTCAGCAGGCGGTCCAACACCGACTCGAGATGGGAAATGGACATGGCCACCACGTGCAGCAGGGCGGAATCTTCGCCGGCCAGGCGGCGGCAGTCGAGCACTTCGGGAATGTCCGCGACCAGCGAGCCCACGCGTGCGCAGATGCCGCCGTCACAGCGCAGGCGGATCATCGCGTCGATCTCATAGCCCAGCTTGCGCGGGTTCACCACCGCCCGGTACCCGGTGATCACGCCGGCTTCCTCCAGCCGCTTTACGCGCTCTGCCACGGCAGGTGCGGACAGGCGCACCTTGCGTCCCAGCTCCGCGTAGCCCAGGCGAGCGTCCTGCTGTAGGGCCTCCAGCAGTTGCCAATCCGTGGCGTCCCAAATCGGTTTCGATTCAAAGGTGACAGCGTTCATGGACATTTCGATCGTTGGCGAAACATCAACATCCTACGCTGATCCATCATTCATGCGTACCGCTGCCCGATTTACGATGCACACGTTTCCCTCCACCGGAATCTTCCCCATGCAGACCCCGGAACGCCTGGACGGGCGTGCCCTCGCTTTTATCGGCATCGCCCTGCTTACCTGGTCGTCGGCCTACGCCGCGATCGCCTATGCGCTAGCCTCGTTCACGCCCGGCGAAGTGGCGCTGGCGCGCCTCGCCATCGGCTCGCTGTGTTTCGCCGTGCTACTGGTGGTGAAGCGTGTGCCGCTGCCGGCACGGCGCGACTGGCCGCAGCTGACAGCGCTCGGCTTGATTGGCCTCACCGTGTACCACTTGTGCCTCAACACGGCAGAAACGCGCGTTGCCAGTGGCACGGCAGCCATCCTGATCTCGTTGGTGCCGGCGACCACGGCGGCGTTGTCGGCCATCTGGCTGCGTGAGCGCCTGTCGCCACGCTCCCTGACCGGCCTCGCCGTGGCATTGATCGGCGTGGTGATCGTGGTGCTGACCAGCGGCAAGGATGTGAAGATCGAGCCGATGGCGGCGTTGGTGCTGGTGAGTGTGCTTGCGTGCGCTGTGTTCTTCGTGGGCCAGAAGCCGTTCTTCGTGCGCAACGGCATGTTGGGCGTCACCGGCTTCACCTTCTTTGCCGGAACGCTGGGTTCGCTACCGTTCGGGCTGGGGCTGCCGCATGCGCTGGCGGTGGCACCCGCGTCGCATATCGGTGCGCTGCTGTGGCTGGGCATTGCGCCAACCTTCATCGGGTACATCGCATGGAACGCAGCGCTGCACCGTGCGTCCGCCTCGCAGGTCAGCAGCTTCATCTACTTCTCGCCGCCGATCGCGGTGTTGATCGGCTGGGTGTGGCTGGGCGAGCGCCCCACGATGCTGACCCTCGTGGGCGGCGTGATCACCGTGGGCGGCGTGGTGCTGGCCAATGCGCGCCGCCGCGCGCCTGCGTCGGCCTCGGCAGTGGTGGCTGCGTCGGCCAAGCAGAGCTGAGGCGTGACGCCCATCCGCCTGATAGAGGCGGATGGGAGCCTGCCGCAGGCATGGTCGTCGCGCGTGCTTGCCCACTTCGGCGATGCGCAACTGAAACTGTTGCGCATGGACGACTCTGCTTATCCAGAGGAATGCCACGACTACGCCGAAGGCCTGCTGGTGCTGGACGGCGAGATGATGCTCAGGATGGACGGCCAAACGTGCCGCATCGGTGCCGGTGAACTTTGCGTGGTGCCTGGGGGCGTGCCACACAGCGTGGAGAAGGGCAGTCGCGGTACGCTACTGATCCTCGATACCTGAAGCCGTCCATGCTAGGAGTCCATCGGTGACCACGCTCTACATCGCCAACAAGAACTACTCGTCGTGGTCGCTGCGTCCCTGGGTATTGTTGAACGAGCTGGATATTCCGTTCGAGGAGAAAGCTGTGCCATTCGAGCAGGGCTCGAACTGGGAGAAATTTCGCAGCTTCTCACCCAGCGGCCGCGTGCCATGCCTGCACGACGGTGATGCGGTGGTTTGGGATTCGCTGGCGATCGCCGAATACCTGGCCGAGCGCCATCCGGGCGTCTGGCCGTCCGATAGCGCGGCGCGTACCTGGGCGCGTTGCGCCGCGGCGGAAATGCATTCGGGTTTTGCGACACTGCGCGATCAATGTGGCATGAGTTGCGGCATCCGCGTGCGCCTGCGTGCCAACGGCCCAGCACTGAAGGCGGACGTCGCGCGCATCAACGAATTATGGTGCGAGGGGCTGCAGCGTTTTGGCGGCCCGTTCCTGGCGGGCAACACGTTCACCGCGGTCGATGCCTTCTTCGCGCCGGTAGCTTTCCGCGTGCAGACCTATGGCCTTGAGCTGGACCGACCCGCTGCGGAGTATGCGCAACGCATGTTGGCATTGCCTTCGATGCGCCGCTGGTACGAAGACGCATTGACCGAAACCTGGCGCGACGTGGCGCATGAAGAAGAGGTCCAACGCTACGGCGAGGTGGTGCGGGACCTGCGCACCGCATAAGCCGCACTAAACCGGATCGACCGCCACGTAACCGTTCCGGCGTGCCTGCCAGCGGCCGAGCGCCACCAGCGCCAGCGCCACTGCCATGAAGGCGAGCAGCACGGCGATCGCGTCCACCAGCACCTGCCCGTAGCCCAGCGACTTCACGTCAAGGAACGGGTACGGATACCAGCCGTTGGCCGCACCGCGCAGCAGCACATAGAAAAAATAGCCAGCCGGATAGCTCTGCCATACCAGCGCCTGCGACCAGCGCAACCCGCCCTTGGGCACCGCCAGCCACCAGTACAGGAGATACAGCGGCGGCATGACGTCATGCACGATCACATCCGCCACCAGCAACCAGCCGGTGGGGTGCCACAGTTGGCGCAGCATCAGGTTGTAGATCAGGCAGACGATGGCGATGCTCATGGCGATCGCCGTCTGCACGCCTGGCCGCAGAAAGAAGCGGATCACCGGGCCGTGGCCTGGTCCGATCGCCACGGCCGACAACGCCTTGGCCACCAGCATATTGGTAAGGATGGTGTAGAAGCTCAGGTACAGCCACACGCCGGCGAGCACGCCCTGGCCTTTCGCTTCGGTGAGTTGGATCGACAGCCACAATTGCAGCGCCAGCCCGAACCAGCCGAGCAGGGCACCGAAAATGGCAAGTGGGCGATAAGGCTGTGCCATGGAGAGACCGCTGCGTCGGGCCGAGGCGATTTCGACACTATGCCACCGGAAGACCCCACCGGAGGCGTGATCTCCTGCATCGCAAAAACCTGCTCAACTCCACAGCGGTGGCTTGGCCACCATCAGCCAGAAAATGGCCAGCACGGCGAGAAATGCCGGCCAGCCCAAAGCAAACCACCAGCGCATCAGACGTGAGCAATCGGCGGGCAGCGGTTGGCCGGCATGCAGTGCTGCAGCCGCGAGATGGCGCACACGCATCTGCAGGACAACCACCGGCAGCCAGCAGGCACCGGTGAACAGATAGAGCGCCATCGCCGCCTGCAACCAGGGACTCGTCCACGGAAAACCCATCAGTCGAACCAGCGCGACGCCGGTGATGGGCTGGATGAGGACGGCAGGCGTGGTGAAGCACCAGTCCGCGCGCACGGTCAGCCGCGACGCGGCGGCGATCGACGGCAGGTCGCCACCGCGCCAGGTGAACCACATGAAGAACGCGGTGCCCAAGCCGGTGCCGAACAGCAGCGTGGAGGAAAGAATGTGCACGAACTTCAGCAGCGCATAAGCCGTCATTGCTTTTCTTCCGTGGCCAGCAACACGATCAGCGCCGCCATCAGGGGCAGGTTCTTCAGCAATCCGCCAAGGGGATCGAGCCAGTGCACCGGCCACAGCATGCCGATGCCCGCGGTGTAGCCGACCAGCATCAGCAGCATGCTCATGAGCACCCAGCGCGGGCGCCAACGCAACAGACACAGCGCGCCGAGCAGAAGGTCGAGCGTCGCGGTGCCTCGCGCCAGAACGAGGGCGGCGCCGGCCGAGAGTGGGCCGTCTGGTGTCGCTGCGGTGACCGCTTCCGCCGGCAGCCACCAGCCGATGACGCCGGAAGCGAGCCACAGCAGCGCAAGGCTGATGCGCAACGCGGGCAGCGCCAAATACAACCGCGCGTGCCAGCGATCCTGCACATGGCTGGGTGCTTCGGACAATGCGCGATTCAACGAGCGCGGCGACACGCCGAGCCTGGCCTGCATGCGTTCCAGTGCGCCGCGCCGGCCCAGATTGCCGTGTTCCAGCATGCGCTGCATGGTTTCGCCGAGCGGCCCTTGTCCCAACCGTTCGCCGAGCCAGCATGCCAGTCGTACACCGACGGCGGGCACTGCCAAGATCCGTGCCTTCGGAAGGCCGAGCCATCGCCGCCAGCGCTGCAGGTAATCACCCAGACCCAACGATTCCGGTCCGACCAGTTCCAGCACTTCCACGCCGATGGCGGGACGCGACAAGGCGGCGACCACCGCCAGCGCGACGTCCTCGGCCGCGATGGGTTGAACGCAGGGGCGCATGGCGTTGCGAGGCACGGCGATGACACCGGGCAAGGCAGCCATCGCGCGCAATAGCGAGGTGCCTCCATAGGAACCGCGCGCACTGTAGACCAGCGACGGGCGAAGAATGGTGGCGTTGAGCGGCAGACTCGCCAGCTGTTCGTCACCACGGTGTTTGCTGGCGATGAATTCGCCATCGCCGGCCTTGCCCAGGGCCGACACCTGCACGACATGGTGTACGCCGGCGCGCACGCATGCTTCGAACAGGGCGCGTGGTGCCTGCACATGGACGGATTCAAAACGGTTTGCACCCTGCTCGCGCAGAATGCCGGCGCAGTTCACCACCGCATCGATGGCGCGCAAGCGCGGCAGCCAAGCCTCGGGTGTAACGTCGCGCGCCATGTCGCAGGCGATCGCGTGCGAACCGGGAAACCGTGTATCCAGTCGCGCGGCGCGTACCGCACAAACCACGTCGTGACCGGCGGCGGTCAGCGCCGCGACGATGTGCGAGCCAATGAAGCCGTAGGCCCCCGTGACCAGCACGCGCATGCGTGCTTAGAACTTGTAGCCGCGGTGGATGGCGACGATGCCGTTGCTGAGGTTGCGCACGTCCACGCGACCGAAGCCTGCACGTTCCATCATGCCCTTGAGCGTTTCCTGGTCAGGATGCTTGCGGATCGATTCGGCCAGGTACTGGTAGCTGTCGGCGTCGCCGGCGAACAGCTGGCCGAGTTTCGGAAGCACCTTGAACGAGTGGAAGTCGTAGATCTTGCTGAAAAGGTCGCTCTGGACACGCGAGAACTCCAGCACCAGCGCGCGCCCACCGGGCTTGAGCACGCGGCAGATATCGGCCAGCGCCTTGTCCTTGTCGGTGACGTTGCGCAGGCCGAAGGCCATGGTCACCGCATCGAAGCTGTTGTCCGGGAACGGCAGTACTTCGGCATTGAGCTGCGCCCAGCGCAGGCCCGAGACGAGGCCGCGGTCGGTCATGCGATCGCGACCCACGCCGAGCATGGCGGCGTTGATGTCGCCCACCACGATTTCGCCTTCCGTGCCCACCACGGGCTTGAGCAACGCAGCGATATCGCCGGTGCCGCCAGCCAGGTCGAGCACGCGATCACCCCGGCGTACGCCGCTGATCGCCACGAAATGTCGCTTCCACAGGCGATGGATGCCCAGCGACATCAGGTCGTTCATCAGGTCGTAGTTGCGCGCGACCGAAGTGAACACCTGGCCGACAAGCTTCTGCTTGTCGGCGACGGGCACGTCGCGGAAACCGAAATGGGTGGTGTTGCGGTGCTGATCGCTCATGGATACATGGTAACGGATCGGGCCCTTGAGCTTCCTCTCCCCTTGGGGGAGAGGATTGAGTTGAGGGGCGAGTGCTCGCGGGAAGGCTTTAAAAGAGCCGGCTCTGAACTGGCCTCATCGCAAGACCGACCCCTCACCCCAGCCCTCTCCCCAGTGGGGAGAGGGAGAAAGGGCGGGGTTACAGAACTTCCTTGCCGTCCTGCTTGTAGGTCACGCCATCCTTCATCACGAAGCTGACCTTCTGCATCACCGTGATGTCATCCAGCGGGTTGCCCGGGACCGCGACCACGTCAGCGCGGCGGCCCACGGCGATCTGGCCGAGCTCGTTCTGCTTGTGCAGCAGTTCGGCGGCGTGCGTGGTGGCGGCCTGCAGCACGTACATCGCGGGCATGCCGGCTTGCACCATGTATTCGAATTCCTTGGCGTTCTGGCCATGCGGGTAAACCGCTGCGTCGGTGCCGAAGGCAATCTTCACGCCAGCCTTGTACGCCTTGCCCGCGGTGGCCTGGATGATCGGGCCGACCTGCATCGCCTTGGCTGCCACCTGTGGCGGGTAATAGCCCGGCTTGGCGGCCATTTCCTGCACATACTTGCCGGCGATGATGGTGGGCACGTACCAGGTGCCATGCTCCTTCATCAGCTTCATGTCCTCGTCGTTCATGAAGGTGCCATGCTCGATCGAGTCCACGCCGGCCAGCACGGCGCGGCGGATGGCCTCGGCACCGTGCGCGTGCGCGGCCACGGTGAAGCCGTAGTCGTGCGCGACGGTGACTACCGCCTTGATCTCCTCGATGGTCATCTGTGCGTTGTCGGCGCTGCTGCTTTCATCCAGCACGCCGCCCGAGGGCATGATCTTGATGACATCCACGCCGTCCTTGTAATGCTGGCGCACGGCCTTGTAGGCATCCTCGGGGCTGTTGATGACGCCTTCCTTTGGATCCGGGTTGCCGGCCAAATCCGAGCGGTAGCCATCGGTGGGGTCGGCATGGCCGCCGGTGGTGCCGATCGGCTTGCCCGCGGTGAACATGCGCGGGCCCGGCACGATGCCCGCGTTGATCGCGTTGCGCAGCGCGATCGATTCGTTGTTGCCGTCGCCGACATTGCGTACGGCCGTAAAGCCGGCCATCAGCGTACGGCGGGCATAGACGGTGGAGCGCACGGCGTAGTCGGCCACATTCCAGCGGAACTGGTCAGAGTAGCTGGAGGGGCTGGTTTCGAAGGAGAGGTGCGTGTGCGAGTCGATCAGGCCCGGCATGCAGGTGGCGTCCGCCAGATTGACCACGGCGTAGCGCGTGCCAGCCGCGCTGGCGGCGTCGCGATACGGCTTGTCGTCGACGTTGCCGCTCTTGATCTCCTTGACCCGGGTGCCCTCGATCACCAGCGTGGTTTCGCCCAGCAGCTTGCCTGCGGCCGGATCGACCAGGCGCGCGCAATGCAGCACGGTGACGTCGCGATGGGTGGTAGGCGCTTCCGCTGCGATGGCGGCAGGCAGCGCAAGGGCTGCGGCGATGGCGAAGGCAATGCGTGTGGTCATGGTGAGCTCCCCGGGTGAAGCGACCATCTTAGGGGAGTGACACACGTGATGAGGGGTGACGAAAGTCACCCCTCGGGATATGGACGATCAGTCTTTACCCGACTCGTCGCTGCCGGCGTCTTCCACCACCGTCGTGACCTCGGCCGGCGCGTGCTCGTGACGTTCCGCTGCCACGTGGCGCGCGTGCAGCGCCTCGCTGGTGGCATCGGCCGGTACCGGCTTCTCGGCCGCGACCTCTTTCTCGCCATCGCCGCCCGGTGTGATCTTGAGGATGGAGTGGCGCACTTCGCGGGAAAGAATCACGCGTGCATCGCGCACCATGTCTTCCAGCGCATGGTCGTAGTCGAGCTTGCCGGCTTCGTCGGTCCACACGATGCGATTCTCGCGCAGCTTATGGATGAAGCCCCGGAACAGCGCCTTGTCGAAGAACTCCGGCGCCGACAGCTCATTGAGCAGGCTCAGACGCTGCGCGGTGAGTGTGCAGGCGTTCTCCAGCTCCGCGCCGGTGAGCGTGTGAGGACCGTTCTTCACCAGTGCGGCGATGGTGATGTAGTAGCGCTCGAATGCCTGGATCAGGCTGCGCGCGATGATCTTCAACTGGAATGCCGCATCGTCCTGGCCCGGGCCGCGCTCCAGCACGCGACCTTCGCCGGTGGCTTCCAGCAAGCCACGGCGCACGAAGAAGTCGATAGTCGACTGCAGCTGCGTGCAGAAACCTTCCTCGTCCCACGGCAGGAACAGCTCACCCTGGATGAACGGATAGATGATGCGACCCAGTCGCAGCACCGAGGCGCGCGACATGCGGCGGTTGTTGAGGAAGCAGCAGGCCACCCATGCCGCGGTTGTCGTGAGGTGCAGCACGTTGTTGCGGAAGTAGCTGAGCAGTACCGCCTGCTCGTCTTCGGTGACCAGCACGTCGCCCAGCGAATGACGCACGCGGCGAATCCAGCCCATCTGCTCGCCGTACGCGATGATGCCGGCAGGATCCATCGAGGTGAGCGTCATGCGGTCCGAAAAAGGCAGCTCTTCCAGCAGCGCCTTCATCAGTTCCAGCTGCGCCAGCAGGTCGTTCTCGGCCATCGCGTGCTTGGGCGTGGCGAGCAGGGCCACCGCCAGCAGGTTGATGGGATTTGCGTCGGCGGCGCGATTGATATTGACCTGGATGCGTTCGGCCAGATCATCCACCACGCGGTTCAGCCACTCGGGTTTGGCGTCCGGATCATCGATGGCGGCGCGCCAGTTGGCACTCGCGGCATCGAGCAACGGGTTCAGTTCGATCGGCTCGCCAAAATTCAGCGACACGTGCCCGTAGCGCTGGCGCAATACCTTCAGGCCGCGCAGCAGGCCGAGCAGCGATTCCTTCTCCTTGGGCTTGCCTGAGAGTTCGCCGATATAGCTCTTGCCTTCCATCAGCTTCTCGTAGCCGATGTACACCGGCTGGAACAGCACCGGACGGCGAGGCGCGCGCAGGAACGCACGCACGGTCATCACCAGCATGCCGGCACGCGGCGCCAGCAGGCGCCCGGTACGCGACCGGCCACCCTCGATGAAATACTCGATCGGCACACCGCGATCGATCAGCTGGGCGAGGTATTCGTTGAACACCACCGGGTACAGCGCATTGCCCTTGAAGCTGCGGCGCAGGAAAAACGCACCACCGCGACGCAGGATCGGGCCGATGCCCGGCAGGTTGAGGTTCACGCCCGCAGCGATGTGGGGTACCACCACGCCGGACACATGCAGCTGGTAGGACAGCAGCAGATAGTCGGTATGGCTGCGATGACACGGTACGTACACCACTTCATGGCCCGGCGCAGCGGCGCGGGCCTTGTCGAAGTGATGCATGGCGATACCGTCGTACAGCTTGTTCCAGAAGTTGGAGAGCAGGAACGACACCGAACGCACCACCGGGTGCGAATAGTCGGCGGCGATTTCCATCGCCATGTCGTGCGCACGCCGCCAGGCTTTGGCCTGGCTGATGTTTTCCTTCGCCGCGACGGCGGCGATGGCGGTGCGCACCGGTTCGGCATTGAGCACGGCGTCGACCACCGTGCGGCGATGCGAAAGATCCGGGCCGATTACCGCCGCGCGGATGCGGCGGAAGTGGGTGCGCAGCACGCGGGCGATCTTGCGGGTGAGGCGTTCCGGCCGGATCTCGCCGGCCTCGTTCATCACCGTGCGCAGCGACACCGGCGTGGAGAAGTGCACCACCGTGTCGCGACCGTTGAGCAGCAACGCCAGCATGCGGCGGAAGCGGCCCACCATCACCCAGTTTTCCGAGAACAGCACGCTGAACCAGCCCGACTCGCGGGTAGGCGCGCGGCCGACGTAGATGGAGACGGGCACGATCTGGATGTCCCGCTCCGGGTCGCCTTCCAGCGAACGCACCAGCTGGCCCAGCGGCTCGTTGGGCGAGCGCTTGCGGTTACGGCCGAACAGCCAGCCGTCGCGGCGCGCGAGCGCAAATACCGAGCGTTTGCGGCGTGTGCCCGATAGCGGCTGCATCGGGCTGGGCAGTCCGGCCTCGCGGCAGGCGCGCTCAAGGATCAGGGCATCGGAGAAGCCATCGCGCTCGATCACATAGCACACCCGCACGCCGGCCTGGAGCAGGGCGGCGGGTTCGGCGGGATCGCGGCGGATGCGCATCCAGGGTTCGAGCAGTTGCCCGGCCAGGTTGAACCACCAAGGCGCGCGGCTACGGGCGGGAGTGTCCGTGGTCGACATATTCAGCATCCGCAGATTGTAACCGGTGGAGCCAAAAGAACCGGATTCGGCCTCAGTGCTTACACGCCGCAGTTAGTTTGGCTTCGGCTTGGGCCGCCGTCGCCCGGGCTGCGGCCGCCTGCGCGGGCGTTGCGCCACCGCCAGTCGCGACGTAGCCGACGTGGACGCCAGTGACGCAATCAGTCGACAGCGCGGTGGCTAAGCCTTTCACGGCCTGAGCTTTTTCAGTGCTGCTGGCAGGCGCGGGCGGCGCGATCAGCCGCTCATGCGCCTCGCGGACGTTCTGCAACATGTCGGCGCTGTACCAGCGACCGGCCTGCTGGACCAGGTCCGATTCAATGGAAAGTGGCTTGCCAAGCAGGACGTAGTCGATGCGCACGCGAGCGTGGCCATTTCCGCTTTCCAGCGGCGTGACTTTGACGGAGTTGAGCGTGTCATCGATCGACAACCCATAGATGGCCAGCACCTGCTTGATACCCAGGAAGCCTGCGCTGTACTTCTGCATCGCGGTATCGAAGTCCATGCTGCGCAGCTGCTCGGGTGTCTTCAGGTCGAGCTTGCGTGCGGTGGCCACGGCCACGGCAATCGCCTGCTTGGCCCGCGCCTGATCGAACCAAGGCACCTGCTGCGCCCACGGCGCGAGTACGTTGACCACTTCCGTGGCCTGCCGCTTCTGTGGCGTGGTCAGCTCCTTGCTCTGCGCCACACCCGTGCTGGCGATGGCCTGTGCAATGCCGATCATCACCGGCACCTGGTCGTGGTACTGCTGCTCCAGCTGGGTGAGCTTGGGCTTGGCCAGTGCGTAGAGCTTGTTCTCCGCGTCCGGCTCGGTCAGCTGCTGCATGTTCTTGATGAAGTCGGCACGGTCTTCGGCGCTGATGGGCTGTTCGTCGGCGCGGGCGCGCGTCCAGTCCGTGCGCAGCGTGTCGTAGTCCGCGGGAGGCAGGGCGTGCTTCCAGAACCCGGCAAAATCACCCGTCTTGATCAGGGCCACCGACTGCTGCACCGAGGCCTCGGGCGTTTCGCCGCCGGCAACCACCGGAACCGGTGCGGGCTTGTGCGAAGTCATGACCAAGGCGACCACCGTGGCCAGCACCAGCAGGGCGACAAATGCGCCAACGGCATAGAAGACGGATGAGCGGCGCATGGAGTCTCGAAGTGTGGCGCCCGTCGACCAGCAGGGTCCGGAGCGGTCGGCGGAGCGTAAGGGCGGCGGCTCCGCGTGAACAAGAGCCAGGTTGCCGGGCTGTGCGGTGGCCCAAAAAGAAAACCCCGCGGGCGTTTGGCCTCACGGGGTAATCCGGCAGAGCCGGAAGGGAAATGGCCTTGCCTGCGGAATTATCAAGGTCAGCAGGTGTTGGCGGGGGAGATCTTACTTCCCCGTTAAAGTTAAAGCAATACTTTAGCTTGAGTCGCGTAACTCATTGATTTTTTGTGATGTTCATTCAATCAAAATGCAGCGACTGGATCTTCTGGCGGCGGCGCTCGTCGCGCGGTGCCGTCCAATCGTTGTTGAACAAAGCCGGTTCCCATGCGCCATAGGTGGGATTGGGCAGCACGAACCAGCGGGTGCCCACCCAACCCATATAGGGCGCCATGGCCTTCTGTCGGCCTTCGGCGTTGTTGGATAGAACGGTTACAAAATCGCCGATCTGGTCGCCAAATTGCATCAAAACACGGTATTTGTGGCTGATCATCTGGCGGCGGCAACCCTTCTCGGTGCCAACCTGTTCGCAATCCTCCACAAACGTACCCAGTCCCAGGAATGCCTCGGGGCCGGAGACCGGCAGGCCGGCAGCGCGCAGGTTGGCCAGGGTGGCCTGGTCCAGGTCCTTGGCGCGGTTGGAGATATAGATCACCGCGATGCCATGCCTGGCGGCGAACTGGGTGAACTCGACCACGCCGGGCAGGGCGCGGGCGCGCTGTTCCTTGCACCACGCGGCCCAGTCGGCCTCGTTGTATTCACCGCCGCTCTTTACCAGGCGGGCCTGATAGGGCGAGTTGTCCAGCACGGTTTCGTCGATATCCAGCACCACCGCGGGCGTCAGGCCCTTGGCTGGGGCGACCCGGTCGTCCTTCGGCAGCGCGTCCCACTGAGGGTCGACCATGGCGGGCAACAGGCGCGATTGCGCATCGCGATAGGTTTGCAGATAGATCAGGTCATGCTCGATTGCGGCCTGGCTCCAGGCGACGGCATTGAGGTTGTCGTCCGCCTGGATCGCGGCGGCCGGGGTGGGCGTCGCCGCAGCGGCGGGCGCAGTTGACTTGAGGGGTGCGGCGGAACAACCGGCAAGCAAAACCAGGGCGGCAAGGGCCGCCGGCAAACGAACGGACATGAAGGGATTCCCGTGGAGACTGAACAAACAGGATCAGAGAAGTTTACGACAGGGGCATGTCGTGACCGAGGGCCTCACCAGCAGTCATCCCAGCGAAGGCTGGGATCCAGTGTCTTTATCTGGGGTGTATCGCAGTCATCAACCACAGGCACTGGGTCCCAGCGTTCGCTGGGACGACGGTGGAGGGCAGGGTATCCGGGGCTGGCGGCAATGTCGGCCTGCTGACAGACTCGGGCGGCCCCCACCGCCCACATGAAGTTGCATGGAACCTGCCCCGTCCATCCTGCGCCAACCTTCGTTGGCCGTCCGCATAACCAGCTACGTGCTGGCCGGCGCCGCGTTGATGTTGGTGCTGGGCCTGCGTCTGCTGCCGGCACTGTTCGCGGGCCTGCTGGTATACGAGCTGGTGCAAGCCACCGCGCCGCTGCTGGGCAAACGCGTCCCCGGCGACCGAGCGCGGGTGCTGGTGGTGGCCTTGCTCGGCACCATCGTGGTGGGCCTGCTGGTGTTGCTGATCCTTGGCGCAGTGAGCTTCCTGCGTAACGAGATCGGCAATCCCGAGGTGATGTGGCAGCAACAGCTGATGCCACTCGTTGAAAAGGCGCGCGAGCAGTTGCCCACATCCGTGGTGGGCTGGTTGCCCGATAGCGTGGACGACCTGCGCGTGATGGCACTGGAACTTACCCGCAAGCATTCGGTGAGCCTGCAGACCGTGGGCAAGGAAGCTGCGCGCGTGTTCGTGCACATCCTCATCGGCATGGTGCTGGGCGCGATCGTGGCGCTTAGCCGGGCGCGCCCGGCGCATCAGGTCGGGCCGCTGGCGGCGTCTCTGGGCCTGCGTGCACAGCGTCTCGCCGAGGCGTTCCATAACGTGGTGTTTGCGCAGATCAAGATCTCGCTGATCAACACCGTGTTCACCGCCATTTTCCTGCTGGGCGTGTTGCCTCTGCTGGACATTCACGTGCCGCTGGCCAAGACGCTGGTGGTGGTCACCTTCATCGTCGGCCTGCTGCCGGTTATAGGCAATCTCATCTCCAACACTGCCATCACCATTGCGGGCCTGTCGATTTCACTGGGCGTGGGCATCGCGGCGCTGGGCTTCCTCATCCTCATCCACAAGCTCGAGTACTTCCTCAATGCGCGCATCGTGGGTGGACAGATCCGTGCCCGCGCGTGGGAGCTGCTGGTGGCGATGCTGCTGATGGAAGCAGCGTTCGGTCTACCAGGGCTGATCGCGGGCCCGATCTACTACGCCTATCTGAAGAGCGAGCTGGAAGCGGAGCGGTTGATCTGACGGGTATGTCACCGCTGTCATCATAGGCAGCGCGCCACTGGCGCTCATGTGTTGTTCGCGTGAAATGTCACACCCGGATGGCATCAGGCCGTGGCATCGGCCGTTTGCGCGAATGCAGGCTGCACTCGCTTGATGGGCATCCCCGTTATGGACGTCCAAATATCGCGCGAGCCGCAAGTTATTGCGACCTGGATGACGTCACTGTTTGTTAAAAAAAACCTGTGATAAACAGGGCTTGGCGGGGACGGATAAGGGGACCGGACGACTGTTGGGGAATTGTCGTCCAGCTGATTGTTCTCGCCTTCGTGCACACCGCTTGGTGTGTCTTCTGAGAAGGAAGATTCGGGGAGACAAGCATGTTGAAGTGCAAGCTCACGGCTGCCGTGCTGGCAGCCTTGGCGTTCGGCTATGCATCTGCGGCCAGCGCTGTTGATTCACCAGCGCCACAGGACGCGCCATCCGCTCAGGATGCGACGCAAGCCCAGCAAGATGCAGACGCAGTGAAAAAGGCAAAGAAGCTTGAAGCCGTGACCGTTACGGGTTCACTGATTCCTCAATCGCAGGTGGAAACGGCGACGCCGATCATCACGATCACGGCAGAGGACATGAAGGCTCGTGGATTCACCACGGTCGCGGAAGCGTTGCAGCAGCAGTCGTTTGCCACCGGCAGCGTCCAAGGTCCACAGGACAATAATTCGTTCACCACCGGTGCTCAGACGCTGAGCATGTTCGGCCTGCCCGTCGGCTTCACCAAGTACCTCATCGACGGCCGGCCGATGGGAGATTTCCCCGGCCTCTACAACGGCAGCGATGTTTTCAACAACATCAGCAACATTCCGATGGAAATGGTCGACCACATCGATGTGCTGCCAGGTGGTCAGTCGTCGCTGTACGGTTCCGACGCCATTGCCGGTGTGGTCAACATCGTGCTGAAGAAGCACGTGGATGCCCCGGCCATTGATGTGCGCGCCGGTTGGTACTCACGAGGCGGCGGGGCGAGTCAGCGCATCAGTTTTGCGGACAGTTTCAGCGTCGGCAAATTCAACACCATGATTGGCCTTCAATACGAGCAAAAAAAGCCCATCTGGGGTTACGACCGCTCTCTTACCAAGACCTACTACAACCAGGGAACGAGTCCGGCTACGGCGTCCCGAGACTATCTTGTGCTGGACGCCATTGCGGGCCAGTACCTGTTTCTCGACCCCAATAACTGCTCGACGGTGAGCGGTGGGTACCACGGTACGGAAGGGTTGCAGAATCGTCCGGGTCGAGGCGACTACTGCGGTTCGCAATACAGCGCCGGCTATTCGACGATCGCCAACGACGACAAGACGGCCAACCTGTACTCGCACTCGACGTTCGACGTGAACGAGAATCTGCAGCTCTACGGTGACCTGCTCTACAACTACGAAGAGCAGAAATTCACGCCGGGCAGCAACACGACGTTCTGGAGCAGTCAAATCGCGACGGCTGCCGCCGGCGGCGGTTACTACTGGGATCCCAATCTCAACACCCTGGCGCTGGTGCAGCGCATCTTCACGCCTGAAGAAGTGGGCGGCTACCAGAACATCATGAGCAAGCAGTACGAAAACTCGTACATGCTGACCCTGGGTGGCAAGGGCACGGTCGGGCAGTCCAACTGGGATTACGATCTCGGCTTTACGCATTCCGATGACAAGCTCATCAATCGGGACTTCCAGCGCTTTACGGGTCCGATCGAGCAATATTTTGCCGATCACGTCATGGGCCGCCAGCAGGGTACGTATTCCGGCTATCCGGTGTTCACGCCTGACTATACGAAGCTGTACAACCCGGTTTCGACGTCTGACTTCCGCAGTTTCACCGGCTATACCACGTCAACCGCCAAGACTTGGGACAACCTGCTTCGCGGTCAGCTGACCAACCAGTCGCTGGTCCATCTGGCCGGTGGCGATGCAGGCGTCGCGGTGGTGCTCGAAGGCGGCAACCAGGGCTGGGATTCATCGCCCGACCCGCGTCTGTTGCAGACGGTGACCGACGTCAACGGAAACACCGACAGCTATGTCTACGGCACCAGCGCAACGCCGGGTGCGGGTCACCGCTCCCGCTACGCGGCGACGACGGAATTCAGGCTGCCGTTGCTTGAGCAGTTGACCATGGATATCTCGGCCCGGTACGACAACTACAAGGTCGCCGGAAATCACGTGGATCACACCACATACAACACCGGGCTTGAATACCGTCCGGTTGAAACGCTGCTGCTGCGCGTGCGTTACGGTTCGGCTTTCAAGGTGCCGACACTGGCGGACGAGTTCCAGGGTCCAAGCGGCTACTACAACTCGGTCACGGACTACCTCAACTGCGCACGCATGGGTGTGGATCCGGCCAATGCTGCACGCAACTGTAAAGCTCCGTATGACCTCACGCAGTATCAGGGCCTGACCTACGGCAATCCGGAATTGCAGCCGATCACGGCGAAGGTGTGGAGTTACGGTTTTGTCTGGGCGCCGATCGAGCGCATGTCGTTTGGTGTTGATTACCTTCACTGGGACATCAACAACGAGGTTACCCAGATCAGTGCCGACCAGTTGTCGAAGACGGAATACCTCTGCGACATAGGAACCTATGACCCTGCATCTGCGCTCTGTACGAATGCGTTCAACCTGATCACGCGCGGTCCAGGCAACGGCACCCTGTTGGGTCAGATCACCAACATCACCACGCCAAAGCTCAACATCGCCAACGAGCAGCTCAATGCCATCACGGCGAACTTTGCCTACGTGCAGCCTGTAGGGGTGTGGGGCCAGCTGGCGCTCAACCTGTCCTATTCGGACGTGCTCAAGCACACCACGCAGGACTACGCGACCGATCCGAAGGTCGACGTGCTTCGCCATCCGGCCGCGTATCCCAATGGCACGGACTTCAAGAGCAAGGCGAACGGCTCGCTCACCTGGAGTAAGAACGAGTGGTCGGCCACGCTGTACTTCAACCGTTACGGAAGCACGCCGAACTACCTGGCCACGGTGGTCGACAACTACACGGATCCGGGTACCGGCAAGCTCGCACCGTGGATCATCTACAACGCCAGCGTGACCTATAACCCGATCAAAAACCTTGGCCTGTCGCTGCTGGTAAACAACCTGTTCGACAACATGCCACCTGAAGATCATAGCTACGATGGCCTGACGAATACGCCCTATAACACTGACAACTACAACGTGTATGGTCGTGCCATCTACCTCGAAGCAAAGTACACCTTCGGGAACTAGTGGCTGAGCGCTTCACGGAAACGGCCCTGTTTTGCAGGGCCGTTTCCACTCAAGCGATCGACAAGTCGCCTGCAGGGCAGGCCGGTCCGTTCAACGCTCCAGCGCGATGCCGGAGTCATCAAGCAGATCCAGCAGTGGTCCCAGCTGGGACTCGTACTTCTTCCAGCGTTTGACAGCGGTACGATAGATCGGTGCGCGAACTTGTACCGCGCTGGCCGTATTGACCGGCGCCTCGTTTTTCTCAAATTGCAGGCAGCGCTCGTCCCAGGACAGGCCACAGAAATCAATCAACCGGCGAGAGCGTTCTTCCTGAGCATCCACCAGCGATTCGTAGCGGACCTCCAGGATGCGTCCGGGGAGCACTCGCTGCCAGTGAGACATCAGGCGATCGAACTGTGTGAAGTATCGGCCCGTATCGAGCAGGTCGAACGAGTAGCCATAAAGCGGCGAGATCTGCGAGAAGAGCTGGCGGAAGTTGCTCAGGCACGTATCCACTGGATCCCTGCGCAGGCAGACGATCTTGGCGTTCGGCAAGGCGCGAGCGATATAGCCGGCATAGAGAAAGTTATGGGGCAGTTTGTCGATGAAATGTGCCTTGATGCCCGTCGCCGGCCGTGTGCTCGCCAGGTAGTCCGCGCCAAGCTGCCTCCAGTCGAGCGTGCGTGCGCGATGGACGGTATCCAGGTCGAGCATGGTGTGCGTGCGGCTGCCGGACATGCGTTTGAGCACGACGCCAAAATTCTGCAGCTCGCCAGCGGAATAGACATCAGGATGGCTGGAGATGATGCGTTCCACCAGGGTCGTTCCAGACCGTGGCATGCCGATCACGAAGATGGGCTCGTGAGTCGGGTCGCCATCGGCTCCATCGATGGGCATGTCGAAGGTGCGAGTCAACGCTTCGAATAGCGCTACGTCATCCTTGATCGAGTAGTTGCGCAACGCCTTCCCCGAAGATTTCCCTCGGACAAAATGCGCAAATGCCTGCGGGTATTGCGCAAGGTCCTCATGCTCCTTGGCCAAAGCCATGTTCAGGTAGGTCTGCGCCTCGTCAACATGCGGATGGCGCGCAACCAGCGACTGCAGGCGTTCAACGTGATTCGCTTCAGGCTGTTGCTTTCGGAGCTGCGAGAGCGTCAGGTGCGCCTTCCAGAACGTGGGGTCCCGTTGGATGCACGCTTCCAACTCCTGTTCTGCGGCGGCAACGTCACCCAGCGCAACCAGCGCAGTTGCGAGATTGAAGCGATAGGCCGGCCGGTCCGGCACAAGAGCAACGGCTCCGCGGAAGGCATGTGCTGCGCGATCGTGCGCATGGGCCTGGGTGTAGACCACGCCGAGCGTGTCGAACGTGTGGGGGTCGCCAGGCGATTGCGCCATGGCCTTGTCAGCAGCGACGATGGATTCGCGCGAGCGCCTTACCAGCGACAGTGCCTTTGCGAACTGGGCAACGATATCCGCGCGCCGCGGTTCCAGATCCGATGCCTTGTGGAGAAGCCCCAACGCTGCAGGCATGTGCTCCAGTTCAAGGCAGGCGATGCCAGCCATATAGCAAACGCCCCCATGATCCGGGGCGAGTGGTACCAGCTGTGCAGCGAGATCGTAGGCAAGTTGCCATTGCCGCTGATTGAAGGCGGCTACGAGCTGAGCGTAGAGCTGGGCCGGGTCGGTCATGGATGTCCGGAATGTGGCGCGATCGGTCGATTCTAAGCGAGGGACGAACCGCGTGCGCTACGCCGATACCGATGAAGTACGGTCCTTGAACGGCCTAGTTGCCCGCCAGCATCGCCGCAATCTTCGCCATGTGCGACTCGGCCGTCTCGCGCACCACTTCCTTGTCCGCTTCCGGATCCTTACCCTGCCAGTGCAGGTCATCCTGCGGCAGTTCGTGCAGGAAGCGGCTGGGCTGGTTGCTGTGCACCTCGCCGTAGCGCTTGGTCTTGGCCGACCACGACAGCGTGAGCATTTCCTTGGCGCGCGTGATGCCCACGTACATCAGGCGGCGCTCTTCATCGACGCGACCTTCGTCCATGGCGCCCTCATGTGGCAGCGTGCCTTCCTCGCAGCCGACGATGAAGACGAAGCGGAACTCCAGGCCTTTGGCGGCGTGCAGCGTCATCATGCGCACGGCGTTGCCGGGTTCGTCGCGGTCGGCATGACTGAGCAGGGCCAGCTGCGCGGCCAGGTCGCCAGCGCTGTTGTTGCCCTTTTGCATGGCGCGGAACCAGTCGGCCAGTTCGCGCATATTGCCCAGGCGGCGTTCGCGCAGCGCTGCGTCGGTGGTGCTGGCGGCGATCTGCTCGGCGTAGCCGGTGCGCTTGAGCACGGTTTCCACCAGATCCGCCGCGCCCTGATGCAGCGAGGCGCTACGCAGTTCGTCAATGAGGTTGGTGAAAGATGCAAGCGCTGCCGCCGGACGCGGTGTGAGCTGGCGCAGCACGGCATCGCTGCGCGCGGCATCGAGCAGCGACGCGTGGCGTGTCTGCGCGATCTGGCCGAGTTTCTCCAGTGTGGTCGAGCCGATCTCGCGCTTGGGTACGTTCACCACGCGCAGGAACGCAGCGTCATCACTCGGGTTGGTTAGCAAGCGCAGATAGCACAGCAGATCCTTTACCTCCTGGCGATCCAGGAAGCTCAGCGCGCCAGTGAGGTGATACGGCACGCGCGCCAGGCGCAGCGCTTTTTCAAGCGGGCGTGCCTGGAAATTGCCGCGATACAGAATGGCGATGTCGTGCCAGCGCGCTTTGTGCTTTTCCGCCAGCGTGGTGGCGATGGCAGCCACGCGCTCCGCCTCGTGCTCGTTTTCCTTGCACTCCAGCACGCGAATCTGCGCGCCTTCGGGATGCTCGCTCCACAGCTTCTTTTCGTGCTGATGCGGATTGTTTGCGATCAGCTTGTTGGCCGCGCGCAGGATGCGCTTGCCGCAGCGGTAGTTCTGCTCCAGCTTGATCACACGCAGGCTTGGCCAGTCCTTGCCGAGCTGGTCGATGTTCTCGGGATTGGCGCCGCGCCACGCGTAGATGGACTGGTCGTCGTCGCCCACGCAGGTAAAGCGGCCACGCTCGCCAGCCAGCGCCTTCAGCAGGCGGAACTGCGCGTCGTTGGTGTCCTGGTACTCGTCCACCAGCAGGTAGCGCAGGCGTTCGCGCCACGCCATGCGGCACTCCTCGTCACTTTCGAGGATACGCAGCGGCAGGCGAATCAGGTCGTCGAAGTCCACCGCGTTGAACGCGGCCAGGCGCTGCTGGTACAGCTGATAGATCATCGCCGCATCCATCTCGCGCGGACTGCGGGCAGCGGCCAACGCTTCCTCCGGCGAGAGGCCCGCGTTCTTGGCGCGGCTGACCAGATTGCGAATGTTGAACAGCACGTCGGGCTTCACGCCCTTGGGTGACAGCTCCTTGATGATGCCCTCGCTGTCGTCAGCGTCGAGCACCGAGAAACCCCTGCGCAGGCCCGCACGCTGGTGCTCCATCTGCAGGAACTTCAGGCCAAGCGCGTGGAAGGTACACACGGTAAGCGCTGCGGCATCCTCGCTGCTGATCAGCTTGGACACGCGCTCGCGCATTTCCTTCGCCGCCTTGTTGGTGAAGGTGATGGCGGCGATCTTGGACGGCGAAAGTTTCTTGCGCGCGATGAGATACGCGATCTTCTGCGTGATCACGCTGGTCTTGCCCGAGCCGGCGCCGGCCAATACCAGCAGCGGGCCGTCGCAGTGTTCGACGGCGGCCAATTGTTGGGGATTGAGCATGGTGTGCGCAGAGGCAAGGACGGCGCACGATGGTAACAGAGGTCATCGGCTCGGCCGACGGGCAGGGCGTAGTATGCTCGGCCGGTCGGGCCAGGGATGCCGGCGACACCGGCCAGTGCCCGCCTCACTGGAGCGTGAGATGAGCAGGTTCGCGATTCTTGCCCTGGCGTTTGTCACGATCGCCTGCGTTGGCAAGGCGTTGGCGCAGGAAGGCGCCGCTTCGGATGGTGACCTCAAACGCAGCAGCGCCATACTTGCCGATATGGCGACGCGGCCGTTCATCGAAGCGCATCCCGACCTTCGTTTCCGCAACCTGGGCATGCAGGCCTACTACGAAGGCCGCAAGCGCGAAGCCTTCCACGATTTCCAGCTGGCCGCGCGCTATGTCGACAAGACGTCCCAGGCCTTGGTGGCGTTGATGTACTGGAATGGCGACGGCGTGGCCCAGGACCGGGTCAATGGCTACGCATGGATGGAACTGGCAGCGAGCCGTGGTTATTTCGAGCTGCAACGGCAAAGCGACTTTTATGCGGCACAGCTCAGTGAGACCGAGCGTGCGCAGGCGCACGCATTAAGGCAGAAACTGGAAGCGGACTTCGGCGACGAAGTCGGTGCTCGTCGCCTCACGCTTGAGCTGGGCAGCATTCGTTCGCAGATCACCGGCAGTCATCTTGGTTGGGTCGGCAACGGTGTGGCGATCTACGCGGATGATGCGAGCCGTGCCGCCTCGGGTGAGAATGTCGCCCGCTTGCTCGGGCGGGGCGGTGGCTCGAGCGTCGACCTGAGCGAGATAGGCGACTCGGCGCGCATGGACACTGCGCATTACCTGCGCGTGAAAGACCTGCAGTGGCAGGTACAGATGTTGAAGGGACACGTCGAGGTAGGCGAGCTGCAACCGGTCCGTAAACCTTCGGACGGACCGCATCCTGCCAGCTGAAGCATGCGACCATGGCTTGAATGGGACGAACACGGTCGGCCGTCGTGTTGACATGGCGGGCGTTTGTACGGTGTTCGGCGGCGATGCCAAAGGGCATGGCGGCGGCCTTTGCGCGCGCCATAATGGCTCAGGCCAAACGGAGGGCGATCAGGGCATGGGCGACGGCGAATGCACGGCAATGCAGCAATGCGACGTAGCCATCATTGGCGGCGGCCCAGCGGGCAGCACGGCGGCCGCCTTGCTGGCGCGGCGTGGCTATCGCGTGATTGCGCTGGAGAAGGATCACCATCCGCGTTTCCACATCGGCGAATCGTTGCTGCCGATGAACCTGAAGGTGTTCGAGCGCCTTGGTGTCATGGAGAAAGTTCGCGCGCTAGGGGTCTACAAGCCCGGCGCCGATTTCGAAGCGGACAATCCGCAGGGCTACAACACTTACGCGTTTGCGCGCGCGTTGGGCAATAGCCCACCTCATGCGTATCAGGTCTGGCGGCAGGATTTCGATGCCATGCTGTTCCAGCATGCGCGCGAATGTGGCGCAGATGCGCGCGAGGGCCACGAAGTACGCCAGGTCGAACATGCCGGGCCGCGCGAGAGCACGCTGCAAGTGGTGGATGAGAACGGCGCCGACTATCGCATCCAGGCTCGTTATGTAGTCGACGCCAGCGGGCGCGATGCTTTCCTCTCCGGCAGGAAGAAACTGCGGCGCAAGAACGCCGAACACCAGAGCGCGGCGATCTTCGGACATTTCCGTGGCGCCGAGCCGCGGCCTGGCGCCGATGCCGGCAATATCAGCATCTATCGGTTCGATCACGGCTGGATGTGGATGATCCCACTGCCCGATGGCGTGATGAGCGTGGGAGCGGTGTGCCGGCCCGACTATCTCAAGCAGCGGCGCGGGCGCACGGTGGAATTCCTGCTGGACACGCTGCGCCAGAACGAAGGGTTGTGGCGGCGCGTTGAACAGGCCGAGCTGATCGGCAATGAAGTGCGCGTCACCGGCAACTATTCGTATGACTCCTCATGCATGGGTGGCCCGGGTTGGGTGTTGATTGGTGACGCGTTCGCCTTCCTCGATCCGGTGTTCTCCTCCGGCGTTTACCTGGCCATGAGCGGCGCAGAGCAGGCGGTGGAAGTCGTGGATCGCGCCCTGCTCGATCCACGGGTGGAGAAGCGGCTGCAGCGTCGCCTTGAACGGCGCCAGCGGCGAGGCATGCGGCGCTTCGCGTTCTTCATCTACCGCTTCAACGGACCGGTGATGCGCCAGTTATTCTGCTCGCCGCGCAACACGTTCCAGATCGAGCAGGGCGTCATTTCGATGCTGGCGGGCGACGTGTTCGACTCGTTCAAGGTATGGACCCGCATTCTCGCTTTTCGGGTGATCTACGGCGTGCTGGCACTATGCCAATGGCGCGGCTGGCTCGCGGAGCGGCGCTACCGCCTGTCCCAGGCCCGGAGCCGTTTCAGCGGGGGTACCACGCCGCTGGATCAGGATTGAGCCGCGTGCCGCCGTCAACCAAGTAACATCAGCGCCCCGTTGCAGGAACGATCATGGCCAAGCTTTATTTCTATTACTCGGCGATGAATGCCGGCAAGACCACTACCTTGCTGCAGAGCGCGTACAACTATCACGAGCGCGGCATGCGCACGCTCATCCTCACGCCAGCGCTGGACAACCGCTTCGGCGACGGCGTGGTGGCCTCGCGTATCGGCCTGAAGGCCAACGCGCGCCGATTCGGCGGGGAAGAGGATCTGCTCGCTTTGGTGCAGGCCGACATGGCCACACGCGGCGCGCTGCATTGCGTGTTCGTCGACGAGGCGCAGTTCCTGAGCAAGGCGCAGGCATGGCAGCTCAGCGACGTCGTGGACAAGTTGAATATTCCGGTGCTTGCCTATGGCCTTCGCACCGATTTCCGCGGCGAACTGTTCGAGGGCAGTCGTTACCTGTTGGCCTGGGCGGACAACCTGGAAGAGATCAAGACCATCTGTCATACCGGCCGCAAGGCCACTATGGTGGTCCGCGTGGATGAGCGTGGCCGAGCCGTGACCGAGGGTCCGCAGGTTGAGATCGGCGGCAACGACCGCTATGTCTCAGTGAGCCGCGCCGAGTTCAAGCGCATCACCGAGGGGCGCGGCCACATTGAATTGCAGCAGTCCGTGCTACCGCTGGGCGAAGGGCATTGAGCCCTGCGCATTGACACAAGGAAAGCCATGTCCAAGGTTTACATTCCCGCCTGGCAGCGTCCCCACTGGCAGCCGAGCGATGAAGAGGCCCTGCTGCAGTTCTACGTATTCGGCAAGTTCGAGCCGGGGCGCGCGCCTTCGGCCGACTATGGCAGCGAAGGCTTGCCCCAAGGCATGGAGCTGACCAGCCATCACCACAACGCATTGCGTCAGTGGGAGGGCTATCCGCTCAAGGGCAGTGTGGGCCGGATGTTCAAGGACGATGCACCCGAGGCATACAAGCTGGCATTGGACTCGCCGGAAGTTTTGGTAGTGCGCGGCCGTCTTCCTGACAGCGCGGACACTGGCTATCTTCGCGACACGCTGGGTGTGCTGGCCGCATTGCTCGATGTGGGCGGCACCGCCATTCTCGATCCGCAGGTCCTCACCCTGTATGACGCCGATACCTGGCGACGGCATTACCTGGTGCGCGATGGCGCGCCAATCCGCAATCACCTGCTGATCCTGCGCGACAACGAAGAGCAGGATGGACGCTACTGGATACACACGCGCGGCATGCGCAAGTTTGGCCGTCCGGACATAAGCATTCGCAACGTACCGGAGCGCGACACCAACCGCGCTGGTTTGCTGTGCGAGCGGCTGGTGGAGCTGGAGGCGCTGGGTGCGCATTTCAGTGACGGCCAGGAGCTGGATGCCGAAGGGTTGCATGGCGGCCTGATGGCCCGTCTCGGCGGAGGTGATGAGGACCCGGAATTCAACAATACGTTTGTGGAATTTCGCTGGCCTGATTGAAGCGAGGCGCTCCTTCTCCCCCATGGGGAGAAGGTTGGGATGAGGGGCGGGTGCTCGCGATTACGCGTGGGCCGAGCGTTAGCGCCAGGGTGCCGCTTACGCAGCGGGCGTTTCGACTGCCTGCCGGCAGCCGAGTCACTTTTCTTTGCTGGCCCAAAGAAAAGTAACCCAAAGAAAGAGCCTCTAGAGCTGGCAGCGGGCCGTGGGATAGAAGCGCTGGAAGGTCTCTGTGACCTGAGAGTTGATTACCCCAGGTTACACACAGCGGCTACACCGCAACGCGCCGAAGCGGTGAGGACTTAAAACAGGATCGCCCGAAGGTCGCGACGTTTGTTACAACCGAGGGATGGTCACAAAGCGCATGCTTTAAGCCCTCTGCGCCCTGACGCGTTGCGGTGTAGCAGCTGTGCATAACCATGGGCCGCGACCTGGCCGTCTGGCGACGTGCTTCAAGCTCGTATCCCACCCATCGCTATGAGCCTTTGAGGCCATTTCTTTGGGTTACTTTTCTTTGGGCCAGCAAAGAAAAGTGACTCGGTCGCCGGCAGGCGATCGAAACGCCCGCCGCGTAGGCGGCAAACTGGCGTCAACGCTAGTACCTACGCTATCGCGAGATTGGCCCCTCATCCCAACCTTCTCCCCGGAGGGGAGAAGGAGCTAAGAGCTAAGAGCTAAGAGCCAGGAGCCAGGAGCCAGGAGCCAGGAGCCAGGAGCCAGGAGCCAGGAGCCAGGAGCCAGGAGCCAGGAGCTAGTGCTGACAGCGCGAACACCAAAACGTCGAACGCTGCCCCAGAACCACCTGCCGTATCGGTGTTCCACACACCCGACAAGGTTCCCCCTCGCGCCCATAAACCTGCAACTCGCGGAAGAAATACCCCGGCGCCCCATCCGGCTTGATGAAGTCACGCAATGTGGTGCCACCACGCTCGATCGCCCACGCCAGAATGCGCTTTACTTCTCCCGCCAACCGCGCATAACGCGCACGCGAAACAGAGCCCGCCGGTTTGCGCGGATCAATACCCGCCGCAAACAACGCTTCGCTGGCGTAGATATTGCCAACGCCAACCACCACAGCGTTATCCATCAGGAACAACTTCACCGCAGCCTTGCGGCCACGCGACAAATGCCAAAGCACGTCACCGTCGAAATCGTCAGTAAGCGGCTCAGGACCGAGCGAGAGGAGCAATTCGTGCGTTTCGCCCGGCGCCTGCCAAAGGAGGCAGCCAAAGCGGCGCGCATCGGTGAAACGCAATATGCGTGGTCCTTCGGTTGTCGTCGGTTCCAGCGCGATGTCTACATGATCGTGCTTGCCCACGAGTGCATCGGGCGGCAACACACGCAACACACCGGTCATGCCCAGATGCAGCAAAGCACTCCCGGCCTGCGTATGCAGCAGAAGATACTTCGCGCGACGTTCAACATCCTCGATGCGCTGGCCTGGCAGTAGCGTGGTGATCTCTGGCGGAATCGGCCAGCGCAGATCGGGGCGGCGCAACGTGACGCCCGTGACGCGTCTCCCGATCAGGTGCGGGGCAATCCCGCGACGCGTGGTTTCGACTTCGGGCAGTTCGGGCATCGATTACGACCAGTCCGCGTGGAAGCTGCCCGGCTTGTCGATGCGCTCAAAGGTGTGCGCGCCAAAATAGTCACGCTGTGCCTGCAGCAGGTTGGCGGGCAGGTGTTCCGCGCGATAGCTGTCGTAATACGCGATGGCGGAGGCAAAGCAGGGCACCGGCACACCGGCATTCACCGCCGCGGATACCACTTCGCGTAACGCACCTTGGTATTGCGCGGCGATGTCGCGGAAATACGGATCGAGCAGCAGGTTTTTCAGCTGTGCGTCGCGCGCATAGGCATCGGTGATCTTCTGCAGGAAGCGGGCACGGATGATGCAGCCGGCGCGGAAGATGCGCGCGATGGTGCCGTAGGGCAGGTTCCACTGGTACTCATCGGACGCTGCGCGCAACTGCGCGAAGCCCTGCGCGTAGGAAACGATCTTGCTGAAGTACAGCGCTCGGCGCACGGCTTCAATGAAGGCCGTACGGTCGCCAGTGAACGTGGTGGTCGCGGGGCCAGGCAGGATGCGGCTGGCAGCGACGCGTTCATCCTTGAGCGACGAGAGCAAGCGCGCGAACACCGACTCGGTGATCAGCGGCAGCGGCACGCCAAGGTCCAGCGCACTCTGGCTGGTCCATTTGCCGGTGCCTTTCTGTGCCGCGCGGTCGAGCACCATGTCGACCAGTGCGTTGCCGCTGTCGTCGTCCTTCTTGGTGAAGATATCCGCGGTGATCGCAATGAGGTAGCTATCCAGCTCGCCCTTGTTCCACTCGCCATAGACCTGGGCCAACTCGTCGTTGGAAAGGCCCAGTACGTTGCGCAATACCGAGTAGCTCTCGGCGATCAGCTGCATGTCGCCGTACTCGATGCCGTTGTGCACCATCTTCACGTAATGGCCCGCGCCGTTGGGGCCCATGTAAGCCACGCAAGGTTCGCCGTCGGGTGCGCGCGCCGCGATCTCAGTGAGGATGGGCGCCACCAGGTCGTACGCATCACGCGGACCACCCGGCATGATCGAAGGGCCATGCAGCGCACCTTCCTCGCCGCCGGAAACACCGGTACCGATGAAATGCAGGCCGGCCGCACTCATTTCGCTCTCGCGGCGAATGGTGTCCTTGAAGAACGTGTTGCCGCCGTCGATGACGATATCACCCTTGTCCAGCAGCGGCTTGAGCTGCGCCAGCGTGGCATCGGTGGGGTCTCCCGCTTTCACCATCAGCAGGATGCGGCGCGGCTTTTCCAGCGAGTCGACGAACTCCTGCAGCGAATACGCCGGTATCAACCGCTTGCCAGGGTTCTCGGCGATGACCTCGTCGGTGCGCTCGCGACTGCGGTTGTAGATGGACACGGCATGTCCGCGACTTTCTATGTTGAGGGCCAGGTTGCTGCCCATCACCGCCATGCCCACTACACCGATCGCCTGCTTCGTCATGTTATCGCTCCTGACTAGGGATGGCTCTAGATATGGGGAGGACAACCCGGGGCGCAAGTGCACTTTGCTCGTCATTCCAGCTTGACCAGCCCGTCGGCTGTTGAAGAGCACCTCGCCAGGATGACGAGCAAGATCTTGTGGCTAGTGAGCTTGTATCGCCTGAGCCGTTGCGGGCCTCGGCGTAAAACGCACCGATATCAAAGCCACACGATCACCCACGCGCACGTAGCGCTGCGGGCCAGTAACTGAGGTTTCGCCAAACTCCAGCTTCTGGTTATCCAGCGTCAGCACGGCTAGCGGGGAAGCCAGCCCGATCTTTGCGGGGTCGAAATCGCTGGCCGGACGCCAGCTCAGCACGTCGGCGGCGGCGGTGTCGGCTAACCCGCCCAGGCGGCCGTCATCGGTGCGAACAGGTGTGCCGTCGGTGCGCCACCAGTGACCGTCCCGCTTGGCGTAATGCTCAACCGGGCCCTTGCCGATACCCAGCGCCACTTCGGTGATGGTGGATGGCTCTACGTGCAGCAAGGTACCGGGAGCTTCCGCGCTGTCGCGTTGCCATTGCCAGGCGGCGCCCGCGACCAACGCAACAGCGCCACCGATCAACCATAGCCGCTGACGGGTGGCCCGCTTCATGCGCGACGCCGACGCCACGTGATCCAGCCACACAGACTCAGCAACAGCAGCGGCAGCACCACCAGGAAGCCCAGCGTCACCGTGCTCAGCTGCGCCTGCGAGATCTGCAGCACGCGGTCCGGTGCGCCGCGCGGCGGCAGTTGCACCAGCGCATCGTCGCCCAGGAGCCAGTCGAAGATGCGTTCACCCAGTGCGCGATTGCCGCCGTTGCCCACAAAGGTGTTGGAGAGGAAATCACCGTCGCCGACCATCACCACGCGCTGCTCGGCCTTGTCCGGGCTGGGCGACAGGCGACTCAGCGCGAAGCCGAAGTCCAGCGGGCCCTTCAGTTCACCCGCGCTGGCGTCGTATTGGACGGTGGAGCTTTCCGCGTTGTCGATCGGCTTGAACTCGGTCCAGCTCTGCGCGCTGGAGCGCAGGAAGGGCGCCACCTGCCAGTCGGTGCGCGCGGCCAACGCCAGCGCGGATACCTGCGGAAACAGCGTAGTCAGCGTGAAGCCACGAGTGATTGCATGCTGGGGATAATCGCCCAGCGCGAGCATGCGCGGATCCTTGAGGCCCAGTGCCGCGCCCTGGCCATCGACCAACACGCCTGGCAACACACGCACGCCCAGCGCATCGGCGAGCGGTTGCAAGTGCAGGTCATCGTTGCTCGGTTCGCTAAGCCACAACAGGTTGCCACCGTTGGCAACGTAGTCGCTCAGCGCCTTCACCGCGCCCTCGGGCAGGGCGAGTTCCGGACTTGCCAGCACCACCAGGTCGGTGTGCTGCGGCACGGCGGTAGCCTGCGCGAAGTTCAGCGGCACGGCACGCATGCCGCGGCCTTCCAGTTGCGCCATGAAGGTGCCGAGGTCCGCGTTGCCCTTGTCGTCGGGGCGACGCTCGCCGTCGCCTGACACGAACGCCACGATGCGTTCGCCGCCGCGCGCCAGGCGTTCCAGCGCATTGGTGAGGCTGCGTTCGGACAGTTCATCCAATCGCTGTTCGTGGCCCTGGTAGTGAAGGATCAGCGCGCCGTCGACCGTGATACCCAGCTCGCGCATGGCCGCCGGATCCTGCTGTGGATCGACGAAACGCAAGGTGAGATCAGGCTTCACGCGCTGGTAGCGCTGCACGAAGCCAGCGATCGTGTGGCGAAGATCGCTTTGCGGATTCGCATAGCTGACGATCTCCACCGGGCCATGCAGTGCCGCCAGCACGGCGCGACTTTCCGCCGACAGGCTGGCGCGGCCGCCGAAGGTCCAGTCGGCCACATGCTCATAGCGCGTGGTGAGGTAGCCGATGGCACCAGCACCCAACAACAGTGCGAACGCAAATAGCCATCCATTCAAATGCCGGAATAAGCGCGCCATCAGCCACGCTCCCGTTCGGCGGCAAGTCGTTGCGTGGCGAGCGCCAGCGCCACCACGATCACCAGCAGGAACCAGGCGACGTCGGCGGTGGAGACTAGGCCGCGCAGCATGGTTTCCAGGTGTCCGCTCAGTGCCAGCCAGTTGAACACACCGCTGGTCGCACCGGCTTTCTGCACGGCGATGTTCATACCCGCCAGCACGAGGCCGAGCGTGAGTGCGATGCTGGCGGCAATGGAAGCGTGCGAAGCATAGGCCGAGCAAGCCACTCCGATGGCGGCCAGCGCAGCCAGCGTCAGCAGCATGCCCAGCGATGCAGAGGCGAGTTTGCCCCAGTCCAGCGTGATGCCGTGGGCGAGACTCAGCGGCATGGCCAGCGCGAGCACCAGCCACAACACCAGCCACAGCATCAGCGCGAGGTATTTGCCCAGCACGATGCGCGAGGCAGGAAGGCCCGCCGAGAACCACAACGGCAACGTGCCATTGCTGCGCTCACCGGCCAGCGTGGACATGGTCAGCAGCGGGACGATCACCAACGCCAATTCCGCCACACCGAACGGCAGGATGCCGCCCGTGAGGATGCTGCTGAGCATCGGCACGCCTACCAGATCGGTGTAGCCCGGCCCGCCAGGCAGCGCCGCGAGCTTGATCTGACCAGCAAGAAAGCCACCCAGCAGCAACACGAAGCGCCACGCCAGCTGCGCCAGCGTCAGCGCCGCAAGTACCCAGGCCAGTGGACGGACAAACAATCGGCGCAGCTCCAGCCGTGTCACGGCGAGCACACTCATGCAGCCTGCATCCTGTTGTCGCTCCCGTTGCCGCGCATGGCGATGTCGAAAAAGGTTTGCTCCAGTGTCTTGTGATCATCGCTGGCGAGGGGCGCGTCGTAGCGCAGCTGCCCCTCATGCAGGATGGCCACGCGATCGCACGCGGCCGTTACTTCGGCCAGCAGGTGCGTGGAGAGAATGATGGCGGTGCCTTCCGCCGCCTGCTCACGGATCACCGCACGCAGCGCCGCCACCTGCACCGGATCAAGCGCGTTGGCCGGCTCGTCCAGCACCAGCAGCGAAGGCCGGTGCAGCAGCGCGCAGGCCAACCCCAGTCGCTGGCGCTGGCCTTGCGACAGCACACCGGCCAGGCGACGCACCAGCGTGCCCAGCTCCAGCCGTTCGACGATCCTCTGGCGGGCCTGCGTCAACGCGGCGCCGTGCAGGCCACGCAGGCGGCCGTGTGCGTCCAGGTGTTCGCCTACGGTCAGTTCTGGCCACAACGGGGCACGTTCCGGCAGCCAGCCGATGACGCGCTGCGCCAGTTCCGGACGCTCGATGAAGTCTTCGCCGTTCAGCTTGATGCTGCCGCTGTCGGGCACCAGGGCCCCGGCAATCATCGCCAGCGTGGTGGATTTGCCGGCACCGTTGACGCCCAGCAAACCCAGCACCTGACCCGCGTCCAGCCGCAGGCTGAGACTGGATACGGCAGGGCGTCCCGCTCGGTGGCGGGTGATGTGATCCAGTTCCAGTACGACGATAGGCGCGCTCATTGCATGATTGTCACGGCGCCCCCATTTCCACACAACGGGGTGGGGGCGTCATTTGCGTGACACAGCACATTAACTTCGTTGCGCCCAAGGGGTGCGACAATTACTTGCGCTGTCCATGCTGGCGGGTACGGAAACCTCTCCTTTAGACTGTAATTTCATATACCTGGGTGTTTCCCGATGCTCGACGCAGTTCTCAATTTCTTGTCCAACGGCCTGACGCATGCCGGCTGGCTCAGCATGACGATCTACATGCTGATCATGACCCAGCTCACCATCTTCACGGTGACGCTGTACCTGCATCGCTGCCAGACCCACCGTGGCGTCGACCTGCATTGGTCGATCTCTCACTTCTTCCGCTTTTGGGGCTGGCTCACCACGGGCATGGTCACCAAGGAATGGGTGGCGGTGCACCGTAAGCACCACGCCAAGGTCGAGACCGAGGAAGATCCGCACAGCCCGCAGATCTACGGCATCAAGAAGGTGTTCTGGGACGGCGTGTCGCTGTACCGCGACGCCAGCGAAGTGAAGGAAGACCTCGAGAAGTACGGCCGCGGTACGCCGGACGACTGGATCGAGCGCAAGCTCTACAGCGCGCATCCGTATTGGGGTCCGACGCTGATGCTGTTTATCAGCGTCGCGCTGTTCGGCGTAATCGGTGCCGCGCTGTGGGCGCTGCAGATGATCTGGATCCCGTTCTGGGCTGCCGGCTTCGTCAATGGCATCGGCCACTGGTGGGGCTACCGCAACTTTGAAAGTGCGGACACCGCGACCAACCTGATCCCGTGGGGCTTCTGGATCGGTGGCGAAGAGCTGCACAACAATCACCACGCTTTCCCGAGCTCGGCCAAGTTCGCCCTGCGCAAGTGGGAGTTCGACATTGGCTGGGCAGCGATCTGCGCCCTGCGCGCGGTCGGTCTGGCCAAGGTGCTGCGCGTGGCGCCGGCGCTTGATGTCCGCCCGAACGTGCACTTGCCGGATGCCGAGACCCTGAAGGGCGTGCTGACGCATCGTTTTGCCGCGATGACCGACTACTACCGCAACGTGATCATGCCGACGCTTCGCGACGAAGCACAGCATGCTGGCGAGAGCATCAAGTCGGTGCCGCGTCGCATGCGTCGCGCACTGGCCGATGGTGGTCGCTGGCTCGACAACGAAGGTCGTGACCGCATGCAGGCCGTTCTGGCCAAGCGCCCGACGCTCAATACCGTGTGCGATTTCCGCAATCGCCTTGCGGCCCTGATGGAGCAGCGTGGTGCTGACCAGGCGCTCAAGGGCCTGCAGCAGTGGATTGCCGAAGCCGAGCAGAGCGGTATCCGCGCGCTGCAGGAGTTCGCCGCGCGCTTGAAGAGCTACTCGGTCGCTAATGCCTGATTGGGCGTTGACGCTGAGATGAAGAAAAGCCCGCCGTAAGGCGGGCTTTTTCTTTGTGGGAGTGCAGCCAGTGCGCGACGGGTTCTTGCCTCAGGGTTGAGTGTTTTCGCAAGGGTGCCGCCTACGCGGCGGGCGTTTCGATCGCCTGCCGGCGCTCGAGTCACTTTTCTTTTGCTGGCCCAAAAGAAAAGTAACCCAAAGAAAATGGCCTTAAAGGCTTTCAGCGAGATGGGGGATAGAAGCCCTGTCGATCTTGGCTAGCCGACTACGTTGCGTGCTACCTCAGGGGTGGCCGCTACACCGCGAGGCGCCGTGGCGCAGAGGGGGGCGCAGCGAACTGCGGCATACAGGCTTTGCAGTTCGAGGCAGGCAAATAGCGAACGGCTCTGCCTAGGCGGTGCGGCTACACCGCGGGGCGGCGATGTATTGAGGACTTAAAGCAGCGCGACGCTCCGTGCTTGGCTCCCTTTCCCCTTTGGGGAGAGGGCTGGGGTGAGGGGTCAATCATGCGACACGGTGGTGTAGCGCGTTCGCCCATCGCCCATCCCATAGACGTTTCAGTTAACAGACATCCCCCACGCCTTAAGCCCTCAATGCATCGACGCCCCGCGGTGTAGCCGCTCGCCGTAGGCAGCGCACAACCAAGCCGGCTGCAGGAACCCCCAAGGCCTGTAGGTCACGCACCGCTGCACCTCCTCTGCGCCACGGCGCCTCGCGGTGTAGCGGCAGTCACTGAGGTAGCACGTAACGCAGCCGGCTGGCAGAGACCTCCAGCGCTCGTATCTACCATCTCGCTAAGAGCCTGTCAGGCCATTTCTTTGGGTTACTTTTCTTTGGGCCAACAAAGAAAAGTGACTCGGTCGCCGGCAGGCGATCGAAACGCCCGCTGCGCAGGCGGCACGCTGGCGAAAACGCCCAAGCCTGAGGCAAGAACCAGTCAGGCACTGGGCGTGCTCCCGCAAACGGCAAGCACTCTGCCAAGAAACGCCGGCCACACTGGCGGCGCCAACAAAAAACCCGCCTTGCGGCGGGTTTTTCGTGGAAGCAGCAAACCCCTGAGGGCTTACTTGATCTTGCCTTCCTTATAGATCACATGCTTGCGAACAACCGGATCGTACTTCTTGAACTCGAACTTTTCCGGCGTGTTCTTCTTGTTCTTCTGCGTGGTGTAGAAGTGGCCGGTGCCGGCCGAAGAGATCAGGCGGATCTTATCTTGCTTGCTGTTAGCCATGGCTCAATCCTCAGATCTTTTCGCCGCGGGCGCGCAGGTCGGCGAGCACGGCTTCGATGCCGTTCTTGTCGATCGTGCGCAGGGCGTGGTTGGAAACGCGCAGCTTCACCCAGCGGTTCTCGCTCGGGACCCAGAAGCGGCGCTCATGCAGGTTCGGCAACCAGCGGCGACGGGTCTTGTTGTTAGCGTGCGAGACGTTGTTACCAGTCTGCACACCCTTTCCGGTGACTTGGCAAATACGGGCCATGATGACCTCCTGTAAAGCGCCCAAGGGCGCGTTTGCCACCCGTTAGCCAGGGCGGCATCGGCCCAGCGGCGACTGGCGCCACGCGATGCTGGTGGATGGTGCTTTCGGGTCTGCCGTGAGGTCCGCATCGCGTGGCGGACCTGCCCGATGGATCGGGTCGGCGTGGTCGAGCCGGCGATTCTCTCAGAAAAACAGGGTCGTGCGCAATATTTGCCCACTTCGGGGGCGTTGGCGCATGGCAGCCCGCAGGGATGTATGGAACAATCCTACTCTTTGCGTTTTCACGCACCGGACACTTTGAAGAGGAATACCCCATGGCAGATGTCGCCGCCAACGGCCAGGCCGGTCAGCCGCAGCTGGTGCTGCAGAAGATCTATGTGAAGGACGTGTCCTACGAGGCACCCAACGCCCCGCAGATCTTCCAGGAAGTCGGCGAAACCGATATGCAGCCGCAGGTACAACTGAACCTGGGCCAGAAGTCGGTGGACATGGGCAACGACCTCTTTGAGGTGGTGCTCAGCCTCACCCTGACCTGCACGCTGGGCGAGCGCACGGCTTACCTGGCCGAAGTGCACCAGGCCGGTGTGTTCGGCATTGCCGGTTTCGCCGAGGAAGACCTGGCGGGCATCCTCAGCAGCTACTGCCCGAACCTGCTGTTCCCCTACGCGCGCCAGATTCTGTCTTCGCTGGTGCTGGAGGGTGGTTTCCCGCCGTTCCTGCTGCAGCCGATCAATTTCGACGCGCTGTATGCCGAACAGCAGCGCCGCATCCTTACCGGCAGCGCCGCCCCGACGCTCAACAGCTGATCCAAGAAGAGCCTGCTCATGGTTGAGCGTCCAACACTGGCCGTCCTGGGTGCCGGTTCGTGGGGTACCGCGCTGGCGGCCCTCGCTGCCCGCAACCAGGTGCCAACCCGTTTGTGGGGGCGTGATGCCTCCGCGCTGAAAGCGATGGCCGAGGGCCGTCGCAACCTGCGCTACCTGCCGGATGTCGAGCTGCCGTCCGAGCTGGCGTACCAGCCCGACCTGGCTGCCGCCCTGCGCGGCGCGCAGGTGGTGCTGATCGTCGTACCCAGCCACGCATTTGCCTCCATCCTGGAGGAGATCCAGCCGTGGCTGGAGCCCGACGTCCGTATTGCCTGGGCGACCAAGGGCTTCGAGCCCGGTACCGGCCGTTTCCTGCATGAACTGGTGGCCGAGCGCTTCCCGGGACGTCCGGCAGCGGTGGTCACGGGCCCGTCGTTTGCGCGCGAAGTGGCGGCTGGCTTGCCCAGTGCCGTCACGGTGCATTCGGATGACGACGCCTTTGCGCATGAAATGGCCCTGTTGCTGCACGCGCCGAATTTCCGCGCGTATTCCGGCAGTGATGTGCTGGGCGCGGAGCTGGGTGGCGCCATGAAGAACGTGCTGGCAGTCGCCACTGGCGTTGCCGATGGCATGAGCCTGGGTCTCAATGCCCGCGCCGGCCTGATCACCCGTGGCATGAACGAGATGCTGCGACTGGGCGTGGCCCTTGGCGCCCGTCCCGAGACGCTGATGGGTCTCGCTGGCCTGGGTGACCTGGTCCTCACCTGCACCGGCGACCTGTCGCGCAATCGTCGCCTGGGCCTGGCGCTGGGTCGCGGGCAGGCCATCGACGACGCTGTGCGCGAGATTGGTCAGGTGGTGGAAAGCGTGCTTACCGCCGATGAGGTGGTACGCCTGGCCACCAAACATGATCTGGACCTGCCGATCAGCAGCGGCGTGCGCGCCGTGCTGCATGGTGAGGTCACGCCGGCCGAAGGGCTCAAGATGCTGATGAGCCGCGAACAGAAGCCGGAATATCCCAAGGGCCTGTTCACATCCGCGCCGTAGTTTGCGGCAGATGCTCTTGCTTTAAGCCATTTCGATGGCGCTATCTCTCTGCTTCGACGTCCGGTACGAAAAAACCGGGCGTTGAGACGCGCACGCACGCAAGAGCCTTGCTAAGCTGAATCTTTTGGTCGCCCCTGCGGACCGAATGCGCATGCAGTCACCGGACGATAAACGGCAGGACCGTCTGACCCAGCAACGCAGCGATAGCGGCGAAGACCCGCTGCCTGGCGTCTGGCGGAAGCTGCTGGCTTCACCCACGGCGGGCGTGCCGCGCGAACGCGGCGTGCTGGGCTTCTTCCTTGAGGTCATGCCGGAGGAAGGAGTGCCGTCCGCGCACCTGGACGTAGCCCCGGTTCTGCTGACCGTGGCCGAGCAGGGCCGTTTCGTGCGCCCGACGCCACTGGACAGCAAGCATCTGGCGCAACACCCGCTTGAGCCGCACGAGCAGCGCCTTGCCGCCACGGTGCTCGGATTGCCGCAGAGTCTGCGCAAGAGCCGCAGCTATGCGCGCCTGTCCGGCCATGTCGGCGACGCGTTGCTGGCCGAGATCCTCGACACCTCGCCGTGTTTCCTCGGTGGCTTGGCTGGTCTGCGCCTGTCGCGTGGCAAGTCGCATCAGCTCAACTGGCAATGGCATCTGGAACAGGATGGCAGCCAGCGCTTGCTGCCCTCGATGCCGACCAACCATCGCCTGCTGCGTATCGATGCCCTGTGGTATCTCGACGCCGAGCGCGCCGAGCTTGGCCATCTGGAAGCACCGCTGGAAGAAACGCAGTGGCTCGACCTGCCGCCGCTGAAGCACGAATACAGCCAGACGCTGCGCAACGCGCTGCCAAGCAGCCGCCTTTCGCATCGCCTGCCATTGCCGCAGGTGCTGGGCGAGATGCGCCATGCCGCGCTGGTGCCCAAGCCGGTGCTGACCCTGCATGCGCTGACACGTCACGCCCGCCTCGCCGCCGGTACGCCGCCACTGGCGTATGCGCGGCTGGCCTTCGACTACGCAGGCGAGCGCCTGCCGGGCCGTGGCGGCGAGCCGCTGGTGCGGCGCGTGCGCAATGGTCATCTGGTGGAAATCACCCGCCGTCGCGCCGAAGAACTCTCCGCGATGGAGCAGTTGGAACACGCCGGCCTCACGCCGGGCGTGGACACCGAGGGCCTGCCCTGGGATCTGGCCGACACGCTGCCCGAAGACGCCTGGCTGTTCCCCGGCAAGGGTTACGCCGGTGCGCTGGAAGTGAACACGCCTGCACGCTGGCTGGCGCTTCGGCCCAAGCTGGAGGTCGAAGGTTTCGTGCTCGACTACGCGCCCAGCTTCCCGTTCGAGGTGCTGGAAGGGCCTGTGCGCTGGTACGGCAATGCGGTGGAAGACACCGACGACCACGCCTTCGATCTGGAAATCGGCATCGAGGTGGAAGGCAAGCGCCACAACTTGCTACCCGCGGTGGCGCAGGCGCTGGCCGAGCATCAGTTGAACCTCAGCCCCGCGCCGAACGAACCGGAAGACGCCGTGTGGTACGCGCCAGTGGACGAGCGCCGCCGCGTGCCGGTACGCCTGAAGGAATTGCGCGGCCTGCTGGCACCGCTGGCCGAGTATCTCGAGCGCCCGCGCAAGGCGTTGCACTTGCCACGCGTGCAAGCCGGCCGTCTGGAAGAACTGGTCGAAGCGCTACCCAGTGGTGGTCAACTGGAAGCGCCCGAGGCCTTGCGTGGCTTCACTGCACGTCTGCGCGACGCCGCCGAGCGCGCCAGCGATGCGGTGCCGGAAGGTCTCACCGTCGAGTTGCGTCCGTATCAGCGCGAGGGCCTGCGCTGGCTCAACGCGCTGGCCGAGGCGGGTGTGGGCGGCGTGCTTGCCGACGACATGGGCCTGGGCAAAACGCTGCAGCTCATCACACACCTGCTGTCACTCAAGCAGAGCGGTGCGCTCACCGAGCCGGCGCTGGTGGTGGTGCCTACCAGCCTGATTCCCAATTGGCAGGCGGAAGTTGCGCGCTTTGCGCCGGACCTACGCGTGCTGGCACTGCATGGCCCGCAGCGCGGTGGTGATTTTTCGCAGCTGGGTGCGCAGGACATCGTGCTGACCAGCTACGCCTTGTTGCCGCGTGACGTGGTCACACTGCGCAAGCAGCCATTCGCGCTGATCGTGCTGGACGAGGCGCAGCAGGTGAAGAACCCGCGCACGCAGGCGCGCCGCGCCGTGCTGAGCCTGCGCGCGCCGCGTTGCATCTGCCTCACTGGCACGCCACTGGAAAATCATCTGGGCGAATTGTGGTCGCAGGTCGATCTCTCTGTGCCCGGCCTGCTCGGCGACGAGGGCGCGTTCCGTCGCCACTATCGCGTGCCGATCGAGCGTCATCGCGAAACGGAATGTCAGGATCGCCTCAACCGTCGTCTCGCGCCCTTCATCCTGCGCCGTACCAAGGCGCAGGTGGCCTCCGAGCTACCGCCCAAGACCGAGATCACGCGTCGCGTCGTGCTGGAAGGCAAGCAGCGCGAGCTGTACGAAAGCCTGCGCCTGTCGCTGGCGGACGAACTGCGCGAAGTGATCGCTCAGCGCGGCATCTCGCATAGCGGCATCGTAGTGCTCGACGCGCTGCTCAAGCTTCGACAGGTCTGCTGCGATCCGCGCCTGGTGAAACTGGAAGCCGCGCGTGGTGTGCGCGATTCGGCCAAGTTCGAATTGCTGATGGACATGCTGCCGGCACTGCTGGCGGAAGGTCGCAAGGTGCTGCTGTTCTCGCAGTTCACGGAGATGCTCAAGCTGATCGCACATGAGCTGGATCGCCGCCGCATCCGCTACGTCACGCTCACTGGCGAAACGCGCGATCGTGCCGAGCCGGTACGTCAATTCCAGGAAGGCGAGGTGCCGCTGTTCCTGTTGTCGCTGAAAGCCGGTGGCGTGGGCCTCAACCTCACCGCGGCCGACACCGTGATCCACTACGACCCGTGGTGGAATCCCGCAGCGGAAGCGCAGGCCTCCGATCGTGCGCATCGCATCGGGCAGGACAAGCCGGTGTTCGTGTTCCGCCTGATCACCGGCGGCACGGTGGAAGAGCGCATCGAGGAACTGAAAGCGCGCAAGGCGGAACTCGCCGAGGCTGTGCTGGAAGGCGGCGGCACGCGCGAGAGGCTCAGTTTCGATCAGTCGGATCTGGATGCGTTGCTGGCGCCGGGTTGACCGATCCTTTCGCCCTCTCCCCTTTGGGGAGAGGGCTGGGGTGAGGGGTCAATCTTGCGATCGCGCGAGTACGAGACACTTCCTCTGTAGCCTTCCCGCGAGCACCCGCCCCTCACCTCAATCCTCTCCCCGGAGGGGAGAGGAAGTAACGGCATCAAAGAGCAGGCCTCGTGCGCAGCAGCGCATCCACCGCTTGCTGCCATTGCGGTGAACCTGGCTGCGATTGCGGCGCTTCCTGTCCCAGCTTGTGTTGCACTGCGCGGTTCCATTCGTCCGAGCCGCGGTCAGGGCCGTGGCCGTCGTCGGTGACGTGCAGGCGTTCATCCACCCAGACATACCACTCGGCGGAACCCAGCTGGGCGTTGTCAGGCGCTGTCTGCTCGGCTTGCGGCTTGGGCGGCTTTTGTTCCGGCGGTGGCGAGGAAGGCGAGCACGCGGTGAGCAGGATGAGCGCAAGCATGGCGAAATATCGGCGCATGGCGTCCTCCGGTCGGCGAATCAGACTCCGAGACTAACCGCAGCGGTGCGCGCGGCGATGAATCGCGCCTGACGTCAGCTCCGCGCGACCACTTCGTCGATGTGCTTGAGCAGGTCAGCGGGGTCTTCATAGACGCGGAAAGCGCCGGCATCTTCCAGCTCTTCCTGGCCGTAGCCGCCGGAAAGCAGGCCAATGCCCAGTGCGCGTGCGCGCTGCGCGGCCAGCATGTCCCAGATGCTGTCGCCAATCACCAGGCTGTAATGGATGTCCATGCCCAGGCGCTGCGCCGCGGTGATGAACAGGTCGGGATCGGGTTTGGCGTGGCGCACCTGGTCGCGCGTTACCACCGGCACCTTGGACGGATCGACGCCCAATGCTTCGAGATTGTGCGCAGCAGTAGTCATGCGCCCGCTGGTGGCGATGGCCCAGGGAATCTCTGCCTCGGTGAGGAAAGCGAGCAGCTCGCGTGCGCCGGGCAGTGGACGCACCGATCCCTGCGTGGCCTGGCGGTTGTATGCCTCCGCGTGCCAGGTGCGCAGCCGCATCAGGCGTTCCTCGGTGATCTCCAGGCCGGTTTCGCGCAGCAGGATATTGGCGAACAGCCCGCCGCTCATGCCGATCTTGCGGTGGACGCGCCACACCGACAGTTCCACGCCTTCGCGATCCAGTGCTTCCTTCCACGCCAGCACGTGCTGGTAGACGCTGTCGACGAGCGTGCCGTCGAGATCGAACAGGAAGGCCGTATCACTGCGGGCCATGGCAAGTCTCCGTCGAAGATGCCATCCATCGGGAAATGGATGGCCAAATGCGTGCGTACTGTTACTGCCCCGGCACCAGCGGCTTGCCGGCATCGAGCACGGCGAGCGCGGCGGCGCCGAGCAGGCCCGGGTCCGGATGCATCATGGCCACCGTGGGCACCTGCTCCATCGTTTCGCGAAAGCGCCCCTTGGCTTCGAAGCGTTCGCGGAAGCCGCCATGCTTCAGCCACGGCAGCAGGATCGGCAGCATGCCGCCAGTGAGGTAGACGCCGTCCCAGCCACCCAGGCTGAGCACGAGATCGCCTGCCACGCTGCCAAAGATGCCCGCGAGCGTTTCCACCGTGCGCACGCACAGCGGATCACTGCCGGCTTCGGCGCGTGAGGTGATGTCTTCGGGCGTGTATTCCTCGGCCGGCTGGCCGGCGATGTCGGCGAGGGCGAGGTACAGGTTCACCAAGCCGTTGCCGCAGATCATGCGTTCGTTCGAGACGCGGCCGAAGCGCGCGTTGACGCGATGCAAAATTTCCACATCTTCCGCCGTGTGGGCCGCGAAGCCGGCATGGCCGCCTTCGGTTTCCAGCACGATCCAGCGACCTTCGCGGCGCATCAGGCCGGCAACGCCCAGGCCCGTGCCTGGTCCCACCACCACGAACGTCTGCGTATCGCGCACGCCCAGCGTCGGCATCGACGTCGGGCCAACCGATGACAGCTGGTCGTGTGTGTGCAGTGGCACCGCCATCGCCTGCGCAGCGAAGTCATTCACCAGGTGCACCCACTCCATGCCCAGCTCGGCCTGCAGTGCATGAGCGGCTACCTGCCAGGGATTGTTGGTGACCTTGACCGTTTCGCCCTCGCTGATGCGACCAGCGGCAGCAATGATGGCGCGCGATGCGGTTTCGCCGGTTTCCAGAAAGTACTGGCGGATCGCATCGGCGATCGAGGCGTAATCCTTGACGCGGTAACGCCGCACACTGTCGTCCAGCAACGGCGACGCACGGCCCGGGTCGGCCAGCGCGAATCGCACATTGGTGCCGCCGAGGTCAGCAAGCAGGGTCGGGGCGGCACGGGCTGGCGTTCTCATGGACGGTCCTGGCTTGGGGAGACAATAAGCCTGACGCCCTTGAGCTTTTTCGTCCAGTAGTGCAGTGCAACGTAGCGCTGGCGTGATTCCATGCGGCAGCGAATGGTTCTGTGTTTGCGCGCAGGGAATTCCTTCGCTCGCGATGCGGGCGCGTCCCGTCGGCCCGTGTGGCAAAGAGGGTGCGCCCGGCATCCGGGTGCGCTCATGGAGCGCACCCGGATCGGGTCGGGTTTGATCAGGCTACGCCGAGATAGAACGACGGCGCCGCGCCGAAGCCCGCTTTCACCTGTCGCGATGTCTCGTCGGCGAGAACTTCCAGTTCGCCCTTGCCGAGCGCATCGAATGTGCGGCTCGCAATATCGCCGGGACTCGACTTGGGGGCGTCGACGTGGCTGACCATGTCGGTGTCGATGTAGCCGGCGTGCACCGCAAGCACCTGCGTGCCCTGCGCGTGAAGCTCGTTGCGCAGGCCGTTGGTCAGTGCCCAGGCGGCCGCTTTGGTCACGGAATACGCACCGGTGGTGCCCAGACTCGCCCAGCTGAGTGCGGACAGCATGTTGATCAGTGCGCCACCGCCGTTCGCCTTCAGCACCGGTGCGAAGGCCTGGCTCACGGCATGGATGCCGTGAAGATTGGTTTCCAGCAGACGACGCAGCGATGCGCCACCATCTTTCGTGTCCAGCAGCAACGTGGAAGACGTAACGCCCGCGTTGTTGATGACGATATCGACGTCGGCGCAGATGATGGCTGCCGCGGCGACGTCGTCGGGATTGGTAACGTCCAGCTTGACCGGAATGACGCCGGGCAAGGACACCGTGGATGGGTCGCGGGCGCCGGCATAGACCTTGCGCGCGCCAGCGTCGAGCAGCGCCTTGGCGAAGGCGAGGCCGAGGCCGCGGTTGGCGCCGGTGACGAGGGCGATGGAACCTTGGATTTTCATGAAGGCTTGCTTCCGATATTCGGGAAAGGAGGGGGGAGACAGCACCGCCATTTTATATGACGGTCATAATACGATATGATCGGCCGGGTGGATTTCAATAGCTGGCGTGATGCCGGCAGGAAGCGATTGCATGCGCTACGACAAAGGTCACAAGGAAGCCACGCGGCAGCGGATCATCGAGACGGCTGCGACCCGCTTTCGCGGAGAAGGCATCGCCGCCGTGGGTGTGGCTAACCTCATGGGCGATATCGGCCTGACGCAGGGTGGCTTCTATAACCACTTCGACTCCAAGGACGATCTTGCTCGCGAAGCGATCGCGAAAGGCTGGCAGGGCACCTACGAGCGGTTGGCGGATGCGCTGCACGATCCCAAGCACGGTGGCCTGGAAGGGCTGATCAACCGCTATCTGAGTCCAGCGCATCGCCAGAACGCCGCGGAAGGCTGCGTGGCAGCAGCATTGGCCCCCGAGATAGCGCGTGGTCCCTCGGCTGTGCGCGCCGAGTTTGGTCTTGGTGCCGAGCGCCTGTTTTCGCTCATTGCCGATGCATTGCCCAAGACCATCAAGCCCAAGCAGCGCAGGGCAACCGCCATGGCGCTGTTCTCGACCCTGCTCGGCACACTCGCACTCGCCCGCGCGGTGGGCGACGTGGATGTTTCGGACGACATCCTCGCCGCGGGTCGCAAGACCGCGCTCGCCCTGGTTGCGTCCACGGACTGATCCCGCGCGTCTTCAGCCGCGCGCTTTCGCGACTTGCATCCACCATGAGCCGCTGACGGCGGCGCGTTAGCGCGCGTCGCTCGAGCCACTCGCTATTGCCATCACGCCGTCGTCACAAAAAGTCACTTGCATCACGCTAGTCTCTCTTTATATGATGATCGTAATTTAAAGAAGGGGCGAGACTCCCGTCATGCAACGCAAGAGTTTTGAGGGCATGCAATGTCCCCTGGCCCGCAGCCTGGAACAGGTTGGCGAGCGATGGAACATGCTTATCCTGCGGGACGCCTTCTACGGCATGACTCGCTTCGACGAATTTCAGAACAGCCTGGGTATTGCGCCGAACATCCTTAGTCGGCGGCTTGCTGATCTGGTCAAGGCAGGCTTGCTGGAGCGCCGCCCTTACAACACAAAGCCCGCCCGCTTCGAATACGTGCTTACCGAACGCGGCCGAGACTTCCGGCCGGTGATGCTGTCGTTGATGGCCTGGGGCAATCGCCATCTCGCGCCCGAGGGGCTGAGCATCCTGCCTGTCGACGAGCAATCGGGTCAGGTGGTCGAGCCAGCGCTGGTCGATCTTCGAACCGGCGAACCCATCACGCGCGAGCGACATCTGCTGCAGGCGGGGCCAGCCGCCAGCGATCGCACTCGTGCGCGCATCGAACTCAGGAACAGGCGCCGCACGCAGGACCGCCATTCCACCCTTTCCGTTTCCCCATCCCCGGAGTCTTCGTCATGAGCAGTATTACCGCCGTCGAGCGTGCGGAGATTCCCGCCGTCTCGGAACCCGCGCCACGCAGCAAGCGAAAGCGCGCTCTCCACATTGCCGCGGGTGCCGCGTTGATCGCAGGTGCCATCTATGGAGGCCACTGGTGGACGGTGAGCCGATTCATCGAAGACACCGATGACGCGTATGTCGGTGGCGATGTCACCGTGATCGGTCCCAAGGTGTCGGGCTATGTCACCGAACTTGCGGTGACCGACAACCAGTTTGTCCGCGCTGGCGACTTGCTACTGAAGATCGACGACCGCGACTATCGCGCCGCCGTCGCCAAGACCGACGGCGCCGTGGCCGCCGAGGAGGCGTTGCTTGCCAATCTCGACGCCACCGAAAAACTGCAGGAGGCGATCATCAGGCAGGCGCAGGCTGGCGTTGCCGCTGCTGATGCGGAAACCAAGCGCTCGCGCGATGACGAAGCACGCTATCGCGAACTTTCCAGCCGATCGGCCGTTTCCATCGAAAGCGCGCAGCGTGCGGATGCAACCTACAAGACCGCCCGGGCCGATTCCGACAAGGCGCAGGCCGGCCTCATCGCCGCCCAGCGCCAGATCGACGTGATCGAGTCGCAGAAGCAGCAGGCGCGTGCCGCACTTGCGCAGGCGAAGGCGGAGCGCGACATCGCGCAACTCAACGAGGGCTACACCGAGCTGCGTGCTCCGGTCGATGGCGTAGTGGGCAATCGCCGTGCCCGCGTCGGCGCCTATGCCGCTGCCGGCACGCAGCTGCTGTCCGTCGTGCCAGCGCATGGCCTGTGGGTGGACGCAAACTTCAAGGAAGACCAACTGGCACGCATGCATGCCGGGCAGCTGGTGGAAATCCGTGCCGATGTGATGCCGGGCAAGGTATTCCACGGGCACCTTTCCAGCCTGGCGCCAGCCACGGGCGCGCAGTTCAGTGTGCTTCCCCCGGAGAACGCCACCGGCAACTTCACCAAGGTCGTGCAGCGCGTACCGGTGCGCGTGGTGCTGGACAAGCAGGATGACGTGCTGGGCGTGCTGCGCCCGGGTCTGTCGGTAGTCGCCAATGTGGATACGCGCGCCGCCGGGCGGTCGAACGCACCATGAGCACCACGGCATCTGCCGTTCCGCTGTACGGGCCGATGGATCCGGCGTCGCTCAGCATGGCGCAGAAAGTATTCGCGTTTGCCAGCATGTGCGTGGGCATGTTCATTGCGCTGCTGGACATCCAGATCGTGTCCGCATCGTTGCGTGACATTGGCGGTGGCCTGTCAGCAGGTACCGATGAAACCGCGTGGGTGCAGACCAGTTACCTGATCGCCGAGATCGTGGTGATCCCGCTGTCGGGCTGGTTGTCGCGCGTGGTTTCCACACGCTGGTTGTTTGCGGCATCCGCGGCGGGCTTCACCATCACCAGCATGCTGTGCGGCATGGCCTGGGACATCAAGAGCATGATCGTGTTCCGCGCGCTGCAGGGTTTTCTCGGCGGCTCGATGATCCCGCTGGTATTCACCACGGCGTTCGTGTTCTTCGGCGGCAAGCAGCGCGTCATTGCCGCTGCCACGATTGGAGCCATCGCATCGTTGGCGCCGACCCTGGGACCAACGCTGGGCGGCTGGATCACCGATCACGCGTCGTGGCAATGGCTTTTCTTCGTCAATCTCGTGCCAGGCATCTTTGTGACGGTCGCGGTGCCGACGCTGGTGAACATCGACTCTCCTGACCTTTCGCTGCTGCGTCGCGCAGACTACCTCGGCATGCTGCTGCTGGCGTTGTTCCTGGGGTGCCTGGAATACACGCTGGAAGAAGGCCCTCGGTGGAACTGGTTCAGTGACAGCACCATCCTCACTACCGCGTGGCTGTCGGGCCTCGGGGGCGTTGGTTTCATTCTGCGCAGCATGACCTATGACCATCCGGTGGTGGACCTGCGCGCGCTCAGCGATCGCAACTTTGCGCTGGGCTGCTTCTTCTCCTTTGTCACCGGCATTGGTCTGTTCGCCACCATCTATCTGACGCCGCTCTTTCTAGGACGTGTGCGTGGCTACAGCGCGCTGGAGATTGGCGAGGCAGTGTTCTCCACCGGCATTTTCCAGATCCTGACCATTCCGATTTACTCGATGCTGGCGCAGCGATTCGATCTGCGCTGGATCATGATGGCCGGGCTGGCGCTGTTCGCTGTGTCGATGTGGGATTTCTCCCCCATTACGCACGACTGGGGCGCGCATGAATTGCTGCTGCCGCAGGCCCTGCGTGGCATGGCCCAGCAGTTGGCGATTCCGCCGACCGTGACCCTGACGCTGGGTGGGCTCGCGCCGTCGCGATTGAAACTGGCTTCGGGCCTGTTCAACCTGATGCGCAACCTCGGTGGCGCCATCGGCATCGCCGTGTGCGCCACCATCCTCAACGACCGCACCAACTTGCATTTCTACCGGATGGCCGAACGCCTCAATACCAACAACGAGGCGATGAATGGCTGGCTGGCGCAGACCACCGGACACCTGGCGGAACTTGGCCAGAACGCGACGGAAGCCGGCAACGCTTCGTTGCACCAGCTCTGGCTGCTGGCGTTTCGCGAGGCGCAGACGCTTTCCTATGCCGACGCCTTCCTCACCATCATGGTCTGCTTTGTGATCGCCACCGCGATGGTGCCGCTGATGCGCAAAGTGGCGCCGCCAGCCGCACCGTCCGCCGATGCGCACTGAATTCCACTCCAGGTTTCATTCTTCCTTTCGTCGGGCTCAACGGCCCAGGACATCACGATGAACACTTCGCTTTCTTCCGGCGACATGACTCGTTCGTCATTGCCGCGTCGTTTCACGCTTCGACTAGCCGCTTTCGTCGCCGCGATGGCGGGCCTGGCAGGCTGCACGGTGGGCCCGGATTATGTTCGACCGGACGTCAAGGCTGGCAATGAATACGCGTACCAGTCGATGCTGGGCGGACGCGATGCCACGCGTCCCGCACCGTCGCTGGACGCCTGGTGGTCGGGGTTCGATGACCCGGAGCTCACTCGCATCATCGGTCGTGTGATGACGCAGAACCTCGACCTCGCCGCCGCGTTGGCACGCGTGGATCAGGCGCGTGCCGCCGCTCGCGAAGCAGGCGCGCAGCTTGCGCCGCAAGGCAGCCTGGACGCTCAGGTGGCGCAGCAACACCAGTCCACAAAAAGCCCGCTCGGCGCGATTGGCAGCACCTTTCCCGGTTACAAGCGCTCGCAGACGCTGGAAAACATCGGTGCAGGAGCCAGCTGGGAACTGGATCTGGCTGGTGGCCTGCATCGCGGAGCAGAAGCGGCGAACGCAGAAGCGGAAGCCGCCGAAGCGGGCCAGGACGGCGTGCGCGTATCGGTGGCGGCTGAGGCGGCCGACAGCTATTTCCAGGTGCGTGGCGCACAGGCGCGCATTCGTCTGGCGCAGGAGCAGGTTGATACCGAAACGAAACTGCTTGATCTGGTGAAGATGCGGCTTGCGGGTGGCCTGGCCACGTCCCGTGAAATCGCGCAGGCGCAGGCGCTGGTGCTGCAGGCGAAGGCGACCTTGCCGCCGCTGCGCATCACCTTGGCGCAGCAGCTCAATCGCCTGGACGTGCTGATGGGCGCCGCACCAGGCACCTACGCCGCCGAGCTGCAGGACAGCCCGCAGACTTTCACCGTACCCGTCATTGGTTCCGAAGGCGGCCCGGATATGTTGCTGCGCCGCCGCCCCGACGTGATCGCGGCAGAGCGAAAGCTCGCTGCTTCCAATGCACGCATCGGCGTGGCCGTTGCCGAGTACTACCCGAAAGTTTCACTGGGCGGCCTGCTCGGTTTTGAGAGCCTGCAGAGTGGCTCGCTGTTTTCATCAGCGGCCTTCCAGCCGCAGGCGGTGCTTGGCCTGCATTGGCGCCTGTTTGATTTCGGTCGAGTCGATGCGGAGGTCGCGCAGGCCAAGGGTGCCAACGCCGAATCACTCGCCCAATATCGGCAGTCCATGCTGCGCGCGACGGAAGATGTGGAAAACGCCATCGTTGCGTTGGCCGAGCTGGAAACCCAGCACCGCGATCTCGAGCAGGAAGTGATCGCACACCAGCAGGCACGCGATGCGGCCCAGGATGCCTACAAGGGTGGCGCAATCAGTCTCATCGAAGTGCTCGACGAGGACCGACAACTGCTGGCTTCGCGCGATCAGCTCGCACGTGTGCACGCCGATGATGCGCGCGCTGCGGTGGCGACCTTCCGCGCCTTGGGCGGTGGATGGTCGGGCAGCGTCGCAGACACCGCTAAGGCATCAGGACCTGCGGTGGCGGAGCGCTGAACGACGAAGCCCGGCGCTACTTCTTTTCAGGTTCGGCGTTGGCGCGCGGATCGTAGCCGGTCATCAAAGGCTGGCCAGCAGGTGGCAGGCTCCGCAGGCGCGTAACGTCCGGGGCCTTCACCGCACCGCCGCGATTACCCCAGCTGGAGCGCGCGAAGGTGAGCAGTTCGGCGATCTGCTGATCGCTCAGTCGATCGCGAAAAGCGGGCATGCTGAACTGCGTCGGCGCAATGCGGCCGGCAGGCATGGTCCCGCCGTGCAGCACCAGGCGGATCGCCGAATCCGCATGGCTGCCATTGAGCACCGGGTTGCCAGCCAGCGCGGGGAAGACCTGTCCATAGCCATGGCCGTCCGTGCGGTGACAGGTGGCGCAGTTATCGACGTAGAGCTGGGCACCCGTCGCGCTGACATTGCCGCTGGCCAGCGCGGTTCGGGTCGCCTGGTCGTAGCTCAATGCATTCTCCTGGCGCGCCGCCGGTAGCGATTTGAGGAAATGCGCGATGGCGGTCAGATCCTCGTCGCTCATGTACTGGGTGCTGTGTTCGATCACATCGGCCATGCCGCCGAACACGGCACTGCGTTCACTGCGGCCGGTCTTGAGCAGGGCAATGAGTTCTTCCTGGCTGACGCCACCCAATCCGCTGGCCAGCTCGCCGCGCAAGCTGGGTGCGGTCCAGTTGTCGCTCTCACCACCGCTCAGGTAGGCCGTGCCGTCGCTGGGGCTGAGCGCCTTTTCTCGCAGCGTGAACGCGCGTGGCGTATGGCAGGCGCCGCAGTGACCCAGTCCTTCGACCAGGTATTGGCCGCGAGCCATCGCGGCATCGCCCGTTGATGCGGTTTCCACCGGCGCTACCGGCGGCGCGAACATCCACCGCCAATAAGTGAGCGGCCAACGCATCGACAGTGGCCAATGGATGCCCTCGGGGCGATTGGCCTGTTCCACCGGCGCCACGCTGTGCATGAGATATGCGTACAACGCCTGGACATCCTGGTCACTCACCTTCGCGTACGAGGGATAGGGCATGGCCGGATACAGCGTATGACCCGCCGCATTGATACCGCGTCGCACGGCGCGCTCGAACTGGCCATACGTGTAGTTGCCGATGCCCGTCTTGGGATCGGGTGTGATGTTGGTGCTGTAGATGGTGCCGATCGGCGAGGCAATCGGCAGCCCGCCCGCAAACGGCTTGCCGCCGGGCGCGGTGTGGCATGCCGCGCAATCGCCGAGCCGAGAGACGTACTCGCCCTGTTGGATCTGTTCCGCCGTAGCCGCGGGCGCCGTGGCGGACGCATCGCCACCGCCACCACGGAACAGGTGCGTGATGCCCCACGCCAGCAGCACCAGCACGACCAACATCACGATGAGGCGGACCAGACCGCTACCACCCTGTCGACGCCGGGCTACGGTGTTCATGTCTGCACCAGGGGGCCGGGGTTCTTGAGATAGGCTTCGCGGATAGCCTTGGCCGACATATAGGTGAGCCCGCCGATGAGGCCAGTGGGGTTGTAGCCGAGGTTCTGCGGAAACGCCGAGGCGCCGGTGACGAACACGTTGTGCACGTCCCAGCTCTGCTGGAAGCGATTGAGCGCGCTGGTGTTCGGGTCAGCACCCTGGATCACGCCGCCGGTGGTGTGCGTGGTCTGGTACTGGCGCGTGTCGTAGTGGTCACCGGGTTTGCGAATGGTCTGCGATGTCTGGCGCGGCTTCATCTGATCGGCGATTTCCTGTGCACGGTCAGTGAGGAAACGCGTCATCTTGTATTCGTTGTCGTGCCAGTCGAACGTCAGGCGCAACAGCGGCTGGCCCAGGTGATCCTTGTAGGTTGGATCGAGATCGAGATAGCGGTCGCGATACGCCATCACCGAACCATGCGTGCCCACGAAGGTGGTGTGCAGGTAGCTTTCTTTGGCGGCGCGCTTCCACTTCTCGCCCCAGGCTGGCGTGCCCGGTGGCACGACCAATTGCTGGATGGGCCGACCACCCGTCTGGCCGCCGAGGATGTAACCGCCGCCGATGAAGCCATGTAACCCGTGGTCGAAATGGTCGGAGTTGTACTCGTCGACGATCTGGTTGCCGCCCGAGCCCGCGCCGATGAAAGGATTGATCGCCACGTCCTTGTCGTAGAAGAGCGAGATGCTGCTCATCATCTGGTACGCGTAGTTCTTGCCGATCACACCCTTGCCGGTGTTGGGGTCGTAGGGTGTGCCGATGCCAGACAACAGCATCAGTCGCACGTTGTGCATCTGGAACGCGGCAACGATCACCAGGTCTGCCGGCTGTTCCACCTGCTGGCCCTGCGCATCGATGTAAGTGACGCCGGTCGCACGCTTGCCGGTGTTGTCGAGATTGACGCGCGTGACGTGGCTTTGCGTGCGCAACGCAAAGTTGGGCTTGCGCATCAGCACCGGCAGGATCGTGGTCTGCGGCGACGCCTTGGAATACATGAAGCAGCCGAAACGCTCGCAGTAACCGCAGAGGTTGCACGGCCCGAGCCTGACGCCATGCGGGTTGGTGTACGGCCGCGACGCGTTGGACGAAGGCTGCGGAAACGGCTTGTAGCCGCGTGCACGCGCCGCGTCCGCAAACAGCTTTGCGCCATAGTTGTCGGCCACCGGCGGGTTGGGATATTCGCGCTTGCGCAACCCTTCGAATGGATTGCCGCCGTCCTTGATCTCGCCGTTGAGGTTGCCGGCGCGACCCGACGTGCCGCACAGGTATTCGAACTGGTCGAGGAACGGCTCGAGCTCGTCGTAGCCCACGCCGTAGTCCTGGATCTGCATGTCATCGGGCATGAACTTCGCGCCATAGCGTTTGCTGATATGGCTATGGAACTCCAGATCTTCCGGCGAGGGGCGGTAATGCTGGCCATTCCAGTGAATGCCCGCGCCGCCCACGTTATTGCCAAGCAGAAACGAGCCGTATTGCCGATAGGGCGCCGCCGTCTCGTTGAGGTTGTGGCGGATGGTGATGGTTTCGTTGGCCAGCGGCTGAAACAGCCTGCCGCGAATGCCATAGGCCAGTTCGTCGGCATTGTGCGGATAGGTGAAGTCGGGTGATGTGTCGCGATAGCTGCCGCGTTCCAGCGCCAGCACGTTCAAGCCAGCTTCGGTGAGTTCCATGCCCATGATCGCGCCGGTCCAGCCGAAGCCGACGATCACCACGTCGACCGGTTTCATGCGAATCATGTCTTGTCTCCGTCGATGGACGCGGGGCCAAACGGATAGACCTTGCCGGGCTGCTCGATCCAGTCGGCATAGTCGGCGCGTGCGCCGGGAAAGCCGATCATTTTCCACGCGGCCATGTGCTTGTTGCCGCCATACATCGGGTCGGCGAAATAGCCTTCCTTGGTATTGGTCAGCAGTTGCGTGAAAAACGCGGGGGCCGGCAACTGGTCGAGTTTGATCTCGCCCTTCTCAAGCTGATGCAACACTGCGTCACGCTCGTCGGGCGAGAGCGCGGCGAACTTCTTGCTGTGCTGCTTCTGGCACCAGTCGTCGATCGCGGCGATGGCGGTGCGGTAGAGGTCGCGTGGCGTGAAACGCAGCTGATAGCCCAGCGTCGGCGGCGTGTCGGGTGCGAAGGGACCCTGCATGTACCAGTAGCCGCCGTGGCCGTAGGTGTCCTCCATCTGGCGGTCGATGAACTCTGGCACGCCCGCTTCCACGGCGCCCGGCCCATCCTCGTTGGAAGGAATCAGCCGGTCGACCGCCGCTTGCAGGAATTCCCATTCCGGCGCGGTGAAATACCGGGGCGAGTACGCCGGTCTTGCGGTCGCTGCCACACCGCCCTGAGACTGCGCGAGGGCAGACGATCCCAGCAGGCTCACCGCCGGTACGGCCATCATCGACTGTCGCAGAAAGTCCCGTCGCGACGGCGAACTGGGTTTGTTCGACATGGCATCCCTCGAGGCGATCGAGTAGAGAGCGGTTATAAATGCTGGCGCTCTGCGTGGATGTAAAACGTGAAAGTTTGAAGACAGCGCCGCACGTCGCCGCTGCTTTCATAGTCCAGTCCACCCGTGGCATGGCGCCAGGCGCTTGAACGCCTCATGGGAACGCACCCAGTGCGCAACCGTCGGGTCACGAGATGCCGCTCCGCCAGCTTGCCGCGTACGGGTGGCGCTCCTACATAATGGGGCGCGACAGATTACGGGGTCTTGCATGGACACTTCCCGCGAGCAGCGCCAGTTGCGCCTCTCCATCCTGGTGACGTTCCTGGTCGGCGCCGCGTGCGTCGCCGTGGGCCTGCTGATGCATTCGCAGGCCATCGCCTTCGATGGTTTCTATTCGCTGGTGGATGTGGTGCTCACCGCCGGCTCATTGTTGGTGTCGCATCTGCTGTCCAGCGAAGGCAGTCGCCGTTTTCAGTTCGGCTACTGGCACCTGGAGCCGCTGATGGTGGTGTTCAACGCCACCGTGCTCACCATCATCTGCAGCTATGCCGCATTCACGGCCCTGCACGATCTGCTTGCCGGCGGTCACGAACTCGCGTTCGGCTTCGGTGCTGCCTGGGCGGCATTCATGGGTGTGGTCAGCATGGGCATGACCATCATCATGCGTCGTCAGGCGAACGCATTGGGGTCGGTGCTGTTGCAGCTGGATGCACGCGGATGGCTGATCGGCGCCTGCATCAGCATCGCGGTGCTGGTGGGCTTTGCGTTGGCGGCGCTGATCGAGGGCGGCCCGCTGGATCATTGGACCCGCTATATCGATTCCGCCATCCTGCTGCTGCTCATCGTGGCGCTGTTGCCGCTGCCGCTGAGCAGCCTTTGGCAGGCGCTGCGCGAAGTGTTGCAGCTGGCACCCGACGCGCTGGACCAGCGCGTGCGCACCGTGATGGACGCCCTGGTGCGTGAGCGCGGCTATCTCGAGTTTGCGAGCTACGTCGCCAAGATCGGCCGCATGCGCTTCATCGACATCCATATCCTGGTGGAGCCTTCACGGCCACTGGGCACCATGAGCGAAGTGGATGAAGTGCGCAGCGACATCGCGCGCCGGGTGGGCAGCGATATCCGCGTGGAATGGCTCACCATCACGTTCACCAGCAAGCACGAATGGATGTAGCGAGATCCACTGTAGGAGCGCACCCTGTGCGCGACCGCAGGGCTACGTTGTGACCGCATCGCAGGCTTGTCGCGCACTGGGTGCGCTCCTACAGACACGCGAACGTCATCCGCGTTTCTGCAACCAGTCGCCAAGCTGCTTCAATACCTGGCTGCGCGAAGGCTCCGCCTCGTTGAACAGCTCGTGGTACAGCGCATCGAAGTAACGCGTGGTCAGATGCTTGCCTGCCCACGAGGCGGCAGCGAAGTCACGGCTGCCCGATGGATCCACCAGTTTGTCCGCGCCCGCCACCAATAGCAGGGTGGGAATGGACAGCTGTGCTGCGTCGCGGATGGTGGTTTCGCCGACACGGAAGATGAAGTCGGCCACGCGTGGCGTTATCCAGCCGTGTCGCAGCGGGTCGGCGCGATAGGCCGGCTCCACTTGCAGGTCGTGCGAGAGCTTGTCGAACGGCAATCCATTGGGCAGCGGCAGATTGGGCAGCACGCGACTGACCATGCCGGCCAGGCGCTGGCGCCAGACGGGCTCCCAGGTGCGAAGGGCGGGCGAGGAAAGCACCATCGCCGGCGGCCGGATACGCCGGTCCAGCACGCAGCGCGCCGCCACCAGGCCGCCCATGCTGTGGCCGAGCAGCAGCGGCAACCGGGGCAGGGACGAGGCGTAGTCGTTGTAGACCGTGGCCAGATCCTCAAGCAGGTCGTCGGCGTGACTCAAGCCCCCGCGCACTCCGGCCGTGCGGCCGTGGCCACGCTGGTCATAGCTGCGCACGGCATAGCCGCGGGTGTGGAACCACTGCGCGAGCCGTTCGTAGCGCCCGCTGTGTTCGCCCAGTCCATGCACGATCAGCACCGCATCCTGGGCACGCGCATGCGGCCAGTCGCGCACGAAAAGTGCCTGCTCATCGGCCATGGCCAGGAGATGGTGGCCGTCGTTGCGGTGGTCGCCAGGGTGGTTCACTACGCGCTCTCGTCGGGAAAGGTGAGGATTCTGCAACAAGCGGAACCGGTATGGTTGTCCGCCGGTGGAAAACCAGAAGGGAGCGGCATGACCGCTCCCTTCCATGGCACGACGGTTAGGTCGGCCCTGACCGTTACAGGTCGGCGCGGAATTCCACGCCGATGATGCGCGGGTCGTTCACGAACGCGGTGCGGTTGTTGAAGTCGATCGCACCGGTGATGTACTGCTTGTTCGTGATGTTGCGGCCGTACAGGGCGATTTCGCGCTTGCCGTAATTCCAGTTGTAACCCACGCGCAAACCACCTTCGGCCACCGGCTTGCTGCGGAACTCCGTCGAGTCATACAGGAAGAAGTTCACTTCGCTGCGGTAGCTCCAGTCGGTGTAGATGAAGAACTCGCCGCTCTCGCCGTACGGAATGCCGTAGCGTGCAGTGAGGTTGCCGATCCACTTGGGCGCGTTGGGCAGCGGGTTGCCGTTGACCAGCGCATTGCCCTGCGCATTGAGCGGGTCGAGCACCGTGCAGCCGGAACCGCAGATGGCCACCGCGAGGTTCGGATCCTTCAGCTCCGTGTGGTTGTAGCTGCCGCCGGCGGTGAGCACGAAGTTCGGCGTGAGGTAAGCCTCCATGTCGAACTCGGCACCGTAACCCTGCGTCTTGGCCGCGTTGATCAGGCGCGTGACGTTGATGTCGCCGCCCACCGCGGTGAGCTGCTGGTTGTGCATGTTGTAGTCGTACACGTCCGCGTTGAAGCGCAGGCGGTTGTTCATGCTGGTGGTCTTGATGCCCAGCTCGTACGAGGTGATCGTCTCGGGCTTGGCCTGCGAGATGAAGTCGGCGAACAGCACGCGACCCTGCACGCTCGGTGCGCGGAAGCCGTTGGCGATGCGGCCGTACACGTTGACGTTCGGGTTGAGCGTCCAGGTGCCGGTGAGGTCGCCGCTCCAGCGTGAGTCATGCGGGTTCGCGCTGAGCGACAGCGGGCCACCGCCGATCGGCGACAGGATGCGGTCCACGTGGAAATCGCGCGAGTCGTGCGAGTAACGCGTACCGGCGCGCACGTCGAAGTCGTCGGTGAGGTGGTAGTCGACCGACCCGAAACCCGCCCACGCACGCGTGGTCTGGCTCTGCTGCGCATAGCCGTCGAGCGCGTGATTGTTGAGTGTCGCGTAGTCGAAGTTGCTGATCGCGATATTTTCGTAGAAGTAGTACGCGCCCACCTGCCAGTTCAGGCGATCCTGCTGGTTGCTGGCGAGGCGGAATTCCTGGGTGATCTGGCGATCATGCGGTAGTGCGTCGGCCGTTTCGACCGGGAACGCCGTCTTTGCCTTGTCCTGGCTCGGGTTGAGCGGAATGGCGATGCCGCCGTCCACGTCGCCCAGGCTGTATGTGTCAGCCTTTTCGAAACCGGTGATCGAGGTGAAGGTGTAGTCACCGAGGTTCCAGGTGAGGTGCGCGTTGCTGCCCCAGCTGAACAGGTGCTGCTTGTTGCGGCCATCCTGCAAGACGGTATCGCGGCTGAAACCCGGCACCAGGCTGTCGCTGCCGAGTGGGATGGCGTTCCCGCGATTGACTTCCGCCGTGCCATCCAGCCAACGCGCATGGGCGTTGAGCAGCGCGCTGAAGCCGTCGTTCTCATAGAGTGCCTGCAGACGCAGGGCGCGGTCGTTGTAACCGCCCAGCGCGTCCTTCTTGTCGGTGTAGTCGTTGTCGATCCAGCCGTCGCGATGCTGCGCCAGCACCGACACGCGGCCCGACCAGTGCGAGCTGAGCGCGCCGCCCAGTGCTGCCTCGGCGTTGGCCGTGCCCTTGCTGCCGTACGAAACGCGCGCGTAGCCGCTGGTGTCCTGGCTCGGCTTGACCGAATCGAACTTGATCACGCCGGCCGGCGAGTTGCGGCCGAACATGGTGCCTTGCGGACCGCGCAGCACTTCCACCTGGTTGAGGTCGAACAGCGGGAAGCCCTTCAGGATCGGGTTCTCCTGCACGATGTCGTCGTAAACCATCGACACCGGCTGCGATGCATTGAGGTCGAAGTCGCTGTTGCCCAGACCGCGGATGTAGAAGCGCGGGAACTCGCGGCCATACGACGTTTCGGCGTACACACTGGGTGCGCGCGAAGCGAGCTGCAGCACGGTGTCGCCCGACTGGCCGTAGTTGTCCAGCTGCGCAGCCGTCAACACGGTCATCGAAATCGGCACCTTCTGCAGGTTCTCGACGCGCTTTTCAGCAGTCACGTTCACTGTCGCAAGTTCCACCGGCTTGCTGTTCTGCGCTTTGGCAGGGGCGGTCGGTGAGGTGGTGTCCTGAGCGTGGACGGTGGAAGCAGCCCCCATGGCCAAGGCGCTGGCAATGGAAAGGGCAAGCACGGCAAGGCGCGTCGGGCTGGCGGCGGTCATTGGAAAGTCCCCGGGATAATGGAAGGCAACTGGCGCCGTAAGAACATACCTAAACGAACGGCGGCGTAACGCTATTGTCATTGAAAGAGGCGGCTGACAAAAGCGCATTTTCCTGCAATGCGTTGCCAAAACGTCCCGTCGCCCCCATCTTGGAGCGGTCGCCCGGGCGCGCCAGCCAGGCCTAAGTCCATGCCATTGCACGATTTTCATCCTGCCGTCGCGGCCTGGTTCCAGGGCGCCTTCGCTGCGCCCACGGCGCCGCAAAAAGCTGCCTGGCCATCCATACGGTCGGGCCGGCACACCCTGGTGGCGGCGCCGACCGGCTCCGGCAAGACGCTCACGGCCTTTCTCTCCGCCATTGATACGCTGGTGCGCGAGGGCGTGGCCAACGGCGGCGCGCTACCGGATGTCACCACCGTCGTCTACGTGTCGCCGCTGAAGGCACTGTCCAACGACATCCGCATCAACCTGGAAGCCCCGCTGGAGGGCATCCGCGCGGAACTGGCAAAACTGGGCTTGCCCGACGTGGACATCCGGACGGCTGTTCGCACCGGCGACACGCCGCAGGCCGAACGAACCGTGATGCGCAAGCAACCGCCGCACATTCTGGTGACGACGCCCGAGTCGCTGTACATCCTGCTCGGTTCCGAATCGGGACGCCGCATGCTGTCGGGCACGCGCACGGTCATCGTCGATGAAATCCATGCGCTCGCATCCAGCAAGCGCGGCGCGCACCTGGCGCTTTCGCTGGAGCGGCTGGAATCTCTGTGCCAGCGTCGGTTGTTGCGCATCGGTCTTTCCGCCACGCAGAAGCCAATCGAAGAAGTAGCGAAGTTCCTTGTCGGTGCGCACGCTTGTCTCCCTCTCCCCTTTGGGGAGAGGGTTGGGGTGAGCCACCTAAAGGTGGTAAAGGGCCAATCTAGCGAAGGCACCTCTTCAAAGCGTGCATTGAAAGACGCCCTCGCAAGCACCCGCCCCTCATCCGTCCCTTCGGGCCACCTTCTCCCCGAAGGGGAGAAGGGTCAGGTTGTCATCATAGACACCGGCCACACGCGCCAGCGCGACCTCGCCATCGAAGTGCCACCGGTACCGCTGGAAGCGGTGATGTCCAACGAATGCTGGGAGCTGGTCTACAACCGCCTCGCCCAGCTGGTGGAAACGCATCGCACCACACTGGTGTTCGTCAACACACGCCGCATGGCCGAGCGCGTAGCACGGCACCTTTCCGAACGCCTCGGCAAGGAAGCCGTGGCCGCGCATCACGGCAGTCTCGCCAAGGAGCAGCGCCTCGATGCGGAGCAGCGACTCAAGCGCGGTGCGCTTTCCGTGCTGGTCGCTACCGCCTCGCTGGAACTTGGCATCGACATCGGCGATGTGGACCTGGTGTGCCAACTTGGTTCGCCGCGTTCCATTGCCGCCTTTTTGCAGCGCGCCGGCCGCTCGGGTCATGCGGTGGATGGCACGCCCAAGGCACGCCTGTTTCCCGCCACGCGCGACGACCTGGTCGAGTGCACGGCCTTGCTCGATTGCGTACGCCGCAACGAGCTGGACACATTGATCCAGCCGCCGCAGCCGCTGGATGTGCTGGCGCAGCAGATCGTGGCCGAGGTGGCTTGCCAGGACTGGGATGAGGACGCGCTGTACGACATGCTGCGCCGCGCGCATCCCTATCGTGATCTCACCCGCGAGCAATTCGACGCCACCGTGCGCATGCTGGCCGATGGCTTCACCACTCGACGAGGTGCGCGTGCGGCCTACATTCATCGCGATGCCGTGCATCGCCAACTGCGCGCACGACGTGGCGCGCGGCTGACAGCAGTGACGTCCGGCGGCGCCATTCCCGACACCGCCGACTATCTCGTGGTACTCGAACCGCAGGCCACCATCATCGGCACGGTGAACGAGGACTTTGCGGTGGAAAGCCTCGCGGGTGACGTATTCCAGCTGGGTAATACCAGCTACCGCATCCTGCGCGTGGAGCGCGATCGTCTGCGCGTGGAAGATGCGCAGGGCGTGCCACCGAACATTCCGTTCTGGCTGGGCGAAGCACCTGGCCGCACGGCTGAGTTGTCCCACGGTGTGTCGCGCCTGCGCGAAGAAATTGCTGTTCGTCTGGACGAGGGCGGCGCAAGCGCGGTGATGCACTGGCTGATGCACACGCTGGGCCTGAGCGAGTCGGCGGCGCAGCAACTGGCCGATTACATGGCCGCCGCGAAAGCCGCCCTTGGCGTGCTGCCAACGCAGGGCACGCTGGTGTTCGAGCGATTCTTCGACGAATCGGGCGGCACGCAGCTCATCATCCACACACCCTGGGGCAGCCGCATCAATCGCGCATGGGGTCTGGCGTTGCGCAAGCGGTTCTGCCGCCAGTTCAACTTCGAGCTGCAGGCGGCAGCGACCGAAGACGCCATCGTGCTGTCGCTCTCCACCAGTCACAGCTTCCCGCTGGAAGAAGTGGCGCACTACCTGCATTCCAGCTCGGCAGAGCACGTGCTGGTGCAAGCGCTGCTCGATGCGCCACTGTTCCCAGTGCGCTGGCGCTGGAACGCCACCACCTCGCTCGCGCTGCCGCGTTTCCAGGGCGGGCGCAAGGTGCCGCCGCAACTGCAGCGCATGAAGAGCGAGGACTTGTTGGCCGCAGTGTTCCCTGACCAGGTGGCCTGTCTCGAGAACATCGTGGGCGAGCGTGAGATTCCCGATCACCCGCTGGTTAACCAGACCCTGCACGATTGTTTGCGTGAGGCGATGGATATCGATGGGCTGTTGCACATCCTGCGTGGCCTGGAGGACGGTTCGATCACCGTCGTGGCACGCGACCTTGCCGCGCCCAGCCCGCTGGCCAGCGAGGTGCTTAATGCGGCGCCCTACGCTTATCTCGACGACGCGCCGCTGGAAGAGCGCCGCACGCAAGCGGTGCAATCGCGGCGCTGGACCAATGCCGATAGCGCGGACGATCTTGGGCGCCTCGATCAAGACGCCATCGCCGCCGTGCGCGAAGAAGCGTGGCCGCAAGTGCGCAGCGCCGACGAAATGCATGAGGCGCTTGGCATGCTCGGTGGCATCACGCAGCGCGAAGCCGACACCAACGAAGGCTGGACCGACTGGTTGAAATCACTGACCGAATCTCATCGCGCCACGCTCCTAACTCCCTCTCCCCTCCGGGGAGAGGGCCGGGGTGAGGGGCAGGGCTCGCTCCAGTCCCTGTGGATAGCCGCCGAAAAACTCCCCCAATGGCAAGCCATTCACCCGGATGCCACCCTGCAGCCGCCCATTTCCGCACCACCGGAATACGCCGCACAAACGTGGACCCGCGAAGACTCCCTGCTTGAACTCGTGCGCGGTCGCCTTACCGGCCTCGGTCCGGTCACCGTTGCGCAACTCGCCGCATCGCTGCAGGTGCCTGCCTCCGACATCGACCTCGCGTTACTGCGCCTGCAATCGGAAGGCTACGTGATGCAGGGCCACTTCACCCCGGGCCACGCCGATATCGAGTGGTGCGAGCGACACCTGCTCGCGCGCATTCACCGCTATACCATCGGTCGCCTGCGTCGTGAGATCGAGCCGGTCAGTCGGCGCGACCTGATGCGCTTCCTGTTTGAATGGCAGCACGTCGCGCCGGGCTCACGCCTGAGTGGCCCGGACGCGCTGCCAGCCGTGCTCACCCAACTGGAAGGTTTCGAAGCGGCCGCCAACGCGTGGGAAGCGGAGCTTCTACCGGCGCGCATCGACGATTACGCGATCAGCTGGCTGGACGATCTTTGCCGCGCGGGTCGCATCAGCTGGAGTCGGTTGCGAACGGGCAGCGGTGGCGGAGGTGGCCCGGTGCGCGCCACGCCCATCGTGCTGTTGCCGCGACGAAGCCTGTCGATATGGACGGGCGCGGCCGTCGCCGAAGGCAACGCGCAGGAAATGCTTGTGTCCTCGCGCGCCCAGGCGGTGCTGGATGTATTGCGCAACGAAGGCGCGTTGTTCTTCGATGAGCTGCTGTCCGCCGCGCACCTGCTGCGTACCGAACTGGAAGACGCGCTCGGAGAACTCGTGGCAGCCGGTCGCATTACCGCCGACAGCTTCGCCGGCCTGCGTGCCTTGCTGGTGCCGGCCGCCAAGCGCGATGCACATCGCCATCGCCGCTTGCGCCGTCACATGCTCACCGGCATCGAGGACGCGGGCCGCTGGTCACTCGTGCGCACGCCCAGTTCCTTCTCCCCACCGGGGAGAAGGTGGCCCGAAGGGTCGGATGAGCCCCCTGAAGGGGGTAAAGGGCGGGTGCCCGCGAAATCGTCCGCTATCGCGACCGCCAAAGACCCCGACACCCTCGAGCACATCGCCCGAAGCCTCCTGCGCCGCTACGGCGTCGTGTTCTGGAAACTGCTGGAACGCGAAGCCCCCTGGCTGCCCAGTTGGCGCGAACTGCTGCGCGTCTATCACCGGCTGGAAGCTCGCGGCGAAATCCGCGGTGGTCGCTTCGTCGAAGGTCTGGTCGGCGAGCAGTTCGCGCTACCGGAAGCCATTGCTCGATTGCGTGCCGTACGCCAGCTTGAACCACAAGGCGAACTCGTGTGCCTGAGCGGATCGGACCCGCTCAATCTCGTAGGAACGGTGCTGGTCGGCAACAAGCTGCCCGCCGTGATCGGCACGCGCGTGCTGTATGAGGACGGTATGGCGGTGGCCGCGCTGATCGCCGGAAAACCGCAATGGCTGCTGGATGCGACGACGGCGCAACAACAGCGGTGGCGCAATGCACTGCTTCGTCGTGCCGAGCATGACGGCATGCACGCAGACGCGCATGCCGCGGATTATTCGCTGTAGTCGGCGATATACGCCAACAGCCCGTCACGCGCCCGAAACTCGCTGCGCCCGTTCAACGTAATCGATTGCCCGGCTCGCACCCCGTTGGGCAGGTCCACCGCAAACGTACCGTCGAACAGGATGTGTGTCGTGGCCGTGCCTTCACGCTCCTCATAAGCAAGCAGAAGCTGGTGGCGCGCTGAGAACAAATAGCGCGAACTCTCCGCCAGGTGGCGCAGCTCGTCGACGCCTTGCGTTCGCACGCTCAGCACGCCCGCCGTATAGTTTTCGAAGACCACCTCGCGATGCATCGTCGCCAGCATGCCGTCGACATCCATGCGGTTATAGGCAGCCAGATAACGTTCAATCAGCTCGCGCATGGCGCATCCTTCTGCAGTGGGGCGCCAGCAAAGTGGCGCAGCGGGTGAAAGTCTACGTTACCCGCGCCGCCAAGCCGACACCCGCCCCGCAACCCTCCCGCCGCCGAAGGTCGACGCCCTCCCCCGACACCGTTACCATGATCGCCCCACGCCCGGCACCAATCGCCGGCACAGCATGGGCCTATAGCTCAACGGTTAGAGCAGGGGACTCATAATCCCTTGGTTCCAGGTTCGAATCCTGGTGGGCCCACCATTTCTCTGTAGCGGACTGCTGAGTTTGTGCGGGTAACCATAGTTTGGCCACTTTGGCCAAACTATGCGACTCGCAACCATAGTTTGGCCACGCCCCGGACAGGGCTGGACCACAGCCGGGAAAGGGCGGCCCGGCGACGGTCGATGATATGCTTGACATCTATTAATTCCGACCCAGTATCATCGCCCCAACGCACCCGCTACGCCTCTGCAACGTCCTTTCGTCGCAAGCGCAAATAGGCGGGTTTTTTTTGCGTGTATCAAGGGGAAGATGCGCGGAACGCCAATGTGTTGGACGCATCTTTGGGGAAGTTTGCTCGCATGCATACGCAAGGCGAGTTGGAGGCCGAGGCTGCGCAGACGTTTCTTGCGGGAAAGGTCCGCTTCCGACCGATTGTGTTGAAAAAGTCCGACCAAGAAAATATGGGTAGAAATTTTCGTTCGCGATGCCCGCGACAGTTCGATTCTGCGTAAATTTGCGCATAAGATTCGCCAGAAAGCGATCGTCGCGGCCAACTTTTCGAGCTTCCGGCGACCCCAAATTTCAAAAGCGACTTTTTCAACACCATCGACCCAAAACGGACCTAAGCGCCGCCACCTTTGACCACCCGATAACTTGCGCGATACGACGACCCGATCCCATGCCAATGATTCGATCAATCTCGCTGGAAGAAGCTTCGGTGGTGGAGCGCACCGTACAGGTCGGCGCCGTCCGGGCCGTGTCATCAGAGATGATGGCCTCGGTCGGACAACTCAAAGTGACAGCATCTTGCAAGTGTGGATGCGCGACGGTGTGGTTCGGTCCAGACGGTGACGCAGCGGCAGGTACAAAAGTCGCTGAAGCCTGTGGCACTTGGAACGGTCAGACCATCGACATCATCGTTTGGGCGGTCGATGATCAAATCGTTGGGCTTGAAGTGGCTGGGGCCGGATCCGTTGGGTTGCCCGCTTCTGCCTCCGTCAGGCGGTACGAGGAGTATTTCCACGCGCCAGGTTGAGTAGGCTTAGCCGTAGGTTCGAGGATCAACGGCAAAGTCCGCTCACGACCCGGAGCAGACGATGTCGAGATACCAATTCAGGGGGCGTATGCGTTCATTGCATTTGATCGGATTGCTCCTAGTCAGCGGGGTCGCGGCAGCTTCACCATGCGACTTGGTTAGGCGTGACTTATCGGAATCGCAGAGGCTCGAATGGGCTGGAGCAATCGCAAGGCAGCTCAACGTACCCAGGGTGTCGGTTCTCCAGGCCTTCGAGCTGCGCGACTGGAAGATCGTTTACGTCGATACTCCAAACTCTGATTCGCCTTTCATCTTCTTCCATGGCGCACCCGACAAGGTGCATTACGTCACCTTATGGAGTGGCGGAGCCCGGGTTGATGAGGAGGCCAGTATTCATGCTTGGGCGATCAAAAGCGCCCCAGGAATACCATCGGATCTAGCGGAATGCTTTGCTTGGCATGTAACCAAGGATCGTGATCTTTAGGCTAGGGGTAAGGTCTGCTTCCGACCCGGAGCGGACCTGGTGAAGGGGCGGGAGGAAGACATGAAGGAACGTCAGCGGTCTCAAAAATGGTTAGTGGTTGTCATGGGGGCCATGTTCCTTCTCGCAGCGATCTTTTGGGTCTATGCGGTGAGCGGCTTTTCGTTGGCATACATACCTTGCGATGGGACCTTTTCGCTTGATGCCAGGCTGGTTCGATGCCAAAGACCAGTGGTCTTCCTATGGCTATTCTGGTTTTGCGTCGCCCTTGGCGCCGGGTTTGGTCTGCTAGCGTTGGCTCGTACTTTGGCTCGCAAACGGAGGAAGTAATCTCGCTCGCACTGGCTTCCGCTTGCGAGCCAAAGTGGACACCGTTGAGGCACCGTACTATGGGCGACTGGTCTGTGATTGGAGACGACTTAATGCTTCGAAAGACCATCCTGGTATGCGTGCTGGCCCTGGCGCCGATGATCTGCCTCTCGGCCGATGAACCTAAGGCCATCAGCCCCTCGTTTCAGATATGCATTAGAGATCCATCCCAGTACAAGCTCACGTTCGTAGTGGGTATCGACGGAATTATGGGAACCATTCGTAGAAATAGCCGTGTCGTGAACTACGAGATCAGCCGCCACCCGGGACCCGATAAATTCGAGGGTGATTTCAGGCCGTGGACCGCCGTTGGAGCAAAGGAATTGCCAACAACTATGTCGCTCATCACTGGGTACGTCAGCAATGCGTCGCTTGAAGAAAGACTTTATGGTTTCACTGCGAACGACTTCTACGTGGGGGCAACGAAGCATGCCGACAGGATCTACATAAAGCTGTGGGCAGACTCAAAGCAGGATGCAGTCGAACTCTTGCCTCGGGTAGGGGCTGCGCTATATCGCTGCACTGAGGGCTCTCGTCCTATCCACGAGGGCATCCCGTAATGTCCGCTTTCGGCTGCGGATTCAACCGGTCATCGCAACAGTTTGATGAAATCGCTCGGCCGGCGTCTCGAAGTTTAAGGTCTTTCTTGGACGTCCGTTCAACTCCCGCGCGACGGCGTTGAGCTTGGCCTGCGAGTGCGCGGACAAGTCGGTGCCCTTAGGGAAATACTGCCGAAGCAATCCATTGGTGTTCTCGTTCGAGCCGCGCTGCCACGGATGCTGCGGATCACAGAAGTAGACCTGGATATGGGTCGCCAGCGTGAAGCGCTTGTGGTCGGCCATCTCGCTACCGCGATCCCACGTCAGCGATCGATAGAGTTCCTTGGGCAAGGTGCGTGCGTGCTTGATCAACGCATCGATGACCGTCTCCGTGTCCTTGCGCGCGACTTGGATCAGCATGACAAAGCGTGTGTACCGTTCGACGAGCGTGACGATCTGGCTGTTGCCGCTGCCGCAGAGCAGATCGCCCTCCCAATGACCGGGTACAGCCCGGTCCTCGATGCTGGCTGGGCGTTCGCTGATGGATACCGTGTCGCGGAGCTGGCCGTGACCGGGCGTCTTTTGGGTGTGCTGCCGCGACCGGCGCATCGTTCGGGTGCGCCGCAAGTGCGCCAATAGTTCTTTTTTTAAGGCGCCACGGGCCTGGACGTAGAGGCTGCGGTAGATGGTCTCGTGTGACACCTGATCGTCCTCGTTGCCCTTAGACGTGCGCTTGAGCCAGCCGGCGATTTGCTCCGGCGCCCATCGTCCTTGCAGCTTCTTCGTCACCCGGGTCGCAAGCTTCCGGTACCTGGCTAGCTTGCAGACCTTGGGGCGACGCGCGCGATCCCAGGCTTTCTGGTCAGCCTGGTTGGCGCGGTAACCGTCCCGACCACCGCTACGCTGAATCTCGCGACTGATGGTCGACGGTGCTCGCCGCAGTTGCAAGGCAACCGCGCGGATCGAACGGCCCGCCACCATCGCTCGCGATATCTCCTCGCGCTCGGCGAGGGTCAACGCGCGCTCGGCACGGCGACGGGGCACCGGTCGTATGCCGCCGGTCTCGGCAAGTATCCGATGCACCGCCGAGTGGTGCCGATCAAACAGCTTGGCAATCTCGTGCAACGACTTGCCACGCTGCCAGCGGTCCCACATCAGGGCCTTGTGGGTGTCTGTGTAATGGATCCGCGGTCGCTGGGCCATTGGCAACACACCTCCTGCTGTCGCAGTCTATGGGTGTTGCAACGACCGGTTGAATCCGCAACCCAAAACGGAATTTAGCCTGGGGGGCGCGGTGACCGTACGGTCACAGGGACACGCAATTACACGGCCCTGCCGTCACCACTCATTCCCCATCTGCGCTCCATCCTGAACCTAACTCCCCGAGCGACTGGCTGCGGCCTATTGAATTACGCTAGTAATGCCATATTATGATCGTAATGGCATCGCGGTGGCGCCCTGCGCGGCCATGACAACGGCACTTCACTCCGCTCTTGCGAGGCTTTTATGAACGACACAACCGCCGCCATCGATATCTCCAGCCGCCCTGCGCAGGCAGGCGCCGGGGGCCTAGCCATGCTCGGGCTAGCAGAGGCCGCCGCCGCAATCAGCCGCGGCGAAGTTACGTCCGAGGCTTACACGTCTGCTCTATTGCAGCAGGCGCGAGCGCAGACCGATCTCAACTCATTCATCAGCATTGATGAGGCCGGAGTCCTCGCCGCAGCAAGGGACGCGGACAAGGCGCGCGCCGCCGGGTCGGCAGCCCCGCTCTTGGGCGTCCCGATCGGGGTGAAGGACAGTTACTTGACGAAGGGGTTGGCAACGAGCCTGGGGATCGGAGGTCTCCGGCACTTCGTGCCGGGGGAAGACGCAGATGTTGTCCGCGCGATTAAAGATGCCGGCGCATTGGTGTTCGGTAAGAACAACCTCGTGGAGATGTCCTTCGGGTTGACCGGCAGCAATGGAGACTTCGGCCAAGTAAAAAACCCACACGCGCATGATCGGGTGACCGGTGGCTCTTCGAGCGGCTCCGCTGCATCCGTGGGCGCCGGCATTGTTCCTGCTTCTTTGGGTGGTGACACCGTTGGGTCGATCCGTGTGCCCGCGTCTCTTGTTGGTGTGGTGGGCTTCAAGCCGACGACTGGTCGATGGCCTCGCGCCGGTGTGGCACCCATTTCCCATACTCTCGACACGACCGGTGTGTTCGCCCGCAGCGTTGAAGATATCGCGCTGGTAGATCAGGTGGTGACAGGCGACCGCGCGGGGGAACCATTCAAGCGCGGGCATAGCCTGACGGGCGTCCGTCTGGCCTACGCACCGCGCCAATTCCTCAACCTGGTCGATCCTGAAGTCGAAGCTCGCTTCCATGAGTCGCTGCGCCAGCTGCGGGGCGCGGGTGCTGAAGTGATTGAGGTAGACCTTGGCGACGATTATGGCGCCCTCATCCATTCCGCAACGTGGGGCATCTTCTTCCACGAAACGATGGGCGCGGTCTCGGAGTTTGTTCGCCGCCACCAAATCCCGACAACGTTTGATGAGATCTATCACGCCCTCAAGCCCGAGCTACGCGACGTTTGGGGACACATGGTATTGCCCGGAGGTGGGGGCGCGATCTCCCACGAAGCCTATCAAGCAGCGCTAACTGTCAGTCGCCCGGAAATCCAGCGTCGGCTGGACAAGGTATTCCTGGCGCAAGGAGCTGCGGCAATTCTGCAGCCGACCACACCATGCACGGCACCTCTGATCGACCAGCAGACAAACTTCACTATTGGGGGCAAGGACGTCACCTATCTCGCCCTGGCGACCAACACCGTATCCGCAAACAGCGTGGGCCTACCGGGCATCAGCCTGCCCATGGGTCTGTCGGGGGGCAACCTTCCCATTGGCCTTGAGCTAGATGCTCCTTTACGAAGCGACCGCGCCCTACTGGGCCTGGCTCGCCGCATTGAAGCCGTTTTGGGTGCCCAGGCGGCAACCTTCTGAAACTCTGGCCCCTTTCCATTGGGAAGGGGCCGACACCATCTCGCGCTAGCAATAGGAAGGATCACCACATGTCAAACGCAACGTATTCTGCGCGCACGATTTCGGTCGAGCACGTCACTATCAGCTCAGCAAACCCTTTCGAAGACGTTCGCGCCAAGCTCTCATCCTTGGCGCCTCGCATTGATGATGGGATCTTCGTCCTCCTGCGCTACGGTGAGAGCAGGCGAGCGCTTCAGGAACTGGAAACATGCCCCCCACTGTCTATTTTCGCCCAGCGTGATCATGGCGCGTTACTAGCTGTTGCAGGACTCCAGCGCCGTTCCATTCAGTACGATATTGGGAATCCACTTACCGCGTCCAAGATGACACGGCACCAATTGTCAGCTGGGCTCTATGCGCCTATCCGCAGTGCTACTGCGCGAGGATAGCGATGGTCAGGTCGCATTCGAGTACGACCGCCCTGCTTTTGCTTTTGGGCAGTTTGGCAGCGATGAAGTCGATGAGGTGGCGCTACAGCTTGATCGCGACCTCAGGGCCTTGCTGGAAGAGGCCGCAAGCTGAGCTCGCAGGCATATCTCAAGAGCGAATAGAACGATGCGTTACGAGAAAGGTAAAAAGGCAACGACACGGCGCCAGATACTCGAGACGGCCTCGAAATGCTTTCGCCGTGATGGGGTATCGGACGCGGGAGTCGCTGGGATTATGGGCGAGGCGGGTTTGACGAACGGAGCGTTCTATACCCACTTTGAGTCCAAGGAAAAACTGGTTCTTGACGCATTGGTCGACGCGCTTAGGGACCAGCAACTTCGCCTCGAGGAAGATCTGCACGCGGGTCTCGATCTAGAGGGCGTCATCCGGGGCTATTTGAGCCCTGATCACCTTAAAGAACCGGAAAGTGGCTGTCCTTCTGCGGCACTACTGCCGGAAATCGCCCGGCAGCCTGAGCCAACTCGGAAGGCCTACGAGCAGGGGCTGAGCAGCTATGTTTCGCTGTTGGCAGCCTTGCTTGAAAACGCTGACTCGGCCGACGCTCATCGCCGTGCGACAGCGATCTTCGCACTGATGGTGGGGACACTTGAGTTCGCGCGCGCAGTGCCAGACGCGGCGCACGCAGAGAAGATCTTGGAGGGCGGCATTGACGCGGCACTGATCCTCGCTAACGCGCGGCCCGCTTGATGTCTTAAAAAAGGGGCGGAAGCGACACCTGGAGACTGGAGGAAAGTCCCTGTGAAATGTCGTGCCCACGAGAACAGTGTTGCCGATTCTACTTATCCCGGGCTCGAGACTTGGAAGGTTGGCCAGCGGCGACACCATAGGCTTTCGCCACAGCGCTGAACTGCCCACTCGTGTTGGCCGGGACATCATCCGGCGCCGCTTATCGCTATATTTTGGAAGGGTCACCGTCGTCGACGATGCCACGCATGAGTCAGTCGTGATCGAAGTGGAACGCGCGATCTCAGGTGCAGGCGTCACTCGCGTTATGGATCGCCTGGCACTCACACGCGGCCTGCCGAAGATCATTCGCAGCGACAACGGAAAGAGTTCTGCTGGAAAGCCATGGTGGTGTGGGCACATGGGTAGCAAAAGGGGTCGGAGTCATTTTTCGATCTCGTCATTCCATCCAAAAATGTCACTGACCGCTTTTCCTCGCTACCCCGAATTCCAGCCACGTCCAACCGGCGATTCCGGCGCTGGCAGATCCGCAGCGGTCTTCACAATTCTTTACCGGCAGTACATATCGCAGCCAAACAGACGGCCTAGCTTGATGTCCCGCACATCCGTGCGACTGGACAAGGTGAAAGGCTCGCCATGACTACCCGCATCGAATCGTTGCAACACTCTGTCGATCATTACGCGACGGCCATACCAGCCAGTGGTGATGATCGCCTTGCCGGGCTCACCATCTTGGCGAGTGCCATTGTATCTACCGCCACGGTCGCGTTGGATCGCGGGGCGAGCGGCAAGACCACGCTGGAAATTCTGCAAAGCATGGTGCAGATCCAATCGTGGCATCAGAACGTACACGTGGTTGCGATGGCCTGCATATGCGGCCTGATGTACGGCTTTACGGTGCTATCCCAACGGCTCGATCTGCGACGGGCTCCTGTGCTGATCGGGCTGATGACTTATGCCCTGGGTAGCGTGTTGATGTTTGCAGCCACCATTCTCGACGGCTTCATCAGCACGGGCATCGCGGCAGATTTCGTCAACGGCACACCTGAGGCGATGCAGGCAGCACGGTGGATGATCCACGTGGTCGAATCCATCGCCCTGACCGACATTGCGCGTGTGGCATGGGTGCTGCAATCGGTGGCGGCCATCGCATGGTCCGTGGCCCTGTTGCGCGACGCGGGCATGCGGCGCGTGGTGGGTTGCGTCGGCCTGGTCGCGGGAGGGCTGCCAGCGGTGATGGTGATCGCTGCCGGGGCGCAGATGGACCTGGGCGTGGTCGTCGGCACTCTGTTGTTGCAGGCCGTATGGAACGTTGCCGCCGGCGTGCTGATGCTGCGCGAGCGGCCGTCAGTCTGACGAGCTTCCGACTGCTTCACATTTCTTTACCTGGGCTTCGCAAAGCGCTCATGCACTGGGCACAAGCTACGCCTGGTCGAAACGACTGATCCCGCACAGGAGAAAATCATGGCAATCGATCAATACACGCAAAAGAACCGCACTCTGCGCGCTGCGCTCCTGGGCTTCATCGGCGGCGCCGCGCTGGCGGCCGGCGTCGCGGTGCTGGCGACCGACGGCGGTGTTTCAGCCATGCATCATATGGCGGGGCCCATGTCCCAGGCCGACATGGCTGCGCATATCGACAAGGTCTGCCAGCACCTGTACATCGAGGTCGACGCGACTGATGTCCAGAAATCGGCTCTGGACCCTATCTTCAAGCAAGCGGCGGCCGATCTGCTGCCGATGTTCCAACAGTTGCACGCGGGCCATGCGCAAGTACTGGATCTGCTAGCGGCTCCCACGATCGATCGCGTGGCGCTGGAGCAGGCAAGTGCCGCGCAGGTCGCCGTGCACGACCAGATCGCGCAGCGCATGACCCGGCTGGTGGAAGACAGCAGCAACGTCTTGACGCCGGGCCAGCGACAAAAGCTTGTCGAACACTTGACCCAACATATGTCGATGACAGCGTCGATGCATGGTTGAACGCGTTGTCTGGTGGCTATGATGCAGCTTTCGCACTAGAGCGGAAATAATGAGCGAACGCATCCTGGTGGTAGAGGACGATCCGCGTCTGGCCGGCATGCTGGACGAATACCTGCGTAACCATGGGTATGAGGTATCGCAGGCGGCAACCGGGGCGCAAGCGCTGGAAAGACTCAGCGCGGACGCCCTGGATGCCGCCATTCTCGACTTGATGCTGCCGGACATGGACGGGCTCGACGTTTGCCGCAAGCTGCGCGAGCGGTCCGACTTGCCGGTGCTGATGCTCACGGCACGGGGCGACGCGATCGACCGCATCGTTGGCCTGGAGATCGGCGCCGACGACTATCTTCCCAAGCCGTTCGAGCCACGCGAATTGCTGGCGCGGCTGCGCTCAATTTTGCGCCGACGAACGGCGCCGGCCACAGGGGCGATGAAGACGCTGGTGTTCGGCCAGCTGGAGATCGACACCGACGCGCACTCGGTGAAAGTCGCGGGAAGCGAGGCGGAGCTGACTTCTTACCAGTACGAGCTGCTGCTCGCGCTGGCGCAGCATGCCGGGCGAGTGTTGTCGCGCGACATGCTGATGGACCTGGTGCGCGGCGAACAACTGGACACGTTCGATCGCTCCATCGACGTGCATATCTCACGCATACGCGCGGCCATAGAGGGCGATCCCAAGTCTCCCAAGCGCATCATCACGGTGCGCGGCGCCGGCTACCTGTTCGCGCGCAAGCAGGATTGAGCCCACCATGACGCGCCTCTACCTGCGCATTTACCTCACCGTCGTCGCCAGCCTCATGGCCTTCGCCATCGCTATCGCCTGGTTTTGGCACAGCAGTGGCGGGCCCTACCAGACGATGTTGCATTCGCAGGCACAAGTCATCGTCAATGCCCTTCCGCCCATGCAAGCACCCGTGGCGGAGCAACAGCGAACCCTCGATAGGTTGGCGCAGGGGCAGCCCTTGCACCTGGCATTACTGGACGATTCCCACCGGCTGATTGCCGAGTCGGGCGCGAGACTGGGCACCGGTGGCCGGCCGGCGTTGCCACGCTCGGATGACACACTCTGGACGCTGCATCTGCCTGATGGTCGCTCGCTGCAGGCAAGCCTGCCCCGTGGTGAACGCCCCCCTCTGCATCTACTGCTGCTGAGTCTCTTTACGCTGGGCGCCATCATCGGCCTCCTGGTGTTGCCGGTGGTGCGGCGGATTACCCGCCGTCTGGAGCGACTGCAGCACACAGTGGAATCACTGGGCGCCGGTGATCTGCGTGCCAGGGTTGCGGTGGAGGGCCGCGACGAGGTGGCGCGCCTGGCGCTCAGCTTCAACCAGGCTGCCGATCGGATTGAAGCGCTCGTCGGACATCACAAGACCCTGTTGGCCAATGCCTCGCACGAATTGCGCACGCCGCTAACGCGTATTCGCCTGGCGTTGGAACTCATCGGGCCCAGCGTCGATAAGGATCGCCGTGACGGCCTGAAGCAGGACATTGACGAGTTGGATGCCTTGATTGACGAGATCCTGCTGGCCAGCCGTCTGGAAGCGATGCCGCATCTGGAGGTGACCGAACCGGTCGATCTGCTGGCGCTGGCCGCGGAAGAATGCGCGCGCCACGACGGCGTCGACCTGGATGGGATACATGTGACTGTGAAGGGTGACCCGCGGCTGTTGCTTCGGCTCATGCGCAACTTGTTGGATAACGCGAGCCGCCATGGATTGCCGCCGGTGCAGGTGCGGCTGCGGGCAGCAGAAGGCCGTGCCGAACTCGTCGTGCGCGATCACGGTCCGGGTTTGCCGGAAGACGAATTTGACCGGGTGCTCGAGCCGTTCTACCGAGGTAGCGCAGCACACGACCGCGCCGGCACCGGACTGGGCCTTGCGCTGGCGCGGCAGATTGCTCGCCATCACGGCGGCGAGCTTGGCTGCCGATACGAATCGGATGGCGCTTTTGCGTTCGTATTGTCGATGCCGGCCGTGACGTGATGCCAGCAAATGAGCGGCCAATGACGCGGGCCGGCGAGACTGCCCCAAAGTCCGGCAGCTTCCCGCAAGGCCGCTGAACCAGATGCTGTCGCTGAATGCCGTCGATTACGCTCCCTGTTCGACCCACTGCGCACGCCAGGCAGGAGCGTCGAAGGGGTCGGCGAAGTATTGAGTTTCGTGCGACACCTTTCCCTCCCGGAACTCCATGATGCTGACGGTGTAGGCACGCTTGCCTTCGTACGTAATGACGTACTCGGTAACCCAGAGGTTGCCCTCTCCTGCGATACGTCGGACCACAAAGCCCGATGGTCTGCCTGGGTGATGGCTGCGAAGCGCTTGCAGGTTATGCCGACCGTGGATGATCTCGCCTGACTGTGGGTACTCGCACACAGCATCATCGTGATAGATCACATGCTCGACATCTTGATCACCCGCAGCGGATGCGGCCCAGTGTCGATCGATGGCCATCCGAATGTTCTGCGCTTCCATCATCGGCCTCCATTCTGGTTCGCGTGCCTACAGCACCAACGCGCGAAGTAGGCATCCAACACCCGAGTTGAGCGGCGCGCAGTACGTGCGTGCGCTCAAAGGAGTAGTCAGGTTGCTCTTGGTTACTCAGGCACACAAGTGCTCGCAGCGGATCAATCCCCATCCTGATATTCCGTCCGTTTGGAACGTCAACGGACGTCGCGTCTAGAAGCAATCTTTGGAGCGCTTTCTGAATTGCAGGCCCGCATCGGGAACATGTTGACCAAGGGAAAACATTCGGGATGCCTAGAATGCCGTCATCGATAAGACGGACGGAGCAGTCGGATGCCCAAAGGGTCTCGTCAGGCTAGAGCTTGGCCAGGAGCCATCGTATTGCGGCCCTTCTTCGAGCGGCCTGCAACGACGGTGGCGCCTCAATTACTCAACAAGATTCTGGCCTGCGCAGACGGTCGGGCGGGCCGCATCGTGGAAGTGGAGGCCTACGTCGGCTCAATCGACCCGGCAGCGCATACGTTTCGCGGAAAGACCGCGAGAAACGCCATTATGTTTGGGCCCGCCGGGCACATGTATGTCTACTTCACCTATGGCATGCACTGGTGCTGCAACTGCGTGTGCAGGCCGGCAGGTGAGGGCGTGCTTATCCGAGCGCTGGAGCCCTTGCATGGCCTGGAGAAAATGCGCGATGCACGTCCCTCGGGCATTAACGATCGCGACCTGTGTCGCGGGCCGGCACGCCTGACGCAGGCCATGGGAATAGCCGGGCCGCAAAATGGCATTGATCTTGTCAGCGCTCGCGATGGTTTTGCGATAGTCGATGACGGTGTCGCGCCACCCAGAGGTCTGTCGGGTGGACCTCGTGTCGGGATCCGGGTGGGAATGGATTTGCCGTGGCGATGGAGCGTGCCGAATAGTCGGTACGTGTCGGGCCCGGTGACGTTCAAGCCCTGATGTGAATCAGCCTGATTGTTTTGAAGCGTCCGCCCGACCAATGAAGATCAGGCCTCACGCACTGCCAAATAAAGTTGACGATAAGCCTCGGCCAGATGATCGAGCGTAAAGGCACGATTCCGCCCGCTCGGATTGGGTAGTACCCAAACGGCGGAGCCCGCGATGGTGGCCGGTTGCAAACCCCAGGCGACATCTCGCTGACCCGACAGCGCGGCGTACGCAGCCTTGCCGAGAAAGGCGACGAAACGCGGTGCATAGCGGCCGATCTTCTGTTCGAACTCGGTGGCAGAAGAAGTGAAATCCTCCAGCGACAGCTGGTCCGCTCGTGCTGTCGGCCGCTTGACTACTGACGTCAGACCACAGTGGTACTGAAGGATCACCTGATCGTTTTCTGGTTGGAGTTCCTCGGGCGTAAAGCCTGCGAGATGAATCACACGCCAGAAGCGATTCGCTCGTCCGGCAAAGTGATGTCCCGTGGTCGCCGCCAACATCCCGGGGTTGATGCCGCAGAACAACACTGCAAGACGTGGAGCAATCACGTCGGGGAGTGCATCAAGCATGGCTCTGCTGCTCGCAGGTCATCCGCAGATCACGCTCACTGCCTTCTGCGCGAGCTTCCGCAGCTCCTTCCGGGAGGCGCCCGCGCGGGAGCGAATGGCTATGGTGTGCATGGTCGCGGAAGCGAGCAAAGCGAGAGCGCCGAGATCAGCGTCCTTTTTCAGTTCTCCCGCGTCACGTGCCAGTCGTAGGCGCGCCTCGAAATCCGCATCGAGCAGATGAAGGCCGTCCATCACAACGCGCTGTATCTCAGGGTCTTCGACAGCTTCAGTGATGGCCGTACCCACCACGAAACATCCGCGCGCGTGGCCATCACCGGAGAAATAGATGGATAGGGCCGCGTCGTAGACGCGCATCAGGGCGTCTTTCAAGGTCAGGCCACGCTGTAGCGCTTCGCGCATTACAACGAATTTGAAGTCCCAGTAATCGGCCAGCGCCTTCAGGTAGATGGTGTGCTTATCGCCGAACGCCGCGCGAAGGCTCGGGCGGTTCATGCCGGTCGCCGCTGTGATGTCGTCGAGCGACGTGCCGGAGTACCCGGTCTTCCAGAAGGCGTCAGCCGCCCGTCGCAGGGCGACCTGAGGCTCGTAGGCGCGCGGTCGACCACGCGGCTTCTTGGTCGCCGTTGCCGTCGCCTTGTCTGCGGCCTTATCTAATTTGGTACTGGTACGCATACAAAAAAACCTGACCTCAGGTGTCTCATTAAATATTATTCCAACAAGTACAAAATACAAGCAAGGGAAACGTCGATGTCCCGGCCCTCCCCAAAGACACCTTGCATGAAATGCAGCACACCATCCTGACAAGGTTCCGATTCAACGAAGTGGTCGAGACAGGGTTACCCGGATTTGTACCGCGCGGATAGTGAACTGAAAACCAGGCGGACAGGCTCACGGAGATTGACGGGATGGTGCGAGCGCTTTCCCTCAGGCTCTAGCCGAGAATTCACGAAGGCGAAGGGTGGCGGACGCGTGCGGAGCCGCATCCGCCACAGACGATCAGCGTCTCGCGCTCCTGCAAACAAGCATGATGGGGACACTTCTGTCGGTGGAGGTCACTCCGATCAGTGGTGGCGCGTGCAAAGAGCGCCCGAGCACCACGCACCGATTGTGCGTTCGTTACGGCGCGGAAGATTTCATTCCAAGTCCGCCAATGCACAGGTACTTCGTGTCGAGATAGTCCTCGATGCCTTGATAGGAACCCTCGCGCCCCAGCCCGGATTCTTTCACGCCGCCGAACGGCGCAACTTCGGTCGTGATCAGCGCCTCGTTGATGCCAACCATGCCGTATTCGAGCGCGGATGACATGCGGAAGATGCGACCAAGATCTTGCGTGTAGAGGTAGCACGCGAGGCCGAACTCGGTGCTATTGGCGATCTGGATCGCCTGAGCCTCGTCTTTGAATCGGAAGAGCGGTGCGAGCGGTCCGAAAGTTTCCTCGCTGGCGACCGCCATATCCGATGTTACGTCAGTCAACACCGTGGGCTCGAAAAACGTGCCACCCAGCGCGTGACGCTTCCCGCCGGCAATGACTTTGGCACCCTTGGACGAAGCATCACGCACATGTGCTTCGATCTTGTTGATGGCATCGGCATTGATCAACGGGCCATTGTCGACATCCGCTTCAAAGCCATCACCTACCTTGAGCTTGCCGACGGCTTCGGACAACCGTTTCGCGAAGACATCGTAGATACCTTCTTGCACAAGCAGTCGATTGGTACAGACGCAGGTCTGGCCGGAGTTGCGATATTTGGAAGCAATCGCTCCCTGCACTGCACTTTCCAGATCCGCATCATCGAAAACAATAAAGGGCGCGTTTCCGCCCAACTCCATTGATACTTTCTTTACGGTGTGGGCAGCCTGCGCGAGCAGCAGCTTGCCCACGGCGGTGGAGCCGGTAAAGGTAATCTTTCTCACCTTAGGATTGCTCGTAAGCTCGCCACCAATAGCGCGGGCATCACCCGTCACGATATTGACCACGCCAGCAGGAATGCCCGCCTCTTCGCACAGCACGCCCCAGGCAAGCGCCGACAAGGGAGTTTGCGGGGCGGGCTTGATGACGATGGTGCATCCGGCAGCCAACGCCGGCCCAAGCTTGCGAGCGATCATCGACGACGGAAAATTCCACGGCGTAATGGCCGCCACCACGCCCACTGGCTCCTTGGTTACCAGTATCTGATGATCTTTCCATGGCGAAGGAATGATGTCGCCATAAGTCCGACGTCCTTCTTCAGCAAACCATTGGATGTAGGCGGCCGACATGCCAATTTCGCCACGGGCTTCGCGCAGCGGCTTTCCCTGTTCGGAAGTGAGAATGCGCGCCAGATCCTCGGTGTTTTCGGTGATCAAAACGGCCAGGCGGCGCAAAAGCGCGGCGCGTTCGCTTGCCGTCTTCGTTCGCCACGCGGGAAACGCATCATGCGCGGCCTCAATGGCGGCGCGTGCTTCGTCGGCGCCGGCGTTGGGAACCTTGCCGATAACGTCGCCCGTGGAAGGATCAGTGACGGGTGTCCCATTCTCGCCAGCGGCTGTCCAGCGACCACCGATGTAGTTGGCTTGTGCCAGAAGAGCCGGGTTATGCAGAGAAAGTCGTTGTTTCATCATGGTGCTCGATGCGAGTGATGGGAGCGGCATGCCGCTCCATCTCGATTGAGAAATCAATCAATCATTGCGATTCGATGTTATCTGGGAGGCCGCTCAGCTCATCGATTAACACGCGAGTGTTCTCACTGTAGTCCACGGGAACGGTGATCAGATGCACGCCGCCGGACTTGAAAGCGTTTTCAATCGTCGGCAAAAGTGCGTCGGCAGACCCTATACGGTGCCCATGTGCACCATAGGCCTTGGCATACAACTCAAAGTCGGGATTGCCGAAGGTCATGCCAAAGTCAGAAAAATTATCGACAGCCTGTTTCCAGCGGATCATGCCAAAGGCATTGTCTTCGATGATCAGTACCACCAGATCAAGATGCAGCCGGACGGCTGTCTCCAACTCCTGGCTGTTCATCATGAAGCCACCGTCTCCGCAGACCGCCATCACGCGTCGATGTGGATAAAGCATCTTTGCCGCGATGGCCGAAGGAAGGCCCGCTCCCATCGTGGCCAGCGCGTTGTCCAGCAGCAGGGTATTGGCCACGTACGTGCGATATCCGCGCGCGAACCAGATTTTGTACATGCCGTTGTCGAGGCAGACGATGCCATCGTCAGGCATCGCCGTGCGGACATCACGCACGATACGCTGGGGAATGAGCGGAAACGCTGCGGAGTCGCCCCGCTCGTTGATGCGATCGAGGATGCGCTTGCGCAGATCCAGCATGTTCGGATCGACTTTCACATGGCCTTCCAGACGGTCGGCCAGCGCGGTGACGTCGGCGCCGATATCGCCAATGAGCTCCGCATCCGGATAGAACACCTGCTCCACATGAGCGGACTCGTAGCCGATATGGATCACCTTCGGTCCGCCGGTGATTCCTCCCATCAGAAACGGGGGCTTCTCCACCGTATCGTGGCCGATCGCGATCACCAGGTCCGCCCGCTTGATCGCGCTATGAATGTAATCGTGTTCGGAAAGCGCCGCCGTACCGAGATACAGATTCGAACCGCCCGTGACAGCGCCTTTGCCCATCTGCGTGTTGAAGAATGGGATCTGCAACCGCCGTACAAAATCCGATAGCGGCTCGACAAGCCGCGGCCGATTGCCTGCGGCACCGACCATGATGATGGGGCATGCGGCGTTCGCGATCATCGCGGCGGCCCGCTCCACGGCCAGGGGACCCGCGACGGGGTTGTCGACCAGGTGGGGCGGCAGGAGTCGCGCTTCGGCTTCTTCCACAGCAATGTCTTCCGGTAACTCCAGATGTACGGGCCCCGGTCGTTCTTCGCTTGCTACGCGAAATGCGTCGCGAACCAACGTAGGTATCGATGCCGCTGACACAATCTGCCGCGTCATTTTCGTCAACGGTCGCATGGCGGCCACAATGTCGACGATCTGAAAGCGGGCCTGCCGCGCACTTTTGATTGCTTTCTGTCCGGTGATGATCAGCATCGGCATCGCGCCCAGATGCGCATAGGCCGCACCGGTCGTAAAGTTCAGCGCGCCGGGACCAAGCGTCGATAAGCACACACCGGGATGACCTGTGAGCCGCCCTTGCGTTGCGGCCATGAAAGCGGCGGCTTGTTCATGGCGGGTAAGCACGAGCTCGATCTTCGACGCCCGCAACGACTCCACGAAATCCAAGTTCTCCTCTCCGGGGATCCCAAAGATGCGTTCGACGCCTTCGTTCTCCAGCGCCTTAACCAGTAGATCAGAGCCTTTTGCCATGGCGGCCTACCTCAAGTGGCATTCGCCACTACAGTCGATGTGGTCGGGTCAAAACATTCAATAGTGCAAATTCAACTCGGGCACTTCAGGCCGGTTGGCCTCATAGAGTTCCTGAAACTCTTCTTCCGTCAGTTCGTCGGGGGCATACACGGCGACACTGTCCCAGACGCGGTCGGTCGGCTTTGGTTGTCGAGGCCCGCCGCGAAGGGAGAAGGTGACGCCATCGCGCTCGATAAGCTCCGGCGCTTCTTCCAGCTGCTCTGTGGTGACAACGTGGCGCGCGATCAAGAAAATGGCTGAAATCATGGCTGACTCCTTATCCGACATATTTCTTAAACAGGGCTTTTGCTCTTTAGAGGATAAAACGTTCGCTCTACGGGCAATCAACGAGTGCAACCCGAGACGATCCAATGGTGATGGCTCGTCATCGATATAGACGTGGCGCGAATTGGCTGCGAGGTTTCCACGGCCAGCGACGATTCGCTTTGAATACCGTACTCGGCACCCACTGCAACCACCATTGGACCAAGGTGTCATCGCCTCCATGCTTGCGATGGCGCGCCCAGCATCCCGTAGAAGACTACTCCTGCGCGCCATCCTGGCTAACAGTCCCTTTGGCCACCTTGGCTCGCATCAGCCAACCGGATCTGGGTCATCAGCGCTGCGGCTGCTTATGGCAGGAGAGGTTGTGGCGCGCAGCCATTCACGTCGGTGCAAGTGACCACAGCGACTGCCGCGTCCGTATCGCGAGATGAATACAAGGCTTGAGGTGCGAGCTGCGAGGGATAGTCGATATCCCAGTCCGCGCGCCCGCTGATTCGGCTGGGCGATGCGTCTCGCCCTTCATCACCCCCCCCGTCGCCTGCAGCGACTGGCGCTGCTGCGTGGCGCTCGCCGCGCTGTGCCCGCCGGCGGCCTGCTCGGCCAGCAGTGGCCCAGCGGCAAGGCTGAGAGCTAGTATCAGCGCGCTAGCGACGATACGTTTATGTGATAGCGCGCTATGTGTTGAGAAGCGTGTGGCGTTCATACATGAGGTCCGACAAGTAATGGCGATGAATCGCCGTGAGCTGGTTTCCTGTGTCTGCGACGCGCCCGTATTGCCTCGGCGTCTAATTTTGTACTGAATCGAATAATATTAGCTAAGAAAGCGACGGTCAAGTATTTTATGCGATGTTGTACAAAATGGAGATGTCGTTAGGGGCGCCCGAGGAAAACCATGGGGCGGCAAGCCCGGTGGGGGCTTTGTCGGACGACGGAGACGTTCTGGGCCAACCCCTTTGGGGGAATAGTCGAAGTGGTCATCTCATCCGTGGATTGCTCGGAGCTGGAGCGTGTGGCTGTCGCGTGCGCACCAACGATATGATCACAACGGATCGAGCCGGGTGTCTGCTTTCGACCCAGAGCGGACCTTTCAATAGACCGTCAAAGGGAACGTGGTGAAACATGCGTAGGCCAATTTTTGACCCAGATGAGCTCGCGTCCAACCCTTTCGCGTTTGTGGCTGCGATCGCGCTTGTCTTCTGGAGCGGCTTCGTTGTCTTGCTTTGCGCAAACAGGATAGCAACCGTATTTTTTTCGGCCGAAGACTTTGTGGTTGGCGCGCCCTACCAAGTATGCGAGAAGCCCCTAAACAACCGTTGTGTGACTCACTATTCGATCGTTAGGCAGGATGGATCGGTCAGTGACTTTGTGCCATTCGGATATCAGTTCGAACAAGGCCCATTGGTCGAAGGGACGCACATTGTTAAAGCCTCGACAAATTTTACCTATGTGATCAATGGCAGTTCCAAGCAGTGGCCTTATTTGGACGCGCATCTACTGGCACTCATCGCAGGCGTCGGTGGAGTGGTTGCGTGGTTTTTCCTTGTGCGGGTGGGCATTCTCCCCTTGTGGTTTCGGAGCGCGAGAGAATGACCTTCTCTACGTCGATGACGGCCATAGGGCCGTGTTACGAAGTAGTGCCATAGCGGTCTTGGGACGTCCGCTTCCGACCCATAGCGGACATCCTCAGTGATCGGATATAGACATGACCAAAGCGCTGTCCGACGTATTCGCATCTGCACGCGCCCCACGCATCGACTGGGAGGGCGAGCCTGTCTATGCCATCTACGAGATGACGCAAGCCCCGCAGCAGCTGACTGTGGTCGTTCAGCCGTTTCCCCGTACGCGTAGCGTCAATCCCTTAAGGAAGTTTCGAAGCAGCTGGTCTCCGCAGAGGCGGAAATTCTTATGGCCGGGCTGGCGGAATAGGGCGGTGAGTTCCGGCCTGGAGATCGGGAAACCGGCATCATGGAAAGCTTGGTGCATATCGACATCCTTGAGCTGGAAAGCGACACGAAGCTTTTTCATCACCACGTTGTTGGTAACGCGCTTTTCAATCGGTCGTGGCGGGAGGCTTTCATTTTTACCGCGATAGTAGAAGACCAATCCATCAAGAAAGTGTGCGAGTACCTGATTGCTGCACTCCGCATAACCCTCTTCATCGTCCTTCTTTAGGAACGCTTGCACGTCCGATTTATCGATCGGGATATCGGCATCAGACAGCTTGGTGATCTCGACAACTTTGTTGTCGCTGAGATCGAGCATGTAGCGAACGCTTCGTAGTACGTCGTTGTTGATCATTGCTTGTCCTGTGGCGCCGCGCCTCATGGCCCTAGGGCGTTGCACTTGTCAATTCATGATCCTGGCTGGGACCAAGCCGACGTCCATGTTGTCGGTATGCGCCGCGCCTGGCGGAGAGCGTTGCTTACCTACCGCTTTCGCCAGTCATCCGAAAATCGGGCTCACTTGGGGGCGGCCTAATTTTAGCTCAGCCACGCTCTCATATCTGACTTCGCCGGCGTGCATGTATCAAGAAAGTGCCGGTCGCAAGCAATCGATTGGGCCGCACTAAACGCGGCGTGGGGTCGACGCGCGCATTTCATGCGGTGCATTCTGCGTATTCTGGTACGGCTTAATATCAAATCCGGCAGACACTGAACGTCCTGCTGGTGCTTAACAGGGCTGCAGTCGGGTACTGTCGGCTGTGTTCTAGGAACGTCCGATTTTCGGCCCAACGCAGACCTTGTCATGATGGTCGAGACGCCCAGCACGCGTACCCGGTTCGAGGAATGAAATGCACTCGGTTCTTTTTGTAGGTGACGGTGGCGAGCAGCTAAGGATGGATGTTCTCGGCTATGAGCGGGAACCGGCTGGCGAGTACTTCGATGACAACTGGCTGTCCGTCGCCGTGGAAGTTAAGGTTGACGGCTTCACGGGGTTCTTCAGCGCAAGTTTTTTCACCGTTGAAATGGAGGCATTCCACGGAGAAGCAGCCAAGCTGTATGACGCGCTTACGGGGCAGGCGAAATTCAGGACTCTGGAAGAGCAGCTAAGCCTCGACCTGGTCGGTGATGGGCGAGGCCATATTCGCCTGACAGGACGCGCAGCGGACCAACCGGGGATAGGAAATACGCTTGCGTTCTCCTTCGCCTTTGACCAAACGCAGTTGCAGTCATCGGTTCAAAGCCTCGCGCGGTTGCTTAAGGTTTTTCCAGTGCGGGCTTGATACAGGTTGATCTTGGAGGGCTAGGCGGAACGTCCGCTTCCGACCCGGAGCAGTCACTTTGCATAGTGGAGAAGGTGGCAACTGATGAGCAACTTGCCGCGCTGCCTAGCAGTCGAGAATGATTTTCCACATAGGGTGGAGTTGCTCGCCGCTGTCACCAGCGGATCGGCCATCAGGAAAGATGACCGGTCCCTACCCGTAAGCCGTCTCCTCGGCACCTACACCATTCGATTGCGCCTTGCGCAAGGCCGTGGAACTGCTGTCCAAATCTCCGACCTGGCAAATTTGGTCGAGGGCCTAAAGAATCACATCGATCACGAAGCGGATGTCTGGTTCGTCCATGCCGCAGACGGAACTAGATTCTATTTATTTGAGTGCGCCGATACTGGCGTTGCACTAGGCTGCCTCAAGGGGAAATTCGCAGTCGCCTAGCGGGGTTCGGAGGCGGCCATGATGTCCGCTTCCGACCCGGAGCGGACCTTGCCCAGCCGGTGGATACCGGTCCTTTGAACAAGCTTTTGGGGGAAGCGTGAGGCTAGTCTGGCCATCGTTCGTTGCGGCGATGCTCCTGTGTGGTTGTTCTGGAGGTTCGAGCTCCCGATCGCCGGTTAGGGTTGGGTTCTGCGACCTTGTGGGTCGCCCGAGCACATATAAAGGCATCTCAGTCGCGTTTCATGCGCAGATTGTCAGCAATGGCATGGATCGATCGGCCTTGATCGACTCGGGTTGCCCAGGGTCCAGCGCAGGCTTGGACGTAACTGGAGCACGGGGTGCGTTTGCAGATGCCAGTAAAGTCATCATGCAGGTCGGTCGGCCAGGAACCGTCGACAAGATCGTCGAAGCAGACTTCGTTGGCGTCCTTCGTGTGAGCAAGGACAATCTGACCGTTTATTTGACAGACGTCCAAAATGTTTCGTATCGGATGACTGACGAAGGAACGACTCGGTAAGGTCCGCTTCCGACTGCGGATTCAACCGGTCGTTGCAACACCCATAGACTGCGACAGCAGGAGGTGTGTTGCAACGACCGGTTGAATCCGCAACCCAAAGCAGACCTTAGAATCGCTCTGTCGTCTCATCATCGACGAAGACGCCCACTCCATGGTGCGATCATGACAACACACCCGCAGGGCAGCATGACTGCAACAGGGAGAGCATCACGACCGAAAGAGGCGACCGCAGACGTGCGTTGTGATCGGATGGCGCGGAGGCGCCCGTGGTTTGTCGCCGGCATCCTGTGGTGCATCGCACTTCATGCTTATGGTCAGGCGGCCATGACCACGGCCGAGCGCATCGTCGTGGAATCGGGTTGGGATGGCCTGAGCTACATGGCCCCACTCCAGAGCCGGGTCATCATCGTCAGGGATGGCGCCTCCTATCGGCTGACCGGCGGGCATAGCCGAGGTCGTGACAGTAAGCCGCAACCCGAGCGCGCCTTTCCTCCACGGACCATTGCAACCGCCGACGTGGCCCGCCTGGTTGATGCCATGCGGGCACCGCCGCAGCCACGCATCGACCTGCGCATGCTGGAGCCGGGGATCGGGCAGGCCCAGGAACTGATCGACAAGATCCTGACGCAGACACAGGTGCTGCCGCCGCCAGCGAGTCTTGCCACGAAGGTGCATGCCTGGCGCGACAACTTGCGCCAGCCCGCCGCGCTCGCCGAGGCGGTGACGAAGGGCTTCGACGTGAGGCATACGGATGACTCGCCCCACATCGAAATCCGGGTGACCCTTGGCGACGGCACCACGCTGTCCGCGCAATCCGATTCACAGCAATACCTGATGCTTCCCTGGACGAATGGCCAAGGTGAGCGCACCTATTCGGGAGACCTTACGCGGGCGCTGCACAAGTTGCTGCCCAAGGCAGTCACTAACAGGGAGCGACTTGAGGGTAAGTTCGACGGCTACGACCTCGAATGGATTCTCCTGACCGGCCTGGCTCCAGAGTTGGCCCGGCTTCGCTCGGAGGAGGAAGCCCCTGACGCGGTTCGCCTGTTGGATGCGAACTTCAATGTGACGAGGGTTGGCTATCTTTCAGACAAGCAGCGGTATTTGGAAGCTGACCTGCAGCTTCCACAGGGCCCGTCGAACTTGCTACTGACCATTCGCTTGCTGCTGGCGGGCAAGTCCATGGCGAACGAGGCCGACATCACCCGGGCTCGCCATCAATTGCAGCTGGCCCAGTCCTCCCCGGTACTGATCGCACGCATGAAGTCACTTCCACGCACTGAATTTCACATCCAGGACGGTTCCGACACGATCTGGCTCGACCAGGCGACGGCCACGCAATTCGTACGGCAGATGCAAGACATGAAGAAGCTACCGGAGCTGACAACCCAGCCCGCGTTGATGCACGGAGCGGTGATGGTCGCGGAGGGAAATCCGCCGGCTTTCTGGATTGTCCTTGCCGATCGCCGAACCGTCCTCTGGAAGCAGACATCGTATGAGCCGACGCCGACGGTCGGCACAATGTGCCTTCCGGTTCCATTGGGCGATGGATTCTCGTCGGAGTATCAGGACGGCTGCCTGGGCAAGGTCTACGGCGCCGATGGGCGGGAACTGTGATGTTTGGGGCATGATGAGCGGCCATGTGCCATGTCCGCTTCCGACCCACAGCGGACATGACCTCAATTGCCCAAACCTCCCTTTTCTTACCGAGCGCTAAGTGGAAACTCCAGTGACGACGCCGCCAGTTTGTGTTCGATGCCAGCAGCCCGTAGAGAAGAATGCAGACTCCTATGAGCTCTTCGAGCACATGCATTGGCTCTGCTTTCACCTTGAGTTTGAGCATGAGGGGGATGCAGACAAGCCGTGCGGGGACCCCTCATGTCCCTGGTGGCATATCGAGGTATTGCGCCGAAAACTTGTTGAACTTGGCGTTGATCCTGACAACACGATCAAGGAAGCAATTACCGAACGCTGGCAGCTCTAAGGTCTGCTTTCGACCCCAAGCGGACGCTTGGCAACCACCTGATGGATCAATCAATGAACCTGGCGTCCCTCAGAAACATCATCCGCATCACCATCGGGATTGTGGTCGCGGGGGCTGGCATCGCCCACTTCACCAGCGCCGACTTCTTCATCAAACTTGTCCCTGATTCGCTGCACGCGTACCGTGCTTTGGTCAACGGGGCTACAGGCGTCATCCAGACTGCAATGGGCATATGCTTCTTTGTGCCTCCTTTGCGCGCCGTGGCACGGTGGAGCACGATCGCTTTGCTCGTCGCGACACTGCCTGCGGCTATCAGTCAGGTGATCCATCCTGAAGCGATCGAGCAGGTTGGCCTCGCTCCGACGCTTGCAACGCTTCGGGTGCTCGCGCAGTTGGCCATGATCGCCCTAATTTGGTGGGCGACTAAGCCGGACAGGCAGTGTGAGGCATAGGTCAAAACCTAAGGACCTGTAACGCCCCATATACGGACACTCCGTCTTATCGGGCGGATTCGCTCGATGACGATGGACGGCATTTTCACGCCACGTCTTTGTAACATCGGGCGTATCCATATGGGGACGTGCGCAATGCGTCGTCCTGCGGCTGATCTGCAACCATGCGTATAGGAGGCTCGTCATGAGGCTTGAGAACCAGGTCGCGCTGATCACCGGCGGTTACGGTGGTATGGGCCGAGCGTCTGCGCGGCTCTTCGCGAGAGAGGGCGCCACCGTTTTTATTGCCGGCCGAAGCCATGAGCGCGGCAATGCGCTGGCCGCAGAGATCAACGAAGCCGGCGGCAAGGCGTACTTTGTCGAGCTGGATGTAGTCAATCAGGACCACTGGAATGCTGCCGTTGCTCAGGCTAAAGAAAAAGCGGGCGGCCTTCACATCCTCATGAACATCGTTGGCAGCAACGCCCTCGTCCGCTTCCCAGAGGTCGACATAGAGGAGTGGAACAAGATTTTCGAAACCAATGTCACTGGCACGGTGCGCGGCATTCAAACCTGCGCGCCGCTGATCAAAGAATCAGGCGGCGGCTCCATCGTCAATATTGGCTCGGTCGCTGGAATCACCGGCACCTTTGGCACCGCATACTCCGCCTCCAAATGGGCCCTTGAGGGCGTGTCGCGGTCTGCGGCCTACATTTATGCGGACTGGGGAATCCGTTCAAATGTCATCCAGCCCGGCTGGATCGAAACCGACCTGACGGCGTCGATGAAGTCGAATCCGATAATGAAAAAAATGCAGTCGAGCGCGATGAACAATACTGTCTTGCTGCGTCGTAGCGGAAAGGCGGAGGAAATCGCCAATACGGCGTTGTTCCTTGCGAGTAGCGAATCTTCCTATATCACCGGGACCGACATCGTGGTGGATGGCGGCTGGTTTTCTTCGGCGCCCTACCTCACAAACGAGCGGTCCCACCACATGCTTCAACTTCTTTCGGCGAAAGATAAGGCGGAGCATGTGCTAGACGACTTCCTTAAACACTTCCGATAGCAGGTGCGTAGAAGCAGCGTTGAGTCGCTCCAACGCGGACTCGCTGGGCAAGACAGTAAGGTCCGCTTCCGACCCGAAGCAGACCTAAGAATCAGCTATCTGAGGCGCTTGATGACAGTCCGATACGTTGAGGCGAAAGGTGATGAAACCTGGCAGGAGGCCAATGCACTCTTGGTCGCGTGGATCAAAGACAATGCGCCTATTGAGGGTGCCTTCGGATGGGCCGAAGTAGATGCCTTGCAAGCTGGGCGCGAATTGCGCCTGTTCGGTTTCAATGTTCCGGACAGGCACGGTGACAAAGTGAAGATCGTCGATCAGTGGGCTCGCTCTTCCAGCCGTTTGCTCGGTGTCTTGGACGGAAAGCATGTCTCGTTTGAAGGTAGGCCCGATCTCTCGGTCATCGTCCCTCCGCCCAACTCCATACCAACCCCGCCATGGCTACGCTGAGTTGACGAAACTATTGAATACTTGGACTTGTTCCAAGGTCTGCTTCCGACCCGGAGCGGACGTCGTCATGGATGCAAAGGAAGGGGGGATTCATGCAGTTCGGCCAAGTAGATGGCTTCCTATTTGTGTCTCGAATTTCGGGGCCAAAGCACAACCTGTTGCAGTTGAAGGTTGCCCAGGAGGCAATGTCCGACCTTGTATGCGAGGAACTGCCGCCGCTAGCAGAGGCAGTCCATCAGAAGCTGGATTGCACGGCCATTTCGAGCGCTGTTTGCGACGGTGTGGCCGCTGCGAACTCCTCATACGGAACGAGCTTTCACCCTGTCCACATACGATATGTCGCGGATGACACGGGCCCAGAAGGCGTTTACCGCGCTTTAGCGGAGGCTTTGGTGGCAGAGGTGGCATCCGGCCGGCTCGCCGGCTGGTAAGGTCTGCTTCCGACCCGAAAGGGACACTTGGCAAAGCGCGAGAAGCAACCCAACGAAGTCCAACTAAGTCAAGGTTACACAAATGGATTCGTTCTCCGTTCGAAGTATTTTCCTTTGGGGCCAACGTGATGATCAAAAACTCAAATATTTATATGAAGAGCGAATCACGCTTTGGCAGGCGGAGACCATCGGCGATGCAATTGAGATGGCTGAAATCGATGCTCGATCCTACGCGGAAGAAAGCAGCAAATACCTAGGTTTCTCGCAAGCTTTTGCCCTGTTTGAGCCTGTAGAAGCATCGGGTGTTGAGGTCTTCTCTTTGCTTCGCGAAAGTGACCTTTCACCTCGGGACTACCTCGATGAATTTTTCGATACGGGACATGAGCGAGAGCAGCAGACGTAAGGTCTGCTTCCGACCCAAAGCCGACATTGCAGTGCACGGCCAAATGCTCCTAGCCTGTCCAGGGGAATCGGGGTATCCATTGAAAGCGCACGAATTGATCGGCGATGTTGACGCATACTTGTTCAGTGATGGAGTCACGCTCGAACACTATTTCATCGAGGACGGAGAGAATGGTTCCGTGATCAGCCGACTCGGCCATGACGGCCGGCCGCTTGACCTTCTCATTGACGATGAATGGTTGTTCCACGCCTGCAAGGCACGACTTCTCGAACTCGGTGTCAGGACCGTCCTGAATGTCTAGCGGGCGTTCGCTGTCGACCTGCAGCGGGCATTGACCGCTCGAGAGGGGAAACCAATGACCATTGAGAAGATTTCGGGCACCACCGTTGATGTGGCTGGCAAGCCCTTTGTATTCATCCACGGGCACAAGGTCGACGACCCATATGCGAACTGGGCTTCCAGAAAGCTCTTTGAGGACTTCGACCGTCTGGGAATGTCTCGAAAGGCCTCAGAGGGACTTGTCGCCTTTGCAGAGACCTACGCTACGTATGAGTTTGGTGGGGAAGAGGTCTCGGTTAGCGTTGAAAGTGATCCGGGTGAAATCACCATCACATCCGCACGCCGAAAACTAATCGATAGCTTGCTAGAAAAGCTTCAGGAGCTCGGCGGCTACGACATCGAGCGCCGCATCTAGGGTACGCATCGAAAGGTCCGCTCTCGACCCGGAGCGGACATCAGCGGCGCGACCACAGCCGAGCGTTAGCGGCTGACTTAGGCAGTTACGTTCGGGAGAGGTTATGCGTCAAGTTGCTGCTCTAGTACTGACCCTGTGTATCACCATGAGCACCTGCGCTCAGGACCTCAAGTGGAAGTTCTCCACCGACAAAATAACCTTTGAGCAGTGGACGTCTTACTTCGACGAGCTGGCACATAAAAAAGGTGCCGTGCTCACAGAGCAGCCTCAGTACTACATCATCGATTTGTTCAACGATCCGAGCCAACCCGCTCTCTACGTCTTTACCAAACCCAATCATCCCGCGTATCCGGCGGTGGTGATTCGAGCTGTCGAGACAAAGAACGGTCAATCCCAGGTCGTCCGGCACGGCCACTACGCCGGCGATCAAGCGGAGTTTGATAAGTGGTGGCACGAGTTCGATGCGTTGGATAAGAAGAACATCGATGACGCAAGGGGAGCCTCGCAAAGGGGTAGCAAACTCGATGCCAAGTTGGATTGACGGCATGCTTCAATGTCCGGCTGAATCCGCAACCCAAAGCGGACATCTCTACAGGTTCAGGCAGGGGGCTATGTGAGATCGATTCTGATAATTTTTCTGGTGGTGGCTTCCGCGAGCGCCTTGGCGGCGGATTCGTTCGAGCGGCGGGCCGAAATCGCCAAGAAGCTTGAGGACACAGACCAGGGGCAAGCGTATGAAAAGGTGCTCATTGGAGCCACTGGCGATTACGTGGCAGAAGCCATGCACCAGTGCTTCCCAAAAGACGTGAAGGCTGACACGGACCGCTTTGTCATTGTGGCTGATCTACTAGCGAATCGTTCTTTGGATCGTGTGGAGTTTCGACCCCAAACCAAGATGACCCAGTGCTTCGTGGAGAAATTTGCCAAAGCGCCATTCCCAGACCCGCCTAGTTACGCTGGGATCAATGGTTTGCCCATCGTATTTGACATGAAAATTGTTAACTGACAGAAGCGTGAGAAGTCCGCTATCGACCCGGAGCGGACAGAATGCGCAGGCCGAGCTTCGATGTCTCCGGTGATTTTCAATTGGAGTAAGTGGATGTCCAAAAGGAAGGTGTGGGCTGCGATCCTCGTTCTGATCGTTGGCATCTTCGCCAGCGCCACCTACGTCTGGATGAATCGTCATGGGGCGCTCCGCCAAGCGGTAGTCGACAGAGCGAATCCATCCACTCCGATAGCGAATCCAGTTGTGGCGCCTCAAGTTCCGGGCTCCAGAATTGGGGTCGCCTCGTATCAAAATTCTCGCTTTGGATATGTCGTTGATTACCCATCTCCGCTGCTTATCGCTGGCGATGAAGCCGATAACCATGACGGCTTGAAGTTTGCCCCGGAGAAGGGAGATGCGGATATTCGGGTGTGGGGGGAATACAACGTGAACGACGACTCCCCGACTGCGATATTGAAGAGTGACCTCACCTATGACTGTAACGGCGGCAAAGTCACGTATCAGGTCAGTAAGCCAAAACTTGTGGCGTACTCCTGCTTGAATTCGAAGGGTCGAGTTGTATACGAGAAGGCCGTCATTCGGGGCGATACCCTCGTGACAGTGCGCTTTGAGTACGCCCCGAACGAACAACAGACCTGGGCACCGGTAATAAAGCAGATGGCTGATTCGTTACGACTCGACGCGGGCTCGGCGGAACAAGAAGCGCGTTGAAGGCTCGGGTAGCTCTCGTCTGAGTGGGTGACGGGTACCAAGCTTGGATACGGAAAGCGTCCGCTTCCGACCCGATATAGGTATTCCGTTCCGTTCTCGGTGACCATGTCACGGCTGCCAGGTAGCTGGCAGCGAGGGCGGGACTTGCACCGGCCGGCTACGAATATTCCGACCCAAACATCCGATGTTCGCCGCTTTGGTTTCGAGCCGGCCGGTGCGCTTGAGTTCCCTAACGAATACTCAGGGCTCGCCGAGTGATCGGCTCTCTATATTGGCTTCGCCGAGCTTAAGCACGCAGGTCTCGTATCGTGATCACGCCACGAGGTGACGTATGCGCACACATCGGGATGACGATTTTACGGCGTTCATCGGTTTGGATTGGGCGGATGCGAAGCACGACGTCTGCCTGCAACCGGCTGGCAGCGACGCGTATGAGTTCGGCACATTCGCCCATCAGCCCGATGCCATCGATGCGTGGGCGCGTGGATTGCATCAGCGCTTCGGTGGGCGCATTGCCATCGCGTTGGAGCTGGCCAAAGGGCCCGTGGTGTATGCACTGCAGAAGTACGATTTCATCGTTCTGTTTTCGATCGATGCCAGCCTGCTGGCCATGTATCGCAGGGCGTTCAAACCCAGCCGGGCGAAGGACGATCCGACCGATGCACAGCTGGCATTGGAGCTGATGCAACGCTATCCCGACCGAGTTACGCCGCTCAAACCCCAAAGTGTGGAGATGCGCACCTTGAGTTTCCTCGTCGAGCAGCGACGATTGCTGGTCGACGACAAGAAGCGCTTGGTCAATCGCTTGGGCAACACACTCAAGCAGTATTACCCCCAGCTACTGGACTGGTTTAAGCAGCACGATACCGTGGTGTTCTTCGATTTCTTGCGACGTTGGCCCACGCTCAAGCAGGCCAAGCGGGCGCGCAAGGCCACGCTTGAAGCGTTCTTCCGTGCCCACAACGTACGCTTTGCCACGGTCATTGCCGACCGCGTGGAGGCGATCCGCACAGCCATGCCGTTGACCGAGGATCCGGCCGTGATCACCACGCATCAGCTGCTGGCTGAGGCCCTGGTCGAGCAGTTGCAGGTGGCACTGCGTGCGATCGAACGATTCGACGAAGAGATTGCCGTGCTCGCTCCCACGCTTCCGGACTACGCGCTCTTCGAAGCCTTGCCGGGTAGTGGGCCGATCCTGACGCCACGGCTGTTGGCTGCCTTCGGCGAGCAACGCGAACGCTTCGCCAGCGCCGAGCAACTGCAGCGCTATTCCGGTGTGGCGCCGGTGACGGAGCGAAGCGGCAAGAAAAGCTGGGTGCACTGGCGTTGGCAATGCCCTACGTTCGTCCGCCAGACCTTCATCGAGTGGGCTGCCCAAACGATCAACAAGTCCTTCTGGGCCGGAGCCTTCTATCGCCAACAGCGCGCCAAGGGCAGCCCGCACCAAGTGGCCGTGCGTGCGCTAGCCTTCAAGTGGATCCGCATCCTGCATCGCTGTTGGCAGTCCCACACACCCTACGACGAGTCGCGCTACCTTATGGCCCTGCAGCGCCGTGGCTCGCCCTTGCTCGCTGGCCTGGCTTCGTCAGATAGTTGACGGAACGGCTCAGGGCATGAAGCAATGGGACACTCCGAGGTAGACCAGTGACGGTTCCCGCTGCTCTTTCGGTCACGTTCGTAGGCAGCGCATCTGTCCGGACACCGTCCGCGGACAGTGTTCGCAAAAGGCGGACTTCCGTAAGAGCGGCTTAGTGGCGCGGCATTCCAGTGGTTTCGAGCTTGGCACGGTGATTGCTCCGTCTACAGCGAGAGCAAAACCAACCTCCTAGGAGAGCAGTCATGAAATTCGAAAACCTGGTCCTGCACAGCCTGTTCGCCGCCTGCTTCGCTATTTGCGTTCTTACGATCGGCGCAATGATCACTGCTACACCGGCATCCGCATCGAACGTCGTCGCCAGTCAGACGAGTGTTACCACCTCGGCGGTTGCCGTAGGTTCTTAAGTCCGCGTCCGACCCAAACTGGCCTCGCGCCCTAGGTCTCATCCGTCGAAAATTGTGCTGGACGATGTCGATTTCCGAGAATCCCGTCCGTCGTTCCTAGGTCGGGCGGCGAGTCGGGCTCAATAGAGAAGAGTGCCTGCCATTGCAGTGACCTCGTCTTGATGGCCTGCCAGCGTTGCCGCCCTTAATTCTTGCCAGAAGGAACGTCACGATGAGCATCACCATTACCGCCTTTGAGCGGTCGCCCGACGGCGGCAAGGGGCTGGCGCGCGATACGCGCGTTCGCTGGGCGCTGGAAGAGGTGGGCCAGCCCTACGATGTTCGGTGTGTGTCGTCCCAGGCGATGAAGGAACCCGCCCATCTAAGCCTTCATCCTTTTGGCCAGATTCCAACCTATGAAGAGGGCGATCTGGCCTTGTTCGAAACCGGTGCGATCGTCTTGCATATCGCCGAGCAGCATACGGGCCTGTTGCCGAAGGATGCCCATGCCCGGGCGCGCGCGATCGCATGGATGTTTGCCGCCCTCAACTCCGTTGAGCCCAGCATCCTGGAACTCGTCATCGCCAAGTTCCAGGAGGGCGACAAGCCGTGGAGCACGGAGCGCCTGCCGCTGGTCGTGGACCGCATCCGCCAGCGCCTGGGCCAGCTTTCCACTCGCCTTGGCGATGCCGACTGGCTGGATGGCGCCTTCAGCGCGGGCGACCTGATGATGGTGTCGGTGCTGCTCAGGACGAAGCCATCAGGCATCCTGGACGAATTTCCGAACCTCGCGGCGTATGTAGCCCGTGGCGAAGCGCGGCCAGCCTACCAGCGCGCTTTTGCCGCGCAATTGGCGGCTAACACCGGCAAGCCACCAGCTGACTGATCAAGCTCGGCGCAGAGCTCAATACCGCCGTCAGAGCCTTGGTTCGCTTTCTTGGATATGGCCTTCGACGGCCAGACCTGGGGTGGCCGGAATGGGAGCCGTTTCAAGCAATGGCGAACAAGCGCAGTATCCGATTTCGACCCAAGCCTGAGACCCTTTGTCCTGGCCTTCACGGGTCAGGGGCAACGATTGCCAGCCAGGCGGGGTAACGCTTTCAGAGGGGGAAGTGATGCTATTTCCTGCGTCGTCCGCTACCGGCGAATACCGGCCGGGTGATTCGCCGGTGCGATCGCAGCTAGGCTGGATGTAGTTCACGAGCACCCGATGCATATCGGTGGGCAACGCGCCATTCGTTAACGACGGCACAACCCCGGATTGTCGCGGTGCCTTGGACAGTCGTCATGCGGCCCTGTCAGTTTGAGCTCTGGAGGCAGCTCGCGTATTGAACTGCGAATCGCCTACGGCATGGCTTTTTTTTCTTCCTTTCGATTGAGGCTAAACACGACCTGTCGGAAGAGGAAGTTTTGGGAAAACTCAATACGAACCGTGCGAGAGGTCAGTATGGGTATGGGTATCGGTACCGCACGCGACGCCCTGTCGCGCATTTTTTCCCAACGCTGCTTCTGGTTGTTTGCCGTGCTTATCGTTCTCATCGGCGTGGTGTCGTTCGCCCCCGCGAGCGACCACGGCCGCCTGGTTGTTAACGGCATAAACATGTTCCTCCTCATCGCGACTGTTGCAGCTGTCGGGCGAACGACACTGTCGTTCGTCATCGCGATGTTGCTCGCCGTTCCCGCGGTGTGGTTTCAGTATCTCGGCCTCTGGCACGACAGCGACCTGGAACTGGCGTGGTCTTGGATGCTCAGCGCAGCACTCTATTTCCTCACCACCTCGTATCTAGTCCGATACGTTTTCCAGCCGCGGATAATGACGCAGGACAAGCTGTACGGCGCTGCGGCTGCATACCTCCTGATCGGTGTGCTCTGGGCGTACCTTTACGCGATCATCGGATTCTTCTATCCGCAGTCGTACATGATCGTCGGACAGCCGGGCCGACTGGTCTATGCCGATGCCCTTTACCTGAGCATAACCGTGCTCACCAGCACGGGCTTCGGAGACATTGCGCCGCTTACGCGCCAGGCGCGCGGCATATGCATGATCGAGCAGATAGCCGGAGTTTTATTCGTCGCGATACTCATTGCCCGCTTGGCCGGGGTATATCCCCCCCGAGAGAGTTACATCGACGACAAAACGCCGTAGGCGGTCAAGGCTTTGATCTAACGGGCCTCAAGTACCGGGTTGATCCGGCAGATGGAGCGGCACTTCAAGAGGCCATGGAGACCACTACAGAGCATCATCCCAGACAGGTTTTGTGCATTGAGCGAAGCTAGCTCCAAGGTCTGCCTTCGACCCGGAGCGGACACTCTCAGACCAAGCGCTCAAGCGGGTGCCACAATCCAACGCTACGACAGACCAATCGTGTGGCGCTAACACTGTGAACGAGTCACCGCTGTAACAATTTAGCCCTCACGTGCTGGATAGTCGGTGTAACCCTTGGGGCCGGTGGTGTAGAAGGTGGCCATGTCCACGGCATTTAGTGCCGCATCGGCCTGCATGCGCTCCACCAGGTCTGGATTAGCCAGAAACGGACGTGCGAAGGCGATGAGATCTGCCCGTCCGGCCTCGAGCTCGCTTTCGGCGTTGGCGCGATCGAAGCCGCCGGCAAGGATGAACAAACCCTGGAATGAGGCACGAAGCCGAGACTTCAATTCGACAGGTACAGGCGGCGCGCCCATCGCAGAATGATCCAACAAGTGAAGATACTGCAGGCCCAATTCCGACAGTTCCTGAGTCAGCGCCAGGTATTGTGCCTCCACGTCGGGGAAGGCCCCCGTGCTGTTAAATACGCCATACGGCGACAGCCGAATGCCAACGCGATGGGCGCCAATCACGTCGGCAGTAGCGCGAGCGACCTCGAGTGCGAATCGATTTCGGCCTTCAATGTCGCCGCCATAGACGTCGGTGCGCTGATTCACATTGGCGTTGAGAAACTGTTCGATCAGATAGCCGTTCGCGGCATGCAACTCGACTCCGTCAAATCCTGCCTCGATCGCGAGTTGTGCTGACTTGGCATACTCACGCACAGCATGGGAGATGTCGGCCGTCGTCATCGCACGCGGTGCGCTGTGTGGCTGCATGCCGTGCGAGTCAGTGTACATTTCACCGGGGCACGCCACGGCCATTGGCCCGAGCACCTCCGCGCCCGCAGGCAGATTGGCCAGCTGAGACACGCGGCCGGTGTGCATCAACTGCACGAAGATTTTGCCGCCCCTGGCGTGGACTGCATCGGTGACGGCTTTCCATCCGCGTACCTGCGCATCATTGAAGAGCCCAGGAATTCGTGGGTAGCCCAGACCGTTGGGCGACGGTGAGGTGCCTTCGGTGACGATCAGGCCCGCTGAAGCACGCTGAGCGTAGTACTCCGCCATCAGTACATTGGGCGTATTGGCGTCGACGGCACGGCTGCGTGTCATGGGTGCCATGACGGCACGGTTGGCGAGCTGGATGGTCCCGGAATTGAGCGGTTCAAAAAGCATGGTGTTCCTTGAATGGCTGCACGTCGTTCGACATCTCGCGTTGGGTAGTGGCGTGGATCTGGCGCTTGAATGTCGGTCGCGGGAGGCTGGCTGCACCACGCAGAGGTGGTCGCCGGGTACTCCAAGAAGGTGGGTTACTGGACGTTGAGGACTACCTTGCCCTTCGAGCGTCCCGCTTCGACGTAGGCTAGGGCTTCATTGGCCGACTCGAAGGGAAAAATTCGATCAACCACGGGACGGATGGCTCCGGCCTCGATGAGTCGGGTGATTTCCCGTAACTGCTGCCCGTTGGATCGCATGAAGAGGAACGAGTACTTCAGGTTTCGACGGATCGCCTCTTTCCTCACTTTCGAACTCAACAGGCGGACGATGAGGCCCACGTACCATGGCGCTCCAATGCCTTTTGCGAACGCCGGGTCAGGCGGGCCGGAAATCGATATGAGAGTTCCTCCAGGTTTCAGAACTCGAAGGGACTTCTCCAGCACCGTTGCATCCTGGCTATGCAGGACTACATCGTAGTCCTGCAATACCTTTTCGAAATCGTCTTTTTTGTAGTCGATGACGATGTCTGCCCCGAGGTGTTTCACCCAGTCGATGTTGGCGCTGCTCGTGGTTGTGGCGACCGTCGCTCCGATATGTTTGGCCAATTGAATGGCGAAGCTGCCGACGCCGCCGGATCCCGCCTGAATAAAAATCCTGTCTGTCTTCTTCAGATGGGCTCGTTCGACCAAGGCTTGCCAGGCCGTCAACCCAACCAAGGGAATCGATGCCGCTTCGGCCATCGTGGTGTTGGTCGGCTTGGGCGCGACATCGCCCTCATTCACAGCGATGAACTGCGCAAACGTGCCAATGCGGTGATCAGGCGGTCGCGCATAGACCTCGTCGCCTACTTTGAATTGCCGAACTCGCGATCCAACCCTAGTCACGACGCCGGCCACATCATGGCCGAGCACGAGCGGCACCCGATAGGGCAGGAGCAGTTTGAACTCGCCGCTTTTGATTTTGGAATCGAGCAGGTTCATACCTGCGGCGTGAATTTCGATCAGCACGTCATCGTCCCGAAGCTCAGGTTCTCGCACTTCAACGAGGCGCATCGGATCTTTTTTGCTGTATCGATCAATGGCAAATGCCTTCATGATCTTTCTTTCTCTCGTAGATGTGTCGATTGCGGGAACATACTTATGCTTGCAGCCGCAGGTCTTTTCGTACTCCCGCGTCCAGCACGCTGGCTGGTGCGAATCGCCGGAGGAATTGCATGCGGCGGGCCAGTCCCGGTGCGTAACGCATCTTCGGGCGGTTTGACATGGCCGCGCTTAGCACCATCCTGGCTACGACATCGGGCCCGTCCGCGCCAACGAGCACCTCTTTCACCCGCCTCTCCACGCCAGTGCGTACCTCGCGGTACACGTCGAGTGGCGCGTCAGGTTTGATCAAATTCGCATCGAACGATGTATTGATGTAGGCAGGTTCGACCACGGAGACTCGAATGCCCATAGTGCGCAGTTCATGGTCGAGTGCTTCCGAATAGCCTGCGACGGCGTGCTTCGTGGCCGAATACAGCGCCATATAGGGCATGGGTAGGAACCCAAGTACGGAACCGATGTTGATGATTCGACCGTGTCCTTGTTGTCGCATGTAGGGGACGACGGCACGCGTCATTCTGACGATACCCATGAAGTTGGTATCGAAAATCGCTTGCGCCTGCTCCATGGAGCTTTCTTCCGCACCCGCCGGAGCAACGCCGAAGCCAGCGTTATTGATGAGCAGGTCGATGCGACCGGCCCGCCGAATGACCTCTTCCACGAGTGCCCCGACGGACTCATCGCGAGTGACGTCGAGGGCCAGCATCTCGAACGATCGACTCCCCGTTGAGGCAGGTCGTCTGCTGGTGCCGAAGACCTTATAGCCCGCCTTGGCGAGCTGGTCCGCCGTGGCCTCGCCGATGCCTGAAGACGCCCCGGTGACCAGGGCGACACCCATACCGTTCTTGCTCATGATCCAAAGCTCCACCGGGGAAAGTCACATATCGTCGACAGTCACTATCGATTTCATATCGACTATACTATCGATTCCGAAGTAAGTCACTATTAAATTGATATGAACGACGAAAATCTTTGCAATGAGCCTTGCCCGATTGCGCGCAGCCTGGCTTTTGCGGGCGACCGGTGGAGCATCCTGATCCTGCGAGACGCCCATGCCGGCCTCACGCGCTTTGACCAGTTCCGTAAAAGTCTAGGCATCGCACCGACGATGCTGACCCAGCGGCTAGGCACGCTGACCGAGGAGGGATTGCTGGAGAAGCGGCGCTACTCGGAGCATCCACCGCGTGAGGAATATGTGCTGACGGCTGCCGGTCGCGATTTCCTTCCGGTGCTCTTCATGATTGGCGCGTGGGGACAGCAATACCGCAGCGGAGGCAAGCTGACGCGCTTCCTCGACGCGGAGACGGGAACCGAGATCAAGGCGGTGGCTGTCGATGAGGTCACCGGCGCAAAGATTGGAACTCGCTCAATACGCGTCGTTATGCCGGGTGAAAGTTGACCTGGTACCCGTTTGCGAGTTCGCAGCGGACCAGCGAAAGTGTCCGCTTCCGACCCGTGGCGGACCCTTCGACCCAGAGCAGCATGGACTGATTGGTGAGCCGGACTCTCCGTAAAACTACGGTTTGCTGAAGCACGCCTTTGCGGGACGATGAGCTGCCGTGGTCGCATGGACGCGTGGTAAATCGATGCTCCCGGTCATCGTCATCAGGCCCTAGGTGTCCATCATCCAACACACGATTGACAGCTAGAACTTTCACGCTCAGTCACGGAGTCATCCTATGAAAGATCGACGCCTCGTTCAGACGGCCATAGTGCTGTGTGCGCTAACCGTCTCCCAGATCGCCAGTGCCGCTGCCTTGGAATGCACCATGCGATTCAGTCTGTCCGGCTGGTCGGTCATCTACAAGCACACGAGCGGCAAGGGTGTGGTTACGTGCACTAACGGTCAAACCATGAAGGTCAAGATCGAAAGTCATGGCGGTGGACTGACGGCCGGTAAATCACGCATTGATAATGGCATCGGAAATTTTAGCGATATCACCAAGATAGGTGATGTACTGGGTACTTACGCACAGGCTGATGCCAGCGCAGGTGCCGTGAAGTCTGGGACGGCACAGGTGCTCACCAAGGGCAAGGTCTCCCTTGCGCTATCAGGCGCGGGCCAAGGTATCGATCTCGGCGTGAGCATAGGTGGCATGACAATTTCGGAAGACAAAGACAAGTAGAGCTGAAGCCTTTTTCGAAATGATTTGCCCAAGAACAGATACTTTAAGAAGCGCAACTTCAACTCGAAAGTCGAGCATGTCGCTCAGGTCCGCTTCCGACCCAAAGCAATGAGATGGACTCCTCCCCGTTTTCGGCATCGAGTGCCAGACTGGAAGCGATAGAACCAGTCGCTGGCGAGGAGGAGTCCACCATGAAGCTTGTGCGCATCGGAGTTGACGTGGCCAAGCAGGTCTTCCAGGTCCACGGTGTTGATAGGCACGAGCAGCGGTATGGCGTCACCGCTTGCCGCGACGGACAAGGTCGGCGAAAAAAACGGGGGGCTACATGCAGGTTAGATATCAGTATCGATGTGATGCCGATTACTTCAAAGCTGTGATTGACCGGCAATATCAGCAAGGCCCGTGGTTGCTTAGGTTGCCTATTCAGTACGGCACGATTGGTTTGGTGGGCGCGTCTGTCTTTGTCGCAACTACCAATGGTTCCGTGGTTGACCACGTTGTGGCGTTTATCGTGCTCTTCGGCTTGATCACCGCTAGCGGCGTCTGGGCGACGAAGCAAGGCCTTATGATGAAATTCAAACGCAAGTCAGGCTTTGGGACCGAAGTGGCAGTATCGTTTTCGGAGGTGGGTGTCGAAGTGGGCAGCAACGCCTCTTCGAAGTTGCAATGGTCGACTTACCCAGATGCTATCCGTTTCGCCGATGGCATTCTGCTGAAAAGACCGGGCTCGATAAGATGGCTGCCGGACTCGGGAATTACCGTCGGGAGCGCAGGAGAAGCGACCGATCTGGTCGCCTCAAAAACTTCGCTTCGTTACGTTCGTTAGCCTTTCCAACCAGAACGCGCGTCCTACCGGAGCGTCCGCTCCCGATCCGAAGCGGACTAATTTCATTCACCTCATTCCTGGGAAAGGAAGTGCTTCCGAGACTGGTGCAGGTGGGGCTGGGCGTCATGTGGATCCGCCGCTTGCGCATCAGCAGGGCCGCGTTGGGCAACGGAAGAAACGGCGCGATGTCGCCGCGACATCGCGTTATCTCAGGGTGTGAAAGAAAGTTTGAGACAGGGACGCGTCGACGCTTCCAACAGGTTCTAGTTTTCCGCCGCCGCTTCGCGGCCCTGCTGTCGGATCAGCGCTTCTTCGCGTGCATCATTAATGGACTGGCGGATGCTGTCGAGATCGACCTCGGTTTCGTCTGGCTCGAACTCGCCGGTCAGTTCCGTATCGGGTCGCAGGTCGCCGGCTTGGAACAACGCCCACATCTCCTCGCCGTACCACGTGTCCAACAGCTCGGGTGCCCAACGTCCAAGATGTGCAGTGAGGTTGTTGACGTCACGCAGCAGCATCGCGCGCGCCGCATTGTTGCCCCCGGCGCTGACGACTTGTGGGAAATCGATCACTACCGGACCATCCGGGCCGACCAATACGTTGTACGCGGACAGATCGCCATGAATCAAACCGCTACACAGCATCAGCACTACCTGCCGAACCAGTACATGATGGTATTCACGCGCCTTCTCCGCACTGAGTTCAACCTCACCTAGGCGTGGCGCGGAGAAGCCTTCGGCGTCGGTGACCAGTTCCATCACCAGCACACCGTGGAAATAGCCATACGGCTCAGGCACACGCATGCCGGCGACACGCAATTGGTAGAGCGCATCGACCTCGGTGTTCTTCCAGGCGACTTCCTGCTGCTTGCGCCCGTACTTGCTGGCCTTGCCGATCGCACGCGCCTCGCGACTGCCTCGTACCTTGCGACCTTCCTGATACTGCACGCGTTGCTGGAAGCTGCGCTGTGCCAAGTCTTTGTAGACCTTTGCGCACCGTACTTCGTCGCCGCTGCGGACAACGTATACCGCCGCTTCCTTGCCACTCTTGAGTGGTCGCAGCACTTCATCAATGACGCCGTCATCGATCAGCGCCTGCAAGCTTTGGGGGGTCTTCACGGTGTCTCTGGGGGGCAGTTGGCGCAGCGAGGGCAGCCATTAACCGCGCATTTTCGCATTTTTAGGCACATGTGGCCATCTTAAGATGGGTTGCGTGCATCCGGTGGCCCGGCCTGGCGCCTGCCAACGTCCCATTCTGGCCGCGAACCGGACATGGCAGCTGGCTCTTTGGGTATCGAGCATCAACGATAGGTAGGCAACCCTGAACAGCCGTATTTCGACGGGTTACCGTTGGCCGCCTTCCCCTCGAAGCAGACATCGCCAGCGTCCAGGCTACAACTGCACAAGACATGGGAGAGCGCCCATGAGGCTGCTTTACACCGCAGTCATCGCAATCGTTATTGCGTGCTTACTGGTCTATCTCGCAGGGATGCTCGCATGGGGCTACAACACTTCCGTCACGCTTGGGCAGTGATGAAGCCCCACACCTTCAGCAGGTCCTGAATGCCGTTGATGGCGAATTGCACGCCGAGGCAGACGAGCAGGAACCCCATGACGCGCGCCAGTGCGTCAATGCCTTTTTCCCCAAGCAACCGCATGATGGGAGTCGCGCAGCGCAGGCATATCCAGAACTCCAGCGCAAAGAGCAACACAATGGCTACCACAGCGAAATTCACGTTGTAAGAGAAGTTTCGCTCAGGGATGGTCGAGGCGGCGCTGATGAGGAAGGCAATCGTGCCCGGCCCTGTGGTGCAGGGCATGGTCAAGGGAATGAAGGCGACATCGGGCAGTTGCGCCGTCGGCGCGTTGGCGGCCATTTCGGCCTGCGCCTCGTCTTCCGCAACCCTGGACGGTGGAAACAGCATGCCGAACCCGATATAGGAAACGATCAGCCCGCCGGCAAGACGCAACCCGGGTAGAGAGATGCCGAAGACTTTCATGACGGCACTGCCGGCATAGAAACAGATCAGCAGAACAACCGCCACGTAGATGGTGGCCCGGAAGATCTGCCGATTACGCTCCGTAGCGGGGTAGCGTCCCGTGAGCGCCAGGAGCACCGTGGCGCTGGTAATCGGATTGGCGATGGTCGTCAGGCCAAGCAACCCCACGACGACATCATTCAGAAACCCGTGCATAGGCGTCGATCTCTGACTCTGACTGACGAAAGATCAATGGCGCTTTTTATGTACCCATGCGGATGATCAAATTGTGATCGCTTCGCTCAGGTGCCGATTACGGTGATGGCTGACCACCAATCCGGTTCGGTCTGACCATCGCGCTGGTGATGAACACGGGGCTGGTAATGTCCGCTTTGGGTTGCGGACTCAACCGGTCAATGCAACACCCAAAGTTTGTGCAAGCGGGGGAGTGTTGTGATGGCGCCCAGGCTCCGTGCTCATCAAACAAAAGCAAGAAGGCCGGAAGTGCCCAAATTTGAGGCGCCGTGCAACTTCTTCCCGTAGCACACCCCTTCAACGGGCAGCCGAGGAAGACGTTGAACTTCCAATTGCGTACAAACGTTTTCGCCCATGTGTTGCGTTCACCGGTTGAAATCGCAGTCGAAAGCGGACACGAGGCTCATCCAAACAACTTGACTGGAAAACAGTACCAAGTTGACTCATCTGCGGCTGGCAGATTCATCGATGATGGATGGAATGCATACGACGACCATGGCCATGCGCAGTACGCCGGCTCGCAGAAAACCAACCTAGTACCGAACCTCGTGGCCAAAGGCGGATTAACGTGGACTACGGGCAGGCCCTCTTTGCCGGGCCGTCAGTGGCCGCCGCCCTTCCCGATCGCTTCCAGCTCGGCAAGGATGTCTTCCGTGAGTACAAGCTTGACCGTCGCCAGATTCTCTCGCAGATGCTTCAGTGAGGAAGTACCCGGGATAAGAAGGATGTTTGGCGCGCGCGCCAACAGCCAAGCGAGTGCAACCTGCATCGGCGTCTCATCGAGTCTTTTGGCAACGGCCGATAAAGTCTCGGACTGGAGCGGCGTGAAACCGCCGAGCGGAAAGAAGGGAACGTAGGCAATACCCTGCCGGCCGAGCTCTTCGATAAACGAGTCGTCATCGCGATGTACGAGGTTGTAATGGTTCTGCACGCATACGACCTTGGCGATGCGTTGCGCTTCCGCCACTTGGACAGCGGTGACGTTGCTCAAACCAAGGTGCCGGATGAGCCCCTGCCGCTGCAGTTCGGCCAATGCCGTGAACTGCGCCTCGAGCGACTCTTCTCCGGGTTCGTGAATGTTCCCCATGGCGCGCAAGTTCACGACGTCCAGAACATCGACGCCAAGGTTGCGCAGATTGTCATGCACCGCGCGAGTCAGTTCAGCCGGGCTTTGTGCCGGACTCCATGACGCATCGGCGCCGCGCACCGCACCGACCTTGGTCACGATCACCAGGTTTTGCACATACGGGTGCAGCGCTTTGCGGATCAGTTGATTGGTGATGTGCGGCCCATAGAAGTCGCTGGTATCGATGTGATCCACGCCCGATGCCACCGCTTCGCGAAGCACGGTGAGCGCCGCTTCGGGGTCTTTCGGCGGCCCGAATGCGCCGGGGCCGGCAAGCTGCATCGTCCCGTAGCCCATGCGGGTTACCTTGCGGTCGCCCAGCAGAAAGGTCCCCGATGCCGTTAGGTTGGTCATATGGCCTCCGAATAGTGCGGTTGGAAAGTAAGTACGGCCCGACTATAGGCATTGACCGATCGCGCGATAATCCGGCTAAATCGGCACGGGTTGTGCGGATATTCGAACAATGGCGGCAGATCTTCAGGACCTCATGGCGTTTCTGGCCGTGGTGCGGGCGGGAGGCTTCCGCGAAGGCGCGCGCGCGAGTGGCACATCCGCATCGAGTCTGAGCGAGGCAGTGCGCCGCCTGGAAACCCGCTTGGGTGTGCGGCTACTCAACCGCACGACCCGCAGTGTCTTCCCCACGGAGGCGGGTGCTCGCCTGGCCGAGCGGCTCGTACCCGCCCTCGGTGAAGTGGAAGCCGCTCTGGACGTGATCAACAGCTTTCGAGACCGACCAACGGGGACGCTGCGGCTCAACGTACCCGCGAGCGTCGCCCGCATCGTTCTTCCTTCGATCGTTACGCCATTTCTCAAGACCTATCCCGAGATCAAGCTGGAAGTAATCGCCGAGGAAAGCTTCGTGGACGTGCTCGCGGCTGGGTGTGACGCCGGCATTCGCTACGACGAACGACTTGAGCAGGACATGATTGCGGTACCTATTGGTCCGCGTTTTCAGCGCTTCGCGACTGCCGCGTCACCGGCCTATCTCGAAGCAAGAGGTCGGCCCGAGCACCCGCGAGACCTACTCGCCCATGCATGTTTACGCGGGCAGTTTCCGAGTGGCGCCATTCCTGCCTGGGAATTTGAACGCGACGGACAAGTCGTGCGTGTTGACCCCACCGGGCCGCTGCTGGTGCGCCTGGGTTCCGCAGTGGACCTGGCCGTTGAGGCCGCCGTGGACGGGCTAGGCGTGATCCATCTTTTCGAAGACTGGTTGAAGCCTTACCTCGTCAGCGGCGCCCTTGAGCCTGTGTTGGAACCCTGGTGGCAGACGTTTACCGGCCCGTTTCTCTACTACCCCGGCCGGCGGCATCTACCGGCGCCGCTACGGGCGTTTGTAGATTTCATTCGAGCTCGGTGACAGGAGGCAAGATTTTTTGGCCGTCAGCATTCGAGGCGTGTCGTCCCCTGATACGCCGAACCTCCGAGGTCCGTTATGGGTTGCGGATTCAACCGGTCATCGCAACACATTGCTGGAATCGTTCGGCCGGTGTATCGAAGCCCAACGTTTGCCGCGGTCGCTCATTGAGCTGCCGCGCAACCGCGTCAAGCTTAGCTTGCGAGTAGCCCGACAGGTCAGTGCCCTTGGGGAAATATTGGCGGAGCAGGCCGTTGGTATTTTCGTTCGAGCCACGCTGCCACGGATGCTGCGGATCGCAAAAGTACACCTGGATATCCGTGGAAGAACAGGAAGGGAGGGTCGGAGTTGGGAGTCGAATTTGCCTCGACACCTTGCCGACGATGGAAGCCACGCAAGGGCTGTATCACCGCCTTGGCTTCAAGCCCATTGAATTCTACGTTTTCAATCCGATTCCGGGTACGAAGTTTCTGGCGCTCGATCTTCAGGCCACGATGGCAATGGCAAGGCGCACTTTTTCCGATGAAGGGATGCCTTCTGACGAATGGCGAACTCACGTCGTGGGTTGAGGCCCATCTCTTCGTGTTCGCCTTCGACGCCTCGCGTCGCAAAAGTCGGTTCCGAAAATCCCGCTCGTCGGACTGGGCCGCACTAGTGAACGTAATTCAACGCAATCGCGGGCGTGACGGTTGTGGGGTTGTTGTGGCCGCCCGTGAAGACACGAACGCCGATGAGGAGGCCAAGGTTGCTCTGCCAGTTGTACTCGATGGCCGGCGCAAATCCGAAGCTCTCGCTTGATCGTGTGCGGTAGGTCAATCCGTAGGACTCATCCGTGGTTGTGACCCAACCGTCCACGCGAGTGCCAAGCGAATGTCGGTAGGCCAGGTCAAACGCCAGCACCCAACGCCTGGTGAGGCTGTATTCCCACGCGGCGTTGACGAGAAACGAATCACCGGCCTGTGCGTATCCGTCAAAGCCTTCGGGTGTGCCATAGACACTGACATGATTGACCGATGCCCTGCGGGAAAAGGATCGGCCAACGTTGAAGCGCATGCGCAGGATTCGACCGTTAGGCATCCAGAAATACGTCTGCGTGTTGATCTGCACCGTGGTGGTATATGCCCCGCTGCCCTGGGCGTCTGCTGGCCGCTGGCCGAGCTCGTCATATTTACCTGTGGGCAACGTCTCTTGCACCATCAGTGCAATGTCGGGCACGCCGCTGCCATCTCGAAACCGCGTCAGGCTGTACTGCGCCAGGACACTTAGGTCGCCCGCACCGATGCCAGTGCTGTTGGGTCCGTTCGCCACCCGGTTGTAGCCAAACACGGGAATCAACCCGACCATCAACCGATCGGTGATGCCGTACTCCATATAGGTCAGCGAGCCAAAGCTGTTGGTGTGTGATGAGCGAACGTCGTAGAGATAAGGCTCGATGAGGTAATGGCCTTGCGGTAATGCTCCCGCTGAATTGGCTATCAGAGGGCCGGTCCACCAGGCATCCTCGCGCGACTGGCGAAAGTCGTCACCAGTCGCTGAGATGTCCGACGCTGCGCAAGTCGATGCGATGAAACTGCAGGCGATCAACATCCAAGCCATCGTGCGCAGTCGGGTGAGTGTCATCGCGAACCTTCTTTAGTCTCGCCAGGGCGTGCCCTATGGAATGCCGCCATCAGGCGCGACAGCGACCCATGCCAGTAATCTTGCCAGCCGATGTTATCGGTTGCGCCATCCGCTGCGAACAGGTGCGTGCCATTGCGTGTCGTTAGCTGGACCTTGTCTTTGAATACGCCATCGCGTCGGGAATCAGCCCTTGGCCGAGCGAACAGCAAGGCCACGGGGCCGTCGCCCATGCCTGTATCCGGTGCGCGGCGTGTCGGCTTTTCATGGCGCATGAGATTGGGCCGGAACAAGGCGTTTGCCTGACTGACCGTTAGCATATGCGCGGCCATGGTGTCGTAGCGACCCTCAATCAGCGCCTCTTTGGCGATGATTGCCAGATGTGCCATCGCCGCCTGCATGGGGCCGCAACCAAGGCTGACGCGGCGCACGCCTGCTTGCTGGAGCTCCTTTACGCCAGGGGCGCCGGAATAACCCGCGTAGATGTTGAGCGGCACGGGAAGCATCCGGGCAAGCTGAGCGATCGCGTCCAGGTCGGTAAGACCAGGAACGAAGATGCCATCGGCGCCGGCGGCGACATAGGCGAGCGCGCGTCGCCGCGTTTCCTCGAACCTCGCCGCAGGTTCCATGCCTTCGACAAAGTACGTGTCGATGCGCGCATTGATGAAAAGCGGAACGTTGTGATGCTGCGCAACGGCGCGTGCGCATGCAATGCGTTCGCTGAGCACAGACGAGGGCGTCAAGGTGTTGGTGCCTGAAGCCACGCCATCTTCCATGTTGATGCCCACGACACCCATCTGGATAAGTGCGCCCACGAGTCCGCCGGTGTCCTCCGCGTCCTTCCCGTAGCCGCGTTCGATATCGACACTGACCGGCACGGACACGGCACTACAGATTCGCTGGCAGACAGCCAGCAGTTCATGAACCGGCATCTGTTCGCCATCGGGATATCCCTGCGCCCAGGCCATGCCTGCACTGGTGGTGACAATGGCGTCGGCGCCAGCTTCCTCGATGATCCTGGCGCTGGCTACATCCCACGCATTGGGCAGCACGAGAGGCTTGGCCCCCGCATGCAATCGATGGAAATGCTCTGCACGGCTTGTCTGTTCACGATTCATGGCCACGGTCTCTTTTGTACCCGCCAACGGGGTGGTTGAAGGAGACCATGGGCAGCCCTGGCGCGCTGTCAGAATCTTTAGCAACCGTATCGCTGGCACAGGCGGGCCTGGCAAAGGGTTGCTAAGCTCCTACTATTGCGACTCGTACCGCGAGCGGGTGCCATCTGGCGTAGCGATCATGTCGATCCTCACATCCCACGTTCTGCTGTCGTCGGAATCATTGACGCTGCGAAATGTCCATTGCAGTGGCACCTGCCGCCATCGCAGTGCAGAGGAATGTGCCGCATCCACGCAGCTGGTTTTTCCTTATCGCGGTGTCTACACAAGACATCTCGGTACGGATCAGGCCGTAGCGGATGCCAACCATGTGCTGTTCTTCAATGCGGACGAGGGCTATCAGGTCAGCCACCCTTTGGATGGCGGCGACTGGTGCCTGTCCTTGAGCCTTGACGAGTCCGTGCTGGCGGAGCTTGCACCCAAGGCGCTCATAGCGCCTGGCTCCGGTACGGCGTTTCGGCAGCAATCCCAGCGCATCGATGCGCGTGCGCAGGCGCTGGTGGCCTTGCTACGCCACAGTCTCGATAACGGGACCATCGAGCCGCTGGAAGCGGAGGCGCTGGTGCTGACCCTGGTCTGTCGCAGCCTGGGGCCGCGGACCTCGCGGGAGCCAACCTCCACCCATGCGCGCCGTCGCCTGGCCGATCGGGTGAAGGTGCTGTTGGCCAGTGATCTTTCGCGACGCTGGACGCTGGCGGATATCGGCAAGGCGATCGGCAGCTCGCCGGTGTATCTCACCCAGGTTTTCCGGCAGGTCGAAGGCGTGCCGCTTTATCGCTATCAGCTGCAGTTGCGCCTTGCGCGAGCGCTCGACGTTATCGATCAGTATGAAGACCTGTCGGCCCTCGCCGCCGAGCTTGGTTTCTCCAGCCATAGCCATTTTGCCAAGGCATTCCGGCAAGCCTTCGGCCGCTCGCCGACAGACTTCCGCCGCGCCGCCCAAGCGTAGACAGCTAAAGAATTCGACAGCGCGCCACCGTCTGCGGTGGTCTCCTGAGCGTGCCCACTCAAGGGCACCTTCAGGAGAAATGACATGAGCGAGAAAACCTGTGCCGCGTGCGACTACCCCTTGGACGACACTGCCATCCAGGTGACCATTGGCAATCGCGTGGTCGAAGTGTGTTGTGAGGAATGCGCAGATAAATTGCGTGAAGCCAGCGCCAAGGGAAGTGCCTGATATGTTCGATGGCGCGCGCCTTGCCCTGGCCTTGGCGATACTCGGTCTGGCCAAGGCCGTGTCCGGCAGCGATGAGCTGATCGCCGCGCCCGACGAGTTGGCGAGTCGAGTGCAAACCTTGCTGCACAACAAGTACACGGGCGACGACAAGCAAGACCGAGTCGCCCGTGTACTTGATGTCGAGAAGCAGATAGGTGCCTATCGTGCAGCGCGAACGAAAGCGGAGTTCGTGCATCGGATCAACGCCGATCTATGGGTCGCAACGAAAGACAGGCGCGTATGTGTGCACGAGCCATCCATGTCGGCAGCGGCCAACATCAGGCAGTTTGACCTTGGCGGGAACCTTCAGCTTTCCGTCCCCATCGACAGGCCTTAGTTCGGTGTCCATTGCCCGCGCCCGCTCATTGGCGTATCGCGGGCCATCCTCGATGGCATGACAGCGCTTTGCTCAACATCAACGGCGTTGCATAACCTGACGAGCCAACGCATCCATACATCGCCTTGCCATGCACGGAGTAAGCTCCGGCCATTCCGGTATCCGTTGTGCATGTCATGAGCCAGATCGGCAAACCTCCCTGCGATAGCGGCGTCATCATCAATGGCGAGGCGGCGATTGCTTGCCCAGTGATTTCTCGGCACTGGACGCTTGTTGCCGCGATCCTCGGATCCAGCCTGGCTTTCATCGACGGTACGGTCGTCAATGTCGCCTTGCCCGCCATTCAACGTGAGCTAGGCGCCACGACCTCTCAAGCGCAATGGATCATGGAGTCGTATGCGCTGTTCCTCGCATCGTTGCTGTTGGTGGGCGGCGTGCTCGGCGATCACTTTGGGCGCAAGCGCATCTTCATGCTCGGCATCGGCCTGTTCACGCTTGCGTCCATCGCGTGCTCGCTATCGGCCAACGTCGGCTTGTTGATTGCGGCAAGAGCAATCCAGGGCATGGGCGCGGCCCTGTTGGTGCCAGGCAGCCTGGCGCTGATCAGTGCCACTTTTCCGCAGTCGGAAAGAGGCGCCGCCATCGGTACGTGGTCGGCCTTCAGCGGCATCACTGCCGCCATCGGCCCGGTGATCGGTGGATTCCTCGTCGATCATTATTCGTGGACCTGGGCATTCCTGGTGAACGCGCCGGTCGGTGTCGTGCTGATGGTTATTTGCGCGACCAAGGTCCCCGAGAGCCTTGGCACCGGAGGTCGCAGCGCTATCGACGTGATGGGCGCGTGTCTCGCAACCGTGGGGCTGGCGGGCGTTGTGTTCGCGCTTATCGAGGCGCCGTCGCGCGGCTGGATGGCCACACCCGTGTGGATCGCGGCTGCGGTTGGCGTCGCGGCGCTCATCTCCTTTATTCGCGTGGAAATGCACGCCGCCGCGCCCATGCTGCCGCTGTATCTATTTCGCGAACGCAATTTCACCGGCGCCAATGTGCTGACCTTGCTGCTCTATGCGGCGCTCGGCGGGAGCCTTTTCTTTCTGCCGCTCAACCTGATTCAGGTGCAAGGCTATGGCGCGACATCGGCAGGGGCGGCCTTGCTGCCGTTCATTGCCATCATGTTCATGCTGTCTCGTTGGGCGGGAACTCTGGTTGACGTGTTCGGTCCGAAACTTCCACTCGTGGTGGGGCCGACGATTGCAGCCGTCGGGTTCGCGTTGTTTGCATGGCCGTCCATAGGCAGCAATTACTGGACGACCTTCTTTCCCGCGATCTGCATTCTTGGGCTCGGCATGAGTATTTCCGTGGCGCCGCTGACCACCACGGTGATGAACGCCGTTGGTCCGGAATTGGCGGGCACGGCTTCGGGCATCAACAATGCGGTCTCTCGCGTGGCTGCCTTGCTGGCCATCGCATTGTTCGGCATCGTCCTGACTTGGGCCTTCAACACCAGATTGAACGCCGAACTTGCCACCATGCAGGTGTCAGCAGATCTGTTGTCCTCGGTCGAGGCACAACGCCAGAAACTGGCTGGCATGGAGATTCCGGATGGCAACCCGACAGCCGCTGCCGTGAAGCACGCCGTGGGCATCGCGTTCGTCAGCGGCTTCCGTTGGGTCATGCTGGTTTCCGCCGCGCTCGCCCTATTGAGTGCCATCAGCGCGTGGACGCTCATCCAGGGGAAAATGCGGTGGCGTCCGATGAAAGGAGTCGATCAACAACAAGCATCCGGCCCCGCTTCAGTGGCGTAGCACGTCGCGCGGTGCAGACACGAAGCACGCCTCTATTGCCGCGCCTCGATTCTCAGGCCTCGTGGCGTAAGCCAGCGCTCGACACCTTCGAACATCGCTTGTACGAGCAGCGCTAGCAGCGCGGCGGGCACCGCGCCTTCCAGTATCAGTCCGATATTGTCCAGACGAATGCCGGTAAGAATCGGCTGGCCATAACCGCCCGCGCCGATCAATGCGGCGAGGGTAGCTGTGCCGACGTTGATTACCGCGGCTGTCTTGATACCAGCCAGTATCGACCGCATGGCCATGGGCAATTCCACACGACGCAGCCGGAAGCCGGCAGGCAGGCCCAGCGCGGCGGCGGATTCGCGAAGTTCGAGCGGGATGCCGGTGAGGCCTGCGTGAGTGTTGCGCACGATGGGCAGCAGGCTATAGAGAAACAGGGCAACCATCGCCGGCCATGTTCCTATGCCGAACAGCGGGATCATGAACACGAACATCGCCAGGGAAGGCACCGTCTGCAGGATGCCGGTAAAACCCATGACCAGCTGGCCTGTTCGCTTCCACTGCGCAGCCAGAATGCCCAGCGGAATGGCGAGAAGCACAGCCATGCCGAGCGAAAGGATCACCAGCTTGACGTGTTCGCTGGTCCGTCGCAGCAGACGTGACCAGAATCCCGAACCGTCATCATCCGCTGGCACGCCCAGAAAGCGTGCGGCGATCTCGCCTTCTTTGATGCCTTTGAGCTTCGCCTCGGCATTCATCTGTTGCATGGACGCCTCGTCGATACGACCGGAAAGCTTGCGCAACGCGGCGACAAATGCGGGGTTGTTCTGTTCCAGTTCGAGGCGATAGAGAAACACCGCCTCATAGCGTGGAAAGTAATGCCTGTCGTCATCGAGCGTGCGCAGGCGGTAATAGGGAATCTCTGCGTCGGTGCTGTAAAGGTCGATGACATCGACAGCACGGCTCGCCACGGCGCGATACGACAAGCTGTGGTCAAGGCCGCGCACCTGTGCCTGCGGCAAACCATAGCGTTGACGAATTCCGGGCCACCCGTCTACGCGATCCATGAACTCATTGGAGAAGCCAAAGCGCAATTGGGGATGCAGCGCCAGGTCGGAGATCCGCGTGATACCAAGCTGCGCCGCCCGGTCGGCAAGCATGCCGATGGCATAGGTGTTGTTGAAACCCAGCGAATCGGTGATGCCGATGCCGAGCGGTTTGAGCCTCGCGCGCAGCTCGGCTATGTCGGCATCGGGTGCCACGCCTTTGAGCAACTCATGCGTGATCGTGCCCGTATATTCCGAATAGACGTCGATATCGCCGTGTTGCAAGGCGCTCCAAAGGATACTTGTGCCGCCCAGCTCGCGCCGATGCTGCGCCTGGACGCCTGCTTCACCCGCTGCAAGTCGTGCCATTTCGCCAAGAATCACCGACTCGGTGAATTGCTTGGAGCCGATGCGAACCGGCACGGCCCACAGCGATGTCGATGACAACGCAAACAGCAGTAGCATCATCAGCGATGCGCGTTTCATGCGGCCGGTTCCGGCAATCGCCGCTGCGCTTGCACAAAGCGATGGACGAAGTCGTCCGCGGGCCGGTCGCACAGATCATCGATCCGGCCGTCCTGCACCACCTTGCCTTCTCGCAGAAGGATCAGGCGCTCGGCGAACCATGCCGCCTCGGCCAAGTCGTGCGTCACCACAATCACCGTCTTGCCTAGCTGATCGAAGATGCGCTTGAGCTCGTCCTGGAGCTCGTGACGAACAATGGGATCGAGCGCGCCCAATGGCTCATCAAGCAGCAGGGCATCCGGGTTCAGCATCAGGCCGCGCATCAGCGCGACGCGCTGACGCTGGCCGCCGGAAAGTTCAGCGGGATAGCGCTCAAGCACGTCATGCGGAAGATGAGTCAGTTCGGCCAGCTCCTCCGCACGCTTGCGGATCCGCTCGGCACTCCATCGCAGATAGCGTGGCTGCAACGCTAGGTTACCCAGGGCGGTCAGGTGCGGAAACAGGCCGCCTTCCTGGATGACATAACCGACCCTTTGCCTCAACGCCAGGGCATGCGATCGCTCAAGCATCTGGCCGTCCGTTTTGACGACACCCTGGTCAGGCCAGTCCAGGCCCAGCAGCAGACGTAGCACCGTCGACTTGCCCGAACCGCTGCTTCCGATGAGCGCCGTGGTGCTTCCCGCAGCAATGGCCAGGCTGATGTCGTCGAGCGCGACGACGGCACCGTAGCGCTTGCTTACGCGCTCCAGTGCGAAGGCTGCGGCCGGCGCCGCATCAGCCCCGGACAAGACCACCTCCATGGCAAACCGACGGTATGACGCGAGCGCTTTCCCGGCCAGATGAACCGGCAGCTCTCAGCGTGGAAGCGTGGTGTCGGCAGGCCTGCAGCATGGGTCATGACTGTACTGCAAGCATCCGGCGGCGACCACGTCATGCTCGCTGGTTGCCGTGGGGCGCCAGCATCCTGATCCTCCAAGCCCGCCAAAGTTACGCCACATGCCACAAACGTTTCGCCTCTTCGGCAATGATCTCAGGGTATTCCTCCGGGAAGAACAGCTTCGCTCCGGGCACAAGGCGAATGCCTTGGGATCGTGGAAACGTGTGATCGAGATAGTGGGCATCCGCCAGTGGGAAGATATCGTCGCTGGCACCCCACACGATCCGTACCGGAACCGTGCTGCGCTTGAGCACCGATTCGATACCGACCAGCGGGTTGGGCTCCAGTGCGATGTGGTAAGCGTGGTATTGCGCCCGGCGTAACGGCGAGCTCACCAGCGGGGTCACGTAGTACTCGATGGTTTCATCGGCAAAGCGGCTGGGATCGTGATAAACCGCCGCACCAAACGTCGAGCGTGCCAGCGCCTTGTCGGTAAGCCACTTGGCGGTCGAGTCCGCGAGTGTTCCGGCGCGCGCCATCTCGATGACCGGCTTGACCTTGGACGGCGGGCTGTCGGGCTCGACGTCGCAATTTGTCAGCAGCAGCGTTCTTACGCGCTCGGGATAGCGAACCACGAACAACTGCGCGACCGCACCGCCGCTATCGCTGGCGACAATGTCGACCTTGGAGATCGCAAGCGTATCGAGCAAGGCCGCGAGCATCGCGACCTGGGCGCTGGCAGCCAGCGATTGGTGCTCGGGAATCTGTGAGTATCCGAGCCCCATGAAATCGGGTGCGACGCAGCGCCGGTAAGCGGATAGCCGATCGATCGCTCCGCGCCACTGAAAGCCGTTGAGCGGCGCGCCATGCAGAAACAATGCCACGTCGCCCGATCCGCGCTCGACATAGGCGATCTTGCCGAACGGGAGGTCAGCGAAGCGTCGCGCCGCGCGAAATGCTTCCGCGCTGGTCGGTTGCGAGTTGCCTGCGGCCACTGCGCCGCGGACGGTATCCACGCGCGACACGAGCGCGCCAACGACACCGGCGGCGAACGTCGCGCCGGTAAACTTCAAGAACTGCCTACGCTTCATTCCGAGTCTCCATGCGGCGAATGCTTCTGCATGTGCATATGCTGGCAATGTCGCCGCTGCGCCGCGCGCACAAACGGCCGGTGCCGGACACAGGCGGATGATTTTCGGCACTTGCACCGCGCCCGGCCGCGTAGAAGCATCCGGCCATGAGCGATCGACCCTCCTGCTACCCCGGTCCTTCCGCCGCGCTGCTGTCCAGCGTCAGGCAGGAACGTCTGCCGCTACTGGACGTGCTCACTTCGCCGGTTCCCCCCGGAGTGTTCCAATCGCCCGTGGATGACCGGCATGTTCTTTGCCTACACCTCGGCGACCCCGTGCCGGTTACCTACCGCGCAGGCAACTACGAGCGGAAAGGGGTGCGCATCCATGGCCAGTTCTGTGTCGTGCCCTCACGCGCGACCACTCGCTGGACGGTGTCACAGCCAGCGCGTTCCCTGTTGCTGCGATTGACACCGTCGCTTCTGCAGAACACCGCCGAGGCCATGGGGCTGAGCACGCGAGATGCCGAACTGGCGCCTTCGATTCACATACGCGACCCGCAGGTCGAGCGCATCGGCTGGATGATGCAAGCCGAAGACCATGACGCATATCCGGGTGGCCGGCTGTTCGCCGACAGCCTCGCCTCCGCACTTGCCGCACGCCTGCTCGCCCTGCAATCTCGCAAGCGAGACGCAACTTCCAAGCCTGGTCGCGCTCTACCGGCATGGCGACTGCGCCACGTGATCGAGTACATCGAGGCGCATCTCGATGAAGACCTTACGCTCGCTGAGCTTGCAGGCGTGGCGGGATTCAGCCTGTCGCACTTCAAACCGCTGTTCAAGCAAGCGGTAGGCATGCCGGCCCATCGCTTTGTCTTGGAGCGGCGTGTGGAGCGCGCGCGAGTGCGGCTGCTCGAAGGGGGAAGGAGCCTCACCGATATTGCGCTGGAGGCGGGCTTTGCGCATCCGAGCCACATGGCTCGCTGCATGCGTCGCGTGTTGGGATTAAGCCCTACCCAGATCGCGGCTTCGTTTCAATGAAGCAGTGATGGAGCGAGTTCACTCTCGATCGTCTGCATTTGCCCCGAATTTCTCGTTTTCAACTTCACGATGGCACGGCGGGCCATCCGCTATAGAAGGTCGTCATGGATACCGAAATCGCACCGCTGAAATTGGAAAGCACGCTGACCTGTCCGGAGTGCGGCCATCAGGGAACCGAAACGATGCCAACAAACGCCTGCATCTTCTTCTATGACTGCGCAGGATGCGGCGCTCTGTTGCGACCCAAGCCCGGTGACTGTTGCGTGTTCTGTTCCTACGGCACGATGCCATGCCCTCCGGTTCAGCAGCAGAAGTCGTGTTGCAGCGGGCACTAAGGTGCCCTTGGTGCAACCGGCAGCAACCCTCGTTCTGTCTCCCCCGAGTCACCGAGTGCGGCTACATACAAGGACGTAGAGATTGTGAAGATCTGCTCCGACTGACACACGGGCGGCTTGATATCGGGTCGGTGCGGGTCCAGAGCCTTCTACGGTAAGGGGGGAGTCCATGAAGACATTGATGATCGTTGCAGGCTGGCTCTTCGTCTTGAATACCATCGCCTATCTGTATGCGATCACCAAGTTCTATGGGATCGTCAATTCTGAGCGGCCCGAGTGGGTGCAACGCAGAGGTTCCCTAAGCTTCCTCTATGACGGGCTGCCACGTCTCGGTGATCCGAATGTCACCATGGCGGTCATCCGGACAGCTTTCAGCCCACGCGCGAATCAACTGACTTCACCTTTGGCGGGTTATTACGCTCGTAGGGTTCGTGTATTGCTTCCTGCGGGTCTGGCGCTGTTCGCATTCATACTGTTTGCCATGTGGCGTGCTTGGCCCTGAGGGCTTTTGGAAACGGGTCTGCCAGCTCGGTACAAGCACGAGGTGCCTGTTTTTAGCAGAACGTGGACTGCCCTCTGAGGAGCATCGACCCCCCGCGGCATTGTCATTCGTGACCAAAGAGGTGGTTTACCTCGCCGCCATTCGCGGTAAGGTGGCGAAGGGGGATATCGCATGACCGTGGCGCAACGCGCATCGTCCGGCTGTCCGCCCGTGCAGCTACCTTGCCCATTGCCCACGGAGAAGTTGTCTCATGCGCTTGCTACCTCTTTTCGCCGCCATCACGCTGGCCCTTGGAGCCACCGCCGCTGCCCGGGCCGATGACGTGCCTTCCCCAACGCGAGTCGTCGTGCGCGCCGCCCACCTGGTAGACGTGCAAACCGGCACGGTGCGCAACAATCCCCTGGTGATCATTGAGGGCGAGCGCATTGCCGAAGTGCGTTACGACGGCCAGGTGCCAGCCGGGGCCAACGTGATCGACCTCGGCGACGCCACCTTGTTGCCCGGCCTGATCGACTGTCATGTCCACCTGACCGGCGACCCGGGAGAGGTCAAGGGCGACTATTACGAGGCCGTGCTCAAGCGCAGCTCGATCGACTCCGCCATTCTTTCGCCCGTGTACGCCAAGCGCACGCTGGACGCCGGGTTCACCACGGTGCGCAATCTCGGCGCCGGTGACTTTGTCGATGTTGCCCTGCGCAACGCGATCAATCGCGGGGACATCCCCGGCCCGCGCATGCTGGTGTCTGGCCCGCCGCTGGGCGCGACTGGCGGTCACGCCGACGGCACCACGGGCTTCTCGCCGTGGATCGAATTCCATGAAGTAGACGGCGTAGCCGATGGCGTGGACGCCATCCGCCATCGCGTGCGCGAGAACGTCAAGAACGGCGCTGACGTGATCAAGTTCATGGCCAGCGCGGGCGTGCTCAGCGCGGAGACGTCGGTGGGCGCGCCGCAATATTCGCAGGAAGAGATGAACGCGATCGTCGATGAGTCGCATCGCTGGGGAAAGAAAGTGGCAGCGCACGCGCACGGCGCGGAAGCCATCAAGATGGCCATACGCGCCGGCGTGGATTCGGTCGAGCACAGCAGCATGATCGACGAGGAGGGCCTGAAACTTGCCAAGCAGCACGGCACCTATCTCGATTTCGACGTCTACAATGACGACTACATCCTCAGCGAATACACAAAGCGGGGTTTCCCGGCGACCATGATCGAGAAGGAAAAGTTGGTCGGCCGCATGCAACGCGAGAACTTCCAGCACGCTGTGAAAGCCGGTGAAAAACTCGCCTTTGGTACCGATGCGGGCGTCTATCCGCACGGCTGGAACGGCAAGCAATTCGCCGCGATGACCAAGTGGGGCATGACGCCGATGCAGTCCATCCAGGCCGCCACGGTCAACGCCGCCGATCTGCTCGGCATGAAGGACAAGGTGGGCGCCGTGGCGCCGGGTTACTACGCCGACCTCGTTGCCGTTGGCGGCGATCCCATCAAGGACATCACGCAACTCGAACACGTTTCGTTCGTGATGAAGGGCGGCGCGGTCGACAAGAACGAGTTCAAGCGCTGAGGTAACAAACTGGCGGTTGTGGAAGGGCGTGCGTGCCGATGAGTTTCGGCACGCACGTTCGGCTAAGGGAGCGTGGGCGGCAAGGAGATCTGCGAAAGCGTATCGAATGCACCCAGGCGTACCTCTGACGACGCAATGCCTTCAAGCTGTCGATCCAAGGCTTGATACTCGGCCGCGAGGTTGAGTTTGAAGCTCTCGAATGCTTCGTCCGACTGCCAGCGATCCACAGTGAAATAACGCCCCGTGTGCTCGCGGCAGCGCAGCAGCTTCGTTTCGATAAAACCTGGCGCTCGCCTGAAAAGCTGAGCCCAAGGCCCCTCCGGGCCATAAGCCGATTCAAAATCAGCCACGCGGGCGACGGGTACGAAAAATTCCCAGATGATGTCGTAGCTCAGGGTGTCACTCCTCTTCATCAGGGGATGCCCGGGCCGGTACGCGCCGGACCAGAACCTCTGGTCAAGGCGGATCTGAGGCATCATCCACATGGTTTTGTGATGCGAGAGTCAGGAGGCTGGTATGCACGTCGTGCGTGGCATTGCTCTGGTCGTCTTCTTCCTGTGGCTTATGGTCGATGCCATCGTCGTTTTTCGCCTTAAAACAGGCGAGGCCGAGAACCGTGATCGCCGTTCCCTGAAATTGCTCATGATCGGCAACCCGCTAGCTTATGCAGCCAGTATCGCTTTGTCGTACGGCACGGTGGGAGCCATTCATTGGGTTGGACTGCAGGTCGCGGGCCTGCTGATCATGGGAGTCGGCATCGTTGTGCGCTCAACGGCGATCGTGCAGCTTGGTCGTTTCCACACACCCAATGTGGCCGTTCGGGTTGACCATCAGCTGAAGGAAACCGGGTTGTACCGCTATGTGCGGCACCCGAGTTATCTGGGTGCGCTGATCGCCTTCCTCGGCTTGGCCCTCGCGTTGGGCAACTGGTTGAGCGTGATTGTGATGATGTGCATAACCACGTACATCTACCTCTACCGTATTCGCGAAGAAGATGCGGCACTCTCAGCGGCATTCGGCGAGGCTTATCGCCAATACGCATCACGTACCAAACGTCTTATTCCGTGGATCTATTGACCGACGGCTTCCTGCTCGGGCCAGTCGGGCTGCAAGTTCGGAAGATGGGCTTTCGGCCCGAAACGCACGTTCCCGGCAAGCGCCACGAGATGCCTATCGTCCTGTACGTTGAAGCGAGAGAATTGCAAAATTTCCACAGCTACTAGGGTGAGATATGGACAACGCTAGTCCAGCTTTCTGCGCCATCTACCGTTGGCGTCTACATCCGGGATCAGAAGAGTCCTTCGTCCGGGCCTGGTCGCGAGTTACAGAGTTGCTGCTGACCGAACGGGGATCGTTGGGCTCGCGCCTGCACCGTGGCCCCGACAATATTTGGTACAGCTATACACAGTGGCCATCCGCCACGGCAAAGGCTGAGGGTCTCGCCCGCCCATCTGTCGACCCAGATGCCTGGCAACAACTACGAGAAGCCATCGCTGAGACTCTACCGGAGCTGATTCTCGAGCCCGTATCCGACTTCCTGGCTCCACTTCGGCAGGAAGGCTCCTAGCGCATCCGACGAACTATGCCTTGCTGAACAACGATCTCGCGTGGCGGTCGTTATGCGACGATTGGCGTGCGCGAGATGTCCGCTTTCGACCCAGAGCGGACCTTTCAATAGACCGTCAAAGGGAACGTGGTGAAACATGCGTAGGCCAATTTTTGACCCAGATGAGCTCGCGTCCAACCCTTTCGCGTTTGTGGCTGCGATCGCGCTTGTCTTCTGGAGCGGCTTCGTTGTCTTGCTTTGCGCAAACAGGATAGCAACCGTATTTTTTTCGGCCGAAGACTTTGTGGTTGGCGCGCCCTACCAAGTATGCGAGAAGCCCCTAAACAACCGTTGTGTGACTCACTATTCGATCGTTAGGCAGGATGGATCGGTCAGTGACTTTGTGCCATTCGGATATCAGTTCGAACAAAGCCCATTGGTCGAAGGGACGCACATTGTTAAAGCCTCGACAAATTTTACCTATGTGATCAATGGCAGTTCCAAGCAGTGGTTTTATTTGGACGCGCATCTACTGGCACTCATCGCAGGCGTCGGTGGAGTGGTTGCGTGGTTTTTCCTTGTGCGGGTGGGCATTCTCCCCTTGTGGTTTCGGAGCGCGAGAGAATGACCTTCTCTACATCGATGACGGCCATAGGGCCGTGTTACGAAGTAGTGCCATAGCGGTCTTGGGACGTCCGCTTCCGACCCGATATAGGTATTCCGTTCCGTTCTCGGTGACCATGTCACGGCTGCCAGGTAGCTGGCAGCGAGGGCGGGACTTGCACCGGCCGGCTACGAATATTCCGACCCAAACATCCGATGTTCGCCGCTTTGGTTTCGAGCCGGCCGGTGCGCTTGAGTTCCCTAACGAATACTCAGGGCTCGCCGAGTGATCGGCTCTCTATATTGGCTTCGCCGAGCTTAAGCACGCAGGTCTCGTATCGTGATCACGCCACGAGGTGACGTATGCGCACACATCGGGATGACGATTTTACGGCGTTCATCGGTTTGGATTGGGCGGATGCGAAGCACGACGTCTGCCTGCAACCGGCTGGCAGCGACGCGTATGAGTTCGGCACATTCGCCCATCAGCCCGATGCCATCGATGCGTGGGCGCGTGGATTGCATCAGCGCTTCGGTGGGCGCATTGCCATCGCGTTGGAGCTGGCCAAAGGGCCCGTGGTGTATGCACTGCAGAAGTACGATTTCATCGTTCTGTTTTCGATCGATGCCAGCCTGCTGGCCATGTATCGCAGGGCGTTCAAACCCAGCCGGGCGAAGGACGATCCGACCGATGCACAGCTGGCATTGGAGCTGATGCAACGCTATCCCGACCGAGTTACGCCGCTCAAACCCCAAAGTGTGGAGATGCGCACCTTGAGTTTCCTCGTCGAGCAGCGACGATTGCTGGTCGACGACAAGAAGCGCTTGGTCAATCGCTTGGGCAACACACTCAAGCAGTATTACCCCCAGCTACTGGACTGGTTTAAGCAGCACGATACCGTGGTGTTCTTCGATTTCTTGCGACGTTGGCCCACGCTCAAGCAGGCCAAGCGGGCGCGCAAGGCCACGCTTGAAGCGTTCTTCCGTGCCCACAACGTACGCTTTGCCACGGTCATTGCCGACCGCGTGGAGGCGATCCGCACAGCCATGCCGTTGACCGAGGATCCGGCCGTGATCACCACGCATCAGCTGCTGGCTGAGGCCCTGGTCGAGCAGTTGCAGGTGGCACTGCGTGCGATCGAACGATTCGACGAAGAGATTGCCGTGCTCGCTCCCACGCTTCCGGACTACGCGCTCTTCGAAGCCTTGCCGGGTAGTGGGCCGATCCTGACGCCACGGCTGTTGGCTGCCTTCGGCGAGCAACGCGAACGCTTCGCCAGCGCCGAGCAACTGCAGCGCTATTCCGGTGTGGCGCCGGTGACGGAGCGAAGCGGCAAGAAAAGCTGGGTGCACTGGCGTTGGCAATGCCCTACGTTCGTCCGCCAGACCTTCATCGAGTGGGCTGCCCAAACGATCAACAAGTCCTTCTGGGCCGGAGCCTTCTATCGCCAACAGCGCGCCAAGGGCAGCCCGCACCAAGTGGCCGTGCGTGCGCTAGCCTTCAAGTGGATCCGCATCCTGCATCGCTGTTGGCAGTCCCACACACCCTACGACGAGTCGCGCTACCTTATGGCCCTGCAGCGCCGTGGCTCGCCCTTGCTCGCTGGCCTGGCTTCGTCAGATAGTTGACGGAACGGCTCAGGGCATGAAGCGGACATGCCCGATTGTCCTAACCAGAGACTGGAGTTCCTCCGTTGAAGCCGAACATCAGTGCGAACCTCGCCTTAGCCCTAATCCTTATTGGATGGTTTCTTATGGCCTCCGGCTATCTGATGTCGATACGGGATTTTGGTCGCGCTACTCCTGGCGACTGGCAAGCGGCTTACTACGCAAAAGCGACGCTTGTTACGGGTGCAGGGCTGGCTGTTGCAGCGCTCTCACTCTGGCTTTCTGGCTTTGCATTTCACGGCGCTAGGCGCAGAGCTATCGCCGTTGCGATCCTATTTTTCTTACCCGTTGCCGTGGTCGTTATAGGATTTGCCCGAAACGCATTTTGAGGAAAAGACTTAGTAGACAATGTCCGCTTCCGACCCGGAGCGGACGTCGCCGGGTTGAATCGATCGAGCCAGGGGATGCCTTAGTGATCCTGAGAAACATGGAGCGCTTCCGAAATCGCATTCAGGTAAGTGACGACGGTCAGTCGATCAAAGAGTTTTCGACTGCCGACGGCGAGGAGTCAAAGACCAACGGAACTTTCTTCGAGAGCGGAGGGCGGCAATTTGGGCTCGGAGCCATGCACGGGCAGCCGTGGCTACTGCTCGGTGGAGCGCTGGTGTCCGTCACTCCAAGCATCAGGGTCGCGGTGGTCGAGGAGGAGGAACGGCGCACGTTCTTCGTTTACGACGGTGGCGAGTTGATCGAAAAAGTCACCTATGTACCGGAGAAGCCGTTTTGGAACTTCTTTGCCATGGAGGACGAAGACGTCGACGGATTCACATGGATTCACAACGTGCTTGCCAGTGCCGAGCGGACCGCCATTTTTCTTTCCGCGAATAGTTGAGCACACTGCATCTAACGTCCGCTTCCAACCCGTAGCGGACCTTTTCGTTTCGGATAAGATCTTGGCGAAGCAGGTGGCGCAGCGCGTAGTCGGAACTCTCCAAGCCCTAGAAGGACTGTGTCTATGACAGTAGGCGACCTTTTCCTTGCAGCCATGGCCGCGTCCTTCGTTTGTCTAAGCGGGCTTGTCGTCCGCTTCATCGCAGGCGGCTCCCGTTACACAGAAAGATCTGATCCTGACTACGAACGGCTTACGATCGGCAATCCCTTGAACGCTCTTTTCATAGAGCGTCTCCTGACTCACGACGGGCTTGTGCTTCGAGGCTGGATTGGGAGGTCAGTTCTCATCATCTGGGCAGTTTTTCTCATTGTTGCGATCATCGTTACGAATATGAGTTCGGCGACGTAGTGTGCGCAGCCCGACTCAGGACGAACCATCCGCTTGCGACGGCGGTCTCAACCGGTCGATGCAACACACTAGCGACTGCGCAAGCAGCAGGAGTGTTGCAGATGAGGCACCGGACCCGAATCTATTACACCGAAGAGCAGAAGTCCCAGATGTGGGATCGCTAGCAGCGTGGTGAGTCGCTGCATCAGATCGCACGGCTGTTTGATCGACACCATGGGGCGGTTCGCCAGATTCTCGCGGCTTCAGGTGGCATCCGTCCACCGTTGCGTCGACGCTCGCCGCGCGCGTTGACGTTGGCCGAGCGCGAGGTCATTTCACGCGGACTGGTCGCTGGGCATGGCGTCCGCGCTATCGCCTTCTCACTGCAGCGGGCGCCATCGACCATTAGTCGAGAGATCGCCCGCAACGGCGGCCCGCTGGCGTATCGTGCCAACCAGGCGGATGAGGCCGCCTGGGCTAGAGCACGACGCCCCAAGCTCTGTAAGCTGTCCACGCATCGAGTCTTGGCGCGATGGGTGGCGGCGAAGCTCCAGCACCATTGGGCGCCCCAACAGATAGCCGGATGGCTGAAGCACTCTTATCCCGACGATACGAGCTGTCAGGTGTCACACGAGACGATCTATCGCACGCTTTACATTCAGTCCCGCGGAGCCTTGAAAAAGGAGCTCCTCGCGCATCTTCGGCGATCGCGCGCGATGCGCCGTTCGCGCCATCACACGCAAAAGACTGACGACCACGGAAGGATCACCGGAACTGTCTCCATCAGTGAGCGACCGGCGTGTGTCGAGGATCGCGCGGTGCCCGGCCACTGGGAAGGTGACTTGCTCTTTGGTAACAAGAACAGTCAGATCGCCACCCTGGTCGAACGGAAGACGCGTTACGTGATGCTGGTCAAGGCCGATCGGCGTGACACCGAGACGGTGATCAACGCACTGATCAAGCACGCGCACAAGTTGCCTCGGGAGCTCTACAGGTCGCTCACTTGGGATCGGGGATCAGAGATGGCGGGTCACCATCGCTTCACCCTGGCCACTGACATCAAGGTCTACTTTTGCGATCCGTACCATCCCTGGCAACGTGGCTCCAACGAGAACACCAATGGACTGTTGAGGCAGTACTTTCCCAAAGGCATGGATGTATCGGGTATCACCCAAGCGAAGCTCAATGCTGTCGCAAGAGAATTGGACGAGCGGCCTCGAGAGACGTTAGGCTTTGAAACACCGGCCGAACGATTCCAACAAGCTGTTGCATCGACCGGTTGAGACCGCCACCCACAGCGGACACACGAAGTAATGGGTTTGAGTTCGAGAGAGTGCATGGCAAAGAGTGCAAATCAAGAGATCGCACCTCAAACCGATCGCTTGCGGCTGTTCGGCAATTGAAGCCCGAAGACCTGCACCGTCTGGTCACCATGACCATGCCCTATGGTAAGTACCAAGGTCGCCTCATCGCTGACCTGCCTGGTGCCTACCTTGCATGGTATGCGCGCAAAGGCTTTCCACCTGGCGATCTTGGAAACCTGCTCGCGTTGGCACTCGAACTTGATCACAATGGATTGAAGCCGTTGCTCGATCCGCTACGAAAGCGTCAATAAGGACACGGATACCCGTGGCCTTGAGTTCTCTGATGGAAACCGGCGCCTGATTATGTCCGTTGTCGACCCATAGCGGACCTTTTCCTTCGGCTCGCAGGGACTGTTCCTTATGGACTAGCTGACCCTTTCGGGGGCTTTCTCGCAGCGAAGATTAAATTGCCGGCGTAATTCAGCGAGACCGCTACGAGGACTAGCAGCGCTGTCCCCAGCATCACTTTCCCGACCAGGAACTCCAGGCTTACGGGCAGGGACTGTGCCCCAAGCGACGCGGCCATCAGGGTGACGCCTGCGCTCGGCGGGTGGATAGTGCGCAGCACACCCATCGTGATCACCGTGGCTGCCATCGCAGCCGCTCCAGCGATCACCGGTGAGGAAATTAGGTGTGGCATGAGCAATCCAATGCCGGTAGCCACCGCGTTTGCGATCAACACGGTCCAAGGCTTGGCGAAGTCACTCTTTGGCTGGGTCAACATCAGCATGGCTGAGGCGCCCATTGGTGCCATCAACGGTGTCGTGCCAAGCGACTGTCCAACGAGGAGCGGCGGCATGTATCCGATGGCAGCGATGCTGAAAAACAAGGCTGCAGCGATCCAATAGACGCAGTAGCCCCTCTTTGCTTCATGGATGCATGCGGTGGACATAGCGATTGACCGTGTGGCGCTCGTGATAGGTTCTCTCTCGACGGCGACGAGAGACCAGGTAGCCATCAAGCGAATAGGGGCCTGAGCCTCCGATGAGAAGTGCAATGATCGCTGCTCCGTAGAGCAGATCTGTCTCGTAGCCGGGCTGGCCGAAGTGCGCGCCGGCGACGTCGTAGGACAGCAACTTGATCGAGCTGAATCCGTTCGGCAGATGCACCGTGAAGATGGCCACAAGGAGCACGGTCAGCATTGGGAGCGCCACGAAGGGCACGAGTGCCCCGGCGAGAACCAGAAATCCGCCTGCGCCCTCAACCACGATGGTGGCCCAAGCGAGGTACTCGGGCAGCGGCGTTCCGATCGCATGCAGGATGGCAACAAATGCATCCGGCCCGCGCGCGAGCTTCGCATAGCCATGTTGCATGAAGCCAAATCCCACGATGAGCCTCAACGGCAACGCTTGCCAATGCCGCAAGGCCGTTGAAGCGCTTAAAAATCCGGCGATGAATCTCTGGTTCATGTGAAGGCCGCCTTGGTGGGGGATGCTGGTGTCGTCGTTATCGGTCGCCGGAGGGATGGCGCCCTCCGGCGTTTCTGCGGTGTCGGACTTATGACTCGCGGCTTTCGTGGCCGAGCGAGCGAACCACGTCCTGCTTGAGGAGATAAACCGAAACCACCAGCAGTACGAGGTCCTTCAACAGGAAGGCCGCATTCATCGCCATCGCGGGGAAACCGCCGGCACCGGCATCCCAACCATCGGGAACGAAGGGGAGGATCGTCAGGGTGGAGATGAACGTGGCGATGGAGCCCAGGGCACCGAGCACGCCCAGCTTCTTGTTCCAGAAGCCCAGCAGTATCAGCGAACCGAAGCTCCATTCGGCGGTGCCCAGGAGGATGGCGGTGCCGTGAATGCCCAGTACCGGGATGGTCCAAAAGATCAGCGGCCCGTGCTCGATCAGCGGTGCCAGTGCGGTGATCTCGGACTGGAACCATTTGTCGTAGCCGAACCACGCGAAGATGACGACCATCGCCGCGCGAAGCAGGTGGTAATCGAGATCCTTTTTCAAGAGGCCGGACTTTGCAAGGAGTTGGATGAGTGCGTTCATGGCGATCTACCTCAATCGTTGTGATGGGATGACTTAGACGAATGCCGTGACATCGATCGGCGTGTCGTTGATGCGGTTGAAGACGTTCGTGAACGTCGCCGTGGCGATGGCCAGGCTGATGTCCACGAGGTGCGTGTCGGTGTACCCAGCCGACTTGATCTCGGCATAGATGTCGTCACTGACGGTCCCGCGCGTCGTCACCACCGCATGGACGAAGCGAACCAGCGCGTCATGGCGGCGATTGCCGGTGGGCCGCTTTTCGCGAATGGCCTTCAGTGATTCCGGTGAGAGGCCCGCGAGGAGGGACAACAGACCGTGTGCCGTCATGCAGTAGTCGCAGCGCGCGATTTCACTGACGACGAGCTTTACGATTTCCAGCTCCTGCTTTCTCAGTGAACTCGAGGCCAGGACGCCGTCGGCTTGCAGAATGGCCTTCAGTGCCGCGGGGTTCAGATGCCCAACGGCTGCGTAGCAATTGGGTACGGCACCGGTGGATTCACGGATTCGCTCAAAGATGGCTGCTGCTGCCCCCGTAGCCGACTCGAATTTGGGAGTGTTGATGCGCTGCATGACACACGCCTTCGTTAAGTGGTGATGCGCACTTTACGCGGCCGTGCTGAGCACGTTAATGTTCACATGTATTGTTTTTATGCTCAAAAGTATCAATGGAGACTCGCCATGTCCCCACCGCTCGATTGGCTAAGTCGTCTGCTGGAAATCACGCCAGTACGGGGGCAGCTCGATCTGCGCTGCCAATACGGCGCGCCATGGCGCATCGACCAGGAGGCGTCGGCAGTCGGTGAGATGGCCTATCACATCGTGTTGAGTGGCACCGCTTCGCTGGCGGATCCGCATGGGGGAGGTACGGAGCAACTGAAGGCCGGCGATCTGTTGCTCATGGTCAATGACGAAGCGCACACCTTGCACGATGGCAGTGGTGCACGGGCCAAGCCAGCCACGAGCCGAATCGCGGCCAACGTGGTTTTCAGCGAGAACAAAGGAACAGGCGCTCGCCTGGATATGTTGTGCGGTCGCTTTGTATTGTCCCCGCAGCACGCTCGACTCTTGCGCCGTTATCTTCCACCGCGGCTGATCGTGCGTACCGGTCTGTCCAGGCAAGTCTTGGGAAATCCGGGAAGCGGCGCCGAGTTGCACGGTCTCATGGCACTCATGCAGGCAGAGAGTGGGGCGGATTTCCTGGGAGGTCGCGCCATGCTCGACGCTTTGTCGACTGCGCTGTTCGCACTGACGCTGCGCTTCTCCAGCGAGTCGCAGCAAGCTCCTGCCGGATTGCTTGCTTTGGCCGGTTATCCGCGACTGGCACCAGCGCTGGAAGCCATGTTCCACGATCCCGGGCATGCATGGACGCTGCCGCTGCTGGCCGACAAGTGCAATATGTCGCGCGCGACGTTTGTGTGCCTTTTCCAGGAAAAGTTCGGGATTTCGGCGAGTGACTTGCTCACTGATATTCGCATGACGCTATCGGCGAACGAGCTGCGGAAAACATCAAACTCGACGGGCGCGATTGCGGAGGCCGTGGGATATCAATCCGAGGCGGCGTTCCAACGCGCGTTCAAACTTCATATGGGCGAGACGCCAGCGCGCTGGCGCAAGCAAGCCGACGTCAACGAAGGCATGGCCGATCTCTTATAGCTCGCCTGTGCACTGGCGGCATCACGGCTCTTCAGCGCACCGGGTCTGGGGCGCCGTTGCGGCGCCCCCATGACGCACTCACTTCACCGCGGGAAAATCCACGTCAGTGTCGTTGATGCGATTGAACACGTTGGTAAACACAGTGACGGCGATCGCCAGACTAATATCGACCAGCTGTGCATCGGTATAACCGGCGTTCTTGATGGCGACGAACTCGTCGTCGGTGATGGTGCCCGAGGTCTTTGTAAGCGTGCGGACAAAACCCACCAGCGCATCACGCTTCGCGTCGCCCGTGGCGCCACCAGCGCGAAGCTGGGCGAGCACGTCCGGCTTCAGGCCAGTCATCTTGCCAAGCACGCTATGCGCCGCGACACAGTAGTCACAGCCGGCGACGGCGCTGACGACCAGCTTGATCGTTTCCTGATCCTGCTTGGTGAGCGAGCCATGGGCCAGAACGCCATCGGCATTCAGGACCGCTTGCAGGGCTGCCGGGTTCAGGGCGCCAATGGCTGCGAAGGTATTGGGGACGCCGCCGGCGACCTTGCGAATTTGCTCGAAGACTTCGGCCGTTGCACCGGTGGCGGCATCGACGGCGGGGGTAAGCATGCGTGACATAAGTGACTCCGTGGTGGTGTTGAGGTGGAGTCACTTTAGTTGTGGGGATGGAGTTCTTTAATGCTTTACATTGTCCGTTTTATGCTCATTCGTCTCGCCGATCGGGCCGAACGGATCGTGGCGGACGTTTGCGTCAATCGGCAGACAGCGCGAGCTCGAGGGCATCAAGAAAGACTTTGACGCGGGGTGGCACATAACGACGGGTGGGCGTGACGGCCCAAATGGACAGTTGCTCGGTCGATGCATCTTGAAGCGGCAGCTCCACCAGGCGTCCTGTCAGCAGATATTGCCGCACATCCCAGCGCGCGAGCATGGCGACTCCGCATCCATTCAACGCGACTGCCCTGACGGCCTCGACACTCGTCGTCGTGAAGCGCCCTGACAGTGGCACGCGATGGAGCTCGCCATCGATCACGAAAGGCCACTTACCCACCGGCGTGAGCAGAATGCAGTCGTGGTGATCCAGATCGGCGAGCTTTCTGGGGACGCCGCGATCAGCGAGATATTCCGGGGACGCACAAAGGACACGTGCATTGGCGGCGAGCCGGCGCGCGACCAGGTCGGAATCTTTCAACGTTGCGATGCGAATGGCCAGGTCGTAGCCGCTCGCGACGATGTCGAATACCCGATCGCTCAAATCGAGTTCGACCTTGAGTCCGGGGTGTTGCCTCAAGAGGGTTGTCAGCAAAGGAAGGATCACTTCCTGGCCGAAAACGCTGGGTGCGGTGAGTTTGAGATGACCGCGAACTGCAGAGCGCTCTTGCCCCAGTTCACTACGCGCGCCCTCTTCGGCATCGAGGATCACCAGCGCATACGGTAGAAAAGCTTCGCCCTCGGGAGTGAGCGATACGGAGCGCGTTGTCCGGTGCAGCAAGCGCGTGCTGAGCTCTTCTTCCAGGGCGGCGATGCGCCGGGACACCTGCATCGGCGTGATACCTAGCCGCCTGGCTGCGGCGGAAAGGCTCTTGCCTGACGCCACCATCGCAAAGATCCGAACATCCGGCAGATGCATGCAGTACATCCAATTCAGATAAGGCCGCATCTCGTTCCCAGCGGCTAGGCACCCTGCCAAATCTCCTTAGCATGTAGCACAGACGCCAATGCGTGGCGCCCTGATGACCCAGTTGCTACCAGGAGTGCGAAACATGCCCGCCGATCAGCCGTCACCCATTCTAACGCCGTTTGATATGCATGGCGTCCTCTTGGCCAATCGCCTGGCCGTCGCTCCCATGACCCGCGTCACCGCGACGCCTGAGGGACTGCCGACCGGACGAATGGTCGAGTACTACCGCGGCTTTGCCGAGGGTGGGTTCGGACTTTTGATCAGCGAAGGCATTTATCCCGACCACGCCTACTCGCAGGGTTACCTCAACCAGCCTGGACTGGCCGATGACGAGCAGGCGAGGGCTTGGCAGGCGGTCACCTCGGCCGTTCACGCCTCAGGCGCAAAGATCGTGGCGCAGCTCATGCATGCGGGTGCCTTGAGCCAGGGCAATCGCCATCGCGACGAGAGCATCGGCCCTTCCGCGATTCAACCCAAGGGCCAGCAGCTGGCGTTCTACTACGGCGAGGGGCCCTACAAGGTTCCGATGGCAATGACCGAGGCGCAGATCGAAGAGGCCATCGAGGGCTTCGTGGCAAGCGCCAAACGTGCAGTCACCGTGGCCGGGTTCGATGCGGTAGAGATCCACGGAGCCAATGGGTATCTGCTGGATCAATTCCTCACCGAATATTCGAATCAGCGGACCGACCGCTGGGGCGGCAGCGTCGCCAATCGAGTCAGCCTTCTGGTGGAGACGGTTCGTCGCGTAAAGCGCGCGATACACGGCACTGCACCGGTGGGTATTCGCATCTCCCAAGGCAAGGTGAATGATTTTCACGCCAAGTGGATGGGTGGCGAAGTGGATGCGGCCATCATCTTCTCCGCGTTGGCCGACGCTGGCGTCGATTTCATCCACGTCACCGAGTTCGAAGCCTGGCGCCCGGCCTTTGAAGGCGGTGTCGACTCGTTGGCTGCACTGGCCAAAACATACGCGCCGAATGTTCCGATTATTGCCAACGGCAGCCTTCACGATCTTGGCCGCGCCGAAGCATTGTTGCGCGCCGGTGTGGATGTCATTGCCATGGGGCGAGGCGCATTGGCCAATCCGAATATGCCAGCGCTCTTGGCCGCCGGACATGCGTTGCGACCCTTCGATAGCGCCATTCTTGGACCGATCGCCGATATCAAAGACAGCGAGTTGGCGCTGCGTCGTTAAGCAACCTGTTGGCCGTTACAAAGCATGCCGACGTCGTTGGAATACTTCGACACGTGCGAGCCAATCAGCGGAACTACCCCTTAACTAAATTCACGTCGGGCCGTCGATGGTTTTGCTAAATGACGGATGACAAGGCACCGATCGCTTGCGCTGAGCGCACGCCAACGTAGCGCTTCGCACCGAGCGAAGACTTCGGGCTTGAGATTCGCCAGATCCGCAGATTCCGGTTGCGTTACACGCGACCCATGAGATTGGAACATTGCTTGACGCCATTGACGGCACCGTGGGAGCGGTGGCTCCCGGTGACACGAAAGCCGTCCCTGAAATGGCGGCGAACGCGAGAGCTTTAAAAAGACTAGCGCCGAGCGGACACCCTGTCTTTGCTTTTTCAACGTGCCCGGCGGGCGTTGCATTTCGTCATACAACCTTGAGGAAACAAACGATGTCGCACGAAACTGATCATGAATCCACAGCCCCGTGGGATGCCTCGCGGGTGAACCTCACGTCGAAAGAGTTGGCGCCTGGCGTCTTTGCGGTCATGCCTGACGACGTGTTTGCGAAAGACCATGTGGCCACGACCGCCGGCTTCATCATCGGCGAGCACAGTGTGCTGGTCGTCGAGGCGATGCTCAATGGTGACCTCGCATCGCAACTGATCGGGCTGGTGCGCAAAGAAACGCGCCAGCCGATTCGCTTTCTGGTCAACACCAGCTATCACGGCGATCATGCCTATGGAAACTACTTGTTCCCCGACAGCACGGTGGTGATCCAACACCCGGCCACCAAACGTTATATGGATGAAAACTTCGAGGACGACCGTCAGTTCATGCTCGGCCTCATGGGCAAGGGCAAGGGCATCGAGCGCGTGCAGTCACGTTCCGCCGATATCACCGTTCCTGACATGATCAGCGTCGATCTCGGCGGGCGCACGGTAGAGATCCGCCACTTTGGTTTCGCGCAGACACCCGGCGACCTCGTCATCTGGGCGCCCGACGCCAAGGTGCTGTGGGTGGGCAACATGATCCAAGCACCCTCGCCGGCGCTTCCGTGGCTGCTGGAGGGACGGCACAAGGAAACGATGGCCACGCTCGCTCGAGTTCGCGACTTCCTGCCGGAAGACGCCACCATCATCCCCGGTCACGGCCGACCGATGAGCCCGGCGGATATAGAGTTTCCGCTGCGCTACCTGCGCGAACTCGACAGCGCGGTCAGTAAAGCGGTCGAAGAGGGCCGCTCGGTCGAGGAGACGCTCAAGACCGTCGAGATGGCCGATTATGGCGAATACAGCCTGTTCGATTGGGCGCATAACCAAGTCAATGTGCCGGCCGCTTACAGCCACTTGCATGACCAAAGCAATAATGTGAAATAAGCCCTTCGATTGGACCGGCAGCTTCACGGCGGAGAACCGGCTGGCCGGTCTAAACGAAAGATCGGGCGCCTAAAGGTCCGCTTCCGACCCATTATAGGTATTCCGTTCCGTTCTCGGTGACCATGTCACGGCTGCCAGGTAGCTGGCAGCGAGGGCGGGACTTGCACCGGCCGGCTACGAATATTCCGACCCAAACATCCGATGTTCGCCGCTTTGGTTTCGAGCCGGCCGGTGCGCTTGAGTTCCCTAACGAATACTCAGGGCTCGCCGAGTGATCGGCTCTCTATATTGGCTTCGCCGAGCTTAAGCACGCAGGTCTCGTATCGTGATCACGCCACGAGGTGACGTATGCGCACACATCGGGATGACGATTTTACGGCGTTCATCGGTTTGGATTGGGCGGATGCGAAGCACGACGTCTGCCTGCAACCGGCTGGCAGCGACGCGTATGAGTTCGGCACATTCGCCCATCAGCCCGATGCCATCGATGCGTGGGCGCGTGGATTGCATCAGCGCTTCGGTGGGCGCATTGCCATCGCGTTGGAGCTGGCCAAAGGGCCCGTGGTGTATGCACTGCAGAAGTACGATTTCATCGTTCTGTTTTCGATCGATGCCAGCCTGCTGGCCATGTATCGCAGGGCGTTCAAACCCAGCCGGGCGAAGGACGATCCGACCGATGCACAGCTGGCATTGGAGCTGATGCAACGCTATCCCGACCGAGTTACGCCGCTCAAACCCCAAAGTGTGGAGATGCGCACCTTGAGTTTCCTCGTCGAGCAGCGACGATTGCTGGTCGACGACAAGAAGCGCTTGGTCAATCGCTTGGGCAACACACTCAAGCAGTATTACCCCCAGCTACTGGACTGGTTTAAGCAGCACGATACCGTGGTGTTCTTCGATTTCTTGCGACGTTGGCCCACGCTCAAGCAGGCCAAGCGGGCGCGCAAGGCCACGCTTGAAGCGTTCTTCCGTGCCCACAACGTACGCTTTGCCACGGTCATTGCCGACCGCGTGGAGGCGATCCGCACAGCCATGCCGTTGACCGAGGATCCGGCCGTGATCACCACGCATCAGCTGCTGGCTGAGGCCCTGGTCGAGCAGTTGCAGGTGGCACTGCGTGCGATCGAACGATTCGACGAAGAGATTGCCGTGCTCGCTCCCACGCTTCCGGACTACGCGCTCTTCGAAGCCTTGCCGGGTAGTGGGCCGATCCTGACGCCACGGCTGTTGGCTGCCTTCGGCGAGCAACGCGAACGCTTCGCCAGCGCCGAGCAACTGCAGCGCTATTCCGGTGTGGCGCCGGTGACGGAGCGAAGCGGCAAGAAAAGCTGGGTGCACTGGCGTTGGCAATGCCCTACGTTCGTCCGCCAGACCTTCATCGAGTGGGCTGCCCAAACGATCAACAAGTCCTTCTGGGCCGGAGCCTTCTATCGCCAACAGCGCGCCAAGGGCAGCCCGCACCAAGTGGCCGTGCGTGCGCTAGCCTTCAAGTGGATCCGCATCCTGCATCGCTGTTGGCAGTCCCACACACCCTACGACGAGTCGCGCTACCTTATGGCCCTGCAGCGCCGTGGCTCGCCCTTGCTCGCTGGCCTGGCTTCGTCAGATAGTTGACGGAACGGCTCAGGGCATGAAGCGGACATGGTCGGCTACCGTGATTGCTTACCAACTGACGGGTTAAAAATCAGCTCGTTCGGACCATTTCTTGTCTCTGAGGGGAGATGCAAGCTCATGCGTCAACTGGCACTTTTGGCTGTCATTGCACTGTGTTGCGGATGCAGCACCGGTATTTCAAAGCGTGACGACGACAGTTCACGGATAGATACAGCGCGGGCTGCGGTTGATCGTGGCGAATACGCGTCAGCACTCCAGATTGCACAGCCCTTGGCCCAACATGGGCTCGCTCCGGCACAAACGCTTCTTGCCGAGATGTACCTCGAGGGCCAGGGGGTAGCACGAGACCCTGTACTCGCCATGTCTCTGTATCGTCAGGCGGCAGATCAGGGGGATGGCCGTGCAGAGAACGGCATTGGCATTATGTACGACACAGGCAACGGCGTAGCGTTGAACTACAAGGAGGCTTTTGCCTGGTACACGAAAGCCGCTCAGCGCGGATATCCCGGTGGCATAAACAATCTCGGCACCATGTATGCCAAGGGTTTGGGCGTGGAGTGGGATGAGCCACGGGCCACGGCTTTGTACGAAAAAGCAGCCGCGCTTGGCTATGTCACGGCGGAGGTGAACCTGGGCACGCGGTTCGTGAGTGGCGATGAGGTCACGCAGGATTGTGCCAGGGGTATGGCCTGGTACAACAAGGCAGCGAGCCAGGGCTCGGCGCAAGCGGAGTACGAGATTGGATCTCTGTATGAGAAGGCCCAATGTGTTCCCCACGACATGAGCATGGCCGCCGATTGGCTTCTCAAAGCCTCAGAGCACCGGCATGCGATGGCTATGAACAACCTCGGCATTCTGTACCAGAAGGGCGATGGGGTTCGTAGAGATCTAGTCATCGCGTACGCGCTCTATACCGTATCCGCGGCATTGGACGGCTCAGAGGACAACTACGCTCCGGGCAATGTCGAGAAGATTCAAGGCAAGATGTCAGATGACCAGCTACGCACCGGCCGCGACCTCGCCAAGGCACTGTCTCAAAACGGAGAATTCAGAGAGGTGCTCGCAAAGGCGGCCCAATAGCAACGAGGCTACCGAAAAGGCGGCTGGACCATTGAGTTCGGAAGCCTCCTCACCGGGCCGATCTGTGGCTGTGCGTACATCCATATTCTTGATTCGTTGGGTTACGTGAGTAGGCCGTTCTTTCGCTGATCCGGCCCTGGAAAGCAAACGTTTGTGGAGAAGGTTGCATGAGTGCATGTCAGTTTCGGAAAGCGAGTGTCTGCCTCCGACTCAATGCGGACTTGGACGCGCTGATTTGACCGGAATCTATTGTTACGACTTCTACATATAAACAAGGGGGCTTGTATGCGAATAGGGAAGGCGGCCGTGCTTTGCGCGTGCCTGGGATTGATAGCGTTTGCTGGCCACGCAGACGATCTGCGCAAGCAAGTAGTGGCGAGTACTCTGGTGACCGGCACGGTGAAGATCAGTCCCGAGGGCAAGGTGGATAGCTACACCATTGACCAGGCAGCGAAGCTTCCGCCGTTCGTTCGTGACTTGCTGGACAAAAACATCCCCACGTGGACATTTGAAAGGGCCATGACCCTGCCGGTGGATATCACCGAGCGAATGACCATCCGTCTTCTGGCCAAGGTCGTCGACGATAAGCACGACACCATAAGCATTGTTTCGGCCTCGTTTGACGATGACTTCGAATCCGTCGACGAAACCGTGAAGCCGGATAAACAAGTGCAACCGCTATATCCCGGGACATCGCTTAGCGCAGGGGTAAGCGGCACGGTCTATACGTTGATCTTGGTTGGAAAGGACGGCCATTCCGAGAAGGCCATTGCTGAACAGGTGAATCTGCGCACGGCAGTACCCGCTGATGCTCAGGAGCGCTTTCGAAAGGACCTTGAGTATGCCGCCACCAAGGCTTTGAAGTCCTGGACATGGCACGTGCCAACATCAGGCAAGTTCGCCAACCAATCCGGTTGGTGGGTTCGGGTTCCCGTCGCTTTCATCGGGCGCGTCTATGGCACCCCGGAGCCTAAGCAGCCTGGGCCGGGCGATTGGGACGTCTACATCCCGGGGCCGCGCGCTGCGGTGACTTTTGGCGAAGCTGAGCCCGATGCGCATGCCCAGGCATCGGATGCCATGGCTGACGGTACCGTTCACCTTACCGACTCATCGGTAAAGCTGACTACGCCTTTGGGTGGCAGTTAGGAGGCGGCAGTTGGCGGGTTTGGGGGTTTATGCGCTCGCGGCAGTCAGAGAGGGCTGATGATGCCGCGGTCTGCTTGCGACCCTGAGCGGACGCCACGCTGAGAGCGGATACCCAAGGGGAAGCTATGGACTACAACAGCTTTAAGTCGCGTGTTCTCGCGGCAATCGCGTAGCACGACGGGGCGTGGACCTGGTACCAGCTTGACCGGCATCTGGCTGCCACGACCCCTGAAATGATCGGAAGCCTCATGCTTGCGCTGAGAGAGTTAGAGCAGGACGGATGCATCCGATCGGTCGGGGTGGAGGCGAATCCGGGGATGCCTCGATACGCGATAGCATCGGCAGAGCGTTGACGGAACGGCTCAGGGCATGAAGCAGACGGAATTCGGTCTCCCTCATCCTTGGTCAACTGACAAAAAATCAGAACGAGTATGGAATCCATGAGTAGATCGGTGCTTCTGGGGCTGATTGCGGCGGCGATTGCCGCCTGCAGCATGTTGGCTTGTGCTGGCGAGCCGGATGCAGTCGAGATCAAGCGACCAGGTCAGTGGGATGCGAGGGCCATGTACTTGTGGCCCGGCCCGACCGCCATAGCCGATGCGCCCGATGGGCCGAGGATCGCCACGATTCGGTCCCCGGACCAGAGGCTTACCCTGCAGGTCAACGAAAACAAGCTGGTCGTATATGGGGCGAACGGGGCGGCAGTAGCGAGCCCGCTGGACATTGAAGACCTGGCAGAGGTGTCGTGGGGGCCGGATTCGAAGGAGTTCGCTGTCACCGCGAGTGATGGTGGCTGGGTCGGCACCTGGGCAGCGACCGTCTACACATTGGTTCCAGCGGGTGCGAAAAAATTCGACGTGTCGCCGCTGATTGCGGCCAGGTTTCAAACCAGAAAAGGTGGGTGCGACGAGATCCCAAATGTTGCCGCAGCCGGGTGGCTTGGTCCCGACCTTTTGCTAGTAGTCGCGGAAGCACCTCCGCATAGTAGCTGCAAAGACATGGGGACTATTCGAGGGTACGAGCTTTCTGTGCGCGATGGACAGATTCGACGCGAGTACAACTCGTCTGAGTTAGTTAGGAAGTTCGGGAGCCAGTTGGGGCCAAGAGTGAAGGGCCAGTAGGGGCGAGGTCCGCTTCCGACCCATAACAGACATCACAGAACTGGAGGCGAGTCATGCTGGTTGGTAAGGGAGAGCACTTCGCTCTGCGTGACATCTACCTCGACTATCCGTTTGAGGAGGTGATGTTCCGATGGGACCACCTGGCAAAAAGGTCTTTGTACGTGTCTACGGAAAGGCCGAATACACCGGCTCGGTTCCGCATGACAATCGCCAGTTCAATGACGCGCTGCTTTACGGAGATGAGATAACGGCTGAGCAATACGAGGAAGGCAAGCAAAGGCGTAAATCGCCCATGTAAAGCTGTTCGGCGCATATGTGCAACGTCCGCTTCCGACGGCGGCCTCAACCGGTCGATGCAACAGCTTGTTGGAATCGTTCGGCCGGTGTTTCAAAGCCTAACGTCTCTCGAGGCCGCTCGTCCAATTCTCTTGCGACAGCATTGAGCTTCGCTTGGGTGATACCCGATACATCCATGCCTTTGGGAAAGTACTGCCTCAACAGTCCATTGGTGTTCTCGTTGGAGCCACGTTGCCAGGGATGGTACGGATCGCAAAAGTAGACCTTGATGTCAGTGGCCAGGGTGAAGCGATGGTGACCCGCCATCTCTGATCCCCGATCCCAAGTGAGCGACCTGTAGAGCTCCCGAGGCAACTTGTGCGCGTGCTTGATCAGTGCGTTGATCACCGTCTCGGTGTCACGCCGATCGGCCTTGACCAGCATCACGTAACGCGTCTTCCGTTCGACCAGGGTGGCGATCTGACTGTTCTTGTTACCAAAGAGCAAGTCACCTTCCCAGTGGCCGGGCACCGCGCGATCCTCGACACACGCCGGTCGCTCACTGATGGAGACAGTTCCGGTGATCCTTCCGTGGTCGTCAGTCTTTTGCGTGTGATGGCGCGAACGGCGCATCGCGCGCGATCGCCGAAGATGCGCGAGGAGCTCCTTTTTCAAGGCTCCGCGGGACTGAATGTAAAGCGTGCGATAGATCGTCTCGTGTGACACCTGACAGCTCGTATCGTCGGGATAAGAGTGCTTCAGCCATCCGGCTATCTGTTGGGGCGCCCAGTGGTGCTGGAGCTTCGCCGCTACCCATCGCGCCAAGACCCGATGCGTGGACAGCTTACAGAGCTTGGGGCGTCGTGCTCTAGCCCAGGCCGCCTCATCCGCCTCACTGGCACGGTACGCTCCCGGGCCACCGTTGCGGGCCATCTCACGACTGATGGTCGAGGGTGCGCGCTGCAGGGACAGCGCGATGGCGCGGATGGCATGCCCCGCCACCAAAGCCCGCGAAATGGTCTCGCGCTCGGCTAACGTCAACGCTCGGGGCGAGCGGCGTCGCATGGGTGGACGGATGCCGCCGGAAGCCGCGAGAATCTCGCGAACCGACGAATGGTGTCGATCAAACAGCCGGGCAATCTGGTGCAACGAGTCACCCCGCTGCCAGCGATCCCACATCTGGGACTTTTGCTCATCGGTGTAATAGATTCGGGTCCGGTGCCTCATCTGCAACACTCCTGCTGCTTGCGCAGTCGCTAGTGTGTTGCATCGATCGGTTGAGGCCGCCACCCGGAGCAGACATTGCATGACAGCTCGCGTGCAGCGATAGCTTTGCGAGCCGGATTCACTTAGACATTCCATTGTTAGCCGGACTCAGCGCCGGTAAGCTTCATTTGGAACAGGGGGGTTGCGCAGGGATCTCCGAGCGTGATCAGGGATGTATGGCCGGGCCCACGAGCCCGAATATTGAGCAGTTGACTCCCATGACATTCAGTCTTGCGGCCGTTTTGGCCATAGCTGCCGGGGTTGTAGCGGCCAGCCTGACCTTCGCCACATGCATCGTTTCAGGGCGCTTCTTTCAGCGACTCATTGCACAACATCCTGAGCTCGCCAATTCCATTCCCCGGCCGTCACTGCCGACGCGATACGGGCCGATCCTTCCATCGAAGATGGCTTACCTGAAAGGAAAGCGCTTCAAGGACCTTTCAGATCCAGCGCTAAGGCGACTTGGTCAGCTCTCTCTTACCTTGCTCACTGCTCATGCAGTGGCATTTACAGTGTTTATCATCTGTGTGCTGTGGTGGAGTGCGTTCCGGGACCGCTCGTGAAGGGCACTAATTTAGCGTCCGCTTCCGACCCACAGCGGACTTTATTGTTGCCGGCATTTTGAGGCGCTAATGAAGAAATTCAAGATCTTGGTTTTCCTCGCATTGGTTTACCCCGTCGTGGCGGCTGCCGATGGCTGTCTCAGCCCCGGAGAAAAGCCAGGCACGAAAACAGTCGTTGTGAAGCCTCCGGGTAGACCGACAGAACCTGGCTTCTATTATCGAACCGATTTGTACTTCACAGTCTTTGTAAGCCAGGCGGCGATGACGAAGTTCTTGGACAAGTTGGATCCGTCGTCCCAAGACGTTCCCCTAGTCAAGGCAATCCGCGCAGATATGCCGCTACACGAAGACCATGATCTTTTTAGGTACAGCTTTTCCGACTGGTACGTCGTGACGCCCATAGAATCGACCTTGGTGCATCTCTTGAGAGAAGGAGATGCGTCGCTGCTGGACGTGGGAGGAAGAGCTCTCAAAAAGATTACGATCGTTGATAAAAGAACACGGGCAATCACGTTCACAACCGTCTACGCGGGCGAGAAAGGCGAAAACAATGTCCTTACTGTTCGCGATTGCGTCTTAGATTGATTAAACGTCCGCTTCCGACGGCAGACTTCAAGCGGACGTAGAGGACTTCCAACTCACAGGACTGATGCCTGGATGAATGTGGCGCGCGTACTGATTTACTTCTTCATGGCCGTCTTGGGCTGCGCACTGGTCTATGCTTCGATAGAGCACTCTCTGCCATCAGCGCTCATCAGTGCTGGAGGGCTGCTTTCGGGCATTTCAGCCCTATTGAATAGTCATTTGTTGACTGTCCGAGCTGATGATCTCGTCTCGTCTATTAGAAGCAAAGGGTATGACCGCCGCGGCCGCTTCTACGGATGGTTTGGTTTGGCGGCAATGGTTGCCGGATTCGTGTTGAAGCTCGGCCTTGGCTAGTTTTCGGTAGGCTAGGAATGTCCGCTTTCGAGCGTAGCGGACATTCCAGCTCCTTCCTTGAATGCCTGCCCGGGGACAAGTCTGCAAATCATCCAGCGGCTTTAGCCTTTCTCCGGCGGCAGCGGCACCCCCACACGGAAGCGGCAGACGTGGCCGCCGCGAACGATACATTCCAGGTGATGGATACGTCTTCCGCTGGCGGCTTCCATGTAGGCCAGGTCAAATTTGCATATCTGTGGAAGCTCTTTGGCGAGTGCGTGAAATACGCAATTGAAGGCTTCGACTTGCAGTTCATCGCCATGCCGCGCAGCGACGGCTTCGTAGCCCAGTGCATCGAGTCGTTGAGCAAGTGCCTGCACCACCTCGGCTTGAGGTGTGTTCGCATCGGGCGCTACTTCTCGAAGACCCAGCGTGTGGCCCAGCTCTCGCAATAGCGTCTCAAGCTCAGCTTCGCCAAGGCGTGCGTTCAGTTGGCTCAACAGTGCGGCTGCGATGGTTCCGTAGTTACGAGGAAACAGGGCGTGCCCCGCCTCTGTCAGGCGGTAGCACGTCACGGGGCGCCCTCCGCTGGGGCGCGACTGTGTGCGTTCCACACAGCCGCGCGCTATCAGTGCACTCAGGTGTTGGCGGACCGCGTTATGGCTGATGCGCAACTGCGCGCACAGCGATTCCACCGTGCCGCCTTCGTTGGCCATCAACAGATGTCGCAATAGGCGCTGTTGCGTGGCACCGAGTTGTCCGAGCGCACTCATGACTCAGCTTGCTTTGTCCGGGAATTGTTTGGCGATCGCACCGCTCAACGCATCGGCAATGGTGTTCATATGGGCTCGCATGGCTTTCCAGGTGACCTGTTCACCCTGTGTATCGCCGCTCATGATCTCTTGAATCTGCGCAGAGTGATGCGCCACGTGGCCTGCGAGCAATCCCTGTACGGCATTTTCTGGCAGGTTGGGATTGGCTCCGGAGAGGAACTTGGCAATGGCGACGACGTTTTCGTTGAGGTCGGTCATGGCCTTGCTCGCGGCGGCGGAGTCGTTGGCAGCGCGCGCATCGGTGAGTGCTTTCACGCCGCCCCAGTGACCGGCGAGCAACGTCAGCATTTGCTCACCCGCGGGTTTGCCGTAGAAGCCTGCCACGGCATCGGCGATCTGCTTGGCATTGGCGACCACGGCATCGGCAGCCGCTTTCGCCTTGGCGTTGTCATGCGCATGCACGGCCATGGCGTACTCGCGCGTGTGTTGTGCATGGCCTTGCCACAGTGCACGCATTGCCGCCTGCAGTTTTGGCGCGGTGACCGGTGCGGCGGCTGGCGCGTTCTGGGTCATTGCTGCCATGTCGTGCGCTGCCGACATAGCCAGGGCCGGCTCAAGCATGGCGCCGCAGCCCATGGCGGCGATGGCGAACAGCAAGGAACGAGGTTTCATGGGTGTCTCCGGTGATGCCGCCCAATGCGACTCCGGACAGTCTGGAGGCCCCAGATTTACGCGCAATAGGTCTATGTGTAAAGCCTATTCTACTTGGTCACATGGCGCCTAACCCTGATTGCGGAAAGCACCCAGATCGCGCCACACTCAGGCGCTGTGCCGGTATGGAGCACCCGCAGTAATCGGATGTTGGGGAGCGGAATGTCGCGCGGCATATTCGTGATGTCTGCTTTCGACTCAAGGCGGACACTTGTCTGCGAATTCGCAGGTTCTCGCGCCGTGGTCTATGTCTGAGCTGACGGCAACCTTTGGTTGCATCAAAGGCACTCACCTTGCGTTCCGCCGCCCCTGAATTTTCTTCGACGTCGTCGCTCTTCATGCCTCATCATTACCCACGATATCTCGGTGGCCGCGTTCGACTCACGTCACGTGGTCAAAGTCGCTTTCTGTCCACAGCCTGCGCATTCGCCATGGGTGATGATGTGCTTCATCGAGAACATGGATCGCGGCCCGGACGGGGCTTCCGCACTGTCTCTTTCCACGTGTACAACGAGGGTTACTGCAATGAATAAGCGTCTTATGTATTCGCTGGCTGCCGCTGTCCTGGCCGCTGGAACGGCCATGGTGCCGTCGGCGTTTGCAGCAATAGGTCAAGGTACAACCGCACCCATCTTCACCGCCCAGGCCAGCAAGGCCGGAAAAAATTTCACGCTGTCGCTTGCCGATGCGCTCAAGAGCGGGCCGGTGATCGTGTACTTCTTTCCGTCGGCTTATACCGGTGGCTGCGATATTGAAGCGCATGCCTTCGCCACTGAAGCGGCAAAGTTTACGGCCGCTGGGGCGACGATCATCGGCGTTTCGGCCGACAGCATTCAGCGACTCAATTCATTCTCGGCTGATCCGAACTACTGCGCCGGAAAATTTCCGATAGCGTCCGACCCTGACGGCAAGATCGCCGCTTCGTACGATCTGAAAATGTCTGAGGCCGAGCCCAACGCGACCGATGTACGAGGCGTAGTGATCGACCATGGCTTCATATCGCGCACCACCTTCGTCATTGGGCGCGACGGGAAGGTTGCGGCCGTCTTCTCCTCGGAAACCGACCACCTTCATCCGCAGGATCATGTGAGCAAGTCACTTGCCATTGTCCAGCAGCTACAGTCCGGGAAGGCGCCCTGAGGGGCACCCATATATCGGCGTTCTCCATGCAGCAGGGATGCCGCCAAGCGAACGCCGACGTATATATAGTCACGGATACATAAGATGTGAGCGTCCGCTTCCGACCCGATATAGGTATTCCGTTCCGTTCTCGGTGACCATGTCACGGCTGCCAGGTAGCTGGCAGCGAGGGCGGGACTTGCACCGGCCGGCTACGAATATTCCGACCCAAACATCCGATGTTCGCCGCTTTGGTTTCGAGCCGGCCGGTGCGCTTGAGTTCCCTAACGAATACTCAGGGCTCGCCGAGTGATCGGCTCTCTATATTGGCTTCGCCGAGCTTAAGCACGCAGGTCTCGTATCGTGATCACGCCACGAGGTGACGTATGCGCACACATCGGGATGACGATTTTACGGCGTTCATCGGTTTGGATTGGGCGGATGCGAAGCACGACGTCTGCCTGCAACCGGCTGGCAGCGACGCGTATGAGTTCGGCACATTCGCCCATCAGCCCGATGCCATCGATGCGTGGGCGCGTGGATTGCATCAGCGCTTCGGTGGGCGCATTGCCATCGCGTTGGAGCTGGCCAAAGGGCCCGTGGTGTATGCACTGCAGAAGTACGATTTCATCGTTCTGTTTTCGATCGATGCCAGCCTGCTGGCCATGTATCGCAGGGCGTTCAAACCCAGCCGGGCGAAGGACGATCCGACCGATGCACAGCTGGCATTGGAGCTGATGCAACGCTATCCCGACCGAGTTACGCCGCTCAAACCCCAAAGTGTGGAGATGCGCACCTTGAGTTTCCTCGTCGAGCAGCGACGATTGCTGGTCGACGACAAGAAGCGCTTGGTCAATCGCTTGGGCAACACACTCAAGCAGTATTACCCCCAGCTACTGGACTGGTTTAAGCAGCACGATACCGTGGTGTTCTTCGATTTCTTGCGACGTTGGCCCACGCTCAAGCAGGCCAAGCGGGCGCGCAAGGCCACGCTTGAAGCGTTCTTCCGTGCCCACAACGTACGCTTTGCCACGGTCATTGCCGACCGCGTGGAGGCGATCCGCACAGCCATGCCGTTGACCGAGGATCCGGCCGTGATCACCACGCATCAGCTGCTGGCTGAGGCCCTGGTCGAGCAGTTGCAGGTGGCACTGCGTGCGATCGAACGATTCGACGAAGAGATTGCCGTGCTCGCTCCCACGCTTCCGGACTACGCGCTCTTCGAAGCCTTGCCGGGTAGTGGGCCGATCCTGACGCCACGGCTGTTGGCTGCCTTCGGCGAGCAACGCGAACGCTTCGCCAGCGCCGAGCAACTGCAGCGCTATTCCGGTGTGGCGCCGGTGACGGAGCGAAGCGGCAAGAAAAGCTGGGTGCACTGGCGTTGGCAATGCCCTACGTTCGTCCGCCAGACCTTCATCGAGTGGGCTGCCCAAACGATCAACAAGTCCTTCTGGGCCGGAGCCTTCTATCGCCAACAGCGCGCCAAGGGCAGCCCGCACCAAGTGGCCGTGCGTGCGCTAGCCTTCAAGTGGATCCGCATCCTGCATCGCTGTTGGCAGTCCCACACACCCTACGACGAGTCGCGCTACCTTATGGCCCTGCAGCGCCGTGGCTCGCCCTTGCTCGCTGGCCTGGCTTCGTCAGATAGTTGACGGAACGGCTCAGGGCATGAAGCGGGCGCCGGCTACGCAAGCGAGAAGGGTTGTGGTTTCCCCTTCGCCAGGGGCGGATCGTGATTGAACGAACGAAACAACACCTGGGAGTGCAGCGTGTCCACCATTCCGCAGCCGGTCGTAGCCAAGCTTACGCGCGCCGCCATTTTCCTGGTGCTTACGTTGAGGCCAGAGCCGCCGTCCCGTGACACCGTCCGGGCAGTTTGTGGCGACTTGGCAGGATTGTTGCGCGCGGTGGGTTTCCGCGATCTTGAAGGGCGCCTGTCGTGCGTGATGGGCTTTGGTTCCGATGCATGGGACCAACTCTTTGGGGCACCGCGGCCCAAAGATCTTCATCCGTTTCGAGAAATACAGGGGCAGCATCATGCCGTGTCCACGCCTGGAGACATCCTGCTTCATATACGCGCGACGCGTATGGATCTGTGCTTTGAGCTGGCGACCCAGATCATGTCCCGCCTCCACGATGCCGTGGTTGCGGTCGACGAAGTGCACGGCTTCAGTTACTTCGACGACCGCGACCTGATCGGCTTTGTCGATGGGACGGAGAATCCGGTGGACCAGGCGGCCATGGACGCTGCGATCATTGGCGAGGAAGACCCGACATTCATGGGCGGCAGTTACGTCATCGTGCAGAAGTATCTTCATGACCTGCAACGATGGAATTCTCTGCCCGTAGAACAGCAGGAAAAGATCGTTGGCAGGACCAAGATGGCCGACATCGAACTGGAGGATTCCGTAAAGCCGACCTATGCGCACAATGCACTGACGACGATCGTCGAGAACGGCAAGCAGCTTGATATCGTGCGCGACAACATGCCGTTCGGCGACATCGGCAAAGGGGAATTCGGCACCTACTTCATCGGTTACGCACGCTCTCCACAGCGAATTGAACAGATGTTGCAAAACATGTTTGTCGGCCGCCCGCCTGGTAACTACGACCGCTTGCTTGACTACAGTAGAGCCGTGACCGGAACCCTGTTCTTCATCCCATCGGCTACATTCCTGGAGAGCCTTGGCGATGGTTAGATGGGACTGCACTGCTCGTAGGATCGCGCTCTAGTTGTTCAGCGCGGTGTGTTGCGAGTAAACCGCGTGCCAGCCACCGTTTTCATAAAGCAGGATGTCGGAGGAGCGAACACCCTTCTCCATGCCCAGGTTGGGGTCGTAGAAGGAAACGACGGCGACATCGCCCTGTAGGAGCACGTGAGTGCCGGTGGGGTGGGCTTTCATCCACGCATCCACTTTCTGCTTCTCAGCATCCGAGTCTTTGTTCTTCGCCGCGCCGGCTATGATCCGTTCGCGCGAGTGCGTGACACCGTCCGCACCGATCGACCGATAGCCCGGTAGCAACAACTGCTCTAGGAAGGCCGTGTCGCCGGTCACCTCGGCGCGCAGCCAATGGTCGTCCGCCGCCTTCGCACCATCCTCGGTCTTCTCGGCTTCGTGCGGGCCCGCAGGCGTGGGACCATTGGTGGCCATGGCGGTGTTGGCAAGACAGAGCATCGCCAGTGCGGCAATGGAGAGCGTGATGCGGGACATGACGACCCCTGGCTGTTGTGGATGTTGGGTCAGATTGAAACGCTCCAGGGAGCTGCGCACCGCCTTTGGTACAAACGGCCGCCTCGCCGTGCCTAGCGGCATTTTTGAGGTGCGAACGGCGGCTCGCGAACGCTTTGGTTTGCTGAAGAGGCCGGCGCCCGTCCGCTCTTAAAGCGCATTGGTGCCGCGTGTAAATGGAGCCCATGTCATGAAGCAAAGAGGCACAACGGCGTGATGTTTGGTTGGAATGCCATCGCCGCTCAGAGGGTGGCCGCTTTCGACCCGAAGCGGAGAAAAGGCCCGCGCGGGAGAAGTGGTGGCGACTGCGGCGGAAGCCACACTCAGGGGGCAACGGCGGTCAACAAGGACGTCAGGTGGATTGAGTCTTCGCCCATGGTTTCAAAGGCGCAGATCGTGCCGCAGCATGAAAGCTGCCACCACTGCGGCACCTTTCATTTACGTCACCAGTCGGCTCGGCAACGCGGTGCTTCGACGCCAGTAGCGCGCGTGCATTGTCCGGCAAGGTGTAAAGCGGGGCGTCGCACTACAACGGATCGAGCGGACCGACTTTGAAGGCAATGATGGAATCGGTTGCGGCTGGCTGCGCTGAGCTCATCGGGGTCTCGAAGTGTCCGCCCAGGCGGTTGCCGGCCGGATCTTCCAGCGTGCCTCGCACGATAAGCCGATACTCGCCGGGCTCCCATGCCGCGTCCGGCGTGAATGTCCAAGTCGCTTCGCCATCCCGCAGCATCGCGTGCCCATCCACGAGATGATCATCGGCATTTACGACTGCCAGATAGTCAGCGTCCCGGCCGTCGATCGGCCCATCAAGGGTGACGACAAGGGGCTGTCGCGACGTGGGGCGCACGGATGCCAGCTTCCATGCCGATGGGACCGGGCCGTTCGCATCCACGGGATCCACATGCCACCGCTTGATGGGGCGTCCGTCGAGCATGAGGATCACGTCGTCACCCTGACGCATGATGGGCCCCCACTGTTCCCGCGCAATAAGGCCGGTCTTGACGCGTCCGGGATTCAACAGGAGTGTCAGAATCTTTCCGTCGGGCGACCACAATTCCTGCTGCAGAAACGGCTCCTGCAGCGATCCTCCATCGGCGCGCCGAAGTGCGATCCTCGGCAGTACGGGCCCCTCGATCGGCGCCGCGAACATGATGGACAAGCGCAGGAGATTGGCGGAAACCTCTGCCGCGGATGGCTGGACGAGGACAATGTGCGGCTCCGGTTGCCCGGCCTGTGCGACCTGAAGTACGGCCGCAAGGGCTGCGCCACCAAGGAGTCGACGCAGCCCCATGATTTACTCCGACGCCTTGATGAACTCGGGTAGCTCTTCATTTTTCAGCAGCATGTTGACGTATTTCTGCTGGGGTGCCTTGCCCTTGAAACTGAAATCGGGAAACGTGTACTCCGAGATGTGATCCGTCAACCGGAAGCTCAGGTCCTTACCCATGGAGACCAGTTGCAGAGCATCGCGCTGGAGGTCACGGCGAACGACAACGAACGACTGGTCGTCGAGGTTGTCAATGCGCATCACGCCCGCAAGAGGGGCCTCCCCCACAGCAAGCCCGGTGATCTGCCCATACGGAACCTGCTTTTCGATGCCGGGGCGGACACGTGCCGCCTCCAGTTCCGACACGGGGATGACATCCGACACGCGGTTGTAGTTCACAAGCATGAGAAAGTCCTTGGCCTTCCCCTGCTCGGTCCTCGTGAATGAGACCATGTCGGCGGGCGTATTGCCGTAGCCGAGTTCGGCGACGGTCTTGCCGCGCACGTGCGCACCATCCTTCAGGTCATCGAGCGGAATGATTACCAGCGGTGTGCAGGTGTAGGCGGCGATGAGGTAGGGCTTGCCACCAAGGTCCGCGAAGCTCATTGCTCGGATCGGCGCGCGTGTCTCGAACTGGTCGTGCCCGCCATGGAAGATTTCGACGGAGGTGATCGACTGCTTGGCGTCGAAGGGGTAGTGGACCCGACGCAAGGTCGAGGCGAAGTCCTGATTCGAAAGTCCGGCGACGAAGAGTTCACCATCGCGCCACTTCATATCGGTGACCGTGAAACTGCGCTCGGGGATCTGCTTCCAGAACTTTTCGTTTGTCGTTGGCGCGTCGCGAAGCGCGATCGAGGTCCCCTGCGCGGCCTTCAGGTCAACGCGGCGTGCCTTCTTGTCGCTGGTCACGATAAACAGTGCCGGGGTCTTGTCCGCACCATAGCTGATGGCTACATACACCTCCCCGGTGCCAGGACGCACGACCATATCCTCAACGTTGATCCTGGCACCACCTACCTGGTCGGACAGCAGCTTTTCCAGGTCAAGAACGTTGAACCCCGCACCTGCGGGTTGGTGGGAAACAGGTGCAAGCTTGATCGCGTGAACCTCGGCGGCCTTCCAGTCGGCAACAAAGAGGACGTCGTCTGGCCCGGCGGCCAGTCGCGAAATCGACTTGACGTCCGCGGCGAATGCATTAGCGGATAGCCCCAACATACAGGCCATGGCAATAGTTGAAATGCGCATAAATTACCCCTTGGTACGACTGTGAAATGAAACTCCGGCGAGCTGGAGTCATCGCCCGTATTGGCTTGCATGCTTTGCAAGGCGGGGCCGGGTAGCTCCGTATATTGCGCCGATGCTATGGAGTCTCCAACTCTTACCGGTAGCTACGCGCGACGAATCACTGTGGTGATCGATTGGCATCAATAGCCGAAGACAAAATGTGCTACTTCCGGCGTGTTTTATGCGTAAGCAAAGGCCTCTTTCGGTGGACACTTCAACCGGTCAAGGCACCGTATTCCTGGAAGCGCTCGACCTGCTCCGTCAACCATCCGTCGAACGCGTGGTGGGGCCTGTTGCCAGCGCGATCGTGTCTGGAATCCGTTTGGTCGGGCCCTCTCTTGCCAAGGCCCGACCTGAAAAGCTGAGAACCAATCAGCCGTTGAGCTCTTTGGCAATCTTGGTGCTGGCCGCATCGCTTTCGGCGCCCAATTGAGCCAGCCCCTGCAGCCACATGGCGTGGTCGGAACTCGAGCCCTTGATGCGCGTCATCACCAGGTTATTGAAGAAGTCCTTCGCGTCACCTTGCCCAACGCCCTGGCGAAACTGATCGTAGGACAGGCCGTTGTCACCGCCACCCATCTCTTGATAGAGCCTGCTCGCCTGACTTGCATTGCCGCCATTCTGCTCGACGAATGACGTGAACTCTGAAGAAGAAAGTCGCGCATCGTTATTGGAGTCGGCACCTGCAAAGAAGGCCGGGGAAAAGAGCTGACCCAGCGTCCCTCCCTCGACTTTTAAGCCGTAACGCTCGAGTAGAGAATGAAATTGCGAGGAATCGCTCAACGTCACGGAGTCACTGGCCTGCGAGACAGCCGCCCGCGGTGACGAAGTAGATCCCAGGTTGCCGCTGGATCCACCGTTCGGCGCCGATACTGATGTATACGGGTTTGTCTGTGAGATGGACGAGATGCTGTTGCTCATGATCACCTGTCGTGCGCTGTGCGTGGATGTTTAGTTCGTGCCACCGGCCTGTCAGAGGCACGGACCCGCGGATGCTGCTCGACAAGAACTTCCGAGCTCTGTCCAGAATCTCAGTTGCAATGTGATCTGTTTCGGTTGCGCAGTAAGAGCAAGTTCTGATCGCTTCAGGCTGCCGATTGAGCCTGGCCTTGTGTCATGCCGGCTGTTACGGCACCGAGCATGCGGTGGGCAATCCCATGCAGGCTTGGGCGGAGGTGGCAAAAGGTGGCAGTAGCGGCGTCCATATAAGGAGGACGTTTGTGCTGACTAATCTGTGACAGCCCACGCCACTCGGCACAGGATGCTTCCATCCGGCGCCCACTTAGCGTTTTTGATGCTGGCCCGCCGCCTCGATAGACGAGTGACCGTCGCATACCGGAACGGTCACTACTCGGAGAAGTCCCTGGCGCGTGTACATGGGGATCCAACCAGATTGAGGTGGTGCTGCCAAGTCAAAGAAGCGTCCAATTTTTCTGGCCCACCAGGCTCTCTGGCGGAATCAAGCCCGGTAGAAGTGTGTCGATAAGAGGCAAGTCTTGGTGGATCGGCAGCCATGTGGATGAGGTGACGTCCGCCATTGGCAGCTCGCGCGAGACCAAGGCGTGATACTGCAGGTAATGCCCGCTGTCGACCCAAAGCGAACATTTTCAGATGGCCATCATCCGGCAAGTCGCGCTTTCACGGGATGGAGAATGCAGTCCTCAATAGCATTGAAGATCGCCGAGCCAATGCAATCCCTTACTAATCAGAAGTAGCGGAGTACGGGCAGGGAGGCGACTTTTTCATCGCGACACCATCCATACCCAAGTGATGGTTTCGATGCCGTCTGCAGCACGTAAAAGAGCATCAACGGCCAGAACGGAATCAGCCCGTTGCTGCCGCCGACCAAGCGGGGAAGCGCATATACAAGGTCGGCGAATCCCAATCCGTTGCAGATCAGTCTCGGCAAGCCGCGGCCAAGCGCGCCTTAAATCCCTATCGAGCTCGCAACCAGGGATCTCCGAAAGTCGATCAACCCCACCCTTCGCGGCGGTAACAAACCCCCGCTTTGACGGAAAAATCACGCAAAAACCGGGCGGGTCCCCCGCCTGGCGCTTTGTGTCATGATTTCCAAGAGGGCATGGGTGGCGCGTCTGCAGGACGTTATCGAAGTTCCAACTGCCATGAATACCGTCGGGGTCGGGTCCGTGGACCTGTGCTCCGGCAAGGGGGCCGAGCGTGCTGCTGCGGATCAACCTCATACTGCTTGTCGCATTCGCGCTCGGCATGGTCGCGATCTCTCTGGTCGTGACATCAACGCTGCAGGAAAACGCGACGCGCGAAGTGCTTGCCCAAGCCGGTTTGATGTTGGACGGCGCTTCGGCGGTCCGCTCCTACACCGATACCGAAATCGTGCCGTTGCTCGATGAAAAGATGGCCAGTGCGTTCCGCCCGCAGAGCGTGCCGTTCTACGCCGCGACGCAAAACTTCCTCACACTGCACAAAGAGCACCCCGACTACTCCTACAAGGAAGCCACGCTCAACCCGACCAATCCACGCGATCGCGCGACGGACTGGGAGGCGGACATCGTGCAGCGCTTCCGCAACGACAGCACCGCCAGGCAAGTGAGCGGAACACGCGACACCCCGATAGGCAAAACTCTTTACCTGGCTCGCCCGATCCGTGTCGATGCCGGCTGCCTGGGTTGTCACAGCCTGCCTTCGGCGGCACCCGCAACGATGCTAGCGCGCTATGGCCGCGACAACGGATTTGGCTGGCAGCCCAACGAGGTCGTCGGCGCGCAAATCGTCTCGGTGCCGTTCGCCAGTGCCGAGTCGAGCGCCGAGCGCGTGCGCCGCGACGTGCTGACCGCCATCGCTGCGATGCTCACCAGCGTACTGTTGATCGTCAACGCCTCACTCTATGTGCTGGTCATCCGCCCGGTGCGCCGGATCGCCCGGATAGCCGACCAGGTGAGCCTCGGCGATACCTCAGCCCCGGAATTCCCGAGTGGCGGAGGGCCTGAAGTGGCGGCGTTGTCGGCCGCCTTTAACCGCATGCGCAAGAGCTTGGACAAGGCGCTGCGGATGTTAGGCGGCTGAGCCATGGCACACGACCTGTTCGTCAGCTACTCGCAGCCGGATCGAACAGTTGCGTTCGCGCTCGTGCAGCGTCTGGAGGCGCGCGGCATCAGCGTATGGATCGCGCCGCGCGACGTATCACCGGCAGCCGACTGGGCCGCCGAAATCATCGATGCGATTTCCAGTGCGCGACTCATGGTTCTGGTCTTCTCCGGCAGCAGCAACGACTCGGGCCAAGTGCGGCGCGAGGTAGAGCGGGCCGTGCACAAGCAGTTGCCGATACTTCCGTTTCGGATCGAGGATGTGCTGCCATCAAAGAGCCTGGAGTACTTCCTCAGCACACAACATTGGATGGATGCATTCCCGCCGCCACTCGAACCGCACATCGATCGCCTGTGCGATTACCTCGATATGGCCCTCGGCGGGGTCGCCGCCCACAACCTCCCCGCCGAGCACCGACCATCGCGGGGCGATAGCACCCAGCCGACCGGCGGCGTCGACGCGGCGCACTTGCGCCAGCTGGAGGCAGAACTGGCCAAGCGCATCGGGCCCGTGGCCGGACACCTGGTACGTCGGGCCGCACAGGGCGGCGGCGACCTGGATGCCCTTGCGCGGCGCCTCGCACCGGAAATTGACGGCGAGCCGGAACGACGGATTTTCCTTGAAGCCTGCTGGCGGATCGGCAAGGACAAATAGCGGGCGGAGCGATCGTGCATGCGCTGCTTTGCGCGCTGATCAGCGCACGCCATGCATCAGCTTGTTGATCCGCGGCGAGATCAACAACAACGGTACGGCCGCCCCGGCCAGCAGCCAGAAGCCGAGTGAAGCCGGAGAGCGCCGAAGCGACGGTCATGCCGTTTTCGGCGCTGATATAGCCGGCCAGCGAGACGCTCAGGAAGGCACCTATCGCAGGCGAAAGGAACCAGCCGCCCAACACCAGCTCGCGTACGCACATGTTGCGAACGGTCGGATCCGAAGCTGGAAATGTGTACATGCCGCTCTGGTTGTCGGCCACTGTGTGAGAAATATGGATACCGGGAAAATTCCGGGGCTCTCGATTCTTCCCGCCTATCAAGCCAAGGGGTTGCCAGGAAGCTTCTATTCACTGTCTTCGCTTGGCTGCGGTGTGGGGCGCCAAGAGCACCTGGCTTGCCGTTCCGTCCGATCCGGCGCTGCGCGCTTACGGTTTCTATCGGGCCTCGGGATGGGAGCTGACCGGCGAACCAACTAGCGAACGCTCGGAAATTCTGGAACTGCGCGCGGGTTGTTTGCGATAGTCAGCACACGGCGACGTCCGCTTTCGATCCAAAGCAGACGTTGGGCTTACAGGGGATTCTTATGTCAGGACTAAGATTTAGCACCCTGTCGTTGATCGTAACCTTCTTGCTTGCAATCGGGCCAATCGACGTCGCATTGAGCAATCAGGTGCCGGAGAGAAGCCTGGAAGAGAGGGCAGCGACGTCTGACCTCGTTGCCATTGCCACTGTCCTTCGAGTCGACCAAAAGGGCTGTGGAAGGGATTACTCGTGTGCACATTTAAGGGTCACAAAGTCTCTGAAAGGCCCGAAGGTCGATGAAATCGTGCTTCTCGTCGATGGTCCCATCGCTGAATTTGACCCCGCATGTTGTGTCACCGGATCGACGTACCTGTTGTTCCTGCAGTCCGTTGGTGGCGGCATCTATAGTTCGACAAACGGTCCATTCGGAGCCGTCCTTATCAAATGAAGGCGGCATCGATACGGGTGGCAGTCCTGACAGCTAGTCGGCCCGCAACCCCAAATGCCCGCTATCGACCCGAAGCGGATGTCACCTCGCCAGTTTGACTTGAAGGTCCCAAGTGAGACCCATGACGGAGGGCGTTGGATGGATTTATTCATGCGGTATATGCTCCTGGCGCTATCACTTGGCTTGTGTTCGACGGCGTTAGCGCAGAGCACCGCCAGCTCTACTGTGAAGCGCGTAGAAATCGAATCGCGCTGGGCGGGGTTAGATCCACGCTCGCCCTTGCAGGACCACATCGTGATCGAAAGGCAGGGCAACGTTTATAGCCTGACGGGCAGCCATAGCGAACGGCATTGGTCCGACAAGGGACCCGAGAATCTATCGTTTGCATCTACCGTGGTTCCGCCTGCATTGATCGCACACCTGCGTGATGCGGTATCGGAGCAACCTCAGCCGATGCTCGATTTGCGTGATCTTGAGCCTGCCATCAATGGCGTTCAATTCAAGATCGACAAGAGTCTGAAAGAAGCAGGCTTGACTCGAGTCGCGCCGCCTCTCGCAAAACGGATTGCCGAATGGCGTCAAAGTCTGAAAAATCCAGAAGTGTTGGGTGCGGTGCTTGCCCACGGATTTTCCGCAAAGCATACGGATGACTACCCTTACGTAAAGGTCACGCTGACGCTCGCCGACGGTTCCACAATGACGGCGTGCTCAAGCTCACAGCATCACCTCCTGTTGCCGTGGATTAACAACAGGGGCAACCTGACCTACTCCCCGGCCATCGCTCGGGCCGTGCACGCTTTGCTGCCGGACAAGGCCGTCAACCTTGCCAACTTGGAAGGGGTTTTCAGTGAGAGCGACTTCGATGAAACATTGTCGTTCGGTCTCGAGGATGCAATTACCCGATTCCAAGTCGAAAAAGAAGCACCGGGCGTATTGAGCGCGATGGAAGCGCATTTCACCGTTGAGCGCATTTCCCTAAACCACTGGAATGGCTCGAACGTAGATGCCGATCTTCGATTGGCCGAAAGTCCGTCCAATCTTACCGTCAGGGCGCGTATGGCGCTCGCAGGGACTGGCTTGAAAAACGCAGGAGAACTCGATCGCGTTCGGAACATGCTCCGCTTGGTCCAGTCCTCCCCCGTGCTGTTGGCGCGGGTATTGTCCAGTGATCACGCTGATTTCTCGATCCGATACGGCTATCCCGCTGCGTGGCCAAGTAAGAAAGTCATCACGCAGTTCGTCCGTCAGATGCATGACATGAAGGCGCTTGTCGATCTGAAAGCGACCTCGCCTTTGGTACACGACGCCGTTCTGGTGAAAGAGGGTATAAGGCCCATCTACTGGGTCGTTCTTTCTGATAGGCGAACCGTCATGTGGAAAGAGTTTATGTCGACATCGGAGGGGCCGAACACGAGGCCATGCGAAGGCATCTCGTGGTACGACGACGGGCCAAGCGATCTGTCAAGCGACGATCGGTGTATAGGCAAGGTATACGACGCCCAGGGCAATGATTCATAAACGAAAGAGGCAGGGAACCTTGCCCAGATGCCGCGTACGGTGTTCACTCCAAGTAGTGACGACGTTGTCTCGTCCACTAGGAAGAGGCCAGCCGGCTATGCAAGCCTCATTGTTTTGACGACCAAATGGAAATGACCGCTTCCGACTGCGGACTCAACCGGTCAATGCAACACCCAAAGTTTGTGCAAACGGGGAGCGTGTTGTGATGGCGCCTGGGCTCCGTACTCATCAAACGAAAGCAAGAAGGCCGGAAGTGCCCAAATTTAGGGAGCCGTTCAACCCCAGGGCGTAGTACACCCCTTCAACGGGCAGCCGAGGAAGGCGTTGAATTTCCAGTTACTTACGAACGTTTTCGCCCATGTGTTGCATTGATTGGTTGAAATCGCAATCAATCCGAAGCAGACATTGCACTCTACGGACTTGCCACCTTTCGGATCATTGAACTGAGTCGGGGTACCCAAGATGCTGCGTGTTTTGCTCGCAATAGCAGTCACCCCTTTGCTCCTTCAGCTTGCTTACCTCTTTCCACCTTACGGGCCCTACACCCTTTGGTGGTTCAAGCTCGAATTGGCGATCTATTACATAGTAATGGTGCTTTTTGGGCTGCCACTTATTTGGATATTTGTCCGGAAAGCTTGGATCGCATGGTGGCAGGTTGTGCTCGGAGCGCTCTTGGCCGCGGCGATGTTTCTTGTGCTCTGGTTTGCTAGCTCAACAAAGGAGTACTTCATAGCAAGCGGACTGTCCTTGGTGCTGTCAGCCGGGATAAACGCAGTCATTGCGGGTGGGGTGTTCTGGTTGTTGGCATTCTGGCGCAATCCACGATTCGGCAAGCCAAGACATTCTTGAGCTAAGGTCCGCTTCCGACCCGACGCCGACCTTCACGAGGCCGTCTCCGGCCTCATACTGCGAAGCATCCTTAGAACCGGTTCGGAGTCTCCATGCGTCGTCGCGACTTTCTCGCTGCAGCTGTAGCCACCACCGCCGCTGCGTCCACTGCCCTTATGCTGGCCGGCCGTTCGGCGCAGGCCGCGCCTGCTGCATCTCCTGCGCCTACCGGGCTGGCCGGATTGGCCTCCATGACCGCCGGCGCCAAGCCGATTTCGGTGGAGGAGCGCCTGGCGCGGATCGCCAAGCTGCAGCGGTTGATGGTCGATCAGAAAATTGGCGCCTTGATCTTGGAGTCGGGCTCCAGCCTGGACTACTTCACCGGCGTCCAGTGGCATCGCTCGGAGCGTACGACGGCCGCCGTGATCCCGGCCCGGGGTGACATCGTCGTCGTGACGCCGGCCTTCGAAGAGCCGTCGGTTCGCGAGACCCTGGCGGTGGGCGGCGACGTGCGGCCCTGGAATGAGCATGAGAGCCCGTTCGCCCGCCTTGTTGGCGCGCTTGCCGACCGCGGGGTTACCTCCGGCCCGATCGCCTTCGAATCCACCACGCGCCTGTTCATCGTCGACGGGGTGCGTGAGGCAAGCGCCGGGGCCTACCGTGTGGTTTCCGGCGACGCTCTGGTGAAAGCCGTCCGGCTGATCAAGTCCCCGGCCGAACTCGCGCTGATGCAAACCGCCAATAACGTCACCCTGGCGGCGCTGCGCTACGTCCATGGCAACGTCCGCCCCGGCATGCGCCCCGACGAGATCGCCGCCATGATGAACGCCGCCACCGTGGCCCTGGGCGGTGCGCCGGAGTTCGCCCTCGTGTTGATCAACGAGGCCAGCGCCTATCCGCACGGCTCGCACCAGCCGCAGACCCTGCACGAGGGCTCGGTCATCCTGATGGACGTGGGCTGCACCGTGCATGGCTATCAATCGGACATCTCGCGCACCTGGGTGATGGGCCAGCCGACTGCGAAACAGCGAAAGGTCTGGGACACCGTCAAGCGGGGCCAGGAGCTCGCGTTGGCCACCGCCAAGTTGGGCACCCCAGTGGGCGCCATCGACGACGCCGTGCGCGCCTACTACGAAAAGGAAGGCTGGGGCCCCGGCTACCACTTGCCCGGTCTTCCTCACCGCACCGGCCACGGCATTGGGCTGGACGGCCACGAGCCGCCCTATCTCGTACATGGCGACGCCACGCCGCTGGCACCCGGCATGTGTTTTTCCGACGAGCCGGGCATCTACATTCCCGGCGAATTCGGCATCCGGCTGGAAGACTGCTGGCATATGACCGAGGCCGGCCCGAAACTTTTCACCGAGCTCGCCAGGTCGATCGAAGATCCGATCTGATCGGTTCCGGGGCAAGTAAGTAGTTACCGGCAAAGTCGGTGGCTCTATAAATGCTAGCCGTTCAAAGCGGCTAAACGGAGTCTTGGAGAATGGCTCAAGTGGGCCGAATGCGAGGGCGAACATGGCGCTGGAGGACCGCGCCCAGAAGGATCTGATTGACCGAAAACTGTAAACCGGTCCGAGCGGCGTGAGGCGGCCACGTTTTTGATCGCGAAGCATCGGTTACCGTCGTTATTGTCCTAGCCCAACGGACTGATCAGACAACGCCGCTATGGCGCTGAAAGCGGCCCCAAGTTGGTGACTGTAGTCAGACTGGATATGTCAGCTTCCGACCCAATATAGGTATTCCGTTCCGTTCTCGGTGACCATGTCACGGCTGCCAGGTAGCTGGCAGCGAGGGCGGGACTTGCACCGGCCGGCTACGAATATTCCGACCCAAACATCCGATGTTCGCCGCTTTGGTTTCGAGCCGGCCGGTGCGCTTGAGTTCCCTAACGAATACTCAGGGCTCGCCGAGTGATCGGCTCTCTATATTGGCTTCGCCGAGCTTAAGCACGCAGGTCTCGTATCGTGATCACGCCACGAGGTGACGTATGCGCACACATCGGGATGACGATTTTACGGCGTTCATCGGTTTGGATTGGGCGGATGCGAAGCACGACGTCTGCCTGCAACCGGCTGGCAGCGACGCGTATGAGTTCGGCACATTCGCCCATCAGCCCGATGCCATCGATGCGTGGGCGCGTGGATTGCATCAGCGCTTCGGTGGGCGCATTGCCATCGCGTTGGAGCTGGCCAAAGGGCCCGTGGTGTATGCACTGCAGAAGTACGATTTCATCGTTCTGTTTTCGATCGATGCCAGCCTGCTGGCCATGTATCGCAGGGCGTTCAAACCCAGCCGGGCGAAGGACGATCCGACCGATGCACAGCTGGCATTGGAGCTGATGCAACGCTATCCCGACCGAGTTACGCCGCTCAAACCCCAAAGTGTGGAGATGCGCACCTTGAGTTTCCTCGTCGAGCAGCGACGATTGCTGGTCGACGACAAGAAGCGCTTGGTCAATCGCTTGGGCAACACACTCAAGCAGTATTACCCCCAGCTACTGGACTGGTTTAAGCAGCACGATACCGTGGTGTTCTTCGATTTCTTGCGACGTTGGCCCACGCTCAAGCAGGCCAAGCGGGCGCGCAAGGCCACGCTTGAAGCGTTCTTCCGTGCCCACAACGTACGCTTTGCCACGGTCATTGCCGACCGCGTGGAGGCGATCCGCACAGCCATGCCGTTGACCGAGGATCCGGCCGTGATCACCACGCATCAGCTGCTGGCTGAGGCCCTGGTCGAGCAGTTGCAGGTGGCACTGCGTGCGATCGAACGATTCGACGAAGAGATTGCCGTGCTCGCTCCCACGCTTCCGGACTACGCGCTCTTCGAAGCCTTGCCGGGTAGTGGGCCGATCCTGACGCCACGGCTGTTGGCTGCCTTCGGCGAGCAACGCGAACGCTTCGCCAGCGCCGAGCAACTGCAGCGCTATTCCGGTGTGGCGCCGGTGACGGAGCGAAGCGGCAAGAAAAGCTGGGTGCACTGGCGTTGGCAATGCCCTACGTTCGTCCGCCAGACCTTCATCGAGTGGGCTGCCCAAACGATCAACAAGTCCTTCTGGGCCGGAGCCTTCTATCGCCAACAGCGCGCCAAGGGCAGCCCGCACCAAGTGGCCGTGCGTGCGCTAGCCTTCAAGTGGATCCGCATCCTGCATCGCTGTTGGCAGTCCCACACACCCTACGACGAGTCGCGCTACCTTATGGCCCTGCAGCGCCGTGGCTCGCCCTTGCTCGCTGGCCTGGCTTCGTCAGATAGTTGACGGAACGGCTCAGGGCATGAAGCCGACATTCAGGGAGGGATGGTCATGAGCACATGGAAACGCAAAGCTATCGAGCACCTTCCTGAGCACAGGAAGGTCATTGATCGCGCTAAGACGCCTATGGCGATGTGGATTGAGCTCCATCTTCGCTTCGAAGATGCCGTCACCGAAGGCGACCAGAACATGGTGAGGCGCTTTCTACGGTATGCGGATTGGTGCATGTCAGAAGAAGCAGGCCGCCTTCCAAGTGAAGCCTCGACCGCCGCTGCGTGTGCCTTTTATGAACACCTGCCGCAGCGTCGCGAATACTGGCCGCTCTTTCGCTCTTGGTTCTCGCAAAAGCAGTTCACCGACCTCATTCCGGTCTTTGGCTATCACCTGAGCCCGAATGATGTGGCAGATTTGAAGAAGTTCTACACAAGCGCAACGTAAGGTGTGCGAGGTCCGCTTCCGACCCGGAGTGGACCTAAACGATCGGCTTCAAATTGCTGGTGCAATCCGGAAAGAGGGGAATATCTGTGCAGACAAGTAGCTGGCTTGGTCAGAACTGGATCGTGTTGGCTTGTGTCTGCATTGTTCTATTCAATTTAATCAGTGGCCTTGTAACGGGGGGAGCGATACTTACGCATCGAACGTACAAGAGATCCGAAGATCCCGGCCTCTATTGGACTGCCATCGTGGTCTCTGGTGGGCTGGCCTTCGCGGGGATCTTGGGGTTGGCTTTGGGATGGCGGTTCGGCTAGCGTGGCTGGCCTTCAGCGAGGGCGACGTGAAGCAAGACGAAGGGTCCGCTTCCGACCCGGAGCAGACCTAACCATTAAGGGGCAAAAAACGATGTCGGATAGGCGGCGCTACATCGTCCTATTGGTTGTTGTTGTATCAACGGTAGTCGTTCTTTCGTTGACACTTGCCGTTCCGTACATCTTCACGGTGACTGGATTTGCTGGCTGGGCCTTCATAGGCCACGTTGTGACCGCTGATGACGACGCTCCCGGTGGTTGGAGCAACCCGGACGGTAAGCTGCCATACCCTTGGGCTGAGCTCATTTTGAAGGCGGTTATTTTCTTCGGGCTTTGCGGGGCCATCGCTGAATTTCCCGGCCTCAGGGGCTTGGGTGGAGCAAGCTAAGCCGTCCGCTTGCGACCCGTAGCCGACAGTTCACCACGAAGGGAGGGCGTAGCAATGCGGGTTCCGATTTTTATGGCGATGGGCGCCGTGTTGCTCGTATCTTGCTCAGACCGCCCGCTTAGAGGCTCTGTTGAGAAAACCTCGGACGGGGAGACATACCTTGCGGTGATGAGTAGCAGTGGGAGTGCCTGTTTTCCGATCAGAATCGACGGTAAGGTCTGGCCTCACAAGCTTGGGGACGCGGCACCGATAGCACCCGGCTCTCATGCGATCGACTGCGGAGCGGTAGACCCAACCATTGAAGGATCGAACGGCATTTTGTTCCAAGTTACACGCGGAACCGTATTCAAGTTCGACTATTGGGGCCCGTGACAGGATTGGCCGGTTTGACGCTGGCAGAAAGGTCCGCTTCCGACCCGGAGCGGACATCGAATAGGATTCAAGAGTGGGCTTCGCCGCCGATGGGTGCGCAGTAGCCGGAGCTTCGAGGGGGCTTCATGGCGTTAAGTGACGAGCTGAAAGACTTTTACGTGCGCAGCGGCTTTGGTCCGGTATTGGGGGCGCGGCAGCGCACTGTGCCTGTGTTCACTGGCTGCATGCTTGTACCTCTACCGAATACTGAAGTGCGCCATCGCTATCTGAAGTATCACGATCTCCATCACCTGATGACGGGCTACAGCGTCGGACGCATCGGTGAGGGCGAGGTGAGTGCGTGGGAACTTGGAACGGGTTCGATGTTCGTTTCGCCGGCGCTCGGTCTTATGAATCTCATCGCACTTTCCACAGGACTTGTGCTCAAGCCACGGCGAATGTGGCGGTCGTTTGTTCGTGGCTGCTGTAGTCGTAACCTTTACCAAGCCCGGATTCGTAAGGACGTCGACCAAGAGCGGTGGCCCGATGTCGCCGCGCTCAGGGCAGCATTCGTTTCCAGCAAGACTCGGGGGCCGCTTGCCACGCTTCGCATGCTGGAATTTTTCTTCTACGCGTCGGCCGCCATGGTTGTTCACGCGCTAATCGCCATACCTGCCGTGATCGCGCGACTCGTTACAGACATCATGCTTGGACACTCGTTTTTTCAGGCAGTGAAGCCACGAAAACGGATGGACCTCTATTGAGTTTGGCTTGGGTAAGCCAATGGCAGGAGCGTCCGCTTTTGACCCATGCCGTACATTTCTCCCATGCCCCGTAGTTGCACGACACAAATGAACTCAGTCCAGACAGGAAGGAGCGGTATGCCAAGAATCGCATTTGCATTCCTACTGTTTTGTCTTTCGTGCGCGGCGATCGGAGCGGACTCACCAAAGGTCGATACGCGTCTGGCAAAAATAGTTGAGGACGTGGTTACGAGCACGGGCTTGTCTATCGGCATCAGTGGGTCTGACGTCTACTCGGTGAACATCAACAAGATTGAAGGGCGCAACGTTTGCGACCGGGCATCGGCAGCTAACGCGAAGAAGCTCCAAGAGGCTTTCGATGCACACCCCGGCGTCAAGGACGATTTTGGTCCTGCGTTCTTCAGCGTCTTGGACGCTGATGGCTCACGAAAGCGATCGACCCTTGATGACATGGTCAAGCAGGGCATCGTCAGCGGTTGCACAGATATCTATATTTCTGTTTCCGCCGGGTAAGGATTTCCTGCCGCGCCATGCAGGGCACCCCGCCGTCCATGCTCTGGCATCACATCATGTTTTACCGTTGGCGGACGTCCTCTTGCGAACAAACCGTGTCCAGCCGGGCTAAAACGCGTTCACCCCTCTAGCCCTGCCTTGCGCCGGTGGTGTTAAGTTGCGCCACCATCCATTCGCTCGTCGGAGCCCGTCATGTCCCGTGTCCCTCTCGCCGGTTCGCCGGTTGCCGCGCGTCGTATGTTTTCGCGCCTCGCCTTGGCCGTCGCGATGGCGTTCGCGGCCGGCACCGCTGGTGCGCAGCAAGCGCATACCGATGATGTGCCGCCGCCTCAGGACACGCCGTACCTCGGCACGGTGGGGATTCACGTCGATGCCAGCGACACGGCACAGGGCATTTTTCGGGTCAAGGAAACGATTCCGGTGAAGGCAGGCGCGTTGACGCTGCTGTACCCGCAGTGGATTCCCGGTGACCACTCACCGACAGGCCCGATCGCCATGCTTGCCGGCCTTGAACTCAGCGCCAACGGCAAGCCACTTATGTGGAAGCGCGACAAGTACAACGTGTACGCGCTTCATCTCGACGTGCCCGAAGGCGTGTCATCGATCGATGCGTCATTCCAGTACCTGTCGGGTCGCACCGACAGCGAGGGTTTCGAGATCACCGACCGCATGATGGACATGGAATGGAGCAAGGTGGCGCTGTATCCGGCAGGCTATTTTTCGCGCGGCATCACCTTCGCACCCAGCGTGACGCTGCCGCATGGCTGGCAGCTCGGCACCGCGCTGGAGACAGCCTCGCAGTCGGGCGACACCATCACCTTCAAGCCGGTGACGTTCAACACGCTGGTCGACTCGCCGATCTACGCCGGCCGGTACTTCAAGCGTGTCGATCTCAACCCGGGCGGCAAGGCGCCGGTTTTCATGGACATCGTTGCGGACGCGCCGAAGTACCTGGAAATGACGCCTGAGCAGGTAAAGGTACACCGCGCCCTGGTAACGCAGGCGGAGAGTCTGTTCGGCTCGCACCACTATGACCACTACGACTTCCTGTTCTCGCTGTCGGATCAGCTTGGTGGCAATGGCACCGAGCATCACCAGTCCAGTGAGGATGGTCTGGGCACCGACTACTTCACCGAATGGAAGGACGCCGCGCCTGACCGCGACCTGCTGGCTCATGAGTACGCGCATTCGTGGAACGGCAAGTTCCGTCGTCCGGCCGACCTGTGGACGCCCAACTTCAACGTGCCGATGGGCGATTCACTACTGTGGGTGTATGAGGGGCAGACGCAGTACTGGGGTTACGTGCTGACCGCACGCGCCGGCATGTGGACGCCGCAGCAGTTCCGCGACGCGATGGCCATGGTGGCGGCCAACTACGACCGTAACCGCGAAGGTTTCAAGTGGCGCACGCTTGAAGACACCACCAACGACCCCACCGCCGCCCGTCGCTCGAGCCTGCCGTACCGAAGCTGGCAGATGAGCGAGGACTACTACAGCGGCGGTCAGATGATGTGGCTGGAAGTGGACGCCAAGCTGCGCGCCCTCACGAATGACCACAAATCGCTTGATGATTTTGCGCGCGCGTTCTTCGGCGTCGACAACGGAAGCTACGTCACCAAGACCTATGTCTTTGACGACGTGGTGGCGGCCCTGAATGGCGTAGTCGCGTATGACTGGGCGAGCTTCCTTCGCGCCCGCGTCAGTACGCTCGATCCGCCGCTGGAGAACGGCATCGCGGCCACCGGCTGGAAGCTGGTCTACACCGACAAGGAAAGCGAGTTCGAGAAGCAGTACAACAGCCGACAGGAACCGTCCCGACACTTGTACAACTTCGCCTGGTCAATCGGCCTGACGATGAACGACAAGAATGAGGTCAATGACGTGCGCTGGAACGGACCAGCGTTCAAGGCCGGCGTCAGCACTGGCGCCACCCTGGTCGCGGTGAACGGCGAGACCTATTCTAGCGACGTGCTGAAGAGTGCAATCGCAGCCGCCAAGTCGAGCAAGGCGCCCATCCAACTACTGCTGAAGTACCAGGGCGGCTATCGCACGGTGCCGGTGGATTATCACGACGGCTTGCAATACCCGCACCTCGTGCGCGTTGAAGGCACGCCCAATTACCTGGACGAGATTATTGCGCCGCGAAAGTAAGCGCTGAGGTATGTGCATGAATGAGCGAAGCGGTACGGCGTAGGTAGATATTGCCTACGCCGCACCGCTCCGCGCGCCGTTGCTGCAGGGTGTTGCGTCGATCGGTTGAATCCGCAACCCGAAGCGGACCTCTGTAAGGGGCGATCAGAGTCGACTTTCGGAGTAGTCGCGAGCCGGCTATTTTGGTGTTTCAGACAACTATTCACCTATGGAGGGGCGCATGGGCGCTTGGGGTGCGAAAGTCTTCGAGGACGACTCCGCTTTGGATTTCCTCGAAGAGCAGCTAATCCCGCAGGCCGACCCACGGGTTGTCATGCAGGAAGCGTTCGAGACCGCACTTGCTGCGGACTACTTGGAATATGACGCTGGCCAAGCGGTGCTCGCTTCTGCGGCGGTCATCGTCTCTGCGAAAAGCGGGGAGCCGTTGGACGATGACGAAACCGAAGCCCGGATAAGTTGGCGCGAGAGACTTTCCAGGCTTGACTTTTCCTCGCTGGCTGAACTTGGTTCAAAGGCTTGTCTGCGGGTATGTGGCGAGTCCAGCGAACTCAGAGAGCTTTGGGAAGAGGATGAGGATTTGTTTGCCGCCTGGATTCGCAATGTTGAATCGCTTGCAGAAGGCCTGAAGCACAGCCGTTCAGGCCAGTGACCTGCATAGGCGCGAGATGTCTGCTTCCGACCCGAAACGGACCTTATCAAGAGGTTTGAGGGAGTCTTTGGGATGGTGATTTCGTGGCTGGAGAAGATGGCGGGCTCCGTTTGCTTCGCGCTAGCTTTGGGCTCTGTGGCCAGTGTCGTATTGGCATGCGAAGAAGCACCCGTCATCGGTGGAAAGTGCTTTACCCTGCGAGGGCGCGTTTCGCTTTACAACGGAACCCCGTCGATGCGGATTTGGCAGATCGGTTCTGAAAGGTTGCTCGGGGTAGTTCCAGCGGAGGATGAAGACGCCCCAGCGAACATCAAAGGAGTGGTCACCTTTGATCAGTCTGCCATCGCAGACTTGGAAGTTTGCCCCGTTACCAAGGCCAAACAGGGTGAAATGCAGATGGTCTGCATTCGCTCGGCGCGAGACGTTAAAGTGCAATCGTCATAGAGACTGGAAAGGTCCGCTAGCGACCCAAGGCGACCATTCCAGCCTAGCTTGATGATGACCAGCCAATGGATGCTATGGAGGGGAGATGCGCGGACTACTGTTTGTTTTGACGGCGTTGGTTTTTGGCTCCGCAATAACCGACGTCCACGCGATTGAAATTACCAACGTCAAGACTGGCCTTGCTTGTATCAAGACGGAGGTCAGAGCTGGCAGTCCCGGGTTTGTTTGCCACCCCACCGAAGACATCTTTGTCGTTGACCAGGGATCCTGCGTCTATGACAAGAGAGAAGTGCCATGCACGTGGACCGGCATCGAATTTGACTACAAAAATGCTGAGCCAGGAACGAAGCTTGTTTGCACTGTGACAAGTTCGATGCCGACGCTTGAGGGCAATCCTGATGGTGCGGCTAAGTCAAGCGTCAAAGAGTTCACTTTTGAGCTTCCGCTCGACAAAGGCACGGGTCATCGCTTTGAGGCCCAGTACGTCGTTTTTGAACTCCACGATTCATCGGCAACCGAGGCCATCGAAAACACCACGTGCAGGGTGGGCGGCGATATCGTTATTTCATACAGACAGAAATTTCATTTTCCGTCCCTTCCATGAAAGAACCGCTGTGCGTGCGCAGGGTCCGCTGCTGGCCGAAAGCAGGCTGACTGATCTACTGCGTTACGACTTCGACCGATGATAGTAACGGCGTGCCTTGTCCCGGCTGCCGCAGTCGGCCATGTCGCACCAGCGGCGTTGGCCGTTGCGGGTTTGATCCACGAACAGCCAGTCGCATGAGGGGCAGTGGCGCAAGCGGTCGTGATTGCCCGCAGTGACCAGTTCGGCGGCGTCGATCAGGATGGGTGACAACGCGTCCGCCGTGTTGTGCGGCGATGGCCAGCGCCAGGCAAGCGTGGCGGGGTCGATGACGCGCCCCTGGTTGGCTCTTGCCACCGCTTTGCTCAGGTCCGCGATGGCGACATTTTTTGGCTGCTCCGCGTGTGCCAATGGTGTGAGCACAGCGGCAAGCAACCGGCGCGCCTCATGCAAGGTTTGAAGTTCAATGTCCTTGCCGCGCGGGAAGGGCAGGTCGACCGCTGCGAACCAGTGCTTGACGTTCTCTGGGGACGTCAGCCAGTCGTGTGCCTGGTCCGTCTCCGGCCAGCTGATCGTGTTGACGAAATCCAGGCAGAGCCGGCCGCCCACGAGCTTGTACGTGCCCTGGTAGTCGCCAGGGTTGAGGTCGATCGCATCCATGTGCCAAGTTTACCATCTATTTATTGTTGACTGGTGAGGTTTATGGGTCTATAAACTTCACCATCATGAGCGCGATAGATGGTAATAACAGATCAAGGCTGGCGCCGCTCGCACGGCGGATTCCACCACAGGCGTTTTTCGTAGGTAGCGCGATTTTTCACTACCTGGGGCCTTCGTTTGCGGTGCTTCTCTTTGCTCGCGTGCCGGTCGCGGGCGTTGCGTGGTTGCGCATCGTCTCTGCCGCGCTGGTGTTTGCATTCTGGCGGCGGCCCTGGCGGGCCTTCCTGGCGGCAACGAACCGTACGCGATGGACGATTGCTGCACTCGGCGCCGTTTTCGCGACCATGAACTATTGCTTCTACCGGGCCATCGCCGAGTTGCCGTTGGGCACGGTGGCGGCTATCGAGTTTGCCGGGCCGGTGGCGTTGGCGCTGGCGGGCGCGCGTTCGACGCGCAATCTGGCGGCGCTCGTTGTGACCGTGGGCGGGGTCTATCTGTTGACGGAGGTTCGGCTCGCGGGCACGCCCATGGCTTTTGTATGGGCTTTCGCCAACGCCATTCTCTTCACGCTGTACATCGTGCTGGCGCATGACGTCGCCAGGGCCGACCCAGCGACCAGTCCTATCGATCGACTCGGTGCCTCCATGATGCTGGCGGGCGTGATCATCTCCCCGCTGGGTTTTCGCGATGCCGCTCCCGCGTTGCTCGACCCTATCGCCTTGGGTGCAGGTATTGCGGTCGGCATCAGTTCGTCGGTGATTCCCTATGTGCTCGACCAGTTGGCGATGAGCCGCCTGCCACGGTCGACCTATGCGTTGTTCGTTGCATTGCTGCCGGCGACGGCGGTGATCATCGGCATCATCGTTCTTCGCCAGATTCCCTCGTTTGCCGAAGGCGTCGGTGTGGCGCTGGTGGCATCTGGCGTTGCGCTTCATCGGCCAGCCAGCTAATTGGCAGGCGGGAGTTGTCATGCAGTACGTCAACGTTGGACGCAGCGGTCTTAAGGTTTCACGGTTGTGCCTCGGCGCCATGAGCTATGGCACACCGACAGCCAAGGCCTGGATACTGACCGAGGAGGAGGGCAGGCCGATCATCCGGCGCGCGCTGGAACTCGGCATCAACTTCTTTGATACCGCGGATATGTATTCCGGCGGAGAAAGTGAGCGTGTGTTGGGGCGGGCCTTGCGCGATTACGCGCGCCGAGACGAAGTGGTGGTCGCCACCAAGGTGTTCTATCCCACCGACACGGGGCCGAATCAGCGGGGACTGTCACGCAAGCACTTGCTGGATGCGATCGATGCGTCGCTGCAACGCCTTGGCATGGACTACGTCGATCTGTACCAGATCCATCGTTGGGACGACGAAACGCCGATCGAGGAAACGCTCGAGACGCTCAACGATATTGTGCGTTCCGGCAAGGCGCGCTACATCGGCGCTTCCAGCATGTATGCCTGGCAGTTCCAGAAGGCGCTGATGACATCCGAGCGATACGGCTGGGCCCGTTTCATTTCGATGCAGAACCACTACAACCTGGTTTACCGTGAAGAAGAGCGGGAAATGCTGCCGCTTTGCCGTGCGGAAGGCGTGGCGATCTTTCCATGGAGTCCGCTGGCCCGGGGTTTTTTGACGCGACCTCGCAGTGAAATGACGACCACGCGCGCAGACAACGACACCTTTGCCCACGAGCTGTATTACGCGAACCACGACTATCGGGTCGTTGATGTCGTGGCACAGCTCGCCAGCGATCGCGGTGTCGCGCAGGCACAAGTGGCGCTGTCATGGTTGCTGCATCAGCCAGGCGTGAGCGCGCCGATCATGGGTGCCACCAAGCTGTCGCATCTCGAACAGGCGGTTGAGGCGATGGCACTGACACTGTCGCCTGAGGAATGCGCGAATCTTGAAGCGCCCTACCAGCCTCATCGAGTGCTTGGTCATGCATAGACATTGTCGAGGCAAGCGGGAGTGCCGTTGCAACGTGGCATCTTGTGGTGATCCGGTTCCGCTTGAAGCCATCACACCATGAAGAATTTATCTTCGAGTGCCTGGGCCGGTGTGCTGAATACGCAGCTGATACTTGGCCTGCTGCTGTTCGTATCGGCATGGACGCTTCAGTACTGGCAGGCGTGGCTCTACTGGGCCGTGTACGCCGTCGCAACCGGTTTCAATACCGGGTACTTCCTCCGACATGATCCGGAACTGGTCCGCCGACGCCTCAAGGCCGGCCCCGCGGCCGAGCGTTCGCGCAACCAGCAGATCACCCAGTCCATTTCGGGCGTGTGTATCGGTTTGATCTTCATCGTCGCGGGGCTCGACCATCGATGGTCGTGGTCACGCCTGCCCGGGGCCATGTCATTGCTGGCGGATGGCTTGCTGATCGCCGCGCTATTGCTGATCTTCTTCGTCTTCAGGGAGAACAGCTATACGGGAAGTGTCGTGGAGGTCGCGCCCGATCAGACGGTTGTGTCCACCGGCCCGTACGCGTGGGTTCGTCATCCCATGTATCTCGCCAGTGCCGTGGCTTTTCTGGTGACCCCGATTGCGCTTGGTTCGCTATGGGCCTGGTTGGCTGCCGTCCCGGCAACGCTGATGCTGGCCGTTCGTCTGGTGGACGAAGAGCAACAGTTGCAGCACGAGCTGCCTGGTTACGCGGCATATCGCAGGCAGGTGCGCTTCCGGCTGCTTCCGGGCATCTGGTAGCGACCGGAGCCGCAAGTCCCGCGGGCAGGGAAGACTCAGGACGCCGGCGTGTTGAGGTAGCCCAGCGTGGCCTGCAGCATCGATTCCATGCCGGCGTTGAGCATCGTCTTCTTCACCAGCCGAAGCGCCTTGCTCGGTTGGCTGGAACACGAACATCACTTCGCCAGGCGGGTCTCTCCTCATGCCGGACCATACCTTGGCGAGGCCGGGCGGCACGGTGGTGTGCACGTCATGGCTGAAAGCGTGCGCGACGCCAGTGCTTTGGCCTGAGCGGGTTCGCCACGCCAATCACCCGTGCGTGCAGGCCTCATGACGTATTCCTTGGTGTGACTGGCTGTTTGGTATCTCGAGGCTGGCACGTTGAGGTGGGGCGGATGGTGGGCTCCATCGCGAGCCAGCGATATCGAGGGCCCCAGCTTTGGACTGGGTATCGGTCCCCAAAGTAAAGCCGTTGGATCGGCCGCCTCCTTACCGCAGTCCCTCGCAAGGGACTGGCCGAGTTCTCGTGGCAGCTCCCGCACGTGCCTGATTCGCGCGTGGAAGGCAGTCCAGTCAAACGATGGTTGTCGCGACCGATGGTTTTGGGGCTGGGCCGATGTGTCGATAGCCCGGGAAATCGTGTGTACTTCCCGGGGGCCTTTCAGGATACTGAGGCCCTGATTTTCCGGAATGTAAGTGTCTCCTCGATGCCACTGTTGATGGATGCAAGCCGCCGGAGTGTCTGTTTCCGGGGAATGGCGAGTTCGCAAACGGCCGAGTCGGTAGTTGGGGGCGACTCGCGCTGCCTGATTGCCTGGTCTGAAGAAATTCCAGGGTGTATCGCTCCGGGAGTGGAAGCAACGAGGCCCAAGGGGAACCGTCCTGCACAAACAACCGGTTTCTCTCCACAGCAAGGGTCCGGCCGACCCCTGAGACAATTGGCCTGAGGTTGGAACAATGATGGATAAGGCACAGAAATCCCTGTTGGGAAGAGCCTGGATGAGGCGTGATGTCTTCCTGGAGCTGCTCAAGCGCGATATCGCCAGTCGCTACAGCGGCTCATTTCTCGGACTGTTGTGGTCCTTCTTCAATCCGTTACTGATGCTCGGCGTCTACACGCTGGCCTTTCGCGAATTTCTCGGCATGCGCTGGCCCAATCTGGCCGCAGGCGCGGATTTTTCGCTGATGATTTTCTCCGGCATGATTGTCCATTCACTGATGGCGGAGTGCATCACGCGGGGGCCCACGGTGATCGTTTCGCAGAGCAATCTGGTCAAGCGCGTGGTGTTTCCCCTGGCCATTTTGCCGTGCGTGACGGTCGCCTCTTCGTTGTTCAATACCTTGCTTAGCGTGATTGTGCTGCTGGGTTTCGTACTGCTGACACAGCATTCGCTGCACGCGAGCCTGCTCTATCTCCCCTTCGTGTTCGCACCCTACGTGTTGCTGCTGTGCGGCGTCTGCTGGCTGATGGCGGCACTGGGTGTGTTCATTCGCGACATTGCCCAAGTGGCTGGGGTGATCTCCGCCATCCTGATGTTCCTGAGTCCGGTGTTCTATCCGGCGTCGAATTTGCACGAGCCGTATCGCTCGTGGCTGCATTGGAACCCGCTGACCTTGATCATTGAGCAGACGCGCGACGTGGTGTTGTTTGGCCACGCGCCCGACTGGCACGCGCTGGGCATGTACACCCTGGTGGCGCTTGCGGTGTTGCTGTTCGGTTATGGTTGGTTCCAGCGTACCCGGGATGGATTTGCCGATGTCCTCTGAACCTGCCGAAGCCATGTTGCCGTCACCTGCGGCAGCCAAAGAGGTGGCGATCGAGGTGCATGGCCTCGGCAAAAGCTATCAGCTCTACGAGAAGCCTGTGCACCGCATGCTGCAAAGCCTGGTGGGTGGCCGGCATCGCTTCTATCGTGAGTTCTGGGCGTTGCGTGAAGTGGGCTTCGAGGTGCGCCGCGGGGAAACCCTTGGCATCGTCGGTAGAAATGGCGCGGGCAAGTCCACCTTGCTGCAGCTCATCGCCGGAACTCTGAAACCCACCGAGGGCAATGTCGCTGTGCGCGGTCGCGTGGCGGCGTTGCTGGAGCTTGGTAGCGGCTTCAATCCCGAGTTCACGGGGCGCCAGAATGTCTATCTCAACGCATCGATCCTCGGCCTGAGTCGCGCTGAGATCGACGCGCGCATCGGCGACATTCTCGCTTATGCCGACATCGGCGAGTTCGTCGATCAGCCTGTACGCAACTACTCCACCGGCATGGTGATGCGTCTGGCATTTGCGGTGGTGGTGCATGTCGACGCCGACGTGCTGATCATTGATGAGGCGCTGGCAGTTGGCGACGCGTTTTTCATGCAGAAGTGCATGCGTTACCTGCGCGAGTTCCGCAAGCGCGGCACCATGCTGTTTGTCAGCCACGACGGGGGCGCCGTCACCAGTCTGTGCGACCGCGCCATCTGGTTGGAACATGGGCGGATCCAGCGTGTAGGCGAAGCGCGAACGGTCATGGAGTCCTACCTGGAGGCCGCACTGATAGAGCGACAGGGCCATGTTGGCGCGCGCAAGTCACAGCCAAAGGCGCCAGTGCAACGGCGCCGCAGTCGACAAGTCCAGGCCAGGCAAGAGCTGATCGACCGTTCGGTGCTGCGCAACGATATTCACATCTTCCCCTTCAACCCTGAAGCGGAGGGCTTTGGCGAATGTCACGCCCGGGTTGTCCATGCGCAACTACGCAATGAGAGTGGCGAGGCGGTGTTTACCGTTCACGCGGGCGAGAGTGTTGAGCTCGAAATCGAGTTGCAGGCCGAAGTCGCCATGGATAGCGTCATCGTCGGCTTCTACGTGAAAGACAGACTCGGCCAATTGCTGTTTGGCGAAAACACCGTGTTCGTGCATGAAGATGGTTTTGCGGTGTCGGCCGGGCAGTCGTTCCGCGCCTTGTTCCGTTTCGAGATGCCGCGATTGGGCAATGGCGATTACTTCGTGGCCGTTGGCGTGGCCGAGGGAACCCAGGACCAGCATGTGATTCAACACTGGCTGCATGAAGCGCTGCGTTTCTCGGCCCTGGGTGGCTCGTACGTAACTGGACTGGTGGGGTTGCCCATGCTGGATATCAGGTTGGAGCATGTAACGCATGAGCAATGAGTTTCGCCTGGAGGCGCACCCGGCCATCCTGATGAAGCCGCGCATCGTGGCGCCCTATGGCTGGGTCGGGCATATCCCGTTCGCTTACCTGGCGATGGACTTGCTCAAGCCGCTAAGTGTCGTCGAGCTGGGCACGCATTCGGGAAATTCGTACCTGGCGTTTTGTCAGGCCGTGCGCGGACTGGGCCTGCCAACCCGTTGTTGGGCAGTCGACAGCTGGCAAGGTGATGAACATGCCTCGCGCTATAGCGAGGAAGTTTACGACGCGCTGCGCGGTCGTCACGATCCGTTGTACGGCGATTTCTCGCAGCTGCTGCGCATGAATTTCGATGTCGCCGTCGACCATTTTGCCGACGGTAGCATCGACCTGCTGCATATCGATGGCCTTCACACCTACGACGCCGTGCGCCACGATTTCGAAAGCTGGCGCAGTAAACTGAGCCGGCGTGCAGTCGTGTTGCTGCATGACACGAGCGTGGATGAGCGTGGTTTTGGCGTGCGACGATTCTTCGACGAGCTGGCCGCGCAATACACCTGCTTCGATTTCATGCACAGCAACGGCCTTGGCGTCGTCATCGTCGGCGATGACGTGCCTGAAGCGTTCGCGGCATTTGTGCGGCAGGCGCGCGACGAGCCGACGGTGATGCGACATTTCTTTGAGGCCTTGGCGGCAACGCTGGTGGGAGTCGATGGAAGACCCGTCGGCGGAGTTTTGCCGGAGCGACAGCCGATCGTTTGTCGTCTCTATTACCGGGAACGTCATGAGGGGTACGACGACGGCCGCTCAGTCCCCGTGATCCTGGATGCCGCAGACCGACAGGTCGACGTGCGATTTCGACTGCCGCCAGGCGTTCGCCCTGACTACTTGCGCCTGGACTTTTCCGATTTCCCCGGCGTATACGAGCTGCAACGCGTCAGCGTAAAGCGGGACGGTGGTTCCTCCATGCCGTTGGAGAATCTCTCCGGTCGCCTTGGTTTCGTACACGGAGAATTTCTGCCCGGCTTGCGCGACGATGGCTTGCGCATGGCCGGGTTCGACAATGATCCCTACCTCGAATTTGAAGTTGGAAGCGCGTTGGAAGTTCTGGAGGGTGACGGTGCGCTCGAAGTCACAGCGAGGATCGCCTACGAAATCGTGCTGGACGATCCAGCTGCCCGTCAATTGATGGAGCGCCACGCGAAATCTGTGCGCGACATGGCAGAGCTCTCACGGCAACGGATGGACATGCGCGATAGCAACGCAGAGATCAGGGCGCTCAGGGGGCGCATCGAACAGGTCGAGCAAAGCCTGAGCAAGCTGGCAAGTCGTAATGTCCTGTCCTGGTTCAAGCGAGGTGCCGGCTGATGTCACTTCGCCATCTCCTGATTCCGCAACAATGGCGTCGCTGGCTGCGTCACCGGCTTTGGCCCGTATGCGGTGGCCGGCTGGGCATGCACCCCCTGCGCGAGCTGGAACTGCTGGCGCCGGATACATGGAGTGCCACGGGCAACGATCCGCATTTTGCCTGTTATACCGACCAGTTCCCGTTGCGCGCCGGCTGGTATCGGCTGTCGATCGAGATGGAAGGAGATGATCCAAGCCGCATGGCGCCACGCTTGTATCTCGATTTTGGACAGGGCATGCATGAGGCCTGGTCGGTGCAGCTTGGCTTTATTCGTGCGGGGCGGCGACGCCATGCGGGTGTCGTACTGCTGCCACACGACGTTCGCGCATTGCGTTTCGATCCCGCAGAGGGTCCGTGCACGATTCGCGTGCGAGGTTTCGAGCTGATGCCGTTGTCCCGCGGGGGCGCGGCGTGGCGCATGTTGCGTGATGTATATCGGCACGGCGACGAGGTTGCAGCTTACCCCGATGGCGTGCTGATCGAGGCATGGCGTCGCTTGCGCCGGAATGGCGTCGGCGCCTTTGCGGCGTGGTTGCACGGATGCTATGCGCGGCAGGGAGCACCTCTGGCGGCTTATGAGCGTTGGATAGACCTGTATGGCCGAGCAAGCGTCACGGAGACGCACGCCAAGCAGTCGCACCTCATATCGATCCTGCTTCCAACCTACAACACGCCCGAAATCTGGTTGCGCCGTTGCCTGGACAGCGTGCTCGCGCAGACCTATGCCCTGTGGGAATTGTGCGTCGCCGACGATGCCTCGACGGAACCGCAGGTGCGTCTCGTGCTGGAGGAATATGCCGCCCGCGATTCACGCATCCGAGTTGACTGGCGCGAGCACAACGGTCACATATCCGCCGCTTCGAACAGCGCCTTGGCTATGGCGAGTGGAGACTATGTGGCGTTGCTTGATCATGATGACGAGCTGCACCCGCAGGCACTTGCCATCATGGTGTCGGCGCTGCAGCAGCACCCGCAATGGCGGATGGCCTATTCGGACGAAGACAAGATCGACACCGAAGGCAGGCGCTACGATCCGTACTTCAAGCCGGACTGGAATCCAGACCTTTTCTACGGCCAGAACTGTGTCAGCCACCTGGGTGTCTATGAGCGCGCCTTGGTGAATGCCGTCGGTGGCTTTCGCCAAGGGCTGGAAGGCAGCCAGGACTGGGATCTGGCGCTGCGTTGCATCGAGCGCTTGCGATCCCACGAGATTGGCCACGTACCGAGGGTGCTCTATCACTGGCGTGCCGTGCAAGGCTCGACAGCGCAGGGCGTGGCACAGAAAGGCTACGCGCATGACGCCGGACTACGCGCCGTGCGTGAACATTTTCAGCGGTTGGGGGATTCCGATACCGCAGTGATGGAAATTGACGGCTGCCTTGGCATGTTTCGCGTGCGCCATCCATTGCCGCAGTTGCCGCCGAAGGTGAGCATCGTGATTCCGACGCGAGACCGGGTGGAGCTGTTGCGGCAGTGCGTGGATTCGATCCTGTTGCGCACGAGCTACCCGAACTACGAGATTGTCATCGTTGACAACCAGTCGGCCGACGCCAAGACGCTGGATTACCTCGCCGCCGTAACGAAAGATGCGCGCGTGCGCGTCTTGTCACACGACTACCCGTTCAACTACTCGCATATCAACAACACTGCCGTTCAACAGTGCACCAGCGAACTTGTTTGCCTGCTCAACAACGACATCGAGGTCATCACCGCGGACTGGCTGGAGGAGCTGGTCAGCCACGCCCTGCGACCGCATGTTGGCGCGGTCGGGGCGATGCTGTACTACCCCGATGGCGGCATCCAGCATGCGGGTGTCGTGACTGGCGTGCACGGCGTGGCCGCGCATCCCTATAGCGGCATGCCCAAAGGTTATCCGGGGCAGATGTCGCGCGCGCGCCTTACCCAGTCGATGAGTGCGGTGACTGCCGCGTGTCTGGTGGTGCGACGTGCGGTTTATCTGGAAGTGGGAGGCCTGGATGAAACGCTTGCCGTCGCGTTCAACGATGTCGATTTCTGCCTGCGCTTGCGCGAACGTGGCTACACCAACATCTGGACGCCGTTTGCCGAGCTGACGCATCACGAGTCGGCGTCGCGAGGCCAGGAGAACACGCCTGAGAAGGGCGCGCGCTTCCAGCGCGAAGTGGAGTTGATGAAGCGTCGCTGGGGAGACAGGCTCGAAATTGACCCGGCTTATAACCCCAACCTGACGCTGGCGGGTGAGCCATTTACCCTCGCCTTTCCCCCGCGCGAGTGGCCGTCGCCAGTTGTTCCCGCTGAGACGCTTGCCGGCGATGCACCGGGCTTTTCGTTACCGGAGCCGGCCAATGGGTTGAGGCTTGGCGAGGCGACAGGAGTCAATGTGGAGATAGCCAATGGCAGCTTGTGAAGCAGAGACGGGTCTGCTTGCGCGCGTGCGTGCATTGATGCACGAGCGTCGGCATGTCGACGCGATCGCCGTGCTGGTGGAGGCATTGCAGGGGCGCAACGACATGCAGCTGGAACGGTTGCTGGCCGAATGCCGTTACCTTGCCTATGTCGAGCAGCCACCGCAGTCGACTGCGGGCGATCCATGGGCCGACGCGCTGCCCGACCCGTTCGCCGGCGTGGGTGGCGTGCCGGAAATCGCCGCCGAGCAGCTCGACGCGGCCCATCTGGTGGCGGGCATTCGCCGCCACGGCGCGCTGCTTGTGCGAGGCCTGTTGTCGCCCGAGACCGCGGCACGGCTAGCTGGCGGCATCCGCAAGGCCATCGACGATTGCATGGATTGGCACAATCGCGGCGGCGGCGAGCCGATTTCTCCGTGGTATGCGCGCCTGCCGTTGCGCGAAGACTGCGACCTGGCCGAAGCGCGTTACTGGATCGAAGGTTCTGGCGGTGTATGGACAGCCGATTCGCCGCGTATGTTGCACGAGGTGACGACGCTGTTTGAGGCCTGCGGAGTGGTCGACGCCATTGCCGGCTATTTCGGTGAGCGTCCGCTGCTGTCGGTGGGCAAATCCACGTTGCGTTGCGTTCCGGCCAGCCAGCGCGAGGCCGACTGGCATCAGGATGGCGCATTCATGGGTGCAGAGGTTCGCAGCGTGAATCTGTGGCTGAGCCTGTCACATTGCGGCGAAGATGCGTCCGGGCTTGAGATTCTGCCTCGTCGGCTTTCTCGCGTGCTGCCTACCGGCAGTCACGGCGCAAACTTTGGCTGGTCGGTGGGGCCGGGCATGGTGACGGAGGCGGCCGAGGGGTTGTCAACGGTGAGCCCGCGATTCGCGCCCGGCGACGCGTTGTTGTTCGATCACCTTTTTCTGCATCGCACGGGCGTTCCGGCAGGTATCGCCAAGGATCGCTACGCGATCGAATCCTGGTTCTTTGCGCCCTCGGCCTACCCGGCGCAGCAAGTGCCGCTGCGCCTCTGAATGATCACGCGGCGGTAGGGTTGCGAGCTGCCAGCTGTTGCTCCAGCTCGATGATGCGCTGCCGCTGCACTTCGACTGCTTCGCGGGCACGCTCCAGCGCTTCGGTGCGGCGCGTGAGGCACGATTCGGTCTGGGCGAGAATGGCGCGCAGGTGCATGCCGTCTGCTTCCAGCGCCATGCTCGCCTCGAGCAGGCTCTCGGCCGTGAAGAAGCTGTCGACCAGAGACTGCAGGGCTGGCGTCATGCGGGCGGCCGGAATCAGGATGCCCAGTCCATTGAAGAACGGCAGCTTGCGGAACGTGTAGTCGATGCCCGAGCTGGCCATGTAGTCCTCGTAGGCGGTAAGCACACCGTTACGGGGGCCACCCTCGTGCAGGGCGTTGGCCAACACGCCATTCATGCCGTGCTCGACCAGTTCATTGACGCCTGGCAGCATGCCGCGATAGGCGTAGGCGTGTTTTTGCGAGGCCTCCAGATCGTCGGGGTTGTAGTACATGTCGCGCCGCGCATACGGCCACGCCACGTCGTGCCCCAACACGATCGGAGGTGGCAGTTGTTGCTGCTCGGCACGCGCATGCAGCTGGGTAAGTTCGCTGTAGACCGTGGCCCAGTTATGGTCGCCGTCGATCAGTGCGATATCCGGTGTGTCGAGTTGCGGAATCGCCGCCACGCTCTTGAGCGGGTGATAGCGAAATTCAGCCGGACCGAAATCTGCCAGCACTTGATGCAAGCTAGGCTGTGGCGCCGGGTCGATGATGTCGGCACGCGCACCAGTCTCCCGGCAGTAGTCAAGAATGTTGCGTGTGTTCCAGCCCCGGTCGGCGCCGATCTCAATGAGGCGTCGCGGCTGCGCAGTTTCGATCAGCGGCTTGATGTAACGATGCCAGAAGCGGTTCACGCGAAAGTCTCCGAAGATGTGGATGGCACGACGGCAATGTCGTCGAGCGCAGGGTCATAGCTGGCCGCGGTAATCGCGCCGCCGACCTTGCGCAGGTAGCCGGAAGGACAGGTGCTGAGTAGTTGGCGATGGCAGCTGCGATCGATGACGAACGCGGCCTCGCTTTCGATGAAATCCTGGATGGTACGCAAGTGCTGGTGCTTGGAGTAACCCAGCCATGGTTGGCCAAACAGCGTGCCGAGGCACACCAGGTAGGACCGGTGTGAAACAAGGGTGCCGTATGCATGCAGCGCATCCTTGGTGAATTGATCGGCGGGCTCGGTGGCAAACAGGACGAGCACGGATTCGGCCGACCCAGTCCAGTGCCGCACGGTGGCCAACGTGTGGGGGTCCTGCGGGTTGCCATGCAGCACGGTTACGTTTGGCGGCAGCGCCGCCGCGTCGTTTGGATTGACGTGCAGAATGCGCGCGCCTTCGCATGCGGCTGCCTGCAGCGCATTCGCCAGGAAGTGCGTCAGGCCGCCCAGCGAGTTCACTGCAATAACGGCATCCGGGCGCACGCGGTGGATGATGTCCTGCAGACTGATCAAATCCGCCGGTGCTACGCCCACCGGGTGACCCAGCCACGTCACGTCGCGGTGCAATGCGGCTTCACCGTAGACCGATTGCAGGTAGGCCTGCGCGCCATCATCAAAATGCAGCGCCAGTTGCCCAGGCCGCACTTGCTCTGTTACTTCCATTCGCATCGGCAACAGCACGCGTTGACGCACGCCCGTGGCGAACTCCGATGGCATGCGACCGCGGTACTGCAGCTGAGAGCGGTGAATGCTTGTGAATTCCTCGCCGCGCAGCGTGCGGTAGGCACGCGCATAGCTGCGCACGCGCAGGTCTTTTGCAGCGTCGTCCACGTTGGTGGTGGTGCCGCCATGGAACTGGTGGAAGCTGGCTTCGCCGATCAATGAGACCAGCGGCCCTTCGGCCATCACACTGGCGCGGCGACACAGATCCAGATTGGCAAAGCCGCCGCCGGCCTCGTCGAATGCCTCGTCCATGCCACCCATGCGGTCATAGAGTGCCGTTGGCAACATCAGGCAGTTGCTCTCGCTCAGGCCGTCAAACCACGGTTCGGGACTCTCGCCAATCGGTGCGCCGATGCGGAACAACTCGTAGCCGTTGTTGGGCCAGCGAATGCGCTCGAAAAGGCGGTCTTCCTGTTCGGTGCCGTAGCCAGCCATGGCGAGCCAGCGCTGGTCACCGCCGATAAACCAGTGGCGCACCGCGACCACGGCATCGGCCTGCTCATGCCAAGCCTGCGTAGCCTCGCGGAATACGCCTGGCGTCAGCAGGTGGGCGCCATCAATCATGATGGCCAGGTAACGTCCGCGCGCTTCCATGGCTGCCGCATTGATGGCCGAACAGGGTGACGAGTGCAGGCGCGATGGGCGAATCAATCGAAACTCGGGACCAAAGCCGGCGATCCACGCCGGATCGAGCGGAGGCTGCGAGCCGTTGTCGACGCACAGCACTTCATAATCCAGATCACCGATATCGGATTGGTAGCTACGGCTCAGCGACGTCAGCGTGCGTGCCGCTTCACGCGGCATGTTGTAGAAATTGACGATCACCGAGAGGGTCAGCGTACCGCCGCCCGCATTACGCAGCAGCGGCTCCGGCGACCACCTGGCCGATGCCTTGGCGGTCGTCTGTGCCGGCGCGGCCCGCATGCGGAAAGATGTGGCCAGGGGTGATGCGTCGTCATCGACCGTTCGCAGTTCCAGTGTATGCAGCCTGCCGTCGCAAAGTTGCTCTGGTAGCGGCAGGTCGAAGCCGCAGCTGCCATCACCTTGGCGGAGTTCGGCAAGATCGGCGCGCCATTGGCTCGCTTCGAAGCGAAGCCATTCGCGCTCACCTTCAAGCAAGCGCAAGGTGACCGGGTGAGCCGCCGCATCCAGCCAATGGGCCCAGCCGCGAATGCGCGAAGGGCCACAGGCATCCAACGAGCCACGCAGCCGCTTGCTGCCGAGCGGCAGCGGCAACACATCCGGCATGCCTTCAGCTGTCGATGGCACGGGTGTCGCCGGTAGCTTTAGCGGGCTACCCGTCAACTCCCGTGCAGCAACCGTTACGGTAACGGTGGTGACTTCTTCGGGAAACGACGGAAGCGCGAGAGCAAACGCACAATAGCCATCACGCTTGCCTGCTGCCGCCAGGTCGGCGCGAAATGCAGTGGCATCAGCCTCGGCCAACACGTTATTGCCGGCACGTACGATAACCCTAGCTGCCACCCCTGGTTTGCGGGGAAACCAGGCCCAGCCATGCAAGGTGCCTTCTTTCAGGCCATCGACCACTCCTTCCACAACATCTTCGTCCGACACGGTGCGGAGGCGATCACGGCGCAACTGAATCATCAAATCTTCTCGCAAAAACAGTCAATGCGGCTGGGCCGCCAGGGACTAAAGATCGCGTTTCTCACCGATGCGCGCAATACGCCAAGGTATGCTTTTTACAAAGTTGGCTGTGTGGCGGTGCAGCATGGCGGAACCTCAGCGGAGGGCGATGGCGGGAAAGTGCCGCGACGTGCCAGGCAAATGGACAACATCAAAGTAACCAGCGCCCACCCCATCGCGGCGGTTTCGTTTGGATTTGAAGCGGGCGCGCAGTCGATTCCCCGGGTCAATTTGCGGGTCATGGACGGCGCGGCGGCGCATCTGAACAAGAGTGATGACTGGTTACCAGGCGTTGCTCCTGGCGTGGCCATCCAGCGAAGAGTCAGGACGCCGGCGTGTTGAGGTAATCCAGCGTGGCCTGCAACATCGATTCCATGCCGACTTTCAGCGCACCTTCGTCCATGAAGAATTTCGGCGAGTGGTTGGTGGGTGCCTTCAGTGCGTCCTGTCCCGCTGATGTGGAGCCGACGAAGAAGTACACGCTTGGTACTTCCTTGGCGAAGTAGGCGAAGTCTTCCGAAGCCATCCACGGCTTTGCTTCGATCACGTGATCGCTGCCTATGGCCTTGCCGATGCTGTTGCGCACACGCACGGCGAGAGCGGGGTCGTTGACCAGCACCGGGTTGCTGTCACCCATGGGGATCTGGGTTTCCACGGTAGCGCCGTTGGCTGCGGCCACGTGTTCGGCGATGCCCTTGAGGCTGTCGATGGCCTGCTGGCGCATGCCGGCGTCGAAAGTGCGCAACGTGCCCTGCAACTCGACCTTGTCCGGCACGATGTTGTAGCGCGAACCACCTTCGACGATGCCGAAGCTGAGCACGGCCGGCAGTGTGCCGATATCGAGTTTGCGACTGACGATGGTCTGCGCCGTCTCGATGATCTGCGCGGAGGTGACAATGGGGTCGACGCCATTCCAGGGCGTTGCGCCGTGCGTCTGGCGGCCATGCACCACCATCTTGAACGCGTCCGAGCCGGCCATGGTGGGGCCAGGACGCACTGCCACGATGCCAACGTTGAGCCCGCTGACCACGTGCATGCCGAACATCGCATCCGGCCTGAAATCGCGAAACACGCCGTCCTTGAGCATCAGTGAAGCACCGCCTTCTTCCCCAGCCGGAGCACCTTCCTCGGCTGGCTGGAACACGAACATCACTTCGCCAGGCAGGTCTTTCTTCATGCCGGACAACACCGTGGCGAGGCCGAGCAGCATGGCGGTGTGCGCATCATGGCCGCACGCGTGCATGACGCCAGTGGGTTTGCCGCGGTATTCGCCCTTGGCTTTGGAAGCGAACGGCACATCCACTTCCTCGGTGACGGGCAATGCATCCATGTCGGCGCGAATGGCCAGCTTCGGCCCCGGCTTTGCTCCCTTGAGAATGCCGACCACGCCGGTGTGCGCTATGCCGGTATGCACTTCCAGGCCCAGCTTCTTCAACTGGGCAGCAACCAGTGCGGCGGTGCGTGTCTCGCGATTGCTCAGCTCGGGATGCTGGTGGATGTCGCGACGCCAGCTGGTCACCTGAGGCAGCTCGTTCTGCACGAGTTGCGTGGTGTCGGCGGCGTGGACGGAACCTGCGGCGACGGCGGTGGCAAGGGCAAAAGCAAGCACGGTATGGCGCATGGAAGCTCTCCACGTGAGGAGCCCTGATCCTAGCGCGTCTGCGCTCCCGCAAACGTTGAAGATCGGCACGAGTCGCCAGGGTGAATGCTATGCTCGATCGCCGATCAGAGAGGGTGATGCGATGCGGGCGGCGAGCTATGTCCAGGGCGTCAGTCGACAGCCGTTGCTTGGCGACACCGTGGGGTCGTTGCTCAACCGCATCGCGGCCGCGTACCCGAACCGTCCCGCCCTGGTGGCGCGCTCGCAGCATGTGCGCCTGACCTATCGTGAATTTCACGCGGAAGTGGAACGTGCGGCGGCAGGGCTGCTGGCGCTGGGGCTGCAACGCGGCGATCGCATCGGTATCTGGGCGCCCAATCGCGCGGAATGGGTGGTGTTGCAGTTCGCGGCGCCCAAGGCGGGGCTGATCCTGGTCAACATCAACCCGGCCTATCGCCTGCATGAGCTGGAATTCGCGCTCAACAAGGTGAAGTGTCGCGCGCTGGTGCTGCCTCGCCGGTTCAAGACCTCGCATTACCTTGACATGCTGAGTGCACTGGCACCGGAACTGGCCACCTGCATCCCGGGCGAACTGGCGTGCGAACGGCTGCCGGCGCTGCGCGAAGTGATCCTGCTCGATGAGGAAGCCGCGCCAGGTACGCGTCTCTGGCGCGAGCTGATTGAGCGTGGCGACGCGCAGGCGATCGCGCAGCTGCATAGGGTGGAGAGCGAGCTGGGTTTCGATGACCCGGTGAACATCCAGTTCACTTCAGGCACCACCGGCGCACCCAAGGGTGCCACGCTCACGCATCACAACATCATCAACAACGCCTATTTCATCGGCGAGGCGATGCGCCTTACCGAGCAGGATCGGCTGTGCATTCCCGTGCCGTTCTATCACTGCTTCGGCATGGTGCTGGGCAATCTTGCCTGCGTCACGCATGGCGCCTGCATGGTCATTCCGGGTGAAGGCTTCGATGTGTTGTCCACACTGGAGACCGTGCAGGAAGAGCGTTGCACTGGCCTGCACGGTGTGCCGACCATGTTCATTGCGGAGCTGGAGCATCCGGAGTTTCATCGCTTCGATCTCAGCTCGCTTCGCACCGGCATCATGGCGGGCTCGCCGTGTCCCATCGAGGTGATGCGGCGCGTGGTGAGCGAGATGCACATGAGCGAGGTCACCATCGCCTACGGCATGACCGAGACCAGCCCCGTGAGTTTCCAGTCCACCCCCGATGATCCACTGGAGCGTCGCGTGGACAGCGTGGGCCTTATCCATCCGCATGTGGAAGTGAAGCTCGTGGATGAGCACGGCCGCACTGTGCCGCGCGGTACGACGGGCGAGCTGTGCACCCGCGGCTATTCGGTGATGCTGGGTTACTGGGAAGACGAGGCGCGCACGCGGGAGGCCATCGACGAGGCACGCTGGATGCATACGGGCGACCTCGCCGTGATCGACGACGATGGCTACTGCACCATCGTCGGTCGTCTCAAGGACATGGTTATTCGCGGTGGCGAAAACGTGTACCCGCGCGAGATTGAGGAATTCCTCTATACCCATCCGAAGGTGCTGGACGTGCAAGTGTTCGGTGTGCCGGACTCAAAATTCGGCGAGCAGGTGTGTGCCTGGGTTCGCCTGCGCGAGGGGTGCGAATCGAGCGAGGCGGAGATCCAGAGCTACTGTCGCCACCATCTGGCGTACTTCAAGGTGCCGCACTACGTGCGCTTCGTCGATGCGTTTCCGATGACGGTTACCGGCAAGGTGCAGAAGTACCTGATGCGTGAAGCCATGGTGGAAGAGCTCGCAGCCAAATCTTTGTAGCAGCGCACCGCGTGCGCCACCGGGTCGAATCCTGTGGTCATGCGTGTCGCGAGATCACAACTGTGAGATACGGCTTAGCGTCTCCGTCAGCGGAAGCACTGCAGGGGCGAGGAACGTCGCACTCAGACAAATGGAAGGCCGGGCGCATGATTTTCTGCATCTGATTCCGCAGCATCAATCGGTCACGCAGCTTACTTCTTGATGCTGAAATCGATCTCGACCGGATAAGGCGTGGGCGACGCCGGCGGTGCGGGCAGTGTCCAACTGGCCAACTGGCCGGCCATGCACTTGGCGATTCCCGTCTGCGGTTGCACGTCGATGCGTGCGAGCCGTCCGTCGGCGAGCACGTTGGCTACCAAGGTGAACGGTGATTTGTCGGCCGGTGCATTACTGGCAAGACACGACTTGTAGGCGTCCGTGGTCGGGTTGCCGATGCGGTCCCACATCTGCTTCTGATAGGCCGGCCCGGTGGCGGCGCCTTCGGCCAGCTTTGCCTGGGCCACCCGCGTTTGAAAGTCGGCACCGGTGGCGGGGCTTAGTTGCAGTGCGACGGCGAGCAGGATGGACATGGCGGCTCCGATGTTTCGGGAAGGCTCACGTTACCAGCGCAACGCATGCTTGCCCATGTAGGAGCGCACCCAGTGCGCGACCACGGCGTCGTGGGTTGCCGCAGCGCAGAAACTTTGCGCGCCGGTGGCAGGTTTCGTACAAAGCGGTTGCTTGCCGGTGCACCGTCGCGGGACGGTCGCGCACTGGGTGCGCTCCTACAAGAGCCCAGCTTCAGGGCAAGTGTTCGCTTGCCAGGTATTCCTCGCTCTGCATCTCGATCAGTCGCGACTCGGTGCGCCCGAACTCGGCGCGCAAGCGCTCGCCGTCATAAAGCTCAGTGATCGGCGCCGCGGCGGAGAGCACCAGCTTCACGCGGCGATCGTAGAACTCATCCACCAACTGCACGAAGCGGCGCGCGGCATCGTCGGTATAGACGGTGAACTGCGGTACGTTGGAGATGATCACCGCCGGGCCGGCCTTGGCCAGCTCGATATAGTCCGACACTGCGCGCGGACCCTCGCACAGCGCGGAAAATTCGAACCACAGGATGTTCGCAGCGCGTTTGCGCACCGGCACCCGGCGATCATTGAGGATGATCTCGCCACCCTCCTGCACGGCACCCTCCGCCTGGCTGGTGAAGATGCGCGTCAATGCGCGCTCGGCCTCCGCGCTCGGTGGCGTGAGGTACACCGGCGCCTGGGTCAGCGCGCGCAGGCGCCAATCGTGCGAGGAAATCATCTGCACCACGCGGCAGTGCTTCTCGATCAGCGCGATGGCCGGCAGGAAGCGGGCGCGTTGCAGGCCGTCCTTGTAGAGGTTGGCCGGCGCCGTGTTCGATGTGGTCACCAGCGTCACGCCGCGCTCGAACAGAGACTGCAGCAGCGTGCCCAGGATCATCGCATCGCCGATGTCATTGACCAGGAATTCGTCCAGGCACAGCACGCGGCAGCGCGCGGCGAGGTCGGCGGCCACCTGCAGCAGCGGATCCTGCCGCTCGCCCAGCGCGCGCAGCTGCTCGTGCACTTCGCCCATGAAGCGATGGTAGTGGCGGCGCAGCGCCATGCCGGAAGGCAGGCTGGCCACGAACAGATCCATCAGGAAGGTTTTGCCACGCCCGACGCTGCCCCACAGGTACAGCCCCTGCACGCCTTCGCGGACGTCGTTGCCGAGCAGCGATTTCAGACGTCCAAACAGACCGCCGCTGCCGTTATCGGTGGCGGCGATCAGTTCGCCGTGCATGCGATCGAACTCGGGCAGCAGCGCCTGCTGGGCCGGGTCGGCCTCCCAGCGGTGCGCGGCAACGCCTTCGTGGTAACGCGCGCTGGGCGCAAGCAGGGGGAAGTCACTCATGGGTACGACAGACTCTCAGGACGACCCGCTTGCGGCGGGGCATCGAAACGGACAGGTAAAACGAACGAGACATCAGTCCTGGCGCAGCGGCGGCAGCCACGGTTGCACGGCGTGCTTGATGACGCCGCGCAAATCCATCAGGCGACGATGAAAGAAATGGCTGGTCTCGGGCATGCGCACCAGCTCGGGTTTCTTCGCCATGCCGTCGATCCAGTCGAACACCGCCTGCGGATCGACCACTTCGTCTTCCTCGCCCTGCACCACCAGCCACGGGCAGGTGGGCATCTCGAAACCTTCGAACGGCCAGCGGCCGGCGGGCGGGGCGATGCTGACCAGCGCGGCTGCATGCAACCGCATTGCGTTGCGGATCGAGACATAGCTGCCGAACGAGAACCCGGCCAGCCAGAGCGCATCGTCCGGACGCAAGCGGCGCACCCAGGACACTACGGCAGCCAGATCATCGCCTTCACCGTTGCCGTGGTCGTAAGTGCCTTCGGATTCGCCGGTGCCGCGAAAATTGAAACGGACGGTATCCAGGCCCGATTCGCGCAGCGAACGCTCCACCATCGTCACCACCTTGTTGTGCATGGTGCCGCCCTGCAGCGGATGGGGATGGCAGATTACCGCGGTGCCTCGTCGTGCCTCTTCGGGCACGGCCACGTCGCTGATCGCCTCAAGCTTGCCGGCAGGCCCCTGGAGCGCGAAGCTGGCGGCCTGCTCGGGAAAATGGTCGGGTTGGGTGGGAAGCATGACGGGATTCATGGCCAAGATGATAACCGCCGCGTGTGTCCACCGGTCGCACCCGGCATGGAGGCGTGCATGAATCACCTGGCCCACACACTGCTGGCCGGCGATGACGAGCTGCTGAAGCTGGGCGGCCTGATGGGCGATTTCGTGCATGGCCAGCCCGATCCGGCGCTGCCCGAAGGGTTGATCGCGGGCATCCGCCTGCATCGCGCCATCGACGTTTATACGGACAGTCACCCTGAGGTGGTTGCCGCGCGCACGCTGCTGCCGCCGCCGTACCGTCGCTATGGCGGCATCTTGCTCGACATGTGGTTCGATCACCTGCTGGCGCGCGACTTTCCCCGCTGGAGTGAACGGGGATTGGAGGCTTATTCCGCCAGCGTGCGCGAATTGCTGAGCCGCCACGAGTCGCTGTTGCCGCCGGGTCTGCAGCGCTTTCGCCGCTACATGGATGCCCACGCGCTGCCCGGCGGATATGCCAGGCCCGAAGAGCTGGCGGCTGCTTTGAGCGGCATCTCGCAGCGGCTCAGTCGTGCCAATCCTGTGGGTGAGGCGATGCCGGTGCTGATCGGGCTGGAGCGTCCGTTGCAAGTGAGATTCGAGGTGTTCTATCCGCAGCTGCAGTCGTTCGCAGCGCAATGGATCGAAGCGAATAACCCCCTCTCCCCTTCGGGCGACCCGTAGGTAGTCCCTGTGGGAGAGAGGGCTGGGGTGAGGGGGCAATCTTGCGGTGGGGTGTAGTCGGAGCGTTTTTTGAAAGGTTGCCGCGAGCACCCGCCCCTCACCTCAATCCTCTCCCCAGCGGGGAGAGGAAGTAAAAGCAAAACGCCGCCCTTGGGCGGCGTTTCTCGAAAGCTCGTTTGATCAGGCCTTACTTGGCCTGATCCACAATCCAGTGCACCGCGTTCTTCACCTGCTCGTCGGTCAGCGACGGGTTGCCGCCCTTGGCCGGCATCATGTTGCCATCCGGACCCTTGTAGCCGTCGATGGCATGCTTGACCAGGGTGTCCAAGCCCTGGGCGACGCGCGGGCCCCAGTTGCTCTTGTCACCCAGCTTGGGCGCGCCGGCCACGCCAGCGGTGTGGCAGCTGTGGCACAGGTTGTCGTAGATGGTCTTGCCGTCGGTGCTGCCACCGTACGCGACCTGCGAAGCGGCAGCCTTGGTAGCGGCTTCCTGGGCGGCCTGCATGGCGGCGCGGCCGGTGTCGCCGGCGTAGACAGCGCCCGCCGGAGCAATGCGCTCGGCCACCTGCTTGGGAGTCTCCGGATTGATTTCCTTGGGCTCGTGGTCGTAGATCAACCAGGCGCCGCCGATCAGCAGCAGGGTCAACACACTCAGGCCCGCGATCAGCAGCGAAAAGCTGCGCATGAAGCTCTGGTCGGATTTGGTCAGGGAACCACTCACGCAATTACTCCATTTCTAATGGACGGCCTTGCAGCCGGGTTAGGCACAGGTTCAGGCAATAAGCGTCGGATTATAGTCGAACCCCGCGGCAAGTTTCAGGCCGCTTCGGACGGCGCTTCCACGGTTGCCAAGTGCGCAGATTTCGCGCATTTTTCGTCATCTTGATGCGATAGGCTTGCAAAACCCTGCCATCGGTCATAGGGCACCCATGTCAACTGGCATTGTCCATTACCGTTGAACTGACCCTATCCTTTCATCCGACGTACAAGTCATGTGCGCAAGCTGCGCCGGTGGGGTCGGGTGGCCCGCCTTTTACTCTGGGAGTTTTTCATGTCGCGTTTTTGGAAGATCGCGCTGATCGTCGTGGCCGTGATCGTAGTGGGAGCGGTCGGCTTCCGTCTGCTGCGCAAGCCGGGTGCCGAGGGTGGCGCTGGGCAGCAGGCCGGTCAGAACGGTGATCAGGGACAAGGCAAGGACAAGGACAAGGACACGCCCGTGCCGGTGACCGCCGAGCTGGTGGTCAAGCAGGATGTACCGGTCTACCTGACCGCGCTGGGCACCGTGCAGGCGCTCAATACCGTCACCATCAACCCGCAGGTCAGCGGGCAGATGCTGAGCATCAATTTCAAGGAAGGCCAGGAAGTGAAGAAGGGCGACCTGCTGGCGCAGATCGACCCGCGCACCTTCCAGGCCGCCTATGACCAGGCCGCGGCCAAGCAGCAGATGGACGAAGCCCAGCTCTCCACCGCGCAGAGCACGCTCAAGCGCAACGAGGCGCTGGTCGCCAAGGGTTACGTCGCCCAGCTGGACATGGACACCTTCCGCAACAACGTGTCCAACCTCATCGCTTCCGTGGCCGCAGACAGGGCCAGCGTCCGTTCGGCCAAGGTGAACCTGGATTACACCCACATCATCTCGCCGATCGACGGCGTGGCCGGCATCCGCAACGTGGACCCGGGCAACGTGGTGACCACCACCACGGCGGTGGTGACGCTCACGCAGATCCATCCGATCTACGTCACCTTCAACCTGCCTGAGCAGAACCTGGAAATAGTGCGCAAGGCTGCTGGCGTGGGCGATGCGCTGGAAGTGCTGGCGCTGGATCGCGCCGATGCTCACACCATCGCCGATGACGGCCAGCTCAACGTGGTGGACAACCAGATCGACACCACCACCGGTACCTTCAAGCTGCGCTCGATCTTTCAGAACACCAAGGCCGATCTGTGGCCGGGCCAGTTCGTCAACGTGCGCCTCAAGGTACGCACGGTGGCTGGCGGCCTGGTGATTCCGGCGCAGGCGGTGCAGCGCGGTCCTGACGGCGACTACGTGTACCTCGTGCAGCAGGACCAGACGGTCAAGATGAATCCGGTGAAGGTCGCCGGCGAAGTGGGCGACAGCCACGTGATGATCGGTTCGGGTCTGGCGCTCAACGACAAGGTGGTGACCGAAGGTCAGTTCCGCCTGAAGCCGGGCAGCAAGGTCAAGGCGCTCAAGCCGGGCGAAGTGCCAGCCGCGCCGACGACGGCCGAGATGGACAAGGCCAAGAAGCAGGCACAGCAGGGCGGTGGCCGTCGTCGCGGCGGCTGATCGACATGACGACATAGGGACGAGGGATGAGTAGCGAGTTGCGAAAACCCGGCGTTTCCCCGAATGGCCAGCCTCGCGCTGGCCAGTCCGGGGCTTCGCCCACGCGACTCGCCACCCACCTCTTCGAGCCTGCGCGGTGCGCCGGATGCGCGCCCTCTCCAATCAGCCTTAAGTGACGGCATTCCCGATGGGCTTCTCCACACTCTTTATTCGTCGACCGATCGCCACCTCGTTGCTGATGGTGGCGGTGCTGCTGCTCGGCATCCTCGGCTATCGCCAGCTGCCGGTATCGGCGCTGCCTGAGATCGACGCGCCCAGCCTGGTGGTCACCACGCAATACCCGGGTGCCAGCGCGTCGACCATGGCCTCGCTGGTTACCACGCCGCTGGAGCGCAACTTCGGCCAGATCTCCGGCCTGGCCATGATGACCTCCGACTCGTCGGCGGGCTTGTCCACCATCGTGCTGCAGTTCGCGATGGACCGTGACATCGACATCGCGGCGCAGGACGTACAGGCGGCCATCAATCAGGCGCGCGGCACGCTGCCCAGCACGCTGCCGTATCCGCCGGTGTACAACCGCGTGAACCCGGCTGACGCGCCCATTCTCACGCTCAAGCTCACGTCCGACAGCCTGCCGCTGCGCGACGTGAACAACTACGCTGATTCGATCCTGGCGCAGAAGCTCTCGCAGGTGCAGGGCGTGGGCCTGGTGTCGATCGCCGGCAACGTGCGCCCCGCCGTGCGTGTGCAGGTGAATCCGTCGCAGCTGGCCAACCTCGGCTTGACGATGGAAGACGTGCGCAGCGCGCTCACCGAGGCCAACGTGAACGCGCCCAAGGGCACGCTCAATGGCGCCACGCAGTCCTACAGCATCGGCACCAACGACCAGCTGGCCAATGCGGCGGAATACAAGAGCACCATCATCGCGTACAGGAACAACGCGCCCGTGCGTCTGTCCGACGTAGCCACCGTGCTCGATGGCGTGGAGAACGATCAGCTCGCCGCGTGGGCCAACGGCAAGCCTGCCGTGCTGCTGGACGTCCGTCGCCAGCCGGGCGCGAACATCGTGCAAACGGTGGAGCAGATCCGCAACATCATTCCGCAGTTGCGCGCGGTGTTGCCGGCCGATGTGCACCTTGAGGTGTTCGCCGACCGCACCATCACCATCCGCGCCTCAGTAGAGGACGTGCAGTTCACCCTGATCCTCACCATCTGCCTGGTGGTGGCGGTGATCTTCGTGTTCCTGCGCCGCCTGTGGGCCACGGTGATTCCGTCGGTGGCAGTGCCGCTGTCGCTGATGGGCACGTTTGGCGTGATGGCCTTCACCGGCATGTCGCTGGACAACCTCTCGCTGATGGCGCTGACCGTGGCTACCGGCTTCGTGGTGGACGATGCGATCGTGATGATCGAGAACATCGTGCGCTACATCGAGCAGGGCAAGGACGGCAAGGAAGCGGCCGAGATTGGCGCGAAGGAAATCGGCTTCACCGTGCTGTCGCTGACCGTGTCACTGGTCGCGGTGTTCCTGCCGCTGCTGCTGATGCCGGGCGTCACTGGCCGCCTGTTTCACGAATTCGCCTGGGTGCTGACCATCGCGGTCACGATCTCGATGCTGGTGTCGCTGACACTGACGCCGATGATGTGCGCCTACCTGCTCAAGCCCGATGCGCTGCCCGAGGGCGACGATGCGCACGAGCGCCATCACGCGGCTGGCAAGCGCACCTGGTGGTCGCGTCTCGTGGGCCTGTACGAAGGTTCACTCGATTGGGTGCTGGCCCACCAGCGCCTGACCATCCTGGTGGCAGGCGCCACCGTGGTGTTTACGGTCTTCCTGTACATCGTGATCCCGAAGGGTCTGCTGCCCGAGCAGGACACGGGCCTGGTGACCGGCGTGGTGCAGGCCGACCAGAACGTTGCCTTCCCGCAGATGGAACAGCGCACCAAGGCGGTGGCCGAAGCACTGCGTCGCGACAAGGCAGTGACCGGCGTGGCGGCCTTCATCGGCGCCGGCTCGATCAACCCCACGCTCAACCAGGGCCAGCTCAGCATCGTGCTGAAGGATCGCGGCGATCGCGACAGCCTGGACGAAGTACTGGCCCGACTGCAGAAGGAAGCGGCCGACATTCCGGGTGTGGCGCTGTATCTGAAACCGGTGCAGGACGTGACGCTCGATAGCCGGGTGTCGGCTACCGAGTACCAGTACTCGATGTCCGACGTGAATTCGGCCGAGCTGTCCAGCTACGCCAACCAGATGACCCAGGCGCTGCGCCAGCGTCCCGAACTGGCCGACGTGGACAACAATCTCGCCGACCAGGGCACGTCGCTCAAGCTCACCATCGACCGTGAGAAGGCGAGTCGCCTGGGTGTGCCGGTGCAGACTATCGACGACACGCTGTACGACTCGTTCGGCCAGCGTCAGATCTCCACTATCTTCACCCAGCTCAACCAGTACCGCGTGGTGCTGGAGGTTGCGCCGCAGTTCCGCAGCAGCACGGCGCTGCTCAACCAGCTCACCGTGAAGAGCAATGGCAGCGGTGCGCTTACCGGCAGCAATGCCACCAGCTTCGGTCAGGTGGCGTCGAGCAACTCATCGACCAGCACCGGTCTGGGCGTAGCGAACACCGGCGTGGTCATCGGCGCGGGCGGCACCATTCCGCTGGCATCGCTGGCGACAGCCGAGATCACCAATGCGCCGCTGGTGGTGAGCCATCAGCAGCAGCTGCCGGCCGTGACCATTTCGTTCAACCTGGCGTCGGGATACTCGCTGTCCGAGGCGGTGAAGGGGATCAACGAAGTGGAGCAGCAGCTCAACTTCCCGCCGCAGGTGCGCGGTCAGTTCATCGGCAAGGCAGCGGAGTTCTCCACCTCGCTGACCAACGAAGTGCTGCTGCTGATCGCCTCGATCGTGGTCATCTACATCGTGCTGGGTGTGTTGTACGAGAGCTACATCCATCCGCTCACGATCATTTCCACGCTGCCTCCGGCCGGCGTGGGTGCGCTGCTTGCGCTGATCCTGTGCAACATGAGCCTGTCGGTGGATGGCATCGTGGGCATCGTGTTGCTGATCGGTATCGTGAAGAAGAACGCGATCATGATGATCGACTTTGCGATCGAGGCGCAGCGCGAAGGCATGAAGCCGCACGAGGCGATCCGCCGTGCGTGCCTGCTGCGCTTCCGTCCGATCATGATGACCACCGCGGCCGCCATGCTCGGCGCACTTCCGCTGGCGCTGGGCAACGGCATCGGCGCAGAGCTGCGTCGACCGCTGGGTGTCTCCATCGTGGGCGGCCTGTTGCTGTCGCAGCTGGTGACGCTGTACACGACGCCGGTGATCTACCTCTACATGGAACGTTTCTCCGACTGGCTGCGTGAGCGTCGCGAGCAGCGAGAACTCAACCGTGCGCAGGCACGGGGAGCGATGTGAGGTCACCACGACGGCCCGATGCGTATCGGGCCGTCAGTAAAACCACGAAAGGGGCGCGGCCAACAGGGCGTGCCCCTTTCGGCGTTTCCAGCCACCACACTGCCATCGGTTGCAGCGCACCCCGCGCCATCAACCAAATCCATCGTCATGCGTTCAACAGGCGATGTGCGGTATATACGTCTCTTCGTGCGTGCGCCACGGCTCGGCGCTTTGCTTCTTTGACAGCCCCTGCCTGCGGGGCAACGCTTCTGGTTCCCTGACGGCATGAATATTTCCGGCCCCTTCATCCGCCGCCCGATCGGCACCTCGCTGCTTGCGATGGGTGTCTTCGCGGTGGGCCTGATCTGCTACATGCTGCTGGGGGTGGCTGCGCTGCCCAACTTGCAGTTCCCGGTGATCTTCGTGCAGGCCCAGCAGGCGGGTGCGAGCGCCAGCACCATGGCCACTACCGTGGCCGCACCGCTGGAGCGCCATCTGGGCCAGGTGACTGGCATCGACACCATGCGCTCGTCCAGTTCGCTGGGCAGCACCCAGGTGTTTCTGATGTTCCAGGCCGGGCGCAATCTGGATTCGGCCGCGCGCGATGTGCAGGCAGCCATCAACGCCGCGCAGTCTGACTTGCCCAGTGGCCTCAACGCGCCGCCGAGCTATCAGAAGGCCAACCCCAACGATGACCCGATCATCGCTTTCGCACTGACGTCCGACACGCAGTCGGCGCGCGATCTCTACGACGTAGCAGACTCGCTGCTGGCGCAACGCCTGCGCCAGCTCGAAGGCGTGTCGGAGGTGGATATCCTTGGCGCCGCCACGCCAGCCATTCGCGTTGACGTGAATCTGCGCCAGCTCAATGCGCTGGGCTTGTCGCCCGACCAGTTGCGCAATGCGCTGACCGCCGCCAACGTGACATCGCCGCAGGGCTTCCTCTCCAACGGCAAGACCACCATGTCGGTGACCGCGAATGATTCGCTGCACTCGGCATCGGATTTCGCCAGCCTGGTGATCGCTTCCAACAATGGCGTGCCGGTTCGTCTTTCTGACGTGGCCAAGGTCTACGACGGCACGCAGGACGCGTACCAGGCGGCATGGTTCCAGGGTAAGCCGGCAGTGCTGATGTATGTTTACCGGCAGTCCACCGCCAACATCATCGGCACCGTGGATCGCGTGAAAGCTGCGGTGCCGTTGCTGCGGGCTTATCTGCAGCCGGGCACTACGCTCACTCCGTATTTCGACGGCACGCCGACCATTCGCGCTTCGCTGCACGAGGTGCAGGCCACGCTGCTGATCAGCCTGGTGATGGTGATGCTCACGATGGCGCTGTTCCTGCGTCGTCTCGCGCCCACGCTGATCGCCACCGCCGCGGTGCCGCTGTCGCTAGCTGGCGCCGCCATCGTGATGTACATCCTCGGCTTCACGCTCAACAACCTCACCTTGCTGGCGCTGGTGATCGCCATCGGCTTCGTGGTGGATGATGCGATCGTGGTGATCGAAAACATCGTGCGCCACATCGACCAGGGCATGACGCGCATGGAGGCCGCGCTCGCGGGAGCGAAGGAGATCGGCTTCACCATCGTGTCGATTACCGCGTCGCTGGTGGCCGTGTTCATCCCGCTGCTGTTCATGAGCGGCATCACCGGACTGTTCTTCAAGGAATTCACCATCACCCTGGTGGCGGCGATCATCGTCTCGGCGCTGGTGTCGCTGACGCTCACCACTTCGCTGTGCGGCCAGTTCCTCAGCGGCCACGACGAGGACAAGCCGACCACTCGCATCGGCAGGGCATTGGAGTCGTTCCAGACGGGCTTGTTCGGCCTGTACTCAAAGGCGTTGCGGTTCTCGCTCAAGCACGCACTGGCTTTCTCGCTGACGCCGCTTGCGCTGATCGTGGTGACGATATTCCTGTTTGGCATGGTCAAGACCGGTCTGTTCCCGGCGCAGGACACTGGCCTGATCCGCGGTCGCGCCACTTCCGGCGCTACCGTTTCGTTCCAGGATGCGCGAGCACGCCAGCAGCGACTGATCGACATGCTGCTGAAGGATCACGACGTGATTCGCGTGGGTTCGCGCCTGGGCAGTAGTCGCCAGGGTGCGTCGGGCACGTTCGATATCGAACTGAAGACGCATGCGCAGGGCCGCAAGGACGACACCTTCACCGTGCTGGCGCGACTGAGCGCCAAGGCCTCACGTTACCCCGATCTCAACGTGCGTCTTCGCCCGATCCAGGATCTGCCGAGCTTCGGCGGCGGTGGTTCCAGTCAGGGTGCGCAGTACCAGGTGTCGTTGCAGGGTGACAACCCCGACGAGCTCCAGCTGTGGCTGCCCAAGCTGGTGACCGAGCTGAAGAAGAATCCCAAGCTCAAGGACGTGGGCAGCGACATTGACGACGCCGGGTTGCAGCAAAACATCGTGATCGACCGCGACAAGGCCGCGCGACTGGGTGTGGGCATCGGCACCATTGACGGTGCGTTGTACAACGCGTTCGGTCAGCGCCAGATCAGCACCATCTACTCCGACCTCAACCAGTACAAGGTCGTGGTCAACGCGCTGCCGAACCAGACCGCCACGCCTGCTTCGATCAACGCGGTCTATGTGGCCAGCAACAGTGGTGCGATGGTGCCGCTCACTGCGTTTGCGCGCCAGCAGCCCGGCCTGGCGCCCACCCAGATTACGCACGAAAACCAGTACACGACGATGAGCATCAGCTTCAACCTCGCGCCGGGCGTGAGCATGGGCGAGGCGTTGCAGATCATCCAGCAGACCGGTTCGCAGATGCGCCTGCCCGGTGACATACGCATCAACATCGGCGGTGACTTCCGGCGCTTCCAGCAGTCGCAGAGCGGCATGCTGTGGTTGCTGCTGGGTGCTGTCGTCACGGTCTACATCGTGCTGGGCATGCTCTACGAGAGCCTGATCCATCCGGTCACGATCCTGTCCACCCTGCCAGCGGCGGGCGTGGGCGCATTGATGGCACTGTGGATCACCGATACCGAGCTTTCGGTGATCGCGCAGATCGCGCTGGTGTTGTTGATCGGTATCGTGAAGAAAAACGCGATCATGATGATCGACTTCGCGCTGGTGTCGCGGCGCGAACACGGCCTCAGTGCGATGGAAGCGGCCTATGAGGCGAGCATGGTGCGCTTCCGCCCGATCATGATGACCACGATGGTGGCTATCCTCGCGGCAGTGCCGATTGCGGTGGGTCTGGGCGAAGGTTCCGACCTGCGTCGTCCGCTCGGTATCGCACTGATCGGCGGCCTGATCATCTCGCAGAGCCTCACCCTGCTCAGCACGCCAGCGCTGTACGTGATCTTCTCGTGCCTGGCCGACCGTTTTCATGCCTGGCGTGTGCGTCGCCAGGCCCGGGGCGCATTGGCGCGACAGGTCTGATCGCCTTCGTCGCAATCACAGGTCGTTAACTGTCCCGGCGGTAACACTGACCATCCCTTTGGGACGGAGGAGTGTTCAATGGGCAATGAGACCGACAAACCGGATTTCTCGGACGTAAAGAGCGGCTCCAGTTCAACGGCGCCTGATGCACCGGCCAAGGCCGATTTCAGCGACGTGCAATCCGGATCAAGTTCGACGGCGGATCCCGTACAGACCTATACCGTTGTGTCGGGCGACAACCTGTCGAAAATCGCCAAGCATTTCTACGGCAACGCCAACGCGTGGAAGCAGATTTTTGATGCCAACACCGATCAATTGAGCGACCCGGACCGGATCAAGCCCGGCCAGGTACTCAAAATTCCCGCCAAATCGTGAGCAGGAGATACGCATGAAAATCCATCGCAAAGCCCTGGTATTCACCGTATCGCTTGTTGCCGTACTCGCGCTGAGTGCGTGCGGCAAGAAGGAAGAGGCCACGCCCGCCGCACCAGCTGCGACGCCTGCAGCCGAGCAGGCGCCGGCTCCCGCTGCAGCCGCTCCCGTCGCCGTGGCATCTGTGGATATTGGCACTGCCGTCGACGCCGGAGAGAAGATGAGTGCGGCAACGACCACCTTCGCACCAAGCGACACCATCTACGCGTCCATATCCACGACGGGCACGGGCGATGCCGCGTTCGGCGTGAAATGGACTTATCAGGACGGGCAGACCGTCAAGGAGGACAGCAAGACGATTCACGCAACGGGCCCGGCCACCACGGAGTTCCACATCAGCAAGCCAAGCGGCTGGCCGGTGGGCGGCTACAAGGTCGAGATCTCGTTGAATGGCCAGTCCGCGGGTAGCAAGGACTTTTCGGTGAAGTAAGGCTATTTGCGCGAGCGGGCGAAAGGGCGCGGTTATGCCGCGCCCTTTTTCATGGATGGATGCGCCATGTCGCGGTGGCGATTGCCTGATCCTGCGCGCACTGTTGGTACGGTCCATACGTCGTCGTACGTGGCTCAGGTGCACGAGGTGTTGAGGTTCGCAGGGCCGCCCCAACCTAGGTTTGACCTGCGCGGACGAATGTCTCGCGGGACGTTGAAAGCCAGACCCACCGACGGGTCCGCGCTTTCCCCTGCTCAATGAAAACGCGACAATGGGAAGCTTTTGTGGATTCCCGTCGCCTTTTCGATGGTCGACTCAGGACAATCCGCGCGCGCCGCTAACGTGTGTGCGCTGCGTGATTCCGGGCCAGCCAAGGGTGCGGTGCTTACCTTTCCCGATTTGCTGTTGCAATAGAGGCCCATGCAGACCATGTCCAACACGCCGAAGATCATCTACACGCTCACGGACGAAGCGCCGTACCTCGCCACCGCGTCGCTGCTGCCGATCGTCCAGGCCTTCACCGGCACTGCCGGCATTGCCGTGGAAACCCGTGACATCTCGCTGGCCGGCCGCATCATCGCGCAGTTCCCGGACATCCTCCCGGACAACCAGAAGATCGCCGACGACCTCACCGAGCTGGGCCAGCTGGCCACCACGCCGGAAGCCAACATCATCAAGCTGCCCAACATCAGCGCCTCGATGCCGCAGCTTAAAAGCGCGATCAAGGAGCTGCAGGGGCAGGGTTACGCGCTGCCGGATTATCCGGAAGATCCCAAGGACGTCAGCGAGTGGAACGTCAAGGCGCGCTACGACAAGGTCAAGGGCAGCGCGGTGAATCCGGTGCTGCGAGAAGGCAATTCCGATCGTCGCGCACCGCTCTCCGTGAAGAACTACGCACGCAAGCATCCGCACAAGATGGGCGCGTGGAGCAAGGATTCGAAGACCCACGTGGCGCACATGGATGGCGGTGATTTCTATGGCAGCGAGAAATCGACGGTCGTGTCGAAGGCCGGCGCTGTGAAGATCGAGTGGTTCGGCAAGGACGGCAGCAGTGTTGTGCTGAAGGAGAAGACCACGCTGAAGGATGGCGAAATCATCGACGCCGCGGTGATGAGCAAGAAGGCACTGGCCAGCTTCATCGACGCGCAGGTTGAAGACGCGAAAAGCCAAGGCGTGCTGTTCTCGCTGCACCTGAAGGCCACCATGATGAAGGTGTCCGACCCCATCATGTTCGGCGTGGTGGTCAATGAGTTCTACAAGGATGTGCTGACCAAGCACGCCGATACGCTCAAGGGCATCGGCTTTGAGCCGAACAATGGCATCGGCGACCTGTACGCTCGCATCGGTTCGCTGCCCAAGGACAAGCAGGACGCGATCCTGGCAGACATCACGGCCGAGTATGCCAAGCGCCCGGCGCTGGCCATGGTCAATTCCGACAAGGGCATCACCAACCTGCATGTGCCCAGCGACGTCATCGTCGATGCGTCGATGCCGGCGATGATTCGCGACTCCGGAAAGATGTGGAACACCGAAGGCAAGCTGCAGGACACCAAGGCGGTGATCCCCGATCGCAGCTATGCCGGCGTGTACCAGGTGGTGATCGACGACTGCAAGGCGCATGGCGCGTTCGATCCGGCCACCATGGGCAGCGTGCCCAACGTGGGCCTGATGGCGCAGGCGGCCGAGGAATACGGTTCGCACGACAAGACCTTCAAGATCGCCGGCGACGGCGTGGTGAAGGTCACCGATGAAGCCGGCAACGTGCTGCTGGAGCAGAACGTGGAAACCGGCGACATCTGGCGCATGTGCCAGACGAAGGACGCGCCGATCCAGGACTGGGTGAAGCTCGCCGTGACGCGTGCGCGTCTCTCCAACACGCCCGCCGTGTTCTGGCTCGACCCGCAGCGTGCGCACGATACGCAGATCATCAAGAAGGTCGAGCGTTACCTGAAGGATCACGACCTCGCCGGCCTGGACATCCGCATCCTGTCGCCGGAGGAAGCCACCAAGATCTCGCTGGAGCGCATCCGCAAGGGCCAGGACACCATCTCGGTGACCGGCAACGTGCTGCGCGACTACCTCACTGACCTGTTCCCCATCATGGAGCTGGGCACCAGCGCCAAGATGCTTTCCATTGTGCCGCTGATGGCCGGTGGTGGCTTGTTCGAGACCGGTGCGGGTGGCTCCGCGCCCAAGCATGTGCAGCAGTTCCTTGAAGAGGATTGCCTGCGTTGGGATTCGCTGGGTGAGTTCCTCGCGCTGGCCGCCTCGCTGGAACATTTGGCCAACCGCTACGACAACGCCGATGCCCGTGTGCTCGCCAAGACGCTGGACCAGGCCACCGGCAAGTTCCTCGACAACAACAAGTCGCCGGCACGCAAGGTCGGTGAGCTGGACAATCGCGGCAGCCACTTTTACCTGACGATGTACTGGGCGCAGGCGCTGGCCGAGCAGAACGACGACGCCAAGCTGAAGGCGAAATTTGCGCCGCTGGCCAAGGCGCTCACCGACAACGAAGCGAAGATCGTCGGCGAGTTGAATGGTGCACAGGGCAAGGCGGTGGACATCAAGGGCTACTACCACCCGAACCTGGAGCTGGTGAGCAAGGCGATGCGCCCGAGCGCCACCTTCAACACCGCGCTGGCGACATTGGGCTGATAGTTGTCTGCATCGAGTGTGGAAAGAAGGCCGCGCAAGCGGCCTTCTTTCGTTGAAGCGATGCGCGACGGTCAACATCCTGCGCTAGGCTCGCGCCAATGAGCGCACCGACAGTTCGCACCGCCACCGATCCAGACGGCTCACCCGCCGAAGTGTTCGTGGCATTCCTGCGTCTGGGCCTGCGTTCGTTTGGCGGTCCGATCGCGCATCTGGGGTACTTCAGGCAGGCGTTTGTCGAGCAGCGCCGCTGGCTGGACGATGCGCGTTTCTCGCAGCTGCTGGCCCTGTGCCAGTTCCTGCCAGGGCCGGCGAGCAGTCAGCTGGGTTTTGCCATCGGCCTTTTGCGTGCAGGCTGGCGCGGTGCTCTCGCCGCATTCATTGGCTTCACTTTGCCTTCCGCGTTGCTGATGCTGGCATTCGCCTGGTGGGCACCGTATCTGCACGGCCCATGGGGCGAGTCGTTGTTGCACGGGCTGAAACTGGTGGCGGTGGTTGTGGTGGCGCAGGGCGTATTCGGTATGTGGCGCTCGCTGGCACCCGACTGGCCGCGACGTGCACTGGCGATCGGCGCAGCCGCGATCGTGCTTTGGCAGCCGCAGGCAGGGATGCAATGGCTGGTGATCGTGCTGGCCGCATTGCTGGCACCGTGGTTGTGCCGTCATGTCACAGCGCATCACGACCGGGCGCCCGCGCCGGGCTATGGACGTCGCGTCGCCATCATGCTGTTGGGGTCATACACCGTGTTGCTCGTGCTTGCGTTCACCATCACCACGCACGGCAGCTTGTGGGTGCAAACCGGCGCCGCGTTCTATCGCGCGGGAGCGTTGGTGTTCGGTGGCGGTCATGTGGTGTTGCCGTGGCTGCGACAGGCGCTGGTCGTGCCGGGCTGGGTGGATGAGGGCAGCTTTCTTGCGGGCTATGGCGCCGCGCAGGCGATGCCGGGGCCGATGTTTTCACTCGCCGCGTATCTTGGCAGCCAGATGTCAGGTGGACAGGGCGGCATCGCGGGTGCGCTGGTCGCACTCGTCGCGATATTTCTGCCGGGCTTCCTTTTGTTGAGCGGCGTGCTGCCATTCTGGCAGCGGCTGTCCGCTCGCGTCGGTGCCATGCGCGTGGTGGCGTCGATCAATGCGGCGGTTGTCGGGCTCCTGGCCGCTGCGTTCTACAATCCCGTGTGGACAGGGACCGTACGCAATCCCGCGGATATCCTGATCGCCGCATGTGGCTTCATCATGCTGGTCGTGGCTCGACAGCCGGCCTGGGTGGCGGTGTTGTGGTGCGTGGTAGCGACCAGTGCTGGCGCATGGCTTGCTCACTGAACAAAGGAATGCCGCGTATGGAACCGTGCTGGTACGCAGGCGGTCACAACGCGGTCACTGCAAGGAAAACGACGTGATGAATCCGACCGCCATCCTGCATCCGCCGCGTCGCCTGCGTCTGGCGATGGTCATGGGCCTGCTTGTGCTCGCATCGACAGCTGTGTTCGCGCAGAACGCGCCCGCTCCGGCCGCCACGGCTCCCGGGCAGGTCACCAATCTCGAGGCCGTGACGGTCAGCGGCATACAGCCGGGTCCGGGCCTTTGGCGAGTAAGCAAGGGCGATCACGTGATGCTGGTGCTGGGCACCTTGTCGCCACTGCCCGATCGCATCGAATGGAAGACCGACGACGTGGAGCAGGCCATTGCCAGTTCGCAGGAAGTGCTGGGTCCGCCCTCGATCGCGCTCAAGCCCAAGACGAACTTCTTCGGCAAGCTGTTCCTGCTTCCCTCGCTGGTGGGCGCCCGCAAGAATCCGGACGGCCAGACGCTGCAGCAGCTCGTGCCAGCCCCGGACTATGCGCGCTGGCTGACGCTCAAGCAGCAGTACCTGGGCAATGACCGCAGCGTGGAAGGGTGGCGCCCGATCTTCGCGGCGGTGGAGCTCTACGACAAGGCGATCAAACGCCACGGCCTCACGACTTCGGGAGGCGTGAAGGATGCGGTGCGTAGCCTGGCCAAGAAGCACAACGTGAAGTTCACCACAGCGCGCTACACCATGCTGGTAGAGGAGCCGCGCAATGCGGTGAAGACCTTCAAGTCTTCGCCGATGGATGATCGCGAGTGCTTCGGCCGCACGCTGGACACTGTCGAGCGCGACATGGGCCGTATCACCGAGCGTGCGAATGCCTGGGCCACCGGCGATATCGACATGCTGCGCAGCCTGCCGATGAACGACCAGCGCGAGGCCTGCATTTCCGCCGTGACTGAAGCCGGGTTTGCCAAGCAACTGGGCTTCAGCGACGTGCAGCAGAAGGCGCAGGCGATGTGGCTGGATGCCGCCGTGCAGGCGTTGAGCGCCAATGCACAGACATTCGCCATGCTGCCGATGGAAGAAGTGCTGTCGCCTCACGGTTTGATCGCCCGACTGAAGGCCAGGGGCTATCAGGTGGAAGCGCCAGACGGCAGCGACGTTGGCGATACTGTCGCCCAGCCGGCCCAGCCATGACGGGTCCGGCCCAGCCACGACTGACGGCCGTGGGACGTCCCAGGCTTTAAAGCCCCCCCTGCGGGGGCCGATACCCAGAACATGGGTATCCCGTTTCGCCACATGGTTACACCCGACATTGACAGGATCCCATCAGGGTCTGTAGCAATGTCGTCGCCATGATCCGCCTGCCGCTCAAGCTGATGAACCACACCGGGGAATCCCGGGCGGCATGGTTGGCTCGTCTGATCGAGGCGACGGTGCCGCTCGACGTGGGCCGGTTGCTGGTCGAGGCGGTCGAAGTGCATGCGCCTGGTACGCGCGCCATCGCGCTTTGGTTTGATGACGAGCTGGACGTTGCAGACAGCACGGCGGCCATGGCGCCCGATCCCGAAGCGCTATCGCTTGCCCGTGCGGCCCTGATGTCAGGCGGCATCGAGGCCTCGGTGAACGGGCAGCAATGTGCATCACGTCTGTTGGAGAAGGAGCGGGTGGTGCTTTTGTGGACGCCGGTCAAGGGCGCCGACGTCTCGGCCATGTTGGCTGACCCGCACCTGCAACTAGCCGTCACCCAGCTGCGCAATGCCATGCGGTTGGCCGACCTGCAGAACTCCCACAGCCAGTTGGCGCATTCGGAGAACCTGCAGAGCGCGCTGTTCGCCATTTCCGATCTGGCCGGTTCGGACCTGGACATGCCGGACATGCTCCGCGGCTTCCACGAGATCGTCTGCCGGCTGATGTACGCGGAGAATTTCTTCATTGTCAGGTATTCGCGCGAGCGCGATATTCTGCGCTTTCTCTACTATGCCGACACCCAGGACGAGCACAGTCCTGACACGAGCCGTGAAAGCTCGCTGGAGGAGCGGCGCCATACGCTCACGTGGTATCTGCTGACCCAGGGTAAGCCGCTGATGGGCAGCGGTGATCAGCTGCTCGAACAGGTGAATGGTCCACTCATCCTGTCAGGCCCGGATAGTGACGACTGGCTCGGCGTGCCCATGCATCGGGACGGCGAGGTATACGGCGCGCTGGTGGTCCAGAGCTACGGCAACGGCATCGTCTATACGCACGAAGACATGTCGCTGCTGGAATTCGTCGGCAGCCACATCCTTACCGCTCTGGAGCGGCGCGAGAGCAAGGAACAGCTGGAGCGGCGCGTGCACGAGCGCACGCAGGAACTGGCCGAGGTGAACAAGGGCTTGCAGCAGGAAGTGCTTGAGCGGCAGCGAGCCGAGCACCTGCAGGAGGCATTGTTCCAGCTGGCGCAGCTGGCCACGGCGGACATCGACGAAAACACGTTCTACGAGCGCGTGCACGAGGTGGTTGACCGCCTGCTGGATGCCGAGAACTTCTTTATCGCCCTGCTCAGCAGCGATGGCGAACAACTGGAGTTTCCCTATTATTTTGATGCCGGCGTGCGCCTAGCCATGAGTCGCCCGCTGCGTCGGGGCTTGAGCGAGTTCGTGTTGCGTCGCGGGCGCCCCTGGCTGGGCGCACGGGCGGACATCGCGGCGCTGACCGAGTCGGGCGAAGTGGTGCCGCTCCATATCGGAAGGCCGGCGTCATGCTGGCTCGGTGTGCCACTGCGGGTGGACGAGCAGGTCATCGGTCTGGTGGTGGTCCAGAGCTATGACGGCAACGTCAGCTATGGGCCGTCCGACCAGGAGCTGCTGGGGTTCGCTGCACTGCAGATCGCCAACAGCATCTACCGCCGTCGTTCCGCCACGGCGCTGCATCAGGCCAACGTGCGGCTGGAACATCGTGTGGAGGAGCGCACGGGCGAGCTGCGCGCCGAGATCGCACGGCGTGAACAGGTGCAGCAGCAACTGCGCCACCAGGTCATGCACGATCCGCTCACCGGCCTGCCCAACCGTGGCTACCTGCGCGATCGCCTCGACCGCGTGCTGGAGCTGATGCAGCGCGAGCCCCATCGTCGGTGTGCGCTGCTGTACCTGGACGTCGATCGCTTCAAGGTGATCAACGACAGCCTGGGGCATCTGGCCGGCGATGAATTTCTCCGTGCCGTTGGGACTCGATTGCGCGAACACGTCGGCGTGCCGGCGGTCGTGGCGCGTTTGTCTGGGGACGAATTTGCCATCCTGCTGGAACATGTCGAGGCCGTGTCGACGGCCACGCATGTCGCCAATCGCATGTTGCAGATCATTGCCGCGCCGTTGCGCATTGGCGGCAAGGAACTGGAGCCATCGGTCAGCGTGGGCATCGCCATCGGTGACGCCAGCTATCTCGATGCAGACGAACTGCTGCGCGATGCCGATGTGGCGCTGTATCAGGCCAAGCAGCTCGGGCGAAAACGCTACGCCGTGTTCGATGAGACGCTGGCGCGAGACGTCATCGACGTGCTGGCGATGGAGAGCGAGCTGCGCAAGGCGCTACAGCGCGGCGAATTCGAGCCGTACTTCCAGCCCATCATGCACCTGCGCAACAACGCCGTGGTGGGTTACGAGGCGCTGATTCGCTGGAATCACCCGCAGCGTGGCGTGCTCAAGCCTGCGGATTTCCTGAAGGTGGCTGAGGACAGTGGCCTGATCGAGGCCATCGACTGGTACCTGTTCGAATCGGCCTGCGATGCACTGGCTCAGCGCGGCCAGGGCGACTCCTTCATGACGTTGAACGTCTCAGCGCTTCATCTTCGTCACGGCGACTTCGACGTGCGCATCGTGGAGATGCTTCACCGTTGCGGATTGAGGGCATCGCGCCTGGTGGTGGAAGTCACCGAAGGCGCATTGCTGGACAATCCCGAATCCGTTCGCGGCATTCTCGACCGCCTGCGCGCGGTGGGCGTGGGTGCAGCGCTGGATGACTTTGGCACCGGCTACTCGTCACTCAGTTACGTGCACTCGCTGCCGCTGCGCCTGCTGAAGATCGATCGTTCGTTCGTGCAGGAGCTGGACAAGGCCAACAGCAACAGCACGACGGTGGTGGAGGCCATTCTCGCGCTCGCCCGTGCGCTGAACATCCAGGTGATCGCCGAAGGCATCGAGATGCAGGCCCAACGCAACGCGCTGCTGGGCATGGGTTGCGAGATGGGGCAGGGCTACCTGCTGGGAGAGCCCGCACCCATCAGTTACTGGCTGGAACCGAGCCAGGGCAAGGCATGGCAGGGGCGGACTGCCGACAAGCCATCACCCGATCGCTGACCAGCGTGTTGCAGCGCGCGCCCATCAGGCGCTGGCCTGATCCAGCGCCGCGATCTCTTCCTTGTCAAGCTTCAGTTCCAACGCGCCCAACAATTCCTTGAGCTGCGGAATGCTGGTGGCGCTGACAATGGGCGCCGTCACGCTGGGCCGTGCGATCAGCCACGCCAAGGCCACCTGTGAGGGTGTCGCGCCATGCGCGGCGGCCACCTTGTCGAGCGCAGCAAGCACACCCAGACCACGCTTGTTGAGATACTTCTGCACCGCGCCGCTGCGTGCCGTGCTCTTGGCGAGATCTGCCTCGCTGCGATACTTGCCGCTGAGAAAGCCGCTGGCCAGCGCGTAGTAGTTGATCACGCCGATGTTCTCGGCGACCACCAGCGGCTCCAGCTCCTTCTCGTAACCCGTGCGGCTTACCAGGTTGTATTCCGGCTGCAGTGTCTCGTAGCGCGGCAAGCCGAGCTTGGCCGACATCGCCAACGCCTCGGCGAAACGATCGGCACCGTAGTTCGATGCACCGATCACGCGCACCTTGCCTTGTTCGATCAACCTGGCGAATGTGCCCAGCGTTTCGTGCAGCGGCACAGTGGCATCATCTTCGTGGGCCTGGTATAGGTCGATGACATCGGTTTGCAGGCGCTTTAGCGAACCTTCCACCGCCTGGTTGATGTTCATCGGTGACAGGCCCGGATGCTCCGCCCATTTGGCCACCTTCGTGGCGATCACCACCTTGTCGCGTTTGCCGCTGCGCTTGAGCCATTTGCCGATGATGGTTTCCGATTCGCCGCCACGATTGCCGGGCACCCACGCCGAATAGACGTCCGCGGTATCGATCAGGTTGAGGCCGGCATCGACGAACGCATCCAGCAGTTCGAACGAGCGCTGCTCGTCCGCGCTCCAGCCGAACACATTGCCCCCGAAGGCGAGCGGCGCAACCGTGAGCGTGGACCGGCCGAGGGGACGAAGATTCATGGATGTGCTCCGTGTGCGATGAAGGGGCGGGGAGTTTCATGCATACTCGAACGCTCAAGTATACGCGCCACTCATGTGATGCCGAGGCGAGCGCGTTGCCACGCCAACCGCGGAGGTAGCCAGATGAAGTGCAATTCAGGAGCTGTGTTGCGGTGCGCGATCGTGATGGGATTGTGTACGTGGATGAGTGTGGCATCGGCACAGGTGCCCGCTGCAAAACCGTGGAGCGATGTCACGCTGTCGCCCGATGCACGCGCGAAATTGCTCGTTGCTCAGCTGACGCAGGACGAAAAATTTCAGCTGATCCGCAGTTATTACGCTGGGCCGGATCGCCCTTCCGACAAGCCCTTTCCCAAAGGCGCCATCGCTTCGGCGGGCTATGTGCCGCCCATCGAGCGCCTTGGCATTCCCGCATTGGAGGAAAGCGACGCGGGTCTCGGTGTGGCCAGTTCAGATCGCATGCGTCCCGGTGACAGCGCCACGCCGCTGCCTGCCGGTCCGGTCACTGCCGCGAGCTGGGATCCGCAAGTGGCTTATCGCGGTGGCGCGATGATCGCCGGCGAGGCACACAGCAAGGGCTTCAACGTGCTGCTGGCCGGTGGCATCAACCTGATGCGCGAGCCGCGCAACGGGCGCAACTTCGAGTACGCCGGTGAGGATCCGTTGCTGGCTGGCACCATCGTCGGCGAGGCGATCCGTGGCATCGAGAGCCAGCACGTGATCTCCACCATCAAGCACTACGCGCTGAACAACCAGGAGACCGGTCGCAACACCATCAGTGCGCAGATTGGCGAGCGCGCCATGCGCGAGTCCGACCTGTTGGCATTCGAGCTGGCGATTGAGCGCGGCAAGCCGGGTTCGGTGATGTGTTCGTACAACAAGGTCAACGGCGACTGGGCGTGCGAGAACGATTACCTGATGAACCAGGTGCTCAAGCGCGACTGGGCCTATCCTGGTTTCGTGATGTCCGACTGGGGTGGTGCGCACAGTGCGGCGAAAGCGGTGAACGCGGGGCTTGACCAGGAATCGGCCGGCGAAATCTTCGACAAGGAGGTGTACTTCGATGCGCCGCTGCGCGAAGCCCTTGCCAAGGGCAAGGTGAAGCAGGCGCGCATCGACGACATGGTGCAGCGCATCCTGCGCAGCATGTTTGCCGCCGGCGTGTTCGAGTATCCCGCCAAGAAGGCGCCGATCAACAGCAAGGCGAACCTCGCGGTGGCACGCGAAACGCTCGAAGCGGGAGCGGTGCTGTTGCGCAATGAGGGCAATCTGTTGCCGCTGGACGCGGGCAAGCTCGAATCGGTGGCGGTGATCGGCGCGCATGCAGACAAAGGCGTGCTGGCCGGCGGCGGTTCGTCGTTGGTCACGGCCATGGGCGGCAATGCCGTGCCGGGTCTGCCGCCCACCACCTGGCCGGGTCCGGTGATGTATCACCCCTACGCGCCGCTGAAAGCAATTCGCACGATGGCACCAAAGGCGAACGTGCAGTTTGCCGAAGGTGATGACGTTGCCGCCGCTGCGGCGCTCGCCGCGAAATCGCAGGTGGCCATTGTGTTCGTGCAGAAGTGGGCCGCCGAATCCGTCGATGCGCCCGATCTCGCGCTGCCGGACGGACAGGACGCGCTGGTCGCCGAGGTGGCCAAGGCCAACCCGCACACCATCGTGGTCCTGGAGAACAACGGCCCCGTGACGATGCCGTGGCTCGACCAGGTAGGGGCGGTATTGGAGACGTGGTATCCGGGTGGCGACGGAGGCATCGCGATCGCGAATCTGCTCTCGGGCAAGGTCAACCCTTCGGGCCGATTGCCGCTGAGCTGGCCGCGCGATCTCTCGCAGTTGCCGCGCGCGGAGCTTCCCGCCGCGACAGGTGGCACGCCGCCGGACACCGTCGACTACAACATCGAAGGCGCGGATGTCGGCTATCGCTGGTATCAGTCGCGTGGCATCAAGCCGCTGTTCCCGTTCGGCTATGGCCTGTCGTACACGAGCTTCCAGCATGGTCCGCTGAAGGTCGTTACACATGACGGCCAGTTGCAAGCCACGGTGGAAGTAAGCAATACCGGCTCGCGCGCTGGCGCAGATGTGGCGCAGGTCTATGTCCAGGTGCCGGGTGCCAAGGCGATGCGTCTTGCCGGGTACGCCAAGGTGTTGCTGCAGCCGGGCGAACATCGCGAGCTGAGCATTCCCCTGGAGCGTCGCCTGTTCGCCGACTTCGACACAACCAGGCACGGCTGGGTCCTGCGTGGCGGGCAATACAGTGTGGTCGAGGGGCGTTCGTCCGAGGATCTGGCTGCGCCCGTCAGTGTGCAGCTGCCGGCAGGCAGCCTCTGACCACTGCCGGCGCCGCCGCCAATGGGCGGCGCCGGGCTGGCACCGTGGGGACTTCGGTTACGCGCAACCGCCCTCAGCCAGTACGGCCGGCGCGGTGCTCTCGCGGTTGTTCCTGGTGACTTCGACTTGGACTTCGCGCTGGCGCTTACCGCTGGGGCGGTCGGAAGGCGCGGGCGTGTTTGCCAGGCGGCGTGCCAGATCGACGTCTGCTATGTGGCCGTGCATGAACAACAGGTTGGTCCAGAGCGAGCTCATGACGTCCTCCCTTTGTGCTGCCATGTGGTGACGTGTTCAACATAGAAGCCTCTCATGCGGCGGAAAAGCGATATATTCGCAAGCCAGCCTTGAGGGAATTTCAAATGGCGCGCGTCTCGCTGGATCTGCTCCAACAGTTCGTGCAGGTAGCCAGACTGGGTAACCTCTCTCGCGCCGCCGAGCGGGCCAACCTCACTGTCAGCGCCCTCAGCCATCAGGTGCGGCAGCTGGAACAGCGCCTGGAGCGCAGATTGTTCGAACGCGGCCCGCGTGGCGTGCAGCTCACCGCCGAGGGGCGCCGGCTTATGGAAGCGGTAGGTCACCACTTCGAAGGTATCGACCGCGCCATGGCCGGCTTTCGCTGCCGTCGCGAAGACGCCTTGACCCTGAGCGCGATACCCGGCGTGATGTCGAGCTGGCTGGTGCCGCGGCTGGCGCGGCTGGTGGCTGCGCACCCCGAGCTGGAACTCAACCTGCAGTCGAGCGTGGAGCTGGTCAATTTCGAGCGCGACCCGGTGGATGCCGCCATGCGATATGGACGGGGGCCTTGGCCCGGCCTCGTCACCGAGCGATTATTCGGTGAGTGGATCGCGCCCGTGGTGTCACCGGCATTGCTGGAACGCATGGGCGACGCCGATCCCAACGATCTCAGCCAGTGGCCGCTACTGGGCGACCCCGGCGATCGCTGGCCCGACTGGTTCAAGGCCACCGGTGGCCAGCCGCCTCGTCGTTACGTGGCGCAGTTCGACAACACCGACGCGCTGCAACGCGGTGCGCTCGAAGGCATGGGTGTCGCGCTGGGGCGCATGGTGATGGCGCGGCCGATGATCGAGGCTGGTCTGCTCAAGGTATTGGGCGATCGCTACCAGCAGATTCCCGAGGCGTATTTCCTGGTGTATCCGGAGCACGCGAAGGACCACGCCGGCTTGCGCATCTTCCGCGAGTGGTTGCTTTGCGAGGCAGGGAAATATGACGAAGCCATGTCGTATGCGACGTCGGGAGTGGATGTGACTGCACAAGCGTGAGCTTTGTTCGTCGTCCCAGCGAAAGCTGGGACCCAGCGTCTTTACGCTTTTCGCGAACACCAGGAAAAGTCACTGGATGACTCGCTACGCTCGCCCCTTCGGGGTCGTCCTGCGGGCTGCGCCCTTGTCCAGCGTTCGCTTGGATGAGGAGCAAAACAGGCAGGCGCAAGCTTTCACGCGGCGCCCCAAGACGTCATCATTCCCCCTCGCATAACCCCGTCCCCCGGAGTACACCCATGAAATCGCGTGCCGCCGTCGCCTGGGAAGCAGGCAAACCCCTCTCCATCGAACAGGTCGACGTGGCTGGTCCCAAGGCGGGCGAAGTGCTGGTGCGCATCGTGGCCACGGGTGTGTGCCATACGGACGCGTTCACGCTTTCCGGCGCCGATCCGGAGGGTCAGTTCCCGGTGATCCTCGGCCATGAAGGCGGCGGCATCGTGGAAGAAGTGGGCGAGGGCGTCACTTCGCTGAAAGTGGGTGATCACGTGATTCCGCTGTACACGCCCGAATGCGGCGAGTGCAAGTTCTGCCTCTCGGGAAAGACCAACCTCTGCCAGAAGATCCGTGTGACGCAGGGCAACGGTGTGATGCCCGACGGCACCTCGCGTTTTTCGCTCAACGGCAAGCCGTTGCTGCACTACATGGGCACCAGCACCTTCAGTGAGTACACGGTGCTGCCGGAAATCTCGCTGGCGAAGATCAACAAGGCTGCGCCGCTGGAGAAGGTGTGCCTGCTCGGATGCGGCATCACCACCGGCATCGGCGCCGTGCTCAACACCGCGAAGGTAGAGCCGGGCGCCAGCGTGGCCGTGTTCGGCATGGGCGGCATCGGCCTTTCGGTGGTGCAGGGCGCGGTGATGGCGAAGGCCGGGCGCATCGTGGTGGTGGACACCAACCCGGACAAGTTCGAGATGGCCAGGGCGCTGGGCGCTACCGACTTCATCAACCCGAGGGACTATCCGGATACACCGGTCCAGCAGGTGATCGTCGACCTTACCGACGGCGGCGTGGACTATTCGTTCGAATGCATCGGCAACGTGCAGGTGATGCGTTCGGCGCTGGAGTGCTGCCACAAGGGTTGGGGCGAGTCGATCATCATCGGCGTGGCCGGCGCGGGGCAGGAGATCAGCACCCGTCCGTTCCAGCTGGTCACCGGTCGCGTGTGGCGCGGCTCGGCGTTCGGCGGCGTCAAAGGCCGCTCGCAGTTGCCGGGCTATGTGGACCGCTACATGGCCGGCGACATCAAGATCGACGAAATGATCACCAAAGTGCTGCCACTGGAACGCATCAACGAGGCCTTCCACCTGATGCACGAGGGCAAGGTGATCCGCTCGGTGATCCATTACTGAGGCCGGCCGCCTTTCTCCATGAAAGGCCGCCTCCAGCCAGTCGTGGTTTCCTGTTGACCGGGCAAGGGAATGACCTTGTCCATCCACCATTTGTATACGTAGTGGTCGGCAAGCTGGGGCCGCTATGCTGTGAATGTCGTCCGGATGTCTTTCGCTAGGGGTTCTCAATGAAAAGCCGTGTGATCCTGGGGCTGGCGGCGCTGCTGCTGGCATCGTGCAGCGCTACTTCCACGCCCGCCAACGCACAGGACCAGCCAGCTGGTGCGCTGGTGCCGCCGACCACCGCGGGCGACTTCACCGCCACGCAGCTCGACCAGGTGCTGGCGGGCAGTTGGCGTTCGCCGGAACACAAGGCGCGTGACGCCTACCGGCACCCGAAGGCAACGCTGCAGTTCTTCGGCATTCGTCCGGACCTCAAGGTGATCGAGGTTACTCCGGGCGGCGGCTGGTACAGCGAGATCCTTGCGCCGCTGCTGCGCGACAATGGGCACTACATCGCCGCCATGACCAAGCCTGCCGGCGACGCCGAGGCCAGCGGCGACCTTACCGGCCTGCGTGGGAAGTTCGCTGCCGATGCGGCGCACTACGGCAAGGCACAGGTCGTGGAATTCGATCCCAAGGCGCCCGTACTCGGCGCGCCCGGTTCGGCCGATCTGGTGCTGACCTTCCGCAACGTGCACAACTGGGTGATGGCCGACACGGCGCCAGCCATGTTCAAGGCGTTCTACGCGGCACTGCGTCCGGGCGGCGTGCTCGGCGTGGTCGACCATCGCGCGGCGGACAACGCCAGCCTCGACTCGGTCAAGCGCAGCGGCTACCTGCCCACCAGCTATGTGGTGAAGCTGGCGACCGATGCAGGGTTCAAGCTTGACGATAAGAGCGAGATCAACGCCAACCCGAAGGACACCAAGGATTACCCGAAGGGTGTCTGGACGTTGCCGCCCACCTTGACGCTGGGTGACCAGGATCGCGCGAAGTACCTCGCGATCGGCGAGTCGGACCGCATGACTCTACGCTTCGTCAAGCCAGCAGCACCGGCTTCCGCTTCGACCGCACATTGACGTTGCGAGGTCGCGCGCCCGGGGCGCGCGACCTCTTGATGCATGTTAGTTGCGCTCAACAAACCCTATGGCGTGCTTTGCCAGTTCAGCGATGCGGACGGGCACCGCACGCTGGCGGAGTTCGTCAGGCAGAAAGACGTCTATCCGGCCGGACGGCTCGACCACGACAGCGAAGGCCTGTTGTTGCTCACCGACGACGGTCGACTCGCACACCAGCTCACCGATCCGCGGCACAAGCAGCCCAAAACCTATCTGGTGCAGGTCGATGGCCAGATCACCGATGACGCCATCGCCGCGTTGCGTCGAGGCGTGACGCTCAACGATGGGCCGACGCTGCCAGCCGGTGCGGAACATGCCACGGAGCCGGATTGGCTGTGGCCACGCGACCCGCCGGTGCGCTTTCGCAAACTCATCCCCACCAGCTGGCTGCGCATTACCCTGCGCGAAGGTCGCAACCGCCAGGTGCGCCGCATGACGGCGGCGGTCGGTTTCCCCACGTTGCGCCTGATCCGCGAGCGGATCGGGCCGTATGCGCTGGACGGATTGGGGCCTGGAGGCACGCGCGTCCTGGACTGATGCATGGAACGGGAGATGCTTGGGGAGACAGTCGCCTCGCACAACTCAGTCATTCCGGCGAAAGCCGGAATCCAGTGTCTTTCCGGGCGTCCAGGCGCCGGATGACTCGCTTCGCTCGCCCCTTCGGGGCCGCCCTGCGGGCGTTCTTCGGGCTACGCCCTCGCCTGGGTTTTGCCGGAATGACGGGCGCTAAGCGCTCAGCCGGAGGTTCCGGAAAACCCAAAGAACGCCTCGGCCGTCGCCGTGCTGTTGGCCGCAGTAACTTGGACTGACTCCCCGCGATCCCGCGCAAGCTCCTCGCAGATATGCCGCAGGAACATCGGCTCGTTGCGTCGATGCGACGGCTGCGGCCGCACCGTGCGCGGCAGCAGATAGGGCGCATCGGTCTCGATCATCAGGCGATTAGCTGGAATCTCCTTCACCAGCTCGCGCAGATGGGTGCCGCGCCGCTCATCGCAGATCCAGCCGGTGATGCCGATGTGACAATCCAGCGCCAGATAGTCGCGCATGGCCTCACCGATGTCGGTAAAGCAGTGCACCACCGCACCAGGGATCCTGTCGCGATAGCGGCGCAACAGCGCGATGAAATCGTGGTGCGCATCGCGCTGATGCAGGAACAGCGGCTTGCGCACATCCACCGCGATGTGCAGCTGCCGCTCGAACACCGCCAGCTGCACATCGCGCGGCGAATAGTTGCGGTTGTAGTCCAGCCCCGTTTCGCCTACTGCGCGCACTTCCGGATGCGCGGCCAGCTCGCGCAGCAGCGCGTCAGTGGCGTCGTCGTAATCGACGGCGTGGTGCGGATGCACGCCCGCCGTGGCATAGAGCACACCCGGGTGCGCCTGGGCCAGCGCCAACGCATGCGTGCTGCCGTCGCGCGATGCGCCGGTGACCATCAGCCGGGTGACGCCATGGTCCCTCGCCCGCTGCAATACGCTGTCGAAGTCGTGGCGAAACGACTCGTGGGTGAGATTGGCGCCAATATCGATCAGCTGCATGAGCGGGGAGGGTCCCTAAAAACGACCATTTTTCCTAGCGTGGGCGAAGGTGGCAAGCGCAAATGGGGAGTGGTGCAAGATTTCTCGGGGCTGTGCCAACGGAACGAAAGGGCATATTTCCAGATGGAGTCATCACGGAGCCTCTCCCATGGCTGCTTCCTGAACGCCCAGCCCTGGACGGCAAGCGAATGGTCATCGGGGGTAATTAGCCTCGAAGCGGAACGCACTGACGTACACGCGGTCGATGGTAGTGAGTCACCGTGAGAAACCGTGCTCGCGCGTGTACCGAAGGGTGTGTTAACAATGCGGGTCGGTGCCGTCTGAGGGCGGCAAGCCGTCGTCGGTATTACATCGGGAAGCGGGGTGAACGCATGTCGGCAGTCGCAGGGCCGGCGGCCAGCGAGGAGCGAGTGGCGATGGACAGCCGTGAAGCGGCGGTTTGCGCGCTGCTGGTTTCCCGTGGGCGGCTGAAGGATGCGGATCTCGTGCGTGCCCGCCGGCTGCATGAGGAATCCCCCGAAGGCACCCTCACCGCGCTGATGGCGCGGCTCGGGCTGGTGTCGGAGCGCGATCTGGCTGAAGCCTGGTCCGAATTGCTGCAGACGCCATTGCTGGCCGCCCGCGATGCCCCCGAGTTGCCGCCCACCGAGCTGGATGTCTCCAGCCGCTTCCTCAAACAGCAGCACGTGGTGCCGGTGCGCGTAGGCGAAGATGGGCTGGCGCTGATGGTGGCCGACCCAGCCGACCCCTATCCGCAGCAGGCCATCCAGCTTGCCGCCGGGCGCCCGGTGACGCTGCGCATTGGCCTGCGCTCGGAAATCGACGACTTGATCGAACGTTATTACGGGTCCGGCCGCTCGGCGATGGGCACCATCGTGGAGAACCTCGACGGCAGCGCCGCCGTGGAAGACGACGTGGAGCACCTGCGCGACCTCGCTTCCGAGGCGCCGGTGATCCGCCTAGTGAACCTGATCCTGCAGCGGGCGGTGGAACAGCGCGCATCCGACGTGCACATCGAGCCGTTCGAGAACCGCCTGAAGGTGCGCTACCGCATCGACGGCGTGCTGCATGAAGTGGAAGCGCCGCCGTCCAGCTCCACCGCCGCGGTGATTTCGCGCGTGAAGATCATGGCCAAGCTCAACATCGCCGAGCGCCGCCTGCCGCAGGACGGACGCATCCAGCTGCGTGTGCAGGGCAAGGAGCTGGATCTTCGCGTGTCCACCGTGCCGACCAGCTTTGGCGAGTCGGTGGTGATGCGCATCCTCGATCGCGAATCGGTGGTGTTCGATTTCGCTTCGCTCGGCTTCACCGACCATTTCCAGCGGCGCTTCGTCGATGTGCTGGAACGGCCGCACGGCATCCTGCTGGTTACCGGCCCTACCGGCTCGGGCAAGACCACCACGCTGTACACCGCGCTGTCGCAGATCAACACGCCTGACGTGAAGATCATTACCGTCGAAGATCCCGTGGAGTACCAGATCGAAGGCATCAACCAGATCCAGGTAAAGCCGCAGATCGGGCTGGATTTCGCCGGCGCGCTGCGATCCATCGTGCGCCAGGATCCGGACGTGATCATGATCGGCGAAATGCGCGACCTGGAAACCTGCCGCATCGCGATCCAGTCGGCGCTCACGGGTCACCTCGTGCTTTCAACGCTGCACACCAACAGCGCGGCGGGCGGCATTACGCGCATGCTCGATATGGGTGTGGAGGATTACCTGCTGGGCTCCACTGTCAACGGCATCCTGGCGCAGCGTCTGGTGCGACGGCTCGATCCGGAAACCGCAACGCCCTACGAGGCGCTGCCGGAAGTGATCGAGCAATTCGAGCTGCACAAATACACGCACGAGCGCCCCATTCGCTTGTGGAAGCCGGGCACCAGTGCGGCCAATCCCACGGGCTATCGCGGGCGTCGGGCCATCATGGAATTTCTGGTGATGACCGATCCCCTGCGTCGCCTGGTAATGCAGCGCGCTGATGCGGGCGAGATCGAGCGTCAGGCGCGCGCCGAAGGCATGCGCACCATGTACGAGGACGGTATCGCCAAGGCAGTGGCGGGTATCACCACCCTCGAGGAGGTGCTGCGTGTCACGCAGGAATCGTGAGCTTTCTCTCCCCCCCTTCTGGGGAGAGGGTCGAGGTGACGTGCGGGTGCTTGCGGGAGCATGGCCATCCCTCACCGTCATCCCCGCGAAAGCGGGGATCCAGCGCCTTTGCGCTCTGGTATCGCACACAGGCCAAAGACACTGGATCCCCGCTTTCGCTGGGATGACGAGTGGGCTAGGCAACAACGAACTTGAGTCGCCCGCTTCCGCTCCACATAGTGCGATGAGGTTTCAAGCGTGAGCCAGTTCCGCTACCGCGCCGTCAGCGCTGCTGGCGAAATGCTGCAGGGGCAGATGGAGGCCACCAGTATCGAGGAGGTCGTGAGCCGTCTGCAGGACCAGGGCCACACGCCGCTCGATGCCCGCGCCGCCGATGCCGACGTGGGCGGCACGGGTCTGGCCGCCCTGCTCAAGCGCGGCCCGTTCACCGGCGACCAGCTGGCGCAGTTCACCCACCAGCTCGCCACGCTGCTTGGCGCTGGCCAGCCGCTGGACCGTGCGTTGGGCATCCTGATGGATCTGCCCGAAGGCGAGCGTGCAAAGAAGCTGATCGAGCGCGTGCGCGACCGTGTGCGTGGTGGCACGCCGCTGTCGCAGGCGCTGGATGATGAGCACGGTGTGTTTCCCAAGCTCTATATCAGTCTGGTGCGTGCCGGCGAGGCAGGTGGCTCGCTGGAAGATACGCTGCACCGGCTGGCCGAATACCTCGAACGTTCGCAACAACTGCGCGGCAGCATCATCAACGCGCTGATCTATCCCGCCTTCCTGCTGGTTGGTGTGCTTGGCTCGCTGCTGTTGCTGCTGGCCTACGTGGTGCCGCAGTTCGTGCCGATCTTTGAGGACATGCAGGTGCCCATTCCGTGGATCACGCAGGCCGTGCTCGCCGTGGGTGGCACGCTGCAGACCTGGTGGTGGGCACTGCTGATTTTGCTCGTCATGGGCGTGCTTATCGCGCGCGCGCGCTTGCGCGATCCGGCGATGTTGCTGGCCTGGCACGCACGCCTGCTGACGATGCGCGTGGTGGGTCCACTGCTGCTGAAAGTGCAGACCGCGCGTATCGCACGCACGCTGGGCACGCTGCTCAAGAACGGCGTGCCGCTGCTCACGTCGCTCGGCATCGCACGCCAGGTCACCGCCAATCGCGCGCTCGACCAGGCACTGGAACAGGCCAGCGAACAGGTCAAGGGCGGCGCCGGTCTGAGCTTTGCGCTGGCGCAGTCGCAGCGCTTTCCACGCCTCGCACTGCAGATGGTGCAGGTCGGCGAAGAGGCCGGCCAGCTCGACACCATGCTGCTGAAGGTGGCCGATACCTTCGAGCTGGAAAGCCGCCGCGCCATCGATCGCCTGCTCGCCGCGCTGGTGCCGGCGCTGACCATCGTGATGACCGTGATGGTGGCCATCATCATGGCCGCGATCCTGCTGCCGCTGCTCAGCCTCACCAGCAACATCCAATGAGTCGCGTTGCCCCATAACGCAGCTTTCGATTTTCGATTACCGAGGTATCAGCCCATGCAACAAAGGAATCTTCGTCGTCGCGCCACCCGCGGCTTCACCCTGCTGGAAATGCTGGCGGTGATCGTGCTGATTGGCATCATTGGTGCGGTGGTAGTGACCCAGGTCGGCAAGAACGTGGACAAGGGCAAGTACGGCGCTGGCAAGGCGCAGCTCACTACGCTCAGCCAGAAGATCGAAAACTACGCGCTGGACAACGGCGCGCCGCCGGCCCAGCTGCAGGATCTGATGGTGAAGCCCCCCAATGCGCGCAACTGGCAGGGTCCTTATTCGAAGGAGTCGGAGCTGCATGACCCGTGGGGTCATGAGTTTGGCTACAAGTACCCAGGCGACCACGGCAGCTTCGACCTGGTCTTCTACGGCCAGGACGGCAAGCCCGGCGGTGACGGCTACAGCGCCGACGTGGGCAACTGGCAGTAAGCATGACGATGAGGCCGCCACGCGTCGGGTCGCCGCTTCCCATGTCTGGGGAAAGGCGATGGAATGCGCAGCGCGGCTTCACCCTGCTGGAAATGCTTGCCGTCATCCTGCTGATCGGCATCGCGGCGGCGGCGGTGGCTGTCTCAGTGACACAAGGCCTGGCCAGCGCTCGTGTCAGTGCGGCCAGCGGTGAACTGGCCGCTGCGCTGCGTGCCACACGCACGCAAGCCATCGTGCATGGCAACGAACACCGCTTCGATGTGGACACCCACGCCAATACCTACCGTGCCGATGACGGTGCGCCGGTGCGCTTGCCATCGGGCATGCGCATAGGCATCACCAGCGCGAAGGAAGATCAGGTCAATGCCACCACCGGCCGCATCCGGTTTTTTCCGGACGGCAGTTCCACCGGTGGGCACATCACACTGCAGCGTGAGCGCCGTCAGTGGCGGGTCAATGTGTCGTGGCTGACTGGTGCGGTCAGCGTGGCCGATGTGAGTGAGCGTCGATGAAAACGCGCGCGCGCGGCTTCAGCCTGCTGGAAGTGATCGCAGCGATCCTGCTGCTCGCGATCGCGTTCACTGCGCTGATGAAGGTGACTGGGAGTTCCATCACCCTGACGCGCAACGCCGAAGACCATAGCCAGGCAGCCCTGTGGGCGCGCAGCCTGCTCGATACGGTGGATATCACCACGCCGTTGCAGCCGGGCAGCAGCGAGGGACGCTTCGACGATCACTATCGCTGGCGCCTTGCCGTGACACCGTGGAGCCCGGGCCAGGCCGGCGCGAATGCGCCGATGCGCATGGTGAAGCTCGACCTCGACGTGTTCTGGGGCAATCGTCCGCGTGAGCGCTCCGCGCACTTCAGTACGCTGCGCGTGCTTAGCCCGCCGGTGGCGAAAGTGCCATGACCGTCGCGCGTGCCCATGCGAAAAGACGTCATGTCGCCGTGGCGTCGCGCGGCTTTACCTTGCTTGAGGTGCTGGGCGCACTCGCGCTGCTCGCCTTGCTGCTGCTTGGTGTCTATTCGGGCGTGCGCACGGCGACGCACGCGGTGCGTTCGGGCGAGGCGTCGATCGCACGTCTCGACGAAGTGCGTTCGGCTCAGCAGTTTCTGCGTCGCGAATTGGCGCAGGCGCGCGCGGTGCCGCTCGCCCGCACCGACAACGGCGACCCGATCTATTTCTCGGGCGACGCGCATGAACTGCGTTTCGTTGCGCCACTTCCGGGCTACGTGGGCAAGCTGGGGCCACAGTTGCAGCAACTGAAGCTGGTGCCCAACGGCAAAGGTGGCACGCGGCTGGAGGCGAGCTTTGCACTAATGCCGCCCGACGGTAGTGCGCCTCGTTCGCTGGGTGAGCCGGAGGTGCTGGTGGATGGCATCCAGAACGGCAGCTTCAGCTATCGCGCTCCGGACACCCAGCAACACCCGGGTGACTGGAGCGACCACTGGAGCGACAACCGCGCCATGCCACGCATCGTGCGCATCGCTCTTCAGCTGGACGGCACCACCGTATGGCCGCAACTCGATGCACCGCTACGTGTCGACGCTTCTGCTGTGCAGGGCCAGGTCGACCTGCTGAAGGGTTTGCAGCGACGGAGCACGCAATGACGCGCGTGACGTTCCAGCATCAGCGCGGCGTGGCCTTGCTGGTCGTGCTGTGGGCATGCACGCTGCTGGCGATCCTGGTTGGTGGCTATGCCATGCTCGCGCGCACCGAAGGCCTGCAGGCGCGCTACCAGTTCGCGCAGACGCAGGCCCACTACGCCGCCGAGGCGGGCGTGATGCGCGCCGTCTACGCCCTGCAGGATCCACAGACGCAGCAGCGCTGGCTGCCCGATGGACGCATCTATCCATTCGACTTCGACGGCGCCAAGGTCAACGTGAGCGTCGTCAGTGAAAACGGCAAGGTCGATCTCAATGCCGCCTCGCCGGACGTGCTGCAGAACCTGTTCCGCGCTGCCGGCATGGCTGACAACGCTGCGCAGGCGCTGACCCACAACGTGGTGGATTGGCGAAGCTTCTCCCTGACAACCACGGGTACCGGACCAAACGCCGCCTATGTCCAGGCCGGGCGCGACTATGACCCCCGCCACGGTCCGTTCGGCACCGTGGAGGAATTGCAGATGGTGCTGGGCATGGAGCCGGGGGTGTATCGCACGGTGGCATCGCAGGTCACGTTATGGTCGGGCCGGGAAAGTCCCGATCCCACCACCGCGCCACTGCTGGCGCTGCAGGCCATTCCCGGCATGACGTCGCAACAGGCGCAATCCATCGTGGCTGCCCGGACGGCGGGACCGCCGCAGGCGGCTCTAGCTGCTATGCAGGGAGTAACGCATAGTATCCGCGCGGAGGCCACGCTGGCTGACGGCACGCGTGCGATCCTGCGCGCCACGGTGAGGCTGCAGGGCATACGCCCGGGCGCGCCGCCATATGCCGTGCTGCGTTGGCAGGAGGGAGACGGGGAATGAGTTCGGCAACACAGCCGCTGCGATCGCAGCTCGACCGGGTACGCCGTGCGTGGCGTGTCTCGCCGTTGCCGCGTTTCCTGGCGTGGTGGAGCGGCCAGTTGGCCGCGTTGCTGCCCGCGCGCTGGCGTGCGCTGTTCGGCGGTGGCCTGGCGTGGCACTTGTTGCAGCGTGAGGGCGACGACTGGGTGCTGCGCCGTGCCGGTGACATGTATCCGCTGTCTCGCTGGAGCAGCCAGCTCGATGCGGGCAGTCAACAGGTGGCGTTGGGTGATGCATTGCGCGGGGTCGATCGCGAGGACCTGCGCGTGGCGCTGTGCCTCGATCCCTCCGATGTCCTGCGGCCGCGCCTGAGCCTGCCGTTGGCCGCAAGAGACAACCTGCAGCAGATCGGCGCCTTCGAGATGGACCGCCAGACGCCCTTCCGTGTCGAACAGGTGCGCTATGACGTGCGCGAGTTGCGCACGCCCTCTCCGGCGGGTCGATTCGCGGCAGAGCTGGTGGCAGTACCGCGCGCCACGCTCGATCCGCTGCTGGCGCGGTTGTCGTCCTCGGGGCTGCAGGTGGATGCCGTCGACGTGGCAGCGGGCAACGATCGCCTGGGCGTCAACCTGATGCCCGCCGAGTTGCTGCCACGACGCCAACATCCGCGCCAACGACTCAATCTGGCTTTGGGTGTGGCTGCCATCGTGTTGCTGCTGCTTTCTCTGCTGCAGTTCCTGCACAACCGCGAGAGCGCGCTGGAACAGATGCGTAGCGAGGTCGAAGGCATGCGCGCCGAGGCGCAGCAGGTAGCGACGCTGCGTCAGCAATTGCAGGACAACGCCGGCGCCGCCGGTTTCCTTGCCCAGCGCAAGGCGCGCACGGTGTCCGCGCTGGCCGTATTGCAGGACATCAGCCAGCGCCTGCCGATGAATGCGTGGCTGGAGCGCTTGAGCATCGACAACAGCGGCCAGGTCGGATTCCAGGGACAGAGCCCGCAGGCGGCGCGCCTGGTTGATGCGCTGAAAGGTTCGCCGGTCATCACGGACGCCAATTTCCAGGGCACCATCCAGGTCGATCCGTCGACCGGCAAGGAACGCTTCTACATGGTCGCCCAGCTGCGCAAACCCGCCGAGGCCAAGCCGAAGCCTGCACCGGCTGCCACGGGGGGCGCGCCATGAAGATGACCGCGCTCAAGCCGCGCGAAAGCCGCATCGCCGCCATCCTGTTGTTGCTCGTGGTGCTGCTGATCGCCTATGTCGTGCTGCTGCACTGGTGGTTCGTGGCGCCGCTGCAGTCCATCCATGGGGAGATGGACGACCTGCGCGACACGCATGCGCGTTTCGCCGCCGCCATCGCCGAAAAGCCGCAGCTGCAACAGCGCATCGCCGCGATGGGTGCAGGGCAGGCGGCCAGTCACGCGTTCCTGCCCGAGGATGATCCGAACGCCGCGGCCGCGGGGCTGATGCAGCGCGTCGTTGACGCCGTCGCCGCCCACCCGCAGGGCGGGGCGTGCGACGTGACGCAGAAGATGCCGGTGCCCAATCCGCCCGCCGCGCCGGACGAGCCGTATCGCAAGGTGGCCGTGAGCATCAGCCTGCGCTGCGAGGTGCAGCCGCTGGCCGAGACGCTGCACGATCTGGAGCAGGGCACGCCGTATTTGTTCGTGGACGACCTGAGCATCTATCGCAATCCGGTAGCTGCGATGCAGCAGGCCGCCGCGCCATTGGAAGTGCAGTTCACGCTGGCCGGTTATGTGCATCAGCCGCGTTCGACCGGTGGCGATGCGCCGCAGGGAGCACCGCCGTGAACGCCGCCGCGCAGCGTCGCCTGACCCCCGTGCTCGGTATCGTGGCCGTCGTGTTCGGCGTGTCGTTGTTGCTGTTGCTGACCGGTGTGGGCCGTGGCGCGCACTGGGGGCCGCCGCGTCCCGCGACGCCGCTGCCGCAGATGCATGACCAGGGATTGCCACCGCCGCTGCCGTTGGCGCAGTTCGCCGCGGTGTGGCAGCAACCGCTGTTCAGTCCCGATCGCAAGGCGAGCCTGCGTGCCGCCAGCGGTGGCGCGAGCCTGGGCGACATGCAGCTCACCGGCATCATCCTTACCCCGCAGCTGCACATGGCGCTGCTGCACGACAAGAGCGGCGACCACGAAGTGCGCGTACGCGAAGGCGACAGCCTGCCCGATGGCAGCTGGCGCCTGGCCGAACTCAAGCCGCGTATCGCTGTCTTCGAATCGACCAGCGGACGCACCGAGCTGGAACTCCCTGCCGGCGCGCCCATCGACATGCCCAAGAACACGCCGCCCGCACCCGCCCAGAGCCAAGCGGGCGTGCCGGCGCCGCTGCCTCCGGGCGCGATGCGAATGATGACCGGCCCAGTGCCGGCGCAAAGCGGACCCATCCCCAGCACCGGCAATCCGCTGCTGCCGCCGGCCACCAGCACCGACACGCAGGCGGACCGCATCCGCCAGCTGAAAGAAGCCATTCAAAAGCGTCGCGCCCAACAGCAGGCAGCGAACCCCGAGGGAGCACACTGATTTATGACCATCCAGCGCACGTCGCGGATCCACCGCATCGGCACGCTCACTCTGGCGTTATGGCTGGCCGGCTGCCAAACACTGCCGCAGCCCAGCGACAACGGGGAGCTGCAGAGGGAGGCCCTTGCCGGCACCGAGAAGCCGGCTCCCGCGCCGACGCCGCACGGCAGCAGTGGTGCGGAACAGCCCGCCACGGTGCAGCCACAGATCAGCAGCGGTAGCGGCCAATTCGTGCAGGCCACCGGGCTGGCGCAACCGCGCAAGGCGGCGGCGGGCGATGGCGCCGTCACCTTCAACTTCGAAAACCAGCCCGTGCAGGCGGTGGTCAAGGCGATCCTCGGCGACCTGCTCAAGCAGAACTACACCATCGTGCCGGGCGTGCAGGGCAACGTGTCGTTCTCCACGTCCGAACCGGTCGACAGCAGTCAGGCGCTGCCCATACTGGAGACGCTGCTGTCGTGGACCGGCAACGCGCTGGTGCAGCGTGAGGGTCGCTACATCGTGATGCCGGCGAAGGACGCCGTCGCAGGCAACCTGGTGCCGAGCCTTGGCGCCGCCGCACCGCAGGGTGGCTTGCAGGCGCGGCTGTTTCCGCTGCGCTACATCTCCGCCAGCGAGATGCAGAAGCTGATCAAGCCCTTTGCACGGCCCGAATCGGTGCTGCTGGTCGACTCGTCACGCAACCTGATCGTGCTGTCGGGCACGCCGCAGGAATTGGTCAACTACCAGCGCACCGTGCAGACCTTCGATGTCGACTGGTTGCGTGGTATGTCGGTCGGCGTTTTCAGCCTGCAGCATGCGGGCGTCAACGACCTGATGCCGCAGCTCGACCAGATGTTTGGTCCCAAGGGCGACACGCCGCTGGCCGGCATGCTGCGCTTCATTCCGATCGAGCGCACGAATGCGCTGGTGGTGATCAGCACGCAACCCAACTACCTGCGCGAAGTGGGCGAATGGATCGCGCGCATTGATCGCGGCGGCGGCAACGAGCCGGAGTTGTACGTGTATGACGTGCGCAACATCAAGGCGTCCGACCTCGCGCAATACCTTGGGCAGATCTACACCAACAATGCCAGCAGCGGCAGCACGGGCGCCAAGGTGGGCCCTGGCCTCACCTCCGGCACGCTCGGCTTGTCGGACAACGCCAATGGCTCGGCCAGCGGCATGGGTAGCACCGCCGGCAGTTTCGGCAGCAACACCACCGGCGGTATTGGCAACACCGGCGCCAGCGGCAGCAGCGGTGCGGGGCTCGGTGGCAATGCCGGGCTCAATAGCAACACCGGCCTGAGCACGGGTGGACAGAGCCAGCAAGGTGGTATCGGTACGTCGAATTTTGGCGGCGGTGCGTTCGGCAACGGCAGCAACAACAACGCGCAAGCCAGCCAGCAGTACACCTCCGAGGATGGCAGCATCCGCATCAGTTCGGTGGATGCGAATAATCAGTTGATGGTGCGTGCGCGCCCCTCGCAATGGGCCGAGATCGAGTCCGCCATCAAGCGGCTGGACAACACGCCGCTGCAGGTGCAGATCGAAACGCGCATCCTGGAAGTGAACCTCACCGGCCAGTTCCAGTTTGGTGTGCAGTGGTACCTGGAAGGCCTGATCGGCGGCACCAACAACGGCAACGGCACCTACACGCCGGGCCAGCCCGGCAACCAGCAGCAGTGGGGACTGGGTCAGGGCGGCTCGCAGTACAACCCGGGCACCAGCACCTCGCCGGGCGATGGCTTCTTCTATTCCTTCATCAACCACAACCTGCAGGTAGCGGTACGCGCGCTGGAAGTGAGCGGCAACACCAAGACGCTGTCGGCGCCGTCGATGGTGGTGATGAACAACCAGATGGCGCAGATCCAGGTCGGTAACCAGATCCCGATCAACCAGACCAGCGTGAATCCCGGCGTGGGCACGGCCGTCTACAACTCGGTGAACTACCTCAACACCGGCGTGATCCTCAGCGTGCAACCGCGCGTGAATCCCGGCGGGCTGGTCTACATGAACATCAGCCAGCAAGTGAGCCAGGTGGACCCGACCGTGGCCGCGGTCAACGGTAACCCGACCATCAGCCAACGCCAGATGGCGACGCAAGTGGCAGTGCAGAGCGGGCAGACGGTGTTGTTGGGCGGCCTGATCCAGCAGCAGGAAGGGGCGACCAATACCGGCATTCCGGGCCTCAACAGCATTCCGGTAGTGGGCCGCCTGTTTGGCAGCACCAGCCGCAACCGCAATCGCACAGAACTGATCGTGCTTATCACGCCGCGCGTGATCGGCAGTGGCGAAGAAGCCAGGCAGGTCACGGACGAATACCAGCGCAAGTTTGAATCGCTGGCACCGCTACGGGCGCAGACCAGCACGAATCCCTGATCCCTCGCTCCCTCTCCCCTTTGGGGAGAGGGTTGGGGTGAGGGGGCAGTCTTGCGATGACGCCTATTGCCTTTTTGCCTGTATGTAGGAGCGCACCCTGTGCGCGACCGGTTCTTGCTTCAGGATTGAGTGCTTCCGCCAGCTTGCCGCCTATGCGGCGGGCATTTCGATCGCCTGCCGGCGACCGAGTCACTTTTCTTTTGCTGGCCCAAAAGAAAAGTAACCCAAAGAAAATGGCCTGAAGGGCTCAGGGCGATATGCCGAGTACAAGCGTTGGCTACGGAGGGCTTCGGCCGCGCGGCGTGCTACCTCAAGGACTGTGGCTACACCGCAACGCGTTGATGTACTGAGGGCTTAAAGCGAAGCCGCTGCTTTGCTCCCTCTCCTCTTCGGGGAGAGGATTGGGGGTGAGGGGCGGGTGCTTGCGTAAACTCCCCAATTAGCAGTGCCGATCTGCGCCAGCAAGGCTGCGCAAAGGCTGCCGCATCGCCCGCAGCTATCATCTGCGCCATGAGTTCCTCGCCTTCCTTCCCTATCACCCCGCTACTCCCCGAGATCAGCGCCTCGCTCGCCTGCCATCCACGGCTGGTGCTCGAAGCGCCACCGGGAGCCGGCAAAACCACCCAGGTGCCACTCGCACTGCTGGGTCAGCCATGGCTCGCCGGCCAAAAAATCCTGGTGCTGGAACCACGGCGCATCGCTGCGCGTGCCGCCGCGCAATTCATGTCGAAGCAGCGAGGCGAAGACGTAGGGCAAACCATCGGCTACCGCATCCGCTTCGAATCGAGGATCAGTGCCGCCACGCGCATCGAGGTGGTCACGGAGGGCATTCTCACCCGGCTTATCCAGGACGATCCCGAACTCACCGGCATCGGCGCGATCCTGTTCGACGAATTCCACGAACGGCATCTCGCCGGCGATCTTGGCGCAGCGTTGGCGTTGGACGTACAGGGCACGCTGCGGCCTGATCTTCGCATCGTGGTGATGTCGGCCACGCTCGATGGCGAACGCATCGCGCAGTGGCTGGATGCGCCGCGCATCAGCAGTCCGGGCCGCAGCTTTCCGGTGCGCGTGGAGTATCCGCACGCACGCGTGCAGGAGAGCATGGAACATCACCTCGCGCGCATCGCACGCCAGGCCCTGCAGGAAAACGACGGTGACGTGCTCGCCTTTCTCCCAGGGCGCCGCGAGATCGCCCGCACGCAAGCCGTGCTGGATCAATCGCTCGACAACGACGTGGAAATCGTTGCCCTGCATGGCGAGCTTTCGCTTGCCGAACAACAGGCCGCGCTAAGCCCTGCGGAGCTCGGTACGCGGCGCATCGTGCTCGCCACCAACGTCGCCGAATCCAGCGTGACCTTGCCAGGCATCCGCGCCGTGGTGGACAGCGGCCTCGCTCGCGAGCCGCGCTTCGATCCCAACTCGGGTTTTACGCGACTGGAGACAGTCAACATCTCCCAAGCCTCCGCCGACCAGCGCACCGGCCGAGCCGGCCGTGTCGCAGAAGGCGCAGCGTATCGCCTGTGGCCGCAGAGCAAGCGCCTTGATCCTTCGCGCACGGCGGAAATTGCGCAGGCGGAACTTTCCGGTCTTGCGCTGGAAATTGCTGCTTGGGGCATCACCGCCAACAGCGGCAGCGAATTGCCCTGGCTGGATGCGCCGCCGTCCGGCGCGCTGGCCCAGGGACGCGAACTGCTCACCCAGTTGGGCGCGCTCGCCGCCGATGGGCGCATCACTGCGCTGGGCCGCGAAATGCTCGAACTGGGTGCAACACCGCGCCTTGGGGCAGCGGCGCTGCGCGCTGCGCCCGAGTTGCGTGCCTTGGTGGCCGATCTGCTGGCGCTGATGGAAGCGCGTTCGCCACTGCGTGGCGAGCAAGCGCGTAGCGACGATTTCCGCGCGCGCGTCAACGCATTGCATGCCTGGCGGGATCGCCACACGGCCGGTGCACGCGGCGGTGCAGATGCAGGCGCGCTGGCCGCCATTGAACAGGCCAGCAAGGGCTGGCGTCGTCGCCTTGACCTGCGCTCGGCAGCGAGCGGCGTACCCGACAGCCATGCCGTGGGTGATTTGTTGTTGCATGCCTTTCCCGACCGTGTCGCTCGTCGCGACGACAACAATCCCCTGCGCTACACGCTGGCCAATGGCCGCGGCGCACGATTGCATGAAAACACCGCCTTGCACGGCGAGCCGTGGCTCGTCGCGCTCGATCTTCGCTTCGATGCGCGCGACAGCCTGATCCTTGCCGCCGCGCCACTCGATCTGCGCGTGCTGCAGCGTGACTATCCCGCGCAATTCCACCGCGAACGCGTGCTGCGATGGAACGACGAGCGCAACGCCGTGGAAGCCTTCGAGGAACAACGCTACGCCGCCATCGTGCTCGATCGTCGCAGTGTGCCGGTGAAGCCGGAAGATGCGCTGCCCGCCATGCTCGCCGCCATTCGCACCAAGGGTATCGATGCCCTGCCGTGGAGCGAAAATGCAAGACGTCTTCGCGCGCGCATTCAGGCCCTGCGCGCATGGATGCCGGAGCTTGGCCTTCCAGACGTCTCCGACATCGCGCTGCTCGATACGCTAGACGACTGGTTGTCGCCTTACCTCAACGGCAAGCGACGTCTGGATGCATTGAGCGCCGAGGAGCTGTCGCAGGCACTGGGCAGCTTGTTCGACTACGAACAGCGCCGGCAATTGGATGCTCAGGTACCCGAAAGCCTCACCGTACCCAGCGGCATGAACCGTCGCCTCGAATACGCCGAAGGTGAGCCACCGGTACTCGCCGTGAAGCTGCAGGAACTGTTTGGCCTGGCTGACACCCCGCGCATCGCCAACGGCCGGATCCCCGTGACCTTGCATCTGCTCTCACCCGCCGGCCGCCCCATCCAGATGACGCAGGACCTGAAAGGGTTCTGGGAACGCACTTATCCCGAAGTGAAGAAAGAGCTGAAAGGGCGCTATCCCCGTCATCCGTGGCCAGACGACCCTTGGACCGCTGCGCCGACACACCGGGCCAAGCCTCGCGGCACGTGAGCTGTTGCGTTTCCCAAGCCGTCGCACCGTCAACCGAACCTGCAGACCCAACAGAACGGCGCCCCCGGATGGCCTGCTTTCATCCACGCGCAGCAGGGGACTGTGCCTGAATCGCAAAATATTACGCTTTCCAGTTGGATCATCGAGGTTGATAATGACAACCATTCTTATTCGCAATACTTGCCACGCCGCTTTCTCCGCCCCAAGTGAGACCGGCGATGGATGCCCTTTTACCGTCAGCTTGATTCGCCCCAATAACCATGACAAATCTGCGAACCAACCCCTTGCACGCTGCCCTCATCGCCTTGCTCGCGCTTCCCGCGTCGGCATGGGCTCAATCGGCTACTCCGGCCAACACACAGACCACCGACGGTAGCGCCAAGACATTGGGTGCCGTTCGCGTCACCGGTAGCGTCATCGGCAATAGCTACGACACCGACACATCGAACATCGGCGCCAAGGTGCCCACCGCGTTGCGTGATATCCCGCAGTCCGTGGTGGTGGTCAATCGCGAGTTGCTGGATGCGCAAGGCGCAACATCGCTGGCTGACGCGCTGCGCAACGTGCCGGGCATCACCATCACCGCTGCCGAAGGCGGCACCATCGGTGACAACATCAACCTGCGTGGCTTCACCGCGCGCACGGATATCTATCTCGACGGCTTTCGCGATCGTGGTCAGTACTATCGCGATACGTTTGACCTCGCCGCCGTTGAAGTGCTCAAGGGGCCGTCTTCCATGTTGTTCGGCCGCGGTTCGACGGGCGGCGTGATCAACCAGGTGAGCAAGGTGCCCGAGCTCAAGCCCAGCGCCGAGATTTCGACCACCGTCGGCACTGACGATCACTACCGCGTCAGCGGTGATTTCGACACGCCCTTCTCGGCCACGTCCGCGGGTCGCCTGAACGTCTTTGCGCAGGACATCCATTCCACCCGCGATGTCGTTTCCAATAAGGATGGTGGCATTGCGCCGTCGCTGCGTTTTGGCATCGGTACGCCTACCGAGATTACGTTGTCCGCGCTGATTCAGCGCAACGTCGACCAGCCCGATTACGGCCTGCCGCCCATCAACGGTCGCCCGGCCAATGTCAGTCACGACAACTACTACGGTTTTACGAGTGATCGCACCACGCAGACGGTCAACGTGTTGAGCGCGCGACTGGATCATCGATTCAGCGACGACCTGCAGCTGCGCAGCCAAGTGCAGTACAGCAACTACAAGGTCGATGCTCGCGAAACGGCGCCCAATACCATCGTGACCAATACGGGCGTGACGCTCAACAGGAACCTGGGCAACCCCACGGACCTGCCGCTGCAGGATCTGCAGGTACAGCTGGCCAGCCACGATCGCGTGATTCACGACCGATCGTTCGACAGCCAGACCGATCTCGTCGCCAACTTCGATACAGGCAGCGTGCGTCACACGGTAATCACCGGCCTCGAGCTCGGCCACGACAACTACGACAACCAGGCCTATACCCGAGGCAATCTCCCACTGGTTTCGTTGCTGGACCCGGTGTTGCAAGCGCAGCCCGATAGCGTCACGCGCACCGTGGGCAACCATGCGCTCGGCAGTTCCGATACCGCCGGTGTCTATGCCAACGACACCATGCACTTCGGCGATCATTGGCAGCTGGTAGCTGGTCTGCGGCGTGACCGCTTCTCGGCGGATCTGAGTAATACCATTTCGGCGCCGCTCCAAACCTCGCAAACGGTTTACTTCACCAGTGTTCGCAGCGGCCTCATTTACCAGCCGAGCGAAGAACAGTCGTATTACCTTTCGTGCGGCACGTCGTTCGATCCGTCGCTCGAAACGCTCACGGTGACCAACGGCACGCAGGCTCTGCAGCCAGAGAAGAACCGCTCCCAGGAAGTGGGCGGCAAGTGGGATCTGGCGGACGATCGCATACTGCTTAATGCCGCCGCCTTCCAGGTCACCAAGACCAACGCGCGAACCCAGACCTCCACCGGCGAGTACGAACTGCAGGGCACGGTGCGCGTGCGTGGCATCGAGCTGGGCGCGACCGGTCGCCTGACGGAACACTGGCAGATCTTCTCCGGCTATACGCATCTCAACTCGGATATCGTCAAGGCGCTGGACGGCACACAGGGCAACGAACTTGCCAACACGCCGCGCAACAGCGGTACGGCCTGGAGCACCTACACTTTCGCCAAGCATTGGGAAGTGGGAGGTGGCGCGACTTATCAGTCGGAACGCTACGCGGCCAACAACAACCTGGTGAGCGTGGGCGGCTATACGCGCTGGGACGCCACCGTCGCCTATCATCAGCCGAAGTACGATATTCGCCTGAACCTGCTCAACTTCACCGACAAGAAGTATTTTGTCGGCGTCATCCAGTCCGATGGCGGTCGCTCGATTCCGGGCATGGGTGCCACGGAAATGCTGACCGTGACCTATAGGCTTTGATCGCAAGGAACCGATAGCCATGCTGGTCGTGATCCCAGGCATCCTCAACGAAGAACAGCTGGGATTATTCCGGCGGCGTCTGGATAGCGACGACGCGCCCTGGGTGGATGGCCGCGCAACGGCCGGCCACCAGGGCGCGCAGGTCAAACGCAATCTTCAGATCGCCGAGGGAACACCTCTCGCCCATGAGCTCGGCGATATCGTCCTGGCGGTGCTGGAGCGCTATCCGCTGTTCATCAGCGCGGCGTTGCCGCATCGGGTCTATCCGCCGATGTTCAACCGCTACCAGGATGGCATGCATTTCGGTAGCCACGTCGACGGATCAGTACGACTTCTGCCGGGCACCAAGGACAAGATCCGCACGGATCTGTCGGCCACATTGTTTCTGGCCGACCCGCAGAGCTACGACGGCGGCGAATTGTTGATTGAGGACGTCTACGGTACGCAGTCGGTGAAGCTGGCGGCGGGCGACATGATCGTCTACCCATCGAGCAGCCTTCATCAGATCACGCCGGTAACGCGCGGTGCGCGACTGGCCTGTTTTTTCTGGGTGCAGAGCATGGTGCGCAACAACGAACAGCGAGCTCTTCTGTTCGACCTGGACCGAAGCATTCAGCGCCTCAATGCAAACCAAAGTGATCCGGCCACGCGCATCGAACTGACCGGCTGTTATCACAACCTGATGCGCATGTGGTCGGACGTGTCGTAAGACTTCGGTCGCCCGGGATCTATGTGTCGCGGTTAGAACGGACGGTGGAAAGTGGTGACAGGTGTCCGGCGAGGTGAATGACCGCCATGACGACGAGGTTGATGGCAAGCGCGATCAAGCCGGTATACATGGACACGCTGAAGCTTCCGATAGCAAGGTGATGAATGGGCTTGAGGCCATCGGACCAGATCAGCCAGGTTCCACTGCACAGGCCGGCAGCCCACCCAGCCAGGAGCGACGAGGCCCGTAGGCGCGGCCAGAACAAACCGAACACAACTGCGGGCAGTGTCTGCAAAATCCACATGCCGCCGAGCAATTGCAGATCGAGGGCGAAGTGGGTTGGCAAGAACAAGATGGCCAGCAGCGCGCCCACCTTCACGACCAGCGACGCCAGCTTCGCTACGCGAGCCTCGGCTTCTGGCGTAACGGCGGGGTTGACGTACGCCTTCCAGAAATTGCGCGTAAAAATATTGGCTGCGCCAATGCTCATCACGGCAGCAGGCACAAGCGCGCCGATCCCGATGGCGGCGAATGCAAAGCCGGCAAACCAGCTCGGGAACAACGTCTTGAACAGCGCTGGCACGACATCGTTATTGCTTGCGAGCTGCAGGTGCGCAGCATGCCCCATGTATCCCAGCAGCGCGAGCAGGCCGAGAAGAAGCGTGTATGCCGGCAGGAGAATGGCATTCTTTCGAATGGTGTCGCTGCTCTTGCTTGCAAAGACACCAGTGAGCGTATGCGGGTACATGAATGCCGCGAGCGCCGAACCGAGTGCCAGTGAGGCATAGGGAACAAATTGGTCGGGAGTCAGCAGAATGCCGCCCGATCCCTTGGCCTTGAATGCCTGGTCAGCCGCATCAAACACCGCCGCGTAACCTCCGAGCTTGCTCGGTATCACCGCCACGGCGGCGATCACGGCGATATAGATCATGATGTCCTTCACGAATGCGATGAGCGCCGGCGCCCGGATACCAGCCGAATACGTGTAGACCGCCAATACAACGAATGCGATGACGAGCGGAATTTCACCATGCATGCCAAGCGCCACGAACACGGACGTCATGCCGACCAGCTGCAGTGCGATGTAGGGCATGGTCGCAAGTACTGCCGTCAGGGCCACGGCGAGTTCGAGCGCACGTGAACCGTATCGTCCGTAGACCACATCCGCCGCGGTGACATAGCCATTTTGTTTCGCCACTCGCCAAAGCAAGGGCATGACGGCGAAGACGAAGGGATAGACGATGATGGTGTACGGAAGTGCAAAGAATCCGTATGCGCCGACAGCGTAGACCAGGGCGGGAACCGCAATGACGGTATAGGCGGTGTAGAAGTCACCACCGACGAGAAACCACGTAATCCACGTGCCAAAACTGCGCCCGCCCAAACCCCATTCGTCCAGATTCGTCTGCGTCGAGGACCGCTTCCAGCGGGAAGCCCAGAAGCCCATCACGGTGACGAGTACAAAGAAGGCGACAAAAACTCCGATCGCCACATAGTCGGGTTTAGTCGTCATGGGATGTCCTCCGATAGACAGCCCAGATCAGGAGGACGGTGATGGGTACCCACAGAAGCTGATACCAATAGAAGAATGGAAAGCCCCAGAGGGCAGGCTCGGCCCGGTCATACGAGGGCACATAGAGCAATGCCAGGAACGGCAACAGGAGCAGTAGTCGCACCGGGCGTGGTCTGACAGGGTTCTTGCTCATGGGAGAAGCTCCACCCGTTCGTCGCGGGGTTTATATTGGTGAGCGCACGCATGTAGCGGGTGAAGATGGCCCAGCATTCCAAGTGCGATCTCGGTCGGTGGACGCTAGGCCTGTTCGCTCCTCGAGCGAACAACCATCCATCGATAGTCGACCTTCCTCGGCGCGGAAGGATCCTGGCGAAAGGACGAGTCTTTGATGGAAAGTCGCGCGATCACGACATGGTTGTCTATTCAAGCCAATCTCAGCCATAACCCATCGCGAATGCGATGGGCGGATTCGGTCGGAAGGGAAGATCCTCTTCCGAGCGATATCTATTCACCGTTTCATCAAGTCAACTTAACTTGGCTTCGTGCCGTGGGCGAGGCTTCCCGTTTACCGCTACGTTTTCTTCACTGCCATTTGATCTGGGAGCGCAATCCATGCCGAAGCAGAACATTTTGACGATGGGTGTGGATCACATAGGTCTCACTGTGGAGGATCTCAAGCGCTCGTGTAGTTTTTTCACGGATTGCCTTGGATGGCAGGTGGTTGGCGAGAATCCGGACTATCCGGCTGTGTTTGTTTCGGACGGTCACTTTCGGCTGACGTTGTGGCAGGTCGACAAATCGGGCGGCTATGTCGCGTTCGATCGGCGAAAGAACATCGGCTTGCATCATCTCGCGCTAAAAGTGGCGGATTTGGCGAGTCTGCACGATGTCTATGCACGCGTATCGGCGTGGCCGGGTGTGGTGACCGAATTTGCGCCCGAGTCGGTGGGGAAGGGCCCCAACGTGCATTGCATGTTGCGCGAGCCCGGCGGCACGCGCATCGAATTCAGATATACGCCAGCGGCGTAGTGCACGCCGGTCGATGACGCTTGGTCGCCAAGTCGGTCCGTTACTGCGAGCAGGCCAGAACACCGTATGACGTCGCCAACGAGGAGTCCTTCCTTGCAGGCATGCTGCGTGGCGTTGTCTTTCCGTCGGTGCGCGAAGTGAGCCGAACGCGGAGGTGAAAGCGAGCGTCGCAGCCTCTTCAGCCACCAAAGCATTCCTGGCCGCACTGGCAAGCCAAGCCAACCTGTGTAGACTCCGCCGGAGTCCCCAATGTCACTCGCCACAATGCGCGTGGGTCGTCGATCCAGCGCATGTACTGACACCAGAGCGTTTCCTCCACACACGAGGTACCTCCATGTTGATGCGATGTGTTGTGTTTCTGGGTTTGCTTGGCCTGTCCACGCCCATGCTGGCGGCGACGCCATCGCCGGGAGCTGCTGCGGTAGCAGTCAAGGCGGATACACCCAGGACGACATCGGCAGGCACGCAGTTTGTGGTTCCTGCTGAATGGTCGGTGCGCGTCAGCGGCCCCAAGGTAACGCTCGCTCCGCCGGAGGCAGGGTCACAGGCTGTATTGGTCGACGTGAAGGCCAAGGACGCTGATGCGGCGGTGGCACAGGCGTGGAAGATCTACGCACCCGCCAAGACCTGGCCGCTGCAGGTAGCCACCGATAGTTCGCCGCGCGACAACTGGGATCAGGTCCGCGTCTACAGTTACGAGACGTCCGCCAACGACAAGCGCGGCGTTACTGCCATCGCCTATCGTCATGGCGAGCAATTCACCGTGCTGATCTACGACGTGGCCAATGCGGTGGGCGAGAAGCGCGGGTCGCAGTTGCGCGCCATTTCCGACCGCTTGTTGCCCAAGGGTTACAAGCGCGAAAGTTTTGCCGGCAGGAAGGCGCATGCGCTGGACGCCGCTCGCGTTCAGTCGCTCAAAACATTTGTGGACGAAGCACGCAAGGCTTATGACGTGCCAGGCGTGGCCATCGGCCTGATCGATCACGGCAAAGTGGTGTTTGCCGGCGGTCTGGGCGTGCGCGAGATCGGCAAACCCGAGCCGATCGATGCAGACACGCTCTTCATGATCGCCTCCAACACCAAGGCGCTTACCACGCTGATGCTGGCGCGTCTGGTGGACCAGAAGAAGTTCGGCTGGGAAACGCCCGTGGTGCAGGTGATGCCATCGTTCAAGCTGGGCGATGCCGACACCACGCGACAGGTGCTGATCCGCCATCTGATATGCGCTTGCACCGGCATGCCGCGACAAGACATGGAGTGGCTGCTTAATAGCCGGGACGCAACGCCTGATACGGTGATGAGGGCGCTGGGTGGCATGCAGCCCACCAGCAAGTTCGGTGAACTGTTCCAGTATTCCAACCTGATGGCTGCCGCTGCCGGTTACATCGGCGGGCATGTGCTGTATCCGAACATGGAGCTGGGTGCGGCCTACGATCTGGCCATGCAGAAGCAGGTGTTCGATCCGCTGGGCATGCGTTTGACTACGTTCGATTATGACCGCGCACTGCTGGGTGATCATGCCACGCCACACGGGCTGGATGTGGACGGCCATACAGCCGTCGCCGGTATGGGCATCAACGATTCCATTCGCGCCGCGCGACCTGCAGGTGCGGCGTGGAGTGCGGTGAGCGACATGCTTCGCTACGTGCAGATGGAACTGGACAGCGGCGTGTTGCCGGACGGCAAGCGCTACGTATCGAAGGAGGCGCTGCTTGAGCGTCGCAAGCCCAATGTTGCGATCGGCACCACGGCGAGCTATGGCATGGGCCTGATGGTGGATCGCACCTGGGGTATTCCCGTGGTCCATCACGGCGGCGACCTGGCCGGGTTCCATTCGGACATGATGTGGCTGCCGCAACAGGGCGTGGGCGCAGTGATCCTTACCAACGCGGATGCTGGTGTGTTTATCCGCGGTCCGTTTCAGCGGCGTCTGCTGGAGGTGTTGTTCGATGGCAAGCCCGTCGCGCAGGGAGATATCGATGCTGGCGTGAAGCGGCTCAAGGCGCAGATTGCCGCCGAGCGCAAGCGGCTCACCGTGCCGGCGGATGCTGCCGAGTCGGCGAAGCTTGCCGAGAACTATCGCAACCCCGCGGTCGGCAGTATCCAGGTGGAACACAGCGGCAAGGCCACCGTGTTCAACTTCGGCGCCTGGCATAGCGAGGTGGCTTCGCGGAAAAACGACGACGGTTCCATCTCGTTTGTGACCATCTCGCCGGGCTCGGACGGTTTCGAATTTGTGGTGTCCGGAGCATCCGCCAGCCGCAAGCTGGTGTTGCGCGACGGGCAGCACGAGTACGACTACGACGAGGTGAAATAGCGCATGGCACCGCCGAGACGAAACCGGCTTCAAGTTCTGCTCGGCGGTGTGGCGCTGCTATTGTCTGCAGTCGTGGCGGCCAGTCCCCTGAAGGTACCCCAGGTCCAGGTGGACTCCACGCGGGTCTACACGTACCAGTGTGAGGGCGGCAAGTCGTTGGTGGTGACTTACTGGAACAGCCACGCCGGGCAAAGCTTTGCGCTGGTACCGGTGGACGGCCAGCCGATGCTTTTTGTCGATACGGTGGCCGCTTCCGGCGTGAAATACGTGGCCGGCCGCTACACGTGGTGGACCAAGGGCAACAACGGCAACCTGTACGACATCACCGCCGGGCCGAATGCGGGCCCCATCGTCGCGGGTTGCACGGCCGCCGTGGGGAAGTGAGTTGGCCTCGGGTCCTTCCGTGCCCAGGGGTATCGCGTTCGAATCGTGAGTTGTTGCGACCGAACGATGCTGCGACGCATGATGACAGCGGCAATTTCTCTCGATCATGCTTTCAGCACATAAAACAACGCACTGACCGATCGGCTGGCGCAAGAACATGGCCGGCGTGTCTGAATGCGTTTCGCGCCTGGCTGCGAAGGGCCGCAGCCTTTTAAATACAACAATATGGGGAAGGGAATGAGCTATCGCCGCTTACCGCAGGTGCGGGTCGTGTGTTCCGATCGATGGCACCGGCGTCCACTAGCCGTCGCTTGTGCGGCCGCAGTGCTTGCTCTGGCCACCGTGAGTGCAGCCTCCGCACAGGAGACGCAAGATCAGACGCCGCCCAAGCCTGCCGATGCCAAAGCGGCACCGGCTCAGCCGCCGGCCAAGCCCGCCGCCAGGAAGTCAGAGGACACGGCAAGAAACCTCGACACCATCGTGGTCACGGGCATTGCGGGCAGCATCCAGAACGCGCTGAAGACGAAAGAGAGCTCGGACAACATCGTCGAAGCGATTTCCGCCGAGGACATCGGCAAGCTGCCGGATGCGAGCATCGCCGAAAGCCTGTCGCGCCTGCCGGGCCTGGCGACGCAACGCGCCGATGGCCGTGCGAATCTCATTTCCATCCGCGGCCTGTCGCCCGACTTCGCGGGCACGACGCTCAACGCGCGCGAGCAGGCCACCGTTGGTGAAAACCGCGGCGTGGAGTACGACCAGTACCCGGCCGAGCTGATCAGCGGCGCCGTGGTCTACAAGACGCCCGACGCCAGTCTGGTCGGCCAGGGTCTGTCCGGCACGGTCGATTTGCACACGATCAAGCCGCTGGATCTACCCGGTCGTGCAATGGCCGCCAACCTGCGCGGCGAATACACGACCAACGGCAAGCTCAATCCGGGCAGCGGCGTGGGCGACCTGGGCCATCGCGCCAGCTTCTCCTACATCGATCAGTTCTTCGATCACACGCTGGGACTGGCCATTGGCTTTGCGCAGCTCGACTCGCCGATTCAGGAAAAGCAGTACCAGGCGTGGTGGTGGAGCATCGACAACGGTCCGGGCAGCATCGAGCAGGCATGGGGCGGCCCGCACTCCCCGGGCATGCCCGATGGCGTGATTTCGCAACAGGGCATGCAGCTTCGCGCGCAGTCAGAGAGTCAATTGCGCAACGGCCTGATGGCCGTGCTGGAGTGGGCGCCGAACGACTCTTATCACTCCACGCTGGACATGTACTACTCCACGTTCAACGAGAAGAAGTTCACCAACGGCGCGCAGTGGGCCAGTGGCCCGTACGACAACGCAGGCCCCGCCGTGTACAGCAACGTGGGCGTGGTGCCGTCGCAGCCGTATCCCATCGTCACCACCGGCACCATGGGCAACATCGCGCCGATCCTGCAGAACGACTACAACAAGGAACACGACAAGCTGTTCTCGGCGGGCTGGAACAACCAGTACGACTTCGGCAGCGGCTGGCAGGGCCTGGCCGACCTCTCGTACTCGACGGCCAAGGTGGACCTGCGCGACGCGTATCTCTTCAGTGGCCTCGCCAATGGCGGCACGACCAGCGTGAACTACAGCACGCCGCTCAACTTCGGCTTCCCGAACTTCAGGCCGGACGTGAGCCTTGCGGATCCCGGCTCGGTCGTATTCACCGATCCGGACAACTACGGCTACAACGGTCGCGAGGAGTTCGACAAGCAGAAGGACACCATCAAGGCCATCCGTCTGCAGATCTCCCATCCGGTGGGCTGGATCTTCAGCACGTTCGACCTGGGCGTGAACTACTCCGACCGCAAGAAGACCAAGTCGGCGGATGTCTTTTTCGCATGGCTCAACGGCAACGGCTCGGACTCGGGCACGTACGACCACACGATGGGCGTGCCGGTCAATCCGGCATACCTGCATGGCCCGACTGATCTGGGCTATGGCGGTATCGGCGGCATCCTCAACTACAACGTGCTTGATGCGCTGTCGAACCAGTTCTATCTCACGCAGCGCAACGGCCAGTCGGACTGGAGCCGCAATTATTCGGTCGAGGAGAAGGTGCCGGTCGCCTACCTGAAGTTCAACATCGACACCATGCTGGGCGACGTGCCGTTGCGCGGCAACATGGGCGTGCAGTTCGTGCATACCGATCAGTCGTCCGAAGCATTGCAGACCAATGGCGACGCGCTGGTCGGCAGGCTCACCGGTGGCACCACGTACAACAATGTGCTGCCCAGCCTCAACCTGAATGCGGAGATCGCCGATCGCCAGTACCTTCGCTTCGGCTTGGCCAAGACCATGGCGCGCGGCCGTATCGACGACGAGAAGGTGGCGAGTTCGGCCAGCGTGTCACAGGTAACGGAGGGGCCGGCCGCTGGGCAGGTGCTGTGGTCCGGTAGCGGCGGTAACCCGCTGTTGAAGCCTTATGTCGCCGTGGGCGCAGATCTGTCGTGGGAAAAATACTTCGGCCAGTCCAGCTACGTGGCGGCCGCGGTGTTCGGCAAGAACCTGCTCAACTACATCTACAACAAGACTGTTCTGGACTTCAATTTCGAGCAGGCCGGCTTCATCAACGACAACCCGACGCTGACGCCCACGAGCCCCATCGGCTCGTTCACCCGTCCAGAAAACGGTACCGGCGGCAAGATGCAGGGCCTGGAACTGGCGGCGGCCCTCGAAGGCGGACTGCTGACGCACGCGCTGGATGGCTTTGGCGTGCAAGCCAACTTCTCGCTGACCAACAGCAGCATTCCGGTGAGTTCGGTTTCCTCGATTCCCGGTGGGCCGTCCACACTGCCCGGTCTCTCGCGCAAGGTGGCGAATCTGGCCTTGTATTACGAGAAGAACGGCTGGTCTGCGCGCATCGCTGAACGCTATCGCTCTTCGTACACCGGTGAGGCCGTTGCACTGTTCGACCAGCTCGGCTACATCCAGATCCTTCCGGAGCTGGGCACCGACTTCCAGGCTGGTTATGCGTTCTCCGAAGGCAAGTGGAACGGGCTGTCGGTGCTGCTGCAGGTCACCAACCTCACCAACGAGCCGGTCAGGACGCGACAGATCTCCGCGCTGCCCAACAACGTCATCGTGGGTCGTCCGCTCGACTACAACACGTGGGGACGCACGGTAATGTTCGGCATTAACTACAAGCTTTGAGCTGAACCACGGGGCGGGCGTTTCGCACCGTGGACAATCTGAGGTGATTGGCCCGTCATTCCAGCGAACGCTGGAATGACGGGTGGTTCAAGTCGTCTCGGAAGCGCAAGTGTTCTTGCACGATGGCTTCCGCAGGTCATGCGGGCGCAGTTATGCTCGGGGAGTCCCCACGGAGACTTGCCATGCGCGAGCTATATCCCGCCATCGAGCCCTACGCCACGCACCGACTTGCCGTCGACGACGTTCACGAACTCCACGTGGAGGAGTGCGGCAATCCGAAGGGAGTGCCCGTGGTATTTCTCCACGGAGGTCCGGGTGCCGGAGTCTCAAGCTTTCACCGGCAATTCTTCGATCCCGCGCGTTACCGCATCGTGCTGTTCGACCAGCGCGGCGCAGGTAAGTCCACGCCGCATGCGGAACTGCGCAACAACACGACGTGGCATCTGGTTGCCGATATCGAGGCGATCCGCGAATACTTCGGTATCGAGCGTTGGGTGGTCTTTGGCGGTTCGTGGGGTTCGACTCTGGCGCTGGCCTATGCGCAGAAATATCCCGAGCGTGTGCTTGGGCTGGTGTTGCGTGGCATTTTCCTCGGTACACCCGACGAGGTGCGCTGGTTCAACGAACTCGATGGCGGCGCCTCGCGGATCTTCCCCGAGCGCTGGGCACGTTTCCTGGCGTATATCCCTGAGCAAGAGCGCGGCAACATGGTGGAGGCGTATTGGCGCCGGCTCGACAGTGACGATGAGGCGGTGCGCTTCGCCGCCGCGATGGCCTGGGGCAACTGGGAAGGCGGCAGCACCACGCTGATACACGATCCCGATGAGCCGGGCCATTTCGAGAACCCGCAGGCGGCGATCAGCGTGGCGCGCGCCGAGGCGCATTATTTTCGCCATGCCATTTTTCTCGAACCCAACCAGTTGCTTCGCGACATCGAGCACGTTCGCCACATCCCCGCGACCATCGTGCACGGCCGCTACGACATCATCTGCCCGGTGAAGAGCGCATACGACCTCGCCACCGCATGGCCCGAGGCGAAGCTCCATATTGTGCTGGCCGGTCACAGCGCGGCCGATCCGGCGATCGTTGACGTGCTGGTTACCGCCACGGACGCGCTGGCGGATCGGTATTGCTGAGCGGACTGATCCGTCTGGTCCGATGAGCTACCGGAAGGCAGGCCAGGGCTAGCCCAGGGTCGACATTCAGGCACCTGGGCGGGCGCTCCGAGTCGCGATGAAAAGGTCCGATCCATCGCTGGCGCGTGCGCCACATCAGAGGCAATCCATACGTCGTCCTTAGTAATCGCTTAGTGCCGTTTCTCCGAAGATCAGCTCCTGGATTTCTGCCGCGTGGCGGGCCCGCGAACACTTCAGTCCGCATTAAGTTGCGCAAGCAGAGCATCCGTTCCCAATCCACGGGGACATGTCATGACCAAGCGCTTTGTTGGCAATCGGATACTGATCGGCCTAGCCGTAGTCGCCCTGGCGGCGGCGCCACTTGCCGCGTCGGCACGTGACGGTCGGGGGCATGATGATTGGCACCATCAGGGGCGCGATCACGGTTATTACAATCGCGGTGGCTGGGGACATGACGGTGGGCATCACGGTGGCCACTGGAGCGGCGGGCGCTGGATCGCCGGTGCGCTTGTGGTGGGCGCGGTAGCTGGGCTTGTGCAGAGTGCGATTGCACCGGCACCTGTCTATTACGAGCAGGCCCCGGCGCCTGTCTATTACGAACAGGCCCCGCCGGTGGTCTATCGCCAGCCGACCACCGTCGTCTATCGCCAGCCAACGACGGTGGTCTATGAAGACGCGCCCGTTGAGCAGCCCCGCACGGTTGTGTACGGCGCACCTTATGGAGCGCGCTACGAGGATGAAGGTGGCGATGGCGAGTGACGGCATGCGTTAGCGCAGACTGGCATGTAGAAGAGCCCGGCTATCACCGGGCTCTTCGCTTTTTATGGCGCCTCATGGCGGCGCTGTTTGCCGCATGGCCAATGGCTTGCGCTATTCCCGTGGTGGGGCTTCGTGCTGCGTCACAAGATGCTTGAGAATGCCGCCGAGGCTACGCAGATCCTGGCTGTTGTGGCGCGCGACACGGTGCAAGGGTGCAGCAGAGCCGCCGCGGAGGAAGCCTAGCCATGCCGCGGGTGCTTCGGAGCCAGGCAGGTCGTCTTCACGCGCGACGCGCAGCAGCTGGCGCTCGGCGGTGGCAAGGCGACAGTTCTCCCATGCGCCACGCCAACGGCGGCGCACGGGATGCAGCAGGTCGATGTGCGTGAGCCCTTCGAGCGGACAGGTTCGGTGGTGCAGACGGAAGCGCGTCTTGAGCAGCGGCGAGTCGTAGGACTTGCCGTTGTAGCTCACCAGCACCGTGTCATGTCGCAGCCAGGAAGCGAAGCAGTCGAGCATGGCCGCTTCGGCAGCCAGCGTGGTGATCAGCAACTGGCGCTCACGAAACTGTCCCTCGTGCCAGTCGGCCACGCCGATCATGAAGGCGCGTGTGCCGGTGCCGCCCGCGAGGCCGGTCGTTTCGGTATCGAACAACAGCAAACGCTCGGGATCGATCCATTCATCAACGCGCGCGAACTCCGCATGAAACGTTGCCGGCGTTGGCGGCCACGCGCTGACTGTTTCGGAAAGCTGCAGGCCAGGCGCGATCGTGCTTCCGGGCAGCGCCACAAGTTCGGTCGAAGGGCGAGGTTTGACACCGGCGCGCTGACGAATGCCGAGCAACTGGCGAAGGTTGTCGGGTAGCGGTTCCGGGCGCCGTGGCTGCGCCACGGTTGCAACACCGGCCTGGCGACGCAAGCCGCGTAATTTGTCGGCAAGCGCGCTCACAAGGCGACGATCAAGTCGAACACGCGGGTGGCAAGCGATTTCAGCGAATGGTCGCCTTGTTCATCGGCCGCCAGCACCGGGCCCACGCAGGCAGGGCAGCCTGTACGGCAATCGCAGCGGCGTACCAGCTCTCGCGCAAGTCGCACCAGATCTTCACGGCGTTCGTACAGCGGCGCGCTCAGGCCCACGCCGCCGGGAAATGCGTCGTAGAGATACAGCGTGGGCACGAAGGGACCGCGCATGGCGCCATCGCCTTCGCCGAGGTTGGCGCGGATCTGCGCGCGGCCGTTGGTATCGGGTGTGGCGAACCATGCGCCATCGCCACTGCCTACGGCTTTCTGCAGGTCACGCGCCTCGGCCATCACCGCCACCGTCGCGACGATGTGCAATGCATGCGCGGCGGCGAGGAAGCCGTCCAGTGCCTGCTGGCGGTGATCGAACGCCTGGTCCAGCGCGCGTTGTGGCAGTTGCCACCAGACGGCGGTGGTGTGCAGTTCAAGGTCAGGCAGATTCACCGGGCCGTAGCCGATGTTCTCGTGCGTGTAGTAGCGGATCTTCTTGTAGCCGGCCACGCGACGCGCCACGTGCACTTCGCCGTGATGCGCGCTGCCTTTGCCGGCGGGCGATCCGTCGAATGCTTTGAGTACCTTGAGCTTCGTGTAGTCGATAGCGTCGGTGTAGTAGTCCACATGAGTGCGTGTGACATAGGCCTTGCGACCGTTCCAGTCGAGACGTTCCACCTGATACGGCACCGACTGGATCATGTGAATGGCACCTTCGTACAACGTCAGGGACGCCGCGCTGAAGTCGACTTCGGCCACAATGGTCTGGCGACCGTCGGTACGGTCAACCACGACAAAGTTACCGTCCGCGACCGAGCGCAATGACACCGCAATCGCCGGGTAGCTGTCGGCGATCCATTCGAAGCGTTCGCCTTCCTGGTGCAGCACACCTTCTTCGGCCAGCACTTGCAGCCATGGCGTGGCGTCCTGTGCGCCGAACACTTCGCCATGGTTGAACGGCAGCTCGAAGGCGGCGCAGCGGATATGGTCGAGCAGGATCAGCGGCTGGTCGGGCGCGATGCGTGCGTGTTCCGGCGGCGAACCCTGGAAAAATTCGGGATGGCGCACCAGATACTGGTCGAGCGGATCGCTGCTGGCCACGAGCACGCCAAGCGATGCCTGCTGCCGGCGACCCGCGCGACCGAAACGTTGCCAGGTGGCGGCCACGCTGCCGGGATAACCATTGAGCACCACCACGTCCAGCGCGCCGATATCCACACCAAGTTCCAGCGCGGAGGTGCTGACGATGCCGTCTACCTGTCCCGCACGCATCTCGCGCTCCGCGGCGCGGCGTTCCGTCGGCAGGTAGCCGCCACGATAGGCACGAATGCGTGGTGGCTTGCGGGGGTCACTGTCAAACACGTCTTTCAGATACTTGGTGAGCACTTCCACCATCAGACGCGACTGCGCAAACACCAATGTCTTGAGCCCCGCGCGGATCGCCGTGCGCGCAATGCGGTTGGACTGCGAACGCGCCGAGGCGCGCAGGCCGAGATCGGGATTGATCACCGGCGGATTCCATAGCAGCACGTGTTTCTCGCCCACGGGTGCGCCGCTTTCGGTGATGGCTGTAACCGGTTGCTCGATCAGCGCGCTGGCGTGTTCGGCGGGATTGCCGATGGTGGCCGAGCACAGGATGAACTGTGGCGACACGCCATAGAACGCGCACACGCGCTGCAGCCGCCGTAGCACGTTGGCTACGTGCGAACCGAACACGCCGCGATACGTATGCACTTCGTCGATCACCACGTAGCGCAGGTTCTCGAAGAACTGCGCCCATTTGGTGTGATGCGGCAGGATCGCCTGATGCAACATGTCCGGGTTGCTCACCACGATGTCGCCATGTAGCCGGATGGCCTGTCGCGCATCGCCCGGAGTGTCACCGTCAAAGGTGAACGCCTTGACGCCAAGCGCACCGGCCTGGTTCAACTCGAGCAGTTCAGCCACCTGATCCTGCGCCAGCGCCTTGGTGGGAAACAGGAACAGCGCCTTGGCCTGCTGACGAATCGCTGCACTGATGACCGGCAGCGTGTAGCACAGCGACTTGCCCGAAGCGGTGGGTGTGGCGATAACCACGTGCTCGCCGGCGGCGGTGGCGTTCCAGGCTTGCGCCTGATGCGCGTAGAGCTGCTCGATGCCGCGAGCGCGCAAGGCCTGCGCGAGTGCGGGAGGCATGTCACCGGGGAGTGCTGCGTACTGGCCCTCACGGCCGGGCAGCACGAAGGCGCCGGTGATGCGGTCGCCATAACGCTTCGCGAGTCGCCGCGCCAGCTGGTCGCCACCAGAGGCGGGCGCGGCCAAGGCGCCGTCGTGACGCACCGCACGTTGGGCCAGGGGGTTGGGCAAGGCGTTCATCGGGTGCGCTCCGTCGTGGAACGGCATTGCACCGGTGGGTCGTCTCAATTTATGAGACAGGGCTTGAAAGCGGCGTTTGGCGCTGAAGTCTTCATCCCAGCGAAAGCTGGGATCCAGCCTCCTTCTCCGCGCTTGTAAAGGCACTGGATCCCGGCTTTCGCCGGGATGACGTTTCAATCATGACGTTTCAGAAGTGCGTAGCGCCTCGGTCACCCGCCTCGCGAAGCCGCTCCGCCAGTCACTTTCTGAGACAGGGCCTGAAACCGCCGTTGCGCGCTGAAGTCGTCATCCCAGCGGAAGCTGGGATCCAGCGTCTTTTGCTTCTCCGGCGCCTAGTCATCCACCTCGCCAAGCCGTTCCGCCAGAAAGTCGATCAACGCCCGCACCGCCGGCAGCAACCCGCGTCGCGACGGAAACACCGCGTGCACGATGCCCAGCTTGGGCGACCAGCCGGGTAGCAATTCCACCAGCGTGCCGGCCTTGAGCTGGTCGGCGACCACCATGCTCGGCAGCTGGGTGATGCCGACGCCGCGCAATGCGGCGGAGCGCAGGGCGATCATGTCGTCGGTGATGAGCCGGGGTGTGTGGTGCAACGAGGCGTGCGCTTGATCGGGCCCTGCCAGATCCCATGTATGCACGCCATTCGGCGGCAGCATGTCCACGGTGGGAAACGCGTTGAGGTCGGCGGGGACGCGTGGGTGACCAAGGCGCTCCATCAACGATGGACTCGCCACCAGTCGCCAGCTGCGCTCGGCGAACACGCGTAGCACCAGGTCGCTGTCTTCGAGCGGCGGCGGCCGTGCGCGTATGGCGACGTCGAAACCTTCGGCGATCACGTCCACGCGCCGGTTGGTGCTCTCCAGCATCACGCTGACCTTGGGGCAGGCCAGCATGAAGTCCGCGAGGATGTCGCCCACGCGCGCCTGCAGCAGTGCGATAGGGCAGCTCACGCGCACCACGCCCTGCGGTTCGGCGCGACGCAGCGCAATGGCCTCGTCCGCCGCATTGGCCTCAACCAGCATCGCCTGGCAATGCCGATAAAACTCCTGGCCGATATCGGTCACCGAGAAATGGCGCGACGATCGCTGGATCAGTCGAACGCCGAGCTGTTCCTCCAGCAAGGCGACGCGCCGGCTGAGTTTGGACTTGGGAACATGCAGCGCCCGGCTGGCTGGCGCGAAGCCCTGATGCTCGACCACCTGGGCGAAGTAATACAGGTCGTTGAGATCGCGCATGGACTGTCCTCATCGTTCTATATGTGGAACGCATGATGCAAATAATGCCATCTATTGGGGTTATCGTTCCAAGCGTATCGTCCCCCGTCAATCAGGCAGCCCATCCGTGCTGCCGTGACAGGAGACTTCCATGAAGAAGGTGCTTGGCCTTTACAGCTCGCCCCACGGCCACTGGGTCGGCGACGGCTTCCCGGTTCGCTCGCTGTTCTCATACGACAGCCACGGCGAACACATGAGCCCGTTCCTGCTGCTGGATTACGCCGGCCCCGCGAACTTCCCGCCGGCTGCGAAGCCGCGTGGTGTGGGCCAGCATCCGCATCGCGGTTTCGAGACGGTCACGATCGTGTACGAAGGCGAGGTGGAGCATCGCGATTCCACCGGCGCGGGCGGCAAGATCGGCCCTGGCGACGTGCAGTGGATGACGGCGGCCTCGGGCATCCTGCACGAGGAGTTCCACTCGCGCGACTTCACCCGCACCGGCGGCGTGCTGGACATGGTGCAGCTGTGGGTGAACCTGCCCGCGAAAGACAAGATGGGCGCACCGCATTACCAGACGCTGTTGAACCGCGATATCCCGGCGGTGGATCTGCCGCACGACGCCGGCAAGTTGCGCGTGATTGCCGGCGAGTACCAGGACCATCGCGGCCCGGCGAAGACCTTCAGCCCCGTCAACGTGTGGGATGTGCGCCTCAATGCCGGTCATGACGCGCGGTTCTTGCTGCCGGAAGGCCACACGCTGGCGCTGGTGGTATTGCGCGGCACCGTGCAGGTCAACGGCAGCCAGGTCGCGCGTGACGCGCAGATGGTGATGCTCGACCGCGCGGGTACTGACGTGCTGATCGAAGCCAATACCGATGCCACGCTGCTGTTGCTCAGTGGCGAGCCACTGAACGAACCGATCGTGGGACAAGGTCCGTTCGTGATGAACACCATGAAGGAAATCCATCAGGCCATCGCCGATTTCAGCCATGGCCGCTTCGGCCAGATGCCTGGCTGACCCCTGGCGCCGGTGTTGCCACCGGCGTCATCGCCTCAAGGCGAGCTTTGTTCCTTTCACTTCCCTGCAGGAGACATCATGAGCACCCCCGCCAATTTCAACGGCAAGATCCCAACCATCGACGTCAACGATACGGCGATGTTGCTGATCGACCACCAGAGCGGCCTGTTCCAGACCGTGGCCGACATGCCGATGACTACCCTTCGCGCCAACGTCACCGCGCTGGCCAAGGCCGCCACGCTGTCGAAGATGCCGGTAATCACCACCGCTTCCGTGCCGCAGGGTCCGAATGGCCCGCTGATTCCCGAGATCCACCAGGTCGCGCCACATGCGCAATACGTAGCGCGAAAAGGCCAGATCAATGCGTGGGACAACCCCGATTTCGTCGATGCGGTGAAAGCCACCGGCAAGAAGACGCTCATCATCGCCGGCACCATCACCAGCGTGTGCATGGCTTTCCCCAGCATCAGTGCGGTGCATGCCGGCTATCGCGTGTTCGCCGTGGTGGATGCCTCCGGCACGTATTCGAAGATGGCGCAGGAGATTTCCCTCGCTCGTGTCGTGCAGGCCGGCGTGGTGCCGATCGACACGGCCGCAGTGCTCTCGGAGTTGCAGCAGACCTGGCATCGCGACGACGCACAGCAGTGGGCCGAGGCGTACACCATGGTGTTTCCGCCGTACCAGTTGCTGATCGAGAGCTACCTCAAGGCGCAGGAAGTGGTGACCAGGCAGGAAGTGCTGGATTCCGAACGCAAGTGATCAGGCACTGTCCCGAGTGCTGATGCATCGCCGACACCCCCATTCATCCAGAGGAACACATCATGGCTAGCGAACCCATCCGCGATCCCGTCAAGGATCAGCTGCTCACGCCGCAGAACGCCGCCTTCATCGTCATCGACTATCAGCCGGTGCAGGTGAACTCCATCGCATCGATGGATCGACAACTGTTGATCAACAACATCGTCGGCGCGTCCAAGGCGGCTGTGGCTTATGGCTTGCCGATCGTGCATTCCACCGTCAACGTCAAGACCGGCCTCAACAAGCCGCCGATTCCGCAACTGCGCAAAGTGCTCGACAAGCTGCCGACCTACGACCGCACCACGATCAACTCATGGGAAGACGTGGAGTTTCGCAAAGCGGTGGAGGCTACCGGCCGCAAGAAGCTCATCATGACCGCTCTTTGGACCGAGGCGTGCCTCACTTTTCCTGCGCTCGACGCGCTCAGGGAAGGCTATGAGGTCTACGTGGTTGCCGATGCCGTGGGCGGTACGTCGGTTACGGCGCACGAGATGGCCTTGCGTCGCATCGAGCAGGCAGGCGGCAAGATGATCAGCGTGGCCCAGCTGTTCTGCGAACTGCAGCGCGACTGGCAGCGTGCGGCCACTGTCCCGGCCTTCGTCAATTTGTTCATCGAGACCGGTGGCACGGCGGGTATCCAGTTTTCCTACGACAAGGAATGATGGTTCCGCTGCCTGTTCCCTCTCTCCTTTGGAGAGAGGATCAGGGTGAAGGGCGTGTGCTCGCGACAGGGCGGCATTCGAAACGCGCTTGAAGAAGCGCTGTCGCGAGATTGACCCCTCACCCCAGCCCTCTCCCCTCAGGGAGAGGGAGCAAGGGACAATTTAAGTGTTTCATAAGCCGCCTGACGGATAATCTCCCCACCACTCGCCACGCCATGGCGACGGGAGCCACAGGTTCGTGCATATCCTCCTGGTCGAAGACGACGCACAGCTCGGGGCCGCCATTCAGCGCGCCCTGGAGCGACTGAGCTACACGGTGTCGTGGCTGCGCGACGGGCGTTCGGCGCTCAATGCGATCCGTGATCGCACCGCCGACCTCATCCTGCTCGACCTTGGCCTGCCAGGTCGCGACGGTATCGAGGTGCTGGTGGAGGCGCGGCGTGCGCATGTCGAGACGCCTGTGCTGGTGATGACCGCGCGCGACGGTTTGTCCGCGCGCGTCGACGGGCTCGACGCCGGTGCGGACGATTACCTGATCAAGCCTTTTCACGTGGAAGAACTGGCCGCGCGTATCCGCTCGCTGAGTCGGCGCATGCGCGGGCTGGTGGTCAATCGCATCGATGTGGGTGCGTTGAGTCTCGACCTCGGCACATCCGAAGTGACGTTTCGTGGTGAACCCGTGGAGCTCACGCGCCGGGAGTTCGCCTTGCTGCAGGCGCTGATGGAGAGCGCCGGCCGCCTGGTGCGGCGCGAAAGCCTGGAAAATTCGCTCTACGGGCTGGATCACGTGGTCGGCAACAACGCGCTCGAAGTGCTGGTGCATGCGCTGCGCCGCAAGCTGAGTTTCGAAGCGATCCGCAATGTGCGTGGCTTCGGTTACATGATCCCGCGGGATCCGAGGTGACCGCGGCCAGTCTGCGCTCCCGCCTGCGCTGGCTGATCCTTGGCGTGATCGCCGTGGTGTTGTTGCCGCTGGGCGTCTACAGCCTGCGGCGCACCATCCACGAGGTGGACGAACTGTCCGATGGACGGCTCGCGCAGTCGGCGCGAACGCTACAGGTGATGATCGGCAACATCGGCCCATTGGCCTTCGAGCATCGCGGCGAGGAAGGCGGTGAGGTCGTACCGATCACCAACGAGGCGACGCAGGAACTGGTGTTGCATGGGCATACCTATGAATCCGAAGTCGGCTTTCAGGTATTCGACCGCACAGGCCGCCCCCTGATGATCACTGGCAACATCGCTGACTTCCCGCCACCGACGGCGAGCCGTGTCGGCTTTGAGGATCTGCGCCTTGGCAAGTATCGCTGGCGCCTGTTCACCCTGCCGCCCACGCCTGACGGCGTGGTCATTCGGGCGGCCGAAAGGTATGACAGTCGGCGCGACATATCGCGGGCGCTATGGCTGGAATACGCCTTGCCGCCGCTGATCGCGCTGCCCGTGCTGGCTTTGCTGGTGGGCTGGGCGGTGCGGCGCGGGCTCAAGCCGCTGGATGCGTTGGCGGCGCAGCTGTCCTCGCGCAAACCTGGCAGTCATGACACGTTGGAGGTTGCCGGCTCCCCGCGCGAGCTTGAGCCTGTGCTGGCGGCGCTCAACGAACAGTTCGGGCGGCTGGAGGAAGCGTTGGAGCGCGAGCGTCGCTTCAGTGCGGATGTGGCACACGAGCTGCGTACGCCGCTGGCCTCCACCATGATCAATCTCGAAAACGCCGAAGCGAGCCGCGATACGCTGGAGGCGGATGTCGCGCTGGCCGGCGCCAGGCTAAGCCTCGCCGCGCTGGCACGTCGCGTGGAGCAGCTGTTGTCGCTGGCCCGGCTGGAGGCCAGTTTCCGCAACGACCAGCGCAGCACGATCGATCTGCTGACCGTGGCCAAATCAGTGATCGAGGAACTGTCGCCGCTGATTGCCGAAAGTGATGTGGAACTGGATGTGGCCCTCGCCACCGGGCAGATGATGGTGCGGGGCCATGAGGTCGCGCTGGCGGCGTTGATGCGCAACCTGCTGGAGAACGCGCTGCGCCATGTGCCTGACGGCGGGCGCGTGCAGTTCGTGGTGGACCGGGAGAATGGGCAAGCGGTGATCGATGTGATCGACAACGGCGAGGGCATTCCACCCGAGCGTCGTGCCGCGGTGTTCACACGTTTCCATCGCGAGGCGGGCAGCCGTGGCGATGGTTACGGGTTGGGTCTTTCCATCGTGCAGCGTGCCGCGCAGCTCCACGATGCCTCCATTGAATTGCTCGACTCGCCGTTTGGCCGGGGGTTGCTGGTGCGGGTGTGCATGCCTTTGTCCCCTGGCGGGCATTGAGGAAGGTCCGGGTAGCTTTCTGTTCGCCATGCCGGTTTTTGCTGGGGTGGCGCCTGATTCGGAGGTCCGGAATCTTCCCGGTTGTCCCGCCTGTGTCAGGCAGGGCAGGCGCCGCAAAGTCAAAGCTAAGGCGGCTCGGTTAGGGTATGCACATCCCATCGTGTATGGATGACCTGTGCCATCTTCGTCCACGCAGCGTTTTCCGAAGGTGTCCGCACGGGCGGGCAGGGTTGCCATCGTCCTGATCGGCGCCTGCCTTGCCGGTTGCGCCACCTACCAGCCCAAGCCGTTGCCTGAGCAGGCGGCCTCGGCCTCCGCGCTGTCGCAGTTGCGCGGCTATGACGCTTCCGCTCAGCCGCTCGACGCAGCGGCTGTCGAACGGCTGGTGCTGCTCAACAACCCCGACCTCAAGACCGCCCATGCACGTCACCAGGTGGCGCAGGCTCAGCGCCAGCAGGACAGTGTGCTGCCCAATCCCATCGTCGGCGGCAGCGTGGGCTATCTGCTGTCGGGCGTGGGTAACGCCACCGCATGGACCGCTTCCATCAGCCAGGACATTACCTCGCTGATTACGCTCAAGCCCCGCCGCGAGGCCGCCAGGGCAAGCGCCGATGAAATCGACGCGGGGCTGCTCTGGGAGCAATGGCAAACCGTGGGCAAGGCGCGCCTGCTGGTGATCGATCTGGTCGAGGGCAAGCGCCTTATCGCCCTGCAGCAACAGGCGCTGGATCTGCTGGCTCAGCGCGAGTCGCGCATCACGCATGCCATTGGCGCGGGCAATCTCGACCGCGTGGCCGTGGCATCGGATCTGGCTGCTGCCGCCGATGCACGCGCCACGCTGGACGACCTGCAACGCCGCCATCTTGATCAGCAGCAGCAACTGGCCACGTTGCTGGGCCTGAAGCCCGACGTCACCGTACCGCTCGCTTCGCCGTTGGCGCCCGCGAATCTCGACGCTGCGTCGATCCGGCAGGAAGCAGACAGCATCAGCCGCCGTCGGCCCGACCTCGTGGCGCTGCGACTGGGTTACAAGGCGCAGGACGCCACGCTGCGCGCCGCGGTGCTTGCGCAGTTTCCGCCGCTGTCCATCGGGTACGACGCTTCGCAGGACAACAGCCGTGTGCGCAACGGTGGCCCTGCCGTGTCGTTTGCGCTGCCCATCTTTGATCACAACCAGGGCAACGTGGCCATTGCGCATGCGACGCGCGACCAGCTTCATGTCGAATACACCACGCGACTGGCCACTTCGCGCGATGACGTCGATGCGTTGCTGGCGCAGTACGCGCAGCTGCAGCAGCAACTGCAAGCACTGACGCCTGCCTTCGACGAGGCTGCGCGCGCCTCATCGCAGGCAAAGCGCGCCTGGCAGGCTGGTCTACTGGATATGCGCAACTACGTCGATCTCGAAGTGGCCGCCCTCAACCGGCAAATCGCTTTGATCGCTGTCGAGCAGGCCATGCTTGAGCAACAGGCTGGGCTGACATTGCTGGTAGGCCGTGGCATGCCAACTTCACTTGACCAGGATGTGATCGCACCATGATGTCCCGACTGCCAAGGCTTATGCCCGCGATCGCCGCACTGTTGCTTGCGGCGTGTTCCGGCGGCGAGGCGCCGGAGAATGCCACCGTCACCGCGGCGGTGGTGACGGTGCCGGTGCATCAGGGCAGCGTGCCCGAACTGGTGGTGGCGTACGGCACAGCCGGACCTTCCGCTGACGCCGCGCATGTCATGAACGTGCAAGCGGCAGGACACGTTGCGCACTGGGACGTCACGGCTGGATCGCCAGTGAAGCGCGGACAGCGGTTGCTCACATTTGCGTTGGCGCCTTCGGCCGTGGCCACTTATCAGCAGGCGCTGTCCGCGCAGAAAGTTGCTGCAACGGCGCGCACACACACGGCTGATTTGCTCGCACAACAGCTCGCCACGCGAGACCAGATGGAGCAGGCCGACAAGGCGCTGCAGGATGCGCAAAGCAGTCTCGACGCCCTGATCCAGCAGCAGGGCCGCGCCGCCACGGTGGACGTGACCGCGCCGTTCGACGGCACCGTGGTGAGTGTGGATGCCGCACAGGGCGACGTGCTGCAACCCGGGGCGCCACTGCTCACGGTGCAGCGTGGCGACGGGCTAGTGGTGACCGCTGGCATCGAACGCGACGCCATGTCACGCGTGCAGCCAGGCGCGACCGTGACGTTGACTCCGCTGGATGCCGCCACGCCGATGCACGGCACAGTGCGTCGCATCGCGCGCAGTTTGAACCCGCATACCCATCAGCTGGACGTGGAAGTGGTGCCGGATGGCGCACTCGTGGCGGGAGAGAGTTTCCGCGCCGACATTGTGGTGGGGCAGTGGCAGGGTTGGTTGCTGCCGCGCGATGCGTTGCAGGGCGACGAAGCAGACCGCTATGTGTTCCAGGTGGCCGACGGCAAGGCTGTGCGCGTACCGGTAAAGGTGCTGGGCGAGTCCGACAGCGTGAGCGTGGCCAGCGGCGCGCTGGATGTGCATCGCCCCTTGGTGACCGCGGGCGCCACTCAACTCGATGACGGCATGGTCGTGCGCGTGGCGGCGGCGGTCGCCAAGCCATGAGTGCTCCGTCGTTTCTAGCCAGGCACGGCCGTGCCATCGTCATCGTGGCCTTTGCGCTGGCGCTGGCAGGGTTGGCGAGCTCATTGACCTTGCCGGTGGGCCTGTTTCCGCAAGTGTCGTTCCCGCGCGTGGTGGTGGATCTGGACGCCGGAGACCGCCCGGCCGATCAGACCGCATTGCTGGTGACGCGCCCGGTGGAAGAGGCGATCCGCACCATCCCCGGCGTAGCAGGCCTGCGCTCGGACACGACGCGTGGCTCGGCGCAGATCTCCATCGACTTCGGCTGGGGTCGCGACATGGTGGCTTCCACGCTGCAGGTGGATACGGCCATCGCACGCGTGTTGCCCAGCTTGCCGCCTGGCGCCACGTATGACGTGCGGCGCATGGATCCCACGGTTTTCCCGATCATCTCCTACGCGCTGCAGTCGGACACGATGTCACCGGTGGCGCTGCGCGACCTGGCGCAATACCAGATCGTGCCGTTGCTTGCCTCGGTGGAAGGGCTTGCACGCGTGGGCGTGCAGGGCGGCGAAACGGCGGAGCTGCAGGTGGAAGCCGATCCGCTCAAATTGGCGCAGTACGGGCTGAGCCTGGACGATCTGTCTGCGGCGCTGGCAGGTGCCAACCAACTGGAAGCTGTCGGACGACTGCAGGATCGCAACCAACTCTATCTGGTAGTGGCTGATCATTCGCTCAAGCAGATCGACGCGGTTCGGCGGATCGTGGTGAAGAGCGACGCCCACGGCTGGGTGCGTCTGTCCGACGTGGCGACCGTGCGCGAAGGCTACGTGCCGCAGTGGATCAAGGTGAGCGAGGACGGTAAACCCGCCGTGCTGCTCAACGTCTACGAGCAGCCCGATGGCAATGCGGTGCAGGTCGCCAGTCAGGTGCGCGAAAAACTGGCCAGCTTTCGCCTTCCCGCCGGCGTCAAACTGAAGAACTGGTACGACCAGAGTGAACTGGTGGTGGAGTCCGCCCACAGCGTGCGCGACGCGGTGCTGATCGGCCTGCTGCTTGCCGCCGCCGTGTTGCTGCTCTTCCTGCGTAACCTGCGGGTGACGCTGATCGCCATGCTGGTAGTGCCGATAACCCTGGCGGTCACGGTTCTGCTGCTGCAGGTGTTTGGCATGAGCTTCAACATCATGACCCTCGGCGGAATCGCTGCTGCGGTGGGTCTGGTGATCGACGACGTGATCGTGATGGTGGAGCACGTGGCGCGTCGCACCGGCGCCGCCGACACCGGCGGCAAGCATGCGGTGCTGCCTGCGGCGCGCGAATTTCTCAAGCCGCTCACCGGTTCGAGCCTGGCCACTCTGATCGTGTTCATTCCATTGGGTCTGCTGAGTGGCGTCACCGGCACGTTCTCCAAAGCCTTGTCGATCACCATGGCCAGCGCGCTCGTGGTGTCCTGGCTGGCCGCCGCCTGGGTAGTACCTCCGCTGCTGCGTTGGCTAGTCGATTTCCAGCAATGGCACGATCCGGGCTTTGAGCATGAAAAATGGCTGGCCCGCACCCATGCCCGTCTCTACGACGGCCTGTCGCGGCGACCCGCATGGTTGCTGGCAGCGATCATTCCGCTGCTGGTGCTTGGCGGCGTGGCGTTCACGCATGTCGCCACCGGCTTCATGCCTTCGGTGGATGAGGGCGGCTTCGTGATGGACTACTACACCAAGCCCGGCACCTCGCTACCCGAAACCGAGCGGCAGGTGAGCCAGCTCGAAGCCATTCTTCGCACGATGCCTGAAGTGGACACCTTCTCGCGCCGCCTGGGCACCGGCCTTGGCGGCGATCTGGGGCAGTCGTATCACGGCGACTTCTTTGTGCGCCTGAAGCCCGACCATGCGCGCGCCACAGAAGAGGTGATGAGCGATGTACGCCAGCACGTGGAGAGCGAGGTGCCTGGCGTGGACGTGGAGCTGGCGCAACTGATGGAAGACCTTATCGGCGACCTCACCGCGGTGCCGCAGCCGATCGAGATCAAGCTGTATGCCGCTGATCCGCGGCAGCTGGTGCCGCAGGCCGAGAAGGTCGCCAAGGCCATCGCCGACATTCCCGGCGTGGTCGAGATCAAGGATGGCGTGCAGCTGGCCGGTGATGCACTGAACGTGCAAGTCGACGCCGACAAGGCCACCGTCGAAGGCATGACGGTGGAGGCCATCACCCTGGCGGTGAACCATGCGCTCACGGGCAACGTGGCCACGCAGCTACCGCAGACGACCAAAAGTGTGGGCGTGCGCGTGCGCATGCCCGATGCCACGCAGTGGCGCATACCTCAATTGCTCGCATTGCCCATTCGCGCGCCAGACGGACATGTGTTTCCGCTCAGTCGCGTGGCGACGATCGTCACGGAGAACGGGCAGCCACAGATTTCGCGCGAAAACCTGCAGCAGATGGTGGCGGTCACGGCGCGCATTGACGGCCGCGGCATGGGCGCCGCGGTGGCTGACGTAAAAAAGCTGCTGGCGCAGCCGGGCATGCTCGATGCGGATATGCGCTATGAATTGGGTGGCCTGTACCAGCAACAGCAGCTCGCCTTCGTGGGGCTCAGCAAGGTGTTCCTGATGGCGCTGGTGGCAGAGTTCGTGCTGCTGCTGTTTTTGTATGGACGTCCGGGACTGGCGGTGATCGTAATGGCTTGTTCGCTGTTCTCGACCACCGCCGTGTTCATCGCGCTGTGGTTGTGCGGCGTCGACCTCAACATCACTGCGATGATGGGCATGACCATGATCATCGGCATGGGCACGGAGATGGCCATCTTCTACGTGTCCGAATACGTGATGCTCGCCCACGAAATGGCGCCGCGAGAGGCGCTGCGCATAGCCAGTCGCGACCGTCTGCGCCCAATCACCATGACCACGCTCGCGGCCATCCTGACCCTGCTGCCGCTCGCGCTGGCACTCGGTGCGGGCGCGGGTATCCAGCAGCCGTTGGCCATTGCGATCATCGCGGGGCTGGCGCTGCAGTACCCGCTGGTATTGCTGGTGATGCCTACCTTGATCGGGTTCACGCTGGGGCGTGCACAACACCTAGATCATCTGCCTGTGACAAAAGGCTGACGGCGCGCCGGTGGGTCTCATGCAGCCCGCCACAATGCTAGGAATTTCATAAGCCATCCAACGCAAGATGGCGGTATGGACTTTCGGGTTCGTCGTGACGGCCAGCTTCAGAATCCGCCGGCTCTCTGGCTGCTGTTGCCACTGCTGCTCGTGCTACCTCCGGTCCCCATCGACGAAACGCGGCACCCGGGCATCGCGTGGAAGATGCCCGAGACGAGCAGCTGGGTCACGCTTCATCCCGACGGTTGGGCTGGGCTGATGTCGTCCTCGACGGTGCTGGCCAACCCCAGACTGCTGGATCGCTCCGCCCCGCCCACAGGCGACTAGCGGGCGGGTTCGGCCTAGCGGTGCATGTCTGCCAGCCGCTGACTGTCCGCGCGCGGCGGCGTGCCGGCCATGACGGATGCAGCGACATCGTCACCATCGCCGTACACAACGCGATTGCGGCCATCGCGCTTGGCCTGATAGAGCGCGTTGTCGGCGTCGATCATCAGCTGGCGCCACTCGTAGCCGCTGCGGTCGGTCGATGCCACGCCGAAGCTGGCGGAGATCACTACATGGCGCGTCTCGCCCCATAGCGGCGTGGCGGCGATGGCCTGGCGGATACGGTCGGCGCGCTCCTGTGCCTGCATGGCGCCGCAATCGGGCAACAACACAGCGAACTCCTCACCACCCAGTCGACCGAAGATGTCCTGGCGACTCAGATGCTGCTGGCAGGCAGCGACGGCGCGCTTGAGCACCAGATCGCCGACCACATGGCCATGCGTATCGTTGACCTGCTTGAAGTGGTCCAGGTCCATGAGGAGCAGACAGACGCTGCGCGTGGATCGCGCCGCGTGGCGTAGCGTCTGCTCCGCCTCATCGACGAAATGCTGCCTGCTGCAGATATGTGTGAGGCTGTCCTGCGTGGCCAGCCGCTTGAAGCGCAATTGCGAGCGCTTGGTGCGCAGCAGCCAGAACGCAATGGAGGCGAGCACGGTAAGCAGCAGGGCGATATAGAGCCGGCTGGTTTCCATGGCCTTGTGGTCGAGCTTGCGCTGCAGCTGCAGTATCTGGTTCTGACGGTTCAGTGCATCGACTTGCGTTTTCCTGGCCTGCAGTTGTTGCTTGACGGTCTCATAGGCCAGCGCGCCTGCACTGACATCGCTGAGGTAGCCCTTGTCGGCCGCCATGTACTTCTCGTGATAGGCCAGTGCTTCGGCTGCGTGGCCCTGCTGGTTCTCGATCCGATACAACAGCTGGTAGGCCTGACTCAGTGGCTCACTGAATTCGTTCTCGACGGCGCCATCGATGGTGGCGAGCGCGAACCTGCGCGCCTTCGTCAGCTCGCCCAGGTTGAAGTAACCCCTGGCCAGCAAGACGTTGAAATACTGCATCAGCGCAGGGTACTGATACCCCTGCACTTCGGCGTAGTGATCCTCCATCAGGTGGACGGCCTCGGTGGCACGGCCCTGCTGGATGTCAAGTGTGGCCATATCGGTGCGTGCCGCATTGGCGAGCAGTGATTCACCGTCCTGCATGCAAAGGTCTGCGCCCTGCTGGAATTGCGCCCGCGTCAGCTGGGCCTTGCCTCCATGGAATAGGGCATGAAGCTTGAAATAGCTCGCGCGACAGCCGTTCCTGCCTGGCGGAATGCTCTGGAACATCTGGTCGGCATATTCGCCGGCCTGCTCGAACTGGCGGGCGATGATGAGAAACTGGGCCGCGTCGCCCATGGCGCCGTAACGGGCGTCCCTGTCGGAAACCTTCGGCAACAGTTCGGCCAGCTGGTTCAACTGGATGAACGCCTCTTCGTAGCGATGCCCGAAGCTCAGGATATTGACCAGCGTGGATGTCGCGCGCAGTCGCAGCGCCACGTTGGGCGCCTGCTCGGCGATCGCTCTCAGCGAGGCACTTGCCCGGTTGTAATTGCCGTCAAAAGCGGCCTGCCACGCATCGAGATAGCGCAGTTGCCACTGCTCGTCGATGGGCAAATCCGTGGCGTCCTGATCGAGCCGCTCGAGAATTTTCAGGAACTCGGTGTGATTGGACGTCTTGATGTCGTTCGCACGCTGGAGCATCTGCTGTGGCGTGTCGGACATGGGTGCGGCGTAGGCGGCCGCACCCATGCAGATCCACAGGAGCACGAAGGCTCCTGTCACATACCTGCGGCGAGCTTTATCTTGCCGAGGCATGGGGCGACTTAAGCCAGCGCGACTGTGGCGTGGTTTACGCGAGCAGGCACCGTCTGCGCACCGTTCTTCGGCGCGGGTGCTTCCGGCTCCTCCTCGCCTTCCTCTTCTTCTTCCTCTTCTTCCTTGCCGGGATTGTTCTGGACGTGAAACATGGGCTGCTGGTCCAGCAGCGCATACAGTTCAGAGGTGCTCCGGGCAATGATCGCCGCGCCTACGGCGGAGTCGATCTGCGATTCCGCAAGCGCCTGCGCAATGTCCTCCTGCGAGGCGTGGCGCAGCTGCGCGTCCGCGCCCAATCGTTCCAGAAACTCGATGACGCTCGACATGGCTTGATTCCCCCTGATGGTCGTAAAAGGCGACACACCCCCCTGACTGCCGTTCCCCTCTCCCCGGGGAGTTCTGGGAGAAGGCGATCATATCTCCGTTTTCCGCCAAAGATGTCTAGGCAAAACTCGTAGATGCCGCAGGGCTGCCTTCGGTCGAGCCAAGATCCAGCGCCGACAGTCGTTCCTGGATATCTGGATCGATCTGGAGCTTGCGAGAAGGTGGTACCGCGAGAGTATCGGACATGCTGAGATCGGCCTGAGGCAGCTGCGATAGCGACAGGCGTTCCATGCGCGGCGCCTGCAAAGGCAGGGTCGCGGCCCTGTAGATGATGACCTCGTGATCCGCGGGGTAGTCCCGCATCAGCACGTCCACCAGCACCTGCCTATAGGCAGGCCCGGTGGCAAAGCGGCGGCCGGTCTGCTCGCCGGCCAAGCCGACTTGCCACAGGATCAGCCATGCGCTCGGGTCGACGTTGCGTCGATAAAGCATGTACTGAGTAGTATCGAAATGCTGGCAGCCGACGCTGCCCGGGTCGATACCGAGGTCGGCATACAGGCAATCCTCGGAGGAGATGCCTGGCTCCATGTGCGCCCGGTAGCCTTCCGCCCGCGCCACCTTGATGGCTCGATGCGGTGCCCAGGCGAATACGCCGGGGTGCCCGTAGAACACGGCGCAAACGCGCTTGCCCGCACGAACCTCGGCAAGGATGGTGTCCACCATTTCACGATAGGTCTGAGGCCGAGGCTTGCCCTCGCCGTAGAGCGGCTGGAGGCTGCGCACGTCCGCGTGCATCTCCTTGAGCCATAACTCCACGATGCCGTCGGAAACGGCGGTGAACACCACCTCCGCGCTTTCTATATGACTTCGTGCCAGAGGGCTGATGTGCGAGCCCAGGGTGATGCCGATACCCACGCAGGCCAGGCTGCCGGTCGAAGAGGGCGTGCTCAATGCCTTGTGCTCCATGGTCGGAAAGGGCAACGGATGCGGGCGATTCCTTGCCGGCGTATTTCCAGCATAAGGGCAAAGCTTCGCCAGTCGCCAGAGACCATGGTTTGGCCGTTGGCACGGGATATCCGCGCATGAAAGTGATTATGATCGCGCCGTGGTTCGGGAGCAGTGGAAAGCGTCTGCCACGGTCGCGTGTGATGTCTGGGCGCGACCGCAGTCACCCATGGAACAGGAGTCATCGCGCATGAAGATGTCCACGCTACTGGGGATGGGGGTCATCGTTGCCGGTTTGTCGGCCTCGAACGCGAGTGCGCAGCAAGCGCCGGCGCCCGCGCTACTGATCGATCCGGCCGCCTTGCAGGTGCCCACGCGCGTCGACCAGACCTATCGGGAGCCGCTGGACGGTCGTGCCGAGCGAAGTGCCGTCCTGTTGCCAGGCGATGATGGTAAGTCTCAGCTACCTGTTTTCCCCACCGGCCCGACGTCGTTGCAGCGGGTGTCGAGTCAGGCACTGGGCTTTGTGGGGAAAGTGGCGTTCGCCATGGCCGCCGCACGCACCGGTACGATCACTTCGGTGCCACTTTCTTCCTATCAGCCCTACCAGGCCTATGCGCCAGGACTGCCGTTGCCCGAGCCTGCCGTTGCCGCGATAGGCTGCCAGCCCAATGGCGCAATTGTGACGCCCACGATATGTGTGGGGCATTGAGCGCATAGGTGCCCGTGGCGGTTGCGGATGCGCGACGCTTCACCCGTGCGCCCGCACCTCGATCGACATATCACCAAACCGTGTCATAGCGACGTAGTAAGCTCGCGTGACGTATTGAGTGGCTTCGGACGTCCAAAGCATTCGAAGCCCACGGAGAGTCGATATGCGATTCTTGCGTTTCCAGCAGGGCGGGCGCGTGGGTGTTGCGGTGGACGGCGGAGACGGGTTCCGGGCACGCTTCGAAAGTGACGTCCCATATCCGGGCGATGTCTCGGCGCTCGCGCGCATGGATGTGCAACAGCGTGCACGCGCAGTGGATGCCTTGCATGCGGGTACTGCGGTCGATCCTGCTTCCGTCGCCTTCCTGCCGCCCTGCGCGCATCCGGGCAAGATCATTTGCCTCGGCTTGAACTATCGCGACCACGCGAAGGAATTCGATTTCAAACCGCCGAGCTATCCCACGCTGTTCGCGCGCTTTGCATCCAGCCTGATCGGCCATGAGCAGTGGCTGGTACGGCCAAGCGTTTCCGACCAGTTCGACTACGAAGGCGAAATGGCGGTGATTCTTGGGCGCGGCGGACGCCACATTGCGCAGGACGGCGCGCTCGATCATGTGTTCGGCTACACCGTGTTCAACGACGGCTCGATCCGCGACTACCAGCTGCGCACACCGCAATGGACCGTCGGCAAGAATTTCGATGGCACGGGTGCCTTTGGCCCCTACGTGGTGACGGCAGACGAACTTCCACCCGGCGCGACCGGATTGATGCTGGAGACGCGACTCAACGGCGTGGTCATGCAGCGCGCTTCCACCAGCGACATGATCTTCGGCGTGGCGCAGACCATCGCGCTGCTCAGCGAGGCGATGACGCTCGATGCCGGCGACGTGATCGTGATGGGCACGCCTTCCGGCGTGGGTTATGCGCGACAACCGCCGGTATACATGAAGGCGGGCGATGTCTGCGAGGTGGAGATCGAGCGTATCGGCTTGCTGCGCAACCGGGTGATCGACGAAACCTGAGTGGCTTGCAGCACCGGAGTGGGGGTGGCGATTGTGTGGTGCTTGTTCATTCGCGCTGATCGGTCAGGTTCATCGTCATGATCGCGCGCTTCCTTGGCATGCTCTTGCGCGGCCGTCGCGCTGGCGATGGTCATCTGCTCAACCGTGAATTGCCGGTCGCACCAGGCGAGCATGCCTTGCAGCTCACCAGCAGGGCCTTCGTATCTGGTGGTGACATTCCTTCGCACTACGCCGGCGAAGGCGTAGGCGACAACGTTTCGCCACCGCTGCGTTGGTTGGCGCCGCCGACACATACGGTCGAGCTGGTATTGGTGATGGAAGACCCCGATGCGCCACTGCGCCGTCCGTTCGTTCACCTGATCGCGGCAGGTATTCCACCGCTGGTCGCCGGGTTCGATGAAGGCGCGCTGGGCGTGGGTGGCGCGGTCTCGCGCGTGCTCGGTCTTACGACGTCTCGTCGCGCCGGTTACAGCGGTCCGCGTGCGCTGCCAGGGCACGGGCCGCATCGCTACGTCTTCCAGTTGTTTGCGCTCGATCGACCGTCAGGTCTCGTCGCTGGTGCTCAGCGCGGCGAACTGGTCGCCGCCATGAACGGCAAGGTTCTAGGGCGTGGCGTGCTCGAAGGCCGCTTTGAGCGACCTTGAGCCGTCGCGGGGGCGATCTTGTGTCAGATGGGCGCGCTTGCCCCACTGCCCACAGGGGTGCCACGGATGATTTCGTTTTGGCCGTCTCATCTGCGGAATCAGGGCGTCGGGATAGCAGGGGCTGCGCAAGGCGCTAAAATAGCCCAATGTCTTGCCCGAGAGCCCGCCCATGAGCTTCCCCGCTGTCCGCATGCGTCGTATGCGCCGCGATGCTTTCTCCCGCGCGTTGATGCGTGAGCACACCTTGCTGCCCAGCGATCTGATCATGGTGGCCTTCGTGATCGAAGGCGAAGGACAACGCGAGCCAGTGCCGTCGATGCCTGGCGTGGCGCGCCTGTCCATTGATGAATTGCTCAAACTGGCGGGCGAGTGCGTGCGCCTGGGCATTCCCGCGCTGGCATTGTTTCCTTCGCCGGGTGCGACGGTGAAAACCGAGGACGCGCGCGAAGCGTGGAATCCACAAGGCCTGATGCAGCGTGCCACGCGTGCTCTAAAGGCGAAGTACCCGGAGCTGGGCCTGATCGGCGACGTCGCGCTCGACCCATATACCACGCATGGCCAGGACGGCCTGATCGACGAGAACGGCTACGTGATGAACGAGCCGACCATCGAGGCGTTGATCAAGATGTCGCTGGCGCAAGCCGAAGCCGGCATGGATTTCGTGGCGCCTTCGGACATGATGGACGGCCGCATCGGTGCCATCCGTGATGCGCTCGAAGCGAATGGCTACATCCACACACGCATCCTTGCCTATTCGGCAAAGTACGCTTCGGCGTTCTACGGCCCGTTCCGCGACGCGGTGGGTTCGGCCGGCAATCTCGGCAAAGGCAACAAGCACACCTACCAGATGGACGTGGGTAACAGCGACGAAGCGCTGCGCGAGATCGAGCTGGACATCCACGAAGGCGCCGACGCCGTGATGGTGAAACCCGGCATGCCGTACCTCGATGTGTTGCGCCGCGTGAAGGACACGTTCGGCATGCCTACCTTCGTCTATCAGGTGAGTGGCGAGTACGCCATGCTGAAAGCGGCGGCGCAGAACGGCTGGCTGGACGAGAAGGCGGTTGTGCTCGAATCGCTCACCGCGTTCAAGCGTGCGGGGGCGGATGCCATCCTCACGTACTTCGCGATCGACGCCGCGCGCTGGTTGCGCGGGGAGTAAATGAAGTTGCTCCCTCCCCCCTTTGGGGAGAGGGCCGGGGTGAGGGGCCAATCTTGCGGCAAGGTAAAAGTCGAAGCCGACTTTATTGCCTTCCATCGCAAGCATCCGGTCCTCACCGCAATCCTCTCTCCCACAGGGACTACCTTCGGGTCGCCCCAGGGGAGAGGAAGTAAGTACATCGCGTATCAAGCGCTTCGATAAATTCCCAGATCCGCCTTCACACCCAGGCTCTGCATGAATGCGGCCGGGTCAAAGCGCTCATTCGTATAGCGCTGCTGCATCATCGCCTTCGCCGTCGAGAACGATTCTTCGTCGATCCATTCGACCACGGTCATCACGTTGTATTCCCCTGCGATGTCAGGCTGAGACAGCACAAGGTTCTGGCGGCATCCGGGCTGGCCATCGAGTGAGCGCTGTGTGAGCCGCACCCGCTCCATGAAAGTGGGCAGCGCGTGGGCTGGCACATTGAAGCGGTCGATGCGAAACACCGGCTTGGAGCGGTTTGAAGCGTATGCGTCTGACATGGGCGACATCCTCTGGGGGCAGTGCGCGGCACTTTAAGACCTCAAGTAAACTTGAGGTCAAGAGGTGACCCATGAGCAAACTTTTAGGTCCAGGTGGCCTGCCGACGACTCTTACGGTGGGTGAAGTGGCGCGCCGCAGTGGCGTAGCCGTATCCACGTTGCATTTCTATGAGGCGAAAGGGTTGATCAGCAGCGAGCGCTCGGTGGGCAACCAGCGCCGATATGCGCGTGCGGTGCTGCGCCGGGTGTCGTTCATCCGAGTGGCGCAGCGGGTCGGCATTTCGCTGGCGGATATCGCGGCGGCACTGGCGGCCTTGCCGGCGACGGCAGCGCCGAGCAGAGAGGATTGGGCGCAACTCTCTGCTGCATGGCGCGAGGAACTTGACGAGCGCATGGCGCAGCTCAAGAAGCTGCGCGACACGCTCGACGACTGCATCGGCTGTGGCTGTCTTTCCATCGATCGCTGTCGGTTGCGCAATCCATACGACAAGCTCGCCACGCAAGGAGCAGGGCCGCAGCGACTGCTGGTGAAAGCCAAGGCATGATCGCCTGATCGCCCTGCGCAACGATCAGCCGTCTGATCTCTAGGCGTACTGCGCGACGCCATTGCCGAACGACCAGTTCTCCTTGGCCGTCTCCAGCAAGTTGATGAAAACATCCTGCGGACGCAGGCCAGGCTCGGCGCTGAGCAACTCGGCAGTGCGCTGGTAGAACGCCTTCTTCTGTTCGACTGTGCGCGTGTTGTTGCAGGCGATCTGGATGATCACCAGGTCATCGGTGCGCGCGATATCCAGGTAGCTCGGGTCATAGTCGAACTCTTCCGCATCTTTCTGGTGCACGAGGATGAAGCGATCATTTTGCGGCACGTTGAACGCCTCGATCATGGCGCGATAGACGCTGTTGCGGATGGCGGCGATGTGTTGCGGTGACTTGCCGCGACGGAGGCTGATCTGTACGAGTGGCATGGCGGTGGTTCCGGGTAGTGGGGGTAGAGTTCAGCTGCGTGGCTGGGAAACGTGGCCCACCACATAGCGTTGACGATGTGCATGCGCGGTATGCGGGCGCGGCTCGTTCCACAGGCGTAGGCGAACGTGTGTCCAGGTGGTGGGTTCGAACGCGTTGACCGCGGCCACTGCACCACGCTCGATGTCGTCGTGCATGGCTGTACGTTCCTGTTCGCGCAACGCATCGAGTGGGCTGTAGGGCGCGATGGTATCCAGCTCGCGCGTGGCGAAGCGGGCGTTGCGCGCTTCCGGTGAGAGATACGCATCCCACACCGGCCAGCAGCGGATGGCCGGCCAGCCGAATGCCTGTGTGACGGCGGCGAAACCTGCGCTGCCGAGAAAGCGTTGCATCGCGGCGCTGTCCTTCCACAGATAAAACGGGGCATAGAGGTTTTCCGCCGAATCGGCCCCGCGCTGCGCGTGCAGATAGGCCTTGAAGAGCAGTCCTTCAAAATCGTCCAGCAGATGGCCCTTGTCGGCGATGCGCTGGCGGATGACCGCCATGTCGTAATCGGCGGGCAGCACAAAGCTGTATTGCATGGCGATCATGGCTTGCCCTTACCTCGGGTCGGATCTTGACGCTGAGTAGGCTAAGGCGGAGAGTATCGTTCTGAAAATCGGAAAATATTGAATTAATAGTCCACTAAAACAGGATGATCGCCATGGGGCGCGTCACCTTCGATCTTGATGTCCTGCGCAGTTTCGTTACCGGCGTAGAGCTGGGCAGCTTTGCTCGTGCCGCCGACCGCCTGAGTCGTTCCACGTCGGCAGTCAGCGCGCAGTTGAAGAAGCTGGAGGAGCAGGCCGGCACGCCGGTTTTACGCAAATCCGGTCGCGGCATGGTGCTGACCGAGGCGGGCGAGACCATGCTGGCCTACGCGCGGCGCCTGCTAGAGCTCAACGACGAAGCCGCCGCCGCCCTGCACGGTGCCGAGCTGGAAGGCTGGGTTCGGCTTGGCCTGCAGGAGGATTTCGGCGAAAGCCTGCTCACTGACGTGCTGGGCCGCTTTGCGCGCGCGCATCCGAGGGTGCGTGTGGAGGTGCGCATCGCCCGCAATGCGGAATTGCTCGATCGCATAACGTCGGGACGTCTCGATCTGGCGCTGGCCTGGGATGCCGGCGTGGTCACGGCGCACGCTGAGCGTCTGGGCGAAGTGCCGTTGCGGTGGATCAGCGCCGCCGGCACAGACACCCCGCTGCTACCGAACGGTGAACCGCTACCGCTGGTGATGCTCGAGGCGCCCTGCATCATGCGCAGCGCCGCCACCGCCGCGCTCGACCGCGCAAACATCCCATGGCGCATCGCGTTCACCAGCGCCAGCCTCGCCGGCACCTGGGCCGCCGTGGCGGCCGGGCTTGGCGTATCGCTGCGTACGCCACTGGGGCTGCCACCCACCGTTCACGCGCTCGCGCCTCATGAAACGTCGTTGCCGGCGCTCGGAGCGCTGGGATTGTGTCTGCATCACGCCGAGGCCGAACCATCGGCGTCCGTGCAAAGGCTCGCGGCCATACTCGCGCAGCAATGGAAGGGCCTGCCGCTGGCGGCGTGACGTGCCGTTGGTGTGACGTGCATCGAGCCCCGTACCCAATCGGGTCGGGCCATCGCCATAAGCGCGTGGAATAATGCCTATTCCCCAAATGGAGCGTGCGAGTGGATAGCCACCATTTTCTGGAGACAGCGCTGGTATTCCTGGTGGCGACGGTCATCGCGGTGCCCCTGACCAAGCGCTTCAAGCTCGGCTCGGTGCTGGGTTATATGCTCGCAGGCATCGTCATCGGCCCGCAGGAGTTGGGCCTCGTCCACGACACCAGCGGAGTGGCCACTGTCTCCGAACTCGGCGTGGTGTTGATGCTGTTCGTGATCGGCCTGGAGCTCTCGCCGCAGCGACTGTGGGTGATGCGCCGCCAGGTGTTCGGCACCGGCCTGCTGCAGGTGCTCGCCACCAGCATGGTGATCGGCGCTGCGGCCTATTACCTGTTTGGTCTACCGGTGAACGCGGCGACCATCGTCGGCGGCAGCCTGGCGCTGTCGTCCACGGCGTTCGGCCTGCAGATTCTTGCCGAGCGCAAGGAGGCCGGTTCGTCCTACGGGCGCCAGGCATTCGCCATCTTGTTGTTCCAGGATCTGGCGGCCATTCCGCTGATCGCCGCCGTGCCGCTGCTCGCCAGCGCGTCGAGCAAGCATGGCTTCGATCCCTATGCCGTACTACGCACCGTCGGTGTCATCCTGGCGGTGATGATCGGTGGCCGCTATCTGTTGCGCCCGGTGTTCCGTTTCGTAGCCAAGGTCGACAACGTGGAAGTATCCACGGCCACCGCATTGCTGGTGGTGATGGGTACGGCGTGGCTGATGGAGATGGTCGGTGTGTCATCCACGCTGGGCGCATTCCTAGCCGGTGTGTTGCTGGCCGACTCCGAATACCGCCACGAACTGGAATCGCATCTGGAGCCGTTCAAGGGCCTCTTGCTTGGCCTGTTCTTCATCAGCGTCGGCATGTCGATGGACGTGACGCTACTGTTTAACCAACCGCTGCGTGTGGCGCTGCTGGTGGTGTGCCTGCTGCTGATCAAGGGTGTGCTGCTGTGGCCGCTGGGCCGCACCGTGGGTGGACTGGATCGCGGGGATGCATTGCGCCTGGCTGTGCTGCTGGCGTGCGGTGGCGAATTTGCCTTCGTGGTATTGAAACTGGCGCGCGAGCAAAACCTGATCACGGATGAGCTGCACAGCTTGCAGGTGCTGGCCATCACGCTGTCAATGGCGTTGACGCCGTTGCTGGTGACGCTGACTGGCCGCGTGTTCGCTGCCAAGCCGACGAAGGCGCGCGAGTTCGACACCATCGTGGCCGACTCGCCGCGCGTGATCATTGCCGGCTACGGACGCATGGGTCAGATCGTGGCGCGCATGCTGCGTGCGCAGGGCATTCCGTTCGTGGCGCTGGATCACTCGGTAGAACAAATCGACCTGGTGCAGCGTTTTGGCAACTGGACCGACATCTTCTACGGCGACCCCGCCCGCCCGGAATTGCTGCGCGCTGCGCAGACCCATCAGGCGGAAGTGTTCGTGCTGGCCGTGGACGATCCGGAAGCCAGCCTGCGCACAGCCAGCGTGGTGCGCCGCATGTATCCGAACCTGAAGATCATCGCCCGTGCACGCAATCGCCAGCACGTGTGGCGCCTGATGGATCTGGGTGTGGAAATGCCGGTGCGCGAGACGCTGTATTCCAGCCTGAAGATGACGCGGCAGACGCTGGAGGCGTTGGGCTTGTCCCCGGAAATGGCGGCGGACCATGTGGAGCGCTTCCGGCGCCAGGACGTCGAGCTGCTCAAGCGCCAGTACCTGGTCTACGACGACGATGCACGCATCGTGCAGACCACGCGCGAAGCGTTGGTCGATCTGGAGCGGCTGTTCCAGGCCGATGCCTCGCCCGAGGTCGAGCGTGCGCTCAAGAAACCCACCGACGCGACGCCGGACGATGAGGATGTGACGCGCTGAACCGCGCGCTCCGACGTGGCGTGATGCATCTGGTCCTTCGCAAGATCGACACGCTGTAACTTGCGCCTACGGCGCAACTCATTTCGCCGCGAATAGTGAAAGATGCAGGCGCTTGCAGGTCGTGCCGCCGAGGGGCGGGCCGCCTGTGGGATCGGGTTTGTCCCGACGCCACCCTGACCTCGCATGAGCCAGCGCGCGCTGCTCCATCCTGTCGTCATCCGCTTTGGGCGGCTTGGCGACACCATCCTGTTGCAACCCCTGCTGCACAAGTTGCGTCGGCGCTATGGCGGCGCCTGTCGTCTGGTGTCGTTGGGCGAGTGTTCCCGCGTGTTGTACGAAGGCAGCGAAGACGTTGTCGAAGTGAAGCATTTCGATAGCCAGTCCGGTTCGCTGTGGCTCAATCCGCAGCGCCTGCGCACCGCACTGTCGCTACGTGCCCTGCGCCGCGCGCCGTTCTACATCTGCGAGCCGGAGGTGCGCACACGTACCAAGGTGCGCCCCATGCTGTCGTTGGCGGGCATCGCGCCCGAGCACTGTGTGTTTATCGAGAACACGCCGCTGTTGCCTGACGAGCACTGGGCTGACTGGCTGATGCGATTCGCCGACGAGACACCGGCAGCATTTCTCGGCATGGCAAGTGCGCCTCCGACCTTGCCTTCGGCGCCCGGCTTGAAGCCGACCGCGGCGGAGTTGAATGAGGCACGGCGATGGCTTGTTCGGCGCGGGTTGCATGGGAAGCAATTGGTACTGTTGCAGCCGGCGAACAAACGCACCGTGCGCTGGAACGGCGTGCGCAAGGCAGATGACGACGACAAGTCGTGGCCGGCAGCGCGCTGGGCCGCGTTGTGCAGAGTCATACTCGCGACTATGCCGGGCGCGCATGTCCTGCTATGCGGTTCGCCCGCCGAAACCACCTACCTGGCTTCGATCGGCGCTGCAGCTGATCATCCGCAAGTGATCGTGCCGCGCGAAGGATTGCCGTTGGGTCATCTTCGTGCGCTGCTGCACATCGCACACAGCATGGTGTCGGTCGACACCGGGCCGGCGCATCTCGCTGCCGCGGTGGGTTGTCCGCTGGTGGTGTTGTTCGGCAATCGCTGGCCATCGATGTGGACGCCGCGCAGTGCCAGCGGCAGCGCGGTGAAAGTGATCGGTGGCCTGCCGGATGTGACGCGGGTGGATCGGATCGAGCTGGAGCCGGTGGTGCGGGCGTGGCAGCAGTTGCCGCCACGCACCGAACAGCTAGCCCGCCGACTGGAGGCGGGCGTGCTTCAGTCCGTCGGCTGAGACGGCTGCCTCAACATTTGCCGCACGCTGGGAATCGCCGAGCCGCTGCGCGCGGCCAGTTCGTGAGCGATATCCACATAGCCGATGGTGCGTGCCACGTCGGCCGCGGTACGACCGAACGCATCGGCGGCCTGGCGGTCGGCGCCGCGCGCCAGCAGCACGCGCGCCGGTGCGAGCAGTGCGTGCATGGCACAGGCGTGCAGCGCGGTGACGCCGCGCTGGTCGGCGTGTTCCAGCACGGCGCCGGCATCGAGCAGCACGGGCACCAGGGCGCCGATATGCGTGGGGTCGCACTCGCTGCCAGGGCGCAGGTGCGCACCCAGCAACAGCAGCAGCGGCGTCTTGCCTTCCTTGTCGGCCAGGCCCACGTTGGCGTCGCGCTTGAGTAGTGCGTCGAACAGGCGGCGCGCACGCAGGCTGTCGTTGTGGTCGAAGCCGTATTGCGCAGCGGCATGCAGCGCGGTGTGGCCTCGCGTGTCCACCGCGTTCACGTCCGCGCCGCCATCGAGCAGCTGTTCGGCGATCTCGGGATAACCCATCGCGGCGGCAATCATCAATGCGGTAGCGTCGCCCGGCAGACGTTGGTCCACCGGGACGCCATGCTGCAACAACAGTGCAACCAACGCTTCGCGCCGCGCGCTGACGGCTGCAGCCAGTGGCGTCATGCCGTTGGTGGCGGCAAGCGTGGCGTCAGCGCCCTTGTCCAACAGCAGAGCGGCAACCTCACGTTGACCGGCGCCGCAGGCATGCAGCAGCGCAGTGGCGCCTTGATGGTCGCGCGTGTCCGCCGCAAAACCCAGTTCGAGCAGGCGTTCCACCGCGGTGAGCGCACCACCGGCGGCGGCCGGTGGCAGGTCGTCGGCGCGCAACGGACGAGCCGGGCGCGACCAGTCGCCCCAATTCAGCCAACGCTCGATGGCCTCGTGTTCCAGCGACAGGCCAAGCGGCGTTTCGCCATTGGCGTCGATGGCCTCGGGATTGGCACCGTGCGCGACCAGTGCGCGCACCAGCGGAAGTGCCCGCTCGCCGTGTTCCAGCGCAGCGAACAGCGGCGTGCGGCCGTTGCTGTCGCGCGTGTTGGGATCGCAGCCGCGCGTCAGCAAGGCTTGCAGCAGCACCTGATGTCCGAAGGTGGCGGCCAGGTGCACCGGTGTACGTTCACGCGCATCCACGCCGAACGGATCGGCGCCGCGCTCAAGCATGGCCAGCGGTAGCGCGGCGCCCTGTGCGCTGTCTTCCAGCCGCAGCAGGGCCTGTGCCATCAGGCCCGCGCCGGCCGGCGTGGCGCCGGCTTGCAGCAAATCTTCCACCGCTTCGGTGGCGGCCGGCAGCTGTTGCAGCAGTGCGTCGAACAAGCGACGGCCGAGCGGCGGCAGCTGCGGTTCGCGATGCTCCTCGACGTCGGCGTCATCCACCAGCTGCGGTTGCAGGCGGGCTTCGGGAGTCAGCGCGTGATCGAGCAGCCAGCGTCGCGCCGCACTCTGACCCGGCGCCGCAAGGTCCAGATACAACTGCGCCAGCTGTGCCTGAGGCCATTCGCGCACGCGGGCGGTGAAGGTGGAGACGATGGCCCAGTGGCCAAAGCGCAGCGCGTCGAGCAGATGGCCTGGCGTATCCGCACCTTCGGGCAGTGCATCCAGGCTCAAACTGGCGGGTAGCGGAGTTTCAGGATCCAGCAGAGCCACCAGGTCCCAGCGCCCGGCGGCGGCGGCATGATCCAGTGCGCTGCGGCTGTCGCTGCCGATACTCTTGGGCTCCGCGCCGAGCGCCAGCAGAGCACGCACCATCTCGGCGTGCGCACGCGGCGATTGGCAGGCGAGGGTGAGTGCGTCACGGCCGTGGCTGTCGCGAGCACGGGCATTGGGCTGTGCTTCCGCCAGCAATGTCACGATGCCCACGGCACCGGCGCGAGCCGCTTCCATCAACGCGGTGCTGCCGTGGCGATCGGCCAGGTTCACATCTGCGCCGGCGGCGCGCAGGGCGCGGGCGATCTGCTCGTGGCCCTCTGCCGCAGCGATCATCAACGCGCTGCGATGGCGGGCATTGACCGCATTCACCGCAGCGCGGTGCTTGAGCAGCAGCTTGACGCCTTCCACGTCGTCATCGGCCACGCCAGCGGCGGCGACCAATGCGGGCTCGCCGTCGGCCGGCGTGGGCTTGGCGCTGCGTTCCAGCAGGAATTTCGCCACGGGCCAGTTGGCTGCGCGGCAGGCGATGGCGAGCGGACTGAGGCCTGCCTTGTTGAGTGCGTTGATCGACGCGCCGGCGTCCAGCAGCATGGCCGCCACGATCGGTTCGCCGCTAAGCACGGCGCCGTGCAGCGGCGTGTTGCCCTCGGCATCCGCGACCAGCGCGCTGGCGCCGTTTGCGAGCAGGGTCATCACGGCTTCGGCACGACCGTGCCAGCTATCGCGGGTGGCGGCGAGCAGCGAGGTGAAGCCGCCGTTGGCGCGGTTCACGTCGGCGCCCTTGGCGATCAACGCGCGCAGCAGGCGCGTGTCGGGCAGCAGTGCGGCCAGCATCAGCACCGGGCGCTGATCGCGCTCACCGTTGGCAGGTGCGGTATTCGGATCGGCGCCAGCCTCGACCAGCGCCAACGCGCGTTCGATGTCACCGTCCCGCGTGGCAGCCAACAGGGCCTGCGCCTGCTCGGGCGTGCCGGCGGTGCGTTCCTGTTCGCTCAATTGCGGCGCGGGCTTGGGCTTCGGCGCGGCGGGCGGCGCGACCACGCCGGCGGCGGGCTGGCGCAGCGGCCGGCGGCTTTCGCACAGCAAGGCACGCAACGTGCGGTTGGCAATCACCAGGCAGCCCAGCGGCATCAGCAGCACGCCGTAGACCACCAGGGCGGCGGTGCGAAGCTCGGAGGGCAGCACGCCATAGAGCCCGGTCAGCGCGATGCCGACAAAGGCCAGCACCAACAGCGAGAACGCGGAGGGAAGGAAATGGGTGAAGAAGCGCTCCTCGCGTGACAGGTGGCGACCGAAGGCGAGGCTGCGTGCCGTGGCGGTGAAGATCCACGAGCCGTCACTCTGTGCCGGATACGCGTCGTCCCACACATAAACCAGGCCGAACGCCGGCCACATGCGCCATAACGCGGCCAGCGCCACCACCAGTGCGCCGGCCAGCATCAGCGCAGCGCCCAGGCTGGGCGCCTGGTTGAGCTTGAGCATGGGCCAGGCCACCAGCAGGAACACCAGCACCACATAGCCGGTGAACATCACCAGATACGCGGCACCGCGGCGCAGCACGGTTCGTCCGAAACGCGGCTCGGGATCGAAGCCGATCGCGTGGCACACCGCCGCCATGGTCAGCGCGTTGGCGACCAGCAATGGGATCAGGGCAAGCGGGTGAGCACCGAAGGCGGCGATCGCGGTAGCGATCAGTCCTGGCACGAACCAGGCGAGTGCTTGCAGAAACGGGGGCGGGCGACGCGTTTTTGAATAGGCCATGGTCTGGGAGTATAGGAATCGTTACGACGTCAGACGGTAATCCCGTGTTAACGGCGACAATGGAGTGAGCTCAGCGATTCAGTGATCGCCACGGCGATCCTGCGGCGCACTTTTGTAGGCAGGGTGATTGGCAGCGGCCAGCGTTTCCTTCGGAGGCAGCTGCAGGTGCCAACCCTCTTCTTCCAGATGCTTCATCACTTGCACTGCGTCGTCGATGGGCAGCTTGCGCTGGCTGCTGAGCTCCACCTCGAGCGCAAAGCGCAGTTCGCCCAGCATCAGGGCCAGCGATTCGGGAATGCACCTGAAGTCGTCGCGGCGACTCAGCCACAGATAGGTGTCGGGCTTGCGCAGGCTGGCATAGACGAAACAGTGCATGGCGACACCCTGTCGGCGAGAGTTCGGAGGATGTGGGCCCACTGGAAGCGGCGCGGCAAGAGGCAAGGGTAGCAGCCCGCCAGGCGTGCGTCCCGGCCGGCATGGATTGCGTTGATCTCCGTCATTCGGCAACGATCGGCGCGGATCGGTGCTCATTGGGGCGGAAAGCTTTGCTGCGGCAGCACTTGCAAGGCCTGCGGTGAGCCGGCAAAGTGCCGGCCGGGGGTGTCAAACGCGCGTATGAAAATAGGGCGGACGTCAGGCCCTCGCTACGACCCGAGCCAGATCAACGATAAGCAGGAGCACTTCTGATGCAGATGTCTTTCCGTCAATTTTCACGTGCGGGCCGTCCGCTCGCGCTTGCCGCGTTGAGCCTGGCGATCCTGGGGACGCTTGCTGCCCCGCAGCGCGCCCATGCCAGCGCGTTCCAGCTGCATGAAGACAGCGCCGCCGCGATGGGCCGCGCCTATGCCGGTTCCGCCACCGCAGGTGGCGACGTGTCGGTGGTAGCCAACAACCCGGCCGCCATGACCGACCTGAAGGGCACGTATTTCCAGGCGGACGTCACCGCCATCAATTTCGGCACCAAGTTCAGCGGCTCCGCCGTTGACGCACAGGGCCGCACGATCAGCGGCGGCAATGGCGGCGACGCCGGTACCACCATGCCGGTCCCGGCCTTCTTCTTCGCCACCCAGCTGGGTGACAAGTGGCACGTCGGCGGAGCCTTCACGGTGCCGTTCGGCTTCCAGACCGAGTACGACTCGAACTGGAAGGGCCGCTACAACGCGATCAAGTCCAAGTTCACCTCGCTGGACGGCACCCTTTCGGTGTCCTATGACGTGAGCGACAACTTCGCGCTGGGTCTGAGCGGCATCGCTCAGAAGACCTCGGCCGAGCTCACGAGTGCCGTCAACTACAACGCTGTTGTGTCGCAGCTGGTCGGTCCCGCACTGGGCAACATCCTGGTGCCTGCGGGTTCGGACGGTATCGCCCGCATCAAGGGCGACGACTGGGGCTACGGCTGGCAGGTCGGTGCGCTCTGGAAGCTGACCCCGAATGACAAGCTGGCCCTCGACTATCGCGCGAAGATCTCGCATACGCTCGAAGGCACCGCCAACTTCACCGTGCCGGCCAACATGCAGGCCCTGCTGCCGGCCGCCAGCGCGCTGCTTGGCGGTACCCCGTTCACGCATACCGGTGGCACCGCGCCGTTCACCACGCCCGCCGTGGCTACTGCCAGCTACTGGCACCAGGCCGAGAAGTTCGGCTGGGGCATGGATGTGTCCTGGACCAAGTGGGACGTGTTCAAGAACCTGACGGTGAACTATGCCAACCCGGTGCAGCCGGCGACGACGGAGGTGTTCGACTGGCGCAACACCTGGTATGCCGCAATCGGTGGCGACTACTACCTCAACGACAAGCTGACGCTGCGCGGTGGCTTCGCCATCGACACCACGCCGACCTACTCGGCGACCCGCGACCCGCGCGTGCCCGATTCGACCCGTCAGCTCGTGACGTTCGGCGTTGGCTACAAGGCCACCGAGCACTTCCTGATCAATGCGTCGTACGCGCACATCTTCGTCAACCAGGCGCACATGAGCTCGGCCAGCTCGACCGGCGATGTCATCACCGGCAGCTCGGACGACTACGGCAATCTGCTGAGCGTATCGGCACAGTACAAGTTCTAACTCGCGGTACGCCGCGAACAGGAACGCCAGAAAGTCAAAAACCTCCCCGCGCAAGCGGGGAGGTTTTTTTATGGGCGACGAAATGATTCAGGTGGTTGGTCATCCCGGCGTTTGCCGGGATGACAGCGAGCGATGGGCTTAGCCCAGTCGCATCAACAACCCAAGCATGCGCTTGAAGCGCGAGCCATACGGCGGATTGAGCATGCCGGCACCGTTGAGGCGCGCCTGATGGAACACCGGCTTCATGTGCGAGAAGGTTCGAAAGCCCGCTTCGCCGTGGTAGCCGCCAATGCCCGAGGGACCCACGCCGCCGAATGGCAGACCATGCTGGGCGATGTGATAGAGCGTGTCGTTGACGGTGACGCCGCCGGCCTGCGTGCGGCTCAGCACGCGTTCGACGGTCGCGCCATCTTGCTCGAACAGATACAACGCGAGCGGTTGTGGATGCGCGTTCACGTACGACAGCGCTTCGTCCAGCGTGTCATATGGCAACACCGGCAGCAGCGGGCCGAAGATCTCGTCCTGCATCACCGCCATGCTGTCGTTGACGTCGGTCAGCATCACCGGCGGCAGCAGACGTTTGGCCGGTACATCCTGCGCGTCGCTCAACGGTTCGATACGCGCACCGGCCGCTACGGCGTCGTCACGCAGCTTTGCCAGTCGCTGGTACTGGCGGTCGGAAACGATCGAGGCGTATTGCCCGTGCGAGCCAAGATTGGGGTAAAGCCGTGACACCGCCGCGCGTGCGGCGCTGACGAATTCACCCATGCGTTCGCGCGGCACCAGCACATAGTCCGGTGCAATACAGGTCTGCCCGGCGTTGACCAGCTTGCCGAACACGATGCGTTCGACTGCGTTGTCCAGCCGCGCACCGGGACCGACGATGGCGGGTGACTTGCCGCCCAGTTCCAGCGTCACCGGTGTGAGGTTGGCGGCGGCGGCGCGCATCACGTGATGGCCCACGGCGGTAGAGCCGGTAAACAGCAAGTGGTCGAACGGCAGCGCGGAAAATACCTGCGCCACCTCGGCATCACCGGTCACCACGACGACTTCATCAGGCTGGAAGTAGCGCGCCACCTGCTCGGCGAACAGCGCCGAGAAGCGTGGCGTGTACTCGCTCATCTTCAGCATCACGCGGTTGCCCGCGGTGAGCGCGTCGACCAGCGGCCCCACCGCCAGATAAAGCGGATAGTTCCACGGCACGATAATGCCCACCACGCCGCGCGGCTGCGGCAACATCGTCGTGCGCGCCGGCAGAAACACCAGATTGGCCAGCCCGCGACGGGGTCGCATCCATCGTTTGCCGCGCTTCAGCGAGTGACGCAGGTTGGACACGCTGGGATACAACTCCAGCAATTCCGTCTCTTCCGTCGGCCGGTGGCCGAAGTCCGCGCTGATGGCCTCGGCGAAGGCGCCTCGCTGCTCGGTCAGCAGCTTCTCCAGCGTGCGCAGGCGGGCGGCACGCACGTCCCAGGTGGGCAGCGGGTCGCGAGCCTGTGCTTCGCGCAGTCGCAATAGCGTGGCATGTAGAGAAGGGCTGGGTTCTTTCATGGGATCGGCCTTTAGAACTTCGCGCGCAGTTCGAGGCCCCACATGCGGGGCGGCGTGATGGAGGCGAACGGGGTGCCAAACACGCTGGTGCTGATGTTGTTCACGCCCGTCAGGTAACGCTTGTTGAAGACATTGGTGCCATACAGTGCCACACCCCAGCGGTCACCCGGCGCGTGCCAGTCGAGGCGCGCATCGGTGCGCTGCTCGCTGGCGCCGATCGTGAAGTTCGGGCTGATGTTGCACGAGCCCTGCAACTGCGAATCGGCGTTGCAGCGAGCCTTGCCCCGATAGGCCTGCGAAAGGTCGAACACCAGGTCACCGTTGGCTACCTGGTGCCAAGTGTAGGACAGCGACGCGGCGGCGGAGAACTTCGGCGCACCGGTGGGCTGGCCGGTGAGGTCGATGCCATCCGGTGCCACTGCCGAACGGTAGGTGGAATCGATATAGGCACCCATCAAGCCCACGCGGAAGCTTTCGATCGGCTGCCACTGCGCCTCGAACTCCAGGCCCGTTGCCTCCTGGTCGGTACTGTTGACGATGTAGATCGGCACGCCCGAGGAGGGGCTGTTCGGATCCAGCTGCAGCGACTGCTTGTTGTCGTAGCGGTAGTAGTACACCGAGCCGTTGAGCAGCAGGTTCTGGTCGGGGAGCACCGACTTGATGCCGGCCTCGTAGTTGATCACTTTTTCCGGCTCGAATCGCGAACCGACCTGCACGCTGTTGTAGCCGCCGGCCTTGTAGCCTTTGGTGATCGACGCATAACCCATCACGTCGGGCGTGAATTTGTAGCTGGCCACCACGCGCGGGCTCAGGTTGTTCCAGGAGCTGCTTTCGGACACGTTCATGCCCACCGCTACGGGGAAAATCACGTTGCCGCCAAAGGCGGACAGCAGCGCCTGCGCGTCCGGCGGGAGGAAGCCATAGATGCCAGTCTGCTTCAGCTGCGCAATGGTGGCGTCGAACTCCGGGGCGCTGCGCGGCATGGTGTACCAGCTGAAATCCTTCTCGTCGCGGGTGTAGCGCAGTCCGGTGGTGAGGTCGAAGCGGTCGCTGACGTGCCAGATCACGTCGCCGAACGCAGCATAGGCCTTGAAGTTGCCATCGTTGCTGATGCCCTCGTGCCACGGGTCGCCCAGCAGCGTGTAGGGCAAGCCGATCTGAGCAAACACGTTGCTGATGTCCGTGAGCGGCGTGCCCACGCCGTAGATGTTTTGAGCCAGCGTATCGAGGCTGTTGGTGTTGATGTTGGTCTGGCTGGTCTGGCGCGCCTGCTCCTGGTAGTAGCTGACGCCCGCCACCCAGTCCATCAGGTCCGTATTGCCCTGGAGCTTGAACTCCTGGTACCAGCTGTTGTTGTGCTCGATATTGGCCGTGTCGAGATAGGTGACAACGTGGTTGGTGCCGTCGTAGTCGCCCTTGTTGAACGTGTCGAAGCCGCGCCATGCGGTGGTGGACGTGAAGCTGGCCCAGCTGAACGAGTGGTCGACAGACAGCGTGACGCCGTCGAATCGGCGTGATTCCTTGCCGCCGATCGTATCGTTGTAGAGCGGCGCGTGCAGCGGGTTGAGATAGGTCGTCGGATCGGCCGGGAAGGGCGCCCGCTGGTTGGTGTCAGTGGACAGCGGAATCAGGCCGATCGCCTGCTCCGGTGGCTGCTTGAGCTCTTCATGGTCCCATGACAGCAGCACGCGGGTGTTGTCGGTGATGTTCCAGCGGTAGACCGCGCGCGTGCCCCAGTCGTCGTCCTTGCCGTAATGCTTGCCGGTGGCGGCGTCCTTGATCCAGCCGTCGCTCTGGTTGTCCAGCACGCTCAGGCGCAGCGCCATGTCGTTGTTGAGCGGAATGTTCACCAGTGCGTCGGCGTAGCGCCGGCCGTCATTGCCGATGCGCACACGCGCCTTGCCTTCGAACTTGTCGGTGGGTTCGTTGGTGACGATGGAGATGGCACCCGCCGCTGCATTGCGGCCAAACAGCGTGCCTTGCGGACCCTTCAGCACCTCGATGCGCGCGATGTCATTGAAGGCGAGCAGCGAGCCACCCGAACGGGCGGCGTACACGCCGTTGACATAGACGCCCACGGCCGATTCCGTGCCGATGCCGAAGTTGCTGGTGGCGATGCCGCGCAATTCGTAGGTGGGCTGCGTGGGCTGGTCGGCACCGATGGACAGGCCCGGCACGAAGATGTCCATCTTGCTGAGGTCGGTGGCGGCCAGCGTGTCGATCTGTTTGGCGGTCACGATCTGCAGCGGAATCGGCACCGACTGCACTTCCTGGCTGCGGCTCTGCGCCGTCACGGTGATGTTGCCGAGCAGCTTGGCCTTCTCAGGATCCGCCTGCGTACTGCCGCTGCCCGTGTTGTCTTGCGTGGAATCCGGCGTCTGGTCGGCGGCGAAAGCGCCAAGCGGCACACCGGCGAGCAGCACGGAGCTGCCAAGCAACAAGCGGCGCAGACAGACAGACAGCGGACGCGGACGGATGATCATCACCAGTTTCTCCCCTTGAAATGAAAAGGCCGCAACCTTCGAAGTCGCGGCTTGTTGCTTATCGTTAGTGAATGGCGACGCAGCCCCCCGACTGCGCCGCTATCCATGCCTTTATCAGTGCCACGCCCTCGCGGTGCACCGTACTTCGGCCCAGCTCCGGCATCATCACGCCCGGCTCGGCCGAATCCATGCGATACGGCAGGATGGAGTCGGCCGGTGCGCCCGGCACGATATCGAACAGATGGTCGCCGGTGCCACGTCCGGCCGCGACGGGCGGTTTGCAAATGCCCAGGTGGCGGTCTTCGGCGGCGGTCACATCCAGCGTCAACGCGGTGGTGTTGGCCGCACCCTTGGGGTTGTGGCAATGACCGCAGTTGATGTCGAGGTAGGCGCGTGCGCGCGCGTCGAGCGAGGCGCGATCGTCCATCCAGTTGGCGTTGCGCGGAGCCTGCTCTGCTGACGGCGCGCCGGTGAGATAGCCCACCTTCATCAAGTGCGCGAGTTCGTTCTCGTCGCCGTCGGCGTAGTGGTAGTCGCGGTTGAGATGGCGTGCCTTCGGTCCGATCGGATGGATCTTGCGCGATACCCAGTCCTGCGCGTGGCAGCTGGCGCACTGGCTTTCGTCAGGCACCACGTAGTTGAAGTCTTCGCGTGCGTCGTTGTCGGTGACCAACGTAAGCGGAATCACCGCGCCGGTGCGTGCCAGCTCGGCGTCGCTCTGGTCCTCCTTCCACACATAGGGCATCGCCGCCCACCCCGATTCGCGACGCACGAGAATGCGCGTTTCGATCAGGTGCACGTTCGCCAGGTCCAATCCCTGGCCGGCGAAGTCGCGCGAGCTGTCATAGGTGCGCGCGACATCGCTGAACTTCCCAGTTACCGACTTCGGGTAATAGAAGGTCTTGCTGATGATGGTGCCGACGGGGAAGTCGAAGGTGTCGTTCGGGTCGTACTTGGCCGACACACCCTTGGGCATCCAGATCGTGCGCAGCTTGTGCGCGTAGTCGGTGAACAGCGGCGTGTTGAGGTCGAAGGGCACCACGCCGTAGTTCAGCACCAGCTTGCCGTCGCGCACTTCCACTACATGCCAGTCGCTAAGCCGCTGCGGACGTCCATCCGCCTGGAACGCCACGGGATCCAGGTCGCGATGGCAGGCGCTTAGGAGCAACAACGCCAGCAACAGACAAGCGCGCAAACATGCATTCATCGACATCAACTGCTTTCCTCAGGCCTTCGGTTCCGGATCAAGTACCACCGGCGGCAGCTTCGGCAGCGTGCACTGGTAGGCCTTGGTGTCCGTACTCGGATTCTTGTAGTCGTGCGGACCGTCGGCGTTGATCACACCCACGTCGCCGTTCTGGATGCAGAAGCGGTCGCCTGCAGGTGGCATGCCGTTCACCAGCGTCTTCTCGTTTACATAGCCGTCCCAGAGGATGTCCGGGAACTTGCCGCTGAGGCCGTACACGGCGGTCTTGAGCGTCTTCAGCTTGATGCCGTCAGGCGAGTCGCCACCGCCCTTGAAGCGGTTGTCGTAGATGTAGATGCCCTTGGGATACGGGTTGTAGTCGGACGCCACGCCCTTGGTGTTGTAGTAGTTGGTGGAGTAGTAGCTGGAGATGATGACGTTGGCGGTGGAGTTGTCGGCGATGTCGTTATCGAAGATCTCCACCTTGTCGTTGGAGTTCACCACCACGCCAGCACCACGCGGCACGCTGGCTACCGCCGCGCCCTTGGCAGCAAAGTTGTCGGTATCGTTGTTGAACACCTTGTTCTTGAACAAGCGCGTGCTGTGGCCTGCCTGCGACAGGTTCGGCATGTTGAACACCAGGATACCGCCGGTGTTGTGGGTGGCGGTGTTCTCGTAGACGTCGGCGTTGACCGAGTTTTCGATCTCGATGCCGGCCACGTTGTACTCGGCGCGGTTGCGGCGAACGATGATGTTGTTGGACTGGCCCACGTAGATGCCGGCATCCGATGCGCCGATCACCACGGAATCTTCCACCAGCACGTTCTGCGTCTTCACCGGATACAGGCCGTACGCACCGTTGTTGGTCTTGGGGCCGCCGGTCCATTCCACGCGCACGCCGCGGATGGTGATGTTCTTGCCCTGGTTGATCTTCAGGGCATCGCCCTTGGTGTCTTCCAGCGCGAGGTTCTCGATGGTGAAGTCGTTGGCGTTCACCAGCAGGCCTTCGGGGCCGACCACCTGTCCCTTGAACGACAGCACGGTCTTGTCCATGCCAGCGCCCTTGATGGTCACGCCATCGGTGCGCAGGCTCATGCCGCGCTGAAGGTGGTAGTGGCCGGCGGGAATGTCGATGACGCTGCCCGGCTTGGCATCGAGCAACTGCTGCTGGAGCTTGGACTCGAACGAGACATCGGCGTTGCTCTGCGCCGGCGGCGCTTCATGGCCACAGGCGGCCAGCAACAACGGGATGAAAAGAGCCAGAGTGGTCTTGCGCATGTCGCGTACTCCCCAGTAGCGGCTGTCAGCTAGATATCCCACTGTCATGGAATGTAGTCGCGACGGGGAGGGGCGTAGCAGCGGGTATGGGGGGTAAATCGGCCAGTGTGGCCTGTTCGCCCCTGCGATGGTGGCCGGCCGCACCTAACCCCGGACGACCGGTGTGGTCAGTCCGGGGTGGCGATGCTCCGGCGCATGCCGGCCGTGACCGATTACCAGCGGTAGCGCGCCGATACGGTGATTTCGCGCGGATAGCCGTAGTAGCACCAGATGCTGCTGTTGCAGGCGCTCACGTATTCGCGGTCGAACAGATTGGCGGCGGTGACCTGAAAGCGCCAGTTCTCAATGTCGTAATGCGCGTTGGCGTCGTAGAGCACATAGCCGCCGGTGTGGAACTGGTTGTTCGCATCGCCGTAGTGCGCGCCGATGTAGCGCACACCACCGCCAAAGCCCAGGCCCGCGAGCATGCCTTCATGCATGCCGTAGTCGGCCGACAGCGAGGCCTGCTGCTTGGGCACCAGCGCAACTTCCTTGCCCAGCGTGGCGTCGTTGGCGTGCGTGACCTTGGCGTCCGTGTAGGCGTACGCAGCGGTCATGCTCAAGTGATCGGTCACCGCGACGTTGGCTTCCAGTTCCCCGCCGCGGGTGCGGGTCTGGCCCTGCTGCAACGAGAAGAACAGATGATCCGGATCCACCGTGAGCGCGTTCTTCTGCGTGAGCTGGTAGACCGCCGCAGTGATCAGTGTGCGCCCGTTTGGCGTCTGGTATTTCAGGCCGCCTTCGTACTGGTCGCCGGTGATCGGCTTGAACGCGCTGCCGTCAAACGTCTGGCCCACCGTCGTCTTGAACGAGTGGGAGTAGGCGATGTACGGCACCAGGCCGATGTCGGTGGTGTAGTTGATGCCGAGACGACCAGAGAACGCGGTGTCGTTCTGCTTCTGCTTGGTATTGGCGATGAGGTCGTCGACGTGGTTGGTTACCCAGTCCTCGCGACCGCTGGCCACGATGCCCCAGCGACCCCAGCTGATCTGGTCCTGCACATAGGCGCCCAGTTGTTCGAGCAGGCTATTGGTGTGGAACGTGTATGGCGTAGGAGTGATCGGTGCGCCGTATACCGGATCGAAAATGTCGATGGGCGCTGCCGTGCCGAATCCGGATTTGTAGTCGTTGCGGCTGTGCAGATAGTCCACGCCCATCAACACCGTGTGCTGCACGTCGCCCTGCGCGAACTTCGCCTCGGCCTGGTTATCCACGGCGAAGACATGCGCCTGATCGACCAGCGGGTAGTTGTAGCGGTTGAGCGTGCGCAGGTCGTCCTGCAGGCCCAGGCTGCCGATCGAGCGGTGGTCTACCGTTTCGTTTTGCACGCGCAAGTCCTGCCGCACCGACCACACGTCGTTGAAGCGGTGCGTGAATTCGTAGCCGATGGACTCGTCGGTCTTGTAGTAGTGGTCATAACCCGGTTCGCCCGGATTGACGTCGCGCGGAATCTGGCCGTTCGGGTTTGGATAGAGCGTGCCCTGCGAAGGCAGGAAGCCGCCCACGCCGTTCGACAGGCTGCGCTGGTAGCGCGCCAGCACAGTCAACGAGGTGTTGTCGTCCGGCTTCCAGGTGAGGCTGGGCGCGAAGTAGTAGCGATCGTCCCGCGAGTGCTTGATGTTCGAATCGCCATTGCGGGCAAGCGCGACCAGGCGCCACAGCCATTTGCCGTTGCTATCGAGCTGTCCGCCGGTATCGCCGGCAAGCTGCCGCTGGCCGAAGCTGCCAACGGTCGCTTCCACTTCGTGCGGCGCGTCCAGGCTCGGGCGCTTGCTGGTCATGTCGATCATGCCGCCCGGCGGCAACTGGCCGTACATCGCCGATGACGGACCCTTGTTCACCTCCACGCGCTCAAGGCCATAGGGCTCGATGCGCGAGTCGGCGGTCCAGGAACCATTGGGAAGCGCCAGGCCGTCGAGGAACTTCGCCGGGTCGTAACCGCGGACAAGAATCCAGTCGCTGCGCGGATCGGCGCCATAGCTGCCGCCCACCGCGCCGGCCAGATAGCGCACTGCCTCATCCAGGCCCTGCACGCCGTAGGCATGCATGCGGTCAGGCGTGATGGTGCTGACCGACTGGGGGATCTCCACCGCAGGCGTCTCGGTCTTGGTGGTCGAGTACACGACGTTCACCGCTTCCAGGGCAATGCTGTCTTTGCTGTCTTTTTCGTGCGTGGTTTTTTGCTGGGAAGCGGTTGTATCGGCCTGGTCGGCGGCAAATGCGGGGTCAGCCAGAGCAAGCGAGATCGCTACCAGAAGTGCGCTTCTGGAAAATGGGGCAGACATGCAGGGGAGCCTGTGTGGAAAGAAATGTGCCGTGGCTCGTGCAATCGCCACCCTCGCCAACGGCAGATGGCTAAATGATAGTGATTCTTATTTTAACTTCAAGTTTTTGCGTCGAGGTGCCGGGTCGGGCAGGCGTGATAGAGGCCGCTACTGGCGTTTGTTCTTCAAGGGAGTCGAACGGAAGTCGTTCCCGGAATGGCCAAAACGGCCTTGGCAAGGCTGTCAGGCGGCGTGATGCCGGGCGCTTCGCGGCGGCATGCCGGTCCAGCGCTTGAAGGCGCGACGGAACTCGCGCGGATCGCTGAAGCCGATTTCCAGCCCGATCTCGGCCACGCTCAGGGCACCGCCGTGCAGCAGTTCCAGTGCCCGCTCGGCGCGCACGCGGTCATGAATTTCACGAAAGATGCGCCCGCTTTCGGCGAGCCGCCGACGCAACGAGCGTTCGCTCATGTTGAGCATGCGCGCCACGTCGGGCAAACGCGGCTGTTGGCGAAGGTGACTGCGAAGCAGGCGCTCCACCGAGGCGACGATTTCCTGCTGCACACCGCTGGCGTCGTACTGCTGCATGCACAGTGCCAATGCCTGCCGGGCGGTGAGCGGGTTGTGGGTGGGCAGCGGTTGATCTAGCCACTGCGCGTCCAGCACGACGCGGTTGTAGCGCGCACCGAACACCAGCTCGCACTGGAAATAATCGGCATAGGTTTGCGCGTGCGCCGGCCGTGCATAGGTCACTTCCAGTCGCGACGGGCGGAAGTCCTGACCCACTAGTTCGCGCGCGATGGCCAACGCGCTGGCGAACAGTTCCTCGCACAGGAACGGCAGCAGGGGCGGGTCGTTGAAACGCGGCCATGCGGCCAGCGCCACCTCACGTTGGCCTGTCACTTCGAAGCTCACGTCCAGCAAGCTGCCGCTGACGCGATGGTGCGTGATGCCCACTTCCATCGCTTTTCCGAAAGTGGCCGAAGTCATCATGGCCAGGCCCAGCAGGCCGAAGCTGCCCAAGGTTTCCACCCGGCCAACTTCCAGCCCCAGGCCGGTTTCGCCGGTGGCATGCAGGGCGCGGCGGATCACCGAGCGGGCCTGTCGGTAGGACACCCGCAAGGTGGGATCGTTGAGCTGCTCGCGAGTCAGGCCGGAGCCCGCGAACCAGCCATCGCTGCGAATGCCGCGGGCCAGCGCCAGCTGGGTCAGGTGCACGAGGACGTTCGGCGGTGTCTCGGCCGCCGTATAGCGCGGATCGGCGCCAAGCAGCGTTGCGAAATCGTCGATGGGATGGCCGGCCGAGGCGGCAGCGGACGTCATCGTGATAGCTCCCTTCCTCGGAGTCGGACAAGCCCGACGCGACCTTTGATCTATATCATGGCGGCCAGCCAGCTGCCTCATGCAACGCACCACGGTCCGCGCGGACCCAACCGGGGAAGAACGCTGATGAACAAGATTCTGGTATCGGCGGCTCTCGCCGGATGGCTGATGGCGATGATCGCTGCCGCCGGTTGCGCGCCTGTGCGGACGCCTCCTGAGGCAACGCCGGTCCCTGCCTTGCAGACCGCGGTGCTGCTACCGGCGGCGCCCAAGGCGGGAACGCCACGCTACGACGCCGACCGGCAGATTTTCCGAGTCACCCGCAAGCTGGAAGGCACCGCGCGCTGGACTCTGGCGCAGCAGGACGTGGACTACGCCACCCCAAAACTGATGGCCGACTTCAGTTGCGCCATGGGCGTATCGCTGGACACCACGCGCCTGCCGCGACTGTCGGCGCTGGTGGACCAGACCAGCAACGCCGCCGACGCTTCCACGCGTCCCGCCAAGCAGGCCAATCAGCGCCAGCGTCCGTTCCTGATCGATGCGGGAGCCACTTGCCAGTCCACCGCGCAGCTCGCCAACAGCTTCGACTACCCGTCAGGCCACGCCACGCGTGGCTGGGCAGTTGGGCTGGTGCTCACCGAACTGGCGCCGGATCGCGCCAGTGAACTGCTGCTGCGCGCGCGTGCCTTCGGTGACAGTCGCGTCGTGTGTGGCGTGCACAATCTCAGCGCGACCGAAGCGGGCACCATGAACGGCGCGGCGGTCGTGGCGACCTTGCACGCGACCGATGCATTCCAGGCAGAGCTGGCAGCCGCGCGTTCGGAGTTGAGGGAATACCGGAAAACCGCAGCGTCGAATGCGGGGCCGCAATGCAGCGCCGAACGGGCATTGATCGAACCGACGCCCTACTGACAACGCCGCCGCTGCAGGGCCTCACTCGGGGCGCGACCGCAAAGGCTGGTCATTACTGTTCCGGAGGCTTGTCGCGCACCGGCGGCGCTCCCGCAGAAGAGCGCGCGTCCTGGCGCTTCCACTGTTCGATCCAGCCGGAGAGATCGGCCAATCGTTTGGCGTCGTCGTCGTGCATCGACATGCCGACGGCGGCACCGGCGACGTGGCCCGATGGATCGATCAGCATCAGGGTGGGATAGACGCCCACGCCAAGCGTGTCGGCCAACGCCTGGGCGTCATACAACACGGGCGGCGCCAAGTCGCGCTCCTTCACGAACTGGCGCGCGGTGCCCTCACTCTCATAAGTGATGGCCACCACGTTCATGTCGGCGTGGTCGCGTGCAAAGGCATTGAGCGTTGGCACCTCGGCGATGCATGGCGCGCATTCGGCGAAGAAGAAGCTGACCAGGGTGTAGCGGCCCCGGAAGTCGCCCAGACGCTGCGTGCCACCCTGTAGCGATGGCAATTCGAACGGCGGAAACGCATCGCCGCGACCGAAAGCGAATCGACCAGGCTGGCCAGCCATCGAGCGTGGTGGGCGAAGGCGCAGTACGGCCATGCCGGCCTGCCGATCGCTCGTGATGCTGTAGTTGCGGCCTTCGCCGATTTGCTGCGCGAAGTTCGCGTAGTCCAGCGGCTTGCCGGCCGCGTCGAGGTAGCGTACGTCGGGTGTGGAACCCAGCTGCAATGTGGCGACGAAGCGTTGCTCGCTATCGTCTGATGGCATCGCATGCAGTGGCGCGGTGAGCGCGATGGCCAGCATGAATGCAAGCAGCTGAGGATGCCGCATGAAATCTCCCGACCATCGAAGGGGCCGACGCTCGCGCGTCGGCCCGTGGTGCGATTACTCGCCGATGGTCAGCAGCGAGGCGTTGCCGCCGGCGGCGGTGGTGTTGATGGTGAGCGTGCGCTCGCCGGCAAAACGCAGCAGGTAATGCGGGCCGCCGGCCTTCGGGCCGGTGCCGGAGAGGCCTTCGCCGCCGAACGGCTGCACGCCGACCACTGCACCGATCTGGTTGCGGTTGACGTAGCAGTTGCCGACGCGCGCGTGGCTCTGGATGTAGTCCACGGTGTCATTGATGCGGCTGTGGATGCCCAGCGTCAGGCCGTAACCGGTGGCGTTGATCTCGTCGACCACCTTGTTGAGCTCGTCACCCTTCCAGCGGATCACGTGCAGCACCGGGCCGAACACTTCGCGGGTGAGCGTGGATAGCGAGGGAATCTCGTACGCACGCGGTGCAAAGAAGGTGCCGTTGCCGGTAAGGGCAGGGTCGAGCTTCACTTCGCCGATCTTTTTCGCTTCCTTGTCCATGCGCGCGGCGTGATCGACCAGAATCTTCTTGGCGTCCTCGTCGATCACCGGGCCCACGTCGGTGCTGAGCTGGCCCGGATCACCGACCTTCAGCTCGGCCATCGCACCGGCGAGCATATCGCTCACCTTGTCGGCGATGTCTTCCTGCACGAACAGCACGCGTGCGGCCGAGCAACGCTGGCCGGCGGACTGGAAGGCAGAGGCGATCACATCCTTGACGATCTGCTCGGGCAGCGCCGAGGAGTCGGCGATCATCGCGTTCTGGCCACCGGTCTCGGCGATCAATGCGGCGATCGGCGCGTTGCGTGCAGCCAGTGCGCGGTTGATCGCCCAGGCGGTTTCGGTGGAGCCGGTGAAGGCCACGCCAGCGACACGCGGATCGCGCGTGAGTGCAGCGCCGACGGTGGCGCCGTCGCCCGGCAGGTATTGCAGCACGTCAGCCGGCACGCCGGCTTCGTGCAGCAGCTTCACTGCGGCATAGCCGATCAGGCTGGTCTGCTCGGCCGGCTTGGCGATAACCGCGTTACCGGCGGCGAGCGCAGCGCTGACCTGGCCCAGGAAAATCGCCAGCGGGAAGTTCCACGGGCTGATGCACACGAACACGCCGCGGCCGTTCAAGAACAGCTGGTTGCTCTCGCCGGTGGGGCCAGGCAACTGCTCCGGATGACCGAACAGGCGACGCGCCATGGTGGCGTAGTAGCGCAGGAAGTCGGCGGCTTCGCGGATTTCGGCGATCGCGTCGGGCAGGCTCTTGCCCGCTTCGCGCACGCACAGCGCGATGAACTCGCCGCGACGCGCTTCCAACTGCTCGGCAGCGTGTTCGAGGATGGCGGCGCGGCTGGCGGCCGGCAGGCGATCCCAGTTGTGCTGCGCGGCGACCGCGTTGGCCAGCGCCTTGTCGACGCTGGCGCTGTCGGCGGTGACGTAGCTGCCGACGACCTGACGACGGTCGGCCGGGTTGGTCACCGACACGGTGGCACCTGCGCTCTTGGCACCGGGCACCAGCGGCTCGGCGGTCCACGGACCGGACTTGTTCTGGATGGCCTCGGCGAGGGTCTTCAATTCGTTGTCGTTAGAGAAGTTGACGCCCATGGAATTCTTCCTGCTTGCATAGTTTGAATTCTGCGCAAGCGCAGAATTGTCACCGTAAAGATTCACCGGCAGCGGAATGCGCGGGTGGGGGATAGAGGCAAAGGCGCGCACGGTCTCGCACGGATCGGCGACCAGTTCGCGCACCGGCAGCGTCTCGTCGACCACGCGGTTGACGAAGCTGGTGTTGGCGCCATTCTCAAGCAGGCGGCGCACCAGATAGGGCAGCAGGTCTTCATGCGTACCGACCGGCGCGTACACGCGGCAGGGCACGTTGAGGTTCTGCTTGCCGATCACTTCGGCGTAGAGGTCCGTGCCCATGCCGTGCAGGCGCTGGTACTCGTACGGGCGACCGTGCGCGATGTGATGTACGGCCGCGATGGTGTGCCCGTTGTGCGTGGCGAACTGCGGATAGATCAGCTCGATGCCCGCATCAAACAGCTTGTGTGCGCAGGCGAGGTACGACACATCGGTATTGGGCTTGCGCGTATACACGGGATAACCGGCCAGGCCGTTTTCCTGCGCGCGCTTGACCTCGGCATCCCAGTAGGCGCCCTTCACCAGGCGCACATACCAGCGACGGTTGGCAGCGCGCGCGGTTTCGATCAGCCAGTCGATCACGAACGGCGTGCGCTTCGAATATGCCTGCACCACGATGCCGAGGCCATTCCAGCCCTGCAGCGAGGGATGCGCGAACACGTCGCCGATGATGTCCAGCGATAGTTCGAGGCGGTCGGCCTCTTCCGCGTCGACGGACAACGCAATGCCGTTTTTCATCGCCAGCTGCGAAAGCTCGAGCAGCTTGGCGGTGAGGTCGCGGCGAGCAATCTCGCGCTTGGCCACTTCATAGCGCGGATGCAGCGCCGAGAGCTTCACCGAGATCGACGGCGCATCGGTGTGGTTGGCGAACGGGCCGCGCGAACCGATGGCGGCGATCGCGTTGCGGTAATCCTGCTGATAGCGCTCGGCGGTTTCGCTGGTGAGCGCCGATTCGCCGAGCATGTCGTAGGAATAGCGATACACCGCATATTCCTTCTGCGCGCAACGATCCAGCGCTTCACCGATGGTGCGACCCATCACGAACTGGTGGCCCATGATCCGCATGGCCTGGCGCACGGCCAGTCGAATCGCCGGCTCGCCCGCGCGACCCACCAGACGACGCAGCGCACCGGTGAAGTCGTGGCGGGTTTCCTCCGACAGCGTCACCAGCTTGCCGGTGAGCATCAGGCCCCAGGTGGACACGTTGACGAACAACGACTCGCTCTGGCCGAGGTGCTTCTTCCAGTTCGCATCGCCGAGCTTGTCGCGGATCAGCTTGTCGGCGGTGCCCTTGTCGGGGATGCGCAGCAGCGCTTCGGCCACGCACATCAGCAGCACGCCTTCCTCGGAGGACAGGTCGTACTGGCGCATGAAGGATTCGACGGCGCTCTGGTCCTTGGCGCGCAGGCGCACACGGGACACCAGGTCGGCGGCCAGGTCGATCACCTTTTCGCGTTCCACCGGCGGCAAGGTGGCCTGGGCCAGCAGATCATTGACCGCTTCGGTCTCGTCGCGCAGCCAGGCGGCAGTGATGCGCGCGCGGGCCGGCTCGACACCGGTGGGGAGTTCGGGGCTGAGAATGGGCTGGGTCACTGAGTTAGCCGAAAGAATTACGAGACGGGGAATCGCGGGATTGTACGCGGGGGGTAGGGCGCACGCATCCGTATGGGGTGCTGCGGTGCGGCAGGGAGGCGGGTTCGCCGCCTATAGATGTGGGCGAAAGCGGGTGTGTGCGAGGGGCCGGGGTCGGCTGCCCGGCGCGAGTAGTCATCGCGTGACAGCTCGGTGGCGATGCGGCTGCTCCGTCGGCAACGTTGCAGTGGTGTTTCGCTTTGAGCGCAAGTGTCGTGTAGCGCGACCCGCGGCAAACCGTCGCACCCCTATGGTCGTCTCACGTTGCGTGTGCTGGCTTCGCCGCGAAGACCCTTGGTTCACCGCGCAAACCGGACTCAACGCATGGCCTGTGCGCGAGACGCAGCACAAATCGAATGGTTCATGCCCGCTTCAAATCAAGTGACTGCGTCATTCTTGCCCAGTGACACCGTCGCGGCCTATCATGCCGGGGTTCCAGGCACGCCGAGTTCTCATGATCGTGCTTCGACCAGCTGCTGCCGGCTTGCCGTGCGCGACGTTGTGGCTCAAGCCCAATCGTGCTCTCAGCCACCGCGACTTGCGTCGATTGATCGGAGTACTGGCGGCGCTGGCACTGACGACGGCTGTGCTAGGGGCGTGGCAGGGGAATGTCTTCGCTCCGCTGTTCGCTCTGGTCGAGTCCTCCGCTGTGGCTTTCGCTTTGGGCGTAGCCTGGCGGGCCGGCGACCGCAGCGAGCGCATCACCCTCGACGAATCGTCGCTGGAGGTGCAATCCCTGCCAGGTCGGCGTAGTGCGCGCTTTCAGACGTATTGGGTGCGCGTGCTACTGCAACCGGGAAGGGACAGGGGTCGTCTGTTGCTGACGTCGCACGGTCGGGAGCTGGAAATCGGGGCATTCCTCGCCGAGGAGGAACGTGCCGAGCTGTCAAGGAAACTCATGGTGTTGCTGGCGGATCTCAACCAACAGCGACGCAAGTAGGTTCAACAAAGGTGCAAGACATGACATCTGGCGGCATCAGGCCTGGCGGTATCAAGCGAGCAGTGGCGGCATTCGCACTCATCGCTCTCGCAATGTTCGGCGGCGTGGCTTTTGCCAATCCGCAGCCAGGACAGCTGAACATGACGCGCGGTGCGTCCGAGTGGTCCTCGGAGCCGTACTTCCTCAATAACGTCGCCCTTGGTGTCTGCGTCGTCATCGGCATCCTGGTGTTCGGCGCGATGTTCATCGCCATGTTCCGCTTCCGCAAATCGCGCGGCGCGGTGGCGGAGAAGTGGTCGCACAACACCACGCTCGAGATCATCTGGACCACCATTCCGGTGATCATCCTGATCGTGCTGGCGTACCTCGCCACCGGCGGCCTGCGCACCTTTGCCGACACCACCGGTTCGGAGATGACCGTCAAGGTCACCGGTTACCAGTGGAAGTGGCGTTACGACTACGTCGACTACAAGGGCCAGGCGATCGAAAAGGTCGGCTTCGTGTCCAAGCTCGACCGCGAGAGCGACGAAACCCGTCAGTTGCAATCGGGCCTTGATCCGAATGCGGTGAAGGTCGACGGTTACAACACCTACCTGATCAATGTGGACAAGCCGCTGGTCGTACCGGTGGGCACCAAGATCCGCTTCGTGATTACCGCGGGTGACGTGATTCATTCGTGGTGGGTGCCGGCGCTGGGCTGGAAGATGGATGCCATACCGGGCATCGTCAACGCAGCCTGGACCAACATTACCGAACCGGGTGTGTACCGCGGCCAGTGCGCCGAGCTGTGCGGCCAGGATCATGGCTTCATGCCGATCGTGATCAAGGCGCTGCCGAAGGCCGAGTTTGAACAGTGGCTTGCACAGCAGCAAGCGGAGGCCAAGCAGCCGACGCCTGCAGCTCCCGCTCCAGCCGCCGCTTCGACCGCCGCCGCACCTGTCACCGCGCAGGCTGCACCCGACGCACCTGTTTCGCAGGGCCACCAGGGCTGATCACTCAGCCTGTCCACAGTTTCCGCATTTAGGTAGAGGTGCAAGGCATGGCCCACGCAGCCACCCACGATCACCACGATGATCATCACGGCGCGCCGTCAAACTTCTTTGTGCGCTGGTGCATGTCCACCAACCACAAAGACATCGGCACGCTGTACCTGGTGTTCTCCCTGCTGATGTTCTTCATCGGCGGCAGTTTCGCCATGGTGATCCGCGCCGAGCTGTTCAAGCCCGGCATGCAGCTGGTACAGCCGTACTTCTTCAACGAAATGACCACGATGCATGCGCTGGTCATGATCTTCGGCGCGGTGATGCCGGCCTTCGTGGGCCTGGGCAACTGGATGATCCCGCTGATGATCGGTGCGCCGGACATGGCGTTGCCGCGCATGAACAACCTGTCGTTCTGGATCCTGCCGTTTGCGTTCGCGCTGCTGCTGTCCACGCTGTTCCTGCCAGGCGGCGGCCCGGCCGGTGGTTGGACCATGTATCCGCCGCTGTCGCTGCAGGGTGACTCTGTAGCCTATGTGGTGTTCGCGGTCCACCTGATGGGCATCAGCTCCATCATGGGCGCGATCAACATCATCGCCACCATCCTCAACATGCGCGCGCCGGGCATGGATCTGCTGAAGATGCCGGTGTTCGTGTGGAGCTGGCTGATCACTGCGTTCCTGCTGATCGCCGTGATGCCGGTGCTGGCTGGCGCCGTGACCATGCTGCTGACCGACAAGTACTTCGGCACCAGCTTCTTCAATGCCGCCGGTGGCGGTGACCCGATCCTGTTCCAGCACATCTTCTGGTTCTTCGGTCACCCCGAGGTCTACATCATGATCCTGCCGGCCTTTGGCCTGGTGTCCGAGATCATTCCGACCTTCGCGCGCAAGCCGATCTTTGGCTACAAGGCGATGGTGTTCGCCATCGCGTCGATCGCGTTCCTGTCGTTCATCGTGTGGGCGCACCACATGTTCGCGGTGGGTCTGCCGTTGGGTGGCGAGATCTTCTTCATGTACGCCACGATGCTGATCGCAGTGCCAACGGGCGTGAAGGTGTTCAACTGGGTCAGCACCATGTGGGGCGGCTCGATGACCTTCGAGACCCCGATGCTGTTTGCGATCGCCTTCGTGATCCTGTTCACCATCGGTGGCTTCTCCGGCCTGATGCTGGCGCTGGCTCCGGCCGACTTCCAGTATCACGACTCGTACTTTGTGGTGGCGCACTTCCACTACGTGCTGGTGACCGGTGCGATCTTCGCGATCATCGCCGGTGCGTACTACTGGCTGCCGAAGTGGACCGGCCGTATGTACAGCGAGTTCTGGGGCAAGATGCATTTCTGGAACAGCGTGATCTGGGTGAACGTGCTGTTCTTCCCGCAGCACTTCCTGGGCCTGGCCGGCATGCCGCGCCGTATCCCGGACTACAACGTCGCGTTTGCCAACTTCAACATGATCAGCTCGATCGGCGGCTTCCTGTTCGGTGCCTCGCAGCTGATTTTCCTCGGCGTGATCATCCATGCCGTGTGGTTCTCGAAGAAGAAGGCTCCGGACCGCGTGTGGGAAGGTGCCAAGGGTCTGGAGTGGACCGTGCCGTCGCCGGCACCGCACCACACCTTCGAAGTACCGCCGGTGATCCACGACGACGAGTTGGCTCACGGTCACGTCGAAGATTGATGCAAGCATGACCGCTCCGGTGTAGAGCCGGAGCGGGCGGAAGGTGAGTCAGATGAATCAGTCGTCCAAGAGTGTGATCGAGGAAGCCCGGCGGAAAGGTGTGCGACGCACTGTCACGGTGTTTGGCGCCATCGCCCTGGCGATCTTCCTGCTCTCACTCCTGCAGGGGCTGAAGTACTCCTGACGCACGTCCGCAGGCAGTATTCCTCCGTGGCGCCGGTGAGGCGTTCCGGGTTGCAGTTCCCCGCGCGGTACGGCGGGGGCGGAAGTAAACAAGAGAAATCCACGGGGTCTCACCATGGGTCATCAGCAAGACGCTTATTTCGTACCGGCCAAGAGTTATTGGCCCATCGTGGCCGCCGTCGTCATGTTCGTCACCGTGTTCGGTGCCGCGCACTGGCTCAATGCCCCTCCGGGTGAGGCGAGCTTCGGCAAGACGGTGGTGATGGTCGGCTTCATCGGCATTCTGCTGATGTTCTTCGGCTGGTTCCGCTCGGTGATCCGCGAATCGCTCGCCGGCAGCTACAACAGCCAGGTGGACCGCTCGTTCCGCATGGGAATGATGTGGTTCATCTTCTCCGAGGTGATGTTCTTCGCTGCGTTCTTCGGCGCGCTGTTCTACGCACGCATGTTCGCGGTGCCGTGGCTTGGCGGCGAAGGTCACGGCGTACTGACCCACCAGTTCCTGTGGAACGACTACGCGGCCACGTGGGGCGCCAGTGGTGGTGGCGGTCCAGCTCGCATCGGTGGCAATTTCCAGACGGTGCTGCCGTGGGGCCTACCGCTGCTGAACACGCTGATCCTGCTTAGCTCCAGCGTCACCGTGACCATTGCGCACCATGCGCTGAAGGTTGGTCATCGCGGCAGGATTCTGCTGTTCCTGGGCCTGACCGTGCTGCTGGGCGCAACGTTCCTGTACTTCCAGGCGCACGAGTACATCGAGGCGTACAAGGAGCTCAACCTGACCCTGCAGAGCGGCGTCTACGGTTCGACCTTCTTCATGCTCACTGGCTTCCACGGCATGCACGTGACGCTGGGCACGATCATGCTGGCGATCATCTGGCTGCGTGTAGCCAAGGGCCACTTCTCCAAGGATCATCACTTCGCGTTCGAAGCCGTGGCCTGGTACTGGCACTTCGTCGACGTGGTGTGGCTGGGCCTGTTCATGTTCGTCTACATTCTCTGAGGCGCTCCTGCGCCGCAGCAAAAAGCCCGCCTTTCGGCGGGCTTTTTGTTTGGATGTGTGGGGCTCTTAAAAAACGAAGACCCGCCATATGGCGGGTCTTCGAATCGAACCGGATGTCGCAGCGAAGCGCCAGCGGCATCGTGACGTTACAATTACTGGCCCACGCCGTGCGGGTGCAGCCAGCCCATCCAGATGCCGAATATCACCATCAGGATGAGCAGCACCGAAAGCCCGATGCGGCGGGTCAACGCCCATACCGTGCGCTTGCTGCCGTCCTTGTCAGTCATCATGAAAAACAAAGCCTGACCGAGATTGAACAGCACCACCAGCAGCAGGATCACCAGCGCATATTTGTAGATGGTTTCCACGTGATTGGTCCGAACGTTATAGACATCCGCAGTATAGCGGCCGTGCGCGGTGCCTCCGCGTGAAGTGGTTGCGCCGGCCATCCTGGTTCGCGCTGCTGCTCACTGTGGGCGGCGCCTTGCTGTTCATACGCTTGGGCGTGTGGCAGCTGCATCGTGCGGACGAGAAGGATGAAATTCTGCGACGGTATGCCGCAGCGGAAACCGAGGCTCCGCGGGACTTTGCGGCCATTGCCATGGCGCCACCCGCGAATGCTTTCGCGCGTGTGCACGTGCAGGGCGAATACCTCGCCGATCGCTTGTACCTGCTCGACAACCCCAAGCACGACCAGCGTGGCGGTGCGGAAGTCTATGCGCCTTTCCGTCCACATGGCGGCGATCGGCTATTGCTGGTCGACCTTGGCTTCCTCCCGGGTAACGGCACGGACCACGCGCCGCAACTGCCGCCCTTGCCGCAGGGCGAGCAGGCCTTGCAGGGCCTGTACTTGCCACCGCCGGGCGTGGGATTCGAGATGGGCGGTAATGCGCTGACCCAGCAAGCGCACTGGCCCAAGACCACGGTCTATCTCGACCTGGGGCAGGTGTCGGCTGATCTCGGCCAGGCGCTTTATCCGCAGGTGCTGGCACTGGACGCGGACCCTGCCGCGATTTATGTGCGCGAACACACGATCGATTTCACCGCGATGCCACCCGCACGGCATCGCGCTTACGCCTTCCAGTGGTTCACCTTCGCCGTGGCGGCTGTGGTGATCCTGCTCGTGCTGCATCGTCGCCGCCCATCGAAACCGTCGGACAACTCATGAACAAGCCTCAACCCGCCGCGCTCCGCGCGAGCCGCCTGAAACTGTTGCTGATCATGCTGGTGTTCGCCGCCCCGATCATTGCTGCAGGCGTGCTGACGTTTGCCGGCTGGCAGCCCAGCGGCAAGGCAAATGGCCTGCCTGTGGAGCCGCAGCGCAACTTCGCCAGCGAGCAACTGCAGGTGACGTTGGCCGATGGAAAAACATGGGCGTGGCGTGCGGCGGACCCGCAGCTCACCCTGGTTGCGCTAGCCGGCCCCGACTGCGCGACGCAATGCCTGGACACGCTCACCAAGATGGCGGCCGCGCGCATCACGCTCAATCGCAATGCGCCGCGCCTGCGCCTGCTTTATGTGGGTACAACGCCGGTGAATGCAGCAGCCACCGGCATGACGGATTACTGGCAGCTTGGTCAGGACAGCAACGGCGCGCTCGCGGCGTTTCGCCCTTCGACGCCCGATAGCGTGAGCGCGTTGCTGGTTGAATCCGATGGCACGGCGCTGTCGCTTTATCCTGCCGGCTTCGATCCCTCGGGCCTGCGCAAGGATTTGCAGAAGGTGATTCGCTGATGACAGCCCGCTCGGTCAAAGTTCTGCGCGGCCTTGCGTTGCTGGCTGCGGTGTTCGCATTCGGCGTGGTGATGTTCGGTGCCTTCGTCCGCTTGTCCAACGCGGGTCTGTCCTGCCCGGACTGGCCGACCTGCTATGGCAAGGCCAGCTGGCCCGAGCAGCAACACGAGATAGCGCAGGCGAACCAGGCCTTCCCTGATCGTCCGTACGAGACGAACAAGGCATGGCGCGAACAGGTGCACCGCTTCCTTGCCGGTACGCTTGGCACGCTGGTGTTCGCACTCGCACTGATCGCCAGCTGGCGGCGCCCATGGGCGCGTTATGCGGTGATTGCGGGTGCCATCTTCGCGTCGGTAGGCGTCAGTCTCTACATCAAGGGCGAGCATCACTGGTCGCTTGTGCTGTCGATCCTTGCCATTGGCCTGCCGTTGATTGCGTCGATCGGGCTCAAGCGTCCGGGCGCGTGGCGAATCAGTGTGCTGGCGCTGGCCGTGGTGGTATTCCAGGCCATGCTCGGCATGTGGACGGTCACCTTGCTGCTGAAGCCCATCGTGGTGATGGGCCATTTGATGGGCGGCATCGCCACCTTCGCCCTGCTGGCCTATGCGGCGCTGCGTTTCGCCGGCGTCAGCGCTCGAGATGACAGCTATGCCGGTTTGCGCAAGCTAGTGGTACTCGGCATCGTGCTGCTGCTGGCGCAAATTGCTTTGGGCGGCTGGACGTCTTCCAACTATGCGGCGCTGGCGTGCGGTACCGATTTTCCCAAGTGCCTGGGGCAGTGGATGCCGCCCACCGATTTTCGTGAAGGCTTCGTGTTGTGGCGTGGTATCGGCGTGAACTATGAAGGCGGCGTGCTCGACATGGCCGCGCGCAGCGCCATCCAGATTGCTCACCGCATCGGTGCGCTGGTGGTGTTCTGTTACCTCGCCTGGCTGTCGCACCGCGTATCGCGCCGTGGCCTGCGCGTGCAAGGTCTGGCGATTGCCGTGGTACTGGTGGTCCAGGTGCTGCTGGGCATCAGCAACGTGCATTTTGGTCTCCCGCTGCCGGTGGCCACGCTGCACAATGGCGTAGCGGCGCTGTTGTTGTTCACCCTGCTGGCGACGCTGGCGCGCACGCAGAAGCGTCAAGACGACGCCATGTTTCTCTCCCTTGGGCATTGATGATGAGCAGCCGTTTCCACGAATACATGGAACTGACCAAACCGCGCGTCGTCGCGCTGCTGGTGTTCTGCGCCGTCATCGGCATGTTCCTGGCCGTGCCAGGCATTCCGCCCTGGCGCGCACTGGTATTTGGGACGCTGGGCATCTGGATGGCCTCAGGCTCGGCTGCCGCGTTCAATCACCTGATTGACCAGCGCATCGACAAGGTGATGGTGCGCACTGCACATCGTCCGTTGGCGACCGGCCATCTCAAGCCGCATCAGGTGCTGACCTTCGCGTTGGCGCTTGGCGTCGTGTCGATGCTGATCCTGGTGCTGCTGGTGAACCCGCTTACTGCGCTTCTCACGCTCGGTGGGTTGATCGGCTATGCGGTGATCTACACCGCCTACCTCAAGCGCGCCACGCCGCAGAACATCGTGATCGGCGGCCTGGCCGGTGCGATTCCGCCGGTGTTGGGGTGGACAGCGGTGACCGGTCACCTCCATCCGTTCGCCTTGCAGCTGTGCCTGATCATTTTCGTCTGGACGCCGCCGCATTTCTGGGCGTTGGCGATCTTTCGCCGCGATGACTACTCGCGTGCCCAGGTGCCGATGCTGCCGGTGACGCACGGCGTAGTGTTCACGCGCTGGCACGTGCTGTTCTACACGATCCTGCTGGTGCTGGTGACGTTGTTGCCGGCGCTCACTGGTTACAGCGGGCTGGTCTATCTCGGTGGCGCAGTGGTGCTGGGGCTGGGTTTTCTCTATTACGCCGTGCGGCTGCTCAATCCGCCGGATGAGTTCTTCGCGATGAAGGTGTTCAACTATTCCATCGTGTATCTGATGGCGTTGTTTGCATTTTTGCTGGTGGATCATTGGGTGATGGAGCCGATGGTGCAGCATCAGGGTGTGGTGTTTGAACGCTCAGCTTGAGTTGGGTGCCATTGCGAGGTCTGCTTTTGCTCCTTCTCCCCTCTGGGGAGAAGGTTGGGATGAGGGGCGGGTGCTTGCGATAGCGCTACAACCGAGCGATATCGCCAGCTTGCCGCTTACGCAGCGGGCGTTTCGACTGCCTGCCTGCAGCCGAGTCACTTTTCTTTTGCTGGCCCAAAAGAAAAGTAACCCAAAGAAAATGGCCTGACGGGCTCTTAGCGAGATGGTGGATACAAGCACTGCAGGCTTCCGCTAGCCGGATGCTTTACGTGTTACCTCAGGGGTGGCCGCTACACCGCGAGGCGCCGTGGCGCAGCGGTGCGTGACCTACGAGCCTTTGGGGTTCCTGCAGGCGGCTTGGTTGTGCGCTGCCTACAGCGTGCGGCTACACCGCGGGGCGGCGGGGTATTGAGGGCTTAAGGCGTGGGGGATGTCTGTTGACTGAAACGTCTATGGGATGGGCGGTGGGCGTTCGCATCAAACCACCGTGTCGCAAGATTGACCCCTCACCCCAACCCTCTCCCCTCTGGGGAGAGGGAGCCAAGCGCGGAGCGTCGCGCTGCTTTAAGTCCTCAATACATTGACGCCCCGCGGTGTAGCCGCATCACCTAGGCAGAGCTGTTCGCTATTCGCCTGCTTCGCGCCACAAAGCGGGTATGTCGCAGTTTGCTGCACCCCCTCGCCGACACGGCGCCTCGCGGTGTAGCGGCCACCTCTGAGGTCGCACGCAACGCATCCGGCTGGCAGAAGCCTCCAGCGCTCGTATCCATCATTTCGCTAAAAGCCCTTAAGGCCATTTTCTTTGGGTTACTTTTCTTTTGGGCCAGCAAAAGAAAAGTGACTCGGTCGCCGGCAGGTGATCGAAACGCTCGCCGCGTAGGCGGCAAGCTAGCGATTGCGTCCAAGCAATAGCAAAACACCACCCCACATTCACCAATACAACCAGTAAACAACCCAGGCCAATTCACGAAATCGCAGCAACTTTCGACACCTCAATCACCGTCACAGGGTTGACACTTGCGCACCGCAGCAAGACAATTCGCGCGCCATCAGGCGCACCGCGCCTTACGTGGCCTCTGTCCTACCAAACCAAGGCATATGGACGTTTACCCTAGTCGCAACGTCGACATCCGCGAGCATCGGGTGCCGGCATTGCATCACAAGCTGAACTGCTGCGGCGACCGCCTGCGGTCGGCTGGTGCTTTCCTAGACTAGGGAAGTCCGGCCCACCTCTGATGGCGCTGTCAGCGCCGTTACGAGGAGATGGGCCCATGAAGCTCCTTCGCGATTTTTTCCGTCTGCGCACCGCAGCTCGCCCGCTGTCGGATCGTCGTACCGATTCACGCCATTCCTGGAAGATCACCGTGCCTGCGCCGCTCAATGAGACGCAGGGACCGGCAGTGCTCGACATGCACTGGAACAACGACGCCTCGGGTGGTCATCCGGTCGCCCGTTGGCATGAACACACCGCTCCGCAAGCTCATCGTCATCTGCAGCTGGTATCCAGTCACTGATGAAAGCCTCGTTGCGCCATGAGCTGCCGCGCAAGGGCTGGCCTCCGCCAGTCCCGTGGCACCGATTGCAACGAAGTCCATAGTGCTGGTTTTGGCGTCACGCGCGGGATGAACCCCGCCGACTCGCTGGTCCGGCCCAGATGTCACCGATTTCACGGAAGCGAGTCATGTTGAATCACTCCACCCAGACCGTCACCGGCAAGGCGGCCGGCAAGGGCGCAGCGACGCCTCTCCGCGTTGCTGTCGCGCAGGAAGCATTCCGCCCCAACGAAGCCCTGTTTGCCGCTCTGGATACCAGCGCGGCTGGCCTCAACGAAGACCAGATCGCCGAGCGGCTGGATCGCGATGGTCTGAACGAGGTGTCGCATGAGAAGCCACCGCATTGGTCGCTGCAGCTGCTGCATGCGTTCAAGAATCCTTTCATTGTGGTGTTGCTGGTGCTGGCCGGCGTGCAGCTGGCTACCGATCCCACGAACCTGACCGGCCCGACCATCATTTCAGCGATGGTGTCGATCAGTGTGTTCCTCAGCTTTACGCAGGAATTTCGTTCGTCCAAGGCCGCCGAGAAACTCAAGGCGATGGTGCGCAACACTGCCACGGTGACGCGCCGCGCCTCGGACGGTCATAGCGAGCGCATCGAAGTGCCGGTGGCCGAGCTGGTCGCCGGCGACATCGTGCATCTGGCTGCCGGCGACATGGTGCCCGCCGACCTGCGTCTGGTCAGCGCGAAGGACTTGTTCATCAGCCAGGCCATCCTTACCGGCGAATCACTGCCGGTGGAGAAGTCAGCGCCGCAACATGACGCTGCCTTCGAGGAAATGGAGCAGAGCGCCATCGAGAATCCGCTGGACCTGGCCACGGTTTGCTACATGGGCACCAACGTGGTGAGCGGTACCGCCACCGCGGTGATCGTGACCACCGGCTCGCGCAGCTACCTGGGTTCCCTGGCGCGTTCCGTGGTCGGTCAACGCGTGCAGACCAGCTTCGACCGCGGTGTGAAGAGTGTGAGCTGGCTGCTGATCCGCTTCATGGCGGTGATGGTGCCGATCGTTTTCCTCATCAACGGGCTGGACAAGCACGACTGGCTGCAGGCGTTCCTGTTTGCGCTGTCGGTGGCGGTGGGCCTCACCCCGGAGATGCTGCCGCTGATCGTGACCGCGAATCTGGCCAAGGGCGCCATCGCGATGTCCAAGCGCAAGGTGGTGGTCAAGCGCCTCAACGCGATCCAGAACTTCGGCGCGATGGACGTGCTGTGCACCGACAAGACCGGCACGCTGACGCTGGACAAGATCGTGCTGGAACGGCATCTGGATCTTTACGGCGAGGAGTCCGATGAGGCGCTGGAATACGGCTACATCAACAGCCGCTTTCAGACCGGCCTGAAGAACCTGATGGACAAGGCGGTGCTGGCACATCGCGACCTCGAGCCGACCGCCGCGCATTACCTGATCGTCGACGAGATTCCGTTCGACTTCCAGCGTCGCCGCATGTCCGTGGTGGTGAGGAACGGCGACGGCAACGAGCTGCTGGTGTGCAAGGGCGCGGTCGAGGAGATGTTGTCGATCTGCGCATACGCCAAGTCAGGTGACGAGATCCTGCCGATGGACGATGAGCAGCGCGCCAGCATCAAGGCGATGACGCGTCATCTCAACGAGGACGGTCTGCGCGTGCTGGTGGTCGCGATCAAGCGGCAGTCGCCGGTGGGCCGCGCCTATGGCGTGGCTGACGAGAACGACCTTGTCGCTATCGGTTGCCTGGCCTTCCTCGATCCGCCGAAAGACACCGCCGGAACGGCGATCGCCGCGCTCCATCACCATGGCGTCGAGGTGAAGGTGATCACCGGCGACAACGAGGCGGTGACGCGCAAGATCTGCCGCGAGGTGGGTCTGAACGTGGAGAATTCCGCGCAGGGCAAGCACATCGAGCCGCTGGATGATGCGGAGCTCGACGAACTGGTCAAGCGCACCACCGTGTTCGCCAAGATGTCGCCGTTGCAGAAGGCGCGTGTGGTGAAGTCACTGCAGCGTCAGGGCCACACCGTGGGTTTCCTCGGCGATGGCATCAACGATGCGCCGGCGCTACGCGAGGCGGACGTGGGCATTTCGGTGGATACCGCCACCGATATCGCCAAGGAGTCGGCCGACATCATCCTGCTCGAAAAGAACCTGATGGTGCTGGAAGAGGGTGTGCTTGAAGGTCGCGTGACCTTTGGCAACATCATCAAGTACATCAAGATGACGGCCAGCTCCAACTTCGGAAACATGTTCTCGGTGCTTGTGGCGAGTGCCTTCCTGCCGTTCCTGCCGATGTTGCCGCTGCAGCTGCTGGTGCTTGACCTGCTTTATCACACCTCGCAGTTGTCGATTCCGTTCGACCGCATGGATGACGAATACCTGCGCAAGCCGCGCAAGTGGGACGCCAGCGATATCGGTCGTTTCATGGTGTGGATCGGTCCGGTCAGTTCGATCTTCGACATCACCACGTACTGGCTGTTGTGGCACGTCTTCGGCGCGAACTCGACCGAGCATCAGTCGTTCTTCCAGACGGGCTGGTTCGTTGAGAGCCTGCTGACGCAAACGCTGATCGTGCACATGATCCGGACGCGCAAGATTCCGTTCCTGCAGAGCAGTGCGTCGGCACCGGTGCTGGCGTTGACCATCGCTGCCATCCTCGTCGGCATGGCGCTGCCCTTCACCGGGCTGGGCGCGAAGTTCGGCATGGTTCCGCTGCCGGCGGTGTACTTCGCCTGGGTTGCACTGACCGTATTCGCGTACTGCGTGCTGACTCAGCTGATGAAGCTGATCTACATCCGTCGCTACGGACGCTGGCTGTAATGCATGAACGTCCTCTCCATGGGGGAGAGGACGTTCAGTTGCCGGCGCTCTCGCAGCGCTGCTTGCGCTTGTGGCGCCACCACAGCGCCACTGCCACCGCCACGATCACGCCGGCCAATACCCATAGGCCGTTCTGGCCGCGATGGATCCACATGGCCAGCCATTCGTGGTTGTCAGCGCCGAAGTAACCGAGGTAGACCCAGAAGGGCACGCTGATCAGCGCCGCCAGTCCATCGAGCAGAAAGAAGCGCATGAACGACACGCGATGGGTGGAGCCGGCGGTGATGTAGACCGCCGTACGCATACCGGGCAGGAAGCGGGCGAAGAACATCAGCCGGTTGCCGTATCGCTCGAACTTTTCCTGCACCTTTGCGTAGCGCTCGGGCGTAAGCACGCGCGCTACCAGCCGCCACTGCAGGATGCGCGCGCCATAGTGGTGACCCAGCAGGAACATGCCCGCATCGCCGACAAGCACGCCGGCCATGCCCACACCGAACATCACGTGGACGCTGCCGTAGCCCAGGCCGGTAATGACGCCACCCGCGACCAGGCTGATGTCCTCAGGCAAGGGCGCACCCGCACCGCACAGCAACAACGCGATGAACACCGCGAGGTAGCCGTTTTCGGCGAACAGGGTCACCAGTCGTTCAAGCAGTTCCATCTACATCCATGCCCGGGCGGACTACCCATGCCTCACAAGAAGGGTCGATGATCCCATAGGAAGGCGTCAGCACGCTTGCGGCAGCGCACGGATGCCTTTTGCTCCCTCTCCCCGCAGAGAGAGGGTTGGGGGTGAGGGGCAATCTTGCGGTGAGAATGGTTAGAAGCCTGTTTTTTGAATGGTGTGGCGAGCACCCGCCCCTCACTTCAGTCCTCTCCCCTTAGGGAGCGGAAGTTAAGGCTCACCCCGCTTTCACCGGAGGCGTCGCACGCGCCGCGAGCAGCTCGCGCAGCTCGGCTTTCTCTGCGCTATCAAGTGCGCTTTCGCGGCTCTTGGCGGTGAGCCAGTCGCGACGTTGAATCACGGCCTGTTGCTCCATGCGTGCCAGCGCATCGAAGAATTCCGCGCGCTGCGCCTCGGGCTCGCCTACGGCCAATGCCGCCATCAGTTTTTGCAGCGGGAGATATTCGGGGCGTTCAGCAAAGTGCTCCACCAGCATGGCCGGGTTGATGCCGGGCCGTGAGCGCGCCAGGTCGATCAGTTCGGCCAGCAGTTCCACGCCAGGCTTGTCCAGGCGCAGGAAGCCATACGGGCGTTCCACCTGATCGGCGACGCCGGGTTGTGCCAACAGAAGGGCAATGGCACTGCGCACCAGCGAACGCTGCACCACGGTGGGTCGTTGCACGGTGCGTCGCGCCGCCGGGTCGGCTTCGAGCACAGCACGCGCGCCAGTGCGCTTCTCCAGCTCTTGTGCCATCAGGTCGCGAAACGCGCCGTCAGGCAGTTTGGCAATCAGCGGGCGGGATCGTTCGGCGAGACGCGCGCGCCCATCGAGACTTGCCATGTCCACCTCGTGCGAGAGTTCCCCGAAGAAATATTCCGACAGGGGCGTGGCGGCTTTCATGCGCTTCTCGAAACCGCCCTTGCCTTCTTTGCGGATGAGCGTGTCCGGATCCTCACCCTCAGGCAGAAACAGGAAGTACGCCTGGCGCCCGTCGCGCAGTCGCGGCAGTGCCGACTCCAGCGCCTTCCACGCCGCCGCACGGCCGGCGCGGTCGCCGTCGAAGCAGAACACCACGTCGGGTGCGGCGCGAAACAACACCTCGGTGTGCTCTGGAGTGGTCGCCGTGCCCAGCGTTGCCACCGCGATGGGCAATCCGGCCTGGTGCATGGCGATCACGTCCATGTAGCCCTCGACCACCACGATGCGCGACAAATTCGGATTGGCCTGCTTCACCTGCCACAGCGCGAACAGTTCGCGGCCCTTGTGGAACAGCGGTGTCTCAGGCGAGTTGAGGTACTTGGGCGCTTGCTCCGAACTCAACACCCGGCCACCGAAGGCAATCACGCGGCCACGGCGGTCGAGAATGGGAAACATCAGCCGCTCGCGGAAACGGTCGTAGCGGTTGCCGCGCTCGTTGCTGGCCACCATGCCCGCTTCATTGAGCAGTTGCGTGCGCCGATCGTTGCCACCCAACGCCTTGATCACGCCGTCGAAGCCTGCGGGCGCCCAGCCGATGCGGAAGCGCTTGATGGTTTCTTCGTCCAGCCCGCGCTTGCGGCAATAGGCCTGAGCCTCGGTGCTCTTGGGCAGTTCGTTCTCGTACCAGCGCGCGGCGGCGTCGAGCAGGGAATAGAGATCGGTCTTGTCCTCGCGCTGAGCGCGATCGTCGCCGCCTTCGCGCGGCACGGTGAGGCCTACCGATTGCGCCAGTTCCTCCACCGCATCGGGGAATTCGAGCCGCTCGTAATCCATCAGGAACTTCACCGCGCTGCCGTGCGCACCGCAGCCGAAGCAGTGGAAGAACTGCTTGGCGGGGCTCACATAGAACGATGGTGTGCGCTCGTTATGGAACGGGCAGCAGGCCGTCCACTCGCGGCCCGCCTTTTTCAGCGGCACGCGTCGCTCGATCACATCGACGATGTCGACGCGGGCAAGCAATTCGTCGATGAAGCTGTCGGGAATACGTCCGCGCATAAGCTACCTAGTGTAGATGCTGTGGCGTGCGACAGAGCGTTGCTGGCCGGCGCGCCCCCCAAGGCGTGTCGTTGGCGCCTCTGCGCAGGGCGTCAGGCTTGCCCTATGCTGCCGAGGGGGAAGTTTCGGGGCAGGCAATGGGAAATATTGTTGGGATGGCACGACCGGGCTTGCAGGTGCGCTTTCGCCCTGCAGCGCCGGCGGATGCCGCTGCGGCGGTGCCGCTGATCTACAGCTCAGGGCCATCGGCCTTCGACTATGTCTTCACGACCCGCGGCGGCGATGACGCGCAGGCATTCCTGCAGCGATGTTTCGTTGACGGTGCCGGCGAATTCGGCTGGCGCAATCATTGGGTGGGTGTCGTCGATGAGCGTGTCGTGGCAGTGGGTGCGGGCTACGGGGCGGATACCCAATGGCCATTCACGTTTGCCGCCGCCAGGCAGATTTTTGCCCACTATGGCTTGCGGCGCGGCTTGGGTGTGATCGCGCGCGGCTTGCGGGTGGAATCGGTGATCCGGCCTCCCGCTGGCGACATGCAATATCTCGCGCATCTCGGTGTGGTGCCGGAGCTACGCGGCAACGGCGTCGGCCGCGCACTGATCGACCAACTGGTGGGCAGGGCACGCGAAGCAGGCAAGCGCAGGGTCGTTCTGGATGTCGCGGCAAGCAATCCGCGCGCGGAGGCGCTGTATCAGCGTGCCGGCTTCAAGGTGATCGGCGAGCGCCGGTCGCAGCTGACCAATGCACGGGGACGGGTGCCCGATCATCGGCGCATGGAGCGTGTGATCGATTGATCTTCGCTAGACCGCCTTGATCAGCTTTGCCAGGACCAGCAAGGCCATCAGGAATAGCACCACGAAAATCGCAAAAAGCACCTTGGCGATGGCGCCGGTGACGCCGGACAGGGTGCCGAAGCCCAGCCAGCCGGTCACCAGCGAGACGATGGCGAGAATGATGGCCGATCTGAGCGTGCGTCCCTACCCGCGGTCTGCGCCGGCCAGTCTTGGTGCTGGCTACGCGCAGGTTGTAGGGGCAGGGCGCGAAGAGTGTGCAGCCGGGCCTGTAGGCGGCGTGGAAAACGGGCCAATCAACAGACCCGTTGCTGCCTTGCGGGACAGCCGCACTCGTCCGCTGTGCGTAGCGGCGTGAAAATGGCGTGATTAGCCGGCCAGGCGCGCCTTGATGCGGCCGGATACCACGCCCATGTCGGCGCGGCCTGCGGCCTTTTCCTTCACCGCAGCGACCACCTTGCCCATGTCTCGGGCCGAGGCGGCGCCAGTTTCGGCAATGGCGGCCGTGATGAGGCTGTCCATTTCCTCGTCGCTGAGCTTGGCGGGCAGATAGGTCTCGATCACGACCATTTCGCTGCGCTCGATCTCGGCCAGGTCCTCGCGATTGGCGGCCACGAACTGGCTTGCCGAATCCTTGCGCTGCTTGAGCATCTTTTCCAGCACGGACAGCGTCTGCACGTCGTCCAGCTCGATGCGCTCGTCCACTTCGCGCTGCTTGATCGCCGCCAGCATCAGGCGGATCACGCCCAGGCGGTGCTTGTCGCCGCCACGCATGGCGGTCTTCATGTCTTCAGTGAGCTGCTGCTTGAGGGGCATGGCGTTTTCCTCGGAAACACAGAAAGCCGGCGTTGCTCCAAGCAACGCCGGCTAGCGTAAGGGCGATAGGCGGTGGCGGCGGATGAACGCGCCAGCTGCCAACAAGCCTCAGGTCACGGCACCGAAGTGCCGGCGACCAGCCGTCCGCACCAGGCGGACGACAGACTCAGTACATGCGGGTCTTGCGAGAAACGTCGCGCGAAAGACGGCGCAGGTGACGCTTAACAGCGGCAGCACGCTTGCGCTTACGCTCCTGGGTCGGCTTTTCATAGAACTCGCGCTTGCGGGTCTCGGCCAGAACGCCGGCCTTTTCGCAGGTGCGCTTGAAGCGGCGCAGGGCAAGCTCGAAAGGCTCGTTCTCGCGGACTTTTACGCTGGGCATGGAAACTCCAAGTGTTAGACTGGCCCGCATTTACGAGCCGGTGGAATACGGTGAGCCGCGAAGTATAACGTGGAAACGACAGCATTTTCAAAGCCCCAGTTAGCCAAGCCGGTGCTGGGCATCGAAACCTCCTGTGACGAGACCGGCGTAGCCCTGTTGCGCTGGGAGCCGTCTGCGCCTGGCAGCGGCCTGCTTTCACATACCCTTTACAGCCAGATCAAGCTCCACGCCGAGTACGGCGGGGTGGTGCCGGAGCTGGCCAGCCGTGACCACGTCCGCAAGCTGCTGCCGTTGGTACGCGAGGCGCTGGCCGAGGCCGGCCTGACCCCGGCTGACCTTGGCGGCGTGGCCTACACGGCCGGCCCGGGGCTGGTTGGTGCCCTGCTGGTGGGCGCCTCCGCTGCGCGGGCCATGGCCTGGGCGCTGGGCGTACCGGCCATCGGCGTGCACCACATGGAAGGCCACCTGCTGGCTCCCTTGCTTGAAGCGGACCCGCCCGAGCCGCCGTTCGTGGCCCTGCTGGTGTCCGGCGGCCACTCCATGCTGGTGGAGGTAAAGGGCATCGGCGAGTACCGGATCCTGGGCGACACGCTGGACGATGCCGCCGGCGAGGCCTTCGACAAGACCGCCAAGATGATGGGCCTGCCGTATCCCGGCGGTCCTGCACTGGCGAAACTCGCCGAGCAGGGGCATTCAGGCGTGTTCCGTTTCTCGCGCCCGATGACCGACCGGCCAGGGCTGGATTTCAGCTTCTCGGGCCTGAAGACACAGGTGCTGCTGGCCTGGCAGCAGTCCGATCAGACCGAGCAGACCCGCGCTGACATCGCCCGCGGATTCGAGGAAGCGATCGTGGACACCATGATCATCAAGTGCCGCCGCGCACTTCAGGCCACGGGTGCGAAGCGCCTGGTGATTGCCGGTGGCGTGGGTGCCAACAAGCGCCTGCGCGCGGAGCTCGCTGCGGCGGGTGACAAGGATGGCTTCCGCACGTATTTCCCGCGCCTGGAGTTCTGCACCGACAACGGCGCGATGATCGCTCTGGCCGGCGCCATCCGCCTCGCACATGGGCAGCATCAGGACGCATCGGTGCAGGTGTTCCCGCGCTGGGACCTGGAAAGCCTGCCGCCAGCGATCTGATTGCGTCGAAGAAAGCAGAGCCATACCCGCATCCGCTACCCTATCGGCATGGATATCGTTTTCATCGAAGACCTGCGCATCGATGCCGTCATCGGCATCTACGACTGGGAACGCCGCGTGCGACAGACGCTGTCGTTCGATATCGAGATGGCGTTCGACAACACCGTGCCTGCCGCCAGCGACGACATCGCGCATACGCTCAACTACAAGGACGTATCCAAGCGGCTGATCGATGTCGTGGGCGCTTCCAGTTTCGGCCTGGTGGAGACGCTGGCCGAGCGATGCGCAGCGATCATTCGCGAGGAGTTCGGGGTGTCGTGGGTGCGCCTGAAGCTGTCAAAGCCTGGCGCCGTGCGCGGTGCAAAGGCTGTCGGCGTTCGCATCGAGCGCGGCACGCGTCCGCAGTAGCGATGGCACGCGTCTATCTGAGCCTGGGTTCCAATCTCGATCCCAAGCGTTACCTCAATGCCGCGCTGGACGAACTGCGCGATCGGTTCGGCGCATTGACCGTGTCGCCGGCCTATCTCAGCAAATCGGTGGGTTTCGATGGCGCCGAATTCGTGAATCTCGCCGTGGGCATGGATACGAATCTTTCGCCCGAAGCGCTCAACGACTGGCTGCACGCGCTGGAGGATCGCCATGGTCGCCGCCGCGACGTGCCGCGTTTTTCCGACCGCACGCTGGATGTGGACATCGTGCTGTATGACGACCTGGTGCGGCAGGGTGAAGGGCACTTGGACATTCCGCGCAAGGAGCTGCGCCACGCGTTCGTGCTCAAGCCCATCGCCGATATCGCGCCGTCACTGGTGCATCCGGTGAGCGGGCAAACGATGGCAGACCTGTGGGCGGCGTTTCCGGCGGAGAGCGAACCATTGGCAGTGGAGTTGCTCTGACAGCCCCGTTTTGCCTGGCGCATGTTCCAGTTTTTCAGGCCGCGCCGGAGCGCGCTGTTCTGTCGGCGGCTTGACGTCGTGGGTGTCGGCGCACTATGAGTGTGCGCCTTGCAACCCTGATACCTGACATGACGCCCGCGCCGCATGACTGACCGACATTCGAAGATGGCCGCCCGTTCACCGGCCCGCGCCTGGCACATTGGTGTGCTCGAAGACGATGCGCAATTGCGCGAAGGCATCATCATTCCGGGATTGCGCTACTTCGGTTTCGAAGTGGTCGGTGCCGGCACAGCGGCGGAGCTCTATCGACACATGTTGCGCCAGCGCTTCGACATGGTGGTGCTGGATATCGGCCTGCCCGACGAAGACGGCCTGAGCGTGGTAAAGCATCTGCGCGAGATTTCGAGCCTCGGCATACTCATGCTTACCGGCAACACTGGCCAGGACGACCATATCCAGGCACTTGCCAACGGCGCGGATGCCTTTCTGTCCAAGCCAGTGAACATCGAAGTGCTGGCCGCCACGCTGCACAGCGTGGCGCGGCGGCTCGCCTCGGGGGTTCGCGATGGTGGCGCGGCGGTTTACGAAACCGGTGCTTCCAGTGGTTGGCGCCTGGATACAGACGATTGGTGCCTGGTCACTCCCGCCGGGCAGGCGCTCCCGTTGACCGCGCCGGAGCGCTGCATACTGCGTGTGTTGATCGCCGCACAGGGCGAACCGGTGTCGCGTGAAACGCTCATCGCTGCGTTGACGTCAGACGTGTACGAATTCGATCCGCATCGTCTGGAGATGATGGTGCACCGGCTCAGGCGCAAAGCGCAGGATGCAGCCGGGCAACCGTTGCCATTGCTGACGGCGCGCGGGCAGGGCTATCTCTTCGCCTCTCAGGCCTGATCCGAAAGCTGTGGTGTCATTGGCGAGGAGCGGGACGCGGCCGCACCAAGCGGAAGGCGAACGCGAAACTGGGTGCCTGCATTTGGGGCGCTAGTGACGTGGATCTGGCCCTGGGCTGTCTCGATCATGCTGGCGACCACCGACAGGCCAAGGCCGGTACCCCGGCCAAAGGGCTTGGTGGTGTAGAACGGCTCGAACACCTTGGCCTGTACGTCCGGCGGCATGCCGGTTCCGGTGTCGGACATGATCAGCTGCAACGCCGGTTCCGCGGCCAGTTTTTCCAGGGCGATCGTGAACAGGCCACCTTCGGGCATCGCATCGCGCGCATTGGCAGCGATATTGAGAATCATCAGTTCGTATTGCCCACGATCCAGGTGCAGCGGCATGTGGCCGGGTGGCATCTGGATATCCAGCTGGATATAGCGGCCCAGCAGCTGGCGAAGCATCGGTTGGAGCTCGGCTAGTGCGGTCGCCGCATCGAAGACTTGCGTTTCGCCCACGTCCTGGCGGCTGAAATTAAGCAGTTTGCGGCTGATCGCCAGCGCGCGCAGCGCGGCCAGTTCGATGCCTTCGAGTGCGTTTAGCAGCGCTGGCGTACCGAGGTCGGCCAGCTGCTCGCGTTGCGATGCATAGCCGAGCACCACGTTGAGAACATTGTCGAAATCATGCGCGACACCGCTGGCCGCGCGGCCGATGGCATCCATTTTCCGCGAATGAATCAGCTGGTTCTGCGTACGCTCGCGTTCCACGATTTCATCGTGCAGTCGCTGGTTGGCCAATTCGAGTGCTACGCCGCGCTGGATGGATTGGTCGAGTGTCGTGCGCAGTGCTGTGATGGTCCGGTCGAGAATCAGCGCCACCAGCAGATAAGCCACGATCAGAAGCGGCAGGGCGTGGAAAACATTCCACGTCAATCCCGCCGTGTCGCCCAGCCAAAGGCCATCGGCGAGCTGACCCAACACAAAGACGCCAATCACCGCGACGTAGATCGACCACAACGTGCGGCGACCCAGCACGATGCCGCCCGTGGCCAGAATCAGCAGTGGGACCGGATCTGGCGGTGCATGGCGGTAGCCCGTCAGCGCATAGGCCGACGCCGCCGAAAGCAGCATCACCCACAGAAATAGCCCGATGCCAAGGTGAAAACGCCCCCGTCGGATCAACCAAACGCCGGTCCAGGCAGCCAGCGTAATGAACACGTCAGTGCCCAGATCCACCAGGCGCGCAATGGACCAACCCTCATGTTCCACGACCAGCGCGTAGAACTGGCTGAAGGGCACGGCCAAGCCTGCCGCCATGAGCAGCACTTGCATGAAGGGTGCGTTGAGGCGGTCGACCGGGTCATCCGTTGGAGCCCGCGCCAGCCATTCCCGCACCGCACGTAAACCCGGAATGGCCAACAGATGGTCCTCGGTAACTGCGACTTTCCCGCCCATTCTTCCTCGCCCTGAACAGGTGAGCAAGTGTGAGGTTCGTGAGGCCGGAAAGTCTCGTGCTTAACGTGCGCAAGCGTGCGTGACTTCGCGTTGTGCCTCGCCGAACCTCGACGCGCTTTACATCACAGGGCGCGATGACGCCCCTTCATTTTTTAGTTACCGGAAGGTAAGCGACGGCATCGGGAGGTCTGCAACGACCCAATGCCGTGAAGCCGCTGGGGAGCGGCTGCGTCGCCGGACGGTTCTTGGGGAGAATCTTGGTGAACACGATCTACAGCAAAGTCTGGAACCACGCGCTGGGTGCCGTGGTGGTGGCTTCCGAGCACGCCAGCGGGGCAGGCAAGGGCAAGCAGCGCACGGTGCGCAAGGTCGCCCTCGCAGCATTCGTTGGCGGCGTGGCTCTGTTGCCGCTTGCCGCCAGCGCCTGTACGGGCCTTTCCTGGCCGGGCAGCGGCCTTGCCAACCCGACCGATTCGCTGACTTGCTCAGCATTAGCTGCGACGCAGGGCATGGTCACCGTCCAGTCCGTCACTACCGGTACCAATACGGCCGTGGCCGATACCACGCCGTTCTTCCAGCTTTCGGGCGACAACACCGGCGCGACGGCCAATGCCGTTGTAGGTGGCTACAACGACGTGGCGATCGGCTCCGGCGCTGCTACTGCAGGCAGCAATAGCGTCGCGCTGGGCACCAACAGCAAGGCCGCGACCGACAACAGCACGGCGCTTGGCTACAACGCGCAGGCCAATGGCAGCGCAGCCATGGCTGTCGGCGCCAATACAGTAGCCGGCGGCAGCAACACGATCGCCTTCGGCAATGGTGCGCAGGCGACAGGTGCGAATGCGACCGCCTTCGGCGTCGGCTCAGTCGCCACGGGCAGTAACTCGCTGGTGGTTGGCGCAGGTGGCCAAGCCAAGGGTGCCAACAGCATGGTGGTCGGCGCCGGCTATGCCGACGTGAACTCGACCGGCACCCTTGTGATCGGTATGGGCGCGGAAGCGGTCGACACCACGGGTACTGGCGGTGTGCTGCAGAAGTCCATTTACAACACCGTGATCGGCACGAGTGCCATCGCATACGGATCGCAGTACGGCGTGGCCATCGGCTATGGCGCGGGTACCGCACAGGCGTCAGTCAATGCTGTCGCCATTGGTCGGCAGGCGATCGGTTATGGCAATGGTGCCGTGGCTTTAGGTGCAGGCGCCTATGCGGTTGGGCCTGGTTCGACGGCGGTCGGCGGCTGGTATGACGTGAATCAGGACGGCAAGTTACCCGGCGCCAACTCGCAGGGCTTCGAAAAGACCTGGACGCTTGGCACGGCCTCCAGCGCCTTTGGTGCGGGCGCCCGCGCCTGGGGTGATTTCAGTGTTGCGCTAGGTGCGCAGGCTAATGCCAGTGGCAGTCAGGTGTTGGGTGGTGACCAGACCGCCGGCTCGGTGGCCATCGGCTATCAGTCCAACGCGGGCGGCGACGGCAGCGTTGCCATTGGCCGCGGCAGCATCGCCAATGGCACCAACATGGGCGTCAACAATGGCACGGCAGTTGGCGTTCAGAGCGTGGCATGGGGTGAGGACAGTGTCGCGTTGGGCCATCACGCCATCGCGGCTTACGTCCAGGATCAGGCCGTGGGTGTCAACGCTTGGGCCGGTGGTGGACTGGGTACGCGCAACATGGCCATCGGCAATGGCGCGACCGCGGGCAATCCCAACGCCGATCCGACTGATGCTTCGCAGAACGTCAGCGATGCCATTGCCATCGGCGCATTGTCGTCGGCCAGTCGCAATCAATCGATGGCGGTGGGCATCAATGCCATCGCGGCGGGTGAGCAAAGCGTGTCGAACGGTTTTGGTGCCGATGCCGAAGGCGATTACTCGATAGCAGCCGGCTCCGGTAGCTACGCCCTGGGCGTGGGCTCGGCAGCATTCGGTAGCAGTGCGGTTGCACAGAATGATTTCGGCACGGCCATTGGTTATGGCGCGACGGCGACGGCCAAGAATGCCGTGGCGTTGGGTGCCAACTCCTTCGTCGACCACGACGACAGCGTGGCGTTGGGTGCTAACTCCATCGCCGACCACAACAACAGCGTGGCCTTAGGTGCTAACTCTATCGCCGACCGTGACAGCACGGTGTCGGTGGGCAGCACGGGTGCCGAGCGTCAGATCGTAAACGTGGCGAAGGGCACGGAAGATACCGATGCGGTCAACAAGTGGCAGATGGATCAGGCGATCGCGGGCGTGGGTGCCACGTCCGCCACCAACATGCAGTTGTACGGCGATGCAATGGCGAAGGCCCTGGGCGGCAATGCCTCGATGACGGTAAATGGATTCACGGGCCCGAGCTATAGGATCCAGGGCGCTGCGTACTCCGATGTCGGCGGTGCATTGCAGGCGCTGGACACCGGGCTTACCCAGCTGACCACCACGATTACCTCGATGGGCACGACGATCCCTGCCGGCATCGGTAATGGTCTGGCGATCGGCAATGGCAGCGTGGCCACCGATGGCCGCGACACCGCGATTGGTCATGGCGCGGTCGTTGGCGCTGACGGAAGCACGGCACTGGGCAATAACGCGACCATCGCTGCGAGTGCCACCAACGCGGTGGCCATCGGTGCCGATACCAGCGTCACAGCAGCTTCGGGCACGGCGATAGGCCAGGGCGCACAGGTCACCGCTTCCAACGCGGTGGCGCTGGGCGCGGGTTCGGTGGCCAATCAGGCCAACACGGTGTCGGTTGGCACCGTGGGCGGCGAGCGTCGCGTCACCAATGTCGCTGCGGGTACGGCCGCCACCGATGCCGCCAACGTCAGCCAGGTGAACGAGGCATTGGCCACGGCAAAGACCTATGCCGATGCCGGCGACCAGAAGACGCTTGATGCCGCCAAGGCTTATACCGATCAGGCCATCAGCAACACCGACCTCAACAGCTTTCGCAATCAGGTCAACGACCAGTTCACCAAGGTCAATCGTCGACTCGATCGCGTCGGCGCGATGGGCGCGGCGATGGCGCAGATGACGTCCAACACGTCGGGTCTTGCCGGTGACAACCGCGTGGGTGTGGGTGCGGGCAACTACAGCGGCCAGCAGGCACTGTCAGTCGGCTATCAGCGCGCGTTCAACGCGAACCACGCAAGCGTGTCGGTCGGCGCTTCGGTGTCCGGGTCGGAAAGCTCGGTGGGCGTCGGCGGCGGCTTCAGCTGGTAAGGCGAGGGTGGGGCGCGCCATGCGCCCCGTCTTTCTTGCGAACAACAATCTCGGGGATCCACATGAATCGTTCGAACTTTCTTCGCCTCACCGCCTTGGCTGCTGCCATGGGCTTTTGTACGGCGCACGCTGCAACCACGGTTGTTTCGTCGGATATTGCAAGCAAGATCAACGCGCGCACCATGCAGAGCACCGGTCACTACGACCGCTTTATCGTCACGTATCGCAATGGCACCACTGAGCGCACCAGTGCGCAGGCTGCCACGCAAAACATGAGCGCGGCCGTTTCGCGAGCCCAGCTCCGCGCCTCGGCCAATGCCGCCTCCGGTGCAGCACTCGGCGTGTCATGGAAGCGCAAGTTGGCTATCGGTGCGGACCTGCTGCACACCAGCCGCAAGCTCAACGGCAACGAAGCCTTGGCATTGATGCAGCAGATCGCGGCCGATCCGGCGGTGGCGCATGTCGAGCCGGACGTGATGCTGCATGCGGTCAAGGATTTTGCGGCACCGGCCAGCGCAAGCCCGGGTGGCAGTGCGCCGAACGACACCAATTTCCCGCTGCAGTGGCATATGCGCCCCGGTAACGGCACGGCTGAAAAGATCGGCAGGGACACAACCCCCTTCGCCAACTGGGGTGGCAGCGGTGCTTCATCGGCGTGGACCAGCTACGACGGCAGCGGCGTAACCGTGGCGGTGATCGATACCGGCGTGATCCACCACGCCGATCTCAACGAGACGCTCGCTGGTGCGGGCTACGACATGATCAATGATGGCTTCGTGTCCGGACGTGGAACGGATGGGCGCGTTCCCGGCGGTTGGGATCTCGGCGACTGGACCAATGCGGAGCCGTACATCACCGAGTGCTTGAACGGCAATGCGAGCCAGGGCGAGGCGAGCAGCTGGCATGGTAGTCATGTGTTCGGCAACATTGCCGCGAAGAACAACAACAGCAGCGGCGTGGATGGTATCGCCACCAACGCGCAGGTGGTGCCGATTCGCGCGCTTGGTCACTGCGGTGGCTACACCTCGGATATTGCCGACGCAATCACCTGGGCTTCCGGTGGCCACGTGGACAGCATTGCAGACAATACGCATCCGGCCCAGGTCATCAGCATGAGCCTTGGTGGCTCGGGCACGTGTGCTGCTGACGATGTCACCGGCACGGCGATCACCGCTGCCATTGCCCGCGGCGCCACCGTCGTGGTTGCAGCAGGCAACGACACGGACAACGTGGCCAATCACACGCCAGCAAGTTGCCCGGGCGTGATCGCGGTGGCTTCCGTGGGTATTACCGGCAAGCGCGCGTTCTACTCCAACTATGGCAGTGGCATCACCATCGCGGCGCCTGGCGGCGGCATTTATCCCAATGACGGCAGTTCGGGCACGCTGGTCGATGCTGGTTTCGTCTGGTCGACCGTGAGCAATAGTCCGACCACGGAGGATCAGGGCACGGCCGTTACCGGTGGTATGGCGGGTACATCCCAGGCGACGCCGCACGTGACGGGTATCGTCGCGCTGATGATCGAGGCAGTGAGTGAAGCGGGGCATGCGACGCTGACGCCAGACCAGATTCGTTTGGCCCTGGTCAACTCCGCGCGCAACTTCCCGAATACGCCGGATCACCCCATCGGCCCAGGCATTGTGGACGCGAGTGCTGCGATTGACGCCGCTGTCAATTTCAACTCCGTGGCCCCGTCGATTCTGCTGACCAACGGAGTAGCTGTTACTGGCGTGAGTGGCAAAGCAGGCGACTCGATCCTCTACCGCATCGACGTTCCGGGAGGAGCTACCAACCTCACGCTGCGCACGATAGGCGGAACGGGTGACGTATCTCTTTTTGCCAAACGCGGCAATCCGCCGTCTCCGGATGGTGGCAACGCGGATTTCAAATCGGTCAAGCCCGGCAACAACGAAAGCATCGTTCAGACCACGGTAGCCTCGGGTTCCTGGTACGTGCGGGTAGTTGGCGTAAAGGACTTCACCAACGTGCAGGTGTTGGCCAACTACGTTTCACATTGATAGCTGCAAGTCAGGAAGGAGGCGCGGGCCAAAACCGCGCCTCCTTTTTCATGCCCGGCTATCGAAGTAAGCAGTGCACCTGACTTTTTGTTTGATCGCGAGACCATGTCGAGTGCCTTGGATTCGGCTTTGCGGCGCCGCAACTTATGGATGGCCAGCCTTCGCCGGGGGCGTGAAGCCGATAGCTTTCGTGCTTCGGATGAAAGCGCGGATGAGGTGGCGCATCTATTCCGACCTGGGGGAAGGACGACGAACGTATGTGCCTGGGTGGCGTAGGCACTGTCGCCAGGTTGCGGCCGATGATAGAAACCCTCCGTCCACCACAAGGAGGTTTTTATGGCAGGTCGCTTTTCGCGCAGTTGGAGCCTGATGAAGGCTAGCGCTGCAGTGTTGCGTTCGGATAAATCACTACTGATGTTCCCGCTGGCGTCCAGCCTCTGCTGCCTGCTGGTGGCGGCGAGTTTCCTCATCCCCATCGGATTTGCAGTGGCTGCCGCAGGCGGTGTGGGCGAGACACACGAGCGTGCGTTGTCCACTGGCGGATACGTCGCGTTGTTCCTGTTTTATCTCGTGCAGTACTTCGTGATCATCTTTTTCAATACCGCGCTCGCAGGCGCGGCGCTAATGCGTCTGCGTGGTGAGTCCACCAGTTTTGCGGCGGGTTTTGCGTTGGCGCGCGAACGCGTGGTTAGCATCTTTGGCTATGCATTGATCGCGGCGACGGTCGGGCTGCTGCTGCGCGCACTGCAGGAGCGGTTGGGATTGATCGGCCGTCTGGTGGTAGGTTTCCTCGGCCTGGCGTGGACTGTGGCGACCTTTCTGGTGGTGCCGGTGCTGGCCAGTCAGGACGTGGGTCCGACCGAGGCAATCAAAACCAGCGTGGAGCTGCTCAAGCGCACCTGGGGCGAGAACATCATCGGCAATGCCGGCATCGGCATGGTGTTCGGCCTGCTGATGTTCCTGGCCATCGTGATCTCGGCGGTCCTGATCGGAGGCGCCTTCGCGATGCAGTCGATAGCTGCGGTGATCATCGCCATCGCCATTGCCGCGATCGGCCTTACCTTGCTTGGCCTGATCCAGGCTTCGCTGCAGGGCATTTATGCGGCGGCGCTATACCGCTATGCCGAAGAGGGGCAGGTGGGTTACGGCTTCGACCAGGCGATGCTGGAACAGGCGTTCAAGTCGAAGAAGTAAGTGTTTCCCCGGGGTGTGCTCCTGCTTTTTGTAGGAGCGCACCCTGTGCGCGACAAGCTTGCGCAATGGTGAAGCTGGAGGTCGGCGGTCGCCCACAGGGTGGGCTCCTACAGAAAAGCGCGTTGGCTTATACGGACAATGTCCGGCCGCCATCCACTCGAATGATCTGCCCCGTCACGAATGGGGCGTCGCGCAGCAGCCACAGCACGGCGCCGGCTACGTCTTCGGGCGAGCCGGCGCGTTGCAGCGGTGTGCGGGCCAGCATGGCCTGCTGTTCGTCGTAGGGTTTGCCATCGCTGGGCCACATCACGGCGCCCGGCGCTACGCCGTTCACGCGCACGTCGGGCCCCAGGTCCAGCGCCAGCGAGCGCGTCATGGCGGCCAATGCGGCTTTCGCCATGGAATACAGCGGATGGTTAGCGAGCGGGCGCTCGGCATAGATATCCACCAGGTTGACGATCGCGCCGTGCGTTTCGCGTAGCGCCGGAGTCGCTGCTTGCGCCAGAAAGAACGGTGCCTGTGCGTTGGAGGCGAACAGCTCGTTCCATTGTGCGTGCGTTGCTGTGCCAACCGGTGTGGCGTAGAACGTCGAGGCATTATTGACCAGGCCATCCAGACGTCCAAACCGGTTCAGTACTCGCTGCACCATGTCGGGCAACGAATCGATGTCGGCCAGCTCTGCCTGCACGGTATAGGTGCTGTCGTTGCGCTGGCGCTCGAGCGATGCGGCCAGCAGTTCGGCCTCCGTCGCCGAATGGCGATAGTGCAGGGCCAGGTCGTAACCGGCGGCGTGCAGCGTGCGGGCGATCACTGCGCCCACCCGCTTGCTTGCGCCGGTAATCAGGACGACGGGACGCTCATGGCGTGGACTCATGCGTGGGCTCCTGCTTGGCGCAATGGAATTGGGAGATTGCCGCAAAGCGTTGGAGTCGTCATCTCGTCTCCACCGCAGTGCCGTCGGCGAGCGTGTCTTCGACTTCGATGGTTGCACTGAACATTGCGATGGCGGTGCGCGCTACCTGTCCGGTGTCGTAGTACGCATACGCGCCCACTCCCATGGCACCAACCACCGGCAGCCAGCGCGATATGCCCTTGCCCAAGGCGCGCTGGGTCACCTTGACACCCACGGTCTTGGCGATGCGCTCGGCGACAGAATAGGTGACGCGTCGAAACAGCAGACGGTCGCCCACGCGCACGACCAGGTCGCGGAATGCCTGCGCCGCCGTGTGGCGAAACAGGCACCACAGCATCTGTTCGCGCCCCAGCACTGAGTGCTGACCATAGGCGGCGGCGATATCGCTGACCATCTGCGCCTGGATCTTCCAGATGGCAATCAGCTCCGGCACCACCGTCAGCCAGCCCAGCGGGCCGGGTGGCAATGCCAGCGAACCCGCCGTGAGCGCGGCCCGCTGGGCTGCGCGGGTTGCCAGCCGGTGCGCCTCCTTTTGCGGGTCCCTGCTTCCCTCGATGTTGCTGTCGGGGATCTGGCTGACGAAATCGAGGATGGCCTGGGTCACGCGGCTGTGGTCGGTGATGACGGCGGGGAGTTGTGAGGAAGATTTGGACATGGTCCGGCCGCTCGTTGCGCGTAAGGACGCCAGTCTAGGCGGCTGAAGTGAAATCCCGCTGACCTCGTTGGCTGGCGGGCCGCCAAACGCAGGAAGTTGCTTTGGCGGGCATGACTTTTGGGGCAGGCGTCGGTCGATCTGGAATGGCAATGTTATAACATATCGAAAATAACGACTTCACCGCCCCTTTCCGGAAACCTGATGAAACGCTCTCTGCTTGCCTTGAGTCTTGCTATCGCGCTGGGCACCGTCCCGGCTGTTTTCGCCCAGACCAGCCCGAATACGGACACCAGCAGCGTCGCGGGCGGTGATACCAACGATGCCGGCGCTACCCGCAACAAGCCGGCCAAAGTGCAGCAGCTGGGCACGGTGGACGTGACCGCCGCGCTCGACCAGGCGCGCAACGCGCTGTCGCCAGACACCGGCAGCAGCCAATACGTGATCGACCAGAAAGCCATCGCGGCGCTGCCGCTTGGCGATTCAACGCCGGTCAGTCAGGTGCTGCTGCAAGCGCCCGGTGTGGTGCAGGATTCCTACGGCGGCCTGCATGTGCGTGGCGATCACGCCAACCTGCAATACCGCGTCAATGGCGTAATCATCCCGGAATCGATTTCCGGATTTGGCCAGACGCTCGATGCGCGCACGATCCAGAACGTGAAGCTGCTCGACGGTGCGCTGCCGGCGCAGTACGGATTGCGCACCGCGGCGGTGGTCGACATCACCACCAAGAGCGGACATGACCTTGGCAACGGTGGCAGTGTTGGGATCACCGGCGGCTCGTTCGGTACGCTCAATCCGAACGCCTCGCTGTGGGGGAGCACCGACCGCTGGAGCTGGTTCATTACCGGCAACTACATGGAAAACGATGTCGGTATCGAGAATCCCACGTCGAGCCGCAAGCCGATCCACGATCACACCAATCAGGTGAAGGGCTTCGGTGATATCTCTTATCTGATCAACAGCGACACCCGCCTCAGCTTCCTCTTCGGTGTCAGCAACAACCGATTCCAGATCCCGAACAATCCGGGCCAGACGCCACAATTCGGCTACCTTGATACGGTCGATTTCGATTCGGCGAAACTCAACGAGCAGCAACGCGAGAACACGCGCTTTGGCGTGCTGGCGCTGCAGGGTAAGTTGGGTAGTACGAACTACCAGGTGTCGGTGGGTCAGCGTTACAGCAGTCTCGACTTCTCGCCCGACATGGTGGGCGACCTGATGTTCAATGGCGTCGCCGCAGCAGTAAATCGCACCAATCGTGCCAGCACGCTGCAGGCGGATTTCGCCACGCCGCTGGGCGATAACAACACTTTGCGCTACGGCGTCTACGGCAGCTTCGAGCACGCCGGTAGTGGCAACAACGCCTGGGTGTTCCCAGCGGACGCAGATGGCAACCAGACCAGCACCACGCCAATCAACATCATCGACAACAACCGCCTGACTGCGAAGACCTGGTCGGCCTACGTGCAGGACGAGTGGAGCATCAGCGACAAGTGGACGGTGAACTACGGCTTGCGTGGCGACCAGTACACGCTGACGCGCACCGAGAGCCAGCTGAGCCCGCGTGTTGGCGTGGTGTACCAGGCCACCGAGAGCACCACCGTGCATGCCGGCTACTCGCGCTATTTCACGCCGCCGGCTACGGAGATGATCACCACCTCCAATATCGCCAAGTTCGATGGCACCACCAACCAGGTATCCAATCCCGGCAACGCCACGCCGCTGGCCGAGCGTTCGGGCTATTTCGACGCCGGCGTGTCGCAGAACTTCGGTTCGTCGCTGACCATGGGCGTGGATGCGTACTACCGCAAGGTGACGCGACTGCAGGATGAAGGTCAGTTCGGTGCCGCTCTGGTCTACTCGACCTTCAATTACGCCCGCGGCCACATTGGCGGCATCGAGTACACGGTCAACTACGATTCGGGCCCGATCTCTGCCTATTTCAACTTTGCCTACAACCGGTCGATGGGTAAGAAAGTCATCACCAGCCAGTACAACTTCGCGGTGGATGATCTGGCCTACATCGCCGACAACTACATCCATCTGGACCACGACCAGGAGTACACCTCGTCAGGCGGCATCAGTTACGCCATCAATGACGCCACCAAGGTCGGCGCCGACTACATCTTCGGTAGCGGCTTGCGCAGGGACGGCGCGGTGCCGAACGGTGACTCGATGCCGGATTATTTCCAGCTCAATCTCAGCGTATCGCACGACTTCAACTTCGCCAGCACTGGCAAACTGCATACCCAGCTGGCCGTGATCAACGCGCTGGATCGTACGTACGAACTGCGCGATGGCACCGGCATCGGCGTGGGCGCGCCGCAGTTCGGTCCGCGACGCGGCGTGTACCTGAGCCTGCAGAAGGACTTCGACTTCTGAAGTCAGCTGGGCCGATGTCCCCGCCGCGGCCACCTCCCCCTCACGAGGCCGCGGCGGGGCATGGGTTATCCTTCGCGCGTTTCCCTGCAGGCAAACGCGCATGTCTTCCCTACTTCCCGACCCGAGCGCTGATGAGCGCGCTCACTCCGACCGACTGCTGACGCGTTTGCGCGAAGATATCGCCTCGCACGGTCCGATGCCGTTCTCGCAGTACATGGAGCGTTGCCTGTATGCGCCCGGGCTGGGCTACTACAGTGCGGGCAAGACCAAGTTTGGCGAGGCGGGTGATTTCATCACCGCGCCGGAATTGGGCGAGTTGTTTGCTCGATGCGTGGTGAACGCGATGTATCCGGTGCTGGACCTGCTTGGCGAGGACGCTGACTTCCTCGAACTCGGCGGCGGCAGCGGCTCGTTCGCCGAAGCGGCGATCAAGGCCTTCGCCGCCAACAGCACATTGCCGCGTCACTACCTCATCCTCGAACCCAGTGCAGACCTTCGCGAACGTCAGCGCGAGCGACTTCAGGCGGCCTTGCCAGATGACCTGTTTGCCCGAGTGCTGTGGTTGAACCGGCCGCCCGAGCAGGATTGGCGCGGCGTGCTGTTCGCCAACGAAGTGATCGACGCGCTGCCCACCACGCGCTTTGCGATGCGCGCGGGCGAAGTCTATGAAGAATACGTCGCACTGGACGGCGAAGGCCGCCTGATGCGCGTGGACCGCCCTGCCGATGCGCTGGTGTCGGGAGCGGTGCGTCACGTGGAACGCGATATCGGCGTCGAGTTCGCCGATGGCTATCGCTCGGAAATCCTGCCGCAGCTGCCTTATTGGGTGCAGGCGATCGCAGGTTCGCTCACCGCCGGCCTGATGCTGTTTATCGACTACGGCTACGTGCGGCGCGAGTTCTACCTGCCCGAACGAACGGACGGCACCCTGATGGCGCACTACCGTCATCGCGCGCACAATGATCCGCTCTATTTGCCGGGGTTGAACGACCTCACCGCATCGGTGGACTTCACCGCCATGGCCGAAGCTGGCAACAGCGCCGGCTTCGGCGTGGCCGGCTACCTGTCGCAAGCCCAGTTCCTGATCGGCAGCGGCCTGCAAGAGGCCTTCGAAGCAGCTTATGGCGCCGCTCCCGATGAAGTCGCTCGCTATCGCCTGGCGCAGGAAGTAAAAAAGCTGACCTTGCCTGACCAGATGGGCGAACGCTTCCAGGCCATGATGTTCGCTCGCAACATGGACGTCGTGCCGTTGCCCGCCGATCTGCTGGAAGCGGATCAGGGCGACCGACTCTGACGAGTTACGTACTGGCGCCGCCGTGATGCGGCGCTGGTTTCATCCGCGCGACATCCGCGCATGCGATCGCATGCGCGGATGTCCATGGGTGATTAGCGCGCGGCCGCTGTAGGTGCGAGTTGCTGGTCGGTCGGGCTCGGCTGCACGGGCGTGCTGTCTGCCTGGCGACGTGCCAGCTCGCCATGCTTGAACATGTACGCGGCCACCTGGTAGTACGCCGTGGCATCGTCCACCTGGTGCTGGTCGATCGGCGTGTTGGGCACGGCATCGCCATTGTCGAAGTTCGGTCGCACCTGCTCGAGTTTGCGCTGGGGTTCCAGCACGGTGAGCACATCGTTGCGCAGATAGCCGAGCTTTTCGTAGGTGGCCGGGAACGCCCGTTCGCGGCCAGGTTCAAGCTGGAAGATATCGGCACCGAAGAAGCGGCTACGGTAGCTGAAGTTCAGCAGGCCAAGCACGGTAGGAACGATATCTACCTGCGCCATCTGTCGCGTCACGCGTTGCGGCTGGATGTACTTGGGCGCGTAGATCCACAGCGGGATGTGGTAGCGGTTGATCGGCACGCTGGTGCGGCCGGCGCTCGATGCGCAGTGGTCGGCGGTGATCACGAAGATGGTGTTATCGAAGTACGGCCTGCTGCGCGCGCGCTTGATGAAATCGGCGATCGACCAGTCGGTGTAGGCCACGGCGGCTTCGCGCGTGCCGTTCTTCTGCGGTACACGGTTGGCCGGCACGGTGAAGGGGCGATGGTTGGACGTGGTCATCACGTGCAGGAAGAATGGCTTGCCCTGCGCGTTGGCCTCGTCCATCTGCTTGAGCGCGAGCGTGTAGAGATCTTCGTCGGCTACGCCCCACACGTTCTCGTGGTGGATCGTCTCGCCCTTGGCGATATCGTTGCGGTCCACCGCGCGATAGCCGTTGTGGGCGAAGAAATAATTCATGTTGTCGAAGTAGCCGTAGCCGCCATAGACAAAGTCGGACTGATAGCCGCGATCGTTGAACACGTTCGCCACCGAGAACAGGTTCTCGTTGTTGTGCGCCTTGACGATCGAATCGCCCGGCGTCGGCGGCACGGATAGCGACAGCGCCTCCAGGCCGCGCACGGTTCGCGTGCCATTGGCGTACAGGTTATCGAAGAACATGCTCTGATTGATCAGCGCATCGAGGTTGGGCGTGATGTTGCGCTTGTCACCAAACTCCTTCATGAAATCGGCCGACAGGCTTTCCACGCTGATCAGCACCACATTGAGGTGCTTCTCGGGGCCTGCATGGCGGATCTCACGCGTGAGGTCACGCGGATCGTCGCTGACGAAGGTGGCCTCTGGCGTCTTGATGAGGTCGCGCACGCGCTTGAAGGCTTCGTCGTCTGGCAGCGTGCGGTAGAAGCGCGAGTAGTCGAGATGGCTGCTGCGGAACGCGGCGAAGAATTCGTAGACGCCGTTGCCGGAAAGCTCGTTGACGTAGGCGTTGTCGGTGCGGTCCTTGTAGGTGCCCTTGAAGGCCACCGCGGTCACCACCGTGATCAGCAGCCACACCAGCACCACCTTGCTACGCTGCAGGAAGCGCGTGCCGTTGTCGCTGGCGAGCAAGCCGCGGCGGCTGAACCACACGATCAATAAGGTCGCCAGGGCGAGCAGACTGATCCAGGTGCCCAGCGGATACGACTCGCGGATATTGCCGATGACCTCGGTGGTGTAGACCAGGTAATCCACGGCGATGAAGTTGAAGCGCGTGCCGAACTCGGCCCAGAACACCAGCTCGGAAGCGCCGACGAACATCAGTCCGAACAGCGTCACCGCGGCACCGCCATACAGCAGCCATTGCCCAAGTCGCGATACGTAGATGCGCTGCGGTACCAGCCACAGGTAGAGCATCAATGGCCAGGCGAGGTAGACGAAGGCGATGAGGTCGTAGGCCAGGCCCACGCCAAACGCATACGCCCAATACAGCGGGTTGTGCGGCACGCCGCTGCCCGACATGAACAGCAGCGCGATGCGGGTGAGGGCGCCGATCAGCACATAGCTGATGGCCAGCCACAACAAGGGGCGGAACCGCTGGCGCAGCGGCGAAGTCGGAAGGTACGCAGTGGACACGGATGGCTCCGGAAAAAACCAGTTGACAGGCGCCTGGCTTCACCAGGGCGGCGGCTCGCGACCCGTCTTTATACACGGGCGATACCTGTCCGGGCGAACGGGAAGGGGCGTCGAACGAGTTAGTTTAACGCCTGGCGTCTTCCTGCCAGCTTTCCCGGTCAGGCCCGTTCAGCTGATCGACTGCCGCAAGGCCCCGATGGCTGCCACACGTGCGGCGGTCATGGCATCGCCAATGGCCGGCCCCGTGAGTCCCTGCGCCACGAACGGCTCCGAGCTGACCGCGGCCGCCACGGCGCGGGCCTGGCGCAGGTATTCGGCTTGGGGATAAGCGTCTTCTTCATGACCGAGACGACCGCGTTTGTCGGCCGCACAGGCAGCGAGGAACAACGTCAGGCGTTCGGGGCGTCGCAGCGCATCCAGCGACGACAACAGCCGCAGCACCGTGGCGGGCTTCAATTCAAAGGCCCGGTGGGCATTGAGGTGTTCGCGACAGACCTGCTCGGCCAGCGTGGCGTGCTCGGTCGGAACCCTCAGCCGCGCGACCAGGCGTTGCAGCGGCGCCACGCCGGCATGCTCGTGGCCGAGGTGGCGCGGCAGCACATCGGCGGAAGTCAGCGCCTTGCCGAGGTCATGGGTCAACGCGCAAAAGCCCACCACATCGTTGCCGGGCGCGATGCGCGCAGCCATGTCCAACACCATCTCCAAATGCACGCCGGTGTCGACTTCCGGGTGGAACTCCACGCGTTGCGGTACGCCGTACAGCGCATCCACTTCGGGAAACAGCACGGCCAGTGCGCCCGATTCGCGAAGTACCCGCAGGAATGCGGAAGGCTGGGCTTCCCCGAGCGCCTTGCGGGTTTCCTGCCATACCCGTTCGGGCACCAGATGATCGACCTCGCCAGCGCGCACCATCTCGCGCATCAGTTTCATCGTTTCGGGCGCCACGTAGAAACCCAGCGGGGCGAAGCGCGCTGCAAATCGCGCCACACGCAGCAGGCGCACGGGGTCTTCGACAAAGGCGGGCGATACATGACGCAGCAGACGTCGCTCGATATCGCGTGCACCGTCGAACGGATCGACCAGCGTGCCGTCCTCTGCCTGGGCCATCGCATTGATGGTGAGGTCGCGGCGTGCCAGATCCTCTTCCAGCGTCACCGATGGATCGGCATGGAATGCGAAGCCGTGGTAGCCGTGCCCGGTCTTTCGTTCGGTACGCGCCAGCGCGTACTCCTCGCCGGTTTGCGGATGCAGGAACACCGGAAAGTCCTTGCCCACGGGTCGATAACCCTGCGTGAGCAGGTCGTCGGGCCGCGCGCCCACCACGACATGGTCGTGATCGGCCACTGGCCGGCCCAGCAGTTTGTCGCGGACGGCGCCGCCGACGAGGTAGATGCGCATGGAGGGATTCTGCCATGGGAGCGCCGTCACGCCGGTACGCTCCGGCAGACGGGTCCCGCGGAAGGTCAGAGTGTCTGCTGCCGCGCCGCGGCAATCCGCCGTTGCCGCCCCGATGCCTGCAGGAGCACGGGAAGCCATGGGGACAGCGCTTGCGGCGCGATGCCGAGCTCGGCATAGCCATCCACCTTGCCCACCGAATCCGTACGCAGCGTGCGGAAGTTGTCGAGCGAGAACGGCTTGCCGGGAAGCAGCTCGGCGAACTGTGCCTGCAGCTGTCCGAGACTATCGGGCAGGGGAATGATCGGCGTGCGCAGTCCCATGGTGTCGCGGACCTTGTGCACGATCTCGCCCAGCGTGAGCACTTCCGGTCCGTACAGTTCCAGGGTCCGATCGACGCCGAGCTTGTCGTCGCCCACGCAGCGTGTGATCGCATCAACCACATCGCCCACCCACGTCGGTGCGAGGCGGGACGACGCGCGCGCCAACGGCAATGCCGGCATCTGTTGAAGCAACTTGGCGAAGCGATCGATCAGGCCACCGCCATCGCCAAACATCACGCTGGGCTCGTAGATGGTCCAGTCGAGCGAGGAGTTGCGCACATGCGCCTCGGCCTCGCCCTTGGTCTTGAGGTACTGCGACAAGCCTTGACCGGCCTTGAGCGCGCTCATCTGGTGCAGGCGCGACACGCCGGCGGCCAGGCAGGCGGCGGTCACGCGCTGGATCAATTCCACATGGGCGTGATGGAACGTCTGCTTGCCGAAGGAATTGAGGATGCCGACCAGATTGATCACAGCATCGGCGCCTTCAAACTGTCGCCGCAGTGCATTGCCGTCGTAGACGTCCACGCTGCGGATGCGCACCTCAGGCAGCACGCCCATCTCGCGGCGACGCTCGCGGTTGCGCGAGAGCAGAAGAATGCGATGGCCATCTGCCGCCAGTCGCGGCAGCAGATGCGTGCCGACGAAGCCGGTGCCGCCAAGCACCACCAGTTGCTGTGTTTTTCGGGTCAAGTACGGTCTCCGTTTCAACGCGTGCCGCCGGACGTAGCGGCCGCTGGTGCCATGCTGCTGGCGGGTGTGGCCGTGGCCGCTGGCGCCGGTGGCGGAGCCGTGACGACAGGACAGGCCACCAGCTTACGCTGACTGCGGCCGTCAGGCAGGCCAAAGCCCTGGCCGATCGGCGTCAGCCGTTTGGACAGCGTCACCGCGTTGCCGTGCTGGCGCCAGTCGTAGATCACCGCGAAGGACATCACGCGCGCCACGTACTCGCGCGTTTCCTTGTACGGAATGGTGGCGACGAACAGGTCAGGTTGCAGCGAGCCGCGCGCCTCAAGCCACTGATCGACCTTGCCGGGGCCGGCGTTGTACGCCGCGCTGGCCAGCCAGATCGAACCACTGAAACGCTCGGCCATCTGCGCCAGATAGCGTGTGCCAAGGATGATGTTGGTGACCGGATCGAACAGCGTGTCGCCGCCGCCCCAGGTGATGCCGTTGCGTTTGGCAACCAGTGCCGCCGTGGAAGGCAGCAGTTGCATCAAGCCACGGGCGTCGGCACCGGAGCGCGCATCGGGCATCCACGCGCTTTCCGCACGCAGAATGGCGTAGGCCCACGATGGATCGATGCCAGCTTCCTGTGCCTGCGGCACCAGGCCGTCCTGGCTGGCCAGCGGGAAGCGGTGCTCGTAGTAGCGCAGCGCATCGCCGGTGTTAAAGGTGAACACCGCACGGTCGTACCAGCCGCGTCGGTAGGCAAGATCGACGGCAAGCCTCAGCGTTTCCGGGTCGGCTCCGTCCAATGCTTGTGTCCACTCGCGACGCGCCTGTCTCGGCAGCTCCACGGCGTACAGCTCAAAGGCGCGCTGCAGGCCGCGATTGGCCAGCAGTGCCTGCTCGCGCTGCGCATCGCCGTTGAGTGGTGTCTGACAGATGCCGTAGGGCGCATCGAGGCGATCGGCGGCAAGAAAGCCGAAGAAGGTTGGTTCCTGCGCCAGCGATGTGAGTACGCGTTGAGCCTCGGCGCCACGACCCAACTCGCTGAGTGCGCGCGCGCGAAACCAGCGCCATTCGCCGTCCTGCTGCTGTGTGGGTGGCATCGCATCGATGGCGGCAAGCACGGCCTTCCAGTCCTGCTGCGCCAGCGCGGCGCGCACGCGCCATTCACGACTGACATCGGTCTGCACGGCGGGTGGCAAGGCGATGAGGCGAGACAGCGCGCTCGCGTCGTAGTCGGTGGCATGGAACAGGGCGAGTGCATACAGCACGCGGTCGCGCTGCTCGGGCGAGAAGGTGAAGTGACTCTGCAGTTTCTGCCAGGCGGCATCGGCGGTGGCGGACTGGCGACGTGCAAGCCGCTCCAGTGCAAGCGAGGCCGCCTGGCGATCGCGCGGCGTGTCCGGCCACTGGTTTGCGGCGACAACGGCGCCACTCGGATCGCTCAGCGCCGTGGCGATGCGCTTGGCAGCCTGCGCCTGGTCGGCCGGCAGCCAGTCGGCGATGGCGTTGATGGTGCCCGGTTGCACGGCGTCAGCGGCGCGGTCGATGCGATCCCAAATGCGTTGCGTGGTGAGCAGGCCCTGGTCATGCGCTGCGCTCAGCACCGGGTCGCAGGCGCTGGGCAGCTTGGGCTTGGTCCACAGCGAAGCGAGGTCGCGATCGAAATCCAGTGGTGCACCTTTGCTCAACTGCGCTTGCAGCGCGTTGCAGGTAAGTGCGTCACCGAGGCCCGGCTGATACATCACCAGGAAATTTTCCCAGTCCTGACGGCGCGCCAGTTCCGAGAGAAAGTCACGGCGTAGATCGCTTGCGGGAATCAGCCCGGGGTTGCGCTTGAGGTAGTCCTCCACACGAGCACGGTCGAGTTGGCGGATGTCATGCGTGAGCGCGGCCGCTTCCAGGTAGGGATAAAGCGGATACTCCTGCAGCCCACTCGCAAGGCTGCGCCAGCCATCACCGCCTTGCTGGGCCGCCGCGAAGGCTTGCTTGAACGCGGTACGTTGCGCGCTGGTGGGCTCGGCCGCGCTGGCGGCGCCGGTCAACAGCAGGCCGGCCATCACGATGAGCAGACGTCGGGCGAATCGCCGCGGTGCTGCGTGAAGGGACATGACAACTCCTTTTTGCCGATCCCGGCGCAGTTTACTTCGCGGATTCCGCGGGGGCGGCGCGTTGGGCGGGGTCGGGCAGCATGGCCAATGGCCGCTGAGCGTGGCGTGAAACGGGTACGTACATGGTCGCGCGGGGCGGCCTGATAGAATCTGCGGCCCACGAGGCGCCACGTCCGGCGCACCCCCAGGAAGCGCATGTCGCCGTTGCCCTTGCCGTCGTCCCGTGTAGCGCCGCTCGCGTGGCTGATTCTCGCCGTGGCTGCGCTGTGGGGCGCGCTATGGTGGTGGCAGATCGGTCGCCCGGTGCCGCTGCCTGACGCACCGACGGCGCACATCGCCTGTGTCTCTTACGCACCGTTCCGCAAACCGGGCGAGACGCCGCTCAACATTCATGCCTTCGTCAATCCTGAGCGCATCGATGCCGATTTGCGCGCCTTGTCGCAACGCTTCGATTGCGTACGCACGTATTCGCAGGGCGCCGGCCTTAGCGCGGTGCCGGCGATTGCCCAGCGCTATGGCATGAAAGTGTTGATGGGCATCTGGATTGGTCGCGATCCGGTGGCGAACGAGCACGAGTTGCAAGCGGGTATCGCCACTATCAAGGCGCACCCGGAAGTGCTGCGTGGCGTGATCGTGGGCAACGAGGTGCTGTTGCGCGGCGAGCAATCGCCCAAGGCGCTCGCCCGTTACGTGACCGAGCTACGCGACGCCATCCACGACACGCACGTGCCAGTCACTTATGCCGACGTGTGGGAGTTCTGGCAGCGCTATCCGGAGATGGCGAACGTGGTGGACTACATCACCATCCACATCCTGCCGTATTGGGAAGACGAACCGGTAGAGCCGAAGGACGCGCTGCAGCATGTGGCCGACGTCTACGCCCACATGAAGGCGCAGTTCCCCGGGCGCACCGTGATGATCGGCGAAACAGGCTGGCCCAGCGCGGGCAAGCAGCGTCGTGGTGCCGCGGCCAGCCTGGTGAACGAGGCGCGTTATATGCGCGATTTCCTGCGTTACGCCGGCAGCGTGGATATGCCTTACAACGTGATCGAAGCCTTCGATCAGCCGTGGAAGCGTGAGCAGGAAGGCACGGTGGGCGGCTATTGGGGCATCTTCGATGTCGATGCGCGACCCAAGTTCTCGATGCAGGGCCCCATCGTGGAAGAGCCGCGCTGGATGCTGGGCTGGTGGGCTGGTGCGGCGGGCTCCCTGCTGTTCGTGCTGGCGGCGTGGTGGCGTCGCGAGTGGCGCTTGCGACGGGCACGCGTGGCCTTGGCACTGGCCGGTTTCACCAGTGGCACCGCGTTGGCCTGGCAGTTCCGGCAAATTTGGTACGCCTGTCGCGACAAGATGGAGTGGACGGTCTCCATCGCGTTGTGCCTGCTTGCGCTGCTCACCGCGATTGGGCTGGCCCGCTGGATTGCGGCACGACTTGCTGGCGAGCCGGCCAAGGTCATGCCCGGCCGCCGCCTGCGCTTTGCCTGGATGTTCGCGCTGACGCTGTATGGCCTGTTGCTGGTGTTCGACGGACGCTACCGCGATTTTCCGCTGGGCCTGTTCTGGCCGCCGGCCATGGGCTATTTCCTCGCCGCGTTGCTGACCAAAGTCGACACGTGGGTGCCCACCGTGGAAGAGCGATTCCTCGCCTGCCTGATGCCGCTGCTGGCCGCCGTGACGGTGGCGCAGGACATTGGCCTCAACCCGGCGACCTGGCTATGGCTGGGCGCGAATCTCGCGTTCGGCGGCGCGGTGTTTATCGCTTGGGGACGCGGTGCCCGACTGCACGCGCACCATGCGCAGGCAACCGATCAGTAACGCCAGCGCGCCCGGTTCAAAACAGTACAGCACGACGGCGAACAGGCCCGCCGCTGTCGCCAGCCATGCCGTGAGCAGGCGAACCCGCCATAGCGCCAGTGCGGCGGCGGCAAGCGCCACCCATCCGAAGATGCCTATGCGCAGGCCACCGATGTTGCCGGTGATGAATCCGACCACGGTGGCATGCCGCACATCGCAGGCCAGCGTTTTGCCGGTGTCGCAGACGCGCGACACATCGGCCGATTCGACCAGGCCGTAACGCAGCGCGAAAGCGATCGCGCCAACGCCGAGCGCCAACAGCCAGGGCAGTACGAGGTAGAGCGTTCGCTTCATCGGCGCAGTCGGTAGGGGTGTGGTGCGATGTGGTCCGGCAGGCGGATTTCGGCCGCCAGCGGCAAATGGTCGGAGAAAGCCTGCGGTAGCGCCCAGACTTTGTCGAGCTGGATCGCCTCGGAGGTCAGGATATGGTCCAGCGCGCGCCGCGGCTTCCAGCTGGGGAAGGTCGGCGGCGGCTGCGGCGGCGGTATCAGGCCGCACCTGGCGAACAGGTGCTTCATCTCGGCGCTGCGCACGTCGGTGTTGAGGTCGCCCATCAGTATCGCGTGCGGGTAGTCCTGCAGCACCTCGGCGATAAAGGCGAGCTGCTTGGCGCGAGCCGGCGCGCTCAACGAAAGGTGGGCGATCATCACCGCCAGTGCATCGGTGCCTTCACCAAACCGCGCCAGTAACGCGCCACGACCGGGAATGCGGCTGGGCAGCGGATAGTCCAGCACGCTGGTCGGTTCCAGCCGGCTGATCAGGCCGTTGGCCGAGTGCGCCAGTCGCGCCATCGGCCGGTTCGGCTGGTGGCTCCAGAACGGCATGCCGGCGGCTTCAGCGAGGTAGCGCGTCTGGTTGAGGAAGCCCGAGCGCAGGCTGCCGGCATCGGCCTCCTGCAGGCCGATCACATCGAACTGGGGCAGCACTTCGGCGAGGCGGTCGAGGTTGTCCAGCTTGCTGCGGCCCGGCAGCACCGCATTGATGCTGCGGGTCAGGTACTCGCTGTAGCGCTGCACGCTGGCGCCAGCCAGGATGTTGCAGCTGAGCAGGCGCAGGCGGCGCTCGGGAGCTGCGTGGGCGGGGGTATCGGCGCGAGTCATCGGGCGGGCAGAGTAGTCGCAAAAAGTGACAGTCGCTATGGGTCGCGCTGTCGGATCAACAAGCATGCCCGCTCGGGTGTGAATGCGGGGAAAGTCCTTGTGAACCTTCCCCGCGGGGGACTTACTTGCCGGCGAGCTCGCGTTTGGCCAGCCACAGGGTCAGGGCGGAGAGCTGGTCCAGCGTCTTCACACTGGCGCTGCGGTACTTGCCGTTGACCACGATGGTCGGCGTGCCGTCTACCTGCCATTGCTGCACCAGCGCGGCATCCTTGCGGATCTGGGCGGTGACTTCCTCGGAGGTGGCAACGCGCATGAAATCCTCGCGCTTCAGGCCGTGGCTGGCGTAGAAGTCGGCAAGTTCATCCAGCGTGGAGATCGGATAGTGATCGCCAAACTTGGCCTGGAACAAGGCCAGGTGCGTCTGTTCGAGCACGCCCAGCTGCTTGGCGGCATAGAACGCACGGGCATACGGCACCCATTCGTCGTTGAACGCGGCCGGCATCAGCTTGAACACCACGCCGGGCGGCAGCTGCTTGCGCATCTGCTCGGCAAGTGGGGCAAAGTGCGCGCAATGAATGCAGCCGTAGGAGAACACCTCGACCACTTCCACCTTGCCCTCGCTGCTGTAGCGATGAGCAGGGCCGGTTGCGGTCACGTACTCCTTGCCGTCGGTGTACGGAGCCGGTTCATTGGAGCTGGTGGCGGTGCATGCAGTGGTCAGCAACAGCCCGGCCAGCAGGCTGATTGCACGCAGGGTGGCAAAACGCTTGAACATGTGGCGGTACTCTCAGGTTGCAGTGGTGGGTGGTTGCAGGCGGGCGAGGCTTACTTGCCGGCCGCTTCCTTGGACACCAGCCACTTCACCAGTTCAATCAACTGTTCGTCGCCGCCGGCTGTGCCGCGGTCAAGACGATATTTTCCGTTCACGATGATGGTCGGGGTGCCTTCCACGCCGTATGCCTTCACCAGCTCGTCGGCACGCTTGACCTTGGTGTTGATGGTGAAGGAGTTGGCGACGGCAACGAATTCCTTGGGGTCAGCGCCGAACTTGGCGTAGACCTTGGCGGCATCGTCCAGCGTGGGCAGCGCCGAGGTCGGCTTGAGACCACGGCCACCCGGGGACAGTGCGGTCAGTTCGTTGGTCTTCCATACCGCGTCGTACATGGCGTCATTGCCCTTGTCTGCCACACCCAGCGCCAGCGCGGTGAGGTAGGCGCGCTGCAGCATCGGCCAGTTCTCCTGCGGCATGAACGAGGCCGGCAGGTACGCAGCCACGGCATCGGCAGGCAGCTCCTGCACCAGCTTGTTCATCACCGGATGGAACTGGTTGCAGGCCGGGCAGCCATACGAGAACACCTCGACCACTTCCACCTTGTCGGTGTTGGTGAGCTTGGGCTGGGCCGGCTCGATGCGCGTGTAGCTCTTGCCTTCCACCCACTTGCCGTCATCGACGAATGGGGTGGACGGCGCAGGTGCAGGTGCAGGTGCCTGGGCAGCGGTGCTGGCGGCAGCCGGTGCGGCCGTGCCGGCAGCTGCGGGTGCCGCGGCGGTGGAGGCGGCCGGCGGTTGAGCGGCCGGAGCGGTGGCGGCAGGAGCCGGTGCCGGCTGCGGCGCCTTGCTGGCGTTGTCGTTGTTGTTGCTGCAGGCGGCGAGCGCGAGCAGGGCGGTACACAGGAACGACAAACGCTTCAGCATGATGATCCTCGGACTTTGTCTGGCTTGGAACGGACACGCCGGCCTTGAGGCCGGCGTGTCGAAGGCGATTACTTCGCGGCGGAAGCGCCTGAAGCGCCTTCGGAGGCGTGCAGGCCTTCCACGTAGCTGGCGATGGCGGCGATGTCCTTCGCGTCGAGCTTCTTGGCGATGCCCGGCATGATCTGGGCGTGCGCATCATCGCCCCAGGTGCTGCCGTCGTGCCAGGCCTTCAGCGTGGCCTCGATGTACTGGGCGTGCTGGCTGGTGAGCTGCGGGTACATGGCGCCCGGATTGCCGCGACCGTCGATGCTATGACAGGCCATGCAGGCCGGCACGCCCTTGGCGGTGTCGCCTTCCCGATAGAGCTTCTCGCCCTGCGCGACCAACGCCTGGTCGGCCACGCCCGGTAGCGGGCTCTTGCTGGCGAAGTAGGCGCCGATGTCGCGCATGTCCTGCTCAGATAGCGGGGCGGACATGCCGAGCATGATCGGGTTCTGGCGCTTGCCTGACTTGAAGTCGACCAGCTGGCGGACGATGTACGACTCGTGCTGGCCAGCCAGCTTCGGGTACTGCGCATCGCTGGAGTTGCCATCCATGCCATGGCAGGCGCCGCAAACGGCGGCCTTGCCGGCACCGGCAGCGGCATCACCCGGCTTCACGGCAGCGGCGGCCTCGGCGGCCGGCGCAGCAGAATGCCCCGTACTGGCGGCCTCGGCAGGCTTGGCGGCGGTGGCCGCAGCAGCGGGCGCCTTGGCTTCCTGGGCGAAAACTACGCTGGAAGACAGCGCAAAGACGAGGGCTACGGCATAACCAACAACAGCGGGCCGGAAACCGGCGGGCCGAAAACTCATACACTTGTCTCCCGAAAAACTGCTATGGCTGCACGGGTCGCGCTGGCCTGCGCGCCCGCAACTGGCAGAAACTCCCGGATTATCTCCGCGTCACCTTAGTCGGTCAAACCATGTCCAATCCGCTGCAGGGTGCCCAGTTCGTACTGGCCGCTCATCGAATCACACAACTTCCGCCCGATCACGGCGCCGAGGTGGCCTTTGCCGGTCGATCCAATGCCGGCAAATCCAGTGCGCTCAACGCACTGACGGGTCATCGCGGCCTTGCGCGCACCTCCAAGACGCCCGGTCGCACGCAACAGATGGTGGCGTTTTCGCTGCCGACGCAGATCCAGGGCGATGGCGAGCCGCCGTTGCCGACGCGCCTCATCGACTTGCCTGGCTACGGCTACGCCAAGGTGCCGCCGGAACTACGCGACCACTGGAAGCAGGAGATCGACGCCTATCTGCATCATCGCCGCAGCCTGCGCGGCATCGTGCTGATCACGGACATTCGTCATCCGATGAAGGAATTCGACCGGATGATGCTGGAGTTCTGCTTCGTGACGCACCTACCGTGCCACGTGTTGCTGACCAAGGCCGACAAGCTGTCGCGCAACCAGGCCGCTCAAGCGCTGGCTGCGTTGCGCAAGGAACTGGTGGCAGGGGGAACTCAGGCCACCGCGCAGATGTTCTCTTCGCAAACGCCTACCGGCGTGGATGAGGCGCGCGCGGCGGTGATGACGTTGCTCAACACGCCGCGTGAATGAGTCTCTGGGGTTGTTTTGGATTGCCGTAGGTGGCGTGGTTTAGGGTTTGTCGTGAGGATTGTCGCGGGCGGCCAGCTTGCTCGCCTGTCGCGATGATCAGGCGTGGTCGCCAGGGTGCCGCTTACGCAGCGGGCGTTTCGACCACCTGCCGGCGGCCGAGTCACTTTTCTTTTGCTGGCCCAAAAGAAAAGTAACCCAAAGAAAATGGCCTTCAAGAGCTGGCAGCGAAACGCTGGATAAAAGCTCTGGAGGCGGGAGGCAAGCCACGAGCGATGTCGCGCTGCCTACAGCCAGCGGCTACACCGCGGGGCGTCAATTGGCAGAGGACTTAAGGCGCTAGCGTGGCGACCCGCTTTTAGCCCTCACCGCGCCGACGCCCCGCGGTGTAGCCGCGGTGTATCGCCCTAGGCCGCAAGCCGCCCGATGTGCGAAGCCCTTCCGGCTTGTATCCCTCGGCATGCTGCCGGAACCTCACCGCGTCGCCGCCCCGCGGTGTAGCCGCGGTGTCTAACCTTGGGTCGCAAACCATCCGACTGGCCAAGCCTGCCAGGCTCGTATCCCACGCATTGCTACGAGCTCTAGAAGGCGCTTTCTTTGGGCCACGTTTCTTTGAGCCAGCAAAGAAAGGTGGCTCGGCCGCCGGCAGGCAGTCGAAACGCCCGCTGCGTAAGCGGCACGCTGGCGACCACACCTGATCGTCGCGACAGGCGAGCAAGCTGGCCCCGGGGTATGGAACAGAGACGATCAGCGATTCACGCTGTCCATGAACACCGCGCACAACGCCTCCATGCCAGCGCGATCTTCGTCGTCGAAGCGTGCGACAGACGGGCTGTCCACGTCCCACACGCCGAACAGGCGACCATCGGCGCGAACCAGCGGCACCACGATTTCCGATTGTGACGCCGCGTCGCAGGCGATGTGGCCGTCGAAGTCGTTCACGTCACGCACCACTTGCGTCTGGCGCGTCTGCGCGGCCGTGCCGCATACGCCGCGCCCCAGCGCGATGCGAATGCAGGCCGGTTTGCCCTGGAACGGGCCGACCACGAGCTCGGTGCCGTCGTACAGGTAAAAGCCGCTCCAGTTGAGGTCGGGCAGGCTGTTGAAGATGAGTGCAGAAAAATTCGCCGCATTGGCGATGACATCCGGTTCACCCTCGAGCAGGCCGCGCGCCTGACTGCACAGATCTTCGTAGTGCTCGCGCTTGCTGGCATACGCCTGCGTGGATACTTCGAACATGGGCATCAGCCTCGGAGGCAAAGAACGTATTATGCGCCGGCACGGCGCGTACCGGCACAGCGGGGCCACGCGCCGCTCTTTTGCCGCCATCAGGGGACAGGCGTATGTCGACGTTCTTCATCGCCGGTACCGATACCGGCGTAGGCAAGACCCACGCCACCTGTGCACTGCTCTACGCGTTGCGCGCTGCCGGTCACGATGTCTGTGGCATGAAACCGGTGGCCAGCGGCTGCACGCAGACGGCCGAAGGCCTGCGTAACGACGACGCGCTGGCGCTGCAGGCGGCGAGCAGCGCGCCGATGCCGTATGAGTGGATCAATCCCATCGCGCTGCGTGAACCACTGTCACCGCATCTGGCGGCCGCACACGAAGGCGTGGAGATCCGCCTCGCGCCGCTTCATGAAGCATTCCTGCGATTGCGTGACATGCACGACATGCTGCTGGTGGAAGGCGTTGGTGGCTGGCTGGTGCCGCTGTCACGTGGACTGCTGGCTTCGGACATCGCGCGGCAATGGCAATTGCCGGTGATCCTGGTGGTTGGCATGCGGCTTGGCTGCCTTAACCACGCGCTGCTCAGCGCGCGTGCCATCGCCACGGACGGTTGCAGGTTGGTCGGCTGGATCGGCAACCGCATCGATCCGGATATGGCCGCCGTGGACGAAAACCTCGCCACGCTTCGCCAGCTGCTGCCCGCGCCGTGCCTGGGTGTGTTGCCGTATGGCGTGTCACCGCAGGCCGCGGCGGCCCAGCTGAATCTGGGCTCGATCTTGGAGTGAATTTCACGCCGCGCGTGCTTGCATGTGCCGGTCAAGCCGGAGGCCTTCCATGTCGATACGCAGCCACTATTACTTTTCGATCGCCGACCTTGCGCATGCACACGGGCCGGTGCCTTCGCTGAGCTACGACGGCGCCGGCCCGGATGATCTCGCTGCTGCACTGCAAGATGCCCTGCGCACACCCACCCTGTTCGAACGCTGGCGCGCGATGCAGGACGAGCCCGACGATGTCGACCCGGCGCTGGCGTCGACTGACCCCGCCGCGACGGTAAGCGCGCACGTGTACGACCTGCGCATCGACGTGGATCTCGTCACCGAACTGCCGATGAGCATTGTGCGGCATCGCCTGAACCTGTTGGTCGGGCCGAGCTGGCAGCTGCGCGATATGCGCAAGGCGTAACACGAGGGCATGTTCATGCCGGCCAAGCGATCCGCACCGGGTCTGCTTGCCCGCATGTCTGCGTCATCGCTCGGTCGTGTACCGACGTACACTTCCTCGCTCTTCCTTGGCCTGCACGCAAACAGTTCCCGGTGCGGCCGTTTGGCCGGTATGAGCATGCCCTGGCCTGACTTCCAGCCCTTGGCACCCATGCCGGGGTGTGGTTAGGCTCGGGGTTTTGTACCGTCCAAATGGGGAACCCCGATGCTCCGTCTCCGCACACTAGTGATTGCCACCTCCATCGCGCTTGGCGCCTGCTCGCAGCAGTCGAACGAACAGGTCCAGCAGCCGGCGCCCGCCAGCACCGCGCCGGCCAAGGCCAGCAGCGCCGCGCCAACCGCCGAGGTCAGCGCCGTGAATCCATTCCTTGAACCCAGCACGCTGCCGTTCCAGGCACCGCCCTTCGACAAGATCAAGGACGGCGATTACCAGCCGGCCTTCGAAGAAGGCATGAAGCAGCAGCTGGTCGAGATGGCCAAGGTCGCCGACAACCCGGAACCGCCGACCTTCGAGAACACCTTCATCCCGATGGAGAAATCCGGTGCGCTGATGAAGCGCGTGATGCAGGCGTTCAATGCCGTCAGCAGCGCAAACACCAACGACACGTTGCAGAAAGTGCAGGAAGAAGAAGCGCCCAAGCTCGCCGCGCACCAGGACGCTATCGTGTTGAACGACAAGCTGTTCAAGCGCATCGAGACGATCTACGACCAGCGTGACTCGCTCAAGCTCGATCCGGAATCCAAGCGCCTCGTCGAAGTGGTCTACAAGAACTTCGTGCACGGCGGCGCCAAGCTGTCGGAAGCCGACAAGTCGAAGCTGAAGGATCTCAACAAGGAAGAGTCGGGCCTAAGCGCGCAGTTCACCAACAAGCTGCTCGCCGACACCAAGGGCGGCGCGCTGGTAGTGGACGACAAGGCCAAGCTTGATGGCATGTCCGAGGGCGACATCGCCGCTGCCGCACAGGCTGCCGCAGGCCGCAAACTCGAAGGCAAGTGGGTGATCCCGCTGCAGAACACCACGCAGCAGCCGGCATTGCAGAACCTCAACGATCGCGCCACGCGCGAAACGCTGTTCAAGGCCTCGTGGGATCGTGCGGAAAAGGGCGACGCCAACGACACGCGTGACCTGATCGCCCGCATCGCGCAGATCCGCGCGCAGCAGGCCAAGCTGCTGGGCTACCCGAACTACGCGGCATGGAAGCTGGAAGACCAGATGGCCAAGACGCCGGAGACGGCGCTCAAGTTCATGGACAACCTCGCACCTGCGGCCACCGCGCGCGCCGAGTCCGAGGCCAAGGACATCCAGGCGGTGATCGACCAGCAGAAGGGCGGCTTCAAAGTCGAGGCCTGGGACTGGAACCACTATTCCGAGCAGGTACGCAAGGCCAAATACGATCTCGACGAATCGCAGATCAAGCCTTATTTCGAACTGGACAACGTGCTGCAGAACGGCGTGTTCTACGCCGCCAACCAGCTCTACGGCCTGACCTTCAAGGAGCGCAAGGACATTCCCGTCTGGCAGCCAGACGTGCGCGTGTTCGAAGTGTTCGACAAGGACGGCACCTCGATGGCGCTGTTCTATTGCGATTACTTCAAGCGCGACAACAAGGGCGGCGGCGCGTGGATGAGCAACCTGGTCGACCAGTCCAAGTTGCTGGGTACCAAGCCGGTGATCTTCAACGTCACCAACTTCACCAAGCCCGCACCGGGCCAGCCGGCGCTGCTGTCGTTCGATGACGTCATCACCATGTTCCACGAGTTCGGCCATGGCCTGCACGGCATGTTCGCCAACTCCGAGTATCCGACGCTGTCGGGCACGGCGACGGCGCGCGACTTCGTGGAGTTCCCGTCGCAGTTCAACGAGCACTGGGCGACCGATCCGAAGATCTTCGCCAACTACGCGAAGAACTATAAGACTGGCGAGCCGATGCCGCAGGAATTGGTCGAAAAGATCAAGAAGTCCAAGACCTTCAACAAGGGCTACGACATGACCGAGCTGGTCGGTGCCGCCCTGCTCGACATGAGCTGGCACAGCCTCGGTGCCGATGCTCCGAAGCAGGACCCGGACAAGTTCGAGATGGATGCCCTGACCAAGGCCAAGATCAACCTGAGCTACGCGCCGCCGCGTTATCGCTCCAGCTACTTCCAGCACATCTGGGGCAACGGTTACGCGGCCGGATACTACGCCTACCTGTGGACCGAGATGCTCGCGGACGATGCGTTCCAGGGCTTCGTCGAGCACGGCGGCATGACCCGTGAAAACGGCGACCGCTTCCGCGCGATGATCCTCTCGCAGGGCAATACGATGGAACTTGGCAAGCTGTACAAGGATTGGCGTGGCAAGGATCCGAGCATCGAGCCGATGCTGCTCAATCGTGGCTTGAAGGAAGCGCCGAAGAAGAAGTGATGCTTCTGCCATGAAAGACAAAAAAAGGCCGGCATTGCCGGCCTTTTTTTTGCGTATGGAATGCCAAGGAAAGTGATGCTCATGATTGGGGTGCGACACGGGTCCCCGTATCGCATGGAGGGACGCTGCCATGCCTTTCAATGCCTCCTGCTCGATATTGCAGGTTAGGGAGGCATTGGTGTTGACCCTGACTAGGGCAGGACGTTGCGATATGCGTTCCGATGCATCGTGTCAGTCGGGGACGCAAGATGACCTCGCGTGACAATCACAAATCGACGCTTGATGCCACCCTCCAGATCGACATGGCGCCGACGGAAGCACCGCAGTTGCTGGTGCATGGCAATGCAACGCTGAGCGGCACGCTGAGCCTGATCTATGGCCAGCCGCTTATATCAGTGCGACACACGCTGGTGCAGGCCAATGCATTGACGGACACGTTCGCCAACACGACGTCCAGTGGTCCAGTGCCGACAGCATTTTCGCCCAGGGCGGCGCCCATCTCTTCGCCAATAGCGCCTGGTGGCCACAATCGATCATCGGGAGATTGAGCGTCGGGGCGGATAGCAGTTGCTTGCCAGTGTGGGTTTCGAGTCCGTCGGCCAGACGCCGCAAGACGAGTGGCTGATCCAGCGGCGGCTGACGCATAGACCGGTCAGCGGTATGCCATTGACGGTACGCAACGTCGAGCGCGAACGCAGCATGTGCTTTCGCGCATATATGGCCGTCCAGACATCCAATCTACCGGATAGCGCCTGCCGCGATTCCTTCCCGGGTGGTCGAACCTATTCGGATCGAGTGCGAACGGCCCGACAGCGGCTGGCCGGCGGAGCAGCAGTTCCTGAGTGCCACCGGACACGGCGTGCCGCAAATTCTTCCGCCCTGACGGACGCGTCGATACCGTCATAAAACCAGATCCCGTTCACAAAACCTTTTGCTGGACAGGGCAGCGGATGTCTAAGCGCCTGTTTCTTTTGAAACTTACGCGTAGCTGACAAAAATCGTTGACTTTTTGTGACGACGCCTTCTAAGTTCGGTGACGGCGGCAGGGGGGAAGCGTAATTTCCTGCTCATTTCAAAGGGTTACGGAGCTGTCTAGCGAGACAGCGCCGCGGGGACCTGTGCGCCTAAGGAAAGCCAGCACGACGCCTGGCTTGCCACTCAGTCGATGACGTCTATGTCGTTTTAGGGGAGTAAAACGTGAAGCACTTTAGAAATAGCAAGCTGGCGACGGCTGTCCGCTTCGGCCTTGCTGTGGGCGCCCTGGCCGCCACAGGTATGGCTTTTGCGCAGGATGCCGGTAACAGCGGCGCCAATCCGGATTCGGCCAAGAAGCTCGAAACCATCACCGTCACCGGTTCGCGCATCCGCAGCGTGGACGTGGAAACGGCCCAGCCCGTCATCACCCTGTCGCAGGCCGACATCCAGAAGACCGGCCTGACCAACGTCGGTGACATCCTGCAGAACCTCACCATCACCGGCCAACCGACCTTCAGCAAGGCGGCGGTGCTGACCAGCAACACCGAGGAAGGCGGCCAATACGTCAACCTGTACAACCTCGGCGAGAACCGCACGCTGGTGCTGGTGAACGGCAAGCGCTGGATGACCAGCCTCAACGGCTACACCGACGTTTCCACCATCCCGGCAACCCTGATCGATCGCATCGAAATCCTGAAGGACGGTGCCTCGTCGATCTACGGTTCGGACGCCATTGCCGGCGTGGTGAACATCATCCTCAAGGATCGCTTCAACGGCGCCGCCGTGAGCGGTTCGATCGGCCAGAACCAGGGTGGCGACGGTACCCAGCAGGCGTACTCGTTCACCTTGGGCAGCACAGGTCCGAAGTCTTCCATCGTATTCGCCGCCACCTACAACAAGACCGACCCGGTGTGGGCGAAGGATCGTGATTTCACCAAGTACACCTACGGTGACTTTGATCGGACTGCCGGTTACAGCGGCACGGGTCCGTGGGGCCGCTTCACGTACAACGGCGACAGCTATGTGCTCAACCACACCGGCGATCCGAACCACATCGGCGTCGGCGCGGACTCGCGCGACATCAACAACTATCACGTCGGCGTCCAGGACAACGACTACTTCAACGCCACGAACCAGATGATGGAGCAGCTCCCGACCGAGCTGAAATCCATCTTCACCGAAGGCAGCTACAACTTCACCGACAACGTGACGTTCAAAGCCAACGGCATGTACGCCGAGCGCAACTCGTCGACGCAGGTTGCCGGTTATCCGCTCACCAGCACCAGCCAGCCGAATTTCCCCGTCTATCTGAGCGGCGACAGCTATTACAACCCGATCCCGGGCCAAGACCTGTCCTTCGCGCGCCGCACCGTCGAAATACCGCGCGTGACCAGCGAAAGCGCCAAGTCGCTGCACTTCGACGCTGGCTTTGAAGGCAGCTTCGAGTTCCTCGACCATCCGTGGAACTGGGACGCTGGCTTCGGCTACAACAAGTACGACGTGGACACCACGGGCACGGGCAACATCAACCTGCTCAACCTGCAGCAGGCACTGGGTCCGTCGTTCCTCAACGCATCGGGTGTCGTGCAGTGCGGTACCGCCGCCACCCCGATCGCGCTGAACCAGTGCACGCCGTTCAACATCCTTGGCGGCCCGAGCGCGTCGAACAAGGAAGTGCTCAACTACATCATGGCGCGCGAGCAGTCCACGGCGCAGAGCATCAGCAAGGACTTCACCGCCAACATCACCGGCGGCCTGTTCGAATTGCCGGGCGGTACCTTCAGCTTCGCCGCGGGTATCGAGCATCGCAACAACAACGGCTATGAAACGCCGGATGAGCTGGCCAGCGCCGGCTACACCACCGACCTCGCCGCCGGCCCGACCTCGGGTTCGTACACCACCAACGAAGCCTACATCGAGCTCAACGCGCCGCTGCTGAAGGATCTGCCGGGCGCCAAGTCGCTGGCGGTGGACGTGGCCAGCCGCTATTCGCACTACAGCAACTTCGGCAGCACCACCAACAACAAATACAGCTTCACGTGGTCGCCGTTCGACGACCTGCTGGTACGCGGTACGTTCGCCAAGGGCTTCCGTGCGCCGACGCTGGGTGACCTGTTCGGCGGCGGTTCGCAGACCTTCGATCAGTACACCGATCCCTGCGACGTCTCGTACGGCTCTCTCAGCAACGGGGCCGTGGCCAAGAACTGCGCGGCAGCCGGCCTGTCTCCGACCAACTTCCACCAGTTGGATACCGCCGGCAACGCGGTCAAGGGCCCGAACCAGCAGGGCACCACGCCGTTCGTCACCGGCGCCGGTAATTCGTTCCTTCAGCCGGAGCACAGCACGACCCGTACGCTCGGCCTCGTGTACAGCCCCCACTACGTGGACGGTCTGGACATGACGCTGGACTACTACGACATCAAGATCACCAACGTCATTACGGCGATCGATGCCAACTATGTGCTGGACCAGTGCTACCAGTACTCGGTACAGGAGTTCTGCTCGGCGTTCCAGCGTGACGCCAATGGCCAGGTGATCAATCTGCACCGCGGCAACGCCAACCTGGGCTGGATCGAAACCAGCGGCTACAACCTCGGTGTGAACTACCGCCTGCCGCAGTTCTCGTTCGGCAAGTTCGTGTTCAACATGAACGTGAACTACCTCGACGACTGGAATCAGGCGAGCACCAACGATGCCCCGGCCATCAACTACGCCGGTCAGTACGGTTACAACCACTGGCGCGCCAACCTGGGCGTGGACTGGAACCTGGGCAACTGGGGCGCTACTTGGAGCATGCGCTACTACGGCGCGTTCCTCGACCAGTGCTGGGATGCGACCACCCACTGCAACATGCCCAACTACAGCAGCGCGAACTGGGGCTACGGCACGGGTGCCAATCGCATGGGCGCCACCGTGTTCAACGATGCACAAGTGCGTTACCAGCTGCCGTGGAAGGGCCAGATCGCGGTGGGCATGCGCAACATGTTCGACAAGCACCCGCCGAACACGATCAATGCCTACGTGCTGGGCTACAACTCGTCGGGCTCGATCGATCCCACGCTAGACCTCGGCCGTTACTTCTACGTGCAGTACAACCAGCAGTTCTAAGCAACACGTCAACGAGCAACACCCTCCCTGCAACACGTTGCCGGGGCTCCGCAAGGGGCTCCGGTTTTTTTTGGCGACTGCGGATGAATGTGGTTTCGCCAGTACGTAAAAACAAACCCCGCACAAAGGCGGGGTTTGTTTTTTAGTTGCGCATCCGGTCGCGGCTCAATAAGCAAACTCGCGGAACACCGGATCGACGCTGCCGTTCCACGGTCCGTTGAACAACTCCAGCTTTCGCTCGGCCGGTGTCTGGTTGCTCTCGACGATTTCGATCATCGGTTCGAGGAAGATGCTTTCATCTGCGCCGTTGTGATTGAGCCGGGCACGGCGCTTGAGGCCGTGCGCGGCGATCTTCAAGGTTTCGGCGGCCAGTTCGCGCACGCTGTGCTTGCGGAAGGGGAGCTTCAGCGCCTGCCGCGGTACGCCGTCACGCAGGGCGTGGCGCTCGGTGCGGGTGAAGTCCTTCACCAGATCCCAGGCCGCCTGCAGCGCATCGTCGTCGTAGAGCAACCCCACCCATAGGGCCGGCAGGGCACACAGGCGGTTCCACGGGCCGCCGTCGGCGCCGCGCATTTCCAGGTATTGCTTGAGGCGTACTTCCGGGAAGGCCGTGGTGAGGTGGTCGGCCCAATCCTTCATGGTGGCCCGCACACCAGGCACTGCCGGCAGTTCGCCGGCCATGAAGCGCTTGAAGTCCTGGCCAGACAGGTCGACGTAATGGCCGTTCTGGTAGCTGAAGTACATCGGCACGTCGAGCATGTAGTCGACATAGCGCTCGTAACTGAAGCCGTCTTCAAACACGAAGTCGAGCATGCCGGTGCGGTTGGGGTCGGTGTCTTCCCATACGTGCGAGCGATACGACAGATAGCCGTTTGGACGGCCATCCGTAAACGGCGAATCGGCGAATAGCGCAGTGGCGATCGGCTGCAGCGCGAGGCTGGTACGGAACTTGCGCACCATGTCCGCTTCGCTGGCGAAGTCGAGATTCACCTGCACGGTGCAGGTGCGCGTCATCATGTCCAGGCCGAGGTTGCCGACCTTGGGCATGTACTCGCGCATGATCTTGTAGCGGCCCTTGGGCATCCAGGGCATTTCGTCCCGGCGCCACTTGGGCTGGAAGCCCATGCCGAGGAAGCCGATGCCCATATCGTCTGCGATCGAGCGCACCTCGGTCAGGTGCTCATTGACCTCGCCGCAGGTCTGGTGGATCGACTCCAGTGGCGCACCCGACAGCTCCAGCTGGCCGGCCGGCTCCAGCGTGATGGAGGCCTTGTCGCGCGACAGTGCCACCGGGTTGTCGCCTTCGCGCGCGACCTCCCAGCCGTAGCGCGTGGCCAGGCTTTCCAACAACACGCGGATGCCGCGCTCACCCTCGAAGGTGGGTGGGCGCAGGGTGTCGGTGAGGAAGCCGAATTTCTCGTGCTCGGTGCCGATGCGCCAGGCATCGCGCGGCTTCTCCCCAGCCGCAAGGTAATCGGTGAGCTGCTGGCGGCTGCCGATCGGCGTGCTCTTGACGGCACTGGGTATGGACACGGGGGACTCCTGACATAGGCTGCCTCCACATTGGGGGTGGAGGGGGCAAATTCAAAGTGCCGTCCAGTGGCACTTGTGATTTCAGGCAGATGGGGGGAAGTCGATGCGCATGCGGGTACCCCGGCCGGTACTCCCGTCGAGAATGCTCAGTTGGGCATTATGGACCCGTGCCACCTCATCGACGATCGCCAGCCCCAGGCCGCAACCATCCACCTTGCCACCGGTGCCACGGTAGAAGCGTTCGCGCACCTTGCTGCGCTCCTCGGGCGGAATGCCGCTGCCGCTGTCGTCCACTTCGAGGTAGGTATGTCCGCCTTCGACGCCGCAACGGATGGTGACGTTGCCACCGGCTGGCGTATGGCGGATGGCATTGTCGATCAGGTTGACGAGCAGTTCGTGCAGCAGCCAGTACACGCCAGTGACCTGCGCGGGTTGGCTGTCCGCACCGAGATCGATGCCGCGGGCGATGGCGCGATCCAGCGAACTGTCGATCACTTCGCCAATCAGCCTGGGCAATTCGATCGAGGCGAAATGGCTGGCGCGATGGGCGGAAGGTTCGGCGCGGGCCAGCGTCAACAGCTGGTTGGCAGTGTGAGCCAGCCGATCCACGCCGCCGTGCAGCAGGGCAATGCGTTCCTGTAGCGGTCCGCCAGTGGTTTCGCGGCTGAGCACTTCGAGCTGCGCCTTGAGGCCGGTCAGCGGCGTGCGCAGCTGGTGGGCGGCGTTGGCCATGAAATGTTGCTGTGAAAGTACCGAGTCGCGCACCCGGCCGAGCAAGGTGTTGAGCGATTCCACCAGTGGCAACACTTCGGTGGGCACCTGCTCGGTGGGAAGCTTCGCCAGCGCCTGCGGTGGTCGACGCGCGATCTGCCGGCTCAGACGCTGCAACGGGCGCAGGGCGACGCGGATGCCGACGAGGGCAATGATGAACACCGCCAGCATCTGAATCGTGTCGTTGATGAGAAAGGCCACGTCCAGGCGATGCACCGCCCGGTCACGCCGCACTGGTGTCTCTGCCACGGTGACGATGATGGGCTCGCCCGTTTCGGTCGTGCGGTAGCTGGCGAGGCGGAAGGCCTCGTCGCGATAGGTGACGTTGGTGTAGCTGAAGCCGTCGTCTGATTGGCTGTCGGGAGCCAGCGGCAAGTCGGGCGTGCCGGCCACGGTGCGTCCATCAGGCAGGCTGACGCGATAGTAGAAGTGCTCGTCGGCCATCGCGCGCAAGGGCGGCGGCGGATGTTGCGGCAACGCCACTTGCGGCAGGCCATCCGGTCCGGGGTGGATGCGCGCCACGATCGCCAGCGTCGAACGCGATAGCGAATGGTCGAACGCGTTATGGATCGGGCTGACGATGACGTGATGGTCGACCGCGACGCCCGCAATCAACAGAAGCAACAGCGGCACCAGCAGGTAGCTCAGCAGTCGTCCATGGACGCTGCCGGGGCGCTTGGGACGCGCTGACCTATTCAATAGGGGTGTCACCGATCCTGTCTGCCCGCAGCTGTGTGTTGCGACGGCGAAGGCAGGCTGGCTGCCTGTCAAGGCGGCGCGGCGCGCAGCTGCGAGCAGACAGAATCGGCCCTCCGGGTGATGTCCAGAAAGCCCGCATGCCGCGGTGCGCGGCTTGCCCAGGCAGCCAGCCTGCGCTGCGCCACGCCCCACAATCTGCGAGCTTTCTGGACATCATGCGACCCCTATTGAATGGGTCAGTGCATCCCATGCTCCTAGCCATCTTCGAGGCGGTAGCCCAGGCCGCGGATGCCGCGCACGGTAGCCGAGCCACCCAGCTTGCTGCGCAGGCGCGAGACATGAACTTCGATGGCATTGCCCGAAATGTCTTCGCTCCAGCCGGTAATGGCCTGCGTGAGACGTTCCTTGCTCACCACGCGTCCGCTGTGGTGCGCCAGGCACTCCAGGATGGACCATTCGCGACGAGTCAGTTCCAGCACCTCGCCGGCCGCGTTGAGTGCACGGCGGCCGGCCAGGTCGATGCGCAACCCGCCGATCACAATCTCGTTGGCTGCGGCTGCCGTGGCGCGGCGGATCAGTGCGCGGCATCGTGCAGCCAGTTCTGGCAGCGCGAACGGTTTCACCAGGTAATCGTCCGCGCCGAGGTCGAGCGCGTTGATGCGGTCGTCCAACCCGTCCCGTGCGGTGACGATCAGCAAGGGCAGCGAGCTGCCACTGCGGCGCAGGCGGCGCACCAGGGAGAGCCCGTCCTCGCCAGGCAGGCCGAGATCGACGATCGCCAGGTCGTAATGACTATCGCCCAGCCGTGCCGACACCGATTCGGCGTCGGGCACCGCGTCCACGACATAGCCTGAACCGACCAGCCCACGGCTGATGGCGTCCGATACGAGGGAATCGTCTTCGACAAGCAGGATACGCATAGGAGACACGGTTTGGACGATCCCGACATGCTAACAGGGGGCCATGCCCGTTTGCCGTCGCCAACCTTTCCAGCGACCTATTGCCCCAAAAAAGAGGGCCGCCGGGAGCACCGGCGGCCAAAGTTCGGGAAGACACCCCAAGCATTCTGCCCAGACTCGTCGGGCAGCCACCTGGAGCTTTGTCTCAGTTACAGCGAGAAGTCGTAGCGCGCGCCGAGGCGAACGTAGCGCGGATCCTGGAACGAACGGGCCCGCAGGAAGTTCACGTTGGGGGCGCCCGCGGACGTCTCGCCGGTTTCGTAGTACTGCGTTACATGCTGAGAACCGAGCAGGTTGAAGATGTCTGCCGTCAGCGTGACCTGGTGATTGAAGAGTGCCGGGCGCCAGGCGGTGCTGACGTTAATCGTGTAGGTCCACGGTGTGCGACCCTCCGAACCGCGCGGCGCCGGCTGGCCGTTGCACCAGAAGTAGTTGGCGCCATAGCCATACGGATCGCCACCGGCCGACAGCGGACGCGTGCCGAGGCAGCTGATCGGCGTGCCGGAGGCGATGCGGGTCACCGTGGAGAAGCTCCATTCCTCCGTCGGCTTGTACGTACCGAGCAGGCGCAGCTGGTGCGTCTGGTCGTTTGCCAGCGGACCGTTGGTGTTCTCCATGATTTCCGGGAAGTCCCAGCTCTCGGTGGTGGACACGTCCGCCTGCACGATGTCCGAATCCAGCTGCCCCTCCGAGTTGCCGTAGCTGCGCGAGAAGGTGTACTCGACGCGGCCGTACCACTTCTCGTTGAACTGGTGTTCGGCGTACATATCAAACATGTAGTAGTCGCGCTTGGGCTTCTGGAAGCCCATTTCCGCGGCCGTAAGGGGCACGCTCAGGTACTGGCCCGACGTCGGCGACAACAGGAAAGTGTTGGCGCGGCCCGGGTTGAACAGCCAGCAACCCGTACTGTGCGCGATACCTGCGGCGACCTGATCGCTCAGGCCATTGGCATCACCCCATGCTTGCAGCGGCCGTGAATCGCAATCGTCGTCGATCAGGCTGCGCAGGCTGCGATACATCGCCTTGGCGCCCACGGTCCAGTCTTCGGTCAGCTGCTTGTCGAAGCCCAGGATGTATTCGTCCTGGTAGTACGAGTGCAGCTGCTGGGCGGATACGGTCTTGCCATCCGGCGGGACGCCATTGGCACCGTTGAGGTAGTACACGCCCGAGGCCGGGGTGTTGGTGAGGCCCGTCGGCAGGCCGGTGGTCGGGTCGATGCCGGAGAAGGCAAAGTACTGCGACGGATAGGTGGACGGACCCGCACCGCGCACGGCGACCGAGGTGGGCAGGCCCAGGTGATAGCGGCCGGCGTTGGCATAGACCTTCAGCGTGCTGTCGCCATACACGTCCCAGGTGGCGCCGAGGCGTGGATCAAGCTGATGGCGCGACTTGGCGTAAGACACGCCGATACCGTTGTAGTTGGTGAACTGCTCGTTGCGCAGGCCGATGGAGGCGTGCCACCGATCGCTGATCTGCCAGTTGTCTTCGACGAACTCCGAACGCTGGGCGGTGCGAGCGGACGTGCCGGTGCTCAGGCCCGTTTGTTCGACGTAATAGCCGTTCGGGTACTGCGCCGGGTTGAACTGCGCCGGGTCGAGGCCGAGGTTGATCAGGCGCTGCTGAATCACCTGGCCATTGCCCACGTCGTTATAAAAGTAGGAAGCCCCACCCACGGGCGCGCTACCCCAGGTGGCGCGCAGCTGGTAGTTGTCCATGCCGGCGCGAATGTCGTGGTCGCCCAGGCGATATTCGAGATTGAGGCTCCAGCCGGTGGTGCTGTCCTTGGAGCCGGGTGCGAGCACCGTGGTGGAGCCCACCGTGCAGCCCGACTGCGGGTTGTTGGCGAACTCGGTGCGGTTGTCGGTGATCGGCGGGCAGGCCACGCCGCCCGCACCGTTCACCGTCTGCACGTGCGGCGAATCGCTCCTGCCGTACATGGCGTTCACGGTGAAATTGTCGGTGATATAGCCGGTGTAATGGCCGATGTAGACGTTGCCGCCCGGCGTGCCGTTGGTCTGGGTGCCGTTGTAATTTTTCGTGTACTGCGTGCCGAGGAAGTCGGTGCGGCCCACGCCGTAGGTGTAACCGTAGATCGTCGAGTTGGTCTGCTCGGTGTCGCCGATACCGGTGAACTCAAGGATGTGGTTGTCGGTGATGTTCCAGTCGACCTTGGTCAGCCAGCGGGTGGTCTTGTTGTGATCGTGCTCGTCGTCGTTGCTGCCGATCGGGCCGGTGTAGTAGCCGTTGTGGAAGATGGCATCGGCTGCAGCAAAGAAGAACACTTTGTCCTTCACCAGCGCGCCGCCGATCGAGCCGGAGTACTGGATGCCCTGGCTGTCACGCAGGCTGTAGGCGTTACCGATCTGGTAGAGCGAGCCGTTCGTGCGATAGACGTTGCGCGGGTCCTGAGCGAGGTCGCTGGGCGTGTACAGCACCTGCACGTCACCCTTCCATTCGTTGGTGCCGTGCTTGGTCACCACGTTGATCACGCCACCGGTGGAGCGGCCGTACTCGGCGCCATAGCCGCCGATCAGCACCTGCTCCTGGTCGATAGCGTCATACGGCAGCTGGCGCGAGCTCACGCCGGTGAGCGGATTGGTAACCGAGAAACCGTTGATGTAGTACGCGTTCTCCGATGCCGACGAGCCACCGAAGGAAAGCGCGTTGCCGTAGCCGCGAGCGGCCTGAATCGTGCCCGGCGCAAGCAGTGCAACCGAACTGATCGACGTGCGATCGATCGGCAGCTTGGACAGCTGGTCGGCGTTGATCACCGTGCGCGAGTCGACGGAGGACACGTCGATGGCGGGCAGGGCATTGCCTACCACCTGCACCGCGGCGAGGTTCTGCGCGTTCTGTGCGGCTGCGGCAGCGAAGGACACCTCGGTGCCCTGGCTGATCTGCGTCTGCACGTGATCGCGCGAGCTGACCGTCGCACCGTTCTTCTGCAGCGACACCTTGTACTCGCCGATGGGCAGCGAGCTGGCGCGATAGCGGCCGCTGGCATCGACGGTCATTTCGCGCTTGAGGCCAGTGCCGGTGTTTTCGATCTGTACCGTGCTGCCCGGTTCCGCACTACCGAAGATCACGCCGGTGGCGTTGCTCTGGGCCAGTGCGGCGCCGCTGCCGACGCTGAGCGCCAGTCCGATCGCGAACGCGATCTTGCGGTGATTCGGGACTCGCATATGTTTCTTCAACTGCATTACCCACCCTCCGTTGAGCGGCAAGCACGGCTGATCGCCGCGGCTCCCCTGAAAGTGCAGCGTGAAAGGCTGCAAGCGTTTTTTTGGCCAAAAAATCCCGCACCACCGCGCTTTCGCGCAGGTAGTGGTGATGTCAGCCTTCGTATTGCTCCCCAGCGTCACGAGATCGCGCTCAAGGCGTCGTATCGCGTCGCGTCATCGACGTTACGTGTAGCGGAAACGTTACACAACGGTGATGAAACGGTCTTTTGGACTCGTAAAAACTTGCAGTTCCATGCGAACTACGGCTTCGCATTCAGTACGGTTATTGCTAGGAAAAAATCCTAGCCGTTACAGAGAATTGAGCCATCGCAAAAGAATGCTTACGGCATCTTGTCGTCTTATTCGCATGAACATGCGACGCATCCGTCATGAATACGCGGCATATATCGTCATGACGATCATTTTTATGAATGAATGCTGAATTTCACGCGGCGTTGACGTAAACGAAAAAGCGCCCACAGGGTGGGCGCTCTTGAGATCGATTAAAAAAACGAATGCTTTTTTTTCAGTAACGCGGCACGGACGTATCGATCTCGCTGGCCCATGCATCCATGCCGCCCTCGACGTTGTAGACCTTGGTGAAGCCGTGCGCGGCGAAGCGCTCTGCCACGCCGCGGCTGGAGACGCCGTGGTGGCAGATGAAGGCGATTGGCGCGTCCTTGGGCAAGGCGGCGAGGGTGTCGTATCCCTCTTCTTCCAGTATACGAGCCTGTGGCAGCGGGGCAGCCTGGGCACGACCGTGTGCTGGGCGCACGTCCACCAAGGTGATGTCGCCGGCGGCCAGGCGGGCCTTCAGTTCGTGCACGGTGAGCGAGCCGATCTCCTGCGCGCCCGGAAACTTCAGGCTCAGGCCTTCGCCCTGCACGGTGGAAACCCAGTCGATCACGATGCCCTTGGCGCGCTGGGCGCTGCCCGGGTCGAAATGCACTTCGATGCCGTTGGCGGTCACCACGATGTCGTGGTCGCTTGGCTGCGCCAGCTGGAAACCGGCGCTATGGTCCGGGCCGATTTCCAGATGCAACGCCAGACCCTGCGTATTCGTGATGCCCTGGCGGATTGCCTCGGCGGCCCTGTCGGTGATGGTGATCTCAGGCGGCGTGCGATCCGGCGCTGCCGCGCCAAACAGCTGGTGCAACTCACCGCTGGCGTACATCTGGCGAATGATGTCGGCACCGCCAACCAGCTCACCGCCCACATAAAGCTGCGGAATGGTCGGCCAGTCGCCGTAGGCCTTGATGCCCTCGCGAATTTCCGGATCTTCCAGCACGTTCACCGTGTGGTAGTCCGGCAGCAGCTCGTTCAGCGTGTTGGTGGCGGCAGCGGAGAAGCCGCACATCGGCTGGTTCCGGGTGCCCTTCATGAACAGCACCACGCGGTGGCTCTGCAGCAGGGATTCGATACGTTCGCGGGTGGGGCTGTCGAGGGACATGGAAAACTCCGGCAAAGAGGGCAAATTGTAGCCCCCTTGATATGCCGCCGCCCGCCGAAGCTTCAAGGTGCGGCGGTGGGTGCCAGGCGGATCACGCGGCCGGCCGTAGCTCGCCCAGATCCAGCCGACTGCGCGTGAGCGGTGCCAGCGCCAGGGCGGCGGCCGGTGAGGGCAGCACCAGCTCGCGGCTGGCGCGACCCAGCGGGGCGTGTTGTTCGCTCCAGTGGACCAGCTCCATCGCGCCGGTGTGGTCCTCCACCAGCGCCGTGCAGTGCTCCACCCAGTCGCCGTCATTGAGATAGAGCACGCCGCCCATCTCGCGCACGTGGCCGAAATGGATATGGCCGCAAATGTGGCCATCGAAGCCGCGTTCGCGGGCGTCGTTGGCCACGCGCTCTTCGTAGGCACGGATATAGGCCAGCGCCTTGCCGATATGCGATTTCACGATGATCGACAGCGGCAGGTAGGGCAGTTCCAGGCGGCGGCGCATCGCGTGGACCCGGCGGTTGGTCCAGCAGATGAAGCGATGCATCACTTCCCCCAGGTGCACCATCCATGTGCGCCCGACGTGCTCCGGATCAAATTCGTCGCCATGGCTGACGCGGTAGCGACGCCCGTCCGCGCCTTCGTGCACGGCGTCCAGCGCGATCTTCACGCCACCAAAACTCTGACCGGACAACCCGCGCACTGGGGCGTCGTGGTTGCCGGGGATGTAGGTAACCTCCACGCCACGACGTGCCATATCCAGCACCTCGGCGATCACCGCACCGTGGTCGGCATGCCACCAGGTGCGACGCGCGAGCGCCTCCATGTCGATGATGTCGCCAACCAGGTACAACTTCTCGCAACGCAGTTTGCGCAGGAAGTCGAGCAGATAGCTGGCCTTGCAATCCGGCGTACCCAGATGCACGTCGGAAATAAAGGCACTGCGGCAGTGAAAGGTCGCCATGAGCAGTCTCTCCCGGTGGTCACCGGGATGCCAGAATGCCCGCGCTACGTCACCGCACGATGGCGGAATGGTTGCAATGCGGTTGCGGTCCGTGGGCCGGCGAATCCCTTGTAGGAGCGCACCCAGTGCGCGACCGCAGTGTTTCGTCGTCACCGCTCCGCTGGCTGTCTCGCGGTCCATCCTTGGCCCTCGCCCTTCGAGCAGCTGGCGCTGTGCAAACCGGCCATCCTGCCGGATGGTCGCGCACTGGGTGCGCTCCTACAAAAGGGCGGCCCGTGCGGCGGGCAGGGTTGCTTGCATCCACATCGCGTATTGCGCTGCCGATGGATGCAGGCCGTCATCGGCCAGCAGCTCAGGGTGCTGGCGCGAGATGCCGGTGATATCCACCCAGTACGCACCAACCCGCCGGGATTCGTCACTGGCGATGGCGTTATAGATGTCCAACTCGTTGGCGATGTGCGTCCTGTCGCGGCCACTGTTCAGCGCGAACGGGGTGGTGCTCCAGTCGGGTATCGACAGCACCACGACGTGCGCGGAGCGTTGTCCAGCCAGCGCGACGGAGCGTTCCAGCATGCGCCGGAACTCATCGCGATAGTCCTCGGCACCGCGTCCGCGATACTGGTTGTTCACGCCAATCAACAGGCTGACCAGGTCGTAGGGTGGATCGAACACCGTACTATCCATGGCGGCGGATAGCTCGTCGGTCGTCCAGCCGGTGGTGGCGACGATGGTCGGATCGTCCAGCGCCACGCCTTCGCGGCGCAACCGATCAGCCAGCTGCATGGGCCAGCGCCCGGCTTCGGGCACGCCCTCACCGATCGAATACGAATCGCCCAGTGCGAGATAACGCACGCGCCGCACTCAGGCGACGGCGACGCGAGGTTTCTGCGCCGCAGCCATGCCAGCCAGCACGCGCTCGATACGCTCGAACACCTCGCGGATCTGATCCGGCTGCGGCAGCAAGGTCAGGCGCAGGTGGCGACTATGCGGCACGTTGAAGCTGCTGCCCGGCACCACCAGCACCGACTCTTCTTCCAGCAGCCGCAAGGCGAAGGCGTTGTCGTCGAATTCGGCCACGCGGTCGGCGCGCACGCGCGGAAACGCGTACAGCGCGCCGGAAGGCGACACGATGTCAAGGAACTGGCTGGCGGCAACGCCTTCCAGCACGGCGCGACGGGCTTCGTGCAGGCGGCCGCCGGGCGCGGTCAGTGCGCTGATGGTCGGCGCACTCTGCAGCGCGGGGCGCACCGCCCACTGTGCGGTGACATTCGCGCACAGTCGCAACGCAGCCAGCAATTGCAGCGCATCGCGGTAGTCGGCGGTGCGCGACGGGTCGCCGGAAAGGCTCATCCAGCCCACGCGGTAGCCGCAGGCACGATGCACCTTGCTCAGGCCGCCGAAGGTCACGCAAGGCAGGTCGCCGGCCACCGCGGCCAGCGGCTGGAACGGCGTGTCGTCGTAGAGAATCTCGTCGTAGATCTCGTCGCTGAGAAGCAGCAGGCGATGCTTCGCCGCAATGGCGACGATGCGCTCCAGCAACTCGCGCGGATACACGGCGCCTGTCGGATTGTTCGGGTTGATCAGCACCAGCGCACGCGTGCGCGCCGTCACCAGCGACTCGATTTCGTCCGGATCGGGCAGATGGCCATGTTCGGCCAGGCAGCGGTAGTAGCGAGGCTTGCCGTCGTTGAGGATGGTGGCCGCGCTCCAGAGCGGGTAGTCGGGGCTAGGCAGCAGCACCTCGTCGCCCGGCTGCAGCAAGGCGCGCAGGCTGAGATCGATCAGTTCGCTGACGCCATTGCCGACAAAGATGCGCTCAACTTCCACGCCCTTCGCGTCACGATGACGCTGTTGCGCGACGATGGCCTCGCGAGCTTCTTCCAGACCCTGCTCGTGACCGTAGGCTTCGCTGTCCTGCAAGTGTCGCCCAATGGCCTCGCGCAGGTGCGCCGGGGTTTCGAAGCCGTAGCGGCCCGGGTTGCCGATGTTGAGCTTGATGATCGGCAGGCCAGCAGCCTCCAGCTCGCGCGATCGCCGAGTGAGTGCGCCACGAATTTCGTAGCGCACATCCGCCAGGTGCGCACTGGGTTTGATCGAGGCCAACGCGAGCGTCCTTTGATTCTTCGTTGTCGCCGGCGTATGCCGCCGGGGTGTGACTGCATGCTAACAGCGTAGGGATGCCAGTGGGGCCCAAAAAAGGGCTGAAAAAGGGCGCTCTGACGGCCTTCTTGCGGGCAGGGCATAATCCGCGCATGACGAATGCCCAGATCATCGAACGACTGCGCAGAATCGGTTGGCGCGGCGACACGTTACCCCCAGAAGGCCGGCAGCTGGCCCGCGTGGTGGCGCAGCATCGTGCGGGCTATGAACTGCACGATGGCGAACACCTGTTCGGTGCCCAGCCGGCGGGCCATTTCCTCAAGCGCAGCCTGGATCCCGCGGACCGGCCCTCAGTGGGCGATTTCGTGGAGATCGAGGACGGCAAGCCGCCGCATATCGTGGCGGTGCAGTCGCGCCGCACGGTGCTGTCGCGTGCGGCGGCCGGCGAGCGCTACGAGCGTCAGATCATCGCCACCAACATCGACTATGTGCTGGTGCTCACCGGCCTGGACGGTGACTTCAATCCGGCCCGCATCGAGCGCTATCTCTCGCTGACCGAAGGCTCTGGCGCGCAGCCGGTGGTGTTGCTGAGCAAGCTCGACACTCGCCAGGATGCGCAAGAACTGCTGGCTGCGTTGCGCGAGCGATTGCCACAGGGCACCCCGATTCATGCGATCAACGGCAAGGATCCAGGCAGCATCGCGATGCTGCTGCCCTACCTGCAGCTCGGCGACAGCGCGGTGCTGGTGGGTTCGTCCGGTGCGGGCAAGTCCACGCTCACCAACACGCTGCTGGGCACTGAGAGAATGGCTACCAGGGAGGTGCGCGACCACGATAGTCGCGGCCGCCACACCACGACACACCGCGCCCTGTTGCAGTTGCCCAGCGGCGGCTGCCTGATCGACACGCCGGGTATGCGTGAGCTCAAGCTCACCGGGGAAGAGAACCTCGACCTGTTCGCCGATATCGACGAGCTTGCCGCGCAATGTCGCTTCGCTGACTGCGGCCATGGCAGCGAGCCGGGTTGCGCGGTGCAGGCTGCACTCGATAGCGGTGATTTGTCCGCCGAGCGCTGGCGCAATTACTTGAAGCTGCGCGACGAGCGCGAGGAGCAGGCCACCACGCTTGAGGCGAAATTGCGCCGGCAGCGCGGCGGCCGCCCCGTGGTCCGGCCGCATGGACATCGCAATTCGCGCGATCGCGAATAATTGACCGCCGCAGTTTTGCGGCGGAGCGGCCGGAAAGCACTACTATCGGGGCACCATGGCCCGGGGTGCAGGCATGCAGCGGCTTTCGTCGCCTTCCACGTTTATCTACAAGCGGGTTTTTCCCGTGTTCTGGTTTGGCCTCCTGGCGATCTTCCTCGTCATGTGGATCGGCATTGGCGCGACCACCGCACATCGGCCGGCGCTGTGGCCTTCCATGGTGACGCCGGTGCTCATGGCCGTGATCGGCTTCGTGCTGTTCAAGCGCCTGCTCTTCGACCTGGTCGACGAGGTCTGGCTGGACGGCGACCAGCTTGTGGTGAAGAACCGCGGCGAGCAGTCGCGCATTGATCTGGCCAACGTCATCAACGTCAACGCTTCCACCATGACCAACCCGCCGCGCATCACTTTGATGCTGCGTACCGAATCCTCTCGCCTGGGCAAGACCATAAGCTTCATGCCAGCCCGTCCGCGGGGCTTTCTTAGCGCGTTCAAGCCCAATCCCATCGCTACCGACCTGATTGAGCGCATCGATACGCTGCGCCGGAGGCCGGCATGAGCGTCGTCAGCGCCAGCCTCAGTCCCGAACTGCAGCGTTACGCAGATCTCGACCAGCGCCTGCTGGCGGCGGTGAGGGGCATTCGAATTCTTTCCACGGTGGCGTGGCCGGCGTCGCTGGAAGATCGCATGATCACCGCCTACGCCAAGGGGCAGTTCACGCTGCCGGAGGTGAGCTATCAGACGCCGGACTTTTCCGACGAGCGGGCGGAACTTGCGGCGATTGAACGGGAAGCCGGTTACGACGATCCGCTGGGTGAGTATTTGTGCCGCACGGCGGAGTCCTGGCGTATCGCGGCCGAAATGCTGGAAGCGGTGGGTACCAAAAACGTCACCGCTCCGTCGATCGTGCTCTACGGTCGGCCTGGCGACGTAATTCCCGGTAGCGACCGCAGCAATCTCGACGCAGCGCGCTATTTCGTGGAGCTTTCCGACGAGCTGGGCTCGGACCTTATCGCCGATGACATCAGCGTGAACATTTCCGCCGACGACTTGCGCGCTGATCTGAGCAAGACGCTGCACGCCTTCTTTGGCGAAGAGCTCATCTCGGTAGAAGTGGATCCGGAACTGACCGCCAAGGCTGCCGCCGGCGCCACACGCATCCGCCTGCGCGGCGGCACCAGCTTCAGCGAATACGACCGCCACCAGCTGCTGGCGCACGAAGCGCTGGTGCATTCGCTTACCGCACTCAATGGCCGCGCACAGCCGCTGCTCGCTTCGCTGGGGCGCACCTCGCCGCGCGTTACAGCCACGCAGGAAGGCCTGGCCGTGTTTGCGGAGCTGATGTCCGGTGCTATCGACATTTCGCGTTTGAAACGCATCAGCTTGCGTATCCTGGCCATCGACATGGCGCTCAATGGCGCGGACTTCGTCGAGGTCTACCAGTTCTTCAGCAATTGCGGGCAGAGTCCGGCCGACAGTTTCCATTCCGCGCAGCGCGTGTTTCGTGGCGTGCCACTGACCGGCGGCGCGGCGTTCGCCAAGGACAACGTGTACCTGTCAGGCCTGCTCACCGTGCACACGTTCTTTCGCTGGGCACTCAAGCAGCGGCGCATGGATATGCTGCGGCACCTGTTCGCGGGCAAGCTGGCGCTGCATGACGTAATCAGCTTGCAGTCACATTTCGAATCCGGTGCGATCGCGCCGCCGAGGTGGCTGCCGCCTTGGATGGAACACGTGCACGGTCTGGCGGGAAAACTGGCGTTTTCACTGTTCGTCAACCGCATTCACATGGGCAAGGTACAGGCGGAGACGCTGTCGCTGAGCCTTTAGAAACCGTTCCGCCATGCATGTGCGCCCCGTTTTTCGGCCGGATGACAAGCGCCATACGTGACCGGATCGCTGCATTGCTCCATGGGGTATCGCCAGCCGGGTGATACCATCAGCGCTTGCCGTTTTCCACGGCTCCGACTCCCCATCACATTCGATCAACGCATCCCATGGCCCTTCCCGAAGAACTGCGTCTAGCTGCTCTGGAGTACCACCGCCTTCCGCGCCCCGGCAAGATCAAGGTTGCTGCCACCAAGCCCATGGTGACCCAGCGCGATCTTGCACTGGCTTATTCGCCCGGCGTGGCCTATGCCTGCGAGGCGATCGTTGAGGACCCCAACGCCGCCAGCGAAATGACTGCGCGCGGCAATCTGGTGGCGGTCATCACCAATGGCACGGCGGTGCTCGGCCTGGGTGACATCGGCCCGCTGGCTGGCAAGCCGGTCATGGAAGGCAAGGGCGTGCTGTTCCAGAAATTTGCCGGCATCGATGTGTTCGACATCGAGATCAACGAGCGCGACCCCGACAAGCTGGTCGACATCATCGCCTCGCTGGAACCGACTTTCGGCGGCATCAACCTGGAAGACATCAAGGCACCGGAGTGCTTCATCGTCGAGCGCAAGCTGCGCGAGCGCATGAAGATCCCCGTATTCCACGACGACCAGCACGGCACCGCCATCATCGTGGGCGCGGCCGTACTCAACGCGCTGGAAGTGGTGGGCAAGAAGCTCGAGGACGTGAAGCTGGCCACCACCGGCGCCGGCGCGGCGGGCATCGCCTGCCTGGACATGCTGGTGGCGCTGGGCGTGAAGCCCGAGCACATCCTCGCCTACGACCGCGAGGGCGTGCTGTACACCGGCCGCGACCACATGGACCCGGACAAGCGGCGGTATGCGCGCGACACCGACAAGCGCACGCTCGCCGAAATCGTGGCTGGCGCGGATGTGTTCCTTGGTCTTTCCGCCGGCGGCATCCTCAAGCCGGAGATGGTCGCCACCATGGCAGAGCGACCGATCATCCTGGCATTGGCCAATCCGAATCCGGAAATTTCGCCGGAAGACGCCAAGAAAGTGCGCCCGGACTGCATCATCGCCACCGGCCGATCGGATTACCCGAACCAGGTCAACAACGCGCTGTGCTTCCCGTACATTTTCCGCGGCGCACTCGATGTCGGCGCCACCGGCATCAACGAGGCGATGAAGCTCGCTTGCGTGCGCGCGATCGCCGCGCTGGCGCGCATGGAAGCCGGTGATCTGGCGAGCGCGTACGGCGGCGATGTACCGACCTTCGGCCCCGACTACCTCATTCCACGTCCGTTCGATCCGCGCCTGCTGGTGATGCTGGCGCCGGCCGTCGCCCAGGCGGCGATGGACTCGGGCGTCGCCGCGCGTCCGATCGTGGACATGGAGGTGTACATCGAGAAGCTGGGCCAGTTCATCTATCGCACCGGCCTGTTGATGAAGCCGGTGTACGAACGCGCGCGTGCCGATCTCAAGCGTGTGGTCTACGCCGAAGGCGAGGAAGAGACCGTACTGCGTGCCGTGCAAACGGTGATCGACGAGCGCCTGGCATTTCCGATCCTGATTGGCCGCCCGGATGTGATCGATACGCGCATCGAGCGCCTGGGCCTGCGCATGCGCGAAGGCGTCGATTTCGAACTCACCAACATCAATGACGATCCGCGCTTCAACGATTACTGGCAGCAGTACCACGCGTTGACCGAGCGTCGCGGGGTTACGCCGGCCGCCGCCAAGAACCTGCTGCGCTCGCGCCCCACGCTGATTGCCTCGCTGATGGTTGAGCGCGGCGAAGCGGACGCGATGATCTGCGGCCTGGTTGGCCGCTTCCACAAGAAGCTCGGCTACATGCGCAGCGTGTTCGGCCTGGACCCGGGCGTGCAGTGCACCTCGGCCATGACCGGCGTGATCAACGACCAGGGTGCGTGGTTCTTCCTCGACACCCACGTGCAGTGCGACCCGACTGCCGAACAGATCGCCGATGCGACCATGCAGGCAACTTATCGCCTGAAGCTGTTCGGCATCGAGCCGAAGGTGGCATTGCTGTCGCACTCCAACTTCGGCAGCCACGACAACCCGAGCGCGCTGAAGATGCGCAAGGTGCGCGAGATCCTTCAGGCACGCGTACCCAAGCTCGACATGGACGGCGAAATGCAGGCCGATACCGCCTGGGACGAGACACTGCGCCACCGCATTTTCCCCAACACCACGCTGAGCGGCCGCGCCAATCTGTTCGTGATGCCCAATATCGACGCCGCCAACATCACCTACAACATGGTGCGGGTGATGACGGATGGCGTGGCGATTGGACCGATCCTGATGGGCATCGACAAGTCGGCGCATATCCTCACGCCGGCGGCGACGCCACGTCGTGTGGTGAACATGACGGCGATTGCGGCGGTGGATGCGCAGATTCGCGCGGCCCACCAGGGCGAACGGCGGATCTGATCGGCGGTATTCGTTGCCACGATGAAACGGGGCCGCGTCGGCCCCGTTTCCTTTTCTACGGTTGTGCGTGAGATGTAAGCAGTGCGCGGACGGCATATTCGTCCCCCGACATCCATGAGGCGCGCTCTTGCTGACGTGCGACGATGCATGCTCCGCGACGTCGGCTGGCAGGCGATGTCGCTCCTCATCTGTGCGACACTTCGTGTTCACTCATCGACGGCGTAGGGGCGGCGCGATGCAAATCCTGGGTTTGGATCATTTCGCGAGACATGTGGGCGACACGTTCACCGTGACCTTGGATCAGATGGGGAACGCAACGTTCGCACTGGTGGAGGCGACGCCGTTACCGATAAAGCCCATCCAGGGCATGGTGCGCGCACCGTTCTCGCTGATCTTTCGCCACGAAGCGGCCGTCCTGTTCCCGCAGAAGACGTATCAGATGATGCATGCGGAGCTGGGAACGTTCGGGATTTTTCTTGTGCCGGTCGCACGTGACCGCAACGGCTTTCTCTACCAGGCCGTATTCAACTGACCGACCACCGCAGGCGATAGTGGAAGCCCTCCTCGCCTTCCTGACGGAAGCCGAGGCGCTGATAAAGCCGCTGCGCCGCCGCGTTGTTTTTTTCCACATAGAGCAGCACGCCGCGTCCCGTTGCGGCGGCGAGTGCCTGGGTGGTACGGATGAGGGCGCTACCGGCGCCCTGTCCGCGGGCCAAGGGAAGCAGGGCTATATCGATGATGTGTGCGTCACCGGCTTCGTCATCGTCAAGATAAAAACGCCCGCAAGGCTCGCCGTTGCGTTCCAGCAACAGGAAATGCGCGCGGGGGAACTGCGTAACGAAGTGATGGTGCTGCAGGGCGAATTGGCTGTCGATGAAGGCGTCCTTCATGCTCTGAGGCCACGGTGCCTGATGCAATTCGTCGGCGCGCAGCAGGCCGTAGAGGGCGCGCAGGAAAGGCAGATCGGCAAGGTTCGCGCGGCGGAGGACAAAGCCGGACGGCGCGGCGAAGGGCGTTGCACTGCTTTCCCGCTCGCTCGGGAAAGCAGGCAATGTGGACTGTGCGCCGATCAATCGAACGAGGGAAACACGCCGGTCATGGCAATGCAGTAGTTCACGCCGAGGTAGGGCTGCTGATTGTCATGTGGTTGATTGCCGCCCGTCGGCGCGATCATGTCGCCAGCAAAGTTGGTGGTTGGCGTGGCCGACGGCTGGAACGGCGCGGCAAGGCCGGGTACCACCAATGCACTTCCAGTCGCTGGTGTATTGCTGCGCTTGGTGGAGTCTGATTGCGCATACATGTTGAAGACATGCGCATGGATGGGCATCTGCGAGCCGGTTAGCGAAACGCTCGATTCACCGAAGGGTTCGCCGAGATCGCGTGGGGTCAGCCCTGGCCCCTGGCCTTGGCTACAGGCGGCACGCGATGCCAGGTTGGGCAGCTGAAACGTATTGGTGCCGTTGCCGCCGTAGTTCGTGCCGATCAGCGCGAACAGCGTGGTGTTTTGCGAGATGGGCAGCAGTGCGCCGTTGCACTGGCTCCAGCCTACGGGCGCGTAATTGAACCCGAACAACTGGATCTCGCCGATAAAGGGTGTCGTCATGGATATCTCCTGGACCTTGCCTTGGTCGCGCTCAGGACTGCGAGGGAAAGACGCCTGCCCATGCGATGCAATAGGACACGGTCAACGTAGGCATGAGATTGTCGTGGGGCAGGTTCCCGCCCTGCGGGCTTACCTCGTTCGCCGCCATGGCGACACTGGCGGCGCCCGTGAGGCTGGTGGCGTACATGGTGTCGCCGGTGAGTGTGCCCGGCAGTTGCGTGGGGCCAGGTACCGTGGCTGCTGCGGTGGCTGTGGTGGCGCCCAGCGTGTGCGTGTGCGTGGGAATCTGGCCGGACAGCAGCGTGACGTTTTCGGTGCCGCCGAGTTGGCCCATCACGCGCGGCGTGAGACCCTGGCCGTTGCCCTGGTGCAGGGGAACGCGACCGCGCATGTCGGGTACCGCAAAAGTGTTGACGCCGTCGCCGCCGTAGGTGGTGCCCAGCAAAGTGTAGAGAGCCTCGTACTGGGATATCGGCTGGAGGCTGCCATCGCACGCGAACCATCCCGTCGGCACGCGCGGAAACGCAAACAGGCGAATTTCGCCCAAAAAAGGTGTCGTCATAGTTAGGCCCTCGGGGACTTCAGCTGCGCGACGGGTACACGCCCGTCATCGCGATGCAGAAATTGAGCACGTTGAATGGCTGCATGTTTTCGTGCGGCTGATTGCCGCCGGCCGTACCAAGCTGCGATGCATAGAGCGGCACCGTATTGCCCGAGTCCTGCGCGTAAAGCGCCTCACTCGCTGCCCCGTAGATGGTATTGGTCGGGTTCTTGACGCCGCCGGTCTGCGTGGTGGTGGCCGTGGCCAGGTGGTTGTGCATCGGCAGCTGACCGGTGGTCACGGTGACCGTTTCCGTGCCGGCCATGGTGCCGATGGGCAGGGTCGGCGGTGACCAGCTGGGGTCCCGCGAGGCCAGTGCGCCGAGCGGCGTGCGGCCCATCAGGTTGGGTAGTTGGAAGGTGTTGACGCCGTCGCCGCCGTAGAAAGTGCCCAATAGTGAGAACAGTGCCTGGTTCTGGTTGATTGGCATCAACTGGCCGTTGCACTGCGCGAAACCTCTGGGCGCGAAATTGAAGCCCGCGAGCATGATCTGCCCGAGGAAATAGTCCGCCATCTTGTTCCCCTGTGGATGGTGAAGCGCGGGTAATGTGTATCAACGCCTCTGCGACTGCAATGTGGCGAATGGCTTATCGTCAATAGGCCTCCGCCGCCCTCAGAATGCTCGATGCGGTCGGCTGCGTGCCGGCCAGTAGGAGATGGGGGACTGGCTTGAGGGTCTTCAGGGAGACTTAGGCCAGCCAGGGATTTCGGGGCGCGTGCGCTAGCCAATGGCACGCGCGACAGGGGCTCGAGGGAGTACAAGCATGCTTCGTTTCGCGAAGGTGTCTTCGCCGTGGATGGCGTTTGCGTCTAAAAAACGCTTTTTCGCTTGGTTTGGTCTGTTGCTGGCATCGTGTTTCTGGACCGGTCTGGCACATGCCAACTGCCCCACCCAGAGCGCCACGGTGGCAGCGCTGGGGACGGTCAGCATCGATGTCTCCCTCTGCTCGCCGTTCGGTACCAGCGGCATCGTGCAGCAGCCTTCGCACGGCACGGCCGGGCCGCAGGCGCCGGGTAGTGCATCGACCCTCGTGACCTATACGAACACAGACGGCAGCGCGACCAGCGACTCCTTCAGTTTCCTGGACGACTCGGGCGCGACCGTTCTGGTCAATATAACCATTGGCCTAGGCTCCTCCAGCCCGATCGCCATTTCGCCGGCGTCGTTGCCCTCGGGCACGATAGGTGCGAGCTATTCGCAGCAGATCACCGCCAGCGGTGGCAATGGTGGGCCTTATACGTATACCGGGCAGTCCGGCTCGCTTCCGACGGGACTGAGCCTCAACCAGACCACCGGCGTGATATCGGGCGTACCCACCGAGGGTGGCGCCTTCCCATTGACCATCGCCGCCAGCGACGGCACCAACGTCGGCACGCAGAGCTACACGTTGGTGATCAATGGCGGATTGACTGTCACTCCCGCCAGCTTGCCCGGTGCGCGCCTCAACGTTGCCTATAGCCAGACCATCACCGCCAGCGGCGGCACGGGCAGCTATAGCTATGCAGTGGACCTGACCTACGGTCCGCTGCCCAGTGGCCTCAGCCTCGGTGGCGGAGGCGTGCTATCGGGCACGCCGACGCTCACAGGCAACTACAACTTCGTCATCAAGGTCACCGATACCGGCAATGGCCATACGCAACAGGTGAACTATTCACTTGCCGTGACCAACCCGCCGCCGGTCGCCGGCGCGGTCTCGGCCACGGTGGCGCACGGAAGCGCCAGTAACCCGATCACGTTGAACATTACCGGCGGTGTGCCGACTTCGGTGGCCGTCGCGACGGCGCCAGCGCATGGCACCACCTCGGTCAGCGGCACCAGCGTGACCTACACGCCGACCTTCAGCTATTCCGGACCGGACTCGTTCACCTATACCGCCACCAACACCGGTGGCACGTCCGCGCCGGCGACAGTGACCATCACGGTGTCGCCAGCGACCGTCGCATACACCCCGGCTAATCCGTCCGCGGCCACTGTGGGTGCGGCCTACAGCCAATCCGTCGCCAGCGCCAGCGGCGGCACGCCGCCCTATACCTACGTTCTCGCATCAGGCAGCTTGCCGTCGGGCATCACATTGGCCACCAACGGCACGCTGTCAGGCACGCCCACTTCGGGCGGCGCCTACAGCTTCACGGTGAACGCCACCGACAGCAGCACCGGTACCGGGCCGTTCAGCGCCACCAGCGGCACGCTGACGCTGACGGTCAATGCGCCGACCATCACGCTGGCTCCAAACTTGCTGGCCAACCCGCGTGTGGGTTCGACGTACTCGCAGAGCGTGACCGCATCCGGCGGCACCGCCTCCTACACCTACGCCGTCACTGCCGGCGCGCTGCCGGCCGGCTTGAGCATGAGCAGCGGCGGTGTGTTCTCCGGCACACCCATCAGCGCTGGCACCTACAACTTCACCGTCACCGCGACCGACAGCAGCGTCGGCACCGGCCCCTATACGGGCAGCCGTGCCTACAGCATCACCGTGGGCGCACCGACGATGACCATCACGCCCACATCAGGCACGGCCCTCAACGGGGTTGTGGGTAGCGCGTTGAACTTCACGTTCGCGGGCGCCAATGGCACGGCGCCATACACTTATTCGCTGGTGATCAACGCCGGCACGATGCCCTCGGGTGTGAGCTTCAACAGCAACGGCACGCTTGCCGGCACGCCGACTACGGCCGGTTCGGTCAACTTCAGCGTGACGGCGACGGACAGCTCGACCGGCACCGGCGCACCGTTCTCCGTCGCGGGCACGTACACGCTCACCGTGAGCGCGCCCACGATCACGGTGTCGCCGGTCACGTTGCCCGCACCCGCCATCGGCGTCGCCTACAGCCAGGCCATCAGTGCGTCCGAAAGCTTGCCGACCACCTTCACCTATGCGGTGAGTGCGGGGGCATTGCCGACGGGGCTGTCGTTGAGCGGATCCTCGGGCGTGCTCAGCGGTACGCCTACGGCAGCGGGAACCTTCAATTTCACCATCAGTGCCACTGACAGCGGCGGCTTCAGCGGCAGCCGGGCCTACAGCGTCACGGTGGGTGCCGGCACGGTGGTGCTCACGCCAGGCGCACTGACCAACGCCACGGCAGAGGCGGCCTATACCCATACCTTCACCGCGAGCGGCAGCACGGCGCCCTACACCTATTCGCTCGTGTCGGGCACGCTGCCGCCGGGTGTGGTGCTGTCGTCCAATGGCGTGCTTTCCGGCACGCCGACGGCGGCGGGCACGTTCAACTTCACACTCAGGGTCACCGATAGCAGTACGGGTGTCGGCGCGCCGTTCTCGGCCAGCCAGGCTTACACACTGACTGTGCAAGCACCTGTCGTCGTCATCGCACCGACCGCGTTACCCGCAGGCACTGGTAGTGTCGCTTACAGCCAGGTACTGAGTGCGAGCGGTGGCACTGGCGGCTACTCCTACAGCCTCACGGCGGGCGCGCTGCCGCCAGGCGTGTCATTGAGCAGCGCCGGTAACCTGTCCGGTACGCCGACCGCGGCGGGTACCTTCAACTTCACCGTCCAGGCGACAGATGGCTTGGGCTTCAGCGGCAGCCAGGTCTACACGTTTACCGTGCAGGCGCCGACGATCGCCATCGCGCCAGCCACGCTGCCCGCGGGTAGCGGCGGCAGCACCTATAGCCAGACGCTCAATGCGAGTGGTGGCAATGGCACCTACACCTACAGCCTGACGGCAGGCGCACTGCCGCCAGGTGTGGTGTTCAGCAGCGCCGGTAACCTGTCCGGCACACCGACCGCGGCGGGCACCTTCAGCTTTACTGTCAAAGCGACAGATGGCTTGGGCTTCAGCGGTAGCCGGGCCTACACGTTCACCGTGCAGGCGCCGACCATCGTCATGACGCCGGCCACGTTGCCGGGCGGCCAGGCCAACGTCACCTACAGCCAGACGCTGAGTGCGAGCGGAGGCAGCGGTGGCTACACCTACAGCCTCACGTCGGGCGCGTTGCCGCCAGGGGCCGTTTTCAGCAGCGCGGGTAGCCTGTCGGGTACGCCGACCACGCCGGGCAGCTACAACTTCACGATCAAGGTGACGGACGGCCTCGGCTTCAGCGGCACTCAGGCGTACTCGCTGGGAATCAACCAGCCCGTGCCGACCGTCGTGAACGACACCGCTGCGACTGTGGCCAATGCGCCAGCAACCATCCCGGTGACCGCCAACGACACCGGTCCGATCACCAGCATTGCGGTGGCGCAGGCATCGACCCATGGCAGCACCACGGTCAGCGGCCTCAACGTGATCTATACGCCGACGACCAACTTCTTCGGCAGCGACAGCTTCACCTACACGGCGACCGGCCCCGGCGGTACGTCCGCGCCAGCCACGGTCAGCGTGACGGTGACGCCGCTGGCGTTGCCGGTGGCTGCGGCGCAGGTTGCCACCGTGCTGGGCGGCAAATCGGTGACCATTCACGCAACGCAGGGCGCTACGGGCGCACCGTTCACGACGGTGGCGATCGTTACCGCACCGACCGCGGGTACGGCCACCGTGAGCGGTACGGACATTGTCTATACCGCGCCGCTCAACGCTTCTGGCACGGTGGGTCTGGACTACACGCTGTCCAACCCGTTCGGTTCGTCGCAGCCGGCGCACGTCACCATCACGGTGAACCCGGTGCCGCTGCCTGCGGCGCTCAGCGCCAGTGTGGTGGCCGGACGCACGGTGCAGGTCGACCTGACCGCCACCGCGCACGGCGGCCCGTTCACCGCTGCGACGCTCGTTGCTGTTTCGCCCTCCAACGCCGGTAGTGCCAGCATCCACGGCACGGCGTCGGGTTATGCGCTCGACTTCACCGCGAACAGTGCCTTCAGTGGCCAGGCACAGGTGAGCTATACGCTCAGCAATGCGTACGCCACCTCGGCAGCGGCCAATGTCACCATCAGCGTGACGGGGCGCAGTGATCCGTCGAAGGACGCCGAAGTGCTCGGCGTGCTCGCGGCGCAAGCGGATTCGGCTCGTCGTCTGGCGTTGGGCCAGATCGACAACTTCCAGCGCCGCCTGGAAACACTGCACAGCGGTGCGACCACTGGCGGGTTCACCAACGGCATCAGCCTGAGCTCCGCCAGTGCGCGCCAGAACCGCGACCCGATGCTGGGCCTGCGCGGCAGCGGTGATGAGTGGAGCCGCCGCTACTGGATGCAGCCTGATGAACCTCCGTCCGTCGATGCTTCGCGCGGCACCGGAAAGGTGGGCGAGTGGTCGGTGTGGACCGGCGGTGCGGTGAACTTCGGCAAGACGCAGCCGGGCACGAGCGACAACGGTATCGACTTCACCACCTCAGGCATCAGCATGGGTGCGGATCGCGCCTTCGGTGACACGTTCGCGGTGGGTGCCGGCATGGGTTATGGCCATGACGCCTCGGACATTGGTCACCATGGCAGCCGCAGTGCAGTGGATGGCTACAGTGCCGCCATTTATGGCAGCTACAGGCCATTGCCGAAGGTGTATGTCGACGCGATGGCGGGTTATCAGTGGATGTCGTTCGATGCGCGCCGCTATGTCACGGACAACGGCAACACCGTGCATGGCAACCGGGACGGCGAGCAGCTGTTCGCCTCACTGTCGGTGGGCTATGAGCACCACGCACAGGACGGCACGCTGGTGTCGCCCTACGGTCGTTTCGACTTCGCCCGCGCCAGCCTCGACAGCTACACCGAGCACGGCGATGACACCTATGCGTTGACTTATGCGAGCCAGACGGTGAAGACCAGCACGGGTGTGCTGGGCCTGCGTGCCTCTTGGGTAGCCAAGCGCGACTATGGTGTATGGATGCCGCAGCTGCGTGCGGAGTTCAGGCACGACTTCCAGGGTTCCAGTGTGGCCGCGATGCGCTACGCCGATCTGCTGGGCGGCCCCTTGTACTCGGCCTCGCTGGGCAACCAATCGCGCAACCACACGCTGGTCGGTGCGGGCGTGATGCTGCAGACGTTGAGCGGATGGTCCCTGCGCATGGAGTACCAGAATCTCCTCGACAACAGTACGCAGGACAACCAGTCGATACAGCTGGGTGTGGAGAAGAAGTTCGATCCGTAAGGAAAGGCTGCGGGTGCGCCGTGGAACAGCCATGGCGCACCTCGCGGCGGCGCATGCGCCGATCTGCCGACCGCGGGAAGCGGGGCGCGGCTGAGCGGCCGGTTGTACCTGTGTGTGTTCGAAACGAGGCCCGTGTGGCCTCGTTTTTTTTGAGGCAAGAGTGTCTCGCATTCCGACTCCCTCCATCGAGGAGAGAAGAAGCCGAGCAAGAAGCGCCCGCCATGTACCCGGGACAGTCCAGCCACCCATCGAAGGCGCCGGATACCGACTTTCGTCGGGATGATGCACAGGTGCGCCTGATTGCCCGTTGGCCGTTGCCTCCTATCACCCAATCGACGCTTCCAGCCATTCGCCCCCGTATTGTCTCGATCCAATTGGCGAAAAACCACGCCGGAGCTAAACTCGAAGGGTTCCCCGCCTCCCATGCCGGAGGCGCCCACCTACAGCCGCGCCAACCCCCCGGCGCCGCGGAGAGAAGCTCCCCATGGATCAGCTCGACGACATCCTCCACCAGGACCTCGACCCCACCGAAACCCAGGAATGGGTCGAATCGCTCAATGCGGTGATCAATCACGACGGCACCGAGCGCGCGCACTACCTGCTGGAGAAGATGGTCGATTCGACGCGTCGCGCGGGTGGCTATCTGCCGTTCAATCCGACCACCGAATACGTCAACACCATTTCGCCGGGTCACGAGGCGAAGATGGATGGCGACGCGGCAATGGAGTGGCGCATCCGCACGCTGGTTCGCTGGAACGCCATGGCCATGGTCGTGCGCGCCAACCGCAAGCCGGGTGAGCTGGGTGGCCATATCGCCAGTTTCGCCTCGTCGGCCACGCTGTACGACGTGGGCTTCAACCATTTCTGGCGTGCGCCGAGCGCCGATCATCCGGGCGACCTGGTGTTCCATCAGGGCCATTCCAGCCCGGGCATCTACGCCCGCTCGTTCCTCGAAGGCCGCATCAGCGAAGAACAGCTCGATCTGTTTCGCATGGAAGTGGCCGGCCACGGTCGTGGTTTGTCCTCGTACCCGCATCCCTGGCTGATGCCGGACTACTGGCAGGTGCCGACGGTGTCGATGGGCCTTGGTCCCATCCAGGCGATCTATCAGGCGCAGTTCTGGAAGTACCTGGAACACCGCGGACTGATGCCCAAGACCGATCGCAAGATCTGGTGCTTCATGGGCGACGGCGAAACCGACGAGCCCGAGTCGCTCGGCGCCATCTCGTTGGCCGGCCGCGAAGGCCTGGACAACCTGGTGTTCGTGATCAACTGCAACCTGCAGCGCCTGGACGGTCCGGTGCGCGGCAACGGCAAGATCATCCAGGAACTGGAAGGCGTGTTCCGCGGCGCAGGCTGGAACGCCATCAAGGTCATCTGGGGCAGCTACTGGGATCCGCTCCTCGCGCGCGATACCAAGGGCGTACTGCGCAAGCTGATGATGGAAACCGTGGACGGCGAGTACCAGGCCTGCAAGGCCTTCGGTGGCGCGTACACACGCGAGCATTTCTTCAACAAGTACCCCGAAACGCGCGAGATGGTGGCCAACCTGTCGGACGACGACATCTGGCGCCTCAACCGCGGTGGTCATGATCCGCACAAGGTCTATGCGGCCTACGACCAGGCCGTGAAGACCAAGGGCATGCCGACCGTGATCCTCGCCAAGACGGTGAAGGGTTATGGCATGGGCGCCGCCGGTGAGTCGCAGAACCCGACGCATCAGCAGAAGAAGCTCGATGCCGAGGCCGTGCGCCACTTCCGCGACCGCTTCAATATCCCGGTGCCGGATGACCAGCTGGCCGACGTGCCGTACTTCCATCCGGGCAAGGATTCTCCGGAAGTGCAGTACATGATGGAGCGTCGCCGCGCGCTGGGCGGCGCGCTGCCGCAGCGTCGCCGCAAGACCGACGTGAAGCTCAAGGCGCCGGAACTGTCGGCGTTCGAGCAGATCACCAAGGGCACCGGCGATCGCGAGATCAGCACCACCATGGCGCTGGTGCGCGGCATGAACCTGATGCTGCGCGACAAACAGATTGGTGAGCGCATCGTGCCGATCGTGGCCGATGAGGCGCGTACCTTCGGCATGGAAGGCATGTTCCGCCAGATCGGCATCTACGCGCCGTTCGGCCAGAAGTACCGTCCGCAGGACGCCGACCAGCTGCTGTACTACCGCGAAGATCAGCAGGGTCAGGTGCTGCAGGAAGGCATCTCCGAGGCCGGCGGCATGGCCGCGTGGATGGCTGCGGCCACCAGCTACAGCATCAGCAACCAGCCGATGCTGCCGTTCTTCGTGTACTACTCGATGTTCGGCTTCCAGCGCATCGGCGACCTGGCCTGGGCCGCTGGCGACATGCGCGCGCGTGGCTTCCTGATCGGCGGTACCGCCGGTCGCACCACCATCAACGGTGAAGGCCTGCAGCACGAAGACGGCCATTCGCACCTGCTTGCCGGTGCCATCCCCAACTGCGTGTCCTATGACCCGACCTTCTCCTACGAGATCGCCGTGATCATGCAGGACGGCGTCCGCCGCATGCTGCAGGAGCAGGAGGATGTGTACTACTACCTGACCGTGATGAACGAGAACTACAGCCACCCGGACCTGCCCAGGGGCGCCGAGGAAGGCATCATCAAGGGCATGTACCTGTTCAAGGATGCCGGCAAGCCGAAGAAGGGCGAGCCGCGCGTGCAGTTGCTGGGTTCGGGCACCATCCTGCGTGAAGTGATCGCTGCCGCCGAGCTGCTGGAAAAGGACTTCGGCGTCACCGCCGACATCTGGTCCTGCCCCAGCTTCAGCGAGCTGCGTCGTGACGGTTTCGACGCCGAGCGCTGGAACCGCCTGCATCCGGAAGCCGAGCAGCGCGTGCCGTACGTGACCGGCCTGCTGCAGGGCCGCCAGGGTCCGGCCGTCGCGGCCACCGACTACGTGCGCGAGTACGCCGACCAGATCCGCGCGTTCATGCCCGATGGCACGCACTACACGGTGCTGGGCACGGATGGTTTCGGCCGTTCCGACACTCGCGCCCACCTGCGCGGGTTCTTCGAGGTCGACCGTTACTGGATCGCCCAGGCCGCTCTCGCCGCGCTGGCGAAGGAAGGCAAGGTCAACGCCAAGGACGTCGCCCGCGCCATCAAGACCTACAAGCTCGATCCGGACAAGCCGAACCCGCAGACGGTGTAATGCTCATAGCCTTTCCCTCTCCCCTCCGGGGAGAGGGTAGAGTCGTTACGTAATTCCCTCTCCCTTTTGGGGAGAGGGCAGGGTGAGGGGCCAATCTCGCGGTAGCGTCATTCCAGGCGAGTTTTGTTGGCTTATCCCGGGCCAATACCCGGGTTCCATCCGCATCGGGCTTCCTCGTGCGGAGATGCGGTAACAGAGCCTTCGTATCTCACTCGCTGAGATAGTTCTGGTGGTATCTTGATTGTTGTCCCGGCAATCAAGGTCACTTCATGTCTCCTTCCGATCACGGTGGATCGCGTCCCGGCGCGGGTCGCCCAGCCGGCGAGCCCAGCCAGCGTCTTCGCGTGCCGGAAAGCCAGGTGCCAACGGTGTTGGCCTATCTGGAGGCCTATCGCAAATCGACGTCGCTGGAAGAACCGCGCCCGGTCTCGCTGATGCCGTCGACAGTGGCGCTGACCGCCTTCACCAGTCGCGTGCCGGCCGGCGTACCGAGCGTCGCCGACGACCACGTCGATGAGGTCGTCGATCTCAACGAGCATCTGGTGCTGCCCGGACACGAGCCGAGCACGTTCATCATCCGGGTGTCTGGCTGGTCGATGATCGGCGCAGGCATCTTCGATGGCGACGAAGTGATCGTGGATCGCGCGCTCAATGCGCGACAGGGCGACATCGTGGTGGCGATCGTCAACGGCGAATTGTCGATCAAGCGCTTGGGTAAGGTGGATGGCCACATCGCGCTGTTGCCGGAAAACGCGCACTTCAAGCCCATCGTATTCAAGGAAGGCGAAACCCTGGAGATCTGGGGCGTCGTGACCAAGTGCCTGCGCAGTTTGCGCTGAGTCGTCATGAGCAACGTCGTCGCACTCCGTTCGCTGATCGAAGGCCGCCAGGTCTGGCAGGGAAGGGCTGCGCCGATCCCGAGCAGCGATCAGCCGACCGGTTGGGCGACGCTTGATGCCGCGCTGCCCACCGGCGGTTGGCCCAGTGCGGCCCTGACGGAAATCCTGCTGCCTGCCGATGGCGTCGGTGAGTTGCAACTGGTGTTGCCCACGCTGGCGCGATACACGCAGGCCGGCCGCACCGTGATGGTGATCGCGCCGCCCTATGTGCCGTATGTGCCGGGCTGGGAAGCGCGCGGCGTGGTGATGTCGTGCGTGGACATCATCACAGCCGATGGTCGCGATGCGTTGTGGACCACCGAGCAGTGCCTGCGTTCGGGTAGCTGCGCCGCCGTGCTGGCGTGGCCGACGCATGCGGACGATCGCGCGTTGCGGCGCCTGCAGGTGGCAGCCGATACCGGCAAGGCGCTCGCGTTTGCGTTTCGCGACCGGCGCCATCTCGCACAGGCTTCGCCGGCCGCCTTGCGCCTGGAACTGGAAACGGAACCATCACCGCAGGTGCGCGTGCGCAAATGCCGTGGTGGCAATGCGCCCAGCCAGCCCGTGCCGTTGTCCGTCGGCTGGTCGTGAGGAGGGCGCATCATGCTGTGGGCCTGCGTATTGCTGCCGCATCTGGCGCTGGATGGTGTCCTCCGTCGACGTCCGCCGTCGGATGCGCCGCTGGTGTTGGTGAGTGGGCCGGCGCAGGCGCGGATGGTGTTCGCCGCCAACATGCCGGCGCGCACAGCGGGTTTGCGACCCGGCCAGAAGTTGTCGGCCGCCCAGGCATTGCTGAGCCAGTTCGAGATGGTCGATTACGATCCGGAAGCCGCTGCGCGCTGGCATCGTTTTCTTGCCGCATGGGCTTATCGCTATAGCTCCGACGTCGCGCTTTTTCCGCATGCCATCGTGCTGGAAGTCAGCAAGAGCCTGGGCCTGTTCGGGCCATGGCCGCGTTTCGAGGCGCAGCTGCGCGACGACCTGAATGCACTGGGTTTTCGCCATCGCATCGCGCTGGCGCCAAGCGCGCATGCCGCCCATGTGCTGGCGGGTGTGCACGATGGCCTCGCGGTGATGACGCCCGATACCTTGCATCGTGCATTGGTGCCCATCGCGATACGCCATGCGCGTTTGCCGGATAACGCGGGCGCGGCCTTGCCATCCATGGGCATCCGCACGCTGGGGCAGCTGCTGCACCTGCCGCGCGCGGGGCTGCAGCGCCGCTTTGGCGCTGACCTGCTTGATCACCTGGATCGACTCACCGGTGCCGGTCCCGAGTTGATGGACGGCTATCGGCCGCCCGATTCGCTGGACCTGCGCATGGAGTGGACGCACGAGATCGAACACGTCGAGGCACTGGTCTTTCCACTGCGTCGACTGACCGGCGATCTGGCCGCCTATCTGGCCGGGCGCGATGGTGGCGTGCAACGCTTTGTCGTGGAACTGGAACATCGCGGCGCGCCACCCACGCGCGTGCCGGTGGGCATGCTTGCGGCTGAACGCGATGCCGCGTTGCTGTTCGAGTGCGCACGCGGCCGGCTGGAACGGCAGCAACTGCCGGAGGCGGTCGTGGCCATGCGTTTGATCGCCCGCGAGTTGCCGCCCTTCGTGCCGGCCGGCCGCGACCTGTTCGACACGCGGCCGGCAAACGCCATGCCGCTGGAGCAATTGCGCGAGCGTTTGCGTGCACGCCTGGGCGAGCGCGCCATACGGCGCCTTCGCCGCACCATCGACCCGCGTCCCGAGCATGCACAGACCACCGCCGATGCCGTGAAGTACGCGCACGAGCCGGAGACCTTGCTGCGTCCCACCTGGCTACTCGATGCGCCGATACCGCTGCGTGGCCCGGCACCTACCGTTCTGGCCGGCCCCGAGCGTATGGAAACCGGTTGGTGGGATGGTGGCGACATGCGCCGCGATTACTACGTGGTTCGCACGTCGCAAGGACAATGCGCGTGGGTGTTCTGCGCACCGGGCGAACAGGGAAACTGGATGTTGCATGGGTGGTTCGCATGAAGGCAACGCTGATCAAGTATCGCCATCGTCACCAGCCCTGTCTGTTCGCATGCCGCAGGGCCGTCGGCGACGGCAGACTGGCTGTCTGTCGAGACGGCGGGCCGAAGGGATGCGGACAGACAGGGCTGGCCCCAACGTATGAAATTTCAAATGACGGGGTGATGCCTGGAAGGCCCGCAGGCTGCGTCGCGCGGCTTGCCAAGACGGCCGGTCTTCCCTGCGCCGTGCGGCGCAGCCTGCGGGCCTTCCAGGCATCATGACGATGGCGATGCTTGATCAGCGTTGCCTTGCCTATGCCGAACTGCATTGCCTGTCGAACTTCTCGTTCCAGCGTGGCGCATCGAGCGCGCGCGAACTGTTCGATCGTGCCAAGGCTTGTGGCTACGGCGCGCTGGCCATTACCGACGAGTGTTCGCTGGCGGGCATCGTGCGCGCCCACGAGGCTGCGCGCGATACGGAACTCAAGCTGATCGTCGGCGCCGAGTTCCAGTTGCTGGATGGACCCAAGTTCGTCCTGTTGTGCGAGACGTTGGACGGCTATACGGCATTGTGCGCGTTGATTACTCGCGGCCGCCGCGCGGCGGAGAAGGGTGATTACCGTCTCGTGCGCGGGGATCTCGCTGGCGGCCTGGCTGGCACGCTCGCCTTATGGCTGCCGGGCGCGCAGCCGGATCGCGAGCATGGCGAATGGTTGCGTTCCCTGTTCGGCGATCGCCTCTGGCTGGCCGTCGAGCTGCATTGTGGCCCGGACGATGCGCGGCGCCTGCAGACACTCGAAACGATGGCGGCCTCGCTGGATATCCGTGTCGTGGCCACGGGCGACGTGCACATGCATGTGCGTCGCCGGCGCGCCTTGCAGGATGTGCTCACGGCGATTCGCCACCGGCAGACGGTGGAAGAGGCCGGTGCCGTGCTTTTCCGCAACGGTGAGCGGCATCTCCGCACACGCGATGCGCTCGCGGCAATCTATCCATCGCACCTGATGGAAGAAAGCGCGCGCATCGCCGAGCGCTGTCAATTTCGCCTCACGGAACTGCGCTATCGCTATCCGGCCGAATTGGTGCCGGAAGGGCATACGCCCGCCAGCTGGCTGCGCCAGCTCACGGAAGAGGGCGTCCGCTGGCGTTGGCCCGAAGGGCCGCTCCCCAAAGTACGCGAGCAGATCGAGAACGAGCTGGCATTGATCGCCGAGCTCGAATATGAATTCTATTTCCTCACGGTGTGGGACATCGTGCGTTACGCACGTGGCCAGCACATTCTTTGCCAAGGGCGCGGTTCGGCGGCCAACTCTGTCGTGTGCTTTGTGCTCGGCGTCACCGAGGTAGATCCGGCGCACTTCAACCTGGTGACCGAGCGCTTCATCTCACGCGAGCGCAAGGAGCCGCCGGACATCGATATCGACTTCGAGCACGAGCGGCGCGAAGAAGTCATCCAGTACATCTACCGCAAGTATGGCCGCGATCGTGCCGCGCTGGCGGCCACGGTGATCAGTTATCGCGGCAAGAGCGCGGTACGTGATGTTGCACGTTCCCTGGGCTTGCCGACGGACCAGATCGATCAGCTGGCCAAGATCTTTGCCTGGTGGGATGGCGAGGACGCGTTGTTCGAACGGCTGCGTGAACGCGGTTTCGATCCGCAAAGCGCCGTCCTGCAGCGCGTGCTGAGACTCACCGCAGAGTTGCTGGATTTTCCTCGTCACTTGTCGCAACACGTGGGCGGCTTCGTCATCTCCGACCAGCCGCTGTCGCAACTGGTGCCGGTGGAGAATGCCGCGATGCCCGATCGCACCATCATCCAGTGGGACAAGGACGATCTGGATGCGCTTGGCCTGCTCAAGGTGGACTGCCTTGCGCTTGGCATGCTCACCTGCGTGCGCAAATGCCTCGATCTGCTGCGCGCGCATCGCGGAAGGGATTTCACGATGGCGACGATTCCACCCGAAGATGCCGAGACCTACGCCATGATCCAGCGTGCCGATACCATCGGCGTGTTTCAGATCGAAAGCCGCGCGCAGATGGCGATGCTGCCGCGGCTGAAGCCGGCGAATTTCTACGACCTGGTGATCGAGGTGGCGATTGTGCGACCCGGCCCGATCCAGGGCGACATGGTGCATCCGTACCTGCGACGTCGGCGCGGTGAGGAGCCTGTCGACTATCCGTCGGACGAGCTGAAGGAAGTCTTCGAGCGCACGCTCGGTGTGCCATTGTTCCAGGAACAGGTGATGAAGCTGGCCATCGTGGCGGCGGGCTACTCACCGGGCGAAGCCGACCAGTTGCGTCGCTCGATGGCCGCGTGGAAGCGGCATGGCGGCATGGAGAAACACCGCGAACGAATCACCGAAGGCATGCTGGCGCGTGGCTACACCGCCGAGTTCGCCGCGCGCCTGTTCGAGCAGATCAAGGGCTTCGGTTCGTACGGCTTTCCGGAAAGCCACGCCGCGAGTTTTGCCGGCATCGTCTATGCCAGCTGCTGGTTGAAATGCCATGAGCCGGCCGCATTCACCTGCGCGTTGCTCAACGCGCAGCCGATGGGTTTCTACGAGCCCAGCCAGATCGTGCAGGACGTGCAACGCCATGGCGTCAAGGTGCGGCCGGTGGATGTGCGCTACAGCGAGTGGGACAACACGCTGGAAGCTGACCCGGCATCATCGATTCATTCGCCGGCGATTCGGCTGGGGTTGCGCCAGGTGCGCGGTTTTCGCCAGGACGTGGCACACCGGTTGTCCGCTGCGCGTGCGCGACACGCTTTCGAGGACATGGCCGATCTGTGCGCGCGCGCCGGCCTCGACAAGCACCATCAGGAAGCCTTGGCCGAAGCGGATGCGCTACGCGGGCTGGCCGGCCATCGGCATCGCGCACGCTGGGCCATGGCTGGCATCGAGCCGCAGCTGCCGTTGTTCGGCCATGCCAGCCCGGAAGAACCGGAGATCGTGTTGCCACCGCCATCGCAAGCCGAAAACACGCTGGCCGATTACGCGCGCGTTGGCTTGAGTCTCGGGCCGCATCCGGTGCAACAGATTCGTGCGCGTTTGCGCGCGGCGCGCTGCACGGATTCGCGCGCACTGCGCCATCAGCCCAATGCCACGCGCGTGCGTGCCGCCGGCCTGGTGACGCAGCGCCAGCGCCCGCAGACCGCGAGCGGCGTCACCTTCATTACATTGGAAGACGAGTACGGCCCCATCAATGTGGTCGTCTGGAGCCAGGTTGCCGAACGCCAGCGGCGGATATTTCTGGAAGCGCGCCTGCTTGGCGTCGATGGGCAGTGGGAACAGGTCGATGGCGTCAGCCATTTGATCGCGCATCGGCTGATGGACATGAGCGATTTGCTTGGATCGCTCGACAGCCGCTCACGCGATTTCCACTAGCGCCGGCTCAACTCGCCAGATTGGTCGCCACGCCAAAGCCCACCGCCATGACCGCAGCCACTGCCATGCATGCGCTGGTAGGACGGATGCGACGCGCATCGATGCGCGGAATAAGCCGCCACAACACGAAAACGCCAACCACCATGTCGACCACCAGTGCGCCGCGAAACAGCATCGAACCGAGCAACGGTGCGTAGGGCGGCTTGGTATGACCTTCGTGCATGGCTACGCCGACGACGATCAGCATGCCGATCAGGTTCCACACCAGGCAGGCGAGATAGGTGCGGTTGAACACCACCGGGCAACGCTCGATCCAGCGCAGCACCGTCCACGCGATGATGGCGAAGAACAGCGCGCCGATACTGCTGTAAAGCACCCACCAAAGCAGGGTGCTGATCAAGGTAAGCAGGATGGTCATGCGAATTCCGAGAGTGGCTGCATCATGACTGTCATTCCGGCGAAAGCCGGAATCCAGTGCCTTGTTTGGACCGTTGCGCAGGCGCTGGATGCCAGCTTGCGCTGACATGACGGATGGAAGTAAGGGGACTTAAACGCCAACGCGGCGCAGCAACTTGTCCATCAGCCACGCCGGCCCGACCAGCAGGTAGGCAAGGTCGGTGAGGAAGCTGGGGCGTCGCCCTTCGATGGCATGGCCGATGAATTGCCCGATCCAGGCCACCACGAACACGCCAAGCGCCGTCAGCCGCAGTGTGGACGGCCCGAGCTGGCGATACGCGAACTCGGTCAGCACGCACAGCAGCGCCAGTGCCACAAAAAGTGCGGCGCCGAGCCGACGCGAGTGCTTCCAGTACCACGCGAACACCAGTACCAGCGCAGCCACGGACCAGAAGCCGGGTCGGCCAATCATCGGCGGCACCGGAATGGTCCACATCAGCGCGATTGCGCACCACAGGATCAATGGCACGCAAATCCAGTGCAGCGCGCGATTGGTCGGATGCTGGTGATCGGCGCTGTAGCTCTCCAGCCAGTCTTCGATAGCGCGCATCAGTCGAGCGCAATGCCGGCAAGACGCTGCAGCGCCTCGGCGTACTTGGCCGACGTACCAGCGATGACGTTGGCAGGCACGTGCGGACCCGGCGCCTTCTTGTTCCAGTCCTGCGTTTCCAGGTAATCGCGCACGAACTGCTTGTCGTAGCTCGGCGGGCTGATGCCGACCTGGTACGAATCGGCCGGCCAGAAGCGCGAGGAGTCGGGCGTGAGCATCTCGTCCATCACGTAGAGCTTGCCGTCCTCGTCGGTGCCGAATTCAAACTTGGTGTCAGCGATGATGATGCCGCGTTCGGCCGCATACGCGGCTGCCCACTTGTAGATGGACAGCGTGGCCTCGCGCACCTGCTCGGCGAGGTCGGCGCCCACGGCAGCCACTACGGCGTCGAAGCTCACGTTCTCGTCGTGGTCGCCCACGGCGGCCTTGGTCGATGGGGTGAAGATCGGTTCGGGCAGCTGCTGCGCCTGCTGCAGGCCGGCGGGCAGCTTGATGTCGCACAGCGAGCCGGTGGCCTGGTAGTCCTTCCAGCCGGAGCCAATGATGTAGCCGCGCGCAATCGCCTCCACCGGCACCGGTTTCAGGCGGCGAGTGACCACGGCGCGCTTCTCGTAGAGCTTGAGGTCGGTGCCGGCAGGCAGCGCATCGCTCAGCGGCGTTTGCAGCAAGTGGTTAGGCACCAGGTGCTCGGTCTTGCCAAACCAGAAGTTGGAGATCTGCGTGAGCATCTCACCCTTGCCCGGGATCGGATCGGGCAGCACCACATCGAACGCGGAGAGGCGATCGCTGGCCACGATCAGCAGGCGATTCCCCGGCAGCGCGTAAACGTCGCGCACCTTGCCGCGATGGATCAGCTCCAGTCCGGGCAGGTTCGATTGCAGCAGGGTGGTTGGCACGTTCGTACGCTCCTGGCTGGCCGCCTGGCTGGCCAGGACGGGAAAACGGTGAGGCGGCCCGTACCGGGGCCGGCGATCAAGCCAGTGATTGTAACGGGTGGCGCCTGTGCGGGACGTGTCGCGCTGCCTCGCCCGCATTCGGCCAGCGCATCGGTGGCTGCTAGAATCGGCGCTTTTTGAGCCCGGGTCTTTCGACATGGTCCAACCGCCCCTCATGGATGTCGCGCCTCGCCCGCGCAATACGGTGGGGGCGTGTGGCCTCGTCATGGCGCTGTTGATCGCTGGCGTGCCCGCCTTCGCTGCCACGCCGCCCAAGCCGGCCCGCCTCGGACTGTGTGCGGCCTGCCACGGCGAAACCGGCATGGCGCAGATTCCCGGCGCGCCCAACCTGGCCGGACAGAAGCTCGATTACCTGCGCGAAGCGTTGAAGCAATACCGCGATGGCCGCCGCAACGCACCGCTGATGCGCGCCGCCATCGGCCCGGTCAGCGACGCCGACCTCGACGAACTGGCACGCTGGTACAGCGCGCAAACGCCGCAACCCCAAGGCACCCCATGACTTTTACCTGGACCCTCTGGCTCGCCCTGTTCGGACTGATCTTCGGTCACGGCTTGCCTGGCGCCGTGGTTGGCGGCATCACCGGTTTCATCATCGACAGCCTGCGCCAGGGCCAGCGGCGGCGCGCCACGCCCCAGGCCGGTGGCTATATCAGCCCGCTGTTTGAGTTGCTCGGTGCGGTGGCCAAGTCGGACGGCCGCGTGTCGGAAGCCGAGATCGCCGTGGCCGAACGTGTGATGCAGCGGATGGGCCTGGAGCACGAGCAGCGCAAACAGGCCATCACCGCGTTCAACGCGGGCAAGCAACCGGAATTCAACGTCACGCCGGCCATCGAAGAACTGCGTCGCTGGGTGGGCCTGCGTCGCGATCATGCGTTCCCCGTGCTGGACGTGGTGATCGAGACCGTACTGGCCGAAGGCAATCCACCGCCGGAGAAGATGGCCATCCTGCGCCAGCTCGCGTTCGCGCTGCGCGTGAGCGACATGGAGCTGATGGCACTGATGGCGATGAAGGGCTATGCCTGGAATGCCACGGGCAGCTCGCGCGGCTACGGTTCGTATGGCAACGGCAACGGCGGATACGTGCCGCCGCAGCGCAGTACGCAAGGGCCTGACCCATACACCGTGCTCGGCATCTCGCGCAGCGCGGACGACCGGGCGGTGAAACGCGCCTATCGCAAGCTGATTTCCGAACATCATCCCGATCGCCTGGGCGACCTGCCCGAGGCGATGCGCAAGCAGGCCGAGTCCCGCGCCAGCGAAATCAACGCTGCGTACGAGCGAGTCAAGGCCGAACGCGGCTTCAAATAAACTCAGCGTCGACCTGTAGGAGCGCACCCTGTGCGCGACCGCAGCCGGCACCTAACCTCAGGTCGCGCACAGGGTGCGCTCCTACAGGAATGACCGAAATGAGCAAGCAAGCCAACGTCATCGCTCCCTCCATCCTCTCCGCCGATTTCGCCCGGCTGGGCGAGGACACCGCCAAGGCGATGGCCGCCGGCGCGGACTGGGTGCATTACGACGTGATGGACAACCACTACGTGCCCAACCTGACCATGGGACCGATGGTGCTCAAGGCGCTGCGCGACTACGGCATCACCGCGCCAATCGACGTGCATCTGATGGTCAAGCCCGTGGATCGTATCGTGCCGGACTTCGCCAAGGCCGGCGCCAGCCTGATCAGCTTTCACCCGGAGGCAAGCGAACACGTCGACCGCACCATCGGCCTGATCAAGGATTCGGGCTGCCAGGCTGGCCTGGTGTTCAATCCGGCCACGCCGCTGAGCTGGCTGGATTACGTGATGGACAAGCTCGACCTGATCCTGCTGATGTCGGTCAACCCGGGCTTTGGCGGGCAGAAATTCATCCCGTCCGCGCTGGACAAGCTGCGCGAGGTGCGCCGTCGCATCGACGAGAGCGGCCGGGCCATTCGGCTGGAGATCGATGGCGGGGTCACGGCGGCCAATATCGGCGAGATCGCAGCGGCGGGCGCGGATACCTTCGTGGCTGGTTCGGCCATCTTCAACGCGCCGGACTACAAGGCTGTGATCGAAGCGATGCGCCAGAACCTGGCGTCGGCTGGCGCCTGAGGCCCATAAAGAAATCCCGGCGCAGCGAGCGCCGGGACAAGTTTCGTCGGAACGACGTGTGAGGAGACCACACAGTGAGCCGCGGATCCACGGCAAGAATCCGCGATCACCGTAAGGTCTGACCGGGCGCATTCCATTTGGTTCCCCAAAGCGCAAATTTGTTCAGCCTTGCAAAAAATCCCCGCCAGAGGCGGGGAAGGAACGTGCCAGGGGGTTGGACGAGTTGCTTTAAAGCGGTTGCCAGTCCGGGTCCGGTTCATCGGCCCCGGCGACCGGTGCGCATCCGTGCGCACCAGCCGCCTCCATGCCTTCCACGGCAGGTGACAGGAAAGGATCGTTCAGTTCGATATCGCCGTTCATGATTGGCCTCCTCAATGCAGGCTCATGACCAGACCGAGCAGGAGCGCGCCCACTGCCAGCACCACGCGCAGCGGTTCGAAGTCGCGCAATTCGGCATTGGGATCGACGGGCGGCTGGCCGGTGGGACGCATGGTTCAAGCTCCTGCGAAGACGGTTCCATTCGGCCACCCGCTGGGGCATGCACGGGGACCCGAAAATGGCAGGACGCGGGCAAGATCGGCCATCGCGCGGGCAGCATTGGTCTCAGCGTTGTGCGAGATTTTGCGTTTCGCCTGAAGCGCCCCAGAAAGTCGTCCACCTCGGCATGGACGATCGGCAGAGCCTGTCGCGTCGTCGCACACGCCCTATGGCGGCTTGCCGACGGTAAATGGCGAAACGCGGGCATCGCTCTCAGCTGGCTTGCGCGCCGGGGTCGCACGCCTCACGCTGCGCGCCATTGCCACGCCGGAGTAAACCATGGGCCGCAGTATCGCCATCGTCGAGGACGAACCGCTGATTCGCGCCAACTATGTCGAGGCGCTGACCCGCTTTGGCTACGAGACGCGCGGCTACGGCTCGCGACAGGAGGCCTCGGGTGCATTCGCGATGCGCTTGCCCGAGCTGGTCATCATCGACATCGGCCTGGGTGACGATCCGGAGGGTGGCTTTGACCTGTGCCGTGAGTTGCGCGCCAAGTCGGCCACGCTGCCGATCATCTTCCTCACGGCGCGTGATTCGGACTTCGACGTGATCTCCGGCCTGCGCCTGGGCGCTGACGATTACCTCAGCAAGGACACCAGCCTGCATCAGCTGGCTGCGCGCATCGCGGCACTGTTCCGCCGTATCGAATCGTTGAAGGTGCCCGCCAGCAGCGAAACGGTGATCGAGCACGGCCCGCTCAAGCTCGAATCCGAACGCATGCGCATCACCTGGAAGGGCGAGGAGATTCCGCTCACCGTCACCGAGTTTTGGATGGTGCACACGCTGGTGCGCTTCCCCGGTCACGTGAAGAACCGCGACCAGCTGATGCGCGAAGCCGAACTGGTGGTGGATGACGCCACCATCACTTCGCACATCAAGCGCATCCGCAAGAAGTTCATTGCCGTGGCGCCGGAGTTCGACGCCATCGAAACGGTGCACGGCGTGGGCTATCGATGGAAGCCGTGATGAAGCGTTCGTGTTGGATGTTTGTGTTGTTGCTGTTTTCCTTCGCGGTACAGGCCGCCGGTGCGGCCAATGACAAGGAGGTGCTGGTCTACGGCAAGACCGATCGCGACATACCGGGTTGGGTCATTCATACCGAATTGCCCGATGGCTGGACGCAGGATTGCTGCGTCTATGCACAAGCCATAGGCGTCAACGAGGTGTTGTACAAGGGCGAGTGGACCGGTGAGCCGGATCGCGTGATGGTGCTCAACGTATGGCCGTCCAAGCTGTCCTCGCTGGAAGCCGAGGTGCAGGACGATCGCCACCACTACCTGGATCGCGATCCGAGCGGCAAAGCAGGCGTCTTCGCGCTCGCCAACAAGGTTTTGGCTTGTCGTGGCGTGTTGTACGAAGGCTCCGACCACAAGGATGACGTGGTCGTGTTCTGCGATCCGGGCCTGGCTGCCGGTATCCGCTTCAGCTGGTCGATGGCGCTCGCGCATGACGACAAGCAGAAGGATGAACTGCTGGCGCTGTTCCGGCAGGTGGTGGAGCAGTCGCGTTACATGGTGAATCACTCCGTGCCACCGGCTGCCGCGAAAACGCAGCATTGAGCTGCGTTTTCGGTATCGTCCTGGCATGACCCTGCGCCGCAAACTGCTGCTCGTCGCCCTGTGCACACTGGCCCTGCCGGTGGCCGGCTGGTTGTACGTGCGCCAGATGGAAACCCTGCTGCGCGAAGGTCAGGCGCAGGCACTCACCGCCTCGGCGCGTGCAATGGCGCGCAGCCTGGTGGTCACTGATGCGCCGCTGCCGCCGAGCGGTCCGGCCTGGTACGTGCAGCAGGCCGCCAACCCCATCACCATCGATGGTTACGCTGACGATTGGGCGCCGCTCACGCCGTGGAGCCAGCCGCTGAACAAGCGCGGCAAGCTGCTGTTGGCCGAGGACGCCGACTGGCTCTACCTCTATGCCGACGTGCGCAGTACGCAGCGCACGCGCGCCGATGCGGGGGATCCCAATGCGCTCATGGCTGATCATCTGGTGCTTAGCCTAGGCAAGGGCGATCTGACGCGCCGCTACCTGCTGGCCAGTGCCGCTCCCGGGCCAGCGGCGGCACGGGCGCTCGATCCGCCGGCTGACGGCTTGCCCGCGTTGATCAATGCGCAATGGCAGGAGGACGGCAGCGGCTATCGCGTGGAGCTGCGCTTGCCGCGCAGCCTGGGGCTGGATTCGCTGGGGCTGTCGATCTATGACGCGAGCGCTGGCGGTGATCCGCAGGCGGTGCAGGGACGCCCGCTGGAGACCTATTCGCCGGCGCTCTCCCAGGAGCTGGGACAGCTCGCGCTTGACGGTGTGCAGGCCCGCGTACTGGCGCCGCAGGGTTGGTTGTTGGCGCAGACAGGGCATCTCGCGACGCCGACTACCGCGCCAGGCGACCAGCCCGGCTGGTTCGCTGCGCTGGTCTATCGCTCTCTGCTGGCCGATCAGGTGGGAGATGCCGAGCCGTGGATGGAAGACGCTCCACGTCTGGATGTGGCCGAGGTGCGCACGGCGAGTGAAGGCAAACCGACCACGCTGTGGCGCCAGGGCGAGGCGCGCGGCAGCGTGGTGCTGGCGGCGGCCGTGCCGATCGAACGCGACGGACAGGTACGTGGCGTGCTGTTGCTGGAGCAGGCCAGTCGTGCCGTACCGCTGCTGGCCAACCGCGCGCTGCTTGGCCTGCTGCTTACCAGCTTCGGCGTACTGCTGGTGGCCGGTGCGATCCTTCTGGTGTTTGCCACACGCTTGAGCTTGCGTCTGGGGCGGTTGCGCGATGCGGCCGAGCGCGCGCAGCTGAACGATGGACGTCTGGACGGCCCTTTCCCCATGACCGGTTCCGAGGATGAGATCGGCGATCTCGCCCGCAGCTTTGAGCGGCTGTTCGACGTCGTGGGTGGTTACACCGATTACCTGCGCACGCTGGCGTCCAAGCTTTCGCACGAGTTGAATACGCCGCTGGCCATCGTGAAGTCTTCGCTCGACAACCTCGAGCACACGCTGCAGGCGCAGCAAGCCATGCCGCCCGAAGCACAGCCCTACCTGTCGCGTGCACGTGATGGTGTGGCACGACTGGGTGCGCTGGTGCGTGCCATGAGCGAAGCGAGTCGCATGGAACGCGCCATCGCCGCAGCCGAGCCCGAAGACGTCGATCTTGTGGAAGTCGTGCGTGGTTGTAGCGATGCCTATCGTCCGCTTGCGGGCACGCGCCAATTCCAGACCGTGCTGCCCGCTGAGCCGCTGCACCTGCACTGCGCACCGGAGCTGATTGCGCAGGCGCTGGACAAGCTGTTCGACAACGCGTTGTCGTTCACGCCCGATGGCGGTTGGATGCGCCTGAGCTTGCGTCTGGTAAATGATGGTGCCGAGATCGAACTTGCCAACCAGGGCCAGCTACTACCGGCGGCCATGCAGGGCCGCTTGTTCGATTCACTGGTGAGCCTGCGCGACAAGGCGACGCCCGGCGATGCACCACATCTGGGTCTGGGGCTCTATGTGGTGCGACTGGTGGCCGAGCGCCACGGTGGCGTAGCCATGGCCCGCAATCTCGAGGACGGCAGCGGTGTGGCGTTCACGCTGCAATTGCACGGCATGCCGCGACAGCGGCTGTAGCTGCCGCTGCTGCAACGGCAATAACGCTACTTCACCTCGCCCAACGTCCAGCCGCCGCCGCCCGGCAACACCGCGATTTGCCGCACGGTAGTGGCCGCGCAGTCACCCGGCTTGTCCGTGCACTGCGCGAGCGTGACGCGCAGGTGCTGGTCGTCAGTGAGGTCGAAGTCGGTCAGTCGTGTGTTGGCGAGAAGGGCAGCGGTTTCCAGCGCCGTGCCGATGAACACGCCGTGGTGGAATACGTAGAGCTGCAATGCGCTGGGCTGGCACCTGTCATCCACCGACACGGCGGCTTCCGCGACATACGTGTCCCCCTTGCGCTGCGCGCGACCGGTGAGGATGCGCTGGCCGGTGAGCAGGAAACGGTCCTCGTCATTCTTCGGCACGGGCGACTGGACTGTGCATTGCGTGGGCGACGACGCCGTGGGCGCTGCCTGCGTGCCCGGAGACATGGGCTGCAGCGGGCGCGGCACGTAGGGCTGCGCTACCGGCGTTGGCGCGGGGCGCTGCATCCACAGGAAAAACGCAGTGGCGCTCAACAACAGCGCGACCACCGCATACGCGCGTCCACGCAGAAGCGGGCGGCGATACAGATAAAGCAGCGAGCCCAGGGCGAGCAGCACGGCGATGGGTGAAAGCGGGCGCCACAACAAACACAGGACGCCAAGTAGCGCCGCCGCGATGGCCAGCGTGGATATCGGTGGCTTCGAAGGGGTTGCCCCGACAGGCGACATCGGGGGAAGCGGCGGCGGTTCGCCGTGTCCAAGATCATGGACATCAAAGGGCGGCGGCGTCTCATGCGGCCCGGTCGAAATGGCTGACTCGATGTCCTCGGGCGCCTCGTCGGTTTCGGGCAGCGACGCGGGAACGATGGTGTCCGGCACAGGCTGCCAGGCGAACCACGTCTGGCCGCCGTCGTGACACCACTGGTCGCCCGGCTGTGCGTAGCGGGCCAGGGTGTCCTCGGGAATCGGTCCGCGAACCTGGTCCTGGCGACGTAGCCATATCAGGCGGTCGCTATCGGGCAGAACGTCGGCTTCCACTCCCATGCCTCGCAGCTGCGCCATCTGGGCCTCGGCGGTGGCGGCATCCAGACCGCGACGGATGATCAGGGGCGCACGCTCGAACACGCGCTCGCGGAAGCCCCCCATCTCCATGCCGAACGCGGCAGCCAGGCGCGCGTGGACGGTGGAAGGGTCCTGCCCGTCAAGCAGGCGGCCGGAAAGTACCAGGCAACGGTGGTCCATACCCTTCGAATCCCCTGCGGATGCCGCGTCGGCGGCTACAGGGCAAGGGTAGGCGTGCAGCGCCGGGTGGACAAGCCGTACGTGGATTTCGGTTCGTCGGCCGACTATGCCTACAATGCCCGCCCCAGGAAGGCTCGGCATGAGCCGTTTTCCCGGCCCACACCGGGAACCAGCGACTTGAACGAAGGCGCGGACACTGGATGGCTCGCTACGCTGGCCCTACGGGCTCGCACCACGGGTCGTTCTGCGGCTGTGCCCTTGTCGGGCCATCGCCGGAATGACGGCCCGGGCAGCGCTTTCCGCTATCGACGTTTGGCCATCCGGACTTTCCCCACGTGATCTCCCGAGACGAATTCGACGCACTGGCTGCGCAGGGCCATACCCGCATCCCGTTGGTGCGCGAGGTGTTTTCCGACCTCGACACGCCGCTGTCGGTGTACCTGAAGCTGGCCGACGGCCCGTACACCTTCCTGTTCGAATCGGTCGAGGGCGGCGCCACCTGGGGACGCTATTCGATCATCGGCCTGCCGGCGAAGCGCGTGTACCGGCTGCGCGGTCACGAGCTGGAAGTGGAGGACGCCGGTGAGGTGACCGAGCGTCGCCACGTGGAAGATCCGCTTGGCGAGATCGAAACCCTACGCCAGCAGTACGACGTACCGCGCCTGCCGCAGTTGCCTGCCTTCAGCGGCGGCCTGGTCGGTTACTTCGGCTTCGAGACCATCGGCTACATCGAGCCGCGCCTGGCGCAGTGGGATCGCCCCGACGAGCTGGGCACGCCCGACGTGCTGCTGATGCTCGCCGAGGAAGTGGCCGTATTCGATAACCTCAAGGGTCGCCTGTACCTGATCGTCCATGCCGATCCGTCGAAACCGCACGCCTATGCCGAGGCGCAGCGTCGCCTTGATGCGCTGGTCTATCGACTGCGCCAGAGCGGCGTGTCGTATCCGCAACTCAACCAGTCCACCGCGCTGGACGAAAGTGACTTCAAGTCCTCCTTCACCAAGGAGGAGTTCGAGGCGATGGTGGAGCGCGCCAAGGAATACATTCGCGCCGGCGACATCTTCCAGGTGGTGCCATCGCAGCGCCTCAGCGTGGGTTTCAACGCACGACCGGTCGATGTGTATCGCGCCTTGCGCGCGCTCAATCCTTCGCCATACATGTACTTCGTCGATCTCGGCAATACGCAGATCGTCGGCTCTTCGCCGGAGATCCTCGCACGCCTGAAGGACGGCAAGGTGGTCGTACGCCCGCTGGCCGGCACGCGCAAGCGCGGCGCCACCGAGGAAGAAGACCAGGCACTGGAAGCCGAGCTGCTGGCCGATCCGAAAGAACGCGCCGAGCACGTGATGCTGATCGACCTCGGCCGCAACGACATTGGCCGTATCAGCGAGACGGGCAGCGTGGAAGTGAGCGAGTCCTTCGCGGTCGAGCGCTATTCGCACGTGATGCACATCGTGTCGCAGGTGCAGGGCAGGGTGCGCCCTGATGTGGGTTACATGGACGTGCTCAAGGCAACGTTTCCCGCCGGCACGCTCAGCGGTGCGCCGAAGATCCGTGCACTGGAAATCATCCAGGAGCTGGAACCGTACAAGCGCAACATCTACGCCGGCGCCATCGGCTGGATTGGCTGGTGGGGCGATGCGGATACTGCCATCGCCATCCGCACCGCGGTGATTCAGGATGGACGTCTACACGTCCAGGCTGGCGCCGGCATCGTCTACGACTCCGATCCCGCGTCCGAGTGGGAAGAGACCATGAGCAAGGGCCGCGCGCTGTTTCGCGCTGTGGCGCAAGCGGCCAAGGGGCTTTGAGCATGAGAAAGGTGCGTGGCGGTGCGGTGTTGTCGTGTGCACTTGGCCTGAGTGGTGGACTGCTGCTGTCGCCCGTATCCGCACGCTCGCCGGACACGGCGCCCGTGTGGCGCGACGATGCTGCCTCGCGGGTAGAAGTGCTGGCGCTGCTGCAATCGCTCAACGCCGACCTGCTTAGTCACCCCAGCGCCACGTTGACGCTGGAGCGCTGGTGCGGCGCGCACCATCTGGCTCCGGAAGCGAAGGTTATCGCCGAACGCGTGCAGGGCGAGGACAAACCGCTGCCCGAGGGCGCGCGTGCACAACTCGGCATCGGTGCGGACGAACCCGTGCGCTATCGGCGCGTGCAACTGGCTTGCGGTGGGCATGTGCTGTCCGAAGCGGACAACTGGTACGTGCCTTCGCGGCTTACTGCTGCGATGAACCATGAGCTCGACAGCACCGACATGCCGTTCGGCAAGGTCGTGCAGCCGCTGCATTTCCGACGCCAGACGCTCTCGGCCGAACTGTTGTGGTCGCCGTTGCCGCAAGGTTGGGAGAACGGTGCGCCGTTGCCCGTCGCCACCGGCAAGCTGGCGATTCCGCACCACGTGCTGCAGCATCGCGCGGTGTTGTTCGATCAGGACAACCGCCCCTTTAGCCTCGTCGTAGAGAGCTACACGGCAGATGTATTGGCGTTTCCCCAGCCTGCATTGGGTGGGCGTTGAGGTACACCGGGTCGCACACAGGGTGTGCTCCTGCAGAAACTTCGTTGGCGCACTCCTGTAGGAGCGCACCCTGTGCGCGACAGACTCACGTTCCATTCCCCAGATACTTCTGCCCGATCGCCAGCGCCGTGCGATAGGGCTCCGGGTCGTTGCGATTGCTGAGCAATACCACCGTGAGGCGCTGTTTCGGCCAGCGGATGATGACGTTGCGAAAGCCCATGCTTTCGCCCGAATGCCACAGCACATCGCCGTGGACACGCCAGCCGGAGCCGTAGCTGTCCACGTCCGCTTCGTCGCTCACCTTGTTCTGTGGGCTGAAGGCGAGTTTGCGCGAGGCATCGGAAAGTAGGCGACGGTCGTACAGCGCCGCGTCCCATTTCGCCAGATCGTCGATGGACGAATAGATGCCGCCGTCGCCGCGCGTGGCGCTGGTGGGGCTCTGGTCGGTGCGAATCCAGTGACTGTTCTCTTCGCTGTAGCCGTAGGCGCGATTCGATACCTCAGGGCCGCCACGTTGATACAGCAGGGTGTGGGCCATGCCCAGCGGCTGGAAGATGTTCTTCGAGAGGAAGTCAGGTAGCGTCTGGCCCGATGCACGCTCCACGATCAAGCCAAGCAGCACATACCCGCCGTTGCTGTAGCGATACGACGTGCCCGGCGCGAAATAGCTGCGCGGTTCGGTGGCCAGCATGTGCAGCACGTCCGCATCGCTGATCTGTTCGGTCGCGTCCGCTGGCATGAGGTCTTCGTAGTCGATCAGGCCGCCGCCGTGGCTGAGAAGTTGGCGAATGGTGATCTGCTCATGCGCCGCGGGAAGTTCCGGCAACCAATGGCGGACATGGTCGTCGAGGCCAAGCTTGCCGCGTTCGGCCAGCAGCAGGATGGCCGCGGCGGTGAATTGCTTGCTCATTGAGGCGAGGCGGTAGTTGGTGGCCGGCGTGGCCTTCTCGCGGGTTTCCAGGTTGGCCATGCCGTAGCCGCGACGCATCACGGCCTTGCCGTCCTTGATCACCAGCAGCGATGCACCAGGGGCATCGCCCTGGTAAGGCTTCATCATCTCGTCGATATCAGCGGCAGCGGGTGCGGCGGCGTGGACGTCGACTGTGCAAAGCAGGATGAGCAGCAAGGCAAGCACGCGCATCGGGACAGACCTTGTCAGAAGTGAAGGGCGATCACTGCACCGGTACGTCATAGATAGTGCCGGGCGTGGGTTCGGGCGACAGCGTGTAGTGCCACCACTCCATCGGATAGTTGCGAAAGCCCTCATGCTCCATGGCCGCACTTAGCAGCGCGCGATTGGCATGCTGCGCAGCTGTGGCTTGTGGCGATTCGGTGTTGGCCCGCGTGCTGAAGACATCGAAATCGGTGCCCATGTCCAGCGGCGCGCAGTGCGCATCGCGGGCATCGCATTGCAGCAGCGTCAGGTCTGTCGTGGCGCCGCGGCTATGGCCCGATACCGGCGCGATGTAGTCGCCGAGCAGGGCACGCTTGTCCAGATCGGGATAGTGCGCGGCCTTGGTGCGCTGGTCGGACAGGTCGCCAGCCCAGCGCACGAAATGCGCCACCGCACGGGCAGGGCGATAGCAGTCGAACAGCTGCAGTCGACGATGCTGCTTGCGCAGATCGCGTTCGACACGTGCCAAAGCTTCGGCAGCCGGCCTGAGCAGGAAACATTTCGGCGCGAGATAACCATCCACAGGTGTACCGACGAAGTTGTCGCTGCCGGCGTACTTGATGTCTTCGGTGATGTCGGGCACCAGCTGGCGGATATCCACCAGCCCTGCTTGTTCGGCGGTCCTGGCGGGCGACAGCGTCGGCGTGCTATCCGCCGTGGCGTTTGTGCCCAACAAAAGGACGATAAGGAAACATGCGGGACGAAGGACGCTAGTCACAGCCGTGCTCCCGACGGAAAGCGAGATCTTCGAAGTCGTTACTGAAGTCAGCGGCCGGATCGACTTTGCTCATGTGCATCGACTCGCCGGGGTGCGCGGGAAAGTCCATCCATGCATCAACCTCGCCCTTGTCCCAGTGCACCAGGTAGCGATCGCCTGCGCGCATCACCGTACCCACAAGGCGCGGAGACTTGGTGGCGGTGAAACGGACCGCGCCATCGCGAGGGCACACCGTGATGGCGCCGAACCATGGGTCGCGCCACCGGCCCAGTTGGGCGGCCAAGTCCTTGGCCGTGGCCGGCTCTGACACAGGTTGGGGTGCCTTGTGTTCGGGTGCCGATGCCGAGGCGGCAAGCTGGTCGGCATACCAGTTCACGTCGTGCGTATCGTTGGGTGCCGTGAAATGCTTGGTCAGCGTTTCGATGAGCACCGTGCGCGCATCCTCGGCCTCGCTGTTGATCAGCACCACGAAGCCGGACTGTCGGTTCGGCAACAAGACCATTGCCGAGTACATGCCCGACAACGTACCCGTGTGCGACACGGTGAACTGGCCATCAGCATCGGCGAGGCGCCAGCCGTAGCCATACGCGTAAAAGCGCGTGCCGTCCCAGCTGAGACGACGCGGAGAGATCGGCATGGGCGTGTAGGGCGTCCACAGGATCTGCCGTTGCGCAGGGGTTAGCCAGGCGAGCTGCGCAGGTGTGGGTGCCAGCCAGTTGCGTGCCCAGGTGAGCATGTCATCGAGGCTGCAGCGCACACCACCTGCGGCGGCGGAGGTGATGTCCGGCACGATCGCATCGTCGGCGTTGACGACCACGTTGTGCTCGCCTTCGCGCCCATGCGGTTGCGCGACGTTGCCCACGGTGTCGCGATTCCAGCGACCGATCTGGCAGCGAGCGAGGCCGAGCGGTTCGAACACTTCGCGTCGCAGCAGTGCGCCGTAGCTGTCGTGTCCCGCTGCAGCGGCGACTTCGCCGGCTATTACATAGAGCAGGTTGTCGTAGGCGTAACCGGCGCGGAAGCTGTAAGCGGGCTTGAGGTAAGCCAACCCGTTGAGAATGTCCTTGCGCGTGAACGCATTCGGTTCCGGCCACAGCATCAGGTCGCCGGCGCCTTCGCGCAGGCCACTGCGATGGGTGAGCAGATCGCCCACCTGCATGTGTTCGGTGACCCAGGGATCGCTCATGCGGAACGTGGGCAGGTACTTTCGTACCGGATCGTCCCAGTGCAGTTTGCCCTCCTGCACGAGACGGGCGAGCAGGGCGCTGGTCATCGCCTTGCTGTTGGAGGCGATCTTGAACAGCGTGTCGGTGTCGACCTTCTCGCCCGAGCCGGCCACGCGCTCGCCCACCGTCCGCGTGTAGACGATCCTGCCGTGATCGATCACGCCCACGGCGAGGCCGGCCGGGTGATAGCGCGCCATCGTCGCATCGACGATGGCGTCGAGGCTCGCGTCCTGCGTCGCCGCCATGGCGGACGAGGCCATGGCGAGACTCAGCAGCGCAGCGGCGATCCTTGACGCAGATCGACGCCGCGCGCCGGTCGGCTCAATGCTTCGCATGGCCAGCCGTGGCGCGCTGTTCCACCTCGCCCCACACGCGCAACAGATTGCCGCCCCAGATCTTGGCGATATCCTGGTCGCTGAAGCCGGCGCGCTGCAATGCAGCGGTAAGATTGGGTGTCTGCGTGGCGTCGTTCCAGCCAGCGACACCGCCACCACCGTCGAAATCGGAGGCGACGCCCACGTGATCGATGCCGGCGACTTCGACGATGTGCTTGATGTGCGCGACGTAGTCATCCACGGTCGGCGGCGGCAAGGCCGCATCGATGCGCTTCATGCCCTCGATGTAGGCAGGCAGGTATTCGTGCTTCTCGCTGTCGAATTCCTTGTCACCAGCCTGCTTGGCTACCTGGGCCTGCAGCGCCTTTTGCGCAAGCTCGCGGGCCGGATCGAGCCGGATGAAGTCCTGCACCGCGACCACCTGGATCACGCCACCCTTGGCGGCGATGGCGCGCAGCAGATCATCGGAAAGATTGCGCGGATGATTGTCGAGCGCGCGCGCCGAAGAGTGCGAAGCGATGACGGGAGAGGTGGACAGGGCCAGCACCTCGCGCACGCAGGCGTCGGATGAATGCGAGACGTCGACCATGATGCCCAGCTGGTTGGCGCGCTTGACGACGCTGCGCCCGAAATCGGTGATGCTGTACTCGGGCAGCGGCGTATCGCCGAGGCTCGCTTCCGGCGTCGAACTGGTGCAAAGGTCGTTGTTGCCCATGTGCGCGAGGCCCACGTAGCGCGCGCCGCGCTGGTAGGCGACATCGAGGTTCTTGATGTCGTGACCCAGCGAGTAGCCGTTCTCGACACCGATCATTGCCGACAACCTGCCCGCCGCCTTGTTGGCGCGCACCTGCGCCGGCGAGGTGGCAAGGCGGATGCGGTCGGGGTAGGTGTGCACCATCAGGTCGATGTCGTCGTACTTCTGTTTGGCCTGTGCCATCGCGTGCGCATAGCCTTCGGGCGTCAGCGGGCCCTGCTCCACATAGACAATGAAGAATGCGGAGTCCAGACCGCCGCGCTTCATCTTGTCCAGATCCACCTTCAGCTGCGTTGGCTTGCCCACGTCGAAGCGTGGTTCACGCATATAGGCGAGAGGAATATCCACGTGCGTGTCGAGTGTGATCGGCGGATCTTGCTGCGCCGCCGTCGCGTTACCGCCCAGTGCGAGTGTCAAAGCGATCGCGCTGCCGAGGATGTTCAAGCCCTTCATGCTGTCTCCCAGTGTCGGGCCGGCTGTTCGCCGGCGATCATGTCTTCGAAGCTCTGCCGTTGCCGCACCACGGCGTAGCGACCGCGATCCAGCAGCACTTCAGCGGCGAGCGGTCGCGAGTTATAGGTGGACGACATGGAGGCGCCATACGCGCCCGTGGTGCGAATCATCAGCAAATCGCCGGCCGCGCATTCGGGCAGCGCACGCGAACGGGCGAAGGTATCGCCGGTCTCGCAGACGGGGCCTACGATGTCGTACTCGGTCATCGCTCGTGTCTCCCCATGCACGGGCACGATGTCATGCCAGGCATCGTACAGACTCGGCCGCTGCAAGTCGTTCATCGCTGCATCGAGCACAAGGAACTTGCGCTGCTCACCGTGCTTGACGCGAATGACGCGTGTGAGCAGTACGCCGGCCTCGGCCACCAGATAGCGGCCCGGCTCCAATAACAGGCGGCCCTTGAAGCCTTCCAGCGCGGTGCGAACCACGGCTATGTAGGCCGCTGCGTCCACGGGATGGTCGTGGCCTTCGCGATAGCACACGCCCAGCCCGCCGCCGACGTCGATGCTGGCGATGGCATGGCCGTCCGCTTCCAGCTCGCGCCAGAACACGGCCACGCGCCTGAGCGCTTCGCGAAACGGATCGAGGCTGAGGATCTGCGAACCGATATGCACATGCAGGCCATCCAGCTGCACATGGCTCAGCGTTGCCTTCTCCGCGAACCAGCGACGGGCCTCGTCAATGCTGACGCCGAACTTGTTTTCGGCCTTGCCGGTGGAGATCTTGGCGTGGGTCTGCGCATCCACGTCGGGGTTGATGCGCACCGCGGCGCGGGCGGTCACGCCCATCGCGGCAGCAACGCGTTGCAATGTCAGCAGCTCGTCGTGGGATTCCACGTTGAAGCGCAGGATGCCGGCGGCCAACGCTTCGGCCATTTCCTGTTCGGTCTTGCCCACACCAGAGAAGACGATGCGCTCAGGCGGTATGCCGGCGCGCAGTGCGCGCCACAATTCGCCCGAAGAAACGATGTCGGCGCCCACGCCCTGCTCGTGCATCAGGCTGAGAATGGCGAGACTGGAGTTGGCCTTGACCGCAAAGCAGACCAGCGCATCCAGGCCATGCAGTGCGCGCTGCAGCGAGGCAATTCGCTCACGGATGGCGCTGGCGGAATAGGCATGGAACGGTGTGGCGATGCGCATGGCGAGCGACGCAAGGTCGACGCCGTCCAGCGATGTTGCGTGAACCTTGTGTGGTGAGGGAGAGGGATCGTTCATGACGGTGTGATGGTACCGGTCGGCGGAAAAAAGACGGCAGCCCGCACGAGGCGGGCTGCCGATGGGGAGGCCATCTTAGAAATCCATGGACACCGTGAGCTGTGCAAGGCGCGGCTGCTGGAACGTTGTGCTCGTGCTGTCGGAAATGGTGGTCCGCAGATCCTGGTTCACCGCAATGGTTTGCTGCGTGACGGTGCGCGAGAAACCCGTCTGTCCATGGTTGATCGTGACGACGGCGCCCGCATCGGTATGGCCAACCACCGTGTTGTCATTGTTGCCCGCATGCGTGGAAGGCACGGCCATCGAAGCGATGCCCAGGCCAGGCGTCATGCACAGCACGGTCCTGAAAAAATTACGACTGACCATTTCCCCGTCTCTCCTGGTTCCGCCGTCGTTGATGCGAGTCGCTTATCCGCCGGTGCGCTCAGGCGCCTGCAGAATCTGCCAAGTGAAGTCGTAGTCCCACTGATTGAAGTACACGTTGCCGCCACGCCATTCGATCTCGCCGCGTTGCGAGTCCACGGTCTCTGAGCGGAAGTGCTGCTTGGGTGGAGTGAAGGGCTGGCTGAAGTCGCTGTTGAAGGCGATGCGATACGCATCGAGCCCGCCCAGGTAGAACCACTGCAGCGCCGGGTCGTCGCCCTTGTCCGGATGCAACTGGCCGAATGTCACGTCCATCGGAACCCAGCCATAGGGCGCGAGGTAAAGCTGGCCCCAGTCATGAATGTTGTTGTATTTGCCGTCCGAAAAAATCCAGCCCGACTGCCAGCGCGCGGGAATGCCGTTGAGGCGCAGCAGGGTAATCAGCAACATGGTCTGTTGGCCGCAATCGCCATGGCCGGCGTGGAGCGTGTAGTCGCTGAGATTGCTGATGGTGGAATATTCGCGTGCGCCGGCCCATGGAATCTGGTCAACCGCGGCAAACAGCTTCTGCGCGATGCGATAAAGATTCTTCTCTTCGCCGACCACTTTGTGTGAAAACGCGCGCAGGTCGTCGGTGAACACGATGTGCGGCGCGCGCTCCTCCACGAACGGCTTCAGTTCGGGCGTGAGCTTGGGTGCCACCACCTTGTTGGCGTCGATGTCGTGGTATTGCGCGTAGATGGTGAGCTCGTAGGTGACTGTGAACGTGGTGGGCTTGCCGCCTTCGGCCTTCTTCTCCAGATAGGCCGTGCGCTGCAGTGTGGCCGCTGGCGCGACTTTCGCGCCGGACGGCTGGCTGTCCACCAGTTGCACGTGTTCCTGTTGACCTGGCAGTTCGCGCGGAAACGGCAACCAGGCGCGGACCGTCACGCCGGCCGGGACCGCGTCCGCATCGACGGTGACTTTCTCGGTCACGCGAACGTGGTTGGGCGTGACGCTGCTGCGGTGCGTGGCAAGTGCCTCTATGCGTGCGGCACGATGGTGCTCGTTGAGCGTTTCCATCGGATCATCGCTGGAGGGCGACGGCTTGCTGCGTCGCGCCGCGGCTTCCTTGCTCAGCAGGAAGAGGTTGCCGGGAGCACGCTTGAAATAAAGCGTGTGCCCGTCGATCACCATGTGCTCAAGCAGGCCTTGCTGGTCCCAGCGGGCGAACTCGGCATCGGTGAGGTCGGGCACCTGCTTGCGGATGCGGGCCTTGGCCGCGTCAGCATCCAACGTGAAATCAATCAGGATGCGGCGCATGCGCTCGCGCTGAAACAGCAGCGCGTTACGCGTGTCCTCGGACATTTCGGGCTGGGCCAAGGCCTTCGCGATATCAGTTTCGGCCGACTGGAATTGGCCCGCATCGATCAGTGCGATGGCCTGTTGCACGGATGGGGCGGGTGTAGAGAAGTGGGCGGAATCAGCGGCTGCGCTGCCGGCACAGAACAGGCAGGCGAGGGCCAGCACAAGGGGCGTAACCCGACGTGCCCGCAAGGACTTGGGAAGCCTGGCCATCTGCACCTGCACGTCCCCTTGCAAGAAATGGCGACACGGCTGTGTAGCATGCTTGCAATCAGCGGTCAATAATTTATGCTTCGGCCAAACTCTGTCTGAATTAGATATTCCAAGACCGAGCGATCCGGGGAACCTGAGGGGACGCATGATCCACACGGCCTGGCCATATCTCGCTGTCATGTTGCTGGCAGCGGGCCTGTTTCCCGCATTGGAAAGGCGCTTTAAATGGCGTTTTTTCGAAGTGCTGCCGCCGATCGTGCTCACCTACTTGCTGGTCACTGCGCTGGCGGTCACGGGGTTGTGGCAGGTCAACGAAGAAATCCGGGCCACTCAGGGCATGCTGATCGCGCACATGGTGCCGGCGCTGCTGTTCCTGCTGATGATCAATTGCGACCTTCGCGCGATCTTCCGGTTGGGGCCGCGTGTCCTTGCCGTGTTTTTCTCCACCATGGTGTGCCTGTTCATCGCGTTCCTGGTGACCTTCCTGATGTTCCGTTATTGGCTGTCGGGCAATGCCTGGCAACCGCTCGCGGCGCTCTCCGGTAGTTGGGTCGGCGGAACGGCCAACATGGTGGCTGTGAAGCAGGCCATCGGCATGCCGGATCGATTGCTGGCCATGTCGCTGCTCACCGACGCGCTGTGCTATTCCATGTGGGTGGTGGTGCTGTTCGGCCTGGGCCGGTTGGCGCCGGCCTTCAATCGATGGGCGCGTGCGCAATCGAGCGCCGACATGGTGGTGGAGGAAACCCGCAGCCATGGCCCGACGACGCCCGAGAACGTGCTGCTGTGGCTGGGCATCGCGCTGCTGGTCGGGGCCGGCTCGGCGTGGCTTGCGCAACGGCTGCCAACGACGGACATGGTCTCACCCACGACCTGGACCATCATGCTCGCCACTGGCTTCGGCTTGCTGGCGGCGCATACGCCACTGGCGCGTTTCGCCGGCGCCAACACCATTTCCAGTGCCATGCTGATCAGCGTGGTGGCAGTGCTCGCCTCGCAAAGCAATTTCGACGGCATCGGCGCGGCGCCGCTGTATCTCATGTGCGGTGTCTGCATCATCGCCATTCATGCCGGGCTGTTGGCGCTGGCGGCGCGCATGTTCCACTTCGACCTTTATCTGTGCGGTATCTCCTCACTGGCATGCATCGGCGGCGTTGCCGCCACGCCGCTACTTGCTGCGAGCTACTCGCGTTCGCTGGTGCCGGTGGGCATCCTGCTGGCGTTGCTGGGCTACATCCTCGGTACCGCTTTCGGTCTGCTGGTGGCGTCGATCATGTCGTCGCTGGCCATCGCGTAGGAATTGACTATGCAACTCATATCGCGACTTGCGTTCTGTCTAGCCACCGCTCTCGCCGCGGCGCCCGTGCTGGCCGACAAGGGGCAGGATGCCGTGCCGGTGCCGCCCTCGGGCATCATCGGCATCAGCAACAACGCGATGCTCACGCCCGATTTCTGGATCAAGCAGCTTGCGCAGCCCGATCGAGTGCTGCTCGATCCGGCGACGATTGCGGAGCAAAACGCCCGGCTGTTGCGCACTGACCCGTCCATGCATGACCTGAAGTCGTTGCCCGCTTCGCTCACCCGCGAGCAGGTGGACGCATGGATCAAGGACATCTCGCAGTACCCGTCCAAGCCGCTGTACGACGTGGGCGGCAAGCCAGTGGCCGCCACCCTGAAGCAAGACCTCGCCGAGCAGCTTGCGCTGGACCGCGTGCCCGCCCAGCAGGCCACGCGCTATGGGTTGGTGGTGCAGCGTGCGGCATTGCGCAGCTTCCCGACCGATACGCGCGTGTTTACCGCGACGGACGACCACGACATCGACCGTTTCCAGGAGACGGCGGAGTTCCCTGGTACGCCCGTCGTGATCGCGCATGAAAGCCGCGATGGCCGGTGGCTATTCGTGGTGAGCCCGCGCTACGCCGCGTGGACGCGTCGCGAAAACGTCGCGGAGGGTTCGTCGACAGAGGTGTTCGGCTACGCCGGCAAGCAGCCACAGCGCGTGGTGCTGGACGCCAGCGTGACCACCGTATTCACGCCCGAGCAGCCTGCGGTGTCGCAGTTGCAATTGGATATGGGCGTGGCCGTACCCGTGCTGACTGATCTTCCGCCCGACCAGCCGGTGAACGGCCAGTCGCCCTATGCCTCGCACGTGATCCAATTGCCGATGCAGAGCGCGGATGGCAAGCTCGCTTTCTCACCTGCATTGGTGCAACGCATTGCCGACACCAGCGACAGCTACCTGCCGCTGACCGAAACCAACATCATTCGGCAAGGCTTCAAGTTCCTCGGCGAACGCTATGGATGGGGCCACGCGTATGACGGCCGCGACTGCAGCGGCTTCGTCTCGGACGTCTATCGCAGCATGGGCGTGCAGATGCCGCGCAACACCAGCAAGCAGGCGATCAGTCCGGCACTGACGCATCAGGCGTTCACCGAAAAGGACAACCACGATGCTCGCGTGAAGGCTGCGCTGGCGCTGCAGGTGGGTGACCTGGTCTATATCCCAGGTCACGTGATGATGGTGATCGGCAAGCTCAACGGCCAGCCGTACGTCATCCATGACACCGCTGGCGCCAGCTATCTCGACGGCCAGGGCGCGATGCGCCGCGTCAAGCTCAACGAGGTGTCGGTAACGCCGCTGATGCCGTTGATGTGGGACAGCAAGCATACCTACGTCGACCGCATGACCAGCATCGTGCACGCCCACCCGTGACCGTCGCCCACGTCATCGTTTCCCTTTCGAAGACAGGAAGCCTCCGAGCCTCATGAAGATCACCGATATCAAGTTCGGCAAGCTGCGGGTGCCGCTGAAAACGCCGTTCAAGACGGCATTGCGCACCGTCAACCAGGTCGAAGACATCGTGGTGATGGTGCACACCGATACCGGTCACGTTGGTTACGGTGAAGCGCCGGCCACTGCGGTCATTACCGGCGACACGCACGGTTCGATCGTCGATGCGATCCGGCACTACATCGCGCCACGGCTGGTCGGCGAGGACATCGCGGACCTCAACCGGGTTACCCAGTTGATCCAGAGTGCGATGGAGAAGAACACCAGTGCCAAGGCGGCAGTGGAGATTGCCATCTACGACCTGTGGGGCCAGCTCTACAACGCGCCGCTGTACAAGCTGCTGGGTGGTGGCGACCCGGTGATCACCACCGACATCACCATCAGCGTGGACTACATCGACAAGATGGTGGCCGATTCCATCAGCGCGGTCGAACGCGGCTTTGAATCGCTCAAGATCAAGGTCGGCAAGGACATCGGCGTCGACATCGAGCGCGTCAAGGCGATCTACGCGGCGGTGGAAAACCGTGCGCTGCTGCGCCTGGACGCCAACCAGGGCTGGACGGCCAAGCAAGCGGTGTACGCGCTGCAAACGCTGGAAGACGCCGGCGTGCGACTGGAACTGGTCGAGCAGCCAGTGAAAGCGCGCGACCTTGAGGGCATGCGCTATGTCACCGAGCGCGTGCACACGCCCATCATGGCCGATGAAAGCGTGTTTGGTCCGCTGGAGGTGATCGACCTGATCCAGATGCGCGCGGCCGACATCATCAACATCAAGCTGATGAAGACCGGCGGCATCTCCAACGCCATCCGCATTGCCGACATCGCCGGCATGTATGGGGTGGAGTGCATGATCGGCTGCATGCTGGAAACCAGCATCAGCGTGGCGGCCGCCGTACATGTGGCGGTAGCCAAGTCGGCAGTGATCACCAAGGTGGATCTGGATGGCCCCTCGCTATGCCAGTACAACCCAACCGACGGGGGCGTGATCTTCAACGAGTCGGAGATCTCGGTCACCGATGCGCCCGGATTGGGAATCCGGGAAATCCGTGGCCTGGAAAGGTTGACCGACTGATGTTCACCGCAGCGTATCCCCAAGCTCGTCATTCCTGCGCAAGCAGGAATCCAGCGCTTTTGTTGTGGTCGGCGCTGAAGTCACTGGATCCCAGCTTTCGCTGGGATGAAAGCATTTATTAGGGACGCCCGAATATGTCGCCTTTGGTGAAAATTCGCTCCCAGCGCGACCAGATGTCGGCGGTCGAGCGGCGCGTCGCCGATTTCATTTTGGAGAACGCACAGCTGCTGCGCGACTACTCCTCGCAGCAGCTCGCGAACGCACTGGGCATCAGCCAGTCCAGCGTGGTCAAGTTCACCCAGAAGCTGGGTTTCAAGGGTTATCCCGACCTCAAGTACTCGGTGGGCGAAGCGATCGCCCGCGCCGACAGCGGCGACACCGCCGAGGTGGCGACACAGGCGCATGGCGGCGAGAGCGAAGCCTGGGCCGCCGGGCTGTGGCGGTGCAAATCCGCCGCGGAGGAAGAAACGCGCCTGATCAATTCGCCGGAGACGCTGCAGGCGGTGGCCGATGCCATCGCCGTGGCGGGACGGAAAGGCAAGGTCTTCATGATCGGCCTGGGCGACGACGACATCTATGCACGCAGCTTTGCGCTGCGGCTGTCGCTGCTTGGCGTGCCCAGCGTGCACAACTTCGACGCGCCACGCATGGCGGCGAGCGTGTCAGCCGTGGGCGCGGGCGACGTGTTGTTGGTGTTCTCCGAGCACGGCAACCATCCGGCGCTGTGCAAGATCGGTCGCTTCTTCCGCGAGCGGCGCGGCCTGCTGATCACCGTGACACGCCATACGTCCAATCCGTTGCGCGCGCTGGCCGACATGGCGCTGCTGGTATCGGCGCACGACGATCGTCCTTACATCCAGCCGGTGCTGTATCAATCGGCGCTGCAGCACCTGCTCGACCGCGTGTTCGTGCAGCTGTGCGAAGGCGACGAGCAGCGTCACCTGCAACTGCTTGCCAATCTCGAACGCGTCCAGCAAATGCTGGAGCCGTAGTTCCCATGAGTCGAAACGGAGCCGCATGAAACCCGCGCATCGCCATTCCCTTCTTCACGGCCTGTTCGTCATGGGCATCGCTTGCGCGGCGTATATCGCGGGCCAGGCGACTGCGGCGCAGGCCGATGCGCATTGGCATCAGTCGAAACAGATGGTGCTGGTCGTGACCCCCGACTGGAACGCCGACCATGGCGTATTGCGCGCCTACGAACGTGTCAACGGCGCATGGAAGGCCGAGGGTGAATCGCAAGATGTCACTGTGGGTCGCTCGGGTTCCGCCTGGGGGCTGGGACTCAACGATGCGCAATCGGGCGGCCCGCAGAAGCGCGAAGGCGATGGCCGCGCGACGGCAGGCGTGTTCCGTATCGGCGAGGTATTCGGTTATGCGGCCAAGGCGGATACGCGCATGCCATACCAGGCCCTGCAAATGAGCGACTGGTGCGTGGACGTGGACGGCTCGCCTTACTACAACCGCATCGTCGACGCGAACAAGGTGGGCGAGAAGGCGGTGGCTGGCTCCAGCGAGCCGATGCGGCGCGATCTGCACCTCGACGGCGACCAGCGTTACAAGGTGGGATTCGTGATCGAGCAAAACGCACAGGGCAAAGCGGGCAGTGGCAGTTGCATCTTCGCGCACCTGTGGAAGTCGCCGACCGACGCCACCGCCGGTTGCACGGCGATGCCCGAGCCAGCGATGCGCCACCTTCTGGCCTGGCTGAAACCGGAAGACCTGCCCGTATTCGTGCTGTTGCCGCGCGACGAGTACGTGCGCCTGCAGTCGTCGTGGTATCTGCCCGCGCTGGACAAGCAGCCTTGAGCGCCACGACGCGGGTATTGATAGGCCTTGCGCTGGGTGCCCTTGGCGGCCTTTCGCTGGCGGCCTGGGCGCCGAGTTCAGCGGTGCAGGTGGCCGACGCGGTGCAGCCGTTTGGACGTCTGTGGCTCAATGCCTTGCAGATGACCGTAGTGCCACTGGTGTTCGCGCTCGTGGTGGTCGGCGTGAACACCGCCAGCGATGCGGCAGCATCCGGGCGCATCGCGCGTCGCGCCATCGTGGCGTTCATCGTGATCCTGATTGGTGGTGCGCTGTTTGCCGCGGCGGTGGCGCCGCGCCTGTTCGCCTTGTTCACCCCCGACCCTGCGCTTACCACGGCGCTGGAGAGTGCAGTTGCGACGCATGCGCCGCCCGTGGTTGCCGCCGTCGGTTGGGCTGAGTGGTTCAACGGCATCGTGCCGTCCAACGCGATCATGGCCGCAGCGCAGAGCGCGATGTTGCCGCTGGTGGTGTTCGCGCTGTTCTTCGGTTTTGCGTTGACGCGCATCGATGTGGAACGACGCAGCCTGATCATCACCTTCTTCCAGGCTATCGCCGACACCATGATCGTGATCGTGCGTTGGGTGCTGTGGGTGGCGCCACTGGGCGTGTTCGCGCTGATTCTCGCCGTATGCGCCCGCGCCGGCCTGCACATGTTGAGCGCCTTGGGCATCTATGTGCTGGTGGAGTGCCTGCTGTACGTGGCGGTCACAGTGCTGATGCTGCCGATAGCCGTGGTGTGGGGAGGGGAGAAATTGCGTCGTTTCGTGCTGGCACTGTTGCCTGCGCAGATCGTGGCGGCCAGTACCCAGTCGTCATTGGCGTCACTGCCCGCGATGCTGGAAAGCGCGGGACGTCGGCTCGGCTATCCATCCCAGGTCAACGCGCTGGTGCTGCCGATGGCGGTGAGCCTGTTCCGGCTGACGAGCCCGGTGCAGTACGTGACCTCGGCGTGCTTTATCGCGTGGGCCTACGGCATCGATGTTGGTGCCGCGCAGTTGGGGGCCGCTGCGCTGCTCGCTGTTGTGATCAGCCTGGGCTCGGTGGGCCTGCCGGGTGCGGTCAGCTTCATGGCGACCAACCTGCCGGTTGCGCAGGCGATGGGCGTGCCCGTGGGGCCGCTGGGCCTGATGCTGGCCGTTGATGCCTTGCCGGATGCGCTCGCCACGTTGGGCAACGTTACCGCCGACCTCACCGCCACCAGCGTGGTGGCTCGCCAATCCGCCGCGGATACTGCATGAGCACGATCACGGAAGCCGATGTCATTGTCATTGGCGCTGGCATGGCCGGTGCCTCGGTCGCCTATTTCATGGCGCCGCACGCGCGCGTCGTGGTGATCGAACGCGAGCAGCATGCCGGCATGCATTCCACCGGTCGTTCCGCCGCATTGTTTTCCGAAACCTACGGTTCGGCGCAGGTGCGTACGCTGACGCGCGCGGCGCGTCCTTTTTTCGAGCGGCCGCCCGCAGGGTTTGCCACGCAGCCCATTCTCGCGCGGCGCGGCACCGTCATCATCGGCAACGAGGAGCAGGTCGATGCCGTGCAGGCGATGTACGAGAACATGGCGTCGCTCACGCATGGTCTGCGCGTGGTGGATGGCGTGTGGCTGCGCGACACCGTTCCTGTGCTGAAGCCCGAGGCCGCGCATATCGGGCTGTATGAGCCGGGCTCGTCGGACATCGACGTCAACGAATTGCACCAGGGATTTCTGCGCGGATTGCGAGCGCAGGGCGGCAAGCTGCGCGTGAACGTGGATATCCGTTCGATCGAACGCGGCCCGGGCCATTGGTTCATCGATGCCGGGAGCGAATCGTTTCGCGCGCCGCTGTTGGTCAACGCTGCAGGTGCCTGGGTGGACGAGGTGGCTGCGCTCGCCGGCGTGGCGCCCATCGGCATCCAGCCGAAGCGCCGCTCGGCGTTCCTGTTCGAAGCGCCGCCGCAATTCGATACCACGCATTGGCCCTTCGTCACCGACATTGAGGAAAGTTTCTACTTCAAGCCTGACGCCGGCCTGTTGCTCGGTTGCCCCGCAAATGCCGACCCGGTTTCTCCGCATGATGTGCAGCCGGAAGAGCTCGACATCGCCATAGGCATCCACCGCATCGAGGAGGCGACCACCATGACCATCCGTCGTCCCACGCGCATGTGGGCTGGTCTGCGCTCGTTCGTGGCCGATGGCGATCTGGTGGGCGGATTTGCGCCCGATGCGGAAGGTTTTTTCTGGGTCGCCGCGCAGGGCGGCTATGGCATCCAGACCAGCGCTGCGATGGGCGAGGCGTGCGCCCACCTGGCGCTGGGACGAACGTTGCCGGCGACGCTGGTCGACGCTGGTGTATCTGCCGAAATGCTTGCTCCGCGTGTCCGGGCATTTCGGTGAAGGGGAGGATCACGCGGAACCTGTGCGGTCGGCCATGTCGCTTGCGTCTTGATGCCGGTATCGCACTGGGGTGTTTTTTTCAGTCGTCCAAGGCAGCCACGTCGGCTGCCGGTCTGAGCGTTCAAAACCGAAACGGACTTCATCACCGGATACGGAGTTCGTTCGCTAACAACTGACAAGGCCATTGGCCATGGGGAGTGCATGACGATGAAGGGCAAGGTTCCTCGCACGTTGCGTCGTAACGATGTCTTCCGGCGAAAAGCGCTGGCGGTCGCTATCAGCTCCATCACGATGGGTTTTGCGGGCGCCGCGTGGTCTCAGGCGACCAGCGGCACCATCTATGGCACCGCCCCCGTGGCCCCAGGCGAAGCCGTCCAGATCACCGGTGGCTCGGGCTTCAATCGCACCATTGATGTGGGGGCGTCCGGCAAGTACTCGGTGACGTTGCCGGTGGGTACCTACACCGTGTCGCTGCTGCAGAATGGCGAGGTCGTCGATTCGCGCAGCGGGGTGAGTCCGGCGGCGGCAGGCGCCGTGGCCGTGGATTTCGCCGCTCCGGCGGGGGCCACGGGAGCCAGGACCCTTGGCACGATCAATGTCACCGGCAACTCATTGCCACCCATCGACGTGAGCACCACCAACCAGGTGACGACGATCACCGCCAAGCAATTGCAGCAACTGCCCTTGCAGCGCACCGCCGAGGACATTGCCTTGCTGGCGCCAGGCGTCAACCTGGGTTCCCCCGAGATAGGCACCGGTCCGCTGGGCACGCCGAACCTCGTGTTCGGTGGCGCATCGACGGCGGAGAACGCGTACTACCTCGACGGCATGAACACCACCGAGCTGCTCAACAACCAGGGTGGCATCTCACTGCCTTATGGCGCCATCGAACAGCAGCAGACCTTCACCAGCGGTTATGACGCCCGGTATGGCCGCTCCATCGGCGGCGTGATCAACCAGATCGGCAAGAGTGGCGACAACGACTGGCACTTCGGCGCGCGCGCCCTGTGGCAACCGGGCAGCATGCGCAACGATCCCGACAACTACTACTACGCCAATCCACTGGTAACCAGCCAAGGCAACCGGCCGGGCGACCTTGCCGTCTATCGCAAGAACAACAGCAGCAGCGAAACGATCTACGACGCCTACATCAGCGGCCCGCTCATCAAGGACAAGCTGTTCTTCTACATCGGCCTCGAGCAGGACGACTCCCATTACAGAAGCACTTCGGAGTTCAGCAGCACGGCCACGACCGAAACATTCAAGGTGCACGATCCGAAGTTCTATACCAAGTTCAACTGGAACATAAACGACAGCAACGTGCTGAGCGCGAGCTACGTGCAGAACTCGCACAAGACAGCTGGCACCATCTACGACTTTGACTACGACACCCTCAAGACGGGTGACTTCAACGGTCTCGACCAGATCAACCGGACCACCTTCAAGGTGTGGGTGGCCAATTACACCTCCTACATCACCGACAGCCTGACCCTGAATGCGACGGTCGGCAAGATGCATGGCTCGTACTACACAGCCCAGCCGGGATACGAGGGCTTTGATCCCCTGCTGCCGCATATCGCCAGCAGCTCCGTGCAGGATCCGGCGTTCGTGCCGCCCGGCGGCATTTCCAACTCGCAGATCAACTCGTCGATCACCGACCCCAATCACAAGGAATCGGTGACGAACTACCGCCTGAATCTGGACTACAAGTTGGGTGATCACGACTTCCAGGTCGGTATCGACAACATCAACTCCACGGACTTGAACGATGGCGCGGTGAATCCGGGTCCGGGATATCAGTGGATTTATGGGCAGAGCGATCCCGGCTCGCCGGTGTTCGGGGTGGACCCCAACGTCCCGCCCTATGTCGCGCCATCGACCCAGTGCCATCCCGACTCGTCGGGGACTACCCGCTGCTATTACGTGCAACAGCACACCGACATCAGCGTGGCTTCCGTGCGCGTCGCGCAACGCGCCCAATACATCATGGACAACTGGCAGGTGACACCGAACCTGCTGTTGAACATGGGCTTGCGCAATGACCAGTTCACGAACTACGACGCCTCGGGCGTGCCGTATATCCGGCTGACCACGCCGCAATGGGCGCCGCGCCTGGGCTTCAGCTGGGACGTGCATGGCGACTCCTCGCTGAAGGTGTTCGGCAATGCTGGCCGCTACTACCTGGCGCTGCCGGAACAGGTGGCGCTGTCCATCGCCGCGCCGGTGACGAATGCCGGCATATACGGCACCTACACCGGCATCGATCCGACCACCGGCGCGCCGATCGGGTTCACGCCTCTGCCACAGAATCCATCGACGGGCGTGTCGATCGACAGCGAGTATGGCCAGGCGAAGGATCCGCGCGTCTCTGCATCGCGGAACATCAAGGCCGAGTATTCGGACAACTACGTCCTGGGCATGCAGCAACAGTTCCAGATGCTGGGAACGCAGTGGGTGTTCGGCGCGACCGGCACCTATCAGCGCATGAATCGCATCATCGACGACTTCGACGATATCCAGATCGAATGCCAGGCCGGGCGCGCGCAAGGCTATGCCTATATGACGCCCGACACCTGCAGCCAGTGGGCTCAGAGCCTGGTGCTGATCAATCCGGGCGAAACCAGCAACCTGTGGATGCAGTCGCCCAGTGGCGCCCTCGTGCCCGTGACGCTGTCGGCCAAGGACCAGGGTTTCCCGAAGGGACCGACGCGCCGCTACTACTCGCTGGACCTGTCGCTGGAGCACGCATGGGACGGCAAGTGGTTCGCCAAGCTCGATTACGTGTTCTCCCGCACCTGGGGCAATGACGAAGGCCCGGTAAGCACTTACTCCCAGCAGGGCGGTTCCTACGAATCACTTACCACCGGCTGGGACTTCCCGGAACGCATGCAGTATTCCTCCGGCGTCCTGCCCAATGATCGCAGGCACCAGATCAAGCTTTTCGGCGCCTATCAGGTCGCTCCGGACTGGACGGTGGGCGCCAACCTTTACATCGCATCCGGCACGCCGGTTCTCTGCCGTGGTGGCTACGGACCGGATCAGCTGGCGCTGCATGGCTCCCACACCTACTACTGGTGCGGCGGCGAGCCCGTTCCGCCGGGCTCGCTGGGTCGCCTGCCGTGGACTCACCAGATCGGCCTCAATGTGGATTACAAGCCGGGCTGGGCCGACCACAAGCTCGACTTCAATCTGGCCGTCTTCAATCTGCTCGACCAGCAGACGCCCGTGTTCTACAACGACTTCTACGGAACCACCTCCAGTCCCAATCCCGACTTTGGTCGGGTGCAGGACACGATCTCGCCGCGCTACGTCAGATTCTCCGTGGCCTACGATTTCTGATCGCTTGCAGACATTCCTCCCTTACGCCGGGCTTCGCCCGGCGTTTTTTTGCAGCCCATGCACGCCTTGTATAGTCTGCTGACTCGACCATCGCCGGTGACGACATGACAGAACCTCGGCCAGCGCAGGGCACGCCTCGGCAACCGCTTTCAGACACGGCCGAACGCATGCTGGCAAGAGCGCGCGAGGAATGCGCGCACCATGCCTTCGAGGCTGCGGAACGATCCTTGATCAGCGTGCTAGCCCTGGCGCCCAACGAGCCCACCGCCCTCCGGATGCTGGGTATGGTGGCGCAGCGCCGCGGCAATCACGGGCAGGCCATCGACTGCTTCCAGCGCGTGCTTTTGGTATGGCCCGACGACTCCGACCTGCATGTCTGCCTCGGCATCGCGCTGTTTGAACGCGGCAACGTGGATCAGGCCCTGGTGCATATGCGACATGCGTGCGAACTGCAACCGCGATCTGCCCCGGCCTGGTTCAATCTCGGTGAGGCTTTGGCGAGGGCAGTGCACACCGGGGAGGCTGTCGCCGCTCTGCAGCGGGCGCTCGAGCTCGATCCCGCACACATGTCGGCTCGGTTGTCGTTGTCCAAGGCGCAAGCGAGCCTGGGAGAGATCGATGCCGCGGTCGCGGGATTCAGGGAGGTGGTTCGCGTCGATCCGGGCAATGCCGAAGGATGGTTCGGCCTGTCGAATCTCAACACCGTCCGTTTCGACGCTGCGGATGCGGCATGCCTCCAGCGTGTCTTGGCGCGCGAGGGTTTGCCGGCCCGTCATCGGGAGCTGCTCGGCTTCACCCTGGCCAAGGCGCAGGAGGATCAAGGCGACTATGGCAAGGCCTTCGACACGTTCGGTTGGGCCAATGCCTCGCGTCGCAAACGGGTGAAGTGGGACGCCGCGGGAGAGCGCCGACGCGTGGATGCGATCCTGCGCATCTTCGCGAACGAGATGCCGCCGCCGCTGGATCCCGAACTGGGCCGCGAAGTCATCCTGATCGTCAGCATCCCGCGCTCCGGTTCAACGCTGGTCGAACAGATCCTCGCTTCGCATCCGGACGTCGAGGGCGCCAACGAGATCAAGGACATGTCGCAGGTTATCGACGCCGAAACGCGTCGCCGCCATTCGGCCTTTCCGTTGTGGGCGTCGGACGCCACCGCCGAGGACTGGCAGCGTCTCGGCAACGAATATCTCGCGCACACCGCTCACTGGCGCAAGACCAAACCGCGCTTCACTGACAAGAGCCTGGTGACCTGGTATCTCGTGGGCGCCGCGTTGGCGATGCTGCCCGCGGCGCGCGTCGTCATCGTTCGCCGCGATCCGGTGGAAACCTGCCTGGCGTGCTATCGCCAGTGCTTCACCGAGCAGACCGGCTTCACCTGCGACCTCGACGAGATGGCCGATTACTGCATCGACTTCTCGCGCCTGACGCGCTTCTGGCTGGACAGATACCCCGATCGCGTACTCGATCTTCCTTACGAATCATTGGTCGCCGAGCCAGAGCCCGTCATCCGCCGCCTGCTGGATTTCTGCGACCTGCCGTTCGATCCCGCATGCCTCGAATTCCACAAAACCTCGCGCGCCGTGTTGAGTGCGCCCAGCGCCGCACAAGTGCGGCAACCCTTGCGCCGCGACACCGCGCGCAGCGAACGTTATGGCGACAAGCTCGACCGTCTGCGTCAGCGCCTGCGCGATGCGGGCGTGCTGACGGAGTGAGCGGGAAATCAGGTGCAGCTGGAAGTGCTCGGCATCGCGATGTGCATTCATCGCATCGAAGAGGTCACAACCTTGTCGATCCGCTCTCACTGAGTCGTTCGTTGCCGTCGCATCTGCACGATGCCGGCATCACCGCCGACATGCTCGATCCGCGGTGGCAGTGGCAATAGCGGTTGCCGGAGCAACCGGCGCCATTGACTACCAGGTAGGGAGCATGGGCGCAGCCTGCTGCGATGGCGCTTCTTCGGCAGCTATTGCCGACATCGGGACGTTGGCATTCGTGTGCACCGCTAAGCGTCGGGCCACCATGTGGTCGTGACGCGCTTCCAGCCGCTCGATGTAGCGCTTGCGCAGTTCCAGCAGCCATTCGGCATCGGCGCTGTCCAGGCCGGCCTCGCGCACGCGGCGCAGGTGCTCCGTTTCCAGTGCCAGCAACTTGCGCGAATCACGCAAGCGCTTTTCCAGCTCGGCGATGACGTGCATGGTGCGTCCTCCCTGTCCGGGCGAATCATTTTGCCTGCACTGGATTGCCAGTATGTGAACTCGCCGGGCGCCCCGCCATTTCAGTGCAGTCGCGAGCCAAACACCACCAGCGCCGCCATTGCGGCATGCTTCTGATCGACACCCCAGGGCGGGCCGGCCCACTTGCCGAGCGCCGCGATCTCCGAGGCCCACGGGCACGCCGATGGCGCAAGCTGATCCAGGTCCCGCTCCGGGATCAGGCCCAGCGGCAGGCCTGACCCTGAGATCGCCGCCGCCAGCGCATCAGGAAACAGCAGCCCCTCGGCCTGATGCATGCGAATGTGGACCGCAAGTATCTGCTCCGTGGTCCAGGCCGGCATGGGAGAGCCGGTGAGCACGGCGGCGCCGGCAATGTCATGTCCGGCCTCCTGCAACTCATGCAGCAACTCGGCGACTCGTTCCGCCGCCACCTGGCGCGCGGCGTCGATGCCTTGCCTGACCACGGCATTGGCCCGCTCGGGGACCATGCCTTCGGCCGCGTGATAAGGCTGCCTCGCCCACGCCGCACTGCGCGCATCCACCAATGACAGGCGGCGTCGGTCCACTAATTGTGGATGCTCGTCTTGTAGCCCGAGCGCGACCATCGCAGCCCAGCCCGAATGCGCTTTGAACCCAATGGCGACCTTCATGCGACGCACCTCGTCCGCAACATGGCCCGGGTAAAAGCCGGTTCCGATATAGCACGCGCCGACGTTGCCAGCGGTCTATGGGGGCAAGGAAAGCAAATCGGTTGCTGCAGCGCCGCGCGGCTTTCAGCACAATGCACCTCTTGGCATCGCTTTTCGCGGACCGTCAGGGTCGCGGGTGTGGTTGATGATGCGCGCCGCTGATGTCACCCTTTTGCCCTGCAATCAACAAGTTGGCATTCCCATGCTCCTGATGATCGACAACTACGACAGCTTCACCTTCAACCTCGTGCAGTACCTGGGCGAGTTGGGGCAGGCGGTGAAGGTGGTGCGCAACGACGCCTTGGACGTGGCCGCTATCCGCGCGCTCAAGCCCACGCACATCATGATTTCGCCAGGCCCCGGCACGCCAGACGATTCAGGCATATCGCTGAACGTGCTGCGCGAGCTGGCGGGCGAGATCCCTGTGTTCGGTGTGTGTCTTGGCCATCAGGCCATCGGTCAGGTGTTTGGCGGCAAGGTGATTCGAGCCAAGCGGATCATGCACGGCAAGACGTCGCCGGTGCGGCATCGCGGCCAGGGTGTGTTCGCGGGATTGCCCGATCCCTTCGAAGCCACGCGCTATCACTCGCTGGTGGTGGAGCAGGAGTCGTTGCCCGATTGCCTCGAAGTGACGGCCTGGACGGAGAACGCTGATGGCTCCATCGACGAAATCATGGGCCTGCGCCACAAGACGCTGAACGTCGAAGGCGTGCAGTTCCATCCGGAATCGATCCTTACCCAGTATGGGCATGACCTGCTGCGCAACTTCCTCGGCTTGCCGCTGAAGCTCGCCGCATGAACGCTGCGTCGACCAGCCAGCCGGTGGGCCGTCGCGTCACCATTACGCCGCAAGAAGCACTGCAGCGCACGATCGAGCATCGCGAGATCTTTCACGACGAAATGATTGAGCTGATGCGGCAGATCATGCGCGGCGAGGTGAGCCCGCTGATGACGGCGGCCATCATCACCGGCCTGCGCGTAAAGAAGGAAACCGTGGGCGAGATCACCGGCGCGGCCCGCGTGATGCGCGAGCTGTCCTCCAAGGTGGAGCTGCCGCCACACGAGCATTTTGTGGACATCGTGGGCACCGGCGGCGATGGCGCGTCGAGCTTCAATATTTCCACCGCATCGATGTTCGTTGCGGCGGCGGCGGGCGCGCGCATCGCCAAGCATGGCGGACGCAGCGTGTCGTCCAAGTCAGGTAGTGCAGATGTGCTCGAGGCGCTGGGTGCGGTGATCGACCTGCCGCCCGCGCAGGTCGCGCAATGCATGCAGGAGTGCGGCATCGGTTTCATGTTCGCGCCCAACCATCATCCGGCGATGAAGGTTGTGGCGCCGGTGCGCAAGGAAATGGGCGTGCGCACGCTGTTCAACATCCTCGGGCCGCTGACCAATCCGGCCGGCGCGCCGAACATACTGATGGGTGTGTTCCATCCGGATCTGGTGGGCATCCAGGTGCGCGTGCTGCAGGCGCTCGGTGCGAAGCATGCGCTGGTGGTGTGGGGTCGCGACGGCATGGACGAAATCTCGCTGGGCGCAGCGACGCTGGTGGGCGAATTGCGCGACGGCGAGGTGCGCGAGTACGAGGTGGAGCCCGAGGATTTTGGCCTGGCCATGGCGTCCAGCCGCAACCTGCGCGTGGAAAATGCCGAGGAATCGCGCACCATGCTGCTGGAGGCGCTGGAGGGGCACCGCGGCGTGCCGCACGATATCGTTTGTCTCAACGCGGGAGCCGCGCTGTATGCGGCCAATGTGGTGGACTCCATTGCGGCCGGCATCGAATTGGCCCGCACGACCATCGCCAGCGGCGCCGCTCGTGCGAAAATAGACGCCTTCGTGGCGACAACACAGCGTCTGGCAGCCAAGGCCTGACGCTCACGCCATCTTCATGGCCCGAACCAGCAAGCTTTCGTCATGACCGATATTCTCCAACGCATCCTCACCCGCAAGACCGAAGAAGTCGCCGAGCGCAGCGCCAAGCTGCCGCTGGTGGAATTGTCCGCGCGTGTCGCGGATCTCCCGGAAACCCGGGGTTTCGCCGCGGCCATCGAGGCCAAGATCGACGACGGCCTGCCTGCGGTGATCGCCGAAGTGAAGCGTGCAAGCCCGAGCAAGGGTCTGATCCGTCCCGATTTCGATCCGGCTGCCATCGCCTGCAGTTACGCGAAGGGCGGCGCCGCCTGCCTGTCGGTATTGACCGATCGCGACTTCTTCCAGGGCAGCGAAGACTTCCTGAAGCAGGCGCGTGCCGCGTGTTCGCTGCCGGTGCTGCGCAAGGATTTCGTGATCGACCCTTATCAGGTGTACGAGGCGCGTGTGATCGGCGCCGACTGCATTCTGCTGATTGTTGCCGCGCTGGGCGATGCGGCGCTGCTGGAACTGTCGCTGCTGGCCGCCGACCTGGACCTTGACGTGTTGTGCGAAGTGCACGATGCCGAGGAGCTGGAACGCGCGTTGGCGTTGCCGGTGCCGCTGATCGGCGTGAACAACCGCAACCTGCGTACTTTCCACACCTCGCTGGAAACCTCGCTGGAATTGCAGCAGTTGATGGAGTACGACCGCATCCTGGTCAGCGAGTCGGGCATCCACACGGTCGATGACGTGGCCATGCTGCGCGACGCCGGCATCAACGCCTTCCTGGTCGGTGAGGCGTTCATGCGCGCCGACGATCCAGGTGCGGAACTCCAGCGTCTGTTTGCGACCAGGTAAGCCTATGTCTACAGGGGAAACCAGTTCGATGCCGGAGACGGTGGAAGTTATCGTGCCCGTCACGCGCACAGTGCTGTTCGATTTCGACGGCGTATTGATTCACGGCGACGCGTTCGACATGTTCATGCGCGAGCGCTACCAACGCTCGCTGCTTCGCCAGTTTGCAGCGGTGCTGGCCTTGCCGTGGATGGCGCTGGTAGTGCCGTTCTCGCGCCATCTCGCGGTGCGCTCATTGGTGCATGTAGGGTTGTTGGGCTTGAACGAGCGCCGTTATCAGGCGGCGGCCGAGGCGTTCGCAGCTAGCTTGGTGCGTCGGCCGGGCCAGTTCTGCCGAGATGGACTCAATGCGTTGCGCCGTCACCAGGCGGTTGGCGATCGCGTGATCGTGGTCACCGGTTGTGAGCACGTACTGGTCAGCCGCATCCTTGATCAGCTTGGATTGGGCGATGTCGAGGTACTGGCCTCGAAGCTGCGTCCGGGCCTGCTGGGCATGCGCGTGAAGCTGCATAACATCGGTCGTCGCAAGCCCGCCCAACTGGCCGCGCTCGGTGTTAGCGAGTGGCATGTGGCCTATAGTGATTCCTTGATCGATGCCCCCATGCTCAAGCCAGCCGCTGAAGTCGTGCTGGTCAACGGTACGCCCAAGCTATGCAAGAAGCTGGAAAGGGCGCTGGGTCGCACGATTACCCGCGTCGACTGGTTCTAGTGGGACCTTCCCGTGGTGGGGCATGCCCACTACGGGACAAGCTGACTCTTCAAAGGAGCCCAGCAGGGCGGTAACGCAACGCCTGCGAGGTCGCCTGTTGGCTGCGCTCCTGCATCCGGGTAGAGGGTCTTGTTTTCGGGGCGTTGGCGGTATTACGTTAGTACTTACATAATTGTCCTGGGGCAATCCATGTACCTTCCTTCGCTCGCCCAATTGGCGCTCGGTAGCCGCCTCAAGTCGCTCAGCGATCATTTTTATGCGGCGGTCGACGAGGTCTATCGTTCGTGCGGCGCTGGCGTCGAATCGCGCTGGTTTCCAGTACTGCGCTTCCTGTGGGAGCACGGGGAAACCACGGTCAGCGACGTAGCCCAAGCCATTGGCCAGACCCATTCGGCGGTCAGCCAGTTGGCCGACAAGCTGGTCGACGCGGGTTTGGTACGGCGCAAGAAGGATGCGCAGGACGGCCGACGCAGCCTGCTGGTGCTGACCGCAAAAGGGCATACCGCCTTGTCGGCACTGGGGCCGATCTGGGTCGCCATTCGGCGCGGCATCATGGCGTCGCTGGGCGAGGAAGGCCTGGCCAACCTGCTGACGGCCCTCATGGCTACCGAAAAGGCCCTGGAGAAACGCCCGGTGGTCGAAGCGATGCTGGCCGAGCACGCCGCGCTCACCTCCGCCGAGCTGGAGATCGTGCCGTACGAGCCGGCCCTGAAAGAGCACTTCTTCCGTCTCAATGCGCAATGGCTGGAACGTCACTTCCGGCTGGAAGACATCGACCGCGAAATGCTGGGCGACCCGGAGCGCTACGTGCTGTCGCCAGGCGGCGCGATCCTTTTCGCGCGGCTGGCAGGCGAGGTCATCGGCACCTGTGCGCTGCTGCAGGAATCACCCGGCGTCTACGAACTGTCCAAGATGGGCGTCGACGAAACCTTCCGTGGCATGGGCGCGGGTCGTCGCCTGCTGACTGCGGCCATCGACGAATTCCACCGGCGGGAGGGCAGGCAGTTGTTCCTTGAGTCCAACAGCCGCCTGAAGACGGCATTGCGCATGTACGAGCAGGCGGGCTTCGTGATGCAGCCTGCGATACGGCCCGGTTCGCATTACGAGCGGGCCGACGTGTACATGATCTACGCGCCCAAAACAGGCAAGGCCGCCAAAGGCGGCCTTGCCGGAAACCGAGGCTGAAGGCTGTCGTCCCTGCTTGCGGGGGGCGACAGCCGTAGTGGCGCCTGCGATCAGCGAGTGCCGCGCACCACGATGGTCTTGCCGGCCACGTCGATCATCCGCTGCTCTTCCAACTGCTTGAGCACGCGGCCGACCATCTCACGCGAGCAACCCACGATGCGGCTCACTTCCTGGCGCGAGATGCGGATCTGCGTGCCGTCCGGATGGGTCATCGCATCCGGCTCCTGGCACAGGTCCAACAGGGTCTTGGAGATGCGGTTGGTCACGTCCATGAACGCCATGCGGCTGACCTGGCGCGAGGTGCGCAGCAGGCGGTGCGTGAGCTGCGAGCCGATCGCGAACAGGATCTTCGGACACTCCTCGCGCAACGGGCCTTCCATCAGCTGGAACAGGCGCTCGTAGCTGATCTCGGCCATCTCGCAAGCGGTACGGGTGCGCACCATCGACTCGCGCTGCGCCTGCTCCACGAACAGGCCCATCTCGCCGATGAACTGGCCACGGCTCAGGTAGGCCAGGATCAGTTCGCGACCTTGCTCGTCCTCCGTGCAGACGGCCAGCGAGCCGTCCACGATGTAATAGAGCGTGTTGGCCGGGTCGCCTGGCCGGATGATGGCCGTCTTGCCCGGGTAGCGGCGCCGGTGGCAAAGCGCCAGAAAGCGCTCCATCGATGCCGGATCCGGAGCAAAGCTCGCCGGCGCCTGGGAACGTTCAAAAGCTTGCTGTAGCTGATATTTGAGTTGCGCCACGATGTGTCCCGTAGATTCAGTCCGGGGGTCCCCGAAAAGGCCCCCGCAGGTCCAATCCTTCCCCCCTCCGGGCATTATGGCAAACTAACATCACCTGCCGAAGGTTCAGTTTTCCCTTTTTTTGCCGCATACTTCACGGTCTTTCCGACGCGATCTCTTTGTCGCGCTCCGGTCACAAGGGTCGCGGAAGCTTCATGCTTTCGCGTCGAATTATCCAGCGGGGACCCTTGTAGCTAACCCGCCTCTACTGCTGGCCGTGCATCCGGCCATGGAGAGTCGCTGTGGTAAAACCGCTTCCCCGCCTGCGCCTGCAGGGCTTCAACAACCTGACCAAGGCGCTGAGCTTCAACATTTATGACATCTGCTATGCAGTGTCCGAAGAACAGCGCCAGCGCTACATCGAGTACATCGATGAGCAGTATGACGCCGATCGTCTCACCCAGATACTGACGGATGTCGCCGAAATCATCGGCGCCAACATCCTCAACATCGCACGCCAGGATTACGATCCGCAAGGTGCCTCGGTCACCATCCTCATTTCCGAGGAGCCGGTGGTGGAGAAACTGGGCCGCGACACCATCTCCGGTGCCGTGGTGGCGCACATGGACAAGAGCCACATCACCGTCCATACCTACCCGGAAACGCATCCGCACAACGGCATTGCGACTTTCCGCGCGGATATCGACGTGGCCACCTGCGGCGTGATCTCCCCGCTGAAGGCCCTGAATTACCTGATCGACAGCTTTGAGTCGGACATCGTCATCGCCGACTACCGCGTGCGCGGCTTCACCCGCGACGTGAAGGGCAAGAAGCACTTCATCGACCACAAGATCAACTCCGTGCAGGACTACCTGGCCAAGCACATTCGCCAGAAGTACGAGATGTTCGATGTGAACGTCTATCAGGAGAACATGTTCCACACGAAGATGCACATCAAGGACTTCGACCTTGATACGTACCTCTTCGAGGCACATGCCGATGATCTCTCGTTCAAGGAGCGCCAGCGCATCGAGTCGCTGCTGCGCCGCGAGATCGAAGAACTGTTCCATGGGCGCAACCTGATGTGATTCAAGAGAAACCCGCCGAAAGGCGGGTTTTTTCTTTTGGGCCCTCTCTTCGCCGGGGAGGTGCTCGGCTGAAGGGCAAGGTTCGCCAAAGTGTTCGCGGCGCATCTCGTGGTCTGTTTTTTTCTATAGGCGTGCACCCTGCGCGCGACTGGAGCGTTGCGGGCTGGCCGGGGGCGTTCTCGCCAGCGTGCCGCCTACGACCGAAGGAAGTCCCCGTGGGACGCGGCGGGCGTTTCGATCGCCTGCCGGCGACGCGGAGCCAGTCCCCGTGGGACGCTCGAGTCACCTTTCTTTTGCTGGCCCTCGCACGCGCAGGAGCGCGTGCGAACGGCGAAGCCGGCCCGAAGGGCGCAGGGCAGGATGCCCGGAGTCAAAGAAAAGTAACCCAAAGAAAACGGCCTGAAGGGCTGGTAGCGATGTGTTGGACACAAGTCTGACGGCTGGTGCCAGTTTGATGAGGTGCGTGCTACCTCACGGACAGCGGCTACACCGCAACGCGTCAATGTATTGAGGACTTAAAGCGAAGCCCGCCTTCTGCACCCTCTCCCCTTCGGGGAGAGGGTTGGGGTGAGGGGCGGGTGCTCGCGGAGGCGATGATGCAAAGCGAGCTTTGGCATCTCCGTTCCGCAGATCTTTCACAAACCGGAGGTACTACTGAAGACGCCGCGCTGATGCGACACCTTATATCCGGTATGCCACCGCCTTCATCACCATTGAACTCAGATGCATCAGCCCAGGAATGGGAAACGGTAGGTCTATGCCGCCGCGCTCACGGGCATCATGCGCATGGCGAATCTCATCGGCCTGCATCTGCGCCAGCACGGCGCGCGAACGTTCGTCCTGCGGCGGCAGCTTGTCCAGGTGTTCCTCAAGATGCGCCTCCACCTGACGTTCCGTCTCCACCACGAAACCCAGGCTCACCGGGTCGCCTGCCAAGGCCGCGATGGCGCCGATGGCATAACTGCCGGCGTACCAAAGCGGATTGAGTAGGCTGGGCCGGCTGTCCAACTCTTTCAGGCGATCGGCGCACCAGGCGAGGTGATCGGTTTCCTCGGCGGCAGCGTGCAGCAGGTGCTCGCGGTTGGCTTCGTTACGGGCCAATGCGGCCTGGCCGTCATAAAGCGCTTGCGCGCAAACCTCGCCGGTGTGGTTGATGCGCATCAGGCCCGCGGCATGACGACGCTCGGCATCATCCATATCCGCTTCGTCGAAAGCCTCCGAGGGAGACGAGCGTGCCGCTTCGGGCGCGCCGGCCACAGTTTCCAGTGCGCGCTCAACGCCGGCCAGCAGGCGGTCAAGCGGGGAAAGCGTGCGTGCGTTCATGGCGATATCTCCAGTTGCTGCGCCAACAGCGTCAGCGGGTGCATGTGCGGCCAGCGTTGGCCGTCGGCGTCCATGCCCGCAGCCAGGTGCAGGCGACAGCCGATATTGGACGACAACAGTTGCTGCGGTGCCAGCGTGGCGATCTGCCCCAGCGTGCTTTCGCGCAGACGCGCGGCGCGCTCCGGAAATTCCAGCATATGCGAGCCCGCCGCACCGCAGCAGTAGGGCGCGCGTGGCACGGTCTGTACATCCAGCTCGGGTACTTTGCGCAACAGCGCCTGCAGCGCCGATTCGTTACGTGCGACGTTGACCTGCGTACAGGGCAGATGAAGCGCCACGCGACGTGTGAGTGGGCGAAATTGCAGCTGATCCGATCGCGCGGCCAGTAGGGTGAATGGATCGACTACCGTCACTGTCGGTAAGGCGCGTCGCAGTGTGCCGAGGCATCCCGGCGTCACCGTTAGCAACTGTTCCGCGCCTGACGCCTGCCATGCCTCGCGTACGCGCTGAGCGAGCTGTTCCGCGGCATGCATCTCGCCGCCATGCAGATCAATGGCGCCGCAACAGAACGCGGGGAGGCGAATCACGCGATAGCCAACCGCGCGCAGCAGGGCGGTGGCGGCGTCTTCGGCCTCGGCGTCTTCCACGCTCGCCACGCATCCGGGGAACAGTGCGACCGTGGTCTGGGCCGATGGCGCGTTGTCAGGTACGGCCGGCAAGCGGCCATCGGCGAGCTTTGGCCATGTTTCCAGCGCAGCGCGCCAGGCTGAGCCGGCGGGCAGGCGATGGGCAAGACGTGTTTTCCAGCGCGCCAGGCCGGTGGCGCCCGCCACGCGAGCGGCCAGACGAAGCAGGGTTGGCTGCTTGAGCATTGCCAACAACTGGCGTGGTCGCGCCGGCATGGGGCCGATCAGGCCGCGCGTTTCCACCAACAATTCGCCATATTTCACGTTGGCCGGGCAGACGCGCTCGCAGTTGAGACAGCCCAGGCAGTGATCGAGATGGATGCGCAGCGCGGCGGTGGGCTCGGCATCGCCCCGCGCCAGTGCGGTCGCAATGGCGATACGCCCACGCGGAGACTCCGCCTCGTTGCCGTCGAGGCCATACGTGGGGCAGGTCGGCAGGCACAGTCCGCATTGCACGCACTGGTCGGCGAGGGCGGCTATCTTCTGTTCGCGAGTGTAGGGGGGCTTTTCAAGCGCCATGCCGATCATGCTATCATCGCCAGCTCGCAGCCCGCCGGTCGGTGGGCTTGCGCGATTGATGAAAACTCCGTTATCATCTCGCGCCTTTGTTCCACCGATTATGTGTACCGCCCTTGAGGCGGCAGACTAGGTATTCTGAAATGAAAACGTTCAGCGCCAAGCCGGAAAGCGTCAAGCGCGATTGGTTCGTGATTGATGCAACGGACAAGACGCTCGGTCGTCTGTCGACCGAGATCGCCCACCGTCTGCGTGGCAAGCACAAGCCGGAATTCACCCCGCACGTCGACACCGGCGATTACATCGTCGTGGTCAACGCTGAGAAGGTGGCCGTCACGGGTGCCAAGCTGGACGACAAGAAGTATCACCGCTTCACCGGCTACGTCGGCAACCTGAAGACCATGAGTCTGAAGGATCTGCTGGCTTCTCATCCGGAGCGCGTCATCGAAATCGCCGTCAAGGGCATGCTGCCGAAGAATCCGCTCGGCCGCGCGATGTATCGCAAGCTCAAGGTGTACGGCGGTGCCGAGCATCCGCATACCGCACAGCAGCCGCAGGCGCTGGAAATCTAAGGAACCATCATGGCTATCCAGCAGAATTACGGCACCGGCCGCCGCAAGACCTCCGCCGCTCGCGTGTTCCTGCGTAAGGGCAAGGGCGAGATCACTGTCAACGGCAAGACTCTCGACCAGTTCTTCGGTCGTGAGACCTCGCGCATGATCGTGCGCCAGCCGCTTGAGTTGATCCAGGCTACCGACAAGTTCGACGTCAACGTCACCGTTGCCGGCGGCGGCATCACTGGCCAGGCCGGTGCTATCCGTCTCGGTATCGCTCGTGCGCTGATCGAATACGACGAAACCCTGAAGTCCCAGCTCCGCAAGGCTGGCTTCGTGACCCGCGACGCCCGCGAGGTCGAGCGCAAGAAGGTCGGTCTGCACAAGGCTCGCCGCGCAACCCAGTTCTCGAAGCGCTAATTCTCTTCGGAGAGTTGCTTCGACGGTACGGTGCATCAAGTCAGAGCGCACCGCTCTGCAGGGTTTTGGGAGATCGTCTAACGGTAGGACAACGGACTCTGACTCCGTTTATCTAGGTTCGAATCCTAGTCTCCCAGCCACATCAAGGCTCCGCGAAAGCGGGGCCTTTTTGTTTTTGGCCTGTGCCAGGATTTGGAGAGGCCTGCGGGGATGTCCCGTGCCCGGCTGGAAGCCGGTCGAGCGTGATAGCCGTATCACCCTCCTGCTTTATCACTCGCAGTTTCCGCAGGTGGATGCTGGCAGCAAGCGACTGGCAACGAGCGGAAAGACGGCGCGTTTTCCGCCGCAAAAGGAGCCCAATCGCGAGCAGGGCGATGCGGAGATGTCTATCGAGTACGCCATTCCCACCGAGCGAGCGGGTTCCTGGAAATGGCCAACTCAATGAGTCATCTGCCGCTGCGCAAGGGCGGTCGGTATTGGGGGTTGTTCCGCGAAGTCCGCAACGAAGATATCTGGCGGGAGGTGCTGCTGGTCGAGAGCTGGTTGCAGCACCTGCGCATGCTCGATCGCATGACGCTGGCCGACAAGACGTGTTGATCGACCGGGTGAGGGCGTTGCACGAGGGCGACGAGCCGCCACGGATCTCGCTGGGTGTGACGTACCAATCCACTATTTACGGCGGCGAAACAAGTGGTTCGCCGTAAAGACGGCTAAACGCGAACAAAGGTCTGGCCGAAGCATTCGATGAAGCATGCTTCGAGCCAGTGCCGTGGCAAGATCGAATCCTCACTCCAGTCCTCTCTCCCACGGAGACTACCTTTGGGTCGCCCGGAGGGGAGAGGGAGTTACGGCATCAGAGCACTTTGTCACCCACCAGCACTACATTGGCCGCGCGGCGGGCGAACAGCCCCACGCTCACGATGCCCGGAATCTGGTTGAGATCGTTCTCCAGCGCCACGGGGTCGACGATCTGCCAGCCGTGCACGTCGATGATCCAATTGCCGTTGTCGGTCACCACGCCATCACGCCACACCGGATTGCCGCCACGCTTGGCGATCTCGCGGCCGATGAGGCTGCGCGCCATGGGAATCACCTCGATCGGCAGCGGGAACTTGCCCAGCACGTTCACCAGCTTGCTCGAATCGATGATGCAGATGAACTTTTCGCTGGCCTCGGCCACGATCTTCTCGCGCGTGAGCGCAGCACCGCCACCCTTGATCAGGCGCTTGTGCGTGTCGCATTCGTCGGCGCCGTCCACGTAGAGCGTGAGCGGACCAGTGCTGTTGAGATCGAGTACCGGAATGCCCAGACGCTTAAGATGCTCGGTGGATTGCTCCGAGCTGGACACCGCACCCTGGATGCGGTCCTTCAGGTCGGCCAGTGCGTCGATGAAATAGGCGACGGTGGAGCCAGTACCGACACCGACGATCGCGCCGTCCTCGACGTAACGGATGGCGGCTTCGCCGGCCTGGCGTTTTTCGTTGGCGCTCATGGGATGGTTCCGATAAGGAGTAAGAGTTAATCCATAGCCAGGATGTGGCGCCATTCGGCGGCACCCACTGGCATCACTGAGAGACGGTTGCCCTTGCGTACCAGCGCCATCTCGGCCAGCGCCGGATCGGCCTGCAGTTCCTTGAGCGCAAGCGTGCGCTTGAGCTTCTTCACGAACTTCACGTCCACCAGCACCCAGCGCGGCTTGTCGCGCGAGCTGGCGGCGTCGAAGTACTTGCTCTTGGGATCGAACTGGCTGGGATCGGGATAGGCGTCGGTGGCCACTTCGGCGACACCGACGATGCCGGGTTCTGCACAATTGGAGTGGTAGAAAAAGACCTTGTCGCCCACGCGCATGCCGTCACGCATGAAGTTGCGCGCCTGGTAGTTACGTACGCCGTCCCAGGCTTCCTGGCCCTTGCGCTTCAAGTCGTCAATGGAGAACGCATCCGGCTCGGATTTCATCAGCCAGTACTGAGCTTGCTTGGTCATGCGCGGGCCTCTCCATCCTCGCCGGTGGCGTGACAATCGATCAGTTCACGATCGGTGGCGATGTAGTCCAGGGGCACATCCCAGGCCTCGGCATCGATCTGCGGCAACTCCTGGAACGCATAGGCTATACCCACCAGTAATGGCTCGGTAGGACGCACCTGTTCTTTCAGGAAGGCGAAACCGCGATCGTAATAGCCGCCACCCGTGCCCAGCCGGTTGCCCTGGCGATCGAAGGCCAGCAGCGGCACCAGTACAAGGTCGAGCTGGAACGGTTCCAGCAGCTCATGTGGTGACACAGGCTCGGGAATGCCGTGGCGGTTGGGCTGAACGTCGTCGCCAGCCTGCCATGGCGCGAAGCGCAGACGATGGTTGGGCCCTATCACCGGGAGCAGGAACTGCTGGCCGCGGGTGGCCAATGGCGGGATGACGAGGTTCAGCGGCAGCTCGCCGCCGCAGGCCCAGTAGCCGGCCACACGAGCGTCGGTGAGGTATTCGGGCAGTTGCTCAAGGCTGCGTCGCAGACCCTGGGCGCCCGCGATGCGCTGCGGGGGCGTCAGTGCGCGGCGCTGGTCGGCCAATTGCCGGCGTAGTTCGCGTCGCTGGGCGGTGGCGTCCACGTTCGCGTCTCCTGCAAGGCGGGCCCGCGGACGTGCTGCGAGCGGTCCTGAGCCGTACGGCGCCGGATGGCGCCGTACGGTTAGGGTAAGAGGTGGCGTTAACCGCGATGCCGCTGCCCACCGAACGACCTTGATCCACGATGGATCAGGTGGGAGGGCGACATGGTCTCGAGGCTTTCCGCACGCGGCGGACATGCACAACAACCGATGAAAAGCCGACCCGGGGCCGTATTTAGGAACAAGGCAAATGTAAGAGTGTGCTGGCGCACACCGCAGATAACGCCGTGGCTATTTTATGTGGGCGTCGAGTGCGGCTTCAAGCTTGCGTCGCAATGCGGCGATTCCCTCGGTCACGCCCTGGTCACTGCCAGTGTGCGTCTTGCGCAGGGCAAGGAACTCGTGCGTGACGCTGATGGCAGCCAACACCGCCAGGCGATCGAAGCCCGGCGCCTTGGCGTTGGCACGCAACTCGCGCATCTTGCGGTCGAGGTAGGCTGCGGATTCCAGTAGACCTTCGCGCTCTTCCGGCGCGCAGGCAATCAAGAACTCGCGGTCGACGAGTCGCAGTGCGACCGGTTCGTTGGCGGGGGTGCTCACGCTGCTCTCAGCCATTGTTCTCGAGCGCCTTTAGTCGCTGGATCATTGCTTCGACGCGGCTGCGCGCCTGCTCGTTGCGCGCCATCAGACCTGCGCGATCGTTTGCCAACTGTTCCTGGCTATGCCGCAGGCTACGGTTCTCTTCGGTCAGCCGGCGCACGGTGTCCAGCAGCCGATCGAGCTGCTCGCCCAAGGCAGCAAGCTCTTGCTTGACGGGGTCTGGCTTGACGGTTTCAGGCGCGCTCATGGGCGGAAACTATAACAGGAGGCCTGCCGAAAACAGCAGGCTGGGCGGCGTTCCGTGAAGCCCTGCATTAAACTTCCAGCTTGCCTAAGAAGGAGTACCGCCATGGCCGCCAACGAGCTGATCGGCTACGACGAACTGGACGATACCGTCGCCCGTCTGCGGCTGGGCGTCCAGCCCAGCGACCTGCATGGTTCGCTATGCGGTTTCCTGGCCGGTGGCGGCCAGGTCGGCAAGCAATCGCTGATCGAGACGCTGCACCTGGACGCCGAGGTGGCTACGCCATCCGCAGCCGACCAGTCCATGTTCGACAACCTGGTGAAACAGACCCAGGCCGAGCTGGCCGATCCTGAACTGGGCTTCGAGCCGCTGCTGCCGGCCGATGACCGGCCACTGCCCGAGCGCGCCGAATCGCTGGTCGACTGGTGCCGTGGCTTCCTGGGCGGCTTCGGCCTGGCTGGCGCTGAGGCGCATGGCAAGTTGTCCGACGAAGCGCAGGAGATATTGCGGGACCTGGGCACCGTCGCGGCGTCTTCGTTCGATTTCGGCGACGAAGGCGAGGATGAGGACGCGCTTATCGAAGTGCACGAATTCGTGCGCATGGGCGCCATGCTGCTGTTCGCCGAATGTGCCCGCCGGCCACAGTCCAGTAATGACACCGTGCATTGAATATCTCGGCTGAGGAATACGCCCGCCGCCGTCGCCAACTGATGCGTATGGCGGGCGAGGAAGCGGTGCTGCTCGTGGCCGCTGCGCCCGAACGTGTGCGCAATGCCGACGCCAACTGGCCGTATCGGCAGGATTCGGATCTGCACTATCTCTCGGGCTTTCCCGAGCCCGACGCCGTGCTGGCGTTGTTGCCGGGACGCAAGCACGGCGAGGCCGTGCTGTTCTGCCGTGAGCGCGATGAGGAACACGAGCGCTGGCACGGCGAATCCATCGGCACCGATCGCGCCGTCAGCGAGCACGCCATGGACGATGCGTTTCCCATCGACGACATCGACGACATCCTGCCTGGCATGATCGAGGGTCGTGCGCGCGTCTATTGCCACTTTGGTCGTGAGCCGGAGTTCGACGCGCGATTGCTCGGCTGGATGCGTCGTCTGCGCCAGTTGCGCGGCGGCGGCGTGGTGCCCAAGGAGTTTGTGGCGTTGGGTCATCTGCTGCACGACCTGCGGCTGTACAAGTCGCGGGGCGAACTGAAGCTGATGCGCACTTCCGCCGCGATTGCCGCCGAAGCACACGTGGCAGCCATGGGTGCGGCCGTGTCCGGTCGCCACGAGTACGAAGCGGAAGCGGAAATCCTTCGCGTGTTGCGCAGCCGCGGCGCCGTTCCGGCGTTCCCGCCAATCGTCGCCAGTGGCGTCAATGCCTGCGTGATGCACTACACCGCCAACCGCGCATTGCTGCGCGATGGCGATTTGCTGCTGGTCGACGCGGGCGCGGAAGTGGACTGCTATGCGTCCGATATCACTCGCACGTTCCCCATCAATGGTCGGTATAGCAAAGAGCAGCGCGCACTGTATGAAGTGGTGCATGCCGCGCAGTTGGCGGCCATCGATGAAGTGTTGCCTGGGCGCGCCTTCAGCGCTGCGCATGAGGTGGCCGTGCGTGTGATTGCCGAAGGCCTGTGCGCGTTGGGTTTGCTCAAGGGCAGCGCCGACGACGCAATCGCCGAAGGCAGCTACAAACGCTTCTTTCCCGCCAAGACCGGCCACTGGCTGGGCCTGGACGTGCATGACGTGGGGGACTACCGCGTGGACGGCGAGCCACGGCTGCTTGAGCCCGGCATGGTGGTGACGGTGGAGCCGGGCATCTACGTGCCGCCGGGCGATCTCAGTGTCGCCGAGCGGTGGCGCGGCATTGGTATCCGCATCGAAGATGATGTCGCCATCACGCGAGATGGCAACGAGGTGCTGACGTCGGGCGTGCCCAAGGACGCGGTCGAGATCGAGGCACTGCTGGCCGCGCGCTGAAGGCGGTGCGGCCAAGGGAGAGCCGCGTCAGTCATCACTTCTGGGCAGGAACGCACCGATGGACGTGAGGACCTCGGCGCCGTCCTGGTTCAGTGCCGGCGCGGCGAATGCCGCAGGCCCCGGCGTACGGCCAAACTTGATGGGATGCGCAACGCCGCGGTAGCGACCCACGGCGGGGTGCCGGAACGTATCGATCATGCCCTCGGCCAGCACCTGCGGGTGCTCGAACATGTCCTCGATGCGGCGCGCGGCGGCGCTCGGCACTTCGTCGCCAAACAGCGCTTCCCATTCCAGTGCGCTGCGAGTGGCCAGTGCTTCGTGCAATTGCGGCACGATGTCGGCGTAGTGTTCGGCACGCTTGCGCACGGTGTCATAGCGCGGGTCGTCGCGCAGGCGTTCCAGTCCGGTCTTCTCGCACAGCGCGCGCCAGAAGTGAGGCGTGTTGGCCGAGATGTAGATGTAGCCATCGCGTGTGGGATGGATGCCGGTGACGCCTCCCGAGCGCATATCGCGGCCGATGTCGAGCGATTCGCCTTCGGCCCAGATCATGCGTGCTGATTGCATGGTCAACGCACTGCGCAACAGCGATACGCCCACGAACTGGCCTAGCCCGCTGCGTTCGCGCTCGAACAATGCCGACGACACGCCAGCGGCAAGCAGGGCGGCGGCGTAGTAGTCCACCACCGAGCCATAGATCACCTCTGGTGGCCCACCGCGCTTGCCCTGCAGCGCGCACATGCCGGTCATGGTCTGCAGCACCTGGTCGTAGCCGGCCTTGTCCTTCATGGGGCCGGTTTCGCCGTAGCCGGTGATGGCGCAATAAACCAGGCGCGGATTGATGAGATTGAGGCGATCGTGGTCGATGCCCAGACGCTCCGCCACACCGGGACGGAAGTTGTGCACGAGAACGTCGGCGTCACGCACCAGCTTGAGCAGCGCGGCGTGATCTTCCGCGCGCTTGAGGTCGAGCACGATGCCGCGTTTGCTGCGGTTGACTCCGAGGAACGCGCGACTCTCGCTCGCCAGTGTGGAAGGATACTGGCGCAGGTTGTCGCCGCCGGGCGGTTCGATCTTGATGACGTCCGCGCCCTGGTCGGCCAGCAGCGTGCATCCGTAAGGTCCGGCGATGTATGCGCTCAGGTCCAGCACGCGGATACCGGCGAGGGGTCCGGCCTGCCCGTGGGGTGCTGCGTTCGACTCAGGCGAAAGGGTTTCCATGCGTTGCGTGTTCACTCGTTTTCAGGTGCCCCGTGCGGAGATTCACTCTGCAACAGAGGGTGTGAAAGAAGAAGCTGCGTTAGCTAGTTTCTCGCTGCACAAATCCTTGTGTGATCGCATCACGGCGACTGGGTGCCAGTGGTAACCATGTCAGTCGCCACGCGCCATCCACGCGTCCACCGGCGCAGAAGTACGGCGCAAATTCCAGCGGCGGCCGATAGCCAAGTTCAAGGCGTACAGTCGGCGGCTCATTCGGCGAGGTTGCGCGAAAGTTCAGCCACTCGCTGATGTCACCTTCCGGCAAGCGCACGGTTTCCTCGGCCTTGAAGCCGTCGATGAGCCCGGTGGCGTAGACCAACGGACCGCAGGTGATGGCGACATACTCGAAATGCAGCACTTCCTGCCTGACGTCGCTGCCATCGGGCGCTTTCGATTCCTGCACGTTGCGGTTGATGGCGCGATGAAGCGTTGGTTGCATAGGAAGCTGCAGCGTCACCGTATCGCCGTCGCGCCATTCGCGTTCGATCGTTGCATAGTCGCCCGGTGTCATCGCCACGGTGAGCGACTCGCCGTTGATGCGCACTCGTGCCTCGGTGGCCCACGAAGGAATGCGTAGCCGAAGGGCGAATCGCGCCGGTCGATCGGTGCCCACGCGCAGGTCAATGTTGCCGTCGAACGGATAGCGCGTCTCTTGCTGGACGACAACGATCTGACCATTCACATCGAAGCGTGTTTCGCTTGCGCCATACAGGTTCACATTGAGCGAACCGTCATCACCGCGCACATAAGCAATCGCCGGCAATTCTTCCAGCGCCATCGCGCCACTCGACTTGCAACAACGCCAGTAGGTCGTGTGTACGCGCTTGCCATTGGGGAAGACGTAGTAGCACCAGTCCTCACCGTTGGGTGCCTGTGCGGCGAGCAAGTCGTTATAGGCTGAGCGCTCAATCTCCTCGGCGTAACGGGCTTCGCCGGTGATGATGAGCAGCTCGCGGTTGAGCTGAATCCACGCGAGCGTGGAGCACGTTTCCACGTACGCATAGGGACTGAACACGCCCGGCGCGTTGAACACCTCGCGCGACCGATGCGCCACGCCGCCCCAAGGGCCGCCGCCGAGCGTGAGATGCCGCTCGCGGATGCTGCGCCAGAGGTTGTCCACCGCCACGCGGTAGTCGTGGTCGCCGGTGGCGCGGTGCAACTTGGCGAGACCCACCAGGTTCCACGCCAGCTGATAGGCCTTGCCGGTGGCGATGAAGGCGGCATCGGTATCGGCCAGGGCGCGCGTCAGCAGGGCGAGATCGCGCTGGCCGTTCGCTTGCGCAAGGATGCGCCGGGAGAGCTCGAGATAGCGCGTCTCGCCGGTAACCAGATAAAGCTCCACTGCCGGGTCCATCAGCACGGTGGCAGACAGTCCGAAGTGATTGCCCAGTTCGGTGATGTCGATGCCGCCGTCAGTCAGCGCGTGCAGGCACAGGTCGCCGATGCGGCTGGCGGCGTCAAGGTAGCGTGCAGTCGGGAAGTGCTTGTGTACCTCAAGCAGGCCGAGCACCAGGTAGGCGTGTGTCCAGATATCCCATGTGCGCACGCTGGGTGCGCCATCCCAGCTCACCGGTTTGGGCGCCTGCTGCACCATGAAGCGATGGTCGATCGCGTAGGTGCCGAGATAACCGTCGGCGTCCTGCACGGAGACGAGATAGTCGGCCACGCGATGCACGTGCGCGCGCAGCGTGGCATCGCCGCTGCGCGCGGCAGCCTTGGCCGCGGCGTACAGCCACTTGCCGGCGTGTTCGCCGTACCAGTCGCCGGCGCGATTGTCCTGTCGCTTATCAGGTGCAAACAGTGCGATGGCAGGGCTGTGTTCGTCGACGATGAAGTGCGAGAGGCGGCCCTGAAGATTGGTGCGCAGGGCGTCGCCCAGCAGCCCGTCGAGGCGTGTGACCGGTGCGGGCATCAGGCGGCATCCACCACGCAACGGAAGCCCACGCAGGCAGAGCGGTCCTTGCACGGTGCCATCAGAAGGTACTTGCCGTGCTGGTCGAGACGGTAGGCTTGCGGAAAGTACCAGTGCGAGGTCTGCGGCTGGTAATGGCTGCCACCACGCAGCACCGCGGCGCGCGTATGCTCGTCGTGGAATTCGTCGGTCCACTGCCACACGTTGCCGACCAGGTCCAGCACGCCGAAGGGGCTGGCGCCCTGCGGATGGGCATCGACGTCAGCAGGTGGCGTGAGAATGCGGCCACGGTGAACGGCCGGCACGCGCGATTCATCCCACTCGTTGCCCCACGGATACAGGCGTCCATCGGTGCCTTGTGCCGCGTACTGCCATTCCCATTCACGCGGCAGGCGCTTGCCCGCCCAGGCTGCATAGGCGCGTGCATCCTCGATCGACACCCAGGTCACCGGCTTGCTCTCCCAACCCGGCAGCGGCGCGCCATCGCGCCAGTGGCTGAGGAAGTGATGATCGTCTTCGGGGCGCCAACCACTGTCCTTGAGGAAACGGAGGAACTGCGCGTTGGTGACGGGCGTGCGGTCGATATGGAACGCATGTAGTTGCATGCGATGGCGATGGTGACGCCGCGCGCTGTTCTCCCACGGATACTGCACGTCGTTGCCATCCCACGTCTGGCCCTCGATCTCCACGCCACCCACGACAAAATCGAAGTCGCCGCCAGGAATGGCGATCATGCCTTCCGGTGCCTTCGCGGCCCGCGCGGTGGCCTCGACGGGCACGATGTGCTGTGGAAGCGACTGCCACTCCTTCGACAGTGAGCGCAGTGGCGTGGCCGACCACTGGCGTGCGCGCTGAAGGAATTCATTGAGGCCATCGATGCGCGCGCCATTGCGCAGCGCAAGCACGCCGCCGAAGCCGCGACCTTCCATCGGGAATGAGAAAATTGCCTGTTCTTCCGCGATCCGAGGCTCGAGCGCGGTGCCGTGCCAGATATCGAAGTAGCGTGTGCCATCCACGTGCGGAATGCCGAGCTGCTCGCCATCGACGTCGTACTCGTTGCGGTTCACCATCGTCCACAGCGCGTAGTCGGCAAGCGGAAAGCGACTGGCGAAGACGCCTGCCTGCAGCGTGCGCTCGTAGGGTCGCCAGTCCATGCTCACCATGGCCGGCGCGAACTGGCGCTCGATGGCGGCAATGCGCCGCAGCGATTCGGCATCGCGTGGCGTGAGCTGGTTCCAGATACCCCAGACGTTTTCCCACGCGTTGTAGCCGATGCCGTTGAAAAAGATGTACTGCAAGTCGTGATTGCGGTCGCGGCCCCAGCGGTTTTCATAGTTGATCATGTGGCGCGGTTCGAGCCACTTGAACTTGGCCACGGGCGGAATGACGTCGTTCGGTGCCTTCTTGCCCCAACTCTGCACGTTCCAGTTGAGCTGCTCTTCGGCGCTGATGGTGGACTCCGGTTGCAGCACCACGGGCCGACCGGCTTCATCGCACGCGGTGAAGAATGTGCGCGGCACGCCGTTGTAGGTGTCGCCGTTCACGCCATCGGCGTTGACCGCGGCGACGAGCTTCGCCATGCCCTGCCAGTCGTTGTCCCGGGCCGGTCGCGTGCCGTTGTCCCAGGGCATGGTCGGCAAAAAGACACGTACGCCGCGGCGATGGAAGTCTGCGACGGCACCACGCAGTCCTTCGATGCCGCCGGGCAGGTCGAAGGCGAGATCGGTCTTGTTGCGATCATCGATGCCGATGTTGGGATAGACGAACCAGATCAGCACGCTGTCGATGCCGCCGAAACGCGCTTCCAGGTCGTCCAGGTAGCGATCGACCGTGTAGCAGCCCGCCACCGGATCATAGAAGTAACGATCCTCGACCATCATCTGCGCATGGACGAAATTGCGCTGCGCCCACTGTAGCTCGGCACGGCGATAGTTGGCGTCGTCGAAACCGATGCGCGTGAGGTGTTCGCGTCGCCAGTCGATCAGTTCCGCGATCCAGTCGTCGGCGGTGCCGTCGACATCCATCTTCCAGTGCCCGATCTCCGCGAACGGCCAGCCGGGTGCCTTGCCCGGCGTGGGCAGGTAACGGCCGGTAGTGACGTGGGAAAACTTGTACTCGGTGCGCACGTGGGGACGGAGGGTGTCGCCGTCGTCGTCGGTGGAGAGATCGGGTGAAGTCGTCATGGATGCGGAATCAGGCGAGGGAAGGTGGGGAGGTGTCGTGAGCGTGCAGTGGCGTGGTGGCGGCGCAAGCGAGGAGCGCATCGACCTCATCGCGGGTCGGTATGCCAGCTTGCGCGCCAAGACGGGTGCATGCCAGTGCGGAAGCGGCGGTAGCGCGTTGCAGTGCGCAGGCAAAGGGTTGGCCGATATTGAGCGCGGCCACCAGGCTGCCGCAGAACGTATCGCCCGCCCCGGTGGTGTCGACGGGCTCGATGGTGAAGGCCGGTTGCTCGATGCGTTCTTGGTTGACGCGGGCCACACAGCCGCGCCCGCCCAGCGTGACCACTACGCAAGGGTTGTCCAGCGCGGTGATAGCGGCATCCATGTCGTGCATGCCGGTGAGCTGTGTCAGTTCGGTTTCGTTGACGATGAGGATATCCACCAGGCTCAAGAGTTCCGCCGGAAGCGCTTGCGCGGGCGCGGCATTGAGCACGGTGACCACGCCGGCTTCGCGTGCCACGCGTGCCCAGGCGATCACGCTCGCGAGCGGCGATTCAAGCTGCATCAGCAGATGACTCACGCCCGACAACGAAGGCAGGTGATGGGGCTGCAGCGCAAGGTTTGCGCCCGGCGCCACCGTGATGGCGTTCTCGGCGGTATCGGCGAGACAGACGAAGGCGACGCCGGTGGGCTCTTTCGCACGCATCACCACCAGTTCCACGCCGGCGTTGCACAGCGAGGCTTCCAGTGGAACGGCGTGTGGATCGTCGCCCAGCGCCACCAGCATGCGCGTGGGCGCACCGCCGGCTCGCGCGCAGGCGACGGCCTGGTTGGCGCCCTTGCCACCGGGGAAGCTGGTGAACTCGCGGCCCAGTACGGTTTCGCCCGGTGCCGGCACATGCGTGGCGCGCACCACGAAATCGAGATTGGCAGAACCGGCGACGAGCACGGTGCTCGGGTAGATGGCGGTCATGGCAGCGACTGATAGACGAGGTTGTAGAACGGGCGGCTGATGTGCGGCAGGTCTTTCACGCCATCGCGTGGCAGGTGCTGCAGCAGCAGGATGGCGACGAGCCGCTCCTGCGGATCGATCGTGTAATACGTCGATGCGGCGCCGGACCAGCCAAACTGGCCGTTCGAACCGAGCTGCCCGCGTCGTGCCGCGTCGATCACCACGTAGCCACCGATGCCGAAACCCTCCGCGTCGCTGAACTGCGTGACGGGCGGATCGAGCATGGTGAGATGGTTGCGCATCATCAGCTCAACCGACTTGCGGTTGAGCAGGCGGGCGCCACCCAGCGCACCGCCATTGAGTAGCATCTGGGCGAAGCGCGCATAGTCGCCCGCGGTGGAATACAGGCCGCCTGCACCACTGGCGTACGCATTGAGCGCTTCACCGGGATGGCGCGCGCTGTTCGTTTCGGCCACAACCAGCGTGCCGTGCGCGTCCATGGTGGTCAGGTCGACGACGCGCGAACGCTGTGCAGGCGGCACGCTAAAACCCGTGTCTTGCATCTTCAGCGGCGCGAAGATTCGCTGCTGCAGGAATCGGTCGAACGGCTGATTCGACACGACTTCGACCACGCGGGCCATCAGTTCGATGGATGCGCCGTCGTAGCCAAAGCGGATGTCCGGATCGGCCGCCAACGATACGTGGCTCATGCGCTCGGCGAACTCGCGAAGGTCGCGGCTGCCGTGTGGATCGATACGCTCCATGCGTTTGGTCGCTTCCCCATCGCTCTTGAGGCCTGCAGGGAATCCGGCCGTATGGGTGAGCAAGGCATGCAGGGTAATGGGCCTGCTGGCGGGGCGTAGTGCGGGTGCGTCAGCAGTGCCACCGATCATCACCTGTGGCGCATCGAAACCGGGCAGGTAGCGCGACAGCGGATCGTCCAGCGAGAGGCGCCCTTCTTCCACCAGCATCATCACTGCGACCGACGTCACCGTCTTGGTCATGGAGTAGATACGGAAGATATCGTCCTTGCGCATCGGCTGGCGGCGCGCGAGGTCGCGATGGCCGTAAGCCTGCCAATCGACGATGCGGCCGTCGCGCATCACCAGCGACACAGCACCCAGATAGCCCTGTGCATCGGTGGCCTGGCGAAGATAGTCATGCAGGCGTTCAAGGCGTGCGGCGGGCTCATCATGGGCGGGTGCCGATGCTTCCTGCGCCTGCAACGTCGCCGCCGCCGTGGCGCACAGCGCGATGGTGGCCGTGGCCAGCCATCGGCATGCATGCTTGCGAAACTCGCTCATCGACACTCCTACCCTGGCAACGGCACCCCGCGTTTTGCCAGGCGCCGTGCCAACCTTGTCCGTCACGCCGCCGTCAGAACGTGATCGAATAGGTGACCGACGTGACGCGGCCGCGGCCCGCCCAGTAGTTCTGGTAACCGGCCAGCTGTGACCAGGTGAGGATGTACTGCCTGTCGAACAGGTTCTCCACGCCCAGCGAGAGCCTGCCGCTGCGGCCCATGTCGTAGTTCACGCCCAGGTCCCACAGGGTGTAGCCATGGGTCTGCTCCTCGTAGCTGAAGGTGGCGCCGTCGTACGGACGGGTAGCCGAGCCCGAGATATGGCGACCGAACAGCGAGGTGAAGCCCAGCGTGGCATCGGCGTTGGCCAGGAAGTTCCAAATGACCGAACCGGCCAATTTGTCCGGGTTGATGTCCAGCACGCCCATCGGCTTCTTCAGGTCGCCCGCCTGGTAGCGGCCGGCCGGATCGGCCGCCCAGAACGACGTGTCGCCCTTGATGTGCGAGTAAATGCCGGTGACTTTCCAGGTCGGACTGATCTGCCAGTCGCCGGTCAGTTCCGTACCTTCGATACGCACGGGGGCACGTGACACGATGAAGTCGTTGGTGTGCGGATCGATCGCCAGCGACGCGCCGAACGGCGACTTGGAGATGTAGTGCGTGGCACCAAACGAGGCGAAATCGCCGCGCCAGTTGAAGCCGAATTCGTCGTTCTTGAAGATGATCGGCTGCAGGTCACGAATGCGATCCACCGACTGACCCGGCACGTTGATGTTGCGCAGCGGGATGCCGATGTTAGGCAGCGTGAAACCTTCGCTGTAGGACGCAAACGCCGACCATTCGTCGGTAATGCGCCAGATGCCGCCGATGTTCTTCAGGTTCTCCTTGTAGCTCAGCCTGCCACCCTGGACGAACACGCGTTTGCGGTAGTAGGTGGTGGTGTAGCTGTCGACCTTGAGCGTGTCATCTTCGTGGCGTATGCCGCCGCTAAGCGTGACCGGACCGATGTCGTAGGACAGCTGCAGGTACGGCGCCGTGCTGTCGTACTTCATCGGCGGCACCCACAGGCGATCGGTGAGGGCAAGGCGCTGGTCAGCCTGGTCCTTCACGTAGTCCACACCGACGTGCAGTTCCAGACCGGTGACGAAAAGATCCGGGCGTGTCCACGACGTGCGGATGCCCTTCTTGTTGGCGCGGATCTCCGACTGGTCCCACAGCGTTCCGAGGGGCGCGATCAACGGGTCTTGCTTGTCGTCGGTGAGTTCCGGCAGGTAACGCATGGCCTGGTCGGCCTTGTACACGTTGATGTCCAGCGCGCCGCCAAGGAACTTGTTGTGCGTGTACTCCACCGCGTACTGCTCAAAGTCGTTGAAGGCATCCTTCGAGCCGAAGACATGGCCTTTCTCCGAGGTGTTGGTGCGCGGCACGTCGCAAGGCGGACTGTCGGTCGGGCCGCGGCAGCCGAGCACCTGGTAGTAATCACCCTTGCCGTCAACTTTGAAGTGGCTATAGGACGCCTGGACCCGCTGATCGTTGCCCTCACCGAAGTTGTAGCCGGCCTTCAGGAAAATGTTGTTCGAGAGCGAGTCGGCCAGCGAGCCGCTGGTGTTGAGGCCGATGCGACGACCGTCGCCGTCGTAGGTAACGCCGCGGTCGATGTGCGAACCGGACAGCAGCACGTCGTAGGAGTCCTGCTTGCGCGCGAACGTTACCCCTGTCTTCCAGCCGCCGCTGTCACGCGGTCCCTGCGTCTGATAGCGCATGGTCACCGCCGTCTCGTTGCCTTCCTTGGTCGGCACCTTCGAGATGTAGTTGATGATGCCGCCCGCCGCGCCGATGCCTTCGGAGGCGGCCGGACCGTTGATCACTTCCACGCGGCCCACGATGCCCATGTCGGTGAACGTGCCGTTGCGCGTGCCTTCGCGCAGCGGCGAACCCTGGGGCACGCCGTCAAACAGGCGCAGCGGAATGCGGCCGCGCAGCGTTTCACCGGTGTTGCTCATGGCCTGTGAAGATTCGGCATAGCCCGGCACGGCGCGTGCGAGCACGGCGGTGGCGTCTTCGGTGACCAGCAAGGTGTGCTGGATCTCGGCCTTGCCCACCACGGTGATGGCACCGGGGATCTCGTCCACCGCCTTGGGTGTGCGCACGCCGGTCACGATGACCTGTTCGAGATTGGTAACCTTTTCTTTCTTCTTCGCGTCGGTGTCTTTCTTGTTCTTGTCCGCGCTGGTGTCGTTCGCCGGCGTCGCGCCCTGCGCGTCCTGCGCATAGGCGTGCGCGCCCATGACGGAGAACAACAGGAGGCTGCTGATCGCTACGGTGAGTGGCTTGATCATCGATGGGTCTCGTTGTTATGCAGTCGTCCGTGGGTGTGCAGAAGCACACCCGGCTCATCGCAACCGATGGCCAGGAACGTTTGCTGTGGTGATTCGCCGGCGACGTGCTCTCTCCCCAACGTCCCGACGGCCCCGCTCTGTTACTGGAGGCGAGCCTATATCGCGACGCAGTCCGCATATAACCGGCGCGGACTATGTTCAGAGACTAGTTTTTGTTGCTTACGAACCAAGCAAAAATGTGTCGCGACGCAGCAAACAAAGTGGTTTTCGCGCGCGCTGGATGAGTGCATCCCCGCGTGTTTACGATGCCGTGCGCGCTGCGATTTGCGTGGCTTTTCGCGCTTCCTGCAACAAAACGGATACCAATCGCACGCGCACGCTCGAGCGCGACCACACGATGCCGATGCGTCGCGGTACTGCAGCATTCGGCAACGGAATGCGCACCAGTTGCAGGCCTTCGGGCCACGGTTGCGCCCAGTCGGGCACCAGCGACACGCCCAGTCCGCGATCGACCATCACCGCGATCGCGTTCAGCGCGTTCAGCTCGAAACGCTCGCGCGGCACGATGCCATTGGCGCGCAGGTAGTCATCAGCCTGGCGTCCGCCCCATTGGTTGCGGTCGTAGCGGATCAGCGGCTCGCTGGCGAGCAGCTCGTGCGCGTCGCGTCCGGCCATGCTGCGCGGCGCCAGCACGATCAGCGGCTCTTCACGCAGCAGTTGCCATTCGCAGGTCTTGGGCAGCGGGAAGGGTGCCTGCAGCACTACGGCAGCATCGAGGTCGCCATCTTCCACGGCGCGGTAGAGGTCCACCGAGAAGCCCGGCTTGATGAATACGTTGATCTGCGGGAAAGCCTCAACCATGCGTGCGAGGATGTCCGGCAGCATGCCTGCCAGCGCCGTCTGGCAGGCGCCGAGCCGCAGTTCGCCGGAGACGTCGCTTTCGTTGGCGATGCTGCGCAGATTGGCCACCTGCCGCAGCAGGTCACGCGAATTTTTCAGGATGCGCGAACCTTCCTCGGTCACGCTCACCGTGCGCCCGACGCGGGCGATCAAGGTGGCGCCGATCTCACGCTCCAGCGTGCGGATCTGCTGTGCCACGGCCGCCGGCGTGATGTTGAGCACACGCGCGGCCGCAGCCATCGAGCCCTGGTCGACGGTGATGATGAAGGTATGCAAAAACTGGGTTTCCACGAAACGTCCACCTCGCCTTTGCCGCAGGCTACCTGACATCCGGCTGGTGTCGCCATGGACTTTCGGCCCATGGCGCGTGCGTCATTCCGTGTCGCGGTAGATCGTCAATCCCTTCAGCGAGCGTGTGGGCGCCGGAAAACACAGGCTCGCCAGATAGCCGATCACGATGCATAGCAAGATCGAGATGGCCAGATAGAAGTACGGATGCACCAGCTTGAACGACCAGGCGATCAGCGTAAGCAAAATGCTGGCACCGATGCCGATCGCCACACCGGGTGCGTTTGCGCGTTTCGTGAACATGCCCAGTGTGTACGCGCCGGCGAAACCGCCGCCAAGCAACCCGGCAAGCTCGATCGACACGTCGAACAGCGAGTGCACGTCAAAGCGCGAGAGTAGCAGCGCGGAGGCGATGCCGATCAGGCCCACGACCACGGTCATGATCTCGGCGAAGAACACGCTCTTCTTCTGGGAATTTTCGCCGGCCAACCGGTCGTAGAAATCGACCGAGATCAGCGTGGCTACGCTGTTCATGATGCCCGAGAGCGTCGCCATGGCTGCCGCGAAGATGCCGGCGACGATCAGGCCTGTCACGCCCATCGGCAGCTCGGCGGCGATGAACAGCGGGAAGGTGGCGTCGATCGGAAGCAGCGGATTCATCCGCTCCGGGTGCGCCTTGTAGAACACGAACAGCGCCGTGCCGATCAGGTAGAACACGAAGCCGCCGGGAATCATGATGGCGGCGAACGCCCAGATGGAACGGCCCGCGTCCTTGTCCGACTTGGTGGACAGCGTGCGTTGCATCAGCACCTGGTCCTTGGGAAAGGTCAGCACCACGTCGAACAGCACCAGGAAGACGAAGCCCCACACCGTGGCCTTGGAGAGATCGAAGCTGAAATCGAACAGCTTCATCTTGTTCTCGGCCGTGGCCACGTGCATGAACTCGCTGACGCCGCCATGCAGGCCCCAGACGATGAAGCCAATGGCGAAGATGGCGCCACCCATCTTTACGATGACCTGTACGAAGTCGGTCCAGATCACCGCCTTCATGCCACCCATGGCGGTGTAGATGATGGTGAAGCCGCCCATCAGGATCACGCTCCACGTCACGCTGATGCCGGTGATTGTGGCAATGGCGAGCGCGGGCAGGAACAGGATCACACTCATGCGGCTGCCGATCTGGGTGAGGATGCACAGCGCGCTGGCCAGCATGCGGATGGCCGGGTGGAAGCGCGTTTCCAGATATGAGAACACCGACATCAGGTCCAGCCGGCGCAGCAGCGGCACGATCCACACCGCCACGAACATCAGGCCGAACACCGCGATGAGGTTGTTGGTGAGGTACTGCCAGTTGCTCTCGAACGCCTTGGCCGGGATGGCGATAAAGCTGATCGAACTGGTATTGGCCGCATACAGGCTCACGCCTGCAGCCCAGAACGGAATACTGCGCCCGCCCACGAAGAAGTTCGACGTGGAGTTGCGCTTCTCGCGCAAATAGAAGTACAGGCCGATGCCGATCATGGCGGCGAGGTAGGCCACGATGACGATCCAGTCCAGCCAGCGCAACAACAGCTTGCCCGATTGCACCTGGGCCGAGACAACCTGGGCGTCCTTTCCACCGGCCGTGGGCATGGCCCATAGCAGGCCATCCTTCCACGCGGCAGCGGCAACCGGATCCTTGGTCGAAGCGCCCGGCAGTGTGGTCCAGGAGCCGGTGATGGTCTGGAAGGTGGCTGGGCGCGCTTCCGCCTGCTCCGTGCTACGCACCAGATACATGATGTGCGCCTGGCCAATGGCACGTGCCGAGGCAGGAACCACAACGCCTGGCACAGTGGAACGTTCTTTCCACCCGCCATCGGCCGACCAGCGCCACAGGCGCTCGTGACCATCCAGCCGCGGTGTGGTGACGAACACACCCGCGGTCTGCACCGCCAGCGATGTGGCCTCGGCGTTCTCCGGCCAGCCTTCGCGATCGATCCACTGCGGACGCTCGCCGGCAAGCGTGAGTTGCAATAGGTGATGTTGTCCATGGGCGGCACGGCCGGCCACATAGACGGCCGTATCGGTGGCTGCTGCCTGTGCGTGCGTGAGCGCCGAAGGCAGGGCGGGCAGCGGCTGAAATGAGAGCGTGTCGTCTTGAAGCGCCAGACGCGCCACGCCTGTGACCGCACCCGCGGCGCCGGTCAAGGCGTAGGCCTGCGTACCGTTGCCGAATACGGCCACGACCGCCTGGCCGGCATCAGCCGGTTGCCAGTGCAGCGCGCGCCACCGGTTGTTGTCGAGCGCGAGTGGGCCGTCATCGGTGAGCGCGACGGGGTGGCCATCGACCGCCACCAAAGCCTTTACCGAGCCTGCCTCGATGGCAGGCAATGTGCTGGCGCGCATGGGCGTGAGTGTGTCGGCTGCGGTGGGCCAGGCGATCAGCGACATCAGGCATGCAATGAGCAGGTGAATCAATCTTGCGTTGAGGCGTACATCCGAAGCCCGCCTTGCTTGCCGCTGTATCCCCATCATCGCTCCAAAGTTGCCAGCATCGCCTGCGCGCGCTTGATAAACGGCAGGTCGATCATCTTGCCATCGACCACGAAGGCGCCGCGTCCGGCGTTCTCCGCGAGGCGTGCGGCCGCGACGATGCGTCGCGCAGCATCGAGTTCCGCTTCCGTTGGCGCGAATGCGGCGTTGGCCAGCGCCACCTGACGCGGATGGATGCAGCTCTTGCCAACGAAACCGAGTCGGCGCGCCATCCTGGCTTCGGCAGTGAAACCATCGGGATTCTCCAGGTCGGCGAAAGCGCCGTCGATGGCGAAGACCCCGGCCTGCGCCGCAGCCATCTTCATTGCAAACATCGCCGCATGCACGTTCGCCACGTCCTGGCGCGCCATGCCGTACGGTTCGAACAGGTCGGCCAGGCCCAGCTGAAGGCCCGCTACGCGTGGATGCGCAGCGGCTATGGCCGTGGCGAAAGCGAGTGAGCGCGGCGTCTCGATGTTCACCAGCAGGCGAATCGGTTCGCTGAGGCCGTTGGCAGCTTCGGCGCGCTCAAGCACGGCGATGGCATCGAGCAGCGCGGCAACTGATTCGATCTTGGGTAGATTGATCAAGGTGGTGCCGTGGCGCGCAACGGCTCGGATATCCGCTTCGAAATGCGCCGTGTCCGGAGCATTCACGCGCACGATGATCACCTTCGTCGCGTCGCGGACCGTGGTGGACGCCACGAATTCACCCACATGTTCACGTGCTTCCTGCTTCAACGCGGGAAGCACGGAATCCTCCAGGTCCAGCGAGAGCGCGTCAGCCTGACTGGCCAGTGCCTTGGCGAACAATTCCGGCCGAACCCCGGGAACAAAGAGCTTGCTGCGCATTGGGTCGTCCGTCGGCTGCCACGTTCTTGGTGCGGGCGAGTGTGCGTGACGAGTGGTGCGCGAATCGAGCGAACGCGGCATGTTCAATCGATAGTTTTTGTATCGATTGATGACAGGCGTGGTGCTGCGACGCGGCGTAAAAGCCTGGGAGAACGTAGATGCCGCAGGTCTTGCGGGACCTGGTTTTGCATGCTGCGACTGCGTCATGCAGGCACTGCGAAGAGGCGCTGCCCCTTGGCAATGAAAAGCCTTCGACACCCGCCGGTGCCGAAGGCTTTGAGGTTGCGCAGGGCGTTGCCGGGAAACTCAATGACCCGTCGGCGGCCGCGGCTCCTTCCGCCGGTGCGCTTCGTCCGTGGCATCCATCTCGTACCACATCGCGTTGAGGATGCCGAACGCGGCGGCGAGGCCGAGGCCGAGAATCCAGGAGAAATACCACATGGCGTCGTTCCTCTCTCAGTAGCCGTGGCCGGACTGGCGCACATGTTCCAGCGTCACGCGACCGCGAAGCACGCGGAACACCCAGCTGGTGTAGATGATGATGATGGGCATGAAGACCGCCGTGGCGCCCAGCATCACCGCCAGTGTGCCCTTGCTGGACGACGCATCCCACACGGTGAGGCTGGAGCGCGGGTCGAGGCTGGAGGGCAGCAGGAACGGGAACAGCGCGAAGCCTGCGGAAAGAATGGTGCCCACCACCATCAGGCTGCTCCAGATGAAGCAGCCCAGGCCCTTCTTGCCCACGCTCAGTTGCACGCCGATGGCGCCCAACACGCCAAGCACAGGTGCCAGCCAGAACCACGGATACTGCATGTAGCTCGCAAACCAGCTGCTGCCGTGCGCCACTTCTTTGTACAGCGGGTTGGACACGCCGCCGGTCACCACCGGCCCGACGATCGCATAGCCGGCGACGCCATAGGCCAGCCAGATGCCGGCGAGTACGTAGAACACCACGTAGGCCAGTGTGGTCCAGCGCGCCAGGCGTGCCGCGCGGTCGGCGATGACATGGTCGGCCTTGTAGGCAGCCCAGCAGGCGCCATGGCTCAGCAGCATGGTCAGTGATACCAGGCCAGCCACCAGTGCGAACGGGTGCAGCAGTTCGAAGAAGCTGCCGTGCCATGTCATGCGCAGGTTGCCGTCGAACTGGAATGGCACGCCAAGAAACAGGTTGCCGAACGCGACACCGGAAATCAGCATCACGATGACGCCCGATGCGGTCAGCACCCAGTCCCACAAATTGCGCCAGCGCGCATCGTGGACCTTGCCTCGGAAGTTGAAGCCCACCGGCCGCACGATGAAAGCCACCAGCACGATGAAAATGGCCAGGTACATGCCGGAGAACGACACCGCGTAGAGCATCGGCCACGCCGCGAAGGCAGCGCCACCGCCAAGGATGAACCACACCTGGTTGCCTTCCCACGTGGGTTCGATGGTTTCCAGCAGCACCAGCCGTTCGTCATCGGTGCGCCCCAGCACGCGCAACAGCGCAGCGATGCCGAAGTCGAAGCCGTCCATCACGGCGAAACCGATCAGCAGGATGCCGAGCAAGGCCCACCAGATCACCCGCAGCGTTTCATAGTCGAACATGGTGTTCTCCTCAGGCCTGGGCGGGGGCAGTGGTGGCGATGGCTGCTGGTTCGGCGGGTGGCCATAGGCCGAGTCCATCGGGACCCTTGCGTGCGTACTTCACCATCAGCACCGCATCGATGACCGCAAGCACGCTGTAGAACAGCACGAAGCCGCCCAGAGAAGTCCACACCTGACCGGCCGTCACGCTGGACACGCCCAGCGCCGTCGGCAGCACTCCTTCGATAGCCCACGGCTGGCGTCCGTGCTCGGCCACGATCCAGCCCAGCTCAGCGGCGAGCCATGGCAGTGGCAGGCTCCACAGTGCGAGCTTGAGATACCAGCGGTGCTTGTCGAGCTGGCGCTTGCTCGCCTTCCAGAACGAGAAGGCAAACAGCGCGATGAAGTAGAAGCCGCAGGCCACCATCAGGCGGAACGCCCAGAACAGCACCGGCACATTGGGAATCGTGCTGTCCGCGGCCTTCTGGATGTCCGCTGGCGTGGCCTGTCGTGGATCGTCGATGAAGCGCTTGAGCAGCAGCGCGTAGCCAAGATCCTTGTCATGCGCCGCGAGAATCGCCTTCGCTTGCGCGTTGTTCCTGTCCTCGCGCAGCACCAGCATGGCGTCATAGGCGCGGATGCCGTTATCGATTTTGACCTTGGTGTCTTCCACCAGGTTGGCGATGCCCGGAATCGGCTTGTCGATGGAGCGTGTGCCGATCAAACCCATCACCCAGGGAACGCGCACTGCATAGTGCGTGGTCTTGTTCTCCACATCAGGGATGCCGAAAATGGTGAACGACGCCGGAGCCGGCTCGGTTTCCCACATGGCCTCGATGGCGGCCATCTTCATCTTCTGGTTTTCCGAGACGGCGTAACCCGATTCGTCGCCGAGCACCACGACGGAAAGTGCCGCGGCCAGGCCGAAGCTGGCGGCCACCGTCATCGAGCGCTTGGCGAAATCCACGTTGCGTCCGCGCAGCAGGTACCAGGCGCTGATCGACAGTACGAACATCGAGCCGAGCACATAACCCGCGCTCACCGTATGCACGAACTTCGCCTGAGCCACCGGGTTGAAGAACACCTCGGCGAAGGAGGTGACTTCCATGCGCATCGTCTCGGGGTTGAAGGCCGAGCCCACCGGGTTTTGCATCCAGGCGTTGGCGATCAGGATCCATAGCGCGGAGAGACTTGTGGCCAGCGCGAGAAACCAGGTCACCAGCAGGTGCGTGACGCGCGAGACGCGGTGCCAACCCATGAAGAACAGACCCACCAGCGTGCCTTCGAGGAAGAACGCCATCAGGCCCTCGATGGCCAGCGGCGTGCCGAACACGTCGCCTACGTAGTGCGCGTAGTAGGCCCAGTTCATCCCGAACTGGAATTCCATGGTGACGCCGGTGGCGACACCCATGGCGAAGTTGATGCCAAACAGCACGCCCCAGAACTGCGTCATGCGCTTCCAGACTTCGCGCCCGGTCATGACGTAGACGCTCTCCATGATGGCGAGCATCCACACCAGACCCAGCGTGAGTGGTACGAACAGGAAGTGGTAGAGCGCAGTCAGCGCGAACTGCAGGCGTGAGAGCGTGACGACATCGGCGTCGATGATCATGGGCTGTCTGCTTGCGTAGTAGAAGAAGAGGGCGCCGGCGCGAGCAAGTGCTCGATCGCGGCAGGGCGGGTATCGGGGCGCACATACAGCGCCATGGCCACCCACCAGATCAGCGCGAGCAGCACGATCTTGGCGATGACCAGCAAGATCAATTCACGACCCAGGCGACGTAGCGGTGGTCGTGGCAGGTCGGTAGATGCCGCTTTCGTTGGAACCGGTGCGATGGTCTGCATGGACATGCGACAAGCCCCTTGCTGTACCTGGGGCGAGCATACGCAGTGGATGTGAAGTTGTCGTGCGGAGGGTTGACGCAGCGGTGGATAGACGCAGACGCTGAAAACGCCTAGCGAAGGCGCCGTGCGTTCGTGTAGGGGTTGCCTGAGCAACCCGCCCGGCAGTAGCGGGCGGTATATCGCGCGACGGGCGGCCGGAACGACCCCCGTTCGAGTCAGATCAGCGCAAAGGCATCGCGGGTGAGGTTCTCCGGTGCGCCATCGGTGCACACCACATCGTCCTCGATGCGGATGCCGCCGTAGGGGCGGAAGCTGTCTACCTTCGACCAGTCGATGTCGCTGGCAACCGGCTTGTTGCGCAGCTCGTCCAGCAGCATGTCGATGAAGTACAAGCCCGGTTCGATGGTCACCACCATGCCCGGTTCGAGTACGCGAGTCATGCGCAGGTACGGATGGCCTTCCGGGCGTGCGAGGGCTCCGCCGCGCTCGCTCGCCTGGAATCCCGCCACATCGTGCACCTGCAGGCCGATTGGGTGACCCAGGCCGTGCGGGAAGAACGTCGAGGTGACGCCCGAAGCCACCGCGCTTTCGGCGCTCATGCGGATGATGCCGTGCTCGCGCAGCACATTGGCGAGCACCTGGTGTGCGTGGATGTGCAGCTCGGGATAACTCTGGCCGGCGCGAACCTTGGCAACGAAGCCCTGCTGCGCGGCGTCGACACTGTCGATCAGCGCCTGAAATTCGTCGTGGCCATGGGCTGCATAAGTGCGTGTGATGTCACTGGCGTAACCGGCGGCGCTGCCGCCCGCATCGATCAGAAACGAGCGGCTCTGTGCTGGCGCCACGCGGTCGAAGTGGGTGTAGTGCAACACCGCACCGTGTTCGTTGAGCCCCACGATGCTGGCATAAGGCAGCTCGGCGTCGATCTGGCGTGCAGCAGCGAGATACGCCATGTGGATACCGAACTCGCTTTCACCGGCGCGGAACGCCTGCTCGGCAGCGTGGTGCGCGCGTGTGCCAATGCGGCTTGCTTCACGCATCAGTTCCAGCTCATACGGTGTCTTGTACGAACGATGCCAGTGCAGATAGTCGAGCACGGCCTGCGGATTGTTTGCTTCGGCGCCCGGCACATTGGGGCATCCGGGTCCGATGATGGCGCGGCGCGTATGTGCCCCTGGCAACTTGGCCACTGCATCGGTCGCGTTGCGCACGATCTCGATGTCGAAGTGCTCCACCCAGTAACCGCTGGGCGCATCCGGCACGACGTGCCAGTAATCCTTGGGCTGCAGGAAGATCAGCCGGGGCTTGTGGCCCGGCGTGTACACGATCCAGCTACCTGGCGTGTGGGCCAGCGGCAGCCAGTGGCGAAAATGGGGGTTGGCGATGAACGGATAGTCCTGGTCGTCGAGGAACTTGCGCAGCGGCGTGCTCGCGGCGATTACCAGGTGGTCAAACCCGCCCAGGGCGAGCGCCTTGTCCGCACGCGCGCGCAGCGTAGCCAGGTGCTGGGGATAAAGCGGGGCGAGACGATCGTGCATGGCGGCTCCAGGCGGTGCCTGCGGCGCAGGCGACCAGCAGACGAGGGGGAAGAGTTACATGATGGCGCGCCGGTGCAACCACCGCCAGTCGCACGCTTTTATCCCTCTCCCTTGTGGGGAGAGGGCAGGGTGAGGGGTGGGTGCTCGCGGCGTGACAGCAAAAGAGCGTCGCTCAAAAGGAGTTTTCGCAAGATTGACCCCTCACCCCAACCCTCTCCCCTCTGGGGAGAGGGAGTAAAGCAGAGTGACTCAGCCGTGCCCTGGCTGCTCCAGCCACGCATCCAGCAGCGCCATGTCTGCCTCGTCGATGGCGACGATGCGATAGCCCGCCCATATTTGGCCCGGGCTGGCCGCGGCTTCGTGCCACTGCTCCTGGATGCCCACTTCGATGCTCTGCGGTGCACTGCCAAGGCCCGGCAGGGACAGGCTGACCTGATAGATGGCTTCGCTGCACGGCGGGTGCGCGCTGATCAGCAGCATGCCGTTGGCCGAGAGGTTGCCAAGGTGGCCGATCGACTCACCGCTAATGACATCGGTGACGACGGCCGTGAAGTTGGCGCGTTTGCGCAGGGCGCGGCGCTGGTCGATGGAAGAGACGTTCTCGCTCACGTCGCTCATGCTCCGTTCCGTGGCGCAGCCGTGAGCGGCTTGGTTACCTGTCGCAAATGGCTGGTCAGTGCCTGCCACGCGCGGTCGAGCAGGTTGTCACGCACTTGGGCCATTTCGCGCACGCGGCCGCAGGCCATTTCGTGGGCGAGGTGGTCGAGGGTCATCTCCTCGTCACGCAGGCCGCGACGTGTCACGAACAAACCATTGCCGGTGACAGGTGAATACCACGCCAGTTTGCGCTGGGTAACGCGTCCATTGGCCGGGTCGATGAATTCGAACCAGGTGCCGAACGGCAATTGCCGCAGGCGCTGGTTGATGCGGCGTTCCGGCGATTCCGGTGGCTGCGGAGGTGCCGCCGGGGCGGGAGCAGGTACGGGTGTTTCTGGCGCGACATGCTCGCCCAGTCGCTGGTGTTGTTTGAGCTTGAGTGCAAGCTCAGTCGTCGTGGCGTTGTCATTGGTGGTAGGCGTGTTGGCGGGAATGCCCAGTAGACGCTGTGCCACCTGCACCGATTCCTCCGCATGCATCCCGATCTGCTGCAGCCCCGATTCCACCTCGGCCTGCAGCAGGTTTCGGTCGGCCACGGGCAGCTGGCCGAGCAGCTGATCGGTGATGCGCAGCCGAAGTGCAAACGCTTCACTGTCCTCGCCATGGCGAAGCAGGGTCAGCGCCAGTACGTCGGACCAGGCGCGCTCCAGCAAGGTGCGCAACAGACCGCGTGGATTGCAGCGCTCAAAGCGGTCGGCCATCAGCTCGGCGGCACGATGGCGCGCCTGCTCCAGGCGCTCGCGACCCTGCATGGCCTCCACCTGGCGACGCTCGGCAATCTGCGCCTTGCGATTCAACAGGCCGAGGTGATGCTCGATATCCGCCAGCAGGCTGGTGTAGAGGCCGGTGCTCGGCGGTTCGCGCCGGGCGCGGTCAACCAATTGGGTGAGCTTGGCACCGAGTGAGCGGTCGGCATCGGTGTCGGGGCCGTCCAGCCAGTCGTTGGCCGCCTCGGTGACCATGCCCAGCAGTTTGCGCGCTGGATGCTCGCGCTGGTTGAAGAAACCCTTGTCGGCCACCGCCATGCGCAACAGCGGCAACTGCAGTTCGCCCAGCAGCGAATGTGCGTTGCCGTGGCGCTGCAATTGACCGCCGAGTTGTTCAAACAGCATGGCGACGAGCTCGACCGTGTCGCCCTGTTCGTCAGTCAGGTGGGTGTGGCCAGCGCCTGCCGGCTTGCCCGCGTTGAGCTGGGTAAGCAGTTCGTCGCGCAATGCGTGGGCGCTGCGCAGTTCGCGGCTGGCCTGATCGGTCACGTCGCTGACATGCAACTGCAGCGTATCGAGGGCGAGCTGCAGCTCCTCGGGCGAGGCCGGGCGTCCGCCGGCCTGGTAGTCGAGTGCGCCCTGGCCGGCACGATGCTGGGCGAGCATGGAGCGCAAGTTGTCGAGCACTGCGATGTTGTCGCTGCGGCCGGCCGTTGCTTCGGGCGAGGCCGCCGTCGGCGCGGGGGCCTGGCGCGCGAAACTGGCTGGCGCGTTGTCGGCGCCAGGGCCGCGAGACTGGCGCTCCACTTGCGTGCGCGGAGGCGTGGGAAACGCGCGCAGCTGGGGCAGGATGCCATCCGCGCGCAGGTGCTCGTTGACCGTGTCGTACAGCGAGGAGAGCGTGAGCACGACGGTGGTGTCGAAGCTCTGCAGCATCAACAGTCGATGTTCGACCGGAAGCTCAAGGCCATTGCTGGCATCGCGGAAGGCTACCGCCAGCGCCTGCGGGCCCAGCGGCAGGTCTTCACCTTCGAGCGGGGGCTTGCGCACCAGTGCCGCAAAGCGGTAGCCCAGCTCGAACAGCGGTGTGCCGTGGCGGGCTTCGCCGCGCGCCACCAGCTTTTCCAGTGCGACGGTTTGTTCGTGTTCGGTCTGGTCGAGCAGTTCCAGCGGACGGTGCAGCGGCTCGTGTTCCTCCGCCTGCACGACAGGCGAGCCAAGCCGGCTGAAATGCTGGCGCACGCCTTCCAGGAAACGCCGTTCAAGTGCCGCGTGCTGGTGCTGCACCAGTTGGCGGCTGAACAGGCATTGCTGCTGTTCGAGGTGATTGCGCGACCGTTCGGCTTGCGTATACAGCCGTTGCTCGATGTCGAGCAGGCACGCTCGCACGGGCGCTTCCAGCCAGCTGGTGCAGAGTGCGTGGGTTTCTTCGATCAGCCGCCGCGCACGCGGCGGCCAGCCAGCATTGTCCGGGCGGATGTCCCGATCAGATGCAAACGACTGACGTCGACCCTGCTGTTCGACATCCATGACAGACCTTGTGATTTCCCCCCGGAATGACCGCAGTGTATGTCGGCTCAGCCGGCTACGCCATCGACCGAACGGTGGACTCAGTCAAGAAAGGCAGAAATCACGTCATTGAGGAAGCGTTGACCCAGGGGGGTGGTGTGGAGCAGCGAGGGGTCATGGGCCAGCCAGCCGCGCTCGCGGGCGGTGGCCAGGGCCGGGCCGATGCGTTCGTTGGCGAGGCCGGTGCGTTCGGCGAAGTCGGCCAGCGGCACCCCGTCGATCAGGCGCAGGGCGTTGAGCATGTACTCGAACGGCAGCTCGTCGGTACTCACCGAGCCATCGCCACCGATGCGGCTGGCGCCATCCGGGTCAGCGAGATAGGCCTTGGGGTGACGCGTCTTCCAGCGCCGGCGAACCAGACCGGCGTCCGTGTCGGTGAGCTTGCCGTGCGCGCCGGCGCCGATGCCCAGGTAGTCGCCGAAGCGCCAGTAGTTGAGGTTGTGCGCGCAGCGCCGGTCCGCCTGCGCATAGGCGGATACCTCGTATTGCCTATAGCCAGCCGCCGCCAGCTGTTGTTCGCAGGCCTCCTGCATGGCCCAGGCATGGTCGTCGTCGGGCAGCGGGGGCGGGTTGGCGGCAAAGGCGGTATTCGGCTCCAGCGTGAGCTGATAGTGCGAGACATGCGTGGGTTGCAGTGCGACAGCACGCTCCACGTCGGCCAAAGCACCTTCCAGCGTCTGCTCTGGCAATGCATACATCAGGTCGAGGTTGATGTTGGCGTAGCCGGCGTCCTGCGCCGACTTCACCGCAGCCTCGGCTTCACTTGCCGAATGGATGCGGCCGAGTCGACGCAGCTTGTCGTCGTTGAAGCTCTGGATGCCGAACGAAAGACGGTTCACGCCCGCGGCCAGATAGCCGTCGAAACGTCCATGCTCGACCGTGCCGGGATTGGTTTCCAGCGTGATCTCGGCACCTTCCACCAGTGGCAGGCGCGAACGCACACCATCGAGAAAGCGGTCGATCAGTTCGGGCGCGAACAGGCTGGGCGTACCGCCACCGAAGAAGATGCTGTGCACCGGGCGACCGCTGACGGCAGCACCAAAGTCACGCAGGTCGGCGTCGAGATCGGCCAGCAGTGCGTCGACGTAGTCGGCATAAGGCGGCGGCGCGCCTTTCAACCCATGCGAATTGAAATCGCAGTAGGGACACTTCTTCACGCACCACGGCATGTGGACGTACAGCGACAGCGGTGGCGCGATCAGAGACATGGCTTAGATGTGAGGGGCGCCCAGACGCTCGCGCAGCTGCGCCAGTGCCCGGCCGCGATGGCTGATGCGGTTCTTCAGGCCTGGCGGTAATTCGGCGGCACTTACGGTTTCGCCGTCCGGCAGGAACAGCGGGTCGTAACCGAAGCCATGCGTGCCACGTTGCTCGGTGAGCACGTGGCCGTACCAGCGGCCTTCGGCGATCAGTGGCGCGGGATCGTCGGCGTGCTGCAGCAGCACCAGCACACAGATGAAGAACGCGCCGCGCTGTTCAGTCGGTACACCGTCCAGTTCTCGCAGCAGCCTGGCGTTGTTCGCCGCGTTGTCACCATGACGTCCGCTGTAGCGAGCCGAATACAGGCCAGGTGCGCCGTGCAGGTGGTCGACGCACAGGCCCGAGTCGTCGGCCAGCGCGGGCAAGCCGCTGATGCGCGACGCGTGGCGTGCCTTGAGCAGCGCGTTCTCCACGAAGCTGAGACCGGTTTCTTCGACGTCACTGACATCGTACGCCGACTGGGCCACGAAGCTGCGCTGGCTATCGGCGAGCAGGTCGTTGAATTCGGCCAATTTACCGGGGTTGCCGCTGGCCAGCACGATGTGCGACATGGTCAGGGCAGTTCCAGCGCAGCGCGCTGCGCGGCCACCAGTTCGCCGATGCCCTTTTCCGCCAGGCCAAGCAGGGCATCCATCTCGTCGCGGCGGAAGGCGTGGCCCTCGGCCGTGCCTTGCACTTCGATGAAACCGCCGCCGTCGTTCATGACGACGTTCATGTCGGTATCGCAGTTGGAATCCTCGGCGTAATCGAGATCCAGCACCGGCACGCCCTGATAGATGCCCACCGAAATGGCGGCGACCGCGCCCACCACCGGGTTGCGGCGCAGGTTCTCACGCTTCATCAGCAGGTTGACCGCGTCCACCAGCGCCACATAGGCGCCGGTGATCGCCGCGGTGCGGGTGCCGCCGTCGGCCTGGATCACGTCGCAGTCGAGCGTGATAACGCGTTCGCCCAAGGCCTGGCGATCCACGCAGGCGCGCAGGCTGCGGCCGATCAGGCGCTGGATCTCCATGGTGCGGCCGCCTTGGCCGCCGCGCGCGGCTTCGCGCTGCATGCGGGTGTTGGTGGCACGCGGCAGCATGCCGTATTCGGCGGTGATCCAGCCCTCGCCCTTGCCGCGCAGCCACGGTGGCACGCGGTCCTCGATGCTGGCGGTGCAAAGCACGCGGGTGTCGCCAAAGCTGATCAGCACCGAGCCTTCGGCGTGGCGGGTGTAGTGGCGTTCGATGGTGACGGTGCGCAGCTGGTCGCTGGCGCGGCCACTGGGGCGGCTGAAGGAGCTCATGGAATGCGTGGCCTTAGGGATGCTTTGATTTATTCAACGAGGGTGTCACCGGTTCTGTCTGCCCGCAGCTGCGTGTTGCGTCGGCGAAGGCGGGCTGGCTGCCTGTCGAGACGGCGCAACACGCAGCTGTGGGCAGACAGAACCGGCCCTTCGGGTGATGTCCAGAAAGCTCGCAGGTCGCGGTGCGCGGCTTACACAGGCAGCCAGCCTGCGCGGCGCCACGCCGCACACCCTGCGAGCTTTCTGGACATCATGCCACCCTCATTGAATGGATCAGAGCATCCCTCAATTGGGCAAGGCAGGGCGGGAGAGTTTACCATTGCCGCCTTTACAGACACCGCAGGTTCCCGATGATCCGTAGCATGACGGCTTATGCCTCCGCCGAGGCGATCGGTCCCGCCGGCACGCTCAGCTGCGAGCTGCGCACGGTGAATCACCGCTATCTGGAGTTGAGCCCGCGTCTTCCGGACGATTTGCGCGTATTCGAGTCAGCTCTGCGTGAGCGCATTGCGGCGAAGCTTTCGCGCGGCAAGGTGGACATCACTGTCCGCTTGCGCGGTGAGTCGCGCGGCGAGTCGCTGCAGGTCAATGCCGGCACCCTGGCACGCCTGTCCGAGCTGGCGCTGGATCTGGAAGCGCGCTTCCCGCGCATGAATATCGAGTTCACCGAGCTGCTGCGCTTCCCTGGCGTGTTGCAGCAGTCGGAAGTGGACCCGGAGGTGCTGCAGGCGTCCCTGCTGGACGTGCTCGACCGCGCACTTGATGCCCTCACGGCTACCCGCGAGCGCGAAGGCGCCAAGCTGGCCGAGCTGCTGAAGGAACGCCTGGACGCCATCGAGCGCATCGTCGCCGACGTGCGCACCTTCATGCCGCAGATCCGCGAAGGCCTGCGTGCACGCCTGGAATCCCGCCTGGCTGACATCAAGCAGCCGGCCGATCCGGGACGCCTGGAGCAGGAGCTGGTGCTGCAGATCACCCGCATCGACGTAGACGAAGAGCTGGATCGCCTCACCGCGCATATCGCCGAAACGCGTCGTGTGCTCGGCACCAAGGAGCCGGTCGGCCGCCGCCTGGACTTCCTGATGCAGGAATTCAACCGCGAAGCCAACACGCTCGGCTCCAAATCGGTCGATACGCGCAGCACCAATGCGGCGGTGGAGTTGAAGGTGCTCATCGAGCAGATGCGCGAACAGGTACAGAACATCGAATGAATACCGCCACATCCCAGCCCGCGAGCGTCGAAGGCACCCTGTTCGTGGTGGCTGCGCCCTCGGGCGCGGGCAAGTCCACGCTGGTCAATGCGCTGCTGGAGCGCGAACCGGCCATCTCGTTGTCGATTTCGCACACCACGCGCCCGCCGCGTCCGGGCGAGGAATACGGCCGGCACTATTACTTCGTAGAGCGCGAGGAGTTTGAGTGCGAGGTCGCCGAGGGCATCTTCCTTGAGCACGCTGAAGTGCACGGCAACCTTTACGGCACCTCACGCACCACGGTGAGCACACTGCTTGAGCAGGGCCGCGACGTGCTGCTGGAAATCGACTGGCAGGGCGCGCGGCAAATCCGCAAAACCAAGCCCGAGTGCGTCAGCGTGTTCATCCTGCCGCCATCGCGCGCCGAGCTGGAACGCCGCCTGCGTGGTCGTGGTTCGGACAGTGCCGAAGTCATCGCGCGGCGCCTGCACAACTCGCGCGAGGAAATCGCGCACGCCCACGAATTCGACTACATCATCATCAACGACAACTTCGATGTTGCCTTGGGCGACTTGCAGTCCATCGTGCGCGCGGTGCGCCAGCGCAGCCTGCTGCAGTGGCAGCGGCATGAGGCTCTGATCGCCGAATTGCTGGCCTGAGACTGGCCGCAAGATACTGTTTCATTAGCCATTCCTGGGCACCCCGACGACCGGTGCATGGCCTTCAAACCGGTATTCAGCTAACGTGGCCGCTTTCCCAAGCGCAGCCTCGCCCATGACCGACTCCGTTAGCGCCAAGCCCGACGACAGCACTCTGGTGCGTGTCCGTGGCCTGACCACGGTGCTCAATGGCAAGAAGGTGTTCGACGCGCTGGACATGGATATCCCGCGCGGCAAGATCACCGCGATCATGGGACCCAGCGGTACCGGCAAAACCACCTTGCTCAAGCACATCACCGGCCAAATGCGGGGCGATGCGGGCGAGGTGAGCGTGGACGGCGAGAAGGTTTCCGCGCTGTCGCGCGATAAGTTGTTCGAACTGCGCGAACGCATCGGTTACCTGTTTCAGAACTCCGCGCTGCTCACCGACTTCGACGTGTTCGAGAACGTGGCGTTTCCGCTGCGCCAGCACACGCGGCTGCCGGAAGTGCTGATCCGCAACATCGTGCTGACCAAGCTGCAGGCCGTGGGCCTGCGCGGCGCAGCTGGCCTGATGCCGTCGGAGCTTTCCGGTGGCATGGCGCGTCGCGTGGCGCTGGCGCGCGCCATCATTTTCGATCCGATGCTGATCTTGTATGACGAACCGTTCGTCGGCCTCGACCCCATTGCGCTCAACCAGGTGCTCAAGCTGATCCGCACGCTCAACCAGACACTGGGCATCACGAGCGTACTGGTGGCGCACGAGCTGGAGGCGATCAAGCAGGTGGCCGACCACATTTATCTCATCGCCAACGGCAAGGTCGTGGCGCAGGGCGACCCAAAAACGATCGCCGACGACGGCTCACCGTGGACGCGACAGTTCTTCGGTGGTGAGGCAGACGGTCCGGTGCCGTTCCAGTACCCGGCGGGCGATTACGCAACAGCGCTCGGCTTTCCACGGAGGGGCGCATGAGCCTGTCGATGAATCGCGACAACATCGTGCTGCGTTCGTTGTCGCAAATTGGCGAGTGCGGCCTGTTCCTGCTGCGCATCCTTGCCGCCGTGCCGCGCAGCATGCGCCACATTCGCGAAACGGTGCGACAGCTGTGGTTTGTCGGCGCGATGAGCCTGATCATCATCATGGTCTGCGGCCTGTTCGTGGGCATGGTGCTGGGCCTGCAGCTGTATGACGTGCTGTCGATTTTCGGTGGCACTTCGGCCACCGGTACCGTGGTGGCCATTGCCATCTATCGCGAGCTGGGCCCGGTGGTGACAGCGCTGCTGTTCGCTGGTCGCGCGGGCACCTCGGTGACTGCCGAAATTGGCCTGATGCGCGCCACCGACCAGATCGCTGCCATGGAGATGATGGCGGTGGACCCGATCGCTTATGTGGTCGCTCCCCGCTTCCTCGCCGGTGTGGTCGCCATGCCGTTGCTGTGCTGCGTGTTCTGCGCACTGGGCATCTTCGGTGGCCATCTGGTCGGCGTGAGCTGGCTTGGCATCGACAACGGCACGTTCTGGTCGAACATGACCGCCACCGTCGAGGTGGGCAAGGACGTGATCAACGGCGTGCTGTGGAAGAGCCTGGTGTTCGGCATTGTGGTGTCACTCATCGCCGTGTTTCAGGGCTACACCACGCCGCCTACCAGCGAAGGCGTCGCCTACGCCACCACCCGTACCGTGGTCGCCTCGTCCATCGCCATCCTGGCGCTCGACTTCGTGCTCACCGCCTTCCTGATGTGAGCGCCGACATGACCGTAACTACCAATCATTCATTGAGGATCGTGCCGTGAGCCAGAGACCGTCCTATGCCGTCGGCACCGGCCTGTTCATCGTGCTCGGCTTTGCCGCGCTCGGTTATCTCGCCACCCAGACCACCTCGGTGGCAAACACCAGCCGTGGCCCGAGCTACACCGTCGAGGCCCATTTCGCCAACATCGGCCAGCTCAAGGAGCGTGCGCCGGTGAAGGTGGCGGGCGTGCGCATCGGCCAGGTGCAGTCGATCGTGCTCGACCCGGGCAAGGAGACGGCTGACGTGAAGCTGGCCATTGACCAGCGGTACAGCCAGATTCCCGATGACTCGGTCGCCACGATCTTCACCAGCGGCCTGCTGGGTGATCAGTACGTGGGTCTCCAGTACGGCAGCTCCAAGAAGACACTCGCCGAAGGTGGCACGCTGGCGTTGACCCGCCCGGCGCAGCAGCTGGAGGAGATGCTCGGCAAGTTCTTCGGTGCCGGCGGCGTGGCGGACAACCTGTCCGGCAGCTACCAGGTCAAGGCGCGCTTCACCAATATCGGCGCACTTTCGGTAGGTGCCCCTGTGAAGATGGCTGGCGTGGCCATCGGCAGCGTGCAGTCGGTGCGGGCCGACCCGGTCAAGCTGGACGCGGAAGTCACCCTGGCGATCGACAAGAAGTACAGCCAGATTCCGGATGACTCGGCCGCCGCGGTGTTCACCAGTGGTTTGATCGGTACCCAGTACGTTGCCATCCAGCCCGGCGGCTCGCCCGACATGCTGAAGAACGGCGATGAGATGGTGCTGACTCAGTCGGCGCTGCAGATCGAGGATCTTATCGGCAAGTTCCTGGTCAATGGTTCGCCCAGTGACAAAAAGGACGCCGACAGCGGCAAGGCGAGCGGCGACAAGCATTGAGTCGCCGCGTCGAGTCCCGATATTCCCCACGGATCATCATCAGGAGTTTCCCCATGTTGCGTAGTCTGGCCCTTGCCACCGCCATTGCATTCGGCGGCGTGATTGCCGCCCCGGCCCTTGCCCAGAACACTCCGGCGCCGGCTGCCGACGCCCAGCAGTCGCCGGCGCAGGTGGTGCAGGTCATCGCTGATCAGCTCAGCAACGCCATCGAAGGTCATCAGAAGCAGCTGAAGAACGATCAGGAAAAGCTGATCACGGTGATCGATGACGTATTCCTGCCGCACTTCGATATCGATTACGCCTCGATCCTGGTGCTTGGCCAGCATGCCCGCGAAGCGACGCCGGAGCAGCGCGCGCGCTTCGCCAAGGCGTTCTACAACTCCATTACCCATCGTTATGCCGAAGGCCTGCTCAACTACACCCGCGGCCGCGTCAAGGTGCTGCCGTTCGCCGGTGACCTCAACGAAAAGCGCACCGTCGTGCGCACGCAAGTCGTGCTGGACGACGGCAAGACCGTGTCTGTCGACTACGCCTTCCGCAAGGCGCGCGATGGCAGCTGGAAAGCCTATGACGTGATCATCGAAGGCATTTCCTACGTCACCAACTACCGCAACCAGGTGGACGCGGAGATCCGCAAGGTCGGCATCGACCAGCTCACCACCAACCTGGAAACCCAGGGTGAAAAGGCGCTGGAGACGATGGAGAAGGAAGCCAAGGGCTCCGCCAAGTCATGACCTCGGTCGTCGCTCCCCCGCAGATCGACGAAAGCGCACCAGACGCGGTACGCGTGTCCGGCGCGCTGACGTTCGCCAATGCCGCAGCGGCGCTGAACGCCATTGATGCCGCCGTGGCACGTGGTGGCCGCCACACCCTTGACCTGGCGGGCATCACGCGCAGCGACAGCGCCGGCCTGGCCTGCGTGCTGGCCGTGCTGGCCAAGGCGGCGGAGCAGGGCAACAAGCTGACCGTGCGCAACCTGCCTGAGGGCATGCACCTGCTGGCCAGTGTCTGCGAAGTGGAAGGCCTGATGGCCTGAGTGTCGGCAGGCCGCTATCGAAGTCATGAAAAAGGGGCCTTGCGGCCCCTTTTTCGTTTCCCTGTTCGCCGAAACTCAGTTCTTGCTCGGCTGAGGTTCCTGCGCCGGTTGCCCGGGCTGCTTGTTTTCCCATTTGTGCTGTTCTTCCAGCAGTTCGTCGGGATCGAAGTTCTTATCCTTCAGGCCCTGCATCTGCTCGATGACGTCAGCCGGCGGATTGCCGTCGTACAACTGGTACAGGCGCTGCTGCCGGTAGGCATCACGCAGGAATACATACGGATCGTAGGCGGATTCCAGGAAGCTCTCCGCATCGATGCCGCGCGAGCGCAGCGTCACCAGGTAGAACAGTTCCGGCAGGTATTCCTGGCCGTATTCGAAGTCGTGGTTGCGCGAGTAGTAGCTCAGCGGATCGAAGAAGTAGCTGTCCACCGGCAGGCGCCAGACATCGCGCACCGTGGTCGGGCCAATGAACGGCAGCATCAGGTAGTTGCCTTCCGGCACGCCCCAGCGCGCCAGAGTGATGCCGAAATCGTTGTTTTCCAGCGGGATGCCCAACTGGCTGGCAGGGTCGAAGAAGCCGCCGATACCCAGGGTCAGGTTGACCAGGAAGCGTCCGGTGCTCTGCGCCGCCTGCTTGGGTCGTACCTGCAGCAAGTCGTTGGCCACCGTGATTGGCAGGCGGATATTGGTGAAGAAGTCGCTGACGGCGCGACGCACTGGCGGATTGGTCACCTTGCGATAGCCAACCGCTACCGGGCGGATAACTGCCTTATCCAGGGAGTCGTTGAAGGCATAGACGTCGCGGTTGAACTTCTCGTAGGGATCGTCAGTACGTGGCTTGGCGATCGTGCAGCCCGCCAGCAGGGTCATCGCAATCAGGGGCAGACTGCGCTTGAAAAGTGGGAGGAGGGCGGACGGCATCGGCGGCAACAGTCCTGGGAGGGAGAGAGTACAATATTGTACTGTGTGGTTTTTTATTGTGTATAGACCCTGCAAGTCTCCGGGTAGGGGACTGCAGGTGGGCTGAACTGCGCATCATACGTCTTGCTGCATTGCCAGCAAAGCAGCCTCTGGCTACACTCATACGCGATAAGTCGCTTTATTCTTTAAGGATTTCAGATGGCCCGCATTACCGTCGAGGACTGCCTGCAGGTAGTCGACAACCGCTTCGAACTGGTGCTGATGGCGACCAAGCGCGCCCGCCAGCTCTCCAAGGGTGCCGAGCCGGCAGTCAATCCCGGTCACGACAAGCCGACCGTGCTCGCCCTGCGCGAGATCGCGGACCGCCGTATCGACCAGGCCACCATCGACGAGATCGACAAGTCCGAGCGCGAGCGCGCCGAGCGCGAGGCGCTGGAATGGGCCGCTGCCGATGTGGACGACGACCTCTCGAAGGCCGGAGATGACTGATGGACGACGGCGGCTGTAGACAGCGCACCTTGAGCGCCGGTTTGTCCGGCACTTTGCGCTGTGACCTCTACGCCGCCTCCCTCGCTTACTTTAAACGAAGCGAGGCGGTCGCCTGAGCGGGGACCGAACATCCATGCCAGCCGTCACGGACTCCTCTCCCCCGGATTCGTCGACGCTGCCCCCGTACGTGTTGGCCCTGAAGGAGCGCGTGGCCTATCTGCCCGCACCGCAGGTGGAGCGCGTGATCCGCGCCTTCCAGGTGGGCGCACAGGCCCACGAGGGCCAGGCTCGCAAAAGCGGCGAGCCCTACATCACCCATCCTGTGGCCGTGGCCGGCATCCTGGCCGAGCTGGGCCTGGACGCCGAAACCATCATCGCGGCGATCCTGCACGACACCCTGGAAGACACCGAGCTCAGCCGCACTGAGCTCTCCGGCGAGTTCGGCGAAACGGTGGCCGAGCTGGTCGACGGTGTCACCAAGCTGGACAAGATGCGCTTCAGCAGTCGCCAGGAGGCGGATGCCGAAAGCTTCCGCAAGATGCTGCTGGCTATGGCGCGTGATCTGCGCGTCATCCTGATCAAGTTGGCCGATCGCCTGCACAACATGCGCACGCTGGGTGCGAAAGATGCGCCGTCACGTCGGCGCATCGCGCGCGAAACGCTGGAGATTTACGCTCCCATCGCGCAGCGCCTGGGCATGAACAAGTTCAAGGCGGAGCTGCAGGATCTCGGCTTCCGCGCGCTTCATCCCGACCGCTACCGCGTCATCAGCGAGCGCATCCGCGCCGCGCTGGGCAATCGCCGCGAGGCGATGGGCAAGATCGAGGCTGCGTTGTCCACGCGCCTGACCGCAGAGCATCTCACGGCGCGCGTCGTCGGGCGCATCAAGTCGCCGTGGAGCATCTATTCGAAGATGCGCAGCGAGCACAAGAGCTTCGCGCAGCTGATGGACGTGTATGGCTTCCGCGTCGTGGTCGAATCGGCGATGAGCTGCTACATGGCGCTGGGCGCCGTGCATGGCTTGTACAAGCCAGTGGATCGCCGCTTCAAGGATTTCATCGCCATTCCCAAGGGCAATGGTTACCAGTCGCTGCACACCGTGCTGCTGGGGCCGTTCGGTGCGCCGATCGAAGTGCAGGTCCGCACTGCGGAAATGGATTCGGTAGCCGAGCGCGGCGTGGCTGCGCACTGGGCATACAAGACCGACTCCGGTCCTGCCAACAGCGCGCAGGCCCGCGCTCGCGAATGGCTGTCTTCGCTGGCCGATAGCCAGGCGAACACGGCCTCCTCGTCGGAGTTCATCGAGAACGTCAAGATCGACTTGTTCCCGGATGAGGTGTACCTGTTCACGCCGCGAGGGGACATTCTTTCCCTGCCGCGCAATGCCACAGCGCTCGACTTCGCCTATGCCGTGCACACAGATGTGGGCGATCACGCCGTGGCCGCGCGGGTGGATAAAAAGCTGCTGCCGCTGCGCACTCGCCTGGAATCGGGTCAGCTGGTGGAAATCATCACCGCGCCGTCGGCCGTGCCGAACCCGGCGTGGCTGGAATCCGTTGTCACCGGCAAGGCGCGCACCGCGATCCGCCAGTATCTGAAGCATCTGCAGCACGAGGATGCGGTGGATTTCGGTCATCGCATGCTCGATCGCGCACTCGACGCGCTGGGTACCAGCCTCGATGCGGTTCCGCCGGCGGTGCTGGACCGCTTTCTCGAAACCTCCAAGTTCAAGCGCCTGGAAGAATTGCTTTCCGATATCGCGCTCGGCAACCGCATGCCGCATCTCGTCGCCAGTCAGCTGGTGGCGGCACGTGGCAAGAAGACCGCGGGCGTGCATGCGTCGCCGCATGCGTCGGAGAAGATCCGCATCACGGGTGCCGAGCGTGGCGTGCTCAGCTTCGGCAACTGCTGCCATCCGTTGCCGGGTGACGAGATCATCGGTTACCTCTCGTCGGGCAAGGGCATCGTGGTGCATCGCGTGGAATGCCCCAACGTAGTGGAGCTGCGCAAGTCGCCGGAGCGCTGCGTGGCGATCGAATGGGATCGCGACGTACAGGGCGACTATCGCGCCGAACTGCGCATCGAAGTCATCAACCGTCCGGGCGTGCTCGCCACGGTGGCAGCGGCGATCGCCGCCGCCAATTCGAACATCGAGAACGTTGAATACGTCGAGCGCGACTCAGCCGCGGCCACGCTGCTGTTCGCGCTGGAAGTGAAGAATCGCAAACACCTGGCAGAGGTGATCCGCCGCGTGCGACGCACCGGTGTGGTAAGCGGCGCCTATCGTTATCCGCTTTGAAGCAAGAGTGGGGGCCACGGCACTCTCTCGCCGCTCACTCCTCTTCCCGCACTTCTCGTTCTAGACTGATGGGCCACGTCACCACGAGGCCACCCCATGTCCCGCCAGATCATCGCCACTGACCAGGCCCCGGCCGCCATCGGCCCGTACTCGCAGGCCGTGCGCGCCGGCAACACCGTGTACTTCTCCGGACAGATTCCGCTCGATCCGGCCACCGGCAACATGATCGAAGGCAGCATCGCTGCACAGACCCGCCGCGTGTTCGACAACCTCAAGGCCGTGGCCGAGGCTGCGGGCGGTTCGCTCGACAAGATCGTGCGCGTGGGTATCTACGTTACGAACCTGGGCCACTTCGCGACCGTCAACGAAGTGATGGCCGAATATTTCCAGGCGCCGTACCCCGCGCGCTCCACCATCGAAGTGTCTGCTTTGCCCAAGGTGGCAGATGTGGAAGTCGACGCGATCATGGTGCTCGACTGATCCATAGGCCTTCCTTGCGCCGACAGTCGGTGGGTAGCCGCCGGCTGCGCGCTGGAGCCATGCTCAGTTAGGCTTCGCCGATGCCGCCCCGCAGCGTACGCGCCAAAGTCATGCCTACTTCCGATCCCGGCGCCACGCCGGTGTCCTCGCTGCCGGGTATCGGCCCGACGCTTGCGGAGGCACTGGCGCGTTTGGGCCTCGAGCGCGTGCAAGACCTTTGGTTCCACCTGCCGCTGCGCTACGAGGACAAAACTCGCGTCACCGCCATCGCCGATTTGCGCCCAGGTGAGCGTGCGCAGGTGGAAGGCGTCATCGAGGCTGTCGAACGAGGCTTTCGCTATCGCCCTCAACTGAAAGTGGCGATCAGTGACGACTCACACCAGACCCTGGTGCTGCGCTTTTTCCATTTCCGTCGCAGCCAGTCTGACCAGTTGCAGCCAGGCACGCGCTTGCTTTGCTATGGCGAAGTGCGCCAGGGGCCACTGGGGCTGGAAATGGTGCATCCGCAGTACCAGAGACTCAGCGAAGATGAACTTGTCGCGGTCGATGAGCTGCTTACACCGGTCTATCCAACTACCGAAGGTTTGGGGCAGAAGCGACTGGCAGGCGTGATTGCCAAAGGGTTGGCGCTGTTGCCGCCGGATACCCAGCTGGAACTGATTCCCCCCGCGCTATGCGAGGTGCATGGTCTTACCTCGCTGCGTGCGGCTCTGCTCTACGTGCATCGGCCGCCACCGGATGCGCACCTGGGTCAGCTGATGACAGGGCGTCATCCGGCCCAGCAGCGGCTGGCCTTCGAGGAACTGCTGACCCAGCATTTGAGCCTCAAACGGATGCGGGCGGCGGTGCGTCGTCGCCATGCACCCGGTCTGCGTGGCACCGGGCAACTGCGATCGCGGCTGCTGGAGAGCTTGCCATTCGGTCTTACCGGCGCACAGCGGCGAGTCACTGGTGAAATCGCTGATGACATCGCTCAGCCGCGGCCGATGTTGCGACTGGTGCAGGGCGACGTCGGCAGCGGCAAGACCATTGTGGCTGCGTTGTCTGCACTGGCGGCGGTGGAGTCCGGACAGCAGGTCGCGCTGATGGCGCCCACCGAGCTGCTGGCCGAGCAGCACCTGCATCACTTCCGCCACTGGCTGACCCCGATGGGCATCGAGGTGGCGTGGCTGGCGGGGAAGCTCACAGGCAAGGCGCGGCAGCAGGCACTGCAGCGTGTCGCGGCGGGTGCGCAAGTGGTCATCGGTACTCATGCGCTGATGCAGGAGGGCGTGGCCTTCGCGCAGCTCGGCCTGGTCATCGTCGATGAGCAACACCGCTTCGGCGTGCAGCAGCGTTTGGCGCTGCGTGACAAGGGTGCGGATCAGGACACAGGTCTGGTGCCGCATCAGCTGGTGCTCACGGCGACGCCGATACCAAGAACGCTGGCCATGAGCGCGTATGCAGATCTCGATGTATCCGCTATCGACGAACTGCCGCCCGGCCGCACACCGGTGCAGACCATCGCCATTTCCAATGCGCGCCGCGTGGAGGTGATCGAGCGCATCCATGCGGCCTGCCTGGAAGGGCGGCAGGTTTATTGGGTATGCACGCTGATCGAAGAGTCAGAACAACTGCGCGCGCAGGCTGCCGAAGTGGCTCACGCCGAATTGTCCGCTGCGCTGTCCGATTGCCGGATCGGTCTGATCCATGGGCGCATGAAGCCGAAGGAAAAGCAGGCCGTGATGGATGCCTTCAAGGCAGGCCAATTGTCGGTGCTGGTCGCCACCACCGTGATCGAAGTGGGCGTGGATGTGCCCAATGCCAGCTTGATGGTGATCGAGAACAGCGAGCGGCTGGGTCTTGCTCAGCTGCATCAGCTGCGCGGTCGTGTGGGGCGCGGGTCGGTGGCATCCAACTGCGTGCTGCTGTACCAGCCGCCGCTAGGCCAGCTTGCACGCGAACGTCTGCAGGTGATGCGCGAAACCAACGATGGATTCCGTATCGCCGAGAAGGATCTGGAGCTGCGTGGTCCCGGCGAAGTGCTGGGCACTCGTCAGACGGGTCAGCTCAGCTTCCGCATCGCCGATTTGTCGCGTGATGCGCACCTGCTGCCCGCAGTGCATGAAGTCGGTGCTGACCTGTTGGCCCACCATCCGCAGCAAGCCGAGCAACTGATCGTGCGCTGGATCGGCGGCGCGGCGCGCTATGTGCACGCTTGAGGCCGACAGGGTTTGCCTCCGCGTCGTGAGCGCCTAAGCTAGCCCATTCGAGCCCAACGACGACGCATCATGAGCAAGCCGCAACTGTTGATCGATACCGACCCTGGCGTGGACGATGCGCTCGCCATCCTGATGGCCCACGCGCACGCCGATGTCCATGGTCTGACCATTGCTGCCGGCAACGTGGGTCTGCAGCACACGGTGCGCAATGCGCGCACCCTGGTGGATCTCGTGGGCGTGCCTACGCCGGTTTTTGCTGGTTGCCCCACGCCATTGGTGCGCATGCCCGAGGAGGACGCCGTGCACGTGCATGGTGCCGATGGCCTTGGCGATGTCGGCTTTGCAGAACCCAAGGCCGTCACGGCGAATGAGCACGCCGTACAGGCGATCCTTCGCCTCACCCGCGAGCAGCCTGGTCTGACCCTTGTGGCGCTGGGTCCATTGACCAATCTGGCGCTGGCTGTGCGACTCGATCCGAGCCTGCCGCAGCGCGTGAAGCGACTGGTGATCATGGGTGGCGCCGTCACCGGCCTGGGCAACACCGGCAAGATTCCTGCGGAGTTCAATATCGGCTTTGATCCGGAAGCGGCGCATGTGGTGTTCGAAGCGTTTCCGATGTTTGATCTGGTCGATTGGGAAGTAGTGTTGCGTCATGCTTTTGACGATGCCGAGTTCAACGGCTGGCTGGCCGCGGGGGATCAGCGCGCGACCTTCTTCGAGCAGGTGTTTCGCACCGCGCGTGCGTTCAACTTCAAGCGTGGCCGACGTGGCGTGATCGCGGCCGACGCGTTGGCGATGGCGGTGGCGATCGATCCGGCCATCGTTACGCGCATCGAGGAGCGTCACGTGGCCGTCGAGCTGGACGGACGTCTGACGCGCGGTGCCACTGTGGTCGATTGGGCCGGCCGGCTCGGCAAGCCGGCGAATGCCCGCGTCGTGATGGAGGTGGATCAGTCACGTTTCGGGGCCATGGTGCGACGCGCGCTGGGGGCTTAAAATGGCTTTTCTCAGGGATCGGATGGCCCAAGTCACTGACCGACTTGCCAATGGGCCCGGCCTCTAGTTAAAATGCCGCTCTTTTCACCCACCGCTTTGAGCCAGTCATGAAGCCCGATACCCATCCGAATTATCGCCAGGTGGTGTTCCAGGACCTGTCGTCCGACTTCGCGTTCCTTACGCGTTCGACGATCTCCACCAAGGAAACCGTCAAGTGGGAAGACGGCAACGAGTACCCGCTGATCAAGGTGGATATCTCCAGCCATTCCCATCCGTTCTACACCGGCAAGCAGAAGACGCTGGACACCGGCGGCCGCGTCGACAAGTTCCGTCGTCGCTACGCGCAGAAGTAATCGCGCGGGCAAGCCTGCCGTAACACCGCGGCCACGCGGCGTTGGCATGCACATCACACGGGGCGAGCATAGGCTCGCCCCGTGTTTTTTTGCGTCTGCCATCCGACCATCCGCTAGGGCATGTTGGTGAATCGGTATGCGATAATGCGCATTGAGGTGTCGCAGTCATCCCCCCAAGGCGGCATCAACCCTTAGCTCGCCCGCCGTTGCGTTCGAAGCGACACGTGGCGATGACATTTGTGAAGGAGGTTTTCCGTGTCCGATTCCAAGATCGTGAAGTTGGTGGATGAGTCGACCAACCGCAGCAGTGAACTGCCCCTGCTCAGCGGCACCCTTGGTCCCGCATGCATCGACATCGGAACGCTTTACAAGGACACGGGCCATTTCACCTACGATCCGGGCTACGGCAGCACTGCCAGCACCAAGAGCGCCATCACCTACATCGACGGCGACGAGGGCGTGCTGCTGTACCGCGGTTACCCGATCGAACAGCTGGCCGAGAGGTCCAGCTTCCTTGAGACCTCGTACCTGCTGCTGAATGGCGAGCTGCCAACCAAGGATCAGTTCACCGCCTTCGAGCACGAGATCACGCATCACACGATGATGCACGAGTCCCTGAAGGACTTCTTCAAGGGCTTCCACCACGACGCGCACCCAATGGCCATGCTGGCTGCCTCGGTGGCTTCGCTGTCGGCCTTCTACCACGATGACATCGACGTCGATAATGCCGACGACCGCAAGCTCGCCGCGATTCGCCTGATCGCCAAGATGCCGACCATCGCTGCCGCCTGCTTCCGCTATTCCGTCGGCTGGCCGTTCCGCTATCCGCGCAACAATCTCGAGTACGTCGACCGTTTCCTGCACATGATGTTCGAAGTGCCGAGCGAGCCGCTGGAGCTCAGCCCGGTTGCCGCCAAGGCGCTGGACCTTCTGTTCATCCTGCACGCCGACCACGAGCAGAACGCTTCCACCTCGACGGTGCGCCTGGTCGGTTCGACCGGTGCCAACCCGTACGCTTCCATCGCTGCGGGTATCACTGCGCTGTGGGGCCCGGCCCATGGCGGCGCCAACGAAGCTGTGCTGAAGATGCTCGAAGAGATCGGTTCGGCGGACAAGGTGGAAACGGCCGTCAAGCGCGCGAAGGACAAGAACGACAACTTCCGCCTGATGGGCTTCGGCCATCGCGTGTACAAGAACTTCGACCCGCGCGCCAAGATCATCCGCGAGATGACCCACAAGGTGCTCAACGAGCTGGGCGTCAACGACCCGCTGCTCGACGTGGCAATGAAGCTGGAAGAAGCCGCGCTGAAGGACGACTACTTCGTCGAGCGCAAGCTCTACCCGAACGTCGACTTCTACTCGGGCATCATCTACAAGGCGCTGAACATCCCGACCGAAATGTTCACCGTGATGTTCGCCATCGCCCGTACCGCCGGCTGGATCGCCCACTGGATCGAGCAGCACGAAACCCCTGGCGCGCGTATCGGTCGTCCGCGTCAGATCTACACCGGTGCCGACGTGCGCAACTATATGCCGGTGGACAAGCGCTAACCGCGGCACTCCCAGATGGTCGTCCCGGCGGCGATTGAGCGTTGCCGGAAAGACGGCCCAAAAAAACGCCCCGCAAATGCGGGGCGTTTTTGTTTCTTCGCGTTCGTCGATGGAACGGGCCGGCAGCCTTTAGCGAAGCGCTGACGACAGCATCCGCTCGAACTCGTCATCGTTGTCAGCTTCCGACAGCAACTCCTCCACTGCACTCAGTGACGCACGTCGCATGGGCTTTTCATCGATACGGTCCAGTGGCGGTTGCCTTAGCGCATCGCGTGGCAGCACGGTGATGTCGAAAGGTAAGCCGTCCGCGGCGAACAGCAGCACCGGATATTCGTCCTGCTCGTCGCGTGTTGTGCGCAGCCGCCGCGTTTGTTGCGTGAGTGGTACGCCCCGTTCCTCCAGGAACAGCACGACCGCCTCGGGCGTATCACTGAACACGTGCAGACATACGGCCGAGTGAGTATCCGCCGTGCCGTCGAGCACGGCGCCTACCAGGCGAGGTTCGAAATGCTCCAGGAAACGCATGGCCTCGGCCGCTGCTTCGCGGCGTACCTGCAGCAGTTGCGGTTGAGTATCGGCGTGGAAGATGCGCTGGTGCTCGCGCAATGCTTCTTCGATCTCGTTGTTGCGCGGTAGAGCTTGTGCTTCAAAGATGCCAAGCCGCTCGGCGGCCTTGATTTTGGCGTGGTGAAAGTCGCGGATGCCGTGTTCACTCATCAATCGCGCCGCCTCCTGGGCGACACGCAGACGATTGCGCTGAAGACGGTCCTGCGCGTGGATGCGATGGTGTTCACCTCGTGCCATGCCTCATGCCTCCGGAAAGCAGGCGCTCGCCGTAGCGAACGCGGGCGACGGGACCGTAGGGCCCCGGCTGTCAGAAGATGTCGTAGGCGTGTTGCTGGTCCTGTTCCTCCTGCTGCTGGTTGGCCTGGTTGCGCAGGCGATCCACATCCTCGACCTTGAAGATCTCGGGCATGCTGTTCGGATCGCCCGTGCCGGCGGGCAGACCGCTCGCGCGGTCTATCTGCACCGTACTGATGCCGGGCGGCATCGGCAAGACCGTGGATGGCTGGTCCTTCAGCACCGAGCCCATGTAGGACATCCAGATCGGCAGCGCCGCCTTGGCGCCAAACTCGCCCTTGCCCAGCGGGCTGAAGTCGTCGAAGCCCACCCACACGGTCGTGACCAGGCTGCCATTGAAGCCGGAGAACCAGGCGTCGCGATGGTCGTTGGTGGAGCCGGTCTTGCCGGCCAGGTCGTCACGACCCAGCGCCATGGCGGCCGCGCCCGTGCCGCGCTTGACCACGTCCTGCATCAGGGACGTGATGAGATAGTCGTTACGCACGTCGATGACCTGCGGCGCCAGTACCGGTGGGTGAGTGCCGTCACCGTGTGCGTCGGCCGGCAGGACAGCGTCGCCCACACCGGTAACGCTGCCCGAAACGGCAGGCGCCCCGCCGGCCGAGCCGGCGGCAGCGACTGCATTGGCGGGCGCTGCCGTGGTACCCGCCGGCGGTGGGCCGGGCGGACGTGTATCGAGCAGGCGCTCGGCGCAGGTCCGGCAGGCACGGGCCGGGTTCGCCTGATAGACCGGCTTGCCGTCGCGATCGTTGATCTCGCTGATGAAGTAGGGCGTGACCAGATAGCCGCCGTTGGCGAACACCGCAAAGCCGCGAGCCATGCTCATCGGCGAGACCGAGGCCGTGCCCAGCGCCATCGACAGGTTGCTGGGCAACGAATCGAGGCTGAAGCCGAAGCGGGTGGCGTAGTCGCGCGCATAGCGCACGCCAATGGCATCAAGCAGACGCACCGAGACCAGGTTCTTGGACTGTACCAATGCCTCGCGCAGACGGATCGGGCCGTCGAACTTGTCGTCATCATTGGACGGCGTCCACAGGCCGCCCGGACGCGACGGATCGGGCAGGGCGAGCGGCGCGTCATTGATGATGGATGCCGGCGTGAAGCCACGCTCGAACGCCGCCGAGTAGATGAAAGGCTTGAAGCTCGAACCCGGCTGGCGCGCCGCCATGACCGCGCGGTTGAACTTGCTGCGCAGGAAGTTGAAACCGCCGACAAGGGCTTGCAGTGAGCCATCCTCCGGGTTGATCGAGGTCAGCGCGGCCTGGGCCGCCGGGATCTGGGTCAGCTGCCAGTCACCTTTCTCGTCGCGTGACAAACGTACGATGTCGCCGCGCTTGAGCAGGGCGCCGACGCTCTTGGGGCGTGCCCAAGCCATGACATCCATGCCCAGCTTCACCTGTTCCCGGCTGGCCAGGTAGATGCTGGCCTCGCTGGGCGTAGTGCCCGTAACGACGCCTGGTTGCATCCCCGAGATGTCCGTGTAGCCGGCCAGTGTGCGGTCGAGGTCCTCGTTGCTGGCGTCGGCGGCTAGCTCCTGATGGGCCTCGGGGCCGCGCCAGCCATGGCGGTGGTCATACTCGACCAAGCCGGCCCGTACCGAGTCCACGGCGGCCTGCTGGCGACTGCTCTGGATGGTCGTCTTGACCACATAGCCCTCGGTGAGGGCGTCATTGCCCAGGCGGTCGAGCACCTGCAGGCGCACCATTTCCGCCAGGTAGGGCGCATCCACCTCGATCGGCGGCTCATGCGGCGAGGCGTTGTTGGCGTCGGCAACCGCCTGTTCATACTCGGCCTTGCTGATGTAGCGGTTCTCCAGCATCTGGCCCAGCACCCAGTTGCGGCGGGCGATCATGCGCTTGGGGTTGTTGAGCGGATTCACCACCGAGGGAAGCTGGAAGGTGGAGGCCAACGTGGCGCATTCGGCCACGCTGAGCTGGTCCAGGGTCTTGCCGTAGTAATAGGAGGCTGCCGCGGCCACACCATAGGAGCGATGGCCCAGGAACATCTTGTTGAGGTAGAGCTCCAGGATCTGGTCCTTGGTCAGCTGGCTCTCCATGCGCAGGGCAATGAAGATCTCGGTCAGCTTGCGCGAATAGAGCTTTTCCGGGCTCAGGAAGAAGTTGCGGGCCACCTGCTGGGTGATGGTGGAGCCACCCGGGCCCTTGTCGCCGCCTGAGGTGATCACATGCCAGCCGGCGCGGGCGATGCCGTGCCAGTCCACCCCGGGATGCTGGTAGAAGCTCGCGTCCTCGGCGGCCAGCACGGCGTGCTTGAGACGCTCGGGCACCGCACCAATGGCGATTGGGATGCGCCGCGTCTCACCGAAGCTCGCGATCAGTTTGCCGTCCGCAGAGAGCACGCGTAGCGGCACCTGCATGTGGTAGTCCTTCAGGACGGCCACCGACGGAAGACGGGGGGAAATCAGCCAATACGCCACGCCAATCGCCGCGACGCCCAGCAGCAAACCCGTAAAAGCCAGGACCAGGATCCAGCGCAGCAACCGCTTAAGAATTTGCATGATTTAGGTGTTTGCGAGACGTAAGTCAAAACAAGTCAGAGTATAGATGTAGCAGTATCTCCGGCATGAACCGAACGCGTCACAGCAAGAAGCAGGCCATCCGACGTGTTGGCCCAACTGTGGATGCCGTCACGCGAATGTGTCGAGAAAAAGCTCGTAGGCCGTTGCCAATACATTAATTTTTGGTTTTAATGCTGCTGCGCATCCCGCCGATACAGGCGCGGGCGCCCAGGGGTAAGGGGGAAAATCGTGGGGCTTTTTACACCCAAGAAGCCGCCGCTTGTTGGCGTCGATATCAGTTCGACTGCCGTCAAGCTGCTGCAGCTCAGCCAGGCCGGTGGCCGCTATCGCGTGGAACATTACGCGGTGGAGCCACTGCCCCCTAATGCGGTGGTCGAAAAGAACATCGTCGAAGTCGAGGCGGTGGGCGAGGCCATCCGACGCGCGCTGGCGCGATCCGGATCCAAGCTCAAGCACGCGTCAGCGGCGGTGGCCGGATCGGCCGTGATCACGCGCATCATTCCGATGCCCAGTGAGTTGTCCGACGACGACCTGGAAGGCCAGATCCAGGTCGAGGCCAACCAATACATCCCGTACCCAATCGAGGAAGTGAGTCTCGACTACGAGGTGCTGGGTCCGGTACGCGACAACCCGGAAATGAACAATGTGCTGCTCGCCGCGTCTCGTACCGAGAACGTCGACATGCGCGTAGCGGCGCTTGACCTCGGTGGCCTCAGCGCCAAGGTGGTCGACGTCGAAGCCTTCGCGATGGAGAACGCCTTCGCGATGGTGGCCGACCAGTTGAACGTCGGTCGTGATGCGCTGGTTGCCGTGGTCGACATCGGCGCCACCATGACCACGCTGTCGGTGCTGCGCAACCAGCGCACTATCTACTCGCGCGAACAGGTGTTCGGTGGCAAGCAGCTCACTGACGAAATCATGCGCCGCTACGGGCTTTCCTATGAGGAAGCCGGTCGCGCCAAGCGCAAGGGCGGCCTGCCGGACTCCTACGAGAGCGAGGCGCTGGAGCCATTCAAGGAATCGCTGATCCAGCAGATCAGTCGCCTGCTGCAATTCTTCTTCGCAGGTAGCGAGTACAGCAAGGTGGACCAGGTCGTGCTGGCCGGCGGATGCGCCTCCATTGAAGGCATCGGTCCGATGCTTGAGGGGCAGCTGGGCGTGCCGTGCGTAGTGGCCAACCCGCTGGCGCGCATGTCGCTGTCGCCGCGCGTGCAAGCGCAGTCGCTGGCTCAGGACGCGCCCGCACTGATGATTGCGGTCGGCCTCGCGCTGAGGAGCTTCGACTGATGGCACACATCAACCTACTTCCGTGGCGCGTCGAGCGCCGCAAGCAGCGCGAGCGCGAGTTCTTCATGCAACTTGGCGCGGCCTTTGTGGCGGCGGTGCTGGTGCTGTTGCTGTGGGTGCTCTGGATGGATCAGCGCATCGACAGCCAGAGCCAGCGCAACACCTATCTGCAAGGCGAAATCAAGCAACTCGACGAGCGCATTGCCAAGATCAAGGATCTGGAAAAAGTGCGTGAGCGTCTGCTGGCACGTAAGCAGATCATCGAGCAGCTGCAGGCCAACCGTTCTCAGATGGTGCACCTGTTCGACGAGCTGGTGAAAACCATTCCGGCCAGCGCTCGCCTGGGTGGTCTCAAGCAGACGGGTGACTCGATGACGCTGGAAGGCTCGGCGCAATCCAACGCCAGCGTGGCGGAGTACATGCGCAATATCGAGGCCTCGCCCTGGATGGGGCATGCCGACCTGCGCAAGACCGAGAACACTCACGGCGATACGCGCATGCCTTATGCGTTCGGCCTGGATGTGGCGCTGAGCCGTCCGAAGTCCGAAGAAAACAGCGAAAGCTCGGATGACGAGCACACGCCAATTCTTCCGGCGGCGACACCTGCGCCGGCCAGCTCGACGGCTTCACGCCCGGCACCGGCACCGGCGACTCAACCGGCAAAGCCTGCGGCGGCTTCGGATGCCAAGCCAGCCAGTCCAACAGGTAACGAGGGGGGCAAGCCATGAAGTTCCTCTCTGACCTGCAGAGCCTTGACCGCAACAACATCGGTGGTTGGCCCAAGTCGATCAAGGTCTTCTTTACCGTGCTGGTGTTTGGCCTGATTGTCTTCCTGGGCTGGTATCTCTACGTCAGCGATCAACAGGCAGCGCTGGAACAGGCTGCCAGCAAGGAAGCACAGCTAAAGAAGGAGTTCTCCGAGAAGCAGGCCAAGTCGGTCAATCTCGAAGCCCTTCAGCAGCAGCTCGACGAGATGCAGGACATGTTGCGTCAACTGCTGCGCCAGCTGCCGAGCAAGACCGAGATGCCCGAATTGTTGGTCGATATCTCCCAGACGGCGTTGTCGGCGGGCCTGGAAACCGAGTTGTTCCAGCCGGGTCCGGAGTCGCCGAAGGACTTCTACGCGGAGAAGCCGATCCAGCTGCGCATGGTGGGTACCTATCACCAGTTCGGTACCTTTATCAGCGGCGTGGCTTCGTTGCCGCGCGTGGTGATCCTGACCTTGCACGACGTCTCGCTGACTCCGAAGAACAAGGATGCAAAGGCGGGGGCGGCCGGCGGTACGGGTGCAGCCGGCGGTGGCGTGCTGGTCCTGCAGGGCACGGTCAAGACTTATCGCTACCTGGAAGATGACGAGAGCGCCGAGGCCAAGGCGGCCAATGCCAAATCGGCAAGCGGTAAGGCGCCGGCAAAGACAGGGGGCAAGAAATGAGCAAGTTGGCTGCCATCAGGCCTGCCTTCATGGCCAAAGCCTCGCTGGTGTTCTGCGCTGTCCTCACCCTCGCCGGTTGCAGCGGGGAGGACGATCTGCACCAGTGGGTTGCTCAGGAAAAGCAGAGGAAGGGGGCGCCGATTCCACCGCTCCCTGTCATCAAGACCTTCGAGACGTTCCAGTACAACGACCACGACCGGCGCGACCCGTTCAGTCCAAGCACGGCCGAGCTGCAGCAGAACAACGCCAATGCGGGCGCGCGGCCGGACGAGAACCGGTCCAAGGAGCCGCTGGAGATGTTTGCACTGGACAGCCTGAAGATGGTCGGCACGGTCGGTACCGGTGCGGGAATGGAAGTGCTTGTGAAGGACCCCGGTGGTGTGATCCATCGTATCCATCGCAACGAATACATGGGCCAGAACTACGGTCGTGTCAACGCAATCAGCGATGACCATATCGACCTGGTGGAACTGGTTTCCAACGGCAATGGTGGCTGGATGGAACGTTCCGCCAGCATCGCGCTCAGCGAGAAATAAGAAACAGGGGCTGATGCAATGACCAACCAAATCAAAACTGTTCGGGGCCGTGTCATGCGCCAGGCTAGCCGTTACGTGGTGGTGGGCCTGCTGACGCTGGGCGCTGCCTGGTCGAACGCCGCCGCTGCCGCTACTAGCACCTTGAAGGAAATCAGCTACGACACGCTGCCAGGTGGCCGCATCGAGCTGCATCTGAACTTCGCGCAGGGGCCGGTGCCGGAACCGAAGATCTTCACCACCGGCAATCCACCGCGCATCGCGGTAGATTTTGCCGACACGGACAACGCGGCGCCGCGGCATATCGACATCGGCAAGGGCGCGGCGACAGGCGTATCCGCCGTATCCGCAGGTGGCCGCACTCGCGTGGTGGTTGAGCTGGTGCGCGACTCCACCTACCGCTCGCGCGTCGAGGGCAACAGCCTGGTATTGACCGTGAACAACGGTACCGAGGCAGCCACCACCACCACGGCGGCCACCATCGATCCGTCGAAGGCGCTGCCTTCGATGGCGAACGGCCCATCGGTGTCCAATATCGACTTCCGTCGCGGTCCGAACGGTGAAGGTCGGGTGCTGATCGATTTCAGCGGCGCTGGCGCCAATGCCGATATGAAGCGTCAGGGTGACAAGGTGGTGGTCGATATGGACCACGTAAACCTGCCGTCGAACCTCGCGCAGCGCCTTGACGTGCTCGACTTCGCTACTCCGGTGCAGTCCATCGTGACCAAGGCGGGTGTCCGCGGCGGCGCGCACATGGAAATCGCCGTTAAGGGCCAGGTTGAGACCTCTGCTTACCAGAGTGGCAACCAGTACGTAGTCGAGATCGCTGCGAAGAAGAAGGACGCCAAGGTTGCTGCTGACGGCAAGCTCGCCAAGGGCCAGGAGCCGGTTTACAACGGCAACCGCGTGACCTTCAACTTCCAGGACATCCCGGTGCGCTCGGCGCTGCAACTGCTGGCCGATATTTCGGGTCTGAACCTGGTTGCTTCCGACACGGTTGGCGGCAGCGTCACCTTGCGGCTCGTGAACGTACCGTGGGATCAGGCACTGGATGTGGTGCTACGCGCCAAGAGCCTGGACAAGCGCCGCAATGGCAACGTGATCTGGATTGCGCCACAGGAAGAGCTGGCCAAGTACGAGCAGAGCATCGCTGATGCGCGCATGAAGTCCGAGGATAATGCCGAGCTGGTCACCGACTATGTGCCGATCAGCTATGGCAAGGCCAAGGACATTGCCAAACTGTTGACCCAGGGCAGCATGCAGAGCCAAGGTGGCGGCGGCCAATCCACCAATGCCTCCCGCGGCTTCTTGTCCTCGCGCGGCAGCGTGTCGTTCGACGAGCGCACCAATACGCTGCTGATCAACGACAATCCGCAGAAGATCCGAGAGTTGCGTGAGTTGATCTCGGTACTCGACAAGCCGGTGCAGCAGGTGCTGATCGAGTCGCGCATCGTGATCGCCACCGACAACTTCACTCGTGAACTGGGTGCGAAGTTCGGCGTGCAGGGTGCACGTACCAATCCGAGCGGCCAGGTCCTATCGACCGGTGGCAAGTCCAATGGTGATGGCACGGCGGGCGGCATCAACGTCAACCTGCCCAGCACCACCAACGGAGGCAGCTTTGCTCTGGGCATTCTTGGCAAGAACTACGCTCTGGACCTCGAACTGTCCGCGGCACAGACCGAGGGTCGTGGCGAAGTGATCTCCAGCCCGCGCGTCATTACGGCCAACCAGCAGGAAGCCGTGATCCGCCAGGGCCAGGAAATCGGCTACGTGACCTACCAGAACACCGCTACCGGTGCGGCCGGCAGCGGTACCGCCACCGTGCAGTTCAAGGACGCGGTGCTGGAGCTGAAGGTGACGCCGACCATCACGGCCGACAACCGCGTCTACCTGATGATCAACGTGAAGAAGGATGCGCTGGCCCAGTTCATCACCGTGCCGGGCAGCGGCCAGGTGCCGCAGATCGACACTCGCGAGATCAACACGTCGGTGCTAGTCGACAACGGTCAGACGGTCGTGCTGGGTGGCATCTACGAGATCACCAAGCAGAACAGCGCGACCAAGGTGCCTGGCCTGGGTGACATTCCGGGTCTCGGGATCCTGTTCCGCACCACAAAGCGTCAGAGCGACAAGGCGGAACTGCTGATCTTCGTGACGCCGCGTATCCTCAGCGAAAGCCTGCAATAAGCGGATTCTCGCAACGGCAGAAAAAAGGCGGCCTAGGCCGCCTTTTTTCGTTCTGGTCGGGCAAAAACGCGGCACGCGATGATGGCCAGAAGTCATGGGCATTAAACTTCCCGGGCGCGCTAAGGTCTGTCATAGCGCTCCCCCTTGATGGAACCCCTGATGGACATGCCCGAGGCCCAACCCGCATCACGCCTGCATCAGGCGTTCCTGCATGTTCGCGACGAATTGCAGCGTAGCGTCATCGGCCAGCCGCATCTGATCGATTGCCTGCTGATTGCCTTGCTTGCCGACGGGCATCTGCTGGTCGAAGGGGCGCCGGGTCTGGCCAAGACCACCGTGGTCAAGGCCCTGGCCGGTTGCATCGAGACCGATTTTCACCGCGTGCAGTTCACCCCCGATCTGCTGCCGGCGGACCTCACCGGTACCGATATTTTCAGGCCGCAATCAGGCAGCTTCGAGTTTGAGCGCGGGCCGCTATTCCACAACATTGTGCTGGCCGACGAGATCAACCGCGCGCCAGCCAAGGTGCAGTCGGCACTGCTGGAGGCGATGGCGGAACGCCAGATCACCGTGGGCCGCAGCACGTGGGCATTGCCCGAACTGTTCATGGTGATGGCTACGCAGAACCCGATCGAGCAGGAAGGCACGTTCGCCTTGCCTGAGGCGCAGCTTGATCGCTTTGTGATGCACGTGACCATTGGTTACCCCGATGCCACATCAGAACTGGCGATCCTGCGGCTTGCGCGCGAACAGGCGCGCCGCAGCCTGCATCCGGTTCCCGCCCAGCGCCCCAGCCTCAGTCAGGCGGATGTGTTCAGCGCTCGCGACGCCGTGCTCGCCGTGCATATGGCGCCAGCGCTGGAGGAGTACCTCACGCAACTGGTGCTGGCGACCCGCAATGCTGGCGCCTATGGACCCGAACTCAAGCGATGGATTGCCTGGGGCGCCAGCCCACGCGGCACGATTGCGCTGGATCGCTGTGCACGCGCGAATGCATGGCTCCTGGGACGCGACTACGTGTTGCCCGAGGACGTACACGCCATTGCCCACGAAGTGCTGCGCCACCGCGTGCTGCTCAGCTATGAAGCAGAAGCCGAAGGGGTGCGCTCGGACCAGGTCATCAAGCGCGTACTGGATCTCGTGCCGCTGCCGTGAACGCCGTAGTGAACATGCCGACCGATGGTGATGGCCGCACGCGCGTCCGCCTTGCCGAACTGGTGGCGTTGCGCGGACGTGTCGCAAAAGCCGCGTTGCCGCGTCTTGAAAGTCGCGCCATGCGTGCGGGGCAGCAATCCAGCCGTCTATATGGACGAGGCATGGACTTCGCCGAATCGCGGGTCTATCAGCCGGGTGATGACGTGCGGCGTATCGATTGGCGGCTGACCGCTCGCAGTGGACGGTTGCACACCAAACTTTTCCAGGAAGAGCGGGAAGGCCGGCTGCTGATACTGCTCGATGCACACGCGAGCATGCGCTTCGGCACGCGAGTGCGTTTCAAGTCGGTGCAGGCGGCACGCGCAGCGGCCCTGGCCGCCTGGTATGCGGTGCGGGCCGGCGAACGCGTCGGCCTGATGGCTTATGGAAGCGGTCATCATCTGCTGCGTCCGATGGCTGGCACACGCGGCGCACTGGCGGTCTGCGGTGCGCTGGCCGAATGGGATGGCCAGGACACGTCTTCGAAAAGCGAACCCTTGTCGGAGGCGCTACTGCGAGCCGGTCGCCTCATGCATGGCGCCAATCGAGTGCTGGTCATCAGCGATGGGCTCAGCTGCGACGATGCCGCGCGTGGACGACTGCTGGACCTGTCCGGTAAGGCTGCCATGCGCGTGCTCGTGGTTGCCGATGCGCTGGAGTTGTCCTTACCTCCACCGGGGCGCTATCCGCTGGAACACGAAGGCGAGCGACGTGAGGTCGTGTTGTTTGGCGAGCGCCAGCGTCGTGAATTCCAGCAGGTGCTGGGCGCGGGCCAGAGCCGGCTCAACGCCGTTGCCCAGGAGCTTGGCATGCCTCACCGCACCATCGACACGGCGGGTGATCCGCTCGATGCCGTGATGTCGTTGCTGGCGCCGGGAGTGCGTCGATGATTGCCGCCACCAGTGCAGCGCCACCGGCGAAGGCGCCGGCACTGCGCGACATCCATGTGCCCCCAGCACCTTCCTGGTGGCCACCCGCGCCAGGTTGGTGGATCGTTATCGTGTTGCTTCTGCTGACCGCTGCCATGGGTATCTGGCTATGGCGCAGGCAGCGCAGGCGGCGCGTTCTTGAGCGCGCAATGCTGGCGGAAGTTGATGCACTCGTGGTGCGCCACAGTAAACAGCCGCAGAAGCTTGCTGCCGGCCTGCATCAACTGCTGCGTCGTGGCGCCCTGCGCCTTGATGCCGAAGCCGCACGCCGTCGTGGTGAAGCGTGGCGGCAAACGCTGGCCAAGGTTGCTGTCGATGCATCCACGCTCGATCAGCTGATGACGCTCGAATCGGCCATGTATCGACCCGATGCGCCCTTCGATGCCCTGGTCGCCACGACCGCGACACGCCGTTGGCTGGTGCTTGCGTGGCGCTTCCGTGGCGCGCGAGCGTCGACGTCCCTGCCGCCCATCGCTGAGGCATCACCGGAATCGGGTCATGCCTGAGTTCGCATGGCCATGGGTTGTTGTGTTGCTACCACTGCCGTGGCTGTGGCGCCGCTGGTTGCGAGCGGCTGAGCCTGGTCAGGCGCTGCATTTGCCGCACCCAGGTTTGCATCTTGCGGTGGCCGAGCGTCAGGACCGCGGCGGGTGGCGTCACTGGGTGTTGCTGTTTGCATGGCTTTGCCTGTTGGTGGCGGCAGCGCGTCCGCAATGGATTGGGCCACCGCAGGCACAGCAGCGCAGTGGACGGGCGTTGATGCTGGCGGTCGATCTGTCCGGAAGCATGCGCACGGACGACATGCAGCTAGGCGGTCGCTCCATCAGTCGGTTCGGCGCGGTGGAAGCCATCGCTGGCGACTTCATATCGCGCCGTGGTGGCGATGAGATGGGGTTGATCCTGTTCGGCAGCAGGGCGTTCCTGGTGACGCCGTTGACCTACGACCTCAATGCCGTGCGCGCACAGTTGCAAGGCGCAGCGGTGGGGCTGGCCGGCACGGAGACGGCCATTGGCGATGCCGTCGCGGTGGCGGTCAAGCGGCTTGCCGGCTTGCCGTCTCAAGCGCGTGTAGTGGTACTACTCACTGATGGCGTGAACAACGCCGGCAGCATCGCGCCGCTGGATGCGGCACATGCGGCACAGGCGGCAGGCGTGCGCATCTACACCATCGGCATCGGTGCCACCGAGATGAATGTGCCGGACTTGTTCGGCACGCGCACGGTCAATCCATCGGCGGATCTGGACGAAGGCATGTTGCGGACGATCGCCACGCAGACCGGCGGCCACTACTTCCGTGCGACCGACGCGAGTCAGTTGGCCGACGCCTACCGCGCCATCGATGCGCTAGAGCCCATGCCGCAGCAGGGGCCGTCACTGCGTCCGCGTCATGAATTGTTCCGTTGGCCGTTCGCGCTGGGCGTGCTGGCTTGGCTCGTTGCGTTGATGCCGCGTGCGCGGCGTCGGGTAATGGCCGTATGAACGAGGTATGGCAGCAGTTCCATTTCCTGCGCCCCGTATGGCTGCTCGCCTTGCTGGTGTTGCCCGTGCTGCTGGTGCTGGTCATGCGCCGCAGCACTGCGCGTGAGGAGCTGGCGCAATTGGTTGATGCCGAACTGCTGCCGTATCTTCTACAGGGACGCGAGCACCGTCGACGTATGCCGGCGTTGGTGCTCACCGCGAGCTGGATTCTCGCCGCGCTGGCCATGGCCGGTCCCACCTGGAGTCGCGTTGCCCAGCCGCTGTATGCCAAGCGCGCCGCTCAGGTAGTGGCGTTGTCGCTATCGCAGCACATGCTGGTGCGCGACGTGGCGCCAAGCCGGCTGGATCGTGCGCGCTACAAGGTGCGCGACCTGCTGGCCGCCAATCACGACGGACTCAATGCGCTGATTGCCTATGCCGGCGAGGCGTTCGTGGTTGCGCCACTCACCACCGACTCTTCCAGTCTCAACGAACTGCTTGATGCGTTGGCACCGGACACCATGCCGGCCGAAGGCGACAACGCCGCACAAGCCATCGAGCGTGGCGTGGCGCTGGTCCATGATGCGAAAGTGGGTGGTGGGTCGCTGGTGCTGGTCACCGACAGCGCGGATGTTGCCGCGCAGACGGCGGCGCGCAAAGCGCGTGATGCCGGTGTGCGGGTGTCGGTGCTTGGCGTCGGTACATGGCAGGGTGGCCCGGTGCCACTCACCAACGAAAGCTTCCAGCGCGATCCGCAAGGCAGCCTGGCGATGGCCCGACGCGATGACGATGCCTTGCGCGCGCTTGCCGATGCGGGCGGTGGTCGCTACGTGCCGATGACCGACGACCGCGCGGATATCGATGCATTGCGCGGCGAACTGCGTACCGACGACACGACCGCGCTCGCCACCGACCAGCAAGGTGACGAATGGCAAGATCGTGGACCCTGGCTGCTACTGCCGCTGTTGCCACTCGCCGCGATGACGTTCCGGCGCGGGTGGCTGGTGTTGTTCGCACTGACGTTATTGCCTGGTATGCCGGGCACAGCCCGTGCCGACAACTGGAGCGACCTGTGGCAACGCCACGATCAACAGGCGGCCGCAGCGTTGAATCAGGGCAAGGCGAAGGAGGCCCAGCAACTGGCGCGCGATCCTGCGTTGCGTGGCGCCGCCGCCTATCGCGCAGGCGATTACGCTGCCGCAGCCAAGGCGTTGCGCGACCTGCCGGACACCGACGCGCAATACAACCTCGGCAACGTGCTTGCCAGGCAGGGCGATTATCAAGAGGCACTGCATGCCTATGACCGCGCGCTCAAGGCCGACCCGGCGAACGCGGACGCCATCGCCAACCACAAAGTGATCGAAGACTGGCTTCGTCAGCAGCCAAAGCCGCAGCCGCAAGACAAGGGTGCGCAGAATGACAAAGGCAAGGCGGGGCAGGGTCCATCGACGACACCTCCCGACGACGCGAAAGGCCAGTCTGGCCAGCAGCAAAGCGAAGCATCGCAGGACGGTGAATCGGGCAAGCCATCGCGGGACGCCCAAGGCAACGCGCAGGGCACCGGCAACGACAAGGACGCCACCGGCAGCAACTCGCAGCAGGGACGGCAACCCGACGACACCTCAGGCACCCGTCCGCAGACGCCCCAGGAGCAGGCCGAACAGCAGGCGCGCGAGCAACAGGCGCAGCAGGCGCTGCAAAAGCAGATGGATGAGGCGCTGGGCAAGCCGGGGCAGGCGCGACAACCCGTGACCCACGAACTTGGCGCCATCGCCACCGGCGACGCGCAGTCGAAACTGCCCGCCGACGTACGCCAGGCGTTGCAGCGCGTGCCGGATGACCCGGGTGCCTTGCTGCGCCGCAAGTTCGATCTCGAATACCGGCAACGCCACGGTGCGATGCCACCAGAGGACGATTCACCGTGAAGCTGCGTCACTTGTTCGCCCTGTTGTGGCTGCTCACCTGCTTCTGGCCCATCGCGTCGTTTGCGGCCGAAGCGCAGGCCACGCTTGATCGTGCCCACGTGGAGCTTGGCGAAACGGTCACGCTGAACCTGCGCGCGGAAGTGGGCGGCATGGTGCAGACGCCGGACCTGGGCGCGCTCTCGCGGGACTTTGCCGTGCTTGGCACGTCGAGCAATACCAGCATCAGCATCATCAACGGCAGGCGCTCGGCCCAGGTCACTGTGGGCGTGGCCTTGAGGCCGCTGCATGTGGGCATGCTGCGTATTCCACCATTGTCGTTCGCAGGCGGCACCACGGCACCACTACAACTTCAGGTGGATTCACCCGATCCCCGCGCGACGGCTTCTGGACGTAAAGACGTCTTTCTCGAATCGGTGGTTGACCCGGCGGGTGGTTATGTTGGCCAGCAACTGGTCTACACCTTGCGGCTCTATTTTGCCGCGGACCTGACCAATGGCGGGCTGGAAGACCCCCAGCTGGCTGGTGTGGATGTGCGACGGCTCGGCAATGAGATCAACTATCAGGCCGAACGTGGCGGACGCCGTTACAACGTCATCGAACGCCGCTATGCATTAACGCCGCAACGCGAAGGTCACCTGGAGATTCCACCCGTGGCGTTCCAGGGGGACATGGTCAACATGGCCGACCCCGATGCCTTCTTCGGCAACGGCACGCCGGTCTCGGCGTCCTCTCCGGCGGTATCCATCGATGTACGGCCGGCGCCAGCCCAGGCGGCGCATGCCTCGTGGTTGCCGGCGCGCGACCTGACGTTGAGCCTGGATGGCGGCCCTGCGCATGGCGATCTGCGCGTGGGGCAGCCGCTCAACGTGGTGATGAGCGTGCAGGCCACGGGCCTTCCCTATGAAGCGCTGCCTGCGCTCAGCCTGCCGACGCTGGATGGCGCGACGGTGTACCCCGACAAACCGGTCAATGCCACGCATGTCGATGGGGCATGGCTGGTGGGTCGCCGCCAGCAAGGGTTTGCGATTGTGCCCAATCGAGCTGGCACGCTCACCATTCCCGAGACGACGCTTACCTGGTGGGACGTGGTGACTGACGGTGCCGAAATGGCGCGCATCCCGGCCCAGACTTTCACCGTGTTGCCGGCCATCGGAGCGCCACCAGCGCCGGCCGCGCCGCAGCCGTCGCCCTCTCAGGGTGTAGCGCCCGCTTCGCCGCCTGCGGCTGGCATCCTGCCTTGGCGCTGGATCGCTCTGGGTAGTCTCGCCTTGTGGTTGGTGAGCGTGGCGGGGTGGTGGTGGCATCGTCGGGCTGCGCGTTCCGCGGTGCCTACGGCCGAAGTGCCGGCGAAGCCCGTGGCGTCCCGTTTGCGTGCAGCCTTCCTTGCCGCCGCGCGTGGCAACGACGTGGCTTTGCAGGCGCATGCCCTGTTGAATTGGGCACGGGGTGAACGTCCCGACCTGCAGAACCTGGGCGAGCTGTCGGAGGTACTGGCATCCGCTTCCCAGTCCGACGTGATCGCCGCGTTGCAGCGCAAACGTTACGCGCAGGTTGAGGAAGCTGAACTGGGCGAGCGACTGGTGGCGGCGTTCCGCGACGGCTTTGTCTGGCGCCAGAACGACAAGGCGGACAGCGCCTCGCCATTGCCTCCGTTGTACCCGTTCGATCTCAGTCGTTGAGCGCTGCCTGCCAGATGGCAGCCATGTCATCGCTGAAGCAGCACAGCACGATGCGCATCGAGGCGTCCGCCGGTTGCGATTCGGACAGGCTGCGCAGCGCCACCGGCGCGGCCAGCTCAGGTGGATAGCCAAACACGCCGCAGCTGATCGCGGGAAAGGCGATGGACCCAACGCCATGCGCGATGGCCAGCGCCATGCTCTGCCGGTAGCAGCTGGCCAGCAGCGTGGGCTCCCCATGGGTGCCGCCATGCCACACCGGGCCAACGGTGTGAATGATGACACTGGCAGGAAGTCGGAACCCCGGAGTGATGCGCGCCTCGCCCGTCGGACAGCGCACGCCGGGCTGAACCTGAGGCAGCGCGCGGCAGGCTTGCAGCAGCTCGGGGCCTGCAGCGCGATGAATAGCGCCATCCACGCCACCGCCGCCAAGCAGGGTCGTGTTGGCGGAGTTGACGATGGCGTCCACGTTCAGCTGGGTGATATCGGCGGTTACGATCTGGATGGCCATGGTTTCGTGGAATCTTGCGACGTATGCTTAAGGATGCTCTGATCTAGTCCATGAAGACGTCGTCGGTTCTACCTGCTCGCAGATGAGTGTTGCGTCGGCAAAGGCAGCCAGCCTGAGCGACGCTACCCTCCGCACCCTGCGGACTTTCCGACCGTCATGCCGCCTTCATCGACAGGATCGGAGCATCCTTGACACTTGGCCGTGCGGACTGACATCACATCTATGACTAAAGCGGAAGACGTTTCCTTTGGCTATCTGCTGAACGATGTGACCTTGCTCTTCCGCAAGCACTTCGACAGACGTGCCGTGAAATTCGGGTTGACTCGCGCACAGTGGCGGGCCACCAAGATGCTGTATTACCGCGAAGGGCTGCGCCAGACCGAGCTGGCCGAGCTGTTGGAGATGGAACCGATCGCCGTGGGTCGCGTCATCGACCGCCTGCAGGCGGCAGGTTTCGTCGAGCGACGCCCTGATCCGAAGGATCGCCGCGCCTGGCGCCTGCATGTCACCGATCAGGCGCGTGCAGTGATTGTCGACATGGAAGAGATCGCCAAGGGCCTGCGCAAAGATGCCACCCGTGGCATCACCGTGCCCGAGTTGCAGCAGGCCCTGGATGTACTCAACCGCATGAAAGACAACCTGCAAGCGCTGGACGGTGGCGCGCCGACGGACGACAACACGCCATAACGGGCGCACGTCGACGTTGTGCAAGCGTTCCGCTCCAGGCGCACGCATCATGACAACGTCATGATGATTTGACGGTCGACGCGGCGCAGCACGGCAGAAAATCTTGCGCTTTGCGCGATGCCATGCCGCATGGCGAGCGGTTTGCCAAGTGCTGTCGGTCGTGCGGGTCACGGGCGCTGGCTGCATCACAATGCCCGGTGCGGCGCACCGGTGTAGGGCGTGGTGCAGCACCCCTGTGATACACATCGCAGCCGATATCGCGGCATTCCGGCGCATGGCCGGTGTTGCGGCCTGCGGTCGATGGTCGGAGAACTCATGCAGCGTATGTCCCCGAAAAAACTCGTCCTGCTGGTCGCGGTTCTTATCGCAGCCGTAGTGACTGTCCAGTGGTTTCGCGGCAGCGGTCGTTCGTCGGCCAACAGTCCGGCGCAACCGGCCGTTGTGCCGGTGAAGGTGGCAAGCGCACACCGCGGCGATCTCGACCTCACCCTGAAGGTGATCGGTCGCGCGGAGGCCTATTCCACCGTCAACGTGCAGGCGCGTATCAGCGGCCAATTGCAGGCGCTGTCGTTCACGCCGGGCGGACATGTCAAACAGGGCGAAACCATCATCCGCATCGACCCGAGCCTGCTGCAGGCGCAACTGGACCAGGCGCTCGGCAACCTCGCCAAGGATCAGGCCCAGCTGGAAAACGCGCAGACCCAGCTCAAGCGTTACCAGCCGCTGCTGGGCAAGGGTTACGTCTCGCAGTCCGATTACGACAGCCTCAAGGCCAACGAGGGCGTCTTCGCCGCTTCGGTGAAGGCCGACAAGGCCGCTGTCGAGCTCGCCCGCACGCAACTGAGTTACACGCAGATCCAGGCCCCTTTCGACAGCATTGCGGGCGCGCCGCTGGTCTACCCGGGGGCACAGGTCACCGCGAACGATACGTCGATCGTGGTGCTCAACCAGATTCGTCCCATCCATATCACGTTCTCCGTTCCGGAGACGGGATTGGCGGGCATCAAATCGGCGATGGACCGTGGCGCCGTGCCGGTAACGGCCAGTATTCCCGGCACGAAGTCGTCGCCGATGGAGACCGAGCTGGATTTCATCAACAACGCGGTGGACCCCACCACCAGCACCATCCAGCTCAAGGCGAGTTACAACAACGACGACGACCGGTTGACGCCGGGCCAGTTCGTCGAGGTGGTGCTACCCACCACGCGCCTGCCCAACGTGGTGACCGTGCCCGTGGTAGCTCTACAGAATTCGCCGCTGGGCAGCTTCGTGTTCGTTGCCAATGCCGATGGCACGGTGCAGCAGCGCATAGTCACGGCAGGTCCGAGCAGCGGTTCGCAGATCGTCATCGAAAAGGGACTGACCGGCAGCGAGCACGTGGTTACCGAAGGCCAGCTGCTGCTGGTGGATGGTGCGCATGTGCGCATCGTGACCGACAACGGCTGAGCGGACACCGAGCATGAACCTGCCTGAACTGTGTATCCGACGGCCGGTAATGACCACGCTGTTGATGATCGCGCTGCTGGTGTTCGGCATCGCGGCGTATCCCAAGCTGCCGGTCAACGAGCTGCCCAACGTCGACTTTCCTACCATCACGGTGAACGCGAGCCTGCCCGGCGCGGCGCCGGAAACGATGGCAACGGCGGTGGCCACGCCACTGGAAAACCAGCTCTCGACCATCGCCGGCATCCAGTCGATGACCTCGACCAGCGCGTTGGGCTCCACTTCCATCACGTTGACCTTCGAGCTCGACCGCAACATCGACGGTGCCGCCCAGGACGTGCAGGCGGCCATCTCGGCGGCGCAACGTCAGCTACCCACCAACATGCCCACGCCGCCCACCTTCCGCAAGGTGAATCCGGCCGATGCAGCCATCATCTACCTCACCCTGCGTTCGCGAACACAGCCTTTGTCGGTGGTGGATGATTACGCTGAGACGCAGCTCGCGCAGCGCCTGTCGATGATCGACGGTGTGGCGCAGGTGAACGTGTATGGCTCGCAGAAGTACGCGGTGCGTGTCAGCGTGGATCCGCAGAAGCTGGCCGTCAGCGGCATCGGCATCGACACGGTGCAGAACGCCATTTCGAATGCCAACGTTAACCTGGCCACCGGCTCGCTCAACGGCAGCAGACAATTGCTGTCGATCCGTTCGGACGGCCAATTACAGCGCGCCAATCTCTACAACAACATTATCGTTGCCTATCGCAATGGCGCGCCGGTGCGCCTGTCCGATCTCGGCAAGGCCGAAGACAGTGTGCAGAACGACCAGGTCGCGAGCTGGTACAACGGCGAGCGCGCGATCGTGCTGGCCATTCAGCGTCAACCCGGCTCCAACACCGTGGCCACCATCGATCGCATCCGCGAGGTGTTGCCGACGTTCGAGGCCACGCTGCCGCCGTCGATCAAGCTGGCCGTTCTCTACGACCGCTCCGAATCGATCCGCGCCTCGGTAGACGACGTTCAGTACACCTTGCTACTTGCCGGCGTGCTGGTGGTGCTGGTGATCTACCTGTTCCTCGGCAACGCCTCGGCCACGTTGATTCCAGGCCTGGCACTGCCGGTATCCATCGTGGGTACGTTCGGCGCGATGTTCGCGCTGGGTTACAGCCTGGACAACCTGTCGCTGCTGGCGCTCACCCTGGTGGTCGGCTTCGTGGTGGACGACGCCATCGTGATGCTCGAGAACATCGTGCGTCATGTCGAAGACGGGATGGGTCCGTACGAAGCGTCGCTCAAGGGCGCGAGTGAGATCGGCTTCACTATCTTCTCGATGACGCTGTCGCTGGTGGCGGTATTCCTGCCGGTGATGTTCATGGGCGGCATCGTTGGCCGTCTGTTTCACGAGTTTGCAGTGACGTTGAGCGTGGCCATTCTGATTTCCGGCTTCGTCTCCATCACGCTGACGCCGATGCTGTGCAGCCGCTTCCTGAAGCATGCCGAGCATGAGAAGAAGGCGCGCGTGGTGCTGTGGTTCGATGCCGGCTTCGAGCGCGTGCGCCAGGGCTATGCACGCACGCTGGATTGGGCGGTAAGCCACCCGCGCACCATTCTTGGCGTATTTTTCGGCAGCTTGCTGATGACGGGCGTGCTGTTCGTGGTGGTGAGCAAGGACTTCATCCCGGCCGGCGACTCGGGCCAGCTCAACGTCAACGTCGAAGGGCCCGACGACATTTCGGTCAGCGGCATGGCAGTACGCCAGCAAGAGTTGGCGAAGATCGTGGCCCAGGATCCGAATATCGAGGCGTACATGTCATCGGTCGGCGCTGGCGGCGCGCGTACCACCACCAACAACGGCTCGCTACTGTTGCGACTCAAGCCGGCCAGCCAGCGCGAGCTTGATCCCAACGGCATCATCCAGGAGCTGCGGCAGAAGTTTGCGCAGATTCCGGGCATTCGCGCCTATATCCAAAACCCGCCATCGATCCAGGTGGGTGGACGCCAGTCGAAGGCGCAGTATCAGTACACGCTGCAATCCATCGATACGGACGCGCTGTACAGCTGGTCGGGCAAGGTGATCGTTGCCTTCAGCAAGCTGCCGGGCTTCCAGGATGTTACGAGCGATCTCGATCTCAACGGCCCTTCCATTCGTGTCAACGTCGATCGCGACAAGCTGGCCACGCTGGGCCTGACTATGGATCAGGTGCAGAGCGCCTTGGGTTCCGCGTTCGGCGCCAACCAGATCTCTACCATCTATGGTTCGTCGTCGCAGTACTGGGTGATCCTGCAGGTGTATTACGCGCTGCAGAACGACGTCGATGTGCTGTCGCAGATCTACGTCACCTCCAGCAGCGGCACGCTGGTGCCGCTCAATGCGGTGGCGAGTTTTGAACGCAAGCCGCAGGCGCTCACGGTGAACCACCAGGGCCAGATTCCGGCGGTGACGGTGTCGTTCAATCTCGCGCCGGGTGTCAGTCTCAGCGAAGCGGTGCAGAGCATCGACGGCGCGATGAAGCGCATGGATCTGCCGACGTCGATCACCGGCAGCGTGCAGGGCACGGCGCAGGCGTTCCAGGATTCGATGCAGGGCATGGGTCTGCTGCTGGTACTGGCGCTGTTCGTGATCTATCTGGTGCTGGGCATTCTCTACGAGAGCTTCATCCATCCGTTGACGATTCTCTCGGGCCTGCCGTCTGCGGGTGTCGGCGCGCTGCTTACCTTGATGATCTTCCGTGCGCCGCTGGACCTGTTCTCTTTCGTCGGCATCGTGATGCTGATCGGTATCGTGAAGAAGAACGCGATCATGATGATCGACTTTGCGCTTGAACGTCAGCGCAGCGATGGCATGGAGCCGGCGAAGGCCATTGTCGAAGCCTGCCACGTGCGTTTCCGCCCGATCATGATGACGACGATGGCGGCCTTCGCCGGCACGTTGCCCATCGCGCTGGGTCTGGGCGCGGGCGCGGAGACGCGGCGTCCGCTGGGTCTGGCAGTGGTCGGTGGCTTGCTGGTGTCACAGGTGCTCACGTTGTATCTGACGCCGGTGATCTATCTGTACCTCGATCGCTTGCACGAGCGCTTCTCGCGCAAGCGTCACGTTGCCGGCGCCAATACCGCGCAACCGTAAGGTTTGCCATACCGAAACGGGCGGAAAAAAAGAGCGGCCAATGGGCCGCCCTTTTTTCCATCCATCGATGTGCTACGCGCAATTACTCCTGCGCGCCATCGTTCGCGAAAGCACCAGGAGCCGAGCCGAAATCGCCATTGGCCTGCGCGGCCATGTACGAGAACGCCGCATACACGGCCACGTTCTGCGCCAGCTCCTTCGGATCGATCTTGTCGAGCGTGTCGTTGGCGGTGTGGTGGTAGTCGAAGTAGTCGGTGCCGTCCTGAGTCAGCGACAGCGCCGCCATACCCTTGCCATGCATCTGCGACAGATCCGAACCGCCGCCACCCGGCATCTTCGCGTCATACGTCACGCCGATGGGTGCCAGCACCTGGGCGATCTGATCGATCGCGCCGCGCGCTTCCGGCTTCACGCTGGCGCTCATGCGCCACACCTTGCGCGCGCCAAAGTCCGATTCGGTGCCGAGCTGGAACTTGGCGACTTCGGAACCGTGCTTGTCGGCATACGCGCGGCCGCCCCACAGACCCATTTCCTCGTTGGCGAACGCGATCACGCGGATCGTGCGATCCGGACGCTGCGGCATGTCGTGAATCAGCTTGCCTGCAGCCATGGCAATCGCCACGCCCGCGCCGTCATCGATGGCACCGGTGCCCGGGTCCCACGAGTCGAGGTGACCGGCGATGGCAACGACCTGCTCCGGATGCTTCTTACCGGTGATTTCGCCGATGACATTGGCGCCGGTGTAGTTGCCGGTGATGCCGCAGTCGAGCTCAAGCTTGATGCTGACCGGCTTGCCATAGGCCAGCACGCGAGCAAGCTGGTCGGCGTCCGGGTTGGACAGGGCGGCGGCCGGGATTGCTTCCTTCGGATCGCGGAAGCCGGTCACACCGGTGTGCGGCGTGCGGCTGTTGGCGTCGGTGCCGGCCGAACGCAGCAGAAAGCCGGCGGCGCCCATCTTCGAGGCGAGCACCGGGCCGCCCACGCGAACGGCCGAACCGATGGCGTAGTCATGGCCGTCCTTGTGGCGCTCCATGTGCGCGTTGATGAAGACGATCTTGCCCTTCACGCTGGCCGGGTCAGCTTTCTTCAGTGCGTCGAGACTGTCGAACTTCACCACTTCGGCGGTGAGGCCGCCCTTGGGCGTTCCGGCCGAGTAGCCCAGCGCGATCAGGTCCAGCGGCTGCGGGAACGGCGCGACAATGGCGGCGTGTTCGCTGCGGCGCTCCCACAGCGGGTAGCTCACTTCCTCGGTATAGACCTTGTCGAAACCCAGTGCCTTGAATTTGGCGATGGCCCACTCGCGACCGCGCGCGTCAGCCGGGCTGCCTGCCAGGCGCGGCCCCACTTCTGTCGTCACCGACGTCACGATCTCGTAGGCGGTGTTGTCGTTCATCGCCTTGTCGCGCAACTGTTCGGCCGTCTTTACGGCTGCGGTGGGAACTGTCGTTTCGGTGGCGGCACTGGCCGTACCGATGGCAAGCATCAAGCTGGCGGCGAGCAGGGAGAGTGGCAGGCGACGCATGGGGAAACTCCTTGGGCGGAAACTCCGATTATGGCGTGCCCGGGCCCATGCGCTTAGGCCAGAAGTCATGGGACAGGGGCGCTAGTGCGGCACCCCTGTCATGAATCCAGTTACTGCCTGGTCTTGAGCAGGTCGCGGATCTCAGTGAGCAGCACCACATCTGCCGGCGGCGGTGCGGGTGCTGCCTCCTCGCGACGGGTCATCCGGTTGATCGCCTTGACCATCAGGAAAACGGCGAACGCAATAATGGTGAACTGGATCAGCGTGTTGATGAAGGGGCCGTAGCCGATGGCCACTTCCGCCACTTTGTGCGCCGGGTCGCTGGTGTCCGCCGGCTTGAGCACCCACTTCATCTGTGAGAAGTCGATGCCGCCGGTGATCAGGCCGATCGGCGGCATGATGAGCTGGTCCACGAGCGAGGTGACGATCTTGCCGAACGCGCCGCCGATGACCACACCGACTGCAAGGTCGATGACGTTGCCGCGCATGGCAAATTCTTTGAACTCTTTGAGCATGCTCATGCTTCACTCCCTGGGCTGGATGGCAGGGAAACTCTAGCGCAGCGTGGCAGAGGGCGACAGGTCGCGCCCCCGGGTGCACTCGGAATAAGCCTTGGCTCGTCATCCCAGCGAAAGCCGGATGGCGCCTTTGCCATTGGAGGCGCCTATTCTTAGGCGACGCGCCCTTCCAGCGTCGCCACACCCGCCAGCTCGGCATGAAAGTGATCGCCGCGCTTAAGCGCCGACACGCCAGCCGGTGTGCCCGTGAAGATCAGGTCACCCGCCTTCAGCTCGAACAGGGTGGACAGCAGGGCGATGATCTCGGCCACGCCATGCACCATGTCGCCCAGCCGGCCGTGCTGGCGCTGCTGGCCATTGATGCTGAGCGTGAGTGCGGTGTCGCCGTCCAGCTTCACCTCGCTGGCGGGGCGCAGTGCGGACACCGGGGCCGAATGGTCGAACGCCTTGGCCACGTCCCACGGATGGCTCTTGGCCTTGGCCACGGCCTGCAGGTCGCGGCGGGTGAGGTCCAGGCCCACGCCGTAGCCCCAGACAAGGCCTGTGGCCCGGTCCACTGGAATGTCACGTCCACCGCCGCCCAGCGCCACGACCATCTCCACCTCGTGATGGAGGTCGTCGGTGGCCTGGGGATAGGGCACATCGGCTCCATCGGTGACCACGGCATCGGCCGGTTTGCAGAAGAACAGCGGCGTGTCCTTGTCCACTGTCGCGCCCATTTCACGGGCATGTTCGGCGTAATTGCGGCCAATGCAGAAGATGCGGCGCACCGGGAAGCGCTGGTCGCTGCCGATGACAGGCAGGCTGGGAATGGCTGGGGGCGAGATGGCGTATGACATGGTCGGAAAGGGTAGCATCCAAAGTCATGTGGGCCAGTCAGTTGCCACGTCAGCTTTTTTCCGGGCGGGCTTCCGAGTACAACCGGCCGGGCCGGGTGACAGCTGTCACCGCCAATGGCTGATGGGGCGCTCTGGCTGTGGGATGCCCCCTGAATCATCGTGTGCTGCATTGGACAACCGGCAGGGCCGGCTAGGGAGAGCTTGTGGCGAATGCGGATCTTCTGAAGGAACTGCGCATCGAGAAACACCAGCGCGAGGAGCACGGCGGAGGGTCGGGTCGCTGGCCCTGGATCGTCGTCGGCGTGTTGGTGGCGGTGTTGCTGGCCGGCCTTGTGGCCTGGTTGTTGACGGGAAAAGGCGCCATCGAGGTGCAGACGGCGCAGGCGCAATCCCCGGCCGGGAATGCCGCTGCCGGCGCGGTGCTGCAAGCTACCGGTTATGTCACGGCGCGGCGTCAGGCGACGGTGTCGGCCCAGATCACCGGCACGCTGATTCAGGTGTTGATCGAAGAGGGCGATCACGTGAAGAATGGCCAGGTTGTGGCCCGTCTCGATGACGCGCAATACAAGGCCGCGCTGGAAGCGTCGCGCACTCAGGCGGCCGGCTCGCACGCGCTGGTGGCGCAGTTCCAGGCACAGCTGACGCAGAATCAGCGCGACGCAGTACGCCTGGAATCACTGGCCGAAAAGGGGTTGGTCGCCAAGCAACTTGCGGAGCAGGCACGCACGCAGACCGACAGCATGCGCGCTCAGCTCATTTCGCAGCAGCGCAACGCGGCATCGGCGGATGCCCAGGTGTTGGTGGCGAAGGTCAACTTCGACTACTGCGTGATACGCGCGCCGTTCGATGGCGTGATCACCACCAAGGACGCGCAGATCGGTGAAATCATCTCGCCGTTCTCTGCCGGCGGCGGTTTCACGCGCACTGGCGTGGGCACCATCGTCGACATGGATTCGCTGGAAGTGGATGTGGACGTCAACGAGGCGTATATCGGTCGCGTGAAGCCGGACATGCCGGCCGAAGCGGTGCTGGATGCCTATCCGGACTGGAAGATTCCCGCTCACGTCATCGCCATCGTGCCGGCGGCCGACCGCGGCAAGGCAACGGTGAAAGTTCGCGTGGCGCTGGAGCACAAGGACGCGCGTATCGTGCCGGACATGGGCGTACGCGTCTCCTTCCTGGAATCGAAACAAGCGCAGCAGGCCGTGCAGGCGCCGCAGGGCGTGCTGGTGCCGGCTGCCGCCCTCGCGCAGCGCGACGGCCATGCGGTGGTATTCGTGGTTGAAGGCGACAGCGCGCAGCAGCGCACCGTGGCACCTGCCGCATCGAGCCAGGGTGATTTGCGCCTGCTGCCTGCCGGTGTGCAGGTGGGCGAGACGGTGGTGGTCTCGCCACCGGCGACATTGAAGGACGGCTCGCGGGTGACGACACCTGCCAAGCCGAAGGAGTAAGCGGGTTTGAGGATGCTCTGAATAGATCAGAGCATCTTTGGCCGCAGCGCGTGATCGAACGCATCGCAAAGGGCGGTGCCATGCCAGACGAATTCGGGAGCACTAGCAATGAGCACATTGATTGAAACCCGCGATCTCTCCAAGGTGTACGAGCGCGGCAAGCAGAAAGTGGAAGTGCTGCATCACATCAACCTCGACATTGCCGAAGGTGATTTCCTTGCCTTGATGGGTCCTTCGGGTTCGGGCAAAACCACCTTGCTTAACCTTATCGGCGGGCTGGATACGCCCACCGGTGGCACCATCACCGTCGCCGGCCAGCGCCTCGACCAACTCGGTGGTGGCGCGCTGGCAAAGTGGCGCGCATCGCACGTCGGCTTCGTGTTCCAGTTCTACAACCTGATGCCGATGCTGTCGGCGCAGCGCAATGTGGAGCTGCCACTGCTGCTCACCAAGCTGTCCGCCGCGCAGCGTCGCAAGAACGCTTCCATTGCGCTGCAGCTGGTGGGGCTAGGCGATCGTGCGACGCACAAGCCAAGCGAGCTATCCGGCGGACAACAGCAGCGCGTGGCGATTGCGCGCGCGATCGTGTCCGACCCGACGCTGCTGGTTTGTGATGAGCCCACCGGCGACCTGGACCGCCAGTCAGCCGAAGAAGTGCTCGGGTTGCTGCGCGTGCTCAACCGCGAGCATGGCAAGACCATCGTGATGGTTACACACGATCCCAAGGCGGCCGAATACGCCAACCACACCCTGCATCTGGACAAGGGCACGCTGGTTGAGCAGGCGATAGCGTGAGGACACGGCGATGAAATATCTCCATCTCATCTGGGCAGCGCTGTTCCGGCGCAAGACCCGCACCATACTCACGCTAGTATCGATCATTGCCGCGTTCCTGCTGTTCGGCATGCTCGACGCCGTGCGCACTTCGTTCAACCAGGCCGGTCAGAGCGCAAACGGCGCGCAGCGCCTGCAGACAGGTTCGAAACTGTCCTTTATCCAGACCCTGCCGCAATCGATTGAAGCGCAGATCGCGCAGGTGCCTGGCGTGAAAATGGTGACCTACGCCAACTGGTTCGGCGGCGCCTACCAGGACCCGCACAACCAGGTTTTCAGCTTCGCGGTGGAGCCGAACTACATCGACCTCTATCCGGAAATCGAAGTGAGCGCTGCCGAGCGCAAAGCCTTCGATGACACGCGCACCGGCATCCTGGTGGGCGAAAAGCTGGCGAAGCGTTTCAACTGGAAAGTGGGTGACAAGATACCGCTGCAGTCGACCATCTTCCCCAACCACCAGGGCAGCAAGAACTGGACCTTCGACATCATCGGCATCATGCATTCGAAGGACAAGAAATCCGGCGGCTTCTACGACCAGATGTTGCTGCTGCACTGGAAGTACTTCGACGAGACCACGCCGTTCAATCGCGGCACGGTGGGCTGGTACGTGACGCGAGTGAGCGACGTGAACCAGGCCGATCGCGTGGCCAAGGCCATCGATGCGATTTCGGCCAACTCCGACCACGAAACGCGCACGCAGACCGAGCAGGCCGCTACGGCGAACTGGATGAAGCAGTTGGCCGACATCGGTTTGATCGTAGGCTCCATCATGGGTGCCGTGTTCTTCACCCTGCTGCTGCTCTCGGGTAACACCATGATGCAGGCAGTACGCGAGCGTACCAGCGAGCTGGCGGTGCTCAAGACGATTGGTTTTTCCAACCAGAGCGTGCTGGCAATCGTGCTGGCCGAGTCGGTGTTGCTGTTGTTGATCGGTGGTGTGATCGGCCTAGGATTGGCGTCGCTGATCATTCCCGCCGTGAGCGCCAGCAGCGGCGGCATGTTGAATTTGCCAAGCGTAGGAGCCAGCAGCTGGACGCTGGGCCTTGTACTCATGATCGCCATCGGCTTGCTGGTGGGCGCCTTGCCGGCGCTACGCGCCATGCGCCTGAACATCGTCGATGCACTGGCTGGACGCTGAGGAGAACACCATGATCACCAATATTCTCCTGTTCCTGCTCATCATCGCCGTACTGGCGGTGTGGGTGGTGCTGCCCTGGTATGGCGTGGTGGCGCTCGCTGTGCTGTTCGCCGGGTGGATGTTGTTCACCCGTCGCGGAAAGCAGGCGGCGTCGGTGGCCAGTGTCGGCATCAGCACGCTTGGCCAGCGGTTGGGCTCGTCGGCAGTGATCGTGATCGGCATCGCCGGTGTGGTCGGCGTGCTTGTCGCATTGCTCGCGATGGGCGAGGGCTACTCCGAGACGCTGCGCAACACCGGCAGCGCGGATACCGCCATCGTGATGCGCGGTTCCTCGGCATCTGAAGTGATGTCGGTGCTCGACCATGACAGCGTGACGCTGATCCCGCAGGCGCCGGGTATCGCCAAGGATGCCAAGGGCCAACCCATCGCCTCGCCCGAGCTGGTGGTGGCCGCCAATCTCCCGATCAAGGGCGGCAAGGCGGACGACGAGGGCAGCGTGCAGTTGCGTGGCGTGGGCGAGCAGGCGTGGGCGGTGCGTCCCAACGTGAAGATCGTGCAGGGCCGCAACTTCCAGCCGGGCATGCGCGAGCTGATCGTCGGCAAGGGTGCCGCCAAACAATTCGCCGGCCTGGAACCAGGCCACACGATTCGCCTGGGCAGTCAGCAGTGGACCGTGGTGGGTGTGTTCTCCTCGGACGACGCGATGGATTCCGAAGTGTGGGGCGATGCCAGTGTGGTGGCCGATACGTATCGCCGCGGCAGCAGTCGCGCTTCGGTAATGGTGCGCCTGACCGATCCGAAAGCTTATGACGCGTTCAAGGCCGAACTCGACAGCAACCCGCAGTTGAAGGTGGATGTCAGCACGACCATCGACTACTTCAACAAGCAGTCCGAAGGCATGACCAAGGTGATTCGCGGCATCGGCTTCACTGTGGGCCTGATCATGGCAATCGGCGCGATGTTCGGCGCGCTCAACACCATGTTCGCCGCAGTGGCGGCGCGCGCCAGGGAAATTGCCACACTGCGCGCCATCGGCTTTCGTGGCCTGCCGGTGGTCGTGGCGGTGATGCTGGAAACCATGCTGCTGGCCTTGATCGGTGGGTTGATCGGTGGCCTGCTCGCTTACCTGATCTTCAACGGTTACAGCGCATCGACGCTGGCCGCTGGCACGGTAGGCAAGCTCAGCTTCGAGTTGAAAGTGTCGCCCGCTCTGTTGTGGACAGGACTGAAGTGGGCATTGGCCATCGGCTTCATCGGCGGCGTGTTTCCGGCGATGCGCGCGGCGCGGTTGCCTGTGACAACGGCGTTGCGCGAACTGTGAGGAAAGGAAGAGGGCGCGGCTCTGCTGCGCCCTGTCGCGCACAAGGTGCGCTCCTGCGGAGGCACGGTGTATTTGTAGGAGCACACGCTGTGCGCGACCCACCCAACCGCAACGCCGCACCATTCCCTACGGCATCACGGGCGGTACATAGGTCAGCGTAAGTCCAAGCGCCCAAAGCAACCCCAGCACCAGCGGCACGTGCACCAACAGCTGCATGAAAGTGAAACCGACGACATCGCGCGCCTTCAGTCCCAGGACGCCAAGCAGCGGCAACATCCAGAACGGATTGATCAGGTTGGGCAGTGCTTCGGCCGCGTTGTATACCTGCACGGCCCAGCCCAGGTGCACATGCAGATCGTTCGCCGCCTGCATCACATACGGTGCCTCGACCAGCCACTTGCCGCCGCCCGATGGCACGAAGAAGCCAAGGATCGCCGAGTACGCACCCATTACCAGCGAGAATGTCTCTGTCGAGGCAATGTGCACGAACAGGCCCGAGAGACGGTGCGACAACGTCACATCACCAAAGCCCGGCGCATGCGTGAGCAACGAAGCGATGCCGCCATACAGCGGAAACTGGATCAGCACACCGGCCGTACTTGGCACCGCACGCGATACCGCATTGAGGAAACTGCGCGGACGCCAGTGCAGCAACAGGCCCACGGTGAGAAACAGGAAGTTGTAGGTGTTGAGGTTGGCGATGGCAGTCACCGCCGGCTTGGTGGCGAACTCATAGCCTAGCCATCCGAGCCCGAGCAGGCCGAGCAACACCGAAAGCAACGGGCTGTATTCCAGCCATTCGCCGGGGCGCTGGCGTGGCGGCAAGGCGGGCGTGGCGGTTTCGGCAACTCCGAAATCTTGCGCGATGCGTGCGCTGCGGTCGGAAGGTGCTGTGAACCAGCAGATCACTAACGAAACGCTGATCAGCACCGTAGTCAGCACGATGGATTGCCACAGGAAAATCGTTTCGCTGAAAGGCAGCACACCGGTGATGTTGAGCAGCCCTGGCGGCATGCTCTTGGGATTGGCCTGCAGCTGGGCCGCAGAAGATGACAGGCCCATCGCCCACACCGCGCCGAGTCCCAGATACGCCGCTGCGCCGGCAGCGCGGTAATCCATGCGCAGGTCTTCGCGCCGTGCCAGCGCGCGCACCAGCAAGCCACCGAAGACCAGAGAGAAGCCCCATGAAAGCAGCGAGGCAAGCATGCTCACGAGGCCCACATAGCAGATCGCGCCACGCCCGCTACGCGGTACGCGCGCCAGCAGTTCGATAAGACGTGCCACTACCGGCGCGGTGGCCACCACATAGCCGCCGATCACCACGAAGGCCATCTGCATGGTGAAGGGGATCAGACTCCAGAAGCCATCTCCGAAGGCATTCACCGCAACAGAGGGCGTGGCACCGAAGGCCGAGGCGGCGATGGTGACGATCACCACACCCAGCGCCGCGAACACCCAGGCATCGGGAAACCAACGCTCCGCCCAGGCTGCGCTGCGTAGCGCGGCGCGGGCCATCAGGCCTTCGTTTGTCGCATTCATGGATACACCCCGATCAAGGATCGGGGCATGGTGAACGTCGGGAGGTCGGCCCGGCAAGCCGGACCAAGGTAGAACACGTGAAGCTCTGGCCTAGCGGGCTGTGCGACGCAGCCTGGCCAGGGTGATTGCGCCTACGCCAACCAGAATGATCGCCATGCCGGCCAGGTCATACGGGCCAACGCTTTCTCCAGCAAGCAGCACGCCGAACAGCACGGCCACCGGTGGGTTCACATAGGCGTAGCTGGTGGCGAGCGCCGGGCGCGCATGCTTGAGCACGTAGAGATACGCACTGAAGGCGACGATGGAGCCGAACACCGCCAGGTAGACCAGTGCAGCCGTTGCGCGCATCGTCGGGTGCGCCGGCAACTGTTCGCCGGAAGCAAAGCCGACGATCAGCATCGCCACGCTGGCGCAAAGCATCTGTGCTGCGGTATTCATCGGGCCGGCTGGCATCTCCTGGCGACGGCTCCAGGCCGAGCCGAACGCCCAGCTCATCGCTGCCACCAGCAAGGCGATGGCACCGATGCGCGAACCGGACAGTCCGCTGCCCAGATTCAGCACGATCACGCCCACGAAACCGATCACCAGGCCGATCGTTTCGCGCCGCGTTGGCCACTCGCCGTACATGCCCGAAAACAACGCGGCAAACAGCGGCATGCTGGCAACAGCCACCGCGGCGATGCCCGAGCTCACATGCTGTTCCGCAAAGCACACCAGACCATTGCCGAAACCCAGCAGCAGCACGCCGGTGATCGCCGCATTGCGCCACTGGAGTCGCGTCGGCAACGCCACGCCACGCAGACGCAGGAACGCGAACAGCGCGATGCCGGCGCCAACAAAGCGGATGCCGGCGAGCAGGAACGGTGGGTAGCTTTCCAACGCGTAACGGATGCCGAGGTAGGTCGAACCCCAGATGACGTACAAAGCAAACAACCCCAGCGGTACCAGCACGCGGGTGTCGGCAACAGGAGCGGACGCCGCAGTGGCGGCGGATGTCGTGGCTGAGTCGTTCATGGGTCTACGCGCAGGGAGCATCGCGGGGCGGATGCCCGCCATAGTCTACAGACAGCGTGAGAATAATCCGGCCGTGTCGAAGGCAGAAGCGAGGCTTGTGCAAGGCAGCGTTGAGTTGAGCTCAAGCCGCCGGGGTGTCCGTGTGACACCCTTTCGCTGGAGTGACGAGTAAAAGCCTGGATCACCTAGGCGGCGGTGCGTTCCGCACGATTCGGCACCTTGCGCTGCTCGCTGGCCAACAATTCCCGCTTGCGCTCCACACCCCAGCGCCAGCCACCCAGCGAACCATCTTCGCGAACGATGCGATGGCACGGCACGATCAGCGCCAACTTGTTGCTGCCGCAGGCGCGGCCGATGGCACGGGCCGCCTTGGGTACGCCCAGTTCGGCGGCAAGCGCGCCATAGCTCTTGGTGGCGCCACTGGGAATGCGGGTGAGTGCTTCCCACACGCGCCACTGGAAGGCGGTGGCCGCGACATCGAGCGGTGGCAGCTCGGGCGCAGTCACATCGCTCCAGCCCAGGTCGCTTGCGATGCGTGCAATGACAGCATCGAGCCAATCCTCACGCCCGGCATCGACTCGCTGGCGGGTTGCCTGCGGGAACTCGTGCGTCAGGCGCGCTTCCAGTTCCTTGTCCGTATCACCCAGCGTCACCGAGCAGATGCCGCGTGTAGTGGTGGCTACCAGCAAACGTCCAAGCGGCGTGTCTGTCGTGGTGTAGCGAATATCCGCACCCGCGCCACCCGCGCGATAGCTGGCCGGCGTCATGCCAAGCAGCCGGTCGCTGTGCTCATAGACACGGCTGCCGGAACCGAAGCCGGCGTCGTACACCGCATCCGTCACGGCGGCACCCTTGCGCAACGCCGTCTTGAGCTGGCCAAAGCGCCGAGCGCGGTGATATTCGGCAGGACTCATGCCGTAGCGGCGACGAAACGCGCGTTGCAAATGGCTGGGGCTGAGTTGCACGGCGTCGGCCAGCACCTGCAGGGTGGGCGGCTCGTCAGCACGCTCGACCAGCAGGCGAACCTTTTCCAATGCGGATTCAGTGGCGTTGCGGGTGTTCATGGCGGCGTCTGTGATGCGATGAGGCTAGCCTAGTGCCAGCCCGATACCACGACTATCCGGATCTTGTGCCACCCTCCGTCGTCACTGTAGGAGCGCACCTAGTGCGCGACCGCAGCCCGAAGGGAGTCACTGATCCGGAGGCTTGTCGCGCACAGGGTGCGCTCCTACAGAAAAACGGCAGGTCTCACCGCGCCGCGTGGCGCGTCTGGTTCAGCACGACGAACTCGCCCTCGATCACCTCGGGCTTGTGCTGGCGACGACCAGCAGGCGACATCGTGCTGCGCTTACGCGACCATTGGCGCAAGGCAAATACCAGCCCGCCACCGATCAGCAGCACGCCGGCCACGACCAGGCCAAATACCAGCAGCACACCCAGCAGCGCCAGCCCGATAACGAGCGATAGGGCACGAATCAACGGGTGACGGGAACGACGCGACATGGGCAGCGAAAAGCGCATGTGTTAAAAATCCGTGTGGTAAAATCAATGACTTACGTGCGTAACGATGGGGCCTTACGGCCGAAGAGGCAAGTGCCGATGGATGCAGCGACACCCGACCAGGCGCTTTGCCGGCTGGACGATATTCCCGATGGCGGCGCGATCGCCGTCGAAGCCCTGCTGCGCGACGGCGAAGAGAGCGTGATCGTGCTGCGTCGTGATGACGTGGTACGCGCTTATCTCAATGTTTGCCCTCATGCCGGACGCCGGCTCGACTGGGCGCCCGGCAAGTTCCTCATCAAGGACAGACTGCTGATCTGCGCTGCGCACGGCGCAACGTTCAACGATGACGATGGTCTGTGCGTGGGCGGCCCTTGTCGCGGTGAGCACCTGCGTGCGGTGGGCGTGCGCGTGGCCGAGGGTGAGGTGTGGCTCGACGACTGAGCCGATGGACAAGGTGACTACTCGACTATCTTGTCCAGGTTGCCATTGAAGTTGTCGAAATCGCGATCGCTGGTCAGCGAGTACAGGCTGTAACGCCTGCTCAGACGTGCGCCGCCGTCGCGAATCAGCGGATCCCACACGAACGTGGCGCGACTCAGCGTGGAGCGGGGCAGCATCAAGTCGAACGGAATCGACACGTAGATGCCCTTGTCGAAACTGCCTTCGCCAAACTCCTTGGCGGATACGTTGGTCTTCGTCGCGAATGCGCCCATGCGCACGCCGTTACGGAATTCGCGCGATACGTCCAGCGTGGCGCCCCAATCGCCGGCCAGGTAGCGACCGGCACTTACGGCAACCAGCACATCCTTGTAGCCCAGGTTGAAATAGCCGGTCACGAAGCCGGTGACGACGTGGTAGTCGCGGAACGAGAAGTCCTGGTCGTAGCCGCGTTGCTTGACCCAGTCGATTTCCGAGCTGATAGCCCAGCGTTGGCCAAACGGCCGATACAGCATTTCGCCGCCGACGCCGCCGAACATGCTTTCCAGCATGCCCGCATAAGCCATGCCGTAGAGGTCGTTGCCGAGCTGCCGCGTACCCGTCAGCTGGAAGATCGGCATGGTGAGGTTCGAACTGGTCATGTACTGGCGCACGTCGGTACGCACGCGCGGCAGATCACTGGGTGCGTCGTACTTGAACTTGTCGTAGTTGTTGATCAGATTCAGGCTCGCCAGGCCGCTCCACCAGAAGCTCGGGGTGAAATGGAAGTCGACGTCGTAGACCGCCGCGATCTGGTACAGCAGGAACGAGTCGGGGCCGCCCAGGCTCTGGCTGTAGTTGAACGAAAAGGCCTGCTCCCAACGCTCGATGGGCGCCTTGTAAAGCACGTCTTCGCGGCGCGGTGTGGGAGCATTCTGCTCAACGCCGCGGCGGAACTGCGCCAGGTCGATGTCGTGGTCCACCAGCTCGTCGAAGCGCTGGCGATGCACGCTGGTCTCGACCGTGGACAAGCCTTCCTGCTGTGACACCACCGTGTACCAGTCGACCGACGGACCAAGCTGGTTGTCCAGCACGCGTGCGGCGCGGCCCAGCGACTTGGCCGAGTAGAAGTATCGATCCTGCTCGCCGCTCACCACGATCTCGCTGCCGCGTTGCGTGATGCTGGAGACGCGGATGCCGGCGTTGTCGTGAAGCGTGCGCGACACTTGCGCCCAATCGACTTCATCCGGCTTGGCGGTAACGGCCTGCGTGCTGCGCTTCGGTACCGGTGGGTCGAGCAGTTTCGGCGGGATATTGTCGTCCGCCGCGTTGGCGTGGAAGGTCAGGCCGACCATCACCGTGTTGCCGCGTTCCAGCGCTACGCTGAGGTCCAGGTTGCGGCTCGGGCGCACCACGGCGCCGATATTCACCGGTGAGCTCTGCTTCTGATTGTTGTACTGCGGCTCATGCTGGTAATCGTTGCCGTCGTACTCGGCCTTCAGCACCAACCAGTCCCAGGGGGTCTGGTAGGAAATGCCGCCGAACAGGGCCGCAGGTCCGTGCAGGTAATGATTGCTGCCGAACTTGCCCGCGTTGTTCACGTTGCTTGTGGGCGTCGGACGATAGTTAAAGCTGTCGCCGAAGATCGAGAAAGGATTCTTGACGTCGCCGCGTCCGCCGACATAGCCCCAGCCCATGCCAAGGCTGGCGTCGAATGCGCCGAAGCGCTTGTTGGCCACGACGTACTCGCCGGAAAACAGGCCCGTACCACCGATGTCGCGCGCACCGACGCTGAGGTCGGGCAGATAGCGGCTTTCGGTCCACAGCCTGACCTTCACGTCGATCGACTTGTCCTTGTAGCTCTGGTGTCCGCTGAGCGACGTGGAGCCGTACAGGCGATTGCTCACTGCCGTATAGCGAAAGATCCCTTCCAGCCACGGCAGCGGCTGCAGCGAAAAGTTGTAGCGGTCATACGGATGCACGTGGCCTGCGGTGAAGGCCAATTCGCCTTCTTCCGCCATGCGCGCCGTTGGCGTCTCCCACAGGCCCACACCGCCGAAGTCGCTCTGGGTCGGCGCGTTGTCCGCGTGAGCCGCGCCCATCAGCAGGCTGCCGACCAGCAGCAGGCAGCCGCAACGGGCACGCAGAACCAGCTTATTGCCGTGTAGTGCGCACGTTGCTCGAAGGCGTGCTGTCCGGCGCTGCATCATCGTTGGGTTTCCGGGCCAGCCAGCGGCTGAGTGGCGAGGAAATCCGCCAGTTCCCGATTGAGGTCCGGCGCGGCCGTGCGCACGCTGCTTTCACGCAAGGGCACATAGACCACCGCGCCCGGCGCGAGTGGCATGGGCTGCCCCGGATTCCACAGGCCGATGCCTTGCCTGAAGACATGGCCGTCCGGCTGGATCACAAAGATCCAGTCCCTGTCTGCAGCGGAAAGGGAAGGACAAGCCTTCGCGTAATCACGTGCGGCCTGCAGCGCGACCAACGGCAAGTTGCAGGGATGCGTGACGGCACCGACGATGCGGATGCCATCAGGGCGCGTGGGGTAGAAGAGCGTGTCGCCGTCGCCGACCAAGCGGTTTTCGGCAGGCGTGATTTCCACTGCGCGCGGATCGAGCAGGGCCACTTGACGGCCCGTCACAGGCAGAGCCTGCAGCCATTCGCGCAGTGACGCGGCCACCTCCGCAACGTCCTGATGATCGTCGCGTGCCGCCTGCTGGCGAACGGTGTCCAGGTCGTACAGCAAGCCGGCTTTCTGGCGTGTCTGTTCCTGCTGCAGCGACGGGCGCAACCATGCCGCGCCGAGTGGATAGCCGTCCAGACGCACGCCCACCGCAAGCGCAGCATCAGCCAGCTTGGCCTTCGGCGGAAGCTGCCGTACACCGGGATCAGCTACTGCACCGCTGACATAGATCTCGACCGCGCTGGCGCATAAGGGCAGCCAGGCACACGCCAGGATCGCGGCGCGAAGTATGGCGCCGGGCTTCATGACTTGCTCCGGCGATAGGGGTGCAACTGCACCAGCTTGATGCTGAAGCCGGGCAGCACTTCCTGTTCGCTCATCCACACGAAACCGTCGACAGGATCGACCCAGTAGCGGTTGCTGGCGTGGTCATGCGTCGGCTCGGCGCTGGCGCTCTCGGTCACCAGCAGCACGCGATGCGTGGTGCCAAGGATGTCGATGTCCGTGCTGCCCGCCGGCGTGAGTTCAGCGCGAACCGTCATGCCATAGCGGTAACCAGGTGACCGGTCTTCGATGCGTTCATAGCCGGTCCGCGATTGAAGGGTCTGCAGGCCAGTCGCGAACGGGTCCGGGCCATGCGCAGCGCTCCGGTCCAGATTTTCCGGCAGACCGATGGTCTGCACGACGCGTCCGTCCTGAAGCACCAGCGCAACACCGTGGGTGCCGTACCAGTACTCGCGGTTTCCGTCGACATTGCCGAGGACAAGGATGGCGTCGCCATGGGCGGTCGTCGCACGCAACTGGTAATACGGCTTGGCCGCCACCTGTTCCGCCGTGGGCGATAGCTTCGGCGTTCCGTGCCACAGCAGCTTGATGGTGTCGCCGGTGCCGCGCGAGATGTCCGTGCATCCGGTCAGCAGAAAGCTGCCGGCGATGAACGCCGCCAGGAAGATGCCCGTCCGGTTCATGCGCTTGCCCATGCATGCACGAAGCTCGCGCCACGGGCGCGAGACATCGCAAAGGCCGGCACGTACCAGCCGTCAGGCAAGCGGCGAGGCGACATCAGTGATCGAGGTTGTACGAGGCGTTGGCCGCGCTGCTGATGATGCCGCTGAGCGGCAACAGCTGGGACAGGAAGCGGTTCCAGCGCGTCACGCCCGCGGGACCGACGAAGACGACGTCGCCGGGCCTGACCTTGAACTGATCGGCCAGGATGAAGGCATCCGGCGAACGTGCATCCAACTGGTAGACCGTGCCCTTGGCTTTCTCCAGATCCGCGATGCCACGAATGACGTACACCGCTTTGCCCTTGGAGGAGGTCGGATTCAAGCCGCCAGCACGCCCGAGGGCCTGCGTCAGCGTGAGGTCGGTCGTCTTGAAGCTGAGTGCTGTCGGGCGGTTGACCTCGCCGACGACATAGGCTTCCTGACGATCGTTGTAGGGCAGGAAAAGGCGGTCGCCGGGCTTGAGATAGATATCTTGCGCCAGCGCCTTGCTGGCCTGCTGCGCGTCGAGATTGAGCCGATAGTCGTGGCCATCGCGGGTAAGCACGAGGCCCGACAAATTGGCCTGCTCGGTGTTGACCACCGCGGTGCCGATCGCTTGCCCCAGCGTGGTGGGAATGGCGGTGATCGGCTGCGGATCGGTCTTCAGAAAGGCGCCCTGCAACGTAATGCGCTGGCTGCCGTAGCCGATCACGTTGACATCGACCTGCGGTTTTTCCACGTACTTGGCCAGCTTCTCGCTGATGGCCTTGCGCAGCTCTTCGATGGTCATGCCGGCCACCTTGAGCTCACCCACGTAGGGGTAAAACAGGGTGCCGTCCGAGCGCACCAGTCGCCCGTTGGCCAGCGTCTGCTGCTGCGGGCCCGCCGGCGAGGTGAGTTCCGGGTGGTCCCACACGGTGATGTAAAGCGTGTCGCCGGCACCGATGCGATACGACTCAGGTCGGAAAGACAGTAGTTCAGGGACGATGCCCTGCACAGTCTCTGCCGCCCTGTCCATGGCGATCAGTTTGGGCGTGATGGGAACGACGTCGACGCGACTGTTCTCATCCTCGCTGCGCATCATGCTGTTGGTGGACATGTGCTGTCCCGGCGCCCAGATGCAGCCATGCAGGAGGACGGCTGCGACAGCCAGGGTCACGGCGTTACGAACTTTCATGACTTCTACTTTCGGTTGGTGCAGACAAAAAGCATCCGTGCCGGAGCGAGCCCGGCACGGATGTTTCGTAGGCGAGAGAAAGGCTTAGTGGGTGCCGGTGGTGCCGGTCGTACCGCCGGTACCGCCCGTGCCGCCGCCACCGGTGCTCGGCGGGGTGTTGCTGTTGCCGGACTTGCTGCTGCCACCGCTACTGGCGGCAGCGGCCACGCCGGCCACGGCAGCAACGGCGGCGACGCTAACTACCGCGATCGTGCCAGCCGACATGCCGGCCGCGCCAGCCGCACCAGCTGTGCCGGTGGAGCCTGCACCACCCGCGGCGGCGGGAGCCGGAGCTGGCGGATTGGCCGGGGCTGGGGCCGTTTGCGCAAAAGCCTGTCCAACCAGGCTAGCCATGAGGACTACTGCAAGCAATTTCTTCACGTGAGCTCCGTTCAGTGTGTGACGACCCGATTCGCACGAAACCTTACTTGAAAATGAATTGTGATTTCCATGTATACGTTTCGTGACGTATGTCTCAATTGTGTATATGATCGTCAGCTGAACGCAAGTCTTTTTAGTTGCTTTTGTAAAGAGGTCGTAGTGACCGCCGCTGTAGGCGTGGGCGCCCTTCAAAAGAGGGCGGGGGCCTCAAGCGGTATCCAATACGCACCCATGGGTCGTCGTTACAGGGGTCTGACGAGGATGCATCCCAGCTTGAGTGGTGCGCCGCGTTGGTGGCTGCATCCGGAAGAGTCTTGAGCGTGTTCAAAAGGATATTGGTCGTATGCGTGGGGAACATCTGCCGTAGTCCTACGGCGGAATACCTGCTCCGGCATCACCTGGTCACCTCTGGCGCTTGCGTGGAAAGCGCAGGGTTGGGTGCGCTCGTCGGAAAACCCATGGATGCGACTGCCATGCAGGTGCTCAGTGACCACGGAGTGGATGGCGCCGCGCACCAGGCGCGCCAGCTCGGGTCTTCCATGCTGCGCGAAGCCGATCTGGTGTTGGCTATGGAGCGAGAGCACGTGGCCAGCTTGATGCGCATGGCACCAGAAGCCAGCGGCAAGGTGATGTTGCTGGATCGCTGGGGGCAAGGGCAGGACATTGCAGACCCCTACAGGCAAAGCCGCGAAGCCTTCGAGCACGTGTACACGATGATCGAACGCGGCGTACGCACCTGGCTTCCTTATCTGACGACTCCGATGCCCTGAGTTCCGAGCAAGCAGGTGTCTACAAGTCTGAGGTAGGCGCCCATACGCAACACCCCACCATTCCTTCTACCTAATTGATTTGCACTGGATTGCCTGAGCATGGCCGCAACACAGAACACCGCGCAGCAAGACGACGAGATTGACCTGCGCGAGCTGCTTGGCACGCTGGTCGACAACAAGTGGTTGATCGGCATCGTCACGGGTGTGTGCCTGGTGCTGAGCGTCGGCTACGCCGTGCTTGGCACGCCCATCTACGAAGCGGACGCCCTGGTGCAGGTGGAGCAGAAGGTTCCCGATCTGCCGGGCCTCAGTGCCATCACGCAGACGTTGGGTGCTTCCAGTTCCGAGGCCACGACCGAGATTGCGCTGATCACGTCGCGCTCCGTGATCGGCAAGGCAGTGCAGGAGCTGAACCTGCAGGTCGAAGTATCGCCGTCCCATTTCCCGATTTTTGGCGGCTGGGTCGCCAGACACTTCAACCCGGACCAACCCACGGATGTTGCGGCGCCAATGTTCGGCTTCAGCCGATACGACTGGGGCAATTCGAAGCTGGATATTTTCCTCATGCGCGTCCCCGTGACGCTCGAGGAAGAGAAGCTTGTCCTGACGGCGGGAGCGCAGGGCGCGTATGCGTTGACCTATGACGGCGACGTGCTCATCCAGGGGCGCGTGGGCGAGGTTGCAATCGGGCATGGCGTGACCATGCAGGTGCGCAGCATCCAGGCCAATCCGGGTACCCGCTTTCGCGTCATCCACCACGCGTTGCTTGCCGAGATCAGCCAGCTGCAGGTGGACGTCAACGCCACGGAACAGGGCAAGGACTCGGGCATCATCCAGCTCACCTACAACCATGAAGACCCGGAGCTGGCTGCGCAGTTGCTGGACCATGTGAGCCAGGCCTACGTCAAGCAGAACGTCGACCGAAATTCGGCCGAAGCGGCGACCAGCCTGAAGTTCGTCCGTGAGCAGCTGCCCAAGATCCGCCAGGACCTGGACGCCGCGCAAAGTGCGCTGAATGCGTTCCAGACCAAGGCGAAGTCCGTCGACATCACCATGCAGACGAAGGGTTTGTTGGATCAGATGGTTGCGATCGAGACCAGCATTCAGCAGCTACGCCTGCAGCAGGCGGATATGCAGCGGCGCTACACCGCCGAGCATCCCGCCTATAAAGCTTTGCTTGAGCAGATTTCGCAGCTTCAGGCACAGAAGAATGGCATCGACAAGGAAGTGGGCGGCCTGCCTGATACTCAGCAGGAACTGCTGCGCCTGACTCGCGACGTCGAAGTGACCAATGCCACCTACACGGGCCTGCTGAACCAGGCTCAGCAGCTGGACATCGCCCGCGCCGGCACGGTGGGCAATGTGCGCGTGATCGATCCCGCGGCGGTGGATACCTCCAAGCCGGCCAAGCCAAAGAAGCCTTTGGTGATCGCAGGCGGCACGCTGCTAGGGGCGTTCCTTGCGGTTGCCTTTGTACTCCTGAATCAAATGTTGAGCCGTGGCTTGGAAGATCCCTCGGCTCTCGAAGAGCTTGGGCTTTCCGTCTATGCGTCCATTCCAGCCAGCGTTGCGGAGCGCGAGAGTTTCCTGCAGGGGCGCCGTGGCCGCTCTGACGGCAAGCAGAAACTGCTGGCGGTGAACTCGCCGGCGGATCTGGCCATCGAGGCCCTGCGCAGCCTGCGCACCAGCCTCCATTTCGCGCGGATCGAAGCCAAGAACAACATCCTCATGATTTCCGGCGCCAGTCCGGGGGCGGGCAAGACCTTCGTCTCGTCCAATCTCGCCGCGGTCATCGCCAAGAGCGGCCAGCGTGTGCTGCTGATCGACGGCGACATGCGCAAGGGCGCCGTGCACACCGTGATGGGTGGGCGCGCCGAGCGAGGCTTGTCCGAGCTCATCGCAGGCCAGTTGACGATGGAAGAAGCGGTGCGTCCGGTTTCCGGCGTGGAGAGCCTGCATTTCATTGCTCGCGGCAAGACACCACCGAATCCCTCCGAGCTGCTGATGCATGAGCGCTTCGAGAAACTCCTGGAGCAGCTCAAGCCGCAGTACGACCTGATCATCCTCGATACACCACCGATTCTGGCCGTGACTGATGCGGCCATCATGGGTCATCACGTGGGAACGAGCCTGCTTGTTGTGCGCTTCGGGTTGAACCAGGCGCGCGAAATCGCACTGGCAAAACAGCGTTTCGAGCAGAACGGCGTTCAGATCAAGGGCGCGGTGTTCAACGCCGTTGAGCGTCGCAACGCGGGCTATTACTCCTACGGCTACTACGAATACAGCAGTGCCACCACCTGAGCTAGTCGATCACCTCAGTGAGTGAGGTGGTTAGCGGATCCGGTAACTAGACCAACCAAGGAGACGGTGCAGGCGACATCGCCGGCGCCGTCAGATTCCGGAGCCCCACGGCCAAGGGGTGCGATTCCTTCGACAGGGGGAGGGATTGATGAAGTACCGATTTGGAATTGTCGATCCGATGGGGCGAGTCGTACTCGCCGAGGTCGATTACGTGTGTGGGGTGCCGCGACGGGAAGTCACGCTCGCAGGAAGGTCATTGCCGTTCAAGGATGAGGTGTACTGATGTTGTCCATCCCTGGGATGTCTTACACGAAGAAAAGTGAATCCACTTTCTTCTCGAAGTACGGTGCGCTGCTCGATATCGCGTTGCGCGTGAGCGATGTGGCCGTGGTCATCGCGGTTGCTTATGTCGTCTATTGGCTGAAGTTCGACCGGCTTGCGCTAACGGATCCCTATGACAGGGGGCTGGTACGCGCGGTGCTGCTGACCCTGCTCGTCTTTCCCGCCGTCGGTGTCTACCGGAGCTGGCGCGGCGAGCGCTTGGTCGATGAAATTGGTCGACTGTGGTTGGCGTGGAGCGGTGTGATGCTGCTTCTCTTGCTGCTCGAATGGGCGGTCAAGAGCACGGGCGACTACTCGCGCATCAATGCGGTTGCGTGGTTCACGATTAGTGGCATTGTCTTGTCGCTCGATCGACTGTTTATACGTTGGCTGCTCGGTCACATCCGCGCGCACGGTGTCGATTCGCGTCGTGTCGTCCTCATCGGTGCGACGCAATCAGGCCAGAGAATCGTAACGGCGGCACGCCAGAACGCGTGGATGGGGCTGGATGTCGTCGGTTATGTAAGTACGCCCCACGACCAGGTAGATATTTCCGGCCTCTCCAGCCTAGGCGATCTCGAGACTTTTCTCGTGGGCATCGATTCCTGGTCATTGGACCAGATATGGATCGCGTTGCCGATGCGTGCCGAGTCGACCATTCAGCGCGTGCTGCAGGCCACACTCGACAAGCCGGTAACGATTCGATTTATCCCCGACTTCTTCGGATACGAGCTGATCAATCACAACGCGACAGCCCTTGGCGGCGTGCCCGTCATCACGTTGCGCGGGAGTCGCGTCGAAGGCCATGCAAGCGTCATCAAGGCTATGGAGGATCGCTCAATTGCCATCGCCTTGTTGCTACTGCTCAGTCCGCTGATGTTGATGGTGATGCTCGGTGTCAAGTTGAGCTCGCCAGGACCCGTGCTGTATCGACAAAAGCGACACGGCCTTGGTAGCAAAGAGATCGAGGTGCTCAAGTTCCGCTCGATGAAGGTCCACCAGGAGTCCGGCAGTCGCGTGACCCAAGCGGAGCGCAACGATTCGCGAGTGACACGGTTCGGGCGCTTTCTGCGCTCCAGCAGCCTTGATGAACTGCCCCAGTTGTTCAACGTCCTTCGGGGCGAAATGTCGATTGTCGGTCCCAGGCCGCATGCGGTCGAACACAACATGCATTTCAGTGAACGCCTGCATGGCTATATGCAGCGTCATGGCGTGAAGCCGGGTATGACTGGCCTGGCGCAGGTAAAGGGGTTTCGCGGTGAAACCGATACGCTGGAAAAGATGGCCAATCGTGTGGAATGCGATATCCACTACATACAGCATTGGTCATTGTGGCTGGACATCAAGATCATTTTCAGCACGCCGCTGGTGCTTATCCGTCGGCAAAATGCTTATTGAATGTGACCACTGAAGAGCGGCGTAACTGTTTGAAGAGCCGCCGTGCCGATTCACAGGCAGACAGATAAGAACGTCATGCCGCTATTGCATGACCATTGAAGAGAAATGTTGTGATGTCGCAAAGCATGCCAATCCAGACTTCACGCGGTTCCCGCGCCGTGCGCACGGTATGCGTGGGCGGCTTTCCCACGGTCGTGCTGGATCGGCGTGAATTGGCAGATCTCATGGTGCGTGATTGTGTGGCTGCGCGCGAATCTGCGGCGACTATCGCACCCAAGCTGGTCTTCTCTTCAAACGGGCAGGGTATTGCCCTTGCGGGTACCGAACCGGCGTTTGCCAGCGCGATGGCCCAGGCGGACATCGTGCACGCCGACGGTATGCCAGTGGTTTACGCGAGTCGGCTGACAGGTGTTCGCCTTCCCGAGCGCGTGGCAACGACGGATTTCTTTCATGACGCGGCGCGCGCCGCGTCCGAAGCTGGCCTGAAGTTCTTCATGCTGGGCGGTGAGGAAGAAGAGAACCTCCTGGCGGCTGAAGCGATTCGACACCTTTACCCTGATGTGCACGTTGTGGGGCGTCATCATGGCTACTTCGACCAGAGCATGGATGCCTCCGTATGCGAACTGATCCGGGAGAGTGGGGCGGACGTGCTGTGGGTAGCACTTGGCAAGCCTCGCCAAGAGTACTGGTGCGTTCGTAACAAGGGTCGCCTGGTCGGGCTCGGCTGGGTGAAGACCTGTGGCGGTCTTTACGCGTTCCTGTCGGGAAGGGCTTCACGTGCGCCGCAATGGATGCAGAGCTTTGGCCTCGAGTGGTTCTACAGGGCGCTTAATGATCCGCGTCGGCTGCTGTGGCGGTACATGACCACGAATCCCTATGCCATGTATCGCATGCTGCGGTACACGCGACGTGGTTGCGCTCCCCTAATCACTGACGCGCGTCGCTAAGGCTTGCATGTTCCGGCCCCTGGTCCAGTTAGCAAACCGCGCCTCACGAAGCCTTGCGGGCCCGATTGCTTTTGCGGGCTCCAATTTCCTCGTGGCCATTCTGTTGCAGCGATCGGTCGATGCGCGTGAGTTCGGCCTCTATGCGTTCTGCCAGGTCATCGTGGCGGCAGGCCTGGGCGTGTCGAACGGATTGCTGGGCAATCCTCTGACGGTACTTGTGGCACAGGCGCGAAACGATCAGTCAGCAGTCGTTGGAAGTTTCTTTCGCGGCAATCTCTGGTACTGCCTCTTCGGTTTTGTCTTGACGTATGGCCTGATGCGAGCGGCTGGTGCTGCGGGCACCTCGCTGATGCTCATGGGGCTGCTGGCGTCAGCCAGCTGGTTCAGATGGTTCATACGTTCCGCAGAGCTGTCTTTTCGGCGACGAGCCGCGGCATCACGTATCGACGTGATCTTTGGTATTGCCTCCGTCGCGGGCATCTTGGCGCTCCGGATTTCCGGACGCATCGAACTGAATGATGTCCTCATCCTGCTGATCGCAGCCAGCCTGGTTGCCGTCTTGGCTTCTGCGCCACAGGTTCGGGAGATGTGCATTCACGGATGGCGCGGTTCGCTGCATATCTTCAACGATGCACTGGCCGAACATGGCGGATGGGCAACGTTTACCAACGTAGCTACCCAGATCAGTGTCAACTCCCATGCTTACCTGATCACCCTGATGGTCGGTGCAGCTGCGTTCGCACCGGTGGCGCTGGCCACGATTTTGTTTCGTCCCTTGGGTGTCATCTTGACGGGCCTGGTGCAGTACGAGCAGCCACGGATGGCCCACCACATCAGCCGGAATGAATTGGCCAGCCTCAAGGGCGATATTGCCTTTGTCAGGAATCTTGTCGCCATGGCATGGCTTGGCAATTCGTTGGTAGTGGCGGTTCTCTTGGCAAAGTTTCCTGCCCAGATAAGTCGCGACAACGCCTACGACCTTTCTACACTCTTGGGAGCCACCGTCCTGGTAGGCGTCATCACGCTCCTGCGCTCGCTTCGTGAGCCTATGGCGACTGCGTTGCAGGCTGCCGGCAAATTTCGTGAACTTGCGAAGATTGCAGCCTTCTGTAGCCCGGTTCCGCTGGTACTGTCGTGCGCGCTTCTAATCGCGCGGCCGACGGATGTGTCGCTCTCACTGCTGGGTGCGCTGTTCGGTGAGATTGCGAATCTGGTTCTCGTCTTCGGCTGCTATGGCCGCTTCAGGATGGCTTTGGAAGCGAGTGCGGCATGACGTCGATCCTGAGTAACAACCGGAAACCAAGGCAGGGAGTGGTCGTCGTCTGCACTCAGATGGAGGCTGGAGGAGCGCAGATTCTCGCGACCGCTATGGCCAGAAGCCTGGTGTCGGAGGGCGTGGACGCCAAGGTTGTCTTTCTTTACCGCAAACGCGCCGTTTTCGATGGCGATCCCAACGTGGAAGTGCTTTTCCCGGGCAGGCCGTCACTACTGGACTATGTCCGTATCCTCATGCGCCTCGTGGCGTACGTAAAGCAACGCCGGCCTGTGGCCATCATTGGTATGGCGCACTACTCGTCGCCCCTGGCGACGCTCTCGGGTTGGATTACCGGTGTTCCGCGCCGAATTGCAACGCAGACGAGCCGCCCGGACAAGCTCAACAAATTTGCCCGTGCCCTGGACTGGTTCTGCGGCACGTTCGGCATTTACACCTCCAACATCCCTGCCTCGAAGTTCATCGAACGGGCGTTTGATCGCTTCCCGGCTCCTTATCGGGCTCGACTGAAGACGATTTACAACGGCGTGTCGGTTGAGCAGACATCACTAACCAAAGCACAGGCTCGCGAAGAATTTGGCCTTGACGCGCAAGCATTCCTGCTCGTCACCTGCGGGCGCCTCGCCGCGGTCAAAAATCATGAGCTGCTTTTGAAGGTCGTGGAGCGCGTGCCTGCGGTCAAGCTGGCCATCCTTGGTGAGGGCGAGTTGCGATCCAAGCTCGAAGCCAGCATTGCAGTCAGATCCCTGGCTGATCGCGTGACCCTTCTTGGAGAAGTACCGCCAGACCGTGTTGCCAGATTTCTCCGTGCAGGCGACGTGTTCGTATTCCCTTCCCATTCCGAAGCTTTCGGCATGGCGGCTGCGGAGGCGATGATGGCGGGACTACCCGTTATCGCGTCGAGCTATCCCGCGATTGCGGAAGTGATCGGCGATGCAGGGCCACTGATCGACCCGACTGATGTTGATGGTTGGATTGATGCAGTGGGTCGTTACTTTACTGATCCGGACTCGCTTGCCGATGCGTCCATGAGGAGTGCGCGGCAGGGCGCCAAGTTCACGTTCAACGAAATGATGCGGACGTACTGCGTCGAATTTTTTGGGAGCTGCTAGATGCGATTTTCATTTGCGCGCGGAGCGCTCTCAGTGCAGCTGTCCGCTCTCCGGGTAACTGTAAAAAAGCGTCTTCATGCCCGTCTGTGCACGGTGGTTGAAAGACCCAGGCCGCAAGCTCGTGAGGCTTGATCCCATGGCTAATTTGACCCAACGGTGCAATCGCTGGCTCGTCTACATGTGGATGCCACTCTCTGTGGGATCTACGGTATTGGGACGCGGCGAAGAGGGTCGCGTTCAAGTGCACCATCTAATGATTTTGGTGCCGTATGTCTATGCGATTATGCTATCTGTCACCCAGAAGACCCTTACTTCCGGGAATGCGTTCCTTATCGCACTATTCTTGTACGTTGCCGGGTCGGGGGCGCTGACTAATTACGGTGACATCAGCTTCTGGCTGAAATTATTCTCGTTCTTTGGCGTGATGGCGGTAGCCAACCACATTGCCAAGGTCATGACCATCGAAGAGTTCGTTAGTTGTTGCACCAAATCACTTACGATCACCTTTATTTTGTCCTTGGTGTTTGCCGTCGCTTTTCATGACCTCGCCTTCAGTGTGGTGGACGAGAAGTTGTCACTGAACTCCTTCTACTCCCAAAAGAATACGTACGGGCGCCTCATCTACTTCCTGATATTTTTCTATACGTGTCGAATGATGCTCCGACGTCGTCGTTGGAAGATTCGCGATACGGGTTTTATTGCGTTGTGCCTTGGCGCCCTCGTTCTGAGCAACTCCAGAACCTCCTTGGGCGTGGGCATCATGATTCTTGGTCTGCTTGGTGTGGCGCAGTGGGATTGGATTAACCGGACGTTTAGAGCATCCATGGTCATGCTCGTTGCGATTTCCGTCGGTCTGGTGCTCTTTGGCTTGGTGAGTTTCGTGGGCGTTGGGGATAACCACGACTCCGTATCCATCCTGGGTTTGCTGGTGCCGCTGTCCGGCAGGGCCACGATATGGGAGGGCGTAATCACCGGCCTGAATACCGAGCACAGGTGGTGGTTCGGATTTGGGTTGGAAGGTTTTTACAACACGCCCTATGCGAAATACATTACCGATATCGGCCTGGGTAAAGACTTCGTGCCCGGAGATTCTCATAACGGCTATATCGATTTGGTCGCCAACTTAGGCCTGGTTGGTGCCTTCATCTATTTTGTAATCATTTCCCGGTTTCTTGGCCTCATTCGAAGAGTCAGGGCGCCTGCATTGAGGGGTATGCTCTACATCTTTGTCATAATCTATATATCGTCCAATTTTACGGAATCTTTCTTCGTCAAGACGTCGAACATTACTTCCTTCATGTTCATGTTGATGTTCTTGTACACCTACAAATTTGTCCCCGGCAAATCGAGCGGTATGCGAAGTGATGTCCCGCAAGCGCTTGGCAGCGAGTCGTCTCCCGTCACGAACTCAGGCTGACTCGCTTGTTCCTTACTTCATTGCTGCCATTTCATGTTTGGAGCGATATTTCCGCGCTTGGTGATTTGGCGGTTGTGGCCCCGTGTGCAATGGCGGTCGCGTTTTGCATGGACCAGCGGTCGGCCGGACGCCCGGCGGCCCGGGGTTGGGGCGTGATGCTGATCGCGGTCTCGGCCCTTGTGGCTGTCAGTAAGCTCGTTGTCTTGGTATTTGATGGCGGGAACCCAGCGCCGAGCTTCACTGGGATAAGTGGTCACTCCGCCATGTCTGCCGCGACTTGGCCAGCGTTGTTTGCGCTGCTGGCGGGATCGCATGGACGAATGCTCCGTAATGCTGCGATTTGTCTGGGAGCGCTTTTGGCTCTAGCCATTGCCGTGTCTCGGGTCGCCGTGCACGCCCACGGTGTGTCTGAGGTGGTTACGGGGCTTCTCTTAGGAGGAGGGGCGTTCGCTTGTTTGCTTCGGAGGTTTGGTCAGCATTGGAAGTTACCGGCTTCCAATCAGATACAGGTACTGACTCTGCTGACTCTGCTGATCGTTATGCCGCTGATCTACGGATACCACTTTCCTTCGGATCGTGTGTTGCGGTTTGTTGCCCAGCACCTAAGCCTGAGCAGTCTTCCAATGACATCCAATTTACGGTGAATCGGCATGGGCTTGCTCGACATTCTTGCCAAGTCGTCTAGTCGTTTCGTGAGTGATCGTACAAACGACAACCAACGCTCCGTTGCCAGTACCCCTGGCGCGGGTTGGGATTTGTTGACGTATGCGGTCAATCAGTTTGCTGCGGCTCAAGCTAGCGGTGTCGTTGTCTATAAGACGAAGGCCGACATGCTGGCGGATGCCGGACAGCGACTTGGTGCTGCGGCTTGGGTACTACTCGATCCCGTGCCCGACAACAATGCTAGCTACAGCTGGGATGGTGCGAGCTGGCGGGGTGCTTTCGACCGTCTTGCTTTTGCCATCGGCAATGGATCAGGTTTTCAGCAGGCTGGCGACGGAGCTGTCCTGCGTCCGTTGCAGGAAAAAGGGCGGGATCAAACACACGTCAAAGACTTCGGTGCTCGTGGTGATGGTGCGGAAGATACAGCCAGTTTGCAAAAGGCGATTGACAGCACTCCAGAAGGTGGCGTTCTTTCGTTCATGCGGACGGCGAGCACCTTTAGAACGGACGAGTTGCGCATCAGCAGAAGTATCCGCATCGAAATGAACGGTGCGAAGTTTGAGCTCACGGGCTCGCGCCTCTTTGTCCTTGCGGCTAACGTGGAATTCTGTGAGCTCGTTGGATGTGGAGGCGTGGATGTTTGCATTAGTGCAGGGTTGGAAAGCACTCGGGAGTTCTTTTCTGATTGGAGCATGGCTGGGCAGCGAGACTATTCGAATATCAATCTCGGGACGCGCCATAACACCCAACGCCTCGTGCTTGAGCGAAACATTTTCAATGCAGCTAAAGTCACGATCGTAGGAAACCATAGGTCGCTTAGTATCGTCCGCAACGTTGCTGTGACTACAGCATCTGATCCATACGCGTTACCGTATATGCTCATGGTGGCACCCGGCGGCAACGCGCCTGATCGCGCTTACGGCGAATTTGTGGTCTCGGATAACTATTGGGATGTTTGGTCACCAAATCATGGTGACGGGCCTCAGCGGTTCTATGACGGGAACTACGACATCCTGAAAATCGCTCGCGCGACTACCGGCCTCAAGTTGCGTGGCAACTTCGTGCGCAGTGGAAATCCTGATCAACAATGCGCCCAGATTGATGTTTTCACGGGAGCCCATTTTCTCAACTCGTCGGGCAATACGTTCATCAATGTCCAGCTTCACCGGAAGCAGATGGTCGGTGCAGTGCCAATGCCTGACTTTGGAATGGACACTTACGTCAACGATCAGTGGATAGTTCAGTCAGGTTTTAGGGTGATGTATGCGACAGGGCCGCAGGCTCGCAACAACCCGATCTACTTGCACGGTGCGAGATCCGAGTTTGTTGGCTGCAAAGTACTCAATGAGTCCGACATGCCCATGAGCGTGTTCTTTCTGCCTGCGTTTTCGGCCGCTTATCCTGGCTTTGGGATTAGAGGCACTACGCACGTCACGATCATGGGTGGAATCTACGATTTACGCTCCGACGTGACGGCGAGCGACAGTGCCTTCGTTCATAGCGGCGCATCTTCAGCAGATCAAGCCGATCAGTACATCAAGCTACTTGGGCCGACGGTGATAGGCGGTCGTAAGTTGCTTCGCAGTACGAAAGATGGTTCACGGTTCCGGTACTGTCAGCGCGGATTTGTCACATGGACTGGCGGTGGTGAAGATGGGACTGAGATGGACGTCGATTTCGATTATCCGCAGGTCGCCGTGGGTAACATGTATGACGGCCATGTGCGTGAGGTGTCTACTCACGACGCAAATGACAAACGTGCGGGGTATGTGAGCATTGCGGCGCCATCGAGTGGCACCATGAATGTCACTGCCTATGCGTCTGTTCGTTTCGATGGGACGGGTGCGCTAAAGGGGCTTGCTGGTGGTCGCGTGGGACAGAGAGTCACTATCCACAAGGTCAACATCAACGGCGTTGTGCTGCACGGTACTTCCGCCGGTGGTATCCGCTTGGCGGGTTCGGCAGACTTTGGCATGGGGCCAACATCAGTGCTCGAAGTTGAGCTTCAGGCGGATGGTGTATGGAATGAGGTTGGCCGTGTAGACGCCAGGCGAAAGCTGGGTACCACGGCGCAGCGCCCTGCGAATTTCGCCCAGGGCGAAACGTTTACTTATTTCGATACGGTGATAGGCCGACCGGTGTTCTGGGGCACTGGCTGGTGGGATGCGTCGGGAGCATCCGCCTAATCAGTCTTGTTGCAATATCGAAGTTCCGACTCTTCATCGGAAATGCGTTCCAAGGAAGGACGCTCTACAAGGAAGCAATACGTTGCAGAACATCAAGCCGCTTACCGCTCTGAGATCCTTCTTTGCTCTCTGGGTGCTGGCTTTTCACTGGTTCTTCCTCTATCCGGTAGCGCCAACAGCGTTCTTTGACCTTGGATTTTCAACGCCGTTGTTTGACAAGGGCTACCTTGGCGTGGACGGCTTCTTTGTTCTGAGTGGCTTCATCCTTGCCTATAACTACGGCCAGGCGGAGAGACGGTTTGACTACAAGGATTTTGTAGTCAATCGCATAGCTCGCATCTACCCGGTTCACTTCGTTTGTCTTGGCTTGGCGGCCGCCAGGATCCTTGTCAAACAGGCCTTCATGCATCGGGAGATCATTGGTGCTCCCGGCAATACATGGTGGGAGTTGGTGGCGAACCTTCTCCTCGTCAACTCGTGGTTTCCCTGGCAGAGCAATGGCTGGAATGATGTTGCCTGGTCCGTAAGCGCCGAGTGGTTTGCTTACCTGGCGTTTCCCATCTTCATGATGGCCTCCAAGCTGAAGCGCTCGGGCACGACTATCGTTGCCGTGGTGCTGGCCATCTGCGTCCTGTGGTGGGTCGAGTCAACGAATGATGGATTGCATTTGTCTACGCCACATGGCTTGTCCCGACTTATCCCCGAGTTCTACTTGGGCTCGCTCATATGCCGGCTGCGTAGTCAGATCCCCATGCTTGCGGCCATCCGGGTTGGCTCCATCGTCTCTCTCGTAGTCATTGTCTTCGGCGTCTTTTGCAATTCGGACACGATTGCCGTGGTGGGCCTTGCGCTTCTCGTCCTTGGCTTGGCAAGCAAGGGCGACATCCTTCGGACGCCGATGTCGGTGCGGCCTTTGATCTATCTTGGTGAGATTTCCTACTGCCTTTACCTGGTTCAACGCGTTCCCCAGAACCTTTGGGATTTATCGCGTCAGAAGGTTCATGTCATTGAAGCTATGCCGCTTGGCTTGAGCATATTTTCTCTCTTGGCCCTGAGCATTTTTAGCGCTGCGATGCTCCATCACCTCGTAGAAAACCCTGCCCGCAGGCTAGTAAAGAGGGCCTTCGCTAGAGAAGTGCATGTACGCGAGGCGGCCAGCCAGGTGGCCTGAGCACTCTATTGCCGCTTAGCTAAGGTCAGTGATACATCAAATTGATCGCCACCAACGTAATCACCAGCACCAATGCAGTGAGTGGCAAGCCAACGCGCAGGAAATCCTTGCCGCGATAACCACCGGGACCGGCGATCATCATCAACGCCGGGTGGCCGGAGCTGAGCAGGAAGGTGTTGGATGAAGATATCGCGACGATCAGCGCATAGGCCGATGGATTGCCGCCAGTAGCGACAGCAACGCTGATGGCAATGGGCACCATCATCACTGTGGCGCCGACGTTGGACATCACCTGCGAGAACAGCAGGGTCAATACAGCCAGTGACAGTTGCAGAACCCAGTGCGAAGTGTGGCCCAGATGCTGCAGCACTTCCTGCGCCAGCCACGCGGCGGCGCCGGTGGCGTCCATCGACCAGCCCAGCGGAATCAGGCAGGCCGTGACGAAGATGGTCTTCCAGTTGATGGCCTTGTAGGCCTCATCCATGTTCAGCACGCCAGTGAGCAGCATGCCGATGGCGCCGGTCATCATGGCGACGGAAAGATCGAGATGAGTGAACAAGGCAAGGCACTTGGCCAGCACGAAGAAACCGACGGCCTGCCAGATCTTGCCCGGACGCTGCTCTTCCTTGGGAGTGTCGGTAACGACGACGAGGTCCTTGTCCTCGCTGGCCAACGCCAGGTCGCGCCAACTGGAATGCAGCACCAGTGTGTCACCGGCGCGCAGGCTCACCGAGCGCACGTCGTCGCGATACACCTGATCGCCGCGGTTCACCGCCAGCACCGAGATGCCGTAGCGCTTGCGCAGGCGCAGGTCGCCGACAGTCTGCTTGAGGAAGCGTGAGCTGGGCGGAATCACTGCTTCCGAAATACCAGCGCGCGTGGGGTTGAACAGTTCGCCCAACTGCCGCATGCGCGGCGACAGCTTGCACAGCTGGTTGTTGGCGAACTGGTTGAGCTGATCGCGTGGACCCAGCACGCCCAGCACCGAGCCAACCCAGATGACATGATCGGCTGGTGGCGCCATGCGTGCATCGTTGCCACTCTTGATGGCAAGAATCAGCGGTGAGCCATAGAGCTGTTCCACTTCGCCGATGCTCATGCCTACCAGCGGGCTTTCGGCCGTCACCGTGAGCTCGGCGGTCTCACCGACAATGCCGTAAGTGTCCGCGAAGTAGCTCTCGGTACGGCCCGGCGTTACCTTCAGGCGTTCGTCTTCTCGCTCGGGCAACAGCTTCTTGCCGAAGAAGTAGAAGAACCCGACACCCGTCAGCGCGAGCACAAGACCCACCGGCGTTACGCTGAAGAGACCGAATTTTGGAATCGTGTGCGCACCCGCAGGCAGGTTGGCGTTGGCGCTGGCCACCAGATCGTTCAGCACGATCAGCGGTGAGTTGGCGATCAGCGTGGTGTTGGTGGCGGTGAGGATGCAGAACGCCATCGGCAACAACAGCCGCGAGAGCGGCACGCCGGTACGCGCGGCAAGGCGGCTGGTAACCGGAATCATCAATGCAGCCAGCGCCTGGCTGGGAATCACCGCGCTGAACAGACTGGTGACCAGGTTGATCACTACGCCCAGACGCGACTCCCTACCTCGCGCCATGCGCATGACGAAGTTGGCAGTGAGCGAGAGCACGCCAGCTCGATCGAGTCCGGCACCCATGATCATGATCGCGATGATCGCGATGACGGCGTTACCGGCAAAGCCGTTGAAGACGCGGTCGGAAGGAATCAGGCCGGTCAGGCCGATGACCACCACGACCAGCAGGGCCACCATGTCGGCGCGGATCCATTCCAGCACCAGCATCAGCATGGTGAAGCCCACCAGCCCGAGCACCAGAATCATTTCGGGGGTGAGTGTGAGTCCCACTAGCGGGCGTCTCCTTCGCTTGCGCCCGGCGTCAACGCCGCCTCGGGCGTGAGGCAGGGCATGGGAAGGCGTGATGGGTCACTCACGCAGCGGCACGATTCTTATTGAGATGCGGCGAGTATAAGCGCGGCCGACAGCCGGAGGTGAATTTCGGCTGGACGCGAGGCCGACCTCTTCGAGCGGCTTGTAGGCCTGCGCCTCGCTGGCTGCTTATCAAACACACATCTCAGATTCATCCTAAAGAAGCGGGCCTGGGATCAATGAACAATGGCCGTGTTTCGTGGTAGCAACCGCGAAATGGCGACGTAGCCCGCTCGGGTCTACGGGGAAAACCTCTCCACGTATGCGACAGGAAGTCCGGCAACTGCCGGTCGACGGCGTGCCTCGTCTTTGAATCCACTGCTCTATCCGATCTGGTAAAGGAATAACCACTATATGAAGAAGACGCTTATCACGACTGCCCTGACTGCGGTTCTTGGCCTGGCTGCACTCGCTCCGATGGTCGCCAGTGCCTCCGATGGCACGATCACCTTCAATGGTCAGATCACCGACACCACCTGCATCGTCACGGGCGGCGGCGCTGCCACCGGCAGCGGCAACATCACGGTGACGATGCCGACCGTCAGCACCTCCGCGCTGGCCGCCAACGGCCAGACCGCCGGCGACACCAACTTCTCGCTCGTCCTGGGTGGCGGTACCAACTGCACCAACGGCAAGACGGCTGCCCTGTGGATCGAAACTACGCAGACCCCGGCCCTCGACACGGCCACGGGTGCGCTGAAGAACCAGGCCAGCGGCGGCGCCAACTTCGTGGAGGTGCGCATGGTCAACCCGGCTAACAACCAGCCGATCAACCTGGGCATCAACGCCGCTGTCGCCAATGGCGCCACGGTCATCGCTGCCAACAACCAGCCGGCCGCCACGATCTCTGGCAATACCGCCACGCTGAACTACGTCGCCCAGTATCTGGCCAATGGCGGCGCTGCTACGGCGGGTGTGGTCACCACCTATCTGACCTATTCAATGCAATACAACTGATCGCTCTCGACGGGCTTCAGTGGCAAGGCCGGTACGCCGGCCCTGCCGACTCTTCCGGATCAGTGCCGTTCCTTCCAAGCTTCGAGAGCAGTGTCATGAAAGCCTTTAGCCGCGCCCTGTGCGCCATGATCGTCATCGCCGCGAGCCTCAGCTCCGCCTATGCCGGCATCACTATTAACGGTACACGCGTGGTGTATCCCGCGGATCAGCGCGAGGTGTCGCTGAGCATGGTCAACGACGGCAAGGAAGCACGCCTCATTCAAGCCTGGGTGGACACCGGCGACGCGAGCGAACGCGCAGAATCCAGCAATGCACCGTTCCTGATCACGCCGCCCATGTCGCGTGTCGATCCCGGCAAGGGCCAGACACTCCGCATCATGTTTACCGGCGCCAACCAACTGCCGCAGGACCGCGAAACGGTCTACTGGCTCAATATTCTGGAAATTCCGCCCAAGCCCAAGGCGGGCAGTGACGCGGCGGAAAATTACGTGCAGCTGGCCGTGCGGTCGCGCATCAAGCTGTTCTATCGCCCCAAGGGCCTGCAGGGTTCACTCGACGCGGCGCCTGAGCAAGTGACCTGGCACCTCGTATCCAAAGGCAACGGCTACGCCGTGGAGTGCACCAACGACACGCCTTTCAACGTGTCCTTCAGTGACGTCTCCTTCAAGGGCGCTCCGCAGCAAGACTCCGTCAGCAAGGGTGGCATGTGCCCGGCCAAAGGCAAGGGGACATTCCCCGTGGCGGGGACGCCCGATGCCAGCGGCAAGCTCGTGATCACCGTCATCAACGATTACGGCGGCTTCAATCCGCACGAAGCAAGTTTCACGCGGTGATCCCGGTGCTCGCTGAAGCGAACCTCCCGCCGCGACGGAAGGGTACGAAGGTCGAACAAAGGCATTGATCCACGCGTAATTCGCGGGAGCCGTTCAACGTAGTTGGGCTTCCCTCCAACCAGGACTTTTTTCCAGTGCCGCGATGCGAGTCGCGCGGCCCGGAGGGGAGTCGTTTGTCCAAAAAAAGAGCTTTGACCCCAATGAATGCGACCAGCACGAAGCAAGTTCATTCCTTGTACATGGCCAATTCCCGCCTGCCTCAGGTGGCGCGCATCCGCTCCCTGACGTGGTTTGTGATGCTGGGCTTGGGTACAGCGCCTGCTGCCATCCTTGCCGCCCCCGCTGCTGCTCCGGCTGTCGCGGCGCTGGAGCCCGCTGCCAATCCTGGCGTGGTCGAATTCAGCAACGCCTTCACTGGTTCCAGTCAGTCGGTCGACGTGTCGCGCTTTGAGAGGGGCAATCCAGTATTGCCGGGCAGCTACAACGTCGATGTCTTCGTCAACGAGGGTCGCGTTGCACGCAAGAACATCCAGTTTCGTGCCATGGAAGGCAGCCAGGTCGCCCAGCCCTGTTTTGACTACGAAACGCTGGTGCAGATGGGCGTGGATGTGGCCAGGCTGGATGCCCAGGTCGTCAACGTCCAGAGTCCGTGCATTGGCATCAGGGACATCAGCGCCGATGCCACTGTGCAAATGGATGTGGGTGAGCTTCGCCTCGACGTGTCCATCCCTCAGGAATCGCTGCGCCGTCAGGCACGCGGCTATGTGAGCCCGGAGCTGTGGGATCGGGGTGAAACCGCCTTCCTGCTTGGCTACAACTTCAACGCCTATTCGCTCGATCAGAGCTACGGCGGTCCGCGTATGCAGGGCGGTGGCACCGCCATTGCCGCCGATGGCAGCCAGCTACAGGTGCAAGGCGCGCAGTACTACATGGCGGGCCCAAGCGGAAGCTACGTGCCAAGCGCCACGGGCAACTACATGCTCGGCACCAACGGCCAGTATGTGCCGGTGCAACGTAGCACCTTCGTGCCGGTACAACGTGGTGGTGATAGCAGCAATGACATTAACGCCTATCTGGGTCTCAACCTTGGGATGAACGTGCTGGGCTGGCGTGTGCGCAGCCAGGAGACGGCACAGTGGGACCAGCGTACGGGCCGGACCCGCTGGATCAACATCAACACCACGGCCACCCACGACATCACGCCCTGGAAGGCCCAGTTCACCATTGGAGACGGCTATACGCAGGGCGTCGTGTTCGATACCACGCCATTCCGTGGCATCACCATGTACAGCGATGACCGCATGCTCCCCGACTCGCAGCAGGGCTACGCGCCGGTAGTGCGCGGCACCGCCAACACACAGGCCCGCGTGGAAGTGCGCCAGAACGGCAACCTGCTGTACCAGACCACCGTGGCACCGGGCCCATTCGTCATTGATGATCTGTATGCGACGGGCTATAGCGGCGACCTGACCATCACCGTGTTCGAGGCCGATGGCAGCGTGCACAGCTTCGTCGTGCCCTATTCGGCGGTGCCCATGTTGCTGCGTCCCGGTGTCAGTCGTTGGGCCGTTACCGATGGACAGGTGCACAACACGGCACTGCGCAACGACAAACCGTATTTCGTGGAAGGCACCTATCAGCACGGTATCAACAACTGGCTGACGGCGTACGGGGGCGCGCAGTCCACCTACCGCAATCTCTACCACGCCTATTTGCTCGGTGCGGCCATCAATACGCCGCTCGGCGCCATTGCGCTGGATGTCACCAACTCGCACACCACGTTGCAGGGTGCCGATTCGCTGTCCGGCTACAGCATGCGGGTTTCTTACTCCAAGGTCATTCCCAGTTCGGGCACCACCTTCGCGTTGGCGTCGTATCGGTACTCCAACGGCAATTTCCTGTCGCTGTCCGACGCCGTCATCACGCAAGACATGCTGACGTCCCTGCGCACCACCAGCCTGTCCATGGTGAACCTGATGCGCTCCAGGCAGCGCCTCAACGTCACCATCAACCAGGATTTTGGCGGCAACTACGGCCAGCTGTTCTTCAACGGCTCGCGCAATACCTATTGGCACGGCATGCCCAGCGCCACCACCTACCAGCTCGGCTACAACAACCGGTATCGCCGCGTGAACTTTGGCATCACTGCCAGTCGCACCTACACGTCTGGCCCGATGTACAACGGCGCCCACTACGACAACCAGTTCGGCCTCAACGTATCGATCCCGTTGGGCGGGCCGTCGTCGCGCAACGCGCCCATGCTGCAGTTCTCCACCACGCACGACGACGTCATGGGAGACAACGATCGCGTCGGCGTCAGCGGTACGTTCGGCAAGAACAGCGAGTTCAACTACGGCGGCAACGTCTCGTATAACGATTACAGCAATGCCAGTTCGCAGACCACGGCCAGCGGTACGCTGGGCTGGCAGGCCCCGTACGCCAACCTCAATGGCAGTTATTCGTATTCGGAGCACTACCAGCAGGCATCGGTCAGTGCGGCCGGTGGCTTGGTGATGCACGGCGGCGGCATCACACTGGCGCCGCAGCTCGATCTCAACAGCGCCATCGGCATCATCGATGCGCCGGACGCCAAGGGCGCCCGTGTGTCCAGCAGCGGTCAGACCGTTGTCGATGGCCGTGGCTATGCCGTGGCCACCAACCTCATGCCTTATCGCATGAACGACGTCACGCTGGACCCCATCGGAACCTCCATGGATGTGGAGTTCGAAACCACGCGTGTGCAGGTAGCGCCACGTGCTGGCGCCGTAGTGCCGCTGAAGTTCGGTACCGTCAGCGGGCGTGCCGTATTGATCCGCGCACAGCAGGCCAATGGCACGCCGCTGCCATTCGGTGCGCAGGTGCTCGATGCCAATGGACATGATGTGGGCTCGGTGGCCCAGGGCGGCCAACTCTTCGTGCGCGGCATGGAAGACGGTGGCGTGGTCACGGTGCGCTGGGGTGACACGGATACCCAGCAGTGCCATGCAGCCTACAGCCTGCCGCCGCGTGCCAAGGGCGACAAACAAGCTGCGATCACCAGCGTCGAGGCGATGTGCCGATGAACACGCGACACGTATGCCCCCGCGTCACTGGATGTGAACAAAGCCAATCACTGACCCACCCGATGCCGCCCGCGGGCGGCTGGAACAAGCCCATGAATGCTCGATCTCTCTCTTTGCTCATCCAGCGTTGGCGGATTGCGCTGCTGCTGATGGTGGCGATTGTGCTCAGTCTGGTGCAGGTAGACGCACGAGCCACCTGCTCGGGCGGCACAACAACGACGCCGTTCCAGCCAGCGTTGGTGGTCATCAGCAAGTCGACACCCCTGGGTCAGGTTGTCTCCAGTGCCACGGTGACACTCACCGTAACCTGTAACAACACAGGGTTGACCTTTAGCACCTGGGGCTGGACCTTGAACTACACACCCATGGCTCCGTTGGCGGGCACGTCGTTGGGCCAGGGGACGTTTGCGACGTCCATGCCGGGACTCGGCTATCGGATGTACTTGCCCGATGGCAGCATGGTCAAACCAACAAGTTACGGCACCAATGGTGGCGACAACTTTGGCGCCAACTGCATGGGAGCAAACGTGGGAGGTGTGTGGTGCGCCATGCCAGTGGGTACATCGACCCAAAGCTTCACTTTCAGGCTTGATCTTGTACGCACCGACACGTCGCTCACGTCAGGCACTTTTAACGATAGCCTGGTCCGCTTTGGCTATCAGGACGGCTATAGCAGAGCATCGGGGCCGGGTACACCGACCTGGCAGTTCGGCCAGGAAACCAGCACGCCGGTGACGTTCCAGTTCGTCAATCCCGCCTGTACGCTCAGCTCCGACACCGCCAATCAGGTCATTACCCTACCTGCGGCGAGTGTGGCCGATATGCCGGCCGATGGCGCCACGGCCGGCATTACCCCCTTCAATCTCCGTCTGGAAAATTGCGTGCTGGAGTCCATCGTCAGCATGACCATAAGCGGCACGACCGACGGCGTACCCAGTGTGCTGAAAAATACCGGTTCGGCTAGTGGCGTGGGCTTGCAACTATTAAATGGCGGTACCTCGGGCACGGTGCTCCCCCTCAATACCAGCATCAACATGGGCAATGTCGGTACTTCAACCACCATGTCCATACCCCTGGGCGTCCAGTACTACCGGCTGCGCTCACTTGGTGCTGGCACGGTCAATGGCTTTGCCACCGTTGACTTCACCTACAACTAAGGCGGGAGCTGCATCCGACGACGACGCACCTGCATCAGGCGCGTCGTCGTTGCACGGCGCCTCACAGTCGATCGAGTGCCAGTTCCTCTGCAACTCAGCCTCGGAGTTGTGGATATTCGTTGCGATACCACGAAGTGGTGAACTTCACTTCGCGGCCATCGCCGATCACGCCAGAGCGTTAGTCGCAATGGACGGAAACACCGCCATCACAAGCGTGGCTTTGCAGGGCAGGTACGTCACCATTCCCGCTGCACACGGTCACGACGTCCAGCGATTGCGGCGCGACGGCGGGTGGGGGGGCGGCTACATCATCCTGCTCTAGGCGTGCTTTTGCCGCATCTATCGCTGCACGAGTTCCGCCCTGGCCAATTGCCTGTGAGGGCCAAGAACCAGGCCGGCGGCCTCCGTAGTGTCGCTTGGATGAGGCATGCCGCGCGTCTCGATTCGATGCTTTAACGTTTGTGATAAAGCAGATCCCACACGCCGTGGCCCAGCTTGAGGCCGCGGCGCTCGAAATGGGTTTCGATGCGCCACTCGGGCTTTTCTGCGTATTGGCCAGGGTCGATGGCGTTGCGCCACGCGGGTGCCGCTTCCATGACTTCGAGCATGTGCTCGGCATACGGTTGCCAGTCGGTGGCCAGGTGCAGCAAACCGTTGGGTGCCATGCGTGAGGCGAGCAGGGCGACGAACTCGGGCTGGATGATGCGGCGCTTGTTGTGGCGCTTCTTGTGCCACGGGTCGGGGAACCAGATACGCGCTTCGGACAGCGTGCCCGGTGCGATCTCATGCTCAAGCACTTCCACGGCGTCGTGCTTGTACAGGCGTACGTTGTGGGCATCGCGAGCGGCCAGTGCGTTCATGAGGCGCCCAACGCCCGGACCGTGGACTTCCACGCCGATGAAGTCGCGCACGAGATCGTGCTCGCTGGCCCAGGCCAGAGCCTCACCGTTGCCGAAGCCGATTTCCAGCACCAGCGGCGCAGCACGCCCGAAGCGCGCGACAAAGTCCTGCGGTGTTGCGCTGTAGTCGATGCCGAATCGCGCCCAATGATCGTCGAACGCGCGTTGCTGCGCCGGCGTCATGCGCCCCTCACGCAGCACGAAGCTGCGGATGCGGCGCATGTATTGCGGCTTGTTGGCGTCGTCGTGATCGTGGGTCATGGAAGTTCCGTCAACGTATTAACCCCTCCTGCGGCCAGCGTGCCACGGGCAGAGAGTGGGCTACTGCTTTAAGAGCCTTGCGTCTCCACGCTCGTCATTCCGGCGAAAGCCGGAATCCAGTGTCTTTGGCGCGTAGAACAGTCACTGGGTCCCCGCTTTCGCGGGGACGACGCACTGCTTAACCGATGGTGCCGTCGATCGGGCTGGACGCGGAAGCAAAGCGCTTGCGCGGGATGCGTCCGGCCTTGAAGGCGGCGCGACCGGCCTGGATGGCCAGCTTCATCGCGTGGGCCATCAGCACCGGATCCTTGGCGCCCGCGATCGCCGTGTTCATCAGCACGCCGTCGCAGCCCAGCTCCATCGCGATGGCCGCATCGGATGCCGTACCCACGCCCGCGTCGACGATGATCGGCACCTTGGCGTTCTCGATGATCTCCAGCAGGTTGTAGCGGTTCTGGATGCCCAGGCCCGAGCCGATCGGTGCGGCCAGCGGCATCACCGCGACGCAGCCAATTTCCTCAAGGCGCTTGGCCAGGATCGGGTCGTCGCTGGTGTAGACCATGACGTCGAAGCCGTCGGCTACCAGCGTTTCGGCAGCCTTGAGCGTTTCCACCACATCGGGGAACAGCGTGCGCTGGTCGCCGAGCACTTCCAGCTTCACCAGCTTGTGGCCGTCCAGCAGTTCGCGGGCAAGCTTGCAGGTGCGCACCGCATCGACGGCGTTGTAGCAACCGGCCGTGTTCGGCAGCAGGGTGAATTCTTCCGGCGGAAGGGCTTCCAGCAGGTTGGGCTGGCTGGCGTCCTGGCCGATGTTCACGCGGCGGATCGCCACCGTGACGATATCGGCGCCGGCGGCCTGGGTGGCGCGGCGGGTTTCGTCGAAATCCTTGTACTTGCCGGTACCGGTGAGCAGGCGCGAGCCGTAGCTCTTGCCGGCAATGATGAGTGGATCGGCGAAATCGAACGTCTTGGTGTTCATCGTGATGTCTTCAGGCTGCGGGCGACGCCCTACGGCGCCGCGTGAAAACGGGTGCCGTGGCGATCAGCCGCCGCCGATGGCGTGGACGATCTCGACCTGGTCGCCGTCCGTCAGCTGATGGCTGACGTGGACGCTGCGCGGAACGATCTCGTGGTTCACTTCCACGGCCACGCGGCGGTTGCCGTAACCGGCTTCCTGCAGCAACTGGGCGACTGTCGTGGCGGGGGTGCAGTCGCGCGGACTGCCGTTGAGCGTGATGTGCATCCGAACATTGTAACGGCTACGGCTGAAGATGCCGGGGCAGGACGAAAAAAGGCCCGGCATTGGCCGGGCCTTTCATTCAGATGACTCGGATGAGTGCGTCAGTTGCGCTGGTCATCCTTGCGCGGCGGGTGGCGGTCCTCGTGACCGGCCGCCTGCTGATGCGACTGCTGGCCGTTGTTCTGGGCCGGGCGGGGTGGCTGTTGCTGTTGCTGCTGCTGTTGAGGCGCGGCGTTGGCGCGTGGCGGCTCGTAGCCGCGGGGTGGCTCATAGCCCCCACGTTGCTGGGCCTGGTAGCCGCCTTGCGGAGCTTCGCGCTGCTGCGGAGCGACGCGCGGCTCCTGGGGCATCGGACGCGGGCCGGCATTTTCGCGCTGGAAACGCTGGGCGTTGTCCTGATTCATGGCGCCGCGAGGGTTGTCCGACCCTGCTGGCTGGGTGGGTTGCGGGCGTTCGAAGCGGGGCGTGCTGGGCAGCGTGCCACCGGGCTGCGGCTGCATGCGGGTGGTCCGGTCGGATTCGGCGCCGGGGATATAGCTCACGCCCGGGCGAGGTTGGTTGCGCGAATTGGCGCGGTCGGCGGGCATGCTGCGATCTTCAGCGTCTTGCGGTCGGGCAAACCTGGCAGAAGGCTGTTCGCCTTGGCGCGTCGCTGCGGGTTCGTTGTTCGGCGTGACCGGGCGGCGCATATCTGGCGCCGTTCCCGCGCGATTTCCTTCCGGCTGCGGACGGGCGAACCGGGCGGAAGGCAGTTCACCTGGGCGCATGGCGGCAGGTTCGTTGTTCTGCATGGCGGGCTGGCGCACGCCTGGTCCTGGTGCGCCATTGCGTCCCGGCGGCACGGCCCGTTCCTGTGCAGGCATATCGGCGACGCGACCCGGTATGCCCGGTCGATTGCCAGGGTTGGGGCCATTGAGCATGCGTACGTTGTTGGGGCCCTGGGCGGCACGTGGCGCCCCTGCGCCGGCGCCGCGACCTGCAAACGGCGCAACCGGTGCGTTGCGCGCCACGACCTCGCGATCGAAACCGCCCGCCGGCAGATTGCGGCCACTGGCGGCCCTCGGCGACGCGAAGCTGGCCCGGCCAGGCTTCACGTCGACGCCGCGCGGCATCACCGGGGCGCTGGCAAATTTGTGGGGATCGACCGCCGCCATGTGGCGCTGCGCGTTACGGGCCGACGCGAAGTCCTGGCCGGACATGGCAGTGAAGGCGCGCGGTGCCTGGCGATTGAAGTACCGCTCGTTCGGCATCGACCGACCTTCGCGGAAGTAGTTGTAGTGGTTGTTGATGTTGTTGATCACCACGTTTCGGTCGTTGCGCACGTGGATGTTGGTGATATTGACGTTGGTGTAGTAGCCGCGGCTGGCGTGGTACCACGGGTTGTAGATTTCGCCCGGACCCAGCGGGAACCAACCCACCGGGGCGTGTCCCATACCAACCGATACACCGAAGCCGGCGCCGCCCACGAAGGCGACCAATGCGGGCGCATATACCGGGCGCACCGCGACTGGGCCAGGAACCCAGCCCCAGCGGTTGCGCGCATAGGCCCAGCGACCGTAGTGATAAGGCGCGAAGCCCCACGGTGAATCATCCACCCAGGTCCAGCCCCACGGGCCGACGTAGGCCCAGTGACCGTCGCGATACGGTGCCCAGTCCGCGCCCACGTTGGCTGGATACCAGACCTGGCCATAGTCGGGGTCAGCCTGCCAATTGCCGTACTGGTCGAGATCCTGGTAGCCCACCACGTTGTTGGACACGTACTGACCCGATTCCGGACGGGCATAGCGCTGGTCGCGGCTGTTGCACCACGCGTCGAAGTCATCGCCGCCGTCGATGTCGCTGACCGTCACGTTGTTGAGCGAGGAGTCAGCGAACTCGTAGCTGCGTCCCCCGGCCACGGCGCGTTGGGCGCTGCCTTCGCCATAAACCACCGCGTGGCCATCGAAATCGATGATGCGCGTGGACTTGCCATCGTCGCTGATGTCCACCCGGTACGTGCCCGGCTGATCCACCACAAGCGCCACGGTGGGTGTATCGATCTCGTAGCTCTGGCCTTCAGCCAGTCCACGCACGGCGAGATTGAGCGTGCCCTGGGTGAGTTCCACCTGGGTCAGCCGGTCATTGAGGGTGAGAAAACCGAAATCCGAATCGTCGGCAATGCGCAGGGCGCCACCGTCCAATTCCAGTTCGGCGCGGCCACCTTTCCCGGTAGAGAGGCGGTCGCCCGTGGTCAGCGGCCGGTTCAGGCTGGCATCGCCCCAATCCTTCTCGCCCGAAGGCAGGAAACCCACGTCGCCCGTGCGATACGACAGGCGAGCAACGCGGGAGGGCGGGTCGCCCGCTCCGCCATCATCCGGCGGCGCTTGGGTCTGCGCCTGCGCGAAACAGCTGGTGCAGACCAGCAGGGCCATCGCCATCCATCGCCAGCGGAATGGCGACATCAGGGAAGCAGGGAACGCACGCATCGAGTTCTCCGGAGTGAGGCGCGATGACTTCGCGCTATCGGGTTTCGTCATCCGTAAAACGCTTAAAAGCCATCGGACGCCGACGACTGCATTATGCGGACGGTCGGTCCAGCATGAGCAAGGACTTGGCGGGCTCGCCACAGCAAGTGATTCAGCGGGCCGCCATGTCTGGTTCATCCGGCATTGGGCTGCGCGGACGGTTCCAAAATTCGATGGTCCCGGGTTACCATCGCTCGGCGTTGCGGGTGTAGCTCAATGGTAGAGCTGTAGCTTCCCAAGCTACTGACGAGGGTTCGATTCCCTTCACCCGCTCCACTTAGCTCCTTACCCCACCGAGCTCCCTTTCACGTAATCCTGCGGCGTGCGCTGATAATGGCGGATGTGACCACCCTCGGTTGGCGGGAGCGTTTGGCGTTGCCGACACTCGGCATACCACTGCTCAAGGCCAAGCTTGATACCGGAGCGCGTAGCAGTTCCCTTCATGTGGACGCGCTGGAGAGTTTTGAGCGAAACGGCGAAACCTGGTTGCGCTTCGCGGTGAATATCGGCGGACGGCATCGCGTCGCCATCGCTTGCGAGACACCTGCGCTCGACCGGCGTGCCGTGACCGACACTGGTGGCCGGCGTACTCTGCGCTGGTTCATCCGTACCGAGGTCATGCTGGCAGGTGGGCGCTTTGCAGTCGACATCAATTTGACTGACAGGCGCCATATGCTGTTTCCCATGCTGCTGGGTCGCACCGCGTTACATGGCCGTTTTGCGGTGGATCCTTCGCTTTCCTACACACAGCCACGACCGATCCTGGTCAGCCCCACGGGTGTTTCATGAAGATCGCCATCCTGTCGCGTAACACCCGCCTTTATTCCACCCAGCGCCTGGTCGACGTTGCGCGCGATCGCGGTCATGTCGTACGCGTGCTCGATCCGCTGCGCTGCTATGTGCGCATCGCGCCTGGCGACATGTCCATCCGCTACAAGGGAAAGGCGTTGCGCGGCATCGATGCGGCGATTCCGCGCATCGGTGTTACCAGCACGTTTTACGGCACCGCGGTGCTGCGCCAGCTTGAAATGATGGGGGTGTACACCCCCAACTCGTCCGACGCGGTGCTGCGCGCACGCGACAAGCTGCGCTGCCTGCAGATACTGGCCGCGAAGGGGCTGGACATGCCCGCGACGGTGTTTGGCGACAACCCAGACGACACGGCCGATGTACTCGCCATCCTTGGCGAGCCACCGCACGTGATCAAGCTCAACGAGGGCAGCCAGGGTACCGGTGTCGTGCTGGCGGAAAAGAAGAGCGCCTCGCAGAGCGTGATCGAGGCGTTCCGTGGCCTCTACGCCAATTTCCTGGTGCAGGAGTTCATCAGTGAGGCCAAGGGCAGTGATCTGCGCTGTTTCGTGGTCGGCAAGAAAGTGGTTGCCGCCATGCAGCGCGAGGCGAGCCCGGGTGAGTTCCGCGCCAATCTGCATCGCGGCGGCACGGCCAGTGCGGCCGTTCTGAGTCCCGAAGAGCGGCGTATCGCAGTCCAGGCGGCCGCCGCGCTGGGGTTGGGCGTAGCTGGCGTGGACATGCTGCGTTCGAAGCGTGGGCCGCTCATTCTCGAGGTCAATGCCTCACCCGGTCTGGAGGGCATCGAGGCGGCAACCGGCGTGGATGTCGCGGACGCGATCATTCGCCTCCTGGAAACCGAAACCGGCAACGCTGGCTCCCGCGTCAAGCGCCGATCGCCGCGAGCGGCCTCAAATCATGTCGCATGACGGTCCTACCCCTCTCTTGCGCGCCGCGATGGTGATCGCCAGGAACGCGTTGGGGTCTTGCTGACCGACTCCCGCGCCGCGAGGCCAGTTGTCGCAAATTCGATGATATTGGGGTGCGCTTATCGCCAGGCACTTGGCCGTCGCCAGGGCGCCGCATACCATCGAGCATTCCTGCAGGGTGCATCCCGAGGGGGGATGCTGCAGGTTGGGAGGAGAGGAATGAAGCGCAAGCTCTGGCTGCCATTAATGGCGGCGATAGTGATGCTGTTGCAGGTGGCGGCCGTGCAAGCCAAGGAGGCCAAGCCTGAAGTCAAGGCAAATACGAAGGACGAGTTCGCCGCTGTGGCCGATCACGTTCGTCAGCAAATGGTACCCGGGGGCCGTTTCGAATTCGTTGGCCAGAATGAGCAGTCCAAGGTCAACAGCGATCTGAGCACGATGCAGTCCCTGTACGACAAGTTCGGCACGGTTGATGCGATGGATGCTCCGTCCAAAGTGGAGCTCTACAACAACCAGTCCGAGGTCAATGCAATCCTGACCAAAAATGATGCCAACCGCGAGATCTGCGAGCAGGTCAAACCGATGGGTTCCAACATTCCCAAGACGGTCTGCCGCACATATCGCGATATCCAGCAGGAAAATGGCCAGACGCAGCGCTACATGCAGGACATGAAGCAGGTCCAGAACGCTGTGGGCGGTCATTGAGCAAAGGTTCGGGTTAACACCGAAGTGAGTACGGGTTAACTACCGTGTAACCGTACCGTCCCTATAAAGGTCCCACTGCAATTTGCTCGGCACTTCAACCGCAAGGTCTGGTGACAGCAGATTACGGTATCGGGGCAGTAGCTTGGGCCCAGGCGAACGACGATAAGTCGGCGCGCCTGGGCTTTTTTCTTGCCCGCCGCCCGTATGCCGTTCAGTTTGTTACCTGCAGGGCCCCTTTCTGCCCTGCAAGCTTGTTAAGCTTGTTATATCGGCTGACCCCTGTGTCGGCTGCGTATGGAGGACGCATGCGCGTATTGGTGATCGAAGACAACAGCGATATCGCGACTAACATCGGCGATTATCTGGAAGACCGCGGTCATGTGGTCGATTTTGCCGGCGACGGCGTCACCGGGCTGCATCTGGCCGTGGTGCATGACTTCGACGTGATCGTGCTCGACCTGACCCTGCCCGGTATGGACGGTCTGGACGTTGCGCGCAAATTGCGCCACGAGGCGCACAAGCAGACTCCCATCCTGATGCTGACCGCGCGCGATGCGCTCGAGCAGAAGCTCACAGGCTTCGAGTCGGGCGCCGACGACTACATGACCAAGCCGTTCGCTCTGCAGGAGCTGGCCGCGCGTCTGGAAGTGCTGGCACGGCGCGGCAAGGGTCCGCAGAGTCGCGTGCTCAAGGTGGGTGATCTCACCTATAACCTGGACACGCTCACGGTGACCCGCGAGGGCAAGTCGATCCAGCTCAATCCCATCGGCCTGAAGCTCTTGCAGGCGCTGATGGAAGCGAGCCCGTCGGTTGTGACGCGTCAGGACCTGGAACAACGCGTGTGGGGCGAGGAGCTGCCCGACAGCGATTCGTTGCGCGTGCATATCCACGGCCTGCGTGCGGCGATCGACAAGCCGTTTGACAAGCCGCTGATCCACACGCGGCACGGTATCGGATATCGGATGGTCGAACCGGATGCGGTCCAGGCGTAAACTCAGATTTCGCCTGATCGTCTCGTTCGCGCTGTTTGGTTTTGGCCTCAGCGCGCTGTTTGCGTTTGCGGCACTGAATATCCGGTCCCGTGTAGAAGACCAACTCGTCACCACAGCGCTGCAGCAAGACGTCGATCAGGCTGTGGAGCAGGTTCACAGCGACCCCAGTAGGCCAGCGGGTTCGCAGTTGATCGAAGCGTGGATGCGCAGTGAGCGCACCCTCTACAACATGCCGATGTCGTGGCAGCGCCTCGACAGCGGCGTGCACGATATTTATGAGCAGGGTCCCGATGGAAAAATGCACCACTACAAGTTGGCGGTGCGTCGCAATTATGGCTTGATCGGTTTTATCCGCTATGACGTGACGCGCGAGGAGTTGGGCAAGCAACAGCTGCTATTCAGCGTACTGGGTGCGGTCTTCCTGTTCGGTCTGTTGTCGTTGGTGCTCGGCCTGTGGTTGTCACGCAAGGTGCTCAAGCCAGTTAGCGATCTCGCCCGCCGTTTGCGCGACTTCCGCAAGAACGGCAAGGCCGAGCTGCTCGCGCCACATTTCGCCGATGACGAAGTGGGCGAGCTGGCGTTGGCGCTGGACGAATATTCGCAGCGGCTCACCGCCATGGTCGAACGCGACCGCGAATTCAATTCCGATGTCAGCCATGAACTGCGCACACCGCTGGCGGTGATCTCCAGCACGACCGAATTGCTGCAGGGTTCGCCCGATCTCACCGACAAACTGCGCGAGCGACTGAAGCGCATCGAGCGCTCATCGCGCCAGGCCACCGAGCTGATCGAAGCCTTGCTGCTGCTGTCGCGAGCGGAGCGCCGCGGCCCCACGCGCGGCGAAACCACCGAGGTCGCGAAGGTGGCTGCCGATGTGATCGAGAGCCAACGCCCGCAAATGCGCGACAAGCCGTTGAGTGTCGAACTGGTGGTCAGACAGCCGGTGAGCGTGAACGCGCCTGCGTCGGTACTTTCCGTGGCGCTGACCAACCTCATCGGCAATGCGATCAAGTACACGCTCGAGGGCATGGTGACGGTCGAGGTCAAAGGCGATCGCATCGAGATCATCGACACCGGCCCCGGCATCAAGCCCGAGGATGCCGAGCGTTTGTTCCAGCGTGGCGTGCGCGGCGAAGGCGCGGGCGGCAGCGGTGCCGGCCTGGGTCTGGCCATCGTGCGCCGGTTGTGCGACCTCTATGGCTGGGATGTGTCCATGCGCCCGCGCACCGATGCCAACGGTGCCATCGCCAGCATCGTGTTTGCCTGAGTACACAGCGCAAACCGGCACTTGGGATGTCATGGTAGGAGCGCACCCGTGCGCTCCTACGCAGTCAAAGGCGTTTCGCCTCAGAGCGGCTCCAGCCAACCCCATTGGTCATTGGTCTTGCCGCTGAACAGACCGAAGAACAGCTCCTGCAGTCGACGGGTAACGCGCCCGGCCTTGCCACTGCCGATCTGCTTGCCATCGACCGAACGGATCGGCGTGATTTCCGCCGCGGTACCGCACATCAGCAGTTCGTCGGCCAGATACAGATACTCGCGTGGGATGTCGCGTTCGACCACCTCGATGCCATCCTCGCGCGCCAGTGTCTTGAGCGTGTCGCGGGTGATGCCAGCGAGGATCGATGCGCTGGCCGGCGTGGTGTGCAGCACGCCGTCGAACACCAGGAACAAGTTCTCGCCCGCGCCTTCGCTGAGCAGGCCGCTGGAAGCCAGCGCAATGCCTTCACCAAAGCCAAGGCGGCGTGCTTCACGCGCAATCAGCTGGCCCGAAAGATAATTGCCGCCTGCCTTGGCTCCGGCCGGGATGGTGTTGGGTGCAAAGCGCTGCCAGCTCGACACGCAGGCGTCGATGCCGTTTTCCAGCGCCTCGGGCCCGAGATAGGGTCCCATGGGCCAAGCCGCCACGGCCACGTCGATCGGGGTCTCCGCGGACAGGCCAAAGCCACCCAAACCGCGATAAGCCACTGGGCGCAGGTAGGCTGCGCCGAGGCCATTCTTGCGCACTACCTCGCGGCATGCCGCGGCCAGTTGGTCCTGCGTGTAGGGCAGCTCCATGTCATAGATCTTGGCCGACTGGTAAAGGCGTTTTAGGTGGTCGGTAAGGCGGAAAATGGCCGCGCCGTCTGGCGTCGCGTAGCTGCGGATACCTTCGAACACCGAGGAGCCGTAGTGCAGCGCATGGGCCATGACGTGCGTGGTTGCCTCCTGCCAAGGCTTGATCACGCCGTTTTGCCAGATCCAGTCGGGGTACTGCTGCGCCATGTCGATGCTCCGGGGACAAAATCGCTACATGATAACCCGGCGCACCAAACAGAAGGCTTTTGGCCCGGCTGGCACCGCCGCGGCGTCAGCCGGATCCGCGCAGCCATAGACAGCCGGAGCGGCGCACTACGCTGAAACGCGTCTCTCGGGCCACACCGCTGCCATCGTTCGCCGCCGTGCGAACCACGAGGGGGCGATCTGCCCTCGCATCGATTGGGGATGACGCTGGTGGCGGAACGGCCAAGGCATCCGCTGGCCGACTCAAGTCGTAGATGTCGTCCGCAGAGGGAGAGGCTGGGGCTGATGGCGGATCATCAGCGGTCTGACCGACATCAAGCAAAGGGCGTTGCATCAAACTGCTCAACGAGCGGATATCGGCCACCACGGTGTCGTGCCCATACCCGTTCCAGAGCATTAGACCCGCCAGCCTGTTCGGATCACGGCTAGCGAATGCCTCCAGCACGCTCTGGCGAAGCTCCGTCACGGTCGCGGCGCACAAGGTGGGCGGTGGCGTGCCCGGCAAGGGAGCGGGAGCTGGCGCTGTGACGGCAGGGTCCTGCGTCGTGGTAACGGGTGTGGCCTGCAACGCCGCGCAAGGCTGGTCCGTGAATACTGGATTGCCATCGGCTCCCACGCAGCGGTGGATGCCTTCCTGGGCTGTTGCACCCAGGGGTAATAGCAATAGAAGCAGCGCTAGCGGCAGGTGACGAATCATCGGGCGAGCGTACGCCCGCCCGCGTCACTCAACCGTGCAGTCGATCCAGTATCGCCCGCGTGGCCCGGGCGCGGTTCAACGTATAGAAGTGCAGGCCGGGCGCACCGCCATCGAGCAGGCGTCGGCACAACTGCGCCACCACATCAGCGCCCAGCTCGCGAATCGATGCCCCATCGTCCCCGTGGGCCTGCATGCGCTTGACGATCCAGCGCGGAATCTCGGCGCCGCAAGCATCGGAGAAGCGCTTGAGCTGGGTGAAATTGGAGATCGGCATGATGCCTGGCACGATCGGCACCTCGACGCCCATGCGACGAACATCGTCGACGAAACGGAAATAGGCATCGGCATTGAAGAAGTATTGGGTGATCGCGCCATCCGCACCGGCATCCACCTTCGCCTTGAAGTGGCGCAGGTCGGCCAGCGCGTCATCCGCTTGCGGATGGATTTCCGGGTAGGCCGCCACTTCGATGTGGAAGTGATCGCCCGAGTGTTCGCGAATGAAGCGCACCAGTTCGGCGGCGTAACGAAAGTCGCCCGGGGTGGCCATGCCTGATGGCAGGTCTCCGCGCAGGGCGACGATGCGGCGATAGCCGGCCGCACGGTAGCTGTCCAGCAACGCGGCCAGTTCGGACCGTGTTCCGCCCATGCAGGACAGGTGCGGTGCAACGCTAAGGCCGTGAGTGCCATGCAGCCGGGCGACTGTCTCGCCGGTATAGCTCAGCGTCGATCCACCAGCGCCGAAGGTTACCGACACGTATTCAGGTGAAAGCGACTTGAGCAGGCCCGCTGCCTGATCGAGTTGCGCCCGCTGTTCCTCGGTCTTGGGCGGAAAGAACTCAAAGCTGATGGACGGCATTGCGAGGTTCCCTGGGATGGCAGTGGCTTGATTGTATATCTCTTTCTCGCGATATAGAGATATATGCCGTAACAAGATTTGACCTGCGACAAACCGCGACAGCCAATCACCCACCCCGACTTGATCTAAATCAAACGTGGACTTTGACCCTCCCCCCAGACTTTCCGTGTTCAGTCATGCCTAGGAGTGGGCCTCATGGTGGGCGTCAAGGGGAGTTACAACGACAAGGTCGTACGGCAATTTGCCGTCATGACTGTGGTTTGGGGCGTGGTCGGCATGCTGGTTGGCGTCATCATCGCCGCACAGCTGTATTGGCCAGGCCTCGATTTCGATATTCCGTGGCTGAGTTATGGCCGTCTAAGGCCGTTGCATACCAATGCAGTGATCTTCGCTTTTGGTGGCTCGGCGCTGTTCGCCAGCAGCCTGTACGTGGTGCAGCGCACCTGCCACGTGCGCTTGCTATCCGACAAGCTGGCGGCTTTCGTGTTCTGGGGATGGCAGCTGGTCATCGTGGCCGCGGCGATCACGTTGCCGTTAGGTATCACTCAGGGCAAGGAATACGCCGAGCTGGAATGGCCGATCGACGTCCTCATCACGATCGTCTGGGTCGCCTATGCGGTGCTGTTCTTCGGCACCATCGCCAAGCGCAAGGTCAAGCACATCTACGTTGCCAACTGGTTCTTCGGCGCGTACATCATCACCATCGCGCTGCTGCACATCGTCAACAATCTTGCCATCCCGGCAGGCTGGTGGAAGTCCTACTCGGTCTACTCGGGCTCGGTCGACGCCATGGTGCAGTGGTGGTACGGCCATAACGCGGTGGGCTTTTTCCTGACCACCGCCTTCCTCGGCATGATGTATTACTTCGTGCCCAAGCAGGCCGGTCGCCCGATCTATTCGTACCGGCTATCGATCGTGCATTTCTGGGCGCTGATCGCGGTGTACATGTGGGCGGGCCCACATCACTTGCAGTACACCGCGCTGCCGGACTGGGCACAGTCGCTGGGCATGGTGTTTTCACTGGTGTTGTTGGCGCCATCATGGGGTGGCGCGATCAACGGCATCCTGACCTTGTCGGGCGTCTGGTACAAGCTGCGCACCGATCCGATCCTGAAGTTCCTCATCGTCTCGCTCTCGTTCTACATGATGAGCACGTTCGAGGGACCGATGATGTCAATCAAGACGGTCAACTCGCTTAGTCACTACACCGACTGGGGCATCGGCCACGTGCATTCGGGTGCACTCGGTTGGGTCGCGATGATTTCGATCGGCTCGGTCTACGCGATGCTGCCGCGGCTTCTCAATCTCCCGAAGATGTACTCGACCAAGTTGATCGACACGCACTTCTGGCTACACACCATCGGTGTGGTCGTCTACATCGCCACGATGTGGATCGCCGGTGTGACGCAGGGCCTGATGTGGCGCGCTACCGATCCTGAAAACGGCACGCTCGTTTACTCCTTCGTCGAAGCGCTTAACGCCACCAAGCCGTACTACCTGTTCCGCCTCTGCGGTGGGTTGATCGTGCTGTCGGGCATGTTGGTGATGGCCTGGAACGTGTTCAAGACCTTCCGGCTGGCGACAGCAAGCGCAGCACCGCAAGCGGTACTTCCGCCCGATGTTTCGGACGCCCGTGCCTGAGGGAACAGACATGAGTCATACACACGCAAAAATCGAAAAAAACATCGGCCTGATGATCATGCTGATTGCGGTGGCGGTGTCCTTCGGCGGCCTGGCGGAAATCGTGCCGCTGATGTTCCAGGCCGAGGCCATCAAGCCGCTGCCGGGTATCAAGCCCTATCCCGCGCTGGAACTGGCCGGGCGAGACATCTACATCCGTGAGGGCTGCTACGGCTGCCACTCGCAGATGATTCGCACGCTCCGCTTCGAGACCGAGCGCTACGGCCACTACTCACTCGCGGGCGAATCGGTTTATGACCATCCGTTTCAGTGGGGCAGCAAGCGCACCGGCCCGGACCTCGCCCGCGTGGGCCTGCGCGGCTACTCCGACGACTGGCACCGCACGCATCTGAACAACCCGCGCGACGTGGTGCCGGAATCGAACATGCCGGCCTATCCATGGCTGGCGAAGGCCAAGCTGGACGGTGCGGAGGTGGCGCAGCACATGCGCGCACTCAGGCGTATCGGCGATCCCTATACCGATGCCGACATCGCGGGGGCGCAGCCTGCCGTGCAGGGCAAGACCGAACTCGATGCGGTGATTGCCTACCTCCAGGGCCTGGGCACGCATGTGTCGACAGCAGATATGAAAGTGGCAGAGGGGGTTGAGTGACATGGTGCCTGGACTGATTACGGCCGCCTTGCTGCTGCTGTTCATCGGCGGGTCCATCTGGCTATGGATGCCTGCGCACAAGCCTGCGTTGGACGCAGCTGCCCAGATGCCACTGGATGACGATAGGGAGGAAACGGCATGACTTCCGCATGGACGTGGTACGTGGTGGCGCTGACGGTACTCAACCTGGTCGGCTGTGTATGGCTGCTCAGGGGCAATACCCGGCGTCGACCGACCGATCCGAAACCCGACGAAACAGGGCATGTGTGGGACGAAGATCTCACCGAGTTCAACAAGCCGTTGCCGCGCTGGTGGATCAATCTTTTCTACATCACCATCTTCTTCGCTGTCGGCTATCTGGTCTGGTACGGCGTGGGCAGTCTCAAGGGCTATGGCCACTGGAGTTCGAAATCGGAGTGGGCCCAGGATACCGCGGCCGAGGACGCCAGGCTCGATGACACGCTCAAGCTGTACGCGGGCAAGCCCATCGACGCACTCGCGCAAGATGCTGATGCGGTGTCGATCGGCCGCACGATCTTCATCAATCGCTGCGCGGCCTGCCATGGTTCGACCGGCCGTGGAGCGATCGGCTACCCCGACCTCACCGATGACATCTGGCACTGGGGTGGAACACCAAATCGTATTTTGGACACGATCCAGAATGGTCGTCAGGCTGTCATGCCAGCTTGGGGGCCAACGCTAACCGCGCAAGGCGGCTCCACGGCGGTGGACGACACGATTGCCTATGTGTTGTCACTATCCAAACCTGGGCAGCCGTTGGACTCGACATCGGAGCGCGGCGAGAAACTGTTCGCCACGACCTGTGTGGCCTGCCATGGCCAGCAAGGTAAGGGCAACCAAGTGGTCGGCGCGCCGGACTTGACTGACAGCTACTGGCTATATGGCAGCAGCGTGGTGTCATTGCACAAGACGCTCAACGAAGGGCGCCAGGGCGCGATGCCCGCTTGGAAGCCGATCCTCGGCGACACCCGCACGCGACTAGTGGGTGCCTATGTATGGACGCTATCACCACACAACGAACCGCCTCCGGCCGGTGCAGTTATCGCGGAATGATGAGCGAGCGCACCGCCAACCCTACAGAACAGGAGCCGACGCCTGCATCCGTGCAGCGCGTCGGCTCCATTCTGTGGCCGAGTTTCTTCGTGGCCGGTGTGGTGGCCACGATCTTCTTCGCCTACGTTGACCCTGAGGCTCTGCAGAAGATCACCTTTCCCTCACTCAAACTAAGTCGCGAGCTTGGCTACAGCCTGGGCTTCTTTCTAATCTGGCTGGCAACCGCATCCGCCAGCTTGTTCACCTGGATCCTCTTGCGCCCCGTCAGGCAGGTCCGGCCAGGGTTCCGCTCCGGTGGCAAGCCATGAGTCGTCGTATCCAGCTGCATGTTGTTGACGATGACAGCAGCTCCTACTACGTCAGCGAACGCAAGGTTTATCCCCGCGAGGTATCGGGCAGGTTCAACCGCCTGCGTGTCGCGGCCGTGGTGTGGTTGCTTGGCATGTTCTATCTATTTCCCTGGTTGCGATGGAATGGTCGGCAGGCGGTACTGCTGGACCTGCCAGCGCGCAAGTTCTACATCTTCGGATGGATGTTTCTGCCGCAGGATTTCCTGTTCCTGTCCACATTGCTGATCATCGCTGCGCTGGCACTTTTCTTCTTCACCGCTCTGGCGGGGCGACTCTTCTGCGGCTACGCCTGCCCCCAAACTGTGTGGACAGAGGTGTCGCTATGGATCGAGCACTGGTGCGAGGGCGATCGCAACAAGCGCATGAAGCTCGATGCCTCTCCCTGGAATCGAGAGAAGATCCTTCGCAAGAGCGCGCGCCATCTTCTGTGGGGCTTGTTCGCGTTGTGGACCGGTTTCACGTTTGTAGGCTTCTTCAGCCCCATCTCCGACCTCGCGCGACGCACTCCGACGGCATGGGGAGGCTGGGAAATGTTCTGGATCCTGTTCTACGCCTTCGCCACCTGGGGCAATGCGGGCTTCCTACGCCAGCAGGTGTGCAAGTACTTGTGCCCCTACGCGCGCTTCCAAAGCGCGATGTTTGACCGCAATACCCTGATCATCGCCTACGACCCGATGCGCGGTGAACCCCGTGGTTCGCGTAAGCGAGGGCTGGAGAGTGTGTTGCGGCGGGCGCGCGGTTTGCTCGATAAGGTGACAGCCTACGAATACGTCTTTCGCGCCAGCCAGCATCCGTCGGCTGCAGACAATCGTGCACAGGCTGGAGGCACCATCGTGCTGGCCGAGACACGCGCGAAGGCTGAGCCACTGCCAAAGTTCACGGCAGAACTGCTTGGCGACTGCATTGACTGCACCATCTGCGTGCAGGTCTGCCCCATGGGCATCGATATCCGCAACGGTCTCCAGTACGAGTGCATTGCTTGTGGCGCCTGTATCGATGCCTGCGACGACGTCATGAGCAAGGTTGGTTATCCGAAGGGACTGATTCGCTATACCACGCAAAACCAGATCGACAGCAAGCCCATCCGGGTGATGCGTCCGCGAATCATGGTTTACGGATGCCTCCTTCTGGCGCTCGTGGTCGGGTGGCTATATGGCATCACTCATCGCAGCCCATTGCTTGTAGACGTGCTGCGCGATCGCAATGCCATGTATAGCCAGGGTAGCGATGGCCGGATCGAGAACAGCTACACCTTGAAGCTGGTGAACAAGGATCAGCGTGAGCATCAGTTCGTGATCGGTGTCAGTTCCACCGGCGTGCGTGATATTGGCCTGCGCTACGGCCCGGCAACGATCCAGGCGGAGGGCGGCGAGGTGATTTCCGTGCCGGTTATGGTGAGCGCCTCGCCCGAGGCTATCGGTCGGCACGACGTGCAATTCCAGGTGCGAGGTGTCGACACCGATGCCGAGATCACCGTCAACAGCAGCTTTTTTGGACCAAGCCTATGAGTCGGACAAACGATACCTGGCGCGAGCCCATGGTGTGGATGTTGGTGGGGTTGCCGCTGGCTTCCGTGGCCATTGGTTTTGCCCTGTTATTTGCGGCCGTGCATCCCGGACGTGAAGACGCCGAGACCGTCGGCAACGTCACGCGCGTAGGCAAGCTGCTGGTGTCGGCTGAGCTTAACGGTGCTGCAACCGATGTGGCGACGCAGGGCCTGGTTCTACGGGTCAAGGGCGACATGATCGAGGCATTGCCGACGGATGGCGACTTTCCCCGTGGCGGCAAGCTGATATTGACGCTCACTCCGCCTGATGCGGCGGGCAAGCGACGTACCTACCAGCTCTCCCCGAGTGAATTGGGCTGGCGCGGCGTTGGTTCGCTCGACGGTAGCGGGGGTTGGCTGCTGCAGCTGGCGCCCGATAGCGCTGCTTGGCTGTTGCATGGACGTTGGACACCAGAGGCCCGGTCTGTCCGCCTGACACCGTGACATGGACTGTGCTGTCGACACCGTGAATGCGTCGGGGCTCCGGGTCTGTTATCACTGCGGTGAAGCCTTGCCACCGGCGCCTGTCTTGCTGCAGATCGGTGGCCAGCCGCAGGGATTCTGCTGCCATGGTTGTGCGGCTGCGGCGCAATGGATTGGCCAGTCGGACCTAGGGGATTACTACCGCCTGCGCAGTACAGCAGCAACGCGCGTTGGTGATACCCCGGACCTCGATGGTTGGGATCGCGAGGATCTGCTGCGCGAGCATGCCTTTCCAGTGGAAGGCGGCCTGGAAATTACGCTACTAACCGATGGCATGCGCTGTGCGGCTTGCGCGTGGCTGATCGATCGCGCGCTACAGTGTGAGGACGGTGTATTTGATACGAGTGCCAATGCGGTGACCAGTCGAATCCGCATCGGTTGGGATCCCGCGCGGGTCCGCTTGTCGCAACTACTGCAGCGCTTGGTCATGCTGGGCTACCGGCCTTATCTGGCCGGCGGCGCGGTGCGCGAGCGCGAACGGGTCACCGAACGGCGGCGCTGGCTATTGCGGCTGGGCATCGCCGGGCTGGGCGCGATGCAGACGATGATGCTGTCCGAAGCGCTGTATCTGGACTTCGGACACCACATGGCCATTCCCACGCGTGATTTTTTCCGCTGGGTGACCCTGTTGGTGTGCACGCCCGTGGTGTTCTATGCGGGCTGGCCGTTCTTGGCGGGGTGCTGGCGCGAGTTGCGGCAGCGACACCTTGGCATGGATACCCTGGTGGCCAGTTCCACCTTGTTGGCGTATTTGGCGAGCGCTGTCGAGACTGTTCGAGGTGGCGCGCTGGTCTGGTACGACGCGGCGGCCATGTTCGTGTTCCTGTTGCTTGGTGCGCGCATGCTGGAGCAACGCGCGCGCCGCATCGCCAGTTCGCAGGTGGACACGTTGGCGCGTGCGCGGCCGGAGCTGGCGGTGCGCGAGCGCAATGACGGTAGCCGCGAGTCGGTACCAGTGACCGAGTTGCGGGCGGGCGACGTCGCGTGTATCGCCGTTGGGGAGGCGGTGCCAGCTGACGGTTTTCTGTTGGATACCGAAGGTACATTCGAAGAGGCGTTGCTTACCGGTGAATCGCGCCCCGTGCACAAGTTCCGGGGCGCGATGATCTATGCCGGCACCTCGTGCCGCGAGATACCGGTGCGCATCGAGATCACCCAGGTGGGCAGCACCACGCGATTGTCCCAGCTGGCGCGTCTGGTGGAACAGGCGCAGGCGCATCGTCCACCATTGGCGCGCGCCGCCGATCGCGTTGGCAGTTGGTTTGTGGTCACGCTCTTGTGCCTGGCTGTGTTCGTCTATCTGGGTTGGCGTGCGCATGACCCGTCGCGCGCCTTTGAGGTCGCCTTGTCGCTGCTGGTGATCAGTTGCCCTTGTGCTTTGTCACTGGCGGTGCCTGCTGCTCTGGCTGCCACGCATGGAGCCCTGGCTCGGCTCGGTGTGTTGTCGATCCGTGCGGATGGGCTGGACAGCCTGGCCAGGGCCACTGACGTGGTGTTCGACAAGACAGGCACGTTGACCCGGGTGCAGCCCGCATTGGCAGACGTGCAGACCTTTGACGGCATGTCGGTGGCGGATGCCAAGGCCATCGCCGCGGCACTGGAGCGCGACAGCGGTCACCCGATCGCTGCGGCGTTTGGTGGTGCAGAGGAAGAGCTGTTTGCCAGCGACGTTCGTGTCGTCAGTGGACGGGGTGTGATCGGCTGTGTGAGTGACATGACCTGGCGGTTGGGGCGCGCGACCTTCGCTGCGAAGCAGGTCGAGGACGGCCTGATCTGGCTCGGTGACGGTGAGCGGGCCGTGGCGAGCTTCCAGTTGCGGGAAAGCCTGCGCCCCGATGCCAGTGAGGCGGTGAAGGCACTGCGTCATCTGGGCTTGCGCATCCATCTGGCCAGCGGCGATGCGCAGGAGCCTGTGCAGCGCTTGATGCGCGAGCTGGATATCGATGAGGGGCATGCGCGACAAACCTCTGAGGACAAGCTCGCGCTGGTACGACGACTACAAGCGCAGGGCCGCATTGTGGCGATGGTGGGCGACGGCCTGAACGATGCACCGGTGCTTGCCGGCGCAGATGTCTCACTCGCCATGGGCGAAGGCGCATCGCTGGCCCAGCGTGCTGCGGATATGGTGCTCACCGCGCCGTCGTTGCTGCGCATTCCCGCAGCGACAAGTCTCGCCCGCCGCGCGCGGCGGATCATCCGCCAGAACTTTGCCTGGGCGGTGGGCTACAACCTGCTGGCGTTGCCGTTGGCGATCGCCGGGCAAGTGACGCCGGCGGTTGCGGCGCTTGGCATGGCGGTGTCTTCCTTGATCGTTACTGCCAATGCACTGCGGCTGATGCGCGTGGCGGTGCCGGAGTCTTCCTCATGATCATCCTGCTGATGCTCATCCCGTTGAGCCTGATGCTGCTGGTGGCGGCGATCGGTGCGTTCGTGTGGGCGGTGCGCAAGGGACAGTTCGACGATATGGATACGCCGGCATTGGATATCCTGAGCGAAGACCCGCCGGCGCGCGCTTTGACGGAAGAAAGCGACAAACTGAAGGATGGCAGCCATGGCGCTTAATGCCCTGGCGTTGCCGGCCGTGCTGCTTACCGGCCTATTGGGCGGTGTGCATTGCGCGGCGATGTGCGGTGGCATCGCCACGGGTTTTTCGGTGTGGTCGCCGCGTGCCGGCTGGGGGCCGGCGCTGCAGCTAAACCTCGGGCGGGTCGGCGGCTATACGTTGGCGGGTGCCATGGTGGGGGGCGTTGGTGACGGATTGCTGCGCTTGTTCGAGTTCGGCGCTTTGGCGACTGTCATGCGCATGGCGCTGGGCGCAGTGCTGGTGATCGCGGCGCTACGCCTGCTTGATCGGCGCGGCCGGCTCGGTGTGCTGACGCGTTCCGGTGCGGGGGTGTGGCGTTGGCTGCGCCCGTTGCAGCAGCGGCTGCTGCCGGCCAATACGGTCGGGCGTCGGTTGGCGGCGGGCATGCTGTGGGGGTGGCTGCCGTGTGGCTTGAGTACGACGGTGCTGGCGGCGGCGTGGCTGCAGGCGAGTGCGCGTGATGGCGCGTTGACCATGGCGGTGTTCGGACTTGGCACCTTGCCGGTGATGTTGCCGCTCACCTGGTCGGGTGCCAGGGTGGGGCGCTGGCTGCAGCAACCGGTGCCACGTCGTGTCGCAGCGGTGTTCATTCTTTTCGCTGGCATACTGACCTTGTCGGCCCCTTGGCTGACGCATGTGCCGGCATTTCATGGGTTGATGGGCGTGATGGGATGTGGGCCGCAGGCGCGTTGAGTGGATGCGGGTACACGAGGAGTGGCAGTTGGCGCGCAGGTCGCCGATGGCAGGAGATGGATGGCTTGGCGGACGGGCAAGACGTGATCCCGCGCAAGAGCAAGGCCCCAAGCCCCAGCCTCGTTGAAGCCCGGCTGCCTGGCGCAAGCTTTCATGATGCCTGGTCCATCAGCGTCGATGACACGGCTCAGACCGCCTTTGGATGGTATGTCAGGCTATTTGTGGCAACGCCTCGATGGGTCAGTGTGCTCATGTCGATGCGCAATCGTGCCGTCAGGCTGTTTGGCCTGAAGAACCTAGGGAGTCTCGATGACGTTTCCAGGTTCAAGCCCGAGGCGGATTACGGGCCTGGCGATCGCGCAGGGATCTTCACCGTCGTTGAAGTCACTCCGTCAGAAGTGTTGCTTTGCGACGATGACAAGCACTTGGTGGTGAGTTTGTCGGTTCATCGGGGTGACGTCATCGCCGGACGTCGTGTTCTGACCGTCACGACGGTGGTGCATGTGAAGAACCTGCTCGGAAAGTTGTACATGCTCCCGGTAGCGCCGCTGCATCGGTTGATTGTACCGAGCAGCCTCTCAGCGCTTGCTCGTGACAGCAAACGGTGATCGCTCGCGCCACTGGACAGTGCCGTTGATCCGCACGTCTGATTGGCCACGCGCAAGAAGCCCTGGATGACCAACGAAAAGGGCCGCCCTGAGGGCGGCCCTTGGTATCGCAACATGGGCCTCGCGGCCCGTGCTTAGTAGCGGTAGTGCTCCGGCTTGTACGGGCCGTCCACTGGCACGCCGATATAGGCAGCCTGTTCGGGCGTCAGCTTGGTCAGCTTCACGCCGATCTGCTCCAGGTGCAGGCGGGCCACTTCCTCGTCCAGCTTCTTGGATAGGCGATAGACCGTCTTCTCGTAGAGGTCCTTGTTCGCCCACAGGTCGAGCTGGGCCAGCGTCTGGTTGGAGAAGCTGTTGGACATCACGAAGCTCGGGTGGCCGTGGGCACAGCCCAGGTTCACGAGGCGACCTTCGGCCAGCATGTAGATGTTGTGATTGGTCTTCTCGAAGGTATAGCGATCCACCTGCGGCTTGATGTTCTCGCGCGTCACACCCTTGGCGGTGTTGAGGCGATCCATCTGGATCTCGTTGTCGAAGTGACCGATGTTGCACACCAGTGCGTTGTTCTTCATCGCCGCCATATGCTCGAGCGTGATGATGTCCTTGTTGCCGGTGGTGGTGACGTAGATGTCGCCCAGGCCCAGGGTCTCTTCAATGGTGGTGACCTGGAAGCCTTCCATCGCCGCCTGCAGGGCGTTGATGGGGTCGATCTCGGTGACAATCACGCGTGCGCCGAAGCCCTTGAGCGAATGGGCGCAGCCTTTGCCCACGTCACCGTAGCCGCATACCACGGCCACCTTGCCGGCGACCATCAGGTCGGTGGCGCGCTTGATGCCATCGGCCAGCGATTCACGGCAGCCGTACAGGTTGTCGAACTTGGACTTGGTGACCGAGTCGTTGACGTTGATGGCCGGCACCAGCAGCTTGCCGGCTTCGGCCAGCTGGTAGAGGCGATGCACGCCGGTGGTGGTCTCTTCGGAGACGCCCTTCCATTCGGCGGCGACCTTCTTGAACCAACCCGGGCGCTCGGCATGGACGCGCTTGATCAGATCCTTGATGACCTGCTCTTCGTGGTTGCCGCTGGGCGTGTTGACCCAGTTGTCGCCGTCTTCCAGTTCCACACCCTTGTGGATGAACAGGGTGGCGTCGCCGCCGTCATCGACGATCAGCTGCGGGCCCAACTCGCCCGGATGGGACAGCATGTCCAGCGTGCATTCCCAGTACTCCTCCAGCGACTCGCCTTTCCAGGCGAACACCGGCAGGCCGCCGGCGGCCATGGCAGCAGCGACGTCGTCCTGGGTCGAGAAGATGTTGCACGAGGCCCAGCGCACCGAGGCACCCAGCTCGCGCAGGGTTTCGGCCAGCACGGCGGTTTCCTTGGTGACGTGCAGCGAGCCCGACAGGCGCACGCCCTTGAGCGGCTTGTCCTTGGAGTAGCGGGCGCGGATCTGCATCAGGCCCGGCATTTCCTCTTCGGCCATGCGGATGCGGCGGCGACCGAGGTCGGCGAGGGAGATGTCGCGGACTTTGAAGTCCTGCGAGACGGTGTTTTTCGTAACTGCGTTCATGGCGTAGCTCCGGATGTTGCGACCCAAAGGCCGCATCGTTAACCGGGCGCCGTTACAAAAAGAATCCATCGAGCCTGGCCGGGATGTGAAAGCCGGCACGGAAAAGTGCGGGCTGCGGCGGAAACTTCCGCCTCACGAACCAACGGTCGCAGCGCCCCTCGACGGGACTCTGGAGTATAGCGTCTGCCGCGGCCGCTTTCGCCCCGGTACGGCCGGGTTGGCGGGCGCCAACACATGACTGATGGCCGGCGCCCAGAGAGCGGTGAGACAGTTAAGGTCGCAAATTCATTCGACAAAGGCCCTGCCACGACATGGATATCTCGTTCCGGCGTCTCGCCCTCGTTGGTTTCCTGCTTGCCGCGATCCCGTTGGCGGCGCCTGCCCAGCTTGCCCCTGCCGCGGTCAGCGCGCCGGCAGGTGGCTATATCGCTCCGCCTGCGCCGCTTCAGGCCCTGGTGGATGCGCCACGCCCGCCACAGCTCTCGATCAGTCCGCGTCGCGATCTGCTCGCGCTGACCCAGACGCCGGCATTGCCGGGCATCGACGTAGTGGCCCAGCCGGAGCTGAAGCTGGCCGGCCTGCGCATCAACCCGCGTACTTACGCGCAGAGTCGCTTTGCCTTCGGCAGCGACCTGTGGCTGATGGATGTCGCCACCGGCAAGGAGATCCGCCTCCAAGGCTTGCCTGCCCCGCTGTCCATCGCCAGCTCCAGTTGGTCGCCGGATCAGCGATATCTGGCTTTCAATCAGGTTGATGCCAGGCAGGGTCGCAATGAGTTGTGGGTAGTCGATGTGGCCGCCCGCACGGCACGTCGACTTACCGCATTGCCGTTGAATACCGTGGCCGGCCGCGGCTATCGCTGGATGTCCGACAGCAAGCAACTGCTGGTGCAGCTGCAGCCGGAAGGGCAGGGTACAGCGCCGGCCGTCAGCGGTATTCCCGCTGGCCCCAGTACGCAACAGACTCAGGCTGGCAGCGGCGTGAAAGCCATCCGCACCTACCAGGATCTGCTGCGCAATGAAGATGACGCACGTGTGTTCGAGCATTACCTCCGCTCGCAGTCCGCGCTGGTCGATCTGGATGGCAAGGTCACTCCGCTCGGCGAGCCGGCGCTGACACTGTCCATAACTGCTTCGCCGGATGGCCGTTACGTGCTGCGTCAGCGAGTGGAGCGACCGTTCTCCTATCTCGTGCCGGTGGAAAGTTTCCCTCGCCGCATCGAAGTGCTGGATCGCGAAGGCAAGCTGGTGAAAGAGATCGCGCACCTTCCATTAGTGGAAGGCCTGCCTACCGGCAACGATGCCGTGCCCACCGGTGTGCGCGATATCGAATGGCGCGCGGATGCGCCCGCTACGCTGGTATGGGTCGAGGCTCAGGACGGCGGCGACCCAGCCAAGCCGACCGAAGTGCGCGATCTGGTGCAGATGCAGGTCGCGCCGTTTGACCAGGCACCCGTCACCCTTGCCCGTCTGGCCGGCCGTTATGCCGGCGCCCAGTGGGGCAACGGCGAGCTCGCATTGATCGACGAGTTCTGGTGGAAGACGCGCAAGGTGAAGGAATGGCGCGTGACGCCAGATCATCCGACGCAGGCGCCGCAGCTCGTACGCGAAGGTTCGTCGGAAGATCGCTATCGCGATCCGGGCACGCCTGCCACGACGCTCGATGAGCATGGTGAGCTGCGTCTGGTGATCGCCGCCGATGGCGAGAGCATCTATCGCCTCGGCGCGGGCGCTTCGCCGGAGGGCGATCGTCCCTTCATCGACAAGGTGAACCTGCGCAGCGGCCAGAGTGCGCGCTTGTTCCATTCGCAGGCGCCCTATTACGAGGCGCCACAGGTACTGCTGGACGAGGAGGGCAAGCGCGCTCTGATCTCACGCGAATCGCCCACCGAGCCGACCAACTACTATGTGCGCGACCTCGCCGTGAATGGCGATACGCGCGCGCTCACGCACTTCCAGCATCCGCTGCCGCAGCTGAAGGGCGTGAAGAAGGAGCAGATTCGCTACAAGCGCAAGGATGGTGTGGAGCTCACCGCCACGCTGTACTTGCCGCCGAACTATGACCCGAAGAAGGACGGTCCGCGCCCGATGCTGATGTGGGCGTATCCGGCCGAGTTCAAATCGTCCGACGCTGCGGGGCAGGTCACCGACTCGCCGTATCGTTTCAATCGCATCAGTTACTGGGGACCACAGGCGTTCCTCACCATGGGCTACACCGTGCTGGACAACTTCTCGGTGCCGATCGTGGGCGAGGGCAGCAAGGAGCCGAACGACACGTATATCCCTCAGCTGGTGGCCAGCGCCGAGGCAGCGGTGGATGAAGTCGTGCGTCGTGGCGTGGCCGATCGCAACCGTATCGCCGTGGGTGGCCATTCGTACGGCGCGTTCATGACGGCCAACCTACTGGCGCATACGCGACTGTTCAAAGCCGGCATCGCACGCAGCGGCGCCTATAACCGCACGCTCACGCCGTTCGGTTTCCAGTCGGAGGAGCGCAATTACTGGCAGGCGCAGGACGTGTACGAAACGATGTCGCCGTTCAACTATGCCGATCACGTCAAGGACGCGTTGTTGATGATCCATGGCGAGCAGGACAACAACTCCGGCACGTTTCCGATCCAGAGCGAACGCCTGTACGCGGCCATCAAGGGCCTCGGCGGCACAGCGCGACTGGTGATGTTGCCGAACGAGGCGCATGCGTACCGCGCGCGCGAATCGATCATGCAGATGTTGGCCGAAACCAATGCATGGCTGGAGCGCTATGTGAAGCAGGCCAAGCCTGCCGCTACCACGGTTGCCGCATCGCACTGAAGTAGTGGCGATCGATCCAGGGAACGGGGCGCGCTGCGCCCCGTTTTCGTTGGCGTGCAAGAAAGCGTTTGTGGCAGTGCACAAATCGTGTTCGCTTGGGGTAGTCTTGGACGTCCAGACATCCGCAACGTGGCATCGATGAACCAGCACCGCAGTCCTGAGTTCTCCCCGCACGACGCACCCTTGCGAGAAGACGTCCGCCGTCTCGGCGCCATGGTTGGCAACATGCTGGCCGAGCAGATTTCTCCCGCCTTCCTCGACGAAGTCGAGCGCATCCGCACCGCCGCCATCGAACGGCGGCTGGAGAATGCACCGCTGGATGTGCTGGGTGGCCTGCTGACAGGGCTGGGAACCGACAAGGCCGAGTCGCTGGCGCGCGCGTTTGCCACCTATTTCCAGGCAGTGAATATTGCCGAGCGCATCCACCGTATCCGCCGTCGCCGCGATTACCAGCGTGAGGGCGGCGCGCCGCAACCGGAGTCATTGCTCGATGTGCTGATGCGGCTGAAAGCGCAAGGCGTGGAGGCAGGCGAGTTGCTCGAATGGCTGGAACGGTTGCAAGTGGAACCAGTTTTCACGGCGCATCCGACCGAGGCCGTGCGGCGCTCGCTACTGGAAAAGGAGCAATCCATCGTGCGCGCGCTGGTCGACAACTTCGATCCGTCACGCACGCCGCAGGAGCGCAAGGAAGACGACGATCGCATCTTCATGGCGCTCAGTGCCGGTTGGCAGACCGCCGAGGCGTCACCGATCAGTCCCAGCGTGCAGGACGAGCATCATCACGTCGGCTTCTATATCGCCAACCCGATCTACCGCATCGTGCCTGCGCTGTACGAATCGTTGGCCGACGCATTGCAAACGGTCTATGGCGTGGCGGTTCCGCTGCCGCGCCTGCTCAGCTTCGCCACGTGGGTGGGTGGCGACATGGATGGAAATCCGAATGTTGGCGCCGCCACCATTGCCAACAGCCTGTCCACGCAGCGCGCGCACGTGCTGGAGCACTACATCGAGGACATTGCCGGTTTGGCGCGTCTGCTCAGCCAGACAGAGGACCGGGTGGAAGTCGACAGCGCGCTGGCTCGCCGGCTGTTCGACTATCGCGTGCGCTTTCCAGAGGCCGCGGCCAAGGTGCGGCCTCGCCATGCGGACATGCCGTACCGCAGCCTTCTTACGATCATTGCCGCGCGCCTTGAAGCCACGCATGACGACAATCATCCGGAAGGCTATACGTCCGTCGATGAATTGCTGGACGACCTTCACCTGATCGCCGCCAGCCTGATCGATCATCGTGGCCTGCATGCAGGCGCCTATGCGGTGCAGCGCCTGATCTGGCGCGTGCGAACCTTCGGCTTTCACCTGGCGCGGCTCGATGTGCGGCAGGATTCGCGTATGCATGATGATGCGTTGGCGGTGCTGCTGGGCGACGCCGACTGGTCAATGCGAGATGTTGTCGACAAAGCGTTGCGGTTACGTCCGTATGCAGGTGGGGAGCAGACGCTGCCATTTAGTGATGAGCCGGGCACCCTCGCGCTGCATGACGTTTTCGCCACGCTGGGCGATGCGCGTGACCGTTATGGAGCGGAGGCTATTGGCCTGTACATCATCAGCATGGCGAGATCCGCGGCGGACGTGCTCGCCGTGCTTGCGCTCGCTCGCTACGGCGGATTGCAGCAAGACGGGCGCGTGCCGCTCGACATTGCTCCGCTGTTCGAAACGGTCGATGACCTGATCAATGCACCAGCCACGTTGCGCGCGCTGTTCGACGACCCTGTTTATCGCGCACATCTTGCCTCGCGCGGCAACCGCCAGTGGGTGATGCTTGGCTACTCCGACAGTGGCAAAGACGGTGGCACACTGGCTTCGCGCTGGGGGTTGCAACGCGCACAGGTGGAATCGCTGGAAGTGGCATCGGGCGCGGATATCCGGTTGTCGTTCTTCCACGGTCGCGGCGGTTCGGCCAGTCGCGGCGGTGCGCGCATCGCGCCGGCGCTGATGTCTTCGCCGCGCGGTTCAGTGGCGGGCGTGCTTCGCGTCACTGAGCAGGGCGAGGTGATCCATCGCAAGTACGGCATTCGCGCGCTGGCGTTACGCAATCTGGAGCAGACCGTGGGCGCGGTGCTTCGCGCTTCATTGCGTCCGCGCACGCATGAGCCGCGTGAGGACATTTGGCGAGAGCGCATGAGTCAACTGGCAGCGCGCAGCCGCACGCACTACCGCGCCTTTGTGGATCGCGAAGGTTTTGTGGATTACTTCCGCGCCGCCACGCCTATCGACGTGATCGAGCGCATGACGTTGGGCTCGCGCCCGTCGCGCCGTCGCAGCATGCGTGGCGTGCAGGATCTGCGTGCGATTCCCTGGGTTTTCGCCTGGACCCAGTGCCGGTCAATTCTTCCGGGCTGGTACGGCTTGGGCACGGCGCTGGAGTTTGGCGTCGCCGAATTTGGCGAGAGCGAGATGGCTGGCATGGCCACTGACTGGCCGTTCTTCGCCAATATGCTCGACGATGTGTCGATGGTGCTGGCCAAGTGCGACCTCGGCATTGCGGAGGCGTTCTCGAAGCTGGCCGGACCGTTGCACGAACCCTTCTTCGGTTTGATCCGCGATGAATTCGAGCGAACGCGCCACTGGCTGTTGCGCCTCAAGCACAGCGACAGCCTGCTGCAGAACGAGCCACGGCTTGAGGTCTCGATCGGTCTGCGCAATCCCTATGTCGACCCGATGAGCTTGTTGCAGGTAGATCTGCTTAAGCGCTGGCGCGAAGGGAGTGAAAGCGACGATACCCTGCTGACCGCGCTGGTGGCTTGCGTCAATGGCGTGTCGCAGGGGTTGCAGAACACGGGGTGAGGCGCGCGGTCGCGCACACGGTGCGCGACCGGCCGTGCAGTGCCGTTTAGCCGTCCAACTCCGACCAGCGTGCGTAGGCGCCATCGAGCTCGGCTTGCACGGCGGCGAGGGTCTCGTTCGCCTTGACGATGGCAGTGCCGTCCTGCTGGAAAAACGCGGGATCGTTCATGGCCTCGCTGCGCGTGGCGATGTCGGTTTCCAGCTGCTCGATGCGCAACGGCAACTGCTCGAGCTCGCGCTGCTCCTTGAAGCTGAGCTTGCGCTTTGCCGGCGTTGCGGCGGCAGCGGAGTCATTGCGTACGAGGCCGGGCTTGGCGGCCGCGGCTGCCACGGCTTGCGCAGCGGCCGGGCGCTGCCATAGCCAGTCGCTATAACCGCCTACGTACTCGCCAATCTGGCCATGGCCTTCCAGTACCAAGGTGCTCGACACCACGTTGTCGAGGAAGGCGCGGTCATGCGATACCAGCAGCAAGGTGCCCTGGTAGTCGGTGAGCAGCTCTTCCAGCAGTTCCAGCGTCTCCACATCCAGATCGTTGGTCGGTTCGTCCATCACCAGCAGGTTGGACGGCTGGGCGAACAGCTTGGCCAGCAGCAGGCGGTTGCGCTCGCCGCCGGACAGGCGCGTGATCGGGGCGCGCGCACGTTCGGGCGAGAACAGGAAATCCTGCAGGTAGCCGATGATGTGCTTGCGGCTGCCGTTCAATTCGATGAAGTCGCGACCTTCGGCGACATTGTCCAGTGCATTCAACTTGTCGTTGAGTTGCAGGCGGTGCTGGTCGAAGTAAGCGATCTGGATGCCGGTGCCGATCGTAGCGTGACCGCGCTGCGGCTTGAGCTCGCCAAGCATGATCTTCAGCAGGGTGCTCTTGCCGGCGCCGTTCGGACCAATGATGCCGATGCGATCGCCGCGCATGATGGTGGTGGAGAGATTATCGATCAGCACGCGGCCGTCGTAGGCCTGATGAACGTGCTCAAGGTCAATCACTTTCTTGCCCGAGGCCTGGGCATTGGCCGCTGTCATCTTGACGTTGCCACTGAGGTTGCGCCGCTCCGCGCGTTCGACACGCAGCGCTTTCAATGCGCGCACGCGGCCTTCGTTACGGGTACGGCGTGCCTTGATGCCCTGGCGGATCCAGACTTCTTCCTGGGCCAGCTTCTTGTCGAACAACGCGTTCGCCTGCGCTTCGGCGTGCAGGCGTTCTTCGCGGCGGCGCAGGTAGTTGTCGTAGTCGCCGGGCCAGTCAGTAAGTTGGCCGCGGTCGATCTCGACAATGCGCGTTGCCAGCGCACGCAGAAAGCTGCGGTCATGGGTGACGAAGATGATGCTGCCGTCGAACTTCTTGAGGAATGTTTCCAGCCAACCGATCGCCTCGATGTCGAGGTGGTTGGTCGGTTCGTCCAGCAGCAATACATCGGGCTTGCGCACTAGCGCTTGCGCCAGCAGCACGCGGCGCTTCATGCCGCCGGAGAGTGCGGCAAAATCAGTGTCGGCAGGCAGCTCGAGCTTGGTCAGTACCTCGGTAACACGACGATCAAGATCCCAGCCATGCTGCGCTTCGATCTGGATCTGCACGTCGCCGAGTGCATCGAAATCGCCTTCGTGCAGCAGATGGTGGTAGCGCGCCAGCAGGTGGCCGAGATCACCGAGCCCTTCGGACACGACGTCGAACACGGAGCCTTCCGTGCCCTGCGGCACCTCCTGCGCCATGCGGGCAACCACAATGCCGTTCTGTACGCGAAGCTCGCCGTCGTCCGGCTTGAGCTCGCCGGCGATGAGCTTCATCAGGGTGGATTTGCCTTCGCCGTTGCGACCGACGATGCACACGCGCTCGTTCGCCTCGATGGAGAGGTCGACATGTTCGAGCAGGAGGGGGCCGCCGATACTGAAGTCGACGCGCTGAAGTTGGATCAGGGACATCCGCCCATTGTAGGCGATGCATCGACCTGTCCGCCGTTGCGAGTCGCGCTAGTGACGCTCAAGGGAAAAGCGAAGTCGCCGATAGGAAAAAAGCCTTTCGCCTTCGGCCTTTTGCGGGCAAACTCGACTGGTCACGTAGACAAAGCCTTCACGGTGAAATCTGCGTTAAGGCGGCGCCAAAGGCGCCGTTATCGTTTTATCGTCCATGGAAACATGGACTTATGTCGGCTAATTCAAGTATTGTCTCTGCCCATGACTGGCGTCGCGAGTGAAGTGTCTCGCAGCGTCTGTAAGCGGCAGGCTGGAAGCGAGGTTCACGGGGTGGCTATCAAGTCCGTAACGCCGGCCAAAGGGGTCACCTGGCGTCGTGGCCTGATCGCATTGTTGGTGTGTGTCGCCGGCAGTGTCATGGGCATCACGCACGCGGGTTCGGCGGCCATTGTGGTCGATGAGACCGATGGCCAGGTAATCACGGCGGTCAATCCTGACGAGCCCGCACATCCGGCCTCGCTGGCCAAGATGATGACGCTGTACCTCACCTTCCAGGCGGTGCAGAACGGCTCGCTGCAGATGGAGCAGGAACTGCCCGTGTCCTCGTGGGCCGCCTCCAAGGCGCCGACCAAGCTCGACCTGCGCAACGGCCAGACCATCTCGGTCGAAGACTGCGTCCTCGGCATGATCACCAAGTCGGCCAACGATGCTGCCACTGTGGTAGCCGAAGGCATGGGCGGCTCGGAAAGCCATTTCGTCGAGATGATGAATGCGCAGGCCCAGCTGCTGAACATGAGCAACACTCGTTTCGCCAACGCCTCGGGCCTGCCCGACCCGGAAGACACCACCACCGCCCGCGACATGAGCAAGCTGGCGATGGCGCTGTACCACGATTTCCCGCAGTACTCGCACTACTTCTCGACCAAGGACTTCACGTTCCGCGGTCGCCTGGTGCGCGGGCACAACAACCTGATGGACAAGTATCCGGGCATGGACGGCCTCAAGACGGGCTACACCAATGCCGCGGGCTTCAACCTGGCATCGACCGCCGTGAAGGATGGCCGCCGCTTGTTCAGCGTGGTGCTCGGCGGTCGTACCGCGGGCACCCGCGACCGACTGATGGCTCGCCTGCTGGACGACGGTTTCGAGAACCAGGAAACGCCGGCCGAGCTGGTGGCGCAGGTGGGTACGGTGCCGGCCGCGGCCAAGGGCAGCCGCAGCAGATCCTCCGCGAAGGCTCTGGCCGACGCCACGCCGACCTCGCGCCGCCATCATCGCCGCACGACCAAGGGCGATACGGCGGTGGCCACGGCAACGTGTTCGAAGAAGAAAAAGAGCGGGACGTGCCCGGCTACGAATAGCGCACGCAGCACCAAGGTAGCTGCCGCCGGACAGAAGGTGGCCTCGGTCAGCGGTTCGCCCGACAAATGATCTGCCGCCCCAGCCGGGCGAGCTGAAGAACAACGGGCCGCGCAAGCGGCCCGTTTTCGTTTGAGGTGCGGTAGATAAGTGCGGGAGTGCACGCTGTGCGTGACCGCAACGCTACAAGATCACCGCGTCGTCGCGTTGTGGGCTTTTCGCGCAGAGGGTGCGCTTCTACAGAAAGGCCGGGCAACAAAAAACGGGCCGCTTGCGCGGCCCGTTTTCGTGTGAGGCAAGCGTGTCGCTTACTTCAGCTTGGCATCGGCGCGGAGCGCCTCGGCCTTGTCGGTCTTTTCCCACGAGAACGCGGTGTAGGTCTTGCCGTCCGGACCCTTCACCTCGTACGGGGTGCGGCCGAAGTGGCCGTAGCTCGCGGTCTGCTGGTACATCGGGTGCACCAGGTCGAGCATCTTGATGATGCCGTACGGGCGCAGGTCGAAGTGCTTGCGGATCAGCTTCTCGATCTTCTCGTCGGCGATCTTGCCGGTGCCGAAGGTGGTGACCGAGATGGAGGTCGGCTCGGCCACGCCGATGGCATAGCTCACCTGAACTTCGCAACGGTCAGCGATGCCGGCAGCCACGATGTTCTTGGCCACGTAACGCGCGGCGTAGGCAGCCGAACGATCGACCTTGGACGGATCCTTGCCCGAGAACGCGCCACCACCGTGACGGGCCCAGCCGCCGTACGTATCGACGATGATCTTGCGACCGGTCAGGCCGCAGTCGCCCACCGGGCCACCGATCACGAACTTGCCGGTCGGGTTGATGTGGAACTTGGTGCCCTTGTGCAGCAGCTTGGCGGGCAGCACGGGCTTGAGGATGTGCTCGCGCACGGCCTCGATCAGATCCTTCTGCTTCACGCTCGGATCGTGCTGGGTCGACAGCACCACGGCGTCGATAGCGGTCGCCACGCCATCTTCATAGCGCAGGGTGACCTGGCTCTTGGCGTCCGGGCGCAGCCACGGCAGCGGCGAGTTCTTCTTCTTGCGGACCTTGGCCTGCTGCTCGACCAGGCGGTGCGAGTAGTAGATCGCCGCCGGCATGAAGTCCTTGGTCTCGTTGGTCGCGTAGCCGAACATCAGGCCCTGGTCGCCAGCGCCCTGTTCTTCCGGCTTCTTGCGGTCCACGCCCTGGTTGATGTCCGGCGACTGCTTGCCGATGAGGTTCAGCACGCCGCAGGTCTCGCCATCGAAGCCGACCTCGGAGGAGTCATAGCCGATGTCGACGATGACCTTGCGGGTCAGCGCTTCCAGGTCAATCCAGGCGCTGGTGGTGATCTCGCCGGCGACGATCGCGACGCCTGTCTTCACCATCGTTTCGCAGGCCACGCGCGCACGCGGATCCTGCGCGATGATCGCATCGAGGACGGCATCGGAGATCTGGTCGGCGACTTTGTCCGGGTGGCCTTCGGAAACCGACTCGGAGGTGAAGAGGAAGTTGCTCATCGCGGTATATATCCTTCCTTACGGATAGAGAGATAAATGGGGTAGCGCATGATACACGGGGTGTCCCCGCTTTGCAGCCTCAGCATGGGGGCGGGTCATGACGATTTCATGCCGATTCAGCCATTTGGACGGCTTTGCGGCCTTTTGGCGCGGCCCGAAATGGCACGCCAAAGCGGCCCGCGGGTCACCAAATCGGCGGGAGCATAACGCAGCCGGGTCGCAGGGAGCCCGGAGCGCTGGGGTTTGCGGCCGGTTCGAAGGTTCAGATACCCGTTTGCAGGCGGCTGAACCCATCCTCGCTCCAGCTCTCGCTGCCCACGCCATGACGAACGAAGAACAGGCCTTCGGGGTCATATTTGTTCTTGGCGGCGGCCAGGCGGGCGTAGTTGGTGCCCCAGAACGAGGCCTGCCAATCACGTTCGAAGTAGTTGCTTTCCGAGACGTAAGAGCCCGCTGCGGGTGCGGCTACGAGTAGCGCATCCATTGATTGGTCAATGCGCGCGGCCTCCCTGCGAGCATTGGGCAGATCTGGCCCGGATCCGGGCATGCCCGGGAATGCCGGCTCGCTCTCGCCGCCAGTGATGGCCAGCGCGAACGCATCCATGGCCCCCGGATTCATCGCCGTGTCGCGTGAGCGCGCCAGTGCATCGGCCGGTGCGCCGGCCAGGCCCTTGTTGAAGTGCAGTGATATGCCCCAGTGGCGAGTTGCGGAGAACAGCGCGTCGGCAAGCGCGGCCTGCTGGCTGTCATCGAGCAGCGACTGTGGCAGCCAGGCCGAGCGGTAGCCATGGATGAACTGTCCAACCTGGCCCTGGTCGCCTGCCCACAGCACATGGTCGCGCGGCGCGCCAGGCCGGCTGTCCGGCACGATCAGACTGGGTGCGTGCTGGCGGAAAAAGTCCGCGTCCCAGAAATGCCGCGCCGGCAGCGCGATGACACGCACCTCGTCCTTGAAGCGATAGGCCTTGCGCTCGCGCACCCAGGCGAGGAAGGGCGCCCACACTTTTTCCGCTGCGGCCTGGTCCATGCCCTGGAACACCATCGACAGCCGCAGCGTGTTGTCGCCGCGAAACACCAGTTGCTCGCCCCAGTGCGGGTTGAACAGTGCGTCGCGATAGAAGCGAATGGTCTGCGCGATGAGCGCCCGGTAGGCCGCGTCCGAATCGGCCTGGATCGCGCCGAATACAGCGCCAAAGGTTTCCGGCAGCTCGTGCGTGCGCAGCGTCAGCCGCGTCACCACGCCCAGGCTGCCGCCACCACCGCCCTTGATGCCCCAGAACAACTCGGGGTCTTTGCGCGCGTTGACCACGCGCACCTTGCCGTCGGCGGTGACCACTTCCGCTTCCAGCAACCCGCCGCTGGCCGTGCCGAAGTTCTTGGAGAAACTGCCGAAGCCACCGCTTTGCACCAGCCCCGCCACGCCCACCGTGTTGCAGCCGCCGCCCTGTACATAGCGGCCGGCCTGGGTGGTGACGGCGTCATAGGCGTCGACCCACATGGCGCCTGCCTGCACCGTCACGGCCGGCACGGGCGCGAGCAAGCCCTCACAACCCTTGGGCACGAACGCGTCATGCAGGGTGACCTTGTTCATGTGGCGCGTCCAGATCAGCAGCGAGTCCGGCGCATCGGATGTGCCCTGATAGCTGTGGCCACCGCCTTTGACCACCAGGCGCAGGTGATGCTCACGTGCAAAGTTCACCGCCGCCACCACATCCGACGTCTGTTGCGCGGCCACGGCGTAGACGCTGGGGCGCGAGGTCCAGGCATCAACCCAGCCACTGGTCTGGGTGAGCGACGGCTCATCGCCGATGTAATAGGGATTCTTGATCTGCGCCAGCGCTTCGCGGCAAGCGGCGTCGTTGGCGGTGCAGTTTTCGAAGGGGGAACGCAGCGGCTTCAGGCGTCCACCCACCGAATGGTTGAGCCGCTCCCATTGCGCTGATGTGGGCCAACCCGCCTCACCGGGCCGCACCCGTGAGCGGAGCCGCGCCCCGGCGCTCAAGGCTTTCTCGGCGGAGGCGAGTGCCGGTGATGCCAGCCAGGGGAGCAACGGCAGGGTCAGGGCAGCCTTGAGCAGATCGCGGCGGTGCATGGTGGACTCCTCCTGTGTCGGAAGCCGTCACTCTGCGCCGTCTGGTAGGTGGAACAAGTGCAGTGTGATGAGCAGAGGCTTAGCGGGGACCAGTGGTGGGGTCGCCGGGATCAGATCGGCGTCGGGTGTTACGGCCTGCTTGAAAAGTCTTTGCTCGTCATCCCAGCGAAAGCTGGGATCCAGTGCCTTTGTGGGGCGTGAAAGACGCTGGATTCCAGCTTTCGCTGGAATGACGGGCTATTCCATGACGGGCTATTTGGCGTTTGGCGATACCTGCCGCGGCACCCATAATCGAACGTCCGCATCCGACGAATGTTCTGGAGGAGAGCCCAATGAAGCGACTGAACTGGCGCGCGCTGACCGTCTTGCTACTGCTCAGCGCACTGTCGTTTGGCGCGCTCGCGGATAGCATCGGCCCGGCACATTGGAAGCCGGACATCGACGCCTTTGTCGCCGCGGACCGCGAACATCCGCCCGCACCGGGCGGCGTGCTGTTTATCGGCAGCTCGTCCATCGAGCACTGGAAGTCTCTGGCCCAGGATTTCCCCGGCATCCCGGTGATCAACCGCGGCTTCGGCGGTTCGGCACTTCCCGATTCCACCTATTACGCCGACCGCATCGTATGGCCGTACCAACCGCGCCTGATTGTCATGTACGCCGGCGACAACGATATGCACGACGGCGCCACACCGGCGCAGGTGCTGGCCTCGTTCCAGGCCTTCGTGGCCCGCGCACGCAAAGGTGTGCCCGGTGTGCCGGTGGTTTACGTATCCATCAAGCCCAGCCTGTCGCGTCTGGCACTGTGGCCGCAGATGAGGGAAGCGAACGAGATGATTCGTGCCTGGGCTGCCACGCAGAAGGGCGTGCGCTTCGTCGACATCGGGCCGCTCATGCTGGACGCCCAAGGCAAGCCGCGTCCCGAGCTGTTCCTTCCGGATGGCCTGCACATGACGCCGGCCGGCTATGCGCTGTGGATTGGCGCACTCAAACCCGTGCTCGCTCACTACGGTTTTGTGGTGCACGTGCCGGCTCAGTAAACCGTTGCGCGTGCTTGCACGAACGCGAAGAAGAACACCGCGTTCGGATCGTTGCGCACGGCCTGCAATTCCTGACGCATGCCTTCAACGGTGGCGGCGTCGACCTTGCCAGTGGCCATCAGCTGGTTGGCTGCCGAGAGCAGCAGTTCTTGCCAGAACTCGATCATCTGCTTGCGCTTGCCCGGCTGGCGATTGTCCAGGTGAAAACTCTTCACCTCCGTCTGCACGTCACGAAAGCCGCCGGCCAATAGCAGGTTGCCCAGCTTGGCGCCAATGAACGGATCGCCGCCGCTGTCGTACTGGTGATCGTTGAAGGCCATCCAGTAGCGCAGCAGATGCGGTGAATACGGGTCGAGGAAAAACGAGGAGTTGAGTACCTCGGTGACATAGACCACGGCACCCGGACTCAGCACCCGGCGCACTTCGGTCAGCACGCGTGCGGGGCTAGGCATGTGTTCCAGCACCCAGCACAGATATGCCGCATCGAAACTGCGGTCAGCGAAGGGCAGGTCGGTGGCATCAGCCTTCTCCAGTGTGTAGCGCGCACTGCACCACGCGGTCTCGGCGAGGTTGCGCTCGGCCGCGGCCAGTTGTGCCTCCGAACGATCGATACCCGTCACCTGCAGGTTGGGGAAGCGGCGCAACAGGATTTCCGTCTGCGCACCCACACCACTGCCCACTTCCAGCAGGCGCGTGGCTTCGCTGTAGTCGATATGACTGAACAGCGCGGTTTCGAACATGCGCGCCTGCCGGATCAGCCGCGATTGCTCGTCGGAAGAAAAGCCGTGGATGTACGGAAACTCGCCAGTGACGATGCTGTTCATGGGCGCTGCGCCTTCGGCCTGTTGTACCGAGCGCTCATACCGTACGCCCGGTTGTGTCGACGCGAAGTCGCCGTCAGGGCATGCCGGTTTGCGTCTTGGGCCTGGGGTGTGTGCGCACAAAGGCGAGAATGTCGCCAAGCGTCGGGGCATCGGCATGCATCGGGCGCGACAGGGCGAACAGCAGCGCCTCATGGCCCACGCCCGGATAGAGCTTCAGTGTCACGTCCCCGTGTTGAGCCTGCATCGCCCGGTTCAACGAAATCGCATTGGACGGCCTCACTTCGCGGTCGCTCATGCCCTGTAGCAGCAACATGGGCGGCTCGGCGCCATGCACGTAAGAGACCGGTTGACCCAGGCGCTGCTCGTCGAGTGTGTTGCCGAAGGCGCTGAGCATGTCCTTGTCGTCGGCCGGCACCGGCACGAAGTCGTAGCAGCCGGCCAGGCCGATGAATCCCGCAAGATTCACCGGCTGCAAACCATGCGTGCCGAGCCACTGCGTATCGGTGGCCAGCAAGGCAGCGATCTGGCCGCCTGCAGAATGCCCCATCACGAAGATGTCGTCCGGTGAGCCGCCGAATTCACCGGCGTGTTCGTGCGCCCAGGCGACCGCATTCGCCGCGTCCTGCATGAAACCCGCCAGCTTCACCTGAGGCACCTTGCGGTAATCGGGAATCACCACGACCACACCTTGTGCGGCCAGCGCAGTGCCGACAAAGCGATACCACGCGCGCTCGCCACGCGCCCAGTCACCACCGTAGAAGAACACCACCACCGGCGCGTGTTCCGTATCCATCGGCTTATACACATCGAGTGCAAGCAAGTGCTCGTGGTCGAACTCGATATCGCGCCGCTGTTCGATGCCCTTGTGCTGATCGGTGGTGTTGAGTCCAGCGAACAGCGTCGCTTCGCAGCCAGCCAAAGCCAGGCACGCAGCAACGAGCAAAGGCACAAGCATCGTCCTTGACCAGGTCGATCGGCGCGTGCGGGACGGCGGCATGAACTCGCCTCGATAAGCAAAGCGCGATCATGCCTCGAAGCCAGGCGCAAGGGTTTGCGGCACGGCCCGTCGCAAAGAAGAACACTCCGCGATGCCAAAGCGACTGCGCCCACACAAACACGAGCCGGATGAAGTATCGAAGTGTTGCCGCGTCCTGCGAGCCTGTCGGGCTGATGGTTTGCACCATCGGTGTCTGGGAGCAGCGCCTGGGTCCGCTGCTGCAGATGCGACCTCGAAAGGACTCGATTCGACAAGGCTAGGGAGTGGTAATGAAAAGCAATTGGAAATTTGGTGTGACGGTGATGGCCCTGTGTGGCCTTGTGGCCACCACGGCGGGCTGCAGCACCATGGATGCGAAGGGCGCGACGCAGAGCGTGCAGGAGCAGCGCAAGGCGCAGGAAGCACAGATCCCGGCATGTACTCACAAGCTGGGCACCGTGGCAGTCAATGAGCCCGAAGCCACCACGAACTGGTGGACCGGCCAACAGCTGCCGGCGCCGTCGAAGCTCATCAAAGTGTTCGTCAACAAGTCCGGCTGCTTCACCCTGCTCGATCGCGGCGCAGGCATGGATGCGGCCATGCGTGAACGCGCGCTTGCCTCCGATGGTGAGCTGCGCGCGCAGTCGAACCTCGGCAAAGGCCAGGTCAAGGCTGCGGACTACGTGCTGGTACCCGATCTCGTCTCCAGCAACCGCGACGCCGGCGGCAGCGCCATCGGCGGTCTCGTCGGTGGCTTGATCGGCGGCAGGGCGGGCGCTATCGCCGGCAACATCAACTTCTCCACCAAGGCCGCTGATGTGGTGCTGACGCTGACTGACGTGCGCTCCTCCGAGCAGGTGGCCATGACCGAAGGCAGTGCGAAGAAGACCGATATGGGCTTCGGGGCGGGCGGAGCGCTATTTGGTGGCTCAGGCCTTGGCGCTGCCGGTGTCGGCGGTTACGCCAACACCACGGTCGGACAGGTCATCACCATGGCCTATCTGCAGGCGTATACCGAGATGGTGACGCAGCTGGGCGGTCTTTCCGGCAACGCGGCGCAGTCCAACGCCCGGCAGTCGGTGACCGTGGTCACGAAGGCTCGCATGCTCTCCAGTGCATCGGGTGGCAAGCCCGTGCGCGACGTCACCCCGGGCATGACGCTCTACCCCACCAGCAACAAGCAAGGTGCGATGTGGGAAGTCGAGGACGAACTGGGCAACAAGGGCTGGATCAATTCCACCCAGCTGGAACTTTCCAGGTAATTCCAGGTAAGTGGTCGCTTCATCGGGCCGCCACGTGCGGCCCGATGTCGTCGATCAGGCAGCGAGGCGGACGCCTTCCTGCAAGGCAGCAAAATAATCGCGCGTCAGTCGCAGTTGATCCTGCGCATTCTCGGCACGATTCACCACGTCGCGAAACGCCGCATTCTCCGGGCGATCCTTCGCATACCAGCCCAGGTGCTTGCGCGCGATGCGCACACCTTGCAGCTCGCCATAGAACGCATAGAGCTGTTCAAGATGATGGACCAGGATGGCGCAGACGTCGTCCGGCGTCGGTTCGGGCGGCGTCTCGCCCGTAGCGAGGTAATGGGAGATTTCGCGGAAGATCCACGGACGCCCTTGCGCACCACGACCCACCATCACCGCGTCGGCACCTGTCACGTCGAGCACGTGCCTGGCTTGCTGCGGCGTGACGACATCGCCATTGGCGAACACCGGAATGCGCACGCTGGCTTTTACGGCGGCAATGGTCTCGTACTCCGCCTCGCCTTCGTATTTGTCGGCGCGTGTGCGGCCGTGCACGGCGAGAGCGGCGATACCCGCGTCCTCGGCGATCTTCGCGATGACCAGTGCGTTCTTGTGTTCGCGATCCCAGCCCGTGCGGATCTTCAGCGTCACCGGCACGTCTACCGCACTCACCACGGCTTTCACGATACGCGCCACCAGCGGCTCGTCCTGCAACAGCGCCGAGCCGGACCACACGTTGCACACCTTTTTGGCTGGGCAACCCATGTTGATATCGACGATCTGCGCGCCGTTGTCCGCGTTGTAGCGCGCGGCCTCGGCCAGCATGGTGGGGTCGTAACCGGCGATCTGCACGCTTACCGGCTCCGGTTCACCGGCATGGTCCATACGACGCAGCGACTTGCGCGTCTGCCAAAGGCGAGGATCGGATGCAGTCATTTCCGACACGGCCAAACCCGCGCCCAGCCGTTTGCACAGCAGGCGAAAAGGTTTGTCGGTGACGCCAGCCATGGGTGCAAGCACCACGGGCGGGTCAATGCGGTAAGGGCCGATCTGCATCCGTCTATTGTAACCGGAGCCCTATGCCGGTTTCCCCCGGGCCACTAGCGCGGGTCGCAGCCTCACCGTCATCCCGGCGAAAGCCGGGATCCAGCGCCTTTCACGTCGAGTGGTGCGTGGAAATCATGTCGGGCAAAGGGAAGACACTGGATCCCGGCTTTCGCCGGGATGACAGCAAGAAGCTCGGATGACGGCAAGAAGCGGGGTTGACCGCAAGAAGCGGAAATGACCCCGGGCGATCAGTGCCCCGTGTTCTGCGCCAGCAACTGTGCGCTGGCCGGATCGTGCTTGTGCTTGAACAGGAACACGAACAGCACCGCCACCACCAGCGAATACAGCGCAAAGGTGATCCAGATGCCGTGCCAGTCCTTGCTGTTGTCCGCGTGGGTGAAGAAGGCCTGGATGATCAACCCGCTCAGCGAACTGCCCAGCACCGCGCCAACACCATTGGTCATCAGCATGAACAGGCCCTGCGCGCTGGCGCGGATCGAAGGGTCCGCCTGACCTTCCACGAACAGCTGGCCGGAGATATTGAAGAAGTCGAACGCCAGGCCATAGACGATGCACGACAGCACGATCATCCACAGTCCCGGGCCCGGGTCGCCATAGGCAAACAGGCCAAAGCGCAGCGTCCAGGCCAGCATGCTGATCAGCATCACGGTCTTGATGCCAAAGCGCTTGAGAAAGAACGGAATGGCCAGGATGAACAGCGTTTCCGAAATCTGCGAGATCGACATGATGATGGCCGGGTAGCGCACCGCCACCAGATCCTTGTACTCATCCATCGTGGCGAAGTCGTGCAGGAACGTGTCGCCATAGGCGTTGGTGAGCTGCAGCGCTGCGCCCAGCAACGTCGCAAACATGAAAAATACCGCCATCTGCGTATTGCGGAGCAGCGCAAACGACGTGAGGCCCAGCGTGTCGAGCAGCGACTGGTTTGCCTTGCGCTCGAACTTCGGCGGACAGGGCGGCAGGGTGAAGGCATAAAGGCCAAGCACCAGCGCCGCCGCCGATGCCACGTAGAACTGGCCCGACGAGGTTTCAAGGCGCAGCAGGCTCACCGTCCACAGCGCCGCCATGAAACCCACCGTGCCCCACACGCGAATCGGCGGGTACACCGTCACGATGTCCTTGCCCCCGCTTTTCAGCGCGTTGTAGGCCACCGCGATCGAGAGCGAGATGGTGGGCATGTAGAACATCATGTTCACCAACATCACCCAGAACAGCAGGCCCGGCGATTGCACCATCGGCACGCAGAACAACACCACAGCGCCGCCGATGTGCATCAGGCCGTAGAGCTTCTCCGCGTTGATCCACTTGTCCGCGACCACGCCCATGAGTGAGGGCATGAACAGCGAGGCGATGCCCATGGTCGAGAAGATCGCGCCGAACTGCGCGCCCGACCAATGTCTGCTCTGGAACCAGTACGCGCCGATGGTGAGCAGCCACGACCCCCATACGAAGTATTGCAGGAAGTTCATTGCACTCAGGCGGAGTCGTAGGCTCATCAGCGTATTCGTCTGGTTGAAGCGTTGCGGTGGAGTATGGCGGACACAATCGTGCCGGCAGGCCGGGCACTGGCGGGCCTGTCCTGACGTTCCGATGATCCCCTGCAGAGGGCCGAGGGCGTCCCAAGGCCGTGCCAAAATAGCGGCAGCCTAGAGGAACCCATGCGGTGGCGACAAGCTGCGTCGCCGCGAAAATGTGCGGTTCCGCCCCGGAGGAGAGAGACGTGAGCTTGTTCCTGACTATCGCTGTCGTGCACCTGGTAGCCCTGCTTAGCCCCGGTCCCGACTTCTTTTTCGTGTCGCAGACCGCAGTGAGCCGCACGCGCCGGCAGGCCATGTTCGGCGTGCTCGGTATCACCCTTGGCGTAGTGGTGTGGTCGGCGCTGGCGCTGGCCGGCCTGCAACTAGTGCTGCAGCGGCTGGCGTGGCTGGAGCGACTCATCAGCATCGCTGGTGGGCTTTATCTGGCCTGGATGGGTATCAAGATGTTGCGTGGCGCCTTGGCCACCCCGACCGCGCCCGCCAGCGAACCTGTGGCCACCCTGCAACAGAGCGACGGGGCGACCCTGCGGGCTGGCCTGCTCACCAACCTGTCCAATCCGAAGGTGGTGATCTATTTCGGCAGCGTGTTCTCCGCTTTCCTCGGCAACGACGTCAGCACCGGCGCCCGATGGGGCCTGTGGGGCATGGTGGTGATCGAGACCTTCTTGTGGTTCACCTTCGTGGCCGGCGTCTTCGCGCTGCCGGCTATGCGCCGCGGTTATCTCAAGCTCTCGCGCTGGATCGATGGCCTGGCAGGCGCGGTGTTCGTTGCGTTTGGCCTGCACCTTATCTTTGCCAGCCGCAGTTCCTGAGCGCCGCGGCGAACGGTCAAGCGTTCTCCTGCGCGTCCGGTATCGGCGCTGCGTTGGATCGCGCGTTCGTCATCAGGCCCTCCCGGCAAGCGAGGAACCATATGGCGCCCAATGGCAACGAGAGACCCACCATCATCGGCCCGTAGAAATCGCCGAAGGCGGATGCGCCGAAAAGCTGCACGGAAAGCAGCTGGAAATCGAAGGCTCCGCTCGTCCAGTTGAATCGCACGGTCATCACGCCCAGCAACGTGCATAGCGCCCAAAGCCACTTGCGGCGTGCGATGGGCGTGCGCAGGCAAAGCACGAACGTGAAGATGCAGAACGCCGGAATGGCAATGCCCAGCAGCGCCACTAGCCAGTGCACGAGGTCTTTGCCACGCAGCGTGAATGCGTTGGTTACCTCGAGGGGTTGCGCAAGGCGGTACACATGGATCCCCGTGACGCGAACGCTATCGCCTGTTCGCTGCAACTGGACATTTCCAATCGCCCAGGCGTCTGCAAACTCGTACTCATAGGTGAGGTTGCATTGGCTACCATTGGGGCCGCTCGACGTCTGGGCGCCGACCAACTTCACAGACTTGGGCGTGCCGGCCGGGAAATAGGCCGTGACCTCCTGGAGCTTGGCGTCGATGTCCGGCGTCTGTCGAAGTTCATCAGCGATCTGGGCCTTCACCGGTTCAAGCTCGCCGCGGCGTACCTGATCGAGGATGGATTGCGCGATCTCCGATTCCGGATGCGGCGTGAACTTGTTGAGCAAAGCTTGCTGGCTGCAAGCGGCCGACAACAGGCACGCGCATGCCACGATGCTGCGAATGAGCGAGTTCATGTTTTCCCCTGTTGGCGCCGGACGTGACAGTCACTGACTACGCCTCGCGGCGCACCAGTCATCATGAAACTGGGCGGTCAGGGTGGCAATAGCTTTCCTGGATTGAGGATCCCGTCCGGATCAAACGCCGCCTTGACGTTCCGCATCAGGTGCAATGTCGACGGCTGCAACGCCAACGGCATGAACTCTCGCTTCACCAGTCCAATGCCGTGCTCGCCTGACAGCGTGCCATCCAGCGCAATGACCAGCGCGAATACTTCCGCCAGGCACGCGTGCGCCCGTTCGCGCTCGGCGTCGTCTCGCGGCAGCAGGTTCACATGCAGATTGCCGTTGCCTGCATGGCCGAAACTCACGATCAACACATCGTGCTTCTTCGACAGCTGCTTGATGCCATCGACCAGTTCCGGCAGTCGGCTTACCGGCACCACCACGTCTTCATTGATCTTGTGGGGCGAGATAGTGCGCTGCGCTGGCGACAGCGCCTTGCGCGCCGACCACAATGCCTGCGTTTCCTCGGCGGTTTCGGCAACACGCAACTCTTCCATGCCGTCGCCACGCGCAGCGCGCGAGACCGCCTCAACGGCGCTGGGCAGCGTCTCCGGCTCGCCATCCACCTCGATCATCAGCATCGCACCCGCCACCGGCACGCTATCGCCGCCGTGATCACGTGCAAGCTTGAGCGCCACGTCGTCAATGAATTCCAGCGCACACGGCGTCACTGGCTGCGCCATGATCCGCGCCACCGCGCGAGCTGCGGCGCCCACATCACGATACGTCGCGCGCATCGTGCGCAGTGCCGATGGCTTCGGTGTGAGTTTTAGCGTCGCCTCGGTAATCAGTGCAAGCGTGCCTTCCGAGCCGATCAACAAGCGCGTGAGGTCATAGCCGGTCGCGCCCTTGCTCGTGTAAGTGCCGCAACGGAAACCCTCTCCGCTACCTGCCACTGCGCGCAAACCCAAGGTGTTCTCGCGCGGACTGCCGTACTTCACCGTGCGCGGACCGGCGGAATTGCACGCGAGGTTGCCGCCGATGCTGCACCAGGGCGACGATGTCGGATCGGGCGGCCAGAAAAAGCCGTGTGGCTTGAGCGCTTCTTGCAAGTCGCCATTGAGCACCCCCGGTTCCACCACCGCAAGGCGGTTGTCGGGATCAATACGCAGAATGCGATTCATCCGCTCGAAACTCACCACCACACCACCATCCACCGGCACCGTAGCGCCGGTGGTATTGGTGCCGCGCCCACGACCGATCACCGGCACCTTGTGTACGCGGCAGGCCTGCACCAGCGCTTCCACCTGCGCGTGTTCCGTGGGAAACACCACGGCATCCGGCAGCGCGTTGCGACGTGAGTTGTCGTAGGCGTAAGCCAGACGCTCGCCTGTGTCCAGTGAGAATGCGTCATCACCGAAAGTGGTGCGTAGGAGATCGATCAAGGCGGAGGGAAGTTTCATGGAACAAGTCTAGCCCCGAAGTCCCAGCGCCGCAGCGAATGGAATAGCATGGGTCGAGCATCCAGCCCAGTTACTTCCTCTAATTCGGAATTTGCTGGTCAGTCCGCCCTAGGTCAATCTTCTAATGTCCGCTTTCGACTGCGGACTCAACCGATCAATGCAACACCCAAAGATTGTGCAAACGTGGGCGTGTTGTGATGGCGCCTAGGCTCCGTACTCATCAAACGAAAGCAAGAAGGTCGGAAATGCCCAAATTTGAGGAGCCGTGCAACCCTGGCCGTAGCACACCCCTTCAACGGGCAGCCGAGTAAGACGTTGAACTTCCAATTACTTACAAACGTTTTTGCCAATGTGTTGCATCGACCGGATGAGATCGCAACCCGTAGCGGACATGTTCTCAAGTTCGACCACGTGCTTTCAGGGGGGGGGCGCATGAAGCATCTAAGCGTACTGAAAGCCGCTTCGGCTATGGCGCTTGGCGTCGCTGGCCTTTCGTGCCATGCGACGACCAGAGCTCAGGAGGATCGATTGTGTCCTTCTCTCAAGGCATTCATTGCGTCAGTCCAGAAAGGTGACACACGGAGGCTGGAGTTCCATACGTCATGGGGCAGTGGCTTCAAAGATTCGACTTCGCCAGACACGGCGATTTTCGCCAAACGTTGCGAGTCTTCAGGCTATGCACTTGGCGAGGTTGTCTGTGATTATCTGATGAAGAACGGCGCAGTAGAGTTCTCCGGCAACAATGCCCTAGGGGCCATCGCTTGCTTGTCGACAGGGACCCGCTTTGCCCAAGGCATCATGCTAGATCGGGTGGATGTGAGCTTCTCCTATGGCTCTGAGCAACGCGGTAGCCATGTCACGATCCTATTTGACGAAGACAACAGGCTCGGGGGAATGGTCCTAAGCATCAAGGCAGATGGATACTGACCGCCTTACTTGGAAAGTCAGTCAATGTCCGCAACCCACAGCGGACACTTCAGGTGTCAAAAGAGTGCCCGATGCATCTCAGGGGATACGCATGGAAAGTGGCCTGGCCGTGTGCAGGCAATGTGGAGAACTCCACGCGCTCGAAAGCCTAGAGCTCACGTTCTTTCGACCGGACGCAGTCATAGAGCTATCAGGCGACGAGCGCAATCGTGACGTACGAGAGTCCAATGACCTGTGCGTGATTAGGCGAGACAATTACTTCGTACGAGCGACGTTGCCACTTCCCGTGCACGAGAGTGAAGTTCCATACCGACTCGGCGTCTGGATTGAAGCAAATGAAGCCGGCTTTCGACGGATTTGTGAACTATGGAGTGACGAGCATCAAGCAAGCGAGCCGCCTTTTGAGGTGACGATTGCCAACACAATACCGACCGTGTCAGAGACACGTGGCCTAGCGGCGAAGTTACGGCTGACAGGCCCAAAGACTAGGCCCGAGGTTTTCATCATGGCTATCGGACATCCAATGGCTGATCAGCAGCGAGATGGAATCACGGCTCACAGGGCGTACGAGTACACAGCGAGCGTGCAGCGATAGGGAACGTTCGATTCGGCTTATTTCACGAATCGCGATGTCTGCTTCCGACCCGAAGCGGGCACTATTCTTTAAAGGGGGGCAAGATGAAAGCCATGCTTTTTCTCGGGGCTGCCTTCCTCGCGCAGGATGGAACCACGCCTTCTGGGTTGGCCAAAACCGAGGCACAGATAGTGGAATTGGCACGTCGGGCGACGGTTAGCTATTGCGAAGACCGAAGTTCCGACTTGGGCCCGATTTACTGGAAGGGTAAGGTCGTCGGCCCGTATTACCGGACGCATTGCATTTTCCTGGCCGCGCGTACTGCGGACGGATGGCTGGTTTCAGGGCACCCGATCTATGAAGACAGCAAGGGAGCTCAGGAAATTGTTGAGGGTGGTGACGTCATTCTTTACTACTCGCCGACGGGCGAGCTGGTCCGGCATGAGGGACACACCTTCTAGTACTAAAGTGCCCGCTTCTGACCCAAGGCGGACATTGTCATCGATGCGTTGTGCCGGGCTAGAACGCCCTCGATGCGAGGCGCCCATTCTTCCGACTGGCGCGCATCACTGCCGCTTCTACTGCGCTTCAAAAGCCCCGCGAATCCACGCCATGCGAGCACTTTCGGCTGGGCCGTCATAGGTGACCACGTCGAACCGGCAGTTCGAATGCGCGCGTTGCGGATGCGTTGCCAGCCATAGTTCGGCGGCTTTGATGAGTTTGGTTTGCTTGCTGGCAGTGACTGATGCGGCCGCGTCTCCGTGCGCTGCGCGCAGTCGATGACGTACTTCGACGAAGACCACGGTGTCGCGGTCGAACATCACCAGATCGAGTTCGCCGTAGCGCGTGGTGTAGTTGCGCGCCAGCAGCTTGAGGCCTGCGCGTAGTAGCTCCGCGCAGGCGCGTTGTTCGAAGACTGCGCCAGCAGCACGCATCATTCGTTGTTGAGCTGGCCGTTGTTGGACGGTTGACCGTTGTCGGTTGGCGGAGCCAGCGCTGGTGCGGTATCCATCTGCAGGCTGCCGTTGAGCGGGCGGGCGAGGCCGTCCTGGAACTTGGCCCACACCAGCACGCGACGCACGCGGCCGAACTGGTCGGCGGTGAGCTGGCCGCTGGCGCCGGGCAGGTAGCTGCCGGGGTGTGCACGCAGCCAGTCAACGTACGGGGCAAGATTCCAGGCGTCCATGCCGAAGGCGAACAGTCGCGCGGAGGTGCCGCGTGCTGCTGGCAATTGTGAGGCGATGTCGCCGTGATTGGGCAGGCCCGGTTGCACGTCGAACAGCCACGGTGCGTCGCAGAATTCGACGCCTTCCAGGTCGCGGTTGGCGCCAGCGTCGTCCACGCCGGCATAGATATGCGAGGTGCCGATGACCGGCAGGCTGATGCGCGCCAGCTTGAGCTGCGGAAGCAGCAGGCGCGCTTGCTGCGGGCGCATGCTGATGAAGACGCCGGTGTTGTTGGTGCCCCCGGTGTCGGTGGGCATGCCAAGGCCGCTGATCGTCGAGGCGTAGTTGACGCCGCTGCCCGCGAGGTTGCCTGTGCCGGCAACCTTGCCGCCACGTGCTTCCAGTTCGGCTTTGAAGGCCTTGGCGGCGCGCTGCGCGAAATCGTCGCTGCCGATGATGACGTAGGCGTTGAGAATGCCGCCTTCAGCCATGTGGTCGGCTGCCTGCGCGCCTTCCGTTTCCGGCAACAGGCCGAACTCGCTCACGCCGCTGGCGGGCAGGCTCTTGTCGTCAGGGTGGTTGAGCGCGAGCAGCGCAACGGGCAGTTGCGGAAGGCCAAACAGGGCAGACACTTCGCCGCGCGTGAGCGGGCCGATGATCAATTGCGCGCCGTCGTTGACTGCCTGTTGATAAGCCTTGATGGCGCCAGCAGCGGTACCGCCGCTGTCATAGACGCGCACCGGCGGACGTGGCGTGTGATTGCGTGTGGAGTCGGCATACGCAGCGAAGAAGCCTTCGCGAATCGCAGTGCCAGCCGCGGCAACGTTGCCGCTGGTGGGCAGCAGCAGGGCGATATGCGCAGGCATCTTGTAGCCTTCGCGCACATTCGCTCCTTCGCCCGGAATCATGGTGCCCACTTCCTGTTCCAGCGAAGGGGCAGGGCGAGCTACCGCGACACCAAGCTGGCTCAATGCTTCGTTGACCCACGGCAACATGCGGTCGCCCTGCTGCATGGCGTCGGCGCGTTGCTTGAGTGGATCGACGCCAAGCTTGGTGAGCAGCGACACGATCTGCTTGCGGTTCTGCGCCTGATCCAGGCCGGTCAGTTGGCCGTCCATTTCCACGCGCGTGCGTGCAGCGCCCCAGAAGTCACCGGTTTGCTGCATAGCCTGCGAACGTAGTTCGAGCAGGCGCAACTGCAATGCGGGCGGCACGCTGATGTTCGGTTGCGTGGTGAGTTGCAATGCGCGCGCAGCGTCGTGCTGCTTCAGGGCCAGCTCGGCCTGCAACAGATCCAGTCGCGATGGTTCGTCGCCACTCAGGCGCTGGCGCCGGATGGTGCTGATAAACGGCACGGCGCGATCGATCTGGCCTTCCTGCCGATACGCCTCTGCGGCAAGCAGCTGATAGTGGTCGCGGTTGCTGCCGGTTTGCGCCAGCGCGAGGTAGGCCTGCGCTGCGTCGTCGAATTTGCCTTGCTGCTGTAGCGCGTCGGCCTGCTGGCTGGCGGCGATCTCGGCGGGGGATCGCTGTGCCGATGGCGGCACGCAGCCGGTAACTGCCAGTGAAATCAGCAGGGCAACGCCTGCGGCGCGGTACAAGCGCATGGCCAAATCCCTTCGAGCTTTTGACGACATCGTCGGCGGATGGGCGATGATAGCCCATTGGATCGCCGCCTCGCGGCGGAGGAAGCAGCAAGATGTCACAGATTCAGACGGGCCTGCTATGGGTGGTGGCCACCCCGATCGGTCATCGCGACGATTTTTCCGCGCGCGCCATCGAAACCTTGCGCTCGGTCGCAGTCATCGCCGCGGAAGACACGCGGCACAGTCGTCCGCTGATGATGCATTACAACGTCGGCACCCCGTTGGTGGCGCTGCACGAGCACAACGAGCGCGAGGTCGTGGATGCCATCGTGCGGCGATTGCTCGGCGGCGAGTCGGTGGCGTTGATTTCGGATGCCGGGACACCGCTCATCAGCGATCCGGGCTTCCGGCTGGTGCGCGCCGCGCGAGCCGCGGGTATTCGTTGTGCGCCGGTGCCTGGCGCGTGTGCCGCCATCGCCGCGCTCTCGGTGGCGGGCCTGCCCAGCGACCGTTTCGTGTTCGAGGGATTCCTGCCGCCCAAGGCGTCGGCGCGCCGTACCCGTTTGCAGGAACTTGCGGGTGATCCACGCACGCTCATCTTCTATGAGTCATCGCATCGCGTCGCGGAGAGTCTGGCGGATATGCGCGATGTGTTCGGTTCGGCGCGCGAAGGTGTGCTTGCGCGTGAGCTGACCAAACTGTTCGAAACCGTGATCGGCGAACCGCTGGCTGAGCTGGCGACGCGCGTGGCAAACGACCCGGACCAGCAGCGCGGCGAGTGCGTGATCCTGGTCGCCGGCCGCGGTGAAGAAACCGACTCGCGTGAGGCCGAAGGCCGGCGCGTGTTCGCCTTGTTGCGCGAGGAGTTGCCGCCGGCCAAGGCGGCCAAGCTTGCCGCTGCGATCACGGGTGCGCCGCGCAAGCTTCTATATGAAGGCTAATCGTGACTGAAACGGAGTGCGCAACGAGACAGCCATGCTGCACTCTTGCGCGCCGTTCAATTCGCTTCACCCGTTTCTCAATCCCGTTGAGCGCCAGTTTCCACTAGAATGCCTTGCGGAGTCGGCCGGACAGTCGCGTCGCGCGCAAGCGCATCGAGGAAAGTCCGGGCTCCATAGGGCAAGGTGCCAGGTAACGCCTGGGCAGCGCGAGCTGACGGCCAGTGCAACAGAGAGCAGACCGCCGAACGGCATCTTCGGATGCGCGTGGTAAGGGTGAAAGGGTGCGGTAAGAGCGCACCGCGTGCGGGGCTAACGCCGCATGGCACGGTAAACCCCACCTGGAGCAAGACCGAATAGGGGAACGATAACGCGGCCCGCGTTGTTCCCGGGTAGGTTGCTGGAGCCTGGCGGTGACGCCAGGCCGAGAGGAATGACTGTCGCGCCGCAAGGCGTACAGAACCCGGCTTACAGGCCGACTCCGCCTCCTTCAGTACCGGTCGTCACCGCCATGTCGAAGCAGACATGGCGGTGACGGCTGCGTATGGGTGGCCATGAACGGGCGATTCATTTCGGGGCCTCTCCCGGGGCCGTGGAAGCATGCTGAAAGGCAGGGCGTGGAACTAAAAAATCCTAGCCTTTCAAACACCTTCAGATGTTTCCTCAGAAATGGCTGGAATTACTGCCACATCTCCGCCTTTCTCATTGATTCACAAGCAAAATTCCCTTGACAGTCTCAGGGGGCGAGACTATCGTGGATTCCTGTGTGAAATCGTGGGAATTAGTGGAGTCTAACGGTCGTGTTCCAGGGCGAAACAGCCATCACTGTCGACGACAAAGGCCGGCTGGCCATTCCAACCGCGTACCGCGAGTTGGTGGCCGACGCGTGCGCCAATCGTCTGGTGATCACCTACAACCCCTTCGAATCGGGCTGCCTGTGGCTGTTCCCGTATGCGGAGTGGGAAAAGGTGCGCGACCAGGTCAACGCGCTGTCCAAGGTCAAGGCGGCCCATCGCGACATGCAGATGAAGCTGGTGGGTGCTGCGGCCGTCGTTGAGCCGGACAGTGCAGCCCGCCTGCTGCTGCCAGCCAGCCAGCGCGCCACGACAGGTATCGAAAAGAAAGCGGTTCTGCTGGGCATGGGCAACAAGTTCGAGCTTTGGAGCGAGCAAGCCCACTTGGCCAAGATCCGCCAGACCATCGGCGAAGACGAAATCACCAACGAGATGGCGGAGCTGCAGCTGTAACCGGCAACGGTGGCAGTGCGGCTCATTTGAAAGCGGAACGGGAGCGGGAGTGCGCGGCATGGCCGAGCAGCAGTTGCGGCACATCCCGGTGATGCTGGGTGAAGCAGTGGAGGGACTCGCCGTGCAGGCTGGCGGGCGTTATCTCGATGGCACCTTCGGACGCGGCGGCCACGCTCGCGCCGTGCTGTCGCGCCTGGGTCCGGATGGGCGCCTGCTGCTGATGGATCGTGATCCGACCGCCATCGCCACCGCGCAGGACGAGTTCGCCTCGGACCCGCGCGTGTCGATCCGTCATGCCAATTTCTCCAGCATGGCCGAGTGGGACGAAACCGCCGGCGGCTTGGACGGCATTCTGCTGGACCTGGGCGTTTCCTCGCCGCAGCTGGACGAAGCCGCGCGCGGTTTCAGCTTTATGGCCGATGCGCCGCTGGATATGCGCATGGACACCACGCAGGGCGAGAGCGCTGCCGAATTTCTGGCCCACGCCAGTGATCGCGAGATCGCCGACGTGCTGTGGAACTACGGCGAGGAGCGTTTCAGCCGCAAGATCGCCCGCGCCATTGTCGAAGACCGCACCGAAAACCCAATTACCCGCACCGGCGAACTGGCCGCGCTGATCGAGCGCTTGGTCGGCCGTCGCGAGCCGGGCAAGCATCCGGCCACGCGCAGCTTTCAGGCGTTGCGCATCCGCGTGAATGGCGAACTGGACGCACTGGCCCAGGGCCTCGACGCGGCGCTGTCGCTGCTCAAGGTGGGTGGGCGCCTATCCATCATCAGCTTCCACTCGCTGGAGGATCGTGCGGTCAAGCTGTTCATCCGCGACCACTCGGGACGTGTGCAGGGCAGCCGGCGCGGTCCGCCAGCGATCGCCGCACCGGCGCGCCTGGCGGCGGTGGGCAAGGCGCAGTTTCCTTCCGAGGCCGAACTGGCCGTCAATCCGCGCGCCCGTTCTGCGGTGCTGCGAGTGGCGGAGAAGCTCGGATGAAAGTCCTCGGCGGCCTCTTCATGTTGCTCCTGATCACGGCGATGCTGGCTAGCGCCATTGCCGTGGTGTGGACGCGCCATGAGAGCCGCGTGTTGTTCGTCGAGCTGACCCGCCTGCAGAACCTGCGCGACGACCTCAACATCGAGTACGGCAAGCTGGAACTCGAGCAGGCCACCTGGGCCGAGCCGCGTCGCGTGGATGACGAAGCGCGCCAGAAGCTCGGCATGGTCAATCCCAAGCCGCAAGACATTCAGCTGGTGCGTCGATGAAGCCGCGCCAGCGCATGACGTCCCCGCCCACTCGCCGCCGCAATGCGGCCCCCAGCCCTCGGCGCCGCATGCTGCTGGTAGTCGGCGTATTGGGGCTGGCGTCGCTGGGCCTGGTGGCGCGTGCGTTCGACCTTCAAGTGGTGCGCAAGTCGTTCTATCAGAACCAGGGCGATGCGCGTTTCCTGCGCGAAGTGCCCATTGCCGTATCGCGCGGCACCATCTTCGATCGCAACGGCGAGCCGCTGGCGGTATCCACGCCAGTGGTGTCGATCTGGGCCAATCCTTCCGAGGTGCTGGACAACGAGGACAGGCTGCCCAAGCTGGCCGCCGCCATCGGCATGGATGTGGGTGCGCTCAAGCAGTACCTGATGCAGCGTTCGGAGCGCGAGTTCGTCTATCTCAAGCGCCAGATGTCGCCGGACGCTGCACAGACCGTGATCGATCTCGGCGTGCCGGGCGTCAATAGCCAGCGCGAGTTCCGCCGCTTCTATCCGTCCGGCCCGGTAACGTCCCACGTGCTCGGCTTCACCAACATTGATGACCACGGCCAGGAAGGCCTGGAGCTGGCTTTCGACGAATGGCTGGCCGGGAAACCTGGCGCCAAGCGGGTGATCCGCGACCGCATGGGCCATGTGGTGGAAGACGTGGAGCTGGTGCGCGCGCCGCAGCCGGGTCGCGACATCACGCTCAGCATCGATCGCCGCATCCAGTTCCTGGCCTACAACGAATTGAAGAACACCATCGAGGCGTCCGATGCGGACTCCGGCTCGATGGTGATTCTCGACGTGCGCACGGGCGAAGTGCTGGCCATGGTGAACTGGCCCACATACAACCCGAACGCACTGCGTGGCAGCGTCCCGGCGAGTCGCCGCAACCGCGCGATGACGGACGTCGTGGAGCCCGGCTCCACCATCAAGCCGTTCGTGATGGCGGCCGCGCTGTCGAGCGGAAAGTTCTCGCCCACCGGCCCGATGGTGGATACCGGCAACGGCCACTTCTTCTATATCTCGCACGACATCCGGGACACGCATGCATACGGCATGCTGTCGCCCACCGGCATCCTCGCCAAGTCCAGCAACATCGGCGCCGCCAAGGTCGCCATGCAGCTCGACACCGGTCTGATGTACGACACCATTCGCGCCTTCGGCTTCGGCAACAGCACCAACAGCGGCTTTCCCGGCGAAGCGTCGGGCTACCTCAAGCCGGGACGCAGCTGGGGCATGCTTGAGAAGGCCATCATGGCCTATGGCTATGGTCTCAACGTCACACCGCTGCAACTGGTCAATGGCTACGCCACCATCGCCGACAACGGCGTGATGCATCTGCCCACTTTCGTCAAAGGCTCGGACAACGAAGCCAAGCAGATCATCGATCCCAAGATCGCCAACGAACTGGTGCAGATGCTGGAGTCGGTGACCCAGCCGGGCGGTACGGCAGCGCCCTACGCGTGGATCGCCAACTACGGCGTGGCCGGCAAGACCGGCACGGCGCACAAGGCCAGCGCGGGCGGTTATTCGAAGAACAACTACAGCGCCGCCTTCGCCGGCATCGTGCCGGCCTCCGCGCCACGCATGGCCGCCGTGGTGGTAATCGACAACCCCAAGAAGGGCAGCTACTACGGTGCGCTGGTGTCCGGGCCCGTATTCGCCAAGGTCATGGATGGCGCCCTGCGCCTGATGGACGTGCCCCCAGACAACATCGGCCGCTGGTACGTCGGCGGTCCGCTGCAGGGACTCAACGGTTTGACCAGCAATAAGCAGCCCACCGTCGAAGCGGTGGACGACGCGCCGGTTGAGGAGGCAACGCCATGAGTGCGCGCCTCGACCAGTTGCTCCATGGCATCGCTGATACCCCAGGTGTCGGCGATATCGTCGTTTCGGGGCTCACGCTCGATTCGCGTCAGGTGCGTCCGGGCGATGCCTTCTTCGCCCTGCGCGGCACGCGCGATCACGGCATCACGTTTGCGCAAGGCGCGGTGGCACGTGGCGCACGCGTCGTGCTGGCCGAAGCGCCCGTTGCCGAAGCGCCGCCGATGGATGTGCCGGTACTGTGGGTTGACGGTCTGCACGGCAAGGTGGGTGAAATCGCCTCGCGCTTTTTTGGACGGCCGTCCGAATCGCTGCGGGTGATCGGCGTGACCGGCACCAATGGCAAGACTTCCACCGTGCAGCTGCTGGCGCAGGCAATTGAGCATCTCGGTCATCGCGCTGCCACCATCGGCACGCTGGGCGCGGGTCTTCATGGCCAGATCAGCGAAGGCGAACGCACGACGCCCGACGCGATCCATGTGCAGGGCCTGCTGGCATCGTTCCGCGATGAAGGCGCCAGCCACGTCGCGATGGAGGTGTCTTCGCATGCGCTGGAACAGGGTCGTGTAGCCGCCGTGGCGTTCGAGGTGGCGGCATTCACCAACCTCACGCGCGACCACCTCGATTACCACGGCAGCATGGAAGCCTACGGTGAGGCCAAAGCCAAGCTGTTTGCGTGGCCCACGCTGAAGGTGGCTGCCATCAATATCGATGACACCTTCGGCCGTTCGCTGGCAGACCGTTTGCCGCCGGACGTGCGTGTGCTGCGCCTGAGCGCAGAGGGCGACGCGGGTGCCGACATTCGTGCGGCGAACGTTGTCACCTCCGCCGAGGGCCTGGTATTCGAGCTGCAGACGCCGTGGGGAACGCGCACCATCCGCAGTCGCCTGCTGGGCCGCTTCAATGTGGCCAACCTGCTTGCCGTGGTCGCCTGCCTGGGTGCGCTAGGCGAATCGTTCGCGCATATGATCGAAGCCGTCGAGGCGTTGAAGCCGATCAACGGCCGCATGAACCGTCTGGGCGGTGTGGCTGAGCTGCCGCTGGTAGTGGTTGACTACGCGCACACGCCGGACGCCCTGGAGCAGGCGCTCACGGCGCTGCGTGCCCACTGCGAAGGTCGCCTGATCTGCGTATTCGGCTGCGGCGGCGAGCGCGATGCCGGCAAGCGTCCGCAGATGGGTGCGATCGCCGAGCGCATGGCGGACACGATCATCATTACCGACGACAACCCGCGCGGCGAAGACGGCAACGTCATCGTGGCGCAGATCGTCACCGGTCTTCGTCGTCCCGAAGCGGCCAAGGTCGAGCGCGACCGCGCTGCAGCCATCCAGGACGCGCTGGCCTCGGCCAAAGCTGGCGACGTCGTGTTGATCGCCGGCAAGGGGCACGAGACGTATCAGGAAGGCGCTACGGGAAAGCGTCCATTCGACGACATGGCGGTTGCCCGCCATGCGCTGGAGACCCGTGCATGATGCGCCTTAGCACCATTGCCCTTTGGACCCGCGGACGCCTGCTTGGCACCGATGTGGACGCGGCTGGCGTTGCCATCGACACCCGCAAGTTGCAGCAGGGCGACCTGTTCGTGGCGATCAAGGGCGAGCGTGTCGACGGTCATGATTTCCTCGCGGAAGCGAAGGCGCGTGGTGCCGTTGCCGCGCTGGTCACGCGGAAGGTGGAGTCGGATCTGCCACAAGTGCTGGTGGACGATACCGAGCTGGCGCTCGGCGATCTCGCCAGCGCCGTGCGCGCACAGAGCAACGTGCGGGTGATCGGCATCACGGGTTCCAACGGCAAGACCACGGTGAAGACGCTGACCGCGTCGATTCTTTCGCGCCATGGCCGTACGCACGTCAACGCCGGCAACTACAACAACGAACTGGGTCTGCCGCTCACCCTGCTGGCGATGCCGCAGGACACGGAATACGCCGTGCTGGAAATGGGCGCGGGCAAGCCGGGCGACATCGCCTATCTCGCTGCCATTGCGCGGCCCGATATCGGCCTCGTCAACACCATCGCGCCCGCGCATCTTGAGCGCATGGGCAGCGTGGAAGGCGTGGCCGAGACCAAGGGCGCGCTGTACCAGGCATTGCCGGTCGATGGCGTGGCGATCATCAATGGAGACGACGCGTTCGCCAGCTTCTTCGCGGGGTTGGCCGGCACGCGCCGCCAGCTGCGTTTCGCGCTGGACCACAAGGCGGACGTGGGCGCGGACATCCTCGACCAGCGCGTGGACGGCTCACATTTCCTGCTGAGCACGCCCGTGGGCGATGCCGAAGTGCAGTTGCCGCTCGCCGGGCGCCACAACATCGCCAACGCATTGGCCGCCGCCTCGATTGCGCTGGCGTTGGACGTGCCGCTGGACACCATCGTGGAAGGTCTCGAACAGGTGCCTGGCGTCGCCGGTCGTTTGCAGTTCGAACGCATGCCCGGCGGCTGGATGTTGATCGACGACAGCTACAACGCGAATCCCGGTTCGGTTGGCGCTGCTATCGACACATTGGCACTGGCCAAAGGCGAGCGTTGGCTGGTGCTGGGCGATATGGCGGAGCTTGGCGAGAACGCCGCAACGCTGCACGCGGATATCGGTATGCGCGCTTCCCAGCGGGGCATCGACCGGTTGTTTGCAGTCGGTCCGTTGAGCGCTGCGGCGGTGAAAGCCTTCGGCGAGCGCGGCGAACATTTCGCCGACAAGGCGGCGTTGATCGCGGCACTGAAACAATACATGCACGGCGGCGTGGCTTGTCTGGTCAAGGGCTCGCGCTCGTCCGGCATGGATCGGGTGGTCGTCGCACTTCGTGCCGACAAGAAACAAGGGGAGGGCGCATCCGATGCTGCTTGAACTCGCAGACTGGATGGCACGGCACTTCACTGCTATGCACCTGTTCCAATACATCACCTTCCGCACGATCATGGCCGCGCTCACCGCGTTGTCGATGTCGCTGCTGTTCGGGCCGACTCTGATCCGCAAGCTGGCCGACCTGAAGGCCGGTCAGGTGGTGCGCAAGGATGGCCCGCAGACGCATCTGTCCAAGGCCGGCACACCGACCATGGGCGGTGTGATGATCCTGCTGGCGGTGGCCATTTCCACCCTGCTGTGGACCGACCTCCACAACCGCTACGTGTGGCTGGTGCTGGCGGTGCTGCTCGCCTTCGGCGTGATCGGCTTCTACGACGACTACAAGAAGCTGGTGCTGAAGGACAGCCGCGGTCTGGCCTCGCGCTGGAAGTACTTCTGGCAGTCGGTGTTTGGTCTGGCCGCCGCGCTATTCCTCTACCACACCGCGCCGCAGGCAACCGGTTCGCTGCCCGTAGCGGAGACGGCGCTGTACGTGCCGTTGTTCAAGCAAGTGGTGGTGCCGCTGGGTGTGATGTTCGTGGTCATCACCTATTTCATGATCGTGGGTTTCTCCAACGCCGTGAACCTCACCGATGGCCTGGATGGCCTCGCCATCATGCCGACCGTGCTGGTCTCCGGTGCGCTGGGCGTGTTCGCGTATCTCGCGGGCAACAAGGTGTTCTCCGAATACCTGGGCATTCCTTCGATTCCCGGTGCGGGCGAGCTGGCTATCTTCTGTGGCGCGCTGTCCGGTGCAGGCCTGGGCTTCCTGTGGTTCAACACGTATCCCGCGCAGGTGTTCATGGGTGATGTGGGCGCGCTGGCCATCGGCGCGGCGCTCGCTGCCATCGCGGTGATCGTGCGCCAGGAAATCGTGTTGTTGGTGATGGGCGGTGTGTTCGTGATGGAAACCGCCTCGGTGATGATCCAGGTGGCGAGCTTCAAGCTCACCGGCAAGCGCGTGTTCCGCATGGCGCCGATTCATCACCACTTCGAACTGAAGGGTTGGCCCGAGCCGCGGGTGATCGTGCGCTTCTGGATCATCAGCGTCGTGCTGGTGCTCATCGGCCTTGCCACGTTGAAGGTGCGCTGACGATGATCTTCGACGCCACCCAGGCCAAACGACGACAGGGACCCCGCGGCAGCTTCGATATGCCGCTGGTGATCGCGCTTGTCGGTCTGGCCTGCATTGGCGTGGTGATGGTGACGTCCAGCTCGATCGCTGTTGCCGATAGCCAGCATATCGGCGCGTTCTACTTTCTAAAGAAGCACCTGCTGTTCCTCAGCATCGGTATGGTCTTCGCCGGCATGGCCATGCGTACCGAGCTGAAGCTACTTGAGAAAAATGCTTATCTGCTGTTGGGCGCTGCAATCTTTTTGCTCTTGTTGGTGTTCGTGCCTGGTATCGGTGCACGCATCAACGGCGCGCGTCGGTGGTTGCATCTCATCATCACCACCTTCCAGCCGGTTGAAGCGGTGAAGCTGATTCTGGTGGTGTACACGGCCAGCTACCTGGTGCGTCATCGCGAGAGCGTCGAAACCTCCTTCTGGGGTCTGTTCAAGCCGATCGTGGTAGCAGGCCTATTCGTGGTGTTGCTGCTGCTGCAACCGGACTTCGGTTCGGCGATCCTGATGATCGCGGTGACCATCGGCATGATCTGGCTTGGTGGCGCCAAGCCAATGTACCTCGGCGGCATGGGTCTGCCCGTCGTGGCGCTGCTTTGGTTCGTAGCGAAGTTCGAGCCGTATCGCATGCGTCGCCTCACGTCGTTCATCGATCCGTGGGCGGATCCGTTCAACGACGGCTTCCAGCTGACCCAGTCGCTGATGGCCATCGGTCGCGGCGAGTGGACCGGCGTGGGCCTGGGTTCGAGCGTGCTCAAGCTGTCCTATCTGCCCGAAGCGCACACCGACTTCATCTTCGCAGTGATCTCCGAGGAGTTGGGCCTTGCCGGCATCTTGCTGGTGATGAGCCTGTTCGCGCTCGCCGTAGGTCGCGGCCTTTACATGGGGCTGAAGGGCATGGAGATGGGCCAGCGCTTTGCTGGCTATGTGGCGTTTGGTGTCTCGCTGATGCTCGGTTTGCAGACCATGGTGTCGATCGGCGTGAACCTTGGTGCGCTGCCGACCAAGGGCCTGACCTTGCCACTGATCAGTTATGGCGGCTCGTCCATCGTGCTGACCTGCGCCATGGCCGGTGTGTTGTTGCGCACCACCTATGAGATCAACCGCGCCATCGACGCGCGCCAGATGGCGGCGCGCTTGCCGGGCAATGCCGTGCCCGATGCGAACACCGCCGTTGCCACCGCGCCTGCGCGCGAGCCGGTGACCGCATGAGCGCAAAGGCACCCGTGCTGATCATGGCCGGCGGCACCGGCGGCCACATCTTCCCTGGTCTCGCCGTGGCCGAAGCACTGCGCGCGCAGGGTGTGCCGGTAGTGTGGCTGGGTGCCGAAGGCGGCATGGAAACCAAGGTCGTGCCAGCGCATGGCATCGACTTGATCACCGTGCCGGTGGGCGGTTTGCGCGGCAAGGGCCTTAAGACCCGGCTGCTGGCGCCCCTGATGCTGGCCCGGGCCTTGCTCGCGTCGCTCAATGCGCTGCGCAAGATCAAGCCGCGCAGCGTGCTGTCGATGGGCGGCTATGTGGCCGGTCCCGGTGGTGTGGCCGCGCGGATCACGCGTCGCCCACTGCTGGTGCACGAACAGAACCGCGTGGCTGGTTTCACCAACCGCAAGCTGGCCGGTTACGCGCAGCGTGTGCTCGCCGGTTTCAGCGATGCGCTGCCGGGCGCCGAGTGGGTGGGTAATCCCGTGCGTGGCGCCATCGCGGCATTGCCCGCGCCGCGCGAGCGCATGGCCAACCGCTCGGGTCGTCCGCGCCTGCTGGTGCTGGGCGGCAGTCTGGGCGCGCGTGCCTTGAATCTCTCCGTACCGCAGGCGCTTGCCCTGATGTCGCCGACGCAGCGCCCCGAAGTGCTGCACCAGTGCGGCAACCGCGGCATCGATGAGGCGCGCGCGGCCTACGCGAAGGCCGGTGTGGAGGCGCAGATCGTGCCTTTCATCGAGGACATGGCAGATACCTACGCGTGGGCTGATCTCGCCGTTTGCCGTGCTGGCGCGCTCACCCTGGCCGAGCTCACGGCCGCCGGCCTCGGCGCCGTGCTCGTGCCGTTTCCCTACGCGGTGGATGACCACCAGACCCGCAATGCCGAGGCGTTGGTCGCCGTGCATGCTGCCGAATTGATGCAGGAGAAAGATCTGGACGTACAGCAATTGGCGCAGCGCCTGGAAGCGTTGCTGGAAGATCGCGAGCGGCTGATCGCGATGGGCGAAGCCGCACGCACGCTGGCCAAGCCCGACGCAGCCGCCGTGATCGCGCGCGCCTGCATGGAGGTGGCCGCATGACGCCGCGCCGCCTGCTCGCACACGAAGACTTGATGAGTACGTTTCGCCGCGTGCATTTCATTGGCATCGGCGGCGTGGGCATGAGCGGCATTGCCGAAGTGCTTCACAACCTTGGCTACGCCGTGTCCGGCTCCGACCGTTCCAATTCACTCACCGCACAGCGTCTGGCACAACTGGGTATCGAGGTGCATGTAGGCCACGCCGCCGAACACATCGGTGACGCCGACGTCGTGGTGACCTCCAGCGCCATCAGGGCAGATAACCCGGAATTGGTTGCTGCACGCGCCGCACGCATTCCAGTGGTGCCGCGCGCCGAGATGTTGGGCGAGTTGATGCGTTTTCGTCGCGGTGTGGCCATCGCGGGCACGCATGGCAAGACCACGACCACCAGCCTCGCCGCCAGTGTGCTGGCCGAAGCGAACTACGACCCGACCTTCGTGATCGGTGGTCAGCTCAATGCCGCTGGTGCCAATGCTCGACTTGGCACAGGCCAGTACATCGTGGCCGAGGCGGACGAGTCCGATGGTTCGTTCCTGATGCTCTCGCCGGTGATCGCCGCAGTCACCAATATCGACGCGGATCACCTGGAGAACTACAACAACGATTTCGCGCTGGTAAAGAAGGCCTTCAACGATTTCCTGCACCGCCTGCCGTTCTATGGCCTGGCCGTGTTGTGCATGGACGATCCGGAAGTGGCCGAGCTGGCCAAGTCCACCACGCGTCGCGTGATGACTTATGGCATCGACACTCACGACGCCGACGTGCGTGCGAGCAACCTGACGCAGCACGGCTTCGAGATGCATTTCGACCTATGGCTGCCGGGACGCAACGAAGCGCTGCACGTCAAGCTCAACCTGCCGGGTCGTCACAACGTGCTTAACGCGCTGGCTGCCGCCGCCATCGGTTGGCAGTTGGGTGTGGAAGCCGAGGCGATTGCACGCGCGCTGGAAAACTTCCAGGGCGTGGGGCGCCGCTTCCATCGTCGCGGCGAGATTGCGCTCGACAAGGGTTCGGTGTTGCTGGTTGACGATTACGGTCACCATCCGCGTGAGCTGGCGGCAGTGTTCGCTGCTGCACGTGGTGGCTGGCCGGATCGTCGCCTGGTGGTTGGCTTCCAGCCGCATCGCTACAGCCGCACGCGCGATCTGCTGGACGACTTCGCCAACGTGCTGGCCGAAGCCGACGTGCTGGTGCTGACGGATGTCTATCCGGCCGGCGAAGCGCCGATTGCCGGCGCCGATGGTCGTGCGCTGGCGCGTGCCGTGCGCGCGCGCGGCAAGGTCGATCCAGTGCTGATCGACCACCCGCGCGAATTGAAGGACACGCTGCCTGCGCTGCTGCGCGACGGCGATCTGTTGCTGCTGCTTGGCGCCGGCGATATCGGCGCGGCGGCGGTGGAGCTGGCGCAGACCGGCCATCTGAGGACCCACAAGTGAGCAAGACGATTACCGATCCCGCACAGTTTGGCCGCGTCGCCGTGGTGATGGGCGGCAGTTCGGCCGAGCGCGAGGTATCGCTGGATTCCGGCCGTAACGTGCTCGCCGCATTGCAGGCGCGTGGCGTGGATGCGCATGCCATCGATGGCATTCCGGCGCTGCTCGATGCGGTGCGCGCTGGTCATTTCGCGCGCGTGTTCAACATCCTGCATGGCGGCGGCGGCGAGAACGGCGAGCTGCAAGGTGCGCTGCAGTCGTTACGCATTCCGTTTAGCGGCTCCGGCGTGCTGGGCTCGGCACTCTCGCTGGACAAGATTCGCGCCAAGCTCGTGTGGCAGGCGCTCGGGTTGCCGACGCCGCGCTACAAGGCGCTGCCGCGTGGTGCGGACGTCCATGCGGCAGCACGCGAGGTCGGCTTTCCGCTGATCGTGAAGCCGGCCTGGGAAGGTTCCAGCGTCGGCGTGACGCGCGTGTTCGAAGAAAAAGACCTCGATGCGGCCGTCGAACTCGCCCAGAAGTATCCCGGCGACATGTTGATGGAGACGTTGATCGAGGGTGGCGAATTCACCGTCGGCATTCTCAATCGACAGGTGCTCGCCACCATCAACATCGTGCCCAAGGGCGAGTACTACGACTACAACGCCAAGTACATCGCCGAGGACACGCAGTACATCTGCCCGGGCCTGCGCGGCGACGATGAGCGCGAGATGCAGGAACTGGCGCTGCGCGCGTTCGATGCGCTGGCCTGTTCGGGCTGGGGCCGCGTGGACGTCATGCGCGACCGTGAAGGTCGCAACTGGTTGCTGGAGGTGAACACCGCGCCGGGCATGACCTCGCACTCGCTGGTGCCCAAGGCCGCCGCCGTGGCTGGCATCGATTACCAGACGCTGTGCTGGCGCGTCCTCGAAACGAGCTTCCGGGAGGGCGTGTGAGGGGAACCATCCGCCTCGTTGCCTGGGTTCTGGCCATTGCGCTCGTGGCACTGCCGATTGTCGGCGTGCTGCGCGGATGGTTTGCGGGCAATCGTTGGCCGGTGACCCGGTTGACAGTGCAGGCCGAGTTCAAGCACGTGACGACAGATGAGCTCCGTGCCGTCGTCATGCCGCGACTCGGCAAGGGTTTCTTCGCGCTCGATCTGGATGGCGTGCAGAAGGCTGTCGCCGGGTTGCCGTGGGTGGAGTCGGTGGAGGCGCGCAAGCGCTGGCCCGATACGCTGATCCTGCGCATCTATGAGCGCCAGCCATTCGCGCGCTGGAACGAGAAGCAGCTGATCAGTCGCCAGGGCCTGGTGTTCGACGTCCCGGATGTCTCGTCAAGCGCCTCACTTCCCGATCTGCGTGGCCCTGATGCACGTCTGGCTGAGGTCGTTAGCTTCTACGCCGAAACGCAAAAGGCGTTCGGCAATACCCGTCTGAAGATCGCCGGCGTCGCACTCACTGAGCGCGGCAGCTGGAGCCTTACCACGAGCAACGGCGCCCAGATTGTGGTGGGCGATCGCGACCAGGCCGGTCGCCGCCTGCGCCGTTTCCTTGATGTCTATCCGCAGCTGATGGCCGGCCACAACGAGGGCTTTGCCTATGCCGATCTTCGTTACACCAATGGATTTGCCGTTCGATGGCCGCCGCAGGCGAACGCTGTGAACGCTGGAGGCACGCCCCGCACATGAAGACCAAGAACGATAAACAGCTGGTGGTCGGCCTCGATATCGGCACCTCGAAAGTGGTGGCGATCGTCGGCGAGTACGAGCCGGGCGAGCCGATCGAAGTGATCGGCATCGGCACGCACGTCTCGCGTGGCATGAAGCGCGGGTCGGTGGTCGACATCGAATCCACGGTGCACTCGATCCAGCGAGCGGTCGAGGAAGCCGAGTTGATGGCAGGCTGCGATATCCGTTCCGTCTACGCATCGATCTCCGGCAGCCATCTCGAAACCAAGAACTCGCATGGCACCGCGGCAATCCGCGATCGCGAAGTGACCCCTGGCGACCTGGAGCAAGTGCTGGAAGCGGCCAGCGCCGTGGCGATCCCGGCCGACCGCAAGGTTCTTTATAAGGAGTCGCAGGAGTACCGCATCGACGGCCAGGACGGTATCCGCTCGCCGGTGGGCATGAGCGGCGTGCGCCTGGAAGCGAGCGTGCACCTGGTCACCGGTGCGGCGGCGGCGGTGCAGAACATCAGCAAGTGCATCCAGCGTTGCGGCCTGACCGTGGACGAGCTGGTGCCATCGGCCGTGGCCAGCGCCAAGTCCGTACTGACCGATGACGAGCGGGAGCTGGGCGTGTGCCTGGTCGACATTGGCGCCGGCACCACCGACATCGCCATCTATACGCAGGGTTCGATCCGCTACACCAAGTCGCTGCCGGTGGGCGGCGATCAGGTCACCAACGACATCGCCTACGGCGTGCACACGCCGACCGCGCATGCCGAGGAGATCAAGATCAAGTACGCCTGCGCGCTGGCGCAGCTGGCCCACGCCGAGGAAACCATCCAGGTGCCCAGCGTGGGCGATCGTCCGCCGCGCCGACTGGCCCGCCAGTCGCTCGCGCAGTCGGTGCAGGCGCGCTACGAGGAAATCTTCGAAATGGTGCAGGACGAGCTGCGCCGCTCCGGTTACGAGAGCCTGGTAGCGGCCGGCGTCGTGCTCACTGGCGGCGCCTCTCGCATGGAAGGCGCGCTGGAGCTGGCCGAGGAGATCTTCCACAAGATGGTGCGCATCGGCGTGCCGCAACACGTCAGCGGCCTGGGCGAGGTCATCGCCAATCCACTGCATTCCACCGGCGTGGGCCTGTTGCTGCATGGCTCGCGTTCGGGCGGCATGCGGGTCAGTGGGCCGTCCGGCGGCAGCGTCGGTGGCCTGGTCGACAAGTTGCGCGGCTGGATTACCAAGAATTTCTGATAGGCGGGGCATGAGGCCCAGCCTTGGACGAATGGATGTTCGTCCGCCACCGCGGTGGGACAGGAAGGTCCACACCTGCGGTTACAACGACAACGAAGCTCTACGGAGGACGGGAAATGTTTGAACTGATCGAAAAACTCGCACCAAATGCAGTCATTAAGGTCATCGGCGTGGGCGGCGGCGGCGGTAACGCCGTGGCTCACATGCTCAATGCAAACATCGACGGCGTCGAGTTCGTCGTCGCCAACACCGACTCGCAGGCGATGAAGAGCTGCGGCTCGCGTACGCACCTGCAGCTCGGCGCCAATGTCACCAAGGGCCTGGGTGCCGGCGCCAACCCGGAAGTGGGCCGTCAGGCCGCACTCGAGGACCGCGAGCGCATCGAGGAAATGCTCGATGGCGCCGACATGGTGTTCATCACCGCCGGCATGGGCGGCGGCACCGGCACCGGTGCGGCGCCGGTGGTAGCTCAGCTGGCCAAGGAGAAAGGCATCCTCACCGTGGCGGTGGTCACCAAGCCGTTCCCGTTCGAGGGTCGCCGCCGCATGCAGGTGGCCATGAAGGGTATCGAGGACCTTTCGCAGCACGTCGACTCTCTTATTACTGTGCCAAACGAGAAGCTGCTGTCGGTGCTCGGCCGCGAAGTCACCTTGCTCAACGCGTTCAAGGCGGCCAATGACGTGCTGCAGGGCGCCGTACAAGGCATTGCCGACCTCATCACCGCACCGGGCCTGATCAACGTCGACTTCGCCGACGTGCGCACCGTGATGTCCGAGATGGGCATGGCCATGATGGGCTCGGGCACTGCCCGTGGCGACGATCGTGCCCAAGCGGCGGCCGAGGCGGCCATCAACAATCCGCTGCTGGAAGACGTCAACCTGAACGGCGCGTGCGGCATCCTGGTCAACGTGACGGCTGGTCCGAACCTGACCATGCGCGAATTTGACGAGATCGGTCGCATCATTCATGACTTCGCCAGCGAAGATGCCACTGTGGTCATGGGTACCTCGCTCGACCCGGAGATGCAGGACGACGTTCGCGTCACCGTGGTGGCCACCGGCCTCAACCGTGCCGCTGCCCGCCAGCCCATGCGTCCGGTGGTGACCCAGCAGGTGGAAATGCGCCAGCGTCCGCGTCCGGTGGTGCTGCGCACCGGTACCGGCAACGAAGTGGTGGACTACGCCCAGTCAGAGATGGTCACCACCAGCCGTACCGACACCAGCGGCCCGGCCAAGAGCGCCGATCCGAGCTTCGACTACCTCGACATCCCGGCCTTCCTCCGCCGCCAGGCCGACTGAGATAACAAATAGGACAAATAATTTGAAGAAAAATTGAACAAATCGCCGATTTCACTTGTCAGTTACAAATCGCAAGCCGGATCGCTGAGGCGAACCGTGCCCGCGAGGCTCTCCGCCGGAAGGCGGAAGGCTTGGCTGACCCTGGTGCGGCGTTCGTTCTTGCCGTACGCAAGGCTTCAAAGACTGTGCCTCAGGGATGACGCATGACCGGCCGGGAATGATTTCCGGTAGGTCCAGCGCTCCGCAACCGGAATCCCGTCCCGGTGCGGAGCGCTGCGTCGAAACCAAGTCATTGAAGATATTAGGAAAATTGCTGATCACCCCATGAATGGAACTTATTCATGAATGAAAGGAACATGAAAGGGTGAACAGCGTGTGTGGAACGGATCGCCTTTTCACAGGTTAAGACTGTGTTAGCATCCTTCCCCTAATTTGGCTGCTGCCCCTTACAGGTACCAAAAAAATGATCAAGCAGCGTACGCTCAAGAACATCATTCGTGCCACCGGCGTCGGCCTGCATACCGGCGACAAGGTGTACATGACGCTTCGCCCCGCTGCCCCGAATACGGGCATCGTGTTCCGCCGTACCGATCTCAATCCGCCGGTCGACATTCCGGCGCGCCCCGACAACGTGGGTGACACGCGCCTTTCCACGACGCTGGTGAATGGCGACGTGCGCGTTTCCACGGTCGAGCATCTGCTTTCGGCGATGGCGGGTCTGGGCATCGACAATGCGTACGTTGATCTTTCCGCTCCCGAAGTGCCGATCATGGATGGCAGCGCGGGCCCGTTCGTGTTCCTGCTGCAGTCTGCCGGCATTGAAGAACAGAACGTCGCCAAGCGCTTCATTCGCATCAAGAAGCCGATCAAAGTGCAGGAAGGTGACAAGTGGGCCAGCTTTGAGCCGTTCGAAGGCTTCAAGGTCGGTTTCTCCATCGAGTTCAACCATCCGATCATCAGCAAGCGCACGTCCAAGGCGGAGATCGACTTCTCCACTACCTCGTTCGTGAAGGAAGTGAGCCGCGCTCGCACCTTCGGCTTCATGCGTGACATCGAGATGCTGCGCGAACACAACCTCGCGCTTGGCGGTTCGATGGACAATGCCGTGGTGCTGGACGACTACCGCGTGCTCAACGAAGACGGCCTCCGTTACGAGGACGAATTCGTCAAGCACAAGATCCTGGACGCCATCGGCGACCTCTATCTCCTGGGCCACAGCCTGGTTGGCGCCTACTACGCGCACAAGTCGGGCCACGAGCTCAACAACAAGCTGCTGCGCACCCTCATGGCCGACGCCACGGCATGGGAAGAGGTGAGCTTTGCGGACGATCCGGCCACCGCGCCGATCTCCTACGCGCACCCCGCGCAGGCGATCTGATCTCGTAAGTCCGCGTCAAAGCTGAACAAACTGAACGGCCGCGCCCTTGGGACGCGGCCGTTCGTTTTGTGATATACCTCGCCCCTTCTATCTGAAGCTGTTCACGTACTGATGACATTCCAGTCTGTCGGGTTCGTGGGGGCATGGTATAAATCTGAGCACGCCGACCTCCGGGCCGGTGTCAGTAAAGTACGGCAGATGTGTCGGCGGGGGTCGGACATCAGTCCGACGGTCCGCCGGGTCTGGAATCAGAAATTTCGGCGATGGACGCCAGCTCGAGGAACAGTTCCCGCAATTCGGGGTCTGTGGTTGAGGCCGCGGCGACTCTCAAGTGAGAAGCTGCGGCAGGCGAAAGCGGTTTTGACCGATCCGGCACGATTTCTGTCGGTGGAGGGGGGGCCACTTTCACGGTGACTGAACTGGCGTACGTGCCAATGGCACGTGCGGTCGAGAGGATTTGCGTCTGGAGAAGGCGCAGCCTGGCGGCCAGAGCTGGCGAGGGAGCCAAAAAAACAAGGCGTCCGTCTTGCAGGTTGGCGAAACGAACCTGCTCGCGGAGTGGTGACGGTAACGTCTGGCGCAGTGCGCGATCCAATGCTTCCAGCTCACGGGCTTTGCGGGCCAGTGAGGCAATGGGGCCGAACTCGGTCACGGGCTTGAGTCCGGAACCGGTACGGCGGGAAGGCGGTGGAGCGTCGCGCTGCATGGATGCCGACAACTTCGACGAAAAAGACATGCAAATCATACTTGTGTCCCGCACCAAAAAGGTGCCAAAAACCTTGAATCTTGCCGATCGGCGATTGCGCTTTCGCCTGTTCGGATTGGCTGCGGCGGCTGTACTTGGCTGTGCAGGGCTGGGTGGTGCGGTGGCAATGGCGGTGGCCAGCCCGCATGACCGGGCTCTGTCAGAGATTCTCCGACTGCGTCAGCAGGTGCAGCAGCAGAATCAGCAGCTGACCGGTGTGCGCAAGGACGCCCAGCGGGATATCGACGCGCTGGCCATGAAGTTGGGCCAGCTGCAGGCTCAGTCGACACGACTCAACGCATTGGGCGAGCGTCTCACCCAAGTCGGCAAGCTCGATGACGGCGAATTCAACTTTGACGAACCGCCGGCCGTCGGTGGTGTGGAAGACACCACGGACAGTGGCTATGCACTGCCCCAGGCCCTCGATACCAGCATCGACCAGCTGGCCAATCAGTTCGACAGCCAGCAGGCGCAGCTTTCTGCGCTGCAGAGCCTGCTGCTCGACGCTCGGATCGAGTCCAATCTCAAGCCGACCGGGATGCCGGTCGATGGCTACATCTCCTCTTATTTCGGTGGTCGCCCGGACCCGTTCAGCGGGCATAGCGCGTATCACACGGGTCTGGACATCTCCACGCCCAAGGGCACTCCGGTGCATGCGGTCGCCGAAGGCATGGTGACCTTTTCCGGCGTACGCACTGGCTATGGCGACGTGATCGAGATCGACCACGGCAACGGCTACATGACACGCTACGCGCACAACAGCAAGCTGGACGTGAGTCCCGGGCAGCGTGTGCACGTGGGCGACGTGATTTCCGAAGCTGGCTCCACCGGTCGTTCCACCGGTTCGCACGTGCATTTCGAGGTCTGGTACAAGGGTCGCGTGGTCAATCCGCTGGCCTTTGTGAAGAACCATCGCTGACCGCCGCCCGGGGAGGCCGCTGGCCGCCCTTGAAAGCCTCCGGGTAAGTCGCCACACCTGACTGGGAACGATGCTCGGGGGAGTCCGCGGGTTGCCAATGCGGCATATGACTCGTCGGGCCGCAGATGGCTGACCTCCGGCGTTTGGGATAGCTAGCCGACCCTAGTATCATCAACCCTTTCGTCCTGCCCGGATTCACCGGGCGGGCGGCTCATGAATCCTGATCCGGAAGATCGATGCTCAATCGTGCCCTGACGAGCCTTTTCGGTAGCCGCAATGAACGCGTGCTGCGCCAGCTCTCCAAGAATGTTGCGCGTATTAATGCGCTGGAACCCGAGTTCGAAAAGCTGAGTGACGAGGCGCTGCGCGCCAAGACCGACGAGTTCAAGCAGCGTATCGCCGCGGGCGAATCAGTGGACAAGCTGTTGCCGGAAGCCTTCGCTACCGTGCGCGAGGGTGCCAAGCGCGTGCTGGGCATGCGCCACTACGATGTGCAGTTGATCGGCGGCATGGTGCTGCATTCGGGTCGTATCGCCGAAATGCGCACCGGTGAGGGCAAGACCCTGGTGGCGACGCTGCCGGTGTACCTCAATGCGCTTGAGGGCAAGGGCGTGCACGTGGTCACGGTGAACGACTACCTGGCTCGCCGCGACTCTGGACAGATGGGCAAGCTATACGGCTTCCTGGGTCTGACTACCGGCGTGGTATGGCCGGGCATGGATCACTCGGACAAGCACGCTGCCTACGCCGCTGACATCACCTACGGCACCAACAATGAATTCGGCTTCGATTACCTGCGCGACAACATGGCGCTCAGCAAGGACCAGCGCTACCAGCGCGGCCTGCACTACGCCATCGTCGACGAGGTGGATTCCATCCTGATCGACGAAGCGCGTACGCCGCTGATCATTTCCGGCCCTGCCGAGGATTCCCCGCAGCTGTACATCGCGGTGAACAAGATCGTCCCGAAGATGATCCGCCAGGAAAAGGAAGACAGCGCGGGCGATTACTTCGTCGACGAAAAGCAGAAGCAGGTACATCTGTCCGAAGAAGGTATGTCGCACGCCGACGAGCTTCTTCGTGAGGCGGGCGTGATCGATCCCGAGAGCGGCTTGTACGACTCCAAGAATCTGGCAGTCGTGCATCACCTCAATGCCGGCTTGCGCGCCAATGCGATCTATCACCGCGACGTCGATTACATCGTGCGCGACGGCGAAGTGGTAATCGTCGACGAGTTCACTGGCCGCACGCTGCAGGGTCGCCGCTGGTCCGATGGCCTGCATCAGGCGGTTGAGGCGAAGGAAGGCGTGCCGATCCAGCGCGAGAACCAGACGCTGGCGACCATTACCTTCCAGAACCTATTCCGCATGTACAAGAAGCTGGCCGGCATGACCGGTACGGCGGACACGGAAGCGTACGAGTTCCAGCAGATCTACGGCCTGGAAGTGGTGGTGATCCCCACCCACAAGCCGATGATCCGCCAGGACAACTCCGACATGGTCTTCCTTGGCCAGGAGGTCAAGTACAAGGCCGTGATCGAGGACATCAAGGATTGCCACAAGCGCGGCCAGCCCGTGCTGGTGGGTACCACCTCGATCGAAGTGTCCGAGCTGCTGTCGGACTTGCTGCGCAAAGAGAAGATTACGCACGAAGTGCTCAATGCCAAGCAGCATGAGCGCGAGGCGCACATCGTGGCCCAGGCGGGTGCGCCTGGTTCGGTGACCATTGCTACCAACATGGCTGGTCGCGGTACCGACATCGTGCTGGGTGGCAGCCTCGAAGCCGAGCTTGCCACGTTGCCGGAAGACGCCACCGACGCTACACGCTTGAAGATCAAGTCCGAGTGGAAGAAGCGCCACGAGCAGGTGCTGGCCGCCGGCGGTCTGCACATCGTGGGTACCGAGCGCCACGAGTCGCGTCGTATCGACAATCAGCTGCGTGGCCGTTCGGGTCGTCAGGGCGACCCGGGTTCCTCGCGCTTCTATCTGTCGTTGCAGGACAACCTGCTGCGCATCTTCGCGGGCGACTGGGTTGGCCGCTGGATGCGCATGTTCGGCATGAAGGAAGACGACGCGCTGGAAGACCGCATGGTCAGCCGTCAGATCGAGAAGGCGCAGCGCAAGGTCGAACAGCACAACTTCGACATCCGTAAGCACCTGCTGGAATTCGACGACGTCGCCAACGACCAGCGCAAGGTGATCTACACCCAGCGTGACGAATTGCTGGAAGTGGATGATGTCTCCGACACCATCGCCGACATTCGCGACGACGTGGTTACCGACATGGTGCGTCGCCACGTGCCGGCGGAAAGCGTCGATGAGCAGTGGGATGTCGCCGGCCTCGACCGTGAGCTGGAAAGCGAGTTCGGCCTGTCGGTGGACCTTAAGCACTGGGTCGAACAGCAGCACGAGATCGACGACAAGATGATCCTCGAGCACGTGCGCGAGGCGATCGAGCAGCTGTTCAAGGCCAAGGAGCAGCAGACCGGTGCCGAGACCATGCGCCAGCTCGAGAAGCACATCATGCTCAGCGTGGTCGACAACGCCTGGAAGGAACACCTGGCAAGCATGGATTACCTGCGCCAGGGCATCTATCTGCGCGGCTATGCGCAGAAGCAGCCCAAGCAGGAGTTCAAGCGCGAATCGTTCGAGCTGTTCTCCAGCATGCTCGACCGCATCAAGACCGAAGTGGTGCAGATGCTGGCGCGTGTGCGCGTGCGCAGCGAAGAAGAAGTTGCCGCGATGGAAGCCGAGCAGCAGCGCCTTGCCGAGCGCCTTCAGCGTCAGATGCTGGCCAGCGGCGGCGGTGCGCCGGTGGGCGCGCTTGGCGCCGATCCGGAAGCTTTGGCAGCTGGCAGCATGGCTGCACAGGCAGCTGCCAACACGCAGGAAGGTCATCGCGTGGGGCGCAACGATCCGTGTCCCTGCGGATCGGGCAAGAAGTTCAAGCACTGCCACGGGCAGCTGAGCTGATAAAAGAAACCCCGCCTAGGCGGGGTTTCTTTTTGCCGACGTCTTGTCGGGGTCATTCTGTCGTAGCGCGCAAAGCGCGTGACTCGGGATTGTTCGAAGCCACCGCTTCGCAGGATTGTTGCGCACCTGGTGCGCTCCTATAGAAGCGGCGTGGCTCTAGTCGCCACCGCCAGGCGGACGCGTGCGATATGGCTCGGCATCCACGGCGATATAGCGTGGCTCTTCCTCATCCAGGCGCAGCGCGGTGAGCTGCCCGCCCCACACGCAGCCGGTGTCGATGGCGTAGATGCCCATGCCGGCGAAGCGGCCTAGTGCCGACCAGTGGCCGCAGACAATACGCGCGTCGCGCCGGCGCATGCCCGGCACTTCGAACCACGGATACATGCCGGGTTTCTGCGTGCCTGGAATGCCTTTGCTCTCAAAATCGATGCGCCCTTGGATATCGCAATAGCGCATGCGCGTGAGCGTGTTGATCGAAGCCCGCATGCGTTCGATGCCTTGCAGCCGACTGTTCCACGCAGCGGGACGGTTGCCGAACAAGTTCTTCAACAGGCGCGGGTGGCGCGGGCTGCCCAACTCTCGTTCAACCTCCTGCGCTGAACGTTGCGCCTGGCGCAACGTCCACATCGGAGCGAGTCCGGCATGCACCATGGTCCAGTTCAGTTGCTCATCGTGATGCAGCAGCTTCTGAGAGCGCAGCCATTCCATCAGCACCGGTGCATCATCGGCGAATAACACTTCGCGCAACTCGGGGTTGACCTTGGATTGCGCTTCGGGCCGTCGCTGGGCGATCGCCAGCAGGCTGAGATCATGATTGCCCAGCGTGACGATCGACTGTTCGCGCAGGCTATGAATGAGTCGCAGGGTTTCCAGCGACTGGCCACCGCGATTGACCAGGTCGCCGCAGAACCACAGGCGGTCGGCGGAGGGATCGAAGCGAAGTTTGTCGAGCAGGCGTAGAAGTTCGGGATGGCAGCCCTGCACATCGCCGATTGCATACGTAGCCATCAGTGCAGCGTACGCGGAATGGACAAGGTGAATGGCGGAATCGGCGCCTCGAATTGGGTGCCGTCATCGGCCAGCATCTGGTAGCTGCCCCGCATCACGCCCACTGAGGTTTCCAGCACGGCGCCGGAGGTGTACTCGTATTCGTCGCCGGGACGGATCCACGGTTGCTCGCCGACCACGCCTTCGCCGGTGACTTCTTCCACCTTACCGTTGGCGTCGGTGATGACCCAATGACGCGTCAACAGGCGTGCGGGCATGCTGCCCGCGTTATGCAAAGTGATCGTGTAGGCGAAAACGTAGCGGTTGTCGCCGGGACGGGATTGGTCGGGGACAAAGCGGGGTTCGACCTGCACATCGATCGTGTAGGAAGATATGTCGTTCATGCGGCGATTGTACGGGTTGTCGCCTTGCATGGGGGAGGCTTGCTCGCAGCGGGCCGAATCTGTCCCCGCCGTCTATGCGACAGCGATCAGTCGAGCGCGACGCGGGCCAGGCGCACGTAGTCGTGCGGCGAGAGGGTTTCGGCGCGTGCCTTGGGGTCCACGTCGGCGGCGAGAATCGCGCTCGTGCCCATGACATTCTTGAGCGCGTTGCTGAGCGTCTTGCGACGCTGCGCAAACGCCGCCTTCACGATCGCATGAATGCGCTCGGGATCGGCATCGGGAAGTTGATCGGGCCCGAGCGGCACCAGGCGCACCACGGCCGAGTCCACTTTCGGCGGCGGACGAAATGCACCCGGCGGCACCACGAACAAGGGCTCCACGCGGCAGACCAGCTGCAACATCACGGACAGCCGCCCGTAAACCTTGCTGCCGGGCTCGGCCGCCATGCGGTCGACCACTTCCTTCTGCAACATGAAGTGCATGTCCTGAATGGCGTGAGCGTGCTCCACGCAATGAAACAGGATGGGGCTGGAAATGTAGTAGGGCAGGTTGCCAGCAACGCGCAGCCGTTCGACACCGTGACGATGTGCGAGCGCGGTGAAGTCAACCTTCAGCACGTCCGAATGGATGATGTTCAACTCGCCCACGCTGGCGGCTCGGGCCTTCAGATCAGGGATCAGGTCCGTGTCCAGTTCGATGGCGGTGAGCTTGCCCGCTGCAGCGAGCAGCGGCAGGGTCAGTGCGCCTTCGCCGGGGCCGATCTCCACCACGAAATCATCTGCGCGAGGTGAGATCGCGCTGACGATGCGCTCGATATAGCGCTTCTCGTGCAGGAAGTGCTGGCCGAAGCTTTTTTTGGGGCGGGCGTTCATAGGCGGGGGCTGGTCGTGGCTGGCGATGACACAAGCATCGTGCCGAGTCGCGGGATATGGGAGCGTGAGCACGCGAAGGGTAAATGTCTTGCGCAGTGCGCTGCGCAAGAATGCGCGCTTTCACTATCCATCACTTGCCGCCAAGGCCGTGCGCCGCTGGCGTGCCACGAGATCCAGCGCCATTTGCGCCGCCGCGATGAGGCTGGAGGGATCACCTTTGCCTGTGCCAGCCAGATCCAGCGCCGTGCCGTGGTCGACTGAGGTGCGAATGAAGGGCAGGCCCAGGGTGACATTGACGGTGCGGTCGAACGCCTCGCTCTTGAGCACGGGCAAAGCCTGGTCGTGATACATCGCCAATATCGCGTCGTAGCGCTCGCGTTGGGCGGGCACAAAAGCCGTGTCGGCCGGTAGCGGACCGATCAGCTGCATGCCTTCACCGCGCAGCGTGTCGAGCAAGGGAATGATGGTGTCGATCTCTTCGCGGCCCAGATGGCCGCCTTCGCCCGCGTGGGGATTCAGGCCCAGTACGCCGATGCGTGGCTGGGCGAGGCCGAACTTGCCGTGCAATTCGTGGTGGACGATGCGCAGCACGCGTTCCAGTGTTTCGCGGGTGATCGCGGCGGGGACGGCCGACAGCGGCAGGTGGGTGGTGGCGAGCGCCACGCGTAGCTCGGGGCTGGCGAGCATCATCACCACATCGACATGCGCGCGTTCAGCGAAGAATTCCGTGTGGCCACTGAAGCGGATACCCGCTTCGTTGATCGAGGACTTCTGCAAGGGTGCCGTGACCACGGCAGCGTAACGCCCTGCCATGCAGCCGTCGGCCGCCTCGACAAGTGTGGCCAGTACATGCGAAGCGTTGCGCGGATCGGGTTGACCGGGTTGCTCGGGCACGCCCAGTGGAATGTGTCGTACTCGAAGTTGTCCCGCTCGGCGCTGCGATACGGGGGCGCCATCGTCGTCGATCAGCTCGATGGCTTGTCCGCAGCGTTGTGCAGCGCGTTGCAGCAGTTCGCGATCGGTGAGCGCAACGAAATTGGCCGCCAGCGGAGTGGCGGCCAATCGGATCAGCAATTCGGGGCCGATCCCCGCCGGCTCACCTGCGGTGACGGCCAGCCGGGGCAGGGCGGGGGTGTTCAACGTGACCTCAGGAGGACTTGGTGCCCTGCTGATCGTTGGGATCGCGCAGCTCGGGCACCAGAATGTTCACGTAGGCGCTGGAACGCATCTCGCGCAGGTAGTCGTCATAGACTTGCTCAGCCTTGCGATTGCCAATGGCCTGGCGTGCCTGGTTGCGTTCCATCTCGTCGGTACGGTCGCTCTGGCGAGTGCCCAGGCGCTGCAGGATGTGCCAGCCAGCCTCGCTCTGGAACGGCTGGGCGATCTGATCGTCCTTCAGCTCACCCAGGTGCTGGGCGATGCTCGAACCCCATTCGCTCTGCGCGAACCAACCCATGTCGCCGCCATTGTTGGCGGTGGTGTCGTCCTTGGAGTTCTCCTTGGCCAGCTTGGAGAAGTCCTCGTGCTTGGTGACGATGCGGTTGTACAGGTCGTCTGCTTTCTGGTGGGCCTGCTCCGGCGTCAGCAGCTCGCTGGGCTTGATCAGGATCTGGCGGGCGTGGAACTCCTGCACCATCTGGCGGCTCGGAGCGCGCTGTTCGATCAGCTTGAGGATGTGGAAACCGGTAGGGCCGCGGAGGGCAGGCGTGACATCGCCGGCTTTCATGTTGGCCACGGCATCGGCGAACGCAGGCGGGATCTCGTCTACGCGGCGCCAGCCGAGGTCGCCGCCGTCCAGCGCGTCCTGGCCGTCGGAGTAACGGATGGCCGCGGCGTGGAAGTCCATGCCGCCCTTGATGGCGTCGGTGGCCTGGGTGGCCTTGTCCTGGGCCGCCTTGATGTCGGCGGCGCTGGCGCCGGCCGGCAGGCTGACCTGGATGTGTGCCAGGTGGACTTCGCCCGCTTTGTAGGACGGGCTGGCGAGCATGTTGTTGATTTCGCTGTCGGTGATGCTCACCTGATCGCGGATGATGCTGTCGTGCAGGCGCTGGGCTACCAACTGGTCTTTCAGCTGGCGACGGAATGCGGCAAAGCCGGAGCCGTCCTGTTCCACCGCGGCGCGCAACTGCTCAGGCGACATGTGGTTCTGCTGGGCTACCGCATTGACGGCCTGATCGACGTCGGCGTCGGAGACGCGGATGCCCTGGTCATCGGCGCGCTGCACCTGCAGCTTCATCAGGATGAGGCGGTCCAGCACCTGGCGTTGCAGCACGTCCATCGGCGGCAGCTGGCCCGGATTGCGGGCATATTGCTGCTGCACCGAGCGCACAGCCTCGTTCAGCTCGCTCTGCAGGATCACACCCTCGTCCACCACCGCCACGATCCGGTCGAGCGGCTGCTTGCCCGTGGCTGCCTGTGGCAGCAACTGGGCATGGGTCGGGAGGGCGGTCGCGGTGGCGATCGCGAACAGGAACAACGCGAAAGGCTGCTTCATCAGTCGGGGGCCTTCAATCGCCGGAGGCGACAGGGAAATTATTGATAGCCAAGAATACCATTGCGCAGGGCGTTTTCCGACTGACCGGTGAACCCGCCCATGCCCTTGAACTCGATCTCAAGCATGATTGCGTTGTTGGCCGTACCCAGCTGCGTGGAGGTGTTGTAGGTGTTCACGTAGTGCCGCCCGACGAGGCGCAGCGCCACGCAACAGCTGTCGTACTCCACGCCCGCCAAGGCCTCCACGGTGCGCTTGTCGAGCACTGAATAGGTCCAGTGGCCAAGCAAGCGCCACTGGTCGGAAAGCGGATAGACCACCGAGGCGTCATATTGTTCCAGCAGCGGCAGATTGCTGCCCGGCGTGCGGCGATAGCGATACGAGAAGTTGAGGATGCCGTCGGTCTTGATGCGCTTTTGTACCGTGACGGCGCCCAGGTCGGTCAGGTCAGTGTTGGGGTTCCACTGGTACTGCGACGACACCTTCCAGTCATCGTTGAGCTGCGTGCTGAATTCCACCGCATAGTCCGAGCCGGACCAGTCAGTGCTTGGCGCCACCGTGTTCGGGCTGTTCGGCAGCTGTACGCGCTGCTGGGTGAAATAGCGGATCTGGCCGAAGGTCGCTGAGAACCGCTCCACGCCATTGTCGTCGAGCAGGCGCGTGGTGAGTGCCGCGCTGAGGTTGTTGGCATTCATCTGGCGGTCCGCGCCCGAATACATGTTGGGCGTGAACAATTCCCAGGTGTCGAACGACATCAGGTTGGTATCGAACAGCGGCAGGTTGTCCTGGTTGCGGTAAGGCACGTACAGGTAATAGAGGCGTGGCTCGAGCGTCTGCGTGTAGCTGGTGCCGAACAGCGAGGTGCTGCGATCGAAGATCAGGCCACTGTCCACACTGACGATGGGCAGTGAGCGACTGGGCGAGCTGCTGGTGAACGGCGACGCCACGCCTGGCGCAAGTTGGCCAGGGGTGTAGCCATAGAGATTGTATTGCCCGGTGAGGTCGTAGGCCGTGTAGCGATAGGCGACCTTGGGTTTGACGAACCAGGCCGCGCCGCGGAAATCTGCCCCGAGGTACGGGTAGAGGTCCAGGCGGTTGCCTTCGACCACGTTGTCCTTGCGAAATGCCACCGCTTCGGCGTTGCCGCCGAACTCCAGCCAACCGTTGATCGGTAGGTCCAGATTGAAGTTCGCACGCGGCCATCGCTTGTACTGCACTACCGAGTCGGGCAGCGACGGGTCCACGTTCTGGTAATAGTCCGCGCCGAACTGCGCGTTCCAGAAGGCCGTGCCCCACTTGCCGGCGCCGTTGACGTACGCGGTGGAGCTCAGCGTGCCGATTGCCGAGGTGTACAGGTCGTTGCCGAAGTCGCGCAGGTAGTTGCGGTCGGAGGCACGATTGATCGACGTGTTGAACGACCACGGACCATACAGGTGCGTGGCATCGTTGTATTTCAACAGCCAGCGGTTATCGCCCTTGGTGTCGTCGGTGCTGTCCGGTGTCGGGTCGCCACGGTCGTTCGGCAGGATTTCGACGTTCAGCTGGCCGGTGCTGCCTGGTACCAGGTAGCGGAACTCGCCAGCCAGCATCACGCCGCGATCGGTGTAGATGCGCGGGTCCAGCGTGGCGTCGTAGTTCGGTGCCAGGTTGAGGTAATAGGGCGTGCTGATCAGGAAGCCCGAACGGCTGGAATTGCCGATCGTCGGGGTCAGGAAGCCGCTCTTGCGTCGGTCATCGATGGGAAACGTGAAGGTGGGCAGGTACATGATCGGCACGCCGCCGACGGTCATGGTGGCATTGTGCGCGACACCCTCGCCGGTTTCCTTGTCCATGCGGATGTCCTTGCCATGGATCTCCCACACGTGATGGCCCACGTCACAGGTGGAGTACGTGGCCTGCATGTAGCGGGTGCGCTGGTCGTCCAGCATCTGGCCCTGCTTGGCCACGCCATTGCCGCGGCTGGCCAGCATCTGATAACTGACGTTGTCCGCGATGCCGGTGCTGGCGTCCTGATTGCCCCGGATATGGTCGGAGGACATCAGTTGCGCGGCTTCCTGGTAGCGCACGTTGCCGCGCGCATCGTAGTCGGTGGTGTCGTTGTTGTAGTCGACCACATCAGACTGCAGGCGCTGGTCGGCGCGTTCCATCTTCACGTCGCCTTCCAGGTGGTACACCGTCTGGTTGGAGCCGTCGACGCGCTGGGCCGTCACGTAGGTGTTGGATGTCTCGCGGACCGAACTGTCCTTGCTCAGCGTCGGATCGTAGAACGACAGCATCGCGTTGGGCCGGCACATGGCGTAATTGAGCGGCCGCGCCGGGCAGCGGAACGCTCCCAGCGGACAGTTGGGCACCGCTCGCGGCGTAGTGCTGGGTGGTGTCGGAGGCGTGGGCTGGTCAGGCGCCGACTGGGCCTCCACCGGGCCGCCGAACAGGGCGAGAGCGGCGGCAACCGCTAACAGGCGGCGCGGGGGCAGGTGGCGCGAGGGCAGCTTGGGCGTCACGATGGCAGTCTGTCGGCTGTGAGGCTCGTAAAACTAGCAGAAAGCCCCCATGGAAGGCAGTTGGACTTGGCCAGGAGGATTCAGCGTGAGTCAGCAGAACCCGAGCAAGACCGATGACCAGTGGCGCACCGAACTGACTCCCGAGCAGTACGCGGTGTGCCGTTGCTCGGCCACCGAACCTCCATTCAGTGGCAAGTGGTATCGCCATAAGGCTGCAGGTACTTACGTGTGCGTCGCCTGTCGAGCGCGGTTATTCGCCTCGGAGGCCAAATACGATTCCGGCTCCGGCTGGCCAAGCTATTTCCAACCCATGGCCCGTACAGCGGTGAGCCTGCGCCAGGACGACAACCATGGCATGCGTCGCACCGAGGTGCGCTGCGCAACATGTGATTCCCATCTTGGGCATCTATTTCCCGACGGCCCCAAGCCGAGTGGATTGCGTTACTGCATCAATTCCGTAGCGCTGGATTTCGTGCCGGCCGGTGACTAGCCCGCCCTTGCCTCAGGCTTCCAGTAGTTCGCCGACATGGGCGGCGACACTGCTGGCCAGCGCGAGCAGGTTGTAGCCGCCTTCCAGGCTGGATACCAGTCGACCATCAGCGTGAGCCTGGGCCACGTCCACCAGGCGCTGGGTGACCCACGCATAGTCCTCGCTGCCCAGGCGTATGTCGGCGAGCGGGTCGTTGCGGTGGGCATCGAAGCCGGCGGACACCAGTACCAGCTGCGGTCTGAACGCATGCAGGCGAGGCAGCAGCACGCCATCCCACAACTCGCGAAATTCGTAGGAACCATCGCCCGGCGACAGCGGCGCGTTGACGATGTTGCCGGCGCCGCGTTCGTCCTCGCGCCCCGTGTCTGGATACAGCGGCATCTGATGGCTGGACAGGAACAGCACTCGCGGTTCGCTGGCGAAGATGTCCTGCGTGCCATTGCCGTGGTGCACGTCGAAATCGGCGATGGCGACGCGCTTGAGTCCGTGCGCGGCAATGGCGTGGGCTGCGGCGACTGCGATGTTGTTGAACAGGCAAAAACCCATCGCACGGTCGGGCGTGGCGTGATGTCCGGGAGGGCGCACCGCACAGAAGGCGCGTCCACCTTGCGGATCGAGCACCGCATCGACGGCTGCCACCGTTGCACCGGCAGCGCGCAATGCAGCTTCGGCCGAGCCTGGAGACATCAATGTGTCTTCGTCCAGGCGAACCGCGCCGCTTACGGGCAGTGTGCCCAGGATGCGGTCCACGTGCTCTGGAGTATGCACACGCAGTAGTTGTTCGCGAGTGGCACGAGGTGCCTCGATACGGTCTACGGCGGCGAAACGATCCTGGTCCAGCGCCTGCAGTACGGCGCGCAAGCGCGCGGGTGATTCGGGCTGGTCCGGACCCGGGTCGTGCTGCAGGCAGTTGGTATGGGTGTAGAGCCGCAGCATCGGGTAACGCTTAGCTGGACTTGCGGCGGCGTTCGTGTTGCCACAGCACTTCACCGTGGCCACTGGCGCGAGCCAGCACGCGAGAGATCACGAACAGCAGGTCAGAGAGGCGATTGAGATAGCGCTGCGCTTGCGGGCGCACATCCTCAACGCGAGCCAGCGCGATGACCTCGCGCTCCGCACGTCGACACACGGTACGCGCGAGATGGCAACACGAAGCGGCCATGCCGCCGCCGGGCAGGATGAAATCCTTCAGCGGTGGCAGCGGATCGTTGAAGCCATCGAGCACCTGTTCCAGTCGCTCGATGTCCTTGTCTTCCACCATCGCCATGCCGGGAATGCACAACTCGCCGCCAAGATCGAACAGGTCGTGCTGTACCTGGGTCAGAACCTCGCGCACGTCGTCGCCAACGCCTTCGGCGGCCAGGATCATGCCGATGGTGCTGTTGAGTTCGTCGACCGTGCCGTACGCGGAGACACGCAAGGAGTCTTTGGCAACGCGCGAACCGTCACCGAGGCCAGTGCTGCCGTCGTCGCCCGTGCGGGTGTAGATCTTCGAGAGGCGATTGCCCACGCGCGACCTCAGTGATGCAGGCTGCGCGGTGCGGCGTGACCGAGCGTGCGTGCGAGCTGACTGACCAGCACGTGCAGCACGGCGCCGATGGCGACATACAGTGCGGTAGTGCCGAGGAAGGGCAGGTACCAGTCGCTCATGTTGGCGAACCAGGCGCCGACGCTGCGCGGCAGCGGCACGCTGTTGCTGACCCAGTAAAAACTGCCATTGGAGATCATGTAGCAGACCAGTTCGCTGGCCAGCAGTGCGACCACGGCCAGACCCAGGGTGGACACGTGCAGCCCACGCTGGTGGCGGGCCAGCCAGCTGCCACCCAGCCACAGGCTGGCGTAGGCCGGAACCAGCGCCCAGTAGGCCGGCGACACGCAGTAGTGACTCCAGAAGTCCATGCCCTGGCCGGTGATGACCAGGTAGTCGACCAGCACGGCCTCGGCCATCAGCAGCGGAAGCGCCCAGCGGGCCGAGCCGCGCAGCCAGAAGCCGGCAAGGAAGAAGACAGCCCACGACGCATCCGGCATGGCCGCGAAGTGATGAATGCGGGTGGCGGCCATCACCAGGGCGAGTGCCAGGAAGATGCCCAACCGCTGGATTTGCGTCATAGCCATGAGATGCTCCGTGTTCATACGCATAGTGCAGACGGGAAGTCTATCGCAATTGCGCATGACTCAGATGAGGCCGGGCGGCTCTAGCGCGTATCATTCGGCGCCATGACTACCTCATCCCCCCAGACGGCCGCAGGGCGGCAGCCGGTTCTGATCATCGGCGGCGGACTGGTCGGCGCCAGCCTGGCCATCGCGCTCGATGCGGCAGGCATCGACGCCGTCATGGTCGAGGCGGCGGCACCGCGCATCGGCGAGCAGCCAAGCTATGACGAACGCAATCTCGCGCTGGCACGGGCGACCGTGAACGGTCTCGCGGCGATCGGCGTCTGGCCGCATGCCGTGGCGCAGGCTACGCCGATCCGTCACATCCACGTCACGCGTGCCGGTGAATTTGGCAGTGTGCGAATGGATGCGGACCGACACGGTGTCGATGCGCTGGGTTGGACCCTGCCAGCACGCGAACTCGGTGCGGCCCTGCTGCGCCGGCTCGATGAATGCACGCGACTCAGGCGCCTGGCGCCGGCGAAGCTGGAAGCGCTGGAGCCTTTGCCGAACGGTTGGCGGGCCCGCATCAGCACGGCCGAAGGTGTCACCGAGATCGACACACCGTTGCTGGTGGGCGCCGACGGTACTGCCTCGTTCGTGCGCGAGCGGGTGGGCATCCGCGCCGAGCGCCACGATTACGAGCAGACCTTGTTTGTCTGCACCGTGACACCCGAGCGTGATCACGCCCATCGCGCCTACGAGCGTTTTGCCGATGACGGCCCCATTGCGTTGCTGCCACTGTCGGGGCGGCGCTGCGGGTTGGTGCTCACTGTGCCGCGCGAAGAGGCGGACGCGGTCGCTGCGCTGGACGACGATGCCTTCATCGCACTGGCGCAGCAGCGCTTTGGCTGGCGGCTCGGTCGGCTAGCGCGTCCGGGGCGGCGATATCCGTACGCGATTCACCGCGTGGCGGCGCGCGAGTTGGTGGCGCCGCGCGCAGTGCTCGTCGGCAATGCGGCGCAGACCGTCCATCCGATTGGCGCGCAGGGTTTTAACCTCGGTCTGCGCGATGCGCTGACGCTGGCGGAGCTGGTGGCCAACGCGACCAATCCGGGCGCGGATGATCTGCTGGCGCGCTATGCCGCACGGCGTGCGCCGGATCGCGAAGGCACCATGATGATGAGTCATGGGCTGGTGCAGCTGGCATGCTTGTCGCAACCTTTGTTGGGTCCGCTGCGCTCGCTGGCGATGCTGGCGTTCGATCGGGTGCCGCCGTTGCAGCGCTTGCTGGCAAAGCGCGGCATGGGCTTCCGTGGAGAGCCGCCGAAAGCGGTGCTGGAGCGACTGCCATGAGCGCGACCTCCCTTTCGCGAGGCGAATCCACGCGTCGCCGTGGGCCTGCGCTGGATGTAGCGGTGGTCGGTGGTGGCATGGTCGGTGCGGCGACGGCGCTTGCGCTTGCGCGTGCCGGTTTCGCCACCGCGCTGCTTGAGGCGCGTGCGCCCGCGCCATGGTCTGAGCAGGACGGCGTGGATCTGCGGGTGGTCGGGCTGGCGCCATCGTCCGTTGCCTTGCTCGATGACTTGGACGTATGGACGTCCATACGCGATTCGCGCGCCAGCCCCTACGCGCACATGCACGTTTGGGACGCCGCCACGGGTGCTGCCATCCATTTCGATGCGGCATCGGAGGGGCGTGATCTGCTCGGCTATATCGTCGAGAACAATCTCGTGCAGTGGCGGCTATGGAGTGCGCTGGAAGCGGCCGGCGTGCGCCGGCTCTGCCCGGCCCAGGTCAGCGGCTTCGAAGTGTTCGATGACCGGGTGCAGATCGCGCTCGCCGGTACCGAGGGAGAGACGTTGTCCGCACGCCTGCTGGTGGCCGCCGATGGTGTCGGGTCGCCATTGCGCTCGCAGGCGGGCATCGAGACGCAGGGGCGCGATTATGCGCAGCGCGGCGTGGTGGCTCACGTGAATACCGAGCGTGTGCACGAAGGCACCGCGTGGCAGCGCTTCCTCCACACGGGTCCGCTGGCACTGCTGCCGCTGGCCGATGGACGCAGCTCGATCGTGTGGTCGTTGCCAGAGGCCGAGGCTCGGCGGGTGATGGCGTTGGATGACCAGGCCTTCCTCGATGAACTTGGCGTGGCCAGTGACTTTCGCCTGGGGCGCATCACCGGCAGTACCGCGCGCGCTGCGTTTCCGCTCAGATTGCAGCTGGCAGAACGTTACCAGGCGGAGCGTTTCGTGTTGCTTGGTGACGCGGCGCATGCCGTGCATCCGCTCGCCGGGCAGGGTGTGAACCTTGGTTTGCGCGATGTGATCGAGTTGCGCGATACGCTGGTCGCTGCACGCGATGCCGGCAACGATATTGCCGCGCCTCATGTGCTGCGCCGTTATGCGCGCCGCCGACGCAGCGCCGACACACTGGATGCACTGGGCTTCGATGCGCTGGCACGCATCTACGGCTGGACCTCGCCGCCGCTGGTGGCCGCTCGTGGCCTGGGTGTGCGCCTGCTCGACAAGTTGTCTCCCATCAAGCGCCGACTGGCCGAACACGCCGCCGGCCTCTGACCCGTTCGAACCCCGCAGCCAGGAGTGGAAGTTATGCGTATCGCCCGACTTTGCAGTGTGTTGTTGCTGTCCGGATTTGCTTTTGCCGCGCAGGCAAAGATGGTGCACAAGCCGGTGGAGTGGACGCAGGACGGCACCCAGTTCCATAGCGTGCTGGTCTATGACGATGCGGTGCCTGCCAAGCGCCCGGGGCTGGTGATGGTGCCCAATTGGTATGGCGTCAACGATCTTGCGTTGAAGAAAGCCGAAGGCATTGCCGGTAAGGACTACGTCATCCTTGTCACCGACATGTACGGTGAGAAAGTTCGTCCGACCAGCGACGATCAGGCGATGGCGGCAGTGAAGCCGCTGTATGGCGATCGTGCGTTGATGCGCAAGCGCATCAATATGGCACTGGATCAGCTCAAGGCACAGGGCAAGGATGCGCCGATCGACCTGACCAAACTCGCCGCCATCGGCTTCTGCTTCGGTGGTTCGGCGGTGCTGGATCTTGCACGCAGCGGCGCAGACGTTGCCGCGATCGTGTCGTTCCACGGTGCCTTGCAGACGGACGATCCGTCACTTGCCAAGCAGATCAAGGCTCGCATGCTGGTGATGAACGGTGCCGACGACAAGGGCACCATGCCAGACGCTGACAAGTTCATGGACGAGATGCGCGGCAGCAAGGCTGACTGGCAGTTCGTGGTGCTGGGCAATGCGGTGCATTGCTTCACCGAGACCGACCAGCACAAGCCAGGCTGCATGTACGACGAGCGTGCGGCGCAGCGCAGCTATCGCCTGATGCACGACTGGTTGCGTGGGGCGTTCAACGACGCGCCGTAGGCTTAGTCGAGCTCGCGCCAGTGCATGCTGGCCCTGATGCATGAGAATAGGCCAATCAGGGCCAGCAAGCTGCAGCATGCCAGGAAGAGGTAGCTCATCCAGAAGGAAGCGGGATCGAACGTCATGGACACGTAGCGGTCATAGCTGAGGTGTCGGTGCCCGAGTAAGTCCACGAAGTCAGTGCCCCGGCAACGCTTAGTCATGCACTTCATGGCGCCGGTCGACAACACCCTGAAAGACATCCAGGCCAGTGGCACCAGCGCGACCAGCGAGGTAAGCAGTCCGACCGCCACGCCGCTGCGAAATGTCGGACTGGGCCGCTTCCTTGCCCTGTATTGACGTGACTCCATGATCAGGGCGACGAGAATGGTGACAGCGGCGATGGCAACCATCTGCCACGGTGCCAACGCGTCGTCGTCCACCGCAATGCGATGGCGATGCAATACCTCGACCATCCATGAGGGTATCGGCCTGGCCATGATGTCGTCCGTGAGCACCGGTGGGAGACCTGCGGGCTTTCAGCAGTATGGCCGAGGCGGTTCACCGCGTGAAAGCAGACTCGTTGGTCGCTTCACTGCACGGTCCCGCTGCACGCGGGGCGCTCGACAATCAGAAGCTGCGCTGCACCGAATAGTCCGCCAGCGTTGCCATCGCTTCGCGCCAGGGTGAGTCGGGCAGGGAGCGCAGTGCATCGCGCGCGGCATCGGCATGGAACACAGCGCGTTCGTGCGTACGTTCCAGCGCGCCGGAGTCGCGGATGGCAGCGACGATGCGATCCAGCGAATCCAGGCCGCCGTGTTCAATGGCGTGACGCAGCGACCGCTTCTGTTCGGCATCGGCCGTCTGCAACGCGTAGATTAGCGGCAGCGTCGGCTTGCCTTCGGCGAGGTCGTCGCCAATATTCTTACCCAGCGTGTCGGCGTCGCTCACATAGTCGAGCAGATCGTCGGCGATCTGGAACGCATAGCCCAGCTCCATGCCGTAGCGGCGCAGTGTGGCCACCTGGTCGGCAGGCAGGCCGCCCAGAAGGCCACCCAGTTCCGTGGCGGCGGCGAACAGCACCGCGGTCTTGCGTTCGATCACCGCCAGATAGGCGGCCTCGTCCACGTCGGCATTGCCGATGTTGAGCAACTGCAACACCTCGCCTTCGGCGATGGTGTTGGTGGTGTCGGCCAGGATGCGCATGATGCGCATGTCGTCCAGCTCCACCATCAGCTGGAATGAGCGCGAATACAGGAAGTCGCCCACCAGCACGCTGGCCGCGTTGCCCCACAGGGCGTTGGCGGTCTTGCGGCCGCGGCGCAGGTCCGATTCGTCCACCACGTCGTCGTGCAGCAGGGTGGAGGTGTGAATGAACTCGATCACCGCCGCCAGCTTGATGTGCTGCTCGCCGCGATAGCCGGCGGCGCCCGCGGCCAGCACGTGCAGCATCGGGCGCAGGCGCTTGCCGCCACCGGCGATGATGTGGTCGGCGATCTGGTTGATCAGCACGACGTCGGAAGAAAGGCGGGTGCGGATCAACGTGTCGACGCGTTGCATGTCCCCGGCGGCGAGATCTCGTACGGCGGCAAAGTCGGGGGAACGGCTGGTGTCGGCGTGAGTCGTGGTCATGAGCAAGTCGCGGCGTCGTGTCCCGCGATTATAGAGAGAGTTCGCCGCAGGAATCCGCCGCGGCAGGGCACCACGGCCAGATTTGTGGGGCAAAACGTATAATCGGCGGCCAGACCGTCCTTACAAGAACCCTTCGGTGAGCAAACTCTCCCCACTTGAGCGACGCAGCGCGTTGACTTTGGCCTGCGTGATCAGCCTGCGTCTGTTCGGCCTGTTCCTGATCATGCCGGTGTTTTCGCTGTACGCGCAGCAGATGCCGGATGCGACGCCCTGGCTGATTGGTCTGGCGCTGGGCATCTACGGCCTCGGGCAGGTGCTGCTGCAAATTCCCCTGGGGTTGCTGTCCGACCGCATCGGGCGCAAGCCGGCCATTACCTTCGGTTTACTGGTATTTGCAGCGGGCGGTCTGGTGGCGGCGTCCTCGCATGGCTTGCAGGGCATCGTGATCGGGCGCGCCCTGCAGGGCATGGGCGCGGTGGCGGGCGCGGGTACCGCGCTGGCGGCGGACCTCACGCGGGAGGAGAACCGCGGCAAGGTGATGGGCATCATCGGCGTGTCGATTGGCGTGTCGTTTTTGCTGGCGCTGATTCTCGGGCCGCCGCTGGAGGCCATCGACGGGCTGTCGGGCCTGTTTGCCGCCACCTCGATACTGGCACTGGTTGCGCTGGTCTTGCTGTGGTCGATCGTGCCCACGCCGCAGCGCCAGAAGGCGCCGGCCGCGGCAGCATTCGGCAGCGTACTGTCCATGCTGCGCGACGGTCGCATGTTGGTGCTCAATGGCTCGGTGTTCTTCCTGCACATGTTGCTGACCGCCAGCTTCGTCGGTTTGCCGTTGCTGCTGGCCGATCGCCTGCACTTGCCGGTGAGCCGCCATTGGGAGCTGTACTTGCCGGTGATGGTGATCGCCGCGTTCGTGATGGGCGCGTGCCTGCATCGCATGCGCGACGTGGCACAGAGCCTTCGCATCGTGGCCGTGTGCGTGGTGGCCATTGGCCTGGGATTGCTGGGCTTTGCGCTTTGCGGTGATCACCTGGCGGCATTGGGTGTGGCGGCGGCGGTGTTCTTTTCCGGGTTCAATCTGCTGGAGGCGGCGTTGCCCAGCCTTGTGTCGCAGCTGGCGCCGGCGTCTTTGCGTGGCGCTGCGATGGGCGCCTATTCCACCAGCCAGTTCCTGGGCGCATTCGTGGGCGGCGCCGTGGGTGGCGTGGCGCTGGGTCGGTTGGGTACGGATGGCGTGTTCCTCTGCGCCGCCGCGATGACGCTGTTGTGGCTGCCGCTCGTGCTGGCCGGCGCGCGTCGGATCCGCGAGGGCAATACCGGCATCGACGCCGTGGTAGCGGCCCCTGGCGCGTGATGCCGGGTCGTACCGTGGCGCGGTGAAGCAATTCTCAGCGAGATTCCCATCATGTGGCGGCGTTCCTTGGCAGCGGGTTGGCCGAGGGTGTATGACGACACGCTTTGCGGCGTGATGCGGCGGTGACGTAGCAGGTCACCGGTGAGGGCGCCGTGCTTCCGTTATCGGCGAGGCCGTCTGCATGCTCACACCCCGTACTTCGCGTTTTCCCGCGCTCACGCTGTTGGCTGCCGCGGCGGGTATGTTCGCCGGCCATGCCATGAGTGCTGACATCGGTCGCGGTGATCGCTACTCCGGATATGCCTGGGCCTCCCGTTCCCCGGTGATCGCCCAGCACGGCATGGCCGCCACCGAACAACCGCTGGCCTCGCAGGTGGCGGTGGACATCCTCAAGAAGGGCGGCAGCGCAGTGGATGCAGCCATCGCCGCCAATGCGGCACTGGGCCTGATGGAGCCGGTGCTCAACGGCATCGGCGGTGACTGCTTCGTGATCGTGTGGGATCCGAAGACACACAAGCTCTACGGCTATAACGGGTCGGGTCCCTCGGCGAAAGGTCGCGATCTGGCGAAGATGAAGGCCGAGGTGAAGGCGGCCTACGCCAAGGCCGGCATGCCGGCGAAGGACCATATTCCTTCCGTGGGCTCGCTGCCGGTGACGGTGCCGGGCACGGTCGATGCCTGGTTCGCGCTGCACGAGAAGTTCGGCAAGCTGCCGATCGCCGATGACCTCGCGCCCACCATCGCCTATGCGAAGGACGGTTTTCCGATCACCCAGCTGGTCGCCAAGTACTGGAAGGGCAACTTCGCTGCCTTCGAGAAGCAGAAGGGCCTGATCGAAGAACTGGACAATGCGCGCCATACCTATCTGGTGGATGGCCATACGCCCGCCGAGGGCGAGGTGTTCCGCAACCCGGACCTTGCACGCACGCTCACGATCATCGCGCAAGGCGGTCGCGACGCGTTCTACAAGGGCGAGCTGGCGCACACAATGGACGCCTATTTCAAACGCATCGGTGGCGACCTTCGCTATGCGGATTTCGCCGGCCACCACGGCGAATGGGTAACGCCCGAATCGGTGAACTACCACGGCTACGACGTGTACGAGCTGCCGCCGAACGGGCAGGGTTTCGCGGCGCTGGAAATGCTGCAGATCCTCAAGGGTTTTGACCTTCGCAAGATGGGCATCGGTAGTGCCGACGCGCTCACCGCCATGTTGGAAGCCAAACGCCTCGCGTATGAAGACCTCGCCAAGTTCTATGCCGATCCGCGCTTCGTGCACGTGCCCATGCGCGGGCTGATCTCCGAAGGTTACGCCGAGCAGCGGCGCAAGCAGGTGCGGCTGGACCATGCCAGCGCGGATATCGGCCCGGGTGATCCGCGTCTGTTCGACGGCGATACCACGTATTTCACGACGGCCGACAAGGACGGCATGATGGTGTCCATCATCCAGTCCAACTACCGCGGCATGGGCTCGGGCCTGGTGGCCGACGGGCTGGGTTTCATGTTTCAGGACCGTGGCGAACTCTATTCGCTCAATGCCAAGGCAGCGAATGTCTACGCGCCGGGCAAGCGCCCGTTCCACACCATCATTCCCGCCTTCGTGATGAAGGACAGCGAGCCGTTCATGGCGTTCGGCGTGATGGGCGGCGACATGCAACCGCAGGCCCACGTGCAGGTGCTGACCAACATCATCGACTTCGGCATGAACGTGCAGGATGCAGGCGATGCCGCACGCTGGCGGCACTACGGCAACGCCGAGCCGACGGGCGAGCCTTCCCAGGGTATCGGCAAGGTTGAGATGGAGTCGGGTTTCGATCCCGCGGTGAAGGCTGAACTGGCGCGGCGTGGGTATAAAATCGAGCCCGGCACCGGCAATTTCGGCGGCTACGAGGCGATCATGTTCGACTCGAAACAGCGCGTGTACTCGGGCGCCACCGAAATGCGCAAGGATGGTGAAGTAGTGGGCTACTAAGGGCGCCGTACCCGGCCGTGCGGACGATTGTTTTTGGTCGGATCCGACCCAATGATCCGGCTGCTGCAGGAATATTCGTGGTGAGGTTCACATGGCTCATCAAATCGTTGCGCTGATTGCCCAGTACGGTCTCCTGCTGGTGTTCCTCAACGTGCTCGTCGAACAGGCGGGCGCCCCGGTGCCTGCGGTCCCCACGATGATCGTGGCTGGCGCGCTGGCCGCCACGGACAAGCTGCCGCTCGGCGGTGTACTGACCGTGGCGGTAGTCGCCTGCCTGTTGGCGGATTTCGCCTGGTACCTGGCCGGTCGTTACTTCGGTGGCGGCGTGATGCGCACGCTGTGCCGCATTTCGCTTTCACCCGATTCGTGCGTGAAGCAGTCGGAGTTGCGATTCCAACGCTGGCGCGGCGGCGTGCTGCTGCTGGCCAAGTTCGTGCCCGGCCTGTCTACGGTGGCGCCGCCGCTGGTGGGCGCGATGGGGTTGGGCGCCGTGCCGTTCGCGGTGTTCGATGGCATCGGCTCACTGCTGTGGGTAGGCCTGGCGGTGACGCTGGGTTATGTGTTCGCCGATCAGATCGACGACGTGCTCGCGGCGCTGGCCAATGCAGGCAGTGTTGCGCTGATGCTGGTGGGTTGCCTGCTGGCGCTGTACATCATTGCCAAGTGGTGGCAGCGGCATCACCTGTTGAAGACGTTGCGCATGGCGCGCATCTCGGTGGAAGAGCTCAATAACGCCGTCGAGGCGGGTCGCATGCCGGTCATCGTGGATGTGCGCTCGGAAGCGGCTCGCCTGATCGACGCGCGCATCATCCCGGGTGCCCTGTTGGCGGACGTGAACAGCGTCGACCGAATCGCGGCCGAAGTGCCCGTCGATGCTGAGCTGGTGATCTATTGCACCTGTCCGAACGAGGCGTCCGCGGCCATGGTGGCCAAGGCGCTGATGGCCCACGGATATACGCGAGTGCGCCCACTGCTGGGTGGGCTGGATGCCTGGGAAACAGCGGGTTTTCCGGTGCATCAATTGTCCGTGACCGAAGAAGTGGTGATTTCCCACGCGGCCTGAGACCCTCTCTTCCTCTCCCCTTTTGGGGAGAGGACTGAGGTGAGGGGCGGGTGCTCGCGATAGGGCTCCAAAAAGCCCACCTTCGATAGATCGCGTCGCAAGAATGACCCCTCACCCCAGCCCTCTCCCCGAAGGGGAGAGGGAGGAGTCTGCGGCAAATTTTTACGCCTTCTATACGCCCCTGGGTAGTTTCACTACCCCTTTCTTATGCGCCGGTTCCGACAATTTGCACCGTTGAAGAACACGGTGAATCGGTACCCATGGATGTCCTCTATCTCCTGTTTTCGTTCGTGCTGTTCGCGGCGGCGATCGGCTTCCTGCTGATCTGCGACCGGCTGGGGCGCCGCCCCTGATAGCACGCCGTCGCCGCTTGGCGATGACTTTTCCCTTGCTCGCACTTCCTTTGCGGGAGATCCACCCATGAACGTCTTCTATCTCGTGGCTGCCGTGATCGCGGTGGCCCTCACGGGCTATCTGTGCGTAGCCCTGCTCAAGCCGGAGTGGTTCGAATGACCACCTTTGATTTCTTCCAGGTGCTGCTGTACCTGGCTGTGTTGCTGGTGCTGATCAAGCCGGTCGGCAGCTATATGGCATTGGTCTTTGCCGAAACGCCCAACCGTGTCACGCGGTTTGGGGGCGGTGTGGAGCGTGTGCTTTATCGCCTCGCCGGCGTGCATGCCGACGAGCAGATGGGTTGGCGCAAGTACGCCATTGCCATGCTGGTCTTCAACATGGCCGGCATGCTGGTTGTATTCGCCCTGCAGCGGCTGCAGCAGTGGTTGCCGCTCAATCCGCAGCACTTCGATGCGGTGGCGCCGGATCTGGCGATCAATACCGCCATCAGCTTCATGACCAACACCAACTGGCAGGCCTATGGTGGTGAAAACACCATGAGCTACCTGACCCAGATGCTGGGTCTGGCAGTGCAGAACTTTCTGTCTGCAGCTACCGGTATGGCCGTGCTCCTCGCGGTGGTCCGCGGCTTCACGCGTCGCAGTGCCAACAGCGTCGGCAACTTCTGGGTGGATATGACCCGCAGCACGCTCTACGTGCTGGTGCCGTTCTCGCTGGTGATCGCAATGCTGCTGTCCTCGCAGGGCGTGGTGCAGAACTTCAAGTCCTACGTAGATGTGCCGCTGGTGCAGAACACGACGGCGGTCGAGACGGTGAAGGATGCCGTCGGCAATACCGTGAAGGACGCGGCGGGAAAGGACGTAACCAAGGAAACGACGGTCACCACGCAGAGCCTGCCGATGGGTCCGGCCGCTTCCCAGATTGCCATCAAGCAGCTGGGTACGAACGGCGGTGGCTTCTTCAATGCCAACTCCGCGCATCCCTACGAAAACCCGACGCCATTGAGCAATTTCATTGAGATGCTGGCGATCTTTCTTATTCCTGGCGGGCTTTGCATCACTTTCGGCAGCATGGTGGGAGACCGGCGGCAGGGCTGGGCGATCCTTGCCACCATGCTGCTGATCTTTGTCCCTCTGGCCTACGGCGCCATTGCCGCCGAGCAGGCAGGCAACCCTGCGCTGCATGGTCTGGCGGTGGATCAGCAAGCTTCCGCGCTACAAGCCGGCGGCAACATGGAAGGCAAGGAAACGCGCTTCGGCATCGCCGCGAGCGGACTGTTTGCCACCATCACCACAGCGGCTTCGTGCGGTGCGGTGAACAGCATGCACGACTCGATGACGCCGCTGGGTGGCCTGGTGCCGATGTGGCTGATCCAGTTGGGCGAAGTGATTTTCGGGGGTGTGGGCTCGGGCCTGTACGGCATGCTGGCCTTCGCCGTGGTGGCGGTCTTCATCGCAGGCCTCATGGTGGGCCGCACGCCGGAATACCTCGGCAAGAAGATCGAGGCGCACGAGATGAAGATGGCGAGCCTTGCCGTGCTGGTGCCTTGCGCGATGGTGGTGATCTGCACGGCCATTGCCGTGATGGCGCCCGCAGGCGTGGCAGGTATCGCCAATCCAGGTGCGCACGGTTTCAGCGAGGTGCTCTACGCCGTCTCGTCTGCCTCCAACAACAACGGCAGTGCGTTCGGCGGCCTTTCGGCGAACACCCCGTTCTGGAATGTGCTGCTGAGCGTGTGCATGTATCTGTCGCGCTTCCTGCTGGCGATCGCGATGTTGGCGATGGCCGGTTCGCTGGCCGCCAAGCGGCACGTGCCGCCCTCGGCAGGCACCCTGCCAACTCATACGCCGCTGTTCGTCACGTTGTTGGCTTGCGTGGTGATCATCGTTGGCGCGCTGACCTTCCTGCCGGCGCTTGCGCTGGGGCCGATTGCCGAATTCCTGATGTCGGTCCGCTGATATCTACGGGACACTGATCCATGACGACGACACATACTCATGTACACGCGGTGCGCAGCTTCGACCGCGCGCTGATCCTCAACGCGGTGGCGGATTCATTCCGCAAGTTGTCGCCGCGCGTGCAGTTCCGCAATCCGGTGATGTTCGTGGTGTTCGTGTGCAGCGTGCTGACCACTTTGTTGTGGATACAGGCGCTGACCGGACACGGCGAAGCGCCTACCGGTTTCATCTTCTGGGTCACCATCTGGCTGTGGTTCACCCTGTTGTTCGCCAACTTCGCCGAGGCGCTGGCCGAAGGTCGCGGCAAGGCCCAGGCCGCCGCGCTGCGTAGCTCGCGCAAGGATGTGGTGGCCAAGCGCCTGTCTGCGCCTTACCGCGACGCGGCGGTTACCTTCACGCCTTCGTCCGAACTGCGCCTGGGTCACTTCGTGTTGGTGGAAGCCGGTGAGCAGATGCCGGGTGACGGCGAGGTGGTGGTGGGCGCCGCCAGCGTTGACGAGAGCGCCATCACGGGCGAATCCGCACCGGTGATTCGTGAATCCGGCGGCGACCGCAGTGCGGTGACCGGTGGTACGCGCGTGCTGTCGGACTGGCTGGTGGTGCGTATCACCAGCAATCCGGGCGAGAGCTTCCTGGATCGTATGATCGCGATGGTGGAAGGCGCATCGCGTCGTAAGACGCCCAACGAGATTGCGCTCACCATCCTGCTGGCGAAGTTCACGCTGATCTTCCTGCTCGCCTGCGCCACGCTATTGCCGTATTCCATTTACAGCGTGCAGGCGACGGGTGCTGGCAACCCCATCACGCTCACCGTGCTGATCGCGCTGCTGGTGTGCCTGATTCCCACCACCATCGGTGCGCTGCTGTCGGCCATTGGCATCGCCGGCATGGATCGCATGATCCGCGCCAACGTCATCGCCACCTCGGGTCGTGCGGTGGAGGCGGCGGGCGACGTGGATGTGCTGCTGCTCGACAAGACTGGCACGATCACGCTGGGCAACCGCCAGGCCGTCGCTTTCCTGCCGGCGCCGGGTGTTGAGGAAAACCGGCTTGCCGACGCGGCGCAGCTTGCTTCGCTGGCCGACGAAACGCCGGAAGGTCGCAGTGTGGTCGTGCTCGCCAAGGAGCGCTTTGGCCTGCGCGAACGCCACCTGGAAGAAGGGCATGCCGAATTCGTGCCGTTCACCGCGCAGACGCGCATGAGTGGTGTGAACCTCGACGACCGCCAGATCCGCAAGGGCGCACTCGATGCTGTGGAGCGCCACCTGGAAGCCAACGGCAGCCATCTGCCGCCGCTGGTCAAGCACATCGCCGAGGACATCGCACGTCGCGGTGCCACGCCGCTGATTGTCACCGAAGGCACCAACGCACTGGGCGTGATCGAGCTGAAGGACATCGTGAAGGGTGGTATCCGCGAGCGCTTCGCCGAGATGCGTCGCATGGGCATCAAGACCATCATGATCACCGGCGACAACCCGCTCACGGCAGCGGCCATTGCGGCGGAAGCCGGTGTCGATGACTTCCTGGCCGAGGCAACGCCCGAAGCCAAGCTCAAGCTGATTCGCAAGATCCAGGCCGAGAACCGTCTGGTGGCGATGTGCGGCGACGGCACCAACGATGCGCCCGCGCTGGCCCAGGCCGACGTGGCAGTGGCGATGAACACCGGCACGCAGGCGGCCAAGGAAGCCGGCAACATGGTCGACCTGGATTCCAATCCGACCAAGCTGATCGAAGTGGTGGAGATCGGCAAACAGATGCTGATAACGCGCGGTTCGCTCACCACGTTCTCGATCGCCAACGACGTGGCCAAGTACTTCGCCATCATTCCGGCGGCGTTCGCCACCACGTATCCCGCGCTCAATACGCTCAACGTGATGAAACTCGCGACGCCGCAGAGCGCGATCCTGTCGGCCGTGATCTTCAACGCGCTCATCATCATTTTTCTCATCCCGTTGGCGCTGAAGGGCGTGAAATACCGCGCATTGGGTGCTGGCGCCCTGCTGCGCCGCAATCTGCTGGTGTATGGGCTGGGCGGCATCGTGGTGCCGTTTGTCGGCATCAAGCTGATCGACATGTTGCTCGTCCTTTTCAGACTGGCTTAAAACGAGGTTCTGATCATGCATACGCTCAAGCTTTCCGTTTCGCTGCCTGACGACACTCATCCGGACATGGAGCTTCGCCTCTCCGCGAATGACTCCGATTGCGACGTGGTGATCGCGTTACCGATGCATGGCCGCCCGCGCGTGCAACCACGCGAGAACGAGGCACCGCGCAGCGAACAGGACGACTACGTGCTCGGCGGCTACGCCGGCATCTGACTTCGATGCCGATAGGCATCCATTGACTATCCACAATAAAAGGACGGCTCGCCGCGGGCCGATTTCAGGTTGATCGATGATTTCCAAGAAAGTGCTTTCGTTTGCTGTTCTGCTTGCGCTGGCTCCCGTCGGCGAGGCCCTGGCATCCGCAGGTAACGATGCGCCTGGCGTCTACGTGACGCCGGCGGATCTGGGCGAGGTTGCGCCCTCCGCACCGGCGGCTGGCAGCGCCGACTGTTCGCAGGGCTTTTTCTCCCGCCTGGGTGCCGCCTATCGCGAGGACGCGCAGCCGGCCGATCCGAATGCGCAGGCACCGGCACGTCGTGCGATGGATGCCCCGTTGGATTCACCGCCGTTCCCCAACGGGGAATGGCAGCTTGGTGGCGTGGCCGCGCCGATCGGTGTGCCAGTTGCGTATGGCCAGTATCCACTGCAGAAAGCGCTGTCGTGCACCAAGCTGGGCAACTGGATGCAGCGCAACCGCATTGAGGTCAACGGCTGGATCAATCCGTCGGCCAACGTGAGTTCGTCCAGCTTCACTAACTTCCCGCTGTCGTATGCGACGCGGCCTAACCGCGTGGAGTTCGACCAGTTGGTGTTCAACATCACCCGCGTCGAAGACACCGTGCAGACCGACCATGTGGACTGGGGCTTCAACATTTCCGTCCTGTACGGCTACGACTATCACTACACCATCACGAAGGGCGTTTTCAGCAACCAGCTGCTCAACCACCCCAATTCAAACGGTCCGCTGCCTGGCAAGGTCTACGGCGTCGACCCGATGCTGTTCTATTACGACCTCTACATTCCGTCGGTCGCCGAGGGCATGGTCATTCGCTTCGGACGCTACTTGTCGCTGCCCGACATCGAAGCGCAGTTCTCTCCTCAGAACTATCTCGTGACGCATTCGATCCTGTACACGGTCGACCCGTATACGCAGACCGGCATCATGACCACCACCAAACTCAGCAAGCAGTGGACGCTGCAGCTCGGCATCAATGCCAGCAATGACACGGCGCCGTGGAACCATTCGGCTCGTCCGTCGCTGCAGGCCTGCGTGCGCTGGGTGTCGGCCGACAACAACGACATGCTTTACCCCTGCATCAACAACTGGAACCAGTCGGACTACAACTACAACAACGTGCAGATGTATGTGATGACCTGGGGTCATCGCTTCAGCTCGAGCGTGCACATGCAGACCGAGAGTTACTACATGTACGGCCGCAACATCGCGGGCTTTGGTCCGGGTGGCGAGCCTGGCGTGATGGCGTCGTCGCCGTTCGCGGGCAAGGCGGCCGAATATGGCGTCGTGAACTACCTCAACTTCGAGCTGAACTCCAGCAACATGCTGACGTTCCGCAACGAGTTCTACAACGACCAGAAGGGCCAGCGCACCGGCTACGCCACGCACTACAGCAGCCACACGCTGGGCCTGACGCACTGGGTGTCGTCGGACCTCGAGATCCGTCCAGAAATTCGTTACGAGCATTCGTATGATGTGAACGCTTACAACACCGGCAAGAAGAACTACCAGGCTATCGCGCTGGTTGATGCGATCCTGCATTTCTGAGGAAACGATCATGGGAAGACTCATACGCAATGCGCTGGTCATGCTGTTACTGATGACGGCGATCACCGGCCTTGCCTATCCGCTGGTTGCTACGGGGTTGGCGCAGGTGCTGTTTCCATCGCAGGCAAATGGCAGCCTGATCGTGAAGGATGGCAAGCCGATTGGTTCCACACTGATCGGCCAGTCCTTCACCGATCCGAAATATTTCTGGGGCCGTCCGTCCGCCACCGCGCCGCAGCCCAACAACGGCCTGAGTTCCACGGGTTCCAATCTGGGCCCGACCAACCCGGCGCTCACCGATGCGGTGAAGCAGCGGATCGAGGCGTTGCGCGCCGCCGATCCGGGCAACACTGCACTGGTGCCGGTGGATCTGGTCACTGCCTCGGGCAGTGGCCTGGATCCGGAGATCTCGCCAGCTGCCGCGGCCTATCAGGTGCCGCGTGTGTCGAAGGCGCGCGGGTTAAGTGAATCGCAGGTACAGGCCATGGTGACCTTGGCCACCAGCGGTCGCCAGCTTGGAGCGCTGGGCGAGCCACGTGTGAACGTGCTGAAGCTCAATCTGGCGCTGGATGGTCGCTAAGGCATAACGTAAGGCCCATTCATCACGTCACGGATCCGCATGTCCGAACCTTCCCGAGAAGCACGCGCCGATGCACTGCTCGATTCCGTGCAGGAGGAGCGTGGCCACCGCCTGAAGATTTTTCTGGGCGCTGCGCCCGGTGTGGGCAAGACCTACGCCATGCTTTCCGCCGCGCGCGAGCTGAAACGGCAGGGTGTGGATGTGGTGATCGGCCTGGTGGAGACACACGGCCGCCCTGAAACCGCGGCGCTGCTCGAAGGTCTCGAGGAATTGCCGCGGCGTAAGGTGAACTACAAGGGTCGCGACTTCACCGAGTTCGATCTGGACGTCGCGTTGCAGCGCCGACCAGAAGTGATCCTGGTGGACGAACTCGCACACAGCAACCTGCCGGGCGGTCGCCATGAGCGACGCTGGCAGGACATCGCGGAGCTGCTCGATGCGGGTATCGAGGTGTACACCGCGCTCAATGTGCAGCATCTGGAAAGCCTCAACGATCAGGTGCGGCGCATCACCAACGTGACCGTGCGCGAGACGGTGCCGGATGCTTTCCTTGATCGTGCACGCGACATCGTCCTCGTCGACCTGCCGCCGCGCGAACTCATCCAGCGTCTCAAGCAGGGCAAGGTTTACGTGCCGGAAACGGCTGCGGCCGCACTAGACGCATTTTTCTCGCCGACCAACCTGGTTGCGCTGCGCGAGCTGGCGGTGGACACGGTGGCTGGCCATGTGGACAGCGACCTGCGCGAGCACATGCTGGCGCGTGGCGGCGCGATGCCAGTTCGTCGGCGTGTTCTGGCTGCCATTGACGGTCACTCGCAGAGCGAATATCTCGTGCGCGTGGCGCGACGCATCGCTGAGCGACGTGGGGCACCGTGGAGCGTGGTCTTCGTTGATACCGGCGCGACGTTGGACAAGGCTCGGCGCGAACGGCTGGATTCGGCCATGCGTCTGGCGCGTCGCCTTGGCGGCGATACGATGGTGTTGCGCGGCCATGCCATTGCCGATGAGCTGATTGCCCATGCCGATCGCGAAGGCATCGGCCAGATCATCATTGGCCGAACGCGGGAGCGTCCGTTGGCGCGCATGCTGGGTCGCTCGCTGACGCAGCTGCTGTTGCGTCGCGGCGCGCACCTCGAACTCACCATCATCGCTACGCCGGCCGAGCGGGCAAAGTCGCGGCTACGCCTGCGTATGTCGGGCGGAGCCGGACGTCGCGGCGAATACATCTATGCCACGCTCGCCACGCTGGTGGCGTTCGGTTTGTCGTTCATAGCCGATCGCTATCTCTCGGTCGCGAATCTCTCGTTGATTTTTCTCACCGCCGTGTTGGTGGTGGCGGTGCGCACGCGCATGGCGGTGGCGGTGTATACGGCCATCCTGTGTTTTCTCGGCTACAACTTCTTCTTCGCGCCGCCGCGCTACACGCTTGCCATCGCCAACTTCGACGATGTGCTGGCCGTGAGCCTTTTCCTGGTCGCGGCGCTGGTGGCGAGCCGATTGGCCACGCAGTTGGCGAGCCAGGTGGAATCGTTGCGCGCGGCCCACACCAATGCGCGCGCCTTGCTCTCGCTGGGTCAACGGCTGTCTACCAGCACGGACGCCGCCGGCATTCGCAAGGTAGGTGCTACCGCGCTGGCGCATGTGCTGCGGTGTGATGCGGCCATTCTGGCGCGGGACGCGAGCCAGGTACTTCGCGCGGTGGCATCATCGCCACGGGATTTCCCCCTGACCACGCAGGACCTCGGCGCGGCAGCGTGGAGCGAGCAGCACACCGAGCAAGCGGGCCGCTATACCGACACGCTCAATGCAGCGCCGTGCTGGGTGCTGCCGCTGGGCAGCGATGACAATCATCTGGGCGTGGCCGCGCTGCGTTTTCCGCCGGGGCAGAGCGAGCCCGCGACCGACGAACGCAGTCTTGCGCTGGCGATGGTGCAGGACATCGGCCAGGCATTGCAGCGAGCTCGCCTGGCTGATGAGTTGGAAGGCGCGCGTGTGCAGGGTGAAACCGAGCGGCTGCGCAACGCGCTGCTGTCTTCCGTGTCGCATGATCTGCGTTCGCCGCTGGCGTCGATGATCGGCTCGGCCGGCACGCTCGCCAGCTACGGCGACCAACTGCCCGCTGGCGAGCGCCGCGAACTGCTCGAAGCGATTCTCGGTGAAGGCCAGCGGCTGGATCGATATATCCAGAACCTGCTCGACATGACCAAGCTGGGCCACGGCACGCTCAAGCTCAATCGCGACTGGACCGATGTGGCCGAGATCGTTGCCGCCTCCACTACGCGCCTGCGCAAGCTGTTTCCGGACCTGAAGCTGGTCACCGAGCTGCCACCGGGAACGCTGTTGCTTTATGTGCATCCGGCCTTGATCGAGCAGGCGCTGTTCAACATCCTGGAAAACGCAGCGCGCTTCTCGCCACCGGGCGAGTCGGTGCGCGTGGTGGTGCGGTCCAAGGGCGAGCATTTGCAGGTCGACGTGATTGACCGCGGGCCTGGTATTCCGGAAGACGAGCGGGCGCGCATCTTCGACATGTTCTATTCGGTATCGCGCGGCGATCGCGCCCCGCAGGGCACAGGGCTTGGGCTTGCCATCTGCCGCGGCATGATCGGCGCGCATGGCGGCAGCGTGGAGGCCTTGCCGGGCAACGGCGTTGGCACCACCATTCGCATCACCTTGCCGTTGCCGGCGCCGCCCGAAAACAACGCATGAGTGCCGCCACACCCTGCGTCCTGGTCATCGACGACGAGGCGCAGATCCGCAAGTTCCTCGACATCGGCCTTCGTGCGGAGGGTTACGAGGTGTTGCTGGCGGCGAACGCGGCCGAAGGCCTCGCGCTGGCTGCCACGCGCTCGCCCGACCTGGTGATCCTGGATATCGGCTTGCCCGATCGCGAAGGACACGAGGTGCTGGCCGAACTGCGCCAATGGAGCCATGTGCCGGTGGTGATGCTCTCCGTGCGCGATTCGGAAAGTGAAAAGGTGAAGGCTCTGGATGCCGGCGCCAACGACTATGTGACCAAGCCGTTCGGCATTCAGGAGCTGATGGCACGGCTGCGGGCGTTGCTGCGCAGCCGTCCTGGTGAGCCGGAGGCGCCGCAGCGCTATGACGACGGCCAGCTGGTGATTGACCTCGCCCGGCGTGAGGTGATGCTGGAAGGTGAGCCACTTTCCCTGACCCGCAAGGAGTACGCCGTGCTGGCCTTGCTGCTGCGCCACGCCGGCCGCGTAGTGACCCAGCAGCAACTGCTGCGCGATATCTGGGGCGCCACCCATACGCACGACAGCCATTACCTGCGCATCGTGATCGGCAAATTGCGGCAGAAGCTGGGTGACGACCCGGCGACGCCCCGCTGGCTGAAGACCGAGCCGGGTGTGGGTTACCGCTTTATCAGCGGCATCTGAGCCACACGTTTCCCCTGTAGGAGCGCACCCTGTGCGCGACCGTCGCGCCGCAGGCTCGCCCCAGCGCAGGTTCTTCGTCCCATGCCAAGATCAAAGGGTAAGGCACGGTGAGGTGTAGCGGTCGCGCACAGGGTGCGCATCCTGCAGATGCGGCCGATTGATCCGTTCGCCACCCCAGTCGCAGCCCTTGAGAACGGGCAGTGGTCTGATTTCTTGAGCTTTTTCCCTCCATTGCGAACGCAGGCGCGGGCGAAATCCGGACCAGTCCATGCGGCTGGCCCGCAACTCCATCCTGTTTTTCCAAGGGCGGCCGGCAGGTATGATGGCCCACCAATTCACCCATCCCGGTGCTGACTGCCCTAGAACGCAGCGCCGGCTCATAGAGGAAATTCACCCATGGCACGCGGTATCAACAAAGTCATCATCGTTGGCAATCTCGGTGCGGATCCCGAAACCCGTTACACCAGCGGCGGCGCGGCGATCACCAGCATTCGCATCGCCACGTCCGAGAACTGGACCGACAAGCAGAGCGGCGAAAAGCAGGAACGCACCGAGTGGCACCGCGTGAAGCTGTTCGGTCGCCTCGCTGAAATTGCCGGCGAGTACCTGAAGAAGGGCCGCCAGGTTTATATCGAAGGCTCGCTGCGCACCGACAAGTACACCGACAAGGAAGGCGTCGAGCGCTTCAGCACCGACATCATCGCCAACGAAATGCAGATGCTCGGCGGCGGCACCGAAGGTGCTGCGGGCGGTGGCGGTGGCGGCGGTGGTTTCCAGCGTTCGCAGGGCGGCGGTGGTGGGCAGCAGCGCCAGGGCGGCGGTGGCGGCGGCCAGTCCCGCGGCGGCGACAACTACGGCACCCAGCAGCGCCAGTCTGCACCGGCGCCGGTGCAGAACAACAGCTTCGACGACGACGATATTCCGTTCTAGACAGCACCTACTCTGGAGTGGTGAGAAAAGTACCGATAAAGCCCCGTTCCTGCGGGGCTTTCTTTTTTCTTGGCGGCCTTGACTGTCGAGAAAAGATGTTGTAGTTGGGCACCAGTAAAAATGGTTGATAACAGGTGATCGGTGCCTAGACTCTCAGTCCATGTGCTTGGCGACGGCGAGCGTGTGCCGATGCTCCACGATGGCCAGCGGTTGCCGCTCTTCTATCCGACGCTCTTTGCGACCACCCAGCTTCGTAACGGCGGAGCGGCGGTCAACACGATTCGCAACAAACTGGCCGACATCGTCGTGCTCTTGCGGTGGGAACAACGGCATAGCCAAGAATGACCAAGCGGCAGTAGCACATCGTCGCGCCACGTCTGTCGAGAACTCGCAATGCATTGCCTACTTCTAGGAAATGGCCTCAATCGCTTGTCTAAGCAGAGCAGCTGGTTGGATTTGCTCCACCAAATTTCTCTCGAACTCGGCTTGCAAGAAGCGATAGCACTCGACGCTAGTAAGCCACTGTCTCTCCACTTTGAGGAGCTCTGCGTGCGCGTGGGCGACTTCGCCAAGGCAAGCGACGCGGAATCCGATGTCAAGAAACGGATTGCCAATCTGATAAGCACGTTTCCTGCTCATCCTATCCTTGGGCAGCTCGTCGAGCTTTTCCAAATCATCCTCACCACAAATTATGATTTCTCGATTGAGAATGCCCTTAATGGCGGCCTGAGGAGCCAAAATACGGTTCTTCAAGAGTCAAGGTATAGCCTGTTTCGGCGTTGCAACGTAGGGCAGCGTGAAGTTTGGCATGTCCACGGAGACGCGGACCATCCTCAAAGTATCTTGCTTGGTTATGACCACTATGCGGGCTATCTGCAAAAGATACGAAATTACGTTACCAGCGAGGTTCCTTCCGAGGGGAGAAACCGATCGTTTCGATCGCCGCTAAAGGCAGGGATGCTGGACTTTGAGAAGTACGACATCCATTCGTGGGTCGACCACTTTCTCCGTGACCATCTTCATATCGTTGGATTTGGCTTCGACTTTACGGAAATCGATTTGTGGTGGTTGCTAGTTCACAAACGTCGAAGAGCCGTCCGAACGGGAAGGACATTTGTTTACCTAATCGACCTTGAAGGCAATGCCGCTGGGCAGGACGTTGTAAAGCTCTCCCTTTTCAGGTCGCTGGGCGTGGAACCTGTCATCGTTCTAGCGACCAGTTACGAAGACGGCTATCAAAGAATTCTCGAAGCCGTGAGCGAGAATATCCAAACGAATGAGGGTCTCATTCAGACCATCGCGTCGTCATCGCGTATGACCGACGAGGAAGCCGATGAGTCCTTCATGCTGCATAGAGCGGTATCGCCACAGCAAATGTCGTTGACCCTGTCGCGCCGTAGCCGCGTCAGAAAACCCTCTCGCGGGAACAGCGACGGTTAAATCGCGTGGCTAAAGTTCGCACGAGCCATTTTTGGTCCTACGTCGCCCACCTACCAAATCAAAAGCGTCAATTCCTTGACGCTTGCCATTTCGTCGCCAAGTCCGTGAGTGATCTATAGCGAAGGATATAGGCGATCAAATGCTGACGTCCTTTCGAATTGCATGCATCATTGCCATGATCGCGACGTAAACGCGGTACACGCGAACCTCAGGGGGTATCGCTTGATCTCTACGAAGAGGGGACGACCATTCTTCGGGGCTCCGCCCTGATTCCTTCTCGTGAATGCGCGTAGTACCCACTTAAGGAGCTCATTGCCTACAGGCATCCCCAAGTACCTGTTGCGCAGCGTAGCCGGCCATCTCGAGCACGAATCAGACATGCAGATCCTTCATCTAGAAATTAGCAACTTCCGTAAGCTTCTTGCTGCTCGCTTGGATCTTGCCCAAGAGACCACGCTGTTGGTAGGTGCGAACAACAGCGGCAAGTCTTCAGCAATGCTTGCCCTCCGACGATTTCTCGTTTCGAAGCCAAGTTCGTTCCGAAGTCTCGACTTCACTCTGTCACACTTCGCGACTATCGACTCAATCGGACAAGCTTGGGAAGCGGCATCGGATTCTGATCCTTTGCCAACGTTGGACGACTGGGTTCCCATTGTCCCCACGCTTGACGTATGGATTTCAGCGAGCGAAGGCGAGATCCATCACTTGCGCGACCTCATTCCGAGCTTTGCTTGGCAAGGCGGGCACGTGGGAGCCCGTTTTCGACTCGAACCCAAGGGGATCGAACCACTCTACAAGGAGTTTCGAGCGGAGCGCGAGCGAGTCAAAGCGCTCATCACCGAGGTGGCGAAGACCGCGCTCCCTGGAGCCAAGCAACTGACGCTGTGGCCGGCCAGCCTCGCGGACTATTTGAATCGCCGTTTGAGTACTCATTTCACTGTCCGGTGGTATCGGCTCGATCCCTCTCTCTTGGTGGACCCGGACCCCAAAACGCGCATGGCGAAGCCGCAAGCGCTCGGCCCGCTTTCGGCGCCGCTTGAACGTAACCCTTTGCAAGGGTTGATCCGTGTGCATGAGATCAACGCACAACGCGGATTTGGTGAGGTCGGCGAGAACGATGAGGATGTAGACGAGTCGCCTGGGAGAAGCAGCCGCAAGCTCTCGGAGCAATTGCGAGCCTACTATCGCCGCCATCTCGATCCTGGTGACTCGCCGGGCATCTCGGATCTCGACGCACTGCGCGCGATTGAGGCCGCACAAGAGGCATTCGATCTTCGCCTAACGAACAGCTTCCAGCCAGCTCTGAAGGAAGTGGAAGGCTTAGGATATCCGGGAGCGAATGACCCGAAGATCCGCGTGTCCACGCGAATCGGTGCCGTCGACGGCATGAATCACGAAGCAGCGGTCCTCTTTGAGCTGGACTCGGTGGGAGGATCACCCGGTGCTCCTCCGCTGCGCCTACCCGAAACGTCAAACGGTCTCGGGTACCAAAATTTGATCTCAATGATATTTCGCCTTATGAGCTTTCGAGACGCTTGGCTTCGAAAGAGCAAGGCAGCTAAGCCACTGACCGACACTGGCATCGAACCCATCCATCTCGTGCTGATTGAGGAGCCCGAAGCACATTTACATGTGCAGGTGCAACAGGTATTCGTGAAGCACGCGTATCACGTTCTGAGGCGCGACGATCTTCTGGCGACCTACCCAGGGCTTAAAACGCAGCTCGTCGTCAGCTCACACTCCAGCCATGTGGCGCATGAGGTTAGCTACGAGTGCTTGCGATACTTCCGCAGATTGCCGGCCGGAATGAATGGAGTGAACGTTCCTGTGTCGACCGTGTCCAATCTGGCCAGCGTGTTTGGTCAGGGTACGCAGACAAAGGAATTCGTGACTCGCTACCTTCGAGCTCAGCACGCAGACGTCTTCTTTGCTGATGCAATCATCTTGGTGGAAGGCGCAGCTGAACGAATGGTCCTTCCGCATTTCATCCGCGACCATTTCAAGCTTCTTGATCAATGCTATGTCACGTTGCTCGATATCGGTGGTAGCCACGCACACCGACTGCGGCCACTTGTAGATGCCCTTGGTTTGGTCACGCTTGTCATCACTGATCTTGATGCAGGGCATAATAAAAAGGCCGTAACGGTAAAACGCGGGGCTGGACAACGAAGCAATAATCCAACCATTCAACATTGGATACGCCGACTTCACAAAGCGCCGACGGTTGATGTTTTGCTAGACCTTCCTAACAACGAAAAGGAAGATCACATTGATGATCTTTTTGCTATCCGAGTCGCCTATCAAACGCCTATTGAGGTGACGATCCCAAAGACTGGTCACATAGAAGAGTCTCTGCCGAATACGTTCGAAGACGCTTTTGTGCTTACCAATTCGGCCCACTTTCTAGGCAAGTCGGGAAGGGGCCTCGTGCGGAAATTCGCGGATGCGCTTGCGAACAGCAGTGACGCCGGAGGTCTTGGCGCCGAGCTCTTTAACGCACTTCGCGAAGGAGATAAATCCGAGTTTGCGTTGACGGTCCTCGGTGACAAAAGTTTTCCAAAACTGAAAGTTCCAGCGTACATCGGCGAGGGACTTGCGTGGCTGCAGGAACGGGTAGCCAAGAAGCAAAGTGAAGTCCTGGTCGTTGCCCCTCCCTCGGTGAGCGGCACGCCATGATGCAATCAGTTCCTGACAACGACGATACCTTCGACGATATCGCAGACGGGGCGATTCGCGAGTGCCTGAATCTAAACCAGCCTCGCAGCTTCTTTCTGTACGCCGGTGCGGGGTCGGGAAAGACTCGCTCGCTAGTCGAGGCTGTACGATCCCTCAGAATGAGGGAACGTCAGAGGCTGGTCTTCAAGAGCCAACGCATTGCCGTTATCACATACACAAACGCTGCCTGCGACGAGATTTCTCGGCGTCTTGAGTTTGATCCGCTCGTTGATGTATCCACGATCCATGCCTTTGCCTGGCGGCTCATCAAAGGGTTCGATACCGACATACGGGAGTGGTTGAGGCAGTCCATTCTGGAAGATCTGCGAGAGCTGGATGAACAGCTCTCGAAGGCCCGTGGGGAGAACAAGACTGCCATTGCTCGGCGAGCGGAGCGAGAGCGTAAGCAACGTCGCTTGGCACGCTTGGATGAAATCAAGCAGTTCACCTACAGCCCGACAGGTGAAAACACAGGCCGTGACTCGTTGAACCACAGCGAGGTCATCGCGATGGCATCGGCTTTCATCCAGGAGCCACCGCTTCGCGATGTCTTAGTGGATCAATATCCGGTTCTCCTAGTCGACGAAAGTCAGGACACCAACCGTCACCTCATGGATGCCTTTCTCGTCATTCAGAGAGAGGCGTCCACTCGATTTTGCGTGGGGCTATTCGGCGACACCATGCAACGAATCTATAATGACGGAAAAGAACGGCTTGAGAGCGCCATCGCCCGTGACTGGGATCGCCCTGTCAAACGGATGAACCATAGATGCCCGAAACGAGTCGTAACCTTGATCAACAAGATCAGGGAGGCTGCTGACGGTCAGGCACAATGCGCGCGAAGTGATAGCGAGGAGGGTGTCGTTAGACTGTTCGTAACGAAACCGCGCCCTGGGCAAACATTCGAACTCGAGGAGCAGATTGCGGGACGCATGGCTGAGGCAAGCGGTGATCAGGGTTGGGCTGGTGGATCAAGCCAGCGAAAGACTCTAATTCTCGAGCACAAGATGGCCGCCCGTCGTATGGGTTTTGAGCAAGTCTTCAACGCTCTCTATGAAGCCGAGCACTTTCGAACGGGCCTTCTCGACGGAACGCTTCCCGGTGTCAGGTTCTTTTTTCAGTCTGTCATTCCTATTGTCGACGCCGGCTTATCGGGAAGCGACTTTTCGCTATTTGACGCGGTTCGAACGAGGTCACCGCTGCTGGATCGAAAAGCACTTGAGGCTAGTGGGACCCAAGTCGGCCTCATTGAGGCCTGCGGAAATGCGGCAACGTCATTTGTTGAGCTCTTTCGAAAATCAGACCCGGCACTCTACGACGTCGTGGGTGCGCTGTTGAAATCGCGCCTGTTGGACGTACCTGAATCCATTGCAGCAGCGCATGCGGCGGGTGCGACGCACGATGATCCACCCGAGAGCGCAGATCGAAGCCTGCTAGAAATACACGCGTATCGGCGCGTGCTGGCAGCGCCCTTCTCGCAGATGCAGCAATTTGCTGTCTACTCGAGCGAGCTGTCGCCATTCGACACGCATCAGGGTGTGAAGGGTCTCGAGTTCCCCCGTGTATTGGTCATCATGAGCGATGGAGAAGCCGGAGGGTTCTTGTTTAGTTACGAAAAGCTATTCGGAGTCCAGGGGCCAACTGCGAACGACATCAAAAACGAAAAGGAAGGGAAGGATTCGAGCCTGACCCGAACACGCCGCCTACTCTACGTAACTTGCAGCCGCGCCAGACAAAGTCTCGCGCTCATTGTCTACACAGACAACCCTGCTGGAGTCAGCAGCTGGGTGGTTAACGCCGGATGGTTCGACGCTTCCGAAGTTGCAATTGTCTAATGAAGACCGAGCTGAAGTTATTTGCCGTCCTTTCGTGGGGGGCACGGGAGCAGAGGATTTTAGGTACGTGGTGTGACTTGACCCCTCCCTGGTGTTCGTTAGCCTGGCTAAGCTCGGCGGAAAACGCTCAATTAGTACCGGGCGACGTCCCGCCGCTCTATGAGGTTATGGCTTATGGTCCGACGTACAGTTCTGGGCTCCCGTCTTTGCAGCCTCAGTCAGGGCGCGTGGTTTTTGAGAGTCAACCCGATTACCTCAGGCGACACGGACCGCTCACGGAATACGAAAGAAAGCAGGGTGGCCAGCACCAGCTCTAACATCTAGCGTCCAGAAGGAGCACGCCCGCCATCTCTACTTGCCCTTAACTAGATTGTGGATTGCTTCGCTCAATGCCTTGAATGCTTTTTCGTTCTCTTTACTGGCGATCCGTTCTCGCTCAAGCTCAACGGTAGTTTGGTCCTTCTGAAGGACGAAGTTTCGTTCCGTGTTCGACAGAGAAGTCGCGACTTTCTCAAACAGAGGTATGTTCCCAGCTTCTAGCGCAAACATTGCGGCGGCCGCCTTGCTCTCAACGTTAGTCAGTTCGTTTTGGAAATATTTGATCTCGCCGAGAGTCTGTTTGTACAATTTCAAAAAGAAATATGCGAACAATTCGATTAGAAATGCAAGAGATAATCTAGGCAGAAAGTGGCCAAGGATATCTTGTAGCGAGGTGCTTGGCGGCGATGTTGCAACTGCGTAGGCGAGCGTTAGTAGACCAGTTAGCGTCGTGAGAATGCCAAGCACTAGATTAAGATTGCCGCGCCGCGCCAAATCTTGCACTTCTCTGCTCAGTCTTAGGCAAGTAGCCTGAAGTCTGGTTTCGAGGCTATCCCTGCGTGCTGTTTGTAGGATCTCGGTTTTAATCTGTTCGACGACTCCCTTAACTGCGTCGCCCTCCAGCTGTTTACGTAACAGCTCAATTGCGAGCTGCCTGTCCCGCTTTTCTGCGTCGTAGGATCGCGCACGGTTGCTGTCAAGCAGCTCATCTAATCTGAAGTCGATGTAGCCACGTAATTCCTTGGTGCTTGGTCCATCCTGCCGGCCGGAACTTGGCCTCAAATAGATGAGGGCGGCGCCAGCAAATGCGATAACGAATACGACGGAAAGAAGGACGACGAAACTACCGGGTGACTGAGTGGCAACCTGGCCCCTTTGTAATAACAGGAAGCTGAAAGTTGCAGCTAGCACGGAGATCGCAGCGCAAGCAGCTATCATCAGCAGGCGCATCCGTCGCCGCTGCGTTACGTATTCCTGATACTGCTTCTGCTTCGCGCGATCTTCCGCTTGCTCTTCCAGTTCCTCTAGGTGCTCGCGCATCTTGTCTTCGGCGGCTTCGCGCCGAGCGTCCTCTATGTCGTAACCCATGATGTCCCCTGATATTCCTGCCATGCCTGCTCTTGTCTAGCAGAACATCGTTGACGGACTTGTTCAATCCGCCAAGTATTAGTCATGCCCAGGCAGAATGTGGGTCTGCTGGAGGCGCCCTGGGCCCCGGTTTTCTGGACTAGTCAGGAGGGAGCGCGTCCCAGCGCCCACGATATTTCGGTGTGGCTGGAAGATGCGCGCAGCGGCCAAGCTTGCTCAGTCGGGTCCGTGCTTTCTCTACCATCTAAAGCCGATACGTTTAAATAGGATCGGTTTTGAAGGTGTGTATTTCGTGTAATTTCAGTGGATTAATCTATTTCGACATCGCTCGGCGGGTGGCTCAAGTTGTATACAACCGCTGTAAGAAGCACATCTCTCGTCGTTGAAAGAACACATGAAAAAGAGCCCTCTTTCTGAGGGCTCTTTTTTTATGGCTCATTGGGTGCCAACGCCAGCTCGCGTCAGGCGCTAGCTCTTGATAAAGGCCAGCAAGTCCGCGTTGATGACGTCGGCATGGGTGGTCGGCATGCCATGGGGAAAGCCGGGATAGATCTTCAAGGTCGCGTTCTTCAGGAGCTTTGCCGAGAGAACGCCGGCATCCTTGTAAGGGACGACCTGATCGTCGTCACCGTGCAAGACAAGCGCCGGCTGGCCGATTTTCTTCAGGTCATCGGTGAAGTCGGTCTCGGAGAACGCCTTGATGCAGTCGTAATGCGCCTTGGCGCCACCCATCATGCCCTGGCGCCACCAATGGCGGATGATGCCCTCTGATGGCTTGGCGCCGGGGCGGTTGTAGCCATAGAAAGGGCCCGAGGGAACATCGAGGTAGAACTGGGCCCGGTTTGCTGCCAACTGAGCGCGAAAACCGTCGAAGACTTCGATCGGTGTGCCACCCGGGTTGTTCTTGTTCTTGACCATGATCGGCGGTACGGCGCTGAGGAGCGCAATCTTGGCGGTCCTTTGCTGGCCGTAACGGGCCACATAGCGGGCCACCTCGCCGCCGCCGGTTGAATGCCCCACATGGATGGCATCGTGCAGATTCAGGGCTTCGGTCAGCGCCGCCAGATCCGCCGCGTAGTGATCCATGTCGTTGCCATCAGATGTCTGAGTGGATCGGCCGTGGCCGCGGCGATCATGCGCAATCACGCGATAGCCGTGACTGAGGAAGAACAGCATCTGGGTATCCCAGTCGTCGGCAGAAAGCGGCCAGCCGTGGCTGAAGACGATGGGTTGTCCTGTTCCCCAGTCCTTGTAGAAAATCTCGACGCCGTCCTTGGTGGTGATCTTGCCGCTTGAGCGATGTCCTTCGGCTTTTGACGATCCTGCCGCCGATGGTGCGCTCTCGGCGGGAGTGCTTGCTGTCGACAGAAGAGGCATTGCGAGTGCCGCCGCAACGGCGGATCCCGTGTTGGTAAGTGCTTGGCGGCGCGAATGACTGATGTGCTCGCTTGTCCCGTGGGTGCTCATGGATGCGTCTCCTCGCGTGAAGTCAATTCAAGGTGATGTCGTTGCATGATTGGGTGCTTCTTCCAACGCAGGGCAACGCAAGTGTGTGGCCGGCTGCGAGCCGAAACACTCGACATAAGGCCTGATTGAGACTGCATCGGATGTTGTCTGTTAACGCGCGATACAAACCATGTCGCGCGTGTTCGCACAGTGAGTATGGGTGAATGCCTGTGCACAACGGAAAAAAATACACCTGCTAAAAAATGGAACCTCTACTTCAAAAGGCATAGATTGAGTGTGACGACTTCGATGGTCGGCGGCGTGGCTGCATGGAAATGCTTGAGTGATGCATCTTTCACGAGAACAGGATCATGCTTGTGATGGGGCAACACATCATCACGATGGCCTGGAAATTTGTGAGCGGCATTTCCAAACAGGCCCTGGCCATTGGACACAGGGAATGGCGCGCGCTTGACAGCAAGAGCGACTAACCAGCGGCGATATTTTTGCTTTGGCGGCAAAGCATCGGCGTAGCTTGTGCACGCTTCCGTTCAAATCAGTGGTTCCCTGCTATCCGTCGTGTGCGCCGAAAATCCTGCAGAAATGCCTACTATTTTTTATGGCATTTCCAATTCCCCGAGTACCGACGGCGCGGACTAAAAAGAAACGCAAACCCACTTGCGTGGCATCCAACGTCTACGCTCCGTGACGTATGCCCTGGATGCCGGTCCCCATCGAATCAAGCCATCGCCTGGCATAAGCTTCTTGCTCAGAGACGGTGACGTGGGATGTGCCTTCGCCATCTTCGAATATGCCGACCTTCTCGGTTGCCAGCTCACCCGGTTTGCATACGTATGCGAGCAGTCCGGCATCCATTTCGCGCGACCTTTCCGATGGCCAGACGTCTTCCCTGGAACCGTTGCAGAGCAGGAGAATTTCCCTCGCCTCGAGGATGATCCGTATGGCTTTGAGCGCATCGAAGAAATCGCTCGCTGCACATATGTAGCACCTGCCCATATCGAGGACGGACAGGCTGCAAACACCCAGCGGTGACTTCTCACCTTCCAGGTGTATGAATGTTCCTGAGCGCCCGGCGCGGAGCACCGGAATGTTCATGGAAAATGGAGGTGACATTTGTACTTCCCTTCCCGAACTCGCTGGGAAGACACGGTTATCTCGACTAGGCTTCATCAGCTTTAAGGTTCGCTGATGTCCGGTACTGACCGAGACCGTCTCCCCTTTTCGGGCCAAGGTTAAGAGGTACTAAGTGGCGCGGCTTGTCGAAGATGGCATGGGTCGCGCTGGGTTCACGCGGCGTGCGCTCGTCCAACCAGCGTTTTGTGGCACAGGGTGCCATTTCCTCGTGCGCGCAATAGGCAGGTCACCCATTTGGCGGTGACCTGCCCATCGCGATCCTTCATCCTTGCTTGACGGTGTTTGCAGGCACGAACGTGTAGCCCATCGCCTGCACGCCCTCGACAATCTGCTTTAGGTAGCTGATGTTCAGAAATGGGTGGAAGAAGAAGCTCTGCACGCCGTCCTGTATCACCGTATTGCAGTTGGCGCTAAAGAGAATGTCTGCCGGGAGGCGCGGCGGATTGTGATTGAACTCAACTAGCTCGACGTTGCCGAGCTGCTCGGGTATGACCACCGTCCCGTAGATGTCGCGCACCAGATAGGGGAAGAATTCACCGAAGGCCTTGGTGTAGTCCGGTGTTCCCGTCCCGCAGGCCCCGTTCGGGCACCAGCCGGCCGCGTAGTAGCCGCGATCGTAGCGTGCGGTGAATGAGGCATTGAATACCTTGTAGTCGATGGCCGAGGCGGCGTAATGCGGTGGTTCGAAAATGGTTGGCGCCTGAAAGCCAGCATTGGCAAATTCCAGCAGGCCTTTCGCGATGCGTCCCTGTGTCCACAGCATGGTGTCTTCCGCAACGGGTGTATCGAAGATCACGTAGTTGTCCGCGCTTATGTGGGCACGGAAGAACTCGAAATCGTCACCGCTAACACCACTGTATGGGTTGGCTATCTTCGCGTATTGATGCGTATACCCATGCATCAACAGCGTGCCGCCCTTCGATTGCATGTAGCGCAGTGCGCTGACCACGCCCTTTGACTGGTTCAGATGCAAGGACACCGGCACGCCATTGTTGTAGTAACCATTGGGGTCCATGTAGAACGGGATGACGGCCACGCTGAAGGGCACGTTCTTGCTGAACAGGTAGTCGGCGATCGCGCGCAACCGGGTGGGATTGGCATCCGGACCGACATCCTCGATGCGCACCAACGCACGCTTGCGTGCAAGCATGGCCGGGTTGGATATGTTGCTGATCAGATCTGCGGCCACCAGATAGCGATCGTTTGGCCCGGTATAGCTGAAGGGAACCTCACCGACATACGTCAGATTGGCACCGCGCGTGGCCCAATTGACCGTGCCACCAATGTCGTTGGCGGCAATGGCGATTGCCTGTGCCTTGGTGGGGTCGCTGATCACCGTCTGGAGCAGGCCCGAAGGCACCGCCAACGCATTGCGCTGGATCGCGACGCCCTTGTAGGTCACCGTCAGTGCATTGCTGAAATCAAAGAACATCGGCGTAAAGCCGTACTGCGCGGAGAAGTTCGCGGCGCGTGCCGACAGCTGCCAGATGTTGTCGTTCATCCACAGCACCGGCTTGGTGGTTGCCAACACGTCGTCCAGCAGGGCGGTCGGCAACGGCTCGTCATAGGTCGAGCCAACATAGATCAGGCCGGTGTAGCTGTTGATTTCGCCCGCAACATAGTTCGCTGCGGCATGCAGGGTGTACTTGCTGCCATGACTGACCAGGTTGCCGGCCATCACGCCATAGGCTTCACCAAGCCAACCCCACTGCCCGGTGCTGTCGTACAGCACCAGCGTGTTCTGGGCTGGATTGGAGCCTGGTGCGCCAGCGAACGCGTTCGCCGGCGCCGTCGCCGCGGGCATCAAGCGGTTGGTCGACCTGATGCTCTGGATGGATGCCCCGGCCACGGCCACCTTTGTAGGCAGGGCAGCGCTTGGTGGCCTCGGTGGAGCGGGGAGTACTCCACGACCGACAGCCTGGCTGGGGGAAGCTGCCTGGGTGACGGATATCGGGCCGGATGCCGCAGCGAATACAAATACGGCACTGATTATTAGAGACTTGAGAGTGCGTTGCTCAAAGAGCGATGACCTGGCCATGAGAATTCCTCACACGCAGTGATGGAATCGACGCGCGGCGCTGTTGCACGACTCACGCGCGCATTACTGAGAATGCGATTCACATCCCGAATGCCTAGGCCCCTGACCCTGCGAAAGGGAAGCCTCGCTTTCCGTGCGCAAGCTTACGTCCAAACCTTTGTTAATTATCACTCGCTACTAGAACTAGTACTTCTAGTCAAGTGCAAAAGGTCGAAGTTTGTGACAATAATTTCTATAAATTTAACGTTTAAGTCTCACAAATAAACATTCATCCGACCCTTTAGCTGCTGATGCCGGTTTGGTCGCAGGTGCTGCCCGTACAGGGCGTCTGCGAATCATTGCTCTCGATGGAGCATTGGATAGGGATGGGATGCCCGGGTAGCAGGATCGCGTCGCCATCATGCGGGGAGTTCGCATGCAGGACATCCTGATCATCTGCGGCACGCGCCCGGAAATCGTCAAGCTGGCGCCGCTGTATCACTGTCTGCGCGCCAGTGGATGGGCGCGACCGTATTGGCTGCATACCGGGCAGCATGACGAAATGGCGCGGCAAATGCTCGCCTGTTTCAACATTGCACCCGACATTTCGCTTGAGCGCGGTGGCGACGGATTGGGCGAATTCAGTGCCCGGTGTCGCACCTTGCTCGACGGCGTGATGTCGAAAGGCTGCTGGTCGCTGGTCATCGTGCAGGGCGATACGGAGAGCACCTTTCTTGGTGCACTCAGTGGTTTCTATCACCGTGTGCCCGTCGCTCATGTCGAAGCGGGGCTGCGTACTTACGACATCGAACGGCCGTTCCCCGAAGAGGGATTGCGCCAGATGGTCAGTCGCATCGCCAGCTTTCATCTGGCGCCGACCAAGCGCGCGGCGTCAGCGCTGTGCTCGGAGGCCATCCCGCAGGATCGCGTGTTCATCACCGGAAATACTGTCATCGACGCGCAGCACTGGGTGGCCAAACATCACCAGATAAAGCGCCGCGTGGAAGGGCGAGGCCATTTGCTGGTGACCGCGCATCGCCGCGAAAACTGGGGTAGCGATCTGCGCGAAATCTGTTACGCGATTGCCGATGTCGCCAGTCATCATCCGGAACTGAAGGTGCTGTTTCCGGTGCATCTCAATCCGGTGGTCAGCCAGCCCGTGCACGCCATCCTTGGCGAATTGGGCAACGTACGCCTGTGTCCTCCCTTCGACTATCTGGAAATGCAGCAGGCGCTGATCGACGCGTGGCTGGTCCTCACCGACTCTGGCGGCTTGCAGGAAGAAGCTCCGACCTTTGGCGTGCCATTGCTGGTGTTGCGCACGGAAACCGAGCGACCAGAAGCCATCGAGGCTGGATGTGCCCGGCTGGCCGGCATTCGGCGCACATCCATCGTGGACGAGATAGAACGTCTTTGGAGGGATCAGAGCGCGTACCAGTCGATGGCGCGCGCCGGTAATCCATTCGGTGACGGAAGAGCGAGCACGCGGATTGTCGATCTGCTCGAGAACGCGTTGGCAGGCGGCGAACGCCAACGCGAAGCCAGCTAGCCTGCCGGAGACCGTCATGTGGTGGCTGGATGCATTCTCGAGTTATCTGTACGGCTTGAGCATCGTCGTCACCGTGATCGCATTGATGATGCTGATCAGCGGTCTGGACGACTTGTTCATCGATATCGTTTTCTGGGTGCGCCGGCTGTGGAAGTCGCTGTACATCTACAGCAAGCACGAGCATACGTACTATCACGAACTGTACCGGCCGGCGGAAAAACCGCTAGCGATCATGGTGCCGGCCTGGCACGAGACCGGCGTCATCGGTCACATGGCGGAACTGGCCGCGACCACGCTGGACTACGAGAACTATCACATCTTCGTCGGCACCTATCCAAACGACGCAGATACCCAGCGCGACGTTGATGAGGTATGCGCGCGTTTTCCCAACGTGCACAAGGTGGTGTGCGCGCGCCCCGGCCCGACCAGCAAAGCCGACTGCCTCAACAATGTGCTCGATGCCATCCTCCAGTTCGAGCGGCGTGCACATGTAACCTTCGAGGGCTTCATCCTGCACGACGCCGAAGACGTCGTGTGCGCGCTGGAACTGCGGCTTTTCAACTATCTGGTTGACCGCAAGGATCTGATCCAGATTCCGGTCTATCCATTCGAACGACAGTGGACCAATTTCACCAGCCTGCACTATCTGGATGAATTCGCAGAGCTGCACGGCAAGGACGTACCCGTTCGCGAGGCACTGGCCGGTCAGGTGCCCAGCGCCGGCGTTGGCACCTGCTTCAGCCGGCGCGCCGTACTCGCCTTGATCGACGAAGGTAATGGCGTCGCATTCGACGTGCAGAGCCTCACTGAGGACTACGACATTGGCCTGCGTCTGAAATCGTGGGGCATGGCCGAGATCTTCGTGCGCTTCCCGGTGCTGCGCTACCAGCGCCACCCGGTGCACGACAGTCATCTGGGGCAGAGCTGGCGCGAGTCGAACGTGATCTGCGTGCGTGAGTACTTTCCCGACCGCCTGGAGACGGCGGTACGTCAGAAGTCACGCTGGATCATCGGCATTGTCTACCAGGGCTATCGCACCCACGGATGGAAGCACGGTTTGGTGCTCAATTACTTCCTGTGGCGCGACCGCAAGGGTGCGATCAACAACTTCGTCAGCTTCGCAGCCATGCTTGTTTTGCTGCACCTGATGGCGATCTGGCTGCTTCAGATGGTGTGGACGGACGCGCCGCGTTTCGTATCGGTCTTCGAAGGGCATCCGTGGTTCGATGCCGTTCTGATTGCAAATATTGCCCTTATGGGCAACCGCATGCTGCAGCGGATCATCTTCGTATCCGGCTACTACGGCGTGAAGCAGGGCCTGTTGTCGATACCTCGCCTGCTATGGGGCAACCTGGTCAATTTCTTGGCCAACTGGCGTGCGATCCGGCAAATCGTCAAGTTCGGCGATCCGCGCCGCGTGGCCTGGGACAAGACTACGCACGACTTTCCCAGCATCGGCGGGGAGAATCGCGCCAAGCGTTCGCTGGATGAGATTCTGGTTGCCAACGGCTCGGTGACGGCGGCGGAATTGCGAGACGCCATGCTCCATCGCATCGATGGTCTTCAGCTCGGCAGCTCGATGATCCACAGAGGCCTGATCACCGCCGAACAGCTGGCACGCCCGATCGCCGAACAGATAGGCGTGCCTTGTGAATCAGTGGATCTTGCGAGCGTTCCGCGCGAATTGCTGGATGCCGTCCCCGCGAACATCGCGTTGCACTACGCAGTGCTGCCGCTTCGTGTCGAAGGTGGGATGCTGATTCTCGCCAGCGAGTCGTACATCGATCCGGTGTCCCTGGCTGCCGTTGCACGGCAGCTCGCGCGGCCGGTGCGCTATGTCATCGCGCACAAAGGGCAGGTCACGGTCGGCCTGCGCCGTTGGTATGCGCATGTGTCCGGCCGCGATCGCGACCAACGCAAGCTGCTCGATATCGCTGCACGCGGCGGGCGAATTGCGGGTGATCGCCTGGCGGCGCTCTGGGAGAGCTACGTGTCGCGTCAGGTGATGCTTGGCGAAATTCTGGTTGCGCAAGGTCATCTGGATGAAGTGGCATTCAGGGCATTGCTCTTGAGCCATGCGCGCAGCGGACAGCCATTGGGTGAGTTCCTGGTTGGCCAGGGTGTGATCACTAGTGAAACGTTGGATCGCATGCTGGCCCTGCAGGCGGCGCTGCAGCCGAGCATCGCGAGCCTCCTGGAAAAGGAGATCGCCTTGCTGGCGCAGCGGGTGACACCAACGGGGAGGGCGGCATGAATAGACCATGGCCAAGCCGATGTGCGATGGCGCTGTTCGTGATGTCGCCAGCGTGGCCGCTTTGCGCCATAGGCCAGGAGTCAACCGCGAGCGACACCCGCTACCAGCAGTTCATGGTTTATCCCCATCGGCAGGCCGGTTACGCGGCGATGCAGCGCGGCGACAAGAAAACCGCCTTCACCGAATTCGAGCGCGCACGGGCGCTCGCACCGCAAAGTGTCGACACGGCGCTGGACCTGGCCGAGGCGTATCGGCATTTCGGTGATACGGACCGTGCGCAGCAGGTGCTGGTCGAACAGCGGCGCTACACGCCTGGCGATCCGCGGCTGCGCGCTCCCAAGCCCGCTGCTCCGGCGGTGGACTGCCGCAGCGACAACAGGCCGGTGTGTCGAGCCCAGCGCGGCTTCGATGACCTGCAAGTAGGCGATTTGGCCAAGGCGCAAGCGGAGCTTGATGCACCTGATTTTGCGCACAGCCCGGAAGGGCGAGCGTTACGTCACGCATTGGTTCAGCGCGCTATCTACGTCGGCGACAACCAGCGAGCCGAAGCGCAGCTGGCCGTGCTGGGCGAGAGCAACGATCTCAGTACCGACGAACGCAACCAATGGTTTGGTTTGCTGCTCAAGCTTGGCAGGCTGGACGAGGCGCGCCAGTTGCAATCGCGTGGTGGGTTGGATGCGCCCACGCAAGATCTGGCCATGGCCCAGGCGATGGCCGATGGCGGCGACCGAAAAGGGCTGGCGACGTACATGGCGCCGCGCCGGCCGGCATTCGACAACGAAAAAGACGAACGACAATGGGTGAACCTGCTTGCGCTGGTGGCGCGGAATCGCCCAGAGCTGCTCGCTGGCTATGCCGCGCATTACCCGGCCAACGCAAAGTTGGGGGCAAGGCTGACGGTGCCGTTGGCGATAGCGCGCGGAGACGACGCGATGGCGCAGAACATGCTGTCGCGCCTGCCTGCCGAGAGCTTTCGGGAGGATCGTTTCACCCTGGCCCTGAATCAAGGCCGGTATGCCGATGCGAGGCAGCAAGCGGAGGCGCTCATCGCGCAGTCCGATGGCTATCGTCTGCTCGATCCGCTCAGCTATCGCTTGATGGAAGCTGGCGCAAAGGCGGATGCGAAGGAACTGTTGCTGACGGCGTATCCGTTTGCTGGCAACCCGTCATCGGCGACATTGTTTGCCCGCCTTGCCGTGCTGGCCGGCGAGCAACCGACGTTATTTTCGGCCGAAGACCGTGCGCGTCTTGGCCGTCCACTTGAAAGCGTGCCGCTGCGAATGGCGCAGATTCCCATTCTCGGGGCTCTGCACGATTGCGATGGCATTCGCCAGGTGATGGCCGATCTTTCGCCAGACTATCCCGCCGACCTCTGGCGGCAGCTCGGCGATTGCTATGGCAACGATCGGCCCGGCCTTGCCGAGTACGCGTACGCCGAGGCCAACAAGCGCAAGCCTGACAGCGACATCACCCGCGCATTGGCCTACCAGGCCTTCAGCGCGCAGGACTATGCAACGGCATTGGAGGCCTGGCGCACGGTGCCCGCGGCGCATATGCAGCAAGCGGATCTGATCGCCGCGGCAACGACGGCAATCACGGCCGGCGAACCCGCCGTTGCGCGCTCCTGGCTGGACACCTATGCAGCACAGGGTGGACAGCAGGATCACAATTACTGGTGGCTGCGAGCGCAGGCCGACGAGCCGCGAGATCCCGCATTGGCCCGTGCTGACCTTGAAAACGCCGTGGCGATGCACCCCGATCCACGCTACTACGCTCGCTTGGCGGCTCTGCAAAGCCATGCCGGCGAGCCGAAGCAGGCGCTGGTTTCGCTGCAGCGCGCGAGCTTGCTCGCGCCAAATGACAGCAAGCTGGCCGCCTCGCTGGGTTACGCCTATCTGCAGGCCGGCGAGCCCGACAAGGCGCTTGCGCAGTTCGAACGCGCACACCAGGTCAATCCCGATGACCCGGCGTTGACCCGGCAACTGCTGTACGTGCACCAGAAACTTGGCGACAACGCTGAGGCGCAAACCTATGCCGCGCAGGCGATCGATCAACTCGGTCCTGCTGGTGATGCGGTGGCTACCGATGGCGGCGCGCAGGAAGACGACGACGAGCAACGCTATACCCTGCGTCGCCTGCATGAAGACCTTGGCCGCAAGTGGCGTTTCAATGCGGATATGACGCTGGGCGACACCGTATCCTCGGCGGCAAACACGGCGGCGCCCGGCGTGAACTATCGTAGCTATCTGCAACTTGAAGGGCAGTACCGCTTCGATCCGCATCTCACCGGCGGCGACTCCAATACATTGGCCGCTTATGCGCGCGTGTTTGCCGGCAGCGGCGCCGACGGTTCGGTGTGGCCGGTGCATTCGCCCATGCTGGGCGTGGGCCTGCATTGGAAGCCGCTGCTCTCGCAGAACATCTTGTTCACCGTCGAGCAGCAAACCCCGTTGAGCAATAGCCGCAACACGCACAACGACACCATGCTGCGTGCCAGTGGGTCATGGTCATTCAGCCCGCGCCTCAGCGATGACTGGCATGCGACGGGGCGAGGCTGGCCTACCCAGAATTTCTATGTTGACCTCGCCTACTACCTGCGCGCCGAGGAAACCGTATTCACCGCCGACTATCAGCTGGGCTGGCACCACAAACTGATTGACGGGCAAACCATCGAGCCCTATGTCCATCTGCAATACACGGGCATCGATCGCACGGATGGCGGTGGCTATGAGCGTGACGGTCGTGCCGGCATCGGCGTGCAATGGAATCTCTGGTACGGCGAGTCTCGCTATGACGCCTACCCGCACCGCCTGAGTGTGGGGATCGAGGCGCAGCACGCCTTTACCACCTACCTAAACGAGAAGAACGCGATGTTCCTGATCGTGAGGACGCAATGGTGAGGCACGCGCTACGCTGGTTTGTGTCGCTGTCGCTAATGCTGGCGCCGTTACTTGCTATGGCGACCACGGCGATCTTCTATCAGCCGCAGCTGCGCGATCGGGATATTTCGCAAGCGCAGTGGCCACAGCTGTTTGCACAGGTACGTGGGCAGGGCTTCGACACGTTGGTGGTGCAATGGACGCAATATGGCGACGCGTTTGGCGACCCGGCAGGACACGCATGGTTGCTGCAACGCATACGTGAGGCCCGTGCTGCGGGCCTGCGCATCGTGCTGGGGTTGGATAGCGATCCCTCATTCTTCCAGCGGCAGGAAGCGACGCATGTGGCATTGGATGACTATCTGCTCACGCTGTCGCGACACAACGCCGTGGCGGCGCGTCGGTGGGCCGGCGAACTGGGTGATGATGCGATTGCCGGCTGGTATCTGCCCCTCGAGATCGACGACAGGCGCTGGCGCGATCCGGATGCGCGCAAGCAATTGCAGGATTATTTGACCGCCGAACGGCGACAGTTGGACCGGATCGCACCACGGCCGGTCTATGTGACCTCTTTCTTCGCGGGCAACATGACGCCATCGCGCTATGCGGAGTTGCTTGCTGACGTTCAACGCAGCGGCGTGCGCACCTGGGTGCAAGACGGCGCTGGCACCGGCCGTCTGGGCCAGGGGGAACGTGAGCTATATATCGGGGCGGCCAGCCAGTGCACGGGCGAGCACGTTCACGGCATTGTCTACGAGATCTTCCGTCAGACCGGCGAGGACAAGGCGTTCACGGCATCGACACTCACGCCCGCAGAGGTGAGCGCGGCGTTGGCGCAACGAGCACCCTGTGCGGGCGACAGTGTTTTCTTCGAATTGCGCTACCTGCCTGACATGGCAGCATTGCGAGGCCCCTAGCCGCGCATGTCGCGGCTCGCATGCAAGGCGGTTGAGCGCGCACGAAAAACAAAACGCCCCCGAAGGGGCGTTTTGTTTCACTCTCACATCGATTCCCGCCAAGGCTCGTATGACAACATCGCCTGGCAATGCTGCAAGGCTATCGATCCATGGCGAGAATCGATCGATGACTTACTGCGGAACCTTCAGCGGAGCGATCGTCTGGTTGAGCGTGGTCCAGTACGACTTGGTGTACGGCACCATCTGCTCAGCGTAGTTCCACCAGAAGACGCCGCCGATGAACTTCGGGTCCTTGATGGTGTTGACCATCGGATAGTACGTCTTGATCAAGTCCGTCTGCACCGACAGCGGGGCCTTGAGACTTGACGTACCGATCTCGCCGAAGCCGACCTTCGCATTCGGGAACATGACCTCAAGGGCGGCGAAGTCCGTCGTCCAGTTGGGGGTCAGGCCTGAGCAATCCTGGTACGGGTAGTAGCTGAACAACGCGTAGTCCGTGTTCTGCAGCACCGAACTGGGCAGGAAGGTGGTGGGCCAGGTGCGCCAGTTGTCCGTCGTTTTCTCCCAGCAGTTGTTGCCCTTGGGATCGTTGTTGTAATACAGCGTGATCGCGGTCTTGCCACCGGCGCCCTTCACGATCGAATGGGCAGCGGCAACCATCTGGCCGATGGCCGTCTCTTGGGCGTTGACCGTGGCAGCGTTGCCGCTCGGGCTGGCACGCAGCCATTCGCCGTTGATCTCATTGGCGATCTCCCAGACGTCGACCGTACCCTTCAGGCCGTTGACCAGTTCCTTGGTGCGCGCCGTATAGGTGTTGATGTCGGTGGGGAAGTAGTACGAGTCCATGATCTCGCCCATCACGTAGGCAACCGTGTGCAGCTTGACCAGGGCGGGGTAGTACTCGGCGGCGGTTGTGCCCGGATCGAACACCACGCGCACGGTGGGCTTGTAAGGCAGTTTGGTCAGCGACGTGACGATCGCATTGATGTTGGACAGGTCATCAAGCGTGACGCCGTACATCGGAGCCTTGATCGTTTGCGCGGCCTGGGCGTTGGCGTTCTGCGACAACGGTGCCGATGCGGCATAAAGCGACGCGGATACAGCGAGGGGAAAGAGGAAAGTTTTTGCAGCAGTTGCGAGTTTCTTCATTGTTTAGGTGTTCGCTTTGTTTGGGCGATCCTTTACCCGGTTAGGAGTAGTGGCCATGACACAAATGGCCTTGCCACGACATGACGACAGCGCCGCAAAAAAAATTGCGGGGCCGGGCTTAGTCGTGCTCATCCGAGCACTGTTGAAGATCGTCCATACAACGGCCCCCCAACCCCTAAGCGCTTGGCAAGAGGTGGAGGATGGAGCAACCGTTGGGATAACCAGCGAAGACGGCGAACGCGCCGAAGGCGATCGAAGCAAGTCTCTAAACCATCTATCGACTTGACCGATCCTGTCCTTCCCGGACAAAAAACCGGACCGTACTGAGTCTGGGAAATGACGCACCGAGACATCGCTGGCCTCGGGAGTCTAGCGAAACGAACTCTCAGATGATCAAAATTTGGTTACGAACGCCAAATTCGCGTGATTTTTATGTGTTTTTGTGCGGCTCTCGTTAACACAATGCTTAACAGAAGCGACATCGGCGTCTCATGCAGCTTCGAGAGTTGTCTCAGGCAAGACAGCGTGGCGATGCTCGCAACAGGTGTGCTCTCCCTGTCCTCGATCACTCATCTTGTCCTTGTCCCCGGCAGCAACGTAGGCATCTGGCGCTTCGTGGCCATGGGCTCGCTCTATGCTTGCTTTTGCCTGATGCAGAGGCAGGTGTCTGCTTCGGTCGCAAAGGCTAACGCGAAGAAGGCATGAGAACGTGGGGCGCAGAATCGTTGCGCGGCGATATCAGAATTTGCTGTGTTCCACATCGCGCTCGCGGTGCATCAGTGTCCACTCCGCGTGCTCCGTGAGGGCGGCATCGCCCAGCGCCATGAGTATTTCTCGCTGTTTGACGGGATCGTCCGTGCGATCGAGTGCCGCTCTGGCGCCGCCAAAGATGCGTTGCATGAAGCGGTACTGGCGGATCAGCTCCTTGTCGGCCTTGCGATACGCATAGGCCTCACGCACCGCGGCAACGATGGACAGAACGGCCATGATCATCACCAGCGTCGTCTTGATTTCCACCGACAGCCTGAAAGCGAATGCGGCGAGGAACACGCTGATCGAAATACCTCCCCACAGGCTGATCATGCCGATGGTTTCGGTAGCGTGATGCAGGCCGGTGCGTTCGATGGTCTTGCGTTCGAAGTAGTTCAACTGTCCGCATTTTCCCGATTGTCCGACCCACTCTTCGATAACGTCGGACAACGCTGCGGCCGTGTGCGTTTCGGCGCCGGGCAACGGTTCGATGCCTGCCGCGCGCATGACGTGGCGAATCCAGCCCAGTTCGATGTTCTGCTTCTGCAGAAAGTTGTCGTGAGCGAATTCGTGGCCGCCGCTGCCCGAGATGCCCGCGCGACGCCAATACGCCTGCACCCGCAAGCCTTCGGCGAGGGCTCGGTAGTCAAGGTACTTGCGATGCCAGCCACGGTGTTGCGCGAGCACGGCGACCACCGCGCCCAGCGCGAACAGCACCAGGAAGGTGTAGATCAGGAAGTTCTGTTCGGACAGATGGGCATAGAACGCGAAGGCGATGCCCATCAGCGCTGCCAGCACATAGGTGAGACGAAGGGCCAGAAGAACGCGCCGCTGGAAATGGATGGCCAGCCAGTCAGCAGACCTAAACAGGCGACTGATCGCGGTGCCGTCGCTGAGTTCGCGGCACGCCTGTTGGTGGCTTGCAGCTTCGATCTCTTCACCATATTTGCTGCAATCGGTATTGAACTCCGCCATGTGCGTGAACATCTGACGGAACTCCGGCGGCGGAGTGCTATCGGTGGTGGTGATGTCGCCGCTGCGCCAATACGTCTGCAATGGTTTCAGGCCCGGAGCGATCTCACCGTTGTCGCCTGAGCGGGAGCACACGATGTGATAGAGCAGGCGCTCATCGCCGCTGCCAAGCACGTGGCGCGCCTCGCGATGGCGTTCGATCAGGCCGGGCATCGTTCCGTTCAAGTGATAGTTGACGATCTGCGCGGTGCCGCCGAGGCGCCCCGAATCCTTGCCGTCCCAGATGGCGAGCAGGATATGGCAGTGGCTCGCGACGAACACACCGGCTTTGGCGTACTGGCGGTCGCGGGCAATGCCGGCCGTTGCGATGACGTCGTGAGATTGCCCCTTGGGCAAGTGCAACGGAATCACCTGTGCCTGTGCGTACAGTGATTCAAAATCGGCGCGCGCCGCCGGCGTCTTGAAGTCGTCGAGATAGAGCTCCACAGGCAGTGGCAGTGGTGCAATCAGCTGCGCGCCTGTCGCCAGGGCGGCGCGCGCAACGAGCTGGTCTCCGCCTTCGGCCAAGGCCGACAGGACGCAAAGCTGCAGCTCGGGAAATTCGCCTTGCAGCATGTCGAAGAACGTCGCCAGGCGACGACGTATCGGCTCGATCTCGCCGGCGGGAATATCGCGATGGCTGGTAACACCGACAACCAGAGGTGTCATGGCTACTCCCGATGGAACCGGCGGCGCACCTTGGCCGGCATGGGCGGTGGGCTGACCATTCGCGGCGAGGAGGTCCGGCTGGACCTCCTGCGCGTGCTGGGCGTGGCGTTCCCTGCGATGCATTGCCTGCCCTCGTTGCCGCTAGTTGTTCTTGATCGTCGGGTTGGTGGTGGTGCCATCGATGCTGGCGGTGGTCGAGTAATTCTGGCCGTTGACTTCGATGGTCAGCCGATAGGCCCAGTCGCCGGATGTTGCCGCCGTATTGTTGAGGTCGGTCATCGTCATGACGTTGCCATTGCCGCTGATCGTAGGTGTGCCAAAAATGCCGTTGGGCGGTGCAGGGGTGAGCCAGACAAGGGAAACAATATTGCCGGACGCGGCATTGCCGGTGAGTTGCCACGTAATGGTTTGTGCGGCGCTGCCGCGGCCGACGTGGTTGGCGTTGTCCTTCTGGTCTATCTCCACGACCCAGGGGGTGACGCTCTCGTCGAGGCTCACTTTCAGGGTGTTTGGCATGGTTCGGTCCTCTTTGGCTGGGTTGGCTCAGGTCATCGTCGGATGAAGCTTGCTTACCTCACACGTGATGGGCGTGTTATCGCGGATCTGCAGCGCTATTGGCTGCCTGCAGGCGCTGCTGGAACTGGGCATTGGCGGGGTAGTCGATGTTGTCGCGCGTGAGGGCGGCGAGCAGCTCCATGTCGCGATAGCCGGACGCCCACAGTTGCTGGATGAGCGGGGCAGCGTCGACCTGCCGGCCCAGGCTCAGCAATGCCGCTACGCGCAGCGCGAGCAGGCGTGGATCACTACCACCGCTCGTGACCGATGAGGTGTCCTTCAAAACGGTTTCGCGCCATTGGCGGGCGAGATTGGGGTCCGGCGTGGTGTCTGCCAGCAACAGGCGCGTGCGTGCCGTATCGAGCAAGAGTGTGCGTTCGTCAGGCTGCTTGGCTTGCAATGGCGCCAGTACGGCTAGCGCTTGCGTCGCCTGCGCGTGCGCGGAGGCAGTTTGGCCTGCCGCCAACGACTGCGCAGCCTGCTCCAGTTGTGCCTCGGCATAGTCCTGTTTCCAATCTGTGTTGCTGGGGTCCTGGCGGGTCATGTCGCCGAAGATGTCCAGAGCCTTGGCGTTCAATCGCTGCGCAGCATCCAGGTCGCCTGACAAGCGACGTAGCCTGGCCAGTTGCGTCGAATACAACGCTACCTTCGCCCGAAAGCTCGTGGCCTTGGGTTCGAACTGGTGCAGTTGTTCTGCGCCGTCGATAGCCTGCTGCAGGTTGTCGGCGCCTACTTGCACGTCGCCACCCAGCGCCTGCGTGCGGCCCAGGATGGCGCGCACTCTCACCATGTTCTCGCGCTGGTCGTGATCCTTGGGGTCGCGTTCGCTCATTGCGGTTTCAATCGCATCATCGGCGCGATATTCGGTGATGGCGGTAGCGAGGTCGCCTCGCATCAGTGCGACCTTGCCGAGATTGTTGTGGGCTTCGCCGAGCAGTTCGTGCCATTCGGTCTTGGCGTTCGCATCGCGGACCAGCTCCCTGCAGTGCGCGAGCATGCTTTGATACTGCGTCGCCGCTTCATCGAGCTTGCCTCGTGCTTCCAGCACGTGACCGCGATCGGTGTCCAGGGTGGCCCATTGCTGGATAAGCGCTGGATCTGGCGGTGACTGCTTCGGTACTCGTCGCAGCACCTCCTGCCCGGAAGCGAAGCTTTTCTCCGCCTCGTCGAGGTTGCCGCGGTACCATTCGGTCATGCCGATGAAAGCGATGATGCGCGAATAAGCGATCTGTCGCGCGACGTTGTCGGGTGCCCGGGCGGCCAGTGGACCGGCGATCTTCACCGCCGCCTGATAGGACTGCATGGCCGCATCCAGATGACCCTGGTCCAGGCGAACGCTCCCGATTTTCTCCAGCGCCTTGGCGCGTTGCTCCAGTGAAGTGTCGGTGACGTCGGTGTCAGGAAGCGACTGGAAGTACGCCATTGCGCGGTCGTCCACGGCCTCCATGATGTCCAGACGTTGCACTTGCCCAAGCTTCTCGTTGAGGTCGCCAAGCATGAAGCCGACCAGGCCTTCTGCCTGGTTGCGCTCGCGCTCCGCCACACGTCGCGCTTGAACCGCCAGCACGGCAAGCGTCGAGGTCATGACGGTGATGACCACCGCCACGGCTGCTACCGCTGCCAGCCGCCGCTGGTGACGTTGCTGTTCGCGCTGCTTGAGCTGGTCGAATCCGATATCCAGCAAGCCCGCGATCAGCTTGAGCTTGGCGTTCGTTCGACCATCCTTGCCTTGCCGGGCATCGGCGGCGATGGGCTCGATCGGTTCGTCGGTCAGTGTGCCGCTGTTGCTCCATCGATAGCGCAAAGCGTGCGCAAAGCATTCGTCAGCCTCGCGTCCAGAGAGTTCCGTGGCGTTGGGTTCGCCATCGACAATCAGGCAGAAAATGCGGTCAGCGCGTCCAAGCTGCTTGAACGCCAGCACTTCCTCGTTGACCCATCGTGACGTGGTCGAATGAGGTGAGCAGATCACGATCAGGTTGGCCGATTCCGCCAGCGCCTCGTTGACCTTGCGACCAAGATCGGTGGCGCTGGCGAGTTCATCGCGATCGCGAAAGACAGGTCCCAGGCGCCTCGGTACGACACCGGATGCCGTCATCTGCCCAACCAGCCGTTTCGGAATCCGGTAATTCTCCAGCGCCTTATGCAGCCAGTCAGCCCAGGTCTTGTCCTGGTGGCTGTAGCTGATAAATGCGCGATACCGGTACTCCGGTACAACGGGGTCCTGCGCCATGACGAGCCGCACTCCTGTACCAGGCAGTGCAATCCCTTGCTGGGAAATCCTTACTCATGGGCGGCGGTCGAACATGGCCAGCGCATTGGCATGCAAATAGCTGGCTCCCCTTGGTTGCGCAGACTAGCACGGTGTTTTGCGGCCGTGGGTCTCCTGGACGGCCAAACGCCTCTGTGGCGCAAATGGTGCGGCCAGATAGACGTTCGGACATGCCTTCGTCTTCATGCCCTCTTCACACGCCGATTCGGTGAAAGGGTGCGCTGCTCATGCTCCAAGAGTTGCGTCAGCGATTCTTGATGGTCGGATTACTCGTCGTCGCCGGCTTCGGAGGTTGAGGAGGGGGCGGTGGCGGTGGCGGTGATGGAGCGGGTTCGGGCTTTGGCGTAGGCGCTGGGGGTGATGCCATCGCACGAGGGAGATTTGAATCGAATAGCGAATCGCCATTGGTACTTTTTCGGTACATGTCGTGCTCCCATGAAGTGACGTCGCTGAGCCAGATGTTGCTGAAGAACTCCTTCGTGCACATCTCATGCGGAGACGGCGAGTGCTTCCAGGTCAGCGGTTCTTGATGGTTGGATTGGTGGTTGTCCTGCCCTTTATGTCGAAACCTTTGACTGCAGTGGTGGCGGTCATCATCCGGGCGGTACGCGGAGGGGAAACGCGCGGTGGATAGGGCAACTCAAAGGTCGTTCGGTAGACGATGCCGTCGATCGTGGCGCTTAGTCGGTAGTACCAGGTGCCGATCTTTTCTTCGACATTGTGCAGATCCGCAATGGCCAGCGATTGGCCGTCCTTTGAGACCACGGGTGGACTGAAAATGCCGGACAGAGGGTGACTTCCCACCCAGGCAAAGCCTGGAGAGATGGGGTTGCCTTGAGAGTTGAACGTGCCCTTGGATCCTTCAAGCTTGAGACTCCACGACAGCACCTGCGCCGCAGGTTTCCGATGGACATCGGTGATCCCCTTCGGCACATCGACACTAAGATAGGGCGGTTTGTTCTTCGGCTTCACGAGAGTCACGGAAATACTTCTTGTGGCCATGTCGGGCTCCGGTCAGCGCAGGAGCGACGGCGTTCGCAGCACGCGAAATTTCCGCCGTTGCTCGCGGATGAATGCATGCGGCGGAGCCAAAGAGATAGCCCGCAGCGATGGCCCACCGAGGTGGCCATGCATCATGACGCGTCTATTCCTGCACAAGGCAATGCCATCCCTGGACGGGAAGTCCTTGTACGTCGGGCGGTAGTCAAGCCCTCGCCGGTGCAGATCGCGCCGGCCCTATGGCAGCGCTGATTATGGCGCGTATTGCGCGCTGCATCGCAAGGGGTTGTTGTTTTCACTTCTTCATCACGCGTGGAAGCGAGCAGCAGCGCTGGCCAGCACGAAGACTCAGTAATTTTGCGTAGAAACGATACGTAGACTTTCGAATTGCCAGGTCAGGGGCAATCCGCAATGGTGCAGACCTACGTGTCAGCAAATGCTTGTCCATAACTTCGCGCATCGCTTCGTGCAGCGCGAAACGGGGCAGGGGAATTGCGACACGTGGTATGTGGCAAGACGCCACTGGCGAGACGCCACGCCCCCAAAGGGCAGGAAGAGAAAGGAGAGTCAGATGATCGCAATGCACAACGTCGGCAGCCGGCACGCTGCGATGACAAGATGCATGCTGGTCGCGATGTTGCTCAGTGTCCTTTTGCTTTGGACGAATGCCTGCCTTGCAGCGCAAGATCCATTGCCCTCGTGGAACGATGGCCCGGCCAGGCAACAGATCGAGGCTTTCGTCAAGAAGGTCACGACCAACGGCTCGCCGGACTTCGTCGTGCCGGAGAAACGCATTGCCGTGTTCGACAACGACGGCACGCTGTGGGCCGAGCAGCCGATCTATTTCCAGTTCTTCTTTGTGATCGACCAGCTGAAGGCGCGGTCGCCACAGCACCCGGAATGGAAGACCACCGAGCCGTTCAAGTCCGCGCTGGCGGGCGACATGAAAGGTGTGGCCGCCTCGGGCGAGAAGGGCATCGCAGAACTGATGGCCGCCACGCATGCGGGCATGACCACCGATGAATTCGCACAGCGCGTGAACCAATGGGTGTCCACCGCGCGCCATCCCAAGACCCATCGCGTGTTCACCGAAATGGTCTACCAGCCGATGCTTGAGCTGCTGCACTACCTGCGCGACAACGGTTTCAAGACCTATATCGTCTCCGGCGGCGGGCAGGATTTCATGCGTGCATGGGCCGAGGCGACCTACGGCATTCCGCCGGAACAGGTCATCGGCAGCGAGGGCGAATTGAAGTTCGAACTGCGCGATGGCAAGGCGGTGTTGATCAAGGAGGCCAAGGTGGCGCTGATCAATGACCACGGCGGCAAGCCGGTGGGCATCGAGCGCTTCATCGGGCGCAAGCCGATTTTTGCGTTTGGCAACTCCGATGGCGACCAGCAGATGCTGGAGTGGGTAGCCAGCGGCGACGGCGCGCGTTTCGCCGGACTCGTGCATCACACCGACGCCGTGCGCGAATTCGCCTATGACCGGCAGTCGTCGGTAGGAAAACTGGACAAGGCACTCGATGAAGCCACGGCCAAGGGATGGACCGTGGTGGACATGAAGCAGGACTGGAAGCAGATATTCCCGCCGGAGAAGCAGTGACGGGACGCCGCCGGACCCTGGCGCACAGGGGGATGGCCTGATCGATCACCGTTGGCTGCCCCACACGCAGCCTTGCATACCAGGAGGTTCCGCTATGTTTCGCCCGTGGAAGACCAAGGCAATATTGAGTTCCATCACTACGGTGGTTGCGACCGCGCTGCTTGTCGTGGCCGCTGTCACCATTCAACCACCGGTCGTGCAGGCGGCCCAGTCGTCCGAGTCCAATGAGCAGGCCGACAACGGCAAGCCGAATATTCTCGTCATCTTTGGCGACGATGTCGGCCAGTCCAACCTCAGTGCCTATTCGATGGGTCTGGTGGGCTATCGCACCCCCAACATCGACCGCATTGCCCGTGAGGGCATGATCTTCACTGACTACTACGGCGAGAACAGCTGCACGGCAGGTCGTTCAACCTTCATCACCGGCCAGACCGTGCTGCGTACCGGCATGTCCAAGGTGGGCGCACCGGGCGCTCCGCAAGGCATACAGGATCGCGACATCACCATCGCACAGGCACTGAAGGGGCTGGGGTATGCCACGGCACAGTTCGGCAAGAACCATCTCGGCGACCAGGATCGCTTCCTGCCTACCAAGCATGGCTTCGACGAATATTTCGGCAACCTGTATCACCTGAACGCGGAGGAGGAGCCCGAGCGGCCGTACTGGCCGAAGAACAACCCGGACTTCCTCAAGACGTACAACCCGCGTGGTGTGCTGCACACATTCTCGGATGGCAAGATTGAAGACTCCGGCCCGCTGACCAGAAAGCGCATGGAGACCATCGACGACGAGACCACCGGCTCGGCGATCTCCTATATCCAGAAGCAGGCACAGGCCAAGCAGCCGTTCTTCGTCTGGATGAACTTCACTCGCATGCACATCTTCACGCACGTCCGTCCGGAATTTAAGGGCAAGGCGGGTCTTGGCGACGGGCACGACTACGCCGACGGTATGTGGGAGATGGACCAGAACGTGGGCAAGCTGCTCAAGACGCTGGACGATGCGGGCGTCACCAAGAACACCATTGTCGTCTTCTCCACCGATAACGGCCCGAACTTCTTCACGTGGCCAGATGCGGCCAATTCTCCGTTCCGCAGCGAGAAGGACTCGAACTGGGAAGGCGCGTTCCGTGTACCGGCGATGATTCGTTGGCCCGGTCATATCCGACCCAATACGGTGAGCAACGCGTTGATCTCCGGCCTCGACTGGTTCCCGACGCTCGTGGCCGCGGCGGGCGATTCGGACATCACCAGCAAGCTGCTGAAGGGCGACTCTATCGGTGGCAAGAGTTTCAAAGTGCATCTGGACGGTTACAACTTCCTGCCCTACATGACAGGAAAAACCAACGTCTCGCCACGCCAGGAGTTCTTCTACTTCAACGATGATGCCGAGCTGGTCGCCATACGCTGGGATCCTATCGAGCCAAGTGGCGTGAGGCCGGATTCCTGGAAGGTGGTGTTCTGCGAACAGCGTGCGCCAGGTGGCTTTGCCATTTGGCAGGAACCCTTTACCTGCCTGCGTACGCCCAGGTTGTTCAACCTGCGTATGGATCCGTACGAAAGGGCGAACATCGGGCCGACCACAGGGTATGAGAAGTGGGTGGCCGATAACGCTTACCTGCTCTTCGATGGCACCCGCCGTGCCGCCGCATTCCTGCAGACCTTCAAGGATTATCCGCCGAGCCAGTCGCCGGGTTCCTTCACTATCGACAAGGCGGTCGAGGGACTGAAGGCGCAGCTGCAGAAAGAAGGGAAGTAGCGCATCAGCGATGTGGGCGACACGGACGTCGCCTCATCTCCCTCTTCGATATCACCGGCTGTCCTCGTTTGCGCAGATGGCCGGTGATGCGCTAATACTCATAGGGAGTCCAGCCTCGCGTGAGTTCCATGCCCAGTGCCGTGCAGCACCGTCGCGTCGGAAAGCTATCCCGAGCTCCGGTCCAAGCTTCGACTTCCACGGCTATCTGGCCGTCCCTTCTTCTATTTGGATCTGGCGCCGCGTCGCTGGTGTATCAGTTGCTGTGGATCAAGCAGCTCTCGCTGGTCGTCGGCGTCGAGGTCTATGCCGTCACGGTGGCGGTGAGTGCTTTCTTCGCGGGATTGGCCATCGGTGGTGCCTTGCTGGGCCGCGTGGCGGACTACTTGCCACGACCACTCCAGCTCTATGCGTGGCTCGAGTTTGGTGTCGCCGTGCTGGCCGTTGCGGCCACGTTGCTGCTCGCGCATAGCGCCGCACTGTTTGCGATCCTGGAAACGCATGTTGGTCCGTTGGCCTGGCTGCTTCCATTCGTGCTGGTGGGCGCGCCCGCTGTCTGCATGGGTGGCACCTTGCCTGTACTGGTAAGAGCCTGTGCCAGCGACAGCGTTGCGCGCACCGGCGGCCGCCTGTATGCGGCAAACACGGCGGGCGCGATTGCCGGCGTGTTGTTGGCCCCGTTTGTTTTGTTGCCCGCGCTTGGCGTTACCGGTTCGGCGCTGGCGGCGGCGACTATCAATGTCGTGGCGGCGACTGCGGCGTTTGCGCTGGATCGCGGCTGGTCGCTGCCAGTGACGGTAAGCAACGAACGCAGCGATGAAACCATGCCATCGGCACGACTGGCACTGTGGCTGTATGCGATAGCAGGCGGCATTGCACTCGGCTACGAAGTGGTGTGGTCGCAGACGGTGGTGCAGTTCATGAGTACCCGGGCGTTTGCGTTTGCCATGATGCTCGCGGTCTATCTCGTCGGACTCATGATCGGCAGCGCGGTGTACGCGCGCTTCGCGGAGCGTGTGCGTGACGGCTGGACAGCGTTTGGCGTGCTGATAGCGCTGGCGGGATTGGTGGCGTTGTTGCAGGTGAGCTGGCTCGGCGGTTGGCTGAGTGAGTGGCAGGGCGCTGCGGCGCATCTTGTGCTGAACGTGACAGACAGTCGCCTGGCGTCGATGTGCGCACGCTTCGTGGTTGCTGCTGCCGCGCTGGTGCTCGGGCCGACGCTGCTGCTGGGTGCGGCGTTCCCGGCTGTGCTGCGTCTCTGCGCGCAGCCCGATCAAGGCGGCCGTGGCGTGGGTTATGCGGTGGCACTCAATACGCTTGGTGGCATCGTCGGTACCACGGTGACCGGCTTCGTGCTGGTGCCGATGTTCGGGTTGGTCCGCACGTTGGCGTTGCTTGCGGTGGCGGCGGCCATGGTTGGACTCGTGGCGGTGTTCGTTGGCGCTGCGCTGCGTCGGCATGGACGTTGGATGGTTGCGGCGGTCGGCCTCTGCTCGGTGGCTTTGGCCCTGCTGACGCCATCGGACAAGTTTGCCGGCCTGCTGGCGCAAGCACGTGGCGGCGACGTGACCTACTACGAGGAGAGCCGTGGCGGCACTGTGGCCGTACTTGCGCAAGGCCAGGGCGAAAGCAGCTTTCACCGGCTGTATATCCAGGGTGTATCCAATTCAGGCGATACGCTGCCATCGCAGCGCTATATGCGCTTGCAGGCGCTGTTGCCGTTGATCATCCATCGCGGTGAGCCGCGGTCGGCGATGGTCATTGGTTTCGGCACCGGCATCACGGCCGGTGCGCTCACGCAGTATCCGGGACTGACCACGCGCGTCTGCGCCGAGCTGCTGCCGGCAGTGGTGCGGGCGGCCTCGCAGTTCCGGGGAAACTTTGGTGCCGGCACTGCCGACTCGGGGCTGGATATCCGCCTGCGTGACGGCCGCCGCGAGCTGCTGCGCAGCACGCAGACCTACGACATGATCACGTTGGAACCGCCGCCGCCTTCGGCCGCTGGTGTGGTGAACCTGTATTCGCGTGACTTCTACCAGCTGTCAGCATCGCGTCTCGCACCGAACGGATTGCTGGCACAGTGGTGGCCGATTGCTACGCAGAACGACGAGGATTCCCGCGCGATGGTGCGCAGCTTTCTCGACGCGTTCCCGTACGTGACGCTGTGGACCACCGAAATGCACGAGATGTTGCTGGTCGGATCGCGTGAGCCGATCGAGCTCGATGCCGCGCAGATCGAGCAACGCTTCAACCAGCCCACGGTTGCCAGCGCCTTGAAGGAAGTAGGCGTGGAATCGCCAGGTGCGCTGCTGGCCACCTGGGTGAGCGACCGCCCCGCGCTGGAGCGTTATGCGGGCGATACGCCGGCCGTCACCGACGATTGGCCGAGCATCGAATACGCCACATGGGTGCGCCGCAATGAGATCGCGCGCGTGTTGCCCGAGTTGCTGTCGATGCAGTCGCGACCCACGCTTCACGGTGCCAGCCCCGAACTGTTGGCGGACATGGAGCGCCAGCACGACGTGTTGTTCACCTTCTACGCCGCAGGCTTGGCCGCGTACCAGGGCGACCGCGACCAGTGGGCAGATGCGCTCACGCAGGTGATGCACGCCGATGGCAACAACCCTTATTACCGGTGGATTGCCAATGGGAGTCCATAAAGCCACGGTGGGGTTCGTCATCCCAGCGCACGCTGGGATCCAGTGTCTTTGCAGGGTGTTAGAGACGCTGGATTCCAGCGTGCGCTGGAATGACGATCTGTTCGGTTGAGCATAGCCGCCTAAGCAAAACAGCGAGGGATCATGGACGCGCGAGAAGCCATCAAGGTGCTGCAGACGCAGATGGAGAGCTCGATCATCGGCCAGCACGATCTGATCCGGCAGATGATCGTGGGGCTGCTGGCGAACGGACATCTGCTGCTGGAAAGCCTGCCGGGTCTGGCCAAGACGCGCGCCGTCAAGAGCATGGCGAAGCATCTCGATGCCCAGATGCGCCGCATCCAGTTCACGCCCGACCTGCTTCCTTCGGATATCACCGGTGCGGAAGTACTGCACCAGCAGGGCGGCCAGAACGTGTTCCAGTTCCAGCCCGGCCCGATCTTCGGCAACATCATTCTCGCCGACGAAATCAATCGTGCGCCGGCCAAAGTGCAGGCGGCGTTGCTGGAGGCGATGGAGGAACGACAGATCACTGTCGCTGGTACCACGCACAAGATGCCGGACCTGTTCATCGTGATGGCCACGCAGAACCCGATCGAGCAGGAAGGCACGTATCCGCTGCCCGAGGCGCAACTCGACCGCTTCCTGATGAAAGTGCTGATCGACTACCCGGATACGGCCAGCGAGATCGGCGTGCTGGAGCTGGTGCGTGGAGAGGAAGTAGCGGCCGACAGCAGTGGTTCCGCGGCACCACCGGTGCGCATCGAGCCTGCGCGGGTCTTCGATGCGCGGCGTGAGATCCATGGCGTTCATGCGGCACCCGCCATCGAGCAGTACGTCATGGCGCTGGTAGATGCGACACGACATCCGGATCGCTACGACAAGACGCTGGCCACCTGGATACAGATTGGTTCGAGTCCGCGCGGCGGCATCGCGCTGGAACGCACTTCGCGCGTCAACGCATGGCTGGAAGGACGGCCGCACGTGACACCGGACGATGTGCGGTCCATGGCGCACGGCGTGCTGCGCCATCGCCTCATCCTCACTTACGACGCCAGCGCCGAAGGCATTCATGCCGATCAGGTGATCGACAAGATTCTGGAGCTGGTCGCGGTACCAGCGTGAGCCGATTTTCTCCCTCTCCCCTCTGGGGAGAGGGCCGGGGTGAGGGGTGGGTGCTCGCGAAGGAGAGGCTACGAAGCCCCCTCTTGGCAGACGCTCCCGCAAGCCCGACGCGCCACCCCAACCCGAAGAGGGAGTCACGTTTCGACGGTAATGGTCATGGCCAAAATCGAACCCAGCGACATCGGCACCGTCTACGTCACGCCAGCCCATCTGGCGCGCATGGAGTACGACGCGCGCCGGCTTGGCGCGGCACAGCACCGGCCGCATCACAGCATCCTGGCCGGACGCCATGCGTCGCGCCTGCGCGGACGCGGGCTCAACTTCGAGGAAATCCGTGCATACGTGCCGGGTGACGACCTTCGCCATCTCGACTGGAAGGCCTCGTCGCGCGTGGGGCATGCGCTGGTTCGTTCGTATACGGAGGAGCGCGACCGTCCGGCGCTGTTCGTGGTGGACCAGCGCATCTCGATGTTCTACGGCACGAAGCGCGCCATGAAGTCGGTGATCGCCGCCGAGATGGCTGCCCTCGGTGCATGGATGGCGCTCCAGGCGGGCGATCGTGCAGGCGCTGTAGTGTTCGACGATACCCGCATCGAAAGCATTCGCCCGCATCGCAGCCGGGCGCGTGTGCAGGCGGTGCTTGGCGCGTTGGCGCGCAGCAATCAGGCCTTGCGTGCCGATACACCCGTTCGCGCCAACGCTGGCCAGCTCGATGCCGCGCTGCGTTCTGCGCTGCACCTGGCGACGCACGACTACCTGGTGTGCGTCGTGAGCGATTTTCTTGGTACGGACGAGCAAACGCTGCAACTGATGCGCGAACTGGCGTCGCACAATGACGTGATTGCGGTGCTCGTTTATGACCCCTCTGCACGCGCCATTCCCGCCAGTGGAAAGATCGTGGTGACCGAAGGCGAATTGCAGGTGGAGCTGGACTTCGGTCGCAAGACCATTCGCGAGCCGCTCAGCGCGATGTTCGACTCGCGCCTGCAGGAAACCGTGGCGCTGCTGCAGCGTTGCGGCGTGCCCATGCTGGTGATCGATACCGAGCAGCCGACGGCGACGCAGGTGGCACGGTTGCTCGGCCATTTCGCGCAGCGGCGAGGGTAGCGGCGATGCTTGCGCTGCCCGCCAAACCTCCGGCCGCCTCGATCGCGGATTTGAAAGATATCCCGCCCCCGCCGCCGATCTCGTACGCGCCACAGACCGCTGGCTGGTGGGTGGTGGCTGCGATTGTTCTGGTAGCGTTGCTGCTGTTTGCGTTCCTTCGTTGGCGCACGTGGTGGCGCAATCGATACCGCCGCGCAGCGCAAAAGGAGCTCGCTGCCATCGAGCGCGCCGCGGCCGATCCGGCGCAACGTGCGAAAGCGTTGGTGGAGCTACCCGCGCTGGTCAAGCGCACGGTACTCACCTGGGCACCTCGCCAACAGATCGCGCCAATGAGTGGCGATGCGTGGCTCAATTATCTGGACCGCACGTTCGCCAATGGTGGATTTTCGCAAGGACCGGGCCGACATCTGGAAACCCTGGCCTATGGCGGCGGCGAAATAGGGAAGGACGACTTGGCCGCACTGACGACACTGCTGCATCGCTGGATCGATGACCATGTTCCAGCTTGAGTACCCGTGGCTGCTGTTGCTGTTGCCGCTGCCCTTGCTGGTGTGGTGGTTGCTGCCGCCGTACGGCGAGCGCACACGGGCAGTACGCGTGCCGTTCTTCGACGAGCTGGCGCGCATCACCGGGCAAACGCCATCGCGCGGCGCGGTGATACTTCGCAGCAACTGGCTTCGCCGCATCCTGGCGCCGCTGTGCTGGGCATTGGCGGTGCTGGCGCTGGCCGGCCCGCAATGGCTGGAGCCACCAGTGGAACGCACGGAATCGGCGCGCGACCTGTTGCTGGCGATCGACCTGTCCGGCTCCATGGCCACTCCGGATTTTGTGGACGAGCAGGCCCAGCGCATCGACAGGCTCAGCGCGGTGAAAGGAGTGGTCGATGATTTCATCCAGCGGCGCACCACCGATCGCATCGGACTGATCGTGTTCGGCACCAATGCCTTTCCGCAGACGTCGTTGACGCTGGACCACACGGCGGTACGCGAGTTGCTTGCCGAACTGCGCGTGGGCATGGCCGGGCCGCAGACGGCCATCGGCGATGCCATTGGCATGGCGGTGAAGATGACCGCGCATTCGCAGCAACGCGAGCGCGTGCTTATCCTGCTCACCGATGGCAACGACACCGCCAGCCGCCTGCCGGCGGAGAAGGCGGCGGCTATCGCGAAAGAGCATCACATCGTGATCCACACCATCGGCATCGGCGACCCCAACGCGACCGGTGAGAACCGTGTGGATCTCGACGCACTCAAGCGCATCGCCCAAACGACCGGCGGTCGCAGTTACCGCGGGGAGAATCGTGCGCAGCTGGCTGAGATCTATGGGCTGCTTGACCGCCTCACGCCAAGCAAAGTGAAGCATTCGGTCTACCGGCCCAAGGTGAAGCTTTATTACGTACCGCTGGGCGTCGCGTTGTTGCTGATGCTGGCTTATCACCTGCTGATGTTGGGACTGGTGTCGCCGATGACGCGGCGGCGCACGGAGTCGACATTGGCATCGGGTCCATCGGAGGGATAGGCGATGGACCAGGGCTTCCACTTCATTCGTCCGCTGTGGCTTCTGGTAGTGCCGCTGGGGCCGCTGTTGCTGTGGTGGTGGCAGCGGCGCAACGATCCGCTGCAGCGCTGGAAAGGCATGATCGCGCCGCATCTGCTGGCTCATCTGATTGTCGGTGATCATGGCCGCTGGCGTGTACGACCGATCCATCTGGTGTGCGCGGTGCTGGTGATTGGCGGCATCGCCTGTGCCGGCCCCACCTGGGAGCTCGACCCGCCGCCGTTCGCCGAGGATCGCGCACCCATGGTGGTGGCGATCGATTTGTCGCCGACCATGAACGCCATCGACGTCACGCCCACGCGGCTGGAACGCGCCAAGCAAAAAGTGCGTGACTTGATGGCGCTGCGCGCGGGCGGCCGCACGGGCTTGATTGTCTACACCAGCACGGCGCACATGGTGCTGCCGCCTACCGACGATCCTGCCCTGATGGAGCTGTTTCTCGGCGCGCTGTCCACCGACCTTTTGCCCGGCAAGGGACAGAATGCGGCTGACGCGCTGGCCATGGCCGATCGCCTGTTGAATGCCGAGAGCGATCCCGGCACGGTGGTGTTTTTCACCAGCGGCTTCGACGACGCGCAGATTCCCGCTTTCGTTGCGCATCGCCAGCATTCGCGACAGCAGGTGTTGATGCTGGCCGTAGGCACGACAAAGGGTGGACCGCTTCGCGCGCCCTCTGGCTCGCTGGTCACGAGTGCGGATGGCGCGCCGGTGGAAGCGCGACTGGATGACGCTGCCCTGCAGCGGTTGTCCTCGCAGGCGCACGTGCCGCTGGCCAGCATTACCACCAACGATGACGACGTGCGTTGGGTGCAACGCGAAGCACTGCATCACCTGGCGATCGTGCACGACAGCACCTCCACCGTGCGCTGGAAAGAATACGGTTACTACCTGTGCTATCCGCTCGTGCTGCTGGCGCTGCTGTGGTTCCGCCGTGGCTGGATGGTTCGCTGGGTGTTCGTGCTCGGCGCCATCGGGCTCGGCGCGATGCCATCGCCAGCCGCGGCGGCGGACTGGCATGTGGTCGACTGGTTCTTCACGCCTGACCAGCAGGGCCGCTGGTATTACGAGCATCGTGATTTCGCCAAGGCAGCCGAGCTTTTCCAGGACCCTTACTGGAAGGGTCTGGCGCTTTATCAGCATGGTCGTTGGGAGGATGCGCAAAAGATATTCGCTTCGCTGCCTGGTGCCGACGCGAAGTTCATGGCGGGCAACAGCTACGCCCACCAGTTCGAGTACGAGGAGGCCAAGGAGGCCTTTGACCAGGCGTTGCGTTTGCGGCACCCGTTCCCGGAGGCGCAGGCCAATCTCCAGCTGATGAACACGCTGATCAAGCAGCGCCAGGAAGTGCCGCCCGAAGACGAGGACGAAGAAACCAAGCCTGACGAGGTGAAGTTCGACAAGGAAGGCAAGAAGGGACAGGGCAAGGAGAAGATGCTCGGCAAGCTGCCGCAACAGGTGCCGTCGGATGTGTGGATGCGCAACCTCAACGTCTCTCCTGCCGATTTCCTGCGCACCAAGTTCAACATCGAAAGCCAGGGCAAGTCGCCACCGGCGTCGCCGGAACCTGCGGTGAAGGAGCCGTCATCGTGAAGATGTGGCTGGCGTGCATGCTGATGCTGATCGCCGGTGTGGCGTGGGCCGACGAACCTGCATCACCGCCGCCGATGCAGGTTCGCGTGCATCAGGAGCCAGCCGGCACACTCATGCAGGGCGAAACCGGGCGCATCGTGGTGGACATGTTGACGCCGGATTTCTTCACCGATGCGCCGGTGCTGCCTGCGCTGCATGTCGAAGGGGTGTATCTGGCCCTGTCGGACGAGACTCCCGGTCACCCGGTGGACACCATCAACGGTGCCACCTGGTCGGGCGTGTCGCGCACGTATCTCGTCACGCCGCTGATGTCGGGCAGCGTGGAGATTCCTGCATTCGACATCACCGCGCATGTCGGTGCGGCATCGACGCCGGTGTCCGTGCACACGACGCCACTCACGCTGAAGGTGCAGGCACTGGTGCTGCCCGCCGGCGTCACCGAGGCCCTGATCGCCAGCTCGGTAAGGATCACTCAGTCCGTGATACCGGAGAACGGTGGCCTGCATGTGGGCGACAGTGTGACGCGACGTATCGAGATCACAGCGCAAGGCGCACCCGCGATGATGTTGCCGCCACTCGCTTTCGAGCCGATCCGTGGGCTTGGGCTTTATCCCGCGCCACCGGTCACGCGCGACATCGTTGGCAACCAGGGCGGCTTCATGGGCGGTAGCCGCGTGGAATCGGCGAGCTATGTGATCCAGAAGCGCGGGCGCTACACATTGCCGCCCGTTACCGTGCGCTGGATGGACAGCCAGACGCACACCTGGCGCGAGAGCAGTGTGCCTGCCGTGAGCTTTCACGCATGGTGGGGTGCGCCCGCCAAGCCGCGCTTCTCGCTGCCCGGGCAGGGTGTGATGCCGCGCCTGCTGGGGTTCCTTTCCAGCGATGCGGGCATTGGCCTGGTGGTGATCGTCGCGTTTGCCTGGCTTGCATGGCTGTTCCGCGAGCGCTTGTTGCGGTGGCGGACGCGGTTCAAGGCATGGCGCTATCGCCGTCGTCATTCGGAGTCGGCGGCTTTCGCGGCGCTCCGCCATCAGCGTCACACCGCATCGGCAGCCACGTTGTATGCGGTGATCGATGCCTGGGTGCGTCGTTGCGAAGAGGAAGGCGGGCCTGCCACGCCGGACGCGTGGTGCGCACGCTATGGCGATGCCTCGCTGCGGGCGCAGTGGTCGGCGCTGGATGCATCGCTTTATGGCAAGGCCCGAGGCTCGTGGTCGGCATCGCGTTTGGTCGGTGATCTGGCATCTGCGCGACTGCGCTGGAAGCAGGATCGTCGCCACAAGCGTCATGGGACGGTGTTGCCACTGTTGAACCCGGCCTGATGCACGCACGTTTTCACAGTGTCATCGCCAAAGCGGGATACCATGCCCGGTACGGCAGGTCTGGTGGCGCGGTGGTATGGAAGCGCCTCGTTCTTGAGCACATGTGCTTCGGGAGGAAGGGATGGGACGTGCGAAGAAGCGCCACGGCAGACGCTCCTCCCCGGCAACGCCTCCACCTTCCAGATCTCCGCCGTTGTCCGCTGCCTCAGGCAAGTGGTGGTGGCTTCCCTTCGGTATCGGCCTGCTGGTGCTTGTGCTGCTTGGTGCCTGGTGGCTGCACACGCCATCGTCGACGACTCACACAACCGTGGCAGAAGCATCCTCGTCGCCCAAGCCGGTGGCTGCTGCGCCCGCCGCGCCGGCGCCAAAGTACGTGGGCGTGCAGGCCTGCGCAGCCTGTCATCAGAAGGAAGCCGAGGCATGGCGTCAGTCGCATCACGCGCAAGCCATGCAGTTGGCGAATGCGGACACCGTGCTTGGCCGCTTCGACGGCGCCAGCCTGAAACAGGACGGCTCGCTGGCAAGCTTCTTCAAGCGTGACCACGCCTACTTCGTGAAGACCGATGGCCCGGACGGCAAACCTGGCGAGTTCGAAGTGAAGTACACGTTTGGTGTCTATCCGCTGCAGCAATACCTCGTGGCGTTTCCCGATGGACGCATGCAGACGCTGCGTGCCGCCTGGGATTCGCGATCGGCTTCGGCGGGCGGACAACGCTGGTTCAACATGTACCCCGGCGAGCGCATCGACGCGCACGACATGCTGCACTGGACGCGCCTGAACCAGAACTGGAACTACATGTGCGCGGACTGCCATTCCACGAATGTGCAGCGCAACTACGACGTGGCTGCCGACACCTTCAAGACGACGTGGAGCGAGATCAATGTCGCTTGCGAGGCCTGCCACGGCCCCGGCTCGCGCCATATCGACTGGGCAAAAGGCGGCAACGCCAGAACGCAGGGCGATGCCAGCAAGGGCCTTGCCATCGCGCTTGACGAGCGCAAGGGCATGCACTGGATTCCCAACCCCGTCACCGGCAACCCCGCGCGCAGTGCGCCGTTGTCGTCGCATCGAGAGGTGGAAACCTGTGCCGTGTGTCACTCGCGCCGAAGCATCCTTGCCAAGGACACTGCGCCAACCGGGCGGCTGATGGACACGCACGATCCGGTGCTGCTGACCGAAGGCCGCTATCACGCGGACGGCCAACAGCTGGACGAGGTCTACGTCTATGCCTCGTTCCTGCAAAGCAAGATGTATGCGCGTGGCGTGACCTGCAGCGATTGCCACGACCCGCACACCGCCAAAACACGCGCGCAGGGCAATGCATTGTGCGAGAGCTGCCATACGCCCAAGGTGTACGACACCGCCGCGCATCACATGCACAAGGACGGAAGCGCCGGTTCGCAATGCGTGGCCTGCCACATGCCTGCGAAGAACTACATGGTGATCAATGCGCGACCGGATCATTCCATCCGCGTGCCGCGTCCGGATCTCACGGTGAAGTTTGGCGTGCCCAATGCCTGCGCCAACTGCCATGCGGACAAGGGCGCGCAGTGGGCCGTCAATGCCATCGAGAAGGCGCACGGTCCCGAGCGCAAGGGCTACCAGCATTTCGTGGAAGCGCTGGATGCCGCGCGACTCGGCAAACCCGGGGCAGCGAACCTGCTCACCACACTGGCCAATGACGCCACGTCGCCGATAATCGCCCGCGCGACTGCAGTGAGTGAGCTTCAGCACTACGCGAGCCCGGCGGCGGTACCCACGCTGGAGGCTGCGCTGGGCGATACCGATCCGATGATGCGCGCGGCGGCGCTCGATGCGTTGCGTGTCTTTCCCGCCGAGGTGCGCGGACCGCTGGCCGCACCTTTGGCGGATGACCCTGTGCTCGATGTGCGGGTAAAGGCCGGCCGCGTGCTGGCCGGCGTGCCCGACGCACGACTCGATGCCGGCCAGCGTGCCGCTCGCGATCGTGCGTTCGCCGCTTACGTACAGGCGCAGAACGACATCGCCGAACGCCCGGAGTCGCATTTCGACCTGGGCCTGGTTTATGCCGAGCGGGGCGAAACAGCGAAGGCAGAGCAGGCGTTCCGCCAAGCGCTCAAGTTGCAGCCCGACTTTGTTCCTGCCTATGTGAATCTGTCGGACATGTATCGCTCGCAGGGCCGCGAAGGCGATGCGGGCACAGTGATTGACGAAGGCCTGCGCGTTGCACCCAACAACGCCAACTTGTTGCACGCGAAGGGATTGGCGTTGGTGCGACAGAACCGGCAAACGGAAGCACTTTCCTTGCTGGCCCGTGCGCATCAGGCCGAACCAGCCAATGCGCGCTTTGCCTATGTGTATGCTGTGGCCCTGAATTCGGCGGGGCAGGGCGAGCAGGCAAGAAAGGTGCTGGAGGACGCCTTGCGCGCCGCACCGTATGACTCATCACTGCTGTTCACACTAGCGGGCCTGGAGCGCGATGCGGGGCATGCGTCACAGGCGCGCGGCTATGCGCAGCGACTGATTGCCATCGCGCCGCAGTCGAATGAAGCGCAGCAGCTTTTGCAAAGCCTTGGGAGTGGCGAGGCGAAGTAGCGTCAGGATGCGCGAACGCCCGCATGGTTGGCGAAGCGCATCACTCCGCGCGCGATGGCACCAACGCTGGCTGCGAGGTAGCGGCTGGCGTTTCGTCAAACCATGGCTGCGTCTTCTTCACGATGCGCACCACGGACAGCATGACCGGCACTTCCACCAGCACGCCAACCACCGTGGCCAGCGCGGCGCCGGAACGCAGTCCGAACAGACTGATCGCCGCCGCTACTGCGAGCTCGAAGAAATTGCTGGCGCCGATAAGCGCTGACGGGCCCGCCACGCAATAAGGCACCTTCAGCCAGCGCCCCAGTCCGTAAGCAATGGCTGCATTGAAGTACACCTGGATGATGATCGGAACGGCCAGCAACGCAATTACCAATGGTTGCCGCACGATGGTCTCGCCCTGGAATCCGAACAGCAGCACCAGCGTCGCCAACAGCGCAGTCATCGACCAGGGCTCGATGCGTTGCAGCGTTGCCAGCAGCGCCTGTTCGCCCTGTCGCAGAAGAAGGACGCGCCACCCTTGTGCGGCCAGCACCGGCACGACGATATACACCAGCACGGACAACAACAGCGTTCCCCACGGCACGTGGATCGATGCCACGCCGAGCAATAGCCCGACTATGGGTGCGAAGGCGATCACCATGATCGTATCGTTGAGTGCCACCTGCGCGAGAGTGAAGTTCGGGTCGCCGCCGCAAAGCCGCGACCACACGAACACCATGGCCGTGCACGGTGCCGCTGCCAACAGGATCAGGCCGGCAACGTAGGCATCGTGTTCAACGGCAGGCAGCCAGGCGGCGAACAGGTGACGAACGAACAGCCAGCCAAGTAGCGCCATCGAAAACGGCTTGATGGCCCAGTTCACCAGCAGCGTGATGCCCACGCCGCGCCAGTGACCGGGTACGCTCCCGAGCTGGCGGAAATCGACGCGCAGCAACATGGGCACGATCATGATCCACACCAGCACGGCCACCGGCAGGTTGATGTGCTGGATTTCGACGGCGGCCAACGCGGCGAACAATGAAGGAAGCACGCGGCCGAGCGCGATCCCCACCACAATGCACAGCGCGACCCAGCCGGTGAGATAGCGAGCGAAGATGCCGATGGGCGCGGCCGTCGCTGCCTGTCGTGTAACGTCAGTGGTCATGGTTGGCACTCGTCTTGCCGATGGCGCGAAGTTCGTGCTGCATGGTCAGGCTATCGAGCCGCTCCATGGGCAATGCCAACAGCAGTTCGATGCGCTGGCGCAGCATCATCCATGCCGATTTGAAAGCCTTGCGGCGTTCCGCCTCCGAACCTTTCACCGCCACCGGATCAGGCACACCCCAGTGCGCCGTCACCGGATGCCCTGGCCAGATCGGGCAGATTTCGCCCGCCGCGTTGTCGCAAACGGTAATGACCATGTCGATGGGCTCGGCGTCGGCTTGCGCGAACTCATCCCAGCTCTTGCTGCGAAGCGCCTCTTCGTAACCGAAGGACTTGGCCAGTTCTGCCGCCATCGGTTGCACGGTGCCGCTGGGAAAGCTTCCAGCACTGAAGGCTTTGAAGCGCCCGTTGCCGAGCATGTTGAGCAGGGCCTCGGCCATGATGCTGCGGGCGGAGTTGCCGGTGCACAGGAAGAGCACGCGATAGGTTTCGGACACAGCAGGCCTCAGCAGCAGGTAGTGGTGTTGGCGCCGCATGAAGGCGCAGAAACGGTGGCAACGGCAGGACCGCAGCAGGAAGATGCCGTGCTCGCGCTGGCGGGCGCGGTATAGGTGGTGGCCTCGCCCAGCGTGCGGAAGGTTTCCCAGCGCACGCCTTGCGGGTCTTCGGCCCAGAACTTGTCGGAGCGTGCGTAACAGCAGGTGGTGCTCTCCTCGGTGAGGCTCACCGCATCGGCGGCGAGCAGGCGATGGCCGATCCCGTCGAGTTCCTCGGCGCTCTCTGCCTGCAACCCCAGGTGATCGACGCCGGGCGCACGGCCGCGCTGGGAGATGGCGAAGTTGACGCGAGGATCGTCGAGCATCCACTTGGCGTAATCGTCCTTCACCACCGACGGCGCTGCGCCGAACAGCGTCGTGTAGAAACGGATGCTGTTGTCGAGCTGGTCGACATTCACGTGCACATGGAAGCGCTTCATGATTTTCTCCGGGTGGGTTTGCAGCAGGGAGCAGGTGCGCAGGTCGCGCCAGGCGAGCCGGCGCAGCAGTTTTCGGTGAGAAAGCCGAGCAGGGCGTCCATCTGGGGATAGTTCGCGCGGCATTGGATGACGCGACCCCGACGTTCGTCGGTCACCAGTCCGGCGCGGCGAAGAATGTGCAGGTGATTGGTGAGCGTGGCGCCCGCCAGACCGGTGGCGTCGGCCAGCTCACCCACGGCCATGCCTGCGTCACCGGCCTGCACCAGCAGGCGGAACAGGGTGAGGCGGCTTTCGTGGGCCAGCGCGCTGAGTGCGGCAAGTGCATCAATTGATTCCATATTTCCAGAATTATCGAAATATGAAGTCCTGTCAAGCGGCGTGGCGGCGGGGTCAACCGGGCTAGTTGAGTGAATTTCGCTCCCCAGACGCCAGCCACCGACGTCGGGGCACCTATGACGGCCGCGCCACCGGCGCTACCGGACAGGGCGTGACGCTTACCACGCAGACCGTGGGCGCCACCGGCAATTCGTACGAAGGCGAAACCACGGTGAGCAAGAACGGTGTCACGCATACTCGCCGCTGCACCGATGCCAGTGGGCAGGCGATCACCTGTCCGTGAGCAGGCACATCATGCGTGAGGCACCCATGAGAAAAATGCGTTGGCTGTTGTCGCTGGCACTAACGCTGGCCGGCATGGCGTCGGCCAGCGCCTCGGACGTGCTGCGCAATGTTCCTTACGGCAAATCGCCAGCGCAGCGTTTGGATGTCTATCGTCCCGACGCGGCGCACGGGGCGCCCGTCATCATCATGGTGCATGGTGGCGCCTGGATGTTTGGCGACAAGGCCAATGCTGGCCTGGTCCAGCCCAAGGCAAGCCATTTTGAGAGGGCAGGGTATCTGTTTGTCTCGGTGGATTACCGGTTATGGCCGGATGCCGGCCCACTGGAACAGGCAAAGGATGTCGCCACGGCGCTCGCCTATGTGCAGCAACATGCGGCGGAATGGGGAGGCGACTCCTCGCGCATCGTGTTGATGGGGCATTCGGCGGGTGCCCATCTGGTGGCGCTGCTCGCTGCCTCGCCGGCCATGGTGGCCGCGCAGGGCGCGAGGCGTTGGCTTGGCACCGTGTCCCTGGATAGCGGAGCGATCGACGTGCCGGGCATCATGACCGCCCCGCATGCGCGCTTCTACGATCGCGTATTCGGCAGCGACCCGCAGTTCTGGCGCCGCGTCTCACCGCTCGATCAGCTCAGCGGCGATGCCACGCCGATCCTCCTGGTGTGCTCCAGCCTGCGCATCGCCTCGTGCCCGCACAACCGCGCGTTCGAGCAGCGCGCGCAGGCGCTGGGTGTGCGGGCGAGCGTCTTGTCCGTGCCGCTCAGTCATGGCGACATCAACGGCACGCTGGGTGCGCAGGGAAGCTACACAGCGAGCGTCGACGACTTCCTTCATGGCCTCGGGCTACCCTGAAAAGCGGCAGCGGCGAAGCCATCGTTGCAACGTGCCGCCTACCTCCCGTCCAGCGAGTAACGCCCCGGCCCGGTGATGCACAACAACAGCAGGCCGCCCGAGATGCTCACGTTCTTGTAGAAATTGATCATGGCTCCCACGCGCTCCGGGTCGATCATGTGCCAGAACTGGTGACCGATCACTGCGGCAGCCAGCGTGTACAACCCCAGCAGCAAGGCGAGCGGGCGCGTGTAGAAGCCGACGACGATCGCCAGGCCCACGACGAGCTCCATGATCACCGCGACGGCAGCGGTGACCGTGGGCAACGGGATACCCACGGAAGTCATGTAGGCAACCGAGCCACTGAAAGCCACCAGCTTGCCCCAGCCGAAGATCACGAACAGCATCATCAACAACAGGCGCGCGAGGAGAATCATCCCGTCCTTGCGGCCCTCCAGTAACGTATATCGCATGGTCGTTCTCCCATGACTTTACGTGACGGATGCGGACATGCCGCCCGCGTCGACCGCGGCCGTTAGCGGCGGTCGATGACACTATATTCCTCTCGGCGCGTGCTGGTGATGCCTGCGGTCTGGCGAGGACGCCAAGCATTTGGACGTCGCTTTGGCGCGGTCATCGGCACGGAACGATGCGGGCCATCGCATGCAAACGCTCACAGGCTCGTAACGACGGGATGATGCGGAGCGTGGCATGGAAGATGCCAAAGGCAGGTAGCGGATGGATCAGGGTCTTGCTCGCTGTCGGGTGTAGAACGTCGGGGCACAGGGATCAGGCGTCTTCGGCGATGTCGCTCTTGTAGCGGTCCGCGGCGTGGTCACGCGACAGATTGGGTGCCAGCTGCAAGCGCGCGCCTTCGTAGCGGTTCCAGTCATCGATATCCGGTAGTGATGGAATGGTGACGACTTCGCCAAGGTCGTAACCCGCCAGCGCCGCGTCCACCATTTCGTCCACTTCCATGATCATGTGTGCGGGGATGGTGTTGACGTCCTTGCCCGAACGTTCCCAGATCGCGGTGCGCGTGACACCCGGCAGCACGGCCTGCACACGAATGCCTCGGCCGCCGACTTCCTTGTGCAACGCCAGTGTGTAGGTGAGCGCATAGCTCTTGGTGGCGGGATAGGCGCCGCCGGTCAGCTCGGGAGCCAGGGCGAGTACCGAAGCGATGTTGATGATGCTGCCATGGCCACGTGCCACCAGGCGCGGCAGCATCGCGCCGGTGAGCCGCGTGGGAGCAACAACGTTGAGCTGGATCATCGATTCGACGTCGTCCAGTGACGCGTCGGCAAGCGAGCCAGCCGCGGCGAAGCCTGCATTGTTCACCAACAGGCCGATCGCTTCGTCCTCGCGCAGGCGTTGCTCCACGTGGGCGCGTTCTTTGGGCACCGTGAGGTCGGCAGCCAGTACTTCCGCCTTCACGCCATACTCACGCGCCAGGCGCTCGGCAAGTGACCGCAGCTTCTCCTTGTCGCGCGCCACCAGCACCAGGGAGTGGCCGCGCTGGGCCAGGCGGTCGGCGTAGGCCGCGCCGATGCCGGTGGATGCACCTGTAACGAGTGCCTTATCAAGCGATTCCGCAAATGACATGACAGACCCCTCCGGGGAGTTGGCGAATGGTTGTCTACGGGCGACATGATCCGGCACCGGCCGGCCGCGTGCGTGGAATCACTATGGATTCGCCCTTGTAACGCTTCCACGGTGCGCGACGCCACTGCCGTGTTTGCACCCGAAGCCAAGAACGCGAACGGTCCTGCCTTCGTACACGCCATGCTGAGCACGAACGAACCGTTGCTGCAGCTGCGCAATGGACCGACATGCCAGCCGCGTTGGGCAGGCGCACATGCACGGCTTCGGTAAAACTACGTAGCGGACTTGAGTGGTTTTACGCTCGTGGCCGGGAACGTCCTGACCCAACATGGGCGCCATGTGGAACCCCTTCTACATCGCCGCTCATCTCTCCCCTGATGCGCAACAGCACGCGGGGTTCAGCAGCGGGCGGCACTCATTCGTCGCGAGCACCTGACGATGGTCTGGATACGTCGAGGACTCTTGTTGGTCGGGACGGCGCTTATGTGCCTGGCCACGTCATCGTGGGCGGCGCAACAGGCGCCGGCACCCAGCGCATCTTCGGCACTCAGCAGTGCCACGGAAGGTGCGCCCGTCGTAGCGTGGAACCGCACGATCATTACCCTCTATGCGCCATTCCACGGCAAAGAGCCCGAAGAACGCGCGCGCGCGGCGAGCGAACGCATCAACGCCGCGCTCGACAAGATGAAGCCGGAAGACCTTGGCATTGCGTGGACGGAGTCCGGCGAAGACAAGGGTGTATTGGTGCGCGACGGGACCCTTGTGTTGTTCGGCGTTCTGCCGGGCGACGTGGAGAGCGGTGACCGTGCAGCCGCCGAGCAAGCGGGCGAGCGCGCTGTCGGCATTCTGCGTGACGTTCTCCGTGAACGCGCACAATCGCGTGAGCCAAGACTTCTGCTTACTGGCGTGCTGTTCAGTGTCTTCGCCACCGTGGTGCTGGCGGGCTTGTGCTGGCTGCTGGTTTGGCTCAACCGCGTCGCGCAGCGACGGTTGGCCAACATCACCGAGGCCCGCTTGCGGATCAACGTCGCCGGCTTCGATCTGCGCCCGGTGATCTGGACCGTGTTGCGTCGCACGGTCTCGTTGATTCGGCTGCTGCTTGTGCTATTCGTTGGCTACCTGTGGTTGAGCTATGTATTGCGGCAGTTTCCGTATAGCCGTCCATGGGGCGCGCAGCTGGGAGAGTATCTGGTCGATATCGCCTTGCGGATGGCGTCGGGGTTGGTCAACCAGCTACCGAACCTGCTGACGATCCTGGTGATCTTCCTGATAACGCGCGCCATCGTGCGACTGATCGGCGCATGGTTCAACGCGGTGGGAAGCGGTGCGGTGCAGGTGGGCTGGCTTGAGGCGCCGACAGCCGCGGTCACGCGGCGGCTGGTGTCCGCCGTGATCTGGCTGTTTGCGCTGGTTGTGGCCTATCCCTATATCCCCGGTGCGAACAGCGACGCTTTCAAGGGCGTTAGCGTGTTTCTTGGCCTGATGCTCACGCTGGGTTCGGCCGGCATCGTCAACCAGGTGATGAGCGGCCTGGTGGTGCTCTATTCGCGCGCGGTGCGTGCGGGCGATTTCGTCCAGGTGGGTGACCACGAAGGCACGGTAATCGAGATGGGGGCACTCTCGATGAAGCTGGTGACGCGCAAACGCGAGGAAATCAGCGTGCCCAACTCGGTGCTGTCCTCCTCGTCGATGCGCAATCTGACTCGACAGTCGCAATCGGCGGGGGTGCTTCTGACCACGTCCGTCACGATCGGCTACGACTCGCCATGGCGCCAAGTCGTTGGCCTGCTGGAGCTGGCTGCCTCGCGTACGCCTGGTCTGCTTGCCGGGCATCGACCATTCGTGCTGCAAACGGCGCTGTCGGACTACTACATCGAATACCAGCTCAACGTGGCGACGTTGCGCCCAGCCGTTCACGTGCAAACGCTGTCGGACCTCAACCGCAACATCGTCGATGCCTTCAACGAGTTCGGCGTGCAGATCATGTCGCCCCACTTCCGCCGTCAGCCGGAAGAAAAAGTGTGGGTGCCACCCGGGCAATGGTACGAGCTGCCCGCCGCTGCGCCCGAGAAGAGTACGGACAAAGCCGGACCGCCTGCCGACAGTACGCCGCCTGCGTGAGTTGTCACGATCTCGCAAGTGGAATGACCAACGACACCAGAGGAGACCTCACATGAGCAAACTAGATCGTTCCGCATCCCGCATGCTTGCAGTGGCCATTGGCTTGGCTTTGCCCATGGTGGCCATGGCACAGCCGCAGGACATGGCCCATTCCGCGACGGTGCACAGCACGGCCTATGAACTTGGTCGCCAGGAAAAAACGTTGACCGCCACCGTGGTCAGCGTGGACAAGGACACTCGCTTCGTCACGCTTCGTGGACCCAAGGGCAAGGAAGTGACGGTGACGGCGGGCCCCGAAGTGCAAAACCTGGATAAGCTCAAGCCGGGTGACCAGGTGACTGCGCATTATCAGGCTGCATTGGCACTCGAAGTACTTCCGGCCGATAGTGCGAAGGTCGGTGAGGAAACCACGAGTGGCATTGAAAGGCATTCGCCTACTGGCACCAAGCTCGGTGGGGTGGCAGACCAATCGGTCGAAGTAACCAGCGAGCTCACGGCGATAGACCTGAAGAATCACACCCTCACGCTGAAGGGGCCGGACGGCAAGGAGCGCGTGATGGAAGTGAAGGATCCCGAGCGCCAGGCGCGCATGAACAAGCTGAAGGTGGGTCAAAAGGTGCGCGTCACTTACGTGGAAGCACTGGCGGTGGATGTCACGCCCAAGGCACACGTCAAGCCCAAGGAGTGATCGTTGAGGCGCGAGGGTCGCGTAGCGACCTTCGCGCCTGGCCAACGCGGAAATGTATTTTGTCTGCGCGCGAGTGGGGCGATGGTCATGAGCAAGAAGAGTTGGTTCCAGGGACGCGAATCGCTGCTTTTCGCCTTGCTCAGCTGGTTGACACTGCCATGCCTGGCATCGGCACAGGAGAACGTGCTGTCCGATATCCAGCACGCGCGATTGCAGAAGCGGGCGAACAGTGTGCTGGCGCTGATGGGCTATTCGCTGACGCCGGACGTCACCTCCGGATCGTTGTCCATCCACAATGCCGACACCGGCAACCCCTCTTTCAACAACACGTCTATCGGCGGCGGCTTCACCATCAGCGACAGCGTGCCCATCTACCTCGAGGGCACTGCGGGTTATGCACGCTACGACCCCCATTTCGTAGCGACTCAAGGCGCAGAGACAAGCGTCTTGCCCACGCGGTGGAACAGCGCGATTGGCACGGTTGGCGTAGGTTGGGATTTCCATCTCACACAGAATCTGGTGCTGAGGCCCATCGTCAACGGCAGTTACGGCCGCGTGGAGAGCGACGTTTCGCTCGGCAGTCGCGTCATCACCAACAACACCGACGTCAATCTCGAGTTTCTCACCCATGGCTATCTCAATGCGGCCGGCGTGGGCGGTTCGCTCATGCTCGACTACCAGCACTACGTGGAAACCCACGAGGTCGATATCGAGCTGCGCTACACCAACATTCGCCTGCACAGCACCAATCACTCGTCGCCTCCCGTGCAGGGCAGTGCACGCAACGAGAATGTTGGCCTGTGGGCACGCTGGCGTGCACCCACCGGCTGGCGTGCGCTCGATCGTCCCGTGCGCTACGTGCTTGAGTTTGCGCATACCACGTACTTCGGCCAGGACGCGGACGTGCTTGGCATCAACCATCTCACCTCGCTAGGCGTGGGTCTGGAGCTGGACACCAGCAAGTACCACCCGATATGGATCTCGCGCGCCCGTGCGGTAGTGCGTTACGTGTTCGGCCAGAACGTGCAGGGCGTATCGCTGGGGTTGGCAGTGACGTTCGATTGAGACGCGCCAGCAAAAGCAGGCCGGAGATCTGGTCGACTTCATGCTCGTCATCAACAAGGGACATCATCATCTTTCTTTCGAGAAGCTACAAAACACCCATCATGCGCATGCGATCACGTGGACACTTACCGGCAACGCCAGTGGCGGCGAATTTTGTGCGCTTGATGACGGCGACAATCCTGGTTTCCTTTGACTCGTGAGAGCCCCTAGCGAAACGGTCTTCCATAAGCCAAAGCCGCAAGGGATAACCAAGTTGACGACTCACAATCACCACCATGAGAAGGCAAGCGAAGGGGTATGGCGCCACCAACTTTTCGCACGCTTCGGCAACCGCGGCTACGACGTACCGCTGACATATACCAATGGGTCGTCAAGCAATCCCAATCCATCGATAAAGAACACCCGATACCCGCTCGCCATTCGTCATGCCATCGCGGTCATCAGGCGCCATGTCCAAGCGCCGACGCCGGAGCTATAGGCCGTGCGAATATTTACCGCGTGCCGGATCGGAACGTCCGCGGCTTTGTGCTCGCCTTGGATATCTTCTGTTGAATGAAAGCAGGAACTGCCTGCGACCAATGGGCTGAATCTAGAAGGCGTGTGAAAGATACAGCCGGAATTCCCACGTCTTCAGGCCACTCTCTCCCACGCTCAGATAACCCGCGCTGCCCTCGATAAAGGTCGATGTCGATAGCAACGCGCGCCCACCAAGACGCAGCGAACCGGACCAGGCGGTAGGCGAAGCCAGCGTCAGATCCGATGTGACGACGTCGCCGCCGTTAGGGCGGGTGAATGCATACTCCACTCCGGCCTCGACATAGGGAATGATGGTGCTCCGGCTTGTCTGGATGATGTGGCTGATCTCTACCTTCCCCTCGACAGCACCGTAGTTGTAGGTACTTCCGGCCACCGGAAGATTGATCGGAATGTCGAAGACAGCGCCCGACAGGTGGTAAGCATCGTTGGCGAAGTGGCTGTAGCTGATGTCGAACCTGGGCCTGATGATGGTCTTGCCGTAGGCGTATTGGCCAGTTGTCTCGAGCGATAGTGACGTGCGACTGGAGTCATAACTTCCATCCAGAATATCCATGTGCGTGCTATTGGATATCGAGGCGTACGTCAGCGACGCATCGACGGCCCACTGGGAGGACAAGGGTCGTGCAACATACGCCCCGAGGTTGTAGCCATGCGAGAGGATCGTCCAGCTACCGTCGAAATTGTCGCTGTCGTTGTGTTCGTACGACACCAGTCCACCCACGACAAACGAGTTGTCCAGCTGTCGGTCGGCGCCGAGGGTCAGGTAGTAGGCAGGCGCATCGATGTCCATGCCATACCTGTGATCGGTGGTGGGTACGCTTCGCGCTTCCATCCATAGGTTCCATCGCGGTTGGACGGCAAACTCTCGGCCCCGCGTGACTGGCACCTGAGTTCCGAACCCCTGTTGCGTGCTGCTGCTCTCATAAGCTTGCTGTTCGTTGCACACCTGCACGCCCGAATCATTCACCACCGTCTGGTTCGGTTCGACAGGCACAGACTGGCAGCGAACCGGAATGTTTGCTTGAGTCGCGCTCTGTGCGGCAGCTCCCGCGATTGCGTTGGGGATGACGGGAGGGCGCACTGCGGGAAGCGTCGTGCCGCCGGGTGGTGTCACCCCACCACCCGGTCCACCCGGATTGGTCGGGACGGTGGGCATTAGTCCTGACGGTGGCAGCGTGGCAATAGGTGGCGTCACGCCGCCCGGTACGGTTGGGGTTATGCCGGTGGGCGGTGGCAGCGTGCCGATGGGTGGAGTCACTGCACCGGGCAAGGTTGGCGTGATCCCATGTGGCGGCAGTGTCGCGATAGGTGGCGTTACTCCGCCCGGCAAGGTCGGCATGATGCCGGTGGGTGGTGGCAGCGTGCCGATGGGTGGAGTCACTGCACCGGGCAAGGTTGGCGTGATGCCATGGGGCGGCAGTGTCGCGATCGGTGGCGTTACTCCGCCCGGCAAGGTCGGCATGATGCCTGTGGGTGGCGGCAGTGTGCCGATGGGTGGAGTCACTGCACCGGGCAAGGTTGGCGTGATCCCATGTGGCGGCAGTGTCGCGATAGGTGGCGTTACTCCGCCCGGCAAGGTCGGCATGATGCCGGTGGGTGGTGGCAGCGTGCCGATGGGTGGAGTCACTGCACCGGGCAAGGTTGGCGTGATGCCATGGGGCGGCAGTGTCGCGATCGGTGGCGTTACTCCGCCCGGCAAGGTCGGCATGATGCCTGTGGGTGGCGGCAGTGTGCCGATGGGTGGAGTCACTGCACCGGGCAAGGTTGGCGTGATCCCATGTGGCGGCAGTGTCGCGATAGGTGGCGTTACTCCGCCCGGCAAGGTCGGCATGATGCCGGTGGGTGGTGGCAGCGTGCCGATGGGTGGAGTCACTGCACCGGGCAAGGTTGGCGTGATGCCATGGGGCGGCAGTGTCGCGATAGGTGGCGTTACTCCGCCCGGCAAGGTCGGCATGATGCCGGTAGGTGGTGGCAGCGTCCCAATGGGCGGGAGCAAATTGCCAGGCAGGCCGGGAAAGTGGGGCCCCAGCCCGGGTGGCAGGAGCGAGCCAATCGGTGGCAGGACATCTGGCAGCTTGATGTGAGATGGGAAGTTGATACCTCCCTTTTGATTCTGGGTGTCGATCAAGCAGGTCTTGTTGCCGTTCACTGCGTAGAGTTTGTGCGTACCACCATTGCCGTTCGAAACCACGGGCGAAAGTGAAACATGCAATCCGCGTCTGCTGCGGTTCCACGTATCGACGATTTGATTCCCTTGCGCCGCTTGAAGTTCAAACGAACCCGCACCCGTGGCGGATATCCAAACCGTTCGCGTTTGCTCTGCGGCCGTCCCCGCGTAGATCAGGCCACCGCTTCCATTGCATTGCTGCGCATGGACGATACCTGGCGCAAGCATGCACAGACACACCGGTCCCGCCACGAGGGCAACAAACATAATGCTGCGCGGTGAGTCAGCCGAGATGCCCCATGCGGCTGCCCTTCCATTGGCGCTAACGCGGCGTGGCGTTTCAGATTGCGATGAGCCTTTCATCCATCCTCCTGTTCCCCTACCTGAGATGCGATGCAAAGGAAGAGCAGTTGTAGGTGGCGATCGTCTTGGGTCGCGTGCAGCGAAACCCGGTCGGATATCGGTGGTGTTTTAGGTGGCTGCATCATCCGGCGAATGCACTGCCACTGACGCTCGTCGTCGCCACGACAGATAGAGCAGCGAAAGCACGGCGGCGGTAATGACATATCCCACGATAAGTACCGATATGTGTGTTCCGGGGACGGTGATGGCGACGGCCAGCGCAACACCGATATGCCGTGTGGCGCAGATAACGGCCAGGGCTGTCCTGTCATCGGCAGCGGGTCCGCCCAACAGATGGCCAATGGCGAGCGCAGCAATCATCAGAGCAGCAAGCGCGACCATGCCGTGCCAGCCAATGTTCAGGAGAATTTGCCAATGCGTCACCAGTAGCACGATGCCGCAGACAGTGAGCACGATGCTCGCCAAACCCATCAGGCGGTCCGCGAGCATCTCGGTCCACTTCGGCCACGCCATGTGCAGACCCATGCCAACGGCAAGCGGTAACAGGATGGTCTTGGCCATCATCAGTGCGACCCGACCGATCGGCATCTTCAGTGTGACGTCGAAGTAGTTGCTAAGAAGCGCAATCCAGGTGGGCACGGCGAGGATCGCGACCAGCGATGACGTCACCAGCAGGCTGAAAACGTACTGATGACTTTTGAGTGCCTTGAGCTTCTTGGGCAGCAGCGGGGCACCGGCAGATACGCCAAGCACCAGCAGTGCAGCCCTTGCACCTGATGCCGCGGGAATGATGTTGACAAGCACAAACGCCGCCAGGGGCACCAATACGTACATGCCAAGAAGTGAGCGGAACAAAAGACCGGGGCGCCGCCAGAGATACGCGATATCCGCCGGACTCGCGTTTGCGCCGACGGAAAGAATGATCACGGCAATCGACAGCTTGATCAACACCATCAAGACTGCAGTCATGTCTCCAAAGCCTCTTGCCAGGTAACGAAGCTGGAGTAGCCGAAGGCTGTAGAAGAGCCGGAATGGGTACTGCCTCCCAGGTGGCTCTGTGTTTGATGAGTGTCGCGGCGCAAAGCGGGCTACTTATCGCCTCAGGCGCCAAGGGCTTCCCCCTACGTCAGGAAAACTTTAGCAAGTCACCCGCTGAGGAACTACCGTATTTCTACGGTCCGCAGAAATTATGCCGGCTACTTGTGTGTCTAGTGGAACCAGCACTGTCAGGCTCAGCACCACACCTTGCCACCCCTGCAGTTCTTGGCGATGCGGGGAGGTCGCGGCCGCTGCGGACACCCGCGATGGTTATGACGAATCGTGCTGCTCGATCCTTCAAGGCCTCTTGAAGCACGACCCACCGTCAGGCGGGAATCGATCACCGCCTCAAGCAAACGATGACCGCTGGAAGTGGATGCCACATGGGCTGCGTGCGAAAGTCCGCTTCTGGCCTGAAAGTGGACATCAGGCTCAGCCAGACCGGCGTGCCATGCTCGCGCGTCTGCCTTTGGTCTTGAGCGAAACGACGCACCGTTCGCTGGTTACCCCAGCGTACTGACCACCTGGGGGAAGATGGCCTCATAGGCTTCGCCGTACGTCATCGGCATGCCTGAGTTGCGCCCGCCCTGAACGCCGCGTTGCAGTGCCACGCGCGTGTAGTACTCCCACAAGTGCTCCTGTCCTTGCATGCACTCGATGCCGGCACGTTTTGCTTCCCATGCATCGGTGATGTTGAGAATCACGTTGGGTTTCCAGCCGCATTGCTCGGGTTGGTGTGGTTCGAACAAGTAGACCTGCGGCGCGCCGAGGACAGGCGTGCCGGGGTTGTGGCCGTGAGCCTGAGCGATGATGCGCGCTTCCTGAGCGAAAGCGCTCACCGCAGGATGATCGGCGTTGTATGGATCGACGCGTGAATGACTCATCGTCCATATGGGCCGGATGGCGCGATGCAGATCGGCAAGCCTGTATAGCGAGTCGCGGTGCAAGGAAATGGGATAGTCGCCAACGTCCCAGAACTGGATGTCAGCGACACCAAGCAGTTTGGCGGCGTTTTCGGCCTCCTTGCGCCGTTCGGTTTTGACCTTATCCAGCGTCATGCCGTTTTGGCGCCACAGCTTGGCCGACTCCCCGCGTTCACCAAAAGAAAGGCACACGACTGTTATTTCCCAGCCAGCGGCGGCGTGAAGCGCGATGGCGCCGCCGGCGCGCCAGACGAAATCGGCCGAGTGTGCACTGACTATCAATGCGGTCTTGCCCGTCATGATCAATTCCTCTCAATGGTGGAAATCAGTCGCCGCCCGGCGCTTTGGCGAAGCCCAGCATGTAGCCGAGATCCATGCGCAGGTTCAGTCCGAAAGCCAACATGTTTTTTGGCAGAACAGGTGTATTCGGTATGGCGGAGTTGTCCGGATGCACGATGTACTGGACGCTTGGCATCAGCTCGATGCCGCGCGCTATGTGAAAGCCATAAGCCATCTCATAAGCCATCTGATGTGCGCTATTGGTGCCGCTGCCGCCTGCCTTGATCCTGGCATCGCGCAGGAACGCGCGCTCGTGCGGAGTTAGCGCGAACTCGGAAACCGAAAAGGCGAACGTGTCATCAGGTCGGCCGCTGAAGGGAGCCGTCCAGACGAAGCCGGTGTAAATCTGCTGGCGCATGATCTCGGCTTGATCCAACTGCTGGACAATGCCCGCGAAGGCGTTGATATTTTCCGGGCCGTTCGGATCAGGCCGCCACAGCACACGGTCGCCCATCACGTAGACACCGTCGCGACTGCTGTTGATCTGCAGCGCAGTACCGCCGTGCAGCGCGCGCGATTGGCCTGCAGTGTTGTAGTACGGGTCCGTAAGCGGCGCCGTGCTGACGTAACCACCGACTTTCAGCTCGAACGGATAACGCGTGGTGTCGGGATCGGTATGAGTCCAGCCCCATTCCACGGGCACGGTGACACCGGTGGATGCGGCGGTCGAAAAATCCAGCCCGTTGCTGGCCGATGTCGTGGGGTTGACCTCAAAGACGCCCGTTTCCAGGTACGTGTATGCACTGGTGTGGTACTTGAGGTTGACGCCCCACGTGGCCGACGGCAGCAGGCTGAAGCCTGCCTCGGAAACGATGATGCGCGGTTCGCCGCACAGCGTGCCTGACTCGAAGTGGCAGTTGGTGACCAAATGGCCGTAATAAGTAGTGGTGCCAAGACGGCCGGCGAGGATGTCGAGCTTGTCGTCGAGTAACTTCTGCTCGTAAGCGAACAGGCCAAGATGCCACTGGGGAAATTCGTTCTTGTAGATGTACTGCTGTTTGGTGAACGTGCCAGTGACATCGTGGTTGAGGCTTTCTCCGTAATCACGGTACACCGTGAAATGGAACGATCCGCCCGTGAAACCCAGCATCTTGTCAAGATCGAGATCCGCACCGATGTTGAACTGGCCAACATTGGTGTGACCCTGTGAGACGCCGCCTGTCGTATTGCCGGCGTACTGGTCGATCAAGGCGGCGCGAAGACGTATGCCGTCGTCACCCAGCTGTTTGGCGAGCGACGCCAGTGGCGGCGCAGACGAAGTCGCATCGTCCCCGGACGTATTGGCTGAATCGGTACTTTGCGCAGATGCGCATGTCGCGGCCGCCATAAGCGATAGAAAAGCGGCAATGGAAACAATAAAGCGATTCGTGAGCATGAGTCTCCCCCTCACGAGGCCGCCCGACCCCGCGATTCGCTTGTTATGAGTGGTGGCAGCCGGTCGGTTTAGGCGGCCTGATATCCTGCGTCGAGTTCTTTGTTCAACTGCTCGTGATCCACGGCTTTTTCCCAATTGCCGACCACCACCGTGGCAACACAATTGCCCGCAATGTTGGTGAACACGAATGCGGCCGAAAGAATGCGATGAATCCCGAGGATCAACGCGATACTTCCGACCGGAATGGCATTCGTCGCCGCAAGCGTCATGGTCAGTACGGCGATGGCGGAGCCGGAGACGCCGGCTCCGCCCTTGGACGTCAGAAGCAACACGGCCAGCAATCCCAGTTGTTGCTCCCAGCCCAGCGCGGTGCCCGTGGCCTGCGCCAGGAAAACGGCGACGGCAGCGAAGTAGAGACAGGTACCGTCGTGGTTGAAGCTGTAGGCCGTTGGTAAAACCATGCCGACGACGGATTCGTTGACGCCGAGCCGCTTCAGCTTCTGGGTCAGCTGCGGAAACACGCTTTCGGAAGAGCTTGTGCCGAGTACCAGCACGAGCTCTTCGCGGAAATAGCGCATCAGCTTGAGTAGGCTGAAACCGGCGAAATGGCAAATGGGGGCCAGAACCAGCGCGAAGAAGATCACGCAGGTAAGGACAAATTCACCGACCAATGCGCCTAGCGGTATCAAGGTGGCCAGGCCGAACTGCGCGACGGTGAATGCGATCGCGCCAAAGGCAGCGATCGGCGCAATTTTCATTACGGTGCGAATAATCCAGAACAAGGTCTGCGACACCGTATCAACCACATGGAGAAACGGTTGCGCCTTCTCCCCCAGCGATGCCAGGCCGCAGGCAAAGAGCACCGAGAACACCAGTACCTGCAGAATCTCACCCTGCGCAAAGGCATTCACCGCCGAGGTCGGGATCAGGTTCACCAGAAAATCGCCGAAGTTCACCGGCACGAACGCCGCGGTCTTATCCGATATGGATGACCCATGCAGCATCGCAGAATCGACATGCATGCCAACGCCGGGTTTGAGCACGTTGATGGTGACCAGGCCGATCACCAGGGCGATGCTGGTGACCACTTCAAAATAGATCATCGCCTTGATGGCGATACGTCCGACTTTGCCCAGGTCGCGGACGCTGGCGATGCCATGCGTCACCGTGCAGAAGATAATCAGCCCGACCACCATTTCGATCAGTCGGATGAAGATATCGCCGAGCGGCTTTAACTCCTTGCCAATATTTGGCGCCAGTGCCCCGACGGCCACGCCAAGCATCATGCCCACAACGACCTGGAATGTTAGGTCCTGATAGATGGGGCGGTGCCGTCGCGGTGGCGGCGGCAGGTCGGTGATGATGGGCTGGCTCATGACTACGACATTCTCGAAGAGGGTGGCGACATCCGCGGATGATTTCCTTTAGAGGGAATGGGCAAAGACGTTCCGGTTCAATCGACCAGTGCGCCAAGCATGTTTTCGGCGGGGCCGAACACCTCGTCGATACTGAGCCTGCGCGGCAACAGGTTTTGTTCCACGCAAGCGTCGATGACCCATTGCACGGGTTTACAAAGCTTCTCGAAACCAAACAGGGTCGGGCTTGGGCTGGCCGGCGCAGCGGGATGCAGACGGTCCGCCTGCAGCAGTAAACGGTAAGCCTCTTTCACGGCATCCGGATCGTGGCGGCAGGCCTCTCGAGTGGCTACCACCATGTGATTGATCGGCACAAAGCGATGCTGTTGCCACCAGGATTGGTCCCTGGCTGCGGCATCGGCGATGACGGGAACGAACTTCTCGTCATCGGGCAGATCGTTACCGAGAATGGCGGCATCGATCTTACCGTCGCGCAGCATGTCTGGCAGGCTTTTTTCGCCCAGCGTGTGCTCAACGAAGATGGGGTCCTGATACTGCTCGACGTGCGCGGGATCGCGCGTGAGCCAACGCATGCGCTGAGTCGAGAGACCGTAATCCTCGACCAGATGCGCACGCACCCACATGCCCGTGGTCTGGGTGTAGGAGCGAACGCCGATGCGCTTGCCTGGAAGGTCTGCCGGTGCCAGCACGCCACGTGGACGATAGGAGATGAGACAGCTGCGCTGGAAACGCGAGGCGACCACGACAGGCAGCATCACTATGGGGCGTTCGTATGCGATCGCTTGCAGGCAGGTGACGATGGCCAGTTCGCTCAAGTCGTAAGCCTGCTGCCTGACCATCGGCGCAAAGGCCTTGTGTACCGGCGATACCTCGACGAAATCGAGATGTATCCGCGGGCTGGTGATTTCACCCTGCTTGAGTGGCGCAGACAGCGGCGAGTTTGCCAGCACCGTACGCAAGGTAGTGGATCGGCTCATGGCTGCACCGTCGATAGCGCGGGATAGATGGCTTTGGCGGTGCCGCTGAACATCGATGCTTGTTGGTCGTCTGGCAGGCTGCCAAGCACGCTGCGTGCGGTCGCGATCAGGTTGGATAGTTGGCCCTCTGCCGCCGGAAAGTTCGAGCCCCAGGCGATGCGCTCGGCACCGAACACGTCGACGATCTTTTCCAGGAAAGCAGCCGGGGTGGAACGTCCCGCCGTGGCCGCTGCGAGGGTGCGGTTGGTGAGCTTCAGGTACACGCCGGGGAACGTGGCCATGTCAAACAACGCGTTGGCGGCTGCGTAGGGCGCACCGTCGGAAAGGTCTGGCCGGGCGCAATGATCGAGCAACACGTTCACTGCCGGGAAGCGCTCAAGCAGTGAGCGTAGCGCTGGTAATCCTTCCATCGTCATCTGCAGACACACAGGAATGCGCAGCGCCTCGGCATGTGCCCAGGCGGGATACGAATCCTTGTGCCCGAGCCAGTCCGACTGGCCGGGCATGGTGCTGCCAGTGGTGAACAAGCGGAAGCCGGACAGGCCTTCGGCCTGCCAACGGTCGATCTGGGCTACCGCATCCGGCGCAAGCGCATCGATGGAGTAGACGCCGACGAAACGATCCGGATGTGCACGCACGGCATCTACTACGTAACGGTTGTCGTGGCCGTACACCGTGGAAGCCTGCACAACCACGGCTTTGGCGATACCCGCCTCGTCCATCGCGCGCAACAGACCAGCAACGTCCACGGGCCGCTCGCGCGACCAATCCGATTGATGGCCGCCGATGGGGTCGGTCGGATAGCTCTGGGTGTCCGGGGATATGACGTGAGTGTGTGTATCGATGATCTTCATCGTGCTCTCTATGTTCCGCTTTTTTCCGGCGGCGGTGGCGTAAGTTCCATGGGGGAGGGGCCGCGCCATCAACATCGTCAGATATATACGAGCCCTACAAGCGCAAGCTCTTCGCGCATGGTGTAGATATCCAGCCCCAACTCGCCGTTGGCGAGGCGTGCGCGCACAGCCTCCTCACGGGCTTCACGGGCCATGGCTCTTTCGAGAACTTGCGCTGCTTCTTCGCGTCGAACCACGCAAACGCCATCGTCGTCCGCAACGATGACATCGCCTGCGCGAACATAGGCATTGCCGCAGGTGATCGGCAGGTTGACTGTGCCAAGCGTTTTTTTAACCGTGCCCTGTGCACTGATGGCCTTTGACCACACCGGGAACTGCATTGCCGCAAGGTCGCGGATGTCGCGTACTCCGGCGTCGATAATCAGCCCGCGGCAGCCATGCGCTGCGGCCGAAGTGGCGAGCAGGTCGCCGAAATAGCCGTCGTTGCAAGCGCTGGTGGGTGCCACGACAAGGATGTCACCCTCGCGCAGCTGTTCCACGGCGACGTGCAGCATCCAGTTATCACCTGGCGGCACCGAGACCGTCGCGGCTGTGCCTGCGACACGTGCCCCGGCATAGATCGGCCGCAGGTACGGGGCGAGCAACCCCGTTCGTCCCTGGGCTTCATGGACAGTCGCCACGCCGAGTTGCCCCAGCGCATTCACGATGGCGAGGTTGACCCTTTCGACTTTGGTATTAACTGCTGACATGCCGCAAACCTTTGGAGGATGGCGGGTGGAATGTGACCATTTAATGGCCGTTTGCCAAATTCGATTTATGATCAATACATAAGTAAAGACTATTGATTACGCATGAGCGACGTATTTGCCTTCAACTTGCGCCACCTCGACGCGCTAAGCGCGATCGGCCGATCCGGAAGCATGAGTGCGGCGGCGCAGGTCGTGAATCTTTCGCAGCCCGCGTTGGCACAGGCTATCGGGAAGGTCGAGCGGCTTCTGGGCCAGCGGCTTTTCGAGCGGCAGCCCAGCGGCATGGTGCCGACCGCGGCGGGGCGCATCATGATCATCCGCGTCGAACGCGCCTTGCGGTATTTGGTGCAAGGCGTGCGCCTGGTGCGACGCTCGGCGCGATTGCCGCCCATCACGCATATAGAGCGCCGAGTGTCGATGGCACAGCTGCGCGCGCTGATCGCCGTAGAGAGCACGAGCAGTTATGCGTTGGCGGCACTGCAAATTGACCTGTCACAGCCAGCCGTTCATCGCGCGGCTCGTGATCTGCAAGAACTCCTCGGCACGGCACTGCTGGTACGCGTGGGGCGCGCCGTACGCCCCACCGACGTCGCCAGTCGGTTTGTCCGTTTCGCGCGGCTGATGCTCGCCGAGCTCAGGGCGGGCATGGACGAGGTCGGCGCGCTGGGCGCAGGCCAGGGAGGGCGCATCAGGCTGGGCACGTTGCCGATGGCGCGCGCCATGTTCCTGCCGGAACTGCTTGGGCGATTTACCTCGGCCCATCCCGCTGCTTCGGTGGAAGTCGTGGAGGCGCCATACGGAGAATTGCTCGATGGCCTTCGCCAGGGCGACATCGATTTACTCATCGGCGCCCAGCGTGATCCGTCGCCCGCGGGCGATGTCGTGCAGGAAGGTCTATTCGACGACGAACCTGTCATCGTGGGAAGTGCGAAGCATCCATTGCGCCATGCCAAGCAGCTATCGCTCGCCGACCTGCTGAAGTTTCCCTGGGTCGTTCCCTCGCATGGCGTGCCCATGCGGTCCAATTGGGAGCGCATGTTTCGCAATCAGGGCGCAGAGCCGCCCAGGCTTCGCATCGAGTGCGGCTCCGTGCTGATCATGCGCGGGCTGATGCTCAGTGGTGATTGGCTCACGCTGATGTCGCGCGATCAATTTCTGTTTGAACAGGCCGTCGGGGTGTTGGCCGAACTCGGTGCACCTGGCGAAGTGCTGCGCCGACGCATCGCACTGACCCGACGAAGCGACTGGCGACCCACGCCGGCCCAAGCCGATTTCGTCGCCATGGCGCATGAGATCGCCGAGGAGAGAGGCCCAGCCGTTGCCTGATGGGGTGATCGGCAACGCGTCGGTTAGCCGCTGGTGACTTGAGATATTGGCGACGCGGAAGATTGAAAAGATGAGGCCACCAAGGGGTGATCCTCATTTGCTAATTAGACGTCCCGTCTGCTGCATAGACGGCGCGTTGCCATCAGATGGCACGCTCAGCTGAAAGCGGGTCCCGAGGTCGGCTCGCTCGTTGGCGAACGAGGAATGTTCGCTTCCAACCTACAGCGGGCATGCTCCTACGTCTTATTCGGCGCCGCACATGAGCCTCTGATGCCATCGCAGCAAAATGGCATGGATCTATGCGGCAGCCGTGGCGGCCGATCTGGTTATGGTTCGATCGCGCAGGAAAAGAAAGGGTCGTTCGATCAGATAATGCAAGATGGCGGCAGCAGCCAGCGCTACCAGCAGACAGCACGCGAACGTCAGGATCCCATGGTGATTGAGGGGTACGGGCAAGTGCTTTGATGCCAGCTTGAGTACCGCCTTGTGGATCAAATAGATGCTGTAGGACGCTGCTGCGATCCAGGACGTTCCGGGCAGTCGCACTCTAGCCAGCACGCCGCTGGGGCTTGCCGCAGAAGCGACGATCAACGCAAGCCCGAGCGAGAGGATCGGGAATCCAGCGACGCAAGCGGCAAAAGTAAAGATGTCTCGGAATATCCATGCCGCGAAGCCCACCGTGGCGATTCCAAGAAGGGCGAGCATGTTGGGGCATCGCTGCATGCGCTCCCACAACGTCGTCCGGTAGACGCTGAGGACGGCGAGCGCCACGCCGGCGAGTAAGCCATCGAGGCGCGCATAGGTTGGGTAGTAGACAAGCTCCATATAGCGATGGCCATCCATTTCCCACACACCACTACCGTCGGTTGCGAATGCCGCCGATTGCCACCAGGCAAATCCGCGCCAAGCCAGGCCAAACAGGACTACGCCGAGGAATACGGCGACCACACGCCGCTTGTCCGCACGGGGTGCGATGGCGAGCACTGCCACAGGGAAGATGAGATAGAAGTGCTCCTCTACGCACAGCGACCAGGCAGAGGAGAAGGCGTGCATGACGCTTTGATCGACGAACAAGTTCATCGTGAACGTCAGGAATTGCCAGATCGGCTGGATGGCCTCTTGCTCGCGCAGGGACGGAAAGCAGAAATAGAGCGCAACGACGGTGAGATACGCCGGAAGAATTCGATAGGCGCGCTGCCTGTAGAAGGCTTTGAAGTCGAGACTGCCCTGACGCTTGAATCGCTGGAGGACCTGTCGACCAATCAGGTATCCGCTCAGGACGAAGAACAGATCGACGCCCATCCAGCCATATTCTTCGATCCAGCCAAAGCCGTTGCCCATCCCACCCACCATCCAGGCGTGGGTACAGACGACGGAAATAATTGCGACCGCGCGCAATAGATCGAGTCCGGGTATCCGGTGCATACATCGCTTCCCTGCAGAGGCGGGCAAGGATAACCAGATTCACTGTCGGTATGCAGGGGAGCCCATGTTGCAACCTCAGTGGGTATGAATGTCGCGCTCGTTGCCAGGTGAAGATCGACATTGCGCCCGGGCCTGGTCGTCGGCAAGCTGGGGATGTCCGCTTTCGACCCATAGCGAACAACAATAGCGCGGTGTTCGGACCGGACCGGAATGGTGGCCAGCCGCCCACGTAAACCACGGGCGGGTGTAGACAGAATGGAAGAATTGAAGAACATGTCGCCTGTCGTCCTGACCCAGGAAATATGGGTGGACACCGATCACGGTCGTATTTTTGCCAAACGGTGGAGCACTGCACTCGATCCATTGAGTAAAGGTGCCCCCATCGTGCTGTTTCACGACTCGCTCGGCTGTGTCGAGCTGTGGCGCGATTTTCCGGAGCGTCTGGCGTGCACGACAGGAAGGGATGTCATTGCGTACGACCGTCTTGGTTTCGGAAAATCGGACCCGCACCCGGGAAGGTTGGACAACCGCTTCGTTCATGATGAGGCACGTATCGCTTTTCGTCGTCTGCGAGAAGCGCTGGGTATCGAGCGCTTCGTCGCTTTTGGACACAGCGTAGGCGGAGGCATGGCCATAGCTTGCGCGGGCGTCTATATGGAAGATTGCCGTGCGCTGATTACCGAGTCGGCTCAGGCGTTCGTCGAGGATCGCACGATCTCTGGCATACGCGAAGCCAAGAGGGGCTTTGAACAAGCGGGCCAGGTCGATCGTCTGAAGAAGTACCACGGTGACAAGGCGGCCTGGGTACTGAGCGCCTGGATCGATACTTGGCTGGCCCCGGACTTCGGCGGATGGAACCTCGATGAGGATCTGCGCCGCGTGCATTGCCCTCTGCTGGTGATTCATGGCGATCAGGACGAATACGGCTCGACCCGGCATCCCGAACGCATCGCGGAGCGGGCCACTGGTCAACCGACTCTCAGGATCCTGCATGAATGCGGCCACGTGCCCCACCGCGAAAAGAGCGAGATCGTGCTGGGTATGGTTTCGCAGTGGTTGGCCGATGACGAACGGGCTATGACTTAGGTTCGAATATCGAAAGTTATCTGTTTTGCGTGAGGGCACGGAGCTAGATTTCTCATTCCAGCACAGCTCACGTGATCCGCATCGCGCCGAAAGTCCAGGGGGGCGCCTTACGACGCGCCAACCCCGGAGGATTTATGCGCCCATTGCAAGACACCGCTACCGAAGCATCGATGAATGAACGAGGACCTCAGGCCGAGCTTACGCCAGAAAGGCTGGTCCAGCTTGGCATGGGTTTCTGGGCATCCAAGACATTGCTTTCCGCCGTGGAGATCGGCGTGTTTACCCACCTCGCGGGCGGTGCCCGCAGCGCAAAGGAGCTTATCGATACGATCGACCTGCACCCGAGGTCGGCGGTCGATTTTCTGGATGCGTTGGTGGCGTTGAACGTCCTGGAGCGCGAGGGAGGCCGCTACCGCAATACGCCGGATGCGGATCTCTTTCTTGACAAAGCGAAGCCGAGCTACGTCGGCGGTTTGCTGGAGATGGCCAACGCAAGGCTGTATCCGTTCTGGGGCTCGCTTACCGAAGCGCTCCGCACCGGCAAGCCACAGAACGAGGCGAAGGAGGGCGGTTCGCCTTTTGAGGCGATCTATCACGATGAATCATCGCTGCGCGGGTTCCTGCAGGCGATGAGCGGCGTGAGCTTGGGCGCGGCACGGGCCATCGCGCAGAAATTTCCCTGGAAAGACTATGGCACGTTCATCGATATCGGTGCGGCGCAGGGTGCGTGCCCGGTGCAGATAGTGCTCGCTCACCCACATCTGCGCGGCGGCGGATTCGACCTGCCAGTGGTCGGCCCTGTGTTTGATGAATACGTGGCTTCGTTCGGGTTCAATGACAGGCTGCGTTTCTATCCCGGCGACTTCTTCAAGGACCCTTGCCCCGAAGCAGACGTGCTCATCATGGGGCATATCCTTCACGACTGGGATCTCCCGCAGAAGAAGGAACTATTGGCCAAGTGTTATGCGGCGTTGCCAGCAGGCGGCAGTCTGATCGTCTATGACGCGATCATTGACGATGCGCGCGAAGAGAATGCATTTGGCCTGCTGATGAGCTTGAACATGCTGATCGAGACACCCGGCGGCTTCGACTATACCGGTGGCCAATGCTGCGAATGGATGAAGGAAGTTGGCTTCAGGGAGACCCGCGTCGAGCCTCTCCTCGGCCCGGACTCCATGGTCATTGGCGTCAAATGAGGGAGAAACAAATGGCTTGATACGAGTGCGGCTCGTGCCTGTGTTGAAAGGGTATGCCCTCATAGGGAACGACTGCGTCGTGAAGAGTGACTTCAATACGGCAGTCCAGACTGTAGTCAGCGCACATCTGGAATATCCGTTTCTGACCCAAAGCGGACTTAACCGCGAACCTGCTACATCAGCAAAGTGTGAAGGGCGACAGTCAAGCCGAATTAGCCGATCCCGATGGGTTTGGCATATAGTCATCGCGATTCAGTCAGCTCTTTCCAAGCGCAAAGGTCTAACGGCCGAAGAAGCTCAATGGCATATCCGAGGTCGTAATTTTTGCCAGCGGCAGGGGATTGGTTAGCTCCCCAATCTCTGGTTGCTGCGTGAAGTCCTCCAGCTCTGGGCCATCCGGCGTTGAACCAGCAAAGGAGATCGCCATGAAAGTAAGCGATGCGATGAACGCTCAGGTGCGAATCGCCTTCGTTAGCGACAGGGTATCTCTGGCTATGCGTATCATGCTTGGCGCGAGGGTAAGCGGCCTTCCAGTGGTCGATGAAACGGGCAACTTGGTTGGCATAGTGACCGAGGGCGACTTGCTTCGGCGTGCGGAAATTGGGACCGAGCGCCATCGGCCAAGGTGGTTGGAGATCGTTCTCGGACCTCGTCGTCTGGCAAAGGAATATGTCGAGACACATAGCCGGCGAGTGGGTGACCTGATGACAACGAAAGTGTTGTCGATCGAGGAGTCCGCACCTCTGGCAGATGCCGTGGCACTGCTGGAAAAACAGCGCATTAAACGTTTGCCCGTCACGCGTCATGGCCGCCTTGTCGGCATACTCAGCAGAGCCGATCTCATGCGGGCGTTTCTTGACGCTCTTCCTGATGAGACGACCCTCAACCTCTCAGATGCCGACATTCGTCAGCGCATTGATCAGGAAATGTCGAGATGCCCATGGATTACCCGCTCAGCGATCCAGGTTACGGTGTTGCTTGGCTCTGTTGATATTGATGGTGTCGTTACTAATGAAGCCACGCGCGATGCGCTTCGTGTACTGATTGAGAACCTCCCGGGCGTTACCAGCGTCAAAGACAGGCTAAGCGTCGAAGATTCGACCAAGGGTTATCTTTAGATAGCTAGGGAACGGACTGCCAATTTCATGCGGAATCTCAACGCAGCCCATCGAGCACATGGTGCGATTGTCAGTGAATCTCCGCTTCCGACCCAAGGCGGACATCGCCGCTGGACAAAGGAGTATCCAGAGTGAAGTACGCAGCTTTCTTCCGGAATTTGAATCTCGGACGGACGAATTGCCCGAATAAGACACAGTTCGAGGCGGCCTTTATCGTTGCTGGGGCTGCGACTGCGTCTTCGTTCCTGACTAACGGAACCATCGTTTTTACGGCTGCAACGAACAACGAAGCTCAAGAAGTACTTGCTCGCGCCAGCGAGATACTTCGCGGAACTTGCGGCCTCAACGAACCGGGCTATATCCGCACCATGGAGCATCTAGCCAAGCTCATCTCGTTCAACCCGTTCGGCGAGGTGGAGCGTGCAAGTGTCCATGAGTGCTGCGCATCCTTCGTCCACGCAGAAACCGGCTCGCTCACCCAGCTGCCGAGGGAATCAAGGCGCGGTGACGTCAAGGTGCTTCATGTCGCCGAATCGGAGGTGTTCAGCGTAAGCCTCCGTGTCGGCAGGACACCGGGGAGCCCCAACGCATTTCTGGAGAAGTATCTGGGCATGCCGGTCACAACACGCAGTTGGAATACGGTAGTTCGTCTGGTGCAGCGGTATGCCTAGCCAGCCGATCGACTGAAATACTTTCGACATGCAAACCCCTATACGAAGCGTTGTTCGCAGGGAAAACCACGCGAGCCGGGTTAGTAGTGATGGCTAGCTGATTGTGTGTTCGCTAGTCACTTGTCTCTTGGATGTTGCACCACCGGTAGCAAAATTTCTTAGCTACCGATCGCTACCAAACGTTATTCGCCCTGGGGCGTCGAGAGAATCCAATGCGAACAGCACTACTTTCAATCGCTGGCTTACTTCTCCTGGCCGGCTTCTCGATCATCGCCAAGCTATTCATGGAACAACTTTCATGGACTACGAACTGGATCATGGGAGCTTTCTTGGCGATCTGGTTTGTCGTTTGTGCCGCGAACCTGTCGATTGGTGTGGTGCGGGCAGGGTATTCCTTCGTCGAAGAACTTCCTGTCTTTCTGATACTTTTCGTCATTCCGGCCTTGGCTGCGGCCTGTGTTAAGTGGAAGCTCCTTCCTTAACAGTGAATTGTGCAGAGGCGCAGGTCGTTTGTTGCTTGGCAGATTCCCGGTGACATTGGAAATAGCCAACAAGCCGTGAGTAAGGGTGACGGTCTTGAGAGACTTCTTTCCGCGATTTGATGGCATTGCGCGCTGCAGTTCGGAAGCCAAGGCGTTCAAGGATTGTCATGTCCTGGCCTTTGCGCGAGCAGCGAGTGGCCGGGTAGAAACCACAGGAAATCGCAACCTAAGCCCCTAACTTTCATGCCTTCCCCCTGCAACACGTCTGTATCGCGGGATGTGTCCAAGAGATCGAAAATGGCGATGCGACCGGCCATTTCTTGTATTCGCAGGCACGATGAAAATAGTCGGGTGAGTGCGCGGTCACGCAGCAGTCCGCCCTCTCGTCGAGGCCTCCGCCTCATGCAGATAGGTCGTGAGGCCATCCTTCGCCGGTGGAACGGCATTGAGCAGCATGACTGCGCTGACCTGTCCGCGATGACCTACGCCGTGGGTGATCACATGCATGAGCATCTCCTCGCGGGACATACGGCCCGGTGCGCCGTCGGTGAACAGAAAGTCGATCCGTTCCACCCATTGGTCGCGATCGAGAGCTGCCACATAGTCGATGTACTCCCGATCGCTCTTTCTGATGTCCGCGGACAAGTCTTTCAGCGTCGGCATTTCGCTCACATTGGCCGACGTGTACGCGTGAACCATTCGCCTCATGTGCGCGGCGAAGATCCGGTCGACGATATAGCTGTGGCTCAGGGCCTTGATGGCCAACGCGGTTATGGGGGATTCGCCGCCAAGCGTGGCCAGCGCGGTCAACAGCTCGTCGTTCGCCCAGGCCTTGTATCGGAACAAGTGCTGCAATGTATCGTGCATGCCGTTGTCTCCTGAGAGATTCGCGCTTTTCGCGTGTTCCGGATGGTATTGCCTTGTCATTTCCACGTTGGGCAGAATACGAGCAATGATTCGCTTTATATACTCGCGTTGTCGGTGGTGAAAAATGGCACGCAAACCGCTCACAAAACCCAGAAAAGCCGCCTCTCAGGTGCGATCGCGAGCGACGGTCGATACGCTGGTTGAAGCGACCGCTCGCATTCTCGTCAAGGAAGGCTTCGACAAGGCCAGCACCAATCGCATCGCGGAGGTGGCGGGGGTGAGCGTCGGCTCGCTCTACCAGTACTTCCCCAGCAAGGAGGCGCTTGTTGCCGCCGTCATCGAACGCCATCAGCAGGAGATCATGCAAACGGTTCGTGGCGAGTTGGCAGAAGTGTTGGCTCAGCCGGTGGAGAAGGCGGTGCGCAAACTTGTCGCCGTTGCGGTTAAAGCGCACCGTGTCGATCCCAAGCTTCATCGCGTGCTCGCGGAGCAGATTCCGCGCGTGGGCAAGCTCGAGGAGCTGGAAACCTTCAATCGTGAAAATTACGCCCTGTTCCGGACGTACCTTGAGAGCCACCGGGACGAACTCCGTGTCGATGACCTGGAGCTAGCATCATTTGTATGCGTGACCACGATTGAGGCGTTGACGCACAACGCGGTGTTGCACTATTCCAAGATGCTTTCGGACGAAACGATGGAAGCGCTCATCGACGAAGCTGCGCTCCTCGTGACCGGATATCTGAAGGGCTAGTCCGGTATTTAAGCGTCATCGCATCGCATTGTGAGACGGATTCCGGTCTGACAGAGAAACGGTTCGGGAAAGGGCTCACCACGCCGCTGATGTTGACCAGCGGTCCGGAGACTGCCCCAGTTGTCCCATAGCAGCTTTGCCTGCATGCTGGAAAGCTCTGCTTTCGACCGCGATTTCGGCCGGTCGATGCCTGCGCTTCAGATCACGGCAAAACAGGCATGCGAGGAACTCAAGCGAGCCAACGTGCTATGACAGGCCGTGATTCGTGTGATGCCACCGGCATTGCATATGCGTGACTAACCGGACGGTGTCGAAAGCCTCGGTGGTGCCGAGTCGCGGCGCTGGATTTTGTCGGCGATCTTGCGCCATATCGACAGTGCCGCCGCGCGAGGCGCCGCAGCGTCTTGACTGGCATCGGCCATGGTCACCGCGATCGCCTGCATGGCGATCTGGGCGCCAAGATGAAGCTGCGGTGAGACAACGATGGCTCTTGCCGGGCGATGCATTCCCAATCGTTCGCTGTAGATCCGATCGACCATAGGCCAATGGCCGATGTCGGTAACGAATACCGTTACATTGACCAGCCGATCAAGGCCGCTGTCGGCTGCATCGAGAATGGCCTCAATGTTGGAGATGACTCGGTCGGCTTGCGCTTCGATGCCCGCTGGCACGTCGCCATCGCTTCCGGGAGTGATCGGCAACTGCGCCGCCACGAACACAAAGCCGTGGGCGACAACGGCCTGGCTATAGTGTCCACGGGCCGCCGGCGCCTTGGCGGTGGCGACCAGTTCGAGCGCGTTGGCATTCATGGCGCCACGGGTTGCCTGCGACGCGAACATCACACGTGCATCTCCGTGCCGAAGACCAAGATGGCTTCACCACCAATGCGGACCGAGATGGGCGTCAAGTGTTGTGGATCGACGCGCACTTCCACCTTGACTCGACCGGGCCGACCCATGGATTCACCCTGCCTTATCCAGCAGGACAACCCGGACCGAAAGGCCTCCGAGGGAATCAGCCTGTGCTGCACGATATAGGCGCCAAGGGGGCCGCTCGCATTGCCCGTCACGGGGTCTTCGTCGATACCGATGGCAGGGGCAAACATGCGTCCATGCGCGAGGATTCCGTCGTCGGGGTCGGCCAGCGTGAAAGGATAGAAGCCGTTGCAGCCTATGTCCCGACTGACTAGGGACAGGGCGTGAAGATCCGGTTGGAGATGGTTAAGGACATCGCGACATCGCAGCGGGACCATGACCTTGGAGTGTCCCGTGGAAACAATCTCGATTGGTCCTGTGCCGACATCGCCTTCAGCAATGCCCAGGGCCGTGATCAGTCTGCTTCGGTCCGTATCGGACAACCTGGCGAAGGTTGGTGCACGCTGATGCATCCAGATCCGAAAATCGTCGCCTTCCACCGGCTCAACGTCCACAGCAAGAATGCCGGCACCCGTGAGTTGCCGCACGGTCCCTGCAGACACGTGTCCTTCGACGGCACGCACGTAGTGGGCGGCAATCGTGGCGTGACCACAAATGGGGACCTCGGTCGTCGGCGTGAAGAAGCGAACGTGCACGTCGTGATCATCTGCCGTGGGCCGGAAGATGAAAGCCGTTTCGGAATTGTTGAGCTCCCGTGCGATGGCTTGCATCTGTGCTTCGCTGAGTCCGTCCGCATGCGGCACGACGCCAGCCGGATTTCCCTTGAAACGTTCCCGCGTGAAGGCGTCTACCTGGTAGACGCGATAGGATTTTTGCATGATGGATCACGTATCGATGGATGGTGGTGTTAGTGGCTTTCTGCACGACGCATGCGCGCTTCGACATCGTCGGTCGCACAGGCTTGCGCAAGGTCGCTGCCGCTGCTCGCTAGGACGAATCTTGTGTAAGCAATGAGGGCTCTTTGTCTTTTCGTGAGCCACCATGGCCATTCATGCCGACGACAGCGACAAGGATGGCCGCCGCACCGATCATTTGCTCCAAGTTGAGACGGTGACCAAACGCAATGACATCCACGGCTATTGCCACCACCGGATAGATAAAAGAGAGCGCACCCTGCATGTGCGTTGGCAGCTTGTGGATCGCGTCGTACATCAGCACGTACACCAAACCCGTATGCACAACCCCGATCACCACCAGCAAGATCCATAGGCTTAGCTTTGCAGGTGCGTGGGAGATATCGGCGAATGGCGATAGCAGTAGCGCTCCCACGCACATGTGTATCAAGGCGATAAGGTGCGGTGGCGTGCCCTTGAGTTGCTTGGTGATGAGCGCGGCGATGGCCCACATAAAGGCAGCGCCCAGCGCCATGAGAACGCCGATGAGGAAATGGCCATCGGTGTTGCCGTTTCCACCATCGAGTTGAACGATCATCAACAAGCCACTGAAGGCAACGGCCAGCCAGGCCAGCTTCGCCGCCGTTAATCGCTCCGCCAGGAACACCGCTCCAAAGCAGACGAGCATGAACGGCTGGATGTTATAGACGGCGGTGGCGACGGAGATGGATGCTCGTGAATACGCCGCAAACAGCAGGACCCAATTGAGCACGATGGCGATGCCGCCGAGCACCGAAAGTATGAATACCCGCAGGGTGATCGGGCGAAGCAAGCCCTTGCTTGCACATACGATGAAGAGTGCGGCTGCGCCGAACAGGCAGCGCCAGAACACGATATTGAGGACGGGAAGCCCGGAAACCACGACAAACCAGCCGATGGTGCCGGCGATCGTCATCGCGATTGCCAATTCAGCGATGCCCTGTGCTTGTTTGCTCACCTCATGCCCTCACGCCATTTGGGCTCTATTATCGTTACCGTGACGTGGCGTTACATGGCTACAGTTAGGTCTGTTGGACAAATTTCCTTCTTTTATTAGGTGGCGGCGCTGCGAGGAACGGTCCGTGATGATCGACGAAATTGATACTTCCATACTCGAACTGCTCGCACGCAATTCGCGCATATCGTTGAAGGAACTTGCCGCGGAGATCCAGCTCTCGTCGCCGAGCACCTCGGAGCGACTCAAGCGGCTGGAAGAGCGAGGTGTCATACGCGGCTACACCATCGACGTGGAGCCACGCCTTCTCGGACACCTCCTGCAGGCTATCGTCAGAATCCGGCCATTGCCGGGACGCCTTTCGACGGTGCAAAAGCTGATTGAGGCCACTCCGGAAGTTGTCGAGTGCGACAAAGTCACCGGGGACGATTGTTTTGTAGCGCGCCTGTTCGTGCGTTCGATGGAACATCTCGACGAGGTGGTCAACCGCATTGGCGAGGAAGCCACAACCAACACATCCATCGTCAAGGGCCAGCTCATCAAACGACGGTTGCCACCCATCACCCCATGACTGTCTTGTAATGGGTGCGGGCCAACCGGCTGAATCCGCACCCCGAAGCTGACAGTCCGGCTACGGTGAGCCGTCGGCAATCTGGGAGCGTCTGTCATTGGCCGCAGCCTTGACGCTTCGCGATGCGTTGCCTTTTCCATCGCGCGTTGCGATGCGACCCTGCTTTGCATCTCGTGCTTCAAGACGATGATGAAAGGTAAGTGCTGCAACGCGGACTTCTCTTGGCGCAAACGGCAGCTCGCAATCTGCGTGGGCTGTTCCAAGGAAGGTGAGGAGGAAAAGGGTCCCGATCAGGCGGTACATAATGGCGCTCCGAAGATGGAGCAAATATCCATCGGCGGCTGGTTACCGACTATCCGGATCTTGCGTTTCGGTTCATCGAAACGCTCGACCATTCGCGCCCGCTTTGGACCTATGGCGGATCTTGCCATTATGGGGCTGACCCGCCAGCGGATCTTCGGCAAAATCAAATGCCATATGGCGTTGCCATTACGCGCTTTCAGCGGGCAACACGCGTTCGAGTCAAAGAGCCAAGCAACAACGTTACGCATGCACCTAGCAACGCAATGTCCTTGAGCAGAAACATCTCCACTAACGTCGAGATGATCGGAAATCCAGATGGACTGTGCATGGTGATGCCAGGAGTGCTGAACACGAAAGTCGCAGTGAGTAGAAAAGTCGCACTTGCCATCGCTGCTCCCAATGCTGATGCAAGAGGAATCCGCGAGCCGACTATCAACGCGGCTGCCGTCACCAGCTCGATCGTGTCGACGATCTTTGCTTGTCCATACACCCCAAAGACACCCAGCCAGCTCATAAATGGGCTGTTCGAGATGAGTGGCCCGATCTGCTCTGCCGCATAACCGCTCCGGAAAACAAAACACTCGCGAGCCTGACCCTGAGGCCACCGGTCGCGATGGCTGTTGTGTGGGAAATGGTTTCCTCCGGGCTTTAGCGCCTTGCGGGTTTGTCGGTGCGCGGAGAAGGTGTGGGTTCGGATGAATCGGCCATCCGGATCGAGGCGATGTATGCGGGCGAAATCGGGCTTGTTCTGACTTGGGAAGTGTCCGCACTCGACCCAGCGTCGCCGTTCAAGGTCACGCGTTCGATGTCCGGCTCTGCTTTCGCTTGTTGGTCGAACGAGCCGCGGATGGAGCGCGCTGGCGTCGGACGGTTAGCCTGGTCGTTAGGCGAGGCGGTAAAGATGTATAAACGGACGTGCACCTCTTTTTACCAGGTCGCTAGGCGGCACTCGGCCACTATTCATATCAGGTGGGCAGCAATGATGAAGAGCAACTACGCGCTGGTTTCCGGGTTTGTATTCGGTGTTGTGTCGGTATTTCAGGCGGTACGCGCAGTGGCTGTGTGGCCGGTGCAAATTGGCCCTATGGAGATCCCGGTTTGGTTTTCCTGGGTCGCCGTAGTTGTCGCTGGCAGCCTCTCCATCTGGGCATTTCGGTCGCAGCGTTAGCAACATCATGCTCAAAGCGCTGGCAGTCGTTATACCGTTCGCTACGGTGACGTTCCTGCGCTTGGGGAAAGTTGTTCGGATCGTTCGCAAACTGAGCCGGTGGGAGTTGATCGCCGTGATGGGCAACCTGCTACACCCAAGGGGACAGCAAATTTCCTCCGGCGAACTGGATGAGCATCTGCTTCACTTCTGCATAAACAGCCCTGATCCCGCACCGGTGATGTACACGATCGTTGAAACTTTTCCGCCCGTTACCGCCGAGCATTGGTCCGTTCGTGTTCTCGTTTGAGCCTCGCCGCAAGATGTTGCGGTTCGCAGAAGTAAACCTGGATGTCCGTCGTCAGCGTGAAGCGCCGGTAGTCCGCCATCTCCTAGCCGTGTTTCCAGGTCAAACGAGCCGATGCACCGCAGGAACGAACATCGGAGGCGCTTACACGTTCGAAGCCGGGATCAGCCACCTTCCGGCTCCGCAAGCAGCGGATCTGGCCCCTTCTTAAAAGGCGGGCCGGGGGGGGGGCGCTAGCCGCCCCATTTCCTTATGCCCTGCGCGCCATCCGTTTTGGATAGGCCCGAAATGCCCTCTTGCGTTGCAAGGTGCTACCAGCGCCAGGGCGATCCACCCAGATCCTTTCTTCACGGAAGCGCGAGGGTCTACGCGCGAAAATGCCGGCGCCAAGCGGGTTTCCACTTGCCTGGTGGCCTGTGTAGCAGGGCGGTCGCAGCTCAAAGTCGGCGTTTCCCATTGACTTGAATCGGGTGGCGACTGTCGTGGGGAAGATGGCGCACGGTGCGCTTTGAATCGAGATCCGTGGTGGCTAGTTACATCCGGCGCAGCATCGAAGCATCGGTAGTAACGGGCAGGAAGCCATGAGTGGGTTGCGTCGTCCGCAGCATAGGTAAGGCGAGGGCGCTTCGTCGTCGCGTGTCGAAGTGGCCGGTTCCCATGGTGGCGTTCCATAACGGCTGGGGGATGATCATGCGCAGATCCAAACGGCACCTGGCCGGTTTGACCGCGGTGGCGGTCATGGTGGCCTCAGTAGGCGTCCTGGCCTTGCCTCTGTCATCGGACAACTGGGCGTCGGCCCCACACTGGTCGTACGCGGGGAACAATGGTCCATCGCATTGGTCAGCGATGGATGCGAAGTTCGTGGCGTGTGGCAATGGCAAGGCGCAGTCCCCCATTGACCTTGAGTCGCGTGATGCCAAGACCGGAAAGGCCGGCGAGTTCCATATCGACTATGAGAAGGGCGCGGTTGCCCTGGTAAACAACGGTCACACAGTCCAGGCCAATGTCAATGATGCCAAGGACACCGTGGTGTTCGATGGCGACACGTATCGACTGGCGCAGTTTCATTTTCACTCGCCGAGTGAGCACACCACGGACGGAAAGCGCTTTCCGTTGGAAATCCATTTCGTCAATGAGAATGGAGGCAAGCGCATTGTGGTCGTTGGCGTGATGGTGAAGCTGGGCAAGGAGAACGAAAGTCTCGCGCCCGTGCTCAGAAGTCTTCCCGCTTCAGAGAAGGGGATTCCGACGAACGGAAGGCCGCCGATTACCGTGGACCTTACCTCCGTGCTTCCCCACGATCACAAGGCCTTTGTCTATAGCGGTTCGCTGACCACGCCGCCCTGCACGGAGGGTGTGCATTGGATCGTGCTCTCGCAGCCCATTCAAATGTCGAGCGATCAGATTGCGTCCTTCACCAAGATCTTTCCTGACAACCATCGGCCTCTGCAAAAGACCAATGGGCGGGAGATCGACAACGAATCGGATTGAGCGTCACGGATCGGCATCAGTTCTGATTCAATGGCCGGGTCAGGTACACAGCCATGTGACGCCTGACCCTGGTCACCATCAGCAGCCGGTTCAGCCTTGGCCGGAATGCTCTTCAACCCGCTCGGATTCTGCGCACTGCGCCCGTCTCCTCGCGTCGCGAGCGGACTCTAGAGCTTCGCGAAAGCTTCGTACTGCTCAATCTCGGGGACGCCGGCCATACGGCAAACTCGAGGTGTCTGCCTCCGACCCAAGGCAGACAATCGCAACCATGTCTTCAGCTACTTGAAGCATACTTGGGACAGGCAAAGCGGCAGGGGAGCACTGAGTTTATGTCCTCGCATAACCCTTCGTCCGAGTACGCGTGGCCTCCTTCCGTTGTGGGCTTCGATATGCCGTCACCGTCTGTAGCAGGGTGTGACAGCGCGGGGCCGGTGATGGTCGCATTCCTGAGCGCACGCCCCGATCACTTCTGGATCGAAGCCTTTGTCTTGGAAGTGGGTGAATTCAAATCGCAGAACAACCTGTTGGACGTGCGAATTGATGCTCGTTGCCTGGTGGTAACAGGCCCTGTTGGCCAATTGCGCGGTTTGGCCGTCTATGTGCGCAACTTTGTGCATCGGGTATCCCGTATCAGCTTGCAGAGGCGTGTCATTGAGCGATTGACCCAGGGCGATAGTTCCGCACCGAATACCGCGGAAAATGCCGCAGCGATACGTGATGTCGATCTCGTGACTCGGATGCCGAGCGTTGCGGCGATCCTGCAGGAAGTTTCGCAAGCGACCGGCATGCGGTTCGCAACAGTCGCCAGAGTTTCCGACACGCGTTGGACCGCCTGCGCCGTCTACGACACGATTAGTTTTGGACTGCGAGCTGGACAGGACCTGGTCCTGGAAACCACGATTTGCAATGAAATTCGCACGCACGGTCAGACGGTGACGTTCAATCATGCGAGCACTCATCCCTTGTATTCAAAGCACCCGACGCCGGCGCTGTATGGCTTTGAGAGCTATATCTCCATACCGATTTACAGAGCGGATGGGCAGTTTTTCGGGACGCTATGCGCCGTGGATCCGCAGCCAAGGCACCTTGACCAGGCCACCGTACAGACCCTGGAGAAGTTGGCGAAAGCCATCGGTGTGGAGATTGACAAAGCAGCGTCGTAGCGGTGTCTTGACGCAATGGATGCGGAACACGGGAATGTCTGCTGTTGACCCAAAGAGCACATCCAAGAGCGACAGCGCGCGGCAGGGTTGCGTGAATCTGGGGGATCCATGAGCGAATTTTGCAGATGGCTTGTGCTTTGGCTTGTTGTGGGCGCTTGCATGCCAGTCTCGGCCAGCGACGACCCTGCGGTGCTACGTGTTGCGACCGAGGTTGTAAGCGCGAACATGGGGCCGATCTGTCGGGGAGTATTGCCTGATCCCAATCGCGCGGATCGTATTGAGCTCGCCAGGTTGGTCGCGGCGTTGCCAAACCCCAACGCGACGTACCCGTTCGGCGACGCGGACATCACGCCGCTGGGATTGGCTGTTCTTGCCGATGACGTGCGGCTGTTGGATGGGCTTTTTCCAGAGGAGCGCGTTGGAGAAATGGCCTCACGGACATCATGGCAATGCAGGAGGCCGCTCAATACGCGACCCCTGTCATGATCAACGCACTGATACGACACGGCCTGAGTCCGAACCTGCGAGAGCCGGACGGCTTGTCTCCTCTCATGAGTGCGGTCTATGAGAACAGGGTTGATAACGTCTCTGTGTTGCTGTCCGCCGGTGCGGATGCCACGTTCGAAATGAACAACGCAACAGCGCATTGCACGGCGCGGTCATTTGCAAGAATCAGCAAATGGTCGATTTGCTACTTCGCCGTGGAGCTCGTCCTGATCCCCAGACAGAACGCATGGCCAGAGAACGAGGCATGCGTTTGCGAGCATTCTGAATGTCCGCCATGAGTCAATAGCGGGCATCTCAGCAAGGCGGCCCTACGTGCGCGGAACCTGGGAATAAGGGGGCGTACTGAATTGAGTCTCAGAGTGCTGCTGATTCTTCAGGGCACGCCACCCTCGCGCACCAACTCCATCACTTCGTAGCAGGCGCCCATGGTGTGATAGTCGGTCTTGCCGGCTGGGCTTTTCTCGTCGTCGTATTTGCGGTTGTCGCGAGTGAGGATGCGGTACCAGGCGCCGTGTTGGTGGTCGATGAAATGCTGCCACGCATAGGACCACAGCTTTTCGTACCAGGTGTCGTAAGCAGCAAGACCCGTGCGTGCGTGGAGCAACGCGGCGGCAGCCAGTGACTCGGCCTGCACCCAGAAATACTTGTCGTCGTCGCATACCCTGCCGTCAGGTGCGAAGCCGTAGCAGATACCGCCATGCTCGTTGTCCCAGGCGCGTGCGAGTGCGGTGTCGAACAGGAGCATGGCCGTCGGTGCCAGCCAGTTTTCCTCGCGGCCGCGTTCGAGCAGCAGCGGTTCCATGATCAGCAGCAGCTTGGCCCATTCGGTCTGGTGACCCGGCTGGAAACCCCATGGGCGGAACAGGTGTTTGGGATCGTCGCGGTGATAGTCCCAGTCCACGTTCCAATGCGTGTCGTAGTGCTCCCACACCAGCCCGCCAGCCTTGGCTGCCTGCTGGCGTGTCATGCGATCGGCGAGCGCTAGCGCGCGCTCCAGGTAGCGTGGTTCGTCGCTGGCCTGGTAGGCGGCCAGCATTGCCTCGCACATGTGCATGTTGGCGTTCTGGCCGCGATAGCCGCTGAAGTTCCAGTGTTCGTCGGCCTCGTCGCGGTAAAGGCCAGCGTCGGCATCCCAGTAATGCTGTTCGAGCAATTGCCACGTTTCGTCCATCCACGCATCGGCTTCGGTGATGCCGGCCTTGCGTGCGGTCGCATAGGCCAGCAGTACGAAAGCCACGCCGTAGGCATGATTGGTGCCGTCCTCGGGCTTGCCGTCGCGAATGGTCCAGGCGTAGCCGCCAGTGACGGCATTGCGATGCACATCGCGCAGGTAGCGAAGGCCGTGCCGTGCGGCTTCGAGATATTCGGTGTTGCCAAATTCACGCGCGGCCATGGCGTAGTTGAAGGCGAAGCGCGTGCTGCTTACCAGGTGGCGATGGCTGCGGTCGTAGATCGTGCCGTCGTCTTTGAAGTAGTGAAAGAAACCGCCGTCCGGATCGATCGCACGCGGGTGATAGAACGCCATCGTCTGTGCGATATGCGCGCGCAGAAACGCCTCGCTGCGGAAATCGGGCGTGGTCATGCGTAGGTCTCCATGAAACTCAGCACCTCGGTTTCGTCCGGCATCGCGGTAAACGAACCCTGGCGGGTCACAGTAAGTGCGCCGCAGGCCGAGGCGAAGCGCAGCGTGGCGTGCAGGCGTGGGAGTTCGGTCACCAGATGGTCGATGCGGTCTGGCGTGGCATCGAGTGCGGCGAGCCGATGGAGCAGGCCACCCACGAAGGCGTCGCCGGCCGCGGTCGTATCCACAGCCGGCACGGCGTACACCGGCAGCTCGCCATCGGCATCCGGGTGGAACCAGCGCAACCCGTTGGCGCCATCGGTGACTACGAGCAGGCGGGCGCGGCCTTCCCACAGCTTTTCGAGCACGGCCTCCTCGCCATCCACGGCGAGCCAGGCGAATTCCTCTGCGCTGAGCTTCACCACATCCGCCAGTTGTAGCGCCGGCCACAAAAGCGGGCGCGGTTGCACGTCACTCGGCCACAGTGCCGGGCGCAGGTTGAGGTCGAAGCTCACCAGCGCACCAGCATCGCGCGCGCGGCGCATGCCTTCGCGTGTGGTTTCGGCGAGGGCTGGGTCGGTCATGCTGTTGGAGCAGACGTGGAACACAGCCGCTTCGCGGAAGCTTGCCTCGCGAAAATGTGCGGGGCGGAACAGCAGGTCGGCCGATGGCGGGCGATAAAAGCTGAAGCTGCGTTCGCCATGGGCATCGAGTGCCACGAACGCGAGCGCAGTGTTCGCTTCGCCGGTGCGCGCCACACCCGTGGTATCCACGCCAGCATGGCGCAGGCTGTCGAGCAGAAAGTCGCCGAACAGGTCCTTGCCCAGCATGCCGGCAAACGCGGCGGCGCCACCCAGTCGTGCGACCGCCACCGCGACATTGGCGGGTGCGCCGCCCGCAAAGGGCACGAAACTGCGCGGAAAACCGTGTTCGGTGTTCCCTTCGCTGTGGAAATCGATCAGCGCTTCGCCGAAACAGAGGATGGTGCGAGAGGACATCAAGCGTTCTCAGGGGTGGCTGCAGATACGGCGCTGTTGCGGATCAGTGAACCGCGCAGGCCATAGAAAACGATGTAGCCGTAGCACAGCATCGGCAGCACGAAGGCGTGCTGTATGCCGAAGTGATCGGCCAGGAAACCTTGCGCCAACGGCAACAACGCACCGCCGACGATGGCCATGATCAGCAGGCTCGACGCCTTGCCGGTCATCGGTCCCATCCGCTCTATGCCAAGCGCGAAGATGGTGGGAAACATGATGGAGTTGAACAGGCCGATGGCGATCACGCTGGTCATTGCCACTTGGCCGTGGGTGAGCATGGTGGTCAGCACCAGCAGGCTGGCGACGGCAGCAAATGCCGCCAGCAGCTTGCGCGGGTTGATCATCACCAGCAGCGCGGAACCCGCCAGGCGCCCCACCATCGCGCCACCCCAGTACAGCGACACGTAGTGCGAGGCCTGCTGCTCGCTCATGTGGCCGATCTCGGGAAGCGAAAGGTAGTTCACCAGAAAGCTGCCGATGGATACCTCAGCGCCCACATAGAAGAAGATCGCCAGCACGCCGAAGAACACGTGCGGGTGGCGCAGCGCATCCATCAGTGTGTGATGCACTTTGTCCGCTTGCTCGGTGGACTCGGCGAGCGCGGGCAGATTGAACAACCACACGCCAACGGCTAGCAGCAACAGCACCACGCCCAGGCCGAGGTAGGGCACCTGCACCAACTCCGCCTGCTTCTGACGAAAGTTCTGCAGCTGCTGCACGGTTTCAGGCAACAGGGCGGCGCGCACGTTGCCTAGCTGCGCGGTTTGTTCGGTATCCAGGCGTGAGGCGAGCAGCTTGTCCAGCGCGCCGGCGAGGCGATCGGCGGGCAATGCAGCGAGCTGCTGGGGTGACTGGGTGGTGAGCGTGGCAAGCAGCGGTGCGCCCGGCAGTTTGTCCAGCACATCGGCCAGCTGCGCGGGTGTGAGATGCACAAGGCTCGCGGCGACGGCATCGGCAGGCAGGCGATCGAGCGCGTTGGCGGCGGCATCGTTGAGCGCTGCCACCAGTCGTTCGGCGGGCGCGTGCTGCAAGGCATCGACTGCCTGGGCCGGCGCGCCGTTGTTGAGCGTCTGCACCAGTTGCACGGTTTCGGGCGCCTTGCGCACGTCCTGCGACACGGTGGCAGTCGCCACGGCAGACAGAATGAGCAGGCCACCGAACCACGGCCCCAGTGTGGTGCCCAGCGAATTCATCGCCTGCGCCAGCGTCAGACGGCTGGAACTGGTGCGCTCGGGACCCAGCAGCGCGACATACGGATTGGCCGCTACCTGCAGCACGGTGATGCCGGTAGCAAGCACGAACAGCGCAACAAGGAAGGCGGCGTAGGAATGCAGCAGCGCCGCCGGCCAGAATCCGAATGCCCCCAGAGCGGCAATGGCCAGGCCAGCGACGATGCCTTTTTTGTATCCCAGCGCAGCCACCAGCCGGCCGGCAGGCAGCGACATCAGGAAGTACGCACCGAAGAAGGTGAACTGCACCAGCATCGCGCGGGCGTAGTTCAGCTCGAACACCGATTTGAGATGCGGGATCAGGATGTCGTTGAGGACGGTCAGGAAACCCCACATGAAAAAGATCGTGGTGCTTACCGACATCGCCAGCGGATAGTTGGTGTAGCGCGCCTTGCCGGCGGCCGGCGGCGTGGCTGCCGACAGAGTGGGAGGTGTTGCGAAGGCCATGGTTATTCCGTCGGTCAGGAAAGGGGAGAACTGCTTTCGCGCACCATCAACTCCACCGGCGCGATGACAGTGCCTGCCTGCGCCTGGGGTTGACGCAGGCGGGCAAGGATGAGTTCGGCCGCCTGGCGTCCGCGCGCGCGCGGTGCGGTGGACAGCGTGGTAAGCGACGGCATGCTCATGGCTGCTTCGGCGATGTCGTCGAATCCGGTAATGGCCAGGTCGCGCCCTGGCTTCAGGCCGCGCTGCTGCATGCCGAGCATGAGGCCCAGCGCCACCACGTCGTTGTAGCAAACCGCCGCGGTGGGCACGGTTGCGCCTTCGAACAGTGCGTGGGCTGAGCGTGCGGCGTCCACGCGCTTGAGGGCACTCTGCACGCGCCAGCTCGGTTCAATGGTCAGCCCCGCAGCCTGCATGGCTTGCACATAACCCGCATGGCGCTCGCGGCACGAACTGGAATCGTCGTGCCCGCCGAAGAAAGCAATGCGTCGATGGCCCTGCGCGATCAGGTGCTCCGTAGCCAGTCGCGCGCCGCGCTGGTTGTCCAGCATCAGCCGGTCCCAGTGCGCATATTCGGGCAGCGTGCCACCCAGTTCGCGATTGAACAGCACCACCGGCGTATGCGTGCCTACGGCCGAGAGCACCGAACGAGCCTCGCTGCCTTCGGCGGGCGAGAGGATGATGCCGCCCGGCCCATGTTCGATCAGCGAGCCGAGTACTTCCCGCTCGCGCGCTGCCGATTCGCCCGTGCTGCCCAGCAAGGTGACAAAGCCGGCTTCGCCCAGCGCTTCGTCCACGCCGGCGGCGAATTCGGCAAAGAACGGGTTGGCCAATTCGTTGACCACCAGCGCGATGCTGGAGGAGGTACGGCGGCGCAGGTTGGCCGCGGCGCGGTTGTACACGTAGCCCTGGCGGCGCAGCTCATCTTCCACCCGGGCGCGCGTGAGCTTGTTGACCAGCGGACTGCCGCGCAGCACCAGCGATACCGTGGCACGGGATACGCCGCAGCCGGCGGCGATGTCGTTAAGAGTGATCTTGCGACCGACCGGGGTCTGGCTTTCCATCGCGGGCCTGGGTAATTGGAACGATCCAAAGGTAACCCGCCGCAGGTGTCAGACGGAACCAGAATCGATGGCGCGACGCAGCATGCATCAGCGCTGGCGGCGGTGCTAGTTTCAGCCAATTAGAACGATTCAAATTCAACCCCCGGGGGATTCCCATGAGTTGTCAGCCCTTCCGCGCATGGCTGCCTGGCCTGCTGGCCGCCACGATCTCGCTGTCTCTGGCCATGCCCGCCCATGCGGCTGGCGGTCATTCGGCCGAGGTCGACCCGCGTATCGGCACGGGAGGAGACGGCCATACCTTTCCCGGGGCCACGGTGCCGTTCGGCATGATCCAGCTCTCGCCCGACACGGCGATGCCGGATTTCAAGCACGCTTATAAGTGGGCCGCCGGCTACCAGTACGGCGACAGCAGCTTGCTGGGTTTCTCCCACACGCACTTCTCCGGCTCGGGTCATTCGGATCTGGGCGACGTGTTGGTGATGCCGATTGCCGGCAGCGTCCAGCTGGAGCCGGGCGACCCGGCCAAACCGGGCAGCGGGTATCGCTCGCGCTTCAGCCACGACAGCGAGGTGGTGCAGGCGGGCTATTACGCGGTGACGTTGAGTGATTACGGCGTGCGCGCCGAACTCACTGCCGGGCGGCGCATTGGCTGGCATCGCTACACGTTCCCGGCGGGCAAGCCCGCGCACCTGCTGCTCGACCTGCGCCCCAGCATTTACGACTACGCCGGCAAGGTGCTTTGGTCCAGCTTGCGCGTACACGACGACGGTACGGTGACCGGTTGCCGTACTACGCGCGGTTGGGCGCCGGGGCGCGAGCTATGTTTCGCCATGCGCTTCTCGCAGCCGCTGCAGTCGCGCACGCTCTACAGCCGCGAAACGGACGTGCCTTATAAAGGCTTCAATGGGCCGGGCCACCAGCCGGAAGATCACGATGCGCAGAGCGGCCGCGCGCTTGTCGGCGTATTCGATTTCGGCGCGCTGAAACAGCCGTTGGGGGTGAAGGTAGCGATCTCGTCCGTCAGCGAAGCCGGCGCCGTCGCCAACCTCGATGCCGAAGGGCAGGGCTGGGACTTCGACGCACGTCGCGCCGAAGCGCGCGCCGATTGGGACAAAGCGTTGGCAGTGATCGACGTGGATGCGCCCAAGGAGCAACTCACCAGCTTCTACACCTCGCTGTACCACGCGATGCTCTCGCCCACGCTGAGCATGGACGTGAACGGCCAGTTCCGCGGCCCCGACGGCGCCGTGCACGAGGCTGCCGACAAGAACGGCAAGTTCGAATTTCACTCCACCTGGTCGCTGTGGGACGTGTACCGCGCCCAGCAACCCTTGATGGTGTTGCTGATGCCTCAGCGCAGCACCGACTTCATTCGCTCGCTGATCGCTGCCCGCGAAACCAGCCCGTTCGGCATCCTGCCGGTATGGGCGTACCAGGGTCTGGAGACGTGGTGCATGATCGGCTACCACGCCGTGCCGGTTATTGCCGATGCCTACATCAAGGGCGTGCGCGGCTTCGATGCGGACGCAGCACTGAAGGCCATGGTGGCAAGCGCCACCTACGCACCCTACGGTGGACTCGGTGACTACATGAAGCTCGGCTACGTGCCGATCGACAAGGAGCCGGAAGGCGCGTCCAAGACGCTCGAATACGCCTACGACGACTGGTCGCTGGCGCAAATGGCCAAGGCCATGGGCCGCAAGGACATCGCCGCCACCTTCGACAAGCGTGCGGGCAACTGGCGCAACGCGTATGACCCCAAGACCGGTTTCATGCGCGCACGCAAAAGCGATGGCGCGTTCCGTGAACCGTTCGATCCCGATGCTGCCGGCTACGGCACCGACTACACCGAAGGCAATGCCTGGCAGTACTCCTGGTACGTGCCGCAGGATGTGGCGGCGCTGATCAAGGCAATGGGTGGCGACGGCGCGTTCGTGACCAGGCTGGACAGCGTGTTCGAAGCCAAGGTGGACCCCGCCCGCTTCGCGCATGTGGAAGACATCACCGGCCTGATCGGCTGGTACGCCCACGGCAACGAGCCCAGCCATCATCTGGCCTATCTCTACGACTACGCCGGCGCTCCCTGGAAGACCCAGCAGCGGCTGAAGCAGATCATGGACAGCCAGTACGCACCGCGTCCCGACGGCCTGGCCGGCAATGACGATCTGGGCCAGATGTCGGCCTGGTACGTGTTCTCGGCGCTGGGTTTCTACCCCGTGACGCCTGCCAGCGACGAATACGCCATCGGCAGGCCCTTTGTTGCCCGCGCCACGCTGCACCTTTCCAACGGCAAGGCCTTCACCGTCAGTGCCGCACCGCTGGACGATGCCCACCCGTATGTCGGCTCGGTCACGCTCAACGGCAAGCCGCTGGACCGAGCATTTTTGCGGCACGGCGAGATTCTTGCCGGCGGAGAGCTGCATTTCACCATGCAGGCCGAACCGAACCGGTCCTGGGGGCTGCAACCTGCCGCCAAGCCGTCTTCGATGAGTGGCCAGGCCGCTGCATCGGGGAGCTCCTACTAAAGGTTTAGCAAAAGCCCGCTAAGAGAGGTAGTAATCGCCAGGGTGATTCTGCAAACATGCCCTACATGTTGCGCTCATCCTGGAAATTGGCGACGACGCTCCGGCCGGCCCTCAGGGACCGTGTGGCCCTGCGTTGGCGGTTGGGTGGGCTGCTGGCTGCGGTGCTGGTGATCGTGGCCTTGCCTTATGTGGTGACGCGCAGCGGATCCAACGAGGCGATCCAGGCCAACGAGCGCGTCACGCACTCCTCCGAGGTGAAGTCGCTCACCTATCGCATCGCCTATGTGACGCGTGACAGTGAGGCGGCCATCTATCGCCTGATCCATGGCGATCTCGATCCGCAGGTGCGACTGCGGGCCGAACGGGCCAGCCATGAAGTGCCGGGTCTGCTTTCGCAGTTGCGCGAGATGACGCGTGACAGCCCGGATCAGCAAGCGCTGATCGGTTCGCTGAACTCTGTGGTCAATGGTCGGCTGGCGCTGACCGGGCAGGCGATCCTCCGCCACGAACGCGGCGATCAGGAAGGCGCTGCCGACGCCATGCGCGACTCGGGCACGCTGTTCAAGATGGATGATCTCATCGACGGCATCGTGCGCAACGAGAACAACACGTTGCTGACCAGGCGCGACGAGGCCAAGCGCGAATCCTTCAACAGCGGCCTGGCGCTGAGCATCACAGCCATCGCGCAGGTGTTGCTGCTGGCCATCGTGGTCATCGTGTCCGAACGGCAAATCAGCCGGCGCCTGCGTGCCGAGGTACGCGAAGGGCAGGCCGTGCAACGCTCGCAGCTGATCGTGCAGGCGGTACGCGAACCGATCGCTCTGCTCGATGCGAGCCTGGGCACGCTGCTGGTCAACGCGGCCTTCGGCGAGCTTTACGGATTGCCACCTGATTTTCGCCAGTCGATGCCGCTGACCGAGATCGGCGACGGCGCCTGGACCGACAGCGCCCTGTTGCAGCGTCTCAATGACGTGCTGCTGCTGGATCGCGAATTGTGGGACTACGAGCTGATCCAGCGCACGGTGGATGGCGTGGACCGCCACGTGGTGATCAATGCCCGCCGCCTGGAGCAGGATGGCGGCGGCGATCCGGTGTTGCTGCTCACGCTCAGCGACGTCACTGCACGCGCACTGGTCGAGCAGCAGGTGAAGGAGCTCAACCGCCAGCTGGAAGGAAAGATCGAGCAGGTGTCCGACGTCAATCGCGAGCTGGAAGCCTTCAGCTACTCGGTGTCGCACGATCTGCGTGCGCCGTTGCGGCACATCAGTGGTTTCGCGGGCAAGCTGCAGCAACACCTGGGCGACGGCGCCGACGAGCGCACGCGTCATTACATCGAGGTGATCAACGACGCCTCGCGTCGCATGGCGCTGCTGATCGAGGATCTGCTGGTGTTCTCGCGCCTGGGTCGCGGCGCACTGCGCTTGCAGCCGGTAGACATGCAATCGCTGGCGGACGAGGCCCGCGCGCTGGCCGAAACCGATGCGCACGGGCGGCACATCGTGTGGTCGATCGCGCCGCTGCCCATCGTCATCGGCGACGAGAACATGCTGCGCACGGTGTGGCAGAACCTGCTGGGCAACGCGGTGAAGTACACCGGCAAGTGCGAGGTGGCGCGCATCGACGTGGACGTGCAGCGCAATCGCGACGGCAGCTACGAATTCGTGGTGAGCGATAATGGCGCGGGCTTCGACATGCAGTATGCCGGCAAGCTGTTCGGCGTATTCCAGCGGCTGCATCGCGCCTCGGAATTTCCGGGCAACGGCATTGGCCTGGCAAACGTGCGGCGCATCGTCACGCGTCATGGCGGTCGCGTTTGGGCTGATGCACAACCGGGCCAGGGCGCCCGGTTCCACTTCACCCTGCCATCTTCCGACCTGGCAGAAAGCTTTGCGCAGAGGCGGCCATGAACAATCGCGATATTCGTACCATCCTGCTCGTCGAGGACAGCCTCGCTGATGCCGAAATGGCGATGGACGCGCTTGCCGGTGCCAATCTGGCCAATCCTGTGGTTCACGTCGAGGACGGCGTGGATTGCCTGGACTATCTTTACTGCCGTGGCGATTGGGCCGGACGCGAGCCGGTCGACCCCGCGGTGGTGCTGCTGGACATCAAGATGCCCCGCATGAGCGGCCTGGAAGTGCTCACGCATATGCGTGCGGATGACAGGTTTCGCCGCGTGCCGGTGGTCATACTGTCTTCGTCGCGCGAGGAGAGCGATCTGGCGCGCAGCTGGGACATCGGTGCAAATGCTTACGTAATCAAGCCCGTCGACGTCGATCAGTTCTTCGAGGCGGTACGTACGTTGGGGCAGTTCTGGGCTGTGCTCAACCAGGCGCCAGAGCAAACGTGAGATAGGCAGTACACGCCTAGGAGTGGCAGATGGCGGACTGGCAACATTGGGGACTTCCCAGAATCCGGGTTCTGCAGATCGAGGACAGTCAGCTCGATGCCGAACTGGTGTTGTCCGAGCTGGACGCAGATGCGATCGAGTACGACGTGCGCCTGGTGGACGAGGAAGACTCCTACCTGACCGCGCTTGAGGATTTCCACCCACATATCGTGCTGTCTGATTTGAGCATGCCCGGCTTTTCCGGGCAGCGCGCGCTGGACCTGCTGCGCGAGCGCGACCAGGATCTTCCCTTCATCTTCGTCTCCGCCACGCTGGGCGAGGAAGCGGCGATCGAGGCACTGCGCAATGGCGCCACCGACTACATCCTCAAGCAGAATCCGGCGCGCCTCGCCTCTGCCGTACGGCGCGCGCTGCGTGAAGCCGAGGCGCAGCGCGCACGTCGTCGCGCGGAAACCGAGCTGATTCGCTCCCAGCGCTTCGAAAGCCTGGCCATGCTGGCGGGTGGTCTCAGTCATGACCTGCGCAACCTGCTGCAACCGTTGCTGCTGGCCGGCGACAGCCTGCAGGATTATCAATCCGATCCCCGTCTGGCACGACTGGGCCGCCTGGTAAGGGATTGCGGAAAGCGCGGCCTGGATATGGTGCAGTCGATGCTTTCCTTCGCGCGCGGAGCGCGTCGCGCCGAACAGGTGCGCGCGGGCGCACTGCTGGATGCACTCGGTCTGCTGTTGCAGGGCAGCGTGCCGCGCGATGTCACGCTGGAGATGGGCGCGGACGATCCCGAGCTTACCTTCGACGGCAACCACACCGAGTTGCAGCAATGCCTGCTCAACCTCAGCCTCAACGCGATCCAGGCCATGCCCGAAGGCGGCAACCTGCATATCCGGGCCTCGCAGACCGCATTGCCGAAAACATTCTTTCTCGCCGATGAGGAGGCGCGGGAAGGCAACTACCTGTGCCTGACCGTTGCCGATACCGGCACGGGCATGGACGAGGAAGCGCTGCAGCACATGTTCGAGCCTTTCTATACCACCAAGGCAAGTGGCACGGGGCTGGGGCTGATTTCCTGCAAGCGCATTGTCACCGCGCATGGTGGCGTCATGCGTGTGGAGAGTTATCCGGGACAGGGCACGCGGTTCCATCTCTACATTCCGCTGGTGGAGTTGCCGGCGGATATCGAGATGGAGGAGGAGATCGATCTGCAGGGCGAGGCTGAGCGCGTGCTGGTGGTGGTGGAAGAAGCGGGCCAGCTATCGCTGCTGGTCGACACGCTCGACTCGTGGGGCTACCAGGCGCATGCCAGCCAGAGCGGTACGGCCGCACTGCAGTGGATCGAGGCGCAAGGCGTGCCGGATCTGGTCGTGCTGGACGCGGACATGAACCTGTTCACCGGCGTACGCACGCTCGCTGCCTTGTTCGACCATGGCTATCGCCGGGCCGTGTTGCTGCTGGCGCGCCCGGACGCACCACCGGATATGGATGAGTTGCCGGTGATGGAGCATCTCTACCTGGTCGACAAGCCGATCTCTACGCAGAAACTGTTGCGGACGGTAAGAGAGGCGTTGGAGGAGAGTGCTTCGGCGCAATTGCCGGAGGGGCCGGTGTAGGAGGCGGGCTCTAAAGCCAACAGCCGACACATCTCCCAGTAGGGGCGCACGCTGTGCGCGACAAACCTATCCCCCAAGGGCACCCAGCGTAGCGGTGACCTCGGGACTCCGCGGTCGCGCACAGGGTGCGCTCCTACAGGGAGGTAGCCGACGTGAGTGCATCAGGGTGGTGTTGCGCGAGAACAGACAAAAAGGCCGAACATCGTTCGGCCTTTTGCATCAATCGATACCCAGCTTCTTCAGTTTGTACCGCAGCGCCCGGAACGTGATGCCAAGCTTCTTGGCAGCCGCCGTCTTGTTGTAGCGCGACTCCTCCAGCGCCTTGATGATCGCTGTGCGCTCAAGGTTGCTGATGTAGTCGTCCAGCCCGCCATTGGCCGTTGGTGCTGCGACGGGCGCCGGCGCAGCCACAGGAGGCATGCCGCCATTGGGCGCAGCAGCCACCGGTTCGGCCTGCGCGCGCGGCGTGCGCTGCGGCAGCATGAGATCGCTCACATCGATCTGGTCGCCATCGCACATCGCCATGGCGCGCTCGAGAATGTTCTCCAGCTCGCGCACGTTGCCCGGGAAGTCGTAAACCTCCAGCGCCTGCTGTGCGGCGGGCAGCAGTTGACCCGGCGCACCACCGCTCTTCGCAGCCAGCTGACGCAGCACGAAGTTGGACAACAGCGGCACGTCACCGCGACGCTCGCGCAACGGCGGCACGTGCAGTTCGATCACGTTGATGCGATAGAACAGGTCCTGGCGGAACTGGCCTTGTTCCACCAGCGCGGCGAGATTCTTGTGCGTAGCGGAGAGGATGCGCACATCCACCGGCACTTCTTCGCGGGCGCCGATGGGGCGCACGGCCTTTTCCTGGATCGCGCGCAGCAGCTTCACTTGCATGTGCAGCGGCAGTTCGGCCACTTCGTCGAGGAACAGCGTGCCGCCGTGGGCTGCCTGGAACAGGCCTTCCTTGTCGCCCATCGCACCGGTAAAGCTGCCCTTGCGATGGCCGAAGAACTCGCTTTCCATCAGCTCGGACGGAATCGCGCCGCAATTGACCGGCACAAAGGGGCCCGTGGCACGCGGGCCTTGTTCGTGGATGAGGCGGGCGACCAGTTCCTTGCCCACGCCCGATTCGCCGGCGATGTACACCGGTGCCTGGTTGCGCGCGAGCTTGCCGATCGTGGCACGCACCTGCTGCATGGCCGACGAGTCGCCGATAAGACGTTCGTTGCCGTCGGGCTTGGCGGTGGCCTGGCCGCTGCGCTTTTCCTCGGCGAGCCGCAGCGCCGTACGCACCAGGCGCCGCAGCATCTGAATGTCGACGGGCTTGGAGACGAAATCGAAGGCGCCGGCCTTGAGTGCGTTGACGGCGGCATCGACGTTGCCATACGCGGTGATCATCGCCACCGGCGTATCCGGATGCTCCGCCGAAATGAGCTCGACCAGCTCATGGCCGGTGCCGTCCGGCAGGCGCATGTCGGTGAAGCACAGATCGTAGTGCCGTTCGGCGAGGGCGCGCCGTGCTTCCGTTACGGTGCCCACCGCATCGACCAGCAAATCCATGCGGCCGAGGGTGATGGTGAGAAGTTCGCGGATGTCGCGTTCGTCGTCGATGACCAGAACGGTCTGTTGGCTCATGTCGTCACGATGCGCTGAAGTCGCCACTAGGATAACCGTCACCCTCCCGGGGGGCAAAGGCTGATCGTCGCGTTGACATCGGCTCAGTGCCGGCCCAGGTGGCGGTCGAAGAATTTCACGATCACCGCATAGGCCGCCTGCGATTCGGGCAGTTCCGGGTCGGAAAAGAACGAATGCCACATGCCGTCCCATACGTGCAGCTCGGTTTCCACCCCGGCCTGGCGTAGCAGGGCGTAGCTCTGGATCACCGAACTCATGGCCATATCCCGCGTGCCGGTGATCAGCAGGGTCGGCGGGAAGTCCGCGAGCAGGGCGGGCGACAGGCCGGGGAACACCATGGGATCGGCGGTGCTGGCCCCCTTGAAGTAGGGCAGGTCGTTCAGCCTGAGTGGGTGGGCCGGCACCGGGTCGCCGTTCAGCAGCGGGGCCATGTAGACCGAATCACCCTCCATGTTCACCAGCGAGCCGCAGAAAGTGCCGATGGCACCCGGTACGGGCAGCTTGTGGGCGATCAGCCGGGCGACCGCCTCGCCGGTAAGCACCCCGCCCGCCGAGCAGCCATAGATGCCGACATTGGCCGGCTTGTATCGCTTGAGCAGCTCGCGATAGACCGCCTCCACGTCCTCGCTGGCGGCGGGAAAGATGTGTTCCGGCCCCTGGCGGTAGTCCACGCTGATCACCCTGATACGGCCCAGGCTGGCGATCGGGATTGCTTCCACCAGGGCGCCACTGTGCGCACCCCACAGGAACGCCCCCCCGTGCAGGTTGATCAGCACGCGGTCGTGGTTCTCGGGCGAGATGCCCTGGGCGGGTTCCACCACGTCCGCGCCGACGCCGGCGATCGTTTCGCGGTGAGTCTTCACCGCGTAGCGCTTTCCCATGCGCGCGGCACGGTCGCTGTTCATGCGGTCGTAGAAGGCGCGGCTCTGCTCGATGGGTGCGTTCGGTGGCGGCGCCTTGCTCTCCGCGGCGAGCATCTTCGGGAAGAAGGCGCGGGCTTCAGGTGAGGCGAGCGTGGAATAGGGTATGGCGATGTCACCGGCGTGAACGCCGCTGTCTGGGCCGACGGTGGGTTGGGTCTCCTGCGCCAGGACGGTGCTGTCCGGCAGGATGATGCCCAAGGCCAGGAGCGGCACGAGGCCGAGGATGAACCTGGCGCCTGCCAGGCTGACGCGGTCTCGGGTCACGGAGTGCTCCCCGAGGTGGCCGGCTCGTCGCTGGGCACAGGTTGCTTCACCGGGTTGTCCAGTACCCCGTGCAACTTCAGGTACACGCCATTGGTCCAGCCGAAGCCGACCACGTTCTCGCTGTAGCCGGCACTCACCTTCACGTCGGCGTTGCCCAGCGCCATGTTGTATTTCTCGCGGATGGTGCCGTCGTCCGCAAAGCCCTGGTCGACCGTGGCGGTGAATTTGCCGGCAATGCGGCGCGCATCGTCATGGAAGCCGTAGGCATCAAGGCCGGATACCGCCAGCCAATTGGTAGGCGCCCAGCCGAACGGGTCGCCCCACTGCACGCCCGCAGGCCGGTTATCCATGCTCAGGCCGCCCTTGCGCTCGAACACCGCCAGCTTGGCGCGCACCGCAGCGGCCTGCTGGCCGGTGGCCGTGCCGGCCCACAGCGGATAGAACGTGGTGACGTAGGGGTAGGGCGAGGGCTTGCGCGCCACGAAGTCGTAGTCGCGATACATGCCCGACTTGGGTTGCCAGAGGTATTTGTCCATCGCATGCCTGCGTGCCACCGCGGCCTGTGCCCAGCGGTCGGCATCGGCGCCTTTGTCCAGTTGCATGGCCAGGTCGCGCAGGTCGAGCTCGTAGCGGTAGAGCAGGCTGTTGAGATCCACCGGTGCGTAGTGGTGGGTGGAGCCGCCGAACGGTCCGAAATGCGAGTTGGTGTCGAAGCCCGACTCGCGCATGGCGCGATCGCCGTGGAAGTAGTCGGCGGTGAGGCGATAGCCATTGACCCAGGCGCCTTCGCAAACCTTCGAGGCGCGCACGTCGCAGCTCGTCTCCTTGAGTCGCGCCGCCTCGGCATCATCCGGATGTTCGGAGGCCTTGAGCAGATAGCCCGGGTCCTCGAAGGAATGCGCGCGCAACCAGCGGATCACGCCGCGGTAGTACTCGCTGTCGCGTGCTTCCAGTACAGGCCCGCTGCCAAGGTCGTAGTAGCGGGAAAGACCGGTGTCGCCAGCGCGGTGCTCGGGGCGCATCCATATCTCGTAGTTGCGCACGACCAGGGGATACGCGTGCGTAAGCCACGTACGCCGCGCATCAGCGTCGGGGAAGCTGGCGGGATCATTGAGTACCGCAACCATCATGGCGCTGAGGAACGGCGGCTGCGACCGGCTGAGGTAATACGTGCGGTTGGCATTGAGCACGCCGCCGTAGTTCTCCACTTCGAACAGCGCGTTGTCGACCATGTTCTTCGCCAGCTCGGTGCGATGATCCGCAACCAAACCCAGCACGATGAAGTAGCTGTCCCAGCCGTACATCTCGTTGAAAAAGCCGCCGGGCACCACGTAGGGCTTGGGTAGATAGAGCAGCCCTTGTTGCGGCAGCTTGGTGGCATCGATGTCGCCGAGTTGATTGATCCCGCGCGGAAGTGTGCGCACGTCGACGCCGCAGCGTTTGCCGATCTCCGCGACGTCGGGTGGTACTTCCTGCTGCGCCGGCACGTAGAGCACCGGATGGCTGTCCACCTTGGTATCGGCGAGCGAGGCGCAGTCATCCTGGGAACGCGTCAACGTGGTCCAGGCCTTGTCGATATAGGCGCGCGTTTTGGCGGGATCGGGCGTTGCTGCGGGAGTGGCTGCGAACGATGTGGTGGCCATCGCGCACGCCAGCGCCAGCGCGATGATGCACCGGCGGGTCAATGGAAAGGAATGAACGCTGCTCATCGGCACCGACGAAGTTTGGCGATGGGACAAGCGGAATCGGCTGCTCATGTCTGCTCCCTGATCGAGGCGTGGTCGGATGGGGTCAGTGTGGTTGAAGGCCGGCGAGTGAAGCGTGGTTTGCCTTGGGCGTCCCTGCCCACCGTGATGTCGATGCGCTCGCCACGAAAGCGAACAATCTTCAGCGTCATGGCGCGCCACTGCGCGGGCAGCATGGCCGGATAACCCTGCGTCAGTCCACTTTATTCGATACGCATCGAGAACCTCTCTTTGCTCATCATGCCGGCGAGGCGCTGGACAACGAATTATTCGAGATACCCTACAGCGCTTTGCGGGTGAGCTTGGCCTTGCCGTCGGCGCCGTGCTCGACTGTGATGTCGTACTGCTTGCCGCGGAAATGGATGCCCTTCAATTGCAGTGATTTCCACTCGGCCGGCAGCGACGGTGCATAGGCCGCGGTGAGGCCATCGTCATCGATACGCAGGCCACTGAACCCGTACACAAAGCTCTGCACGAAACCTGCCGACGTCGCGAGGATGTAGCCAGCGTTGTTCGCCACGGTTTCCGTGCGCACATTGAATGGCGCCTTCAGAAAGCCGACCAGGTTGCGCTGGATCCACTCACCGGCGGCTTTCGCGTCGCCCAGTTCAGAGGCGCCCACCGCGAGCATCACCATCATCATCTCGTTGGGATCGTCGCCATGCTCCTTCAGCTCGTGCAGCTGGAAGTCGAAGTCATTGCGACGTATCTGCGGTGACATCGGCAGGTCCAGGTTCGGATACATCAGCCACGCCAGCGACGAACCCATCCAGGTGATCTTGTCGTGCGGCACCGAGGCGTCGAAGTCGAGATGGCGCTGTGCTTTTTCATCGAACGGGATAGTCATCTTGTCCGCGATGATTGCCCACTGCGGATCGGCCTTCGCGCCGACCTTCGTCGCGGCCTTCACCGCGATACGCAACGCCTTCTGTGCGGCGGCATTGGTGAAGGAGTCATTCGGCACGTCGTTGTACGCCTCGTCCGGCGAGGTGACGTGATGGATCTCGTAGCGGTCGTGTGCCTGGTCGTAGGTGACGCGGCTCGCCCAGAACGTGGCGACCTGCTCAATCACCGGCCAGCCGTACTGCTTCAGCCAGGCGTCGTCGCCGGTCGCGAGGTAGTACTGCCACTGCGCGATGGCGATGTCGGCGTTGACGTGAATCTCGCGGTACACCTCGTAGGCAAAGTGAGGGGTGTAGTCCTTGCCGGTTTCCGGATCGGATTCCCACGGATACATGGTGCCTTTCACGCCGAACTGCTTGGCGCGATCCTGTGCCGGACCCATGGTGCGATGGCGAAACATTACGATGGGCTTGGCGCGGTCCGGGTGGAGCAGCAGCAGGGCGGGGAATACCCACGAGTCACTATCCCAGAACGCGTGACCCGCATAGCCCGGCGTAAGTGCACAGGCGCCCATCGGCCAGCTGGTGCCCACCGTGGTGTTGGACAGCAGGTAATAGAGGTCCGAGTGCACGGCCTTCTGCACATCGGCGTCGCCATCGATGCGGATGTCCGACTTCCATAGCGCGTGCCACGCCGCCTGATGCTTCGCCAGCAGCGCATCGAACCCGGTCTGGCGTGCCGCCTTCGCCAGCACCATATCGGCCTGCGCATCACCGCCCCAGCCTTCACGCGAAGCTGCGATGTACTTGGTGAAGGTGTAGCGCTGGCCTTTGTGCAGCCGCGCCTTGAGGTTCAGCGAGAGCTTGTTCGACGTTTTCTCGAGCTGCACGTCCTCGACGTCGAGGCCCTTGGGCAATTCGATGGCTGCCGCCTGCGCCACCGCCACACCCTGTTCGGCGCGACCGTCCCACCACAGCGTCAGCGTCTTGGTGTCACCACCGCTGGATTGGATACGTACTACGCCCGGATACCACACAGCGGCGCGGTCCGGCGTCGGGATCGGCTTGTTGTCGAGCGTCTGGCCGCTGGCGATTACAGCCGCGATCATCTCGTCGCCCGTCATCTTCGCGATGGGTAAGCGCGGCTGGTACTCGGCCCACAGCCGGATGGGAAAGGTGAGCTGCACGCTGCCATCGAACTGGGGCGTGATGGTGAGCCGCGTGGCGGCGAGATGCCCGGCGTCCTGGCTGACGAAGGTGGTGACCTCGACGTCGGTGGATTTGTTGGCGTAAGCGAAGCGATAGCGTGTGCTCAGCGTCGCGTCGTACATGTCCAGCGTCTGGCTGTAGTCAGTGAAGATCTCCTTGCCCAGGCGTGTGGAGTTGAGCCAGCCGCCGCCAGGGTTGTAGTCGATCTCGTTCCAGCCGGGGATGGCGGCGGGGCGCGCGATATCGTCCTTCGCGTAATCCATGGTCGCCACCATGTAGCCGCGCGTGGGCTCGGTGCCGCGCGGTGCAGTCATGGTGGAGAAATAGCCATTGGCCAGATAGCTCGGGAAATAGCTGCCGAAATGCTCGCCGGTGCCGGTGAGCACGAAGCTGGGGCCGCCCTTGGCAAACAGCGGCGGCGTGAAGATGACAGCGCCAAGCAGCAGTGCAGCGAGGCAACGACGGCGAACAGACATGGCAACTCCTTGGAGCGGGCCCGGGTATCCGACCCGGGGTGGGCAAGTCATTCGGCGGAAAGGGCGGCCGGCATGGGCTCGGCGACGCCAGCGCGGTCGGTTTCGCGCTTGAAGAAGAACAGCGTCACCAGCACCAGGGTCATCGGCACCAGCGAGAAATAGAAAGCATGGATGCCGCCGAAGCTGGAGAACACCAGCGCGGTGATGCGCGATCCCAGCGTGCCACCGAGCGCGGAGAAGATCACAATCAGTCCCGTCATCGATGCATGTGCGGGTTTGGGCAGCGAGCTGAGCGCCACCGAATTGATTACCGGGTAGATCGGCGCCATCAGCAAACCGATCAGGGGGATCAGATACGCTGCGAGCGGAGCATTGAGCCAGCCCACGTCCGCGCTTACCGTGGCATGGCGGGCCAACGGCAGCACCAGCAGGATCAGTGCGCCCATGCCGACCACACACAGGTTCAGCAGCGTATGCCAATGCACGCGGCGCAGCAGCTGGCCGGCGAGAATGCGACCCAGCGCGGTGGCACCAGCGAGGATGCTCGCCATCTGGATGCTCATCGCATTGGGCAGTTTGAGAATCTCATTGTTGAACGTGGGCAGCCAGGTGCTGAAGCTCTGCTCGATCAGCACATAGAGAAAGGCCGAGAGCAGGAACACATACACCAGCGTGCGCATCAGCAGCCGGTACATCTGGCGCAACGCCTCACCGAACGACGATGCCGTGCCGCCATGCGTGGCCGACTCGTCCAGCTCTGAGCCCGCCAGCAACGCCACGGTGCCAAAGCACAGCGCAGCGAGCACCCAATACACGTTGAACCACGACGGGCTCGCCGGATCGGTGTGATCGATGAACGCGCTGAACAGCCAGCCGCTGGCCAGCACGCCAAGCATGAACAGGCCTTCGATCGTGTTGGTGAGACGACCGTGCTCGGCTTTGTCACGGGTGAGCAGGCCGATGGAGGAATAGACGGCCACTTTGGCCAGCGCGAACGACACGCCAACGCAAGTGAACAGAAGTTCGGTGGTGTGGAAACTGGGATAGAGCGGCATCAGCACGCATGCGCTGCCCACGATGACCAGCGCGAGCATCATCGCGCGGCGATAGCCGAGCTTGGGCAGGAACGAAGCCACCAGAAACGACGTGATGGCGATCGGCAAATCCTTGAACAGTTCCAGCAGACTGGCCTGTGGCTTGTCGATGCCGAACGTGTGAATGGACTGCAGGATCACCGTGCCCACGCTGTTGAGCAGGATCGCGAAGACCATGTAAATCGTCACCAGTGCGACGATCATGCGGTACCGGTTCATTCCCACCTCATTTCACCAGGCCCAAAAAAGGTTCCGGGCCGCCGCGCTACTGGCGGCCCGGAACAGTCGAGGGAAGTGCTCTCTTAGAACTTGTACTTGACCGAGAAATTCACCTCACGACCTTCCAGTGGGCGGGCCAGAATGACACCGCCTGCACCGGCGGCCGAACCGAAGATGCGCGAGTTGCTCTCGGTCAGACCCAGCTGGTTGGTCACGTTGGTGCCCTGCAGTCGCAACTCCCAATTCTTCTGGATGTCGGCGACGATACCGAAGTCCAGTGTGTAGTAGGTGCCCAACTGCTGCAGGCCCGATTGGTCCTGGGTATGCGGACCAACGTAGGTGTAGGTGACGAAGGCCAGGATGTCGCCCCACGAGAACGGCATGTCGTAGCTCGGCGTGAACATGTAGCGGTGCTTCGGCTGGCGTTGCAGCTGTACACCGTCGATGAAGGCGCAGCCGTTGCCGGTCACCTGGTTCACATAGGGGATGCAGGCCGAGTAGTGCGAGTAGTGGCCGTCGAGGTAGTTGGCCACCAGCTGCAGCTTCAGGTGATCGATGGGAGTGACCGCACCGACCAGATTGATACCCTTGGAGTCCGAGCCATACAGCAGCGGCGAACCCACCGGCACGCCGGCGCCATCCGTCGGCTGATACGGCAAGCCGTTGAACTGGCGATGGTAGACGCTGATGTCGCCGTACAGGTACTTGGACTGGTACTTGAAGCCGCCTTCGAAGTTCTGGATCTTCTGCAGTGGCGGCGTGTTGCCAGTGGTATTGCCACGCAGGGCGTTGTCGAAGTCGCCGAAGTGCGCACCCTTGTTGGCGCGGAAGTACACGGACATGTTGTCGGCGATCTCATAGTTCACGCCGAACGTCCACGAGGTGTGTGTCTTGTCGTACTTGGTGGTGGCGAATGTACCGTTGCACACCGGTACGGCGTTGTCATAGACCGTGAGATTGTTGCCGTCCAGGTTCTGGTTGGTCAGGTTGCACACGTGCAAAGTGGAGTCCTGGTTCTCCACGCGCGCAGACAGATCGAACAGCCAGCGGTCGATACGCCACGAGTCGGACAGATAGAACGCCTTGTTGGTCGATTCGCCGTTCTCGGTGATGTTGTAGCCACCGTAATCGAGGAAGCCCTGGTAGTCGGTGAGCTGCTTGGTCTGGCCGCCATCAACGTAGCTGACCTTGATCGGCCGCGCATTCGGCGTGTTGGTCATCAGCATCTGGTTGCCCAGGTTCCACTCGTCGTCGTCGGTGTAGTGGGCGAGGTAGAGACCAGCGGTCAGCGTATTGCCTTCGAACAATTCCTTGCTGATGCGGAAATCGTTGTTGATGTTCTTCAGGTGCTTGTGGATGAACCACCAGCCCTGATGGATCACGCTCTGGTTCGGGTCCACCGCGCCGCCACCGTTGACGTAGGTGGCCGTGGCTGAGCCAGCGGGGAGCTTGAAGCCGCCGAAGTCGGTGCCAAGGTTGTACAGCTCATCGTTGAGGCTGGCCGGGTTGGTGCCGGAGAACAGTGCGTTGGTATCGACATCGCCGCCGTCGATCAGGAACTTGTCCGAAAGGTTCCAGCCGTCGCCCAGATCGTAGTCGAAATTCATCCCGAAGAAGCTGAATTTCGCGCCGCGGCCGTTCGCCAGATTGGCGCTGGTGCCGCCGCCCGGATAGCCGGGCAGGTTCACGTGTTGGAGGTACTTGCTGTTGTACGTATCGGTCAGCGGATCGAAACCAGGGTAGGCGCTGAAGTTGTCGCTTCCCTGCTGCAGCAACGGGATCGGCGTGATGAACTGGTTGCGGTCGTTGAGCTGGCGCGCATAGAACACCAGCGAGCCGTTATCCATGTCGTGGGAGATCGTGGCGGTGAACTGGCCACCCTTGTCCGCCGGATAGCCGGGGCTGCGCACGCCGTCCGAATCACGATAGAAGCCACCGACGCTGCCGTACCACTTGTTGCCAAGCGGGAAGCCAAGAAATGCGTCCGTGCGCCATAGGCCCTCATTGCCGTATGTGACGCCGACGCTGCCGCTGGGGACGTCGGTACCCTGCTTGAGGATGAAGTTGGCAGTGGCACCCATCTGGCCATCGCCATACACCACCGACGGACCGCCCTGCAGGATTTCTGCGCGCTCGACGGTGTCGTCCAGGCGGAAGATCGAGGTGGTTTCGAAGAACGACAGCGTGGGCATGCCATACAGTGGCGAACCCATCATCTGCGTGGTGAAGAACGGCGCGTCGCCACCGCCCGGGAAGCCGGCGATTTCGATGTTCGCGCCGGTCTGGCCGCCGGTGGATTCGGGCCACATGCCCGGCGATACCTTAAGCAGGTCGGCCGTGCTCTTGGGATTGGCCTGTTTGATCTCCTCGGCGTTGACGCTGACGATGGAGTAGCTCGCGTCGATCTTCTTGATGCCGCCTGCGGTGGCGGCACCAGTGACCACGACCTGATCGAGAGTCTTGGCGCTCGCTTCCTTCGGCTGCTCAGTTGGAGCGGGGCCCGAAGACTGCGTCTGGGTTTGTGGTTGTGTGGCGTCCTGCGCATGGGCTGAGCCCATCGCCAGTGCGGTGAAAATTGCTGCTGCGAGTAACTGCCGGGTGATGCCTTGCGTGTTCATGTCGTGCCTCCCCGCCCAAAACATGGGCCACTAGCTGTTGATGTGCGACGCTTCGACGAACTCGGTCGATGCGTAGTCTTGGTTTTCAACGAACTCCCCAATGCGAAACGCGGTCAGGCCAGGCAGCACGATGTCTGCCTCCCCCAAGGCCTCTTGCTGGCCAATTCCGATGGCGACCATGCCCGCAGCGTGGATGCTGGCAATACCTGCGGCGGCATCCTCGACGCCCAGGCAGTTGGCCGGCGCTACACCCAGTCCTGCAGCGGCGGCCAGAAAAATTTCTGGATCAGGTTTGGAGCGCTCTATCCGTGAGGCATCCACGATGTGATCGAACAAATGCGCGATGCCGAGGCGATCCAGCAGCAGGGACGCGTTGCGGCTGGCCGAGGCAAGCCCCACGCGCAACCCCGCAGCGCGCACTGACTCCACCGCGGTGCGCGCGCCTGGCAGCAACTGGTCCGGGCCGAAATGGCCGATCTGTTCGCGGTAATAGCCATTCTTCCGCTCGCTGAGCTGGTCTTTCTCAGCTTCCGAGTACACGCGTGGAACTCGCTCCAGCAGGATGTCGAGCGAACCGCGTCGATCCACGCCCTTCATGCGCTCGGCGATGGTTTCGTCGAAGGGTGCGTCGATCTCTTGCGCCAGGCGTTCCCACGCCGCGCGATGCACCACGGCCGTATCGGCGATGACGCCATCGAGATCGAAGATCACGGCGCGCAGCGACGGGCGCGTGGCCGCGGAAAAGCGATGCGGCAGCGACAGCGATTCACCCTGGCGCAGGTGCACCCGTTCGCCTTCATGGCGGAAGCGCACCGAATCACCTCGGGTCAACACGTAATGCACGCCAGTCTGGCTGACCTCCACGCGCAGGTGCGCGCCATGCCATTGAACGCCGAAGCGGTAGCTGTGCCATGCCGCCGGCAGACGAGGCGCCAGCGACAGCTGTCCACTGCTGATGCGAACGCCGCCATAACCCCAACAAAGCGCCAGCCAGCTGCCAGCCATCGCCGCCATGTGCACGCCGTGCGCGGCGTTGCCGTGCAGGTCATCCAGATCGACGCGCAGCGTGTTCTGAAAATAGCGCCATGCTTTATCTGCTTCGCCCACTTCGGCGGCGATCACGCTGAAGGTGGAGGCCGATAGCGTCGAATCGTGCACAGTGACGCCTTCGTAATAGTCGAAGTTGCGCCGCTTCGCTTCGCGCGTCACCTCGTTGCCGGCCAGCATCAGTGCCAACAGCGTGTCGGCCTGCTTGCAGACCTGATTGCGATAGATGGTCAGCGGATGTAATTCCAGCAACAGTGGCCGCTTGCCGTCGGCTTGTGAGCGCGGCGGCATGCGAGGTTTGTCGAGGAAGGTGTCGTCCTGCGGAAAGACGCCAAGCTCGGGGTCCTCGCGCAGATACATCGCATCGGCGGCGCGCTGCCACTGCATGACCTCAAAGGGTTCCAGGTCGATGCGTCGCGATAGCTGCGCGTAGGCATCGGGCGCCATCGCGGCCAGCCAGTGAGCCACCTGCGCGGCGTCGCGGAGGTGATGCTGCGCCATGCGATTGGTGTAGTGGTTGTTGTCCACCAACGCGGTGTACTCGTCCGGCCCGGTCACGCCATGGATGCAGAACGCGCCGCCGCGGCGGGGATTGAAATGGCCGATGTCGAGCCAGATGCGCGCCGTTTCGAACAGCATCTCGGCGCCGTGCTCGCGCAGGAAATCGAGGTCGCCACTGGCATCGACATATTGGCGAATGCCCCAGGCCACCGCGGCGTTGATGTGGTATTGCGCCGAGCCGCTTGGAAAGTAAGCGGAACATTCATCGCCGCCGATGGTGCGCCACGCATACAGCGCGCCGCGGGCATGATTGAGCTCGCGTGCATGGGCGCGTGCGCGATCCAGCGTGCCGTGCCGATACATCAGCATGCCGCGGGCCAGCTCGGGCGCGAGCGTGGCCATCGCGGGCAACATGAAGACCTCGGCGTCCCAGAAATAGTGGCCCTCGTAGCCTTCGCCGGTGAGGCCCTTGGCGGCCGTGCTGCTGTGCCCGTCGCGGCCGCTGGACTGGAAAACGTGGAACAGGTTGAAACGTAACGCCTGTTCGGTACGCGGGTCGCCGTCGATGGCGAGGTCGGCATTGCGCCACAGGGCGGTGAGTGCGCGCGTCTGGGTGGCCAGGAGTTCGGCATAGCCGAGTTGCTGCGCGCGATCCAGGCTGTGGCCGGCGCGTGCGAGCAGTGCTTCGTCACTGTCGGTGCCGCCGGGCTGGGTCCAGGCATAGGCGACGTACTTCTCCAGCGTCACTCGCTGCCCTGGCGCGAGCGTGCCCTCGTATACCTGCAGCACGCCGTGCGGCGCGAGGTTGGCGAGGCGGAAATCCAGGTTGTTCGCGGGAACGAAGTGTTGCTGCGCGCAGGCCACGCGGATGCCGCTGTGCGCCGTGTGCTGCAAGACGTAGGCGCGAATGTCCCCAGCACTGGCGTCGCTGGTGGAGAGGCCACCGTCGAGGCGGGTGCCGATGCGCGGATCGTCGCCCTGTCCGGCGGCGTCGCGGGCGGTGCTGATGGAAGATTCCAGCGTGATCGGCCCGGCGTAGTCGAGCGAGTGCACCTCGTAGCGAATGGCCAGCAGGGCAGGGTCGTCGAAGCTGACGATGCGCTCGGCGCGAATCTCCAGCGTGGCGCCTTCCGGCGAGCGCCAGCGCAACTTTCGGTGATAGCAGCCCTGGCGCAGATCCAGTGCACGCTCAAAATCCAGCCATTCGCCGTCGCCCAGTCGTACTGGCGTGTCGCCCAGCCGCAGGTGGATGCGGGTGCCGTCTGCTACCGGGATGCGCGTATCGGTGTGCGCGGCAAAACCGGGAAAGCGCTCGTGGTACTCGATGGGTGCGCGCTCCCATACGCCGGCCAGGAAACATGCCTGGCTGGCGCTATCACCTTCCTCAAGTCCGCCGCGCACGCCCAGGGTGCCGTTGGCCAGGGCGAACAGACTCTCGTCCTGCGCATAGGCGGCGGGGTCAGGGTTGCAGCGGGTCAACAACCAGGGATCGCACACCCCGCTGCTGACGGGCGGCATGGCCGACGCCGTTTCGTGATGATCCAACGTGCTCTCCCCGCTTTGTTGTCGGCGTTCGGGGTTGCACGCGCTAGGCGCGAAACACCCCTGGCTTCTTGAAGTGGGCGGGAGCTTCGCACCAAATGATATCGATATCAAGATATCGATATCATTTGGTGCGTTGCGGAAATCTACACATAGATATCGGTACCATTTGCGCCACGACGCCATCGCCACGCCTAGCGGAATCCGGCTGCGGGCATGGCGCAGAAGCGGCATGCCTGTCGCAGGCAATGGTTGGACGCACGATGGCCAAACGGCCACACTGTGCGCTGTTGCCATGGTTGGCCGTCACGCCGACTCGTCTGTGCACTCACTCACAAGACACCGGGGCCAGGTCTTGAGTCGTCAGCAGAAAAGGAAGCCATCCAGGGACGCACCTTCGGCCAGCCTGACCATGGCCGATCTGGCAGAGGTCGCAGGGATATCGAAGATCACGGTATCGCGCGCTCTCAGCGACAGTCCGCTGGTCAACAAGCAGACGCGCGAACGCATCCAGGCCCTCGCGCACGAACTCGGCTACAAGCTCAACGTCAGCGCGCGCAACCTGCGCTTGCGCCGCAGCTACACCGTGGCGGTGATCGTGGAGATGAAGCCCTCCAGCGACCGCACCATGCTCGATCCGTATCCGCTGATTCTTCTGGGCGGCATTTCGCAGGAGCTGACTGCCAACGGCTACAGCGTGCTGCTTACGACACGACAGGGCGCCACCGCGGCGGCAGTGCAGGCCGCCGATGGTCTGATACTGCTTGGGCAGGGTGTGCATCAGGATGCGGTGCGCCGCTTCGACAAGTTGGGCCTGCCGATGGTGGTGTGGGGTGCGCAGGGCGAGCGCGACGATCACATCGTCGTGGGCAGCGACAACCGCCTCGGCGGCAGCATCGTGGCCGAGCACTTCGTCAGCCTTGGCCGACGCAATCCGGTATTCGTGGGCAATCCCAACCACCCGGAAATTTTCGAGCGACTCAACGGTTTCGTGGATGCATTGGCCGCGCACGGCATCAAGCCGCTGCTGATTCGCCGTGACGAGTTCACGCTCGCTTCGGGCATGGATGCGGTGTTCTCGCTGGCCGCGCGCAAGGTGCCGTTCGATGCGGTATTCGCGTGCAGCGATCTGTTGGCGATGGGCGCGATTCGTGGACTGAACCAGCTCGGCCGCACGGTGCCGAGCGATGTCTCGGTGGTCGGCTACGACGACATGCCGCTGGCGGCCAGCTTTCTGCCGCCCTTGAGTTCGGTGCGGCAGGACTGGCAGGCGGGCGGCACGCTGCTGGCGCGCAAGGCGCTGGCGCTGATCGGCGATGAATCAGCGCAGTCAGAGGTCTTGCCGGTGGAGTTGATCGTGCGCGAAACCTGAGGGTTCGCGCTGCCCTGCATTTGTGTCTGACTTGTAGGCGCGCACCGAGGCGCGCCGCGTCAGCCTGTGGCCGCCGCGTCGCCCGTCGCCTTGCCCATCCGCGCCGGCGTCAGCACCAGACGGAAGCAGCTGCCGCCGCCGGCCACGCGCACATATTCCAGTGACGCCTGGTTCGCCTCGCTCATCTGCCGAGCCAGATACAGGCCAAGACCCGTGCCGTATTCGTGCGTGGTGTAGAACGGCTCGAAGATCTGCGCCGCTACCTTCGGTGCGATACCGGGGCCGCGGTCGATCACTTCCAGAATGGGCACGCCATGTTCGCCATGCCGCGCCACCACCATCACGCGCGCTGGTTCGCTGGGCATGCGGCCGTAGCGCAGCGCGTTCTGCACCAGGTTCCACACCACTTGCTGTAGCTGTTGCGGGTCGGCAACTGCCGCGACGGGTGTGCTGGCCTGGATCACACGCAGCGAATCCTCGCCCAGGTCGTTGCCCTGGCGGTATTCGTCCACGAACTGGTTGGCCCAATGGCCCAGGTCCAGCGTCTCCGGGCGGGAGCGCTCGCGCCGCGATAGCTGCAGGATGTTCTCGATGATCTCGTTGAGTCGCACGCAGTGGTTGTTGATGATCTCCACCATGCGCTGATCGGTCGGAGGCAGGTCGTGCGACTCGGCCAGCAACTGCGCGGAATAGCGGATCGCCGCCAGCGGGTTGCGGATCTCATGCGCGATAGAAGCCGACAGGCGACCCAGCGAGCTGAGCGTCAGTTCCTCCGCACGACGGGACACCAGCGAGGTGTCGTCCAGGAAGATCAGCACGTGCGAGTCGTCGTTGGGCGCCAGGCGGCTGAAGCGCGGCACGACTTCGGGCACACCGTCGGCCAATTGGGTGGCCGATTCGTCCAGCTTGCCGGAGGTCATCCAGTGATACAGGCGGCGCGACAGCTCCGGCGCCACGCGGCCAAGGTCGCGCTGGTCGGCGGCAGGATTGCCCAGCAGCATCCAGGCAGATTCGTTGATCTGGTGGATGCGGTTGGCGTCGTCAACCAGCAGTACGCCGGTCTTCATGCGACGGATGATCAGCTCGTTTACCTGTGCCAGGTTGGCCAGGTCAACGCCGCGCTGCTCGGCCAGCGCCTCGGTGGCACGGATCTGCCGGCTCAGCACGTAGCACAGCACGGTGATGGAGAAGTAGGCCAACCCGAACAGGCTCGATTCGAGCAGTTCGCGGTCTAAGCCGACATCGCCGTGCTGTACCTCGAATACCGAATGACCAAGCACGCCCAGCGTCGCCAGTGCGGCGAAGAAGCAGGACAGCCGCAGCGGCAGGATCAAGGCACCGGCAGCGAGATTGACGGCCAGCATCATGGCGATGCCGATACGCGCATCGTGCATGGTGGCGATGGCCAGCACCGCCGCGATGATGTCCACCACCAGTGCGCCCGAAACGGTCAGGCGGATCCACGGCGTGGAGCGCCGGGTGAGCGAGAGCATGCCCAGCGCAAACAGCAGGAACAGCACCGCCACACCGCGGGCCAATGCCACATCGGTCAGTTTTGGCCAGCCCAGGGCATTGGGGCTCAGCGCCAGGCCGATGTAGACCAGTGCCTGGGCCAGGCGGAAACAGTTGAGAAACAGGAGCTCATGACGCGCCGCCTCGGGTGACGGACGGGCGCTGGGGTACGCGGGCTGTGCGGCGCTGGACACCTGGCTGGGTACTCTCGACGTGGCCTGACCGGGCGGTCCGAACCAGTATAGACGCGGTCTTCACGGCTTGAAGTACCCCTCCGCCGAACGACCTATCCGAGGCCCCCGGCAGGGCCGCCCCTTTCCATTGGGGGCCGGTTCCGCGAAAATAGGCGGCCGTATTGCGCGGTTTTCGTCATGTCGACAGGCAGGCGGCGGCGCACTGCATCCCGGCAGCGCTCGTATCGCCGTCGCTCTCCTCGACCGCCCAGGCCCCACAGCCCGGCGCGGCCTCACGTTTCCCCGTTCGCTCGAGGTATCGAATGAATTTCCACGAGTACCAGGCCAAAGAACTGTTCGCGCAGTACGGCATCGCCGTTCCGCCGGGCAAAGTAGCCAACTCTCCCGATGCCGCTGTCGACGCCGCCAAGCACCTTGGTGGTTCGCAGTGGATGGTCAAGGCACAGATTCACGCAGGCGGCCGCGGCAAGGCCGGCGGCGTCAAGTTCTGCCGGAGCCTCGATGATGTCCGCGCCGCTGCCAAGGGCATGCTCGGCACCAGCATGGAAACCTACCAGTCCGCCGGCCGCGCGCTGCCGGTGAACCTGGTGCTGGTGACCGACGCGACCAACATCGCCAAGGAACTGTACCTGTCGATCCTGGTGGACCGTGACACCAAGTCGGTGTCGTTCATCGCCTCCAAGCACGGCGGCGTGGACATCGAGCAGGTCGCCAAGGACACGCCGGAAGACATCCACACCATCGTGGTGGACTTCGTCGAGGGCCTGCAGCCGTACCAGTGCCGCCAGCTCGGCTTCGCCATGGACCTCAATGCGAAGCAGGTCGGCCAGCTGACCAAGATCATGCTGGGCCTGTACAAGCTGTTCAACGAGAAGGACCTGGCCCTGGTCGAGCTGAACCCGCTCGCCATCCTCGAGGACGGCAACCTCGCCGCGCTCGACGGCAAGGTCAACTCCGACGACAACGCCGAGTTCCGTCACGCCGATCTGGCCGCCATGCGCGACCTGACCCAGGAAGATGCCGCCGAGGCCGCTGCCGTGCAGCACAACCTCAACTACGTGACCATGGACGGCACCATCGGCTGCATGGTCAACGGCGCCGGTCTGGCCATGGCTACCATGGACGTGATCAAGCTGGCAGGCGGTGAGCCGGCCAACTTCCTCGACGTGGGCGGCGGTGCCACCAAGGAACGCGTCACCGAGGCGTTCAAGCTGATCCTCTCCTCCGACAAGGTGAAGGCCATCCTAGTCAACATCTTCGGCGGCATCGTGCGCTGCGACCTGATTGCCGAGGGCATCATCGCCGCGGTGAAGGAAGTGGGCCTGAAGATTCCGGTCGTGGTGCGCCTGCAGGGCACCAACGTGGAACTGGGCCGCGAACTGCTCGCCAACTCTGGCCTGGCGATCACGCCGGCTGACGATCTCAACGACGCGGCGAAGAAAGCCGTGGCTGCGGCCCAGGGCTGAGGAGCAACTGAACCATGAGCGTTCTCGTTAACAAGAACACCAAGGTCCTCGTGCAGGGCTTTACCGGCCAGCAGGGCACCTTCCACGCGCAGCAGGCGCTGGATTACGGCACCAAGGTTGTCGGCGGTATCACTCCGGGCAAGGGCGGCAGCGAGCACATCGGCCTGCCGGTCTTCAACAGCGTGTCCGAAGCGGTCGACGAAACCGGCGCTGATGCGTCCGTCATCTTCGTGCCGCCGCCGTTCGCCGCCGACTCGATCCTCGAAGCCATCGACGCGGGCATCCGCGTGATCGTGGCGATCACCGAGGGCATCCCGGTGCTGGACATGCTGCGCGTGAAGAACGTGCTGGCACAGCATCCGGAAACCGTGCTGATCGGGCCGAACTGCCCCGGCATCATCACCCCGGGCGAGTGCAAGATCGGCATCATGCCGGGCCACATCCACATGCCGGGCAAAGTCGGCATCGTGTCGCGTTCGGGCACGCTGACTTACGAGTCCGTGTTCCAGACCACCAATGAAGGCCTGGGCCAGTCCACCGTGATCGGCATCGGTGGCGATCCGATCAACGGCTTGAGCTTCATCGACTGCCTGAAGCTGTTCCAGGACGATCCGCAGACCGAAGGCATCATCATGGTCGGCGAAATCGGCGGCAGCGCTGAAGAAGACGCCGCCGAGTTCATCGGCGAGTACGTGACCAAGCCGGTGGTGTCGTTCATCGCGGGTGCTTCGGCTCCAGCTGGCAAGCGCATGGGCCACGCCGGCGCGATCATCTCCGGCGGCAAGGGCACGGCAGCAGCCAAGTTCGCTGCGCTGGAGAAGGCTGGCGTCACCACGGTGAAGTCGCCGGCTGACCTCGGCAAGGCCCTCGCAGGTCTGATGAAGAAATAATCGGGTCTCTACGACCGATAAGAAAAGGGCCGCAGCGATGCGGCCCTTTTTTCTTTGCTCAGCGATGCTGGCGAAGACCTTGGCGTGCGGTGCGCAATAGCGTGTCGGTCACCGTCGATAGCGTGGCCGAGCGGATCGACCAGTGTTGCCAGTACAGCGGCACGTCCAGCCAGCGGCCGGGCCCCATCGCCTGCAGCGTGCCTGCCGCAAGAGGCTTTTCCGCCATCGACTCCGGCGCCATCGCCCAACCTAGACCCCATGCGGCGCCTTCGACGAAAGCGGTGGAAGAGGGTAGGTAGTGCATCGGCGGCGCCAGTCGCGCGCGCGTCACGCTGCGGATGAAACGCCACTGCAGCGCATCCTTGCGATTGAACACCAGCATCGGCGCCTTGCCGAGTGAAGAGGCATCGACACCACGCGGAAAGTGCCGCGCGACGAAGGCAGGCGAGGCCACCGGCAGGTAACGCATCACGCCCAGTTTTTTCACACTGCAACCCTGCACCGGATGCGCCTCGGCGGTGATCGCACCCAGCACCGAGCCATCCCGGAGCAGGTCGGTGGTGTGGTCCTGGTCTTCCACGCGCACGTCGAACAACAACTGGTGCTGCTGGTGCAGATCAGCCAGTGCGGACAGAAACCAGGTAGCGAGCGAGTCTGCGTTGACCGCGATCGCCACCGATGTCGGCCCCGCGCTCGTGGGCTCCACGTGGAAAGCCTCCAGCGTTTCCGCCTCCAGCAACCGCATCTGCTGCACGCTGCGCAACAGGCGTTCGCCAGCGGCAGTGGCCGTGCATGGCGTGCGGCGCAGGATCAGCACCTGACCCAGGCGATCTTCCAGTGCCTTGATTCGTTGCGAGATCGCCGATGGCGTGAGTGCGAGGCGCTGCGCCGCGCCGTCGAAGCTGCCTTCGTCGAGGACGGCGGCGAACGCGGCGAGTTGGGGATTGAGCAGGCTCATGGCGCCATGATTAGAAAATCTGAACTTGGATAAGAATAATTAATTTTACTGAACATAGGGCGTGCGCCAAAGTACCCACCTTTTTCGAGGTATTCCCCCATGATCTCTTCGGCTTACCTGGCCGGGCTCGGCGCGGGTGCGGGCCTGATCATCGCCATTGGCGCGCAGAACGCCTTCGTGCTGCGGCAAGGACTGCAGCGAAGCCACGTCGGTTCCGTGGTGCTGGTGTGCATCCTGGCCGACATCAGCCTGATCCTGCTCGGCGTCGCCGGCATGGGCCTGGCGGTGCAGCGGCATCCCGGGTTGCTGCAGTGGTTGCGCTACGCGGGCGCGGCGTTTCTGGCGGCCTACGGCCTGCTGGCGCTGTGGCGTGCATGGCGAGGCGAAAGCGGGCTGCAGCCGGCCGGCAATGGTGCGAGCAGCCGTGGCCGCATCGTGCTCGCCTGCCTGGGGTTCACCCTGCTCAATCCGCACGTGTACCTGGACACGGTCGTGCTGCTGGGGAGCCTTTCCACGCATTACAACGGCGAAGGGCGCTGGGCCTTTGCGGGTGGCGCTTCCACGGCCAGCGTGCTGTGGTTTCTTTCCCTGGGCTACGGTGCCCGGATGCTGCTGCCGGTGTTTCGCAGTCCAGTGGCGTGGCGCGTGTTCGACGTGGCGGTGGCCGCTTTCATGCTCACTCTGGCGACACTGCTGCTGGTCCCGCCGGTGGGTCGATAGACGAAGTCCAAGCGGCGCCTCGGGTATCATAGGGAGCTACCTAGAACACGGATTCATCGGTATGCCCTCCCTACGCCTCGCGCTTGCGCAGTTCGATTTCCCGGTCGGTGCGGTCGCGGCAAACGCGGCCAAGGTGGGAGATCTGGTATCGCAGGGCCGCGAAGGCGGTGCTGACCTGGTGGTGTTCCCGGAGCTGACGTTGAGCGGTTATCCGCCGGAAGATCTGCTGCTGCGACCGAGCTTCCTCGCCGCGTGCCAGTGTGAACTCAACGCGTTGGCAGGTGCGACCAACGGCGTCGCCGCGCTGGTGGGCCACCCGCACAGCGAAGGCGAGGTGTACAACGCCGCCAGCCTGCTGCGCGGCGGACGCATCGAACTGACCACGCACAAGCAGGCGCTGCCGAACTACGGCGTGTTCGACGACAAGCGTTATTTCCGCCCCGGGCGTAACAGTGCTGTCGCGATGATCGAAGGCGTGCACGTAGGCATGCTGATCTGCGAGGACATCTGGGAACCCGAGCCGGCCGCGAAGGCGGCGGCGGCCGGTGCCGAGCTGATCGTGGTGATCAACGCCTCGCCGTGGGATGACGCCAAGCAGTCCTCGCGCGAGGAAGTGCTGGTTGCCCGCGCGAAGGAAACCGGCTGCGCGATCGTCTATCTCAACCTCATCGGCGGCCAGGATGAAGTGGTCTATGACGGTGGCTCGCTGCTGGTGAATGGCGACGGCTCCATTGCGGCGCGCGCGCCGCATTTCGTCGACGCCATGCTGTGGGCTGAGTTCGACAGCGAGACGCGCACGTTGCGCGCCGAAGGCTGGTCTGGCGTGCCGGATGCGTCGTCCGAGGCCACGCTATACGCGGCGCTGGTGCGCGGCATTCGCGACTACATCGACAAGAACGGTTTTTCCGGCGTGCTGCTCGGTTTGTCTGGCGGCATCGACTCGGCGTTGACGCTGGCGCTGGCGGTGGACGCGCTGGGTGCGCCGCGCGTAACGGCAGTGATGATGCCCACGCGCTACACCTCGCAGCTATCACTGGACGGCGCGCGCGCGCAGGCGGTGCAACTGGGCGTGGATTATCACGTCATCGATATCGAGCCGATGGTCGATGCTTTCCTTGGTGCGCTGGCGCCTGCGTTCGCCGGCAAGTCGGCCGACACCACCGAGGAGAACCTGCAGTCGCGCACGCGTGGCGTGACGCTGATGGCGCTCTCCAACAAACACGGTCGCCTGCTGCTGGCCACTGGCAACAAGAGCGAGATGGCGGTGGGCTACGCCACGCTGTACGGCGACATGTGCGGCGCCTACGCGCCACTGAAGGACGTCTACAAGACCGTGGTCTATCGCATGTCGCGCTGGCGCAATGCGCACGCGGCGCGGCTGGGCGAGCCGGAGGCGATTCCTTCCGAGGTGATCGATCGTCCGCCTTCGGCCGAGTTGCGCGACAACCAGACCGATCAGGATTCGCTGCCGCCCTACGACGAGCTGGACGCCATCCTGTCCCGCTTCATCGAGGCCGAGCAGTCGCAGGCGGAGATCGCCGCGCAGGGTTTCCATGCCGATACCGTGCGTCGCGTGGTGCGGCTGGTGCTGCTCAACGAATTCAAGCGCAGGCAATCCGCGCCGGGCCCACGGGTAACCACGCGGGCGTTTGGACGCGAGCGGCGGTATCCGATCACCTCCGGCTGGAAGTGAGCAGTCACGACCTCGGCTAGGCGCGCACGTGGTGGGCTACGACAGGTAAAGAAAAAGCCGGTGGGCTTGCGCTCACCGGCTTTTTTACGTCCCTGGGAAACCCTGGCGTTCGGTCAGTGGTGACCCGAGAACGGAATCATCTTGCGGATCAGCGACGGCGAGTGCGGCCACTTCGGGTCGGTCAGGTACGGGTGGCTCGGGTAATTCATCGCCAGCACCTGACGCGTCTGATCGGCCAGCGGCTTCCGGTCCATGCCCAGGTAGCTGCGGGTGAGGATGGCCAGCGCGTCGCCGGTCTGCGGCGCCTGCTGGTAATGCTCGATCACGTACTGGGCGCGGTCCGCCGAGGCGACATAGGCCTTGTTGCGCAGGTAGTACTCGGCCACGTTGATTTCGAACTGGGCCAGCAGGTTGCGCAGGTAGATCATGCGCTGGCGGGCATCGGCGGTGTAGGCGCTGTCCGGGAAGCGGCGCGACAGCTCGGAAAAGTCGTCGAACGACTTCAGATTGAAGCCCTGATCGCGGCGAGTCTGCGGTTCGCCAGACTGCAGGAGGCGCTCCATGGCACCGCCGGTACGGTCAAAATTGATCAGACCGCGCAGGTAATAGGCATAATCCACATGTTTGTGGGTCGGATACGTCTTGATGAAGCGGTTGACCGTGGAGTAGGCGTCGTCCGGCTGGTTGTCCTTGTACTGCGAGTAAGCCAGGTCAAGCTGGGCCTGCTCGTTGAAGTCGCCGGACGGAAAACGCGCGATCAGGCGCTGGTACGCTTTGCTGGCTGCCGAATAGTCGGCATGTTCCATCGAGTCGTGGGCCTTGGCGTAAAGCTTGTCCATCGGCAGCGTATCGTTGGTTTCCTTCTTGTGGCCGAACATCGAGCACGCACTCATCGAGAGAGCGATGGCGAGCACGACAAGGACTTTGAAAGCCTGCAGCTTGGTTACGCGCATGAGAAAGGGTTCAGATGTTTGATCGAAAAGGGATGATAGCCGAAACCACCGGTTGCCCGGGCAGGCGGCCATGACGACCATCCGTCATGAGGCCACGGTGCCCCTGTCCGCCGCGGGTCGGAGGTTCGACCAGGCATTGGCCGAGATGTTCCCCGACTATTCGCGCTCCCGCCTCACCGCGTGGATCAAGGCCGGCGCGGTGATGCTGAATGGCGCCGCGGCGCCGCCCCGCCAGCTGTTGCGCGGCGGGGAAAGGGTTCAGTTGGAGGCCGAGCTGGAAAATGAGGTGGAGCTGGCCCCGGAGGCCATCGCGCTGGACATCGTCCACGAGGACGAGTACGTGCTGGTGCTGAACAAGCCGGCCGGACTGGTGGTGCATCCGGGCGCAGGAAATAGTGCTGGCACGGTGCTGAACGCGCTGCTGCACCACGATCCGATCCTGGCCCAGCTGCCGCGCGGCGGCATCGTGCATCGGCTGGACAAGGACACCTCCGGACTGATGGTGGTCGCCAAGACGCTGGCGGCACACACCGCCCTGGTGGACATGCTGTCCCGCCACGACGTGGAGCGGCAGTACGAGGCCGTGGTGCTCGGCACGCTGGTGGCGGGTGGCACGGTGGACGCACCGATCGGCCGCCATATGGGCGATCGACTGCGCCAGGCCGTGCGTGACGAGGAAGACGGCAAACACGCCGTCACCCACTACCGTCTGCGCGAGCGCTTCCGCGCCCATAGCCTGATCCAGTGCAGCCTGGAGACGGGCCGAACCCACCAGATCCGCGTGCACTTGGCGCATATCGGTCATCCGCTGATCGGCGACCCGCTGTACGGCGGCGGCTTGAGGCTGCCCAAGGGGGCCAGTGCCGAGCTGGTGGCGGCGTTGCGTGGATTCCGCCGTCAGGCACTGCATGCCGAGCGGCTGGCGTTCGAACACCCGGTCACCCACGAGCCGATGTCCTTCAGCGCGGAACGGCCGGCCGACCAGCAGGCGCTGGTGGATGCGTTGCGCGCCGATGCCGCACAGGCCGATCCCGGCGACTGGCAGTAAACGCATGAGTGCGAGTGATCACTGGATCATCCCGGACTGGCCGGCGCCTAGCCGCGTGCGCGCCACAGTGAGCACTCGACAGGGGCCGGGCGTGTCGACGGATGCGTACGCCAGCCTCAATCTCGGCGCGCGCTCGGGTGATTCGGTGGAGGCAGTGGCCGTCAACCGAGCCGCGCTGCAATCAGCGCTGGGGCTGGAGCGGGCGCCGCACTGGCTGCAGCAGGTGCACGGCATCGATGTGGCGGAGGTTGACGGTGCAGACCGCGACGACGAGCCGCGCGCGGATGCCGCCATGACCCGCCGCATCGGCGAGCCGTTGGCCATCCTTACTGCCGACTGCCTGCCGGTGCTGTTCTGCACATTCGATGGCGGCGCGGTGGCCGCAGCGCACGCCGGATGGCGCGGTCTGTCGGGTGGCGTGCTCGAAGCGACATTGGCCTCCTTGCCTGTGCCGCCCGCGCAGGTGATGGCATGGCTCGGACCGTGCATTGGCACAGCCAGCTACGAGGTAGGCGAGGAAGTGCATGAAGCCTTTCTCACGACAGATGGGGAAGCGAGCGATTGCTTCGTCCCGACTCGTCCGGGGCATTGGCTATGCGATCTCGCAGGCCTGGCGCGGCGACGTCTGCGCGCTGCGGGTGTGACCAGCGTGCATGGCGGTGGATTCGATACGCGTATCGATGAACGCTTTTTTTCCTATCGTCGTGATGGGGCGCAAAGCGGGCGCTTTGCCAGTTTGATCTGGCTGCAAGGCTAGATTCCCGATCATTCCGGCGAGGTCTTGTAGGAGCGCACCCCGTGTGCGACCGCGGAGCCGGGCCGTTACCTCTCTCCGCAGGTCTTGCCCCGCACAGGGTGCGCTCCTGCAGAAGAGCAAACAGCGCAGTGCGAAAGCCATGGCGCTTACTGGGCAAGTCTCTGCAAGAACGCCTTGCGCCACGCCGTCACGTCCTGTTTTTCCAGCACGTCCATCATGCGGCGCCAGCGCACGCGGCGCTCGTGCAGCGGCATGGTGAGCGCGATGCCCAGCGCTTCGGCGACTTCCTCCGTGTCGGCAGGATTGACCAGCAGCGCGTCGCCCAACTCCTGCGCGGCGCCGGCGAAGCGCGAAAGAACCAGCACGCCCGGGTCCTGCGGATCCTGGCTGGCGACATATTCCTTGGCGACAAGGTTCATGCCGTCACGTAACGGCGTCACCAGTCCCACACGTGCCGTGCGGTAGTAGCCGCTGAGCAGACTGTGCGGGAACGAGTTGTTGACGTAGCGGATCGGCACCCAGTCCGGCGCCGCATACATGCCGTTGATGTGGCCAGCGCTGCGCTCCAGTTCTCTGCGGATCTGGCGGTATTCCAGCACGCCGCCGCGAGAGGGCGGGGCGATCTGCAGGAAAGTGACCTTGCGATGCAGTTGTGGTGAGCGCTCGAGCAGGCGCGCGTATGCATGGAATCGTTCGGGCAGGCCCTTGGAATAATCCAGGCGGTCCACGCCGATGATCATGGCGCGGCCCTCGAGGCTCTGGCGCAGCTGGTGGATCTCTTCGTGTTCGTCGGCGTGACTGGCGCTTTCGGCAACTTCGAGTGTGTCGATGCCGATGGGAAGGGATTCGACACGGAACCGCCTTCCACTGGACGTCTGGATGCGTCCGTCGCGTCGCCGGGTCGCACCGATTTCATGCAGGAAATACTCCTCCAGCGAACGACGGTCGCGCGACGTATGCACGCCTACCAGGTCGTAGCTGGCCAGTGTCTCCAGCAACTCCTGATGATGTGGTAATGCGATCAGCAGCCCCGCAGCGGGCAGGGGCGTGTGCAGGAAGAATCCGATGCGATTGCGCACGCCGCGCTGACGCAACATGGCCGCCAGCGGAATCAGGTGATAGTCGTTGATCCACACCAGGTCGTGGGGGCCGATAAGCGACATCAGCTCTTCGGCAAACAGGTTATTGACGCGCAGATAGCCGGCCAGGTGCTTGCGGTCGTAATCGACCAGGTCGGGCCGGTAATGCAACAGCGGCCACAAGGTGCGGTTGGCAAAGCCGTCGTAGAAATCATCGTGGTCGTTGCGCGATAGATCGATCGTGGTGTACTCGACGTTGCCATCCCGCTGGCGATGGACTTCGCCACCCGTTTGCCGCGCCACTTTGCCGCTCCAGCCGAACCACAGTCCGCCGCGCTCCTGCAACGCCGCCCTCATGGCCGAGGCCAGTCCGCCTGTGGCGGTCTGGTCCGGCAGTGCCACCCGATTGGAAACCACTACTAGCCGTCCCTGGCCGCTTTCACGTCCCGGAATCATCACAATGCGTCCTCCCAGCGCCGTGACAGGCGCATGGCGGCCTGGATCAGGCCCACCATCGAATAGGTTTGCGGAAAATTGCCCCAGTGCTCGCCGGTGGACGGCGCGATGTCCTCAGACAGCAGGCCCAGCGGATTACGCTGCGTGAGCATGTGCTCGAACATGGCGCGGGCGCGTTCCCTGCGACCGGTAGCCGCCAGCGCTTCGATGTACCAGAACGTGCAGATGTTGAAGCTGGTTTCGGGAGCGCCGAAGTCATCCGGCGCGATGTAGCGGAACAGATAGTCGCCGCGTCCGAGCGCGCTGCCGATGGCGTCCACGGTGGCGATGAAGCGAGGGTCCATGCTGTCGACAAAGCCAATGTCGGCAAGCAGCAAAAGGCTCGCGTCGAGATGTTCGCCATCGTATGCATCGACGAACGTGCCGAGCTTGGCGTTCCACGTGCGCGCTTCTATGCGTCCGTGCAGCGCGACGGCTTCGTCGTGCCAGTAGCGGGCGCGCTCGTCAAGGCCAAGCTCCGTGGCGATATGCGCCAGACGGTCGCAGGCAGCCCAGCACATTGCAGCGGAATAAGTGTGTACCGCGGCGCGGCCGCGGTATTCCCACAGGCCGGCATCCGGCTCCTCGGCCATGCGCAGCGCCATCTGGCCCATGCGTTCGAGCCGGCGAAACGTGAGCTCGTCGCCCGGGTGCTCCAGCCGTCGGTCGAAGAACAGCTGCGCCGAGGCAACGACTACCGAACCGTAAACATCGTTCTGCCGCTGGCGCCAGGCATCGTTGCCCACGCGCACGGGCCCCATGTTGCGATAGCCGGCCAGCGTGCTCACCTGCGTCTCGGTCAGCTCGTGCTCGAACGTGATGCCGAACACAGGGCCTATCTCACGCTCGCCATCGGCCGCTATGAGGTTGAACACATAGCGGATGTACTCCTCCATGCTTCGCGTGGCGCCCAGGCGATTGAGGGCACGCACGGTGAAGGCCGCATCGCGAAGCCAGCAATACCGGTAGTCCCAGTTGCGCGCAGAGCCGGGCGATTCGGGAATGGAAGTGGTGAGCGCGGCGACAATGGCGCCGGTGGCCTCGTACTGGCAAAGCTTCAGCGTGATCGCTGCGCGGATCACGGCGTCCTGCCACTCGTACGGCACCGAGAGATTGCGCACCCATTCGCGCCAGTATTCGAGCGTGCTTTCCAGGGTGTGATGAATGAAATCGGCGGGACTATGCGCAAGCGTTTCATCGGGGCCGAACACGAAGTGCGCGGGTCGCTCCAGGATGAAGGGCAGTGCGCGCTCGATCATCGGCGAGGCGACGTCGCTGGTCAGGCGCTGGACCACGCCGTTCAGCAGGAAGCGAATGTGATTGCTGCCGGCGGTGGTTGAAGGCTTGCCGCTCCCATAGCCACATAGCGGCCGCAGCAGCACGCGAATGCGTGGCGAGCCTCCGAGCGGTCGCACGCGCCGTGCGATCAATACCGGGTGATAGAAGCGTCCGTGGGAGCGGAATCGGGGCACATAGTCGACCAGCTCCACACCCCCGCCATGCCTGTCGTAAAGCCGCGTGACCAGCACTGCCGTGTTGGGCATGTAGTGCTGCTCGGCGCGCTCGAAATCTTCGAGCTGGATGGTCCAATCGCCACCTTCACACTGAGGCGACAGCAGCGCGCAGAAGCTCGCGTCGCCATCGAAGCGCGGCAGGCAGCACCACACGATGCGACCGTGCCCGTCGATCAGTGCAGCAACGCTGCCGTTGCCTATGACACCCAGTGCCAGGCTGGACTGGTTGTCAGGCGTTTCCTCCGTGGGAGTTGGCATGTGAGAGGGCTCCATGCTTGAGCGCGTGCAGCACGCGGAACAGCCAGGCCCGCGCAGCGGCAGGCTCGGGCAGCGAATAGCGCGCGAGGCTGGGCTCGCGAGTGCCAACGCGCACGCTCAGCCCACTTTCCAGGTTGGCCGTGGCAAAGCCATGTTCGTCGGTAAGGTCGTCGCCGACATAGACGGGCAGGCGGCCGTTGAACGGCCAGCGCGCCAGCAGACTCGACACGGCCTTGCCCTTGTCCATGCCTTCGGGCTTCAGCTCGATCACCAGATTGCCTTGCTGCATTTCGTAGCCGGCAAGGCTGGGCAGTACCGACTCCACACGCTCGCGCAAGGCGTCAAATTGCTGGGGAGACGTGCGGCAGTGCAAAGCCACCGCCATGCCTTTGTCTTCCAGCATCACGCCGGGCAGGCCGGCGGCGATGGCGCCCGCCATGTCTCGCACCAGCGTGCGTCGGGCCGAGCCGATATGCACGCCGCGGTAACGGCCATCGGCGCCGCGCAGCTCCAATCCATGCAGGCCGGCCATCGCCCACGGCGGATGGCCAAACAGGTCGTCCAGGTCATCCAGGCTGCGCCCACTCACCAGCGCGAGCGCGCCGTCGAGCGTGGCGTGGAGATCCTCGATCAAATCGCGCAGGCGCGTGTCGACGCATACCTGGTCGGGTTGATCGGAAAAATCCAGCAACGTGCCGTCCACATCGAGAAACATGGCCCAATGATCGTCCACGCCTGGCAAGGGCGGCGCCGGAAGGGGCGGTTGAGCGGACATGACCGAAATTGGCGAGGGCGATAACACGGGAACGAGCCTAGCAAGACAAATGTGAAGGCGACCTATGGACAGGCTGAAATACCGCTATACGGAAGGCCGCTGCCGCGCTTGAATCGCACGGCGGCGTCCGCATCTGTAGGTGCAGTGGCGGCGTGGCCGCCAGATCCTATTGATGAGGGGACATGCCCATGCGAATGGACAAACTTACGTCGCGCTTCCAGCAGGCGCTGGCCGATGCGCAATCGATGGCGGTCGGACGTGACAACAACATGCTTGAACCGGTGCACGTCATGGCCGCGCTGCTCGACCAGCAAGGCGGCTCGACCGCGCCGCTGCTCACGCAGGCGCAGGTCAACGTGCCGGCATTGCGCCAGCGCGTGAACGAACAGATCGAACGACTGCCGCGCGTCAGCGGCCAGGAAGGCAATGTGCACGTCGGCAACGAACTGACGCGCCTGCTCAATCTCACCGACAAGCTCGCGCAACAGCGCGGCGACCAGTTCATTGCCAGCGAGCTGTTCGTGCTTGCCGCACTGGAAGACAAGGGCGAGCTGGGTGCGTCGCTCAAGACTGCCGGTGCAACCAAGGCCAACATCGAAGCCGCCATCGACAAGTTGCGCGGCGGCGAAAAGGTGCAGAGCGAAAACGCCGAGGAGCAGCGCCAGGCGCTGGAGAAATACTGCATTGATCTCACGGCGCGCGCGGAGAGCGGCAAGCTCGATCCGGTGATCGGTCGTGACGAAGAAATCCGCCGCACCATCCAGGTGCTGCAACGTCGCACCAAGAACAATCCCGTGCTGATCGGCGAGCCGGGTGTCGGCAAGACCGCCATCGTCGAAGGGCTGGCGCAGCGCATCGTCAAGGGCGAAGTACCTGAAGGCTTGCGTGACCGTCGCGTGCTTGCGCTGGACATGGGTGCGTTGATCGCCGGTGCCAAGTTCCGCGGCGAGTTCGAGGAGCGCCTCAAGGCGGTGCTCAACGATCTGTCCAAGCAGGAAGGCCGTGTCATTCTCTTCATCGACGAATTGCACACCATGGTCGGCGCCGGCAAGGCCGACGGCGCCATGGACGCTGGCAACATGCTCAAACCCGCGCTGGCGCGTGGCGAGCTGCATTGCATCGGCGCCACCACGCTGGACGAGTACCGCAAGTACATCGAGCAGGACGCCGCGCTGGAACGTCGCTTCCAGAAGATCTTTGTGGGTGAGCCCAGCGTGGAGGACACCATCGCGATCCTGCGCGGCCTCAAGGAGCGCTACGCGGTGCATCACGGCGTGGAAATCACCGATCCGGCCATCGTCGCCGCGGCCACGCTATCCAATCGATACATCCCCGATCGCCAGCTGCCCGACAAGGCCATCGACCTGATGGACGAGGCGGCCTCGCGCATCCGCATGGAAATCGATTCCAAGCCAGAAGAACTCGATCGCCTGGAGCGTCGCCTGATTCAGCTGAAGATTCAGCGCGAGATGCTGAAGAAGGAAACTGACGAAGCATCGAAGAAGCGTCTGGCCGATCTCGAAGCGGACATCGAAAAACTTGAGCGCGAGTTCTCCGACCTCAACGAGATATGGAAGTCCGAAAAGGCTGCACTGCAGGGCGCCACCAAGGTTAAGGAGCAGATCGAGGCTGCGCGCCTTGAACTCGAGGCGGCACAGCGCCGGCAGGACTACGCCAAGATGAGCGAGATCCAGTACGGCAAGCTGCCGGAACTGGAAAAGCAGCTCGCCGCCGCGCAAGCCGCCGAAAAGCAGGATTTCAAGCTGGTGCAGGATCGCGTCACCGAAGAGGAAATCGCCGAGGTGGTGTCGCGCTGGACCGGTATTCCGGTCAGCAAGATGCTGGAAGGCGAGCGCGAGAAATTGCTGCACATGGAGGATGCGCTGCACAAGCGCGTGGTGGGCCAGGACGAAGCGGTGCGTGCGGTGTCCGATGCGATCCGCCGCGCGCGTGCTGGCCTGTCCGATCCGAATCGTCCCTATGGCTCGTTCCTGTTCCTCGGCCCCACGGGCGTGGGCAAGACCGAACTGTGCAAGGCGCTGGCGGAGTTCATGTTCGACACGCAGGACGCGATGGTGCGCATCGACATGAGCGAGTTCATGGAGAAACACTCCGTGAGCCGCTTGATCGGCGCGCCTCCGGGCTATGTCGGCTATGAAGAGGGTGGTTATCTCACCGAGGCAGTGCGTCGCCGTCCGTACAGCGTGATCCTGTTGGACGAAGTGGAGAAGGCGCATCCGGATGTGTTCAACATTCTGCTGCAGGTGCTCGACGACGGACGCCTCACCGATGGACAAGGTCGCACGGTGGACTTCCGCAACACTGTCATCGTGATGACCTCCAACCTCGGCTCGCAGATGATCCAGGAGCACGCTGGCGACAGCGAGGCCGATTACATGCAGATGAAGGCTTCGGTGCTAGGTGTGGTGCAGGCGCACTTCCGTCCGGAGTTCATCAACCGCCTCGACGAGCTGGTGGTGTTCCGTCCGCTTGGGAAGGGGCAGATTCGTGCCATCGCGAAGATCCAGCTGGCGTATCTGGAGAAGCGTCTGGCCGAGCGCCGGCTTAAGCTGGAGATTGGCGACAAGGCGCTGGATCTGCTTGGCAACGTGGGCTTCGACCCGGTGTATGGTGCGCGGCCGCTCAAGCGTGCGATCCAGCAGCAGTTGGAGAATCCGCTGGCGAAGGAGATTCTCGAAGGCCGCTTCTCGCCCGGCGACATTGTTGTGGTGGATGCGGTGCAGGGGCATCTGACTTTCCGCAAGGAGTGATGTCCGCGCGGTGAAGATGGGCGGGGCGCCCGTTCTGCGGTGGCAGGGCGGGCGCTTTTGTTTTATGGGGAGTACGTTGTAGGGACGCACCCTGAGCGCGACCGATCTCGCCTCAGCCTTCCCTATCCGTCATCCCTGCGAAAGCAGGGATCCAGTGACTTTTGTTTTTGTATTAATGCTTCCGCCAGCGTGCCGCCTACGCGGCGGGCGTTTCGACTGCCTGCCGGCAGCCGAGTCACTTTTCTTTTGCTGGCCCAAAAGAAAAGTAACCCAAAGAAAATGGCCTGAAGAGCTCATAGCGGTGTGTTGGATACAAACATGGCGGTTGGTGCAAGTCAGAAAAGTGACGTGCTACCTCATGGACTGCCGCTACACCGCAACGCGCCGTGGCGCTGAGGGGACGCAGCATGGCGAGGCATACAAGCCCAAGGATCGACGCGAGCCGGACAAGTGACGTGCTACCTCACGGATAGCGGCTATCCCGCGGGACGGCGATGTACTGAGGACTTAAAGCAACGCTGCTTCGCGCCTAACTCCCTCTCCCCTGCGGGCGACCCGAAGGTAGTCCCTGTGGGAGAGAGGGCTGGGGTGAGGGGCCAATCTTGCGATAAAGCTGAAAGGCACAATCCCGTCCCGCGAGCACCTACGATGTTTCCGCCACATGACAGCCGACCCGCCGCCCCACGCGTTAAGCCTTTAATACCCCGCCGCCCCGCGATATAGCCGCAGTCCTTAGGCAGCGCACGACGCCGCTAGTTGGCACCAGTCTGCAACGCTTGTATGCCTCGCTACGCTGCGTGCCCTCAGCGCCACGGCGCGTTGCGGTGTAGCCGCTATCAGCGAGGTAGCACGCAGCTCATCGAACTGGAGCCAATCTCCATCGCTTGTATCCATCGAAATGCTGCCAGCTCGTCAGGCCATTTTCTTTGGGTTACTTTTCTTTTGGGCCAGCAAAAGAAAAGTGACTCGAGCGCCGGCAGGCGATTGAAACGCCCGCTGCGCAGGCGGCACGCTGGCGACAACATTCAGCACTGAGGCAGGACCCGGTCGCGCACAGGGTGCGCTCCGACATGTGAGCACCAAGCCCTCCAGGACGAAAGCGCAAGTCCCTGCGCAAACCACCGTCCATTGAACAGCAACTCGCCACGACCAGCCACCAAGCCCCAACGACTTCAGCCGTCCGTCTGCTACCATCCCCCTGCCTGAGGTGACCGCCGGCAATGATGTTGGTGGTTGAAACGGGAATCCGGTGCGGCGCACATGCACCTATTCCGGAGCTGCCCCCGCAACGGTAGGCGAGCGCGATCCATTACGGATCGACGGAACGACACACAGCCACTGTGCCAAGTGCATGGGAAGGCGTCGATCCGGAAGACATACGTCTTCGCCCGCGAGCCCGGAGACCGGCCTCGAGGTACGACCAGACTGGCGGTGGGCCGAGTCATGGATGTCGTGCCTCCCGCATGGCCGCCAAGTCTCCTTCCGCCTGTCCTTTATCCCATGCAATCCGCGCGGGCAGGCGCGGCTGAGGAGCATTGCTTTGGCCATCCGTTATTCCCTTATCCGCCGTTCCATTCTGGCAACGGCGCTGTTGACCCTTCTTACTCCTGCGTTCGCCGACAGCGCGACCGATCTCAATGGTGTCGTGGTGACCGCCACCCGCACCGAACAGACTCAGGACCAGACACTTTCAGCCGTGACGGTGATCGATCGCGCCGACATCGATCGTCTGCAACCGGCGTCACTCGCGGACCTGCTGCGAGGCACGCCGGGCATGGCGTTGGCCAACAATGGCGGCCCGGGCAAATCCACCAGCGCATTCCTGCGTGGCACCGAAGCCGATCACGTACTGGTACTTGTCGACGGCATCAAGGTCGGCTCCGCCACGCTCGGCACGGCGGCACTGCAGGATATTCCGGTTGATCAGATCGAGCGTATCGAGATCGTGCGTGGGCCGTTTTCCAGCCTGTACGGTTCGGAGGCGATTGGTGGCGTGATCCAGATTTTTACCCGGCGCCCGCAAGGTGCGTTCGTGCCTTCCTTCAGCGTGGGCGTGGGCAGTTACAGCCATCTCAACGGTTCTGCCGGACTGGCAGGGCAGAGCGGCAACGGCTGGTATGCGCTGGAGGCGTCGCACGAGCAGACGCACGGCATCAACTCCTGTCGTGTTGGCGCTGCCGAAGCAGGTGCTGCGTGTTTCGCCGATCAACCGGACAAGGATGGTTACCGCAACAACGCGCTTACCCTGCAGGGCGGCTATCGCTTTGACGAGCAGTGGGATGCGGACGCGCGCCTGTTTCGCAGCGAGGGTCACAACTGGTACGACGGCAGCTACACCGACTCCGACGAAAGCGCGACCCAGGTCGTCGGTGGTCGCGTGCACTATCGTCCCAGCAAAAATCTCACGTTCACGTTGAGCCTTGGCACCAGTGGTGATTTCAGCAAGGACTATCTGCACGGTGTGTATGTCGATCGGTTCGACACGCACCGCGATATCGGGTCGCTGCAAGCGGATACCGGCTTGGCTGGCGGATTGCTCACGACCGGCTTCGACTGGCAGCGTGATGATGTGGACAGCACGACGGATTATGCCGTCGACAGTCGCATCAATCGCGGCCTGTTCGCGCAGTGGCAGCAATCCTTCGGACGCCAGTCACTGCAGGCGAGCGTGCGCCGCGACGACAACAGCCAGTTCGGTGGCAAGAACACCGGCAGCCTGCTGTGGGGTTGGGAGTTCACCCGGACGCTGCGCCTTACTGCCAGCTACGGCACAGCATTCAAGGCGCCCACCTTCAACGAGTTGTACTACCCGTACTACGGCAGCCCGGACCTGAAGCCGGAGAAGTCGCAGAACATCGAGCTTGGCCTGCGAGGCAGCTATGTCTGGGGCTACTGGTCGCTCAATGCGTTCCGCAACAAGGTGGAGGATCTCATCACCTACGACGCCGAGACACAGGCGCCGGGCAATGTGGAGGACGCGCGTATCCGCGGTGCCGAAGCAGTGGTCAGCGGCCATGTGGCTGGATGGCTGGCAACCGGCACCGCCACCTGGCTGGACCCGCGCGACAAGTCGGCTGGCTACGACGGCAACCTGCTGCCGCGTCGAGCGCGACAGATGGCGCGGGTGGATCTGGACCGCAACGTCGGTGACTTCAGCGTGGGCGGCAGCTGGTACGTATCGGGCCGTCGCTATGACGATCTCGCTAATACCCATCCGCTGGGTGGCTACGCCATCACCGATCTGCGTGTGGCCTATGCGTTGACGCGCGACCTCAAGGTGCAGCTGGCGCTCAACAACGCATTCGGCAAGGACTATGAGACCGCTTGGTACTACAACCAGCCGGGCCGCAATTACATGCTGACCTTGCGCTACCAGCCGGCGCAGTAACCGTATGGCGGGGCCGGTGAGTCCGGCCCCGCACTTTCCACTGACCAGGAGTGATGACATGAAAGTGTTTGCCGGTTCCCGCTTTGCCGTGCTGGTGTTGCTGCTGGTACTGCTCATGGCTTCCACGCGGTTCAAGCATTTCGGCGACATGATGCATTTGCCGGATGCGTCGATGGCCGTGTTCTTTCTCGGCGGTCTCTATCTGCGCAGGCACGGCATGCTTGTGCTGATGGTGCTGCTGGCTGTCGCGTTGGATTGGGCATCGATCCGCTATGCCGGCGTCAGCGATTTCTGCATAACGGCAGCTTACGCATTCCTGCCTCTGGCCTATGCCGTGCTGTGGTACGCAGGTCGCTGGTATGCACCGCGCATCGACAACAACGCGCGTACTTTGCTGGGGGCGTTCGGAGTGGCACTGGTGGCTGCATCGCTCTCTTTTGCCATTTCCAACGGCTCGTTCTACTGGCTGGGTGGCCGTTACGCACAACCGCACATGGCTGAATATGTGGCCCGTCTGTGGCAATGGGGTCCGTTGTTCGTGCGCACCACCTTGGCTTACGTGGCCGCGGCGCTGGTGGTGCACGCGGTGTGCGTGCGGGTGGCCACCATGTCCGTCGCCGCCCGTCACAAAGAGGCATGAACATGAGCAATGAAACCGAACAGCCGGCACCTGCCGCGAGCGCCGAAGAGCGTCACCGCGAACGTATGCAGCGCAAGAAGGATCTGGTGGACCGCAAGATCGCCCGCGCGACCATCGAGCGTGGTGTGCTGGTGGTCAATACCGGCAACGGCAAGGGCAAGAGCTCGTCCGGCTTCGGCATGCTGGCGCGCTCGCTGGGGCACGGTTTCCGCTGCGGCGTGGTGCAGTTCATCAAGGGCAGCTTTTCCACCGGCGAGGAAGCGTTTTTCCGGCGCTTTCCCGACGAACTGGATTACCACGTGATGGGCGAGGGCTATACCTGGGAAACGCAGGACAAGGCGCGCGACATCGAGGCCGCCGAAGCCGCGTGGCAGGTGGCCGCGGCGATGCTTGCCGATGCCCGTTACGACTTCGTGTTGCTCGATGAGCTCAATATCGCGTTGGTGAAGGGTTATATCGATGTGGCTCGCGTGTGTGATGCATTGAGTGCGCGCCCGCCGCAGCAGCACGTCGTGGTCACCGGGCGCGGCGCGCCCGACGCATTGGTGGATCTGGCCGATACGGTGACCGAGATGCGTCTGGTCAAGCATGCGTTCCAGGCGGGCATCAAGGCGCAGAAGGGCATCGAGCTTTAGCGATGCGCAAGGACGCCGGGATGGCAGTCGAATCGAACGCCACCCACTTCGTGTGCGGTGAAAAATTGACGGCAACGAGGAAGAACAGGATCACCGATGACTGAGTGCACCCGCCATTGCCCCGCCTTGCTGGTTTCCGCGCCTGCCTCCGGGCAGGGCAAGACCTCGGTAACCGCAGCACTGGCGCGCTGGCACACACGCGCCGGCAAGCGCGTGCGGGTGTTCAAGACCGGGCCCGACTTTCTCGATCCGATGGTGCTGGAGCGGGCCAGCGGCGCACCGGTGTATCAGCTCGATCTTTGGATGAATGGCGAGGACGACATCCGTGCGCGCTTGTACGAGGCGGCGGGCGAAGCGGACCTGATCCTGGTCGAAGGCGTGATGGGGTTATTCGACGGTGGCCTGTCCAGCGCCGATCTCGCCCAGCGCTTCGGCCTGCCGATACTGGCGGTGATCGACGGCTCGGCGATGGCGCAGACCTTCGGCGCGGTGGCGCTGGGACTGGCGCGCTATCGAGATGGCTTGCGCGTCTATGGTGTCGCGGCCAATCGCGTGGGTGGCGCCTATCACGCACAACTGCTGGCAGGCAGCCTGCCGCTTGAGTTGCGCTGGCTGGGTGCGCTGCCGCGCGATGCCGCATTGGCCTTGCCTGAGCGTCACCTGGGATTGGTGGCTGCCGGCGAGCTGCAAGACATCGACGCGCGGCTCGATGCGCTGGCTCAGGCCTGGGCCACTCATGCCACGGCGGACCTGCCGCCACCGATCGCATTTCCCGAAGCACTTGCTGCACCGGTAGCGCCACGTCTGCGCGGTTGCCGCATCGCCATCGCTCGCGATGCGGCGTTCTGCTTCCTGTATCCGGCCAACCTCAACGTGTTGCGCGAAGCGGGGGCGGAGCTTCGCTTCTTCTCACCGCTGGCCGGCGATGCACTGCCCGACTGCGATGCCGTGTGGCTGCCGGGTGGCTATCCGGAACTGCATCTGCCCGCGCTGTCACACAACGACGCATTGCGCCTGGCATTGCATGCACACGTCGACGCTGGCCGGCCGCTGCTCGCCGAGTGTGGCGGCATGCTCTACGCACTGGATACGCTGGCCAGTCGCGATGGTGACAGCTTTGCGATGACGGGCCTGCTGCCAGGCAGCGCCGCCATGCAGTCGCGCCTGGGCGGTCTTGGCTTGCAATCGATCACCTTGCCTGAAGGTGAGCTGCGTGGGCATACGTTCCACTACGCGCACGCCGAGATTGCGCTGCCGCCGCTGGCCATGGCAGTCAACCCGGACGGCGGCCCAAGCCGCGAAGGCGTGTATCGTCGCCAGCGCATGACGGCAAGTTTCATGCACGCGTACTTTCCGTCCGATCCATACGCGGCCACGGGACTATTCCTGCCGTGAGCGGCGCGCTTGTCATGGTCGCCGCGGTGCTGCTCGACGCCTGGTTGGGTGAGCCGCGGCGGTATCACCCCCTGGTCATGTTCGGACGTCTGGCCGTCCGGATCGAATCGCGTGTGCATGCCAATCGGCGGATGGCAGGAGTATTCGCCTGGTGTCTCGTCGTACTGCCGCTGGTGGCCATGACCTGGCTGGTCGTCGTGGCGCTCCGTGCGACGGCTAGCTGGCTTTCGTTTGTATTCGACGTGGCAGTGCTGTACCTCGCTATCGGATTGCGCAGCCTTGGCGACCACGCGATGCCCGTAGCGCGAGCTTTGGCAGACGGCGATCTGGACCGCGCCCGTGACGCGGTCGGGCGCATGGTCAGTCGCGATACGGGCTCGCTGAACGAACAGCAGGTAGCCGCCGCGGCTACCGAGTCGGTGCTGGAGAACGGCAATGATGCCGTATTCGGTGCGCTGTTCTGGTTCGCTGTACTGGGTGCACCGGGCGCGGTGCTCTATCGGCTAGCCAATACGCTCGATGCCATGTGGGGCTATCGCACGGCGCGCTACGAACAGTTCGGTTGGGCGGCGGCCCGCATCGATGACGTGCTCAACTTCGTGCCCGCGCGGTTGACGGCGATCAGCTATGTGCTGTTGGGCAATGCGTCACGCGCGTGGCGCTGCTGGCGTACCCAGGCGCCCGAGTGGGAAAGCCCCAACGCGGGTCCGGTGATGGCTGCCGGTGCTGGTGCACTTGGCATCAGCCTGGGCGGTGCTGCGCCTTATGACGGCGTATGGGAGCCGCGCCCGATGCTGGGCGAAGGCGAGCCGCCCGATGCGAACGCGATCAGACGCGCTTTGCGGCTGGTACAGAGAAGTGTGGTGGCGTGGCTGGCGGTGGCGTTGCTGTTTTACGGGCTATGGTCGGGAGGCTTCCATGCTTGAACACGGCGGCCGTCTGCTGCACGCCGCACGCAGCTTCGGCATCGCGCCTGCGGATTGGCTGGACCTGTCTACCGGCATCAGTCCGTTCGCGTGGCTGGCGCCGTCCATTCCCGCATCGGCCTGGACGCGTCTGCCGGAAGACGACGATGGCCTGGTAGAGGCCGCGTGCGCGTATTACGGTGCGCCGCGTCTGCTGCCGGTGGCTGGCTCACAGGCAGCCATTCAGGCCTTGCCGGCATTGCGGCCGGCATCGCGGGTTGGCGTGATTGCGCCGGGCTACAACGAGCATGCCCATGCATGGCGTCGTGCCGGTCATGTGGTGGACAGTCTGCCGGCATCCACATTGCTGGCACAGACCGGGCGTTTCGATGTGGTGGTGCTGATCCATCCGAACAATCCGGGCGGCGAGCGATTCAGTCGTGGCGCGCTGATGGATTGCCATCAGCAACTGGTTGCGCGCGGCGGTTGGCTTGTCGTGGACGAGGCTTTCATGGATGCGACGCCTGCCGACAGCCTGTGTGCGGAATCCTGGCGCGAAGGGCTGGTGGTATTGCGTTCCTCGGGCAAGTTCTTCGGACTGGCTGGTGCACGTGCGGGTTTTGTCGGCGCCAGTGAAACGCTGCTCGACGCCTTGCGCGAGCGACTGGGGCCATGGACGTTGAGTGGGCCAAGCCGTCATGTGCTCAAGCTGGCCCTGGCTGACCATGCCTGGCATGTTGTGGCGCGCGAACGCCTGCAAGTGTGCAGCCTTCGCTTGTCCTCGCTGTTGGCGGAACACGGAATGACGCCCACGGGCGGTTGTGCATTCTTCCAGTGGTGGCGAGACGATCGTGCCGACGATGTTCATCGCGTGATGGCGGCGCAAGGCATCCTCACTCGCCTGTTCCATGAGCCTCGCAGCCTGCGCTTCGGTTTGCCCGGAGATGAGCTTGCCTTCCATCGGCTCGGCCAGGCATTGCGCGGCCTTGGCCTGAAGGGGTGTTCACCATGAGTGCCGGTGTACTGATGGTACAAGGCTGCACTTCCGACGCAGGCAAGAGCACGCTCGTCGCGGGCCTGTGTCGCTGGCTTCATCGGCGTGGTGTCGCCGTGGCGCCGTTCAAGCCGCAGAACATGGCACTCAACTCGGCGGTGACCGTTGACGGTGGCGAGATCGGTCGCGCGCAGGCAGTGCAGGCCCAGGCGGCCGGCGTGCCGCCACATACCGATTTCAACCCGGTGCTGCTCAAGCCCAACAGCGACACCGGTGCGCAAGTGATCGTGCACGGACACGCCATCGGCAACATGGATGCGCGCCTCTATCACGACTACAAGCGCATCGCGATGGATGCAGTACTCGCATCGCATGGCCGCCTGGTGGCGCAGTACGAGGCGTTGATCGTTGAGGGTGCTGGCAGTCCCGCTGAGATCAATCTGCGCGATCGCGACATCGCCAACATGGGCTACGCCGAAGCGGTGGACTGTCCCGTGGTGTTGATCGCCGATATCGATCGAGGTGGCGTGTTCGCGCATCTGGTTGGCACGCTGGCCCTGCTTTCCGATAGCGAAAGCGCACGCGTGGCGGGTTTCGTCATCAACCGCTTCCGTGGCGACATCTCGCTGCTGCAACCGGGCCTCGAATGGCTGGAGCGCGAAACCGGCAAGCCAGTGCTTGGCGTACTGCCTTATCTCCATGGGCTTCAACTTGAGGCAGAAGATGCGTTGCCGCGTGACATGCCGCGCAAAGCGGATGCCCGCCTGCGGGTGGCGGTGCCCGCGTTGCCACGCATCAGCAATCACACCGACTTTGATGCCTTGCGCTCGCATCCCGACGTGGAGCTTCGTTTTGTGGGACCCGGCGAGCCAGCTCCCGCTTGCGACCTGATCGTGCTTCCGGGCTCCAAGTCGACGCGCGCGGATCTGGCGTGGCTGCGGGCGCATGGCTGGGTCGAGTCCATCACGCGGCATCTACGCTACGGCGGCAAACTTATAGGCATCTGCGGTGGCTTTCAGATGCTGGGGCGGTTCGTGCATGATCCGCAGGGCATCGAGAGTGAGCCGGGCTCGAGCGAAGGACTGGGTTGGTTGGAGATGGAGACCACGCTGGAGGGACGCAAGCAATTGCGTCGCGTGGAGGGGAAACTGGTCCTGGGAGATGTGCGCGTGAGCGGCTACGAGATCCACTGCGGCGTCAGTCGTGGTGATGCACTAGCGCAACCGTTGAGCGTGCTCGATGGCGGCAGGCTTGATGGAGCGCTGTCGCCGGACGGGCAGGTGCTGGGCAGCTATATGCACGGTTTGTTCGACGAACCGCAGGCGTTGGGCGCGTTGCTGGCCTGGGCCGGTTTGCGCGAAGCGGCACCGCTCGACATGCGCGAGCTGCGCGAAGCCAGCATCGAACGCCTGGCCGACGCGGTGGAGGCACACCTGGATACCTCGTCATTGCTGCGCCTGCTTCAAAGCAGGCATGGAGCATCCGCATGCGCACCCTGATTCTCGGTGGCGCCCGTTCGGGCAAGAGCGCACTGGCCGAACGGCTGGCCGTGGAGTCGGGACACGAGGTGACCTACATCGCCACGGCGCAGGCGCATGACGCCGAGATGGCGGCGCGTATCGCTCATCATCGCGCGCGCCGTCCCCCGCACTGGCAAAGCGTGGAAGAGCCATTGGCATTGGCCGCGGCGCTGCAGGCGCATGCGCGTCCCGGGCGTTGTGTGCTGGTCGATTGCCTCACGCTCTGGCTGAGCAATCTGCTTGGCGCTGAAGACCCGATGCGCTTCGCGCAGGAACGCGACGCACTGCTTGAAGTTTTGCCATCGCTGACCGGCCAGGTGCTGCTGGTCAGCAATGAAGTTGGCCTTGGCGTGGTGCCGCTGGGCGAGTTGACGCGCCGCTTCGTCGACGAAGCCGGCCGGTTGCACCAGGCACTCGCCAGCCAGTGTGAACGGGTGTTGTTCGTTGCGGCAGGGCTGCCGCTGACTCTCAAAGGAAGTCTTGCATGAGCCATGACTGGCTAGTTGAACCATGTTTCGCCATCGATGAGGAGTGCAAGCAACGCGCCCGCGAGCATCAGGCGCAATTGACCAAGCCACCGGGTTCGCTGGGTGCGCTTGAAACGCTGGCGGTTCGCCTGGCGGGACTGCAACACACGACGCTGCCTTCGGTGCAACAGGTGTGGATCAGTGTGTTCGCCGGCGACCATGGCGTGGCGGCGGAAGGTGTGTCGGCGTTTCCGCAAGTCGTCACCGGAGAGATGGTGCGCAATTTCGCGCACGGTGGTGCCGCCATCAGCGTGCTCGCGCGCGCCTTGGGCGCCATGCTGGAAGTGGTGAACCTGGGCACGGTAAATGACCCGGGCGAACTGCCCAACGTGCGGCGCGCGATCATCGCGCCGCAGACGAACAATTTCTGCGAACAGGCGGCGATGAGTGCCGCGCAGCTGGAGCTGGCATTGCGCGCCGGTGCCGATAGCGCAGCCGCGGCACATGCGGCCGGCGCGCAGCTGTTCATCGGTGGCGAAATGGGCATCGCCAACACCACGGCGGCAGCCGCACTGGCTTGCGCATTGCTGGGCGAATCGCCGGTGGCGTTGGCGGGTGCAGGCACGGGACTGGACGCGGCGGGCATCGAACACAAGGCGGCGGTGATCGAGCGCGCGCTGGCCTTGTATCCGTCGGACGATGACCCGCTGGCGTGGCTGGGCCGCGTGGGCGGTTTCGAGATTGCTGCGTTGAGCGGCGCGTACATCGCGGCGGCGCAACGCGGGATTCCGGTGCTTGTCGATGGCTTCATCACCACCGCAGCGGCGCTGGCCGCGGTGCGTATCAATCCGGGCTGCCGCGAGTGGATGTTCTTCGCGCACCGCTCGCGCGAACGCGGGCACACACGTTTGCTGGCCGCGCTGGTAGCCGACCCGCTGCTTGACCTGGGCCTGCGCCTGGGCGAAGGCAGCGGCGCCGCAACTGCCGTGCCGCTGATGCGCCTGGCCTGTGAACTGCACTCGCGCATGGCCACTTTCGCTCAGGCGGGGGTGAGTGGCGCATGACTGGAAAACACATCGGCATCGACCTGCTCCGTCACGGCGACACCGGTCAGCGAAGCTATCGCGGACAACTGGACGACAGCCTCACCGCGCTGGGCTGGACGCAGTTGCGCGCAGCGATTTTCGGACGCGGCTGGGACGCCATCGTGACTTCGCCGCTTCTACGTTGCGCGGATTTCGCGCATGACCTGGCCGCCGCACGGCGCGTGCCGTTGCGAGTGGACCCACGGTTGGCCGAGTACCACTTTGGCGACTGGCAGGGCGTACCCGTCGAAACACTTGCAAAGGAACAGGGCGATGCGCTGGCACGCTTCTGGGCAGACCCGGTGGCTTGTCCGCCACCCGGTGCGGAAACGTTCAAGGCGTTCCGGGACCGGTTGTGCGCCGCGATGGACGAAGTTGCCATCGGAGCCGAATCGCAACGTGTGCTGGTGGTGACTCATGGCGGCGCCATCAGGCTGTTGCGATGCGAAGCGGAAGGTCGCGATTTCGGCGACATGGCGAACATCGACGTGCCGCATGCCTCGCTGCACTCGTTGACCTGGGCGACACCCACCGCAGGAAAGGTCAGCGCGTAATGCGGGGCCTGCTCACTGCCATCGGATTCCTCACCCGGTTGCCGCTGCCGACGAGGGCGTTCGATGGCGATAGCCGGCCGTCGTCCTCGCTGGCGTGGTATCCGGCGGTCGGGTTGCTGATCGGCGGATTGTTGTGGGGGTTGGCGTGGTTGCTGGCAGGGGCATCCCCCATGCTGACTGCTTCGCTGTTGCTGGTTGCCTGGGTGGCGGTGACGGGTGGCCTGCATCTGGACGGCCTCGCCGACAGCGCGGACGCCTGGGTCGGCGGGCTGGGCGACCGCGAGCGCACGCTGGCTATCATGAAAGACCCGCGCAGCGGCCCGATGGGTGTGACCGCGGTGGTGCTGGTGTTGCTGGTGAAGTTCGCCGCGCTGGCCAGCCTGCCGCATCCTTCCGTGGCCCTGTGGCTGGCGCCCCTGCTGGCGCGCGCCGTCTTGACGGCAGCTTTTACGGTGACTCCCTACGTGCGTAGCGGGGGATTGGGCAGTGCGCTGGTGAGCGCGTCGCGGCCCGCCTGCGTCGCCAGTCTGGTGTTTGCGGTGGTCCTCGGCCTGTGTGCCGGCTGGCCTGGTTTGCGTGCGCTGTTGGTGACGCTGGTTGTGTTCGCTGCCTGGCGACTGGCATGCATGCGCCGTCTGGGCGGCATGACCGGCGACACATGCGGCGCGCTGACCGAACTGGTCGAAGCCGCGGTACTGGTTGCCCTGGCCCTGGATGCCTGATCTCCCGGAAGAACCGTTTGGACGTCCAAATGCGATGACATGGGAAGCTGTCCATCGGTGCACGAAAACCCCCTGCGTGGTGCGGAAAGTGCGCCGGGCGTTGAATTTGTCCCGTTCGCCTCGATAATGGTTGGTTGCCGCCCCTCATGGACGGAGAAATCCCTGTCCAGTGGCGGCCGAAATCCGGAGTTCACATGCCCATCTACGAATTCGAATGCAATAGTTGCGGTCACCGTTTCGACCGCCTGCAGAAGATGTCCGATCCCGATCCCGCGGTCTGCCCCGCGTGCGACGCGGCCGAGGTGAAGCGGCGGCTGAGCGCACCGGGCTTCCGCCTTGCTGGCAGCGGCTGGTACGAGACCGACTTCAAGAAGGAAGGCGACAAGAAGCGCAACCTGGCCGGCGACGGCAGCGCTCCGGCACCTGCGCCCGCACCCGCACCCGCACCCGCACCGAGTTCGAGTTCGAGTTCGAGTTCGAGCAGCGACAGCTGACCTGGCCCGGTGGCTGAACGCCACGTAGCCGGCGTGCAGATTCCTGCGAAATAGTCGCAAGATATTCAATTCCGGTTGATGATGTGCCCGCTAGCGTGACGCTCTGTCACAGCAGGAGTGGGGTACCGATGTTCAGGATTAGAGCGGGCTTGATGGGTGTGCTGGCTGGTCTCGCCGTGGGCCTTTTGTGGTCAGTCGCGCCAGTGGCCCAGGCGCAAGGACGTGATGTCATACGCTGCGGCAGCGAAGATGGCCGCTTCACCCGTTGCCAGGTGCCTTGGCGGGATGCCGAAATGATCCGCCAGGAATCGGACAGCCCGTGCGAGCGAGGCCGAACCTGGGGCGTGGATCGCGGTGGCCTTTGGGTCGATCGCGGTTGTCGCGGGCAGTTCGTCGAGATGGGGCGCGGTGGTTATCGCCCGCCGGGCGGCTACTACCCGCCGGATAACGGCGGCTGGCGCCCCGGTCCCGACTGGGATCGCGAGATCCGCCTGCAGTGCGAGAGCGGCGACAATCGCTACCAGTTTTGCCAAGTCGACGTGGGTGGGCGCGGGCGCGCCCGACTGCTGCGTCAGCTGTCCGGCCGTCCCTGCGAGGAAGGCTATAGCTGGGGCTGGAATCGCGCCGGCGTATGGGTATCCAAGGGCTGCCGCGGGCTGTTCTCCGTCGAACGCCGCTGGTAAGCCGGCAAGTCTGACCTGATGCGCGGCCCGCGTGGCCGCGCATCAGCGCCCGCCATCGGCCATGCCGGTGTTAACATTCCGGGTCTTTTCCACGCATCACGCCGCCCCGCGGCCCGGAGTTCCAAGCGCATGCGCACGCATTACTGCGGCCTCATCGACGAGGCACTGGTCGGCCAGACCGTCACCCTGTGTGGCTGGGTCAACACCCTTCGCCTGCAGAGCCATGTGGCTTTCGTCGACCTGCGCGACCACGAGGGCATCGCCCAGGTGGTGGTGGAACGTGAGAATGCTGACGCCTTCGCGGTCGCCGGCGAAATCGGCAACGAGTACTGCCTTCGCGTCACCGGCACCATCCGCAAGCGCCTGTCGGTGAACGACAAGCTGCGCACCGGCACGGTGGAGTTGGTGGCCGATACGGTGGAGATTCTCAACGCGGCGAAGGACCTGCCGTTCGCGCTGCATGAGAACCCCAACGAGGACATGCGGATGACCTACCGCTACCTCGACCTGCGTCGCCCGGAGATGCAGCGCATGATGCGCACGCGCATCAAGCTGGTGCAGACGCTGCGCCGCTATCTCGATGCGCGCGGTTTCCAGGACATCGAAACGCCCATCCTCACCAAGGCCACCCCGGAAGGCGCACGTGACTACCTGGTGCCCAGCCGCGTGCACCCGGGCCAGTTCTACGCGCTGCCGCAGTCGCCGCAGCTGTTCAAGCAGATCCTGATGATGGCGGGCTTCGATCGCTACTATCAGATCGCCCGCTGCTTCCGCGACGAAGACCTGCGCGCCGATCGCCAGCCGGAATTCACCCAGCTCGACCTTGAGTTCGCCTTTGTCGAAGAGAAGGACGTGCAGGACTTCGTGGAGGAGTTGATCCGCCACGTGTTCAAGGAAGTGCAGTGCGTGGAACTGGACGCCTCCTTCCCGCGCATGACCTGGGCCGAGGCCATGCGCCGCTTCGGTTCGGACAAGCCGGACCTGCGCATTGCGCTGGAGCTGGTGGACATCGCCGACGCGGTGAAGCATGTGGAGTTCAAGGTGTTCGCCGAGCCGGCCAACGATCCGGCCGGTCGCGTCGCTGCGTTGCGCTTGCCGGATGGCGCCAGCCTCAGTCGTAAGGACATCGATCTGCTGACGGAGTACGTCGCCAAGTACGGCGCCAAGGGCCTGGCCTGGATTAAGGTGGAAGACCTTGCCAAGGGTCGCGATGGCGTCAACTCGCCGGTGGCCAAGTTCCTCGATGACGCAGCGCTGGCCGCCGTGCTCAAAGCAACGGGCGCGCAGTCGGGCGACATCGTGTTTGTGGGTGCCGGCAAGTGGAAGACCGTCACCGACTTCATGGGCGCACTGCGCCTGAAGGTCGGCAAGGATCGCGGCCTGGTGGAGAACAGCTGGAAGCCGCTGTGGGTCACCGACTTCCCGATGTTCGAGTACGACGAGGAAGAAAAGCGCTTCGTGGCGCTGCATCACCCGTTCACCGCACCGAAGGTGGACGACGTGGAAGACCTGCGCGTCAATGCGGCCATTGCGGTCAGCCGCGGCTACGACATGGTGCTCAACGGCGCCGAGATCGGTGGCGGCTCCATCCGTATCCATCGTCCGGAGATGCAGAGCACGGTGTTCGATCTGCTTGGCATCAGCCCGGAAGATGCGGAGCTGAAGTTCGGCTTCCTGCTCAAGGCGCTGAAGTTCGGCGCGCCGCCACACGGTGGCCTGGCCTTCGGCATCGACCGCATTGCCGCGCTGATGGCCGGCACCGAGTCGATCCGCGATGTCATTGCGTTCCCCAAGACCACCAGCGCACAAGACCTGATGACCGACGCGCCGTCGATGGTCTCGGAGCCGCAGCTCAAGGAGCTGCACGTGCGTATTGCTGCTGCGGACAAGCTTCACGGTTGAGCTGCAACAGGCCAGGGATCGGCCGGTTTTGTGAGGGGCGGGTTTGCTCCATGAGAGCGAACCTGCCTATCGTTTCGTGCTCAATTTCCGATCCGCCATTCCTGGCCTTTGAATGACTGACCATGTGATCCTGCTGCACGGCCTGTGGATGCGCGGTTTTGCGCTGCTGATGCTGCACCGTCGCATGATGGAGGCGGGCTTCCGAGTCCATCGCTTCGATTACATGAGCGTGGCCACCACGCAGCAACGCATCCTGGGCCGCCTCGAAGCCCGCATTCATGAGTTGGCCGAGGACACGCAGACCGTGCATCTCGTCGGCCACAGTTTGGGCGGCCTGCTTGCGCTGAGGACCTGCGCTGAAAGCGTGCATCTACCGCCGGGCCGCGTCGTTTGCCTGGGGTCTCCGTTGAAGGGTAGTGCCGCAGCGCGCCGCTTTGCCGGCATGGGGCGGGGTGGCGAGGTGCTGCTCGGCCACAACCGCGAGTTGCTTGAGCATGGCTTCGAGCGCTGGGATGGCCCGCGCGAAGTTGGCGTGATCGCAGGCCGCATGGCACTTGGGCTGGGCGCCGTGCTCGGCCAGTTCGGCGGAGAGAATGACGGCACAGTGGCGGTGGATGAAACGAACCTGCCGGGCATTGCCGATCACTGCGTGCTCGAGACCAACCACACCGGGCTGCTGTTTTCGCCAGAGGCGGCCCGGCAGGTCACGCAGTTTCTCCATAACGGCCGTTTCGACCGCGCCGGCGCCTGACATATAGGCGTAAAAGCCGGGCAAGGCGTCCGTCCTGATCGATCTGTTTGCCTGCCCGCGGCTCCAAAAGGATAGAATTCGCGTTCTGTTCGCTCACCAGATTTGCAGGAAGTGCCATGGGTAGAGGCCCGTCCATCGAAGGTCGCAAGAACGCCGAAGACGCCAAGCGCGCCAAGGTGTTCACCAAGCTGATCCGCGAAATCACCGTCGCCACACGGGCCGGTCTCGCCGATCCGGCTGCCAACCCGCGCCTGCGTGCTGCGGTGGACAAGGCTCTGTCGGCCAACATGACCAAGGACACCATCGAGCGCGCCATCAAGCGCGGCTCGGGTGCCGATGGCGGCGCGGCGATGGAAGAGCTGCGTTATGAAGGCTACGGCCCGGCTGGCATCGCGCTCATCATCGACTGCTTCTCCGATAACCCGACCCGCACCGTGGCCGATGTGCGTCACGCGCTGACCAAGCACGGCGGCAACCTGGGCACGTCAGGTTCGGTCGCATTCCAGTTCTCGCGCGTCGGTGAGCTGGCGTTCGCCACCGGCGGCAACGAAGCCGCGGAAGAGAAGGTGCTGGAAGCAGCGCTGGACGCAGGTGCCGACGACGTGGTCAACGAAAACGGCGAAAGCACCGTGCTGTGCGCGCCGGAAAACTTCGAGTCCGTGCAGCAGGCGCTGATCGCGGCCGGGCTCAATGCCCAGCACGCCGGCGTCGGCATGCGTCCGAACAACCGTGTGGCCGTATCCGAAGAGGCGCTGGAGCCGCTGCTCGATCTGCTCGAGAAGCTTGATGCGCTCGACGACGTCAGCGATGTCTCGCACAACGCGCTGCTGCCTGCTGAGACAGCAAGTTAAGTCCACGCGGCCTCACGCGGGCCCGGAGAGGCATTTCCCATGACCCGCATCATCGGCATCGACCCGGGCAGCCAGCGCACCGGTGTCGGCATCATCGATGTCGACGCCAGCGGCAAGCTGTCCCACGTATTTCATGGCGCGCTGGTGGTAGCCGGCGAGGCCAGTTTCCCCCTGCGCCTGAAACGCATCTTTGACGATCTGTGTGCCATCATCGCCGCCCATCGACCGGACGAGTGCGGTATCGAGCGCGTGTTCATGGCGCGCAATGCCGACTCGGCACTGAAGCTGGGGCAGGCGAGGGGAGCTGCGATCTGCGCGGTCGTCAGTCAGGGGATCGCGGTGCACGAATACGCAGCGACAGAAGTAAAACAGGCTGTGGTCGGCAGCGGCCGCGGAGACAAGACCCAGGTGCAACACATGATTGGCGTCCTGCTCGGATTGAAAGGGCCGTTGCAAGCCGACGCGGCGGATGCGCTGGCCATCGCGGTGGCGCACGCGCACACGCGATCGAGCCTTGAGCGTGTGGGCATTCCGCGCACCGCCTGGAGACGTCGTCGATGATCGGTCGTCTGCGCGGCATTCTGATCTCCAAGCAGCCGCCATGGCTATTGGTGGAAGTGGGCGGTGTGGGCTACGAGCTGGAAGCGCCCATGTCCACGATTTACGACCTGCCTGCTACCGGCAAGGAAGTCACCCTGCTCACCCATTACGCGGTGAAGGAAGACAGCGTGGCGCTGTACGGCTTCCTGCACGAAGCCGAGCGTGTGTTGTTCCGCAACCTGCAGAAGGTCAGCGGCATCGGCGCGAAGATCGCGCTCGCCGTTTTGTCCGGCGTCTCCACCAGCGACTTCGCACGACTGGTACAGGTGGGCGACGTGGTGGCTCTCACCAAGATTCCCGGTATCGGCAAGAAGACAGCGGAACGCATGGTGATTGAGCTGCGAGATCGCGTGGACGGAATGGTCGTGACGCTGCCCGGTGCCGGCACCGCTTCCGCCGGCGTGGCGCTGGATCCCTCGGGCGAAGCGACCGTCGCATTGCAGCAACTTGGCTACAAGCCGGCGGAAGTCACCCGCCTGGTGCAGAAGGTCGCCGCCGAGGGCGACACGGCTGAATCGATCATCCGCAAGGCGCTGCGCGCCGCACTAGGGAACTGACTCGTGACCCCGGATTCCCCCCACAGCATGACCGACGCTGATGCCAAAAGACGCCTCGCTACCCTGGCGCTAGGTGCCATCGGCGTGGTCTACGGCGACATCGGTACCAGCCCGTTGTACACGCTGCAGACCACGCTCAGCCACGATGGATTGAAGCCGACGGCGGAAAGCATCTACGGCGTCCTGTCGCTGATTTTCTGGGCGCAGATCATTGTGGTCTCGCTCAAGTACGTAGTGTTCATCATGCGCGCCGACAACAAGGGCGAGGGCGGCATCATGGCGCTGCTCGCACTGGCCCTGCGCAGTGTCGGCAGCCAGCCGCGGCAGCGCTGGTTGCTGGCCATCATCGGCATCTTCGGCGCGTCGCTGTTCTACGGCGATGGCGTGATCACCCCGGCCATCTCGGTGCTGTCGGCGGTGGAGGGTGTCAAGGTTGCGGCGCCTCACCTCGAGCACTGGATCGTGCCGATCACCGCGGTGATCCTGTTCCTGCTGTTTGCCTTGCAGCGTCATGGCACCGAGCGGGTAGGCAGGCTGTTCGGGCCGGTCATGGTGGTGTGGTTCATCGTCATCGCGCTGCTGGGTGGGCGAATGATTGCGGCCAACCCGCACGTACTGGCCGCACTCAACCCGTACTACGGCGTGAAGTTCTTCTTCACGCATGGGCTGCAGGCTTTCATCGCGCTCGGCGGTGTGGTGCTGGCGCTGACCGGCGCCGAGGCGCTGTATGCGGACATGGGTCATTTCGGCAAGCGCCCGATTCGCCTCGCCTGGTTCAGCTTCGTGCTGCCGGCCCTGGTGATCAACTACTTCGGCCAGGGTGCGCTCCTGCTCGATCACCCAGAGGCTATCGACAGTCCGTTCTTCAAGCTGGTGCCGGGCCCGTTGCTGTACCCGATGATCGGTTTGGCCACGGTGGCCACGGTGATCGCCTCTCAAGCCGTGATCTCCGGTGCGTTCTCGATGACCCGCGAGGCCATGTCGCTGGGCTATTCGATGCGCATGCCGGTGGTGCATACCTCGCGCGAGATGTCCGGACAGATCTTCGTGCCGTGGGTGAACAACTTCCTGCTGGTGATGGTGCTGGTGGCCGTGTTGGGCTTCCGCAGTTCGGAGAACCTGAGCGCGGCCTATGGCATCGCGGTGACCGGCACCATGACGATCACCACCATCCTGGCGCTGATCGTCGCGCGCCGGCAGTGGCGCTGGAGTCTGTTCACGGTGATTGTGGCTGGCATCCTGCTGCTTGCCATCGACCTGTCCTTCCTCGGTGCCAACCTGATCAAGATCGAGTACGGCGGCTGGTTCCCGTTGGTGCTGGGCGTGGGTGTGTTCATCGTGATGACCACCTGGCGCCGTGGTCGCGAACTGGTGGTGCGCGAGATCAAGCAGTCGGGGTTGGCGTTGCAGCCGTTCATCGAGAACATCGCCGAGCACCCGCCCATACTCGTGCCGGGTACTGCGGTGTTCCTTACCGCCAACCAGAACTCGGTGCCGCACGCACTGCTGCACAACCTGAAGCACAACAAGGTGCTGCACGGGCGCAACGTGCTGCTGACAGTGGAAATGCTGGAAACGCCCACCGCCGATCCGGGCGAGCGCATCGAGATCACAGAGCTGGGCGGCGCTTTCTACGGACTCGAACTGCGCTTCGGTTTTGCCGAGGATCCGAATATTCCGGCGGCGCTTTCCAAGTGCTCCAAGGCCGGTCTGCCGTTCGACATGATGGACACCACCTTCTTCCTGTCGCGCGAAACCATCATTGCGGATGCCCGAAGGCCCGGCATGGCACTGTGGCGCGACAAGCTGTTTGCCTTCATGGCGCGCAATGCGCTGCCAGCCACGGCGTTCTTCCAAATTCCGGGTAATCGCCTGATCGAGCTGGGTGCCCAGGTCGAGATCTGAGCTTCGGGCGCCCACGGTGCCCCTTTTTGGGTGATGGCTGGCACGGTGCGGGCATTTTTTCCCGCCTGCGTCATCGTGCTCTGCCATAATTTCGCCCCATGACCGAACACCGCATCATTACTGCCGCCGCCCAGATGGACGACGAGGCCCTGGAAGCCTCCATCCGGCCCAAGCGGCTGGCCGAATACCTGGGCCAGCAGGCGGTGCGTGAGCAGCTGTCGATCTATATCGAGGCGGCCAAGAAGCGAGGCGGTGCGCTCGATCATGTGCTGATCTTCGGCCCGCCGGGCCTGGGCAAGACCACACTCAGTCACGTCATTGCCAACGAACTGGGCGTGCATGTCCGCTCCACTTCCGGTCCGGTGCTGGAGCGGGCAGGAGACTTGGCGGCGCTGCTGACCAATCTCGAGCCGCACGATGTGTTGTTTGTGGACGAGATCCACCGTCTCTCGCCCGTCGTGGAAGAAGTGCTCTATCCCGCGATGGAGGATTTCCAGATCGACATCATGATCGGCGAGGGCCCAGCCGCGCGTTCGATCAAGCTGGACCTGCCGCCTTTCACGCTGATCGGCGCCACCACGCGTGCTGGCCTGCTTACCGCGCCGTTGCGCGACCGCTTCGGCATCGTGCAGCGTTTGGAGTTCTATACGCCCGAAGAGCTCACCGCCATCGTGCGACGCTCGGCGCGCATCATGGGCATTGCCTGCGAGCCGGAAGGTGCCCAGGAAATCGCGCGGCGTTCGCGTGGCACACCGCGTATCGCCAATCGCCTGCTGCGTCGCGTGCGCGACTACGCCGAAGTGCGTGCCAACGGGGAGATCACCCGCGAAGTCGCCCGTGCGGCGATGGACATGCTCAAGGTAGACGCCGAGGGCTTCGACGAGCTGGATCGACGCTTGCTGGGCATCATCATCGAGAACTTCGACGGTGGTCCGGTGGGCGTGGAGTCGCTCGCCGCAGCGCTCAGCGAGGATCGCGGCACACTGGAAGATGTGGTCGAGCCCTACCTCATCCAGCAGGGTTTCCTGGTGCGCAGCGCGCGCGGTCGCATGGCCAGCGCCAAGGCATGGCGCCATCTGGGCCTGACCCCGCCGCCGCGCCAGCCTTCCGCCGTTGACCTGTACACCGCCGACAACGCCGATGTCTGAGATCAAGCCAGCTGTGACCACCGACCGCTTCCAGTGGCCGGTGCGCGTGTATTGGGAAGACACCGACGCGGGCGGGGTGGTGTATCACGCCAGCTACCTGCGTTTCATGGAGCGCGCCCGTAGCGAGTGGTTGCGCGCCATGGGCATCACCCAGTCCAGCTACAAGGAAACCACCGGACTGGCCTTCCTGGTCCGCGAAATGCAGATCGACTTCCTCAAGGCGGCCCTGCTGGATGATGAACTGTCAGTAAGCGTCGAAGTCAAAGAACGGCGCGCAGCCAGTATCCTTTTCGCCCAGACGATCCGCCGGGCGGACGGCGCGGAACTGATCCGCGCAAAGGTGCGTGTGGCGTGCGTCGATGTCACCCGCATGCGTCCGGTGCAGATTCCGGCCGACTTCATTCCCGGTCTTTCCCCTCAATAAGTACGTGCGCTGGAGAACCTTCAAGCAATGAACGGTGGAGTGAACATTTTCAAGTTGGTCGCGGAAGCGAGCATCCTGGTCCAGTTCGTCATGCTGGTGCTGTTGGTGTTCTCCTTCATGTCCTGGGTGATCATCCTGCGCAAGCACGCGCAGCTGAAATCCGCGATGGCGGAGGCGGAGGGCTTCGAGGAGCGCTTCTGGTCCGGTGCCGACCTGGCGCAGCTGTTCCGTGAGGTGAGCAATCGCGGCGCCGAGAACGGCGGCATGGAGAACGTGTTCGAGTCGGGCTTCCGCGAATTCGTCCGTCAGCGCCAGCGCAAGACGCACGACATGCGCGTCGTCATCGAAGGCTCCGAGCGCGCCATGCGCGTAGCCGGCACACGCGAGATCGGCCGACTGGAGCGCAACCTCGAGTTCCTCGCCAACGTCGGTTCGATCAGCCCGTACGTGGGCCTGTTCGGCACCGTCATCGGCATCATGGGCGCGTTCCAGGGCTTGGGCGAGATGAAGGACGTGACCATTGCCGTGGTCGCCCCGCACATCTCCGAGGCGCTGATCGCGACAGCGATGGGTCTGTTCGCCGCGATCCCGGCGGTGTGGGCATACAACCGCTTCGCCAACAAGGTCGAACGCGTCGCTTCCCGCTACGAAGTGTTCCAGGAGGAGTTCTCCTCCGTGCTGCAGCGGCAGATCCAGTCCGACGACGCGACTGCCTGAGGGAAGAGAGCCTGACTATGGCCTTCACATGGTCCGCGTTGAGTTCGAATGGCCGCCTGGGCATGGTGCGTGGCGCCGCGCCTGACTGGCTGTCAGGTCAAGCCGCGCGCCATGCCCAGGCGGCCATTCGAACTCAACCCTGCGGGCCGGGTCTGTTTGCCCGCAAGCCTGCGTCATCACTCAGTCATGTATCGACATACATTCCTTCGCTCTTCCTTGGCTCGCGGGCAAACAGATCCCGGCGCGGGCCATGTGAAGGCCATAGTCAGGCTCTAAGTCATGCGTAGCTCCGCGCGCCACAAGCGCCTCAAGCTCAAATCAGAGATCAACGTCGTTCCCTACATCGACGTGATGCTCGTGCTGCTGATCATCTTCATGGTCACGGCACCGATGATGAATTCCAACGTCGATGTGAACTTGCCGCAGGCCAATGCCAAGTCGCTGCAGGACAAGAAAGAACCGGTGATCGTTTCGGTGGATCAGAACGGCCAGCTTTATCTCACGCTTGGTACCGAGAAGAAGCAGCCGATCGACGCCGACACCATGAAGGCCAAGGTCGGCGCGTTCGTGAAAGCGAACCCCGAGGTCAGTGTGCTTGTGGCCGGCGATCGCGACGGCAAGTACGACGGCGTGTACCAGGTGCTGGCCCAGCTGCAGCAGGCCGGCGTGGCCAAGGTGGGTCTGATGAGCGCGCCGGAGTCGGGCAGCAAGAAATGAGGGACGACTCCCCCAAGGGCACATCCAAGGCGGTTGTTCTTTCCGCCATCTTGCATCTGGGTCTCGTGGGCTTTTTGGCCCTCGCGGTGATCCCGTGCTCGTTCTACGAGGGCCTGTTCGAGACCCTGCACCTGCCCGCGAGCTGGAACCCGATCACCTGTACGAAGCCGGTCCAATTGGCGGGAGAGATCATCGAGGCCACCCTGGTTGGCCCTACAGGGGCGCCACCGCCGAAGTCGACGCCAGTCAAGCCGGTGCCGGCCACGGTGCCCCCGCCGCCCAGTGTGCCGCCGCCGCCGTCCGAAGAAACGCCCAAGATCAAGACCCTGCCGCCTCCGCCCGAGCATCCTGACATCACCAATCAGGAGAAGGTGGTGGCCGATGCCCTGCTGAAGGCAGAGGACGCCAAGAAGGAACAGGAAGAAAAGCAGAAGCAGCGTGCTGCCGAACTGGACGCCCAGGCGGCGAAGCAGAAGCAGGAAAAGCAGAAGCAGCTCGACGAACTGTTCGCCAAGATGGACGCGGCCGACCAGCAGACGAAGCGGGCGGATAGCAAGGCCAAGCAGGCCAAGCAGCAAATGCAGGATCTACAGAACGCCCAGGACAATGGCCTTCCCGACCTGCCCAATGCCCCCCAGCGCCAAACCGGCCAAAATGGTCCGGATAGCGGTCTGAGGGCGCAATATCTGGCGGCGATTCAGAATTCGCTCAAACAGAACTGGATTGGGCCAGATAACATTCCCCCCGATCAGCAATGCCTGCTCCATATCGTCCAGCTTCCAGGCGGGCAGGTGTTGAGCGCAAAGGTCGATTCCAGCTGCCCCTTCGACGATGCAGGAAAGAAGTCGGTCGAAGACGCTGCGATGCGGGCCAACACGTTGCCGTACAAAGGATTTGAAAGTGTCTTTAGTCGCAACGTTGACATGTTTTTCAAGCCATAGGTGAGCACCTCATGAAGAAGCCGTCCCGGTATCTAATCCTATTGCTTGGACTCCTGAGCCTGTTGTTTGCAGGTGTGGTGTCTGCGCAGGTTCAAACCCTTACTGGCACTGTCGAAGGTGTGACCAAGTCGGCCACGCCGATTGCTGTTGTGCCGTTTGCTCAGGCCGGTGGCGCACCGCTGCCGACCGATGTGGCCGACGTTATTCGCAACGACTTCAACCGCTCCGGCAAGTTCCGCTCGCTGGCCAAGAGCGAAATTGTCGAGATGCCGTCCAAGGGCTCCGACGTCAATTTCGCCACCTGGCGCCTGCTCAAGCAGGACTACCTCACCATCGGTCGAATCAGCGATGCCGGCGGCGGCATGCTGCGGGTGGAGTACGAACTGTGGGACGTCAACAGGCAGCAGAGCATGCTGGCCCAGGCGTTCACAGCCCCGGCGGGTGACCTGCGCGGCGTGGCGCACCAGATCGCCGATGCGATCTACGAGAAGATCACCGGCGTGCGTGGCGCCTTCTGGACACGCATCGCTTACATCACCGCCGTGGGCCTGGGTAACAACACCAACTACTCGCTGATTGTGGCCGATTCGGACGGCTATAACCCGCAGGTGGTCGCACGTTCTCGCGAGTCGCTGTTGTCGCCGTCGTGGTCGCCGGATGGTCGCAAGATCGCTTACGTGTCGTTCGAGAGTGGTAACTCGGCCATCTATGTGCAGGACATCACCACGGGTTCGCGCCAGCTGATTTCGGCCCGCGCCAAGGGCATTAACGGCGCACCCAACTGGTCGCCGGATGGCAGCAAGCTGGCATTGGCGCTCTCGTATCAGGGCAATCCGGAGATCTACGTGATGGACGTAGGTTCTCGCCAGGAGACTCGTCTGACCAACAATCTGGCGATCGATACCGAGCCGCGCTGGACGCCGGACGGCGGGAGCATCATCTTCACTTCCGATCGCTCGGGTCGTCCGCAGCTCTACCAGATGTCTGCGGGCGGCGGCTCGGCCGACCGCATCACCTTCCAGGGTCAGTTCAACGCCAATGCATCTGTCAGCTATGACGGCAAGCAGATCGCGATGGTGCAGGGCAACGGGAACGTGTATCGTATTGCCATAATGGATCGCAGTCTGGGTGGGCAGGTGCGCTTCATCTCGCCGGGTCCGATCGATGAAACTCCGAGTTTCGCGCCCAATGCCAGCATGCTGCTGTATGCCGCCTCCGAAGGTCGTCGTGGTGTCTTGTACGCCGTGTCGGCCGATGGCCTGGTCAGGCAGCGACTCGTGCTAGCCGATGGCGACGTTCGCGAGCCGGCTTGGGGTCCCTATCGACAGCGTTGACCAGTTCATGCCGTGACGCGCAAGCGTCACTGCTATGTGATCCGGGCGTGAAGCCTTAAACGACACTCCGGATCAAACAGCTTGTCTGCCGCGGCAATAGGTCGCGGTTGGCGGGTCAGGCGGTTGCGAGACAGCGCGCCGCCGGCAGCAAAATGTCAAAATAACAGCCGGTTCACCGGCGAAAACTGTCCCGAAACCGCAATCATTACTGACTGTCGGAACTCAAACCTGTTTGAAGGAACGTCCACCATGAATAAGACCGTTCGCGTCGCCCTGGTCGCCCTGCTCTGCGTTGGCGCGGCCGCATGCTCGAAGAAGCAGGAAGTCAAGCCGCAGCCGGCTCCGGAGCAGGCTCCGATGACCGCCCCGGCCCCGACTGCTGGCAAGTACACCCCGGCCGATCTCGACACCGACGCCTGCCTGCGTCAGCGCGTCGTGTATTTCGATTTCGACAAGGATGAAATCAAGCCGGAGTTCCAGCAGATCATGGCGTGCCACGCCAAGTACCTGCAGGATCGCCCGATGGCGCAGATCCGCCTGGAAGGCAACGCTGACGAGCGCGGCACCCGCGAGTACAACCTCGGTCTGGGTGAGCGTCGTGGCAATGCCGTGTCCAGCGCACTGCAGTCGAACGGCGGCTCGGCCAGCCAGGTCAACGTCATCTCGTACGGCAAGGAAAAGCCGGTGTGCCGTGAGCACAACGAAGACTGCTGGAGCAAGAACCGTCGCGTCGAGATCGTCTACACGGCGAAGTAATGAAGAAGCGACTGGCTAACAGCTTCACAGCCAGGATGGGCATGGCGGGCGCAATTGCGTCCGCCATGCTTTTTGCTGTCCCGGCATTCGCGCAAGATTCCCGTTTGAGCCTCGCCGACCGCGTGTCGCGGCTTGAGCAGCAGGCGCAGAGTCAGAATCAGGGCGGCACCACTCTGGTCAACCAGGTTCAGGCTCTGCAGTCGCAGTTGCAGCAGATGCAGGGCCAGATCGAAGAGCTCCAGCACCAGTTGCAGGAAGCGAACGACAAGAACAAGGCGCAGTCCGTGGATCTCGATTCGCGCCTGGGCCGCCTCGAAGGCGGTGCCGGTGCAGCGGCGGGCAATCCGGGTAATGCAGCCAACACTACCAATCCTCCACCTCCACCTCCGCCTCCGCCTGCTGCTAACGCGGCTCCCGCGACACCGGCAGCACCGGGCGCGGCGAACGGTGGCAAAGCCGCAGCAGGCGCCGCAGCTGGGGCCGGAGCAGCCAAAGGCGCGACGCCGACCAACGCGGCAGGCGCGCAAGCCGCCTACGATGAAGCCTTCAAGTCGCTACGCGGCGGCGATTATGTGACGGCCTCGCGCGGTTTTCGCGGTTTCATTCAGCAGTATCCGGACAGTCCGTTGCTGCCCAACGCCTATTACTGGCTGGGCGAGTCTTACTACGTCACCATGAATTACCCGGTGGCACTCGAGGCTTTCCAGCACCTGCTCAGCCAATTCCCGCAGAGCGAGAAGGCACCAGACGCCATGCTCAAGGTCGGTTACAGCCAGATCGAGCTCAAGCAGGTTGATGCCGGCAAGGCGACGCTGAAGACGGTTTCCACCAAGTTCCCCGGCTCCAAGGCAGCCAGCCTGGCCCAGGAACGCCTGCGCCGTCTGCAGATGCAGCCGGCCAATTGAGGTTGCGGTTGTGAGCAGCAGTAACGCTAGCGTGGCATCTACCACGCCGGCCCAGGTCCCGGCTGAGCGGTTGCGCATCACCGAGATCTTCCATTCGATCCAGGGCGAGGCCGATGCGATCGGCTGGCGCACGGTGTTCGTGCGGCTTACCGGTTGCCCCTTGCGCTGCGTGTGGTGCGATACCGAGTACTCCTTCTACGGTGGCGACTGGCGTGCCATTGACGACATCGTGGCCGAAGTGGCCTCTCACGGTGCAAAGCATGTGTGCGTGACCGGCGGCGAACCGCTGGCGCAGAAGCGATGCCTGATCCTGTTGACGCGCCTGTGCGATGCCGGGCACGACGTGTCGCTGGAAACGTCCGGTGCGCTGGACGTATCGCAGGTTGACCCGCGGGTGCGTAAGGTGATGGACCTGAAGGCGCCGGATTCCGGTGAAGCCAAGCGCAACCTGTGGTCGAACATCGACCTTCTGTTGCCGCATGATCAGGTGAAGATTGTTATTGCCAGCCGAGCCGACTACGAGTGGGCGTGCGGCGTGGTGGCCGAACATCGACTCAACGAGCGCTGCATGGTGCTGTTCTCGCCGGTGCACGGTGCGATCCAGCCGCGCGAGCTGGCCGAGTGGATCATTGCCGACAAGTTGGACGTGCGTTTCCAGATGCAGCTGCATAAGTTGCTCTGGAACGATGAGCCTGGGCACTGAGGCCAGTCGGGGCGCGCACCAAGTGCGCTGCTGACCAATAGGGTGCGTCTGTAAGAGCGCACCCCATGCGCGTGCCGGCAATGCTGGTTGCGCAGCTTTCACCTTGAGGCCAGAGCCTCGACAATAGTTTTCCCGCGCGATGGCCTGTGTTGCCGTTGGCGCGTTTCGGCCGGATGACCGGCCTGACCAAGAGTGGATGCAACCCATGTCACAACCTTCTCTCCGCAAGGCCGTCGTGCTCGTCTCCGGCGGCATGGACTCGGCCGTCACCATCTCCATTGCCCGCGAACAGGGCTATCAGGTGCACGCCTTGAGCGTCGCCTACGGTCAGCGTCACAGCGCCGAGCTGGCAGCTTCCGAGCGTGTCTCGCGCCTGCTCGGCGCGGTCGAGCACAAGACGGTGCAGGTGGATCTGCGCACCATCGGCGGCTCGGCACTTACCGCCGATATCGACGTGCCGCTGGACCAGGACAGTAGCGAGCAAGGCATTCCGGTGACCTACGTGCCGGCGCGCAACACCATCATGTTGTCCATCGCGCTGGGTTGGGCTGAAGTGCTCGGTTCCACCGACATTTGGTGCGGTGTGAATGCGGTGGACTACTCCGGTTATCCGGACTGTCGCCCGGCCTTCATCGAAGCCTTTGAGCAGCTCGCCAACGTTGCGACCAAGGCAGGCGTGGAAGGGGCGGGCATTCGCATCCATGCGCCCCTGATGCGCATGAGCAAGGCTGATATTGCACGCGAAGGTCAGCGTCTGGGCGTGGATTTCTCGGAAACGGTGAGCTGCTACCAAGCCGATGCGCTGGGCCGTGCCTGTGGCCACTGCGACGCCTGCCGTCTGCGTGCTCAGGGCTTTGTTGTAGCAGGGCTGCCCGATCCGACTCGATATATCTGAACGAGTTTGCTTGTGCCATGAGCGCTAAGCCCATAAAATTGCGGGCTTGCCTTTGAAGATGGGCCGTTAGCTCAGTCGGTAGAGCAGTAGACTTTTAATCTATTGGTCCCGAGTTCGAATCTCGGACGGCCCACCAAAGCATTCAGGGACTCGCGGAAACGTGAGTCCTTTTTTTATGGGCGGCCGTAAAACTCGCCGTAGGACGGAAGAACATCGGGAAGGCGGCTTTATCCGCTTCCCCAACAACACGCCATGGGGTGGGCTGCGTGCCATCGTGAAATGGGAAACCTCGGTGGTGCGGCCTTGTCTGACTACTGCTCGAATCCGGGGATCCATTTCAACAAGGGTGTCATGCCACTGTTGATGACCATCCGCTCGACATGCCCGGCGAAGATAAGCGTCGCGGCATCGACCTCGCAAAGAAGCCACGCATTGGTTTGCCAGCAGCCCGGGACAGGTTCGCGATCGGCTTTCTGCTTCAACACACCGCCTCGCACGTTTGAACGGTCGCCCATGGCTCGTTTGGTCGGTTCGATGCGCAAACAGCTATCCATGACCTTTGCCATGTTTGTCATTTAGCAAGCCTGACGTAAGCTCCGACCCCTAATGGCTCCCCACGCCATGCGAGTTGATGGACGCCAGCTTCATGGAGCTGGTGTCGTCGCTTTGTGCGTGAATGGCGCCGGAAATGGAGTTCATGCATGGCCGTATTCGTCGGCATTTACTTGATCCAGTGCGTTTCTATCGAAGTTGAGCGTGACGGCAAGACTTCGTGGATTGGTTCTTGGACAGTTCTTCGCTCCCCATCAGGCAACCGCCGTGACTGGGAGCCGCTGACAAGCGGAAGGACATCGCAAGTGCTTGCGACCAGCGCAAGTGCATGTGGCGCAGGCGAGGAGGAAGGCGTGGCATTTGCTCGCCTGCTCCAGGGGGACGATTGCCTCGAGCCGATGCAGTGGCACTGCTTACTGGGCTAGTGAAAGTGAATCACTGAGTTTCTCCGGGCAGAGCGCCACTCGCCTTGACGCGCCGAGAGGACAAGGCGGCGTCTTCATCGAATGATTCACACCAGGAACGACGACCCGGAGTACGGTCGAGGTATCAAAGTTTCACCAGGTTCCGGTCATGACCGCTGTCTCCGGCACGACGTCGAATGGGTTCACCTTCGAGGGCGAGTACGAGCCTTCGGCGAATGACAGTGTTCGCTGGATGGCGACCTTTCGCCATCAAGGCATTTTCCGTGGCATACGTCATGGAAGAGTCTTTGATGTCTCCAGGCTCCCGACGATCGATCTCCAAACCGCTGTGATGGATGACATTGAGGTCGTGTGGGTTAACGAACATTAGCGAAGCGGCCACCTCAGCCACAGGCTCGCTTTGGATGTCATGCGATGTTCCCGGTGGTGTCGCCACACCGCTTGGGTATCAGCTGTCATGACCATGCGAACCACGAAGGAAGAGCGTGACGGACGGCAGTGACTGGCTGACGCAAGAATTCGAGGAGCATCACCGCTATCGAGCTGGCGGCCGATCTCGAACAGCTTGGCAAGCTGGGCATGCATGACGACTAAGGTCATGCACGATAGGTTCCTCGCGCCGCATCCATGGACGACGCACCAGAGCGTTCAACCGGCCTGACGCCACGCGTGCGGGGATTGCTTATGAGATGTGGAGTGGCACTCCATCACCGGCATGCGCGGCAGTTCGAACCAGAAGGTGCTGCCGCGGCCCGGTTCAGAGCGCAAGCCGATGCGTGTGCCTAGTAATCGGGCCAACCGCTCGGCGATGGCCAGGCCCAGACCGTAGCCGCCGCGTCGCTCGCTTTCACCAGCCTGCAATTGCACGAACTCTTCGAAGATCCGTTGCTGGTGGATGACGGCTATGCCCGGACCGTTGTCGCGCACCTCGATGCGGATGGCCTGCCCATATCGGCGCGCCGCGATCAGCACGCGCCCCTCGGAGGCGTTGATGATGGCGTTGCTGGCCAGCTGGTAGAGGAGGCTGGCAGCAACGTCGGCATCGCCGTGCAGGCGGTGGTGGCTGCCGCGCCATATCAGGGTGACATGGTGCTGCGCCGCTTCGTGGCTGAGCGACGTGCGGTCACGCATGAACAGTTCGGCGGCAGTGAAGCCGGTTGGCTTGACGGCGATGACGCCTGCATCGAGACGAGATATCTCCAGCAGCGCATCCAGCAGGCGGGTCATGGCGGCAATGCTGGTGCGCATCTGCTGGAACACGGATTGGTGCTCGCCGTCGGCATCGTCGTCGAGACTTCCGGCGAACAGTTCCAGCGCCTGCAGTGGCTGACGGAAGTGATGACTGACCAGGGCGATAAACTGGGACTTGCTGCGAGTGGCTGCCTGGCTCTGGCGCAGACGGTCGAGCGCTTCCACGGCATTGTCGTGTTGCAGCGCGCTCCAGTCGCGACGTTGCTCCTCCTGCAACTCGGACAGGCGCTGCAGGGCCAATCGTGCATCGGCAAACTCGGTGCCTACCGGTGTGATGTCAATGGCTGGATGGCGCGCGTTCACCAACTCGTGGAGTGCGTCCTGCACATGCGACAGCGGATCGACCACGCGATGGCGCAGCGTCACCCTGGCAAGCCAGGCGAGTACCAGAATGCCCGCCGCGCAAAGACTGCCCAGCAACCACACCAGGCCCTGCGCTTGATGCAGCGGGCGCGTATCTACCTGCATGCTCAGCCAGGAGGCTGCATCGCGTTGGCCGTGCAGCTCGCTTCGGTAGGTGGCGCCGCCTTGGGGCAACGATGTGCCGCTGCTCCACAGGCTGCCATCGGGGCGATGGAGTTCCACGCGATGCAACCGGTCGGCCTGACCATCCTGCAGGGCACGGTCCAGCGTGCCTTGGGGCGAAACCGTTTCGTTGCTGCCCAGTTCGCCCGCGAGGCGCTCCATGCGCAAGGCGATAGCGGCGTCGGTGCGTTCGCCCAGGTTGTGAGTCTGCTGCACGCATAGCGCAAGAATGAGTGCGAGCGCAGCGATCGTGCTGGGCAGCACTACATCAATGAACAGGCGAGGCAGCAGGCGTTGGCGCGATTCCATGCGTCATGCCTCCCTGGCTCGATGACGCGATGGAGACGAGCCAGCACGGTGACTTGGAGTCCTTGGGCAGGGCATGACTGGAGTCGGCTGCATGATGTTGGACTCGCGAATTAAAGAGGCGATCGAAGTAGCCCTTGGTGGGCACACAATTCGCATGGCATGCCCTGCTTGGCACTCTAAAGAATTCGTTGGGGCCCAACGATACGCACTTCGTTCTAGCGCGAGGCGCCATAGTGCTAACGGCCTATCTGCATTTGCCAGGGTCATGCTGCGTCGCAAGGCGGCGGCAACGTTTCCGTTCCGGTGAGGCGGGCATGGCATGACGCCAGCGCCATTTGGCGTTAACTTTCACCACGGTATGGCCCGCCGGGCCGATTGGAGATCCCCATGTCTGCACCCCGTCTGTTGCTCGCCATTTCCCTGCTTGGTCTTGCCGGCGTTGCCGTGGCGCAAGATCTTCCCGCGAACATGCCCAAACGCAAGCCGGGGTTGTGGGAGATGCAGACGTCGGGCATGAGTGGCCATCAACAGCTGATGAAGCTTTGCCTGGACGCGGATACCGATCAGGCCATGTACCGGATGGGCTCGCAGATGAGCGGCAAGATGTGCAGCAAGTTCAACATCAACGTACAGGGCACGACGGTCGTGTCAGACGCCGTGTGCAAGCTCGATACCCCCAACGGCGCAGTCAACATGACCAGTCACAGCGAAACGAAATTCGAGGGTGACACGGCGTATCACACCGAAGGCCACATGAAGTACGAACCCGCGGTGATGGGTCAGAGCGATGTTGCGGTGGCCAGTTCGGGGCGTTGGGTCGGACAGTGCGCGGCGGGGCAGAAGCCGGGTGACATGGTGATGCCGAACGGCACCACGATGAACCTCAAGGACATGCAGCATTGATCTGGCGCGGCGTGTCCAGTTGATGCACGTTTGCCAATGAAACCAGCGGGGGCGGAATCAGCCGGTGCTTATGGCACCGAGCTGTCGGATCGGCGCCAATGCCGCCCTCGGCATGAATGATCAAGGCGAAGGCGGCGCCATCAACCGGCGCACCAGGGCCTGGTGTTCGACATCGATCTTGCGCAGCCGCGTCTGCATCGCCGCATCGCTTACCCACTGGGCGCTGTAGGCGCGGCGGCGGTCCAGATTGAACTCGATGTCCGCAAAGGGCACCAGGGTTTCGTTGCCTGCGGGAGAGAAGCCGCTGATGTCATGGATCAGCTGCAGCTTGGCCAGTTCCGCCTGGGCATTCTTGCCCTTGGCATAAGAAGTGAGCGCGGCGGCGACCCGTTGGCGAAGCTCGGCGGGAAGGTCGGTGCGGATCACCACGACGGCGTGGGGAATCAGGCCGGAGGTCCACAGTACGCGCAGCCGCGCATATTGGTCAGGGAAGCGTTTGGCGAAGCGTTCGAGATCGGCGGTGTTGTTGGTCGCCACGTCGACCTCGTTGTTGGCTACCGCCAATGCGTTGTTCTGGTGGTTGTCCACCATGACGCTGGCGAAGAAGGTGTCTGAGTCCAGTCGGCGGTTCGCGAACAACTGCGTTTCGGGCACCAGGTAGCCCGATACCGATAGCACCTCGCCGCGCGCATAGCGCAGGCGGCCAGGCTGGCGGAGCAGGTCGTCGACGCTGTGCAGAGGCGAATCCTTCCCCACCAGCAGCACCGAGTAGTAGCCGCGCGAGCCGTTGGTCCGCGAGAGCTGGGCAATGACCTGCATGCGGTCATGGATAACCGCATCGAGCGCCAGTCGGCCGGACACGAAGGCGAAGTCGACGCGCTCCTCGGCCATGGCCTGGCCCAGACCCTCGTAGGTGCTTACCGAGAGGCTATGGACGGGAAGACCCAGCGTGCGACTGAGGTCATCCAGAATGGGACGCCAGGCGGCCAGCGATTCGGACGGGCCACCGATCGGCAGGATGCCGAAGGTCAGCGTGCGAATATGACTGCCGCGTTCCAGCGGCACCCCGGCCATCGATGGTCTCGTGCCGAACAGATCCCCGGGCAGCAGGCAAGCGACCAGCAGGCAGGCTATTGCTGCCCGGCCCAGCCCTCGCCGATGGCTTGCGACCCAACCCTTATGCACTGCGGCATCCCCCCAGGGGCCGTCGGATGCTCTCGGGCACCAACGCCCAATCTGTATGCGCCGAGGTGTGCGCAGCATACGCGGCTCCCGTCAGTGCGAGGTGAAAGCTGGTGCCTGGGGATGCTCTGATCTACCCAGCGAGGTTGCCGCCGGTTCCGCGAGTGATGTCCACCTTGCGCAGCTCAGAGAAACCCTAGAGTCCGCTGATGCGCCGGGATGCCACCACGGCCTCGACCCGGTTGCGCACGTTCAGTGCCCGGAAGATCGCGGCGAGATGGATTTTCACCGTGCCCTCGCTGATGCCCAGGTCCCGCGCGATCAGTTTGTTCGGCTTGCCTTGCGACAGCAGCCGCAGCACGTCGATCTGACGTTCGGTGAGCAGCTTGCGCAGACGTTCTTCAAGCGAGTCGGGCGATGAAGGCTGTGATTGAGCGGGCGGTGACATGGAATTGGCGTTGGTGCCGACGCCATCAGCGCGCTCCTGCAGCATCAGCGGTGGAACATACACGCCGCCGGACAACACCAGCCGCACCGCGGACAGCATGATGTCGGGCGAGTAGGCCTTGGGAATGAAGCCCTGCACACCCATCGCCAGCAGCCCTTTCATCGTCACCGGATCTTCCGAGCCGGAAAGCACGATGACGGGCACATGCGGCAGTTGCTCGATCACTTCGACCAGATGCTCGGTGCCATGTACGCCGGGCATCGCCAGGTCGATGAGCGCGAGTGAAAGCGAGGTGGAGTCGGGCGAATGAATCGCCTCGCGCAGTTCGGCCATGTCCATGGCGATGACAAAGTCGGCATTCGGCTCAAGCTCGCTCAGCTTGAGCTTGACCCCCTCGACGATCAGCCGATGGTCGTCCGCGATCAATATGCGCATGTCGTTCCCCGTGACGCCGCGCGGCACTCCCATCGCCGCACATCCGCTAGCGCAACATAGCCCCAGCATGCTCATACGGCAACCGTGCGATGCATCCGAACGGTATAGTCACAAGGTGATATGGCCGCCTATGCGTATGGCCATGAGAATCGATGCACTGCGATCGGGGGAGTCGCTCATGTGCACGAAGCTTGAGGCGAGCTGCGATGCCGGCGCCGTGTTGGGCTTGCGTTCGTGAGAGGTGCCGTAGTCGGTCCGGTCGATGACATGAAGGGAAATCGCACCACTCTGGCACCGAGGCCATAGGCGTCATGCGGCTGCTGGAATGTTACGCCCCCCTGTTTGCCTATGGCCTGTTCATTGATGAGCAGGCGAGTACGTCGGCTAGTCCAGACGAGCTCTCCGCGGTGCAGGGACGGGCCCGCGCCATCGTCGACGAGGCGCGAGTGACCGCGCTGGCCAAAGGCAAGCAACTCACCGACGTCGAAATGGCCGGCTTTGCGGCGGTGGCCTGGTTCGACGAAGTCGTCATGCGTCGCGAGGGCTGGAGGAACCAGTCCGACCCCTTGCAGCTGGCGTTGTTCCACACGGCCGGTGCTGCCAGCGAATTTTTCGACCATCTCGCGAGACTTACCGGCGACGCCGAGGAAGTGCGCGAAGTCTTCGGCATGGCGTTGCTGCTCGGCTATGCCGGTCAGTATTACTACGAGCAAGGCGACAGCGGGGAGTTGGGAAGGATCAAGGCGTTGTACTGCCGACCCAGCGTTACCGCATCGGCGGTGCTGCAATCGCTGCAACGCGACCCCATTACGCCGCAGCCTTACCTCGCAACGGGATCGCCCCAGCTACATCTGCCGGCGTCGCGGGCCAGCAGGCGGTCGGTGCAGTTGGTTGCAACCACCGTGGTGTTGCTGGTGCTGGTGACCTTCGTGGCGCCAGCTTTCAGCAGCACGATATCCACGCAGGCCTGGTATCTGCTTGGCCTTGGTGTCGTCACGCTGGGGGTGCTTGGCTGGCTTGGGTCGTCCGCATGGCAAGAGCTGGCGGTAATGCGGGCACACACCCGTGTCGCCGCGAATCCCGATGCAGGCTACGGCATGGGCAATCTGTGGGTGGCGATCAGGGATGCCGCGCGTCGTGTGCGTGGCGCGGTTCTACATCCGTTCCGCCGTCGGGGAGAGTGGCGGCGGTTGTCACGACACCCCTGGTTGATGTTCCTTGGCGACAGCCCCGCGGAAGTGCGCAGCCTGTTGCAGGCGGCGGCACATGCACCGCATGCGCGCGCGCTGCCCGGTAACCCGGTATCCAAGCCCTGGTACTGGTGGAAATTTCGATCCGTGGTCGCTGTCGAGCCGGGCCGGCAGCTGGCTCAGCCTCCCGGTGCACCGCAAGGTGGCGAATCGCCATGGTCGCAGGCGCTGGCGTTGCTGGGGCGTGAGCGCCGCAAGCTGCCGCTGGATGGCATGGTGCTTTGCATTGCCGCGCAAAGCCTGCTGGAGCCGGTGCCGCAGATATTGATTCGCGCGGACAAGTTGCACGCCATGGCGATCGAGGCGGCTCGGCACCTGCATTTGCAACTGCCGTTGTACGTCGTGGTAACAGGCATGGAGGCCTTGCCGGGGCACGCGGCCTTGAGGGCGACATTACCCTCGGCCGCGTTCCGGCGTGCCCTGGGCTGGCGTGTCTCCTCCCTGCCTGGTCAGGAAGCTTCGTTCGGGCGTATGGACGTCCATACAGAAGAAGTAAGGAAGCGCCTCGGTTCGGCAGCCCTGGCGGCGCTGGCAGCGCAGCGCGACGCATGGGGGCGCCGCGAGATATTCGGGTTTCTGCAAACCTTGCCGACGTTGCAGCGTGGGTTGCAGGTTTTCCTCGACCGGCTTCTGGCGAGTGAGCTTCCCAGCGGGCGTCGATTGCTGTGGTGTGGGCTCTATCTGACCGGAGGAGCGCGAGCGAATGCGCCCGGCGGAGATTTCGTTGACGACCTGTTCAACCGCTTCCTGCCAGCCGACCGCTTGCTGGCGCGTCGCCTGGCTCCCGAAAAATGAGTCTGTTCCACGGAGGCGTGGAGCAGGCTTTCAGGCCACCGTCGTGCGGGTGGTGCTCCAGGCCGCCATCATCGCTTCCCGCAGTTGCTCGGGTGACACTGGCTTGTAGAGCACGGGGATGCGTGCGGCCATGATCTCGCGAAGGCGATCGCTGCGCGTTTCGCCGGTAATGAGCAGGCGCGGGAAGGGCGCGTTGCCATCGCGCTGATAGTGCTGGTCCAGCGCTGCCAAGATGTCCAGTCCGCTTTGCCCATCGCGCAAACGCAGATCGGAGATGACGATGTCGGGCGGCAGCGGCCAATCCTCGGCGGCCTGCATGGCCTGCGCGCGATCCTCTGCAACGGCGACCTCGCAACCCCAGCTGCGCAGCAGATAACGGATGCCGGACAGGATCGCCGGCTCGTCGTCGATCACCAGCACGCGCATGCCTGAAACGTCCAGCGGAACTGCGTCATCAGGAGCGTGGAATATCTGCTGTGGCGGCACTTCCGGCAGATGGAAACTGAAGACGCTGCCACGTCCCGGGGTGGACTTCAGCTGCACCTGGGTGTCGAGCAGTTCGGCCAGTCGCTGCACGGTGGCCAGGCCCAATCCCAGGCCGCGACGTGGACCGGTGTCGTACTCGTGGTTGCTATGGCATTCCACGCGGTAGAACTCGTCGAACACGCGCGCCTGATGCTCCGGCGCGATGCCGCTGCCGGTGTCCCAGACGTCTACGCGCACGGTGCTGTCGTGCCGGCGGCGTGCCACTACCAGCACGCCGCCGCGCTGCGTGTAGCGCAGCGCGTTGCTGACCAGGTTATTGAGGATACGCGCCAACATCGTGCGATCGCTGCGCACCCACAGATCGGTGGCGCGCATGATGAGGCGCAGGCCGTGCTGCTCGGCGATCATGCGGAAGTTGCGACTCACTTCCTGCAGCACCTGATCCAGCGGGAATTCCGTGATCTCGATCTGCATGGCGCCAGTTTCCAGGCGAGAGAGATCGAGCAGTTCGCTGAAGAGATGATCGAGCGCCTCCACGCATTCCTGGATATGCGCGATGCGATCCAGCCGCACCGGGTCGCGCTCGTCCTCGGCCAATGAGGACGAGAACAGGGTCAGCGCATAGAGCGGTTGCCGCAGGTCGTGCGATGCGGCGGCAAGGAAGCGGGCCTTGGCCACGCTCGCCGCTTCCAGCGCAGCGTTCTTGCGCGCAAGTTCTACGGTGGCGTGCTCGATTTCCTTTTCCATACTTCGCTGCACGTCGAACAGTGCCAGCGCGGCACTGTTGAAACCGCGTTGCAGCTCGCCGATTTCGGTCTGGTCGGTGACTTGCACCTCTACGTGCCTGTCACCGCGGCCAAGCTGATGCACGGCGGCTACCAGGCCGCGCAGCGGTGCACTGATCCAGCGCGCAGCCTGCCAGCCGATCACCGCGGCTACCAGCAGGCTGAGCGCCAAGGCGACCAGCGCATTGCGCAGGCTGGCCTGTTGCGCGGCGATGGCATCGCTCAGGCTGACGTCCACCATCACCGAGCCGAGTACGGGGTGCCCGGGCTGGTCGGTATCGATTACGTCGCGCACTACGGTGAGGGTGTCGGCATTGCTTCCGCCGCTGCGCCCAAGGTTGTCGGCGAGGATCTCGCCATCGGCCGCGCGGATCTGCACGCGTGCAACATGAGGCAGGTCACCGATCGATTCGGCGATGCGCACCAACTCGCGTCGCTGCATGTCCCGTAATGCGGTTGTGGACACCGAGGCGGCCTGCGTCGCAATGGCATCTGCAGTGTTCTGCGCCATGTTGCGCAGGGTGGTCAGCTGATGCTGGGTGAGGATGATCACCAGCAGCGTGGCCGTCACCAGGGTGGGCACAAGCGCAACCAGGGCAAGTCGCTGCATCAGCGACGTGCGCCGCCACCATCGCCCCGCCCGGGAGTTAGCCCCTGCACCCATTGGCCGTCATCCACCCTATCCGGCGTTCCATGCGCCAAGCTGCGTCAGACTAGCGCGATTCGCGTAGCAGGGCAGCTAGCTCATTGGCCGAGGGGTGATCCCTCAACGGTCGTGAGGCTGCGCCGAAACGGGAAGCTCGGCCTGACGACGGCGGCGACTGAGGCGTTCCACCAGCAGGGGCAGCAGGGCTAGCAGGCCAATGGCGCTCAGTGGCACCCATATGCCCCGTTGCATGAGCAGGCCCAGGCCGAAATGTCCCTGGCTTTGAGCGAGCGCTTCGCTCAGGCCGGCACCGATCGATGTCTCGAAAATCAGAGAGACGGTGCCGCCGAGCCAGCTGGCACCCATGAACAGCCACAGTGGGCAGCGTAGCCAAGCCAGCGCGACCGTGACCAGTCCAAAGGGCGCCACCGGCACGAAGCGCAGGAACATGGTGTAAGCCACCGGATGCAGTTCGAAACCATGGTGCAGCCTGTCCACGATGGCCGGCGGGTGCTTGCTGCCCGCGCCGAACGCGTAGCGGCTCGCCAGGAAAAGAATGAGCGTACCCAGGGTGAGCCCGATGGAGCTGTAGATGCTGCCTTCCAGCGCACCAAAGGCGAACCCGCCAGCCATGATGATGATGACCGTGCCCGGAATGCCGGTAGACATGGCCAGCGTGAGCAGGCCGATGTAGGCGATGCGGCTGAGCCAGGGGGTTTCTGCGATATCCGCGCGCAGCTGCGTCTGGTGCATGACCAGCTGCTCGGGATGCAGGCGATCAAGCAGGCCGGAGCTGAACAGTGCGATGCCGGCGATTACCAGCAAGATCAGCGGCAAGGCAGCGCGCAGGCGGCTCAATAGTGCTGTCCGCTCTGGCCATATACCGACAACACGCTGCGTGCCTGGTCGCGCAGAATGTCACGTCGCACGCTGATGCCACGGCGTTCAAGTTCACCCACCCAGTCGGCAGGCAAGGGGCCTTCGTCGAACTCGGTGAGCTCTTCCACGTCTTCGGCTCGCGCGCCAATCAGTAATTCATCGACGCCTGCCCACACCGTGGCGCCATAGCACTGGCAGCACGGCTGAGCGCTGGTAGCCAGCGTGTAGCGACCGCCGTCTTCGTTGATACGAAAGGCCGCGAGACGTTGTTGTGCGCTCATATAGGCCATCATCTCAGCGTGCGCCACGGAGCAGGTCTGCGGCACCACACGGTTCACGCCCACCGAGACCACACGCCCATCGGCGTTGAACACGGCAGCGCCGAACGGACCGCCCTGACCATGCTCGATGTTGTGGCGCGAAAGCTCGATGGCCAAACCCACGCGCTCCTCGTCGGTAACGTAACGCTTACCAGTGTCGACCACGTCGCCGATCCACGGCGGCAGGGTCAGGTGAATTTGCAGACGCAGCATGCAACTCTCCCTGTGATGCCGGCGTCAGCCAGCCTGCTTCGCCCAGGTATCACGCAGCGTGACGGTGCGGTTGAACACCGGCGCTTCTGGTTTGTGGTCGATGCGATCAGCGACGAAGTAGCCCAGGCGCTCGAACTGGAACCGCTGCTCGGGTGCAGCACTGGCAGCGGCAGGCTCCAGCCACGCATGCACCACGCGCTTGGCATCCGGATTGATGTGTTCGATCCAGCTCTTGCCGTCGCTCTCGTCATCGGGTGCGGGCACGTTGAACAGTCGATCGTACACACGCACTTCAGTCGATACGCCGTGCTTGGCGCTCACCCAATGGATCGTGCCCTTCACCTTGCGATCGGCGCCCGGCATGCCCTGGCGCGATTCGAGGTCGAGCGTGCAGCGCAGTTCGATGACGTTGCCGTCCGCATCCTTCACCAGCTCGTCGCACTTGATGATGCCCACGCCGCGCAAACGCACTTCGCCTTCGGGCTTGAGACGATGGAAACCCTTCGGCGGTACTTCGGCGAAGTCCTCGCGCTCGATCCACAGTTCACGCGAGAGCGGCACTTCGCGCGTACCGAAGCTTTCGTCCTTGGGGTGGTTGGAGAACGTCAGCTTCTCTTCGTGATCTGCCGGCAGGTTGGTGATCACCAGCTTGAGCGGATCAAGCACGGCCATCCGGCGCGGCGAGGTGGCATCAAGATCTTCGCGGATGCAGTTCTCGAGAATCGAATAGTCGATGACGCTGTTCTGCTTGCTTACGCCCAGGCGCTCGATCAGCAGGCGCAGTCCCGCCGGTGTGAAGCCGCGACGACGCAGGCCGCGCAGCGTGTTCATGCGCGGATCGTCCCAGCCATCCACCAGATTCTCGTTCACCAGCTGTGCGAGCTTGCGCTTGCTGGTGATGGAGTAGGACAGGTTCAATCGCGAGAATTCGATCTGTCGCGGCTTGGCCGGCTCGGTGCGGAAGCCGCCTTCGCGCAGGTGCTGCCACAGCTCCGGATGATTGACCAGGTCCACCTTGTCGACGAACCAGTCGTAAAGCGGGCGATGGTCCTCGAACTCCAGCGTACACAGCGAATGCGTGATGCCTTCGAGTGCGTCGGAGAGGCAGTGCGCGTAGTCGTACATCGGATAGATCGGCCACGCGTCGCCGGTGTTTTGATGCGCGATCTTGCGGATGCGATAGATCGCCGGGTCGCGCATGTTCATGTTGCCCGACGTCATGTCGATCTTCGCGCGCAACGTCTTGGCGCCATCTGCGAATTCGCCTTCGCGCATGCGGCGGAACAGGTCGAGGTTCTCTTCAACGCTGCGATCGCGGAACGGGGAATGGCGGCCAGGCTCGGTGAGCGTGCCGCGATAGGCGCGCATGTCTTCCGGGTTGAGGTCGTCCACGTAGGCCACGCCGTCCTTGATCAACTTGATCGCCGAGTCGTAGAACACTTCGAAATAGTCCGAAGCGTGGCGCAGGTCGTGCCACTCGTAGCCCAGCCAGCGCACGTCGTCCTTGATGCCCTCGACGAACTCGGGGTCTTCCTTGCCCGGGTTGGTGTCGTCCAGGCGCAGATTGCACCAGCCGGTGAACTCGCGGGCGATGCCAAAGTTCAGGCAGATCGCCTTGGCATGGCCAATGTGCAGGTAGCCGTTGGGCTCGGGCGGAAAGCGGGTGCGGATGGCGTGATGCTTACCCGTGGCCAGGTCCTCGCGGATGATCTGGCGAATGAAGTCCCGTTGTTGCCCCTCGGCCTGCGGGGTAGCGGGCGAGGCGATGGATTCAACGGCGGCTTTTTCGGTGGACATCGGGACTCGAAGCTCGTGCGCGGTGACGGAACTCGTGAGTTTACCTTGTCCTAGGTGGGGGTGCTTTTTCCGGTTTCAGCCCGCGGTTATCGCGTGTCATGCCGCCGACGGGCCGTGGGCGCAGCGACCGGGCGGGGCATACTCGTGCCTGTGGGGTACCGATGTGATGGCGACTGCGCTCATGCTGCATTGCGCGACGGCCACCGCTGACAATGGCCATCCAAATCAGTTCTACTACGGGCATGCCCACGGCCTCCTTCATTTTCTTCCTGGCGACGCCACGTATGGCGGCCCTGCTGTGGCCACGCGCACGATGAGCCAGCCAGTCGTTGTTACTCCGCTGGCCACGACGCCACTCAATACCCGCATCGCGTTTCTGCTGGAGCTGGCGCGCCGCCTGCACCAGTACGGCACGGCGGCGCCGCGCCTGGAGGGGGCGATCGCCGGGGCGGCCCAGCGGTTGGGACTGGTGGCGGATGTCTGGTCCAGCCCCACGGCGATCATCATTTCGTTCACCGACCTGGCCCAGAGCGAGAATGACGTAGCGCAAGTAACCCAGGTGATGCGCCTGGCGCCGGGTGACGTGAACCTCGCGCGATTGAGCGAAGCCGACGCTATTGCGGACAAGGTGATTGCCGGCGATATCGAGCTGCGCGAGGGTTTCCGTCTGTTGCGCGACCTGGGGCGTCCCGATAGCCGTCGCGCGCAGGCGGGTGTGATCGGCAGCTACGGCCTGGCGGCCGCAAGCGTGGTGGCGCTGCTGTTGCACAGTTCGTGGGCGGACCTGATCACGGCGGCACTGATCGGACTCATCATTGGCGTGATCACCGTGCTGTCGGCCACACGTCCCCGACTGGCGGTCGCCAGCGAAGCGATCAGCGCGCTGGTTGCCACCTCCATTGCCATCGTGGTCAGTCAGTTCGTGGTGCCGCTGGCCATCAAGTCAGTGATCCTGGCTGGCTTGATCGTGCTGATGCCTGGCATGGCGCTCACCACCGCGGTGCGCGAGATCTCCAGCCAGCATCTGGTGGCGGGCGTGGCGCGCATGGGCGGAGCCATCGCCACGCTGATCAAACTGACCTTCGGCACGGTCGCGGCCACGCAGCTGTGCAACGCGCTTGGCATTGAGGGGCGTGATTATGCGTTGCCGCCGCTGCCCACCTGGACCGATTATCCGGCGTTGCTCGTGGGTGCGTTTGCGTTTGCCATTTCTTTTCGCGCCGCGCGCCGTGACTGGCTGGTAGTGATGGCGGCGGTGGTATTGGGCTATCTGGCTACGCGTTGGGGTGGTGCCCTGGCAGGCAAGCTTCCTGCGGCACCCTTTGGCGTCTTTCTGGGTGGCCTGACCCTGAGCAGCCTGGCCAATCTCTATGCGCGTTTCGTGCATCGGCCGGGGGCGATCATTCGCGAGCCAGGCATTATCCTGCTGGTGCCGGGAAGCGTGGGGTTCCGCAGCGTTTCTTATCTGCTGGAACGCGACACCACGTTGGGTATGGATACCACCATGCTTCTGATTACTTTGCTGATAGCACTGGTGGCGGGATTGTTGTTTGGCGACCTGCTGATTGCCCCACGCCGTTCGCTCTGAATCGAATGGGGAAAAACAAAACGCCGGCATGAAGCCGGCGTTTTCAGCGAAGGAAGCCTGGAACGGCGATCAGATCGCCAGATCCTTTTCCTTCTTGCCCGCCTTCAACGCATCATTGAACCAGCGCGGGCGCTTGCCGCGGCCGGACCAGGTCTGCGCGGAATCGGCCGGGTTGCGGTACTTCGGCGCCACGGTACCGCCGCTGCGGCGGGTCTTCACGCCACGGGCGTGACCAAAGATATCCTCGAATGCATAGCCCTCGGCCTTGATCAGCGCGTGGATTTTCTCGCGCAGCTTGACCACCTTTTCCTTGCGCAATTCATTCTGGCGCTCCTGGGCCTTGGTGATCAGCTCGTTGAGCTGGTTGTGATTGAGGCTCTTGATATCAACTGCCATACGTAACTCCCGGGGGTGAGTAATCGGTTGCTTGAATGGGCTGCATCGTAGGGCAGGGCATCCGTAAGTGTTTTTTGATTCTCCCTGATATATCCGCGCAAAGCAAAGCGCAATGGATAATGGGTCGAATAAGGCGCGATATTAGCGTCGCAGTGTTATTTCGAAACGTAATGCACGCGCAAGGCTCATTGCCATAAGCCTATGGCGTATATCCGCCGAAACGCAGATCCGTAAATGAAAACGGCCGCGTATGCGGCCGTTTCATGGGACATATTCCAGCCATGTCAGGCCAGCAGGGCGAACAATTCGTCCTGGGTAATGGCACGGGCCTCCGCCTGGTCGCGGGCACGATATTCCAGAGTGCCCGCGGCGAGACCGCGCTCGCTGATCACCACGCGGTGTGGCACGCCGATCAGTTCCATGTCGGCGAACATGGCGCCCGGACGCAGGCCGCGATCATCCAGCGCGGTTTCGATGCCACGTCCATTCAGTGCCGTGTACAGCGCATCCGCGGCCTGGGCGATTTCCGGCGAGTTCTTGGGGTTGATCACGCACACGGCCACGCGCCAGGGCGCCATCGGCTCGGGCCAGATAATGCCGGCGTCGTCGTGGCGCTGCTCGATGGCGGCAGCCACGATGCGGCTGACGCCGATGCCATAGCAACCCATCAGCATCACCTGGGCTTTGCCGCTCTCGTCGACCACGGTGGCCTTGAGCGCTTCGGCGTACTTCTTGCCGAGCTGGAACACGTGGCCCACCTCGATGCCGCGGGCGATCTGCAGCGTGCCCTTGCCGTCCGGCGAAGGGTCGCCGACGACCACCTTGCGGATGTCCTCCACGCGGGTGACGCGAGCGTCGCGGTCCCAGTTGGCGCCGGTGTAATGGGTGCCGTTCTGATTGCCGCCGCAGACGAAATCGGCGAGTACGGCTGCGTTCCGGTCGACGATGACCGGAATTTCCGCAGGCAGGCCCACCGGTCCGAGGAAGCCAGGTTGGGTGCCGGTGAGCGCAAGAATTTCTTCCTCGGTAGCCAGTACCGACTCACCCGGCATCTCGGCCAGCTTGCCGGCCTTCACTTCGTTGACCTCGTGGTCGCCACGCACGCACAGCGCCACCAGACCCTTGGTGCCACGCACCAGGATGGTCTTTACGCACTGCTGCGGGGACACCTTGAGGAAGGCGGCTACATCGTCGATGGTTTTCTGGCTGGGCGTGTCGACACGCTGCAGCCCGGCAGCGGGAGCAGGGCGCTCGGTGGTGGGCGCCAGTGCCTCGGCTTTCTCGATATTGGCGGCGTACTCGGAGCCATCGGAGAACACGAGGGCGTCTTCGCCCGAGTCGGCGAGCACCTGGAATTCGTGGCTGGCGTTGCCGCCGATGGCGCCGGTGTCGGCCTGCACAGCGCGGAACTTCAGGCCCAGGCGGCTGAAGATGCGCGAATAGGCCTGATACATCGCGTCATAGGTTTCGCCCAGCGATTCCTGGGTGAGATGGAAGGAGTAGGCATCCTTCATCAGGAATTCGCGCGCGCGCATCACGCCGAAACGCGGGCGGATCTCGTCGCGGAACTTGGTCTGGATCTGGTAGAAGTTGACCGGCAGCTGCTTGTAGCTCTTGAGCTCATTGCGCGCGAAGTCGGTGACCACTTCCTCGGCGGTGGGCGCGTAACAGAACGCCTGCTCCTTGCGATCCTTGATCTTCAGCAGCTGAGGGCCGAACTTCGCCCAGCGGCCGCTTTCCTCCCACAGCTCCTTGGGCTGGATGGTCGGCATCAGCATTTCGACGGCACCGGCGCGGTCCATTTCCTCTCGCACGACGGTTTCCACCTTGCGCAGCACGCGCAAGCCCAGCGGCGACCAGGTGTACAGGCCGGCAGCGAGCTTGCGGATCATGCCGGCGCGCAGCATCAGCTGATGGCTGGCGATTTCGGCGTCGGCGGGGACTTCCTTGACAGTGGCCAGGTGGAATTGGCTGAGGCGCATGCGAGCGGATCCGGCGGAGAAAGAGGCCGATTATAGCGATGCGCGACGCCAACTCGGCCGGCCGGGCGTGATTTGCCCGGCCCGGCGAAGTGGGCCAGGGTCAGCCGCCCGAGCAGTACTGCTGGTATTGGGCCTCGGCGGTGGCCTGCTGCTGCTTGCGCTGATCGCCGTTCATCACTTTCTGCTGGCCGCCTTCGTCCATCACCACGGGGCCGCTGGTTTTGAGCATTTCCAGGTTGGACTTGAGCGAGGCGCAGAGTTTGGTGCGGTTTTCCGGCGTATCGGCCATGGCCTGGGCGCTGGGTCTGCTGTGGGGCTCCGGATTGCTTTCGGTATTCACCGCAGGCGCCGGCGTCGTCAGAGGTTCCACTGTGCCGCTGGTGGTGACCTTATTGAACTTGGTGCCCTGCGGCGGCGGTGCATCGGAGTAGTGCACCGTGCCATTGGCATCGGTCCATTTGTAGGCCTGGGCGGCAACCAGGGGCGCAGCAAGCAGCAGCGCAGTGGCAATCAGCAAGCGGCGCATCGGTGTTCTCCAAGGCTTGAGACAGGGTGCGCAGCATCGTTACACCCCCTCCGCCCGGACTCAAGCGGAGGATGGTTTACACTGCGCGCATTCCGTCACGGATTGATTCATGAGCGACAGTACACCCGTCCGCCCCCCGCGCCACCGGGGCATTTACCTGCTGCCGAACCTGTTCACTACCGGCGCGATGTTTGCCGGTTTTTACGCGATCGTGGCGAGTATTGGCGGGGACTACAGTTCGGCCGCCATTGCCGTGTTCGTGGCCGCGCTGCTGGACGGGCTGGACGGCCGCGTCGCAAGGCTCACCGGCACCCAGACCGAATTCGGTGTGCAATACGACTCACTGTCCGACCTGATCAGCTTCGGCCTGGCGCCCGCGCTGGTGATGTACACCTGGTCCCTGTCCACCCTGAAGGAGTTTGGCTCTACCTGGGGCAAGATCGGCTGGGCCGCAGCCTTTATCTATGCCGCTTGCGCCGCATTGCGCCTGGCGCGCTTCAACACCCAGGTCGGCGTGATCGACAAGCGCTATTTCCAGGGCCTGGCTAGCCCGGCGGCGGCTGCAGTGTGCATGTCCTTCGTGTGGAGCATGGACAAGTTCGGCATCCTCGGTGCGGAAGTCTGCTTCATCACGCCAGTGATTGCGGTGGTGGTGGGCTTGCTGATGGTCAGCCGCTTCCGCTACTACAGCTTCAAGTCGCTGCCGATGGGCGATGGCCGCGTACCGTTCCTGTGGATCATCGTCGCCGTGCTGGTGCTGGTACCGTTCTTCATCGATCCGCCGCGTGTGCTGTTCGTGGTGTTCACGCTGTACTTGTTGTCCGGTCCGGTGATGACCCTATGGGGTCGTGCCACGCACCGCCGTCGTCGCGGAGTGGTCTGATCATGGCGGCGGTCGCGCAAGCCTCGCCAGCGCACCGCGAGCGCGTGCTGCGCGCCCTTGGTGTCACGCCGTGGATTCGCCGTACGGCGGCATCGGCTGTGACGGCAGAGTCCGCAGTGGAGATGCCTGCGGTGGTGATGTCAGGGGATTGCGTCGTGTTGTTGCCTGCCGGTTGCTCACCGCGAGAGCTGGATCTGGTCGGTCGCGCCCTGATGGCCTTTGGCCCGGCGGTGGCTAGGGCGCCACGCATCGAAGTAAGCAATGGCCAGTTGACGGGCGCGCCCGAGGCGAGGGCTTACCTGGTGTTCGGCGAGGCGCAGGCGCATGCGTTGGGTCGTGAGCTGCCGGCTGCCGTGCTGAGCCGAGCGCATATCGTGCTGGCGGATGAGCCGTCCAGCGTGCTGACCTCCGCGGCCGGCAAGCGCCGACTGTGGAATGCGCTGCGCAGCCTGCGGCGTGCCTTGTCCCGCGCGATGGAGTGATCACTCATGGTCGCCGTGGCTCGTCCCCATGCCGAGATCCGCGCCATGCGGCGCGAGGATGTACCGACGGTTGCCGACATGGAAGCGGCTTCCTACGAATTTCCGTGGACGCCCGGCATCTTCTCCGATTGCCTGAAGGCAGGTCACCCGTGCTGGGTGATGTGGGTGGATGGCGTCATCGCCGGCTATGGTGTGCTGTCCGTGGCCGCAGGCGAGGCGCATGTGCTCAATGTCTGCGTGGGGCCGGATCATCGCGGTCTTGGGCTGGGCCGGTTTCTGCTGAGACGTCTGTTGGATATTGCCCGCTGGAACGGTGCTACCCGCGTATTCCTGGAAGTGCGGCCGTCCAATCCGGTGGCGCAGAGCCTTTACAGCGCGATGGGTTTTGATGAGATCGGTCGCCGGCCCAAGTACTACCCGGCAAAGCAGGGGCGCGAGGACGCCATTGTGATGGCGTTGGATTTGTTGCCGTCGTAGCGCTGCCTAGCTCCTTCTCCCCTCTGGGGAGAAGGTTGGGATGAGGGGTGGGTGCTCGCGGTAACGTTTCAGCAGAGCCTGCTTCGAACATCACTTATCGCAAGGTTGGCCCCTCACCCCGGCCCTCTCTCCCACGGGGACTACCTTCGGGTCGCCCACAGGGGAGAGGGAGAAGTGGGGGATTACCCCAACTTCTGCGACTGCTCGCGCAACGCGTTGAGCTGAATGCCCCAATCGGTGATGCGTTGACGTTCCTGCGCAACGACTTCCGCCGGCGCATTCGCCACGAAGTTGGCGTTGCCCAGCTTGCCTTCGCACTTTTTGATCTCGCCTTCGATGCGGGCGATTTCCTTCCCCAGGCGCGTCTTTTCTGCGCCCAGATCGATCAGCCCGGCCAATGGGATCAACACGCGCATCGAGCCGACGACCGCGGCAGCAGCGGCGGCTTCATCGGCGCCTGCTTCGATCCAATGCGGCACATCGACACGAGCCAGGAAGCTGATCTGCGCAGCGAACTTGGTGGCGCGTGCCCGATCGCTCGCGTCGCCATCGGCGAGCAGCAGCGGAATGGTCTTGCCCGGTGCGATGTTCATTTCGGCGCGGATACGACGGATGCCGCTCAGCACGTTCTTGAACCACTCCACTTCGGCGGTGGCGGCCTCATCAGACACGATCTCTCCGGCCTTCGGCCACGGACGTTCCAGCAAGTACTTCTCGGTGAGGCCCAGCTTCGGTGACACCGACTGCCAGATTTCCTCGCTGATGAACGGCACGATCGGGTGGAGCGCGCGCAGTACGGTCTCGAGCACCACCACCAGCGTGTGACGCGTGGAAGCGGCGGCGTTTGCGTCGTCGCCATTGAGTGCTGGCTTGGACAGTTCCAGGAACCAGTCGCAGAACTCGTTCCAGGTGAATTCGTACAGCTCCTGTGCGAGCAGGTCGAAGCGGTAGCTGACGAAGTGCTGTTCCACATCGACGAGCGTCTGCTTCAGGCGCGTGAGGATCCAGCGCTCGGCTTCCGTCACCGGCTCGGCAGTTGGCGCCGGCAGCTCGCCTTCGGGCAGGTTCATCAACACGAAGCGCGCCGCATTCCACAGCTTGTTGCAGAACGCCTTGTAGCCTTCGGCGCGCTTGATATCGAAATTGATAGTGCGGCTGTAGCTGGCCAGCGCGGCGAAGGTGAAACGCAGCGCGTCGGTGCCGATGGCGGGGATGCCAGTCGGATAATCCTTGCGGATGCGCTTCTCCACCTTTTCGCGCACCTGCGGAATCAGCAGCGACTTGGTGGACTTTTCCACCAGCGGCTCCAGCTCGATGCCATCGATGAGATCGAGCGGATCGAGCGTGTTGCCCTTGGACTTGGACATCTTCTGGCCTTCCGCATCACGCACGATGGCGTTGATGTAGACCTCGCGAAACGGCACCTTGCCGGTGAAGTACTTGGTCGCCATCACCATGCGGGCGACCCAGAAGAAGATGATGTCGAAGCCCGTGACCAGCACGGCGCTGGGCAGGAAGATCTGGTCGTGCTGCCAATCGGCGACGACTTCGCCGCGCTCGTTCTTCACCGGGCCGTTGGCGGGCCAGCCGAGCGTGGAGAACGGCCACAGCGCCGAGCTGAACCAGGTGTCGAGCACATCGTCGTCCTGGCGCAGCGCGCCGACTGGCGTAACGGTGGCGTGCGCACGCGCGTCGGCCTCGTCCTCGCCCACGAAGATGTTGCCGGCCTCGTCGTACCACGCCGGGATGCGATGGCCCCACCACAGCTGGCGGCTGATGCACCAGTCCTGGATGTTGTCCAGCCACTGCGTGTACGTCGTGCTCCAGTTCTCCGGCACGAACTTGATCTCGCCACCGCGCACCGCTTCCAGCGCCGGCTCGGTGATGGCCTTGCGGCCGCCTGGACGTCCATCCGTCTGTACGTCGCTGGTGAGGTCGAGGAACCACTGGTCGGTGAGCATCGGCTCGATGACCGCGTCGGAACGCTGACTCACCGGCACCTGCAGCTTGTGCGGCTTGGTTTCGACCAGCAGGCCTTCTGCTTCCAGGTCGGCCAGCACGGCCTTGCGTGCCTCGAAGCGATCCATGCCTTGATATTTCGCCGGGGCGTTCTCGTTGACCTTGGCGTCGAGCGTGAAGATGTTGATCGGTGCCAGATTGTGACGCTGGCCGATGGCGTAGTCGTTGAAGTCGTGCGCCGGGGTGATCTTCACGAAGCCGGTGCCGAACTCGCGGTCGACGTAATCATCGCCGATCACCGGAATCTCGCGACCGGTCAGCGGCAGCTTCAGCGTCTTGCCGATCAGGTGCACATAACGCTCGTCTTCCGGATGCACGGCGACGGCGACATCACCCAGCATGGTTTCCGGACGCGTAGTGGCGACGACGACGCTCGCGCTGCCGTCCATCGTGGGATAGCGGATCGACCACATGTGGCCGTCGCGCTCGACGTTGTTCACTTCAAGATCGGATACCGCAGTGCCCAGCAGCGGATCCCAGTTCACCAGGCGGTTGCCGCGATAGATCAGGCCGGCGCGGAACCACTCCACGAACACCTTGCGCACGGCGGCGGAGAGGCCCTCGTCCATGGTGAAGCGCTCGCGCGACCAGTCGGCGGCGGCGCCGATGCGGCGCATCTGATTGGTGATGGTGGAACCGGATTCTTCCTTCCAGCGCCACACGCGCTCGACGAATGCCTCGCGACCCAGGTCATGGCGCGACTGGTTGTCGACGGCCAGCTGGTTCTCCACGATCTTCTGCGTAGCGATGCCGGCGTGATCGGTGCCCACCTGCCACAGCGTGTTCATACCGCGCATGCGCTGGTAGCGGATCAGCATGTCCATCACGGTCTGCTGGAAGGCATGACCCATGTGCAGGGTGCCGGTGACGTTCGGCGGCGGCAGAAGGATGCAGTACGGCTCGCCATGACCGGAGGGTTTGAAGTCGCCGCTGGCCTCCCAACGGGCATACCACTTCGACTCGATCTGGCTGGGCTCGAAACTCTTGTCCATCGGGGGCTCGCGATTGCGCGCCGTCGCCGGCACGTGGGGAAAGAAGCAAAGGGGCCAATTGTACGGGGAGGGGCACTAGGCTGCCAAAAACCGTACCGGAGCGGAGGCCGCTCAGGGCAGTAATTCGATGCCGAAGCGGCGTACCAGCAGGGCAAACAGACCGAAGCAGACCACGGTGATCACCAGGCAGGCCAGCAGGGTGGGCCAGAAACCAAGGCGTGGTAGCAGCACCGGAAAGGCCAGGAACATCGGCAGCGTGGGCACCACGTACCAGAACGTGTACCAGGCATGGTTGGCGATTTTGGCTTGCGGCTGGTGCTCTACCTGCAGCCAGATCAGTACCAGCACGGTGACCAGGGGTAGAGCGGCCACGAAGCCTCCCAGGCGGTCGCTGCGCTTGGCGAATTCGGACACCGCCACGACCACCGCGGCGGTGATCAGGTACTTGGTGACCAGCCAGGCCATAGGGTTGCCCTCAACCGCCGCGCAGCTGGCGGCCGTAAATGTGTACCTCGTCCACCAGCACCTTCACATGCTCCGGTTCGACTTCCGGCGTGATGCCGTGTCCCAGGTTGAACACGTGGCCGGGATGGTTGCCGTAGCTGTCCAGCACGCGGCGTACTTCACGGCGAATCACATCCGGGCTGGCGCGCAGCACGGCCGGGTCCAGGTTGCCTTGCAGCGCGACGCGGCCGGCCACGGCCTGGCGGGCGTCGGCCAGGTCGATGGTCCAGTCCACGCCCAGGCCGGCGCAGCCGGTATCGGCCATGGTGGCCAGGTGCTGGCCCGCACCCTTGGAGAACAGGATCACCGGCAGGTCACGGCTATGCGGGTTGGCCTTCAGGGCGTCGACCACCCGGGTCATATAGCGTAGGGAGAATTCGTGGAATGCCGCGGGGCCAAGCAGGCCGCCCCAGGTGTCGAACACCATCAGCGCTTGCGCGCCAGCGGCCGCCTGGGCGATCAGGTAGGCGGTCACGGCCTTTGCCAGCGTGTCGAGCAACTGGTGGGCAAGGGCGGGCTCGTTCCAGCACATGGCCTTGAGCGTGGCGAAATCGCGCGAGCCATGGCCTTCGACCATGTAGCAGGCGAGCGTCCACGGGCTGCCGGAGAAGCCGATCAACGGCACGCGACCGTGCAACTCGCGTCGGATCAGCCGCACCGCGTCCATCACATAGCGCAGCTCGCCTTCCATGTCGGGCACGCCGAGCTTGTCGATATCGACCTTGGTGCGCACCGGATGGGCGAATTGCGGACCCTCGCCCTGGGCAAAGCTGAGCCCCAGGCCCATCGCATCGGGAATGGTGAGGATGTCGGAGAACAGGATGGCTGCATCCAGCTCGAACCGCTCCAGCGGCTGAAGCGTCACCTCGCAGGCCAGTTCCGGGTTCTGCGCCAGCGCCATGAAGCTGCCGGCGCGGGCGCGGGTGGCGCGGTATTCCGGCAGATAGCGGCCGGCTTGGCGCATGACCCATACGGGCGTGGTATCGGTGGCCTCACGACGCAGGGCGCGCAGGAAGCGGTCGTTCTTCAACACATCTGTCATGTTTTTAGGATCCGTAAGGGCCATCCAGGCCCTGGATGAACATCAGGCGGTAACCGCGCTTGATCTGCGCGTCGCGCGCCTTCTCGAAGGCGGCGATGGCATCGTCGCGCTCAAGAAACTGTTCACGCTTCAGAGTGGCCTTGCCGCCTTGCACGCCCGATTCGCGATAAAGCGTCCAGCCGCCGAGCAGATCCTGCTCCAGCGCGATCTGGACGTAGCGCGGCGCCTCGGTATTGGCGGGCATGGCTTGCAGGTAGAGACGCATGGATGCCTGGGATCGGATGAAGGGGCAAGGTGCCGCAAAGCCAGCATTCTAGAAGGGCGGGGGCGCAGTAGCGAGCGTGCGGCGGTCGCAGGCACCTTCGGTACTTCTCACCGTCATCCCAGCTTTCGCTGGGATGACGGTGAGGAGGTGGTTCAGCGCGTCGCCGCTTCCAGCACCGTCAACACGGCGTTTTCATCTACGCCACTCACAATCTCCGCCCGGCCAACACCGCGCCACAGGATCAGCCGCAGGGTGCCGGCGAGGTTCTTCTTGTCCAGCCGCATCAGTGCAAGCAGCTGTTCCGGCGCCATGCCAGCTGGGATTGCCGTGGGCAGCCCAAGCGCATCGAGCAATCGATGCAAGCGCGCGGTGTCCGCCGCTTCGCTCATGCCTATGCGCTCCGATAGCTGTGCTGCGAGCAGCATGCCAATCGCCACGCCCTCGCCATGCAGCAGCACGCTGTACTTGCCCGCTGTTTCCAGCGCATGGCCGAAGGTATGGCCGAGGTTGAGAAGGGCGCGTTCGCCTTGTTCGGTTTCATCGCGCGCCACCACGCCGGCCTTGTATTGCACCTTGCGTGCGATGGCTTCGACCAACGTCCCAGCTTCGCGCCCATTCAACGCAGCGGCGTTCTGCTCGAGCCAGCTGAAGAAGGCTGGATCGCCAATGGCGGCACCTTTCACCACCTCGGCCAGACCGGCGCGGTATTCCCGCTCGGGTAGGGTGGCGAGCGTGTTCGTATCGGCGATCACCGCGCGCGGTTGGTGGAATGCGCCCACCAGGTTTTTGCCGGCGGGCAGATTCACGCCGGTCTTGCCACCCACCGAGGAATCGACCATCGACAGCAGCGTGGTCGGCATCTGGATGAAATCGATGCCTCGCATCCAGCAGGCCGCGCTGAAGCCGGCAAGGTCACCCACCACACCGCCGCCCAGTGCTACCACGCAGGCATCGCGCGTCGCGCCGAGCTGGGCCAGTGCCTCCAGTGCGCGGCCGACGTTGGCAAAGGTCTTGTGCGCCTCGCCGTCCTCAAGCAGGAATGAGGACCAATGCAGACCGCCCAGCCCGTCCGCGACACGATCCAGATACAGCGGCGCCACCGTGGTATTGCTGATCACCAATGCATGACGACCGCGTAGCGTGGCGCGCCAGCGCGAGTGATCGGTCAGCAAGCCCGGGCCAATCCATACCGGATAGCTGCGAGCGCCCAGGGCAACGTCGATGGTGCGGAGATTGGCGTCCATGGTCGTAATCATGCGGCCTGCTGTCGCTGCCAGTGCTGGTCGATCAGGAGAATGCTGCGCGTGCTGGCAGCGTGGACATGCTCATGGGCACCGGGAATCGCCAGGTCGGCGATCTCCTCATAGAGCGGTGTGCGTGCTAGCGCCATGGTGGTGAGTCGCTCCGCGCGGTCGCCGCTAGCCAGCAATGGGCGCAGCCGGTCCTGCGTCAATCGTTCGAGCTGCAGTTCCAGCGTGGCCTGCAGCCACAGCACGAAGCCGTGTTCGGCCAGCAGGCGGCGATTGGCTGGGTCGAGCACGGCACCGGCACCCGTGGCCATCAGCACACCACGGCGGCGGCTGCATTCGTCCAGCAACTGGCTCTCGCGCTGCCGGAAACCGGCCTCGCCCTCGATCTCGAACACCGTGCTTACGGGCACACCGCACACTCGTTCGATCTCCTGGTCAAGATCGACGAAGCTCAGACCATAATGCTCGGCCAGCCGACGCCCTATGGACGTCTTGCCGGCGCCGGTCGGACCGACGATGAACAGGTTGCACGATGGATTCATGGGTGAATGCTAGCAGGCACGAAAGCGCATGGTTGAGCCGAATGACGAGGCGCGAGTCATGAATGCGCGCGTGCTGATCGCCGGTTGCGGCGACGTGGGCCTGCGCGTTGCGCGCCATTTGGTGTCGCGCGGTGACGAAGTCTGGGCACTCCGGCGCAGCGCGACACGGCCCGACGACAACGGCATCCAATGGTTGCAAGGTGACTTGACGCGGCCGAGTACGCTGCGCGAATTGCCTCAGGGCATTACGCATCTGGTCTATCTGCCGGCGCCCGATGCGCGGGACGCATCGGCTTATCGCGCCGTCTTCGTCGAAGGCCTGCGGCATGTGCTCGACGCGCTCGATCGCAACGCGCTGCAGCGCGTGGTGTTCGTTTCCTCCAGCGCCGTCTATGGCGAGCATGGTGGCGCCTGGGTGGATGAACACACGTCGCCCGATCCACCCGGCTTCAACGGTAAGGTTCTGCTGGAAGCGGAGCGCTGGCTTGCCGCGCAACCCGTGTCGTCTGTGGTGGTGCGGCTGGCTGGCCTGTATGGACCGGATCGCCTCCAGCTGATCGAGCGCCTGCGTGCCGGTGCGGTGCGTGTGCCGCGCGCGACGCCGCATTGGGCCAATCGCATCCATGTCGATGACGCGGCCGGCGCCATCGTGCATCTTCTGTCACTGCCTGACCCGCTGCCGCTCTATCTCGGCGTCGACGACACGCCGCTGTCGTTGGATGTGCTGTACGACCATCTGGCCGGGCTTATTGGCGCACCGCTCCCTGACGAAGGTCCGGCACCTGCCGGCGTGGGCAGCAAGCGGTTGAGCAATGCGCGATTGCGCGCCAGCGGCTTCACGCTGCAGTGGGCCGATGCGCGAGAGGGGTATGCGGCGCTGTTGGGCCATGCCCCCTAAGCAAGACGTGAAACGCACCGTCATTCCAGCGCACGCTGGAATCCAGTGTCTCTAGCGCTTCGACAGAGGCACTGGATACCAGCGTGCGCTGGGATGACGATAGAACGCCTACCTCTTCAATGTCCCGCGGAGACCTTCATGCCAACCAATGTACCTCTTCACATGGTCAGCACCAGCAACGAGTTGCCCGGCTATCGCATCGTGCGGTCCATGGGCATCGTGCGCGGTATCACCGTGCGCTCGCGCAGCGTCATCGGCAATCTTGGCGCCGCACTGCAGACGCTGGTGGGCGGCAACATCTCGATCTACACGGAGCTGTGCGAACACGCGCGCGAAGAGGCATTCGAACTGATGCTTCGCCACGCTGCTGAGCGCGGCGCCAATGCGGTGATCGCGATGCGCTACGACGCCAATGACGTCGCCGAAGGTGTAACCGAAGTGCTCGCCTACGGCACCGCTGTGCAGGTGGAGCCGCTGGCCTGAGTGGCTTAGCTGTGGTTGAGCGCGATGACGTGGCGGCTATCGTCGTATTCGACAGCCGTGTCCGCCAGCTCGGGCAGGGTGGCCAGCGCGTGTCGGCTCAGACGCTCGAAGTGAGCGAGGAAGCGCAGCATCGTTTCGGCATCCATGGCCAGCGGGGCGTGGCGGGCAAGGAGTTCTTCCTCCTGCTCGCTGCGCCACTTGCGCACGATTTCCCAGTTGGGAGCCTGCAGAACGATCAACGCGTCGAGCTTGCGCCATAGCGGCTGGTAGCTCCGCAGTTGCTTGTTGACCCAATGACGCCAGGTGCCGTCGGGGTCTTCCTCGCGCTCCAGCTGGTTGACCGGTTCGTCCAGGGCCGCCTGGATTTGCGGGCGCAGGCCCATGGCCCAGCCTTCCAGAATCACCAGTTTCGGCGGCCGGATCACGCGCGGCCACTTCGAGGGCGGCACACGCGTATCACGCCCTTTGTCGAAGCGCGGATAGCTCACGGACAACTTTTCGGACGCCTGCGGCAATGCCGCCAGTACCGACAGCAGCAGCTCGGTCTCGTGTGTGCCGGGCACGCCGCGGGTGCGCAGCAGAGGATGGATCTGGTGGGCCAGCACCTCGCGTTCGCTACGCGAATAGTAGAAGTCGTCAAGCGACAACACTTCGGTCTGCCAGCCACGGACCTCGGCCTGGGCTTTCATTTCACGGGCGAGCGTGCTCTTGCCGCTGCCCTGCAGGCCTGAAAGCCCTAGCAGGTAAGGGCGACGGGCGCGAGCGATGCGACCGGCATACTGGTCGAGCAGGTGTCCCGCCAGGGTCGAATTCTGCGTGCTAGCATCTGGTGACATTTCGCCATGATGGCGCGCGGCGGCCACGATTCAAGACCCCATGTTGAAACCAGAGATCCTTGACACCTTCTTGCAACTGCTTGACGAGGCCGGAACGGGCGGTGACCCCGAGCCCACGGCCATGAATCTGGCTACGGTCGATGCAGCCGGTCGCGTGAGTTCGCGCATCGTGCTGCTCAAGGGGGCCGACGAGCGCGGCTTCCGTTTCTACAGCAACTACGAAAGCGACAAGGGCGCCCAGCTTGAGGCGCACGCTCAGGTCGCGCTGTGCTTTCACTGGAAGCAGTTGCGCGAAGGCGTGCAGGTGCGCGTGGAAGGTTTGGCACGCAAACTGCTGGCGGAGGAGTCCGACGCCTATTTTGCGACGCGGCCACGCGCCAGCCAGATCGGCGCCTGGGCCTCGTTGCAGTCGCAGACGCTGCCCGATCGCGACTCGTTCGACCAGCGCTTTGCGCGCTACGAGCATGAGTTCGAAGGCCGGGATGTACCGCGCCCGCTGCATTGGGGCGGCTACGTGGTCGAGCCGGATATGGTGGAATTCTGGTACGGCGCCGAGTTCCGGCTGCACGAACGCGTACGCTGGAGCCGCCACGGACAGACCTGGACGAATCGACTGCTCTATCCTTGACGTTACGTCACGCCATTCGGAGGCTTCAAGCATGCGTGCAGCGCCCGCCGATCACGTCGTCCAGAATGGTTTTGTCGTGCATACGCGCGGCCGCGGTTTCACCGAGATCACCGACAAGGTGGGCGAGGTGGTGACCGCGAGCGGCGTGCATACGGGCATGGCCAACATCTTCAGCCTCCATACCAGTTGTTCGCTGCTGATCAGCGAGAACGCTGACGCCACGGTACGTGACGACCTGGAGCGCTGGCTCGCGCGCGCCGTGCCCGATGGCGACAAGATCTTCCGCCATGACGAAGAAGGCCCCGACGACATGCCTGCGCATGTGCGTGCCATCCTTACCGGCGTGAGCCTGGTCGTGCCGGTGCATGCAGGCCGCGCGCAACTGGGAACGTGGCAGGGCATTTTTCTATGGGAACACCGACTTGATCCGCACCAACGCAAGATCACGGTGACCGTGCTGGGACATTGAACGCGTGACCGAACATCGTAGCCATTCCGACCGTTATCCGCAGCGCATCGTCTGTCTCACCGAAGAGCCCACTGAAGTGCTGTATGCGCTGGGTGAGGAACACCGCATCGTCGGCATTTCCGGCTTCACCGTGCGTCCGCCGCGGGCGCGCAAGGAAAAGCCGAAGGTGTCGGCGTTCACCAGCGCGAAGATCGACGAAATCCTCAAGCTGCAGCCGGATTTCGTCATCGGTTTTTCCGATATCCAGGCTGACATCGCGCGCGAGCTGATCAAAGCCGGCGTGGAAGTGTGGATCAGTAATCACCGCAGCGTGGATGGCATCCTGGGGTATATCCGCCGGCTTGGTGCGATGGTGGGCGCAGCCGACAAGGCGGAGGCCTATGCGCAGCAGGTGGAGCAACACATCGCTCAGGTGCAGGCTGCTGCATCGCGCTTGAAGCGTCGCCCGAAGGTGTACTTCGAGGAGTGGGACGAGCCGCTGATCACGGGTATCCGATGGGTAGCCGAAGTGGTACGCATCGCCGGTGGCGATGACGTGTTTCCGCAGATGTCGGGTGAGTCACTCGCGAAGCATCGCATTCTGGCCGATGCGGGTGAGGTGGTGCGGCAGGCGCCTGACATCATCCTCGGCTCGTGGTGCGGCAAGCGCTTTCGCCCCGAGCGCGTGGCCGCGCGTGATGGCTGGGATGCGATCCCGGCGGTTCGCCACGGCGATCTCTACGAGATCAAGTCGCCCATCATCCTGCAGCCGGGACCGGCGGCGTTGCTCGATGGATTGGATGCGATTCACAAGGTGATCGCGGCATGGGCAGCCCGGAGCGAAACTGCTTCCTCTCACCTATAAAGAGAGAATTGCGGGACGCCACCTGAAGGTGGTAAAGGGCGTGGGCTCGCGATAGTGCGTCTACAAAGTTTGCTCTGATGAAACGCTTGAGCAAGATTGACCCCTCACCCCAGCCCTCTCCCCAAAAGGGGAGAGGGAGTAAAGCGCAATCACCAGATCTTCACGCGCTGGTTTTCTGGCCGCCACATCGGCTGTCCCGGCTTCACGCCAAACGCCTCGTAGAATGCCGGCACATTCGACAGTGGACCGTTGACGCGCCACTTGGCCGGTGCGTGCACATCGGCCAGCAGCGAATTGCGCAACCTGGCCTCGCGCTGTTGCGACAGCCAACCCAGCGCATAACCAAGGAAGAAGCGCTGCAGCGGCGTATAGCCGGCGACCTTCTCACCCTTCTGGTACTGCTCGGTCTTCTTGAAGGCATCCAGGCCGATCATGATGCCGCCGAAATCGGCGATGTTCTCGCCCAGGCTGGCCTGGCCATTGATATGCAGGCCAGGCAGCGGTTCGTAGGCATTGAACTGCTTCACCATCACGTCGGCGCGCTGCTTGAAGCGGGTAGCGTCCTGCTTGGTCCACCAGTCGACCAGGTTGCCTGCCGCATCGAACTGGCGACCTTCATCGTCGAAGCCGTGGGTGATTTCGTGGCCGATGGTCGACGCCGCCACATAGCCATACACCACCGCGTCGTCGATCTCGCTGTCGGCAAAGCCCGGGATCATGAACTGCGCCGCCGGCAACACGATCTCGTTGTTGGATGGGTTGTAGTAGGCGTTGTAGGTCTGGGGTGTCATCTCCCATTCGTTACGGTCCACTGGCTTGCCGAACTTCGACAGCATGTCGTTGAAGGCCCAGCGCCGCGCACTCATCATGTTTTGTGCGTAAGAGTTGCGGCCGATGGTCAGCGCGGAATAGTCCTTCCACTTGTCCGGATAGCCTACCTTCCTGGTCACCGCGGCAAGCTTCTCGTGTGCCTTGGCCTTGGTGGCCGGGCTCATCCAGTCGAGCTTGTCGATGCGTTCACCGTAGGCAGTGCGAACGGCCTCGACCATGGTGTTGTAGCGCTGCTTGCTTGCCTCGGTGAAGTAGTCCTTCACATAGATGCGACCCAGGATCATGCCGAGGGCTTCGTTTTCGGCGCGCAGTACGCGCTTCCAGCGTGGTTTCTGCTGTGCCTGGCCAGACAGCGTGCGGCCGTAGAAATCGAAGTGTTCGTCGTCGAGATTCTGGCCCAGATAGCTCGCGTAGCTATCGGCCAGATGCACGCGCAGGTAGTCGCGCAGCACGGGTACCGGCGTCTTGGCCAGCAGAGCTTGCAGCCCACTGAAGAATTCCGGCTGGCCGACGATGACCGTGGGAGCCGTCAGTTTCCAGCTCGTGAGGCGGGCATTCCATGCGATGGCCGGCGTGTATTTCGACGTCAGCTGCGTCGGCGCCATCTTGTTGTAGTTCTTCTCGGGGTCACGCAAGTCGGCGAGCGGTCGCGACACCTTGGCCAGCGCTGTTTCGAATGCCATGACTTGCGTGGCACTGGTTTTCGCGGCGGCGTCATCGGAGCCAAGCAGGCGGAACGTGCGGTGCAGGTGCTCTACGTAGGCCGCGCGGGCCTTGGCCACACCCTGTTCGGTGTTGAAGTAGTAGTCCCGCTCGGGCAGGCCCAGGCCACCCTGGCCCAGGTGCACGGCCATCGCGTCGCTCTGCTTTTCATCCTGCGACACGGCGAAATCGAAGAATACGTCCACACCTAGTGGCTGAAGAGCGAACGCTTCATCGAGTGCGGAGTTCACGTCGTGCACGGCGTCGATGCGCCCCAGTTCGTCCTTCAGCGGCGTCAGTCCGAGACGATCGGCCTGTGCCTGGTCCATCGCCGTGGTCCAGAAATCACCGACCTTCTGTTCGTCGCTACCGGCGGCGGCATTCTTCTTCGCGGTAGCGTCTTCGCTGATCTTGCGCAGCTTGGCGTACAGCTCGTCCTGCACGACCTGGCCGATACCCCATTGCGATTCCTCTGCCGGAATCGGATGACTCTTCAGCCACGCGCCATTGGCAAAGTCGAAGAAGTCGTCACCAGGATTGACGGAGGTATCGATATTGCCCGCTACCACGTCAGGCTTCGGCGCCATGTCGGCGGCAAGGGTCGAGCCCATGCTGGCGGTCAGCGCGAGCGCCAGAAGGCACCGGCGCAGAGAATGCGTAGTCGCTTTCATGCGAAGAAGGTTCCTGTGTGAAATGGAAGAGCTACCGCAGGTTTAGATGCCCAAGGCCAGCCGCGCGCCCAGATCGGACAGTGGCGATACCAGCAACAGGCGGGCGAGGATCAGCACGATCATTACGGCCCATGGCGCGAAGTCCAGCCCGCCCGCCACCAGCTTGCCGCGCAACGGGCGCAGCAACGGATCGACCAGACTGCCGGCCAACCGATAAACCGGGTGGTAGTGCTCGACCTGGAACAGGCTCATCAGCGACCAGACGAAGATCAGCACTACGTAGAACATCGCAATGAAGTCCAGCGTGTCGGCCACCGATAGCAGCAGCAATCCGAGCACATGCGGAAACATGCCGAGAAGGGCAAACAGCACCACGCGCTTGATCAGCATCAGCAGCCACACCAGCAGCAGCGCGGCGAGGTTGATGCGCCGCCAGTTGGGCATCACACGGCGGATCGGTGCAAGGATCGGGTTGGTCGTGCGGTAGACAAACTGGCTCAGCGGATTGTGGAAATCTGCACGGCTGGCTTCGGCCAGCAGTCGCAACACGAATAACGCGGCGGCGGCGCCAAAAGCCAGTTCGATCAGAAAGGAGAGTGCGTTGACGAGATAGCTCACGGCTAGGGATGCTCTGGTCGATTGGATGGGATGTCACTGGCTCTGTCTGCCCGCAGATGCGGGCCGCACCGATGAAGGCAGGCTGGCTGCCTGTCGAATCGGTGCGGCACGGAGCCGTAGGCAGAAAGAGCCGGCCCTTCGGGTGATGTCCAGAAAGCCCGCAGAGTGCGGTGCGCAACTTGCCCAGGCGGCCAGCCTGCGTGGCGCCACGCCGCGCACTCTGCGGGCTTTCTGGACATCATGCCACTCCGCCCAATCGACCAGAGCATCCCTAGTCGTCCAGGGCAGCGGCCAGTTCGCCACCCCGGCGCGTAGCGGCTGCCACGGCACGGGCGACGATCCGGCTGAAATGGTCGGTGGTGAAACTTTCCAGCGCGGCTTGGGTAGTGCCGTTGGGCGAGGTGACTCGCTCGCGCAGCACACCCGGGTCTTCGCCGCTCTCGACCAGCATGCGCCCGGCACCCAGGCAGGTTTGTGCCGCCAGGGCGCGCGCGGTTTCACGCGGCATCCCTTGGGCGAAGGCGGCGTCTTCCAGTGCCTCGACCAGGGCAAAGAAATAGGCGGGGCTGGAGCCGGAGATGGCAGTGACGGTATCCATCAATGACTCGTCCTCGATCCACCGGGTCAGGCCAACGGCGTCGAGGATGTGTTGCGACTGCGCGCGTTGCTCCGCACTCACCCGGCGGTTGGCGCACAACCCGGTGGCGCCGGCGCCAATCAGTGCCGGTGTGTTGGGCATGCAACGTACGATGGGCAGGGCATGGCCAAACCACCGCTCAATCTGGTCGATGCGCACGCCGGCGGCAATGGAAATGAGCAGCGGTCGCTGGCGGGCCAGTACGTCCTTAAGCTCGGCGTGGACGGCTGGCATGATCTGCGGTTTTACGGCGAGCACCAGTACGTCCGCTTCGGCTGCCGCCTGGCGGTTCTCGGCATAGCAAGCCACGCCGAAGTCGCGACCCAGTTCCTGGCGGGTATCGGCCCGCGGCTCGGCCACGGTGATCGAGGAGGCGGCGATACCGGTCTTCAGTAGGCCGCCGATCAGGCTGCGTGCCATGTTGCCGCCACCAATGAATGCAATGCGTGTCATGCAGGTTCCTCACCAAAACCGGCGTTACCTTACCGGAGGCAGGGCTCGCCCGTCCCGTGGCGGAAGTGCCGGCGACACGACCGGCCGCTCGACCCTTCTGCAGACTCTGTCCGCACTTTGGGCAGTAGATCTTAGGAAAGACTGGTGGCCCGGCCCTTGCCGCGAGTAGTATCGGCCCGCTGCATGGGGAATCAGGTCCGGACCGTTTGGGCGGCATGGGCGCGCTTGCGCTGCGATGCCGTTTTCATGGAAACCTCCTCCCGTGCCGCACGCTGCAGCATGCCATCCAGATGATCGGGTTGAGGGGAACGCCAGATGGATATCGCCGAACTGCTTGCCTTCTCGGTGAAGAACAAGGCCTCGGACTTGCACTTGTCCGCCGGCCTGCCGCCGATGATCCGCGTGGATGGCGACGTACGCCGCATCAACATCCCCGCGCTTGAGCACAAGCAGGTGCATTCGCTGATCTACGACATCATGTCGGACAAGCAGCGCCGCGACTACGAAGAATTCCTGGAGGTCGACTTCTCATTCGAGATACCCGGCCTGGCGCGCTTCCGCGTCAACGCGTTCAACCAGAACCGTGGTTCCGGCGCAGTGTTTCGTACCATTCCCTCCGAAGTGCTCACGCTGGAAGATCTCGCCACACCGGGGGTGTTCCGCGAGCTGATTGAGCAGCCACAGGGCCTGATCCTGGTGACCGGCCCGACGGGTTCGGGCAAGTCGACCACGCTGGCGGCGATGGTCGATCACATCAACAAGAACGAATACGGCCACATCCTCACCATCGAGGACCCAATCGAATTCGTGCACACCTCGCAGAAGTGCCTGGTCAACCAGCGCGAAGTGCATCGCGACACGCACGGCTTCAATGAGGCGCTGCGTTCCGCGCTCCGCGAAGACCCGGACTACGTGCTGGTGGGCGAGTTGCGCGACCTGGAAACCATCCGTCTGGCGCTCACCGCCGCGGAAACCGGTCACCTGGTGTTCGGCACCCTGCATACCAGTTCGGCCGCCAAGACCATCGACCGCATCATCGATGTGTTCCCCGCGGGCGAGAAGCCGATGGTTCGCTCGATGCTGTCTGAGTCGCTGCGCGCGGTGATCTCGCAGACGCTGCTGAAGAAGGTGGGCGGCGGCCGTATCGCGGCGCACGAGATCATGGTCGGCATCCCGGCCATCCGTAACCTGATCCGCGAGGACAAGGTGGCGCAGATGTATTCGTCCATCCAGACGGGCCAGCAGTACGGTATGCAGACGCTCGACCAGAACCTGCAGGATCTGGTCAAGCGCGGCCTGGTGACCCGCCAGCAGGCGGCGAGCTATGCGCGTAACAAGGACATCTTCAAATAAGCGGTTGGTCGTCGGTGTTGAATCCAGAGGGTCCGTGCCATGAGTGATTTCGATTTCACCTCGTTCCTGAAGCTGATGGTGCACAAGAAGGCGTCGGACCTTTTCATCACGGCCGGCGTCGCACCTTCCATGAAGGTGCAGGGGCGCATCGTACCGATCACGCAGAGCCCGCTGTCGGTGACGCAGTCGCGCGACATGGTGCTCAACGTGATGACGCCCTCACAGCGCGAGGAGTTCGAAAAAACCCACGAGTGCCAGTTCGCGATCTCCGCGCAGGGCGTGGGGCGCTTCCGTGTCTCGTGCTTCTACCAGCGCAACTGCGTGGGCATGGTGCTGCGCCGGATCGATTCGAAGATCCCCACCATCGAAGAGCTGAGCCTGCCGCCGGTCATCAAGCAGCTGGCCATGACCAAGCGCGGCATCATCATCTTCGTGGGCGGCACCGGCACCGGTAAGTCCACCTCGCTGGCGTCGATGATCGGGTATCGCAACGCCAACTCGACCGGTCACATCATCACCATCGAAGACCCGATCGAATATGTGCACAAGCACGAGGGCTGCATCATCACGCAGCGCGAGTTGGGTATCGACACTGATAGTTGGGAAAACGCGCTGAAGAACACGCTGCGCCAGGCACCCGACGTGATCATGATCGGCGAAGTGCGTACGCGCGAAACGATGGAACACGCGATCAACTTCTCCGAAACCGGTCACTTGTGCCTGTGCACGCTGCACGCGAACAACGCCAACCAGGCGATGGACCGCATCCTGCACTTCTTCCCGGAAGACCGACGCTCGCAGCTGTTCATGGATCTGTCGCTCAACCTCAAGGGTGTGGTGGCGCAGCAGCTCATCCCCACACCCGACGGCAAGGCGCGCCGTGTCGCGGTCGAAGTTCTGCTGGGCACGCCGCTGGTGCAGGACTACATACGCCAAGGCGAGATCCACAAGCTGAAGGAAGTGATGAAGGAATCCACCAACCTCGGCATGAAGACCTTTGACCAGAGCCTGGTGGAGCTCTATCACGCAGGCGAGATCTCCTACGAAGACGCACTGCGTCACGCCGACAGTTCCAACGAAGTGCGCTTGCGCATCAAGCTCGCGCAGGGTGGCGATGCGCACACGCTGTCGCAAGGCCTGGACGGCGTGGAGCTGGAAGAGACGCGCGACTCGCAGAACTTCGGCGGCGGCGGCCTGTTACGGCGCTGACCAAGCTCTGGTCGCAGACAGGAAGAAGGAGCCCCATGGGCTCCTTCTTCGTTTCAGTGCCGCTGATTGCTGCGTGTGAGCGATTACTTGGCGGTGTCGCTGACCGTCAGGCCACTCATGTCGACACTCTTCACGCCCTTCACGTTCTTGGCAACCTGCTCCGCCTTGGTTTTCTCCTTGGCACTGGTTGCGGTGCCGGTCAGGCTTACCACACCGTCCATCGTGGCGACGGAAATGTCGGTGCTCTTGATGCCCTTGGTGGTTGCCAGCTCCGACTTCACTTTGGTGGTAATCCAGGCATCGGCGGTCTTGTCAGGCACCGTCTGGTTCTCTGACTGTTTCTGCATCGCGGCGTCCTGGGCGGCAACCTGTGCGAACGGCATGGCCGAGAAGGCGACCGCGAAACCGGCGGCAATCAGCGTCTTGCGAAACGCGTCGGTAATGCGCATGGGAGATCTCCTGTAGTGGGGAAGCACTGCCTCTGGAGACAGACGACTGCCGCTGTTTGCGACATCCGTGGCACCCATCCAAACAACCTCCACATGAATCGCGGATGGCTGGCGTGCAAACCGATTCAGCGCGCGATTACGCTTGCGAAAACGATGTCACGACGATGTCTTGAAAGTGTTCGCTTCGCTAAGATCGTGTCAATTGTGATGTGCGTCACACGAAACATGATGCTGAGCTAGCTTGCCGAAAGGAAATGGCGTCGACGCCAGGATCCCGGTCTGTTTCGGCCTTGCACATAACGTGATGTGGCCGCATCGCGATGGTCTGAAATCGCTTGTTAAATGGACGGCCATACGGCACATTTCGCGCAGTAAGCACAACGCCTGTGCTGGCTTGATTTCGGGGGGAATCATGGCCGAACTGGAAGTCCGTGTCGTGTCGGTGCGCCGCGAAGGGCTCTTGGTGGAATTGGGTCGTGTCGTCAGCGACTACGGTCACGTGCTCATACGCCAACGATTGGTGCAAGATGCCCAGGGTGCATGTCTCACGATGCTGTTGCGCGGGCCTGCCGAGCATCAGCTCGCGCTGGAAGACGCCTTGGGTACTCATCCGCGTGTGCTCGGCTTCGAGTCTACGCGTGCGCAGTCCACTGAGCCGATTGCCGCACTGGTCGCGGCGACTGCAACTGCGGGAGCCATTACGCCGGAACCTGTCTCTCAGTCAGCGCCGCCGTCAGGGGCAGGGCGGATGCCCAGTGGGGCGGATGTGGCGCGCGTGGAACGCATGCTGCCTAGCCTGGCGAAGGACTATCCACGCATCTTTCCCTGGCTGATCAACCTTGAATACGCCGTGCAGGCCGATGCGCGCGATGCCTCGCTTTACCTCGCGGGGAAACGTACGGGCAACTGGGTTTTCAAGCGGGACTTTTCACTGGGCGCGAAGCTGGCGCTTGCCGATGCCATTCGACGCATCGCATTGCCAGCGTTGCGCGTACTGGTGACGGTCGAGCATCACGAGAACCAGCTGCACATTCGCGGTTGCCCACTCTGCCAGCCAGGCTCGCTTTCGGGTGGCCGCTTCTTCTCGGGTTTCATCGAGGGTCTGCTGGCCGAGTCGGTGGACCCTCATGCGGTTTTCGCGAGCGAAACCAGCTGCCACAGCGAGGGTGCGCCGGTGTGTGTGTTCGAAATATCCCATTGATGGCCGCCGCCTCCGGGCGTCGGTGGTCGTTGGGAGTGATGGCAAAACCAACAGGGGAAAATTCATGCAAGAGATGCATCAGCATTACAACTTCGTGCTGGTCGGCCTGTCCTACGTCGTGTCCGTGCTCGGTTCGTTCACAGCGCTGCAATTTGCGTTGGGCATCCCACTGGCGCAAACGCAGGCACAGCGCTGGGGCGCGGTGCTGGCCGCCGGCACCGCCATGGGCGGCGGCGCCATCTGGACCATGCACTTCATTGCCATGCTTGCCTGCAATATGGGCATACAAGTGACTTACGACGCCGTGTTGACGGCGATTTCCGCACTGCTGGCCATCGTTGCCTGTTCGCTGGGGCTGGCGATCGTCAGCTCAGGCACGTTCCGGATCCTTAATTTGATGTTTGCCGGTGTGCTGATGGGGCTGGGCGTTGCCGGCATGCATTACCTGGGCATGGCGGCGATGCTGACCTCGGCGCAGATTTCCTATGACGGCGGTGTGGTTGCACTTTCGGTGGCGATCGCCATCGTCGCTTCGACGGCCGCGTTGTGGCTGGCCTTCCACCTGCGCGGCAAGCTGCAAATGCTGGGTAGTGCGTTGGTGATGGGTGTGGCGGTGTGCGGCATGCACTACACGGGTATGTCCGCGCTGGAAATGGGTGAGGGCGATATATTGCCGGCGGGCTTCGAGCAAGGCGTCCGCGGCGACAATCTGGGCGTAGTGATTTTTGCCGTGGTGGTCGTGTTGCTGGTATTGGCGCTGGGCTTGAGCATCGTGCGCCAGCAGCGGCGAGCAGCGCTGACAATCTGATTGCCGACGCGGATGCGGGGCAAAAAAAACGGGGCGCCCAGGCGCCCCGTTTTCATGCGGATCCATCGCGACCGAAAGACTTACTTCAACTCGGTCTGGCTGGTGATCACCAGGCCGTTGTTGTCCATGCGCACATCGCCGTTCAACGACTTGATGCGCGCGGCCTGCGCCTGCATCGACTCGAACTGTGCCTTCGAGTGCTCGGCCGATGCCTTGGCCGTAGCCAGGGCATCCGGGTCGTCGGACTGAGCGGAGGCGGTGAGCTCGGCGATGTGTTCGGCCTTCTGCGCCATGGCCTTGACCCAGGCCTGGTACATCTCGCCACTCAGGTGCAGACGGCCGAAATAGCCAGCATCGCCGTTCTGTGCGCCGAGCAGCTCGCCCAGCTTGGCGTCTTCGCCCGGGCCAATGGCGAGTGCGAGCGCCTTGGGCCCCATCGCGGCCCACACGGGAGTGCCCAGTGGTGCGGTGACTTCTGGCGGCAGGGCTACCGGCTTGCCGTCTGTGGTGAGCTTGAGCTGCTGCAGGCCGGAGGCCGCCATCTGGCCCATGGCCAACAATCCGGCGGGGTTGGAGGTGCCGATCAGCACGCGCCCGCTGAACTTGGGCATGCCGTCGGAGCTACCGGCATCAAAGCTGTCCAGCGCCACGCGGGCGCCCAGCAGGTCACCGACTGGCGGCACAGCTGCCTGCTGCGACGTCAGGCCGATCTTGGCGAAGCTCTCGTTGAGGTAGATAAGCGACGGGCAGGTGAATGGCTTGGCTGCCACGGCATCGGCCTGTGAGCTCAAGAACGCGCGCATCTGCACCATCGGCAAAGCGAGACTCACATCAAACGGGGCAGTGCCTTCGACACCCAGGCCCGGCAGTTCCACCTTGAGTCCGGCGAAGGCCTTGGTGATGTCATCGGCCAGTGCCACGTCCCAGCGGATGTTCTGGTGCTTTTCGTCCAGCTTGGTGTAGCCGAAGCTCACCGCTGGCACACGAGCCGCCACGCGGGCCGCTTCGCTTTCGCAGGCAGGGGAGACCTTCAACTGGTTGGCCACCGGCTCGCCGGTTTTGGCGGATTCGGCCTCGGCACGTGCTTTGATGAGGGCGTTGAACATCGGGTCCTTGCCGCTGGCTGCGAGCGGCAGCAGGCGGGTCAGGTCGACCTGGCCGATGGCCCACGGCTGGTAGTCCTTGGTCTTGGCCAGCTTCTCCAGGCGGCCATCGTCCTGCATGTTTTTCGCGGGACGGTCCAGCCCGAACGCCAGGCGCAGCGTAGCCTCGGTGGCATCGGCCGGCAGCATGGCGACAACCGCCTGCTTGCCAACCACGGCCATCACGACCTGGATACCGGCTTCGGCAGAAGCATGCTTGCGATAGTTCAGTCCACCCATCGTGGCGGTGTCGAACGGCTTGCCGTAGGCGGCCTCCAGCCGGCCCACGAAAGCATCGAAAGCTTTGGGATCGACCAGCTCGAAGCGCGCTACCGGCGACAGCCCCAGCCCATAGAACGCCGAACGGCCCTTGATGTTGAGGCCGGCGTTCTGCGCGAACGATTCGATGGTCTTGCCGTCCAGCTCGGCGATGACGGCCTTGAGCAGACGGGAGGCGTCCGGGTCTTTCTCGGCCATGTCGTCGGCGGTCGCACGCAGCTGGGTCAGCTCGGCCGGCAGCTGTGCATCGGCCTGGGTGAGCAGCGCCTTGCGGGTGTCGTCGTCGAGCACGTCGAGGTTGGCCAGCACATAGGGCGTGTCAGCCGGCACGAAAGCGAGGGGAGCGTCCTTGTCCTTGTGATGGCATGCAGCCAGCAGCACGCCGGCGAAGCCCAGCGCAGCAATGCGCGTCGTCGATCGCATGTCTATTCCCTTGAATGAGGTGGTGTCGCGCCGCGCATTATGCCTGCAATCGCGAGATGTCGCGGTGCATCACGACCTGCGCGATAGCGGCAGGCTAGCGCCCCAGGACCTCGGCAAGCACAGCCATGCGCACAAACACCCCATTGCCCACCTGCTCAAGGATGCGCGACTGCGGGCCGTCGGCCACTTCCGAGGCGATTTCTATGCCACGGTTGAGCGGGCCCGGATGCATCACCAGGGCACCCTTGGCCGCCCGCTCCAGACGGCGATTGTCGAGGCCGTAGCGGGCGAAATAGGCCGTCTCGTCGGGTAGGTCGGTAATGGCCATGCGCTCCTTCTGCAGGCGCAGCGTGATGACCACGTCGGCTCCCTCGATGGCGGCGTCGAAGTCGTCGGTGATCACGCATTGCGGGAACTCGGCGGCTTCCGGCATCAGCGCGCGCGGCGAGCACAGGCGCAGCTCCTTCACGCCCATTGCTGTAAGCGCATGGACGTCCGAACGCGCCACGCGCGAGTGCTTCACGTCGCCGCAGATGACCACGGTGAGCTGGCTGAAATCCGGCCGGTGCTGACGAATGGTCAGCACGTCGAGCAGGCCCTGGGTGGGATGCGCACGGTTGCCATCACCGGCGTTGATCACCGACACGCCACTCATGGCATGACGCACCAGCTCTTCTGGCGTACCCGAGACCTTGTGGCGCACCACGATGGCGTCCAGGTGCATCGCTTCGAGCGTGTGGAGGGTGTCGAACAGTGCTTCACCCTTGCTGGTGGAGGAAAAGCTGATATCGAAATTGATCACGTCGGCGCCGAGGCGACGTGCCGCCAGTTCGAACGACGTGCGCGTGCGCGTGGACGGCTCGAAGAAGAGATTGAGAATCGTGCGGCCCCCCAGCAGTTCCAGCTTGCGCGTGCCATGGGCGCAGCCATCTCGCATGGTTTCCGCGCGATCGAGCAGGCGCTCGATGGTTTCGCGAGGCAGGTTTTCCAGCGTGGTGAGGTGGCGCAGGCGTGAGCTCATGGCGGGCAGGTAATCCGTTGGAAGGTGTCAGATGCTGGTGGTCGTCGTGGAGGCCAACCAGCGTTCGAGGATCACGGCAGCAGCTTCGGCATCGATGGTGGCGGCATCGCGGCGTTTCTTCAGTCCAGCCGAGCGCGCCTGGGCAAAGCGCTGGGCCGCTTCTTGCGAGCTGTGGCGTTCGTCGGTCAGTGTCACCGGCAGGCCGTAGCGCTGGCCTAGCTTTTCGGCGAATCGCCGGGCGCCACGACTGGCCGGCTGCTCCTCGCCATCGAGCGTCAATGGCAGGCCGACTACCAGGACATCGGGCAGCCATTCCTGACGCAGTGCGTCGAGCTTTGACCAATCAGGATCACCATCGCGCACCGACACGGCGGCAAGGCCGCGCGCGCTGCCTGTGAAGCGATTGCCAACGGCGACGCCAATCAGGCGGCTGCCATAGTCGAAGCCAAACACACAGCTCATGCGTGGCCCGCGTAGCTGGGCAATTGCAGCGGGTCCACGCCAACTAGGCCCGCGGCGGCGCTCCAGCGCTCTTCGAGCGGGGTGTGAAACACCACGCGCTCGCTGGCTTCGGCGGTGAGCCAGGTGTTGTCCTTCAATTCCTGCTCTAGTTGACCCGCGCTCCAGCCCGCATAACCGAGCACCATCATCGCCAATCGCGGACCCTCGCCATTGGCCATCGCAACCAGAATGTCGCGCGACGTGGTGACCGACCATTCGGCATTGATGCGATAGCTCGACTCCCAATGCCCGGCTTCGCGGTGCAGCACGAAGCCGCGTTCCTGCTGCACCGGACCGCCGATCAGCACCGGCGCATCGGCCAGTTCCAGATCGTTGCAGTCCAGCTTCATCTGGGCCAGTACGTCGCCCAGGCGATATTCGGAAAGCTGATTCACCAACAGCCCCACCGCACCGTCATCGTCATGCTGGCAGATGAAGGCAACGCCACGTGAGAAGGGCGGTTCGGCCAGGCTGGGCATGGCGATCAGGAATTGGCCAGCGAGAGTTTGGGGTTGTGACTGGATTACGGTCATGGGGGCATTGTATGCCCTGCGAGGGCGAAGGAGCCCGCAAAAGAGGCGCAGAAATTGAAAAGCGATACAGGCACCGGCTGACGAATTCACTCCCCGTTTGCACCTCCCTCACGTCCAGGGAAGATCCAGACAACTCGCCGGCATGGCGAGCCGGAATTTATTCCAGCTTCCTCTAGCGACTGCGCAGCACGTCGTTGGGCATGAACTGCCAGGTGCGCGTGATGTTCAGCTCGTCGATGCGGTCCTTGTCCATGGGCAGCGCGGGGAACGGCGCAGCCAGTCGCACGATGCGCTGCGCGGCGGCATCGAGCAATGGCTGGCCCGAGCTTTGCACGACCTCGATGCCCTTCACGGAGCCGTCGCGGTTGAGCGTCACGGTCATCAACACATCGCCGTGGAGGCCACGGCGACGCGCCTCGTTGGGATAGTTGAGATTGCCCACGCGTTCCATCCGGTCAACCCAGCCACGCATGTACGCAGCATAGGCGTACTCCTTGGTGCTGGACGAGATGAATTTTTTCTTGGGGCGCTTGGCGTAATTCTCGATGCTGTTGCGCCGTTCGGCGGCCAGCTGCGCCATTTCCTGGCGCCGCCTGATCTCGGAGGCCGACTCGGGCAGGTCCTGTGGCGTCTGCTCCAGCTTGGCGCTGTCCGTGCTCACGCTGTAGTGGCTGTTGCCGGTGGTGGTAAGCAGCTTGTCGTTGGTGGCTTCCTGCGGTTTTGGGGCGCTGGCCTCGATGGGCTGAGGCGCCACGCCCCGGGTGGGCGTGGGCAATGGTCCGGAGACGGGCTGAGAGGGGCGGGCGGCCTTGTCGTTCTCGCCGCCGCCGCTGTTGTTGGCCTGGGCCAGGAAGTCCGCCTTGTCCGGTGCCTCGCGGTTGGCTACATCCACCAATGTCACATCCAGCGTGGGCAAGCTGGGCTTGGCCTTCACGTAGGTGAAGGTGATGCCGAGCACCAGCACGCCATGCAGCAACAGCGAGAAAAGCATCGTGGCGCCGAACATGTCGGCGCCGGTGCGGACAGCAGGTTGGCTCACGCGGTGCGGTTTCCGATTCTGGTGTGTTCAATGACGTCGAACAGCTGGCCGGTGATATTAAGCCCGAACTGGGCGTCCAGTTCGCGCGCACAGGTCGGCGATGTGACGTTGATCTCGGTGAGGTAGTCACCGATCACATCCAGCCCTACGAACAGCAGACCGCGCCGGCGCAGCTCCGGCGCCACCTGGGAAACAATCCAGCGATCGCGATCGGAAAGCGGCACACCCACGCCGCGACCGCCGGCGGCAAGGTTGCCGCGGAAATCGCTGCCCTGCGGAATGCGCGCCAGCGCGTAGGGCACCGGTTCGCCGTCGATCACCAGGATGCGTTTGTCGCCCTCGGTGATCTGCGGAATGTATTTCTGCGCCATGGTGAACTGGCGATGCTCGCCATGCGACCCAGCGGCGATCAGGGTCTCCAGCATGGAGTTGAGATTGCTGTCGCCGGCGCTCACCCGGAAGATGCCGCGCCCGCCCATGCCGTCCAGCGGCTTGAGCACCACCTCGCCATGGGTCGCCACGAAGGCCCGCAGATCGGCCGTGTCGCGGGAGACCAGGGTGGGCGCCATGCACTGAGGGAAGTGCATCGCAAAGAGCTTCTCGTTGCAGTCGCGCAATGCCTGGGGCCGGTTGACCACGGTCACCCCACCGCGCTCAGCCAGCTCCGCCACCATGGTGTCGTAAACGAACTGCGCGTCCACGGGTGGGTCCTTCCGCATCAGCACCACGTCCATCTCGCGCAGGTCGCGCCAGCGTGGCTCCTCCAGCATGAACCAGCCGGAAGGATCCTCACGCACCGACAGGGGCGCCAGGCGGGCCCAGGGCTCGCCGCTGCGGGCGGCCAGGTCGCCCTGTTCCATGTAGAACAACTGGTGCCCGCGGCGCTGGGCTTCCAGCAGCATGGCGAAGGTGGTGTCCTTGGCGATCTTGATAGAGCCGATGGGATCCATCAGCACGGCGACCGAAAGGGTCATCGTCATTCTCCGGTAGTAGAGCCCGTTCACGATCTCCCCGGTGCTGTCCGGGGAAGAGCGTGGCAGTTTACGTGTTCCTCGGGTCGCATCTGCAGGTGGTTTGGTCGTTTGGTCCCGAATTGGCACAAACCATGCTGTGCATTTGGGTTTGGCCGTCACATGTCCGGAACGTCCACGACCTGCCCCAAGGTCGTGCGCGAACCGCCTGATTCAATGACGTATGACGCTTCACGTGAGAATTCAGCTTGACGTCACGTCAGGCAGGCGGTAAACAGCAACGCAGAGTGCCCGCCGGCTGAAGTGCATGTTGACGTCGTAGGAAACTTTGCAGAAATTTTCTGTCCACATGAGGCTGCCCGCATTTGGCTGACAGTCGCACGATTTACCTGAGCCTGGGGCGGGTCGCAGGGGGGTGTTGTGAACTTGAACATAAATGGAAGTGGCCTGGCCGGCCTCAAGGTCATGGTTATCGACGACTCGAAAACCATCCGTCGAACCGCCGAAACCTTGCTCAAGAAAGAAGGTTGCGACGTGCTTACGGCTGTGGATGGTTTCGAGGCGCTCGCCAAAATCTCCGACCAGAAGCCCGCGATCATCTTCGTCGACATCATGATGCCGCGTCTCGACGGCTATCAGACCTGCGCGCTCATCAAGAACAATCCGCAGTTCCGCGGCACGCCTGTCATCATGCTCAGCTCGAAAGACGGCCTGTTCGACAAGGCACGCGGGCGCATCGTGGGTGCGGAACAATACTTGACCAAGCCGTTCACCCGAGATGAGCTGCTTGGAGCTATCCATCGACATGTCAGCACGGTGTAATACCGGCGACTACAGGGTCTGAGGGGGACCTGTGGCCAATATTCTTATCATCGACGACTCACCGACCGACGTGCGCGTGTTCACCACGCTGCTGGAGCGTGCGGGCTATCAAGTCGATTCCGTAGGCAATGCCGAAGACGGCATTGAGCGCGTGCGCGCGCAGAAACCCGATTTGGTCATCATGGACGTCATCATGCCCGGCATGAATGGCTTCCAGGCCACGCGCACGCTCACGCGCGATCCGGACACGTCCAATGTGCCGATCGTGATGATCACCACCAAGTCCATGGAAACCGACCGTGTATGGGGACTGCGCCAGGGTGCGCGAGCCTTCATCACCAAGCCGGTCAACGAGAAGGATTTGCTGGCCTGCATTAACGATCTCCTGCCAAGCGCTGCCTAAGGCAATGATGACCCAGACCGCCGCGCTCTCGCCCTTCGAACTACTGGCCCGCTACGAGCGCCTTTCACTGGCGCACGCCTCTGATACGCCGGAAAAGCTGGAAGCACCCGGCCTGTGGCGCGGCATCGGCTTCCGTGCCGGTACTCGTCTGTTCGTCAGTGGTATCGATGAAATCAGCGAGCTGCTGGCCGTACCCACACTGACTCCGGTGCCGGGTACCCTGGCTTGGCTGCTCGGCGTGGCGAACGTGCGCGGTAACCTGGTGCCGGTGATCGACCTCGCCCGTTTCCTGTTTGGCGAGCGCACTCAGCACACCGAGCGCACCCGCCTGCTGGTCGTTCGCCAGGGCGGCGGCAGCGTGGCGCTGATGGTCGACGAGGTGTTCGGTCAGCGTACGGTAGATGCCGAGCAGCGCCGTTCCGCCGAGCAAGAGGACGACCCGCGCCTGGCGCGTTTCGTCGAGGATCGTGTGGGCGAACCGCGGCTGGCCGTGTTCAGCATGGGCAAGCTGGTGCGCGCTCCGGACTTCCGTCAGGCCGCGGCCTGACAGGCAAATGTTGGAACACAAATACAAGTAGGACCGGTGCCGTTCGCGGCCGGAATCAGGGCGATGATCCGAAGCTTTCGCAGGCAAGTCCCGCGAAGGTGTAGACGGGCGAGGTGAACGAAATGAGCACTACAGGGGGCATGGGCAAGGAGCGGGGCTATACCGGCCTCATCATTGCGCTGGTCATCGCGTTCGGTTTCACGGGTGTCGACTTCGTCATGCTCACGTTGAAGGGCCGCGAAGACAGCCAAGCCGTGGGTCTGACCACTCAGATCCAGGTGTTGTCGCAGCAGACGGCAAAGTATGCCCTTGAGGCAGCGGGCGGTAACGTCGACTCCTTCAAGGAGCTGGAAACCAACCGTAACGCCATCGATTCGGCCGTGCTGCGCCTGAACAAGGGCGACGACAAGGGCGGCATGAAGGCTTATGCCGACAACAATGCCACCCCGGCGGGTCGCGCCGTCGCTGCGCTCTCCAATGCCTGGGGCCAGCTCGACGCCGATATTGGCAGGATCCTCTCCAACAAGGCTCTGGTGGTGGATTCCGCCCAGCGTGCCGGCACGCTGGGCCGTGAGCTGCCGTTGCTCAATTCCAGCATGGAGCAGGTGGTGAACATCCTGCAGCAGCGCGGCGGTAGCGCAGAGCAGACCTACACCTCTGCCCGCCAGATGCTGCTGGCCGACCGTATGATTCGCCGAGTGCAGGAAGTGCTGCAGGGCGGCGACGCCTCGCAGCCCGCCGCCGATGGCCTGGCCCGCGATGGCCAGCTCTATGGCTCGGTGCTCAAGGGTCTGCTCGAAGGCAACGCGGAAGTGGGCGTGCGCTCGATGGGCGACGCCAACGCACGCAAGATCCTGACCGACATGCAGTCGCAGTGGGACAACCTGCAAGATCCGGTCGGCAAGCTGGTCGGCGCCGCGGGCGGCCTCAGCGAAGTGAAGCGCGCCGGCAACCAGGCCTCGCTCGACTCGCAGAACGTTCTATTACGCGCTAATGAACTGGCAGACCAGGTCGGCAAGCTGCCTACCCGCCGGCTGTTCCCGAACCTCTGGTGGGGCGTGTTGGGCGCCATCGGTGCAGCAGCCTTCCTGATCGTGCTGGTGGTGCAGCTGGTGGCTGACCAACGCCGCCGCTTCCAGGATTCGACCGAACTCAACCAGCGTAACCAGGAGGCGATCATGCGCCTGCTGGACGAAATGGGTTCGCTCGCCGAAGGTGACCTGACGGTCAAGACCACGGTGACCGAGGACATCACGGGTGCCATCGCCGACTCGGTGAACTACGCCATCGACGAGCTGCGCACCCTGGTGACGACGATCAACGAGACGTCGGAGCAGGTGTCGTCCTCAGCGCAGGAGACGCAGACCACTGCGCGTCACCTGGCCGAATCCGCACAACATCAGGCGCAGCGAATCAGTACGGCGACCACCGCGATCAACCAGATCGCCACCCTGATGGATACCGTGTCGAAGGATTCAGCCGAATCGGCCGATGTGGCCGAGCGCTCGGTGAAAATCGCTTCGCGCGGCGCGGAAGTGGTGCGCGAGACGATCTCGGGCATGGACTCGATCCGCGACCAGATCCAGGAGACCTCCAAGCGCATCAAGCGCCTGGGCGAATCCTCACAAGAGATTGGCTCCATCGTGGAACTGATCAACGACATTGCCGAGCAGACCAACATCCTCGCCTTGAACGCAGCCATTCAGGCGGCCTCGGCGGGTGAAGCGGGTCGCGGTTTCGCGGTGGTGGCGGACGAAGTGCAGCGACTGGCAGAACGTTCCGCCAGCGCAACGAAGCGAATCGAAACGCTGGTGCAGACGATTCAGTCCGACACCAACGAAGCGGTGAACTCGATGGAACAGACCACCGCGGAAGTGGTGGCTGGTGCCCGACTGGCGGAAGACGCCGGTAGCGCACTGGGCGACATCGAACGCGTGTCGCACGACCTGTCGGCGCTGATTCAGAACATTTCCACACAGGCGCGCCAGCAGTCCACCGCGGCCAGCGACATTTCGGTGTCGATGAATGCGATCCAGGAAATTACCTCGCAGACCTCGCAGGGCGCGAGCCAGACGGCCGATTCGATCGGCTATCTGGCCCAGCTGGCGAGTGATCTGCGCCGTTCGGTGGCCCACTTCAAGCTGCCGGGCTGACACAAAACGTTTTTCACAGGGGGCAACCTCGACGGTTGCGTGACAAACCGTTACGTGGCCGGTGAGAGGGGCGCATGAGACTTCAAGACCATATCGATTTCACCACCCTGCAGTGGGTCAAGCCAGAGCTCGACGAGACGCTGGCGCTTGCCCGCGAGGCGTTGGAGTCCTACGTCGACAACCCGGGCAACCGGGATGCCATGCGTTCCTGTGCGGACAGCCTGCATCAAGTGCAAGGCACCTTGCGCATGGTCGAGCTGTACGGCGCGGCCATGGTCACCGAGGAGATGGAGACACTCTCCATCGCACTGCTCGAAGACCATGTCGAGGACCGTGAGGACGCCTATGCGGCGCTGATGCGTGGCCTCATGCAGTTGCCCGATTACCTCGAGCGACTGTCCGGCGGCCACCGCGATGTGCCGGTAGTGCTGTTGCCGCTGCTAAACGACCTGCGCTCCAGTCGTGGCCAGCAAGCGTTGCACGAGTCGGCGCTATTCACGCCCAATCTCGAGGTGGTGCTGCCGCCGCAGGCCCCTGCGGCGCTAGAAGACGTTGCAACCGAACGCCAGCGAAACGAAGTAGCGACCCTGCGCCTGCGCTTCCAGCAGCAGCTGCTGTCGTGGTTCCGCGGCCAAGGTAATGACCAGCAGCTGGCCGGCATGATTCAGACGCTGGACGCCATCACGGCGCGTTGCCACACCGTGGCGGGACGTCGCCTGTGGTGGATTGCCGCCGGTGTGCTCGAGGGCGTGCAGCAAGGCGTGCTGAAAAATCAGGCAGGCGAGGTACGCCAGCTGATCGGCAAGGTCGATCGCAGCATCCGCCAGTTGGTGGAGCATGGCGAAGCCAACCTGCGCGGCGGTGACGCCGACGAACTGGCGCGCAAGCTACTCTACGTAGTGGGTCAGGTGCGGGCGGGCAGTCCGCGCATGGAAATGCTGCGCCAGGCCTATGCGCTGGACGCATTGCTGCCAGAAGCGAGTGAGTTGGAGCACGCGCGTGGCTCCATGGCAGGCCACAATCGGGCGCTGCTTGATTCCGTCGCCAAGGCTCTGAAAGACGACCTGCTGCGCGTGAAGGAGGCGCTGGACCTGTTCCTGCGTCAGACCGACGCCGATCCGGCACAGCTCACCGGCCAGACTGAAATTCTCGAACGCGTGGGCGACACGCTTGGCATGCTCGCCCTGGGCGTGCCGCGCCGCGTCGTCAACGAACAACGCCGAGTGCTGGACGAGATCGCCAATCGTGTGCGCACGCCGGATGAAGAGCTGCTGCTCGACGTAGCCGGTGCACTGCTCTACGTGGAAGCGTCGCTCGACGACCATATTGAAAGTCTCGGCGCTGACGAAGAGGTCGCGCCTGAGGGTGCGACCGCAATGCTTCCGCGCAGCGAGGCACGCCATATCCTGGCGACGTTGATGCACGAGGCCACCGCCAACACTGGCAAGGTGAAGGAAGCCATCGTCGCCTATGTCGAATCGGGCTGGCAGCCGCAGCAACTGGCCGATGTCGGCGCGATGATGGACGAAGTGGCGGGCGCCATGCGCATGCTGTCCGCACCTCGCCCCGCCGAACTGGCCGAAGGCATTGGCCGCTTCGTCGGCAACGAACTGCTGGCGGACCGCCGCGTGCCTAGCAGCACGCAAATGGACCATCTGGCCGACGCGCTCGCCGCACTTGAGTACTACCTCGAGGCTGCGCGCGAACATCGCGGTGGTCTGGAGCACATCCTGGATGTCGCCGAGCACAGCCTGAGCACGCTCGGCTACTGGCCGCCACCGGCTGCACGTGCGGTCGTCGCGGACGAAATGGACGAAGCGCCCGAGCACATCGCCAAGGCGGCCGATGCGGCACTGGCCGCCGCGCTCGCCAGCCAGCCGGAACTGTCGGAGAGTGTCAGCCTTGCCCATGGCGACGACCTGTCAGGGCTGTTCTTAGGCAGCAGCGACATGCCGACGCCTCATGCGCACGAGCTTAGTGGCCTGCGTCTGACCGACACCGAGCATGTCAGTCCCCAGGAAGCCGTCCAAAGCAGCGACGACGACTGGATTGAAATCGAAGAGGAAATCTTCGAGCAGGTACCGGTCGCTGCCGCCACTTCCGTCGAGGCGGGCTTCCAGGCCAGCACGGCCGGCATCGATGACGACATCCGCGAAATCTTCCTGGAGGAAATGCAGGAAGAAATCGACAACCTGCATGCCGCCCGTCAGACATGGCTGTCCGATCCATTGCAGCTCGACTCGCTCACGCCGATCCGTCGCTCCTTCCACACACTGAAGGGTTCCGGCCGTTTGGTGGGCGCCGCCTTGCTGGGCGAGTTCGCCTGGAAGGTGGAGAACATGCTCAACCGCGTGCTGGATCATTCGATCCCGCCGCACGAAGGCGTGCAGGCGGTAGTGAGTGCGGCTGTTGACGCGCTGCCGCCGCTTCGCACCGCGCTTACCGGTGAAGGTGTGGTTACCGCGCCACTCGCGGCCATCATGGAAACCGCCGAGCGGGTGGCTGCCGGCCAGGAAGATGCCCGCATTGCCGACGTGGCGCCCATGGCGACCGAAACCGTACGTCGCGTCGTGCGCCGCCGTGTGCCGCGTGTCGATACATCGGCTGCCGCCATTCCAGTGGCGAGTCTGGCCAGTATCGAGGCCACGCCGACCCAGGCTGTATCGCACGACGACAACATGATCGCCGCGCCGGTGATGCCGCCGATCGATCCGGTACTGCTGGAAATCCTTCGCAGCGAAGTGGCGCAATACCTGGCCACCATTCGCACGACCATCAACCGCGTCGATGGCGAACTGCGCGTCGACGACGGTCTGTTGCGCGCGGTGCATACGCTGCACGGCGCCATCGCGATGGTGGACATTCCGCTGCTCACGCAGCTGCTGTCGCCGCTGGAGAGCCTGCTAAAGCGTCTGCGCGCAGCGGGCCTGCCGCTGTCGACGGAGGGCGTGCACCTGCTCAGTCAGAGTGCCGATGCGGTCGACCACGTGATGGGCCAGTTCGACGCGCCGTCGCCGCAGTTGCCCCATATCGACGCGCTGATCCAGCGGATTACCGAGCTGCGAGATAGCCAGCCCGAACCGCAGGTCGCGCACGTGCTGTTCGAGCCCCATGCCGACGAACTGGATGGTTCGGGAGCATTCGCCAGCGACACCGCGCACGAAGAAGCGCTCGCCGCGTCGCTCGATGCCGCAATCTCGGATGCGTCTGGCCACGTCGCTGGTGCCGACATTGTCATTCCGGCTGAGCCGGGCGCCGACAACTACACCGATGAACTGCTCGCAGCACTGGGTGAATTTGATCTGGATTCCCACCTGCCTGCCGCCGACCAGGTATCGCAGCCGCTCGCTCCGAGCGGTGCGCCGGCTGCCGACGCCACCGATGAAGACGACTTCGCCGCGGTCTATGCCGAATTGCTGGGCGAGGCCGAGGTGCTGGAGATCGGCCCGGTCGGCGAAAGCGTCGTGGAGCCGGAAGAAGAAGTCGTCGCACACGAGATCGACCTTGAAGAGACGTCCTCGATCAGCTCGGTGGAAAAGGCCGCTCAGCATGTTGTGGCTGGCGAAGTCGTAGACCTCGACGAGGCTGCGCTGGTTGATGGTGACAGTCATGTCGCCGAGACGACGCAGGAAAGCATCGAGCCGCCGACCGAGGTCATCGAGCCTGTGGCGGACGTGCCGGCTGCGCCCGAGTACGCCGCGGTGCAAGACGAGGCGGACGGCGAGGGCATGTTGTCGCCCAGCGAGATCGATCCCGACCTGTTGGAAATCTTCATCGAAGAAGCTCGCGAGCTCCTCGATCACTCCGATGGCGTGCTCGCCCAGTGGCGTGCGGAACCCACGGCGATCGAACATGTGGCCGAGCTGCAGCGCGATCTGCATACCCTTAAGGGTGGCGCGCGCATTGCCGGCATGGTTCCGGTAGGCGATCTCACCCACGCCATCGAAACGGCGCTGGAAAGGCCGCTGCATGCCGAATCGGCCCATACCGCCGAACTCATTGCCGCGCTGGAAGCGGGTTTCGATAAGTTGCACGGCCTGGTCCAGCGCATGTCGCAGGGACGCTCGATTGCCTACCCGCAGGCGATGATCGACCGTTTCCTGGCCATGGCCAGCGCGACCGATCAGGTGGCTGCAGCGCCGGCGTCGAGCACGGTGGTGCCGTTCCCGGAACGCATGAAGCTGCCGGAGCTTTTGCCGGAAGAGCGCGAGGAAGGATCGAGCGCGCCGCAGGAGCAGATCCGCGTCCGCGCCGAACTGCTCGACACCCTGGTTAACCATGCAGGCGAGGTGGCGATCTATCGCTCGCGTCTCGAACAGCAGGTGGCCGGTTATCGCTTCAACCTGGTGGAACTCGACCAGACCGTGCAGCGTCTGCGCAGTCAGCTGCGCATGATGGAAATCGAAACTGAAGCGCAGATCATCGCGCGCTTCCAGCGTGAGCATCGCGAAGCGGGCATGTCGGTGTTCGATCCTCTCGAACTCGACCGCTTCTCGCAGCTTCAGCAGTATTCCCGAGCGCTGGCCGAGTCGGTATCCGACCTTGTGTCCATCCAGGGCATGCTCGACGAACTGACCCGTCAGGCCGAAACGCTGCTGATCCAGCAGTCGCGCGTCTCTTCCGAACTGCAAGAAGGTCTGCTGCGTACGCGCATGCTGCCGTTCGACACGATGGTGCCCAACCTTCGCCGGACACTTCGCCAGGCGGCACAGGAAGAAGGCAAGAACGCCCAGCTGTACGTAGAGGGCGCCCACGGCGAAATGGACCGCAACCTGCTCGACCGCATCAAGGCGCCGTTCGAGCACATGTTGCGCAACGCGGTGGCGCACGGCATCGAGTCGCCGACACAGCGTCGCAAAGCGGGCAAGCCGGCAGAAGGCGCGGTGCGCATCCGAGTGGCGCGTGAAGCGACCGAGGTGGTGGTACGCGTGACGGACGATGGCCGCGGTCTTGATCGCGACGCCATCCGCAAGCGCGGTATCGAACGCGGTCTGATCCGTGCGGACGCCAGGATCAGCGACGATCAGGTGCTCGCGCTCATCACCCAGCCGGGCTTCTCGACCGCCAGCACGGTGACCCAGCTGGCTGGTCGTGGCGTGGGCATGGACGTGGTCGCCAACGAAATCAAGCAGCTGGGTGGTTCGCTGTCGATTGATTCGAAAGCCGGCGAAGGTACGACTTTCGTCCTCCGCTTGCCGTTCACGCTGGCAGTGACCCAGGCCATTCTGGTCCGCATCGGTGAATCCATCTTTGCCATCCCGATGACCTCCGTGCAGGGCGTGGCACGCATCAGTCCCGCCGAACTGTCCGAGCGGTTGGCCGAGGCGGAGCCGTCGTTCCCGTATGCCGGCGAGAGCTACAGCATCCACGACCTGTCCGACTTGCTCGGCCTCGTGGGCAACCATGCGACGGACGAAGAACAGCTGCCGCTGCTGCTGACCCGCGCTGGCGACCTGCGTGCCGCCATCCGCATCGATGCCGTGATCGGCTCGCGCGAGATCGTGGTGAAGTCGGTTGGCCCACAGATCAGCTCGGTGCCGGGCATCCTCGGCGCGACCATCATGGGCGATGGTTCGGTGCTGATCATTCTCGATCTGGCACCACTCGTGCGCCATGGCACCACGCGCCGTCTGAAGCGACTGGAAGAAGGCCTCAGCGCCGTGCAGGTGCCAGTGGTGGAGGAACAGCGCGTGCGTCCGATGGTGATGGTGGTCGATGACTCCATCACCATGCGCAAGGTCACAAGCCGCGTGCTGGAACGTCACGAGTACGAAGTCGCTACCGCGAAGGATGGCGTCGACGCCATCGAGAAACTGCACGATCGCGTGCCGGACTTGATGCTGCTCGACATCGAGATGCCGCGCATGGACGGCTACGAGCTGGCCACGCACATGAAGGCCGATCCGCGCCTGCGTGACGTGCCAATCATCATGATCACCTCGCGTACCGGCGACAAACATCGCCAGCGTGCGTTCGATATCGGCGTGGACCGCTACCTGGGCAAGCCCTACCAGGAAGCTGAACTGCTGACGCAGATCGGTGAGGTGCTTGAGCAGCGTGCCATGGAGTCGCTCAATGGCTGAGTCGTCGACTGCTGTTGTTCTCCTGTTCGACGATGTGGAACTGGGTGGCCAGCTGCGCGAAGCGCTGCGCGAGCGAGGCGCCCGAATCGTGCACGAAGGCGCGCTGTCTACCCTTAGCCGGGAAATGCTTCATGGCACCGGTGCCGAAGTGCTGGTGGTGAATCTCGATGAGGAGGCCGAAGACGAGCTCGACCGCCTCTACGATGTCATCGAAGGTGATCGGCCGCGCGTGGTGTTCAACGACGCCCAGGCAAGCCGCAAGCTCAACGGCTGGGATCGTGCGCGATGGGCGCGCCATCTCGCTGTGAAGGTCATGGCACAGGGGGATCTCGATCCGCCCCGCCCGCAGGACGCACCGGTGGTGCCAGAGACGGCGGAAGTCGCGCCGACGCCCGTCGAGGAGACGACGCCCCCGGCCGTCATCCATGTGATGCCGGAAGTGGCGGCCGAGATCGATACGGCCAATGTCCGTTCCGAAGCCGTGATGATCGAGAGCGGCGAAGTGTCCGCCAAGTCCGAGACGCTCGCGGCAGAGCTCGAGGCGTTGCTGGCGGCCGACGAACAGCCGACGGTGGATGACGAATTCGGTTCTGGCTTGAAGTACGGCATCGAGGACGAATTGCCTGCGCTGCACGATGGGCAATTCGGCGTGGATTCTTTGGTGACGCAGGGGCCCGCGCCGGTCGAACCTGCGTCGCAGGAATCGACCGTCAGGCCCATGCCATCGTTCCAGTTGGATCATCTGGCACTGACGCCGCTCGATGAATCATTCATGCAGGCTCCCGCCTTGGTGAATGGCGACGCGAAGGGTTCGCCGGCCATGCTGGACACGGCGTCGAGTTGGGCGCTGGTCAAGGAAGACGAGCAGCCTGCCGCAGCGCAGGCGAAGCTTCCTAACTTCGGCATCGAAAAAGTCAGCGCCGCCGATTACCTGGCGCCGGAAGGTGGCGATGAGGCGGAGTCTTTCCTCAAGCCCGGCATGAGCCTTGAGCTGGTGTCCATCGAGGAGGCCATTGCGCCCACGGCCTACGAGGGCGGCCACGAGATGCTGCTGTCCGACCTCGATGGCGCGATCAGCCGCATGCTGGTGCTCGGTGCCGCTGCCGACAGCGCGGACGCCGTGTGCGCGTTCCTGTCGCGCCTTCCGATGGATCTGCGCGCTACGGTGCTGCACGTCCAGCATCTGGGTGGCAAATCGGCCGAGTCGCTGGCAGAACTGTTGGCCACTCACAGCAAATTGCCGGTCGGCGTCGCAATCCACGGTGCGCGGGTGCGGACGGGCGAGGTGCTGGTGGTGCCTGCTGGCCAGCAGGCGCGCGTGCAGCGCGACGGTCGCATCGAGCTGCAATCGCTCGGTGGTCAGGATGTACAGAGTTCTCCGATCGATGCCAGCTTCACCATGGTGGCCAATGTGTTTGGTCGCAGTGCGCTGGCGATCGTATTTGCAGGCCACGCCAATGATGCCCTGGGCGGTTGCCAGGCCATCCACGATCGCGGCGGACAGGTCTGGGTGGAAACATCACCGGAAACGCATTTCGCCGATATGGTGCATGGCATCGAAGCCGAACGCCTGAACAGCTATTCCGGCACGCCCGCTGAATTGGCGGCGCGCCTGGTCGAGGAGATGTCGATGGAGGGCCGGCGATGAGTGAGCTACTGCTACCACGTGAGATCCGATGTGTATTGGTGCCGGTGGGCAATTTGCGCCTGCTGCTGCCCAATGCCACGGTGGCTGAAGTGATCACCTTGCCTACACCGGAGCCGGTGGAAGGCGCGCCTGAGTGGCTGCTGGGCCGTATCGCCTGGCGTGGCTGGCGAGTGCCGCTGCTGTCGTTCAGCGCGCTGGCCGGGGCAAGCGAGGGGGATAGTGAGCAGGCGGTGCGTGTGGCCGTGCTCAAGGCGCTCGGCGGTCATGCCGAGCTGCCGTTTGTCGCGGTCATCACCCAGGGCTTCCCGCGCCTGACCACGCTCAATTCCGAGCTGATCATTCCCACCCACGACGGCGCACCACTGCCGCCGGGAGTGCGCGCGCAGGTGCTGGTCCGGGATGACGTCGCCGTCATTCCTGACCTGGAAGGCATCGAGGCTGAGCTGGTCGAGCTGCTCGATCTGGCCAGCTGAACGGTCGGTGCGGCGACTAGAGGTCGCCGTGCAAGGCCTGCAGGGCCGCCAGGGCAGCCAGCCCGGCGGTTTCAGTGCGCAAGATGCGAGGCCCGAGGCGCAGGCCGCGAAAGTCGGCTTCGGTCAGCGCAGCGACATCGCGGTTGCCCAAGCCGCCTTCCGGACCCACCACGAGCAGGCCGCCGGCCGGCGTAAAGCGGAGTTCACCTGCACGCTGCGTGCCTTCGGGCAACAGCGCGAGGCGCAACGCGCCGTTGTCGGATAGGTCGCGCAGCCAGTGCTCCAGTGGAATCGCCGGAGTCACCTCAGGCACCCGGGCACGGCCGCTTTGTTCGCAGGCGCTGGCGGCAACTGCCCGCCAGTGGGATAGGCGCTTTTCCGCGCGCCCGGCATCCAGCTTCACTTCCGAGCGCTCGGTGATCAGCGGCACGATGCGTGCCACACCCAGTTCCGAGGCTTTCTGCACGATCAGATCCATTTTCTCGCCACGCGCTACACCCTGGGCAAGGGTGAGCAGCAGCGGCGACTCGTTGTCGACCGGCTGCGCCGAGCGTACCTGCACAGTGACCTCGCGCTTGCCGACAACCTGGATCACCGCCGGATAGTCATGGCCATCGCCATTGAACAGCGTGATCGGATCGCCGGCGGCCAGCCGCAGTACCCGGGCCACATGCTCGCCGGCCTGGGCAGGCAGCCCCAGCTCCAGGCCAACGGCGAGCGGCTGGTCCACGTGTATGCGGATGATGCGCATGGAGCGTTCTAATGCCTGTCGAAACGGAAAGGATAACGGACCGGCGACATGCCGTCTCACGCGCTCTGTCGGGCGAAAGCTGAACGCGCGAGAGATGGCCAGCGGAACACATTTGCCTGTCCACCGGTGCAGGCGCAGCATGTAGGTATGCCCTCACTCTCCCCGGAGGTGGATCATGGTCAAGCCCACCAATAAAGCGCTTCTTGCCCTGCTTATCGCATTGGGCATCAGCTCGGCCGCGGCCGCGGCGGCGCAAAGCACGGCGCCTGCCACGAATGGCGACAACAATATGCATGCCTTCCAGGATGGCCAAACCAGCGCGCCCGCGTCGCCGGCCGCCCAGCAGAAAGTGCCTGCGCCTGGCGACCGCAATTGCCTCCAGACCACGGGCAGCCTGATACCCGCCAAGCCCGGCCACTGCCTAACGGTACCTGGGCGCAGCTACAGCCGCGAGGACATCCAGAACACCGGCGAACCCACGCTGGGGCCCGCGCTGCAGAAACTTGATCCGAGCGTGACCGTGCGAGGCGGCCACTGAGCTCCTAGCCAGCGACGGCCAGCTCCATACCGCGGATGGCGGTGTCCACGAGGTGATCGATCTCCTGCGTGGTGACCACATAGGGCGGCATGAAATAGATGACGTCGCCCAGTGGGCGCAGCAGAGCGCTGTGTGCCAGGCCGTGCAGATAAACACGCAGGCCGCGTCGTTCTGCGGGCGGGAACGGCCGCCTTTGGGCCTTGTCAGCCACCAGTTCGACGGCTGCGATCATGCCGGTCTGCCGTACATCGGCCACGTGCGGGTGATCGCGTAGCGGCGCCAGTCGCGAGGCGAGGTGTGCGGCCAGCTCGCGGTTGCGTTCCAGCACCGGCTCGTCGCGGAAGATAGCCAGCGTTTCCAGCGCCACCCGGCAGGCCAAGGGGTTGCCGGTGTAGCTGTGCGAGTGCAGAAAGGCCTTGCCAGCGCTGTATTCGGCGTAGAACGCCTCGTAGACCTGCGTGGTGGTCAGCACCGCCGACAGCGGCAGGAATCCGCCGGTGAGTCCTTTGGACAGGCACATGAAGTCGGGCGACACGCTGGCTTGCTCGCAGGCGAACAGGGTGCCAGTGCGACCGAAACCCACCGCGATTTCGTCCGCGATGAAGTGCACCTGGAATTCGTCGCACAGTGTGCGCAGGCCGGCCAGATAGCTCGGGTGATACATGCGCATACCGCCGGCGCATTGCACCAGCGGTTCGACGATAACGGCGCAGACTTCATGCGCGTGCCTTTCGAGCAGTTGCCGCAATTCGCCCAAACGTCGCTGCGCGACCATCGCCGCACTTTCGCCGGGCTGCGCTTCGTACGCATCGGGCGATGGCGCCAGGATGGGTGTGAGCAGCAATGGCGCATACGTTTTGCGATAGAGCGCTACGTCGCTGACCGACAAGGCTCCCAGCGTCTCGCCGTGATAGCTGCCCGTGAGCGCGATGAAGCGTGTCTTTTCACCGTGGCCCTTATTGAGCCAGTAGTGGAAGCTCATCTTCAGCGCCACTTCGATCGCGGCCGAACCGTTGTCGGCATAGAACACACGATCCAGTCCAGGTCGCGTCACCCGCACGAGTTCCTCGGCGAGCGCGACAGCGGGTTCGTGGGTGAAACCGGCGAATATCACGTGCTCCAACGTGCGCGCCTGCTCGGCAAGCGCCGCAGCAATGCGCGGGTTGGCATGGCCGAACAGATTGGTCCACCACGAACTGATGCCATCGAGATAACGACGCCCGTCAGTGCCAACCAGCCAGGCGCCTTCGCCGCGTGCGATAGGCACCATCGGCACCGACTCGTGGTCGTGCATCTGGGTGCAGGGATGCCACAGGTGGCTCAGGTCACGACGCACCAGCGCGTCGGCAGCGGGGAGGGTATTCATCGGGCTATGATCGGGGTTTCGAGCGTGCCTGCTCAAGTCCTGCAATCACTCAGGGAGTCCGTTTGAAGCGCTGGCGTACCGCCTTGGCAGGTCTGTTGGGCATGCTGTTCATCGGCTTTGCCCTCGTATGGTTCCTGCCCGCACGCTGGGCCATGCCGCTGCTGGCGGGACAACTGAATGGCATGCATCTCAAGGACGTTAGCGGCCTGCTCTGGGATGGCCACGCCGGCCAGGTGCTGTCGGCGCGCGGTGAAGCACTGGGACAGCTGGACTGGCAGCTTTCGCGCCGAGCACTGCTGGGCGACCATCAGCTGCGCATTGATCTGCAGGGCCCGCGCATCCAATTCCATGGACACATGGAAGGCCGTGGTGCCGACGAGGCCACCTGGACGGACGTCCAAATGCGCGCGGATCTCAGTCTGCTGGACACTCGCTTCACACTCCCTGGCGGGCAGCCGCAGGGCATCATCCAGGTCACCGCCAACAGGTTAGAGTTGCGAGGCGGGTGGCCGGTGACGCTGGATGCACGCATGCAGTGGCAGGATGCCTCCTTGCGCACGCCTCGCCACGACGAGTTACCGCTGGGTGAGTTGCAGCTGACGTTGCGCGGGAGCAACGGCGTTATCGAAGGCCACCTGGTCGATAGTGGGCAGGGTCCGTTGCGGATCGACGGCCAGTTGCAACTCAGTTCGCTGGCATGGCGCTTCAATGCCGTGGCGGCGTTGCGGCATTCGGTTCCGGCATTGCAGCGCTGGCTGTCCGGGTTCGGCGCAATCGATGCCGACGGCATCACGCACATTCATTACAGCGGTGGCCTGGCGGCTGCCATGTCCGGGGGGAAGTCATGATCGAGCCAAATCTGCCGCACGCTCTCGCGGCAGCGCGCGAGGCTGTGCAGGCGGCCGCCGAAGTCTTGAAGCACTACTGGCGCCGAGGCGTGGAGATCGAACTCAAGAGCGACGACACGCCGGTCACCGTGGCCGACCGCGAGGCCGAGCTGGCCATCCGCAAGGTGCTGCAGCAAGCGCTGCCGGAGGCCTCCATCTATGGCGAGGAATTCGGTCTCGATGACGGCAACCACGACCTGCTGTGGATGGTGGACCCGCTGGATGGCACCAAGAGCTTCGTGCGGCGCACGCCGTTTTTCTCCACGCAGATCGCGCTGATGTATCGCGGCGAGCTGGTGCTCGGCGTCTCCAGCGCGCCGATCTACGGGGAGACCATGTGGGCCAGCGTCGGAGGTGGATGCTGGTTCGAAGGCGAGCGAGTGAAGGTTGCATCCACTGACTCACTGGCGCAGGCGTCGATATCCACCGGCAACGTCAAGTCGCTCACCGCCGATGCGCGATGGGGCGAACTGGGCGCGCTGATCCGCGACAGCAACCGCATTCGCGGTTATGGCGATTTCTGCCACTACCACCTGCTGGCACGCGGAAGCCTGGACCTGGTGATCGAATCAGACGTAAACATCCTCGATATCGCTGCACTGGCTGTGATCGTGCGCGAAGCCGGCGGCGTGTTCACCGATTTGGAAGGCCAGCCGCTCACGCTGGACACACGCAGTGTGCTGTCTGGCACGCCCGCGTTGCATGCCGTCGCGCTGTCGAGGCTGCAGGCGGCCCTGAAGGGATAGAATGCCCCGATGCACAAGCTACCGATCATCCATGCCTCCCGCGATGTGCACGACAGCAGCTTTCTGCGCGTCGAGCAGCTCGACCTTGAATTCTCCAATGGCGAACGCCGCACCTACGAGCGACTGAAGGGCAGCGGTCTTGGTGCCGTCATCATCGTGCCGATGCTTGACGATGAAACGGTGTTGCTGGTGCGCGAATACGGCGCCGGCGTGGGCCGCTACGAACTGGGTCTGCCCAAGGGGCGTCTGGATCGCGACGAGACGGTGGAGCAGGGCGCTGATCGCGAGCTGAAAGAAGAGATCGGCTATGGCGCGCACAAGCTGAAGATTCTCCACAACCTGTCGCTGTCGCCGTCGTACATGACGCACATGGCTCACGTCGTGCTGGCACAGGATCTGTATCCCGAACGCCTGGAAGGCGACGAACCGGAGGAACTGGAAGTGGTTCCCTGGAAGCTTGCCGATCTGCACACGCTGGTCGCACGCGACGACGTCACCGAAGGCCGTTCCATCGCCGCACTCTTCATGGCCCGTGAATATCTTGCCGGCCGGTTCTCGCCGACATGAGCCAGCCTCCCTTTTCCGCTCTTCTTCACCAGATCGCGGAGATCGCACGCGATGCCGGCAAAGCCATCCTCGTCGTCTACGGCGAGGACTTCGAAGTGCAGCGCAAGGACGATCAATCGCCGGTCACCGCAGCTGATCTCGCTGCACAGCAGGTGATCACCGCAGGGCTGGCGCAACTTGATGCCGCGCTGCCGGTGATTTCGGAAGAGGCGCGCACGGCACCCTGGTCGCAGCGACGCGAATGGCGTCGCTACTGGCTGGTTGATCCGCTTGATGGCACACGCGAGTTCATCAAGCGCAACGGCGAATTCACCGTGAATATCGCGCTGATCGATGATCACCAGCCGGTGCTCGGTGTTGTGCTGGCGCCGGTGACGGGTGAGCTGTATGCCGCCGCACGGGGTCAGGGTGCGTGGATGCAGCCGAGCGTCGATGCGCCGTGGCAACGCATCGGCACGCGCGACATGGCCGAGCCGGCAACGGCCGCCGGCAGCCGCTCGCACGGCGGTGCCGGGGCGGCGCTGTTGCAGCAGCTGATCGGCGACGACTACCAATCCATGTCGCTCGGTTCGTCGCTGAAGTTCTGTTTGGTGGCGCGTGGTGTGGCGGACGTCTATCTGCGTCGCGGCGCCACCAGCGAATGGGATACGGCAGCAGCGCAAAGCGTGCTTGAGGAAGCCGGCGGTGCCGTGCTCGATCTCGCCGGTGAACCGCTGCGCTATAACCGCGGTGACTCGCTGATCAACCCGGAATTCATCGCCGTTGGCGACACATCGGTTGACTGGAAGGCACGCCTGCTTGCGGCCGATCTGGAAGCGTCATGAGCCACACCGTGCGGCATAGTCTCGACGACCTGCTCGCCATCATGGCGCGCCTGCGCGACCCGCAGAACGGCTGCCCCTGGGACGTGCAACAGAATTTCGCCACCATCGCGCCCTACACCATCGAAGAGGCCTACGAGGTCGCTGACGCGATCGACCGCGAGGACTGGCACGATCTGCGCGATGAGCTGGGTGACTTGTTGCTGCAAGTGGTATTCCATGCGCAGATGGCGAAGGAAGCTGGCCTGTTTGAATTTACCGACGTGGCCCACGCCATCAGCGACAAGATGCTGCGTCGCCATCCGCATGTCTTCGGCGACGAAAGCTACGAGGACCTCGATGCGCAGAATCAGGCGTGGGAAGACATCAAGACGGCCGAACGCGCAGCGAAGGGCGAACAGCATGACGACAGCGCTCTTGCCGGTGTATCGCGTGGGCTGCCGGAATGGAAGCGCGCCTTGAAGCTGCAGGAACGGGCGGCCAAGGTCGGCTTCGACTGGCCCGATGAGCAGCCGGTGCTGGACAAGTTGCTTGAGGAAGTTGAAGAGGTGCGTGCCGAGTTCGCCAATGGTCGTGACCCGCAGCGATTGCAGGACGAGATCGGCGACGTGTTGTTCGTGGTAGTAAATATCGCGCGGCATGCTGGCGTGGATTTCTCCCAGGCGCTGCGTCATGCCAACGCGAAGTTCGAGCGGCGCTTTCGCTGCATGGAGCAGCTGGCTCACGCCGACGGCAAGCCCCTGGCCAAGCGTGATCTCGCCGCCCAGGAAGCGCTGTGGCAGCAGGCCAAGCAAGCGGACAAGCCGATCGCCTGAAAAAAAAGAGGCACGGGTTCTGGGGCCACGTGCCTCAAGGCAGGGCACTGCACTCCAGCAGTGCCAATTCTTCTTATGGTTATGGCTGGGCGGATGGAACGGGCTTTGTCGCGCCGCGACGCTGTTCCCATTCGTTACGCATCTTCTCGAACTCGGCGCGCTGCTTCGCTTCATTGGCCAGGTTTTCATCAAGGCTCTTGCGCAGCGTGGCGATGGCCTGTTCCGGATTGGCCGGTGCGGCCTGGGCGCGGGCCAGGTGGTGATAGACGTAGGTGCGCACACGCGGGTCCTGCGACTTGGACAGCACCTCGTTGTACAGCGCCGGCAGATCCTTGCTGCGGCCGCTCACCATGTACAAGTGCTCCAGGGCTTCAAGATCGGAAATCACGGGTGATTCCGGGCCGCCGAAGCTCGGGCCGCCCCTGAAGCCCATGGGATGATCCTGTCCCATTTGCGGCCCCTTTCCGGCCGGAGGCGCCTTCTGCGCGACGGCCGGCGCGTTCGGAACCACGTCCTGGGCGATGGCGAAAGTACCTGCGCCGGCGATCAGCATGACAAGGGCGGAGGCGAGCAGGGGCTTGCGTTGCATGGTGGATCTCCACGATGGTCGTTTTGCCTCAAACGTGCCTCATGAAGGCTGGTTGACCGTGAAGGAAGTCATGGCGGAGGGCTTTCAACCTTTTCGCCGTCCGGCCCATCCCACTACTGTCCGATCAACAAGGAATTTTTCATGCGTCGTCTTCTCCTGGCTGCCCTACTGCTCGCCCCGCTGGCTTCGCACGCTGATGAGTGCAAGTACGAGGCACCGCGCAATCTCACTCTGGACCTGGCCGGGGTCCGCGAAGTGCAGGTTGATCTGCATAGTCACGACCTGCACCTCAACGGTAGCGACAACGGCAAGGGCGGCACCGTGACGGGGCGTGCGTGCGCCTCCGACCCCAAGCTGCTGGATGACCTGGTGGTGACGCAGCGGCGGGAGGGTGATCGCCTGATCGTCGAGGCGGGCAACCGGAGTCACATAACCATCAGCCTGTTCAAGAGCAACTACACCGATCTGCAGCTCAACATGCAATTGCCTGCGCAGATTCCGGTAGTGCTGAATGTAGGTTCGGGTGATGCATGGGCGACAGGTCTGCAGCGCCTCACTTCTCAGGTCGGTTCAGGCGATCTGCACGTCAGCAAGATCGCCGGTCCATTCGAGAGCAGCGTGGGCTCGGGCGACGTGGAAGTGCACGACGTGGGCAGTCTCGATGTGGGCTCGGTGGGCTCCGGCGACGTCAAGATCGATGGCGTGCGCGGCGAAGCCCGTGTGGGCAGCATCGGTTCCGGTGATGTCACCATCCGCGAAGTGGGCGGTAGCGTGCGGGTCGATACACTGGGCTCGGGCGATCTGCGCGTGCGCGACGTGCACGGTGATTTCAGTGTCGGCGCAAAGGGGAGTGGCGACGTGAGTCATTCCGGCGTGCAGGGCAAGGTGAACGTGCCGCACGACCGCAACGACGACTAAGCGACAGGTTCAGCCCAGCCAGCGCCACACCAGATAAACAAGTGGCGCGCATACCAGCAGGAAGGGCACCGAGACCAGGTGAAGCAGCCGCACGCCACCCGGCTGCTTCGCCAGGCGTAGCGCGATGAGGTTCGCCAGCGAACCGATTGCCAAGCCGAAGCCACCCACGTTCACTGCCACCGCCAGCGCGGTGGCATCCGGTGCGTGACGAAGCAGCAGCACCGTGGCCGGCACGTTGCTGATCAGCTGCGAGGTGACGATGCCGCTCACATAGAGCGTGAGCGGGTCGTCCAGATTCAGGCCATCCAAGGCGTGTTGCACGGGTGCGAGTTCGGCGAAATGGCCCAGTCCCAGGAAGATGGCGGCGAAGGTCGCCAGCAGCAGCCAGTCCACGCGCATCAGCGTGCCACGCTCCAGCAACGCGAACGGCACCAGCAGAAGCATGGCGCCGAGCACCGCGTGGCCGTGCTCCATGATCAGCACCATGCTCGTCAATGCGACAACCGATAGCAGTGCCTGGGCGAATGAGATCGGATGACCGTCGATGTCCTCGGCGTGCAGTATCACGCGCCCGCGCGGCATCCACAGCAGCGTCAATGCGGCCACCAGCAAGAACATGGTGGCGAAGGCGGGCAGCATGGCGAGCGCAAACGGCAGAAAGGACAGATGTCCGTACTGCCACAGCAACAGATTCTGCGGATTGCCGATGGGGCTTAGCGTGGAGCCTGCGTTCACTGCCAGTGCTTCCAGCACCACCATGCGCATCACCGGCACATTCGAGATGCGGCCTATCGCGAGCGTCAGCGGCACGATCAGAAACAGGCTAACGTCGTTGGTCAGCACCATCGACAACAGCGCGGTCATGCTGACCAAGAGCAGCCCGAGCATGCGCAGCGAATGCGCGCGCTCCAGCAGCGCGGCAGCCGCATGCTGCACCAGGCCGCTGTCGCGGATGCCCTGAATGCAAATGAGCAGACCGAGCAGGCCCGCCAGCGTGGGCCATTGCACCCAGCGCTGGTAGTCGGAGAGCGGCCGCGGATCGGCCACGGCGAGCACCAATGCCAGCAGCGCGAAGCCGAGCAGCAGGCGCTCCTGAGCGAGGCGCTTGATCCAGGTCGATGGGGACAAAGCTCAGTTTTCCCGCAACAGGCGCATGGGCGAGGTATGGCTGACGCGCCGGGTACCGGCCAGCCCCAGCAGCATCACCACCACGGCGGCGGCAAGCGCTGCCAGCAGCAAGGAACCCAGCGGCGGCACGAAGTTTTCGATATGGAATATCGCATGCCCCAGCCACATTCCCGTGCCCGCGGCGCCGAACGCGGCGGTAAGGCCCGCCACCAGGCCGAGCAACGCGAACTCGCACGCGGCCGCGGCGCGTAGCTGACTGCGGCGTGCACCCAGCGTGCGCAGAAGGGCAGCTTCGTGACGGCGCTCCTGTGCACTGGCTGCCAGCGCGGCGGCCAGCACCAGCGCGCCAGCCAGCAGGCTGAAGCCGAGCACCCAGCGCACCGCACCGCTGACCTGATTCACGATGTCGCGCACGCGATCGAGCATGGCATCCACGTCGATCAGGCTGAGGTTGCTGTAGTCGCGTGACAGTTGCGCCAAGGCCTGCGTGTGTCCGCGTGGCAGGTAGAAACTGGAGATCCACGTATGCGGCAGGCTGCTGGCGTGCGCGGAGTCGAACACCAGGAAAAAATTCACGCGGAACGATGTCCAGTCGACACGGCGGATACTGCCCACGCGCGCATCGATACTGCCTTCGCCCACGTTGAAACTCATCGTGTCACCCACTTTCAGCGCGAACATGTCGCGCCACATGGTATCGATCGACACTTCCGCCTGCGCGGGTTTGTCACCATGCCATTGACCGGCGATGACCTCATTGCTCGGCGGCAGCTCTCGCGCCCATGAGAGGCGCAGTTGGCGATCGGCCCAGTCCTTGGCGCGCTCGTCCTTGAAGTTGAGCTGGTCGATAGGGTGCCCGTTGATCGCGGTGAGTTTGCCCACCGCCAGCGGCAGCATGTTGAGCTTTTGGCCGCCCATTTGCGACAGCGCCTGTTCAAACCCCGGGCGCTGGTCGTCCTGCAGATTGAGCACAAACCAGTTGGGCGTGTCCGAAGGCAACTCGCCACGCCAGCCTGCGAGCAAGGCCGGCGCGACGATGGCGAGCAGCAGCAGGGCAACCAACCCAAGACTCAACGCCGTTGCCTGCAGCAAACTCATGCCGCGGCGACGCGCCAGCGCGGCCAGGCCCAGGCGTAGCGCGGGATGCGCACCGGGCGCCACGCGCCGTGCAATCCACAACAGCAGAGCCGAAAGCAGCGCGGCCACTATCGCCACGCCCAGCAAGCTGACGGCGAGCACGCCGGCGAGCTTGGCCGAACCACTCTGGCTCCAGATCAGCAGCAGGGCGACCAGGGCCGGTATCAGGTACAGCGCGTCGAAACGGCGCACGCGGCGCGCGGCGCTTTCGCGAAACACCGCCACCGGCGGCACTTCGGCCAGCCGTACGAGCGGCGGCAGGGCGAAGCCTGCGAGCACCGCCAGCCCCATCACCGCAGCGGCGAAAGCCGGGCCCAGCGGCAGCATGGTCGGTACGGTTGAGAACAGCTGGCTGGCGAAGCTCCAGGTCACTTGGGCCAACGCCAGCGCCACTGCGCCGCCAATGATGACCGCTGGCACCGCAAGCAGCCCCAGCGTGCCGACCAGCAGCCCCAACACCTGCCGACGAGGCGTACCCAGGGCGCGCAGCAAGGCCACTTCGTTGGTCTTGCGTCGCGCGTACCGTTGCGCGGCCATCGCGATGGCCACGCCGGCCAACAGCGCCGACAGCAAGGCGGTAAGGCGCAGAAAGGCGCTGGCGCGGTCGAAAGCACTGCGCATGCGCTCCTGCGTCTGCTCGGGGGTAATCAGTTCGGCGCCCTGGGGCAGGGTTTGCGACTGCACCCATTCGCGCCAGTTCTGCACGGACGTTGGCTCACCGGCGATCAGCAGGCGGTGACGTGCACGGCTGCCCATGCCCAGCAGGCCAGCTTGCTGGGCATCACTGACGTTCATCAGCGCGCGTGGCGCCATCGCCACCAGCTCGCCACCGTCAGGCTGGCGCACCAGCTCGGCGGCGATGCGCAGGTCGCGTCCACCCAGCTGCACGTTGTCGCCGAGCTTGAGATTCAGCGCGACCAGCGCGCGGTGATCGAGGTAGACCGTGCCGGCAGAAGGGCCGTGACCGACCACGCCCTGGCCCTGCGCATTGCGCAGCTCCAGCATGCCGCGCAGCGGATAAGCGCCGTCGGTGGCCTGTACGTCGAGCAACTGGCTTTGCTCATGAGCGAAGGCCACGCTGGGAAAGCTGGCGCCTTGCGTCGCGTGCAGCCCGCGCTGCGCTGCCTGCGTGGCGTAGCTCGCAGGCAGCGCCTGGGGCGAGCTGATGCCCAGGTCGCCTCCGATCAGCTCGGCCGCGCTGGCCAGTACGCCGCGCTCCATGCGGGTGGACAGCGTGGCAACCACGCCCAGCGCCACCACCGCCAGCACCAGCGACGCGCCGAGTGTGCGCAGCTCGGGCAGGTGCCATTCGCGGCGCAAGCTGCGCAGGGACAGCGTGAAAAGCTTCATGCGCCGTTCTCCGTCATCACGTGGCGCAATGTCATGGCAACACCGCAGCGGAGACACGCGAAGGCGAGATCACGCGGCCGTTGTCGAGCTCCACCTGGCGGTTGCAGCGGGCGGCCAGTTTCGGATCATGCGTGACCAGCACCAGGGTGGTGCGATGGTCGTGATTGAGCTCGAACATCAGGTCGCTGATGTGATGGCCGGTGCGCTGGTCGAGGTTGCCGGTGGGCTCATCGGCGAACAGCAGGCGCGGGCGATGCACGAAGGCACGGGCGATGGCCACGCGCTGCTGCTCGCCGCCGGAGAGCTGGGCCGGGTAGTGGCGGCGCCGGGCAGTTAGCTCGACCGCCTCAAGCGCTTCGCGGGCACGGGCGCGTGCGTCGTCGCGGCCTTCCAGCTCCAGCGGCAGCATCACATTTTCCTCGGCAGTCAGTGCCGGCAGCAGGTGGAACGACTGGAACACGAATCCGACCAGGCGCCGGCGGAGGTCGGCGCGGGCTTCCTCGTCCAGTTTTTCCAGCGCGTGACCGTCCAGCACGATATGCCCGCTGCTTGGCGTATCGAGTCCGGCCAGCAGGCCGAGCAGGGTGGTCTTGCCGGAACCGGAGGCGCCGACGATGGCGAAGCTTTCGCCTTCGGGCACTTGCAGCGACACGCCCGTAAGAATGTCCAGTCGTCCTTCGGGGCCCTGGACCGACTTGCTAACATCGACCGCGTCCAGAAGAACACTGTTGGAAAAAGCGGAGGCATTACCACTCATGCGTCGTTTCCTTTACTGCCTGCTCGTGCTGCTGGGCGCCATCGTCGGCACCGCCCAGGCGGCCCCGCCGAAAACCGTGCTGGTGCTGGGCGACTCGCTGTCCGCCGCGCACAATATTTCGGTCGACTCCGGCTGGGTGCATCTGCTGGGTGACCGTCTGACCAAGATGGAGCCGGGTTGGACAGTGGTCAATGCCAGCATCAGCGGCGAAACCTCGCTGAGCGGTCGCAATCGCCTGCCCGCGTTGCTGGAGAAGTACCACCCGTCGGTGCTTGTGATCGAGCTTGGTGCCAATGACGGCCTGCGCGGCCTGCCGCTCACGCCCTTGCAGGCCAACCTGGCGGCGATGGTCGACGCCGGCCAGCAGGCCAAGGCGCGCGTGCTGCTGCTGGGCATCGAGCTGCCGGTGAACTACGGCCCGCAGTACCGCGACGGCCTTCGCGCCGTCTATGGTGGTGTGGCGAAGGAAAAGAAGGCGGCGCTGCTGCCGTTTCTGCTCGATGGCGTGGCGCTCAGGCCCGAACTGATGCAGGAGGACGGCCTGCATCCGGTGGCCTCCGCGCAGCCTCAGGTCCTGGACAACGTGTGGAAAGCGCTACAGCCGCTGTTGCGCTAACGTGAATACGGTCACACCCCCTTGTGAACCAATCCGGCGAATTTCACATGATCCTCACGATGCCGGTCGTTAGCTGTTCACCTTTGTGAAGTCAGCTGCAGCAGGAGGTAAGAATGAGCTCACGCGACGAACAATCCGGCCTGATTCTTCTGGTGGAAGACAACCGCCAGATTGCGGAGATGGTCGGCGAATTCCTGGAACGCCGTGGCTATTCGGTGGACTACGCGGCAGATGGCGTCAGCGGGTTGCACCTGGCCGTATCCAACAGTTACGACGTGGTGGTGCTCGACCTGATGCTGCCGGGCATGGATGGCCTGGACGTATGTCGCAAGCTCCGCCGTGACGCCAAAAAGTCCACTCCCGTGTTGATGCTTACTGCCCGCGACACGCTGGAAGACAAGCTGGTGGGCCTGGAAGCCGGTGCCGACGATTACCTGGTCAAGCCGTTCGAAGTACGTGAGCTGGAAGCCCGCCTGCGCGCACTGATCCGCCGCGATCGCCGCCAGGTGTCCACCGAGATCCTCACCGTGGGCGACATGACGCTGGACACCGCCACGCTGCGTCTGGTGCGCAGCGGCCAGGAGCTTACCGTGTCGCCGATCGGCCTGAAGCTGCTGGCAATCCTGATGCGGGAATCACCGCGCGTAGTGAGCCGGCGCGACATCGAGCGTGAGATCTGGGGTGACACACTGCCCGACTCGGACACGCTGCGCTCACACCTGTACAACCTGCGCAGAGTCATCGACAAACCGTTCGAACGTCCCCTGCTGCATACCATCCATTCCGCCGGTTATCGCCTTGCCGATCTCGAATCGGAGGTGGCCTCTGCCTCGCAGCCGGCATGATCACGCGCGCATGAATTGATTATGGCCAGCAGGGGTAGTGCACAGTCCGAGCGGATGTTCCGCAGCGGACTGTTCCATCGACGCTTGGCAGTCATCTTTGGCTTGCAGATGCTGGCCATCGTCATCGTGTGCCTGATGGGCCTGTATGACGTGGCGCCGGCTGGCGCCGTGCTGGCGCTGATCGTGATCATCAGCGTGCTGGCCTGGCTGGCGGCGCGCCGCCAATGGGCACCAGTAAGTCGCCTGGCACGCACCGTCAGCGACTGGGACCAGCAATCGTTCGATCTCAACGGATGGCGGCCGGATCAGTTGCCGCAACGCACCGATGCGGACATAGCGACGCTGGCCAACAGTCTCTACGGCTTCGCCAACCGCATCGCCGGCTACAACCAGCGCGAGCGCAACTTCACGCGCGACGCCAGCCACGAACTGCGCAGCCCACTCACCGTGATCAAAATGTCGGCCGATATGCTTGCCGATGACCTCTCGCTCGGCGAATTCGGTCAGCGCTCGGTACAGCGCATCAAGCGTTCAACACGTGAAATGGAAGCACTGGTTGAAGCGCTGCTGATCCTTGCGCGCGAATCCGACAACGGCCTTACCGAAGAGGATTTCGTGGTCAACGATGTGATACGCCACGAATTGCCTGACGTACTGGAAATGCTAGAGGGTCGCCCCATCACCCTGGAGCTTGAAGAGCCGGCGCGCTTTGCCTTGCACGGCTCGCCGCGCGTATTCGCCGTGCTGTGCTGGCAGTTGATACGAAACGCCTGCCAGCAAGCCGAGGGCGGCACGATAGTGGTCACCGTGATGCCCGGCGTGGTGACGGTATCGCATCGCGGCGAGGTGCCTGCTCCTGCCGGAGCGAACCGTCATGGTTTCGAACTGGCCATCGCCCAACGGATCAGCGAGCGATTCCATTGGCCGCTGGAATTGCAGACGCGCGGGGACCGCCGGCATGTCGCGCGCATACGTTTTCCCGAGTCGGTGCCAGTGGCGGTGTAGTCCAAGGCGCTGGATCCCAGCCTTCGCTGGGATGACGGTGAGGGGAAACAGGCGTTACGTTCGTCATCCCAGCAAACGCTGGGACTCGGTGCCTCTTTGCTTCCGCGTTCTGGTTACTGCTTCAACGAAGCGCTAACTGTAAACGCACAACCCGTCTTCGCCTTCACGTCTTCCAGAGTCACGCCTTCGTGCAGTTCGGTGAGCGTGAGGCCCTTGCCCTTCTCAACCGAGAACACGCACAGGTCGGTGATGATCAGGTCTACCACCTGCTTGCCGGTGATGGGCAGGTCGCACTCGTCCTTGATTTTGGGCGAGCCGTCTTTTGCGCTGTGCTCCATCAGCACCACCACGCGCTTGACGCCGCTGACCAGATCCATCGCGCCGCCCGGGCCCTTCACCATCTTGCCTGGAACCATCCAGTTGGCGAGGTCACCGGTGCAGGACACTTCCAGACCGCCGAGGATCGAAAGATCGACGTGACCGCCACGGATCATCGCGAACGATTCGGCGCTGGAGAAGAAGCTTGAGCCGGGCAGGGTGGTGATGGTCTGCTTGCCGGCGTTGATCAGGTCCGGATCAACGTGGGCGTCATCCGGAAACGGACCGATGCCGAGCAGGCCGTTTTCCGATTGCAGGGTGACGTCCATGCCCGGCGGAATGTAGTTGGCCACCAGGGTCGGAATGCCGATGCCGAGGTTCACGTAGAAACCATCCTGCAATTCCTTGGCAGCGCGCTGGGCCATGGCGGCACGGATGGGGCTTTCCTTGCCAGTGTTGACGCCGGCTACGGTACGGAACTCGATGCGCTTCTCGTACGAGGGACCCTTGATGATGCGGTCGACGTAGATGCCGGGCACATGGATGTTGTCCGGCTCAAGCACACCAACTTCCACCAGTTCTTCCACCTCGGCCACGCAGATCTTGCCGCAGGTGGCGATCATCGGGTTGAAGTTGCGCGCGGTCTTGCGGAACACCAGGTTGCCCAGGCGATCGCCCTTCCAGGCCTTCACGATGGACACGTCGGCGTGGATGGCTTCCTCCAGCACGTATTCCTTGCCGTCGAACACTTTGGTTTCCTTACCCTCAGCCAGCTTGGTGCCGAACGCGGTGCGCGTGTAGAAGCCGGGAATGCCGGCGCCGCCGGCGCGCAGCTTCTCGGCCAGCGTGCCCTGCGGCACCAGATGCAGCTCCAGCTCACCGGCGAGCACCTGGCGCTCGAATTCCTTGTTCTCGCCCACGTAGGACGCATACACGCGCTTCACCTGGCGGGTTTTCAGCAGCGGGCCCATGCCGAAATCGTCCACGCCGGCGTTGTTGCCCACGATGGTTAGCCCTTTGGTACCCGCCGCGAGCAACGCCGCGATCAGGTTTTCGGGGATGCCGCACAAGCCGAAGCCGCCGGCTGCGATGGTCATGTCGTCGGACAGCAGCCCGTCGAGAGCTTGCGCCGCGCTTGCATAAACCTTGTCCATTGCGATGCCTTCTTGCAGGGGTAAGCCAGCTGCCAAGGATACGACGGATTGATGACTGCTCATGCTGTACGAAGGTCGCAAGGCCCGGAAAACTGGGGTGAACTCGTTCGCTGCCACCATCCGGATGAGCATGGACGGACCGCTGGCTATACTCGGGGCCAACATTCCGGGGAGTAGCGTCTGTGAAGTCTTGCCGTCTTGTCGCTGCCATCGCGGCGCTGGGGATTGCGTCCATGAGCCATGCCACCGCGCCCGTCCTGGTGATCCATGGCGGCGCCGGGGTGATCAAGCGTGAGATGAGTCCGGTCAGAGAGAAGGCGGTGCGCGCGGCTCTTACTGAGGCATTGCAGAAGGGCTACGCCCAGCTGAAGGCGGGCAAGACGGCGGTCGATGCGGTGTCCACAGCAATCGCTGTGCTGGAGGATGACCCGAACTTCAACGCCGGCAAGGGCTCGGTGTTTACGCACGACGGCAAGAACGAGCTGGATGCGGCGATCATGGATGGCTCCACGTTGGAGGCTGGCTCGGTCGCTGATGTGCATCGTGTGAAGAACCCGATCCTGCTGGCGCGGGCGGTGATGGAGAAAACTCAGCATGTGATGCTGGTAGGCGATGGCGCGGAGGAATTTGCCAGGCAGGTGGGCGTCGAATTGGTCGATCCTTCCTACTTCCGGACCGATGAGCGCTGGCAGCAATTGCAGAAGGCGTTGAAGGAAGATGCCGAACACGCCAAGCATTCAGACGTCGAGACGGCCAAACACTTCGGTACGGTCGGTGCGGTAGCGCTGGATGTCGACGGCCATCTGGCAGCGGGTACCTCCACCGGGGGCATGAACGACAAACGGTGGGGCCGCATTGGCGACTCACCGGTCATCGGTGCCGGCACCTACGCCAACTCTGGTTGCGCAGTGTCGGGAACCGGTTGGGGCGAGTACTACATCCGCACGGTGGCCGCACACGAGATCTGCATGCGCGTGACTCAAATGCGTGTGCCGCTCCGTCGTGCAGCGGCCGAAGTCATCAATCAGGAGATTCCGTCCATGGGTGGCAATGGCGGCGCCATTGCGCTGGACGCGAACGGCACGGTGGCCATGCCGTTCAATACCGATGGCATGTATCGCGGCTGGATTGGTGCCGATGGCGTGCCGCATGTGGCCATCTATGGCGATGAGAACGACGGTACAGCGGAACCGCTGCCGACCGACTCCGGCAGCACGCCACAAATTTGATCTTCGTCGTTTCTCCTTTTGAGAGAAACGACAAGGCGTACAACTCAGTCCTCGCTATCCGGCCGCTCGCGTACCGGATGTTTGCTGAGCTTGCGCTGCAGTGTGCGGCGATGCATGCCCAGGCGGCGCGCCGTTTCGGAGATGTTGCCGTCGCACTCGGTGAGTACGCGCTGGATGTGTTCCCACTCCAGGCGACGTAGCGCCAGCGGCGCTTCCGGTGCATCGATGACATCGTCATCACCGGTGCTGGTATCGCCGTCCAGCAAAGCGCGAACCACGGCATCGGCATCGACTGGCTTGGCCAGATAGTCGTGGGCGCCGCGCTTGATGGCTTCCACTGCGGTAGCGATGGAGGCGTAGCCCGTCAGCAGCAGCACGCGAATCTCAGGTACCAGCGCCTGCAGTTCGGGGATCAGCCGCAAGCCGTTTTCGTCGCCCAGCTTCAGGTCGAGCACGCAATAGCGCGGCTGGTGCCGTCGGGTCAGGGCGCGTGCCTCGTCAGCGTTGCTTGCGGTGATGACCTCGAAGCCGCGAGAGCTGAGGGCACGCGCCAAAACACGGGCGAAGGTGGCATCGTCATCGATGATCAGGAGTTGCTGGTCGCTCATGGGGTTCTCCACGGCACGGGGCCGGACGCGCTTATTTTCGCCGGTGCGACAACGCATTCACATGTGGCCATGTGCCACTGTGGCTATCCGCCGCAGGAATTATGGCGCGGCGATCACTGCCAGCGGCAGGCGCAGGCTCATTTGCGCGCCATTGCCGGTATTGATGGCCGTCAATTCGCCCTCGAGGCGTTCGGCGGTCGCTTCGGCCAGCGCCAAGCCAATACCCAGGCCGGTCTGCTTGTGCGACTGGCCCAATACGGCAAGTTCGCCGGTAGCGGTGAATCCAGGGCCATGATCGATCACGATCAGCTCCAGCCAGCCGCCGTCACGTCGCACTGTCAGCGCGACTGCTTGTGACTGGTTCATGGCTGAGGCGTCCGCGGCATTGTTCAGCAGGTTGAGCAGGGCGTGACGCAAGCCGGGAGGCGTGCGCAGCACGGTGCGGGCGACCTCCTGATCCAGCGCCAGCGCCAGATCCGCTTCGGGGCGCAGCAGTTGGAAGCGCTCCAGGCAGCCATGAATAAAGTTGGCGACGGTGAGTTGTTCCGGTTCCTGAGAGAGCTGCGCTTTGCCGAAGGCGACCATTTCACGAAGGATCGTCCGGCAGCGATCCACCTGGCCTTCCAGTAGCGCAAGGTCTTCTGCCAGCAGTGCATCTCCGGCATGCTCGCGCCGCAATTCAGGAAGCAGCGTACGCATGGTCGACAGTGGCGTGTTCAGTTCATGCGCGGCGCCGGCGGCCTGAGTGGCGATGGCGAGAATGCCTTCGTCACGCAGCGCGCGCTCTCGTACGCGTTGCACTTCCAGCTGCTGCAGACGCACCGCGCGTGCCAGCCGGTTGATGAAGAAGCCCAGCAACAAGGCCATGATCACGAAGTTCGCGCCCATGCCCAGCACATGCAGCGAGAACCCGGTGGGTGCCTCGCCTTGCATCGGGACGGGCAGGGGCACGTACCAGAACAGCAGGACCAGATAGGCCACGCCAGCCAGCGCCGCCACCGCCAGAACGGCGTTCACTGAAAGCGCTGCCGCACTCAGCGCGATGGGTACCAGCAGCAAGGCGATGAACGGATTGCTGGCGCCACCGGTGAAATGCAGCAGGTAGCCGAGAATCAGCGTATCGACCGCGACGTGCAGGATGGTTTCCCACTGCCGGATGGGCCAGGGTTGGGCCAATCGCCACGCGGCGAATACCGCGAACACCGCCAGCAGGCCGATACCCACCAGTAGCGGCAACAATGGGATATCCAGCTTCATCCACAGCGCGCAAACGAGCACGGCGGCACTCTGGCCTGCGATGGCGCAGATGCGCAGCCAGGCAAGGCTGCGGAAGAGCGTGCGGGGGCCGATGCGCTGCTGGGAAGTAGGGCGTTTCATGAGGCGATACTAGCTCTTCCATCCTCTCCCCTTTGGGGAGAGGACCGAGGTGAGGGGCGGGTGCTCGCAGAAGAGTCTCAATGAAAGCCGGGCTCGACTTGGCAACTTGGCAAGATTCTCCCCTCACCCCAACCCTCTCCCCACAGGGGAGAGGGAGTAGAGCCTCAAACTTCTTCGCTATGCACCGCCGGCAGTGGCGTATGCGCCTCGGAGTGGCTGCGCGAGAGGCGGTTCATCAGCGGCAGCATCACCACGGCGATGACCGTGCAGGCGATGCCCACAAAGCCGAGCTTGTTGAACAGGCTGATGTAGATGTTCAGCGACTCGACCGGGTTGCTGATGTTTTCCGGCATGGCCGCGATGTTGGCCACCACGCTGCCCAGGTACTGCGAGATGCCGACGGCAACGTAGTACGCGCCCATCATGAAGCCGCCCATGCGCGCCGGCACGTAGCGGGCGATCATCGCCAGACCCAGGCCGCTCACCAGCAGTTCGCCCAGAGAGTAGAAGCCATAGCCCCAGACCATGGTCCAGGATGACACCTGACCATCAACCGCACCCAGCGCGCCGAAGCCGTACATGAAGAAGCCCAGCGCCACGGCGGCAAAACCCAGTGCGAACTTGAATGCTACCGACGGATCCTTGCCCAAGCGGCCGAGCGAGTTGTAAATCAATACCAGCACGGGGCTGAGGATCACGATCCAGATCGCATTGAGGTTCTGGTACTGCTCCGGAATCCAGTTGAACAGGTGCATGCCGAACATGTCGAACGACAGGTTCACGTTCTTCTGCGCAAACAAGTTCAGCGACGTCGCCATCTGCGCGTAGAAGATGAAGAAGAAGATCGTCTGCACGGTCAGTACCAGTGCAGCGATAAGACCGGCACGCTCACTCTTCTCGGCACCGCGGATCAGGTGCACGAAGATGCCAAGAATCACGATGCCGGCGAGGTACACGCAGATTTCCGCCGCCAGCAAGCTCTGCAGGATGAAAGCCGAGATGGCTACCAGAACCAGCGAAGCAGCCAACAATGCGAGTACGCGCTTGGGCTGTATCGGCTGCTCGTCGGCGGGGGAGCCGATGTGCGCCAGCGTGCGATGCATCAGCGAGTAGTTGATCAGGCCCAGGGCCAGGCCAACGGCGCACGCACCGAACGCGGTGTGCCAGCCCATCGCATCGCCGTAGTGCGCGCCGACGTAGTCGCGGATCCACGGCGTGGCCGTCATCGAGACCATCGACCCGACGTTCACCGCCATGTAGTAGAAGGTGAAGGCGCTATCGATGCGGACATCGTCACCCTCGTAGATCTTGCGCACGAGGTTGCCGGCATTGGGCTTGAAGAAGCCATTGCCGACGATGATCACGCCAAGCGCGCAGTACAGCAGGGTGGGATTATTGGAAGGAATCCACAGCATCGCGTAGCCCAGCGCCAGCACGACGGCGCCGGCAACCATGGTGCGGCGCGTGCCGATGAGCTTATCGCCCACCCAACCGCCGATGGCGGGCGTCGCATAGATCAGCGCGGCAGCCGCGCCCCAGACCAGGTTGGCCTTGCTGTCGACAAAGCCCAGCTTCTTCATCATGTAGGTGACCATCAACACCTGCATGCCGTAGAAGCCGAAACGCTCCCACATCTCGATCAGGAAGACAGTGCTGAACGAGCGGGTCTGGGAGACCGGTGGATTCTGGATTGCCATTCAATTGTCCGTACATGGTTCATACAACGACCGCGTCGCGGCCGGCTCATCGCAACCCGGAACCGGGTCACAAAGTGGCCGAGCGTAACCCATCCGTCATTCAGGAGACGTTGCACTGCCGCATGCCGGAAACCGCAGGCGGCGGGGTGCGACCGGCTATGGCATGATTGCGGGCTTATGCCCGCCACACGAGCGCGGCTGCACCGCACGCTCTAATAGGACGACGACACCATGGCCGCCACCGGTTTCCGCGGGCCCAGACAGATCTGGAATGCCTTCAAGTGGTCCATGAAGGGCTTGCAGGCGGGATGGCGCCACGAAGCCTCGTTCCGGCTGGAGGTGTGCCTGGCCGTGGTGCTGGTGCCGGCGGGGCTGTGGCTGGGTAATGGGCCGCTGGAAAAGATCGCGCTGTTGCTGCCGCCGGTGTTGGTGCTGTCGGCCGAGTTGCTCAACTCCGCGGTGGAAGCGGTGGTGGACAAGGTGAGCCCCGAGTTCCACGAGCTGGCGGGGCGGGCCAAGGACATGGGGTCCGCTGCGGTTTTCCTGCTGCTGATGCTGACGGCCCTGAGCTGGGGCCTGATTCTCTGGCCGCGCTGGATGTAAAGCCAGGCTCCGTTCTGCGGCAGCGCACCCTGTGCGCCGTCGCAGGCAGGCACCGCAAGATTGCGCCCGTCACGGCGGAATGCTGCAATGGGCCCTCCACCGGATTGGAGCATCCCCATGAAACTTCTTCGTGCCCTTGCATTGCTGCTGGTCGTCGCCGGCCTTTCGGGTTGCGGCTACAACGCCATCCAGCGCCAGGACGAGGCGGTCAAGGCAGCCTGGTCCGAGGTGATCAACCAGTACCAGCGACGCGCTGACCTGGTGCCCAATCTGGTCAATACGGTGAAGGGTTACGCCCAGCACGAGGAAAAAGTGCTGACCGAGGTGACCAATGCACGCGCCAAGGTCGGCACCATGCAGCTGTCGCCGGATGCGCTGAACGATCCCCAGAAGCTACAGCAGTTCCAGCAGGCGCAAGGCCAGCTTTCCAGTGCGCTGTCGCGACTGATGGTGGTCAGCGAGAACTATCCGCAGCTCAAGGCCGATGGCCTGTTCCAGAACCTGCAGGCGCAGCTGGAAGGCACCGAGAACCGCATCACCGTGGCGCGCAACCGCTATGTGCAGTCGGTGCAGCAGTACAACTCGATGATCCGGACGTTCCCGAACAACCTCACCGCCAAGATCTTCGGTTACCAGGTCAAGCCGAACTTCACGGTGGATAACGAGAAGGCCATTTCCACGGCGCCGACGGTCGACTTCGGCAACACGCCTGCGCCTGCCTCTTCGGCGCACTGACATGAGGCGGCGCATGACGCGCCTGTTGCTGGTGCTGGCGATGGCGCTGCTGTCGCCGGTGCTGCTGCGTGCCGCCGACGATGCACCCAAGCTCACGCGGCACGTCACCGATCTCACCGGTACGCTCACGCCGCAGCAGGTGGATCAGCTCGACGCAAAGCTTGTGGCGCTGGAGAAGGATAAGGGCGCCCAGTTGGTGGTGCTGATGGTGCCCAGCACGCAGCCACAGGACATTGCCGAGTATTCGCTGGCAGTGGCCGAGGCCAACAAGATCGGTCGCAAAGGCACGGACGATGGGCTTTTGCTGCTCGTGGCCAAAAGCGATCACCGTGTTCGCATCGAAGTCGGCTATGGGCTGGAAGGTGCGGTACCTGATGCGGCGACCGCGCGCATCGTTCGCGAATACATCGCGCCGAAATTTCGCACCAATGATTATTACGGCGGCATCAGCGACGCCGTGGGTGCCCTGACCCAGCTGGTCAACGGCGAGGCTTTGCCACCGCCGGTGGAAAGCGGCAACCGTGAACGGCGCGGTTTCGACTTCGGCCATGTGTTGTTGATCGGCGTGTTCGTGGCGTTCTTTTTGCGCGGCATCTTTGGCCGCTCCGCCGTTTGGCTCCGTACGCCGCTCGGCGCAGCGATCACTGGTGGTTTGCTATGGCTGCTCGCCGCCTCGGCGGGCGTCGGCATCATGGGTGCACTGATCGGCGGCGGACTGATGCTGTTGCCCGCCGGTGCCGGCCGCTCAATTGGCGGTGGTGGCTGGGGCGGTTTTGGCGGTGGTGGTTTCGGCGGTAGTGGAGGCGGTGGTTTCAGCGGCGGTGGCGGCAGTTTTGGTGGCGGCGGTTCGTCTGGGAGCTGGTGAGATGGCGCACATGCAACGTCTGCTGATGAACCTCTTCGATGGCTGGTTCCAGATGCGCCACCGGTTTCCACGGAGCCTGCTCGACGAAATGACGCTGGCCATCGCGCAGGGCGAGCGGGAACATCGCGGCGAAATCTGCTTTGCCGTCGAATCCCGTCTGGCGCCCATGGCGGTACTGGCGGGCCTGGATGCGCATGCGCGGGCGCAGCAAGTGTTCGCCCAGTTGCGCGTGTGGGACACCGAACACAACAGCGGTGTGCTGTTCTACGTGCTGATGGCCGAGCATCGTGTGGTGATCGTCGCCGACCGCGGAATTGCCGCCGTGGTGACCCAGCCCGAGTGGGACGCCATTCGTGACCACATGCTCGGCAGCTTCGCCCAAAGCGCGTGGCGCCAGGGCTGCCTCGATGGCATAGCCGAGGCGCATGCGCTGCTAATGCGGCACTTCCCAGGCAATGACAAGGCACAGCCGGACGAGCTGCCGGACAGGCCCGTGCTGCTTTAGGCAAAGCGTTGCGCTAGCCATTATCAGGTTGCTGTCGGTCGCGCACAGAGTGCGCTCCTCGAGTCAACACGCGTCTTGTAGGAGCGCACCCTGTGCGCGACCGCGAAACGCCATGCCGTCACTACGTTGCGCATAAAAAAAAGGCGGGCCCGAAGGCCCGCCCCATACGAAGATCAAACTCTTTCGAGCTTAGAACTTCTGGTTGTACGACACGTAGAAGTAACGGTCGATGTCGAACGCCGGGTTGTACGGCGAGCTGCCGGTACCCGAGGTGGTCACCGAATAGTAGTACGGCCCCTTCTTGTTGAAGATGTTGTTCACGCCAACGGTGAACACGCCCTTCCACGGAGCGGTGTAACGGAACTGCGCGTCGTTGAACGCCACCGAACCCTTCTGGCTCATGCCATAGGTGCCCCACCAGGGGTTGGTATAGCTCGGCGACGAGCACTCGACCAGCGAGCCCGGGGTGTTGTCGTAGCAGATGTCCTTCAGGCCGGCGTAGTAACGCACCGTCCAGCTGGCACCGAACTGCTTGTAATCCCAGTCCACCTGCAGGTTCGAACGCAGACGGTACATGCCGTCTTCGCCGGTACCGCCGGCAGTGCCGCCGGACATGAAGCCGACCAGATCTTGCGGGGTAGCGCCTGGACCGCTGGTGGTCTCGTACTTGGTCAGGTAGGTGCTGTCCGAAGCGATGCGGAAGCGGCCGAACGAGGTTTCCGGCAGACGGTAGTGGATACCGAGGTCGTAACCTTCGGTCTTGAGCGTACCCAGGTTCGACAGGCTCTCGTTGAGGTTGTTGACCGAGCCAACGGCCAGGCCGGTGGCCGGGTCGGCGACGGCGCTACGCGTGAAGCGGCTGCAGAACGAGGGATCGTTGTTGACGTAGCAGTAGTTCAGAACGCTCTGCGCGTCGACCGGCGAAATGATGTTCTTCACGTAGATGTTGTAGTAGTCGACCGTGAAGTCCAGGCCTTCGATCTGGTGCGGGCTGTAGACCAGGCCCAGCGTACGGGTGATCGACTGTTCCGGCTGCAGGTTCGGGTTAGAGCCCGAGATGAAGGCGACCGGCGTCTGGCTACCGTTGCTGCTGGTAATCGGCTTGCCGGTGGTGCTGGCAACCTGCTGGTAGTTGGCCGGCACGCCAGCGGCGGCGCAGCGCTGTGCGACGGCCGTGCTGGTGGCTGCAGCGCCGTACTTGCTGTCGCACGGATCGAGGAAGGTTTCGAAGCTCTGGCCTTCACCGCCATACAGATCGCTGAGGGTCGGTGCGCGGAAGCCCTGAGCGTAGGTGCCACGGACCAACAGATCCGCGAACGGACGCCAACGGAAGCTGTACTTGTTGTTGGTCGTGCTGCCGAAGTTGCTGTAGTGCGAGTAGCGGCTGGCGACGTTGACGCCCAGTTCCTGCGCACCCGGCAGGTCACGCAGCAGCGGCACGTCCAACTCAGCGTAGACTTCGTTGGTGTTGTACGCGCCGTTGGTCGGGGCGGCAGCGAGGTCGGTGGTCAGGCCTGCCGACACCATGGCGTCCGGGCGGAAGTTACCCTTCTCACCGCGGTGCTCGACGCCCACGGCCAGATTCACCGTACCGGCCGGCAGATCGAACAGGCCGCCGGACACGTTGGCCGTGTAGTCGTCTGTCGAGCTGGTCTGACGGTTGGTTTCGATGTAGTTGATGTAGTTCAGCACCGACTGCGGGGTCGCACCCGGACCAGCCAGGATGTTCCACGGCACGCAACCGGCAGCGCGGGCGGCGGCGTCGGCGCAGACGAGCTGGCCGTTCACCGTCGCGGTCGGGCCGAGAGCGTTCTGTGCGTTGATCAGGTTCAGGTTGCCCGAACCGACCTGGCGAATCTTGTTCTGCGAGTAGGTGTAGTTCGCATCCCACGACCAGTCGTGGCCAAGGAACTGGAAGAAGCCTTCGGCGCCCAGATCGATATGAGCGAGCTTGGAATTGGCATCGGTGATGCGCGGCAGTTCCACCGAGCGGCGGTAGAACGAGACGTCCTGGCCCGGGAACGGGTTGTAGGCATTCGCGCCGCTCAGCACCACACCGGTGCCGCCGCTCGAGAACGGATAGCCAGCAAGCTGTGACGAGGTGTCACGCGTGCTGTAGCTAGCCATGCCGTGCAGAGTGATGTTGTCGGTCAGCTTGTAGCGATCCTGCACAAACAGGTTCTTCAGCTTGGAACCGGCGCGGAACGTCATGTCCTGATACGTGTTGTACGAGTCGGCGACCGAACCGGTGTACGGATGGTAGTTGTTGAAGTTTGCCGTATCGGTCGCACCGTGATTGATCACGTACTGCGAACCGGTATTCGGATCGATGATGCGACCGTACGGGCCGGTGCCGCTGTAGCCATCGAGCGGGTGACGCGGGCCATTCGGATAGTTGGTCTCGGTACGCTCGCTGTTCCACATCGGATCGGTATTCTGGTACGAAGCGCCGACGATGACCGAGTTCTTCGCGGTGCTGTGGCCCCAGGTGAAGTCGTAGTTCTGGGTCTTGCCGTCGCCTTTGCCGTTCTCGCCAAAGTAGACGTTGGCTTCGGCACCTTCGAACTTCTCCTTGGTGATGATGTTCACCACGCCGCCGATGGCGTCGGAGCCGTAGATCGAAGACGCGCCATCCTTGAGGATGTCGATGCGGTCGATCATGGAGACCGGAATGGTCGACAGGTCGGTCAGGCCACTGAGGCTGGTGCTCCAGCGACGGCCGTTGACCAGCACCAAGGTGCGCTGCGAGCCGAGGTTGCGGATGTTGACGTAGCGGCCGCCGACGTCAGCGCCCGAGGACAGCGTGTCCTGCGGCGTGATGTCCGGAGTACCGGCCGACGGCATGCGGGCCAGGATGTCGTTGACATTGGTCAGGCCAGTGGCCTGGATCGCGGCGCGATCCATGGTGAAGACCGGCTGCGAGGTTTCCACGTCCACGCTGCGAATGCGCGAACCGGTAACGGTGACGGTCTCAAGGCTCTTGGCCGAGGTCTGGTCAGCCTGGGCGGGGGCAGCATCCTGTGCGGCCACCGACCACGTCTGCAGCACGAGCGCTGCGGCGATGGCAGTAGCCAGCAGTGTCTTTTGCTTCATTGTTGGAACTCCGACAAAAAATAGCCAGCAGCCAGCGCTCTAGAGCTGGACATCTGGATATGGGGATGGCGCGTATGCCCTGGGGAAGGGTCTCCGTGCCGCGTCATCGCCAGGCTTGGGGGACAGGCGATGTAACCCCGAAGTTAAAACAAAGTGACGGGTGTGTGCAACCTGCTTGCCATGTTCAGGTGGTAGTGGGCGCAGAGCGCGCATTCCCCGGGAAAATGGCTGCATGAGCGACTTTTGGGGGTCCAAATACCGTGGTGATCGTTTTTGCAAGGCCCATAGGGAATGGGCGGCAGGTGCATGCGCGCAAGCGGTACACACCGCGAGCCATTTGCCGCTGCTGCCGGGATCATCCGTGGACCCATGCATAGGGCACTGAGCTTCACGGGCCCCATGTCATGCCTATCTCAGACCGTTACACTGCCGCTTTGCCATCACCCCATTTGCCCATGACGCAGCCCTATACCGTTGCCATCGACCCCGTTGCCTTTCATCTGGGGCCACTGCAGATCCACTGGTATGGCTTGATGTATCTGTGCGGATTCCTTGGGGCGTGGTTGTTCGCGGAATACCGGCGTCGCCTCGGGCGATTGCCGGTGACGAGCGACGCGCTGGGCGACCTGGCGTTCTACGCGATGATGGGTGTGATCATCGGTGGGCGCGTGTGGTACATGCTGTTTTACGCTGACATCCACTGGATCTGGACCGATCCGCTGGCGCTGTTTCGCGTATGGGATGGTGGCATGAGTTTCCACGGCGGCATGCTGGGTGTGCTGACGGCGGGTTGGTGGTGGTCGCGGCGTCACGGCATGCATTTCTTTGACACCGTGGATTTCGTCGCTCCGCTGGTCCCGATCGGGTTGGGGCTGGGGCGATTGGGCAATTTCATCAATGGTGAGTTATGGGGCAAGCCTTCGGACGTGCCCTGGGCGATGATTTTCCCCAACTCGCCGGATCACCTGCCGCGCCATCCCTCGCAGCTGTACGAGATGCTGCTGGAAGGCGTGGTGATGTTCGCCGTGCTGTTCCTGGTTTCGATGAAGCCGCGACCGCGCTATCTGATCTCGGGTTTGTTCGCACTCCTGTATGGCTGCTTCCGCTTCGCTGTGGAGTTCGTGCGTGTGCCTGACCCACAGCTCGGCTATCTGGCATGGGGCTGGCTGACCATGGGCCAGATCCAGTCCTTGCCTATGGTTATCGTTGGCGTGGTGTTGCTGGTGATGTCGCGCAAGGCGCCGACCCTGCGGCTGTACTCCGTTTCGCTGCCCGGCAAGGAATAAGCCCATGCGCGCCTATCTGGATTTGCTGCAACACGTGCTTGACCACGGTACCGAAAAAGCTGACCGCACAGGCACCGGCACGCGCAGCGTGTTCGGCTGGCAGATGCGCTTCAACCTGGCGCAGGGTTTTCCGCTGGTCACCACCAAGAAGTTGCACCTGAAGTCGATCATTCACGAGTTGATCTGGTTCCTGCAGGGCGACACCAATACCGCCTACCTCAAGGAACACGGCGTCAGCATCTGGGACGAATGGGCCGATGTGAACGGCGAGCTCGGCCCGGTCTATGGCCAGCAATGGCGTGCGTGGCCCACGGCCGACGGCGGCACCGTGGATCAGATTCGCTGGGTGGTGGACGAGATCAAGCGCAATCCGGATTCGCGCCGCCTGGTGGTGAGCGCGTGGAATGTGGGCGAGTTGCCGAAGATGGCGCTCATGCCTTGCCACGCGCTGTTCCAGTTCTATGTGGCCGACGGCAAGTTGAGCTGCCAGCTCTATCAGCGCTCGGGTGACATCTTCCTCGGCGTGCCATTCAACATCGCCAGTTATGCCTTGCTGACCCACATGATGGCGCAGGTGTGCGGCCTTGGCGTGGGTGATTTCGTGCATACGCTGGGCGATGCGCACCTGTACAACAACCATGTGGAGCAGGCGCGCTTGCAGCTATCGCGCGAACCGCGTGCGCTGCCGCAGCTGCAGCTCAATTCCGAGGTTCGCTCGTTGCTCGATTTCCGCTTCGAGGACATTGCCATCACGGGCTATGAGCCGCATGGGGCGATCAGGGCTCCGGTAGCGGTGTAACACTCTGGCAAGCCGGCGGATAGGCGTGGGTTGCGTCATCGCATCCTGCTAAGATCGGCCGGCGCGGCGCCATCGGCCCGGCGACGCGAGCCGTCCCACTTGTCGATGATCCAAGGATTTCCATGGCTATTTCGTTGATCGCCGCGCTGGATGAGAACTTTGCCATCGGGCGTAAGGGTCAGCTTCCCTGGCACCTGCCCGACGACTTGCGCTGGTTCAAGCAGCTGACCCTCGGCAAGTACGTGCTGATGGGTTACAACACCGCTGTTGCCGTCGGTCGCGCCTTGCCGGATCGCACGAACCTCGTGCTGAGCCGCAAGCATGAGGCACCATTTCCAGGCCAGGTCACCGTTCGCTCCCTGGCTGAAGGGCTGGCGCGTGCGGGCGGCACGGGGCTGATGGTGATTGGTGGTGGCGAGGTGTATTCCGAAGCTTTGCCGCAGGCCCGGCGTCTTTATCTCACCTGGGTCAACGCGGCAGTCGATGGTGCCGACACGTTCTTCCCCGGCGTGCATTTCAGCGACTGGACAGAGGTCTCACGCGTGCATCACAAGAAGGATGCCGACCATGCGTATGACTTCGATATGGTCGAATACATCCGCGCCAGCTGAGCAGGCGGTTCGCGTTGTCTTCCTCAGAGGCTCGTGCCATGCACGTCATGGCCGGCGTAATGATCGATGCGCGCGGACAGGTGCTGCTGGCGCAACGTCCGCCAGGCAAGCATCTGGCGGGACTGTGGGAGTTCCCGGGTGGTAAGCTCGATGAGGGTGAGCGACCCGAGGCAGGTCTGGTTCGCGAATTGCGCGAGGAGTTGGGTGTCGATGCGGCCGTTGCCGAACCGCTGATCCGCGTACCTTGGTGCTACGACGAACGCATGTTGCTGCTCGACGCGCGGATGGTGCGCCATTGGCAAGGCGAGCCGGTTTCGCTGGACGGACAGGCCTTGCAGTGGTGCGATCCGACCCTAGTTGATCTCTCCATTCTGGCGCCCGCCGACCGACCCATCCTGCGGGCGTTGCAGTTGCCAACCCGCTACCCGATCACGCCTGCCGACGTGCTCCCCGAAGCCTTCGAAGACTGGCGAGAGCGGCTCGTCGCTGCCATGAGCGCCGGCGAGCGGTTGATCATGTTGCGGTTTCCCTTGTGGTCGATTGGTCGCGTGCGTGAACTGGCGCATGCGCTGCTACCTGTCGCGCGTGCCTGCGGCGCACAGCTGTTGCTCAGTGGCGATGTGGAAGGGGCACTGGCGCTCGGAAATGGCGTTGGCGTACAGCTCAAGGCGAGGCAGCTTGCCGAGCTGGGCGAACGGCCATTGCCACTGCATCAATGGGTGGGCGCCAGCTGCCACGATGCGGCCGAACTCGCGCGAGCCCTGGCGGTAGCGGACTTCGCCACGCTATCGCCGGTTTCCATGACGGCGTCGCATCCGGCCCAGGCTGCGCTGGGTTGGTCGGCATTCCAGACCATGGTTGCGGCAGCCTCCGTGCCGGTTTATGCGCTCGGCGGCATGAGCGGCGCCGATGCCAAAGCGGCACGACAGGCTGGCGGGCAGGGGGTAGCCGGCATCCGCGGGTTCTGGTGACAGACCGTTAGCGCGGCGCCTGGGCTAACGCCAGGTATCGCGCATGCAGCTCTGCTACCGCGTGGTCCAGCTCAGCCTCGTCACCGCTGTTTTCGATGACGTCGTGGGCCAGGGTGAGTCTTTCGGTACGACTGGCCTGACGCGCAATCATTCGCCGCGCCAAGGCTTCATCGATACCGTCACGGCGAAGCAGCCGCTCCAGCTGGACTGCTTCCGGGGCGTCGACCACAAGCACACGATCCACCCAACGGTAGTGGTCCAGGTTCTCGGCCAATAACGGAATCGCCAGCAGGCAGTAAGGGCCGCGATCGTCCAGCGCATGCTGGTGCAGCCAGGCGCGAACGCGTGGATGAATGATGGCTTCGAGGGCGCGTCGCGCTGCATCGTCGCCGAAGACGCGTTGCCGCATGGCGGCGCGATCAAGGTGACCGCCAGCGTCAAGCACGCGTTCGCCGAAGTGCTCGACGACGGCTTGCAAACCTTCCGTACCCGGGGCGATTACGTCGCGTGCTGCGACGTCGGCATCGTGGACGTGGACGCCCAGCGCTTCGAAACGTTTCGACACAGCGCTCTTGCCCGCGGCAATACCGCCGGTGAGAGCTACCACGTAGTTGTGTGGTTTCGTGCTCATTGCATGCCGGTCAGCTGCGCGTAGTGAAGCCACAGCCAGTCACCCGCTACAAACCATACCCAACCGGCAGCCGCAATGAACGGGCCGAACGGCATCGGGATGTCCCGCTCATGCTTGCGCAGCAGGATCAGCGCACCGCCGGTGAGCGCGCCGATGAGCGACGACAGGAGGATCACTGGCAGCAGGGCCGTCGGGCCCATCCAGGCACCCAGTGCGGCCAGCAGCTTGAAGTCGCCATAACCCATGCCTTCTTTGCCGGTAAGCAGCTTGAACAGCCAGTACACGCTCCACAGGCTGAGGTAGCCGATGGTTGCACCGAAAATGGCGGCCGGCGGCAGCACGAACATGGGCAGCAAGCTAAGCAACAGACCCAGCCAGAGCAGGGGATAGTTGAGCTGGTCCGGCAGGTACTGGGTTCGGAAATCGATACCCGCCAGCGCGATCAGCATCCAGGTGAATATCAACCCCGCCAGCGCTGGCCAGGTCGGCCCAAATTTCCACACAATCGCCGCGCTCAGCAGCCCGCTCAACAGCTCCACCAGCGGGTACTGGATGGAAATCGGCACCTTGCAGTAACGGCAACGCCCACCCAACAGAAGCCATCCAAAAAGTGGAATGTTGTCGCGCGCTGCAAGGGGATGATGGCAATGGGGACAGTGCGAAGGCTCGCGCACGATGCCCGGCGGCAACTGGCGTTCCTCGGATTCCATCTCCAGCGTATCGAGCGCATCCAGCCGCCACTCCGCCTTCATTCGTTCCGGCAGCCGCAAGATCACCACATTGAGAAAGCTGCCGACCAGCAGGCCGAGCACGCCCGCGGCGAGGATCCAAGCCCAGATAGGAAATTCGAGCATGCGTTGTCCCTGAAACGATAAAAGCCCCCCTCCCGGTTGGGAGAGGGGCTTAATGGTCTACAAACTAGATGGTTTGGCCAAGCTTGAAGATGGGCAGGTACAGCGAGATCACCATACCGCCGACCAGCACGCCAAGGATCACCATGATGATGGGTTCGAGCAGGGTCGAGAGAGTATCGACGGCATTGTTGACCTCCTCCTCATAGAACTCGGCAACCTTGAACAGCATATGGTCCAAGGCGCCCGATTCCTCGCCGATAGCGGTCATCTGCACCACCATGTTGGGAAAGACACCGGTCTGGCGCATGGCAAGCTGCAACTGATGGCCAACGGAGATGTCGTCGCGCATCTGCTTGACCGCTTCGCCATAGACGATGCTGCCGGTAGCGCCAGCGACTGCGTCCATGGCTTCAACCAGTGGCACGCCGGCTCGGAAGGTGACGCCCAAGGTGCGCGCAAAGCGAGCGATGGCTGATTGGCGCAGGATATTGCCAATGACGGGGAGCTTCAACATCACGCGATCGAGGAAGTGAGCGACCTTGACTGAGCGCTTCTTGGCCATTACGAGAGCAACGACGCTACCGACAATGGTGCCGATGACCAACCACCAATAGGACTTCATGAATTCAGAGGCCGCAATCACGACCTGGGTAGGGGCCGGAAGATCAGCACCCGCATCCTTGAATGTCTTCGCGAATACGGGCACTACGAACAGCAGCAGAATCATGGAGACCAACAATGCCACCACTAACACCATCACGGGATAGAACAATGCCTTCTTGATCTTGGCCTTGATGCCTTCCGTCCGTTCCTTGTACGTCGCCACCGTATCGAGCACGGTGTCAAGTACACCCGCTGACTCGCCCGCACGGACAAGGTTGCAATAGAGCTCATCGAACTGCACGGGATACTTGGCCAATGCCTCGTGCAACGCCGCGCCGCCCTCGATACTCTGTTTCACATCGGTGAGAATGTTCTTGAAGCGAATGTTCTTCTGACCATCGGCGATGATTTCGAAGGACTGCACCATGGGTACGCCCGACGCCATCATGGTGGCGATCTGGCGGCTGAAGATCGCCACGTCCTTGGGTTTGACGGCACTGCCAGTCGCGCCAAACAGCGGCTTGCCGCGTTCGCGTACGGTCTGGGGATTCATGCCCTGGCGGCGCAGCTCGGCTTTGACCAGCGACGCATTCTTCGAGGACATTTCGCCCTTCATGCGCTTGCCGCGTTTGTCCAGCGCAACCCAGTCGTACATGGTCAGCTTGCTGATTTCGGCTCGCTGAGCGCCGATCGTGCGCGTGTTCTTAGCGGTTGCGGTAGCCGTGGCCATTGCAATTCCCCCTGCGTGTTCGGTTGGGTCGCCTCAGTGTGGCGGCCGCCTGATTCGTTCCAGCTTAAGGCATTCCAGCGGCGTAATACGTGGCGTCTGACGCAACTTTTGCGCGACAAACCTCGCCATTCTAGCCGGGCCGGGCCTCAATCCTTGGTGACGCGATCGATTTCCGCAAGGCTGGTCACACCCTTCTTCGCCTTGAGCAGGGCTGAGGCACGCAAATCGTTCACCCCAGCCTTGCGGGCCACCTCCGCGATCTGCAGCGCATTGCCTCCCTGCAGGATGATCTTCTGGATGTCCTCCAGCATGGGCATCACCTGGTAGATACCCACGCGCCCTTTGTAGCCTTCGTTGCAGCTGTCACAGCCGACGGCTTCGTACAGCGTGAGGCCGGCATCGATGTCTTCTTGGGTGAACCCCGCCGCCAGCACCACCTGCGGTGGGAGGTCCAGCGGCTTCTTGCAGTCGTGCAGGCGCCGCGCCAGGCGCTGGGCGATGATGAGGGTGACGGACGAGGTGATGTTGTAGGGCGCGATGCCCATGTTCATCAGGCGCGAGATGGTCTGTGGGGCATCGTTGGTGTGCAGGGTGGAGAGCACCATATGGCCGGTCTGCGCCGCCTTGATGGCAATCTCGGCCGTTTCGAGGTCGCGAATTTCGCCCACCATGATCACGTCCGGATCCTGGCGCAGGAACGAACGTAGCGCCGCGGCGAAGGTCATGCCGCGCTTCACGTTCTGCTGGACCTGGTTGATGCCCTCGACGCGGATTTCCACCGGGTCTTCGACCGTCGAAATGTTGCGCTCGGTGGTGTTGAGGATGTTGAGTGCCGTATACAGCGACACCGTCTTACCGGAGCCGGTGGGGCCGGTGACCAGCACCATGCCGTAGGGCTTGTGGATGGCGTCCACGTACAACTGCTTCTGTACGTCCTCGTAGCCCAGTACGTCAATGCCGAGCTTGGCGGCCGAGCCGTCCAGGATACGCATTACGATCTTTTCGCCGAACAGGGTCGGCAGCGTGCTCACGCGGAAGTCCACCGCGCGGCTCTTGGACAGGTTGAGCTTGATACGGCCGTCCTGCGGCACGCGGCGCTCGGCAATGTCCAGGCCGGCCATGACCTTGATGCGCGAGGAAATGCGTGCTGCCAATTTCATCGGCGGGCTGGCCACGGCCCGCAGCATGCCATCCATGCGCAGGCGCACACGGTATTGGGTTTCGAATGGCTCGAAATGGATGTCTGAGGCACCGCGACGGATGGCATCCACCAGAATTTTGTTGACGAACTTTACGACGGGTGCATCGTCGTTCGCATTGGCATCGATGCCAGTGCTTTCGGCCTCATCATCACCGCCGTTATCGAGCGACAAATCGTCGAGATCGCCACTGCCCAGGTCGGGTACGGTATTGCTCATGGTGTTGAGCACGGTTTCGATGGCGCGCAACAACTGGCTACGCTCGACCAGGATCGGCTCCACCATGCAATTGGAGTGGAACTTGATCTCGTCCAGCGCATGCGACTGCATGGGGTCGGCGATACCGACGAACAGCCGCTTGCCCCGCTTGAAGAGCGGTAACGCATGGTGCTTGTTGATCAGTGATTCGCTGATCAGGTTGACGGGCATGTTGGCCGTCACCATGGTGCTCACGTCCATCATCGGCATGCCGAACTCATCGGACGCGATACGGGTGAGCCTGGGGCTATCGACCAGGCCATGATCGAGTAGCCAGGCGGCCAGCGAGGTCTTGTGCTGGAGCGAATCGGCGACAGCCTTGCGGACATCGGCCTCGGGCAGCACGTCTTCCGACACCAGCCGGCGCGCCATGCCCGAAAGCCCCGCGAGTGACGGTTGCATTAGTGTTGACATAGCGAAACTGGCCCAGCCCCCTGATTGAAGGGAAATTTACCCCAGATAGGCGGGGAGGTCACCCGGTAGCCATCGGAAATGGTTATCGGGGTGATCAGGCGCACACATCGGTGGCTGGTCCCCTATCCTGTAGGTAGACATGCAATAGATGTGCCTCATAGGCGTGGACGTTACTGGAGGTGTCGGGTAGAAATACCGCTTGCGCCTGAAAGTTCCCATTTGTGTCCAATCCCGACCCACAGTCTCCATTTCTGCTCTTCGGCGCGCCAAGTATTGAGGAGGCTGAGATCGCAGAGGTTGAAGCCTGCCTGCGTTCCGGCTGGCTGGGTATCGGCCCACGCGTAGCCAGTTTGAGCGAGATTTTGCCACCTGGCGCGGCGTGCGCCCCTCCCAGTTGGCTGCTGTCAATTCCTGCACGGCGGCACTGCACGTGAGCATGGTGGCGGCCGATCTGGAGCCTGGCAGTGAGGTCATCACAACACCATTGACGTTTTGCGCCACCGTCAACGCCATCCTGCACGCAGGGCTTACGCCGGTACTGGCCGATGTGGATCCTGTGACCCAGAACATCGACCCAGACGCCATCGAAGCGGCTATCACCCCGCGTACCCGCGCCATCCTGCCGGTGCACTTCGCGGGGTGACCGTGTGCGATGGATCGCATCATGGCCATCGCAGATAAATATGGTCTGAAGGTGATTGAGGACTGCGCCCACGCCATCGAAACCGAATATCGGGGACAGCCGGTTGGTACTTTCGGGGACTTCGGTTGCTACAGCTTCTACGTCACCAAGAACGTGGTGACGGGCGAGGGCGGCATGATCCTGGGGCGCGTGAAGAGCACATCGCACGCGCTCGCATCCTTGCCCTGCACGGGATGAGCAAGGACGCTTGGCATCGCTTCAGCGATAAGGGCTATCGTCACTACCAGGTGGTCGAGCGCGGGTTCAAATACAACATGATGGATTTGCAGGCGGCCATTGGCATCCATCAGTTGGCCCGCGTGGAACAAAACTGGTTACGTCGACGCGAAATCTGGCGACGTTACGACGAGGCATTCGCGGGGCTGCCTGTGGGCCTCCCGGCAGCGCCAGAGGTCAACACCCGCCACGGGTATCATCTTTAATATGCTGATGATCGACGAGTCACGGCGCGGCATTAGTCGCGACGACTTCCTGGGAGCCATGAATACTGCTCGGATCGGTACCAGTGTGCATTACTTGTCGCTGCCAGAGCACCTGTACTATCGGCGGCGCTTCGGATGGCGCCCGGAGCAATGGCCTCACGCGATGCGGCTTGGTCAACAGACCGTCAGCCTGCCGCTGTCGCCAGCGATGGCAGAAAGTGACTCTGCAAGAGTGATCGAGGCGGTACGGGATCTGCTCAGGGCCTAGATCAAAGGTTGGTCAAGCCTCCCCTCAACTCCCCGTTCCTTGGGTCTGCAGGTGCCTTCCCAACAAATTGTCCAACGTGAGAAGCCTATCCGGTGTTTTTCCGGGGCTCAGAGCAGCATGAGCACTCTCATTAAACGTCAAATCAGCCACAGCTAGGCTTCAGTCTCCGCGTTATGATGCCGACTTACGTCCGGGGGAGCTCTCTTGAATCGTCTCAGCATCATCCTGCCCGCCAAGAATGAAGCAGCGGCACTGAAGTCCCTATTGCCGCGGCTGCGAGTCGCCCAGCCGGGAGCGGAAATCATCGTGGTGGACGACGGTTCCACCGACAATACGCGCGAGATTTGTGCCGCCAGTGAGGTGCAGTGCTTGTCTTCGCCGTACTCGATGGGCAACGGCGCGGCCATCAAGCGTGGAGCCCGCGCCGCCAGCGGCGACATCCTCGTCTTCATGGATGGTGACGGCCAGCATGATCCCGCCGATATCGTCCGCTTTCTGGAACGACTGGGTCAGGGCTTCGATATGGTAGTCGGCGCGCGCGACTGGGGCAGCCAGGCCGGAGTGGGTCGTGGCGTCGCCAATACGGTCTATAACTGGCTAGCCAGCCGTATGACCGGCCACATCGTTGCCGACCTCACATCAGGCTTTCGGGCAGTGCGTGCAGACAGGTTTCGTGAGTTTCTGCACCTGTTGCCCAACGGCTTTTCCTACCCCACTACCAGCACCATGGCCTTCTTCCGTAGCGCCTATCCGGTGGCCTATGTGCCGATCAAGGCGGCGCAGCGCGTGGGTAAGAGTCATATCAAACCACTGAAAGACGGCATTCGTTTCTTGCTAATCATCTTCAAGATCGCGACGCTGTACTCGCCGCTGAAGCTGTTCGCGCCTGCGAGCGTATTGTTTTTCCTGCTTGGTGGTGTCAACTACGCTATTACTTTTGTGCGCGATGGTCGCCTCACGAATATGAGCACCCTGCTGTGGAGCGCGGGCGTCATCGTGTTCCTCATTGGGCTGATTTCCGAGCAGATCACTAATCTCACCTATCTCGGAACAATTCGCGGCGGTATGCCAACAGAGCATGGCGTCGACCATGAGCGCCGCTAGCTTAAAGCCGACATTGGTCGCCGCGCGTCAAGGGTACTCGGGGCAGCGCCCTGACGTCATCAAGATGTTCAAGCGGCAGCCGCGTCGAGTGCTCGACGTAGGCTGCGGCGCTGGCCGGCTCGGCGCAGATTTAAAGCAACGTTGGGGCCAAGTTATCGTCACGGGTGTTGAGCCCGATGTTGAGCGCGCTCGGCTGGCAGCTGACAGTATCGAACATGTGGTGCAAGGACGCTGCGATGCTCCCTCCGCACTAGCGGAAGTGGCGCGATTTGGCCCCTATGATCATGTTGTCTGCGCCGACGTGCTGGAACACCTCGAAGATCCTTGGGCCTTTCTTCGGAAGGTGCGCGAACTCATGACGCCGGATGGCATCTTAATCACCAGCATTCCCAATGTACGGCATATCTCCACGTTCATTTCACTGGGTGTCTTTGGTCGTTGGCCTCGCCGTTCACGAGGCATCCATGATGCTACCCACCTCCGCTTCTTTGCGCGAAAGGATATCTGCGACCTTCTGGCGTTGTCCGGTTTTGAGCCATTGAGCGAAAGCCGGAATCTTCGCTTGGTCGAATCACAGGCATGGACTCTCGTGCCTGCTCGCTTGCTCGATTTTTGGCCGCTCAGGGCGTTCTTTACCTTCCAGTATCTCCATAGCTCGCGGCTGGTCGGCGATGCCTCCCTTGATGCCGAAGAAGGTCGAGGAGGATGAGACGTCTATTTGGCTATTTGGTCGCGCTGCTCGCATTGCTTTGGATGGCGCATCGGCTGAACTCAACGCCGGGCGAATGGCTTGCTGTAGCAAAAGAATCATCACCAGGAATGCTCGCTGTCGCGGCGTTTTGTTTCGTCGCCCATGTCGGTCTGAACGCGCGGGCCTTTTGCTCTTATGTGGCTTCTGAATGCGCAAATACCGATCGTTCGACGGTCAGGCTTGCGTGGCGCGATTCGCTACTCGCCAAATATTTGCCGGGTGGCCTGTGGCAGATAGCGGGTCGGTGGCTGCTACTTGAACGTGCGGGGGTGTCCCGTAGCTCGATTGCTCAGGCGAGTGTATTCGAGCAAGGGCTGGCTCTCAGTCTTTGCGCTTTGCTCGGGTGCGCGTTTTACCTGGTGGCATGGGCTTGGGAGCAGTCAGTCGTGATCTGCTGTTTGACGGTTGCGGCTGCGGCTGCATTGGGTTGGTTGATTCTGCGGCTGCTCGGATATCTGTCGGTGCGATTCATGCCGGCAATACTCCGGCTATTCAATGCAAATGCCGAGACGGTCCATCGAGCTGCATTGAGCCACATGGCGAGGACGATGGCCCTTGCCATGTTTCCGTTCGTGTTGGGCTATATGTTGGTCTTTTGGCCGTTGCTAGGAGGGGTTAGTGATGCGCTTCACCTTGCGGCAACGGTCTTCCTGTCGACGTGGATCGGGTTGATTGTTCTCTTCGTGCCGGGAGGGCTGGGTATACGCGAATCCAGCATGACCTTGCTCTTTGTACCGCACTCGACGAACGGGGTGGCGGTGCTCTCCTTCGCGGTCCTGGCAAGAATTCTCCTGATGTTGGCTGAGGTTCTGACTTTCGCTTTGATGGATCGATTCCGGGTGCGGAAGGCGCGTTCATGAAGCGATTGATCGTGACTGGCGCCTATCCCAGCGGAGCTGGGTACCCCAACATCCAGAACACATTAGCGAGGCTAACTGCATCCGGTTTTGTAGAAGTCATTGGTATGGGCGTCGATATGGGGCAGGATCTGCGTCTGTGGAGGGAAGTACGCCGGGGGCTATGGGCGAAGATCTCACTAGCCGCCAGTATTGGCTGGCAAACGTTGGTTAGTTTGATCAAGAGCTGGCGTCAGTGGCGCACATTTCCGGATGCCGTGCTGTACTTGCCACATCCACCGTTGCCCTCTCTGCTTCTGCTCTCGATGGTGCCAGGACGTTGGCGGCCACCGACCATCGCTGATGCCTATATCTGTGTTTGGGATGCGGTAGTTCGAGACCGCAGACTGTTTCGCGAGGAGGGGCTGCCCGCACGTCTGTTGAAGAGACTTGAGGCGCGAGCCTTGTCCGTGTGCAATCGCGTCATTGTTGACACACAGGCCAACGCTCAAATGCTGGCCGATGATCTCGGCGTCGGATTCGACAAGATCGTTAACATGCCCCTGGCCATCAACGAGCAGGTGTTCGCACGCAAGTCTTACGATGGGAATGCGGTTGGACGTTGTCGAGTTCTTTTTGTGGGCACTTTTGTTCCCTTGCATGGGCTATCTGAAATCGTTGTTGCGTTACGTGAGCTTGAGGGTGATGACAGCTTGGAGTTTGTTTTTATCGGGGATGGCCAAGAGGCGGGCGTGCTGAGCGACTATCTCGCGCGCAAGCCCGATGTGCGTGTCCAATGGGAGCGTCGCTGGTTTAGCGAGTATGAGATCGCAGAGGCCATTGCTTCGGCGGATATATGCCTCGGAGTTTTTGGTGGTCCAGGTAAGGCGGCTCGTGTGCTTCCATTCAAGCTCTATAGCTACTTCAGTGTGGGACGTGCCGTAATCTCACAGCGCGTCTACAGTGCACCAGCGTGCGTGGATGATGTACCGATTTACCCAGTGGACAGCAACGGTCGCGCTTTGTCAGCTGCTATTAGAGAGTTGTCTACCAACCCGAGCCTAAGAGCCCAATTGGCGGAGCGTAGCGCCGAATACTACGAAAAATGCCTCGGCATGACCGCATTCCTTCAGAGCTGGAGACATATCCTTGAGCTCGAAGCCAATTGAAGGTGGCCGAACTTCTTAGAGTTCGTGGCGCAGCTAGCGAGCGGTCCTTACGAACAATCCGAGCGTAATCACAATACATGGCGAGTAGGCGCGCTTGGACTGAGGCAACCTTGGTCGCCACGGTAATCGTCTGTTCGCCGAGGCTAGCATTGGAAGGCTGGTTCCACGCAGACTCACCTTAGGCGGCAAGCACGGGTGATTGGTTGAGCTGCGGTCTACAGGCTACTGCCCGTGAGAGCCCCTATCATTGGGTGGCTGCGCGACTGAGAGTTGAGGCGTGGGCTGGCACTAGCGCATCAAGAGATTTAAGGGTGGCCTCCAGATGTCCGCCAATGTTCAGAGGCCTCAGCGCCTCGATCTCGCGCCTCGCGTCGTCATATTGGCCCAGGGCTGCCAGCATACGGATCAATGTGACGTGGTAGGCCGACTCACTGGGTTTTGCGCGCAGTGCAGCTTGTGCCATACGCAGACCAAGTTTGCGATCCTCGAGAACGTTCCAGGCATAGTCGCCATACATGGCCAGCAGGCGTGCACTCGGCTCTGGATGACTCAGAGCGGCCATGTAGGACTGAGTCATTCGCGCAGGCGGCAAATCGCATTTACGGTCGCGCACACACTGAGTGAGTGCGGCCAGTGAACTCTCGTCCTGTACGCCAGGTTTGCGCTCCCCTAGCTTGGCGTTCAAGCTATCCCACCACGCATCTTTCAGTGACAGGTGCATGCGCGAGTTCATGAAGATCAGGGCCTGTTCCGGCAGGATGGAAGAACCTGGCAGCCGGGCAGCCTTCTCCAGGGCCGCTGAGGCAAGCCGTGTGAAGGGCGACGAGGGATCGTAGTTCGAATAAATGACGTAGGTGCGACCAAGCTCATACTGTGCGCGTGGTGAATCCGGCGCGCGCAACGCTAGCGTTTCGGCCAGGTGAAGGGGATTGCCCCACTCCATGGCAGTCAGTGCTGTCTCGCCAGCCCATAGCAAGATCAAGCCGACCGCAAGGATGCAGCGAGAGCGCGGGAAGGCGCTCGATGAGGCGCGGTCGAATGTGTTGGGTACGAGCGCGGGTATGATCACAAGCATCAGGCCAAAGCTGGCGAAATAGTTGCGATGCTCGTAGATCAGTTCCAACGGAAGAACGGTTGCGGTCAGGAGATGGCAGCCGAGGTATAGCAAAATGCCTAAAGCGACCAGCGGGCGGCGCTTGCGTAGCCACATGGCAGCGATAATCAGGCAGGTTAGGCCAATGATGCTAGCTATGGTCGTCCAGGGCGAAACAAGGTTGGTCGAGATGCGGAAGTTGTCGTGATAGAACGACAACGCTTGCGGCGTTGGCAGCAAGGTCCAACAGATGTAGTCGAGCACGATACGTGTTTCGCTGAGCAGCCGCGTGCTCAAGGTGAAGTCCCGCGTGGCCCAGCTCTCGGGTTTCAGCAGGCTGGGTAGCACCCAAGCCGAGCCTGCCAACATCGGGATGACCAGCGTCAGCGCGAACAGCGTGACGAGTCGTCGGTCTGGCTGACAGGCTTGTGTTGCATCCGCGCTAACCACGTGGAGCGAGGTGGAGCGAAACCCCAGCAATAGCCATTCGATCATCAGCGCGTACAGTGGTAGCAATGCCGCAGTCTCCTTGGCAAGCAGGCCGACTGCCGTGGGTACGGTAATGCTGAAAACGCAGAGAGCGAACCCTGCCCAGCTGGAGGTGGCATTGCCCTGTGCAGGTAAAAGCATTCGACGTCGGCCATTGATATAGCCGATCAGGCCCATCAGCACGAAAAGATTGGCCATGCTTTCCATGCGCTGCACGGTGTAGAGCACTGCAGTAAGGTTGATGGGCAGTAGCAGCCAGCCCGCGGTGATCAACGCGGGTACGATGGCCGCACGCCGGTCATTGGCGGCGGGTTCGGCTAGCCGGAGTAACTTTCGAGCGAGCACAAATACCAACAACCCGTTGAACAAATGCAGCCCCAGGTTGGTCAGCTTCATCCAGTAAGGATCAAGACCCGTGGTCAGATAGTTCAGCGCAAAGCTCAGCGACGCCAGCGGCCGCTTGAACTCGCTGGATGGTGATGAAAGCGCGGTTCGAATCAGCGAGGGCAGGCTCGCATCCGCGGGCTGGACGCCCTTGTTGTCGACGATATTGGGATAGTCGTCAAACAGCCAGCTCCCGGAAAGGCCTGGCCAGTAGATCACTGATACCAGAAGCAATCCTGCTGCCAACAATACGTATCCATTGGCGCAGATGCGGCGCAATGTATTCATAGTGCTGCTTCAACGCGGGCAGCCGAAATGATCGGTGTCGGGGCGGCTAGGAGGGAGCGAGCAGTCGGATGCATCTGCAGATGATAGCGACTCTCGCGAATCGACGAACCTGCATACACGCCATTCCTTCAGTCAGCGCGCGAGTTTTCGATCTATATCAGCGAGCGCGTCCAAATTGCGACGGTCCCAGTGCGGGATACGGGCATGCAATTGTGCACTCGTTGTCCGTGCGCCAACGAAGTCATGCTTGTATATTTGTAAACGGGCGAGCAATACACCCACCGCAGGATCCGTCACACCGGTGTCCCAGGTCTTATTTGCCTGCAACAGTGAGTCATCCGCTTGCCCGCCAAAGTCATAAAGACTTGCAGCCATAAACCGTACACGCCACACGGCTGTATTCGACTGGGGTTGCGGGGCCGCGTCCACGATATCGCGCAACATGTTGGCAAGCTGGACCTTACTTAGTCCGGCGCACTCGTGGTTGCGGATGTATCCACCTATCTGCTCGAACGCTTGCATTTCGGCAAGTTGCAGTTTGCTCCCCGCAATTGCCGCCACACGTGCGAGCCTTTCCGGGTCGACGGCTTTGCTTCGATCACATTGCAAGACGAGCGAATACACAGCAGCTAGGTGTTGGGACTCAATATTGCCGGTGCCGGCAATTTGATCAAGCTGCTGTTGCGTCTTGGTCGCGTCACCCTGGTTCCATATCAGCCCCAGATAGTCGAACTGTGCGCGAACTGATTGCGGATGCTGACGCACGGCTTGTTCAACCATAGTTGACCATGATTGCCATACCCAGGCGCGTGCCGCGGTCGCAGTGCCAAGTACGACGCAAAGCGCCATGGCCCCAACCATAAGTAGCCGTGATCGAGGTGACCCGTGCGTTGCCGAAGGCAGTTTGGCCAGCAGCCACGAAACAGCGCCAATCACGGCAAGAAAGAAGCCTGCCGAGGGAAGGTAATTTCGATGTTCGAAATACATTTCCAGCGGAAATACGCTGGATTCCATGAGGTGCCCAGCCAGATAGAACATAAGGCCTGTGAAGACGGCTGGGACCTGCCGTCGCACGACGATGGCGATTGTCACAAGGGTGATCAGCCCGATGATCGCTATCAGTGTCGTCGGGGGTTGCATCAGGCTGTGCGACACCGGGAAGTCGTCCGTGTAGACACCCATGGCGGGGCCGCGCGGTAGCAGCAGCGCCCCCATATAGTCGAACAGGGCCCGTGGTTGGCTGAGAAGGCGCTCGCCAAGTGAGAAAGTGCGTACGCTGTAGCTGGCCAACAACTGGCCGGCGCCCCACACATACCACCAGATGACGGCAATCGTGGGTAGGATCAATCCGAGCAGAAAAAAAATCTTGACTGCGATGGGTCGGGGGTTGCGCGCGCCATTGCCGAAATAGCCTAGCTCGATTACTGCGCACAATAGCGGAGCCAGTGCTCCGTTCTCTTTGGACAAGAGGGCGGCGACCGTGGCGACCGGCATCGCCAGAAACAACCAAGCCAGGCCCGCGCGTACTCGTCCTTCCTCCAGAGCCACGCGGCCGTGCACATAGGCGAGCAATGCAACAAGCGTAAACAACGCGCTGAGCTGCGCCATGCGTTGCACTACATACAGCACAGTGCTCACCTGCAGTGGATGTAGCAGCCACACCGCACTGATCAGGAGCGCAATGGATATGGCGTGCTGGCCGAGCCGGGGGTCGCGCAACAGCAGGCGACGCAGCAATGCGTACAACAATGCACCGCAAGCTAAGTGGATGCCCAGATTAGTGAGCTTGAAAGGGTAGGGGTTTAGGCCAAACAGCTTGGCGTTGATGACGAAGCTGAGCATCGACATCGGTCGCCCGAACAAGCCCGAGCGATTGCCCAGCAATGCTTCACGCCATCCGGTCTTGTCCTGTAGCCAGTCCAGCAGGGGCCTCAGGTTGGGCTGGTCATCGAATACGTACGGACCATTGAGGCCGGGTAGATACACTAATGCGGTTATGACAAGTGCCCCGAGCAACCAGGCCAGCGGGCGCACAAAAGAAATGTCCCGGCCGCGCAGGGCGGGCCGGGACACGGGTATTGCTTGTCCGTCAGTCGCCAAGAATTATGGGGCGCGGCAGGAGGCCGGAACGTATTTCGTAGCGCCCGTCTGCGTCGTGCACTTCCAAATCAGCACGCCGCTACCGCTCGCGGACTTCGGGGTCAACACGAGGACGACGTCACCGCCATTTGCCGCCGCGCCCGTGGCCCGGCTGGTACCGGTGATGATGCCACCGGCGATGTCCACTTTTTCGACATAGGTCGTGGCAGGGCTGGAATAGCCAGCGGTGGCGTTGTCGGTAACCGATGCGAAACCGCCAGCCTTGCTAGAGGCCGTCTCAGTTACGTCCAGCTTCGCTGCGTCCATCTGCACCATCGTCTCCGTGACTTTGGAGCGAATCGTGTAGTCCTGATACGCCGGCAGCGCGATGGCGGCCAGGATCGCGATGATCGCGATCACGATCATCAGTTCGATCAGGGTAAAGCCCTTCTGAATGCTCTTCATGGTGGTTCCTCTGTTTTGATTAGCTAACCGGTGATGCCCCCTGAGCCCCGGCCCCGAATCCCCCTAGGCGGGAACGGTTCCCCATACAACGGTCTGGAACGACCAGGAAGCTCGCGGCATTCGCAGCATGTTGTATGCCACGCCTGCCGGTGACAGGTCCCCGCAGCCTTGCGGGTGCATGGATTGTGCATAGGGTCACGAAGGGGGGCAAGCTAGCTGGGTCAATGCATTGTCCGGATTGTCGATCCGGTCTCGCCCAAGGGTGAGGCTGTGTCCATCCAGGGCACGAAGTGACGTTTCGCGTCACTTCAACTGCCTGTTTGGGACTCTTTCTGCCCTGTGGCCCGGAAATTCACCACGGATCTATAGCAAGGACCGCTACGGGTTGCTTGCTTCGGCTGCTGATGACCGCAGCGTAGTCTTTGTTGTGCGCATGCAACGGTACATAGACGAGTGTGTCCCGGGTGTTTTCCGTGTGGGTGGCCAATCGTTGAAGGTCGGCAGTCTGTTTTGGTGAAAGTGCTTTGAGCGCAGATAGGGGGCGTGCGTGCTTGAGCAGCGTGTCGGCCACCTGACCATAGGGGACGTAATAGTGAGGTAGCAACTCCACGTCCTTGCCGCCCGCGAGTGCCTTTAACGCCAAGCCTGAGCTGTCCTCGTTCGGGTACGGGTCAGCACCCACCAGTCGCGGCCCGGTCCAGGAGCGCCGCCGAAACTCTTCCGAATTTCCCATGGCGAGATCGATATCGCTCAGTTCGCCGGCCATCACCACCTCGAGGCGATCTACCGCCGCGACTACGAACACTGGTCGTGCCTGGCTGATCACGAAGAGACCATAGGCAAAGGCGATAGCCTGCAGTACGACGATGACGGACAGATCCAATCGAAGCAGTCGCCGGGCCTTGGCCGGATTGAAGACCAGTAGCGTGAATGCTGGGCCGATCACCACATCCACGCCAATGATCAGCAACATCAGTCCGGTGGCCCCGGCTGCGATGAAATACGGTGGCGGGAACCAAAGAAGGTAGAGCAGGGCAACGACGCCCAGTGCCAACGCAAAACTAATGGCCAAATGAATGCCGGCGGCTTTCCAACGTGACATGGTTATCGGGTTCGTGGGCATGGCTAGGAGTCAGGTGGGCGGTTTAGAGGCTAGTCCGGGCGCTTGATACCACGACTCCCAGAAATTTTCAGCGCCGTGATCCACTCCGGGTGGCGCAGCAAGGCCCTTGCGCAGCACGACGGGGATCTGCGGCGCCGCGCCTTGCACTGCGTGCCGCCGCCACTTACCGTCAACGCTTTCGTTGTACCCAGGGAACCCATCCATGAAACCCTTGTTTATCGCGCTGGCGCTCGCGCTGGCCGGAACCTCCGCCGTGGCGGCCGAGGTCGAGAACCACGGTCCGCACCCGTTCAATATCCGCGACCTGGTGATGATGGATCGCGTTAGCGATCCGCAGTTGTCGCCGGATGGCCGTTACGCGCTCTATACCGTGCGCGCCACTGACTATGCGGCCAACAAGGGCGTCACCTCGATATACCTGCTCGATCTGGGCAAGGGTGGCGAGCCGGTGAAGCTGGTCGAGAAGGCTTCGTCGCCGCGCTGGTCGCCGGACGGCAACGCGTTCTACTACGTGGCGGCGAAGGACGGCGTCGCGCAGCTGTGGCGCCGCGCGCCGAATGCTACGGCCGAAGCGGTGCAGGTGACGCACGCGCCGATCGACGTGGACGGCTACAAGCTTTCCCCGGATGGCAAGAAGGCGTTGCTCACGTTTGGCGTGTTCACCGATTGCGCCGATCTCGCCTGCACCAAGGAGCGTTTGGACGGCCGCGCTGCGGACAAATCGTCAGGCACCGTCTACAACAAGTTGTTCGTGCGCCATTGGGACACCTGGGCCGATGGTCGTCGTGCTCAGCTGTTCATGGCCGACCTCGACAATGCCAACGAGCAGCCACTGCTGTTGACCCGCGGCATCGATGGCGACGTGCCGAGCAAGCCATTCGGCGACGATGGCGAGTTCAGCTTCTCGCCCGATGGCAAAACGGTGTACTTCGACGTGCGCATCGCGGGCAAGAGCGAGCCGTGGTCGACCAACTTCGACGTCTACAGCGTGCCGGCTGACGCATCTTCCGAGCCGCGCAATCTCACCGCGGCCAACGAGGCCTGGGACGCGGCGCCGGTGGCCTCGCCAGATGGCAAGACGCTCTATTACCTCGCCATGAAGACGCCCGTTTCCGAAGCTGATCGCTTCGGCATCATGGCGCTGGATCTTGCCAGCGGTCAGAAGCGTGAAGTGGCCCCGAATTGGGATCGTTCCGCCGGTGGCCTGCAGATTTCCGATGATGGGAAGACGCTCTATGCCACCACCGATGACAACGGCCAGCATCCGCTGTTCGCCATCGATGTGGCTTCCGGCAAGGTCAGCATGCTTGTCACCAACGGCGCCGTGGGCGGCTATGCCTTGAGCAAGTCGCGCTTGCTCGTTCAGCGCGATGACCTCAAGCATTCGGTCGATCTCTATGTGGCCGATCTGCAAGGCAAGGGCCTCAAGCAGGTGACCCACTACAACGCCAAGCGCCTGAAGAACGCGCAGATGGGCGAGCCGGAGTTCTTCACCTTCAAGGGCTGGAACAACGAGACGGTGCAGGGTTATGTGGTGAAGCCGGCCAACTACAAATCCGGCAAGAAGTACCCGGTGGCCTTCATCATCCATGGCGGCCCGCAGGGTGCGATGGAGAACGGTTGGAGCTATCGCTGGAACCCGCAGACCTATGCGGGTCAGGGCTTTGCTGTGGTCACCGTCAATTTCCACGGCTCCACTGGCTATGGTCAGGCCTTCACCGATTCCATCTCGGGCGACTGGGGTGGCAAGCCGCTGGAAGATCTCAAGGCAGGCTGGAAGGCGGCGCTCGCCAAGTACAGTTTCCTTGACGGTGACCGCGCCTGTGCGCTGGGCGCCAGCTACGGCGGCTACATGATTTACTGGATGGCCGGTGTGTGGAACCAGCCCTGGAAGTGCATGGTCGACCACGACGGCGTATTCGACGCACGCGCGATGTACTACGACACCGAAGAGCTATGGTTCGAGGAACGCGAGAACGGCGGCACGCAATACGAGCATCCGGAGAATTACGAGAAGTTCAACCCGATCAACCATGTCAAGGATTGGCGCGTGCCGATGCTGGTGGTCCATTCGGCGAAGGATTTCCGCATCCCGGATACGCAGGGGCTGGGCGCGTTCACTGCGCTGCAGCGTCGCGGCATTCCCAGCCAGCTGCTGCATTTTCCGGATGAGAACCACTGGGTGCTCAAGCCGCAGAACAGCGTGCAATGGCATGAGACGGTGAATGCATGGCTGAAGCAGTGGACTTCGCCTGATACGACGAAGACGTCGGCGAAGTAAGGCGAAGGAAATGGTGAGGAAAATGGCGGCCCACGGGCCGCCATTTCTTTTGCAGCGTTCATGGTCGCCCCAGGGCGCCGTCATCCCGGCGAAGGCCGGGATCCAGCGACTTTGCTCTTCCTGCCAAATTGGTGACGATCTGCGAAGCAGGCATCGCATGGAAAGCAGCGCAAGCTCGCGCATGCGGACGGTTAAGTCACTGGATCCCGGCCTTCGCCGGGATGACGGTTCGGATGGCTAGCGGGCTGCAGCCCGATATGGCTTAAAGCCACTTCGCCCGTTTGAGGAACCTATAGATACTTGCCACCAAGGCGATCACCAGGACGATGATCAACGGGTAAGCCCATGGCTTGTTGAGTTCAGGCATGTGCGCGAAGTTCATGCCATACCAGCTGGTAATCAACGTCGGCGCGGCCAGCATGGCCGCATAGCCGGCCAGGCGCTTCATCACTTCGTTCTGCCCGAACGTCACCAGCGAAAGGTTGACGTTGATGGCGGCCCCAAGCATTTCGCGCATCGCGGTAACCGATTCGTTGACGCGGAATACGTGGTCGTACACATCGCGGAAATAGGCGCGTAATTCATCGGGAATCAATTGCGGGTGCAGGCGCACCAGCTGGCTGATGATGTCCTGCAACGGCGCCGCCGCCAGCCGCAACGTCATGAGGTCACGCTGCATGTCGTACAGGCGTTTGATCGTGTCGCGATTGAAGGTATCGGCGAAGATGTCCTTCTCAAGCTCCTGCAGTTCTTCACGGAAGTCGCGTACGATCGGAAGCAGGTTGTCGACGATGAAGTCGAGCACGCCGTAAAGGCCGTAGCTCGGACCCATGGCCAGCAATTCGGGGGAGTGTTCGCAACTACGTCGTGCTGGGGCGTAGGAAAGCGAAGCGCCATGACGCACAGTCACCAGGTAGCGAGCGCCGAGAAAGATATGGGTTTCGCCGAACGCGATGTGGCCGCTTATTAGCTGAGCGGTCTGCACGACGACGAACAGCGAGTCGCCGTACGTCTCGATCTTGGTGCGCTGATGCGCGTGCTGGGCATCCTCGATGGCCAGGTCATGCAGGTCGAACTCTTCCTGCAATTTGTTGAGCAGCGGCTCGTCTGGTTCGTGCAGCCCCACCCAGACAAAGGTGTCGGGCTGCTTAAGCACTTCGCTGATGTCGTCCAGGCTGATGTCGCCGATGCGCTGCCCATCGAATCGATAGGCAACGCAATTGACTACCATCGGAGTGGCGATTTGCGGGGTAGGTGGTGGCGCTGTCAGTTGCATGGGCGAATGATGCGCCGCCGTTCAAGACAGGGCAACGACTGCACGGTCAGGGTCTGCTTGCGTTCGCCAAAGAACCACGTCGTAGGCACCAAGCCAGTGCCAGCCAGCAGGGCAGCGCGAGCAGCAGCCACGGCTGATTCTGCTGCACCACGCCGGGTAGCAAGTGCATCAGCAAGGTCGCGAGTACCGCCAGCAACTGCAGCACGATCAGGCCGTTGATGCGGCGCGAAGCAATTGCGCCGCTACGTGAGCGCCACAGGGTAGGCAGCAGCAGGAGCGCCAGCGGATTGAACAGCAGCAGGTTGGCGTTGGCCCAGGCTGAGTGATGCGTGGTCAACGTCCACAGCACGAGCAGCGCTATGCCTACTACTGCCGCCAGCACCAGATACAGCGAGCCGAGCAAGGCGTAGACAGTGGGTGCAAAGTAGCGCGCTACGATCAGTAGCGCGGCAAATAGCAGGCCGGCCAATGCCAATGGCAGGCGGAGGTCGGGGGCGTTTCCCGCCGGCGGGGCGATGCGGTTGGGCGAGATGATCTGCTCGTCCTGCACCAGGGGGCGCGTGTCGCCCTGGGCATCCGTTACCGACACCTTGCGAATCGCCGTCTGCAACTCCATCGGCAGGAAACTTTCCTGCCAGGCGCTAAGCGGTTGGTCCGCATAGGGGCCAAGGCCGAGGTCGAGAATCAACATCAGCCACGCTTGCTGGCTCATGAGGCGTGCCGTTTGCTGGCGATAAGTCATGCCGCCAGAGTGTGCTTCGAATGGTTTCTTCAGTGCGCCGCCCAGCGCCTTGTCCAGCGCATCGCGCACGCGCGTGGCGCAGTTGCTGGCGTAGTAATCGTAGTCGTAGCGCACGTTTTCCGGGCGCAGGTTCCACAGCAGGAAGTCGCGCAGATCCGTGGCCTGCGCCGCAGTGAATGCAAGTTGTTGGCGGGTGACTGAGCGGCCTACATCCCGGTAGTACTGCTGATCAACCTCGGTGGGTGCCGCATCCATCATGTAATGCATGCGGCCGGCCGCGAAGTGCAGCAAGAAGCCTTTTTCGTCGAAGTCGAATACACCGTAATTGAACGAGACGGCCTCGCCACTCACGGTGTCGCGAAGTTCGATGGCGTCGTGGCCAAAGCGCTCCCAATAGATGTCGCCGGGTCCGTACGTGACCAGCGATACCTCAAGATTGGCGCCAGGAGCGTTGGCCACGCCCGCCTGCGCGCGCGGCGACCAGGCAACGGTGAGGCACAACATGAGCAGGACGAGCGCGGACAAGAAGCGCTCAGCGCGATGACGGATAGCGGACTTCGGCGTCCTGCCCAGATGCTGCACAGTCATTCTTCCCTGTTGCGGGCAACGCGGAACGCTTGCACGCGGCGGTCATCCGCTTCGGTTACGTGGAACAGGTAGTCGCCGATGGCGATCTCTTCACCCACTTCCGGCAGATGACCGAACTCGGAGGTGCACATGCCGCCGACGGTGTCGAACTCCTCGTCGGAGAAGTTGGCGCCAGTCTGTTCGTTGAAATCGGCGATGGGCGTGAGTGCACTGACGATCCAGCCACCGCCGGATTGCTCGTGCATCAGCGTGGGCTCTTCTTCGTCATCGTGCTCGTCGTCGATCTCGCCGACGATCTGCTCAAGTACGTCCTCGATGGTGATGAGGCCGGCAACGCCGCCGTATTCGTCCACCACCAGCGCCATGTGGTTGCGCGTATGGCGAAATTCCGCCAGCAGCACGTTCAGGCGCATCGATTCGGGAATCAGCACGGCAGGGCGCAGCACGCTGGCAAAATCGAAATGGTCGCCGTTGCCCACGAACTTCAGCAGATCCTTGGCAAGCAGGATGCCGAGAATGTCGTCCTTGTCTTCGCCGTGGACGGGAAAGCGCGAGTGGCCGGATTCGACGACGGTGTCAAGGATTTCGCGCAGTGGCGCATCGGCAGAAAGCATCACGATCTGGGTGCGCGGGATCATGACATCGTCCACGCTCAGCTCGGTGACCTTGATGGCACCCTCGACCATCGTGAGGGTATCGTTGGACATCAGGCCGTTGGCCTGGGCGGTGCGCAGCTCGTCAATGAGCTCCTTGCGGTTGCGCGGCTCGCCAGAAAACAGATGGCCCAGTCGATCCCACCATTTGCGATGGGCCGGGCCGCTGGTACTGCCAGGGTCCTCGTTCATTACTCTTGCGAATGCAGCCCGGTAACGGGCGGAAACTTGAGTCTAGCGGAAAATTCGTGACGATTCAGGAACAAGGCGTCGGACCCCGGCGGGAGCGGCGCCGCAACGGGTCTCGGCGGCAGACCCGGGGCGTGGCGCCATGGGCGCGCCTTTTACCGGGGGGCCGTTGTAGACGGCCGTGCCGGCGAGGCCTTCGCGACGCCTGCTGCACTGGTGCGAGATTCGCTCCAGCCGCCGCCCAGCGCCTTGTAGAGGTTGACCTGGTTGACCGCTTGGTCGAGCTGCAGGCTGACCAGTTTCTGCTGGGCGGCGTAGAGCGAACGCTGGGCGTCCTGGGTGGCGATGTAATCGTCGAGGCCTTCCTTGAAGCGCACCTGCGAAATCGTATAGACGTGCTGCGACTGGTCCACCAGCTCCTGTTGCGCCTGCAGCTCGGGCACGATGTGATCGCGCACGGCGAGCGCATCAGCCACCTCGCGGAACGCCTGCTGCACCGCGCCCTCGTACGCGGCCGTGGCACCGCCATAGCGGGCCTTGCTGGCGGATAGTTCGTTCTTGTTCTTGCCCCAATCCAGCAAAGGCATGGAGGCGGAAGCGGCACCGTTCCAGGCCAGAGCGCCCGCACTGAACAGGTTGGACAGGCTGCCGCTCAGCACGCCAAGCGCAGCGGTAAGTGCGATATTGGGGAAGAACGCGGCACGGGCGCGGCCGATATCGGCATTGGCCGCGCGCAGCCGATCCTCGGCGGCAATGATGTCGGGGCGGCGATCCAGCAGCGAGGAAGGCAGCCCTGCCGGTACATCGGTCAGCAAGGGCGCCTGCCACAGGCTCCCAGTGGTGTAGCTGGGTGGCAATGGCTGGCCGATCAGTACGGCCATGGCATTGATGTCCTTGGCGATACGGGTGTGCATGTCTTCCACGTCCACCTGGGCGGTGTTCACCTGGGTCTGCGAACGGCGCATGTCGAATTCCGACACGCCGCCGTCGTGAAAGGCCTTTTGCATGACTCCGGCATGTTGCTGCTGTGCGGCCAGCGTTTGCTCGGCCAGCTGCAGCAGGGCACGGTCGGCATTGAGGGCGAGGTAGGTGTTGGCTACTTCACCGATCAAGGCGATGCGTGCGGCCTGGTAATCCGCGGCGCTCGCCTCGGCCAACTTGCCTGACTCGTGCACGGAGGCGCGCTGGCGGCCAAAGAAATCCAGCTCGTAACTGGTCATGCCCGCCTGTACCTGATAGGTGTTGAAGGTCGAGGCTTTGGTGCGGTTGTTCTGGATCGGGCCAAGCAGGCCATTGCTCGGCTGCTGTGTCATGCCGGGCAGGCGCTGGCGCCCGGCATAGCCTTGCAGATCGATCTCCGGGAACAGACTGGCTCGCGCCACACCATAGCCGGCTCGTGCCTCGGCCATGTTGGCGGCGGCTAAACGCAGGTCGCGGTTGTTGCCCAGCGCGATCTCGATCAGGCGCTGCAGCGCCGGGTCTTTGAAGAACTCGTGCCAGCTCATGTCGGCAGCCTGCGCCGGGGCTTCCGCCGTCGACGTATGCGAGGGGTAGTTGCCGGGCACGGGCATCGATGGGCGCTGGTAGGTCGGCTCCATCGTGCAGCCGACCAACAGGCAGCTAGCGAGCGAGGCAGAAAGGATCAGTGACTTCATATGCGTCTCCGGGGTCATCGCGACGGAGGAGGGGAAATGCCGGCTAGACGCGCCAGCTGCAGAAAGGCGCGTAGCGGACGCGCCTTGACCGCGATGTTGTGCGGCGCCTCGCTGAAGATCAGCGCGATCAGGCGGTGTCGCATCGTTTCGTCGGTTTCGAAGCTCACGCACAGGCGGCGCTTGCTAAGGCGAACCACCTGGGCTGGGACCCAGCCCACCTCGGGCACTCGCACTTGCAGCCGCTCACCGATCGCCGGCACCACCGGGCCGCGGTGCAGGGCGGCGCCGCTCAGCGAAATGTCGATGAACTCACTGGTTTGCTCGTGGCTGCCCTTGCGCCAGCTCGCGGTGCGGCGGAACGGAAAACGTTCCTCGCGCCTGAGCCTGGGCAGATCCACGCAGGCCATGATCGCGGCGAGATTCAGTACCAGGGCGATCAGCGTCCAGCCCAGGTTGAATAGCGTGCCATCACTCATGCTGGCATTGAGCAAGGTATTCACCGCGCCAGCTTGCAGGAACACCATCAGCGCGATGAAAAAGCCGGCGAGCTTCCAGTGCACCACGACCTTGCTGCGGTCGATTCCCTTCGCTGTCACTTTGAATGGACGTCCAAACGGACGGAAGCAAGCGGAGATGATGGTCATGGTCACGGCATAAGCCGCCACCAGCTGGGTGACCTCGGTGAAGATCGGCAGCGTCTTGCGATCGGTGATCCACGGGCTGTAGAACCAGAAGCCGATCAGCGCCGGCAGGCCGTAGAACAGGAACTGCTCCGGCGTGGTGTAGAACGCGGCAATGCCGAAGTACCAGTACAGCACTGGCGCTATCAACATCAACAACAGGAACGGCTTGCCGATCCAGTGCAGCATGCCGTGGATGTAGTGCAGGCGGTCCAGCAGGTTGTAGCCGTCGCCGCGCACCGGGCCATCCTTCAACAGGGCCACCTGCATGGTGCCCAGGCACCAGCGGCCCCGCTGGTTGATGTATTCGATCAGCCCTTCGGCGGACAGCCCTACCGACAGGCGCTCGTTGAGCCAGCGCGTGATGTAGCCACTTTTGCGCAGCAGGTAGGTGGTGTGGATGTCTTCGCACACACTGTCGGTGGGGAAGCCACCAGCCCCGGTGATGGCCTGGCGTGACACCACGAACGAAGTGCCGACGCAGAAGGCCGAGTTCCAGGCATCACGCGAGGGCTGGAACACGTCGAAGAACACGCGCTGCTCGTCCACCCAGCTATCGGTGGTGCCCAGGTTGTGCTGGATCGGATCGGCGTTGTAATAGAACTGCGGCGTCTGAACCAATGCTACTTCGGGTTCCGCGAACAGGCCGAGGACGCGGTAAAGAATGTTCTTTTGCGGCGCGAAGTCGGCATCCAGCACCAGGATGTAGGGCGCGTTGGTGTGTTGGGCGGAGAGTTTCAGCCCATTGTTGAGGTTGCCTGCCTTGGCGTGGGTGTTGTCAGGACGACGCGTGTAGTTGACGCCGAGCCTCGCGCAATAGTCGCGCAGCCAGTCGCGTCGCGTGTCGTCCAGCACCCAGATGTTCACATGCGGGTAATCGATCGCCTTGGCGGCGACGATGGTCTTCTCCAGGATCTCCAGATCCTCGTTGTAGGTGGCGATGAACACGTCCACCGCAGGCACGTTGTTTCCAGCAGCGCGCAGTCGCGCCTCGCCGGCATCGGCCTGTGGGCGGTTGTCGCGACGCCGCACCATCACCGCGATCGCCCCCAGCGTGTAGATGATGGAGACCATCTCGAAGGCGTAGAACACGTAGCTCCAGACGCTGGCGAAACCGTGGCTTGCATCGGGCAAGGTTTCGCCGCTGCGCCAGACGGCGTAGCGCAACAACAGCACACCGGAGAACACGCCGAACACAAGCCGATCGAAAGCGCGGTGCGGATTGGCGAAACGCGCCATGCCGACGCTAAGCAGCACGGTCAAGCCGAGCACTTGCAGCAGCGTCATCTGGTCGACGGGAAGACTCATGACGGGTTCTCCGTGCGGGCGATCGGGCGGCCGTTGAACGGGTTCCAGCCTTTGGCCGCCAGCGCGGCCCAGGCGGTCGCGCCCAGATGGGGCAGGTGGTAGTAGAAGAAGTCGGCGTAGGTGGAGTCCGGACCGATCGCGAAATCGGTGGCGATGCGCGGTTGTGGCGTGGCATAGAGCATGCCGCCGTCGCTGCGCTGCGCTGCCAGCAGTCGCCATAGTGTCTCGGGCACCGGTTTGCCGCTGGCCTGTAGCGCGGCGGCGACCTGCGCGCTGCCTTCGGTCCACACGCCATCTGGCTGGCGCCGGTAACCGTAGCCATCGCCGCTGCGATGCTGCGACTCGACCCACGGCCAGACCTGATTCCATTCGGCCGGATGCGGATCGAACGCCAGTAGCGACCAGACCTGCGAGTCGAGGCCGGACTTGTCGCGAGAGAGCGTCTTGCCATCGTCCAGCGTGCCGACCACGAAGCGATGCTGGGTGTTGTCCCACATGGTCCGAACAAAATCTCCCGCCAGCTTCGCTTGCTGGGCGAGTGCAGGATCCTTGGCGTCGCGATTGGCCCAGGTGGCGGCCGCATAGACGTCCATATTGTGCTCGGTGGACTTCCAGTGCTGGGCACGCTGGGCATTGTCGTAGCCGAAAAGGCCGCCCTCGTAGGCGGGTGGCGCGGTGCCTGCGGTGTGAGTCTGGATCCAGCGCAATTGCGTCACGGCGGCATCCAGGTACCGCCGGTCATGGCTGCTGTCGTAGACGGTCAACAGCAGCAAGGCGGCCCACGCCACGTTGCCGGTGGCTGTGCCTGTCTGGTACGGATCCTGGCTCCAGTAATTACCTTTGCTTTCCCAGTAGCCAGGAAGTTCGACCTTGCCGTCGGTCGCGGCGCCGCCACGATAGGCGTTGCGCAGCCGGCCGTCCTTGAAGCTGGGGTCGTGCGCCGCCGCGAGCAGCAGCGCATCGGCGATGCGTCGGGCTTGCGCGGGATCGCCGCAGGCTGTGAGTGCGATGCCTGCGAGCGCGTTGTCGTAGACGAAGGCAACGTTCTCCAACGCACGTATCGAGCCTGGTTGCAGGCCGGGATAGCTGGGCAGCAGCATCGGCCCGTCGCCGGGTATCGCCGTTGCGGCCGAACGCAATGCCGTGCAGCTGCCATCGGCAAGCTGCTGCTGCACGGTGTCGGCCGAGAATGCAGGGCGTGATGCGACGGCTGTCAGCATCAGCCCGAGACTTGCGAGGTGGCTCCATGAGATGGACATGCCGGCCTCCTTCGATGAGTGTCAGCGCAGGCTCGCGGTCACGCTACGGCCTGGAGTGCAGGGTGGACGGCCGGAATTGGCGGCGTCCTGGTCGTCCCATTGCGCAAGAGCATAGACAGAACCATCTTCCGCATAAGGAAAGGGCGCGCTGTAGCCGTTCTGCAGCGCCTCGTTGGCCGTAGGCAGTAGCTGCGAAATGTGCGCGTTATGAGGCTGGCCAGCCTGGTCGATCTTCACCCGCAGTTTCGTGCCCACATTCAGTCGTCCAGCCATGCGCGCCGGGAATACCGCCACGACATCTGTCTTGCTGCAATCAGTGGCGCGCAACAGGGTGGCGCCCGCCGTCACCTGTGTGCCTATCGGCGCGACGATTTCCTGCGTGGTGCCTTGCGCGGAGGCCTTGACGACATAGTCGGAGAGCGCGCGCACGCGATCGTCCTCGTGTGCAATCAGCTGATTAAGATTGGCCAACTGGGTGTTTAGCGCATCGATCTGAGCCTGTTCGTCCTTGATGCTGTTTTGCAGATCGGTTTTTCGCTGCATCAGCTGCGGCAACTGACTGTTGCTGCTCTCGCCGGTAGAAACGTATACACCGCGCTTGGCGGCATCGATGCTGGCGCTCACCTTGTGCGCGTTCTGGTCCAGTGCATCGGCTTCGCTGCGTGCGGCATCGGCCTGGGAGCCCGCTGCGGATACCGTCGCTGCGCTGACCGCGCCGTCGCGCTGCAAGGCCATGGCTCGCGAATATTTGGTGTCCAGTTCGGACAGCTTGGCAGCGGCTGCCTCCTGCTGGGCCTGCATGGAGGCGTAGCTGCTTTTGAGCTGCGCCACGTTGGCCTGCTGGTATTGCTCGTATTGGCCGCTGGCGTACTCAAGCATGCGCCGATCAGCGTCGATGCGATGGTTGAGATCATCCAGGCGGCTCTGCAATTCCAGTCGTTGTGTGAGCAACGTGGTCAGTGCGTCGCGCGCCACCGTGCTGTTCTTCACCAAGGCAATGGTCTGGCCGGGCTCGAGCGGCTGTCCATTCTGGGCATAGAGCGCGCTGACGGTACCGCTGATCGGCGTGGTGATCAGCATTGCCGGTGCATTGAGCACGGCACGTGTGGCGCTGGTAGAGAGCCACGGCTCGAGCAAGGTAGACAACAGCAACCAGGCGATGAAGCCCATCAGGCCATACCCAGCCAACCGCGGAATAAAGGCGAGAGGCGACCTCCTCCTGATGGGCTGGAGCTTGCCAGGCGGTGCGGTGGTGGGAGGCAAGCGTTCGGTGGGAAGCAAGTCAGTCTTCAAATCATTCGCCTCTGTTATTCGACGTCATGCAGACACCTACGCCCTGGCGCCGAAGCGGGGCGGGAGAGAGCTCATCTCAAGTGAGATGGCGATCGATGGTTGAAATCCGGTAGGCAGTGGCTTACGTGCCGCGAATCGTCTAATGACGGTTCCTGATTGATGCGATGCGTCAGACCCGGACCCGTAAAGGAATAGTCTGTGGGCGATGAACCTCGCCTGTCTTCGGCCGTGAAAACGCTCAGGTTCGGTTAGATTTCAGTTCAAGAAATGAACGCGTTTGACCTGCGGTCGACAAGCGATTGTCATGAAACTGACGCTTTGCAGCACGCTGCGAGACGGTGCTCTGACAGCGATCAATGGCTTGCTTGGAGTTCTTGCAGCAGCAGGTTCGATGCCGTTGGTGTCGCGCGACATCAGCACGAGTGGGCATTGAAGGAGGTTCACGCTGCAGGCGACTAGTCGTCGCCTTCGACGGTATAGGGATCGGTGATGCCGAGCCCTGCCAGGATGCGTGTTTCCAGCGCCTCCATGATCTCGGCGTCGGCATTTTCGATGTGGTCGTAACCCAGCAGGTGCAGTACGCCGTGCACGGTCATGTGCGCCCAGTGATCGCGCGGATGCTTGCCTTGCTCAGCGGCCTCGCGCGCCACCACGGGGGCACAGATGGCTAGATCACCGATCAATGGCAGGGTCACGCCGGGTGGCAATTCGACGGGAAACGACAGCACGTTGGTGGCGTAGTCTTTGCCGCGATATTCGCGATTGAGCGTACGGCCTTCCTTCGCATCGACGATGCGGATGGAAAGTTCGGTGACCTTGCGGCGTTTCGCACCACGCATCGCTGCTTCCACCCAGGCGCGGAAACTCGTCGATGACGGCACGCCCTTGCGGGGCGCCGCATAGCCAACCGAAAGCGTCAGTAGCGGAGCATTCACCTGGACTGATCCTCGGACGCCTGCTCAAACGCTTCGTACGCGCGCACGATTTTCGCCACCAGCGGATGACGCACCACGTCGCGCGAAGTGAAGAAGGTGAAGCTGATACCTTCCACGCCGCGCAGTACCTCGACGGCATGGCGCAGGCCCGAGCGCACGTTGCGCGGCAGGTCGACCTGGCTGACGTCGCCGGTGATCACTGCGACCGAGCCAAAGCCGATGCGTGTGAGGAACATCTTCATCTGCTCGACTGTGGTGTTCTGCGCTTCGTCGAGAATCACGTAGGAATCGTTGAGCGTGCGTCCACGCATGTAAGCGAGTGGCGCGATTTCGATCACGTTGCGCTCGATCAGCTTGGCGACCTTCTCGAAGCCCAGCATTTCGTAGAGTGCGTCGTAGAGCGGGCGCAGGTACGGGTCAACTTTTTGGGAGAGGTCGCCGGGGAGAAAGCCGAGCTTTTCGCCAGCCTCGACGGCGGGGCGCACCAGCAACAGGCGTTGCACACGGTTCGCTTCCAGTGCCTCAACGGCGCTGGCCACGGCGAGATAGGTTTTGCCGGTGCCTGCAGGGCCCACGCCGAAGCTGATGTCGTGCGTGGTGATCGCATGCAGGTAGCGCGCCTGGTTCGGGCCGCGTCCCTTGATCACGCCACGCTTCACCTTGATGGCGACTTCCTGGGCGCTTTCGGCGGAATCGTTGGTGATGGCGTCGATGCCGGACTCGGCCAGGTGCAGGTTGATCTTGGCGCCGCTAAGCGATTCGTTGATGGTGACGGCGTATAGCGCGCGCAACACCTTCTCGGTAGCCCGCGCGGCGTCTTCCTCACCGATCACCTGGAACAGGCTGCCCCGATGATTGATCTCCACGCCCAGTCGCAATTCGATCTGGCGCAGGTGTTCATCGAATGGCCCGCAGAGGCTGGACAGGCGGGCGTTGTCTTCCGGGTCGAGAGAAAAGTCGCGTTGGTTCAGGCCGTTTGTCATAAGAGGTCAAAGATGTCGATGCATCACATAGACGTCGGTGGGGCCGTGCGCCGCATGGCGGAACGCACCGGGTACCTGTCCGACAATGCGGAAACCGTGGCGCTGCCAGAGGCGCACCGCGGTGGTATTGGTCGAGACAACAAAGTTGAACTGCATGGCAGTGAAGCCTGCGTCGCGGGCCTGAATCATCGAGTGCTCGCACATGGCAGAAGCCACGCCCTGGCTGCGTGCCGAGGGCGAGACCATATAGCCGGCATTGGCGACATGGTCACCGAGGCCCGGTTGGTTCGGCCTGAGCATGTAGCAGCCCAACACCAGTTTCCCACGTTCGGCGACGAAGCAGCGTGTGGGTGGTGCCGTCCACCATTCGCGCGCCTGCTCGAAGGTCAAATCCGGCGGATAACTGTAGGTGTCGCCGACCGCCACGATGCTGCGGAACAGCGGCCAGACCAGCGCGAACTCCTCCGCGCCGATTTCCCTTACCGTCAGTGGCTCGGTCACGAAGCCAGGGCGATGGCGTCGTCAGCCAGCTTCACGCGGCCGCGCAACGAGTTGCTCATCGCATCAGTGATTACCACGTCGATGAACTGGCCGATCATGCGTGCGTTGCCCGGGAAGTTCACGTAGCGCATGTTTTCGGTGCGGCCGGTGAACTCGTTGGGGTTTTTGCGGCTGGGCTTTTCCACCAGCACGCGTTGCACGGTGCCGACCATGGCTTCGTTGATCTTGCGCGCGTTCTCATTGATGGTGGCCTGCAGGCGCGTGAGGCGGCCGTGCTTCACATTCTGCGAGGTGTCGTCAGCGAGGTTGGCAGCCGGCGTACCGGGACGGGAGGAGAAGATGAAGGAGAAGCTCTGGTCGAAGCCGATGTCGTCGATCAGCTTCATGGTCTTCTCGAAATCCTCATCCGTCTCGCCGGGGAAGCCGACGATGAAGTCCGAGGAAACACAGATGTCCGGACGCACCGCGCGCAGCTTGCGGATCTTCTGCTTGAACTCCAGTGCCGTGTAGCCGCGCTTCATCGCGGTGAGGATGCGGTCCGAGCCTGCCTGCACGGGCAGATGCAGATAGTTGGCCAGCTGCGGCACGTTGGCGTAGGCCTCGATCAGCGAGTCGGAGAACTCCAGCGGATGCGAGGTGGTGAAACGGATACGGCCGATGCCTTCGATCTGAGCGATGGCGTGGATCAGCACGGCAAGATCGGCGATGCCGCCGTCATGCGTGGGGCCGCGATACGCGTTGACGTTCTGGCCCAGCAGGTTCACCTCGCGCACGCCTTGCCCGGCCAGCTGCGCCACCTCGACGATCACGTCGTCAAACGGACGGCTGATCTCCTCGCCGCGGGTGTAGGGCACCACGCAGTAGGAGCAGTACTTCGAGCAGCCTTCCATGATCGAGACGAAAGCGGTGGGGCCTTCGGCGCGGGGTTCGGGCAGGCGGTCGAACTTCTCGATCTCCGGGAAGCTGATGTCCACCTGGGGCTTGCCGCTGGCGCGCTGCGCCTCGATGAGTTCCGGAAGACGGTGCAGCGTCTGCGGGCCGAACACCAGGTCGACATACGGGGCGCGCTTGATGATGTCCTGGCCTTCCTGCGAAGCCACGCAGCCGCCCACGCCTATCAGCACCGGCTTGCCGCCTCGCTTGTGCTCCTTCCACCGACCGAGCTGGCTGAAGACCTTTTCCTGGGCCTTCTCGCGGATCGAGCAGGTATTGATCAGGATGACATCCGCCTCGGACTCGTCCTGGGTCAACTCCAGCCCATGCGAAGCCTTGAGCACGTCGGCCATCTTGGCCGAGTCGTACTCGTTCATCTGGCAGCCGTGGGTTTTGATGAAAAGCTTGCCGGTCATGGTCTAGGACACCGTGATTCACTAGGCGGCGGGAAGGGCCGCCGAACACTGCAGTTTACGCGCCCGAGGCGATGCCCGCCAGTTGAACGGCCATGCTGGTCAAGTACTTGCATGCCAGGAGGTACCTGCGATTGGACAAGTTTGTCCTGCTGCACGAAATGCCCTGTTCCCGCTTGGCTGAGGTCCCGGCTGGGGGCACACTGCCGTCACGCTTGGCGCAGGGCGGCTTGGCGTCAGGCGAATGAAGAAGGGGGAAGTATGTGGAATTTTGACCGGGGTATGGCCGCTGCTTTGGCGCGGCGGTTGATGGGGAGGCCGTGATCCGACGGTTCTCTTTGCGGGTGACTTATCCGGCCCTGGTGCGGCTGGTGGCCTGCTATGGGCTGGCATTGGGGTTGTTCGGGCTGCCCGTGGGCAGCCACGCCGGGGCGCTGTATCGCTGCACCGGAGCCTCGGGGGAAGTCGTGTTCAGCAGTAGCGCGGCGGGATACCAGGGGTGCAGCCGCATTGCCGGCGCGCCGGAGCCGGTACGTCGCAAGCCACTACCCAAGGCCCCGGCACCGATGCTGGCAGATGTGCGCGGTTCAGCGGAAACCACGGCCCGGCCGGCTGGCGCCAGCGCGCCGCCGCTCACCTCACTGGCATGGGTCCAGGATTCGGTCGAGACCACGGCGCGAGTCATGCCGCCACCCGCGCCACAGGCGCCGGGCAGCAAGCCCGGCCAGTGGAGCTACAGCGAGGCCGGTCCGGCCCGGAGCAGCTCTGTGTCCGACAAGCCCGTCGCGGCTGCCGCGCCAGATGGCGATCGCGTGCTACGCGGTGCCGTCTATCGTGTCGTACGCAAGGACGGCAGCGTGGAATACACCAACCTGCGCCCGGCGGGCCAGCAGGATCACGCGGTGACCATGCTTTTCAGCTACATCGCCACCTGCGTGGCCTGTAATCTGCATTCGACGATCCGCTGGAATTCAGTGGCGCTCAATCTCACCGACTTCGCCGACGTGATCCAGCTGGCGAGTCAGGAGTCCGGCGTGGACCAAGCCTTCCTGCGCGCCATCATCCATGCCGAAAGCGCGTTCAATCCGCGCGCGATGTCGATCAAGGGTGCTCAAGGCCTGATGCAGCTGATGCCGGGCACGGCGTTGGACATGGGCGTAAAGGATGCCTTCGACACTGCGCAGAACATCCGCGGCGGTGCCCGTTACCTTGGCCTGCTGCTACGGACATTCAACGGCAACGAACAGCTCGCCGCGGCGGCGTACAACGCCGGGCCCGGCGCGGTGCAACGCTACAACGGCGTGCCGCCCTATGACGAGACTCGGGTCTATGTCGAACGCGTGGGCACGCTGCGCAAGCGCTACGGTCAGGCCATTCGCCCTTCGGGCGGCCGCGCGTCGGTGGTGGCCGGGGTGTCAGCTATCCAGTGAGGCGGTCGGCGTCATCGGCGGACGCTGGGCCAGAATCACCTCGGTGCGAAATGGCGTGCCGTTGCGCAGGCCCGATACCTCCACCTTGCTGCCGGGCTTGAGCGCTGCTTCGTGTCTGCGCAAGTCAGCCGGGTCGACGATATCTTCCGTGCCGATGCGCAGCAGGATGTCGTGCGGCTGGATGCCAGCCTGTGCCGCCGGGCCGCCGGGATAGATATCGGTCACCTGGGCACCGCGTGCAGCAGCGGGCAGGCCGCTATCGGCGGCGACCGGGACGAAGGTGTAGTCCGCGCCCATCCAGCCGCGCACGACGTGGCCGGTATCGATGATCTGATCCAGCACCTTCTTGGCGTTGCCGACCGGGATGGCGAAGCTGATGCCCTCGGCGTTGGCGGCCTTGCCGATAAGCAAGGTGTTGATGCCGACCAGCTCGCCTTCGGTGTTGACCAGTGCGCCGCCCGAGTTGCCCAGGTTGATTGCCGCATCGGTCTGGATGAAGTCTTCGGGGCTGGCGCTGCTCAACTGACGCCCGATCGCGCTCACGATGCCCATGGTCACGGTCTGGTTGAGGCCCAGCGGATTGCCGATCGCAAGCACCACGTCGCCAGTGCGTACTGCGCGGCGGTCGGCGATATGGATGACGGGCAGGTTGCTGGCATCGATCTTCAGCACGGCCAGGTCGGTCTCCACGTCCGCGCCCACCACCTTTGCTTTCGCCACGCGTCCGTCATAGAGCAGCACCTGGATGTCGTCGGCGTTGGCAATCACGTGATTATTGGTGAGCACGTAGCCCTGGGTGCTGACGATGACACCGGAACCCAGGCTCTGCTCGCGACGCTTGTACGCAGGGCCTGCCGGGCGGCCGCCGAACAGGCGCTGCAGCACAGGGTCGGTATACATCTGTACTGCCTGCTCGGTCACCATCTTGTTTGCGTAGATGTTGACCACCGAGGGTGCGGCGCGACTCACGGCATCCGCATAGGATGTCGGTCCGTTGACGTGCTCGACTGGCGCGGCCGCTGCGGGGATCTCCTGACTGGCTTGTCCCACCCCGAAATGCTGTCGGAGCCGATTGCCCACACTGGGCCACAACAAGCTGATGACGAAGGCCGCCGCCAGCCCGAGAACCACGAAGCGGGCGATGAAGGCGAGCGTGCCTGCGGCATGTTTCATGTCGTTATGGGTTTCGTGGCAAGGCGTTGAGACGAGGATCGCGTGGATACGGCAGGCGTAGCGCTTTTATTGTACGAGTCATGCCCTGACGCTACACTAACGCGATTTTGCGAGAGCCGGATTCTGCTGGCGCTTGCGAAGCGGGTCGTCCCGGGTGCTTCCCGGTGCGCAGTGTGCCCGGAAGCGGAAGGCCTGTAGCTTCTTGCTGCATGCTCATCGTGCTGGTGCCGCGCGTGCCTGCTTTTTTGGGGGAGTCATAGGGTTTTTTGGGTTCGCAGCAATTGGTTTTTTGCTGTCGGACATGTCGACGCGCTTGGCAAGTACCTGTGGAACTCATTAAGTTCCGCGTCTCAATGGCATGTAAGTACCGGAGAGCCTGATGGCGAACGAAGTCGTCGATCACGGCCGCCGCCGTTTCCTCACAGCAACCACAGCAGTGGTTGGTGGTATAGGAGTCGTTGCGGCAGTCGTGCCCTTCATCAAGTCGTGGGAACCCAGTGCGCGGGCCAAATCCGCAGGTGCACCGGTGACCGTCGACATCAGCAAGATCGAGTCGGGCCAGAAGGTGACCTACCCATGGCGCGGTCTTCCGGTTTTCGTGGTGAACCGTTCCGAGGCGCAGCTCGCTGCGTTGCCCAGCCAGGACAGCCGCCTGGTCGACGCCAAGTCGGACAGTGGTTCGGCCGAGCAGCAGCCCAAGTACGCGCAGAACGAAAGCCGCTCCATCAAGCCCGAGTGGCTGGTGTTGGTTGGCCTGTGCACTCACCTCGGTTGCGTGCCCGACTTCGTCCCCGTGATGAAGCCCGAGCCGTTCGATCCGGACTGGAAGGGTGGCTTCTATTGCCCTTGCCATAAGTCGCGCTATGACATGTCCGGTCGCGTCTACCAGGGCGTGCCCGCACCGAAGAACCTGCTGGTGCCGCCGTACCATTTCGTTGACGACACACACATCCAGATTGGCGTGGATCCGAAGGAGGCCGGCTGATGGCCAACGTATTCACGCGTATCGGCGATTGGGTCAATGAGCGGGCACCCGGCATGATGCCGATGTACCGCAAGCATATGACCGAGTACTACGCGCCGAAGAACTTCAATCTTTGGTACTACTTCGGTTCGTTGGCGATCGTAGTGCTGGTCAACCAGATCGTCACCGGCATCTTCCTTGCCATGAACTACAAGACGAGTGCGGCGGAAGCCTTCAACTCAGTCGAGTACATCATGCGTGACGTGGAGTGGGGCTGGCTGATCCGCTACATGCACTCCACCGGCGCCTCGCTGTTCTTCGTCGTGGTGTTCATGCACATGTTCCGTGGCTTGCTGTACGGCTCGTACCACAAGCCGCGCGAACTGGTCTGGCTGCTGGGCATGTTGATCTTCCTGGTGCTGATGGCCGAGGCCTTCATGGGCTATGTGTTGCCGTGGGGCAACATGTCGTTCTGGGGCGCCAAGGTGATCATCTCGCTGTTCGGCACTGTGCCGGTCATCGGCGGCACCCTGGTCGAATGGATCATGGGTGACTACCTGCCGGCCGATGCCACGCTCAATCGCTTCTTTGCGTTGCACGTGATCGCGCTGCCACTGGTGCTGTTGCTGTTGGTGGTGCTCCATATCGCCGCGCTGCACGAAGTGGGCTCGAACAACCCCGATGGCGTCGACACCAAGCATGGCCCCAAGGGCAACCGCTGGGATGCGACCAAGCCGGCCGATGGCATTCCCTTCCATCCGTACTACACGGTGAAGGACCTGTTCGGCGTTGGCTTCTTCCTGATCATTGCGGCGTTCATCATCTTCTTCGCGCCGACCTTCGGTGGTTGGTTCCTGGAGCATGACAACTTCATCCCGGCCAACAACCTGGTCACGCCGACGCACATCAAGCCCTCGTGGTACTTCACCCCGTTCTACGCGATTCTGCGCATGATCCCGTCGTTCTTCGGCACGGCGTTCTGGGGTGTGCTGGGCATGTTCGGGGCGATCGCCCTGCTGTTCCTGCTGCCGTGGATCGATGCCGGCAAGGTGCGCTCGATCCGCTATCGCGGTTTGGGCTACAAGGTCGCGCTGATGTCGTTTGCCGGGTCGTTCATCGGCCTTGCCCTGGTGGGCGCGGGTGTGGTCGGTGAGAAGCTGGTCGAATGGGCTCCTTCGGACGCGACCTTCTGGGAGAACGCATTCGGTCGTGTGATGACCCTCATCTACTTCGGGTACTTCGTGTTCCTGTGGTGCTACACGCATCTCGGCTGGGAAGCGACCAAGCCGGTCCCGGAACGGGTGGTGTTCGACCATGAATAAGCGGCTGTCCTCGATGAAGAAAATCATTTCCTCGTTTGCGCTTGCGGTCGGCCTGCTGGCCGGCACCAGCTCGGTGATGGCTTCGGAAGAGGGCGGTCTGCCTTCGGCCGGCACCAACATCCGCGACCAGGCTTCGTTGCAGCGCGGCGCCAAGCTGTTCTTCAACTATTGTGTTGGCTGCCACTCGCTGAAGTACGCGCGCTACTCGCGTATCGCCGAAGACCTTGGCCTGTCCGAAGACGAGGTGATGAAGAACCTCAACTTCACCGGTGCCAACTTCGGTGACGTGGTGATCTCGCACATGCCGGAGGATTCATCCCAGCAGTTCTTCGGCAAGGCGCCGCCGGACCTCTCGCTGGAAGTGCGCGCCAAGACCGCCGACTGGGTCTACGGCTACCTGAACTCCTTCTACGTCGACCCCACCCGTCCGGTTGGCTGGAACAACACCGTGTTCCCCAATGCCTCGATGCCGTTCCCGCTGTGGGAGCTGCAGGGTGTGCAGACCGCAGTGATGAAGGAAGGCAGCGAAGACGTCGAAAAGCTGGAATTGTCCCAGCCCGGCAAGCTCACCCCGGTCCAGTACCAGCAGGCCGCGCGTGACCTGACGGCCTTCCTGGAGTACGTTGCGGAGCCGGCGGCATTACAGCGCCAGCGGTATGGCATCTGGGTGCTGCTTTTCCTGGCGGGCTTCACTTTCCTCGCATATCTGCTAAAGAAGGAATATTGGAAGGACGTTCACTGAAACGTCGCTCCATAGCCTGAGGTACGGCGGCCTAGTGCCGCCGTACACGCTTAAAGTCGATGGGGAGATCGCGCATGGTTCAAAGCGCTCGTTCGCGTACCGCACTCGCCCTGTACACCACGGCTGATGGCATCCAGTGCCACCGGACCCGATTGGTGCTTGCCGCCAAGGGCGTCAGTTATGAGCGGATACAGGTGGATCCGGCCAAGCCGCCCGAAGACCTGCTGGACCTGAATCCCTACGGCACCACGCCGACCTTGGTCGATCGCGACCTTACGCTATACAACACGGCGGTCGTCTGCGAATACCTGGACGAGCGTTACCCCCATCCGCCTCTGATGCCCATCGACCCGCTTTCCCGGGCACGCCTGCGTCTGGCGACCGTCCGGATCGAGCTGGACTGGCTGCCAGAAGTGGACACCATCCGTGCGGGTGGCCGTCCGGCGGACGCTGCTCGTAAGCGCTTGCGCGAGCACCTGCTGGCCTCGCTACCTCTGTTCAAAGCGTCCAGGTTCTTTCTTAATCCCGAAATGAGCCTTACCGACTGCCTGGTAGCTCCGGTGGTCTGGCGTCTGCCCTGGCTGGGCATAGACCTGGGGCGGGAAGGCAAGCCCATCCTCGACTACGGTGAGCGCCTGTTCGCCAGTCAGGGTTACGCTCGCAGTTTGACCGCCGAAGAGAAGGCGATGCGACCGTAAGCATTCTGGGGCGTGCCTATCACGGGCAGGGCAGATGGCTTAAGGAGTGCGCCCGTCGAGATGCGCCCCCGCAATCCCTGCGACACCTTGCTTCAGCTTCGCATTACACTCCCCCGATCCAACCGACCTGGCTCCGGAAGGCCTCCGTGGAGCCGGTTTTCAACAGGCTTTTGAATGACCGACGACAAGCTCCCGCCGATGACTTCCAATCGCCCCTATCTGCTGCGGGCGATTTACGACTGGATCACCGACAACAACCTTACCCCTTACGTGCTGGTCGACGCCGGACGGGATGGAGTGCGGGTGCCTCCACAGGTGGTGAAGAACGGCCAGGTGGTACTGAACCTGGCCATGCGTGCGGTGGCCAACCTGGATCTGGGCAACGAATGGATCAGCTTTCAGGCGCGCTTCTCCGGCGTCAGCCACAACATTCATATCCCGATCCAGGCAGTGCTGGCGCTCTACGCCCAGGAGAACGGGCAGGGCATGATGTTTCCTGCTGACGAAGGTGGGGACAATCCGCCCCCGTCGTCAGATCCGGATGACACGCCGACCCCGCCCGAAAGCGATCAGGCAGGCGACAAGCCCAAGCGCAGCGCGCCATTCCTGCGCGTCGTCAAATAATTCCCGGCGACTTACCTCAATGGAGGCGGGTGTCTTTCTTGGGCCGTAAGGGCACCACGTTGTCGGTGGCAGGCGGTGCCACGTGATCGGACATCAGTTCCGGCAGATGGCTCTGAATGGTGGGTAGGCTCAGACCTGTCAAGGTGTGGCCGATCATCCATAGCCGCCCTGGCTCACGGTCGTCGCCATCGATGCTTACCTCGAAGGTATAGCAGCGTTCGAGCAGCCATTGGCCATGCGGGCGACGTAGCCGCAGGCCGCGCAGACCCACGCTTTCATCAAGCAATTGCAGGCCGTGTTGGCGACACTGCTGGCGGGCCTCCTCAGTGGCCCGTTCACGGGAACGACTGAGCTTTAGCCATAAGCCAATGATCGACAGCAGTGCCAACAGCAGGATCAGGTCAGGGAGATCACTCATGAAGCGAGAGTGTAGGCGTCGTGGAGGGCTTGCAAGCCCTTTTCGCGACTGCAGCATCCAAACCTGATGGGGATGCCGCCGCTGCTAGCCCAGCTGTAACCGCAATGACAGGTCCACCGCCCGCACGTGCTTGGTCAGCGCGCCGACCGAGATAAAGTCGACCCCGGTGCGGGCGTAGTCACCGATGGTGGACAGGTCCACGTTGCCGGAAATCTCAAGCTCCGCGCGACCTTTGGCGATGGTCACCGCCTCGCGCATCAATGGCAGGGTGAAGTTATCCAGCATGATACGGTCGGCGCCCGCGTCGAGTGCCTGCTGAAGTTCGTCGAGGTTCTCCACTTCGATCTCAAGCAGCAGCGACGGATGCAGGCGCCTCGCCGCTTCGGCGGCAGCGCGGATGCTTCCGGCGGCGGTAATGTGATTTTCCTTCACCAGGATGGCGTCATAGAGGCCAATGCGGTGATTGTGTCCGCCACCGCAGCGCACCGCATACTTTTGGGCAAGGCGAAGGCCCGGTACGGTTTTACGGGTATCAAGCACGCGCACGCCGGTGCCGGCCACGGCAACCACGTAGGCCGCTGTGGCGGTGGCGGTGCCAGAGAGCAACTGCAGAAAATTGAGGGCGGATCGTTCGGCGCTCACCATGGGACGTGCCCGCCCCAGAATGCGGCAGATCACGGCTCCGGCTGAGGAGCGATCGCCGTCACGCAACTGCCAGTCGATCTTCACATCGGGATCGAGCGTGCGGAAGCAAGCGTTGAACCAGTCGATACCGGCGATCACCGCATCCTCGCGGCAGGTCAGCGTAGCACTGGCTTGCGCCTCGGCAGGAAGGAGATCGGCGGTGGCATCGCCGCTGCCGATATCTTCGGCAAATGCGCGCTCGACGTCCGCCCGGATCAGAGCGGGCGAGGGCGGGGCAAGATGGTTTGGAGTCATTCGATTACGGGGCTGGTCGCCGAGGCAGGCTGGCTCAGACGACCGACGATGGCGTCCAGCGCACGGTCGAAGAGGGCAGTGGATTCAAGCACGCGCGCCGTGCCACTGGTGAGCGCCGCGGCCAGTTCGTGCGGTGAGTGGTCAGCCACTTTGAGGCCGCGACGATTCACGAACAGGTAGCGGCCGCTCATCGGGCTGATCCAGGAAAGCTTGGCGCGCTCGATAGCTTCTGGCCCGGACATGAATTCCAGCCAGGTGCCAGGCTTGAGTTCGGCCACCAGCTGCATCTCCGGCGTATCGAGCGGCGGCTCGACTTCCGGTTCGGATCTTGCGAGTTCCGCTTCGGACTCGGCGATCGGCTGGATGCTATCGGGGATGGGCAGGTTGGTAGATTCCTCCACCGCCTGGACCTCTGCCTCCGACACGGCTTCACCAAGCTGATGCCGATAATAAGTATGCAGCTGGGTCAACAGGCGATCGATGTCGCTTTCCTGGAAGGCGACATTGGCCAGGCCGCGGCGCAGCGCACGTTCAATGCCGGGCAGCATCTGGCGCAACGCGCGACGCTCATCGAGCGTGCGTGCGGGCTTGGTGCTGTCAATGAAGTCGTTGGCAAAGCGCAATGCGTCGCGGAACTCGGTGGATTCCTCGCCTTGGCGCAAGATGGTCAGCACCAGATAGTTCGCCCAGGCGCGGGAAAGAATGCCGTGGATCAGCGGCGGCAGCGTATGGCCGTCTATACGGCTAAGGATCTCGCGAGCGGCGCGACGGCGCGCCTGTTCCAGCTTCTCGCGGCCACGGGTGGACTCGGCCACACGCTGCTCGGCCAGTTCGGCACGGCGACGGCTGATGTCCTGGAATTCCTGCAGCTCGACGCAGAGCCGCTCGAATATGGTGAGGTCGTCGTCGAAGTCCTGCAGCAGGCGGTCGACGATGGACTTGATCTTGTCGTGCAGGCGATGGTCGCGATCGGACTCCGCCGACCAACCCTTGGCCGCGTCGGCCAAGTTATCGAGCAGACGGCGTGCCGGATGCTGGCGGTGCGCGAACAGCTTGCGGTCGAGGATGGCGGCCTTGAGATACGGAATTTGCAGGCGTGCCAGCAGCACCTGCATGTCCGTCGGCAGGTTGCGGTCTTCGAGGATGAATTCGAACAGCATGCCGACGAGATCGATGGTGTCCTCGTCGATGGTCGACACCTGGCTCGGCCTTTCGCCGCGCAGCGAGCCGATCTGAGCAAGCAAGTGATCCTTGAGCTGCTGCACTTCGCCAGCCAGCTCCAGTGCGCTGCTTGCGCGCAAGGGCAACTGCTGGCTGATCGCCGCTTGGCTCTGCAGAACACTCAATGCCCCGATCAGCTCATTGGCGCTGGGCATCTGCAGGGCGCCGGCGGGCACCCGCATCGCCGTCTCGGGCCCGCCGCGGCGAGCACTGAAGAGCGTGCGCAAGGTCTGCAGCAGCTCGCTGGAGGCGTTTTCATCTTCAGCGAGGAATGCCACACCCTCGGCGGCTTCTGCAGCCGAACCCGGCGCGCCGCCGGAGGCAGTGCCGCCTGCGCGCGCTCCACCGCCCGCGCGCGCGACCTCATGGCGCAGTTGCGGCAACACACCCGCACGGATCAGCTCGGCGTTGATCTCCTGGTACAGCTCGTCCAGCGAGGCCAGCACATAGCGGTCGAACAGCTTGTAGATGATGAGCTTGACGCGCATCTCGGCGTTGAGCTCGCGCATCGCCTGGCGGAACGCCTGGGAGAGTGCGGCCGGCCCGACCGGATTGGAGCCGTCCTCAATCTTGATGCCGCCGTAGATGACCGATAGACGCTGGTTGACCGCGAACAGCTCGCGCGTGAGGCGGGTTTCGTTCTTGCCGATCATGCTGGTGATGGCCAGCGATTCTTCCAGCTCGTTGTCCGCCACCAGCGACAGCTCCACCGAGCCGATGGGCAGGGACGGTATGCCGGGATTGCCAGAGGCGTTGCGGTAGTTGGCGGCGAAGTCGGTCAGTTCGCGTGAGATCTGGGCCAGGAAGCCGCGCTCAACCATCGGGCGGCGCTTGCGCACTTCGCGCATGCCGTCGAAGTAGTGCATCTGGGCAGCATTGTTCTCGGCCTTCTCGGCCAGGTCGAACAGTGCGTCGTCGACATGCTCGAACATGCCGTTGATCAAGATCTGCAGGCGGCGGCCAGCGATGTCCCGGACGGTGTTCAAGAGGGCGCCTCCGCGCTCGCTGGATGGGTCCAGGCGCTGGCTCAGGCTGACGATGTTGGATGATTCACTGGCGTCTTTCATCGCCACACCCCTGAAGTGATGCCGATGAGCGTTCAGCCCATTCGACAATACGCACACCTACAATAAGGTAAGGCGGGCGCGCTGTCATGCTTTGCGTCGCGATATGTCGACGCGTTCACAGGGCACGTAGGGTCTTGCGGCTGGCTGACGCGCCAACGCCTAGGCGGCGGCCGGAAAATCCCGCAGCTGAAGGGTGCCAATGCCTTCTTCCGGCAACATCACCGGAATGCCGTCCTCGACCCGGTAGATCACCTTGCGATCGGTGGTGATCAGGCCTTCCGACAACGGGTCGCGTACGGCCACGCCCGCCACGTTTTGGACTTGGCCGGCCCCGATGGCGCCGTTGAGGGCATCCACTTCAGCGCGGTTGAGAGGGCGGACCGGGACCTTGCTGACTGGGCAGCACAGGATGTCGAGCAAGCGTTTATCCATGGGAGCGGGATCGTGCCGAAACGCGGAAAGTCCGTACAATAACCCTTTTGGATGGCTTGGGTCATGACCTCGACTTCCCTCCCGCCGCGCGTGGGTGTTGTGATGGGCTCCCGTTCGGACTGGGAAACCATGGAGCACGCCGCTGGCGTGCTGGCCGAACTCGGCGTTGCGCATGAGGTTCGGGTGGTGTCGGCGCACCGCACGCCGGACCTGCTATTCCAGTACGCCGAAGAGGCACTTGGTCGCGGCATCCAGGTGATCATCGCCGGCGCCGGTGGCGCGGCGCACCTGCCGGGCATGCTCGCGGCCAAGACGCGGCTGCCGGTGCTCGGTGTGCCCGTGCAATCGAAGGCGCTCAACGGCATGGACTCCCTGATGTCGATCGCGCAAATGCCGGCAGGTATCCCGGTCGGCACGCTGGCCATTGGCCGGGCAGGCGCGGTCAATGCCGGGTTGCTGGCGGCATCGGTGCTGGCCCTGCACGATCCGTCTCTCGCTTCCGCACTGGATGCCTACCGCGCACGCCAGACCCAGAGCGTGCTCGACCATCCGGACCCGCGCGCGTGACCGTCCGTCGTCAACCCGTCCTGGGCATCCTGGGTGGTGGTCAGCTCGCCCGCATGCTGGCGCTGGCGGCGGCTCCGTTGGGTGTGAAGAGCCTGGTGGTCGATAGCGCCGCTGACGCCTGTGCTGGCCAGGTGGCGCCGCTGGTGGTAGCCGATTGGACCGATTACGACGCGCTGGAGCATTTCTCCCGGCAGGTCGACGTCGTCACCTTCGATTTCGAGAACGTGCCGGCAGAGACCGCGCATTGGCTGGCCAAGCACGTCGACGTGTTTCCCGCGCCGCGCGCGCTGGCCGTAGCGCAGGACCGCCTGGCCGAAAAGACCTTGTTCCGCGAGTGCGGTCTGCGCACACCAGAGTTCAAGGCCATCGACACCCGCGACGATCTGGATCACGCATTGGCTGCCATCGGTGCGCCGGCCATCCTCAAGACTCGTCGCCTTGGCTATGACGGCAAGGGGCAGTTCCGCATCAAGACCCTGGCGGATGCCGATGCGGCCTGGGCCGCGCTCGGCGCCCAGGCTTCTGCGCATGGACTGATTCTGGAAGCGTTTGTGCCGTTCGACCGCGAGCTGTCGGTAATCGCCGTGCGCGGACGCGATGGTGAATTCCGCACCTGGCCGTTAACCCAGAACTGGCATACCGACGGCGTGCTTTCGCTCAGCCTCGCGCCGGCACCTGATATTGCGTCTTTGCAAGAACAGGCCACGATGTTGGCCCGTACGTTGGCGGAAAAACTCGAATACGTGGGTGTGTTCGCGCTGGAGCTTTTCGTCAAGGATGGAGAGCTGCTCGGCAACGAGATGGCGCCGCGGGTGCACAACTCCGGTCACTGGACCATCGAGGGTGCGCTCACCAGTCAGTTCGAGAATCACGTGCGAGCAGTGCTTGGCCTGCCGCTGGGAGATACCTCGGCGCGCGGGTTGTCGGCCATGTTCAACTGGATCGGCGAACTGCCCGATGCCAAACCGGTGCTCGAGGCGGTGGATGCGCACTGGCACGATTACGGCAAGCAGCCGCGTGTGGGCCGCAAGGTCGGGCATGCCACGGTGTGTGCCGTCAATGCCCGGGAGTTGGTTGAACGCCTTTCCGGCATTGCTCATGCACTCCATCGCGACGAGCAGGTCGATCCGGCGGTACGCGAACTTGGCTAAGCGCTGCCCATGAAAAAACGGAGCCGTTACTGGCTCCGTTTTTTCATCGAATCCCAGGAAATTAAGCCAGATTTTTGGCCGCGAAGTCCCAATTGACCAGGTTCCAGAACGCCTCGATGTACTTCGGACGGGCGTTGCGGTAGTCGATGTAATAGGCGTGTTCCCACACGTCGCAGGTCAGCAGCGGCTTGTCGCTGCCGGTGATCGGCGTGGCGGCGTTGGACGTGTTGACGATGCCCAGCGAGCCATCCGGACGCTGCACCAGCCAGGTCCAACCCGAGCCGAAGTTGCCCACGGCCGACTTGGTGAACTCTTCCTTGAACTTCTCCACCGAGCCGAAGGCCTTGGTGATGGCGTCGGCCAGCTTGCCGGTCGGCTCCTTGCCGCCATTCGGGCTGAGCGAGTGCCAGTAGAAGGTGTGGTTCCAGATCTGGGCCGAGTTGTTGAACACGCCGCCGGAGGACTTCTTGATGATGTCTTCCAGCGCAGCGTTCTCGAACTCGGTGCCCTTGATCAGGTTGTTGAGGTTGGTCACGTAGGCCTGGTGGTGCTTGCCATAGTGATACTCCAGCGTCTCGGCGGAGATGTGCGGCTCGAGCGCGTTCTTTTCATAGGGCAAGGGGGGGAGTTCGATCGCCATGTTGTGGCTCCTGGGCGTTGGCTGAGGAAAGGGGTCGGACCGGTGCACCCGGGCGGGCGGCTTCCGATACACGACTGATACACTACCGATCTAGACGCATTGTAATGATGAATGACAAGACTATGGACGTTAACGAGCGAATCAAGGCCGTGCTGGCCGAACACGCCATCGTGCTCTTCATGAAGGGCACGCCGCAGTTCCCCATGTGCGGCTTTTCAAGCCGCGCTGCGCAGGCGTTGAAGGACGCTGGCGCGCAGTTCCATGCGGTGAACGTGCTGGCTGATCCGGAAGTGCGCGCCGCGCTGCCGCATTACGCCAATTGGCCGACGTTCCCGCAGCTCTTCATCCAGGGCGAACTGATCGGTGGCTGCGACATCATCGAGGATCTGAAGGTCTCCGGTGAGTTGACGCGCATGGCCGCCGAAGTAACCGGGGCCAATTCCTGATGGCGCTTCCTTTTGTGCGCCTGCCGCTGGATTGGGCGCTGCCCGCTGGTTCGCTGAGTGGTCGAGTGGTGCTGGTGACAGGCGCCTATGGTGGTTTAGGTGCGGCAGTGGCGCGCGCTGCGTCGCGCGCAGGCGCCACGGTGGTGATTACCGGCCGGCGCAAGCGCCAGCTTGAGCAACTCTACGATGCGATGGTGGGAGAAGGTCTGCCGGAACCGATCATCCATCCGCTGGATATGGAAGTGGCTACGCCGCGCGATTACGAGGCGCTGGCCGAAGGTCTGCAACGTGATTTTGGACGTCTGGATGGCATCGTTCATGCGGCTGCGAGCTTCAACGGACTAACGCCGCTTGCCGTACACAAGCCGGACGACTGGTTGCGCGCCATGCATGTGAACGTATCGGCGCCGTTCGCACTTACCCAGGCCTGCATGCCGTTGCTGACGCAGGCGCCGGACAGCGCTGTGGTGTTCGTGCTGGACGATCCTGACCTGATGCAGCGTGCGCACTGGGGCGGCTATGGTGTGTCCAAGGCGGCACTGGAGCGATTCGTCGAGATACTGCATCAGGAAACCGAGAAGACGTCGATGCGTGCACATGCGTTGCTGCCTGCACCGATGCGCACCACGTTCCGTCGCGCTGCTTATTTCGGCGAGGACACCACCATTCAACCACTGCCGGATGCCACCGCTGAGGCAGCAATCTATCTCCTTGGTGCGCAGGGCAGGGCAGCGCGCGGCGCGACGCTCGACCTTCGCGTGCAGGCGTGACCATGCAGCAGGAGCGTGGCTGACATGGAAGCGCAGATGACCACGCTATCGGCGGCGATCCTGCTGTTCCTCATCATGGATCCGCTGGGCAACATCCCGATCTTTCTCAGCCTGCTGAAGGATGTGCCGCCCAAGCGTCGGCGTCACGTGATGGTGCGCGAGCTGCTGATCGCTCTTGGCGTGCTGTTGGTTTTCCTGATAGGTGGCCAGCACATCCTCAGATTGCTGCAGCTCAAGCAGGAGTCCATCAGCATTGCCGGCGGCATCGTGCTGTTCCTTATCGGCATCCGAATGGTGTTTCCGCCGGCCGACGGTGGCGGCATCTTCGGCAAGCCAGGCGAAGGCGAGCCGTTCATCGTACCGATGGCGATTCCCGGTGTGGCCGGGCCCTCCGCGATGGCGGCGCTGCTGCTGCTCACCAATACCCAGCCAGGTCGGACCGCAGACTGGGCCATCGCCCTGCTGGGCGCATGGCTGGCCACGGCAGTGATCCTTTTGTTCTCCACCTATCTGTTCCGCTGGCTGGGTGAAAGCGTACTCACTGCGCTTGAGCGGGTGATGGGCATGTTGCTGATTGCGTTGTCCGTGCAGATGTTCCTCAGCGGAATAGCGGCCTACCTGCATCTCGCTGTTTGAAACGTAAGGTAGTTCCGCTTACGTGATCTTTCGGTCCTCTCCGCATAACCTTGCTGTCATAATCCGCTACCAGCATTTGGGATTAATCCCAGGAGGCGGTCATGCTCAGCGTTGAACAGACCCTCACCGAACGTCTGCCATGGTTGGCGCAACATCCCCTGATCCTCCGGCCGATGGCCGGCATGCTGGGCCGATTGGCCGATGAGGATGGTTTCAACCGGACGCTTGATGCTATCGGCGAGGCGGAAGGCTTCGATTTCGTCGAGCGCTCGCTCGAACTGCTCGGCGTCAGTTACTTCGTCAACCCGCGTGAACGCGAAAACATCCCCGTCGAAGGCGGGGTGTTGATCGTCGCCAATCACCCGCTGGGCATGATAGATGCATTGACCCTGCTCCAGTTGGTCGGCTCGGTACGCAGCGACGTACGTATCCTGGCCAACGACTGGCTGATGTCGATTCCCCAACTGCACAAGTTACTGCTGCCGGTCGATGTGTTCGGCAAGGGCGCAGCATCACGCATGCGTGAAATCTACCGGGCGCTCGACAATGGCGAGGCGCTGATCGTGTTTCCAGCGGGCGAGGTTTCCCGCATCCGTCCCGACGGTGTAAGGGATGGTCGCTGGTCCGAAGGCTTTGCCCGCCTGGCCTTCCACAGCAAGGCGCCGGTGCTGCCGATCCACGTGGCGGCGCGCAATTCGGCAATGTTCTACGGACTGTCGATGCTGGCCAAGCCGCTCAGCACAGCCATGCTGCCGCGCGAGGCCATATCGCCGGTAAGCCGTCGCATCGGTTTCAGCGTGGGTGCGTTGGTCGGGATCGAAGAACTGGAAGAGCAGAGCGGCGGTTCCGCCAAGCGCGCGGCCAAATTGATGCGTCGGCACGTTTATCGTGTGGGACGTCATCGTGGACTCATCTTCGGTGGACAAGCGCCGCTGGCGCACCCGGAGCCGACCGATCGCGTGGCGGCCGAGCTGCAATTACAGGCCGAGAAGCTGGCTGATCTCAACGACGGCAAGCAGATTCTTTTATTCAAGGGCGCATCCGATAGCGTTGTGCTGCGCGAGATCGGTCGCCTGCGCGAGCTGACATTCCGCAAGGTGGGCGAGGGCACGGGTGCGCGCCGCGATCTTGACGCTTATGACCCGCATTACGAGCATCTGGTGCTATGGGATCCGAAAGCGCTGCGCATCGTGGGTTCGTACCGCTTTGGGCATGGTGGGCACCTTATTGCCGAGCGTGGCATGGCCAGCCTGTACACCTCCAGCCTGTTCAACTACTCGCCGGCACTCGAATCACGCCTGGCTCAGGGATTGGAATTGGGTCGCAGTTTCATCGCGCCGGCCTATTGGCGCTCCCGTGCACTCGATCAGCTATGGCAGGGCATTGGCCTGTACCTGCAGCGCCATCCGGAACTGCGTTACCTGTTCGGTCCGGTGAGCATGTCGGTGAGCCTCCCGCGTGAGGCGCGTGAATGGATCGCCGCGGCTCATCAGCATTATTTCGGCGCGCCGGGCCTGGCCTCGGCACGGCAGCCATTCGTGGTGTCGCCGGCGGTGATCGACCTGGTGCGCGACGCGCTCGCCGGCCTGGATCCCGCCACGGGCCTAGGCAAGCTCAAACATCATCTGGACGCACTCGGTGTGAGCCTGCCAGTGCTCTATCGCCAGTATGTCGATCTGGTTGAGCCAGAAGGGGTGCAGTTTCTCGATTTCGGTGAAGACCCGGGTTTCTCAGGCTGCGTTGATGGCCTGGTAATGCTGGATCTGGCGACACTCAAGCCGGCTAAGCGCACCCGCTATCTCGGCAAATGAGTTGCAAGCATCCTTGCGTGTCACCACGCAAGGATGCCGTCCTCGCCGAAGGCCGCCATGGGGCACCAGGACTCAGATCGCATCCTGCGATTTTTTGAGTTTCTGTGATTCATTGGTCAATTTTCTGTAAAATACTTATGTGACCCTTAGCGGGGTTGGTCAATGCGAAGGGGCGTTTCGCTGCATTGGCCGACGTATTCAATGGATTTCGTAATTTCTACCCGATCTCAACCGATCGGGTTTTTTTACGCCCAAAGGAAACGTTTAAAATTACGTTAAATGGCATGAAATTACGTTTCCATACAAATGGTTGCGCATTTTCTTTCGGCCATCGAAAGGGTTTTCTAGCGGGTGATGCTCCTCCCTGTCCCCAAAGCCGTTGGCCAGTCGCCCCCGGGCTGTCCGGTCCCTCCAACTTTGTAACTTCTGGAAATCGAGATGATGAAACGGAACCACCTTTCCATGGCGATCGCTGTCGTGTTTTGTATGGCTGCAGGTTCTGTCGTGGCCCAGGATGCCGCCAGCCAAACGGATCAGCCTGTCGCCAACAAAGAGGTGACGCAGCGCAGCAGTGTGTCGAGCACCTCCAACAGCACGACGTCCAACGACACCAAGCGCGTTCAGGAATTGAACACGGTGACGGTGCAGGCACAGAGCCTGTCGCTAGGTGGCGGTCTGATGTCGGTGCAGACGGCGCCGAAGGCGGTTTCGACCATCGGCCGCGATGCCATCGTCAAGGCACCGCCGGGCAGCAACTTCACCCAGATGATCAGCAGCATCCCGGGCGTGAACGCCTCCACCGACGACGTGACCGGCCTGTCGGACGGCAACTATTCCATTCGCGGCTTCAACTCCAGCGAAATCGGTGTGACGGTGAATGGCGCGCCGATCACCGACTCGGGTAGCTACGCGGTGTACGCCACGGAGTACGGCGACTCCGAAAACTATGGTGACATCACGGTGCTGCAGGGCATTCCTGACGTGGACATGCCCGATTCGGGCGCCGCCGGCGGTCACATCGCCTGGGCGACCATCGATCCGTCACATACGGCGGGCGTGGACTTCACGCAGTCGCTGGGCTCGCATGATTACCGTCGCACCTTCGTGCGTTTGAACACGGGCGACACGGGTCCGGTGCGTTCCTGGTTGTCCTATTCGGATAACTCGGTCGACAAGTGGCGCGGTGCGGGTGACCTGAATGTCACCAAGGTCGAAGGCAAGTCGCTGTGGACGATCAACGAAAACAACTCGATCAGCGCGTCGCTGCAGTACAACCGCGAAGTGCGCAATAGCTACTACAGCCTGGGCAAGTCTGACCTGCAAAAGCACGGCTACTTCTACGACTACGACACGACCTATACGCCGGGCGACAGCCAGTACTATCAGCTGCACACCAATCCGTTCCGCAACTACATGTTCAGCCTGGATGGCGAGTTCAAGCTGGCCGACACGCTCCGCTTGTCGGTGGTGCCGTACTTCCAGTACGGCGATGGCGGTGGCGGTACCGGCAACTCGTTCTTCGCCGAGACTACCAATGCGACCCAGAATCTGTACGAATCGGCGCATCAGGATCTGAACCAGGATGGTTCCATCGTCACGGGCCCGAATGGCAAGAAGGCGCTGGTGTACGGTTTCAGCAGCAGCACCACCTATCGTCCGGGTGTGATCGCGAAGTTCAACCAGGACCTGAGCACCGACAACGCGCTCGAATACGGATTCTGGTACGAGCGCACACGCCAGCAGCAGAACGACCGCTTCAGCATGGCCAGCTGGGCCACCGGCGTGCCGAACAACACCTGGGGCGACTCGAACTATGTGCTGTATCCCGATGGCCAGATCCAGAACGCCTACGAGGAATACACCACGACCGAGATCAAGAAGGGTTTCATCACCGATACGTGGACGCCGAATGACCAGTGGTTGTTCACCGCGGGTGTGGCTTACCTGCATGTGGATCGCTCGGGCTTTGCGTATGAGAACCCCGGTTCCACGGGCGGTTTTGGCAAGGAGTTCGGTGATGCCGACTTGTCGGGCACGTACCACAAGGTGACGCCGACCGCAGGTGTGAAGTTCTCGCCCAACGAGAACAGCCAGATCTATTACGGCATCGGCGAGACGTTCCGCGCGCCGCCGAATGGCGCCGTGTTCCTCAACCAGATCACCGGCACGGCTGCCAACAAGCCGGAGTCGGCCTGGAACAATGACCTCGGCTATCGCTTCTACAACGATCGTTTCTCGGCCAATGTGATGGTCTATCACAGCAACTTCAACAACAAGACCATCTCTGCGAAGGACCAGCTCACGGGTGAGCCGGTGTATACCGAGATCGCCCGCGTGAAGCAGCAGGGCTTCAACGCCGAGGCGAGCTTCAACTTCACTGAGGCCTGGAAGATCTACGGTTCGTACACCTACACCGAGGCCACCGTTGAGAGCGATCTCAACGCAGGCAAGAACAAGGCTGGCCAGTACGTGCTGTATCCGACGGAAGGCAAGCAGCTGTTCAATACGCCGCGCAATCTCGTGTACACCGCGCTGAGCTATGACAACGGCCCGCTGTGGGCGAGCATCTATGGCAACTACCACAGCTCGATGTACGGCGATTTCATGAACACCGAAAAGGTCGGGGGTTACAGCACCTTCGGCTTGAACGCCGGCTACCGCTTCAACGACTGGGCGAGCTGGTTCCGCAAGCCGTACATCAAGCTCAACGTGTCCAACATCACCGACCACCACGCGTTCACCAATGCCAACAACGCCGGTGCGTTCCTGGCGAACAACAGTGCGGGCTACGTGGGTCCGGACGGCAAGCCACTCGCGACGTCCGCGCCGTACTACTCGCTGCTAGAGCCGCGCACCTTCATGGTGACGGTGGGCGCCTCGTTCTTCTGATTTCCTGGAAAAACTTGTCTGTCTTTGAACCGGCGTCGAAAGGCGCCGGTTTTTTTTGCTTCCTGCGGACCAGGTCAAGGGCAAGAGCATGCGAATTGCGTAAGGATGCGGCGAAGGAAATGTGAGGAATTTGTCAAAAAGTTACGAATTTGTAATAAAATGCGCTTACATTCGTCGTGATGAGTCCAGGCTGGCGGCTTCAAGAAGCTCCCCAGGACGCATCAAATAATTACGGGAATCAGTCACTTAAGACGGTGGCGGAGGGGCATGGGACTCCTCTGTGCTGGTCCCATGCCCTTTTTTGCGAATCTGTCAGGGGATCGAATCTCGATGAACTACTCTTTGCGCACGAAACTTCTGCCGGTGGCGATTGCCACGCTGCTGGCGACCGCGCCTGTGCTGGCGCAGGACACCTCCTCCTCGATCAGTGGCCGTGTGGTAGATGCCGGCGGCCAGCCGGTGGCCGGCGCCACCGTCCAGATCGTGCATGAGCCCACGGGTACCACCAAGACCACCACCACGGATGCCAGCGGCCGCTATGCCGCCCAGGGTCTGCGTGTCGGCGGTCCGTTCGACGTCAAGGTCGTCAAGGAAGGTACCCAGTCCGAACAGGACAACGTCTATCTGCAGCTATCACAGGACACCGCGGTCAACCTGACCATGGGTGCCGCTCAGGCCGCGCAGAATCTCGAAGGCGTGACTGTTTCCGCCATTGCCGGCCAGCAGCTCTTCACGGCCGAGAACAAGGGTCTGTCGACCAACGTCTCGCAGCGCCAGTTGAAGATGACTCCGACGCCGAGCGGCAACATCGCCGACATCGCTCGCCTCGATCCGCGCGTCAATGTGGACCATGTGACTGGCGCGATCTCGGCCAACGGCCAGAACGCCCGCCTCAACAGCATCAAGGTTGACGGCCTGGGCGTGGGCGACCCGTTCGGCCTGAACGGCAGCGGCCTGCCGACCGTTGGCTCGCCGGTCTCGATGGACACGATCGAGGAATACAGCATCTCGACCGCCAACTACGATGTCGTTTCCGACGCGGTCGGCGCCGAGATCAATGCGGTGACCAAGAGCGGTACCAACGATTATCACGGTTCGGTCTACTACACCTACAAGAATGCCGACAGCATGGTGGGCAAGGCCGGTTGGCTGGACACCAATCGTGACTACACCGAGTTCGACACCAACTGGAAGGCTGGCGCGACCTTCGGCGGCCCGATCATCAAGGACAAGCTGTTCTTCTTCGGCAGCTTCGAGAAGGAAAAGATCACCGGCCTGAGCTCGGGCGCAGCCAACGGTCTCGACACGAGCCTCACCAGCTCCACCGGCAACAAAGTCTCCCAGGCTGATCTGGACCGCATCATCGCTGCGGCGAACAAGCTGGGCCTGACGCCGGGCAGTCTTGGCGCCGATGCAGGCGACCTGCAGGACAAGCGCTATCTGGCCAAGATCGACTGGAACATCACCGACCAGCACCGCGCCAGCTTCGCCTACCAGCAGACCAAGGAATTCAAGCCGAATCCGCAGGGTAATGGTGCTACGAGCATCGGCCTGAGCAGCTACTGGTACAACGTCAATACCAACAACAAGAACTACACGTTGCAGTTCTTCGACGACTGGAACGACATCTTCTCGACCGAGACCAAGATTGCCTACAGCGATTTTTCGCTGAACCGCACCGTCTCGACGCAGCAGCCGATGATCACCGTGCGCGTCAACAACACCAATACCGCTACGGGTCCGACCGTCAATCTTGGCGAGGACCAGTTCAGCCATTACAACGCGGCCTCGGTGAAGGATCTGACGGCGTTCTGGGCTGGCACGCTGTATCTGGGCGATCACACGGTGAAGGGTGGCTTCAACCTTGGCCGCAATCGCATCTACAACTTGTTCGGCCGCACCGAGTTCGGTGCGTATACCTTCAACAGCATCGGTGCTTTCGAAAACGCAGCCTACACCGGTTACAACTTGTACCAGCCGGCGCCGACCTACTCGCTGAGCGACATCGCCGCGAAGTGGGAGCTGCGCGAGCATGATTTCTTCCTGCAGGACACCTGGCAGGTCAACAACAACCTGTCGGTGCAGTACGGCTTCCGCGTCAACAAGTACCTGACCGACGACAAGCCGCTGTACAACGCCACGTTCGAGCAGAAGTTCGGCTTCAGCAATGCAGCCACGGTCAATGGCAGCACCCTCGTGCAGCCGCGCCTGTCGTTCAACTACACCTTTGACACCGATCTGAAGACCCAGTTGCGCGGTGGCGTTGGCCTGTTCCAGTCCAGCCCGCCGACGGTGTGGATGACCAATCCTTACCAGAACAACGGCATCAACATCGTCACGTACCAGTACGACCGTCAGGCCAACGGTCTGTGCCGGTTCAGCGGTGTGAACGTTCCTTGCCCGACCTTCAGCGCCGATCCGCTTGCGCAGAACACCAGCGGTGCCGGCACGAAGCCGCAGATGGCCGTGGACACCATCGATCCGAACTTCCAGCTGCCGAGCGTGTGGAAGGCGTCGCTGGCGATCGACCGCGAACTGCCGTGGATGGGCATCATCGCGAGCGCCGAATACCAGCACATCGATGTGCGCAACGCGATCCTCTACAAGAACCTCAACATTGGCGATCCGTCGGGCATCATGCCGGACGGCCGTTTCACCTACTACGGCTGCATCGGTGGTTCGGCTGCGGTCGGTGGTACGACGGGCGCCAACTGCAACGCGAACGCTGCGGGTAATGCCATCACCGGCAACAACGCTCGCATCCGTGCCGACAATCGATTCGCTCAGGGCGTCACGTACCTCACCAACACCAGCAAGGGCGGAGCCGATTCGCTGACGCTGTCGTTGAGCAAGGCGTTCTCCAACGATTGGTCCGCCAGCTTTGCGGTGACCGGCTCGCATGCCACGGAAGTGAACCCGGGTACATCCAGCCAGGCTACGTCGAACTTCAGCAACAACGCCTGGTACAACCCGAACGAAGACGTCGCTTCCACCTCCAACACCAACGTTCCGCTGCGCGTGAATGCGTCGGTGGCCTGGTCGCACGCCTTCTTCGGCAACTACGCCACGACGGTTAGCGCCTTCTATGATGGCCACAGCGGTGTGCCGTACAGCTGGGTGTTCGGCAACGACTCCAACGGCGACAGCTACGCTCGCGACCTGGTCTACATCCCGCAGCCCGGTCAGGTGATCATCAAGGCCGCCTCGCCCGCGCAGGCTGCCAACCTTGAGCAGCAGTTCTACGATTTCATCAAGAGCGACGACTATCTGCGCGATCACCAGGGCAAGGTGGCTGGCCGCAATGCCGCCAAGTCCGCATGGATCAACCAGCTCGATCTGAGCTTCAGTCAGGAAGTGCCTGGCTTCTTCAAGGGCAACAAGGGCGAGATTCGCCTGGACATCTACAACGTCCTGAACCTGATGAACGACAAGTGGGGCCAGCAGAACTACGTGGGCTTCCCGTACATCCGTACGCTGGCCAACTTCGCAGGCGTCGATCCAGCTACCGGCAAGTACATCTACAGCCTGCCGACCGATGCCAATGGCAACTACCAGCCGGGTCCGAAGACCGTGTACGACAGCTCGACCGACAACAGTGCAACGAAGGTCAACCCGGCTTCGCGCTGGTCTGCGATGCTGAGCCTGCGTTACACGTTCTAACGCGAGCTTTTGCGATCTTCGATGTATGGAGCCGGCGTCCGAAAGGGCGCCGGCTTTTTATTGGGGAAATGTGAAAAAGCCCCGCAGCTTGACCCTGCTATGCCCGGCGCGGGAAGCTACACGGTCCGCGTCGTTTCACGCGGACGTATGAGCCGCGATGGCGCGGCCAGGAGAATGCTTCAATGAATGACACGCAAGCCGGCAAGTCCGGTCGAGCCACCACCGTCAGCGCGCGCATTTCGCCCGCCGGTGGCCTGGATATTCTTTCCCGTAACGAAGTGGCCCGCCTGCGCGATGCCAGTGGGTCGGGCATGCACGCCTTGCTGCGCCGTTGCGCGCTGGCGGTGCTGACTTCCGGCAGCATGAGCGATGATCCGCGCACGATCCTCGAACAGTTCCCCGATTTCGACATCCAGGTGCTGCAGCAGGATCGCGGCATCAAGATTGAGTTGACGCATGCGCCGTCGCAGGCGTTCGTCGATGGCCAGATCATCCGCGGTATCAACGAATTGCTGGTGGCCGTGGTACGCGACATCGTCTACGTGTCGACGCAGATGGAGCAGGGCAATTTCGACCTGGACGACAGCGTCGGTCTCACCCACGTGGTGTTCGAGATCCTGCGCAACGCGCGCATCCTCAAGCCGCAGATCGATCCCAACCTTGTGGTGTGCTGGGGTGGCCATTCGATCTCGCGCGACGAATACGAATACACCAAGCAGGTGGGTTATCAGCTCGGCTTGCGTGGCCTGGATATCTGCACGGGCTGCGGCCCGGGCGCCATGAAGGGGCCGATGAAGGGCGCCACGATCGCTCACGCCAAACAGCGTCGCCGCAACAATCGATACATTGGTATCACCGAGCCGGGCATTATCGCGGCCGAATCGCCCAATCCGATCGTGAATCACCTGGTGATCATGCCGGACATCGAGAAGCGTCTCGAAGCCTTCGTACGTATGGGCCACGGCATCATCGTGTTCCCGGGTGGCGTGGGCACGGCGGAGGAAATCCTCTATCTGCTGGGCATCCTGCTGCATCCGGACAACGCGGGCGTTCCGTTCCCGCTGATCCTCACCGGTCCGAAACAGTCGGCCGCCTATTTCGAACAGATCGACCGTTTCCTGCGCCTGACCATGGGCGACAGCGTGGCGCAGCACTACCAGATCATCGTTGATGACCCGGCCGCAGTTGCGCGGGCGATGGTTCGCGGCATCGACAAGGTGCGCAACTATCGCCTCGATACCAAGGACGCGTTCTTCTTCAACTGGTCGCTCAGCATCCCGTATGCGTTCCAGCTGCCGTTCCGTCCGACGCACGAGGCCATGCGCGCGCTGGCCATCCATCGCGACCGTCCGCGCCACGAGCTGGCGGCGGACCTGCGCCGTGCTTTCTCCGGCATCGTCGCGGGCAACGTGAAGGAAGATGGCATGCGCGCCATCGAGCAGAACGGCCCGTTCGATATCGATGGCGATGGCGACGTGATGCAGGCGCTCGATGAGCTGCTGAAGGCATTTGTGGGGCAGAGCCGCATGAAGCTGCCAGGCGGCACGGCCTATGTGCCTTGCTATCGGGTTCTCACCGGCGAAGCGACCAGCTGAAGCCGTTTCGGTCACGGAAAACGTCTTGACAGCCCGGCGCTGGATATTCAAACTATCTAGCTCACCCCGCCCGAATAGCTCAGCTGGTTAGAGCACTTGACTGTTAATCAGGGGGTCGCTGGTTCGAGTCCAGCTTCGGGCGCCATATTCGACAAGGCCTCACAGCGATGTGGGGCCTTGTTTTTTTATGGCCTGGGGATATTTGCGGTGATTTCAGCCGCCGTTGGCGCAACGGTTCGCCTGCTCCGGTGAGGCTTTGGCGCCAAATACTCGGCCTGAATTGGCGACGGTCACGGCGAGGGCCTCTTCAGCTAGTCCGGTGCGACACAGCGTGAAGCTGGCGTTGCTGCCATGTGCGGTCCCATCGGCCTGGAAACGGATGCGGCGGCGGCCCGTGGTGCTCAGGATGGTGATCTGGTCGTGAACGCTGGCGACCAGCGCAGGCGCATCGTCCAATTGATCAGCGCGGTCGCTGCGATAATGCCCAAGCAGCCAGCCGTTCTCCCAATGCAGTTCGTCGGAGCAATGCTCACCGTCGCGAGTAGGGCACAGCATGGCGCGTTGACGTGTATGAAGGGCAAGGCTGCGCACTTGCTGGAGCGCGGCAATGATGTCCGACTGAGCTGTCTGGAGCCGATTGCGCCTGACCAGATGCCCCAGGGCCGGCGCTGCCATGCAGGCGAGCACGGCAATGATCATGGTGGTCAGGATCTGCTCGATCAGTGTGAAACCGCGCAGGCCATTGGATTGGCCTCGTTCGTGTCGTTGCCTCACGCGCCTCTCCCTGCGCCGATGGAGGGCGCAGGCTATCCAGTCTGTCGACCCATCGCAGTCGTCGGCTAGATGGTGTTGTTGTCGTAGCCTGCTGACGGGCCCTGTCAGCAGGGCGATTTAAAATGCTTCCACGCGACCGCATGTAGCCTGCCATGACTGACCGCTTCGAACTGGTTTCACCCTACAAGCCATCCGGCGATCAGCCCGAGGCTATTCGCAAACTTGCCGAGGGCTTCGAGGCCGGGCTCGCGGCCCAGACGCTGCTGGGTGTCACCGGCTCGGGCAAGACCTACACCATCGCCAACGTCATCCAGCAAGTGCAGCGACCAACCATCGTGATGGCGCCGAACAAGACGCTCGCGGCGCAGCTGTATGGCGAGTTCAAGGAGTTCTTTCCGCACAACGCGGTGGAATACTTCGTCAGCTACTACGACTACTACCAGCCAGAAGCCTATGTGGTGGCCTCGGATACCTTCATCGAGAAGGATGCCTCGATCAACGAACACATCGAGCAGATGCGCCTGGCTGCGACCAAAGCCTTGTTGTCGCGCAAGGACTCGATCATCGTCGCCACCGTATCGGCGATCTACGGCCTGGGTGATCCTGAGGATTACCTGTCGCTGCGCCTGATCCTGGCGAAGGGCGAGCGCATCGATCAACGCGCGCTGATCCGTCAGCTGACCGAGCTTCAATACACACGCAACGAACTGGAGTTGCGTCGAGGCACGTATCGTGTGCGCGGTGAGGTGATCGATGTATTTCCCGCCGAATCCGAGACGGAGGCATTGCGCATCGAGCTGTTCGATGGCGAGGTGGAAAACATGTCGCTGTTCGACCCGCTCACCGGCGAAACCATTCGTAAAGTGCCGCGCTACACGGTCTATCCGCGCACGCATTACGCGAGCACACGCGAGAGCGTGCTCAACGCGATCGAGACCGTCAAGGTCGAGTTGAAAGAGCGGCTGGAACAGCTCTACAAGGACAACAAGCTGGTCGAGGCGCAGCGCCTGGATCAGCGCACGCGCTTCGACATCGAGATGATGGCCGAGGTGGGCTACTGCCAGGGTATCGAGAACTACTCGCGCCATCTCACGCGACGCGGGCCGGGCGAGCCACCGCCGACGTTGTTCGACTATCTGCCTGCTGATGCGTTGCTGGTGGTCGACGAATCGCATGTGACGATTCCGCAGCTGGGCGCCATGTACAAGGGCGACCGCTCGCGCAAGGAGACGCTGGTGGAGTTCGGTTTCCGTCTGCCGTCGGCCATGGATAACCGCCCTCTCCGTTTCGAAGAATGGGAGCTTCGTGCTCCGCGCTCGATCTATGTTTCGGCAACGCCGCGCGAATACGAGCTGAAGAAATCAGGCGACGCCATCGTCGAGCTGGTCGTGCGCCCCACCGGCCTGATCGATCCGGAAGTAGAAGTGCGCCCTGTTCGTACCCAGGTCGACGACCTGCTGGGCGAGGTGCACAAACGCGTCGCCATGGGCGATCGCGTGCTTGTGACCACGCTGACCAAGCGCATGGCTGAAAACCTCACCGAGTACCTGAGCGAGCACGGCGTCAAGGTGCGTTACCTGCACTCGGACATCGAGACAGTGGAGCGCGTAGAGATCATCCGCGACCTGCGCCTGGGCGAGTTCGATGTGCTGGTGGGCATCAACCTGCTACGCGAGGGCCTGGACATGCCCGAGGTCTCGCTGGTGGCGATCCTGGATGCGGACAAGGAGGGCTTCCTGCGCTCCACCGGTTCGCTGATCCAGACCATCGGTCGTGCGGCACGCAACCTGCGCGGCAAGGCGATCCTTTACGCAGATAAGGTGACCCGTTCGATGCAGGCCGCGATGGACGAGACGGCACGCCGCCGCGAGAAACAACAGGCTCATAACGAGGAGCACGGCATCACCCCGCAATCGGTGGTGCGGCGCATTGCCGACATCATGGAAGGTGCGCGCAGCGAGGGGTCGACGCGTGGCCGTGTCAGCCGAGGCGATCGACGTGCTGCCGTGGCCGAGCAGGCTGGCGAGTACGCCTCGCTCAGCGCAGACCAGGCCTCGACCATGATCAAGAAGCTGGAGGCGCAGATGTATAAGCACGCCGAGAACCTGGAGTTCGAGGAAGCGGGCCGATTGCGCGACCAGATCCACCAGCTGCGCGAGCGGGCCTTGCGTTGAGGGGCTTGACGAGGGGCGGTTGTCGCCGGAGACCGGAGCACGTATACTGCGCGGCTTGCACGGCATGCCGGGCGAGCTCCGGGCGGTTAGCTCAGCGGTAGAGCACTACCTTGACATGGTAGGGGTCACAAGTTCGATCCTTGTACCGCCCACCAATTCGTAACCCATTGATCGAATGGGATAGAAAGAGGAGTCCGAGAGGGCTCCTCTTTTTGTTTGCGCCTATAGAACGTTCACCGAATAAGCCCCTCTTTCACAGCACGCAATGTGCACGATGTGAATTGAGGTGCGGCAATCAAGGCGATGCCCAATTTTGTTGGCGTGTATCGCGAAACGCTTGTTGCGCGTGGCGCTTTCCGCGCCCGGGAACGGCTAGAGCAGTTGCCGGAGACGATTCCCGCGAACGCTGATGCGCGTCGGCCATTGGCAGAGGGTGCCGAGCCAGGGAGGGAGAGTGACGGAAACAAAAGCTGGCCGGCGCGGACATCGCGCGCGAGGAAAATTTCTGTGACCGCGAAATGATTTAAGGGTCATCTAGGCAAGACCAGCAAGCGAACGACCGATGATGCGTCAACCGGCTTGTCCTCGAACATATGCCGCCGGCCGGTACGTATGCCTGATCATTTTCGTTGCTTGCTCTTGGTCCTGGCGAGTGGCATGGCGAGCTTCACGCCGAAATCGCCCTCATCGTCGACTGACCGCCGCCAGCCACCCACGACCATCGCGCTACAAGTCATTACCGCATCAGGTGTAGCCATCTTGATGAGGCGTTGTCGATACGTCCTCGCGTTCGCTCGCGAGAGATAACCGACTGTCATGCCGGCGATATCAACTCTGACTGCCTGGTCATCATAGGCATTGTTGTTTTCGGGGATAAGCCGAGCTTCAAAGCGCATTTCAACGCTGTCGCGCTTCTTTCCTCCGCACAGGCGTTCGAGGGCATCCTGATAATTTGATTCTCCAACAATGTTTCTATTGAACGTGCCACTTGGCGGCCAGTCATAGAGCCACCTCTTGTGACCCCACCAGACCGGCGACTTCGGAGAATCAGGAAGAGGATGACAGCGGCACAAATGACCAGTGCCATGGCCATATTGATCTCGGCGTGAGCCTTGAAATGGATGTCATTCTCTTGTGGCCGTATAAGACGATATACGTCCGGGCCATCGAGAAAAATAAGTAAAACTACTTACCCGAGTCGCCCACTATGGCGGGCTTATCTGCTACGCGACCGGGCGTACGAGGCGATTTCTTTTTGTTTTGTTCACAGTGTGCCGGTGAAGATCATTGCCACGGATGGCAGTTTTCTTCCGGGGACAATATCGCTTCCGTACAACTTCTCGGTGAGAGGGGAACCCCAATGATGAAGTTTCAGACACTGTGCGTATTAGGTGTAACGCTGCTGATGGCTGGCTGCGTGTCGCAGCAGAAATATGACGAGTCACAGCAAAAGAATGCTGAACTCGAGGCGCAATACAAGGAACTGAACGACACCATGGGCTCCGAGATCTCGTCCCGCGATGTGCATATCACGCGCATGCAAGATGCGATCAAGGTTTCGGTCAACAGCCAGTTGCTGTTCCCCTCGGGCGGTTGGGAGATGTCGGCTGAGGCCAAGACGAGCATTGCCAAGGTGGCTAAGATCCTGGCGCCTCATCAGAAAAACAAGATCAACGTGAACGGCTACACGGATAGCACGCCCATAGGTGCGGCACTCGCGAATCAGGGCGTCACGACCAATGTCATCCTGTCTCAAAAACGGGCTGACAACGTGATGCAATACATGATCTCGCAGGGCGTCAAGTCCGATATGGTCTCGGCTCACGGCTTCGGTGAGACCAATCCGGTAGCTTCCAACGATACGCCGGATGGGAAGGCGCAGAATCGCCGCGTGGAGCTCACCATAGCGAGCCCCGGCAAGTAACGTCGCGAAACAGGGGTCAGGGTACGGTTTCACGAAAACGTACCCTGACCCCATGATTGGCGAAACGGCACTCTCGGAGGTCGTCGTGACGAGGTTCGTTGCGACGTGCGTATCCAGATGTCACCTCCCAATTTTCCGGTAAGATTCTGGCTAGCCCCAACCGGGGAGATCAGATCCCCTTGACATGGTAGGGGTCACACGTTCGATCCTTGTACTACCCACCAATACCGACGAAACGGCGCGGACTTAGGGTTCGCGCCGTTTCTTTTTGCGCCGAAGGAGCCAGTTGATGACGTACCTGTGGATCAAGAGCTTTCATCTGCTGTTTGTCATCGCCTGGATGGCCACCGTGTTCTACCTGCCGCGCATCCTGGTGAATATCGTCGAGGCTGGCGACGAACCCGCCGTGCGGGCTCGGTTGGTGTTGATGGGCCGGCGGCTTTACCGCTACGGGCACCACATGTTCGGTATGGCTTTCCTGTTTGGCCTGACGCTGTGGCAGGGCTGGCGGGTATTTCCGCAGTGGCTGCCGAACGTCACGGCGCCGCTTCACTGGATCGACGCCAAGCTCACGCTGGTCGTCTTGTTGCTGGCTTATTTCGGCTGGACCGGGCGATTGCTCAAGCGTGTCGAGCAGGGTGGGGCGCTGCCGTCTTCCAGGGCGCTTCGCATCACGAACGAGTTGCCGGTGCTGGTGCTCCTGGGTGTGCTCTTCCTGGTCATCGCCAAACCCTTCTGAGCGAGCTTTTCTGATATTCCGCAGGTAAGGGCGCAGCGTCTATTCGCCGCGCTGGAAGTACTCTCGATACCACGCCACGCCACGAAACGCGCCACGCCATCTTCGATGGAGGTATTGGGCGCGTAACCCACATCGCGTCGTAACGCCGATACATCAGCCCAGGTATCGGGTACATCGCCCGGCTGCATCGGCAGCAGGCGCTTTTCCACGGTGCGATCGAGGTGTTGCTCCATCAGCTCGATGAAGCGAAGCAGCTGTACCGGCTGGTCGTTGCCGATGTTGTACACGCGATATGGCGCACTGGAACTGCCAGCGCTGGGATGCAGGGCGTCGTAGGCCGGATCAGGCAGAGCGACGTGATCGAGCGTGCGAATGACACCTTCGACGATGTCGTCGATATAGGTGAAATCGCGGCTGTGATTGCCATAGTTGAACACGTCGATGGGCTCGCCACGACTGATGCGGTCGGCGAAAAGCATGGGCGCCATGTCGGGGCGGCCCAAGGGGCCATAGACCGTGAAGAAGCGCAGCCCCGTGGTTGGCAGGTCGTATAGATGGCTATACGTATGGCCATCAATTCGTTGGCTTTCTTGCGCGCCGCATACAGACTCACCGGGTGATCAACCGCGTCCTCGATGGCAAACGGAAGCTTGCGATTAGTGCTGTATACCGAACTGGATGAGGCGTACACCAGGTGCTCGATCTTGCCGTGCCGGCAGGCTTCCAGAATATTGACGAAGCCGACGAGATTGCTCTGTACGTACGCCTGAGGATTCTTCAGCGAATAGCGCACACCAGCTTGCGCGGCCAGATTCACGACGCGTTGCGGACGGAACTCGGCAAAGGCGTCATTCACGGCGGTAGCGTCGGCCAGATCGGCGCGTCGATGGGTGTAGTTCGAATGTTGGATGAAACCTGCCAGGCGGCTTCTTTCAGGGCCGGGTCGTAGTAGTCGTTATGGTTGTCGATGCCATAGACCTCGTCGCCACGCGCCAGCAGCCACTTGGTCAAGGCGGCGCCAATGAATCCGGCCGTGCCGGTGACGAGAATGCGCATCGCGAAGCCTCCGGGGTGGGGCGCGCATTCTGTCGCCGCCAATGGTGGGACTGATTTGCGACACCTGCTGAATTGACAGCGCGGGGTGGGCTAAACTAGCGTTCCGCTACGAATCCATCGGAAACAAGGTGGCCCGCGTTCCCGCGCTGGTCGAGTGTGTGACATGGCAACTACGAGCTTCCAACGCTGACTAGAGCCACGCCTTGCATGCAGGAAGGGCGCGTGGCGCCCTTTATTTTTGTCCGCCGTCCAGGCGGACAAAAGCAAGACCGGCCGTTCATGGCCGGACTCATCACAAAAAGCACGCTCCGCCTGGAGTGTGTGTATCAGGTGCGAAAATGATTGAAATCACGCTACCCGACGGCAGCAAACGTCCCTTCGACCATCCGGTGACGGTGCAGGATGTCGCTGCCTCCATCGGCGCTGGCCTGGCCAAGGCCACTCTGGCCGGCAAGGTGGACGGCAAGCTGGTGGATGCCAGTTTCCCAATCGATCACAACGCCAGCCTCGAAATCGTCACCGAGAAGAGCCCGGAGGCGCTGGAAATCCTGCGTCACTCCACGGCTCATCTGCTGGCGCAGGCCGTGCAGCGCCTTTATCCCGGCGCGCAGGTCACCATTGGCCCGGTGATCGACAACGGCTTCTTCTACGACTTCGCCTATGAGCGCCCATTCACGCCCGACGATCTGGTGAAGATCGAGGCGGAGATGGAAAAGATCGTCAAGGAAGGGTTGCCGGTGACGCGCAGCGTGAAGTCGCGCGATGACGCCGTGTCGTTCTTCCGCGGTCTTGGCGAGGAATACAAGGCAGAGATCATCGAAGGCATTCCGGCCAATGAGGATCTCTCGCTCTACACGCAGGGCGAGTTCACCGACCTCTGCCGCGGCCCGCACGTGCCCAACACCGGCAAGCTGCGTGCGTTCAAGTTGATGAAGGTGGCCGGTGCCTATTGGCGTGGCGATTCCAACAACGCGATGCTCACGCGCATCTACGGTACGGCCTGGCTCAGCGACAAGGATCTGAAGGCCCACCTGCACCAGCTGGAAGAGGCGGAGAAGCGCGACCATCGCAAGATCGGCAAGGCGCTTGACCTGTTCCACCAGCAGGAAGAAGGCCCCGGCATGGTGTTCTGGCACCCGAACGGCTGGGCCATCTGGCAGCAGGTGGAGCAGCACATGCGCCGCGTGTACCGCAACAGCGGATACCAGGAAGTGCGCTGCCCGCAGGTGCTGGACGTGTCGCTGTGGAAGAAGTCCGGGCACTGGGACAACTATCAGGAGAACATGTTCTTCACCGAGTCGGAGAAGCACACGTTTGCACTCAAGCCGATGAACTGCCCGGGTCACGTGCAGATCTTCAACACGAGCCTGCACAGCTATCGTGAACTGCCGGTGCGCTACGGCGAATTCGGTGCCTGCCATCGCAACGAACCCTCGGGCGCACTGCACGGCATCATGCGCGTGCGCGCCTTCACGCAGGACGATGGCCACATCTTCTGCACCGAAGCGCAGATCGAATCGGAAGTGACGGCGTTCCACCAGCAGGCGATGAAGGTCTATGGTGACTTCGGCTTCGAGGACATCGCGCTGAAAATTGCGCTGCGTCCAGACAAGCGCATCGGCAGCGACGAAGTGTGGGATCGTGCCGAGCACGCGCTGCGCGCGGCGCTGGGTGCGGCTGGCGTGAGCTGGGAAGAACTGCCGGGCGAGGGTGCCTTCTACGGTCCCAAGATCGAGTACCACATGAAGGACTCCATCGGCCGTGCCTGGCAGGTCGGCACCATGCAGGTGGACTTCATGATGCCCGAGCGCCTAGGTGCCGAGTACGTGGATGAGAATTCACAGCGTCGTCACCCGGTGATGCTGCATCGTGCCATTGTCGGCTCGATGGAGCGCTTCATCGGCATCCTGATTGAGCACCACGCTGGGTTGCTGCCGCCTTGGCTGGCCCCGATCCAGGCCGCCGTGTTCAGCATTACGGATGCGCAGGCCGACTATGTTCGCGAAGTGACGCAAACCCTTGTCGATAAAGGTTTCCGTGTGCAGGCCGATTTGCGCAATGAGAAGGTCGGCTATAAAATCCGCGAACATACGTTGCAGAAAGTCCCTTACCTGCTGGTGGTCGGAGATCGCGAGAAGGAATCAGGGGCCGTTTCCGTGCGTACGCGTTCGGGCGAGGACCTCGGCAGCATGCCGGTGGCCGCGTTTATCGAACGCCTGGAAGCCGAAACCCGCCGCTAAGCGCGCGGGGCGGCACTTTTAAGAACTCTTCTGGAGGATTGTGGTATCGCTACCACCGACACTAAGGGCAATCGCCGTAATCATGAGATCCGCGTTCCGCGCGTCCGTGTGATCGGCGCCGACGCTGAACAGCTCGGCATTCTCACCCGCGATGAGGCGCTGGCATTGGCCCTGGAAGCGGGGATGGATCTGGTCGAGATCCAGCCGAACGGAGACCCGCCGGTCTGCCGCATCATGGACTACGGCAAGTTCAAGTTCGAAGCCCAGAAGAAGGCCCAGGCGGCCAAGAAGAAGCAAAAGCAGGTTGAAATCAAGGAAGTGAAGTTCCGTCCGGTCACGGACGTGGGCGACTACCAGATCAAGCTGCGCAACATGCTTCGCTTCCTCGAAGAGGGCGACAAGGTCAAGGTCACCATCCGCTTCCGCGGTCGCGAGATGTCCCATCAGGACCTGGGCCAGAACCTGGCCAAGAAGATCCAGGAAGACGTGGGCGAGAACGGCGTGGTGGAGTCCTTCCCGCGCCTGGAAGGTCGTCAGATGGTCATGATGATCGGGCCCAAGAAGAAGCAGTAACCGAAAAGGCGACCTCAGAGTCGCCTTTTTTCTTGCCAAGTCTGCAAGAGCGAGCCTTCCTCTCCCTCTCCGGGGAGAGGACCGAGGTGAGGGGCTGGTGCTCGCGAGAGCCTCTCCTGATCCGTCATTCCGGCGGAAGCCGGAATCCAGGGCCTTTGGCTTTTCCTTCGGTGCCTGTGGCGGCTCAAAGTCACTGGATTCCGGCTTCCGCCGGAATGACGGCGAGGATGCTTGGGTTCCTGTGTTCCGCTCGCGGGCCGCAAAAGGACTGGGGCGGCAAAGACTGGCGTTACCCCCCCGCACTCCGTATAATCGTCGGTTCGACCCATATGGACGGGTCGTGAACCGATCGTGGCAGGACGGAAAGAGTGGCTCACAGGCCACCGCCAGATCAGTCAGAAACCGGGGTCCCAATCCCCTCTCAAGGAGCATTCCGATGCCCAAGATCAAGACCAACCGGGCGGCCGCGAAGCGTTTTCGCAAGACCGCTTCGGGCAAGTTCAAGGCCGGTCACGCCTTCAAGTCGCACATCCTGACCAAGAAGTCGACCAAGCGTAAGCGCGGTCTGCGTGCGACCAATCACGTCAAGGCATGCGACACCAAGAGTGTTGCACGCATGTTGCCGTACTTGTAAGGCGAGGAGATAAACCATGGCTCGTGTAAAGCGTGGCGTTACCGCCCGTCGTCGTCACAAAAAGATCATTGGCCGTGCGAAGGGTTACTACAATGCCCGTCGCAAGGTCTTCCGCGTTGCTAACCAGGCCGTCATCAAGGCTGGTCAGTACGCCTATATCGGCCGCAAGCAGCGTAAGCGTCAGTTCCGCGCCCTGTGGATCGTGCGTATCAATGCTGCTGCCCGTCAGTTCGGTCTGTCCTACAGCCGCCTGATCAACGGCATGGCCAAGGCCGGCATCACGGTCGACCGTAAGGTGCTGGCAGACATCGCCGTGCACGACATCAAGGCGTTTGGCGTGATCGCAGAAAAGGCGAAGGCCAGTCTGGCCGCTTGATCGTCTAGCGCACGCGCACTGACGATATGATGTGATCAAGCGGGGAGGAGGCCATTAGCCTCCTCCCCGTTTTTGTTTCTGTGGACTTCCAAACCGGAATCGCATCGATGGACGATCTGGATAGCCGCGCCGTGCAGGCGCTGGCCGATATCGACAAGGCCGATACGCTCGAAGCGCTCGACGCGCTGCGCGTGAGCCTGCTTGGCAAGAGTGGCATCGTCACTGCCGCGCTCAAGGCGCTGGGTGCGTTGTCCCCCGACGAGCGCAAAGCGCGTGGCGCCGAGGTCAACCGCGTCAAGGATCGCCTTGCCGACGCCCTGGCCGCCCGCAAGCAAGTGCTGGAGCAGGCCGAGCTTGATCGCCGCCTCGCCTTCGAGAAGCTCGACATCACGCTGCCTGGTCGCAACGGTGAGCGCGGTGGCATTCACCCGATTACTCGTGCGCTGGAGCGCATCACCGCGATCTTCTCGCGTCTGGGTTACCAGCGCGCCGACGGTCCGGAGATCGAGGACGACTGGCACAACTTCGAGGCGCTGAATTTCCCGCCGCATCATCCGGCGCGCGCCATGCACGACACCTTCTACTTTGGTGACGGCCGGCTGTTGCGCACGCATACCTCGCCGGTGCAGGTGCGCTCGATGCAAGGTCGACAGCCGCCGATCCGCATCATTGCGCCAGGCAAGGTTTACCGCAGCGATTCGGACCAGACCCATTCGCCCATGTTCCATCAGATCGAAGGCCTGCTGGTGGATGAAACCTCCAGCTTCGCCGACCTGAAGGGTACGCTCGCCGAATTCATTCGCGCGTTCTTCGAGCGCGATTTCGAAATGCGTTTCCGCCCCAGCTACTTCCCCTTCACCGAGCCCTCGGCCGAAGTGGACATCCGTTGGGATGCCGAAGATGGCAGCACGCGTTGGCTCGAAGTGCTGGGCTGCGGCATGGTGCATCCGAATGTGCTGAAGAACTGTGGCATTGATCCGGAGCGCTACACCGGCTTCGCGTTCGGCCTGGGCGTGGAGCGCTTCGCGATGCTGCGTTACGGCGTTTCCGATCTGCGCGCGTTCTTCGAGAACGACCTGCGCTTCCTTAAGCAGTTCGCCTGAGAGCCTGTTTATGGTCTCCATGCAGTCCGCGTTGAGCCGGTGTGCCCGCCAGGGAATGGCGCGTAGCGAAGTGCCCGACTGGCTGTCAGGTCGAGCCGCGTGCCATTCCCTGGAGGGCACACCAACCCAACCCTTCGGGCCAGATCTGTTTGCCCCCAGGCCGGCGTCATCACTCGGTTGTGTACGGACGTACACGCCCTCGTTCTTCCTTGGCCTGCGCGCAAACAGCTTCCGGCGCGGGCTACATGGAGACCATAAACAGGCTCTTAGTCGCGTCAGGAATCGACACGCATGAAATTCTCCGAGAACTGGCTGCGCGAACTGGTCGAGATCCAGGCTGACCGCGCGGCGCTGGCCCACGCGCTGACCATGGCGGGCCTGGAAGTGGAAGAGCTCACCCCGCTGGGCGAAGGCCTGGACGGTGTGGTCATCGCTGAAATCATTGGCGCCGAGAAGCACCCGGAAGCCGATCGCCTGCAGGTGTGCAAGGTGAGCGTGGGGCAGGGTGAGCCGCTGCAGATCGTCTGCGGCGCGCCGAATGCGCGCGTAGGCATCAAGGTGCCGCTGGCCACCGTGGGCGCCACGCTGCCTGGCGGCATTTCCATCAAGGCGGCCAAGCTGCGCGGCGTGGAGTCGTTCGGCATGCTTTGTTCGGCCAAGGAGCTGGGCATCGACAACGACGCGTCCGGCCTGCTTGAGCTGCCGGCCGATGCGCCTGTGGGCCAGCCGCTCGCCGCGTACCTCGGCCTGCCGGATGCAAGCTTCGAACTGAAGCTCACGCCGAATCGTCCGGACTGCCTGGGCTTGTTCGGCTTGGCTCACGACGTGGCGGCGCTGTTCGGTAGCCACGTGAAGTTGGGCGAGCAAATGGCCGCTCCGGTCACGAGCGAGGCGCGTCGCGGCATTCGTCTTGAAGCCGGCGCCGACGCACCGCGTTATCTCGGTCGCATCGTCGAAGGTATCGACGCGAAAGCGCCTACGCCGCTATGGCTCGCCGAGCGTTTGCGTCGCGCGGGTCTGCGTCCGATCAGCGCGGTGGTCGATATCACCAACTACGTGATGCTTGAGCTTGGTCAGCCGCTGCATGCATTCGACAACGACAAGCTGCATGGCGACATCGTGGTGCGTCACGCGCGAGCGGGCGAAGCACTCAAGCTGCTCGATGGCTCTGAAGCGAAGCTCGATAAGGGTTTCCTGCTGATTGCTGACGAGCAGAGCGGTCTCGCTGTTGCGGGCGTGATGGGCGGCTTCGATTCGCGCGTTACCGACGACACACACAACGTATTCCTGGAGGCCGCGCATTTTGCCCCAGCCGCGATCATGGGACGAGCGCGCAAGCTGGGCATGCATACCGATGCATCGCATCGCTTCGAGCGCGGCGTTGATCCTGCGTTGCCACAGCGCGCCCTGGAGCGCGCCACCGAGTTGCTGCTTTCCATCGCTGGTGGCAAGGCTGGCCCCGTGCTGGTGGCGGAGAATCTTGCCGACCTGCCGAAGCCGGCAACGGTGGTGCTGCGTCGCGCGCGCCTCAAGCGCGTACTCGGCATCGACGTGGCTGATGCGGAAGTCGCACGCATCTTCACCGCGCTTGGCATGCAGGTGTTGTCGCAGGCGGAGGGCTGGCAGGTCACTGCACCAAGCAGCCGCTTTGATATCGAGCGCGAGGAGGACCTCATCGAGGAGGTCGCGCGCATCCATGGCTACGACAATATCCCGACACACACGCCGGCTGGCGCATTGACCCTGGCGGTGGAGCCGGAAGGCCGTCTCAACGAGCTGGCGGTGCGCGAGCAACTGGCTGCCCGTGGGTACTACGAGGCGGTCAATCTAGCCTTCGTCGGCAATGATCTGCTGCAGCGCTGGAGCATGACCGAGCAGCTCGTGGCATTGGCCAATCCGCTGTCGGCCGATCTGGCCGTGATGCGCCCGTCGCTGCTGCCAGGTCTGATGGTGGCGCTGACGCACAATCGTGCACGCCAGCAGGAGCGCGTGCGCCTGTTCGAGCTGGGTCGCACCTTCCGTATTGGTCCGCAGGCCGCTGCGAGCAAGGATGCACCCACCGAGACGCCAAGCCTCGCCATTGTCGCTTGCGGCACAGCCCCTGCCGAACAGTGGGGCGAGGTGGCTCGCACACTCGACTTCCACGACCTCAAGGGCGATTTGGACGCGCTGATCGCGTGGGGCGGCGAGCCAGATCGCTGGGCAATGCACGCCGATAGCCTGCCCGCCTGGCTCCATCCGGGCCGGGGTGCCAGGGTGACCCGCGACGGTGAGACCGTCGGCTACCTGGGTGCCCTGCACCCGCAGTTGGCTAAAGCGCTCGACCTCGGTGCCGATGTCCATGTGCTGGAAGTGGAGCTGGAGCCGGTGCTGGCTCGTCGCCTGCCCAAGGCGGAACCGGTGCCCCGGTTCCCGTCGGTGCGGCGCGACATAGCAGTGGATGTGCCGGAAGCGGTCAGCTGGTCACAGATTGAGCAGGTGGTGCGGACGACCCTAGGCGGGCAGCTCAAGGAGCTGCGCCTGTTCGATCGTTACAGCGGTAAGGGGGTCGAAGCGGGCCGAAAGAGTCTCGCTATGGGCTTGATTTTACAGGACGCTTCACGCACCCTTACCGACGACGACGCCGACCGTAACATCCGTGAAGCAGTCGTGGCGTTGGAGATGGCATGCAAGGCAAAGTTGCGAGGATGAGATGGCGCTGACCAAAGCGGAGATGGCCGAGCGCCTTTTTCTCGAGGTAGGCCTCAACAAGCGTGAGGCAAAAGAATTCGTGGACGCCTACTTTGAGGTGGTCCGTGAAGCGCTGGAAAAGGGTGAGCAGGTGAAGCTGTCCGGTTTCGGCAACTTCGATCTGCGTCAGAAAAACCAGCGGCCGGGACGCAATCCCAAGACAGGCGAGGAGATTCCCATTTCCGCCCGTCGTGTGGTGACGTTCCGTCCGGGTCAGAAACTCAAGGTGCGGGTCGAGGGCTATGCTGGATCAAGGGAATAACACCGAGCTCCCCGCCATTCCGGCGAAGCGCTACTTCACCATTGGTGAGGTCAGCGAACTGTGTGGCGTCAAGCCGCATGTGCTGCGGTATTGGGAACAGGAATTTCCCGCCCTCAATCCGGTCAAGCGTCGCGGCAACCGCCGTTACTACCAGCGTCACGACGTGCTGATGATCCGGCAGATTCGTGGCCTGCTGTACGACGAAGGCTTCACCATCACCGGCGCTCGCGCCCGGCTGGAAGGCCCGCAGGCACGCATGGAGTCGAGCATTTCGCACCAGATCGTGCGCCAGGTGCGCATGGAACTGGAAGAAGTGCTGACGCTGCTGCGTCGCTGAGCTTCAACAACGACTTTCGGTACTACCAGCTAAGCTGGTAGACTCGTCGACTTGCCGTATCGTCGGGGCGTAGCGCAGCCTGGTAGCGCATCTGCCTGGGGGGCAGAGGGTCGTGGGTTCGAATCCCGCCGTCCCGACCAATTCGGTAATAGTTAGAAGAACGGCGCCCCAGGGCGCCGTTTTTGTTTTCCGCTCGTCATTCCTGCGAAAGCAAGAACCCAGCGACTTCAGGCTTTGCCAGTGATCGAGGGAAAACCCGTCATTGCCGCTTCCGCAGGAATGACGGGGAAGCTGGATCTCAGTACAACACGCGACTGCGCAGCGTGCCCGGAATAGCAGCGAGCTCATCCTTCAGCGCGGCGGACTGCTTCTCGTCGGCGGCCACATCAATCACCACGTAGCCCACTTCGCTGTCGGTCTGCAGGAACTGCGCGTCGATGTTGATGTTGCCGGCCGAGAACAGTTCGTTGATGCGCGAGAGCATGCCAGGCACGTTCCGATGGATGTGCAGCAGGCGGCGGCTGCGCGGGTGCTCGGGTAGCGAGACTTCGGGGAAATTGACCGCCGACAGGGTGGAGCCGTTGTCGCTGTAGCGCACCAGCTTGCTCGCCACTTCGATGCCGATGTTGTCCTGCGCTTCCAGCGTGCTGCCGCCGATGTGCGGGGTGAGGATCACGTTGTCCATGCCCACCAGCGGCGAGACGAACGCATCGTCGTTGCCCTTGGGCTCCACCGGGAACACGTCCACGGCAGCGCCGAACAAATGTTCCGACCGCAGCGAATCAGCCAATGCATCAATGTCGACGACGGTGCCGCGCGAGGCGTTGATCAGCAGCGAGCCCTTGCGCATGCGTGCCAGCTGAGGTGCGCCGATCATCAACCTCGTGGCTGGTGTCTCGGGCACATGCAGCGTGACGACATCAGCACGCTCCAGCAGGTCTTCCAGGCTATCTGCTGCGCGAGCGTTGCCCAGCGACAGCTTGGATTCGATATCGTGGAAGATCACGCGCATGCCGAGGCTCTCGGCCAGCACGCCGATCTGGGTACCGATGTGGCCGTAGCCCACGATGCCCAGCACCTTGTCGCGCGCCTCGAAGCTGCCCGCAGCAGACTTGGTCCAGCCGCCCCGATGGCACAGCGCGTTCTTCTGCGGGATGCCGCGCAACAGCATGATCGCCTCGGCGATCACCAGCTCGGCCACGCTGCGCGTGTTGGAGTAGGGTGCGTTGAAGACAGGAACGCCGAGGCGGCGGGCGGAACCCAGGTCCACCTGGTTGGTCCCGATACAGAAGCAGCCCACGGCAATTAGCCGTTTAGCCTGCTGAAGCACGTCGTCGGTGAGATGCGTGCGCGAGCGGATGCCCACGATATGCGCCTCGGCAATGCGAGCCTTGAGCTCGGCCTCGGGCAAGGCTTTCTCATGGAACTCGATCTGGCTGTAGCCGGCGCGGTGGAAGCTTTCGACGGCGCTGCGGCTGACGCCTTCCAGCAGGAGCACCTTGATGTCTTGTTTCGGGAACGAGGTCTTCATGGGCCGTTGCGCGATGGAGAACACCTTCACTATGCCAGACCTTGTGACAGTTTTGCGGCATCGCAACACTGGACGTTGCGGCCCGTCGCTGGCAGGCTGGGTGGGCACTTGGGGAACCTTTCATGACTGACGCCCGCCTGGCCGAGCTGACCCATCGGCTGCCCGATCTTCGACTGCTGACCGACCCGGCCGATCTGGAACACTACGGCCGCGACTGGACGCGGCGCTGGACACCCGCGCCGCTGGCCATCGCCTTGCCGTCCGACGTGGCCGAAGTGCAGGCCATCGTGCGCTGGGCGAACGAGCATGACGTGGCCGTGGTGCCTTCAGGCGGGCGCACCGGCTTGTCCGGCGGCGCCGTGGCCGCCCATGGCGAGCTGGTGCTCAGCCTGGAGCGCATGAACCGTGTGCTCGGTTTCGACGCGGTGGATCGTACGCTTAGCGTACAGGCCGGCATGACGCTGCACGCGGTGCATGAGGCGGCGCGCGAGCATGGCCTTATCTATCCGGTGGATTTTGCCGCCCGTGGCTCTTGCTCCATCGGCGGGAATATCGCTACCAATGCTGGCGGCATTCGCGTGATCCGCTACGGCAATACGCGGGAGTGGATCGCAGGGCTCACGGTGATCGCCGGCAACGGTGAGCTGTTGCAGCTCAATCGCGGGTTGATCAAGAACTCCAGCGGTTATGACCTGCGCCAACTCATGATCGGCTCGGAAGGCACGCTGGGCGTGGTAGTGGAGGCGACGTTGCGGCTCACCGACCCGCCGCCACCATCGCAAGTGATGCTGCTGGCTCTGCCAAGCATGGATGCGCTGATGGAAGTGTTTGCGCTGTTCCGCGCGCGTCTCTCCCTGCAGGCATTCGAGTTCCTTACCGACGTGGCGCTCAAGTACGTACTGTCGCACGGTGCACAGCGCGCCATCGACGGCGAACACCCGTATTACGTTGTCACCGAGTTCGACGCAGGCGAAGCCGCGCAGGACACCGCGCTGGCGGTGTTCGAGCTGGGCATGGAGCGTGGCTGGATCAGTGATGGCGTGATGGCGCAGAGCGAAGCGCAGTCGGCGGCCTTGTGGCGGCTGCGCGAGGGTATTACCGAAAGCCTCGTGCCGCATCGGCCGTACAAGAACGACATTTCACTTCGCATCAGCGCGCTGCCCGCTTTCCTGCACGAGATCCAGGATCTACTAGGGCGCGAGTACCCGCACTTCGACGTGGTGTGGTTCGGTCATATTGGCGATGGGAACCTGCACATCAACGTGCTTCGTCCGGCCGATATGTCCGACGCCGACTTCATCGCCCAATGCGAGCACGTTACCAAGCTGCTCGCCGATACCTTGCAGCGCCATGGCGGCAGCATCTCCGCCGAGCACGGCATCGGGCTGGTCAAGCGGGCCTACCTGGGCAGCACACGCAGCGAGGCGGAGATCGCCCTCATGCGGGGGGTGCGCCAGGTGTTTGACCCCAAGGGCCTGCTTAATCCGGGCAAGTTGTTTATCTGAGGGGCAGCACTAAGGCGGCTCTAAGGCCAAAGTTGCATGCTCAGAGGACCTCACCATTCATGGCTCCCGACATGCAACGACATCTTCGCAGTGCTCTGGCCACGACGCTGCTCGTGCTATGTGCCTCCCACGCCTCGGCAGCCGCGCCGCAGCCCACCGATTATCGTGTGCTGTCGCGTTTGGCGTTGGGTGGCGCGGGTGGTTGGGACTATCTGAACTTTGATGCGCAGCGCCGGCATCTGTTTGTCAGCCGGGGCGACCGCGTCCTGGTGATCGACGTGGACCACGACAAGCAGATCGGCACCATCCCTGGTACTCAGGGTGTGCACGGCATCGCGTTCGACCCCACTCACGGACGTGGTTACACCAGCAATGGGCAGAGCGCGTCGGTGACCGTGTTCGATCTCGTCTCGCTGGCCGTGGTCGCCACAGTGACCGGCACCGGCGAGAAGCCCGATGCGATCCTCTACGATCCTGCGTCGAAACACGTGCTCACCTTCAACGGAAAGGGGCACTCGTTCAGCGTGATCGACACCGAGCGTAATGCCGTTATTACCTCGGTACCCCTGACGGACAAGCCCGAGTTCGCGGTAACGGACGCGGCGGGGCATGTCTATGTGAATCTGGAAAATCGCGGCGAACTGGTGAAGATCGACAGCAAGACCAACACGGTGGTTGCCACCTGGTCGCTGGGTTCGTGCAAGTCGCCCAGCGGATTGGCGATCGATGCAAAAAGGCATCGGTTGTTCTCGGTGTGCGATAACCAGCAGATGGCCGTCATCGATGCGGATAGCGGAAAGCTGGTCACCAGCGTGCCCATCGGAGATGGCCCGGACGCCGTAGTGTTCGACGAAAGCATCGCCACCGTATTCAGTTCCAACGGCGAGAGCGGAACCATCACTGCCGTGCATCAAGATGATGCGGATCACTACAGCGTCGCAGCAACCATCCTCACGCAGCCGAGCGCACGCACGCTCACACTCGATCCCAAACTGCACCGCCTGTATCTTTCCGCGGCCAAATTCGCCTCGTCCCCTGCGCCTGGTGGCGGCCGGCCGGCCATGGTTCCCGACAGTTTCACGGTGCTCACGGTGGGCAGCCCTTGAGGTCTTGGCTTCTGACGAGAGGGCGGCGTGCTAGCCTAATTGGCCGTCCCCCCGTTTGCTAAGTCAGAGCATCCTGAAGGAGCAAGAGCATGTCGCAGGCACTTCGCACGCTGTATCCCGAGATCGAGCCGTATGACAGCGGCATGCTCAAGGTGTCGGACCTGCACACGCTGTACTACGAGCAGAGCGGCAACCCCAACGGCAAGCCGGTGGTGTTCCTGCATGGCGGTCCAGGCGGCGGCACCAATCCCAAGTGTCGCCGCTTCTTCGATCCGGCGGTGTATCGCATTGTGCTGTTCGACCAGCGTGGTTGCGGCAAGTCCACGCCGCATGCGGAGCTGAAGGACAACACCACCTGGCATCTGGTCAACGACATCGAGCGTGTTCGCACGCACCTTGGCATCGATCGCTGGCAGGTGTTCGGTGGGTCGTGGGGTTCGACGCTGGCGCTGGCCTATGCGCAGACGCATCCCGAGCAGGTGAGCGAGCTCGTGCTGCGCGGCATCTTCATGCTGCGTCGCTGGGAGCTGGAGTGGTTCTACCAGAAGGGTTGCGACGCGCTGTATCCGGACGCATGGGAGCCCTACCTGCATGCGATTCCGGAGGCCGAGCGAGGCGACCTGATGAGCGCGTATTACCGCCGGCTCATCAGCACCGATCCACAGGTGCGCGTGAATGCCGCCCGCGCCTGGTCAGTGTGGGAGGGGGCGACCAGCTACCTGTGGCAGGACACGGCGCATATCGAGTCCAGCGGGGAAGACGAGTTCGCGCTGGCCTTCGCGCGTATCGAATGCCACTACTTCGTGCACGGCGGCTTCTTTGAGCACGATGATCAATTACTGCGGAACATCCAGCGCATCCGCAAGATTCCCGCCGTGATCGTGCAGGGTCGCTACGACGTGGTGTGTCCGATGCGCAGTGCATGGGACTTGCACCGCGCGTGGCCGGAAGCGGACCTTCGCATCGTGCAGGACGCCGGCCACTCGGCGTTCGAACCGGGCAATATTTCCGAGCTGGTGCAGGCGACGGATCGATTCGGCGGCTGAAGCTGCGGGCGCTCGACGCGTGACCGATCGTCGCTGGTGATCTGGAACGATCAGGCCGTAGGCGACGTCGCGCGCGAAAACACGTGCATTCCGATGCCTCCACGTTTCGCATGACGTTTCGCACGCGCCGCGAGCGTGGTGATCGGCTGAGCGCGTTGCGGCAACGGCGGCGACAGTTCAACGACACCCATCACCACCGTAGTGAAGGGAAAGAACTGGAGCTCGCCACGTCGGTCTTTGCCGCGAAGGCCACCGCGGGCGATGTCGGCGGCATCGAACAAATGGGGCGAGCGCGTGTTGAAGGCATCGATGACACGCTGGCAGCGTGCCTTCCAGTCCGCGCTCTGGAACAGCACCACGAAATCGTCGCCGCCGATATGGCCGATGAAGTCGAGCGCCGGGTCCACATACTCACTCAACAAGCTTGAGAGCAGGCGGATCATCTCGTCGCCGCGCGAGTAGCCATAGTGGTCGTTGAATGGCTTGAAGTCGGTGAGATCGGCGTGCACCACGGCGAAGCGTTCACCGCCCTGAAGCAATCGATCCAGATGTTCAGTGGTGGGAATGTTGCCGGGCAAAAAGGTCAGCGGATTGGCGTGACGTGCAGCATCGATGCGCAGTTCGCTCACGCGGCGTACCAGCGCCTCGCCGGTGCCTAGTCCACGGTAGATGCCCTGGCTGGTGACAATGAATCCATCGGCGAGATAGCGCTGGTCCTCGCCGCGCAGAACATCCGCGAGGCTTTCCAGGCTGCGGTGTTCGTCGCATACCAGCGGCGCGCTGTTCATCAGCGCCGTGCACGACTTACGCGCGAGCAGCTCCCGGGCGAACGGCTGTGCCATGCGCTCGTTCACCAGACGCCGGTTGATCAACCCGATGGGGTGGCCATCGTTGACCACGGCGACGGCGTGGAGCTCCGGATGATCGACGAACAACGCCATCACTTCCTCGTTGGTCTGTCTTGGATGCACGGCCGGCGCTTCGATCAGCAGATGGCTGACCTGGGTCGGGCGCTGCGTGATGGGCCCACGAGGACGCGGCAGCACGCAAATCGATGGCGTGTGCAGTAGCTGTTTTGCCTCCGGGCTGACTTCCGTCGCGGGCTCGGCGGCGGGACGGCCGATCAGGAAGCCTTGTGCGAAAGGGATACCGAGGTCACGCAGAACGCGCAGGTCGGCAAGATCTTCCACACCCTCGCCAACGAGATCCGTACCCAGGGTTTCAGCGACCTGACATAGCGACCGCACAATGGCCAACCGTCCCGCGCTGCGCGACAGGCCGTTGATGAGGTAGCGATCGATCTTCACCACGTCCGGGTGGATCTCGTTCCACATCTGGAAGTTCGAGTGGCCATTGCCGAAATCGTCGAGCGCCACGCGCACGCCGTGAGCACGCAGATAACCCAGCGCATGCGCAAGGCGCGCAGGGTCCTCCGCCATGTCGCGTTCGGTGACTTCGATGGTGACGCGCGCGGGGTCCAGTCCGCTGGCCGTCAGCGCGTACAGCACGTCGTCTGGTCGCAACGCATCCTGCAGGATGGCGTGGGCGCTCAGGTTCACCAGCAGTCGACCGGTTTCCGCGTACCCGGCGAACTTGTGGCAGATGGTGCGCGCGGCATGCAACTCGACTTCCGCGAGCCGACCTTCCATGCGTGCAAGGTCCAGCAGGTCGAGGATAGGCAAATTGCCAGACACGAAAGTACAGCGGCTCAATCCCTCGTGCGCCACGATCTCGAACGTGTCGACGCGCACCACGGGCTGGAAGACCGGTGTCAGGCTTCCTGCGACGAGTGCGCTCTCGAGCATGGCTTTGCGAGTGTGAGGGTAGGCGAGGATGGCTGACATGCCTGGCGTGGGTTCAGGCCGCTCTGGCGGCCCGAGTTGGGCGCGTCAGTGCGGAGGGAGGCCGTGCTTCCTGCATCGGTCTTGGAAGGTCTTCCTGCTGTGAAGGAAGACGGAAGAAGGCGACCTGGCGCATCAGCGCCTCGGCGTCGAGAGTCAGTGCGCGGCCCGTGACGTTGATGTCTTCCACCAGGCCGGCATTGGCGTGAGTGATCCGATCCATTTCCATCATGGTCCGGTTGATTTGGGTAATGCCGCTGACCTGAGCTTGCCCCGCATCGGAGATCTGCGAGACCAGCGCCGATACGCGCGTCATGCTCTGCATGACGCCATCGAGCGCAGCGCCCGAGCGCGCCACGCGTTCGCGGGCAGCGTCCACGGCTTCGGTACTGCTGTTGACGAGACGGCGGATATCCTTGCCTGCTTCCACGCAACGGTGCGCCAACTGGCGGACTTCGCCAGCCACCACCGCGAAACCGCGGCCGCGTTCTCCCGCCTGCGCCGCTTCAATGGCGGCGTTGAGCGAAAGCAGGTTGGTCTGGAAAGCGATACTGTCGACCAGATCCACGATCTCCGCGATGCCGCGGCTGGCTTGCTGAATGGCGTGCATGGAATCGAGCGCCTCGCTCGCCACATGGTGGCCTTGCTCGACATGCGTCAGTGCTTCGCGCGCCGCACCGGCTGCGCCGTCGGCATGGCCGGCACCTTCCACGGCGGTCGAGGCTACGTGCTCCATCGACGCCGTGGTCTGCTCGAGTCCAGCCGCCTGCATCTGTGTGCGCTGGCTCAACGCCTGATTGTCGTGCGAAAGATGGCGTGCGCGGTCGTCCACCGACAATGCGCTGGCGCGCACCTGGACCAACACGCGCGTGAGCTGTTGGTCCATCGTGGCGAGGGCGCGCAACAGCTTGCCGAGTTCGTCGTCTGTACCCGCATCGATACGCTCGCCCAGCAAACCGGCGGCGATGCGTTGCGCTACCTGCGTTGCCAGGTTCAGGCGTTGCATCAACGAGCGCATCAGCGCGCCGTCGAGCAGTATGGTGATGAGCAGAGCCACGACCAGCAGCACGCCCAGCACCATCATGCCCTGGCGATCGGCCTGGCGCTGCGTTTGCACCTGCTGGTTGCCCTTGGCCAATGCCGCTTGAAACAGGTTGGCAAAGTCGCTTTGCAGAGGTTCGAAAGCGGGCTGCACTTCGGTACTGAACTTGAGTGCGCCCAGGTCGAACTGGCCGGCGTCGAGCAAGGACAGTGTCTCGTCGATAGCGCGGTCGGCTTCGGCGCGATGCACGCCGGTGAGCTTCAGGGTCTGCGTTTCCTCTTGCGCCAGTTCGCTGCTGAGCAGAGCTTTCCAATGGCGTTCGGCATCCACTCGATCGGCATGGATGCGCATGTGTGCATCCTCGACGGCGGAAGGCAGCTGCGAAAGCACAGCATGCACCAGTGCCTGCAGGCTGCTGTTGTAGTCATTCTGTACTCGGCCGACATCGGCAGCGGGGCTGAGCGAGCCTTGCACGAGACCCTGGATGCGCGAGTCGGCCCGATGCAATTGCAGAACGCCGGCGGCGCTCATCACGGCAAGCAATCCAAGAATAGACAGCAGGCGCAGCAGCAGTCGCCGGCGCAGCGTCAGTCCGGGAATCCACTTCGGTAGTTTCAACATGGCACGTCTGGGTGAGGGAACTGCTAGGGGTGTCGGCTCACCGCGCTACAACTTTAGCTAGAAAGCCAAAAAAAATGTCTTAAATATCAATTTGTTATAGTTATTTTGAGAGGGCGATAAAGTGCGGCAAAAGTGACACAACAATATGTCGATCGAATGACTCTCGCGCCGCATTTCACATTTCACATTGCACAGAAAGCACAAGGCCCCACTGTCGGCGGTGGAGCCTTCTGTATGACAACGACCAGAGATGATCCGAACAAGCCTTCGTTCGTCATTCCAGCTTTCGCTGGAATGACGGTGCATTCGAACGGGCCTTAGCTCGCAGGCAACTGCTTCGTGCCGAAGATCTTGTCACCCGCATCGCCCAGGCCGGGCAGGATGTAGCCGTGTTCGTTGAGTCGCTCGTCGATGGCGGCTGTGTAGATCTCCACATCGGGATGAGTCGCCTGGATGCGCTTGAGTCCTTCCGGCGCGGCGACTAGGAACAGACCCTTGATGCGTTTGCAGCCGGCAGCCTTCAGCATGTCTACGGTGGCGACCAGCGTGCCTGCGGTGGCGAGCATCGGGTCGACGATCAGCGCGATGCGTTCGTCCATGCGACCGGTGAGTTTCTCGTAGTACGTGATCGGCTTGAGCGTTTCCTCGTCGCGCTGCAGTCCCACCACGCTGACTTTCGCCGCGGGAATCATGTCGAGCACGCCGGGAAGCATGCCAAGGCCCGCGCGCAGGATCGGCACGATGGTGATCTTCTTGCCCTTGATCTGATGCACGGTAAGCGGACCGGCCCAGCCCTCGATGGACTTCTCAACGGTTTCCAGATCCTTGGTCGCTTCATAAGTAAGCAGCGACGCAACCTCGGAAGCCAGCTCGCGGAACTCCTTGGTGCTGATGCCGGCGCGACGCATCAGGCCGAGCTTGTGCTGGATGAGCGGGTGACGGACTTCGACGATCTTCATGCGGGAACCCGACGATGGTGGCTGCTGCGATTGTGGCCCAGGCCGTGCGCCAGGCACAAAAAAAGGGTGCCGGTGGTCGCCGGCACCCCTGCGGCTGGCACTGGGTTTAGTGCGCGGCCGGGGCGGCGTCGCCCTTCAGGCAGGTGCTCATGAACTGCTTGCGGGCGTCGCCCTTGAGGGTCTTGGCTTGCGGGTCGGCGTTGCAGGCCTTCATCTTTTCCTGCTGGGTCTGCTTGGCCGGGGCCGCGGTCTCACCCTTCAGACAGCTGCTCATGAACGCCTTGCGATCATCGCCAGTCTTGCCCGTGGCCTGCTTGTTGCAGTCGGTCATGCGCTGCTGTTGCGAGTTCTTGGCGGGCGCGCTGCTGCTGGCGGCCTGTGGCGCGGCAAAGGCGGTGGAGGCGGCGAGGGCCAGCGCGACGCTGGCAACCATCAGGCTCAAACGCGAAGACATGCGGGTACCCTCCTTGATGACCGGCGAGTGCCGGCGGCGCAAGTCTATGCCCGCCGACATATCGGATGGGAGGGGAATACTGACCTGCGGCGCGCTGCGTTCAGCAACGCCGCAGGAAGGTTCAGGCTGCCTCGGCCTTGAGCTTGCGGGGGCCTTGCAGCAGCGCCTGTCGTACGTGCGACACCACCATGTCCACTTCGGCGCTGGTGACCAGGAAGTGCGGTGTGAAGCGCAACGAGTTGGTACCGCCGTGAATCACGCCCACGCCGCGCTCGCGCATGTACTCCTCGATGGAGTCCGCGCCGTAACACTTGAACTCCGGCGACAGCTCGCACGAAAACAGCAGACCGGTGCCTTGTACCTTGGTAATCAGGCCGCCCAGCTCGTTCTTCAGCACGTTGAGCTTCTCGACGAATTCCTTGCCGCGCTCGCGGATGTTGTCGCGCACGTCGTCCGTCAGCTCACCGAGCGTGGCCAGTGCCACGTCGAGCGCGCGCGGATTGGCCGTCATGGTGTTGCCGTAGATGCCCTTGCGGTACAGGCCTGCGGTGCGTCCGTTTACGGCGAGCACAGAGAGCGGGTACTGGCCGGCATTGAGCGCCTTGGAGAAGGTTTCCATATCGGGCGACGCCAGCTTCTCGAAGCCGGGGTAGTCGGTCACGGATAGTACGCCGTGTGCGCGCAGGCCAGCCTGGATCGAGTCAACCAGCAGCAGCGTGCCGTGTGCTTCGGTGAGCGCGCGTGCCTTCTGATAGAACTCCGGCGTTACCGCACGGCCCGGATCGCCTTCGCCCATCACCGGCTCAAGGAACATCGCTTCGATAAACCAGCCGTGCTTGTCGGCATCGGCGAATACTGCTTCAAGCTGCGCGACGTCATACGGCTGCACAGTCAGCAGCGTGTCTTCATTGCGATAGCTGGCCAGATGCTGCAGGTAGGTCTTGCGGGTGGAATCCGAATACAGCGCCGGTTTGTCGGTGCGGCCATGGAAGGCGCCCTTCACCACGAGGCGCTTGATGGTGCGGCCGGCATAACGCGCGCCGGCGTCCGTCATCAGCTTGGCATTGACGTCGGCAATGCGACAGGCCAGGCCCACCGCTTCGGAACCCGAATTGAGGCACAGATAGCGCGTGTACGGATTGCTGCCACGATGGCGGCCCAGCTCGCGATCCAACGCCTGAGTGAAACGCATCTGCGAGATGCTCGGCGTCATCACGTTCGCCATCACCTGCGGACGCGCCAGCGCCGCGTCGATAGCGGGATGGTTGTGGCCAAAGCCGAGCATGCCGTAGCCGCCGTTGTCGTGGGTCACCGCACCCTTCAGTGTGACGATCCACGGGCCGCGTGCAGCTGCCGGCAGATAACGGTTGATAGCATCGTCCGGATAGAAGTTGACGTATTCGGCCTGCACCTTCGCCAACTGCTCGGACTCGTCCAGCTTGAGGAAGTCACCCAATTCGGCGCGCAGCTCGCGGTGGCGCGCGATAGCTTCCTCGATCGCCTGCGCCAGTTCCGGATGACTGGCAGCAAAGCGTTCGATGGTGGCGTCGTCCAGGCCAGTGGTCAGCGATGCTCCGCCGAATTCGCGCAGTTCGCGCAGCTGATCAATCACGCCCATGGGTTTCTCCTTCAATGTCGACCTGCCTACCGTCCCGATGGCATGCACGTCGATGTGTCAACGAATTCGTAGTGGAAACGCGTGACCATTCAGCGTTTCCCGGCCTGTGGAGGCCATGTCGCATTGCGATCCATCACGGATGTGGCAATGCAACGACCACCTGAGCATAACGCGGCGATGTCGCCGCCGGTACCCCGGGTGACGCTTGTCACCTGCGTCGGCTGACGCTGGCGACTGCTGGCAAACCCTTGCCATGCCTAGCATGGCGGTCAACAAGGAGGAGCCATGACACACCCTGTCGCAGCAGTCGCCAGCCTCGCTGGCGCAGTGAAACGTTACGGTGATTTAACGGCGCTCGATGGTCTGGACCTCATGCTGCACCGCGGCGAACTACTCGCCCTGCTGGGCCCCAATGGAGCAGGCAAAAGCACCGCTATCGGGCTGCTTCTCGGGCTGATGCGTGCCGATGCTGGTCGCGTGGAATTGTTCGGCCGCGACCCGCAGGACATCGAGGCGCGCCGGCGTGTCGGCGTGATGCTGCAGTCGGCCATGTTGCCGGGCACGCTCAGCGTGGCGGAACTGCTGCGCCTGACGATGAGCTACTACCCGTCGCCACGCACTTTGGACGAAACGGTGGAGCTGGCGGGCGTTGCCGATCTGCTGTCACGACGCTACGCGGGGCTGTCAGGAGGACAGCAGCGTCGAGTGCAATTCGCCATGGCGCTGTGCGGTCGACCCGAGCTGCTTTTTCTCGACGAGCCCACCGTGGGCATGGACATCGACGCGCGACAGAAGCTCTGGGCAGCCATCCGGCAGATGGTTGCAGAAGGTTGCGCCGTGGTGCTCACGACACACTATCTGGAAGAGGCCGAGGCACTTGCCCAGCGCGTCGTGGTGCTGGCCAAGGGCCGCGTGCTCAGCGACGGCAGTGTGCATGCATTGCGTTCGCGGGTAGCGCAGACACGCATCCGTTGCATCACCGATCTGGATGCCCCGACGGTAGCAGCGTGGTCGCGCGTAGCGTCGGTGGCGCAGGAAGGCGGACGTCTGGAGATCCGTACAGACGCCGCCGAGCAGGTGGTGCGTCGGCTGTTGGATACCGATCCGGCACTGAGTGAACTGGAAGTGCTGCGCGCAGGGTTGGCTGAGGCATTCACTGAACTGACCCGCGAATTGCCCATCGAACAGGAGGCCGCGTGATGCAAGCCGTCGAAGTCATTTCCACAGTGCGTCGCGACCCCAGCAACATGCCCTGGCGTCGTGTTCTGGGCGCCTACCTGACCGAGATGCGTAGCGAATGCCTGCGCTATCTGCGGGCGCCGGGGTTCATGTTGCCGGTCACCTTGTTCCCGACCATGTTCTATTTGCTGTTCGGCGTTGTGATGAACCACGGTGCCGACGCCAATGCCGCGCGTTATCTGCTTGCCAGTTATGGTGTGTTCGGTGTGATGAGTCCTGGCTTGTTCGGTTTTGGCGTCTCGCTGGCGATAGAGCGCGACAATGGTCTGCTCACTCTCAAACGTGCGTTGCCCATGCCGCCCGGCGCTTATTTGCTTGGCAAGATGCTGATGGCGATGCTGGCGGCCGGCATGGTGATTGTGCTGCTGCTCGTGTTGGCCGTGGGATTGGCGCACGTATCGATCACGCTGTCGCAGGCGGCCTTGCTGTTGCTCACCGGCATGCTCGGCGTGTTGCCGTTCTGCGCGCTGGGTATGTTTGTCGGCACGCTGGTGAAAGGGCAGGGAGCGCCCGGAGTGCTCAACTTGATCTATCTACCAATGTCGTTCCTGTCGGGCCTGTGGATGCCACTGTCGATGCTGCCACCCGCGCTTGCACGCATCGCGCCGGTGTGGCCCAGCGCCCACCTGCATCTCATTGCCCTGCGAGCCCTGGGGCTCGGGCAGGAATCAGTATGGGTTCCCGTGCTGGTACTGGCCTGTTTCGGGGCAGTGTTTTCGATGCTGGCGGCACGACGCCTGCGTCGCATCGGTTGAAGTACGATGCGATTCGGAGGCAACTCCCATGGGAGGTGGGTGTGGTGCGCAAACTGATTAGTGCATGGTTCACCCCCGCACCGGATTCGATGGTGGCGCATAGCATGCGCAAGGGTAAGTCGCCCTGGGTCGATACGGTTCACTTGCTGTGGTCCGTATGGGTGTTCATCACCCCGGTGTTCGATCAGTTCACTTTGCGTTGGGCACTGCTGACCCTCATCAGCTATCCGGTGTTTCTGCTGCTGTACGCCTTCTGTTGCTTGGCATCGCGACGCGTGACTTACCGGTATGCGCTGATGCTGGTGGCGATGGGCCTGGTGCTGATGCCGTGGTATCCCAGTGGGCTGACGTATTTCATGTATGGCTGCGTCATGTTGTGCGGTCGCCGCATGAGCCTGCGTGCGTACATGGCCGCGCTTGCCGGGCTCAATGCCATTTGCCTGACAGAGGCGTGGCTACTGCACTATCCGTGGCAGGCCATTCTCTGGATGCCGCTGAGCAGCTTCATTGTCGGCATCGCTGTCAATGCAGAGCGGATGAGCGAGGAGAAGGAGGTCGAGCTGCGACTTTCGCACGACGAGGTGCGTCGCCTGGCCGCCACGGCCGAGCGTGAGCGCATTGGTCGCGATCTGCACGATCTGCTTGGCCATACGTTGTCGTTGATCACCCTGAAGCTCGAGCTATCGCGCAAGCTCTTCGATCGGGATGCGGACGCCGCGCGACGTGAGCTGGAGGAAGCCGAACGCGTGGCACGGCACGCATTGGCGGAGGTACGCGCCGCCGTCACCGGTATCCGCGCCACCGACCTCGCTGCCGAACTTGCTGCTGCCAAATTGCTGCTTGAGTCTTCCGATGTGGTGCTCGACTACGGTGCTCTGCCACCGTCGCTGCCGGTGCAGCTGGAGCGTGGCCTTGCGCTGGTCTTGCGCGAAGCGGTTACCAATATTGCACGTCATGCACGTGCCGACAGGGCTTGCGTGGCGGTGAATGTCGTCGGCGAAGCGTTGCAGCTGCGGGTCGAAGACAACGGTCGCGGTGGCATCGGCGAGCATGGCAATGGGCTTTGCGGCATGCGCGAACGCGTGCATGCCCTGGGTGGTTCGTTGACCGTGGAGTCGCCGGCAGGCCAGGGAACGCTGCTGCTGATCAGTGTTCCGTTGCGGCTTCGATCGAGGATCTTTGATGTGCCCGCGCCCAGTCGTCCGGCAACCGCTGATCTGACGGCGCAGGAGCGGCACGTTACATGACGCATTGGCCACGCATGCGACCGGATTCGCTGCTCGGGCAGCTGCCTTCACCCACATTTCTGCTTTTCGTATCGAACGACATCCCTGAAAGGAGCGCTGCATGATTCGCGTGATGCTGGCCGAGGACCAGGCCATGGTGCGTGGCGCGTTATCCGCCTTGCTCAATCTGGAATCGGACATCGAAGTACTTGGCTCGGCTGCCGATGGTGAGCAGGCCTGGCGCGAACTGCAGCGTTTGAAGCCGGATGTGTTAGTGACCGATATCGAGATGCCGGGCCTCACCGGCCTGGAACTCGCGCAACGTATCCAGCGCCACGGGCTGCCGATGAAGGTGATTATCGTCACCACGTTCGCGCGCTCCGGGTTCCTGCGTCGCGCGCTGGATGCCGGTGTGTCGGGTTATCTGCTGAAGGACGCGCCGGCCGAGAATCTCGCCGAGGCGCTGCGCATGGTGCATCGCGGTGGTCGGGCGATCGATCCGCAGCTGGCTCTGGAAGCCTGGTCGGAGGCCGATCCGCTCAATGATCGCGAGCGTCAGGTGCTGCGTCTGGCCGGCGAGGGGCAGTCTGCCAACGACATCGCCAGCCAGCTCAATCTTTCGCATGGCACAGTGCGCAACTATCTTTCCGAAGCCATCGGCAAGCTGGGCGCCACCAATCGCATCGAGGCATATCGGCTGGCGCGACAAAAGGGCTGGCTCTGACGAACAGAGGCAGCAGCTTCCAAGAGAGGCGCGTCGCAAAAGCGCCGGCTCACGGGCGTTCAGCCGTCCAATCCGGGTTTTTGGGCGATAATGACCTATTCGACGCTCAAGCCCTGCCGTGAAGAAGACAGATTTCGATTTCGAACTCCCGCCCGAGTTGATTGCCCAGGCACCGCTTTCCACACGTTCGGCCAGTCGCCTGCTGGTGCTCGACGCGGTGGCGCAGACGCGCCAGGACCGGATGTTCCGCGACCTGCCCGAGTTCCTGCGCGAAGGCGACTTGCTGGTGTTCAACGACACGCGCGTCTTGCCGGCTCGATTGCACGGCCGCAAGGACACCGGTGGCGCGGTGGAGATCCTGATTGAGCGCGTGACGGGTACGCACGAAGCGATCGTGCAGCTGGGCGTGAGCAAGAAGCCGAAGGAAGGCGGGCGGATCGAGCTGGCCGATGGCAGTTACGCCATCGTGCTGGGGCGCGAGGGCCAGTTCTTCCGGTTGCGTTTCGAATCGACCGATCCGTTGGAACGGCTACTGCTGCGGCTGGGCGAAATGCCGCTGCCGCCCTACATCGCGCGCCACGCCGACGCGAGCGACATGGAACGCTACCAGACAGTGTTCGCACGCGAGCCCGGCGCGGTGGCAGCACCCACGGCAGGACTGCATTTCGACGAAGCCACGCTGGCGCTGCTGCGCGAGCGCGGCATCCAGTTCGGCTATGTAACGTTGCATGTGGGAGCGGGCACTTTCCAGCCGGTACGCGCCGATGACATCAAGGATCATCAGATGCATCGCGAGTGGCTCAATGTGGGAGCGAGCCTGGTGGAGCAGATCCGGCGCACTCGCGCGGCAGGCGGTCGGGTGTTTGCCGTGGGTACAACGGTGGTGCGTGCGCTGGAAAGCGCCAGTCGGGACGGCGAGCTGCAGCCCTTCGCGGGCGAGACGCAGATCTTCATCTTCCCGGGTTACAAGTTCACCAGCATCGACGGCCTGCTGACCAACTTCCATCTGCCGCAATCGACGCTGCTGATGCTGGTGTCGGCGTTGGCGGGGCGGGAATTCATGCTTGAGTCGTACCGGCACGCGGTGGTTCAGAAGTATCGGTTCTTCTCCTATGGCGATGCCATGTTGATCCTGCCGAGAGGTGGGTCGATTTAGTCTCTCGTTCGGGCGGCGGGCGCTTTTTAGCTCGTCGTGCCAGCGGCTCTCCACAGCCGAAGGGCTGGTCAAGCGAGGAGCCAGTGCCTTTCTCTCGGTAATGTGCGTTAGCGCGACCGAGCCCGCTGCAGGCGAGGCCGATGACCAACACGCGACAACCGGGCGAACAGTCGTGGATCCCCGCTTGACCAGCCCTTCGGCTGTGGAGAGCCGCTGGGAGGACGAGCGGGACTGAGGCGTCAACGGGTGTCGTACGGCGAACCTCCGCAAGCCCCACAAAGCACGAAACTCCAGAACACGCGATAATTTGGCGATGACCTCCCTGACTTTCGAACTCCAGGCCACCGACGGCGCGGCCCGCCGTGGCCGTCTCACGTTTGACCGCGGTACGGTGGAAACGCCGGCTTTCATGCCGGTCGGCACCTATGGCTCGGTGAAGGCGATGACGCCGCGGGACATTCGCGAGATCGGCGCCGAGATCATCCTGGGCAACACCTTCCATCTGTTCCTGCGGCCTGGCCTGGAGGTCGTGGAGCAGTTCGGCGGGCTACACAAGTTCATCGGCTGGGACAAGCCGATCCTCACCGACTCGGGCGGCTTCCAGGTGTTCTCGCTGGCTCACAAGCGCAAGATCACCGAAGAGGGCGTGGCGTTTGCCTCGCCGGTGGACGGTTCGAAAGTGTTCCTGTCGCCGGAAGAGTCGATGCGCATCCAGAAGGTGCTCGATTCGGATGTCGCGATGATCTTCGATGAGTGCACGCCCTATCCGGCAACGGAGAAGGTGGCGTCCACCTCGATGGAGTTGAGCTTGCGCTGGGCCGAGCGTTCGCGTCGCGCCTTTGACGACCTGAAGAATCCCAATGCGCTGTTTGGCATCGTGCAGGGCAGCGTGTACGAGAACCTGCGTCGTCGTTCGGCGGAGGGACTGGTGAACATCGGTTTCGACGGCTATGCCGTGGGCGGCCTCGCCGTGGGTGAACCGGAAGCCGAGCGCAACCACGCGCTGGATTTCACTGTGCCGCTGCTTCCCGCGGACAAGCCGCGTTATCTGATGGGCGTGGGCCGCCCCGAGGACATTGTGGAAGCAGTGCGTCGTGGCATCGACATGTTCGACTGCGTCATGCCTACCCGTAACGCGCGCAATGGCTTTTTGTTCACCGCCGAAGGCACGGTGCGTATCCGCAACGCCAAGTTCGCATTGGACACACGCGTGATCGAGGAGGGTTGTGACTGTTATGCCTGCAGCAATGGTTTCAGTCGCGCGTACCTGCGTCACCTGGACCGCTGCAACGAGATCCTGGGCAGCCAGCTCGCCACCATGCACAACCTGCGGCATTACCAGCGGCTGATGGCCGGGCTGCGTGAGGCCATCGCCGCCGGGAAGCTGGACGACTTCGTGGCCGAGTTCTATGCCCGCCGGCAGGGTGGCGTGGCGGCCTGAAGTCCGCTGGCCAGACTCTTGGGTCGTCATCCCTGCGAAAGCAGGGATCCAGTGCCTTTTGACGCGCCCACCCAAGTCGCTGGATCCCTGCTTTCGCAGGGATGACGGGCAAGAGCTTTCGTTGGAACCCATCCCAGCCCTCTACGGTCGAGGACTTGCAAACCGCATTCCCCGCCGCCAGAACTCTTCGCGGGGCGGCCTTGTGGCGCATGCAGGGCCCAGGGGGGCGTGGCATAATCCACGATTCTTTTATCAGGTGTTGGCGGAAATTCCTGCTGGCATCGCTACTTACGAGACAAGCTGATGACTCTTCCGACCTTCGTGATCGCCCAGGCCGCTCCGGCAGCCAGCGCCCCGAACCCGATCATGACGTTCCTTCCGCTGATTCTGCTGTTCGTGGTCTTCTATTTCCTGATGATCCGCCCGCAGATGAAGCGTCAAAAGGAGCACCGCAACCTGGTGGCCGCGCTGTCCAAGGGTGATGAAGTGGTCACCAACGGCGGCATCGCCGGCCGTGTGGAAGAAGTAGGTGAGAGCTTCATCACGGTCGAGATCGCGCCGAACGTGAAGATCAAGCTGCAGAAGGGCGCCGTGCAGCAAGTGCTGCCCAAGGGCACGCTCAAGTCGTCTTGACGACTAGCCGGAGCGGAGGGGCTCCGGCTTATACGACGCATTGCTCGCCGCGGCTGCCTCCTGCCGCGGCTTTTGACGGATTCAACGCATGAGTGATTTTCCACGCTGGAAATACGCGCTGGTCGCCATCGTACTGGTGTTCGGCATTGTCTATGCGCTGCCCAATGTGTTCCTGCCGGTGCCTGCCGTGCAGATCACGGCCAATCGCAACGGCACGGTCGACCAGGCGTTCGAGCAGAAGGTGACCGATGCCTTGCAGAAGGCAAACGTCACCAGCACGAGCATCGAGATCAAGGGCGACCATCTGCTGGCCAGCTTCGCCAATGCCGACGTGCAGAAGAGCGCCTCCGACGCCATCAAGGCCGCGGTGGGCGACGACTACACAGTGGCGTTCAACCTGAAGTCCACCGTGCCGGGCTGGCTCAACGCCATCGGCGCCAAGTCGATGCCGCTGGGTCTGGACCTGCAGGGCGGCGTGCATTTCCTGATGCAGGTCGATCAGGACGATGTGATCGACAAGCAGGAAACGCGTTATGCCGATGACATCCGCAGCCTGCTGCGCGAGAAGAACGTCCGCTACGAGTCGGTGACCCGCAATTCGCCGCGCGGGCAGGGCGTGTCCGTGGTGCTGAAGTCTGTCGCGGACCGCACCGCAGCAGGCAACGCGATCTCGGTCGAATACCCCGACCTGACCGTGCAGGATGGCGCGCCGACTGGCGACCGTTTCCCGCTCACCGCCTCGGTGCGCCCGGACAAGCTGCGCGAACTGTCGCTCAACACCATCCGGCAGAACCTCGGCACGCTGCGCAACCGTATCAATGCGCTGGGCGTGTCCGAGCCGATCATCCAGCAGCAGGGCGAAAGCCGCATCGTCGTCGAGCTGGCCGGTGTGCAAGACACCGCCGAGGCCAAGAAGCTGATCGGCGCCACTGCCACGCTGGAATACCGCGCGGGCTATGGCACGTCGCAGCAGGCGATCGACGCCCAGCGCAGCGGCATCGTTCCGCCTGATGCGCGCCTGTACAAGGGCCGTGAAGGCCAGCCGTACCTGCTGAGCAAGAACATCATCGTCACCGGCGACCAGCTGGTGGACGCTTCCTCTACCTTCGACCAGCAGAGCGGTTCGCCGGCGGTGTCGGTGACGCTCAATGCGGCCGGCGCCAAGAAGATGCTGGACTTCACCACCGGCAGCGTGGGCAAGCCGATGGGCGTGGTCTACGTGGAACGCGTGGTCGACACCAAGGTGGTCGATGGCAAGGAAGTGCGCACGCCGAAAATCACCGAGGAAGTGATCAATTACGCCACCATCAATGGCGTGTTCGGCAAGAACTTCCAGACCACCGGCCTGCGCAGCCCGAAGGAAGCCTCCGAGCTGGCGCTGCTGCTGAAGGGCGGTTCGCTGGCTGCGCCGGTCGACATCGTCGAAGAGCGCGTGATCGGTCCCAGCCTCGGCCAGGACAACATCCAGAAGGGCCTGAAGGCCGTGATGATCGGCCTGGCGCTGGTGCTGCTGGCCGCTGCCTTCTACTACAAGCTGTTCGGCCTGGTGGCCGACGTGGCGCTGTTCTTCAACCTGGTGATCCTGGTGGCGGTGATGTCGGCGGTTGGCGTCACGCTGACCATGCCTGGCATCGCCGGTATCGTGCTTACGCTGGGTATGGCCATCGATGCCAACGTGCTCATCTGCGAACGCGTGCGTGAGGAACTGCGCAACGGCTCCACGCCGCTGGCGGCCATTCGCGCTGGCTACGACAAGGCATGGGCCACCATTCTCGATGCCAACGTCACCCACCTGATCGCCGCGCTGGCGCTGACCACGATGGGCTCGGGCCCGATCAAGGGCTTCGGCGTCACGCTGCTGATCGGCATCCTGACCTCGATGTTCACCTCGGTCACCGTGACGCACGCGATCACCGCGGCGATCCACGGCCATCGCAAGCTCAAGACGCTGTCGGTCTGAAGAGGAACAGGCACACATGGAAATCTTCAACCACAACGCAAATATCAACTTCCTCGGCATGAGGAAGATCAGCGTGGGCATCGCGATCATGTTGATGCTCGCTGCCATCGCACTGATTGGCATCAAGGGCCTCAATTACGGTCTCGACTTCACCGGCGGCGTATCGCTGGTGGTCGACTACAACCAACCGGTGCAGATCGGCGAAGTGCGTGATGCCCTGGAGAAGGGCGGCATGGAGCACGCCATCGTGCAGAGCCTGGGCGGCACCAAGGAGGTGTCGATCCGCCTGCAGCCCAAGGACGATCCGAACTCCGGCGTCGCCAACGGTGGCAAGGTGAACCTGGACAAGATCGCCGCTGACGTCACCAAGACGCTGCAGGCAGCGCGTCCCGATGCCAAGCTCAAGAGCCGCGACTACGTTGGCTCCGCCGTGGGTGAGGAGCTGCGCAGCGACGGTATCCTGGCGGCCATCGTGGTGATCGTCGGCATCGGCCTGTACCTGGGCATCCGCTTCGAGTGGCGCTTCGCCGTGGCGGCCATCGTCACCGAACTGCACGACGCGCTGGTGACCGTGGGCATCTTCGCGCTGGTGCAGCGTGAGTTCGACCTCACGGTGCTGGCGTCGGTGCTGGCGGTGATCGGTTATTCGATCAACGACAAGGTGGTGGTGTTCGACCGCGTGCGCGAACTGTTCCGCCTGGCCCGCAAGGCCGAGCCGGAAGAGATCCTCAACCGCTCGATCAACAACACGCTGTCGCGAACCATCATCACCGCACTGTTCACCGCCATCACCATGGCTGCGCTGTACTTCTTCGGTGGTCCCGTGGTGCATGGCTTCGCCATCACCATGCTGATCGGCATCCTGGTGGGCACGCTGTCGTCGATCTTCGTCGCCAGTCCCATCTTGCTGTGGCTGGGCGTGTCCAAGCAGGACCTGATGCCCAAGACCCGGGACAACCCGGAGCTGGCGCGTCGCCCGTAAGCGACACAGTCTCCCAGTGCGTACGAAACGGCCCGGTTCTCCTGGCCGTTTTTTTTGGACTGAACGGCCTGTCACTGCCTGCCGTTGCGAGCCTCGTTATCTGAAGTGGCTTCGACTTTGGTCGTGACCGTTGCCTTGGGTTACGCCGTCCTCGCGACAATTTTTTTCGCGTGGTGAATCAGTTACGTCGTTAACAACGGCGCACAAAAATACGCACTGATGGATTTGCATCGCACGAATGCTTACATCAAGTTGACATTCCGTAAGAAAACACTCTACTTTCTCTTTCATCTGCTGTTTTAGACAGCTTGATGACAGTTATAGAGGGCCCGTCGCAAGCACTTTCGGTGTCGCGGCGGGGGAGGCGCGGTTCTGCGGGGGGGCCTGACAGACCGCACCAAGTAGGTAACTCACGACCGATCGTCCCGCGGACGACCGGCACGGTTTCGTTTTGCCCATTTTCAGGGCTGTTACGGGGAGATCCATTAGATGAGCTTTCGTATGTTGAATCGCGCCGTGGTGTTGCGTCGCTCGACGCTCGCTGCTGCGTTGACCATAGGCCTGGCAGGCGTTGCCTTCGCCCAGTCCACCACCGGTACCATTTTCGGCCAGGCCGAAGCCGGCGAGACAGTCACCGTCGCCGGCTCCACCGGCATCAGCCGTTCGGCTGCGGTGGATGCTTCGGGTCGCTACCGCATCAGCAACCTGCCGCTGGGGACCTATTCGGTGACCCTGCAGAAGGCTGGCGCGACGGTCGACACGCGCAACAACGTGGCGATCACGGTGAACGCGGGTACTGAAGTGTCGTTCGTCGCTGCCAACGCCCAGTCGCTGGCGTCGGTTACCGTGACGGCGAACGCGCTGCCGGCCATCGATGTGTCGTCAGTGGATTCGCGCACGGTCATTACGTCCGACATGCTCGACCGCTTGCCGCTGGCCCGTACCGCCGAGTCGATCGCGCTGCTGGCGCCTGGCGTGGTGCAGGGTAGCGATTACTTCCAGGGCCAGAAGGCCGGCTCGTCCGTGGTGTCGTTCGGCGGTTCCTCGGTAACCGAGAACGCGTACTACATCAACGGCTACAACACGACCGATCCACTGAGCAGCCTGGGTGGTATTGGCCTGCCGTATGGCGCGATCGATCAGCAGGAAATCTACACCGGCGGTTACAGCGCGATGTACGGTCGCTCCGACGGCGGCGTCATCAGCCAGGTCGGCAAGCGCGGTTCCAATGACTGGCACTTCGGTGGCCAGGTGATGTGGTCGCCGAAGTTCCTCGCCGAAGACCCGAAGAACGCGCTGTACCCGAACAATGCGCTGCCGGCGGGCTATGCCTACACCGACGACTCGCTGCCGGGCACGACCTACCGTGCGCGCAAGGGCAATGCGAAGTGGAATACCACCTATGACGCCTACGTCGGCGGTCCGCTGATCAAGGACAAGCTGTTCTTGTTCGTGGCTGCCGAAGCTGAGAAGCAGGAAGGCAAGTCGACCTCGACCTCGTTCTCCGCCCAGCCTGCCAATACGTATTACACGTACAAGCTGCCCAAGTACTACGCAAAGCTGGACTGGAACATCAACGACAGCAACATCTTCGAGTTGACCGGCATCTCCAACAAGACGGAGTACGCCGGCGGCAAGTACGCCTACGACTACGACACGGGCAAGGATGGCGAGTTCATCGGCAACGATACGTCGACCAAGACCGGTTCGGACATCTACATTGCCAAGTACACCAGCTACATCACTGACGACCTGACGTTCTCGGCTACCTATGGCCAGAACCGTGCGATCGACTACTCGAATATTCCGGGCGTCGATCCGAACCTGGTGTACCTGAGCGCGCCGACCAACCAGGATCCGGCGATTACCGGTGGCACGCCGATCTACAACGGCAACACCATCCTGTACGCCAAGAACCCGAATGCCAAGAACAAGACCCACGGCCTGCGCCTCGATCTCGAGTACAAGCTGGGTGACCACACGCTGGCCGCCGGTGTCGACAACATGCACTATTCCGCGACCGACGAAGGCCAGCAGGTGAGCGGTCCGGCCTATGCGTGGCTCTATGGCCACACGTCGCGACCGAACAGCCCGCTGTCCCCTGGCCAGGGCGTGGGCGCGCCGGGCGGTAACGGGTACTACGTGCGCAAGTACATCTTCACCACCACCACCAGCATGTCGGTGGACCAGAAGGCGCAGTACCTGGAAGACCGCTGGCAGATCAACGACAAGTTCCTGTTGAGCCTGGGTATTCGCAACGACCAGTTCACCAACTACAACAGCGTTGGCAAGGCATACGTCGACAACAACAACCAGTGGGCGCCGCGCCTGGGCTTCAGCTGGGACGTGTTCGGCGACTCCACCTTCAAGGTGTTCGGTAACCTCGGCCGTTACTACCTCGCCCTGCCGAACAGCGTGGCGATCCGTGGTGCCTCCGCTTCGACCTACACCTTTGAGTACTTCACATACTCCGGCATCGACGCCAACGGCAACCCGACCGGCCTGAACCCGATCGGCCCGGGCCCGGTGTCGACCAACGGTGAATATGGCCAGGCGCCGGACGCCAAGACGGTGACCGCCAGCAACCTGAAGTCGCAGTATCAGGACGAAGCCATTCTCGGCTTCAGCAAGATGCTGGGTGCCGACTGGGTGTTTGGTGCGAAGGGAACGATCCGCAAGCTGCAAACCGCTATCGACGACGTTTGCGATACCGATCCGCTGATCAACAAGGCGATCGCGCAGGGCATCGATCCGGATTCGGTCATGCTTCCGAACAGCTGCCTTATCTTCAACCCGGGTGAGAACAACAGCTTCCTGCTGGCCAAGGTTGACGGTTCGGGCTACGAGAAGGTGAACATGTCCACCAAGGATTGGGGCTTCAGCTCCGGTGCGAAGCGCAAGTACGTCGCGCTGGACCTGTTTCTGGAGCATCCGTTTGACGGCAAGTGGCAGGCTCGTGTGGATTACACGTTCTCGCGCAGCTACGGCAACACGGAAGGTCAGGTGCTCTCGACCGTGGGTCAGGACGACGTCTCCAAGACGCAGGACTGGGATTCGGCTCCGCTGATGGTCAACAGCAACGGCGTGCTTTCGAACGACCGCACGCACCAGCTGAAGGCCTACGGCAGCTACATGGTCTCGCCGGAGTGGATGGTGTCGGGCGCACTGCGCGTGATGTCCGGCGCACCGAAGGCCTGCCTGGGCTACTACGGTCCGGATAACGACGACCCGACCGCGGGTTACGGCTCATCCTACCGCTGGTGCAACGGCAAGCCGTCGACCCTGGGCACCAACGGTCGCCTGCCGTGGCAGAAGATCGTTGACCTGGGTGTGACTTATCGTCCGGACTTTGCCGGAAACAAGCTTGCCTTCAGCTTCAACATCTTCAACGTGTTCAATGAGCGCAAGCCGACCGTGCTGGATGCGACGTACGAGGATTCCCCGTTCACCGTCTCCAACACCTATGGTGCGACGCTGTACCAGACCACGCCGCGCTATGGACGTTTTGCGGTGTCGTACGACTTCTAAGGCCCCAAGGCCGGTCGCCAGACCGGCTTCCCCACACGGTGTCACCTCCCGGTACCGTGTGGTGGTTTTAGGCGCGACGAATTTGTCAGCGTACTTTTCTCGCCGCCGGTCATTCCGGCGGTTTTTTTTGCAAGATGAGGCGTGCCGTACACCTCTGTGACGCGGTTGCCTCAGGCGCTTTCCGTCACCGGCAGCGTCGGTCCGGCCGCTTCATCGTCCGGTGCCTTGTGTGACGCCGGCTGCATCACGTGGTGTCCCAGCGCATGCAGATCGAGCTGATCCACCGGGATCGGCACGTAGTTGGGGCCGAAAGCGACCTCGCCAAACTTCCATCCCGCCGGGCTGCGCACCGCACCCCAAAAACGCTTGAACGCGTTCCAGTGCAGGCCGATCAGGTTGCGATTGTTGTCGTCATCGACCATCGGGTCGCCTACGCCGGTGGGGCGCAGTGGTTCGTTGTAGAGCGCGGTGCCGAACAGCACGTCCCATACGGAAAGCACCTGACCGAAGTTGCAGTTGTGCAGCTTGGGACGGGTGGGATCCACCAGCATGTGGTGCAGACGGTGGAACTTGGGCGCCACGAACACGTGATTGAACACCGGGCCAAAGCCGATACGCACGTTCGCATGCGAGAAGTTCTGCACCAGCTCGCCCACCAGCACCAGCCACGCGAACTGGTCCGGCTCCACGCCCATCACGATGCCGACCGTCGCGAGAATCATCGACTGCAGGAAGCCGTCGATCAGGCTGCCGCGATCGTTGGTCCAGCAACTCATCTGCCGCGTGCTGTGATGCATGCTGTGCAGCGCCCACCACCAGGGCAGTGCGTGTTGCAGGCGATGCATCCAGTAGTACGTGAAGTCGTAGATCACGTAGTAGCACGCAAACAGCAGCAGCGGATGCTGCTTCAGCATCGGGAACCAATGCGTGATGGCGAGCGGCGATGCGCTGGCGTCGCTGGGGCCAGTGTCGGGTCCGCCGAAGTAGTTGGCGATCGGTGTAAGCACCAGATAGCTGAAGATGGGAAAGATCCCCACCAGCATCAGCAACGTGTACTGGAAATCGACGCGAGTGAGCTTGCGATCGGTCCACTTCTCCGCCGGCAACACGCTTTCCAGCGGGCGGAAGATCAAGCCGATGATGCACAGCTGCAGCGTGGCAATCAGCAGCGATTCGGCGATGTCGTTCGGATCGCCCGCCAGCCCTTCGAGGTGCAGAAACTGCAGCAACGGAAGCACGCCATGGCTGCTGAACCAGCTGACCAGGTGAGACCACAGTTCGGACATCGTTGATACCTTGCACGGAGAACGGGGCGGCCCTGCAAGCGGGATGTCGGCGCAAGCAGCCGGTGGTCCGGCATGTGGCGGTGCTGCGCTCTACAGAACCGAGGAGTTCAGGATACCGCCGGTCACCGAAAGCATCCAGCCGGCAGGATCTTGCGCGCCTTACCTTTCGCTCAGCTGGCAGCGCGCAGGCGTGCGTCCAACTCGTCCAGGCGCTGCGGCGTGCCGACATCCGTCCATGCACCGCTGTGGTGCGAGCCGCTGAGCTTGTCTTGCGCCATGGCGTGGCGAAGCAGCGGCACCAGCTTGAAGGCAGGCGGCTTGTGATCTGTGCCCTCTACATGACCGATGACATCGCGCCAGCCATCGAGCAGTTCGCGGCGATACACGCCAAGGCCGCTGTACGTGAGGCGCGGCTGCGAGTCGTCATCGTGCAGCACCCCGTGTTCGTCGAGCGAAAAATCACCGCGCGGGTGATGCTCCGGGTTGTTCACCATGACCAGATGCGCCAGGCCGCGCGGCTCGGCGGGAAGAAGGGCGAAGTCGGCGTCCGTCCAGATGTCGCCGTTCACCGCGATGAATGGCTCGGGTCCGAGCAGGCTGAGCGCGTTGAGCATGCCGCCACCGGTTTCCAGTGGCATGGGCCCTTCATAGGCGTAACGGATGCGCAGCCCCCAGCGCGAACCATCGCCCAGTGTCTCAGGGAACTGTTCGGCGAGGTGCGAGGTGTTGATCACCACGTAGTGCACGTCGATGGCGGCAAGCTTTTCCAGATGCCATTCGATCAGCGGTTTTCCGCCCACCGACAACAGCGGCTTGGGCGTGCGATCGGTGAGCGGGCGCATGCGCTCGCCCAGGCCCGCGGCAAAAATCAGTGCACGCCTCATGTGGCGGCAACCTGGGTCAGGTCGCGCCCTTGCGCATGGCGTTCAAGCAGCGCGACGAAATCGGCCAGTTCGGGATAACTGCGCGCGACCGAAACAACGTAGTGATAAACGCGCGGAACGTCGGCGAGATAGCCCGGTTTACCGTCGCGATACCACAAGCGATAGAACTGGCCGAGCACGCGGATATGACGGTGCATGCCGGTGAGATCGAACCAGCGCAGGAAACGCTCCGGCGTGATGTCGTCGCCGATCATGTCGGCGTTACGCAGTCGCTGCCGGTAAGACTCCACCCAACCTTCGACGCGCTCGCGCGGCCAGGTGATATAGGCATCGCGCAACAGCGAGGCGAGGTCGTAAGTGATGGGGCCGGCAAGCGCGCCCTGGAAATCGATGATGCCGGGGTTGTTGTCATCAACGATCAGCAGGTTGCGGCTGTGGTAATCGCGATGCACGAAGCAACGAGGCTGTTGCATCGCGTTGCGGATCACCACGTCGAAGGCCGCTTCCAGCACGTCCCATTCGTCGCAGCTCGGTGTGTGGCCAAGGTGCCGCCCGAGAAACCATTCCGGCATCACTTCGAGCCCGCGCACCAGCATCGCGTGATCGAACGGCGGCAGGTCGCTATGGTCCATGCGCGTTTGCATACGCAGTAGCGCGTCCATGGCGTCGCCGTAGAGCTTGTCCGCGCTTTCGTCGTTCAATGCTGGCAGGTACAGGCGCGTGCCGAGATCCTCGATCAGCAGGAAGCCTTGCTCCAGATCGTGCGCACGTACGGCGGGCACATGTAGCCCAGCGGCAGAGAGACGTTCCCCCATCGCCAGCCAGGGACGTGGATCTTCCAGTGCTGGCGGTGAGTCCATCACGATCCAGCTGATGCTGTCGTGGTGCGTGCGCCAGTAGCTGCGAAAGCTGGCGTCGGACGAGGCAGGCTCAAGCGTGAGCGTGGTGTCGCCGAGAGCGGAACGAGTCCAGGCAAGTCGGGCGGCGGCGCGGTCGGAAGCGGTGGTCATGGCGTGCTGCAAGTGGCGATGCGGTGCAGCTTAGCGGCTCTTTGCCTTGGCTTCCTCTCCCCGGTAGTGAGAGGATTGAGGTGAGAGGCGGGTGCTTGCGTGAGAGTTTCAACAAAGCGCGCTCGGAAACTGCCTTTCCGCAAGATTGACCCCTCACCCCAACCCTCTCCCCTCTGGGGAGAGGGAGGTCAGTGGCTCACGACAGGTTGTAAGCCTTCTCTTCGTGCAGCGCGAGATCGAGGCCGATCTGTTCCTGTTCCTCATCCACGCGCAGGCCAAGCGTCCAGTCGATCAGCTTGAGTATCACCAGGCTCAGCACGGCGCTCCATGCGATGGTGAAGCCCACGCCCTTGGCCTGGATCCACAGCTGTCCCCACAACGACTCAACATTGCCGAAGCCGCCAAGCTTGGGCGAGGCCAACGGACCAGTGAGCAGCGCGCCGACGATGCCGGCGATGGCGTGTACACCAAACACGTCGAGCGAGTCGTCATAGCCGAGCTTGTGCTTGAGGCGCGTGGCGCTGAAGAAACAGATGACACCGGCGATGAGGCCAAGCACGAGCGCACCACCGGGACCGGCCGTACCGGCGGCCGGCGTCACGGCGACCAGTCCCGCCACCGCACCTGACACGATGCCCAGCACACTCGGCCGTCCATGCGCGATCCACTCGGCGCCAAGCCAACCCAGCGCTGCCGCAGCGGTCGCCACCTGGGTTACCAGCATCGCCATGCCGGCGCTGCCATTGGCCGCCACGGCCGAACCCGCGTTGAAGCCAAACCAGCCCAGCCACAACAGGCTAGCGCCCACCACGGTGTAACCGAGGTTGTGCGGCGGCATCGGCACATTCGGGTAGCCGCGGCGTTTGCCGATGACCAGGCAGGCGATAAGGCCGGCGATACCGGCATTGATGTGCACCACGGTACCGCCGGCGAAGTCGAGCACGCCCAGGTCGCCCAGCAGCGAGCCCGGTCCGCTCCACACCATGTGCGCCACCGGCAGGTAGACGACGGTGAGCCAAAGCCCGCTGAACCACAGCAACGCACTGAACTTCATGCGCTCGGCGAAGGCACCGATGATCAGCGCTGGTGTGATGATGGCGAACGTGAGCTGGAACATCACGAACACGCTTTCCGGCACCGTCTGGTAGCGCGAATCCGGCTTGAGGCCAGCGAGCAACACGCGGTCCAGTCCGCCGATGAACGAGTGCAGGTTGGTGACGCCCGCTTGCATGCCTTCGGTGCTGAAAGCCAGCGAGTAGCCGTAGAACAGCCAGAGCACCGTGACAAGTGCGGTGATGGCGAAGCACTGCATCAATATCGACAGCAGGTTCTTGGCACGCACCATGCCGCCGTAGAACAGCGCCAGACCCGGGATCGTCATCAGTAGTACGAGCGCCGTGGCGGTGAGCATCCAGGCGGTGTCGCCGCTATCGATATGCGTGGGTGCTGAGGCCTGCGCCCAGGCTGGCGAAATCGCGAGCCATCCCATTAGGACAAGGAAGGTCTTGCCGGTCTTCATGTCAAAGCGCATCGACGTCCACCTCCTGCGTGCGGATGCGGATGGCCTGTTCCAGCTCGCTGACGAAGATCTTGCCGTCGCCGATCTTGCCGGTGCGCGCGGCGCCCATGATGGCCTCGATGGCGTGCTCGAGCTGCTGATCGGCTACAGCCACTTCCAGCTTCAGCTTGGGCAGGAAATCCACGACGTACTCGGCCCCGCGATACAGCTCGGTGTGCCCGTGCTGCCGGCCAAACCCTTTCACCTCGGTGACGGTCATGCCCGTCACGCCCGCGTCAGTCAGCGCCTGGCGCACATCGTCCAGCGTGAACGGTTTGATGATGGCCGTGATCCACTTCATCCCCAAAGCTCCCCATGCCGTAGATATGTGGCGGTGCAGCACGATGCGTGCCATCACGATTGAACTCGGTATCTGGGCACTCGTTGCCGTCATTCCTGCGAAAGCAGGAATCCAGTGATTTCAACGAGTTGCGAAAGGCGCTGGATCCCTGCGTGCGCAGGAATGACGGTGAGGACGGTTGGATGGTCGAGTGAGACTGGACGCCTTCATTGCCCAAAAGCAGGGCGCCGCAGCAAGCCATCGCCCATTTTTGGTGCAGCGCCGCGGTTTGACCGCCGATGGATTAATCAGTACCATTTTGGTCCCGATTCCCGAAGTCTCCGGCCGCTTCCCATGCTTCGTGTCAGCCGCCTCACCGACTACGCCACGGCGGTGATGACCTGCATCGCCGCGCATCCCGACGACGTGCTCAGCACGGCGCAGATCGCCGATGAGGCACGACTGGAACTGCCTACCGTGAGCAAGCTGCTGAAGTCGCTGGGTCACGCCGGGCTGGTGGAATCGTTCCGTGGCGTGAATGGCGGCTATCGGCTGGCGCGTCCGGCCGTCGAGATATCCCTGGCGCAGATTGTCGAAGCGCTGGAAGGCCCTATTGGCATGACCGAATGCAGCCTCGCCGACGGACAGTGCGATCGCGAGTCGCAATGCGGCGTGCGATCCAACTGGCAACACGTCAACGGCGTGGTAGACCGCGCGCTGCGCGCCATCAGCCTGTCCGACATGCTCAAACCACCCAGTCGTCGCATCGACGCGACCCTCATCGGATGACCTGACAGCTCATTCCGCGACCGCCCTGACGACGACACGAAGACGATCATGACTACCGAAACCACCGACCGCAGCGACATCTCCGCCACGCTCCGCGACAACGCCGAAGTTGCCGAGGCGCTGGGCCGTCGCTATGAAGCCGGTTTCGTCACCGACATCGAAACCGACAGCCTGCCGCCCGGCCTGTCCGAAGACATCATCCGCCAGCTGTCCGCCATCAAGCAGGAGCCGGAATGGATGACCGAGTGGCGCCTCAAGGCGTATCGCCATTGGCTCACCATGCCGACACCGGACTGGGCCAAGCTCAAATTGAGTCCGATCGATTACCAGTCGATCAGCTACTACGCCGCGCCCAAGCAGGGCCCGAAGTCACTGGACGAGGTTGATCCGAAGCTGCTCGAAACCTACGAGAAGCTAGGCGTGCCGCTGCACGAGCGGGCCAAGCTCGCGGGCGTGGCAGTGGATGCCGTGTTCGATTCAGTGTCCGTGGGCACCACCTTCCGCAAGGAGCTGGCCGAAGCCGGCGTGATCTTCTGCTCGATGAGCGAAGCGATCCGCGAGCACGGCGACCTGGTGCAGCAATATCTCGGCAGTGTGGTGCCAACGGGTGACAACTATTTCGCCGCGTTGAACTCGGCCGTGTTCTCCGATGGCTCGTTCGTATTCATCCCCAAGGGCGTGCGTTGCCCGATGGAGCTGAGCACGTACTTCCGCATCAACGCGATCAACACCGGGCAGTTCGAGCGCACCCTGATCATCGCGGAAGATGGCGCCTACGTGTCCTACCTCGAAGGTTGCACCGCGCCCATGCGCGACGAGAACCAGCTGCACGCGGCCGTGGTGGAGCTGGTGGCGCTGGAAAAAGCGCAGATCAAGTATTCCACCGTGCAGAACTGGTACCCGGGCGACGAGAACGGCGTCGGCGGCATCTACAACTTCGTGACCAAGCGCGGTGATTGTCGCGGTGACGATTCGAAGATCTCCTGGACGCAGGTGGAAACCGGTTCGGCGATTACCTGGAAGTACCCCAGCTGTGTGTTGCGCGGCGATCGCTCGGTAGGCGAGTTCTACTCGGTGGCGCTCACGCACCATCGCCAGCAGGCCGACACCGGTACCAAGATGATCCACATCGGCAAGGGCACCAAGTCCAAGATCATCTCCAAGGGCATCAGCGCCGGCCGTAGCAACAACAGCTACCGCGGCCTGGTGAAGGTCGAGAAGGGTGCCGAAGGCGCGCGCAACTACACGCAGTGTGATTCGCTGCTGATCGGTAAGAAGTGCGGCGCACACACTTTCCCGTATATTGAAGTGAAAAACCCCACCGCCATCGTCGAGCACGAGGCCACCACGTCCAAGATTTCCGACGACCAGCTGTTCTATTGCCGCAGCCGCGGCATTGGCGAGGAAGACGCCGTGTCGATGATCGTCGACGGGTTCTGCAAGCAGGTGTTCCGCGAACTGCCGATGGAATTCGCGGTGGAAGCGAAGAAGCTGCTCGAAGTGTCGCTGGAAGGTGCGGTGGGATGAGTTCGCTCCGGCAATCGCATTGGGATGCGGTGTACAGCGAGAAAAATGCGGTGCAGACCAGCTGGTTCCGCCCGCATCTCGACGAGTCGCTGCGGCTGATCGATGCGCTGGACGTGTCGCGTGAACAACCCGTGCTGGATGTTGGCGGCGGTCGCTCCACCTTGGTCGATGATCTGATGGCACGCGGCTTCGGCGATGTCAGCGTGCTGGATCTTTCCGCCGTTGCGATGGCAGAGGCACAGCAGCGGCTTGGCGTACAGGCGCATCCGGTGCACTGGATCGTCGGTGACGTCACCGACGCTGAGCTGCCCGTTGCGCACTACGCTCTGTGGCACGATCGCGCCGTCTTTCATTTTCTTGCCGATGCCGCCGAGCAGGCACGCTACGTCGCTGCGATCGAACGCGCGATTCTGCCGGGTGGCTACGCGGTGATCGCCACCTTCGCCGCCGATGGCCCGGAACGTTGCAGCGGGCTTTCTGTGGCGCGCTACGACGCGGCGTCACTGGCGTCGATGTTTTCACCATCATTCACCCTTATCACCCATGGCCGCGATGTGCATCACACGCCGTCGGGCAATGAACAAGCCTTCACCTATGTCGTGCTGCAGCGTCGCAGCGACGACACCGGCGTTTGACATAAGCGAGTACCGAACATGCTGAAGATCGAAAACCTGCACGCCCGCGTCGAGGGCAAGGACATTCTCAAAGGCCTCACGCTCACCGTGAACGCGGGCGAGGTGCACGCGATCATGGGACCGAACGGCGCCGGCAAATCCACGCTGGGCAATGTGCTGTCCGGTCGTGACGGTTACGAAGTGACAGAAGGTTCGGTGACGTTCAACGGCGTCGACCTGCTGGCGATGGAACCGGAAGCGCGTGCCGCTGCCGGTGTGTTCCTGGCGTTCCAGTATCCGGTCGAAATTCCCGGCGTGAACAACACCTACTTCCTGCGCGCCGCGCTCAACGCGCAGCGCAAGCAGCGCGGCGAGAAGGAACTCGACTCCATGCAGTTTCTCAAGCTGGTGCGCGAGAAGCTCAAGATCATGCAGATCTCCGATGAGCTGCTGCATCGTGCAGTGAACGAGGGTTTCTCCGGCGGCGAGAAGAAGCGCAACGAGATCTTCCAGATGGCCGTGCTGGAGCCGAAGCTGGCGATCCTGGACGAAACCGATTCGGGCCTGGACATCGATGCGCTCAAGCAGGTGGCACAGGGCGTGAACGCGCTGCGCTCGTCCGAGCGTGGTTTCCTGATCATCACTCACTATCAGCGTCTGCTCGACTATATCGAGCCGGATTTCGTTCACGTGCTGGCCGATGGCCGCATCGTGGAGAGCGGTGACAAGTCGTTGGCGTTGAAGCTGGAAGAGCACGGCTACGCTTGGGTGGCCGAAAAGGATCCCGCGCTGACCGGAGCCTCGGCATGAGCGAGCCGCAGCGCACGCCTTTTGTCGACTCGCTGCTTGAGGCGGCAGCGCAGGCGCGCTTGCCCGGTGACTCGATCGCCTGGCTGGAAGCGGCACGCCGCGAGAATCTCGAAGCCTTCGCCGCGGCAGGTCTTCCTGATACGCGAATGGAGGCCTGGAAGTACACCGCGCTGCGCGCGCTGGGCCAGCGTCGATTTTTGCCGGGTGATGCCGAGGCTGCCACGCGTGTGGTTGACGCGGCCGCCATGGCGTTGCCAGGCGTCGATGGTCCCGCACTGGTATTCGTCAACGGCGTGTTCCGTGCGGATTTATCGCGCGTGGATGCACTGCCTGCCGGCCTCGCCCTGAAGCCGCTGTCGCAGGCGCTGCAGAGCGATGCCGAACCGCTGCGCTTCGCGCTGTCGCGTCACTACCGCGAAGGGGGTGACGTCTTTGCGCGCCTCAACGCCGCGTTGGCCGGTGATGGTGTCGTGCTGCGGGTCGCCGCTGGCGCGAAGATCATGCAGCCGGTGTATCTCCTGTTTATCGGTGCACCTGCCGAGGGCGACATTGCATGGCACGTTCGCCACGTGATCGAGCTGGGCGAGGGTGCCGAACTTTCGCTAGTGGAGCATCACGCTTCCAGTGGCGCGCAGCAGCACCTGGGTACGCAGGTTTCCGACATGGTGCTTCGCAAGGGCGCTCAGCTTCGTCATGTCACGCTGCAGGTTGCGGCGGCGGGGAGCACCCTGGTTCGCCACGACACCTTGCAACTGGATGCAGAGGCACGGGCGTCGCTCTACGTGCTCGAACTGGGTGGCTCGCTGGTTCGCCATGATTTGCACGCGACGCTTGCAGGCGACCACTCTCGGCTGGAGACGCGCGGCGTGTTCGTGCTCAGCGGTCGCCAGCATGTGGACACCCAGATGGCCATTCGTCATCAGGCCCTCAACACGGCGTCGGATTCGGTGTGGCGCGGCGTGGCCGACCAGCGATCGCGCGGTGTATTCCGTGGCGCCATCGTGGTGGCCGAAGGTGCCGACGGTAGCGACGCAAACCTGAGCAGCAAGAATCTCCTGCTTTCTGGCCAGGCCGAGATCGACACCAAGCCCGAGCTGGAAATCTACGCAGACGAAGTGAAGGCGGCGCACGGTGCTACGGTGGGCCAGCTCGACGAGCGCTCGCTGTTCTACATGCGCTCGCGCGGCATTCCGTTGACTGAGGCGCGCTCCATGCTCACCGCGGCCTTCTGCCGCGCCGTGTTTGAGCCGCTGTCCAATGAAAGCCTGCGCGAGCACCTCGATCATCAGCTGATGGCTCACCTGCCTTCTGCTTAAAAGCTGATAGCTGGCAACAAGGCGAAATCAAACCGATGAACGCACAGACCAAACCGCTCCCCACCGTGTTCGACGTGCAGCGCATCCGCGCCGATTTTCCCTTGCTGTCGCGCACCGTGCACGACAAGCCGCTGATTTATTTCGACAACGCCAACACCAGCCAGAAGCCGGCCAGCGTGATCGAGGCGGTGAACAATCACTACCGCGAACACAATGCCAACGTGTCGCGCGCGGTGCATCTGCTCGGCGAGGAGGCCACCGAGGCCTATGAAGGTTCGCGCGACAAGCTGGCGCGTTTCATCAACGCCGGTTCGCGTAATGAGTTGGTGCTGACTTCAGGCACGACGCAGTCGATCAATCTGGTCGCATACAGCTACGCGCTGCCGCGTCTGAAGGCGGGCGATGCCATCCTCACCACGGTGATGGAGCATCACGCCAATATCGTGCCGTGGCAGCTGGTGGCAGCTCGCAGCGGCGCGACGGTGAAGGCAGCGCCGATCAATGAGCTTGGCGAGCTGATCGTCGAGAAGTTCATCGAGATGCTGACGCCGGAAGTGAAGCTGGCTTGCGTCACGCATGTTTCCAACGTGCTCGGCACGGTGAATCCCGTGCGCGAGATCGCAAAGGAATGCCGCAAGCGCGGTATCCCACTGCTGGTGGACGGATCGCAGGCCGTGCCGCATCGCCCCGTCGATGTGCAGGCGTTGGGCTGCGATTTCTACGCGCTCACCGGCCACAAGATGCTGTCGCCCACCGGCACCGGTGCATTGTGGGCGCGCAAAGAACATCTGGAAGCCATGCCGCCGTTCTTCGGTGGTGGCGAGATGATCCGCGAGGTGCGCTTCGACGGCACGACATTTGCCGAGCCGCCGCACAAGTTCGAGGCAGGCACCCCCAATATTGCCGGTTTCGTCGGCCTGAGCGCCGCCATCGATTACTACGATTCCATCGGCTTCGATGCCATTCACGCATGGGAGCAGCAGTTGCTTGCCTATGCGACGGAGCGTCTGCGTGAGATTCCGGGCCTTCGCCTGTTCGGCGAAGCGAAGGAAAAGGAACCGGTGATCTCGTTTCTGATCGAAGGTGCACAAGCCACCGACCTGGCCACGCTGCTCGACCTGCAAGGCGTGGCCGTTCGCTCCGGCCACCATTGCGCGCATCCGCTGATGCAGCACTTCAAGGTGCCGGCCACGCTGCGCGCCTCGCTGGCGTTCTACAACACGCGCGAAGAAATTGACGCGTTCATCACCGCCTTGCTCAAGGTGCGCAAGCTGCTTATGTGAGGGGCTTGCCGCCGGGTTGCCGATTGCTCGGTTCGACTGCAAGAGGTGGGCGCCGTGGCTAGCGTGCCGCTTACGACCGAAGGAAGTCCCTGTGGGACGCAGCGGGCGTTTCGATCGCCTGCCGGCGCTCGAGTCACTTTTCTTTTGCTGGCCCAAAAGAAAAGTAACCCAAAGAAAATGGCCTTAAAGGCTCATAGCGATGTGTTGGATACAAGCGTGGCGGTTGGTGCAAGCCAGATAAGTGACGTGCTACCTCATGGACAGCGGCTACACCGCAACGCGCCGTGGCGCTGAGGGAACGCAGCATGGCGAGGCATACAAGCCCGAGGATCGAAGCCAGCCGGGCAAGCATGGTGCTACCTCACGGATTGTGGCTACCCCGCGGGGCGGCGATGTACTGAGGACTTAAAGCAACGCGACGCTCCACGCTTGGCTCCCTCTCCCCACAGGGGAGAGGGCTGGGGTGAGGGGTCAATCTTGCGACAAGACTTAAAGGTGCGGCCACGTCCTGCGAACGCCTTCGATATTTCCATCACCTGCCAGCTGACCTGGCGCTCCACGCTTTAAGCCCTCAGTCCTCCGTCGCCCCGCGGCGTAGCCGCAGTCCTTAGGCAGCACACAAAGCCGCAAGCTCGCACCAGCCCGCAGCGCTTGTATGCCTCGCCACGCTGCGCCCCCTCAGCGCCACAGCGCGTTGCGGTGTAGCCGCTGTCCGTGAGGTAGCACGCAGCCCATCGAACTCGCGCCAATCCCCAACGCTTGTATCCATCGAAATGCTGCCAGCCCTTCAGGCCATTTTCTTTGGGTTACTTTTCTTTTGGGCCAGCAAAAGAAAAGTGACTCGGTCGCCGGCAGGCGATCGAAACGCCCGCGGCGTAGGCGGCACGCTGGCGACATGGCTCTGTTGTCGCGCTATCGCAAGCACCCGCCCCTCATCCCAACCTTCTCCCCGAAGGGGAGAAGGAGTAATGGCACTCAAAGCGCCCGCCGCGTCCCGCGAAGATTTCCCTCGGTCGTAGGCGGAACGCTGGCGACTCCAACTCGTCCGAATATCATCGGCACGAATGTTTGTCTTGCCAGACAGGTGGGCAGAGCTCGCTTATGGGCAACCATTGCTTGACGCCGCAGCAGATGATGAGGGGCCTGTTCCGGCTGGGATGCAACGACATTCCTACAGGGAAAGAAAAACGCCGCGGTGTTTGCCGCGGCGTTTTTGTATTACGAAAGACGAGGGTGCCTCACCAGATCTTCACCTGCGTGTCGCCGTTGCGGACCATCTTGTCGCCGGCCTTGCACTGGAATGCCTGTGCGAAGGCGGCCATGTTGGACGGTGCGCCGATCGCGCGGAACTGCGCTGGAGCATGCGGATCGGTGTTGAGCAGGGTGAGCTGCGCTTCCGGGCGGATGTTGCCGCGCCACACGCGAGCCCAGTTGAGGAAGAAACGCTGTTCCTGCGTGTAGCCGTCGATTTTGCTCTTGGCTTCGGCAGGGTTCTTGGCCAGTGCCATCTGCAGCGCGTCGTAGGCCGCATTGAGGCCGCCAAGGTCGCCAATGTTCTCGCCCATGGTCAGCTTGCCGTTGACGAACTTGCCCGGCAGGGCTTCATAGCCGTTGAACTGCGCGGCCAGCTTGTCGGTGCGCGCTTCGAAGGCCTTGCGATCTTCGTCGGTCCACCAGTTGACGTTGTTGCCCTGGGCGTCGAACTTGCTGCCCTGGTCGTCGTAGCCGTGGCCCATCTCGTGGCCGATGACCGCGCCGATGCCACCGTAATTGAGCGCATCGTCAACCTTGGCGTCGAAGAACGGCGGTTGCAGGATGGCGGCCGGGAAGACGATCTCGTTCTTCTGCGCGTTGTAGTAGGCGTTCACCGTTTGCGGGGTCATGCCCCACTCGGTGCGATCTACCGGCTTGCCGATCTTGGCGACCGTGTAGTCGTAGTTGAACTTCTCGGCCGACTGCACGCTGGCGAAATAGTTGCCCGGCTGGACCTGCAAGCCGCTCCAGTCACGCCACTTGTCCGGATAGCCGATCTTCGGCGTGAAGCTGGCCCACTTCTCCAACGCCTTCTGCTTGGTGGCTTCGCTCATCCACGGCAGGTTCTCGATGCGCGTCTTGTAGGAGGCGCGCAGGTTGGTGACCAACTCCTGTGCACGCGCCTTCGACTGCGGCGAGAACGTCTGCGCCACGTACAGCTCACCGAGGGCCATGCCCATGCCGCCTTCGACGGCGTCGAGCGTGCGCTTCCAACGTGCCTTCATTTCCTTCTGGCCGTTGAGCGTCTGTGCGTTGAAGGCGAAGTCTTCCTGCTGGAACGCATTGGAAAGGTAAGGTGCGGCTTCGTCGATGGCGTGGAAGCGCAGATAGGCCTGCCAGTCGGTGGCCGACACGTCGCCCAGCATCTTGTCGAACTCGGCGAAGAACTTCGGCTGCGACAGCGAGAAGCCGTCCTTCACGTCGGCGCCCTGCGCCTTGAAGAAGGCCGTCCATTCGAAATGCGGGGTGACCTTGTCGGCGTCGGCGATGCTTAGGTAGTGATAGCGGTTCTCTGGCTGGCGCAGCTCGGTCGGCACCAGCGAGGCAGCGGCCAGGCGCGTCTCGAACGCCATCACGGCCTTGGCCTGCGTCTGTGCGTCCGCTTCACTCACGCCCACCAGCTGCAGCGTGCGGGCGATATGCGCCACGTAGGCGGTGCGGATCTTCTCGAAGTCCGGCTTGCTGTAGTAGTCCGCCGTGGGCAGACCCAGGCCGCCCTGGGCGGCGTAACCGATCTGCTTGCTGGAATCCTTGAAGTCCGGGCTGCCGTAGAAACGGAAGGCGACGGGGTTGCCGTGCGCATAGCTGTCGCGGATATAGGCGGCGATGTCATCGCTGTTCTTCAGCGTATCGATGCGCGCCAGTTCCGGCTTGATCGGGTTGAAGCCAGCCTTCTCGATGGCGGCTTCGTCCATGCCGGAGGCGTAGAGGTAGCCGATCTTCTGTTCGATCGAGCCGGGCTTGGCACTGGCTACGTTCTTCGAGGCCTTTTCCACAATGGTGTGCTGCACGTTGAGGCTGTCCTCGCGCAACGCGTCGAACGAACCCCAGCGCGTGCGATCGGCCGGAATCGGGTTGGCGGCGATCCACTTGGCATTGACGAAACCGTTGAAGTCGTTGCACACGTCCTTGTTGGTGTCCAGCTCCTTCACGTTCAAGTTGCCCGTGGGAGCGGCCAGCGCGCCCGTGCACATCGCCATGCCCACGGCCAGCGCGAGCGGTTTCACAATGCGGTTCTTCATGGATTCTCCCCTGGTGGGATGCGTCTTGCGCATCCGTACGGCCACTAATGCGTGCACGGGGTCGACATGACCCCAACAGACAGGCTAGGCAGCGATCTGGTGCGGCGCACAGTGTCGAAGGTCATTGTGCGGTGCGATGAAGGATCAGGAGCCTTATCATGGGAGGCATGCCTACATCCGACACGCTCCTATACCGCGCGGCAACGGCCGCTGACGTGCCCGCCATCGTCGCCCTGGTCGAATCCGCCTATCGTGGCGAGTCCGGTCAGCGCGGCTGGACCACCGAGACCCATTTGCTGGACGGGCAACGTACCGACGCCGAAAACGTCGCCGGGCTGATCGGCCGGGACGACAGCGTGATAGTGCTGGCGGAGCGCGATGGTGTGCTGCTGGCCTGCTGCCATGTCGAGCGGCAGGGCGAGGCGGGTTACTTCGGCATGTTTGCCGTCAGCCCCGAGCTGCAGATGGCAGGACTTGGTCGCGCGCTGCTCGCCGAGGCTGAGCGCATCGCGCGCGACGACTGGCACATCGACACCATGCGCATGACAGTCATCGAACAACGTGCCGAACTGATCGCCTGGTATGAGCGTCGTGGCTATCGGCTTACTGGCGAAACCCGGGCGTTCCCTTATGGTGATGCACGCTTCGGCATTCCGCGCCGTGACGACCTGCGTTTTGCGTGGATGAGCAAGCCGTTGCGCGAGGTAGTGGCATGAACCTCGCCGACTGGATCTTCGTGGGCACCCGCAGCGAAATGTTGCCGGGCGAATTCAAGGTGGTCTGGGACGGCGACACCGCCATCGCGGTCTACAACATCGATGGCGACCTGTATGCCATCGAGGACGTGTGCAGCCATGATGGCGGCGATCTGGCGGGCGGCGATCTGCATGGCTATGAGGTGGAGTGCCCGCGTCATGGCGCCCGCTTCGATGTGCGCACGGGCGCCGTCACCTGTCCGCCGGCGTATGAGCCAATCGCCAGTTTTCCTGTGCATGAAGTGGATGGGCAGATCTGGACGCGGGACGACCGGTGAGCTGGGGGTAGCGTTTTCCCTTCCGCTTCACTCACTGCTGACTAAAGGCGATAGACGAACGCCAGGGTCGTCGTCACCTGGTTTGGCGTACCAAAATGGCGGACCAGCGGGCTGTCCGCCGCCTCGCCGAGCAGGCGGGTGTAGTTGATCGCAAGTGCAAAGCCGGTATGCAGGCTGGTGGGCATGTAGGCGTCGTATTCGGCGGCTATCTGCTGGCTACCGGCACCGGGCGACCACGGTAAAACGCCCAACTGCGCAGCCTGGTCTGGTGTGACGCCGAAGAAACGCCGCATGGCTGGGCCGTTCATCCCCTGCCACTGCAATTGCACGCTGTGTTCCAGATAGCCGATGGCGGGAAGATCGTAATCGGCATACACATTGAGGTAGGCGCCAGCACCCTGTGTGTCGTGGCTCAGCGTAGCGCCCACACTGAGTTGCACCGTGGCCTGGTATTCGAGATAGCCGCCCGCATTGAGTCGCGGCGAGAGCGAGTCGACGACGCCTCCGAGTGGCGAACCAAGTTCGCTGCGCTCGCGGCCCCATTGGTAGTTGCCGTAAAAGCCACCGTGCCAGTGCTCCGAGTGGATCAGGTCAACGGTGAGGCCGTCCAGAGTCGACAGCGTGATGTGCCAGGGCAATTCGGCCTGAATGTATGGAACGACCTGATCGCGGTGCTCGTTCGAACCCATCCATGCTGGCATGCGCTGCACACCCGCGCCTAGCAACTCACTGGGAGAGTCGGTGACATTGTCAGCCCTGGCGGTGAACGAGGCTGCCAGCGCCAGCATCAGGGCGGCAGTGCGCCGTAGGGGCGCGGGAAGGGGACTGCGACGAAACATGCGATACGAATCAGGGGCCGGGCTTGGTCGGCGGATTCGTGTCGGCAACGAACTGCACGATGACACGCTGGCCGATGCGCAACGAAGCCGGTGGCGGCTGGTCGAACGCAAGTACGCACTCCACCGTGCGCGTATTGGCGCGAATCAGCGGGTCCTCTTCCAGTGCACTGGGACCAAACACGGTGCCGATACGCTGCACATGTGCGCGCAGAATCGGGGCGCCGCTGCCACTGTCGTCGACGACCTGGGCGTGCATGCCTTCGCGCACCGCGCCCACGAACGATTCATTGAGTTCGGCGCGCACGATGCGCGCTTCCTCCGGCAGAAGGACAAACGCAGCGCCGCCTTGGGGTGATGCCACAGCGCCCGGCTGGATATCGCGTTCGACAATCTGTGCATCGACCGGCGCGACCAGGCTGCGCTGAGCCAGCTCGTAGCGTGCCGCATCGAGCCTCTGCGCGGACAGGGCTTCGGTCGCGCGGGCATTGTCGAGCTCGCCCCGCAGCTGCTGGGCGGCATCACGCGCGTCGTCGGCGCTCTGTCCATCACCGGCACCGGCAGCCGCGGCGGCGGCGAGACGGCTGGCGCGCTGCTGGGCTGCCTTGAGGCGCGTCTGGAGCACATTGCCCTGCGCTTGCGCCTGCTTGCGCTCGGCCTCGGCCGCATTCACCGCCAGCTGTGCCGGTCGGGTATCGAGCACGGCCAGCAGCTGTCCCTTGTGCACGTGGTCGCCTTCGCGCACCTTGATCTCAGCCACGACCCCTTCGCGCGGCATGCTCAGCTTGAGCAAGCCACCCTCGATATCGACCCGTCCGCGCGCGACCGCCGCGTAGGCGGGCGTGGCGGCCGCTGGCGCGCCGGCGTTACCAGCATCGTCGTGCGAGCAGGCAGCCAGCAGCGATGCGGCAAGGGACAGGGCAAGCAGCAGGTAGAACGGACGCAGGGTCATGCTGAAGGTTCCTCGATGCCAGACGTCGGCGTCGATGTCGGAGATGGCACACGGTCACTAAGGATACGGCCATCCTCCATGGCCAGCACGCGATCGGCGTGGCCAACCAGGCGCGGGTCGTGGCTGACGCACAGCACGGTGGTGCCATGCGTGCGTGCGATGCGATGCAGCATGTCGATGATGATTTGTCCGTTCGCCGCATCCAGTGCGCTGGTTGGCTCATCGGCAAACAGCAGGCCCGGCTCCTTGGCGAGCGCACGTGCGATGGCCACGCGCTGCTTCTCGCCACCGGAAAGTTCGGATGGACGCAGCCCCATGCGAGGTCCCAGACCTACTTCTTCCAATGAGGCCACGGCGCGCCGTTTCGCTTCTCCTGGCGCAAGGCCGAGATAGCTCAGCGGCAGTTCCACCTGTTCCAGTGCATTGAGGGCCGGAAAAAGGTTGAAGCCCTGAAAGACGAAACCGGTGTGCTGCAGGCGGAAGCGTTCGAGCGCACGCAGGCTGAGTTCACCCAGATCCTGGCCAAGCGCGGCGACCTGGCCGTTGTCGGGACGCTGGAGTCCACTAAGGATGGCCAGCAGCGTGCTCTTGCCGCAACCGGATGGACCGGAAATCAGGGTCAGCTCGCCTGCGTGGATATCCAGCGTGAGGTCGTGCAGCACAGTGTTGTGCATCGGGCCGGACGTGAACGATTTGGTCACGTTGCGTGCCTGCAACGAAATGGAAGGCAAGTGCGTAGCTGACTGGTTCATCACTTACCTCAGCAACGTCGCCGGATCGGCCCGGCGAAGGCTGCGCATCGCCGCCAGGCCGGACACAATCGCCAGGCCCATGCCAAGCGCCAGGCAGGCCAGCGTGGTCCACGGGCCAAGCTCCACCGGCACGCTGCGGCTGCGTGCGAGCACCAGCGCGAGCCCGCCGAGTACGGTGCTGCCGAGCAACCCTAGTGCGCCCACCCAGAACGCCTGTTCCATTACCACTTTGCGCAACTCCCCCACACCTACGCCCAGTGCGTTGAGCGTGGCGTACTCGCGAACCGAGCCAATCACGGCGGCGACCAACGTCTGGCTGGTGATGACCGCGCCGACCAAGAACACGATGCCGGCCAGGAACAGCACGCCGGCACCGGCGCCGGTGTCGAACATCCAGTAGAGCTGCGAGCGGCGGGCGAAATCCTTGGCCGTCCATACGTCGTAATTGCCGAACGCGCGGTTGCCGCGCAGTCGCGCCGCGACATCATCGGCTTCGGCCGGATTGTGCAGCCTGGCCACGAAATAGGTCATGCGATTGGCGTTGGACGGATCGGTGTCCAGTGTCGTGGCGGTAGCCAGCGAAGCCACCACGTTGACGCCACCGAGCGCGCGCAGGCCCTTGCTGACACCTACCACGCGTACGCGATGGCCGTTGATTACAGCGGTATCGCCGACGCCGACGCCGAGGCTGTCCAGATCGGCGCGATCAACGATCACCGCATCGGGTTCGTTGAGGCGCGCGCGCAGGGCAGGGGACAACGCATGCGCGAACAGCATGCCGTCGGGTCGTGCATTGATGCCCGACACGAACACCGAGACGCCGCCGGTGTCGTTGGGGCCGCGCCAATCGGCGTCCACCCAATGGAAGGGTTCCACCGCGGTCACGGCAGGATCCATGCGCAGTCGCATTTCAACGCCAGAATCGATCGAGCGCCCGAGGTTGACGCTTTGTGTGCCGGGATAACCGGCCCACAGATCCGCCGAGGAGCCGGTGATGTAGACGCTCGCGCTGCCGAAAATGCCGAGCACAAGCGCGGCCTGCAGCAGCTGCAGCAGGCCGGCGAAACCCACCGCGAGAATGGCGGGCAGGAAGCGGCGCCATTCGTAGATCAGGGTCTTGCGTGCCAGCGCGACCATCAGTCGAGGCTCCGTGGCAACGGTGGGTTGGGCACGGGCGCGCCTCCCAGTGCCTTGTACAGCGCGACATAGGCCAGATCACGCGCGGCGGTCGCGCTCACTGCTTCCATCTCCGCGCGGTGGCCTTCGATCAGCCCATCCTGGATGTCCAGGTTGCTGCTCAGGTGAAGTTCGGCGCGCCTGCGCAGCGCGTCCATGCTGGTCTGAATGGCCTGGGAGGCTTGTTGCGATGCTGCTTCGCGACCACGCAACTGTTCCAGGTCGCCCATCGCGGTTTCCGCCTCGGCGACGCCTTGCAGCACGGCCTGCCGGTACGCCAATACGGCGGCGCGCAGTTCGTGGTCCTTGGCATGGGCATTGGCCACGCGCTGGCCCCAGTCGAACAAAGGGATGTCGATGATCGGGCCATACGAGAAGATGGCTTCGCCGGTACGCGCGCGGTAATTGCTGGCGATATTGGCCGACCATTGCAGCGACGCGCCCAAGCCAATATGCGGATAGATGTCCGCACGGCTCAGGCCCAGTTCGCCGGCTGCGCGCAGCACTTCGGCTTCGGCACTGGCGATTTCCGGGCGCGCACGAAGCATGTCCGCCGGCGCCGTTGTCAGCTGCCATTCGCCGAGCCGTGGCTGCGCACCGGGCTGCAGCCACTGCGGATCGGGCTCGCTCTGGCCGACCAATACGGCCAGCTGCTGGGCGCTGCTGTTGATCGTCTGCATCGGCTCGGCCAGCGCGGCTTCGGCGCGAGCGAGCTCTGCCTGTGCACGGGCAACTTCGACGGGTGGCACCAGCTTCAGCTGCTGGCGGACCTGCAGCAGCTTGAGCTTTTCATGCTGGGCGTCGTGAATGGCCGTAAGCAGTCGCGCCTGTTGTTGCGCGGAACGCAGTTCGATCCAGCGACGGCTCACTTCGGCAACCAGCGACACGCGAGCACCTTGTAGCGCCGCATTGGCGCCATCGAGCTGTCCCTGTGCGACTCGCGCGCTGCTTTGCCATGCGCCGAACAAGGGCAGTTCCCACAACGCATCGAACCCGGCCACGAAATAGGAGGCCGTGGTATCGGGGTCGATGACGTCGTTGGTCCGGCCGTGCAGCGAAGGCAGATACGGATCGTGCGCGTGGCGATTCAGCAGGCGTGCCGCACGCATGCGTTCGGCGGCTTGAGCCAAATCCAGGTTGCCCTGCAGCGCGCGGTCGACCAGCGCATCAAGATCGGGATCGCCCAGTGCCTGCCACCATCCATGCAGATCCGCTGACGGCGGCACGACCGCACTTGGTGCATTGCGCCATGCATCGGGCACAGGCGGCTTGAGCTCGGGTAGCGGTGCGACCGAGCAGCCGGCCAGCGCCACCAGCACGCATGCCAGCAGGCCGGTAGCGAGCTGTCGATGGAGCCGGAGAGGCATAACGTCCCTGTTCGACGGATACAGTTTGTTTCGACGCTGAAACACGAAATTCCTGGATGTTCAGGTGACAAGTGGGGGAGCTTGTGACCGGCGGCAGCGCCAAGAGACGCCCAAGCATACCGGAGGTACCCTTCATCAGCCTTATTGAGACGCACGGGGACCGATGCAGGGCCCTGGCGACATGCGCAGTATCTTTCGGAAAGAAAGGGGGCCGAAAGGGGGGGGTACCTATCGTGTCGCTATCCTGCGATGCGGAGCTTTATCTCGTGACTGGTTGGACCATCCTCTGCGACTTCGACGGCACCATTTCGGTCGAGGACGTGATCGACTCGCTGCTTGACCGTTTCGGCCGCCCCGGGTGGGAAGCGCTGGAGCAGGATTGGCGCGCCGGCCGTATTGGCTCGCGCGAATGCATGACTGGCCAGGTCGGCCTGCTGGACATGACCCGCGAGGAGCTGGACAAGCACCTGTCCTCGCTGTGGATCGACCATCATTTCCCGGATTTCGTAAAGAGTGCGCGCGAGCTGTCCACGCCGATCCGCGTCGTGAGCGACGGCCTCGATTACGCCATCCACAAGATTCTCGGCCGTTATGGCCTGGACGATATGCCGTTGGCGGCCAACCATCTGGCCCCGGCGACGCCGCCGCGCCAGTGGCAGCTGACTTCGCCGTTCCAGGCCGATGGCTGCCGCAGTGGCACCTGCAAATGCGCCGTGGCCGCGCAGGCCAGCAAGGGCGGCACCAAGACGTTGCTGATCGGCGATGGCGCTTCGGATTTCTGCGCTGCCGACCGAGTCGATTTCGTGTTCGCCAAGCATCGCCTGATCGAGCACTGCCGTGCTGCTGGCATTCCTTATGTACCGATCACCGGCTTCGAGGACGCGCTGGAATTGCTGCCGCGCCTGCTCGATGGCAGCCTGCTGGCCGAACACACGCCGATTGAGCCTGCGCTGGCCGTTTCTTCTTTCTGATCGGGTCCCCACCCGATCGTCCCCATTTTTTGAACGTTTCCGGATTTCCTTAGATGAACGTATACGACAAGAACGCTGGCGTCGTGATTCCCGACGCGCAGCTGTTGGCCGATGAGGCTGAGTGGAGCTCCTTCGGCGACACCGTGCACTACGTCGACCCGCCGAAGATTTTCCGCCACGGCGAAGGCAGCTGGATGTACGACACCGCTGGCACGCCGTTCCTCGACCTGCAGATGTGGTACTCGGCGGTCAATTTCGGCTACAGCAACAAGCGCCTCAACGACACACTCAAGCGCCAGATCGACGTGCTGCCGCAGGTCGCCAGCCAGTACCTGCACCAGACCCGCATCGAGCTGGCCAAGACCATTGCGGTCGACGCGCAGCAGAAATTCGGTCTGAAGGGCCGCGTGCACTTCAACGTCGGTGGTGCGCAGGCTGTTGAGGATTCGCTCAAGCTGGTGCGTAACTACACCGGCGGCAAGAGCCTGATGTTCGCCTTCGAAGGCGGCTATCACGGTCGCACGCTGGGCGCCTCGTCGATCACCTCGAGCTACCGCTACCGTCGCCGCTTCGGCCACTTTGGCGAGCGCGCGATGTTCGTGCCGTTCCCGTATCCGTTCCGTCGTCCGAAGGGCATGACGCCGGAGGAATACTCCGATGCATGCGTGCGCCAGTTCGCGCGCCTGTTCGAGACCGAATACAACGGCGTGTGGGACCCCAAGGTCAGCCAGGCTGAATACGCCGCCTTCTACGTCGAGCCGATCCAGGGCACCGGCGGCTACGTCATTCCGCCGATGAACTTCTTCAAGGACCTGAAGAAGGTACTGGACCAGTACGGCATCCTGATGGTGGTCGACGAAATTCAGATGGGTTTTTGGCGCACCGGCAAGCTGTGGTCGATCGAGCACTTCGGCGTGACGCCGGACATCATCGTGTTCGGCAAGGCGCTGACCAACGGCCTCAACCCGCTGTCGGGTCTGTGGGCGCGCGAAGAGATGATCAATCCGACCATCTTCCCGCCGGGCTCCACCCACAGCACCTTCAACTCCAACCCGCTGGGTACCGCGCTGGGTCTGGAAGTGATCAAGATGGGTTACGAGCTGAACTACGAGAAGACTGTGCCTGAGAAGGGTGCGCACTTCCTCGATGCACTCAAGGACCTGCAGAAGCGTCACAAGGAAATCGGCGACGTCGACGGCTTAGGGCTAGCGCTGCGCGCCGAAATCTGCACCGACGATGGCTTCACGCCGAACAAGGCGCTGCTGGATAAGATGGTCGACATCGGCTTGGCCGGCGACCTGCAGCACAACGGTAAGAAGATCGGCCTCGTGCTCGATGTGGGTGGCTGGTACAAGAACGTGATTACGTTCGCGCCGTCGCTGGACATCACGCACGAAGAAATCGATCTGGCCATTGCGCTGCTCGACCAGCTGCTGACCAAGGCCAAAAAGGCAATGTAATGCGACGCCGCGGGGTAGATATCCCGCGGCGTTTTGTTGATGGTTTGTCTCAAGAAGTTCCCATGCAGGGGATGTGTGACGACGGCGACGCCTATGCGTCGCCGTATTTTTTCGCGAAGCCTATGCCTTCGTGGTGCGTGCGGGCGGAAACACGATCTCTACGCGCAGCCCGCCGCCGGTTCCGTTGAGAAAACGTACTTGCGCGCGATGACGTTCGGCGATGCGTTGCACGATTGCCAAACCCAGGCCGGTACCTTCCTCGTTGACGCCGGGTACGCGGAAGAAACGCTCGCCCAGGCGTTCCAGGAACGCCGGTGGCACACCAGGGCCGTTGTCTTCCGCGCTAAGGCACGCGCCTGCGGGCACGACGGATACACCCACGGTCACGATGCTGTGGCGGCCGGCGTAGCGCAGGCTGTTGTCGATCAGGTTGTCCAGCATCTCCTGCAGAGAGAGGCGGTCGCCGTCGATCCAGACGGGGCCTGCGGGTCCTTCGTAGCCAAGGTCCACTCCCGCGGCGATGGCTTCGTGCACGCGCAGGCCGAGCAGTTCGGGTATCAGCTGGGCGAGGTCGAGCAGGCAGCGGGTGCCCGGTTCGGTTGATTCCGGCGATTGCGCACGGGTCAGTGCCAGCAGCTGACTGGAAATGCGACTGGCGCGCTGGGTAAGCCTGAGAACGTGTTGCAGAGCATCGTTGACGGTTTCCTTGGTTGGATCCGCCTGCGCGCGTTCGACATGCACACGCAAACCGGCAAGCGGCGTCTTCAACTGATGTGCGGCGTCGGCAATGAAGCGTTCCTGCAGCGCCAGCATGCCGCGTTGTCGAGCGAACAAGCCGTCAATGGTGCGAGTGAGCGGCAGGATCTCCACGGGCACGTCGGCATCGCCGATGGGCGCCAGGTCGTGCTCGCGCGAGGCCAGCCGGGCGGTGAGCGGATCGAGTTGCCGCAGGCCTACGCGCACGCCGTACAACACCAAAATGAATACGCTGGCGATCAGGATGGCTTGCGCGGGAATGCTCAGCAGCAGGATTTCGCGCGCACGCTGATGTCGGTCGCGGAACGTCTCGGCCATGGTGACCGTGAGCTGGTCGCTGGGATCGTGCAGGTTGGGGATGCGCACGGTAGCGGCGCGCAACTCGCGGCGCTTTTGCGTCGCTGTATAAAGCGTGGTGTTGAAGAGCGCCGGTTCGCCGTCCAGCGAGGCGGCCTTCAACGACGTGGGCATCAACTCGGGTGTGCCGGCCAGCAGGCCATGCTTCAGGCTGCTGACATTGAAATAGTTGTGTCCTTCCGGGGCGTACTCCAGCAGAAAACGCGCCTGTGGCGAGACCTGTCCACCAAGGTCTTCCTGGCTGAGCATCTGCGCCAGCGTCGTGGCGTCGTCCGCCAGGTCGCGGTCGTGTACGTGATTGGAATAGATGAGAGCGCCGCTGTAGGTGACCAGACTCTCCATCACCAGCAACAGCATCAGCGGCACCAGCAGGGACGAGAGCAGGCGGCGGCGCAGGCTGGGGCGGCCGTCGGGCTCGATCAGCCGATACAGCCAGGGCTGTGCAGGCGACGCCTGATCGTTCATGCCTTGGTTTCCTTGCCTTCCTTTACTTCTTCGAGCAGATAGCCAAGGCCACGGATCGTGCGCACCTGGGTGCCGGAGTCCGTCAGCTTGCGGCGCAGCCGGTAGATGGCAATGTCCAGACCGTTGTCGGTGAGCTCTTCGTCCCAGCTGCAGAGTGCCTCCACCAGCTGCGCGCGACTGGTGACGCGGTCCGGCCGTGCGGCCAGTGCTTCGAGCAGGCCGAACTCGCGCGCGGTCAGTTCCAGCGGCGTGTCGTCGATCCACGCGCGATGACCGGGCAAATCCAGGCGCAGCCGACCGATGGTCAGTTCGGGTGCACCCTGCGCCGTATAGCGGCGCAACAGGGCACGCACGCGCGCTTCGAATTCGGCCAGAGCGAACGGCTTGACCAGGTAGTCATCGGCACCCAGATCGAGCACGCGCACACGCTCGCGCAGGCCTTCGCGCGCAGTGATCACCAGCACCGGTAGCCCGGTGCCGCGCTTGCGCAGCCGCTGCAGCACGTCGGCGCCATCGAGGTTGGGCAAGCCAAGGTCGAGTATCAGCAGGTCGTAAGGCGTGTCGCGCAGGGCCGCATCGGCCTTGGCGCCATCCGTGACGCAATCCACCGCGTGACCGCCCTGGCGCAGCGAGGCGCTGACGCCGGCGGCAATGGAGGGATCATCCTCGGCGATCAATATGCGCATGCATGCATCCAATGGGGGCGGAAACGGAGGTGTGAAACGATCCAGCGGGGCGGGGTGCTGAATTGCGAGTGATTCTCATTTGTGGCAAGATCCCAGCTCGATGTCGGGGAGTGCCGCGGCTAGCGGCAGCTTAGCGCCCCGACAAGGTACTGGGACAGCTTGCGCGCGCCATCGTTGCATGGCCCGTCATGCAGAATCGGCGCGGATTCGACAGGCAAGAAGACGGGCATGGAACCAGCGACGCGGTCGCGTGAAAACACGGGTGGCACGAACCGGGTCGGAAGCCAGCGGGCGTTCTGGCTCAAGCAACTCCATCAGTGGCACTGGATCAGTTCGGCGCTGTGCCTGGTCGGCATGTTGTTGTTCGCCGCCACCGGTTTCACGCTCAATCACGCCGGACAGATCGAAGCGAAAGCGCAGACCGTGCATCGCAACGCGCAGTTGCCCGCGCCATTGCTAAAGGCGGTTGCTGGTGAAAACGAGCGCAAAGGTGTGCCCGTCCCGGTTGCCGTGTCGGATTGGATAAGCACCACGCTGGACATCGATGTAGCGGGTCGCGATGCCGACTGGTCGTCCGACGAAATCTATGTGTCGATGCCGCGCCCCGGGGGCGATGCGTGGCTCAGCATCGACCGTGAAAGTGGCAAGGTGGGAGCCGAGCGCAGCACGCGCGGCGTCATCGCCTATCTCAACGATCTGCACAAGGGACGCCACGCCGGCCCGGCGTGGGGTTGGTTCATCGATGTGTTCGCGCTGGCCTGTGTGATTTTTTCGGTCACTGGCCTGCTGCTGTTGAAAATGCACGCTACGCAGCGCGGCGCTACCTGGCCGCTGGTGGCCTTCGGCCTGGTGTTGCCGCTGCTGCTGGCACTGATCTTCATTCATTGACGGGGAATGCCCATGCGTCGATTGTTGTTCTCCATGCCTGCCTTGCTGCTTGTCGCGCCTGCCGTGGCGGCCGATCTCAATGTCACCGTGCAGATTCCGCAAATGGATGTGGCCGAGTACCACCGTCCCTACACGGCGGTGTGGGTCGAGCGCGAGGACCACAGCGTCGCCGCGCAGCTGGCGGTCTGGTACGCGCAGAAGGAATCGAAGGAAGGCGCAGGCACCAAGTGGCTGCCTGAGCTGCGCCAGTGGTGGCGCCGCGGTGGCCGGGACTTGCAGATGCCGGTGGATGGCGTATCCGGTGCGACGCGTCCGGCGGGCGAGCAGAAATTGAGTTTCCACGAAGGCAAGGCGCCGCTGAGTCAGTTGCCGGCCGGCAAGTACGAACTGGTGGTCGAAGCCGCGCGTGAAGTAGGTGGCCGCGAAGTGGTGCGCGTGCCCTTCACCTGGCCGGCTTCTGCACCACAGCAGTTGGCGGCGAAAGGCAGCAGTGAACTTGGCGCGATCAAGCTCGATCTCGCCCCCTAAGCACGCAGGAGACAGCATCATGATGAAGCGATCGTTGAAGTGGAGCGTGCTGGCGTTGGCGATGACCCTGCCGCTGGCCGCGCAGGCGCACAAGATGTGGATGGTGCCTTCAGCCACCAATGTCTCCGGTGCCGATCCCTGGGTAACGGTGGATGCTGCCGTGTCCAATGACCTGTTCTATCCCGATCACATGCCGGTGGCGTTGGATCGCGTGATCATCACCGCGCCGGACGGCCAGACGGCCAAATCGGAAAACGCACTTGCCGGCCAGTACCGAAGCGTGTTCGACGTGCACCTGACCCAGCAGGGCACCTACAAGATCGCTGCCGTCAGCGGCGGTGTGTTCGCCAGCTATGAACTGGACGGCCAGAAGAAGCGCTGGCGTGGCGAGCCGGCCAATCTCGCCAAGGAGATCCCTGCGGGCGCGAAGAACGTAGAGGTGTCCGAGTCGATCAATCGCGTGGAAACCTTCGTGACCAACGGCAAGCCCAACGACGGCGCGCTTAAGCCCAGCGGCAAGGGCCTTGAGCTGGTGCCGGTCACCGCGTTTACCGATCTTGTCGCGGGCGAGCCGGCAACGTTCCAGCTGCTGCTCGATGGCAAGCCGGCGGCTGGACTGAAGGTTGCCGCCATCGCGGGCGAGACACGCTACCGCAACGCGCAAGATGAGATCGACGTCACCACCGGCAAGGACGGCAAGTTCAACCTCAACTGGCCGCACGCTGGCATGTACTGGATCAACGCCAGCACGCAGGACGACAAATCCAGCGTCAAGCAGGCCAAGCAGCGTCGCCTGTCGTACTCCGCCACGCTGGAAGTGCTGCCGCAGTAATGCGGCGGTCTCGTCTCGTCTGGTGCTGGCCGGACTCCGCCATTGAGTGACCTCGTCGTGCAATCCACGCAAGGCCAGACCATGGGCACCACCTGGTCGGTACGCGCAGTGTTGCCTGTCGATCTGTCGCTGCGGAGCTGGCACGACGGCATCCAGGCGACGCTCGATCTGGTCGATGGCCAGATGAGTACCTACAAGCCACAGTCAGCACTGTCGCATTTCAACCTTGCGCCCGCCGGCACGTGGCATGTGTTGCCGGCCGAATGCTTCGAGGTGGTGAAGCACGCGCTGCAGGTGGCGCGCGAGAGCGATGGCGCGTACGACCCGACGGTGGGGCCGCTGGTGAATCTGTGGGGTTTCGGTCCGCATGCATCTCGCGGCGATTTACCTTCGGACGAGGCCATCAGCCTGGCATGCGAGCGTATCGGCTGGTGGAAGCTCAAGCTTGATGAGGTCACGCACAGCCTGTATCAGCCCGGCGGCATTTATCTCGATCTCTCCTCGGTTGCCAAGGGTTACAGCGTCGATCTGGTCGGACGTTATCTGGACAGCATTGGTGTCGGCGGATGGCTGGTGGAAGTAGGCGGCGAGCTGAAAGGCAAAGGTGTGAAGCCGGATGGTTCGCCGTGGCGCATTGGTGTCGAACGTCCTGGCGCGGCCGTCGGCGCGGTTGAGCGTGCCGACCAGCTCAGCCAGGTGCTCATGTTGAGCGGCCGCGCCATCGCTACCTCGGGCGACTATCGGCGCCAGTTCGAAGTCGGCGGCGGGTTCTACTCACATCACATTGACCCACGCACGGGGCGACCCGTGCCGCATGCGGTGGCGTCGGTCAGCGTGGTCGCCGATGAGGCCATACAGGCCGACCCGCTGGGCACGCTGATGACCGTGCTCGGGCCGGAGCACGGGCTTGGCTTTGCGCGCGAGCGTGGGCTTGCCGTGATGTTCATCCTGCGTGGTGAGCATGGCCTGGAGGAACGTCTTTCGCCCGCGTTCGCTGCGGCGCTCGCGTCGTGAGTACACCTGCGAAACCGCTGGAGCGCGCGACGTGGGGCAATGTCGCATGGTGTGTAGCGCTGGCCGTACTCGCGGCCGGATTGTTGATGCTGCATACGGGCGAATGGGAATGGCGCGATCCGGGCGTGGCGCGCTGGCTGGAAGCGCTGGCCGCGCTGTTGGCATGGGTTGGTTTCACGGCCTGGCTCGGCTGGCATCGCCGAGTGGCGAAACGCGAGCTCGCACTGACGCAGGCTTATGGGTCACCGCAGGACGATGCGATGCTGATCGTCTTCGCCAGCCAAACGGGCACGGCGGAACAGCTGGCGCGACAAACGGCGCAAAGCCTGCAACAGGCCGGCATGAGCGTGCAGCTGATCGAACTCGGTTCGCTCGATGACGGCACGCTGATGCATGCGCAGCGCATGTTGTTCGTCGTGAGCACCACGGGAGAGGGCGATGCGCCAGACAGCGCTGCCCGCTTCGTCACACGCTGGATGCGCGAGCCGCTTGCGTTGGCGCACTTGCGCTATGGGCTGCTGGCGCTTGGCGATCACGACTACGACGATTTCTGCGGCTTCGGGCGCCAGCTGCGGCAATGGCTGCAACGCAGCGACGCGACACCGTTGTTCGATCCGGTGGAAGTGGACAATGGTGATCCCGCTGCGTTGCGACACTGGCAGCACCACCTTTCGTTGCTTTCCGGTATTGCCGAATTGCCAGATTGGCAGCGCCCGGACTATCAGCGTTGGCAACTGGTGGAGCGCCGTCTACTCAATCCGGGAAGCCTCGGTTCTCCCTGCTTTCATCTCGCATTGCAACCGCTGGAAGGAACGGCCGCGTGGCAGGCGGGTGATCTGGTGGAGATCGGCCCGCGCCACGCATTCGCCAGCGTGGAGCATTGGCTTGAGAAAATGCGTTGTGATGGCGATGCAACGATCGAGCACGAAGGGCAACTTGCCACCTTGCGAGACTGGCTGACCGGTAGCCATCTTCCTGCGCGCGATGAAGTCGTTGGCTGCTCGCCAGCGCAAATCGTCGCCGGTCTGCAGCCGCTTCCGCATCGCGAATACTCCATCTCTTCTCTGCCCTCTGACGGTGCGCTGCATTTGCTGGTGCGTTGCATGCGGCGTGACGACGGGACGCCGGGCATCGGCTCGGGTTGGCTTACACAACATGCGCAGATCGGTAGCGAGATCGCGTTGCGCATTCGATCCAACGCCGGCTTCCACGCGCCGCCTGATGATCGCCCAGTGATCCTGATCGGAAACGGCACTGGTCTGGCCGGTTTGCGCGCACTGCTCAAGGCGCGCGTCGAGGCCGGTCATTCGCGCAACTGGTTGCTGTTCGGCGAGCGCCAGGCGTCGCACGATTTCTACCATCGTGAGGAGATCGTGCGGTGGCAGCGGCAAGGCCATCTCGCACGGTTGGATCTGGCATGGTCGCGTGACGGAGCCGAGCGCATTTACGTGCAGGATCGCCTGCGAGATGCGGCTGGTGATCTGCATCGATGGTTGGAAGAGGGCGCAGCCATATACGTCTGCGGCAGTCTTGTCGGTATGGCGCCTGGAGTGGATGCGGTACTGCGGGCCATACTCGGCGATGTTGAAGTGGAGCTGTTGCGCGAGCAGGGGCGTTACAAACGAGACGTGTATTGAGCGCCTGATCCTGCGAGCGTCTACCCCTCACCCCAGCCCTCTCCTCGGAAGGGAGATGGCGCAGAGAGCGAGCTTTACTTTAAGCCCTCAGTACACCGACGCGTTACTGTGTAGCCACCGTCATTGAGGTAGCACGTCGCGCGGCCGAAACCCTCCGAAGTCAGCGCTTGTATTCCACATATCGCTGTGAGCCCTTAAGGCCATTTTCTTTGGGTTACTTTTCTTTGACTCCGGGCATCTTGCCCTGCGCCCTTCGGGCCGGCTTCGCCGTTCGCACGCGCTCCTGCGCGTGCGTGGGCCAGCAAAAGAAAGGTGACTCGAGCGTCCCACAGGGACTAGCTTTGCGTCGCCGGCAGGCGATCGAAACGCCCGCTGCGTCCGACAGGGACTTCCTTCGGTCGTAAGCGGCACGCTAGCGGAAATACTCAACCCTGAAGCAAGAATCGGTTGCGCACAGGTGCGCTCCTACATACAGGCGAAAAGGCAACATGCGCTATCGCAAGAGTGGCCCCTCACCCTGCCTCTCTCTGCCGGGGAGGGGGCGTAAGCAGTAGCATGACCTCTGGCCTATAGGAGCGCTACGCGCTGATGCCTCACGCTCCCTGCTCCTTCGGGGGAGGGCATCATGGGGAAGTGGGTAGAAAACAGGCCGGGCCGCTGGCTGGTCGTGGCGTTGTGTTTGACGCTGTCATGGACGGCGCACGCGCAGGAGGCACCGGCCGCCGCCGTGCCGACAGTGATCCCTTTCGCCAAGGCGCATGCCGAGGCGCCGCGCGAACCGAGTGCCGCCGAGGCCTGGGGTGGCGTGCGCACTGGCAGCGAGCCAACCCTTTCAGATCGCGTGGTGAGCTACCGCATTGACGCGGAGCTGGATGCGGCCAAGCACAGCATCAAGGGCAGCGAACAGCTCACCTGGCGCAACCGCAGCAGCCAGCCGGTCAGCCGGATCTATTTGCACCTCTACCTCAATGCTTTCCAGAACGAAGGCAGCACCTTCTTCACCGAGCGCAGCGTGCTTACCGCGCAAGGTCATTCGCGCGGCGTGGCGGCGCTGAAGAAAAACCAATGGGGCTGGATCGACCTCAAGAGCGTGCAGCAGGGTGGCGCTGCGCTCAAATGGGGTTTCGTGCATCCGGATGACGGCCCGGCGACCGACCAGACGGTAGCGTGCATCGACCTCGCCGTGCCGGTGCCTGCGGGCGGCACGCTGACCCTGGATATCGACTTCCTCAGCCAGTTGCCGCGTGTGGTTGAGCGTACCGGTTGGTGGGGCGACTTCAATCTGGTGGGGCAATGGTTCCCCAAGATTGGCGTGCTGGAACTTCCGGGCGAGCGGGGTGCGACGCAGGTGCAGTGGAATGTGCACGAGTTCCACTTCAATAGCGAGTTCTACGCGGATTTCGGCAGTTTCGACGTACGGCTCACGGTGCCTTCCAATTACACCGTCGGCGCAGTGGGCGCGCTTGAAGGCCAGTCCGAACAAGGCAATGGCAAGACCACCTATCACTTCGTGCAGGGCGATGTGCACGACTTCGCCTGGGTGGCCGCCAAGGGTTACAAGACATTGGATTCCACCTGGCAAGGGCCAGGTAGCCCCAAGGTGGCCGTGCGGGTGATCTATCCGCCCGAATATGTTGACAGCGCACAGCCGGTACTCAAGGCGACACTGGATTCGCTCAGCTATTTCTCCAGCAAGCTGGGTGCCTATCCGTATCGCACGGCGACCGCGGTGGTGCCGCCGTTCAATGCGGACGAGGCCGGCGGCATGGAATACCCGACGTTCTTCACGGCCGAGGGCTACGCCAGCATCGACAAGGAGACGTCGAACCAGTGGGACATCGACTTCGTCACCATCCATGAGTTCGGCCACGGTTACTTCTACGGCCTGCTCGCCTCGAACGAATTCGAGGAGCCGATGCTGGACGAGGGCATGAACGAGTACTGGGACGAGCGCATGCTGCGCGAGCGCGACCAGCGCATCCTGGTGCCAAGCTCCTGGCTGCGTCGCGCTGGCATCACGCCGTCGATGGATGTGTTCACGATGGAGCGCATGTATGCCGGCCTGGTTCGTCCCTACGATGCATTGGGGAAGAACAGTTGGGATCGCTATTCAAGCACCAGCTACGGCACGGTGTATTCGCGCACCGCCACGGCCATGCACGATCTGGAAGAACGCCTGGGCAAGGACGTGATGGAGCGCGGCTTTCGCGAGTACTACCGCCGCTGGCATTTCCGTCATCCGTCGGTGGCCGACCTGCGTGCGACGCTGATCGACGTCTCGGGCAACGCGCGTGCGGTCAACGAGATATTCGACCAGTTCGTGTATGGCACGGCGCGCATCGACGATCGTGTCGATGCCATCGACAACCAGGAAGTACTGCCGCTTGCGGGCAGCTGGGTGAAGCAAGGCCAGCGCAGCGAGTTGGTGGTTGATGACCGCGACGAACAGGTCGACAAGCAACGTGACGCGTGGAAGCAATCCCACACGCATACGGGGTCCGGCAATCCTGGTCCTTTCCTCTGGCGCGGCACGGTGACGGTCGTGCGTGAAGGTGCGCAGGTGCCTCAGCTGTTGCGCGTCACTTTCGCCGATGGCAGCCATGAAGACGTGCGCTGGGACGACGATCGCCGTTGGGCGCGCTTCGTTTTCACGCGACCGACCAAGGTGATATCGGCTGAGCTTGATCCCACGCGAAAAATCCTGCTCGACGCGAACAAACTCAACGACAGTCGCACGGTGAAGTCCGACGCTTCCGCCTCGCGACGCTGGACGGCCGATGCCGCAGCCGTGCTGCAGGCCTTCTACGCATTTCTGGTGACGCTGTGATGGCCTACAACAGTTCCCGTCGTGTCGACTTTGGCGCCGTGGCGCTGGCCCCGTTTGCCGCCCTGCAATGGCGACTGTTGCTGCTGTGGATAGCGCTGTTGCTGTTGCCGGTGGCGATGGCCGTGCTGCCGCTGATGCAGGCGTTGGGTGGCCTGCTCAATCACTCGACGCATGCTCGCGAGTGGGCACGGCAGTTCGACATGCTGATGGTCAGCGACGTGCAGCAGGCGTTTGGTCAGCAGCACGCCGTGCTGCATGGTGCCGCGATGGCCAGCTTGCTGTTCGCGTTGTTGCTGCTCCCGTGGCTCAACGGCATGGTAGTGGCGAGTGGTCGCGCGGCGCGCGCGCTGGGTTTCGGCCAGCTGCTGCAAGGGGGGGTGTCGGAGTACGGCCGCATGTTCCGAGTAATGCTCTGGTCGTTGCTTCCCTACGCCGCGGCCGGCTTTCTGGTGCAGTTCGGGCTGGACAAGGCTGACGATCACGCCGATGCCGCCGTGCTGGAGTCGCGCGCCTTGGCGGGGCAGCATCTGGCGTGGTGGCTGTCGGGCCTGGTGGTCGTGATCGCGCAGGCATGGGTGGAATCGGCGCGCGCTGCGTTCATTGCCGACACCACGCTGCGGTCGGCCACCATGGCGATGGGACGCGGACTGATGCAGTTGCTGCGGCGGCCTTTCTCTACCCTGTTCGCCTACCTCGTGGTGACGTTGGCTGGTTTTGCGGTGGCCCTCGCCCTTGGATTGGCTCGCGTGCAAATACTGGCGGTGGGCACACAAGGCCTGGTGCTGGGATTCCTGCTCAGCTTGCTGGTCATGGCGACGCTGGGCTGGACGCGCGTGGCGCGCTTGTTCGCGCTGACGGAAGTCGCGCGTTCGCTGGGTGGCTCGCGACGCTCAGGCTTGTCGTAACATCCTCTGTAGGAGCGCACCCTGTGCGCGACCGAGGCGCTGCGGTTTCACCGTTCCATCGGCTTGTCGCGCACAGGGTGCGCTCCTACGGAAAAGACATTGGCGTTGGGCGTGCTTAGACGACAGGCAGCCGTGCGAGCACGATGTCGCCGCCACCCTCGATACGGACGGGGTGTCCGGGGATCGGGTCGATCCACATCATGTCGTCCGGCGACATCGCACGCGATCGATGATCGGCGATGACTTTGGCCTGACCGGACAGCAGCAACACAAACCAGCGCCAGCCAGCGGGAGCCAGCAGCACCATCGCGCCATTCAGCGGGCGTGCGATCAGTTCCCCCTGCGCATCCTCGCGCAGCTTCAGGTTGAAGGCGCGGGTGGGGGATTCCGGCAGGCAGACGCTGGGATCGTTGGCGTTGTCGAAATGCGCCACGTCGAACCGGTTCAGGTGTTGCGTGCGGCCGTCAGGAAAGGTGACGTCGACGGGGCCGTCCAGAGGCACAAACTGCCTCCGGATGTCGGAATGTGTCGGAAATTCAAGCTCATGATCCCCGATTCCGATCATGGACAGCCGCCACCGCCAGCCATCGTCATCCGGGCCGCGGGCAATGTCCGTAATCATCACGCTGCCGTCCGAACACGGCTTTGCTTTCAGGCTTTCGACCGATAGCGGCAGCAACTGGCTCATGCCCAGGCGCGCCGCTTTTCCGGGAAGGGCGGGTAGTACGCGAACACGTGATTGTGGGCGCCGAAGAAATCCATGTCCTCGATATGTTCGCCGCCAAGTCGCTCCGCCACACGGTCGGAAGCCTCATTGCCGACTTTCACCAGGCTGATTACCCGGGGAGCGCTCAGCGTGTGCCAGGCGAAATCGAGGATGGCGCTGCCAGCCTCGGTGGCGTAGCCGTGGTGACGGAACTCCGGCTTGAGCATCCAGCCCAGCTCCAGGTCAGGCCAGCCTTCCGGGCGCATCAGGCCGGCGCGGCCGATGAATTCGCCCGTGCCCTTCAGCTCCAGCGCCCACATGCCAAAGCCACGCAATTGCCAATGGCCGATCAGCATGGCGAGCGAGCGCCAGGCATTGGTGCGATCCAGCGGCTGTCCGTCGCCCACCCAGCGGGTGCTGGCCGGGTCGGCCAGCATGGCGGCGTAGTCGTCGAAATGCCGCTCTGCGAGGGCGGTCAGGCGCAGGCGCGCCGTTTCAATGACGGGTATGTCGATCATGGTCTTCAACAAGCAAGTCGGGTGCCATCGAGCAGGGCGGCGAGCGAGCGCGTGCTGATGGTGAGGCTTTCAATCCAGGGCAGGCCGACGATGCTACGTCCGGTCGCGGTGTCCACGAACGCCTCCTCCTCGCCTGGCGGCAGCAGGTGGCGATAATCGATGGTGATCTCGGTGCCCGCGGGCAAATCGCGCGTGGCAAACACGAAGCCGAGATGCCACAGCCCAGTCGGCTCGAAGCTGTGGTTGACGTAGCACTCGTCCGGCCAATCCGGCGATACGGTGTAGCGATCTTCGAACCAGCGGGCGCTGGCGTAGAGCTGCGCCGACAGCTCCGGTGAGCCGGTGAGCTCGTCATGGCGGTAGGTGCGGTCGATGGCGTCCGGCGCGGTGACAATCTGTCCCGCCGCAACGCCCTCTTCTAGGAACAGCCCTTGGCCCGCGCCGGCGATTTTCGACGCGGCAATGCGGTAACGCGGAACGATCATGACAGCCCTAACCCTCGGCAAGGCGGCCGAGTGTAGGCTCAACCGGCCGGGGTTGCCAGACCCGGCCGGTTCCTTTTTTATGAACGCAAGTGGCTGATGGGTTTGATTATTCGCCCGCAGGCTTGGCGAGCTTGGCCTTCGGCACCACAGGCGGTGTTTTGCTGGCCTTGCCGGCGGCCGGGGCATCGCTGAGCAGGATGGCATCGCGATTGCGTTCGAGCGTGGCGGAGCCGATGCCCTTGACCTGCGTCAGTTCATCCGCGCTCTTGAACGGGCCGTGTTCTTCGCGCCAGGCCACGATCGCCTCGGCCTTGGCGTGGCCAATGCCATCCAGCGATTTTGCGAGCGTGGCGGCATCCGCCTTGTTGACGTTCACCGGCGTGCCGGCGAAGGCCGGCAGGGCCATGGCGAGGCTGACGAGCAGGGCGGCGATCTTGTTGCGCATGGGGGTTCTCCCTATCAATGGACGCGGTCTCCGTTTGGACCGCCCCATGACTCTGCCCGGGCTGGCGTTCGGCGGCAGTCAGCTTGGGGGCTGCCGCCCTGTGAGGGTTGCAGCGGTCGCCGCGTGCGAGTGAGGTGCAGATCATGTGGGCAGCGGCGTGCTTCTCGGCCTCGCTGATACAATTGCCGCCTTTCCCCACGCTGCAGGAGTCGTCCCATGGATACCGCTCGCCTCAACCGTTTCATCAGCGGACTGTGGGATGAAGAGATCGTGCCGCAGCTGGTCGAGTACATCCGCATCCCGAACAAGTCGCCCATGTTCGATCCCAAGTGGGTCGAGCACGGCTACATGGATGCCGCGGTCAAGCTGATGGAGACCTGGGCGCGCAGCAAGCTGTCGTCGCTGCCCGGCGCCACGCTGGAGGTAGTGCGCCTGGAAGGCCGCACGCCGCTCATCTACATCGAGGTGCCGGGTACCGGCGATGACACCGTGGTGCTGTACGGTCACCTGGACAAGCAGCCGGAGATGACTGGCTGGGCTGAAGGCCTCGGCCCTTGGACGCCGGTGCTGAAGGGTGACAAGCTCTATGGTCGAGGCGGTGCCGACGACGGTTACGCCATCTTCGGCTCGCTCGCCGCCCTGCTGGCGTTGCATGAGCAGGGCGTGCCGCACGCGCGCTGCGTGGTCATGATCGAAGCCTGCGAAGAGTCGGGCAGCTACGACTTGCCGTACTACGTCGATCATCTGGCCGATCGCATCGGCAATCCGTCGCTGGTGGTGTGCCTGGATTCCGGTTGCGGCAACTACGACCAGCTGTGGCTGACCACGTCGCTGCGCGGCATGACCGGCGGCGAACTCACCGTGCAGGTGCTGGAAGAGGGCGTGCATTCGGGTGATGCATCGGGCGTGGTGCCGTCGAGCTTCCGCATCCTGCGCGAGCTGCTCAGTCGCCTGGAAGACCAGGAGACCGGCACGATCAAGCCGAAGGAACTCTACGTCGACATCCCGCCGCAGCGCATCGAGCAGGCCAGGAAGTCGGCCGAGGTGTTGGGTACGGCGGTGTACGACAAGTTCCCGTTCGTGAAAGGCATGCACCCGGTTACCGAAGACCTGACCGAACTGGTGCTCAACCGCACCTGGCGCCCGCAGCTCGCGGTAACGGGCGTGGACGGCATGCCGCCGCTGGAAAGTGCCGGCAATGTGCTGCGCCCCAAGACGTCGGTGAAGCTGAGCCTGCGCGTGCCGCCGACGCTGTCTGGCGCCAAGGCCGGTCAGCTGGTCAAGCAGTTGCTGGAGAAGGACCCGCCGTACGGCGCCAAGGTCACCTTCAAGCTGGAGAAGGATGGCGGCGGCTGGAACGCACCGCAACTGTCGCCGTGGCTGGAAAGCGCGGTGGCCGAGGCCTCGCAAGCTTATTTCGGTGCGCCGGCGGCCTATATGGGCGAGGGCGGCAGCATCCCGTTCATGGGCATGCTGGGCGAGAAGTTTCCAAAGGCGCAGTTCCTGATCACTGGCGTGCTCGGTCCGCACTCGAACGCGCATGGCCCGAACGAGTTCCTGCACATCCCTACCGGCAAGAAGGTATCGATGGTGGTAGCCGACGTGGTGGCGCGCCACTACGAGCAGGGTGCCAAGGGCTAGGCATCGCGGATCGTCCGTCGCCCCGGCAAACGCCGGGGCCCAGTGTCGCTAGCCGCCGCAAGGCGCTGGATGCCGGTTTGCGCCGGCATGACAAACGTGTGGCGCCGACTTGGGTTGCCAACGATGAACAGCGCTTCCAGCGACTACACCTACCTCGCCTCCAACTGGGCCGCTGTGCGCGAGCGCGTCAATGCATCCTGCCGCGCAGCCGGCCGTGACCCGGCCGAGGTTTCCGTCCTGCCTGTCAGCAAGACCTTCGGGCCTGAGGTGGTGCGCGCAGCAATGGCTCTGGGGCTCAAGCGCTTCGGCGAGAACAAGGTGCAGGAGATCCGCAGCAAGGCGGAAGCGCTGGCCGATGAAGCAATCGAGTGGGTAGTGATCGGCCCCCTGCAGACCAACAAGGCCAAGGATGTGGCGCGACTGGCCAGCGAAGTGCAGTCGCTCGATCGACTTGAGCTGGCTCAAGCCCTGCATAGGCGATTGCAGATCGAAGGACGCACGATCGACGTCCTGATCGAAGTGAAGACTTCGCCGGAAGACACCAAGCACGGCATGCCGCCGGAGCAGCTGCCGGCGTTCCTGGATGCCCTGCGTGCCTACGACACCCTGCGCGTGCGTGGCTTGATGACCCTGGCAGTGCAGTCTGAGGACCCCGAAGCTGTCCGTGCCTGCTTCCGCCAGTTGCGCCAGCTGCGTGATGAGGCGCGCTTGCAAGGCCATGAGTTGCCTAGGCTTTCCATGGGCATGAGCGGGGATTTTCCGTTGGCCATCGCCGAAGGTGCTACCGAGGTCCGAATCGGCACCGCGATCTTCGGTGGACGTGTGACGCACGTCTGAAACGTACGGAACTGAATTGAATAATTAGTTCACTAATTGATCAAAAAATAATCACATCGAGGTAATTTACTACCAAAAAACAATGACTTGATAACGAAGCACGGCCCGTGCCAGGTTTCGAAACGACGTGGTTTAGTTAACCCCAATCGAACATACGATCTATATCCCTTTGCTAAGTTCACATCACCATCACGGCCGGCGGCTCCAACCGACGGCATAACTCACGAACTGCAAAGGGATTTGTCCCACATGCCAACGAAGCGATTGATCGCCGCTGCTGCGCTTGCTGGTGCACTGCTCATCTCCCTTCCGCTCTTCGCCGAACCTCTCAATGGCCAGGCAGGTACCTCTGCCGCCGCGAACGTCGCACCGAACCTGATGGGTCAGCTGGCGGTGTTTGCCCCGGCGGCCAGCCTGGCGCAGTCAGCGCTTCCTGCTCAGCCGAGCGCATCGTCGACCAAGACCACCGCCTCGGGTTGGGCTGTCGAAGAAGACGACCAGGACTCAGACGGCATGCCGGGCTCCGGCGTTGCCGACGGTTCGGTGGCTTCGCTGGGTGGCGAGACGTCCGATCTGCGCAAGACGCTGATCAGCCTCGCGATGCAGCTGCGTGACATCCGTTACGTGCGCGGCGGGCATGATCCCTCCACCGGTTTCGATTGCAGCGGTTTCGTCCGCTACGTGTTCGCCCATGCCGTGGGTCTGGACCTGCCCACCAATTCCGCCTCGCAGTTCGTGGCTGGCCTCAAGGTCAACCGTGGCGACATGAAGCCGGGCGACCTGGTCTTTTTCCGCACCGCCGGCAAGCGTGGCCAGGGCCGCATTTCGCACGTGGGCATCTATATCGCCAACGGCCAGTTCATCCATTCGCCATCGCACGGCAAGACCGTGCGCGTGGACAGCCTGGACGAGTCGTACTGGGCCAAGCGCTTCGCCGGCGCCAAGCGTCCGGATGCGCTCGCCCGCAACGGCTGATTGCAGTATTTCCGCCAGTCAAAGGCCGCCTCATGGGCGGCCTTATTTTTGTGCGTGGACGAAACCGCTTCAGTGGCCGAGTTGATGCAATTCATCCGACTCTGCAATGCGCACACCGCTGCCAGGCATGCCAGCGAGGCGCCACATGGCACGCGCCACGGTGCCCGCCTCGATGCCGCGCCAGCGCCCGGGCAGCACACGCGAGAATGGGGCGGCAAAGACCTCGCCCAGGCGGGGCTTGTGGCGCGCACCCAGTAGCAGGGAGGGGCGCACGATGGTCAGGCGCGGCCAACCCTGCTTCTGCAGGGCGAGTTCCAATTCGCCCTTGGTGCGGTTGTAGAACAGCCGCGATGACGGCAACGCGCCTAGCGCGCTGATCACCAGATAGTGGCTGGCGCCAAGCGCCAGCGCGTGCTTGCCCAGCATCAGCGGCAGGTCGTAGTCCACCATGCGGAACGCTTCGCGCGAACCCGCCTGGCGAATGGTGGTGCCGAGACAGCAAAACACCGTGTCGATGGGGCCGTGAAGCTGGCAAGCCAGATGACTGACCATGCCCACCGGGTTTTCCAGCTTGGGATGCGCGGGCAGTGCGTGCCGCGTCGGCGCGAGCACATGGGCAACGCCGGGATCCTCCAGCAGCAAAGCAAGCAGCTTCCCGCCGGTAAGGCCGGTGGCGCCCGCAAGCAGAACATGGCGTGGCGAATCGCTCATGGAGGCATTCTACGGCCTGACGGGTGCGCTGGGGCCGGCACACTGCCAGGGCATGTGGGGCTGGGGGCTCGGTGGTCTTTGTGTCCGGCGCCTGATGTGCCGCGGGCGACTGCGTACCGCTGGCCTGTTGCTCCCAGTCAGAGCCCGCGCATGCCGACCGGGCGGTGGAAGTCGCTGCCCGGTTTCCACTGCGGGTAATGCTCCTCCATCGACAGCCGGCTGCCGACCATGAACAGGACGCGGACATCGGCCACGGTACCGCTGAGGTCCCAGCTTGGGTCAAAGCTGTCATGGGCCGGCGCAGTGTCGCCACGGGTGGGCGCAGCATCGGGTTGCGTCGCGGCGGATCGCACATACAGCACGGGCACGCCAGCACGGGCGAAGCTCAGTTGGTCCGAGCGGAAGAAAAATCCCTTCTCCGGTTCGAAGTCGGGCATCACCGCGCGCCGCTGCGCGTGGGCCGCCTCGGCCAGGTAATCGTCAAGCTGCGATTGTCCAAAGCCGATCACGGCCAGCGCGCTGGCTGGGCCGTTGACCGGCAGCATGTCGAGATTGATGTCGGCCACGGTGCGCGCCAGCGGCACAAGCGGATGCGACACGTAGTAGCGCGAGCCGAGCAATCCTGTTTCGTCCAGCGTCGTGGCGATGAACAAGACTGAGCGACGAGGCTTGGGCGCGCGGTGAGCAAAGGCCTCGGCAATCTCCAGCAAGCCAGCCAGGCCCGTGGCGTTGTCCACGGTACCGCGTGGCGCCTCGCCGGCGGTGGCGATATGGTCCCAGTGCGCGGAATACACGATGGTTTCATCAGCGCGCCTGGTGCCGTTGAGCCGCGCGACCACATTGTGCGATTCACCGTGGCTGATCGTGCTGTCGAACGCAACGCTGAGCGTGGCTTGCAGCGGAACGGCAGTGAATCCGCGTTGCGCTGCACGCCGCATCAGCGCGTCGAAATCCGCGCCGGTAAGTGCGAACAGCCGGCGCGCAGCATCCGTGGAAAGCCATCCAGCCACTGGCAAATGCCGGACGCTTTCTTCTTTCTTCGGAAGATCCAGGCGCGCTTCGCTCCAGCCGCGCTGCACCACTTGCCAGGGATAACCTGCAGCATCCGTGTTGTGCACGATGAATGCTGCTGTCGCGCCTTGTCGCGCGGCTTCTTCGAACTTGTAGTTCCAGCGTCCGAAGTAAGTGTATTCACGACCTTTGAACAGCTTCGGATCCTGATTGGCCCAGCCCGGATCGTTGACAAGAATGACGACAGTCTTGCCCTTGAGGTCGGTGCCGGCGTAATCGTTCCACTGTTCGCCCGGTGCATCGATGCCATAGCCAACGAAGACCAATGGCGATGCGACGAGTGATGCATGCGTTTGCTCATCGAGCGTGCCCACCACCATGTCTTGGCCGAAGGCGAGCGCAGTGGAACCGTCATGGCCATCGATGGTGAGTTGCACTTGCTCAGGATGCTGCAGCTTCGCTGCGATATAAGGCACAGACTCCAGCCAACTGCCGTTGTTGCCGGGCTCCAGTCCGATGCGCGTGAATTGCTGGACGAGGTAACGCGTGGTGCGTTGTTCGGCCTCGCCGCCGGTGGTGCGGCCAAGCAGCGCATCCGAGGAAAGCGCCTTCATATGCTGCGCCATGTCGTCGGCCACGATGCCGGGCGAGAAATCGGCATAGGAAGACCGCGCATCAGCGCTGCCACGATCACTGTCATTGTTTGCTTGATGATGCTGGCAGGCGCATAGAGCGACACATAGCGCCGACATCATCCATAGGTGACGCATACCCGTTCCCTCATGAAACAGTGTCGCCAATCTAGCGTGTCGGAACATGCCGGTAAAACGTATCGAATAGGGCGCATCCGACATGCTGTCGTCGCAAGAATTTGCCGGACAAATCAGAGCTTGTGGCAGACGTCGAGCGTAACGAAACGACGGTGCGGATCAGCCTGCGTGATGTCGAAGTACGGCGTCGAAGGGGCGCACGGTGGACGGCGATTTTGCAGATTCCGCACGGCAAGCGTGATGGTGGTTTTTGCAAGTCCGGTGCAAGCGACGGACAGGTCGAAGGTGCTCCAGCTCTTCACGCGATCGAGGTCATCGGGTGTGAGCAAGAATGAGGCGAATTGTCGCGGTGCGGTGTCCCAGCCGCTGGCGGACGCGTGGCGGCGGCGCCCCAGTACGGTTACGCTTGGTCAGATTGCCGCCCCGGAAAGCCTCCCGACATGCCGTTCGATCTCCCTGTTGTCACACGCAACCTGTTGATTGCCAACGTGGTGGTGTTCCTGTTGCAGCAGCTGATGGGTAATGTACTGGTGCAGCATTTTGCCCTGTGGCCGTGGGGCGCAGATAAGATCTTCGAGACCCCGGATGGTCTCATTTCGATCGGTTTTCGCGTCTGGCAGATGGTGACCTACGCGTTCATGCACGGCGGCACGCTGCACCTGTTCTCCAACATGCTCGCCCTTTACATGTTCGGCGGGCAGATCGAGCGCGTGTTCGGTCCACGCAACTTCACCTTGTATTACTTCGTCTGCCTGCTGATGGCGGCGCTGGCGCAGTTGGTCGTAGTGAAATGGTTCACCGGCGGCTTCTACCCCACGCTGGGCGCTTCGGGCGCGATCTTTGGCATTCTGCTGGCGTTCGGCATGCTGTTTCCGCACGAGAAGATGATGCTGATCTTCCTGCCGATCCCCATTTCCGCCTGGTTGTTCGTCACGCTATATGCGTTGTTCGAACTGGTGCTCGGCGTGACCGGCACTCAGGCCGGCATCGCGCATTTCGCCCACCTGGGCGGCATGCTTGGTGGCTTCATCATGATCCAGTACTGGCGCGGCAAGTTACCCATCAAGCCCCAGCGCCAGCTCTGGCGCTGATCGCTCCTTCGCATTCATTCGGCCATCCCATGACGCAGCATCTCCAGCGCCGGCTCACCCCGCGCCACATCACTTTCATGGCGCTTGGCATGGCCATCGGCGCCGGCCTGTTCCTGGGCTCGGCGGACGCCATCAAGCTGGCGGGCCCCTCGGTGTTGTTTGCCTACCTGTTCGGCGGTGTGATGATCTTCATCATCATGCGCGCGCTGGGCGAGATGACGGTGCACGATCCAGTGGCCGGTTCCTTCAGTGTCTATGCGCAGCGCTATCTTGGGCCTTTCGCCGGCTACGTTACCGGCTGGAATTACTGGCTGCTGATGGTAGGCGTGGGCATGGCCGAGGCCACTGCAGTAGGCGCCTATATGCACGAGTGGTTTCCCGATTGGCCGCGCTGGATCTGGGTGCTGGGCAGCGTGCTGATGATCGGAGGGCTGAATCTGCTCACCGTGAAGATCTACGGCGAGATGGAATTCTGGTTCACTTTGATCAAGGTACTCACCGTGCTGGCGATGATCGCTGGCGGCCTCGCCATCATCTTTCTGGGCTGGGGCAATGGCGGCCAGCCGACGGGGCTCTCGAACCTCTGGTCGCATGGCGGCTGGTTCCCGCATGGGCTCACGGGCATGGTGCTGGCGTTACCCGTCGTGGTGTTTTCATTCGGTGGCGTGGAAACCGTGGGCATCGCGGCGGGCGAGGCAGCTCAACCGGAACGAACCATTCCTCGCGCCGTGAACTCGGTGCTGTGGCGCATCCTGATCTTCTACGTAGGCGCGCTGTTCGTGATCATGGCGATCTATCCGTGGACCGGCCTGGGCACGCAGGGCAGCCCGTTCGTGACCACGTTTGCCAAACTGGGTATTCCGCAGGCGGCAGGCCTAATCAACTTCGTGGTGATCACCGCGGCGCTGTCTGGTTTCAACTGCACCACCTTCAGCGGCAGTCGCATGCTGTACAGCCTGGCCGACAAGGGGCAGGCGCCGGCGGTGTTGAGCAAGGTGAATGCGCATGGCGTGCCAGTGCGGGCGATTCTGGTGACGCTGGCCGTATTGTTGTTCGCGGTGTTGCTGAATTACCTGCTGCCAGCCAAGGTATTCGGGATCATGATGTCGATCCTGTCGTTCAACACGGTGTGGACGTGGACGATGGTGATGCTGGCCCATTTCAGCTTCCGCCGTCGCCAGCGCGCTGAGGGGGAGGCGCTGGGTGCGTTCCGTCTGCGCGCGTGGCCTTTCAGTAGTGTGCTTTGCCTGGCGTTCCTGGGATTCGTGTTGGTGATGCTCGGTTACAGCCCTGATACCCGCGTGGCGTTGTATGTCGGTGCGATTTGGATCGCAGTGCTGACGGTTTGCTATGCGTTGTTCAGCGTGAAGCGGCGTATGCAGGCGCGTGAGGTGCTGCTGTTGGCTGCGGTCTGATCGCGAACGTGTGGGGTGGCGACAAGGTTGCCGCTTACGACTGAAGAAAGTCCCCGTGGGACGCAGCGGGGTTTCGAGTACCTGCCGGCTGTTACCCCTTCTCCCCTCCGGGGAGAAGGTTGGGATGAGGGGCGGGTGCTTGCGATAACACAACAGTCAGGCGATGTCGCCAGCTTGCCGCTTACGCAGCGGGCGTTTCGACCGCCTGCCGGCGGCCGAGCCACCTTTCTTTGCTGGCTCAAAGAAACGTGACCCAAAGAAAGCGCCTTCCAGAGCTCGTAGCAGGGCGTGGGATACAAGCTTGGCGGGCTTGGCCAGTCGGATGGTTTGCGGCCCAAGGATAGACACCGCCGCTACACCGCGGGGCGTCGGCGCGGTGAGGGCTTAAAGCGTGCCACCACGCGAACGCCTTAAGTCCTCTACGAATTGACGCGCCGCGGTGTAGCCGCTGGCTGTAGGCAGCGCGATGTCACTCTCGGCTTGCCTTGAACCTCAGAGCTTCTATTTATCGCTCCGCTGCCAGCTCTTGAAGGCCATTTTCTTTGGGTTACTTTTCTTTTGGGCCAGCAAAAGAAAAGTGACTCGAGCGCCGGCAGGCGATCGAAACGCCCGCTGCGTAAGCGGCAAGCTGGCGATATGACTCGGTTGTAGCGCTATCGCAAGCACCCGCCCCTCATCCCAACCTTCTCCCCGAAGGGGAGAAGGAGCAGCAGCCGGCGCGCAGTCTAAACGCCCGCTACGTCCTACGGGGACTTCCTTCGGTCGTAAGCGGCAAGCTGGCCGCCACGCCAAACATTCGAGATCAAACCAAAGCCGCATCACTTGCGACGACAGCCCATATCGCCGCAACCGCGAAAATTCCGAAAAGCCCCAGACCAGCCCTCAACGCAGCGCCAGAAAATCCGGGCTAACCACGAAGCGCACCGCATCCAGCCGCAACCGCGACTCAGGCAACGCTGCGAGCAACGCCGTACGCTCATCAGCCACCGCGCCGATTTCCGCATCACTGATCGCAGGATTGACTGCACGCAGTGCGAGCAGGCGCGACAGTTCCGCATCAAGCGTGTCGGTGGCCTGCGTCAGCGCGTTGGCAATGCTGGATTGCGCGCGCTCACCCGCCAACGATTCGGCCTTCTCGAGCATGGGCGGCACCAGCTTGGCAAGAAACTTTCGGTAGCGAGTCACTTCGATGTTGCGATCGGCGGCCTTGCGCAGTGCGATATCACTCGGACGAAAATCGGCGCGCTCGGCGAGACGGGTATCGATGGTGACGACGATCGGCTGTGTCGGCAGGAAGCGTTCGGCATCGAGCTTGCGGTCGGCCACACATTCAAGCAGAAACACGGCCTGCAGGAGCGCACTACGCACCGGAAGCACATCGTCCACCAGGAACGAGGCATTGCCCTGTTCGCTGGAGAGCGCAAGATCGAGTGCGCCGAGCACGATCGGGTGGTCCAGCCGTAGCAGCGGCAGTTCCTCGCGAGCCAGTGCGACTTCGCGTGCAAAGGTGACGGACTGCGGGCCTTCACTGAAGCCGGGCAGGGAGTCTGTAGAGAGATATTGCGGATCGAGCAGCAGCACCTTGCTGCTCAGTTCCTCGGCATGGATGCCGAAGCGCTCCAGCAGACTCTGGATGAAGGCGTCGCGACTCGGGTCGTGATCTTCGCGCGTGAATGCCTGCTGCAACTCATCGGCGTGCAGGTCGCGGCTGGCAGCCAGTTCCAGCAAGTGGTCGCGGCCGTCACGGATCAGTGCAGCCATTTCCTCGTGGCTCGCGCGTGTCTCCGCCAGCAGCACATCGAGTTCCTGGTCGCGATTGTCGTCGCCGCGTGCGTGTTCGTCTGCCAGTCGTGCCAGCGATTCGCCGTAGCGGCGAAGCAGTTCGCGACCATCGGCGGGGCTGGAGCGGAAAGCCTCCACGCCTTCGTCGTACCAACGGGCCAGCACGTGCTGCGCGCTGTCTGCCACCGTGAGAATGTGAATGCTGATGTCGTGCTTCTGACCGATGCGATCCAGGCGGCCAATACGTTGTTCGAGCAGATCCGGATCAAGCGGCAGGTCCCACAGCACCAGCCGGTGAGCGAACTGGAAGTTGCGGCCTTCCGAACCGATCTCCGAACACAGCAGCAGGCGCGCGCCGTCGGGCTGTGCGAAATAGGCCGCATTGCGGTCACGCTGCACGATACCGAGGCCTTCATGGAAGCGCGCCACGCCAACGCCGCTTTTCGTGCGTAGTACTTCTTCGAGAGCCAGTACCTTCGCCTGACTGCGGCAGATCAGCAGGAACTTGTCCTTCGGATGGGCTTCGAGCAAGGCGACCAGCGCATCCAGTCGAGGATCGGCGCTGTAATCGATCTCAATGGCCGGCGCCGGTTGTTGAATGTCCGCGTGGAACTCGGCCAGCAGGGTCTGGCGACCTTCGCTGCTGAGTGTGTCGGCCTCAAGCACATGCCACACCGGCAGACGCTTGGGAAAGCCGCCGATGCTGGCGCGACGATTGCGGAACATGGCACGGCCGGTGCCGTGGCGATCGATCAGCGCGGCAAGAATCTCGCGCGCATTGTCGGGCTTGGCCGTATCGACAAGACGGGACAGCAGCGGCTCGTCGCCCACGAAGGCCTCGGCCAGCATGGCGCGCTGCGCATGGTCCAGCGGTTCGCCCTCAATCAGGCGGTTGGCGATCTTTGACAGGTTATGGAACGTGTCTGCCTCGGACAGATAGACGTCCAGATCGTGATAGCGCTGCGGATCGAGCAGGCGCAGGCGGGCGAAATGACCGCTGCGACCCAGCTGCTCGGGCGTGGCAGTGAGCAGAATCACACCGGCAGTGGTCTCCGCAAGCTGCTCCACCAGCGTGTAGCGCGGGCTCGCCGCTTCGGGTGTCCACGCCAGGTGATGCGCCTCGTCCACCACCAGCAGGTCCCAGTGTGCATCCAGCAATTGCCTTGCACGCTTGGGCGACTGTTCGAGGAAGCTGAAGTCGGCGATGACCAGCTGTTCGTCCTCAAACGGGTTGCGTCCGCCGTCGGACTGCTCCAGCGCGTCGCAGCGTTCCTCGTCGTAGATGGCGAAGCTGAGGTTGAAGCGGCGCAGCAATTCCACGAACCACTGGTAGACCAGTGTGTCCGGCAGCAGCAGGAGCACGCGCTCTGCGCGGCCGGTGGCGAGCTGGCGAGCAATGATCATGCCTGCTTCGATGGTCTTGCCCAGACCCACCTCATCGGCCAGCAGTACGCGGGGAGGGCGCCGCGACGAAGCGATGCCGGCCACGCGCAACTGGTGCGGCACCAGGCCGATGCGGGCAGCACCCAGGCCCCACGCCGGCGAGCGACGCGCCTCGGCACGGCGCTTGAGGCCTTCCAGGCGCAGTTCGAAATGTGAAACGGGGTCGGTGCGACCGCCGATCAGGCGGTCGTCGGCCTGACTGACGCTCTGCTCGTCATCGAGCTGTCCTTCCTCCAACTCGCGGCCCTCGCCGCGATAGATCAACAGCTCCTCGCGGATTTCCACCCGCTCGACCAGGAACGCGAGGCCTTTGCCAGCCACGCGCTGGCCTGCGCGAAACTCCGCGCGCACCAGAGGTGCCGAGTCGACTGCATAAGGCCGTAGCACGCCCGCCTTGGCAAACAGCACCTGCACCCCACGTCCTTCGACGCGCAGCACAGTGCCAAGGCCGAGCTCAGGCTCGGCGGTGGAGATCCATCGTTGACCGGGTACGAACATTAGGGGCTGCTGCTGGATACAGAGTTCGCAATTATCCGCTGACCAGCCAGTGTTGACCATGCCCCGACGAAAATGAGCCCCGGCATGGTGGCCCATTCATCATGGAGGCAATGCGGGCAATGGATTCACGTGAAGTCATCGTCATGGTGTCATCAGCAGCCAGTTGGCGTGTGGTCGACTGACGAGGGCTCCCTGGTTGTTCATCGAGTCGTTGCCGCAAGGTTCTCTGGTCTTATCGCTCTGCACCAAGGCCGTGGCCAGGTGTGGCGAGAGCGACGTGATGCGGGCTTGACGGAGCGGGAGGATGATGTCGCCGGCAGGCAGCCTCGCCACGTACTCGCTGTCGTTGTCGCTGCGAAGCTGTCCACCATCGGGTAGCCTGAGCAGCTCAGATTTCTGGAGGACGTCATGCGGATTCTGGTAGTGGGTGCGGGAGCGACCGGCGGTTATTTCGGTGGTCGTCTGCTAGAGAGCGGCCAGGAGGTCACCTTCCTGGTGCGTGAGCGGCGCGCAGCGCAGTTGGCTGAACAGGGCTTGGTGATCCGCAGCAGTCTTGGCGATGTCGCGCTGCCTGCACCATCGACGGTGCAGGCAGGCGGATTGCGCGAGCCGTTCGATCTCATTCTGCTTAGCTGCAAGGCTTATCACCTGCCGCAGGTGATCGAGGACATGGCGCCGGCCGTGGGGCCAAATACCGCCGTGCTGCCGCTGCTCAACGGCATGCGGCACATGGATCTGCTCGATGAACGCTTTGGCGCGGATCGTGTGCTGGGTGGCCAGTGCGTGATTGCCGCCACGCTGGATGCGGAAGGCCGTGTGCGGCATCTCAACCAGTCGCACAGCCTCACTTTTGGCGAGCGCGATGGCACACGTTCGGAACGCGTTGAGCGGATCGAGCAAGTCATGTCTGGCGTGCGCTTTGAGCCGCGCCTCAGCATCACCATCCTGCAGGACATGTGGGACAAGTGGGTATTTCTTGCCTCATTGGCGGGGATCACCTGCCTGATGCGCGCGCCGGTGGGCGATATCGTTGCCGCGCCAGGCGGCTTGCAGGCCACGCTACAGTTGCTCGACGACTGCCGCCTGGTGGCCGAGCGCAACGGACATGCGCCGAGCGATCCGGTGCTGCAGCGCGCGTGCTCCATCCTTACCGAGACCGGTTCCGCGTTGAGTGCATCGATGATGCGCGACCTGGAGCAGGGCGGGCTCATCGAGGCGGATCACGTGGTGGGTGATTTGCTGGCACGAAGTCGCGCCGAAACGGACGAGTTGCCGATGTTGCGCACGGCGTATGCGCATTTGAAGGCATATGAAGTAAGGCGTGCGCGAGGTTCGTGAGTCGCTTTTCTGTAGGAGCGCACCCTGCGCGCGACCGCGGAGTGTCTGCATCTCCTGCCATGTAGGTTTGTCGCGCACAGGGTGCGCTCCTACAGGTGTCATGAGGTGTCGTAAGAAAGCGAGCAAAAGAAAAGGCGCCGCGCATGAAGCACGGCGCCTTTCTTGTAACCGCTGATGTCGGAGCATCAGCAGTGGAGCATTACCAGATCTTCACCTGCTTGTCGCCCGAGCGGACCATGGTGTCGCCCGGCTTGCATTGGAACGCACTGGCGAACGTGTCCATGTTGGACGGCGCACCGATGGCACGCAGCGAAGCCGGTGCGTGCTCGTTGGTGTTGATCTGCAGGATCAGCTGCTTGTCGCGGATGTTGCCACGCCACACGCGGGCCCAGTTGAGGAAGAAGCGCTGGTCCTGGGTGTAGCCATCGATCTTCTCGCCGGCTTCCTGCGTATTCTGCTTCAGCGCCATCTGCAGCGCGTCGTAAGCAGAGTTGAGGCCGCCGAGGTCACCGATGTTCTCGCCCAGCGTCAGCTTGCCGTTGACGTGAATGTCCGGCTTGCCGGGAACCGGCGTGTAGTCGTTGAACTGCTGCACCAGCTTGTCGGTGCGAGCATCGAACTTCTGGCGATCGGCCTTGGTCCACCAGTTCAAGTTGTTGCCTTCGCCGTCGAACTGGCTGCCCTGGTCGTCGAAGCCGTGGCTGGCTTCATGGCCGATGACAGCACCAATACCGCCGTAGTTGATCGCGTCGTCGCCGTTGGCATAGAAGAACGGCGGCTGCAGGATCGCGGCCGGGAAGTTGATGGTGTTGTCGGTCGGGTTGTAATACGCATTGACCGTCTGCGGGGTCATGCCCCACTCGAGGCGGTCGGTCGGCTTGTTGATCTTGGACAGGTCGTAGTTGTAGTTGAACTTCGCCGCGGCCATCACGTTGCCGTAGTAGTCGCCCTGCTTGATGTCCAGGCCCGACCAGTCACGCCACTTGTCCGGATAGCCGATCTTGGGCAGGAACATGTCCCACTTGGCAATCGCCTTGGCCTTGGTCTCGTCGCTCATCCAGTCGAGATTCTGGATGCGAGCCTTCAGGGCGTTGCGCACGTTGTCGACCAGTTCCTTGGCACGGCTCTTGGCTTCGGGCGTGAACACCTTCGCCACGTACAGCTGACCCAGCGCCTCGCCCATCGACTCGTTCACGCCGCCGAGCACGCGCTTCCAGCGCGGCTTCTGCTCCGGCTGGCCGGCAAGTGTCTTGCCATAGAACTCGAACTTGTTGTCCTGGAAGGTCTTGCTCAGCAGCGGCGATGCGTCGTCGATGGTGTGGAAGCGCAGGTAGGCCTGCCACTGGTCAACCGGCCCGCTGGCCAGCAGCTTGTCGAACTCCGCCATGAACTTCGGCTGCGACAGCGAGAAGCCCTTGTCGACAGTCACGCCCTGCGCCTTGAAGAAATCTTCCCAGCTGAAATGCGGAGTGATCTTGTCGGCTTCCTTGACGCTCACGAAGTGGTATTCGTTGGCCGGATCGCGCAGTTCCACCGGCGACAGCGAGGCCTTGGCCAGTTCGGTTTCGAAGGCCAGCACCTGGTCGGCCTGCTTCTTCGCGTCGGCATCGGCCACGCCGGTCAGCGTAAGCGCCTTGGTGATATAGGCGACGTAGGCGTCGCGAATGTCCTTGTACTTCGGATCGAGGTAGTAGTCCTTCGTCGGCAGGCCCAGGCCCGCTTCCTGCGTATAACCGATCTGCATCTTGGCGTTCTTGAAGTCGGCGCCGGAGCCGAACTGGAACACCTGCATGTCACCCTGGGTGAAGCTGTTGGTGATGTAGCTGGCAACGTCCTTGCCGCTCTTCAGTGCGGCGATCGCGTCGAGCTTGGATTTGATCGGATCGAAGCTGGCTTTCTCGATGGCGGATTCGTCCATGCCCGAAGCGTACAGGTAGCCGATCTTCTGCTCGATCGAACCGGCCTTGGCGCTGGCGGAGTCCTTGGCGGCGGCGTCGACGATCTCATGCTGCGTGTTGAGGCTGTCGTCGGCCAGCTTGTCGAACGCGCCCCAGCGGGTGCGGTCGTTCGGGATCGGGTTGGCGGCAATCCACTTGCTGTTGACGAAGCCGTTGAAGTCCTGGCAAGCCTGGATGTTGTTGTCCAGCTCGCTGATGTCGAACACGCTCTTGGGCGCGGTCGAAGCGGCGGCAGTCGTGCTGGCTGCGGCAGGCGCGGTGCTGGCGGGGGCAGGGGCGGCCTTTTCGGCTTCCTCGTGCTTGCCACAGGCGCTGAGCGACAAGGCCAGGCTCACGGCGAGCGCAATGGGCTTCATGTACGGCTTGGTCATAGGATTCCCTCTGGTGGTTCGGCGCCCGCGTGGGCGGTCAATGATGGATGCGATCGCATCGGGCCTGAGCCCCTCGGTACCGCATTCATGACTTTTGAGGCTAGGCCGCAAGTCATGGTCAAGACAGTGTCAAAGGTCAGGGGGCGCCCTGCAACCAGCGCCGGTTAGGCCTGGGCGAAAGTGCTGTGCCACAAGGGCTTCGAGCCGGCGGACGGATGGGCTCGGAGACGCAGGGCGCTGAATCGCTATCGCTGCTGTATTAGTGATCAACATTGCGCTGGACGGGTTGCTTTGCTTGCCGTTGCCCGCTGCGTTGACGCGCAGTGTGTTGTTTGGTGTTGGGGTTCACGGCGCGCATACGGTTGAGGCGCATGAATCGGGCAGCGAATAGGGCAGTGTCGAGAGCCTTGCGAGAGTGTTGACCGGCTTGCGCAACGCGCTAATGGCTCATGCCTTGGCGCGTCTGCTCGCCAAAGCGATGAATTCCGGAAATCGCAGGAAAATGCGGCAATTTACTGTTATTCGGCTGTCACCTTGGCCGCCTATCGTCCGGGCTTCCAGCGCTTGAGGGGAAGCGTATCACCCGCGACCGTAGGGAGTCTTCCATGCGAAATCACCTCGCAGTTTGTCTTGCCGCGTGCATTCTTAGCCTTTCCGCAGTTTCGCTAGCGCAACTCCCCGTTCATGCCGAGACCGTGCCGGATTTTGGCGGCTGGCGTGGCAAGGACGTCCGGACGGCTACACCAATCAAGCATCTCGTAGTGATCTTCCAGGAGAACGTCTCCTTCGATCATTACTTTGGCACCTATCCCAACGCTGCGAACGCGCCGGGCGAGCCGACGTTCTATGCACGTCCGTTCACGCCCAAGATCAACGGCCTCACGGCGAGCCTGCTGAATCACAACCCGAACCAGGAGAACAGCGCCAACGGCAGCGGTGCGATCAATCCATTCCGGCTGTCCCGCGCGCAGTCGGCCACGGCCGACCAGGATCACGACTACGGTCCGGAACAGTCGGCATTCCATGGCGGTGCCATGGACCTGTTCCCGAAGTTCACCGGCACAGGCGAGACACTGCCGGGCGCGCCGGCCGATGAAAACGGCATTGGCCAGGTGATGGGCTACTACGACGGCAACACGGTCACCGCGCTGTGGAATTACGCGCAGTGGTTCGCCCTGAACGACAACAGCTACAACACCACCTTCGGCCCTTCCACGCCTGGCGCGCTCAACCTCATCTCCGGCCAGACCAACGGCATGACGCAGACGCTCAACGGCACCGGCGAAGAGATGGACGACGGACAGGGCGGCCTTACCCTGATCGGCGACGCCGACCCGGTCGGCGACGTCTGCTCGTCGCCCAGTGGCAACCAGGTGCAGATGAGCGGCCGCAACGTCGGCGACCTGCTGAATGATGCGGGCGTCACCTGGGGTTTCTTCGAAGGCGGCTTCGACCTCACCCAGGCAAACGCAAACGGCACTACCGGTTGCAAGCGCTCGACGCGGTCCACGGTGACCCAGACCACCAAGGCCGACTACATTCCGCACCACCAGCCGTTTCAGTACTACACCTCCACCGCTAACTTGACGCACGCGCGTCCGACCTCGGTGGCGAAGATCGGCCACCAGGGTGATGCGGGAAATCACCAGTACGATATGAGTGACTTTTACGCCGCCGTGAGCGCGCACAACTTCCCGGCCGTGAGCTTCCTCAAGGCGCCGGGCTACCAGGACGGGCACGCCGGCTATTCGGATCCGCTGGACGAACAGCAGTTCATCGTGCACGTGATCAACTTTCTGCAGCAGCAGCCGGAATGGCGCGATACCGCTGTGGTCATTGCTTACGACGATTCCGATGGCTGGTACGACCATCAGGCGGCGCCGCGCGTGAATGCCTCGGCCACGCCGGCCGATGCGCTCGATGGCGCAGGCGTGTGCCAGGCGCACGGCACCCTGGCGGGCACCAACAGCAACGGGAAACCGGTGCAGGGTCGTTGCGGCTACGGTCCGCGCCTGCCGCTGCTGGTGGTTTCGCCGTGGGCGCGCAGCAACCATGTCGATCACACGCTGACGGACCAGTCGTCGGTGTCACGCTTCATCGAGGACAACTGGTTGCACGGCAAGCGTCTTGGCGGTGGTTCGTTCGATGCCGTGGCGGGTTCGCTGGTACCCATGTTCGATTTCTTCCAGCCGTTCCCCGGGCATCGCGAGCTGCTGCTGGACGAGCAGACCGGCCAGCCGGTGAAGCAGCCAAAGCCGTGGGCCAGCCTGCCGCATACGCCGCACGGCTGAGCAGGCAACGCGTCATCAGCGCCCCGGACATTGTGCCGGGGCGCTTCGTCGTCCACGCAGGGAGACGCCCAAACTTGCATACCTCGCGTCGTCGTTTTCTTCAGGGTATCGGCTGGATCACCGGCGCCGGCATGCTGCGCGCGTGGGGCGCGCCGATGCACATGGCCATGCCGAAGAAAAGCAGCGGACTGTGCCAGCACACCATTGCCGACCAGACCTCAGTGCCACGCCTGCTCGATCCGGCGCATCTCACGCCATTCGTCGATACGTTGCCGCTGCCGCCGGTGTTGCGTCCATCGCATGGCGAGGTGCTGCGCATCGCGATGCGCGAGACCATGCAGCGTTTGCATCGCGACCTATCACCTACGCGCTTGTGGACGTACGGTGGCTCGTTGCCCGGTCCGACCATTGAGGCGCGCAGCGGCCACGCCGTTCACGTGGACTGGATCAACCAACTGCCGACGAAGCATTTCCTGCCGGTGGATCACCATATCTGCGGTGCCGAGGCCGATGTTCCCGAGGTGCGCAGTGTCGTACACGTGCATGGCGCACGCGTGCCCGCGTCCGAGGACGGCTTTCCCACCGACTGGTTCGTGCCCGGCCAGTCGCGTAGCCAGAACTACCCCAACGGGCAGGATGCCGCGACGCTGTGGTACCACGACCACACCATGGGCATCGAGCGATTGAATCTCTATGCCGGTATGTTCGGCATGTACCTGCTGCGCGACGAGCACGAACTGTCGCTGAAGTTGCCCTCAGGCGAGTTCGAATGGCCGCTGGTGTTGAGCGATCGTCTGCTGACCGAGGATGGCCAGCTCTACTATCCGGTCTCGGGCGTCAGCGACGCGCCGTGGGTGCCGGAGGTGTTCGGCAACGTCATGCTGGTGAACGGCGCCATCCTGCCGAGACTGGAGGTGCGTGCGCGTCGCTATCGGTTCCGTGTGCTCAACGCCGCCAATGGCCGCTTCTTCCGGCTGAGCCTGTGCGGGCAGCGACCTTTCCTGCAAATCGGCAGCGATCAGGGCCTGCTTGCAGCGCCGGTCAGGCAGACCAGCCTGTTCCTGGCGCCGGGTGAGCGCGCCGATCTGGTGATCGACTTCGCAGACATGGCGGGCAGCCAGATCGAACTGATGAACGACAGCCTGCCGCTGATGCGTTTCGACATCGCCACCGGCAACGAGCGTGACGACAGCCGCTTACCCGCGGTGCTGCGCGATGTGCCACGTATGGCGGAAAGTACGTCTACCCAGACGCGCGTGCTTACCATCGACGAGTACTCCGACTGCGTGTCCGAGCCCATGCTGATGCTGCTCGACGGCAAGCACTGGCACGATCCGGTGAGCGAGAAACCGCGGCTGGGCAGCACGGAAATCTGGAGCCTGGTGAACCTCACCGAGGACACACATCCAATCCATCTGCATCTGGTGCGTTTCCAGATCCTCGATCGTCGTCCGTTCGATATGGACGCCTATCTGGAATCGAAAACCCTGCGCTACATGGGGCCTGCGCAGCCGCCGCCGGCACACGAGGCCGGGTGGAAAGACACTGCGCAGGTATACCCCGGCATGGTGACGCGCTACATCATCAAGTTCGATGGCTACACCGGCCGCTACGTATGGCATTGCCACCTGCTGGAGCACGCTTCCAACGAGATGATGCGGCCGTTTGAAGTGGTGGCCTGAGGTCGCCATCCGTCATCCCTGCGAACGCAGGGATCCAGCGACTTCCGCCACATCCATGTAAAGACGCTGGATGACCAGCCCTTCGGCAGCGCGAAAAGCACCTCGCAGAAATGACGGGCCAAAGATGGCGCGACGTTATTGCAGGATTCCCTTCAATGCCGCCGCATCCAGCTTCACCACTGGATACGCGCCGACATGTTGCGCGCTGTACCACGGCGAATGCTCGAAGAAGAACATCAGCCGTGCCTCGGGGCTGGCCTTGAAGGCGGCATCCTCCTCAAGCTTCTTGTCGAACTCGGCCTTAAGCGCCGGGTCCTTCGCCAACATCTCGCGCGCCAGCTTCTCCAGCACGCGTGACTCGCCATATTCCTTGGGTTCGAAGATCGCGTTGAGGAAACCCCAGCGCAGCAGCGAATCCGGCGCCTGCGGTTCCAGCAGGTTGATGGCGACGTTGGCGCCGCGCTGGTTCATCGGCACGATCACCGAGCCGGCCGGCAGTTCCACGTCGCGCGTGGATTCGCTGAGCTGGAAGTCGCGCAGCATCAGGTGGCCTTCGAACGGCTTGCTGGCCCATTGCGGCTGGTCCAGTTGATAGGTGCCGACTTTCATCTTCATCGGCTTCGCGAGGCGCTGGTACGCAATGCCGTGGGCGTCGAGCTTGGCGATCACTTCGGTCCACTGCATGGGAATCGCGTAGGCAGCCGGCGGCGTGATCGAGAGATCTGGTAGCAGACCGTTCCAGTTGGGAATGGTGTAGCTCTGCTTGTGGCTTGGGTCGTACTGGATCCAGTCGCTGTTGGAAATATCGCTGTGCGTGATGCTGAACTTGTAGCTCTTGAATTCGTGTGGCTTGGACGCTGGGTCCTGCTTGAAGGTGACGGGAACGCTGGCATGCGCGTCAGTGGCGCGTGCGATCACATCGGCGTCGGCCTTGCGATTGGTGGCGAGCAGCGAGTCGGCATGCTGCGCCACTTGTTCAAGCGTCAGTTCGACCAGATCACGAGTGGCAACGACGCGGTTCTCATACGATTTCAGCATGTGCGTCTCGACCAGCAACGCCGGGCGATTCTGCAGCGCCACATAGCCGGTGGAGAAGCGCGGGCCGGAACCAAAGTTCTCGATACCCTTGCGCGGGTCGCGCCCGTCTTTAAGTTCCACGTAGATCGACTGCATGTGGCCGCGCCGATCGAACGCGGGCATCACCTTGTTGACGAACAGATCCTGCTGCCATGCGCTCACTGCCGCGTCGAGCTTGTGCGCATCTTCCATGTACCAGGTGAGGTCGTACTGGTAGTCCGAGCCGTCGGTGGTATGGATGTCCATGAACAGGTCGGGTTGCCAGCGCTGCCACAGCTTCAGCCAGTCGCGCATCTCTGGCGCATCGGCCTTGACGTAATCGCGGTTGAGATTGAGGTACTGCGACTGGCCGCGGAAGCCCATGCTCTCCGGCCCGTTCTGGTTGATGCGGTGGTAGGGCGAGGAGTTCTCGTGGCCGTCCACGCTGAACACGGGGATATAGACCAGCACCACCTTGTCGAGCAGGTGAGGCAGCTTGCCGGTGATGGCGAAGTCGCGCAGCAGCATCAGGCCCGCGTCCTTGCCTTCGATCTCACCTGGATGGATGCCTGCCTGCACCAGCACCACCGGCTTGCCCTTGGCGTGCGCCGCAGCGGGGTCGAACGTGCCATCACCGCTGGCAATCACCACCGTCATCGGGCGGCCTTCGGGCGAGGTGCCATAGGTTTCGACCTTGATCTTGCCTGGCGCCGCACTCGCGAGTCGCTGCAGGTAAGACACCGTGTCGCCATAGTTGGGCGTGGTGCGGAACTGCGAGGCTTCAGCGGGTGTGGTCCAGTCGGCGGCGTGCGTGTTCGTCATGGCAAGTCCCAGCAGACTCGAAACGAACAGGTGGTGCAGCTTCATGCAGTGTCCTGGTGGGCGTCGCGCAGGGCAGCGGGCGAGGCCGGCAAGGTATCAGGTGCCACGGCACCACCGGAAATGATGAAAGCCATGGCCTGATCCATGGTCCAGTCGGTGGGCGTGAGCTCATCAAGCGGCACCACTTCGAGGTAACCGCCAGTCGGATTGGGCGTGGTCGGGATGTACACCGCCGCCATCTCGCGGCCCGTGCCTTCCTCTGTCATTACGCGCGTGACGAAACCCACCACCTTCATGCCGCGACGCGGGAAATCGACCAGCACCACGCGCTGCACACCCGAAGGCTTCTGCTGCAACACAGCCATCAGCTTCTTGGTGCCGCCATAGATGGTCTGCACCAGCGGAATGCGTGCGAGCAGCGCATCGAACCCGTCGATCAGACGCTTGCCAATCATGCGGTTGGCCAGCCAGCCGATCCCGTAGAGCGCCACCAGAGTCAACAGAAGGGCCAGCACAAACAGGATCACAGCGCTGTTCAGTGCGGCCTCTGCCTTCGGTGACGTGGGCGAGAGCGAGGCGAGCATGGCTGACACTAGTGGCGCCCCGATGCCGGCCAGCATGCCCAGCACGAATTTGAACACGACCCACGTCACCCACAGCGGGATGACGGTGAGCAAACCGGTGAGCAGGTAGCGTTTGAGTCGCAGGCGCGGCATGTCAGTGAACCAGGGAAGGGAGGGCGGCATTGTAGGGTAGCTGCCGCGCCTGACATGGCCCAACGTGCAGAGGCGTCCCGCAGGGGCGGCCCCGATGGCGAAGCGCTCAGCGTGCCTTGGGCTTCAGCCGTACATACAGTTGCTTGCGCACTCGGGCCACGACATCGCCGCCTTTCGTCTTCACATCCACTTCGAACCAGCGCAGCACTTTCTCGCCGCCCGCAGCCGCGGTTCGCAGCTCGTCGACCACGGTGGTTGTCAGCACGAAGTGGGCGTAGACGTCTTCGCGTCCGGGCGACACGAAATCGATGGCACCGGCCTTGTCCCAGACAAAATAGTCGTTACCCAGCTGATGCATGGCCAGCAGCATCCAGAACGGATCGGTCATCGCAAACAGGTTGCCGCCGAACTGGGTGCGCACGTAGTTGCGGTTCCAGGGGCGCAGCCGCAGCACCACACGCACCTCCGACCAGTCCTCTGTCACCTGCTGCACGCGGATGCTGTTGAACAGGAACGGCGGCCACAGGTTCATCAGTCGTCGGAAGGTGGATGCGCGCATGGGCATGGCGGGGTCGATGGCGGGTCGTGCAGTATAGCTAAAACATACGTAAGCGTATGGTTCCTGCGCAGATCCTCCGGTCGCGCCGCATGAAAGCGCGGAAATGCCATGGTTCGCCTCGCGGGCGCTGGAATCCGTGCCTATACTCGCGCCCAGCGATGGCGCGAGGGGCGCCGCGCCACAGGGGGAAAGATGAAAAAGGGAATCCGGTGCGCAGCGTTCTGCGCGCTCAGCGTCTTGTCGTATCCGTTGTTCGCCGCGGACGTGTCGTTCGACGACCTCGCGCGCCATCTGCAGTACTCCGAGGTGAAGATTTCACCCGACGGCCGCCACATCGCAGCGACCACGGTGGTGAAGGACAAGCCGCTGCTGGCGTTGCTTGACCTCGACACCAAGAAGGGCGGCATGATCACGCCGCGCGAGGGCAACCAGATCCTCAGATTCTGGTGGGCGAACGACAATCGCGTGGTCTATACCGAGGGCACGAAGGTCTCCGGCTGGGATGAGCCGATGGCAACCGGCGAGATTTCCGCAGTCGATGCAGACGGCAGCAATCCCAAGATTCTCTTTGGCTACCGCGCGGGCAACAGCCCAGTGGCCAGCCACATCCAACGACAGGACGCGGAGCGCGCGTATGCAGAGGTGGTCGCCACGTTGCGTGACGATCCCAGGCATATCGTTATCGCCGTGTCGCCGTGGGACACGCTCGGCGAGGGTGCCTTCAAGGATCTTTACCTGCTCGACGTCAACGATGGGTCCAAACGTCCGCTGGGCAAGGCGCCTTTTCGCAACGCCGGATTTATCGTCGACCACCATGGCGGCGTACGCTTTGCCATAGGCGACGACAGCCACGCCTACCCCGTGGTGTATTACCGCGAGGGGAATGACAAGCCCTGGACGCAGCTGTACCAGGGAACTTCCAGCGCATCCGTGCAGGCGTGGCCAAGGACCTTCAATCGCGACGACAGCAAGGTCTATTTCGAGTGCTCGGCGCCAGGCAAGGTGGCCGCCCTTTGCGAGTGGGACGTCGCCACCCATAAAATGGGCGAGCCGGTATGGAGCAGTGCGGTCGTCGAATCACATAGGCTCGTGCACAGCCTCGATGGACTGGACGTGATCGGCGTGTACTCCGACCCAGGCGCACCGACCGCCGAGTCGATCGTTGCCGGTTCTGACGCCATGAAGGTGATCAGCACGCTCTCACGCGCGATGCCGGGTGAAAGCATTCGCATCGAATCCAGTTCGTCGGATGGCAGCAAGTCGATCGTGTTGGCTTATTCGTCGATGGACCCTGGCACGTACTACCTGTGGGACAACGCCACCGGCAAGGCGATGGCGCTGCTACAGCGCGCAAACTGGATCAACCCCAACAAGATGGCTGCCATGCAGCCGATCGAATTCAAGTCGCGCGACGGGCTCACCATCCACGGCTATCTCAGCATGCCTCCAGGCAAGGAAGAGGCCAAGCATCTTCCGATGGTGGTGTATGTTCACGGCGGCCCTTACGACGTCCGCGACTATTGGGGATACGACCAGGTTGTGCAGGCACTGGCCACCCACGGTTACGCAGTGCTGCAGGTGAACTTCCGTGGCTCGGGTGGTTACGGCAGCGACTTCGTATCTGCCGGCTACCACGAGTGGGGCGCCAAGATGCAGGACGACGTGACGGATGCGACCCAATGGGCTCTGCAGCAAGGCATTACCGTGCCTGGGCATGTGTGCATCTTCGGTATCAGCTACGGCGGCTATGCGGCGATCGAGGGGGCAGTGAAGGAGCCTGATCTCTACCGCTGCGCCATCGGACACTCAGGCGTGTACGACCTTGGCCTGGTGTTTTCGCGGGGTGACAACTCGCAGAGAACGTCCGCCAAGAACTTCTGGCGTGGCACGTTGGGCGAGGACGGGCAAGATCTGTCGTCGCGCTCACCGGTGAACCAGGTGGACCACCTGAAGGCCAGCATCATGTTGATCGCCGGCGGACAGGACGAACGCGTGCCGCCGGTTCATGCCGAACGCCTGCGGACCGCGCTTGAAAAGCGTGGCATCGGTTACGAGTGGCTCTACAAGCCGGGCGAAGGGCACGGCTTCTACGACGAGAAGAACAACGCGGAGATGTTTCAGCGCATCACGCAGTTCCTCGATCGCAATATCGGTCAGAGTGCCGGCCCTGCTGTCGGTTCGCCGTAACTCCCGCGCATAAGCGCAACAAAAAAAGGCGCTGCATCACCTGTTTGCGGTGATGCAGCGCCTTTTTTCTTCTGATCAGAACAGCAGCGAGGCCATGCGGCGGCGGTAGCGACCCACCAGTTCGGCGTCGTCCAGCGTGGTGAATGCGGCAAGCAGGCGCTTCTTCGCCTGGCCGTCATTCCAGTCGCGTGCCTTTTCCAGAATGGTGAGGAACTGTTCCAGGCCGGCCATGGCGTCGTCTTCCAGCAGTAGACGAACCCCGAGCAGATCGCGCGCAGCCCAGTCGCTGGCATCAGCCTGCACGCGCTGCTGAAGCTCCGGCAGCGAGGGTGCGCCCTTGAGTGCACGGGCGAGATCGAGCTGGCTGCGCAGGCGCACCGCGCGCGCATCGGTGGCGAGGTTGGCGGGCAGGGAAGCGAGTTCGGCCTCAGCGGCGTCGGCCTGGCCGGCACGCATCTGGGCAAGCGCGAGGTCGAGCTTCAGGTCGGTCTTGTCCGGTTCCGCGGCGATGGCTTGCTGGATGCGGTCGATGGCTTCTTCCGGCGACTCGGGAGCAGCGGCTTCGCTTTCGTCGTTGGCGGCACCATCCTGTGGCTGGATATGACGTGTGAGGAACTCGCGCAGCTGACCCTCAGGCAGGGCGCCGGCGAAACCGTCCACAATCTGGCCGTCCTTCACCAGCATCACGGTAGGAATGCTGCGAATGCCGAACATCCCGGCCAACTGCTGAGATTTGTCCACATCGACCTTGGCCAGGCGGAACGCACCGTTGAACTCGACGGCGAGCTTTTCCAGCATCGGGCCCAGTGTCTTGCAGGGGCCGCACCAGGTTGCCCAGAAATCCACAAGAATCGGGGTGATCAACGAGGCCTGCAGCACCTCAGCTTCGAAGTTTTCCTCGCGCACGTCGAAGACATGCGTATCGGCGGTCGTGGCACTCACTGGGAACTCCCATGGACGAATGCCCCACAGATCAGGGCAACGCCCAGCATATCAAGGGCTGCGGCTCTAACGCTCATGTCCGGAATGCCTGCGGAACGGGTGTCCAAGGACATATCGGCGTTTGACGCCGATATTTGCGAAAATCCCCCCATGACCATGCCAACCCAAGGCATCAAACCCGGCATCGCTCCGCCCACACTGTGGATCTGCGAGCACTGCGACACGGTGTACCACCGGCGTGTACTGATGTACGGCGAGGTGGCTCGCTGCGCCCGCTGCGATGCGATTCTGGCGCGCCATCACAGCCTGGGCGTGCGCGGCATGCTGGCCCTGGTGCTCACGGCCATGATCGCTTTCGTACAGGCCAATATCTGGCCCATCGTCACGCTGGGACTCAATGGCCAGATGATCAGCGCCACCTTGTGGGGCTGCATCGTCATCATGTGGCGCGAGCATTCGCAGGTGGTGGCGGTGATTGCGGCCTGCACGCTTTTCTTTTTTCCCATCGGCAAGATGCTGCTGCTGGGGTGGGTGCTGGTGTTTGCCCGCGAGGGGAAACGCGCCCCGGGCTTTCGTCTGGCCATGGTGACGCTGTATCGCATCGGGCCTTGGACGATGAGTGAGGTGTTCGTGCTCGGCGCTCTGGTAGCCATCGTCAAGGCGCGCATGTATTTCGACGTCATCCCCAACGCGGGCATCTTTGGGTACGCCGTGCTGATGCTGATCATTACGGCGTTCTCCAGCATCGATGTGCGCCGACTGTGGGATCTCACCGAGGATCACCCGGCATGAGCACGCTGCCGCGCGCATGCGACCTGGGTGTGATTGGATGCCATGTATGCGGCCTGGTGTGCCGGGACATACGCGCGCCGTATGCAGCCTGCCCGCGTTGCGGCTCAGCCTTGCACAGGCGCAAGTCGGCTAGCTACACGAAGACCTGGGCACTGCTGGTGGCGGCGTTTCTCTTCTACTTGCCCGCCAACTTGTTGCCGATCACGCGCACCGTGAGCCTGGGCGACGTGGATGACAACACCATCCTCACCGGTGTGGTCGAGTTGTGGGTGAAGGGTTCACCTTATCTTGCGATCATCGTGTTCACTGCCAGTATCGTGGTGCCCATGCTCAAGTTTCTCGCGCTGAGCCTGCTGTTGATCAGCTCGCGCCGCCGCAGCCAATGGGCGCAGCGCCAGCGGTCGAAGCTGTTCCGTCTGGTTGAGTTCATCGGTTACTGGTCGATGCTGGACGTATTTGTGGTGTCGCTGCTGACCGCCCTGGTGCAGTTTGGATTCTTCAGCCAGGTGGAACCGCTACCTGGCGTGGTGTACTTCGGCCTCACGGTAGTCATTACCATGCTGGCCTCGATGACGTTCGATCCGCGACTGATCTGGGATGGCAGGAAATTCGATGACTGACGACAACAAGCCGATCACCGACGACCTACCCGAACCGGTAGTGCAGCGGCCGCGCATCAATGCCTCGCTGGTGTGGCTGGTGCCGATCATCGCGGCGCTGGTTGGCCTGTCGCTGGTGATTCACGCCTGGATCGAGGCCGGCCCCACCATCAACATCAGTTTCCAGAGCGCCGAAGGGCTGGAGCCGGGCAAGACGCCCGTGAAGTTCAAGAACGTGGTGATCGGCCGCGTGACCACGGTGCGTCTGAGTCAGGACCGCTCGCACGTGGTGGCCAAGGTCGCGCTCGAGAAGAGCGCCGAGGGCTTCGCCACGACGGACACGCGCTACTGGGTGGTGCGTCCGCGCATCGGGCTGGGTGGTGTGTCGGGCATCGATACGTTGCTGTCCGGTGCCTTCATCGGCGCGGACGTGGGGCAATCTCAGGAGCCCAAGAGCGATTTCACCGGCTTGGAGAATCCGCCCTCGGTCACCCACGGTGCCCCCGGCAAAACCTTCGACTTGCACGCCGACGATCTTGGGTCGCTCGACATCGGCTCGCCTATCTACTATCGCCACATCCAGGTCGGCCGCGTTTCGTCCTATGAGCTTGACAAGGATGGCAAGGGCGTCAGCCTGCAGATCTTCATCGACGCACCTAACGACCAGTTCGTGACCAAGTCATCGCGTTTCTGGAATGCCAGCGGCGTGGACGTATCGCTGGGCGCGGATGGTCTTAAGGTGAACACCCAATCGCTGGCCACGGTATTGGCCGGTGGTGTGGCGTTCCAGGATCCGCTGGGGCCGCACGACGCGACGCCTGCCGACGAGGATGCGGACTTCAGGCTGTTCAATGAACGCGCCACCGCCATGGCACCGCCGGACGGTGAACCCAGGTACATCCGCATGCGCTTCAATCAGCCCCTGCGTGGGCTGACGGTGGATGCGCCGGTCGAATTCCTCGGCGTGCCGTTTGGTCGCGTGGTATCGGTGAATCTCGATTTCGACGAAAAGACGCAGACCTTTCCCACCGTGGTCGGGGCCGTGGTCTATCCGGCACGACTGGGCAAGGCGCATGAAAAGCTGGTCGCGCTGGCCAAGTCGCGTGGCGACGACGAGCAGATGTCGCAGATGATGGGCCGCCTGGTCGAACGCGGTCTGCGCGCGCAGGCACGCACCGGCAACCTGCTGACCGGGCAGCTCTACATCGCGATGGACTTCCTGCCCGCCGCTCCGAAGGTGGCATTCGACGGTGCCGCCAAGCCGCTGGAAATTCCCACCGCACCCGGCAGCCTCGACAAGATCCAGGAACAGCTGGCGGACATCGTGAGCAAGATTCAGAAGGTTCCGTTCGACAGCATCGGCAAGAACCTCGACCAGTCGCTGGCTGAGCTCAACCACACGCTCAAGCAGGTCAACACCGGCGTGCTGCCGGAAGTGAAGACCACCCTCAAGGGCGCGCAGCAGACGCTGGGCACGGCGAACAATGCGTTTGCTCCGGACTCGCCGCTGCAGCAGAACCTGGGTGGCACTCTGCAGGAACTACAGCGCGCCGCACGCTCGCTGCGTGTGCTGACCGATTACCTGGGCGACCATCCGGACGCACTGCTGCGCGGTCGGCGCGGCAAGGACGCGCCGGTCCAGACAGCGCCGACCACCCCGCCGCCAGCCAATGCACCGTCACAAGGGAGCAAGCCATGATTCGCAAGGGAAACCTGGGCTTGGTCGCAGCCGCGTTGGCGCTCGGTGCGTGCGGTTCGGCTCCGACCCATTTCTACACCTTGGTCGCACCCGTCTCGCAGGAGCCCGCAGCCAGCGTTGTGGATGCGAAGGCGTTCCAGTTCGACCTGCTCCCGGTATCCGTTCCGGCACAGGTCGATCAGCCGCCCCTGGTGGTGCGCCAGGGCGGGCAGGCCGTGGTTGTGCTGCAAGGCCAGCGTTGGGTCGCGCCGCTGGGCGATGAAGTGCGTGGTGCGCTGTCCGCCGATCTCACTCGCGACTTTCGCGCGCTGGACGTGAGCGGCCTGCCCAACCAGGGCAAGGCGACCATACGGATCAAGCTTGATGTGCGACGGTTCGATTCGGTGCCGGGCAGCTACGCCTATATCGATGCCGCGTGGAGCGTTCGTACGCTGAAGGGCGGCGACGCCCTCGCTTGCACCAGCCGTATCAGTGAGCCGGTGGGCGCCGGTTACGACGCTCTGGTTCAGGGTCACCAGCAGGCCATTAGTCGCCTGGCCGGGCAGATCGGGGCGGTGGCCGGCCTGATGGCGACCGGGCAAACCCCCAATTGCCCCCAAAGCTGAGGCATCCCTTGTAGGAGCGCACCCAGTGCGCGACCGTGGAGTCAAGGCGTCACACGCTCTGTAGGTTTTTCGCGCACAGGGTGCGCTCCTACAAAATGGCTCCGTAGGCGGCCTGAAGGCGCCAATTCTGCTAGTCTGCCGCGTTCCCAGCAGCCCACCGGAAAGGCCGGTGGCTGCCAGCAAAACACACGGCGCCGGACACATGCAGGACATTCAGGATCAGGGTTCTCAGGACCAGGGCAACGAGCAGGGCTACCAGCCGCAGGTGGTGGAAACCGCCGCGCAGCTGTACTGGCGCGAAAAGCGCGCGTACGAGGTAAAGGAAGACGCCTCGCGCCCCAAGTTCTACTGCCTTTCCATGCTGCCGTACCCGTCGGGTGCGCTGCACATGGGCCATGTGCGCAACTACACCATCGGCGACGTGATCAGCCGCTATCAGCGCATGCAGGGCAAGAACGTCCTGCAGCCGATGGGCTGGGATGCATTCGGCCTGCCCGCCGAGAACGCCGCGATCAAGAACAAGACCGCGCCGGCCAAGTGGACCTACCAGAACATCGAGCACATGCGCGCCCAGCTGCAGCGCATGGGCTTCGCCTATGACTGGACCCGCGAATTCGCCACCTGCCGTCCGGACTACTACCGCTGGGAACAGTTGATGTTCACGCGGTTGATGAAAAAGGGCATGGCGTACCGCAAGAACGCAGTGGTGAACTGGGATCCGGTCGACCAGACCGTACTGGCCAACGAGCAGGTGGTCGACGGCCGCGGCTGGCGCTCCGGCGCGCTGGTGGAAAAGCGCGAGATCCCGCAGTGGTTCCTGAAGATCACCGACTACGCGCAGGAACTGCTCGACGGCCTGGACACGCTGCCGGGCTGGCCCGACGCGGTCAAGACCATGCAGCGCAACTGGATCGGTCGCTCCGAAGGCCTGGAAATCCATTTCAACGTGGAAGGCGAGAGCGAGCCGCTCACCGTGTTCACCACGCGCCCCGACACGCTGATGGGCGCCACCTTCGTCTCCATCGCAGGCGAGCACCCGCTCGCGCTGAAGGCCGCCAAGGACAATGCCAAACTGGCCGCTTTCCTTGAAGAACTCAAGCACGGCGGCGTATCCGAAGCCGAGCTGGAGACGCAGGAGAAGCGCGGCATGGATACCGGCATCGAAGCCATCCATCCGCTCACCGGCGAGAAGATTCCGGTGTTCGTGGCCAACTTCGTGCTGATGGGTTACGGCACGGGTGCGGTGATGGCCGTACCCGGCCATGACCAGCGCGATTGGGAATTTGCACAGAAGTACGACCTGCCGATCAAGATGGTGGTGGTCGATCGCGCCGTGCTCGACGCGGTGGCCGAAATCAAGCACGACCTATCCAAGGGTGTGGGCGCCGATCCGATGCGCGCAGCGCTGGGTGGCGGCAGTATCGATGCCTATGAATCCTCCGCGGCGGTGGAGTTGATCGAAGCCTTCGAGCGCAGCGTCCAGGAAGACAGCGCCTTTACCGAGCGCGGCTACCTGGTGAATTCAGGCGAGTTCGACGGCATGGATTACGGCCAAGCCTTCGAGGCCATGGCCGCGCGCTTCGAGCGCGAGGGCACGGGCCTGCGCCGCGTGAACTGGCGCCTGCGCGACTGGGGCGTGAGCCGCCAACGCTACTGGGGCTGCCCGATCCCGGTGATCTATTGCGCCAAGTGCGAAGCCGTACCGGTGCCAGAAGACCAGCTGCCCGTCGTGCTGCCGGAAGATGTCGCGTTCTCTGGCGTGCAGTCTCCGATCAAGGCCGACCCCGAGTGGCGCAAAACCACTTGCCCGCAGTGCGGCGGCCCGGCCGAGCGCGAGACCGATACCTTCGACACCTTCATGGAGTCAAGCTGGTACTACGCGCGCTACACCAGCCCGGGTGCGAAGGATCAGGTCGACGGGCGCGCCAATTACTGGCTGCCGGTGGACCAGTACATCGGTGGCATCGAGCACGCGATCCTGCATCTGCTGTACTTCCGCTTCTATCACAAGCTCATGCGTGACGCGGGGCTGGTGAATGCGGACGAGCCGGCCACCAACCTGCTGTGCCAGGGCATGGTGATTGCCGAGACGTTCTATCGCGACAATGCCGACGGCTCGAAGGACTGGATCAATCCGGCAGACGTGGAAATCCAGCGTGACGAGAAGGCGCGCGTGATCGGTGCCGTGCTCAAGAGCGACGGCAAGCCGGTGAAGATCGGCGGCACCGAGAAGATGTCCAAGTCCAAGAACAACGGCATCGACCCGCAGGCGATGGTGAACAAGTTCGGTGCGGACACAGTGCGCCTGTTTTCCATGTTCGCGGCGCCGCCGGAACAGTCGCTGGAGTGGAGCGAGGCCGGTGTGGAAGGCATGGCGCGCTTCCTGCGCCGCTTCTGGCGCGAAGTGACCACGCATGCGTCGCAGCCGGATCATCCGGTGGTCGATCCGGCCGCGTTGGACGTCGGCCAGAAGACGCTGCGCCGCCAGGTGCACGAAACCATCCAGAAGGTCAGCGACGATCTCGGTCGCCGTCACTCCTTCAACACCGCCATCGCGGCGCTGATGGAACTGCTCAATGCGCTGAACAAGTTCAGCGACCAGAGCGAGCAGGGCCGTGCCGTGCGCCATGAGGCACTGGAAGTGATGGTGCTGCTGCTCAACCCGGTGGTGCCGCATGTCAGCCACACGCTGTGGCAGGTGTTGGGTCACATAGAGTCGGTGCTGGAAGACCAGCCCTGGCCGCAGGCCGACAGCGCCGCGCTGGTGCGCGACTCGCTCACCCTCGCGGTTCAGGTCAACGGCAAATTGCGCGGTACCATCCAGGTTCCACCAACCGCCACGCCGGAAGTGACTCAAACCATTGCCATGGCCGAGCCACGAGTAGCGGAATTCCTTGAAGGCCAGACTGTGCGTAAAGTGATCGTGGTGCCGGGCAAGATCGTCAACATCGTCGCAGGATGAAATCCATGAGCCGTGTGTTCAAAGCTTCGCTGCTGTTGATGTCCACCCTTATCCTGGCAGCGTGCGGGTTCCATCTACGCCAGAGCGTCGCGCTGCCGCCGGCGATGCAGCGCGTGCACGTCACGGTGAATGGCGACAACAATCTGCAGCGCGGGCTGTCCCGGGCGCTGGTGGGTTCGGGCGTCGTGGTGGAAGATCATGCGGGCAACGACATCGCCGAACTCAACGTGCCCGTGGCGGCTTTCAGCACCGACACGCTCACGGTCAGCGGCCAGGCCCGCGTGACCGAATACACGGTGCGCTACCAAGTACAGTTTGAAGTGCACGGCGCTGCGGGTGAGCCGCTGGTGCCGCGCCAGCGCGTCGACATGTCGCGCGAATTCAGCTACGACGCCACCAACACCATCGGCACCACGGCTCAGGTCGAAGCGATCCATGGCAGCCTTAACGACGATATGGTGCAGGCCATCCTGTTCCGTCTGCAGGCTGCCGCGAAGCATCCGGCACAGACCGCGGAAGCCGCGGCTGCGCAAGGCGCCCAGCCGGCCCCGGCATCCAGCACGCACTGAAGCCGCCATGCCGCTCAATACCGCCCAATGGCAGAAGTCGCTGACGGCGGACCAGCTGCGGTCGGTCTACCTGCTGGCAGGCGAGGAATTACTCGTGCTGGAAGCCGCCGATGCGCTGCGCGCCCAGGCGCGCAAGCTCGGCTATACCGAACGTGAAGTGCTCGACGTCGGCAACCATTTCGACTGGGATGACCTGGCACGCGCTGCGGCAGGTATGTCGCTGTTTGCCACGCGCCGTCTGTTGGATTTGCGCCTGCCTACGGGTCGCCCCGGCACCGAAGGCGCCAAGGCCATCAACGAATTCTGTGCCAATCCGCCGCCGGACGTGACCTTGCTGATCACCGCCACCGAGTGGAGCAGCAAGCACGAAGGTGCGTGGACCAGGAATCTCGACGCTGCTGGCGCTCTGGTGGTGTTCAACGCACCGCGCCCGAATGAGTGGGCGTCGTGGATCGGCGCGCGACTCAACTCGCGTGGTCTTTCCGCCACGCCGGACGCCGCCGCGCTGCTGGCCGAGCGCGTGGAAGGCAACCTGCTCGCCGCGGCGCAGGAGATCGACAAGCTGGTTGTGCTGCATGGCCAGGGCAAGATCGATGCGGCGGAAATGGAAAATTTGGTGGCCGACAGTGCGCGCTATGACGCGTTCAAGCTCACCGACGCGGCATTTGCTGGTGAAGGCGGTCGCGCCCTGCGCATTCTTGCCGGCCTGCATGCAGAAGGCGATGAACTGATTGCGCTGATGGGTTGGCTGGTCAACCAGTTGCAGCTCGCGCTTCGCTTGGCCAATGCGCGCGACTTTGCTGCGCAGGCGCGCACCGAGCGCTTGTGGCCTGCGCGCGAGCAACTGTTTCGCAAGGCGCTGCGCCGCGCACCACGCGAACATTGGCTGCAATGCCTCGCCCGCGCCGCACGCATCGACCGTATGGCCAAGGGGCGAGAGCAGGGTGATCCGTGGCTCGAAGCAGAGCGCTTGATTGCCGCGATCGCCGAGCCGCGCGCAGCGCAGGCGCTGTCATGAATCGTCACCCGCTTTCTCCCTCTCCCCAGCGGGGAGAGGGCCGGGGTGAGGGGAGGGTGCTCGCCAAAACGCTTGGGTCCCTCACCGTCATCCCGGCGAAAGCGGGGATCCAGTGCCTCTTGTCGTTGCTCAAGCCTGGCGATCAAAGTCGCTGGCGCCCGGCTTTCGCCGGAATGATGGCGTTGCAAGGCTTTGGCGAGCACCCGTTCCTTGCCCTAGCCACGGAAGAGAGAGGGCGGTGAGCGTGCGCCCCCTCGCTCTCTTCGGCGGCACGTTCGACCCAGTGCACCTGGGTCACCTCAGTGTGGCTTGGGAAGCGTCCGAGCTGCTCGACGCCGAAGTGCGCTTGATGCCGGCCAGCGTGCCGCCTCACCGCCCCGCGCCCATCGCCAACGCGACACAACGCGTGGCGATCTTGCGAGCAGCGCTGCAAAATCAATCGCGCCTGACACTCGACACGCGCGAACTTGAACGAGGCGGCCCGTCCTACACCATCGATACGTTGGTTGAATTGCGTGCGGAGCAGGGCGATCGCCCGTTGGTGCTACTGATCGGTGCTGATGCGTTTGCGGGGCTCCCAAACTGGCATCGCTGGCGCGAGCTGTTCGATGTGGCGCACATGGGCGTGCTCAGTCGGCCCGGCGTCGATGCCGTTTTACCCGAAGAGCTGCTTAGCGAAATAGCGCCGCGCCGCGTCAATGACGCTTCGGTGTTGCAGGCATTACCGGCCGGTAAGGTGATCGAACTGCCAGTGACACCGTTGGAAATTTCGGCCACGCGCATTCGCGAATTGTTGGCTGAGGGACGCGATCCGCGCTACCTGCTGCCGTGCGGGTTGTTCGATGACCCGTCAGTACTCGCGCCTTACCGTAATGCCTGAAGCTCTCTTGTAGGAGCGCACCCTGTGCGCGACCCGCAGCGTCTCGTCGTTATTTCTCCGCAGGCTTGTCGCGCACTGGGCGCGCTCCTACTGGTGCCAGCTTTTCAAGAAGTGTGTGGCACAAAGCGTAGCGCTACCGAGTTCATGCAATAGCGCAGGCCCGTCGGCGGCGGGCCATCATCGAACACATGACCGAGATGGCTGTCGCAACCCGCACAGCTGACCGCAGTGCGTTCCCAGCCGAAGCTGCTGTCGCGTTTCTCGATGACGTTAGGCTTTGCGATGGGCTTCCAGAAGCTGGGCCAGCCGGTGCCCGAATCGAACTGCGTGGCGGCGTCGAACAATGCGGTGTCACAAGCGGGGCAACGATACAGGCCCGGTGTCGGCGGCTTTTCGTGCGCTCCACTGAATGCGCGTTCGGTGCCGTCGCGGCGCATCACATAGTACGCATCGTCGGAAAGACGCTGGTGCCATTGCGCATCATTGAGGACGAGCTTGCGCACGTGGCACGAACCAAGGTGATGGCCATCGTCGGCAAAGCATTCGAGCAAGACGTCCGCGCCTTGTGCAGCGGGTGTTGCTGCCATGGCGTCGCTTGCCGCCGAACCGCGTCCGAACAGGCTTGGCAGTGCCAGGCCGCCGATCGCAACGATAGCTCCGCCGGTAAGCGCCGCACGCAAAAAACGGCGGCGTTCCAGCGTGACAATGTCCTGGGTGCGAGACATGACTGCCTCCGTCGGGTGAGTCGTGTGAATCAGCCGAAGGTGAAGGCGTAAGCCAACACACCCGGATCGAGGAAGGTGATCTCAAAAGTACGCTCGCTGGTGCCGCTAGCTTGGCGAACCAGTTGGTACAGGCGTTGCGAGGTAACGGTTCCGTTGCCCTCGGTGTCGGTATCCATGCCGTGGTCGGCACCCGGTGCCTTGCCATCGATCAGCACGCGAAAGCGCACCGGCTTGCCATCGTTGGTGGGGCCAAGCACGAGATGCAGGTCGCGCCCGCGGAAACGGTAGACGATGCGGCCATTGGCGCCGTCCAGCCTCGCGTTTTCATCGCGAACGGTCCAGCGGCCGTCGAACGCCCATTGGTTGGTCATCAGCGTGCCGGGAGCGTGATAGGTCCATGCATCGTCATGTGCTACCTGGCCGCCCGCAAAATTCTCGGCGCGCGCATAGCCGACATAGGTTTCCGGGGAGCGCTGCGCGTCGCCCGAACCTGCAGCTTCCGCACCCTGCGCACCCGGTTGTACGTAACCGCCCGGCAGGTTCTTTTGACCTGCCTCGGTGAGCAGCTGGCGGATTACGTCCTCGCTCTGCTCGTATTCGCCTTCGCCGAAGTGGTGATGGCGAATGTGGCCTTGCGTGTCGACGAAGTAGTGGGCAGGCCAGTATTCGTTGTTGAAGCCTTTCCAGATCGCGTAGTCGTTGTCGAGGGCGACGGGATAGTCAACGCCAAGATCCTTCACGGCCTTGATGACGTTCTGCGGTTCCTTTTCGAACGCGAACTCCGGTGCGTGCACGCCGATCACGACCAGGCCGTGATCCTTGTACTTGTCGGCCCATCCGCGCACATAGGGCAGCGAGCGGATGCAGTTGATGCAGGAGTAGGTCCAGAAGTCCACCAACACCACCTTGCCGCGCAATGACGGCGCGGATAGGGGCGGGCTATTGAGCCATTGCGTGGCGCCGGCTAACGACGGCAACTCACCTTCGACCGGCAGCGGCTCGCCTGCCTTCACGGCTGGCTGTGGAGCCGGGGCAGGACGCACGGCATCGACCAGCTTTTGTTCGATACCACCCGTACTCGCCAGTGATACACGCGTGAGCAGACCGGTATCCATGCCGAGTGCAATCATCGCGACACCTACGAGTACCAGTGCGCCCAGCGTGCGTCGCACCCATTCACCCGCGCCAAGCGAGCGCTTCATCAGTGCGAATAGGCGCCCGCCGATGGCTAGCGCCAGCGCAAGCGAGGTGGCGGCGCCGGCGGCATAGGTAAGCAACAGCAATGTGGTTTGCACACTGGCGCCGTTAAGCGCCGCGCCGGTCAGCAGCAGGCCGAGGATGGGGCCGGCACACGGCGCCCATAGCAAACCGGTCGCCACACCGAGTCCTGCAGCCGAAAGCGCGGAATCACCATCGGCGTCCGATCGCTGCGACAGCTTGTTGCCCAGCGCAACGAACGGGCGACTGATCCATTCGGCCAGATGGCTGGAAAGCAGGGTGAGGCCCAGCACAGCCAGCACGACCATGGCTACGATGCGGCCATATTGGTTGGCACGGATGGCCCAGCCGCCGCCCACCGCTGCCAGTGTTGCGACCAATGCAAAGGTGAGTGCCATGCCCAGCAGCATGGGCAAGCCATTTCGCACGAAGGGCCTGTCGGCACGGGCGAACACGAACGGCAGCACCGGCAGGATGCACGGGCTCAGGATGGTCAGCACACCGCCGAGATAAGCGAGGATCAGCACAAGCATTGCGGTCAGTGTCCGTGGGGGTTCATGTGGCTATTCGCTGGTGTCTGCGCCTCGGTTACCTGTCTGGGAGAAGGTCATTCCGTGAGGCACAGGGCGGCAGCTTGCGTGGTCGGAGCATTCTGCGTCAGGTCGCTGTGTCATGCGGGGCTTATCCCACGGAGAAACAAAAAAGCCCGGCGTGAGCCGGGCTTTTCGATACTGCCTGCGTTGGGTCGTCAGAAGTTGGCCCGGACACCGAGGCTGAATTCTTCGGTGCTGTCGTTGTTCACGCGTACGCCACCGTGCAATGCCCAGGTCTTGTTGAAGGCATAGACCAGGCCGAAGTCGCCGAACATATTGCCGGTGACTCCATTGCCACCGTTGCTATAGCCCAGATAGGCGTTGGCGGTCAGCTTGTCGGTGACACGGCCCATGACACCGGTATTGACCGTCCAGACATTGAAGTGATCGCTGAACTTGCCGCAGTCATAACCTTCGATGCAGAAACGTTCGGTGTAGTGCTCGCGCGTGTAGGACAGCTGGGTAACCCAGTCGGCACGGTCGCCGATGGCATTGATGAAGCCGAAACCCAGCGTCCAGGGCCTGGACTTGGTCTGTCGGGTGAACGTGTAGTTATCCCACCCCTCGATGCCGAAGCGGTTCTTGTCAGTGCTCAGATCGCTGTAGCTGCCAAACACCTGGAAGTGGTCGGCGAAACCATAGGAACCCGAGAGCGAGGCGCCGTCGGCGACGAAGCCATGGCCCGACTGGTTCAGGTTGACGTAATCGAGCTGGACATAGGTGTAGTTGATGCCGTTGCTCTGGCTTGCCTGGGCGCCAATGGGGGCAACGATGGCAGCAAGCACCAAGGCAATCAGGGTCTTCTTCATGGGGCGTTCCTTGCGGGATGGAAAAACAGAAACCCGCCGGTGGCGGGCGCCGCATTAGGCCAATCGCGCCCCTTGTCACCCATGAGAAGTTTCTCAAAAGGAACCCACCCTCCGCGAAATCCGAGAAGTCCTACGGAACTTACGAGGTAACACGGAAGCCAGGTTCGTCGAATAGCAAGGAGGCCCCTGTGATGTCATTCCATGCCCGCCGCCTTGACCGCCACCCGCACAATGGTTCTAGATAGCGTCTTTCCCGTCTGGGCAAGGACCGACTCTGCTGTGAGTGATGCCGCTACAAGCGCCAGCGATACGCCTGAGCGGCAGCGTGCGGCCTGGATGGCGGCGGCCCAGGACGGCGATCGGCGCGCTTACGAGCGTGTGCTGGCCGCCTCGGTGCCGTTGATTCGCAGCGCGGCGCGGCGGCAGGGCGTGGCGCATGACTTGCTCGACGACGTGGTGCAGGAGACCCTGCTTACCGTGCACCGCGTGCGACACACCTACGACCCGACCCGTTCGTATGACGCCTGGCTGTCCGCCATCGCCGGCCGGCGTGCCATTGACGCGCTGCGTAGCCACGGGCGCCGTGGGCACCGCGAGTTGCATGACGAGCATGCCTACGACACGCATGCGGACGTGGATGACGCCACCGCTGCCACCGAGCGCGAGCAGGAGGCACGTCGGCTGCGTGAAGCCATCGCGACCCTGCCACCAGGCCAGCGCGAAGCCATCGAGCAGTTAGGTCTGAAGGAGCGCTCGCTGGCGGAAGCCTCTGCGCTTACCGGCCGCCAGTCCGGCGCACTGAAAGTAAACCTGCACCGCGCCATGAAGGCGTTGCGCACCCGTTTCCATGGAGATTCCTGAGCATCATGTCCGAGCCGCGACTCACTGAGTCACTCATCCAGTCACTAGGCGGGCAATTGACGCCGGTGCGGCGCCTGCTGCCTCCCTGGTTGCGCACGGCTGGGTGGCTGCTGGCGGTGGCGGTGATCGCGGCTGGCTTGTTGGGCCACTACGGCGCCGACCACATGATTCGCCGCTGGATCGCCGAACCGGATATTGCCGTCGCCGGCATCGGTGCCGTGATGACGGCTGTATCGGCTGCCTGGGTTGCCTTCTCGCTTGGCGTGCCGGGCGGCTCGTCGCGCTGGGCGTGGCTGCCGTTGCCAGGGCTGCTGCTGTGGGTGGGCGCGAGTGGACTCGGTTGTCTGCGCGGCTGGGTCGTACCGGGATCGCAGGTGGCTAGCGTGCACCAGTCCGGTGACTGCCTGATGTTCATCGTCAGCTTCTCAATTCCGCTGTCGGCGCTGTTGGTATGGCTGCTGCGCCGAGCCTGTCCGCTACGGCCTGTGCTGACCGCCGTGATGATCGGGCTTGCCAGTGCGGCAGCGTCGGCGGCCTTGCTGGAGATCTGTCATGGCTTCGCCGTAGCCGCCACTGACCTGCTCACGCATGCGGTTGCCGTCGGCATCGTGGTGTCGGCCAACGTCGCGATGGGTGGTCGCCTGCTGCAGCCCGGACTGAAGTAACCGGCATCCGGTTGCCCCTTGAGCAAGGCTTGCGGCCTTCGCCGCATTCTCATTCCTTCAGCAGCTATCCCCGTGAGCATGGGCACTTCGCCGGCATGGCCGGTTCGCCTATGCGCGCGCTTGTGGCTTTCGGTCGGAACTTCTTGAAGTTGGCGGCAGCGGTTAGTGCGACGCAGCATGGCAACCCGATGGGGAAGGATGGCGGAAACTTCGCCAGTGATGACATGGCTGTTGGGCAATGAGATTGACCCGCGCCCCCGAAATAGCTTGCGCTGGCGATTCCTGTGGGCACTGCAGCAATCCCTCTGAAGCGATCACGGCCTGTCGATATTGATGCTGAACGAGGGTGACGGAGTTCAGCATTCCATGGTCATGCGCGGGTATACGCTTGCTCTGCTCCGGGTGACGACCGATGAGGATGCGCCCGGCAAAAAGTGTTTCACGGACCAGGGAAGGGCCGTTCGCATCGGGCAGGAATGCTGATGTGGCGTGGCCGGAACCGACGCAAGCCGGGTGCCGGATCACCGGGGTCGTCCGGGACGGATGACAACGGCCGTTCCATGGAAGTGCGGCATGACCGCACGGTTACTTCACCGCCTCAGGAGATATGTACCCATGAAAGTTTCCCGTTACGCCGTACTCGCCCTTGCAACCGCCGTCGTCTTTGGCGTGGCCATGACACCGGTCATGGCGCAGAGCACGACGCCGACGCAATCGGCGCAAGATGCCAGCAAGGACGCGATGAAATCCAGCTCGGATGCCATGAAGTCAAATTCAGATGCGATGAAGTCGAGCTCCGATGCGATGAAATCCAGCGAAGACTCGATGAAGAGCGATGCCACCAAGGAGGGCACGCACCACAAGAAGCAGCACACGAAGAAGGCCTCCGATAGCGCCATGCCGCCGGCCAGCGCCAGCACAAGCGGCCACTGAGGTCGTTTGTGATGGATGAAGCTCCTTCTGTGTGAAAAGGAGCTTCGCGGAGGGCATGGTGTAATGCGAAGCAGCACGCTGCGGAGTACACACCATGCCTTCCTTGTTTCTGGAGCGTCTGGGCATTACCCGGCCGCTGGTTCTCGCCGCGATGTCAGGGGCATCCACACCTGCGCTCGTGGCTGCGGTATCGCAGGCAGGTGGGCTCGGCTCGCATGGCGTGGGCTATCTGTTGCCGCAGGCCATTCTCGATGAAGCCGCAGAGATACGCGCGCTCACCGATCGCCCATTCGCACTCAACCTGTTCGTATTGCCCGACGATTTTCTCGAGGACGAGCCGGCGATCGATTTTGCCCGCGCCACGCTTGACTCACTGATGGAGCACGAAGGGCTGGCCGTGCGCACGAGCCTGCCCGAGCGCTGGGCACCGCGATTCTCCGATCAGTTTGCAGCGCTGTGCGAAGCGCGCCCCGCCGTGGCCAGCTTCACTTTCAACTTGCTGACGCCGGCCCAGTTGCGCGAGCTGAAACGGCGGGACATCACCGTGGTCGGCAACGCCACGTCGGTGGCCGAGGCAAGGGCTTGGGCGGCGCTGGGTGCGGATGCGGTGAGTCTGCAGGGGGCGGAAGCCGGCGGTCATCGCGGCAGCTTCCTGCACGAGCCCGAGGAAGCCATGATCGGCCTGTTTGCGCTGCTGCGGCTGGCCGCACGGGCGGTGGATGTTCCATTGATCGCCGGCGGCGGCATCATGGATGGCCGGGGCATGCTGGCCGCAGAGCTGTTGGGTGCCAGCGTCAGCCAGCTTGGCACGGCGTTCCTGGCCTGCCCGGAGTCGGCCGCTGCGCCAGCCTGGAAGCAGGATCTGCTGCAGGCGGACGACGTGCACGTCACCACCATCCGCAGCTTCTCGGGGCGCGCCGCCCGCGGCCTGCGCAATACCTATGTGGACGCGATGGAGCCGCATGCGGCTCGTCTGCCGGCCTATCCGGTCATGAACGCACTGACTGCCCCTTTGCGCAAAGCGGCTGCCGCCTCGGGGCGGGGCGACCTGCTGTCCGAATGGTGCGGGCAGGCCGCGAGCATGACCCGTTCCATGCCCGCGGCAGAGCTGGTGGCGACCCTGCTCGGGGAATATGCCCAGGCCCGCGACAGCCTCACTTGACGTGGGCTTCAGAAGGGGGCGGTATACTGGCCCTGCGCCATCCCGCGCGTCGACCCGCATCGAGGCAACCGCACTTGAGTCCGACCTCCAAACGCAGCAACAAATCCGCCACCACGGCGGTCGTTCGCCAGCATGTCATCGACGCGCTGGACGAACTGAAAGCCAAGGACATTCGTGAAATTGACGTCCGCGGCAAAACCTCCATCGCCGATCTGCTGGTCATCGCCTCCGGCACCTCCGCGCGCCACGTGAAATCCATCGCCGACGAAGTCGTCAAGTTCGCCAAGAAGGCGGGCGTGATGCCGCTTGGCGTGGAAGGCGAGCAGGAAGCCGAATGGGTGCTCGTGGATCTGGGTGACGTGATCGTCCACGTCATGCTGCCGCGCATACGGGAGTTCTACGGCCTGGAGAGGCTGTGGACCGTAGGCGACCGCGAAGTCGACGCCGAAATCGCCAACGCGGGCTAATGGCCCGCGTTCCGGCGGCACCTGCCGCGCGCTCTTTGATGCGCGTGGTGTTGTGCTTTATTTTTCTGTTTTCCAGTGGTGACGCTTGCGTGCCCGCCTGATTGCCGTCGGTGAACGCATGCCCGCCTGGGTGGCGGAGGGCTTCGCCGAATACCGCAAGCGGCTCTCACACGAGTTGCCGCTGGAGCTGATCGAGCTCAAGCCCGGTGCGCGTGGCAAAGGGCGCGACGACGCGCGCGCCATACAGGATGAAGGTGCCGCGATACTCGCTGCGCTGCCGCGCGATATCCATGTGGTGGCCCTGGACGGACATGGCAAGACCTGGTCCAGCGAGGAGCTGGCGGCACAACTGGCGAAATGGCGCATGTCAGGTCGTGACCTGGCCTTCCTTATCGGTGGCCCTGACGGACACGCGCCGGAAGTGTTGGCTCGTGCCGATCAGACCTGGTCGCTGGGATCGCTGACGCTGCCGCACATGCTCGTGCGCCTGGTGCTTGCCGAGCAGCTGTATCGCGCTACCACGCTGTTGTCCGGCCATCCCTATCACCGCGCCTGAGTGGTGTGCTGCCATGCAGCGGCACTTTCTATCTGCGCTCAGAGCTCGCGCTGTCGCATACTCGGTGCTCGTTCGCCACTCTCCTGGGGTTGAGCATGTCCTTCTCCGTGCGTCAGGCCAGCATCCACGATCTCGAACTGCTGGTGCCGTTGTTCGATGCGTATCGGCAGTTCTACGGTAAGACCACCGACATCGAACTCGCGCGGCACTTTCTGCGAGAACGTTTCCAGCACCACGAGTCGGTGATCCTGCTGGCCGTGGATGACGAGGGCAACGGCGCTGGCTTCACCCAGTTGTATCCACTCTTTTCCTCGGTTCGCGCTGCGCGTACCTATCTGCTCAACGATCTCTTTGTCGCACCCTTCGCGCGTCGGCACGGTGTGGCTGCGGCGCTGATTCACGAAGCGACTGATTTCGCTCGAGAGATCGGAGCCGTGGGCTTGTCGCTTTCCACGGCCCATTCCAATGAGGCCGCGCAACGGTTGTACGAGTCGTTGGGGTGGAAGCGCGACATGGATTTTCGCGAATACAGCGTGGCTTTTTAAGACGATTCCTACATCAGACCATCGTCTAGATTGCCAAGAGTCTGACGTGGCCGGGCGCTACCATGGATGGATCGCAGTGCAGGAGAAAGCACCATGGACCAACGCATCCGTCATGCAGGGCTCGCCAGCAAGGTCATGACAGCGGCTGAGGCCGCGGAACGGGTTGACCACGGCATGACGATCGGCATGAGTGGCTTCACCGGTGCCGGTTATCCCAAGGCGGTGCCGCAAGCGCTGGCCACCAGGATGGTGGCGACCCACGAGCGCGGCGACCCGTTCCGCGTACGTGTGCTCACTGGCGCGTCCACTGCGCCGGAACTGGATGGCGCACTGGCTCGCGCCGACGGCATCGACCTGCGCCTGCCGTACCAGTCGGATCCCGAACTGCGAGCGCGCATCAATCGCGGCGAGATGGACTATTTGGACATCCATCTCAGTCACGTGGCGCAGTACGCCTGGTTCGGCTTTTTCGGGAAGATCGACCTGGCCATTATCGAGGCGGCCGCGATCATGCCCGACGGCAGCCTGTTGCCGTCGTCGTCGGTGGGCAACAACAAGACCTGGCTCGATCTCGCCGACAAGGTGATCGTCGAGGTCAATCACTGGCAGCCGCTCGAGATGGACGGCATGCACGACATCTACTACGGCACGGCTTTGCCGCCACATCGCAAGCCGATTCCATTGCTGAAGCCAGACGATCGCATCGGTGAGCCGTATCTGCGGCTGGATCCGAACAAAGTCATCGCCGTAGTGGAGACGAACGCACCCGACCGCAACAGTGCATTTGCGCCGGTTGACGACTGCTCGCGCCAAATTGCCGGCCATCTCATCGACTTCTTCCGGCATGAGATCGCCAAGGGTCGCTTTGGGCCGCAGCTGCTGCCGTTGCAGTCCGGCGTTGGCAACATTGCCAACGCAGTGCTCGCTGGCCTGCGTGAAGGTGGTTTCAGCGGACTGACCGCCTTCACCGAGGTGATCCAGGACGGCATGCTCGACCTGCTCGCCAACGATGTGGTGACGGTGGCGTCGGCCACGTCGTTCTCGCTGAGCCCGGCTGGCATCGAACGATTCCTCGACAACATCGACTTCTTTCGCGAGCGAATCATCCTGCGCACGCAGGAGATCTCCAACCACCCCGAACTGGTGCGTCGCCTCGGCTGCATTGCCATGAACGGCATGGTCGAGGCGGATATTTACGGCAACATCAATTCCACCCACGTCGCTGGCACCAGCATCATCAACGGCATCGGTGGCTCCGGCGATTTCGCGCGCAATGGGTTCCTGTCGTGTTTCCTCACGCCCAGCACGGCAAAGAATGGCGCCGTGTCGTGCATCGTGCCGATGGTGAGTCATGTTGACCACACAGAGCACGATGTGGCCGTAGTGGTCACCGAGCAGGGCCTGGCCGACCTGCGTGGGCTGTCGCCGCGCCAGCGCGCGAAGGTCATCGTCGAGCGTTGCGCGCACCCAAGCTACCGTCCGATGCTGCAGGACTATGTCGATCGCGCGCTGCACGACAGCCGTGGCAAACACACGCCCCATCTGTTGAACGAAGCCTTGTCCTGGCATCAGCGTTTCCTTGACACCGGCGATATGCGACCGTAGGCGTCCCTGTCGCTATCGGGTATGTCTTGTCATGCTTTATCTCGCTTCCCAGTCGCCGCGTCGTCGCCAGTTGCTTGAGCAGATCGGGGTGGAGTTCCGCATCGTCGATGTGAACGTGCCCGAGCAACGCGCCATCGCCGAATCGCCGCGTGAGTACGTCAGCCGCGTGGCGCGCGAGAAAGCACTTGCCGGGCTGGCTGCACTGAACGATCCGCAGGCGGTGGTGCTGGGGGCGGACACCGAGGTGGTGCTGGACGATGAAGTGTTCGGCAAGCCCGCGGACGCGGCGGACGCGGCAGCCATGCTGCGCCGGTTGTCAGGACGGGTGCATGAGGTGATTTCCACCGTATGGCTGGTGAGCCACAAGGGCGAATGGAGCGATACCAGTTTGTCGCGCGTGCGCATGCCCGAGCTGGACGACGCTGCCATCGCAGCTTATATCGCCACCGGCGAACCTTTTGGCAAGGCGGGCGCCTATGCCATCCAGGGCCATGGCGCCAAGTTGATCGAACACCTTGATGGCAGCCATTCCGGCGTGATGGGTTTGCCAGTGTTCGAGACGGCCAGGCTCTTGCGTGCGCACTCGCTGATCGTCGCCTGATCCTCCGCGTACTTAGTGAAGCGCACCCAGTGCGCGAACAAGACGACTCGCTAGCGGAGCTTCATGGCGCGCAACGATGCAAGCTTGCATCGCGCACCGGAGGCGCTTCTAAAAAAAAGCCCTGTTCAGTTGCCCGGTGTCATCACGAACCAGGACACCACAGCAAGCAAGTTGTTCACGCCATGTGCCAGCACCGCCGGCCAGATCGAACCGGACTGCACGCGTAACCAGCCCAGCACAAGGCCGAGCAGTGCGAGGTTGGGTAGCGCGTACCAGAGGAAAGACAAGTCTGGCAGATGGACACAGGCGAACAATGCGGCCGTCAACGCGATCGCCCAGCCGTTGCCGACATGGCGACTAACGGCGGAGAGCAGCACGCCGCGGAAGATCAGTTCTTCCACCAGCGGCCCCAGGCTCACCACCAGTAGCGCCAGCGGCAGGCGCAGCAGCAGCGGTATGTTGGCGCCAAGCTGTTTGATGTCCTGACTCACTTCATGTCCGTGCGCCAACCATTGCGTCAGCATGCCGCCGACAAATGGCATCAACAGACCCAATGCCAGGGCAGCCACGTACATGCCCGGCGGTTGCGGTGGCGTAAAGCCAAAACCTGGTGGCCTGGCCGTGGCCCATTGCGAGGGCCACCAGCGATGGCTCAGGTAAACAATCCATGATGCCGAGATCACCAGGGTGGCCATGACGGCGATGGCACTGGCGTCGGAATGGGCCAGCCAGGTGCGGCTCTGATGGACTACGTCTGTGATGTTTCCGTTCTGCCGAAGGACGTTTATCAGGCCGACCGACAAGCTGATCAGGCCGCCCACCGCCAGCTGCAGTGCAAAGTACAGCGCGATAAGACCGAACGCGTGCCATACGCTCGGGGCCGGCAGGGACAGCGGTTTGGATGGCAGCGAAACAGGGACAACGTGCTGGTGGTTCGCTTCCATCTAAGGGTCCTGCAGACGCGCGTGCGTACGAAATTCGCCAGGACGCAACGCGCCCGTCACCTGACACGAACACGCTAGCCCTTGCCGGCGCGCAGGCGCAATCCTGTCCTTTGGCACGGTCCGGCACCTTGGCTTTCACTGTGTTCTCAACTACGCCCTGTATAGTTGCAAGACGTTCGAAGGAGGAAACCGGCGCTCCGGTGCCAACCCATGTTCGCATTCGACTGGCTGGCCGACCCTACTGCATGGGCAGGTCTTCTCACCCTCGTGGTGCTGGAGATCGTGCTTGGCATCGACAATCTCGTGTTCATCGCGATTCTCGCCGACAAGCTGTCGGCTGGAGAACGCGACAAGGCCCGCGTGCTCGGCCTCTCGCTGGCCCTGATCATGCGCCTGGCGCTGCTGGGGGCGATGTCATGGCTGGTGAAGCTCACCACGCCCATTCTTGAGTGGGGGGCGGTATCCCTTTCGTGGCGCGACATTATCCTGCTGCTCGGTGGCACGTTCCTGTTGTTCAAGGCCACGGTCGAGCTTCATGAGCGACTGGAGGCAGGTGACGATCACGACGCGGCCAAGCGCGTCCCTGCACGTTTCTGGCTGGTGGTGGCGCAGATTGTCGCGCTCGACGCCGTGTTCTCGCTCGACTCGGTCATTACTGCCGTAGGCATGGTCGATCACCTGTCGATCATGATGATCGCGGTGGTGGTGGCGATGATCCTGATGATCAGCGCGAGCAAGCCGCTTACCGCCTTCGTCAATGCGCGACCGACCGTGGTGATCTTGTGCCTCTCGTTCCTGTTGATGATCGGCTTCAGCCTGGTGGCCGAAGCCTTCGGGTTCCACATCCCGAAGGGTTATCTGTACGCGGCCATCGGTTTCTCGATACTGATCGAGGCGTTCAACCAGACCATGCGCCGTAATCGCCAGCGCAGCTTGCTGGGTAGTGCCCGCACGCTGCGTGATCGCACGGCGATGGCGGTGCTCAACCTGTTGGGTGGCGCCGGTGGCGAGGACGAGGCGGACACGTCGAAGACGGCGGCAGCCACCACCGTCGGCAACATCGCCGTATTCGGCAAAGACGAGCTGGCGATGGTGCAGGGCGTGCTGGATCTGGCGCATCGTCCCGTGCGCTCGATCATGACGCCGCGCCCGGAGATCACCTGGGTCGATCCGCGCGAAAACTCCGAGCAGTTACGCGCCGAAGTAAGCGCATCCAGCCATGCATGGCTGCCGGTGGCCGGTGACGATCTCGATCAACTGGTTGGCGTCGCATCATCGCGTGACCTGCTGGCGAGCTTGCTGGAGCACGGCCACATCGAGGTCGAACAGGTGGTGCGCAAGCCGCTCACCGTGCTGGAATCGCTCAGCGTGCTTCGCCTGATCGAAGAGTTCCGCCGCTCGACACTGCAGGTGGCGCTGGTGGTGGACGAGTACGGCAGCGTGCTGGGTCTGGTCACACCCACCGACGTGCTGGAAGTAATCGCTGGCGAATTTCCCGACGAGGACAGTGGCGACCCCGCGGCCGTGCAGGAAGCCGACGGTAGCTGGATGCTGGATGCGAGCCTGGATATGCGCCGCGTGGAACACGTGCTTGGCTTCAAGCTAAGCGTCGACGATGGCTTCTCTACGTTGGCCGGTTACGTGCTGCAACAGCTGGGCCGGCTGCCCAGTGTGGGCGACAGCTTCACCAGCGAAGGCCTGCATTTCGAGGTCGTGGCGATGGATGGGGCGCGGATCGAGCGGTTGAAGGTCAATCCGGTGGGCTGAGGCGTGGGTCGCGCACGGGGTGTACTGCTGCAGAAGAGCGGCACTGCACCGGATGCGCGACCCGACTTGCCTCAACCCGCCAGGATCGCGCGCGCCAGACCCAACAAACCCAACACCAGCGTCACCGCCCATCCTGCCGAGGCCACCATGTAGCCGGGTCCGCGCTTGGCCGGATCCTTCAGGTAAGCCACCGCGTACCACGTCCGGCCAATTATCCACACCAACCCAGCCAGGCCACTCCACAGCGGGAAGCCGTACTGCACGGCCAGCCACAGCGTCGGCAGGAACATGACAGTAGCTTCCAGCGTGTTCATCTGCACGCGCCACGCGCGTTCGAAACCCGGATGGCCGCTGATCGCTGGCGCCTTGATGCCGTACTTGTCGCGCGCATGGCCCGTGGCCCACATGGTGCCGACCTGCAGCAGGATGGTGAGCAGGACGACGATGGCGGGGAGGTGCTGGGTCATGGCAGGTTCTCAAGAAGAAGGTGGCCTACTGTAGCCACCGCAGGGCAGGTGGCGGGAGGGGGCAAGCGGGGGTATCGTCATCCGGACGCACCTACACGGTGAGCGGGCGAGGGCTGTCGCATGGATTGGCAGAAGGGCGAACGCAGTGAGAACGTCGAAGTCGACAGCGGTGGCGGCGGTCCACGCTTCGGTGGCGGGCGTGGCCTGGGGCTAGGCGGCATCATCATCCTGGCGATCCTGGGCCTGGTGTTCTTCAAGGATCCCACCGCACTGCTGAGTCAGGGCGGCAGCAGCGGCCAGGTGGCGGCGCCAACCGGCGAGCCGGCGCAGGTCGATCCGCAGACCAAGGATTTCGTCAGCGCCATTCTTGGTTCCACCGAGAAGACCTGGGGCGACATTTTTGCGGCGCACGGCCGGCAATACGTCGACCCCAAGCTCGACCTGTTTAACGGTGGCGTGAACACCGCCTGCGGCGCCGCGTCGACCGCCGTGGGCCCGTTCTATTGCCCGGGTGACCAGAAGGTGTACCTCGATGTCGCGTTTTTCCAGGAATTGCAGACCCGCTTTCAGGCATCCGGCGATTTCGCACGAGCCTATGTGATCGCGCATGAGGTGGGGCATCACGTGCAGAAACTGATCGGCGTGTTCGACCAGGTGGAGCAGGCGCGCCGTCGTGGTGCGCAGATGGAAGGCGCTGACGGCCTGTCGGTTCGGCAGGAATTGCAGGCGGACTGCTTCGCTGGCGTGTGGGCCAACCACAGCCAGCAGCGATTGCAGTGGCTGCAGCCTGGTGACATCGAGTCCGCGCTCAATGCGGCCAGCAAGATCGGCGACGATGCGTTGCAGCAGCAGGCACAGGGACGCGTGGTGCCCGATTCGTTTACCCACGGCACGTCGGCACAGCGCGTGAAGTGGTTCCGTGCTGGCTTCGACAGCGGTCAGATGGCCAGCTGCAACACCTTCGCTGGCACGCCCTAAGCGAATACCCGCCCGGGAAACCGCTATTTGGTAGCAGAAGCACCAAGACAAATCGGCGAGCCCCTTGGAGCATTTCTAGGTGGATCAGGGCATTAGAGGACAGATTGTCTGCCTCGACCTGACCCGCTTAGCCAAGAGAGGCTGATATGGCCGATGTGACCCTATTTGAATCAGAACTCGCCTGGGAATTGATGTCTCCGATGGAGCGCGCGCTTTGGGGAACGACAGTAGCTCTTCATGCGCAAGACTCTGATGGAGGGCTAGGCGCAGCGGACTCAGCAATAACCCAACTGCGCTCGATCTCCGGAGTACGCTCTCGACGCCCTGAGCCGGAATACGAGGCGGCGAAAGTCGGCTACCACATGGAGTACTGGGAGTTCGCTGCCTGGTATCACATCGAATACCGGAACAGGCATGGATTCGACAAAGGCTTCAAAGCGCCGACGCCCGAGCAGACAGAGGCGGCCTATGAACGATTCGGCCGCAGTCGTTCCGATTTCTACTAGCAATTAGCCCGCGCTGAAAAATGCTCATGGCGGTGAGATCATCGCCATGAGCTAACAACGGTAGCGCTCTCTGCCTGCATAGATTGAGGCTCTACGCACAATAAGATTGCCTGACGCCCCCTCTGTTGGGAAGTGAGCTCAGGTGCCGATCAATCCGATAATCGACCCCGTCAGGCCTCTTTCAGGTCGACAGCCTTTGTGCGCGAACCTTGTTGGGCAGATTCGAGATTGGGACGATGGGTGCCAACGTTGGGTAACTATTGATCACCGTATCGTAGAGATCCGGGTGCTTCGGCGCCGATACCGTAACGACTAGGGCGTACTGGAGTTTCGGAGCGGTGGATGGGCTATCGCTCTTTCCTGGCTGGCGCGCCTGATAGTGAATGTCGAAGACCGGACGTTTCAGAGATGTACCTAGGAAGCCCATTTCGGCATGGCGCACGGTGTCCCACTTGAAAGCATCAGTTCGCAACACTTGTTCCGACTTCTTTCCGACGCCCTCAAAAAACTTGTGCGATTTCGGAAAATCGGGATCAGGCTTCTTCTTAGGATCTTCAGGCACCTCAAGCTTGTCCTGGTGCGGCCGGAAAACGACGCCCAGACCGGCACGAGTGTAATCGCCCGGCGTATGTGGGTCGGTCTGGCACGAGTAGCAAAATGTCGCTCGAATCCTGACTTTCCCGCTCAATCCAGACGAAGGAATAGGTACGGTAACGCGTCGTACCTTGGTTGGCTCCAGCCAACCTTGATAAAGCACTCGCACACTGCCATCGGGGCAGACTGTAACGTCAGCGATATCCTCTGGAGCCAGACCCCAGCCTACTTCAGCTCGGTCATTCCCGCCGTTGTCTGAACTATGCACTATCAAGGCACGAATGCTGAGTGGGTTGATTCCGTTTCCAAAATGCGCCCTGATGGCTGTCGCTAAGCGCATTACGGTCGGCGTTGCGAAGCTCGTTCCATAGCTCTGCGCGAGCTTGCCTCCCGGAAACAGCACTTGGAATTTCGCGCTCTCAGTGCCCCCGAAGTGCACAACATCCGGCTTTACAACACCGGGTGCACGCCCAGGACCAATGCAACTGTAAGGTGCCCGCTTCCAACCTGTGTGTGAGCCGTCGCTGGCTCCTATCGCCAGAGCGTTGACGCAATCACTGGGAACCTGAACACGATTCCCGGGCGCGGCCAGGTCGCCATCATTGCCCACGGCAATCGTGCCAAGCATTCGGGCCTGATGGAAATGATCATCCAGCATCGTGGTCCAAGCGCTTACCTTGTCATCGCCAATGATCTCAACCGGGCCGATGCTGAACGACGCAAATTCGTAGTTCGACTCGTTGAGTACTTTGTCAACGTAGAGCATGACCGAGTACAAATTCTTGTCTACAGTCTTTGTGCCCAATGCGCGATAGTGATCAACGTGGCAGTACGGCCGCGGCTGCAGTCCGCTCTGCATGTGGCCGAATAAAAGGGCGGATGTGACGGCAAGACCATGGGCCTGGTACTTCGGCACCGGATCGCCAATGGCATCTTGGGGCTGGGGCTCAATAGCAGTCGCCCAGGAACCGAAAGGGTGGTCGTCAGGCAGCCCTCCATCAAACACAGCCACCCGACAATTCGGGTCAAGGGGTCCCTCTGCAGGAAGGGTCACCACTTCATCGTCAACGGCTGCACGCAGGATCTTGGGATTCTCCAATGGCCGAAGTTCAGGCATGGGACGAATGGCGCGTAAGTAGGAGAAGTTCGCCAACTTGCTCGCACTTTCAGCGTTCCCCGTAGCGGGAAGAAACCACAAACCGCGCGACTGATAGTTCTGATGAAGGTCAACCTTTACTCCGCAGCGTTGGGCGTAGGCGAGAAATTGATCTTCCCAGTCGTGATCTAGTTGGCTATCAAAGTGCAGCACAAGCTCCAACGGTTCGACAGCGGAATTGATCTTCCCCTGGATACGCTCAGCCGCCGTTTGTGGCCCAATCGCCTCGATCTTCATGAGATCTTTAGCGAGCAAGTCGTCCGGGGCTTCAATGGCGTTCGTGAGGCTCCTGAACGATTCGCGCGTTCCGGCGACAAACAGCACAGTGGAAGGGACGCCCTCGGGCTGCTTGCTTCCTCGTCCGTTTCGAGGCCTCACGTTTCGTGGCAGGCTACCAACAAGACGGAGGCCAGCATCTGACAAAAGATTTGTTGGGAAATGAGTGCGGGAGTAGTACTTGGGATGAAGCGTTACCATCGAAATGACCACATCCCTTGGGCATGCCTCCGGCGGGAGTGAGTCGAACGTTTTTTGCTGTGCCGTCAACATTGGCCGAAGATGTGCCCGCTGCGCCTCCAACGTATAAGGAGCATCGGCATCCTGCGGGCCACTTCGATAGCGGCTCGACTCCGTCAACGTCTCGCCACGGCCGAGCAAAAACTTCGGTTGATCACTCATCGCCTATCACTCCATGTAAAGCGGTCTTCAACGTTTCGCGTGCGACCTTGGTTATTCGACTGGCTTCGCGCTGCGGCACGCCCGCTGATTGCACTAGACCAACAGCAACCTTCTTGCGAGCGTCGCGCTGTAATGTCGGTGCGCGATCGCCGGCAATTTCCTTCAGCACCTTTGCTCCTTCGGCCTTGCCTCCCAAAACATGAGCCCGGCGCAACCGATTTAGATCCCTAACGAAATCGCTGTGCGACGTTTCGCCCATGAGCTCAGCGAGAATGTCCGACCACCCGCGCGGAAAATTCTTATGCCCTACAACGATTTGGCGCGCCAGAACGGCCAGCTCGCCGGCGGTAGGGGCGGGAAAACTGATCGTCTGGTCAAAGCGCCGTGTTACAGCGCTGTCGAGCAGGTGTACGTGATTGGTTGCGGCAATGAGCAGATTCGTGGACGGCCAAAGGTCGATCTCCTGCAGCAACACGGTCACGAGGCGCTTGAGCTCCCCGATGTCACCATCGTCATCGCGCTTTTTAGCCACAGCATCTATCTCATCCAGAAATAGTACGCATGGCCGGCGCCGGGCAAACGCGAAGGATTGCTTAATGTTATTACCCGTCCTCCCCAGCAAAGAACTGATCACCGTAGCAAGATCAAGGATGAGCAAAGGTACATTGAGAGCAATCGCGACCTCACGCGCGGTCTCGGTTTTCCCTACACCAGGTGGTCCGGTGAAAAGCACGGCCTTGGGTGCCCGGAGTCCGGCATCAACAAGTTTCTTTCCCGCACGACGCTCACTGATCAATTGCGAAATCTGACGCTGGAGGCCTGAGTCACGGACGAGTGGATGGTTCAAGACCGGAGGATCTTCCGCGCGAAGGAGGTCAGTACGCGTGTCCTCATCAGTTGGCAGCGGCTCGGCGAGCGACATATCGGCCTTTCGAGCCGACCGAATAGGGTGTGTCTGAATCGGGTTGTCTTCCACAAAAACTGCGTTCTGCAGCATGTCTGCTAGCGAATCTCCCTCGGCCCGCAGCATCCTTATCAGTCGCATGACTTGGATTTTTAGCCGCTCTACATCCCCCTTGGCGCCGAACCTTGCAACCTGGACTAATTCAGACCTAAAACGCTCGTTTTGACCATCAGCATCTCTAAGCCATTGTTTCATAATCGTATTTATCTTCGTTAAAGTGGCCTAATTGATAGAGTTTTGCACATCAAGTGGTGGTAGGCAATGACATTGAGCGGACCCTAGAGGCTCCCTGGATCACCGGCTGAGACATCCGTGAAAGGCGGGTTACAACGGCGCCCGCCGCCCCTGTGCGACGAGTGGCCAGCCTGATCAACAGCTTGTTGCGCGTCCTGGGTGCCGCTGGCGCGTGCGGCTATCGGGGACATGCATGACGACTCATCGGTCTAGCGAACGGCCATGGCGTCTGCTGAGGTTTCCGGCCATATCCATTGAGATCGTCAGCGATCATGACCCACCGCCGGAGCTCCACCTCACCTTTCATCTGTCCGATCGAATCTCGATAGTAGTGCTTCACCAATCCGCCGCATCAACCCGGCTTACGCCAATGCGCCGCTCAAGATTTACCAGGCCGCATGTTCAGACAGATCGAAATTCGTACGGATCGGCATTGGATAACGGAAGATATCCCCCATGCGAAAGGACTGAATCAAATAGCGGGGACCGGGAACTGTAGATACCGCTCAGATGATGCGATCGTAAGCGTTTGGGTCGCTCGCGAAATTGCCACGTAAAACAACTTGGCTTGTGCCTGTCGTTCGCGCAAGAAATGCGTGGCATCTGGGATAACTACATGGTCGAACTCAAGGCCTTTCAATAGCAGCGGCGTCGAGATTGTGCGCTTGGGCATCCGTCGACCCGTGATGCTCGCTCGTTGTCGAACGCGGGTCGCTGCTTCCACCATAGTGAAAGCGCGCTCCGCACTCACTTCAGCCACGGCGCGCTCTGCGTCTCTCCATAGCTCATTTCGAAACAGCTTCCATTGGGAATGCTTACGTGCCATGGACAGAAGTTGTGCCGCAGCATTCGTTCCGTTCCCCATTCCGAGTACGTCGGCAGCCTCACGCATGCCCACTCCCAGCGCCTCATCTTCTGGACTGGCGGTTTCGCCATCTTTCAATTTGCGTATCTGAAAACACTCGGTAAGCAAGCTGGTGATCGCCGCTCGTCTGCCAGCTGCGTCGACGGCACGATCCCATGCCAGTGCAAAGGCGCTCAGGCGGCTTGCTGCAATCTCTTCAATTGCTTGATAGCCACCACCCGCTGCACTTGCCAATCGGTAACAAAGGGTTTTGTTGCAATGGATGGCTGCGAATGAACCTTCCTTACCGTCCAGATGGTCGAAGAAGACACCCATGTCGAATGCATCTTGCGAATGTCGATAGTTGATCGGGCCCTGAGCCAAATCGATCTGCTGACCCCGTATGAGTTTTTCGCGGGCTTCAGCGATCCACGCTCCCAGTTCTGGATTGGTTGTTCGCCAGCGGTACGGTATCTCCAACGTTCCAGAAAAGGGAAATTCGGGATGAATCTCACCGTTCCAGCTAAGCGTGGCTCCAGCGAACTCGAAGATACCTTGCATCGGATCACCAAAGATCAGAGTCGGAACAATCTCTGACAGCGCTGTGGCTAGAGCATGCTGCAAGGCATTGCAGTCTTGATATTCGTCCACGAGGATTCGGTCATAAGAAGCCGCCACGACTTCACGGATAGCGCTGACGCGTAGGGCATCAATCGTTCCGCGATAAAGTTGATCCCACTCGCCCCCATTGCTTGGCAGGCCGGGTGGCGGCACGGACACTTTCGGGAAAGCGTGGGCATAGCGCATACACCATCCAGCGATTGTGTCCACGGAGACTGCTGAGTAATCCACCCGTAACCGTTTGAGCCGTGCGCGGATGGCATGAACGCCTGCGTGCGTATGCGTCAAGATCAACGCGCGGCGTCCCATAGATGCGACGTTGGCGATGAGTTCGGTCTTTCCGTGGCCTGCCGGAGCAACAATCGCGCCGTTGGCAAGCGCAGCGAGCTCGATAGCTTCAGCCATAGAGCCAGGCCTCAGCTGAAGCCAGCGTCTGTGCAAGTGGTGAAGTCGGATGTTCCTGAGAAATTTTCCACATGATGGGAGCGAGGCCTCGCCCTATGCGCTGATCCTTAAACCATTTTTTAGCGACAACGACTTCTGTGATGATTTTTCGGAGCTCCGAACCATCCAAGTCACGTGGCCATGAGGCGAAATCCAGTTCAATGCTGGCACGGTCGAAATCTGACAGTTTGTTCAGCAAACAATTGTTGACCGAGTCTTCTCCTCGCTCAGATCTCGCGTAGTCGAGGAGCTCTTGCACGTGCGCATCGGATGCGATGCCGATGATCGCCTGCTCTGTATTGAGCCCGCTTCCATACTCGAAAACACGGACGCCACGCCCCGCCAATTCAATGAGTTCCGGCTGAGTGAGCGCTGTATCTGAGTCCCGATAGAGAGCTGTGACGTAACCCAGCTTCGACAACTCCAGCGCCATTGAACACGCCTGCCCTCCATTGCCATCGGCAATTGCAGAGCCAACCTGCTCGATGGGGCGGCCTTCATGCATAGGCGGCCACTGTTCGCGGACACCAAGCAATAAGCCAACTTCAGTCATCCCTTCGCAGACAAGGATGCGTCGTGCGAACAACGCGCGCGGCGTGAACCGCATAAGCACGCGGATCGGATCCGGAACACCCGGCTCATGTAGCGAGGTGTGGCGCGCAGGTCGGGCGGTCTGGACGACATAAAGACCTGTGGCTCCTGCCTCACCTAACGCGATGTCTGAATGTGTCGTCAGCAACACTTGGCCGACGGGCTTGCTCTCATTGGTAGCTTTCGCTTGGTCTGATTTCAGTTGGGCGATGGCCCCTATAATCCGATGGGGTTCCAGACCGTGTTCGATTTCATCGATCAGAAGAATGGCGCCCTCGGAGATGGCCGACTTCTGAATCGCCAGCGTGGCTAGCCTTCGAGTGCCAAGTCCGGCCAAACGTAGCGGCACTCCTTGATCATGCAGTGCAATGGCGCCGGATGAAAGACCAGATCGCCCCAACTCGAGTCCTGGCACATAGCCGTATTCGACGTAAGCACCCAAACCCTTAGCGAAATTCTCTGCTGCCTTCGCCACCTTGGAAAGGGATTCAATTTTATCGAGCTCAGCGCTATCCCGCGCGGCCTTGTAAGCCTCAGCTAGGCGCGCAGCAGCTTCCTCCTTGCCACTTGTTAACCGCGATAGCACAGAACCTTGGCCCCATGAAAGATGTCGAGCATCCTCGCCAGCAAGGCGAACTAGGCCAAACAATGCTCGATCACGGTTGGATAGCGTGCGGGGCTCGTCCATACGATCACAGATCAGCTCCCACGTTGGTTCCAGGGTGGCATCAACTAACAGCCGGACCGTCAAAACCGCCTCATCACCATTCTCCGGCTCGTCGCGTAACTCTCCTTGTGGCGTCCATCCCCGGATGTAGAGCCCAACACGCTCATCCGACTTCAGTGCCTGGGAAAGCTCACCTACAGTCGCATCGATCTCAATTACATGAGCCGTGTTGGCGCCGAGGAAGTCGGATTCGGAGAACGAAAACCAGCGCGATGAAAGTACCGCCTCGACAGCATCGAGCACCGTGGACTTCCCTGAGTCACCCGCTCCTATCAAGCAACAAAAGGCATGACCTGGTTTCCAATCTAGTGAAGCCACACCCCGAAAGTTGGTGATTCGCAGCTGTCGTATTTGCAAGTTATCTCCTTACGGCGCCTCCGCAGCGCCCCTGGCGTTCGTTGCATTCCAGCTAAGCAGCCTGAGAGAAATGTTCAGCACCCTGGCCATAAGGCCTTAAGAATGCCTCGCAAGTTCGGTTGGTTCCTGACTCGTGGCAATCAGTTAGTTGGTCTAGAGAAGCAGGTCTCGCCGATGAATAAAGGGATTGCCAATATTCCGGAATCGCTTCTTGCTCGGAGGTTTCGTTCGCGCCCGGCCGAGTTACTCGCACCACACGGACTACTTGTTCGGAAGAGTCCGATAGCTCAGCTCGTGCGGTCGGAGAACGCATACATGACTTCCGCATGATCGCCAATTGCTGCAGTTTCTTTCGCTGTGAAGATAACCCGATTGATCGCGAGCTCGCACAAGGCGGCAGCATCGCGGCAAAGCTGGTCTGAGAACCGCACAATATGATTTGCAGTGGAATAGCCCTGAAGCCTATCTGTGTAGGCCACTATGGTTGAGATGAAAGCCGTCTTCAGCGCAGTCGCCACTTCGGTCTCGCCAAAATGTATGGCCTCCTTGTACAGAGCACCTAGGAGTGCAGCGCTGTCCAAAGATCCGATCTTGGTGAGCAGGTCTACGCCTGCCTGATAGGCCTCATTAAAGCCAATCTTCTGACTCCTGGCCGCTTTCCGTCCCCACACCTCATCGTGACGGGGACGCGACACGTCTAAAACGAACGAAAGTTTCAATATGAAACTCTTAAGCGAACGCAGGTCCATATCTGGGTGCCTTAGGAGATCCCAGAGCCGCGATCGGAAGATGGCCGCACTTCCATAGCCGGACTCATGCTGGTCGACGCTGTCGATCAGATTAGGCTCGCGAGTTTCGCAGGGCACGACTCCAACCCGACGGATTCGCTCGAACGCTTTGTTGGGAATGTTCCCTCGTCTCGCCACCGAGATGGTGCCCAAAAAGCATTCGTTGAGCTGATAGTCGGTCAACCCGGATGCGATCTTGACGTGCCAGTACCAAATCCGCGCCCTCAGTGCGTCTAACGGGTCGCGTGCTGGCCGACCGCGGCGGCGAACGGGCTGCCTGGGCCGGTCCGGGCCCAGTCCAAGCTGCAAGATGTGGCTAATTGGTGGCACGTAATTGACTATTTATGGACCACTTTCGCGAACTATCGCACGTCGCGACACTTCGGCATACCTCAGCTCACGGCCATGCCCTCATGTCGACAGAGAAACAGCCAGACCAGGACTCCGCAGACCTGGAACGGCTTCGCGGCGATCTCTTGAGTCAGTACGGCGTGATGCTGGACCACGTTCAGCTTCGACAGGTTCTGGGCTACCGAACGGCAAGCGCCTTCCAACGCGCGATCACGCTGGGGCGCATCGGCGTGCGCGTTTTCAACGTTCCCGGGCGGCGGGGCAAGTTCGCCCTGTCGGCAGATGTAGCTGAGTGGCTTTGGAGGGCCAAGAAGCAAGCCGAGGGGAGCCAAGGAGGTACCACATGACGTAGCACCTCGGCCCCAGGACAAAATCCGGGAAGCAAAAGCACAAAAGCCCAGAGTCTCCTGGCAGAGATTTCTGGGCTTTCGTGGGATGCAGATTTGACATGCCTGCAGGCTCATTTTGTGCCAACGCTCGACTAAATGCAACGCGCCTTCCCAGGCGCGGCAGGTCGTCCAGCGCCCGGTGGGCCGGTCCCCGGTCCCATCCGCCACCCCGCATTCGCCGGGGCTGGCCCGACTCGCCTGTTTCAAAGGCAAGCAGATGGCACAACACACCCTCCACAGCAAAGAGGCGAGAGATTTCGCCCGTTTTGTTCACGATTTGACCAACGAAGCTGCCGAGCTACTTCTGGCCGAGGCACGATGGGGAAGTACCGATAAACAAGGCTGTCCCCGATGTGGCGCCTACCGAAAGCATTACCGTAGGGCAACGCGTCGGCAGTGGCGTTGCGCAGAGTGCGATCACATGTTCAGTGTCACGAGCGGCACGTCGCTGGATCGACACAAACTCTCCTTTAAGCGGATTGTCCTTGCCTACCTCATGTTCGACAACAAGGCCAAGGGCGCGGCCCTATTGCTTCTAAGTCGCGACCTCGGGGTGACACCTAAGACCTGTCAAGTTCTCGCGGGAAAGGTCAGAGAGTACTTCGTGAAATCCATGGATCTAACCCCACTGGAAGGGATTGTGCACATGGATGGTGGATACTTTTGCGGTAAACCGCGAAAGCCCAACCGCAAAATCAAGATGCCTGCCGATGCGATCGCCAAGCGATTCGGTAAGAAGAAGATCGAGAGTTCAACGGAGCCCTGGGTCGAAGCTGGCATGACCCGGAACAATTGGTTGAGACGGGCAGACAAACGCGTCGTCATATCACTTTGCTCGTCCGCAGGGCACGGCAGGGGCTCGGCCCGGACCATCGCTCTGGTATGCCAGTCGGAGAACGCCGCGGATGTAGCGCGGATAGCCGAAAGGTTGATTTCCAGCAAAGCCATCGTGATGACGGACGAAGGCTCAGCCTATGGCGTTCTAAGCAGCATGCACGAGCATTACGTCGTATCGCATGCGCGAGAATTCAGCACTTCGGAGGGCGTCTCCGACAACATGTCGGAGACTTTCAATAGTCGTATGCGGCGTGGCGAGTACGGGTCCTTCCATGGCTTCCGACCAAAGTACCTGCAAGATTACGCTGCGGAATTTGCTTGGCGAGAGACTAAGCGGAAACTCCCGCAACGCGAACGCGTGCTTGAGATCCTTCAAGGTCTTTTGCTTCCGGGAAGATCTCAGTGGTGGCGTGGTTACTGGCAGGGCAACCACCGGAGGCACGAACTTGGGGTGGATTTTTTCTTAGCATCAAATATGAGGGCTGACGGAAATGAGGCTAGTTGACGTGACAAACCCTAAACAGCACATGGAGCGCCGATGCACTGCGAAGTCCTAACGGGTGAAATAAGACTATTCGACGTTGAGCAGGCGCTGATGATCAACGGGATTGTCGTGCTTGAGACCACACGAGTTGAGGCGCGCAGCATTGAGGATCAAGTCAGATCTCGTCTGTTTTCGGACGGAGAGAAGCTCTTCAGCGAAGACGATGAAGGTGAAGGTGAAGAAATTTTGTTGCATCTATCCATTGACGTTCCGCCGGATCGCGGATGGTCCCACTACCTGATCTATTCAAAGACATTTCCATACGTCCTCGACAGTGCGGGATTCGATCGTGCGGCGCACTTTGTCCGTAAGGCCGTAACTGCTTGGACCGCCAATGGCTCACCAGACAAATATGCACATAGGATGAGGTGAGCGATCAACGAGTCACTCGCCACGGACATGTAATGAACCAGTGGATGCGTCGGTCGTCCTTGTTGGGCGCTGTTCTCAACGCGGATCGCGCCTCATGCACCAGTCCCCCCACATAGGCATCGCCACACTTACTGATACCCACCAACCGACCCTTGCCGCTAGAGCTGTGCTGTCTCGGTGTCAATCCAGCGAAGCGGCCATCTTGGAAAACGCCAGCCAACTGACCAGCGTCGCCAAACGAGTTGAACTCTCAACGCAAAACTAACTGGCCAGGGTCGCCAAGCGCACTCACCGCTCAACGGGGGGGCTGACCACGAAGCACCACACTGACCGGGTTCGCACTGATCTATATCTCTCATTCACGCCGCAGCCCATCCGGGCCGCTGCCATTTGGCCTGGGGTGGCTCTGATGATTGGCGCAGCGATCTGCCGGAAGTCTATGCCTCTCGCCCAGGTGCGTCCGCCGATATGCAAGTCAGTTGGGGGGCGACTCCATTTGATGGCGTAAAAATGTGATGGACGACGCGCTACTGATGATGGCGCCGCCCCATGACTGTTTGCTATACCTCTTTCAGGGCATTCAAAGCGGCGTCGGCGCCGATAGGCCGAAAGTCTTCACAGGGGAAGTGCATGATCACTGGCCGTATCGCGCAACTTGCGTGTTGCTTTATCGTGCTCTCATTGTGGGTGTCGGCGGTACATTCAGCCGCCAGTGCATCCAGTCAAGCGTCGGCGCTAAGGTAATGCATCACACTGGCTTGGCGCATACACGTTGCGCCTTCGGGGGAGTCATGGGGTTCATGCGCGCCGTTGCTTTGGTGCTGTGTCTGACGTTTGGCTTGATGGGGACGGCGTTGGCCACTTCGCCGCCCTCCTTGGCGACAGCGCCCACCTTCTTTGGTCCGCCGTTCTCCTATGCCACACCTCCTTCGAGCGACGGACAGCTCAGTTGCGCCACATACCGATACGGTCCGTGCTATCCCTACGACAGCCTTCCGCAAATCATCACCACATGGTGGGTTGGGATGGCTATTTTCAACTGGGGCCATTATCCCAGTCCCTACTGTCCCGGATACACCGCGACTTACTATCCCAACGGTGCCATAACAGGCCACATGGCCTCCGCGTCAGACGCGCCGTGGCCATGTGAGGAGGGAATGGAATTCTACGGTACGGGTTACCCCTACAAAGCCGATAAGAACAATGGCCCTCCCTGCACGTGCGCGGGCGATCCGATCAACCTTGGCACCGGCAACGAATATCGCGACGATGCCGATGCCACGTTAGGTGCGTTGGGTCTTCATCGGTACTACAACAGCCACCCATCGGCTTCCTCCTCGCATATCGGGGCGCACTGGCGGCACAGCTTTGATCGCAGCCTGATATATCTGACCGATGGCACTCATTCGACCGCCAACGTGCTTCGGCCTAATGGGGTGAAGGTGATCTTTACCCCGCAGGCCGGTCAGTGGACTACCGATACCGACATGGCGGATCGTTTGACGCAGCAGACGGATGGGGCAGGTAATCTGACCGGGTGGCTTTATGTCGACGCCGCTACGCGCGATCAGGAAAGCTACGACCCCAATGGCAACCTGTTGTCGATCGTCGATACGAGTGGACAGGTCACTACACTGACCTACAGCACCGTATACACACCGACGACGGTCGCGCCATCGGTAGGCCTGCTACTCGCGGTCACCGATCCACGCGGGCGGTCGCTCAGTTTTACCTACAGCGCACAAGCCAACATCGCGACGGTAACCCAGCCGGACGGCGGTGTGCTCAGCTATGCCTACGACGCGAATGGCAACCTGGCCAAAGTCACCTACCCGGACATGACGTTCCGCCAATACGTCTACAACGAAAGCGCCCTCACTGGTGGCACGAGTCTTCCCCACGCCTTGACGGGGGAGATCGACGAGACGAACACCCGCCTGACGAACATCGGTTATGACTCGAGAGGGCGAGCCACGATGTCGAGTTCAGCAGGGAATGTAGATGTCACCCAGGTGACCTACAACAGCAATGCCACGACCACCGTCACCTACCCCACTGGTGCGCAGACCACCTTGAGTTTTGTGGTGCCGAGCGGCTCCGTGCGTGCTGGCGCGGTGAGCGCGCCCTGTGGTCCCGGCTGCGGCCAACCCAACGCTGCCGCAACGTTCGACAGTAATGGCTATGTCGCGACGACCACGGATTTCAATAATGTCGTCACCAAGACTACCTACGATGCAAACGGTCTGCTAGATCAACAGATTGACGCCTCCAGCACTGCGAACCAGCGCACCACAAACATCGCATGGAACACCGCGCTACGCGTGCCACTGACACGCACCGTACTCGACAATAGCGGCAACCCTGTTGCTTCGGCCTTATGGGCCTACAACAGCTTGGGGCAACCTACGGCTCGCTGTGAGGCCGATCCCTCCGTGTCGGGTGCAACAAGCTATACGTGTGGTAGTAGCGCCAACGCCCCCACTGGCGTCCGTCAATGGCGCTACACCTACTGCAACGCCGTGGACGGCACGCAGTGCCCGCTCGTTGGTCTGTTGCTGTCGGTGGATGGTCCGCGCACTGATGTCTCAGACGTCACCCAGTACAGCTACTACTTGTCGACCGACGAGTCCGGCTGCGGCACGTTGGGTGCGGCTTGTCATCGTGCCGGTGATCTCTACCAGGCCACCAATGCATTGGGTCAGGTCGTTACTCTCATGGCCTACGACAAGAACGGTCGCGTGATGCGTCAGTCCGACGCCAACGGTGTCATCACCGACTTTACCTATCACCCGCGTGGCTGGCTGCTGACTCGCACGGTACGTGCCAATGCGGATGGCTCACCCTCGGCCAACGATGCCGTCACCACGATCAGCTACAAGCCGTACGGTGCTGTCGCCTCGATCACTGATCCGGATGGAGTGCTTGTCACCTATACCTACGACGCCGCGCACCGCCTGACCGACATCACCGATGCGTTGGGTGACCGTATCCACTACACCCTGGATGCGGCCGGCAACAAGACCAAGGAAGAGACCTTCGATCCCAGCGGCACGGTGCGCCGGTCGTTGTCGCGTGCCTATAACACGCTGGGCCAGCTGACCAAGGTCACCGATGGCCTCACCCACGATGTCTTCAATGCCGCCTACAGCGACAGCTACGATGGTAACGGTAACCTGGTGCATACGGCTGATGCGTTGGGGATACAGCGCAAGCAAGGCTACGACGGTCTGAACCGTCTGCAGTCCACCATCGACAACTACAACGGCACCGATCCAGCGACGCAGAACACGCAAAGCGTGTTCGCCTACGATGCGCTGGATCAGCTGCAGGGCGTCAGCGATCCGGATGGCCTCAACACCGTGTATGGCCATGACGGCTTGGGCAATGCCACCTCAGTGCAGAGCCCAGACACCGGCAGCACGACCTACGGCTACGATGCCGCCGGCAACGTCACCCAGCGTACCGATGCCAAGAGCATCACCAGCACCAGTACGTACGATGCGCTCAACCGTCGCACCGCCACCACCTATGTCGATGGCACGCTCAACGTGGCCTATGGCTACGACGAGCCCAGCAGCGTCACCGGGTGCACCAGTTCCTATCCCGTAGGGCGTCTGACCCGAATCGTCGAAGCCAGTGTCACGACGGTGTACTGCTACGACACCCACGGCAATGTCATTCGTAAGAGTCAGACCCAGGGCACGGCCACGGATGTCACCGGCTACGGCTACACCCTGGCTGACCGACTGGCCAGCACGCTGACTGCGAGCGGGACGTCCATCCAGTACACCCGCGACGGGGCCGGGCGCATCAGTGGTGTCACCGCACTGCCCGCCGGCACGACGGGCGCCGGCGCGGGCAATGTGGTCACCGCGGTGAGCTACATGCCGTTTGGTCCGATCACCAGCTACACCTTGGGTAATGGCCAAACCGTTACGCGCACGTACGACGCCAACTACGCCCTGACCGATGTGGTGAGTCCGGCGTTGAACCTGCACTTCGCCCGCAATGCCATGGGCAACATCACCGCGTTGGGTAATGCGCCTGGCGCCAATCCGGCCAGCGAGACGTACAGCTACGACCCGCTGTACCGCCTGACCGGCCTCACCGATGCCAACGGCAACCCGGAAGAGTCGTACACGTATAACAAGACCGGCGACCGGCTGAGCAAGAGCGGAAGCGGTCTGGCTACCGGCACGTACAGCTACCAGAGCGGCACGCATCAACTCGCCAGCATCGGCAACGCCAGCCGCATCTACGACGCGAACGGCAACACCACCGGCACCACGGTGGGCGGTGACACCTTCGGTTACGGCTACAACGGCCGGAACCGCATGACGGTCGTGCAGCGCGATGGCAGCACTGTGGGCACGTATACGTACAACGCGTTGGGGCAGCGGACGGCCAAGGCAGCGACCTTCCCAACGACCATCAACCAGCGCTTCGTGTATGACGAGAACAGTCAGCTGCTCGGCGAGTACGGCACCAGTGCGCGCGACTACATCTGGCTGGATAGCCTGCCTGTGGCTGTGGTGGATACCTCAGGCACCACCAGCACGGTGAGCTATGTGCAGGCGGATGGACTGAACGCGCCGCGTGCGGTGAGCGACAACAGTGGTGCGACGATCTGGTCGCTTCCGTATCAGGGCAATGCGTTTGAGGAGCTGCAGCCGACATCGAGTAACGGCTTCATGCTCAATTTGCGGTCCGCTGGCGAATACTACGACGCAGAAAGTGGATTGAACTACAACATAATCCGAACGCGCGAACCCGGCACATGGCGCTTCTTGCAAAGCGATCCCAAAGGACTGGCCGCCGGCATGACCACATATGCCGCTGTCGAGAATAACCCCTTGACCCGAGTTGACCCTCTCGGATTGCAAGAAATGCTGCTCTCGCCAAGGCTGTTCCCGTCGAGTACCTTGCTCAGCGAAGAACCTCCTGTGATTCGGCCTCTCATTGAGCCGGTTAAGCCCCTGCCTCCAGGCGCTCCGGCACCTCAGCTTCCTGAAGGCTTTCCGAAAATTCCGACAGATCCTGCCCAATGCCCTGGCAAAGGTTGGCAGTGGCGTGGCCCTGATGCTCCCGGTGGTCCTCGTGGCGCCTGGTACAACCCTGAAAAAGGATGGACTCTTCATCCAGATATGGATCACCCGGAGCCCATTGGCCCGCATTGGGACTGGATAGACGAGAATGGTGTCAAATATCGGATAACTCCGCAGATGCCACCCATTGATCCTCTTCATCCACCGATCGCATGAGGACTTCACTTAGCTCAGTTGCCATTGTTCGGGCCTCCTCCTCGCAGGAGGTGGCCTTGAGGGCGCTCATTGAAGCGAGTGCTCAGGCGATCTTGCCGCGCGTTGCGGATGCCGATCTTGAATCCCTATTGGCCGATATCCGTCTCATCACACATGCAGAAGTTGGCGACCTGGCGCCGACGCACAACCTCTTGGCGGGACTTGAGCACTCCCCGACGGTTACTTCAGCCGATGGCGCCGTATCTCTTCTTACTGGAGCAAACGACGTCGCAAGTCACCTTGCGTCCGCGCTATCGAAATTCGTAGAGGGTGGCGAAGACGTTTCGCTCATGATTCCCAATGCCTACGCAATAGAGTCTGAAATTGATTCGTTAGTGGTCCGCAATGGCATTCCGACACGCTTTCACGCTGGTCAGGTTTACCATTGCTTTGACGCTACAAATTGCTCGCCTGAGTCAATTCAGAGGTCGCTCGGCTCGACCATAGCAATGCATTCAATTGGCTGGGTCCTTAGTGGCACCAATCGTGATAAGAAGGCGATCCTTGCATTCGTCTCGGTGTTTGATGGCGACGGATGGGCGATTGCGGGATCCATTGAGACCATATTTCCCCGGCTACGCCCCCTGATGCACTAGGTGGTCCGCGTCAAGTCCAAGTGACCGTGCTCCGGTTCGCGTGTACACCTGACCCTCCCCCTAGGCGTAGTGCCACAACTTGGCGTATCCCCAAGGCAGTCCGCTGATTTATTTGGCTTGCAGCCGGGCAGTCATATCCGACGAGATCAATCAGGTCGGGACGAGTAGTTGGCGCATTTGGTCATCAGCAGCGTGGTACCCATCACCACACTGATGTTCACACCGAGCCGGAAAGGTGGTCAGTTGTCACCGTAATCCGCAGTCATTACTTACCACGAACTATTTCGTACAAATTTGGCATCGTAGCGGGAAGCCCGGATGACTGCTTCCGGATTGCTGGCGAAAACCTCCGCGGGCACGCGTGTCACACCATCGAGTCCAGCCAATACCATAGTTGCCCCGTGCAACCAAAACGCACGGCGCCAACCTCCTGTGTCGGCTCTCGGAGTGAAATCAGCGTGGCTGGCGAGAGCTGTCAGGAGGTCGCGGACGCGCTCATGTATGTGCCCACTTGGAGTGAGCTGAAAGGGGGGGATAGCGGTAGATCCGCTCTACCGGCGACCAGACTCCAAGCAGCTCTCCTGCATTTCGTTTGTTCCTAGCCCAATCTTCCCTGCCGGTCCTTCCGTCGCCGTTCGTGGAAGTAATGGCATCCACTTTGGGCCCGACGTCCCCCCGCTTTCAGTAGCGGGGGGACGTCGGGCCAATTTCGTGCAAGCAGCTCGTCGCGCAAGGCGACTGCAGCTTCGATTGGGGTCAATGTAGGGGCTATCTTTGCCATGAGGACGGACCGGTCAGAGTTTCAGAGACACTCAAGAACCGCGTTGCGCGTAGCGCCGTATCAACTCTACGGTTGACAAGTCTCAAGCAAAACCATCTCGGCGAATCGGGTTATAGAACATCTCGATGCAATCGAACTCATCTGATGCCGATGCCGTCCGTGTCTGGTAGTCGTGTCTCTAGTCTAGTCGCCAGACCTCGTCATTGAGTGACACTCGCCACATCGCTTCATCCTCACCGTTGCGAAGCTTTGGCTTATTCTGAGGAACGTGTCTCTCTACCTGTCCGGACTTTACTAGTTTGTGAAGGCGGCGGCGTATTAGTGGGCGAATCCGCTCACAATCATCTTCCCCGATATGTCCGACCAGCCCCACGACCTCGAAGACTATCTGGGTAGTTGACTTCCAGTCGGTTCGTCCACGGAGTACCCGTAAGACCAGACGCCCCAACTGTCCGTAGGGCAGCAAGCGTGCACTCTGAGGCCTGGTATTACATATACCTTCGGCATGAATCTGTATCTCGTGGAGCGCCAAGGTTGAATCGATCACACACAGATGGCGGCGAGTATCGGATATCCGGTGCGCCAATTCATCCGCTTGCTGTTGAAGGCAAAGGTATTCGGCTTCAAGTTTCTGAAGCTCTCCCGCAAAACAGGATCGCTTCGTAATCAGCCACTTAAGTGAAGATGGGGTGCGCCAAGCCATGCCGGCAGATTAGCCTGGCACGCGGCCAACTTCTTGGTGCTTCTGCTACCAAATAGCGCGTTCTAAAATGGCAGCGCTGCGCGCCTTGGGGTGCGCTTTGAACATCATCCATGCTGCATCCCTGTCTTCGTTGTGGCGCCTGCTGCGCCTATTTTCGCGTGGCTTTCCATTGGTCCGAAGCCGATGCGGGGATGGGCGGCGTGGTGCCTCAGGAGCTGACAGAGACGTTCGATCCGCACCGGCTGGTGATGCGCGGCACGCAGGCATCCAAGCCGCGCTGCGTCGCGCTGGTGGGCACGGTGGGGCAGGCAGCTCATTGCGGGATCTACGAGCAGCGGCCTTCGGTCTGTCGTGAAGTGCAGCCGTCGTGGGAGTTCGGCGCGATCAGCCCGCAGTGCGACAAGGCACGCATCGCACACGGTTTGCCTGTGCTGACGCCGGCGGACTGGCCGAGCGAGCCGGTGCCAGTGCCGTGATGGGTCAGCGTCAGCGGTTGGTTGCGGTACCCGCCTCATTCTGGAAGGCGAGCACGAACTGCTTGAGGTCCGTCTCGCTGACGTCGGAGATGGCCGCGTACTGCATGCCGTCGGCGGCCCAGCGAATCACTGTATAGCCGTGTCGCTGCGACTCTTGTGACGCCGCTGCGGTGACATCCGCAGGCCACTGATAGAGATTGATCACATGCAGCCGTCGCCGATAGATCAGGGCGGCGGCGGCATGGCCGTTAATGGCATCTAGGCGTCCGCCTTCCAGCGGGAAACCCTCGCCGGCCAGCTCTTTCACGTGCGGCGAGAAATCGAGCTTGCCGGCGAACCACGGTTTCACCGTGTGCTGGTCGGTCGACACTACGTCCATCAAGTGCTGTGCCTGAAGCGAGCGGACATGGCCGCTGATGACTTCGGCCACGATGTCGCCGTCGCCCAGGGCAGGCGCCCGCCAGGTACGGAACGCCAACGGGCTGGCGATCAGCAGCGCCCCCGCGAAACCCGCGGCGGCGGCGAGCATCAGCGGCGAACGCCGGGTGCGCTGTGCCGTCGCGATATTGACCACCGTCGGCGCCGGGCTCCAGCGTTGACGCAGTTCGTCCGGCGCGCGCCGGTACAGCGCGGGTTGGGCGAGCGCCTTGTGCAGCGTCGCATAGCCTTTGTAACGGGCCGTGCATGCGCTGCAATCGTCCATGTGGCGGACGATGGCGACGCTTTGCGCGGCGTCGAGCTCGTCGTCGAGATAAGCGTGCAGGAGCAGCGTGATGTCATCGCACGTCATGGCGACGTACCTCCCTGGGATGGCAGGTCAGTTCGGCCTTCAGGCGCTCGCGTGCGCGGGCGAGGCGGGACATGACGGTTCCAATCTTTTGTTCGGTGATCGCGGCGATCTCTTTGTATGAACACTCCTCCAGCTCGCGAAGCACGATCACTTCGCGCAGCGGTGGCGGCAGATGTTCCAGTGCGACCTGCAACGCACCGACATCCACCGCGAGCAGGGTCAGCGTCTCCGGAGACGGTCCTTCGTCGATCAGCGGATGCGCATCGTCGTCCAGCGCAGCGTGCAGTGCTTCGCGTGGCGCGCTGGTGCGCAGCGTGTAGAACGTGTTGCGCACGATGGCGAGCAGCCAGACACGCGCGTCGCCGCCACGGAAACTATCGAAATAGCGAAGCGCCCGCAGCAGGGCTTCCTGCACCACATCCTGCGCGTCCGCATCGTTATGGGCCAGCCATCGCGCCAGGTTGTAAGCCGCATCGAGATACGGCAGCACCAGCGCCTCGAAGCGAGCGCTTCTCGCGGGTTGGTGACTGGGCAAGTCCATGGGCATAAGAGGTAAGACCTCTGTTTGCGCCACTTTATTCCAACCCGGGTCGCAAGTAGCGAAATAGGGTTGATAGAGGGAATAGACGGCTGGCCTGGTCGGTAATGAGGGGTGTGGGCATGGCAGGCGCCTTGCCCGTCCAACCGCCAGGAGATACCGATCATGCAGCGAACGAACGACAACGAGATGGCTGGCCGGCGTGAATTTCTCAAATGCATGGCCTGGGCAGGTGCCGGCACGCTCTGGCTGATGAAAGGAGGCGTGCTGCACGCCCAGCCGCTCGGACACGGTGCCGGCGCGTCCACTGCCGATGCGAGTTTCAGTTTCGTGCAGATCAGCGACTCGCATATCGGCTTTCACAAGGCACCGAACATGGATGTGGCATCTACGCTCCGCGAGTCGCTGGCGATGGTCAACGCGCAGCCGACGCGACCGGACTTCATGCTGCATACGGGCGACCTTACGCATCTGTCCAAGCCCGAGGAGTTCGATACGTTGGCGCAGCTGATGCAGGAAGCGCGCACCGACAAGGTGTTCTACGTACCCGGCGAGCACGACGTGATTGGCGACAACGGCGCCGAGTTCTTTCGTCGCTTCGGCGAACGGCAACAGCCCGGCGGCTGGTACAGCTTCGATCATCGCGGCGTGCATTTCGTCGGGCTGATCAACGTGCTCAATCTCAAGGCAGGTGGCATGGGTTCGCTGGGTGGCGATCAGCTGGCCTGGCTGAAGAAGGATCTTTCGGGTCGTTCCGCCGAGACGCCGCTTGTCGTATTTGCGCACATGCCGTTGTGGCCGCTGTATCCACCGTGGGGTTGGGCCACTGACGACAGCGCCGAAGCTATCGCCACTCTGCGCCGTTTCGGTTCAGTCAGCGTGCTTAACGGGCATATCCACCAGATCCAGCAGAAGGTGGAAGGCAACATCACGTTCTACACCGCGCGTTCCACCGCCTATCCGCAACCCGCGCCAGGTGTCGGGCCCGCACCGGGGCCGATGAAGGACGTGGCACCCGATGCGCTGCACGGCTATCTCGGCATTCGCGATGTGCACCATGTGCAGGGACGCCACGCGCTTGCCGTCACCGATGAGTCACTGACATGAGCGCGGTGCAACTGGCGCGCGCGCTCATGCTGGGTGGCTTGCTGTGCTGCAGTGGTGGTGCGGCTGGAGTGGTTCACGCGGCCGAGGCCGCCGGTGCAGGCAATGCAAAGGCCATCCAGGTCGACATTCGTGAATTCGCCTTCAGCCCACGCACGCTTACCGTGCCGGCAGGCACGCGCGTGGTCTGGACCAATAGCGACGATGAGCCTCATCGTATTGCGAGCGCTGGCGGCACGTTCGCGCCGTCGCACGCGCTGGATACCAATGACAGCTATGCGGTCACCTTCTCCAAGCCTGGCAAATATGCGTATTACTGTTCGATCCATCCGATGATGGTCGGCACCATCATCGTGCAGTGAGCGGTGCCTCGCCGCTGTCGAAGCGATAGATGTCCATCGCCAGGAGCCCGTACTCGATGCCAGCATCGATGCGCTGTGCCTTGGCGGTCGCACCTGCGGCACCCAGAGCGACGAATAGCGGCAGCAGATGTTCGTCGGTGGGATGTGCGCGTTCGGCGAACGGCGCCTGCTGGCGGTAGTCGAGCAGCGCATCGACGTCGCCTTCGGCCAGTTTGCGCTCGATCCATTCGATGAACGGCCGTACGTACGGAGCTTCGCGCTCTTCGCTGTAGCCTTCCCGGAAGTCGTGCAGGTTGTGCGTGATGCTGCCCGAGCCGATGACCAACACGCCTTCCTCACGCAGTGGCGCCAGCGCGCGACCCACGGCGTACTGATGAGCAGGCCCCAGTGCCGGCTGGATCGACATCGGCACCACTGGGATATCGGCTTTCGGATAGAGCAGGCGCAACGGCACCCAGGCGCCATGGTCAAGGCCCTGCGTGGGATCGAGCGTCGTGGGCAGGCCAGCCCTGTCGAGTAGTTCGGTGACGCGTGCGGCCAGTTCTGGTTCGCCGCGTGCCGGATACTGAATCTCGAACAGTTCGCGCGGGAAGCCGTAGAAATCGTGAATGGTTTCCGGGCGAGTGGCGCCGCCCACCTGTGGCTGCCGTGCCAGCCAGTGCGCAGTGGCAATGACGATGGCCTTAGGGCGCGGCAACGACCTGGCCAGCTCAACCAGACGCTCGCCTACCAGCCGCGGCTGGAGGGCGGTCATGGGCGAGCCGTGGGAGATGTACAGGCTGGGGAGGGCGGTCATGGCGGTTACCTCGGGGGACCGCCATAGGGTAGGGGCTTGATGCGAATTTGCAGCGTGCGTGCGGTGAACGATGCGTCACGCTGGTCGAACAATCGCATTGGTTATCCGTCATTCCGTCATTCCGGCTTTCGCCGGAATGACGGAATGTAGAGGCATCGAGTTACTTCGCCCGACGCGGCGGCTTGCCGCCGCTCTGGCCGTGCGGGCGCGGCTTGCCGCCATGCTTCTTGAAGCCGCCACCGCCGCCGGGACGGAAGCCACCGGGCTTGTGCGGCGACGCTTCGCTTGCGCCGCTGTCGTCACCGTCCCATTCCTTGATGCGCAGCTGCTGCTGGCTCACCCACACCTTCTTCAGGTGGTCGAACACTTCACTCGGCATGCCATCGGGCAGGTCGATCAGGCTGTACTCGCCACGAATGCTCAGGCGACCGATGAAGCCACTCTCCAGGCCGGCCTCGTTGGCAATCGCGCCGATGATGTTTCCGGGCTTCACGCCGTGCTCGTGACCGACCTCGACACGATAGGTGCGCTTGCCTTCTTCGGTATGGTGCGCGCGTACCGGGCGCGCGACAAATTCGCGCGGCGCGCTATCGCGATCACGTGGTTTGTGCTCGCGTGCGGCGTGACGAACATCGGCGTGCTCACGGGGTGCGTGCTCGCGTGGCGCAAATTCGCGCTTCGGCGGGGGCGTGAGCAGCAGCGGCTGGTCGCCTTGTGAGATACGTGCCAATGCGGCGGCGATCTCGATGGCGGGGATATTGTGTTCCTGCTCGTACTGCTCGATCAGCTGCTGGAACAGCCCTAGTTCGCCGACGGCCAGCGTGTCGCTGATGCGCTGCTTGAACCTGGAGATGCGCACGTCGTTCACCGCCTCGACGGTGGGCAGCTTCATCTCTTCGATGGGCTGGCGCGTGGCGCGCTCAATCGCACGCAGCATGCCCTTTTCGCGCGGCGTGACAAACAGGATCGCCTCGCCGCTGCGGCCCGCACGACCGGTACGACCGATGCGATGCACATAGCTTTCCGTGTCGTACGGAATGTCGTAGTTCATCACGTGGCTGATGCGGTCCACGTCCAGACCACGCGCAGCCACGTCGGTCGCCACGAGGATGTCGAGCTTGCCTTCCTTGAGCTGCTGGATCACACGCTCGCGCTGCGCCTGCGCGATATCGCCGTTGATGGCGGCGGCGGCAAGGCCACGTGCCTGCAACTTCCCGGCCAGTTCTTCGGTGGCCTGCTTGGTGCGCGCGAAGATGATCATCGCGTCGAACGGTTCGGCCTCGAGAATGCGCGTCATGGCGTCGAGCTTGTGCATGCCACTGACGAACCAGTAGCGCTGACGGATATTGGCGGCGGTGGTGGTCGACGACTTGATCGTCACTTCCACCGGCTCTTTCAGGTGTCGCTGCGCGATCTTGCGGATCGGCGCCGGCATGGTGGCGGAGAACAACGCCACCTGGCGCTGCGGCGGCGTGGCCTGCAGCACTTTTTCCACGTCGTCGATGAAGCCCATGCGCAGCATTTCGTCGGCTTCGTCGAGCACGAGGAACTTCAGCTCGGACAGATCCAGCGTGCCACGATCGAGGTGATCGATCACTCGGCCGGGCGTGCCGACCACAATGTGCACGCCGCGCTTGAGCGAATGCAGCTGCGGGCCGTAGCTCTGGCCACCGTAGATCGGCAGCACCTGCAGGCCGGGCATGTGCGCGGCGTAGCGCTGGAACGCTTCGGCCACCTGGATGGCCAATTCGCGCGTGGGTGCGAGTACCAGCGCCTGCGGCTTGCCGGGCTTGAGGTCAATGCGCGACAGCAGCGGCAGCGCGAACGCGGCGGTTTTGCCGGTGCCGGTCTGCGCCTGGCCGAGCACGTCGCGGCCTTCCAGCAGTGGTGGAATGGTGGCGGCCTGAATGGGCGAAGGCGATTCATAACCGACATCGGACAGCACACGCAGCACCTCCGGATGAAGGCCAAGCGCAGCAAAGCCGGCGGCTGCCGGCTGGGAATCGGAAGACGGGGAGGACATGGGGAACCTCGACATGGCATGCACGGCGGCATGCGGGAGAATGACGCTATTGTAACAGGCTGCCTCGCCTGAGCCGGGGGTTTTGTTACACCTATTGCCTTATTACCGAGGGAAATTCATGTCAAAACCTCTTGAAGGCCGTGTTGCACTGGTGACTGGGGCCTCTTCGGGCATCGGTGAGGCCACCGCGTTGGCGCTGGCCGAAGCTGGCGCCCGTGTGGCCATTGCGGCCCGCCGGCGGGATCGATTGGAAGTGTTGGCGACGCAGCTCGAGGCGCTTGGCGCCGAGCCAGTCGTCCTGGTGGCGGATCTGACTTTCGAGCTTGAGGCACAGCGCATCGTGGCCGAGACGGAGGCGCGATATGGCCGGCTGGACATCCTGGTGAACAACGCCGGTGTGATGTATCTCGAACCCGTTGCCGAAGCGGATCTTGGCCGCTGGCGGCGCATGCTGGAGCTGAACGTGCTCAGCCTGATCGCTGCTACCCAGGCCGCGTTGCCCGGCATGACGGCGCGGCGTGACGGTCACATTGTGAATATCTCGTCGACGGCGGGACGGGTGGCCAATCCCAATGCTGCCGCCTATGCCGCAACGAAGTTCGGTGTGGTGGGTTTCTCCGAAGCGCTGCGCCGCGAGGTATACCAGCACAACATTCGCGTCACGGTGATCGAACCGGGCGTGGTGGAAACCGAGCTGCGCGAACATATTGGACACGCCACCGTGCAGGCAACCACCAACGCGTGGGCCGAAGGCATGCGACAGCTGCAAGGGCGTGACGTGGCCGACGCCATCGTGTTCTGCGTGTCACGGCCCGCACACGTGAACATCAACGAAGTGTTGATGAGGCCGACGGACCAGGAGCGCTGAGCGCCGCGGCACTATGATGGCTGCCAATGCGATGACAGGGATAGGAGCCATGACTGGAATCGAGACGATCTCCGAGCAGCGTTGCCACGACGGCGTGCAGGGTTTCTATCGGCATCATTCGGAGAGTTGCGATGGTCCGATGCGCTTCGCTCTCTTTCAGCCACCGCACGCTGCGAATGAAGTGTGTCCTGTGCTGTATTTCCTCGCAGGTCTCACCTGCACCGAGGAAACCGCGACGATCAAGGCGGGCGCGCAACGTCTTGCGGCTGAGCTGGGCTTGATCCTGGTGATGCCTGACACCAGCCCACGCAACACCGGCTTCGAGGGCGCCACCGGTGATTGGGAATTTGGCGAGGGTGCGGGTTTCTATGTGGATGCGACGCAGGCGCCATGGGCATCGCGTTTTCGCATGCACAGCTACGTCGTGAACGAACTGCCAGAGCTGCTGGCGCGGCACTTCCCGATCGATCGGGAACGCAGTGGCATCACCGGTCATTCCATGGGAGGCCATGGTGCGCTGACCATGGCGCTGCGCCACCCAGGTCAATATCGCTCGGTGTCGGCGTTTGCACCCATCGTGGCGCCAAGTCAGGTGCCATGGGGCCAAAAGGCGCTGCCACGTTATCTCGGCGATGACACCGCCACCTGGGCCGAATACGACGCCTGCGAATTGGTACGCCGCCAAACATTCGATGGCACGATCCTGATTGACCAAGGCGAAGCGGATGGGTTTCTCGCTACACAACTCAAGCCCGAGTTGTTTGACCAGGCATGCGCTGAAGGTGGGCAATCGCTGGTACTGCGTCGCCATCCTGGCTACGACCACAGTTACTACTTCATCACCAGCTTCATCGACGATCACTTGCGCCATCACGCATTGGCGCTGGGCCGCTTGTGAACCTGCTTCACCCCATCACCACTCCGCGCGCACTGATTCGCGTGGTGGATTCCACCGACGCCGGGCGGCTGCTGCGATATCGCGTGCGGAACCGCGAGCATCTGGCGCCGTGGGAGCCATTGCGCGAATCCGCGTACTACACGCTGGAGCACTGCACCCAGACACTGGCAGAATCGCGCGAGGCCGTGCGCTTCGACCGCGCCTATCCATTCGTCGTGCTTGACCTGGCTGGCAATGACATCATGGCCAACCTCACGTTTGCCAATGTCGTGCGTGGAGCCTTCCAGGCGTGTCACCTGGGCTACAGCATCGCTGCGCACCGGCAAGGCCAGGGCTTGATGCAGGAGGCGCTGGAGGCGGCCTTGCAGTGGGGGTTTCACGAGCTGGATCTGCATCGCGTGATGGCCAACTACATGCCGCGCAATGACCGTAGCGGCAGGTTGCTGCAGCGGCTCGGCTTCGAGCAGGAAGGCTACGCCAAGCGTTACTTGCAGATCGCCGGCGTGTGGGAGGACCACGTGCTCACGTCACGCATCCGCGATGGCTGATGGAGGCTCCATGTAGGAGCGGACCCTGTGCGCGGCAAGCCTGCCACCCAAGGTGGCCTCGCAGAGCGGTAGCGACGACACGCTGCGGTCGCGCACAAGGTGCGCTCCTACAAGAATCGGTCGAAAAAAAGGGCGGATCGTGAGATCCGCCCTTCGTTGATCAGGCCTTGGCTGCCGGACGACGGCTACGCTGACGATTGCGGTTGCCTTCGACGGGGCGATCGCCGCCCTGCGACTGGCCGTAACCATGGCCGTGCGGACGATGCGACGACGATGGCTTGCCCGGGCGTTGTCCCTGACGCTGCTGCGGCGGACGCGCCTGGCGTTGGCCCTGTACCGGCTTCGGTGCGGCCGCGTCGGTACGCAGCGGATGCGACGGCTCGAAACCGGCCACGTCGCTGAAGGCGATGTCCTGCTTGAGCAGCTTGCGGATGTCACGCAGCAGGCCGGCTTCCTCATGACTCACCAGCGACACGGCCATGCCTTCGGCGCCGGCGCGGCCAGTGCGGCCAATGCGGTGCACGTAGTCTTCGGCCACCATCGGCAGATCGAAGTTGATCACGATCGGCAGCTGGTCGATGTCGATACCGCGTGCGGCGATGTCGGTGGCGACCAGCACCGTGGTGCGACCGGTCTTGAAGTCGCTCAACGCACGCGTGCGGGCATTCTGGCTCTTGTTGCCGTGAATGGCGGCGGCGCGCAGGCCGGCTTGCTCCAGCGACTTCACCAGCTTGTCGGCGCCGTGCTTCGTGCGGCTGAACACCAGCGTCTGGCGGCGGCTGTCCTGCGACAGCACATGCAATAGCAGGTCCTTCTTCTTCGCGGCATCAACCGGATGCACGTGATGCGTGACCGTGGTGGCTACGCTGTTGGGCGGGGCCACCGACACTTCGCGCGGCTGATGCATGAACTGCATCGCCAGCGTCTTGATCGGCGGGGCAAAGGTGGCCGAGAACAGCAGCGTCTGGCGCTTGCGCGGCACGGCCGTCAGGATCTGCTTGAGCGCCGGCAGGAAGCCCATGTCGAGCATGCGGTCGGCTTCGTCCAGCACCAGCACTTCAACGCCGGACAGGTCGATCGAACGCTGCTGCATGTGGTCGATCAGGCGACCCGGGGTAGCGATGATGACATCGACGCCGCGCCGCAGTGCCTGCATCTGCGGGCCCATGCTGACGCCACCGAAGATGGTCGTGCTGCTGATACGCATGTGCTTGCCGTAGTCGCGCAGGTTTTCATGCACCTGGGCGGCCAGCTCGCGGGTAGGGGTCAGCACCAGGGCGCGCGGACGGCGCGTCTGGGTGGCACCGGCGTTGGAAAGGTGCTGTAGCAACGGTAGCGCGAACGCGGCGGTCTTGCCGGTACCGGTTTGGGCGGCGGCGAGCAGGTCGCCACCTTCAAGCACGATCGGGATGGCCGCGGCCTGGATGGGAGTGGGCTCGGTGTAGCCCTGATCGGCAAGCGCGCGCAACAACGCGGGCGCAAGGCCCAGCGATTCGAAAGACATGGAAGCTCCTGAGCAACTCGGAGCGTTCTAACGAACCGCGTTGCAGTATTCAATGAGGGAAGGACGGCGAATGCCGCGTCGTGCATTGTAGCGTAATCGCGGGCTTCGCGCCTGTTTGGGCAAAAACCGCATGGTGGCGCCGTTCAGCGCGGGCGTTGGGCGACTATCAGATAGCAGTCGAAAGGCGTTTTGCCATGCAGCGAGCGGATGGTGACCGTGAGGCCTGCAGCCTCCAGCAGGGCGCGCAACTCGCCAGCGCTCGGATAATGCTGCGCACCCACGCGCATCCAGCCGCTTGCGCTCAGGAAAAATTCCGAAACGCGCGTGGCGGCATAGCGCCAGCTGCGTTCGCGCAGCACGTTGCGTACGATCAGCATGCCGCCTGGCGCGAGATGCGTGATGGCGCTATCCAGCAGGGCACGCTGCCGGGGTTCACTGAGGTAATGCAACACGTCGAGGATGGCGACATGCCCTCGCAGCGGGTACGTCGTGGCGCCGTCCTCGACGCGCAGCTGCAAGGTCTCTTCAAGCCCGGACTGGCGTAGTGCGCGCTGACCCGCCTCGATCTTGCGGGGATCGTGGTCGACACCGAGATATTGGGTCACCACGCCGCGCGCATGCAGGTACTGGCCCAGCAGGCCAATGCCGCAGCCGATGTCGAGTAGCGGCATGGGGTGTCTGGCGATCAGTTCCGCAGCGGCGGCGTATGCGGGGTCAGTCGCGAGCTTGCCTTGGACGTATCGGCGCTGAAGCCAGTGATCGTAGGACTCGGCGATGCGATAGAGAGCGGCGGCGTCCATGGTGGACATGTCATCGGACTCCGTGAATGCGTGACGTGAAGACGAGTTTGCGCTGGCTGCGTGGCCTGCGCCACTCCCTGCGATGGTCGCCCTTGCACTGCAGTGGCCATGATGGTTCGCTTGGCGCCCAGTGTCCCCAGGCGGACGCGATCACCTGATGGAGTTGCCGATGTCGCCGTTCGCGCCCTTGCGGGAGCTCAGCACTACCCAGCGCCACACCGTGCTTGCCAGCTTCCTTGGCTGGACGCTGGATGCCTTCGATTACTTCCTGCTCACTTTCGTGATCGTGGGCGTAGCGCAGGAATTCCATGTCGACAAGGAACATGTCACCTACGGCCTGTTCCTTACGCTCGCTGCGCGACCGTTGGGGGCATTGCTGTTTGGACGGCTGGCTGACCGCTATGGCCGGCGACCGATCCTGATGCTGGACGTGATTTTGTTCTCGCTGTTCGAACTGGCCACGGCGTTCTCCACGTCGCTCACCATGCTGCTGGTGCTGCGCTTCCTGTTTGGCATCGCGATGGGTGGCGAATGGGGTATTGGCGCTTCGCTGGCCATGGAGTCGATTCCGCCCAAGGCGCGCGGCGTCGTATCGGGCCTGCTTCAAAGTGGTTATCCCTGCGGCTTCTTCCTCGGCGCGCTGGTGAACTGGCTATTGGTGGATCACATCGGCTGGCGTGGCCTGTTTGTGATCGGCGCGGTGCCAGCGCTGCTGGTGCTGTACATCCGTCGTAGCGTGCCGGAATCGGAGGTATGGCAGCAGGATCGCGCCACGGGCGAGAAGAAGGGGCTGCTCCAGTCCATGCGTGGCCACTGGAAGCTGGCGATCTATTTGATGCTGCTGATGATGGCGTTCAACATGTTCAGCCACGGCTCGCAGGACCTCTACCACACCTTTGAAGAGGAGAGCCTGCACCTGCCTACCGGTTCCGGCGCGGCCTTCATGCTGGTGGCGATGCTCAATCTCGGCGCGCTGGTGGGTGGTTTGTTCTTCGGTGCGCTTTCCGAGCGGATCGGTCGGCGCCGGGCCATCATCCTGGCGGCATTGCTGGCGATTCCAGTGATCCCGTTGTGGGCGCACGGTGGCTCGCTCCTGTTGCTGGCCGTGGGCGCGTTCCTCATCCAGGTGATGGTGCAGGGCGCCTGGGGCGTGGTGCCTACTCATCTCAATGAGCTGGCGCCGGAGGGGATGCGTGGCACGTTGCCTGGTTTTGCCTATCAGACTGGCAATCTGCTCGCCGCGGTGACCGCCAACGCACAGTTGTGGATCGCCAAGTGGCATGGCGGCGACCTGGCGTTTGCCATGTCGGCGTGGATCGCCGGCGTAGCGGTGCTGCTGGCCCTGCTGGCCTGGATCGGGCCCGAGGCCCACGGGGTGCGTTTCGGCCAGATTCGCCCCAGCGCAGGCGAGTAGCCAGCCGGGCTGCTAGAATCCGCGGTTTGCATTCCTCACGAGACACGCAATGAAGGCTGGCAAGGACAAGGTCATCTCGCTCCACTACACGCTGACGGTGGACGGTGAAAAGGTCGAGAGTTCTCTCGATCGCAACGAGCCGCTGTGGGTGTTGCTGGGCCATGGTCAGCTGATCCCTGGCCTGGAAAAGGCGCTGGAAGATCACGAGGCCGGCGAAAGCCTGCAGGTTGACGTCGCCCCGGCCGAAGGCTACGGCGAGCGCCAGCAAGGCATGACCCAGCGCGTGCCGAAGAAGTACTTCCAGCAGTCCGCCAAGCTCAAGCCGGGCATGACCACCGTGCTGGCGCTGAAGGAAGGCGGCCACCGCGTGGTGGTCGTGGAGAAGGTCGGCATGACCACGGTCGATGTGGACCTGAACCACCCGATGGCCGGCAAGGCGCTGCACTTCGACGTCACACTCAACGAAGTGCGCGAAGGCACCGAGGAAGAGATCCAGCACGGCCACGCCCACCCGCCGGGTGCCGAGGCTCACTAAGCCTTTGAACCCTCTCCCCCAAGGGGAGAGGGCAGGGTGAGGGGTCACTTCCCCTCAACGCAACAACGGCGCCTCACGGCGCCGTTGTCGTTCCAGCCTGTCGCGTTGAATCACACAAGCGTGATCTGCACATCCACATTGCCACGCGTCGCATGCGAGTACGGGCAGATGTCGCGGTGGGCAACGTCGATCAGTTCCTGCGCCACAGCGCGATCCAGACCGGGCAGGTTCACGTCCAGCTTCACTGCGATACCAAACCCGGTCGGCTCACGCGGGCCAATGCCGACGTGCGCGGTCACCGACGAATCCTTGTTGATGGCAACGTCTTTCTGTCGAGCGACAAAGCGCATGGCACCTTCGAAGCATGCCGCATAACCGGCGGCGAACAGCTGCTCCGGGTTGCTGCCGGCGCCGCCCGGGCCACCAAGCTCCTTGGGCACGACCAACTGCAGGTCGAGTACGCCGTCACTGCTCTTGGCGTGGCCTTCGCGGCCGCCGACGACGGTGGCGGTGGCGGTGTACAGAATCTTGGTGCTGCTCATGGGTCAATCCTCATTGGGGGAGAGTTGGAGTTGCCGGGTCAATTGCTTCAGTTCATCACGCAGATGCTGCATCTGGTCGAACGACAGCTGCAGCCGCTGCGCCATGCATGCAGGTACATCGTTAGCCTGCTCGCGCAGGGCGAGGCCGGCCTCGGTGAGACGGATATCCACTTCGCGCTCGTCTTCGACGCGACGCTGCCGGTTGACCAACCCCGCCGCCTGCAGCCGTTTCAGCAGCGGCGTAAGCGTTCCCGAATCGAGCTGCAGGCGCTGGCCCAGTTCGCGGACGGTGAGGCCGTCCTGCTCCCACAGCACCAGCATCACCAGGTATTGCGGATAGGTCAGCCCCAAAGGTTCCAACATGGGCCGGTAAAGGCCGGTGACGGAACGCGAGGCGGCATACAGCGCAAAGCAGAGTTGCTGGTCCAGCAGCAGGTGTTCGGGAGTGGGCTTCCGTTTCATTGGCGCAATCATAAGTACAAAATTAAATTGTGTACAATTCAATTTTTCGATGAAAGCGATAGGTAGAGGCTAAGGCGGGCGGTTTTTGTAGGGGCGCACCAGTGCGCGATAGCGCTACGGAGCAGTGATGCCATGACGCCGCGGTCGCGCACAGGGTGCGCTCCTACAGGGGAAAAATGGGGCTGCTCAGTCGAGCAGGCGTTTGCCGAAAGCGAAGTGATCGCGCCAGTAAGGACCGTCGATATCGTCCAGCCGCACCGTGCCGCCGCTGTTGGGCGCGTGCACGAAGCGCCCTTTGCCGACATAGACACCAACGTGGCTGATGCTGCCGTTACCGGCGAAAAACACCAGGTCGCCGCTGACCAGATCTGTCATCTGGCGCACCTGGAAGCCATTGAGCTGGGACATTTCCCGGGAACTGTGCGGCAGCATCAGGCCGGCGGCGTTGCGGTAAATGTAGTCCACCAGGCCACTGCAATCGAAGCCGCCGTCGGGCGTATTGCCGCCCCAGCGATAGGGCGTGCCCACCAGGGCAATGGCGCGAAACAGCACATCGTTCGCGGTGCCTGTGCTGCCTGTGGGGGCGCGGGCCGGCAGATCAGCCAACGAGGAACGGGAATCCCGGAAAGTAGGCTCCGGTTTGCGGGGCCCGCTGGCGCAGGCCGCCAGCGACAGAATCACGATGCCCAGTAGCCATGGACACGCCGTTCGCCACGGCGCGGGCGATAAGGAAGGAACGGCGTCGTCCGGGCACATCATGCTTCCCCTCGGCATGGATTGCGGCCGAGGTTAGCAAATCAATAAGTTGTGCGAAAGTTCTCAGTGATTACTCGAATTGGTCTCGATGCATCATGAGCCGGGCTTGTCGACCGTGAGGTTGCGCTGGCTTACCGTACGGCCCTCCCGGTCCTTGGCGGTCATCTTGTACTGCCCCGGCCGAAGATAAAGGGTGTTGATGCTGTTGTCGGTGAGAAATACGTACCGATCAGCGGGAATGGCGTCCTCACTCTCATTCGCGTATCGCGCCTCGACCACGCAGGGCAGCTGGCGCTGGCACATGTCGCTGGACACCACGCGCGTCACGCGTACGCCGTCCAGGCTCAACCAGTGCGGGCGGCGTTGGTGGCCGGAGGGCGGCAGTATCACGTCGACATCATGGCGACTGGGGTCTGACGCCCACACGCTGCCGTTTTGCCGGCTGATCAGCACCGAGGGGCCATCCACCGGAAACAGGGCGTGCAACTGCTTGTATAGATCGGTGTCTGGCATGGGGCCGATGTCCCGCCAGCGTGTCTGGTCGATCGAGAGCGGGTCGAATCCCGTCAGCGCCTTGAGCTGCACTGCCATCGGTTTGATGGTGCCGCCCAGATTGCCCGGTGCCTTGTCGATGTGAGCGTATCCGGCATGCACGAACAGGCGTGCCTTGGGGTCCTTGGCGAAGACCTTGCGATAGAGCAGGTTGGCTTGCCCCGCTTCGCGATCGGCGAGTACGTCGGCTTCCGATTCATAGGCCACCACCTGGAAGCCCAATCGGATCGCCTCGCGAATGATGTCGCCATACAGAGCCTCATGCAGATACTGACTGCCAGAGCTGGCAATGGGGTAGCCGCGCTTCATCAGCTCGGTGTCGCCGTTGACGAGTGCCTCTGCGGCGAAGTAGTTGAAGCCTTCCGCGCGCAACTTCGGCAGCAGGGCAAGCGTGAGTTCGCGCGTGTGTGCATCGTGATGAGCTTCGTTGATCATCACGATGCGCCGGTCGGTCGCCAGCTTGACGATCTGGTCCACCGCATCGGTGGCCTGCCAGTCGGCGGCGGCGGGCAGTGTCACCGGCGTCTGCACGCGATTGTCGAACGGAAAATCGTAGACGGCTTCGTCGTAGAGCCCTAGCTCGTCTTCCACCGACGCCAGCAGCTGCTGATCGATCAGGCGGTCTTCCTTGGTGAGTTGCGGCATCACTTCCTTGAGGTACATGTACCGCGCAAGGTCGTTTTTTATGTGCGCCGTTTCGGTGAACAAGTCCCGCGAAACCTGCGTACCCGACGATGCGGTGGCCGGATGCTGCTGCTCCTGCGCGCGGAGTCCGCCGGGAAAGGACACCGCCACGGTTGCGGCACAAACCATGGCCGAACGACAAACCATCTTCATCCTGCTGAACTTCGCATCTGACGTTTCCATCGTTCAGATCCCTCGGGGTTAGGGTCGGGCAGTTGCGACGCTACAATAGTTTTATGGATGCTTCACGCAGTGATGTGTTGATTCTCGGCGGCGGCGTTATCGGCCTGGCCTGTGCTTACTACCTACTGAAGTCCGGGGCTACCGTGCGCATTTTGGAGCAGGGTACCCCGGGCTGCGGAAGTTCGCACGGCAATTGTGGAACGATCACGCCCAGCCATGCCGCCCCCCTGGCGATGCCCGGCATGCTTGGGGTGGCGTTGCGCTCGATGCTCCGTGCGGACGCGCCGCTTTACCTCAATCCCCGTTTCGACGGTCCACGTCTGCGCTGGCTGTTGGGCTTTGCCAGGCATTGCAACTGGCGTGACTTTGAGCACGCTGCGCGGGCGCGCTCGGCCATCCTGCAGCGTTCGCGAGCCCTGCTTGCAGGGCTGGTACGCGACGATCGGCTTGACTGCGAGTTCAGCGAAGAGGGTGAGCTATATGTTTACCGCACCCATCAGGCGCTGCAGGCCGATGAGCAACACCACGCACAGGTGCTGGATCGTCTCGGTGTCGACGTGCAGCGCCTTCGCGGCGAAGAGGTGGAGGCCCGGGAGCCGGCGCTGAAGCCAGGCGTGGTCGGAGGCCTGTTCCATCCGGGCGACGCTCGCCTGCGACCGGATCGCTATGCGGCGGAATTGGCGCGACGTGTGAAGGAGCTGGGTGGCCTGATCGAGACCGGAGCGCGCATCGATCACTTCGGCACACAGGACGGACGCATCGACCACGTGCGCACCACCCGTGGCGTGTTCCGCGGCGATCGCGTGGTCATGGCGCTGGGCGCCTGGTCGCCGCTCACTGGCAAGTTGCTGGGTCTGCGTCTACCAATGCAGCCCGGCAAGGGCTACTCGCTGACCTACACGCGCCCCGCGCTGGCGCCGCGCCATGCATTGGTGCTCCGCGAGGCGGCGGTGTGCGTCACCACCTGGGAAAGCGGCTACCGTCTGGGCAGCACCATGGAATTCTCCGGTTATGCAGAAGGCCTCAATCGCACGCGGCTCGACGCCCTTCGGCGTGGCGCCGCCGAGGGCTTGGTGGAACCGGAGGGCCCGCAGCTGCTGGACGAATGGTGGGGCTGGCGACCGATGAGCATGGACGAGATACCGATCATCGGACCGAGCACGCGCTGGTCGAACCTGACGCTGGCCACCGCGCACGGCATGCTCGGTGTCAGCATGTCGGCGGCCACCGGAGAGCTGGTGGCCTCGATGCTGCGAGGCGACACACCGGCAATCGATCCCACGCCCTACGCGCCGGCGCGCTTCGGCGCGTGATTTTTACGCCGCCTGCTCGTCAACTCGCTTAGGGTGATTGCATGGACAGGAGACAGGCATGGCCGAAACCTTCGATCTGATTGTGCTGGGCGGTGGTTCCGGCGGTTTGGCCACGGCCTTCCGCGCGGCGCGCCACGGTGCACGCGTAGCACTGCTCGAGCCCGGTGCGCTTGGTGGCACCTGCGTCAACGTCGGCTGTGTGCCGAAGAAGGCGCTTTGGTACGCCGCGCAGCTTGCGCAGGAACAACATCTCGCGCTCGATTACGGTTTCGCCTCCGTGCCAGGCCCGCTCGACTGGGAACACTTTCGGCAGTTGCGCCAGACCTATATCGACGGCATCCGTCGGCGTTATGCCGTACGACTTGCGGATGTCGGCATCCAGGTATTTGCAGAAACCGGCCGCTTCGTCTCGGCAGATACCGTGGCCACGTCCAGCGGCGATGAACTGCGTGCCACGCAAGTAGTCATTGCCACCGGTGGGCGGCCTCGTCAGCTCGATGTGCCCGGTTTCGACTTGGGCCTGGTGTCCGACGACATCTTTGCGCTGCGCGCACTGCCGCGCCGCATCGCTGTCGTGGGCGGCGGCTATATCGCAATCGAGTTCGCCGGGCTCCTGCGCGCACTGGGCAGTGAAGTGGCCTTGCATGTGCGCAGCCGTATGCTGACCGACTTCGATGCGGAGCTTGTGGATGCGCTGGAGGAACACATGCGCGAGCAAGGCATCAAGGTCATCCACTCGGTGAAGGTGGATGGACTGCGCCGCGAAGCCGAGGGCATCGTGTTCGACGATGAGATCAATGGTCCCAGCGGTCCTTACGACGCGGTGTTGTGGGCGATCGGACGAACGCCCAACAGCGATCGGCTCGACCTCGATGCTGCCGGCGTTCACGTCGACGAGCAGGGTCATGTTGTTACCGATGCCTGGCAGAACACCAATGTAGCCGGCATCTGCGCGGTGGGCGACATCACCGAGCGCCCCGAACTGACGCCGGTAGCGGTGGCTGCTGGCCGTCGCCTGGCCGATCGACTGTTCGGCGGCCAGCCCGACAGCCGGCTGGATTACGAGAACATTCCCAGCGTGGTGTTCGCCGAGCCGCCGCTGGCGATGGTCGGACTCACCGAGGCACAGGCGCGCGAATGCCATGGCGACCAGCTGCGCGTTTATCGCAGCCGCTTCACGCCGCTGCAGTGGGCGGTGGCTGGACGTACCTCACAGAGCGTGATGAAGATCCTCTGCACCGGCGACGAGGAGCGCGTCGTGGGCATCCACGTGCTTGGTCCGGGTGCCGAGGAAATGCTGCAAGGCTTCGCGGTGGCCATGAAAATGGGACTGCGCAAGCGCGACCTCGATGCCACCGTGGCCATCCATCCCAGCTCTGCCGAGGAGTTGGTGCTGATGTCGTGAGCCCGTGCGGCTAAACTTGGTGGATGAGCAACGTCACCCTCCATCGCGGCACCGCGCCGCTGCTGATCAGCCTGCCGCACGATGGCAGCTACATTCCCGACGCCATCGCTGTGCGCATGCGGCCCGCCGCAAGGCGTTCGCCGGACACCGACTGGCACGTAGGTCGTTTGTACGAATCGCTGGCCCAAGTCATCGGCGCGAGCGTGCTGCGGCCGGCAGCATCGCGCTATGTGATCGACCTCAACCGTCCAGCTGACGGTCAGGCTTTGTATCCAGGGCACCGCGAAACGGGGCTGGTTTCCACCATTGGCTTTGACGGCAAGCCGCTTTACCTCGACGGTGCGGAGCCCACGGCGGAGGAAATTCAACGGCGGGTGAATGAATTCTGGCGCCCCTATCACGAGGCGCTTTCGCAAGAACTTGAACGCCTGCGCGGCGAACATGGTCATGTCGTGCTGTGGGAAGGGCACTCCATCCGCAGCCGCGTGCCCATGCTGTTCGAGGGGCGGCTGCCAGATCTCAACCTGGGCACGGCTGATGGCGCCAGCTGCGCGCCAGCGCTGCAACAGAAGCTGCAAACCGTGCTGGAGAGCCAGTCGCGATACAGCTTTGCGGTCAACGGCCGCTTCAAGGGCGGTTACATCACGCGTCATTATGGACGTCCGAACACCGGCGTGCAGGCCGTGCAACTGGAGTTGGCGCAGCTCAACTACATGGACGAGGACAGCTTCGCGTATGACGAAGCGAAAGCTTCACAGCTGCAGGAAACGATCGCTCAGTTGCTGCGCCTGTGTGTGGAATGAGCGCAAGAAGCTTCGAGCGTTGTTAGGGTCTTGCAATGTCAAGATGCGAAGGGCGGAAATCTCGCAGATAGACGGGAAAAATGCGGTTCCGGCAAGCGCGCAAACATGCCATGTTTTAGCCGTTGCGCCACCCGTGTCGCCGGGTTCCGGCCGGGTCCGTGACATCTGACGTTCGAGGCTCATCATCATGCGTAAGTTCGCGATCGCTTCCCTGCTTGTGGCGGGTGTTGCACTCTCCGGTTCTGTGTTGGCTCAGGATGCTGCCCCGCAGGCGGCGCCCGCGACCAAGTCGGCTTCCGCTCAGCCGGCCAGTTCTTCTTCCTCGCATCACCACAAGAAGAAGTCGAGCAGCCAGCCCAGCAGCCAGAAGGGCGGCAAGTCTGCCAAGAAGTCGGCCAAGGCCACGCTGCCGGCAACAACGGCCAGTCACTGACAACCCAGGCGCCTGACACAAAAAAACCGGCACTACGCCGGTTTTTTTGTTTATTGCCAGTTTCAGCGATCAGCGCTGCGGCAGCGCCGCGATGCATTTCAGCTCGATGGCAATCGGCGTAGGCAACGCCGTGATGCCCAGCGTGGTACGGCAAGCGTCCACGCCCGCAAAGTACTCGGCATAGAGTCGGTTGTAGACGGGAAAGTCACGCGCCATGTCGGTGAGGAATACGGTCACGTCGATCAAGTCCTCCCAGCGTGCGCCGCTGGCTTCCAGCACAGCACGCACATTCGCGAACACCTGCCGGCACTGCGCTTCGATGTCATAGCCCACCAGGTGGCCCTGTGCGTCGTGGACATTCCCAGGGATGGCATTGCTGCCCGGCTCGCGCGGACCCACGCCGGACAGGAACAGCAGATCGCCCACGCGACGCGCGTGCGGATAGGCACCCACCGGCGCAGGTGCCTGCGTGGTGCGGATCACGTCGCTCATCGGTTGAACTCAGGCACGGTGCCAAGGCGCTGCAGTGCCGTCTCGTATGCAGGCCAAAGCTCGGTGCGCGAACTGACGTGCATGCCCAAGTCGTTCACATGGCCATCGAACAGGCTGTAGCACCACGCATGCACCGACAGTTTCTGGCCACGTTCCCACGCATCCATCACCATCGTGGTGTGGCACACGTTGACCACCTGTTCCATCGCATTGAGCTCGCACAGGCGACTGTTGCGCAGGTGCATCATGTCGATGGAAGAGAGCATCGTGGAATGCTTTTGTGCCACATCGCCGACATGGCGAAGCCAGTTGTCGACCAGGCCGAGGCGCCGCTCGTCGAGTACCGCCTGCACGCCGCCGCAGCCGTAATGGCCCACCACAAGGATGTGTTCGACCTTGAGCACGTCAACGGCGAACTGGATGGTGCTGAGGCAGTTGAGGTCGGTATGCGACACCACGTTGGCGACGTTGCGCTGCACGAAGATGTCACCCGGCGGCAGGTCCACGATCTGTGTCGCCGGTACGCGCGAGTCGGAGCAGCCGATCCAAAGATACTTTGGCGCTTGCTGTTGAGCGAGGCGTTCGAAGAAGCCTGGGTCCTGCGCGCGTACCGCGGCTGACCACTCGCGGTTGCTGTCGAGCAGTTTCTGTAGTGGGCTTTTCACGGCGATATTCTCAGTAGCGTATGCAGATGTTTTTCGGCTCGGTAAAGAAGCGCAATGCTTCCGTGCCACCTTCGCGACCGAGTCCGGATTGTTTCGTGCCACCAAACGGGGTGCGCAGATCGCGCAGCAGCCAGCAGTTGATCCACACGATGCCAAAGTCGAGTTGTGCGCCAAAGCTGTGCGCGCGGGAAAGATCGCGCGTCCACACCGAGGCGGCCAGGCCGTAGCCCGTACCGTTGGCGATGGCCAGTGCTTCGGTTTCATCTTCGAACGGAATCAGGCTCACCACCGGGCCGAAGATTTCCTGCTGGTTGGTGACGGCATCGCTACCCAGTCCTTCGATGACCGTAGGTGCCACGAACCATCCGTCAGCACAGCGGCCGGACACCTGCATCGCATCGCCACCGCACAGCACGCGGCCACCTTCCTCGCGCGCCTGCCCGATACAACCCATCACCTTGTCGAAGTGTTCCCGTGACACCAGCGCACCAAGGTCGCTGCCGCTGTCGTTCGGATCGCCCACGCGCAGCGCCTTCACGCGTTCGAGGTAGCGCTGGCGAAACGCATCGTAGATGGAGCGCTGCACCAGCAGTCGCGAACCGCACAAGCAGATCTCGCCCTGGTTGGCGAAGCCCGATCGCACGATGGTGTCGAGGTTTGCGTCGCTGAGATCGGCATCCTCGAACACTACCGCCGGGTTCTTGCCGCCCAGTTCCAGCGACACTTTCTTGAATTGCGGCGCAGCGACAGCGGCAATCTGGGCGCCGGTGCGCGTGCTACCGGTGAACGACACGGCCTTCACCGCGGGATGCTCCACGATGGCCTGGCCCACCTGGGGGCCACGACCCAGCACGATGTTCAGCACACCGGGCGGAAAGCCTGCCTCGATGCTCAACTCGCCGAGCAGGGCGGCGGTGCAGGGCGTGATCTCCGAGGGCTTGGCCACCACCGTGTTGCCGGCGGCCAGCGCGGGCGCGATCTTCCAGGTGAACAGGTAAAGCGGCAGGTTCCACGGGCTGATGCAACCGACCACGCCAAGCGGCTGGCGCAGCGTGTAGTTGATCGCCCCGGTTTCCATCGCATGCGATTCGCTGCTCCACGCCACGATGGCGGCGGCGAAATAGCGAAGGTTGGAGATGGCGCGGGGAATGTCCAGGTTGCGGGCCTGCGTCAGCGGCTTGCCGCTGTCACGCGATTCCAGCGCAACGAATTCCTCCAGCCGTGCCTGGATCAGGTTGGCCAGCTTGTGGAGGAGGCCTGCGCGCTGCTCCGTGGGCGTCGAAGCCCAGCCAGGCGCGGCACGCTGCGCTGCCGCAACGGCTTGGGCGACATCGTCGGCGGAGGAATCGGGACAGTGCGCGAAGACCTGGCCCGTGGCCGGCTCGAACACGTCCAGCCATTGATCGTTACAAGGCGCCTGCTGGCGACCGTCGATCAGGTTGGCGAGGCGCAGGTTTGGCATCGGCACAAGCTTAAGGCCAGCGCCAGCCAATTGCACCGGACGCGGGCGTATCGCGCCGGCTTGTCAGCTCAGCGCGCGCGTGCGTCCACCGTCTACGGCAATGCTCACGCCGTTCACATAGGCTGCCGCGGGCGTGCACAGGAACGCAATCACCGCTGCCACTTCGGCGGCTTCGCCAAAGCGTCGCGCCGGCACCGAAGCAAGCATGCCCTGGGCGATTTCGTCCCCGCTGCGCCCGGTGTTGCTGGCTTGTGCGGCGAGCAGGCCGTCCAGGCGCGCGGTGCGTGTGTAGCCGGGCAGTACGTTGTTCACGGTGATGCCATCGGGCGCCAGTTCGCTGGAGAGCGTCTTTGCCCACGCCGCCACAGCCGCACGCACGGTGTTGGAAACGCCCAGTCCTGTGATCGGTTCCTTCACCGAGGTGGAGATCACGTTGACGATGCGCCCGTAGCTGCTGGCCCGCATGTTTGGCAGCAGCGCCTGAACCAGCGCCTGCCCGGCCAGCAGATGCTGGCGGAACGCCGCTTCGAACGCCTCGGCTTCGGCCGCATGCGCCGGGCCACCTGGCGGGCCGCCGGTGTTGTTGATCAGGATCTGCATCGGACTGCTGGCCACCATGTCGGCAAGCGCGGTTCGCAGGTTGTCCGTCTGCGACATGTCCACGGCGAACCAGCGATGTTGCTGTCCATGCTTGCGTGGCAACGCCTCGGCGACCGCTTTGAGCGTGTCCGCCGAACGAGCCAGCAAGGTGACGCTGGCGCCCAGTTCGGCCAACTCGATGGCACTGGCACGGCCGATGCCTTGCGAGGCACCGCAAACAAGGGCGTGACGCCCGCTGAGATCCAGCAACATGACGGGCTCCTCAAAGGGAAGGGAACTATCGCGCGCTGAGCTGGATGCCGAGCGCACCAAACCAGCACAGCCACGCCACCCACAGACTGTAACGCCAAGCCAGCCGCCAGCGCGTGATGGCGTTGTCTTCCAGCGCCGGCAGCACCGGCGATCTCAGTGCGAGCTGCAGGCGGATCCAGGTGCGCAGCGCATTGGCTGGGCGTCCATCGGCTTCGGCGATGATCTGCCACTCGTGCGGGTGGTGGCGCCGCAGCAGCGAGGCCACGCGGTATTGCGAGCCAAAGTGCAGAAGGAAGCCGGCAACGCCGGCTATCAGTAAGGTCAGGTAAAGCTCGATCATGCCGTGCCTGTTATCGACTGTTGCGAGGACGTGCGCTCAACCCTTGGCTGCACTGTCCGTCGGCGGAGTGGTGGTGTCCGTGCTGCCGTTCGGCGTGGCCGTTGCCTTGGGCGCGCCGGTTTTGTTGCCGTCACCGGTGCCGGGCAGAGGGATCGCGTCGCGTATCGTGCTCAGCACGCCGTTGCCCTGCGCTGGTTTGGCGCAGATGGCGTTGTCGACCGCATCCTTATACGTCTTGTCCATCAAGCCAACCCAGATGGTGCCATCCGGGCCATGCGGCACCTTGAATGAGCCTGCCGTGGCCATCTTCACGGGTGCTTCGGCAGAGAAGCTGGCCGGCGACTGCTCCCAATAGGTGCTGCTGGCCTGTTGCTTGGCCGAGCTGTATAGCACCAGGTAGCGCGCACGCTGGTCGGTGACCTCGACGCTGCCGAAGGCACCCGTGGTTTCGTCTGTCCAGCCCATGTGCTCGCACAAGCCCACGTCCTTGGTGTCGATCTGCTGGAAAGCATCGTCCAGGACCACCACCGTGGGCGCGAACAGGTAGCTGGCGCGCAGCCAGCGACCATTCAATTCCGACTTCAGCGCGACGCGGTAAGGGAGTTTGGCTTCGCGTGGCAGACTGAAACTGAGGAAATAACTCCGCTCGCCATTGAGATTGACCACCATGCTGCCCGGACCCAGCACAAATTTCCTCGGTTGCCAGGGCAGGCTGTTCTGGTAGGAGAAGTCGGCGAACGTGCTGCAGCACGGCGTAGCCTGCTGCAGCGCCTGTTTGGCTTGGTCCAGGCTGACGCGGCTGTCTTCGGGCGGTCGCAGGTTGGGCGGCACCAGCGTTTTCACACTGTGGCAGCCACCGATCACGACGGCGGCAAAAAGGAGGGCGGTAGTGGCGATCTGACGGTTGCGCATAGCGATAGGGTGGATCAGAACTCGGCCGTCCCCGCCGCACGCGGGTAGGGGATGGCATCACGGATGTTGGACAAGCCGCATACGTAGACCAGCAGGCGCTCGAAGCCGAGGCCAAAGCCCGCGTGCGGCACGGTGCCGTAACGGCGCAGGTCACGATACCAGCCGTAGGTAGTGGGATCGAGACCGAAATGGGCCATGCGGCGGTCCAGATAGTCCAGGCGTTCCTCGCGCTGACTGCCGCCGATGATTTCGCCAATACCGGGAGCGAGCACATCCATCGCAGCCACGGTTTTGCCGTCGTCGTTCAGACGCATATAGAACGCCTTGATCTGCTCGGGATAGTTCATCACCACCACCGGGCGTCCGACGTGCTTCTCCGCCAGGTAGCGTTCGTGCTCCGTCTGCAGGTCGATGCCCCAGGCCACCGGGAATTCGAACTTCTGGCCCGATTTCTTCAGGATCTCGACGGCCTCGGTGTAGTCGATGCGCTCGAACGGTTCGGCAATAAAGGCTTCCAGACGGCTGATTGCATCGGGCTGCACGCGCTCTGCGAAGAACGCCATGTCATCCGGGCGCTCCTCCAGCACGGCCTTGAAGATGGCCTTGAGGAAACCTTCGGCGCAATCGGCGTTGGCATTGAGGTCGGCGAACGCGATCTCCGGCTCCACCATCCAGAATTCGGCGAGGTGGCGTGGCGTGTTGGAGTTCTCGGCGCGGAAGGTCGGGCCGAAGGTGTACACCTTGCTCATCGCCAGGCAGTAGGCCTCGAGGTTGAGCTGGCCGGACACGGTGAGAAACGCCTCACGGCCGAAGAAATCTTTGCGGAAGTCGATCTTGCCCTTGTCGTCGCGCGGCAGGTTGGCCAGGTCCAGCGTGGACAGGCGGAACATGTCGCCGGCGCCCTCGGCGTCGGAAGTGGTGATGATCGGGGTGTTGATCCAGAAGAAGCCTTGCTCGGTGAGCCAGCGGTGGATCGCCGTCATCATGGTGTGGCGCACGCGGGTGACCGCGCCAAACAAGTTGGTGCGCGGACGCAGGTGAGCCACTTCGCGCAGGAATTCCATCGAATGCTGCTTGGGCTGGATCGGATAAGTTTCCGGATCGTCCACGAAGCCGGTCACGGTCACTTCCGTGGCCTGGATCTCGAAGCTCTGACCCTTGCCCTGCGAAGCCACCAGCGTGCCGGTGATGATCACGCCCGCGCCGGCGGTGAGATGCTTCACCTCGCTTTCGTAATTGGCGGCCTGGTCCGTGACCACCGCCTGGATCGGGTCGAAGCAGGAGCCGTCGCTCACGTTGACGAAGGACAGGCCCGCCTTGGAATCGCGCCGTGTACGGACCCAGCCGCGCACAGTCACGATGCTGCCGGCTTCGATGCTGCCGGAAAGAGCCTGCTTCACGCTCGATACGATCGGGCTAACCACCGTCATGGATTGAAACTCCTGCTGGGCGCCGCATATCGGACGCGTAAGACGAACTCGGCATGATAATGTACGTATCGTTCAGGTAGCGACCCTTCGCGCCCGATTTCCGACCATCGAAACACTCTGGTAGTTGCATTGCCCATGACCATCACCATCACTCCCGCCGCCAGCGAACGCATGCGCAGCTTCCTTGCCGGTACCCCCGGTGCGGCTGGTGTGCGTTTCGGTGTGAAGCGCACGGGCTGTTCCGGCTTCGGTTATGTGGTTGACCTGGCCGATGCGCTGGGTACCGACGATCAGGTAGTGGATGTGGATGGCGTGCCACTGATCGTGGACGGCAAGAGTCTCCCGCTGGTGGACGGTACCGTGATCGACTTCCAGCGCCAGGGGCTGAACGCCAGCTTTGTCTTCCACAACCCCAATGCCACCGGGGAATGCGGTTGCGGCGAGAGCTTTACTGTCGGCTGAGCTGCCGCCTGGCAACCTGCCGTCACTCCGGCAATTTGCCGTCATCACTGCAATTTGCCGTCATCCTTGCAGTTTGCCGTCATTCCGGCGAAAGCTGGGATCCAGCGCCTTCGGCCTGGGATGACGGCCATTCATCCCAGGCCGTGGTTTTTCAACCACTTGCCCCAAGCGCCTGAATTCCCTTACACTTCCGCTTCTGTCCGCGCCCCAAAGGCCCGGATGGAACCTTGCCTCACCGCATAGGGCGGGAGGCTGCGAGGCCATTACGGCCGCATCCACAAGGAGTTACCCAACAATGTCCCTGCGACATTACGAAGTCGTGTTTCTGGTCCACCCTGACCAGAGCGAACAGGTTCCGGCGATGATCGAGCGCTACAAGGCGCTGATCGAGACCGACGGTGGCAAAATTCATCGTCTGGAAGACTGGGGCCGCCGTCAGCTGGCCTACCCGATCGTGAACCTGGCCAAGGCTCACTACGTCATGCTCAACATCGAAGTCAGCCAGAACGCGCTGAACGAGCTGGAGTCGGGCTTCCGCTTCAACGACGCCGTGCTGCGCCACCTCGTGGTTCGCCGCGACGAGGCCGACACTGAGCAGTCGTTCATCCTGAAGAGCAAGGAAAAGGATGACGCCAAGTCCTCGCGCCGCCGCGATGACGACAGCGATGGTGATGAGCGCCCGGCCCGTCGTGAACGCGACGACCGTGACAACGATCGCGACAGCGACGACTGATCAGGAGCACAGACATGTCCAAGTTCTTCCGCCGCCGCAAGTTCTGCCGCTTCACGGCCGAAAAGGTCAAAGAGATCGATTACAAGGATCTCAACACCCTGCGCCAGTACGTGTCCGAGAACGGCAAGATCGTGCCGAGCCGCATCACCGGCACCAAGGCCCGCTACCAGCGTCAGCTGGCGACCGCTATCAAGCGCGCCCGCTTCCTGGCTCTGCTGCCGTACACCGACAACCACGACATCTGATCGTGGCTCGCGCCCAGCCTTCGGGCTGGGCGTGATTCAACTCTTCGGACAGCCGTCCACGGCTGCGCCGGGCCATACCGGTGCTAACGAAAAGGAACCACCATGGAACTGATTCTTCTTGAGAAAGTCCGCAACCTCGGCAACCTTGGCGACAAGGTCAATGTGAAGCCGGGTTACGGCCGCAACTACCTCCTGCCGCAGGGCAAGGCAGTGCGTGTCAACGCCGCCAACCTCGAAGCCTTCGAGAAGCGCCGCGCCGAGTACGAAGCCAAGGCTGCTTCGCAGCTGTCCGGCGCCGAAGGCCGCAAGGCCAAGCTGGAAGGCGTCTCGGTGACCATCGCCGCGAATGCCAGCCCGGAAGGCAAGCTGTACGGCTCGGTCGGCCCGCGCGAAATCGCCGAGGCCCTGACCGCTGCAGGCCACGAAGTGAATAAGGGTGAAGTGATCCAGGGTGAAGGCCCGATCCGTCACACCGGCGAGTTCGTGGCAGTGATTGCCTTGCACGCCGACTTGCAGACCCAGGTCACGGTGATCGTGGTCGGCGAGAAGTAAGTCGCCCCATCGCCAGCTGTATCCGAACGGGCGCCCCCAGGGCGCCCGTTTGTTTTGGTAGTCGGCCCATCGGCTTATCCACAACCAAACACAGCTTATCCACAGAGTTATTGTCTCGCGGCCTGAGATGGTGCCGCGTATGCTCTGTGCCCAACGTCATGCTGCCGGCGGCCGTGCGCCGGTCCGCTGCGAGGAATCGCGATGCCCTTCGTTTCCGATCGCCCTGATCGACCAGAACGCTCTGAGCGTTCGGGTCGTTCCGAGCGCAAGTCCGCCCCTAATATCGACGCGCTGCGCGTTCCGCCGCATTCCATCGATGCGGAGCAGGCAGTGCTGGGCGGCCTGATGCTGGCTCCGGATTCGCTGGACAAGGTCGCTGATCGCCTTGGCGAGCAGGATTTCTATCGCAGAGATCATCGCCTGATCTGGCGCGCCATCACCGAGCTGGCCAATAAGGGCATGCCGTGCGATGCAGTGACCCTGGGCGACTGGTTCGAAGCCAACGGCCTGGGCGAGATGATCGGCGGCGCCGCGTACCTGATCGAGCTAGCCAACACCACGCCCAGCGCGGCAAACATTGGCGCTTACGCCGACATTGTGCGCGAAAAGTCGGTGTTGCGTCAGCTGATCGACGCCGGTACCGGCATTGCCGAGGACGGCTATCAGCCCGAAGGAATGGGCGTGCACGAGGTGCTTGAGCGCGCCGAGCAGGCGGTATTCAAGATCGCCGAGTCGGGTGCCCGCGGCAAGAAAGATACCGTGTCGATGCGCGAGGCGGTCAAGGACGCGTTTCGGATTCTCTCCGAGCGCTTCGAGAACAAGGGCCAGCTCACCGGTGTCTCCACCGGCTTTTCCGATCTGGACGAGCTCACCTCGGGTCTGCAGCCCTCCGACCTGGTCATCGTCGCCGCGCGTCCCTCGATGGGCAAGACGGCGTTCTCGGTGAACATCGCCGAATCGGTTGCGATGCGTGGCAAGAAGGCAGTAGCGATCTTCTCGATGGAAATGTCGGCCTCGCAGTTGGCCTTCCGTATGATTTCCTCGGTCGGCCGAATTCACGCGCAGCACCTGCGTAACGGCGACCTGGCCGAAGAGGACTGGCCGCGCGTCACCAATGCCATCGCGTTGCTGTCCGAGGCAAAGATCTTCATCGACGACACACCGGGCTTGTCGCCGGTGGAGCTGCGTTCGCGCTCGCGTCGCCTGCATCGCGAGCATGGCGGCTTGGGTCTGATCGTGATCGATTACCTGCAGCTGATGCAGGTACCGGGCAACAAGGAAAACCGCGCAACCGAGATCTCGGAGATTTCGCGTTCGTTGAAAGGCCTGGCGAAGGAGCTCAATTGTCCAGTCGTCGCGCTGTCTCAGTTGAACCGCTCGCTGGAACAGCGCGCCGACAAACGACCGATGATGTCGGACCTGCGCGAGTCGGGCGCTATCGAGCAGGACGCGGACGTGATCATGTTCATCTACCGCGACGAGTACTACAACAAGGAATCGCCCGATAAGGGCCTGGCCGAAATCATCATCGGCAAGCAGCGTAACGGTCCGACCGATACGGTGAAGCTCACCTTCCTCGGCCATTACACGAAGTTCGAGAACTACGCGCCAGATTCGTTCGTCGGCGCCTTTGAATAGCCGTCCAATGGTCGGACGTTGCTCCCTTTAGGTGCCGTTCCGTTAAGGGAACGGCACCTGTACCGCATCCGTTCTATGCGCGATTTGCACGCAAAACGGGTGAGAGGTTCACATGCCGCGGCGCACCCTCGTAGCCGGTTTCCTGCACGAGGCACAACACATGTCGCTGATCCTTCTGCTCATCATCGTGTTGCTTTTGCTCGGCGCGCTGCCGTCGTGGCCCTATAGCCGCTCTTGGGGTTACGGCCCCAGCGGAGGCTTGGGCCTTATCGTGATCATCCTGATCGTGTTGCTGGTATTGGGCGTCATCTGAGGGACTGCCATGAACAGAACCGTGATTCCCGCGTTACTGGTCGGAACATGTATGGCGCTCGCTGGCTGCGGCAGCGATACCCGGGTGGTGCAGAACAACGAGACCTGCGGCAAGCAAATGACTGATCTGCAGGATGCGCTCGCCTCCGGTGCCATGACGCAGTCCGAATACAACAAGGCCCACCGTGCCGCCATGCAGCGCTGTGTGAATCGAGACACTCACTGAGCGGTTGATGGCGTAAGCCACCCATTGCCCCGGGAAAGTCATGGGTGCGCCTTCGCGGGTGCCGTGTCCGGGAGGTAGGGTAGGGGTGTCGGGTCGGTCCGGCTCGGACAAGGCTGCTAAGCTTCGGGCCTTGCCCGGACCGGTCGGTCCGCTTCTTTTTCCATCTCTTTTCATCGCGTCGCTTTCCGGCGCCAAGCAGGCATGAGCCGTACCACTGTCGCCACCATCCATCTCGGCGCACTGCGCCACAATCTCGCCCGCATCAAGCAGCTGGCTGCGCCGGCGAAGGTGATGGCGGTGGTGAAGGCCGATGCCTATGGGCATGGTCTGGAGCGTGTCGCTCGGGCACTCGACGGTGATGCCGATGCGTTTGCAGTAGCGGCACTGGGTGATGGCTTACGCCTGCGCGCGGCGGGACATCGGCAGCGCATTGTGGTGTTGTCCGGGCCCGACCGCGCCAGCGATATCGCCGAGATGCAGCGGCTGAATCTGGATGCGGCAATCCATCACGAGGAACAGCTGCACTGGCTCAACGAAGCCTCGCCGGCGCGCGGCCTGTTGCGCGTGTGGCTGAAGGTGGACAGCGGCATGCATCGCCTCGGTATTGCACCGGAAGCGGTGGCGTTCGTTCATGCGCAATTGGCGGCGATGCCCGGCATTGATTCCGAGATCGGCTTGCTTACCCATTTCGCCGAGTCGGAAGTGTTCGACGGCACGCAGACACCGGCGCAGATTGTTCGTTTTGCCGAGGCGACGCGCGGCCTGCGCGGGCCGCGTTCGTTGTCGAACTCCGCCGCCGTTCTTGGCTGGGCCGATGCGAAGGGTGACTGGGTGCGCACGGGCGGCCTGCTGTACGGATTGTCGGTGGTCGATGGCAAGACTGGCGCTGATTTCGGTTTTCGTCCGGCCATGACGCTGAGCACCTGCCTGATTGCGGTCAACCGCATCGGCAAAGGTGAGCGCATCGGTTACAACGGCACCTGGACTTGTCCCGAAGATATGCCTGTCGGCGTTGCCGCCGTCGGCTATGGCGACGGCTATCCGCGCAGCGCTGTGGCTGGCACGCCGGTGCTGGTCGGTGATCGCCGCGTGCCACTGATCGGTCGTGTGTCGATGGATCTGATCACCTTGGACTTGCGCCATGCGCCCGAGGCGAAAGTGGGCGATCGTGTGATGCTCTGGGGGCCAGAGCTGCCGGTGGAGATCGTCGCCGCGCAAGCCGGCACCATCTCCTACGATCTCACCTGCGGCATGACTCGTCGCGTGCTGTTTGTCGAAGACGAGCACTGACCCTGCCAGGCGCCAGCCGTTGCCCGGTGCGCTGCGCCGATAACAGAGCTGTACCGCTACGACTCGCTTGGCTCGTCCGGGCCCTTTGCGGGCGTACTGCCTTGATGGCGCGCTTTTGGGAGCTCGAAACCCCATTTGCCATGCTCCAGCCAGTCGTCTCCAAGCAATTCGATGGGGTGGGGCGTGCGGCCGGAGCCGTTGCCGCAGCGCAAGGAAACCGCGGCGCAGTACTTGTCGCAGCCCCAGCAGATGCGCTCTGGGTGCTTGGGGAATAGGGATATCTTCTTTGCCATCTCAAGGGCCGTTCATCTGGACATCCCGCGGACCGTATCAAGCCCATGCAATGGGCTGATTGATGCTGCGCAATGGCTGTATCTTTGAGGTTCCCATCAAGCAGTTCGGGTCAGGGCGTCTCGCGGTTTGCGATGCAGGGCGGCTAAGCTTCCCGCATTGCGCACGACTCACAGGACACCCGCATGGCCAAAGCCAAGACCGCCTACATCTGCACCGATTGCGGGGCGGAGCATTCCAAGTGGCAGGGCCAGTGCATCGAATGCGGTGCCTGGAACACGTTGAGTGAGTTCGTGGTGCAGCCGGCAGTGAAGTCGGCAGGTGCCGCGCGCAGCACGACGGGCTATGCCGGTGCCGCCGCGGGTTCACCCAAGGTGACGCCGCTGACGGCGGTGGCGCTTACTTCAGAGAGACGCACGCTCACTGGAATCGGCGAGCTGGATCGTGTGCTGGGCGGCGGTCTGGTCGATGGTTCGGTGGTGCTGATTGGTGGTGATCCCGGCATCGGCAAATCCACGCTGCTGCTACAGGTGTTGGGAACGCTGGGTATGCAGATGCCAAGCGTGTATGTCACTGGCGAGGAGTCGCTGGCCCAGGTCGCCGCACGCGCGCAGCGCCTGGACCTGCCGCTGGCGCCTCTGCATGCGCTGGCGGAAACCTGCATCGAACGCATCATCGAACAGGCCCTGAGCAATCGGCCGCGCGTGCTGGTGATCGACTCCATCCAGACCATCTGGACCGAACTGCTCACCGCGGCGCCGGGTTCGGTGAGCCAGGTTCGCGAGTCGGCGGCCAAGCTCACGCGCTTTGCCAAGGAAACCGGGACCTCGGTGTTCCTGGTCGGTCATGTCACCAAGGAAGGCGGTATTGCCGGTCCACGTGTGCTCGAGCACATGGTGGACGCGGTGCTGTATTTCGAGGGCGAATCGGGCAGCCGCTTCCGTGTGTTGCGTGCGTTCAAAAACCGCTTCGGCGCGGTGAACGAGCTGGGTGTGTTCGCCATGTCGGAGAAGGGGCTGCGCGAAGTGCCCAATCCCTCGGCGATCTTCCTCTCCTCGCACAGCGGGCCGACGTCAGGCAGCGCGGTGATGGTGACGCGCGAAGGCACGCGGCCGCTGCTGGTCGAAGTGCAGGCGCTGGTCGATCAGTCCTCGCTCGGCAATCCGAGGCGGGTGACGCTGGGCCTGGAGCAAAACCGTCTTGCGATGTTGCTGGCGGTGCTGCATCGCCATGGTGGCGTCGCTGCGTACGATCAGGACGTGTTCGTCAATGTGGTGGGCGGCATCCGCGTGCAGGAAACCGCGGCGGACTTGCCGGTACTGTTGGCCGTGTTGTCATCGCGGCGCGACCGGCCTTTGCCGGAAAAGACCATCACCTTCGGCGAGGTTGGCCTTTCGGGTGAGATTCGCCCCGTACCCAACGGAGAGGAGCGTCTCAAGGAAGCGGCGCATCATGGCTTTCAGAAAGCCATCGTGCCCAAGGCCAATGCACCCAAGAAGGGCAAGGTAGGCGAGATGGAAGTGATTGCCGTGGAGCGGCTCTCGCAGGCGATCGATGCTTGCCGCTGAATTTTCCTTCCTCTCCCCGGCGGGGAGAGGATCGAGGTGAGGGGCGGGTGCTCGCGATAACGGTGGAACAAAGCCGGCTTTGACTTAGCACTATCTCAAGAGTGCCCCGTCAGCCCGGCCCGCTCCCCACGGGGGAGAGGGAATGAATACTCAGACCGGCGGCAGCGCCGCAAAATCCGGATGCTGTTCAGCCCTCTTCGAGAAGGCCATGAGTCGCGGATAGGCCGTTGCATCGATCGTATCGGCGGCTACCAGTTGCGTGAAGCCCCACGCCACGGCAACAGAAACGTCCGCCTGTCCCGGCGCATCCCCAAACAGCCATCCATCGACGCTGTCGAGTTCGCGCTCAAGCAGGTCATAAGCCGCGTGCAGCTGACCCTTGACGCGCTTCAACCAACCGGCGTCGCGCTTCTCTGGGTCGCGCTTGTACTCATAAACGATCTGCACACTCTTTTCGCTGGCTGCCAGCGCGATGCCGACCAGCCGAAGCGCGCGCTTACGCTCGGCACTGTCGCGCGGCATCAGGGCGGGGCGATTACTAAGGGTCTCGGCCCAATCGATGATCAGACTGGACTCGGTCAGCATGCTGCCGTCATCGAACAACAGTGTCGGCGCCTTCACCAACGGATTGAGTTGCTGGAACTCATCGAAGTTGCGGAACACCGACCACGAGCGGTGCGTGAACGGAATGCCCAGCAGACGCAACGAAATCGCGGCGCGACGGACATAGGGCGAGTCGAGCATGCCGATCAGTTCCACGAACATCTCCGGGTCAGGAAGTGAACACAACCGTCTTGCTGCCGTTGAGCAGCACACGGTCATCGAGATAGAGCCGCAGCGTGCGGGCCAGCACGCGCCTTTCAATATCGCGGCCGATGCGTATCAGATCATCGGGCGTATCGACGTGGGTGACGCGTTCAATGTCCTGCTCGATGATCGGCCCTTCGTCGAGGTCTGCCGTGACGAAATGCGCGGTGGCGCCGATCAGCTTGACGCCGCGGCGGTACGCCTGGTGATACGGACGTGCACCCTTGAAGCCAGGCAGAAACGAATGATGGATATTGATGCAGCGACCGACCAGCCGGCTCACCAATTCGCCCGATAGCACCTGCATGTAGCGCGCAAGTACCACCAGCTCCGCGCCACTGGTTTCGATTAGCTCTGACAGCGCAGCTTCCTGTGCCACGCGATGCTCGCGGTTCGTGGGCAAGTAATGGAACGGTATGGTGTCGAAATCCAGATGCCGGTACGTATCGCGCGGATGATTGGCAACGATGCCCACAATCTCCATCGGCAACTCACCGATGCGCCAGCGGTAGAGCACGTCGGCCAGGCAGTGGTCGAACTTCGACACCAGCAGCAATACGCGACGACGTTCAGCGCGATAGCGCAGCGTCCATTGCATGCCGAACGCATCGGCTACCTTGGCGAAACGCAGGCGCAGTTCGTCGAGCGCAAGATTGGCGCTCTGGAATACCAGACGCATGAAAAAACGTGCCGTCTCGGGGTCACCGAATTGCTGCGCTTCCACGATGTTGCAGCCCTGTCCGGCCAAGTGTCCCGATACCGCTGCCACGATGCCGGCGCGATCCGGGCATGAAAGGGTGAGGACGAACTGGTCGGAGGTCATGGCGATCAGGGCGTTCGGTGCAGTATCAGCTCCAGCACCGCCTTGGTGCCGAAAAACGCCAGCAGCAGCACGCCCATGCCAGTCAACGTGAGATTGACTGCGCTGCGGCCGCGCCAGCCGTGGCGCCAGCGACCGTAGAGCAGGGCGCCGAAAACAAGCCAAGCGATGATCGACAGCACGGTCTTGTGGATCAGGTGCTGGCCAAACAGGTTTTCCACGAACAGGATGCCGGTGAGCAAGGTCAGCGTGAGCAGCAGGAAGCCCGCGCCGATCAGGCGAAACAGCAGCGTCTCCGTCAACGTCAGCGGGGGTAGTGCGCGCAACCACGGGCCAAACTGGCGATGGCGCAGCGCCCGTTCCTGTATCGCCAGCAGGATCGCCAGCGCCGCTGCGATAGATAAAACGCTGAAGGCCAGCAGCGCCACCGTCACGTGCAACTTGATCTGCCATTCCAGTGGTTCGGGCGAAGTTGCGGGTGCCAGAAAAGTATCCGCCGACAGGAACAAGGCGGTAAGCGGGAACACGATCACGCCCAGTGCCGCCACCGGGCGTGAGCTGTTGACTACCAGCGTCAGCGCCGAAACCACGCATGCCATCAGAGAGAGCGCGGAGAAGAAATGCAGATCCAGCGAACCGCGATGGATGCTCAGGAGGACGCCGGCATGGATCAACACCGCGCCGCCGGCCAGCGATAACGCCGAACGATTCAGTGGCTGTCCTCCGCTCAGCAGGGGGCGAGCCAGCCCCGCGGCGGCGGTGAGGTAGAGCACGACGGCGAGCAGGGCGAAGACGGTAATGGCCATGACGCGGGAGTGTAGGGGGTAAGTTGGCCGGCTGTGCAGCGGGTGGCCAAGTGACGCGGAAAAGGGGTTCTCAGTCCTGCGCCCGAGGTCCGCTATACTCTGCGATCCTCTCAAGCCATCAGCTCCTTATGTTCGAGTCCCTCAGCCAACGCCTCTCTACTACCGTCAACCGCCTGCGTGGCCGCGGTCGCCTGACCGAGGAGAACATCCGCGAGTCGATGCGAGAGGTGCGCATTGCCCTGCTGGAGGCCGACGTGGCGCTGCCGGTGGTGCAGGCGCTGATCGAGCGTGTGAAGGTGCGCGCGGTCGGCCAGGAAGTGCTCAAGAGCCTGTCGCCGGGTCAGGCATTGGTAAAGGTCGTCAGCGATGAATTGACCGCGCTGATGGGCACTTCCAACGCTGAGCTCAATCTCGCCCAGCAGCCGCCCGCCGTGGTGTTGATGGCCGGTCTGCAGGGCGCGGGCAAGACCACCACTGTGGCCAAGCTCGCCCGCTTCCTCACCGAGCGCAAGAAGAAAAAGGTGATGGTGGTGAGTTGTGACGTCTACCGTCCGGCCGCTATCGAGCAGCTGCGTACGCTGGCCGAACAGGTGGGCGTGAAGTTCTTCCCGTCCGAAGCAGGACAGAACCCGGTCGATATCGCCAGGAACGCCATCGCCGCCGCGCGTCGCGAAGTGGTTGATGTGCTGCTGGTCGATACCGCCGGTCGCCTGCACGTGGACGAGGCGATGATGGCCGAGATCAAGGCGCTGCACGCCGCGATCACGCCGATCGAAACCCTGTTCGTGGTCGACTCCATGACCGGTCAGGACGCCGCCAATACGGCCAAGGCGTTCGCTGAGGCATTGCCGCTCACCGGCGTGGTGCTGACCAAGACCGACGGTGATGCGCGTGGTGGTGCGGCGCTGTCGGTTCGCTATGTCACCGGCCGGCCGATCAAGTTCCTTGGCGCCGGTGAGAAAACCGACGCGCTGGAGCCGTTCCATCCCGATCGCGTGGCGCAGCGCATTCTTGGCATGGGCGACGTGTTGTCGCTGGTCGAGGAAGTGGAGCGCAAGGTCGATCAGGAAAAGGCGCAGAAGCTCGCCGAGAAGGTCATCAAGGGCAAGCGCTTCGATCTCAATGACATGCGCGACCAGCTTGAACAGATGACCAACATGGGTGGCTTAGCCGGTCTCATGGACAAGCTGCCGGGTGTATCCGGCCTGCCCGAGAATGTGAAATCCAAGGTCAACGATGGTGAGATCAAGCGCATGGTCGCGATCATCCAGTCGATGACCAAGAAAGAACGTCGCCATCCGGACCTGCTCAACGGTTCGCGCCGCGCTCGCGTGGCACGCGGCTCTGGCACCCAGCCGGCTGACGTCAACCGTCTGCTCAAGCAGTACATGCAGATGGAAAAGATGATGTCCAAGCTCTCCAAGGGCGGCACCAAGGGCCTGCTGCGGCAGATGCGTGGCGCCATGAAGGGCATGGGCGGCATGGGCGGCGGTTTGCCGCCGATGCGCTGAGACTGAACGGCCTGGCCGGCTGTGCGGGCTGAATTTGCCTGCCAGCTCTTCCTTTTTCCTCAAAATTCATTAAAATGCCGCGTTTACCGCGCACGGTCTCGTGCGTGCTGCCGGCATACGGCAACTCTGGAGCTTTTACTTATGGTCAAGATTCGTCTTTCGCGCGGCGGCGCCAAGGGCCGTCCGTTCTACCACATCGTTGTCACCGATCAGCGCAACAAGCGCGACGGCCGCAGCATTGAGAACGTGGGTTACTACAATCCGGTTGCTTCGGGCAAGGACAAGCGCCTTGAGCTGAACGTCACCCGCGTGCAGGAGTGGGTTTCCAAGGGTGCGCAGCTGACCGATAAGGTCGCGTCCCTGGTCAAGGAAGCCGGCAAGCAGCAGGCTGCCTGAGTATGACCGCAGCCGGTCGGCGCGTCCTGGTCGGACGCATCGTCGGGCTGTACGGCGTGCAGGGCTGGCTCAAGATCGAATCCTGGACCGAGCCCCGCACGCGGATCTTCACCTACCAGCCCTGGCTGCTCATATCGGCGCCGGGTATGGAGACGGAGATCGCGGGAGTGAAGGGTCGTCCGCAGGGCAAAGGGCTTGTCGCCCAATTTCCTGGAGTGGACGACCGTGATGCAGCGGCAGCGCTGGTGGGACAGGATATTTTTGTCGCCCGCGAACTGCTGCCGCCTCCCGGCAAGGATGAGTTTTACTGGGTCGACCTCGAAGGTCTGGAGGTCGTCACCACGGAAGGCGTGGCACTGGGTCGGGTCAGTCACCTGTTCGCGACCGGCGCCAACGACGTCGTGGTAGTGAAGGACGGTACGCGTGAGCGGCTGGTTCCTTTCATCCAGGGTTCTTATGTGCGTTCGGTGGATTTATCCGGCGGGCGCATGGTGGTGGACTGGGATCCTGAATTCTGAGCGCGCCTGGCGCTGCATAAAGGGTTGAGGATCATGCGCATCGATGTCGTCACGCTGTTTCCCGACTTCATGCGTCAGTGTGCTGCGGTCGGTGTGGTGGGGCGTGCGCAACAGCGTGAGCTGCTGCAGGTGGAAACCTGGAATCCGCGCGACTACGCCACCGACAATTACCGCACCGTGGACGGTCGCACCTGCGGCGGCGGACCGGGGATGGTGATGCTGATTCAGCCTTTGCGCGACGCCCTCAAGGCTGTGCGTGAGGCCGCACCGGAACCGGTGCATGTGATTTACCTCAGTCCGCAAGGAGCGCGGCTGACGCAGGGCAGGGTGGAAGCGCTGGCGAAGTTGCCGCGTATCGCCTTGGTCTGTGGACGTTATGAAGGTGTGGACGAGCGTCTGCTGGCGCACGAGGTCGACGAGGAGCTCTCCATCGGCGATTATGTGCTGTCCGGCGGTGAGCTTGGCGCGGCGGTGATCATTGACGCCGTGGGCCGTTTGCAGGACGGCGCGTTGAACGACGCGCTGTCGGCTCAGCAGGATTCGTTCTCGGACGGACTGCTGGATTGCCCGCACTATGCAAAACCGGTGCATGACGCGCTGGGAGACGTGCCGGATGTTCTGCTTTCCGGTGATCACGCGGCCATTCGCCGCTGGCGCCTGAAGCAATCGCTGGGACGGACCTGGTTGCGACGGCCCGACCTATTGGCGCAGCGCGCGCTGGATGCAGAATCCCGAGCGCTGTTGGATGAATTCCGCCGCGAGCATGCACGATCGCAGACGCGGCACAACGATGTGGTCGAATCATGACCGCAGCAATTGATATCAAACAGGTGTTGCCATGAACAAACTCATTGAACAGTTCGAAGCCGAGCAGATCACCCGCCAGCTGCCGGAATTCGGCCCTGGCGACACCGTGGTGGTCAACGTCAAGGTGAAGGAAGGTAACCGCGAGCGCGTCCAGGCGTTCGAGGGTGTCGTCATCGCCAAGCGCAGCCGCGGCCTGCATTCGGCCTTCACCGTGCGCAAGATTTCGCACGGCACCGGCGTGGAGCGCGTGTTCCAGGCTCACAGCCCGGCCATCGACTCGCTGGAAGTGAAGCGCAAGGGCAAGGTGCGTGGCGCCAAGCTGTACTACCTGCGCAAGCTGGAAGGTAAGGCTGCCCGCATCAAGGAAGACATCGCCGCCGTCTCCGCCGCCAAAGCCGCGAAGAAGAAGGCTGCTGCCGCCGAGTAATTCCGGCGCGACATCGATGCAAAGAAACCCCCGCGGAGCGATTCGCGGGGTTTTTTGTTTTCTGTCCTCATCTCCCTCTTGGAGCGACCCGGAGGTAGTCCGTGTGGGAGAGCGGATTAAGGTGAGGGGCGGGTGCACGCGGAAAGGCCTCAATAGAAGCGCACTTCGCTTGCAGCGTGAAGCTAGATTGCCCCCTCACACTAATCCTCTCACCGAAGGAGAGAGGGAGCAGTCACGGCTCACGTCAACCGCTGCGGTTCCTGCAGGAAGTTTCCCTGTACGAAATCGACGCCGCAGGCGAACAGCAACGAAGTGCTGGCAGCGTCTTCCACCCATTCGGCAATGGTCTGCTTCTTCAACTCGCGCGACTGGCGGCAGATCTCGATCACTTTCTTCTGACTCTCCGGCTGCTGCGGCAGGTCGGCCATGTAGCTGCGGTCGATCTTCAGGTAGTCGGCGTCGATGTGGTTGAGCAACTGGAACGAGTTGAGGCCTGAGCCGAACTGTTCCAGCGCGAACTGGCCGCCCAGCTTTTTCCAGGCCTGGATGAATTCCTGTGCCGGGCGCAGCGCGGTCACTACCTTGCTCTCGGTGGTTTCCAGCACCAGCTTGCCGTTCTTGAGCGCCGCCTGTTTCAGACGCTGGCCTAGCCAGGGCAGGAGTTCGGCATCTTCCAGCGAACCAGAGGTCAGCTTGACGAAGAAAGTGCTGGGCTGACCACTGCGCTCGCGTGATTGCAACGCTTCGATGGCCTGATTCAGCACCCAGCGGTCGATGGCAGGCGTGAGGTTGTGCTTTTCGGCGATCGGCATGAAGAAGCCAGGCAATACCTCGCCCTGCGGGCCGTTGAGGCGCAGCAGGATCTCGGAGAACTCTCCCTCGGCGTCCTGCAGGCTGATGGTCTGCTGGTGGTAGAGCACGAAGTCGTCCTGCGTGAGCGCCTCCTTCAGCACGCCCAGCCAGTAGCGCTCGCGTTCCTCGTCGGCCTTCTCGCGAGCGGCCGGGTCGTGGAGGTCGCTGCGATTGCCACCCTGGCTCTGCGCGTTGCGAAGCGCCTGGCTGGCCTGGTTGAGCAACAGCTCGGTGTTGGCGTTCTTTTCGCCGAGCATGCTGCCGCCGATACTGGCCGTCACGGTGATGGAGCGCGTGCCGAGGTCGAAAATGCCGCTGGTAATGGCCTGCTGCAGGCCGGTGATCCAGCTCTTGATGCCTTCGTCGTTACGTGTGTTAAGCAATACACCGACCGTGTGCTCGGCCAGCAGGCCGGCGGTGTCCTGGGCGCTTAGCTGCCCTTCCACGCGGGAGGCAAAGGCAGCCAGCAATTCGTCCGCCTTGGCCAGACCCACGCCGGCCACGATGGTCTGCCAGTTGTCCGGTTCGATCAGCAGCAGCGATTGGCCCTTGGTGCCTTCGGTGGCTGCGGCCACCGCCTGATCGATGCATTCCAGCATGCGCGCGCGATTGAACAGGCCCGTTACCTGGTCGCGCTGCAACTGCTCGATCACGCTGGCATCGATCTGCTGGCGACGGAACACGACCTGCAAGCAGGACTCGCCCTCGAACGTGGCATGGGCAAATTCAACGCTGGCCTTGAAATGGGTGGCATCTGCGCGGCGGGCCTGCATTTCGATAGGGCCGTTGGGCTTTTCGCCGCGCGAGAGACCCTTCAGCGTGTTCTTGAATTCATCGGCATCGTTGGGCCCGACCATGTCCAGCACGGGGAGGCCCAGCAGATCGTCGAAGTCGGTATAGCCGAACGTATCGAGGTAGGCCTGGTTGGCGCGTACATGCATGCCCTCATGCACATAGGCGATGGCGTCGGTGGACGAGTCCAGCAGCGCATCGCAGCGGCGCTCGGATTCGCGCAGCGCAGTTTCCAGACGGCGCAACTGGCGACGGGCGTTGAGCGCGTCGAATTCTCGCTGGATCACCGCCATCAGCTGCTTGGGCTGCGGGCGCAACGCCACACTGCGGGCGCCACCGACGAACAGCTCGGTGATGGCGGCGTTGTCCACCTGACTGACCAGGGCGATCAGTGAAAGGTCTCGGCCGGTGGCGTCGAGCATGCGCGCGACTTCTCGCAGCTCCAGCGTGCCTACCGCGGGGTCGAATAGCACGATGTCTGGCCCCAGTTCGTCCAGCGCCGCGGTGATCTGTTCGGCACTGGTCGCACGTGCGGGGCGCACGGCGATACCGCTATTGCGTAGCAGGCTGATGATCTGTTCCGCGTCTTCGACCGACTTTTCGATGAAAAGGATCTTGATGACCTGGTCAGTTTTCATGGGCACGTCGAGCTATCCATTGTTCGCGGCTGCTGGAGGTAAACCTGCCATGACAGCAGGGCGCGGGCCATTCTTGGTTGTAGCGGATTCCGGCTGTCACTGCCAGCACAAATATTCCTGAAGTGACGCGGCCCACATCTGCGTGATGGCCTGGTTACAACGGTCGCTTGGACGCTTCGCCACCCACTTCGCGCACCAGCTTGGGCACCAGGTAGCCGGGCAGGCGGTGACGCATGGCCTCCACCAGTGCCAGGGCATCGGTGTCGCCCACTTCGAAATGCGCGGAACCCTGCACGCGATCGAGCTGGTGCAGGTAGTAGGGCAGTACGCCGGCGGCGAAGAGGCGCTCTGACAATGCCGTCAGCGTGTCAGCGTCGTCGTTGATGCCACGCAGCAGTACCGACTGGTTGAGCAGCGTGACGCCAGCTTCGCGCAGGCGGGCGCAGGCGGCGTCCACGCACGCGTCGAACTCGTTGGCGTGGTTGGCGTGCAGCACCACCACCTTCTGCAGCGGCAGCCTGGCAAACCAATGGATGAAAGCGTTGTCGATGCGCTCGGGCAGCACCACCGGCAGGCGGGTGTGGATGCGCAGGCGGGTAACGTGCGGAATGTCTGCCAGCCCCCGGGTCAGTTCTTCCAGCTTGCCAGTGGCTAGCGACAGCGGATCACCGCCGGACAGAATCAGCTCGGTGATCGACGTATCCTGCCGCACGTGGTCCAGCGCCTTGCGCCATTGGCCGGCGGCAGCCATCTCATCGCCGTAGGGAAAGTGCCGGCGGAAGCAGTAGCGGCAATTGATGGCGCAGCTGCCGCTGGCGATCAGCAGGGCACGCCCGCTGTATTTGTGCAGGATCCCTTGCCCGGCCTTCGCGGTCAGGTCGCCCACGGCATCCGTCGTGAAGCCCTCTATCCGGTCGTGCTCGGCCGCTCGCGGCAACACCTGCAGCAGCAGAGGGTCGGATGGGTCGCCCTGGCGCATCCGTGAGACGAAGCCGCGCGGGACACGCAGCGCGAAGCCGGCGTCATCGGGAGGCAGAAGGTCCGTTCGGCTACCAAGTCCGGCGGCCTGCAGCAGTTCGGCCGGGTCCGTGATGGCGTTGCGCCACAGCTCGCGCCAGTCGGCGGCTGGTGGCAATAGGCGGGCACTGGGGCTTGCGGTTATCATGGTGGGCCTTGGGACGGGCCTTGGAGCCCGCAACAGATCCCTAATTCTAGCTGCCCCACGGGGCGGATTTACCTTTGGAGTAGATAGCGCATGGCGACCGCCGGTCTGAACGACGTCAAGAAGGGAATGAAGATCCTTCACAACAACGACCCGTGGGTCATTACCGAGGCCGAATTCATCAAGCCCGGCAAGGGCCAGGCCTTCACTCGCATCTTTATCCGCAACCTCAAGAATGGCCGCACCTCCGAGCAGACGATGAAGTCCAGCGACTCGTTCGAAGTGGCGGACGTCAACGATACGGACATGCAGTACCTGTACACCGATGGCGAGTTCTGGCACTTCATGCAGCAGGAGTCGTTCGAGCAGCATCAGGCCGGCAAGGCCGGTGTCGGTGACGCGGTGAAGTGGCTCAAGGGCGAGGAAGAATGCGTGGTCACGCTGTTCAACGGCGAGGTCATTGCTGTTCAGCCGCCGAACTTCGTCGAGCTGAAGATCACTGAGACCGATCCGGGCGTGCGTGGCGACACCTCGGGTGGCGGCGGTAAGCCGGCCACGCTGGAAACCGGCGCCGTGGTGCGCGTGCCGCTGTTCGTCGGCACCGACGAAATGATCAAGGTCGACACCCGCACGGGCGAATACGTCAGCCGCGTCGGCAAGTGACGCATCGGCCCGCGCGCTTGCGCGCGGCCTGCCAATGCGTCATCCCTGCGGAAGCAGGGATCCAGTGAAAATCGTGTGCGAAGCACACAACACCTTTCGCTGCATGGCATCGGAAGGCAATGGATCCCGGCCTTCGCTGGAATGACGAGCGAAAGTCGTCACGTTGATAGGCAACCATGGGGCGGCCACCGCAAGGTGATCCGCCCCATGTCGTAAACAGCGCAAGGAGATAGCGGTGACTATCACATGTGGATCCCGACATCGGCTCGCCAAAGGCTTTTCCGTTGTCGTGGGGCTGCTCCTGCTCTTGCTCGCGCTACCTACGTGGGCGAGCGATGCGCAATCCTGTGACACTGCCACCATCGACACCATCGCGGAGCAACTGAAGCGTCCGGACATTACGCTCCCCGGTGAAGACGATTGGTGGGACGGTCCACTATTGGCCGCTGCCTGCAAGCCATGGCCCGATGACCATCAACTCCTCGCCGTGGTGCTGGCCTACCTCGCGCCCGGCGAAACTGCGGTGCAGGGAGAACGGACCGACCATATGCTGGTGGCTTTACTGGATACCAAAACCGGCCGCTTGCGCCAGCGCTACGACACCACGGTGGAGGAGGACGCAGGGTTGCAGCTGATGCGGGAAAGTCTCTCGCTGGATACGGCGCGTTATCGTCTTGCGCCTGGTATACGCGCACTCGGCTACGTTGTGCACAACTTGGCACGTGGCGCCAGTTGTCCGGACGGCGGCGCCGACGATGAGCTCACTTTGCTGACACCCGAGGGCAACAAGCTGCGCCCTGTGTTCAGCGTTTATCTGGCGGAATGGCATACGTTGCATGGCACGCGCTGTGTCGAAACCAGCGGTTTCTTGCAGGAGTCTGCATCGATCACGTTGAGCCTGGACAAGCAGATGACACGGGGCTTTGCCAATCTGATGGTCACGGCGCAGGTGAGCGCTGACCAGCCCGATGGCAGCACAAAGGTCCGCACGGCACGCCAGGTCGTGGCCTACGATGGCAAACGCTATTCATTCGATCCCTACACCGTTTTCTGGCAAGACAGGCTGCTGGAGCAACCATGACGCAAATGACACCCACCACCATCGACCTGCTGATCGAAGCGCGCTGGGTCGTGCCCGTGGAGCCCCATGCTGTTGTGTTGGATCACCATGCGGTGGCCGTCGACAAGGGCGCTATCGTGGCGCTGTTGCCGATTGCCGAAGCGCGTGCTGCCTATGCACCGCGAGAACGTGTCGAGCTGGGAGAGCACGTACTGATTCCCGGCCTGGTCAACACGCACACGCACAACCCGATGACGTTGCTGCGCGGTCTTGCTGACGATCTGCCCCTGATGGTGTGGCTGCAGAAGCACATCTGGCCGGTCGAAGGGCAGGTGATCGGCCCCGAGTTCGTGCGCGACGGCGTGGAGCTGGCCGTGGCCGAGATGATCCGCGGCGGCACCACTTGTGCCAACGAGAACTACTTCTTCCCCGACGTGATCGGCGCCACCTATCGGCGCATGGGTTTCCGCGCGGTGGTTGGCTTGCCGGTGATCGAATTTCCCACCGCGTGGGCGAAGACGCGCGATGAGTATTTCGAGCGTGCCGTCGAAGTGCACGACAGTTTTCTTGGCGACTCGCTGGTAGGTACATCGTTTGCGCCGCACGCGCCGTACACCGTGTCGGACGAGAGCTTCGAGCGCATCCGCGTGCTGTCCGACCAGCTCGATATCCAGGTGCATCTGCATACGCACGAGACCGCGCACGAGGTTGAGGAAGAGAAGGCCAAGAGTGGACTGCGGCCGTTCCAGCGATTGCAGAAGCTTGGCATCGTCAATGACCGTCTGATCGCCGTGCACATGACCCAGCTCACCGACAGCGAAATCGCCGCCTGCGCGGAAGCGGGCGTGTCGGTGGTGCATTGCCCGGAATCCAACCTCAAGCTGGCATCTGGCTTCTGTCCCGCCGAAAAATTGCGCCAGGCCGGCGTGAATGTGGCGCTGGGTACGGACGGCTGTGCGTCCAACAACGATCTGGATATGTTCGGTGAGATGCGCACCGCGGCGCTGCTGGCCAAGGCTGTCGCAGGCGACGCGGCGGCATTCGATGCGGCCTATGCGCTGCGAGCCGCTACGCTCAACGGCGCCCGTGCGATGGGGCTGGAAGACAAGATCGGTTCGATCGAAGCAGGCAAGCGGGCCGATCTGGCCGCCGTGCGTTTGTCCGATCTCGAGACGCAACCGCTGTTCCATATCGCTTCGCAGCTGGCCTATGCGACGGGCCGCCACCAGGTCAGCGATGTATGGATCAACGGCGTGCGCAAGCTTGCCAGCCGCGTGCTGACCGATATCGATACCGATGCCGTGCTGGCGAAAACGCATGCGTGGCGCGAACGCATCGCCGCGATCGACGCGGGTTGAGGGCGCACGATGAACCGTTATCTTGTCATGGCCATGCGCCGCCCGGAGTTTGACCCCGCGGTCGTGCAGTCACACAAAGATTTTCTGGAGGGCCTGCGTGCCGGCGGCTGCCTCGAAATGTCGGGCGGCTTCAGCGACCAGTCCGGCGGCGCCTATTTGATGCTTGCCCAGAACATGGACGAGGCGCAGCGCATCGCACACGAAGATCCGGCCCATGTGAGCGGCGGCTGGGATATCACGGTCTACGAATGGCAGGCGCGTTAAGCTCTGCCCACAGTTTCAAAGGATGCTTTCGATGCAAGCCGCTGCCAATGTAAGCCCCGAGGAAATCGCCCGTTTCGGCAAGCTCGCCGCGCGCTGGTGGGATCCAGATGGCGAATCCCGACCGCTGCATGACCTCAACCCCGTGCGTGCCGCTTACGTGGCAGCGCGCGTGGATCTGCGCAACGCACGCGTGGCCGATGTCGGCTGCGGCGGCGGCTTGCTCAGCGAGTCGCTGGCGAAGTCGGGTGCGCATGTCACCGGTATCGACCTTGGCGAGAAAGTGATCGAAATCGCACGCCTGCATTTGCATGAGTCGCGACTGGAAACGCCGGACCTCGACGTTGACTATCGCGTGCAGTCCTCGGCTGATCTTGCCGCTGCCGAACCCGAAAGCTTCGATGCCGTGTGCTGCATGGAGCTGATCGAGCACGTTCCCGATCCGGCGGCGCTGGTGAGCGACCTGGCACGCATGGTGAAGCCCGGTGGCGTGGTGGTGATGTCCACCCTCAACCGCACGCCGGCTGCATTCGGCGCGGCTATCCTGGGTGCCGAATACATCATGCGAATGCTGCCGCGTGGCACGCATCATTACACGCAATTCCTCAAGCCCTCCGAGCTCGGCCGCTTGATGCGCCAGGCGGGCCTTGAGCTGGAGGACGTCTCGGGCCTGGGATACAACCCCGTCAACCGCAAGGCCTGGCTCAGTCGCATCACGGCGGTGAACTACCTCATCAGCGCCCGTAAGCCGGCATGAAGTCGTTTCCGCAAGACATCCAGGGTGTGCTGTTCGACCTCGATGGGACCCTGCTCGATAGCGCCATCGACCTGTACGCCGCGCTGAAGACCCAGTGCGATGAAATGCAGGTGCACGTGCCGCCCTACGCGATGGTTCGCGAGGTGGTGTCGCGCGGTTCGCGTGCGATCCTGCGCTGCGCGTTCCCCACCATCGATGACGCCGGGTTGCTGCAACTGGTGCCGCGTTACCTGGAGCTCTACCAGGCGGTGATGGCACAACATACCCGTCCGTTCGATGGCATCAACGAATTGCTGGCCACGATCGAGGCACAAGGACTCCGCTGGGGCGTTGTCACCAACAAGCCCGGCTTTCTCACCGATGAACTGATGCAGCGCATCGGCTGGGCCGATCGCGCGGCGGCGGTGGTCTCTGGCGATACCTTGCCGGTGAAGAAACCGAATCCCGCGCCGGTGCTGCTTGCGTGCGAGCGCGCAGGGCTTGATCCCGCGTGTTGCCTGTTCGTGGGTGACGATCGCCGCGACATCCTCGCCGGCGGTGCAGCCGGTATGTACACCATTGCCGTGCGATGGGGCTATCTGGATGGCGGTGATCCGCACCAGTGGGATGCCGACCTGGTGATCGAACACCCATCGGACTTGATCGGCCGCCTGCAGGTGACGGCATGACCGACGCAGCGCTGCAGAGTTACATCGACAAATGGATTGCGGTGCAGCCACAGCAGCGCATCGCGCTCGCATTCGTCAACCAGACCACCTACCCGGGGCATATCGCACTGGCGGCGCTAGAGCAGGAATGGCTTGCCGCCGCCTATGGCATCCGCGAACCGCAGGTGGCTGCCACCAAGTTGAACTGGTGGGCGGAAGAACTTTCAGGCGCCGCCGCCAGCGGCGGTCGTCATCCGCTGACCCAGGTGCTGTTCGACGACGAGCGCGCCCACGCCATGCCGAACGAGCGCTGGCTTGCGCCGGTATTGGCCGCCATGGCACAGCTGGAAGAGGGGACCGCTGCCGATTTTCCGGCCCAGGTGGCCGCCGGGTCGCAGCTGCATGGCGCCATCGCCAAGCTGGAAACCGCGTGGTGGTTTGGTGACGATGCGTCTCCCGATCGCGCCGCCCGGGTGGCCACGCTCTCGCATTTGCTGTTCGCCTTGCTGCGCCTGGAAGAAGACGCTGAACGTGACCGGCTGGCCTTGCCCATGGCTCGACTGGCCCGCCATGGTTTGAGCCGCAATGAACTGCGCTCGGCCAGCGCGGCGCGTGAAGACGCCATCCGCGCCCAACTGGAGGACTTGCACGCCGCCTGGCGCGAGTCCGAACGCCTGCCGGGGCCGCTCAGTGCTTTTCGCGGGTTGGAATCGCGCCATGGTCGCGCCCTGGTCGCCAAGGCGCGCAAGGCGGCCGATCCGCTGGATGTGCTGCGTAAGGGGCAGGGCCGCCAGGGGCCGGGCGTCGCGTGGCAGGCCTGGCAGGCCGCACGGGCCTGGCGGCAGCTGGTCGACTAAACCGGGGCGGACGCAGCGTTTCCGCCACGCCACTATTGCGAGGCAGGTGCGCTGCCCCAAGATTGGTGTCTCTCGCGGCGCTCAGGCGCCCGCCAGGTCATAGGATTCACCATGTATACCGAGGAAAACACTGCCCGCCTGCTGCCCGACGTGGCCGTCCATGCCCAGCCGCACCTTGTCGGTGAGCTGGATTGGGTCGGCATGGATGGCATCGAGGTGCCGGTGCGTTTCGACGCCGGCGATGGCGATGCGCAGCGTGCCAGCGCGCGCGTTGGTGCCTTCGTCAATTTGCGCCGGCCGGACAAGCGCGGTATCCACATGTCGCGCCTCTACCTGCAGGTGGAGCAGGCGCTCAGTACGCAGACATTGAGCGCCACCTCGTTGCGCGAGCTGCTGCGCGGCTTCCTGGAATCGCACAAGGACCTGTCCGATCGCGCCTGCCTCAGCATCCGCTTCGAGCACCTGGTGCGGCGCCCCGCGCTGCGCAGTAGCAACAGTGGCTGGCGCGCTTATCCGGTGTGCATCGAAGCCAGCCTGGTAGGTGACGAATTCCTGCTCGAGTTCGGCACCGAGATCGTCTACTCATCCACTTGTCCGGCGTCGGCCGCGCTGTCGCGCCAACTGATCCAGGATCAGTTCGCAAAGGATTTCGACGCCTCCGGGCCGATCGACCATGCCGCGGTAGTGGCGTGGCTGGGCAGCGAGAAGGGCATTGTCGCCACGCCGCATGCGCAGCGCAGTGTGGCTCGCTTGCGTGTGCGTCCGGCCGAGGATGCGAAGTTCGACCTGATCAGCCTGATCGACCAGACCGAACAGGCGTTGGGTACCCCCGTGCAAACCGCAGTGAAGCGCGAGGATGAACAAGCCTTCGCACTTGCCAACGGCAGCAACCTGATGTTTTGCGAGGATGCCGCTCGCCGCATTCAGAGGACGCTCGACGCCGATACGAACCTCAGCGATTTCCACATTCGCGTGGAACACCAGGAAAGCCTGCATCCGCACGATGCCGTGGCCTATGCCAGCAAAGGTGTCGAGGGCGGTTACGCGGGCAAGGGTTGCGCCTGAGTCGCCGTTAAAGGCCGGCCTGCTAGCATCGAGGGAGTCTGTCATCAGGCTCCTTCAGGAGATCCACATGCTGTCCCGCCTTTCGCTGCTCGCTGTCGGTGCGCTCGCACTGTCAGCGTGCTCGATGTTTTCACACCACGCCAAGCACGACACGACTCCGCCAGCGCCCACGGCTGTGCACCAGGCATTGATGAAGTCTATTGTCGGCGACATCCGTTATGAGTTGCCGCAACCGCCACCGGCGGACGCCTATCTGCTGGTGACGCTGGCCGATGTGAGTCGCCAGGATGTGGCCGCACGTACGATTTCCGAGGAGCGAGTCCAGCCGATAGGTGCCTCGCCAGTGGATTTCCTGATCAGCTACGACCCGGCCGACTTGCGCGATGGCGTGGATTTCGCCATCAGCGTGCGCCTGCAGCAGGGCGACAAGCTGCTGGCGATCAGTGACACGCGAGTGAGCGTGCTGGGACGCTCCGGCGAAAACGGACCGGTCAGCATCACGCTGAAGGCCGTGCCTTAAGGTCGGGCCGGTCGCGGAAGCAGAGCGTTCGCGCGACCGGCCCAGTCATCTCTCTATCGGGCGAACGTCAGCCGCTGGCCGCGAACGCCCAGGTCGACGCTGGAGCCATCCCAAACGCGCTGGCCATTGACGAAGGTGGCGACGATGGAACTGTTGAAGGTGTAGCCCTCGAACGGCGACCAGGCACACTTCGACAGCACTTCTTCGCGGCGCACGGTGTGTGGCTTGTTCGGATCTACCAGCACCAGGTCCGCCGCGTAGCCCTCGCGCAGAAAACCGCGCTCTTTCACGTCGAACAGCGTGGCCGGTGCATGCGTCACGGCCTCTACGGCACGCTCCAGCGACAGCTTGCCTTCAAACACGCGCTGCAACGTGGCCTGCAGCGCAAACTGCACCAGCGGCAGGCCGCTTGGCGCCTTGTCATATAGCTGCGCCTTTTCCTCCAGCAGGTGCGGCGCATGGTCAGTGGCCAGCACGTCGATGCGACCTTCGGCCAGCGCCTTGATGATGGCCTCTCGGTCGGCGGCGGTCTTGATCGCCGGATTGCACTTGATCAGGAAGCCGAGCCGTTCGTAGTCGCGGTCGTCGAAATGCAGGAAGTGCACGCAGGTTTCTGCCGTGATGCGCTTGCCCTTCAGCGGGCCCGGCTCGAACAAGGCCAGCTCGTCGGCCGTGGAGATATGCAGCACGTGCAGCCGGCTGTTGTGGCGGCGCGCCAGATCGATGGCCAGGCGGGTGGACTTGATGCAGGCTTCTCGCGAGCGGATCAGCGGGTGTTCCCACGCGGGAATGTCATCGCCGTACTTCGCATGGGCTTTGGCGAGGTTCGCGTCGATCATCGGGCTGTCTTCGCAGTGCGTGATGATCGGGGTGGGCGCCTCACGGAAAATGCCGTCGAGCACGGCGGGGTTGTCCACCAGCATGTTGCCGGTGGAGGCACCCATGAACACCTTCACGCCAGGCGCGGCGAGCGGATCGAGGCTACGGATGGCTTCCAGGTTGTCATTGCTGGCGCCCATGTAGAACGCGTAGTTCACTGCCGAGGTTTCCGCTGCTCGGGCGTACTTGGCTTCCAGCGTGTCGCGGTCGAGCGCGGGCGGCTTGGTATTGGGCATCTCCATGTAGCTGGTGATGCCACCTGCGGCGCAGGCACGTGACTCATGGGCGATGTCCGCCTTTTGTGTCAGGCCGGGTTCGCGGAAGTGGACCTGATCGTCGATCATGCCGGGAAACAGCCACAGACCGCTGGCGTCGATCACTTGCTCACCCGGCCGGGCAACGAGGTCGCCGGCAATGGCGTCGATGCGCCCCTGCCTTACCCGCAGATCGGCATGGAAGCGGCGGCCTTCATTGACCAGTTCGGCATTCTTGATCAGCCAATCAGTGGACATGGTTTTCTCCAGCAGTACGGCAACGGCGGAAAGTGAACTGCTCAGGTACCGGATCTTCGCCACCCTCGCAAAGCGGCTGGCAGCGCAGCAGCCGCCATCCGGTTAGCATGCCTCCCCTGAGCGGACCGAATCGCACGACGGCAATCCGTGCATAATCGGAACAGCTGGGGTGGAATCGGCAGCGCTGACCCAGCAGGGGGCTTAGCCAGCGCTTGTAGAAGGCGAGCAGTAGAAGTATGAGTCGGGTCACGACGGTTTGACGCTGCCGAAACAGCTTGGGGCATGTAGTGTCCCAAGTATTCCAGAAGCACGGTTGCCGGTGTTAGATACATGGGCTATAACACCCGGCCGCCAAGGCTAAAATGGTGAAGGGAAATGGCGAAAACGACGCGTAGTGCGACAGCCACCAAGCCGCAGAAAGGAAAGCCTGCCGGTAAGGTGAAAGACCTCAAGGCAGGCAAGAAGCCAGCTGCCGCCTCCCGCGGGGCGAAAACGGCGATGGCCAGGGCTGCTGTGGCCAAGAAACCAGCGGTCAAGAAGGCTGCGGTCAAAAAGGCCGTAGCGAAGAAGCCCGTCGCCAAGAAAGTCGTCAAGGCTCCGGCCAAGAGCGTGGTCGCCAAGAAAGCCGCTCCCAAGCCCCCGGCGAAGAAAGCCGCGCCTGCGAAGAAGCCGGCGCCCGTAAAGAACGTGGTGAAGCCGGCCGCAAAGAAAGTGGCTGCGCCCGCCAAGAAGCAGCCGCCCAAGACCGTAACCAAGCAGGTGGCGGCGCCGGTGAAGCCCGCCAAGGCCTTGCCAGCCAAGCCAGTTGCCAAGGCAGCACCCGCCAAGCAGCCGGCTGCTGTCAAGCAGGTGACGCCGGCACCGGCCAAAGCAGCACCCGTTTCCTCCGGGCCGGCCAAGCCGGCCGCTTTGCCTCTTGCAGGTAAAGTAGCCAGCGCCACCGCTCGTCATACCCCTCTCAAAAAGCAGAAAGCCCAGCAGTCCTCGATGAATAAATCCGCAGCTCTCGACAATGGCATCACCCGCGAAGACGGTCGCTACGCGCTGCCTTCAACGACCACGATCGACCTCCCCAAGGGTTATCGCCCCTCCTCGAACGACGGGGAGTACATGAACCCGAAGCACCTGGCCTACTTCCGCAACAAGCTGCGCGAATGGCGCGACCAGTTGGTGGAAGAGTCTCGCCAGACCATGGAAAACTTGCGTGACGAAGTTCGCGACGTGGGCGACGAGGCCGAGCGTGCCACCCGCGAGACGGAGAATTCGCTGGAGCTGCGCACCCGCGATCGTTACCGCAAGCTGATCTCCAAGATCGACAAGGCGCTCCGCCGCATCGAGGAAGGTCGCTACGGCTATTGCGAGGAAACCGACGAGGAAATCGGCCTGGAGCGCCTCGACGCCCGCCCGATCGCCACGCTGTCGCTGGACGCGCAGGAGCGTCGTGAGCATCTGCAGAAGCAGATGGGCGACTGACTTCGGTCGATCCGCTTATGGATAAGCAAAACCCCGCCTAAGGCGGGGTTTTGTTTTTCAGATGGCGCCGTATCAGGCTTTCAACGTCGCCGCCGCATACGATTTGAGCTTGACCAGCATCGCGGCCAGCCCGTTGGAGCGTGTGGGCGAGAGGTGCTTGGCCAGCCCGATGGCTTCGATGAAGCGTGGCTCGGCGGCCACGATCTCGCTGGCGGGGCGGTCGGAATACACGCGCAATACCAGTGCGATCAGGCCCGAGACGATGGCCGAATCGCTGGCGGCCTGGAAATGCAGTTTGCCGGCATTGCCGCTGGGTACCAGCCACACCATCGACTGGCAGCCGTGCACCCGGTAGTCCTCGGTCTTCAGATCTTCGGGGAAGGGCGGCAGTTGCTTGCCCATGTCGATCAGGTATTGGTAGCGCTCGGTCCAGTCACCGAAGAAGGCAAACTCGTCGACGATGTCCTGTTGCGCCTGCTCGGCGCTGGGTATGGCAATGGCGTTCATGTGCGCATTATCGCGCGTTTGGGCGGTTATCGCCTTTTGGCTCCCGCTCCCCTCCGGGGAGTGGGTTAGGGTGAGGGGTGGGTGCTCGCGATGAGGCATCAGGGGTGGCGGCTTTGAACCCAACCTTGTCGCAAGATTCGCTCCTCGCCTCAGTCCTCTCCCCAAAGGGAGAGAAGAGGCTAGAAGCATTTACCCCTTGACCACACTCCACCGCGTGCCCTGCGCGCCATCCTCGATGACGATACCCATGGCGCTAAGCTCGTCGCGAATGGTATCGGCACGCTTGAAGTCACGCGCTGCGCGCGCCGCCTGGCGCTCCTCAAGCAGTGCCTCGATGCGCGCCTCATCGATCTCAGCGTCACCATCGGCTTGCTTGAACCAGGCTTCCGGGTCCTGCTGGAGCAGGCCGAGCAGGGCGCCAGCGCCGAGCAAGGCGGCCTTGGCTTGATGCTTGGCCTGCGCATCGTCCGCCTGGCGTGCGACATCGGCCAGGCGGGACAGTTCGGCCAATGCCTGCGGGGTGTTGAGGTCATCGCACAAAGCAGATTCCACCGTTGCCGGTATGGGCAGCGATGCCATATCCACCTCAACCCCCGCCAGGTCACGCAGCACGCGATACCAGCCATTCAGCGTGCTGATCGACTGCGCAATGGCACCGTCGGACCAGTCCAGCGGCTGGCGGTAGTGGCCGCGCAGCAGCAGCAGGCGCAGCGCCTCAGGCGGATGCTCCTTGAGCAGCTCGTGCACCAGCATCACGTTGCCCAGCGACTTGGACATCTTGCGGCCGCTGAAGGTAAGCATGCCGTTGTGCATCCAGTAGCGCGCAAACGTCTTGCCGCCATGAGCGCAGGTGGACTGGGCGATTTCGTTCTCGTGATGCGGGAACTGAAGGTCCACGCCACCGGCATGGATATCGATGGTTTCGCCCAGGTGAGCCTCGCTCATCGCCGAGCATTCGATATGCCACCCGGGGCGGCCGCGACCCCACGGGCTGTCCCATCCCGGCAATTCGGGCGTAGAAGGCTTCCACAGCACGAAATCGCCCGGGTTCTTCTTGTATGGGGCTATCTCGACTCGGGCGCCGGCCAGCATTTCTTCCGGATCGCGGCCAGAAAGGGCGCCATAGGCGGAAAACGACTCCACCTCGAACAGCACATGGCCCTCGACGGCATAGGCATGGCCGCTGACGATCAATCGCTCGATCATCGTGATGATCTGGGGAATATGCGCAGTCGCGTGAGGTTCGACGTCCGGCGGGGCGATGCCCAGCGCGGCCATGTCCTCTCGGTAGGCCTGGGCGTAGCGCGAGGTGATGCTTTCGATGCCCACGCCCAGTTGCTGCGCGGCGGTGTTGATCTTGTCGTCCACGTCGGTGATGTTGCGGGCGTAGACCACGTTTGCGTAATGGCGGCGCAGCAGTCGCGCCAGCACGTCGAATACCACCGGGCCGCGTGCGTTGCCGATGTGCACATAGTTGTAGACCGTTGGCCCACACAGGTACATCGTCACCCGGTTGGGATCGAGCGGGGTAAATGGTTCGACGCGGCGCGTCAGGCTGTTGTGGAGCGAAATCGGCATCGGTCAGGAGATCCGGGCGGTGGAAGCGGGCGCGGGCAGGCGCAAGCCGGTCGAGCATCTTAACAAGGCAAACGGCGCTCCGCAGGCGACCATGCGGGCCGTTTTTCGGGATCAGCCCCTGGGGCATCGGCAATGCGTGGGCCAACTGGATGAACAGGGGCCGGTGAATGCAGGGCTATTGGAAAAGTTCTAAGCGTCGATTCAGTGTGAATTTGCTGCAATGGATGGTATGAGGTGCACAGATGCGCCCAAATTGCCCCCAGCGGAGGTCGCAGTGGCCCGATTGTTGTTCCCCGCGCTGGTGCTGTCCTTGATGACCACCGGCGTGTTTGCGCAGGATGCGCGGTACCAAAATCAGAATGACGACAATACCCATTACGGCTGGGCGGACGTGTTGCGCGTCGACCCCGTGTATGGGGTGGCGCGCACCGAAGTGCCGCGTCAGGAATGCTACGACCAGCAGGTGGTGCGCTCCGCGCCGCCGCAGAGCAGTGCGGCCGGCACCATCCTCGGTGCCGTCGTGGGTGGCGTGCTGGGCAGCACCGTCGGCAAGGGCGATGGCCGTACGGCCGCCACCGTGGCCGGTGCGGTCGCCGGTGGTGCCGTGGGCAACAACGTCTCCCGCTCCGGCGGCGGCGAATACGAGACCACCGAAACCCATTGCCGTCAGGTATCCGCAGTCAGCGAGCAGCGCCGGATCATGGGCTATGACGTGGAGTACCGCTATCGCGGCGAGGTCTACCTGTCGCGCCTGAACTACGACCCGGGCGAACGCCTGCGAGTTCGGGTAAGCGTTTCTCCCGCCGACTGAGATCCCAGCAACCGCCGCCTGCGGGCGGCGGTTTGCCATGGGCGTGCCGGTGGCATGTTGCATGGCAGCGATAATCCCGTCATCATGCGCGTTCAACCTCCCGGAACACCCATGTCCGCAGCCGTCTATACCGCTACTGTCCTCACCAGCGCCCGCATGGCTGCTGGCATGACGTCGCGTGCTCGCCGACCGCTGGTCCGACATTCGGCCGGGTAGGCTGTCGCACGCGTTTCATGTGTATCGACGACAAAACCCGGCCTGCAGCCGGGTTTTTTTGTTTTCGGATTTTGATTTGACGCGGGTTGGCCCGCAGGAACCTACCGGTCCATCGGGCCGAACGATTCGACAAAGGCATTGACCAACATGACGCTTCGCCATTTTCTGACCACCCAGGATTACAGCCGCGCCGAGATCGACGCGTTGCTCGAACAGGCCGCCGCCTTCAAACGCTCCCCACGTGGCCAGCAGCTTGCCGGCAAGTCGGTGGCGCTGATGTTCTTCAATCCGTCGATGCGTACCCGCACCAGCTTCGAGCTGGGCGCCTTCCATATGGGCGGCCATGCGATCGTGCTGGCGCCGGGCAAGGACGCATGGCCGATCGAGTTCGAGGCAGGCACGGTGATGGATGGCGATACGGAGGAGCACATCGCCGAAGTGGCGCGCGTGCTGTCGCGCTATGTGGACCTGATCGCGGTGCGTGCTTTCCCGAAGTTCCAGGACTGGGCGGTGGATCGGCAGGACAATGTCATCAAGGCGTTCGCCAAGTACGCCACGGTGCCGGTGATCAACATGGAAACCATCACCCATCCGTGCCAGGAGCTTGCCCACGCGTTGGCAATGAAGGAACACCTGGGCAACCTGCAGAACAAGAAGTACGTGCTGACCTGGACGTACCACCCCAAGCCGCTGAACACTGCGGTGGCCAACTCCGCATTGTTGATCGCCACCAAGATGGGCATGGACGTGACGCTGCTGTGCCCCACGCCCGACTACGTGCTGGACGAGCGCTACATGGAGTTCGGCTACCAGAACGCCAAGGAAAACGGCGGTTCGCTCAAGATCAGCCACAACATCGAGGAAGCCTATAGCGGCGCCGACGTGGTGTATGCCAAGAGCTGGGGCGCGCTGCCGTTCTTTGGTCGCTGGGAGCAGGAGAAGCCGACCCGCGAAGCGAACAAGCACTTCATCGTGGATGAGGCGAAGATGGCGCTGACCAACAACGGTCTCTTCAGCCATTGCCTGCCGCTGCGCCGCAACGTGAAGGCCACCGACGCGGTGATGGATTCGCCCGCGTGCATCGCCATCGACGAAGCCGAGAACCGCCTGCATGTGCAGAAGGCGGTGATGGCCTCGTTGATCGGTCAGGGCTGAGTCGGGCCGCCACATGTACATGCCCACGCAGTTCAGGGAAACACGTAGCGAGGCGCTGCATGCGCTGCTGCATGACTATCCGTTCGCCACGCTGGTGACGCATGGTGCAGCGGGTCTCGCGGCCAATCATCTGCCGTTCGAGCTGGTCGATGGCCGTCTACACGGCCATGTAGCGCGCGGCAACGAGCTGGCGAAAGCCAATGGCGCCGAAGTGCTGGTGATCTTCCGCGGGCCGGAAGGCTACATCAGCCCTAACTGGTATCCGAGCAAGCACGAGACCGGGCGCGAAGTGCCGACCTGGAACTATGCCGTGGCGCATGTGCATGGTCGTCTCCATGTGGTCGAGGACAAGGACTGGCTGCGTCAGCTGCTGGAACGCTTGACCGACCGTCACGAAGCGAACCAGCCCAAGCCGTGGCATGTATCCGATGCGCCCGCCGACCATATCGACAAGTCGCTGGGCGGCATCGTGGGTCTGGACATTGCCATCGACCGCATCGAAGGCAAGTTCAAGTTGAACCAGAACCATCCAGTGGCCAACCGCATGGGCGTCATCACCGGTCTGCGCCAGCGTGGCGCACGTGGCGATGCGGAGCTGGCCGATCTCATGTCACTTCAAGAGGAAGGCAGGTCGTGAGCAAAGGCCATCAGCATCACTACAAGGTGGACGTGACGTGGACCGGCAACCGTGGCACGGGTACCAAAACCTACCAAGGCTACGGGCGCGAGCATGAGATTCGCATCGAAGGCAAAGCGGTGCTGGCTGGCTCGTCCGATCCCTCGTTTCGCGGCGATGCGACCAAGCACAACCCTGAAGACATGCTGGTGACGGCACTGTCCACCTGCCACATGCTGTCGTACCTGCATCAGGCGGTGCTGGCCGGCGTGGTGGTGACCGGCTACGTCGACCATGCCGAAGGCACCATGGAAACCGACGCGCATGGCGGCCGTTTCCTCGAAGTGGTGTTGCATCCGGTGGTGACCATTAGCGCCGACAGCGATCCGGCCAAGGCCGGAGCGGCGCACGAGCCCGCGCATCACGCCTGCTTCATCGCCAATTCCGTGAATTTCCCGGTGCGCTGTGAGCCGCGCACAGTTGTCGAATCCGCTTGACCTCATTCGTTCTTATTTCTTCTCCAGGATTGCAGTCATGAGCAAAGACATCGTTCTCGCCTTCTCCGGTGGCCTCGACACCAGCTTCTGCGTGCCTTACCTCAAGGAGCGCGGCTGGGCCGTGCACACCGTGTTCGCCGACACGGGTGGCGTCGATGCCGAGGAGCGCGCCTATATCGAGCAGCGCGCCAAGGAGCTCGGCGTCGCCAGCCACGTCACCGTCGATGGCGGCCCGGCGATCTGGGAAGGTTTCGTCAAGCCGTTCGTGCAGGCCGGTGAGGCCTATCAGGGCCAGTACCCGCTGCTGGTGTCCGACCGCTATTTGATCGTGGACGCGGCCATCAAGCGTGCCAATGAACTGGGCACCAAGGCCATCGCGCACGGCTGCACCGGCATGGGCAACGATCAGGTGCGTTTTGACCTGGCAGTAAAGGCGCTGGGAGACTACGAGATCGTGGCGCCGATCCGAGAGATCCAGAAAGAGCACACCCAGACGCGCGCCTATGAGCAGGCCTATCTGGAGGAGCGCGGCTTCGAAGTGCGCGCCAAGCAGAAGAGCTACACCATCAACGAGAACCTGCTGGGCGTGACGCTGTCTGGCGGCGAGATCGACCACTGGAAGACCCCGGGTGAGGGCGCTCGTGGCTGGTGCAAGCCGCGCGCCGAATGGCCGTCCGAAAAGCTCACGGTCACCGTCGGCTTTGAGAAGGGTGAAGCGGTGTCGCTCAATGGCGAGAAGCTGCCGGGCGCCAAGCTGCTGGCCAAGCTCAACGAGCTGTTCGCGCCTTACGGCGTGGGTCGTGGCATGTATACCGGCGACACCACCATCGGCCTGAAGGGCCGCATCGTGTATGAAGCCCCGGGCCTGATCTCACTGCTCGCCGCGCACCGCGCGCTGGAAGAGGCGGTGCTGACCAAGCAGCAGAATCGCTTCAAGCCGGAAGTGGCGCGCAAGTGGGTGGAAGTGGTGTACGAAGGTTTCTATCACGACCCGATCAAGACCGATCTCGAGGCTTACCTGGCCTCCAGTCAGAGCTGCGTCAACGGCGAAGTGGTGCTGGAAACCTCGGGTGCGCAGGTGGCCGCGGTTGAAGTGCGCTCGCCGCACATCCTCAATGCCAAGGGTGCAACCTATGCGCAGTCGGCCGACTGGGGCGTCGAGGAAGCCGAAGGCTTCATCAAGCTGTTTGGCATGAGCAGCACGCTTTGGGCCGAGATAAACCGTAGCTGATCTTCGCTCGTCATCCCTGCGAAGGCAGGGATCCAGCGTCTTTCGTGGCCACTCGCAAAGGCACTGGATTCCCGCATTCGCGGGAATGACGAGTGAGGAAACCTTGGGGCAACAACTCACCAGACGGATCGCATGAGCGCACTACTGGACGACACTCTCAAACACCTTCGGGCACTGGTCAGCCATGACACGCGCAATCCGCCGCGTGAGATTGGCACCGGTGGCATCTTCGACTACCTGCGCGACAACCTGCCGGGTTTCGACGTCAGCGTCACCGACTATGGTGCGGGCGCGGTGACGTTGTACGCGGTTCGCGGCCAGCCGAAGGTGCTGTTCAACGTGCATCTGGATACGGTGCCTGATTCGCCGGCGTGGACGGCCGACCCGCACACACTCCGCGTGACCGAAGATCGTGCGATCGGTCTCGGTGCCTGCGATATCAAGGGCGCCGCTGCCGCGTTGGTCGCGGTGGCCAATGTCACCCAGGGCGACATGGCGTTGCTGCTGTCCACCGACGAAGAGGCGAACGATCCACGTTGCATTGCGGGCTTTCTGAAAGAATTTCCCCCTCTCCCCATGGGAGAGGGTCGGGGTCAGGGTGCGGGCGGAGCCGGACCTTCCGCATCTACCGAACCCTCACCCCAACCCCGCTCCCACAGGGAGAGGGGCTACGACGCGGTGATCGTCGCCGAGCCGACAAAGGGCGAGGCAGTGCTGGCGCATCGGGGTATCCACTCGGTGCAGATGCATTTCAAGGGAAGCGCGGGGCATGCCTCGGGCGAGCAGAAGCCCAGCGACAGCGCGCTGCATCAGGCCATTCGCTGGGGCGGTGCCGCGCTGGATTTTGTCGACAAGCAGGCGCACGAGCGCTTTGGCGGCCTGACCGGCTTGCGTTTCAACATCGGCAAGGTGGACGGTGGCATTAAGGCCAACATGATCGCGCCAACGGCGGATATCCGTTTCGGGTTCCGTCCGCTGCCGACCATGAAGCCCGAGTGGCTGCTGGAAACCTTCCGCACACTGGTCGAGCCACAGCCGGTGGAGTTTACCGAGACTTTCCGCGGCGACTCCCTGCCTGCCGGTGATACGGCAACGGCCGAAGCCCGTCGACTCGCTGCACGAGATCTCGCCGACGAGCTGGATATCCCGATTGGCAATGCGGTGGACTTCTGGACCGAGGCGGCGCTTTTCTCCGCCGCCGGCTATATCAGCTTTGTCTACGGCCCCGGCGACATCGCCCAGGCGCATACCGCCGACGAATGGGTCGCTCTCGACCAACTCCAGCATTACGCAGAAACCATTTACCGGATCATCGATAACAAGAGCAGCGATCGTGGAAGCGCATAAGCACACCCGTAAGACCATCGTCCGCCTGCTTTCGAGCATGGGTAGCGCGAAGGAAATCCAGCAATACCTCAAGCGCTTTTCGCAACTCGATGCCAAGCGCTTCGCGGTGGTGAAGGTGGGGGGCGCGGTGCTGCGCGACGACCTGCAGGCATTGACCTCGTCGCTGACCTTCCTGCAGCAGGTAGGCCTCACGCCGATCGTGCTGCACGGCGCCGGCCCGCAGCTGGATGAAGAGCTGTCCGCAGCAGGTATCGAGAAGCACACGGTGAACGGCTTGCGCGTGACCACGCCCAAGGCGCTGACCATCGTGCGCAAGGTGTTTCAGGAGCAGAACCTGCGCCTGGTCGAGGCCTTGCAAACCATGGACACGCGCGCGACCTCGGTGCCGTCCGGCGTGTTCACGTCCACCTATCTGGATCGCGATACCTACGGCCTGGTGGGCAAGGTCAGCCATATCAATCTCGCACCGATCGAAGCGAGCCTGCGCGCCGGTTCCATTCCGGTGATCGCCAGCCTCGGCGAGACGGAAGAGGGCCAGATTCTCAACGTCAATGCTGACTTCGCCGCCAACGAATTGGTGCGGGTGCTGCAGCCGTACAAGATCGTGTTCCTTACCGGTACCGGCGGCCTGCTGGATGACCATGGCAAGATCATCGACTCGATCAACCTTAGTACCGAGTTCGAGCACCTGATGGCGCAGCCGTGGATCAACGGCGGCATGCGCCTGAAGATCGAGCAGATCGCGGACCTGCTGGCCGACCTGCCGCTGACCTCGTCGGTGTCGATCACCAAGCCGTCCGAACTAGCGAAGGAACTGTTCACCCACAAGGGCTCGGGCACGCTGGTGCGCCGTGGCGAGAAGGTGAAACGCTTCGAATCGTGGGAAGGCATCGACCTGGAGCGCATGCGCGCGCTGATCGAGTCCAGCTTCGGCCGTACGCTGGTGCCGGATTATTTCGTACGCACCCAGCCGTTCCGCATCTATGTGAGCGAGAACTATCGCACTGCGATGATCCTCACCATGGAGGATGGTCTGCCGTACCTGGACAAGTTCGCCGTGCTGGACGACGCGCAAGGCGAAGGCCTGGGGCGCGCCGTGTGGCAGGTCATGCGCGAGGAGATTCCGCAATTGTTCTGGCGCTCGCGCCATGGCAACTCGGTGAACCATTTTTACTACGCCGAATCGGATGGCTGCCTCAAGCAGCCGCTTTGGAAAGTGTTCTGGTACGGCATGGAAGATTTCGACACGATTGCCCGTTGCGTCGCGCACTGCGCCACGCGGCAGCCGACCCTGGTGGACTGAATTATGAGCATGACCAAACATCGCATCGGCATCGTCGGCGCACGTGGCCATACCGGCGCGGAACTGATTCGCCTGGTGGCCGCACATCCGTCGCTGGAACTGGCTTTCGTGTCTTCGCGCGAACTGGATGGTCAGCGCGTGGCCGACCATGTGGAAGGTTTCTACGGCGAACTTCACTACGCCAATCTGGACCCGACTGCCGTCGCAGCGCAGGGTGCCGACGTGGTGGTGCTCGCGTTGCCAAACGGCAAGGCAGTGCCTTACGTGGAAGCCATCGACAAGGCGAAGCCCGACACCCTGATCGTCGATCTCTCGGCCGACTACCGTTTCGACGAGCGCTGGTATTACGGCCTGCCGGAGCTCACGCGCGGTCGCTGGCGCGGCGAGAAGCGCATCAGCAATCCGGGCTGCTACGCCACGGCGATCCAGCTTTCCATCGCGCCGTTGAAAGACCTGCTGGCGGCGCCGCCGGTGAGCTTCGGCGTATCGGGTTATTCAGGCGCCGGCACTACGCCGTCCGATCGCAACGACCCGGAAAAGCTGCGCGACAACCTGATGCCGTACTCGCTGACGGGCCACATGCACGAGAAGGAGGCCAGCCGCCATCTGGGGTTGCCGGTGGAATTTATGCCGCACGTCGCGCCGCATTTCCGCGGTCTGACGGTTACCACTAATCTCTACCTTGCCCGGCCCGTGAAGCGCGAGGACATCATCAGCCGTTTCAACGGGGCTTATGAAAGCGAGAAGTTGGTGCATGTCGTGGACGAGGCACCCTGGGTCAGCCAGATCGCCAATAAGCATCACGTGGAGATCGGCGGCTTCGCGGTGTCCAGTGACGGCAAGCGCGTGGTGGTGGTGGCAACGCTGGACAACCTGCTCAAGGGCGCGGCGACACAAGCGATGCAAAACATCAATCGCGCGATTGGCGTGGATGAGTACACAGCGATTCCGGCTCCATGATGCCGTCGTCCCGGCGTAGGCCGGGACCCAGTGACTTTGTCGCGTCAAGGCGCTGGATCCCAGCTTTCGCTGGGATGACGAGCTAGCCAGTCAACCTATTCTTATGCAGGAGCCTTCTCATGACCCAGCCCCTCTGGCAGAAATCCAACATCAAGATCGATGCCCGCATCATGAAGTTCCTCGCCGGTGACGATGTGCTGCTGGATCGCGAGTTCTTCCTTCACGACATCACAGCCAGCAAGGCGCATGTCGAGGGGTTAGCAAATATCGGCGTGGTCAGTGCGGACGAGGCGACCTCACTCAAGCGTGAGCTTGACGTGCTGGCGGACGACTTCCGTGCCGGCAGCTTCGTGCTCGACGAGCGCTATGAAGATGGCCATTCGGCTATCGAAGCCCGCCTGACCGAACGCCTTGGCGATGCTGGGCGCCGCGTGCATACCGGCCGCAGCCGCAATGACCAGATCCTGGTGGCGACCCGCCTGTGGTTGAAGGACCAGTTGGCGATGCTAGAGCAGCACTGCCGCGCCATCGCTGCGGTCTGCCTCGACCGTGCAGAACAGCCTGCGCTGCCGCTGCCCGGCTATACGCATCTGCAGCGCGCCGTGGTGTCATCCACCGGGATGTGGTTTGCCGGTTTTGCCGAAAGCTTTATCGACAATGCTTTGCGTGCCCGGCAGACGATGCAGTTGATTGATGCCAATCCGCTGGGCACGGCTGCCGGTTATGGCGTCAATCTCAAGCTCGATCGCGAGCACACTACGCAGGCACTCGGCTTTGCGCGCATGCAGATCTCCCCGATCTATGCCCAGCTGTCGCGCGGCAAGTTCGAGATGGCGGTGCTGGAAGCCATTGCTGGCGCACTACTCGATGTGCGCCGGCTTGCCTGGGATCTCTCGCTCTTCACTACGGCCGAGTTCAATTTCGTGAAGTTGCCCTCCGAGTACACCACCGGCAGCTCGATCATGCCGAACAAGCGCAACCCTGACGTGGTCGAACTGCTGCGCGCGAGTTACGCCAGTGTGGCCGCAGCGCGTACCGAGATCGAGCAGCTGCTGTCGCTGCCCTCCGGTTACCAGCGCGACCTGCAGTTCTCCAAGGGCTCGTTGTTCCACGGCTGCCGCCATGGCCTGGCCGCCCTGGAACTGATGCCGGACCTGCTGGCCCGGATGGAATGGAACGAATCGGCCATGCGCGCCGCGATCGAGCCAGCCATGTATGCCACCGATGTCGCCATTGAGCAGGCGGCGGCCGGCGTGCCGTTCCGCGATGCCTATCGTGCGGCGGCGGATGCGGCGGCTTCGGCGGGTACCGGCCGTACGCCTGAAGGTAGCCTGGAAGCACGTGTGTCCCCAGGTTCGGGCCACGATCTGCGTCTGGATGAATTGCGCGCTAGACTCGGCCGTCTGGACGGCTAAACGGTGAATGGCATGGGTACGGTCAGTACGCAGAATGCCGAACATTACCAATGGGGACAGGGTTGCGACGGCTGGCACCTTCTGGCTGGCAACGACCTCAGCGTGATCGAGGAGCAGATGCCGGCCGGGGCAGCCGAGGTTCGCCATCGGCATGCGCTATCCAGGCAGTTCTTCTATGTGCTGCAGGGCGAGCTGACGCTGGAGCTGGAGGGCGTCACGCACCGTCTGCAAGTGGGACAGGGCCTGCACGTGCCGCCCGGGCAAGCGCATCAGGCGCGCAATGACAGCCACGCCGAAGTGCGCATATTGGTGGTATCGGCACCGCGCAGCCACGGCGACCGTGTCGCGGCCCCTCTGGATGGACCCCCATGAGCACGGGGGCGACCAGTCATCGCGTGCCCGAGCAAGCGCTACCGCCCTGGCGTCGCGCCGTACTCAAGGTGGGCAGCAATCTGTTGGCGGCCGATGGGGGCGGGCTGACTTCGGTCTATGCGGAGGCGCTTGCCGCTTTCGTCACCTCCAGTCGAGCCGCCGGACGCGAAATAGTGTTGGTCTCGTCCGGCGCCGTTGCGGCGGGGCGGGCGCAGTTGCGGGCACATGCACCATCGGGTGGCGACCTGGCGGCAAGGCAAGCGCTGGCCGCGCTCGGCCAGGCGCCGATGATCGCGCTGTGGCAATCGCTTAGCCCGCGTCCTGTGGCCCAGGTGCTGCTGACTCATGACGACTTGCGCAACCGCCGCCGCTATCTCAACGCACGCGCCACCCTGCGCGAGCTGCTCGCATTCGACGTGCTGCCCGTGGTGAACGAGAACGACACCGTGGCGGTGGACGAGCTGAAGCTGGGTGACAACGACAACCTCGCGGCCATCGTTGCCGCGTTGGTCGATGCCGACCTGCTGCTGATCGCATCGGACATCGATGCGCTGTATACGGCCGATCCGCGCCGCGATCCGCAAGCCGTACCGGTGGGCCTGGTTGAGTCGCTGACCCCTGAGGTGCTGGCAATGGCCGGTGGCAGCGGCAGTGCGGCTGGCACGGGAGGCATGCACACCAAGTTGGAAGCGGCGACCAAGGCGGCGGCTGCGGGTATCCCCACGGCTTTGTTCAGTGGCCGACTCGAGGAAACCGTGAGTCTGCTCGCGCTGGGCCGGCTGAGCGGCACGTTGTTCGCGGCGGGGCGCAGCCGCATGCAGGCGCGCAAGTACTGGCTGCGCCACGCACCGGCGGCGCCGGGTCATATTCGTGTGGACGCTGGTGCCGTGCGCGCACTGGCGAGCGGACGGGCCTCACTATTGCCGGGCGGTGTGTTGGAAGTGAGCGGTGAGTTTCACCGTGGCGATCTGGTGGAGATTGTCGATGACGCCGGGAGACCGATTGCGCGCGGGCTTAGTCAGTACGGCGCCATCGAGACGAAGCGGTTGGCTGGCCGTCACAGCCGGGAGATCGAACAAGTGCTGGGCTACAGCTATGGCGCAGAGATCGTCCATCGCGATGATCTGGCGTCACTAACCGAGATCGAGACAACCGGGGAGATCGACGCATGAGCGACATCCGTTCGCTGGCGCTGGCTTGTCGCGATGCGTCGTCGTCGCTGGCCATGCTCGGAACGGAGGCCAAGCGCGTTTTGTTGCGCGATATGGCCGTCTCGATGGAGCGGCATACCGAATCGATTCTCGCCGCGAATGCGCAGGACATGACGTCGGCAGCCGAGAAGGGTGTGCAAGGCGCCATGCTCGATCGACTGCATTTGGATGGCGTTCGTGTGGCGGGCATCGCACAGGCGCTGCGCGAAGTGGCGGAGCTACCTGATCCCGTAGGTATGGTGACGCGCCATGAGACGCTGCCCAATGGCATTGTCGTGGAGCGCGTACGCATTCCGCTGGGTGTGGTGGCGATGATCTACGAGGCGCGCCCCAACGTTACCGCCGACGCGGCGGCACTATGCCTGATGGCCGGCAACGCGGTGATATTGCGGGGCGGCTCGGAAGCGATTCATTCCAACCTGGCTATTGCCGCTGCCTTGCACGAGGCGTTGCTCGCTCACGACCTGCCGGAGGCGGCAGTGACTTTCGTTGAAGATCTGCGCCGCAATACCATGATCGAGCTGCTGCAACTGAGCGACATCGTCGACCTGGCCATTCCTCGCGGCGGGGAAGGGTTGATCCGCTTCGTGACGGAACATGCGCGCGTGCCTGTCATCAAGCATTACAAAGGTGTGTGCCATCTCTACGTGGACCGCGCCGCCGATCTCTCGCTGGCGCTGAATCTGCTGATTGACGGCAAGACATCTCGTCCTGGCGTGTGCAACGCGCTGGAGACACTATTGGTACACAAGGACGTTGCCGCCGATTTCCTGAGTTGTGCCGCCCCGGCGTTACGCGAGCGTGGCGTCGAGCTGCGCGGTGACGAAGGCACGCGCTCCTTGGTCCCGGAGGCCGGCGCTGCCTCTGATGATGACTACGCGGCCGAATTTCTCGACCTGATCCTCGCCGTGCGTGTGGTGGACAGTCTTGAAGGAGCCACCGCGCATATTCGACGCTACGGCTCCGACCACACGGAGGTGATCGCCACTGGTGATCAGGCCGCTGCGCGGCAGTTCGTGCAGTCCTTGCGTTCGGCGGTGGTCATGGTGAACACGTCCTCGCGCTTTTCCGATGGTGGCCAGCTCGGCCTGGGCGCCGAAATCGGCATTTCTACAACGCGCCTGCACGCTTATGGACCTATGGGCGCCGAGGCGCTTACCATCGAACGGTTCGTGGTGCGTGGCGAAGGGCAGGTTCGGCATCCTGCCAGCGTTGGTTAGAGCCAGGCCAGAGAAACTGGACAACCTGCGCAGATGTGCGGATTTTGACGCCGGCCAAGATGGCCGCCGACAACGATGTGGCGGCTCAGGGGGCTTGGTGGCGTATGGTGCTGGGGCATAAGGCAAACAATTTTGACTTCATCCGTCTCGCGGCTGCGATGATGGTGCTTTGCTCCCACCAGTATGCGTTGTTGTTCACGCCGGAACCGCGCCCTTTCGGGCTGTTTACGCTCGGTACGCTAGGTGTGCTCATCTTCTTCTCGGTCAGCGGCTATCTCGTTGCGCAGAGTTGGGAGCGCGACCCCCATGTATGGCGCTTTGCTGCTCGGCGCTTCTTGCGCATCTGGCCGGGTTTGGCGGTGGTGGTATTGGTGACTGTGTTTTGTGTGGGCCCGATTTTTTCGCAGCTGCCTCCAGCGACGTACTTTCATGCAGGCATGACCTGGAAGTATTTGTGGGAGCTGTGCATCCGAACTCAGCTATACCTGCCGGAAGTGTTCAAGGGCAATCCATGGCAAGTGGTAAACGGGTCGCTCTGGACCATACCCATTGAGGTCAGCTGGTACGGCATCCTGTTGGTTGCCGGACTCTGTGGCCTGCTGCTGCACCGAGCGCGCCATCTTTTGCTTGTGATGATTGCGGCGTATGCCACGTACATCTACGGCGTCTTCGATGTGCAACACAACCCACTTGCGAATTTTCCGTTGCCGGACTTCGGTTGCGAATACGGTACTTTTTTTTGCTATGGCGTTCTGTTGTATCGCTGGCAGCACCTCTGGGAGCGCTACTGGAAGGTGGTACTGGCGAGCCTGACTTTGCTGGCTGGCATCTTGGCGGCGTTGGATCATCAATACGCTGCGGTCTATGTCCTGTTGCCGTTCGTGACCATATGGTTCGGCAACCGCTCTACGCTGCTGCTCAGGGAAGCGGGGCGTTACGGTGATCTTTCCTACGGCATTTATATCTACGCCTACATGGTGCAGCAGGCGGTCATTGCGATGGTCGGTATCCGTCACTCCTATGCGATGACCTTGTCGATATCGACAACAGCCACCCTGGTCTGCGCATTCATTTCATGGCGACTGGTGGAGCAGCCAGCGCTCGGGCTCAAGCGTTACTTGCGAACGCCGCCTGTCCGTGAAGATGGAAGCGGCGACAGCGACGTGTTGGCAGTGGCTCGATAACGGCAGGCAAGTATGCATGCGTCGGTCATTCGACCGACGTGGTTCGAGCTTGCAAACCCCGTGTTGCACCGCTCATCTGGCCGATCAAATTCCACTCACTTGCCGTTTGTGCTGGCAATTTCATGATGGTCATAGCTGATCACTCGAGTCAGTTGCCATTGGCCGTTCTGATAGCGCCAGATGTGAAGGAATTTCCCCTCGCCCTGGCACGTGTTCGTGCCGATCTGGCAGAAGCGATGCGTGCCTGCTTCCATCGCGCCGTAGTTCCCGATGGGGTAGATCTCGAGCGTGCCGACCAGCTTGCGCTGCACCTTGTTGCAGATGTTCTTGCGCGTAGCTTCCACCACCGCATCGCGCGAGGTCATCAGGCCGCCCTTGTCGTGATAGAACTCCACGTCGGCGCTGAAGTAGTTGCCGAAAGTCTTGAGATCGCAGTGGTTGTAGGCGTCGAACACCTTGGTGTCGAGTGCGGTAACCGTGCGTACGAGTTCATCACCGGTGGGAATGGCGCCGGGCGATTCGGCCCGCGCTGCCGAGATGGCCAGCATTGGCATGATCAGCAACGTCAGATATGGCAAGCGAAACTTGAGCATGGCCGTTCCTTGTGGTGATGGTTACGTACGATGGGGCAAGCGCGGTGCCAATCGAGTTTGGCAGGCTAGATGGCCGTTTCTGCATGCATCGCAAACATGGAGGCTAGCCAGCCCTTGTGATCGCGGACAGTGCCGAATGTACGAAGGGTGTCCGCCATGCCCCAGGTCAGCGCAATCGCTGACGCTTAGACATCACTGTCTTGAGCTCTTGCAGCAATACGGAGACTGGCATCTCCAGTCGCGGAGGCAGGGCGCGATGGATGAGCCATGCAACGACGTCCATGTTGAGGTCGCTGACGGTGAGCACCTTCAACTGGGCCCGGTGGGGACTGCCGGCGAGCAGGTCGGGTGTGATCAGTCCAACGCCGGCTCCGCGCGCCACCAGCGACAGCTGAAGGTCTGCGCCGAAGGCCTCGACGCCCACGTTGCAGGGCAGGCCGCGTTCCTCCAGGGCACGGCGCAACGTGGAGCGCATGCCGCAGCCGTTCTGGCTGAGCACCCACGGGAAATTGGCGAGGTCCTTCAGGGTCACGCGTCCGCGTAGCCCGAGCGATGGCGCGGCCACCACGCGTATCGGTTGGCGATCGAAGGCTTGCACCACCATGTTCGATGGCGGTGGTGTGGTTTCCGATAACACGACCGCAGCGACATCGAGGTGGCCTTGTTCCACCTGTTCGATCAGCCCCGGCGACCAGCCCGCCTGGATGCGCAAGCCAAGGCTGGGAAAGCGCGAGCGCAACGTGTCGACGGGCGTGGTCAACGCGCGTTCGGCCAAAAAAGGGGGCATGCCAAGGCGCAATTCGCCGGTGGGTTCGGTGTCGGCGCGCGACAGCGCCAGCAGATCGGCTTCCGCGTGCAGCAGTTGTCGACCTTTCTGGTAGATCTCTCGGCCGGTTGCGGTGGGCCGCAACGGTTTGGACTGACGATCCAGCAGCTCTACGCCCAGCAGCGCTTCCAGGCTCTGCACACGGCGCGTCACTCCGGGTTGGGTGAGGTGCAGCAGTGCAGCCGCCTGCACGATGGAACCGGTATCGACCACGGCGATGAAGGCCCGGATATCGCGCGTATTCATGGTGTCGCTCGTCTCATCGAGTCATGCGATATGCGCATGAAGACTATGAACATTATTCACTGTAATCATGCTTTGGACGTATTTAGCATGGATGGCCTTCCTGTTGGCAAGGCCTGCATATGCAATACCCCTCTCGTCACCGTATCGACATTGTCCCAAGTGAGGTGCAGGCGGAACTGACCACGCCGCTGACCGCACTGTTTGCTTTCGCCGTGGGCGTCATCATCATCAACCTGACCGCCGCGCAGCCGCTGGCCGGCCCGGTGGCTCGGGCATTACAGATTCCGCCCTCGCTGACGGGCCTGGTGGCGATGCTGCCGCAGCTGGGTTACGCCGTGGGCATGCTCTTCCTGGTGCCATTGGCCGATCTGTTCGAGAACCGCAGGCTGACCGCGGTGACGTTGGTTATCTGCGCGCTGGCTTTGAGCATGGCTGCCGCGGCACAAGGTTCGTGGTCGTTGCTTCTGGCCGTTTGCATTGCCGGCGCCACGTCATGTGCGATCCAGATCCTGGTGCCTTTGGCTGCAGCCATGGCAAGACCTGAGCATCGCGGCAGTGCCGTGGGTAATGTCATGAGTGGCGTGATGCTGGGCATCCTGCTGTCGCGGCCGTTCGCCAGTCTGGTGGAAGGTGCCTGGGGCTGGCGCACCTGTTACGGCGTGCTTGGGGCGTCCGATGCATTGCTCGCGGTGACGCTTTGGTTCGCCTTGCCCTCGCGCCATCCGCCAGGCAGCACGTCGTATCGTCAGCTGATCGCCTCGATGTGGTCGCTATGGCGTACCGAAGTCGTGCTGCGCCGCTACGCGACCTCGGCAGCTGTCGTGATGTCGGCCTTCAGCGCTTTCTGGACCGGCATCGCTTTGCGTCTGGTGCAAGCGCCGTTTGAGCTGGACAGTCGCAGCCTCGCCTGGTTCGCGCTTGCCGGCGTTGCCGGCACCATCGTGGCGCCGTTGGCTGGCAAGGCAGGCGACCGCGGCTACAGCGCCGCAGGCATGCCCATCGCGCATGTGGTGACGAGCGCTGGCGTGGTGCTCGCCGGTATCGCCGGCGCCGGTTGGTTTGGGCTGGACATCGCGCGATACCCGCACTTGGCATTGGGGGTACTGGTTGCTTCGGCCATCGTTATCGATGCAGGTGCGATCGGCGACCAGACACTGGGCAGGCGTGCGATCAACATGCTTGATCCGGCTGCTCGCAGCCGGCTTAACGGGCTGTTCGTCGGCGTGTTCTTCATTGGCGGCGGCGCAGGTGCCGTGGCGGCCGGCAGCGCCTGGGCCATGGCCGGCTGGACGGGCGTGTGTTTGCTGTGCCTTGGCCTGTGCGCACTCGCCTTCGTCGGGGACGTGTGGGCGCGACGCAACCGAATCGGCGCCGGCTGATCAGCCGCGCACCGCCCAGCGACGCACCGCTTCGGCGAACGCCGCGCAATCCGCATAGCGGTTGTAGAGCGGTGTGGGCGAAATGCGGATGACGTCGGGCTCGCGCCAGTCGCCGATGACGCCGTGCTCCATCAGGTACTCGAACAAGGCACGCCCGCGCTCGCGTCCGCCCTGTACGCGGAGCGAGAGTTGGGTGCCGCGGCGGGAGGGATCGGTCGGCGTCACCACTTCAAGCACATCCTGCAGTTGCGTCTGCACGAGCCATTCCAGGTAGCCGGTAAGTCGCAGCGATTTCTCGCGCAGGCGCGACATGCCGGCGCGGCGGAAGATCTCCAGCGAGACGCGCAGCGGTGTCAGCGCGAGGATAGGCGGGTTGCTGAGCTGCCAGCCGTCAGCACCGTAGGTCGGCACGAACTGCGGGCCCATCTGGAAGCGGGTGGTCTTGTCGTGACCCCACCAGCCCGCGAAGCGCGGCAGCGTGGTGCGTGCGTGGCGTTCGTGCACGAACGCGCCGCCCACCGCACCGGGGCCGCTGTTGAGATACTTGTAGCTGCACCAGATCGCGAAGTCGGCGCCGCTGTCATGCAACTGCAGCGGCAGGTTGCCCACGGCATGCGCCAGGTCGAAGCCGACCATGCAGCCGTGGCGGCTGGCGAGGCGCGTGATGGCGGCAAGGTCAAGGGCTTGGCCCGTGCGGTACTGAATACCCGGCAACATCACCAGCGCGATGCGCGAGCCGTGCTCGGCCAGTACGCGCTCGATCGCTTCCATGGAAATGATGCCATTCGGTTCATCGCCTTCCAGTTCGATCAGTGCCGTGGCGGGATCGAAGCCGTGGAAGCGAATCTGCGATTCCACCGCGTAGCGATCGGTGGGGAACGAGCCTGCTTCGATCAGTATGGCGTGGCGTTCCGGCGTAGGGCGGTAAAAGCTCACCATCATCAGGTGCAGGTTCACGCCCAGCGTATTCATCGCTACCACTTCGGACGGCTGTGCGCCCACCACGGTGGCGAGGTCATCGCGCACGAACTCGTGATAGTCCATCCACGGCAGGCGACCCTTGAAATGGCCCTCCACGCCCAGTTCGCCCCAGTAATCGAGTTCCGCACTGATGGCATGGCGCACAGCACGCGGCTGCAGGCCCAGCGAGTTGCCACAGAAATAATGGCTATCGCGGTTTTCGTGCGGAGGGATCAGAAACTCGTCGCGGAAGCCGCGCAAAGGATCGGCGGCATCCTGGGCCTGGGCCCAGGCGATGGTGGCTTCGTAGGGTGCGGACATCGGAACTCTCGTGCAGTCAGGTGCGCCCAACATGGGCGCGCACCCGGTTAAACAGCTTATTTCAGGCGCGCGGCAATGGCATCGCAACCCTTGTCAAAGGCTGCTTTCCACGGTGCACCAGCCTGACTCTGCGACGGACGCACACAACGCAGCTGGATGGCGTGGCTGTCCTTGAGCCAGTAGCGCTCGCTGTAGCTGTACTGCGCGCCATTTTCCTGTGCCGTGTAAACGAAATTGTCGGCACCCTGGCCAGTGGCGGCTTGATAACCGGTGAGCGCTTTCGCCTTGCTCATGGCGCCGCTCACGTACTGCTGGAAGGCGCTGACGTCGGCCACCTGCTTCACCGTCACGGTGACACGCGCAAGGCTGCTGGCGGCGGTGGGCGACGGGTCGGGCACCTGGAACACACGTACTTCCGGATCACCCTGGGTTTCCATGATGCCAACCCACTGGTCGGGCGTGCTGAAGTTGACGCTGCCATTGGCCATGCTGATGTCGGTGGCGTGGGCTGCGCCGGCCAGCACAAGGGCGCTGGCGAAAACCATGTTGCGGAAGAAGCTCATGCCTGCTCCTGTGGAACTGCAATGGGTTCGAATCGGTGTCGTGACAGCCCTAGCCATTCCAGGGCAGTGCCGTGGAAGAGCTGCGCACGGGCGGCATCGTCCAGGCCTAACGCCTCGATGCCGCTGCCCGGATGCTGTTCCCCCAGCGGGAAAGGATAGTCGGTCCCTAGCATCACGCGCTCGACCCCTGTCACATCCAGGAGATAGCGCAGGGCTTGCGGGTCGTGCACGCAAGAGTCGAAATACAGCCGCTGCAGGTACTCGCGCGGGTTGCGCGGATTGTCAGTGGCCACCAGATCGGGGCGCATGCGGAAGCCGTGCTCGATGCGGCCGATGCTCCACGGGAAGCTGCCGCCACCGTGGGCGAGCATCACGCGTAGCTTGGGCAGACGTTCCAGCACACCGCCAAAGACCAGGCAGCACGCGGCGCGTGATTGTTCGGCCGGCATGCCCACCAACCACGGCAGCCAGTACTTGGGCATGTCGGCCGCGCCCATCATGTCCCATGGATGCACCATGACGGCCGCGCCAAGATCCGCGGCGGCTTCGAAGAACGGGAACAGCTCTGGCGCGTCCAGGTTCCAGTCGTTGCAGTGCGAGCCGACCTGCACGCCCTGCAGGCCCAGTTCGTCGATGCAACGCTCCAGCTCGCGGATGGCCAGTTCGGGCGACTGCAGTGGCACCGTGCCGATGCCGGCATAGTGGCGGGGGTAGTTGTTGCAGAGCGCCGCTGTGTTGTCGTTGAGGTGGCGATGCAGCTCCAGCGCCTGGTAGCCAGGCGCCCAGTAGGAGAACAGCACCGGCACGGTGGACACCACCTGCACGTCCACGCCGAAACGGGCGTAGTCGTCGATGCGTTGCTGCGGGTCGAATGCCGAATCCCACACCTCCCTGAAGAACTTGCCGTCCTTGTAGATGCGATGGCGTCCATCGTTGTGGATCATCACCGGGAAGCGTTCATCGCCGTACTTGGCGGCCAGGTTCGGCCAGTCACGGGGCAGGATATGGGCGTGGGTATCGATCTTGAGCATGGGTCGAGTTTAGGGCTTCAGCGCGGCCGCGTCGTGCCGCGGTTGCACATGGGTTGGGCGGCCAGCTGAGCGGGCGGCTGCAGTGAGACTGCCATCTTCCTGAACGTGCATCTGCAGAGTGTTGCCGGCATCATGGGGAGCGCGATCACGCCAGCCCGTCATTTGGAGGCCGCATGAAGTTCCTCGTCATGATCTATAACGACGACGTCCTGTTGGACGCGTTACCCCAGGGTGAGTTCGACACCATGATGCGCGGATGCCTTGCCCACGCGGACGAACTGCGCGCCGAGGGCCAGCTGCTCGATTCCATGCAGCTCGAATCGCCGGCGCGATCGAAGTCTCTGCGCATGCGCGACAACAAGATGAGCGTCATCGACGGGCCATTTGCCGAAGCCAAGGAATACCTTGGTGGCTTCAACCTCATCGAGGCGGCCGACATGGATGAGGCGGTGCGCATCGCCAGCGAGTTTCCATGGTCGCGCACCGGGCGTATCGAGGTGAGGCCCGTGCGCGATATGGACGCGGTGAGGCGGCGGGTAGGCGCCTGAGCCAGGCTTTCCGTGCGGCAGCGAAGCACTGTCGCAAGATTGACCCTTCGTGCAGGCCCTTTCCTCTTAGGGGAGAGGGAGAAGTGCTGACTCAGGGCGCTCGGCGAATCGCAATCACGGCGTTGAGACCGCCAAATGCGAACGAATTGCTGATGGCCGCATGCACGGTCATCTCGCGCGCCTCGTTCGGCACATAGTCCAGGTCACAAGCCGGGTCGGGGCCGAGATAGTTCAGCGTCGGCGGCACGATGCCGTCGTGGATGGCACCGATGGCGGCCACCAGCTCCAGCGCGCCGCCGGCGCCCAGCGCATGACCGTGCATGGGCTTGGTCGAGGAGATCACCATGTCGCGCGCATGCGCGCCGAAAACGCGATGGATCGCACGCGTCTCGGTACTGTCGTTGGCCACGGTGCCTGTACCGTGCGCGTTGATGTAGTCCACCTCGTCGAGCGACAGGCCACCATCGCGCAACGCCATGCTCATGGCCGCCGCTGCGCCGATATCGGACGGAGCCGCAATATCGCCCGCATCGGAACTCATGCCGGTGCCGACCAGTTCGCACAGGATGTCTGCACCGCGCTTCTGCGCCGATTCAAGCGTCTCGATCACATACATGCCGGCACCTTCGCCCAGCACCAGGCCGCGACGGCCCGCGCTGAATGGGCGACAGGTATCGGGCGCCAGCACGCGCATGGCTTCCCACGCGCGCAGCGTACCCAGCGTGATGCAGGCCTCGGTGCCGCCAACGACGGCCGCGTCGACCAATCCGGAGCGGATCATCATCGCGGCCTGCGCGAAGGCGTGATTGGACGATGCGCAGGCGCTGGCCACCACGAAGGCGGGGCCGGTGATGCCATGCACCATGCTCACCTGGCTGGCCGGCGCATTCATCATCATGCGCACGATGCCCAGCGGGTGGAAGCGGCCCTGGTGTTCACCGTAAAGCCGTTCGTAGAGTTCGTCGCGGGTGGTTTCGCCGCCCGCGCCGGTGCCGATCACCACCGCCGTGCGCGCGCCCGCTTCGCCTTCGAAGCTGATGCCGGACTGACGGATGGCTTCGTTGGCTGCAATCAGCGCGTACTCGCTGAATGGATCGAGGAGCGTGCGTCGCGCTTCATCGAAAAAATTCGCCGGATCGTAGTCGGTGACTTCGGCGGCAATGCCACCATTGCGCAACTGGCCAGGCAGGATGTGATGGATCGGGCCGATGCCGGAGCGGCCTTCGGTCATCGCCTTCCAGACGGAAGGCGCATCATGGCCAAGCGCGCAGATCGCGCCCATCCCGGTGATAACAATACGGCGCATGGTCAAAGCCTGTTTATTGCCAACGTGAGCTACCGGGAGACATTGAACAGTTGTTTAGCTTTCGGTGGCCTTCTGAGCGAGCTGACGCTCGATGGCCTCGACAAGCTGGCCGACAGTGCCGTTGTCGAAATCCGTGTCTTCGTTGGGCAGGTTGATGTTGAAATGCTCTTCGACGTCGAAGATCACCTCGATGGCGTCCAGCGAGGCAATGCCCAGATCCTTCAGGGTGGACTCCGGCTTGATCGTGTCCAGCTCGATCTTGGCCTGTTTGGCGATGATGTCGAAGGTTTCCTGCTGAACTGTGCTCATGTCTGCTTTCCTGGTTTCCATGGCGCCGAAGTGCTGCGGCATCAATCCGATGCCCTTTTCCAAGCCTGACGAACCGCCAAGGCAAAGTCCAGAATTTCGGGCGCATACGGAACGGTACGTTGCATCGTGCCCGGGCTGCCTTTCACCAACCTTATGGTGATGAGAGCCTGCCGCCGGATGCTACTGAGTCTTATGCTATGGGGTCTGTACCTAGTGGAAACGCCTTGTGCGGTACCTCAACCAGCTCGAGCCGGACGCGCTGATCGCCCGGTTCACCGAGCATCCCCCCATCGATTTCAGTGTGCTCGAAGCCGCCGGCACGCCGGCCTTCGTGGCGCCGTTTGATCTGCTCACCACGGCCGACGCGCAGCTGCGTGAAAAGATCGTGCATGCCCCGGGGTACCGATGGTGGGGAAGGCTGCTGCGTTGGCGTACCGCGTTCGTTGGCACCACGGTGTCCGAGTACGCGCTGTTTCCGCGCGGCGCCGACCCTGCGCCGCTCGCGGCGGCATTGCGCGATCAGCTAGGGCGTCGGCAGCGGCTGCTGATCATCAAGGACATTCCGCAGGCTTCGCCGCTGTTTGATGAAGCCACTGGCGCATGGTGTAGACACTTTGCCGATGCCTGCGCGACAGAGGGCTTCGTGCTGCTGGAAGGGCAGGCGCTGGCCTATGTGCCGATCGACTTCGCCAGCGAGGACGAGTATCTGGCACGCCTTTCGTCGGGCCGCCGCAAGGACATCCGCCGCAAGCTGCGCAAGCGCGATGAGGTGGTCGTAGAGACGGTGCGATGCGGCGATGCGGTTTTCGCCGATGAGATGCTGGTGGATGCGTACTACGCGCTTTACGAAAACGTCTACGCACAGAGCGAGATCCATTTCGACAAGCTCAGCCGCGCCTTCTTCGCCGCCGTATTGCGCGATGCGAACAACGGTGGCGTGGTATTCGTCTACCGCCACGAAGGCAAGATGATCGGCTGGAACCTGTGCTTTGCGGTGGAAGGCAAGTTGATCGACAAATACGTAGGCTTCGCCTATCCGCAGGCGCGGGAGCAGAATCTTTACTTCACCAGCTGGTTCCACAACCTGGCATGGGCACGCGAGCAGGGGCTGACCCACTATGTGGCCGGCTGGACTGATCCGGAGATCAAGTCCTATCTGGGTGCACAATTCACCCTGACCAGGCACGCGATCTACCTGCGCAATCCTTTGTTGCGCATGCTGGCGCGGCGGCTGGGCAGGTTCTTCGAGAGCGATAGCCAATGGGCAGCGCATGAGCAAGCGTGATCCGCTGATTCTTGATTTCGACAGCTCGGTAGGCGAGATACCGGGCGCCACCACGCTTGCCTTGTCGGACTGGCAGGAGGCGATTCGCTTCGGTTGCACGCTGCGTACGTTCAACCGGCTGCGTAACTATCTCGACACGCGTGTGCCGGACAGTTACGGCACGGTGCTGATGGGTTCGGGCGACTATCACCATCTCACTTGGCCACTGGTGGAGCGTCAGCGTGCGCGTGGCCCGTTCCAGCTGGTGGTGTTCGACAATCATCCGGACAACATGCGCTTCCCGTGGGGCATTCACTGCGGCTCGTGGGTGCGTCGCGTCGCCATGCTGCCTTACGTCACTCACGTGCACGTGGTAGGCATCACGTCCGGCGACATTGGCGTGAAGCACGCCTGGGAGAACTACCTTCGCCCGCTGCAGGCCGGCAAGCTCAGCTATTGGTGCACGGATGTGAACGTGGACTGGGCAGCCAGGCTTGGCCTGAGCGATGCGTTCCACCGTTTCGACGATCCGGATGCAATGACCTGTGCCTTCGTGCAGCAGCTGCACCAGGCACCGCAGGCGACCTATCTGTCGATCGATAAGGACGCTTTCAGCGTGGATACCGCGCGCACCAACTGGGATCAGGGACGGCTGGAAGAGCAGCACGCCATGGCGATCATCGAGGCCTTGCGCGGCCGCATCGTGGCCAGCGACATCAATGGCGAGGTTTCCGCCTATCAGTACCGCACCTGGTGGAAGCGTCTGTTGAGCGGTATGGACGGCCAGACGCCCATTCCGCAAAGCGAACTGGATGCATGGCAGATGCAGCAGCGTGCGTTCAATACGCGTTTGCTGGCAGCGATCGCCGAAAGCAGCGTGTAAGCGGTCGGCGGCACGGTAACCGCCGGCAGGACGCCGACCGGGGCAGGGAGCGCCGGCAGAATGGGCAAGAGCGCCGGCTCCTTCCGGCGATGGTCCAAGCTGGCTCCATCACCATGACTGCTGCCTTTCCTGCCAGTCGGCGCGTGCTGATCTTTCTCGCGGCCGCGTTCGGCATCTCCTGGACGGCCTGGGGCGCCTTGATCGCGCTGGCGGGAACGCAGGCGACGAGCTACGGCCAATGGCCTTACATGGCGCTCTATGTGTTGGGCGGTCTTGGGCCGACCATTGCAGCCTACGTTGCCGTGTGTCTGACCGTTGCACAGAAGCCGCTGGGAGAATTCCATCAGCGGCTATGGCGTTGGCGCGTGCGGCCGAACTGGTATGCCGTGGCGATCGGCCTGCCGGTAGTGCTGTCGTTCGTCGCCGTCGGCATGGCGGTGGTACTGCGACCGGCGATGGCGATGGCGGTGCAGATCAAGCCCTTGCACGCGTTTCCTGCGCTGTTTGCCATGATGATCGTTGGCGGTGGCCTGGAGGAGTTCGGTTGGCGCGGCGTCGCCCAAGAGGAATGGGGCCATGCCGTCGGCCAGCTCCGAGCTGCATTGATGGTCGGACCCATCTGGGCGCTATGGCACCTGCCGTTGTTCTTCTTGCCGGGGGTAAGCCAGTACCACGGGGATTTTCCGCTGTTCCTGATTGGAGTGATGGGCAACGCGCTGTTGCTCGGCTGGCTCTATAGCCAGACGCGCAGCATTCTGCTGTGCGTGTTCATGCATGCCGCGAGCAATGCGGCTACCGCGATGGGCATAGCGGTTCCTGCCGGCTATGGGCTTTCGCTGGTCGGCCCATGCCTGACGCTGGGTGTGGGCGTGCTGCTGTTCCTTGCCACGGGGAACCGAACGAAGGCCCAAGTCGACTCGACGGCTCACCCGTAGGTACGCACCCTGCGCGCGGCCGCAGGCTAGCGAGCAGCCGCACCCTCAATCACCGCGACGATACGCTCGAACGTCGCCTCATCCAGCCACGGACTGTTGGTGATGGTGAGCGAGCGCGCGGCGAAGCTGCGTGCGTTGGGCAACGACGTGTCGGGCACGACATCACGCAGGTAGCCGTAGTCAGGCAGGGCGTGGATGAACAGGCGACTGACGCCGAGTCCGGCCGTCCACAGTGTGCGCAATGCTTCGTCACGCGCCGCTTCGCTGGACATCGTAAGCAGCAGGAACGGCCACACGCCACGCTGGCCGGGCGCGTCATCGAACACGGTGACGCCAGGGATTTGCCGCAGGCGGGTCACGCGGCGCAAGGCCTGCGTGCGCGTGCCTTCGAGAAAACCGGGCAGGCGGACCAGCGCGCGCGAACCCACAGCCTGGCGCCAGGCACTGACGGTGTGCAGCGGGATGTCCGGGCCGAAGTCATCACCGACGGCTGTGACCGGATCATTGGCGGCCAGCGCCTTGCGCAGCGGGCGGCCATAGGCGAGCGGCAGCAGCGACGGACGGTAGGCGAGGGTGTAGCCGATCAGCTCCAGCGCACGTTGCCAGTCCATGCGCGCGTCAGGACGGATGGTCGCATCGTGGCTGATGGCGAAGGCGTCGCGCAGCACGACGTCACGTGTCAGCAGCAGGCCGCCTTCGAACAGGGTCAGGCCCTTGCCCACGGCGAGACTGAAGAAGCCGGCATCGCCCAGCAGGCCCACGCTGCGATCGTTCTGCATGGCGCCCAGTGCCTGCGCCGCATCTTCCAGCACGTACGCACCTGCGCGATGGGCGATGTCGAGCGCCGTGTTCACATCGGCGACTCGGCCAGCGAGATGCGTGGGCACGATTGCCAGCGTGCGTGTCCCGGTCACCGCGGCAAGCTGCGCGGCGTCCATGTCGAAATGGTTGGGCGAGAGGTCGCACAGCCGTGGCTTGAGCCCTGCATGGTGGATCGCCAGCGCCACCAATGGGCAGGTCCACGCCGGCACCACGACTTCATCGCGCTGCGGGCGCAGGCGATGCATGGCGCGCAGTGCAACCACCATGGCGGCGGTGCCGGAACATTCGAGCTGCAAGTGGCCAACACCGAGCCACTCGGCGACGCGCTTGGCGAATGGCGCGTTGCCGGGCCACAGGTCGGTCAGGCGAAGCGGCAGACCAGCAGTGGGCGGCAGCTCGCGGGCCATGTCAGTCGCCTGCGGCGACGCCCAGCGCGCCCTTGGCTTCGGTGGGGGCGTCTTGCTCGGGATGTGCGCCGCTCTCGGCAAACGCGAGGCAGATGATGCCGGCCACGATGGTGGCGGCGCCGAGCACGCGTGGCACGGTTAGTGGCTCCTGGAACAGCCACACGGAAAACAACATCACGCTGACCACTTCCAGGTGAGTGACCGCGAACGCTGGGCCGATCGGCGCGTGCTTGAGCAGCGTCATCCAGGTGAAGAAGTTGCCGATATAGCCGACCACCGCGACGTAGATCCACGGATGGCCAAACACACGCACGATCCACGCCCAGTTCGCCTCGGGTGGAAAGGCGTGGTTGCCGGCGTACTTGAAGCTCAGCTGCACCAGCGTGTCGAACAGCACCAGGATGGTGAAGCCAATGGCATAGAAACGCCTCATGCGATCAACCTCCGGCCACGCCGACGATGGCTACACCCGCCGTCACCAGCAGGATGCCGGTCACGCGCAGCGGCGTGAGCTTCTCGCGGAACAGAATGCGTCCGGCGATCATGATCACCACGATGTTGATCGAACCGAGCAGCACGCCTTCGGACAGGTCCACCAGCGATAGAAAGGCGATCCACACGAGGAACTCGGCGACATAGGATGTTATGCCCACCCATATCCACGGGCGGGCGAGCATGTACTTCCAGCGCGCCACGCCGTCGCCCGCGTTCGGGTCGCCGGCAGCTGCCTTGAAGGCGAGCTGGCCGACGGTATCCAGGGTGACGTTGAGCAGCCACAACGTGACAACCAGAGGACTCACGGTGGAATCCTCAGGCCGCAGCGCGCGCGGCAGGCTCGTAGGTGGCGGCGATCTGGCGGAAGAATTCCGCCGAGCGGTCCGCCAGCAGGCGGCGCTCGCGATCGACGGTGATCATGTGATAGCTGTCTTCCAGCCACAGCGTTTCCACTGGGCCAGACACCGAACGCTCCACCAGGCGGGCGTTCTCGATGCTGGCGATGTCGTCTTCGGTAGCGTGCGCGATGAAGCAGGGCGCGGTGACCTTGGGTAGCTCGCGCTTCACCACGGCGGCCATGTTGTACATCTCCGCCAGCGAAGGCCACGGATTGCCGGGCAGGCCAGCCGCGGCGCTGTCGCCGTTGAGCATGGCCGAGCTGATCTGCGCGCGCAGGCGCTCGTCACGGATGCCGTACGGCTCGCCCTCGTGCACCATTCGGTGCTTGCCGATGCCGAACTTGTGCAACAGTGGCAGCAGGAAAGAGAACTTGCCGATCCACGGAATCGCCCAGCCGTCGTAGCGGAAGGTGGCACCATACACGCCCACGCCCTTGACCCATTCCGGACGCTCGACGGCCAGCTTCAGCGCCAGCACGGCGCCCATCGACAGGCCGGCAACGAACAAGTGATCCACTTCGTGGCGGAATTTCTCGGCAGCCGCTTCGACGCTGGCATACCAGTCCTGCCAGCTGGTTTTCAGCAGGTCATCAGCGTCGCCACAGTGGCCTGCCAGCTGCATGCCATAGACGCTGTAGCCGGCGCGGTTCAGACCCTTGCCAAGCAGACGCATTTCGGTCGGCGTGCCCGTCAGACCATGAATCAGCAGCACGCCGCTGCGGCCACCCTCGAGGCGGAACTCGACGTTCTGGATCACTCGGAGGCTCCGGTATGGCTGGCGAAAAACGGGGAAAAGCGCGCTTGGCGCGTGGGGTGCGTACGGTAAATCATGCCGCCAGTCTGCGGGGCCACCCTTTCCAAGAACTTTCGACCCCATCTTCTTCGTCTCGCCGTCGGTGAGAAGGCCGGGGGTGAGGGGTCAATCTCGCGATATTGCAGATCGGCGCGAGGCGCCTTTGCAGGTCTTTCGCGAGCACCCGCCCCTCACCTCAATCCTCTCTCCCACAGGGACTACCTTCGGGTCGCCCGGAGGGGAGAAGAACTTAAAAGCTCAGTGCCCGTAATGTCCTTGAGAGCCACCCACTGAGATGCTCATGCCACCGGATGGATGCTCACAGCTGCCGAATGCCTGGCTGAGCGTGACGCCGCCGCCTGCGTAGCTGCCGCTGACATGGTTGCCAGCGACGACGCCCGTCGTGACGGAGCCATGGACCTGAGGCTGATTGTAGGTGGCGTCATCGCAAACGATGGTGGGCTGGCCGGCGCTGGCCTGGGAGTTGTGGCGTGCGCCGCTGGTGTCGCCGTAATACGTACCCGGCGGATCCTTGGCGTGAGCGTCGCCGTTGGCATTCGCCTGCGCTGTCGCGCCCTGGGGGGCGACAGCAGCGGGTTTGGCACTGGTATCGGTAGCGGCTGGTGTGGTGCTGCTGGAGCTGACGGCAGGAACGTTGTCCGGAAGCTTGAGGTTCAACGGCGGGTTCGCACTCTGCGCCCACGCAGCCGCCGTCAGCAGGCTGGCGGCGGCGAAAGCGGTGGTTCGGATCATCTTCATGGGAAAGCTCCGGGGACGTGCTGGCTATAACGCGCAACCGTCGCCGGTGTGCACACACCCGCATTCGATGCCGCGCAAAGGTGGGAAGTTCCCGCCTCAGGCTGTCGTTTCAATGCGTTCCACGCGCCGCAGGCCCTGCGGCAGCAGACCTCCACGGGTGGCGCGGTTGCCGCCGTACTCGACCAGGTCCGACCATTTCAGCTTGAGCTTGCGCTGGCCAGCGTAGAGCGTGACTTCGCCCTTGCCCTCGCCAACCACGGCGACGCCGACGACTTTCACGCCTGAGGTGAGCTTGGCCTTCGGCACATCGATCAGCTTGTTGCCCTTGCCCTTGTCCAGTTCCGGCAGCTCGGCCACCGAGAACATCAGCAAGTGGCCTTCCGTGGTGACCACCACGATGCGGTCACGCGCCGGATCGGCGCTGACCTGCGGCGCCAGCACCTTGGCACCGTCGCCCAGCGTGATGATCTGCTTGCCGGCCTTGTTGCGGCCGGTGAGTGCCTCGAAACGAGTGACGAAGCCGTAGCCATGGTCGGTGGCCAGGATCAGGCGCGTGTCGTTGTCGCCGGCAGTGAGCGCGTCGAAGCTGGCGCCCGAGGGCGGGCTGAAGCGGCCGGTCAATGGCTCGCCGTTTCCGCGCGCCGAGGGCAACGTGTGCGCAGGCGTGGAATAACTGCGGCCGGTGGAGTCGATGATCGCCACCTGCTGCGTGGTGCGTGCGTTCACGGCGGCGAGCAGGCTATCGCCCTCGCGATAGTTGAGGCCATCGGCATCCACGTCGTAACCCTTGGCGGCGCGGATCCAGCCCTTGGCGCTCAGCACCACGGTGACCGGCTCGCTGGCCACAAGTGCGCTCTCGTCCAGCGCCTGCGCGGCTACGCCCTGCACCAGCGGCGAGCGGCGGTCGTCGCCGAACTTGGTGGCATCGGCGCGCAGTTCTTCCTTGATCAGGCCCTTGAGCTTGGCCGGCGACTTCAACAGCACGTTGATGCGGGCGCGCTCCTCTTCCAACTGGTCGCGTTCGGCGTTGATCTTCATCTCTTCCAGGCGAGCCAGCTGGCGCAGCTTGGTTTCGAGGATGTAGTCGGTCTGATCGTCGCTGAGCTTGAAGCGAGCCATCAGCACCGGCTTTGGCTCGTCTTCGGTGCGGACGATGCGGATGACCTCGTCCAGATTGAGGTAGGCGATGCGCAAACCTTCCAACATGTGCAGGCGGCGCTCGACCTTGGCCAGGCGATGCTCGAGACGACGCGTGACCGTGGTGGTACGGAAACTCAGCCACTCGCCGAGGATGCGCTTGAGGTCCTTCACCTGCGGACGGCCATCCAGGCCGATCATGTTGAGGTTGATGCGGAAGCTCTTTTCCATGTCCGTGGTAGCGAACAGGTGCTGCATCACCTCGGCCGCGTCGATGCGGTTGGAACGCGGCACAACTACCAGACGGATCGGATTCTCGTGGTCGGACTCATCGCGCAGGTCCTCGACCATCGGCAGCTTCTTGGCGCGCATCTGCGCGGCGATCTGCTCGAGGATCTTGGACGGGCTCACCTGGTGCGGCAGCGCCGTGATGACGATGTTGCCGTCGTCCACGTGGTAGACAGCGCGGGCGCGCAGCGAGCCGGTGCCACCCTGGTACATCGCCAGCAGCTCGTTGCGCGGCGTGATGATCTCCGCTTCGGTCGGGTAGTCCGGACCCTGGATGTGCTCGCACAGATCAGCAACGGTGGCGTCAGGGTCGTCCAGCAGGCGGATGCACGCGCTTACCACTTCGCGCAGATTATGCGGAGGGATGTCGGTGGCCATGCCCACGGCAATGCCCATGGAACCGTTGAGCAGCACATGCGGTATGCGCGCGGGCAACCAGCTGGGCTCGTCCATGGTGCCGTCGAAATTGGGCACCCAGTCCACCGTGCCATGGCCCAGCTCGCCCAGCAGCGCCTCGGCGATGGGGCTGAGCTTGGATTCGGTGTAACGCATCGCCGCGAAGCTCTTGGGATCGTCCGGCGAACCGAAGTTGCCCTGGCCATCGACCAGCGGATAGCGATACGAGAACGGCTGGGCCATCAGCACCATCGCCTCGTAGCACGAGGTGTCGCCGTGCGGATGGAACTTGCCGATGACGTCACCGATGGTGCGCGCGGACTTCTTGGGCTTGGCTCCAGCGGCCAGGCCCAGCTCGCTCATGGCGTAGATGATGCGTCGCTGCACGGGCTTGAGCCCGTCGCCCACGAAGGGCAGTGCGCGGTCCAGCACCACGTACATCGAGTAGTCGAGATACGCCCGCTCGGCGTACTCCTTGAGCGGGATCTGTTCAAAATTAGCTTGCAGATTCATTCGGTTAAGTCGATGGCCTGCGCGCAGGCGGCGCGCTTAACCGAGGGATGGTGCCAGAAAGGGGGGATGGTCGGCGAGGGGCGGCTCCAGGAAGCGGGGCCTTTGATCCGGGCGGCGCCGGGAGAAGCGCTCAGTGGCTGATTCGCGAGGATTCCACGCCCAGCTTGCGCAACTGTTCCTGGAGGCTGTCGGGTCCGGCCAGATGGCCGGCGCCTACGGCGATGAAACTCACGCCGGGCTGTTTCATACGCTCGGCGATCACTTTGGCCCAGGCCTGGTTACGCTCGACGATCAGGCGCTGATAGAGCAGGGGGCTTTCCTTGCGCAGGTCTTCGTCCTCGATATGGGCAATGGCATCGGTGTCGCCGTTGCGCCACGCATCGACCAGCTCGCGCAGCTTCGCCGGACCCTCGGCAGCTTCCTTGAACGACTGGCGCAGGAAGTCCAGCTGCATGGACTCGGGCAGGTCGGCCAGCATGCGGATCTGCTTTTCCGAGGTTTCCAGTCCGTCCACCGGCTTGCCGGCCTGCTGCATGCGCGCCTTCAGCAGCTTGTCGACGCCCTGGTTCGGGTCCATCCCTGCCTGCACCAGCGGGGCCATGGTCAGCGTGAGTGCCGCCAGCCATGGCCGCATGGGTTGCAGGGTGGCCGCGCCACCCGGAACCTTGGCGGTTTCCGCAGCCCGCTCGAGACGATGCTGGTCGCTGTCATCGAGCTTGGTCGACAGCGGGTGGCCGAAGTCCACGCCGTTCTGCATTACCAGCGTCTGCATGGTGGCGGTATCGTCATCGACGATCTCAATGCTCAGGCGCTGACTTTCTTCCAGTGCCTTGTCCAGCGCAGGTGATGTCCAGTTGGTATCGGATGGCAGCAGGTGCACGGTGCCAAACAGGTAGACCGTGGCGTGGTCGTTCCTGGCTACCCAGAGACCGGGTTGCGCGGTTGCCGTTGTGACGAACAGCAAGCTGAGGGCGAGCACGGCGCCCAATGGTCGAAGCAGCTTCAAGGCAGTTCCAGGTTGAGGTCTGACGGTCGCTATTGTGCGCCATTGCGGGTGCATCAGCGCGGCACGCGATAGCCGCCGGCTACCCCACGAGGGCTCAGTGTGACCTGCCATAGCTGGTCGCGCCGGCTTCGGAATATCGCGGCGGAAACGGCCAGGTAGAAACGCCACATGCGGCGGAAGCGATCGTCGTAATGCCCGGACAGTTGATGCCAGGCGGCGTCGAAATTGGCTCGCCACGCGGTGAGGGTGAGGTCGTAGTCGGCGCCGAAATTGTGCCAGTCCTCCACCACGAACAGATCCTGCAGTGCGGCGGCCACCTGGGCGGCAGAAGGGATCACCGAGTTGGGAAAGATGTATTTCTCGATCCACGGATCGGGCCGGCTCGGGGAACTGTTGTTCCCGATGGAATGCAGCACGAACAGGCCATCGTCCCGCAGGCAACGACGAGCCACTTCGAAGTAGGTGCGGTAGTTCAGTGCACCGACGTGCTCGAACATGCCGATCGAGAAAATGGCGTCGAACGGTTCGTCGATCTCGCGGTAGTCCTGCAATCGAATTTCCACCGGCAGGCCGGCGCACAGCTCGCGCGCGAACTCGGCCTGCTCCTGCGATACGGTGATGCCCACGCCCTGCACGCCATACCGCTCGGCAGCGTATTTCAGCGCCTCGCCCCAGCCACAACCGATATCCAGCACGCGCTGGCCCGGTTGCAGGCGCAGCTTTCGGCAGATCAGATCGAGCTTGGCCACCTGCGCATCGTCGAGGTTGTTGGCTTGCGCCCAATAGCCGCACGAATACACCAGCCGCTTGCCCAGCATGGCCTTGAACAGATCGTTGCCCAGGTCGTAGTGCACCTTGCCGATCTCGAAGGCGTTCTCGCCGCGTTGCAGGTTGATGAAGCGTGCCTTGAGGTGGGCCAGCATCGTGTCGAGCGTTTTCAGCTCCGCATCCAGGTGCGCGCGAAGCAGGTGCGTGAACAAGCCAGGAAGGTCCTCGGCATCCCACCAGCCGTCCATGTAGCTTTCACCGAAGCCGAGCGATCCGTGCGCAAACACACGTGCGTACAGGCGATCGTCGTGTACGCGCAGGTCGGTTGGCGCATGGCCGTCCAGATGGATGCCGGCGTGTTCCAGCAGATGGACGGCGCGGGCTTTGAGTGAATCCTGGCTCATGCGTACCTCGTTTCCAGAACGATGCGGCAAGGCGAAGCCTCAGGTCTTGCCAAGCACCCCAAAGTTTGCGGGAGCCATTGCATACACCGCGTCGACACCGCAGCCGCGCACGGCGTCGAGCAGTGTCTGCGCCTGCGCCTCGGTAAGCAGAAATTCCACCTTCACCGCCAGGTCGTCTGCCAGTTCGAAGAACTGCTCCTCTCGCAGTACGCCGTGCCGTCCGAAACCGCACATGGCGCGGAACGCGGAGCCGCCGCCGATACCGTACTTCCTCGCATGTTCAAGCAGCCATTCATACAGCAGCACACCGTCCTGTCGCGCACGCGTATGGCAGTAGAAGGTGAGTTGCACGCCTTTATGCTCGGTTTCCATGTCGCCTCCTAGCTGCGCAGCACAGTGCGGGTGAGGGCGATGCCGCAAATGGTCATTGCGATGGAGCCAATCAGGTGCATGGCCAGGTGCCCGCCGAACCAAAGATACTGCTGGCGCAGCAGCAGCGTGGTCGACTCGGCGGAGAAAGTGGAGAAGGTAGTGAGACCGCCCAGAAAACCGGTAGCGGCGAACAGGCGCAGCTCCGGCGGCAGGGTCTGGAAGTGGTCGAACACGCCCAGCACGACGCCCATCAGCAACCCGCCCAGCAGGTTGGCGGCCAGCGTGCCCAGCGGCACGGTGGGAAAGATGGGGTTGAACAGCATGCCAAGGGTCCAGCGCAGCCAGCAACCCAGTGCGCCACCCACGCCAACGGCAACAAATCCCGCAAAGCCCACGTCTTGTCTCCCAGTCAAAAGGACTTCCCGGAAACAGGCACGCGCCTGCGCCCCGGAAGTTCCGGTGTGCAGGCATCATCAACCCGAAGGTGGTTTGCCCTCGCCAGTGTCGTCCTGAGCCGGACACCAAAGGCGAACGCGGGAGGCATGCCATCTCCCAATGGACGCATGCTAGCCGAGGCAAGGGCTGTCGTCATGGCGGCGGCATGCCGGGCGCGACAGGCAACTGATTCAGATCAGGGCGTGGGGATCCTCCGCCGTACGACGGTGTGGCGGTTCTTTCGGAGGAGGAGGCGCAATGAATCCGGTATGGCATGCCATTCTCATGGAGCCGGTCGGCTGGCTGGCGATCGGCGGCAGCATCATCATGGTGGGTATCGGCCTGGTGGTCGCCCTCTACGTGCGACGCAAGGTGCGCGAGGAGGAGCCTCGCCGGTAGCACCAGGGCGCCTCCGGAGAGGCCGCAGGCGTCTCCGAAGTGCCCATTCGTCATGGTCCGGGCTGCCGTGCAGCGCGGCTATACTCGGCGCTCTTCGCCCGCCGTGCCCACTGTCATGACTTCAACCCCGCGCCCCGTCCGGCGCAGCCTGCCGTGGCTGCTGGCGGGACTGTCGATGATCGGTCCATTCTCGATCGACGCCGTGTTCCCGGCGTTTCCGCTGATCGGTGCGCGCTTTGGTGTCGACAGCACGCACTTGCAGCAGATGATCAGCGTGTACCTGATCACCTATGCGGCGATGAGTCTTTTCCATGGCTCCATCTCCGATGCGATCGGGCGCAAGCCGGTCATCGTGACGGGCATGCTGGTCTATGCGCTGGCATCGGCGGTCGCAGCGCTCTCCACCTCCTACGGCATGCTGTTGGCCTGCCGTGCGCTGCAGGGCATGTGTGCCGGCGCGGGCCTCGTGGTGGGACGTGCCGTGGTTCGCGATAGCTTGTCTGGCGCTGCAGCTCAGCAGCTGATGTCACGCGTGATGATGATTTTCAGCGTGGCGCCGGTGATCGCGCCCATCGTGGGTGCGCAGCTGTTGTTCCTCAACGGATGGCACGGAATCTTCTGGGTGTTGATGGGTTTCACGCTCATGCTGGCGGTGGCGCTGATGCTGTTCCTGGACGAGAGCCATCCGCCGGTGGCGCGCACGCCTTTCCATCCCGGCAACCTGCTGAGCAGTTACGTGAGCTTCGGGAAGGACCGTGCGTTCTGGCCGCTGCTCATTTCCCTTTCAGTGAATTTTGCTGGGTTGTTTCTGTATATCGCTTCGGCGCCGCACATCGTCCGCGAGTTACTGCATCTGTCGGCGCAGGGTTTTCCCTGGTTGTTCCTGCCGGTGGTCAGTGGGCTGGTGGTTGGCGCCTGGCTGTCTGGGCGATTGGCCGGCCGGCGTAGCGTGGCATTCACCGTGAACCTGGGTTATGCGGCGTTGTTGCTGGCTTGCGGTTTTCATCTGCTGACAGCGCTGGTGATCCGCGAACCGACACTGCCCTGGTCGGTACTTCCGCTGGTGCTGCACGGCATCGGCGTGCAGTTGGCGTTTCCTACGCTGACGCTGTTGCTGCTCGATCGCTTTCCGCATCGACGTGGCGGCGCCTCGTCGGTGCAGGCATTTTTCAGCCTGCTGCTCTGTGCATTCGTGGCCGGCGTGATGTCGCCGCTGCTGTCGAGCAGCATGCTCTACCTGGCGCTGGGTGCGAGTGTGCTCACCGTCATCGGGTGGCTGTCTTGGCGTTGGTATCAACGGTTGAACCGGCGCCCGCCGGCTGTGCAGCCGGCGCCGGCGGTGGAGATGGAATTGCAGGCCGAGATGGCGGAACCGCATTAAGGCGCGTGGATCCCGCCATATTTGGACCAGGGCGAGATTTTGCCCGTCATTCCGGCCTGAGCCGGAATGACGAATGGGCGGGCGGCTAAGCCGTTTGCTTCCGCCTCGCCCTCAGTGCTCGCTGATCTGCACTTTTTCCATCAGCAGATTGAGCTTGCCCTTCATCGCGTCGTCTGGTCGCGGCCCGTCCACGCCGTAGAACGCCGTATACAACACACTGGGCTGGGCTTGTGTCGAAACCGGCGTGCCGCCCACAGTGCCGATGTAGGTCATGTCGTTTTCGCTATAGGGCACGCCGTCGTCCGGATGGGCCCGGTGGATAATCTTGCCCCAGTAGTTGCGGTAGCTGTCGTCGAGATCGTCGGACGGCGCAATATGGCGATTGAAGCTGATCTTCTCGGCGTTTTCGATATTGGACTTCACCACTACGTTGGTGACATCCCACACCACCTTGCCATGGTCCTCGAAATAGGACATGCCCAGCACCAGCTGGCTGTCCTGGTCGATCTTCTGCAGCGCGGGCGTGTAGGCAAAGCCAAGGCGCCTGGACTGGTAGCGGAAGTCGTTGCCGTAGTCGAAGCGGATGGCGATGTCTTTCAGCGTGGCGGGCAACAGCTCGGTATTGGCGAGATATTCCTTCCACTGGGCCAGCGTGCCGCCGTAGGAAACGTAGACGAAATCGGTGAGTGCCTTGAGGTCGCCCATTTCCTCGCGCTCGCCCTTGGCCGGCACGACGCGGATCATCGCCGCATAGCCATCGGGCACCGGCAGCAGGAAGGCAATGAGCATGGAGTTGTCGTAGGCCAGCGGCCATTCGCGCACCTGCCAGCGACGCTGGTAGGCATCGGTGAACAGGCGTTCCACGGTCGGCTTGCCCAGTGACGTCACCTTGACTTGTTCGGAGCCCACATGGCGCTGCAGCGGCGCGCCCTTGAGCAGCAGGTCCATGAACAGTTTCGAGTCGCCGTAAAGCTGCTTGCTCGCCACATCATCGGGCTTGCGCAGATGGAACATCAGCTGGCTGCCGACTGCAGCCTTTGACACGTAGCCGTTGTGGGACAGGGCGCTCTTGCTCTCGCTGGCGCTGGAAATCACCCAGGTGCCGTTGCTGCTGCGATGTAGCAAGGTAGGGAACGCGTTGAGATTGGAGCTGCCGTGCAGCAGACGGCTGGAGCCGACGCCCTTGGGAAACATCGTGTCCGCGTTCTCCGCCAGCAGGTCGTGCAGCTGTTGGTCGACATTGGCGTTGTAGAACTTCTGAAAGGTGGCGCTGAAATCGGCAAAGCTCTTGGGTAGCGGGAACTGGGCCTTGAAGCTGCCGGCCTGTTTGCTGTCGATCACGTCCAGCTGATACAGCCCCCGCGTGTCGGCCACCGCGAGGTTGGACGGAGCCTTGAGTACGAAGTCGATAGGCAGAGCGTAGTTGAGGTTTTCGTCCGGTGACTTCATCAGCACCACGCCGATGACCTTGCCGTCCTTGTCCAGCAATGGACCGCCGCTGTTGCCGGGCGAGGCGGCGGCGGAGAAGCGCATCCATTTCCAGCGGCCGTCCTCTTCCTCTGGTGTCTGCGAGGTGTACAGGCCGTCGCGGATCACGACGCCCGTGCCCAGTGCATTGCCCACGGCGTAGACCACGTCGTTCATGACCGGCTGCGTATTCACTTCCAGCGACGCCACTTTGGGCGGGTCCTTAAGCGTGAATTCGACGAAATCCTGTTGCAGCGAAAAGCGCGTGATCTTGTCGATGGCGTAGACGTGGCCGCTCACGTCGCGCACCGCAGGTTCGCCCATCAGGTTGTCGATGCCCAGCGACAGTACATGGCCGGCAGTGACATAGCGGTCTTCCCCCAGCGCGAAGGCGGTGCCGACGGAGTAGTACTTATCGTTGCGCAACTGGAACGGCAGCTGGTCGAACGGCAATGGCTTTTCGTAGCTGAGCTGGTCGTTCACCGGCTTGGGGATCACCACCTCGAACGTGGCTGCCTGCACCCGGGGCAGCACGGTCGGGTCGAGGGTGGCGGCACTCAGCGCGGGCGCGATGGTCAGGGTGATCCATGCCAGCCAGGCTGCTGCGCGCGATGGTCGCTGGTTTGTCGATGCAGCTTCTTGCCGTGCTCGGTCTGCCCGCTGATCCATGTCCTGCCCCTGTCAGATGTTCCAGGCGTCTGGGTGGCGCCTTCCCCGGGCGTTAGCCCTTCCCGGCGCGAGTGTAGCGAAGGATCCATGGGGTGGAATGGGGTACGTGGAGAGGTCATCGGGCTGCCTTGTCTCCGCCACCGAGGAGTCATCGCGAATATCCCCGATTGCGTGGCAGGTACTAAGCTCGGGCGTCCGCCATGGAGTGCCCGATGTCCCGCCCGATTGCCGCCAGTACGCTGCATTTGCCACCCGGACCTTGGGTGACAGTGCTCGATGCGTTGTGCGCGCAGTTTCCGCAGATCGGCCGCGCATTATGGGAAGACCGTTTCCTGCGCGGACGCGTGCTCGATGGGGACGGTCAGCCTTTGGCGATTGACGCGGTCTATCGCGCAGGCCTTTGCGTGCGTTACTTCCGCGAAGTGACAGACGAGGCGCCCATACCGTTTCGCGAGACGTTGCTGCATGTCGACGCGCACCTGGTCGTGGTCGACAAGCCGCATTTTCTTCCGGTGACACCGGCAGGCGGCTTTGTGCAGGAGACCGTGCTGGCGCGACTGGTTCGCACGTTGGGCAACCCCGATCTGGTGCCACTGCACCGGATCGATCGTCATACGGCGGGGTTGGTGCTGTTCTCTGCCAATTCGGCCAGCCGCTCCACCTATCAGGCGTTGTTTCGCGAGCGTCGGATCGACAAGTACTACCAGGCCTGGGCGCCTCCGCTGCCGACGATGGTTTTTCCGCTTGTGCGCCGCTCGCGCATCGCGGCCGGCGAACCGTTCTTCCGCATGCAAGAGGTGGAAGGTGCTGCCAACAGCGAAACGCAGATCGACGTGCTGGAGCGTGCGGACCGTTATTGGCGCTATGCGCTGCGGCCCCTCACCGGCAGGAAGCACCAGTTGCGGGTGCACATGGCCGGGTTGGGTGCACCGATCCTGCACGATCCGTTCTATCCGCAACTGCGGGAAGCGGCACAGGACGACCATGCGCGGCCGCTGCAACTGCTGGCGCAGGGGCTGTTCTTCATCGACCCGATCAGTGGCAAGGCCCGCGAGTTCCTCAGCGAGCTGCAACTGCTGCCGCCGGAATAGGAGCGCCACGAGATCGTCATTCCAGTGGCTCTCAACAGCCGAAGGGCTGGTCAAGCTGGAATCCAGCGTCTTTTCTCACGTCTGTAGAGTCACTGGAACCCGGCTTTTGCTGGGATGAGGGGCAAAGACCAGTTCGCTGTTCTTTGAGCGCGCGGCACCTCGCGGACCGCTAAAATATGCAGCCATCAACCCCCGGGATGCTCCGCCTGATGTCTACCGTGTTCTCCGCAGCTGCTGACGATGCGGCGCTGGAGGCCTTGTTCGTGCCTTTTGACACCGGCGCGCTCCGCCTGCCGGCGGATGGTCGCGTGCTGTTCCTGCGTGCCCGTGATGGCTTTCGCCTGCGTGAAATGGCGCGCCCGGGTTGGGTGTGTGAACAGAGCTTCAAGCCGTTCGCCGATGCATTGCAGCGCAGCGGCTTACAGATGGCTGCCCCCGATGGCGAGGAACGATTTTCTCTCGTGCTGGTATTGCCACCTCGCCAGCGCGATGAAGCGCGTGCGCTATTTGCGCAAGCCGTTCGGCGTGCGGCACCGGGCGGTATCGTGCTTGCGGCGGTGCCCAACGCAGAAGGCGCCAAATCCGCGGAAGGCGACCTGGCGCGTCTGGTCGGCTCACTGCATCAACTTTCCAAGCACAAGTGCCGGGTGTTCTGGACGGCGCCGTTGGGTGAGGGCGTGGATCAGGCGTTGTTCGGCGAGTGGCTTGCACTCGCTGCGCCGCAGCGCAACGTGGCCGGCTACATGAGCCGACCGGGCCTGTTCGCCTGGGATCGCGTGGACACGGCTTCGATGCTGCTGGCAGCCCATCTGCCTGCCGATCTGGAGGGCAGGGTCGCTGATCTCGGTGCCGGCTATGGTTATCTCTCCACGCAGATACTGGCTCGCTGTGCGGGTGTCACTTCCATCGACCTGTACGAAGCCGAGGCACGTGCGCTGGAGCCGGCGCAGCTCAACCTTGAGCAAGCGCAACGCGAATGCGGACGGCCAGTGACCTTCGCGCTGCACTGGCACGACGTCACGCAGGGTCTGTCGAATAGTTATGACGCGATCGTCAGCAATCCGCCGTTCCATCAGGGGCGCGCTGATCTTCCCGAACTTGGTCGCGCCTTCATCGATGTAGCTGCCAATGCGTTGATGTCGCATGGCCGCTTGTGGTTGGTCGCCAACCGACATCTTCCCTACGAGGCCACGCTGGCCTCACGTTTCAACCAGGTACGCACCGTGACAATGCAAGAGGGATTCAAAGTGATAGAAGCACGCGGGTTGCGCGCATGAAACTGGTCAAGCTGATCGCCAATCTTGGCTACGGCAGTCGCAGGGACGTGGCGATGATGTTCCGTGAAGGCCGCATCACCGACCTCGATGGCGAAGTGCTCTACGCCGACGACAAGGTGCCGCACGAACATATCCGCGTCGACGATGAGCTGCTCGATCCGCCCATGGGTCTGGTGCTGATGATGCACAAGCCGTTGGGCGCTACCTGTTCGCGCAAGGACCAGGGGCGCGTGGTGTATGACCTGCTGCCCCCGCGCTATCGCGTGCGTGACCCCGCGATGTCGACGGTGGGGAGGCTCGATCGCGATACGTCCGGCCTGCTGCTCTTCACCGACGATGGCGTCATGCTTCACCGGATCATTTCGCCGAAGGCATGCGTGGCCAAGGTCTACGAAGCGACACTGGCGCAGGATCTGCGCGGTGACGAGGGCGCGTTATTCGCCAGCGGTACGTTGATGCTGGAATCGGAAAATGAGCCGCTGCAGCCTGCCGCGCTGGAAGTATTGGAGCCGCGCCGCGCGCGCCTGACGCTGACCGAGGGTCGTTATCACCAGGCGCGGCGCATGTTCGCCGCCGTGGGCAATCACGTAGAGACGCTTGCGCGCATCTCAGTGGGCGGCCTGAAGTTAGGTGACCTTCCTGCAGGCGAGTGGCGCGCACTCGACAAAGACGACGTGGCGCAAATCTTCGTTTCACCCGGCAACGCCTGAGCCCAAAGGCAGCGTTGGGTGTTCGGATCAGCCAAACTGTCGTTCGCGACGGCGCGCGAGCTCATCTTCCCTGCGCGAGTGCGCGCCTGGCTGCCAGGACACGAGCCTGAAGCCGGCGTGATCCTGCGGTGATTGTTTCGAAGCTTCCTGCGAGTCCCGATGGGGGAGCATCCCTGCTACTAGCTGCATTCCGCGCTCTATGGCGGAACGGGCGAGAAGCATGTGCATTTGTAGTGGGCTCCTGACTACCCCTGCGTAGTCGTTCGAGCGCACTCTAACCATCTTCACGGGCGGTACACAAATGCCAATCGGGACTGAATTTCGTCGCAAGGTTTTCGTAAGCTTGGCAATTTTCTTCACAAAGATGAATGTTTTGCGCTGTCACCGTTCCTGCGCAATGGCTTGCAACGCAAACCGCAGGCGCCGATATAGCAGTTGACACAGACCTGCCGGGAAATCTCACCACGCATGCAACCCCTTCGCTTCGATAACGCCTTTACCCGCGAGCTGCCGGGCGATCCTGAGCAGGGTTCGCGTCAACGCCAGGTGCTGGGGGCGCTGTATTCGCTGGTGCAGCCGACGCCGGTGGCTTCCCCTCGCGTTGTCGCGTGGTCACGTGAGATGGCGCAGGCGCTGGGACTCAGTGATGCGGATGTCGCCAGCACGGAATTTGCGCAGGTATTCGGCGGCAATGCGTTGCTTGAGGGCATGCAGCCCTACGCCGCGAATTACGGTGGACACCAGTTTGGCGTGTGGGCCGATCAGCTAGGTGATGGCCGCGCGATTTCCCTGGGTGAAGCGCTCGATGGCAAGGGCCAGCGCTGGGAGCTGCAGCTCAAGGGCGCCGGGCGCACGCCCTATTCGCGCGGTGCGGACGGACGCGCGGTACTGCGCTCGTCCATCCGCGAGTTTCTCTGTAGCGAAGCCATGCACCATCTTGGCGTGCCGACCACACGTGCGCTGAGCCTGGTCGTTACCGGCGACACGATAGTGCGCGACATGTTCTACGACGGGCATCCACAGGAGGAACCCGGCGCCATTGTGTGCCGCGTGGCGCCGTCGTTCATCCGTTTCGGCAACTTCGAATTACCGGCTGCGCGTGGCGATGTCGCGCTGTTGCAGCAGCTGGCGGATTTCACCATCGCGCGCGACTTCCCCGAGCTGCGTGGCGAAGGCGAAGCGTTGTACGCGGAGTGGTTCGCCCAGGTGTGCGAGCGTACCGCGGTGATGGTGGCGCACTGGATGCGCGTGGGTTTCGTGCATGGCGTGATGAACACCGACAACATGTCCATCCTCGGACTCACCATCGACTATGGCCCCTACGGCTGGATCGACAACTTCGATCCGGATTGGACGCCCAACACCACCGACGCAGGACGCCGCCGCTATCGCTTCGGCCAACAGCCAAACGTGTGCTGGTGGAACCTGAGCCGACTGGCGATGGCGTTGTCTCCACTGTTCTCCGGCACCGAGCCGTTGCAGGCGGGGCTGGATCGGTACGTCGCCACATACACCGCCGCCGACCGCCTTTCCATAGCGGCCAAGCTGGGCCTCGCCGAGTGTCGTGACGACGATGTGGAGCTGATGCGCGAATTGCAGACCTTGCTGACGGATGCTGATGTCGACATGACGCTGTTCTTCCGTGCGCTTGCCGATATCGACCTGCAAAGGCCGTCACTGGCGCCGTTGCAGGCGGCGTTCTACGACGAGGCGAAACAGGCGGCTTCCGAGCCAGCCTTCCTCACGTGGTTGACGCGTTACGCCTCACGTGTGGTCGACGATGCACTCTCCAGCGGCGAGAGGCGCACACGCATGAACGCCGCGAACCCGCGCTACGTGCTACGCAACTATCTCGCACAGGAAGCGATCGACCGCGCGGCGCAGGGCGACTATGCAGGTATCGACGAATTACTCGATGTCATGCGTCACCCTTACGACGAACAGCCGGGACGCGAACGCTATGCGCAAAAGCGCCCGGACTGGGCCATGCACAAGGCCGGCTGCTCGATGCTCTCATGCAGTTCTTGAGCGAAACCCGCTCAGCCCAATGTATTTGCCAGGAACTGCCGTAGCTGCATCGGATTGAGCGCACCGGCCTGTCGCGCGATCTCGCGCCCATCGCGCAACACCATCAGCGTGGGGATGCTGCGTATGCCGAAACGCTGGGCGAGTGCCGGTTGCGCTTCGGTATCCACCTTGGCCAGTCGCAGTTGTGGCTCCAGACTGCGTGCCGCATCCGCGAAAACGGGAGCAAAGCTGAGGCAAGGGCCGCACCAGGGTGCCCAGAAGTCCACTACCACGGGCAGGTCGCCGCGGCCTGCGACGGCATCGAAGTTGCCGGACGTCAGTTCCACCGGCTTGCCTGCGAAAAGCGGCTGCTTGCAGCGCCCACACACCGGCTGTGCCTCGAGGCGCTCGGACGGCACGCGATTGAGCGCGCCACAGTGGGGGCAGGGGACATTCAGCGTGGTGGACATGACAGGCCTCGATGGCGAAGACTCGATGTCGCGTCAGATGGTGTTGGCGACGCCTTGAAACAAGGTGGAGGCACGTGCGGCATGAGCAATGGGAAGAACCGGACGTTCATGATTTTCCGTCCCTGGCACTTCATGGTCATGGCCGGTGCCTGCTGGACCCTGCCCAATAGCTTGCTGGGTTTGCTCGCGGGGCTGCTTTGTATGCCATGGGGTGCGCGCCTGCAGTGGCGGCAGGGCGAATATGCGCTGGCGTTTCGGCACATGCCGTGGCCTGGCGCGGGCGGCGCGCTCACGCTGGGCAACGTGATTCTGTATACCGGCGACGAACTGGATACCCCGTGCCTTACCTACGCCCATCGGGCCGGCCGCTGCCAGGAGCACGCCATTTCGCTCGCCGACCATGAGCGCGCGCACGTCTACCAGTACATGGTGCTGGGGCCGCTGTTCCTACCGTTGTATGCGCTTCATGGCGGCGTGAGCGTGCGCAACCGGTTCGAGCGTGCCGCCGATCGCTATGCACAGCATCGGAGCGGCTGGTGGCCTTGGTGAGGCCACACACCATCAGAGCGGGTAGCGCACAGCCAGGCTGACGCTGTTGCACCAGTAGCCGGAGCCGCCACCGTTTACCGACGCGGCGGAGCTTCGTCCCAGTTGCAGTTCCAGTCGTCCGTTGCCCGGTAGTCGCCCGTTGACTGACAGGCCGACCGTATAGACGCTCGCGCTCGCGCCATCGGTGACCTGTCGGCCAAGCGCAGCCACGCCGCGCAGCTTCCAGTCCGGGTTGAGGCTGTACACGCCTACGAGGCCGACTTGTGCCGTGCGGTAGTTGGCCGGATTGAAATAGACGCCACGGCTCGGAAGGCTGCTGTGAAAAATGCGCGCCGAGAACTCCGCGCCGATGGCGCCGCCTGTATCTGGAATATCGTAGGGACTGAGCAGAACGCGCAGAGTGCCACCGTCGCGGTGGTTGCCATCACTGAAATCCTGCCGGTAATACGTCGGCAGCACATACCAGCGTGCGGCGGGGCGAAAACTCGCGCCAACGCTGTAGACGTCGTAGATAAGCCGGTCAGCGATGGCGGTATCCGTGGGCAGCGGTGCGCGTTCGGCACCCGTCGACAGGCTGAAGCTGTCGCTGGGCTGCAACGTCCAGCGCGCTGTGCCTTGCAGGTAATGCCAGCTGCCACTATGGCCGGGGCCCAGATCGAGGTCGATGCGGTTGTCATCGCCAAGGTGCAGTTCGCCCAGCACGGAGAGGTCGTCGAGCCGACGTGGATCGATACCGTCATCGATGCGTGTGGTGCCCGCCGCCACACCCCAGCGCTGTGTCCAGCCCGACTGCTGCGAAGGGGCGAAGCGATACGCGGCGCCGATGTGCCAGGTATCCAGGCCGTCGCTGTCGTGGCTGTAACCGAAGCTACCTTCGAGCTGGGGCGCCAGCGCGAGATGGATATCGTCGCTGAGCAGCCGGTATTGCGTGGCCAGGTAGCCTTGCGTCGCCGGTGCGGACGTTGCATCCAGATAGCGAACGCTGCGTTCCTGCCAGTCCAGCGATTGTGTGGCGCGCATCAGTTCGACGGTGGGTCGTGTTTCGCCCAGTGCGTAGGGCGCCACCAGGGCGTAGGCCGCGCGCGGGTAGTCTTGCGCGTTGAGCGCCTGGGCGAGTCCGGTATCCGCCGCTTGTTGTGCCGATGTATCCGCGGCCTGCGAGCGCGCGATGCGGAAGGCTTCTTCCGCGGCCGGATATTGGCCCAGCCATAGCGCAGATTGTCCCAGCCCCATGGCCGCGGCGTAGCGATCTTCGGCGGATCCGTCCGGCTGCGCGAGCGCCGTGGCGAACAGCGTGCGTGCCTGTTCAGGGTGATTGTCGGAAAGCGCGGAGCGACCCGCCTGAATATCGCTGGCCATCGACGCGGTTTGCGCGTGCGCCGCGGGCAACAGCAATAGCGCAAGCAGCGAGAGCCGCCGTTTCATTTCGTCCCCCAGCGCTTGCGCGTCCTCAGCAACTCGGCCACGTAGCCCATCACGCAGCCCGGTTGCAGCACGATGCCGTAGAACAGCGTGTACATCATCAGGCCAAACGCGTTATGGCGAACCGTGAGGTTCTGTTCGCGAAACATGCGCGACTGAATCACGTACATCAGGTAGTTCACTAGGCCCGCCATCGGCAACACCAGCAGGGTCATCGGCCCCGCCAGCCAGTAGATGCCGAAGCAGGCGAGCAGCAAGCCGGGAACGAAAACCAGCGTGTAGACCAGATCCATGTACGGGAAAAGCAGGTTCCACCAGATGAACAGCGTGCTCATGCGACGGTGGAACAGCAGGCTGCCGTGCGCCTTGAATGCCTCGATCAGGCCGCGTGACCAACGCTGGCGTTGGCGGATGAACTGGCGAAGCGTGGTTGGCGCATTGGTGAAAGTGATCGCGTCCTCGCAATAACCGACACGATGGCCTTCACGCAGAATGGCCCAAGTCAGCACGATGTCCTCGCCCACACATTCCGGCCAGCCGCCCACGACGCGCAGGATGTCGGTGCGATACAACGAAAACGCACCCTGCGCCACCAACGTGCCCTGGAACAGGCTCTGCAAACGCTTCACCGCGGCGATGCCGTGGAAGTAATCCCACTCCTGCATGCGCGTCACCAGGTTCTGCCGGGAGTTGCGCACGAGCACGGCGCCAGCGACGGCTACGGTGTTCGGAGGATCACTGAGATAGCGCTCCACCAGTCGACGCAGCGCGCAGCGATAAAGATACGAATCGCCGTCGAGCGTGATGGTCAGCGGATACGAAGCCTGGCGCAGGCCGACGTTCAATGCCTTTGCCTTGCCGCCGTTGCACTTGAGGTCGATGACATGCAGCCATGGAAAGGACACGCTGCGCAGCCGTTCCATGGTGGTATCGGTGGAACCATCGTTGATCACCAACACTTCGATGGGCGAGGGGTAGTCCTGCTGCGCGATGCTGGCGAGCGTGCCGAGGATCGAATCCTCTTCGTTGTAGGCCGCGACCAGGATCGTGATGCCGGGCAGGTCGCTGTCGGCGAAGTGGGACCGCCGAGGCCGGCGATCGAGCAAGAGGCCCACCACCAGAAATGCATTCATGAAGCCGGGAAGGATCGCGATGCCGAAGATCACCAGGTGAGCGAAAACTGCGCCGACCAATCCGGTAAGGTCGTGAATCCAGCGCTGCGCCAATGTGTAGGAAAGCGCAGCCCAGGCGAGTGACGCTGCCAGGGTGAGCGCGAACTTGAAGCGCACGGAGAGATAGCGCCAGCGATGCACACGGCTGTCATTGGCGGCCACCGGAGGCAGAAGCTGGGGCCTCGGTTTGGATGGCTGATCCAGCCAGTCTTGTGCATTGATGCTCATCGATACTCCTGGCGGCAGGGGCGTTTGCCGGGGCGAACTTTCCCGTCCGCCGAAAACGTTTCCGGTCGGGAGGCGCTTGTTCGAAGTGATGCCGGCTTGCAACGGCGGTTGACGTGGACGTGCTGTTTCCCCTGCTCCTGTGGTTGAAGGGGCAAGAGTCATGCCATGGCCCGTTTGGGCGCGTTTCTCGGCCTTGCAGGGCTCTTGTGCGCTGTCGAGCCAAAGAAATGGGCTGGATGCGGCGTGTTGAGGCGAGCGTTGAGGCCGCATAGCGACGCGTGATGTCAATGCGTGACAAAAAAAGCGTGGCTTTCCCGTCTCGCGCTACGTGAGTTTGGCAAGGGTCGCTGATGCCCTGGCTGCCTGCTTTATTGGCGCTTTGGAGCGCATCCGGCCGGCGACGATGACGTTGGTTCCACGCGGTCGCAAGACGGCTGGCGCTGGCGGCGAGCGCAGCCCTAGACTCCCGCTGCGCACTGGGAGTGCGCTATCCAGGGGGAAATGAAGTGGTCAATGATCTCGTCTATCGTAACGAGACGACGCTGCGTGCCATTGCGCTTGTGTTGTCCATAGTCATCTGGGCGCTGCTGCTGGTGGGCACCGTCGGTGTCTTGCTGATTTACCTGTTGCTGCTTGCGCTGTTCTCCGTCGTGGTCCATTCCGCCTTGATCGCACACTTGCGCGGCAATGGCATCCGCATCAACTCGCGTCAGATGCCCGATTTGTACCAGCGCCTGTATGACTGCACGCGGCGGCTCGGCATGCACGAAGTGCCAGAGGCATACCTGGTCAACGGCAATGGCGTGCTCAACGCCTTCGCTACGCGGTTTCTTGGTCGCAACTTCGTCGTTCTGCTGTCGGATGTGGTGGACAGCATGGAAGATCGACCGGGAGCGCTGGATTTCTACATCGGCCACGAATTGGGTCACCTGCGGCGTCATCATCTGACTTGGTCGAAGGTGCTGGCACCCGCGCTGTTTCTTCCGTTGATCGGCGCGGCTTATTCGCGCGCCCGCGAGTACACCTGCGACCGTCACGGCCTCGCCGCCTGCGAACGTCCAGAGGACGCTCAGTACGGGCTGGTTGCGCTGGCAGCGGGAAAGCGACGCTGGCGCTCGGTGGATCTGGCGGACTACAGCGAAAGCGCCGCCGCCGCACCGGGCTTCTGGATGTCGCTGCATGAACTGGTGGGCGATTATCCGTGGCTCAACAAACGTCATGCCTGGCTGCGTGCGCTCGCCGAACAGCGCGCACCCAAGCTCGGTGCGCGCAATCCATTGGCCTATCTGATTGGCTTGATATTGCCGCGCGTCCCTGGACTCGGCATCGGCGGTGGTCTTGTGGTGATCGCCTATGTGGCGATTCTTGCCGCCATCGCCATCCCTGCTTACCAGGATTACGTAAACCGTGCGACGGTGAGTGTTGCGATGACCGACAGCTCACCCTATCGCACGGCTATCGCCGAGTACGGCATGAGTCACCGGGCCTGGCCCAGTTCACTGGATCAGCTGGGCGTCGCGCCGTTCGCCGGAGACGCGCAGGTGGCCACCATCAATCTGGGGGAGAACGGCGTGCTGACGGTCGAATTCGTGAAGCCGCCGCTTCACGGCAAAGTGCTGGAGCTGACGCCGTTTGTACGGGGCCGGACCATCGAGTGGTCCTGCGGGGGCGATATCGCGCCGAAGTGGTTGCCAGCGACTTGCCGTCCCGCACCGTAGGCGGGCGAGGCCGGAGGTGCGTCGCGCCTCCGGCATGCGGCTAGTGCTTAGTGATCTCCGCTGCCAGCCGGTTTGGGCTGGGGCTGATGTGACGGGTGGTGATTGCCGCCCTGGTTGGGAGGACGTTGACCATTTCCCGACGGACGATGGTCGCCTTGGTTGGGCTGGTGTTGACCGTTCCCCGGCGAACGATGATCGCCCTGGTTGGGCGGACGTTGACCGTTCCCCGGCGAATGATGGTCCCCCTGGTTCGGGGGACGATGGCCGCCTTCCGGTGGCCGGTTTCCGGACGTCGGAGGACGATTTCCAGGGTGGGGTGGCGGACGATGCCCCGGAGCCGGCGGCCGATAGCCGGAGCTCGGTGGACGATATCCCGATCGATAGCCTGATGGGCGCGGCGGCGGGCGTGGCGCATAGGGCCGGCCGTACCAGTAGTCGCGGTTCCGGTAGAACGGCCTGCTACGGTAGTAGTTATCCCAGTACAGGCCGATCGAGAAAGCGACCACCGGAATACCGATACGCGCGCCGTAATCGGCGACGATCACCGGCTGGCTCTGATAGGTGTATTGCACGAACGTACCGGCCACCCAGCCGCGCGTGCCCATCGTGATCACATCGCACCAGCCCCAGCCCTCGGTGCATCCCTGGATGGCTACGGGCGTGCCGGCTGGCAGTTGCGCAATCGTGGGATAGCCAGGATCGGGGCCGGCGTACAGGTCGACATAGGCGGTGACAAACCCGCTGACGCCCTGCGCAAAAGCAGGGCAGGCGATGCCCAAAGCAAGCAGGATCGAGCAGAAGAATTGCTTCATCATCGTCCCTCCGGATATGCGACCCGATGAGACTGCCCCGGTGCAAAGATGCCGTCAATGGCGCGCGTGTGCTTGCTGCTTCAGGTCTTCCCTAGGCAATCGCCGCCAGTTGTCCCTGCACTTCGTTGATGGAATTGCGGATACGGTGGCTGAACATCGAATCCTCATGGTGAATCAGCACCAGTCGTTCGGTGGCTCGCGTCATGGCGACATAGAGCAGGCGCGCCTCATCGGCTTCGTCCTTGCCCGGTTTGGGCAACGAACCGAGGCCAGGGATGATGACCAGCGGAAACTCCAGGCCCTTGCTGGAGTGCATGGTGATCAGTTTCACCGTGTCCTCCACCACGAACAGCGAACTCTTGCCGTTGCCCTCGGCCAGGCGACTGGGAATACTTTCCCGCTGCAACGCCTCTTGCAACTTCTCGCCCTCCCAGCCATTGCGGAAGATCACCGCCATGTCGGAAAGGGGCCGGCCGCTGGCATGTTCTTCACGCAGTCGCTGAATGATCGCCGGCAGCTGGTCCTCCATGCGTTCCACGCGAATGAGTTCAGGCAACGCACCGCGACGACCCGCGCTCTGCGGCGCGATCAGTGGCACGCCGTCGTCGTCTTCGCTGCGCTCGCGCAATAGCTCATTGGCGAAGCCGCGCGCGACGGAGAGGATTTCCAGCGTGTTTCGATAATTGAGCTTGAGGATGGTGGTGCGCCCCTGCGCCTGCACGCCGAGGCTTTTCCAGCTGATCTTCTTGCGATTGGCCTGGCCGTAGATGTTCTGCGCGTCGTCGTACAACACCAGCAGCGAGTTGGTGTTGGGATCGATCATCTGCACGATCAACTTGTACCAGTCGGGTTCGAAGTCGTGGCCTTCGTCGACCAGCACGGCGCCGTACTGGAAACGCGGAATCTGCCCACTGTCGACACCGGCGATCACCGCGGGCGGCAACTCCTCGGCGAAATGCGGACCATCGGCCGGAAGCGGCACGTGATAAGCGGTGAGCATGCTGCGGCACCACTTGTGGAAGTTGTATACCTGCACCTTGTCGCTCAGGCCGCGCTCGCCCATCAGCTGGTCCAGCCGTGCGGCCAGCGTGTCGTTGTAGCAGAGCACCAGGATCGGCTTGGACAGGGTGCGCGCCAGTTCCATCGCGCGAAAACCCAGGATCATCGTCTTGCCGGAGCCGGCCACGCCGTGAATGATGCGGTGCTCGTCGCCCAGTGAGCGCGCCAGCAGTTCCTGCTGCGCGTCCATCACCGTGATCAGGTCGGGGATTTCCAGTGTCTTCGCGCTGCTGCGTTCACCTTGGGCGAACAGGCCAAATTGGCCCTCGCCAGCTTCCACGCGGATTTCCGGGAACAGATGCCAGCGTACGCGATCAATCTGCGGCAGCGTCAGTGCGGCAGGGAACACCTGCGGGAACATCGCCCATAGCCGCTCCTGAAAAGCCTCGGGTTCCACCGATTCGTACATTTCGTCCTGGCAGATCACCAGGTGCGCAGGAATGGCCGCTTCAAGCTGACCGGCTTCGAATTGCTTGCGGCTGATATTGGCCAGCACCACGCCGTAGCCCCACGGCATCAGCAGCTTGCCTTCGTAGTGATGGCCCGGCGGGTAGCGCAATGCCGGATCGCGCTGCAGCACCTTGTGGATCTCATTGGCGCAGTCGCGTGCCTGCATCAGCGGGTTGTGCTCCTTCACGCTGCTGCTGCCAGTAAGCAAGGTGAACAGCGTGCGATCGGCTTGCTGGATCGTGTCGGGCTTCCAGTCCTTCACCTCCAGCACCAGCAAACCGCGACGCGGGTGGAACACGATGAAGTCGGGGCAGCGCTGCCTGGGGCCGATCGGCACGTCGTACCAGAGCAGGTAGTCGCCCTCGAGCTTCTGTTCCAGGCGCTCGGACAAGCGCTTCTCGCCGCTGGTCATGAGCGACAGGCAGCTGTTTCGGGATGGAATGAGTGTCGCCACCTTGGCCCCTTGGCGTTCCGGTCCGGGCGACGTTAGCCGATCGGCGTGGGGTGTCAATCTCGACGCAAATATCAGCCTTGCCCGGCAGACAGCAGGGCTAGGATTTTCTCCAAGACACCGGCGCCTGCCCGGCGTAGCTTGCTCAGGGTCCAGTCCCGATTGGAGTCATGCAATGAACGGCCAGGCGACGCAAACCATCCATGAAGTGTTTCCCTACCTGCGTGTGCGCAACGCCGCGGCCGCGCTGGATTACTACCAGCGGGTGTTCGGTGCACGGCTTCGCCTGCGCCTCGATGAGCCCGGCACCGGACGCATTGGCCACGCGGAGCTGGAGCTTGGGCCTGCCGTGGTGATGGTGTCGGATGAATACCCCGAGCACGGCATTGTCGGCCCGGAGAGCATCGGTGGCACCAGCGTGTCGATTCACCTGCACGTGGACAATGCCGATGCGATGCTGGCGCAAGCGGTGGCGGCCGGCGGGACACTCCTGCGTCCCGCGACGGATGCGTTTTATGGCGAGCGCGGCGGCACAGTGCGCGATCCGTTCGGCCACGAGTGGCTGATAGGGCATAGCATCGAAGACGTCAGTCCGGAAGAAATGCAGCGTCGTTACAACGCCTTGATGGCCAGCGCATAGCTCAATGCCAGTACTGCAGCGAGTCGGCCGACGTGCCGACTCGCGCGCAAGCATGGCTGGCGATGCCGTCATTCAACGCGAGCCGGAATATCGGCGCTACGGACCACAGGGCCCGCGCCGAGAGGCTGGCCTGCGCACGTTGCAGTGGCGTACGTCCCAGCAGCGCCTCGGCCCAGGTGGGCAGCAGGGCCGCCCCTGCCTGCAGAAACACGTCGCGCGACAGTCCTGCCACGGGTACCGGCAAACGTACTCGTGAGAGCACGTCGAGCACCTCGCGCGAACGCCCACTGAAGGCCAGTTCCGACCGCACTTGTCTGAAGTACGTGTTGATCTGCGCCTCCGTCGCCGGCACGGCGCGCGCGCCCAGCGCCTCGGCAACGCGCCTTACCTCGTCGTAGTACCGATCGGCTGCGTCTGCGGGTAGATGGACGTGGCTGTAGCGGCGATAGCCTTGCAGAAAACTGTAGGCCTCAGTGACGTGAACCCAAGTCAGCAGGTGCGGATCGTCGGCGGCATATGGACGTCCATCTTCGGCGACGCCGCGCACTTGCGAGTGGATGGTGCGCACCCGCTCGATCAATGCCAACGCCTGTTCGCGCGGTGCATACGTTGTGCCGCTGACAAACGACGTCGTGCGGCGCAGTCGGCCGATCAGATCGTCACGGAAGTTGGAATGATCCCACACGCCAGCCAGGACCAGCGGATGCAAGGTCTGCAACATCAGCGCCGCGAGGCCGCCGGCGAGCATGCCGGGGAAATCCGAATGCACTCGCCAGGTGGCGCTCTCTGGGCCGAACAAGCCGGGATCACCAGCAGGATGATCGTAGTCGACATGGCCACCGCCACCGCGCGGAAAGGCGCTCAGCACCCAGCGACGGATGGGTTCGCGCGCGGGCAGTGCGATGAGCTTCCATGGAGTGCGCATGACAGGAGTGTATCGCTTGGTTTCAATTGCATCCTTTGCATGCACGAAAAGCCTGTGTTATCTCTAGCGCCCATGACCTTCCACACCGCCCGCCAGTATTTTTGGTATTTCGGCTATCCGATGCCGCTGGCGGAGGGTTGGTCTCGATTGTCATAACGACAAGACACCATTCCCAAAAAAGGCCGCCAGCCACCACTGGCGGCCTTTTTTATGGTCGCCAATGGCACCCCACCAGGAGACCAACGTGAACCCTTCCACTGACGATCTGCGCATTCGCGCCATCACCAGGCTCAGTACGCCTGCCGAGGTGATGCGCGGTTGCGTGATCAGTGCGCGCGCCGCCCATACCGTGAGCGCATCGCGCCTGGCCTTGCATCACATCCTCGCCGGCACCGACGACCGCCTGGCGGTGGTAATTGGCCCGTGCTCTATCCACGACACGGCGGCGGCGCTCGAATACGCCGAGCGTCTGGTGGCGCAGCGCAAACGCCACGCATCGGAACTGGAGATCGTGATGCGCGTGTACTTCGAAAAACCGCGCACGACGGTGGGCTGGAAAGGCATCATCAACGATCCGGATCTGGACGGCAGTTTCCAGATCGACAAGGGTCTGCGGCTGGCGCGCGGCCTGCTGCGCGACATCGCCGAGCTGGGTGTTCCCGCCGGCTGCGAGTTCCTGGACATGATTACGCCGCAATACATCGCCGACCTGGTGGCGTGGGGTGCGATCGGTGCACGTACCACCGAGAGCCAGGTGCATCGCGAGCTGGCTTCAGGGCTGTCCTGCCCGGTGGGTTTCAAGAACGGCACCGACGGCAACGTAAAGATTGCCGTCGACGCGGTACAGGCAGCATCGCAACCGCACCATTTCATGGCAGTGACCAAAGACGGCCAGACGGCCATCGCGGCAACGACGGGCAATGAGGACTGCCATGTGATCCTGCGCGGGGGCAAAACGCCCAACTACGATGCAGCCAGCCTGGAGGCTGCATGCAAGACCATTCGCGGCGCCGGTCTCGATAGCCGCGTGATGATCGACGCCAGCCACGCCAACAGCGGCAAGCAGCCGGAAAACCAGCCACGCGTGGTGAACGATATCGCTGCACAGCTGGCGAGTGGCGAGCGGCGCATTGTGGGCGTGATGGTCGAAAGTCACCTCGTTGGCGGTCGCCAGGAACTGATGCCCGACCGGCCACTACGTTATGGCCAGAGCATCACCGATGGCTGCATTGATTGGGATGCATCGGTCGATGTGCTTGAGTGCCTCGCGCAAGCGGTACGCGCACGCCGCGCCGCGGGACAGGGAGCGCAGCGTGGCGTACGTGTGGCAGCTGGCTGCTAGCTACGGCTTTCGCGACTCGGCGCGCTGGGATCAGCGGCGAGTGTCAGGTGCGCTACCTGTGCGCCACCTTCGGTGGACAGTGTGGCCAAAGACTCACTGCCGTGCTGGGTCGCATAGACGTTGTCCTCGGCCAGCGTGGTGCGCGTGACTCCATCTCGCCGATAGGGCGCACCGGCCATGGCTGCCAGACTCACTGCCTCGGGAAAGAAAAGCTGACCGGTGTATATCACCTGGCCGCCGCGATAATGTCCGTCCTGCATCTGTCCACCCACGTGCAGTTTCAGATGGATGTGATTGCAGCGACCCGCGTAGTAGCCAGGGAAAATGGTTTGAAACGCCACCTGGCCGCGAGCATCGGCGATCTGCACGCCGCGCAGGAAAGTCAGTGCGTCGGTGGCCGCGCTCTTGGGTGGTGCGCCATGCATCGGGCCGTTTGCACCAGGCGGTGAACCCGGAGGCATATCCTGAGGCGGCGGCCCGGGAGGTGCGCCCAGCGGCGGTCCTATGCCAGGTCCACCAGGAGACATCGCGGTGAAGCCCGAGTACAAGCCTTGCGCATCGCAGTGCCAGATTTCCAGCGCAGTACCGCTCAGCGGGCGACAGGTGCGGCTGTCCAACACCTCGAAACGCAGCGTCAACGGAAGGCCCGGTTTGCCTTCCGTCACGTCCTGTCGCAACAGCGAACGGTCGAGGTAGTACGGGCCTTCGGTTTGTTCCGCGCTCAAGCGGCACGCATGGCGTCCATCAGGCAGCGCGCGTGCCATGCGGGAAAAGGGTACAGCGGCGAAGCCGCCCAGGCACAGGTGCAGAAAGCGGCGCCGATTCCAGGTGATCTTCACTACATGTCCTGAGCGATGAGGGAACGCCATGCGCGCATGACTCATCGTCGAACGTCCGTGCGACGCGAGGGATGACATGCGTGGAGGTGCGTTCTCCTTTCCACCGGCCGAACATGCGGGACGTTCAGCCTTCCAGTTGGGCATCCAGATGGATGGTCGCCCTCAGCACTTTCGATACAGGGCAACCCGCCTTGGTGGCCTGCGCGATCTTGTCGAAGGCATCGGTATCGATGCGTGGAACATGCGCGCGGCAGGTCAGGTCCACTGTGGTGATGGCGAAGCCGTCGCCGTCCTTGTCCAGCGTGACCACCGCCTTGGTTTCGATATGCGTCGCGACAAAACCTGCCTGCTCCAGGCCAGCGGCAAGCGCCATGCTGTAGCAGCCCGCATGCGCCGCGCCGAGCAACTCTTCCGGACTGGTGCCGGGGCCGTCCTCAAAACGGGAGCGGAAACCGTAAGGGGCGTCATGCAGCACGCCCGTGGCGGTGGATACCGTACCGGAGCCTTCCTTCAGGCCGCCTGACCAGGTAGCGGAAGCGGTCTTTTTCATGGCAATACCCTCGCCCCAAGCGACAGTTGGTCGGGGGAGTCTGCCGAAGGGGGCATGCAAGAAATGCGAAAGCCGACCGTTGAACCCTTCACACAAGGTTCGCTGCCGGATGCATTACGCTTGCGCGCCGACGTTCCGCCCCGTGAGTGTTTCATGTTCGCCGAGATCAATCACAATTCAAGGACGCATCGCTTTGAGGTCAAGGTCGATGGCGTCCCCTGCGTGCTCGACTACACGCTTGCCGATGGCGTGATGACCATCACCCACACCATCGTGCCGTCGGCAGTTGGTGGTCGTGGCATCGCCTCCAACCTTGTGCGCACAGCGCTGGACATGGCGCGCGAGGAACACTGGAAGGTTGACCCGGCCTGCTCGTATTCCGAGATATGGATGAGGCGGCATCCCGAGTACCAGGACCTGCACGTCTGAGGCATAGCCGGCCATATCGGCATTAAGATGCGCCATGCCCGATGCCGGGTCTTGGGAGAAACCGTCTTGACCGCATGCCGTACGTCGCCCATGAGGGCGGACGCTTGAACGCGCCGGACGAAAAGGGCACGCCGCCCGCACCCAACGAACCGCGCCAGTGGATTCCATTCCGCAATCTGCGAGCGCGCCCGCGACTGACGGTCTCCGCCTTGATCTTTCTGGTGGTCGGGTTGACGCTTTGGCAAGGCTTTCACCTGAAGTCAGCCAGGGCCCTGCTGCTGGGCTTCGACCTGGCTGTGCTTGTTTACCTGCTGTCGCTGACGTTGCTATTCAGGCAGGCCAGTACGCCCGAACTGATGCGCAGCCAGGCACTCAAGCAGGATACCGGCCGGTGGGGCGTGCTCTGGAGTGCCATGGCATTGACCGTTGTGGTGTCGCTGGCGTTGACCACCGAGCTGAGCGCGACACATGGCGGCGGCATACAGGCGCTGTTGATCGCAGCGTCCAGCATCGTGCTGTCGTGGCTTTTTCTGAATGTGATGTTCGCGCTGCACTACGCGCACGGTTACTACGGTGACTTCGGCAAAAAGCACGAGGGGCTGGAGTTTCCCGGAACGCCTCACCCCGACTATTGGGACTTCGCGTATTTCGCCATTGTGATCGGCATGACCTTCCAGGTCTCAGACGTGCAGATCACCAGTCGTTACCTGCGACGCGTGGCTCTGCTGCACAGCGTGATCGCGTTCTTCTTCAACGTGTTCATCATTGCGATCAGTGTGAATGTCGCGGCGGGGCTGATGGGGTAGCGCCGGCCGCTCTCGTCATTCCAGTCGCGGCCGGAATGACGAGGTAATGTGGCGTAATTAATCGCGGAAATTGTCGAACTGCAGTGGCAGCTCCACGTCGGCCTTGCGCAACACGGCCATCGCGTCTTGCAGGTCATCGCGCTTCTTGCCAGTGACACGCAGTTTGTCGCCGTTGATCTGCGCCTCGACCTTCAGCTTGGCTGCCTTCAACGAGGCGACCAGTTTCTTGGCGACCGGCTGTTCGATGCCCTGCTTGACGGTGACCTTCTGGCGGGCGCCGCCAAGGTTGGTTTCCGGATCGGACACGTCCAGCGCGCGGATGTCGATCTTTCGCGAGGTAAGGCGGCCGCGCAGTATGTCCAGCATCTGCTCCAGCTGGAATTCGCTGGGGGCAGTCTGGGTAATCACGAACTGGTCCAGCTCGAACTTTGCGTCGGTGCCCTTGAAGTCGAAACGGCTGGTCAACTCCCGGTTGGCCTGGTCCACGGCGTTGGTCAGCTCGTGCTTGTCGACTTCGGAGATCACGTCAAAGGAAGGCATGGCGGCGGTCCGGTGCATATGGGAAGCCCGGAGTTTAAGCGATGTGACGCCAGCTGGCGGATAATGCGCTGCTTATGCGATGGAGCAGGTCATGACAGCGGTGCGCGCGTGAAGGTGGATGTGTTGGTCATCGGTGCCGGCGCGGCGGGCCTGATGTGCGCCATCGTGGCGGGGCAGCGCGGTCGCAGCGTGCTCGTCGTCGACCACGCCAACAAGGTCGGCAAGAAGATCCTGATGTCCGGCGGCGGCCGCTGCAATTTCACCAACATGGGCGTAACGCCGGCCTGCTATCTCTCGGCCAACCCGCACTTTGCCAAGTCCGCGCTGGCGCGCTACACGCCATGGGATTTCATCGCGATGGTGGACAAACATCGCATTGCCTACCACGAGAAGGAACTCGGGCAGCTGTTTTGCGACGAATCTTCCAAGCTGATCGTGCGCATGCTGCTGGAGGAGTGCGCGCAGGCCGGTGTGCGCATCGAGACCAGTTGCGGTGTCGAGCGCGTGCGCAAGACGGAGGAGGGCTTCAGCGTGTTCACCGCGCGAGGCGAGGTGCATGCGCAGTCGCTGGTGGTGGCCACAGGCGGCCTTTCCATTCCCAGCATGGGTGCCACCGGCTTTGGCTATGAACTGGCAAAGCAGTTCGGGCATGCCGTGCTGCCGATCCGAGCGGGCCTTGTGCCGCTGACGCTGAGCGGAAAACACCAGGAGCGTTACCAGGATCTGTCAGGCGTCGCGCTGCCATTGGTTGAAGCGCGCGTAGGCAAGCAGGCTTTTCGCGCCGGCATGCTGTTCACGCATCGCGGCGTCAGTGGGCCAGCGATCCTGCAGATTTCATCCTACTGGCAACCAGGCGACGACCTTCGTATCGACTTGCTGCCCGAGATGGACGCCGGTGCATGGTTGCAGGGACAACGCGCATCGCGGCCGGCGGCTGAATTGAAGAACGTGCTGGCCGATGTGTTGCCACGACGCCTTGCGCAGCGGATGTGCGAGCTGTGGTTCGAGAGCCGTCCCATGCGCCAGTATCACGAGGCGGAATTTGCGAACATCGGCGCGCAATTGAACGATTGGCCGATCATCGCCAGCGGCACCGAAGGTTATCGCACCGCCGAGGTGACGCTGGGTGGCGTCGACACCGATGGACTCTCCTCATCCACCATGCAATCGAAGCTGGTGCCGGGCCTGTACTTCGTCGGCGAAGTGGTGGACGTCACCGGTTGGTTGGGTGGCTACAACTTCCAGTGGGCGTGGGCATCGGGCCGTGCAGCGGGTGAAGTGGTCTGATTTCGCGTGCGCTGAACGTATGGCGTGATCCACTTGATGCGCTTTGTTGTCTGGAGGCAGTCGCATGAAAGTTGGTTTTATCGGCATGGGCGCAATGGGCAGCGCCATGGCCAGCAATCTGATCAAGGCAGGTCACGAAGTCACGGTATGGAACCGCTCGCCCGGTGCCACCGAGCCGCTGGCCTCGCTGGGCGCCAAGGTGGTGAAAAGCGCGGACCGCGCGGCGCAGGGCGACGTGCTGTTCAGCATGCTCGCCAACGATCAGGCCGTGCGCGACATTTTCTTTACCGGCGGTCTACTCGATGGCATGGACAAGGGCACGGTGCACGTCAATCACGCCACGATTTCGGTCGCACTGGCGAGGGAAATGGCCGTGGAGCATGCACGGCGCGAGATCGACTATGTAGCGGCGCCGGTGTTTGGGCGTCCCGACGTGGCCGCCGCGGGCAAGCTCAACATTCTTGCTGCTGGCAAGGCCGGCGTGATCGAGCGCGTACGCCCGCTGCTGGAAGCGATGGGCAGTCGCGTCTGGCCACTGGGCGACGCACCGGAAAGGGCCAACGTGGTGAAGATCGCCGGCAACTTCATGCTCGGCGCCGCCATCGAAAGCATGGCCGAGGCCTCGGCGTTGGCTCGGGCCCATGGCGTGAGCGCCGCCGATTTTCTTGAGGTGATGACCAGCACACTATTCGCCGCGCCGGCTTATCAGGGCTACGCAAAACTTATCGCGGAGCAGCGCTACACGCCTGCGGGCTTCGCCTTGCCGCTGGGCTACAAAGATATTGGACTGGCGCTGGTTGCTGCCGATGCCACCCGAGTACCGCTGCCGCTGGCCAGCTTGCTTCATGACTGTCTGCTTGAGGCACTGTCGGCGGGCGATGAGGACGTCGACTGGTCGATCATGGCGCAGGTGGCCGCGCGGCGCGCCCATCTGGACGAACGCCAGCTCTAGCACTTTGCCTCATCTCCCCCTTAGGGCGACCCGAAGGTAGTCCCCGTGGGAGAGAGGATTGAGGTGAGGGGCGGGTGCTCGCTGGAAAGTTTCTACAAAGGCGCTTTGAAGTAACGGCGTCGCAAGATTGCCCCCTCACACCAGCCCTCACCCAAAAAGGGGAGAGGGAGTTAGGCGCGGCGACGACGCATCAGCCACTTGTCCAGCTGGTTCGCGAATGCCTGTTTGTCCCGCGCATGAAACGCTGCGGGGCCACCCGTGTCGACACCAGCGCCTCGCAGTTCATCCATGAAATTGCGCATGCCAAGTCGCTGGGCAATGGTCTCTGCGGTATACAGCTCACCGCGCGGATGCATCGCCAGCGCGCCTTTCTCGATCACGGCTGCAGCGAGCGGAATGTCCTGTGTCACCACCAGGTCATCCGCGGCGACGCGCTGCACGATTTCGTTGTCGGCGACATCGAAGCCGCCGGGCACCTGGATGGAGCGCACGAAGCGCGAGGCCGGCGTGCGCAGCCACTGGTTGGCAACCAGCGTGACATTGACTTGTTCGCGCTCGGCGGCGCGAAAAAGCACTTCCTTGATCGCCACCGGGCAGGCGTCGGCATCTACCCAGATTTGCGATTGAGCGTTCAATCGTGGCCGTTCCAGTGCAGCATGCCGTCGATAATGGTGTTGGTGCGACCACCGATCCACAAGGCGTCGCCATCGATGCGCACGGTGAGGCTGGCGTCGTAGCCGATCTCGCGACCCTGGCTGACCGTGTAACCGCGGGCCAGTGGGCCGTGTGGTTCCGCATGGGCGATATAGGCAGCAATCAGGCCGTTGGCGGCACCGGAAGCCGGGTCTTCCACCAGGCCGACGCCAGCGGGCAAAGCGCGCACCACCAGCTGGTAGTCGGGGTGAGCACTGCGTGCAAACACGCACAGGCCCAGGCTGTCGGTGGCGTGTGCCAACGCGCCGATGGCTGCGTGGTCGGGTTGCCAGCGCCGAAGGCCCGCTTCGTCAGCGCATTCGGCCAGCCACCAGTGGCGCCCGCCGGCCACGAAAGCAGGCGGCAGCGTGCCCAGCTCGATGCCGGCCAGTGCGGCGTGAAGCAACGGATGTGCGTCGCGGCCGGTTTTCTCTACGGTTGCGTGGGGCGATTTCAACAACAGTTGGCGCGTTTCGCCGTCGCCTTCGACACGGATGGGCAGCACGCCTGCACCGCATTCCTGCCACAGCACACCGTCGACCGGTGTGGCCGCGCCGCACAGCAATACCGCGTGCGCGCTGCCAATGCTGGGGTGGCCAGCGAAGGGGATTTCCTTGTGCGGCGTGAAGATACGCACGCGATAGCTGGCATTCGCCTGAGTTGGCGGCAGCAGGAAAGTGGTCTCTACGAGGTTGGTCCAACGGGCGAAGGCTTGCATGCGGGCCTCGCTCCAGCCGGTGGCGTCAGTGACGACGCCCAGATGGTTGCCGCCGCCAGGCGTGGCGGCAAAGACGTCCAGATGCAGATAACGGATCGACATGGGCTTGGGTCAGCCGGCGTGGGGGAAAACGCGTGGAGGCGCGAATGATAGTGCGGATCGGCGGCCAGTGCCCGCACTTTGACCGCGCGCGATGTCGACAAGCGGGCGCCGCGCCGCCAAGATGCGGGTTCTTTGTCACCGCCTTCGGGCCCGTACGGAATACTGCATGATCACGCTGGTCATCATCGCCATCACCTGTGTCGTCTCGTTCATGGCGTTCAACAACGCCCGTCTGATGAATGATCTGATCCTGTGGCCGCCAGCCATTGCGCGCAGCCGCGAATACCACCGGCTGGTGACCTACGGCCTGGTGCACGCCGACTTCAACCATTTGCTGTTCAACATGATCACGCTGTTCTTCTTCGGTCGCGTGATGGAGAACTTCTACACGGTGCGGCTGGGCATGCTCGGCTTTGCGCTGTTTTATATTGCGGCGCTGGTGATTTCGATCCTGCCTACCTACCTGAAAAACCGCACCAACTCGAACTATCGCAGCCTGGGTGCTTCCGGTGCGGTGTCGGCGGTGCTGTTTTCCTACATCCTGCTGGCGCCGTGGTCGCGCATCATCGTGTTTGTGCTGCCGATGCCGGCCATCATCTACGCCGTGCTTTACGTGGCCTATTCGATCTACATGGATCGGCGCGGACAGGGCAACGTCAACCATAGCGCGCATCTGTGGGGCGCCGCATTCGGCATTGCCTTCACGCTGTTGGTGCGACCCGAAGTGCTCTCGCACTTCCTCGGCGAGCTGGCGCAGCCGCGCTTTTAGGCACGAAGAAAAGCGGGCTCGCTCACCCGAGATACATCTTTGCGGTGCTACTCATCGTCTTGCCTGGCGTGCAGGGCGTCGGGCTTTTTCGACCACCGCAGGAGTGAATACGCATGGCAACGACGCGCAAGCCGGCCGCGAAGAAATCCTCGGCCAGAAAAGCAGCCACCCGCAAAAGCACCCGCAAGACCGCCGCCCGGAAAACCGCCGCGAAATCGACCGTACGCAAGACCGCACCTCGCAAGAGCACAGCACGTAAGGTAGCCGGCAGGAAGGTGGCGGCCCGCAAGGTGACTACGCGCAAGACCACCGCCCGCAAGGCTACGGCCAGCAAGAAATCGACACGCAAGGTCGCCCCAAAACGACCCGTTGCTCGCAAGGCAACTGCAACCAAGAAGGTTGTGAAGAAGGCGGTGAAGAAGGTCGTACGCAAGGCGTCCACCAAAACGACGGCCAAGAAGGCCGCTCCACGCAAGACCGTCGCCAAATCCGCCGCGCGCAAGGTCGCTGCCAAGAAAGTTGGATCCAGCACAACACGCAAAACCGCCACCAGGAAGGTCGCACCCAAGACGCCTCGCAAGTCGGCTACCAGGAAGCCTGCGGCCGCACGTCCCCGCGCGCAGGCGCCACGCAAAGCCACAAAACGACGCATTACTCCCCAGGAAGCTGTAGCCCATATCCAGGCACTGCTCGAAGCCAAGCAGGATCGCGTCAGGCAGGGTCCCACCTGGCCAGGGGCGGACCAGTTTCCATCCGGCGAACTGGGTAGCAACGGCGCTGGCGGTAGTCCCAGCCTGGGCGTGTCCAGCGAAGCCGTCTATGGCCACATTCGCCAGCCACCCGAGCGCAGCGGCCACGGTTGAGCGGGGCGGCGGAACGCACCGCCGTTCCCGGCTTCGCGACGCGCATGGCTGGCAGGTAAATTTCCCCCAGCCATGCGCGTTGCATTCAGTGATTGCTCAACGGACCGGGTCCAGAGTGGTGTTGTCGTCCCTTGAGGTTGCGGCCATGAAACGCGTGCTTGCCGGTCTTGCCTTGGCGGTTGCCACCGCAGCGTTATCCGGTTGTTACTACGACCCGGGCTACAACTACGTGCGACCCGTGGCCACCTATGGTGGTGGCGATGCGTACTACGGCACCGGCACGTACTACGCACCCAACTATTACTACCCGAGCTACGGTTATTACGGTGGCTATGGCTGCTGTTACGGCCCGGCCGTGAGCGTGGGCATCGGCGGAATCTGGTACGGCGGCGGCGGCGGGCATTCGCACTACTACGGCCATGGTGGTTACTACGGCCACGGCGGCTACTACGGTCATGGCAGCTATAGCGGTCATGGCAGCTACAGCGGTCGCGGCAACTGGCACGGCAATCGTGGCAGCTGGAGTGGCCACAACAACGGCCACTGAAGTCAGGGCACAATCGCGGCATGAGGTTGTCCGCCTTCATGCCGCCAGCCGGAAAAATCCTTGGGCCCATCGTGCTGTCGACGATGGGCTTCATGCTTTCTGCCTGCAGCACGATGGGTTACTACGCCCACGTGGCACAAGGGCAGGGTGCGCTGGTGCTGCACAGTCGCGACGTGGCTGCGGTGGTTGCCGATCCGGCCACCGACCCTTCGGTAAAGCAGCGATTGGCACTGGCTCAACAGGCCCGGAGATTTGCGACCACGCAGCTGGGGTTGCCTGATAACCGCAGCTACACCAGCTACGTGCAGCTGGACCGCTCCTACGTCGTGTGGAACGTATTTGCGACGCCGCGTTATTCCATCGCGCCGGTGACGCATTGCTTCCTGTTTGCCGGCTGTGTGGCCTATCGGGGCTACTTCTCGCGCGATAAGGCCAACAGCGAGGCAGCGCGGCTGCAGGCGGAAGGTGACGATGTCTACGTCGGCGGTGTGCCCGCCTATTCGACGCTCGGCTGGTTCTCCGACCCCATCCTCAGCAGCATGATGCGCTGGGACGATGACGAACTCGCCGGCACGATCTTCCACGAGCTGGCCCATCAGCTGGTCTACGTGAAGGACGACAGCGCTTTTAACGAATCCTTCGCAAGTTTTGTGCAGGAAGAGGGCGTGCGCGAGTGGCGGCATTCGCGTGGACTTTCTCCGCAGGACGAACGCGTCAAGGCGATGGACGATGGGTTCACCCGCCTGGTGCTTGATCTGCGCGATCGCCTCAAGTCGCTGTATGCCAGCGGTGTCGATGAGCCCTCGATGGCTTCGGGCAAACAGCGCGAGATCGACGATTTTCGTACGAGCTACGCCCAATGGCGCGCACGCGAGTGGCCGCACGATCACCGCTATGACACCTGGGTCGCGGGAACGATCAACAATGCGCGACTGCTTCCGTTCGGGCTCTACGATCACTGGACGCCAGCGTTCGCCGCACTGTTCACACAGGCCGAGGGGCAATGGCCCGCGTTCTACGCCAGCGTGCGACAGTTGGCCAAACTACCGCAGGTGCAGCGCGAGCAGGCTTTGCAGCAATGGCTTGCGGCCAGCGGGCAGCCTTGAGCGTGGCCTACCCTCAGGGCTGTACCTTGCGCCCGGCCATATGCCGCAAGTAGGCCAGTAGCGCGTTCAGCTCGTCGTCGGACAACGCCTGGCGATCGAAACCGGGCATGCGTGCCTGCGGCCAGTGCCGCAGCGACTGTGGGTCGCGGATATAGGCGCGCAACAGGTCTTCGCGCAGATATTCGGTGGGGTTGTGCGGGATGTTGAGGTCCGGCCCCAGCCGCGCATCGCCCTGGCCATTGAGCGTGTGACAGGCGAAGCAGGTGCGTTGGAATATCGCGAAGCCGCGACGGATCTCGCCGTCCGGCTTCAGGGCGGAGTCGGGCCGGATACCCGGGAAACGCTCCGCCACTGGCGGCAGGCGCCGTATGTTCGCCAATTGGTAGGGCCACTGTTCGGGGCTGATCCTCATGGCCTGGGGATCGGTCCACACGACGTAGAACGGGCCTGCGCCGCCCTTGGCTTCGGCGAGCGGCGGCCAGGGTCTGGCCGGCTCCTCGATCGCCAGCCAGGCCTGCGAGCCATGCGCGCGCAGTATCAGGGCGGCGGGAATCTCCGCTGCGAAGCCATCGGTGGCCACGAACAGCAAGGCGTCGTCAGCGCCTGCGCCCTGCAGCAGGGCCTTGAGCGGTACGGCGCGATACTGCATGGCGTGCTTGAACGCCACATCTTCTGGAATCGCGATGGTGCGCGCATCGCTGCGGGCGAGCAGCTGTGCCGTGGTGTAGGTACGTATGCCGTGGCCGGTATCGATCGTGAGCTCGGCTGCCCGCAGGGGCAGGGCAAGGCACATGGCCAGCAGGCACAGGCGACGCAGCAGCGAAGGCATCGGGCGTTCCGGTCGGAAAAGGTGGCTGATTGTAGGGGTGGCCGCCAGCTTGCTAAAAGCTGAACGAAACCGGCGGCGGCCTTGAACTAGATCAAGGCAGACCACACTAAGAATCCGTATCGCCGTGACGGCGACAAGAAGTGGTGCAGCTTGATCGTGCCACTGGGGGGTCGGTCCTTTTCCCCTCTTTGTTTGAGACCGGCCTGACAAAACCTCGGTAGTCCCTCCCCTGACTACCGAGGTTTTCATTTGCCTGTCGCCAGCGTCGTGCTCGCACCGTGGGCGCCAAGGCGGGGATAATCAAGGTATTCCCCCGTGCCGCGTGAGCGACTGATGATCGTCACCTCCCTGCTCGACACCGACCTGTACAAGTTCTCCATGATGCAGGTGGTGCTGCATCACTATCCAGCCGCCCATGTCGAGTACAAGTTCAAATGCCGCAACCCGGGCATCGACCTGGTGCCCTACATCGACGAGATCCGTGCCGAGCTCAATGACTTGTGCACGCTGCGCTTCACTCCCGACGAGCTGAACTATCTGCGCGGCTGGCGCTTCATCAAGAGCGACTTCGTCGATTTCCTCGGTCTGTTCCAGCTCAATGCCAAGTACGTGGAGATCCACCCCGCGCAGCAAGGGCCGGGCGAGATCGAGATACGCATCCGCGGGCCCTGGTTGCACACCATCCTGTTTGAAGTGCCACTGCTGGCGATCGTCAACGAGGTCTATTTCCGCAACACGCAGCCCGGGCTGGATTTGTCCGAGGGGCGTCGCCGCCTGCGCGAAAAGATCGCCTTGCTGCGTGACAGCGAAGGCTATGAAGTCTGCAGGATTGCCGACTACGGCACGCGACGTCGTTTCTCCCGTCAATGGCACGAGGAAGTGGTGACCACCCTTCACGAGGGACTGGGATCGCAGCTGGCCGGCACCAGCAACGTGTGGCTGGCAAGAAAACTGGGTCTGACGCCGCTGGGCACGCTCGCGCACGAGTACCTGCAGGCGCACCAGGCGCTTGGTCCACGTTTGCGCGACTCACAGGTAGCTGCCCTGGAAGCCTGGGCCAAGGAATATCGTGGCGACCTCGGGATTGCGCTGTCCGATGTCTACGGACTCAGCGCTTTCCTGCGCGACTTCGACATGTACTTTTGCAAGCTGTTCGATGGCACACGGCACGATTCGGGTGATCCATTTGCCTGGGGCGAGCGCGTGCTCGCGCACTACCGCGCCAATCGCGTGGACCCACGCAGCAAGGTATTGGTGTTCAGTGACGGGCTAGACATCCCGAAGGTGATGCGCCTGTACCAGCACTTTCACGGTCGTTGCCTACTGGCCTTTGGCGTGGGGACCAACCTCACCAACGACGTGGGGCCGGAGGCATTGCAGATCGTGATCAAGATGATTCGTTGCAACGGCCAGCCCGTGGCGAAGATCAGCGATACGCCAGGCAAGAACATGTGCGAGGACAGCGCCTATGTGGCGTACCTGCGACAGGTGTTCGAGATTCCGGTGGAGTCTGAGATTGCGTGATCTGCCTCCTCTCCCCTTCGGGGAGAGGATTGAGGTGAGGGGTGGGTGCTCGCTGGAAGGTTTCTACAAAGCCGCTTTCGACATAACGGCATCGCAAGATTGGCCCCTCACCCCAGCCCTCTCCCCGGAGGGGAGAGGGTGCAAGATTTAGAACGCCGGCAACACCGCGCCCTGGTACTTCTGCTCGATGAACGCTTTGATCTCAGGGCTGGTTAGCGCCTTGGCAAGCTTCTGGATGCGCGGATCGTTCTTGTTGTCCGGACGCGCCACCAGGTAATTCACGTACGGTGATTCCTTGTCCTCGATCAGCAGCGCGTCCTTGGTGGGATTGAGACCTGCCGCCAGGGCGTAGTTGGTGTTGATCAGCGCCAGGTCCACCTCGTCCAGCGTGCGCGGCAACATGGCCGCTTCCAACTCGCGAAATTTCAGCTGCTTCGGGTTGGCCGTGATGTCCTTGAGCGTGGACAGCTCGTTGGAAGGATCTTTAAGCGTGATCAGGCCATGTTTGGCAAGCAACAACAATGCGCGACTGTTGTTGCTGGGATCGTTGGGCAGGGTGACCGTGGCGCCATCCGGCAGCTGGTCGATCGACTTGATCTTGCGCGAATACGCGCCGAACGGCTCGATGTGGACGCCGGTAACGATGGTCAGGTTGGTGCCGCGTTCGCGGTTGAATGCATCGAGATAGGGCCCGGTCTGGAAGTAGTTGGCGTCTACCGCCTTTTCCAATACCTGCGCGTTGGGCTGCACGTAATCGGCGAATACCTTGATCTCCAGGTCCACGCCTTCCTTCGCCAGGATCGGCTTGACCTGTTTGAGGATTTCCGCGTGCGGTACGGCCGTGGCAGCCACAACCAGCTTCTGCCCACCGACATCGCCACCGCCGGAACTGGAGGGCGAGCAGCCCGCCAGCAGGAGCAGGGCGGCAAGAACGGCAATCAGTTTTTTCATGGCGGCGGAAGTCTTTGGTGCGGTGCACCAGAATAGCCGTCCATACCGCCGAATGCAAAGGCGACTTTCGGTCAGCGTTGGGTATAGCGCGCCACGATACGGTCGCCCAGCATCTGCAGTAGTTGCACCAGCACGATCAGCAGCACCACGGTCACCAGCATGTAGTCCGACTTGTAGCTGAGATAGCCGTAACGGTAGGCGAGATCGCCCAGGCCACCCGCGCCGATCGCACCGCCCATCGCGGTATAACCCACCAGCGCAATGGCGGTGACGGTGATGCCGGCCATCAGGCCGCCTCGCGCCTCCGGCAACAGCACGTGCCGCACAATCTGCCAGGTACTTGCACCCATCGCCTGACTGGCTTCGATGACGCCACGCTGCACTTCGCGCAGCGCGGTTTCCACCAGGCGTGCGAAGAACGGCGCCGCGCCGATCACCAACGGCGGAATCGCTCCGCGGATGCCCAGCTTGGTTCCCACCAGCACATAGGTGAGCGGCATCAGCACGATCATCAGGATGATGAAGGGAATCGAGCGAAGCACATTCACCAGCAGCGACAGCGCCGCATACAACTTGGGCATCGCGCGCAACTGGCCCTTGCCGGTGAGATACAGCAGCACGCCCAGCGGCAGGCCGATCACCACGGTAAGCAGCAGTGATCCGCCGAGCATCAGCAGCGTGTCGATGCAGGCATGGCCGATTTCGCTCCAGTCGTCGATGTTCGGAAACAGGCTTTGCATGGGCGAGCTCATGAGCGGTTCTCCAGCGGCGAGGTAGTGATTTCCTCGATTTCGATGCCAGCCTTGCGCAGGAAGGCCAAGGCGTCGTCCACGCGCTCGCCCTGCATGGCGAGGGTGAGCTGGCCGTAGGGCAGATCCTTGATGCGGTCAATGCGGCCGGCCAGGATGTTGAAGTCCACGCCGGTCTCACGTGCTACGCGACCCAGCGCAGGCGTCCAGGTTGCTTCGCCACGGAACGACAAACGGAGAATGCGACCCGGCACGTGCGAAAACGGCGTCTGCTCGCCGGCGGCTTCCTCGGGCAGTGCCTCGTTGACGAAGCGACGGGTGGTCGGGTGTTGCGGGTGCAGGAATACGTCGGCCACTGTGCCGCTTTCCACGATGCTGCCGGCATCGAGCACAGCCACGCGGTCGCATACTCGGCGCACCACATCCATCTCGTGAGTGATCAGCACGATGGTGAGCTTGAGCTCGCGATTGATCTCGGCCAGCAGATCGAGCACCGAGGCCGTAGTTTGTGGATCGAGTGCACTGGTGGCTTCGTCGCACAGCAGGATCGAAGGGCGGTTAGCCAGTGCGCGTGCAATGCCCACGCGCTGTTTCTGACCGCCGGATAGCTGCGAAGGATATTTGTCGGCGTGCGCACTCAAGCCCACGCGCGCCAACAGTTCGTTGACGCGCTGTCGAATAGTCGCCGCGTCGTGTTTGCCGGCCAGACGCAGCGGGAAAGCGACGTTCTCGGCCACTGTTTGCGAGGACAGCAGGTTGAAGTGCTGGAAGATCATACCGATGCGTTGGCGCTGCTGGCGAAGCTGGGCTTCCGGCAGCGCCGTCATGTCGGTATCGCCGATCAGGATGCGTCCGCCGCTGGGACGCTCGAGCAGGTTGATCAGACGTATAAGCGTCGATTTCCCCGCGCCCGAATGACCAATGATGCCGAACACCTCGCCATCGGCGATGTCGAGACTGAAGGGCTGCAGGGCGGGAATGTCCTTGCCGTCAACGCGGTAGGACTTGTGGACGGATTGAAATCTGATCACGGGATACCTTCGTGCAAACCGGAGGCGTCAGCCTGGGGGCGGGGCCGGCAGCTCCGGCGCTGCCAAGCATAAGGCAAGTGACTAGCCGATGGCCCCGAGGACGGCAAAAGGCGGCCTAAGTTTGGCCGGCGGTGGCGTGACCGGCATGCATTGCACCGGCATGGCCGTCGCGGTGTTCGCACCCGGCGCATATGGTTCGCCGACCAGCAAATTGAGTGATGCATGGGCCATCCTCGGACTGGTGATGGCGGGCACGGCCGTGGTGAGCCTTTCGCAGTGGTGGGTGCTGCTCAGGTGAAACGATGCGCCGTTGTGATGGCATGGGATTAGACTGGACTTCTCTTCCCGAGGGCATATCGAGATGACTTCCGTTTACGATTTTTCCGCCCGCGACATTGACGGCAACGAACGTTCGCTTGCCGAGTTCCAGGGCAAGACCATGCTGATCGTCAACGTCGCTTCCAAGTGCGGATTCACGCCGCAATACACGGGGCTGGAGGCGCTGTGGCGCACGGATCGTGACAAGGGCCTGGTGGTGCTGGGATTTCCCTGCGACCAGTTCGGTCACCAGGAGCCGGGCGACGAAGCCGAGATCCGCAATTTCTGCTCCACCAGCTACGAGGTGAGCTTTCCCCTGTTCGCCAAGATCGAGGTGAACGGCGAGGGCGCGCACCCGCTCTACAAGTGGCTCAAGAACAAGGGCAAGGGGATCCTCGGCAGCGAAGCGATCAAGTGGAACTTCACCAAGTTCCTGATCGACCGCAACGGGCAGGTGGTCAAGCGCTATGCACCGACCGATACGCCGGAAAAGATCGGCAAGGATATTGGCGCTCAATTGGCTGGATGAGTCGCCACGTTCGGTGCTGAGGCCGGAATGGCGGGGCGGTTGCGCGACCCGGCCAGCAACACGGCGATCGCGTCGATGTCGTGGCTGGCACCGGGCGCACCCGCTGGCGGGTCGTAGTTGTTGAGCATGATGGCGAACGCCAGTCGTTCGCCGTCTGCACTGGTGGCGTAGCCGGCCAGGCAATGCACGAAGCTCATGCTGCCGGTCTTGGCATGCACGTTGTTTTCAGCCACGGTGTTGCGCATGCGCCACTGCAGCGTGCCATCCACGCCAGCCACCGGTAGCGCCGCTTGCAGTGTCACCGCATAGGGTTGCGAAGCGAGGAAGGCGAGCAGGCGTGCCATCGCGTTCGGTGTGGCAAGGTTGCGCCGTGACAGGCCAGAGCCTTCTTCGATGAGGCTCGCTGCCGGCGCGATGCCGATGCGTTGGAGCAGTTCGCGCAGGGCGCGTATGCCCCAACGCTCGGAAGAGATGAAACCCTCGCTGCCATCGCGTTGTTCCGCGTCGGCTTGTGCGCGTACGCCAGCGAGCAATAGCAGGTTCTGCAGGTAGAGATTCTGCGAGCGCTTCAGTCCTCGCTCGATAATTTCACTGACTGGCGGCGACAGCACTTCTGCCAGCGTGCGTGGCTGTGCGCCCAATGCCATGTCGCGTCGGGGCCACTGCAGCGAGACCAACTTGCCATCGAGCTGGATGCCATGGCGTGCCAGCGCCTGTTGAAGCAGTTTGCCGGCGAAGCGAGCAGGGTCGGGTATGGCCAGCTTGTAGCTTTGTGCGGGCGAGCGTACGGCCACATTGCCGAACGCATAGAGCACGCCATCGCCCGGTGCGCGATAGAGGTTGATGTCATTGCGCGTGTGGGCAAGGCTGGTCACCACCTCGTTCACCATGTTGGGCATCGCATCGTCCGGATCAAAACTGACCAGGGCGGCATGACCGGCGATGGCCGCGGGAGTCACCGTGACGTCGACCTGGTTCTCGCGCACGCTCAATGCCGTTGCCGGCACGGCGAACCAGCTTTGCAGGTCGCTCGCCTCCCAGCCGGTGCCCATCACGGGCCCGGAAAAATAGGTGGCGTCAGCAATCAGGTCGCCGTGCACGTGGCGAAGACCTTGCGCGGCCAACTGCGTGGCGAGTTGGTCGGGCCACGCCAGGGTGGACGCGTCGGCACCCAGTGTCGGGTCGCCCATGCCATAGAGAATCAGCGGCCCTTCAAGTCGGCCGTCGTGGATCTCACCTGAGGCGAGTACGCGCGTCGGAATACGGTAGTCAGACCCCACGGCATTCAGCGCGACGGCGGCGGTGAACAGCTTGGCGGTGGAAGCTGGCTGAAGCAGTTGGTCGGCGCGGTGCGCATAAATCGTGCGGCCTGTATCGAGCGAAATCACTGATATGCCCCAGTCGGCACCGGCAAAACGAGGCTGGTCGATCAGGCTGTCGATCTGGGCGGCGAGCGAGGGCGGCACGACGGAGGAGGCGGGTGCCGGCGTGGTCTGCGTCGTTGCCGCCAGGACGCTCGCCGGCAGCGTCAGGGCCATCATTCCGATGCCGAGGACGGCAGCGGCGCAGCGGTGCAGCAGGTATTTCAGCATGCCCATGGCGAGAGTATCGCCAATCTGGCGGGCGAGCGCCTAGCTGAGCCGGCAGGCCCGGTCTGCTACCCTTGATCCTTCGGGCTGGCTTCCTCCAGCGCTACTTTTCCTATCAGAGAACGTCATGCAGATCGCAGAAAACTCGGTTGTTTCCTTCCATTACACGCTCACCGACGACCAGGGCCAGGTGCTCGACAGCTCGCAGGGTCGCGAGCCGCTGGTGTATCTGCAGGGCGTTGGCCAGATCGTGCCGGGCCTGGAAAAGGCGATGGAAGGCCGCCAGGTGGGCGACCAGTTCCAGGTCGATGTAGTGCCGGAGGAAGGTTACGGCGTGCATCACGCCGAGTTGGTGCAGGAAGTGCCGCGTGAGGCCTTCCAGGGCGTGGAAGATATCCAGCCGGGCATGCAGTTCCAGGGCCGCGGTCCGCAGGGCGTCATCAACGTCACCGTGACCAAGATCGAGAACGACAAGGTACACATCGACGGCAATCACCCGCTGGCCGGCCAGACGTTGCACTTCGATGTCGAAGTGACCGAGGTGCGCGCCGTCAGCGAGGAAGAACTCTCGCATGGCCACGTGCACGGCGAAGGTGGTCATCACCACTGACGTACTGCCGATGGTGCCGCGATAACAGCCGGCACCATGGCATCGTATCGATCAGCAATGCAGCGGATCGGCAGCTTGTGCGCTGCCGATCCGTCTCAATCGACGCTTAGAACGAATGCACCAGCGTCGCGCCTACGCCCCAGTCCGGGCTGCCATCGGTGAAGCCCTTGGTGACATAAGCCTGGGCCTTCCAGGTGCTGGCGAACTTGTAGGAGTAGTAGCCCGTCAGTTCGTTGCGGGCGAAGCTCGTGCTCGATGCCTTTTCGCGATAGTCGTAATACGCGCCGAAACTGCTCTTGTTGTCGAACTTGTAGCTGGCGCCGACGTTCGCACCGAATACATCATTCAACTGGATGTATTGCGAGCTTCCCAACCACGTATAGCCCACGCCGCCGAAAACGGTCCAGGCGCCGAAGCCCTTGTACAGATCGACGTTGAAACTGTAGTCGTTCTTGCCGGTGCCCAAACCCTTGTCTGCATCAGCGGTGCCGAACTTGACCTTGCCCGTCAGGTCGATGCCGAAATTGGCGTTCTTGTTGCTGTAAGCCTCATAGGTGGCAGCCGCCGTGATGTCGCCGAGGCCGGATGCCGAACCCGTCGTCGTGGGCGTTGGCGTGGGTGTGGGCGGCACCTGCGCGTTGCCTTTGCCCTTGTCCTTGCCGCGACCCTTGGGGTTGTTGTTCTTCACCGGACCGATGCCGGGAATCACGTTGTCCGCACCGGACACATGGATATAGGGCACCGCCAGCTTGAACGACCAGTCGCCGACGTCGTAGCCCAGGGTGACCGGCACCTCGGTGATGTCAGTCGTCGTCGACGTGCCGTACTTGCCCGTGGTGTAGTCGATGCCGGCCCCCACCTTGATGGTGGAGTTGTCGTCTGCGTGAGCGGTCTGTGCCAATAGGCCAAACACGCCCAAGGCGCAAAGGGTGCTGGTGTTCTTAAGATTCATCTGGTTTTCCTGGGGCATAACAAAGCGGGAGGCCTCTATGGGCCTCCTCGCGTTTCGGTGGTTGAAGGGGAATCAGCGGCCGCCGTGCTCGGGCTTGTCGGGGCGGTCGGGTTTCTCGGGCTTGTCAGGACGATCTACCTTGTCCGGACGATCGACTTTGGCAACCTTGTCGGCCTTGTCTACCTTGTCCACCTTGTTCGCTTTGTCGGCCTTGTCAGCTTTGTCGCCGTGGGCGACGTCTGCGCTGTCAGGCAGCGGACCGTGTGATTTGGCTTCGCTTTCGATCGTGCCCAGCTTGAAACCAAGCGTCTTGGAGATGTTGCCCCAACCTTGACCCTGGCTGCGCAGGGATAGCACGCCGGGGAACTGTACCGGGCCGCTGGCGCCCATAATCGCGCCACCGTTCAAGGCGGCCTCGATCTGCGCCGCGGTCGGCTGGGTGATGCCCGCCTGGGTCAGTTCGGCCTGGGCAAGCGACAGCGCGATATTGACGTTGCCGTAGCCGAGTTTGCCGGTGTCGGGCGTGAAAGTGGTTTGAATGGCCGGGCTGGTCGTTGTGGCCGGCGTGACTAGCGTGACCGTCGTGCCATTGCGGAGGCCGTCCACGAGCGCTTGCGCGTTGCTGCTGGAGCCGGCGAAGGTGGTGTACGAACTTGACAGCTTGACGCTTTCCTGGCCGTTGTTCTGTGCCGGCGGCGCATCGGCTGCCAATGCAATCGAACTGCCCATGCACAGGCCGATGGCAACGCTCAGCGCAGAAAGTACGTGCAGATGCTTTTTCATGGTTTGCCCTTGGAAGGTGGATGAATCGTGATCCTTCGAGGTGCCCATAGGTCTCAGATGAACTCCGCATCTACCATGCTGTTATGCAGCAAGAAACTGCTTACAGCACGGCCTCGGTGGTGGATGCTCGCCGACATGGGAGCGCAAGAAAAGAGCGTTGCCCCGCAGGTTCAGCAAGAAGAGGTTCGGTCTTCAGCGCTGAGTTATTTAGCCATCCATTTTGTGTCGCATATCTCAAATTTCAGGCCATTTCTTTCATGGGACTGACCTGTCAGCAGGCTGGCTGAACGAACGCAACGGTGTCTCTTCATTCATTTCTGGTTCGTTTGGGTAGCGGAGGCGGTTTTATGCGATGGTTATTCCGCGACACTCACAACGGCGTGACCGGTCATGAGAGTCGCATGTGATGTGTCGCCGACTCTTTCCACCAGCATGTATGGAGAACCCATGAAACGCCTGCCTACCCTTGCCATCGCCGCCGCCTTGTTTGTCGGAAGCACATTGGCCGTCGCCGGCCCCCAGAACGGGCATGGGCACGGCAACGACAAGCATGGGGACGATAGCGACTACAACGATGATCAGCATGGCCATAACCCCAAGGACGATGGCCGTCACGACAACGGCAAGCACAAGGGGTGGTACAAGAAGGGCGGTCGGCTGCCGGATTCCTACTACAGGCGCGACTACTACGTCACCGACTATGAGCACTATCACCTGCGACGCCCTGACCCTGGCTATCGCTGGGTGCGCGCCGATGGTGGCCAGTTCTACCTGACGCTGATCTCGAGTGGCGTCATCATCGACGTCTCCGCCGGATTCTGATTCGCAACGCGCAGTACACAGACGCCACCATCGGGTTCGATGGTGGCGTTTTCGTCAGTACCAGTCGAGCAACGACAGACCGATGCCGAGGTAAGTGGCGTTGTGGTTGTAGTCGATCATGCTCTCGCCGTAACCCTTGAACAGCTCCATGTAGCCGCGCAGGTTGCCTGCGATGGGGAAGGCCCAGGTGAACTGCGCGGCACCGTGGCTCTCGCTGCCGCCTCGTAGCGAATGACGCAGCATCAAGCCGAATTCCTGGCCCTTCCATTCGTGGATGATCTGCATGTCGGCGCGACCCATGTAGTTGCTGATGTCGGGGTTGTTGTCGTCCTTGCCACCTTCCGGCACGCGCCACCAGGGACGAAGCGTCACCGTCCAGTTATCGCGTTCGAAACCTACGTAACCCATGACGCGATTCCAACTGCGTGACAGCGGATCGGAGCGACCGTTGGATTCATGGTTGACGCCGATACCCAGCAGCCGTCCATCCCATCCAGCCACCTGGTAGTTGGTGTTGAACACGAGCATCACCTCGGGCTCGTAGTTGGTCTCGCGGAACGGACGCGAGGTGTCCTTGTTGTAGACCTGCCATCGCGAGGACTGCGTATAGCCGGCCCAGACGTCGCCGGCATCACCGAATACGCCCTGCCAGACTTTGGTTTTCAGGCTGATCTGGAACTTGCCTTCGATGTTGTTCAGATCCTGCGGCGTGGTCACCGAGTTGATGGGGTTGGGACTTTGTGGCATGCGGTTCTGATTGCTCGTGGCAAACACCGGCATCACCGTGACCGGCTTATAGCCACGCAAATTGAAGGTGCCAAGCTTGCTTTCCGGCGTCAGTTCCCAACGGCTATCAAGCAGCGACAGCGATTTCACTTCGTCTTCCTGCGCAGGTGGCACGTTGGTCTGCGCAGCCTGCGGTGTTTCGTGTCCGAATACGGTGCCATGCGGTGCGCTGGTTTCCTGCGCGGACGCTTCGTTCTTCTTCTGCGCGGCGGGGAGATTGTCGTGACCTGTGGCGTGGTCATAGCAAGCAAGTCGTTGCGAATCAGTTTCGATGGCTGTGCACGCGCGAATATCCATTGGGTTTGGATTCTGCGCATGCGCAACCAAGGGAAGGCCGAGCACGAGCATCGCGGCGGCTAGTGGGGTCAGTCGCATCAATCGGTTCCATCCACGTATGGCATGAGGCCGACGTGATCGGCGGCCGTATGGTTCGGTCGGTGCATGCCGGTGGACATACATCGCCTGTGAGGATGCGGGCCAGCCGAAGCCGGCCCGCATAGGGAGCGTGATCTTACTTGTTGTTATTCACCCAGCGCTCGTACTGGGGCTTGGTGATGTGACCGGTGTGGCCCTTGTCGACATAGAGGAAGTCGTTGGCCAACAGTGGATAGGCTGTGGCCTGATCCTCGGTGATGTAGCGCGAACCGCCGGAGAGTTGTTCGAAACTCGGTGCCGGGCCTGCGACCACGGGTGGCACGCTGGAGTTGATCGTCACCTGGCCCTGTGGGCTGGCGACGTTGGCCTGGGTGCCTCCCGGTGGTGGCGGTGTGGGTGTTGTCGCCGGCATGATCGCCGAAGGTGCCGGCGGCACTGCCGTCCTTGCAGGCGTGGTGGGTCTGGGTGCCGGCGGCGGTGGCGGTGTGGCAGGCATCGGTGCCGCAGGGGCCGGTAGTGGCGGCGGAGGCATCTGTGTGGCCTGGTCCTGGGCCATCAGCGAGCCAGTCAGCATCATCGAACCGACGGTCAGAAGCGCGAGTAGTGGCTTGCGGGATTTCATCGTCGTTACTCCATGCCAGAATGCGTGGCTTGTGGACGGATGTGCGCGGTTGGGGCATCGGTAGCGATGTTGCGCTGCGAAGTCCTCCGCGCCGATTCCAACGCTAACAAAGGCTGCATAAATGCCGCCTCAATATGGGCATCGTGAGCGCGTGAAGTCATCGTTATCGTTGTCGGTTCCTTCATCCAGGGCGGAAGTCGCCCTGAGCCTGACCCAGGCACAACGGCTCCATCTGGCCGCGCAGGGACTGCTGCATAAGCCGCGCTCGCGTGCGCGTCCGATGGATGTGATTGCCGCCATCTCACGCATGCGATTGCTGCAGATCGATAGCATTCATGTTGTCGCGCGCAGTCCTTATCTCGTATTGCATTCGCGACTTGGCGACTACGATCCACAGTGGCTCGATGATGCGCTGGAGGTGGGGCAGCTGGTCGAGTGCTGGGCGCATGAAGCGTGCTTCGTGCCGGCCATCGATCTGCCATTGCATCAGGCCTGGCGCATGCAACGTTCGATGCACTGGGCCCACAAGCATGCAGCGCGCATGCATCGCGAACATCGACAGGGCATGGACACATTGCTCGCTCGCATTCGCGACGATGGCGCTGCACGTGCAGCAGATTTCGAGAGCGAGAACCGCGGTGGTGGCGGCTGGTGGTCATGGAAACCTGAGAAGCGCTGGCTGGAAGCATGGTTTGCGCTGGGCGAATTGATGGTGACCCGGCGCGAACGCTTTCAGCGTGTCTACGATCTTGCTGAGCGCGTGCTGGCAAAGCTCGATCCGCCGATGGATCGGGCTTTGCTGCAGCTTGACCAGGCGACGCTTCGTCAACGCTTCGTACTCGATAGCGTGCGCGCACTGGGCGTGACGCAGGCACGCTGGATCGCCGACTACTATCGGTTGAAGCCCGCTGTTACAGACCGAGAGCTCGAGCCGTTGGTTGACTCGGGGCAATTGCTGGTGGTGAAGGTCGGCGACTGGAAAGTGCCCGGCTACGTGCATCACGAGCACGCCGAGCTGCTTGCCCAGGCTGCACGCGGGCAGCTGCGCGGCACGTATACGGCACTGCTGTCACCGTTCGATCCGGTCGTGTGGGATCGCGCCCGCGCGCAGGTGTTATTCGGCTTCGAATACACCATCGAGTGTTATGTGCCGGCGCCGAAGCGCCGTTACGGTTACTACGTGCTGCCCATCCTGCATCGCGGCCGATTGGTAGGACGCCTCGACGCAAAGGCGCATCGCGCCGAAGGTGTCTTCGAGGTCAAGGCCTTGTTTCTTGAGCCGGACGTCGAACCCACGCAGCGTCTGCTTGAGGACGTAGCCGAAGCAGTGGCAGCGACGGCGCGCTGGCATGGCACGCCCGAGGTTCGCCTCGGGCGCAGCCGTCCTGCCGGTGTGGCTGCAGCCTTGCGGGCGTTGTGGCGCAAACCTTGATCAGGGATGTGCCCCGGCTGTGGAGGCCGGCGTGGCCGGCGTGGCCGGGCTGGCCTGGGCGCAAGACTTGCCGTGCAACGCCTGTCTGAGCGTAAGGGCAAGCGAAGTACACCGCGCCCCCAGCTCCGGCCGGGTGGCTGGATTTTGAGAGTCCCGCAACAGGCTATCGCGCATCGTTTCATAACGGGGTTCAATCTGGTCAGGCGCATAGACGGCGGCCGCGCGATGGCAGGCGACATAACTGGCCAGATAGTCGTCGCAGGCCGGAATGCCCGTGTTCTCCGGCAATGGCTGACTGGGAGCGGCGGCTTTCGGTTTGGCGGTGGCGCCTGTGCGTGGGCCAGTCGTCGTGCCGCTGGCTGGTGCCGTGGCACCCTTGGTGCTGGCTGGGGCGGTGGGATGGGTGCTGGACTTGCCGGTGCAGCCGACCATCACCAGGCCGGTGGCAGCAATGGCAAACAGGGTAAGGCGGTAACGACGGGACACCATGAAGCTCTCCTTCGAATGACCGCTCGGACGCCCCTGACGATCTCACGGATCGCTGCGAGGGAGACAGGCCAAATGCTCGTCCTTCGCGGTGAAGAAAAGATGAAATAAGATGGCGGGGTAAAAATCAAACCGTCACGCGGCTGGTCGGACAGGCATTCATTCAGGTTCGGGGAGTTATCCATTCGCGTTATGCGCATGAAGCGGCTATGCTACGCGGACTGTGTTTGCCGGGGTCACCAGAGCTTTGTGACCCGATGCCGCCTGATCTCGATCTAGCCTCATCGCCTCACCCCTAGGGTTTCCTAGCACACCAGTAAGCCGGCCTGCGCAATGTCGCGCGGGCTGAGTCTGTTTAATCCTTAGGAGTGATTTACATGTCTGATCGTCAGATCGGTACCGTCAAGTGGTTCAACGATGCCAAGGGCTTCGGCTTCATCAGCCGTGACAACGGCCCGGATGTCTTCGTGCATTTCCGCGCGATCCAGGGCAACGGCTTCAAGAGCCTTGTCGAAGGCCAGAAGGTCAGCTTCAAGGTTGTGCAGGGCCAGAAGGGTCTGCAGGCCGACGAAGTGATGGCAGTTTAATTTCTGTCATAAATCGTTAGAAGAAAAGCCAGGCAGCAATGCCTGGCTTTTTTTTGTTTTCTGGGACAAATGTATTTGAAATGTGAAAATGATTAAGGTCATTCACTTGCATTAAAGAAATCCGTTATGCTGGATTCACTGTGGTTGCTCGGTCACGTGCGTGCCCGGTGCGCGACTCGCAAGAGTCCACATCGCTTCACCCGATCCCTGCATGCCCAGTAAGCCGTCGGCCAAAGGGGAGGCTGACTTGTCTCAGTATCGAGCAGATCGGAGTGAGTCATGTCGGATCGTGAAGTTGGCACAGTTAAATGGTTCAACGACGCCAAAGGCTTCGGCTTTATCAGTCGCGAGAGCGGCCCCGATGTCTTCGTGCATTTCAGGGCTATCAGCGGGTCGGGTTTTCGCAGCCTGAAAGAAGGTCAGAAAGTGAGCTTCAAGGTGGTGCAGGGCCAGAAGGGTCTGCAGGCCGATGAAGTGGCGCCCGCCTGAGCCCAGTAATCGCGGATCGGAGAAAAGGCCGGCGAAAGCCGGCCTTTTTCGTGCGCAAGACTTTTTCATCACCCATGGATTCGTTAGCCTCCGATATTTCCCCCATACCGCAGGTATCGATGTCTATTCCGTTGTCGCCGATGCCATCGCTACCGGCCTGCGAAACCTTGCCCGCGTGTTCTTCGGATGGCGCGCACGCCGAGGTGCTGCTGCAATTGCCAGCAAATGCGGTGCGCCAGGTGCTTTATTGGCTACCGGCGTTGGGGGTCTCGGCCAGGCAATATCTGCCTCTGGCTCAATCGCTGGCCGAGCGGGGTATTGCCGTGGCCATCCACGAATGGCGAGGCATCGGTTCCAGCGACCGCCGTGCGGGGCGCCATGAGGATTGGGGCTACCGCGAGTTGTTGCGAGAGGACCTGCCCGCGGGTCTTGCCGTGGTGCGCCAGCGCTTGCCGAACGCGCGCTATCTGTTCGGCGGGCATAGCCTGGGCGCACAACTCGCCTCGCTGTACGCCTGCCTGCATCCACAGGATGTCGAGGGGCTGATCGTGGTGGCGAGCGGATCGCCTTACTGGCGGCAATTTCGCTATGGCCGCCTGATCTGGCTGGCCTATGTCGCCGCACCCTGGCTGGCGCGCGCCTGCGGGTATCTTCCGGGGCGAAAGATCGGCTTTGGCGGCAATGAGGCGCGGCGTCTCATCGACGACTGGGCGCGCACGGGGCGAACGGGGCGTTACGCGGCTGCCGGTATGGCCGACGATTTCGAGCAGCGTCTGGGCAAACTTGATCGGCCCTTGCTGGCGTTGCGTCTGCAGGACGACTGGCTTGGCCCACAGGCATCGCTGGCATGGTTGCTTGGCAAAATGCCGCGCAACCGGAGCGTGCAGCAACTTATTTCTTCGGCGGACCTCGATGGCAAGCCCGCGGACCATTTCGGCTGGATGAGAACGCCCGAACCCATCGCCGCGCGGATTAGCGCCTGGTTATCGACGTCGGCAACGTGAACGTGCACTTGAAGCGGGTGTGCGGCGACGGCATGTGAAGCGGATCCTTCCCTGGACCGTGTCGATGAATCTCTTCACTCCCTTCGCTCAACGCAGCCTTTCACTACGCAACCGGCTGGTAATCGCGCCGATGTGCGAGTACTCAGCAACGGATGGTATGCCGGACGATTGGCACTTGGTGCATCTGGGGAGTCGCGCCGTGGGCGGTGCCGGTGCTGTGATCACCGAGGCTACTGCCGTGTCGCCGGAGGGGCGCATCTCGGCCGGCGATGTCGGCTTGTGGACCGACGCGCAGTTGGCCGCATGGCAGCCGATTACGCGTTTCATTCGCGAGCAGGGTGCGATTGCGGGTGTGCAGCTGGCGCATGCCGGTCGCAAGGCCAGCGTGCTGCCGCCGTGGCAGGGCGGTCACCCACTCACCGCGGAAACCGGAGCCTGGCAGACCGTAGGGCCTTCGGCGCTCCCTTTTGACGCGCATTGGCATGTGCCGCTGGCGCTCGATGCAGCTGGCATCGCCAAAATCATTGCGGATTTTCGTGCTGCCGCCGAACGCGCGCTGGCTGCTGGTTTCCAGCTGATCGAAGTCCATGCTGCCCATGGCTATTTGCTGCACCAGTTCCTGTCGCCGCTGAGCAACAAGCGCACTGACGAGTACGGCGGCAGCTTCGAGAACCGCACGCGACTGGTGCGCGAGGTGACGGCGGCGGTACGCGAAGTGTGGCCACAAGAGCTGCCGCTATGGCTGCGCATCTCCGCTACCGATTGGGCCGAAGGTGGCTGGGATATCGAGCAGAGCGTACGGTTGGCCCAGGACATGAAATCATTTGGTATCGACCTGATCGATGTATCCAGTGGCGGTCTGGTCCCGCATGTGAAGATCCCGCTGACGCCCGGCTACCAGGTGCCGTTTGCCGCGCGAATCCGGCGCGAAACGGGCATGGCCACCGGTGCCGTGGGCCTCATCACCGAATCCACACATGCTGCACGGATCATCGACGAAGGTGCAGCCGACGTCGTGCTGATTGCGCGCGAGAGTCTGCGTGACCCTTATTTCCCGCGCCGTGCCGCGCAAGAACTGGGTGTATCGATCGACGCGCCGGTGCAATATCAGCGAGCCTGGTAAGCCAGCGCAGGCCAGTAACTTCAGGAGTCATGGATGGAACAGCAACCGATATTGATCGACGGTCGTGTGCACGACCTGGGTGATGGCTTCAACGTCCGACGCCTGCTGCCGGTGTTGCAGGCCCGACACGTGGGGCCGTTCGTGTTCTTCGATTACATGGGGCCGGTGACTTTCCTGCAGGACAAGGGCATGGATGTGCGGCCGCATCCGCATATTGGTCTGGCCACCGTGACCTGGCTGTTCGAGGGCGTGATTCGCCATCGCGACAGTATCGGCAGCATTGCCGATATCCGTCCCGGCGAGGTGAACTGGATGACCGCTGGCCGCGGCATCGTGCACTCGGAGCGCACCCCGCCGGAAGCGCGTGGGGGTGGCATGCGCGCGCACGGTATCCAGGTGTGGGTGGCATTGCCGCAGAAGGATGCCGAGGTCGAACCGGAATTCCATCATCACGGCGCGGACGAGCTGCCACGCATCGACTTGGCCGGTGCCAAGCTGGTACTGATTGCCGGCACCGCGTACGGGCAGGCCTCGCCGGTAAAAGTGTTTGCGCCAATGTTCTTTATCGAGGCCACGCTGGAAGATGGTGCCGAATTGCCCTGGCCGTCGGAGCACACGGAGCGCGGCGTCTGTGTGGTGGACGGTGAGGTCGAATGGGATGGCGTGACCGTGCATCCGATGCAGGCCGCGGTACAGGCGGGCGCAGATTCGCCGCCGCTGCGTGCACGCACGGCCAGTCGTGTGATGCTGTTCGGCGGCGCGCCGCTGGATGGCGAGCGCCACCTGTGGTGGAACTTCGTGGCCAGCAGTCGTGAGCGCATCGAACAAGCCAAGGCCGACTGGGCAGCGCAGCGCATGGGCAAAGTGATCGGCGACGATGAGGAATACATCCCGCTGCCGACGTGAGTTGGAGCGTCGGCGTCCGCCATCCCGGCTTTCGCGGGGATGGCGGCAGGGCGGCGCATGCTCTTCATGCTGCGCTCGCGCATGCATCACCACGCGTCGCGGATTACGCTGATATCACCACATCATGGGTAACCCGCATGTCCGGCTTCGCCAGCTTTCGCGAGTTCTATCCGTTCTATTTGAACGAACACAGCGATATCCAATGCCGCCGCATGCATTTCATCGGCAGCACCCTGGTGTTAGCCGTGATCGTGGCGACACTGGTGACAGGTGACGTGCGCTGGCTGTTATTGGCGCCAGTTGCGGGTTATGGCTTTGCGTGGATCGGGCATTTCGTGTTCGAGAAAAACCGGCCCGCCACGTTCACCCATCCGCTCTACAGCCTGTTGGGCGACTGGGTGATGTACTGGCAAATCCTGCGCGGCAAGGTAAAGATCTAGCGCTTTGCGCCTTGCTGTGGGGCGCACCTGCGGCGCGTTCCTGCAGGCAAGGAGTTTCAGCGGTACTGCTGGTGGCAGGACTGACAGGTCTCGCCGATCGGCTTGAGGGCCGCCGCCAGGGCCTTGCAGTCGCTGGGTGCCGCAGCGAGAGCAGCCTGGGTCTTCTCCCGAAGCTTGGCAGCTTCGTCCAGGAACGGCTGGTCGACTCCAGGGAAGGCCTCGGCAATATCGGCCTGGGCATCAAGCAGGCGGGAAAGAGTCTTGCGCGACTGAACCGCATCGCAAGTCTGGACCTTCACCGCTGAACTGAGCACGCCCGCATGGTGGGCCATCACGGACATGACCGAATGCGAAAACGGCTGGTGCTGCCGTAGCGCATTGAGGGCGAACACGGTGCCGATGATGCCGATGATCAGGCCGAGCGCGATCAGGAGGGCGGCGCGCATGCAGTGGATTCCCGCTTAGTGGCAAATAGCCCGCAAGCATACCCGGACGCCTGCAGGGGCGGGCAGCTCCGGTTAAAATGTCCTTTCTTCAGGATCTTGGAATGGTTTCAGTGAAGCATCCAGACAGTGCGTCGGGCACTGCCGCCGTGCAGCGTCCGCCCGAAGGAGCGACTTCGGCCGAAATCTCTTATCCGCGTGAGCGCTTTGCCGGCGTCGAGCGGCTATATGGCGTGGGCAGCGTGGACAAGCTAGCCCAGCGTCACGTATGCGTGATCGGCATCGGTGGTGTGGGCTCGTGGGCAGCCGAGGCGCTCGCACGCAGCGGCGTGGGTCATCTCACCCTGATCGATGCCGACGAGGTATGCGTGTCCAACACCAACCGTCAGCTGCATGCGCTGGACGGCGAGTTCGGCAAGCCCAAGGTGGCGGTGATCGAGGCGCGCCTGCGTGCGATCAATCCGGCGATCAAGGTAGACGCGATCGAGCGGTTCCTGACCCCTTCGACGCTGGACGAGTTGCTCGACCGCGGCTACGACGTGGTGCTCGATGCGTGCGATGCCTTTCGCGTGAAGCTGGAAGCCATCGCCTGGTGCCGTCGTCGCAAGCTGCCGATGGTGTCGGTGGGTTCGGCGGGTGGTCGCACCGATCCCACGCAGGTTCGCGTACGCGATTTGTCGCGCACCGAGCACGATGCGATGTTCAGTCTGATCCGCAAGAAGCTCCGGCAGGACTTTGGCTTTCCGCGCAATCCGGATCGCTATTTCGGCGTGTCCGCAGTGTATTCGCTGCAAAACGTGCAGTACCCGCAGCCCGATGGCACTGTGTGCGGCACGCGCCCGCCCGTGGCCAACGGAGCTGAAGCGCTCAACCTTGCGTGTGGCGGCGGCCTCGGTGCCGCTACGCATGTCACCGGCGTATTTGCGTTTGCGGCGGTGGGCAAGGTGATGGAGAAGCTGCTGGCGGACTGAGGCGGCGTTGCCCCTCACTCTGCTCGCCTCCTTGACGGGGCGAGCAGCCGTAGAGTGCGGCAAGCAGGCATCCAAGCCTCACCTGGTAGGCGCAGCGCGAGATGCGCTTAACGCATCTCGCAACCGTTGTGCTTACCAACCCATGTAGTGGCCACCGTTGATGGACAGGTTGGCGCCCGTGATCCAGGCGGCTTCTTCGCCGGTGAGGAAGGCCACGGCGTGGGCGATTTCCTCCGGCTTGCCCAGGCGGCCCACGGGGATCTGCGCGATGATTTTCTCGCGCACTTCTTCCGGCACCGCCATCACCATGTCAGTGCCCACGTAGCCTGGCGATACGGTGTTCACCGTGATGCCGAACTTGGCGTTTTCCTGCGCGAGGGAAATGGTGAAGCCGTGCATGCCGGCCTTGGCCGCGGCGTAGTTGGCCTGGCCGTACTGTCCCTTCTGGCCGTTGATCGAACTGATCTGCACGATGCGGCCCCACTTGTGCGCGCGCATGCCCTCGATCACTGGGCGCGTCACGTTGAAGCAGGCGTTGAGGTTCGTGTTCACCACTTCCATCCATTGCGGATAGGTCATCCTGTGGAAGGTGGTGTCTCGCGTAATGCCGGCGTTGTTCACCAGGATTTCCACCGGGCCCATCGCGCCTTCGATGATGCGCACCATGGCTTCGCAGGAGTCCGGATCCTTCACGTCGCCTGGCACCAGCAACACCTCAATGCCCTCCTTTGCCATCATCTCTTTGATCGCTTCTGCCTTTGCCTGGTCTCGGTAGTTGGTGGCGACCCGATGCCCCTGGCGGGCGAGATAGCGAATGATCGCCGTACCGATACCACCCGTGCCGCCAGTGACCAATGCAGTGCGATGCGTCATGCCTTTTCTCCGAAAGATGCAGATGCCAATGCTGATGTGACCCGGATCGTGCGACCGGGGCGACGCCATGTCTATCACAGGGAACATGGCAAAACGTCTACGGAGGGCACGCGGTCCGACCGCGTCAGCGGCGGGTCACGATGGAGTTTCTTTATAGCGTTTTACGCCGTTATTCGTTCGCTGCAGTGCGGCAAAAGCTTGGGGTTGAAATGCGCAAGTGCGTGGGCCAGCAGCGCTCGCGGGTCCCCTGCGTGGGATGAATCCGGCAAGTCGAGAAAGCCCAGTGCCCGGCGCAAGGCCGGCATCGGATGGGTCGGATCCACCGGATGGGCCTGCTCGGACTTGGAAAGCTTCCGCCCGCCGCCGTCGAGCGCCAGCGGCAAGTGCAGATAGGCGGGCGTGGGCAGGCCCAGGCAACGCTGCAGGTAGATCTGCCGTGACGTGGAGTCCAGCAGATCGTTGCCGCGTACCACCTGGGTGATGCCCTGGAAGGCATCGTCCACCACACAGGCCAGTTGATAGGCGTAGTAGCCCTCCACGCGGCGGATCACAAAGTCGCCGGCTGTGGTGCGAAGGTTTTGTGCCTGCGGGCCCTGCAACGCGTCATCGAGGCGGATCTCGATGTCGGGCACATGCAGCCTCCATGCGGGGGCGCGGCCCTCCGCGGGGGCGGCCAGACAGTGCCCGTCCAGATGCAGGCCACCCGCCAGATCGTTGCGGCTGCACCAGCACGGGAATACGTGGCCGGCGGCCTTCAGTTGCTCAAACGCAGCGTCGTAGGCGGCCATGCGCGTGGACTGGAACAGGGTTGGGCCATCGGCAAACAGCCCGAAGGCGGGGAGCGCTGCCAGGATGCTTTCGGCGGAACCCGGCATCTCGCGCGGTGGGTCGATGTCCTCCAGGCGTAGCAGCCATTGCCCGCCCTCATGGCGGGCGCACATCCAGCTGCCCACCGCAGCGACGAGTGAACCGAAATGCAGATGGCCGGTCGGAGAAGGAGCAAAGCGTCCGCGGTAACTCATCCCCGCATTCTAAAAGGTGGGAGGGCTTGAAACCTCGGGTCATCGCCACGATCCTCTCATGGCGGCGTGAGCCGCCATCCCTTTCATGACTGCCAAGAGACAGCCATGCGCCGCATCGCATTGTTCCTGCTTACCAATATCGCCGTCCTGTTCCTGCTGAGCATCGTCTGCCGCCTGTTTGGCGTCGACCAGTGGGCCGCTGCCCGTGGTTATGGCGGCATGGGAGGGTTGCTGATCTATGCCGCCGTATTTGGCATGGGCGGCGCCTTCATTTCGCTGGCCATATCCAAGTGGATGGCCAAGATGTCCACCGGCGCCCGCGTCATCGAGCAGCCGCAGAACGAAGCAGAGCGCTGGCTGATGGACACCGTGCGTCGCCACGCGCAGGCCGCCGGCATCGGCATGCCTGAGGTGGCGATCTACGACGCGCCGGAAATGAACGCCTTCGCCACCGGCATGACGAAGAACAGCTCGCTGGTGGCGGTGAGCACCGGTCTGCTGCAGCAGATGGATCGCGAACAGGTATCGGCCGTGCTCGGTCACGAGATTGGCCACGTCGCCAATGGCGACATGGTGACTCTGACCTTGATCCAGGGCGTGGTGAACACACTGGTGATCGTGGCTGCGCGCGTGGTCGGTCGCCTCGTCGACAGCTGGCTGTCCGGCGGTCGCGACCGTGACGGTGGCGGCGGCATCGGCTACTTCGTTTCGGTGATGGTGCTGCAACTGATCTTCGGCCTGTTCGCCTCGATGATCGTCATGGCGTTCTCGCGCTGGCGCGAATTCCGCGCCGATGCCGCCGGTGCGAAGTTTGCGGGGCGTGGCGCGATGATCTCTGCGCTGCAGCGCCTGCAGGTGCAGCATGGTGAGAGCACGCTGCCGCAGACCATTGCAGCGTTCGGCATCTCCGGGCACCTGGCCACAGGCTTCAAGCGCCTGTTCATGAGCCACCCACCGCTGGAAGAGCGCATCGCTGCGCTGCAGAACGCCACGGCCAACGCCTGATTTTCACCCGCTCTCCCAGGGAGAGCGGGCACTATGAGGGGTCGCGTTGTCGGCCCCTTTGTTTGTCCTCAATCCCGCCCGACCTCTGCACGAGTCTTTCCGTATGACGAACTCAGCGCCCGAAACCCGTAAATTCGAAGCCGAAGTCGCCCAGGTGCTGCACCTGGTCACGCACTCGCTCTACTCGCACAAGGAAATCTTCCTGCGCGAGCTGATCTCCAACGCTTCCGACGCCTGCGACAAGCTGCGTTTTGAATCCATTGCCCACCCGGATCTGTTGTCCGGTGATGGTGATCTGCATATCGACGTGAGCTGGGACCCGGCTGCCCGCACCGTGACCGTGCGCGACAACGGCATCGGCATGAGCCGTGATGAAGTCGTCGCCAACATCGGCACTATCGCCAGCTCCGGCACGCGCCGGTTCCTGGATGCGATGAGCGCCGAGCAGAAGACCGACGCGCGCCTGATCGGCCAGTTCGGCGTGGGCTTCTATTCCGCCTTCGTAGTGGCCGATCGCGTCACCGTACTCAGCCGCCGCGCAGACCAGCCGGTGGGCGAAGGCGTGAAGTGGGAGAGCGACGGCAAGGGCGAGTACAGCCTTGCCCAGGTCGAGCTGCCTGAGCGTGGCACCGCGGTGATCATGCACCTGAAGGCCGACGAGGATGAGTTCCTGAAGGGTTGGGAGCTGCGTTCCCTGATCCGCAAGTACTCCGACCACGTGGCCTTCCCGATCCGCATGCCCAAGGAACAGGATGGCAAGCCGGGCGACGAGTGGGAGACGGTCAACGACGCATCGGCGTTGTGGACCAAGCCGCGCAACGAGATCTCCGACGAGGACTACCAGAGCTTCTACAAGTCGCTGGGGCATGACTTCAACGATGCCCTGGTGTGGACACACAACCGCGTCGAAGGCAGCCAGAGTTTCACCACGCTGCTGTACATCCCCGAGCAGCCACCGTTCGATGTGATGATGGGTGGACGTGACGAGCGCAAGGGACTGAAGCTCTACATCAAGCGCGTCTTCATCATGGATGCGGCCGAGGAGTTGTTGCCGAACTACCTGCGCTTCGTGCGTGGCGTGGTCGATGCGGACGACCTGCCGCTCAACGTGAGCCGCGAGATCCTGCAGCACAACCGGCAGCTGGAGCGCATCCGCGCAGCATGCGTCAAGCGCGTGCTAGACCTGCTGGAGAAGCTGTCGCGCGACGAGCCGGAGAAGTTCGCGACCTTCTACAAAGCCTTCGGCAACACGTTGAAGGAGGGCATCGCCGAGGATGCCGCCAATCGCGAGCGCATCGCCAAACTGCTTCGCTTCGCCTCGACCAAGGGCGAAGGCGCAAAGCAGACGGTGTCGCTGGACGACTACATCGGTCGCATGGCGGTGGGCCAGGACACCATCTGGTACATCACTGCCGACAGCTATGCGGCGGCGGTAGGTAGCCCACAGCTGGAAGCATTCAAGGCCAAGGGCATCGAAGTGCTGCTGATGGTCGATCGCATCGACGAATGGATGCTGGGCAGCCTCAACGAGTACGCCGGCAAGAAGCTTCGCAATGTGGCCAAGGGCGAGCTTCCGCTCGACGAGGCCGACAAGAAGCAGCAGGAGGAAGCCAGCAAGGCTGCCGAACCGCTGCTCAAGAAGCTCAAGGAATTGCTTGGCGACCGCGTGGGCGAAGTACGCGTGTCCGCACGCCTTACCGATTCACCGTCCTGCCTGGCGCTGTCCGATTTCGAGATGGCTCCGCACCTCACACGCCTGCTGCGGGAAGCCGGGCACGAGATGCCGGAGAGCAAGCCGACGCTGGAGATCAATCCTCAACACCCGCTACTCAAGCGCCTGGAAAGCGAGAGTGACCCGACCAGGGCGACGGACCTCGCCAATCTGTTGCTGGATCAAGCGGAGATCGCAGCAGGTGCGCAGCTGCCCGATCCAGCTGCATTCGTGCAGCGACTGAATCGCCTGATTGTGAGTTGATTTCAGCGCGTCATTCCTGCGTGAGTTGAGGTGATGTCCCAAGCAGGCATTTCCCCTGAGAGACAAGAAACGGCCGCTATACTGCGGCCGTTTCTGCCTTTGGGGAGTTCATGAGCGCGCTGTTGCTCCTATTCGTCTGCCTGATACTCGGCGTACTCGTGGCGCGGTATGCGAAGCCGCCGTCGGGCATGGTCCATGGCATCAACTGGTGGGTGATCAACATTGCGCTGCCCACGCTGGTGCTGGCGCTGGTGCCGCGAGTCAAGGTGGACACGCAGCTGTGGTTTCCGGTGGCGGCGATGTGGGTGGTGTTCTTCGGCGCCTGGTTGCTGTTCGCTGTATTGGGCGCATGGCTAGGATGGTCGCGCGAGCGCATCGGCGCGCTCACCCTGGTGTGCGGGCTAGGCAATACCTCGTTCATGGGGTATCCCATGATGCAGGCGCTGCACGGCAGGGAAGGCCTCGCTCTGGCCGTGGTGGCTGATCAGCTCGGCTGCTTTCCATTGCTTGCATCGGCGGGTGTGGCGGTAGCGTCGCTGTACGCGGGCAAGTCACCACAGCCGAAGGTGATCCTGCGGAGAATCCTCACGTTCCCTGCTTTCCTGGCGCTTATCGTGGGTGTCATGGTCGGCGCATTGGGTGGCTGGCCCGACATGTTCGACAGTGTGTTCGCGCCCATTGGTGCCACGCTGACGCCGCTTGCCTTGTTTTCGGTGGGGCTGCAGTTCAAGTTCCATCTTGGCGGGCGGCAGCTTCCAGCGCTGCTGCTGGGGTTGGGCTGGAAACTGCTGCTGGCGCCGCTGGCCGCATGGGGATTGGGTATCGCCGCGGGCGTCGGCGGTCTCACCCTGACCGTGGGAGTGTTGCAGGCGGCGATGGCCCCGATGATTTCGGCGGCAATCCTCGCGGACGAATACAAGCTGGAGCCTTCGCTAGCCAATACGATCCTTGGGGCTGGCATCGTGCTTTCGCTGCTCTCCGTGCCGCTGGGCAATCTGTTGCTGGGAGGCTGACATGGAAGCCTCGATGGGCCTTGCCGCGCATCTGCTGGATCTCGAAACGCGATTGCATCGACAAGGCGTGCGCGCCGATGCGGCGGCGCTCAGAGCGCTTATCGCTGAGGATTTCTTCGAGTTCGGCGTATCCGGTACCGTGTGGACACGGGAGTCGGTGATCGAGGCGCTGCGTGATGAATCGTTCTCGAGACGCGAGGTGACCGATTTCCGCCTGAATAGGCTGGCCAACGACGTGGCGCTAGTAACCTATCGTGCACGTCGTTTCGCCACGGAGAACCGACCTTCTGCCGATTCGCTGCGCAGCTCCATCTGGCGCCAGCGCGAGGGGCAATGGCAAATGGTGTTTCACCAGGGCACGTCCCTGTAGGTGGGCGCTGTTTGGGTGAGAATAGGCACCATGTCATCAGCACAAACTCCCAACGAGTCGCCGGTGCGAGCCGACGTGTGGCTCTGGGCCGCTCGCTTCTACAAGACCCGCAGCTTGGCCAAGCAGGCCATCGATGGCGGCAAGGTCGACCTCAACGACGGCAGCTGCAAGCCGGCCAAAGCCGTGCATGTGGGCGACGTTTTCCGCATCGGCCGAGGCGAGGAACGGCTCGAAGTCGAAGTGCTGGCTTTATCGGAAAAGCGTGGGCCAGCGAATGTGGCGCAGGCCCTCTATCGCGAAAGTGAAGCCAGCGTGACTGCGCGCGAAGCAGTGAAAGCACAGCGTAAGCTTGTCGGCGCGATGGCCCCGCCAGGGCGTCCGGACAAGCAGGCACGTCGAGAATTGCGACGGCTTAAAGACTCCATGTGAGTCACCCATCGCAGAACGCATAGCGGATCTGCGCGAGCATCACCATCGAGGAAAGGTCGCGCAAGGGTGTGGTCTTCCATCGATACGATGTGGGAGGGAACGACTATGGCGGGCTTGGCATTCCTGAAGCGATGGCTCGGGGCTGCGCCGCAGGCGCAACAGCCCCCGGAGACGTGGTGTAAGACAACCCAGGGCGCTCGGGTCATGGTGGTGGACGATTCGGCCACGATTCGCGCGGTATTGGGACGGATGCTTGAGGTCGACGGCTACCAGGTAACCCGTGCGGTGGATGGCGAAAGCGCGCTGGAACTGGCACGAAGCGAGCCGCCGGCGTTGATCTTTCTCGATATCGTGCTGCCGGGTATCAATGGCTTCGCAGTGCTGCGTGCGCTGCGGCACGACCCACTGACGCGACACATACCCATCGTGATGATCAGCGGCAACCAGCAGGCTACCGAGCAGTTCTATGTTCAGCGGTTTGGTGCCGACGACTTCATCAGCAAGCCGTTCGGACAGGTCGACGTCGCGCGCAGCATCGACGGTCTGGTTCGATTGAAAAGACTGCCTGTGCGAGAGTCTGGTGTGGTGGTGCCGCTTGCTGCACCGGTGGAAGCAATTCCAGCGCTGCTGGCGAACGCTACGTCGGAACTGCCGGTCAACGACGCGCCCGGGCTCGCTGCGTAAGCTGGTCAGCGACATGGCAAGAAAGCAGGGCGGCATGACCGCCCTGCAGCTTCATCTCAGGCTGGCTGTGATTGCCAGCTCAGAGCTTGACACCCACCGCCTTGGCCACGCCTGCGCCGTACGCCGGGTCGGCCTTGCTGAAGTGGCCTAGTTGCCGGCGGATGATTTCCTCCGATACGCCCTGCATGGCGGCGGCGATGTTGCCGAACAGTTGTTGCTGCTGATCCGCGGTCATCAGGCGAAACAAATCTCCGGCCTGTTTGTAGTCCTCGTTGCCGTCGCGATGGTCGTAGCGATCGGCATCGCCGGAGGTTTTTAGCGGCGGCTCCTTAGTCGACTTGTCCTCGATCGGACCCCCAAACGAGTTCGGCTCATAGTTCACGCTGCCACCGCCGTTGCCGTCAAAGCGCATGTCGCCATCACGGTAGTAGTTATGCACCGGGCAGCGTGGACGATTCACTTCCAGCGACTCGTGGTTCGTGCCCAGGCGATAACGCGCCGCGTCGGCATAGGAGAAGATGCGGAACTGCAGCATCTTGTCTGGGCTGTGGCTGATGCCAGGTACCACGTTCGCCGGTGAGAAGCTCGACTGTTCCACTTCGGCGAAGTAGTTGTCCGGATTCTTGTTGAGCTCAAGCACACCCACTTCGATCAGTGGGTAGTCCTTGTGCGGCCACACCTTGGTGAGGTCGAACGGGTTGTATGGCGTCTTCTCCGCGTCCTTCTCCGGCATGATCTGCACGTACATGGTCCACTTCGGAAATTCCTTCCGCTCGATGGCTTCGTACAGGTCGCGCTGGTGTGATTCGCGATCGCCGCCGACTACCTTCGCCGCATGCTCGTTGGTCCAGTTCTCGATGCCCTGCTGGGTCTTGAAATGGAACTTCACCCAATAGCGCTCGCCCTGTTCGTTCCAGAAGCTGAAGGTATGGCTGCCGAAACCATGCATATGGCGCAGGCTGGCGGGCAGGCCGCGGTCGCTCATGAGGATGGTCACCTGATGCAGCGACTCGGGTGACAACGACCAGAAATCCCACATGGCGGTGGCGCTGCGCATGTTGGTGCGCGGGTCGCGCTTCTGCGTGTGGATGAAGTCGGGAAGCTTGTACGGATCGCGCACGAAGAACACCGGTGTGTTGTTGCCTACCAGATCCCAGTTGCCTTCCTCGGTATAGAACTTGATGGCGAAGCCGCGCACATCGCGCTCGGCATCGGCCGCACCACGTTCACCGGCCACGGTGGAGAAGCGCAGAAAAAGAGGTGTCTTGCTGCCGGGTTTGAACACCTCGGCGCGGGTGTATTTGGTGATGTCGTGAGTGATGGTCAGCGTGCCATGTGCCGCGGAGCCTTTGGCATGCACCACACGCTCGGGGATGCGCTCGCGATTGAAGTGCGCGTGCTTCTCGAACAGCTGGTGGTCCTGCACCAGCAGTGGGCCGCGCGGGCCCGCGGTGAGGCTGTTCTGGTTATCGGGAACCGGCGCGCCGGACGAAGTGGTGAGTGTTCTGCGATGTGCGCCCATGGCGTGCTCCGTGCTGGCGGGGAATGGCTGGCGATGGCTGGCTTGAATGGAATGTACGCACGCAGTTCCAGTCATGGAATTTGATTGTTTCGATGTACTTCATAGGTCGTGACTATGGGCTGGCACCTTCACGGCCCTATCGAATAAAGCTTGGCCATCGGCGAGGTGATGGCTGCGTGATGCCCGTTGCAACCACAGCGCTGTGTGTTTCACACATCGCTTCACGCCCGGGAAACAGGAGCTCGCGGAGGATTCAGGCGGTGTCCTGAAGAGGAGAGAGGCCGTGGCCGAGACGATCGAAGTGGGTTCTCTGGTGTTCGTCGCCGATGGCGAAGATGGCATTGGATCAGTGCGGCGCCTGCTGGCGGACGAAGATGCCTTGGTCGTCTACATCGAGAACGCGGGCGACTTCACGATACCGGCCAAGGCGATACGCACCGTGCATTCGGGCAAGGTCATTCTCGACCTGGATCGGCTGCCTCGGCCCGTGCTCGAGGCCATAAGCAACGCCAGGAAATCCGAATTCCCGCATTGAGCGGAGCATGCTGCTGGCGGCCACATATGCCGCGGACATGCGCAGTGAGCGGCGAGGTTGCATTCCCACCGCTTGATTCACTGAGAGACGCGGGTCGACGCTACGTCAGCGCCTTGAGGCGATAGAGCGCTTCTAGCGCTTCGCGTGGCGATAGGGCATCCGGATCGATGCCCTCCAGCGCGCGTTCCACCACCGACGGCGCGGACGCGAACAGCCCCAGCTGCGGCGATTCTTGTGTCGGTGCATGGCTGCTGACAGAAGACGCGTGCTGATACATGCCACGTTCGAGTTCGGCCAGCGTGCGGCGAGCATCGGCAATCACCGATTTTGGCAAGCCAGCCAGCGCCGCCACCTGAAGGCCGAAGCTGCGGTTGGCTGGCCCTTCCTTCACTGCATGCATGAATACCAATTGCTCGCCGTACTCGACGGCATCCAAATGCACGTTGGCGATGGACGTGTATTCGTTGGCCAGCTCGGTCAGCTCGAAGTAGTGCGTGGCGAACAAGGTGTACGAGCGGCTGCTCGCTGCCAGATGCACGGCGGCGGCGCGCGCCAGCGCAAGGCCGTCGTAGGTGCTGGTGCCGCGACCCACTTCGTCCATCAGCACCAGGCTGTGCTCGGTGGCGTTGTGCAGGATGTTGGCGGTCTCACTCATTTCCACCATGAAGGTGGATTGACCGCGCGAAAGATCGTCGCCTGCACCGATGCGGGTGAAAACACGATCGATCGGGCCGATCACCGCACGTGACGCCGGTACGTAGCTGCCGATATGCGCCAACAGCACAATCAGCGCGTTCTGACGCATATATGTGGATTTACCGCCCATGTTCGGGCCGGTAATCACCAGCATGCGGCGACTGTCGTCCAACGCGAGATCGTTCGGCTCGAACGGCTCGTCGCGCACCTTTTCCACCACCGGATGGCGGCCGCGCTCGATGGCGATGCCGGGCTCGTCGGTGAGTTCGGGGGCGCTCCAGTCCAGCGCCGACGCGCGTTCCGCCAGTGTGGCAATCACATCCAGTTCGGCCATCGCAGAGGCAGCGTTCTTGAGTGGTTCGAGCTGGGCAATGAGCGTGTCGAGCAGCGCTTCGTACAGCGCGCGCTCGCGCATCAGCGAGCGCTCCTTGGCCGAGAGCACCTTGTCCTCGAAGGTCTTCAGTTCCTCGGTGATGTAGCGCTCGGCGTTCTTGGTGGTCTGGCGGCGCGTGTAATGCGTGGGCGCCTTGTCGGCCTGGCCCTTGCTGATCTCGATGTAGTAGCCATGCACGCGGTTGTAGCCAACCTTGAGCGTGTTGATGCCGCTGGCGGCCTTTTCGCGCTCTTCCAGTTCAACCAGATACTGGTCGGCGTGGGTGGCGAGGCGGCGCAGTTCGTCCAGCTCAGCGTCGTAGCCATCGGCGATGACGCCGCCGTCGCGCTGAAGTACCGGCGGTTGCGGCACCACGGCGCGGGCGAGCAGGGTGGCTGTATCAGCGTGGTCGCCGATGCGCTCCACCAGCAAGTGCAGCAACGGGCTGTCCAGCGGTGAGATGAGCGCACGCAAATCAGGCGCAGCGGCCAGGCCATCGCGCAGCGTGGAAAGATCACGCGGGCGCGCCGAGCGCAGCGCCACGCGGGCGAGGATGCGCTCCAGATCGCCTATGCCCCGCAACTGTTCGCGCAGTGGTTCGTACTGGCGATTGTCGATCAGCGTGCCGATGGCTTGATGGCGAGCGCGCAGCAATCCACGCGAACGCAACGGGCGATTGAGCCAGCGCCGCAATAGACGCGCGCCCATCGGCGTAACGGATTCGTCGAGCACGCCGAGCAAGGTGTGCTCGGTGCGGCCACTGGGGTGCGTGTCGAGCTCCAGATTGCGGCGCGTCGCCGCGTCGAGTGAGATGGTGTCGCCCGCGCTTTCCACCGCCATGCCGGATAGATGCGGCAGCGCGCTCTTCTGGGTTTCCTCGACGTAGCCGAGCAGACAGCCCGCCGCAGCAACGGCCAGCGGCATCCGGTCGGCACCGAAGCCTCCGAGATCGCGTGTGCCGAAGAAGCGGTTCAGCTCGCGTCGTGCCGCGTCGCCGTCGAAATGCCACGGCGGCCGCTTGCGCAGGCCGGGCAGGGTAGCGACGAATTTCGGCCACGCCACGTCTTCGCCGACCAGCGTTTCAGCCGGCTGCAGGCGCGCGAGTTCCGATGCCAGCGCCTCGGCGCTGGGCACTTCGCTGAGAAGGAACCGGCCGCTGGCCAGGTCCACCCAGGCCAGGCCGTAGGCGCCATGTGCGCCGGCGGATATGGCCATCAACAGGTTGTCGCGGCGCTCTTCCAGCAACGCGGCATCGGTCACCGTGCCCGGCGTGACGATGCGCACGACCTTGCGCTCCACCGGACCCTTGGAGGTGGCGGGATCGCCAATCTGCTCGCAAATGGCCACCGACTCGCCAAGGCGCACCAGCCGCGCCAGATAGTTCTCGGCGGCGTGATACGGCACACCCGCCATCGGAATTGGCTGGCCCGCCGACTGGCCGCGCTGGGTGAGCGTGATATCCAGCAGTCGCGCCGCCTTGCGCGCATCGTCGTAGAACAGCTCGTAGAAATCGCCCATGCGGAAGAACAGCAGCACATCCGGATGCTCGGCCTTGGCCGCCAGGTACTGGCGCATGAAAGGGGTGTGGTCTGAGCTGTTTCCTGACATCGAAGGCACTTTGCTGGGTGATGGATAACGGCGCCGACTGGGCGTGCCACGTTTGCCCCCAAAAAAGGGGCGCAAGCCGCTCAGGATACACATCGGGTTTTCAGGAATCAGCCCGGCGCACGGTACTGGGTCATTCAGGCCACGCCGTCAAGGCCTTGGCCTGATGGGATGGAAGGCGTAGAACGGGCAACCTCGCGTTTGCGCGTGCCTTTGGTCTCTGGAGTTTCGCATGGCCTTGTCCGTCCCCACGGATGTCGAACTTAGGGTTCTGGCAGAGCAGGTCGCTGAAAGTGTCCAGCAGCGACGGCTGATGCTGGTGACGGCCGAGTCGTGCACCGGCGGCTGGATTGCCAAGACGTTGACCGATCTGCCCGGCAGTTCGGCCTGGTTCGATGCCGGCGTGGTCACCTACAGCTACGGGGCCAAGGAAGCATTGCTGGGCGTCAACCCACGCACGCTGGAACGCACCGGCGCGGTAAGTGAGGAAACCGCGCTTGAAATGGTGTCCGGTGCATTGGCCCGTTTCGGCGCCGGTGTGGGGGTGGCGGTTACCGGCATTGCCGGCCCCAGCGGTGGCACCGTGGACAAGCCGGTCGGCACCGTGTGGATCGGCTGGAAGCGTCGCGGCGGCTACGCGTATGCCCAGCTGTTCCATTTCGGTGGCGATCGCGAGGCGGTGCGCCGGCAGACGGTGGCGGCGGCGCTCAGCGGCGTGCTCAAGGCGCTGACGGATTAGGCCACCATGGCCTTCAGAGCCGGCTTGACCAGTGTGGGATACTCCTGATTCTCAGATCGCAGCCCGTGAGACAAAGCGCGGGCATCATGCCTTTCATTCACTGCCACCCAGGATTCAAGACGATGGATGACAACAAGCGCCGCGCGCTCACTTCCGCCCTCGGCCAGATCGAGAAGCAGTTTGGCAAGGGCGCCGTCATGCGCATGGGCGACCGCGTCGACGAAGCCATCGAAACCGTATCCACCGGTTCGCTGGGCCTGGACATTGCGCTGGGTATCGGCGGCCTGCCGCGCGGCCGCGTGGTCGAAATCTACGGTCCGGAATCCTCGGGCAAGACCACTCTGACCCTGCAAGTCATCGCCAACTGCCAGAAGAACGGCGGCACGGCGGCCTTCGTCGACGCAGAGCACGCCCTGGACCCGACCTACGCCGCCAAGCTGGGCGTGAACGTGGACGACCTGCTGGTCTCGCAGCCGGACACCGGTGAGCAGGCGCTGGAAATCGCCGACATGCTGGTGCGCTCGGGCGCCGTGGACGTGGTGGTGGTCGACTCGGTCGCCGCGCTCACGCCCAAGGCCGAAATCGAGGGCGAAATGGGCGACTCCCATGTCGGCCTGCACGCCCGCCTGATGAGCCAGGCGCTTCGCAAGCTCACCGCCAACATCAAGAAGTCTGGCTGCCTGGTGATCTTCATCAACCAGATCCGCATGAAGATCGGCGTGATGTTCGGCAGCCCGGAAACCACCACCGGCGGCAACGCGCTGAAGTTCTACGCCTCGGTGCGTCTGGACATCCGCCGCATCGGCGCGGTGAAGAAGGGCGAAGAAGTCATCGGTTCGGAAACCCGCGTCAAGGTGGTCAAGAACAAGGTGGCGCCGCCGTTCCGCCAGGCCGAGTTCGAAATCCTCTACGGCGAGGGCACCTCGCGCGAAGGCGAGATCATCGAGCTGGGCGTGGCGCAGAACCTGGTCGACAAGTCCGGCGCCTGGTACAGCTACAAGGGCGACCGCATCGGCCAGGGCAAGGAGAACGTGCGTCAGTTCCTGCGCGACAACCCGGCCATTGCCAACGACATCGATCAGCAGCTGCGCGCCAAGCTGCTGGTGAGCAGCGGTAACTCGCCGCTGCCCGCAGTCGAGACCGAAGAGGCCTGATCCTCCAGCCACTGGTCGCGTAATGCCTCGCCGCGGAAGCGACAAACCGGATAAGCCCAGCGCCTACAGCAAGGCGCTGGGCTTGCTGGCGCGCAGGGAACATTCCCGGCGCGAGCTCAAGCTCAAGTTGCGCCAGGGCGGCTATGAGGGCGAGGAGGCGGGCGAGGCACTCGATCGCCTGGGCGAGCAGCACTACCAGGACGATGATCGTTTCGCCGAGATGCTGGTGCGCAGCCGCGTGGCACAGGGCTATGGCCCGATGCGCCTGCGGGCGGAACTGAAGAGCCACGGGTTGCCAGATGCCCGCATCCGCGCAGTGCTGGACGCGGCCGAGGTTGACTGGACCGCCGTTGCCGCCGCTCAGTTGCGCCGCCGCTATGGTGGCAGGGCCCCGGCGGACCCCGCGGAAAAGGCCCGCCGGGCGCAATTTCTCTTGCGTCGAGGCTTTCCCGCCGCCACAGTACGGAGTGTTACCCACGCTGACGTGGACGACGCTGCCGATGACGATGCCTGACCTCCCCGCAGCTGGGGCGGGTGAGCGCCGTTTCGGCGCCGTTTTCCGGGCGTGACCATTCCGCCAGGTCTTCCCCAGCCGCATGAAAACTGCCGAAATCCGTTCGACTTTCCTCGACTATTTCCGTTCGAAAGGGCACACCATCGTGCCGTCCAGTTCGCTGGTGCCGGCCAGTGACCCGACGTTGCTGTTCACCAACTCGGGCATGGTGCAGTTCAAGAACGTATTCCTCGGCAGTGAGAAGCTGCCCTACGTGCGCGCGGCCGACGTGCAGCGTTGCCTGCGTGCGGGCGGCAAGCACAACGACCTCGATTCGGTCGGCTACACCGCGCGTCATCACACGTTCTTCGAGATGCTCGGCAACTGGTCGTTCGGCGATTATTTCAAGCGCGACGCCATTGCCTACGCGTGGGAACTGCTGACCGATGTTCTGAAGCTGCCCAGGGACAAGCTGTGGGTCACGGTGTATCACACCGATGACGAGGCCTACGGCATCTGGAACAAGGAAATGGGCGTGCCTGCCGAGCGCATTGTGCGCATCGGCGACAACAAGGGCGCGCCGTTCGCTTCGGACAACTTCTGGCAGATGGCCGACACGGGTCCCTGCGGTCCGTGTACCGAAATATTCTTCGACCACGGTCCGGATATCGCCGGTGGTCCTCCGGGTTCGCCGGACGAAGATGGCGACCGTTACATCGAGATCTGGAATCTGGTGTTCATGCAGTTTGACCGTGCGCCAGACGGCACGCTGTCGCCGCTGCCGGCACCGTGCGTGGACACTGGCATGGGCTTGGAGCGCCTGGCCGCCGTGCTGCAGCACGTGCATTCCAACTACGAGATCGACCTGTTTCAGCACCTGATCAAGGTGGCTGCCGAGCTGACCCACACCAAGGATCTGGCCAACAAGTCGCTGCGCGTGATTGCCGACCACATCCGCGCTTGCTCGTTCCTCATTGTCGATGGTGTGCTTCCTTCGAACGAAGGTCGTGGTTACGTGCTTCGCCGCATCGTCCGTCGCGCATTGCGCCATGGATGGATGCTGGGCGTACGCGGCGATTTCTTCTGGAAGATGGTGCAGCCGCTAGTCGAGGAAATGGGCGAGGCCTATCCGGAGCTGGCCGCCAAGCAGTCGTTCGTCAAGGATGCGCTTCGCACTGAGGAGCGTCGCTTTGGCGAGACGCTGGAGAACGGCATGCGCCTGTTCGATGCGGTCGCGGCGAAGGCCAACGGCAGCATCCCTGGCGCCGACGCGTTCCGTCTGTACGACACGTACGGCTTCCCGGTCGACCTCACCGCCGACATTGCGCGCGAACGTGGCCTCACGGTGGACATGGACGGCTTCGAGCAGTCCATGAAGGAACAGCAGGAGCGCAGTCGTGAAGGTGGCCGCTTCGAGGCCAAGGGCCAGATGCCGGCCGAGCTGGCCAGCCAGCTCGCGCCTACGGCATTCCTTGGCTATGACGCGTTGACTGGTGCAGGCAAGGTCATCGGTATCGTTCGCGCCGGCAAGCAGCTGGAGCAGCTGGGTGAGGGCGAAGAAGGCCTGGTCATTCTCGACCGCACGCCGTTCTACGCCGAGTCGGGCGGCCAGGTGGGTGATATCGGTGCGATGCTCAGTGCCGCGGGTCGTTTCAATGTGAGCGACACGCTCAAGATGGGCGGCGTTTTTTTCGGCCATGCCGGCCGTTGGCATGGCGCGCAGCCGTTGCGTGTGGGCGACACGGTCGACGCGAGCGTCGATGGCGTGCGTCGTCAGGCTATCGTGCTCAATCACTCGGCAACCCACTTGCTGCATGCCGCATTGCGTAAGGTGCTGGGCGAACATGTCACGCAGAAGGGTTCGCTGGTTGCGCCAGAACGCCTGCGCTTCGACTTCTCGCACTTCAAGCCGCTTGGCGCGGACGAGCTGCGTGAGATCGAGACCCTGGTGAACGCCGAGGTGCGTCGCAACGCAACTGCCGAAGTCCACCAGATGGGTTACGACGCCGCGATCGAGTTCGGCGCGATGGCGCTGTTCGGCGAAAAGTACGGCGACGAAGTGCGCGTGCTCAAGATGGGTGATTTTTCTACCGAGCTCTGCGGCGGCACCCATGTGGGCCGCACGGGTGACATCGGCTTGTTCAAGATTGTCAGCGAGTCCGGTGTGGCTTCCGGGGTGCGTCGTATCGAAGCGGTGACCGGTGCCGGCGCGCTCGCCTATGTCGCCGATGAGGAGCGTCGCCTTGGCGAGTTCTCGCAGCTGTTGTCAGCGCATGGTGACGATGCCGTGGAGAAGCTGCGCCAGTTGTTCGACAAGCAGAAGAAGCTTGAGCGCGAGCTGGAATCGTTGCGCGCAAAGGCAGCCGGCTCCGCAACCGCTGACCTGGCTTCGACGGCGCACAGCATCGACGGTATCAAGATTGTAGCCGCCCGCCTTGAAGGCCTGGACGCCAAGGCGCTGCGCGACAGCATGGACCAGCTCAAGCAGCAGATGTCGGACTGCGTGATCCTGCTTGCCGGCGCGGCCGACGGCCGCGTGTCGTTGGTTGCCGGCGTGAACGGCAAGGCTTTGGGTCGGGTAAAGGCTGGCGATGTGGTGGCCCATGTGGCCGGGCAGATCGACGGCAAGGGCGGTGGTCGCCCTGACATGGCACAGGGCGGCGGTACGGATAGCGCCGAGCTGCCTCGCATCCTGAACGGTCTTGTCGGCTGGATCGGGGAGCGGTTGGCTTCCTGAAGTGGGGTCAACTGCTCAGACTCCGTTCCCGTTTACGCATTGCGCTGCCCGCGGACGCTCGGCTAGTATCCAAACACTGCCGGCACCGCTTGTTGCGACGGTGTCGCTCGACTTGGCATCTACAGGGGATGCCTCGTCTGTGAACCGGGAAGGCGGTAGGGCCTTCGGCGGGTAAAGATCGTCGAACTGTTCAGACGGTAAGGCTCAGGGGTGAGGCGTAACCGTCTGTTGGCCTATGACCAAAGTATTCATGGAGTGGCAAACATGTTGATTCTGACCCGCAGGGTCGGTGAAACCTTGATGATCGGTGACGAGGTGACCGTTACCGTTCTGGGCGTGAAGGGCAATCAGGTGCGTATTGGCATCAATGCGCCCAAGAACGTCGCCGTGCATCGCGAAGAGATCTATCAGCGGATCAAGAACGAGCACGAGCCGGATGGCAGCGCCTCCGGCGAGACTGGCGAACACTGACAGGCAATTAAAGCTTTACCTCAAGCGCGCCGGTTAGTATCCTTGCCGGCTCCGCAGAGATGCGGACAAAAAACGGAGAGATGCCCGAGAGGCCGAAGGGGCTCCCCTGCTAAGGGAGTATAGGGTCAAAAGCCTTATCGAGGGTTCGAATCCCTCTCTCTCCGCCATCCGCAAAAAGCCCCTGTTTTTACAGGGGTTTTTTATTGCCTGAAAAACGGCACGATGACACCTCGCCAGGCGTCTGCCGCATCGGTTGCCTGGTACTTTTGCGAGCGTCTTTCACTTCGCTGGACGGTATCCTCGCGCGGTAACCGCCATTGGGCTGCGTGCCATCAAGGGTCGCTTGAAGAGACCGAACTCGTCGGCGTTGTCCGCGCCGCGTTTCTGTACTTATGAATGCGCAGTACAGTGCGCTGCTTGCTCATTTTCGGCGTGCTATCAATAGCTGGGGTCATGGCGACTTTCTTCTCTTTGGAATGAGGGAACGTGAGCATGAGGTCTGTCTCAGCTTTGTCTGGCGGACCGCTCGGCGATAGCGCAGGGCGGGACTATTCACGCAAATTGCGGCTCTTCAATCTCTTTGCCGCGCCCGAGCTGCGGGAAGCCATCGCTAGCGCGAGGCTGCGGCCAGACATGTGGGTATTGGATGCGGGTTGCGGCACGGGCGAAGCGCTGCAGTGGCTGGCGGAATCCGTACCAGACGGCCTGGCTGTCGGCGCCGATCTTTCGCTACCGCACCTTGCGGCTTGCGCGCGGGGTCAGAGCAACAGCGCGCTCCTGCAGGCGGATCTATCCCGCTTGCCACTTCGCGAGGCCAGCATGGATTTCATCTGGTGCGTCAATGCCATCCACCATCTGCGCGATCCAGTGGCAGCCCTGCAGGCGCTGTCTTCGTTGCTGCGTGTCGGTGGGCGAGTTGCGCTTGGCCAGAGTTCGTTCCTGCCCGATATGTATTTTGCGTGGGATGCGCGGCTCGAACGACTGACGAACGAAGCCGTGCGGCGCTACTACCGCGAGCGGTATGGCCTGGAGGAACGAGACCTCACGGCGGTCCGCGCCATGGTTGGCCTTATGCGCAATGTCGGGCTCCACAACGTCGAAGCACTAACGTTTTCCATCGAACGCATCTCTCCGGTGAACCCTGACACCGAGGCCTATCTACAGGAGGCGATTTTTCGCGACACCTGGGGCGAGCGGCTGCGGCCATATCTGTCGAGCGAGGACTACGTCGAACTGACGCGCCTGTGCAATCCGCAGCATGCAGACTATGCATTACGCCGCGACGATTTTCATTTCATCCAGACGTTCACGCTGGTGATTGGCACGCGTCAGGAATAACTCGCCGTGAAGGTTGGAAAAGATGCATCTCCAACCGAAGGCTGGCCGATTCAGGTGTTACGACGCTTCATTCAACGTCAGTCCACGCAACTTGCTTCCATACGGTGTCACTCGCAGCACTGAACCGTGTTCGTACCAGTCACCCAGCACGATGCGTTCGGCCGGGTGGTCGTCCAGATCGAAGCGATGGGTGGCGGGGCGATGCGTATGACCGTGGATCAGTCGCGTCACGCCGGCCTTGCGCATGGCGTCGGCCACGGCATCGGCGTTGACGTCCATGATGGTTTCCTGGGTGCTGCCGGTATGCGCGCGGCTGTCTTCACGCGCCTTGACGGCGAACGCACGGCGCGCTTCCAGTGGCATGGACAGGATCTGTGCTTTCCATTCCGGCGTACGCACCTGTTTGCGCACGGTCTGGTAGGCGATGTCATCGGTGCAAAGCACGTCGCCGTGCATCAGCAGCGTGGGCCGGCCGTAGAGGTCGTGCACGGTGCCGTCGTCAAGCAGGGTAAACCCGGCGCGCTGCGCGAAATCCTCACCGAGAAGGAAGTCGCGATTGCCGACCATGAAGTACACCGGCACGCCACTATCGCGCAGCGTCTTCGTTGCGTGGGCGATGCGTCCGGGCAATGGCGCATCGTCGTCGTCTCCAACCCATGCCTCGACCAGGTCACCGAGGATGTACAGCGCGTCTGCGGAGCGGGCTTCGTCGCTGGCGAGGAAATGCTCGAACAGGCGGGTGATCTGCGGGCGGCTGTCGTCCAGGTGCAGATCGGCGATGAACAGCGTGGCCACGGCGCTTCAGCCCTTCGCCTTGCCGTTGGGCTTCCCACCTTTAGTGGGTGTGGTGGCCGGCTTCTCTGCGGCTGGCGCGGCGGGGCTGGCAGCCGCCGGCGCCGCCTCGCCAACGACGGTGGCGCTGTCGATCACCACGAGCGGGTTGGGCACGTCGCCAGCGAATGGACCCAGGCCGCGGGTGGGCAGGGCGGCGATCTTGTCGACCACGTCCATACCCTTTACGACCTTGCCAAACACGGCATATCCCCAGGTCAAGCCGCTCTGGTTGCCGACAAAATCGAGGCGGCGGTTGTCCACCAGATTGAAGAAGAACTGCGACGTTCCCGAGTTGGGATCGGCGCCGCGTGCCACGGCAACCGTGCCGCGTAGGTTGGACAGGCCATTATCCGCTTCGCTGGTAATGGCTGAGTGCGTGCGCTTGGATTGCAGGTCGCGTGTATACAAGCCGCCCTGCACCAGGTAACCCTGAATACCGCGATGGAACACGGTGCCGCTGTAGAAGCCGTCATGCACGTATTGCAGGAAGTTGGCAACGCTCTTGGGGGCCTTGTCGGGAAACAGCTCGATCGTGATGTCGCCCTGCGAGGTGTGCATCACCACTTCAGGATGCGTTTGCGCGGCTGGTGTCGTGGCTGGCTTGGCAGCTTGGGCGAGAAGCGTGAGCGGCGATATCAGCAAGGCAGCGGTGAGCAGGATTCGGGACATGGCGTATCGGGCGGCGTGTGGCATCAGGACATCATACGCGGCGAAGGCGCGCTGTGGGCCTGCACCTACGAGTGGCCGTATGGGCTAAGGTCAGGACGGATGGACTTCCAACAGCAGGCCTAGTTCATTCATGGGCACTTGCTCCTGCTCCAGGTCCGCTTCGCTCAGTGGATGCTGTTCCAGCCAGGCTGAAGGCAGAACCAGGCGCAAGCGATGGCTGGTAGCGGCCAGTTGCATCTGCGGCAACGATTCGGCTCGGCGCGCGCGGCGGAACAACACCGCCAGTCGCAGCAAGGCTGTGATGTAGCGTGCCAGCTGACGGTAGCGCTGAGGCAGGGCCGAGAAGGTGGCCTTGTCAGGCTTGCGTCGGTGCGATTCCACGATGGCGGCCAGCAGCTGCTGTTCCTGGCGGGAGAAGCCGGCCAGGTCGGCGTGGCGCAGGATATAGGCGCCATGATGGTGATGCTGACTGTGCGCGATGGCCAGGCCGATCTCGTGCACGCGCGAAGCCCACGACAACCACTCTCGCGCCTCGCTATCGAGCTTCCAGTGACGCACGATCTGGTCGAAAAACATCAGCGCGGTCGACTCCACACGCCGTGCCTGGGCGCGGTCCACGCCGTAGCGGTTGGCCAGCGCGTCGATGCTTGCGGTCCGTGGGTCGCTGCCGCCGGCGCGGCCGATCAGGTCCCAGAGCAGACCTTCGCGCATCGAGCTTTCGCAGACGCGCATCCGCTCGATGCCCAGTGCCTCGAATGCCGCCTCGAAAATCACCACGCCACCGGCGATCACCGGGGCGCGATCCTCGCCGAGGCCGGGCAGCTTCAGGCTGCCAATCTGGCCCTGGGCCAGCAGTGCGTCGCGGAGCGAAGCCAGCGATGCGGGCGTGATGCCATCGTCGGAGAACTTCATCGCCTGCACGACCGAGCCGATGGCCTTTGCCGTGCCCGACGAACCATAGGCTTCCACCCAACCCGACTCGCGGTAGTCCTCGGAGAACTGCTGCAGTAGCACGCCGATTTCGCTGTTCGCGCGCTGCCAGCGCTTGCGGTTGAGCTTGCCGCCAGGGAAGAAGCGCAGCGTGGAGGCGATGCAGCCGGCCTGCACGCTTTCCGTGTGCATGGGCGCAAAGCCGCGACCGATGATGAACTCGGTGCTGCCGCCGCCCACGTCGATCACCAGCCGGCTTTCGCGCGAAGCGGGTAGGTCGTGCGACGATCCCAGGAAAATCAGGCGGCCTTCCTCGCGTCCGGACACGATTTCCACCGGTTGGCCCAACGCAGACTCGGCCGCAGTGAGGAACGACTGCGGGGACGCTAGCCGGCGCACGGTGTTGGTGGCCACCGCACGCACGCGGATAGACGGCACGCCGGCAATGCGCTGGCCGAAGCGGGCCAGGCAATTGAGCGCGCGGGCGCGGTGCTCGGCATCCAGCGTGCCATCGGCGCGCAGGCCGGCGGCCATGCGTACGGTTTCGCGCAAACGGTCGATCACGCGCGGCTCGCCGTGCTCCACCCGGGCCACCACCATGTGGTAGCTGTTGGACCCCATGTCCACGGCGGCAATCAGTTCGCCGTCCTTGATCTGGATCTGATCGCCTTGGCTCATGCGGGGCTCGTATCGGGCTGCAAGGAACGGATTCTCTCACGCCACCGGCATGTCGCGAAGTCGCAGTTGAGCTTGCGGCCCAGTCAGACGCTCAATGGAACCAGCTTGTTGAGCAGGGTCTGCTGTGCGCTGTGCGGCGGGGCATCGCCCGGCTCGGCGCGGGTGTAGCGCCCCTTGTTGTCGAGCAGCCAGGCATCGGTGTTGTCGGCCAGGTAGTTCGCCAGCGTTTCGTCGTACACGCGCTTGGCCAGGATGGGGTCAAGGATGGGGAAGGCCACCTCGATACGGCGCATCAGGTTGCGTTCCATCCAGTCGGCGCTTCCGCAGTAGATCTCTGGCGCGCCATCGTTGGCGAACCAGTACACGCGGCTGTGCTCCAGGAAGCGTCCGACGATCGATCGAACCCTGATGCGCTCGGAAATGCCTGGCAGGCCCGGGCGCAACGTACACGCTCCTCTCACGATCAGGTCGATCTCAACACCGGCCTGCGAGGCGCGATACAGCGCCTGGATCACATGAGCCTCATTGAGCGCGTTGAGCTTGGCGACGATGCGTGCCGGCCGGCCGGCTTCGGCGTGGGCGGTTTCGCGCTCGATCTTGTCCAGCACGCTGCGATAGAGCGTGAACGGTGAATGCAACAGTTGCTGCAGTTCGATCACCGGTCCCAGCCCCGACAGTTGCTGGAACACCTTGTGCAGGTCGTCGCCAATGCCAGGATGCGCCGTCATCAGGCCGATGTCGGTGTAGGTGCGGCTGTTGGCCTGGTGGTAGTTGCCGGTGGACAGGTGCACGTAGCGGCGCAACACGTTGTCCTCGCGACGCACGATCAACAGCATCTTGGCGTGGGTCTTGTATCCCACCACGCCGTAGACGACTTGCACGCCAGCTTCCTGCAGGCGCGTGGCGAGGCGGATATTGGCCTCCTCGTCAAACCGCGCGCGCAGCTCGATCACCACCGTGACGTCCTTGCCGTTGCGGGCGGCTTCCACCAGCAGATCGACCAGTGGAGTGTCCACGCCAGCACGATAGAGCGTCTGCTTGATCGCCAGCACGGCCGGGTCCTGCGTGGCCTGGCGCAGCAGGTCTACCACCGCGGCGAAGGATTCGTATGGGTGATGTAGCAGCACGTCCTGCTGACGCAGTACTTCGAACTTGCAGCGGCTGGCATCGAACACTCGTGGCAGCAGTGGAATGAAACGGGGAAATTTCAGTTCCGGCCGCTCCAGCCCCTCATAGATGGTTCCGGCACGGATGATGTTGACGGGACCGTCGCAACGATAGACGTCCGTTTCTTCCAGCTCGAAATGGGCGATCAGCATGGCGACGATCGCCTTGGGGCAGTCGTTGCCGATCTCCAGCCGCACCGGGCGGGCATAGCCACGACCCAGCAATTCCTCGCTAAGCGCTCGTGCGAGGTTGTCGACCTCGGCCTCCTCGACCATGAGCTCGCTGTTGCGTGTGACGCGAAATTGATAGGCGCCGGCCACCTTGAAGCCAGGAAACATCAGATCGACGAAACCCTGCAGCAGTTCAGCGAGAAAGATGTAGTAAACGCCATCGCCGCATACTTCGTCCGGAAGCCGAATGATGCGAGGCAGCGAGCGCGGCGCGCGCACCAACGCCATGTGTCCTTCGCGGCCGAACGCATCGCGGCCCTTCAGCACCACTGCGATGTTCAGTGTCTTGTTGAGGATGCGCGGAAACGGGTGCGCCGGGTCCAGGCCCAGCGGCGACAGGACCGGCAGCACCTCGCTCTCGAAGTAGCCCTGGAGCCAGCGGCGCTGTCGCTCGGTCCAGCGGTCGCGCGTAAGAAAGTGGATGCCTTCGACATCCAGTGCGGGGCGCAATTCCTCCTGCCACGTCGCATATTGCTCGGCGACCAGGTCCAGTACGCGTTTGCGGATGCGGGTGAGCAGTTCGCCGGAAGACAATCCGTCCGGACCAGGTGCTGCGGAGCCAAACATGTGGTGGTGCTTGAGCATGGCCACGCGCACCTCGAAGAACTCGTCGAGGTTGTTGGCGACGATGCTCAGGAAGCGCAGCCGCTCCAGCAGCGGCATGCGTGCATCTCGTGCTTGCGCAAGAACGCGGAAGTTGAATTCGAGGGCCGCCAGCTCGCGGCTGAGATAAAGCTCGGGAGCGGCACGGTCGGCGACAGGTGAAGGCGTGGAGGGTTTACGGCGCATTCCCCCATTCTGGCCGATGCCGCGCGTCAGTACATGGCGCACCGCCGCGTAGTGTGACGCCCGTTCAGCTCGGCTGCCCGTGGCACGGCTGGGCGCGCCGCATCTGGGGGCGACTCAGTCCGGATCACCCACCCCTGGGGCCAGCAGGCGCTCGTTGCTGAACCAGCAGGAGAAGGTGGAACCCCGGCCCGGCTCGCTCTCAATCTCCAGCCGTGCCTGATGCAGGTTCAGCACGTGCTTGACGATGGACAGGCCGAGCCCGGTGCCGCCGCTTTCGCGCGAGCGGCTGGACGACACGCGATAGAAGCGCTCGGTGAGACGCGCCAAGTGCGTGGCCGGAATGCCGTAGCCGGTGTCGGTGACCGAGTAGATCGCACCTTCCGACGTGCGTCGCCAACGGATGGTGATCCGCCCACCGGTGGGCGTGTAGCGCACGGCGTTGCTCACCAGGTTGGAAAGCGCGCTGTGCAAATCTTTCACCGAGCCCAGCAGGTCGAACTCGGCGGTGGATTCAAGCGTGATCTGATGGCGGCCCTGGCTAAGCGCCTCGGCTTCCTTGCGGATGGTCGCCAGCAGTGGCGTCATCTGCACGCGCTCGTCCTGCACGCGCTCCTGCGTTTCCAGGCGCGAGAGCGTTAGCAAGTCTTCGACGATCTGTCCCATGCGCTTGGACTGCGCGCGCATTTCATTGAGCACCGGCGCGAGTTCCGGCACGTCTTCCGGATCGATCAGTTCGAGATAGCCATGGATCACTGTGAGCGGTGTGCGCAACTCGTGCGACACGTTGGCCACAAAATCGCGACGAATTTGTTCCAGTCGCGTGAGATGGCTGATATCGCGAGCCAACAGCAGACGTTGGCGCCGACCGAACGGCAGCAGCGTCACGTTGATGTGGCGATTGGGATGGCCCGGTGCCGCCACGTCGTTGAGCGGTTCGCGCGCACCACCTTTCAACCACGTGGCCAACTCCGTGGTGCTGAGGCGCTCATCGAGATGTGCGCCCCGGTCCTGCGGGCGGCGCAAGCCCAGCAGGTCTTCGGCGGCGTGGTTGAACCAGCGGACGTGCTGCTCGTTATCAAGCAGGACGACCGCATCAGGCAGGCTGCCGGCGGCACTGCGCAGATCGCGCAGACTGGAGGCGATGCGGCGGGAGCGCGTCATGAAACGGTCATGCTGGAGGGAAGTCACCGTGAAATTTTGCGTCATCATGAGCTTCGCTTGATGACGGATTCGGGTCAGGAGGAAGACGATTTCCGCGATGGCAACCAGCGCTGCGCCTGTAGCAACATGCCCGCCCGCGAGCCAGCCGACGATAGCGCCCGCGAGCAGTCCGGCGACAAGTGCAGCCGGCAGCTTCCAGGAGCGATCGAAGATGTTTGGCATGGGGGCGGTCAGTCGAAAGTGCCGGGCTGGCGGTGCGCCAGCATCGGCAAAAGCCTGCACTCCCGCAAGAGAGACGGAAGCGTCAGAGGCTGGCGGAGAAACGGTAACCTGCGCCGCGCACGGTCTGCACCATGTCGTCGAGCTTCCATGGCTCTAGCGTCTTGCGCAGGCGACGGATGTGGACGTCCACAGTTCGTTCCTCCACGTACACGCTGCCGCCCCATACATGATCGAGCAGCTGCGCGCGCGAATAGACCCGCTCCGGGTGCGTCATGAAGAAGTACAGCAGGCGATATTCGGTGGGGCCGATGGTTACTGGGTCGTCGATGGCAAACACGCGATGCGCGGGACCATCAATACGCAGGCCGCCCAGTTCCACCATGCCTGAACCATCATCGCCCTGGCTGCGGCGCAACACCGCCTTGATGCGGGCCACCAGCTCACGCGTGGAGAACGGTTTGACGACGTAGTCATCCACTCCGGCTTCCAGGCCGTTGACGCGGTCCATCTCTTCGCCACGCGCGGTGAGCATGATGATCGGGACTTCCCGGCTCAGCTCCTCCTTGCGCAGGCGACGCGCCAGTTCAAGGCCGCTGGTGCCGGGCAGCATCCAATCGAGCAGGATCAGGTCCGGTACTTGTTCAGCAATGGCAAGTTGGGCCGCTCGTGCGTCGGCGGCGTGAATGGCGTCCATGCCAGCTTTGCGCAGGGCAAAGGCGACCATGTCGCGGATCGAGGCTTCATCTTCGACGATCAGAATGCGTTTATGCACGCGTGGGGTCCGCTTGGGTGCCTATGACGCAATTATTGCAACGGGAAATTGTTACGCCGCGATGACATTTCACGCCGGCACAACGTGACGGCGCTGTCATCGTCTCACAGGACAGGAAGTCAGCGGCGGGTTTCGTTGGCGCTGAAGCAGAGCCGCCCCTGGCAGTTGGCGCTGTTTTGTAGCGGTTGCTGGCTGCGCCCGTCGGGGTTGTCGTCGGTCTGCACCCTGCGTTTGCGCAACTCCATCACCAGCGGGGTGAGATCGTTGATGCGCGCCTGAATGCGGGCGCGAGCGTAGTAGTCCAGGTCCGAGCGCTGCAGGAGACGCTTGAGCTGTTCCATGGCGTCGAAAGGGCGTCCCGATAGGTAGGACGCATCGGCGAACGCCTCACCGGCGCGCACCGAGTCGCCGGCCTTGTCACTGGCGCGGGCGTAGCTGCGATACAGCTCGGGCTCGTCGTTGTTGTCGAGCATTGGCAGCAGCATCGTAGCGGCCTGCAAAGCCTCCTCCTTGGAGCCACCTTCCGTGAGCGCCTTTGCGTAGCCCAAGGCAATGGCGTGATTGCGCGGGGACTGCTGGTTCAGGTCGGCGTAGAGGGTGAGCGCTTCCGCGCGGCGTCCAGCCTGCAGCTTGGCGTCGGCCATGGCTTGGCGCAGAACCTGGTTGTCCGGATGTGCAGCCAGCGGTGGCTGCAGTTCGTCTACTGCCCTGGCGCCTCGGTTGCTGCGGACGAGCGCAAGGGCGTAGCCGTAGCGATTGGATGGTGTATCGAAGCCGTGCTGGTTCTGCAAATTGTTGGCGTAGTAGCTCGCGAGCTGTCCGGCATCACCCGACAACACGCGCACGCGCTCCCGCATCAGCAGGTAAGCATCCAGGCCGCCCTTGGTATCGTGGTTGCCGAGTGTCGTAGGGTCTTTGACGTACGAGATGGGCGCGGTGCTCTTTTCCCACTGGGTCTTGTCCAGTGTGGAGCCCGGGGGGCGCTGTTTTTGCCGGGCGATCAGGGAGCCGGCTCGCGCTTTGGCATCGCTGATGCGGTCCATGGAGACGGGATGGTCCTGCAGCAGGGCCGGCGTGTCGCCCAGATCACCGCCTGAACCCACGCGCAGGGTGTCTTCCATGCGCCCGAAGAACGAGGCCATGGCATTGGGGTCGTAGCCAGCGTTGGCCAGCGTCTGGATGCCGGCACGGTCGGCCTCGATTTCATCCTTGCGGGTAAAGTTGATCTGGCGCTGCATGAGCAGGCCCTGGCCACCCATCAAGATGGCGCCGGCCGCATCGCCGGCGCCCGCGCCAGCACCAGCGGCAATAGCGCCCAGCAGGACCAGCGCCATCAGTGGCGTGTCCTTCTTGGAGGCTTCGAAGGCACGCTGCAGGTGGTTCTGCGTGATGTGCCCGATTTCGTGGGCGATGACACCGGCCAGTTCGCTTTCGTTGTTGGTGATGGTGATCAGGCCGGAATTCACCGCGACATAGCCGCCGGGTGCGGCGAAAGCGTTGATGATGTTGTCCTTCGCGATGAAGAAGGAGAAATGCTCCTTGGGCTTCTCGCTGCCCGACACCAGGCGGTAGCCGAGGTCGTTGATGTAGTCGTCGAGCATGGGATCGTCCAGCACCATGTCGAGCGCGCGCATCTGGCGCAGCATGGCGGCACCGTAGTCCTGTGCTTCCTGCGGGGAAATAAGCGCGTTGGCCGAACTGCCGAGGTCGGGCAGGCGCACGTCGTGGTCCTGCGCCTGGGTGCCCATGGAGAGGCCCGCGCAGAGCAGCGCCGTCAGCAGGCGGGTGGGCGAGAACCGGCTCATGGGCTTCCTGCCTGTGCGAGGCGCGTCGACATGCGTTTTGCTGTCCTTGGACCGTCCACTCGTCGGCTGTTCCGGGCGTGGACCGGAGTGGGATACTGAAGCCGTTTGGCGGGGGCGTGTGCCATTCGCATAGGTCAGCGACAATACCATTAGTGACACCTGCTTACGGTGTCGGTTCAGTGTTGTCGAGCTTGTTTCCAGATGCGCTAACCCCCATCTGACAACGGTCGTATTTATTTTCGGTTCCGGAGTTTTTTGTGCCCAAGATCGAGGTCTATTCCACCGCAGTGTGCCCTTACTGCGTGTCGGCCAAGAACCTGCTCAAGTCCAAGGGGCTGGAGTGGAGCGAGGTGCGCATCGACACTGATTCCGCACAACGCGAACTGATGCTGGCACGCAGCGGCGGCCGTCGCACCGTGCCTCAAATCTTCATCAACGACCATCACGTGGGTGGTTTCGACGATCTGGTGGCCGCCGACCGCAGCGGCAAACTGGCCGAACTGCTGGGAGCCTCCGCATGAGCAAGCCCACTGACGAGCAAGCCGGCAAGGACCGCATCGCGGAGTTCACCGCGTTTCGTCAGCGCATGAACGAGCGCATCCTGTCCGAGGACAATCAGGTGGTGCGGCGCTTTTTCGCGCTGGACACGCAAACCTACAAGCCCGGCGCGCTGGACGTGAAGACCAAGGAACTGTTGGGCCTGGTCGCCTCCATGGTGCTGCGTTGCGACGACTGCATCAGCTACCACGTTGCCCAATGCAAGGAAGCGGGCGTGACGCGCGAAGAATTCTTCGAGACTTTCAGCGTAGGTCTGGTAGTGGGCGGTTCCATCGTCATTCCGCATCTGCGCCGCGCGGTGGACTTCCTCGACCAGCTGGAATCGGGCGGCACGGCTGCCGCGGACTGCGTCAGCCACGGCTGAGGACGGGAACAGGGCGGCGGCCCGCTCCTTGCCGCCGCCTTGACGCATGCGAGTTTATTCAATGCTGCATGCGAGGATTTGCAACGCCCGACCGGGCGTCCGCTCTGGCCGCATGATGTGGCATGGGGGATAATTGAAGGGATTTATAGCCCTGATGTCCCCTGCTTCAGGGTTGCGCGATTCTTATCCCAAGGAGTGTCCCCATGAGCAAGACCATTGCCGTGATTCCGGGCGACGGTATCGGCCCCGAGATCATGAACGCCACGCTGCGCGTGCTCGACGCCCTGGACTGCGGTCTGTCCTATGAGTTCGTTGATGCCGGCATGGTCGCGCTGGAGAAGAGCGGTGACCTGCTGCCGCAGCCGACACTCGACGCCATCGCCAAGCACAAGGTGGCCCTCAAGGGTCCGCTGACCACACCGGTCGGTGGTGGCTTCACCTCGATCAATGTGACCCTGCGTCGCCACTTTGACCTGTACGCCAACGTGCGTCCGGCGATCAGCTTCCCGGGCACCAAGGCGCGCTTCGAGAATATCGACATCATCACGGTGCGCGAGAATACCGAGGGCGCGTATCTGTCCGAAGGCCAGACGCTGTCGGAAGACGGCGAGACCGCCATCTCGATGGTGCGCAACACCCGCAAGGGTTCCAGCCGCATCGTGCGCTACGCCTTCGAGCTGGCCGTGAAGAAGGGCCGCAAGAAGGTCACCGCGGTGCACAAAGCCAACATCATCAAGACCGCGTCGGGCCTGTTCCTCAACGTGGCTCGCGAAATCGCCAAGGAATACCCGCAGATCGAGTTCAACGAGATGATCGTGGACAACGCCTGCATGCAACTGGTGATGAAGCCCGAGCAGTTCGACGTGATCGTCACCACCAACTTGTTCGGCGACATCCTGTCGGACCTGTGCGCAGGCCTCGTTGGCGGCTTGGGCCTGGCACCGGGCGACAACATCGGCACCGAGGCGGCCATCTTCGAAGCCGTGCACGGTTCCGCGCCGGACATTGCCGGCAAGGGCATCGCCAATCCGTGCGCGCTGCTGCTGGCCGCGGCCGACATGCTTGACCACCTTGGCATGGTGGAAAAGGGCGACAAGGTTCGTAACGCCATTCGCGACACCATGACCAACGATCGCGACAGCGTGACGCCGGACATTGGCGGCAAGGGCACCACGTCGAGCTTCGGCGACGCCATCGTCAAGCGCGTCAAGGGCTAATTGCAGCCCAAAGGGGATTGCTGCGATCCGTGATGGAGTCTCACGACCGCGTCCCGTTCCGGGATGCGGTCGTGCATGGATGCCATGTCGACTGGGGTGGATTCGCGCTTAGGGGGCGGTGTGTTTCGGACAAGGACGTTGGCTGATGCGCTGGATCGCGGGCAGGATAATTTTCTGCTGCTGCGTTTCCTTGCCGCTTCCCTGGTGATCTATGGCCACGGTCCCTCCATGAGCGGCGGACAGTCATGGCCTGACGTTTTCGCCTGGCTTGGCTGGGGTACGTACTCCGGCGATCTGGCGGTAGATATATTTTTCGTCACCAGCGGGTACATGATCGCCGGCAGCTATCTGCGTCGCCGCAATGTGTTCGACTTTCTGTGGGCCCGCGTACTGCGCATCTATCCGGCCTACGCGTTTTGCCTGGTGGCATCGGCATTCGTGCTGGGTCCGATATTCACTTCCATGGAACCCCACACCTACCTGGCCGATCACGGTACGTTCCACTACGTCGCCAAGAATCTGGAACTGGGCAAGGGGCTGGATTGGTATCTGCCGGGCGTATTCACGGCTAATCCGCTGCCAGGGATCGTCAACGGCTCGATCTGGACTCTTCCCGCCGAAGTGCGCATGTACCTGTGGGTTGCTGTCGTCGGCTTTCTAGGTGTGCTGGCGCGGCCGCGCTGGTGCAATGCCGTGCTGATCCTGCTTTTCGCCTGTGGCGTGGTGGCTCCCGAACGCCTTCCGTTGCTGCCGCTCGATACCTTTGTGCGTCTGGCCGCCTATTTTGCTGCCGGTGTCTTCTGCTACGTAAACAAGCAGTGGGTGCATTTCGGTTGGTGGTGGGTGATCGGATCTGGTGTGCTGGCATGGGCACTGCGCCACACGGTGGTCTACCCGCTGACACTCGGACTGGCGCTTACTGCATTCGTTTTTGCCTTCGCCTATGCCACTCCCTGGCGGGGCTTCAATCACTTCGGTGATTACTCGTATGGGCTGTATCTGTGGGGTTTTCCCATGCAGCAAGCGGTGGCGAGCCATGTTCCCGCGTGGGCACTGACTCTCAACGAGATCCTTGCGTGGCTGTTGGCTTTGCTGATGGCGATGGCGTCATGGCACTTCATCGAGAAGCCGGCATTGATGCTCAAGCATTGGCCAGGCCAGATCTATCAACGAATCCGCGCTGGCACCATGCAGAGCCAAGTGTCCAGCGACTAGCGTGGTTTGAAAAAAAAGCCCCTTGAACGAGGGGCTTTTTTTTCGTCAGGCGGCCTGCTTCACTGCAGGTTTGTAGCTGCCCGCCGGCGTCTGGAACGCGACGTTGATTCGGTTCCACGTGTTGATGAGGCCGAGGATCAGCGTGAGGTTCACCAGCTCTTCCTCGTTGAAGGCGGCGCTGGCCTGCGCGTACACCTCGTCGGACACACCGTGCTCGCCAAGGCGCGTCACGGCCTCGGCCCAGGCAAGCGCGGCACGTTCCCGCTCGCTGTACAAAGAGGCTTCACGCCAACCTGCCACCAGGTAGAGGCGCTGCTCGGTTTCACCCGCGGCGCGTGCGTCCTTGCTGTGCATGTCGAGGCAAAAGGCACAGCCGTTGATTTGCGAAACGCGCAACAGAACGAGCTCGACCATCGGCTTTTCGAGCCCGCACTGCTGGTGTACCACCTCGCCGAAATCGAGCAACGGCTTGATGGTCTGAAGATGCTTCATAACCGAAAGGCGCTTGGACATGGAGGTTCCTTGAACGCGACCACCATGGCCGCTCATGACAAGGACGTGCTCATGGGCAGATTCGTGACAGCTTCCAGGCGGGCCAGTTTTTCGGGGTTGCGCAGCGAATGGATGCTGACGATGCGCTCGCCATCGGTTTCGATCCACGCCACCGTCGCCAGCTTCGCATCCACCCAGGTCAGCAGGGCAGGGGCGCCGTTGAGCCATTGCAGCCGATGCACGATCGGCAGGTCGCGGTAACGCTGAGCGATGATCGAATACAGCCGCACGATGCGCTCGCCGCCATGCAGCGGCCGCAATGTGGCCGTCGCCTTGCCACCGCCGTCGGCCAGGTGAACCGCATCCTCGGCGAACAACGATTGCAGAGATTCCACGCTGGCCTGTTCAAGCGCATCCCGGAATTTTTCCAGCAGACGACGTTGCACTTCGGGTGCGTGCGTGAAGCGTGGTCGTCCGTCGCGCAATCGCTGCCTGGCGCGATGGACGCGCTGCCTGCAAGCGTCTTCGCTGATCTGCAGCATGGCCGCCGTTTCTGCGTGGCTGTAGTCGAACACCTGGCTCAGCAGGAACGCAGCGCGCTCTTCCGGACTCAATCGCTCAAGCAGCGCCAGGAACGAAAGGCTCAGGCTCTCGCTGCGTTCCAGTTTCCTCTCGGGTTGCTCCGAGTCTTCCACCAGCGGTTCGGGCAGCCACGGTCCGGTGTAGTGCGCGCGTTCGGTCTTCGCGCGGCGCAGGCGGTCGAGTGCCAGGCGTGTGGTCACCGTGACCAGCCAGGCTTCGGCATCATCGAGCGAGTTTGTGTCCTGCTGATGCCAGCGCAGCCAGGCATCGTGCAGGACGTCCTCGGCATCGGCTTGGGTACCGAGCATGCGGTAGGCCAGGCCAAGCAGACGAGGGCGATGTTTCTGGAAGACGGCGGTGGCGTGGTCCATGACGAGTTCCTCGGGAGACCTGACTCAAGGACGCACGACTACCGCCTTTCGTGACCGCTCAGCGCACGAGCGGCCAGGGAGCCAGGAAGATCAGCCAGATCAGCAGCAGCATGCCAACGTACTTGGCGGCGCGGAAAAGCTTCGGATGCTTCCTCTTGAACGCGCGGTTGCGTTCGCGGCTGCGTTGATTGAGCGCGAATACCCGGTTGACGAAGCCGGTCTTTTCTTCCGGCGATTCCGTGTTTGGAGAGGCGGTGATCTTGCCCATGAACGCGCCCACGCGATGATTGATCGCGCCCATCCAGCGGGTGCGCAGGGGGCGTTCCACGTCGGCGAACAGAATCACGCGCGTCTGGTCGGTGCGGTTCTCGGCCCAGTGCACGTAGGTCTCGTCGAATACCACGTCCTTGCCGTCGCCCCAGCTGTGTATTTCGCCGTCAACGAAGATGCGGCATTCCTCGGAGTTCGGCGTGATCAGGCCAAGGTGATAGCGCAGCGAACCGGCAAACGGGTCGCGATGCGGGTTGAGCTTGCTGCCGGGAGGCAGCAGCGCGAACATCGCGGCCTTGACGCTAGGGATCGAGCTGAGCAGAGCCACTGTCTTGGGACACAGCGCTTCGGCGGAGGCCAGCGGCTCGCCGTACCACTTGAGATAAAAGCGCTTCCAGCCCTGCTTGAAGAAGCTGTTGAAGCTAGCGTCGTTGTTCTTTTCCGCTGCGCGAATGTAGCCCTCGTCAAACAAGTGCAGCGCTTCCTCGCGAATGGTCTGCCAGTTGGCCTGCAGCAAGTCCAGCTGCGGAAAGCCGCGACGATCCAGGATGGGCTTGGCCGGCACTGCCGAAAATGCGTACATCAGCAGGTTGTAAGGCGCGAACACGGCAGAGTGATCCACCAGCTGCCGATCGAAGCGCAGTTTGGCGCGGCCGCGCAAGTGCACCAGCAGCACACAGAACGCGAACAGCAGGAACAGGGTCAGCAGTACGAGGCGCGGAGCAAGGATCATGGACGGGGCGCGACCGATGGACGGAAGCGGCCATTCTACTCTCTGGCCCGCCTCAACCCCGGGCCTGATTCAGCCGCGGTGCGGGTTCAGTGGCCGAGCACTTGCACCTGGCCGCCGCCAGGTCGGTAGCCGCGCCCAAGCGCTCGATGCACATAGGCGACTGCGCGCCGTACGGCGGAGCGGGGCGCCTGTCCCTTGGCCAACTCGGCAGCGATGGCGGACGCCAGTGTGCAGCCGGTGCCGTGCCCCTCGATGGCCATGCGCGGATGGCGCAGTTCCATGACGCCGCGAGCGTCGTAGAAACGATCGATCACGTCGCGTTCGTTGGAATGCCCGCCCTTGAGCAGCACGGCGCGGGCACCAAGAGCCAGCAAGGCCTCGCCGGCCGCACCGTAATCCTTCGCGGTCCGCAGCTTGCGCCCCAGCAGTGCCTCGGCTTCCGGCAGGTTGGGTGTCAATACATCGGCCAGTGGAATCAGTTCTTCCACCATGGCCTGCACAGCATCTTCATCGAGCAGTCGCGCACCGCTGGTGGCGATCATCACGGGATCGACCACCAGCCAGGTTGGTTTGCGCGCACGCATTTCGTTCGCCACCAGCCGGGTGACAGCCGCGCTGCCGAGCATGCCTGTCTTCACGGCACCGATCGGGAAATCATCAAACACCGCTGCGAGCTGGCTGCGGATGTGCTTGAGCGGCACCGTGTGCACCGCAGTGACTCCGCGTGTGTTTTGTGAAGTGATCGCTGCGATCACTGATAAACCATGCACGCCGCGAGCGTGGAAAGTTTTCAGGTCGGCCTGAATACCTGCACCACCGCCGGAATCGGAGCCGGCGATGGTGAGGGCGTTGGGTGGCGGGATGTTGTGCATGGACAGTGCCTGCTGGCGCGACGCTGACCATTATCGCCGCGACGAACCATGGCAGTACATCGCAAGGGAAGAAGCCACAAAAGTTTCCTCCCGCCCGTCATCCCGGCAAAAGTCGGAATCCAGCCTTTGAGGGGCCGGCGAAAGTCACTGGATCCCGGCTTTCGCCGGGATGACGGTCATGAGAGGTGAGGCGAAGAACTACAGGGCCTCCGATGCGAAATCCGCCAGTCGTGACCGCTCGCCACGACGCAGCGTGATATGCGCCGAGTGATCCCAGTGTTTGAAGCGATCCACCGCGTAGGTAAGACCCGAAGTGGTCTCGGTGAGGTAGGGCGTATCGATTTGCTCCACATTGCCGAGGCACACGATCTTGGTGCCTGGACCCGCGCGCGTGATCAATGTCTTCATCTGCTTGGGCGTGAGGTTCTGCGCCTCGTCGATGATCAGGTAGCGCGAAAGGAAGGTACGCCCGCGCATGAAGTTCATCGAGCGGATCTTGATGCGTGAGGCGAGCAGGTCGTTGGTGGCCTGGCGACCCCAACTGCCGCCTTCCTCGGGATTGGCGAGCACTTCGAGGTTGTCGGTGAGCGCGCCCATCCATGGCGTCATTTTTTCTTCCTCCGTGCCGGGCAGGAAGCCGATGTCTTCGCCCACCGAAACGGTGGCGCGCGTCATGATGATCTCGCGATACCGCTGCTGGTCCATCACTTGAGCCAGGCCTGCGGCGAGCGCCAGCAAGGTCTTGCCCGTGCCGGCGGTGCCGAGCAGGGTGACGAAGTCCACGTCCGGATCCATCAGCACGTTGAGCGCAAAATTCTGCTCGCGGTTGCGCGCGGCGATGCCCCATACGCTGTGGTTCGAATGGCTGTGGTCATCGAGCAGCACCAGCGTAGCTTTTACATCATCGACGTGCAGCACGCGCAGTTCGACGCTGTTGTCTCCCGGCAAGAACAAGCACTGATTGGGATACCAGTCCTCATCCTGATGCCGGTCGAGCTTGTAATACGTACGCCCGCGCTCATTCCATGATTGGACTTCCGGATGGCGATCCCAGAAGTTTTCGCCAAGCTCGGTGGAGCCGGTATAGAGCAGCGCGAAATCATCCAGCGCGCGGTCGTTTTCGTAATCCTCCGCATGGATGCCATAGATCTTGGCCTTGATACGAAGATTGATGTCCTTGCTGACCAGAATCACCGCGCGATCGGGGTTCTGGTCGCGCAGCTCGATCACGGCCGCCAGGATCAGGTTGTCGGCTTTGCCGTGACCATTGGTGGTGCGCTGCTGAAAGTACAGGCGCCCCACGCCGCTACCGCGCTTGAGGTTGATGCCCTGCGGGTTGGCCAGCTCGAGGCCATTGCTGATGCCATGACCGTTGCCGTGTTCGATCAGCTCGTTGAGAAAGCGGCTTACCTGGCGGCCGTTGCGCGACACTTCCGACGCGCCTTTCTTCTTTTCGTCCAATTCCTCCAGCACCGTCATGGGAATGAAGACGTCGTGCTCTTCAAAGCGAAACAGCGACGTCGGGTCGTGCAACAGCACATTGGTATCCAGAGCGTAGATGCGCTTGCTTCCGGTCATACGGAAGGAACCTCTTGAGAGTGCGAGGTGGAAGAACCGCGGCTAGCGGCATGCCGCGGGGCGCCGGCCGGTGCAGCCGGAGTTTCTTGCACAGCGTCGCCAACCTGCCCCAAGGAGCGGGCCGGGACGTGGCAATGAATACAGTCGGAAATCACTTGGCGGGAATAGCGTCGAGCACGGTCTGGGCGTGCCCTGGGACTTTCACGTTGCGCCATTCCTGGGCCAGCCTTCCTTCGGGATCGATCAGGAAGGTACTTCGTACGATACCCATGTGACGTTTTCCATACAGCACCTTCTCGTGGATCACATCGAAGGCCTGACACCAGGTTTCGTCGGGGTCGGAAACAAGCGGGAACGGCAGTTCCTGTTTCGTGGCGAAATTGGCGTGGGATTTCACCGAGTCGCGTGAGACACCGATGATTTGCGCGTGGCGTTTCTGAAACTTCGGATAGAGATCGCGAAAATCCTTCGCCTCGTTGGTGCAGCCGGGGGTGCTGTCCTTCGGATAGAAGTAAACAACGACCCATTGCCCCTTGAGTTCGTCGAGCTTCAGCTCGCTCCCGTCACTGGTTGGGCCTTTGAGCTTGGGGACTTTCTTGCCGACTTCGGGCATAGCTTCTCCTGCGAAGCGTTGAATGGCTTCGACTGATGGCTAGAATTTGGGAGATAAAGCGCGATGGCGGACAACGCGCGGGCAGGAGACAGGTGCCTCGTGATGGTCATGGCCTGACCCGCCTGCTGCATGCGTGGGTGCCTCCAGTGATGCCTTGGAGACAGAGACTAGCGCTTGCCGCCGCCGTTGACAGCTCTTGCAGCGCATGCCGCCAAGGGGCATGCTCGGAGTTCCGCAGGAGAAATGCCGAAAACGGCCCCTGCGGGCCGGTTCAGAACTTCACCGGATCCATGATGGCGTCGAGATTCAGGCCATCACAGAACTCCAGGAAATCATCGCGCAGCGCGGCAATATGCGTCGCCGCCGGAATGCCGATGGTGATCTGCGCCTGGAACATCTCCGCGCCCGTCTGCATTGCCTGGTAGCGCATCGAGCTCAATTGCTCGATCACGATGTCGCGGCGATCGAAGAAGTCGATGATCTTCACCAGGATGCCCGGACGGTCGGCCGAGATCACTTCGACCAGATAGGGCAGGAGGTGCGAATGATGTTCGCGCGGACCGGTGCGGTAATGGACCAGCCGCAGCTCTTCTTCACGTGCCAGCTTGGTCAGCGCCGATTCGAGCTTGGCCACGGCGTCCCACGCGCCGGTGGCGAGCAAGGTCAGCGAAGTGTCCGTGCCGATGGTGGACACCCTGGCGTCGGCCATATTGCAGCCGGCCTCGGCAATCCGCTTGGCCAGTGCCAGCAGCGGCGTGCGCGGAGAGGGAGTCAGCGTCTGGATCAGCAACTGGTTGTCGCTGCCTGCACGCGCGGAAGAACGGTTCAAGAGACCCACCTGTGGCAACCCCCGCACGTCGCGGGATGAAGGTTGACCGGTCGAGCTTACTGGTCGCTGCCGGAAGGTCGCAAGTAACGCGCGGAAGAAGGGGATCCACCATTAGCTTTGACGAACGATTGCGGACGGACATAGCATCAGGCCGTTGCACAGGTCATTTTCAATGGACTACCAAAGGGGGGGGTATGAAGCTCAAGGGTTCACTGCTTTTAGCTGTCACGCTAGTGATGTTGCTTCCGTTGGGATCGCTCCAAGCCAGGAAATCCGAGCCGCCGAGCGTCAAGGCCGAAACCAAGGACCAGTTCGCACAGGTGGCGGACCATGTCCGCGATCAAATGCAGACAGGGGGGCGGTTCGAGTTCATCAACGCCGATGAGCGCGTCACGGTTACCAAGGATCTCGGTGATATGCAGGCCCTATTCGACAAATTCGGTACGGTCGAAGCGATGGATGATGCGGGCAAGATCAAGCTCTACAACAATCAATCTGAGGTCAATGCAATCCTGACCCGTCGCGATGGCGATCGTGAAATTTGCGAGCAGGCGCCACCGACTGGCACCCTTATCCCCAAGACCACCTGTCGCAAGTACAGCGATATGGAGCGCGGCAGGCGGGATACGGTGAAAATGAAGGACGACATGATGCACACCACGCTTCCCACGCCATTCCTGGTTGGCCCAAACGCTCACTAGCGCTGATCGTGCCGCTCTGTCTCTGGGTCCGGTCCACAGCCAGACGGGCGGTTAACGCCAGAGCGATAGAGGCAAATACTGCCCGAAACCAAGCCCTGTATTGGCGGAAGAAGGTTTTCCAGTAACATGCAGGGCTTGGTTTTTCGGCCGGAGCAGGTTTTGAACATTCGCGGAAGCATCTGTGCGCTGGTGACGCCGTTCGCTGCGGATGGAGCGCTTGATCTTGCGGCTTTCGGGCGCCTGCTCGATTACCAGATCGAGGGTGGCACGGAGGGTGTGGTTGTCGCGGGGTCTACCGGCGAGGCACACATGCTCGAGCACGATGAATACGACCGCTTGCTCGCCTTCGCGCTGGAGCGTGTGGCCGGCCGCATTCCGGTCATTGCCGGCACCGGCGAGGCTGGCACAGCCAAGACGGTGGCGCTCACCCGTCGCGCCAAGGCGCTGGGTGCGGACGCCGCGCTGGTGGTGGCGCCTTATTACGTACGACCGACGCAGGAGGGCCTGCGCCGCCACTTCCTGGAAGTGGCCGAGCAGGGTGGCCTGCCGGTGCTGCTTTACAACGTGCCGACTCGCACCGCCTGTGATCTGCTGCCGGACACGGTGGCGGCACTGCGAGAGCACCCGGCCATCATCGGCATCAAGGAAGCCCTGGCCACCGACGAACGGATCCGTGCCTGTGCGGAACTTGCGCGTCCGGATTTCGTCTATCTGTCGGGTGACGATGGCACGGCCTGCAAGGCCATGCTGGCAGGCGGCGCCGGTACCATCTCGGTAGTAGCCAATTTGGTGCCTCGTGCGTTTCGCATGCTGTGCGACGCGGCTACAGCCGGAGACCGGCTTGAGGCGCAGCGTTGCGACGCGACGCTGATGCCGCTGGTGCAGGCGCTCAATTGCGCGCCGAATCCGATCGCGGTGAAGGCGGGCCTGCCGTCGCTGGGCTTGGGGTTGGCGGCGCCACGTCTGCCCCTTGTGGAATTGGAGGATGGCCTGGACCGCGTGCGACTTCGCGAAGCGCTTGCGGGTCTGGCATCCTTGGCGAATGCGGCCTGAAGTTTCGGGCACCTGATACTCCTACGGAATCTGCTTACATGAAGAAATCCCCGCTTGTCGTGGCCCTGCCGCTTTTGGCTGTGTCTGCACTGTTGCTCTCCGGCTGCGGCATGTTCCGTTCGCAGAAGGCCTGGGAGACCGCCAAACAGGAAACGCCGCTTGAGATTCCGCCGGGTCTGGACACGCCGTCCACCAGCGCTGCTCTGGTCATTCCGGAGTCAGGCGCCAACAACCCGACAGCCAATGGCGCAACTGCGCGCATCGGCAAGGCTGGCAGCGTAATCGCTGACGGTTTCGTGCTGAATGACAGCGTCGACAACACCTATCGCCGCGTGGGCCAGGCGCTGGAGAACGGTGATATCGGTCAGGTGATCGAGCATGATGATGCTGCGCGTACCTACACACTGAGCGTGGTTGCCTCGGACGAGCCAGAGGGCAAGAAGGGTTTCTTCAGCAGCATGTTCAACGGCAAGTCGAAGCAGACGGCCGATGCGCCAGGCGCCGCTCCGCATCAGGTGCACCTGACCGTGGACACCAGCGGCGAAAAGGCCAGCGAAGTGCGCGCACAGGGCGACGCCGCGGCCGTGGCGAAGGTGGTCGATACGCTCAAGGGTCGCCTCGGCGGCGGTTGAACGGCGCTCTTGGTTCAATGAAAAACGCCGCCCTGGGGCGGCGTTTTTCTTATTCAAATCTTGCCTGGAATGCCCGAGCCGGCAATGGCTCAGCGCTCGAGCAGGTCTATCTTGCCGGGTTTGTTTTCCCAATCCTTGGCGTCGGTCAGGGCGTCTTTGCGCTCCGTGATCACCGGCCAGCTCTTGGCCAGCTCCGCGTTCAGCACCACGAACGATTCCTGTCCGGCGGGCACGTCGTCCTCGGGGTAAATCGCATTGATCGGGCACTCCGGCTCGCACAAGGTGCAGTCGATGCACTCGTCCGGATTGATTACGAGGAAGTTGGGGCCTTCATGGAAGGCGTCGACTGGGCAAACCTCGACGCAATCAGTGTATTTGCACTTGATGCAGTTGTCGGTGACGACAAAAGTCATACTGTCGCGCGCCTGTCTTGGGTGGACTTGGCCCGTGCCAAGCCGGAAGTGGCGCTCCCTACGAGGTTCGAACTCGTGTTCCCGCCTTGAGAGGGCGGTGTCCTAGGCCACTAGACGAAGGGAGCGAAATGCACCGGAGCGCGGTAGTATAGCGGAATTGTTTCGCCCGGCAATGCCCGGGGATGACTTTTGTCCCCTTGTGCGAAACGATCCCGTCAGCTCTGTGAGGCCATGGCGGGCGTGGACGCGGTGCATGGTGCCGCGACTGATCGCTTTGAATGGCGCATTGCGCCTGCAAGGATCCAAACCGCTTGAATCACGACGCAAGGACCACCGTCACGCCTGCACTGCGCATCATTCCGCGCGAGCAGCATGTGATTTCGCGCAAGAACATCAGCAAGGCCGCTCTGCGCGTGCTCTATCGCCTCAATGAGGGCGGCTACCAGGCCTACCTCGTGGGCGGTGCCGTACGCGATCTGCTGCTTGGCGGGCATCCCAAGGATTTCGACGTGGCCACCAATGCCACGCCTGACGAGGTGAAGAAGCTATTTCGCAACTCGCGTCTGATCGGGCGCCGCTTCCGTCTGGCCCATGTGGTGTATGGGCCGGAGATCATCGAGGTCGCCACGTTCCGCGGCACCGGAGAAGAGGAGGGCGAGGGTGATCGCCATATCGTCGACGGCCGTATCGTGCGTGACAACGTGTGGGGCAGCATCGAGGAAGACGCGGTGCGCCGCGATTTCCGCGTCAACGCGCTCTACTACGACATCAGCGATTTCTCGGTACGCGATTACGTTGGCGGTATGCAGGACGTGGAAGATCGCGTACTGCATTTGATCGGCGACCCGGCTACACGTTATCGAGAAGACCCGGTGCGCATGCTGCGTGCTGTTCGGTTGGCGGCGAAGCTCAATTTCCGTATCGACACCGCTGCCGCGGCGCCCTTCGATGAACTCGGGCCGCTGTTGTCGGATGCCGCGCCGGCACGCCTGTTCGACGAATCGTTGAAGATGTTCCTGGCCGGCCATGGTCTGAAGAGCTTCCATATGCTCGAGCAGACCGGCCTGCTGAAGTTCATGTTTCCGGCTACCGCGCGCGCGCTGAAACGCGGCGACAAGGCGCTACGCCAGCTGGTCGAGCAGGGGCTGTCCAATACGGATGCGCGCGTGGCCGAAGGCAAATCGGTGACGCCGGCGTTCCTGTTCGCCGTGCTGTTGTGGGGTGAGGTGCGCGATCTGGCGCATACCTGGATTACCAAGGGTATGGATCCCAATGCGGCATGGGAACGTGCTGCTACGCATGTGGTTGGCGAGCAATGCCAGCGTGTCGCGATACCGCGCCGGTTCACCCTCACCATGGAAGAGATCTGGGCGCTGCAGCCGCGCTTCGAGCAGGTGCAGCGCAAGCGTGTGTTCCGCCTGATGACGCATCCGCGCTTCCGCGCTGCGTTTGATTTCCTGCTGTTGCGCGCGGAAGAGTCGCCGGCCATTCGTGAGTTGGGCGAGTGGTGGGCACACGCCCAGCAGCTACCGCACGAGACGCTCGCCGCCGCCTTGTCGGGCAGTGCGCCGGTCGGCACGGTCGAAACTGTTGCGGCTGCCCTGAAACCCCGCAAGCGTCGCCGGCGCAAGCCAGCGGGCAAATCGAGCGGAAAGTCGGATCCCGCGTGACCGAAGCCTATATCGCGCTAGGCAGCAACATGGGCGATGCACGCGGCCATGTGCTGGGCGCATGTGATGCGATGGCGCACTTGCCGGGGACGCGACTGCTGGCGCGCTCGCATCTGTACCTCACGCCGCCGTGGGGCATGCTGGAGCAGCCGCCGTTCGTCAATGCTGTCGTGCGCATCGACACCGCACTGTCGCCCCAGGCATTACTCGATGCCTTGCTGGTGATCGAGCGCGCCGCCGGGCGTGTGCGTGATGGCGAGCGCTGGGGGCCTCGCACGCTCGATCTGGATGTGCTGACCATGGATGAGGTGATCCTGGCTGATGAACGACTCACACTGCCGCATCCGCGCATCCGCGAACGCGCCTTCGTATTGCTGCCGTTGAGCGATCTGGCGCCGGATCTCGTGCTGCCGGGCCAGGGGCGCGTGGCAGACCTGCTGGCTGCGCTTGATACGACCGGGCTTGAACGCCTGGCTTGAGCCCTTCACGCCCGGCACGGGATAATCACCGTCTGTTTTCGCCTCTAGGAATCGTTGTGTACGCGCAAAAAGCGAACGCACCCACGCGCAAGCCGGTCACCGTGCCGTCGCTGCGCGCGATGAAGGCGGAAGGTCGCCGCATCGTCATGCTGACTGCGTATGACGCCAGCTTTGCGGCCCAGCTTGAGCTGGCTGGTGTCGACATCGCACTGGTGGGCGATTCCCTCGGTATGGTGATCCAGGGGCATTCGAGCACGCTGCCGGTCACGCTCGATCACATGGTCTATCACACCAGCGCCGCCGCGCGCGGCTTGAACGCGACCCTGCTGGTGGCGGATCTGCCGTTCATGTCCGACCGCGATGTCGCGCATGCGCTTGAGGCGGGTGCACGGCTGGTGGGCGAGGGCGGTGCGGCCATGGTGAAGATTGAAGGTGCCGCGCCCCATATCCTCGAAGTGATCTCGGCGCTGGTGGAGCGAGTGATTCCGGTTTGCGCGCACCTGGGCCTGACGCCCCAATCGGTGCACAAGTTCGGCGGTTTCCGCATCCAGGGTCGCGCGCAAGAGGCGGCGGACCAATTGGTGGCCCAAGCCCAAGCAGTGGAAGCAGCCGGTGCGCAACTGCTGGTGCTGGAAGGCATTCCGACCACACTGGGCGAACGCATCACTCGAGCCGTCTCCATTCCGACCATCGGCATCGGCGCCGGCCCGCATTGCGACGGCCAGGTGCTGGTGATTCACGACATGCTGGGCATCACCCCCGGCAAGCGTCCAAAATTCAGCAAGGATTTCCTCGCAGGACGCGACTCTGTGGCTGCGGCGATCGCGGCCTATGCCGAGGACGTGCGCAGCGGCGCCTTCCCGGCCCCGGAACACTGCTTCGACTGAAGCGACACAGAGCAAGCATTTATGCAGACAGTGCAAGACACCGCGGCGCTGCGCGCCACGATCCGCGGCTGGCGCAGCCAGGGCCTGACCGTGGGCTTCGTGCCCACCTTGGGCAACCTGCATGCCGGTCACCATTCGTTGATCAAACTGGCCCGTGCCCGTGCCGAGCGCGTGGTGGCCAGCGTCTTCGTGAACCCCACCCAGTTCGGCCCGAACGAGGATTTCGAGCGTTATCCGCGCACTCTGGTGCAGGATCAGGCCGGCCTGGCCGAGGCCGAGTGCGACCTGCTGTTCGCGCCGGAAATAGCCACCATCTACCCGTTCGGCCCCGTCGGCAGCGTGAGTATCCATGTGCCGCAGCTCACCGAGACGCTGGAGGGCGCGCATCGCCCTGGCCATTTCGACGGCGTCGCCACGGTGGTGTGCAAGCTGTTCAACCTGGTGCAGCCGGATCTGGCCGTGTTCGGCCAGAAAGACTTCCAGCAGCTGAAAGTCATCGAGCGCATGGTGCGAGACCTGTCGCTGCCGGTGAAGATCATGGCGGCACCGACCTGGCGTGGCGACGACGGCCTGGCGTTGAGCTCACGGAACCAGTACCTGTCCGCCGAAGAGCGTGCGCTGGCGCCCCAGGTGTACGCCACGCTCCAGCAGATGCGCGACCTGATCGCTAAGGGCCATGCCCGCACAGTGGTGGAACAGGCGGCGGCCTCCAAGCTGGCCCGGGCCGGTTTTGAGCCGGATTACGCGGCCATCCGCCGAGTCGAGGACCTTGCCGAGCCGGCCGATGGCGAGCGTGAAGGCCTGGTGGCGCTGATTGCGGCACGCCTGGGCAAGACCCGTCTGATCGACAACTTGCCGTTCGACTGAATGTCCCCATATCGGGGCCAGCCGAGGGCGATGTTGCGGTGCGATGCGCCCCGGTCGGATAATGGTGAGCTACGCGATCTGTACCCCCGGAAAATTGAAGTCATGAACCTGAACATGCTCAAGGCCAAGATTCACCGTGCCACGGTGACCCACGCCGAGCTTCATTACGAAGGCTCCATCGCCATCGACGGCCTGCTGCTCGATGCCTCCGGCATCCGCGAGTATGAGCAAATTCACGCCTGGAACATCAACAACGGCAAGCGCTTCGTCACCTATGCGCTGCGTGCCGAGGAAGGTTCCGGCATCATCTCGGTCAATGGCAGCGCGGCCCATCGCGCCCAGCCGGGCGACCTGATCATCATCGCCGCGTTCGCGCAGCTCTCCGAGGCCGAAGTCGAGCAGTTCCAGCCGACCCTGGTTTACGTGGACGCCGACAACCGCATCTCGCACACCAATCGCTCCATCCCGAAGCAGATGGCAGTGGCCTGAACCCACTTGCCCCGCCTGCCGGTGGGGTAAGGTTGCGGTGCAACAATCTGCTGGCGCGAGACGCTGGGAGCTGCGTAAGATCAGAGCTCCCTCCGTCACGCATGAGCCACCATGTCGCCCGAACGCCGTTCGTCCTTCCTGGCAGAGCACGTCGATCGTCTTGCACGCACACACCTGCGTGAATTGCTGAAGGACATCGCGCGCGGCAAGCGTCTGCGCCACCGGGTTGGGCCCATCCTGTTGGATCTCAGTCGCCAGAAGCTCGACGGCGCAGCACTCGACGCGCTGGGCGCGCACGTGGAAGCCAGCGGCTGGCAAGCGGCACGCGATGCGATGTTCGCGGGCGCCCCCATCAACACCTCCGAAGGACGCGCCGTGCTGCATACGGCGTTGCGTGCGAGTGGCTCGCAGCTGCCTTCGCCGGCTCCGCGCGAGGCGCTGCAGGAGATCGAGCAGGCATTGCATCGCATCGACGGCCTGGCACAGGCGGTCGGACTGGGCGATGCCTCCGCTTTCGGCATCGCGCCAGGTATTACCGACGTGGTCAACATCGGCATCGGCGGCTCGGATCTCGGACCGCGATTAGCCGTTCGCGCACTCGCGCCGTACCACGTGCCGGGTCTGCGCAGTCATTTCCTCACCAATGTGGATGGCCAGTCGGCGTACGAGTTGATGCATCAGCTCGACCCTAAGCGCACCCTGGTGATCGTGGTCTCGAAGACTTTCACCACGCAGGAAACCCTGCTCAACGGCAACGTGATGCGCGAGTGGATCAGCCGCGCGTATGACGGCGATGCTGCTGCCGTATCGCGCCATTTCCTGGCCGTGAGTGCGAACGTCGCCGCGGCTGAAAGCTGGGGCGTGCCGGCGGCGCAGGTGTACCCGATGTGGGATTTCGTCGGCGGCCGTTTCTCGCTGTGGTCGGCGGTGGGGCTGTCGCTTGCGCTGGCTATCGGTTGCTACAACTTCCATGCCTTGCTCAAGGGTGCGGCGCACATCGACGATCACTTCCGTAGCGCGCCGTGGCAGGAGAATCTGCCGGTGCTGCTGAGCATGGTGGAGCTGTGGAACCGTAATGCGCAGGGGCGCGCCAGTCGCGCCGTGGTGCCGTATGCGGACCTGCTTACCGATCTCACCTCCTACCTGCAGCAACTGGAAATGGAGAGCCTGGGCAAGCAGGTGACGCCGCAGGGGCAGCAGGTGGCGCAGGCTACTTCGCCGGTGGTGTGGGGCAGCGTGGGCACCAATGCGCAGCATGCGTACTTCCAGTCGCTGCATCAGGGCACCGATGTGGTGCCGCTGGAGTTCATCGGCGTGGTGAAACCCGCGCACGACCTGGCCGCCAATCACGATGCCTTGCTGTCCAATCTGCTGGCGCAGGCCGCCGCGCTGGCACTGGGCAAGACGTTCGGCGAAGCATTGGCCGAGGCGAAGCAAGGCAGTGAAGAGGAGCGCCGCGTGCTCGCGGCGCAGCGAACCTTCCCGGGCGATCGCCCCAGCACGGTGATCCTGCTCGACGCACTCACGCCTGAGACACTGGGCGCGCTGATCGCGTTGTACGAGCACAAGGTGTTCATGCTCGGCCATCTGTGGAACATCAACGCTTTCGATCAGTGGGGCGTGGAACTGGGCAAGTCAATCGCGCGCCAGATCCTGCCGGCGCTGGACGGTAGCGCGGAAGACACCTCGGCATTCGATTCGGCCACTGGCGCGTTGATCGAAGCAATCCATCAACGTCGCCTCACGCTGGAGAAGCACGACCGCTGAGCGATCGCCGCGTCGACGCAATATCGGTTTTTCGCGCGCTGACTCCGCTCGCACGCGTCTAGGCGGCGTGCCGGGCCAATGCCCACGCCACGTGCTCGCGCACGATGCCTGACGGGTGTTCGGCGCGCGCCAGCAGTGCCTGGCGCACTTCGTCGGAATGCGGTGCGTTGCCCAACGCCACCGCGATATTGCGCAGCCAGCCTTCGTAGCCCGTGCGGCGGATTGCCATGCCTTCGGTGCGCTGCAGGAATTCCTGCTCGCTCCAGCCAAACAACTCCACCAGTTTCGCGCCGTCGAGGCTGTGGCGTGGCGCGAAATCGGGTTCGGTGGCGTCCTGCGCGAACTTGTTCCACGGACAGATAAGCTGGCAATCGTCACAACCGAAGATGCGGTTGCCCATGGGGGCACGCAGCTCTTCGGGAATGCTGCCGCGCAGTTCGATGGTGAGATACGAGATACAGCGGCGCGCATCGAGTTTGTACGGCGCGATGATCGCCTGCGTCGGGCAGATGTCGATGCAACGCCGGCAACTGCCGCAGTGCGCACTGGCGGGTTCGTCGATAGGCAGCGGCAAGTCGGTGTATAGCTCGCCGAGAAAGAAGTACGAGCCGGCGTGACGATTGATCAACACCGTGTGCTTTCCGATCCAGCCCAGTCCGGCGTTGCGCGCCAAGGCCTTTTCCAATACCGGTGCGGAGTCGACGAAGGCGCGGTAGCCGAAATCGCCGACGGCGCCGTGGATACGTTCTGCCAGCTTCTGCAGCCGGTTGCGCATCAGCTTGTGGTAGTCACGACCCAGAGCGTAACGCGCCACATAACCGGCCTCGGCGTCGTCCAGTACGTTCCACGCGTTGCGTGTGCCGGGCGGTATGTAATCCATGCGGACGGTAACCACGCGCACCGTGCCCGGCTCCAGCTCGGCGGGGCGACTGCGCTTGTCGCCGTGGCGTGCCATGTAGTCCATCTCGCCATGATGGCCTTCTTCCAGCCAGCGCTTCAGGTGCAGCTCGTCGTCGCCCAGGTTCGTGCCTGCGATGCCTGCATCAGCAAAGCCCAGCTCGCGTGCCCAACACTTGATGTCGTGGGCGAGTGCGGCGTAATCGGTCAATGGGCGTGCGGTGTGGGGCATGCGCCTATTGTAGGCGCTGCGCGCGCGGCGCTCGCCGTCCGCATGCCTATAATTCCCGCATGACTGCCAGCGCCCATCGCCACGAGCTCTATACCGTCGACCAGGTCCGCGCACTCGATCGCCGTGCCATCGATGAGTTTGGCATCCCCGGATACGAACTCATGCAGCGTGCGGCCGCCGCTGCCCTTGTCTGTCTTCGTCTGCACTGGCCGCATGCCAGGCGTATCGCGGTGTACTGCGGGCAGGGCAACAACGGCGGCGACGGGTTCCTGCTTGCCGCGCTTGCCCGCGAGGCAGGGTTGCATGCGGAAGTCATCGCACTGGGCGAAAGCCGTGGCGATGATGCCGTGCGTGCACGGCGGGAGTTCGAGCATCGTGGCGCGGTGCGCACCTGGCACGAGGACATCGAGCTGCCAGCGGTGGATGTACAGGTGGACGCGCTTTTCGGCACCGGATTGCAACGCGCGCTGGCACCGGAAATAGCCGATCTGATGCGGCGCATTCGCGCGCTTGGTGCGCCGGTCTTGGCGCTCGATGTGCCCTCAGGCGTGAACGCCGATTCCGGAAACGTGCTCGGCGAAGCGATGCAGGCCGATGTCACGGTCACGTTCATTGCCGCCAAGCGCGGTCTCTACACCGGCTTGGCACCGGGTTACGTGGGGCAGGTGCAGTGGGAGCCGCTGGGGCTGCCCGAAACGTTGTGGCAGGGCTTCCAGGCCGATGCGGAACTGCTGCAGCCGGCGACGCTGCCGCCGCGTCCTCGTCAATCGCACAAAGGTAACAACGGCCATGTGCTGGCGATTGGTGGTGAGCACGGCACCGCGGGCGCCATCCGTCTCTGTGGCGAGGCGGCGCTGCGCGCCGGCGCGGGGTTGGTGAGCGTGGCCACTCGCCCCAAGAACCTTATGGCGCTCAACAGCGCGCGACCGGAACTGATGGCCCACGAGGTCAACGGACCGCAGGCGCTGGAAGCACTGTTGCCGCGGGCGACCGTGCTTGCGGTGGGGCCCGGGCTGGGACAGGGCGCATGGGGTCATGCGCTGTGGCTGACCGCGCTGGATGCCGGCCTGCCGCTGGTGCTCGACGCGGATGGATTGAACCTGCTGGCGCGCGAACCGCGTCAGCTCAAGGGCGTCGCCGTGCTCACGCCGCATCCGGGTGAGGCGGCACGATTGCTGGGTTGCGATACCGCCACCATCGGTGCGGATCGGTTCGAAGCGGCGCGTCAGTTGGCCAGACGCCATGGCGCCGTGGTCGTTCTCAAGGGCGCGGGCAGCCTGGTGGCTGATCCCGAAGGACGTGTGATGGTGTGTCCATGGGGCAATCCCGGCATGGCCACAGGCGGCATGGGAGACGTTTTGACGGGCATTGTCGCGGCCCTGCTGGCTCAGGGGTGCGATGCCTGGACGGCGGCCTGCCTGGGCGTAGGCCTGCACGCACGTGCAGGCGACTTGGCCGCCAGGCGCCATGGCGAGCGCGGCCTGCTGGCCAGCGACCTGTTTGAACCACTCAGACTGCTGCTCAATGGGCGGGAATCATGACGGAACACGGTTGGGAGCTTCCGGATGAGGCAGCTACCGCGGCGCTGGCCGCTCGTCTGGCCGGCGCACTCGACGGAGGGCTGGTGGTTTATCTCCACGGTGAGCTTGGGGCCGGCAAGACCAGCTTTGCCCGCGCCTTGCTGAGAGCGCTGGGCGTGGGCGAGCGCATCAAAAGCCCAACTTATAGCCTGGTCGAGTCGTATCGCGCCCGAGAGCTGCCGGCCTGGCACCTCGATCTCTATCGCATCGCCGACCCCGGCGAACTGGAATGGCTGGGTCTGGATGCCTTGTCCGACCCGGGCGCGCTGGTGTTGGTGGAATGGCCCGAACGAGGTGCGGGCGCGTTGCCGGCCCCGGATCTGGTGGTGCATCTGGGCTACGCCGGCACCGGTCGGAAGGCAATGGTGGAGCCGCGTAGCGAACGCGGCGTCCGGGTGGCTTCGCGACTCGCCTGAGCCGCGTCCGCAGGTACTGACGAACGGCACCTGTCAGCTAAGTATCGGTAGTCATTGAGATTTTTCCTGTCATTCCGTCGGCAGATTAAGCCTTCAGTTTGTGTGGGTTGCGGCCGATAGCTGGATGTTGTCTGACAAACTTCGTGCAGGTTATGGATATTCAAGGGAAAACCTCTTGCATTCAGCGAAAGGCTGGGCTTCAATTCCGCTCCATGAAGGGATCTCGGACGCATGCTGCTCAGTTTGGCGCCATCGCCCTGATGGCCTTGGTGCCGTTTTGTGCTGCGCATGCCGCCGATGTGAAGTCCGCGCGCGTCTGGGCCGGCCCTGAATACACCCGGGTAGTGCTGGATGTGTCTGGCCCGGTTACCTACAAGGTCAAGCAGGACGGCGACCAGCTCACCGTCGATGTGGAGAGCAGCTCCATCAGCGACAGCTTCAGCTCGCCGGCTGCGCAAGGCCTGTACAAGGGCCTCAGCGGTGCACGGCAGGGCAGCAACGTCAGGCTCACGGCGAAGATCGATCCGACAAGCAACGTCAAGAGCTTCCTGTTGAACCCGCAGGCGGAATACGGATACCGCCTGGTGGTCGACCTTTATCCGGGCAGTGGTGTGGCAGCCAAGCCGACGCGCCCAATCGAGACCGACGACAGCGCAACGGCGTCTGCGGCTGCCGACCCGACGCCTCCGCCGATGCCGGTGTCCGAACCTTCACCGGTGCGCAATACCGGCAAGTCTTCGCTCAAGCCGACGCAGAGCGGCATGGCGTCGACCCGCGCGGCGGCGGCCCTGTTGAACGGCGAGCGCAAGGTGGTGATTGCCGTCGACGCCGGCCACGGTGGCGACGATCCCGGCGCCCATGGCCCGGGTGGCACGCTGGAGAAGAACGTCACGCTGGCTGTGGCTCGCCAGCTCGCCGACCAGATCAACCAGCAGCCCGGCATGCGTGCCGTGCTCACGCGCAGCGCGGATTTCTTCATCCCGCTGGCGCAGCGCTACCAGATAGCACGCAACAACTCGGCTGACCTGTTCATCTCGATCCATGCCGATGCATTCATCAACGGCGACGCCAAGGGCTCGTCGGTGTGGGTGTTGTCGCCGCGCGGCAAGACCAGCATGGCGGCCCGCTGGCTGGCGGACGGCCAGAACCGTGCCGACCTGATCGGCGGCGTGACGCTCGATGACAAGAACGACGGCCTGGCCGCCGTGCTGCTCGACCTGCAGCAGGGCTACTCGATGCAGGCCAGCGAGTCGGTGGCCGGTAACGTGCTGAAGGCGCTGGGTAATCTCGGTCCGACCCATCGCGGCTATGTGGAACGCGCCAACTTCGTGGTGCTGCGTTCCCCGGATGTCCCCTCGATCCTGGTCGAGACGGCTTTCATCAGCAATCCGGACGAGGAGCGCAAGTTGCGCGATTCCTCGCATCAGGCGCGCCTGGCCACGGCGGTGATGAACGGCGTCAAGGGTTATTTCGAAGCCACGCCACCACCAGGTAGCTGGTTTGCGGCGCAGGCGTCACGCCGCAACGGCGTCGCAACGATGGCCTCCTCGCAGGTCGATGACGACGACACCTCGGTCAAGGCTGGCAAGGCAGTAGCTCAGGCCATGTCTTCCACCGCGAACAACGGTTCCGACAGTGATACCGCCCGTGCAGACGATGGTGTGCGTGACCTGCATCGTGTCGAGCGGGGCGAGAGTCTACGCAGCATTGCCCACCAGTATGGGGTGAGTGTGAACGCACTGAAGAGCGCCAATCGCATCGATGGCGACAGCAATGTGCGCGTAGGCATGATGCTGACCATTCCGGCCGGTTGAAGCGCTCAGCCCGAGATACTGGCGCCGCCTTCGGGCGGCGCTTTTGCTTTCGCCGTGGCGCGACAGGTTCTAAGCTTCACCGATGCCTGTCATCCGCCCCCTTCCGCCTCAACTCATCAACCAGATCGCCGCCGGCGAGGTGATCGAACGGCCATCCTCCGTCGTCAAGGAGCTGGTCGAGAACAGTCTCGACGCGGGCGCCACGCGCATCGAGGTGGATATCGAGCAAGGTGGCTCGCGCTTGATTCGCGTGCGCGATGACGGTTGCGGCATCGTGCCGGACGAGTTGCAACTGGCGGTGGCATCGCACGCTACCAGCAAGATCGGCAGCTTCGACGATCTGGAGCACGTGGCCAGCATGGGTTTTCGCGGCGAAGCGCTGGCTTCGGTTTCTTCCGTGGCACGCTTTGCGCTGACCTCGCGCGCGCAGGGCCAGGACGCTGCGTTTCGCATCGAAGTGGATGGCGGCAAGATGCAGGCTGCACGACCTGCGCAGCATCCGCAGGGCAGCAGTGTCGAAGTGCGCGACCTGTTCTACAACGTGCCTGCGCGTCGAAAATTTCTCCGTGCCGAACGGACCGAGTTCGCGCACATTGACGATCTGCTGAAGTCGCTGGCGCTGGCGCGCGGTTCGGTGGAATTTCGTCTCAGCCACAATGGCAAACCGGTACGTATCCTCAAGGCAGCACGCGATGAGAGCGCTGCGCTGCAGCGTGTGGCCGAGGTGCTGGGCGAGGATTTCCCGGCGCAGAGCTTGCGCATCGACCATGCTGCGGCGGGGTTGCACTTGTCCGGTTGGGTGGGCTTGCCCACGGCCTCGCGCTCGCAAGCCGACTCGCAGTATTTCTACGTCAACGGTCGACTGGTGCGTGATCGCATTGTCGCGCATGCGGTGCGGCAGGCGTATGCCGACGTACTGTTCCATGGTCGCCACGCTGCGTTTGTGCTTTACCTCGAACTCGATCCGGCGGGCGTGGATGTGAACGTGCATCCGGCCAAGCAAGAAGTGCGCTTTCGCGAACAAAGACTGGTGCACGACTTCCTGTTCCGCACGCTGCATGAGGCGCTTGCGCAGACACGGGCGGGGCAGGTGGGTTTGCCTTCCCAGGAAAATGCGTCAGCCATCATGCCGTCGTACGGGATATCTTATTCGTCGTCACCGGCGATCTCTGCGCCAGCATGGCCCAATGCTTTCAGCCAGAACAGGCTGAGCCTGGGTGTGCGTGACGAGCCGCTGGCAGGCTATGCCGCACTGCTCGGTGAACACGCGATGGCGCAGACGCCGCTGACCTTCGCAGCGAATGCACCGATGCCGGAGGCGAACGACGATGAGGCACCGCCGCTGGGCTTCGCCATCGCCCAGCTCAAGAGCATCTATATCCTTGCCGAGAATGCGCACGGCCTGATCCTGGTGGACATGCACGCGGCGCACGAGCGCATCACCTACGAGAAGCTCAAAACTGGTCGTGCCTACAGTAATTTGCGCTCGCAGATGTTGCTGGTGCCGTTGAATGTGGCGGTAAGCGCGAAGGAAGCGGCCGCTGCCGAGGAGCATGCCGAAGCATTGGCTGAGTGGGGCATGGAGTTGTCGCGCAGCGGTCCGTCCGGCGTCGTGGTGCGACGTATCCCTGCGCTGCTGGAGGGCGCGGATGTGGCGCAGTTGTGCCGCGATGTGCTGTCCGAATTGGCCCAGCACGGTAGTTCACGTCGCCTGCAGGAACTTGAGAACGAACTGCTTTCCACCATGGCCTGCCACGGTTCGGTGCGGGCGGGGCGACGTCTTACGATTCCGGAAATGAACGCGCTGCTGCGTGAGATGGAAGCCACCGAGCGCTCCGGCCAATGCAACCATGGTCGTCCCACGTGGATACAGCTGAGTCTGCCCGAGTTGGACAAGCTGTTCCTGCGCGGCCGCTGACAGAGTTTCGCCGCGCTTGCCACGTTGGCAAATGGACGGCCATACTCGGAGCCTCGATCCGACGGGGCCTGCCATGTTGCGTACCGCCGTTCTCGCTTTCGCCTTGAGCCTTGGAGTTACTGCTGTGCATGCCCAGTCCATCGATACCGCTGCCGATTTTTCCCAGCAGACACAGCAATGGCAGAACAAACGCCTTGCCAGTCTCACGGCGTCCAATGGCTGGTTGAGCCTGATCGGGCTGGAGTGGCTGAAGGAAGGCGCCAACCGGGTTGGCAGCGCTGCCGACAACGACATCGTGCTCAAGGCCGGCCCTGCGCATCTTGGCGTGGTGACGCTGGGCAAAGGTGGTTCTCTGCACATCGTGCTCGACCAGAACAGCGGCGCCACGGTCGATGGCAAGGCCGTGCAAGAGGCTGACCTGCTCGACGACGCGCATGCTGGCGAAGGCGCGCCCAGCACGGTCGCGTTTGGTAGCGTGAGTTTTCTGGTCATTGAGCGCGATGGTCGCAAGGCGCTTCGCGTGAAAGACAGTAATGCGCAGACGCGCACCCATTTCCTCGGTCTCGACTATTTCCCCATGGATTCGTCGTGGCGCATCGTCGCGGACTGGGTGCCATTCGATCCGCCGCATGAGCTGGAGATAGGCTCGGTACTCGGCACCATCAACAAGGAAAAGGTGCCGGGCAAGGCGGTGTTCCATCGCGACGGTCACACGTACGAGCTGATGCCGATCCAGGAAGAACCGGACTCGCTGTTCTTCGTGATTGCCGATCGCACGTCGGGCCGCGAAACCTACGGCGCGGCGCGCTTCCTCTACGCAGACTTGCCCAAGGACGGCAAGGTGGTGCTCGATTTCAACCGAGCCTACAACCCGCCCTGCGCCTTCACGCCGTACGCCACCTGTCCGCTCGCGCCGCCTGAGAATCGGTTGGATCTTGCGGTGACCGCGGGCGAAAAGAAGTATCGCGGCGACCACTGACAGGGGTAGTTGAAGGCCAGGCAATGCCCGGCCTTCCGATCAAGAGCTTCATATTTGCTTTTTGATCGCTGCGAAGCGCAGCGATCAGCGCCCCTTGAACTGCGCCTTGCGCTTCTCCAGAAACGCCGTGGTGCCTTCGCGCATATCCTCGGTGGAGAAGGCGAGGGCGAACGCCTGCGTCTCGAACTCCAGGCCCTGATCGATGCTGGTCTCGCCGCCCTGCAGCACGGCATCCAGAATTCCGGCAGCCGCAAGCGGTGCGGCTGCGGCCAACTGGTCGGCCAGCGCATTCACCGTTTCGTCCAACGCTTCAGGCGCCACCACGCGAGTGACTACACCCAATTCATACGCACGCTGTGCGCTGATCAGCGCACCGGTCAGGCACAGCTCCAGCGTGGCGCTGCGGCCCGCCAGGCGCAACAGGCGCTGGGTGCCGCCAAAGCCCGGGATCAGGCCAAGGTTGATTTCGGGCTGACCGAACTTGGCCTTCTCGCTGGCCACGCGCAGGTGGCAACACATGGCCAGTTCCATGCCGCCGCCGAGTGCAAAGCCCTGCACCCGCGCAATGACCGGCTTGCCAAGGCGTTCGACCAGGCTCATCAGCCGTTGGCCGGCACGCGAGAAACCCTGTGCCTGCACTGGCGTGTAGCCGCTCATTTCGGCGATATCGGCGCCGGCCACAAAGGCTTTCTCGCCCGCGCCAGCCAGTACGACCACGCGCACGGCATCGTCTTGCGCGGCCTGGGTGAAAGCCAGGGTCAGCTCGTTGAGTGTCTCGCGATTGAGCGCGTTGAGCTTGTCCTCGCGGTTGACGGTGATGGTGCGCACCGCGCCGCGATTGGCGATTTCCAGGTTCCGATAGGCCATGACTTCACTCCGGCAGGTAAAGTGCTGATGTTACCAGTGGGAACCTTTAACTCTCCCGGCGTTCTCAGCAGGGGCTCCCGGTTGACAGGCGTTCGCTGCACGATAAGCCCGGACCGCTTACGATGGGAGTTCGCGCTGCAATGGAGATTGGCATGGCACAACTGCGTTGGCTGGCTCTGGGCATCCTGTTATGGGGTGCGTTGGCGCATGCGCAGGATGGTGGCGCCTCGCCGGAAGCCTCATCGGTCAAGCTCGACAAGATCAAGCTGTCTTATGCCATCGGCTTCCAGATTGGCAGCCAGTTTGCCAACGGCGAACCGGATGTCGACATCCCTACACTACAGCGCGCGATCCAGGACGCTTATGCCAAGAAGCATCCAACAGTGTCGATGCAGGACATGCACGACCAGCTGCAGAAACTCGACCAGCAGATGCACTCCCAGGCCTTGGCCGAGTTCAAGCGCGTCGCCGAGAGCAACGCGCGCAAGAGCGTTGAATATCTGGAGCGCAATCGCCAGCAACCCGGCGTAGTGCAGTTGCCCTCGGGCATCCAGTACGCGGTGCTGAAGAAAGGCGACGGCAAGGTCAGCCCCACTGTCACAAGCCAGGTCACCGTGAACTATCGCGGCATGCTGGTCGACGGTACGGAGTTCGACAGCACCTGGGCGCATGGCGCTCCCGTGCGCTTTGTGGTGGACAAGGTGATTTCCGGCTGGCAGGACGTGATCCCGCGCATGCACGTGGGCGATCGATGGAAAGTAGTGATCCCCCCGCAACTGGCCTACGGCCAGCGTGGCGCGCTGCCGCGCATCGGGCCTAACGAGGCGCTGGTATTCGAGATCGAGCTGCTCGATATCCAGCAGTGACGGCCGACCCGCCGGGTTGGAGCCTGTCTACGATCTCAACGCGGGCTAAGTGGGGATCGTAAACAGGCTCTTGGCGAATCGGCTAGCATGATGGGGCTTATGCCCAACGATTCCGCCCTCACGCTTCCCGCTCCTCTGTCGCCCTGCATCGGCATCTGCAAGCTCGACCCTCGAGGCTATTGCGTCGGCTGCCTGCGCACCGGCGACGAGATCGCTCGCTGGCGCGGCATGAGCGATGTCGAGCGATTGCGCGTGATGCGTGACGTATTGCCTGCTCGCAAGGTGCCGTGATGAGCGAACTGCTCACCGACCTGCGCTCCGCGCTGCTGCCGCTTTCCTCGCCGCCCGAAGGGCGGGGCTGGAATCATGCCGATATGTCCGAACTGATCGGCGACACGCCGCGCCGTCCGGCCGCTGTGCTGGTTGGCGTGCGCGAAGGCGTGCAGCCGCGCCTGGTGCTGACCGTGCGTACGGATCATCTGCAGTCCCATGCGGGGCAGGTGGCCTTTCCCGGTGGCCGGACCGATCCGGAAGATGCCGACGCCATCGCCACGGCACTGCGCGAAAGCGAAGAGGAGATCGGCCTTGAGCGAAAGCTGGTCACCCCCGTGGGGTTCCTTGACCGTTTCGAGACCATCAGCGGCTACAACATCACCCCGGTGGTCGCCCAGATCGATCCATTGGCGCGACTGTATCCCGCGCCCGCTGAAGTCGCCGAAGTATTCGAAGTACCACTGTCGTTCTTTATGGAACCGGCCAACTTGCGGCGCTACACGATGGACTTTCGCGGGCACCGCCGCGACATGGTGGAATTCATGCATGGCGGCCATCGCATCTGGGGTGCCACGGCCGCGATGGTATTGAATCTCTTGCAGAGGATGGGCCGCGCATGACGCTGAAGACCACATTGATCGAAGCTCGGGAACTCGCCGCGCTACCGTCACAGGACGTGCTCATCGTCGATTGCCGCTTCGAGCTGATGGCGCCAGGCACTGGTGACCGCGATGTCGGCAAGGGTGAACGCGATTACCGCGAAGGACACATTCCGGGTGCGGTTTACGCGAGTCTGGATCGGGATCTCTCCGATCTCTCACGGCAGGCCGAGGGTTTGGGGCGACATCCATTGCCCAAGGCATCGGCATTTTCCGCTGCACTATCGCGTTGGGGCTGGCGCGCAGGCTTGCAGGTGGTTTGCTATGACGCCGCGGGCGGTTCGCTGGCGGCGGCACGGCTGTGGTGGCTGCTGCGCCTGGCGGGGATACGCGAGGTCGCAGCGCTCGATGGCGGTTATCCGGCGTGGCTGGCGGCGGGTCTGCGGGTCGAGTCGGGCGAAACAGTTCGCGCACCCACCAAAGTGGAACTGCATTTTGATGCTGGCCAGTACCTGGTCGATCACACGCAGTTGCTAGATGTGCCGCAGCGACTGTTGCTCGATGCGCGCGCCGCGCCACGTTATCGCGGAGAGGTGGAGCCGATCGATCGCGTGGGTGGCCATGTGCCGGGAGCGTTCAATCGTCCGTTTTCCGACAACCTGGATGCCAACGGAAGGTTCAAGCCTGCCGAGGCATTGCGACAGGAATTCCTTGAGATCATGGGCACGCAGGCGCCGCAGGATGTGGTGCATATGTGCGGCTCCGGCGTCACCGCATGCCATAACCTGCTGGCCATGGAGCATGCGGGGCTGACGGGTTCACGTCTCTATGCACCCTCGTGGAGCGGCTGGGTCAGCGACCCGAACCGCCCCGTTTCCAAGGGTTGATTGCCAAGCTTATTGCAGGAGCGCAGCTTGTGCGCCGAAAGCCTGCGATGCCGTAACGCCACCGCGCCTGGTCGTGCGCGGGTGCGCTCCTACAGGGCTATGGCGTCACTCAATCCTTCTTCTTCAGTCGCGCCACCAGTTGCTGCAGCACGGCCTGGGTTTCCGGGTGGAAGTACGCTTCGATGAACTGGTCGATGGGCAGTGCATCGGGGTTTGCCCAGACATCAGTGAGTTCGGCGCGTGCGATGGCGCGTGTGCTGAGCATGGCATTGGATGGCAGGGCCAGCGTGCCCTGTAGCCAATGGATGGCACGCGTGACGACTTGCTCGACACCGGTCAATTCATCCACCAGACCATAGGCCAGCGCCTGCGCGGATTCGATCATGGCGCCCGCCACCATCAACCGCTCGGCACGATAAGCACCAACGATGCGGCGCAGCGCGAGCTGGATGCTCTCGGGCACTACCAGGCCCACCTGCACTTCGTTGAGGCCAATGCGGAACGGGCCCTCAGCCATCACGCGGTAGTCGCAGAACAGCGAGAGCACGGCGCCGCCTGCCGGGCTATGCCCGGTAATGGCAGCGACGACCGGGACGGGCGACATCGCCAGCTTCGAACAGGTCTGGAAGAATTCGCACCAGAAATCTCGTACACCGTCGCGGTCGCGACCAAGCAAGGCAGGCACGTCCACGCCGGCCGAGAACATGCCCGGCGCACCAGACAGCACGATGCCGCGGGCGCCGGTGTTCACTGCGTCATCGACGGCGTTGCGAAGGGCGCGCAGCAGCTCGACGTTGAGCGCGTTGACCGGCGGGCGCGCCATGTTGATTTCGGTGATGGCGTCATGCGTGATCAGGTTGAGCATGGGCTGGGCCTGAGTGAAGTTGGGGGACGAAGGTGAGAAACGAGAGTAGCAAACCTGACGTCGCGTGAGCCTTTCTGCCCGTTTCTCACCTGTCTCCACGGGTTCTTCTTACTGAGGGTGTTCCTCAGCCGTCCACTGATAGCGAACGGCGTAATCCAACGTGGCCTTGCCGCCGGCAGGCACCTGTACCTGGAACTCCAGCGTGTCGGGCGACTGCTGGCTGGGCTTGGTGCTGGACGACACCAGCGTCCACTGGCGCCAGCGAGAGGGGTGCTCGCGCACGGTGACAGTGCGTGCGCTATCGCCGGCATTGGCCAGGGTGATTCGGAACGCTTCATCCAGCGTGCGGCCCGCCTTGTCCACGCTGAAGGCCGTGCGCTCGCGCTCGCCGCGCAGATCGAAGGCGGTGCCCAGCACGATGTGGGCATCGCTGCCCTTGGGCGTGTCGTTGATGCGTCCCTCGCCAATGAACTGCGGCGTGCCGTTGCGATCGGCCGTCAGTACGCGCAGATAGCCGGCAGGCAGGCTGTCGAAGGCACGTAACTGCAACGTGCTGACAATCGCGCTATTGCCACCTGGCAGGTAGTCGCGGCCGATCATGGGCTGTGGAGGCATCCAGCCGCCGCCGTTCTCATAGAGCGATGTGCGCTCGCAGTCGATCGTGCGCGTAGCGTAAAGCGGCACCTGGCTCACGCTGCCATCAGGCAGGTCGACTGCTTCGGGCAAGGTGTAGGTGCGGTAATCAGCGAGCGTAGCCTGCTCGGGCAGTGCCGCGCTGTCCGTCTTGGCGCGTGCGGCATAAGCCATGGGCATCGGCCGCGGCGCTGACGGCTTGGCGAACTGCGGCTCGCCCGCGACCAGCGTGAGCTGCACGCCGTTCCAGTCGCGACCGCTGCGGTTGGCGATGCTGGCACGCGACTCGAACTGCAGTTTGCAGCTGTTACCCGGCAGCAGGGTGCCTACATAAGCGGCACGCCAACCGAGTCCCGCCGTGGTGTAGCTGAGCGTGGCCTGTGCCGTGCCCGCACGACTCGCATCAACGCGCATCTGCAGGCTCGCGCCAGTCTGGAAGCTGCCTTGCGCGCGCACGGCGGCGTACTCGCGGATCAGGCTCGTGCGCCCGGAACCATCCTGCACCAGCAGGCCATCGCCAGCGCTCAGCAGGGTGCCGCTGGCCAGCGCTTGTCCACTGGTGGCGAGCACTTCCACCGGCTGACCGATCAGGCTACCCAGCGCAGCATTCTGGCCCTGGCCAAGACGCAGGCGTTGCGAGATGACTTTGGCGGCGCCGCCATCGACGTTCAGTGCCAGCGCTTCGGGGTCGAGATACTGCGGCAGGCCGCCAAGAGTGATGTCCTGCGTGCCTGCCTTGAGTTGCAACTGCCGAGACTCGCGCGCTACGGCGTAGCCGGCATTCAGACTGCCGGTGTCGCCTGCACTGAACAAGGAGGCATCATCACTGCGATAGAGCGTAAGGCTGGTGGTAGCGGACGAGGCTGCTGCCGAGGCACTCAGGCCGACAGCCATGGCGAAGGCAAGGGTGCGGAGGGGGAACTGGCTCACGGTCGAACTCCTTTCGGGTGGTCGCCGTGGATGTTACGGATGCCGCATGAAGCTGCGGCATCCGTCGCTCGAATGACTTAACCCCAAAGTTTGGGCATGCCGTTCAAGTGTGGCTTTCGGCGGCGTCCCGGATCGATTGCGGCAACGCCACCGGTTTCCCCGTGGCAGGGTTCATCCACACCATCACCACTTTGCCGTCGCTGTACAGCTGTGCGTTGTCGCTGGCGTCGACAATGCGATGGGCAAGCGTGATCGAGCTGTTGCCGAGACGCTCGCAGCTCAGTTCCACCTGCAGTTGAGTTGGCCACTCGATCGGGCGGCGATAGTTGATTTCGCTGGCGGCGAGCACCGGCATCGAGTGCTCATCGAACCAGCCTGGCACGTGCCGTAGCCACTGCAACCGCGCCTCTTCCAGGTAGGTGAGGTAGTTGGAATTGTTGACGTGATTGAACGCGTCGAGGTCGCGCCAACGCACGCCGATCGGTGCGACGAACAGCGGCTTTGGTGACGTTACGGGTAACTGAAGAGTCAGAGCGGCCGGGGCACTGTCCTGCGCCTCGGCCTTGCGGGTGCGCTTCTGGGGCGCCGGCTGGGTGGAGCTCATGCAGTCTTCTTCCGTAATGCGGGTTTGCTCTTGCCGTTGTTCTCGACCTTGGCCGCTTTGGCGGGCTTCATATCGAGATGCGAGGCAAGGAAGTGTCCCGTGTGCGAGCCTGGCGTGGCAGCCACCGTTTCCGGCGTGCCGGCGACGAGGATGCGACCACCACCGCCACCACCTTCCGGGCCGAGATCAACCAGCCAGTCGGCGGTCTTGATCACGTCGAGATTATGCTCGATCACCACCACCGTATTGCCCTGGTCGACCAGCTGATGCAGCACGTCGAGCAGTTGCTCGATGTCGTGGAAGTGCAGTCCGGTGGTTGGCTCGTCGAGGATGTACAGCGTGCGGCCGGTGTCGCGCTTGGATAGTTCCTTGGAGAGCTTCACGCGCTGAGCTTCGCCACCGGAAAGCGTGGTCGCGCTCTGGCCGAGCTTGATGTAGTCCAGGCCGACCGCGCGCAGCGTTTCCAGTTTGCGCGCGATGGTCGGTACGTTCTCAAACAGCTTCAGTGAATCTTCCACCGTCATGTCGAGCACGTCGGCGATGGTGTGGCCCTTGTAGTGCACTTCCAACGTCTCGCGGTTGTAGCGCTTGCCGTGGCATACGTCGCAAGGCACGTACACGTCGGGCAAAAAGTGCATCTCCACCTTGATCATGCCGTCGCCTTCGCAGGCTTCGCAGCGACCACCGCGCACATTGAAGCTGAAACGGCCCGGCGTGTAGCCGCGCGCACGTGCTTCAGGAACCTGTGCAAACAACTCGCGCAAAGGCGTGAACAAGCCGGTATATGTAGCCGGGTTGGAACGAGGCGTGCGGCCGATCGGCGACTGGTCGATGTCCACCACCTTGTCGAACAGCTCCAGTCCGTCGATCGACTCATACGACGCAGCTTGTGCGCTTGAGCCATTCAATTCGGTCGCGGCGAGCCGGAACAACGTGTCGTTGATCAGCGTGGACTTGCCCGAACCCGACACACCGGTGACGCAGGTGAACAGGCCGGCGGGAATCCCCAGATCGACGTTCTTCAGATTGTTGCCGCTGGCGCCCCTGAGGTGCAGCCACGAATCGGCGTCGAGCTGCTGGCGTCGCTCTTTCGGCACCTTGATGCCGCGCTTGCCGGAGAGGAACTGCCCGGTGACCGAGCGAGGCGAGGCGAGCAGATCTTTCAGCGTGCCCTGCGCAACGATTTCGCCGCCGTGCACGCCCGCGCCCGGGCCGATATCGAGAACATGGTCCGCCATGCGGATGGCGTCTTCGTCATGCTCGACCACGATAACGGTGTTGCCGAGGTCGCGCAGTCGCGTCAGCGTGCCCAGCAGGCGCTCGTTGTCGCGCTGATGCAGGCCGATGGACGGTTCGTCGAGCACGTACATCACGCCGACCAGGCCCGCGCCGATTTGCGAGGCGAGGCGAATGCGCTGTGCCTCGCCGCCGGAGAGCGAATCGGCCTGGCGATCCAGCGTGAGGTAATTGAGGCCCACGTCATTGAGGAACGTCAGTCGCTCGCGGATCTCCTTGATGATCTTCACCGCGATTTCGCCACGCCATCCGCTGAGCTTGAGCGCTTCGAAGAAGGCGAGTGAATCGTCGATGGAACGCGAGGTGAGCGAGGGCAGTGCGTGATCGGCCACGAACACGTTGCGTGCGGAGCGATTGAGTCGCTGGCCGTGGCATTCGGGGCAGGGCTGGTCGCTGATGTACTTGGCCAGTTCCTCGCGTACGGCAGGCGATTCGGTTTCCTTGTAGCGACGATCCATGTTCGGAAGGATGCCTTCGAACGGATGCTCGCGCGTAACGCGGCCGCCACGCTCGGTGAGGTACTTGAACGCGATGCTTTCCTTGCCGCTGCCATACAGGACGGCTTTCTGCACATCAGCGGGCAGTTTCTGCCACGGCGTGTCGACATCGATGCGGTAGTGCGCAGCCAGCGAAAGGATCAGTTGGAAATAATGCGCATTGCGGCGATCCCAGCCACGCACCGCGCCGTTCGCCAGGGACAGTTCCGGGTGGCCGACGACGCGAGCGGCATCGAACACCTGGGTGACGCCGAGACCATCGCACGAGGGGCAAGCGCCCACCGGTGAGTTGAAGGAGAACAGGCGCGGCTCCAACTCCGGCAGCGAGTAGTCGCACACGGGGCAGGAATAGCGCGAGGAAAACAACTGCTCCTTCGCGCTGGCGTCGTCCATGTCGGCCAGGATCACTAGGCCGTCGCCAAGCCGCAATGCCGTCTCGAACGATTCGGCCAGGCGTTGCTTGATGTCGTCACGGGGACGGAAGCGGTCGATCACCGCTTCGATGGTGTGCTTCTGGCGCAGCGTGAGCGGCGGCACGGCGTCGAGGTCGTAGACGGCGCCATCGACGCGGGCGCGCACGAAACCCTGCGCGCGCAATTGGTCGAACACCTGCACATGTTCGCCCTTGCGCTCCCGGATCACCGGCGCAAGCAGCATATAGCGCTTCTCCGGATCGAGCGCGAGCGTGGCGTCCACCATCTGGCTTACGGTCTGAGCTTCCAGCGGGATGCCGTGGTCCGGGCAGCGTGGCGTGCCTACGCGGGCATAAAGCAGGCGCAGGTAGTCGTACACCTCGGTAATGGTACCCACGGTCGAACGAGGGTTATGCGAGGTGGACTTCTGCTCGATCGAAATGGCTGGCGACAGACCTTCGATGTGGTCCACATCAGGCTTTTCCATCATCGAGAGGAATTGCCGTGCGTAGGCCGAAAGTGATTCGACGTACCTGCGCTGGCCTTCGGCGTAGATCGTGTCGAATGCCAACGACGACTTGCCCGAACCCGACAAGCCGGTGATGACGATCAACCGGTCACGGGGGAGGTCCAGGTCGATGTTCTTGAGGTTATGCGTGCGTGCGCCGCGTATGCGGATCGTGTCCATGTCGCCCGGGAGAGTGGGTGAGGGAAAAACTGCACTATATCAAACTAACCAGGTTAGTTATTGCCCGCCCGAGTCGTCTGGCCGCCTTCAGGGAAGGTCGGCCGGACTATGGCTTAATAGGTCTTTGGCCAGCCTGGGCCAGGGCAACAGAGAGTGCGGATGGGTAACTGGATCAAATGGGGCGCCACGCTGGCGCTTGCAATGGTTGGCGTGACGGCCAGAGCGGCTTCGGCGCCCGCCAGCGAAGCTCAGGTTCGCCAGCTTATGGACGTCGTCGGCGTGGGCAAGATGCTGAGCCAGATGAACTATCAGGCCGTGACGACCATGCAGCAGTCGCTGCCGTGCGTGTCCGCCGACTACTGGCAGAACTACATCGACGCCAATGGGACCCAGCAGTTCATCGGCCGCCTGGTGCCCGTTTATCAGCACCATTTCACAGCGGACGAGCTGGACGGCCTGCTGAGGTTCTATCGTTCCCCGCTTGGTCAGAAAGTGATCAACGAGATGCCCACCACCATGGCGGAAGCCAATCAGGCGGGGCGGCAGTGGAGTCATGACCGCAGCGAACAGATGATTTCGGAGCTGAAGCAGAAGGGCAGCCTGGACGCCAGTGGTCGCTGCCCAGCCAAGATCGCGGCGTCGGCTCAGGTCGGGGGCGCGGCGGGGCTTGTCGGCGCAGCGGTTCAGCAGACCGACGACGGGGAGGCCGAGGACGCGCCCGTGAAGGCAACTCCCAAGGCACCGGCGAAATCCAAGGCCAAGGCACCTGCCAAGAAGGCTCCCGCCAAGAAGCCCGCCGCTACCGCAAAGGCCCCGGCCAAGACGGAAACCAAGGCTCCCGCCCCGGCGGATGTCAAGGCGGCACCGGCCAAAACGTCCAGCCAGGCCAACCCCCAGGGCGGTCAGTGAGCGTGTGCGGGGCCGATTGCAGGTGGCAAGTGGTCAGTAATTGACCAGACACCGGACGGATCGCTATACTCAGCAGTTCGTCAGTGCCGGTTTCCGGCCGGCGAGCCCAAGAGAATAACGACAGAAGGGATATTCCCATGAGTTACGCAGTCATCAAGACCGGCGGCAAGCAGTACCGCGTTCAGCAGGGCGACGTCCTGCGCGTGGAGTTGCTGAACGCCGAAGAAGGCGCCGCAATCAACTTCGACGAAGTTCTGCTGGTTGGTGCCGGTGAGTCGATCACCGTTGGTGCGCCCACCGTTGCTGGTGCCACCGTCAGCGCCACTGTGCGCAAGCACGGCCGTGCCGACAAGATCCGCATCATCAAGTTCCGTCGCCGCAAGCACCACAAGAAGCAGATGGGACATCGTCAGCATTTCACCGAAGTCGAGATCACGGGCATCAACGCCTGAGCAACTGGAGCACTAAGTCATGGCACATAAAAAAGGCGTAGGTTCCAGCCGCAACGGTCGCGATTCGAACCCGAAGTACCTCGGCGTCAAGATCTACGGTGGCCAGGCCATCGAGGCCGGCAACATCATCGTGCGTCAGCGCGGCACCCAGTTCCATGCCGGTACCGGCGTGGGTCTTGGTCGCGACCACACCCTGTTCGCGCTGGTCGACGGTACCGTTCAGTTCAAGGTCCGTGGCCCGCAGAACCGCCGGTTCGTCGACGTCGTCAAGGGTTAATTCTCTTTCGATGTTGCAGCGAAGGCCCCGCCTTGGCGGGGCCTTTGTTTTTGTCGGGAAGTGGACTGACGGAATCGGGCGCGCAAGGCGCAAGTCCCCGAATCCCTTATGATGCAGCGCGGCTGCGCGTCCTCATCCCCAAGTTTTCTTATCCCCCGGACCCTTCCCATGAAATTCGTCGACGAAGCCATCATCAAGGTTCAAGCCGGTGACGGCGGCAACGGATGCATCAGCTTCCGTCGCGAAAAATTCATTCCCTTTGGCGGCCCTGACGGCGGTGACGGCGGCAGCGGCGGCTCGGTGTGGCTGGTGGCCGACGAAGGCCTCAATACGCTGATCGACTTTCGCCACCAGCGCGTGTTCAAGGCCGAGCGTGGCCAGAACGGCATGGGCAGCCAGATGTACGGCAAGGGCGGTGAGGACACCTTCATCCGTGTGCCAGTGGGCACCGTGATCATCAATGTCGACACCGACGAAACCATCGGTGACCTCACCCAGCATGGCCAGCGCCTGCTTGTGGCGCAGGGCGGCAAAGGTGGCCTGGGCAACATCCACTTCAAGAGCTCAGTGAACCGCGCGCCGCGCAAGTCAACGCCGGGTACGCCGGGTGACGTGCGCGAGCTGAAGATGGAGCTGAAGCTGCTGGCCGACGTGGGTTTGCTCGGCTTCCCCAATGCAGGCAAGTCCACCTTCATTCGTGCGGTATCCGCGGCGACGCCACGTGTGGCCGACTATCCGTTCACCACGCTGCACCCGAACCTGGGCGTAGTCAGCCTGGGCACCGACCAGAGCTTCGTGATCGCCGACATCCCGGGCCTGATCGAGGGCGCGGCGGACGGTGCGGGTCTGGGTATCCAGTTCCTGCGTCATGTGTCGCGCACGCGCTTGTTGCTGCACGTCGTCGACATCGCGCCCATCGACGGCTCCGACCCGGTGGAGCAGGTGCACGCCATCGAACAGGAGCTGGAGAAGTTCGATCCGGAGCTGCTGCAGCGTCCGCGCTGGCTGGTGATGAACAAGGCGGACGTGCTGCCGGAGGATGAGCGACAGGCCGTTGCCGAGGACATCGTGAAGAGGCTGGAGTGGAAGGAGCCGTGGTTCCTCGTTTCAGCCATCGCGCGCGAGAACACAACGCCGGTGTGTCAGCAGGTGTGGCGTTTCCTTGAGGCCCAGCACATGGCGCACCAGGAACGTACCGATATGCTGCCGGGGGATGTACGGCGGCGTGGGGAAGGGGCTGCGGAGTAATCGAGCCTCGTTTACTAACCCCAGTCCATGAAAAGGCGGCCACCGGCCGCTTTTTTTATCTCTCTCTCCCCACTGGGGAAAGGGCTAGAGCGAGGGGCAGCCTCGCCTCGCTGCTTCTTTTTTTGGCCGTCCGTCACCTGGGTGCAGGCCGGGGCCCGGTAGCGGTATGGCTTGATTGTCGCCTTGCCGCCAGGGTGCCGCCTGCGCGGCGGGCGTTTCAATCGCCTGCCGGCGACGCGGAGCTAGTCCCCGTGGGACGCTCGAGTCACTTTTCTTCTGCTGGCCCACGCACGCGCAGGAGCGCGTACGAACGGCGAAGCCGACCCGAAGGGCGGAGGGCAGGATGCCCGGAGTCAAAGAAAAGTAACCCAAAGAAAATGGCCCGAAGGGCTCGTAGCGATGTGCTGGGTACATGCTTGGCGACAGGCGCCCGCCAGATAGGTGACGTGCTACCTCACGGATAGCGGCTATGCAGCAACGCGTCGAAGCAGAAAGGGCTTAAAATCGGGGCGGGCGGGCGCTGATGGGTACACAAAAGCCGACTTTCGCCGGCCCGCTCTCCATCGGCTACACAAAAGCCGGCTTTCGCCGGCCCGCTCTCCATCAGCTACACAAAAGCCGGCTTTCGCCGGCCCGCTCTCCATTAGCTACAAAAAAGCCGGCTTTCGCCGGCTTTTCTGACCAACCCGAATATCGTTACACCAGCAGGCTTACGCCAGCTCGCGGATCTTCGCGTTGAGACGGCTCTTATGGCGAGCAGCCTTGTTCTTGTGGATCAGGCCGCGCGCTGCGTAGCGATCCATGATCGGCTGTGCGGCGGCAAAAGCCTCGGTGGCAGCAGCCTTGTCCTTGGCCTCAATGGCCTTGACGACCTTCTTGAGGGCGGTGCGCACCATGGAACGGGCGCTGACGTTGCGCAGGCGGCGCTGCTCGGACTGGCGCGCGCGCTTCTTCGCGGACTTGATGTTGGCCAAGGTAGAACTCCGGAATTGCTGGGTTGGAAAAAGACGGCGATTATGCGGCCAATGCGCCGCAGCGTCAATAGGTTAGCCGTTTGTCAAGACGCTCAGCCTATTGCAGCGCTATCTGAAAGGCGTCAAGGCGGAAGCGGGTAGCCCGCATTATGCCACGTCTGGGCCGTGATCTCGCCCACAAGCGCTGTCACACTAAGCGCCTTTCCGGGCAGGGGGTCGGTTTCGACACGGCCTGGCGCTCAATCAAGCAAAGGCTCCGTCAGAGGCATGAAGTCTCCCAGCATGTTCCGTGGGCTGCTGTCGTTCAGCAGCATGACCATGATTTCGCGCGTACTCGGTCTGGTCCGGGACATGTCCATCAATGCGGTGTTCGGGGCCAATGCGGCGACGGACGCGTTCTGGGTGGCGTTTCGCATTCCCAACTTCATGCGCCGCCTGTTTGCCGAAGGTTCGTTCTCCACGGCCTTCGTGCCGGTCTTCACGGAAGTGAAGGAAAAACGAAGCCATGAGGACCTCAAGCAACTGATGTCGCGGGTCTCGGGAACGTTGGGCGGCGTGCTGCTGGTGATCACGGCGTTGGGCGTGGTCTTTGCGCCGCAGGTGGCTGCGCTGTTCTCGCAGGGCGCGGCAGATACGCCCGAGAAATTCGCGCTGACCACGCAATTACTGCGGCTTACTTTTCCGTTTCTGCTGTTTGTTTCGCTGACCGCGCTGAGCGGTGGTGCGCTCAACAGCTTTCATCGTTTCGCGTTGCCAGCGCTGACGCCGGTGATCCTAAACCTGTGCATGATCGGTGGTGCGCTGTGGCTGTCACGCCATCTGAATCCGCCGATCATGGCCATGGGCTGGGCGATTCTGCTGGCGGGCATCCTGCAGTTGCTGTTCCAGTTGCCGTCGCTTCGCGGGCTGGATCTGCTCACTCTGCCGCGCTGGGGTTGGAGTCATCCGGATGTGCGCCGCATCCTCAAGTTGATGGTGCCCACCCTGTTTGGCTCATCAGTGGCGCAGATCAATCTGCTGCTGGATACCGTGATCGCGGCCTACCTGATAACCGGTTCGCAGAGCTGGTTGTCGCAGGCTGACCGCTTCCTCGAATTGCCACTCGGTCTGTTCGGTGTGGCGCTGGGCACGGTGATCCTGCCGGCGTTGTCGCGACATCACGTGACCACGGATCGAGAGGGTTTTTCCAAGGCGCTGGACTGGGGGCTGCGCATTACGCTGCTGATCGCGGTGCCGGCGATGTTCGCCCTGATGCTGCTGGCCAGGCCGCTGGTAGCGACGTTGTTCCAGCACGGCCAGTTCACGCCGTTCGATACGCGCATGGCGACTCTCTCGATCACCGCGTTGAGTTTTGGTCTGCCGGCGTTCGCCCTGGTCAAGGTGGTGCTGCCGGCGTTCTACTCGCGTCAGGACACCAGGACGCCGGTGCGCGCGGGCGTGGCCTCGCTGGTGGCGAACATGGTGCTGAATGTCGTGTTCGTGGCCTTCCTGTTCGTCCTGTGGGCCAAGCCAGAACAAAGGCAGTTGCCCTGGCTGGATGGGATAGCCGTGGTGCCGGGTTTGCATATGGCGCTGGGCATGGCCAGTGCGCTGGCCAGCTATATCAACCTGGGCTTGCTGTGGCGCTGGCTGCGTCAGGCCGGCGTGTACGAGCGCCAGCCGGGTTGGTCGCGTCACATGCTGCGGCTGGTGCTGTCCTGCACTGTGATGATCGTGGTGCTGCTGCTGGGCATGTGGATCTGGCCAGACTGGACGCAAGCGGACAAATGGACCCGCGTGTGGCATCTGGCCGTGCTGGTGGTTGCGGGCGGCGGCGCCTATGTAGCGACGCTGTTCGGGGCCGGGTTCCGTCTGCGCGAACTGCGTGGCGTGTGATTCGCGGGCAAGCTGGGCGGCGCGCCTCAGCCGCTATACTCGCTGAATGATGAGACTTTCCAGGGATGTCGCCGGCCCCTGTCTGGCGCCCGGTGGCAGTGTGGTCGCCGTCGGCGCGTTCGACGGCCTGCATCGTGGTCACCAGGCCTTGCTCGCGCAGGTGCGCGAGCGTGCGATCGAGCGTGGCCTGACACCGGTGGTGGTGAGCTTCGAGCCGCTGCCGCGGGCCTACTTCTCTCCCGAACCGGTGCCGCGGTTGTCCAGCGTGCGCGAGAAATTACTTGGGTTCGATGCGGCCGACATGGAGCATCTGCTGCTGCTGCGCTTCAACGGTGCGCTGACCGCGATGTCCGCCGAGGACTTCGTGCGGCGCGTGCTGGTCGAGCGCGTGGCTGCCCGCGAGGTATGGGTCGGCGGTGATTTCCGTTTCGGGCACAAGCGGGGCGGCGACGTGGCCTTGCTTGAGGCGATGGGTCAGGTCCATGGCTTTGTCGCCCGGACCATGCCATCCGTGCTGCTGGACGGCGCACGCGTCTCGGCGACCCGCGTGCGCATGCTGCTGGCCGCGGGCGAGTTCACTGGGGCTGCGCCGCTGCTGGGTCGCCCCTTCGTGATCGAGGGCAAGGTGGAATACGGCAAGCAGTTGGGGCGCCAGCTGGGCTATCCCACCGCCAATATTCACCTGCGCGATCGCACCAGCCCGGTCCATGGCATTTTTGCGGTGCGAGTGGGGCTGGGCGAAAGCGAATGCAGTTGGCCGGGCGTGGCCAGTCTCGGTGTGCGGCCGACTGTCAATGAAGTTCCCGAGCCGCTGCTGGAGGTGCATCTGTTCGATTTCGACGGTGACCTCTACGGCCAGCGCATGGCGGTGGAATTCGTGGCCAAGCTGCGCGACGAGCAGAAATTCGACGATCTGGACGCCCTGACCGTCCAGATGGCCAAAGATGCCCGTCAGTCGCGCGAATTGTTGGGCATGAATCCGCGTCTCAGCGAGGCGTAAACGGCCCAAATCCGGTAACGTTGGCGCTTTGGCCATGTCCATGGCGGCGCCGCAGGCAAAGTCACGGCGCAGGCAGAACCGCGCCAGCCACAACCCGACGGCAAATCAGGCAATGACCCAGGATTACAAGAACACCATCAACCTGCCGCAGACGGAATTTCCGATGCGTGGCGATCTTCCCAAGCGCGAGCCCAAGTGGCTGGCCGATTGGGAGCAGATCGGCCGTTATGCGCAGATCCAGCAACGCGCGGCCGATCGCGACAAGGTGTTTGTGCTGCATGACGGCCCGCCGTACGCCAACGGCGCGATCCACCTGGGTCACGCGGTAAACAAGGTGCTCAAGGATGTGGTGGTGAAGTCGCGCCTGCTGGCGGGCTATCGCGCGCCGTACGTGCCAGGCTGGGACTGCCATGGCCTGCCGATTGAGATTGCGGTGGAGAAGAAGTTCGGCAAGGCGGGCGACAAGCTCGACGCCGCCGCCTTCCGCCAAAAGTGTCGCGAGTACGCGCAGCAGCAGATAGACCTGCAGCGCACCGATTTCAAGCGCCTGGGCGTGCTCGGCGACTGGGATCATCCGTATCGCACCATGGACTTCAAGTACGAAGCCGACATGGTGCGTGCGCTGGCGAAGATCGTCGCCAATGGTCACGTCGTGCGTGGTGCCAAGCCGGTGTACTGGTGCTTCGATTGCGGTTCGGCGTTGGCCGAAGCGGAGATCGAATACGCCGACAAGACCTCGCCGGCGGTCGATGTCGCCTATGACGCAGTCGACACGAAGGCGCTAGCGCAGAAGTTCGGCGTCGATGCGGGCGATGCCATCGTCGCCATTCCGATCTGGACCACTACGCCCTGGACGTTGCCGGAAAGCCTTGCCGTGTCGCTGGGCGCCGATCTGGAATACGCGCTGATCGAGGCCAAGCCGCGTGATGGCCAGCGCGTGCTGCTGGTCGTCGCCAGCGCGCTCGCGGAGAAGGCGTCGCAGCGCTACGGCCTTGAGCAGGCAACCGTGCTCGGTCACGTTGCAGGTCAGGCGCTGGAAGGCGTGATGCTCAGGCATCCGTTCTATGCGCGCGAAGTGCCGGTGTTGCTCGGGGAGCATGTCTCGGCCGAGGACGGTACTGGCGCGGTGCATACCTCGCCCGACCACGGCGTGGAAGACTTCGTTGTCTCACGCAAGTACGGTATCGAGACGCTCAACTATACGGAGAGCCGTGGCACGTATCGCGCCGATACGCCGGCTGCGCTGGACGGCACCGTTATCGCCGGCAAGCACCTGTGGAAGGCCAACGACGAGATCGTCGAATTGCTGCGTCGTCGTGGCGTGCTGCTGGCCTTTGCCAAGATCGAACACAGCTATCCGCATTGCTGGCGCCACAAGACGCCGGTGATCTTCCGCACCACGCCGCAGTGGTTCATCAGCATGGAACAGGCTGATCTGCGCAAGAACGCGCTCGACGCGATCAAGCAAGTGCGCTGGGTGCCGGGCTGGGGCGAAGAGCGTATTGCCGGCATGGTGGGCGATCGTCCCGACTGGTGCATCTCGCGCCAGCGCACCTGGGGCGTGCCCATCGCTCTGTTCGTGCACAAGGCCACGCAGGAGCCGCATCCGGACAGCGTCGCGCTGCTGGAACAGGTAGCCAAGCGCATGGAGCAGGGCGGCATCGACGCGTGGTACGCATTGGATGCGGCCGAGCTGCTGGGTGACCAGGCGAAGGACTATGAGAAGGTCCTCGATGTGCTCGACGTGTGGTTCGATTCCGGCGTCAGCCATTTCGCCGTAGTCGGCCAGCGTCCGGAACTGCAGCAGGGCAGTGCGGACAGCTACAAAGTGATGTACCTGGAAGGCTCCGACCAACATCGCGGCTGGTTCCAGTCGTCGCTGCTCACCTCGACCGCGATGTTCGCGCGTGCGCCGTACCAGGACGTGCTCACCCACGGCTTCACCGTGGATGCGCAGGGCCGCAAGATGTCCAAGTCGCTGGGCAACGGCATCGAGCCGCAGGACATCATGAAGACGCTGGGCGCGGACATCCTGCGCCTGTGGATCTGCTCCACCGACTACCGCAACGAGATGTCGCTGTCGGATGAGATCCTCAAGCGCGTTTCCGATACGTATCGCCGCATCCGCAACACCGCGCGCTTCCTGCTCGGCAACCTGGATGGTTTCGATCCTTCGAAGCATTTGGTGCCGGTGGAACAGAGCCTGCTGCTGGACCAATGGGCCGTGCAGCAGGCTTGCGACGTGCAGCAAGCCGTAACGGCTGCATACGACCGTTACGACTTCCCCGAGATCGTGCAGCGCGTGCAGAACTTCTGCACCAACGAGCTGGGCGCGTTGTACCTGGATATCACCAAGGATCGTCTCTACACGATGCCGACCGACAGCCACGGTCGCCGCAGCGCACAGAGCGCGATGTATCGCATTGCCGAGGCGCTGGTGCGCTGGCTAGCGCCGGTGCTGACCTTCACCGCCGAAGAAATTTGGCAGAGCATGCCGGGCAAGCGCAGCGAGAGCGTGCTGTTCGAAACCTGGTACGAAGGGCTGGCCGCTACCCAGGGTTCACCGGAGCAGCGCCGCTATTGGTCCGATCTACTGGCCATCCGCGAGACCGCTTCGCGCGTGCTCGAAGGTATGCGCAAAAGCGGGCAGATCGGTGCCTCGCTGGAAGCGAAGCTGGCCATCCACGCGGACCAGTCCATCGTGTCGCGCTATGTGCCGACGGCTTCCGAGTTGCGCTTTTTCTTCATCACCTCGGACCTGCGCCTGGACCTGGCCGGTGGTCAGCCGGCCGACGCGGTGTTGACCGAGCTGGAAGGCGCTGACGTTTGGGTCTCTGCCACGGTGAGTGACGCCGCCAAGTGCGTGCGCTGCTGGCACCGTCGCGACGATGTTGGCACGCACGCCGCGCATCCGGAACTTTGCGAGCGCTGCATCAGCAACGTGGAAGGTCCGGGCGAAGATCGCCGCTGGTTCTAACCCAAACCGCAACGCTTCCGCCTCTCCCTTTTGGGGAGATGGCCGGGGTGAGGGGTGGGTGCTCGCGGAAGCGTTTCATTAGTCGATCAATCGCTCTGTAGCAGTACCGCTGCAAGACCGGTCCCTCACCCCAATCCTCTACCCACAGGGGAGAGGGAGTTAAATCTCGCAACGATGTGCTCATGAATCCCAAACCCAACGCACTCTCCTGGCTGTCGCTTTCCGCAGTCGTCATCGTGCTCGACCAGCTCAGCAAATGGTGGGCACTGGGCGCGCTGCAGCCGGCTGGCATGCCGCATCTGGTGATTCCGGGTTTTCTTAACTGGACGCTGGCATTCAACACGGGCGCGGCCTTCAGCTTCCTGGCGAGCAGCACAGGATGGCAGCGCTGGTTCTTCGTATTGCTGGCGGTTGCGATCAGCGCAGTGCTGGTGGTGTGGCTATCGCGCACGCCGCGCCGCGACTGGCGCACGGCGATGCCGCTAGGGCTGATCGTGGGTGGCGCACTGGGCAATCTGATCGACCGGCTGCATGCGGCGCAGGTCACCGATTTCATCCAGGTGTACTACCGGGAATGGAGCTATCCGGTGTTCAACGTCGCCGATTGCGGCATTACCGTGGGCGCAGTGATGCTGATCGTGTTCGGCCTGTTTGCAGGCAAGGCGAAGGCCTGAACGCGCCGTAACGTGTGGCCAGACGGGGCGTGCGATAATAGCCGCCTGTCAGTCGACCCAGCCGGGTCCGGAGTTTTCGTGGACATCCTGCTCGCCAACCCCCGCGGATTTTGCGCTGGTGTGGACCGCGCCATCGCCATCGTCGAGCGCGCGCTCGAATCCTATGGTGCGCCGATCTATGTTCGCCACGAGGTGGTGCACAACCGCTACGTAGTGGACAAGCTTCGTGCAGACGGTGCGGTGTTCGTGGAGGAGTTGAGCGAAGTGCCCGATGGCGCCACCGTGATCTTCAGCGCGCATGGCGTCTCCAAGGCCGTGCGCGAAGAAGCAGACCAGCGCGGACTCAAGGTGTTCGACGCCACCTGTCCGCTGGTGACCAAGGTACATATGGAAGTCGCGCGCCTGGGCCGCACTGGTCGCAGCGTGGTGTTGATCGGGCACGCCGGCCATCCGGAAGTCGAAGGCACGATGGGGCAATGGAATCCGGCCAACACGGGCGAGATTCTGCTGGTGGAGTCGGTTGAAAGTGTCGCCGAGCTGCAGCCGAAATTCCCGCATGAGCTTTCCTACGTCACCCAGACCACACTCTCGGTGGACGACACCAAGGCCATCATCGAGGCGCTGCGCGAGAAATTCTCGGACATCGAGGGGCCGCGCAAGGACGATATCTGCTACGCCACCCAGAACCGCCAGGATGCCGTGCGCCGTCTCGCAGATGCGGTGGACTTGATGCTGGTGGTTGGCTCGGTCAACAGCTCCAACTCCAACCGCCTGCGTGAGCTGGCCGAAAAGCAGGGCGTAACGGCCTATCTCATCGACGGTGCCGAGCACATCGAGCGCAGCTGGCTGGACGGTGTGACCCGCATCGGGTTGACCGCCGGCGCGTCGGCACCCGAAAAGCTGGTGCGTGATGTTATCGCTCGGCTGCAATCGTGGGGAGCTGGCGACGTGTGCGAGCTGGACGGCGAGCCGGAGACGATCACCTTCGCGTTGCCCAAGGAACTGCGCATCACCGGCAGCGCATCCGCGAGCCTTTGACGGGCCACGTCTTGCACGGTACCCCTTGGCTCCGTAGAATTAGCGATTCCTCGCCGGAATAGCTCAGTTGGTAGAGCGGCGCATTCGTAATGCGTAGGTCGTAGGTTCGATTCCTATTTCCGGCACCATTTATTCATTCGTAGGCGTCCGTAGGAGTCCGCGAATGGCCCGAAACCCCGCGCAACTGCGGGGTTTTTTGCGTCTCGGGCATTCGCAGATGTACACCCATAGCTGTCTCAGCTCGTGAATACGTTTTTGAGTGCAGTTCGCCCCGACACGGAGCGGCGCACTCGGTCAGATCTAGGGGTGGCCAGCCAAGAACTGACCATGCGCAATCTTCATGACGCTGATCGTGTCGACGGCCCAGGGCCTTCGGCGCTACGCGATTACGGTCGGCTACAACATCGAACTGGCCAGCCAGATTCCTCGCATATGCCATAAGGGCCGCCAGCCGCAGCGTGCTGGTGATTGTGAATGAGGTTGTGAGTACGAGGCTGGCGTTTGACTCTTTCAGGTGAAGCATGGAGCCATTTACGACTCTTGTTCGATTCCCATTTCCGGCACCCCAACAACTAAAGGTTTGCGAAGATTCCGGTCTCGCAGACCTTTTTGTTTTGGATAAATGGATGACAAATCGATAACTATCGACACGGTCCAGTTCAACAGCAACGGCATGCGCATTGCACATGGGTGTTACATCCATGAATCAGTTTTGCGGCGACGTTTGCTCGCCTATCCTGGGCGCGCTTTGACGGTCACCAAACTCCGTGGCGATATTGTGCTTGTCGCCCTTGGTCGCTCAGGAACCCGTCTTGGTCGCTTGGTACAGATGAACAATGTTCCGGCGATTATTAAGCCAGGCGCCGGCGCGCGCCTCCCTAGCTGTATTGCCGCTCTGCGAAAGCCAGTTGCATGCTTGGCGGGGTTCGCGGAAAGCGTCGGCTGGTGCCCTGATCCGCTAATGACTACCCGATCGCGCGTGCGGCGTGAAAAGGGCAGGAGCGTGCCGGGGGGAGACTCTGGGGATTAGGTCGTTCGGTGATCAGAAGGAAAATGGCTTACTGAGGCCATTTGGTGGATACGATCACCCGCCTATTTCCGCCCCAGCGTAGAAAAGCCGATCTTTTGGGTCGGCCGGCGCCCCGTACTCTGCTCGCCCCGGTGGCCCTGTCAGGCGCTTGTGATCGCGATCACCCTTGTCGGCTCATGTTTATCCCGCCTGTCGGATGATTCCTGCCGTTTGTCAGTGGAGGCCTAGTCGTTAGCCCGGGGGTGAGGGCTACAGTAAGCCTAGGGTCAAAGGGGGCCCGGGGGACTCAAGGGGAAATCCATGAACGTCTTGTCGCGTCAGCGAAGCACGCTGCTGGTCGGGGTGATGTTTGTGCGCCTCGCCGGACTACGCACCAACGAGTTCGATGCTTGCATGGCTACGGGGTTCTCTCCGATAGGCCACGACTGTTATCAGGATGACCTATGAATCAGCCGTTTCTCGGCCACCTTACGAAGGCCGCGCAGGTGAGCTGCAAGCGCCTGACTTCGCGCAAGGCTCAGCGAGGTTTTACGCTGATCGAGCTGATGGTCACGCTCACCGTTGCCACGGTGCTCATTTTGATCGCCGTGCCCAGCTTCAGGACAATCACGATCTCCAACAAGCTCACGACAACAGCCAATGATGTTGTCGCGGCGATAAATACGGCGCGGATGGAAGCGATCAAGCGCAATGCGAATGCGCAGCTGTGCAGCAACTCAGCCAGCAACAATACGAGCGATACCCTTGGAACGGGGTGCGGTACGACGACCGGCGCAGTGTTAGTGATGACCGGAACCACCGCTACGCAGGCGCGTGCGGGCGTAGCCGGTCTGACCGATCCGCTGCAGCTAAGCGGCGACATGAAGGCGTTGCGCTTCAGCGGACAAGGTTTGGCCCAGGCCGTTGGCACAACGACGCCGTACACGGGACCAGTCGCCGATATCTGCACAAGCGCCTATCTCACCAACAATCATCGACTGATCGCGATGGCTGCTGGCTCCATCCTGACCACAACCACTTCGTCGGGGGCGTGCCCCTGATGAACAACCGCATTTGGGCTGTGATCCAACGCCTGGCCGGCAAGCCAAGGCGTGCACAGGTTGAGCATTGGCAAGCGATGGCAACGAGCGAATCGGCTATGACATCCTCATTTTCCAGACGGGCCCAAGAGCCGCGCGCACGACAGCAACAGGCCGGCGTCGGCCTCATCGAGGTTCTGATCGCGGTGCTGGTGCTGTCCATTGCCTTCCTGGGCATTGCGGCGCTGCAGGCCATGTCGTTGTCCACCAACAACAGTGCCATGGCGCGCAGCATGGCTACCATCTCCAGCTATTCGATCCTGGATGCCATGCGCGTAGATTTCGCCGTCGCCACGCAGGCCGGCTCGCCGTACAACACGACCGTGACGGCCAATGCATGCCCAGCCGCGGCAGGTAGCCTGTCGGCCTATCAGCTCAATGCCTGGTGCAATCAGTTGGGCGCAACCCTGGGGAGTGCCGCGAGCACCTCAGGGACCATCCTTTGCACCACCCTCGGAGACTGCCTCATCACCATCACTTTCGATGACAGTCGCGCGGGCAAGGGTGGTGCAAGCGCTCAGACGGTGACCACCAAGGCCATGCTATGAAGACGCGTTTCAAAGTATCCAGCGTTGCGCGCCGCCAGCCCAGGTTGATGGCCGGTTTCACGCTGATCGAGTTGATGGTAGCGCTGCTGCTCGGCCTGGTCGTCATCGCCGGTGTGAGTAGCGTGTTCCTGTCCAATCAACAGGTCTATCGGTCCAATCAGGCGTTGAGCAACGTGCAGGACAACTCGCGCATGGCCTTCGAGATGATGGCGCGCGACATCCGCGCCGCGGGGCTTACCGGTTGCGACAACAGTGGGCGCGTTGCCAACGTACTCAACAACGGCAACAACAAAACGTCGACACCTGCCTGGTGGGCCAACTGGAACAATGCGGTGCTCGGTTACGACAGCACGCAGACCGACGTTGCGGTAACTACCGCCCGCCTCGCTGGCACGGATTCCATCACTCTCATTGGTGCCGAGGCCTCTGGCGTCAGCGTGAAGATCAACTCCGAACCAGCGGCGACGTTTACGCTCAACGAAACCACCACGGATATCCAGACAGGCGATGTGGTCATCGTGTGCGATCCGGATCATGCGGCCATCGTGCAAATCACCAGCAACGCCAGCGGCACCCTAACGCATGCAGCCAGCGGGGCGCCGGGTAATTGCACGACCGATCTGAGCTATCCCACGCTGTGCAGCAGCGGGAGTAGCTATGCGTTTGCATCCAACGCGCAGATATCCAGGCTGTCGGCTGTCGACTGGTACATCGGCACCAACGTGGCGGGCGGAAAGTCGCTATTTCGCAGTGCTGTGAGCCTTGCTGGCGGTGTACCCACGCCGACACCATCGGAAATGGTGCGCGACGTCACCACGATGTCCATTTTGTATCACCAGGTAAGTGGCACCAGTTTTGTGGCCGCCAGCGCCGTCACCAACTGGGCGGGAGTGGATGCCGTCAGGGTCACTTTGACCACGGAGAGCGTCGATAAAAATGCTGGCGTCAATGCCAAGCCGGTCTCGCGCTCGTTTACCTCAACCACGACACTACGCAATCGAGTGATTTGAGATGAGTTCCGTACTCTCCTGCAAGTCGTCCGGTATCGGCGAAAACAACGCCAAAACGGGGGTGTCCATGAACATCGATCGTGCCATCTGCGCGCGACGTCGACAGTGCCAGTCGCAGTCGCCTCGACGAGGCCAGCGCGGCATCGCGTTGGTGGTCGCCTTGCTATTGCTGGTCGTGGTGATGTTGGTGGGGTTTGCGGCCATTCGCGGCACGATCATGCAGCAAAAAATGGCAGCCAATCTCTATGACCGCCAGATCGCATTCCAGAGCGCGGAAGCGGCAATGCGCGCCGCTGCGGCGCGTGTCGTCGCCAACCCCGGTGACATTGCGCGCAATTGTCAGGCGGGCGGTGTCGCCTGCCAGGCCAATCCGTTCAGTGATCCGAATCTCGACACCACCAAGATCAACACGGTGACTGCGGGTACTGGCTCTGGCCTGTTCACCAAGAGCGGCGCCGCGGCCAGCCAGCCGCAGTATGTGATCGAAAACATGGGCAACTGGTACGACCCGACTTCGAGTACTGGCTACAACCAGACTGCCAATGCCCACAACTATGGTGCCCAGGGCACATCCACCACGGTCATCTATTACCGCGTTACGGCGCGCAGCGGCGACCCGGCCACGGTCGGCAGCCGCGCGGTGGTGACGCTGCAGGCCATGATCAAGCAAGGTTAAGTCGTCGCATTCGTTGACCGGGCAACCGCCCTCCACGTCGCAAACTTCGAGAGCACAGCCGACATGAACATCACATCCCGACTGCGCAGTACGACCGCCAGTTTCATGGGCAAATTGCTCTATACGAGCGTGGCGGTTCTGGGGCTTGGGGTCGCCAGCACGCCTGCACAGGCGGCAGGCACGTCGGTCATGGTCGACACGGCCCCGTTGATCATTCAGGCATCCCTCCCGCCGAACATTGTGCTGATGCTCGATGATTCGGGTTCGATGGGTAGCGACTTCATGCCTGATTGGAGCTATTTGAAAAACAATAGCAACAACAGTGCAGTGATCGACTCCGCAAACAACGGCACGTACTACAACCCTACGGTCACTTATCTGCCACCAGTGAACGCGAATGGTTCGTCCTTTAATGCGCCAACGGGTCTTACGAGTGCTTGGTTGGACGGATTCAAGACTTCCAGTGGCAGCGTGGATGTAAGCAACTACTCATCAAGCAGCATCACCTACTCCACTGCAAGTTCAAGCCAAAACTACTCTGCAAGCGGTGTTACCAAGAGTGCCTGCACGACGTCTTATAACGGTCAGCAGGGTGCTTATGGCAACTCCAACTGGAATAAGACATCAGGTTCTGGGAGTGGTGCCCTTGGAACTTGTACTTTCACCTATTACAAGTACACCTATTTTCAATACTCGACTGGTGCAGCCAGTGGTCCGTATACGGTGTATTACGTGGCGCCGACTAATTGCAATGGCAAGGCCAATTGCGTGCTGGCATCAGATACGTCGGGAGCCGCGGCGCCCGTAGGCGTGGCGGCAGGGCAGAATATTGCCAACTGGTTCTCCTACTATCACACCCGCATCTTGATGGCCAAAAGCGGGTTGCTGAATGCCTTCGTGAACATCGATGCGAAATACCGCATCGGCTTTGGCTCGATCAACGGCAACAACGACAGTGGTCTACCTTCGCTCAATGCGCAGTACGGCAGCAACAACAATAGCATCGCCAAAGTTGCGCCGTTCGGCGATGGATCTTCAGGTACCCAGAAGGCCAATTTCTGGAGCTGGGTGGTCGGGGAAAGCGCGAACAATACGACACCACTGCGCCGATCCCTGGACGCGGTCGGCCAGTATTATCAGACGGATCAGCCGTGGTCGACGATGTCCAGTGATCCTGACCCGACCAACACGACGGAACTTGCGTGTCGCCAGTCGTATACGATCCTTACGACGGACGGTTTCTGGAACGGTAGCGACCCATCCAACGTAAATAACGCCGACAATGCGGCGGGCACCACGGTGACTGGGCCTAATGGTCAGACTTATACCTATTCGCCGGCTGCACCTTATTCAGGATCCACTTCCCTTACGCTCGCCGACGTTGCCATGAAGTATTGGGAGACGGACCTTCGCACGGCGACGGCGAACGAGGTTCCAACCAGTACTGAAGATCCCGCTTTCTGGCAGCACATGACCACCTTTACATTGGGTCTTGGTTTCACGCCAACGGGTATCTCGCCGTCGGGAACGACGATTGACCGGATCTTTACGTGGGCCAATGGCGGCACTGCGATCAGCAATTTCAGCTGGCCAGCGCCTACTTCGGACAGCATCAACAATATCGCGGACCTGGCGCATGCGGCTGTTAATGGCCATGGCGGTTTCTACTCCGCCACTAGTCCAGAGGCATTCGCAAGCGGTCTCAAGGACGCGCTGAAGCGTGCCACGGAGCGTGTTGGTACCGGCGCCAGCCTGGCCGCCAATTCCACCCAGTTGCAGACGGGTACGGTTGCCTATCAGGCGAATTACTACACGGCCAAATGGAAGGGTGACCTGAAGGCACTGGCGATCAATTCCACTACCGGTGCCATCGCCACGACGCCGACCTGGACGGCATCAAATGTGCTGCCAGTAGCCGCCAGTCGCAACATCTATACGTACAACCCCAGTTCGTTGACGTACGTGGCATTCAAGGTTGTGGGTGGCACGCTTCCGGCACTGTCGACTACGCAATTGAGCGCATTGGGGAGCAGCGCCACTGCGCAGACCAACATGATCAATTACCTGCGCGGGGACCAATCACAAGAACAGAGCAATAACGGTAGCTATCGCAACCGCGATACCCCCATCGGCGATATCGTCAGCTCGCAGCCGGTGTACGTTGGTGCGCCTTCAGCCAATCAGTTCAACAACCAGACTTTTACCGGGTCGACCGCTTACGCCCTGTATGCCAGCGGCAAAACCTCGCGCACTGGGCTGATCTATGTCGCGGCCAATGATGGCCAGCTGCACGCGTTCAACGCCAGCACGGGCGCGGAATCCTATGCCTATCTGCCGGGTGCGGTGATCGTCAATGGAAGCACCAAAGGCATTGTCGACCTGGCCAACACGAATTACGGCGGCGATACGTTACCCCATCAGTATTTCAACGACGGTGAGTTGACTGTTGCGGACGTCTATATCTCCAATGCATGGAAAACCGTATTGGTCGGTACAACCGGTCGTGGCCAGGCCAAGGCGGTGTATGCACTTGATGTCACGGACCCTGCCAACATCGCTTTCCTGTGGGAGCGCTCCGCAAGCGATGGTCTGACCAATAGCAATTACATCGGTCAGATGACGGGCAAGCCAGTGATCGCCCAGACGTCGGATGGGACTTGGTCCGTGATTTTGGGCAATGGTTACAACAGTACCGCAGGTGTATCTGCACTGCTGCAGTTTAATCTGGCGACTGGCGCGCTCAACGTGCACGCCACCACCGATACGACTGGACTGGCCCCGCCGGCCGTATGGATTGACCCGGTGAACAATGGCATCAGCACCATTGCCTACGCTGGTGATGGAAGCGGCAATGTGTGGTCATTTACTCTCAATACGGTGGACACGAGCACCACGCCACCCACGCTCACCGCGACACCGAACAGCTCAGGTGTGAAGCTCTTTACGGCCATGGATTCCGGTAGCAAAGCGCAGCCTATTACCGCGGGTATGCTTGCTGGTAAGGATCCGATGGGGAATGTCTGGGTGTTTTTCGGCACCGGCAAATACCTGACGGCAACCGATCTCAAAGATACAAGTACGCAGTCCTGGTATGGCCTGATCGTCAAGTCTACCGACGCTACCAACAGCCCCGCGGTCGATTCCACCAAAACGCGCACCGATCTCGCGCAGCGTTCGATTACCTCGGAGACGGCGGCAACGTCGACCACGTTGGAATCGCGTACGGTTACGACCAACACGGACGCAAGCTCGCTGACGGGCAAGTCAGGCTGGTACATCGATCTGCTGTCGCCCACCGGCACCGGTGGTGCCGCAGTCCAGCAGGGCGAACGCATGGTTACGCCCAACCAGTTCCAGGGCAACCTGCTGCTGGGCACCACGCGCATACCCATCGCTAGTGACGCCTGCAATCCTTCCGGTAGCGGCTGGATCATGGCGGTCGATCCGTTCACAGGCACCAATCCACAGAACAACTTCTTCGATACCAATGGCGACGGCAAGATCGACTCGAACGATTCGTCTGGTGGCACGCCCTCCGCTGGTGTTGGCTTCAGTTCGCTACCGAACAACCCGATCTTCGTCGGCGGCACCATGCTGGTGAGCTTCGACAACGGCACCAACAGCAGCATCAACACATCCAGCTCCACCCTCGGAACGAAGCGCGTGTCCTGGCGTGAGCTGATCAATCAATAACGGGAACGAACCATGAAACTGCTCGTCTTGAACACGCAGAAGGACACGGCAGGGCGCGCAAGTGCAGGGAGCGTCCTGTTTGGCAGCCGGCGTCATGGCAAGACCGTCGGCTTCACACTGATCGAGATGCTGATCGTGGTGGCGATCGTCGCCATCCTCGCGGCGATTGCTTATCCGTCATACACCAATTACATCACCCGCACGCGGCGCGCTTCGGCAGCGGCCTGCACCTCGCAGGTCGCCAACTACATGGAGCGGTTTTATACAACGAACCTGCGCTACGACCAGACGGCCGATGCGGTGCCGGTGCCCAACGGCGATCCGAACCTGGAATGCGAGGGTGCGAATGAGACAGGCCAGTACTACACGTACGGCGGCTTCGATACGGCGGGCGGGGTGACCACCTCAACGTACCTCATCTCCGCCACGCCGACCGGGGCGACGCACGATGCCGAGTGCGCCACGTTGACGCTGGATCAGGCGGGTACGCGGAACATCGTCGGAGGTACGGGGACGGCGGCGAAGTGTTGGGGGCGGTAACGCCTCGTGCGTGTGTATCCGATTGAATACACGTGCTTCGCCAAGCAATTCAAGAGCCGCCCTGGGGCGGCTTTTTTTTGATGTGGGGTTGCTACGTGATGTGAGTACGCCAGAATCAAGGAAGCGCCAGTTGTCCGTGCAAGCCCGACTGGCGATTGACCAGAAGGCGGATGGCCGCTTCCTTGATGGGAGCTTCGTCGTGCAGAACAGGCTCCGGAAGCGTGAGTCCGTGTTGGTGATTTGGTGGAAGGCAGTGCTGTGCGTTGAGTGACTGATCGTAGGATCGTTCCAGCCGACGAATGAAATCGCTTGCTAGGAAGCGCGTGTTGCGGCCAGCCTTTTTGGCTTCGAAAGGAGCATAGGTACCGCGCCCTTTGCGTGTGATGTGACTTTGCGTTTTTCGAGATGCACATAGCGGCAGGAACCTCCCATGGATTCTTCGGTGAGGTTTCGTGGCGATCCAAGATCATGAGGCATCACGCCTCAACATTTTGATTTAGAACAAGTATTACGTTGCGAAAAAGGCCGTTGATCGGACGTTCCTTGCCGCTTATCGGCGCGGGACCTTCTCCTATCGATGTCATGGCTAGAGTCGCTCCTGCGAATTAGCAGGAGAGATTGGTCATGGATAGACCATTGCATCAGCGAGGCGTATCGCTGATCGAAGTGCTTATGGCGGTGCTGATCTTCAGCATCGGCCTGATAGGTCTGGCGGGGCTGCTGGTGATGGCGTCGCGCTCCAACCAGGCTGCGTATCTGCGCACGCAAGCGACCTTTCTCGCCAGCAACATGGCCGACCGGATGCGTGCCAATTCGGCCGGCGTCTGGAATGGGCGATACGACGCTTCCTATCCCGTGACGTCGGGTTCAACGATCTGCGACAAGGTTACGCCTTGCGATGCGGCGGCGGTGGCCACGCGCGATCGTGTTCTGTGGAGCAGCCTGATGACGGCGTTGTTGCCCGAAGCAACCGCTGCCATTCGCTGCAGCCGGGCGAGTGCGGGCTATGACCCCTCTGCGCAGATCGGGTTCCGTCCCCCCTATGGCGGCAACTGCACCATGAAGATCACCTGGGCCGAGCGCAGGGCCGGTGACAGCGAACACCGCGAGACCGCGCCCCAAATTTTTGCTTGGGAGTTCCAGCCGTGAGGTGCTGCGATATTCACCATCGCGAAGCCGGCCTGACGTTGATTGAGTTGATGATTGCCATGGTGCTCGGCCTGCTCGTTGCGGGCGGCATCGTCACGATCTTCCTTTCAACATCGGCCAGTACCCGCGTTCAAAACCAGTTGGCGCTTGTGCAGGAAGAAGGGCGCTATGCGATCAGTCGCATTACTGATGACCTGCGCATGGCCAACGGACAGTACTGCACAAATACCGGCGGTATCGCTGCCAGTACCGCCAGCGGCGTTTATCTCGACGGACTGCGTGCGCCTTTGGTTCAAGCGAAGAATCTTGTTGGCGCCATGAGCGATGTGACGACGCGATGGGGACAGACGTCCGGTGGCAATACCTATCCCGCGATGCCGGCCAGTCCGTACTACTTTCCATCCTTCCTCTCGATGCGTGGCTACGATTGCGATAGCCACGCCTGCAAGCCGGTCAATCCTGGGACGGATGTCGTGCCTGCCATGGGCAAGGCAGTCGGCAGTCGCGTCCTAGGCACCAGCGTTCTCACGCTTCGCTACGTGGATTCGACGCGGGGCTGGGCATTGGGCGGTACTAGTTATGTCGTGGGAGATTCCACGATCACCGCTATCCATCTCACTCCAAAAGCGGGTGAGCCTGCACTGACAGATTTGTTGCCCGGCCACCTGGCGATGCTTGCCGACTGCTCCGGCGCACAGATCTTCGCGGTAAATGTGAATGGCGGAGACCTTGCACCCGACGGACTGAGCAACTTCTCCGCTCCGGTCTCGCGGAGCCCTCAGTCCGCACCGAAGCTCTTCGACTTCAACACGGACTACCTCACGGTGACGTACTACGTGAAGGTCGTCGCGAACGATGACGGCACCACTACGGGCGCGCTGGTGCGCAAAGGCAAGGATACCGACGAGCTCGTGCGTGGCGTGGAGCGGCTCGACTTTCTCTATGGCATTGAGGACGCCAACGGCTACACGCGTTACCTCAGTGCGGACGATATCGACAGCAGTGCGGGTGGTCATATTGCATGCCCGCCGACCGTGCCGACTCCATTGGGAACGGACCCGGGTTGCCTGTGGCGTGCCGTCAAGAGCATCGAAGTGCGGCTGCTGATGACTGGCCAGCAAGCGCTCTACACGTTGGCGCCGAACGAGCAGAGATACGTCTACGCCATTGACGGCATCACATCGCCAGCGGCTCCGGACGCGGCGGGACGAAAGATCACGCCGGCGGCGCAGGGCTTCGTCAATCAGAAGATGCGCCGTGAGTTCTCCGCGCTCGTATCGGTCCGCAATTACAACCCTTGATCCGGGATTCCGGTGCCTGTGCAACCGAGTCATCTAGAGATGCATATGTTCCCATTTCACCGACATCGTGCCCCAACCGTTCGCCAACAACAGGGCGTCGTACTAGTAGTGGCACTGATTTTCCTTTTGCTCTTGACCATGCTTGCTATTAGCGCATCGGGGCGCTCGCTCTTGCAGGAGCGCATGGTCGGTGGCCTACGCAATGCGCAGTTGGCAGAAATGGGGGCGGAGGCTGCACTGCGCGGCGCAGAATGGCGCTTGTGGAAGGCGAGCGGAAATATCGGCACTCGCCTCAAGTGCGGTGCAACCGTGCTTGTCGACTGCTACGTCTTTGATCCAGTCGTAACACCCGCCGTAGTGACGGCTTTTCGCACCAATTCCAGCTGGCTACCCAGTGCGGGTACGGAATATGGCTCCGCTGCCGGTGGCGTCGATTTCACCCACCCTTCGGGTGATTACGACAACGCCGCATTGCTGCACAACCCCCGTTACCTCATCGAAGATCTGGGGCCGGAGCTTCCGCCGGGCGCGGGCTCGCAACATGAGTCGGGCGCTACTGGCGGTACCGGCATCGGCTACACCACCACCAATCGCCATATCTATCGCATCACGGCGCGTTCCGTGGGTGCCAACGAGAACACGGTCCGCGTGCTGGAAAGCACGTTCGCGGCCAAGAGCGACTAAGCAGGGAGCAGGCATGACCTCATCAATCACCGTCCAACGATTCTTTGCCGCTGCGGTGGCTTCGTTGCTTGCCGCGGCTGGCGGCGCTCTACCAGCTCGGGCCGATACTGTGGACTTGTCGGCAACACCACCGGACCTGACGCCTGCGGTAGCGCCAAACCTGGTGCTGTCCTACGACGACTCCGGCAGCATGGCGGAGGGATTCGTACCGGGGTACCTCGGCGAGGGCGAGGCCACCTATGGCGGCAACTCCGGCAACATCACGGATCCAATGACCGGTGGCAAGATTTGCGGCTGGTACAGCGCTGACGACAAGCGAATCATTCATCCGTGGAATTTTTCGCCAGCGGTGAACACGCTGTATTACGACGAGTCTCAGATCTATGTGGCTCCCAAGAAGTCCGATGGCGCGGCGATGGACCCCGGAAACATCACTGCGGCCTGGGAGGATGGCATTGCCGCCAACGCGGGTGGAAGTCGCTCTGCCCGCAATCTATTGAACAACTACATGGTGACCTGGGTGGCAGGCAACACGCCTAAGCCTGACTACATTTATCCGGAAACCTCCAGCAACCCAGCCTCCACGACGTGCAACCCGCGATACGGATACATGCCATTTCCGTTCGCCAATGCGCATGCCTTCTTCTATCGGTTCACCGGCAACCCGAACAACAAGCTCGATCTGTTCAGTCCTCAGAAGTACACGGCGGTTGACGTCACCTCGCTCAGCGTCGATCAGCAGCGAAACTTCGCGACCTGGTACGGCTTCTACCGTACGCGCAATCTTGCTGCGCGCTCATCCGTATCGCGCGCGTTTGATAATGTGCCGACAACCATCCGTATCCAATGGCAGCGTCTGAATAGCGGCAACCTGACGACAGGCGCCGTCATACGAGCGCTTTCCGATGCTACGCAGCGCAAGAGTTTCATCGACTTTCTCTATGCAAGCAGTCCTGTCGCTGGTACCCCGACGCGCAGCGCGATGGTGCGCGCGGCCAACTATTTTGGCCCGTCCAATAACAGCTTGGCAGAGAACAATCCTTACTACGACACGGCATCGAACAAGGAGTTGAGCTGCCGGCGCAACTACAGCCTGCTGGTGACTGACGGTGGCTGGAAGGATGACGGTGGATTTACCTCCAGCTGGAAAGACGGCACGACATCGGTCGGCGCAAATCCGGATCAAACCGCCACGACGTTGCCGGATGGTCGCCGGTACGAGCCCACCAGCGCAGCGGCGAAGATCTACGGCGGCGGCCCCGATCAAAACAGGCTTTCCGGTTTTGCCGACGTCGCCTTCCACTACTGGGCGACAGACCTGCGCCCCGACCTGACTGACAACACCGTGCCCTATTTGCCTGACCGGACAACCGGCGTGACGGGTTCGACGATTTCCACACCCATCGGGAGTGATCCGAAGAATCTTCCGGACGAGGTGTACTTCAACCCGGCCAACGATCCGGCCACATGGCAACACCTGGTGCAGTTCATTGTGACGTTCGGTCTCGGCGGGCAGCTAAGTTTTCCGGGCGACCTTGCCGCGCTGCGCAAGGGCGAGAAGAACTGGACCGACTGGGCCAAATCTCCGAATGGCGAAAACATCGATACGCCGTCCAAGGCTGACGATACCTGGCACGCGGCAATCAACAGCCGCGGGAGTTTGTTCAATGCGAAAAATCCGCAACAGCTGATTGATCAGCTCAAGCAGGTCATCAACAGCATCGTGGCGCGCAATGGCTCTGCCACTGCAGGCACGCTTAACTCCACCGTGCTCGGCACGGATGCCGCGACATTCCGAGCCGGATTCAGCAGTGACGACTGGAGTGGGTCATTGCAGGCGCAGAGCGTGGACGGCACTGGCAATCTCGCAGCTGTCCTGTGGAGCGCCGGAGCACTGCTCGATGCGCGAACCGGGAACAGCGAAAATCGGATTATCCTCACCAGTACAGGGCCTGGTGCGGGGCTTGGCGCGCCCTTTAGGGGCGATAGCGTGGTGAATGCCATTCGCGCCATCGACCCCGGCTTTGGTGGCTCAGCCGGCGTTCCATCGGGTTCGGATCGCCTGGACTGGATTCGAGGCATCCGTACCAGGGAAGGGGACACGTTCCGCCGGCGTGGCTCGGTACTGGGCGCCATCATCAATTCGCAGGCGGCTTACGTGGCGTATCCGGCCAGCGGCTATCGCGACGCCTTTCCGCCGTTGGCGAGTACACCGGGCGTTCCTGCGCCGGAGATGGCCACCGGCAGCAACGGCAGGTTGCTGCATAGCTATGAGGCGTTCGTGTCCGATCATCTCGCACGGGCGCCCACGGTTTATGTGGGTGCCAATGACGGCATGCTGCATGCGTTCGATGCCACCATCGCGGGCACCGATCCTTCCACAGTGGACGTGCCACCGAGTCCCGGTGCTGAGCGTTGGGCCTACGTGCCCTATGCGGTCTACAGCCAACTTTCGGGACTGAGTGCGCTGACCAATTTCCAGTACGCGCCAACGGTCGATGGCACACCCGTAACGCGCGATGTGTTCTTCAGTCATGGCGGTAGCGTTGGTTGGCATACGATCCTGGTCGCCGGACTTCGCTTTGGTGGGCGAGGTGTCTACGCGCTGGACATCACCGAGGCCAGTGCAAGCGAAGGTGGGACGTCCGGTACAACGATGGGGCCGGCGGACAAGGTTTTGTGGGAGTTCACCCCGGCGATCGCGCCCAGCGCTGCCGGAACGCCTGCCAATCCTGGCTATACGTTTGGCCGTCCGAACGTCGGGCGACTGGCCAATGGAAAGTGGGTTGTGGTGGTGCCGAGCGGCTATTTCCCGACGGGAAGCACTGATCCGGCGGCGGCCAATGGCTTCAGCTCACTGTTTGTGCTGGACGCGCAAACGGGCGAACTGATCAGGGAGCTTCGTACACCGACGTCGGCGGGCGGCGCAACGGTGAACAGCTACGGCCTCACGACGCCCGTACTCGGTGACTATGACGGCAACCAGGTCGACGATGTCGCTTTTGCCGGTGACCTGGCGGGCAATGTCTGGCGTTTCGATTTCAAAGACGAGAATCCCCTCAATTGGCGCGTGGATCTCCTGTTCAAGCCGGCCGTTGCGGGAGATCGTCCGATCACCGTGATGCCGAGGCTTTTCCCCGATCCGTTAACCAAGCACTTGATAGTGGTCTTCGGTACCGGCAAATACCTTGGCAGCAGCGACAATGTCATCGACGCCAACACCCGGACGCAGGCGGTCTACGGTATTCGCGATCCGGGGGTGGCCGGCGCAACTCCTGTGGTGGAGGGTACGTCGCGACTGGTACAGCAGACCATGTACGAGAAGGGAGACGTGCGTGGACTGAGCACCAATGCGGTCCCGCTGCTAGATGCTGCGAACAAGCCTATTGGCGGCTGGTACTTCCTTCTGTATGCAGCGGGTAGCGACGGCAAGCAGAGCAACCCCGGCGAGCGCGTCGTGGTGGACGCTACCGCCTTGTTCGACAGCAATCGGGCGGTTATTACCACGCTCATTCCGCAGAAGGCCGACCCGTGCAACCCGGTGCCTCAGGGCGCGGTACTCGTGGTTGATGCGGCAACAGGGGGCGCAGCCAGCGGCGTAAACCTCGGTGCCATTGCGGGTTGGGATGGCGCATTTTCCCAGGCCGGCGCGCGCATCAGCAATGTGCCGACCGGTGGCTCGCTGCCTGCGGCTACCAAGCTCGGCGGCGGAAAGATCTATTTGCCGGGCACCAACCTGGCGTCAGACGGAAGCACGTTCTCAGTAGGCGACGCCATTTGGCGCCGACGGTCATGGCGGGCACTCAATAATGATCAATAGCAAACAAACCTGCATGCCGAGTACGCGCGGCTTCACGCTGATCGAGCTTATGGTGGTTGTCGCGATCATTGCGATTCTGGCTGCGGTCGCTATTCCAGCTTATGGCCGCTACGCGTTCCGCGCTCGCCGCGTGGATGGACAGGAACTGCTGCTGCGTATCGCCAATGCGCAGGAGCGTTACTACGCGGTCTACAACAAATTTGGTGACTTGCAGACGATTGGCTTTTCGTCATCAACGGTGTCTTCCTCGGAGAAGGGTTACTACTCTGCCGAAGTCACGATAGGCAATACGGGCGGCACAGCGCAAAGTTATTCCGCTGCGGCGACAGCGATGGGTGTTCAGGAAAAGGACGCGTGTGGTGACCTCTCCATCAGCAACACGGGGAGCAAGCTGCCATCGGGTTCGGATGCAGCGAAGAGTTCGAACGGACGGTGTTGGTGATGCCATCGGATACTAAGCGGAGGTACTGCACCGGCGTCACGTTGGTCGAGCTGATCGTCACTCTGGTGGTGCTGGCCATTGTCTTGATGATTGCGGTGCCCAGCTTTCGCGATTTCACGCGGCGCAGCAACGTTAGCTCTGCGGCTAACGCATTGCTGGCTGATATCAAGTACGCGCGAGCGGAGGCAGCGACACGACGTTCCTTCGTATCGATGTGCGCGAGTACCACAGGGAATAGTTGCTCGGGCACGGCCGCGTATGGCACGGGTTGGATCGTGTATGTGCATTCCGCGGGTGCGGGGCCAGCCAATCAGGCGTATTCGTCTACCAATTCATCACATGTGCTACTGCGTTATCGCGACGTCCTGAGTGGTGTCGCTATGCAGGCGCAGGATGGCGACGTCGTCACTTTTGGCCAGCAGGGCCAGTTGACGCCAAACGGCGCGCGCCTAAGCGCCAAGCTAGTCGTGTGCGCATTGGCTATAGAAGATGGCACCAACCGCGCTGAAAGTACGGCGGCGGTACCCGGTTCGGCGCTGAGCGTGAACGGGTCGGGCAGTGCTCATATTGAGCGGTTGGCGGCGGGAGACAGCTGCGATAGTTGATGCCGAAGATGTTAGCTGCGTAGAGAAAATCATCCCGCAGCGAGGCGTCTCCAAAGCCCTGAATGTCGCTGGGTGGGGTGTGTCGTCATGGCCTCGATCGATGACCAATGGCCGGCGAGGCTGAACCAGCGCCTTGCGCGAGTGATGCCCGTGTAGAGCAACTCGCGTGTCAGCGGGATATTGGATTCGCCGGGCAGTACCAACGCGGCGTGATCGAACTCCGAACCCTGCGATTTGTGCACCGTCATGGCGTACACGGTCTCGCGCTCGCCGAGGCGCGAAGGGAGTACGAATCGAATGCGGGTCGCTGAGTCGCCGGCTTCACCGGGCACCTCGAAAGCAACGCGCAGATGCAGAGTGCCGCGTTCATCGGGAACGCGCAGCGCAACGCCGACATCGCCATTCATCAGGCCCAGACTGTAGTCGTTGCGCGTCACCAGTACGGGGCGGCCTTCGTACCATTCGTGGTTGGCATCGATGAGGCCGGCCTGATGCAGGATATCGGTGATCTGTCGATTGAGCCCCTCCGTGCCAAAGGGACCTTGGCGCAGCGCGCAGAGAAGCTGGAAACCTCCGAAGGCGCGCAATACACCGCGCGCCCATGCCTCGATGGCAGTGGGGTGGGCGCCCGCGCGTGGCCGTTCCCGGCGCAACCATTCGAGATAGTGGCGATAGCCAGGGGATGCGACACCATCAGCGCGTGCGACAAAGCGCCTGGCGCCACCCTCCAGCACCAGTTCGGTCAGACGCTGGTTGTCAGCGGCTGCATTCATCCACGCCAAATCGCTGTGCGGTTCTTCAAGCAACAGGCGTACTTGTGTGACGTCTCCTTCGTTCACCTGTTGTGCCAGCCGACCGATGCCGCTATCTGCATCGAAGCGATGGCTGTGGCGCAGCATGGCGACATGCTGATCCAGCGACAGTGCGTCGTCGCGCACCCATGCATTGACGCGATCACCGGTGGTTTGATGCAGCCAGTCAGCAGTGGCCTGGCTGTAATGAGCCACGTCGGCGCGACGGCAGAGATCGCCCAGTACGGCGCCGGCTTCGACGGAAGAGAGCTGGTCCTTGTCGCCGAGCAGGATCAGCCTCGCGTCATCGGGCAGGGCGGCAAGTACCGCGGACATCATTTCCAAGTCGATCATTGACGCTTCGTCGATGACCAGCACATCCAGATGCAGCGGATGGCTGCTGTCGTGACGGAAGCGGCGCGTATCCGGTCGCGCCCCGAGTAGTCGGTGCAGTGTATCTACCTGACTGGGAATAGCGGCGCGCACGTCGTCGTCGATATCGAGCTTGGCGACCTGTGCACCGATCGATGCCTGCAATCGCGCTGCGGCCTTGCCGGTAGGTGCAGCCAGGCGAATGCGCAGCGAGCGTGGTGCATCCTTGCGTTGCAGTGTTTGCAGTAGTCCCAGCAGGCGCACGACCGTGGTGGTCTTGCCGGTGCCGGGACCACCCGTGATAACGGTGAAGTTGCTGCGCGCAGCCAGTGCACAGGCCACGCGCTGCCAGTCGGGTTCGGCAGACGGTGTGGCAGGGAACAACCTGGCGAGTTGATCCGCCAGATGTGCTGGTGCCGCAGACGGCTGCGCCAGCCGTCGGGTGATGGCGCGCGCCACGAGCTGTTCGTGATTCCAGTAGCGACGCAAGTAGAGACGACTGCCATCGAGTACCAATGGCGCGCTGGCGCGATCGGCAACACCCGGCACGGCAATCAGCGCTGAAGAGGCCAGCTGTGCCGGTGTCGCGACGATGGTGCTGATGAGCGTGCGCCAGCTGGCAGGCCATGACGATGCCTCGGTCAGCAATTCCCAGGCGTCCAAGTCCAGGCACAAGTGCCCGTCGGCTTGTTGGCGACTAACCAAGGCACCAAGCAGAGGCAGGGCCGCTGGTGCCGCAGCATCCTGTGTGGCCAGGAAGTGAGCGAACGCGACGTCCAATGCGCGCAGCAAGCCGCGTTCCACGGCCTGATCGAACAAGGCCAGTCTCGGGTCATGCCGCATCGGCGTGTTCCTCTGCGGCAAACAGACGGTCCATGGCATCGACCAAAGCGAGCGGCAGGCGTTCCCGGTGCACGCCATGGCTGGCATTGCCAATGCCGCGCAGATAGAGGTAGGCGACACCGCCCATGTGGCGTTCGTAGTCATAGCCGGGCAGGCGTGCACGCAGCTGGCGATGCAAGGCCAGCGTGTAGAGGGCGTACTGCAAATCGTAGCGTTCACGCAGTACCGAGTCGCGCATGGCGGCAGGTGTGTATGCGCTGGCATCGTTGCCGAGCTTGTTCGATTTGTAATCGATCACGTAGTAGCGGCCGCGATGTTCGACCACCAGGTCGATGAAACCCTTGAGCAGGCCGTTGATGCGCTCTGCCAGGAGCGGCAAACGTGGTCGGGTATCGAGCGTGTGGGCCGTGACCAGGCGGTCCAGTGCCAGCGTGTCGACGTGTTGGGCCTCGAACCAGAACTCCAGCTCGGCGTAATGGCCGTCCATCTCGGCCAGACTGGCCGACGCGCCGTCGGGCAAGGCCAGTGGCGTGCGCAACAACGCTGGCAGCCAGTCCGCCAGCAACGGGATGCTGGCCTGCCAGCCGCGCCGTTGGCAGCGGCGGGCGATTTCCTTCTCCAATCCACGGGTATCGGCGAGCACTTGAGCGAATCCTTCGCCTGCCGACCACTCAAGCAAGTCATGCAGGAAGGTACCGGCCTCGGCACCGGCATGGAAGGCATGCATGCCTTGTGCTGGCGCCTGCATCAGATCGGCGGGCGCAGGCTGCTCGCTGCCAAGCTCGATCAAGATGTCCTGGGCGGCTGTTTCGGGCGCAGGCACGCTGACCACGTCCGCCTCGGCGTATTTGAGCGAGCTATAGCTGGCGACCCACCATCGTTCCATAGGGCGCCCTGCATAGACTCGCGCATCCCACAGCGGCGTGATGTCGTCGCCGCTGGGCTTGAGCATTTGAACTTCGGGCGGTGACAGCGTCTGGATGGCCAAGCCCGGGTGGTCACCACGCAACGATTGGAGGCGAGGCATGAGATCTTCCGGTTTGATGACCTCGCCACCGGAAAGCACATGGCCGAATGCGGATTTGTGCAGCGAGGGCGTCTTCTCGTTACCGATTCGGTAACAGGCGATACCGAGCCAGCAGGCATAGCGGGCACGAGTCAGTGCCACGTAAAGCAGGCGCAGGTCTTCCTGCAAGCGTTCGCGGTCCGCAAGCGCCCATGCCGCATCATTGGCCCGTAGGTCCATATGCAGCTCGCCTTGCGCGTCGTGCCATGCGAAGTTGCCCTTGGCATCCACTTCGCGCATGGAACAGACGAAGGGCAGCAGCACCAGTGGGTATTCCAGTCCCTTGGACTTGTGGATGGTTACCACTTTGATGAGCTCGGCTTCGCTCTCCAGACGCACGATCTGTTCTTCCGCCGTTTCCGATTGCGGATCCGTCGCAGTGGCTATTTGTGCGGCGAGATGGCGAATCAGCGCATGCTCGCCGTCGAGGCTTGCTGCCGCATGCTGCAAGAGTTCGGCGAGATGCAGCAGGTTGGTCAGCGAACGCTCGCCGTCGATGCGCGCAAGCAGGCGCGCCGGCAGATCGAAGGCGTGCAGCAGGTCGTGCAGCATGGCAAGCACGCCGTGGCGCAGCCAGGTGAGGTGAAGTTGGCGGAAGCGTTCGCCGCAGTCTTCCCAGTAGTGTTCGTCGAGATTGAGTTGATCCAGCTCTGCCTCGCTCTGGCCCAGGGTGGGCGTGGCGAGGGCAGCGCGCATGGCGCGGTCGGAGCTGGGCTCGGCGCAGGCCTTCAACCAGCGCAGCAGATCGGTTGCCTCGGCTGAGGCGTAAACGGAATCGCGGTCAGAGAGATAGACGCTCTTGAGACCACGCCGCTGCATTTCCTCGCGAACTTTCGCCGCTTCGGAGCCCTTGCGCACGAGGATGGCAATGTCGCCTGGCTTAAGCGGTGCAAGCACGCCGCTCTTGTCAAGAAATCCGCAGCGTCCCTCCCGCGCGGCGGAAAGCAGCTCGACCAGATAGGCAGCGGCATGGCTAGCCATGAGGTTGGTATAGGCGCCACTGCTGATGGCCTCGGTGCCGTTTTCCACGGCGAGCTGCATAGGCGGCAACGGCTTGCCGTCGAGCACCAGCGCATGATCGCGACCACGCGCGGCAACGGGATGAAAAGGCAGGGCGTGCCTACCTTGCCCGAAAGCGAAAGCACCTTCTTCATGTGTGTCGGCATGCGCGAAGACACGGTTCACCGCATCCACCAGTGCCCGCGTGGAGCGGTAGTTGGTGTCCAGCGTCCACATGGGCTGCTGTGCGGTGGTGCGCGCCTTGAGGTAGGTATGGATGTCCGCACCACGGAAACCGTAGATCGCTTGCTTGGGGTCGCCGATCAGCAGCAGTCCGGTCGATTCGCGCCCCGCGTAGATCCGGCGGAATATGCGCCACTGCAGCGGGTCGGTGTCCTGGAATTCATCGATCAACGCCACCGGATACTGTGCGGCGATGGTGTCGGCCAGTCGCGTGCCGGCATGTCCATGCAATGCGCCATCCAGGCGCTTGAGCATGTCGTCAAAGCCCATTTGAGCGCGGCGTTGCTTGGTCTGATCCAGCCGCTGCGTCACCCAGGTGATGGCATGGGCGAGCACCGAAGCCTGCAAGGGTGCAAGGGCGTCCTGCGCGCCAACGCAGGTTTCGATCGCTGTGAAGGCGGCATGGCTCAGTGGTTGGGCATTCTTGTTCTTCGCCGCAACCAGCGCGCTTTGTGTATACCGAAACAACGTGCTGTCTGCATCGGCCTGGCCGTTCGCCCATTGCCGCAACAGGGCAAGTTCGGCCATGACCTTGTCGCGCTTCATCTTGGTGCCGTTGAGTGCGCCGGCCTGCAGTGCGCTGTCGAACATCGCCTCGATGTGATCAATGTCACCCAGCCAGTGTTGCCGCGCCGTGTCCTCCGCGGCGCGCGCGGTTGCGATGTTGCGATGGAATTCGTCCATCACCTGCTCGGGGTCGGGCAGCGCCTTGCCATCCAGGCGCAGGCTCTCTGTGGGCTGGCGCAGCAGTGGGCGCAACGCCTTCTGCAGATCCGCGGGACTCTTCCACCAGCGCGAGACAAGCGCCGCGCCATCGCGGTTCAGCGGAAAGAAGTAGCAGCGCCAGTAGTCGCGCACGGTCTCGGCGAGCAGTTCGCTTTCGTCGGTATCGGTGTCCTGTACGAAAGGATGACCACTATCGAAGGCGTGCTGGCCGAGCATGCGCTGGCACCACGCATGAATGGTGTGGATGGCCGCCTCGTCCATCCATTGCGCAGCCAGTTCCAACTGGCGCGCGGCGCGTGCCCTGGCGTCGTCATCGGGATAGGCAGCAATGAGGTCGCGCAGGAAATCATCGGGCGCACGGCGCTGGCGGAAAGCTTCCGCCGCTTCGCCGAGCCGTTCGCGAATGCGCTCGCGCAACTCGGCAGTGGCGGCCTTGGTGAAGGTAAGCACCAGAATCTGCGCGGGCAGCAGCGGCGTGTTTCCCTGCATGCCATGACCAAGCACGAGGCGCAGATAGAGCGCGGCGATGGTCCATGTCTTGCCCGTACCGGCACTGGCTTCGATCAGCTGGATGCCATGCAGTGGCAACCGCAACGGCTGGAGTGGTGCGGCGGCGCTCATGCGTCGTCTCCCCGGGCGGCAATCTGCATCAACGGGCTATACAGCGCCAGCCAGCGCGCGAATCCGCCAGCCTCCAATGCCTGGAAACTGGGCCATGCGCGGGCGAGGTACGCATCGTCCTCGACTTCGCCCGGTGCAGGGCTGAAGGCGCTGCCTTCATAGACGAGCTGCGCCTGCTTCCGGGCCTTCTCCTCGTCCTGTGCGTGTTGGAGCCAGGCGAATGCCGTCTTGCGGGCCAGCGGCAGCGGCGCACGCATGCCGTCATGCATCGCGGCCAGCAGGGCGTCAAGCGATGCTTTCGCCTCGGTCATATCGAGCGCGTGCAGCACGACCTGTGCGTCTCTGCCAATGACGCGCGTGTGCATGCGCAGGCCTTGCGTATGAGCCAGCAAATGGACAACCCATGCGCCGATGAGTTTGTCGTGCCGAATGTCGCCACTCTTCTGCAACAGCTTGCCGGCCGCCAGTTCGAGGCGGATGTATGGCGTTTCATCGCCGCGTCGCAAGTCAGTCAGCCAGTCTTCCACCCGCAGGCCATGCGCGGCGTACTGCAATTCGATCTTGTCCTCAGCCGGTGGCCAGCGATCGCAGGCTTGTCGCCAGGCAGAGGCAAGCTCACCGCTTTCGCGCGCAAGTGAATCCTGCAGCAGCTCGCCGAAGCCACCGGGCGGCAGCGCGCCTTGATCGACCAGCTGGCGCGTCGCGACATCGACGGCATCATGGACATCGCCGGCCGTGATAGCAGCATGCAATACCGCAGCGCTGGCGAGATGTTGCTCAAGTGCATTCAGTCCAAACGGCTCGTCATCGGACGTCTCTTCATCGAGTTCGCCGAAATGCACTTTGAGGCGCTGGTTGAAGAAGTAGCGTACCGGGCGGCTTAGGAAACCCTGCAAATGGCCGATGCCAAGAGCGGCATCCGGTTCCCAGCCGGCCAGCGGAACATGGACTGCTTGTGTCGCCTGGGTGCGATGCGCCTGCCGCCATTCGCGCGCATAGGTAAACAGGCGAGTATCGGCGTCGGCGCTGAAGTAGCGGCGACTGAAGGGCTGCAACGGATGCTCAGTGGTCATGGCGGCAAGCAAACGCTTGCCTGCATCGCCATCGTCAGCATCTTCTTCTTTGCCGTGCCATCCGGCCGCAATGTAGTCGCGCAACTGGCCGACCATCACTGAGGGTGGCAGCGTGCTGTTGTCGCGCACGTTGCGGCCCACCCAACTGATGTACAGCGTGTCGCGCGCGGAGATCAGCGCTTCCAGGAACAGGTAGCGATCGTCCTCGCGGCGGGAACGGTCGCCGGGACGTGCTTGGCCGGGCTGTGCCATCAGATCGAAATCGGCCGGTGTTTGCCGGCGCGGATAGTCGCCATCGTTCATGCCCAGCAGGCACACCACGCGAAACGGAATGGCGCGCATCGGCATCAGCGTGCAGAAGCTCACGGCGCCGCCCATGAAACGTTGCGAGAGGCGACTCTCATCCATGGCCTTCAGCCAGTGTTCGCGCACGATGCCGAGCGGCACGGGCAGGGCGAAGTCGGCCTCGATGCAGGCCTCCTGCCATGCATCCAGAGCGTCGCCAAGACGTGACAGACGATCGCCATCGCCGGCGTCCGTGCCATCGAAAAACGTGGCAAGCAAGGCATGCAGGCGTTCATGCCATTGAGTGGGTGTCGCAGGTTCACGCAACAGTTGCCAATAGTGTTCGAGCTGATCGAGCAACAGAATCAAAGGCCCGATCAGCGCTGCGTCCAGCCCGCCAACTTCACCGTAGGGGGCGATACCTTGCCAGGTGTCGCCATCGCCCACGGCGTAACCCAGCAGCATGCGGCGAAGCCCGAAGCGCCAGCTGTTTTGTTCGACGCCGGGCAGATCGAGGCTTCGCTTTTGCTCGCTGTCGAGTCCCCAGCGGATACCGGACCCTTCGATCCAGCGTCGTAATGTGGGTAATCCATTTTCTTGAATGCCAAAGTGGGAGCGCAACGCTGGCACATCGAGCAGGTCGAGCAAATCACTCACCGCAAAGCGCGATTCGGGCAGTAGCAGCAAGTGCTCCAGCGCCACCATCAGCGGTTGCGCGCCACGCGCGGGTTGGTCGGCCACGGAGTAGGGAAGATGACGCGGGTCATCAGGCGACAGCCCACCGAATACAGCCTGCACGTGCGGCGCGTAGGTCTGGATATCAGGCACCATCACGATCACGTCGCGCGGCGACAGTGGCGTGCCGCGCTGGTCCGCTTCCTCGAACATGGCAAGCAGCTGGTCGTGAAGAATTTCCACTTCGCGCTGCGGATTGTGGGCGACGTGAAAGCGCAGCGACGTATCGTTCGCCTGCCATGGCTTCCGCCGCGACGGTTCGGGTGGCAGCGGCTCCAGGTCAAGGACAGCCTGCTGGATCTGCCGCAACAACGTGCCGCCGTCCGTATCGGCAAACAGGTCGATGTTGCGGTTCCACGAGGTGAACTGCTGGCGATACCCTTCGGGGCGATCGAATGCATCGAGCAGGCGAATGTAGTCGCGGCCCTGTTTTCCCCACGCTGCCAGCAACGGGTTGGCGTGTAGATGCAGATCTTCGTAGCGCGGCTCCGCGGGCAGCCCGGGCTTGCCAGACTGACGACGCTGGCTCGCCTTGAGCAGTTCGCGATCCTCGATGATGTCGGCCCAGTAGTGGCGACATGGATTGGCTACCAGCAGCATCACCTGGCTAAAGCGCGCCAAGGCGGTAAGTGCTTCCAATGTCTGTTGCGGCAACGAGGAAATGCCGAACACCACGATGCGCCGCGGCAGCATGGCGGGTCGTGCGTCGATGGTGCCGACACGTTCGAGAAAGGCCTGGTGCACGGCGGCACGATGGTTGTGGCGTTCGCTGCCCACGTCATCGAGCAGCAGCTGCCACAGTCGCGCCTGCCAGCGCTGATCGGCAGTCAATGGAACATGGCGGTCGCGCAATTCGTCGCGCAGCCGGTACTGGCCATGCTCCCAGTCGGTCAGCCAGTCGGCGCGGTAGACCTGGTATTGATCGAACAGATCGGCAACGCGCTCGGCCAGCTGGAAGCGCTTGCGTTCGTCCGGGTCGTCACGGAGAAAATCGCGCAGCGGTGCGAAATCGGGCTCGTGCAGGTGTTGGGGCAACAGGCGCAACAGGCGCCAGCTCAGCCGGGACTTGTCGAACGGCGAGGTGGTGGGCACCGCCTCGCGGCTCAGCACGCTGCGATAGGCCGCCCACAGGAACCTTCCCGGCAGCTGCACGTCGATCGCCGCGCTGATGCCGAGCCCGCCGTCCGCGACAGGTCGCGCCAGCGCCCACTTCAACCACTGCGCGATGCCGTTGCTCTGCACCAGCATCAGCTCGTCTTCCAGCGGGCGCAGTGGCGCGCGGGCCAACCACGCGGTCAGCAGATCGCGCAGGTCTTCCATGCGATTGCCATGGATGACCATCAGGCCCGGTTTGATGGGGGCCTCCAGGGGTAGCTCCAGGTTATGGCTCACGGCAGGCGCAGGGCGGTTTTGCTCATGGGGACATTCTCGCCGAGAGGGCAATGGATGTCCCGTATCTTCGCAGGGTGCCATCGCAGAACCTGAGAGGGCTGCCGCCGGGCGAAGACAGGTGTTTGTTGCGTCGCGCAAGAGGTCTTGTCCATACTCTTCCTACAGACGCTTCATCCATATGGATGTCCAAATGAACCCAAGGACCGAATCATGAGTCATGGCCGTGGCGCCATCGTTCTGCTGGCGGCCGGCCTGCTCGCCGGCTGTGTGACGGGCAATGCGCCTGATGCCGTGCTGCGCGGCGATGCTGCCCATCCGACGCAGGCGCAGGGCTGGGTGGAAACCCGGCTTTATTTTGGACTGGGACCGGCCGGCCATGCGGAGCAGGGCGTTAGTGAACAGGATTGGCGCAGCTTTCTCGACACCGAGGTGACACCGCGTTTTCCTGATGGGCTCAGCGTGCTCGACGTGTACGGTCAATGGCAGGACAAAGGGCAAGCATCGCCTGAGCGGCTGCGCTCGAAGATGCTGCTGATCGACTACGCGGATACATTGGCCAACCGTGCCAAGGTGGAGGCGATTCGCGCCGCCTGGAAACAGCGCACCGGTGACCGATCGGTGTTGCGCGTCACCCAGCCGGCCGAGGTGTCGTTCTGAGATGAGTGCAAGCACACGACAGCACTGGTTTTCGTCCGGCGACCTTAATGGCTTTCTCGGCCTGGTGGTCGACAACCTTTCGATCATGGCTTTTCTGGCCACCGCGCTGATCGGCATCTTCGGGTTTCCTGCCGATATCGTCTTCCTGCGCATGTTTCCCGGCACCACCTTCGGTGTGCTGCTTGGCAACCTCGCCTATACCGCGATGGCGCGAAGGGTGGCCAGACAAAGCGGGCGTGACGATGTCACGGCGATGCCGCTAGGTTTGGATGCACCCACCAGCATCGGCATGGCCCTGCTCGTGCTTGGTCCGGCGTTCCTGCATTTCAAGCAGACGGGCCTCGATGAGCATGCCGCGGGCGTCGCCACCTGGCAGCTTGGCATGGCTTCGCTGGTGATCATGGGCGTACTCAAATTCGTGTTGTCGTTCTTTGGTGGCATGGTGCAGCGACACGTGCCGCGGGCAGGCCTGCTCGGTTCCATCGCCGGCATCGCGCTGGTGCTGATGGGTTTCCTCCCGTTGGTGGAGATCCTCAAGGTTCCCGTGGTGGGTTTTGCCGGCCTTGGCGTGGTGCTCTATGCGCTGGTGGCTCGCGCACGCATGCCGTGGCGCTTGCCTGGTGTGCTGGTGGCGTTCGTGGTGAGTGCGTTGCTTTACTACGTGCTCGGCCCGCTTGGTTGGCTGGGCACGGGATATCAGCCGCCGGTTGCCTGGCAGTGGCGTTTCGCGTTGCCCCTGCCGACGTTGCAGTGGATCGACGGGCTTGCCGCAGCCATACCTTATCTGCCGCTGATCCTGCCGTTCGGCTTGCTCATGGTGGTGGGCGGCATTAACGTGACCGAAAGCGCACGTGCCGCAGGCGACGACTACCGCACCCGCGACATTTTGCTAGTGGAGGCGTTGGCGACGTTGATCGCCGGGTTCTGCGGCGGTGTCGCGCAGACCACTCCCTACATTGGCCAGCCGTCGTACAAAGCCATGGGTGCGCGCAGTGGTTACACCTTGCTCACTGGCCTGGTCATCGGCCTTGGTGGCGTGTTTGGCTATTTGTCCAATCTGGTGGAACTGGTGCCGCTGTCCGTGCTGGCGCCGATTCTGGTCTTCGTCGCCATCGGCATCACCGTGCAGGCGTTCGAGGCCACCCCGGTGCGCTACGCCGCAGCGGTAGTCTTCAGCTTTTTTCCCGCTATCGCGCGGATGGTGACGATCAAGCTCAGCGATCCCACTTACGTGCCGGGTGATCGCTTCGAGGCCCTGTTCACCAATCGCGCCCATGGCATATCCGAACTGGCGGTGATTACCGTGCTTGGCAACGGTTTCATCATCACCTCGATGATCTGGGCCAGCTTTCTGGTTGCACTGATCGATGGAAGGACCGCGCGTGCCGCATGGATCCTGCTGCTCGGAGGCACACTCAGCCTGTTTGGCATCATTCACTCCGTACAATTGAGCGGCGGCATCTATTTGCCGTGGTTGCTCGACGACGCACCGCAACAGCTGGTCTGGCAATTCGCTGGCGCCTATCTGGTGCTCGCGCTCGTGCTGCTCATGTTGTCGGCGATGACCAAGCTCACACAATCCGATTCGGCGTGAAAGCGCAAGGCGGATTTGAGAGTCGTCTCATGGAAGGGGCGGTGTAAGGTAATCACAATTAGCTACCTCGTCGTGATGAGGTGCAGGCACTTGCCTAGACCTTGTGTCTGTCATCACGCGACGAGGTGGAAAGCCGAAGTACTCCCACTCGAAGGGGGAAGGCGGATGTCGCAAGGCATCCGCCGAGGTCCGTAAAGGAAGGCAGACCTGCAGGGTGGCAAACCGTCCAGGGAAGGGCGGCCCACCCAACCCATTACCGATTCATCGCAGGGCTGCGCGCTGCATTGGCTGCCCCCGCAATGGCGACTCGCGATTGCGGCTATGGCGACTCAGCGGTGGAGCGCTGTGTCGGGGATACCTGGGATGCCCGTTACCGTGTCGACTTTGTCCATGGCACGCTCTACACGCTCCAAAGCACTGCATGCCGATTCGGCGGCATAACGTATGAGATACGCCAGGTGCGCGCGATACTGCGAGCCGATGCCATGCGCGCGGATCATGCCGGCCGCTTCGGCCAGACATTCCAGGTCGGTATAGGCACGGTCCAGGTCAGCACTGCTAGAACATTGCACGAAGGCATGCGCGTGGGCCGAATCATGCGAGCGGATGCTCACCACGTCCTCCACTAGCCTGGCCGCCTGTCGTGCCGCAAACACCAGCACATCGGCCGCTGCGTGCGAAAGCTCGCTGTCTGACATGGCGCGATCGGTGAGTTCCACCAGACTGCGGGTGACAACAAGCAGTTGCGTTACGGGATACGCCGCAGCGTCGCTCTGGCCCATGATCCCGACCCCCTCGGAGAATTGGAGGCGGTATTCTCCACGCGGCGAGAGATTTTAGATATCGGAAAAATATGTCACGCCGGGCAATGCTCGTGACAGTCTGATTTACAAAGGAAAAGTGCGCACCGGCAAGCCTTTGCGGGCCGTCGGTCCTGGTGCGGCCGGGGTCAACCGGGTTATGGACGAGGTTCTCCGCTGGTGCCTGCGACCTGTAGTGGGCCATCAGAGGCACGGTGGGCGGTCACTGCTGCCCATCGCTATGGTGCAGTGTCGAGAGTTGCCGCCGTGCCTGCCGGATCTGCAACTCGCCGCTCGGATGACGCCGCAGTTCCGCGTAAAGCAGGCCGATTTCCTGCTTCAGTCGCTCGTTTTCGTCAGTCGCCGCAGCAAGTGCATCGACCAAAACCACCTTTTCTCGCTCGGATGACATGAGGACACTTCCTTCCGCTCGTCGGCCAAGGGCGTGATGCGTCCGCCGCTGTCTAGACAGTAGGAATCGAGTTTGACCGTCTGCCGACAGGGAGATATCCGGATGAGGACAGGGTGGACTAGGCAGGTGATGAATCGATTGCAATCCAGGAATCCATTGATCCTGTCAATGGGCTGCCGACTCTTGCCATCGTGTGCTTGCGGATAGGGCGCCCAAAACAAAAGGCCCGGCGGTGCTGGGCCTTTTTGTTTTGATTCGATGGTGGGCGATGCAAGGATCGAACTTGAGACATCTGATAGACGCGGGGAGGGTAAGTTTGATGAGGGCATCCTTGTTCATTTTGCATCTTTCTGAAGTTGAAGTTCCTCACCTCGTCGAATCTCGTCCTTGAGTCGGCGGAGAAAAGCTACGGCCCTGCCATACATCAGATTGGCGTTGTTGTCGTTCGACAAGAGTCCGTCGAAGTACGTAGCGTATGCAACGTAAGTCATGTCGTAATCATCATTGATGACCTTATCCACATCGGGAGATAGCTGGCCGCCTCCACCAATTGTCTTCAAGGTGTTGAGGAATTGGCAGGTCATGTAGCGAAATAGGTAGAAGTTGTAGATTTCTCCTCGCATGGCATGTTCCGGTGTGTTCGCATATCTGGTCATCGAGATATGGGTAAGCTTAGCTATCTGATGAACGACCTTATCGAAGAGTTGCTTTGGGTAAGGATCATCCGATCTGAGGTATTGCCTGTCTTCCTTCGAGAAGACGCCCTTCAGATCATCCACAATCCCTTGGGCCGACTTCCTAACTGATCTTGCCCCATCAATGATTTCATTTGATTCGCGCATCAGTTTGCGCAAATGACTCTCTGAGGCCGGGTCTCCAGAGAGGATCTTCTCAATATCACGAGGAAAATTTGCGGTTCCTTCCTCATCAATTAAGCGTCCGGCGAGGCCTTTTTCTTTGCCATGCATAGTCATGATTTGGCGGGTCGGCTTCAGAAGGATGACCTTGCCGGAGCAGGGGCGCAAAGGGCCGAGAGATAGCTTCAGGCCGTCCTGATTCGAACCTTTGGTAGCTTCAACGGACCAGTGATCCGTAAGGGCCACATGGTTCTGTGAGTTCGCTAGCCACTCCTGAAGCTTTGAAGCATTCAGAGAGTTCGAATAGTTCACGTCAAGAATCTTGATGGTGCGCCGCATCTCAGCCTCTCTGGATTTCCCCGAGAAAAATCTTAGCCGTAGTTCGCATATATACGGCCCCCCCGCGCGCCCTCCTACTTATACCGGGTGATCTTGAGACCAGGACGGGTTAGGGCATCGCTCGGCGGGCGGTTAGCTGAGCGGTAGAGCGGAACGAAGTGATCCTACTGCCTCAACTAGGCAAGGCTCAGACAGGGAGAATCAAGGGGGTAGGCTGCGCTGTGCACAAACGAGAGGTGTGCACGGTCTCCGATATTCACATTGAACGTTGCGCACGAGGGCCCTAGTAGGGTGCACGTTCCTTAGCGCAGGCAACAAAAAAGGCCCCATCTCTGGAGCCTCTTAAGTACCGTTGAAACAACGGGATATTCGGTGGTGGGCGATGCAAGGATCGAACTTGCGACACCTGCCGTGTGAAGGCAGTGCTCTACCGCTGAGCTAATCGCCCGCCGAGAGCCCGCAAATATAAGGGGTGCCGCGGCACAGGTCAATATGTTCAGGTGCTGCGGGCGGGCAGGTGATTGAAAGGGTGGGTTGATAGAATGGCCCGTTAACCCGGTAATGGCCTCGCCTCATGGACTTTCTCCAGCACGAACTCACCCGCATCCTGACGTCCCTGAATCAGTTCGAACTCACGCCGTGGAAAATCGTCGGCTTGCTGGGTTCGATCATGTTCACCAGCCGCTGGTTCGTGCAGCTCTACTACACCCGCAAGTTGAAGCGGGTGGTGATGCCCCTGTCGTTCTGGTGGTTGTCGGTGATGGGCAGCGCGCTGTTGCTGTCTTACTTCATCGTCGGCAAGAACGATTCGGTGGGCATCATTTCCAATTTCTTCCCTGCCTTCGTGTCGATCTACAACCTGGTTGTGCATATGCGCGAGGTCAAGCGGCGGGAGTTGGTTGAAAGCGAGGTCTGAGGTTCGTTAGTCGGGGTCGTAATCGAGGTTTGGCGCCAGCCAGCGTTCGGCTACCTCGCGCGTCCAACCCTTGCGCTTGGCGTAGTCGTCGACTTGTTCGCGCGTGAGACGGCCCACCACGAAGTACTGGCTACCCGGATGAGAGAAGTACCAACCGGATACGGCTGCCGTGGGATACATCGCGAACCCCTCGGTCAGCTCGATGCCGGTGTTGTGGGTGGCGTCGAGCAGGCGAAATAGCGTGGCCTTCTCGGTGTGGTCCGGGCATGCGGGATAGCCAGGGGCAGGGCGGACACCGCGATATGTCTCGTCGATCAGTGCCTTGTTGTCGAGCGATTCGTCCGGCGCATAGCCCCAGAATTCGCGGCGCACGCGCTCGTGCATGCGTTCGGCGAATGCCTCGGCCAGGCGGTCGGCCAGTGCCTTGAGCAGAATGGACGAGTAGTCGTCGTGCTCGGCCTCGAAGCGGGCGACATGCGCATCGATGCCGATGCCGGCGGTGACGGCGAAGCCACCCACCCAGTCGCGTTTGTTAGGGTTTTTGGGTGCGATGAAATCGGCGAGCGAGAAATCGGGGCGCTCGACTGGCTTGTCTACCTGCTGACGCAGGTGATGCAGGACGGCAAGCTTTTCGCCTTCTGGACTGGTCACCTCGGTGTCATCTCCGACCTGGGCCGCCGGCCAGAAGCCGATGACCGCACGCGCGGTCAGCCAGCGCTCGCCGATGATCTTGTCGAGCATTGCCTGTGCATCGTTGTACAGATCCGTGGCCTGGGCACCGACCACTTCATCGGTGAGGATCGCGGGAAAGCGTCCGGCCAATTCCCATGCATTGAAGAACGGTGTCCAGTCGATATAGGGGCGTAGTTCGGCCAGGTCATAGCTGTCGAACACAGTGACGCCCGGTTGCTTTGGCTGCGGCGGTTCGTAGTTCGCCCAATCGCAGGTGAAACGCTGCGAACGCGCCTTGTCCATCGACACCAGGTGTTTGCCGGGCCCCCGGTTGCGATGGCGTTCGCGCACTTCGGCGTACTCGGCGCGCACCTTGGTCATGAAGTTGTCGACGAGCTCCTTGCTGACCAGCGACTGCGCCACGCCAACGGCGCGCGAAGCGTCCTTGACCCACACGGTAGGCGACTTGTAGTGCGGTTCGATCTTCAGCGCGGTATGCGCACGTGACGTGGTCGCGCCTCCGATCAGCAGCGGGATGTGGAAATCCTGCCGCTGCATCTCGCGCGCAACCTGGCTCATTTCCTCCAGTGATGGCGTGATCAGGCCAGACAGGCCGATGATGTCGGCATTGTGCTCGCGCGCGGTGTCGAGGATCTTTTGCGCCGGCACCATCACGCCAAGGTCAATCACTTCGAAGTTGTTGCAGCGGAGCACAACGCCAACGATGTTCTTGCCGATGTCGTGAACGTCGCCCTTGACCGTCGCCATCACAATCGTGCCGTTGTTCTTGCCCACATCACCGGTGCGCAGCTTTTCCTCCTCGATATAGGGCAGCAGATAAGCTACGGCTTTCTTCATGACGCGCGCGGATTTGACCACCTGTGGCAGAAACATCTTGCCGGCGCCGAACAGATCGCCGACAACGTTCATGCCATCCATCAACGGGCCTTCGATCACGTCCAGAGGGCGTGTGGAAAGCTGGCGCGCTTCTTCGGTGTCCTCGGTGACGTATTGGTCGATGCCATGGACCAGTGCATGGCTCAGACGATCCCGCACCGATTTCTCGCGCCAGGCGAGATTCTCGACAACAACTTCACCTTTCTTCGCCTTGAACTTCTCGGCGATCTCCAGCAGGCGTTCGGTGGAATCGGCGCGACGGTTGAGCACGACATCTTCGACACGCTCACGCAGCTCTTCCGGCACGTCGTCGTAGATCATCAGCGCGCCGGCGTTGACGATGCCCATGTCCATGCCCGCCTTGATGGCGTGGTACAGGAACACCGAGTGGATGGCCTCGCGCACCGTGTTGTTACCGCGGAACGAGAACGACACGTTCGATACGCCGCCGGACACATGGGTATCGGGGAAGCGGCGCTTGATCTCGCGCGTGGCTTCGATGAAGTCAACGGCGTAGTTGTTGTGTTCGTCGATGCCGGTGGCGATGGCAAAGATGTTCGGATCGAAAATGATGTCTTCGGGCGGGAAATCGAGCTTCGTCGTGAGCAGCTCGTAGGCGCGCGAACAAATCTCCACCTTGCGTGCGCAGGTGTCGGCCTGGCCCTGTTCGTCGAACGCCATCACGACCACGGCGGCGCCGTACTGCTGCACCTTGCGCGCGTGCTCGAGGAATGCCTCTTCGCCTTCCTTCATCGAGATGGAGTTGACGATGCCCTTGCCCTGCAGGCAGCGGAGGCCCGCTTCGATCACCGTCCACTTGGATGAGTCGACCATCACTGGCACGCGGGCGATATCCGGTTCGGCGGCAATCAGATTGAGGAAGCGCGTCATCGCCGCTTCCGAATCGATCAGGCCTTCGTCCATGTTGACGTCGATGATCTGCGCGCCGCTGGCAACCTGCTGGCGCGCCACATCCACCGCTTCTTCGTAGCGATCTTCCTTGATGAGCTTGCGGAACTGCGCCGAGCCGGTGACGTTGGTGCGTTCGCCGACATTGATGAACAGCAGGTCGGGTGTGATGACCAGCGGTTCGAGGCCGGAGAGGCGGGTGTGACGTGAAGTCATGCTTTGTCCTCCTCTCCCTTTTGGGGAGAGGATTGAGGTGAAGGATGGGTGCTTGCGGTGTGGTTCATCGGCGCGCGTTCTTTTGCGGGCATAAGGCCAGGTTGGCCCCTCATCCCGGCCATCTCTCCATGAGGGAGAGGGGGCATTACGCGGCCTCCTGTTTGTCTGCTGGAAGGGCGCGCGGCGCGCAATCGCGCACTGCATCCGCAATGGCCTTGATATGCGCGGGCGTCGTGCCGCAACAGCCGCCGACCATGTTCAGCAGGCCATCGCGCGCGAAGCCGCCGATCACGGCGGCCATCTGCTCGGGTGTTTCGTCGTATTCGCCGAAGGCATTGGGCAGGCCCGCGTTGGGGTGGGTGCTGACGAAGCAGTTGGCGGAGTTGGCCAACACTTGCACGTGCGGGCGAAGATCGGCGGCACCAAGCGCGCAGTTGAGGCCGACCGAGATCGGGCGCGCATGCTGCACGGAATAGTAGAACGCCTCGGCGGTCTGGCCGGAGAGCGTGCGACCGGATCGATCGGTGATGGTGCCGGAGATCATCACCGGCAGCCGCGCACCGCGCTGGTAGAACAGCTCGCTGAGCGCGAATAGCGCCGCCTTGGCATTGAGCGTGTCGAAGATGGTCTCGACCATGATGAGGTCGGCGCCACCGTCGATCAGGCCGTTTGTCGCCTCGGTGTAATTGATCACGAGTTCTTCGAAGGTGACGTTGCGGAAGCCGGGGTCGTTGACATCCGGCGACAGCGACGCGGTGCGGCTGGTCGGCCCGAGCACGCCAATCACGAAGCGCGGCTTGTCCGGCGTTTTCGTCTCGACCGCATCGCAGGCCTCGCGAGCGAGGCGGGCACCTTCCCGGTTCAACTCGTAGGCGAGATGATCGAGGTGGTAATCGGCCTGGCTGATGCGGGTGGAGTTGAAGGTATTGGTTTCAACCAGATCAGCGCCGGCTTCCAGATACGCCTCATGCACACCGCGGATGATGTCCGGGTTGGTCAGCGTGAGCAGGTCGTTGTTGCCCTTGAGGTCGCAGCTGCCGGGATGGTCATGCGCATGCGCGCTGTCGTGACCGTCCACGAAGCGTTGCCCGCGAAACGAGGTTTCATCGAGCTCATGACGCTGCAGCATGGTGCCCATTCCGCCGTCGATGATCAAAATGCGTTCGCGCAGCAGTCGTTCCAGCAGGGCGACGCGTTGGGGGTGAATCCAGGGAAGCGTGCTCATGGAGAACCTCAAGGTTTACGCGCCAGCAGGCTGGTCACTTCGAAGTGGGGTGCCTTGCGCTCGCGGCTGAGTCGGTTACAGCTCATGACGTCCAGGCCGGCGGACTTGGCGAAGGTATTCAATTCGCTGGAAGAGAAACCGAGGTTGCGATGGTCGAACGGTTCCACCACGGCACGGTGATCATGTTTGCCCAGGGTGACGGCAAGCAGTCGACCGCCGCTGCGCAGGAGAGATGCCGCTTCGGCCACGGCCTTGGCGGGGTGTTGTGCGTAGGTAAGGGCGTGCAACATCAGAACAAGGTCGAAGCGGCGTTCGCCCAGATCCAATGCATGCATGTCGCCTTGGCGTACTTCCACATTGGCAAAGGGCTTCAGGCGCTGGGCGGCGGCTTCGACTACGCGCTCGCTGCTGTCCACGCAGACGATGGAGCGTGCATGTGGCGCCAGCAGTTCGGCCGTGATGCCATCGCCGGACGCGATATCCAGCACATCGCCGGTTTCCAGCAGTTGCAGCAGCGAGCGGGCCAATGTTTCCCAGGTGCGGCCGGGGGAGTAGTGGCGTTCCATGTCGCCGGCGACGGTGTCGGCCCAGCCTTCTTCCCGCGCCCGTTCGGCGAGCACGCCTGGCAGACGGGCGCCGTCTTCGCGCAACAGGGCATCGTCGATGCTTTCGCGCAGCGACTTCAGCAGGGTTTGCAGCTGTTCGTCGGTTTCGCCGTTGGCGCGATAGTAGGCAGACACACCGGCGCGACGATCGCGCACCAGGTCGGCTTCCTTGAGCTTGGCCAGATGAGTCGACACGCGCGGCTGGGCCAGATGCAACACGGCAGCCAGCTCGGCCACGGTGAGTTCTTCGCGCTCAAGCAGGGCGAGCAAGCGAACGCGGGTGGGGTCCGCCAGCAGGCGCAGTACGCTGGATGCAGTCGCCAAGTCCATCGAGCATCCTTATATCGCGATACAGAGATGCATAAGGCTAGGCCCGGGGGCACGGGGCGTCAAGTTCCGCTGCTTTTCTGTAGGAGCGCACCCTGTGCGCGACAAGCTAACGGAGAGGTGACGTTGCAAGTCTGCGGTCGCGCACAGGGTGCGTTCCTACAGGGAGAACGACAGTTGCTGCACCCGCACAGCGGCTATCACCCGCGGCGGGCTAAAATAGGCGGCTTCCTCCTCCCCCTTGGAGTCTTTCATGGATTTCCGCTTTACCGAAGATCAGCTGTCCATCCAGTCCATCGCCCGTGATTTTGCGCAGAAGCGCATCGTGCCGGTGGCGGCCGAACTGGATGCCAAGGGCGAGTTCCCGCTGGACAACATTCGCGAGATGGGCCAGCTGGGTTTGATGGGCATCGAGGTGCCGACCGAGTACGGCGGCGCGGGCATGGACCCGATCGCCTACGTGCTGGCGATGATCGAGATCGCCGCGGCTGATGCCGCCACCGCGACCATCATGTCGGTGAACAACTCGCTGTTCTGCAATGGCATCCTCAAGCATGGCACCGAGGAGCAGAAGCAGAAGTACGTGCGCGCCATTGCCCAGGGCGAAGCCATCGGCGCCTATGCATTGACTGAGCCGCAGTCGGGCTCCGATGCCTCGGCCATGCACACGCGCGCCACCAAGGCCGCCAACGGTGATTGGGTCATCAACGGCAAGAAGAGCTGGATCACCTCCGGCCCCGTGGCGCGCTACATCATCCTGTTCGCCATCAGTACGCCGGGCATTGGCGCCAAGGGCGTGTCGGCATTCATCGTCGACACCCAGTTGCCGGGCTTCCATGCCGGCAAGACCGAGCCGAAGCTGGGCATTCGCGCCTCGGCCACTTGCGAAATCGAGTTCACCGATTACGTGCTGCCGAAGGAAAACCTGCTGGGCGAAGAGGGTAAGGGTTTCTCCATAGCAATGGGTGTGCTCGACGCCGGCCGTATCGGTATCGCCTCCCAGTCCGTGGGTATCGCACGTGCCGCCTACGAGGCCACGCTGCAGTGGTCGCGTGACCGCAAGGCGTTTGGCCATCCGATCGGCACGTTCCAGATGACCCAGTCAAAGATCGCCGACATGAAGTGCAAGCTGGACGCCGCCATGCTGCTCACGCTGCGCGCCGCCTGGACCAAGGGCGAGACGGAAAAGAAGGGTGGCCGCTTCGGCACCGAGGCATCCGTGGCCAAGCTCACCGCCTCGGAAGCAGCGATGTGGATCGCCCACCAGGCGGTGCAGATCCACGGTGGCATGGGCTACTCCAAGGAGATGCCGCTGGAACGTTACTTCCGCGACGCCAAGATCACCGAGATTTACGAAGGCACCAGTGAGATCCAGCGCATGGTGATCGCTCGTGCGGAAACCGGTTTGCGCTGAGCACATAGCCACACTGTTGTTTCTGGACGCCCGGCAGGTCACCTGCCGGGCGTTTCGTTTTCTGGGCAAGAGGCTTGTGTACCGGTCATCTGTCAGGCGGTGCCACTGGTTGACGAAAGGGAATTAAATCGCAAATACTTGCGATCAACCAGGGAATGGTCCCCCTCCAGCCAAGGACGGCGCCTTGCTTACTTTCTTGCTGATACTGGCCGTGATCCTGTTCCTGTCGATTGCGCCCGTGATGTACACGGCTCGCGCGCTTGGAGCGGGGAGGACCGGGATCGGCACGGTGCTCGGTGCGCTGCTACTGCAGTTCCTGCTGTCGAAAATCGTGGAGGCGGTGGTGGGGCACGGGCTGGTCGCGTTCCTGCTGGGTTTCATCGGAGGGGCGCTCATCATCCAGTTTGCCGTGGTGACGACGTTCAAGCGGGCGCTGATCATCAGCGTGGTGAGCTCGGTCATAGCCGTTGTTGGCATGCTGGTGCTCATGAAGCTGGTTGGTGGCAAGCCGGCCGACGATGCCGACCTTGCCATGCAGACGGTTGCGGCAATTGCCCGCCGCGCATGACCTCACGCGCTACTTCGATGAAGGCACGTCTGCCCGGCTGAACATGGCGATGGTCCGGATAGTGGACGACCTGGCGCGGACGAGGGCGTCCAGTCGTCGAGCATGCCGGTGAACCGATCAGCGGCGAGGCGCTCGGCGATCGGTCACGAGAAAGTGCCATCCGGGTAAGCCGCTTTTCACGGCCGTCTCAGACTTCAGGCAGGATAGCTGCGGGCCGATACAGGTTCGGCGCCCGCGTCGCCTCACTAGCCAAGCGAGAATCTGCCGCCATGATGGAAGTCGAAGCCAAGCTGCAAGACGAAAGCATGGTCTACAAGACCCTGCTGGAATCCACCAAGGCCATTCCCTGGCGGATCCAGTGGGACAGCATGGCGTTCTCCTATATCGGTCCGCAGATTGGAGAGTTGCTCGGCTGGGAACCGGCGAGCTGGGTCAGCGTGCAGGACTGGGTGGACCGTATTCACCCGGAAGACCGGGACTGGGCGGTCGATTTCTGCGTGGCGCAATCCAAGGCTGGCATCGACCATGAGGCGGATTATCGTGCGCTGTGCAAGGACGGCAGCTACGTGTGGATTCGCGATGTGGTGCACGTGGTACGCCGGGACGACGGCAGCGTGGATGCGCTGGTCGGTTTCATGTTCGACATCAGCGAGCGCAAGCGCACCGAGCAGCGCCTGATCGAACTGCAGCGCGAGCTGGAAGCGCTCTCGTTCAAGGACGGCCTTACCGGCATAGCCAACCGACGACGTTTCGATGCCGTGCTGGAAGAGGAGTGGGGCAACGCGCGGCGGAGTGGGCAGCCGCTGTCGCTGCTCATGCTCGATATCGACTATTTCAAACAGTACAACGACCACTACGGTCATGTGCAAGGCGACTACTGCCTCAAGTTGGTTGCCAAGGTGCTGGAGAAGGCGGTGCGCCGCACGCACGATTTCCTCGCGCGTTTTGGTGGCGAGGAGTTCGTGCTGGTGTTGCCGGAAACCGACGCGGCCGCCGCGCAGCGGGTGGCCGAACGTTGCCAGGAGTTGATCGCGCAGGAATGGATACCGCACGAGCGCTCGATGGCTGGCAAGGCATTGACCCTCAGTGTGGGTGTGGGCACGGTTGTGCCGTTGCCCGCCGACGAGCGACTGGCTTTCCTCGAACTAGTCGATCGCCGGCTGTACCAGGCCAAGTTGCGTGGCCGCAACGCGATGGTCAGCAGCGACGACTGATCTTTTGCCAGTTGGCGAGCATGAAAAAGCCCCGGTCTTGCGACCGGGGCTTTTTGTTTGCAGCAGTGATGCGTGTGCAGTTACGAGCCGCGACGTGGGTCGGAGTCGAATGGCTGCATGTCACCCGACGCCCCCTGCGGTGAGTCGCCGCCGGGGTTGCCGGTTGCCGCGCCGCCCTGAGCGTGACGGATAGCGTGCGATGCCTCGTCCAGCTTGTCGCCCAGCAGGCGGCGTACCGTGACGTAGAACACCGGGATCAACAGCAGGCCCAGGAAGGTGGCGAACAGCATGCCGCCGATCACGCCGGTGCCGATGGAGTGACGGGAGTTGGCGCCAGCACCGGTGGAGATTGCGAGCGGGAACACGCCGAGGATGAAGGCGAAGGAGGTCATCAGGATCGGCCGCAGTCGCTGGCGGGATGCCGTGACAATCGACTGGTACAGCGAATTGCCCTGTTGCTGCTGCTCCACCGCGAACTCCACGATCAGGATCGCGTTCTTCGCAGCCAGGCCGATGACGGTGATCAGGCCGATTTTGAAGTACATGTCGTTCGGCAGGCCACGCAACATCGAGAACACGACGGTGCCGAGCAGGCCAAGCGGCACCACCAGCAGCACGGCAACCGGAATCGACCAGCTCTCGTACAAGGCGGCCAGGCACAGGAACACGATGAAGATCGACAGCACCATCAGCAGCGTTGCCGAATTGCCGGCCAGGATTTCCTGGTACGACTGGCCGGTCCAATCCGCGCCGAAGCCCTTGGGCAGGTCGTTGGTAACGATGCCCTGCAAGGCGGCCATGGCCTGGCCGGTGGAATAGCCCGGAGCCTCGCTACCCACGATTTCCACCGCGGCATAGCCGTTGTAGCGAGTCCGCGCGGGCGAGCCTGTGTCCCACTTGGACTGCACCACGCTCGAGAGCGGAATCATGTTGTACGGATTGACGGTGGACGCGCTGGTGGAGCCGCTCGAAAGGCTGCTTGGCGAGTAGAGGTGTTGCAGCGCTTCGGGGCCCATGCGGTAGGGCTGGTCGGCCTGCATGTAGACACGCTTCACGCGGCCGCCGTAGACGAAGTCGTTGACGTATACCGGAGCCAGCGCCAGCTGGATGGCGGTATAGACGTCGCTGACGGACAACCCCATCGACTGGGCCTGCACGCGGTCCACCTTCAGATCCCACTGCGGGGCATCAGGCAGCGAGTTGGGGCGTACGCCGAACAAGGCATGGTTGTCCTTGGACTTGGCGAGCGTCATGCCCATCGCCTGCATCAACTCGTCATGTGACTGACCGGCACGAGCCTGCAGGTACATATCGATGCCGCCGAACTGGCTGAGGCCGCGGATGGTCGGCAGGTTCACCACGAAGATCTGCGCATCGCGGATGCCATGCAGCACGCCGTTCGCCTGCATGATGAGTTCGTCAGCAGTGATCGAGCGCTCGCTCCAGTCCTTGAGCTTGATGAAGGCCATGCCCGTGCTTTCGCTGTTGCCGACGAAGCTGAAGCCGCTGATCTGGTACATGCCGACGATGGCGTCGTTGAGCGGGCTCTGCTTGAGGCGCTCGCGCATCTCGGTCATCACTTCCTGGGTGCGATGCAGCGTGGCACCCGGAGGCAGGCTCACGATGGCCAGGGCAAAGCCCTGGTCCTCGCTGGGCACGAAGCTGGTCGGCAGCCTGGTGTACAGCACGCCAGCCAGCGCCACGACCAGGGCGAACACCATCATCCAGCGGGGCGCATGACGTGCCGCACTGCCGATGTGGCCGCTGTAGGTATGCGTCACCCAGTCGAACAGGCGGTTGAACCCGCGGTAGATGATGTTTTTCTTGTGCTCGTGTGTCGGCTTGAGGATGGTGGCGCACAGCGCTGGCGTGAAGGACAGCGCGAGGAACGCCGAGAAGCCCATCGACACCGCGATGGTCAGCGCGAACTGCTTGTAGATCACGCCCGATGCACCGGGCTGCAGTGCGGACGGCACGAACACCGCTGCGAGCACCACGGTGATCGCCACCACGGCGCCGGTAATCTGGCCCATCGCCTTGCGTGTCGCTTCCTTTGGCGAGAGACCTTCCTCGGTCATGATGCGTTCGACGTTCTCGATCACCACGATCGCGTCGTCCACCACAATGCCGATGGCCAGCACCATGCCGAACAGGGTCAGCTGATTGATGGTGAAGCCCATGCCGATCAGGCCCACGAAAGTGCCCAGTAGGGCGACCGGGATCACGAGGGTAGGGATGATGGTGGCGCGGAAGTTCTGCAGGAAGATCAGCATCACCAGGAAGACCAGGATGATGGCTTCAACCAGCGTATGCACCACTTCCTGGATGGAGATCTTCACGAACGGGGTCGTGTCGTAGGGCGCGAACCAGGTGACGCCTTCAGGGAAATCCCTGGACAGTTCGTCCATCTTCGCGCGAACCGCCGTTGCGACGTCGAGCGCGTTGGCGCCCGGCAGCAACTGCACGCCGAGGCCGCCGACCTGCTGCCCGTTCCAGGTGGACGCCAGGCCATAACTCTGCGGTCCGAAGCTGATGCGCGCCACGTCGCTGAGCTTGACCACCGTACCGTCGCTGTTGGCGCGCAGGATGATGTTGCCGAACTCCTCCGGCGAGGAGAAACGACCCTCGGCGGATACCGTGGCGGTGAAGCCCTGGTCGCGCGGGGACGGATCGGCACCCAACGCACCGGCGGCGAACTGCACGTTCTGCGCGGCGACGGCGTTGCGCACGTCACTGGCGGCAAGGCCATAACCCTGCAACCGGTCCGGGTTCAACCAGATGCGCACGGCGTATTCGGAGCCGACCAGGAAGGTGTTGCCCACGCCGGGAATACGGCCGACCTGGTCCGACACCTGCGAGGCGATGATGTCTGCCAGACGGCCGCCATCGATCCCCGGATTGGTCGACACCAGCGACACGAACATCAGGAAGTCGGGATTGTTCTTGGCCACCACGACGCCCAGCTGGGTCACAGCGGTGGGCAGGCGCGGCTGGGCCAGCTGCACCTTGTTCTGCACCTGCACCTGGGCGATGTCCGGGTTAGTGCCGGTCTCGAAGGTCAGGGTGATCGACGCCGAGCCGTTGGAGCTGGACGACGAGCTGAAATACAGAAGATGGTCGATGCCGGTGAGCTGTTGCTCGATCACCTGCGTGACGTTCTTCTCTACGGTATCGGCGTTGGCGCCGGGATAGGTCGCCTGCACCACCACCTGCGGCGGAGCGATGTTGGGGTATGACTCAATACCCATGTTCAGCACCGAGATGGTGCCGACGAGGGTGATGAGAATGGCCACCACCCAGGCAAAAATCGGGCGGTCGATAAAGAAACTCGGCATGTTTGTCGACTCCTTTACTGCTTGCCGGCAGCAGGTTTGGTGCTACCTGCCGGCCCCGGCTGTCCCTGGCCGCCGGTCTTTTGGCCTGGCTGCCACGGTGCAGGCTTGGCGGGTGCACCCGGCTGCACGGTCTGCAGCCCCGAGACGATGACCTGGTCGCCATTGGTCAGGCCGCCAGTGACGATCCAGTTGCCGGCAGCCATATTGTCGGCGGTGACGTTCTTGCGAACGACCTTGCCGTCCTGGCCGACAACCAGCGCATAAGCACCAGCGACATCGCGGGCGACACCCTGCTGCGGAATCAGGTACACGCCCTGCTGCTCGCCGAGATTGGCGGTGATGGTCACGTAGGTGCCCGGTAGTAACCGGTGCTGGGGATTGGGCAACTGCGCACGCAGGCTCACCGCGCCTGTGGTCGGATCGACCGTGGCGCCGGAGAAATCCAGGGTGCCGTTCTGGTCGAACTTGCTGCCGTCGGGCAGGGTGACCAGCACGGAGGTTTTGTTCTGGTCAGACAGCACGACTTTGCCGGCCGTCTGCGCTGACCGCAGGCGATCGAGGTCGGCGGAGCTGACGGTGAAGTTCACATACAGCGGATCGAGCTGGTCGACGGTGGTCAGTAGGGTCGAGCTGGAGCCGGTATCCGCGGCGCTGTTGCCGACGATGGCACCTTCGGTCAGCTGCTGCTGCCCGGCACGGCCGTCGATCGGCGACGTCACGCGGGTAAAGCCCAGGTTGATGCGCGCGCTTTCCACGGCGGCCTGGGCCTGTTTCACCGACGCAGCGCTGCTGCGCTCGTTGGCTTCGGCGGCGTCCAGGTCGGACTGCGAGACGTAGTTCTGGGGGCGCAGCTGGCGGAAACGCTCGGCTGTCTTGTGGAAGTTCACATAGGTGGCTTGCGCCGAGGCAAGGTTGGCCTGGCTGGAACTGAGTACGGCCTGATACACCGACGGCTCGATTTCAAACAGCACCTGGCCCTGCTTGACGTCGGTACCTTCCTGGTAGACGCGCTTGAGCAGCACCCCTGACACACGGGCGCGCACATCGGCGCTGCGATAGGCCGACAACCGGCCCACCAGGTCCTTGGTCAGTGGCGTGCTCTGCGGCTGAGCCTTGACGACGCCTACTTCCGGCGGGGGCATCTGGGCCTGGGCTTGTTCCTTGCCTTTGCCGCAGGCGGCCAGTGAGAGCAAGCCAAGGCACAACAGTGGTGTGCGCAGTGACGTGGACTTCATGTGGGCTCCATCTCTTCTTAATGTGGTCGGGGGATACGACGCGCCGACGCCATTCCAGGCGACGACAAAGTGTCGGGTTTGCATCGAGCACACGACACCCCGCAGGTCCTCAGACCCCCTTGGAGGGGCATGGGACGGGAGCGGGGCGGGGCAGCCATGGCTCAATGTCAAAAGCAGACAAGCTTGGACTATACCGTACAGTTTAAAATTTGTAGAGCTTGTCGTCCTGCCTCCTGGCTGCTCTTCAGGTGTTCCCGGCAGCGCCCGGGGAGAGGCTGCTACGGCGGTTGCTGTCCCCATGTCCATACCAGGGCTAGCAATTTTGGCTTAGATGCGTGAAGGGAGAGTGTCGGTATTCATGCGGGGGCTTACTGACACTCGTCGGAGATCTTGCCAGCAACGCCTGGGTCCGGCCTGTGCCAATGGTTCGGTAGGGCGAACGTCATATGCCAAGTGATCTTGCCTCGACGCGCCCGGAAGAAATCCATCGGGGCGCAAGGTGACATGACGGTTACGGATCTCGCATGGGGGTGGATCGATCCGCGGATTCGGATGCCATTTCTCTGCATCGCCCAAATACCATTCGCTTGTTGCGTCGCAACGGATCATGGGTTTCGTTTTCGCGACATACGCACTGGTATTGCCAGTGACTTGAGCGTTGCTCCTCGTCGCGTGGATAGAGGAAACATACGATGGCGACAGCTTTTCCTGCTCTCACGCGCCTGTTGAAAAAGCCGCGGGTGGTGGTTTTCAAAGTGCGCCGGGGCTCATCATCAAACTCTGCTGCAAGGGCGTCATGGCTTGCCGCCAGCTGAAGTGGTCTGGTAGCAATGCTGGATAAGGCCTGACGTGAGGCGTATCCTTTTGAGGCTTTTTTTGCCTCATTCCGTCTCCCCAAAACAGTAGATGCCATGAACGCGATTCGTGCGGCTAGCAACAGCTCGTTCCCCACTGTTGTTCTCGAAGAACTGAAGCAAAGCGGATTTTCCCCCCAGCGCCTTGATGAGGCGCAATTTTTTATCAACGCTTTCTTCGCGCGTATCGCGGATGGCGATCTGGGGCTTCACACCGCCGCCGAATGGGCCGCGTTGATTGCCGACCTGCTGCAATTCATACAACAACGTCAGGCGGGGCGTGCCTCCGTTCGCGTGATCAATCCGGCCACAGGCCATGCCGGTCGCAGCTACATCCAGGTTGTCACCGACGACATGCCGTTCCTGGTGGATACGGTTTCCATGGTGGCGGCCGAGCAGTTGCAGATCCATGCCGTGATTCATCCGGTGGTCGATGTAACGCGCGATGCCACGGGCAAGCTGCTCAAGCTCGGCGCCGAAGACGTTCACCCCGAGTCGGTGATGCACTTTGAAGTTGATCGCGTCGCAGGCGAGGCCGAGCAGGTCGCGCTGAAGTCGAAGATCGAGGCAGCGCTGGAAGACGTGCGCACGGCCGTCAGCGACTGGGGAAAGATGCGCGACAAGGCATTGGCCATTGCCGCCGACCTACCGCTGCGGCAGTTGCCGATCGACGCGGCCTCGGTGAAAGAGGCTGCGGAATTCCTTCGCTGGCTCGCCGACGACAACTTCACCTTCCTTGGCTATCGCGAATACGAAGTCACCGAAACCGATGGCGAGGAAGTGCTGCGCGCGATCGAGCCCTCGGGCATGGGCATACTGCACAGGAGCGAGCGCTCGCTGGCTCCGCGTTCATTGCGCACGCTGGTGGCGCATGAGCTGCCGCAGTCCGGCTCCACCGACGCGATCATCCTGACCAAGACCAACGCGCGCTCGCATGCGCATCGTTCGGGCTATATGGATTACGTGGGCGTGCTCAAGTTCGACGCCAACGGCAAGCCCGTTGCCGAGCAGCGTTTTCTGGGTTTGTTCTCCTCCAATGCCTATATGGCACGCCCGCAAGACGTGCCGCTGGTGCGTCAGAAGTATGAGTCGGCGATGGCCCGCTCGGGTCTGAAGCGCGATTCTCACTCGGGCAAGGCACTTCGCCACATTCTGGAAACGCTACCGCGCGATGAGCTGTTCCAGAGCAGCGAGGACGAGCTCTACACCACCGCGATGGGCACGCTTGAATTGCGCCAGCGCGCACGCACGCGCCTGTTCATCCGTCGTGACCGCTATGGTCGATTCGTCACCTGCATGGTTTACGTGCCGCGCGATCGTTTCAACACGTCGGTGCGCGAGCGCATCGAGGCGCTGCTGCGTGATGCCATGCGTGGCGAGCACCTCGACTCGTCCGTGCTTATGGGCGAGGCTGCGCTGGTGCGCCTGCATGTCGTGGTGCGCCCCAAGATCGGCGACCAGGTGCAGTACGACGCGGCCGAGCTCGAAAAGGGCGTGGCGTCCATTGTGCGCAACTGGTACGACGACGTGCGCGATGAACTCGTGCGCACGCTGGGCGATCACGATGGTGTGGTGCTGGCCAATCGCTTTGCCAAGGCTATGCCTGCCGGCTACATGGAAGATGTCACGCCGTCGGCTGCCGCGGAGGACATCTGCCAGCTTTCGTTGCTCAAGGGTGCCGATGCGGTACGCATGTCGTTCTATCACCCGGCGGCACGCCCGGAAGAACTGCGCTTCAAGATCTACCTCAGCGGCGGCGACATCGCGCTGTCCGAAGTGCTGCCTCAGCTGGAGAACCTCGGCCTGCGCGTGCGGACCGAGCATCTGTACGAAGTGGACGTCGACGGCACTACGCTGTGCATCCAGGACTTCGAGGTGCAGACCACCGGTAGCCTGACTTTCAGCGTGGAGCAGGTTGGTACGCTGTTCGAGGATGCCTTCGAGCAGATCTGGCGCGGCAATGCCGAGAACGACGGCTTCAACCGTCTGGTGCTCGGCGCCAAGCTGAGCTGGCGCCAGATTGCCATGCTGCGCGGCTACTGCAAGTACCTGTTGCAGACGGGCGTGGCGTTCTCTCAGAGCTACATGGAGGATGCGTTCAATCACTATCCGGCCATTGCCGGCTTGCTGGTGGAAATGTTCCTGGCCAAGTTCGATCCGCGCCGCGAGCAGTTGTCGACCGACGAGCTCAAGCGCGCCGGCTCTCTGTTGGCGGGCGAGATGCAGGCACTGATTCCCGAATCGGTACGTGCCGCGCATCCGGGTCTCATCGACGGCCTTATCGGCTCGCTGTCCAAGCCGCGTGACCAGCAGGTCGCCGTGGTGGAAGAAGTCATCGGCACGTTGCTGGAGACTGTCTCCAGCCTGGACGACGACCGTATCCTGCGCAGCTTCATGTCGCTGATCCGTTCCACCCTGCGCACCAGCTTCTTCCAGCAGTGGCAGGGCGCCTACCGCAGCTACATCAGCTACAAGTTCGATTCGCACCGCGTGCCCGAGCTGCCCAAGCCGGTGCCGTATCGCGAAATCTTTGTCAGTGCGCCGCGCGTGGAGGGCATCCACCTGCGCTTCGGCTCGGTGGCGCGTGGTGGCCTGCGCTGGTCCGACCGCCGCGAGGATTTTCGCACCGAGGTGCTGGGCCTGGTGAAGGCGCAGATGGTGAAGAACACCGTGATCGTGCCGGTCGGTTCGAAGGGTGGCTTCTTCGTGAAGCGTCCGCCGGTGAATGGTGATCGCGACGCGCAGCTGGCTGAAGGCATCGCCTGCTACCGCATGTTCATCAGCGGCCTGCTCGACATCACCGACAACCTGATCGAAGGCAAGATGGTGCCGCCGCATGACGTGGTGCGCCACGACAACGACGATCCGTACCTGGTGGTGGCGGCCGACAAGGGCACGGCGACGTTCTCCGATATCGCCAATGCCATTTCCGTCGAGCATGGTTTCTGGCTGGGCGACGCGTTCGCTTCGGGCGGTTCCAACGGTTACGACCACAAGGGCATGGCCATCACCGCCAAGGGCGCGTGGGAGTCGGTGAAGCGCCACTTCCGTGCACTGGGCCGTGACAGCCAGAGCCAGGACTTTACTTGCGTGGGTATTGGCGACATGTCGGGTGACGTGTTTGGCAACGGCATGCTGTTGTCGCGTCACATCCGCCTGCTGGCGGCGTTCGACCATCGCCACATCTTCCTCGACCCGAACCCGGATACCGCACGCTCCTTTGCCGAGCGCGAGCGCCTGTTCAAGCTGCCGCGTTCGAGCTGGGACGACTACGACAAATCGCTGATTTCGGCCGGCGGTGGCGTATACCCGCGCACGCTGAAGTCGCTGCCGATTTCGCCGGAAGTGCGTGCCGTGCTGGGCCTCAAGCCCGAGGTGACGCAGCTGGCCCCCAACGACCTGCTCAGCGCCATTCTCAAGGCGCCAGTGGACCTGTTGTGGAATGGCGGCATCGGCACCTATGTGAAGTCCAGCGCCGAGACGCATGCCGACGTGGGTGATCGCGCCAACAATGCGCTGCGCGTCAACGGTACCGAACTGCGCTGCAAGGTAGTGGGCGAAGGCGGCAATCTGGGCTTCACCCAGAAGGGCCGCATCGAAGCCGCCCAGCATGGCGTGCTGCTCAATACCGACTTCATCGACAACTCGGCCGGCGTGGACACCTCCGACCACGAGGTGAACATCAAGATCCTGCTCGGCGATGCGGTACAGCGCAACGAGTTGACCACGGAGCAGCGCAACACGCTGCTGGCCAGCATGACCGACGAGGTCGGCCAGCTGGTGCTGTGGGACAACTACCGCCAGAACCAGGCGATCACGTTGATGGAGCACCAGTCGGTGCACCGCATCGGCTCGATGGCGCACTTCATCCGCATGCTGGAATCCGAAGGCCTGCTCGATCGCCAGGTGGAGAATTTGCCGGGTGAGTCCGAGCTGACCGAACGCAAAAAGCGTGGCGTTGGCATGACGCGTCCGGAATTGTCGGTGCTTCTCTCGTACGACAAGATCAAGCTGTACCAGCAGCTGCTCGACTCGGACGTGCCGGAAGATCCGTATCTCTCCAAGGAGCTCGTGCGCTACTTCCCAGAGCCGCTGCACGACAAATACGCCGACCACATGCAGCGTCATCGCCTGAAGCGCGAAATCATCGCCACGGCCGTGACCAATTCCACCATCAACCGCATGGGCGCTACCTTCATGCTGCGCATGCAGGAAGACACGGGGCAGGGTCCGGCAGCCATCGCCAAGGCGTATACGGCGGCACGCGAAATCCTCGGTGCTCGCGAGCTGTGGTCGGACATCGAAGCGCTGGACAGCAAGGTGGCCGAGGGCACGCAGATCGATGCGATCCTGCAGATCTGGTCGCTGCTGCGTCACATGACGCGCTGGCTGCTCAATCGCCCAGGCGGCACGCTGGACATCAACGCCAACGTGGAGCGCTACCAGACCGGCGTCGTGGAGTTGCGCGCGGCATTGCCGGACGCACTGACCGAAACCGGCAAGGCGGACTTCACCACCAGTCAGGAGAAGTGGGAAGGTCTCGGCCTGCCGCCGGAACTCGCGCTGCGCCTGGCTCGCATCCCCGAGCTGCGTGCCATGCTCGACATCGTCGAGGTGGCACAGCAGAGCGGCCAGCCGATCGGCAAGGTGGCCAGCGTGTTCTATGAGTTGGGCGAGGCGCTGGACCTGGAATGGCTGCGCAGCCAGATCGAGGCACTGCCGGTCGAGGGTGCCTGGCACGCGCAGGCCCGCGGTTCGCTGCTGGACGAGCTCAACCACCAGCATCGCGCGCTGGCGCTGCAAGTGCTATCCATGACCGGTGGCGCAAAGGATGTCTCGCCGGTTCAGGCATGGCTGCAGCGTGACGATGCCACGCTCAAGTACACCCGCAACATGCTGGCGGAGATCCTCACCCAGAACGCGGACTACCCGATTGCCTCGGTCGCCGTCCGCCGCCTGGCCCAGCTGGCGCAGGTGCCGGTGACACAGTAACCCCGGCGAAGCTGTAATGATGAACGAAGGGCGCAAACCGGCGACGGTCTTGCGCCCTTCGTCCATCTAAGTTCAACTGAGGGCCTCATCTTTCCACCGATGTCAGGCCCTATGCGCTTTGCCTTCGTCGCCAGCGACACCAACGTTGCCCAGCAGGCCCGGCGCAAGTTCACCGATCGCTACGGCGACGATCCGCCCGAACAAGCCGATGTCATCATCGCGCTGGGTGGTGATGGCTTCATGCTGCGCACGTTGCATGCGTATCGCGCGCTGCCGGCACCGGTGTACGGCATGAAACTGGGGCGCGTCGGCTTTCTGATGAACAAGCATCGGCTGGATGAGCTGGGGCCGCGCATCGCGCGGGCGCATGCCGCCGTGCTCTATCCGCTGGAGATGCGGACCATCGATGCCGAGGGGCAGGTACATCACGCCCTGGCGTTCAACGAAGTCTCGTTGCTGCGCCAGAGCAACCAGGCCGCGCATCTGGAAGTGAAGCTCAACGATACGGTGAAGCTCACTACCCTCGTATGCGACGGCATTCTGGTATCCACGCCGGCGGGTTCCACAGCTTACAACTTGTCCGCACATGGGCCGATCCTGCCGCTGGATGCCAACGTGCTGGCGCTCACTCCGATTAGCCCGTTCCGGCCACGTCGTTGGCGTGGAGCGATCCTGCCGCATCGCACCCTGGTGACCATGCGTGTGCTCGACCCGGGCAAGCGTCCGGTCAGCGCCACTGCTGACTTCCACGAGGTGCGAGACATTCGTGAAGTGCAGATCCGCCAGTCCGAAGGGCAAGGCGTGCGCCTGCTGTTCGACCCGGAGCACAACCTGGAGCAGCGCATCCTGGACGAACAGTTCGCACCGGATTGAGTGGGTCATGTTGGTTTTGTTCGTCATCCCAGCGAAAGTTGGAGGCGCTCTACAACAGCCGAAGGGCTGGTCACACAGCGTCTTCTTTTGCGCAACAAACCGCACGGGATCACAGCTTTCGCCGGGATGACGAGCTCGAGCCCCGCCGCTCGACTCATCTTCACGCGCTACTCGCCTTTTGCGCTAGATTGACCGTCATGAACCGCCCCGCCCACGACGTCCACGATCCTTCTTCGGCCGGTGACAACCGGCTGGTGGTGGCCATTTCCTCGCGTGCCCTATTCGACCTGGGCGACAGCCATTCGCTGTTCGAACGCGATGGACTCGATGCCTATCGCACGTTCCAGATCGAGCACGAGAACGAGATCCTAAAACCGGGCGTGGCGTTTCCGCTGGTGCAGAAGCTGCTTGGACTGAACAAGCTTGCCGGCGACGTGCCGCCGGTGGAAGTGATCCTGTTGTCGCGCAATTCGGGTGACACGGGCCTGCGCATTTTCAACGCAATTCAGCATTACGGGCTGGAAATCAGTCGCGCAGCCTTCACCAGTGGCGCGCCGACTTCCGATTACATTGCGCCATTCAAGGCAGATCTGTTCCTGTCCGCCAATGCCGAGGACGTAGGGCGTGCATTGGTGGCCGGCGTAGCCGCCGCCACCATCCTTCCTTCGGTGGCGCCGCCGCGTGCCACCGAACAACTGCGCATCGCTTTCGACGGTGACGCCGTTATCTTCGGTGACGAGGGTGAGCGCGTGTCGCGCGAGGAAGGCTTGGAGGCGTTCCATCGCAGCGAGCGCGAGCTGGCCGACGAGCCGCTGTCGGTCGGACCGTTCCGTGGCTTCCTCACTGCTGTGCATCGCCTGCAGGCAGCGTTTCCGGCAGAGGATTCACCAATTCGCACGGCCCTCGTCACGGCGCGCTCCGCTCCGGCACATAAGCGCGTGATCCTCACCTTGCGCCGCTGGGGCGTGCGTATCGACGAGGCACTGTTTCTGGGTGGACGCGACAAGGGGCCGTTCCTCGACGCTTTTGGCGCCGACATCTTCTTCGATGACTCACCGGCCAACGTGGAGTCGGCACGCCAGCATGTGGCGACGGGCCATGTGCCGCATGGTGTGAGCAACCGCTGATCGCGATTACGGCACCGAGTGGCCCTTGCTGGCCGTCCAGATCGCGTACCAGTCTTCCGCATCCAGTTCTACGTCCAATGCAGCGACGGCATCGCGCAGCCCTTCGATGCGGCCAGTGCCGGTGATCGGATGAGGGCGCGAGGGGTGCCGCAGCACCCAGGCGAAAGCGAGGGTGGTCAGGCTGATGCCGCAGCGCTCCGCGATGATGGTCATTTCGGCACGCACGCGCAGGGCTTGCTGGTCGTTTCCCGTGAACAGACGCCCGCCGCTGAGCGGCGACCAGATCATCGGACGTAACCCATGCTGTTGCGCCTGGTCGAGCGTGCCGTCATCCAGCGCATCCATCTGCAACGGTGATAGTTCCAACTGGTTGGTGACCAGCGGATGCTGCTGATGAAGCAACCCGAACTGGCTGGCGCTGTGATTGGACACGCCCCAGTGCGCCACCTTGCCCTCGCGGGTGAGCATGGCAAATGTTTCGGCGAGAGCGGCCGCGTCCATCAGGTAATCGGGGCGGTGGATCAGCACCAGGTCGAGCTGTTCGGTATGCAGGTTGCGCAGTGACTGTTCCACCTGCGTGCGCACGTAGGCAGCCGAGCTGTCGTAGTAGTTGATCCGGTACGGACGCTGCGCCGAACGCAGGCGGATACCGCACTTGGTGATCAGTTGCAGGCGATCGCGCAACGCGGGCGCTGCCTTCAGGGCCTCGCCAAACTGGGCCTCGGCCTGATAGTCGCCATAGATGTCCGCATGATCGAACGAGGTGATGCCCAGTTCGAGCGCCTGCTCGATCCAGCGCACACGCTCGGCCACGCTGAGATTCCAGGCGGTAATGCGCCACAGGCCGGCGACGATGGGAGACATGGCAAAGCCGGTGTTGGAAACGAATGGGGATGTCATGGCGGAAGCGGGCACCGAAATGGATGGGGAGTTTGCCGAGCGGCGGTTGCGAGTGCCAGTCGTGCAGGTGGCGAGATCACACCATCTTGGTCCGCCGCCACCACGAGGTGACCTTCTCCTCGCGCACCAACGTAAACAAGCCCGAGCCCAGAATGAGCGCAATGCCGATAAGCATCGGCCAGTCGAGCCCATCGCCGAACAACCAGTAGCCGAAGCCGATGGCCCACAACATCTGGCTGTACTGGGTGGGGGCGACGCGATTGGCGGGCGCGTGATGGGTGGCCAGCATCAGCAGCACACCGGCCAGGCCAGCCAACAGCCCGTAACCTGCAAGCAGGAACCATTGGTGCAGATCCGGCCAGATGAAATTCGAAAGCATCAGTAGCCCGCCGCTTGCCAGCGGTCCGATCACGCCCGCGCCATAGAGGCTGATGCGCTTCTCATGCGGCCCCGCCATGCGCAGCGCCACCACTGACACCGCGCCGGAGAGGCCACAGGCCATCGCCGCGAAATGCCCTGCGCCAAGCACGCGAAAGCCTGGCCGCAGTACCACCAGCACGCCGATGAAGCCGACGATCACCGCTGACCAACGTCGCCAGCCCACGTGTTCCTTCAGAAAAATCACGGACAGCAGCGTCACGAAGATCGGCAGCAGGAAGATCAGTGCAAATGCCTCGGCCATCGGCAGCGCGGTGAACGCCATCACCGCGGAGATGTTGCAGATGGCACCGGTGATGGCGCGAATCCACCACAGTCGCGGCTTGCGCGCGTGGAACACGTCGAGGTAGCTGTCGTCCGGTTTGCGGATGAAGGGCAGGGCGCTGAGCATCAGCACCGCGCCGAAGAACACCGCCTCATAGGCAGGCAAGCTGCCGTGCAGCGATTTGACGAACGCGTCGCTGATCGCATAAGCCGCGTAGCAGGCGAAGCCGAGGAGTACACCTTTGAACATGGAGGGTCCGGCGGGGGAGCGGGCTTGCTCGTCATCCGGCGCTCGCCGGGATCGAAGGCCTTGGCGACGGAGCGGAAAGACGCTGAGTCCCAGCCTTCGCTGGGACGACGGGAAGGCGCATGGTCCCACAGCGCGCCCTGGTCGCCTACCCGGGCCCTGCTGCACTCCGCCGTGACCCGCCCGGGCAGGCCCGCTAGAATGAAGGTTTGCCCCCAGTCACGGAACTCAAGCATGTCCGCTCGCCTGAATCCCCTAGATCTCTACGACGTCCGCTCGCTGCTTTCCGACGAGGAGCGCATGGTGCAGGACACCGTAGGTCGCTTTGTCGATGAGAAAGTGCTGCCGATCATCGGCGATTGCTTCGATCAGGGTCGCTTTCCGAAGGAGCTGGTGCCCGAGATCGCCAACCTGGGCTTGCTGGGCGCCACCCTGCCTGAGAAGTACGGCTGCGCCGGCATGAACGGCGTGAGCTACGGCCTGATCTGTCAGGAGCTTGAGCGCGGTGATTCGGGCCTGCGCAGCTTCGCTTCGGTGCAGAGCTCGCTATGCATGTATCCCATCTACGCCTACGGCACCGAAGAGCAGAAGATGCACTACCTGCCGAAGATGGCGGCGGGCGAGATCATCGGCTGCTTCGGCCTCACCGAGCCGCACGGCGGTTCGGACCCGGCCAACATGAAAACCCACGCCAAGAAAGACGGCGGCGACTGGGTCATCAATGGCGCCAAGATGTGGATCACCAACGGCAACGTCGCGCAGATCGCCATCGTGTGGGCGCAGACCGAGGACGGCATCCAGGGCTTTATCGTGCCCACCGACACCAAGGGTTTCACCGCGCAGGAAGTGCACAAGAAGATGAGCCTGCGCGCGTCGGTCACCTCCGCGCTGTTCTTCGACAACGTGCGCGTGCCCGAAGCCAATCGCCTGCCGAACGTGAAGGGCCTCAAGGGCCCGCTCGGCTGCCTCACGCAGGCGCGCTACGGCATCGCCTGGGGCCCGATTGGCGCCGCGCAGGCCTGCCTGAAGGAAGTGCTCGACTACACGCAGGAGCGCATCCTGTTCGGTCGCCCGCTGGCATCCAACCAGGCCGTGCAGCTGAAGTTGGCCGAGATGGCTCGCCGCATCACCATGGCGCAGCTGCTGTCGCTGCAGCTGGGTCGTCTCAAGGACGCCGGCAAGATGCAGCCGACGCAGGTGTCGCTGGCCAAGTGGAACAACTGCCGCATGGCCATCGACATCGCGCGTGAATGCCGCGACATCCTCGGCGGCGCTGGTATCACTACCGAGCATGTGGCGATCCGCCATGCGCTCAACCTGGAATCGGTCATCACCTATGAAGGCACCGAGACGGTGCATCAGCTGGTGGTGGGTCGCGAGCTGACGGGTATCAACGCGTTCTGATTGTCATGGTCGTCGCCCGGCTTTCGTCGGGACGACGACCAGGATTCACCAGCGTCGTTGAGAGGCTGCGCGGAATGAGCTGGCAAGACATTCGTATCGAAACCGATCGCCTGATCCTGCGGCCGACCATGGCGGAGGATTTCGAAGGCTGGGCGGCGCTGATGGGGGACGAGGAAAACTCGCGCCATATTGGCGGCCCACAGCCGCGCGCCACCGCGTGGCGGAGTTTTCTCTCCATGGCAGGCGCCTGGACCATCCAGGGGTTTGCCATGTTCTCGGTCATCGAGAAGGCCAGTGGCCGCTGGGTAGGGCGCTTGGGTCCGTGGGTTCCGGAAGGTTGGCCGGGCACCGAGGTGGGCTGGGGCATCCTGCGCGAAGCGTGGGGCAAGGGCTATGCCACCGAAGGTGCCGTGGCAGCGATCGACTGGGCTTTCGACGAACTCGGTTGGACCGATGTGATCCACACCATCGCTCCCGACAATACCGCCTCACAAGTAGTGGCGCGCAAGCTGGGCTCGACTTTGCGAGACCCTGGGCAGCTACCAGCGCCGTTCGAGCATCTGTCCGTGGAAATTTGGGGGCAGACCCGCGACGAATGGCAGCGTCGACGCGCATGAGTCATGTATCGCCCACGCTGTATCGAACGCTGGCGCGGATCGTTCCCGATCTGTACGTGCATTGCCTCGATCCGTGGTGCCTGATTGGCAGCGCCGCAGCACTGTTGGCAGGCGCCGACGTAAGCGTGGCCGATGTGGATGTGCTGGTATCGCGCGACGATGCCGAACGCCTGATGGCGCTGTGGGCTTCGCAGCGCGAACACGTCTATGAACCCGCTGGTGCCGAACGTTTCCGTTCGCATTTCGCACGTTTTGATTTTCCAGGCATGCCGGTTGAAGTGATGGGCGGCCTTGAGCTCAACGCTGGCGACAGCTGGCAGCCGGTGCAGGCAGGGCGACTCACGTTGGTTGGCCTGGACGGTATGGCGGTGCCTGTGCCGGCCATTTCCGAACAGATCCGCATACTCGAAAGTTTTGGACGCGAGAAGGATCGATTGCGTGCAAGCTTGCTGCAGGCTCTTCCTTCCTCTCCCCTCCGGGAAGAGGACTGAGGTGAGCCACCTGAAGGTGGTAAAGGGCGGGTGCTCGCGATGATGTGTCCACGAAGCGTGCTTCGAACTGGCCTTTTCGCAAGATTGGCCCCTCACCCCAACCCTCTCCCCTCCGGGGAGAGGGAGCACGAGCTCCGTACTGGCGCGTGCGCCGTACCCAACTCGATAATCCCTAAATTGCCGCTTGTCGCGGCCGTTCGTTGACGAGACCTGTAGCCACCATGACCGCCATTCCGTACTCCCTCACGGCACGCCACAAAGGTTTCAACCGCGCCGAGATCGTCGACCAGAACTTCACCGAATTCGTGCAGTTGTGGCAGGGCGACATGCAAGAGCCGCATGGCGATCATTCGCCGGTGCTGCCGGGCAGCACGCTCGACGCGTGTGGCTTTCGCGAGCTGCTCGAATCCCAGCTGATCAGCCGCCACCTGGATCTGATGGCGCGTGTGCTGCGCGTGCAGAACAAGGTGTTCTATACCATCGGCTCCAGCGGCCACGAAGGCAACGCGATGGTGGCGCGACTCACGCGTCATACCGATCCAGCCTTCCTGCATTACCGCTCTGGCGGCTTTATGGCCGAACGCTTCCGCAAGTTGCCGGGCATGGACCCGGTGATGGATTCGGCGCTGTCGTTCGCCGCAAGCATGGACGACCCGGCTTCCGGCGGCCGCCACAAGGTATGGGGCAGCAAGCCGCTTTGGGTATTGCCGCAGACGTCCACCATCGCTTCGCATTTGCCCAAGGCACTGGGCACGGCCATCGCCATCGAGCAAGCGCGTCGCATCGGACACAAGCTGCCGATTCCCGACGACAGCATCACGGTGTGCTCGTTCGGCGATGCTTCGTCCAACCATGCCACCGCGCAGACCGCGTTCAACGCTGCCGCATGGACGGCCTACCAGAAACTGCCGGCACCCGTGCTCTACGTGTGCGAAGACAACGGCATCGGCATCTCGGTGAAGACACCTAACGGCTGGGTAGCGAACAACTTCCGCCATCGTGCCGACCTCGATTATTTCTACGCTGATGGTCTCGACCTGGCCGAGGGCTACGCGCAGGTGCAACAGGCGGTGGAGCATTGCCGCCACACGCGCCGTCCCACCTTCCTGCATCTGAGGACGACGCGCGTGATGGGACACGCCGGCACCGATTTCGAGATCGAGTGGCGCAGCGTGGAGGAATTGTTTGCAGTGGAAGCAGGCGATCCACTGCTGCGTTCGGCCGAGATCGCGTTGTCATCGGGCCTGTACACGAAAGAATCGTTGCTCGCCTTGTACGAAGCCACACGCAAGCGCTGCTTCGAGGCCGCCGAGGATGCCGACCGCCGTCCGCGCCTGACGTCGCTCGAAGAGGTGATGAAACCGCTGGCGCCTTACACCCCGGCGGCAGTGAAGGCAGAGGCCGAGCGCACGGACTACCAGCATCGTCGCATCGCCGCTTTCGGTAGCGAGGACAAGCTACCCGAGAAGCAGCCGCCACGTCATTTGGCCATCCAGATCGGCCAGGCGTTGCACGACATCATGGCGAAATATCCCGAGTCACTGCTGTTCGGTGAGGACGTGGCGCAGAAGGGCGGCGTGTATACCGTCACCAAGGGCCTGCACAAGGCATTCAAGAACACCCGCGTGTTCAATACGCTGCTGGACGAGACCATCATCCTGGGTCTAGCGCAGGGTTACGCCAACATGGGCATGTTGCCGATCCCGGAGATCCAGTACCTGGCATATTTCCATAACGCCTGCGACCAGATCCGCGGCGAGGCGGCCTCGCTACAGTTTTTCTCCAACGACCAGTACCGCAATCCGATGGTGATGCGCGTGGCCAGTCTGGGTTACCAGAAGGGCTTTGGCGGGCACTTCCATAACGACAACTCAATCACTGCGCTGCGTGATATTCCGGGCCTGATCGTGGGTTGTGCCAGCCGTGGCGACGACGCGGCGAACATGCTGCGCACGCTGGCGGCTCTCGCCAAGGTGGACGGTCGCGTCTGCGCGTACCTGGAACCCATCGCGCTGTACATGACCAAGGATTTGTACGAGGCCGGTGACGGCCAGTGGCAGTTCGCCTATCCCGCACCGGGCGAAGCGATGTCGTTGGGCGAAGGGCGTGTATACAACGAAGGTGCGAACGACCTGGTGGTGTTTACCTTCGGCAATGGCGTGCCGATGGCCTTGCGTGCGGTGCGCACCATCGAGGCCGAACTCGACTGGAAGATTCGCGTGGTGGATCTGCGCTGGCTGGCGCCTCTCAACAATGCCTTCATCGCCGCGCAGGCAAAGTCGGCCAAGCGCATCATCGTGCTGGACGAAGGCCGGCGCAGCGCAGGCGTGGGCGAGGGCATCATCACCGCCATCGTGGAAGGCGGTAGCGGCGCCACGCCGTTGCAGCGCGTGGTGGGCGCCGACACCTACACGCCGCTTGCCGGCGCTGCACTGCTGGTGTTGCCGGGCGAGGCGGACGTCGTCGCGGCGGCTCGCAAGCTGGCCTGATCGAAAGCGCGTAGCGCGTCGGCCAGCCCGGCGCGCTACGCCTCCTTCATCGCGATCAGGCGCGGGCGCCATCGCAACGCAAGGAGATCCTCATGCATCACCGTTTCATCATTGCCCTGGTGCTGTCCATCGCCTGTGCGGCCTGCTCTTCGCAGCGCGAGCAAGCCGCACCCGCATCGCCGGCAGCAAGCACATCAGCCGCGACACGCATGGACGACAGCAAACCGCTGTACTTCTACGATCTGCTGCAACGCGCCGATTTCGCCAGCGCTTTTGCCGCATTGTCGGGCGCCAACGCATTGCCCGCCTGGACCCGTCAAGGCGGTACCTCGACGCCGGCGCAGCATCTGGAACTGCACGGACGTCCGCAGTTGCTGGCGGCAGCCTGCAAGCCACATGACTGTCCTTCTGAACGCATCCTGGTGCTGTATGACGTGGACTCGCACGCCATGTCCGGATTGTTTGCGCGGCGCAAGGCAGGCGCTTCGAACGATATCGATAGCAACGACCCGGCGAATGACGATCAGACCTGGCTGGGATCGCCGGATGAAGACGCGAAGCGATTATTGCAGAAGAAATTGTATTCACCGGAATAATGCCGGTGTGTTGCTTTCTTTAGGAGCGCACCCAGTGCGCGACAAGCCTACGGAGCGAAGACACTGCTACTCCGCGGTCGCGCACAGGGTGCGCAATAGCTCACACCTTGTGGCGCAGTCGCCACCACTCCGCGCCCGCGATGCACAGCACCAGCCACACCAAGCCGCTCGCATAACCGGCCATGACGTCGCTGAAGTAATGTACCTGCAGCACGATACGGCTCACCCCGATCACCGTCACCATTCCCACGGCACAGGCGATCACCAGCCTGTGCCTGCGATGCGGCAGCAGGCGCAGCAGCACATAGGCCAGCATGCCGTAGAACACCATCGCGCCAAACGCGTGGCCGCTGGGAAAACTCCAGCTGTGCTCGATGATGAAACCATGGTCGTGCAGCGGTCGCGGTCGCTGGAACACGGCCTTGAGACCACTGTTTAGCGGCTCGACGCCCGCCATCGCGATGGTCCAGAAGGTGGCCAGGGCAAGCTGGCGGCGTAGCAACAGGACGGCCAGGATCAGTACCGTCGCTGCAGCGACGTAGCCAAGGTCGCCGAGGTGAGAGACTGCTGCGACCACGCGCAACACTGCCGGTCGCATGTGTCCGCGCAGGTTTTCGGCGAGCGCCGCGTCGAAGCCCGGCAACCAAGTGGTGGCTTCTTCCTTCAGGGCGATGGCAATCGCGCCAAACAACAGCGACATGGCGACCAGCAGCATCAAAGCGGTAGCTCCGCGGATCACCACCGGCTCGCGTCCGTTGGCAATGGCGGTATCGCGCTGGCGACGGTTCCACTGCCAGGCCAGGTCACCTGCAAGCAAGGCCAACACCAGCAAGATGGCCCAGAGTGGCAAGGCGTGATCGGCGATCCATTCGACCAGGTCGTTCATCAAAACTCCTCGAAGCTGACCCGGCATGATCCTCATTGCGCGAGGCCCCGTCGAGAGTGGCTCCGGTCATGACTTTCAGTGCTGGCTCCGGAGCCGCTTTGCCGCGATAGTGATGCGCTTTGCCGTCATGGAGTCGATCGATGTCCCTGCGAGTCCTGTCCCCGCGCCTGGCGGGCTGTTGCGCCCTGCTGGTCCTTGCCGCGCCGCTCTGGGCGCAGACCACTCCGCTTGCATCGACGCCGGCCGCGGCGGTATCCAGCAGCACACAGCCGGCGGTGCCGGCCCAGCTGCAGGATTTCACGGCCTATGTAGATAGCGCCCGCAAGCAGTTCGACGTGCCGGGCATCGCGGTCGCCATCGTCAAGGACGGGCAGGTGGTGCTGGAGCAGGGCTTCGGTCAGCGCGAACTGGGCAAGCCCGAGGCGGTGGATGCGCATACCTTGTTCGCCATCGCGTCCAACACCAAGGCTTTCACTGCGGCTGCGCTGCAGATGCTGGCCGAGGAAGGCAAGCTCAACATGGACGATCGGGTGATCGATCATCTACCGTGGTTTCAGATGTCCGATCCGTATGTGACGCGCGAAATGCGCGTTCGTGACCTGCTGGCACATCGCAGCGGCCTGGGCTTGGGTGCGGGCGATTTGTTGTATTGGCCGCCGACGTCCTACTCGACCAAGGAAGTAGTGGAGCGCCTGCGCAACGTGCCGTTGGCCAACAGCTTCCGTAGCGCGTATGCCTACGACAACATCCTGTTCGCCGTGGCCACGCTGGTGATCGAGCAGGTGTCGGGGCAGAGCTATGCCGAATTCATCCAGAGCCGCATCTTCAAGCCGGTCGGCATGGACGAGTCGCTGGTGGACATGACTGCGCTCAAGCCCAGCATGGATACCGCCATGGGCCACGCCGAGTTCAACTTCACCGAACTCAAGCCGGTACCGCCAATGGCCTGGTCCAACAACTCGGGTGCGGGCGGTATCTATGCCAGCGTGCACGACATCGCCAAGTGGATGAACGTGCAGCTCGCAGGCGGCAGGCTGCCCAACGGCAAGTCGCTGTTCTCCGAGGACAGTCAGAAGCAGATGTGGTCGATGCTGACCCCGATGAAAATTTCCGAACCGCCGGTGCCGGAATTGAAAGACGCTCGGCCCAACTTCGCTGGTTATGGCGAAGGCTGGTTTCTCACCGACTATCGCGGTCAGCGGCTGGTCTGGCACACGGGTGGCTGGCCGGGCATGGTGTCGCGCGTAACCCTGGTGCCGGAGCTCAAGCTTGGCGTTGTCGTGCTCACCAATCAGGAGTCTGGCGCAGCGTTCAACGCGGTGACCTATCGCGTGCTTGACGCCTATCTCGGCAAGGACAAGAAGGACTGGGTCGCCGCCTATGCCGCGGCCGTAAAGAAGTCCGAAGGCAATGCCGACGACAGCTGGAAAAAGCACGAGGCGGCACGCGGGAAGAATGGCAAGCCTTCGTTGTCGCTGACCGGCTACGCCGGCACCTTCCGCGATCCGTGGTACGGCGACATCGTAGTGACCCAGCAGAGTGGCAAGTTGCGCCTGAAGTTCAGCAAGACCGCGCAGTTGGCAGGCACCATGGAGCCGTGGCAACACGACACCTTCATCGTGCGCTGGGACGATCGCTCGCTCAACGCCGATGCCTTCGTCAACTACGCGCTGGATGCGGACGGCAAGGTGCGTGAAGTGCGCATGCAGCCGGTCTCGCCGCTTACCGACTTCAGTTTCGACTTTCAGGATTTGCGGCTTTCGCCAGTGACGGACGTCAAGGGTGCTGCATCGCGGTGATGCCTCTCCTGTCCTGACCAATGGCAGGGGCGTCGTGAATGGGGCGCTGCCTATAGTGGCCGCGTCCCCACGAACGAGTAGGAACCATCGCATGAAGCGCCTAATCGCAGGCCTGATTGGCCTTTCCCTTGTCGGTGTTGCCAGTGCTGCATCAGCGTCGTGTCGCTACGGCGTGTACGGCGAGACGGGCAAGCCGCCAGTAGCGATCTCCAATCCCACAGCCAGCGGCGCGGATGCGCCCGAGCGCTACACTTTCCTCGATGGCCACCGTGGCGACGTCAATGGCGTGGATGCGTTGGTGCGTTGCGTTGACGGACAGATCAGCGTGCGCGCTGCCGATGGTCGCTACCTTGCGCAACCGCTGCTGCCACTGCGCGAGACGCCCACGCACTTCAGCAGCCACGGCACAAAGTTGGCCGGTGTGCTGATCGAGCCGGCGCATGCTGATGGCAAGCCGCCGCTCGTCGTGTTTGTGCATGGATCGGAGAAGACGCCGGGCACCGGCAGCTACTACGCTTACGTGCTCGCCGCCGAAGGATTTAGTGTGTTCGCCTATGACAAGCGCGGCACCGGTACCTCCGAGGGTGACTACACCCAGAATTTCGAACTGTTGGCGGATGACGCCGCTGCGGCGCTGGATGAAGCGCGACGGCTGGCTGCGGGTCGTTATTCACGCGCAGGCTTCTTCGGAGGCAGCCAGGGCGGTTGGATAGCGCCATTGGCGGCCAAGCTCGCGCATGCCGATTACGTGGCGGTCGGCTTCGGCCTGGTGATGTCGCCGCTGGAGGAAGATCAGCAGCAGGTCGTGGTGGAGATGCAGGAGAAAGGCTATGACGCGGCCAGCATCAGTCATGCGCGCGAGGTCACTGACGCTACCGAGGCCGTGATGGCCTCCCATTTCACGACAGGATATGAGCAGCTTGCCGCCGTCAAGCGACGCTACGCAAACGAACCGTGGCTGCACAAGATCGAGGGCGAGTTCACCGGTGAGCTGCTGGCCGAAAACGAAGCAGACATGCGGCGCACGGGTGCGGCGCGTTACGACAACCTCAATATCTTGTGGAACTACGATGCGGTTGCGGTTATCCGCGCGCTGGCCATCCCGCAGCTGTGGGTGATTGCCGGCGAGGACCGGGATGCGCCCGGCGCGGTCACCCGCGAGCGGCTCAGCGCGCTCAAGCACCAAGGCAAGCCGATCGACATCTACGTCTTCCCGCATACCGGACATGGCATGAATGAATTCGTGCAGGATGCGGACGGTACGCGCCACGTGACGCGAATCACGGACGGCTATTTCCGTCTGCTCGCTGACTGGATCCGGCAGCAGGATCGTCCGCCCTACGGAAGCGGCGAGCGTATCCACTGATACCGGAGAGAGAACGAGGGCGGAAAGGCGAAATGATCGAATCGGCCCCCGAGCGCGCTGCCAGCGTGCAGCCCTCACGGGCAGCTGGAAAACACTTAGACTGCATCGAACGTTCCCGACTTTTCGGGAACTCCCACCAGGGGGAATGTGATGTCGTCGCACCGACTGAAGCTTGCGGTACTGCTTTGCCTTGAACTGACCCTGGCTGCCGGGTGCTCGCGCATTGAGGCACCCACAGCGTCGTCGCACCGTTTCCATGTCGATATCGCCTTGGCCAACAACGAGGCGAAGTCCGGACGGCTGCTGGTGTTTGCCGAAGACGCGAAGGCCGCCGAGGCAGGTGCAAAAGATGGCAAGGTCGATGAAGTGGACGTCAATCCGCTGGCACCCGACCAGGTCAGCGTGGCTGCGCGTGAAGTGAGCCAGTTGGTGCCAGGGCAGGGTGTCGATATCGATACGGACGGCCAAACCTATCCGGCCGCATTCGCCAAGCTGCCGCCAGGTGACTACTACGTGCAGGCGGTGCTAGATACCAACCACAACTACAACTACGGTGGTCGTGGTGCGGGTGATCTGGTCAGCGAGGTGGTGAAAGTCCACCTTCCCGTAACGTCTTCACCGATGTTGAAGCTGGCCACGGAAGTGCCGGTGAAGGACGTTTGGGCGCTGCCGCATTCGGCGACGCAGGCCGTTCGAGACGCCTTGCCGGAAGCTCGCCGTCATACCGAGGATCTGGATTTCGTCAGCCCTGCGTTGTCGGCCTTCTGGGGGCGTTCGATTCATATGCGCGGTTTCGTATTGCTGCCACCTGGCTATGACGCGAAAGACGCCGCGACGTATCCAGTGGTGTATTTCACCCACGGCTTTGGTGGCGGACTGGATCACTTCGCAGCGGGTATCACCAATACCTGGCTGTCCATGTCCAAGGGGGACATGCCGCCGATGATCTGGGTGTACCTGGACGAATCCAGTCCCACCGGCACGCATGAGTTCGCCGATTCGGTGAACAACGGTCCCTGGGGGCAGGCACTCACGGAGGAACTGATTCCGGCATTGGAATCGAAGTACCACATGGACGCGAAGGTCACGGGTCGTTTCCTCAATGGCCACTCGTCGGGCGGTTGGGCCACGTTGTGGCTGCAGACGCGCTACCCGAAAGTGTTCGGCGGCACCTGGTCCACCTCGCCCGATCCCAGTGATTTCCATGATTTCACGGGCGTCGATCTTTATGCACCCGATGCCAACGTCTACCGCAAAGCCGACGGCTCTACCTATCCGTTGATCCGCGACCAGGGCAAGGTGATCGCCAGCTTCGAACAGTTCGCCACGCTGGAGGGCACGCTCGGCAGTTATGGCGGACAGATCGCCTCGTTCGACTGGGTGTTCTCGCCGCGCGGCCAGGATGGACGTCCAGAACCGTTCTTCAATCGCGATACGGGCAAAGTGGACGCCAATGTCGTGGCCTACTGGCGTGACCATTACGACATCGCGCACCGCCTGCAAACGCAGTGGCCCGAGCTCAAGCCGGATCTGGACGGCAAGATCCACCTTATCGTGGGCACGGCCGATACGTTTTATCTGGATGGCGCGGCGCATCGCCTGAAAGCGGTGCTGGACGACCTGCATGCGCAGTCGGACATCCGTTTCCTGCCCAACAAGACCCACTTCGACCTCTACGTGGTCGGCAGTGACCGCACGGCCTTGCTCAAACAGATTGCCTGGGAGATGTATGAGGTGGCGCGTCCGCAATCGACCCTGAAATCCAAGGTTGCGGCTGCCCCTTGAGCCAGCCCCGGCGCGCGCACCTATAGCGCGCAGGCTCTTCGCGAACGCCCCGATACGTCGGGGCGTTCGCTTTTGCGCCGCGCCAAACCAAATCCCGCTTCAACGCAATATCTTGCGTGATGCTTCCCTACTATCCTGCGACCGGTTTCACCCATCACACTCCGCCGCGCGCCTCATCATGGCGCTGTCGAACCTGCTGGCCGTCCAGACAAGGCAGGCGACGTTACCCCGACGGAGAGAGAGCCCGATGAAGAAGTTACTGCTCGCCCTGGCCCTGGGCGCTGTCATGGTGTGCAGCACTGCCACCGCCGCGCCGTTCCAGGACGATGATCATCATGATCATTCCGATCATGACCGTGGCCATGATCACGACCATGACCGCGATCACGACCACGATCGCGACCACGACCGTGATCGCGATCATGATCGCCGCGACTACGATCACCGCGACTACGATCGCGATCATGAGCGCCACGATTACGTGATCGTGCACGACCGCGGCGCGCATGAAGGCTGGTACCGCCGGGGCGGGTACGTTCCCGTCGAATACCGCGATCACCGCTACGTCGTGGAGAACTGGCAGGAATACCGCCTGCAGCCGCCGCCGCGCGATCACCAGTGGGTGCGCAGTGACAACGGCGAGTTCCTGCTGGTGGCGGTCGCCACAGGTGTGATTGCCGACATCATCATCAATCATTGAGCACCGGGCCGCATCGCGCGATGTCGCGATGCGGCCACTCATTGCCCTGGCATCGCCGCATGTTCTTGGTGATGCCTCGCATGAAATTTCGATGCAACCTCACGGCGCATGAACGCGCTGTCGCAAAGGCCGATGGGGCGCGGCGCCCTTGGTGCATAGTCACTCGCACAAGCGCCGGTAGCGCTTGTGGGTCTCGCGCCGCGTATCACTCGCGTCATGCGGTGTGATGCAAAAGAGGGGAGCACGTCCGCCACGCAAGACGGCGTCTCCATGGAACAGTCGAGTTCACGCTGGAGGGATCGAAGATGAAATCGTATGGTTTGATCGCAGTCTTGCTCGCGGGTCTTCTGGCAGGTCCCGCTGTCTATGCGCAGCAAGCATCCGCTCCTGCCGGTTCCACCGGGCAGTGCAAGGATGGCAGTTACACCACTAATGCAACCAAGAAGGGAGCCTGCTCGGGCCATAAAGGCGTGAAGGAGTGGTACAGCACGGCCAGTGCCGCCACGCCAGCTGCGGCAGCACCTGCAGCGGCAGCGGCCACGCCTGCAACACCTGCCGCAGCGCCCGCACCCAGCGCACCCGCCAAGACGGCGGCGCCGGCGCCGAGCAGCAAGTCCGCTTCGCAGCCTCCGGCCACGGCGGCGCCGGGTGGCGGCCCTGGCATGGTCTGGGCCAATGCCAGCAGCAAGGTCTATCACTGTCCGAGCGACAAGTGGTACGGCAAGACCAAGTCCGGTGCATACATGAGCGAAGCAGACGCCAAGGCCAAGGGTTTTCATGCCGATCATGGCAAGGCCTGCACGCCGTAACGTACGGCTGACCCCACATCGGAAAAAAAAGGCCGGCATATGCCGGCCTTTTTTTGTTGCGAAGTGCGAGGTTTAGTCCAGCCGCTTGTGGAACAACCGGATGGCCAGCGTGAGCATGATCGCGATGAACGCCGCGAGGGCGAGGCTGTCGGGCCATAGGTCGCCCAGGTCGGCACCACGCAACATGATGCCGCGTATCAGGCGCATGAAATGGGTGAGCGGCAATAGTTCGGAAATCCACTGCGCGGGAACCGGCATGCCGGCATAGGGAAACATGAAGCCAGACAGCAGGATCGAAGGCAGAAATACGAAGAACGTCATCTGCATCGCCTGGAACTGCGACCTGGCACGCGTGGAGATCAACAGGCCCAGCGAGAGATTGGCAACGATCAGCAAGCTGGCGGCCATATAGACGTCCCACAGGCTGCCGCGGATAGGCACCTGGAACAACCACACGCCCAGCAGCAGCACCACGCTGGTCTGCACCAGGCCGATGGCCGCATAGGGCAGTACCTTGCCGATCATCAGTTCGGTGCGGCTCACCGGCGTGGTGATGAGCAACTCCATGTTGCCGCGCTCGGTTTCGCGCACGATGGCCACGGCCGTGAACAGCACCATGGTCATGGTGAGGATGACACCCACCAGTCCCGGCACGATATTCACAGGCGAGCGTCGCTCCGGGTTGTAGAAGCTCACCACGCTGATCGGCGTTTCCACGATCGCGTGGAAATTGTCGGGCTGGTTGAGTGGATACTGCGCCAGTTGTCCGGCCGCCGACTGCACGACGTTGTCGCTGCCATCGACCATCACCTGGATGGCCTCGCGGCCATCGAGCTTGCGTCGCTCGAAATCGGGCGGCACGGCAATGCCCACGCTGACGCGCCCCTGGCGAAGCAGGTCGATCAGTTGCTGCGGGCTCTGGGCCGTGGCATCGAGTTTGATCACGCCGCTTGCGAGCAGGTCCTGGATAGCGGCGCGGGAGCCTGCGGTTTGCGCCTGATCGACCACGGCGGCCGGCAAATTGCGCAGATTGAGATTGATGGCGTAGCCGAACAGCACCAGCTGCAGGATCGGCATCGCCATGATCATGGCGAGGGTCACGCGGTCCCGGCGTATCTGGCGCAGCTCCTTGATCATGATGGCCCAGAGGCGGCGCAGGTTCACGCGGGCTGCTCCTGGCGATGGTGCCTGTGGGTAGCGACGACGAAGACGTCCTCCAGGTTCGGAGTGACGCTTTGGACGTCCATATCACTATCCACTCCGGTCAGCCTGGCACGCAGTGCTTCGACGCCTTCGCTGTCGTCGCGCATGAGTACGCGCAGTTCGGTGCCGATCTGCGCCACGCTCAGCACATCGGGCTGGTCATCCAGTGCCTGTTTCACCTTGCGCGGCGAACCTGCCCGAATCAGGAAAGTGCGGCCATGCAGCTTCGCGGTGAGCTCGCCGGGTGTACCGTCGGCGACCAGATTGCCGGTGTCGAGGATGGCAAGGCGATGGCACCGCTCGGCCTCGTCCATGTAGTGCGTGGACACCAGGATGGTGGTGCCTTCGTCGGCCAGCTCGAAAAGTTTCTCCCAGAAATCACGGCGCGATTCCGGATCGACCGCACTGGTGGGTTCGTCCAGAAACAACAGTTCCGGTTTGTGCACGATGGCGCCCGCCAGGGCCAGTCGCTGCTTCTGGCCGCCGCTGAGCGTGCCGGCGAGCTGCTCCTGGCGGTCGTCCAGGTGATAGCGGTGCAGCAGGTCGTCCACACGCGCCCGCGCGTCGCTGCGCGAAAGACCTTGCACGGTGGCGAGGAACTCAAGGTTCTGTCGCACCGACAGATCGTCGAACAATGAAAACTTTTGCGTCATGTAGCCGATGCGCCGCTTGAGTTCCTCTGCTTGCCGGGGAATGGACAGGCCGAGCACTTCGATCTCTCCGTCGCTCGGCGTAAGCAGGCCGCAAAGCATGCGGATCGTGGTGGACTTGCCCGAGCCGTTGGGGCCAAGGAAGCCGTAGACGCATGCGTGCGGCACATCGAGGTTGACACCATTGACCGCCACCAGCGCGCCGAAGCGCTTGGTCAAGCGACGCGCGTGGATGGCCATTTCAGTCATGGCCGTCTTTTCCGGGGAACTCGACCGCGACGGGAAAACCCTGTGGAAGATCCCTAGCGTCCTGCCCCAGAACAATCTCGGCCAGATAGCTCAGGCGCGTGGCATCGTCGCCACTCAGGGCGAAGTAGGGCGTGAACGTGGGCTCGCTGCGGATCATGCGCACGGTGCCGCGGAACGTGTGCTTGCCATCATGCAGCGTCACCAGGGCGGCATCGCCTACCTTCACCGATGGGCGCAGGCGCGCTGGCACATACACGCGGGCGTAGGGCGTGTCGCTGGCCAACAAGATCACAAGTGGCGTACCGGGTTGGGCCTGATCGCCCAGCTTGTAGGGCAGGCTGTCCACGCGTACGTCGCGCGGCGTGGTGAGGTCGAGCTTTTCCAGGTCGACGGCGCGCGAGGCAGCCGTTGCCGTTGCCGCCGCGACGGCAGCACGCGCCTGTGCGATATCTTCCGCACGCGAGCCATTGACCAATTGATCGAGCGTGGCGCGATCCGCGGCGACGGCAGCATCCGCATTGCCCGCCGATGCCTTGGCGCGATCGAGGTCGGCGGCCGCTACGAACTGCTGCATGGCCAGCGCGGATAGCCGTTGATAGTAGGCATTGGCGTCGCGGGCCTGCGCTTGCGCACCGACCAGATTGGCACGTGCCTGGCGAATCTGTTCCTCACGCGGGCCACGGACCAATTCAAGCAGCGCCTGCTGCTGTTGCTGCAGATCTGCGCGGGACGATTCCAGCGCAGCCTGGGTACGCGTGGTTTCAAGCTGCATGATGCGCTTGCCGGCAGGCACGAACTCCCCTTCGCGAACGTCGATCTGCACGATATGTTCGGCGGCAGGCGCGGGGAGCGTGATGCGATCGAACTCGATCGTGCCCAGCGCCTGCGGCGGCGTGGGATGGCAGCCGGCGAGCAAGATCAACGCCGATAGCAAAGCCAATGGCGTCGGGCGCAGCCATCGCGATGGGTGGTCAGTCTTCATGCTTGATGTCCATGCCGTGCCGAAGCAGGGCCAGCGCGTGATTGGCCAGCACATCGGTGCCGAGGTCGGCCTGGAATATCTGCCGCCAGATCGGCGCGCTGGCAGCGGGAAACAAGGTGAGTCCGATCATGGACACCACCATCAGGCGAGGGTCGAGTGCAGGATTGAGCTGGCCGCGTCGTTGGGCATCGGCAAAGCGTGCGGCGAGCAACTGCGGCAATTCAGGGCCGATGCGCGCGAGCAACAATTCGCGCAGCGCGCCACCTTCGCATAGCACTTCGCGCACCCATAGCGAAGGAAACCAGGGATAGGCATCGACCAGGCCAAACACGCCGCGGACGAAGCCTTCCGTTATCGCATGCAAATCGTCACCGGCGCTGGCGACGTGCTCGCGTAGCGTCAGCACGGCTGGCATCAGGCGCTCCTCGAATAAGGCATCGCGTAACGCCTGCTTGCTGCCGAAGTAGTAGTTGAGAAGCGCAGGCGTCACGCCAGCGTGGGACGCGATGCTGCGCAGCGACGTAGCTCCGATGCCGTCGCGCACGAAGCAGGTTAGCGCTGCGTCGATCAGCCTGGGGCGTAACTCGGGGCTGTCCGTAACGGGACGGCCAGGCGAGCGACGGGTGGGGCCGTGGTGGCGAGGGTTGGATGGTTTGCCAGTACTCATGGCTATAAATTAATTCCACATATAATTAATTGCAAGTGACTGGTATACGGGCGTTTTGTCACAACAAAAAGGGCCGACATGACTGTCGACCCTCGGATATGCGACGTATGACTTCCTCTCCCCTACGGGGCGCCCACAGGGGAGAGGGAGGATGGTCGTCAGCCGTTTGGTACCACCGGCAAACTGATGAAGCTGGCCGTGCCCGGCGTATGCCACACGCGCTGCGTGGCCTTCTGATAGTCCGCCGGCTTCGCGTCGAAGATGTTCGGCACGAAGGTCTGCGGATTGCGGTCGTACAGCGGGAACAGGCTGGACTGCACCTGCACCATGATGCGATGGCCCGGCTGGAACACGTGGTTGGTGGTGGGCAGGCCGAAGCTGTACAGCAGCGGCTGGTCCGCCGTGAGGGCCTGCGGGTGCTCGAAGCTGGTGCGATAGCGACCGCGGAAGATGTCCAGCGATACCGCCAGCTCGTAGCCACCCATCGACGGATTCGACGGCACCACGTCCGGATAGACGTCGATCAGCTTCACCACCCAGTCGCTGTCGGTGCCGCTGGTGGAGGCGTACAGGTTCACCTGGGGTGCGCCGCCGATGTGCACCGGAGCGGTCAGTGGTTCACTCATATAGGTGAGGACGTCTGGACGTCCATCCACAAAGCGCTGGTCATTCACCAACCAGCGGGTCCAGGCGTCGTGATCGGCGAAGTGCACCGGGCGCGGCTGGTAGGGCACCGGCTTGGCGGGATCGGAGACGTATTCGTCGTATTTCACCGCGTCCGTCCCTGGCGCATTGAACGACAGTTCACCCTTGGCACCCAGGTACAGCGTCTTGGGCTTGCTGGCGCAGCCCTTGTCACAGCTCAGCGGCCACGACTTGAAGCGGTCCCAGTGGTTCTCGCCGGTGTTGTAGATCAGCACCGGTGGCGTATTCGCCTTGGATGCGCCATCCACCAGGTACTGGTCGAAGAACGGCTTGAGCACATCGCGGCGAAATTGCAGCGACGTATCGCCATCCCATTGCAGCGGACCGAGCGACGTGCCGTCGTAGTTCACCTGGCTGTGTCGCCACGGGCCCATCACCAAAAAGTTCTTGTCGTTGCCCTTGTCCTTGGCCTCGGTGGCTGCGTAGCTGTGGATGGCGCCCCACATGTCTTCCTGGTCCCACAGGCCCTGCAGCCACATGGTCGGCACCGTGAGCGGCTGCTCGGCCATGACCTTGTCGAGCGCCTGGTTCTGCCAGAACGCATCGTAGGCCGGGTGCTCATCGAGCTTGCGCCAGAAGGCGAGCTGCTCGAATCCATTCGCGCGTGCGTAATCGCCTGCCGAACCTGCCGCGAGGAAGTTGCTGTAGTCGTCATAACCTGCACGCGGCACGCCTTCGCCCTTGCCCTTCTGCGCGGTCTGGCCGCGGATGTAGTCGAAATTGGTCTGTCGATAGGCGCCGTAGTGGAACCAGTCGTCGCCCATCCAGCCGTCCACCATCGGGCTTTCCGGCGCGGCCACCTTCAACGCCGGGTGTGGATGGATCAGCGCCATCACCACGGTGAAGCCTTCATACGAAGAACCGAGCATGCCAACCTTGCCGTTCGACTCGGGAAGGTTCTTCACCAGCCAGTCGATGGTGTCGTACGCATCGGTGGAGTGATCGACCTCGCTGGAATTGAGTGGGCCACGCAGCGGGCGCGTCATCACGTAGGCGCCCTCGGAGCCATATTTTCCGCGCACGTCCTGGAACACGCGGATATAGCCGCCGCGCACGAATACCTCGTCACCCTGCGGCAGTTCGGCCTGCATGTGTGGTGATTCAAAGCGCGAGGTGCGACCGTCAGCGTCATAGGGCGTGCGTGTGAGCAGGATCGGCGCATGCTTTGCGCCCTTGGGTATCACGATCACCGTGTGCAGCTTCACGCCGTCGCGCATCGGGATCATCACTTCGCGCTTCACGTAGTCGTAGCTGGCGGTCGACGGGACGAACTTGGCTTGCGGGACGTCCGGCGTCAGCGGCGCAGTCTGCGCGCAAGTGAGACCGGTGGAGAATGCGGCGAGCGTGGCGACGGCAAGCAGGGTTCGGCGATTGCGCATGGATCCTCCGGACAGGCCCGCCGATGCGGCGGCGGACCTGGGCTGGTTGTGATGGTGGCGGTGCTGCGCTCGACTGTAAGCGACCGGCTGCATCCAGCCCACCATGACTTCCTGCCTATCTGGGGTGATCCGACATCATGGCTGCCCGTCAGCCGCCAGCTTCTGGCGTCCACGGGTCATAGCTGCCGAACCACCACAGGTGGCCTTCGGGGTCGCGGCAGCTGTAGCCGGCGCCGCCGTAGTCCTTCTCGGCATAGTCGTCGATGATTACGGCACCGGCCGCCTTGGCCTGTTCGTAATGCGCCTTGCAGTCCTTGACGATCACGCAGGGGCATTGCGTTTCGCTTCCGCCTACCTGGTCGGGCTGCACCATGCGGCGGCCGAAATCGTTGTCGCGCACCGAGCCGATCATCAGCATGCCGTTGCCATGGACGAGCTGCGCGTGGGCCACGCCGCCTTCCTCGTCGTCATAGACGGCCTGTTTCTCGAAGCCGAACGCTTTGCACAGCCAGTCGATGGCGGCGTGCGCATCGCGGTAGCGCAGGCAAGGAATGATGGTGCTGCCGGAAACAGTCAGGGATGTCATGGGCAGTGTCCCTCTGGATGGGAGATATCCAGCTTGGTTGTCGGGGATACTTAACCTTATCAGCGGGTGTAGCTGACCGGCCGAAGTATGACCCCGTGGGCAGCCACCGTCGACGAGAGGGTCCTGAAGGCGCTCACACGCTATCCGGCGAGACTCTCAAATGCCCTGGCAATGCCCATCCAGGTCGACGTTGCGGCAAACGGAACAGTGAGCATTTGCTGAGCCAGTGTCACCGCGCCGCCATAGAGATAAACCGGATGCGGTCTCCCGCGGGTGCGCCAGTCGCGCACGATGGCGACGACAATGAGGAGATCTGCGACCAGTGCAGGCGGTATCGACACAAAGGGCGGCGGCGGACCGGCGCCCACAGCGCCTGCCGGAGCGAGAAACGTCAGGAACACGCGTGCGATGGCCGGAGTCATCATGCCGATCATCAGTAGCGTCATCAGGCGCTTGTGTACCTGCGGGCGCCGGATGTTGACGATGGCCAGGGCAAACATGCCGACCAGCAAGGGCCATGCGCACAACGTAACGGCAGCAAAGCGGCGCGCCGCATCGCCCATGCCGATCGCCTCGTCACGCTTGATCACGGCCATCTCGCCGACGAGGATGGCGCAAGCGATGACGCTGAACAGTGCAATGCCGGCCAATCCCCAGGAGCGATGGTCGATCGTCCGCCCTGAGGCAACAAGCGTCGTCTGGACAAAATAAAAACAGGTCCAGGTAAACATCAGTGCGCCATGAATGTAGATGATCGGCGGTGCATGAAAGGTGCCGACCACCACGGGCGCCCAGAAGGTCGGCACGAAGCCGCCAAAGGCGATCAGGATGAACGCGCCCGCCATCCACACGTAAAAGTACCGGCTCTCGGCCCGCACCCCGTTGACCTCGGTAGCTGTTGCATTCATCTGCGCGTCCCCTATGCGAGAAACTTCGAATATGTCGGCGCGCTGATGTGCGCCGCGGCGATGCTGCCTATTTGGTGAGGTCTGATGCCTGGATTAAGCCGAGCCGCGAAGTGGCTTCGGTTTGAACGAATTGCACTAGTCCCCACGACATTGGCCGTGCGGGCGGCATGGGCCTGTCAATTTTCCGAGTGGTCCGTGCGTACATGGTTCATGCGCTGCGGTCGCCTTCGACGGCGCGTGGCCAGTTGCTCCGTGCCGGGGTTTCCAGCTTCTCGTCGAGGCGAGCCCGGTTACGGCCGGCGAGCTTGGCGCGGTACATGGCGTGGTCGGACCGTTCCACCAGCGATTCCACGGTGTCTTCCGGCATGCGCATGGCGATGCCGATGCTCACACTGAGCACCAGTCCGTCGTCGTTGACCGGAATGTCCAGCCGGTGCACGCGACGGCACAGGCGCGTGGCCACCTGCATGGCCTGCACCTGTTCGACGCCATAGAGCATGGCGACAAACTCCTCGCCACCATAACGACCCAGCAGGTCGTGCGGGCGCAGTTCGTGTCGCAGCGCATCGGCCACGGCGATCAGTGCGCGATCGCCTGCGGCGTGGCCCTGACGGTCGTTGAGCAACTTGAAGTGGTCAAGATCCAGGAACAGCAGCGCAACCGGCTGCGTCGTGCCGCTGGCCAGCACCTTGCTGATGCCTTCGGTCCAGGCGCGGCGGTTGAGTACGTTGGTCAGTGCGTCGTTGTCGGCAAGGCCCTGTACCAGGTCACGGTCGCGACGCATGATGAGGGCGCGATCGGCCAGGCCCAGAGACAGCACGACGGCCTCGAAAGCGCCTGCTGCAAGGCAGGCATCGCTGAGCCAGAAGACGTCGGCCAGCATGCCGTTCGCCTGACTGTTCGAAAGTGCCGTGAGCGCCAGCAGCGGCGTCCAGCCAACCAGGAAGAACCAAGCCGGCCTCGCACCGCGCACGGCGGCCACCACAGCCGCCATCAACAGCAACAGCGTGCCGATGATCAGCAGCGGGCCAATCAGCACCTGAGCCGTCTGCTCCAGTAACGGGATCTGGCAAATACGCAGCAACACCACCAGCGGCATGCCCACCGCCAGAGTGAGCGTCGGGGTATGCAACAAGGGCGCGTAGTGGGGTAGTTCGCAAAAGCGCGCCATGAACATCGCGGCGAACGCCAACGACAGTGCCATGGCCGATGAACTGATCAGCGCGGCAGTTCCCGCGAGCCAGGTGACCTCAAGCGGGTGAAACAGGTAGCCGGTCTGGGTGCACTGGATCAGCGCGTAGCAAAGAACGTAACCGGCGTACCAGGCGAACGTGGTGTCGCGCAGCATCATCGCCAGGCACAACGCCATCAGTGACATCGCAAGCATCACGGCGAAACAGGCGCTGGCGAATACCAGCCAGTGCGCATCGCTCTGAAGATATTCAGTCCACGACTGCAATTGAAAACTTACCGGCGTAGTGCGCACGGGCGCCGGATCGAAGCGCAACAGGATGGGAGTAGACGCCGGTATGTCCGCGGTGATGCGGTAGGCGAGGCGTCCGTTGCCGTGTGCGGTCGCGGTGAAATCATCCAGCGACTGCGTGACGGTTATGGTTGACGGGCCGAACATCGTTACCGGGGCAAGCGGGGGCGGGTAGATGGTGAATACGCGCTCTTCGCTGACCAGTGGCGGTTGCGGCTGCAGTACCACCCAGGTTCCCAGCCCCTGCGGCGGAAAGCGCTGCAGCAGGTTCGCATCAAAGCTGGTCAGCTCGCCACGGCGAAAGGCATCCAGCACGGTCTGTGGCGTGTCGCCAGGCCTTACCTCGCGGGAGGCGCCAGTCAGGGCGGTGTTGGCGTGTGCGAGCGACGCAAGCAGAACCATGGCAAGGATGCACAGCATCCGCCATCGGCAACGCCTCACTGTCGACGCGACCCCTCCGCCCATTCGCCGTTCCCCTGATTTCGGCACAACCTCCGTCCAGGAGGTCGTACGTACATCCCTGGCATGTCCAGTCGTCCCTGCGCGCGATCCCCGGCTGCACGGGAAGTGCAGGGGGTGGCCTGGGCCCTAGGGTACCGTGCGCAGGCGCAGCATGCGTGTTGGTTTATCTACGTCAAAAGGCATAGACGTCTATGCAGATGGCGCGCCTCGCGGTGTGCCGGGTGGTGCGACTGGACGATCACGAGGGGTTAACTGCCTTCGCTGCCATGCTTTGTGCCCGCCATTTTCCGGCCTTTCCCCCACCCGAGGAGCAAATTGGCATGAGCAAGATCCGTGTGGCCGTACTGGTAGGCAGCCTACGCAAGGATTCCCATAACCGTCAGCTTGCCCGGGCAGTGGAGCAGTTGTTTCCCGCCGATTTCAGCTTCGAGCATCTGCGCATCGACAACCTGCCGCTATATAACCAGGACTTCGACGGCAACTACCCGGCCGAGTGCGAGCGCCTCAAGCAGGAGGTTTCTGCCGCCGATGCGCTGCTTTTCGTCACGCCTGAGTACAACCGTTCGATTCCGGGTGTGCTGAAGAACGCTATCGATATCGCTTCGCGTCCATGGGGCACCAATTCTTTCGCCGGCAAGCCCGGCGCGGTCATCGGCATCTCGGTCGGCGCCACCAGCTCGGCTCTGGCGCAGCAGCATCTGCGCAACGTATTGGCGTATCTGGACGTGCCGACGCTGGGGCAGCCGGAGGTGTTCGTCCACTACAAGGAAGGTCTGTTCGACGCCCAGGACAAGATTGCCAGCGAGGGCACGCAGAAATTTCTGCAAGGCTTCGTTGATCGGTATGTTGCGTGGGTAAAGTTGCATCTGAAGAAATAGGCGGCCCACCCTGCAGGAACGCACCTCGTGCGTTCCTGCAGGGGCGGCGTAGAGCTCAGGTTTCAGTCGCAGCGCCCGAGCCGCACAACTTCTCCAGCATCTGCGCCTGGACATTGCGCACCGCCTGGTTCGCGCCGGGTTGCGCGCGCGTATAGCGCCCGTCCGGCTTCAGGATCCACGCGCTGGAATTGTCGGACAGGTAAAGCTCCAGCTCCTTCTTCAGGCGGCTTTGTAGCTTCTTGCCTTCGATGGGGAAGCCGGTTTCCACACGGCGATCCAGGTTGCGCTCCATCAGGTCGGCGCTGGCGAGGTAGAGCTGTTCGTCGCCGTTGTTGGAGAACCAGTACACGCGGCTGTGCTCGAGGAAGCGGCCCACGATGGAGCGGACGCGGATGTTGTGCGACACACCCGGCACGCTGGGCCGCAGGCAGCACATGCCGCGCACGATCAGGTCGATTTTCACGCCGGCCATGCTGGCCTTGTAGAGCGCGCGGATCATCTTGGTGTCGGTAATGGAGTTCACCTTGATGATGATTTGCGCCGGCCGACCTGCAGCGGCGTGCGCAGTTTCGCGCGCGATCATCTCCAGCAACGTCTTCTTCAGCGTGAACGGCGCATGCAGCAGTTTCTTCATCTGCAGCAGCTTGCCCATGCCCGTAAGCTGGCTGAAAAGCTTGTGCACGTCCTCGCACAGCGCCTGGTCGGAGGTGAGCAGGCTGTAATCGGTATAGAGGCGCGCGTTGCCGGTGTGATAGTTGCCGGTGCCAAGGTGCGCATAACGCACCAGCTCTGCACCCTCGCGTCGCTGGATCAGCATGAGTTTGGCGTGCGTCTTCACACCCACCACGCCGTAGATCACCATCGCGCCAGCCTGCTGCAGACGCGAGGCGAGCGACAGATTCGATTCCTCATCGAAACGCGCACGCAGTTCGATCACCACCGTCACTTCCTTGCCCGCGCGCGCCGCATCCACCAGCGCATCGACGATCTCGGAGGTAGCGCCGCTGCGATAAAGCGTCTGCTTGATCGCCAGTACGCTGGGATCTTTCGCCGCCTGGTGCAGCAGATCCACCACCGGTGCGAACGACTCGTAGGGGTGCAGCAGCAGCACGTCCTGCCGGCCGATCACCTGGAACAAGTCCTCGGCTTTCTTCAGTGCCTTGGGAATGGACGGCGTGAACGGCGGATATTCCAGGTCCGGGTGCTGCGTCTTGCTGGCCAGGCCGAACAGGCGCGCCAGATTCACCGGGCCGTTCACCTCGTACATCTCGGCGGCGGCAAGGCCGAACTGGCGCAGCAGGTAACCGGTAAGTTCCGGCGGGCAGTTGTCGGCCACCTCCAGGCGCACGGCATCGCCGAAGCGGCGCGAATACAACTCGCCACGAAGCGCGCGTGCGAGATCCTCGACGTCTTCGGGGTCTATCGTAAGGTCAGCGTTGCGGGTCAGCCGGAACTGATAGCAGCCGCGCACCGACATGCCGGGAAACAGCTCCTCGGTGTGTGCATGGATGATCGACGACAACAGCACGAAGTTTTCGCCACCTTCGCTCACATCCTCGGGCAGGCGGATCAAACGCGGCAGCACGCGCGGTGCCGGCACGATGGCCAGGCCCGAATCGCGCCCGAACGCATCGACGCCCTCCAGCTGCACGATGAAGTTGAGGCTCTTGTTGACCAGCAGCGGGAAAGGATGCGTCGGATCCAGCCCGATGGGCGTGATCAAAGGCGCCACTTCGTGACGGAAATAGCGGCGCACCCACAGTTTCTGTTTGTGCGACCACTCGTTGCGGCGCACGATGCGAATGCCGTGGCGGGCCAGTTCGGGCAGGATGTGATCGTTGAGGATCGCGTACTGGCGTTCGATCTGCTTGTGCGTGATCTCGCTGATCTCGGCCAACGCCCTGCGTGGCGCGATGCCGTCGAGGCCGACGATCTCGTGGTCGAAGGCGATCTGGCTCTTGAGTCCCGCCACGCGGATCTCGAAGAACTCGTCCATGTTGCTGGAAAAGATCAGCAGGAACTTCAACCGTTCGAGGATCGGCTTGCTTTCATCCATCGCCTGATCGAGCACGCGGATGTTGAACTGCAACTGCGAGAGTTCGCGGTTGATGTAGAGATTCGAGTCGCTCAGGTCCGGGGCGGCTGCCGGTGCCGCCGCTGGGCTGGCCGTGGCTGCGTCGCTTGCAGTCTCCGTAGGTTCGGTGTCGCGAACTGCGTTGGGACGGACGACATCAGTACTCATCGGCTCACCGTTCGATGGGCGGATGCGCGGTGGTCGCGCGGGTCCGCAAAGAAACATAGTACGGCGCCGATTGAGACCGGGCCATGGCAGTGCAGTACGCGGTCGGCACTGTCACATGACGGACATGTTGCGCATCGCATTTGACACGTTCGTGACAATGCTCGCGGCAGCGTCACGACATCGTGATGCGCCCCTTCACGCCGCCGGTGCGGTGAGATAACGGCTTGGTGCCACGCCGAGCACACGCCGGAACGCCGCGGTGAATGCACTTGGGTCACTGTAACCAAGATCCAATGCCACCTGTGTGATGGGCTGGCCGTTGCCCAGCCGCGTCAGCGCGGCCAACAGGCAAGCTTGCTGACGCCAGGCGGTGAAGCTCATGCCGGTCTCGTCGCGGAAGGTTCGCGTGAAATGGCGACGGCTCATGCCGGCACGATGCGCCATGTCGTCGATCTTCGTCTCTTGTGTTGGGTGCGCCAGCAGTTCGCGGCAAAGCGCGGCCAGGCGCTTTTCGTGCGGCAGCGGCGCACTCAGCGGCAACTTGGGCATGCGCCGGATCTCGTCCAGCAACAGGGTCATGACGCGCCCGTCCCGTCCTTGCAGGTCGTACTCAGCGGGAAGATCCACCGCTTCCAGCAGCAGCTCATGGAGTAGGGGCGACACTGCGATGACCTGGCAATGCATGGGCAGGCCCACTGCCTCTGCTGCCTTCGGTTCGACATAGACGCTGCGCGTGGAAACCGGGCCATCCATGTGTACTTCGTGGGTGACGCCGGGAGGAATCCACAACGCCCGGCGCGGCGGCACTACCCAGCTGCCCACGCTGGTGATGGTGGTCAATACACCGGTGGAGGCGTAAAGCAGCTGGCCGCGCCGATGCGAATGGGCCGGCAGCACATAGTGCGTCGGGTACTCATTGCCGGTGGCGACGATGTCGCGCGGCGTGTTCTCGTAGGCATCGGCACGGGCGTTACGCACGATCTTGGCCCAAATTCTATAGAAGTTGACCCACTGACGTGTGCGGGCCGGCCGTGCCCACTCTAAGGTGGCGCCCTTGGCGAAGCAACCTGCGACGTCACACCGCAGCCAACGAGTCCCCATGCAAACCCGCGTCGAAGTCATGCCCCTGCCGGCCGCCCAGGCCGAGCGCGCCGAGCACAGCACCGAGTTTCGCATCCTGGGTGCCATCAGCTTCTCGCACCTGATCAACGACATGATCCAGTCGTTGATCCTGGCCATCTATCCCATCCTCAAAAGCGGCTTCGATCTCAGCTTTGGCCAGATCGGCCTGATCACGCTCACCTATCAACTCACCGCCTCGCTGCTGCAGCCTGCGGTGGGCATGGTCACCGACAAGAAGCCGATGCCGTATTCCTTGCCTATCGGCATGGGCTTCACTTTGTGCGGCCTGTTGCTGCTCGCTACCGCGCCGAACTTTGCGATGCTGTTATTGGCCGCGGCGCTCGTGGGTACCGGCTCGTCGGTGTTCCATCCGGAATCGTCACGCGTGGCGCGCATGGCATCGGGTGGCCGCCACGGGCTGGCGCAATCGCTGTTCCAGGTGGGTGGCAACGCCGGCGCATCGCTGGGTCCGTTGCTTGCCGCTTGGATCATCGTGCCGCACGGGCGCGGTAGTGTGGCGTGGTTTTCGCTCGCAGCACTGCTTGCCATCGTTGTGCTGCTGCAGGTGAGCCGCTGGTATCGCGACCACCACAGGGAGCGTGGCAAGGCCAAGGCTCGGCATGCATCGCTGGTGCGGCTGACGCGCGCGAAGGTGGCGTGGTCGCTGCTGATTCTCGGCATGCTGATCTTCTCCAAATATTTCTATCTGGCCAGCATCAGCAGCTACTACACCTTCTATCTGATTCACCGGTTTGGAGTGTCGGTGCCCAATGCGCAGACACACCTGTTCGTGTTCCTGTTCGCCGTGGCGGCTGGCTCGCTGATCGGTGGCCCTATCGGCGATCGTATCGGTCGCAAGTGGGTGATCTGGGCGTCGATCCTGGGCGTTGCTCCATTCACCTTGCTGTTGCCGCACGTCAATCTGTTCTGGACAGGCGCGCTCACGGTGGTGATTGGACTGATCCTCGCCTCAGCGTTCTCGGCCATCCTGGTCTATGCGCAGGAACTAATCCCTGGCCGTGTGGGCATGATCTCGGGCCTGTTCTTTGGTTTTGCGTTCGGCATGGGTGGTATTGGCGCCGCCGTGCTGGGGCAGGTCGCCGATGCGCGTGGCATCGAATACGTCTATGGCTTGTGCGCTTATCTGCCGCTGATCGGCATCATCACGGCGTTTCTGCCCAACCTTGAGGTGAAGGCAAAAGCATGATCATGCGTCCCGTGTAGGAGCGCACCCAGTGCGCGACCGCTACGCGTCGGTGTGCTGTCAGGTTGGTTTCTCGCGCGCGCGGCGGTTGCGTGATAAATCAGCGATGCGGCAACGACGTGGCTCTGCGGTCGCGCACTGGGTGCGCTCCTACAGGCGGGTGGAGTGTTGCGTTAGGTGCTGACCACTACCGGTTCGGGCTCCAGCCGCACGCCAAACCTCGCCTGCACGCCGTCTATAACCTTTCGTGCAAACGCCCACAACTCCGCGCCAGTCGCATGGCCGTGATTCACCAGCACCAGCGCATGCCGGTTGGAGATGCCGGCATCGCCTTCGCGCATGCCCTTGAAGCCGCTGGTTTCGATCAGCCACGCGGCGGACAGCTTCCAGCGACCATCGCCGCCGACCCACGACACCAGTTCCGGATACTCGCGCTTGAGCGCTTCACCGGTAGCGGCATCGACGATGGGATTCTTGAAAAAACTGCCCGCATTGCCGATCACGCCAGGATCGGGGAGTTTCTTCGTGCGCAGGTGCACGACCGCCTCGGCCACATGGAATGGCGCGGGCTTGTCCACGCCCATGCGAGCCAGCTCCTCGCGGATGCCTGCATAGTCCAGGCGCAGCGCGCGCGAACGGGGCAGGGCGAAGCGTACCGCAGTGACGATGTAACGGTCAGGCTGGTGCTTGAACACGGAATCGCGATAGGCAAATGCGCAGGCCACTTTATCGAGCATGGTCACGCGGCGTTCTTGCGTGTCCCACGCCTCGACGCTCTCGATGAACTCGGCCACCTCGGTGCCATACGCACCGATATTCTGGATCGGTGCCGCGCCAACCGTGCCGGGAATCAGGATGAGATTCTCCAGCCCGGCGAAGCCCTGGCCCAGCGTCCAGCGCACGAAGTCGTCCCAGCGCTCGCCCGCCGCCACGGCGATGCGTGCGACGTCGCCGTCCTGTTCGACCTGCACGCCACGCGTGGCCATTGCCAGCACGGTGCCGTCGAAGTCGCCGGTGAACAGCAGGTTGCTGCCTTCGCCAAGCACCAATAGCCTGCTGTTACGTACCACGGAGAAGTCCAGCAGCTCAGGCAGCTTGGAGGCATCGCGCACTTCGGCCAGCAGCTTTGCACGCGCGTCGATGCGCAGCGTGTTGCGCGTGACGAGCGAAGCATTTTCGATCAGCGTGTAGCCGCCCATATCGATGCGTTCAGCCACCATGAGAATCCTCACGCTGGCGGCGGATCTCGTCTACGCATTCGGTAATCAACGCGGGGCCGCGATAGATCATGCCCGAGTAAATCTGCACGAGCGAAGCGCCAGCGTCGATCTTTTCCGCCGCATCGCTGCCGTCGAGGATGCCACCCACGCCGATGATGCCGAGCCGGTCTCCGACGCGCTTGCGCATGCCGCGCAGCACCGCGGTGGAGCGGGCGAACAGCGGCTTGCCGGAAAGGCCGCCCGTCTCGTTGCCAAACGGATCGCTGGCAACAGCTGAGTGATCAATGGTGGTGTTGGTGCAGATCACGCCGTCCACCTTCGCAGCGAGCAGCACTTCGGCAATGGCGTCCAGTTCCGACTCGCTCAGGTCCGGAGCAATTTTCAGCAGCATGGGCTTGCGCGCACCGCTTTGCGAGCCAAGCCGCTCCTGCGCCTCGCGCAGCGTTTCGATGAAACGGCGTAGCGTGGCCTCCTCCTGGAGGTCGCGCAGACCCTGCGTGTTCGGCGAGGAGATGTTGACCGTGATGTAGCTCGCCGACGCGTAGACGCGCTCCAGGCAGAACAGGTAGTCGTCCACCGCCTTCTCGTTCGGCGTGTCCTTGTTCTTGCCAATATTGATGCCAATCACGCCGCGATAACTTGACTGCTGCACGTTGCGCACCAGTGCATCCACGCCGTCATTGTTGAAGCCGAGACGGTTGATGATGGCCTCATGTTGCGGCAAGCGGAACATGCGCGGCTTGTCATTGCCAAGCTGTGGACGCGGCGTGGTCGTGCCAACTTCCACGAAACCGAAACCAAGCACGCCCAGTGCATCGAGATGATCGGCGTTCTTGTCGAGGCCGGCAGCGAGACCGACCGGGTTCGGAAACCGGATGCCGAACGCCGTGGTCGGCAAGTCGGCGGGTGGCTTCGCCACCAGGTGAGCAAAGTTGCTGCGCTGGGCGACGCCGAGGCCATACAGCGTCACGCGATGGGCGGTTTCCGCATCGAGCTTGAATAACAGGGGGCGAATGAAGTCGTACATGCTCAGGACACCTTGCCCACGTAAATGACTGTGTCGTAATCGAAGCTGATGTGGCCGTCCACGTTGCAGCTGTCGAACAGTTCGCGCAGCGCGTGCATCATCGGCTCATGCGAGGCGTGACCGGCGCGTGGCGCATAGGAGGAGGACATCAGCCGGCCTCTCAGCGCGTCGAAATCCAACAGCTGGCCATGATCGAAGCGGCCCATGCCGCGATAACCCTCGCCAAACCACGCGCGCATCCGAGGCTCGTCGCCATAGCGTTCGGCCACGCTGGTGTAGTCGGTGCCGTATTCCTTGAGTAAAGCCTCGTAGCCTTCCAGGAATGGCGTACCCACGAGGCGACGCGAATTCCAGATGATGGCGGCCAGGCCACTCGACTTGAGGACGCGATGGAACTCGCGATGAGCAGCATCCTGGTCGAACCAATGAAAGGCCTGCGCCACGATGACGAGGTCAACGCTGCCGTCCTGAAGTCCGGTATCGGTGGCATGACCATCGATGGTGCTGAAGCGTTCGTTGTCACCCAGCCATTGCGTGGCGGCGTTTCGCATGGGCTCGTTTGGCTCCACTGCAATGACGCGATAGCCGCCGTCCAGGAACAACTTGCTGGAAATGCCTGTGCCCGCGCCCACGTCGGCCACCAGCCAGTGCGGACTGACGCCGTGCTCGCGCTGCAGCCACTCCAGCATGGCGACGGGATAGTCGGGTCGATAGCGCACGTAATCGGCGACGCGATCGCTGAAACGCTCGGTGGATCGGAGCTCGCTCATATCGGTATCAGCCCGTCAGCAATTGGCCGCCATCGACGCACAGTGTCTGGCCAGTGATCCAGCTGGCGAACGGCGAGGCGAGGAACAGCGCGGCATGGGCGATTTCCTCCGGCTTGCCGTAACGGCCGAAGGGAATCTTGGCCAGTGTCTGTTGATAGAGCTCCGGTGCCTCGGCCTTGCGGCGGTCCCACAAACCGTCCGGAAACTCGATGGACCCCGGCGCAATGGCGTTGACGCGAATGCGGTGTTTCGCCAGCGAAAGCGCTTGCGAGGTGGTGTATTGGTTGAGCGCCGCTTTGGCTGCCGCATAAGGCGCACTCCGTGCACTGGGGTGAAACGCGGCGATGGATGACGTATGCAGTATGCACGCGTGCGGCGATGTCTTCAGGTGCGGCAGGGCGGCGTGCGAGGCGCGCACGGCGGCCATCAGGTCGATATTGAAACCAGCCAGCCAGCTCGCATCGTCGTTGTTGAAACCGTAGCCGCTGGCATTGTTCACCAACACGTCGATACCGCCGAGCACCTCGGTAGCTTCCTGGATATAGGTGTTGATGGCAGCGGCATCGGCCAGATCGCAGCTGCGCGTATGTGCGGTGACGCCGAAGGAAGCAATGGCGTGGCGTACTTCAGCCAATGCCTCCTCGCCACGCGCACAGACCGATACCGAGGCACCGGCTTCGGCGAAGGCGAGCGCGATGCTACGGCCAATGCCCTTGCTTCCCCCCGCAATGATGACGCGGTACCCGTGGAAATCGAAGCTGGGGTGCACTGGAAGAGTCATCTTGGCTCGATAGGGTCGATCGGCTAGTGCGAGCGAAAAAACATTTGCAGCAGGGCAAACAGAAGGATCAGGCCAAACAGGCTGTACTGCGTATATGTCAGGACCAGGGCCGCTTTGGCCAGGCCCGCGCCGTACAAGGCGCCTTCGGAAGAGCGGATTTTTTTCAGCGCCATGCGACCGGTTACTGAAGCGATCACCGAGCCGGCCAGTGGCAACGCGATGAAGTTGAACAGGTTCAGCCACGCCATTGCCAAACCCATCAGAGGCAAAACCGTCCAGGCCAGGATGCCGAAGATCAGGCTGAAGATAGCCAGCATGCTGACGGAAGGTGTGTCTTGGACCGGTCGTGCGTATTCCATCGTTACAACTCCTGTCGTTGACGTTGGTGCGCTTACGGACACTTCAGCGGCACGCGCATCCCGGCGAAAACCGGGATGCGCCCTGATTTTTACAGGTCGAACTTGATGCCCTGCGCCAGCGGCAGCGAGTTGGAGTAGTTGATAGTGTTGGTCTGGCGACGCATGTAAACCTTCCACGCATCCGAACCCGATTCGCGACCACCGCCGGTTTCCTTCTCGCCACCGAACGCGCCGCCGATCTCCGCACCGGAAGTGCCGATGTTGACGTTGGCGATGCCGCAATCGGAGCCGGCTGCCGACAGATACTGCTCGGCCGACTTGAGGTTCTGCGTGAAGATGGCCGAGGACAGGCCCTGCGGCACACTGTTCTGCAGCTCGATGGCTTCGTCCAGCGTCTTGAACGGCATCACGTAGAGGATCGGAGCGAAGGTCTCCGTCTGCACGACTTCGTCGCTGTTCTTTACGCCGGTGACGATGGCCGGCAGCACGAAGTTACCCGGGCGGTCGCTGAGCGCGGCGCCGCCGGTACGCACCGTGCCACCGGTGGCCTTGGCCCTCTCGATTGCGGCGAGGTAAGCCTGCACGGCGTCCTTGCTGTTGAGCGGACCCATCAGGGTGGTAGCCAGGGTCGGGTCGCCGATCTTGCCTTCCACCTGCTTGTAGGCGGTCAACAGCTTGGCAGTGACGTCGTCGATGATCGACTCATGCACGAACAGGCGGCGCGTGGAGGTGCAACGCTGACCGGCGGTGCCGACCGCGCCGAACACGATGGCGGGAATCGCCAGCTTCAGGTCAGCGCTCTCGTCCAGGATGATGGCGTTGTTGCCGCCCAGCTCCAGCAGCGAACGACCCATGCGCTTGGCCACGCGCTCGCCGACCTGGCGACCGACCTTGGTCGAGCCGGTGAAGCTGATCAGCGGAATGCGGTGGTCGTCCACGAACTTCTGCGACAGCTCGGTGGCGGCATCGTTGAACAGGAAGAAGATGTCCGGGAAGCCGGCGGCGTTCAGCGCCTCGTTGCAGATCCGCATCGACGCGATGGCCGAGAGCGGTGTCTTCGGCGACGGCTTCCAGATGCAGATGTCGCCGCAAATGGCTGCAAGGAACGCATTCCATGCCCACACCGCCACCGGGAAGTTGAACGCGCTGATGATGCCGACCAGTCCCAGCGCCTGGTACTGCTCGTACATGCGGTGGCCCGGGCGCTCCGAATGCATGGTGTAGCCGTAGAGCATGCGGCTCTGGCCCACTGCGAAGTCGGCGATGTCGATCATCTCCTGCACTTCGCCGTCGCCTTCGGGCTTGATCTTGCCCATCTCAAGCGCAACCAGTGAACCGAGTGCATGCTTGTGCTTGCGCAGCGCCTCGCCACACAGGCGCACCGCCTCGCCACGGCGCGGTGCTGGTGTGTTGCGCCACACCTTGAACGATTCCTGCGCGCGCTTGACGATGAGTTCATAGTCCGCCGCGCTCGACGCGTGCACCGTGGCGATCACCTCGCCCGTCGCCGGGTTGACCGGCTGCAGCGCGCCGGCGTCGGTGGTCTTGGACCATTCGCCATTGCCCAGATACGTACCGGACTGAGTAGCGCCGAGACCGAGTGCGGTGAGGATTTCGTGGGACATGCCTGCTCCTGGAGCGTGGCGCGGGAAAGGCGCCTGGAAGAAAACCGCTATTCTAGCAGGCCCCCCGGACCCGGATCGCGCTGGCGCACGATCCATGCCAGAATTTAACCATTGCCCCCGTAGCTCAGCTGGATAGAGCGTCCCCCTCCTAAGGGGAAGGTCGTACGTTCGAATCGTATCGGGGGCACCATCATTCGCGAGAAGCAAAGGGGCTGGCGCCATGCCGGCCCTTTTTGCGTTGGGATTGGCCGCGCGCAGGGTATGGGCTCGCGACGGATGCTGCGCCTGCACAAGGCCTTTCCGCCGCGAGCGCATTCTCGTTGGGGAGTTGGGCCCGGCGGCCGAACTATTCGGCCGCCTGCTTTTTATTTCGATATGCCACGCTCGGTAACGGACTGGTGTTCTTCAGCGACAAAGGCGCTGAAGTATTCAGCGTGCCATGACAGCGGTATTCACTGGAGCAAGGGCATCAGCTCGACCAGAGCCCTCTCGTGGGTGTCACGACGGATGAGGCCGCGACCTGGTTGATCGAGATCGAGCGTCACGTAGATGACCCATGCCGTCAGCAACGCGAAGCTGGCGTAGCCGGGGCCATGAAGTTTTCCTTCACTACCCACGCAATAGCCACTGGCGAATGCGGTTGCCACGGTAAGCACGAACAGCAGCGAAGCGATTGCGTCAGGCATATGCACGCGCAATGAGATTTCCCGGCTATGCGCAAGGTTAAACAGGCGGTCAAGGTTGTTCATCATCTGGGCGGAAGCGAGATTGAGCGACGGATCGCCGGCCCGGGCACTGACCAGGGACCAGGGGCGCCTCTCGATGGCATTCAAGCGTGCGATACACGCTCGACATCTACGCTGTCGCGTTCGGTGCGATACAACTCCACCTGGGTCGCAAGGTAGTCGCGCAAGTCAACGCGTAACGCCTCACCTTGCGGCGCCAGGTAAATATCTGCTCGCAGCGTGACGCCTCGAATGGCATTGGCCATATCCACCATCGCATCGCCACGCGCGTAGAAACGCGAAGCTGCACCCGAAAAGGTGAAAGCCAGCAAAAGACCCAATAATCCAAGCAGGCCCGTTTCCACGGATGTCATGCCTGATGACGGCGCCGCGCCAGTGCGTCGTGCAAAGCGCGCGCCTGCATAGACGGCCATGAGCATCAGCAGCGCCAATGCGAGGCCGAGAAGAGCGGCGTTGACATGATGAAGACCGAATGTGTCGATCTTTCACTTCCGGGCGAAGCGACACGCCGCCCATTTACTTCGCCTAGACCGTTAGCCGTGGCCCGGCGAATCGCGCAGTATGTCTGACCAGTCAATGCCGTGCAGAATGGCATCCATCTTCTTGGCGCAGCAATCGTTGGTACAGAGGTCGCGCACGATGTCTCCCATCGATGGGCCGACAATGGAGTAGATCGGCGCCTTCTCTCGCCCCAGGATTTTTATCCCCCGATATGGACGGCCATTCCATTGCCCCAGGTCCACAAAGTCAGGCTAGCAAGCCGTGCTCGCGCGCATAGGCATAGACATCCAGATCGTTCTTCAGACTGAGCTTGGCCATTGCATCCATTTTCTGCCGGCTGATGGTCTTCACGCTGCGGTTGAGTTGGCTCGCAATTTCGGACACGGTGAGGCCGGAGGCGAATAGGCGCAGCACTTCCGCTTCGCGCTTGGACAATGCCGTTTGCGACGCGGCAGCGGCCCCTCCTGCGGTCTCCAGCGCCTTGCGGACACCCATGCTGAGATAGTTGCGGTCGTGCGATACGGCCTGTATGGCAAGCCCCAGTTCGGTCAGTGCATCGGATTTGCTGAGCAGACCACGCACTCCGGTGGCGAGGATGGCGTTCAGCACGCCGCCGTTGTTCACCATGGTCAGCACGACTATCGGCAGGGTAGGCCAGCGACGACTGATCAACCCCAGCATGTGAAGGCCGTCGGCGATCTGTCCACCAGGCATGCTGAAATCCGTGAGCACCAGGTCGCACGGGTGCTTGTCGATGGCATGAATCAGCTCGGTGGGCGAGCCGACCTCAGCTACGATGTCGGCACGGACACTGTTTTCCAGCAGCGAACGCACGCCGCTGCGGATGATGGGGTGATCGTCAGCGAGGATGATGCGAAGGGGCACGGGTTTCCCTGCCGGATGCAAGTACACGCCTTAAGGGTAGCCGATTCGAAAGTGCAGGCAGGTGAGTCAAAGCCCTACCTTTAGCCGGGTAGTCTTCAGACGATTCTCATGGTGCATCATGTAGGCGGCTTATTACGCTGAGTCCTTTCGGATGGGCTGGAATCATGGACGCCTCCACGGACGCAACCAACGGCTTTTACGACACATCAACGATCCGTGATGAGGGCCGTCGCTCCTGGCCAACTTGGCGAGCCACATGCTGGCTGGCGCTGCTGCTCGTGCTGTGGACACCCTGGAACCAGGCACGGGCCTTCGCTGTGCAAGGCAGATCCACACAAGAAGGTACGGTCTCAACTGTCAGTGAGCGCGACCCGACGCCAGCGGCACTGACGCCGGATGAGGAGGCCTGGCTTCGTGCGCATCCAGTCGTTCAGGTAGGAGTATTCGCGGGGGATCACCTGCCGGCCGAGACATGGGCGGCTGGAAGGCCGGAGGGTTTCGCGGTGGACTACGCCCGCCTGCTGGCCGGACGGGTCGGCCTGCAATTGGTGTTCCATCCATTCTCGGATCTGGATGCTGTCGTCGAGGGCGCCGCGCAAGGGAAGGGGGCGCCATACGATCTGTTGCTTGCCGTGTCAGTCACCGATGAGCACAACGTCAGGTTTGATTTTCTGAGGCCCTACGGGAGCGGAAAGCTGTTGTTGGTAGGTCGCAAGGGCGACGAGCAAATACGCTCGGCAAGCGATTTGCAGCATGCACGCATCGTGGTTGAGCGCAGCTTTCACCATGTCATCACCACGCTGGCGTCGCGTTTCCCGACGGCCACTCTGCTGTTTGCCGACGACGGCCGCCAGGCCATGGACATGGTCGCCAAGGGCCAGGCTGATGCTTACATCGGAGTCACCAGCTCACGAACACAAATGCTGCTTCTCGGGCGACGCAGCGATGATCTGGTCGTGCTGGAGACATTGGATCTTCCCCCCGTTGTCGTTGGTCTCGCCATGCCGCACGGCCACCCGATGCTGCTGCAGCTGCTGCGCAAGGCTGAAAACACGGTTACGGCCGACGAGTTCGCGCGGTTGCGCACGCGCTGGGGTCTGCTTAGCGATGGCGGTGCCCCACCACCTTCACGCGAGCTCGCTCCTGACGAGCGCGAGTGGCTACGCAGTCTGGCGCCCTTGCGGCTAGGTTTCGAGGTTGACCGCCAGCCTTACACATTCCTCGATAGTCAGGGCCAGTTCGATGGTCTTGCCGCGGACTATGTGGAGATTCTGCAGAAAGAGCTTGGTCTGCGCGTGCAGCTGGTGCCAGCCAATGACTGGAACAGCCTGCGGAAGATGGTCCGCTCAGGGGAGATCGACATGGTCGCGGCGGCATCGCCGGACGATCTCCCTGCGCAGGACATAATTTTCAGCCGGACGTACGAGCACTTTCCCGAGGTGATCGTGACGCACATGCACGGTCCGGCGATCGCCGGACCAGAAGACCTGGTTGGTCGCAAGATCGCCGCGCGCGAGCAGGCCGGGCTGCTGCCCCGCCTGAGGATGCTGCTGCCGCGCAGCCAGCTGATGCCGGTGGGCAGCAACGCGGAAGGTCTGGAGATGGTCGCTTCCGGGAAAGCGGACGCCTATATCGGCACGCTGCCCACCATCGATCCACTGATACGCGACCGCTACGTCGCCACATTGAGGGTCGTCGGTCCTGCCGGCTTGGACCAGGATCTGGCGATCGGCGTGACGAGCAAATACCAGCGTCTGATGCCAATGATCAACCGCGTGTTGGTCGGCGTCACAGAAGGGCGGCGACAAGCGATTCGCAGTCATTGGTTGACGGCGCAATACCGCTACGGCGTGCCTTGGGCGTGGGTGCTGATCGGCCTGTTCGTGGCTGCCACGATCGTCGGTGCGATCGGGTTCGCGTACAACCGCTTGCGCCGGGCGTTGCGGGCGCAACGCTCGGCCGAGCTCAAGCTCGATGCGCAATTGCGCTTCCAGCAAGCGTTGCTCGAGACCATCCCCTATCCGGTTTTCGTGAAGGACGCGGAAGGGCGTTACCTGGCCATCAACCGCGCCTACGAGGCGATGTTCGGCTGCTCTCGCGGCGAATTGCTCGGACGTACGTTGGCCGATGCCCGGCATCTACGCGGGCTCGATGCGGATGCATTGCATCAGATAGATCTTGATGTCCTCAGCCACGGGCAAGATGTCCGGCGAGAACTGCATATCGGTCCCATGGTTGAGGACGGCCCAGCGCGCGACGTGCTGTTGTGGCTGCACCGGTTCGCACAAGGTGACGGTCTCGGTATCGGCCTGCTAGGCACTCTGGTCGACGTCACGGACCTGCGCGAAGCGGAGGCACGTGCACTTGCTTCAGAGCAGCGGCTGATCGATACCAACGAGAGTCTGCCGGGCGTCGTCATGCGCGTGCGCTATACGGCGGAAGGGCTGAGCAGCTTCGACTACGTCAGCGGCCCGACCGACACGCTCTACGGTATGTCGCATGACGAACTCATGCAGGGACGGCGGCGTCCGTTCGACGTGATGCAGGCCGAGGATAAGCCAGCGGTTGAGCAGGCCATTGGCAATCTGCTTGAGGGTCGCAGCGCACCTAACGTCGAGTTCCGCATCATCACCCACACCGGTAAGCACTGGGTGCGCTCCTCCTTCGGACAGCCGCGCAGCGAGTCTGACGGTACCGTGTCCTGCAGCATCTTCTCAGTGGATGTTTCTGTGGAAAAAGCACAAGCACAGGCGCTCGCCGAGGCCAAGGCGGCGGCCGACGCCGCCGTGGCGGCAAAGAGTGCTTTCCTGGCCATGATGAGCCACGAAATCCGCACGCCCATGGCCGGCGTGCTGGGCATGATCGAACTGCTCGGCAAGACTCCGCTCGATCGTGAGCAGTTGCATATGCTCGATTTGGTAGGCGACTCCGCAAGTGCATTGCTGCAGATTCTGGACGACATCCTGGATTTCTCTCGTATCGAAGCGGGGCGCTTGCGCCTCGAAGATCATCCGTTCGATCTGCGCGCGCTAGCTGATGGCGCCCTGGGCCTGTTTGCTGCCCTGGCGCAGGAAAAGGGCGTGCGGCTTTACGGCACGCTGGACTGGCGGCTGGCAGCGGAACACCGCGGTGATAGGGTGCGAATCCGGCAGGTGATCATCAATCTGCTGAGCAATGCGCTCAAGTTCACCGAGAAGGGATATGTCGAGCTTCACATCGAACTGCTCGATGATGCATCGGGCACCCAGCGCCTGCGCATCAACGTGACGGATACGGGTACCGGCATTTCCGGGGAGCAGCTCGAACGCCTGTTCAAGCCTTTCGTGCAGGCTGAAGCGTCGACGTCGCGACGCTATGGCGGCACCGGGCTAGGCCTGAGCATCTGCCGTCATCTCGCGCAGATGATGGGCGGTGAAGTCCGACTCTCCAGCACGCCAGGCTTCGGCACGCAGGCGATATTCGAAGTGACGCTTCCCATTGCGCGCGCATTGCGTCCGCGACCAGCGCTGAGTGGCAAGCGGGCGTTGCTGTGCACACGAGACATCATGCTCGAGCGAGGGCTCTCCAATGCGCTGTCGGCACTCGGCATGTCCGTGATCGGTGCAGACGCGCGCGATCTGAGCGACTACGAGAACGAAGACGTCGACGTCTATGCCATTGACGCCAATCTGCCGGGCAACGGATGGCAAGTGCACGGCGCACGGGTCATCCACCTGCTTGCAGTTCCTGATCCCCGTAGTTTCTACATGGACGATGGCCAGGTCATGCTGTCGGGCTATCCCTTGCTCTGGCGTTCGGCATCCGAGGCCTGTCACGCCGTGTTTGGTCTCGATGTACCTTCGAAAGAAGCAGTAACCAGCGTTGCCATCAGGCACACGCAACGCATCCTTGTGGCGGAAGATCACCCCATCAACCGAGCCGTGATCAGTCGTCAGCTCGAACGACTCGGTTATCCGCACACGATGGTCGACAACGGTGAAGAAGCGCTGCGTGCGCTAGCGAGCACCCACTACGACCTGCTCATTTCCGACTGCCATATGCCCGTGCTGGATGGCTATGCGTTGGCACGGCGTATTCGCGAGGCGGAAAAGGGCAGTGGTCGCCACCTTCCTATTCTGGCGTTGTCGGCCAGTGCGTTGCCGGAGGAAGTCGTGCGTTGTCGCGAAGCCGGCATGGATGAGTTTCTTGCGAAACCGGTGCAGCTCGCCACGCTGGACTCCATGCTGGCCAGCTGCCTGGCAAACGCGCAGCCCGGACGCGTCGAAAATGAAGCGCACATCGACATGGATGGCGATGCCCGGTTGCGCATGTTGATGGAGGTGTTTGGTTCGCGGCAGCAAGTGGGCAACGTATTGCGCAGTCTTGTCGATAGTGCCAGGCAAGATCTCACCGTGCTGGACCAAGCCTTGCGCGACGGTGACATGCAGCAACAACACGACATCCTTCACCGCATCCACGGTGCCCTGCGCCTGCTGGGCGAAGAAGCTTTCCCTTCGACTGACGCTGATGCCGTGACGCAGCGACAGCACATTGAGCACCAGTTGGAGGCACTTGAGGTCGTGATCGCCGGACTCGATCGCAGCCCGGTCACGGGGACGCAACCGACGGGGTGATTCCCGGGCGTCACGACGGTTTTGGTCTGGGCGAGACGGATCAGGTGCTGCCGGCGCCTCGAATCGGGCCGATAGTCAGAAACGTGATCCGCCGAACGACAAAAAAAATAAAGGCCCCGAAAGGGGCCTGAATTCTTGGTACCGGTGATAGGACTCGAACCTACACGACATCGCTGCCAGTGGATTTTGAGTCCACCGCGTCTACCATTCCGCCACACCGGCACAACAAGCACCAATTATGCCGGGTTCAGTGGACCGGGTCGAGCCCCAGTTGGCGATCGGTGCGCTGGTACTGGTCGTGGCCCAGCGGCTGGAAGACCGCGCAGTGGGTCATCTGGCCGGAGTAGATGTGCAAGCTCACCGCAACGCCATCGTCGCTGGCGTTGCGAATCGTGTGGTATTCGTGCGGCGGGATCAGGCTACCGGCAGAGCCAGGGCCGGCCTGGATGGAGCCCACCGGCTGGAAGCGGTAGTGACCGTCTTCGTCGGCCAGGCGCTCGTACTGCACCACTTCCAGCGAGCCGCTCCAGACGCCTTCCACGCACCACATGCCGCAGTGGTCGTGAATGGGTGTGCCTTGACCGGGCCCCCAGGTCATGGCCACCACGCAGTAGCCGTGTTCCTCACTGCGATAGAGCTCGCGGCGCGCGTAGCGGCCTTCGGCGGTTTCGAACACGCAGTCGGGCAACTTCACTTCCATGCCGCGGATCAGGCTGCAGAGGCTATTTCGCAGGCTGTCGGTGACGGCGCGAGTGGAATCTTGGGAGACAGCGTGGTCGATGGCGTCGATCAGCTTGCGGGAACCGGGGAAATCCAGGGTGAGCATGTCGGTCTCGGGTTGCGGTGCTACCGGGTCATCTTAACAGTGTGCGGTAGGGGCTGCAGACGGCCGTTCAGAGTTGGCCAAGAAAACCGCCTATGGCACGGCTGTAGTTGGGAATGTCGACCAGGAAGGCGTCGTGGCCTTGTGGCGAGTTCAGCGCGACGAAATCCACTTCCGCGCCTGCAGCTTGCAAGCCTTCGGCGATCTGCTCCTGCTGTTCCAGCGGAAACAGGATGTCGGTGCTCACGCCGATCACCATGGCTTTCTCGATGCGAATGCGCTTGAGCCCTTCTAGCACGCTGCCTTCGCCGTACTCGGCGATATCGAACCAGTCGCTGGCGCGCGAAAGGTAGAGGTAGCTGTTGGGATCGAACGTGTGCACGAAGCGTTGCGCATGACCTTCCAGGTACGACTCCACCTCGAATTCCAGGCCGAACGGATTGTCGTCGCGTTGCTCGGGATCCAGACGGATGCGCGCGAAGCGACCATTCCATTCCATCGCCGAGCGATAGGTGATGACACCGAGCTTGCGCGCGATGCTCATGCCTGCCTCAGGGTAGTGGTCGTCGTCGTAGCGCCCGTTGTTCCAGTGCGGATCCAGACGGATGGCTTCGCGCTGCAACGAACGGATGGCGATGGCGAAGGGCTGCGCCTGTGGTGCCGTGTCCACGCTGATGTGGGCGCGCACGCTGTCTGGATGCAACACCATGTAGGCCAGCGCACTCATGCCACCCATGGAGCAACCGATCAGGCAGGCCAGTTGCTCGATACCCAGGCTGCTGACTGCGGCGTGCGCGGCATTGGCGACGTCTTCCAGCGACAGCTCGGGGAAGTCCAGCCGATACGGTTCGCCGGTGGCGGGATTGATCGACGCGGCGCAGGTGGAACCCTTGTCGCTGCCCAGCGAGTTCACGCAGATCACGAACCAGCGCGAGGTATCGATGGCCTTGCCCGGGCCGATCATCGGTTCCCACCAGCCAGGCGACGGGTCTTCGGCATTGGATGCCGCGTGCGCGCTGGGAGAAAGGCCGGTGAATATCAGTACGGCGTTGTCGCGCGCCTGGCTCAGCGCGCCCCAGGTTTCGAAGGCGACGCGGGCACCGTGAAGTTCGCCGCCACGCTTCATCGCAAAGGGCGAAGGAAGGGCGAAGTATCGGCGCGCGTCGCGACTCATCAATGAACCTTGTCGATGCTGATCTTGATGGGAGTGTGCGTGTTGACGTCGACCACTCCCGCATCGCCTTCCAGGTCGCCCACCTGGGCAATGGCCTGGCCGCTCTTGCTGATGCGTGCGCCGACAAACACACGTGGCACGGAGGATAGTTTGAGCTGAGGCGTCATGCCCATAGCGTCGGTGAGCGTGACCATGGCCGGCAAGGTGGTTGCGTCCAGCTTCGCCACGGCCAACGGCATCGGCGGCCCACGTTCGGCGCGCGCGTAGACGAACAGGGTGTCGCCGGGCGCCAGCTTGCTTTTCAGGGTTGGCGACAGGGTCACTTGCACCTGCAGGGCAGGGCCTTCAGCGGCAGCGGATGCCGGGGTTTCAGGTGCCAGCTTGCCGCCTCCGCTAGCACGAGACTCTGCCACGGCGATCTGCTCTGCCACGGCCTTGGCAACCGTGGAGCCGGGCTCGAGTTGCGGCTGCAACTGGCGCCACGTGGCGGCGGCTTCGGCGTAGTGGTCATGCTGGAACTGGCTGATGCCGAGCAGCCACATGCCGCGCTGGCTTTGCGGATCCAGCTTCACGGCACGCTCCAGCAGTTGGAGCGCACGCCCTTCGATGCGGTGATCCTCGCGCAGCAGCGAGTCGGCTTCGGCCCAGCCCACCATCGCCACGCTGTTGTTGGCGTCGATGCGCAGCGCCTGGTCGTACGCGTCGCGCGCATCGGTCGCGCGGTGCATGACGCTATAGGTCTGCGCCAGCAACATCCAGCCTTGCGCGTCGTCCGGCTGTTGGGCCAGGTGGGTCTTCAGCTCATCGACGGCCTGGTCGATGCTCATGCCCTTGTCAGGACGCTGCACGCCTTCCAGCGCCACTGGCGTGCCCACAACAAGATAGAGGCCGACAGCCGCGAGCGGCAGCGCGAAGGCCAACGCCAACGCCAGCATGAAGATGGCGCGCGGCCGACCTTGCTGGCGACCATGACGCACCAACGGCAGCAGCAACAGGAACAGCGCCGCGGCGATCATCACCGCGGCGATCAGATAGAAAGCCAGCCTCACCAGTCGTCCCCTTCGTCGTTCGGTCTGTCATCCACGGAGGCTGCAGGCGCGACGCGGCCGCGTCGGCGTACCGTGATCACCACCACCACGGCACCTGCCAGCAGGATCGCCAGTGGACCGAACCACAGCAGCAGCGTGCTGGATTTCACTGGCGGGTCGTACAGCACAAAATCCGAATAGCGATCGACCAGGTACTGCTTGATCTCGTCATCGCTCTTGCCCTGCTGCATAAGGTCAAACACTTCGTGGCGCAGGTCGCGAGCCAGGTCAGCGTTGGAGTCGGCGAGGTTCTCGTTCTGGCATACCAGGCAGCGCAATTCGCGCGAGAGGTTCTGGAAGCGCACTTCCTGCGCGTGATCCTTGAAGGGCAGAGGATCGATGGCCTGGGCCGCGACAGAGCCGGCGATCAGCAACGTGGCGACCAGCAGGGAACGCAGCAGGGCGAGCATCACGGGGCATCCTTGCGAAGCGCGGCGATGGCAGGCTTGAGTTCCTTCTCGATCACTTCCGGCGTCAGCGGCCCGATGCGCTTGTAGCGGATCACGCCTTTGCCATCGACCAGAAAGCTCTCCGGTGCGCCGTAGACGCCGAAGTCGATCGCAGTGCGGCCCTGCTGATCCACAATGACCAGGTCATACGGGTTGCCGTGCTGCATCAGCCACGCCTTCGCGTCGTCCGGGGCGTCCTTGTAGTTGTAGCCGATGATCGGCACGCCAATGGTCTTGCCTTGCGTCATCAGTACCGGGTGTTCCTCGCCGCAGGCGATGCACCAGCTGGCGAACACGTTGATGAGATACGGCTTGCCCAGCAGCACATCGCGGCTCACCGTCTGGCTCGGATCGTCCAGCTTGGGAAGCACGAACGCGGGAGCCGGCTTGTTGATCAGTGGCGAGGGCACTTCGCGCTGGTCGTGCTGCGTGTTCCACCAGATACCGAAACCGAACAGCACCACCAGCAGCAGAAAACCGAAGAACGGTAGCAGGCGGCTCATGCGCGCGACTCTTGCAGAGCTGCAGCCGGCACGGCTTCCGTTTCGGCCACGCGCTTGGTGCGGAAGCGACGATCGGCTGCGGCAAAGAAGCCGCCAAGCATCATGAACAGGCCGCCAGCCCAGATCCAGCGCACGAACGGCTTGTCGTAGAGGCGCAGCGCCCAGGCACCTTCGGGTTGATTGCGGTCCATCGGTTCACCCAGCGCCACGTACAGGTCACGCGTGACGCCTGGATCGATCGCCGACTCCGTCTGTACCTGTCCACGCAGATAAGTGCGCTTTTGGGGATGCATCACCGCAATTTCGCGGCCGTTGCGCGTCACGGTGACCGTACCCTGGTCGCCTCGCCAATTCGGGCCTTGCGTCTGCTGCACGCCATCGAATCGAAACTCGTAGCCGCCGATGCTTTCCGTCTGGCCCGGCGCCATGCGTACGTCGCGCTCGACGCTCAGCGCATTGGTCAGCATCACGCCGGCCAGGAATACGCCTGCGCCAAAATGTGCCAACAACATGCCGGCCATCTCAGCCGGATAGCGGCGACCCGCTGGCATTTCGCGCCAGCGCTTGAACACGTAAAGCAGGGTACCGAAGCCACACCATACGGCGGCAGCGGTACCTGCGATCGCCTTGGTTTCGCCATCCGTGAGGAAACCAGCGACGATGGCGCAGGCCACGGCGGCGAGGCCCGCACGCCACATCACACGCTTGAGCAGCGGCGTCTCGCTTTTGCCCCAACGCAGGTACGGGCCGAACGGCAGCAACAGCACCACCGGCAACATCAGCAGGGTGAACAGAAAGCCGAAGTACGGCGGGCCCACCGAGATCTTGCCCAGGTTCAACGCATCGCCGAGCAGCGGGAACAACGTGCCCAGCAGCACCATCGCCGCGGCGACCGTAAACATCAGGTTGCCGATGAGGATGGCTGTCTCACGCGATACCACGCTGAACGGCCTGCCGCCTGCCACCTTCGGTGCGCGCAGTGCGTACAGCAACAGCGAGCCGCCGACGACGACCGCAAGGAAGCACAGGATGAACAGACCGCGCCTTGGATCCGAAGCGAATGCGTGCACCGAGGTGAGCACGCCCGAACGCACCAGGAACGTGCCCAGCAACGACAGCGAGAACGCGAAGATCGATAGCAGGATGGTCCACGCGCGAAGGCCGCCGCGTTTTTCCGTCACCGCTTGCGCGTGGATCAGCGCCGCACCCACCAGCCACGGCATGAAGCTGGCGTTCTCCACCGGATCCCAGAACCACCAGCCGCCCCAGCCCAGTTCCGCATAGGCCCACCAACTGCCGGCAACGATGCCGGCTGAGAGAAAAGCCCACGCCACGTTGGTCCACGGACGCGCCCAGCGCACCCAGGCCTGCTCAAGCTCGCCGCCGAGCAATGCTGCGATCGAGAACGCAAACGCGACCGAGAAACCCACATAGCCCATGTAGAGCACGGGCGGATGGAAGGTCATGCCCGGGTCTTGCAGCACAGGATTCAGGTCGCCACCGTCGGCTGGCATAGGCAACAGGCGTGCGAACGGATTGGAGGTGAAGATGATGAAGGCAAGAAAGCCCACCGCGACCAAGCCGAGTACGCCGAGCACGCGTGCCACGAACACCTCGGGCAGGCGACGGCTCAACGTGGCCAGCGCCAGCGTCCACAGGTTGAGGATGAAGATCCACAACAGCAGCGAGCCTTCGTGCGCGCCCCACACCGCGGCAACGCGGTAATACCAGGGCAGGGCGAGGTTGGAGTTATCGGCGACGTATTGCACCGAGAAGTCGAACTTCAGGAAAGCCCAAACCAGCAGTGAGAAGGCGAGCATCACGAACACGGCCTGGCCTGCCGCGGCCGGGCGGGCCACCGCCATCAGCGCGCGATTGCCGCGCCAGGCGCCGATGAGTGGCAACGCACCCTGCACGAACGCCAGCAGCAGGGCGAGGATCAGCGCAAGCTGGCCGAGTTCAGGTGTCATTGTGGCTTGTCCTGGCCGGCGGCCTCGTTCACCTGCTTGCCCTCGTGTGCCTTGGCCATGGCGTCCTTCAGCTCCTTGGGCATGTAGGTCTCGTCATGCTTGGCGAGCACTTCGGTGGCGATGAATCGTGCGTTGTCCATGTGGCCCGTAGCGATCACCGACTGGTTGTCGCGGAACAGGTCGGGGAGGATGCCGGTGTATTCGACCGGCATCGAGCCACTCGCATCGACCACGGTGAAAGTCACCTTGAGCGAATCGCTGCTGCGCTGGATCGATCTGGCCTTGACCATGCCGCCGAGACGGAAATTCTTGTAGCTACGCGCTTCGCCCGACTGCACCTGGCTCGGCGTGAACAGGTAGTTCATGTTCTGCTGCAGGGCGAACACGATCAGCCCGACCGCTACGACGGCCGCAGCAATCACGAGAAGAACGATGGTGAGCCTGCGCTTGCGAGTGGGATTCATGATGACTCAGTGAGTGCCGCTCAGGGCTATGAAGGGTTGCGTTGCTGGCGCGCGCTTTGCCGCGCCATGCGGGCACGCAGTTCGCGCAGGTCGCGGCGACGGCGCAGGCCGGGGCTCACGTAGTCGGCGATCAGCACGATGAAGAACACCGCGAACGCCGGCCACACGTAAGTGGCATAGCCACCCATGGCGAGGAAATGCTCCCAGGAGAACGGGCTCATCGGCGGCCCTCCTGCTCTGCCGCTCCTGTGCGTCCCGCACCTGCGGCACTCGCACCTCCTTGTGCTTCGGCGATCTGGCGCACCCAGTCCTTGCCGCTTTCCATCGACAACAGGTCGGTGCGCACGCGGCCGAACAGGCTCGCGATGTAATAGAACTTGGTGGCTGCCATCATGGTGAGCAGCGGCCACAGCATGTCGATGCTCATTTTCGACGGACCAAGAATGCGCACGGTGGAACCCTGGTGCAGCGTGTTCCACCAGTTCACCGAGAAATGCACGATCGGCACGTTGATGATGCCGATGATGGCGAGGAACGCAGCGGCGCGGGCGCCCTGGCGACGATCCTCGAACGAGTGGTACAAGCCGATCACGCCCAGGTACAGAAACAGCAGCACCAGCTCGGACGTGAGTCGAGCGTCCCAGGTCCACCAGGTGCCCCACATCGGCTTGCCCCACAGGGAGCCTGTGACCAGTGTGATGAAGGTGAAGGCTGCGCCGATTGGCGCCGATTCCATCGCCACGACTTCAGCCAGCTTGATGCGCCACACCAGCGAGATAAACGAGGCGACGGCCATCAGGCCGTAGATGAACAGGCTCATCCACGCACAGGGCACGTGGATGAAAATGATGCGATAGGCGTCGCCCTGCTGGTAATCGGCCGGCGCGAGCACCAAACCGCCGTAGAGCGCGACGGCTCCCAGCAATAAAGCCAGGCTCAGTGCCCAGGGGCGTAGCGTGCCGGCGAAACGGTAGAAGTTCGGCGGCGAGCTGAGCTTGTGCACCCAGAGCGGGATCCAGTTGGCCATCTCAAGCATCCAGAGCGATTCGAAGGGCGGCGGCGCAAGCCATCGGTGCCAGCACCAAGGCCATGACCAGCGCGGCCCCCAGCCAAGCGATGGGTGCGAGCCACGGCAGCCCCTGTTGTGCCGCGGCGACGGCGCCAGCGGCGAAGATCACCACTGGCACGCATAGCGGCAGCAGCATCAAGGCAAGCAGCATACCAGAGCGCCGGGTGCCGGCCGTGAGCGCCACCATGACGGCGCCAAGCAGGCTGAGCAGCGGCGTAGCAAGCAGCAGCGCATAGACCAGTACCGGCATCACCTCGGTCGGCAGGTGCAGCATGCCGGCCAGCAGGGGCGCGATCATGATCAATGGCAACGCGGTGGTGATCCAGTGCGCCAGGATCTTCATGCCCAGCATCAGCGCCAGTGGTTGCGGCGAGAGCATCAGCTGCTCCAGCGAACCGTCCTCGATATCGCTGCGGAACATGGCATCCAGCGCCAGCAGCATGGCCAGCAGCATGGTCACCAGCACCACGCCGCTGGCGATGCGCTGCAGCAGCGCATCTTCCGGCCCCAGTGCGAACGGGAACAGCGTGATGACGATCAGTGCATAGAGCACCGGCATGACGATGTCGCCGCGGCGACGCCAGGCCAGGGTGAGGTCGCGGCGCAACACGGCGGCGCAGGCGGAGGCGAGCGGCGCGTGACTCATGCGTGCATGCGCACCCGTTTGGGCTCACCGTTGAGGAAGCTCACCGCACCGTGGCTGGTGACCAGCGCGGCACCGCCGCTTGTTGCATGTTCCGACAGCAGGCGATTGACGAGCTCGATGCCGGTACGGTCGAGGTTGGCGTAGGGCTCGTCCAGCAGCCACAGGGTGGACGGCAGCAGCAGCAGTCGGGCCAGCGCGGCGCGCTTCTTCTGACCGGCGGAAAGGCGGCGCACGGGTTCGTCTTCGTAGCCGGCCAGGCCAATGCTGACCAGTACGCTGGCCACATCGTGGCCGTCGCGCGTGCCATACATGCCTGCGGCCACGGCAAGATTCTCTCGGGCGCTGAGATCGGATTTCAGGCCGAGGTGATGACCGAGGAACAGCGTATCGCCCAGGTGTTCAATGCGCCGCCATGGTTGCCCGCGCCACCGAAGTTCGCCCTCGTCGATATGCAGCAAGCCCGCCAGGATGCGCAGCAAAGTCGTTTTGCCGCTGCCGTTGTCACCTTCGACCAGGGCTACCTCGCCTTCGTGCAGGCGAAAGTCCAGCGGGCCGAACACGGGTTCGTCCTGGCGATAGAAGGAGAGCGCCCGTGCTTCCAACAGGACGGGGGCGGCGGCAAACAGGTTAGTCATCACGCGATTGTCCGCAATGGCTGACAGGCTTGTCCATGCGGCGGGGTGACGCCAAGGAATCCGGCCGCCTGTGCGTGCGGATCTTGCCGTGTGAGATCAGAGGCGACTGGCATTCAATCCGTTGGTATCAGGTGGAGGCGGGCTGGTGAATCGCCGTTGCCGTGCAGGTATGCACGTTGTCCGAATTGCTGGGACAGCCGATCGAGTGCTTCGGTTCCGAGGCCGATCACGAACAGGCTGGGTTCTTTCCAGCGACGGCCCCTGCCCACCCCTACGGCAGGGTGGATAGCCTCTACGCCGGCCTGCGTGTGCAAGGCTCGCAAAAGCGCGCGCTGGGCCAGACGGTTCTGCTGCCGCGGCAAGGGTTGGGAGCGCGGATTCCATGCGGTGATGAATCCCCAGGCGCGTGGGCCGACAAGCGGTCGGATCTCAGCAGGCAGCTTTTGGTCGATATGGATGCTGGCCCAGCCGCCGCCTCCCAGGCGCACCCGGTAATCGGTGGCCAGATAGGCGGCAAGCAGCGCCTCATCCATGTCAGCGGTGGGGTAGGGGCGGCAGGGTGGCTTTGAGCGCGTTGATGGCGGCGCCAAGATCGACCGAGGTGGCTTGTGTGGAGCCGCGCAGCAGTTGTTCCAGCAGCACATCCTGCGCACGACCGCGCTCATAGGCATACGCATACGGGAGGTGCGTGAAGGTGACCATGCGGTAGCGCGCCATGAAATGCTGCGGCGCGCGCTCGGCCAGCAGGGCGCCGAGTTCGCGCTTGGCGAGATAGTGCGGGTCGGCCACCGAGTCGCGCATCTCCACGTAATTCTCCAGTGCCATCGCCGCAATGGCGTCGCTGTTTGGCTGGCGGATGCGCTGGAATTCGGCGAACACCTCGCTGGTGTCGTTTGGCGAGGCAGCGAGCAGCGAAGCCAGCACCACAGTGTCTTCGAAGCCGCAGTTCATGCCCTGGCCGTGGAACGGCACGATCGCATGCGCGGCGTCGCCCACCAGCAGTGCGCGCCCATCCAGGTGCCAGCGTTGCAAGTAAAGCGTGGACAGCGTGCCCACCGGGTGACTGTCGTAATCCGTCGCGAAATCGGGAATGAGCGGCAGGAGGTCCGGGAAATCGTCCTGGAAGAACGCCCGCGCCGCGGCGGCATCCGGCAGGGTGGCAAAGCTTGGATGCGCTCCCTGCGCCGGCAGGAACATCGTGACGGTGAAACTGCCTTCGGTGTTGGGCAGGGCGATGCACATGTAACCGCCGCGCGGCCAGATATGCAGGGCGTGCGGTTCCAGCGCGAACTGGTCGTGGCCGCCGCTGCGGTCGACCAGTTCGGAAGACAAGGTGCCAGCCGACGGAATCTCCAGCTCCTTGTAGGCATGGCCCAGCGCTTCCACGCGCTCGCCCAGTGCCTCGTGCTGGTTCATGGCGGCGCGCAACGCGGAGCCTGCGCCGTCCGCGCCGACCACCACGGGGGCGTCGATATCGCGCTCGACACCCTCTTCATCGGCAAGCCGAATGCGCCCCGCCTGGAAATCCGCGTCGACCAACGATTGACCGAAATGGAAACGCACCCCAGCAGTTTCAGCGGCATCCAGCAGCAGCATGTTGAGCGCGCCGCGCGAGACCGACCAGATCACCTCGCTGTCGTCTACGCCGTAGCGCTGCAGGCCGGAGCGTCCATCGCGCGTGTGCACCATGCGGCCACGCATCATTACGGCACGCTGCAGCACATCGTCGGCGAGGCCGGCCTGGCGTAGCGCGTGCAATCCGCGTTCGGCCAGCGCCAGGTTGATTGAGCGGCCACCGAGGAAACCCGCTACGCGCGGGTCGGGGCGCTTCTCGTACACATCCACCGCGAACCCACGTCTGGCCAACTGCTGGGCAAGCAGCGCGCCAACCAGGCCGCCGCCGATAAGGGTGATTTGCTGCGCCATGGGGCTCCGCTATGAAGTGGGCAACGCGTTGGACGGCAAGAGTAGCGGGTCGCGGTTCCGGTTGGAGCGCGCGGTGCGCGACCCGACCTTGACCCGGCTCAGAAGCTCATGAAGTACCCGCCGTTCACCGGTAGATTTGCCCCGGTGATGTAGCCGGCATCGTCGGCGGTAAGAAAAGCGACGGCGCGAGCGATGTCGCCCGGAGAACCCAGCCGGCCCACCGGAATGTCCGCAACGATTTGCGCGCGGATATCGGCCGGCACGGCGGCCACCAGTGCGGTATCGCAATAACCGGGCGAGACCGTGTTCACCGTAATGCCCTTGCGTGCCGTCTCGCGCGCCAACGCCATGCCGAAGCCGTGCACACCGGCCTTGGCGGCGGAGTAGTTGGTCTGGCCGAACTGGCCGGTCTGGCCGTTCACCGAGCTCAGGTTGACGATGCGACCGAAGCTGCGGCCGCTCATGCCCTCGACCACATTGCGGCACATGTTGAACACGCCATCGAGGTTGACGCGCATCAGCTCGTGCCATTGCTGCGGAGTCATCTTGCGCAGGCTGGTGTCGCGGGTAATGCCGGCCGCGTTGACCAGGATGTCCACGTTGCCATGCTGCTGCTCCACGCGTTCGACCAGCGCGGCGCAGCTATCAAACTGGCTTACGTCCACCGGCTCGAACCTCACCGCACCATCCAGATCGGCCAATTCACGCTGGAAAGCATGCAGCCGCTCCTCGCGTGTGGGCAGATCCACGGCAATCACCTGGCGACCGGCCTGCGCCAACTGGCGGCAGATCTCGGTGCCAAGGCCGCCGATGCCTCCTGTCACGATGGCAACACGAGGAGCGCGGGCGGATGGAATCATGTGAAGGACTCGTGCGCATGCCGCAGGGCAGCACGTGCTGTGCTGCAGCGGTGGATGGGACGGGAGTGAGCCGGCGCGACTCGCGCCGGCAGGAAAGGTCAGCCGGGCTTTTTGCCGCCGCGGGGCGGCGTCTGTGCCTGGGTGGCGGCGTCAATCAAGCCGCGCTGCATGTTGCGCCAGGCATCCATGTTGCGCTCGGTCAGGTCGTTGAGCATGGACCAGGGCGTTTGGCCAAGCAGGCTGTTGAGCTGGGTGCGAAACTGCTGCTGCTGGTCCAGGAAAACCTGCAGGCTCCGCTCCAGGTATGGGCCCATGAAGCCCTGCAGCGAGTCACCGTAGAAGCGGATGATCTGGCTGAGCAGCTGCGGGGACAGCATCGGCTGCCCCTTATCCTCGTGCTCAGAGATGATCTGCAGCAACACCGAGCGGGTCAGATCCTCACCGCTCTTGGCGTCCCGGACCTCGAAAGTTTCGCAGTCCAGCACCAACTGGCGGACCTCTTCCAGCGTGATATAGCTGGAGATCTCCGTGTCGTAGAGCCGGCGGTTCGGATACTTCTTGATGATGCGGATCGCTTGTGCCATGCGACACAAGCTAGCAGAAGGTATTGCGCCGCACCAGTCGCACGTGACATAGATCATGCTGCACTCGCGAGTGCAGCAATCGTTAAAGATCAGTGACCTACCGCGCCGCCAGCACTGCCAAATGGCGGCCGGGCAAACCAAAGCACCGGAATCAGCAGCACAAACAGCACGGCGCACATCCAGAAGACGTCGTTCACCGCCAGGGTCAGGGCCTCACGGTTCACCAGTTGGTCGGCGATGCCTAGCGCCTGGGTCTGGCCGAATCCAGCATGGCGCAGCCCCTGAAGCACCTGGTTGGCGGCCGGGCTGGAGGGCGAAACATATTCGGTAAGCGTGGCGTGATGCCAGATGCCGCGGTGCTGCCACAGCGTGACCGTCACGGCAGTGGAGACGCTGGACCCCAGGGTGCGGAAGAAGTTGGCCAGGCCCGAGGCGCTGGCGATCTGGTTGGCTGGCAGGCCTGCGAGGTAGATCTGGTTCAGCGGGATGAAGAAGCACGGAATCGCAATGCCCATGACGAAGCGGGGCAGCGCCAGCGAACCGAACGAAGCCGAACTATCGAATGTGGAAAACCAGTAAGAGGTGGCCGCGAACACAATGAACGCGAAGGTCACCACGCCTCGCAACTCCAGCCGATGCAGGTTGCGTCCCAGCACGGGTGCCAGCAGGAAGGCGAGGATGCCCACCGGTGCCGTTGCCAGGCCTGCCCAGGTGGCCGTGTAGCCCAGCGTCGTCTGCAGCCACAACGGGAACACCACGTTGATGCCGAAGAACGCAAACATGCCCAGCGACAGTGCGGTCACGCCCACGGTGAAATTGCGCTGGCGGAACAGGCTGAGGTCGACCACCGGATGCTTGGCGTGGAGTTCCCATACCACCAGGAAGGTCAGGCAGATCAGCGCGACCAGACCGAGCGTGGCGATCATCGGCGAAGAGAACCAGTCGTTGTCGTTGCCGTTATCCAGCATGAACTGCAGGCAGCCAACGCCGGCCACCAGCAGCACCAGGCCGATCACATCGATTGGCGTATCGAAGGTCTTGGTCTCGCGCTTGTGCAGCAGGGTCCAGGTGATCACCGCGGCGGCCAGGCCCACGGGCAGGTTGATGTAGAAGATCCACGGCCACGAGAAGTTATCGGTGAGGTAACCACCCAGGATCGGGCCGAAGATCGGCGCCACTACCACCGTCATCGCCCACAGCGCGAGCGCCATACCCTGCTTGGTCTTCGGATAGCTAGCCAGCAGGAGGGTCAGCGACAGCGCCACCATCGGCCCGGAACCGGCACCCTGCATCAGTCGTGCAATAACCAGCATCGGCATTGACGTGGCGAGGCCGCACATCATGGAGAACAGCACAAACAGAATCACGGAGACGACGAAGGTTTTTACCTCGCCAAATCGCCGCGCAATCCAGCCGGTGAGTGGCTGCATGATCGCGCTGGCTAGTGAGTAGGAACTGATCGTCCAGGTGCCTTCGCTCGCGCTGACGCCGAGGCTGCCAGCGATGTGCGGCACGGCGACGTTGACGATGGTCATGTCCAGCACTTCCATGAAGGTGCTGAACGCGACCGCGATGGTCAGCAGGACCAGCGCCGTGCCTTGGAGCGGCGGCAGCGGCTTGGCGTCGTCGGGTGTGGTGGCCATGTCGGGCTCGGGTCGCCGGTCAGTTCGCGCTGCGCTGGCTCAGGTTGGCCTGGATGATCTTCTCGGCTTCCTGGTCCGCCTTGCTTGCCATCTGCTCGTAGACATCGGTCTGCGCGATCGGCTGGCCGTTGCCGGCGGGCGCCATCATCGCGCCCTTGTCATCGGTGATGTCCACAGTCACATCGCTGGACAGACCCACGCGCAGGGGATGCTGATCGAGTTCCTTGTCGTCCAGCGCAATGCGCACAGGCACGCGCTGGATCACCTTGATCCAATTGCCGGTGGCGTTTTGCGCTGGCAGCAGCGAGAACACGCTGCCGGTGCCGGCGCCCAGGCCGATCACCTTGCCGTGGAAATCGACGCCGCCGCCGTACACGTCCGTCTCGATCTTCACTGGCTGGCCAACGCGGATGTGGCGCAGCTGGTTTTCCTTGAAGTTCGCGTCTACCCACAGGTCATGCAGCGGCACCACAGTCATCAACTGCTGTCCCGGCTGCACGCTGTTGCCGAGCTGCACGCTGCGCTGGGCGACATAGCCGGTCACGGGCGCGTAGATGCTGTTGCGCTGGGCGGCAATCCACGCAGCGCGGAAGTTCGCCCGCGCCTGTTCCACCGCCGGGTTGTTGGCCACCATCGTGCCCTCGATGGCCGCATGCGCAGCAGCAGCTTGAGCCTGGGCGGCATCGAGTGACGCCTGTGCCTGGTCGACGCCATCGCGAAGGTGCTGGACCACTTCGGGCGCTTCGGCCTGTTCGGCGATCAGAGGCTGGCGACGGGCCAGATCGGCCTGCGCCTTCTTCAGATCAACCTTGGCCTTGGCTGCCTGGGCATCGGCGCTGGTTGCGGAGTCGGTCTGCTGGCGTACCTGACGCACAGCCTGAGCAAGTGCGCTACTGGCCTGCTGAAGGCGCACGTCGGCATCCGTGTTGTCGAGTTTCACCATCACCTGGCCAGCTTCGACGCGCTGCGTATCGTCAGCGAGAATGGCGACCACCGTGCCTGGCACCTGGGCCGAGATCGCTACCTGGTTGCCACCCACGTAGGCGTTGTCGGTCTTCTCGCGGGTGGAGAACACGAACAGCCACAACAGCACCCACGCTGCCGCGCCAAGGATGAAGATCGACGCCATGATCAGCAGGGCGCGACGACGCTTGGCCGGATCTTTCGCGGCCATGCCGCTGTCGTTGTCCTGCGGTTTGGCGGCGGTATCAGTGGCGCTCACGGGTGGCGTCTCCGGCAAGGTTTGAAGGGGAAGGGGAGCTGTCGCTCGCGGCCTGCTCAGGGGACGTGGCGCGATAGCCGCCACCCAATGCCTTGATCAGCGAGATATCGGTAGACACTGCCTGCGCATGCAGGGTGACGTCGTCGTCCCGTTGCTGCAGCAGTTGCGCCTGCGCGGCGAGGGTTTCGCGCACATCACTCACGCCGCGATGTGCGCGGGCCTGTGCATTGGCAAGCAACGCTTCGTTGGCGCTGATTTCAAGCACCTGCTCCTTGCGGCGCTTCTCCAGCTGCTGCGCGGTGAGGCTCTGCGTGGCGACATCACGAGCGGCGCCGAGCACGGCGCTGTTGTATTGCGCGACGGCGGTGTCGAGTTGCGCCTTGCTCACGCCGTAATTGGCTTGGAGAAGACCGCCGGTGAAGATCGGCAAGTGCAGGGCAGGCGCCAGCGAGAACACGCGGCTACCGGCGTTGAACATCTTGTCGAGGTCGATGGTGGAGAGCCCCGCCATGGCGGTGATGCTGATGTCGGGATAGAACTCGGCACGCGCCACGTCGGTCTGGCGCAGCGCCGACTCTACCTGCCAGCGACTGGCAGCGATATCAGGGCGACGCGCCATCAGGTCCACGCCTACATTGTCGGGTAGGCCGCTGTTGACGGCGGGCAACGGACGAGGCTGCAGTGGCGGCAGTTGCGCAGGCGCGACGCCCACCAGGCTTGCCAGTGCGGCCTGGCGAATCTTCGCCGAGCTTTCGAGCGCAACCAGCATTTGTCGCGTGGCGGCGAGTTGCGCTTTGGCCGACTGCGCCGTGTCGGGACGGTCCACACCCTGACGCACGCGCAGTTCGGCCACGTGCAGCAACTGCTCCTGCGTCTGCACCGCCTGCTGCGCGATGTCGATGCGTGCCTCATCCGCCAGCCAGCTGAAATAGGTATCGGCTACGGTGCTTTGTATGGCCAGTGCCGCAGCGCTGTGCTGTGCCTCGGCGGCATGCGCCTGGTCCACAGCCGCTTCGATGGAGGCGCGCTTCTTGCCCCACCAGTCAAAGTCGTATTGCGCTTGCACGCCGATGTCACCCTGGTTGTACCAGGTGAATCCGAGGAATTTCGGCGGGATCAATCCCGTGTTGCTCAAACGTTGGCGTTCAACCTGTGCGCTGCCATTGACGCTGAGTCCAGCCTGCGCCGTAGCCGCGCGGATCGATTGCTGCGCCGACTCCACACGCGAGCGCGCCTGCTCGATATCCGGCGAGCCCTTCATGGCCATCGTGATCAACGTATCCAGTTGAGGATCGTTGTACTGCCGCCACCATTCGGCCTCAGGCCAGCCGGCGTGCGCGCCGACATCCAGCCCCGCCAACGGTACATCGTCGCGAATGGCCGGATGGTTCAACTTTGCAGGGATCGAACAGCCTGCCACGGCCAGGGCGATCGCGCAGGCGAGAGCCGCGCGCCGTGCCATGCCGCGGCGAATCGAGACACGTGAAGTCATGGACTGGAGTCCGGAGATTGAAGAGAGTCGATGTTGAGAGCGACCAGGCGAAGCAGGCGTTCGAGCGTGCGTTTGTCGCTGGTGCTCAGGGTTGCGAAGGCGCTCAGTACCCGCGGGAAAAGCGGCGGAAGAATCTTGCGCACCATGCGCTTGCCCGCAGGCGTGATGTTGAGAACGATCCGCCGACGGTCTTCGGCACTTGGCGAGCGGGTAATCAGGTCAGCCTTCACCAAGGCATTCCCTATGCGCGTCATGTTGGTGGCGCCTTGTTGCGCAAATCCGCACAACTCGCTGGGCGTCGCGCCATCCGGGCTGCTATAGAGAATCATCAGCGTGCGGAAATCGCTGTCATTTAACCCATACGGCTTAAGGCTGCTCTCCAGCTCGCTCAGCAACGTGCCGCCCACCAGCAGCAGTAGGCGTGTCAGCCTTACTTCCTGTTGCGGAACATCCGGAATCATCTTGCCCACACGGGCAATTCCGGCATCCATGTGGCTCAGCCCTTCACTCAAGCTACTCATTTCATCAAAGGATAGTTCGCTAGTGAAGTATTAGGCTAGCACTCAGGCGAAGGCACTCGCAAGTCTCCAGTGAGACAGTGACCAACCTGTCATGGCGACCGTTAACAGCTGCCGGAATAACGAGCGCGCGCTGGAGTCGAATGGTTCCTAGGTGAACCGGAACAGGCTGCGCGCGTTGGCGGTGGTGGCTGTTGCCACGGCTTCTTCGCTTTCGCCGCGAAGCTGTGCGATCTCGCGCAATATCGAGGCCAGATGAGCGGGTTCGTTGCGCTGCCCGCGATGACCCGCGCCGGGCTGGTCAGGGGCATCTGTCTCCAGTAGCAATCGTTCGATGGGCATCGTTGCGACGATATGGCGAAGGCGTTGCGCACGTTCATAGGTCACCGGGCCACCGATGCCAAGGTGGAAACCGATGTCCCACAGCCGCTGCGCCTGCTGCAGGCTCCCGGAAAAGCTGTGCACGACGCCGCGCAGGCCACCGATGCGTTTCATGGTGGAAGTCACCTCGTCCATCGCGCGGCGCGCATGGACGATCACTGGCAGGTCGAAATCGCGCGCGACGAGCAATTGCCTATGGAAATAGTCGCGCTGTCGTTGCGGGTCCAGTTCCGGCAGGAAGAAATCGAGCCCGATTTCGCCCACGGCTACGGCGCGATGCATCCGTAGCTGTGTGACTAGGTCGTCAATATGTGCGGGCTGGTGTTGATCGAGATAGATCGGATGCAGGCCGTACGCCGGATGCACTTGCGGATGGCTTGCGCAGATCGAGGTAATGCGCGGCCATGACGCTTTGTCAATAGCAGGCACGACGATATGACGGACGCCTGCGTCGTGCGCGCGGATAAACATGGCGTCTCTATCGGCGTCGAAACTGGCATCGTCGATATGCGCGTGGCTGTCGGTGAGTTCGAGCACAGATTACTGGTTCCTGTACCGTGAAAATGGCTGGATTCGGTCTAAGCGAGCATTCAGTGAATTGCGGGTTCAATGGGCGCACGTAAGGATCGAATCAGGCGGATGCGGGGTGCTCCGCCGATCCAGACAGGAGAGCATTATGAACAGGTTGGTCGCTTCAGCGCTGCACGTGAGTATCGGCGCTGCGTTGGTTTTCGGTCTTTCGGCCTGCAACCGTGAAGCTAACGCCGATGGTGGCGTGGGTGCCACGGCGCAGCAGCAGGCAGGGCAGGATGGCGCTAAGTACGCACGTGTGGTGAGTGTGACGCCGGTGCACGAGGCCGCCAGTGCGCCGCAGCAGGTATGCCATGACGAGGTCGTCACTCAGCAGAAGCCGGTGCAGGATACGCACCAGATTGCCGGTACGGCCATTGGTGCGGTTGCAGGCGGGCTATTGGGCAATCAGGTTGGCGGCGGCAAGGGGCGCACCCTGGCTACCGTGGCCGGTGCCGTTGGTGGTGGTTATGCAGGCCATGAAATCCAGGCAAACCACCAGAAGAATGCCACTGTCAGTAGCACGCAGCGGCGCTGCACCACTGTCCCCGGTAACGGCGGTGACAAGGTGGTGGCGTACGACGTGAGTTACGAATACAACGGCGTCACTCGCACTGTACGAATGGATCACGATCCGGGTGACAGGCTCCAGATACAGGAAGGTGTGGTAGCCGTTTCCGACGCTCACTAAGGATTCACGCCATGCATACATTGCCTAGACATTTGGCTGTCGTTGGATTGATTTCCGCTCTTTCGCTCCTTTCAGGCTGTGAGACGCCACCGCAGCGTCAAGTGGTTTACAGCGGCAGTTCCAATCGTTGCGAGCAGTGTGGTGTGGTGAGTGACGTACGGCAGGTCGAGACTCAGAAGGGCTCGTCCCCGCTTGGCATGGTCATCGGTGGCATCGCCGGTGGCGTGCTTGGTAATCAGGTGGGCGGTGGCGCAGGCAAGACGCTGGCGACAGTGGCTGGCGCAGTGGCCGGTGGCGCCATCGGCAATCAGGTTGGCAAGAACTCTGGCGGCCCGGATGTGGCGTGGCAGGTTACGGTCAAGCTTGACGATGGGCGCTATGCCACCATCACCCAAGCTGCTGATCCGCAGGTTAGGCAAGGTGATTACGTGCAGATTCGCAACAATCTGGTTTACAGGTTGTAACGAATTAGGCGTATAGGCGTCCAAATGAAAAGGCCCTCTTGCGAGGGCCTTTTTTATGTCTGTATGTTTATTTAGTTGACCGCGTAGAAAGCGTGGTCGCCGATGGTTTTTACGATGCGGCTGGTTGACCATGCGGGCGAAACAGCGAGCGTGGCGAAATGGTCTGCCTGTGGCACGTATACCGTGCGCTCACCTTTTGGCAGGCTCCAGTTGCTGATGGAGTCACCGGCGATCTTCCACGCCTTGGTCCATGAATTGAGATCGGTGACTTCGAAAGTGCTCGCGGTGGTCGTCAGTGCAAACTGACGTGGCGAGGTGACCACCTGGCAAACACTGCCGCCCCACGTGCCGCGGTCGCGACGACGAAGAGCCACTTCGGCCACGGCGTATTGGCCGATGGTCGACTCACTGCGTGCCTCGAGATACACCGTCGTGGCCAGGCAGGTCTGGTCCGCGAGGGGTTGAGGTAGCACGGACGCCAGCCACAACAGCATAGAAAGTTTCATTGTCTGCCTCCAACGTGCTGTACGCATGCGGTCGGTACTGCTGACTTCATGCGCCGTTGCGATGGACGGGCGGGCAGGCCGTTCCATCTGGATTGATCGCCTCGACCGAAACTTGTGGTCAGGCGGTTTGCCACGGGATTGTGGCCAGTCGAGCGGCTGATCCGGTGCCACTCATCATTTGTGGTGCTGCATAGGCATTGCTCGGGTACTGACGACCACGTTGCCTGCAACTGCTATCGCGCATAGGGCGATGGATACACCGACATCATCTGTCGGGTCGCGCTGATCCGGACTCTTCCGGTTCGTCGCGTATGTCGACACCCGTGGGCAATGGGTGTCGTCGAATTGGTTGGCGAGACTAGTGGCCACTCCTGGATCTGGCAAGTGCCCGGCGGTTCAGGTTCACGTCACGCTCACATTGAGGTGTAGTGATCGTGAATCCTTGCGCAGTTGCTTGCGTCATGCAGGCCAGCTCTGTGCGATGTGCATCGCAACACCTTCGTCAGTGATGTGCGTTGTCTCGTTCTCGAACAAGTTGACGCTGTCATCATCAATGACCGCGAGCGCCACGATATTGGGTTGGTCAGCGACAACATCAAGCAGTTGAGTCACTACCTTGCCGTCTTGGCGCAGCACGGTGCCCCCGGGCAAACGCTGCGACAATACGACGCAATGCATATGCCGCTTGTGTGCACTCCGGTAGTGCAGTCGGGCAACGATTTCCTGGCCTGGGTAGCAACCCTTGTCGAGCGCAACAGCCTGCAGGCGCTCCAGCGAAAGGGCTGGCGGCAGTAGGTCGCCAAGCACGTTGTCAGGCAGCCATGGCCAGCCCGCGCGAATTTGCGGCAGCCGCCATGCATCATCGTTGTGAGGCGCGCCAATCATCAGGCTATGGTCACCGCAGCCGACGATGTAGGCATCACCTTCACGATAGACGGCGTAAGTGTCCCGAGCAGGGGCAGTGGCAAGAGCGCGGGGTTCGAGGGCGGTTAGCTTGAGCTTGGAGCGAAACACGAAGCGCTGCAGTGACTGCGCCATCGATGCGGCTTCACCACCGCGTAGCATCAAAAGTAAGGTGTCGTCGGCAATGCGTGCCAGGTGGAACAACGCGAGTACGCGTCCTTGCGCATCCAGCCATGCACTGAATTGCCATTGTCCAACGGCCAGTGACTGGACGTTGCTGCTGAACTGGGCTTGCGCGAACGCGGTGGCGTCGGCGCCCTCGATCAGCAATGTCTGTGCGGAGTAGTCTGTAGTCATAAGCGGACCAGGTAGGGGCGAAGCTGCGGTCATGCAAGTGTGACCGACCTACTGTCAGACGATCGCGCTGCCGTCAAGGTTGTGCAGAATTTACGCAAGTATTACGCTTTTGCAGCTTTCACATACCATGTCCGATACGTCCTCCCTACCAAAGTCCACGCCGGCTTCCGTTCCTTCGGAGCAAGCGACCGTGCCTGCCGTTCCGGCTACGGGAAAGACATTGGTGGAGCGGCCGGCCCCGGATCCTACTCGCTATGGCGATTGGGAAAAGAACGGGCGCTGTATCGACTTCTGATTCGCCGCGCCGGCTCATTGCGTCGGCGTGGTCGGAGATAAGGAAGGGCGGTAAAGGGCATCAGCGATTCCACCCAGGATAGCCGCCATGGCAGACACGCAACGACCGCTCTCTCCCCACATGGGCATATATAAGTGGCAGGTGCAGATGGTGACATCCATCGTGCATCGCGCTACCGGCATTGCCCTTTCCGTTGGAACCCTCATCGTACTCTGGGGCGTGTTCTCCCTCGCCAGCGGCGAAGACAGCTACAACCAGTTCAAAACCTGCATCGGCAGTCCGATCGGTCTGATCCTGATGTTTGGCTGGACCTGGTCGCTGTTCTATCACCTGTGCAATGGCATCCGTCACCTGTTCCAGGATGGCGGCATGGGCTATGAGATTCCGCAGTTCATCCGCTCCAGCTGGCTGTCGATCATTGTCAGCATCGTGCTGGCCATCGTCGTGTGGGCCTATGTACTGACCTCCGGAGGTGCCGCATGAGCGCGAACGGTCAGCAGCACGACGTGCGTACACAGCTGCGCAACCCCCTCAAGCGCGCCCGCGGCCTTGGCTCGGCGCAGTCCGGTGTCGGTCATTGGTGGACGCAGCGCATCACCGCAACGGCATTGGTCTTCCTCTCCATTTGGTTCGTCCTGACGGTGCTGTGTGCACTGCACGCCGATTACGCCAGGGCGCACAGCATCGTTGCCAAGCCGTGGAACGCACTGCTGCTGGTGGCCTTCGTGCTCGCCACCTGCTGGCACGCGGTGCTGGGCTTGCAGGTCGTCATCGAGGATTACGTGCATACCCGCTGGAAGGAGGTAGCCCTCCTGGTGCTGGTCAAGTTCATTGCGGTGTTGGGCACATTGGCGACGCTGATGGCCGTGCTGCGCGTGGCGCTGGGAGCCTGATTCGATGGAAAGCTACAAGATCCAACAGCATAAGTACGACGTGATCGTGGTCGGTGCCGGCGGCGCAGGTTTGCGCGCCACTTTCGGCCTGGCCGAGAAGGGCCTCAAGGCAGCGTGCATCACCAAGGTGTTCCCGACCCGCTCGCACACAGTGGCGGCGCAGGGCGGTATCTCCGCTGCGCTCGGCAACATGGGTGAAGACGACTGGCGCTTCCACTTCTACGACACGATCAAGGGTTCCGACTGGCTCGGTGACCAGGACGCGATCGAGTACATGTGCCGCGAGGCGATTCCGGCCATCATCGAGCTGGAGCACTACGGTGTACCGTTCTCGCGTACCGAGGAAGGCAAGATCTACCAGCGCCCGTTCGGCGGCATGACGACGCACTACGGCAAGGGCACCGCGCAGCGCACCTGCGCCGCGGCCGACCGTACCGGTCACGCCATCCTGCACACGCTGTACCAGCAGGCGCTGGCGCATGACGCCACGTTCTTCATCGAATACTTCGCCATCGACCTCGTCTTCGACGAAGAGGGCGTATGCCGCGGCGTGCTCGCACTGGACATGAACGAAGGCACCTTGCATTTCTTCCGCGGCCACGCGGTGGTGCTGGCCACGGGCGGCTACGGTCGCGCCTACTTCAGCGCCACCTCGGCCCATACCTGCACCGGTGACGGTGGCGGCATGGTGCTGCGCGCGGGTCTCGCGCTGCAGGACATGGAGTTCGTGCAGTTCCATCCGACCGGCATCTATGGTTCGGGCTGCCTGATCACCGAAGGCGTGCGTGGCGAAGGTGGCTACCTCACCAACTCCAACGGCGAGCGTTTCATGGAGCGTTATGCCCCCAACGCGAAGGATCTCGCTTCGCGTGACGTGGTCAGCCGCGCCATGACGATGGAGATCCGCGAAGGTCGTGGTGTGGGCGAGCACAAGGATCACATCCACATCAACCTGATGCACCTGGGCGCGGACGTGATCCACGAGCGCCTGCCGGGCATCGCCGAGTCGGCGCGCATCTTCGCCGGCGTGGACGTGACCAAGGAGCCGATTCCGGTCATCCCCACCGTGCACTACAACATGGGCGGCATCCCGACCAACTACCACGGCGAAGTCGTGCAGAAGAAGGGCGATGACGTCGATGCCATCGTGCCGGGCCTGTTCGCCATCGGCGAGGCGGCTTGCGTGTCGGTGCATGGCGCTAACCGCCTGGGCTCCAATTCGCTGCTCGATCTGGTGGTGTTCGGCCGCGCGGTGTCGCATCGTTGCGCCGAGCTCATCAAGCCGGAAACGCCGCATAAGGATTTGCCGGCCAGCGTGCTGGACAAGGCACTGACCCGCTTTGACAACCTGCGCAACGCCAAGGGCAGCCAGCCGACCGCCAAGATCCGCGCCGAAATGCAGCGCACCATGCAGTCCGACGCCGCGGTATTCCGCACCGGCGAGTCGCTGCAAGACGGCTGCGAGAAGATCTCCAAGGTCCGCGATTCGTTCAAGGACGTGGGCGTCAGCGATCGTTCGATGGTGTGGAATTCCGACCTGATCGAGACGCTGGAACTGGCCAACTTGCTGGATCAGGCCGTAGCGACCATGTACTCGGCGGCCCAGCGTCATGAGAGCCGTGGCGCACATGCCCGTGAGGACTTCCCCGATCGCGACGATCACACCTGGCAGAAGCACACGTTGGTGTCCGTCGACGAGGCGGGCAAGACCAACTTCGATTTCCGTCCGGTGCACATGTACACCATGACGTCGGAAGTCGAAGTCGTGCCGCCGAAGAAGCGCGTCTACTAATTACCGGACTGGAGAGCCACTGTGGCAGAGTTTTCGCTACCCAAGAATTCCAAGGTCCAGCCGGGCAAGCACTATCCCGCGAAGGACGCCAAGAACCCGCGTACGTTCCGCATCTATCGCTGGTCGCCGGATGACGGCCAGAATCCGCGCATCGATAGCTACGAGGTCGACATGGCCTCGTGCGGCCCGATGGTTCTGGACGCGTTGCTGAAGATCAAGAACGAAATCGATCCGACGTTGACGTTGCGCCGTTCGTGCCGTGAGGGCATCTGCGGCTCATGTGCGATGAACATCGACGGCACCAATACTTTGGCTTGCACCAAGGCCACCGAGGATTGCGCCTCCGGTGACGTGAAGATCTACCCGCTGCCGCACATGCCGGTGGTGAAGGACCTGGTGCCGGACCTCACGCACTTCTACGCGCAGTTCGCGTCGATCAAGCCGTGGCTGCGTACGCAGAGCCCGGCGCCGGCCGACAAGGAGCGCCTGCAGTCGCCGGAAGACCGCAAGAAGCTCGACGGTCTCTACGAGTGCATTCTGTGCGCCTGCTGCTCGACCAGCTGCCCGAGCTACTGGTGGAACGGTGACCGCTACCTCGGCCCGGCCATCCTGCTGCAGGCCTATCGCTGGATCGTCGACAGTCGCGATGAGGACACCGGCGCCCGCCTGGACGACCTGGAAGATCCGTTCAAGCTGTACCGCTGCCACACGATCATGAACTGCGCACGCACCTGTCCGAAGGGTCTGAACCCGGCCAAGGCGATCGCGGAGATCAAAAAGCTGATCGTCGAGCGTCGGGCGTAAACGCTCGCTTTTTCCCTCTCCCTTCTGGGAGAGGGTAGGGTGAGGGGCGGGTGCTTGCGGAAAGGCTCCCGAGTTCGCGCTTGGGGGAACTAAGGCAAGATTGACCCCTCACCTCAATCCTCTCCCCTTCGGGGAGAGGAAGTACTCAAGGAGGCGCATCGCGCATTTATGGACGAAGCCCGCATCAAACGCCTCCGCTGGCGCACCCGCCGCGGTACCCGCGAGCTGGACGCCCTGTTCGGCGGCTGGCTGGACGAGCGCTTCGTCAGTGCCGACGAGGCGCAGCGTCAGGCCTTCGACGAATTGCTCGATGCGCAGGACCCAGACCTGTGGGATTGGGTGATGGGGCATGCCAAGGCATCGCGCCCGGATTGGCAGGCGATCATCGATGACATCCGCGCCCGCCATCGGCTTTGAGTATCGGCCTTCCCGCTGGTTGAGCCGTGTACTCCTGCCGGTGTCGACACTGGCCGTGTTGGCCGGCTGGCTCAGCGCGATCCCGTTCGTATTGAAGATGCTCCTGACTGTCGCCGTGGTCATGGTCACGTGGCGTGTACTGGCGCGTTTCGCCCATCCTCGGGTAGCGGCGGCTGGCTGGAGTCGGGATGGAGGATGGAGCCTTCGGATGATCGATGGTGAGGACGTGCCGGCCACGCTCAGTGCATCCCGCGTCGTCAGTGGACGGATGGTCTGGCTATATCTGCGTGCGCCAGGGGCCGGCCATATTCCCTTGCTGCTCGCCCCAGACAACAGCGATACGGATATCCGCCGGCGTCTGTGCATGCGCCTGGCACTGGTGGCTTCCAAGGCATCTCTGGCGTCGGGCACTCTTGCCGATGAACGCGGTCCTACGGTTTAGCCGCATATCAGGCGATAATCAGCGCCATTCGGGCGGCCAGCCCTTTCGACTCCCACAAGCGACCGCCCAATGTTCCGACCGCTCGAGCTTTTCATCGGCCTGCGTTACACCCGCGCCAAGCGTCGCAACCAGTTCATCTCCTTCATATCCACTGTTTCCATCGTGTGCATCGCCATCAGCGTGACCGCGCTGATCACGGTGATGTCGGTGATGAATGGTTTTGACGACGAGCTGCGCTCGCGCATCCTTGGCGCGATCTCGCACGCCACCGTGTCGGGCATGCCCGGTCAGAGCGTGCAGGATTGGCCGCGTGCGGTGAAGATCGCCGATGCCAACCGCCACGTGCTGGGCGCCGCGCCCTATGTAGAAACCGAGGCGTTCCTTCAGGCCCGTCGTCCCAGCGGCGCGGTGGTGCGTGGCATCGAGCCGGTGCAGGAGCCGAAGGTGTCGGACATCGGCCAGCACATGGTCGAAGGCAAGCTCAGCGACCTGACGCCGGGCAGCTGGAATGTCGTGCTGGGTCGTGAGCTGGCGATGACGCTGGGCGTGGCCGTGGGCGACAAGGTCATCATGGCGGTGCCGGCATTCCATTCGTCGCCGATTACCGGCAGCGTGCCGAACCTGCGTGGTTTCAAGGTGGTCGGTGTCTTCGAAGTGGGCATGCAGGAATTCGATTCGGGCCTCGCGCTGGTCAACATGACCGATGCGGAGAAGCTCAATGGCCTTGATGGCCCCACCGGCATCCGACTGCGCCTGGACGACATGTTCAATGCGCGCGAGGTGGCGCACGAGCTGGCCGACCAGCTGGGACAGGTCTATCGCGTGGATACGTGGATGGACAGCCACGCGAACTTCTTCTCCGCCATCTCGATGGAAAAGAAGGTGATGTTCATCATCCTCTCGCTGATCATCCTGGTCGCGGTAATCAACCTCATCTCGATGCTGATGATGCTGGTGACGGACAAGCAGGCTGATATCGCCATCCTGCGCACGCTTGGCTCCACACCTCGCAGCATCATGGGCATGTTCATGGTGCAGGGCGTGCTGGTGGGCTTTGTCGGCATCGGCTTCGGCGTAGGCCTGGGTTCGTTGCTGTCGTGGAAGCTGCCGGGCATCGTGAAGTGGATCGAGCACGTCACTGGCGTCACCTTCCTTTCGCCAGATGTCTATTACATCAGCGAGCTGCCGAGCAAATTGTTGGCCAGCGATGTGGGTTGGGTGGCGCTGATCACCTTCCTGTTCTCGCTGCTGGCAACCCTTTATCCCGCGTGGCGCGCATCGCGCACGCAGCCGGCGCAGGCGCTGCGCTATGAGTAACTCCATGAGCCCGAATAACAACGACATCGTGCTGCGTGCCAGCCACATCGCCAAGATCTACGAGGAAGGCGACCTGAAGACGGATGTGCTCGCCGACGTCAGTTTCACGCTGAAACGCGGAGAGACGCTGGCCATCGTCGGCGCCTCTGGCTCGGGCAAGAGTACGCTGCTGCACATCATCGGCGGCCTGGACACTCTCACGCGCGGCGAAGTGGAAGTGGAGGGGAAGAATCTCTCTCGCCTTTCGGATGCCGACCGTGGTCGCGTTCGCAATCGCTCGATGGGGTTCATCTACCAGTTCCATCACCTGCTGCCCGAGTTCACCGCGCTGGAGAACGTGTGCATGCCGCTGCTGATTCGCGGCGTGACTATTGCGGAAGCGGAGCGCCAGGCGAGCGTGCTGCTGGGCCGAGTCGGGCTGAGTGAACGCTTGCAGCACAAGCCGGCTGAACTGTCCGGCGGCGAACGTCAGCGCTGTGCGGTGGCGCGCGCGCTGGTGGCGCGGCCGGCGGTTGTCCTCGGTGACGAGCCCACTGGCAATCTCGATGAAGGCAACGCCGCACACGTCTACGACCTGATGCTGGAACTCAATCGCGAGATCGGTACCAGTTTCATTCTGGTCACCCACGACAGCCGTTTGGCCAAGCGCATGGATCGCACGCTGGAATTGCATAACGGCATGTTGCTCGACAAGATCTACGCCTGATCGTCTCGACCGCCTATGCGGTCGACTTCGCGTACGCCTACACGTATTTCCGCCTCGGTGTGGATAGCTGCGCACTAATCTGTCGCCTTCCACGGAAAGGGGGCGAAGGTGCGCAGGGACGGAGCGATCGCGCCAGCGGTGATGCTGTTGATCGGTGTGCTGGCGGTGCAGTGGTTGCCAGCATTGCCACCGCGTTGGTCAGGCGTGGCTTTGGTGGCGATTGCATTCGGGCTGGGTTGGATCCGAAAGCGCCTGCGTTGGCTTGCATGGTGCCTGTTTGGTATCGCATGGGCTTGCTTGCGTGGCGGCATGGCGATGGATGCGCGCCTGCCTCATGAGCTGGAAGGGCAGGACATGCATGTCACTGGCAAGGTCATCGACTTGCCGACGGTGCAGGAAGATGCCACCGGCTTTCTGCTGATGGTGGAGCACGCGACGCTGAATGGCGCGCCTGTCGATCTCCACGGACGATTGCGTGTGAACTGGTACCACGGCGCACTGCCTGTGGCGCCATGCAGCCGCTGGCGGCTGACACTGCGTCTGAAACGCCCTCGCGGCCTCATCAACCCCGGCGGTAGCGACAGTGAGCGCGGCGCGCTGGAGCACGGCATCATCGCGACGGGATACGTGCGGGATGATGCCGGCAATGAGTTGCTAGGCACGGTGGGTTTCTGCATCGATGGCGTGCGCGATTCGATCAGCCGAGCCATTGCGTTGCGTGTCGATGGAAACCGGGACGTTGCCCTTTTGCAGGCGTTCGCGGTCGGCGATACGCGGGGTTTCAGTCAGCACGATTGGGAAGTGGCACGCGCCAATGGCATTCCGCATCTCCTGGCGATCTCGGGTTTCCATGTGGGCGTGGCGGCCGTGTTTGGCGTGTGGCTGACGCGATTCATCTACGCGATGTTGCCTCTGCTGGCCTTGCGCGTGCCCAGGCTCCAGGTGCAATCGTCGATGGCCCTGCTTGTGGCCTTCATCTACTGCGCATTGGCAGGGTTCGGCCTGCCGACAGTACGCACGCTGCTGATGATCGCGGTGGTGGCATTTGCTCGCTGCCTGCGACGTCAGTCCGATGGATTGCAGTCGCTGTCGCTGGCACTCGTCGTGGTGGTGCTGTTCGATCCGTCATGCGTGCTGTCGGCCGGCTTCTGGCTGTCCTTTGTCGGCGTGGGCTTCCTTATGCTGTGCCTCACCGCGCGCGGACGGGGACTGCGCGCCTTCCTCCACGAACTTTCGTCAGCCCAGCTGGCGATGACCGTGGCGTTGCTGCCGCTGACGATGTGGTTCTTCGGGCAGGCTTCGCTAGTCGGTGCATTGTCCAACCTGATTGCGGTGCCATTCGTCAGTTTCGTGATCGTGCCGTGCACCCTGATCGGCACGTTGCTGCTCGGGGCATGCCCTCCTTTGGCGTCACCCGTGTTGTGGCTGGCGGGGCAGCTCGCCCATGTGCAGTGGTGGTTGCTCGAAAAGATGGCAGCCTGGCCCGGCGCCCACTGGTATCTGCCAGAAGTGCGCCTGTGGGCGCTGCTGCTGGCGATGCTGGGCGCACTGTGGTTGTTCGTGCCGCGCGGCGTGCCCTTGCGTTGGCTGGGTGGGCTGCTGTTCCTGCCCTTGCTGCTGCCGGACCGTGCCTTGCCTGCGCCGGGTGGCTTCCAGTTGTGGATGCTGGATGTGGGGCAGGGATTGTCGGTGCTGGTGCGCACGCAACACCATGCGCTGGTTTATGACGCCGGTGCACGCTATCCGTCGGATTTCGATCTGGGGGAGGCGGCCGTCTTGCCATCCATGCACGCGCTGGGCATCCGTCATCTCGATCTGCTCGTGGCCAGCCACGCCGACAACGACCATGCCGGTGGCGTGCCTGCGGTGGCGACCGAATTTCCACAGGCTGAGCGCTATTCAGGGGAGCCGGAGCGCCTGCCGCTACCGATGGCCTCCTGCGTGGCCGGCCAATCATGGTCGTGGGACGGCGTGACCGTCAGCGTGCTGCCATCAGGGGGTGCGTCGGGCCCGGCCAACGACCGTTCCTGCGTGCTGCTGATCGAGGGGCGCAGCGGGCGTGCCTTGCTCACCGGTGACATCACCACCCGCATCGAGCCCAAGGTGGCCGCTGCGATAGCGTCTGGGCCGCCGCTGGTGATGTCGGTGCCGCACCATGGGAGCCGCACATCTTCCGGTGTCTCCTTCATCGAGGCCACGCGGCCCGTATTGGCGCTCATCTCCTCGGGCTGGCGCAACAAGTTCCACCATCCGCATCCCCTGATCGTCCAGCGCTATGAGGAGGCCGGCGTGCCCTGGCTGAACACGGCGACCAGCGGGGCCATCCAGGTGGAATTCCCGCCGGATGCGCCACCCTACGTGGCCGCCTGTTGGCGGCAGCGCCAGTCTCGCTACTGGCGCGAATAAACCTGGGACAGGCCAACATGAACAGGGCCACCGATGCCCGGAATTGGGTGCCTCGCGCAACTGCCACCGGTGCCGCGGAACGGCCGGGCGAGACTGTTATGATGCGGCCTTCCTAAACGATCGAAGTGGCGCGGAGTCGTTGTGCTGGAAATTCTGATGGCTGGTGGCTGGGCGATGCTGCCCATCCTGATCTGTTCGGCGGTCGCGCTGGCGATCGTACTTGAGCGTTGCTGGACCTTGCGTCGTCGTTCGGTGCTACCGCCCGGGCTGGGCGAGGAAGTGCGTAACTGGGCACGTGCGGGCCAGCTGGATCCCAATCACCTGGCGGTGTTGGCCAATGGTTCTCCGTTGGGCGAGCTGCTTGCCTCGGCGTTGGCTGTGCGCAACCGTCCGCGCGAGCTGATCAAGGAGCGCATCGAGGACACCGGTCGCCATGTGGTGCATCGCATGGAGCGTTACCTCAACACGCTCGGCACCATCGCGCTGATCGGCCCGCTGCTCGGCCTGCTGGGTACCGTGATTGGTCTGATCCGCATGTTCATGGATGTGATGAAGGGCGGCGTGGGCGACCCGATGAAGATGGCGGGTGGCATTGGCGAGGCGCTGATCTGCACCGCCACAGGCTTGATCGTAGCCATTCCGGCCTACGTGCTGCATCGCTATTTCCGCTCCAGGGTGGCGGGCTACTGCGTGGATATGGAGAAGCAGGCTACCGAGCTTCTCGATGAGTTGACCTTCAACCAGCAGGCCGCGGCGCGTACGCGTACGGCTCGCGCCACCGAGTCGAGTGCGGGCTGACGCATGCGTATCGGCAACGACCGCCGGCAGGACGATTTCGAGATCAATGTTATTTCGCTGATCGACGTGCTGCTCACCCTGCTGATGTTCTTCGTGCTCACCACCACCTTCATCCAGCATTCGCGGATGGAGGTGACGCTGCCCAAAGCCAGCGCCGAAGAACGTGACATGCAAGCACCTGCGCTCACCGTGGTGGTGGATCGCGACGGCCATTTCTTCGTCGGCAGCGACGAGGTGTTGGGCGAGGGCATTGAACCGCTGAAGCAGGCCATCGCCAATGTCGCCGGTGATGACCGTGAGCGCCAGGTGACCATTCGCGCAGACGCGATGACCCAACACCAGAACGTGGTGACGGCAATGGACGCGCTGGGCCAGCTCGGCTTTACGCGACTTTCCATAGCCACGACGCCGACCCAGGTGGACAAGGGCCAATGAGCGACGGGAAAGTCGCGATCTGGGACGCGTACACGCTCCGGATCTACAAGCGCCTGCTGGGATACACCAAGCGTTTCTGGGTGGTTGGCGTCATTGCCATCATCGGCATGGCGATCGACGGCGGTGGTCTGGCAGCTTTCACCAAGCTGCTGCCGCGGATGATCGACAAGTTGTTCGGAGAGAAGGATGCTTTCCTGATCTTCTGGATGCCGATCTGGATCATCCTGATCTTCCTGGTGCGCGGCCTGGGCACCTTTGCGAGCAGTTACGGCATTTCCTACATCGGCCGCAATGTGGTGCAGTCGATTCAGCGGGATGTGTTTGCGTCCTACCTGCGCCTCCCGGCTACGTTCTTCGGCGAGGAACACTCCGGCCACCAGGTCTCGCGCATTACTTACACCAGCGAGCAGGTCGCCTCGGCGTCCACTGACGCGATCAAAGTCGTGGTGACCGAAGGCGTCACCGTGATCGGCATGATTTACGTGATGATCAGCACCAGCGCTTACCTGACGCTGGTGTTGTTCATCATGGTGCCCCTGATCATGCTGATCGCCGCTGTCGTGAGCCGTCGCTATCGATCGATCAGCCGACGTATCCAGGGCATGATGGGTTCGGTCACCGGCACGGTGGAAGAGTCGGTCGCAGCGAATCGGGAAATACGCATCTATGGTGGGCAGCAACAAGCCTCGTCGCGCTTTGATGAAGTAACCAATCGCACGCGTCGGCTTAATCTCAAAGTTTCAGCCACGAACGCCACCGCGAGTTCAGCCATCCAAACGGTCGCGGCGTTGGCGCTAGCGGTGATGATATTTCTGGCGACTCGGCCGGGAGAAATCGAGAAGATCTCCGCGGGTGTGTTCATTGCCGTGCTCACGGCGATGGGCGGCATGATGCCGTCGCTCAAGCGCCTGGCGAATGTCCAGGCGAATATCCAGAGTGGTATCTCCGCCGCCGAGAATCTGTTCGAGATCATCGATCTTTCTCCGGAGGTCGATACCGGGACGAAGGTCCTGGAGCGCGCGCAAGGCGACCTGCGTTTCGAGGACGTGCGACTGGTTTATTCACGCAATGCGTTCGAGGCTCTGCGCGGCGTCAACCTGTATTGCGCGCCGGGTACGGTGACTGCGCTGGTCGGGCGTTCCGGCAGCGGCAAAAGCAGCCTGGTCAGCCTGCTGCCGCGCTTCAACGCGCCGACTGAAGGCCACATCCTGCTCGATGGCTTCGACTACGAGGCGTTCACCTTGCCTTCCCTGCGCCGGCAAATTGCGTGGGTGGGGCAGAGCGTCGTGCTGTTCGACGGCACGGTGGCCGAGAACATCGCCTATGGCGAGCTCGCCGGTACCAGTGAAGCCAACATCATCGCTGCAGCGCAGGCCGCCAATGCCTGGGAGTTCATTCAGAACATGCCCAAGGGTCTTCACAGTGAGATCGGGCAGGGCGGCAACATGCTCTCCGGCGGTCAGCGCCAGCGCATCGCCATCGCGCGCGCCATTCTCAAGAATGCGCCGATCCTGGTACTGGACGAGGCGACCAGCGCACTCGATACGGAATCGGAACGACTGATCCAGCAGGCACTGCAACGCCTGATGCGCGACCGAACCACGCTCGTGATTGCGCACCGGCTTTCGACCATCGAGCATGCCGACCAGATCGCGGTGATGGATCAGGGGCGCATCGTCGAGCGCGGCACCCACACCGAACTGCTGGCGCTTGGCGGCCACTATGCTGCCTTACACCGCATGCAGTTCCATGAAGTCGCTGCAGACTGAGGACAGGCCATGACGCTGGCCGAACGTCTTGAATCGGCCTGGTACGGCGTCGGGCGTGTGCCCTGGTGGACCGGGCCACTCTCTTGGCTTTACGGCTTGCTGGCGGGCCTGCGTCGCGGGTTGTATCGGTTGGGTGTGTTGCGCAGCGTGCGCCTGCCCGTGCCGGTGGCGGTGATCGGCAATCTTAGTGTTGGCGGTACGGGCAAGACACCCGTGACCATCGCGGTGGCCGACGCGTTGCGTCGGCGCGGCTACACGCCCGGTGTCGTGAGTCGCGGCTACGGCGGCACGCAGGTGGAACCACTATTGCTCGGCACGACGCCCGATCCATCCAGGGTGGGCGACGAGCCCTGCCTGATTCACGCCAGCGGCGTCGCCGTGGCTGTGGGGCGCAATCGTCCGGAAGCCGCGAAGCTGCTGATCGATGCGGGTTGCGACGTGGTGATCGCGGACGATGGCCTGCAGCATTATGCGTTGGCGCGGGATGTGGAGATCTGCGTGATCGATGGTGTGCGCCGCTTCGGTAATGGACGCCTGCTGCCGGCCGGTCCGTTGCGCGAGCCGCTGTCGCGCTTGCAGGGATTGGATTTCCGCATCTGCAATGGCGGCGTGGTCACGCCCGGCGATGTACCCATGCAATTGCAGGGTGGCTTGGTGCGTGCGCTCGCCGACGACCACGTCAAACCACTTGCGGATTTTGCGGGGCAAACCGTGCACGCCGTAGCAGCTATCGGACATCCACAGCGCTTTTTCGCCAGCCTTAGGGCGCAGGGCCTGCAGGTGATCGAGCACGCGTTTCCCGATCACCATGCGTTCAAGGCTTCGGATTTGGCTTTCCTTGACAGCAACCCCGTGCTGATGACGGAAAAGGATGCCGTGAAATGCCGGACTTTTGCGCAGCCGCATTGGTGGTCCGTGCCGGTGCGTGCGGTGTTGCCCCAAACCTTTTTCGACGATCTGGAAGGCCGCTTGCGGCGCTCGCGCTGACTGCCGGGCCGGGCACAAAAAAACCGACCCTTGCGGGTCGGTTTTTCGTTTCGGCAATTCGAGCGATTACTGGATGCGGGTGATATTGCCGCTCTGGTCGATCTGCACGAGGTCGCCCACGCGGATGGCGCTGGCGTCGGGCACGCTGACGTTGGCGGAGCTGCCATTGCCCATGCGGATGCGCAGGCTGAAGCTCTGGTGTCCACCGCCGCTATTGGCGCCGATGCGGTTGCCTGCGTAGCCGCCGCCGACGGCACCGGCCACGGTGGCCAGCGTATTGCCCTTGCCCTTGCCGACCTGGTTGCCCAACACGCCGCCGGCAATGCCGCCGATGATGGTGCCGGCCATGCTGTGGTCGCTGCCCTGGCTGATGTTCTGGTCAATGGATTCCACGGTGCCGCATTGGTCGCAGCGGATGAAGATGCCGTCGTTGCGCACCAGCACGTTGCCGCCGCTGCGGGCGGACTGGTTGGACTGGGCGTTGGCGGCCAGCGGGCCAACCGCAAGCAGGGCGGCCAGCGACAGCACGAGAATACGGGGGTTAAACATGGACTCTCTCTCTCCTTGGGATTGGGTGCGGCATTAGTCTAATAAGACAGACTGAACCATCGGACAAGACGCCGCTTATCATGTACGGTTTATTGGTCAGATGCCGTGATAAACCCGTCACGGCTCGAAGGTCATCTGCGGAGTTCCCATGAGCCTCATCCAAGTTCCGGTTTCCTATGGCGAGCTGATTGACAAGATCACCATTCTCGAGATCAAGTCCAAGCAGATCACCGACCCCGCCAAGGTTGCCAACGTACGCACCGAGCTGGATCTGCTCAACCAGACCTGGTCCGCTGCGCCGGCTTCACGTACCGATATCAGCGATGAGCGGGCGCGTCTGCTGGCAGTGAACGAAGTGCTGTGGGACATCGAAGACCGCATTCGCATGAAGGAAAAGGTACAGGCGTTCGATGCGGAGTTCATCGAGCTGGCCCGTTCCGTCTACTTCCGCAATGACGAGCGCGCGGCGTTCAAGCGCGAGATCAATCTCAAGTTGGGTTCGCAGCTGGTAGAAGAGAAGTCGTACCAGGATTACCGCGCGCCGTAAGCGCGGCGGTCATGCCAAGCCGAGGTGTGCGGCGCACGCCTCGAACCGTTCGATCACTTCGTCCACGGCGATCAGGTCCATCACGCCCGGTTTTTCGATCTTGCTGCCCCAGGGAATCTCGCTGGCGGGCTTGCCGAAGTACTTGCGGGAAGCCTCGTCGTACTTGTCCACGCACCAGCGGCGGTCGGAGTAGGGGCCTGAGCGATTCGGGTTGCTCGCGGCGTGCAGGCCTAACACCTTGCAGCCGACGGTGTTGGCCATGTGCATCGGTCCGGAGTCCGGCGTCAGCAGGATAGGCGCGCGAGAGAGCATGGCCATCAGCTGTTTGAGTGTGTCCTTGCCCGTGAGGTCGATGGGTGCATGCCGGCAAGCTGCCAGCACCGCATCAGCCATGTTGCGCTCCAGCGGCGATGGCCCGCCCACCAGCACCACGCGCCAGCCCCTCGCGCTGACGTGATCCATCACCGCGGCATAGCGTTCGGGCCGCCAGTTGCGCAGTGTGTGGCTGGACGTGGGGCTGACGAGCAGCGTCGGTGTATCGCCCGGCAGCTGTTCGGCTGCCCAGCCATGCGCTTCGTCAGGAATAGGGATGTCCCAGCGCACCTCGGTCTGCTTGATGCCCAGCGGCTCGCAGAAACTGCCGATGGCGTCCAATACATGTTCTCCGGTACGCGCAGGAATGCGTTCGTTGACCACTAGGCCGTGGCCGTCTTTCGAGCGAGCCCGGTCATAGCCGACACGACGGCGGGCCTTGATGAAAAGACTGAGCAGGTTGGAGCGCATGGCCACCTGCATTTGCAGCATGGCGTCAAAACGCTGGCCGCGGAGCGCTTCGCCCACGGCACGCATGCCGGCCCAGCCGGCGCCCTTATCGAAGGTCACGAAGTTCACGCCTGGCAGGTCGCCGACCAGGCGGCGCTCCAGCTTGCCCACAATCCAGGTCAGCTGGGTTTGTGGCCACGCGGCCTGCAGGGTGCGCACCAACGGCACGACATGGGTGACATCGCCGATGGCGGAGGTGCGGAGCACGCAGATCGAGGCAGGATCAGTCATTAGGCTAGAATCGCTGAACTTGGGGCTGAGTGGGCGTCGATAACGGGCATGGCGATGCAGGAACGAATCCGCGAGGACGCCGCCGGAGCGATTCTGTTCGACGCCACGGTGTCGCCACAAGTCGACGTTGACTGGTTCGAGCCGGCGACCTGGCGAGTGCTAGGTGCGTTGCGCCATCAAGAAGGCGGTCGCGGCGGCGTCGCCATCATCGATACGCCGGCCGGCGAATGCGTACTCAGGCACTACCGGCGTGGCGGTCTCGTGGCCAAGGTCATGGGTGACCGTTACCTCTGGACCGGCGCCGACCGCACGCGCAGCTTTGCAGAATTCCGGTTGCTCGTGGTGATCGCATCGCTCGGGCTGCCGGGACCGAAGGCGATAGCTTGCCGTTACCGCCGGGAGGGCCTGTTCTATACGGCTGACCTCATCACGCTGCGCATTCCCGGGGCAACGACCCTGGCCGAGTGCCTCGCCGAGGGACGGCTGGATGGCGAGATGGCTGAACTCGTCGGCGCGCTGGTCGCCCGATTCCATCGTGCTGGCATCTGGCATGCCGACCTCAATGCCCACAATGTGCTGGTGGCGGCCGAAGAGCTGTACCTGATTGACTTCGATCGTGGCCGCCAGCGCCCGCCGGCCGAAGGCTGGCAGCGGGCCAACCTGCAACGCCTGCGTCGCTCCCTGTTGAAACTGGGCGCAGCGAAGCAGGGTGAACAGGTATTCGAGGAGCAGTTGTGGAAGCCCTTGGTCTATCGTTACGAGCGTACCCTTCGCGCATGAACTGGACTCTGCATTTTCTTGGTGTCGGCGCGGCGCATGCCGTGGAGCTGGGCTCCTCGGCCGTGGTGCTGGAGTGCGATGGCGCGCCGGTGCTGCTGATCGATTGCGGCCCCGACACGCTGGACCGATACCTGGCTGCCTACGGCGAACCGCCGCGCGCGCTCTACATCACGCATACGCACATGGACCACGTGGGCGGCATGGAGCGGCTGTTCTTCCGCCTGTGGTTCGACGAGCAGTGGCGCGGGCGCACCCGCGTGTTCATTCACGCTGGCCTGATGACCTGGCTGCAAGGGCGTGTCGCGGACTATCCGAATGTGCTGGCCGAAGGCGGCGTGAACTTCTGGGAAGCCTTTCAGCTGGTGCCATGTACGCGGGGTTTCTGGCTGGATGGTCAGTGGTTTGATGTGTTTGCTACGCGCCATCACATGGCGGGCACGTCGTATGGCGTGGCTCTGGCTGGAAGTTTTGCCTACACCGGCGATACGCGGCCGATTCCCGAGGTGCTGATGCGAGTGGCAGGCGGCACGGAACTTGTCGCTCACGACTGCGGGCTGGTGGGCAACCCCTCGCATACCGGCATTGATGACATCGAACGTGAGTATCCGGAAGCCCTGCGCCAGCGGCTGCGGCTATACCACTACGGCAGCGAGGCAGATGGTGCGGCGCTCATCGCGCGCGGTTATGCGATCGCGAGACCGGGCGAGCGTATCGTGTTGCCTGCGCCGGCCCCGACACATGCGGAAGCTGGCTGAACACCCTCTTTTCTTCTAGCTGCGAACTACGCCATGTCTGCCAGCCATCTTCGCAAAATGCTTCGTTACCGTGCCTGGGCCGATCGTCTCACCTACGCGGCCGTCGCCGCCTTGCCCGAAGGGGCTGCGACAGCGCCCCGGCTCACCATTTTCGGCAGCATGCTGCGCACGCTCAGTCATACCTGGGTGGTCGATGACATTTTCCAGGCCCATTTGCAGGGGCGCACGCACGGCTACACCAGTCGCAACACGCCCGAGCCGCTGCCTTTCGATGAACTGTGGCGACGCCAGCTGGCGATGAACGACTGGTACCTGGACTATGCCGCGGCGCTGTCGCCGGTGCAGGCTGCCGAGGTGGTGGCGTTCCAGTTCATTGGCGGCGGGGAAGGGCGAATGAGCCGCGAGGAAATCATCCTGCACGTGGTTAATCACGCCACCTATCATCGAGGCTTCGTGGCCGACATGTTCTATCAGGTACCCGTCAAGCCGCCGGCTACGGATCTGCCGGTGTTCCTGCGCGACGTGCCGCAGGAAGCGGTCTGAGCCCGGCTGCGCTATCTTGTGTGATTGGCCCCGTGCCGCTATCCTTTCGCCTCTTTGCCGGGCCCGAGTGCCCTGCAAGCAGGTTTCACCATTGCGGAGAGGTGTCCGAGTGGTTGAAGGAGCACGCCTGGAAAGTGTGTATACGGCTTATCCCCGTATCGCGGGTTCGAATCCCGCCCTCTCCGCCAGTGAGTGAAACCGGGCGACGGCGTTAAGCCGCCGCACTAAAGAACGTCTCTATGGTGGCCCTGTCGGTCCCCCCGCGACGATAGTTCGTAAATTCCGCCAGGCCCGGAAGGGAGCAACGGTAGCGAATGATTCGGGTGCCGGGGTGTGGCTGGCAGGGCCGCCGCCTTTTCGGCGACCTGAAACCTTGTTCAGCCGTTACTGACTTGCCGGCGCCGACTTGGCACAATCGGACTTCGCCCCAAGATCAGGCCACGCATGTCTTATCAGGTACTCGCACGTAAGTGGCGCCCCCGCAAGTTCGCCGAACTGGTCGGGCAGGAGCACGTCGTGCGCGCGCTCACCAATGCGCTCGACACCGGTCGCATGCACCACGCCTATCTGTTCACCGGCACCCGTGGCGTGGGCAAGACCACCATCGCTCGCATCTTCGCCAAGTCGCTGAACTGCGAGCGTGGCGAATCGGCTGATCCGTGCGGTGAGTGCGCCGTCTGCACCGCGGTCGATGCCGGCCGTTTTGTGGACCTTCTGGAGATCGATGCGGCCAGCAACACCGGCGTGGACGACGTGCGCGAGGTGATCGAGAACGCCCAGTACGCTCCTGCGCGCGGCCGCTTCAAGGTGTACCTGGTCGACGAGGTGCACATGCTTTCCAAGCCGGCGTTCAATGCGTTGCTGAAGACGCTGGAAGAGCCGCCGCCGCATGTGAAGTTCCTGCTGGCCACCACGGATCCGCAGAAGCTGCCGGTAACGGTGTTGTCGCGCTGCCTGAAGTTCAACCTCAAGCGGCTGCTGCCCGAACAGATCTCGGGCCAGATGCGGCATATCCTGGGCGCGGAAAACATCCCTTACGAAGACGCAGCCATCGCCGAACTGGCGCGTGGCGCCGACGGTTCGTTGCGCGATGGACTGTCGTTGCTGGACCAGGCGATCGCCTACGGTGGCGGCTCGCTGCGCGTGGACGACGTGCGGGCCATGCTCGGTAGCGTCGCGCGCGGCCAGGTGCTGGGCCTGCTCGATGCGCTGGCTGCTGGCGACGGCGAGGCGCTGATGGCCGAGTGCACGCGCATTGCGTCCTTCTCGCCCGATTTCGGCGGCGTGCTGGACGACCTGGCCAGCGTGCTGCATCGCATCCAGCTGATCCAGCTGGTTCCCGGCTACCGTCCAGACATGGACGACAGCGATGACAGCGCCCTGGTGGCATTGGCGCAGCAGCTGGTGCCGGAAGACGTACAGCTCTACTACCAGATAGCCACCACCGGTCGCCGCGACCTGGCGCTGGCGCCGGATGCGCGCACCGGATTTGAAATGACGCTGCTGCGCATGCTGGCGTTCCGCCCGTCGGATGGCAGCGGTACGACGCAGATCGAGCGCCCTGGTGCAAATTCCGCGGCCCGCGCACCAGCCTCTCCGTCGCGTGCATCAGCACCCGCAGCGAACGAGCGGATGCACGTGGCCAGCGTGACCGAACCGCCATCGCCTCGCGTCGCACCGATTTCGGCACCGGCACCCGCACCCGCACCCGTTGCGCCGCCTGCGGCTGCAGCACAGCGCGCGCCCGTAGCTGTCGACGCTCGCGGCTTGCCGCAATGGGACAGGCTGATCGAACAGGCAAACCTGCGCGGTCCCTTGGGTCAGCTTGCCCAGAATGCTGCTTTGCGTGATCGCGAAGGCAATACGCTGGTGCTCGCCCTGCAGCCGGCGCACATGCATCTGGCTGTCGAGCCGATGGTGAGTCAGATGGAAGATCGCATCAGCCAGACGCTGGGCGAGCGTATACGTCTGCGTTTCGTTGAAGAGCGCGGCGCTGCTGCCGAAACACCGGCGGCCCGTGCCGCCAACGCACGCTCGGCCGCCCAGTCGGCCGCCGAGCAAGCCATTGAAGAAGATCCGCTGGTGCAGTCGCTCAAGCGCGAGTTCGGCGCGCGCGTGGTGCCCCGGTCGGTCAAGCCATTTGAGAACTGAAGAGATAGCGGAGTGACGCCATGAGAGGACAGATCGGTCAGCTGATGCAGCAGGCCCAGCGCATGCAGGAAGACATGAAGCGCGCGCAGGAAGAGATCGCCAAGCTGGAAGTGACCGGCAGTGCCGGCGGTGGCCTGGTGACCGTGTTGATGACGGGCGCGCACGAAGTACGCCGCGTGCAGATCGACCGCCAGTTGTTCGCCGATGACCCGGAAATGGCCGAGGATCTGGTGGCGGCGGCGGTCAACGACGCAGTGAACAAGGTGGCTGAGGTCAGCAAGAACAAGCTCGGCGGTGTGACCTCGGGCCTGAATCTTCCGCCCGGCTTCAAGATGCCGTTTTGAAGCCCTTCTGTAGGAGCGCACCAAGTGTGCGACAAGCCTATGGAACGGCGACGCCGTATCTCCGCGGTCGCGCACTGGGTGCGCTCCTACAGCTAAACCTCGATACATGAGCAAACTCCTAACTGACCTTATCGAAGCGCTCCGTTGCCTCCCCGGCGTGGGCGGCAAGAGCGCGCAGCGAATGGCCTTCCATCTGCTGGAGCGTGATCGCGAGCGTGGCCTGCGGCTGGCACAGGTGCTCGATCAGGCCATGCGCGATATCGGCAACTGCTCGCGCTGCCGCAATTTCAGCGAGACGCCGGTGTGTTCGCTGTGCGCCAGCAACGGGCGCGACCGCAATGTGCTGTGCGTCGTGGAATCTCCCACCGAGCTTGCCGCCATCGAACAGGCCACGGGATATCGCGGGCAGTACTTCGTGCTGCTGGGTCGGCTGTCGCCACTCGATGGCCTCGGTCCGCAGGAGCTGGGGCTGGATTTGCTCACGGAGCGATTGGGCGAAGGTGAGATCGAGGAGATGATCATCGCCACCAATCCGACCGTGGAAGGCGAGGCGACCGCCCACTATCTCGCGCAGCTGGCGCGCGCGGCGAACGTCCGTCCCACCCGCTTGGCGCATGGTGTGCCGCTGGGCGGCGAGCTTGAGTACGTGGATCGCGGCACCCTGGCACATGCGTTCGGCAGCAGGCAGTCGGTGGAATGAATGACATGACCGTATCACCCAGGCTCGCGCTCGAGATTCCCGCCAGTGACGAATATCGCGCCTTGCGTAGCGCCGCCGGCCTGAGTGCCATGACAGCCGAGGGCGCCGATATGGGCCTGCCTTCGAGTTGGTGCTCGGTCTGTGTGCGCAACGGCGACGAGTTGATCGGCATGGGCCGTGTCGTGGGTGACGGCGGCCTGTTCCTGTTCGTGGTGGACATCGCTGTTTCACCTGCCTGGCAAGGGCAGGGTCTGGGACGGCGCATCATGCAGGCATTGATGGATCAGGTTCACAGCCGCGCCCCGGCGCGGACGATGGTTGGCCTGATCGCCGACGGCACCGCCCATCGCCTCTATGAGCAGTTCGGGTTCAAGCTCGTGGCGCCGGCGGCGCACGGTATGCTGCTGCGTCTTTGAATTGAGGGAGTCTGCACATGGGCGACACCATCTTCGGCAAGATCATTCGCCGCGAAATTCCCGCCGACATCGTCTATGAGGACGACGACGTACTGGCGTTCCGTGACCTCAATCCGCAGGCTCCATTGCACGTGCTGTTCGTGCCGAAGCGAGCCATCGCCTCATTGGATGAAGCGACGCCAGGCGATGCGGAGCTGCTAGGCAAGCTGCTGCTTGCCGCCGCTGCCTACGCAAGGCGCGAAGGGGTGGCGGAGCAGGGCTATCGTGCGGTGATCAACTGCAACGAACACGGCGGGCAGACGGTATTCCACCTGCATGTGCATCTGCTGGCTGGTCGTCACATGCATTGGCCGCCGGGCTGATGCCACCGGCGTTCGCTGTCGGGCAGACAAGGGTTTCAATATAGAAAAACGCCGGCATCGCGCCGGCGTTTTTCGTTGGTGTGATCAGCGGTGCACCGGATGCGGTGCCGGGCGGACGATCACGCGCGACGGGTAATAGCCGCCCCGATAGCCATAGCCACCCCAATAGCCATAGCCACCCCAGCCCCACGGGCCACCCCAGTACGGCCCCCAATACGGGCCCCAGAACGGGTCGTAGTAGCCCGGCCCATAGTTGTAAACGCGCTCGGGCCAAAGGTAGACCACGCTGGCTTCGATGCGCGGATAGGGATAGCTGTACTCGCCCACCTTTTCCGACACCGTGCCATGCAGCACGCCGGTCACCGTGATGTCGCGATCGCGGGCGAACACTTCCGGATCATAGAAGCCGGCACGGCAGGCTACGAAGCGACCCTGGGTTTCGCTGTCGCTGTGGCTGGATGTCTTTGGTCGCGCCTCGTCGTCGAGCGGACGCTGCAGCACGTAGAAGCAGGTTTCCTGCGGGCCCGGTTCGGTCTTGATGATCTGGCCACCCCAGCGCACCTGAACGCCACCGGCGCCACCCTGCTGGGCGGCGACCGAGGTGACGTCGGTGAACGTGCCTTGCAACGGCTGCGGCACCGTTGCGCAGGCGGCCAGCGTGGCGATGGCGGTCGCGAGAATCAACGGCTTGTACATGGACATGACGCTTTCTCCATCGTGTGGTGGATGCGGGGCATCCACGGTTCAATATCATTTGACCATGCGACGCGGTCGAAAGTCCCGCGCGGCCTGTCGAAAGATCTTCAACAAATCCGCCGGCGGTTCTTCGTAGGCGTAGCGCAGTTCCAGATACGTTCTCATCAATCGCTCAAGCTCCGCGCGATGGGTGGGGAGTGCCCGTGCCGCGCGGATAAAGTAGTGCTGCGGTCCTTCGCTGTGATGGCGGGCCACGCCTGCCGTGGCCAACCGCCGTTCCAGCAACTGCATCGACGCACGCGCCAGATCGGTCGATGGGCGCTTCCATATGGCCCACGATAGACCCAGTGTCGCCAATAGCGAACTGCCGATGGCCAACAGCAGACCCAGCATGCCCGGGTCGATGTTGGGCAGCCCAAACGGCGTCAGCAGTCCATGCTGTCGAAGCGTGTCGAAGCCGATAACGCCTTGGTTCCACCAGCGGTTGACGATGTCCCAATGGTTGCGCATCCCAAGCCACCATTGATTGGGTGACCAGTCGGTCCCCACGCTGGATACGGCCGCGGCGCCAAGACTGACCCGTTCGGGACGCACCGCCGCCGTGGGGTCTACGCGCTGCCATCCACGTCCGGGCAGCCAGACTTCGCTCCACGCGTGGGCATCGGACTGACGCACCAGCAAATAGCTGCCGAGGGTGTTCCAGTAGCCGCCCTGGTAACCCGTGACTACTCGCGCAGGAATGCCCGCAGCGCGCATCAGCACGGTGAACGCGGACGCATAGTGTTCACAGAAACCTTCGTGGGTGGAGAACAGGAAGTCGTCAACCGCATCGCGGCCCAGAGGCGCAGGCGCCAAGGTGTAATTGAAGCCACCATCATGGAACAGGTTCAGCGCTGCCTTGATGATCGCCGCATCATTGGTGCCGAACTGTTGGCGCCAGCGACCGGCCAGCGCTATCGCTCGCGGATTGAAATTACCTGGAAGGCGGAGGCCGCGACGTCGCTCCCGCTCGTCGAGCATGGGCTGCAGTCGATAGGTGGGTGCCGAGCGCATGTCGTAGATGAGGACGTCGTTCACCGGTTTGTCTGAGAGCACTTCGTGATCGGCGCTCAGCTGTGCCTGGTCGGGTGCTTCCACCGGCACATCCAGCGCGGGAAGCACGCGCTGGCCGCTGGCTTCGAGGGTGACGACGTAGTGGGTGAGCAGTGCACCGTGTTCGACCGGGGTCGGCGTACCGCCCACGTCCACATGGCTCCAGCGTCGCCCGTCGTAACTCCACATCACGTAGGCGCGGAAATAGCGCTGTGCATTGGGAGGTGGCGCGCCATCGAAGCCCACGCGCATCGCGGGGCGATCATCGGTCAGCAATTCGGAAAGGTCGCCGGGCGACATCTCTTCGCTCAGGCCAGTCCGCGCCTGCGACGTGTTGGGAGCGCCCCATAGCGGTGAGCTCAGGCGTGGCACCAGCACAAAGGCAAGCAGGGCCAGCGGTAGCGACACGCTGAGCAGGCCAAGCGCGGGCAAAAGTTCACGCGGCAGGGTGGTCACGGCATGCGCAGGTTCCAATGCGCGCAAGGTGGCCAGCGCGGGCAGCAGGCCCAGCGCCACCAGTACGGTGGCCACCATGCCCTGATCAAACAGCAGCGCCGTCATGAGCGTGAAGCAGGCGAACGCGGCGCCTACCCGCGCATCGCGTGGCGTCTCCGTTTCCAACAGCTTGAGCACGAGCAGACCCACCGCGAGCGCGGCACCTGGCTCGCGTCCGAACAGGCTGCCGTAATGGAAAATCACGGCACCGGACAGCAACGCCACCAACGGCAACTTCAGGGTCAACGGTGCGCGACCTTCGCGTCGGCGCCGCTGCCACCAACGCAGGGCCAATATGGCAGCGAGCGCGGCGCTCAGCCATATCGGCATGTGCGGCGCGTGCGCGCCAAGCACCACGGCCACCGTGAGGCAGAGCAGGTCAAATGGTCGCGCGCCGAGCCGGACCTTGGGTTTGCGGTGAAACAGGGTGAACCGGATCATGGCAGCCGGGCCAGCGCGCTCATGCAGCGCGCATAGTGGTTGCGGCCGTGGCCCAGACCGATTTCGTCACCGGGCAACCATAGGCTCGTCGCACGTCCGACCGATTCGGCTTCGCCGAGCCATCGGGCCAGCCGTGCGATGCGCGCCTCGGGGGAAAGCTGCGACAGATGGCGCCAGTCCAGCCGCCATTCTTCCTGCGATTCGGGCTGTTCGAAATCCTTGACCAGCAGGTTCTCGTGGCGAGCGCTGTGCTTCCAGGCGATGTGCCGTTGCGGATCGCCGATGCGGTACTCGCGCAGCGCGGCGATGTCTTCGCCCTGGTGCAAACGCTGCCGATGGCCCTGATCGCCAGGCAGCATCGGCGGTGGGCCGCCGGTTTCCGGGCGAGGCCAGACCAGCACAGCCTGGTCCGGATGAATCCAGCTCCACGCATGAAACAAGCCTAGCGGCCAGTTGGTCCACAACTTGATTCGGGGCAGGGGCTGCCATCCGCGTCTGGACGTGACGAGGTTCAGCGATACCTGAATCTCGCCACGGGTGGCCAGCGCGAACGCTTCGGTTTGGCCTTCCATATCAGCATGCACCGAGGGGTGTGCATGGTCGCTGCCAGCAAAGACCAACTGCAGCACCATCGGTTCGCCAGCGATGGCCTGTCCCGGGCGAATGGCGCTCAGGCGCAGGCCATTGAGGCTGCGAAACGCTACCAGCATGCTCGTGCAGCACGCGGACCCGAGCATGCAGGTCAGCAGCAGTGCTGCGTTGTTGCTGTAGTTGAGTGCACCGATCAACATCACCAGCAACAGGATGGTGAAAGCCCCGCCAAATGGGGTCGGCACGATATAGATGCGCCGGCGGTGGAGCACGATGGGCAGGCTCTCGGGCCGCTTGTAACGGGTAAGCGCAGGCAGGCGTCGTTCGGCCCATGCCTGCAAGCGACGGAATGCCGCCAACATCAATCCACCGCGACGTCGGCCAGCAGGCTGCGCGCGAGGCTGTCGCCGCTGGCGCCGCGTGTGGTGACCAATCGATGGGCAGCAAGTGGCACAAACAACGCCTGCAGATCTTCCGGCAGTACATGTTGCCGCCCGCTGAGCAGCGCCCAGGCGCGGGCTGCGCTAAGCAAGGCAAGACCCGCGCGCGGCGACAACCCGACGCGGATGTCCGCGTGGCGGCGGCTGGCAGCCAGCAGGGCCTGCAGGTAATCCAGCAGTGCGCTGCTGGCCGTGATCGCCTGTGCCCGACGCGAAAGTTCGGCCAGGCCGGCACCATCGAGTTGGGGCGTGAGTTGGGCCAGCACATCGCGACGGTCGCTGCCGGTCAGCAGGGCGCGTTCCGCGGCGGCATCGGGATAGTCGAGCGACACGCGCAACATGAAGCGGTCCAGCTGCGAGTCGGGCAGCGGGAAGGTGCCGGCGAGGTCGAGAGGGTTCTGCGTCGCGACCACGTAGAACGGCTGCGGCAGCATATGCGTCTGCCCATCCACGGTGACCTGGCCTTCGGCCATGGATTCAAGCAGGGCGCTCTGCGTCTTCGGCGTGGCGCGATTGATCTCGTCGGCCAGCAACAGTCCGGTGAAGATCGGGCCGGGATGAAAGCGGAACTGGCCGGTCTCGCGCTCGTAAACACTCACCCCGATAATGTCCGAAGGCAGCAGGTCACTGGTGAACTGCACGCGCTGGAAGTCCAGGTCGAAGCTGGCGGCCAGCGCATGTGCCAGTGTGGTCTTGCCTACACCGGGCACGTCTTCCAGCAACAGGTGTCCACCGGCGATCAGGCAGGTAAAGGCGAGCTTGACCTGGCGCGGCTTGCCCAGTAACACGCGATTGACCTGGGCGATGGCGGCATCCAGGCGCGTGCGCAGCGTTTCATCGTGCAACGGAGTGATGGCGGACATGGGTTTCTGGCAGTGGGGAAGGACGACGCGGAGCAAGGTCCATGCGTGACACGGCCAGTGTAGCCGTCGGCCTTGCGCGCTGGCGAGCAGTGTTCCTGGCCGGTTTCGTGGTGCTGTTCCTGGTCAAGCTCATGCTTGCCGCTTCCCTGTCGCCGTTTGGTGACGAGGCGTTCTACTGGCAGGAGAGCCGGCATCTCGCCTGGGGCTACAGCGACCTGCCACCATTCACCGCATGGCTGATCCGGCTTGGCGAAAGCGTGGCCGGACACGGGCTGCTCGGCATGCGTTGGCCGTTCCTGTTGCTGGGCAGCACCTTGCCCTGGCTGGTGCGTGCATTTGCGCGTGACGCATTTGATGAACTTACGGGCTGGCAGGCTGGCGCGCTTTGCCTGGCGCTTCCGCTGGCCGGTAGCCTGGGTGTATTGGCTGTGCCGGATGTGCCGCTGACCGTGGCGATCATGGCAGCCCTGGTGGCATTGGCCAGGGCGATGGATGGCGACCGGCTGTGTGACTGGTTGTGGCTGGGCCTGGCCCTGGGTGTGTGCTGGCTGACTCATTACCGCGCCGCGATGCCGATGCTGGCGGGGCTGTTGTTGTTCGTGCTCACGCCGCGCGGACGCCGGCAATGGCGTCGCGGCGGATTCTGGCTCGCGATGGGCGTGGCGGCGCTGGGGCTGGTTCCGCTGATCATTTCCAACTGGCAGCAGCACGGTGCCGGCATCGCTTTCCAGTTGGTGGAGCGCAACACCTGGCAATTCCATGCCGACGCGCTGGTGCAACCGCTGGAACAAGCCATCGCCTGCACGCCGCTGCTTTACCTGCTGCTGCTGTGGGCGGCATGGCGCAGCTGGCAGCGTTGTCGTGAAGCAGGGGCGCCGTGGGACATCATCGGTATCGTCTCGCTGAGTTTCATTGTTCTTTACTTTGCGCTGGGCCTGTTTGCTGATGGCCTGCGCTTCCGCGCGCATTGGCCCTTGCCGGCCTATCTGCCCTTGCTTGCGGCTTTGCCGGTGCTGCTGCGAGAACGTCCGGTGTGGCGGAAGGGGGGGCGCGTTGCCGCTTTTGTGCTCGCCGTGGCGGGACAGCTCGGTGGCCTGCTGTACCTGGGCATGGCTGCACACGAAGGCGGTGCACAGGCGCTGGCGGGAGTGAAGGCGTTTCCCGCACGTTTTGTTGGATGGCGCGAAAGCGGCGACGTCGCTCGCGAATTGCTATCGCAGCATGCCGTCGTGCTGGTCGCGGACAATTTCATGCTTGCCGCGGAAATCGACTTCCAGCTCGGTGGCAGCGTGCCGGTCTATTCGTTGGACAGCCCGCTCAACACCAAGCACGGGCGTGCGCCGCAATTGGCCATCTGGCAACGCGACGAAACTGCGCTGCGCCGCATGCATGGAGGCCAATCAATGTTGCTGGCGGTGGACGAGAAGGCCTTGCGGGTGCATGTACGTCCGGTTTGGTTGCGCATGTTGTGCAGCCACATCGACCAGCCACAGCCGCTGCGCCGGCTCGATCTTTTCGATGGGCGGCGGCGTATCGCCTTCTACGAGGGAAAAATTCCCACAGCATTGCCGGTTACGGCGAGCGGCGATGACCAGTGTTTGCCGTGGCGACTCGCGAACGAGGCCGAGTCGGCGCGGCATTGAAGGGAGTTGATCAGGGCAGGGCGATGCCTGCTTCGCGCAGCAGTCTTGCCAAGGCGATCAGGGGCAGGCCGATCAGCGCGCTGGGGTCTTCGTTGTCGATCCGTTCGAACAGGCTGATGCCCAACCCTTCGCATTTGAAACTGCCGGCGCAGTCGAACGGCTGTTCGCGGTCAACATAACGGGCGATTTCATCCGCGCTGAGGCTGCGGAAATGCACCTGCGTATGATCGATGTGCACCAGATCCTGTCCGTTGCGTGTGTCATGTAGGCACAGTGCCGTGTGGAAATGCACTTCGCGACCCGAGCTCGCGGTTAGCTGAGCGCGGGCGCGTTCAACAGTGCCGGGCTTGTCCAGCATGGTGCCTTCGAGCTCGGCGACCTGGTCTGAGCCGATGACAAGGGCGTCTTCCAGCCCTTCCGCGGCGGCATGCGCCTTGGCGATGGCCAGGCGCAGGGCACGATCGCGAGGACGTTCCCCAGGCAGCGGACTTTCATCGGTGCCGGGCGAGCGCTGTTCGAACGCCGGATACAACCGCCTCAACAGTTCGGCCCGGTAGCGTGAGGTGGAGCCGAGCACGAGGGTGGGAAGGCTCACGCGTCGTGCTCCCGGCGCAAGTGTTCGCGCATGGCGCTGTCCAGGTCGTGCTGGGCGCGGTCAAGCGCGGCCAGCAGCGGCTGTAGCTTGTCGCGGGTGGCGTTCATGGCGGTGACGGCCTGATCCAGCTGCTGCTGGCTGGCGCGGGGCGCCTGGTCGCGGATCCAGATACGCTGCTGCAATAGCGAACGCAGGCCGGCATCGATGGCGTGACGCGCCTCCTGCTCACCGCTGGCCGGCAGGTCCGGATTGAGCGACATTACCGCGTGGGCCTGCTGCAAGCCCGCTCGGCAGGTCTTGAGATCCGTTTCCAGTCGGTCGGCCAGTTCCAGCAGCCGGTGCAGGCTGCCGGTACGACGATCGGCGCGTCGCCGAGAGGTCACCAGGGCCACGCCAACCGCAGCCAGGACCAGTATCGCCAAGGCCGCCAGACCGAGCATCAGATAGGAATTCACGGTACCGGCCGGCTCGCTGCGAAGGTGCCCGCAGTCTGCCGTACTGGAAGCGTTCAGGCAAAATGGCCCCGGACTGCTGTCCGTTGATGGTCAACCCGTTGACTTCAAGGTGTTGTAATCCTAAGATTTCATGTCTATGTCCGTGACACTGCCAGAGTCCGTGGACGCTTGGCGCATGGTCTCGGCGCGGCGTTCGTTCCAGGGAGAATTGCCCGTAGCCGCTTTAAAGCGGCTGGGCGAGGTTCTTGCGAGTGCGGAAGGAACGACGCAATACGAGCTGGATTTTGGCCGCGACGAGTTCGGTACTGCGTACCTCGACGTCCGCGTCCAGGCGCCACTCTCGTTGATCTGCCAGCGTACCCTGGAGCCTTTTGTGCTGCCGGTGACGGTGGATAGCCGTCTCGGACTGATCCGCTTCGAACGCGAGGAATCGGCCTTGCCGCCGGGTTGCGAGCCATTGCTCGTGGACGAGGACGGCAAGCTGAACCTGGCGGATGTGATTGAAGACGAATTGTTGTTGGCGCTGCCGCTGATCCCGGTGAATCCGGACAGCACGCTGCCCGAAGAAGTAGTAGGCCACGAGCCAGAGGAATCCTCCTCGGGCGAAGGGCGTTCCGATAACCCGTTCGCGATTTTGCGCGAACTCAAGAAACGTTGATTTAGCTGGAGATTCGCCATGGCCGTTGCCAAGAGCCGCAAGACCCCGTCCACCCGCGGCATGCGTCGTTCGCACGATGCGCTCAAGACCGTGCAGCTGGCCACCGATCCGACCAGTGGCGAGGTGCATCTGCGCCACCACGTCACCAAGGATGGCTACTACCGCGGCAAGAAGGTCATCGACACCAACACTGCGGTGGTCGAAGAGGATTGATCGTTCCCGAAAGGGATACGGTTTCGCATGGCGGCGCGATTTCGCGCCGCTTTGCGTTTGTGCGATCACCCACGTAACGTTGGGGGTTTGGAAGCCGGCTGCAGCGCCCCCGCGCAGTCCATTCGTCCCAACCAGCTCCATGGAAAGTTAATGGCCCAGATTTACGCCCGCATCACCGGTACCGGCAGCGCGCTGCCCGAACGCGTGGTGACCAACGCCGATCTCGAAAAGATCGTCGACACCACTGACGAATGGATTCGTACCCGCACCGGCATCCAGAAGCGTCACATCGCCGCGGACGGCGAAACTACCGGCGATTTGGCCACCCTGGCCGCGCAGCGCGCCCTCGAGGCGGCAGGCGTCAAGGCGTCCGAACTGGACCTGATCGTGCTGGGCACCACCACGCCCGACATCATTTTTCCGTCCACCGCCTGCCTGGTTCAGCATCGCCTTGGCGCTAACGGCTGCGCCGCGTTCGACGTCAACGCCGCGTGCTCGGGCTTCGTCTATGCGATGGGTGTGGCCGACAAGTTCATCCGCAGCGGCCAATCCAAGAAGGTGTTGGTGATTGGTGCGGAAACGCTGACCCGCATGGTCGACTGGAGCGAGCGCGAAACCTGCGTGCTGTTCGGTGATGGCGCCGGCGCTGTGGTGCTGGAAGCTTCGGAAGAGCCGGGCATCTACGCCACCTGCCTGCACGCCGACGGCGGCTTCAAGCATCTGCTGTACAACCCGGTGGGCGTCTCGGTCGGCTTCAAGGACGAGCCCAACCACGGTGTGCGCATCAACATGTCCGGCCGCGAAGTGTTCAAGGTCGCGGTGAAGACGCTGGATTCACTGGTCGACGAAACCCTGCAGGCTGCCGGCATGGAGGCTTCGCAGATCGATTGGCTGATTCCGCACCAGGCCAACCTGCGCATCATCGAGGCCACGGCCAAGCGTCTGAACATGCCGATGGAGCAGGTTGTCGTGACCGTTCAAGAGCATGCCAACACCTCCTCCGGCTCGGTGCCGCTGGCGCTCGACTACGCCGTGCGCTCGGGCAAGGTGCAGCGCGGTCAGAACCTGCTGCTGGAGGCGTTTGGCGGCGGCTTTACCTGGGCGTCGGCACTGCTGCGCTACTGATCCTCGCCGTTGCTTGTTGTTTCGCAATGCCGCCTTCGGGGCGGCATTGTTCTTTATGCCTTATGCCTTGCGGGCTCATTCTCTTTAGCTAGTCATCCGTGCGAAAGCAGGGATCCAGTGCCTTCCGCTGTCGCCACATGCTTCATAAGCACTGGACCCCTGCTTTCGCTGGAACGACGTTGATGTATATCGGGCGATGGGAAGTGATCCGGTCCCCAAAACGTGCCCAATTCAACCGTCCTTGCCCATATACAGCTGCGTATGGCGGCTAATGCTGGCACCATTCCGCTTTTCGTTTCCGGAAAACCCGCGCTCCATGACTCAGACCGCCGCTTCGCTCGCTTTCGTATTCCCGGGCCAGGGCTCGCAATCGGTTGGCATGCTGGCCGAACTCGCCGCTGTTCATCCGGAAGTGAAGGCCACTTTCGCTGAGGCCTCGCAGGGCGCGGGCGTCGATCTGTGGGCGCTGAGCCAACAAGGTCCGGAAGAAAGCCTCAATCGCACGGAGAACACGCAGCCGGCACTGCTGGCCGCGAGCGTGGCGGTATGGCGCGTATGGCAGAAGCTCGGTGGCGCGCAGCCGGCACAGTTGTCTGGTCACAGTCTCGGTGAATACAGCGCGCTCGTCTGTGCTGCCGCCATTTCGCTGCACGATGCGGCGGCCTTGGTGGCCGAACGTGGTCGCCTCATGCAGGTTGCGGTGCCGCCAGGCGTGGGCGCGATGGCCGCTATCCTTGGTGGTGACGATGCCCAGATTGCTGCGGTCTGCGAAGAAGTAGCGCAGGGCCAGGTGGTATCGCCCGCCAACTTCAATTCGCCGGGGCAGCTGGTGATCGCCGGTAACGCGGAAGCCGTCGATCGCGCGCTTGCGAAGCTCGCCGAGCAAGGTGTGAAGAAGGCCATCAAGCTGGCAGTGTCGGTGCCCTCGCACTGTGCATTGATGCGCGACGCAGCTGATCGGCTGGGTGAGCGCATGAGCTCGATCCAGTGGGCGTTGCCGACCATTCCGGTAGTGCAGAACGCCGAGGCGCGCAGTTACGCCACGGTCGAGGACATTCGCGGCGCGCTGCAGCGTCAGCTCTATCTCCCGGTTCGCTGGACGGAATGCGTGCAGGTGCTGGTTGCCGGTGGCGCCACGCGCATGGCTGAGGCAGGTCCGGGCAAGGTGTTGGCGGGCCTCATCAAGCGCATCGACAAGAACGTCGAGGCGCGTGCCATCGGTGCGCCGGCAGAACTCGATGCAGCTCGAGCCGAATGGGTCTGAAGCGGTAACGTTGTCGCGATTTCGCACGAATCATGCGGCTGGACGGATCGACGTCCAGCCATCCAAAGGAAAACGACAGATGAGCAAGACACTGCAAGGTGAGATCGTCCTCGTCACGGGTGCCAGTCGCGGTATTGGCGCGGCCATTGCCGATGAACTGGCCGCACTGGGCGCCACGGTGGTCGGTACGGCTACCAGCGAAAGCGGCGCCGCCGCCATTGGCGAGCGCCTGGCTCCGCACGGTGGTCACGGCCGCTTGCTCAACGTAACGGACGGTGCAGCGGTCGATGCGCTGATCGCCGGCATCACCAAGGAATTCGGTGCCGTCTCCATCCTGGTCAACAATGCCGGTATCACCCGCGACCAGCTGCTGATGCGCATGCCCGAGGATGACTGGCAGGCGATCCTCGACACCAACCTCACTTCGGTCTATCGCACATCCAAAGCGGTAATGCGCGGCATGATGAAGGCACGCAAGGGCCGCATCATTTCCATCGCTTCGGTGATCGGCTTGACCGGCAATCCTGGGCAATCCAACTACGCAGCGGCGAAGGCCGGCATCATCGCGTTCTCCAAGTCGCTGGCCCGCGAAATCGGGTCGCGCGGTATCACCGTCAATGTGGTGGCGCCTGGCTTCATCGACACCGATATGACGCGCGCGCTGCCGGAGGAATCCAAGCAGGCGTTGCTGGGTCAGATCGCGCTGGGTCGCCTCGGCGAGTCCAGTGATATCGCGAAGGCGGTGGCCTTCCTGGCATCCCCGGCGGCGGCTTACATCACTGGCGAAACACTGCACGTCAACGGCGGCATGTACATGCCGTAAGGCGTGAGGAAACAGCGGCAACCATCGCCGCTACCAGCTTATTGTTTGAAACGGTCGAGCCATTTCCAGCCTCGCTGGAGGGTGGCCCGGTGCGCCGGCACGGGCCGGTTTAACAAGGAGTTGTCGCAAGCGACCTCGTTTTAGGCGACAATTGCTTCTTTCGCGCCGGTCCCGTGGCCTGCGTATCACTATTGCTGGAGGATCGTGGCGGCCATACGGCTTAACCACTACAATCCGCCGGCCATGTCGGGCCAGAGCCCGACGTTGACAGGTAACTACTCCTTGGGAGGTATTGGCAACATGAGCACCATCGAAGAGCGCGTCAAGAAAATCGTCATCGAGCAGCTGGGCGTGAAGGAGGATGAAGTCACGGCGAACGCTTCGTTCGTGGACGATCTGGGCGCTGATTCGCTGGACACCGTCGAGCTGGTCATGGCCCTCGAGGAAGAATTCGAGACCGAGATTCCGGACGAGGAAGCCGAGAAGATCACCACGGTGCAGCAGGCTGTTGACTACATCAAGGCCCACACCAAGGAGTGATCGCTCCGTTGCGGCAGGCGCGTCACACGATGCGTCCGCCCACTGGCGATACCGGAAGCTGCGCCACATTGGCGCAGTTTTCGTTTCTGCATTTTGCAACGTCCGATCCCGTATGGTGCGCCGATGCGTACTGCGCGGCCCGGATGTGACGTGGCCGCGATTGCGCGGAAAGGCTGCCGTTGAGGCAGCGCCACGGGACCATGAGGAAAGATCAGCATGAGCAAACGACGTGTGGTTGTAACCGGCCTCGGCATTATTTCGCCGGTCGGCAACGATGTCGCCACCGCCTGGGACAACATCCTCAAGGGCGTCAGCGGCATCGGTGAAGTTACCCATTTCGACGCTACCGGCTATGCCACGCGCATTGCCGGTCAGGTGCGTGGTTTCGACCCGGCAGAGTGGATTGCGCCGAAAGAGATCAAGAAGATGGATCCGTTCATCCACTACGGCATCGCCGCGGGCACCCAGGCCCTGCGAGATTCCGGTCTGGAAGTGACGGAAGCCAATGCGCCTCGTATCGGCGTGGCGGTGGCGGCCGGCATCGGCGGCCTGCATACCATCGAGCACACTTCTATCGAACTGCACGACAAGGGGCCGCGTCGCGTGTCGCCGTTCTTCGTGCCCAGTTCGATCATCAACATGGTTTCTGGCCACCTGTCGATCATGTACGGCCTGAAAGGCCCGAACATCGCTTGCGTCACGGCTTGCACCACCGGTACGCACAACATCGGCCTGGCCACGCGCATGATCCAGTACGGCGATGCCGATGTGATGATCGCTGGCGGCGCCGAATTCGCTACCACCGGCACGGCAATGGCGGGCTTCTGCTCGGCCAAGGCCATGTCCACCCGCAACGACGAACCTACCAAGGCCAGCCGTCCGTGGGACAAGAACCGTGACGGCTTCGTGCTGTCCGATGGCGCTGGTGTGCTGGTGCTGGAAGAGTACGAGCACGCCAAGGCGCGTGGTGCGAGGATCTACGCCGAGCTGGTTGGTTTCGGCATGAGTGGCGACGCCTTTCACATCACCGCGCCCAGCGAGGGCGGCGAGGGTGCGGCGCGCTGCATGGAAAGCGCGCTCAAGGACGCTGGCATCAACCCGACCGAAGTGCAGTACGTCAACGCACATGGCACCTCGACGCCGTTGGGCGATTTGGGCGAAGTGCTGGCCGCCAAGCGGGTGTTTGGCGATCACGCCTACAAGCTGGCGATGAGTTCGACCAAGTCGGTGACTGGTCACCTGCTCGGTGCGGCCGGTGGCGTGGAGGCGATCTTCACCATCCTTGCGTTGCGTGACCAGATGTTGCCGCCTACCGTCAACCTGGATGAGCCAAGTGAAGGCTGTGATCTCGACTTCGTGCCTCACATGGCGCGCGAAGCGAAGATCGACGTGGCTATCTCCAACTCGTTCGGTTTCGGCGGCACCAACGGCACGCTGGCGTTCCGTCGCGTTTGAGCGGTGTGTGGAGTGCCTTGAGCCGTTCAACAAGAGTGGCATGATGCCCAGCCTGCGCGCAGGCTGGGCATCACCCGAAGGGCCGCTTCTGTTTGCCCGCAGCTGCGCGTCGCGCCATCTCGACAGGCCACCAGCCTGCCTTCGCTGACGCAACACATATCTGCGGGCAAACGGAAACGGTGACACCCTTGTTGAACGGCTCAACGCAACCCCAGCTCCATCGCCGTACCTTTCACGGCCGGCGCGATCTACTCGCGCCGGCCGCTGCATTTCCGGAGCGCTATCCCGGGCTTTTGCAAAGTGTCACGCACGGCACGCCGCAAGCTCGCTACGACATTCTGTTCGCCTTTCCCAAGGATCGTTTGACGCTGCATGCCAACGGGCGATTGAACGACGGGCAGGGTGCTGAACATTCCGGACGTTTTCTTGATGCGCTTGATGCCGCATGGCAGGCCGAACGGTTGCCGCGCGACGCGGCGGATGAGTTGCCATTCCACGGTGGCTGGTTGCTACTACTTGCCTATGAGCTGGCCGGCGAGATCGAGCCACGCTTGCGTCTGCGTGCTCCCGATCCGTTGCCGATTGCGTTGGCACTGCGTTGTCCGGCGGCCATGGTAGTTGACCATGAGCGCAACCGCACGGTGCTGGTCGCGGAGGCAGGTCACGAATCGCTGCTCGATGCGATGGAGGCGGACCTGCAGGTCGCCATTGCGATTCCTGCGCTGGGCGTGCCTGATGACTGTGGCGAGGACGACCCAACGCTATTCCTCGATGGCGTCGCGCAAATCCATGAACATCTGCACGCTGGCGATATCTTCCAGGTCAACCTTTCCCGCGCGTGGCACGCGCACTACGCGACGCCGCCGCAACCCGCTTCGCTGTATGCCGCGCTGAGGCAGGCCAATCCCGCGCCGTTTGCCGGCATGCTGCAGCAGCCTGGTTGGGCAGTGGTGAGTTCCTCGCCGGAGCGCCTGGTGGAGGTGCGCGACGGTCTTGCCCAGACACGGCCTATCGCAGGGACGCGCCCTCGCACACCCGGCGACGATGAGTTGGCTCGCATCCGTGAACTCAGTACGCATCCGAAGGAGCGCGCCGAGCACGTCATGCTGATCGATCTGGAGCGCAACGATCTGGGGCGTGTCTGCGTGCCAGGCACGGTCGAGGTCAACGAGCTCATGGTGGTGGAGAGCTACACGCATGTGCATCATATCGTCTCCAACGTGCGCGGGCGGTTGCGCGCCGAGGTGACACCGGGCGAGGTTATTGCTGCGACATTTCCCGGTGGCACGATCACCGGTTGCCCCAAGGTGCGCTGCATGGAAATCATCGCGGCGCTGGAGAATGCGTCGCGTGGCGCCTATACAGGTGCGCTCGGCTATCTCGATCGTAATGGCGATCTGGATCTCAACATTCTCATCCGGACCTTCATGCTGGGCGATTCACAAGTCACTTTGCGGGCCGGTGCGGGCATCGTCGCCGATTCAGTGGCAGAGAAGGAGTTGGACGAGACCCGCGCCAAGGCGCGCGGCTTGTTGCGGGCGCTGGGAGTGCAGGGCTGATGTCTACTGCCGCGCGCGTACTGGTCGATGGCGTCGCGTCGGACACGGTATCGGTGTTTGATCGCGGTTTGTCCTACGGCGACGGTTTGTTCGAGACGATCCGTTTCGTCCATGGCCGCGCGCCGCTCTGGGCACGCCATATGCTGCGACTTGAAAACAGTTGCGCGCGATTGCGAATGCAGTCTCCCGATGCGGGCCAATTGCTGCAGGAAGCCTTGGTTGTTTCTCACGGTTTCGAACATGCGGTAGTGCGCATTACCGTGACACGCGGCATCGGTGAGCGTGGTTACGCACCGCCAACATCACCAAGTCCTACTCGCATCGTGGCCGCTTTTGATGCTCCGGCGATGACTGGCGATGCGTACACGCGAGGCGTGCGCGTTCGCTGGTGCGAAACGCGGTTGGCTTTGCAACCACAACTTGCCGGGATGAAGCATCTCAATCGTTTGGAACAGGTGTTGGCGCGGGCGGAATGGAGCGACACCGCCATGGCAGAGGGTTTGCTGCTGGACACGGATGGCAACGTGGCGTCAGCCACCATGGCCAACGTGTTCGCCGTGATCGATGGCGTGCTCGCCACGCCAGCCATGGACTGCTGTGGCGTGGCCGGTGTGGCCCGTGCCGAGATACTGGCGGTTCGGCCTGAGACACAGGTTGTGACGCTGAGCCCAAAGAACCTGCAGCAGGCCAGTGAGGTCTTTCTCAGTTCGAGCGTCCGAGGCATTCTGCCGGTTCAGGCCGTGGGCGATACCGTGTATGTTTCCGGCCCAGTTACCCGCGCCTTGCAGCAGCACTGGCGTGGGCTGGGTTTTCCGATGGAGCAGGCATGAGTCGATACAAGATGCAGGGGCGTGCGTTCTGGCGTGGCTTGGTCGTACTGGTATTGCTGGCTGTGGCCGGTAGTTTGGTCTACGGCTGGCTGGACTATCAGCGTTTCGTGCACACGCCATTGGCCGTGGCTGCGCAAGCCCAAGGCATCGACGTTGCCCGCGGCAACAGTCTTCGCGACGTAGTAGGGCAGTTGCGCGAGCAGCACGTCACCAGCACAGGGCCGCTGTATTGGCGAGTGCTGGCCGAACAGTTGCGCGTGGCTGGCCGTTTGCACGCCGGTGAATACGCACTCACGGCGGGCATGACACCGCGTGACCTGTTGCTCAACATGGCAGCGGGCAAGGTCGTGCAGCGTAATTTCACCATCGTCGACGGCTGGAACTTCCGCGAGTTGCGTCAGGCACTGGCCAAGGCTGACAAGCTGCGCCAGGACGGTGCCAGCCTGGGCGATGACGAGTTGATGGCGAAGATCGGCGTGCCCGGCGAAATGCCGGAAGGCCGTTTCCTTCCCGAAACCTACGCCTATGTGAAAGGCGACAGCGACCTGGACATCCTGCGCCGTGCGCACGTCGCCATGACGAAGATGCTCGATACGCTCTGGACGCAGCGCGACAAGGATTTGCCGCTGGCCACGCCCTACGATGCGCTGATTCTTGCCTCCATCGTGGAGAAAGAGACCGGTCGGGGCGATGAGCGTGCGCGCATTGCTGGTGTATTCGTACGCCGCCTGCAAACCCACATGTTGCTGCAGACCGATCCCACGGTGATCTACGGCATGGGCGATGCTTATGCCGGCAATATCCACAAGACCGACCTCACCAACGATACGCCCTACAATACGTATACGCGTCCGGGGCTGCCGCCCACGCCAATCGCCATGCCCGGCAAGCCAGCCATCGACGCGGCGTTGCATCCGGTGGCCGGCACGGAACTCTATTTCGTCTCGCGTGGCGACGGTACGCATGTGTTCTCCAGTACGCTGGACGAACACAATCGCAATGTCGCCTGCTACCAGTTGAAGCGCTGCCCATGACATTACGCGGCAAATTCATTTCGCTCGAAGGTGGTGAAGGCGCCGGCAAGAGCACTTTGCTCGCCGGCCTGGAGAAGCATCTGGTTGGGCAGGGCGTAGCGCTGGTGCTGACGCGTGAACCCGGCGGCACGCCGCTGGGAGAAGCAGTGCGCGCCATCGTGCTCGACCCTGCACGGCGTGACATGTGTGCGGAAGCGGAGCTGTTGCTGATGTTCGCTTCGCGCGCGCAGCTGGTGCGTGAGTGCATCGAGCCCGCACTGGCTGCCGGCAAGTGGGTGTTGTGCGATCGCTTTACCGATGCCAGCTACGCCTATCAGGGCGGCGGCCGTGGCGTACCGGTGGAACACATCGCCCTGCTTGAACAGTGGGCCACCGAAGGTCTTACGCCCGACCTCACCTTGCTGCTCGACCTGCCGGTGGCAACTGGGCGTGCGCGTGCTGCCGGCCGTGGCGAAGCTGATCGCATCGAAGTTGAGGCCGACGTTTTCTTCGAGCGTGTACGCGCCGCTTACCGCGCGCGAGCGGCCGAGCAGCCGGGACGCTTCCGCGTTATCGACGCTAACCTCGCGCCTGACCACGTGCTCGCGGCCGCCGTGGATGCCACTCGTCACCTTTTCGGAGCCGTGGCGTGAACGCCATGCCCTGGCACGCAGAACACTGGGCGCGCCTGCAGGCACGTCGCACCCGCAATGCCATGCCGCACGCTTTGCTCTTGTGCGGTCCGGCTGGGCTGGGCAAGCGCGACTTCATGCGCCGCTTCGCGCAGGGTCTACTCTGCTCGCAAGCACAAGATGGCGAACCCTGTGGTCAGTGCCGCAGCTGCCTGTTGTTCGTGGCGGGCACCCATCCCGATTTCGCCGCGTTGAGTTTCGGCCTGCGCAAGGATGGTGTGCAGCGCAGCGAGATCGTGGTCGACCAGATCCGTGAACTCTCGGCACGCCTTGCCATGGCCAGCCAGTTTGGCGGCTGGCAGATCGTCTGCATCAACCCGGCCGACGCCATGAATGCGGCGGCGGCCAACGCATTGCTCAAGACGCTGGAAGAACCTTCTTCGCAGACACTGCTGCTGCTGGTGGCCGACGCTCCGTGGCGCTTGCCGCAAACCATCCGCAGCCGCTGCCAGCGCATTGAATTTCATTTGCCGTCGCATGCGACCGCACTTGCCTGGTTGCAAGAGATGGGCGTCAAGGATGCGGCCGCAGCGCTTGATGCGGCCGGAGGCAACCCGGGACTGGCGCGCGCCTGGGCGGAAGAGGGCGCACTCGCACGCCGACTGGAAGTTCGCAAGGACCTGGGTGCACTTGCTGGCGGCCGTGGCGAAGCGATGGAGGTCGCCCGGCGCTGGTTGGACAACGAACCCCAGCAACGCCTGTGGTTTGCCGCCCAGGCGGTAGCTGATGAAGTGAAAGCGCGCGCCTCCGCCGCGTCGGGACCATTGGCCAGCCAATTGGATGCTGAGGCGTTGGATCAGTGGTACATGTCAGCCAACCGCACGCGGGAGTCGTTGCGCGGTCCGCTGCGAGGTGACTTGCTGCTGCTGGAGTTGCTCGCGCGTTGGCGTTGAGTAGGGGCGATACCCGTGTCATGCGGCCGCCATCTATGGGAAAGCCCAGTGACAGGCCCTCTGCCTAGGCTGTCGGCATGAAGTCCCCGCTGCAACAACACCTTCCCATCTGGCCCTGGATTTCCCTGCTGCTATTGCTGGTTCTTCGACTGGCATGGCTCAATGCGTATACGTTGAACTCCGACGAGTCCCAGCACGCGCATGTGGCGTGGGCGTGGACACAAGGCCTGTTGCCTTATCGCGATGTTTTCGACAACCACGGCCCCCTGTTCGGCTGGCTGCATTCGCCACTGCTGAAGCTGCTCGATGATCGCGCCGACGTGCTGACCTGGCTGCGCCTGGCCATGCAGGCCTGGTACGTCGTGGCGCTCGGTGCAACGGGTTGGATGGCGCGTCGCCTGTTTGGCTGGCGCGTGGCGCTGGTAGCTGTGTTGGTCGCGGGACTCTTTCCCCGGTTTTTCATCGTGAGCGGGCAGTTCCGCACCGACGATATGTGGATGGCCATGTGGCTCGCCGGACTTGCCTTTGTGGTGGGGACTCCGCCTCGTGCCTGGCGCTTTTTCATGGCGGGCCTGCTGGTCGGTTGCGCATTTTCGGTATCACAGAAAACGCTGGTACTGCTCGCGACCACGCTAGTGACGGTCATCGTGCTTCGCGTGATGCTCCCGACAGGCGCTCCGCGCGCCAACGCCCGATGCTGGATGGCGGCGTGCGGCGGATTGTTGCTGGTCCCGGTTGTTTTCACTGTCTGGCTGGCGGCGCACGGCGTGTTGGGTGATGCCTGGTATGGGCTGGCGCTCTACAACCTGGGCGGAGCAAACAAGCGCCATGCCGCACAGCAGCTGCTCTGGTTTCTGATCAGCGGGGCGGTCGTGCTGGCAGTGACCTTGCGAGAATTGCGGCGTCGCGCGCTCGGTGAATTCGACTGGACCATTTTCTTTGCCATGCAGGGCGGGTTGTACCTGCTGCTGATCTGGTTCATCTGGCCACTGATCACCAAGCAGGATTTTCTGCCCATACTGCCCACGCTTGTGCTTGCGGCGGCGGGTTGGGCCTCGCACTGGCACTGGCTGAGCTTGCGTCCGCGGCTGCGGGGAACTTTGCTGCTGCTGGTGCTGGGTGCCGAGCTGGCCACCGTGGTCGCATACGCGCCGCCTTGGCAGGACGAGTTGGCGGCCCAGCGCGCGGAACTGGGTTTGATGCTCCGATATGCGGACAAGACCGACACCGTGATGGATCCCAAGGGCGATACCATTTTCCGCATGCGCCCCTATTACCCCGTGCTCGAAAGCCTGGCCATGCGACGGCTGCGCAAGGGGTTGATGACGGATACCGTCGCCGATGAACTGGTGAATCACCGCACCATGCTGGTCATGCTGCGCCGCCTGCCGTACGACAGCGCCCGCTTCGTGATGCTCAATTACGTGCCCGCGGGGCGTGACGTGTGGATCGCCGGCCGCATGCTTCCCCAGGATGGGCCCGACCAGGCCATTGATGTGAAGGTGCCCGGGAACTATGTGCTGACGGACGGATTCCGGCGTTTGAACGCAAGCCTGGACGGTGCGCCAGCTACCGACCATTGGCAATTGGAGCGCGGTGTCCACCATCTCAAGGCCACCACCGGTACGCCAGTGGCCCTTGTGTGGAGTCAGGCGTTCGATCGCGGTTGGCGTCCCATGTCCGAGCCGGGACAGGGGAACTGACATGGCATTTAGTCTCAATGCCGGGACGCGCCTGCTGGTGGTGTCGCCACATCCTGACGACGAGTCGATCGCCACCGGTGAACTGATCCAGCAGGTACGCCAGTCCGGCGGCGACGTGCGGATTCTTCTGTTGACCAATGGCGACAACAACCCGTGGCCCCAGCGCTGGATGGAGCGCCGCCTGCGTATCGGTGCCGACGATCGGCATCGATGGGGCGAGCGGCGCCGTGGCGAGGTGGGGCAGGCGCTGGCGCAACTGGGTGTGGAGCCTTCGGCCATGCAGGCTTTGGGCTGGCCGGACATGGGGCTCACCGACAGGTTGCGCGAAGACCTGGCCTCCACGTTGTTGGCCATCATCGACTGTCTGGATGCCTGCCAGCCAAACCTCCTGGTGCTGCCAGCACTGGGAGACCACCATCCCGACCATGGCGCTGCCCACGTACTCACGCGCCTGGCCTTGGCCCAATGGCAGGGCGAGTCGCCGGAATTGCTTGCCTATCTGGTCCATGGCCGTGAAGGCGAGGTGACAGGACGGGTGAAGCTCGATTCATCGGTGGAGCTGCACGCCAACAAATTGGCCGCCCTGGCCTGCCATCGCAGCCAGATGGCGTTGAGCGGCAAGCGCATGCGGCGATTGGCGGGTCGCGCCGAACGTTATCAAGCCGTACGGGCTCTGGGCGATCAAGAAGTGCCCCCCCTGTTGCCTTGGCAGCCTCCCGCGGCGTTGCAGCCCTGGCTTCATCTGATGATTGCGGACGGTAATGGTGTACGCAGCTGGCCTTGGTCCAGAGCGCCGCTCGTCCACGATGGCCAAGGGCGTTATGTACTTCACGCGAATGCCGAAGGGTCCGCCGGCCCCGGCTTTGCCAAGCTCTACATGAACTTGCCATCGCCCTGGATCTTTGACCGCTGGGGCTGGTACGAGCTCTGAGCGGTTCGCCTCGTCACATTCCGGCGACGCATCGCTTGTCGCTTGGCCCAGGCGGTCGCTAGGATGAGCCTCATGGGGCCGCCGGCCCCAGTGTGGTTTGCAGGAGCAGTCATGAACCCGGCCATTGCCGCCCGACAGGGCATCATTTCGTTGAAGATCAAGGACACGGCGTCGCTCTACAACGCCTATATGCCTTATCTGAAGCACGGCGGCTTGTTCGCGCCGACGGCACAGCGCTACGCACTGGGGGACGAGGTGGTGTTGCTCATCAACCTCACTGACGAGGGCGAGCGCCTTTCGGTGGCCGGCAAGGTGGTCTGGGTCACCCCGGTGGGCGCGCAGGGCAATCGCACTGCCGGAATCGGCGTGCAGTTCAATGAGTCCGCCGATGGCGAGGTGGCTCGCACCCGCATCGAGAACCTGCTGGTCGGCATGACATCGTCCGAGCGTCCGACGCATACCATGTAAGACCTTCGTAGTAATACCTTGCGCCCATTCGCCGTGAGGCGCTCGTGAGCGTGTGCAAATTGCCTTCGGAATACCCGTCAAGGCTTGTTGTTGTTAATCGCACTGATACAATGTCGCGATTCCCGACTCAGATCGTGAAAAGTCGGACGCTCGCGGCTGCAAACGCATGTGATCGTGGCGAATAGCCCATGGCCTTCATTGGCCTGCCGAACCCGGTTCCGGACCGTTTCCCCCAACGGTCACTGATGCGCCAATGAAGGCGCGGAGGTACGTTTCACCGTGCTTGCCGAATATTGGCCCATTCTGCTGTTCATCGGCGTTGCCGCCGGCCTTGGCGTGGTGCTGCTGGCCATTGGCCTGCTGGCCGGCCCCCGTCGTCCCGAATCGGAAAAGCTCTCGCCTTACGAGTGCGGCTTCGAAGCGTTCGAAGACGCCCGCATGCGCTTTGACGTGCGCTATTACCTGCTGGCGATTCTCTTCATCATCTTCGATCTGGAAATCGCCTTCCTGTTTCCGTGGGCGGTGGTGTTCCAGAAGATCGGCATCATCGCGCTGGTCGAGATGGCGCTGTTCCTGCTGTTGCTGGTCATTGGTTTCGCTTACGTTTGGAAGAAGGGAGCACTGGAATGGGAGTGATCTCGTCCATCGACCGGGTGATGCACAACCCGCAGCCGTTGAATCTGGTGGACGACATTCTGCGTCCGGCCGAAGACAACCCCATCGTCCAGCGTGGTTTTGCCACCACCAGCGTTGATGCGCTGATGAACTGGGCGCGCACGGGCTCGATGTGGCCGATGACCTTTGGTCTGGCCTGCTGCGCCGTGGAAATGATGCACGCCGGCGCCGCGCGCCTGGACCTGGACCGCTACGGCGTGATCTTCCGTCCGAGTCCGCGCCAGTCCGACGTGATGATCGTGGCCGGCACGCTGGTCAACAAGATGGCCCCGGCGCTGCGCAAGGTCTATGACCAGATGCCGGATCCCAAGTGGGTCATCTCGATGGGTAGCTGCGCCAATGGCGGTGGTTACTACCACTATTCGTATTCCGTAGTGCGTGGCTGCGATCGCATCGTGCCGGTGGACATCTACGTGCCGGGCTGCCCGCCTACGGCCGAAGCGTTGATCCACGGCATCCTGCAGTTGCAGAAGAAGATCCGTCGCACCAACACCATCGCGCGTTCCTGAAAGGCGCAGCCCAGTCATGACTGATACGCAATCGAACTCGCTGGTCGAGCGTCTGTCCGCGCGATTCGGCGACACGCTGTCGATCGGCATCGTCCGCAACGAAGTGACCGCCGAAGTGGCTGCCACCGACCTGCTCGCGGTGGCCACCGCGCTGCGCGACGAAGCACCGTTCCGCTTTGGCGTGCCGATCGACGTGTGTGGCATCGACTACCTCGGCTACGGCCAGACCGAGTGGGATACGGAAACCGTCACCGGCACCGGCTTCTCGCGCGGCGTGGAAGGCGAGGCCATGGGCCGCTTCAAGTGGGCTGATCGTCCGCGTCCCGAAGCCCTGCCGCGCCGCTTCGCCTCCGTGGTGCACCTGCTGTCGCTGGAAAACAACCATCGCTTGCGCCTACGCGTGTTCTGCGAAGACGACTTGCTGCCGATCGTGCCGTCGCTGACGGGTATCTGGCCGGGCGTGAACTGGTTCGAGCGCGAGTCGTTCGACCTGTTCGGCATCGTCTACGAAGGCCACCCGGACCTGCGCCGCATCCTCACCGACTACGGTTTCGTGGGTCATCCGTTCCGCAAGGACTTCCCGCTGATCGGCAACGTCGAAGTGCGCTACGACCCCGAGCAGAAGCGTGTGGTGTACGAACCCGTGTCGATCGAACCGCGCGTGCTGGTGCCGCGTGTCATCCGTGACGACGCCGACCTGGTGCAGGCCAAGGCCGAAGCCGCCGACGACTGGCGGAGGAACTAATCCGTGCAAGAGATCCGCAATTACACGATGAACTTCGGCCCGCAGCATCCCGCTGCGCACGGCGTGCTGCGCCTGGTGCTGGAGATGGATGGCGAAACTGTCGTTCGCGCCGATCCGCACATTGGTCTGCTTCATCGCGGCACCGAGAAGCTGGCCGAGTCCAAGCCGTTCAACCAGTCCATCGGCTATATGGATCGTCTCGACTACGTGTCGATGATGTGCAACGAGCATGCCTACGTGCGCTCCATCGAAACCCTCATGGGTATCGAGGTGCCTGAGCGTGCGCAGTACATCCGCACCATGTTCGACGAAATCACCCGCATCCTGAATCATCTGATGTGGATCGGCTCCAACGCGCTCGACCTGGGCGCAATGGCCGTGTTCCTGTACGCGTTCCGTGAGCGCGAAGAGCTGATGGACGTCTATGAGGCCGTATCGGGCGCGCGCATGCACGCGACCTACTACCGTCCTGGCGGCGTCTATCGCGATCTGCCCGATCACATGTCGCAGTACCGCGAGTCGCCTTGGCATAAGGGCAAGGACCTGAAGCGCCTCAACAGCTGGCGCGAAGGTTCGATGCTCGACTTCATCGAGGCGTTTACCAACGACTTCCCGTCGAAGGTAGACGAGTACGAAGAGCTGCTCACCAACAACCGTATCTGGAAGCAGCGCACGGTCGGCATCGGCGTCATCCCGCCCGAAAAGGCGCAGGCCTGGGGCATGACTGGCGTGATGCTGCGCGGTTCGGGTATCGAGTGGGATCTGCGCAAGAAGCAGCCGTACGCCAAATATGCCGAAGTGGATTTCGACATCCCGGTGGGCGTGGGCGGCGACTGCTACGACCGTTACCTGGTGCGCGTCGAGGAGATGCGCCAGTCCAACCGCATCATCCAGCAATGCGTGAAGTGGCTGAAGGCGAACTCGGGCCCGGTGATCGTGCAGAACTACAAGGTCGCGCCGCCCAGCCGCGAAGGCATGAAGGAGGACATGGAAGCCCTCATTCATCACTTCAAGCTGTTTACCGAAGGGTACGGCGTGCCAGCCGGCGAAACCTACGCCGCGGTCGAGGCGCCCAAGGGCGAGTTCGGCTGCTATCTGGTCTCCGATGGCGCCAACAAGCCGTTCCGCGTGCATTTGCGCGCACCGGGCTTCGCCCATCTGTCGTCGATGGACGCCACCACGAGCGGCCACATGCTGGCCGACGTGGTAGCGATGATCGGTACTTATGACCTCGTGTTCGGCGAAGTCGATCGCTGAGCCCGGAGGAAAGCACACATGAAAGCCACCGGAAATTACGAGCAGGTCAAGAACGTCGACCCGCTCGTCGAACTCAACGACCACACCCGTCATCACATTGACGAGTGGGTTGCCCGCTTTCCGCCGGATCGCAAGCGTTCGGCGGTGATCCAGGCGCTGTTCGTCGCACAGGAGCAGAACCACGGCTTCCTCACCGACGAACTGATCACTGCCGTTGCGAAGTATCTAGAACTGCCCGCGGTGTGGGCGTATGAGGTGGCCAGCTTCTACTCGATGCTGGAAACCAAGCCCGTCGGCCGCAACAACGTCGCCATTTGCACCAACGTCTCGTGCTGGCTCAATGGCGCCGAGGAGTTGGTGGCTCATGCTGAGAAGAAGCTGGGCATCAAGCTGGGCGAAAGCACGGCCGATGGTCGCGTGTATCTGAAGCGCGAAGAAGAATGCATCGCCGCCTGCGCCAGTGCGCCGGCGATGACCGTCAATGGTCACTACCACGAGAAGCTGTCGATCGCATCGATCGATCAGATTCTCGACGGTCTCAAGTAAGGGCAGGGCGCAATGACTTACGGACCCGCACCCCAGGAACACCAGGTTGTCTACACCACGCTGCATTTCGACAAGCCGTGGGCGATGGACAGCTATACCCAGGTCGGTGGTTATGAAGCGTGGAAGAAAATCCTCGCCGAGAAGCCCGACCCGAACGCACTGATCGAAGAGATCAAGAAGAGCAACCTGCGCGGCCGCGGCGGCGCAGGTTTCCCGACCGGCTTGAAGTGGTCCTTCATGCCGAAGGGCAATATGCAGAAGTACATCCTCTGCAATTCGGACGAATCCGAGCCCGGCACCTGCAAAGACCGCGACATCCTGCGTTTCAACCCGCACTCGGTGATCGAAGGCATGGCCATCGCGTGCTATTGCACCGGTTCCACCGTTGCCTACAACTACCTGCGTGGCGAGTTCCATCACGAGCCGTTCGAGCATTTCGAAGAGGCTCTGAAGGAAGCGTATGCGGCGGGTCTGCTGGGTAAGAACATTCAGGGCACCGGCCTTGATGTCGACATCTATGGCGCACTCGGCGCCGGTGCCTATATCTGCGGCGAAGAAACCGCGCTGATGGAGTCGCTGGAAGGCAAGAAGGGCCAGCCGCGCTTCAAGCCGCCGTTCCCGGCCAACTTCGGCCTGTATGGCAAGCCCAGCACCATCAACAACACCGAAACCTACGCTTCGGTGCCGGCCATCCTGCGCAAGGGTGCCGACTGGTTCCTGGCGCAGAGCAAGACCAAGAACGGTGGCCCGAAGATCTTCTCGGTCTCCGGTTGTGTGCAGAAGGGCGGCAACTTTGAAGTGCCGCTGGGCACCACCTTCGACGAACTGCTGGAAATGGCCGGCGGTCTGCGTCCGGGCCGTACCTTGAAGGGTGCGATTCCTGGCGGCGTGTCGATGCCGGTGCTGCGCGCCGAGCAGTTGAAGGGCCTGCCGTTCGACTACGACACCTTGCGCGACCTCAAGACTGGCCTGGGTTCGGGCGCCATCGTGGTGCTGGACGACACCGTCTGCACCGTACGTTTCACCCGCCGCATTTCGCAGTTCTTCCACAAGGAATCCTGTGGACAGTGCACTCCGTGCCGCGAGGGCACCGGCTGGATGCACCGCGTGCTGACGCGCATCGTGGACGGGCAGGGCACCATGGAAGACCTGCATCGCCTGAAGGCCATTGCCGGCCAGATCGAAGGCCACACCATCTGCGCGTTCGGCGAAGCCGCTGCGTGGCCAGTGCAGGGCTTCCTGCGCCAGTTCTGGGATGAATTTGAGTACTACATCGTCAATGGCCGCTCGATCGTCGACGACAAGCTTGGAGCCGCCGCATGAGTGCGCAGCCCGCTACACCCGCCCTTGATCTGCTGAACATCGAGATCGACGGCAAGCCCACGCAGATCCGCAAGGGCGCGATGATCATCGAGGCGGCCGACGCCATCGGCATCGCCATCCCGCGTTTCTGCTATCACCGCAAGTTGCCCATCGCCGCGAACTGCCGCATGTGTCTGGTCGAGGTAGAGATGGGTGGCAAGCCCATGCCCAAGCCCCAGCCGGCCTGCGCCACGCCGGTGGCCGAAGGCATGAAGGTGAAAACCCGTACTGACGTCGCCCTGAAGTATCAGAAGGACGTCATGGAGTTCCTGCTGATCAACCATCCGCTCGACTGCCCGATCTGCGATCAGGGCGGCGAGTGCGAACTGCAGGACGTCGCGCTGGGCTATGGCCGCAGCGTATCGCGCTACACCGAGCGCAAACGCACCATCGCCGACGAGAACCTCGGTCCACTGGTCGCCACCGAGATGACCCGCTGCATCCAGTGCACGCGTTGCGTGCGCTTCACCAGCGAGATCGCCGGCACCTACGAGCTCGGCAGCATGAGCCGCGGCGACAACCTGCAGATCGGTACCTACATCGGCAAGACCATCGAGACGGAGCTGTCGGGCAACATCATCGACGTCTGCCCGGTGGGTGCGCTCACTAACAAGCCGTTCCAGTTCCAGGCACGCGCCTGGGAGCTGGTGGCGAAGCCGTCCATTGCCTACCACGATGCGCTCGGTTCCAACCTGTGGCTGCACACACGCCGCGGCGAAGTGCTGCGCACGGTGCCGCGCGATAACGAATCGATCAACGAATGTTGGTTGTCCGACCGCGACCGCTACAGCCATCAGGGCCTGTACGCCGAAGATCGCGTGAGCGCACCGCAGGTCAAGCGCAACGGCCAGTGGCAGACCACCACGTGGGAAGACGCGCTGGGTGCCGCCGTCGAATCGCTCAAGGCTGTGCCGGGCAGCGATTTGGGTGTGTTGGTTCATCCAGCCACGACCAACGAGGAAGGCGATCTGCTGGTTCGTCTGGCCCGTGGTCTGGGTAGCGCCCACATCGATCATCGCGTGCGCCAGCTCGACTTTGCCGACAATGCAGTGGCGACGACCTTCGCCAAGCCGGTGGCCGAACTGGACAAGGTCAAGGCGGCGCTGCTGGTCGGCTCGGATCTGCGTCACGAGATGCCGCTGGTCAATCACCGCATCCACCAGGCGGTGAAGAAGGGCGCCAAGGTTTACGCCGTCAATCCGGCGAGCTTCAACTTCAATTACAAGCTGGCCGGCGAAGCCATCGTGGCGCCGCAGGCGCTGGTTGATGCACTGCTGTCGCTGGCAAAGGCTGCTGTCGAAGCGGGTGCAACTGCCCCGTCCGCGCTGGCTGCCGCGATCAATGGCGCGTCATCCGACCAGGGCGACAAGGACGCTATCGCCGAGCTCAAGAGTGGCAGCGCTGCGGTCATCCTCGGCGAAGCGGCAGTGACGCATCCGCAGGCTTCGTGGCTGCGTGCCGTGGCCCGCTTTATCGCGGAAGCCACCGGTGCCAGTTACAACGAACTGCCGGTGGGCGCGAATGCCATTGGCCTGGCTCGCGTAGGTGTGCTGCCGGGCAACGGCGGTCTCGATGCGCAGGCAATGCTCGCGCAGCCACGCAAAGCCTATGTGCTGTATGGCGTCGAGGCGCTGGATGTGGCCGATGGCGCTGCTTTCCTCAAGGCGCTGAAGGGTGCCGAGCGCGTGATCGCATTCTCGGCCTATGCCGGTGCGGCGCTGCGCGAAGTGGCCGACGTTATTCTGCCGATCGCGCTGCTGCCGGAGATCGACGGCACGCTCATGAATGTCGATGGGCTGTCGCAGAGCGTGGCCGCCGGTGCGAAGGCACCGGGCGAAACACGGCCGGGCTGGAAGGTGTTGCGTGCACTTGGCGGTGTACTGAAGGTCGCCGGCTTCGAATTCGACGACCTGGCCGGTTTGCGCGAGGGCATCAGTGAGCGTGGCCATCAGGCTCGCGCCGAGCTGGCACCGCGTGCGGCGGCTGGTGGTTTGAGTCGCCTGGCCACTTGGCCAATCTATCGCACGGACGCCGTTCTGCGCCGAGCCACCGCGCTGAGCAAGCATCCGCTCAATCGCGCACCCGCCGTGCGTGTGAACGGAAGCGAAGCACAGCGTCTGGGCCTGAGCGAGGGCGCGGTGGTTCGCGTCGCCGACACGGTGCTGCCGCTGGTGATCGACACGGCCGTGCCTGATGGCGCCGCCTGGATCGAAGCCGCACACGACGACACTGTCACGCTGCCGCCGTACGGCGCGGCTCTCACCCTGAGCAAGGCATAAGCACATGGGCGAACAGATTCTCAACCTGATCATTTGGCCGGTGCTCTACATCTTGGCCATCATCCTTCCGCTGGTCATTGCGGTCGCGATGTTCGTGTACTGGGAGCGCAAGGTCATTGGCTGGATGCACGTGCGCATGGGGCCCAACAAGATCGGTCCTTTTGGATTGCTGCAGGCCTTCGCGGACGTGGTCAAGTTGTTGCTGAAGGAAGTGATCCTTCCGACCAGTGCAAACAAGGTGCTCTACTACCTGGCGCCGATGCTGGCCTTGATTCCCGCACTCGCAGCGTGGGCGGTGATTCCGTTCAACGACAAGATGGTGCTGGCGAACGTCAATGCCGGCGTGCTCTACCTGCTGGCGATGACCTCGCTGGGCGTGTACGGCATCATCCTCGCCGGTTGGGCATCTAACTCGCGTTACGCCTTGCTGGGCGCAATGCGTTCCGCCGCGCAGGTGATCTCGTACGAGCTGGCCATGGGCCTGTGTCTGGTCTGCGTGCTGGTGCTGGCGGGTTCGTTGAACCTCACCGACATCGTGCATGCGCAGGGCGGCCATAAGGGCTTCCTTGACTGGTTCATGTGGCCGCTGCTGCCGGTTTTCATCATCTACTTCATCTCGGGTGTGGCCGAAACCAACCGCGCGCCGTTCGACGTGGCGGAGGGCGAGTCGGAAATCGTCGCCGGCTTCCACGTGGAGTACTCGGGGTCGGCCTTCGCGCTGTTCTTCCTGGCCGAATACGCCAACATGATTTTGGTCAGCTTCCTGGCCGCGGTGTTGTTCATGGGGGGCTGGCTGTCGCCGTTCCCGGCCACCTGGGGCTTCATCGGGCAGGGCAGCTTCTTCTGGTTGTTTGCGAAGGCCTTCATGTTCGCCTTCCTGTTTCTCTGGTTCCGCGCCAGCTTCCCGCGCTACCGCTATGACCAGATCATGCGGCTCGGTTGGAAGGTATTCATTCCCATCACCATCATCTGGGTCCTCGTCGCCGGCTGCATGAAGTATTACGGCTGGGTCACCGTCGGCACGGGAGGCTGAAGAAGAACATGTCCCGAGTTACTCACTATTTCAAGAGCCTGCTGCTCATCGAGCTGTTCAAGGGCATGGGCCTGACCATGCGCTACATGTTCAGCCCGAAGTACACGATGCGCTACCCGATGGAGCACATCCCCAAGTCGAACCGTTTCCGCGGTTTGCACGCGCTGCGCCGTTACGCCAACGGTGAAGAACGTTGCATCGCGTGCAAGCTCTGCGAGGCGGTGTGCCCGGCCCTGGCCATCACCATCGACTCGGCGCCGCGCGAGAGCGACGGCCAGCGCCGGACCACGCGCTACGACATTGACCTGTTCAAGTGCATCTTCTGCGGTTTTTGCGAAGAGAGCTGCCCGGTCGACTCGATCGTCGAGACCCATATCCATGAGTATCACTTCGAGCAGCGTGGCGAGAATGTGGTGACCAAGCCGCAGCTGCTCGCCATTGGTGACCGCTTCGAGCAGGACATCGCGGCTGCCCGCGCTCAAGACGCCGCGTATCGCTGAGGACGGGACATCATGATCGATTCGCAAATGTTCCAACTCGTCTGCTTCTACGCGTTTGCCGCGGTGACCGTGGTGGCTGCGCTGGGCGTAATCACCTTGCGCAACACGGTGCAGGCTGTGCTGTCGCTGGTGCTGACATTCTTCAGCACTGCCTGCATCTGGCTGTTGGCCGAGGCCGAGTTCCTCGCCATCGCCCTCATCGTGGTCTACGTGGGTGCGGTGATGGTGTTGTTCCTGTTCGTGGTGATGATGCTGGACATCAACCAGGAGCGGGTGCGCGAAGGCTTCATCAAGTATCTGCCGGTGGGCATCATCGTGGCTCTGGTCATGCTGGGCGAGATGCTCGCGCTGATTGGAGTGCGTGCCATGCACCAAGCCGTGATGGGCGCCGACCCAGCCGCCGCTGCCGGCATGTCCAATACCGAGTGGCTGGGCAATGCGCTCTACACGCAGTTTTTGCTGCCATTCGAGATTGCAGCGCTGATCCTCACCGTCGGCGTAGTAGCCGCAGTGGTGCTGACCTTGCGTCATCGCACCGGTACGCGTCACCAGCAAGCCTCGCAACAGGTACGCGTCAATCCGCGTGACCGCGTTCGCCTGGTGAAGATGGCAGCGGAAGTTCCCGCCGCACCCCAGCCGGCACCGGGCAAGGAGACCACCCCATGATCACGCTCGCGCATTTCATCGTGCTAGGCGCGGTGCTGTTCTGCATCGCTCTGGCCAGCCTCTTCATCAACCGCAAGAACGTGATCGTGCTCCTGATGTCGATCGAGCTGATGTTGCTCGCGGTGAACATCAATTTCGTGGCGTTCTCTCGATTCCTGGGCGACGTAGCAGGGCAGGTGTTCGTGTTCTTCATCCTTACCGTGGCTGCGGCGGAAACCGCCATCGGCCTGGCGATCCTGGTGTTGCTGTTCCGCAACCGAAGCACCATCAACGTCGCCGAAATCGACAGCATGAAGGGCTGAGCCGATGGAACTGTCTACATCCATTTTGCTGACCATCGCGCTGGCTCCGCTTGTCGGTTGCCTGCTGGCGGGTTTTCTCGGTCGCATCATCGGCCGTGCCGGCTCGCACACCGCGACCATTCTTGGCGTGGCGATCTCCTGTGGCCTGTCGTTCTACGTGCTGTATCAGCTCACCGCTGGCGGCGCCCCGATCTATAACCAGAACATCTACACCTGGTTTGAGATCGGAAACTACAGCGCGCACGTTGGTTTCCTGATCGACCGCCTGACCGCCATGATGATGGTGGTGGTGACCTTCGTGTCGCTGCTGGTGCACATCTACACCATCGGCTACATGCACGAGGATTCGGGCTACCAGCGCTTCTTCAGCTATATCTCGCTGTTCACCTTCTCGATGTTGATGCTCGTGATGAGCAACAACTTCATGCAGCTGTTCTTCGGCTGGGAGGCGGTGGGCCTGGTGTCGTACCTGCTGATCGGCTTCTGGTACAAGCGCCCGACGGCGATCTTCGCCAACCTCAAGGCGTTTCTGGTCAACCGCGTGGGCGATTTTGGCTTCCTACTCGGTATTGCCGCGATCCTGTATTTCCTTGGAACGCTGGATTACGCCACGGCTTTCGGCAACGCCAACGGCCTTGTCGGCAAGACGCTGCAGATCACCCAGAACACTCATTGGGACGCCGCCACGGTGATCGGCGTGTTGCTGTTCATCGGTGCGATGGGCAAGTCTGCCCAGGTGCCGTTGCATGTGTGGCTGCCGGACTCCATGGAAGGCCCGACCCCGATCTCGGCGCTGATCCATGCGGCGACGATGGTGACCGCCGGCATCTTCATGGTGGCGCGAATGTCGCCCCTCTTCGAGTTGTCGGAGAGCGCGCTGAGTTTCGTGATGGTGATCGGTGCCACCGGTGCGCTGTTTACCGGCCTGATCGGCATCGTGCAGAACGACATCAAGCGTGTGGTGGCGTACTCGACACTGTCGCAGCTTGGCTACATGACGGTGGCGCTGGGTGTATCCGCCTACTCAGGCGCGGTGTTCCACCTGATGACGCATGCTTTCTTCAAGGCGCTGCTGTTCCTCGGTGCGGGCTCGGTGATCATTGCCATGCACCATGAGCAAGACATGCGCTACATGGGCGGCCTGCGCAAATATATGCCGATCACCTGGATCACGATGTGGATCGGTTCGCTTGCGCTGTGCGGCGTGCCGTTCTTCGCGGGCTTCTACTCGAAGGACGCGATCATCGAGGCAGTGGGTGAGTCGCACCGCTGGGGCGCCAACTACGCCTACTTCTGCGTGATGACTGGCGCTTTCGTGACGGCGCTTTACACCTTCCGCCAGATGTACCTGACCTTCCATGGCAAGGAGCGCTTCACGGTGGTCCATGATCACGGACATGGTCATGACGAGCATCACCATGTCTCGCACAAGGATGACCACGGTCATCACGACCAAGGCATCATGCACGAGACGCCGAAGGAATCGCCGTGGGTGGTGACGTTGCCGTTGGTGTTGCTGGCGATCCCGTCGTTGCTGGTCGGTTTCTTCACGATCCAGCCGCTGCTGTTTGGCGAGTGGTTCGGTGGCGCCATCCAGGTGCACGAGGCGAACAACGTACTGGGCGAGCTCGGCAAGGAGTTTCACGGCGCGGCGTCGATGGCGCTGCATGGATTTACGCAGCTGCCGTTCTGGCTGGTGGCGACGGCATTCGCTATCCAGACCTACATCTATCTGTTCAACCCGGCCGTGGCCGATCGCATCAAGAATGCACTCAAGCCGATCTACAACGTGCTGAACCACAAGTACTGGTTCGACGCGGTGTACTACATCGTCTTCGCGCGTGGCGGCATCGCGCTGGGTCGTGCCCTGTGGAAGGGTGGTGACGCAGCCGTGATCGACGGTGTGCTGGTCAATGGTTCGGCGGCTCTTGTGGACCGGGTTGCGGGTGGCGTTCGCCGCCTGCAGTCCGGCTACCTCTATCACTACGCCTTCGCGATGATTCTCGGCCTGATCCTGCTGCTTGGCGGGTATTGGCTGGTCGGGCAATAAGGGAACCTGCTCCATGTTCAATCATTTGCTCAGCCTGCTGATCTGGCTTCCCGTCGTGGGGGCCATCCCGGTATTGCTCGCCGGCTCCGGTCGGCCCAACGGCGCACGCTGGATCGCGTTGCTTGTCGCCATTGCTACCTTCGTGCTCAGCCTCTATCTGCTGTCGCAGTACAACGCAGCCGATAGCGCCAAGCAGCTGGCCGAAGACCATCTGTGGATTGCCTCGCTTGGGGTGCACTACAGCCTGGCGGTCGACGGCATCTCCATTGCGCTGATCCTGCTCACCAGCTTCGTCGGCATCCTTGTGATTGTCGGTGCCTGGGACGTCATCCAGGTCAACCCACATCAGTACATGGCTGCCATGCTGGTGCTTGAGGGCCTGATGATCGGCGTGTTCTGTGCCACCGACGCGTTGCTCTTCTACGTGTTCTTCGAGGCCATGCTGATCCCGATGTTCATCCTCATCGGTGTCTGGGGTGGTCCGCGTCGTGTGTACGCCACGCTGAAGTTCTTCATCTACACGTTCTTCGGCTCCATCTTCATGTTGGTCGGCCTGATCTACCTGTACCTGAAGGCAGGCTCGTTCGATCTGAACACGCTGGCGGCGCTGCCGTTGACGATGAAGGAACAGAGCTGGCTGTTCTTCGCTTTCCTCATCGCGTTTGCGGTGAAGGTGCCGATGGTACCGGTGCACACATGGTTGCCGGATGCTCACGTGGAAGCGCCCACTGGTGGTTCGGTGGTGCTGGCGGCGGTGATGCTGAAGATCGGTGGCTACGGTTTCCTGCGCTTCTCGCTGCCGATTACGCCTGACGCCTCCGAGGCCTATGCCTGGGTGGTGATCGGCCTGAGCCTGATCGCGGTGGTCTACATCGGTTACATCGCGCTGGTGCAGGAGGACATGAAGAAGCTGGTGGCGTACTCGTCCGTGGCGCACATGGGCTTCGTCACCCTCGGCATCTTCATTGCCTTCATGCTGGTGCGCGGTGCCAACAATCTGGACGCAGCCAAGCTCGGCATGCAGGGCGCAATGGTGCAGATGATCTCGCACGGCTTCGTGTCGGGCGCGATGTTCTCGTGCATCGGCGTGCTGTATGACCGCATGCACACCCGCCAGATCAAGGACTACGGTGGCGTCATCAACGTGATGCCGTGGTTTGGCTTCTTCTACGTGCTGTTTGCCATGGCCAACAGTGGTCTGCCGGGTACCAGCGGTTTCGTGGGTGAGTTCCAGGTGATCCTGGCCAGCTTCCAGGCTAACCCGTGGATCGCGCTCTTCGCCGCTTTCACCCTGATCATCGGCGCCGCCTACACGCTGTACATGGTCAAGCGCGTGCTGTGGGGCGATATCACCAATCCGCACGTGGCTGAGATGAAAGACATCAATGGTCGCGAATGGTTTGTGCTGGGCTCCTTTGCCGCCGCCGTGCTGGCCCTTGGCATCTGGCCGCAACCGCTGATCCATCTGATGGATGTGTCCGTGACGCAGCTGGTAACGCAGCTTGGCAACCACAAGGTTTAAGTGATCATGCCGAATTTCAATGACATTTTGATCCTGTTGCCAGAGCTGTATCTGGTGGCGGCGGCGTGCTTGCTGCTGTTGCTGGATGCCTTCATGAAGGCCGAGCAGCGTCCGCTGCTGCACTGGCTCTCCATTGCCGTGCTGCTGGTGGCCATCTATCTGGTGGTGGGCGGCCAGCCCAGTCAGCCGGTGACTGCGTTCAACGGCATGTTCGTGCGTGACGGCGTGGCCGAAGTCCTCAAGGTCTTTGCACTGCTAAGTACGGCGCTGGTGTTCGTCTACGCGAAGCCTTACCTGATGGACCGCAAACTGTTCGTCGGCGAGTTCTACACGCTGACCATCTTCGCGGTGATCGGCATCATGCTGCTGGTGTCGGCCGGAAACTTGCTCACTGTGTATCTGGGCCTGGAGCTGCTTACGCTTTCGTCATATGCGTTGGTTGCACTCAATCGCGACTCTCGGTTGTCCTCGGAAGCAGCCATCAAGTACTTCGTGCTGGGCGCGCTGTCGTCGGGCATGCTGTTGTACGGCATGTCGATGGTCTACGGCGCCACCGGCACGCTGGATCTGGTGCACCTGCACATGGCTAGCACGCACACGGCCATGCCGCACCTGCTGGTGTTCGGCCTGATCTTCATGATCGTAGGTATCGCCTTCAAGCTTGGTGCGGCGCCGTTCCACATGTGGATCCCGGACGTCTATCAAGGTTCGCCCACGGCGGTGACGATCTTCATCGGTTCGGCGTCGAAGTTAGCCGCATTCGGCATGGCTTATCGCCTGCTGGCGTCCGGCCTGGGTGACCTGTCGCAGCATTGGCAGCTGATGCTGGCTTGCCTGGCCGTACTGTCGCTGGCAATCGGCAACCTCGTGGCCATCGTGCAGAGCAACTTGAAGCGCCTGCTGGCCTATTCGACCATCTCGCACATGGGTTACCTGCTGCTGGGCCTGGTCAACGCCGGTCCGGAAGGTTATGCCTCGGCACTGTTCTACGCCATCAGTTACTCGCTGATGAGTGCGGCGGCCTTCGGTATGATCCTGGCGCTGGCTCGTGCAGGTTTTGAGTGCGAGGAGATTGACGACCTCAAGGGCCTCAACCAGCGTTCGCCGTGGGCGGCCTTCCTGATGATGCTGGTGATGTTCTCGCTGGCTGGCGTGCCACCGATGTTCGGCTTCTTCGCCAAGTTGCTTGTGTTGCAGGCCGCGATCCACGCAGGCTTCATGTGGTTGGCCATCGTAGGTGCCGTGTTTGCAATCATCGGTTTGTACTACTACCTGCGCGTGGTCAAGGTCATGTACTTCGACAAGCCGGTCGAAGGTACGGAGATCCGTCTGCAAAGCGACATTTCGGTACGTCTGGTGCTGTCATTGAACGTGTTGGCGCTGTTGGTGCTCGGCGTTGCCTGGGGCCCGTTGTTCGGATGGTGTCAGCGAGTGTTCGTGGGCTGACGCCGATCGCGGTGGGCTGTTTCCGCCACGATGGTTTTTGCGGAAATGTGAAATTAATTAGCGAAAAGGCTTGCAAGAATTCGGCCATCTCGCTAATATTCTCGGACTCTGATGCGGGGTGGAGCAGTCTGGCAGCTCGTCGGGCTCATAACCCGAAGGTCGCAGGTTCGAATCCTGCCCCCGCTACCAGATCTTTCTTAGAACAAGAAAGCCTCCTCGGGAGGCTTTTTTGTTGGGCGCATGGAAGCGTCGCACGTGCGTCACATGCCGCTTAGATGCTGCATGAGCAGGTGCCCCGGAAAGAGTCTGGATGGGTCGGGACATCGGCGAGATAAGGGAATGGGCCGCTTGAGCCCATTTTTTGTTTCTGGCGACTGTTAACGGTAGGCGAACTATGGATACGCAGGCACTGGCTCAACGCTTCACCGAAGTTCTGGCTGATTTGGGGCTGGAATGCATCGGCGTGGAGTTCACCCCGTCGCAGGGGCAGAGTACCCTGCGGGTTTATCTGGATACGGAAGGTCGCGAGGTTGGCCTCGAAGACTGCGAGACGGCCAGTCGCGAGATATCGGCGCTGTTGGACGTGGAGGACCCGATCCCGGGCCATTACGTGCTTGAGGTCTCCTCTCCGGGCATTGACCGTCCGCTGTTCACGGCGGCGCAGTTTGCCAAGGTGGCCGGTGGGGAAGTGAAGATTTTGCTGAAGGCGCCCCTGGAAGGACGTCGCCGCTTGCGCGGCAAGGTGGTATCGGTCGATGGCGAGCGGATCTCGCTGGAAGCCGAAGGCAAGACCTTCGAGTTCGACCATGACGCAGTGGAAAGTGCGCGCGTTGTGCCTGATTGGGTGGCGCTCGGTTATGTGCCGCAGCCCAAGCTAGGCGGAAAGCCGGGCAAGAAGACCACAAAGTAAATCAATCGAAAGCGATCGGGCGCTGATGGCGTCTACGGAGTTGCTGCAATGAGCAAAGAACTTTTGCTGGTGGTTGACGCGGTTGCCAATGAAAAGGGCGTGCCGCGCGAAGTGATTTTCCTGGCCATGGAAGCGGCACTCGCTTCCGCGGCCAAAAAGCGTTATCCGGACGAAGATCCGGATATTCGCGTGTCCATCGATCGCCACACCGGTGACTACGAGACCTTCCGCCGCTGGGAAATCATCGCCGACGACGGCGAGATGGAATCCCCGTTCCACCAAGTGCGCCTGATGGACGCCCTCGATGAGCGCGAAGACTCCGAGGTTGGCGAGTACATCGAGGCGCAGATCGAGAACGCCGAGTTCGGCCGCATCGCCGCGCAGGCCGCCAAACAGGTAATCGTGCAGCGCGTACGCGAAGCCGAGCGCCAGCAGGTAGTCGATGCGTTCCAAGAGCGCGTGGGCGAGCTGGTCACCGGCATCGTCAAGCGCGTCGAGCGCGGCAACGTCTATCTGGACCTGGGCAGCAACGCCGAGGCCTTCATTCCGCGCGACAAGACGATTCCGCGCGAGTCGGCCCGCGTCGGTGACCGCGTCCGCGGCTACCTCTACGAAGTGCGTTCGGAAGCCCGTGGCCCGCAGCTGTTCGTCTCGCGCGCCGCGCCAGAATTCATGATCGAGCTGTTCAAGCTCGAAGTGCCGGAAGTAGGGCAGGGCCTGGTCGAGATCAAGGGCTGTGCCCGTGATCCGGGCGACCGCGCCAAGATCGCCGTGGTCGCGCACGACACTCGCACCGATCCCATCGGCGCATGCATCGGCATGCGTGGTTCGCGCGTGCAGGCGGTGTCCAACGAACTCAATGGCGAGCGCGTGGACATCATCCTGTGGCACGAGAACCAAGCCCAGTACGTCATCAATGCGATGGCGCCGGCCGAAGTGCAGTCCATCATCATGGACGAAGAGAAGCACTCCATGGACATCGCCGTGGCTGAGGACAAGCTGTCCCAGGCTATCGGTCGCGGTGGCCAGAACGTGCGCCTCGCCAGCAAGCTCACCGGCTGGCAGCTCAACGTGATGACGCAGGACCAGGTTGCCGCCAAGAGCGAAGCCGAGCAGGAAAGCGCTCGCCAGTTGTTCATGGACAAGCTGGAAGTGGATCAGGAGATCGCCAACATCCTGGTGCAGGAAGGCTTCTCCAGCGTGGAAGAAATCGCCTATGTGCCCAGCGCCGAGCTGCTGGCCGTGGAAGGCTTCGACGAAGATATCGTCGAGGAACTCCGCGCCCGTGCCCGCGATGCGCTGCTGACCGAGGCACTGGCCGTGGAAGAGGGCATCGACGAGCATCAGCCGTCGGAAGAGCTGCTCTCCCTGCCGGGTATGGACGAAGCCACCGCGTTTGCGCTGGCTTCGCGCGAAGTGGTGACCGTAGACGATCTGGCCGACCTAGCGGTTGACGACCTGATCGATATCGAAGGCATGGACGAGGATCGCGCTGCCGCGCTGATCATGGCTGCACGTGCGCCGATGATCGCGCGTCTGGAGAAGGGTGGCTAACCGCGGGCGGCAGCGCCCTGGATGGGCGCGCCGAGGAGAGCTGAAATGCTCTCCACCAGGGATGGGGTTGGACGTGCAGGCGATGCCTCACGGACTTAGCGCGGGAACGGCGGAGAAAGAACACGATGTCGGACGTAACAATCAAACAACTCGCCAAGGTACTTGGCATGCCGGTGGACAAGCTGCTTGGTCAGCTTGGCGAGGCCGGTATGAAATTCTCCGATCCGGAGCAGATCATCAGCAGCACCGAAAAGGTGAAACTGCTCGGTTTCCTGCGCCGTACGCACGGCAAGGCCGAAGTCAGCACCACCGAGACGGATGACAGCTCGCCGCGCCAGATCACGCTCAAGCGCCGCAAGGTCAGCGAACTGAAAGTCGCCACGCCAGGCGGCCGCGGGGCCACTGGCGGCGCCAAGACGGTGAACGTGGAAGTGCGCGCCAAGCGCACCTACGTCAAGCGCAGCGTTATCGCCGAAGAAGCTAGCAGTGACGTCGAGCGTGAGGACGCCGTGCGCAAGCTGCAGGAGTCGCATCAGCAGCGCGAGCATGAAGAAAGCGAGCGCGTCGAGGCCGATCGCCGTCGCCAGGAAGAAGCGCAGCAGCGTGCTGAGGAAGCCCAGCGCCAGCGCGAGGCAGAAGAGGAACATCGCCGTCAGCAGGCCGAGGCTGAAGTTGCCGCGCGCGCCAAGGCGCAGCAGACGGCCGATCCCAGCCACACCGCGACGCCCGCAGCAGAACCTGTCGCCGCACCGGCCGTGGTCGAGTCGACGGAGAAGGCTCCGGTTGCCGAAGTCGCTTCGCCACAGCGCGTCGATCACAGCCTGTTCGGCATGATCGTGCCGACCATCCATGAGCCGCGTCGCCGCGAGAAGAAGGTCGTCATTACGCCGGCTGCCCCGGCGCCGAAACCTGCTCCAGCCGCCGCGCCTGCTGCAACAACAACCCGCCCGGGTCCCGCAGCAACCCGCCCGGGTCCCGCCGTCGCGGGTGCCGCTGCGCCTGCTGGTGCCACGGCTGGTGCCGGTGCTGGCGACAATCGCAACAAGTCCCGTCACGGTCGCGAACGCGACGACACACCGGGTGGCAAGCGTTTTGCCGGCGGAGAGCTGCATCTGAGCGATGCCGATCGCGCTCGTCGCTCCAACAAGCGCGGTAAGCCGGGCAGGGGTCCGAACCGCGACGTGTCGCGGGGCAGTGCGTCTGCAGGCGCCGGTGGTGCGCATGGTTTCTCGCGCCCCACGGCACCGGTCGTGCGTGACGTGATGGTGGGCGACAACAACGTGGTCGCCGATCTCGCCCAGAAGATGGCGGTCAAGGTTTCGGAAGTGGTCAAGGCCCTATTCAAGATGGGCGTGATGGCCACGATCAACCAGGCCATCGATCATGACACCGCCGTGCTGGTGGTCGAGGAACTCGGCCACAATGCCGTGGCCGTGAGCGAGAACAACGCCGAAGCCACGCTGGCCGCACATACCCAGAACGCCGAGCTGGAAGGCGAGAAGAAGCCGCGTCCGCCGGTGGTCACCATCATGGGCCACGTCGACCACGGCAAGACCTCGCTGCTGGACTTCATCCGTCGCACCAAGGTCGCCTCGGGCGAAGCGGGTGGCATTACCCAGCACATCGGTGCCTATCACGTGGAAACGCCCAAGGGCGTCATCACGTTCCTGGACACCCCGGGCCACGCGGCGTTCACCTCGATGCGCGCACGCGGCGCCCAGTCCACCGACATCGTGGTGCTGGTGGTCGCGGCCGACGACGGCGTGATGCCGCAGACGGCGGAAGCCGTGCAGCACGCGCGTGCCGCCAAGGTGCCGCTGATCGTTGCGCTCAATAAGATGGACAAGTCCGACGCCAATCCGGACCACGTCAAGCAGGGCCTCGGCAATCTGGAAGTGATTCCGGAAGAGTGGGGTGGTGACACGCCGTTCGTGCCGGTCTCGGCCAAGACGGGCATGGGCATCGACGCTCTGCTTGACGCCATTTCGGTGCAGGCTGAAGTGATGGAGCTGACGGCCGTGGAAGATGGCCCCGCCTCCGGCGTGGTGATCGAGTCCAGCCTGGATCGCGGTCGCGGTCCGGTGGCGACGGTGTTGGTGCAGCAGGGCACGCTCAAGCGCGGCGACTTCGTCGTCTGCGGTATCGAGTATGGCCGCATGCGTGCTCTGATCGACGAGGGCGGCAAGACGGTGCAGGAAGCCGGCCCGTCGATTCCGGTGCAGGTGCTGGGTCTGTCCGGCGTGCCGGAGTCCGGTGACGACTTCGTCGTGGTGGCCGACGAGCGCCTCGCCCGCGAAGTGGCTGCAGAGCGTCACCTCAAGCGTCGCGAGACGCGCATGGTCAGCAAGGCCAACCGCCTTGAGGACATCATGGCGCTGATGAGCCAGGGTGTCGAGCAGCAGACGCTCAACATTCTGGTCAAGGCAGACGTGCAGGGTTCGGTGCAGGCGCTGCGCGAGTCGCTCAGCCAAATCGGCAACGAGAACGTGAAGGTCAACGTGATCGCAGCCGGCGTCGGCGGCATCACCGAGTCCGACGCCACGCTCGCAGCGGCATCGAAGGCGCTGGTCATCGGTTTCAACGTGCGTGCCGACGCTTCGGCACGCAAGGTGATTGATACCTCCGGCCTCGATGTCCGTTACTTCTCGATCATCTATGACGTGATCGACCAGGTGAAGCAGGCCGCTTCGGGTCTGCTGGGCAAGGAAGTGCGCGAGGAGATCATCGGCGTCGCGCAGGTGCGCGAAGTGTTCCGCAGCTCCAAGTTCGGCGCGGTGGCCGGTTGCATGATCATCGAAGGAACGGTCAAGCGCAGCAAACCGATCCGCGTGTTGCGTGACAACACCGTGGTCTTCCAGGGCGAACTGGAATCGCTGCGTCGCTTCAAGGACCTGGTCGACGAAGTGCGCAACGGCATGGAATGCGGTATCGCCGTGAAGCAATACAACGACGTGAAGGTCGGTGACCAGATCGAATGCTTCGAGCGTATCGAGGTGGCCCGCACGCTGTAACGGTGGCTGGTCCGCTCCATGCGGGCCTGCATCTTCAGTGATGTTTCCCAGGCGGGCGGTGTGGCATCCACATCGCTCGCTTCGTTTTTCGGGGCCGGCCATGCCGGCAGGCCCTTGGTTGAAAGGAGTGCGACATGCCTTCACGCGATTTCAAGCGTACCGACCGCGTCGGTGCCGAACTGCGCCGCGAACTGGCCCTGCTGGTCCATGCCGCCGTGCGCGACCATGGCCTGCCTTCGGTCAGCGTGTCGGACGTGGAGGTCACTCGTGATCTCGACTGGGCCACGGTGTGGGTCACCGCGCTGCAACCGGAGCGTTCCGTCGAGGCCATGAAGGGGCTCAAGGAGCTGGCAATCGAATTCCGCCGCGAGCTGTCGCGTACCATGCGCCTGCGTCGTGTGCCGGAGCTGCGCTTCAAGTACGACGACTCGGTCGACAAGGGCGAGCGCATCGAAAGCCTGTTGCGGCAGGAAGCTGCGCGCACCCCGGCCTCGGACGAGGAAAGCACCGAGGACTAAGGGCGTGTTCACCCTAACCAAATGGCCAGCGTTACCTTGCCCAAGCCGTCAGATGGAAGTGCGTCGCGCAGGGCAGGCTGGCCGTTTGGTCAAGCAGCGCGCTGCCGCATGGCGGGCTGGGCAAGGCAACCCAGAGGGCCGGGTCTGTTTGCCCTCATGCCTGCGTCATCACTCGGTGGTGTACCGACGTACGCTCCCTCGTTCTTCTTTGGTCTGCGGGAGAACAGCTCCCGGCGCGGGCCGCTTGGTTAGGGTGAACACGCCCGCATGAAGCGCCGCATTCGTTTTCGCGAACTGCACGGCATCGTGCTGTTGGACAAGCCGTTGGGGCTGAGCTCCAACGAGGCCTTGCAGGTTGTTCGCAGGGGCATTTTTCGGGCCGAGAAGGGCGGTCACACCGGCGCGCTCGATCCGCTGGCTACCGGCCTGCTGCCGCTGTGCTTCGGCGAGGCCACCAAGCTCGCCGGCATGTTGCTGGGCTCGCGCAAGGCCTATCTGGCCGAGTGCAAGCTTGGCGCCACTACCACCACGGCCGACCTCGAAGGCGAGATTGTGCAAGAGCGGCCGGTGCCAGCGCTGACCGACGCGGCCATCGAGACGTCGCTGGCCAAGCTGCGCGGGCGCATCACCCAGGTGCCGCCCGTCTATTCGGCGATCAAGCGCGATGGTGAGCCGCTATACGTCAAGGCGCGGCGTGGTGAGGCAGTGGAAGTGCCCTCACGCGAAGTAGATGTGTATCGGCTGGACCTGCTCTCCCGCACGGACGACAGCTTCACCCTGTACGTCGAATGCGGCTCAGGCACCTACGTGCGCAGCCTCGCCGTGGATCTGGGCGAGGACTTGGGCTGCGGCGCGCATCTGACTGGACTGCGTCGCCTGTGGGTGGAACCGTTCAGAGAGCCGACCATGGTGACGGTCGAGCAGCTTCAAGCCGCGGCGGAGCAGGGCGACGATGTCTTGCTGGCCCTGTTGCTGCCGGTGTCGGCTGGCCTGGCGGGGTTGCCCGTGCTGCATCTGGATGCGGAGCGCACCGCAGCCGTCTCACAGGGGCAGCAGATTCCGCTGGATCCCTTGATGACCGGGCCGCTGGCGGTATTCGCCGAGGACGGTCGCCTGCTGGTCCTGGGCGATGCGGTAGACGGAAAGCTGCGCATCGTGCGTGGTTTCAACCTGCCGGTATCTGCCGAGTAATGGCCGTCAACCATGACGGTCTTGTTGTCATAGGGCTCCGGTCGCTACAATACGCAGCTTGTTTCAGAATTTTCATTCATCAAGGCGAAGCTTGCGCAACGTCATCCCGTGATGTTGCGCAAGCTTCGCATCGGCTTTTAAGGAAGAGATACTCATGTCCCTCACCGTAGAACAGACCAGCAAGATCATTGCTGATTTCGGCCGCGTGCCGAACGACACAGGCTCGCCGGAAGTCCAGGTTGCCCTGCTGTCGGCCCGCATCGACCACCTCACCGGTCATTTCAAAGAGCACAAGCAGGATCATCATTCCCGCCGCGGTCTGTTGCAGCTGGTAAACCGCCGCAAGAGCCTGCTCTCGTACCTCAAGGATCGCGACCTCGCTCGCTATCAGACCCTGATTGAGCGCCTCGGCCTGCGCCGTTAACCGGACAAGGACAAAACACGTGGCGAAAGTAACCAAGTCATTCCAGTACGGTAATCACGAAGTCACACTGGAGACGGGCGAAATCGCCCGCCAAGCTTCCGGTGCCGTTATGGTCAGCATGGGCGGCACCGTGGTGCTCGTCACTGTGGTAGCTGCATCCAAGGCGAAAGAGGGGCAGGATTTCTTTCCCCTCACCGTTGACTACGTCGAGAAGTTCTACTCCGCCGGTCGTATCCCGGGTGGCTTCTTCAAGCGCGAAGGCCGTCCGACCGAGAAGGAGACGCTCACCTCGCGTCTGATCGATCGCCCGGTGCGCCCGCTGTTCCCGGAAGAGTTCAAGAACGAAGTGCAGGTCATCGCACAGGTCGTCTCGATGAACCCGGAGATCGACGGTGACATCCCGGCCATGCTGGGTGCGTCCGCCGCGTTGAGCCTCGCCGGCATCCCGTTCAAGGGCCCGATCGCCGCTGCCCGCGTCGGTTACGTCGACGGTAAGTACCTGCTGAACCCGACCGCGACCGAGCTGAAGACCTCATCGCTGGACCTGGTTGTTGCCGGTACCTCCAACGCCGTGCTGATGGTGGAATCCGAAGCCAAGCTGCTGTCCGAGGATGTCATGCTCGGCGCCGTCGTGTTCGGTCACCAGCAGATGCAGACCGCCATCCGTGCGATCGCTGAGCTGGCCACCGAGGCCGCCAAGCCGTCGTGGGACTGGCAGCCGCCGGCCCGCAACGAGTCGCTGGTCGCAGCCCTCAAGGGCGCCGTCGGCAGCAAGCTGGACGAAGCGTTCCAGGTGCGCGACAAGCTGCAGCGTCGCGACGCCATCGCCGCGATCAAGTCCGACGTGCTCGCTTCGCTCAAGGCTGACGCCGAGGCGAAGGGCTGGGCTGGCGCCGAGCTGGTGAAGGAATTCGCCGAGCTCGAGTACCACACCATGCGCGACGGCGTGCTGAAGACCAAGGTGCGCATCGACGGTCGTAACCTGGACGACGTCCGCCCGATCACCGTGCGCGTCGGTGTGTTGCCGCGTACCCACGGTTCGGCGCTGTTCACCCGCGGTGAAACGCAGGCGCTGGTCGTGACCACGCTGGGCACCACCCGCGATGCGCAGATCATCGACGCGCCGGAAGGCGAGTCGAAGGACCCCTTCCTGTTCCATTACAACTTCCCGCCGTTCTCGGTGGGTGAGGCTGGCCGTTTCGGCGCGCCGAAACGTCGTGAGATCGGCCATGGCCGTCTCGCCAAGCGCGGCGTGCAGGCTGTTAAGCCGTCCATCGAAGAGTTCCCGTACGTGATCCGCGTGGTCTCGGAAATCACCGAGTCCAACGGCTCCTCGTCGATGGCTTCGGTGTGCGGTTCCTCGCTGGCCATGATGGACGCCGGCGTGCCGCTCAAGTCGCCGGTGGCCGGTATTGCCATGGGTCTGGTCAAGGAAGGCGACGACTTCGTCGTGCTCTCTGACATCCTGGGTGATGAAGATCACCTCGGTGACATGGACTTCAAGGTGGCTGGTAGTGCTGAGGGTATTTCTGCGCTGCAGATGGACATCAAGATCGACGGTATCACCGAAGAGATCATGCGTACCGCGCTGGCCCAGGCCAAGCAGGGTCGCCTGCATATCCTCGGCGAGATGGCCAAGGTCATCACCACCGCCCGTTCGGAGATGAGCGAGTACGCCCCGCGCCTGCTCACCATCAAGATCCATCCGGACAAGATCCGCGAAGTCATCGGCAAGGGCGGCGCCACCATCCGCTCGATCACCGAAGAGACCGGCACCACCATCGATATCAGCGATGACGGCACCGTGATCATCGCTTCGGTCAACCGTGAGGCTGCCAACGCCGCCAAGGCGCGCATCGAGCAGATCGTGTCCGACGTCGAGCCGGGTCGCATCTACGAGGGCAAGGTCGCCAAGCTGATGGACTTTGGTGCATTCGTCACCATCATGCCGGGCAAGGACGGTCTGGTTCACGTCTCGCAGATTTCCAGCGAGCGCGTGGAGAAGGTCTCCGACAAGCTGAAGGAAGGCGATATCGTCAAGGTCAAGGTGCTGGAAGTGGATAAGCAAGGCCGTATCCGCCTGTCCATGAAGGCCGTGGCCGAGGACGAAGGCGCCAACGCCTAAGTCGCTGCCTCGCAGTAACAAGCAAAAGCCCGGCCTCGTGCCGGGCTTTTGCGTTTTGGTGCGCTGCGAAATTTCTTGCTGCGCCGGAGGTGAGCCAAACACTCCGTTCCTAATGGGGTTTTTGCGTCCGCTGCAACACGCTTTTGCTAGGATGCCGACAATGCGATGAGGATGTGGGCATGGCTGACCAGGCAAGTGATTTTCTGAAGGATTACCAGGCGCTCGCGCAGCAATCCTGGGACGCCTGGACCCGTTATCTGCAACAGCAAACGACGACCACGGCCAACCCTTTTGCGTCGGTCTCGCCTATGTTTCATGCAGGCGCAGGCGACGATCTGCTCTCGCGCAGCATGACCGCTCTCAAGGGTTACGGTGAGTGGCTACAGGGCGCAGCCAGCAGTGGGCTGGGGCAGGGTGGTACCGATTGGCCGCAGCAGCTGCAGCAGCTGTTTTCAAGCCTCGGCGGCCAACCCTTTGGCCATGCCTTTGCCAGTCTCGACAGCGAGGCCGCGCGCAGCTTTGCGCAGCAGTGGCAGGGCTGGTTGCAGGCGAGTCAGAGCCCGCTGGGCGCTGGTGGATTCTCGTTCGACGTCGAGCATCTCGCTGCCTTTGGCTACACCCGAGAGCGCCAGTTGCATCAGCAGGCGCTGGCTGCCGCCATGCGCGAGTATGTGGACAGCTACAACAAGTATCAGGCACTCATCCAGCGCGCCAACAAGGAAGGATTCGAGCGCTTGCACGCGAAGCTCGTCGCGCTCGGTCCTTCGTCCAAGCCGGTGGAATCGCTCAAGGCGCTATACGACCTGTGGGTGGATGGTGCGGAGGAAGCGTACGCACAGATCGCGCTTTCTGACGAATTTCGCCATGTCTATGGCCTGATGGTCAACGCGCAAAGCCGCGTTCGCGAGTTGCAGCAACAGCAACTTGAATCGCTCTGCCGTGAACTGGGCATACCTACGCGCAGCGAGGTCACTGCCTTGGGCAAGCGCCTGCATGAGCTGCGTCGCGAGTTGCGCGCCAGTGCTTCGTCCACGGACTCGGAAGATGTCACAACCTTGCGCGCGGAAGTGGCTGCGCTCAAGCGCCAGCTCTCCGCCAAGCCCGGGGCAGAGAAGGCTCCTGCAAAGAAACCCTCCGCGCGCGGGGGTAAGCGCGCGTCAGAGGAAGAGGCCGTCGTGCAACGCGCCAAGCCGGCCGCCGCGGTGGTCGCCCGCAAGTCTGTCGTGCGCGGCACCACGCGCACACGCAAGTAAGGAGTGCCGATGTTTCCGCCGCTACGCCTCGATCCGGCCGCACTGTTGGGTGAGATCTCAGCCTTCCAGCGCAAGCTGGCCAGTGGGCTGGGCAATCTTGCGCACCAGACCGAGCCCGAATACGCCAATACCCCGCGCGAAGCTGTCTATCGCGAAGACAAGCTCACCGTATGGCATATGAAGGGGCAGGGCGCGCCTACGGCGAAAACGCCGACGCTGATCGTCTATGCACTGGTCAACACGGTATGGATGACCGACCTGCAGGACGACCGCTCGATGGTTCGCAACCTGCTGGAGCAGGGTGAGGACGTCTATCTGCTGGATTGGGGTTATCCCGATGGCGCCGATCGCTGGCTGACATTGGATGACTACATCAACGGCTACCTCGATCGCTGCGTGGATGCCGTGAGCCGCGACGCCGGTGTCGATGCGATCAACCTGCTCGGCATTTGCCAGGGCGGTACGTTCTCGCTGTGCTATGCGGCCACCCATGCAGAGAAGGTCAAGAACCTGATCACCATGGTTACGCCGGTGGATTTTCAGACGCCGGACAACATGCTCTCGCACTGGTCGCGTGAGCTGGATATCGACCGCTTTGTCGACACCATGGGCAACATTCCCGCGGAGCTGCTCAACTGGGTGTATCTCACGCTCAAGCCGGTGCGACTTAACCAGCAAAAGTATGTGGGCCTGGTCGACATTCTCGACAACCCCAAGGAGCTGCAGAACTTCCTTCGCATGGAACGGTGGATCTTTGATTCGCCGGACCAGGCAGGCGAAGCATTCCGCGAATTCATCAAGGAGTTCTATCAGCAGAACAAGCTGGTCAAGGGCGAACTGGTGATTGGCGGCAAGCCGGTGGACCTGGGCATGATCACGCAGCCTGTATTGAACATCTTTGCCGAGCAGGATCATCTCGTGCCGCCGGACGCTTCACGTGCGTTGGGTCGTCATGTGGGCACTACCGACTACACGCAGCTGGCATTCAAGGGCGGGCACATCGGGATCTATGTTTCCGGGCGCGCACAGCGCGAAGTGCCGCCGGCTATCCATCAGTGGCTCAGTACGCGAAACTGAGTTCACACCAAGGGAGAGGGCATCGATCATGGAAAAGCGTCTGCACCGTTCGCTCACCGACAGAAAGGTTGCCGGCGTCTGCGGTGGCATCGCCGATTATCTGGGCTGGGATCCGACCTTGGTCCGCGTGCTGTGGGTGCTCCTCACGTTTCTTGGAGGTTCGGGCATCGTGGCCTATCTGGTGCTGTGGCTGCTGATGCCCGACGGTCCCTGATTTCCCGTTGCGGGCATAACGCCCGCTTTCCGTTTACTTCGATTGGCAAGACCGTTTATGGATTTCGACCGCTACGACCGCATCCGTGCCGTGCAATGGCAGGGTGACCACCTACGATTGCTCGATCAGCGCCTGTTGCCGCAGGAGGAGCGCTGGATCGACTGCAACACGGCTGGCCAGGTGACGCAGGCCATCAAGGATCTCGCCGTTCGCGGTGCGCCGGCCATCGGCATCGCTGCAGCTTGGGGCGTAGTGCTGGCAGCCAAGCAGGGTGAACCGCTCGACGCGGCGCTGACCGCACTGCGCGCGGCGCGTCCCACGGCGGTCAACCTGATGTGGGCGCTTGATCGCATGAAGGCACGCATTGCCGCCGGCGCCGATGCGTCGGCGCTGGAGCGTGAGGCACAGGCGATCCAGGACGAGGATCTGGCTGCCAACCGCCATATGGGTAGTTTGGGAGCAGCCCTGATTGCACCGCATTCGGGCGTGCTTACCCACTGCAATACCGGGTCGCTGGCAACGGCGGGCTTCGGCACGGCGCTGGGCGTGATACGCGCCGGTGTGGCAAGCGGACACATCGAACAGGTTTATGCCGGCGAGACGCGGCCGTGGCAGCAGGGCGCACGCCTGACCATGTGGGAATTGGTGCGCGACGGCATCCCCGCCAAGCTCATCGCCGATTCGGCCGCGTCCCACCTGATGCGCTCGGGTGCGGTGCAATGGGTCATCGTCGGTGCTGACCGCATTGCCGCCAACGGCGATACCGCCAACAAGATCGGTACCTATCAGCTGGCCATCGCCGCGCGCCACCACGGGGTGAAGTTCATGGTGGCGGCGCCATCGTCCACGGTCGACATGGCCACCGCGTCAGGCGAAGACATCGAGATCGAGCTGCGCGATTCGGCGGAACTGCTTTCGGTAGCCGGTCGTCGCACCGTGGTCGAGGGCGCACAGGCGTGGAATCCCGTATTCGACGTCACGCCGGCCGACCTGATCGACGCCATCGTCACCGAGCGCGGCGTGATCGAACGCCCGACCACGCTCGCCATGCAGGCCATGTTCGGTCGATGAGCCTGCGTCGTCAGGTGCTGCTGTTCGGTATAGGCGGCACCATCGGCCTGATAGTCGATGCCGGTGTGGTGCAGGCATTGGTTAGTTGGGGGCATTGGAATCCCTATGTCGCCCGCGTGGTCTCTTTCCTTTCCGCAGCCACGGCAACCTGGCTGTGGAACCGTCGGTACACGTTTGCACATCGGGACAGTGGCCGCTCGCTGCGTGCCGAATGGCTGCATTGGATCGCGCTGATGAGCGTGGGCGCGGTGGTCAACTACGGTGCTTACGCTGCGATTCTCATGGTGTATCCGTGGCTGCATCGTTGGCCGGCCGTGGCGGTGGCGGCGAGTTCGGCCGCAGCTTCGCTGGTCAATTTCGCGACAGCTCGCGGAGTGCTTTTCAAGAGCGCCAAGACGTCAACGTAAGCCATTGATTTTCAATGTGAAAATACTGTGAATTCAGCGACAAACGTGTTACACTTTCGGAGTTGCCTTTCGGGCCGCTAGCGCACTCATCCGAGCTGCGCTCACTGCGGCCTTTTTCATCATCAGGGAAGCCGATTGATGGCAGAACTCGCCAAAGAAGTCATTCGCGTCAACATCGAAGACGAGATGCGTCAAAGCTACCTCGATTACGCCATGAGCGTGATCGTGGGCCGCGCCCTTCCAGATGCCCGCGATGGTCTGAAGCCGGTACACCGCCGCGTGCTGTTTGCCATGAACGAACTAGGCAACGCCTGGAACAAGGCTTACAAGAAATCGGCCCGCGTGGTCGGTGACGTCATCGGTAAATACCACCCGCACGGCGACGCCTCGGTTTACGACGCGATCGTGCGCATGGCCCAGCCGTTCTCGCTGCGCTACATGCTCGTCGATGGCCAGGGTAACTTCGGTTCGGTGGACGGCGACAACGCCGCTGCCATGCGATACACCGAGGTGCGCATGTCGCGCCTTACGCAGGAGCTGCTGGCCGACATCGACAAGGACACCGTTGATTTCGGCCCCAACTACGACGAGAGCGAGCACGAGCCGCTGGTGCTGCCCACGCGCGTACCGAACCTGCTGATCAATGGTTCGGCGGGCATCGCGGTGGGCATGGCCACGAACGTGCCACCGCACAATCTCAACGAAGTTGTCGCCGCCACTATTGGCCTGATCGACGATCCCACGTTGTCGATCGAGGACCTGATGCAGTACATCCCGGGTCCGGATTTCCCGACCGCGGGCATCATCAACGGTTCCTCCGGCATCATCGAGGCCTACCGTACCGGCCGAGGCCGCATCCTCGTGCGTGCGCGGGCGGAGATCGAGACTGAGTCGAACGGTCGCGAGACGATCATCGTTCACGAGCTGCCGTACCAGGTGAACAAGGCTCGCCTGATCGAGAAGATCGCCGAGCTGGTCAAGGAAAAGAAGCTCGAGGGCATCAGCGAGCTGCGCGACGAGTCCGACAAAGACGGCATGCGCGTGGTGATCGAGATCCGTCGCGATGCGATGGCCGACGTGGTGCTCAACAACCTGTTCCAGCAGACGCAGCTGCAGGTCACCTTCGGCATCAACATGGTCGCCCTTTTGGACGGCCAACCGCGCCTGCTCAACCTCAAGGACATCCTCGAGGCGTTTATTCGTCACCGCCGTGAAGTGGTGACGCGCCGGACTATCTTCGAGCTGCGCAAGGCCCGTGCCCGCGCGCATATTCTGGAAGGTCTCACTGTTGCGCTCGCCAACATCGATGAGATGATCGAGCTGATCCGTAACTCGGCCTCGCCGCAGGAAGCACGCGAGCGCATGCTCGCGCGCAAGTGGCAGCCGGGCATGGTGAGCGCGTTGCTTGGCGCCGCCGGTGCCGAAGCCTCGCGACCGGAAGACATGGATCCGCGCGATGGCCTCAAGAGCGATGGCTATCAGTTGTCCGAAGTGCAGGCCCAGGAAATCCTGGCCATGCGCCTGCACCGCCTCACCGGCTTGGAGCAGGACAAGCTTTCCGACGAATACCGCCAGATTCTCGAGACGATCCGCGGCTTGATCGAAATCCTCGAAGACCCCGCGCGCCTGCTTACGGTGATCCGCGGCGAACTGGAAGTCATCAAGGAAGAGTTCGGCGACGAACGTCGCACCGAGATCCAGCATTCGCAGGAAGATCTCAACGTACTCGACCTGATCGCGCCGGAAGACGTGGTCGTTACGCTGTCGCATACCGGTTACGTGAAGCGCCAACCGGCCAGCACGTATCGTGCGCAGCGTCGTGGCGGCAAGGGCCGCTCGGCCTCCGCGTTGAAGGACGAGGATTTCGTCGAGCAGCTTTGGGTGGTCAACACGCATGACACGCTGCTGGCCTTCACCAGCATCGGTCGCGTGTACTGGCTCAAGGTGTACCAGATGCCGGAGTCAGGACCGAACGCGCGTGGCAAACCAATGGTGAATCTGTTGCCGCTAGGCGAGGGTGAAAAGGTGCAGGCTGTATTGCCGGTGCGCGAATACACCGACGACCGCTTCGTGTTCTTTGCCACCAAGCGGGGTACGGTGAAGAAGACGCCGCTCACCGAGTTCGCGTTCCAGCTGCAGAAGGGCAAGATCGCGATCAACCTCGATGAGGGCGATGCGCTGATCGGTGTGGAACTCACCGATGGCAACAGCGACGTGCTGCTGTTTGCCTCCAACGGCAAAACCGTACGCTTCGATGAGTCGGAAGTCCGTTCGATGGGACGTACCGCAACGGGTGTGCGCGGCATGAAGTTGGCCGACGAGGCGAATGTGGTGTCGCTGATCGTGGCCGCCGAGGGGGACGTCCTTACGGCGACTGAACGTGGCTATGGCAAGCGCACTGCACTCGACGAGTTCCCGAAGAAGGGCCGCGGTACGCAGGGTGTGATCGGTATCCAGTGTTCCGAGCGTAACGGTGCGTTGGTCGCCGCCACGCAGGTTACCGAGGCGCACGAGCTGATGCTGATCTCCGATCAGGGCACGTTGGTGCGCACGCGCGTGGCCGAAATCTCGCAGCTCAGCCGTAATACTCAGGGTGTCACGCTGATCCGTCTGCCCACCGAAGAATCGCTGGTAAGCGTGGTTCGTCTTGATGCGGAAGTCGAGAACGGTGAAGGCGAGGAAGGTCAGGCTGAACCTGTTGCGGATGCGCCCAACGACGCCGAGTGATTCATCGCTTCATGTAAAAAAAGAACCCGGCATCGCCGGGTTTCTTTTTTTAAGGAGCGCGGTCTTCAATCCGCGGATTCTTCGATCATATCGACGCGTTCGGGATAGAACGCCAGATATTCCTTGATCGCGGCGACAGCCGGATAAGGATCCTCATACGTCCAGACAGCATCGATGGTGCGCTCGCCACCCGACGGGATGCTGTAGTACGAGCAGTCGCCCTTGTAGGGACAGTAGGTGTGTCGATCGGTGCGTACAAGCAGCGACATGTCCACGTCCTTGCGCGGAATGTATTGCACCACCGGATACGAGGCTTCGCGCAGGCTCAGCGCTGAGCGCGTATCGGCCACGACACGCCCTGACACGCGGACCACGATATGGGCAGGATTGGGCGTGATGCCGATGGGATGGTCTGGTCCAGGTATCCGCCGCTCTTTGCTGGTCATGGCATCGGTTTCGCGGAATGGGGAGTAACGAGGCTACTCCCTTTTTCTGTCAGGGGCGCGCCAGGCGGCTCATTCAGATAGCCGTCCGTCTGGCGAGCTTGGCCGAGTCCCATCAACCGATTGCTTCCAGCATCGCTTCAGCCGTCGATACGCGGAATTCGCCCGGCGCTTCGACTTGCAACAGCTTCACTACGCCGTCTTCGGCATACAGCGCAAAGCGCTTGGAGCGCAGGCCCATTCCGTAGCCACTGCCATCCAGCTCAAGGCCAAGTGCGCTGGCGAAGCTGCCATTGCCGTCGGCCAGCATCAGCAGTTCGTGCGGAACATTCTGCGAGGTGGCCCAGGCCTGCATGACGTAGGCATCGTTGACCGCCAGGCACATCACATCGATGCCGCGTGCCTGGAACTGGGCAAATTGCTGCACATAACCTGGCAAGTGACGATTGGAGCAGGTCGGAGTGAAGGCGCCTGGCACCGCGAACATCACCACCTTGCGGCCGGCAAACAGTGGACCGGTTTGGGCTTGCTCGATCTTTGCGCCGATGGCGCGAATCTCGACGTCGGGCAACGTCTGGCCGACCTGGATGCTCATGAGGGGATGCCTGTGGTGATGGGATAGGAGCGGGATGCTAGCGCCATGCAGGCGGCTTGTCGCCTTGAATCACGCGACTTTCGCACCCATTTGCCCAACCATAGAGAGGGTGGCGAGACATCGCCATGTATCACCCATACGAGTCGGGCGAGTGTTGCGTTGCCGGCCGGTTGGCGGGGGACCATGATTTCCTTCGCACCGGGCTGAGCGGATTGATCGCCGGGGAGTGGCAGTGGAATTCAAAGATTATTACGACATCTTGGGTGTAAAGCCGGAGGCCACGGAGGCCGAGATCAAGGTCGCCTATCGAAAGCTGGCCAGGAAGTATCACCCGGACAAGAACAAGGACGCCGGAGCCGAAGACAAGTTCAAGGCGATCAATGAAGCCAACGAAGTGCTTCGTGACGCCGAAAAGCGCCGTGCCTATGACGAGCTGCGCGCAGGCGGATATCGCGGCGGCGAGCAGTTCCGTCCGCCGCCGGGCTGGGGCCAGAGCCATGGCTTTGATTTCGGTGGCGATGGCGGTGGCGATTTCAGCGATTTCTTCGAGAGCCTGTTCGGGCGCGGCGCCGGTTCACGTGGGGCACCTCACGCGCGCCGTGGTGGCGATGTGCATGCACATGTGCAGATCGATCTGCAGACAGCGTTCGACGGTGGCAAAACACGACTGGCCTTGCAGGACGGGCGCGGCGGAGAGCGGGTGCTGGAAGTGAAGATCCCGGCCGGTATCCAGCCGGGGCAGGTCATCCGCCTGGCTGGTCAGGGTCATGGCGGCATGGGTGGCGCTCCAAACGGCGACCTGCTGCTAGAAGTAGGTATTCGCGACGATGCGCGCTTCCGCCTGGATGGCCGGAATGTACTGCATGTATTACCGATCGCGCCGTGGGAAGCTGCCCTGGGTGCCACGCTGCCGGTGCCGACGCTGGCGGGCACGGTGGACTTGCGCATTCCGGCGGGCTCCCAGACGGGACGCAAGTTGCGTCTGAAGGGGCGCGGCTTGCCGGGGGCGCATCCGGGCGACCAGTTGGTGGAATTGTCGATCAGGGCGCCGGTGGCCGATACCGACGCGCAGCGAGTGGCCTACGAGGCCTTGCGCGAACAGTTCGCCGACTACAACCCGCGCCAGTGAGCCTGGTTGGGCAGCCAAAAAAAGCGGCGCCTATGGCGCCGTTTTTTTTCGTGGAGCGCGCCCGGTCAGACGGGCAGCAGTTCCTTGAGCGTGCTTACCAATTCTTCTTCCTTGATCGGCTTGGTGACGTAGGCTTTCGCGCCCTGGCGCAGCCCCCACACCTTGTCGGTTTCCTGATCCTTGGTGGTGACCAACACGACCGGGATGTGCGAGGTTTCAGGATCCTTGCTGATCGTGCGGGTGGCCTGGAACCCGTTGAGGTTGGGCATCACCACGTCCATCAGGATCAGGTCGGGACGCTCACGCTTGGCCGCTTCGACACCCGCTGCGCCGTCTTCTGCGGTAAGCGCCTCGTGCCCGAGCTTTTCGACGATGCGCTTGATGCCCAGCAACTGCGACGGCGAATCGTCGACGATCAGGATGCGTGCCATAAGGTGGAATTCCCCTTGTTGTTTCGATGGATTCTAAGACGCTGTCGCCAAGCTTCCAAGCGCGGCGCTCATACGGCCGCGCCAACGCGTACCAGAGTACGCCCGAATGATTCGCCGGAGAGCATGCGATCGAATACTTCGGGCAATTGCTCCAGCGTGACCTCGCGCGTGGCAATGCGCTCAAGATGTTGCGGCTTCCAGTCGGTGGCGAGGTGCTGCCACACGCTGTCGCGGATGTCGCGCGCCGTGCCGGCAGAAGCAATGCCGAGCAGGCTGGCGCCACGGATGATGAAAGGCATGACGGTGCTTTCGAAGCCGATGCCACCCGCATTGCCGCAGATGGCGACATTACCGTAGGGCGCGATCAGCGGCAGCAGGCCGGCCAGCATGGCGCCGCCGACGTTGTCGAGCGCACCGCCGAAGCGGGCCGTATCCATTGGCTTGCCACTGAAGGCCAGTTGGTGTCGGTCGATGCACTCGGCGGCACCCAGGTCACGCAGGAAATCGAAATGCGAAGCCTTGCCGCTGATGGCGTGCACGGCGTAGCCGGCGCGGGTAAAGATATCGATGGCCAGCATGCCCACGCCGCCGGTGGCGCCCGTAACGGCGATCGGGCCCAGCGTCTGGGTCTGGCGGTTGTCCAGCATGCGCAGCAGCGACAGTGCGGCCGTAAAGCCGGCCGTACCGATGATCATGCTTTCGCGCAGGCTAAGCCCCTTCGGTAGCGGAATGGTCCAGGCCGAAGGCAGGCGGATGAACTCGCCGTAGCCACCATCGCGGACTTCCGAAAGCCCGCTACCGGTACAGAGCACGGCATCGCCTTCCTTGAAGGCCGGGTTGGTGGACGCAACAACCGTGCCCGCCGCGTCGATGCCACCAATGAGCGGGTATTGGCGAAGGATCTTGCCCTTGCCGGTGCCGGCCAGCGCGTCCTTGTAGTTGACGGAGGAGTAGGCCACCTGGATCAGGACTTCCCCTGCACTCAGGTCATCGGCACTGATCGTCTCGATACCGCCACGGTAGCCCGAGGCGTCATTGTGAATGCGAAAGGCGCGAAAGGCGCTGGGTGTGCTCATGGCCAATCCTGTGGTGATACGCGCCGGGTCTTCGCTCAGGCCTTGACGCTGCTGCGGTCGATCCATTTGGGCGTATAGACGCCCTCGAAGCTTTCCATCCAGTCGAAAAGATGCTGCATGTCCTCACCAAACCATACACTTTCGCGCTGCTCGGGGCGCACGAAACGTTCGGTCACCATGTGATCCATCATCGCGCGCAGCTGTGTGTAGTAGCCGCGCACATCGAGGAAGGCACACGGATAGCGATGCAATCCGAGCTGCGACCATGTCAGCATCTCGAACATTTCGTCCATCGTGCCGAAGCCACCGGGCAGTGCCACATAAGCGTCGGACAGTTCGAACATGCGTGTTTTGCGCTGGTGCATGGTTTCCACCACAACCAGCTCGGTAAGGCCGGCGTGCGCCACTTCCAGGTCAACCAGCTGACGCGGAATGACGCCGATCACCTGGCCGCCACCAGCGAGCACGGCGTCCGCCACCGTGCCCATCAGCCCGACCTTCCCTCCGCCATAAACTAGGGCGATGCCGCGCCGCGCCATCTCAGCGCCAAAGGCGCGAGCTTGCTCGACATAGTCGGGATGACTTCCGCTGCTGGAGCCGCAGTAGACGCAAAGGGCTTTGGGTTGGGGCATGGGATGCTTTGTAGTGCGCAGAAAAGTTGAGTTCGTCATTCCGGCGAAAGCCGGAGGTGTTTTAAAACGGTGAAGCTGGTCATCCAGCGTCTTTAATGTCCGAAGCCGAAGGCACTGAATTCCGGCTTTCGCCGGAATGACGTGAGGTGAAGGCTATGCCTTGATATATGCCACAAAAACCAACGGCCCGCCCATGTCGCCACGAGCGGGCCGCGTTGGCCTTGCCGCAGGGCTTAGTTACCCTTGTGGATCGCGCGCTTGTCGACCGATAGGGCGGCTTCGTGTACGGCTTCCGACAGCGTCGGGTGGGCATGGACGATGCGGGCCAGGTCTTCGGACGAGCCCTTGAACTCCATCGCCACCACGCACTCGGCGATCAGCTCGGACACACCGGGGCCAACCATGTGCACGCCGAGGATACGGTCAGTTTCGGCGTGGGCGATCATCTTCACCTGGCCGATGGCTTCGTTCATGGCCACAGCGCGGCCGATGGCGGCGAACGGGAAGGTGCCGACCTTGTACGGCACACCAGCGTCCTTCAGTTCCTTCTCGGTCTTGCCAGCCCAGGCGATTTCCGGCTCGGTGTAGATCACCCACGGCACGGTGTCGAGGTTGATGTGGCCAGCCTTGCCGGCGATCCACTCGGCCACCGCCACGCCTTCCTCGGAACCCTTGTGCGCCAGCATCGGGCCGCGCACGGCGTCACCGATAGCCCACACGCCGTCGACGCCAGTGTGGTTGTGCTCGTCGACCACGATGCGGCCGCGCTCGTCCAGCTTCACGCCAGTGTCGGCGGCCAGCAGGCCGTCGGTGTAGGCTCGGCGGCCCACGGCCACCAGCAGCTTGTCGACGGTGAGCTCGTGCGCGCCGTCCTTGTCTTCATAGGTCAGGGCGACTTCGTTGCCCTTGATCTCGGCCTTGGTGAGCTTGGCGCCCAGCTTGATGTTCAGGCCCAGCTTGGCGAATTCCTTCGCGGCGATCTTGGCGATGTCCGCATCCGCGACGCTGAGGAAGTCCGGCAGCGCTTCGAGCACGGTCGTGTCCGAACCCAGGCGCTTCCACACGCTGCCCAGTTCCAGGCCGATCACGCCGGCACCGATCACGCCCAGGCGCTTCGGCACTTCGGTGAAATCCAGCGCGCCGGCGTTGTCGACGATGAACTTGTTGTCGAACTTCGCGAACGGCAGCTCGATCGGCACCGAGCCGGAAGCGAGGATCACGTTGGTGGCGCTGATGGTCTGCTTGGAACCGTCGTTGCCGGTGATCTCGACGTCGTTACCCTTGAGCAGCTTGCCGGTACCGAAGAACGGCGTGACCTTGTTGGCCTTGAACAGCTGACCGATGCCGCCGGTGAACTGCTTGACGATCTTGTCCTTGCGGCCAATGAACGTGCCCAGGTCGACTTTGGCGCCTTCCACGGTGATGCCGTGCACCGGCAGATTGTGCGCGATGTTGTAGAACTGCTTGGACGAGTCGAGCAGCGCCTTGGACGGGATGCAGCCCACATTGAGGCAGGTACCGCCGAGGGCCTGCTTGCCATCCTTGCCGACAAAGGCGTCCACGCAGGCGGTCTTCAGGCCCAGCTGCGCGGCGCGGATCGCGGCCACATAACCGGCAGGGCCGGCGCCGATGACGATGACGTCGAATTTTTCGCTCATGGTTTTTCCTGGCTATCGACCGTGCCTTAGGAGCGCGGCGGGGTGGAGCGGGGGATTTTGTGCGGCGAGCGTGGATGAGATCGCACGTCTCGCCGCCAGAGCTTCGTTACCTATTTGGCATTTGAGCGGGACGCTCAAATGCCCAGCAGCATGCGCTGCGGGTTCTCGAGCTGGTTCTTGATGTCGACCAGGAACAGCACCGCGTCCTTGCCGTCGATGATGCGGTGGTCGTAGCTGAGCGCGATGTACATCATCGGCGCGGCGATCACCTGGCCGTTCTCGACGATGGCGCGCTCCTTGATGGCGTGCATGCCAAGGATGGCGCTCTGCGGCGGGTTGACGATCGGCGTGGACAGCAGCGAACCGAAGGTGCCGCCGTTGGTGATGGTGAAGGTGCCGCCCTGCAGGTCATCGAGACCGAGCTTGCCGTCGCGCGCCTTCTTGGCGTAGTTGAGAATGCCCTTCTCGACATCGGCGAAGCCCATGTCCTGCACGTCGCGCAGCACCGGTGTCACCAGACCCTTCTCGGTGGACACGGCAATGGAGATGTCCTGGTAGCCGTGATAGATGATGTCGTTGCCGTCGACCGAGGCATTGACCACCGGGTAACGCTTCAGTGCCTCCGCGGCGGCTTTCACGAAGAAGCTCATGAAGCCCAGCTTCACGCCGTTGGCCTTCTCGAACTGCTCGCCCAGCGTCTTACGCATCTTCACCACTTCGGCCAGGTTCACCTCGTTGAACGAGGTCAGCATGGCGATGGAGTTCTTCGACTGCATCAGGCGTTCGGCGATACGAGCACGCATGCGCGTCATCGGCACGCGCTCTTCCGGACGAGCGCCCGGGGTCGGCTTGGCGGCTGCCGCAGCGACGGCCGGAGTCGAGCCACCCTTGCCGTAGTTGACCAGGTCTTCCTTGGTCACGCGGCCATCGCGGCCGGTGCCGGAGACCTTGGAGGGATCGATCTGCTGTTCGGTGGCAACGCGCAGGCCTGCCGGGGAAAGGCCTTCAGTGCCCTTGGCGGCGGCTTGCGGAGCAGCGGGGGCGGCAGCGGCCGGAGTCGGAGCGGCAGCAACGGGTGCAGCGGCCGGGGCGGCAGCAGCGACGGCGCTTTCCTCGATCACCGCGATGACCTGCTGGCTGTTTACGGTGTCGCCAGTCTGGAACTTCAGTTCCTTGATCACGCCGTCGACCGGGGAGGGTACTTCCAGCACCACCTTGTCGGTTTCCAGGTCGACCAGGTTCTCATCGCGCTTAACTGCATCACCGGCCTTCTTGTGCCAGGTGGCGATGGTAGCGTCGGAGACAGACTCGGGCAGGACGGGAACTTTGACTTCGATAGACATGTGTTTTCCTTAATGAGTGCGTTCATCCCTGAACGCTAAGGTCAAAAAGCGGCCATCCATGGCCGCACTTTTAAGTTTCTTTATTCTGCCGCGTGGTCGGTGCCGATCGGCGCGACCAGTGCCTGCCCGACGAGCGCCGCCTGTTCAGCGACATGGGTATTGAGGTGGCCCGCGGCCGGAGCCGGCGAGCGGGAGCGTCCCGCGTAGGAGAGACTCTGCTTGCTGCTGACACAGGCCTGCAGGTGGTGGCGAATCTGGAACCACGCACCCTGGTTCATTGGCTCTTCCTGACACCAGATGACTTCCTTGGCGGCCGGGTACTTCTCAAGCTCGGCGGTGACTTCCGGGCGCGGGAACGGATAGAGCTGTTCCACGCGCATGATGGCCACGTCGGTGAGACCGCGCTTCTCTGCGTCTTCCAGCAGGTCGTAATAGACCTTGCCCGAGCACAGCACCACGCGCTTGACCTTTTTGGCGGTCAGTTCGCGATGCTCCGGAATCACCAGCTGGAAGCTGCCGGTGGCCAGTTCGTCCAGCGTGGAAACAGCCAGCTTGTGACGCAGCAGCGACTTGGGTGTCATCACGATCAGCGGCTTGCGCGCCGGGCGCACCATCTGGCGGCGGATCATGTGGAACGCCTGGGCCGGCGTGGTGGGCACGCAGACCTGCATGTTGTCCAGCGCGCACAGCTGCAGGAAGCGCTCCAGGCGAGCCGAAGAGTGCTCCGGACCCTGACCTTCATAGCCATGCGGCAGGAACAGCGCCAGGCCGCAGAGGCGGTTCCACTTCGATTCGCCCGAGCTGATGAACTGGTCGATCACCACCTGCGCGCCATTGGCGAAGTCGCCGAACTGGCCTTCCCAGATATGCAGCGTGTAGGGGTCGGTGGTGGAGCTGCCGTACTCGAACGCCATCACCGCCTCTTCGCTGAGCAGCGAGTCGATCACTTCGACATCGGCACCATCGCGGATATTGGCCAGCGGCATATAGGTGTAGCCGGTGCTCTGGTCATGCAGCACCGCGTGGCGATGGAAGAACGTGCCGCGACCGCAGTCCTGGCCAACTAGGCGCAGGTTGTAGTTCTCGTCGATGAGCGTGGCGTAGGCGAGATTTTCGGCAAAGCCCCAGTCGCCCGGCTGCTCGCCTCTGGCCATCTTGGCGCGGTCGTCGTAGATCTTGGCAACGCGCGACTGCAGGGTCAGGTCCTTGGGGAACTTCAGGATCTGGTTGGCCAGCTCGACCAGGCGCTGCTTGGATACGCCGGTAGGGGTCTGGGTCGACAGCTTGCCACCGATGAACTGGTCCCAATCGACCTCGATGTCCTTGATGAGCGCGGTGGTCAGCTCGGTCATCGATTCGCCGGCCTCAAGGCGGGCGCGGTACTCGTCGAACATCTTCTGCGCGTCGCCGTCGGCGATGACGCCTTCCTTCACCAGCTGCTGTGCGTACAGGTCGCGGGTGGTCGGGCGCTTGCGGATGATCTGGTACATCACCGGCTGGGTGGCTGCCGGCTCGTCGGCCTCGTTATGGCCGTGGCGGCGGTAGCACACCAGGTCGAGCACGACGTCCTTGCGGAACTGCTTGCGGAAGTCGTAAGCCAGGCGGGTGGCCTGGATCACAGCTTCCGGGTCGTCGCCGTTCACGTGGAACACCGGCGCATTGACCATCTTGGCCAGGTCGGTGCAGTACAGCGTGGAGCGGGCGTCCTGCGGATTGGAGGTGGTGAAGCCCACCTGGTTGTTCACCACGATGTGCAGGCTGCCACCGATCTTGAAGCCGCGGGCCTGCGACATGTTGAACAATTCCATGTTCACGCCCTGGCCGGCCAGCGCCGCATCACCGTGCACCAGCACAGCCAGCGACTGCTTGCGCTCGGTGTCGCGGCGGCGCGTCTGGCGCGCGTGCACGGAACCGGCGACCACCGGGTTGACGATCTCAAGGTGCGACGGGTTGAACGCCAGCGCGACGTGGGTGCCGCCGTTGGGCGTCTTGACGTCGGCGGAGAAGCCCATGTGGTACTTCACGTCGCCCGAGTGCGCGGGATCATCTGGATGATCGAACTTGCCTTCGAATTCGTTGAACAGCGTGCGCGGCGGCTTGCCGAGGATGTTGACCAGCATGTTGAGGCGGCCGCGGTGGGCCATGCCGATCACGACTTCCTTGATGCCGTTGTCGCCTGCGAAGCGGACCACGTCGTCCACCATCGGGATCAGGCTGTCGCCGCCTTCCAGCGAGAAGCGCTTCTGGCCGACGTACTTGGTGTGAAGGTAGCGCTCCAGGCCTTCTGCCGCGGTCAGCTCGGCCAGAACGCGCTGCTTGCCGGCCTTGTCCAGGCCCGCGCTGCCGTTGGCCTGCTCCATGTGGGTGTAGAGCCAGTTGCGCTGTTCATGGTTGCTGATGTGCATGAACTCGACGCCGAGCGTGTTGGTGTACACCTTCTTCAGACGTGCGATCAGGTCACGCAGCTTCATGCGCTGGCCACCGCCGGCAAAGTTGCCGCAGTCGAACTCGGTGTCGAGGTCGGCGTCGCTCAGGCCGTGGAATGCGGGCTCCAGATCCGGGGCGGGCAGCTTTTCGGCCAGGCCCAGCGGATCGAGGTTGGCGGCCAGATGGCCGCGCGAGCGGTAGGCGGTGAGGATGCGCAGCACGCCGGCCTGTTTGCGGGCGTGGGCGTCATCCATCGGACCGGCAGCAACGGCGGAGCGGGGCTGCTTTTGCGCGGCTTCTATACGCGCAATGGCCGCAGAGTGGGGCACATCCCCAGACTCGCGGCCTTTGAAGGTTTCGAAATATTTGCTCCAGTCGGCCGAGACCGACGAGGGGTCTGCCAACCAGGATTCATAGAGCTGTTCGACATAATCGGCGTTACCGCCGGCGAGTTGGGAGGAATCGAAGAACTCGCGGATCAGATTAGTGCTCACGTCACCACCGGTGAGGAAGGGAAGCTTGCAGCCGTTCCGACCGGGGTTGGCCGGATGGCTGGGAAAAATCCCGTTAATTATAGCCTTGGGCTGCTGCGACGCGGCAACCCAACAAGCCCATGGGAAATGGGGTTGATGCGCGATATTTCGAGTCCCGGGGTACCGACCATCGTCGTAGAGCGCTGTTTTGTACCTGGATAAGCGCGAATTGTGACGAACCCGCACCGTGGCAGGTGAGCAGCTGACCGTTCAGCCGCCGGCTAAAGATCGAGCGGCTGCAGCGCGGTGGCGGGTGTGGATCGCTCCCACACTTCATTGAAGTGCTGCATCAGTGGCGCCTGGGACGCGCGGTCGCGGCAGGCGGCGCGAGCGTCCGCTCGTCGCGCGTCGGGCTGGAACAGATAGCCGCCCCGGTCCGTGAGCAGGTAGGAGGACGTGTAGGACAAGTCCAGTTCCTCGACCGGTATGCGAACGCGCAACACGCTGGGCAGGCGTTGGGAGAGGGCGATGAGGCGGTGGCTGTCCCGCAGGGCGGTGACTGGATCGTGCAGCAGGATGCGGATCTCGGCGCCACGTCCCGAGGTGGCAATGCGGCGCAGTTCGGCCAGTTCCAAAGCGCTGGTGTAGATATCGTCGGTCAGGTAGGGCTGGTAAATGGAGAGCCGGTGGTTTGCTTCAGCTAGCAACTGGAGGCGACTGGCGGCGATCTCGCTGCGGCTGCCAGCGGGCAGGGCGATCGCGTCGCGCCCGGATGCCGGGACATTGCCCTCGGTGCTGGAACTGAGATCCAGACGCATCGTTTGATGGATGATGCCGGCTTCTTCGAAAGTGTCGCCGTGCGCCACGAAACCTTCGCGCTCATAGAACGCCACCGCTGCGAAGTGGGCGTCCAGTGCGACGTCCGCGCGACCCTGCGCGCGCGCCCGGACCACCAGGGCTCGCAATAATCCGACACCGATACCCTGGCCACGCCAGGGCTGGCGCACTGCTACCCGGCCGATCTTGCCGTGCGGCGTCAGACGGGCACAGCCAACCGGCTCGCCGCTGCCGTCACGGGCCAGCAGGTGGAACGAGAGCGGGTCCAGATCGTCCGATTCGAGCGACTCGGGCACGCCCTGTTCCCGCACGAAAACTTCCAGCCGGATGGCACGCAGAGCCTCGCGCTCGCTGGCGCGGGCCCAGTCGGCATGTTCGACATGGAAGTCCTGCAGTTTCATCGCTGGCGCTGTTTGTGGACGACCAGATGCCCCTCGTTGACCAGTGTCAGCAGCAGGGTTGTTTCGGCGGCCGGCACCTTCTTGCCGGGATTCAGTTCGCGCTCGCGGCAAATGCGTTCCGCCAGCTCGACGGAAGCGGGGTAGGCGTGGCCGTTGACGAACAAAGTGGCACCACGCTTAGTGCGCGCCCAGGCCATGCGTGCCCACGGATGACGCAGCAGCTGCGCGCCACCGTCGAGTTGCTTGAGCAGCGCCGCCTCGGTCACTGCTTTCTCCGGCGGCACGGGCAGCTGAGCGCTGCGATAGCGCGTGATGAAGCGACCGAACCAGTCGATCAGAGTGGCTTCGTCGAGACCAGCCGCGAACGGCAGCGACTGTTTCAGACGTGCGATGGCAGCCCGGTCGATCTCGCCGGCAGCCTTGGCGGGTGCAAGGTCAGCGTCGCTGTAGCGCAACTCGTCCGGCAGACGCTCGGCCAGGAAGTCGGCCAAGTCGCCCGTAAGCTCGGCCTGGGACGGCGCGCGCATGCCCACGGAGATGGTCATGCAGGGGCCGCCGAAGGCGATGCCGTCATGCGGCACGCCCGGCGGCAGGTAAAGCATGTCGCCCGGTTCCAGCAGCCATTCGTTGGTAGGCTCGAAGTGCTGCAGCTGCTTGAGCTCAACGTCGAGGCGGAAATCCTTCGGAGCATCCGGATCGGTATTGATCGCCCAGTGGCGCTGCCCAATGCCCTGCAGCAAGAACACGTCGTACTGGTCCACGTGCGGACCCACGCCGCCGCCCGGTTCGGCATAGGAAATCATGATGTCGTCCAGGCGCCAGCTCGGCAGGAACGTAAAGTGTTCAAGCAGGCCGGCGACATCCGCATCCCACTTGTCCACGTCCTGCACCAGCAGGGTCCAGTTGCTGTCGGGTGTGCTGGCGAAATCTTTCTCGGTCAGCGGGCCGGTCTTCACCTGCCAGCGGTCACGCTTTTCGTCATGAATGATGAGGCGCGACAGGGCCGACTCTTCCAATGCCAGGCCGGCGAGGTCGTCCGGTTCGATCGGCGAGACGAAGTCAGGAAAGGCCTGGCGAATCAGCAATGGGCGCTTCTGCCAGTAATCGCGCAGGAACTGCGTCGGGCTCATGCCCAATGGCTGCTTGGCGGTGCCGCGGACTTCGAGGGGGAGGGGGCGTGATGTAGTCATCCGCCCATTCTAAGCGAACGCCGTGTGACGGCCCGTTGATCGCGGTCAGTGCGTGAACAAGCCCCTGGCCACGTTGTTGAGGCCGATGGCCAGCACGGCAAGCGCGGCAAGCACAGTGGCCGCACGGGGCGGCATCTTGCGCGCCAGCAGCGCACTGACGGGCGCGGCCACCACGCCGCCGGCGATCAGACCGAGCACCGAGGCGCCGTGCGGCAAACCTACCTGGACGAAAAAACTGATGCTGGCGACAGCGCTGACCAGGCACTTCGCCAGATGCACCGTGCCGATGGCCATGCGGGGCCTGACGCCGCGCGCCACCAGGGTGGTGACGGTAAGCGCGCTCCAGCCGCCGCCGGCAACCGCATCGGCGAAACCGGCGACCAGACCCAACGGGCGGGTCTGGCGCGGTGTGTCGTCATGGAGCCGTTGGCGTCGGAGTGGACGGAACAACAGGAACAGGCCCATGCCAATCAAGTAGGGAGCGAGAGCCAGCTTCATCCACGTCGGTGGCACATGGCTGACCACGTAAGCGCCTAGCGTGGCGCCGATGGCACCGGGGATAACCAGCGCCCAGAACAGCTTGCGCAACACGTTGCCTGCCAGCAGGTGGCTGATGCCCGAGGCGCCGCAGGTGAAGGTTTCCGCGTAATGCACGCTGGCGCTGGCCAATGCCGGCGGCATGCCCAGCGTGAGCAGCAGCGCCGCCGACGTGACGCCATAGGCCATGCCCAGCGCACCATCGACGAGTTGGGCCAGCGCGCCGATGACGGCGGACGTAAGGAAATCCGTAAGCATGGGCCATGAACGAGGGTGGGTAGGGCCAGTTTAAGGGGTGCGTACTCCTTATTGGAAATAAGCGTGCGGACATGTGCATATGCCAACACGTCCTTTCACATGACATGACGTCATGACTAATTTGGGTGGCCAGAAGTATGGACGTCCAAAGGAAGTTGATGTGAACGCCGTCATTGCGACTGAAAATCGCCTGTCATCCGTCGAAGGTGATCGACTGTCCGCGCTGGAGCGTCTGGCTGATGGTCTGGGTCCCGCCGAGCTTTACTGGATCGCCGCATGGAGCGCGAGCAGGGCCGAGCGATTGCAGCGCGGTCTGCCCACGGCGCTGGTGGCCGCACAGGCGCCAGGCGAGCAACTGACGGTTCTTTATGGCAGCCAGACTGGCCAGGCCAAGCGCGTGGCGTCTCAGTTGAGCGCGCAAGCCGAGGCGGCTGGCTTGTCGGTGCGATTGCTGCGTGCCGATGCCTATCCCCAGCGTGAGCTGGCGAAGGAAACGCATCTGGTCGTGGTGATCAGCACTCAGGGTGACGCCGAGCCGCCGGACGACGCGCGCGGCCTGGTCGAGTTCGTGCTCGGCAAGCGTGCGCCCAAGCTGCCGGGCCTGCGCTATGCCGTGCTTGGGTTGGGCGATTCGAGCTATCCGCAGTTCTGCGCGATAGGTCGCCAACTCGATGCGCGGCTGGCAGAACTCGGTGCATCGCGTCTGGCACCGCTGGGCGAAGCAGACGTCGACGTTGATGCGGTGGCGACGCCGTGGTCAGAGCAGGCGCTGGATCTGGCGAAACAGGCGTTGGGAACCATCCAGCCGGTCACCCGTGTCGCCACACTGCAGGCCGTGCCGAGTCGTGTTGCGTATTCGCGCGAGCGTCCTTTCACGGCGGCCATCCTGGACAATCAGGTCATCGTGGCGCGCAATGCCGAGCGCGATGTACGGCACGTGGAGCTTTCGCTGGAGGGATCGGGCCTGAGCTATCAGCCGGGTGACTCCTTGGGCCTATGGCCGCGGAACCCGGCAGCGCTGGTCGCGCAATGGCTATCAGTGCTGCGGCTCGATGGCGAGCAGGCGGTGAACCATGCCGGTCGCAGCCTGCCGTTGCAGCAATGGTTGGCCGACGAACGCGAACTTACCCGGCTCAGCCGCCCGCTGATTGCGGCGTTGGCGGATGTCAGCGGCGAAGAGGATCTGGCGCGCCTTCTGCGGCCCGACCAATCCGCTGCCCTCGCGACGCTACTGGCTGAGCATCAGCCGATCGACCTGTGGCGGCGCTATCCCGGCATTTGGTCGGCGGAGGAACTGGTCGCAGCGCTGCGGCCGCTGATGCCGCGCTTGTACTCGATTGCCTCCAGCCAGAAGACCGTCGGCGACGAAGTGCATCTCACCGTGGCCGTGGTGGACTACAACGCACATGGCGAGCGTCACTGGGGCGCTGCCTCTTCGTTCATTGCCCAGGCGGGCGACGAGCAGCGTCTGCCGATCTACATCGAGTCGAACGAGCGCTTCCGCCTGCCACAGGACGATGCGCGCGACATCATCATGATCGGCCCGGGCACCGGCGTGGCGCCGTTTCGCGCCTTTGTGCAGGAGCGCCGCGAAACGGGCGCAAGCGGCCGCAACTGGCTGTTCTTCGGCAATCGCCATTTCAGCAGCGAATTCCTCTACCAGATGGAGTGGCAGGCAGCCTTGCGCGACGGTTCGCTGCATCGCCTGGATCTTGCGTTCTCGCGCGATGGCGCATCCAAGGTCTACGTGCAGCAACGGCTGCGAGAGCAGGGGCGCGAACTGTATGACTGGCTGCAGGATGGTGCGCATCTCTATGTCTGCGGTGATGCCAATCACATGGCGAAGGACGTGCACGCCGCACTGATCGATATCGCCGTTACGCACGGCGGCCAAACACCGGACCAGGCGAGGGAATGGCTGTCCGGTCTCCTGCAACAGGGCCGTTACGCCCGCGACGTGTACTGAGATGACGACATCACCTTCCAAGCCCGCGCTTTCCGACTTCGAGCGCATCAAGGCAAACAGCCGCTACCTGCGCGGCGGCATTGCCGAGGGTTTGCGCGATGCGGTCACCAATGCGATCAGCGATGACGACAACAAGCTGCTGAAGTTTCATGGCAGCTATCTGCAGGACGATCGCGATCTGCGCGAAGAGCGTCGCAAGCAGAAACTGGAGCCGGCCTATGCGTTCATGCTGCGCGCACGCTTGCCCTCCGGTGTGGTGTCGCCCGCGCAATGGCTGGTGTTCGACCAGTTGGCGACTGAACACGCCAACGGCACGCTGCGCATCACAACGCGGCAGACCTTCCAGTGGCACGGCATCATCAAGCACAACCTGAAGGCGACCATTGCCGCCATCCACGATGCGCTGGCCACCACCATCGCCGCTTGCGGCGACGTGGTTCGCAATGTGGTGAGCACACCCAATCCGGTGGAGTCTTCCGCACATGCGCTGGCCTACAACTGGGCCACGCTGCTTTCCACAGAGCTGGCGCCGAAGACGCGCGCCTATCACGAGATCTGGCTCGATGGCGAACCGCTTGTCGACGAGCCGAAGGATGAGGAACCGCTGTACGGCACCACGTACTTGCCGCGCAAATTCAAGATCGGCCTTGCGATCCCGCCCTTGAACGACGTCGACGTATTCGCGCAGGATCTGGGCCTGATTGCCATCGTCGAGCAGGGCACGCTGCAAGGTTTCAATGTGGCCGTTGGCGGCGGCATGGGCGCGACGCAAGGCGACGCCACGACGTATCCGCGCCTGGCCAGCGTCATCGGTTTTGTCACGCCGGAACAGTTGCTGCCAGTTGCCGAGGCGGTGGTGGCCGTGCAACGCGACTGGGGCAACCGCAGTGAGCGCAAGCACGCGCGGCTGAAGTACACCATCGATCATCGTGGCCTGGACGCTTTCAAGGCTGAGCTGGAAACGCGACTGGGCTTTGCGCTGCAGCCGGAGCGCGCCTGCCAGTTCGATCACAACGGCGACCGCTACGGCTGGATCGAAGGCGTCGATGGCCGCTGGCATCTGACGTTGCATATCGAGTCCGGGCGCCTTGCCGATGTCGGTGAGCGTCGCTGGCTTACAGGCCTGCGTGAACTGGCAAAAGTGCATCAGGGCGATTTTCGCCTCACCTGCAATCAGAACGTGATCGTGGCCAACGTGCCGGCGGACCAGCGCGAACGCATCGACACCATCGTTGCGTCGCACGGACTGGACGGCTATCGCGCGCACAGCGGCATCCGTCGTCACGCCGTGGCGTGCGTGGCGTTGCCTACCTGCGGTCTGGCGATGGCCGAAAGCGAGCGTTACTTGCCCGCGCTGTTGCCGAAGCTGGAAGCCTTGCTGGAGTCGCATGGCCTTGCCGATGCGCCGATTTTGCTGCGCATATCCGGCTGCCCTAACGGTTGCTCGCGGCCGTACCTTGGAGAGATCGCTTTGGTCGGACGCGGGCCAGGCCGCTATGACTTGCGCCTGGGCGCGGATTTTCGCGGGCAGCGGCTCAACCGGATTTATCGGGAAAACGTGGACGAGGCGGCGATCCTTGATGCGTTGTCGCCGTTGTTCGCGCGTTACGCCGCAGAGCGCAAGCAGGGTGAGTACTTCGGTGATTTCCTCGTGCGCACCCGTGTGATCGCACCAGTTTCGCCACGCGTGGCAGCGGAGGTGTCGGCGTGAAGCAGGCACTGCTCGAGGACGCGCAGCACGACTCCAGAGCGCTGGACGCATTGAACCAGTGGCTCGGCACGCTAGGCGCGGAGCAGCGTGTGGTATGGGCGCTGGCCTATGCGCCCGGCACGCATGTGTTGTCGTCGAGCTTCGGCGCACAGGCGGCGGTGTCGCTGCATCTGCTCACGCGGCAGCGGCCTGATCTGCCCGTGGTGCTGATCGATACCGGTTACCTGTTTCCCGAGACGTATCACTTCATCGAAGAGCTGCGCGATCGGCTGGCGCTGAACCTCAAGATCTACAGCGCTACCGAAAGCGCAGCCTGGATGGAGGCACGCGAAGGTCGCCTGTGGGAGCGTGGCGTGGCGGGTATCGACCGTTACAACCAGCTGCGCAAGGTGGAACCGATGCAGCAGGCACTGAAGGAGCTGCACGCCGGCTCGTGGTTTGCCGGGCTGCGCCGCAGCCAGGCACGAACGCGTGCGGCCATTCCCTATGCGGAGCGGCGCGACGGTCGCTGGAAGTTTCACCCCATCGCCGACTGGACCGACCGCGACGTGGGCATGTACCTGCGCCGTCATGGGCTGCCTTATCACCCGTTGTGGGACCAGGGATACATCTCCATCGGCGATGTGCATACCACGCATCGCTGGGAACCGGGCACGGACAGAGATGCCTCGCGCTTTTTCGGTCTCAAGCGCGAATGCGGCCTGCACGGATTGGCCTGACCCGAACGCACAGACTCACCCCAGTGCCATGCGCTGGCCACAGCCCCGATAAAACAAGAAGCCCACGATGAGCCAGATTGCCATTGCCGAAGCCGATCTTTCCGAACTCGAGACATTTGAAGAATCCACGCTGATCGCCCCCCATGGCGGTGAGCTGAAGGAGCTGTACCTGCCGCCCGTCGACGCCGCGCTGTTGAAGCAGCGCAGCGCGGGTTTGCCAGGTATCGATCTGGACACGCGCCAGCTATGCGATCTTGAGCTGCTGCTGAGCGGAGCCTTTTCTCCGCTGGAAGGTTTCCTGGGAAAGCGCGATTACGACCGCGTGGTCGATGAGCTGCGTCTGGCAGATGGCACGCTGTGGCCGATTCCCATCACGCTCGATGTGAGCGAGGAGTTCGCCGCGCGGCTTGCCCCTGGCAGCGAAGTGGCATTGCGCGATTCGCAGGGCGTGCCGCTGGCGGTGCTGGAAGTGGAGGACATCTATCGTCCCGACCGCGAGCATGAAGCGCGCCAGGTGTTCGGTACCACCGACCGTACCCATCCCGGCGCGGCCGAATTGCTGGAGCGTTATCGCCCGGTCAACCTGGGTGGCCGTGTACGCGGCATCCAGGAGCCGGCGCACTATGACTTCACCGCGTTGCGCGATACGCCGCGCAGCCTGCGTGCGTGGTTTGCCGCGAACGGTTGGCATCGCATCGTCGCGTTCCAGACGCGCAACCCCATGCATCGCGCTCACCGCGAACTCACCTTGCGAGCCGCGCAACAAGTCGGCGCGAAGTTGCTGGTGCAGCCATCGGTGGGGCGCACCAAACCCGGCGATATCGACCACTACACGCGTGTGCGTTGCTACCAGGCATTGCTGCCGCAGTACCCGATCAACAGCGCCAGGTTGTCGCTGCTGCCGCTGGCCATGCGCATGGGTGGTCCGCGCGAGGCGTTGTGGCACGCCATCATCCGCAAGAACTATGGGGCCAGCCATTTCATCGTCGGTCGCGATCATGCCGGTCCGGGCAAGGATGCCAGCGGCAAGCCCTTCTACGGCCCGTTCGATGCGCAGCACTTGCTGGAGCGTCATCAGGACGAACTTGGCATCCGCATCGTGCCGTTCCCGGCGATGGTGTATGTCGCCAACCGCGATACCTATCTGCCGTCGACGGAAGTTCTGCCGGAGGACGAAGTGCGTGACGTCTCCGGCACTCAGCTGCGCCAGCATTTGCAGGAGGGCAGTGAGATCCCGTCGTGGTTCTCGTTCCCCGAGGTCGTGGAGATTCTCCGCGAGCGCCACCCGGTACAGGCGACGCGTGGTTTCGCGCTGTTCTTCACCGGGCTGTCCGGCGCCGGCAAGTCAACCATTGCGCAAGCGGTGGTGGCACAGCTGCTGGAACGCACCAGCCGCTCTGTGACCGTGCTCGATGGCGATGAAGTGCGCAAGCATCTGTCACGCGGGCTCGGTTTTTCGCGTGAGGACCGCAACGCCAATGTGACGCGTATTGGCTACGTTGCCAGCGAAATCGTTCGTCACGGTGGTGTTGCCGTGTGCGCACCGATCGCGCCTTATGCCGACGCGCGCGCCGAAGCCCGTGCGCTGGTCGAGACGCACGGCGACTTCATCGAGATTCATGTGGCCACGGCGCTGGAGGTCTGCGAGGCGCGCGATCGCAAGGGCCTGTATGCGCAAGCGCGTGCTGGCGTGATCACTCATTTCACTGGTATCAGTGATCCGTATGAGGAACCTCAGCAACCTGAGTTGCGTGTGGATGGCAATGCCGCGGAACCGGTAGTGCTGGCACGGCACATCGTGTCGCTATTGCAACAGCGTGGATTGCTGCAGGTATAACGCGGCTTTGCGGCCCCAGCTCGTCATTCCAGCGAAGGCTGAAATCCAGCGTCTTTAGCAGTTCGGAACGTCATTGGATCTCAGCTTGACCAGCGCTTCGGTTGTTGAGAAGCGCCTCGCTAGGATGACGAGCAAAAAAACTGTAAAAGCGTCCCGACGCGCTCAACGCGCCTCGGCCACCTGATCCAGAACTTTGTGCGGCACCTGCCGCTCGCGCCAATGTGGCACGCCGGGCCATTGCGATAGGCCAGCACTGCCATTGGCGAGCGCACGACTCACCGCGCGACGTTCCAGATGCGGCGCAAACACGCTGATGAAATCCAGCGCGTATTCGCGCAGCACACTTTCACGCCGCAGCACGATCCAGGTCGTGCAGGGCTCGAACAGATGGTCGGCCTCCAGTTCTCGCAGGTCTGTATCAAGATCAGGCTGAAACGCCATTTCTGCCAGGATGCCGATGCCCATGCCTTCGCGCACATAAGTCTTGATGAGGTCGGCATCGCTGGCCGTCATCGCGATTTGCGGGTGTAGGTTGGCGGCTTGGAAAGCGCGTGCGAGCGAGGACTCGGGCTTGAGTGAGGAGTCGTAGCTGATCAACGGGTGGGCCGCCAATTGCTGCAGCGCGGGCGGCTGCTTTTGTCGGGCCAATGGATGGTCATGCGGAACAACGACGATACGGCTCCAGCGATAGGCAGGCAGGGCGATGCCGCTGGGCGGTGGTGCGCCGGCGGCGGTACTGACAATGGCCATGTCGACCTGGCCGCCCTCCAGCAGGGAGATCACGTCCGCGTCGCTTACCGGTTGGAGATGCACGCTGACCTGAGGATAGCTGCGGCTGAGCGAAGCCACCGCGCTGGGCAGGGCAAAGCGCGCCTGCGTGTGGGTGGTGACGATGCGCAGCGTGCCATGCGACTCGTTACGCAGGTTGGCCGCTATGGAACGGATGTTGGCGGCTTCGGCGAGGATGGTCCGCGCCCGCTCAAGCACATGGGAGCCGGCATGCGTGATGGCATGCAGGCTGCGCCCTTTCCGGTGGAACAGCTGGAATCCGAGTTCGTCTTCGAGTTGACGCAGCAACTTGCTGAGGCCTGGTTGGGTGGCATGCACCCGTTCGGCTGCCAGCGTGATGTTGAGGCCAGCGTCAGCGATGGCGACCAGGTAACGCAGTTGAGTCAAGGTCATGGTTCAAGTTCCGCAAGCGATCGAGAGGTTGGGTGCTCGTGGTCGCAGGGCGGATACATCGCATGACCTTGCCCGCCGATACTCTGCGTGCACAGGACATCGGTTCGGTACCCAGCAGTTGGCGATGGTTACCCATGAAATGACATTCAGCAGTGGCCGTGAATTAGACGTCTATACATCTGTTGCTGCGGCGCGTCAATACTTGGTGATCAAGGCGAGTTGGCGGGTTCTTATAACCGCTGGGCATATCGCCGACGGTACAAATCATTTGTGCCGCTGCTGGCGCTTGCCTAGCTTGGATCGTACCGATGTCGTTTTCTTTTCCTGGGAGCCTGCGGTTCGATGAAGCTGTATCCACTGTTTGCCGACATTTCCGGCCGCCGGGTACTGGTGATAGGTGGCGGCGTGGTCGGCGAACGCAAGGCGGCAGGTTTGCTGGAAGCGGGCGCACAGGTCACGGTGGGTGCGCCCGACCTCACTCCCACCCTGCGTAACTGGGCGGACGAAGGACGCATTCATTGGCGCCCCGGGCATTTCGAGGATGGCTGGCTGGATGGCATGTGGCTGGTCATTGCCGCAACGGATGACGCTGGACTGCACGACCGCATCGCGTTGCTCGCCGAGACCCGGCAGCTGCTCGTCAACGTGGTGGACGATGCGGAGCGGTCGAGCTTCCACGTGCCGGCGGTCATCGACCGCGCACCCGTCACCATTGCCATTTCCAGCGGCGGGCACGCGCCCATGCTGGCGCGGTTGCTGCGTGAGCGGCTGGAGGTGCTGATCGACCCGGTCATTGGGCCGCTCGCTACGTTACTGGCGGAAATGCGCGGTCGCATTCGCGCGTCCTTGCCTGTTCTGACCCTGCGTCGACGATTCTACGAGCGCCTGCTGAGCGGTCCCGTACAGAGCCTGTTGCGGCGTGGACAGCGGGCATTGGCCGAAGCGGTCACGGAACGGTTGCTCGAATCCACCGACGTGGCATCGAACGGTTCGGTTGTGCTGCTGGGTGCCGGCCCCGGCGATCCTGGCTTGCTCACGTTGCGCGGATTGCGCGCGCTCAACGAGGCCGAAGTGATCCTGTACGACCGACTGGTGAGCACAGAGGTGCTTGCGCTGGCGCGTCGTGATGCCGAGCGCATCGAAGTGGCCAAGCAGGCGGGAAACCATCACACCACGCAATCACAGATTCACGCGCTGATGCTGCAGCACGCTGCGGCTGGCAAGCGGGTGGTGCGGTTGAAGGGAGGCGATCCGTTCGTGTTCGGACGTGGTGGCGAGGAGCTGGAATTCCTGCGGCAACACAGTGTTCCCTACGAAGTGGTACCGGGCATTACCGCTGCGCTGGCATGCGCAGCGTATGCCGGCGTGCCCCTTACCCATCGCGATCATGCTCAGTCGGTTCGACTGGTAACGGCGCATTGCCAGAACTCGATCGACACGCTCGACTGGCCCGCATTGGCGCAGGAACGGCAGACCTTGGCCGTCTATATGGGAACCAGCGAGCTGCCGGTGCTGCAACATCGACTAATCGCCCACGGCCGCGCGGGAAGCACGCCATTTGCCATAGTCGAGAATGGCTCCCGGCCCGAGCAGCGGGTGATTACCGGCACGCTGGATAACCTCGTCGAGCACGCCCATGCCCAGGAAGTGCGCTCGCCGGCCCTGCTGATCATTGGTGAGGTAGCGGCGCTGGCTACGACGTTGGCCTGGTTCGGACGTCCGCCGCTGGATGCCGTGGCTTCCGCTCGCCAGACCTTGCCCCAGGTCGCGGCGGCTTGACACAACCTTGTCCCCAACGGGCGCACCATCGTGCGCGACACCGTTTCCATCCATGCCGTGCCACGGAGTGATCCCATGATCTACGACAGCATTCTCGACACCATCGGCAACACGCCCATTGTGCGCATCCATCGGCTCGCGCCGAAGCACGTGACGCTGTATGCCAAGGTGGAGGCGTTCAATCCGGCCGGCTCGGTGAAGGACCGCCTGGCTTACGCGATCATCATCGATGCCGAACAGCGCGGCGTGCTCAAGCCGGGGCAGACCGTGGTGGAGGCCACGTCCGGCAATACAGGCGTGGCGCTTGCAGCGGTATGTGCGGCGCGCGGCTATCCGTTCGTTGCGGTGATGTCGGAAACCTTTTCGATCGAACGACGCAAGCTGATCCGCGCCTATGGCGGCAAAGTGCTGCTGACGCCGGCGGCCGAGCGCGGCAGCGGCATGGTGCGCAAGGCCAAGGAGCTGGCGGACAAGCACGGCTGGTTTCTGGCAAGGCAGTTTGAAAACGAGGCCAACCCGGCCTATCACCGCAACACGACGGCACCGGAAATCCTGCGCGATTTCGCCGGCAAGCGACTGGATTATTTCGTCACCGGTTGGGGCACGGGCGGCACGCTCACCGGCGTGGGCGAGGTGCTGAGGGTGGCGCGTCCGGAAGTGAAGCTGATCGCCAGCGAGCCGGCTGGTGCCTCATTGCTTTCGGGAAAGGAGTGGCAACCGCACAAGATCCAGGGCTGGACTCCCGACTTCGTGCCCGCCGTGCTCAATCGCGACGTGGTGCACCAGATCGTGCCGGTCGACGATGTGGTGGCGCGCGATACATCACGCGATCTGGCCCAGAAGGAAGGTATTTTCGTGGGCATCTCGGCGGGCGCCACGGTGGCGGCGGCGTTGCAGGTGGCGAAGGATGCGCCGGAAGGTTCGGTGCTGCTCGCCATGTTGCCCGATACCGGCGAGCGTTATTTGTCGACGTTCCTGTTCGAGGGCGTCAATGAGGGTTCCGACGAGGTGGAGTAAATCGCTTCGCGAATAGGCTGGTCGCGCACAGGGTGCGCTCCTAGAAAGAACGCGACTCTGTAGGAGCGCACCCTGTGCGCGACCAGTGCCTCATCGTGCGGCGGTACGCTGACCGTACGTCTCCCACTCCGCAATCAGCTTCTGTCCCACCGAAGCGAGCGCATTGATAGCCGGTAGCAGTTCGCGCCCCAGTGGCGTCAACGCATATTCCGCTGATGGAGGCGAGGTATGCAGCACTCGCCGCGTCACCAGTCCGCGCGATTCCAGTTCGCGCAAGCGAGCGCTCAGCACGCGCGCCGAGATGCGCGGCAAGTCGTGCCGCAATTCGCCGAAGCGGCGTGGCTCGCCGCTCAATAGCCAAACGACGTTGGGCGCCCACGCGCCGCGCAACAAGCCCAGCACTTCGCTCAACGGGCAGGTCGGCGGTGGGGCGACTTTGCTTTTGCGAACAGGCAAGCCCATGGCGTCTCGCATCGAGAAGATCCGGTAACCGGACGGTTACCGGATTTTAGGTGCAACTGGGAGTTAGGTGGTATCCAACAGTAACCGGGTCTGGCTAGCATGGCGTCTCCTTCACGACTGGACTGTCGCATCGAAGGTTTGTCCCTCACCACGCCTGGAGAAACACCATGAAGCTCTACTACGCAGCTGGCGCCTGTTCGCTTTCCCCACACATCGTCGCGCAGGAAGCCGGTATCGCGCTGGAACTGGAGAAGGTCGATACCAAGGCCAAGCGCACTGCGAGCAGCGAGGATTACTGGACGATCAACCCCAAGGGCTATGTGCCGGCGCTGGTGCTCGACAGCGGCGAGCTGCTGACCGAAGGCCCGGCCATCGTGCAGTACCTGGCCGACCTGAAGCCGGAAACCCAGTTGGCGCCCGCGAACGGCACGGTGGCGCGCTACCAGTTGCAGGAAATGCTGGGTTACATCAATTCCGAATTGCACAAGACCTATTCACCGCTGTTCAAGCCAGAAACCCCGGATGTGACGCGGCAGGAACGCAAGGAGTATTTGCGCAAGCGTTATGCCTTGCTCGACCAGCACCTCGCGCAGCATCCATGGCTGGTAGGCGACCACTTCACCGTGGCTGATGCTTATCTGTTCACCGTTACCAACTGGGCCAAGCATGTGGAACTCGATCTTTCGGAGTTCCCGGCGCTGCTGTCATTTCAGAAGCGCGTGGCAGCGCGGCCGAAAGTGCAGGCGGCGATGGAGGTTGAAGGCCTGATCAAGGCGGCCTGAGCCTCACATCCAAGTCGCGGAATGACGCTCTAACTTCCTCTCCCCCATGGGGGAGAGGATTGAGGTGAGGGGCGGGTGCTCGCGGCAAGGTTTCTACAAAGCGAGCTTGGATCCAACGTCGTCGCAAGACTGGCCCCTACCCCGGCCCTCTCTCCCACGGGGACTACCTTCGGGTCGCCCGACAGGGGAAAGGGAGAAGTGGCGTGGCGTCAGATATCTCGCGCCAACGGCTCCGCCAACCCGATATAGCCGCCCGGCGTGAGATCCAGTAGTCGCTGCTTCGCGTCGGCCGGCAGATCGAGGCCGGTAATGAAAGTGCGCATCGAATCCTTGGTGATGCCCTGGCCGCGCGTCAGCGCCTTCAACTGCTCGTACGGCTCCGGCAGGCCATAGCGGCGCATCACTGTCTGCACGGCTTCGGCCAGCACTTCCCAGCTCGCATCGAGGTCGGCCGCGAGGCGGTCAGCATTCACGGTGAGCTTGCCAAGGCCTTTCTTCAGCGATTCCAGCGCTACCAGCGAGTGGCCGAACGCGGTGCCCAGGGCGCGCAGCACGGTGGAATCGGTGAGGTCGCGCTGCCAGCGGCTGATCGGCAGCTTCTCGGCGAAGTGGCCGAGCAGGGCGTTGGCGAGACCGAAGTTGCCTTCGGCATTCTCGAAGTCGATCGGATTGACCTTGTGCGGCATGGTGGATGAACCTACTTCGCCGGCCTTCAACGACTGCTTGAAGTAGCCCAGCGAGATGTAGCCCCAGATGTCGCGTGCCAGGTCGATCAGGATGATGTTGGCGCGACGCACGACATCGCAGTACTCGGCCACGCCGTCATGCGGCTCGATCTGCGTGGTGTAGGCGTTGTAGTCGAGGCCCAGGCTTTCCACGAAGCGCTGCGAAAACGCGCGCCAGTCCAGCTCCGGGAAGGTGATGGCATGGGCGTTGTAGTTGCCCACGGCGCCATTGATCTTGCCCGGAACCTCCACCGCGGCGAGCTGCTTGCGCTGGCGCTCCAGGCGAGCGACGACATTGGCCAGTTCCTTGCCCAGCGTGCTCGGCGAAGCGGTCTGGCCGTGCGTGCGCGAGAGCATCGGCAGCGCGGCATTCGTATGTGCCAGCGTGCGCAACTGAGCGATGATGCCGTCGATGGTCGGCAGCAGCACCTGGTCGCGCGCGTCACGCAACATCAGCGCGTAGGAGAGGTTGTTGATGTCTTCGCTGGTGCAGGCGAAATGCACGAATTCCTTGGCCTGGGCCAGCGACGCGTCGTTGCCGATGCGTTCCTTGATGAAGTACTCCACCGCCTTCACGTCGTGGTTGGTGGTGGCCTCGATGGTCTTGATGCGCGCGCCGTCGTCGACACTGAAGTCGGCCGAGATGCCCTTGAGCTTTTCCACCTGCGCCGGCGAGAACGGCGGAAGCTCCGCGATGCCCTTGTCGGCAGCCAGCGCGAGCAGCCACTCGATCTCCACGTGCACGCGGCGGTGCATCAGTCCGAATTCGCTGAAGATCGGACGCAACGCTTCGACCTTGCTGGCGTAGCGGCCGTCCAGCGGCGACAGGGCGGTCAGGGCATGGGAGGACATCGGGGGCGTTCCAGAGACGGGAAAGCCGCCATTTTACAACAGGCGCCCTCGGCTCCGTTCCGGCACGCCTTGGCGGCGCGCTAACGAAAGCGGTCCTATAGTCGTGGCCATCTTTCAGGCCAGGAATCGCACGGACATGAGCCAGTTCCGCATCGAGCACGACAGCATGGGCGAACTCAAGGTGCCAACCAAGGCGCTGTACGGCGCCCAGACCCAGCGTGCCGTGGACAATTTCCCCATTTCCGGCCTGCACATGCCGCGCGCTTTCATTCGTGCGCTGGGGCTGGTCAAGGCCGCCGCGGCTGACGCCAATTTTCTGCTGGGATACCTGAAGAAAGGCCAGGCGCACGCCATCCGCACGGCCGCGCTGGCCGTGGCGGAAGGTGCGTACGACGACCAGTTCCCCATCGATGTGTTCCAGACCGGCTCGGGCACCAGCACCAACATGAATGCCAATGAGGTGATCGCGCACGTGGCCAGCCGGACCGGCGGCAAGATCCACCCCAACGATCACGTCAACTACGGCCAAAGTTCCAACGACGTGATTCCCACCACCATCCAGGTCAGTGCCGCGCTGACCACGGGCCAGCAGTTGCTGCCAGCGCTCAGGCATCTCAAGCGCACCATCGAGCGTCGCGCACGCGAGTTGCGCAACGTACCCAAGACAGGGCGCACGCACCTCATGGATGCCATGCCGGTCACGTTCGGGCAGGAGCTGTCGGGCTGGGCCGCGCAGATCGGGTCGGCCATCGAGCGCATCGAAGACAGCCTCAAGCGCATGCATCGGTTGCCGCTGGGTGGTACGGCAGTAGGCACTGGCATCAATGCCGATCCGAAGTTCGGTGCCACGGTGGCGCGTGAGCTGAAGAAGCTGACCGGTGTGCGTTTCGAATCCGCGCAAAACTTCTTCGAAGGCATGGCCTCGCAGGATGCGTCGGTGGAACTGTCAGGCCAACTCAAGACGCTGGCGGTCGCGCTGATGAAAATCGCCAACGATCTGCGTTGGATGAACTCCGGGCCGCTTGCCGGTCTGGGCGAGATCGAACTGCCTGCGCTGCAGCCGGGTTCTTCGATCATGCCGGGCAAGGTGAATCCGGTGATTCCCGAGGCGACGGCGATGGTGGCCGCTCAAGTGATTGGCAATGATGCGTCCATCACCATCGCAGGGCAGTCTGGCAACTTCCAGCTCAACGTGATGCTGCCGCTGGTCGCGCACAACCTGCTGCAATCCATTGGCCTTCTCTCCAATGTCAGCATGCTGTTGGCCGACAAGGCCATCGCCGGCTTCAAGGTCAACACCGCACGGGTGAAGGAAGCGCTGGCGAAGAATCCGATTCTTGTCACCGCGCTCAATCCGGTGATTGGCTACGAGAAGGGCGCGGCGACCGCCAAACAGGCATACAAGGAAAAGCGGCCAATTCTCGACGTGGCGCTGGAAACCACAGGACTCTCGAAGGCCGAGCTGCAGAAGCTGCTCGACCCGATGACACTCACACGCGGCGGCATCCATGGCGGTGGTGGCGGGGGCGGTTGAGCCGCATGGTCGGCTTTCTGTAGGAGCGCACCCAGTGCGCGACCAGCCAACGGAGCGATGGCACCGTGGCTGCGCGGTCGCGCACAGGGTGCGCTCCTACAGAATGGCACTCAGTGCGCGGTGTCTTTCCGGCACTTCTCGACGTTCGTATCGGACAGGGCTCCGGCGTACGGCTTGAACGCGTCCAGTTGCGTAGCCAACTCGTCCTGCGCGGACTTCATGTCTGCCAGGTCGTTACAGATTTTCGCTGCAGCCTGCTTCACGTTATCGGCCGCCGCTTGCGCCTTTTCCTTCACCGCATCGGCGCTCTCCGCACCGGTGATCTTGCCGGCCGCGGCGCCCATGGCCTGCGTCGCCGTCGCCAGGCCGGCCTTGCCGGTCGCGATGGCATCCGCACGCATGGTCTGTGCGGATGCGTTGTAGCGTTGCAGCAGGGCGCGCTGCGCGTCATTCGTCGCGACGGCGTGCCCATCGATGCTCAGCTGGCCAGTTGCATCGACGGTGGCATCCGGTACGCCGGCAGCCTTGATGGTGACGCTGCCGTCATGCAAGGTGATCCGACTGTTGATGATGTCCGTGTTGCCGCCGAACACCTGTACATCACTCCCTGAGCCACCGCTGCATGCGGTTGTCAGGGCAGCCAGTGCGAGTAGCCAGGGCAAATGACGACGGTTCATGGTGCGGACTCCTCGGATTGGAAATGGAAGGGCTGTGCAGGGTGATCCTGCGGAATATCGCTCTTCCAACCCCACGAATAAAGAGATGCCCCACCTGCACTCCGCATCCATGCGGAAGGTGCAGGCGGGGCAAGAACGGTCAGCTGTCGTCGCGAACGCGGCGGTACCAGATGGCGCCGGCGATCAGCAGCGCACCGGCCAGCAAGCCAAGCCACAGGTTTGCCGAACCCAGCAAGGTGTACGTGTGCATCGGCGAAAGCAGGCTCAGCGGATTGTGGCTGTCGCCGAGGTCAGCGGTGGCTTCCAGCGCGCTGTCGTTGTAGACGATGCTGGAGCCGGGGAACACGCTGAGCAGTGCGCGCTGCACGATGTTCTTCCAGAACCACACCGTGGGCAGGTTGAACAGACCCATGATGCCGAACCAGCTCACCAGCAGACCCAACACCGCCGGCACTGCCACAGCCCACAGGAACGGTTTGGTGCGTGCCCAGGCCGAGCAGAACATCAACCAGCCCACCGACGGAATGGCCCACAAGGTGTACAGCGGGATACTGCTGATCAGCGTGGCGATGGCGCGGAACGGATGAGCCAGGCTAAGCAGGTGCCAGGCATTGACGCCGTGCATCGACAGTACCAGTGCGAACATCACCAACTGCACGATGCCGATGACAATGCCCACGGCGACCGCAATGACCGGAGCCACCACTGTGGCACTCACCACCTTGGACAGCACCGTGCTCGTGTTGGACACCGGCAGCGATTTCCAGAACAGGATGCTGCGATCGCGGCGATCGTCGTACAGCGTGCCGAGGCAGTAGAACAGCACCACGATGCCCATGACGATGCTGATCAGTCCCATCGAGGACATCATGGCAATGTCCAGGCCCGTGCCGATCTGCGCGAGGTCGCCTTGATCGGCCTTGGCGATCATCATGTGCAGATTGCTGCCGCCGATTTCCATGCCATGGCGTGCGCCAAGCACTTCAGCGGTGATGATGGCCATGATGTTGAGTACCAGAAAGATCACACCCGTGATCACCGGTGCCCACAGGAAGCCTCCGCGGTGCTCCCAGAATTCGCGTTTGACCAGCCAGTAGAAGGTTTTCATGCGTAGGTTCCCTTCATGGTGGCGACGAACAGGTCGCTGACGGTGGGTCGTCGCACCTCACCCATGCCTTCGAGCACGGCGCGGTCGGCGCCGTCGAACAGGAAGATGCTCTTGCCGAACACCTGACGTTCGTCCAGTGGTTTGAGGTTGCGTACGGCTTCGGCCTTGTCGGCACTGACCATCACTTCGGCGAAACGCTCGCCTACGGCATCCATGTCGGCATCCAGCACGATCTTGCCGTCGCGGATGAACATCAGGTCGGTGAGGATGTGTTCGATCTCTTCCACCTGATGCGTGGTGACGATGATGGTTTTGTTCTCGTCGAAATAGTCCTCCAGCAGGCTCTGGTAGAACTGCTTGCGGTAGAGGATGTCCAGGCCGAGCGTGGGTTCGTCCAGCACCAGCAGGCGAGCGTCAATGGCCATTACCAGCGCCAGGTGCAGCTGCACGATCATGCCTTTGGACATCTGTTTTACGCGCTGGTCCGGCGTGAGCTTGGTGCGCGCCAGGAAGGCCTCGCACTTGGCTCGGTTGAATCGCGGGTGCACGTTGGCGACGAAGTCGACGGCTTCGCGTACCCGAATCCAGCGCGGCAGCACCGCTACATCGGCGATGAAACACACCTGTTCCATCAGGCGGTCGCGCTGCGTGCGCGGGTCAAAGCCCAGCACGTTCAGTTCACCCTGGAAATCGGTGAGGCCCAGGATGGCCTTCAGCGCCGTGGTCTTGCCCGCACCGTTGGGGCCAATCAGCCCCACGATGCGACCGGACTCGATGCGGAAATTCACCTCATCCAGCGCCATGGTGTTCTTGTAGTGCTTGGACAGGCGGGTGGCGGTCACAACAGCGTTCATGGCTGGCTCCCCGTCGAATCCGGCACTTCACGCATCAGGGTCTTCAGATCCAGCCCGAGACGCTGCAGCCTGGCGAAGAGCGCGGGCCATTCTTCACTCAGGAAGCGCTCGCGCTCGGACTTGAGCAGTGCATCCCTGGCTCCATCGATCACGAACATGCCCAACCCCCTCCTTTTTTCCACCAGTTGATCGTCGACCAGTTCCTGATACGCCTTGGAGACAGTCAGCGGATTGATTTGAAAATCCGCAGCGACCTGGCGTACTGACGGCAGCGGGTCGCCCTCGTTCAAGGCGCCGTCCAGGATCATCGCCACAACGCGTTCGCGTAGCTGGCGGTAGATCGGGACGCTGTCGTTCCAGGTAATGGTCATACGGTTAATCCTTGCTGATACGGCCGAACTGCGTGCCAAACGAATAGTAGGGCATGGCCAGCTGTGCCCCGAGCACGCCATGGCTGGCGACAGCTTCCGGGCGAAGCAGCGGAGACACCGTCAGGGTGGCGACGCTGGCGTCGGCATACAGGGCAGCGGCGCGCATGTCCTCGGCTGTCGGGCGGACATCGATCGGAGCCAGGGTGATGACCTTGACGCCGTTGATCTCACCGACAGGGAGACTCTTGACGTTGGAGTTGATGGCGGCCAGGCCAACCGTGGTGAACAGGGCGGCGGCGGTCAGAGCTAGTAGGTTGTTCGCTTTCATGACGAGGCTCCTTTAGTGATCTCGTGAACCGGTGTTGTAGTGAACTATAACACCACAATCGAAATCGTCAATAGCTAAGGCGAAAATTCGCAACATGACTGATGGCCTATAAAGCTGAACGAGTGTTCGGGGCGGCCTGGGCCCGAAAGCTGACAGGCATGCTCCGCTCACGGCTGCCTTCGGGGCAGAAGCGGTCATCAGCCATCGCAGGTGACAGGCATCACCTCACGTCGCGTGGGTGACGGCCATGGTTCAATGTCGCCATCACTGAGAAAGGATTCGAACCATGGATGTCGGTTTGGCCGGACGTGTCGTCGTCATCACCGGTGCAAGCAAGGGCATGGGCCTGGCATGCGCGTTTGCGTTTGCGCGCGAAGGCGCGAAGGTGGTGGGCGTATCGCGAGATATCTCGCATCTGCATGCCGCACAACACGACATGCAACGCGAAGGCCTGCACATGGATGTGGCCGCTGCGGATCTTCGCGACAGCGTGGCCGCGCAAATGGTGGTCGAGTACATCGAGAACGACTTCGGCCCCATTGACGTGCTGGTCAACTGCGCCGGCGCCGCCAAGCGCACACCCATCGCTGATTTGCATGCCGAAGCCATGCACGCAGCGATGCAGGCGAAATACTTCACCTATATGCACATCATCGACCCGGTGATCCGCCGCATGGCCGCACGCGGCCACGGCAGCATCGTCAACGTAGTGGGGCAGGGCGGCAAACAGGCCAATCCCGTGCATATCGGCGGTGGCGCTGCCAATGCAGCATTGATGCTTGCATCGGTTGGCTACGCCAGCGCGTACGCAGCAAAAGGTGTGCGCGTGAACGCGATCAATCCCGGCATCACTCGCACCGGTCGCGTGCAGGAAGGACTCGACGCTGCATCGCGCGCGAGTGGCCGGACCACCGATGAAGTGCTTGCAGAACAGTTGGCGGAAATTCCGATGGGACGCATGGCGGAGCCAGAGGAAATCGCCAACGTTGCAGTGTTCCTGGCGTCACCGCTTGCCAGCTATGTCACCGGCGCAATGATCCCGATGGATGGCGGGAAGACGGGAGTGATCTGAGAAGGGGGTACGGCACAAAGGCTCCCCCCGCGCTGCCTGGTGATCGATACCGCTGAAGTGCCGTTGGCCAAGCTCGATGATATTGCCCTGCCACCGCCAGATGGGGAGAGCCAGTTCAACGTCAACGCCGAACTGGCCCTCATGCAAAACTAGTTTTGCTGGGCAGCCAGATGGCTCAGCCGCCCGCGGCGCTGGCTGAGCAGTTTCATCGCGAAAGTGGCCAGGCAAAGAACGCCGAGCGTGAATACGATGTCACCAGGAACCCGTAGCCACACGAGCGCCTGCATGAGCGAGGAATGCACGACTTCCGGCGATCGCGCGTACCACAAGCCGTACTCGACGCTGGTCCAGGCCTGATAGATGCCCGATGGAACCAGTGAGAGGAACACCATCATGGCCAAGCCGATATTGAGCAACCAGAACATCGGCTTCAGCCACTGGTCGGACCAATTTCCCCGTGGGGCAAGTCCGCGCAAACAGAACAGCGTCAGACCGATACCAAGCATGCCGTAGACGCCGAAGAGAGCGGCATGACCGTGCGCTGGCGTCAGGTTCAAGCCCTGCACGTAGTACAGCGAAATCGGGGGATTGATGGTGAAGCCAAGCAGGCCCGCACCCACCGTGTTCCAGAAGCCCACGGCGATGAAACACAGAATGGTCCACTTATACGAAGCGACCCACGGCGCCGCCTTGCTGCGTTGGTAGTTGCGATATCCCTCAAAGCCCACGAGAGCCAGCGGTACCACTTCGAGCGCCGAGAACATCGCACCGAAAGCAATCACCGCGGTAGGTGTTCCGGTGAAGTAGAGATGGTGCAAGGTGCCGAGAATGCCGCCAAACAGGAACACGATGGTCTCAAGCACGATGGCCGTGTTGGCGGTCGCTGCGCGTATCAGGCCAAGGCGCGAGAAGATAAGTGCGATGACCGCGGTAGCGAATACCTCGAAGAAACCCTCCACCCACAAATGCACCAGCCACCAGCGCCAGTACTCGATCATGGAGTAGTGCGTGTGCTCTCCCCACACCAGGGAGGTTGCGTAGAACAGGCCAATACAGGTGGCGGCGACAAACACCATGGCGATCAGGCCGCGACTTTCCGAAGGACGCATGAGCGCGGGCCATAGCGCACGTCCCATCAGCAGCAGCCAGAACATCAGGCCGATAAACAACAGGATCTGCCACACGCGCCCCATGCTGGTATACGCAAGACCCTGATTGCCGAGCCAGAAGGCGTAATGGAAGCCAAGCTTTTGCATGGTGCCAATCCAGCCGCAAAGCAACGACCCCACCACGACGAAGACCAGCGCACCCAACAACACGTTGACGCCGAGTCGTTGGTACTTCGGTTCATGTCCCGAGAGCGCCGGGCTGATGTACAGGCCGGTAGCCAGCCATGCCGTAGCAATCCACAGCACCGCTAGCTGGGTATGGATCGTTCTGCTGACGACGAAGGGCAGGATTGATGCCAATGGGATGCCGAAGAAGCTTTGGCCTTCCACCGCATAGTGGGCGGTAATCACACCCATGGAAATCTGTAACAGCATGAGCCCGATCACGACGTAAAAGTACTTCATCGTGGCGCGCATCGAGGGCGTAGGCTTTAGATCGAACAGGGGGTCCGCCTTGGGCGCCGTGGGATCGGTTTCTTCATGGTGGGTCACGTGATACCAGACCATGCCTGCAATGCAGGCAATCAGACCGATGATGCTGGCAATGGACCATAGGCCATTCGCCGTGCTGGGCACATTGTCGACCAGCGGTTCGTGTGGCCAGTTGCTGGTGTACGACAAATGGGTTTCGCCTGGCCGATTCGTTGCCGCAGCCCATGCCGACCAGAAGAAGAAGGCCGGCAAGGCTTTTAAATCCTGCGTCTTGGTCAACGAGCTGGGCATCATCGCGTATTGCTCGCGAAGCTGGTCCAGAGCCGGATCATTGCCGAACAGTCCCTCGTAGTGACGAGCCACTGCTTCAATCGCTGCGGCGCGATCGGCACTCACGGTGAGAGTGCCGGTGGCGCCGTCATAGGTATTGCCACGCAAGACAGACTTCAGGCGCGAGCTGAGTGCCCCTTGCTCCTCCGCATCGAGCACGTCGAACGACTGGTGATAGCGCTGTTGAGCCCATAGATCGCGCAGCGTGAGCGCTTCGCGATGCAACCAGTCAGCAGACCAGTCGGGTGCGATATAGCTGCCGTGGCCCCATACAGTTCCCAGCTGCTGGCCGCCGGCTTGCAGCCACGCCTCCTTGCCTCGCTCGATCTGCTCGCCGGTGAAGATCACCCGGCCGTCGGGCGTGACGACCTGCTGAGGAATAGGCGGCGCTGCCAGATAGATCTCCCGCCCTAGCCATCCCAGGATGGCGAAGGACGCAAAGAACATGATGGCGAGCCAGCGCCACAGTTTCCGCGTTGATTGCATCTGCTTTCTCCTGCGTGAAGATAGATTTTGCTATTAATAATATGTATGAAAAATACAACTTATAAGGTAGATGTATTCGATATCCATCTTTTAACGATCTCTCAGAGGCGCCCCACAGAGAGGGGCAAGGGAAGGAGGAGGCTGTTTAGGCGATTTGCAGCACGGCCGCGAGTGGGCGCGGCTTGAACAGAAGGTCGGCCAGCGTGTAGCTGTCCAGCACCTTGTACATGGCCTCCATCGCCTCGTCGAAGATTCCCTTCAAGCGGCAGACGGGAGCGATGCGGCAGCAGGAAGTGGATGCGTCGAAGCACTCCACCAAGGGGATGGAAGCTTCGCTGGCGCGAACAAGTTCCCCAATGGAAATGGCACGAGGCTCGCGGGCCAGCTGCATACCGCCCCCTTTGCCTCGCACGGTTTCGATATAGCCCTGGCGGCTGAGCCAGTTCACCACCTTCATCAAGTGGTTGTCCGAAATGTCGTATGCAGCGGCGATGTCACTGCGTGTCGTCAGCGTCGATTCGTTGAGCCCGACATACATAAGGGTGCGCAAGCAGTAATCAGTGAATACGTTCAAACGCATCGCGCTGGCCTTTAATGTGTACGGTAAATGCATGTTATATCGACCCGACCATGACGCAAGACCGGCCCTGCCGTTGTTTCAACCATAAGGACAACATGCACGTAGCCAACGGCTTGAAGAATTGTGGCTTTCCGTGGCCCGCGAGGCCAGCTGTGGCACGAGGCCGCAGGGCGAATTTCAATGCTAAATTGGATCGAAATGGCGGGCGGAGTACCGTTATTCCCGATGTCGGCCCCATCAAGACCAGAGAAAATCAGGTCCGGTCTCGGTTTTCCGGGCCGGCACTCTGTGCTGTGCGGCTATGAGAGATACGCAGATGCTGGCTATATGGAAAGGCAGGCGTGAGCCGCACCTTGCTCGCTCTCATGGTCCCTGAGGCCGAGCCGGTAGTCGGAAGTTTCCGCGAGCAATACGACTCTGCAGCCAAGCGTGACCTGGGTGCTCATATCACCCTGATCTACCCCTTTCTCGAAAGCGATTGGCTATCCCCAGCGACGTTGACTCGTTTGCGTCAGGTCGTTGCCGGCCAACCCGCGCCGATGTTCCGACTTGCCCAGGTAAGTACGTTTCCATCGGTCGTCTGGTTGGCTCCCGAGCCCTCCCGGCAGATCGTCAGCCTCGCAACGGCGCTGGAAGCTGCTTTCCCTGATTGCCCAAAGGGCGGCGGCGCATTCCCCGAATACGTCCCACACCTCACCACGGCGCGCAGTGTCCGCGATGGCGAGAAAGAGGCGATCACCAACGAGCTCAAGGCAAGGTTGGCTGACTATGGCCCCGTGTACTGCTGGTGTGAGGAAGTGACGCTACTGGTGAGCGAGAGGCGACGATGGAAGATCGTCGAGCAATTTCCGCTTATGCAGTGATCTCGCCGCTGGACGAATGGACGTTAGCTACCGCTTCCGTTGCTGGGGCAACTGGAGTGATATGCGTCGAAGCTGTGAGTTGGAGAGTCGTTTGCGGGCGTGGGCGGATGAGTTTGCCGGTAGCAAATGCGAGAACATCGGCTACGCGTCCAAGTCTTGGCTACACAATGCGATCGTCTATCACGATCCAGCGCCGCAGGGGCTCAATCCCCGAAGCTCAAGCGCGAAGACCCCGGCGGATGAAGTAGAGGCGGCAGTGGTTGCCTTGGAAAAGCAGAAGGGCGGCTATCGGGCCGCGCGCGTGCTGCGCGCTGAGTATTGGATGAAGTCGGCCGCCGAGGACCACAAACTCCAAGCTCTACGGCACATCGGCCTGCCAATGGGGTGCACGAAGTACTACGACGAGCTCTGGCTTGCCCGGGTGCACGTTGCGGCATGGCTGCGCATCTCTGCATCGGTCGAATTGCCTATGGCCAGCTGATTGCCAAACTCTTTACAACGTTTTGGGGGCTGTTGTAATGGGCGTGGCCGATGAGCTCGGCTCTCCCGATCAGCACAAGGAACGTTTCATGAAAGACGGCATTTACAAGCTCGATTTTCAAGCCCCCGGGGACTTTGGCGACGGTCTCATTACCGTTCGTCAAGGTGCGGTCAACGGCGGTGACATGAATTTTCTCTATCAGGGAAAGCTGACGATTGATGGCAATGATTTCGCCGGCCAGCTGGTGGTCAAGCAGTGGCGCCCTGGTCGAACCAATGTGTTTGGCACAACAGCAGCTGTCACGCTCGCCATTTCCGGAACCAATTATGGCGACGGAATCTCAGGCAAGGGGCAGCTCATTGGTGGGGGCGGCCAAGAGTTGCATTTTAGAGGCTCGTTCTTGTCGGACCTCGTTTAAGAGAAAGGCTTGTATCCAGACTTTTTTCCCGGATACTCGCGCCTAGTCAAACGACCCACTACAGAAAGCCCCGCCACCTGGCGGGGCTTTTTTGCATCAGGCGATGCACGCCTTGCATTCTACTGCGAGAGTTTCCATCGGTCTTTTGGGATATCGGAGATTGACGGTTCTATGATTCAAGCGGCGTAGCATTTCCCCAGCGCATTTCGCGCAATGGGGACGCTGCCATGAATCGATTGATCGTCGTTGCGGCGACCATGGTTATTGCAGGTTGCTGCCAGACGCCGATAAAGACGTCGCCATCAGTAACCTTGGATGATGCGATTTCCAAAGTTCGTGCTTCGTTGATGAAGGCTCGGCAGGAATGCCAGACGGATGATAAGAAATGCGAATCCGGGCTGTATCTGTCGGAAGCGACTTTAACTCTTGAAATCTCCGCAAGCACTGAGGAAAAGGCCAACGGGACCATTGGGATAAAGGACATCGTTTCGCTTGGTGCGGAACAGACAAACTCTTCTGCAGCCAAGAACAGTATTGAGCTTAAGTTTGTCGATCCTCGCTTCCAAGAGAAGAGTGCGCAGCTAGTGACTTGCGTTGATGCCAAAGGCAAGAAAATTCCAGGGTGCGTCCCACCAATTCAACTGACCCCCGGCGGTTAGTTCATCGCTGCAAGCCCTGGATTCTTTGTCGGAGAGAGTGGGATTCGAACCCACGGTACGCTTACACGGACGCCTGATTTCGAGCTATGTGATGACGCTAGCTCCCGCCCAAAGCCCTTCATAAGTATCAAGCGTAGCGTTGAGGGTGTCGGTCAGGGGAGTAATGGTCGAGTGATATTTCCCGGCTGCGTCTTTAAACGACGCCGACGACAGCCACCCGGATCCACGATCGACGAACAGGTAACGGTCGTGAAATTTCTCCGCTAGGCGAAGCTCTGCGATCACCGGATTCTGCAATTTGAAGACGGCCAGCGCCGCCTCGGTCGACTTTCCGTTCTGCATAGTGAGCAGTCGCACAGAAACTCCATCCGGCACATGCGGTAGGAACCGACTGAGAAAATCGGGGTGAAGATACGGGTCGACGAAGAACAGTTCCGTGCGCGCCTCGGCCATTCGTTGCCGGACTGAATCAAAGAAGTCGAAAACGGCGCCGACATTGAATGTTTCGCCCTTCGGGCCAACGACGCGGAAACGCAGGTCGTTTTGCGCTTCGTGAAGGATGGTGACTATTCCTCGGTAGCCTTCACCAGCTGGCGCGGCCAAGGTTTGGCCTAATTGGGCGATATGTCCATTGAAGGCTATAGCCCGAGCCGGACTCCAGCGCCCTATGGCCGCCGCCGCCCTTCCCAGCCAGGCGAGATTATCCGGGGTTTCATGCCTGGCGGTTGCACGGAGCGGAGCTGTGCGAAGTACTTCCTCGAGCTCGGCTAATAGTTGGCGGAGGGTCTCGTTATCTTGAATGCTCTTGATCGTCATCTCGCATCCTTAGTTATCCTTGCGACAACCACCGAACGGTTTTTGTCATGGCGCGTTGGCTCCAAAAACTGACCAAACCACGACCAAAACCGACCAATGCAGACCAACACATAAAAAAGCCACCTAAGTTAATCAATAACTTAGATGGCCGTATTGGTGGAGGTGGCGGGAGTCGAACCCGCGTCCGAAGGCGCTTGACGCCCGGTACTACATGCTTAGCTCACCGTTAAATCTCGTCCCGCGACAGCACGATGTGCGAAGCGCATCGAAGGACCAGCCTGCTTGATTTAGCCCTAACCGACAGGCGGCAGTTTCGGGCGATTCCGTGATAGTGACCCAAATTGCTACGAGCACAGACACAAGTAGGTTTGGGGCTCGGTCTTAGATGACCATGCCGTTATCGCAGATTATTAGGCTGCGAGAGCGGTGGGAGCGTAGTTGTCGTCGTTGGCAACTATAAGTTTGCTGCTGGATTAACGAGGAAAGCTGCCCCCTCGGCATGCACCAAGCCATCTCACTACCCCCGTCGAAGCCATGACACCCCCGGGGAAGATCGTATTGCTGGTCAGTCAGTATATGGAGATATGTCCACATACATCAAGGCCGCGCACGGTGGGGCTTCAGCCTCTATGGTTGGCTCAGCGACCACCGAAGGGAGCGCATATGGTGCGGATACGACAGGCGGGGCTGCCCGATGCGGGTGTGATGACCGAACTGCGTTGCACGTTTTTGGAAGATGAGTTGGGCCAGCAGTTGCCCGACGGCTTTGCCGACCACTTGCGAGGCTGGATAGAAGAGGCCGTGCAGAATGGCCGTCTGCTGTTTTGGCTGGCCGAGCGTGAAGGGCGCATAGCGGGATGCGCAGCGGTCAACCCGTATCCCCATCTGCCTTCGGCACAATTCAAGGCAGGCGTGGGTTGGTACCTGCTCAATGTCTATGTGAAACCGGCCAGCCGACGGCAAGGTATTGCGGCTGCATTGCTGGCCGCGGTGGGAGCCGCGGCGCGGGAGCAGGGCATGGATGCATTGAGCCTGCATTCGACAGCCGCAGCGCATGGTCTCTACAAGCGTTTTGGCTTCCGCACCACGGTTGATGCGATGAGCATGCTGCTGGAATGAGGGCGATGGTCGCGCTCCTGCGAGAAGCGCGACCCGTAGCTCAAGCCGAGCGGTTGTGCGCGCGCATGGTGCGCTGCTTCTCGCGCTGCCAGTCGCGTTCCTTCTCGGCATCGCGCTTGTCGTGGTCCTGCTTGCCCTTGGCCAGGCCGATTTCCACCTTCACCTTGTTGCCCTTCCAGTACATGGCCATGGGGATGAGGGTGTAGCCCTTGCGCTCGACGGCGCCGATGAGCGTGTCGATCTCCGCGCGATGCAACAGCAGCTTGCGCGTGCGGCGATCGTTCGCCACCACATGGGTGGAGGCGCTGATCAGCGGCGGGATGGATGTGCCCACCAGCTGGATCTCGTTCTTGATGACGATGGCGTAGCTATCGCCGAAATTGATACGGCCGGCGCGCAACGACTTCACTTCCCAGCCTTGCAGCTCGACGCCGGCTTCGAAGCGCTGGTCGATGTGGTACTCGTGGCGCGCGCGCTTGTTGAGCGCGATGGTGCCGCCAGCGTGTTTGTCTTTGTCCTTAGCCTTGGCCATGTCCGCTAAACTTCGGGCTGTTTGCCCTGATGATGATCCGGCCACACAGGCATGGATCCTGATGATTCTGATAAGAGGCTGATGTGATCGAGATCCGCCGCAGCGCCCTGGTGCGATATTCGCCGACCCAGATGTTCGACCTGGTCAATGAGGTCGAAGCATACCCAAAGCGTTTCCCCTGGTGTGTCGGCGCCGACATTCTCGAACGCAGTGATGATGTGCTGGTGGCGCGGTTGGATCTCAAGTACGCCGGCTTCCGCCAGAGCTTCACCACCCGCAATACCACGGTTCGTCCACGGCGCCTGCACATGAGTCTGGTCGATGGACCGTTCCGCAGCCTTGATGGGCTGTGGGAGTTCATCGCGCTGGGCGACGCTGGCTGCAAGATATCGTTTGCGTTGGACTTCGACTACGCGGGCAAGCTCGGTGGCACCACGCTCAAGCTGGGTTTCCAGGGGTTGGCCGGGCGCATGGTCGACGACTTCTGCCGCGAGGCGGAGCGCATCTATGACTGAGCTGGTCACCGCCGAAGTGGTTTATGCCGAACCGTCGCGCCAGGTCGTGTGTCGCGTGACGCTGCCCGCGGGCAGCACGGTGATTCAGGCCATCGAAGCTTCAGGCATCGCCCAGATGGTTCCCGGGTTGCTCATCGATCCGACGCGGCTGGGGGTCTTCTCCCACAAGGTGGCGCCTGACCAGGTGGTGGGCGAGGGCGACCGGGTGGAAATCTACCGGCCGCTTACGCTTGATCCGAAGGAAGCCCGCCGGCGCCGCGCCCACGAGGGCTGACGCCGGCGCGACGGCATCAGTGGCCGTCGTTACCGCCGCCGTCCTTGCCATCCTTGCCGTCCTTGCCGTCGGACGAGCCGCCGGTGGCCTTGTCACCCTTGGTTTCTTCCACCGGATAGTTGGCGTGGTACTTCTTGGTGTCGTCCACGAGCTTCTGCGCGTCTTCAGCGAAGAAATCGCCATCGGTGCGCACCAGCACGTCATTGTTGAACGCGAGCGTCAGCGTGCGGATCTTGATGTCGCCGCCACGGTGCTGCTGGGTGGAGACGTAGTTCCACTCGTTCTGGCTGAAAGGCGAGTTCACCGAGGGTGAACCCATCAGTACCAGTACCTGGCGCTTGGTCATGCCTGGCTGCAGCTGATCCACGGTTTTCTTGTCGAGCAGGTTGCCCTGCTGCACGTCGGGGGTGTAGATGAGACGGCAGCTGGCCAGCGAGAGGGCCAGCATGGCGAAACCCAGCGTGCGAATCAGCTTGTGCATGCGTGTTGCGTCCGGATCGTAAAGGTGTCGGATGATACACTAACGGCCTCATGGCGCCGTGTGCGTGGAGCTTGCTATGGAACAGGAAACCAAAGAACTGCGCAAAGCCGGGCTCAAGGTCACTCACCCCCGCATGCGCATCCTGCAGATCTTCGAAGACGAGGAGGCTCACCACCTCACCGCCGAAGACGTCTACAAAAAGCTGCTTGCCCACCAGGAAGACATCGGCCTTGCGACGGTCTACCGGGTGCTCACCCAGTTCGAGGCGGCCGGCATCGTCGTCAAGCACAACTTCGAGGGTGGCCAGGCCGTCTACGAGCTGGACCGCGGCAAGCATCATGACCACATGATTGATGTGGACAGCGGAAAGGTCATCGAGTTCGTCAGCGAAGAGATCGAGCGCTTGCAGCACGAAATCGCTGCGCGCCACGGTTACGTCATTGAGGATCACAGCCTGGTGCTGTACGTGCGGCCGAAGCATCGCGCCAAGTAAGAGCTTGTCGGGGCAGGTATTGAAGGCTGGTGGCGGAAACGTTGCCGGCCTTTTTGTTGGGCCGGGCTGACACTCGCCCATAAAAAAAGCCGCGGGTGGACTCCTGTCCGCCCAGCGGCTGATCCGTTACCGGATGGCTCCAGAGGATGGCGAGTTGCTCGCTCAGCCTGGGTATGCCACCGATTCCGGCGGAACGGCATCCTGCCGCTCTTCTTGCCCACCGTCCCCACGGTTGGCAAGGCTCACCATCTTGCGATGGTGGCTCCCCCACATCGATGGAACGAGACTAACGAACCCTTCACAAGGCCGGTATCGGAAAATTTCCTATGTAACGATCTTAAGTGCGCGCCACGTCACCAGTTTGCATGCTGCTCCGCAACAAAATGCGCAGGTGCACGCCTTGCGACTCGGGTCGCACGCGAAACAGGCCGCCCAGTGCAGTCACTCGATCGCGCATGCCCTGCATGCCACGACCGCCGCGTGGCATGCGCGCCGGCAGGCCGATGCCGTTGTCGCGAATATCAAGCAGGGCCAATGCCACGCCCTGACGCTCGCCGATGCGCAGGCGCAGCTGAAAGACATCGGCATGTGCGTGCTTGACCGCATTGGTGGCGCTCTCTTGCACCAGGCGATAGATCACCGTGCGGGTGTCGTCGTCGAGCAGGCGCGGATCGCCACGCAATTCAGTGCGATACGCGACACCCGCAGCATTGAGCAAATCACGGATCGGGCCTTCGTCTAGGGCACGCAACAAGCCAAACTCGTCGAGCACCGCAGGGCGCAGATCGTCGAGCATGCGATGCAGGGCACGCCTCATGTGGCCAAGAATGGCGTTGATCGAAACGCCGATATCGTCCATGCCGGCCTGGGCCAGCCGGGACTGCGCCAGTTTCAGATGCGTCTGGATGGCAGTGAGGTTCTGCCCAAGCTCGTCGTGAAGTTCAGCCGCCATGTGCCGGCGCTGGTTTTCTTCCGCTTGCAGGTTGCCGCGTGCCGCATCGCGGAGTTGGCGCGCGAGGTGGTCCAGGCGGCGATTGACGGCGGCGAGATAGACATTCTGTTCGGCCACGCGCTCGCTGCTGCGGCGCAGCGCATCGGTGGCTGAACCAAGCATCAGGGCGCCGGTACCGGCCACTGCCAGAAACAGTTCGCCGGCGGCGCCGGGGATGCCATGGCCCGAAATATGGTCGACCAGGGTCATCCCCAGGCTGGAAATCAGCATGGACAGGCTCGCGCCGCGCCAGCCATGGCGGAACGCGAAGAACAGGACCGGCGCCAGCGACAGTACGCGGGCGAATTGGGGCTGCGGGGCGCTGTGCGAAGAAAGCACCATCAGGATCGCCAGCGAAGGCATCAGTACCAGCAGGCCGTCCATCAGCAGCCGGCCCAGCGCTCGTTTGCCCAACCTTGCCCGCAGCAGCATGACCAGTAATGGCACCACCAACAGCACGCCGACGTAGTTTCCAAGCAGGTCCTGGCCCAGCGCCTGCACCATGAGGTCGGTGGTCGGGCTGGCATGGACCAGCGCAAGCAGCACGGCGTCGGTCGCGGTGGTGGCGGCCACGGTAAATGCAGCCGACAGGAGCAGGCGTGCGACGTCCTCCGGGTCTCGCAGGCTGGCATGGAGGTTGGCGCGCCGCATCAACCACAGGCAAATCGCCACCACCGTGGGCTCGGGCAGTTCCCCAAACAGAAAGCCGATCCAGCCCAGAGGCAGGCCGTGGACCGCGGCGATCAGCCCGGTCGCGGCAAACTCAGCGCCCAGCAGCCAGGGCCACATCCGCATTGGCGCGAGCAGCAGGGCCCCAAAGCGCAGGCCGTAGGGCAGCATCCAATAAGGTTGTTCAGTCGGCCAGAGCAGTAGCCAGAGCAGGAAATAACCGACCCCAAGCAGGAAACCGGTACCAGAAAGCACAGGAGATTTTGATGGCATGCGGCCGATGTTACATGTCGGCGTCGAGGGGTATAGGCGGCCATCCCTAGGACTGCTATACATGCAGCCATGTACAGCATTGTCCTGGTCGATGACCATGCCATCGTACGCGAGGGGTTCAAGCGGCTGATCGAACTGGAACCGGATCTGGAGGTCGTTGCGGAGTGCCGCAGCGCCGACGATGCGGTAGAAGCGGTTGGCTTGCGACGGCCTGATCTCGTGGCGCTCGATCTCTCACTGCCCGATGGCAGCGGGCTGCCGTTGATCGAGCATCTGCGCAGCGTGGCGGCCGATACGCGCATCGTCGTGCTGAGCATGCACGACGGTGAGCCCTATGTATCCGAGGCGTTGCGTCGCGGCGCGAGTGGTTACGTGACCAAGGGCGTCGCGCCGGAGGAACTGGTGGCTGGCCTGCGCGCAGTGATGCAGGGCGAGTGCTTCCTCAGTTCCGACTTGCGCAAGCGACGCGCCGAGAGGCCGAGCGAATCACGCGATCCCATTCATCGCCTGACTGCACGCGAGCGGGAGGTGTTCCTGTTGCTGGCGGCGGGGCGTGCGCCCAAGCAGGTGGCGGGTGAGCTGGGCATCGGGCAGAAAACGGTTTACATCCACCGCGCGAGCTTGATGGGCAAGCTGGGTGCGGGTTCGGAGCTGGATCTCTATCGCATGGCGGCCGAACGCGGTCTGCTGCCGCAGCGGAACTAGCTTCCTCTGCCCGCAGGGGAGAGGACTGACGTGAGGCACCTAAAGGTGGTAAAGGGCGGGTGCTCGAGGGGACATTCAAAAAAGCCCGCTTTTGCCAGACGGTACAACGAGGTTGTCCCCTCACCCCAACCCTCTCTCCCACAGGGACTTCCTTCGGGTCGCCCGAAGGGAGAGGGAGCAACCCTCAAGCCTGAGCCCGCTCCAGCATCTGCTTGGCATGCGCCCGCGTCTCGCGGGTGATCTCGACGCCACCCAGCATGCGGGCCAGTTCATCGCGGCGACCATTGGCATCGAGTTTTTCGATGCGCGTACGGGTGGATTCGCCGTCACTGGCCTTGCTGACGCGCAAGTGTGCATGACCTTGGGCAGCAACCTGTGGCAAGTGCGTGACGCACAACACCTGACGCTGGCCGCCCAGCGAACGCAGCTTCTGGCCGACCACTTCGGCCACGGCGCCACCGATACCGGTATCGACTTCGTCGAACACCATGGTGCCAATAGTGTCCTTGCCCAGCGTGGCCACTTCGATCGCCAGGCTGATACGAGCCAGCTCACCACCGGAAGCCACTTTGCGCAGCGGGCGCGGCGGCTGGCCGGGGTTGGCGCTGACCAGCAGCTCGCAACGCTCGCGACCCTGAGCGTCGGGCTCGCCTTCGTCCGAGGTTTCCAATTCGACCACGAGGCGGCCGCCGCTCATGCCCAGTTCGGCCATGAGCACGCTCACCTCTTCGCCGAGCCGAGTGGCGGCAGCATGGCGCGATTGGCTGAGCTTGGCGGCGTTCTCGTCGTAACGCTGTTGCAGCTGCTGGCGTTGGCGGGCGAGCTGCTCAAGTGCATCGCCGGCGCCTTCCAGTTCATCCAGCTCGCTGCGCAACGCGCCGACTTTGTCGTGCAATTCGGTCGTCGCTACGCGATGGCGGCGCGACAGTTCATGCAGCCTGGCCAGGTGGGTATCCACCTCGGTATAGCGCCCCGGATCCAGGTCGACGTCCAGTGCATAGCGACCGAGGCCATCGGCAGCTTCGCTGAGCTGAATCGAGGCGTTGTCCAGCAGTTCCAGCATCGGTGCCAGCTTGTCGTCCAGCGCGGCCAGTTTGGTCATCTCGAGCTGGGCGCGGCCCAGCGCTCGGCGCAGTGCAAATTCGCTCTCGCCATCGAGCAGCTCGACCACGCCACCCGCACCTTCGGCGAGGCGGCCGGCATTGGCCAGGCGCTTGTGGCTCGCTTCCAATTCGGTGAGTTCAGTCGCAGGCAGCGCCCATTTCTCCAGCTCGCCCAGCTCATGGCGCAGCAGTTCAATGCGCTGTTCGCGGTCGTCACCGCCACTGAGCTTGCGGATGCGCTGGCCGAGTTCGTGCCATTGCTGGGCCAGTTCGCGAATCTGCGCTACCAACCCTTCGTTGCCTGCGTAGGCATCGAGCAGTTCGAGCTGATGGGCGCGAGATAGCAGGGCCTGGTGCTCGTGCTGACCATGAATCTCGACCAGCAGCGTAGCCAGTTCACCCAGTTGGCTGGCATTGGCCGGACGGCCGTTGATCCAGGCGCGCGAGCTGCCCTCGGCGCGGATCACGCGGCGCAGCTGGCACGTGTCCTCTTCGTCCAGTTCCTCGCGGCGCAGCCAGTCGCGAGCCTCGGGCAGGTCGGTCAGGTCAAACTCGGCGGTGAGTTCGGCACGGTCGCTGCCGGCGCGCACCATGCCACTGTCGGCGCGGGCGCCAGCCAGCAGCATCAAGGCATCGACCAGCAGGGACTTGCCGGCGCCGGTCTCGCCGCTGACCACAGTAAGGCCTTGACCGAAAGCGATCTCGGCTTCTTCGACGACGGCGAAATGACGAACGTAGAGCGAAGTGAGCATGGGCGAAGGTATGGTGAAGTCGGTCGATTGTAAGGGGCAGGGGATGGGGGACGGATAGTGGGGCACCACGGGAATGCGACGTTGAACGGTTTTGATGCCCCCGCGACCATGCCCCCTTCGACATTTCTTGCAAACTTTTGTCCTAGACCTTATTTCTCTTGTGTCTCACGGATTGCTACAGCATGCCCACTTCGGAACTCGATGCCCGCGCACGTCGTCTGTTGCGCACATTGATCGCCCAATATCTGGCCGATGGCGAGCCTGTGGGCTCGCGCACGCTATCGCGGTCTTCCGGGCTGGATGTGAGCCCTGCCACCATCCGCAACATCATGGCCGACCTGGAAGAGGCTGGCCTGGTTGCCTCGCCGCATACCTCGGCGGGCCGCGTGCCTACGCCGCGAGGTCTGCGCCTGTTCGTGGACAGCCTGATCGAGCTGCAACCGCTGCCGCTCGATGAGATGGCACGACTGCGCCGCGAGCTGCCACCCGGGCCGACCACCACTCGCGACCTGCTGGGCAATGTCTCGACCCTGTTGTCGGCCATGACCCGCTTCGCTGGCGTCGTAACCGTGCCGCGGCAAGCTGACTTCCCGCTTCGCCACATCGATTTCGTACCGCTGCCCGATGCCCGCGTGCTGGTGATCCTGGTGTTTTCCGACAACCAGGTGCAGAACCGCATTGTGCAGCTGGCCAAGCCGCTGGACGGCCGCGAGCTGGAGCAGGCTGCCAATTACCTCAACAGCCAGTTTGCCGGTCTGCGCCTGGACGACATCCGGGTCCACCTGCTGCGCGAGTTGCGCGAAGCGGGAAGCGAGATCAACCAGCTGCTGTCCAGCGCCGTGGAGCTCGCGGCGGCCTCATTCGCCCCACAGAGCGATAGCGACGACGTGCTGGTCAGCGGCCAGACCAATCTGATGGGGTATTCGGAGCTGGCCAACCTGGATCGCCTGCGCGAGCTGTTCGAGGCGTTCCAGAAGAAAAACGAGCTGCTGCAGCTGATGGAGGTCTGTGCCAAGGCCCCCGGCGTGCGGCTGTTCATTGGCGAGGAATCGGGTTTTGCCGCGCTGGATGGCTGCAGCGTGGTGACCGCCAGCTACGGCGCCCAGGGGCGTGTATTGGGGGCGGTGGGTGTGATTGGCCCCACCCGCATGGCCTATGAACGGGTGATCCCGGTGGTGCAGGCAACGGCCGGATTGCTCAGCGACGCCTTGAATCGCGTCGCTACGACCCTATAACGCGGTCGGGAGGCGGGATTTGCCCGCAGGTATTGACGGCTGGCGCGTTCGCGCCGGCCATGGAAGAGGCTTGGAGTCATTCATGCAGAGCAACGATCCGACGGCGTCCAACGAGACGCAGGGCAGCGGCCAGGGCGATTCGCCCAATGCCGAACTGGAAGCACTCAAGGCACGCATTGCCGAGCTTGAGGCCGGCAACAACGAGCTGCGCGAAACCGTGCTGCGCGAAAAAGCCGAGATCGAGAACCAGCGCCGCCGCTTGCACCGCGATGTGGAGCAGGCCCGTCGTTTCGCCAACGAAAAGCTCTTGAACGAACTGCTGCCGGTGTACGACGGCCTCGAACGTGGCCTGCAGGTGGAGAGCGGCGATGTGGCCAGCGTGCGCGAAGGCATCGCGCTCACGCTCAAGTCGCTGCTGAAGATTGCCGAGAACAACGGCCTGGTCCAGGTTGATCCGCTGGGCCAGCCACTGGATCCGGAAAGGCACCACGCCGTGAGCATGGTGGAAGCTCCCGGCGCCGCCCCCAACACGGTCGTCAACGTGTTGCAGAAGGGCTATGTGTTGAACGATCGCCTGCTGCGCCCTGCGCTGGTGGCGGTCGCCAAGGATTAACCGCCGTGTCGGCGGTCGAGGACGCCTGAACAGCGTCCCCTTCCGGCACCGGCGGCAAGCATCGGAGGTCTTGTCGGCATTGAGATGCCAGCCACAGGGCCCCATCTGAAAACCATTCGCGGCCTAGACGTCGCACAGAAAATTCGGGAGCAATAGACATGGGCAAAATCATCGGTATCGACCTGGGTACGACCAACTCGTGCGTCGCCGTGATGGACGGCAACACAGCCAAGGTCATCGAGAATTCGGAAGGCGATCGCACCACACCGTCGATCGTCGCCTTCACCAAGGACAACGAAGTCCTCGTGGGCGCGCCGGCCAAGCGCCAGAGCGTGACCAACCCCAAGAACACCTTCTACGCGGTGAAGCGCCTTATCGGCCGCAAGTTCACTGACGCCGAAGTACAGAAAGACCTGCACATCGTGCCCTACGGCATCGTCGCGCATGAGAATGGCGACGCCTGGGTGGAGACCGCCGACGGCAAGAAGATGGCTCCGCAGGAGATCTCTGCCAAGGTGCTGATGAAGATGAAGAAGACCGCTGAGGATTACCTCGGCGAGCCGGTCACGGAAGCCGTGATCACGGTGCCGGCCTACTTCAACGACAGCCAGCGCCAGGCCACCAAGGACGCCGGCCGCATCGCGGGCCTGGACGTCAAGCGCATCATCAACGAGCCGACCGCGGCTGCCCTGGCCTATGGCCTGGACAAGAAGGGCGGTGACCGCAAGATCGCCGTGTACGACTTGGGCGGCGGCACCTTCGACGTATCGATCATCGAGATCGCCGAAGTCGACGGCGAGAAGCAGTTCGAAGTGCTGGCCACCAACGGCGACACCTTCCTGGGTGGCGAAGACTTCGACATGCGCGTCATCGACTATCTCGTCGAGGAGTTCAAGAAGGACCAGGGCATGGATCTGCGCAAGGATCCGCTGGCGTTGCAGCGTCTGAAGGACGCCGCCGAGCGCGCCAAGATCGAGCTGTCGACCAGCCACCAGACCGAAGTGAACCTGCCGTACATCACGGCCGATGCTTCCGGTCCCAAGCACCTCAACATCAAGCTCACCCGCGCCAAGCTCGAAGCGCTGGTGGAAGACCTGGTCAAGCGCACCATCGAGCCTTGCCGTACCGCGCTCAACGACGCAGGCCTGCGCGTGTCCGACATAAACGACGTGATTCTCGTCGGTGGACAGACCCGCATGCCCAAGGTGCAGGAGTCGGTGAAGGACTTCTTCGGCAAGGAGCCGCGCAAGGACGTCAACCCGGACGAGGCCGTCGCCGTGGGCGCAGCCATTCAGGGCGGCGTGTTGGGCGGCACCGTCAAGGACGTACTGCTGCTGGACGTCACCCCGCTGTCGCTTGGTATCGAGACGATGGGTGGCGTGATGACCAAGCTGATCGAAAAGAACACCACCGTGCCGACCAAGGCCTCGCAGGTGTTCTCCACTGCCGACGACAACCAGACCGCCGTGACCGTTCACGTGCTGCAGGGTGAGCGCGAGCGCGCCAGCGCCAACAAGTCGCTGGGCAAGTTTGATCTGCAGGGTATCGACGCTGCACCGCGTGGCATGCCGCAGATCGAGGTCACCTTCGACATCGACGCCAACGGCATCCTGCATGTGTCGGCCAAGGACAAGAAGACCGGCAAGGAAACGAAGATCGAGATCAAGGCCGGTTCGGGCCTGTCCGAGGACGAGATCAACCGCATGGTGGCCGACGCCGAGGCAAACAAGGAAGAGGACAAGAAGTTCCACGAGATGGTCAGCACCCGCAACAAGGCCGACCAGCTGGTGCACGCCACCCGTAGCGCGCTGAAGGATCACGGCGGCAAGGTGCCGGCCGATCAGCTCAGCAGCATCGAGGGCGCGTTGTCCGACCTGGAGAAGGTCAAGGACGGCGACGACAAGGCAGCCATTGAGTCCAAGATCGAAAAGCTCGAGCAGGTCGCCCAGGCGCTGTATGCCGCGGCCCAGGGTGGCGGCGCCCAGCCGGATGCCGGTGCGCACCAGGCTGGCCCGCAGGGCAGCTCGGCCGGCAACGACGACGTGGTCGATGCCGAGTTCACTGAAGTCAAAGACGACAAGAAGTAATATGTGCCGGTCGGCGCTGCCGATCTAACGCAGCCCGCGCCCGGGACTCGACCCAGGCGCGGGCTGTTTGCTGAGGAGACATGGATCGCTCGATTCATGTGGAAGAGAGCAGTCCATGTCGGATGCAACAATGAGCAAGCGTGATTACTACGAAGTCCTGAGCGTCGAACGCACGGTGACCGAGGTCGAGCTGAAAAAGGCTTTTCGCCGTCAGGCGATGAAGTTCCATCCCGACCGCTGCCCGGACGATCCGCACGCCCAGGAGAAATTCAAAGAGGCCAAGGAGGCCTACGAAGTGCTGTCCGACGCGCAGAAACGCGCGATGTACGACCAGCACGGTCATGCCGCCTTCGAGCACGGCATGGGCGGTCGCGGTGGCGCCGGCTTCGGCGACATGGGCGATATCTTCGGCGACATCTTTGGCGACATCTTCGGCATGGGCGGCGGTCGTGGTGGCCGCGCGCGTCGTGGATCGGATCTTCGCTACATCATGGAACTGGATCTCGAAGAAGCCGTGTTCGGCGTCGATAAGAAGTTCGAGATTCCCACCCAGGTCAATTGCCATCACTGCAATGGCTCGGGTTCGGACGACGGCAAGACGGTCATGTGCAAAACCTGCCAGGGGCACGGTCGCGTGCGCATGCAGAACGGCATCTTCTCGATCCAACAGGCCTGCCCGCATTGCGGCGGCAACGGCCAGGTGATCGAGAAGCCGTGCAAGGCATGCGACGGCGAAGGCCGTCTGGAAGAAACCCGCGCACTGTCAGTGAACATTCCTGCTGGCGTGGACAACGGCGACCGCATCCGCCTTTCCGGGCAGGGCGAAGCCGGCCCGGCGGGCTCGGAAGCCGGTGATCTGTACGTGGAGGTGCGCGTGCGCCAGCACACCATTTTCCAGCGCGAGAGCGATGACCTTTACTGCGAAGCGCCCATTCGCTTCGGCCAGGCCGCACTCGGCGCCGAACTGAAAGTACCGACGCTGGATGGCGAAGCAAGCATCAACATTCCGCCGGAAACGCAGTCGGGTCAGCAATTTCGTTTGCGCGGTCGTGGCGTGAAGTCGGTGCGCAGTCGTCACACCGGTGACCTCATCTGCCGCGTCGTCATCGAAACACCCGTGCGTTTGACCAAGCGCCAACGCGAACTTCTGGACGAGTTCGATGCTACCTTCGTCGGTGACGAAGGTGTGGCGCATCATTCGCCGCGAGCCAGCTCCTGGCTCGACGGCGTGAAGAACTTCTGGTCGCGCGTCACGTCCTGACACGCGATTCCATCGGTTAGATACACAAGACGTCGCCCTGGAAACGGGGCGGCGTTTTTGTATGCATTGGCTTCGTGTTGAAAAGGCCAGCGTGGACTATGTAGAAGCACTCCTGCTGCGCGTACAACCTTTACAACCTTCGCCACGACATTGGCGTTTCGCCTGCGATTGAGAATGTTCTGAAAATCGCTTTTGGTGCGCGAAACATTGCGCCGCGACATGGTTTTCAGACTCGTCTTATGTGTTGCGTATGGTTCGCTCCATACCCTTGTGAATGTGCTGCTTGTGCCAGCAGCCAGATCGAAGTACGCCTTGCCAGGCAGGCCGCGACAGCTTCAACGCTCGTTGGCCAACACGCCCTCCGCTACGGAATGCATCAGGACGACAGCCTGACGGCATCGCTGCGCTTCGATCAGCCCACATTTCTCATCGAAGAGCGACGTCTCATGAACAAGTGCTATCGAATCGTTTGGAGCAAGACCCTCAACACCTGGATCGTGGCCTCCGAGATGGCTAAGGGCCGTAAGAAGGGCGGTTCCGTGGCCAAGCTCGCCTTGCTTGCGACACTGGCTTTGGCGGGGGGCGTCGGAACAGCGCAGGCCGGACAGGTATGTCTTGTCGATGGCACATGGACAACCATTCCCACTGCTACCGGCGCAAACGCGCTGGTTTGCGGCGATGGAGCGACGGCATCGGGCGATTCGTCCATGGCGCTCGGCTGGCAAGCCATTGCCAGTGGCTCTGGCGCATCGGCATTCGGGTATCTCGCCAAAGCATCGGGATCAACCAGTATTGCGGTAGGCAACAATGCATCGGCCGCTGGAGATCAGGCGACGGTTGTCGGCACGCAAGCCACGGCATCCGGCGGCTGGTCTACCGCTGTGGGATACGGTGCGGCCGCGACTTCGAACTACGCGGTGGCAGTGGGCCATGGATCTATAGCCGATGGCCCGCAGAGTATGGCCATTGGAATGTATGCGCACGCATCGGGCAACTTGGCGACCGCTATTGGACAAAGTTCGCAGGCGTCAGCAGCGAGTGCCGTCGCGCTGGGTGGCAACGCATCCGTGACCGTTGGATCTACCGGCGGTATTGCGATGGGAAACTATTCGGTCGCCGGTGGTGCATGGGCCTTGGCGCTAGGTGGTGGTGCTAAAGCAACCGACCGCTCTGCCGTAAGTGTTGGCGTTTCCAGTTCCGCCACTGCCGATTCAAGCACGGCCATCGGCGGATACGCCCATGCTACCGGCGTTCATGCCACCGCGGTGGGCAGCCGCTCAAGTGCCTCCGTTGATGGCGCTCTTGCTATTGGTGACTGGAGTTCCACGACAGGCGCAAATGCCGTTGCCCTGGGTTACGAGTCCGTAGCCGATCAAGCCAATACGGTTTCGGTGGGCAATGCCACTACGCAGCGCCGCATCGTCAACCTCGACGCAGGCATGGCCGGTACCGACGGAGTCAACGTCTCCCAGCTCCGCGGCGTAACCGATGCCATTGGCGGTGGGTCGACGATCAATCCGGATGGTTCGATCAACGCCCCGACCATCACGGTGGACAATGGCCAGACCTTCAACAACGTGACCGACGCCATCGAAAACATCGACAGCCGCACCACGCAGAACACCACCGACATCACCAAAATCAACACAACGTTGGGCGATGTGGTGTCGTACGACGACAGCACCCACAACAGCATCACGCTGGGCGGCGACACCTACAACGCGACCACAAAGACGGGCGGCACCAAGATCACCAACGTGGCTCGTGGTGTGGACGACAGCGACGCGGTGAACATGTCGCAGTTGAAGGCATCGGGCATCATCGACGACAACGGCAATTCACTGGATGCCGTGGTGTATGACCCGGGTACGAATCGCGGCTCGGTGACCTTTGGCGGCATGGGTTCGACAACGCCGGTCATCTTGCATAACGTGGCGCCGGGCCTGGCGGGCACGGATGCGGTCAACATGAACCAGCTCAATGCGCTGCAGAGCCAGGTGACCAACATAGACGGCCGTGTCACCAACATCGAAAACAACGGTGGCGGTAGCACGAACATTCCCTACCTCAGCGGCAACAGCGGTAGTGACAGCAACCACGAAGCAGCAGTCGGCAATTCGGCCGGCGTTGCCCTGGGCTACAACTCCGACGCCTCGGGCGACAACTCCTCAGTGGTCGGTCAGAACGCCACCGCCTTGGGCTCTTACGGCACGGCGGTCGGTAACGACTCGTATGCGGCCGGTGCGAATGACACGGCGCTGGGCGGCAATGCCAAAGTCCATGCCGACGGCAGCGTAGCGGTGGGCGCCAACGCGCAGGTCGCAAGCGCATCGGCCACGAATGCGGTGGCGGTGGGTGCCGACTCGAAGGTAAGCGCGGCTTCGGGCACAGCGGTTGGTCAGGGTGCAACCGTGCAGTCGCAGGCCACCAATGCGGTGGCGCTTGGTCAGAGTTCGGTGGCTGACCGCGCGAACACGGTGTCGGTCGGTTCGACGGGCAGGGAGCGCCAGATCACCAACGTACAGGCTGGCGTGCAGCAGACCGATGGCGTGAACGTGTCACAGCTCACGGGCGTCACCGATGCTCTAGGTGGTGGTTCCACGATCAACAACAATGGCGACGTCGTGGGTCCGAGCTACCACGTGGGTGGCAATACCTACAACAACGTCGGCGATGCACTCACCAATCTGGATAGCCGTCTAAACGACGACTTCAGCCAGATGAACAACAAGATCAATCAGGCGAGCCGCCAAGCTAGTCGCGGTATCGCCGCGGCCTCGGCCTTGGTGAATGCTACGCCGTACATGCCGGGTCGCACGATGATCAACGCCGGTATGGCCAGCTATCGCGGCGAGACCGCGCTGGGTGTGGGCGTGTCGCGCTGGAACGCCAGCGGTCGTGTGAACTTCAACGCGGGTATCTCCGCCGCCCGCAACGACCAGCCTGTGTTCCGGGTGGGCGTGGGCATGGTGCTCGGCGACTAAGGAGAGCACCAACAGTAGAGGGGCGGGGTATCCGCCCCTTTGTTGGCCGGAGACGACCCATGAAATGTTATCCAATGTTCCTGGCCCTTGCCGGCCTTACGGCCGGCTGCGCCAGTCACCAGGCGCGTGATCGTCTGAATGTGCAAGATCCGACCGTGCTGGAAGCCGGGGCGGACGCGAAACAGAGTGTCGAGGCCGGCGCTCCGACTGACGAATGGTTTGCCAATTATCAGCACATGGATCCCAAGGCCATGTTGCCAAACTTGGAGCAGCGCCTGGGCGCGCTCGGCAGCGAAGGTTCGGGCTATTACGGCTCCAAGGCGCAATGCTGGATCGCCGCTTCAAGGGAAGAATACGCATTCGGTAATCAGTGGGGTTTTGTACAAGAGGGGATGGGCGAGGCCGATCGGCTATTGCGTGGATTGGAGCGTAGGCAGGCACTAACCCCGGACAACCCCAAGCTGCGCACGGTCTCCGAAGTGCGCCCAGACCTCTGGGCAAAGATCAAGTCGGCCAAACATAAGGTCGACGGCAAGAAAGATTGTGACGAAGCGCAGCGCATGCTCGCCTGCAGTGAGGTGCAGTTGATGCATGCGGGCCATGAAGCATGGCGTCGCAGCTTCGATAAGGCGGAGAGGCGCGTCGATGCCGTAACAGGCGCCATGCAGGAAATCGATGCGAAGATCGATCAATGCCCTGCGCGAGTGGTCGAGACGCCTGTTCCGGTTATTCGCACCCTCAAGGCGGATGCGTTGTTCCAGTTTGACCGTGGCGACGAGGCGGGATTGTTGTCCAGGGGCAAGGAGGCGCTCGGTGCACTGGCCCTAGAGCTGGGACGCCAAGCAAACATCCAGCACATCGAGATCGTGGGCTATACGGATCGCTTGGGCAGCGATACGTACAACAATCGCCTGTCAGCCATGCGCGCAACCACAGTGCAGCACTATCTGCAGCACGCTTTGCAGGAAAGCGGTGCTCCCCATGTGCAGATCAGTTCGCTGGGGGAAGGAAAGCGTGAGCCGCGGGTGCAATGTGACCAGCAAAACCGCAACGAGTTGATCGCATGCCTGGCTCCCAACCGGCGCGTCGAGATTCGCATTTACCGAATTAGCCCATAACGTTCCAGGCCGCGTTGTGTGGCCATGACAGCTGGGCCACACAGCGCACCTGGGGTGCGCGGATAACTTTGGGAATGGAGTAACGCGCTCGGTGCGCGGGTGAAATCTTCACTAGCCCTTGTTCGTCATCCCAGCGAACGCTAAGTCCAGTGCCTTTGCAAGGTGCTGAAGGCGCTGGATTCCAGCGTTCGCTGGAATGACGACCTTTTGTATCTTCTCGGTAATGCTTTGGCCGATGGCCGAGCCGAGGCGATACGGCGTTCAGTGCGTTAATCTTGAGCTCCTTTACAGCAGGTGCATGGGAGCCTCATGGATTCTCCAATCCGACTGGCGATGAATGGCGCATCCGGACGCATGGGGCGCGCAGTGCTCGATCTGGCGCGTGCTGATCGGAGGTTCGCCGTTCGAGCGGCCTTGGTAGGTGATGGCTCCGGGTTGATCGGGCAATCCGTGTTCCCCATGGATCCCCAGGAGAAACTCACTTTCGGCACGAGCTGGGGCGAATCCGGTCAGTTGGACGTGGTGGTGGATTTCAGCACACCCGTTGGATTGTCCAAGGCGATTGACTACTGCACTGCGCATCACGTGCCGCTGGTAACCGGGACAACCGGTGTCGGCGTCGAGTTGGACGAACGCCTGCGCGACGCTGCGCAATCCATCCCGGTATTGCGAGCTGCCAATTTCAGCCTCGGTGTCGCGGTGCTGACTCGGTTGCTACGCGAAGCGGCGGCGGCGCTGCCTGATTGGGATCTCGACATCGTCGAGGCGCACCATGGCCGCAAGGAGGACGCACCCTCCGGCACGGCCCTGGCACTCGGCGAAGCCGCGGCCAGCGGGCGTGGCATCACGCTGGCGGAGAGCGCTGTCTATACACGTGAAGGCCGCACCGGACCGCGCGAGCACGGCACGATCGGTTTTGCGGTGGTGCGCGGTGGTGACATCGTTGGTGAACACCTTGCGCTGCTGATGGGGCGGGGCGAGCGGGTGGAGCTGGCGCATCGCGCTACCGACCGCTCCATTTTCGCGCGTGGTGCGCTGGAATCTGCTCACTGGCTCGCCGGGTGTCCTGCTGGCAGCTACGACCTCGAAGCCATGCTTGCCGAGCGTGCTGTGCGTTGACGGCTGGGCAACGGGTTCACTTGTTCACCCTGGTCGCGGCCGCTAACATGCCCGCCATTGTCATTGGGGAGTAGCCATCCTCACCCCCTTCGCGAGCCGTTTCGGTTTGCGACTCCAGAGGAATCCACGTCAACAGACTTGAAGCTTCGGCTTCATGGCGTGGATGGCCGCCGCACACCGACCGGTGCCGGCAGCCCGGCGAGACCTTTGGCCACGACGTGCTCACCTATGCCGGGCGAGCGTGCGTCGTTGCGCCAATGGGTTTCCGCTCGCTCGGCTATGGAAATAAACATGCTAATCGCATTGTGGTTTCTGCTTTCAGCTGGTGCCATCTATTTCGCCTGCGAGTACTTCGTCAACGGCGTGGAATGGTTCGGCCAGAAGCTTGGCCTGGGTGCCACCGCCACCGGCACCATCCTGGCCGCTTTCGGCACGGCGCTGCCGGAGAGCGCGGTCACCTTTGTCGCTGTGGTCTTGGGGCGCACACCGGAGCAGAAGGACATCGGCGTGGGAGCGGCGCTGGGCGGTCCGCTTGTGCTGGCGACCATTGCCTACGCCGTCGTGGGTCTGGCGCTGTGGGCCAATCGTCGACGACTGATGCGCACAGACAGCATGGTGCGTGTCGAGCATGGCCGCCTGGCCCGCGATCAGGCCTGGTTCCTGGCGATCTTCGTAGTCAAGTGTGGCCTGGGCCTGGTGGCGTTCGCGTTCAAGCCCTGGCTTGGGGTGCTGTTTCTCGCGGCTTATGCGCTTTATGTCTGGCGCGAGCTGCGCAGCGATGACACCGCGCCCGAAGAAGAAGTGCTTGAGCCGCTGAAGTTCCAACCGCATTCGGCCAACCCCGCGCTATCGCGGGTGATCCTGCAGAGCGTGCTGGCGTTGGTAGTGATCGCGATTGCTTCGCATACTTTCGTCAAGCAGATCGAAGCGATTGGCGTGGCACTGCAACTGTCGCCGCATCTGGTCGCGCTGGTGTTGAGCCCCGTCGCCACGGAGCTGCCGGAGACGGTAAACGCGCTGATCTGGGTGCGTCAGGGCAAGGAGCGGCTCGCACTGGCGAACATCTCCGGCGCCATGATGATCCAGGCGACCATTCCCAGCTCGCTGGCACTGTTCGCCACACCGTGGCTGTTCGATGCGCCGCTGATGGTGGCTGGCGTGCTTACCGGCGTGGCTGTGATGTTCCTGTGGCGTCTCTTCCGGCGCGGCAATGTGGATGCACGCTGGTTGCTGCCGGTGGGCCTGCTGTATGGCGTATTTGCGGCGTACGTTGCCTGGCATTTCAGTAGCCAGGGCTAATGCTGCGGCAGGTTGCCCCGATCGAGCTGGCGCTCAGGGATCGCCCAGTTGCGCCAGCTCTAATTTGGCTGCCTTAAGCCAGGGCTGCTCCTTGCGCCGGTAGTAACCCGGCATCAGCTCGGCACGTCGGATCTGGGACCGCCATATGTCGCGCGCCTCGGCGTGGCGCTGGGTTCTGGCGAGTAGGCGGCCATAGCGGAAGCGTCCTTCCTCGCCCGGATAGCTGTCGGCCAGTACGCGGTATTCGTCCAGTGCGGCGTCAGTTTCGCCGAGTTCTTCCAGGCAGCGCGCATAAAGCAGGTGCCCGTCGCTGGACTTGTAGCCAGGATTGGCCTTGATCAGCGCCTCCAGGGTTTGCCGTGCCGCGGCGTGATTACCGTCGCCGGCCTGCGCCTGGGCAAGGCCAAGCATGAAGTCCGGCTCGGTGGTGTACATGCCGGTGAGCAGGCTCTGGTAGAGCTCTTGCGCATTGCCGTAGTCGCCCAATCGCAGGCTTTCCTCGGCCAGGCGGCGGCGATTGTCCACCGTATTGCTCAGCTCGATCTGGCGTTGGAGCTCGCGTCGCCGCCGCTGCGGGTCGATGACCTGCATGGCCGTGCTGGCCGCCTTGCGCCCGCGAGGGTCGTGTCGCAGGTCGGGAATTACCGCTACCAGCACATATACCAGCACGGCAAGGTACGAGCCGATCAGGATCAACCAGATCCAGTACAGCGGACGACCGCTGCGCACGACATGGATGGCGCAGGCCACCTGCAGGGCAATGGACAACAGGAAAACGAAGGGCATGCCTTTTCCTTGGGATGCAACCACTCGGAAGCCACGAATGCTACGTCACCGCAGGTGCCCGGAGGAATCTCTCGGGCCGCGGGCACTCAGTCCTTGTGCGAGGCGTTGCGGTCGCGCCCGGCGCCCAACTTGCGGTCGAGCGAGCCGAACAGGTTCTTGAGCGAGCGTGCGAACTTGCCCCGCTTGGTCTTGCGCAGCTTCTCTTCTTCGCTGGTGAGCCAGGCCACCTGGATGACTCGTCGCTCGCCCTCGTAAGGCAAGTGGCCGTGGAAAGAGTTGTCGCAACGCTTGAACACGGCAAACTCGCCGTACAGCGGCTTGAGCTCTGGCGCCACCATGTTGTCGATATTGTCGATGCTGCTGAGGAATCGCAGGCAGCCATCGCTGCTGTCCGGCCACAGATTGTTGAGATAGAGCAGGGCCGTGGCCACCTTGGACTTGCTGTCGGTATGGATGGTGCCGTGGCGCTTGTTCAGCGAGCGGCACAGCGTGATCAACGTTGGGTATTGGCCGAGATCGGGAATACCAAGCCGTTGGCCAATGGCGCTGGCGAACTCGGGCGAGCTCAGGCGATGCACGAGGGTATTGATCGATGGGCCGCAGTCGCTGGTGTCGTAGGGGAAGAAACCGGCGCTCGCGTAACGCGGAAAGTCACGCTCCAGGTCGCCGCGCGCCTCATCCGGCAGCTGCCCATGCGCGATCAGGAACGGGAACGGCTCCTGCCGTACATCCGTATCCGGTCGGTCGAGGCGGGCGGGATCGAGCAGTGCGGCTGCGTTCATGAAGGTCCGGTCGTGGGCTGGGCGCGGCTAGTGTAGCGCCCGTGATGGCTGTCGTTAGGCCCTTTTGAGGGCGATGTTCAGCTGTTTTTGGTGGACACCAAGGGGGCTTGCACCTATCATTGCGACCCGCCCTGAGACATTCCTCGACTGAGGTCCACAAGCCAGCAATGCTGCGGCTTGCGGACTTTGCTGCACCTAAAAGGCGGACCTCCCCATGCCTATTCCCGCTCTGCTTGCCCTCGAAGACGGCAGCGTGTTCCACGGTCACGCCGTGGGCTCGACTGGTGAAACCGTTGGCGAGGTGGTTTTCAACACCGCCATGACCGGCTACCAGGAGATCCTCACCGATCCCTCGTACGCCAAACAGATCGTCACACTGACTTACCCGCACATCGGCAATACCGGCGTCAATGTCGAGGACGCCGAGTCCGATACGGTGCACCCCGCCGGCCTGATCGTGCGCGATGTGCCGCGTCGGGCCAGTAACTGGCGCAGCACGGAAAGCCTGCCCGATTACCTCAACCGCCATGGCATCGTGGCCATTGCTGGCATCGATACCCGCCGGCTTACCCGCATCCTGCGCGACAAGGGCGCCCTGTCCGGCTGCATCATGGCTGGCGAGCAGGTGGATGCCGAAGTCGCGCTGGCCAAGGCACGCGCTTTCCCTGGCCTCAACGGCATGGATCTGGCCAAGGTGGTCAGCGCAGGTGAGTCGTACAAGTGGAACGAGGGTGTGTACGACCTCGACTCCACCGCATTCAATCAGCCGTCCAAACGATTCAAGGTTGTCGCTTACGACTATGGCGTGAAGTACAACATCCTGCGCCTGCTGGCCGAGCAGGGCTGCGACATCACCGTGGTGCCAGCGCAGACGCCGGCTTCCGATGTGCTGGCGATGAAGCCCGATGGCGTGTTCCTGTCCAACGGCCCCGGCGACCCGGCAGCCTGCGATTACGCCGTCGAAGCGACCAGGCAATTCCTCGACGCCAAGATTCCGCTGTTCGGCATCTGCCTGGGCCATCAGATCATGGGTCTGGCGTTGGGCGCCAAGACCCTCAAGATGAAGTTCGGCCACCACGGCGCGAACCATCCGGTGAAAGATCTGGACGACGGCCGCGTGCTGATCACCTCGCAGAACCACGGCTTCGCGGTCGACCCGGCCACGCTGCCGGCGAACGTGCGCGTCACGCATCAGTCGCTGTTCGATGGTTCGTTGCAGGGCTTCGCGCTCACCGACCGTCCGGCGTTCTGCTTCCAGGGTCACCCTGAGGCAAGTCCAGGTCCGCACGACATCGGTTATCTGTTTGACCGTTTTGCCGCACTGATGCAGGAGGCCCGCTGAGATGGCCAAGCGTACCGATATCAAGAGCATTCTCATCATCGGCGCCGGCCCGATCGTCATCGGTCAGGCCTGTGAGTTCGATTACTCCGGCGCGCAGGCTTGCAAAGCGCTGAAGGAAGAGGGCTACCGCGTCATCCTGGTGAACTCCAACCCCGCCACCATCATGACCGACCCGGAGACGGCTGACGCCGTCTACATCGAGCCGATCAACTGGCAGACGGTGGAGCGCATCATCGCCAAGGAGCGCCCGGATGCGGTGCTGCCGACGATGGGCGGCCAGACCGGCCTCAATTGCGCACTCGATCTGGCCGACAACGGCGTACTCGACAAATACAACGTCGAGCTGATTGGCGCCTCGCGCGAAGCCATCCGCATGGCCGAAGACCGCGAGCTGTTCCGCGTGGCCATGGCCGAGATCGGCCTGGACTGCCCGAAGGCGGAAGTGGTGCGCACCTTTGAACAGGCGCTGCTCACCCAGGTCAAGGTGGGCTATCCGACCATCATCCGTCCCAGCTTCACGCTCGGTGGCTCGGGTGGCGGCATCGCCTACAACCGCGAAGAGTTCGAGGAGATCGTCAAGCGCGGTCTGGACCTCTCGCCGGTCGGTGAGGTGCTGGTCGAGGAATCCGTGCTCGGCTGGAAAGAATTCGAGATGGAAGTGGTCCGCGACAAGGCGGACAACTGCATCATCGTGTGCTCGATCGAAAACCTCGATCCGATGGGCGTGCACACTGGCGACTCGATTACTGTCGCGCCGGCACAGACGCTTACCGACAAGGAGTATCAGCGCCTGCGCGATGCCTCCATCGCGGTGCTGCGCAAGATCGGTGTGGATACCGGCGGCTCCAACGTGCAGTTCGGCATCAATGCCGAGAATGGCCGCGTGGTGGTCATCGAGATGAATCCGCGCGTGTCGCGCTCGTCGGCGCTGGCCTCCAAGGCCACCGGCTTCCCGATCGCCAAGATCGCCGCCAAGCTTGCCGTGGGCTACACGCTCGATGAGCTCAAGAACGACATCACCGGCGGCCTCACGCCGGCGTCGTTTGAGCCGAGCATCGATTACGTCGTCACCAAGATTCCGCGCTTTGCGTTCGAGAAGTTCCCGTCGGCCGATGCACGCCTCACCACGCAGATGAAGTCGGTGGGCGAAGTGATGGCCATGGGCCGCACCTTCCACGAATCGCTGCAGAAAGCGCTGCGTGGCCTGGAAATCGGCAAGACTGGCCTTAACCCGACGGGTCTGGATCTCACCACCGACGATGGCTTGAATGCGCTCAAGCGCGAGCTGCGCGAGCCGCGTCCGGATCGCGTGTTTCACTTGGCCGATGCCTTCCGCGCCGGGCTGTCGCTGGAGGAGGTCTATGGCCTCAGCCGCGTCGACCCCTGGTTCCTTGCCGCGTTCGAAGACATCGTGCTGACCGAAAAGGAAGTGCAAGCCCAGGGCATCACTGCGCTGAACGCCGCACGCATGCGCGAACTCAAGCGCCTTGGCTTCGCGGATGCGCGCCTGGCAGAACTGCTGGGTTCGGACGAGAACGGCGTGCGTCATTTGCGTCACACGCTGGGCGTTCGCCCGGTGTACAAGCGCGTGGATTCCTGCGCGGCGGAATTCGCCACCACCACCGCCTACATGTACTCGACCTACGAGGAAGAGTGCGAAGCGAACCCGACCGATCGCGACAAGATCATCGTGCTTGGCGGTGGTCCCAACCGCATCGGCCAGGGTATCGAGTTCGACTACTGCTGCGTGCATGCGGCGCTGGCGCTACGTGAGGACGGGTTCGAGACCATCATGGTCAACTGCAACCCGGAAACCGTTTCCACCGACTACGACACCTCCGATCGCCTGTACTTCGAGCCGCTCACGCTCGAGGACGTGCTGGAAATCGTCGATCTGGAAAAGCCCAAGGGCGTGATCGTGCAATACGGCGGCCAGACCCCGCTCAAGCTTGCGCGCGCACTTGAAGCTGCCGGCGTGCCGGTGATCGGCACCAGCCCGGACAGCATCGACCTCGCTGAGGATCGCGAGCGCTTCCAGCAGATGATCGAGAAGATCGGCCTGAAGCAGCCGCCGAACCGCACCGCGCGCAGCGCGGACGAGGCGCTCGCGCTGGCAGGCCAGATTGGCTATCCACTGGTGGTGCGTCCGAGCTACGTGCTCGGTGGTCGTGCGATGGAAATCGTCTACAGCGATGCCGATCTCTCGCGCTACATCCGCGAAGCGGTGCAGGTGTCCAATGATTCGCCGGTGCTGCTGGACCGCTTCCTTGACCACGCGGTTGAGGTGGACGTGGACATCATCGCCGACGCCGAAGGCAACGTGCTGATCGGCGGCATCATGGAACATATCGAGGAAGCTGGCGTGCATTCGGGCGACTCGTCCTGCTCGCTGCCGCCGTACTCGCTTACCGCCGAAGTGCAGGATGAACTGCGTCGTCAGGTCACCATGATGGCGAAGGAGCTGAAGGTTATTGGCTTGATGAACACCCAGTTCGCCATTCAGGGCGACACGGTATTCATCCTCGAAGTGAACCCGCGCGCCTCGCGCACGGTGCCATTCGTGTCCAAGGCCACCGGCGTGCCGCTCGCCAAGATCGCCGCGCGTGCCATGGCGGGTCGTTCGCTGATCGAGCAGGGCACCACGCGCGAAGTGATTCCCGAGTACTACTCGGTGAAGGAAGCGATCTTCCCGTTCCTGAAGTTCCAGAACGTCGATCCGATCCTTGGCCCCGAGATGCGTTCCACCGGCGAAGTCATGGGCGTTGGCCGCAGCTTTGGTGCGGCGTTTGCGCGGGGTCACGAAGCCGCTGCGATCAAGACACCGCCGAAGGGCAAGGTGTTCGTGTCGGTGCGCGATGCAGACAAGGATCGCCTGCTGCCGGTTGCACGCGAAGTGCTGGAGCGCGGCTTCAGCCTGGTCGCCACTGAAGGCACGGCCGCCTATCTGGGTGCGCACGGCGTGGCTTGCGAGCGCATCAACAAGGTGATCGAAGGTCGCCCGCACATCGTCGACCTGATCAAGAACGGCGAAATCGTCTATATCGTCAACACGACCGAGGGTAAGCAGGCAATCGCCGACTCGTTCTCGATCCGGCGCGAGGCCTTGCAGCAGCGCGTCACGTACTCCACCACGGTGGCAGGTGCCCGCGCTCTGGTGCATTCGCTCGATTACCACGGCGACGGCCAGGTGCACAGCCTGCAGGAACTGCATAAGGAACTGAAAGCATGAGTCGAGCTCCCATCACCAAGACGGGTTCAGAGCGTCTTCGCGGCGAGCTGGAAAAACTGAAGTTCACCGATCGTCCGCGCATCATCGCAGCCATCGCGGAAGCACGTGCCCATGGCGATCTCAAGGAGAACGCCGAGTACCACGCGGCGCGTGAGCAGCAGAGCTTTGCCGAAGGTCGTATCGCCGAGCTGGAAGCGGCGCTATCCACGGCCGAAGTCATTGACGTCAGCCGCCTGGCTGCAGGCACCCGCGTGGTGTTCGGCGCCACGGTGGATCTGGAGGAAGAGGAAAGCGGTGAGGCCGTGACCTACCAGATCGTTGGCGACCTGGAAGCCGACATCAAGCAACGCTTGATCGCCGTGTCTTCGCCCATCGCGCGTGCCTTGATCGGCAAGAGCGAAGGCGACAGCTTCGAGTTCAAGGCACCCAATGGTGTGAAGCGTTACGAGATCACCGGTGTGCGCTACGCCTGATTGGCCTGGTGTTTTTGCAGGTAACAGAAAGGGCCGCTCACGGCCCTTTCTGTTGAGTAACGCGCGGCTTTTGTAGGAGCGCACCTTGTGCGCGACCGCAGAGTTTCGTCGTTGCTGCTTCGTAGGCTTTTCAGCAGCTTTCGCTGTGCAAACCGGTCATCCTGCCGGTTTGTCGCGCACAGGGTGCGATCCTGCAAAAAGAATAGCCCGTCGTATGTTGTGGGCAATAAAAAAGGCCGCTTTCGCGGCCTTTTTTGCACTCATCGCAGCTGATGGATTAGCGCTGACGAGCCTTGAAACGCGGATTGCTCTTGCAGATCACGAACACTTTGCCGCGACGGCGCACAACCTTGCAGTCACGGTGCCGCTGCTTGGCGGACTTCAAAGAGGAAAGCACCTTCACGGCCAGCTCCTGAAACAAATAGAAAGAGAAAAGACAAGAACGGAATTGTAACCGCCGGAATGGCTTGGCACAAGTCCGCGATTATTCCGGTTCAGTCATGGCACTCAGGAATCGCTGCACTACCGGCGAGGGATCATCGGCCCGGCTGGCCAGGGCGAGCAGCATGTAGGCATCCGGATCCTCCAGCCGCAGATAGCTCACCCCCGGCAGGCTCACCGTGCGCATCGAGGCGGGCACCAGCGCCAGGCCCATGCCGGCGGCCACCAGCACCAGCAGGCCGTTAATCTGCTGGGCATGCTGGCGGATCAGTGGGTGGAAGTTGGCCTTGGCGGCAATCTGGGTTAGGCGATCGAACAACGTGGCCGCCAGCTCTCGCGGCTGTACCACGAAGGCTTCCATGGCGACCTCTCGCAGCCAGATGCTTTCCCTGCCGGCCAGCGGATGATTGGAGGGAAGGGCCAGCAATAGCGGTTCGTGGTCGATGACATCCAGGCGAAGGCCTCGTGCGATGCCTTCATGGCGTGGCTCGTCGCGCACGAAGCCCACGTCGAGTTCACCGGCCAGCAGGGCGGCGTACTGGGCTTCGGTATACATCTCGCTGAGGATCAGGCGCACCTGCGGGGCGAAGCTGCGGTAGCGCAGCAAGGTCTGGGGCAGGGCGGGGTGAAAGGTCACTGACACGGTATAGGCCAGCCGCAACTTGCCGCTGAACCCGGTGGCGGCATCGGCCATCTGGGCGCGGACTTCTTCCGCCTTGTCCAGGATCTGGCGGGCCTGTTCCAGGAACAGCTTGCCCGGCTCGGTCAGGGCGACGTTGCGCTTGTTTCTCTCCAGCAAACGAACCCCAAGATCGTTCTCAAGAGCCTGTATTTGCTGGGAAAGAGGGGGCTGTGAGATGTACAGCCGCTGGGCAGCGCGGGTGAAGCTGAGCTCTTCGGCCACGGTCACGAAGTAACGAAGCTGACGGAAGTCGAACATATGAGGGGCTTTAATATGGATTTCGAATAAGTGTCGACCTAAATATATATTTGTTTCTATAACCCGTCGATCATATTATCTCTTTCGTCCCGCCACCGTCCCCTCCCCCCAGGTGGCGGCGACCCTCGCCCCGCTGCGACGCTACCCCCGCGATATCTGGTCTCCCTCCCCCCTGACCCATATCGACGCGTCGCCCAGCGGGGCGCTTTCTTTTTCACGACAACGCCCGGCCTCTGGCCGGGCGTTGTCGTTTGGGAACAGGCACTTAGATCGTCGCCGCCAGGCGCGTACCCTGGTCGATGGCGCGCTTGGCGTCCAGCTCAGCGGCGACGTCGGCGCCACCGATAACGTGAGTCTTCACGCCGGCCGCCTGAAGGGCATCAGCCAGGCTGCGGTTCGGTTCCTGGCCAGCGCAGATGATCACGTTGTCCACTGGCAGCACCTGTGGCTTGCCATCCATCGTGATGTGCAGGCCTTGGTCGTCGAAGCGTTCGTAGGTGACCCCACCGAGCATGGCTACTTGCTTGGCCTTGAGCGTGGCGCGGTGTACCCAGCCAGTGGTTTTGTTCAGGCGCGCGCCGGGGCGCCCGTCGCTGCGCTGGAGCAGCCATACCTGCCGTGCGGGACCCTCTGGCCTCGCTTGGGCAAGGCCGCCGCGAGTGTCGAGCTGCATGTCCACGCCCCATTCGCGTGACCAGCGCGGAATATCGAGGGTGGGCGAGGGCGCGTGCTGGACCAGGAATTCCGCCACATCGAAGCCGATGCCGCCGGCGCCAATGATCGCAACGCGCTGGCCCACCGGCTTGTTGTGGGCGAGCACGTCCAGATAGCTCAGCACGCGCGGGTCGTCGCTGCCGGGGAAAATCACCCGTCGCGGGGTAATGCCGGTGGCGACCACCACCTCGTCGTAGCCTGCGGCTGTCAGCGAAGCGGCATTGACTACCTGGCCGAGCTGCACGGTCACGCCGGTGTCGTCGAGGCGGTGCCGGAAAAAGCGCAGCGTCTCGTGGAATTCCTCCTTGCCGGGGATGCGTTTGGCGTAATTGAACTGGCCGCCGATCTCGCCGGCCTTGTCCATCAAGGTAACGGCGTGACCGCGCTCCGCGAGCGTACTTGCACAGGCGAGGCCCGCCGGCCCAGCGCCGATCACTGCAAGGCGCTTGCGGTTTGCAGACGGCTCGATCCGAAGTTCGGTTTCGTGGCAGGCACGGGGATTAAGCAGGCAGCTTGCACGACGGTTCTGGAACACATGGTCCAGGCAGGCCTGATTGCAGGCGATGCAGGTATTGATTCGTTCGCTGCGACCCGCCCTGGCCTTGTTGGGCCATTCCGGATCGGCCAGCAATGGGCGCGCCATCGACACCATGTCGGCCTCGCCGCTGGCGAGGATCTGCTCGGCCACATCAGGCATGTTGATGCGATTGGTGGTAATCAGCGGAATGGTCACCTCGCCTTTGAGCTTTTTGGTGACCCACGCAAAGCCCGCACGCGGCACGCTGGTGACAATGGTAGGAATACGCGCCTCGTGCCAGCCGATACCTGTGTTGATGATGCTGGCGCCTGCCTTCTCGATGGCTTTGGCTAACGTGGCGATCTCGTTCCAGTCCTGCCCGTTGTCCACGAGATCGAGCATCGACAGGCGATAGATGATGATGAAGTCGCGGCCCACAGCCTCGCGCGTGCGGCGCACGATTTCCAGCGGAAAACGCATGCGCTTGGTGGCATCGCCGCCCCACGCATCATTGCGCTCGTTGGTGCGAGCGGTGAGGAACTGGTTGATCAAATAGCCTTCCGAACCCATCACCTCGATGCCGTCATAGCCGGCATCCTGCGCAAGCTTGGCGCAGCGCACGAAGTCGCGAATGGTGCGTTCGACGCCACCCGCGGAAAGGGCGCGTGGCGTAAATGGTGTGATCGGTGACTTCAGCTTCGACGGCGCCACAGACAGCGGGTGATACCCATAGCGCCCCGCGTGCAGGATCTGCATGCAAAGCTTGCCGCCCTCGGCATGCACTGCGCGGGTGAGCTTTCGGTGCCGGGCCACATGCCAGGGCATGGTCAGGCGGCCTCCGAACGGTTTCAGCCAGCCTTCAATGCTGGGCGCGATGCCTCCGGTGACCATCAGCCCTACGCCGCCGCGGGCGCGCTCAGCGAAATAGGCGGCCAGCTTGTCATAGTCGCTGGACTTGTCCTCCAGGCCCGTATGCATCGAACCCATCAGGATGCGGTTGGGCAGGGTGGTGTGCTCAAGATCGAGCGGGGAGAACAAGCGTGGATAGTTCATACGGACCGAGTGGTTCAAACGGTCGTATGAATGTGCCCGGTGGGGCCGTTTGAAAGCAAGGAATTTCGTCCGCATCCCGATTTCGACTGGGTCGGGACTTCAGACCGTCATACCGGGTTGCGCGGGGATGACGGTGAGGCGGGCGTGCGCTAGGTGGGCTTGCCGAGTGCTTGGTCAGGCCAGAAGGTCGCGCACCAGTTCGATATAACGCTGCATGGCTTCGTCTCCGGAAATGCCGCGCAACTGAGCCCACGACTCGTATTTGGCGGTGCCAACGAAATCGAAGAAGCCTGGCTGCTCGCCGTGGACATCACCCTCCGAACCCTGCTTGTAGAGGGCGTAGAGCTTGAGCAAGGTGTCGTTGTCCGGTCGCTGGCCAAGCTGCTGGATGTCTTCGGCGGCTTGTTCGAATTCGCGACGCAGTTCGTTCATGGTTGGGACGTGCATGGGCCTGACGGATTGAAAAAGGGCAACTGGAATTCCCGCGTTCCGTGCGAGGACCAACGCGATAGCATATGCGTTTTCTCTCGCCCCCGTCAGGAACCCCCATGAACCCATCGTCGTCCGTCCCTGTGCTTACCATCGACGGACCGTCGGGATCGGGCAAGGGCACCATAAGCCGCCTGGTGGCGGATAAGCTGGGCTGGCGGCTGCTGGACTCGGGCGCGTTGTACCGGGCCGTGGGTTACGCGGCGGGTGCGGAGGGGTTGGACTTGTCCGACAACGAGGCGGTGACCCGTTGTGCCGAGACCACCAAGATCCGTTTCCGTGCCGCAACCGACGGCAGCGACACCCGGGTACTGGTCAACGGCCATGACGCCACGGACGAACTGCGAACCGAAACCGCCGGCGCGGCGGCCTCCGCCATCGCCTCGATTCCTTCGGTGCGTCAGGCACTTGTGGACATGCAGCTGGCTTTCCGCAAGGCCCCCGGTCTGGTCGCTGACGGCAGGGACATGGGTACCGTGATCTTCCCCGATGCCCCCTTTAAGGTGTTCCTGACCGCAAGTGCCGCCGAACGCGCGAAAAGACGCTATAAGCAGTTGAAGGAAAAGGGACTCAGCGTTACACTTGCTACCCTTCAGCGCGAGATCGAAGCGCGTGACGCCCGCGATGCATCGCGGTCAGTTGCGCCGCTCAAGCCGGCCGCGGATGCGGTTTTCATCGACACCACCGGCATGGGCATCGACGACGTCGTCGCGAAAGTATTGGCTGTCGTGCAGTCCTGAAGGGGCTGCCGGCGGCTTTTGGTGCCCTTAGCTGCGGCTGGGGGTTTTGGTCAACGGTGCCAAGGGATCTGTCCCGCGTCACCCATAGCCGGTGGGCCAACAATCCGTGCGCTATCCATCCGATGGCACGCGCAGGATCTAAAGCCTTTTCTCATTTCTGGAATCAACATGACTGAAAGTTTTGCCGAACTGTTTGAACAGAGCCAACAGGCTATCTCCAAGCTGAAGCCGGGCGCGATCGTCACGGGTATCGTTGTGGAAATCCGCAACGACGTCGTCGTGATCAACGCTGGCCTGAAGAGCGAAGGTATCGTCCCGATCGAGCAGTTCAAGGACGAGAACGGAGAGCTGGAAGTGCAGGTGGGCGACGAGGTGAAGGTTGCCCTCGACGCACTGGAAGACGGTTTCGGCGAGACCAAGCTCTCCCGTGAGAAGGCCAAGCGTTCCATGGTTTGGGACGACCTCGAGCAGGCCTTCGACAAGGAAGAGACCATCACCGGCAAGATCTCCGGCAAGGTCAAGGGCGGTTTCACCGTCGACATCAAGGACGTCCGCGCATTCCTGCCGGGCTCGCTGGTCGATGTGCGTCCGGTCCGCGATCCGGTTTACCTGGAAGGCAAGGACCTCGAGTTCAAGATCATCAAGCTCGACCGCAAGCGCAACAACGTTGTGGTCAGCCGCCGTGCCGTCGTCGAGACCGAGTTCTCCGAGGAGCGCGAGAAGCTGCTTGAGCGCCTGACCGAGGGCGCAGTGGTCAAGGGTACGGTCAAGAACCTCACCGACTACGGCGCATTCGTGGACCTGGGCGGTATCGACGGCCTGCTGCACATCACCGACATGGCGTGGAAGCGCGTGCGTCATCCGTCCGAAGTCGTCAACGTCGGCGACGAGCTGGACGTCCGCGTGCTGAAGTACGACCGCGAGCGCAACCGCGTGTCGCTGGGCCTGAAGCAGCTGGGTGACGATCCGTGGGTCGCCATCGCCCGCCGCTACCCGGTCGGCAGCCGTCTGTTCGGCAAGGTCTCCAACGTCACCGATTACGGTTGCTTCGTTGAGATTGAGCCGGGCGTCGAAGGCCTCGTGCACGTTTCCGAAATGGATTGGACCAACAAGAACGTCAACCCGGCCAAGGTGGTTCAGGTCGGTGACGAGACCGAGGTCATGGTCCTGGACGTGGATGAAGAGCGTCGCCGCATCTCGCTGGGTATCAAGCAGACTCGCTCGAACCCGTGGGAAGCCTTCGCAGCGATGCACAAGAAGAACGACAAGGTGTCCGGTCAGATCAAGTCGATCACCGACTTCGGCATCTTCATCGGTCTGGACGGCGGCATCGATGGTCTGGTCCACCTGTCCGACATCTCCTGGCAGGTGTCCGGCGAAGACCTCGTTCGCAACTTCAAGAAGGGCGACGAGATCGAGGCCGTGGTGCTGGCAGTTGATCCGGAGCGCGAGCGCATCTCCCTCGGCATCAAGCAGATGGAGCAAGATCCGTTTGGCCAGTTCATGGCGACCAATCCGCGCGGCACCATCGTCAACGGTACCGTGAAGGAAGTCGACGCCAAGGGTGCGGTGATCGACTTGGGCGAGGGTGTTGAGGGTTACCTCCGCGCCAACGACATCGCCAAGGAGCGCATTGACGATGCCACGCAGCATCTGAAGGTGGGCGACAAGGTCGAAGCCAAGTTCACCGGCATGGACCGCAAGGGCCGCCAGCTGCAGCTGTCGATCCGCGCTAAGGACGAAGAAGATCTGCACGACGCCATGGCCGAGTACTCGAACGCCTCCAGCGGTACGACGAAGCTCGGTGCGCTGCTCAAGGAGCAGCTCAACAAGGCCGACTAAGCTTAGTTGAGGAAGCAAGGGCGGGGCGGCCTCACGGCCGCCCCGCTTGGTTAACGTCACGGACATTGGGGACCCATGACCAAATCCGAATTGATTGAGGCGCTGGCACGGCGTCAGACCCATCTCGCGTTCGCCGATGTGGAATTGGCGGTCAAGAGCGTGATCGAGCAGATGAGCTATGCCTTATCCAATGGCGAGCGCATCGAGGTCCGCGGTTTCGGCAGCTTCGCATTGCATTACCGTCCGCCGCGTATGGGCCGCAATCCCAAGACGGGCGACGCGGTGGCGCTGCCGGGCAAGCATGTCCCGCACTTCAAGCCGGGCAAAGAGTTGCGCGAGCGCGTCAACCTGCTCACGGACTGATTTCCCGGTTAGAGAGTCACGGCAGGAAATTGCGAAGGCAGGTGGCGTTAAGCCAGTCCTGCCTTCTTTTTTGGTGGCGGCAACCCGAGCGGTGCCCCCCCAAAGAAATGAGCATCTCGCCCGCTTTCAGACGCACGGGCGAACGCGCGCCTGTGACGGTCATCAGCAATCGGGTAAAGTCGCCACATGCGATTGATCGTGACTCTGATCCTCCTGCTATTCATTGCCATCGGTGTCGCACTGGGGGCGCTCAACGCCGACCTGGTCGACTATGACTTGGGATTCGTACGGCTTGCGTTGCCCAAAGGCGCAGCCCTGCTGCTGGCGTTGGTGATCGGCTGGCTACTCGGCGGGCTTACCGCCTGGCTGGGTGTGAGCACCAGGCATCGTCGCCAGCGCCGTCAGACATCCGTCGAGGCGGGCCGCAAGTCCAAGACTTCCCCGGCTGGTGCATGAGCGCGCTTCTGTACGTACTCATCCTGCTGGTACCCGCAGCATTTGCCAGTGGCTGGTGGACCGCACGGAAGGCGGGCGCGCGACGTTCGGGCGCGCAGGTCAGTGAGCTGTCCTCAGACTACTTCCGTGGCCTGAATTACCTGCTCAACGAGGAGCAGGACAAAGCCATTGAGGTGTTCCTCAAGCTGGCCGAGTACAACCGCGACACAGTGGAGACTCATCTGGCGCTGGGAAATCTGTTCCGCCGCCGTGGCGAGGTGGATCGGGCGATCCGTCTGCACCAGCATCTGGTGTCGCGCCCGGGCCTTTCCGATGCAATGAAGACCGTGGCCTTGCTCGAGCTGGGTGAGGACTACATGCGTGCGGGCTTGCTGGATCGTGCTGAAACGCTGTTCTCCGATCTCGTGGCGATGGACGCGCATGCTCCGTCTGCACTGCGCCATTTGATCGCGATCTACCAGCACGAGCGCGACTGGCACAAGGCGATTGAACACGCGCGTCGCCTGGAGGCGATGACTGGCGAAGATGAGGCCGGCATGATCGCGCAGTTCTATTGCGAACTAGCCGAACAGTCGCGTCAACACGGTGCTCGTCAGGAGGCGCGCGAATACCTGCGCCAGGCGTTTGCTTGCCAACCCGATTGCGTGCGCGCCTTTATGCTGACTGGCCGTTTGTATGCCGAAGAAGGTCAGCATGCAGAAGCGGCCAAGGTCTATGAGCAGGCGGTGGAGGCGGATATTGCCTTCGTGCCAGAGATCCTTCCTCCGTTGCTCAACAGTTACGCGCGCTCTCAGCAGATGGAGCACGCCGAACATTTTCTGCGCGATATTCTCGATAGGTACCACGGCATATCGCCGGTGCTCGCGCTGACGCGGCTCTACCAGCAGCGTGATGGCGAGCGCATGGCGATCGAGTTCCTCACCTCGCAGTTGCGCCAGCGGCCTTCGGTCCGTGGCCTGATGGCGCTGATCGATGCCACCATGGACAAGATTGAGGGCGAGGCTCGCGAGAACTTCCTGATTCTGCGTGACCTCACCAAGAAACTGCTCGAAGGCCAGGCAATGTATCGCTGCAGCCGCTGCGGTTTCGGTGCGAAGGCGCACCATTGGCAATGCCCCAGTTGCAAGAACTGGAGCACGATCCGCCCGATCCACGGCGTCGCCAACGAATGAGGCAGGGATGAACCCGACTTCGCTGGCGATAGGGATGGTGCTGGCTTCGCTGTTGATCGCTTTGGCTGTTGTGCGTGGAGCCATCGCTTACGCCCATCGTCGCGGCATGATGGACCTGCCTGGGCAACGCCGTTCGCATGTGATTCCCACGCCGCGCGGTGGTGGCATCGGCATCGTGATTGCGGTGCTGCTCACCATGCCGGCCGCATTGGGCCTGTTGCCAGCATCCTGGCCCGCACCGATCGTGGGTGCCCTGGTCGTGGCCACATTGCTGGTGGCCGCAGTGGGGTGGTGGGACGACCATTGCTCCTTGCCGGTGTTGCCGCGATTGGGCATCCAACTGCTTTCGGCGACCCTGGTCGCTATCGCACTGGCCATGTATGGCATGTCCTGGTGGTGGGTGCCGCCGCTGGTACTGGGCGGCGCTTGGAGCATCAACCTGCACAACTTCATGGATGGCATCGATGGCCTGCTGGCGCAGCAGGTGATCTTCGTGGGAGTCGGGTTAGCCATGCTGGCGTGGGCGGCCGCCCAACCGGCGCTGGCGTGGGCGGCCGCTTGCCTGGCGTCTGCCGCGTTGGGCTTCTGGTACTACAACCGGCCGCGAGCCAGCATCTTCATGGGGGACGTAGGCAGCGGCACCATGGGGCTGTTGCTGTTTGCCCTCACGGCCCTGCTGTGGCGGGCAGACTGGCGCCTGCTGTGGCCGGCCTTGACCCTCAGTTCATCTTTTGTAGCGGACGCTACCCTTACCCTGTTAGCCCGTATGGCTGGTGGCCGGCGTTGGTACACTGCGCATCGCGAACACCTTTATCAGTGGTTGGTTCGCAGTGGATACACGCATGCCGCGGGGGGAACGTGCTATCTGGCCTGGAATCTGCTGGTCGCGGCACCGCTTGCCGCGCTCGCGTGGTTCCGGCAAGCGTGGTCGGTGCCGGTGTTTATCGGCACGTACCTGCTAGCGATCGTCGTATGGATACTCATGAAGCGCTGGTGTCTGCAGCGCATTTTGCACAAGGGTCGTCATGTCGCTTCGTAAACTGATCGGTGTCATCCATCCGCGAACGGCCGTGGTGCTCCACGATCTGTTGATGGCTGCGCTGGCCTGGTGGGTCGCCAAGGCGTTGCGTTACGCCCTTATCGACAACGCGGCGATCAGCTTTCACACGCTTGAGTTTCCCCTCGTGTTGCTGGTGCAGGGAGCCGTGCTGAGCTGGACCGGGCTGTACAAGGGCGTGTGGCGTTTTGCGAGCCTGCCTGACCTGTGGAACATTTTTCGCGCGGCTGTGCTTGGTGCGCTGGCGATCGCGGCAGCCTTGATGCTCTACAACCGTCTGGTAGACGTTCCTCGTTCGGTGCTGTTGCTGTATCCGGTGGTGCTTTCCGTGTTGCTGGGTACGCCCCGGCTGGCCTATCGCTTCTGGAAAGACAGTCGCCTGGACTTGTTTCAGGCCAAGCCCATGCAGCGCGTGCTTATCGTGGGCGCCGATCGCGCCGGTGAGGCGTTGTCCCGAGACTTGCATCGCGACAACGGCTACACGGTGGTGGGCTTCGTAGACGACAAGGAAAGCCTGCGTGGTGCCAGCATCAATGGCCGCCCCGTGCTTGGTCGCCTGGACCAGATCCCCGAGTTGGCACGCGAGGTGGCGGCTCAGATGCTGCTGATCGCCATGCCGGGTGCGTCCACTCAGGAAATGCGTCGCGTAGTGGAATTGTGCGACCAGAGCGGTCTGCCTTATCGCACCGTTCCGAAGCTCGAAGACGTTGTCTCGGGCCGCGCGCATTTCAACGAGATCAAGGAAGTGGCCATCGAGGACTTGCTCGGCCGCGATACGGTCGAACTGGACTGGACGGCCATCCGAGTCACGCTCACCGGCCGGCGTGTGCTGGTGACTGGTGGCGGTGGCTCGATCGGTTCGGAGCTCTGCCGGCAGGTGGCGCGCCTGGGGGCGCAGTCGCTGTGCGTGGTGGATAACAGCGAGTTCAATCTGTACCGGATTTCGCAGGAACTGCGCGCGGAGTATCCGGAGCTCATTTACGAAGCCATCCTTGCCGATTGCGGTGATCCGGCTGCCATGCGCAAGCTGTTTGGCGAATACCAGCCACAGGTCGTGTTCCACGCGGCGGCTTACAAGCATGTGCCGATGCTGCAAGGGCAGTTGCGTTCCGCGTTCCGCAACAACGTGCTGGCGACGCGCAATGTCGCGGACCTGGCCGACCGTCATCACGTTGAATGCTTTGTGCTGATTTCCACCGACAAGGCAGTGAACCCGACCAGCGTTATGGGTGCCTGCAAGCGCATGGCGGAAATCTGGTGTCAGAACCTCAATGAGCATTCGGATACGCACTTCATCACCGTGCGATTTGGCAACGTGCTTGACTCGGCAGGATCGGTGGTGCCGTTGTTCCGGCAGCAGATCCGCAATGGCGGCCCGCTGACCATCACGCACCCCGAAATTTCGCGCTATTTCATGACCATCCCCGAGGCTTGCCAGCTGATCCTGCAGGCGGCCAGTATCGGCAAGGGTGGTGAGATCTTCGCCCTGGACATGGGCGAGCCCATCAAGATCCGCGATCTGGCCGAACAGATGATTCGTCTGGCCGGTCGCAAGCCGGGCACCGAGATCCCTATTGTCTACACGGGGCTGCGTTCCGGCGAAAAACTGTTCGAGGAATTGTTCCACCCGCTTGAAAACTATGTCGAGACGACGCACGCGAAGATTTTTCTCGCCCAATATCGTCCGGTGAAATGGGATCTACTCAATGCACAGCTGGCCAAGGCCGCCGACGCCGTGGTCACTTATGACGAGGATGTGTTGCGCCAATGCGTGTCCAACCTGCTGCCGTCGTTCCGCTGGAGCGAATCGGTGCAGCCGGGCAACGTGGTGGCGCTGCGCCGCAATGAATCAGGAGAAAAGTAAGTGAGCAAGCCGTTGCGCAAGGTGGTGTTTCCGGTGGCCGGTCTGGGCACGCGTTTCCTGCCCGCCACCAAGGTGGTCGCCAAGGAGATGCTGCCGGTGCTGGATCGCCCGCTGATCCAGTACGCCGTGGACGAAGCAGTGGATGCGGGTGCCGATACCCTGATATTCGTCACCAATCGCTATAAGCACGCCATCGCGGACTACTTCGACAAGGCCTACGAGCTGGAAGCGAAGCTGCAGGAAAAGGGCAAGGACGAACTGCTTGCGCTGGTGCAGGGCACGTTGCCCAAGCATGTGCGCGCTATTTTCGTGACCCAGCCCGAGGCGTTGGGTCTTGGTCATGCGGTGCTCTGCGCCAAGCCTGTCGTCGGCGATGAGCCGTTTGGTGTGGTCCTTCCGGACGACCTTATCTGGAACAAGGGCAAGGGCGCTCTGCGCCAGATGGCAGAACTGGCCGAGGCACAGAACGCCGGCGTCATCGCTGTCGAGGAAGTACCGCGCAACGACACCGACAAGTACGGCATCGTCGACGCCACGCCGATCGACGAGCGCAGTGCGCAGATCCGCCACATGGTGGAGAAGCCCAAGCCGGCCGATGCGCCGTCCAACCTCGCCGTGGTCGGCCGCTATGTATTGCCGGGTCGTATCTTCCAGCTGCTGGAACAGACCACGCCGGGCGCAGGTGGGGAGATCCAGCTCACCGACGCCATCGAAGCGCTGCTCAAGGAACAGGGCAAGGTGCTGGCCTATCGCTTTGAAGGCACCCGCTTCGATTGCGGCAACAAGGCTGGCCTGGTTCGCGCCACCATGCACATGGCGCTGCAGGATCCCAAGCTTGCGCCGGTGGTGCACGAGTTGGCCGCCACGCTCTAAGGTCCTGCACAGGCCATCGGCCCACTGGGTCCGTGGTCTGTGGATGCAAAGCCGGACTACCGGTCCGGCTCCATTGGCGGTCAGCCGCTAATTCCCTCTTGTGCAAGGCAGAGGGATGGCGGCCTTGTAAGAGTCAGACATATCCCCATGCGTCTTTGACGGACGCATGCCAGAATCCCTCCCGCGTTCCGCCATGTTCGGCGCGCAGCATGGTGATGGGTACACCGGTAGTCGTGAGGTCCGCTTCGCAAGAGGCGGGCGTTTTGACGCATCCGGTCTTGGCCCAGGGCCGGCGCGACGCCGTCTTTGTGTTCATCGGATGAAAGCCAGGGAAGCATCATGGATCTGTTGCGGTTTCTGCTCTTACTGCCGTTGCGTCTGTTGCGCGGCCTGTTCGCAGGCATAGGCCTGCTGCTGCGTCCCTTGTTGGGGCAAGTCAGCTGGTCGGAGCCATCATGGTTGCCGGCCACCGGCGGATGGATTCGCCGCCGCCCGATACATGCCGTCAGTCTGCTGGTAGCGGTTCTGATCCTGGGTGCTGGCGGCTGGTTCGGCTGGCAGTGGTACAAGAATCGGCCCCAGCCAGTGGAGCCTTCGCGCATCACGCTGGCCGCCGAGGGCCCGGCGATTACGGACTACACGCAACAGCCGATCGTCATCCATCCGCTGACGGTGACGTTCTCTCAGTCAGCCGCGCCGATCGAACTGGTCGGCAAGCCGGTGACCAACGGCATCGTCATGCAGCCTGCGACGAAAGGGCAGTGGGCCTGGATCGACGACCACACCCTGCGTTTCGTACCCGCCGAGGACTGGCCAATAGGGCGCCATTATGAAGTCCGCTTCGATACGTCCAAGGCCTTCGCCAGTCATGTGCTGATGGCCGATGACCATTTCAGCTTCGATACGCCAGCCTTCGAAGCAAAGGTTGAAAACGGCGAGTTCTATCAGGACCCGCAGGATGCTACCGCCAAGAAGACCATCCTGCCGCTGACCTTCAACTATCCGGTCGACACCGCTGATTTCGAGAAGCGCATAGCAGTCGAGCTCGGGCAACAGGGCAGCCGCGACGCGGCGCTCAAATACACCGTCACCTACGATCAGACCAAGCTGCACGCATGGATTCACTCGCAGCCGCTGTCGCTGCCGCGCGACGAGAGCAGCGTGCGCTACAGCATCGGCAAGGGCGTGCGTAGCGTACGCGGAGGTGATGGCATTGCTAGCGAGATCAAGGTCCAGGTGCGTGTGCCGGGTCTCTACAGCCTGTCCATCAACGGTATCGATCCCACTCTGGTAGACAACGAAAAATACGAACCTGAGCAGGTGTTGGTGCTCAATGTCGGCGGCAGTGTGCGAGACAGTGAGCTGGCCGGCCTGACCAGGGCGTGGGTGCTGCCCGCACGCAAGCCGGGTGTGGAGCAGGGCGACGACGAGCCACCCTACAGCTGGAATGTCTCCGAAGTAGGCGAGGCGCAGTTGCGCCAGTCGCAACCACTCAAGCTCGAACTTGTGCCGACGGAGAATGATTTCGAAGCAGTGCAGAGCTTCAAGTATCACGCCGAACCTGGCCAGCGCATCTATGTGCGTGTGGACAAGGGGCTGAAGTCGTTCGGCGGCTACATCCTTGGCAAACCGCATGCAGCGGCGGTCACCGTACCAAATTATCCCAAACTGTTGCGTTTCATGGCCGACGGTTCGCTGTTGTCGATCACCGGCAGCAAGCGCATCTCCATCGTGTCGCGCAACCTGCCCGGCATGCGTATGGAAATCGGGCGCGTGTTGCCCGATCAACTGCAGCATCTGGTAAGTCTCAACCAAGGTACTTACGCGCACCCTGAATTGAGTTACGCCTTCAGCGAAGATCACATCGTTGAGCGCTTCGAGCAGAAGCGTAGTTTCCCAAAGGGCGATCCGGCCAAGGCTCACTACGAGGGCGTGGATCTGGGCCAGTATCTGAAAGACGGTAAGCGCGGCGTTTTTCTGCTGCATCTGTCGAGCTACGACGCTGTCGCCGAGAAAAAGAAGGAAGAGGCCAGGAAGGCTGCGGAGAACGAGCCGCAGGCCGCGCCGCGTAATGACACATCCGATGCGGAGTCGGAGGGTGATGAGGGCGGCATGTCAGAAGGCGATGCCGACGACAATACGCCCCGTCCCGCCGACACTCGCATGATCGTGGTCACCGACCTTGGCATGCTGGTGAAGCGTTCGCTGGACGGTAGCCAGGACGTGTTCGTGCAGTCCATCCGCAGCGGTCAACCGGTCGCCGGCGCCAATGTCGCTGTACTCGCCGTCAATGGTCAAACGCTTTACAGCGAGACCACGTCCGCGGATGGCATGGTGCATTTCCCGACCTTCAAGGGACTGGAGCGCGAGAAGCAACCGACTCTCTACGTCGTGAAGAAGGCCGACGATCTGTCGTTCCTGCCCATCGGCGGCTACAGCAGCAACGAACGCAAGCTCGACTTTTCGCGCTTCGACGTGGGCGGCGAGCGCAACGCGCAGAACGAAGGGCAGTTGTCGGCGTACCTGTTCTCAGATCGTGGCATCTATCGCCCGGGCGATACGTTCCATGTCGGCCTGATCGTGCGAGCGGCCAGTTGGACGCGCAGCGTAGTCGGCATTCCGCTGCAAGCCGAAATTGTCGACCCGCGCGGCATGACAGTGAAACAGCTGCCGATGTCGATGGATGCGTCGGGTTTCGGCGAGCTCGCATACGCGCCGGCTGAAACAGCGCCCACCGGCACTTGGACGGTGAACCTGTACATCGTCAAGGACGGCAAGGCAGGTGCGCAGATCGGCAGCACCACGGTGCAGGTGAAGGAGTTCCTGCCCGATCGCATGAAAGTCGAGGCGAAGCTGAGCGGCCAGGTGACCGAAGGCTGGGTGAAACCCGATCAGGTCAAGGGCATCGTCGATGCGATGAACCTGTTTGGCACGCCAGCGGCGGATCGCAGGGTGGAAGCGTCGCTCACACTGCGTCCGGCATGGCCGGCATTCCGCAGCTGGCCTGACTACCACTTCTACGACGTGCGCCGCGCCAAGGAGGGTTACGAGGAATCGCTGCAAGACGGCAAGACTGACGACAAGGGCCATGCCGAGTTCGACCTCGATCTCAAGAAATACGCCGACGCTACCTATCAGCTGTATTTTCTGGCCAAGGCTTATGAACCGGAAGGCGGACGCAGCGTGGCCGCCGCGGCGCAGACGTTGGTGTCAAGCAACGACTGGCTGGTTGGCTACAAGTCAGTGGACAACCTCGACTACGTCAACCGCGATGCACCGCGCAAGGTGCATCTGGTGGCGATCGATCACACCGCCAAGTCCATCCCACTGAAGGAACTGAAGGCGCGCCTGGTCGATCGTCGCTATATCTCGGTGCTGACCAGGCAGGACTCAGGCGTCTACAAATACCAGTCCAAGCTCAAGGAAGTTACCGTCAACGAGCAGGCGCTGACCATCCCGGCCGACGGCATGGATTACGCACTGCCGACCGACAAGCCGGGCAACTACGCGCTTGTCATCCTGCGCGGCAGCGATGGTATCGAGGTGAACCGCGTGGAGTACTCGGTGGCTGGCGCCGCCAACGTGTCGCGCTCGCTCGATCGCAACGCCGAGCTGCAGCTCAATCTCAGCAAGCAGGACTACGCTCCGGGCGAAGCCGTCGACGTGGCCATCCGTGCGCCCTACGCGGGCAGCGGCCTGATCACCATCGAGCGCGACAAGGTCTATGCGCACGCCTGGTTCCATGCCGATACCACCAGTTCGGTGCAGCACATCACTGTGCCGGCTGACTTCGAGGGCAACGGCTATATCAACGTGCAGTACATCCGCGATCCGTCCTCGGATGAGATCTTCATGAGCCCGCTGAGCTACGGCGTCGTGCCGTTCTCGGTGAACCTGGATGCACGACGCAATGCCATCAAGGTGGAGTCGCCGGCGCTGGTGAAGCCGGGCGAGACGGTCACGCTCAAGTTGAGCTCACCGCAGCCTACGCGTGCGGTGGTGTTCGCCGTGGACGAAGGCATCCTGCAGGTGGCTCGCTACAAGCTGGGCGATCCGCTGAAGTTCTTCTTCCGCAAGCGCATGCTGGAAGTGGGCACCTCGCAGATCCTCGACCTGATCCTGCCGGATTTCGAGAAACTGATGGCGATGGCTGCGCCCGGTGGTGATGCGGATGCGGCCATCGGTCGCCAGCTCAATCCGTTCAAGCGCAAGCGTGACAAGCCGGTAGCGTATTGGTCTGGCATCGTCGATGTGAACGGCGAAACGGAACTGCGTTACCAGGTGCCCGACTACTTCAACGGCAAGCTGCGCGTGATGGCGGTGGCCGTATCGTCCGACCGTATCGGCACGTTTGAAGGGTCTACCACGGTGCGCGGTGATTTCGTGCTGTCTCCGAATGTGCCGACTACGCTGGCGCCGGGTGACGAAGTGGAGGTCAGCGTGGGTGTGGCCAATAACCTTACCGGCTTGGGCGGCAAACAAGTGCCGGTGGCAGTCACGCTCAAGACGGGGCCGCAGCTGCAGGTGCTTGGCGCGGCGACGCAGAACGTGAGCCTCGGCGAAATGCGCGAAGGCGTGGTCATGTTTCGTGTGAAGGCCACCGACAAGCTGGGCTCGGGCAACCTGAGTTTCGTGGCCGGCTATGGCGACAAGTCTGCACGGCAGAGCGTCGACGTATCGGTGCGCCCGGCTTCTGCCTATCGCACCCAGGTCGACGTGGGCCGCGTGGACACCAATAGCAAGGTGGACCAGCCGGACCTGCGCCGGATGTTCGGCGAATACGCATCGCGAGATGCAGCGATCTCCAACGTACCGGTCGTACTCTCAAGCGGGCTGACGACCTACCTGGTGAACTACCAGCACTATTGCAGCGAGCAGATCGTGAGCTCGGCGATGCCGCGGCTGGTGCTATCCAAGTGGCCGCAGGTGAAGGTGTTCGCCGATGCCCTGCAACCTAAGCTGGAGGGCAAGAAGCTCAGCAACGACGAAGCGTTGGCACAATTCCTCGACGTGCTGCATGCCCGCCAGAACGGGCAGGGTGGCTTCGGCTTGTGGGCGGCCACGCCTGATGCCAATCCGTTCGTATCCACTTATGCCATGCATTTCATGTTGGAGGCACGCGAGCGCGGCGTGACCGTGCCGCGCGACATGTTCGATGCCGGCAACAAGTACCTGCATCAACTTGCAGCCGACGACAGCCTGGACGGGCTCGATCTGCTCCGCCAGCGGGCCTATGCCGTCTATCTGCTGACCCGCCAGGGCAATGTCACCACCAACGATCTGGCGGCCGTGCAGAAGCGCCTGCAGGAGGCGTATCCGGAACAGTGGAAGAACGACCTGGCGGCCGCGTGGCTGGCCGCGTCATACCAGCTCCTTAAGCAGGACAAGCAGGCGGCTCAGCTGATGGCGGGACCGCAGAAGCTTTTGGAGCGTACTGCTGCAGACAAGGACTACACCTACGGCTACTACTACGACTCGCTGATCCGCGATGCCAGCACGCTGTATCTGCTCGGCAAGCATTTCCCAGAGCGCACCAAGACTCTGTCGCCCCGCGTGATGGAGAACCTTTCCTGGCCGTTGGCGCACGGTTGGTACAACACGCTGTCTTCGTCCATGACGCTGCTTGCGCTCGATACCTACTCGACGCAGATGGGGGGCGAGTTGGACAAGCTGCGAATCGACGAAGTGCACGCCGACGGCAGCGTGAAGGGGATCTCTGCCCTGCAAGGCAACTTGTTGCAGGCCGGCAGCTGGGACGCCGCGGTCAATCGCCTGCGCTTCACCAACGCAGGCACGTTGCCTGCTTGGCGCGTCGTCAGCCAAGGTGGTTACGACCGTGATGTCGCGGGCAAAGCCATAAAGAATGGCCTGGAGATCACCCGCGACTACACCGACGTTCATGGCAAGGCGATCGACCAGGTCACCATCGGGCAGGAGATCGACGTTCATCTGAAGGTCCGTGCCACTGGCAATGACGGCATGGGCAACGTGGCGATCGTGGATCTGTTGCCGGGTGGCTTCGAGCCGGTCATTCAGCCGGCGCCTGTAGTCACCGACCGGCAGGGCGACGGCAACGCGCAAGAGGATACCGGCGGCGACAGTACGGTGAAGGCCAGCGAGTGGCGCTCGCCAATCGGTGTCGGCGAATCGAGTTGGCGTCTGGAATACGCCGATGTGCGCGAGGATCGCGTTGTGCTCTATGGCACGGTGTTGCCGGATGTAGGTGAGTTCGTCTATCGCATCAAGGCGACGAATGCCGGCAAGTTCATCGTTCCGCCGGCCTATGGCGAGTCGTTGTACGACCGGCGCGTGCAGGCACGTACTGCCGGCGGAGCGACGCTCACCGTAGTACGTCAGCCCTGAGGAGTGCGGCGCGCCCTCTCGCATGGAGGGCGCGCCGACACCGCCACCGCATGACCTCGCCATCACCCATCACCCATTGCGTCCGCGCTCTCATGCGCTGGCTCTATCGTTGGCAGAACTGGCTGGTGGGATTGGCGCTGGTGACTGCGGTGCTGGCAGGTTTTCGCCTGTGGCCGCATCGGCCACTGCGCGACTGGTTGCCTTCGTCCACCGCGGTGTATGACGCGCACGGTCACCTGCTGCGATTGACTTTGGCCAGCGATGATCGCTATCGGCTGTGGGTGCCGCTCAAGGACATTTCGCCATCGTTGGTCGAGGGTGTGCTGCTGCACGAAGACCGTTGGTATCGCTGGCATCCGGGTTTCAACCCGTATGGTTTGGCGCGCGGTGCCTGGGTCACCTATGTGAGTCATGGCAACCGCCAGGGCGGATCCACCATCACCATGCAGCTGGCGCGGCTGCTCTGGCGGCTCAATACGCGTACGCCGCTCGGCAAATTGCGCCAGGTGGCTCATGCCGTGCAGCTGGAGCTGTTCTATTCGAAGGACCAGATACTGGAGGCCTATCTCAACGATGCGCCTTACGGCCGCAACGTGGAGGGTGTCGGTGCAGCCAGCTTGGCTTACTTCGACAAGCCTGCCGTTGCGCTCAGCTTGCCGGAAGCGCTGACGCTGGCGGTGATTCCGCAGGATCCATCCAGACGACTGCAGGCAAGCATCGATGCGGTGGACGTGATCGGCGCTCGATTGAGTGCATCGCGCAACCGGCTCTACGGGCGCTGGAAGATCCGTCATCCGCAGGATGCCTCGTTGCAGCCGTTGTTCGCGTTGCCGTTGCGTCTGCGTCCGCTCTCGCAACTACCGTTCGAAGCGCCGCATGCGGTGGACCAGGTGCTGGCGTTGCGGCGCATGGAATCCAAGAGTGAGGACAGTCGCGTCATCACCACGCTGGATATGGATATGCAGCATGTGCTGGAGCGCCAGGTCGGTCGGTATATCGAGCGCAACGAAGGGCGGGGCATTCGCAACGCGGCGGCCATCCTCGTCGACACCCGGGACATGGGAGTGAAGGCGCTGGTGGGCTCGGCCAACTACGGCAACGCGGATATCCAGGGCCAAGTGAATGGCACGTTGGCCAAGCGTTCGCCAGGTTCGACTCTCAAGCCTTTCATCTATGGCCTGGGTTTTGACCAGGGCGTACTACATCCACAGACGGTGCTGCGCGATGTTCCTACGGCGTTCGGTCCCTACACGCCAGAGAACTTCGACGGTCATTTCCTCGGGCCGGTCACCGCGACCGAGGCGCTCGTGCGTAGCCGCAACATCCCTGCGGTGTGGGTGGCCTCGCAACTTCAGCAGCCGACCTTCTACCAGTTCCTTCGCGATGCCGGCATCAGCCGCATGGCCAGTGAGAAGCACTATGGTCTTGCCCTGGTGCTCGGCGGTGGCGAAGTGACCATGCAGGAGCTAGCCGGCCTGTATGCCATGCTCGCCAATCGCGGCGAGCTTCGTCCGTTGCGTCTGCTCGTGGGCGATCCACCAACGTCCGGCACCCGCGTGCTCAGTGACGAGGCGAGCTTCATGGTGATGGACATGTTGCGGCAAAATCCTCGCCCCGACGAAACCACCGGCGCGCAGCCCAGTCGTCTTCCGGCGTACTGGAAAACGGGTACGTCGTGGGGATTCCGCGATGCCTGGACCGCCGGCAGCTTCGGTCCCTATGTGCTCGTCGTGTGGGTGGGCAATTTCGACGGAAGCAGCAACCAGGCATTCGTCGGCGCGGAAGCGGCGGCACCACTGTTTTTCCAGATCGTCGATGCCTTACGGGCCGCCCAACCGCAGATGAGCGAACCGCTGCGACACATGCCGGCCCACTTGCGGCGCGTGGAAATCTGCCTGGCCAGTGGCGATCTGCCCAACCAGTGGTGTCCCCAGCGCGGCATGACGTGGTTCATTCCGGGCAAGTCGCCGATCAGAGTCAGCCAGGTGCATAGGCCGGTGGTGATCGACGATGCAACGGGTCAGCCGGCCTGCCCACCTTATGTGGGCAAGCGCACCCATAGAGAGATCTACGAATTCTGGCCGTCGGAATTACAGCGCGTTTTCGTGCAGGCCGGCATTCCGCGCCGCACGCCGCCACGCAACGATGCCTGTAGCGACACCGGTATCGATGGCGAGCCGCCGGCCATCACGTCCCCGTTGCGCGGCAGCATTTATGCGATGCGCCTGAAACGGACAGGGGACGATCGCATCGCTTTCAGCGCGAATGCCGACGCCTCGGTGCGCGAGATGTACTGGTTCGTCAACGATGCTTATGTCGGGCGCAGTACACCGGGTGAATCGATGTTCTGGCAACCCACGGCCGCGGGCAACTACGAAATTCGCGTGGTGGACGATCGTGGCCGCAGTGATGTGCGGCCATTAGGCGTCAGCCTGGTCGAATAGGTGCGTGCCCTGCCAATCGTCATGCCCCGGGGATGCGAGCGGGCTGCGCTAGACTTGCCTATCTTCACCGAGAGACGTGTACGCACATCGCATGACCCCGTCACCGGCATCCTCCTACTATCGCGCTACCGCAACGCCCTATGCGCCGTACGCCCCGTTACAGGGAAAGACGGACGCACGTGTGGTCATCATCGGCGGTGGCTTTGCAGGCTTGCATACCGCTCTTGGCCTCGCCGAGCGGGGTGTCCGCGACGTCGTATTGCTGGAACGCGAACAGGTGGGGTTTGGCGCTTCCGGTCGCAACGGCGGTTTCGTCTTCGCGGGCTATTCGTTGGGCGAGCAAACATTGCTCGATCAGCGAGGCGAAGGCGCCGCCCAGGCGTTGTTTCGCCTGACGACGGATGCAGTGGAACGCATTCGACGATTGGTAACGCGTTACGACATTCCATGCGACGCGGTGGATGAAGGCGTGATCTGGGCCAATTGGTTCCGCGATCCCCGCGTGCTGCGCCAGCGCCAGGAGTTGCTGGCAAAGCACTATGGCGTGACATGGGAATGGTTGCCACAGGACGCGCTGCGCGAGCGTGTCCGCACGCAGCGATATTTCGATGGCCTGTACGAACGCAATGCGCTGCACCTGCATCCGCTGAACCTGGCGATCGGGCTTGCCGGTGCCGCCGCGGCGCAAGGCGTACGCATTCACGAAAATACGGATGCATGGCAGTTGCGGCGCGATGGCTTGCGCTGGCGCATCGAAACAGCGCAGGGCGCGGTGCATGCGGACCAGGTGGTGCTTGCCTGTGGCGGCTATCTTGCAGGCCTGCGTCGGAAAGTAGACCGGGCGATCCTGCCGATTGCCACCTACGTGATGGTGACCGAGCCACTAGGTGACCGTCTTGCCGAATGCCTGCGTACACGTTCGGCCGTCTATGACACACGCTTTGCGTTCGACTACTACCGACCCTTGTCGGACACCCGGTTGTTATGGGGCGGGCGCATCTCCATCCGCGATCGCTCGCCGCGAGCCGTACAGCACTTGCTCGTGCAGGATCTTCTACGCGTTTTCCCACAGCTCAAAGGCACGCGAATCGACCATGCCTGGTCGGGCCTGATGAGCTATGCACGCCACCAGATGCCGCAGATCGGCAGCAGTGGCGACGGCGTGTGGTGGGCGCAGGCATTCGGCGGACATGGATTGGCGCCAACGTGTGCGGCCGGAGAACTGCTGGCGTCAGCACTGTCGGAAGGCGACGATCGCTGGAAGCAGTTTGCGGACTATGGCCTGGCGCGCACTTATCGCCCCTTCGGCTACTTGGGTGCGCAAGCCAGCTACTGGTGCGAACAAAGCAAGGACTGGTTCAAGACGAGGTTGGAAGGATGAGCGAGACGAATGCCGTGATGCCCACGGAAATCAGCTGGGCTGATTTCGAGAAGGTCTGCCTGGTCGCCGGCACGGTGACGCGCGTGGAAGCATTCCCTGAAGCACGCAAGCCTGCATGGAAAGTCTGGGTAGACTTCGGCCCCTACGGCGAGAAGAAGACCAGCGCACAAATCGCCCATCTCTATCGCGCGGAAGACCTGCTGGGCCGACAGATCGTGGGCGTCATCAACTTTCCCGAGAAACAGATCGGCCCGTTCCGCTCGCAGTTTCTGCTGACCGGGTTTCCAACTGATGAGGGCGTCGTGATTACCGCCATCGAGCGCCCGGTGCCGAACGGTACAAGGCTGGCGTGATCAACCCGCAGCCACCGCCGGCCATGCCTGCGGACGTCGCCGTATGACCAGCGCAAGTCCGGCGGCGATCAGGCCGCTGATGCCAGCCACCAGGAACGGCTGCAGGTAGCTACCATCCTGCGAGCGCAGAAAGCCGGCGAAGAAAGCCGCACTGGCCGCACCGATTTGGTGACCGGCAGCCACCCAGCCGAACACCACCGGCGCATCGCGGTCGCCGAAGGCCTCGGTGGCCAGACGCAGCGTGGGAGGTACCGTTGCGATCCAGTCCAGCCCATAGAACACACCAAACAGCGACAGGCTGGAAAGCGAGAAATCGGAATAGGGCAGCCAGATCAGCGATAGCCCGCGAAGGCCGTAATACATAAATAGCAACTTGCGTGGGTCGTAGCGGTCGGTGAGCCAGCCGGACAGCGTGGTGCCTATCAGGTCGAATGCGCCCATCATCGCCATCAGGCCCGCGGCGCGCACCTCGGGAATGCCATGGTCGCCGCACATCGCGATGAAGTGCGTGCCGATCAACCCGTTGGTGGTGAAGCCGCAGATGAAGAAAGTGGCGAACAGGAACCAGAACGTGCGCTGTTTCGTCGCCGTCACCAGCGTACCCAGCGCAATGGCCAGGAGGTTGCGGCGCGGCGGCTCGATCGCTTCCTCTCCGGTTGCGCCATAGGGGCGTAACCCGATGTCGGCCGGTCGCTCAGGCAGCAGCCACCAAGCGAGCGGTATCAGCAGGGCACAACCCGTTGCCACCGTCCACACCACCGGTCGCCAGCCACCGTGTTCGGCAAGAGCCGCCAGCGCGGGCAGGAAAGCGAGCGTGCCGGTGGCGGTGCTGGCGGTAAGCAGCCCCATCATCAAACCGCGATGGCTGACGAACCAGCGGTTGACCACCGTGGCGCCCAGCACGATGGCTACGCAGCCCGATCCGATCCCAGAGAAGATGCCCCAGGTCACCATCAGGTGCCAAGGCTGTGTCATCCATGCGCTCGCCGAGATCGACACGGCCATCAACGCCAGCGCACCGATCAGCGTGCGACGGATGCCGGCCGCCTGCATCAACGCGGCTGCGAACGGACCGACCATGCCATACAGGAGGATGCCCAGCGCTGCCGACAGCGAAATGGTGTCGCGACTCCAGCCAAAGGCCTTACCCAACGGAAGGATCAACACGCCCGGCGCCGCACGTACGCCGGCGGCGGCGAGTAGCGCGAGAAAGATCACGCCGGCAACGACAAAGGCATACTTCTGGCCGAAAGGGCGAGTGCGGAGTATAGTCATGTTACCGATCGGTACGTTGGATGGACGGATCATACGTACCGATCGGTAACATCGTCAACTATATTCTGCCATGCCGACCAAACGCCCAACCTCATCCACACCCGACGTGACGCCGGAAAGCAAGCCACGAGCGGCCGAGCGCATTCGGCGCACCGCGCGTGAGCTGTTCTATCGCGAAGGCATCCGCGCCATCGGCGTCGAGGAAATTGTCAGCCAGGCCGGTGTCACCAAGCCGAGCCTCTACCGCAGTTATGCCTCCAAGGATGAATTGGCGGCGGAGTATCTGCGCGATTACGAGGTCGCGTTCTGGAAGGTATTCGAAGCGGGCTCGGAAACGCGCCCCGACGATGCGAGAGCTCAGTTGATGTCTTATCTGCAAGGCCTGGTCCATCGGGCTACGCAGCCTGGGTATCGTGGCTGCGGATTGACCAACGCCGTCGTGGAATATCCCGGCGACGACCATCCAGCGCGCAAGGTAGCGCAGACACACAAACGCAAGCTGCGTGCGCGGCTCGTGGTGATGTGCGATGCGATGGGAGCCAAGTCACCTGACGTGTTGGCCGACGGCTTGCTGCTGTTGCTGGAGGGTACTTATGCCTCCGGGCAGTTGTTTGGCAAGCAGGGCCCCGCACGCTCGCTGGTTGCCGTGGCTGAGCAGCTCATCGACGCATCCATGGGCTGAGCCTTTTGTTCGTCAGGGGCCGCGTCGCTGCGTGTTATCCAGCCAGACGCCAAGGCCTTGCGCGTTGAGTTCGATATCCATGCCAAGGATCTCCAGCAATTCGGCGCGGCTGCCTTGCCATTCATGTGCATGGGCTCGCGTCGCATAAAGTTCGGTCAGCGCCGCTTTCATCACCTCATGCCGTTGCATGGCATCGTCATTGCTTTGCTGGGCCGTTTGCGCGATGTGCACCATGGCGTCGATCTGCGTATGCAGGTCGCGAGCGAGCCGCTCAACGTCGGTGACGCGGTCGTAGTGGGTGAGATACATCGCTTCTGGCTTCAGGGCCAGCAGTCGATCGATCGATGCGTGCAAGGCCTGCGGATCAAATTGTACCGGCGACGTGGTGGGCAGGATGAAAGGCCCGTTGGCCGTGTCGAACTCGCGATACGAAAGCCCAAACGTGTCACCGGTAAAACAGACGTTGGCGCGCTCGTCGTACACAGTGAGGTGGTGGCGTGCGTGGCCCGGCGTTTCCAGGCAGCGCAGCGCGCGCCCTGCAAGATTCACCGTATGGCCGTCCGGTGCTTCGACCACGCGCTCGCCAGAAATCGGCTTCAGTTTTCCATACGTCCTTTCCATGACGGACTCACCGTACACAGCACTGGCTCCAGCCCACAGTTGGCTGGGATCGATCATGTGTCGAGCGCCGCGCGGGTGCACCACCAACTTCGCATTCGGCAACTGCGAGATCAGTTCGCCTGCGCCACCGGCGTGGTCCAGGTGCACATGGGTGAGGATCAACCAGTCGACATCGGCAGGCGCCAGGCCCGCACTGCGCAATGCATCGAGCATGTGCGGAACAGCATGATTGGTGCCGCAGTCGATAAAGGCGCCGCGTGCGTTTTCCACTACAAGATAGGCTGCATCGAAATGCGGACGCACGAATCCCGTATCGATCGTATGAATGCCGTGGCTCATTGCTAACCTCGTGTTGGGTCAATCACACGAGGTTAGCAAGCCGTGCGCAGTGGATCACTCCCACCTTGGTCGAGCGATCGATCAAGGTGATGCGTCGACCAATACCAGCTCGGCATCTTCGAGCGCGGTCACGGTGAATGTCGGCTCATTGCGAATGGCCGCGCCATCGCGCTCATCGAGCTTCACACCGTTGATTTCCACCTTGCCCTTCGACGTCACCAGGTATGCGAAGCGATCAGGACCGAGTTCGTATTCAGCCTTCTCTCCCGCCTTGAGCGTGGCGCCGAGTACGCGAGCGTCCGTGCGCAAGGGCAGGGCATCGGCATCATCCTTGGAGCCGCTAGCCAGTGCGACGAAACGGCCCGACCGATCGCCCACGGGGAATGGCTTGGTTCCCCACGATGGTGGATTGCCCTGCTGGTTGGGAATAATCCAGATCTGGAAGATGCGCGTAGTGCCCGATTCCAAGTTGTATTCGGCATGCGTGATGCCGGTGCCGGCGCTCATCACCTGCACGTCGCCCGCCACGGTGCGCCCCTTGTTGCCGAGGTTATCCTGATGCGTGATCGCGCCCTCGCGCACATACGTGATGATCTCCATGTCGCCATGGGGATGCGGTGGAAATCCGGTCTGCGGCGCGATGGTGTCGTCATTCCACACACGCAGTGCACCCCAGCCCATGCGTGAGCCGTCGTAGTAGTTGGCAAACGAAAAGTGGTGCTTGGCGTCAAGCCAGCCATGATTGGCTCCACCTAGGGTTTCGAAAGGTCGACGTTCGATCATGTTGCACTCCTAGAAAATTGGCTGCGCCAGAATGGCCTTCCGCAAAGATAGGGCAGAGTGCCGCCGATACCAGTCATCCCCCGACGAACGGACTGTTGCCCAAAAGCTCATGTGTGAGGTTATCCAGGGACCGCGATGAACCTGTGAAAACTCGGGCGCGGTACGCGTGTGAGTCACGGGGTTGGCGGTCGCGCGCGGTCATTCGCGTGAAGCCACAAACAGAAAAAAACCAGGGTAGGCTCTTCACAAATGCCACGGTTCTGTTACTATTTCTGACTCTGATGCGGGAATAGCTCAGTTGGTAGAGCACGACCTTGCCAAGGTCGGGGTCGCGAGTTCGAGTCTCGTTTCCCGCTCCAGTTTTCAGCAAAGCCTCGGACTGCCGGGGTTTTGTTTTTTCGGCGAATGGTGACGTTTTTCGCGTTACGATTTGCACGCAATGGCCTGGTGGCAGAGTGGTCATGCAGCGGCCTGCAAAGCCGCGTACGCCGGTTCGATTCCGACCCAGGCCTCCATTGCGCACCAAAACTAGCCCGCCCTTAGGCGGGTTTTTTATGGCCGCCGCCCACCGCGGGCAGTCCAAGGCGCATGCTAGGATGCGCAGCCCTCCGCAACAGGCCCGGATGGCGAAACTGGTAGACGCAAGGGACTTAAAATCCCTCAGCCGCAAGGCTATGCGGGTTCGACCCCCGCTCCGGGCACCACTGCTGCAAAGAGCTTTCAGGACGTTGGAAGCATCCGGGGAAAGTCATGAGCGTCGTGAGATTCCTGGGCCCCTTCGAAGATCGTGTCGCGGCTGAGCTTCCCGAGGGCTACGTTGTGGGTATCCGCGTGGGCGATTGCGTGATTGCCTACGGTGCTCTCGTCAGCGGTGTGCTCAGGCGCACGGGGGAGCAGCAGTGGTCAGATGGCATTGGTAGCTCCATGACTGTTCTGGTTGAGGATTTCGACCTCGATAGCGCGCAGCTGAGGAACTGGTCAACAGGTGTGGAGTAAAGGGAAAGGCACGCCTCCGGAACGTGTTGTAAGGGAACATCACACCATCCCGTAGGCTGGCATGGATGATGCGTTCCTGATGCCCTTCAAGCGCTTGCATAAAGCGGTATCGCAGCCTATGTTCGCCTCATCAACCCAAGGAGGGTGTCTGGTGATCAAGGTAGTCTTGATTGACGATCACGAACTGGTGCGCACGGGATTCAGGATGATCCTGCAGCAGCAGCCGGACGTACAAATCTGTGGCGAGGCGGGGACGGCGGAAGAAGGGCTGCGGCTCATCCGATCGAAGGCACCCGACATCGCGCTGGTCGACGTGCATATGCCCGGCATGAGCGGCATTGAGCTGACAGAGCGCGTGGCGCGCTCCAAACTTCCGACCCACATCATCATCGTGACCGTAGTGGACGATGCTCGTTTTCCTAAGCGTCTTCTCGATGCGGGCGCGTTGGGCTATCTCACCAAGGGCTGTACCGCCGACGAGCTGCTGGAAGCGGTGCGTCAGGTGGCTTATGGCCGCCGTTACCTGGCACCGGCCGTAGCGCAGCAATTGGCGTTGGCGACGCTGGATGGCGAAGGTTCGCCATTTGACGCGCTTTCCAGCCGCGAACTCGAAGTGGCGATGATGCTAGTGCGTGGCAAAGCACTCACCATGATTGGTGAGCAGCTAAATCTCAGCCCCAAGACTGTTTCCACCTACAAGCAGCGTCTCATGGAGAAGCTGCAGGTGGACCACGTCATCAGCCTGGCGCATCTCATGACTATCCACGGGCTGCTCGACACGCACAACAATCAGGTAGGCAACTGAAAACGGCGGATTGCCGAGCAGGGCCCACAAAAAAAGCCGGACGAGAGTCCGGCTTTTTTTGTGGGTGAGGAAAGCCTGGCATCAACCGTGCGATGCGTCTTTCTTTACGGCGTCGGCATTTTCATCGACTGCCGTTTCCTCGGCCAGAGGCGAAGCCGCCGGCGACACCGGATGCTCGGTGTGGGCAAGCAAGTCACCCTGAGTCGGCATCACAGGAGTCGCGGACTGCGTTGCCTCCGGTTCTTCAGGTTGGACTTCCACGAGTTCCGGGGTTGTCTGAGGCGCGAATGGCGAAGCGGACTCCACTTGCGGCGACGTCTCCAGATGCGCGCGGAAATCGATGGTCGTGCTGGCCGCAACGTGCACGGGCTCGGCGGCGGCCTGGTCGCTTTCCGGTGCGTGCGTGGTGCTGGCGGCGACGTCAGCAGTCATCGAGGCAGGTGCCGGCGTTTCCTGGTCACCAAGCACAGCCGTGTCATGAATCGCTACGAATTCGGCTTGGCTAATCGACGCGACAGTGGCCTCTACCTTGACGACTTCCGTTTCGCTTTCAGCCACGGACATCTCAGGAATGGGCGGCAGCGTCGGCAGGTTGAAAGAGGCGGGTGCTACAGCGCTCAGCACGTGCTCTGGAGCCCGTTCCGTCTTTGCAGGTGTAGACGTTTCCGCCGCCACAGGCTGGCTTGACTGCTCTCCTTGCTCGGCAATTGAGCGCGTCGCTACAGCACTGGCAGCGACGGCAATAATGCTTGTCGTCACGGAATGGGGTACGCCAGCGGACGAAGCCCCTTCGCTGCGATCCTCATCGTCCAGATCGAGATGTTCGTCAGCATCCTGCGGCTGCTCATCGTTAACTTGCGTAGCGTCGTCATGACGGCGGCGGCGGCGGCCACCACGACGTCCACGGCGACGGCGCGACTGGCCGCCCTCAGCTTCCGGCGTGGAATTAGCGGCTTCGGCAGTTACCACGGCATCAACAACCGTCTGCTGGACGGTCGTCGGCTCCTCGATCGTTTCGGCGGGCAGGCTGGCCGCCAGGCGTTCAATCGGTTGCGCGGCTTGAACAGGCTGGACCGCCTCGGCGGCCGGCTGCGCAGTCTGGGCAGGGCGGGGTTGGCGCTGCTCCTGACGGGGCTGCTGTTGCGGCTGCTTGCGCTCACTCTGTGACTGGGTGGCCTCCGACTTCGCTTGCTGCTGGCGCGGCTCCTGCTGCTTGGTGGGTTGCCCCTCCTGGGACTGGCGCTGCTGCGATGGTTCGTTACCGCGCTGGCGGTTGCCCTTGGCCTGCTGCTGGCCCTTCTGGCCCTTCTGCTGAGGCTGCTCGCGGCGCGCCTGCTGGCGATTGCCCTGCTGCGCGCCCTGGGCCTGACGACCACGCTCGTCGCGGCGATTGCCACGGGTGTTGGCAGGCGCGGTTTCAGTCTTGGCGGCCGGGGTTGGCGCGACAGGAGCCGCACTTCCTCGGAACCAGCCGAGCAGGCGCGAAATCACACCACCGCTCGGTGCAAGAGTCGGTGCGGGTTGACGCGCTGGCTGGATTTGCGGGGCGGGGGCGTCGGCTTCCTCACGGACAGGAGCCGGGGTGGAGGGCACGATGCCACTGACAGCCGGCTGTTCGCTGCTGCCCAGCATCTGGCCCATCTTCGGCACCGTGGACGCCTCGACCGCGGTGAGACGCTCGTAGCTTGGCTTGCTGTGCTCGCCCATGTCCGCTTCGCGAATGCGCTGGATCTCGATGTGCGGCGTCTCGAGCTTGTCGTCGGCCACGATCACCACGTGCACCTTGTTGCGCAGCTCTATCTCAACCACGCTGGCGCGCTTCTCGTTGAGCATGAAGTTGGCAACGGTCGGCGGCGCCTGGACCAGCACCTGACCGGTGTTGTCCTTCATGGCGTGCTCTTCGATCAGTCGCAGCGTCGACAGCGCCAGGGACTCCACGCCACGAATATGGCCATGGCCTTCGCAGCGCGGGCAAACGATCTGGGTGGCTTCGCCCAGGCTCGGGCGCAGGCGCTGGCGCGACATCTCCAGCAGGCCAAAGCGCGAGATGCGACCGATTTGCACGCGGGCGCGGTCCACCTTCAGCGAGTCCTTGAGGCGCTCTTCCACCTCGCGCTGATGCTTGGGGCTGTCCATGTCGATGAAGTCGATGACAATCAGGCCGCCGGCGTCGCGGATGCGCAGTTGGCGGGCGATCTCCACCGCTGCTTCGCAGTTGGTGTTGAACGCCGTTTCCTCGATGTCGCTGCCCTTGGTCGCCTTCGACGAGTTGATGTCGATCGCGGTCAGCGCTTCGGTCTGGTCGATGACGATGGAACCACCCGACGGCAGTCGTACCTGGCGGTCGAACGCGCTTTCGATCTGCGTCTCGATCTGATAACGCGAGAACAGTGGGGTGTCGTCACGGTACAGCTTGAGCTTGCGCAGGGCCGTTGGCATGACCTGCTGAACGAACTCACGCGCGTCGTTGTACAGCGACTCCTCGTCGATGAGGATCTCGCCGATGTCATTGCGCAGGTAGTCGCGCAGGGCGCGGATAAACAGCTTCGATTCCTGGTAGATCAGGAACGGGGCCTTCTGGGAGCCTGCGGCGGTGGAGATCGACCGCCACAACTGCAACAGGTAGTCGAGATCCCACTGCAGCTCTTCGGCGTCGCGGCCCATGCCGGCGGTACGCACGATCAGGCCGACATCGTCGGGCACCGTGAGGTGTTCCAGTGCTTCCTTGAGGGCCTGGCGATCCTCACCCTCGATCCGGCGCGAGACGCCCCCGGCCTTCGGGTTGTTGGGCATCAGCACCATGTAGCGGCCAGCCAGGCTGATGAACGTGGTCAGGGCGGCGCCTTTGTTGCCGCGCTCTTCCTTCTCCACCTGCACGACCACTTCCTGACCTTCCTTGAGGAGGTCACGGATGTTGGACTTGTTGGGATCCAGGCCCTGAGTGAAGTACTCGCGGGCGATTTCCTTCAGCGGGAGAAAGCCGTGGCGTTCGGCGCCGTAGTCGACGAAACAGGCTTCGAGAGAGGGTTCAACGCGAGTGATGCGGCCCTTGTAGATATTGGCCTTTTTTTGTTCGCGGGAAGGGATTTCGATGTCGAGATCGTAAAGGGTCTGGCCATCGACGATGGCCACACGCAACTCTTCACGCTGAGTTGCGTTGATCAGCATACGTTTCATTGTAATTTTTCCTCAGCTTGCCGCGCGTCGCGTGCCGCGGTGGCGCCGTCACTTCGGCGGCCTGCCGGGGATCGCGCCGCTGCGGTTAAGCGGCAACATGACGGTACCGTTTCCGGTGCCGGGATGATTCGTGGCAATGCGCCCGTCGCCCCGGAACCCCATGGAACCGGACAAACGACAACCCAAACCGTTACGATGAAAGGGAGCAGCGACCGGCTGCCATACAGGCGACCGGCGCTATCCTCGCCGACGTCACGGGCGGGCGCCCCGATTCCATTCCGAACTTCGGCAGGACGGGACGTGGCGCTGGCCGAGTATCCTATTTCGCTAGGTTTTTTTCAATGCAGACGGCAACTTCCCCCGACGCACCTCACGGTGTGCGTCAAGTCGAGATTGGCCCGGAGAGGGACGGTCAGCGTATCGATAATGCGCTCATGACCCTCCTCAAGGGGGTGCCCAAGAGCATGATCTACCGCCTCCTGCGTACGGGGCAGGTAAGGGTGAATGGCAAGCGGGCGAAGCCGGACACGCGTCTCGCGGCTGGCGATACGCTGCGTATCCCACCCGTACGAACCGCCGAGAAGGAAGTCACCAAGGGGCCTGCACCAGGCTTGGTCTCAGCAGTGACTGAGTCGATTATTTTCGAGGACAAACACTTCCTGGCGATCGACAAGCCGGCCGGTATCGCCAGTCATGGCGGCAGCGGGGTTAGCCACGGCGCGATCGAGTTGCTACGCGCAGCCCGACCGACCGAGCATGTGGAACTGGTGCACCGACTCGACCGCGATACCAGCGGCGTGCTGGTGTTCGCCAAGACCCGCGCCGGCTTGACGGGTCTGCAGGCGGCGATCCGCGAGGGCAGCGTGACCAAGCAATACCTCTGCCTGATGGTTGGGCATCCGTCGAAAGCAAAGTTCAGCGTTAACGCGCCGCTGCTCAAGTCGGTGCTCCAGGGCGGAGAACGCATGGTAAGAGTGTCCGATAACGGTAAGCCATCGCTCACTTTTTTCCAGGAGGCGGAGCAGTATCCGGCTGCCCGTCTGATGCAGGCGACGCTGGGCACCGGGCGTACCCATCAGATTCGCGTGCACGCTGCCCATATCGGTCACCCACTGGCGGGTGATCCGAAGTACGGCGACAAGGAAATGAACAAGAAATTCAAGGATCTAGGGCTGCAGCGGATGTTTCTGCACGCATCCCACATGAGCTTTGAGCTGGATGGGCGGGCGTACAGCTTTTCAGCACCGTTGCCGGATGACCTGAAGGAATTCCTGGATGTGCTTGCCGTGAAAGGGAAAAGGATTCGTCGCGTGCAGGAATATCTACAGGAAAAAGCGCGCACTGACCTCAAGTGAGCGCAAGAAGTGGCCAGCCAGGCCACTTTCGACCAGCAGCGCACAGGTGGCGTGCGCAACGGCAATGGGTATCAGCCGGGGCGAACGCATGAAGCACCACGCCCACCACAGCTCAGCCAGCAGGCATAGCTGCATCAATGAACCGTTGGGTGTGTGGAGCAGGCCAAACAGACCGGCCGTAATGAGAATGACGGCGGGCGCCGGCAGATGGGTGTGCCGTAGCCGGCCCATCACGATGGCCAGCATGGCCCACTGTTGAAGCAGGGCCCAGCCAAAGTAGGCCAGGATGTGCCTTGGGTCGAGATGGATCAGGCCATGCCCGTCCAACATCATCATGACGGCGGCGACCGGCAGTGGCACCAAAGGCCAGAGCCAATCTGCGGGGCGGCGGCCCAGCCATGACCACGACACCGGGCGTCGCCGCCATTCCGCTGTGCCGCCATAAACCAGAGCGGCGAAGAACGCCATGACACCAGGCACCGATACCTGTGGTCCCCAGCGCAGCCCCGCTATCAGCCACAACGGGCCGGCGGCGATGGCCGCCACTTCGATCCAGGGTCGAATGACGCCCGGCCGCTGGCGCAAGCTGAGAAATAGCAGCCAGATCAGGTAAAGCGCGCAAACGCCCCAGTCGAGCCATCGCGGCATGGTGTTTATTGCGGTGGCGGTAAGCGGCTCGCCAAATGGCGCAATCACTGCCCCAGGCCATCGACGCCGTATCTGGTCGCGAAGATGGAGCAGCTGTTCGGCGGACGATCTGGCAGGCAGACGCACCAGTGGGGCCGGATCGTGGCCATGATCGAGCGGCCGGATGGGGGTTCCCCTCAAATCACCGGAGAAACTCTCGGACAGTTGGATATCCGCTGTGTTCGCCCCGATGCGGGCGGGTAGTGGTGTGGGTTGAATGGCGACGAGCGCGGCGTCGCTGATTTGCAAGGTTGCCCGGGCCGGCAGTCGTGGCTGCAATCGCAACATGTACGAGACCACACCCGGTGGCTCGCAGGTTTCGCCTGTCGATGTTCGCCATTTTGCGGTACGTAGATCGATCGACAGCTCTTCGACTTCAGGGGCGAGTCGCGCAGCTTCCGCAGCGATGCAGGCCTCGCTCTGCTCATCGACCTGATAGCTCAGTCCCAGTGAGCCGATCGCACCACTACGAAGGTGCAGCCGCAGCAGTGGCCAATGCGTCATATCCACGGGGCCGTTCAGCGGCAAGCCGAGTTCGAAGGGAGTGCCATCCCGGCTCACCACCTGAAGTCCATCCTTGGTGGAGGCCAAGTCGGCCACGCCAAACACGCGCCCGGCAACGAGATCGGAGGGTTCGCGCAATTGCCATTGCCATAGCGGCTGCTGGCCGTACAGCGAGGTCAGATCGCGTTGGGCCTGATGGAGCAGTTGCCCGCGCGTAACCCAGGCCGACAGGGCAGCCATGAGCCAAAGCAGCACCGCCACGGCCAGCAAGAAGCCGGTCGTGGCGACAAGGCGCTGCGTGGCGCGTGTCGTGCTCAACGCTCGAGCAAGGCCTCGACGCGCGCGGCGCAGATGAAGTCGTTCAGCGACAAGCCGCCCACGTCATGCGTCGACCACAACACCTGGCAGTGGCCGTAGCCTGCTTCAAGGTCGGGGTGATGATCTTCCTGGTTGGCCATGAAACCCACCGCATTGATGAAGCCCAGCGTGTGGTGGAAGTCGCGGAACTTGAAGTCCTTCACGATGGCAATGCTGCTGTCGGTGACACGCCAGCCTGGCAGCAAAGCGAGCAGTTCGGTGACCTTGGCCGTATCCAGCGCGTGTTCCTTGCCCTTGCGGGGCGTGCAGTGCTGATTTGCGAGTTGGCTGAGGCTCATGGCGAATCGTCTCGTACGGAAGAAAGAAGGGAAGCGTCGAAGCTCGGCGCGTAAAAGTCAAAACCGGGCAGCGGCATCAAAATAGGACTAAAATGGTGCTGTATTTCCGGCAGAGCCGGAATTTCAGTTGGAGTAGACATGATCGAGATTTCAGAACGCGCACAGCAGCACTTCCTGAAACTGCTTTCCCAACAGGGCATCGACGGGTTGAGCATCCGCGTGCGCGTGATTTCGCCGGGCACGCCGGCGGCCAACTGCGAGTTGGAGTTTGCCGAGCCGGACGAGTTGACCGGTCAGGAATGGACCATCGTTTGTGACGGTTTCGATTTCCACGTGGATGGCGACAGCGCCTCGTGGCTGGAAGGCGCGAGCATCGATTTCGAGCCGAACGCGACGGGCGGCCAGCTCAATATCCGTGCGCCGCGCATCAAGGGCGAGATTCCGGGGCAGGAGGCAGGCCTGATTGAGCGCGTGCGCTATGTGCTGGAAGCCGAAGTCAATCCGAAAATCGCCTCGCATGGCGGTCGCGTGAGCTTGCTCGAAGTAGATGCCAACGGCGTAGTCGTGCTGCAGTTTGGCGGTGGCTGCCATGGTTGCGGCATGGTGGATGTCACGCTGAAGCACGGCGTGGAGAAAACCTTGCGCGAACGCGTGCCGGAGATCACCGAGGTGCGCGACGCCACCGATCACACTGGTGGAAGTAATCCGTACTACAAAAAGCATGAAGGGCAGTCGGCACTCGGCTGAGCTGTCGCCTTTTGGACGTCCAAAAGAAAAGGCCCGCTCGAAGCGGGCCTTTTGCGTGCATAAGCGAAAGAATGCTTACTTGTCGCCCTGGATATGACCGTTCACGGTGTCGAGCTTGGTCGGCAGACTCGAGAAGTAGGCGGCGACGTCTTCGATGTCCTGCTCGGACAACGTGGCGACGAAGCCCTTCATGATCGGGTTGTTGCGCTGACCATTCTTGTACTCGTGCAGGGCCTGCTGGATGTACATGTTGTACTGGCCGGCCAGGCGCGGGTATTGCGGGTCGACTGAGTTGCCATCGGTGCCGTGGCAGGCAAAACAGGTAGCGGCCTTCTGCTTCCCGTTCTCGATGCTTTCGGCGGCCAGCAGCTGGGCGGAGGCGAACGCCAGGACGGCGCCGAATGAAAGCAGGATAAGTGCACGTTTCATGCGGATCATGGTCCTTGGCTTACTTGGCGAGGCTGGAGAGGTAGGCGGCAATGTCTTCGATGTCCTTGTCGGACAAACTCTGCGCCTGTGCCGTCATCGTCGGATGGCTGCGCTCACCACTCTTGTAGCCGTGCAGCGCATTGACGATGTATTGCTGATTCTGGCCGGCGATGCGCGGCACTGGGTAGTTCGGATACGCATTGGAGTAACCAGGTACACCATGGCAGCCGTTGCACGTGTAGATCAACTTGCGTCCGGCAGCCTTGTCGCCCTCGGCGTGCACGCTGGCAGTGGCGAAGAAAGCTGCGGCCACGGTCAGGCCAAGCAATTGCAGTCGAGTCATCAAGATCGTCCCCACGATTCCGGCTGGTACATGGTGAAAAGTCGCGAAAGTATAGTGGTTGCGTTCACGAACGGACAACATGTCGCAAGCCACTGATTCTTATCAATGCGAGGCTCCAGAATAGTCACCGGCGTTTGTGCAGAGCCTGGCCACGCCATCAACCAAACAGGGGAATGGCATGACAGGGAGGCTTGGAATGAAGGCGAAAGGCCGATGCGGAATGTCCGCCGTGATGCGGCAGGCGCTGATTTTTGGGCTCGCTTTGTGTACGACCGCCGCCTGGGCATCGCCCCCTGCGACAGATTACCGCATCGTGGGCTATGTCATGGACGCCGCGCCGCTGCCCCATGTGAGCGCGGATAAGCTGAATGTCATCAACTACGCGTTCGCCCAGCTCGATCCAAAGGGTAACGTCATTTTCCCCAGCCCCATCGTGGACCAGACGCTGGCCACCCTCGTGGGCCTGCGCAAGACCCGCCCCAATCTCAAGGTCATCGTGTCGATCGGCGGCTGGGGCGCGGACTATTTTTCCGACGTGGCGCTCTCCGAGGCCACGCGCCTGCGCATGGCCGACAGCGTGGTGGCGTTGATCGAGAAGCATGACGTCGACGGTATCGATCTCGATTGGGAGTATCCAACGCTGGCCGGTGCAGGTATCAGCCACCGGCCCGAGGACAAGCGCAACTTCAGCCTGCTGCTGGAAACCCTGCGCTCTCGCCTCGACAAGCTCGGTGCGGCGCACGCCGGGCGTCACTACGTGTTGACTATCGCGGCAGCGGACAGCGAGTTTGTTGCGGGCATCGAGCCTGAGCGTGTGTCGCGCTCGCTCGACTGGATCAACCTTATGACTTACGACTTCCACAATAGCCTCACGCCCACCACGGGTCATCACGCGGGCCTGCATCTATCGGCGGTGGCGCCAGTGGATGACCGTGCGGGTGACAAGGCGGTGGAGCAGTTTCTGGCAGCCGGCGTGCCTGCGAAGAAGCTCAACCTGGGCGCGGCGTTCTATGGGCGTGCCTTCACCGGTGTCGATCCCGCACATGACGGCTTGCAGCAAAAGTACGCCAAATACGTGGGCGACCCGTCATGGCGCGAGCTGGTGGCCGAGGACATCGACAAGAATGGTTATGTGCGTCACTGGGATGCGCAGGCGCAGGCGCCGTATTTGTGGAATGCCAAGACGCGGACCTTCATCAGCTATGAGGACCCACAGTCGCTGCGCGCGAAGGCTGCCTTCGTGAAGGCGAAGGGTCTGGGCGGGGTGATGTATTGGGAGCACGGGTTGGACAGCAACGAGCAGCTGCTCGATGTACTGCATCAGGCACTCAGCTCGCCCTGATGATGTGGGGGGCATGATCCCCCGACTCTCAGCGTGCATGGGTGGTAAGGCGCTGGATCCCAGCGCTCGCTGGGATGACGTGACTTAAGGATCAATGTTGCAAGGGTTGCCGCAAATGACTGGCAACGTGAGCCCGAGCCGGTTCACGATCCCCGACGGCTCGTCATCCCAGCGAACGCTGGGATCCAGCGCCTTCGGGCCTTTCCGTCATAGAAAGAGCCCGATACCACTTAGAACAAGCTCTTGAAGATATGAATACCGGCGGTGTACTCGCCGATAATGGTGCCGAAGCTCACCAGGAAGAAGTTGAGCAGGGTGCGGGCGACGCGGTTGGACCACCAGCCGCGCCAGTGGCCGATGTCGTCACGCAGTGTTTCGAAGTCGGCCACACGCGGTCGCCGTACCCAGGCTTCCACCATCGCGCTGATACCGCCAGACGGTATGCCTGGACGGAATGGCTTGATCGGTGCGGCGACGAAAGCGGCGAGCACGCTCAGCGGATGGCCCCCGGCGATGATCGCCCCCACCGCTGCAAAGCCGCCGGTAAATAGAATCCAGTCGCGCAGGGCCGCTGTACCCAACGACGTATTGCGATGGAAAGCGAAAGCGATAGCGGCGAACACTGCCAGCACCAGCACAACGGCCACCCACTTGGGCCAGCGCGCCTTCGGTGGCGCGGCGGCGAGCACCGCCGCTTCGGCGGTTGGGTCGCCCTGCTGCGTACGCAGCTTTTCGCACAAACCCTTGAGGTGACCTGCGCCGATTACCACCAGCACGCGGCGACCTTCGCCGAAGCTGGCCTGCGCTGCTTGCTCACGCAGGCGCGCCCCCATGTAGGCGTCGCGCTCGGCGATCAGGCTGCGATAGAGCGGAGCGGAGTTGGCGGCAAATTCACCGAATGCGCTCTCCAGCATGTCGCCTTGCTTGAGCTTTTCGATCTCGGTTTCTTCGATCGCCTGGCGCTCGAACACGCTGGCAATCAGGCCACCGAGCAGGCCGAAACGCTGCCAGAAGCCCACGCCATGCCAGGCGCGTCGCAGCGTGATGCCGACTTCACGATCGACCAGCCACACCGGCACCGCGCGCTGCTCGGCACCATCCATCGCAGCCTTCATTTCGGCGCCCGGCTGGATGCCGTACTGCTCGGCAAGGCGCTTCTGGAACGATGAGAGCACGAGGCTGGCGGCGACCATGCCGGCCTTGCCCTGGCGGATCACCTGGAACAGATCCATCTGCTTGAACGCATCGGGATCGCGCATGCCCTGGGCACGGCTATCGCACAATTCCACCGCGACGGCATCGAAGTGCTCGTGCGCCAGCAGTGCCTCCACCGCTTCCACGCTGGTGCGCGAGACGTGTGCTGTGCCCAACACCACATACTTCACGCCGTCGCGCGTGACGCGTTCGATGGGCTGGTCGCGCAGCACGGGCGGCAGGGAATCGGCGATATCAGTCAGGGTCATGCGTGGCGTCGATGTGGCAGGGTCAGGATTCTGCATGGGGATGGCCGGGGCGCGGCACAAGCCGCGCAGGCGGAAGTCATGGGTGTCAGTCGCGAAAGCGCTTGAGCAAATCGCCGTACGCATCGATGCGACGATCACGCAGGAAAGGCCAGATGCGGCGCACATGTTCGCTGCGCGCCATGTCCACCTCGACAACCAGCAGTTCGCGACCATCCGTGCCGGCCTGCGCCAGGAATTCGCCCTGGGGCCCGGCGACGAAGCTGGTGCCCCAGAACTGGATACCGTTGCCCACGCCGGCGACATCGGCCTCGAAACCGGTGCGGTTGCACGACAGCAGCGGCAGGCCATTGGCCACCGCATGGCCGCGCTGCACGGTTACCCAGGCCTCGCGCTGGCGGTCCTTTTCGGCCTGATCATCCTTCGGATCCCAGCCAATGGCTGTGGGATACAGCAGCAGATCGGCGCCAGCCAGCGCCATCAGGCGGGCGGCTTCCGGATACCACTGGTCCCAGCACACCAGCACGCCGAGGCGGCCCACCGAGGTGTCGATGGGATCGAAGCCCAGGTCGCCCGGCGTGAAGTAGAACTTCTCGTAGAACGCCGGGTCGTCAGGGATGTGCATCTTGCGATACTTGCCGGCGATCGCCGCGGAACGATCGAACACCACCGCGGTGTTGTGATACAGCCCAGTGGCACGCTTCTCGAACAGGGAGGCGATGATCACCAGCTTGAGTTCCTCCGCCAGCTTGCCGATGCGCGCGGTGCTGTGGCCGGGAATGGTCTCAGCCAGATCGAACTCATCCACCGACTCGCGCTGGCAGAAATACGGGCCGTTATGCAGCTCCTGCAGCAGCACCAGTTCAACGCCCTTGGCAGCGGCCTCGCGCAGGCCCGCTTCGATGGCATCGAGGTTGGCGTCGCGGCTGCCGCGGTCAGTTTCCTGCAGCAGGGCGACTTTGAGGGTCTTGCGGGTCATGAGCGTAATTCCTCAACATGAACTGTCTGTCGAGACAGATCGGACAGTTTAACGGATGCGAATCGCCGGAGTGGGTGCATATGCGTTCGGTGCCGCTTTATCAATGGATTGGCTGTCATATGGGGACGCCGGATGGTTGTTCGAGCTGCAGTGCTGCTCTTCTTTACCTTGATTATTGCCGGCTGCAGCAAAGCCTCCTCCGAGGTCTACCCGGATCGGGCGTTGCCGTTTCTTAGCCACATCAGAGGCCGCGGTGTCACGGCTGATGGCCACGCCGTCACTATCGACGCCTGGTTTCTATTTCCCCGTTTACTCAAGAACTCGCCGCCGGGGCAGCTGTGGCCACAAGAATCCGAGGAGGAGCCGGACTCGGCCGCTTGGGAAGGTGTGCGATATCCGGGGTTGGGGCCGGGTATTGCTCGCGATGTGGGGCCAGAGGACGTCAGCCTCTTACTCCGTGCCCGCTTGGGTTGGAGCCTGGGAAAATGCATTGGCCATGCCATGCAGGAGTATCCGGAGTTCACCGATCAGGCCTGCGCGACGCCAGGTGCAAGCAACGCATTCTGGTTTCGCGGCTACGACGGACAATTCGTTGAGAACAGATGTGCTACTCAAGACCAGTTCACAGCGAGTTGCGATGCAGGGCATCACGGTGACGTATATAGCGGCGGTACGCCCCCGGATTGAATCCGTTGCCTTCGATCGGGCCATCACGGGCTATGTGCGCGATCACACCCTATGCGTGACATGGATCGATGAAAAAGGCAGCCGACGCGTGTTCGACGGTCGGGTCGAACATAGTGGTCCCGGTTGCGATGACATTGCGCAAATCATGCGCAACCTGTCGGCACACAGAGAACCCATGGCGCCGTAGTTGGTGGCAATCAGTCTTGCGATGCGCAACGACATCGCCATGACCGGCGATGTCGCAACAGGGCACTGTGGTTCAGACGATACCGGCCGGCAATTGCATGGTGATGCAGTGCAGGCTGCCGTTCTGCCAGATCAGCGGGCGGCAGGGCACCTGCACGATTTCGCGGCCCGGATGGGCCTCGCCGATGATGCGTGCGGCCTCGTCATCAACCGTATCGCCATAAGCGGGCACCAGTACGGCGCCGTTGACGATCAGGTAGTTTGCATAGGACGCCGCGAGCCTGCGGCCTTCGTCCACAATCGGCCGTGCCCAGGGCAGGGGATAAAGCTGGTACGGACGGCCATCGGGTGTACGCAATGCGGCCAGTTCCTCGCCCATGCGCTTGAGTTCGCCGTAGTGCGGATCGCTGGCATCGTCACAGGCCTGATAGACAATGCGGTCGCCGGGCGCGAAGCGCGCCAGCGTGTCGATATGCGCATCAGTATCATCGCCTTCGAGATAGCCGTAATCCAGCCACAGCACACGCTTGGCGTGCAGGCTGTTGCTGAGGATCGCACTCATCTCCTCGCGCGATTGCTCGGGATGACGCTGGACCAGGCAGCGCCACGTGGTCAGCACAGTGCCCACGCCGTCACTCTCGATGCCACCGCCTTCCAGCGCCCAATCAATGCGCTTGTGTGCGGCCTTGCCGAACACACCCTCATGGACCAGGCCGGCGATCAGTGCGTCGTCCTGCTCGGCGCCGAACTTGCCACCCCAGCCCGTGAAGCGGAAATCGGTGAGCTGGAAGCTGCCGTCATCGGTCTTGAGCGAGATCGGCCCCGAGTCGCGCAGCCAGGTGTCGTCATACGGGAGTTCGACGAAACGGATCATGGAAAGATCGACGCCCTCGCCGGTAAGCAGTGCCTGCGCGCGCAGGCGCAGCTCGTTGCTGGCCACCACGATGATCAGCGGCTGGAAGCGGGTGACGGCGGCGGCCAGTGCCACGTAGGTGGTCTCCACATCCGCCAGTCGGTCGGCCCAGTCGGTGTCGGCGTGCGGCCAGGCGATAAGTACGGCCGATTGCGGCTCCCATTCCGCCGGTAAGCGCAGGCTAGGGTCAGTCATCGTTAGAGAGTCTCTTGCATCGAGGATGGCAGCGGCCGCCGTGGGCAGGCTGCGAAAGTTGCGAAGTGTAAACGATGCGCCATGACAGCACGGAAACGACAACGCGGCCCGTGTTGCCACGGGCCGCGTTGTCGGGTGTTCAATCGATCAGTTGACCGACGCCGGGTTGGTGTTGTTGCCGGCTGGTGTGTTGAGCACGGAATGGATCACGTGGCTCTGTTCGAAGTACACGATGAAATTGGCGTAATCCCAGCGATTGATCACCGGATGCTTGGTGCTATCGCCACCGCGCGGGTTGAGCTTGCGCTGTGGGGCGCCGTATTTCTTTTCGACCTGGTCCATGCTCATGCCTCGCGTAGGCAGATCCATGCCTTGTTCCTGCTGTACGCGATTGATGAGCACGTCTTCCGCGTGAGCCGGAGCGGGCGCGGATGCGCCGGCGGCTGCCAGCAGCACGATCATGGACAGGCTGATGCCGAACTTGCTGATTCCGTACTTGTTCACGGGTCCCCTCTCCGCGCAAGGCGTTGCCGCGTTGTTGTAACAGAACTGCTGGGGGCAATCCACGTGAATCTGCGGCGAATGCGATGGGGTGGGCATTAGAAACCGTGATCAAGCCCCGAGGACCGCTATCATGGCCGGCTGCGGGCGGCAGCACGCCCGGTCCGGATAAGCTCTTTAGCCATGATTTCCTTTCGTCATTTCGCCCTACGCCGAGGCAGCCGGCTGCTGCTATCCGACATCGACCTGGTGATCCAGAGCGGTTGGCGCCTGGGTGTGGTGGGCCGCAACGGCTGCGGCAAATCCAGCCTGTTCGCGGCCCTGCAGGGCAAGGTGGACGCCGATGCCGGCGACCTGGACCTGCCAGCGAAGCTGCGTATGGCCTCGGTGGCGCAGGAAACCCCCGCGCTGCCGGACCCCGCCATCGAATACGTGATGGGAGGCGATGAGGAGCTGGCTGCCGCCCTGCGTGACGAGCTGGACGCCGACGCGCGTGGCGATACCGAGGCGATGGCCAAGGCACACCATCGCATCGAGGAACTGAACGGTTATGACGCGCGTGCCCGCGCGGGTCGCCTGCTGCATGGCCTGGGCTTTGCTCCGGAAACGCATGAGACGCCGGTGAAGGAATTTTCCGGTGGCTGGCGTGTGCGCTTGAATCTGGCGCGGGCGCTGATGTCGCCGTCGGAGCTGCTGCTGCTCGACGAGCCGACCAACCATCTCGACCTGGATGCCGTGCTATGGCTGGAAGAATGGCTGCGCCGCTACCAGGGCACGCTGCTGGTGATCTCGCACGATCGTGAGTTCCTCGATGGCGTCATCACCCACACACTGCATCTCAACGATGGTGGCGCCAAGCTCTACACCGGCAACTACAGTGCGTTCGAGCGCCTGCGCGCCGAACAGCTGCGCCAGCAGCAGATCGCACATGAGCGCGAGCAGGCCGAGCGTGCGCATCTGCAATCGTTCGTGGATCGCTTCAAGGCCAAGGCAAGCAAGGCCAAGCAAGCGCAGTCGCGTGTAAAGCGATTGGAGAAGCTGGCCGGCACGGAAGCCGTACGTGCAGAAAGGCAGTTCCGCTTCCAGTTTGGCGTGCCGGATCGGTTGCCTGATTCCATGCTGCAGTTGGAAGAAGTGACGGCCGGTTATCCGGGCGAGGGCGACGAGCCGCCCACGAAGATCCTGCACGACGTGCGCTTTCGTCTCGAAGCGGGCGAACGGCTAGGCCTGCTGGGCCCCAACGGCGCCGGTAAGTCCACGCTGGTGAGGACTCTGGTAGGTGAGCTCGACCCGCTGGGCGGCGAACGCAAGGCGCACAAGGATCTGAAGATCGGTTACTTCGCCCAGCACACCGTTGAAAGCCTGCGCGAAGGTGCCTCGCCATTTGAGCACCTGCAGGACAAGGCACCGGGTGTCGGGGCGCAGGCGATTCGCGATTTTCTGGGTACCTGGAATTTCGCGGGCGATCGCGCATTCGAATCCGTTGATGGATTCTCCGGCGGCGAACGTGCGCGTCTCGCGCTGGCGCTGATCGCGTGGGACAAACCCAACCTGCTGCTGCTCGACGAGCCTACCAACCATCTGGACCTCGACATGCGCGAGGCGCTGGCTGATGCATTGGCCGATTTCGACGGTGCGCTGGTGCTCGTGTCGCATGATCGCCACCTGCTGGGCCTGGTTTGCGACAGCTTCTGGCGCGTGGCCGACGGTGTTGTCGAAAGTTTCGATGGTGACCTGGACGACTACGCGCGGTGGCTGCGCAGCCGCAGTGGTGCGAACAAGAAGGCCAAGAAATTGGCGGCCGAAGCCAAGCCGGTAGTGCCGGTGGAATCGCCGGATGAGCGCCGCCGTCGCGTAGCGGCGCAGCGCGATAACGAAAAAGCAGCGCGTCAGCGCGTCAAGAAGATCGAGACGCGTGTAGCGACTATCGAGAGCGAGCTGGTAACGCTGGAATCGAAACTTGCCGATCCTGCGATCTATAACGACTCCACCGCGGAAATGATGCGTCTGGGACAGCGCCAGACCGAATTGCGGCGTGAGAAGGAAACGCTGGAAGGCGAGTGGCTCGCACTTTACGAACAGCTAGAGGCATGAGGTAGCCGATGAGTTCGCAGGCATCCAAACCGGTGGAACTCTGGCTTCCCGACCTGGCGCGTTTCGAACCCGCGCATCCATTGCGCACACTGCTGCGCAAGGCCGATCAACAGGAACCGCATGCCAAGGGTTATCTCGCGGGGCTGGCCGAGCGTTTCGTGGTTCCTGGCGGTTTGCCCGCGGGAGCGCTCACGCGCGAGCTGATGGCCGGTGATGCCGCCGATGCAAACTGGCTGTGTGCCGACCCGGCGTGGGTGCAACCCGATCTCAACGGTGCACGGTTGCTTGCTTGCGGGCAGATGCAGCTGGGCATGGAAGATGCGCAGGCGCTCGCCAAGCCCTTGAAGCCGGTATTCGGCGACGCCGGCATGATTCTGGAAGTGTCCTCGCCCGATCATTGGCACGTGCGCTTACCCACTGGTGCGCCGACACCATCCTTCGCCGCGCCGGAACAAGCGCTGGGCGAGGATCTGTTCGAGCATCTGCCGCAGGGCCCGGATGGCCGACGCTGGCGTGTGTTGCTCAACGAGGTGCAGGTGTTGCTGCACCAGCACCCACTCAATGCCGAACGCCGAGCGCGCGGCATGCCACCGATCAACAGTCTTTGGTTGTGGGGTGGTGGGTCTTTGCCGAACGTGGTTCGTACGTCTCTGTTGGGCGTGATCGGCGATGACGTGTTGCTCGGCGCACTGGCCAAGCGTGCGGGTATCGCGGTGGTGGCGCGCACGGCGAAAGCGCTCGAGTCGGCGGCGGCTGGCTGGCTCGTCGATCTGCAGGACCTGCCCGTCGACGACATCGCCACGACGTGGTGGCCAAATGTGCAGGCATTGGCTCTCAAGCAGTCGTTGCAACTGAGTTTTGCCAGTGGCGAGCATTGGCTGCATCGCCCCTGGCATCGCTGGCGTTTCTGGCGAGGGAACGGTCGATGAAGCCGGTGAACTTGCGCCGACGCATCCCGCAAGGCGCACCTAATGGCTGGAGCGCGGCCGTCCATCCGGTGCTGCAACAGGTGTACGCCGCACGCGGCGTGCTGTGTCCCGAGCAAGCCGAATATCGGCTCGCTCGCTTGTTGTCGCCGCAACAGCTGGGCGGACTGGAGCAAGCGGTTGGCTTGCTGATGGAGGCCATCCGCGATGACTGGTCCATCGTTATCGCCGGCGATTACGACTGCGACGGAGCCACGGGCACTGCGGTGGCCGTTCGCGGCTTGCGCATGCTGGGTGCACGACATGTGGACTATGCCGTACCCAATCGCTTCATCCACGGCTACGGGCTAAGTCCTGCGCTGGTCGAATCATTGCAGCCCAAGCCACAGCTGATCGTCACCGTGGACAACGGCGTGGCGAGCGTGGCGGGTGTGGCGGCGGCAAAAGCGCAGGGCATCCGGGTGATCGTGACCGATCATCATCTGCCGGGCGAACAACTGCCGGCAGCCGATGCCATGGTCAATCCCAACCTCACTGGCGACGGTTTTCCCAGCAAGGCGCTGGCTGGCGTTGGCGTGATGTTTTATCTGCTGCTGGCGTTGCGCTCGTCGTTGCGTGAACAGGGCAGTTTTGCCGAGGGCAGCGAGCCGGATCTTTCCGTGCTGCTGGATCTCGTGGCGGTGGGTACGGTGGCCGACCTGGTGCCGCTGGATTTCAACAATCGTGTACTGGTCGAAGCAGGCCTTCGGCGAGTGCGCAGCGGTCGTGGTTGCGCTGGTGTCGTCGCATTGGTGGAAGCCAGCCAGCGCAGCGTGGCATCGCTGAGCGCCAGCGATCTCGGTTACGCGATTGGCCCACGCCTGAACGCGGCGGGTCGGTTGGAGGACATGCGCATTGGCGTTGAGTGCCTGCTCTCCGATGACGTTGCACAGGCACGCCGATATGCCGAGCTGCTGAGTTCGATCAATCAGGAGCGTCGCGAATTGCAGGCGGCGATGGTGGCCGAAGCAGAGGTGATGGTGGCGCTTGCGGCTGATATCGATGCCGTGGGCGTGGCGTTGTTCGAGCCTGGCTGGCACGCCGGCGTGGTGGGGCTGGTGGCGTCGAAGCTGAAGGAGCGGCTGCATCGTCCGGTCATTGCTTTCGCACCGGCCAGCGAGGACATGCCGGATGAATTGCGTGGGTCGGCGCGTTCCATCGCGGGATTCCACATACGCGATGCGCTGGCCATGATCGACGCACGCCATCCGGGCCTGATCATCCGGTTCGGTGGCCATGCGATGGCGGCAGGCCTGAGCATGAAGACTTGCGACTACGCGCGCTTTGCTGAGGCATTCGATGCCATCGCACGCGAATGGCTCGACGAAGATCGCCTGCAAGCGGTGCAACTCTCTGATGGTGAATTGCCGCCGGGTTCGGCGACGTTGGAACTCGCCAGGCAATTGCGTGCGGCAGGTCCGTGGGGACAGGCGTTTCCCGAGCCCGTGTTCGACAACGTATTTGAATGTGCGAGTTGGCGTGTCATGGGCGAGAAGCATCTTCGCCTGAACCTGCGCGATCCGCGCGACGGTTCGGTCCACGATGCGGTGATGTTCAATGCCTATGAAGGTACGCCGCCGCCTTCGATGTTTCGTGCCGTGTACGAACTCGTGATCAACGACTGGCAGGGGCGGGAAAGCGCTCGCCTGCTGTTGCGGCACATCGAACCTGCCTAGTCGTTCAGATGAGTAGCCCGATGAGGTGGCTGAGCAGCACCTTGGCGGGGATCACTGACAACCAGATCGGCGCAAAGGGAACCAGCGTGGCGATCGCTATCGAAGCGGCGACGCGCGGGTCGAACAGCGTGGGCTGCATGGCATAGACATTCGCGGCCACGCCGTAGAGATCGGTGGTGGCCGAGAAGTCCGGTTCGCCCAGCGCCGATGCATCGATCGTCTTGTCGATATCCAGCCACTTTGCTTCGAACGCCGCGCCGAGCCGTCCTGCCAGCGCACCGTATTCGAAGATGCCACGTCGCCGGGCGAGTATCAGTGCGCGGGCAAACATCAGGGGCGGGCTGATCAGAATTAAAACCACGACGATGGCCGTGGCAATCGGCACGGCGATATGGTCCATCGGATTGAGATGAAGGTAGATCACCTCGTTGCCCAGTGCGCCGGCCGTGATGGCGCCGACGACGAAGGCCAGCGGCGCGAAGATGCGCGGCGACATGGCCACGAATTCCAGCCCGGCGGCCTTGTCTGGATGCGATGGAACGAGGCGAAGATTCATTCGCGACAGCAGGTGCAGAAAACGCATCCACACGCCCAACCGCCAGACCCAGCTGAGGATCAGGCCCAACACCAGTGGCACGCTAACCAGCAGATGCCACCAGCCTGCGAGCGACAAGTTGAGCGAGCCGTGCGCACGCTGCCAGTCCGGCATTGCTTCGGGCGGCACGGTGACCGCGATGATGGCAATCAGCACGTAGACGATGATGGTCATGGCCGCCGATGGCCACACGCTGAGACTCATGCGCCTCGCGGAGGCGATGGCTTCGTCAAAGCGCTCACGATCGCTGTCGAGGATCAGCCCTGAGCGCACGAAATACCGCGCGATGGCCTCCAGCCGGGGCAGGATGATGTAGTCGGACAGGATCAGGATCGGCACGGCTACCACGAACCGTGCATAGATTGCCGCATTGGTGAAGAAGGCCGCCGACGTCGGTCGGTCTTCGCCCAGCCATTGCACCAGGCACAGGATCGCAAGGGGAAGCCAGCTGACCGCCAGGGCGAGAAGAACACGACGCAACGCCTGGGCTCGATCTTCCGGCCTGATCACACGCAAGCGCCTGAGTACCGCGACGTGCCGTGGCTCGTCGAAGATGCCTTGGCTGGCGTCGCTCACCCGAGGAACGCCTGGGAAACTGCCGAGCGCACGCGATCAGAAGTGCCAGGTCAGGCTGAAGGCTGGGCCACTCAGTTGCACTTTCTTCAGGAACTTGTCGCTGGCACTTTCCTTGTATTCCACGTCGCGGTAAATCAGCGCGATGTCGCCCCAGTTGAATGCGTAGGCGACGCCTGCAACCAACTGGTAGGTGTTGTCCGAATCGCCGGCGCCTACGTCGAGGTAGTACGGAAAGAAGAAGCGGCTGTCGGCAAATGGATCCCAGCGGCCACGGATGCCGATGATGGCGTCGGTGATATGGGTCTGATTGCTCACGTGGCCACTGTTGGCGATGTTGACGTTGCCAGCGTTGCCAGTAAGGTTGAAGTTCCAGCTGAGGTTGCCCTTCAGCCACAGATAGCGCCCGCCGAACACCAGATCGATGTAACCCTGTTGACCATGGGCCATCGTGTAGAGGCCGGCGAGATTAACCATGCCGCCCTTGATGCCCCAGTTGGTTTCGAGCTTGGCGTTGCCACCGATGCGGTCGCCACCAACCGAGGTGAAATGAGCGTTCTCGTTGGTGAACTTGACCCAGTCAACGTCGGCATACATGCCCCAGAGGCCCTTGCGCACGTCGCCTGAGAGCATGAACGCACCGCTCAGGTGGTCAAGGATGTTGTTGTCGGACTTGGTCTCCACTGTCGGGCCGCCGCCTGGCGCCTGGAACTTCGATTCGGCCGTCACGCCGGGCAGCCAGCCATAGGGCGTGATACTGCCGTGCCAATTGCCGTCCCATTGGTCCGGCATGTCTGCGTGGGCTGGTCGCGCGCCAAGGGCCGTGGTGATGGTCAGCGCCAGGATGGCGAGGGAGAGGACAGGACGTTCGAACGTGATGCGGCGCATGGCTGACACCCGGAACGCTAGGAAGGGTGCCTTATCTTGAATCGTTGTCATGCACCGTCAAAGCGAAGTATTACGTAGGCTGTTTTGCGTATTTCTACGGGCACGTCGTCAGCGTTCTCAGGGCGTGTTCCGCGCTTAGGTAGTTTTACGGACCCCGGTTTCCGAATAAATACAGTGGCTACTCCGCCCAGAGAGAGTCAAGCTGGTACGAGCGCGATGGCGGCATGGGAGCAGCACCATGAAGACGACGATGCGTTATGGAATCTTGCGGAAGTGCGCCTGGTGTTTTGCATTGCTGCCCCTCGTGCTGTCGGGTGTTGCTCAGGCACAGACGAGTCCGCCGCAGCCCCAAAGTCGAAGCCAAACCCAAAGCCAGACCCAAACTCAAAGCCAAGGTCAAAGCCAAGGTCAAAGCCAGGGTCAAAGCCAGGGTCAAAGCCAGGGTCAAAGCCAGGGTCAAAGCCAGGGTCAAAGCCAGGGTCAAAGCCAAAAGATCTACAACAACCAGCAACTTGACCAGATGCTGGCCCCGATAGCGCTCTATCCCGACGCGCTGCTGTCGCAGATCTTCATGGCGACGACCTATCCCAGCGATGTGGCCGAAGCGGCGGCCTGGTCGGCGGCCAATCCGAAGGCCCAGGGCGATGACGCGGTAAAGCAGATTAACAACAAGCCCTGGGATCCCAGCGTGCAGTCGCTCGTGGCTTTCCCGCAGGTGTTGGCGCAAATGAAGCAGCACCCGGATTGGGTGCAAAACATGGGCGATGCCTTTCTTGCGCAGCCCGAGGACGTGATGACGTCGGTGCAGCGTCTGCGTAAGCAGGCGCAGTCATCGGGCAACCTCAAATCCAACGAACAGCAGAAGGTCGTGGTGCAACAGGAGCCGCAAGGTTCGTCGTCCGGCACCACGGTGATTCAGATCGAGCCCACCAATCCCGAAGTCGTTTACGTGCCTTCGTACAACCCGACCGTGGTTTACGGTTCCTGGCCCTATCCGGCGTATCCGCCCACTTACTGGCCGCCGCCGGTTGGGTACTACCCGGTGGCATCGGGCCTGGCGGCCGGCCTGGCTTTCGGTGTCGGTATCGCGATCACCAATTCGCTGTGGGGTAATTGCAACTGGGGTGGCGGCAACGTGAACGTCAACGTCAACCGCTACAACAACATCAACAACAACAACAACCGGATCAGCGGCAACGGCAACTCCAACTGGAACCACAATGCGAACAATCGCCGAGGAACGCCTTATCGCGATTCCGGCAGCCGCCAGCGCTATGGCCAGGGCGTGGGAGGTTCGCAGCAGCGCGAATCTTTCCGTGGCCGCGACAATCAGAGAGATGCCAGCAGGCAAAATTCGCTGAAGAGCTTCGATCGCAGCACCAACAATGGCTCCTCCATGGCAGCGAGACGCGGCGCAGGTGAAAGCGGCGCGGGGCTCAACCGTCCGTCGGGCGGCAATCGCGGCGGCCAGGGGGCTGGCGTGGCCGACCGAAGCAATGCCGGTGGTGGCAACCGCGGCAATGCGGGTGGCGGCTCGCGGCAGAACTATGGCGGTTCAGGCGACAGGCAGGGAGGCGGTGCCCGCAACAACGCCTTCAGTGGCGGACAGTCGCCGGGGTCGTCACGCTCGCAGACGAATCGCGGGCAGTCGAGCCAGCGCTCGATGTCCCAGTCCCGCGGCGCCGGTGGCGGTGCTGGCCGGTCGGTTTCCCGCCCGTCACCCAGCCGGGGCGGTGGTGGTGGTCGTCGTCGATAAGGAGCCTGACCATGAATCGCACTCCACGGATACTTCGCCGGACGATAGGTCTGGCCCTGTGGCTGGGTTGCTTCGTTTCCGCCGCTGTCCTGGCGCAGCAGACCAGCTTTCCATCGGCCGACGCCGCGGCCTCTGCCTTCGTGCAAGCGGTACGCGGTGGCGACAAGCCCGAACTGGCCAAGGTGTTGGGCGGCAACTGGAAGGACTACATACCCACCGACGACATCGATCGGGAGGACGTGGACCTGTTCCTCAAGCGATACGACGAAAGCCATCGCACCGAGACCGCCGATGGTGTTGCCCACCTCAACGTGGGTTCGGCGAACTGGGTGTTGCCGCTGCCCATTGTCCAGGGCACAGGTGGCTGGCGCTTCGACCTGAAGAAGGGCGCGGACGAGATACGCGTTCGTCGTATCGGCGCCAATGAGTTGACGACGCAGCAAGCGATGCTCGCCTATTACGATGCGCAGCGCGATTACGCGACGGAAGACCATGGTAGCGACAAGGTGCTGCAATACGCCCAGAAGCTCAGGAGCAGCCCCGGCAAGCAGGACGGTTTGTACTGGCCGGTGACGGGCAACGAACCGCCGAGTCCCCTGGGTGAGCAGTTTGTCGGCGAACAGCCCAAGGGGGCGGATTTCCACGGCTATCGCTATCGCATCCTCACCTCACAAGGTGCGTCGGCACCCGGTGGCGCCTACAACTACATCGTGGGTAATCGCATGACCAGCGGCTTCGCACTCATTGCCTGGCCTTCGCAGTACGGCGAATCTGGCGTGATGAGTTTCATGGTGAGCCACGACGGCGAAGTGTTCGAAAAAGACCTTGGCAAGAACAGCGCGACCATTGCAGGGTCGATGAAATCATTCGACCCGGACAGCAGTTGGGAAGAGGTCAAGCCCGACGAAGAGGCCAAGCCCCAGAACTGATCAGCTGCACCTTGTCTGCGGTTGCCCGATGAGTGCCTGCGAGTAGCGGCATTAGGTAGATCTACCAAGCCCACAACCGAATATTTGCGCTGTGCCCCATGACCACCATGGGGCAAGCTCGGCTTGCGTGTCGCCGGTACGCGGCCCGCAATCTGGAGCGAGTGCGGCGGCGTGTACTTTTTCGCCTGAAGGTGCGAACTGGCGGACCCGACATCGAACATGCACGCGAGGGCCGCGATGGCGCGCAAATACACCGTTGCTTCGTCGCTGCTTGCCATGTGGGTGTCCGCATCGCTGCAAGCACAAACGGCGCCGACAGTGGCCGGTGAGGATGCACAGGCGAATAGGGCACCACTACTTGCGCAGCGCGACAGCCATTCGCCAGTGGAACAGGCATCCGACGACGTGTCTGGCAAAGCGGGAACCACCTGGTGGGACAGGTTCAAGGACTCTCGGGATGGCGATGTCGACATGTCGCGCTGGCTGCTGCAGCACAAGGGTGCATTGTTGGTGCCGATCATCATCACCGAGCCCGCGGTGGGGACAGGCGGTGGACTGGCGGCTGTGTTCTTTCGTCGCCCTCCGCAATCTGAGGAGTCGAAGGAGCGCGGTGACCGTATTCCTCCCGACATCTTCGGCGTCGGTGCCTTCAAAACGGAAAACGGCACCTACGGCTATGGCCTAGGCGGCACGTTCCACTTCAAGGACGACACCTGGCGCTATGAAGGCATCGCCGGCAAGGCGTCGGTGAATCTGGACTTCTATACGCAGGGAATACAATCGGCGCCCAGGAAGATTGGTTACAACCTCGACGGCTTGTTCTTCTACCAGCAAGTGTCACGACGTTTCGGACGGAGCGACTGGTTCGCGTCGGCACGTTGGATCTACATGGACATCGACAGTCGCCTGAACCTGCAGAGCGACAACCAGTATTTCGAGCCAAGGGACTTCGCCAAGCGTGCGTCAGGTCTCGGCCTGGGACTCAGCTACGACTCGCGCGACAACATGCTGACACCGTCGAAGGGTTGGCTGTGGCGGCTGGATGGCACGGACTATGCGCCGGCCTTTGGCAGTGACAACACGTTCCAGACCTACCGCACACATGTCTACGGCTACCTGCCGATCGCCGAAAGGTGGGTGCTTGGCCTGCGCGCCGATGTTCGCGCAGCCCGTGGAGACACGCCGTTCTACCAGCTGCCGTCGATCGACCTTCGAGGCATTTCCTATGGCCGCTATCAGGATGAAAACGTCGGCATCGTCGAAGCGGAATTGCGCTGGAACTTGACATCGCGATGGGCGCTGCTGGGTTTCGGGGGCGCCGGTCGCGCGTGGGGACGCAGGGCGGATTTCGGCGATGCCAGCACTCACGCGACCGAGGGTGTCGGGTTCCGGTATCTCATTGCTCGTGCGCTTGGCTTATACGTGGGCCTCGACTGGGCGCGAAGCGAGGATGATCACGCGTACTACATCCAGGTGGGCAGCGCCTGGCGATGAGTGCGATGTTGGCATGCATGGCGCAAACCGCTTGCGCCATGCACCGACTGCTCAATTGACCGTGTAACCTTTGCCCTTCATGCAGGCGCCATAGGCCTGGTTGAAGTTGGCGGTGTTGTAGGTCTGCGTTTGTGCGGCCGCAGCGTTGTCTTGTCGGCGTTGCTCGCGTGCACGCACACCACCCGCAACCACACCCGCAGCAGCGCCTACGGCCGCGCCGTGCCCCGCGTCGTCGTTGGCCACGCCACCCACCACCGCTCCGGCGGCCGCGCCGCGCACCGCGCCACGGGCACGCTGGCCGCCGCCCACGGCGGGCCCTGTCTGCTGTGCAGGCACCGGCTGCGAGGGTGCGTTGCTTTGCGCCCACGACATGCAGGCGCCCTTATCGGCCTCCTGCTGCGCTGCATTCTGGCCCTGGGCGGGATACGGTACGGGCGCCGGTGGCGGTTGCTGGGCTGCCACGGTAGCTACCGTGGCAAAGCAGGCGAGGGCGAGAAAACCAGTCACTCGGATATTCATGGGTACGCTCCGTGAAATGAGGAAGCGGGTGATCACGGTAGCGGCAGACCGGTGGTTGCCGCTGCCCGTTCCGTCAACAGCTCACGCCATTGCTCTTGAACTCGGGAATCAGCGTGGCGGTGAGATCCTGCACGATCTTGGGAACGTTACTGGCGCCGATGCCTTGCATCGTCACGGTCCAGATGACTTTCTGCGTGTTTGCTGCCCACATCGTGGTTTTGACTGCGACCTGATCGTACTGGGTGACGTCGGGCGTCTTGGCCCAGGCACGACCATGCCATCCATAGAAACCACCGAAGGCCGGCTTGGCAGGGGCTTCTTTGGGACGATGGGTTGCGGTGTGGTTTGGAGACATGGCTAGTCTTCCGCCGTGAGGGCAGAGCCATGCGGTGTGAGTGGAATCAGTCCGAGACGCTCCGCCTCGCGAATCAGCGCAACGCCGCTGTGCACCCCGAGCAGGTCGAGCAATGCCTGCCGATGACTTTCCACCGTGCGTATCGAGATGCCCAGCTCGGCGGCGATCTCGCTGGTGCGCCAGCCCTTGGCCATGCCCTCGATCACATCGCGCTGTCGTCGGGTCAATCGCTGCGCGGCATCGGGTGCCTGCAGCAGCGACGCCATCAGCTCGGGGCTGATGAACTGGTTGCCGGCCGCGACTTCCGTCATGGCGCCATAGAGTTCGCTGCTGGTCGATTGTTTGAGTACGTATCCATTGGCGCCGGCCTGCATCGCTTCGCGAACGATCAGCGGTTCACCATGAGTGGAAAGCACGATGATGGGTATCAGGCACCCTTGCCGTCGCAGGCGGCGCACGGCGTGCAGCGCACTGAATGGCGGCATGGCGATGTCGGTGATGATCAGGTCGACGTCACCACTCAGCGCCGCGAGCATCAGGGTTTCACTGTCGTGAGCGATGCGTACCGAGTGAGTTCGTTTGGCCAGTAGCCCAGCCAGACCCTCGGCGACGCAGCGATGCTCATCGGCCAGCAGCACCCGCAGCTTGCGTGTGTTCTTGCCTTGTTTGCCGTTTCCGGGGGGCATGGGTCAACGCTGAATAGTTGAGTGGAGCATGGGTGGACTGCCTTTGACGCTCTTGATCACGCCAAATGCCTCTTTGCCGCCTCGGTGAGGATGACCGTGTGTGATTTGCTGCGCGCCTGGACGACATGGGTGGTGGCGGAGCCGGTGGCGACTGGATACACGCGACATAGCCCCGTCGGTCATCGACAGGTGGCTGGCCTGTAGGGCAGGGGACGACGGCGCAGGCTTTCGCTTCATCCGGCGGGTTCCTCGTTTCTTGCGCCCTAACGGCTAACCGTCAGCTTGGGCCGTCCGTGTCCGCTTGGTAAGCGAACTTTCACTCAATCTTGCCCAGTAAAAATACTGTTCCGCCGCACCCTGGAACCACGCTTGCCAAGGCCCGTCGCACCCCGCCCTGTCGGTAGAACTACGCAAGTCATCACGAAGGCATGACGCCCATCGTGGAGAAATGCGAGCTGGCGACTGATGGCATGTGCCTGGATGGCTTGGTCGCCCAGCATGGAGAGGCGCTTTTTCGTTCGAAAGCGCCGCGGAGAAGTCGCATGGATCGTGGGGAGATCATGAGCGCATTGGCATTGCCTAGCGGCCTGTCTCATCTGGCGCGAGGCACCGGCATGCTTGTTGCCGTGGTGGTCTCGCAGTGGCTGTCGCTGGCACTGTGGAATCGCCAGGGCGACGCGCAGATGATCTGGCTGCCTGGGCCGCTGTTGCTGGCCGCGCTATTGATCGAACCCCGCCGCCATTGGCTGGCCTATGACATTGGCTGGCTGCTCGGCTTGGTGTCGCTCGCCGTCGCGATGAATTTGGCACCGCCCGGCATGGTGATGACGTATCCGCTCGTGCTGCTGCTGATCAATCTCGCTGCGCTGGTGATAAATCGTTTCCGCCAGGACCAGCCGATCGACGATTTCCTTCGCTTGCTAGGCTTCCTGCTGGTGGCTGTAGCGCTGCTGCCGCTGGCGACGGCTGTCCTCATCGCACTGATAGCGATGGCTGCGCCCATGCCTGCATGGCTGTCCGGGTCCTGGTGGCAGGTGGCATTGTCCGATGCATTGGGTTATGCGCTGCTGCCGCCCGCCATCATGAGCCTGGCCAACCCGACTTCCTCGCTGCGTAGCGACGCCTTGCCCAACTGGAACATGCTGGTGATCACCACGGTTGCGCTGGTTTTTCTCTGGTTGGGATGGCGGGAACTGGGCAGCCTCGCGACGATGCGACCGCTGCTGCTGCTGGCGCCGGTGCCGTTGGCTATCTTCGTGGCACTGCGCGCGCAGATACCCGGAACCAGCGTCGTCAACCTGGTGATCGGCGTCATCGCCATCCAGCTCAGCCTTTCGTCGGAAGGGCCCTTCATGCAGGAAGATCCAGGGTTCACCACCATCAGCGTGCAGCTGTGGATGCTGGGCATGGCGGTAGCGTCTCTGTTCCTGGCGGCAATGGTGGAGCAGCGCCGCGCTGCCCAGCGCGCGCTGTCGGTGACCAGTACCGAGGTGCGCGAGCTGGCCGGACGCCTGATCGTGGCGCAGGAAGAGGAAAGGGCTCGCATAGCGCGTGACCTGCACGACGACATCAATCAGCGACTGGCGGTGGCGTCCATTCGGCTGAGCGCGTTGCGTCGCAAGGTGGATGAGAGAAACCGGAACGACGTGAGCCAATTGCAGAGCGAATTGATCTCGCTCTCCGAGGACGTGCGCCATCTTTCACACGACCTTCATCCGAGCATGCTTACTCAGACAGGGCTGACTGCGGCGCTGGCCGGTTTGTGCCAGGCGCAGCGGCAGCGGGCCGGGCCGAGCATCGAATTGAAAGTGTCGCCGCATGCCAAGGATCTTCCCGAGGATGTGGCGCTGTGCCTCTATCGCGTGACCCAGGCGGCATTGGGAAATGCATTGAGGCATGCGGATGCGCAGCGCATCGAGGTCGCGCTGCGGATCGGGGACAAGCACGTGGACCTCAGCATAAAGGACGACGGCAAGGGATTTGCCGTGGACGCAGAGGGGCGTCGGGGGCTTGGACTAATGAGTATCGATGAGCGTACGAAGCTGCTCGGTGGCAGCTATCGACTTTGTTCGACTCTGGGGAAAGGGACTGAACTATGCATATGCATTCCGCTAGGACCCTACACGACGCTGCACGGCCAAGCCTGATCATCGCCGACGACCACCGCATGGTCGCCGAAGGCGTGCAGCACATTCTCGAGGAAGACTTCGAGCTGATGGAGATCGTTTCCGACGGTGAGGCGTTGATCGATGCCGTGCGCCGTCTCCAGCCCGACCTGGTAGTGGCCGATATCAACATGCCACGCTGCAACGGCATGGACGCGCTCAAGCGGCTGCGTGAGATGGGCAACGACACCCGGTTTGTGTTTCTCACCATGCACATGGAGCCGGCACTGGCGATTGCCGCGCTGCGAGCAGGAGCCAGTGGTTACATTCTCAAGTGTTCCGCGGGCGAAGACCTGCGCAGTGCCACCCAGCAGGTGATGTTGGGAGGCACCTATGTGACGCCAGCGCTGGGTGCCCGCTATATCAGCGGCCAACTCACGGACATGCGTAACCTCACGACCAAGCAATTGCAGGTGTTGCGTCTGGTGGGTGAGGGCTTGCGCTCCAAACAGATCGCGTTACAGCTGAGCCTTTCGGTGCGCACTGTCGAGGCCCACAAGTACACGATGATGCAGGTGCTTGGGGTGCACTCCACGCTGGAGCTGGTGCGTCGAGCCGAGGATCTTGGACTGCTGTTCTGAGAAAAAATGGCGCAAATCAGGCCATCGGGCCATGGCTGCGGGCCAGAACGGGTAGTTTTACTTAGTCATTACTCGGGTCTCTTTCGGTGGCGAAAGTTTTCGCGATGGACGATGCTGCACTTGGAGCATTATCCGTTTAGCGGGGACGAGCGTGACACGAGCCACTGTCGTGCTGGCCGAAGACCATCCTCCTGTCGCTGAGCAGATTCGTGAAGTGCTCAGCGAGGAGTTCGATGTGCTCGCGGTGGTCGGGCATGGCGAGGCATTGGTCAAGGCGGTGAGGCGACTGCACCCGGACGCCGTGGTCACGGATATCAGCATGCCCGGCATGGACGGCATGCAGGCCGCACGCGAACTGCTCGCCGACCGACCCGGGCTGCCCGTGGTATTCATCACTGTGCACGACGACCCGACGCTGGCGCGCGCGGCGCTGGCCATCGGCAAGGGCTATGTACTCAAAGCCTCGGCAGGTGAAGAACTTGCGGATGCGGTGAGAAGCGTGCTGGACAACCAGTATTTCGTTTCCCCAACACTTGGCCGCGTGGAAACCCTGGTGGGCTGATAGCGTGTGCCACGCGGTGACTCAGCCCGGTGGCGCGTTGTATGTGCGTAACGCCTTGCCAAGATCCTGGCGCAGCACGTCGAAGCCATCCCAAGGATCGGTGCGCAGCCGGACCAATCTGCGTTGTGCGGAGCGGATATCGAAATCCCCTCCGCCCTTGCATTGACCAAGTTCTCGCCAGCGCAGGGGCATGGCGACGGTCGCCCCGGCGCGAGCGCGCAGCGAATAGGACGCCACGCTGGTGGCACCGCGGGTGTTGCGCAAGTAGTCGATGAAGATCTTGCCTGCGCGTTCTTTCATGGCTGCTTTTGCGATAAAAGCCTGTGGCGCGGCGTTCGCGAGCTGACGGGCAAAGGCTTGCGCGAATCGCTTGGCGTCATCCCATGGACAGGACGAATACAGAGGCACCACCACATGCAGGCCCTTGCCGCCGGTGGTGCGCACGAAGCTCTGCAATCCCACATCGGCAAGGCGCGCTTTGAGCAAGCGTGCCGCGTCGATCACGTCATGCCACGCCACGTCGCTTCCTGGGTCAAGGTCAAACACGAGGTAATCGGCCTCGTCCAGCGAGTCCTCGAGAGCGGCCCATGGATGAAACTCGATCGTGCCGAACTGCACCAGTTCAATGATGGCCGCCGCGTCGCGCGGACAAAGGTAGTCGTCCCGCTCGCCGCTTTCCTCCCGCAGGCGGACGTGCCCGACGTGCTTCAGCCCTCGCATGGGGTGCTTCTGGAAGAATCCCTGCGCGCCGATACCTTCGGGAAAGCGCAGCACGGAGGTGGGGCGATGGGCGATGCCAGGTAGAAACCGGTCCATGACCGCGAGGTAATAATCGGCTACGTCCTGCTTGGTAACGCCGCAATCTGGATAGAGCACGCGCTCCGGATGGCTGATGACGATGCCTTCGATGTCGTGCACCTTCATGGCTCGCTCCGGCTGATGATCAACGTGTTGCTGCATGGCTCATGCCCGCCGCGAAGCCAGCAAAGCGCGCAGGCGATCGTGTGCCGAAAGCAGCCCGCCACCCCTGATTTCCAGCATCTTGCGGTCGGTCTCGCGTATCTGAAGCTCTCCCGCCGTGTGCCGGCGCAATTGCTCGCGAAGCAGTTCGTTTTCCCGCTCCAGCAACCGATAGAGCTGAAGCAGCTCGTCGAAAGCTTGAATCATGCGTGTCCGGCCATCTTCCGTTTCGTTAGACATCAGGCATGGCTCCGTCGTGGGATTTTCGAAACTGCGAGCCACGCGGTTAACGACGGGTGATAGGCCGATGCACAGCCAGTGCGACGATTCACATGCAGCTGTCACTGCGTTCAGTGAAGGCAAGCGCACGTGTATCAGGTGTGAAACAGTTGCGAAGTGGGGAAAACACCGGCAACGTATGAGGCTCACTGAAGTAGTCGTATTCCTACGCAATACGATGTGAGGGGCCGATAGGTTCCTTGGTAGAACGAGTGCACTCTTGATCGGTCCGATAAGGACAACCCAGCGAGCTATTCGCTCACTCGACCAAGCGTGGCGGGGCTCTCTCTCCTTACAGGGGTGAAACATGGTCACCTATTCGCTCAAGCCATCCACCGAAGGGCAGTGGAACGTGTGCCGCTCGGGCTCTTCGCTATTCAGTCATCTGCCGCTTTCCGCAGCCATCAAGCTTGCGCGCGAAGTGGCACGCGACGAACACCAGCGCTCCGGCCGTCCGGTATACGTGGAGATGCCCGGTACGGAATCGACCATCCGGCTGGCGCAATTCGTGCGTCCTGTCCCGCCGTTCGTGCAGGCGGCCTGACGGAGGCTCGTGGAGCGCGGACCATGCATGCTGCATGGCCGCTTGTATGGTCGGGGCCGGCTAGGCAAAGTCGCAGGACTCCTTGGCCGAGACCCACCTATGCGTCTATCGCTTCGCTGCTTATCCATCGCCTTGCTCGCGATTGCGTGCCTCCCGCTGCAGGCGACTACGCTGTTGGTCAACGCGCATATCCACACCCTGGATCCCGCACGTCCGGAAGCCACTGCACTGGCCTGGAAGGACGATGGCCGCCTGCTTGCCGTAGGCGACACGGCTGACCTGCAGAAGCGGTATCCAGACGCCGGTAAAGTGGATGCCAAAGGGGCCACGGTCATCCCCGGCCTGATCGATGCGCACGGCCACATGCTGGGCCTTGGCATGACCCACATCCAGGTAGACCTGGTGGGTGCCGCGTCCAAGGTCGAGATCATCGATCGACTGAAGGCGGGTGCCGCGAAGCTGCCCAAGGGTGCCTGGCTGGTCGGTCGTGGCTGGGATCAAAATCGGTGGACCGATAAGCAGTTTCCAACCGCAGCGGATCTCGACGCCACTTTTCCGGATCGGCCGGTGTACCTGGAACGTATCGACGGTCACGCCTCGTGGGTCAATACGGCGGCGATGAAACATGCCACGAAGCCGCTCGACGGTGACTGGCAACCGCAAGGCGGCCGTATCGTGCGCGTCGGCAAGAAAGCCAGTGGCGTGCTAGTGGATGGTGCGGTGGGTCTGGTGGCCGATGCGATTCCGCCGCTGAGCCACGAACAGACGCGCGAGGCATACAAAGCTGCATTTGCCGATGCCGTCGCTGCCGGGCTCACTGGCGTGCACGATCCGGGTACCAGCCTCGATGACTTCAAGGTGCTGCAGGAGATGGCCGCCGCCGGCGAAATTCCGTTGCGCCTCTATGAGATGGCAGACGGAAACCACGCGGCGCTGGATTGGCTATGCACGCAAGGTGGACGCTGGACAGACGCAGGCAGGCGTCTGCAGATGCGCACCGTCAAGCTCTACATGGACGGCGCGTTGGGCAGCCGCGGTGCCGCCCTGCTGGCGGACTACAACGACGACCATGGCAATCGCGGCATCCTGGTGACCTCACCCGATGCGTATCGCAGCGCCGTGGAGAAGGCGCACCGCTGCCACGTGCAGGTGGCCACGCACGCCATCGGAGATCGCGGTAACCGTATGGTGCTGGACACCTATCAGTCGGTGTTGGGCGACGGCGCCAATAGCGATCATCGTTGGCGGGTCGAGCACGCGCAGATCGTGGCGCTCGATGACATTCCGCGCTTCGCAAAGCTGCGGATAATCGCCTCCATGCAACCGACCCATGCCACCTCGGACATGCCCTGGGCCGAGCAGCGCCTCGGTGCCGAGCGCCTCAAGGGCGCCTATGCCTGGCAGCGTTTCATCCACGAACAGGTGCCCTTGGCATTCGGTTCGGATTTCCCGGTGGAGCAGGTCAACCCGATGCTTGGTCTGTATGCCGCCGTGACACGCCAGGATCTCAACGGCCAACCGCCGGGCGGCTGGCTGCCGGACCAGCGAGTCAGTCGACTCCAGGCGCTGGCAGGCTTCACGCGCGGCGCAGCGTTTGCAGCGTTCATGGAGAACGAAGTAGGCATGCTCAAGCCGGGCATGCGTGCCGACTTTGTAATACTCAATGGTGACCTGATGACGGTGTCACCGCGCCAGATAGCCGACCTCAAACCGCTCAGCACCTGGGTGGACGGTAAGGCGGTTTATCGCTCAGAAAAAGCAAACGCCGCGCAGTGATGCGCGGCGTCTCCATCTTTTCCCTCTCCCCGCTGGGGAGAGGGCAGGGTGAGGGGCGGGTGCTTGCGAAAGTGGCCGTTCAAAGCCAGATCTATTGTTTCGCTTTCGCAAGGTTGCCCCTCACCTCAATCCTCTCCCCAAAAGGGGAGAGGAAGCAGAGGCTTAGGCAGCCTTGCGCGTCACCACACCGATCGAGGCATGCGCTGACTTCAAGGATTCCACCTTGTTGTCGTCACTGATCGCCACACCCTCGGCGCGGACGAACTCGATATCGGTGACGCCTAGGAAGCCAAACAGCGCACGCAGGTAGGTTTCCTGGAAGTCCATCGAAGCGGCGGCGCTGCCTTCGCTGTAAATGCCACCACGCGATGAGGCGATGATCACGCGCTTGCCGGCGGCCAGACCTTCCGGACCATTGGCGGTGTAGCGGAACGACTTGCCAGCCACGGTCACGCGGTCAATCCACGCCTTCAGCTGGCTGGGGATCGAGAAGTTGTACATCGGGGCACCGATCACCACCGCGTCGGCGGCCAAGAACTCTTCCAGCATCTGGCTACCCAGCGCGGAGGCCGGATCGCTGGCGTCGGACACCGGGGTCCAGTGCGGCAGCGGGTTGGCGACGAGATCGTGGTAGATCACTTCCGTGGCGGGCTGGTTGCGGGTGAACTCCGCTACGATGGCAGCAGTCAGCCCACGCGAGACGGAGTGGCTACCCAGGGCGCTGGCGTCGAGATGCAGCAGTTTCATGGCAATTCCTCAGTAATGGGCCGGGCACCCCGGCGACAGAACTAAGGTATCCGCAGGACAATCTGCTGATAAGACGGGTAAAATCGAACGTATTGTTCTAATAAGGAAACGGCGATGACCGTGTTGGATGGCGCCCTGCAGGATCTCAACGACCTGTATTTCTTCGCTTCGGTGGTGGAACACGGTGGTTTTTCCTCCGCCGGCCGAGCACTCGGCATTCCCAAGTCACGCCTGAGCAAGCGCATTGCCCAGCTCGAAGAGCGCCTCGGCGTGCGCCTGCTGCAAAGGACCACTCGCCGCTTCGTGGTTACCGAGGTGGGCGAACGCTTCTATGGCCACTGCCGCGCCGTGCTGGAAGAGGCGAGGGCGGCGCAGGATGCGGTGGAGGAACTGCGCGCCGAGCCCCGAGGCGTGGTTCGTGTGAGCTGTCCTGTTTCGCTGGTGCAGACCGTGCTGGGGCATGTGCTGCCGGATTTCCTGGCCCAGCATCCCAAGATGCAGGTGCGTCTTCAGTCCACCGACCGACGAGTGGACGTGATCGGCGAAGGCTTCGACGTCGCCATCCGCGTGCGCAGCAAGCTCGATACGGATGCCACGCTGGTGGTGCGCACCTTTGGCCAGTCTCGCGTGCTGCCGGTGGCGAGCCCCGATCTGCTCAAGCAGTATGGCCATCCAAAGGTTCCGTCCGATCTTTCCAGTATGCCCGCGCTCACCGTGAACGAGCACGAGGGCGCGCAAAGCTGGGAGCTGCTTGACGCGCAAGGCGAGCGCGTGGTGGTTGATATCAAGCCACGCCTCATCTGCGGTGATTTTGCGGCGCTGCTCCAGTGCGCCAAGCACGGCATCGGTGTCACCATGCTGCCCGAGTTCATGTGTGGCCCGGCTGTGGCGCGCGGCGAACTGGAAGTGGTGCTGCCCGAATGGAGCGTGCCACAGGGCACCATGCACTTCGTCTATCCCAGTCGTCGCGGCCTGTTGCCGGGCGTGCGCGCCTTCGTGGATTTTCTAGCCGAAAAGCTGCCCGATACCGTGCGCGAGAAGCACGCAGAATGCGGCAAATACCTTTGACCACGGCGTGCCACATGGCCCGTGCTAGCATTCCCGTTTAGCCATCCAGACATCCGGAATATGCAGATCGATACCAAGCTTCCGAAAGTGGGGACCACCATCTTCAGCGTCATGAGTCATCTGGCGTTGGAACACAAGGCCGTGAACCTGGGGCAGGGTTTTCCAGATTTCGAGCCGCCGCAGCCGCTGCGCGATGCCATTACGCGGGCGATGGCCGAGGGTCGCAATCAGTACGCACCGGGCATCGGCCTGCAACCCCTGCGCGAGCAGATCGCACTCAAGACCGAGCGCATGTACGGTCATCGCGTCAGCGCAGATGCCGAAGTGACTGTGACCTCCGGCGCCACCGAGGCGCTGTTCGCCGCCATTGCCGCCGTCGTGCGCGCAGGCGACGAGGTGATCGTGTTCGATCCGGCCTACGACAGCTACGAGCCGGCCATCGAGCTGCAGGGTGCGCGTGCGGTGCACATTCCGCTGGTGGCACCTACGTTCGGCATCGACTGGCAGCGCGTTCGTGATGCAGTCACGTCGAAGACGCGCATGATCCTTATCAACAGTCCGCACAACCCCACGGGCGCTGTGCTGTCGGCCGCTGATCTGGATGAACTGGCGGCGATCGTGCGCGATACCGAGATCGTGCTGCTGTCCGACGAGGTGTACGAGCACATCGTGTACGACGGCGCCAAGCACCAGAGCGTGCTGCGCCATGCAGAACTGGCCGCGCGCAGTTTCGTGGTGTCTTCGTTTGGCAAGACCTATCACTGCACCGGCTGGAAGGTGGGGTACGCAGTGGCACCCAAGGCGCTGTCGGCGGAATTCCGCAAAGTGCACCAGTACCTCACGTTCTGCACCTTCCATCCGGCACAGGTGGCGTTCGCTGAATTCATGACCAATGCGCCGGAGCATTATCTGGAGCTTCCTGCGTTCTACAAAGCCAAGCGCGACCGATTCCGCGAGTTGATCAAGCCTTCACGCTTCAAGTTGCTTGACGTGCCGGGCGGTTATTTTCAGTTGGTGGACTATTCCGCCATCAGCAACAAGGACGACGTGTCGTTCTGCGAGTGGCTGGTGAAGGAAGGTGGCGTAGCCGCGATACCGTTGACCCCGTTCTACGAGAAGGCACCGGGCACGCACCTGCTGCGCCTGTGTTTTGCCAAGAGCGACGCCACGATGGATGCCGCCGCGGAGCGTCTATGCAAGCTTTGAAAGTAAGCCTGGTGCAGGGCGCTACGCGCTGGCATGACGCGCCGGCCAATCGTGCGTATTACGGCGATCTCGTGCGGAGCGTCGCCGGCCGGACCGATCTGGTGGTGTTGCCGGAGACTTTTCTTTCCGGCTTCAGCAATGACACGCGGGCCAGCGCGGAATTGATGGATGGCGAAGGCGTGGCGTGGATGCGCGCGTTGGCGCAGGAGGTCGATGCCGTGTTGTGTGGCAGCCTCGCCATCCGCGAAGGCGACACGGTATTCAACCGACTGATCTGGGCACGCCCGGACGGCAGTTTTGCACAGTACGACAAGCGACATCTGTTCCGCATGGCGGGCGAACACACGCGCTACGGCGGAGGCAACGAACGCTTGATCGTCGAGTTGAAAGGCTGGCGCATCCTGCCGCAGGTTTGTTACGACCTGCGTTTCCCGGTGTGGCTGCGCAACGGTCGCTGCGAACAAGCGGTTGGTGGCATGGATTACGACCTCGCCTTGTTCGTGGCGAACTGGCCCGCGCCGCGCCGCCAGCCTTGGCGCACGCTATTGCGCGCGCGCGCGATCGAAAATTTGAGTTATGTGGTTGGCCTCAATCGCGTCGGCGTGGACGGCAACGACTTGCCTTACGCCGGCGACAGCGCCGTGCTCGATCCGGTGGGTGAGCCGGTGATCGAGCTGGGGTCGCAGGAGCAGGTAGTGACCGTCACTATCGATCCGGCACTCTTGCTCGCACATCGCGAGCGTTTCCCTGCGTGGATGGATGCGGATAGCTTCACGCTGAACGCCTAAGCCTCCTCTCCCCAAAGGGGAGAGGATTGAGGTGAGGGGACCATCTTGCGAGAGCGCAACAATGGAACCCGTTCTGAATAGATGCTTCCGCGAGCACCCGCCCCTCACCACTGCCCTCTCCCCAAAGAGGAGAGGGAGTAATTACAAAATAGACAACACCGCTTCGGGCGGCCTTCCAATCGCCGCCTTGCCATGGGCAACCACGATCGGCCGCTCGATCAACCGCGGATGGCTCACCATCGCCGCTATCAGCGTGGTGTCATCAAGCGTGGGGTTATCCAAGCCAAGTTCGGCGTATTCCGGTTCACCCTTGCGCATCAGCTCGCGCGGCATCATGCCGAGCATGTCCAGCAACTGCGCCAGTTCGACAGCACTGGGCGGCGTGTCGAGATAGTTGACGACGTCGCAGGCGATGCCGCGCGCTTCCAGCAAATCCAGTGTGGCGCGCGACTTCGAACAGCGGTTGTTGTGGTAGATGCGTGCCGTCATGGGCGGGCGCTGATTCAGCGATTGCCCTGACGATTGCCGCCGCGGCCACCGCCGCCGCCACCACCGCCGCCACCGCCGTGCGGACGACCACCACCACCGTGGCCCTGCGGACGACCACCGCCGCCACCGCCACCGCCCTGGGGGCGATTTCCGCCTCGGCCCTGCGGACGACCGGCACCGCCCTGGCCGCCTTGGCCGCCCGGTCGACCGGCACCGCTCTGGCTGCCCTGGCCGCCCGGACGACCGGCTCCGCCCTGGCCACCCGGACGACCGCCGGGTTTGCCACCACGATTACCGCCCGCGCTTCCGCCGCCGAGACCGCCATAGGGACTGCCGCTGCGACCTTCGGACGAACGGGCGCCAAACGGCTTGCCGCCGCCTTCGCCGCCGCGTGCACCGAACGGCTTCGCACCGCCACCCGGGCCGCGACGATTGCCGGCACCAGCCGCACCACCGCGTGCGCCACCCTCACGGGTTTCGCCAGCGAACCAGGTGCGCACCGACGGCAACTCCTGGCCCGGAGCTACGCCGCGCTTGCCCTTGCGCGGCATGACATTGCCGGAGCGCTCGGGGCGCGCGACGTTGCCGTCCACTTCCTTGCCGCCCGGGCGACGACGCTGCTTGCCGCGTGCGGGTTCTTCACGAATACGGTCGTACGCGCGCAGCTCGCGTGCCTCGTCCTGGTAACCGGCGCTGTAGCCACCGGTGGCGCCGCTGGTAGGGCGATACTCGGTGACATTGCGCGGGGCGCGGCGCTGGTGCAGCACGGGGCTGAGGGTGAGCACCGGTTGCGGTGCGCCCAGGCCGGTGGTCTTGCGCAGATCCTTCACGGCTTCCTCGCCCAGCGTTTCGCAGTCACCGCGGCGCAGTGCGCGCGGCAATTCCACGCTGCCATAGCGGATGCGCTTGAGGCGGCTCACCAGAAAGCCCTGCGAGTCCCACAGACGGCGCACTTCACGGTTGCGGCCTTCGCGGATCACCACGCGGAACCAGCTATGGCTTCCGCCGCGACTGATGATGGCGATCTCATCGAAACGGGCTGGGCCGTCTTCCAGCTCCACACCCGCCTTGAGCTTCTCGATCATTTCATCGGGCACTTCACCGTGCACGCGGCACAGGTACTCGCGTTCCAGCCCACTCTTGGGATGCATCAGCGCGTTGGCCAGCTCACCGTCGGTGGTGAGCAGCAAAAGACCGGTGGTGTTGATGTCCAGACGACCCACGGCAACCCAGCGCGCACCCTTCAGGCGCGGCAGCTGTTCGAATACGGTGGGACGGCCTTCGGGATCTTCACGGGTGGTCACCACGCCTTCGGGCTTGTGATAGACCAGCACTTCGGTTTCGTCGCGGTTATCGGTGGCGACGACAAACTGCTTGCCGTCGAGCACCACGCGGTCGCCAGCATGCACGCTGGCACCGATGGTGGCAGGCGTGCCATTGAGCTCGACCTCGCCGGCCTGGATGCGTTGTTCAAGCATGCGGCGCGAGCCCAGGCCGGCATTCGCCAGCACCTTGTGCAGACGCTCTTCCAGCGCAGGGGCGGTTTCATCGCGCGGGGTGCGCTTAAGGGTCAATACGGATTTTTGCGGCGCAGTCATGCGCGGTACTCCTCAGTGTCTTGCGTGGCGTCGCCTTTGTCGGCGTCCGCGCGGGTCGCTGCCTCATCGGCAGTGTCAGTCGGGGCTTGGGCGTGCTTGGCATCGCCGGCTTCTGTGGTGGCGACTTCCATCGCCACGGGTTGTTCGTCGGCAGGCGCTTCGATGACGGCGGGCTCGTTGGCCTCGCTTTCTTCGCTTGCCTCAGGCGTTTCGCCTGGGGTGAATTCGTCGGTGACGGCCTCGGCTTCCTCGCCGGCCACCACCAGGATTTCGTTCTCTTCGTCCGGATCAATCGGCAGGTCGCGTATCACACGGGCGGGCAGCGGTTCCGGCGCGATGCTCATCTGTGGGTCTTCCATGTCCCGGATTTCCGACAGCGGCGGCAGTTCATCGAGCGACTTCAGGTTGAAATAGTCGAGGAACGCGCGGGTGGTACCAAACAGCGCGGGCTTGCCCGGCACGTCGCGGTAACCCACCACGCGGATCCACTCGCGTTCCTCCATCGTCTTGATGATGTTGGAGGACACGACCACACCGCGGATCTGCTCGATCTCGGGGCGGGTGATCGGCTGGCGGTAGGCGATCAGCGCCAGCGTTTCGAGCAGGGCGCGCGAGTAGCGGCTGGGCTTCTCCGTCCACATCCGCGAGATCCACGGATGCACGTCCTGCTTCACCTGGTAGCGAAAACCCGAGCCCACTTCGCGCAATTCCACGCCGCGGCCGGTGCAATCCTCGGCCAGCGCTTCGAGCGTCTTCGCCACTTCTTCGCGGCCTACCGTGTCCTCTTCGCCGAACAGTTCCAGCAGTTGAGGGACGGTCATCGGCTGGGTAGATGCCAGCAGCGCCGCCTCGATGATGGGTTTGAGTTGTTCGATCTGCATGGCCTCAAGTCGGATGAGGATGAAATGGGACGCCGCTTACTCGGCGGCAGCAGTCCGCTCGTCGGCGGTCGGTTCTTCGACGGGCTCTTCGGCATGTCCAGCCTTCGCCCTTACATAAATCGGTGACAGTGGTTCTTCCTGCACGATCTCCACCAGCATTTCCTTGGCCAGCTCCAGCATGGCCAGGAAGGTCACCACCACGCCCAGGCGTCCTTCGCTTACATCGAACAGCGTCTCGAAGCGCTGGAAACTCTGGTCGCTCAACCGGCTCAGCAGTTCGCCCATGCGCTGGCGTACGCTGAGTGCCTCGCGCCTGATCGCGTGGTGCCCGAACAGCTCGGCACGGTGCATCACGTCCTTAAGCGCCAGCAACAGCTCCTTGAGATCGAGCGGCGGCGGCAACTTGATGACGTTGCGCTCGCCCACGTCGGCATGAGCTGGTGCCATGTCGCGTTCCATGCGGGGTAGGGCATCGATATCAGCCGCCGCCCGCTTGAAGCGTTCGTACTCCTGCAGCCGGCGGATCAGTTCGGCGCGAGGGTCCTCCTCCACACCTTCCTCGGCTGGCGGCCGTGGCAACAACAACCGCGACTTGATCTCGGCGAGGATGGCGGCCATCAGCAGGTACTCTGCCGCCAGTTCCAGGCGCATCACATCGCGCATCATTTCGATGTAATCCATGTACTGCCGGGTGATCTCGGCGACAGGGATGTCCAGAATGTCCAGGTTTTGCCGACGGATCAGGTACAGCAACAGGTCAAGCGGCCCTTCGAATGCTTCGAGGATCACCTCGAGTGCATCCGGTGGGATGTACAGGTCTTGCGGCATCTGCAACAACGGTTCGCCGCGCACGATGGCCAGCGGCATTTCCTGCTGTTGCGGTACCGACGCAAACGCGTCCTGCGGTGCTGTAACCGGCTGAGGCTCGACTGGCTCAGTGCTCATCAATACATGTCGTTTGGCCGTCCACGACGGCTTGCGTTGCATTCAACACGTTAGGAAAGGTTCTGTCCCACCGGCATCCGCTTGGCGAATGTCCCCGCCCGGATCCCGCCCACTGGCTGGCGACCCGTTGAAGCTAACTTGCGCAATGCCTAGCCGGTGCGCCTTGCGTCACCGTCACGGGCATGCATGATGAAATCGCGCGTTTGGCGTTTCGATCAGGCTGGCCGTGAGCGACCCTTGAGCGTCTCCGGGTGGCTTTGGACCACAATAAAGACGCAAGCCACAACGTGACGTAACCCGCGTCACTGGCTCTTCAATCGGTCGGCTGAGTGCATTGGGATGGGTGCCGTAGCGGTCGATCCTGGTCGATCGTGCGCGCACCCTAGGACCCACGCATGACCAAGATTAGCCGTTGAAAGCCGGTAAGTCCAGTACACCGACCAATTCGTCTGACGGCAGAATAGTCGACCATGAAATCCGAAGAACGCTCGATCATCCACGTTGATATGGACGCCTTCTACGCGTCCGTGGAGCAGCTCGACCGGCCCGAGCTGCGCGGCGTCCCGCTGATCGTCGGCGGCCTGGGGCCGCGTGGCGTCGTGTCCACTTGCAGTTACGAGGCGCGGCGGTTCGGCGTCCGCTCGGCTATGCCCACCGCCCAGGCACGCAGGTTATGCCCCGACGGCGTATACGTCTGGCCGCGCATGGCGCGCTATGAAGAACTTTCGACGCAAGTATTCGAGATATTTCACGAAGTGACGCCCCTGGTGGAAGGGCTGTCGCTCGACGAAGCCTTCCTTGACGTGACCGCCAGCCTGCGACTGCTGGGGTCGATCGAAGTCATCGGCCGGCGCGTCAAGGATGCGATCCGCGAGCGCACGCAGCTGGTGGCTTCGGTGGGCATGGGACCGAACAAATTGCTGGCCAAGCTGGCCAGCGAGCTGTCCAAGCCGGACGGCTTTCATCGCATCTGCGCGAAAAATGCGGCGCTCGAGCTGGCGCCTTTGCCGGTGGGACGTTTGTGGACGGTGGGCAAGGTCACCGAGCAGGCGCTGAACCGGCTGGGCATACGTACCATCGGCGAATTGGCAGCATGTGACACGGCGCGTCTTGCGGGTGCGCTGGGGCGTCAGGTTGGCGCCATGCAAGCGCTGGCGCGTGGTGAAGATGATCGTTGCGTGGAGCCCGACCAGGCCGAACAATCCATGGGTGCCGAGCACACCTTTGATACCGACCTGGCCGAACGGACGCTGGCGGAATCGTGGTTGCTGCGGCATTGCGAGCGGATCGCGGCACGCGCACGTAAGCGTGGCCTCATGGGTCGAACGGTGACGGTGAAACTGCGCGAGCCGCCTTTTGTTACCCATACGCGTCAGGCACGATTGCGTGCCCCCAGCGCATCGGCCAGTGAGATTTATGAGGTGGCACGAGGCTTGCTTCAGGCCTGGTGGCAGGCGCAAAAGCATCCGCGCCTGCGCTTGCTCGGCGTCAGCCTGTCGGGTTTCGAAGAACGGAGTCAGCAGGATCTGTTCGAAGCGGCGCCGGAAGGGCGCGCGCCCGATCAGGTGCAAGACAGGATCAATTCGAAGTTCGGTTCGGGAAGCCTGGTGCGCGCTGGTGTATTGCGTACGCGCAAGCAGGATTGAAGTTGGACGGGGGCACTCCACATCAAGGCGATGAGGCGGTGCTTTCAGGAAGAAGCAGTCGGCGCGTGGCGCGTTCGGCACGGGGAGATCAGGCAGGATGAGCAAAGCGGAAGACAACGCCAGGAACGGCTCCGACCCGGAGCAGTTGCGACCGGCGCGCATGCGGATCGAGACCACGGTACTGATGAGCCGTGTCGGCGAGTCGCATCCCACCGAGCTGGTGGACATTTCCGCGACAGGGGTTCTGCTGCGCCGGCCGCTGGGCTGGCATGGCGAGCTGGGCCAGAGCTGGATCCTGGACATGATCTTTGGCCATGACCTGCACATTCACCTGGAGGCACAGGTGGCGCGCATCTCCGACCGACATCTCGGCTTTGCCTACACTCGCATCCCGGAAGACAAGCAGGTGCCGTTGTGGAACCTGCTGGGTGGCTATGCCGACATTCTGGAACTGTGGCACGACGAATAGTCGGCCGCAGCGCACCAACGAAAACGCCCGCCTTTCGGCGGGCGTCTTGTTATGCGGGAGGCGGACATCAGCCGTGTGTGGCGGCGGCTTTCGTCTCGTCGCGCAGTTCGCGGCGAAGGATCTTGCCCACGTTGCTCTTGGGTAGCGAATCGCGGAACTCGATGATCTTTGGGCGCTTGTAGCCAGTGAGGTTGTCGTGGCAGAACTTCTTGAGTTCCTCCACCGTCAGGTTCGGGTCCTTGCGCACCACGAACAGCTTTACCACTTCGCCCGAATGCTCGTCGGGGATGCCGACCGCGGCCACTTCGGCCACGCCCGGATGTTGCATCACCACGTCCTCGACTTCGTTCGGATACACGTTGAAGCCAGACACCAGGATCATGTCCTTCTTGCGATCGACGATATAGAAGTAACCGTTCTCGTCCATGCGCGCGATGTCGCCAGTGTGCAGCCAGCCATCGGACCCAAGTACCTTGTCGGTTTCGTCAGGCCGCTGCCAGTAACCCTTCATCACCTGCGGGCCGTGCACCATCAGTTCGCCCACTTCGCCCTGCGGCAACGGCTGGCCTTCTTCGGACCAGATGGCGACATCGGTGGAAGGGATGGGTAGGCCAATCGAGGCGTTGTAGTCTTTCAGGTCCAGCGGATTGATGCATGCGGCCGGCGAGGTTTCGGTGAGGCCATAGGCCTCGACCAGCGTGCAACCGGTGACCTTCTTCCAGCGCTCGGCGACGGCGCGTTGCACCGCCATGCCGCCGCCCAGGCTCAGGTGCAGCCGCGAGAAATCCAGGTCCGCGAAGCCCGGCGTATTGAGCAAGCCGTTGAACAGCGTGTTGACGCCGGTGAGGGCTGTGAACTGGGACTGCTTGAGCTCCTTGACGAAGCCGGGCATGTCGCGCGGGTTGGTGATCAGCCAGTTCAGGCCGCCCAGGCGCATGAACACCATGCCGTTCGCGGTGAGCGAAAAGATGTGGTACAGCGGCAGGGCGGTAATGATCACCTCTTCGCCGGGCTTGGCATTGGCGCCGATCCAGGCGCCGGCCTGCATCATGTTGGCGACCATGTTGCCGTGCGTGAGCATCGCGCCCTTGGCCACGCCGGTGGTGCCACCGGTGTACTGCAGGAAGGCGATGTCGTCGTGGCTCAGCTGCACCTTGGGCATGGGATGCGGTGCGCCCTGCGAAAGCGCTTCGCTGAAACGCACCGCGTGCGGCAGCTCATACGGTGGCACCATCTTCTTGACGTGCTTGAGTACGAAGTTGATCACCATGCCCTTGGCGCCCAGCAAGTCGCCGATGCCGGTGGTGATGATGTGCTTCACCTCGGTCTCTGCCACCACTTGCTGCAACGTGGCGGCGAAGTTGTCCAGTACCACGATGGCCTTGGCGCCTGCGTCCTCAAGCTGGTGCTTGAGTTCGCGGGCGGTGTACATCGGATTGGTGTTGACCACCACCATGCCTGCGCGTAGCGCGCCGAACAATGCGATGGGGTACTGCAGCACGTTGGGCATCATGATCGCGACGCGATCGCCCTTGTTGAGCTTGAGTACGCCAGTGAGATAGCCGGCGAACTGGCGGCTCAACTCATCGATCTGGCCGTAGCTGAGTTTCTTGCCGAAGCTGGCAAACGCAGGGCGCTGACGGAAGCGCTCGAACGCTTCTTCCACGACCGCGGCCACCGAGGCGTACTGATTGACATCGATCTGCGCCGGAACGCCTTCAGGGTAGTGGGCCAGCCACGGACGCTCGTTGCTCATGTTTGATCCAAAGCTCCTGTATGTATCGGCCCGTTGGTGATGCTGGCACGGGTAGGGCAAGATGATGACGCGGCATTGGAGCATACGCTCGCGTATAGCGGCAAGCCGCGCTGCAGCGCGATTTCCGGATGCCGTTGATGCAAAAACTGCTTATTTATCCATTGCTTTGGTGCATGCTGACGATCGGTGTCGCTGGCTGTCATCGCACGCCCGACGAAAGTAGGGTGCGGCAGGGCATCGAGACGGCGGGACACGCTGCCGAACACGCCGATGCGTCGTCGCTGGGTGACGTGCTCAGCGACGACTTCGATGGCAATACCGGCACGATGGATCGGCGCCAACTGCTTGGCCTGCTGCGCGCCGCGGCGTTTCGTGGCGAGACGATCCACGCATTGACTGGCCCGGTGGATGTTGAGCTGCGCGGCGATCGCTATGTGGCCCGCTTCACCGTGACGCTCACGAGTGGGGGCAAGCTGTTCCCGGGGCAGATGGGCGTGTATCAGGTGGAAACGGCGTGGCGGAAGGACGGGCGCGAGTGGCGTTGCTATTCGGCGACCTGGACGCCTGTGTAACGACAGGCAACGCCGTTGTAGGAGCGCACCCTGTGTGCGACCGCTGCGCATCGGCGTCACCGCTGCGTGGGTTTGTCGCGCAGAGGGTGCGCTCCTACAAGAAAAGAAAATGCCGCCTGGTGGGGCGGCATTCTCCTTCAGCTTATCGATCATCTGCGGCTCAGGCTGCCGTCTTCTTTCCTGCCAGCTGGCGCAGCACGTATTGCAGGATGCCGCCGTGGCGGAAGAACTCACGCTCCTTCGGCGTGAGCAGCAGCACCTTCACGGTGAACTCCTTCTTGCTGCCATCCGCAGCAGTGGAAGTGACTTTGGCCGTCTTCGATTCGCCGCCGTCGAGACCCGTGATGTCGAACGTCTCCTTGCCGGTCAGGCCCAGCGACTGCGCGTTCTGCCCATCCAGGAACTGACACGGCAGCACGCCCATACCAACAAGGTTGGAACGATGGATGCGCTCGAAGCTCTCGGCGATCACAGCCTTCACGCCCAGCAACAGCGTGCCTTTGGCTGCCCAGTCGCGTGACGAACCCGTGCCGTATTCCTTGCCGGCCAGCACCACCAGCGGGGTCTTCTCCGCCTTGTACTTCATGGCGGCATCGTAGATGGCCAACTGCTCGCCCGAGGGAACGTGCAGCGTGTAGCCGCCTTCGACGTTATTGAGCATCAGGTTCTTGATGCGAATATTGGCGAAGGTGCCACGTACCATCACGTCGTCGTTGCCGCGGCGCGAACCGTAGGAGTTGAAGTCCTTCGGGTCCACGCCCTTGGATATCAGGAAGCGGCCCGCGGGGCTGTCCTTCTTGATCGAGCCGGCCGGCGAGATGTGGTCGGTGGTGATGGAATCGCCGAACAGTCCGAGTACGCGCGCGCCGTGGATATCCTCGATGGTGCCCGGCTCCGCACTCATGCCGTCGAAGTAGGGCGGGTTCTTGATATAGGTGGAATCACTCCACTTGTAGACGGCGCCATCCGGTGAGGCGATGGTGTTCCAGCGGCTGTCGCCCTTGAACACGTCGGCATAGTTCTTGGTGAACATTTGCGGATTGATCGCGCCGGCGATGGTGTCGGAGATCTCCTTGTTGGACGGCCAGATGTCCTTTAGATAAACCGGCTTGCCATCACTGCCGGTGCCGAGCGCGTCCTTGGTGAGGTCGATATCGAGCGTGCCGGCCAGTGCGTAGGCAACCACCAGCGGCGGAGAGGCCAGGTAGTTCATCTTCACTTCCGGATGCACGCGGCCTTCGAAGTTGCGATTGCCCGACAGCACCGATGCCACGGCGAGGTCACCCTCGGCAATGCCCTTGCTGATTTCCGTCGGCAACGGGCCGGAGTTACCGATGCAGGTCGTGCAGCCGTAGCCGACGATGTAGAAGCCGACCTTTTCCAGCTCCTTCAGTAAGCCGGTCTTTTCCAGATAGTCAGTGACCACCAGTGAGCCAGGACCGATCGAGGTCTTCACCCATGGCTGTGCCTTGAGGCCCTTGGCAGCGGCCTTCTTGGCCACCAGGCCCGCGCCCAGCATCACCGCCGGATTGGAGGTATTGGTGCAGGACGTGATCGCGGCGATCACCACCGCGCCGTCGCCAAGCTTGAAGCTTTCGCCGTCCTTGACCACGCGCACGCCGCCGTTGGTGATGTCGTTTGCGGGGTTGCCGATGGCCGTGGCACCGCCCTCGTTGGCGAAGTTGGCGGTCTCGACGTTTTTCGGCTTGCGATTGGCAGTGAGCGGGCCCACAGCATCTTCGAAACTCTTCTGCACGCCTTCCAGCAGCACGCGGTCCTGCGGACGCTTGGGGCCGGCAAGCGAGGGCCTCACGTCAGCCAGGTCCAGTTCCAGCGTGGTGGTGAAGCGCGGCTCCACCGATTTTTCGTCATGCCACAGGCCCTGTGCCTTGGCGTAGGTTTCCACCAGGGTGATCTGTGCTTCATCGCGACCTGAGAGGCGCATGTAGTTCAACGCTTCCTGGTCGACCGGGAAGATGCCGCAGGTAGCGCCGTATTCCGGCGCCATGTTGGCGATGGTGGCGCGGTCGGCCAACGGCAGGTGCTTGAGGCCGTCGCCGAAGAACTCCACGAACTTGCCCACCACGCCGAGCTTGCGCAGCATCTGGGTGACGGTGAGCACGAGATCCGTCGCGGTCACGCCTTCGGACAGCTTGCCCTTGAGCTTGAAGCCCACCACTTGCGGAATCAGCATTGACGAAGGCTGACCCAGCATGGCCGCCTCAGCCTCGATACCACCCACGCCCCAGCCCAGCACGCCGATGCCATTGATCATGGTGGTGTGCGAGTCAGTACCAAACACGGTGTCGGGATACGCCCACGGCTCGCCGTCCTTCGTGGCCGTGAACACCACGCGCGCGAGATGCTCCAGGTTCACCTGATGCACGATGCCGGTGCGCGGCGGTACCACCTTGAAGTTGTTGAAGGCCTTCTGGCCCCAGCGCAGGAACGAATAGCGCTCCTGGTTACGCTGGAATTCGATCTCGACGTTTTGCTCAAGCGCCGATGCCGAGCCGTAGACATCCACCTGCACGGAGTGGTCGATCACCAGCTCGGCTGGGGCCAGCGGATTGATCTGATCGGCGTTGCCGCCCAGTTTCACCACGGCGTCGCGCATGGCGGCCAAGTCGACCACGCAGGGCACGCCGGTGAAATCCTGCAGCACCACGCGGGCGGGCATGAAGGCGATCTCGGTATCGGGTTCGGCCTTGGCGTTCCAGTTGGCGATCGCCTCGATTTCCTTGGCGGTGACGTTGAGGCCGTCCTCGTGGCGCAACAGGTTTTCCAGCAGGATCTTCAGCGAATAGGGCAGGGTCTTGAGGTCGAAGCGCTGGCCGAGCTTGGTCAGGCTGGCGATCTGGTATGGGCTGCCGTTGACAGTGAGGGTGTCGCGGGTGGCGAATGAATCCAGCATGGGGCTAACTCCTGTTGCTTTGAGTCGGGCGGACGCACGGGGCGTAGCTGAGCGATCCTACGGCACGGAACGTGAGAGGAATTGCAACGCTGGGGCTTCCAGGATCGTCATTCTGGCGAAAGCCTGAACCCAGTGCCTTGACAGGCAACCTGAGACGCCGGATTCCGGCTCCCACCGGAATGACGGAGCGCAGGTTCCAGTCGTTGCAAGCAACCTTGTCCTCTCCATTCCATGTGTACTGCTGATCAGTTTGGGGCAAAAGCCAGGGCGTGCAAGTTACCCGGTCGGCTATTCCGCCATCGGGTCATTGCAAGATTTCGAACGCTGCCGGAAGCGTTGTCTTGCGTTGCGGCGACTACCTCGCGGCTGGCAAAATAAGCGGTTTATATGCCGCCAAAAAACGGCATGGAGACAAGGTTTTACACCTTGTCGTGCGTTGGTGGCGCCAAGCGGATACGACTTTTGCGAGCGGTTCCGCGACACCTGTACAAACAGGCGCGCTGCTTCTTTCGTAGTTCACCGGACGAGATCACATGCTTAACGCCTACCGCCAACATGTTGCCGAGCGCGCTGCGCTGGGTATCCCGCCGCTGCCGCTGTCGGCCCAGCAGACTGCTGAGCTGATTGAGCTCCTGAAGAACCCGCCCGCTGGCGAGGAAGCCACCCTGGTCGATCTGATCACCCTTCGCGTGCCGGCTGGCGTGGACGATGCGGCCAAGGTCAAGGCGTCCTATCTTGCGGCGGTGGCGTTTGGTACCGAGCAGTGCGCGCTGATCGCCCGCGAGAAGGCCACCGAGCTGCTCGGCACCATGCTGGGCGGCTTCAACATTCATCCGCTGATCGAACTGCTCGATGACGCGCAGGTCGGCACCATCGCCGCCGAGGCGCTGAAGAAAACCCTGCTGATGTTCGACGCCTTCCACGACGTCAAGGACAAGGCTGACAAGGGCAACACCAACGCCAAGGCCGTGCTGCAGAGCTGGGCCGATGCCGAGTGGTTCACCAGCCGCCCGGAAGTGCCCGAGAGCCTGACCATCACCGTGTTCAAGGTGCCGGGCGAGACCAACACCGACGACCTGTCGCCGGCTCCCGATGCCACCACGCGCCCGGATATCCCGCTGCACGCGCTGGCCATGCTCAAGAACAAGCGCGATGGCGCGCCGTTCCAGCCGGAAGAAGACGGCAAGCGCGGTCCGATCGCTTTCATTGAATCGCTGAAGGAAAAGGGTCACCTGGTCGCCTACGTGGGCGACGTGGTCGGCACCGGTTCCAGTCGCAAGTCCGCCACCAACTCGGTGCTGTGGTTCACCGGCGAAGACATCCCCTTCATCCCGAACAAGCGCTTCGGCGGCGTGTGCCTGGGCAGCAAAATCGCCCCGATCTTCTACAACACGATGGAAGACGCCGGCGCGCTGCCGATCGAGCTCGACGTGTCGCAGATGGAGATGGGCGACGTGGTCGAGCTGCGTCCGTATGACGGCAAGGCGTTGAAGAACGGCCAGGTCATCGCCGAGTTCCAGGTGAAGTCCGATGTGCTGTTCGACGAAGTGCGCGCCGGTGGCCGCATTCCGCTGATCGTGGGCCGTGGCCTCACCGCCAAGGCGCGCGAAGCGCTGGGCCTGCCGGTGTCCACCCTGTTCCGTCTGCCGCAGCAGCCGACCGATACGGGCAAGGGCTTCACCCTGGCGCAGAAGATGGTCGGTCGCGCCTGCGGCCTGCCGGAAGGCGAGGGCGTGCGCCCCGGCACCTATTGCGAGCCGAAGATGACCTCGGTGGGTTCGCAGGACACCACCGGCCCGATGACCCGCGACGAGCTGAAGGACCTGGCCTGCCTGGGCTTCTCGGCCGACCTGGTGATGCAGTCGTTCTGCCACACCGCCGCCTACCCGAAGCCGGTGGACGTGAAGACGCACCACACGCTGCCGGAATTCATCAGCACCCGCGGCGGCATCTCGCTGCGTCCGGGCGACGGCGTGATTCACTCCTGGCTCAACCGCATGCTGCTGCCCGACACCGTCGGCACCGGCGGCGACAGCCACACGCGCTTCCCGATCGGCATCTCGTTCCCGGCCGGCTCCGGCCTGGTGGCCTTTGCGGCTGCTACCGGCGTGATGCCGCTGGACATGCCCGAGTCGGTGCTGGTGCGCTTCAAGGGCGAGCTGCAGCCGGGCGTCACCCTGCGTGACTTGGTCAATGCGATCCCGCTGTACGCGATCAAGAGCGGCCTGCTGACGGTCGCCAAGCAGGGCAAGAAGAACATCTTCTCCGGCCGCATCCTGGAAATCGAAGGTCTGCCGAACCTCAAGGTGGAGCAGGCGTTCGAGCTGTCCGATGCTTCCGCCGAGCGTTCGGCGGCTGGCTGCACGGTGCATCTCGACAAGGCACCGATCATCGAATACATCACCAGCAACATCACGCTGCTGAAAGTCATGATCGCGCAGGGTTACAAGGATCCGCGCAGCCTGCAGCGTCGCATCAAGGCGATGGAAGCGTGGCTTGCCGATCCGAAGCTGCTGGATCGCGATGCCGACGCCGAATACGCCGCGGTGATCGAGATCGACCTGGCCGACGTGCATGAGCCCATCGTGGCCTGCCCGAACGACCCGGACGACGTGAAGACACTCAGCGATGTGGCCGGCGCTGCCATCGACGAAGTGTTCATCGGTTCGTGCATGACCAACATCGGCCACTTCCGTGCTGCGTCCAAGCTGCTGGAAGGCAAGCGTGACATCCCGACCAAGCTGTGGGTCGCCCCACCGACCAAGATGGATCAGCAGCAGCTGACCGAGGAAGGCCACTACGGTGTGCTCGGCACTGCCGGCGCCCGCATGGAAATGCCGGGTTGCTCGCTATGCATGGGCAACCAGGCGCAGGTGCGCGAGGGCGCCACGGTGTTCTCCACGTCCACCCGCAACTTCCCCAACCGTCTGGGCAAGAACTCCAACGTGTACCTGGGTTCGGCCGAGCTGGCCGCGATCTGCTCGCGTCTGGGTCGCATCCCGACCAAGGTGGAGTACATGACGGACATCGGCGTGATCAACGCCAATGGCGACAAGATCTACAAGTACATGAACTTCGACCAGATCGCCGACTACCAGGAGGTGGCCGACACGGTCACTGCCTGAAGGCGGTAAGTCACCTCACGGTGACAAGGGAAGGGCGGCGCAAGCCGCCCTTTTTCTGTGCGGGTTTCGCGCAATCCGTATCCCAGCTCGTCATTCCCGCGAACGCGGGAATCCAGTGTCTTTGGACGAGCGGTCAGTGACCATGTCCTGGCGAGTCGCTGGATTCCCGCTTGACCAGCCTGCCGCTGTTGAAAAGCGCCTCGCTGGAATGACGGCCGAGCGGGGCAGACTGGCGCGCGGTCGTTTATGCTTTCGCCCTGTCAACGACCAGGCCCTACGTCAGCGCATGATTTCCAGCCATCTCTCGGTAGTTTCGCTGCGCGACCTGATGCTGGTACAGGCGGTACGTCGCCACGGCAGTTTCAACAGCGCGGCCCGCGCGATGCACATCAGTCCGTCGGGCCTGTCGCATCAGGTGCAAAAAGTGGAACAGGCGCTGGGTGCGCCGTTGTTCGAGCGCGGTGGTCGACGCGTCGTCCCCACGGCTGGTGGTCAGCGTCTGTTGGAGCAGATCGATGCGGTGCTGGCGGCAGCCGAACATCTACAACAGGTAGCACGTGCTGGTGAGGTCGCCTTCGGTGGCGAATTACGACTGGGCGTGCCTGCCTCGCTCGGTCCCTACCTGCTGCCTCACTTGATCGAGCCGTTTCCACAGCACTTTCCCGGTACGCGCCTGAGCCTTTCCGAAGGCAAGCCTCGTGGTCTGCTGCGTCGGCTCAACGAGGGCGAACTCGATGCCGTGCTGGCCCCGCGCATCACGCCAGTCAGCGGCACCGCCATGCGCCCGCTGTTCTTCGAGCCATGGGAAGTGATGCTGCGCTCTGACCACGCACTCGCCGGCAAGCGCAGCGTGGCGCTTGAACAGCTTGATGCCGGCGATGCCACGCTGATGACAGAGAGCCACGCAGAAGATGTGTTGGGCGGTGGCCATGTGCAGGACGTGAGTCTGGAGAGCCTGGCCGCACTGGTCGGCTTGCGCGGAGGCTATGCCTTGGTGCCGGCGCTGGCGCACGATCGTCTCGCCTCCATGCCGGACATCGTGCTGGCCAAATTCAAGGGACAGGCGCCGGGTCGCGAGATTGCGCTGTATTGGCGCGAGGCTTCGCCGTGGCACAAGGATTTGCAGGCGTTCGCGGTGTTGTTGCGCAAGCTGGCGAAGCAGCGGCCGGGGTTGCGCTTGATTGAGGAGGCGGCGAAGCCGGTCTGATGCCCCCAAGCTCGTCATCCCAGCGCACGCAGGGATCCCGTGACTTTGACTTAGCGTAGAGGCAGACGACGCTGGATCCCAGCTTTCGCTGGGATGACGGCAGTGAGTCCTGACGCATGCGCCGTGCTAGAACTCCAACTCCTGCGCCGCACACAAGTAATCGACCACCGGTGCCACACGCTGGAACGTCGCCACGATCCACGGTAACAACTCTGTCGAGCACGCAAGCGCTTCATCAAAGCCCTCGCCGCAAGCGAAGTCCTTGCGCTTGATATCGTCGATCAGCTCATGCTCGGGATCGAAGCCGCGCGGCGGACGACTAAGGGTTTCGCCCCAAAAAGTGAAGTGATCGCGGAACGCCTTACTGCGCGTGGCGCGCTTCCACGCCTCGGGATTGTCAGCGAGGAAATCGCGGATGTGCTTGAGGGCATCTTTCTCCGGATGCCACATGCCGCCACCGGCAAAACAGTCGCCGGGCTGGATATGCACATAGAACGACGGTGCAGGAATCTCGTGGCGACGCTCGTGGAAGAAGCGCGAACCCTGCCACGGCTTGTATGGCTGCTTGTCGTTCGAGAAGCGAGTGTCCCGATAGATGCGGAACAGCGAGCCACCATTCTTGCGTGGGTCGGCGCGATAGTGCGGGCTGATCTTCGCCAGCGGCGCCTGCATATCCGTGATCAATGCGAGAAATGGTTCGCGCACATGACGCTCGTAGTCGTCCTTGTGCGATTGGAACCATTCGCGGCTGTTGTTGCGAGCCAGCGCGCGAAGAAAGCGAAAGGTGGCTGGTGAGAAATAGGCATTCGACATAAGAGTGACAAGGCGTCAGGCGGAAAGAGTGGCAACCTCGGCGGCGAGTTGTTCGCCCCAAAGCTGCAGCTGATCGAGAACATGAATCTTGCTTTCGTTGGTTGCTTCACCGCGCAATTCCCGGATGCGTGCGAAGTAGTCGTCCAGCGTCAAGTTGGTCAGCGGCGTGTGTTTGAGCAAACGGTTGCGGCAGAACTCGTGCCAGCGCACTTGCTCATCAGCAGTCAGCGTTTCGGGCCAGTTGCGTGCCCGATAACGGAACAGCAGCTCCGTGTAGCGTGGATCGCGAAATGGGAACGCCCGTTGCCCCAACTGCGCCGGTGGTGTGCCTCGCACTTCGGCCAGCAGGCGCTTGTCTGCATCGGGCAGGAAGCCACCGTACAGTCCCAACTCGGGATCCTGCGGCGGCGGAAGATCGGCGGCTCGCTGGAACACGCGCCGCAGTTTTGCGGCCAGGCCTTCCACGCTGGCAAGCATGTCGCGATGCGCTTGCGCCCGATCCAGGTCGATCTGCAAACGTTCAAGGTCCACGCCCTTCAGCACCGACAGTGGTGCCAGCGCGGGCGCACGATTGGCGCGTACCGTTCGCAGAGGAATACGAGAGACGCCTTCGGGGAGGTCGGCGCGTGCGGTGAAAACGCGGTCCGCAATCTCTTCCTCATCCAGCGCGAGCCATTCGGACGGATCCTCGGCGAGGTCGTAAATAATGATCTCTGTGGGCCGGCTCGGGTGCGCGGCCAGCGGCGCCACCACCGCCAGGCAATGCCGGCTCGACGGATAGCGTGAAGAAACATGGACCAAAGGTGTCATCGCCGCCACATCCAGCAGCTCGAACACGCGCTGCTTGCGACGCAGGCCGAAGTACCAGTCCCACAGGCGCGGTTGCCGCACGCGAATCAGTCGTGCCAGGTCGATCAGCGCATGCACGTCCGACAGGGCATCGTGGGCATGCTCCTGTTGCAGATGATTGGCGGTCGCCAGGTGTTCGAGCTTGAAGCTCGGCGAACCATCTTCGCGTTGCGGCCACACGATGCCTTCTGGCCGCAGCGCTTGGCACATGCGCACCAGATCGATCAGATCCCAGCGTGAGTTGCCGTTCTCCCACTCACGGCCATAGGGCTCGAACATGTTGCGGTAGAGCAGCTGGCGGCTGACCTCGTCATCAAAGCGCAGCGAGTTGTAGCCCACGCCGCAGGTGCCCGGCTGGGCAAGCTGTTCATGCACACGGGCGGCGAAATCGGCCTCGATCACGCCTTCGCGCTCGGCCTGTTGCGGCGTGATGCCGGTGATCAGGCAGGCCTCCGGGTGGGGCGGCATCTCGTGCGGCGGCTTGCCGAAGAACATCACCGGCTCGCCGATGATTTCCAGCTCGAGATTGGTGCGGATGCCCGCGAACTGCACCGGCCGGTCACGCCAGGGATCGGCGCCGAAGGTCTCGTAGTCATGCCAGAAGAAGGTCTGCATGCGGGCGATCATCGCATGCTCTGTGCATGCGCTTCACGCGCCTGCCTGGACCCTAAGCCGGTGCCATGTACCGAAAAACAGGGTTGGGGCCGGGGACCTGCTGTTAGACTTCGCGTCCAGGAGGGCGCATGAGCCAAGCGAACGACGACAATCTGATCTGGATCGATCTGGAGATGACCGGGCTCGATACGGACAATGACTCCATTTTGGAGATCGCCACCATCGTCACTGACAAGGACCTTCGCATTCTTGCCGAAGGCCCGGTGTTTGCGATCCACCACGCGCTGGACCGGCTGGAAAGCATGGATGCGTGGAATCGCAACCAGCATCGCCGGTCAGGCCTTTGGGACCAGGTGGTGGCCTCTGCGGACGACCATGTCGCTGCCGAGCGGGCCACGATCGAATTTCTCAGGGAATGGGTGCCACCGGGCAAATCGCCCATGTGCGGCAACTCGATCTGCCAGGACCGTCGTTTCCTGCATCGGCAGATGCCGCGGCTGGAACGCTATTTCCACTACCGCAACCTTGACGTCTCCACGCTGAAGGAGCTGGCGCGTCGCTGGGCGCCCATGGTCGGCAAGGGCTTCTCCAAGGAGTCCGCGCATACAGCCCTGTCGGACATTCGAGACTCGATCGACGAGCTGCGCTACTACCGTCAGTTCATGGGGCCGCTGGGCGGCGGGTCCTGACGCACTCACCTTCGGGAGTCACCATGTCCGTTGATCTGTTTGCTCCCGTCCTCGATTGTGGTGGCCGACCGCTGCGGCTCGACCGGCCGCGCGTGGTGGGCATCCTCAACGTCACGCCCGATTCGTTCTCCGATGGCGGCATCCATGCCAGCGTAGAGGATGCCGTGGTCCACGGCCTGCGCATGGTGGAAGAGGGTGCCGACATGCTCGACATCGGCGGCGAGTCAACGCGCCCCGGTTCCGACGAAGTGCCATTGAAGGAAGAGCTGCGCCGCGTGGTGTCGGTGCTGGAGCAGTTGGCGGCGCGCACCACGGTGCCACTCTCCATCGACACCTCCAAACCCGAGGTGATGCGCGCAGCGGTGGCCGCTGGTGCCGGCATGATCAACGACGTCTATGCCTTGCGTCATGAAGGCGCCATGGACGCGGTCGCCGAGCTTGGTGTGCCGGTGTGCCTGATGCATATGCTGGGCGAGCCGCGCAGCATGCAAGATGAGCCGCATTACGACGATGTGGTCGGTGATGTGCACCGTTTTCTAACCGACCGGCTGTTCGCCTGCGAACTGGCAGGCATCGATCGCCGCAAGGTCATGGTCGATCCGGGCTTCGGCTTCGGCAAGACGCTTGAACACAACCTTGCGCTGCTGCGCGCGCTGGAACGTTTCACCAGCCTGGGTAGCGGCGTGTACGTGGGAATGTCACGCAAGTCGATGATCGGCCTGATGACCGGCAGGCAGGCGCCGGCCGAGCGTGCGATCGGTTCCGTCGCCGCGGCGCTCATCGCGGTGCAACGTGGCGCGCGCATGGTGCGTGTGCATGACGTGGCCGCCACCGTTGACGCACTTGCGGTATGGCATGCCGTGCAGGCAGGCGATACGCCGGTTCGACGCGACACTAAACCGGCAGCACCGCGCTGGCCGGACGACGAATAACGAAAATTGATAGGGACTGACGCGCGATGGTTTCCGCGATGCCCTGGAGTTGAGCCATGACGCAACGCAAGTATTTTGGAACGGACGGCATTCGCGGTCTGGTGGGTCAATGGCCGATCAGTGCGGACTTCATGCTGAAGCTGGGGCGCGCCCTTGGCGTAGTGCTTGCGCGCAACGGCCATGCGCGACCGAAAGTGCTGATCGGCAAGGACACGCGCGTGTCCGGTTACATGTTCGAGTCGGCGCTCGAAGCGGGCCTGGTAGCGGCCGGTGCCGACGTGGGCCTGCTCGGTCCCATGCCCACGCCGGCGGTGGCGTATCTCACGCGCTCACTGCGTGCCGATGCGGGCATCGTTATCAGCGCCTCGCATAACCCGCATCACGACAACGGCATCAAGTTCTTCTCTGCCAACGGCGAAAAGCTTTCCGACGAGATCGAGCATGCGATCGAGCACGAACTGGAACTCGAGTTCACCACCGTGCCCTCGGAGCAATTGGGCAAGGCTATTCGCGTTGCCGACGCGGTGACGCGCTATGCCGAGTTCTGCAAGTCCACCGTGTCGGAGGACTTCAGCCTGCGCGGCATGAAGATCGTGCTGGATTGTGCCAATGGCGCGACCTATCAGGTGGCACCGAAGGTTTTCTCCGAGCTCGGTGCGCAGGTAAGCGGTCTGGGCGACAAGCCCGATGGCTTCAACATCAACCGCGAAGTCGGCTCCACGCACCCGCAAACGCTGCAGCGCGCGGTGGTGGAGCAGGGCGCCGACATCGGCATTGCCTTCGATGGCGACGGGGATCGCGTGCTGCTGGTCGACCACACCGGCAAGCTTGCCGATGGCGACGACATCCTCTATGTGCTGGCCAACGCCTGGCATGCCCAGGGCCTGTTGCTCGGTCCCATCGTTGGCACGCTGATGAGCAACTATGGACTGCAGCTGGCGCTTGGAAAACTTGATGTTCCCCTGATCCGCGCCAACGTCGGCGATCGCTTTGTGCTGCAGCAGCTCAAGGCGCACGGTGGCAACCTCGGTGGCGAAACCTCCGGGCACATCCTGTGCCTGGATCGCGCCACGACCGGCGATGGCATCGTCTCCGCTTTGGCGGTACTGGAAGTGCTGGTCCACACCGGCAAGAACCTGGCCGAGGCCCGCGAGGGGCTGCAGAAGATGCCCCAGGTCATGATCAACGTGCGCGCAGACGGCGCCCGCGAGGCATTGAACAGCGATGAGGTGCGCGACGCCCTGGCCGAGACGGAGCGCGCCCTGGCCGGCCGCGGCCGCGTGGTGCTGCGTGCCTCGGGCACCGAACCACTGGTGCGCGTGACGGTGGAGGCCGCCGTCGAGTCCGAGGTGCGCCAGTTGGCCGAGACGCTGGCGGATGTCGTAAAATCCGCAGCCGAACGCTCGTGAGCCTGTAACACCCAGGTCGCCAAGGATTGGCCCGACGTGCCCCGCCCCTGCGGTGGCGGACAGACAAGTGGACCGCACGCACACCCTGTGGACAAGCCATGAAGAAAGTTCCAACCCTCGACATTCGTCGTTACGACTCCGACCAAGCCGCTTTCGTCGCCGAGCTGGGCAACGCCTATCGCGAATTCGGCTTTTGCTGCATCAGCGGGCACGGTATTCCCCGTGAGTTGATCGACGGCGCCTACGACACGTTCCAGCGCTTCTTTGCGCTGCCGGCCGAAACCAAGATGAAGTACAACATCGCCGGCAGCGGCGGTGCGCGCGGCTATACCCCATTCAAGGTGGAGACCGCCAAGGACAGCAAGTACGCCGACCTCAAGGAGTTCTGGCATATCGGTCGCGAGATCCCGCGCGATTCGAAGTTCGCTGAAGTGATGCCGCCAAACATCTGGCCGGCCGAAGTGCAGGACTTCAAGCAGTACGGCTACGGCCTGTTCGAGGCACTCGACCAACTTGGCTCGCGCGTGTTGCGTGCGTTGGCATTGCATATCGACCTGCCAGAGCACTACTTCGACGACAAGATCGACCAGGGCAATTCCATCCTGCGCCCGATCCATTACCCCCCGATCACCGAGGACAACATCCCGAACGTGCGTGCGGGCGCGCATGAGGACATCAACTTCATCACCTTGCTGGTCGGCGCCAGCGCCGAAGGCCTGGAAGTGCTGACGCGCGAAGGCGAATGGCTGCCTATCACCACGGAAGGCGACGCCATCGTGGTGAACATCGGCGACATGTTGCAGCGCCTGACCAACCACGTATATCCGTCCACCTCGCATCGTGTGGTGAACCCGCAGAACGAGAACGCGCGCAAGCCGCGCTACTCGGTGCCGTACTTCCTGCATCCGAATCCCGACGTGGTGCTCGACCCGCTGCCGCAGACCATCACGGCGGACAATCCGAGCCGCTACGACACCAGCATCACCTCGCACGAGTACCTGCTGCAGCGTCTGCGCGAGATCAAGTTGATCTAAGCGTTCCGGCTTCAACTCCCTCTCCCTTACGGGGAGAGGGTTGGGGTGAGCCACCTGAAGGTGGTAAAGGGCGGGTGCTCGCAGAAGCGCGCGCACCAGCCTTTCTCACGCATGACTTCCGGTCGATTCCGCACGCGTGCCGTCGCGCTAGGCTGCCCGCTCCCTAAAGGAGCCCGCCATGCGCCTTCCTTCCATCGCCTTGATGGCATGCCTGTTCGCCAGTAGCGCCCTTGCTGCCACCGGCGACGATCCGTTTCATGACCACACCGACCTGTTCGGGCACTGGACTTGCCACGGCGTGTTCCCCGCCAGCGGCAAAACGATCGATTCCGAACTGCGCTTCGAAACCGACCTCGGTGGCAAGGGTTTGCTCAAGCATCACGACGACATCTCGCCGCCGGGCATGTATCACGCGGTGGAAGCCTGGGGTTATGACGCCAAGGCGGGACGCTACCGAGCAACCATCCTCGACAACTTTGGCGGCGCACGCATCTTTTCGTCCGAAGGCTGGACGCGTGATGGACTGGTGTGGATATCGGCCCCGGAAGTCCAACCTGCGCAGCGCTTCGTATATGTACGCCTGGCGCCCCATCGGTTGCGAATCGACTGGCAGGTTGAGCGCCAGGGGCAGCTGGTGGTTGGCGACACGCTCACTTGCGAACACCAACCGCGTTAGTCGATCAGAGGCACCGGGGTCTTCAAGGCAACCGCCGGACACGCGCTGCTCCCGCCCGGCGGCTCACTTATGGTGACGCCTAAATCGTGCCTTCGAGAGCGCGATACCGCTTGGACTCCCTGGCCGAGAGCCACAGTGCCAGACGATCCGGCAGCAGCTTCACCAGCGATTTGATAAAGCGATTCACGTTGCCAGTGACGTGCACCACATCACCGCGCTCAACGGCGTCGTGCCCCTCGCGCACCACGTTCTCCGCGGTCTGCCACATGAAGCCCGGCAGCTTGTTCATCAATTCGCGCGTGCCGGTGACATCGTGAAACTCCGACCAGGTGAAGCCGGGGCAGAGTGCACACACATGAACGCCGAGGTGGCGGTTTTCGAGTGCCAGCGATTGCGAGAATTTGATCAGGTACGCCTTGCTGGCCGCATACAACGTATGACCCGCAGAGCCTGGCACATGACCAGCCAGCGACGCGACGTTGATGATGCGGCCATAGCCGCGCTGACGCATGCCTGGCAGCAGTCGCCACGCCAGTTCGGCCGGCGCCGTCATCAACACGCGGATGAAGGCCTCGTGCACAGGCCAGTCGTTGGCCTCGAAGGTGCCCGGCACACCGTAGCCGGCGTTGTTGATAAGCCAGTCCACCGCCAGACCACGTTCCGCCAGCGCATCGCAGAGCACGGCCACTGCGTGCGGGTCGGCCAGGTCAGCAGGAAGTACGGTGACCACGCACTGGTGTTTGGCAGCAAGCTCCTGAGCAAGGGCTTCCAGGCGATCGGTACGACGCGCCGTGAGCACCAGATCGTGTCCGCGCGCAGCAAGATCGCGCGCGAAAGCCGCGCCGATGCCGGCCGAGGCGCCGGTAATGAGAGTAAGTGGGCGGGTAGGCGACATGAACTGGTCTCTTTGTGGTTTTGTCGATTTTTGCCGTAGCGACAGGGACTTGTCAGCCCCCACGTTGCCGGTGGCATGGTCGACCGGTAAGCTTTCGCGTTTATACGTAAGGGAATAGGGATATGCGCAAGAAACTCGTCGCTGGCAATTGGAAGATGCACGGTAGCCGCAGCATGGCTACGGCGCTGGTCGGCGACATTGTCGCCGCGCTGCCTTCCTCCATCGACGTTGCGGTGTTTCCGCCATTCCCTTACCTGGGCGAGTTGGCTGGCCAGCATGTCGGCTCGGGCCTTGGCTTCGGCGCACAGGACGTGAGCGAGCACGACGGCCAAGGCGCCTATACCGGCGAGGTATCCGCCGCAATGCTGGCAGACGCTGGCGCACAGTGGGTGTTGGTGGGGCATTCGGAGCGTCGCCACTACCATCATGAAACCGACAAGCAGGTTGCTCGCAAGTTTGCCGCCGCCCGCGCCGGCGGCCTCACCCCGATCCTCTGCCTAGGTGAAACGCTGGCCGAACGTCAAACCGGCCTGACCGAAGCCGTGGTGGCTCGGCAGCTGAAAGCGGTGATCGAGCTCAACGGCATCGGTAGCTTCGATACCGCGGTGATCGCGTACGAACCGGTCTGGGCCATTGGCACAGGCCACACCGCTACACCGGAACAGGCGCAGCATGTTCATGCATTCATCCGTAGCCAACTGGAAAAGGAAGATGCTATGATTGCCCGTCTGACTCGGCTGCTTTATGGCGGCAGCGTCAAAGCGGCGAATGCTGCGGACCTATTCGCGCAATCGGACGTGGATGGAGGACTGATCGGTGGCGCCTCGCTGGTAGCGGCCGATTTCCTGGGAATCTGCGCTGCGGCGCACTAAGCGCTACGGATCCTTTAGACAACCATGTTCGTCATCTTCAGCGTCTTCTACATTCTGATCGCCGCGGCGATGATCGTGCTGATTCTCATGCAGCGCGGTGCAGGTGCGGATGCGGGTTCCGGCTTCGGTGGCGGTGCTTCCGCCACTGTGTTCGGTGCTCGTGGCTCCGCCAGCTTCCTGACTCGCTCCACGGCCGTGCTCGCCGCGCTGTTCTTTGCGCTCAGCCTCGGCATGGGTATCTACCTCGGCCACCATAGTGTGCCGCAGGGTTCCAATAGCGGTGATTTGGGTGTGATGTCCGGTCTTGCCAACAAGCCGGCCGCAACGCAGAATGCGCAGCCCGCCGCACCGGCCAACGCGGAAATTCCGCAGGCCACGAAGCCGGCGGCCGGCCAGGGCGAAGTCCCGGCAGCCACCGCACCGGCGAAGCCTGCTGGTGACGTTCCTGCCGCGACGGAACCGGCGAAGAAAAATTAAGTAATACACCTGCCCAGGTGGCGGAATTGGTAGACGCACTACCTTGAGGTGGTAGCGCCGTAAGGCGTGGGGGTTCGAGTCCCCCCTTGGGCACCATTACATAATCCGGATTCGTCCGGTACAGTCCGAAAAGACTATAAAAACCCGCCACTTAGGCGGGTTTTTTATTGCTCGTTGTCCGGTTTAGTCCGATAAGGTTCGTTGCAATCCGGGGGTATCTGGGGGTATATCTGGGGGTATCTGGGGCTGTTTACCCCTGGTTCGTACCGAGATACCCCCACATGCCGCTGTCTGACCTCACCGTTCGCAACGCCAAGCCTGCTCCCAAGCCCTACCGTTTGCCCGACGGTGGCGGCCTGTTCCTGCAGGTGACCCCTGCAACGGACACGCAGCCGAAGGGTGGCAAGCGCTGGCGCTACAAATACCGGTTCGGGGGCAAGGAGAAGCTGCTGGCCTTGGGCACCTATCCGGACACCGGCCTAGCCGAGGCCCGCGAGAAACACTCGGTTGCCCGCAAGTTGCTGGCGGCGGGTGTCGACCCCAGCGCCGAGCGTCAGCACACCAAGCGCCAGCAGGCCGAGGCCCGGCAAGCTGCCGACGACACCTTCGAGGCAGTCACGCGTGAGTGGATGGACACTCCCGAGCAAAAAGGGCTGGCCGACGTAACCGCCAGCAAAAACCGCTGGCTGTTCGAGACGTTCCTGTTTCCTGAGATTGGGCATCTCCCGGTGGCCGTCATCACGTCGCGCGTTCTGCTCGATGCCCTGCGCAAAATCGAGGCAGCGGGCAAGCAGGAAACCGCACGCCGCGCCAAGATCAAGGCCGGACAGGTGTTCCGCTACGCCATTCTCGAAGGCAAGATCGACACCGATCCGACTTCTGCTCTACGCGGCGCCATCAAGCGCGTCAAACACACGCACCACGCCGCGATCACCGATCCCGCCAAAATCGGAAAGCTGCTGCGCGACATGGACGGATTCACCGGCCAGCCCGTGACGCAGGCGGCGCTCAAGCTGGCGCCGCTGGTATTCGTGCGACCGGGGGAGCTGCGCGCTGCCGAGTGGGCCGAGTTCGATCTGGACGACGCACTGTGGCGCATACCGGGCGCGCGCATGAAGATGAAGGCCGATCACCTGGTGCCACTGTCCGGACAAGCCGTCACTGTCCTACGCGAACTGCAGTTGCTCACCGGTAGCGGGCGCTACGTGTTTCCCAGTCTGCGTGGTGCCAGTCGCCACATGAGCGAAAACACGGTGAACGTTGCACTGCGCAGCCTGGGCTATGACGGCAGCACCATGACCGGGCACGGTTTCCGCGCGATGGCGTCTAGCCGGCTCAACGAAATGGGGTGGGATGAACGCGCCATTGAGCGCCAGCTTGCGCACGCCGAGCCGAACGAAGTTAAAGGCGCTTACAACTACGCGGCCAAGTTCCTGAGCGAACGCACGCGCATGATGCAGGCATGGGCCGATTATCTGGACAGGCTGCGGGCTGATGACGCGGCCAACTTGGTGCCGATCAAGCGACAGGCAAGCTAACCATTTACGCCGCGCCTAGGACGGCCATCCGAAAACTGGGCACCTTCCCCAGCTGGCGCGGCACCCATTGAAGGGCGCGGAAGGTGCGCATGAATAACGTGTCCGCTCGGACCCCGACTTGGAGTGTTTGGCTCAACGTTCCGGAAGTTGAGATATGGGAGGCAGTAGCACTGTCATTAAACATCGACCCGGAAAAAGTAGAACATAACGCGCATAGCTGGATGATAGAGGAACAGCTATTCGACGAGTCGAAGGAATTTAATGACCGGATTACTGTGGCGACTCGAAATGCTGGGAAAGCCCTCAGACTAAGCGCCGTGTCTTTGGTGGACACAACAAAGCATAGAGTGAGTTTGGTGGGCTTTTTTCAGTGGGCCAGTGCTCTTGACTGGCATATGCCCGACGAAATGTTGACGTTGGCAAATGTTATTTCACCGAAGTCGCATAACGATGCAACTCCTGACAAGACGCTAGGCAACCGTGAGCGTACCAATCTGCTGCGGATTATTCGTGCGCTCGCCGAGATGCAAAATTTACCGGCGAAAGGTTACGCATGAGAGCATGCGTCTGCAGCTGGATAAGCTAGGCATTGCAGCACCAAGCGACGACACCATCCGCAAAGCAATCAATGCCGCACGCAACCTGGATTCCTAACTAGCAATCGTGGATTCCTAGTTAGGAAAGCCAGCCCATTGCCATTTGTAGGCTGACTCCATCCCTCAACCGATGGAGTTGGACCGTGTTGCACAACCTGCCTGAAACCGGCTTTCTCCGCCTGCCGCAGATTGTCGGTAAGCCTGCCACTGATACTGCGCCAGCTATTCCCGCACTGATCCCGGTAAGCAAATCGACCTGGTGGGCTGGCATTCGTGCCGGCCGTTACCCCAAGCCGGTGAAGCTTGGAGACCGTATTACGGCGTGGCGAGTTGAGGACATACGCGACTACCTTGAGCGAGTGGCCGCATGAGAGCGGATGTCCTTTTGGAACGGTTGGACAACGTCCGCCAGCACGGGGACGGCTGGCGCGCGAATTGTCCGAACGGCCACAGCAAGGCGCTTGGATCACTTTCCATCACTGAGGCAGACGACGGACGCGTGATGCTCCACTGCTTCGCGTGTTCCGACACCCCAGGCATTTTGCGCGCGCTGGGCCTTGAGCTGGCCGACCTGTTCCCTGAGAGGATCAAAGACCCCAGCCCCGAAGCCCGCAAGGCGGCGCAGGAGGCGTTCAAGCGCAACGGCTGGGCAGCAGCGCTTAGCGTGTTGGATCGCGAGGCGACCGTGGTGCTCATCGCGGCCCATGATCTGCGCGATGGCAAGCCGCTGTCCGCGGATGACCTGGCCCGGCTTGGTGTTGCTGCTGAGCGCATCGCGCAATCGCGGGGGGTGCTCCGTGAACACACCTAATCCGCACATTCGATCCATTGATGAGCGCGCCGCGCGTGAACTAGCGTTACTGGATCGTCTCCAGCCGTCCACTGCATCACTGTCGCGCACTGAAAACGTGGCAGTGATGGATGCCGATACGCCCGACTGCATCGAAGTTGCCTTGCGAAAACTGGACACCGACGCGGGTGCACTTTTCGAGCGCCATGTACTGCAGGCGTTGACCTTTGCACGCCAAGCCGATCCAGCGAAATACCAGCGAGCGCGAGCTGCGGCAAAGGCGGCCAAAGTAAGCGTTGGTGAGTTGGACAAACTCACCATGCCGAAGGATGACCGGGGCGACCAGCCCCTGTTTCCCAATGTGGAGCCGTGGCCGGAGTCAGTGAATGGTGTTGCGATGCTTGCGGGCATATACAAGATCATTGAGGCGCACGTTATCGCCGATCCGCCGACGAAGGTGGCCGCGTCCCTGTGGATCGTGCACACCTACTGCATGGACGTGCTCACGGTGTCACCGCTGGCTCACATATCCGCCCCTGAAATGCGTTGTGGCAAGACGGTATTGCTCACGGCCATGATGAGGCTGGCGCATCGTCCGCTGTCGGTGGCAAGCATCTCTCCGGCGGCGATTTTTCGAACCGTAGAGCAGTGGGCGCCGACGCTGGGCATTGATGAGGTGGACGCCTTCCTGAGAGACAACGACGAAGCGCGCGGCCTTATCAATTCCGGCTTGTATCGCGAGAACGCCAAGGTCATCCGCTGCGACGGCGACGACCACACGCCCAAGCCATTTAGCACTTGGTCGCCGAAGATCCTTTGCGGCATAGGCAAGCTGGCCAACACCATTGAAGATCGTTCTATCCCGCTGCGCATGCGTCGCAAGGTGCCGGGTGAAACTGCCGCCAGCATCCGGCGATCCGATCCACAGCCCTGGCACGATCTCGGGTCGCAGTTAACTCGCTGGACGGAAGACCACCGCCAGCGCATTGCGCGGGCGCAACCAGAGCCAGCAGCAGGGCTTGGGGATCGCGTCCAGGACTGCTGGGAGCCGTTGTTTGCCATCGCGGATGAAGTTGGCGGGGAGTGGCCACGGCGGGCACGCGCGGCAGCAATGGCGCTTCATGGCGTCGAGGAAGAAACGCCAAGCATCGGCATTGAACTGCTGCGCGATGTGGAGGCCGCATTTAAGGATCGTGGCACTACTCGCCTTGCCAGTCGCGCGCTGTTGGAAATCCTGAACGGCGACGATGAGGCTCCGTGGGCGACGTGGAACCGGGGGAAGCCGCTGTCCGTTCGGCAACTTGCCGCGAGGCTTGCCGAGTTCGGCATCAAGCCGAAAACGACCCGGCTCCCGAATGGCAACCGACTCAAAGGCTACGTCATCGATGACTTCGCCGATGCCTTCCACCGCTACCTTTCCGCCGAAGGGGGCATTTCATCCGTGACTCCGTTACAACCGCATAGCAGCGCGGTTTGCGAGGTATCGGCTACCGTGACGCACGATGCTGAGTCACGCATCGCAAAAGCCCCGGAAGCCGCATGGGATAAGGGTTGTAACGGTGTCACGGATAAAAACGGGGTAGCGGGGAAAAAAGACGAAGCAGGTACGGACATGGAGGCATTCGACCTATGAACGCCGCGCCCCTGATCCTCGAATTGCAGGAGGCCGGCATTCGGGTGTCGGCTTCGGCATCCGGCGACCGTCTGCATGTCGAAGCGCCGGCCGGTACGGTCACGCCGCAACTGCGCCAGCGCATCGCCGAGAACAAACCTGTCTTGCTGGCGGCACTGCGCCAGCCCGTCATCACCACCACGACCGACACCCGCGCCGCGCTGCTGGCGCTGGCCGAACGTTACGGCTTCGACTTGGCGCACGTTCACCGGCTGCATGACCTGGACGTAGCGGCGTGCACAAGTCTGGACGATGCCCGGTTTGTGACCTATCTGGCATTGCTGGATGACACCGCGACGCGCTGGGAAGGCGGGGTGCCGTTTGGCCATACGGCGGCGATCCAGTGCCACCACTGCGGCCCGGTTTACGTTCACCCATCCATCGCCGCATGCCTGCCCGTGGTGGCTGGCTGGCCGCGTGCGCTGGGGTGTCCGTGGTGCGCCATCCGCAAGGCAGGCGGCTGCGTACCGCGCCCACGCATCACTTGCGAGAACTGTATGCGCTTTCAGCCGGACAGCATCAATCCTGCGACAGGCATGGGGCAGTGCTCCAGTGGCCACGGCATGCACTACCCGGTTCAGAAGCATGCATGCGGTGATTTCCGACCAGCATAGGAGTCCGCCACATGACCACGAAATCAGCCAAAGCGAAGAAAGGCGCGTTGCCAGTTGATCCCGAAACGGTCAAGCGATCACGCCGTTCTGGTCCCTGCAGCCGTCACAAGGCCAACGCATTGATAGCGTCGATGGCGTTGAACGACGCAAGAAAGATGGGCGCAGGCGCAGTAGCGAGCCACCGAAGGGAGGGAGCGCCCCTGATCCGAAACGGAGGCCAAGGGGGGCAGGGCGTGGAAACGGAGCCTCGCGTTTCTCTGTTGCATTCCGCTTTCCTCCCTCCCTTATACCCTCCCAGAGGAAGGAGCGGGATGCGGAAGGCCTCCCGCTCCTTCCTCTTTCCCCTGGCGGGGTTGCGAATCCCGCTTTCCCAAGGAGGGAAGCAGGATGCAAAGCGGGATAACCCCGCCCAGGCCATCGTTCGCAAATGGGTTCAAAACGCAAACCGCTTATAAATAGGCATGTTCCGCTATGAACGCACACACTAAAAAACCGCGTAATGCATACGACCGCCAGCGAACTGTGCAGCGCATATGCGAGTTGATGGGCCAAGGTCAGTCACTCTTGGCCATCTGTAAACGGGCCGATTTCCCCGCGCTGGACACCGTGAAGCTGTGGCAGGAAACCGACCCGACAATTAGGCAGGCTATTGCCGCGGCCCGCACCTTTGGTCGTCATGTGATCGCATCACAGCGGCCCGCAGATAGGCGAGTGACCAAGCCGAAGCAACATGTGAAGCGCAAAGGCCCAGGGCCGCACGGAACGTCACCCTATCCACGCAAATTCATGCTTCAGCGCATCATCGAATTGATGCTGCTAGGCAACACCCTGCGGCAAGTCTGTTGCATGCCTAGCATGCCCACGTTTGACCTCGTGATGAAGTGGCAGCAGCAAGACCCCAAAGCGAAGAAGGCCATTGCTGAGGCTCGTGCCTATGGTGCGCATGCCCTCGCCGAACAAACTCTGGACCTTGCCGACGAATTGATTGATCCAGCGCCAGCGTCCGAAGACGAACACGGCATTGACGAACCATTGGCTCGACGCGCCCCCAGCATGGTTGATGTGGCTGTCGCAAAGCTGCGGATTAATACCCGCATGCGATTGGCGAGCGCATGGGCACCGGAAACGTATGCACGCAACGCCAATGAGCGGAAGGGCGACAACAACCTTACCGTCGTGATCGATTTCGCCTCTATGGGCGTCAGGAGCGGCGATGGCACACCGGCACACCGCGAAATCGTCTATTCGCGCGATACAGCACCTGTAGAAACGATCATTGATGCGAGTCCAAGCGCTTTGCCGAACCCCGGGCTGCCGTCATCCGACGATGAGGACGACGTGTGATTAATACTGCCGCCTATCAGCAAGCCCTTCAGCTACTGGAGGAGCCCGCCATGCTCGATACAGAGCAGCTAGTGAATCAGGCTTTCATCCTAGGCATCGGCTTCGCGTTCATGCGACCCACTGTCAGCCGAAATAGAACCACCCTGCACGTTTTACCTTCGACTAAATTGCGTGGTGTTCTAGCGACAGCGCAGGAGATTGCCCGAATCAAAGCTACGTGGCAGGCCGTGCATGATCGCGCCGCTGAAATCACGTTGTATCTGATGGATCACGAGTCGTGCTTGTCGTGGGCGGATGGGGGTGACCCACCCCCGTTTTCTAGGCCAACAGTCGGTAGAGAATCCGACCTGTTACGGCTCCTGTGAATTCGCTTGGGACCCGTGTTCTCGGGCGAATTCGGCAGGTGTTTTCCATGCCAGTGCAGAGTGGGGACGATCCTCGTTATAGAAGCGCCGCCATGCTGCGATTTTGCTCCGTGCATCCTCCAGCGACAAGAACCAGTGCTCGTTCAAGCACTCCTGCCGAAGCCGTCCATTGAAGCTTTCTACCAACGCGTTGTCGGTCGGCGTACCGCGTCGGGAGAAGTCCAGCTCCACGCCATTCTCGTAGGCCCAGCGATCCATCACCTTCCCGGCGAACTCGCTTCCGTTGTCCACCTTAATCGCCGCAGGCTTGCCACGTTGTGCCACCAGCCTGACCATCGCCTGCGCCACGTGCTCGCCACGCAGTGACTGATCCACCACGATGTCCAGGCACTCGTGGGTGAAGTGATCCACCACCGTCAGCGATCGAAAACGACGCCCATCGAACAGGGCATCACTGACGAAGTCCATTCCCCACAGCGCGTTGGGTGCTGTAGCTACCTTGATCGGTTGCCGACGACGGGCACTACGGCTGCGACGAGGCCGGCAATGCCGCAGGGAAAGGCCTTCTTCCTTGTAAATGCGATGAACCCGTTTGTGGTTGTCGCGCCATCCCTCACGCCGCAGCATGACAAACACCCGCTCACAGCCGTAGTGGACACGGTTCAACGCGATCTCGCGCATTCGCATGCGGATGACGCTGCAGTCACGCGCTTTGGCCTTGTAGGAAAAGCTCGAACGCGACATCGACATGAGCCGCAATGCGCATCGTTCGCTGACGCCGAAGCGCTCACACAACCGGCCTATCCAGGTGCGCTTCTGGGCAGGCCTCAGAGCTTTTTTGTCACCACCTCCTGCAACATTGCCTTGTCCAGACTCAGGTCGGCGACCAGCTGCTTGAGCTTGCGATTTTCCTCTTCCAGCAAGCGTAGCCGTTTCAGCTCTGACGGCCCCAATCCGCCGTACTTCTTGCGCCAGACATAGAACGTGGCCTCGGCCACGCCCATCTTCCGGCAGATCTCGCCAACCGTCATCCCCAGCTCGGCCTGCTTGAGCGCGTAGGCGATCTGCTCTTCGGTAAACCGTGACTTCTTCACTGCCTGACTCCTCGTTGGCTACGGGGGCCCATGGTGGCGAAGTCTCTACTTTACGATGGCCCAGTTTTCCGGGGGTGGGTCATGTACTTCTCGGAGTAGTCCACCTGACCGCTCTGATCCCTAGTAAAACAGGACAAACTTCTCACACCACGGACCGCTTCAATCTTTTGGAAGCGTTCCTCCGAAGTGGTATAGAACGCCGCCTTTCCTAGGATTCTGTCGAGATATACGTGGTCGATGGCAGCACCTAACTTGGTCGAGTTGTGACTTCGATGCATGCAGTCAAGGAAGTCGTCTGAGGTCAGACCAAAGTCGACCAGGGCCCAGTAGGTCAAGAGAAGAATGATCTTGTTCACGATGGTGGATACGCGCTCCAAGCCACTTTGAACGACATCCAACTCATCACCGTGAGCAATCGAGTCACGCACCTTCTTGATGAAGGTGAAATCATCATTGGAGATGTTGATGACGGACATGACTCTTTGGTCAGATGCCGATATCGCCTGTCCATAGAACCAAGAAAAGTCTCGACCATCAAAACTGAAGACATCGCTCACGACGCCAACGACATCATCGACCTGCGTGAAATTCAGTGTGTTGGTGATCCTTCCCAGGCCAACCCTCAAGGCGTTGATGCGACTAACACCTGGCGGTCGCTTTATCGCCTGTAGTCCTCTCGCCTTCTTTTTGACGATACCGTCCAAGAGGCTTACGTAGCCGAAGGCCTTGTATTCCCAGAAGCTGTCATAACGCTGCATGCCCGCGAGCCGAGCCCACGCTACCTTTCGATAGTCAGATTTATAGTAATTTTCGAAGATGGTCTGCCAACGCCCATCAAGCATGGGCCGCCAAACCAAGCAACTTGTCCAGAATCCGTTCTTCCTATCTCTAGACTCCCTCTTGAAGTGAGGGAAGTAGGCGTAGTGAACATCATCGTTATCATCAACCAGGCCAACGCTGACGATATCGATTGGAAGGGCAATCAGGATGGAGATGACGCTAGATAGTTCTAAGCACTTCCGTCGCACATCATCAACGACATAGACCCCATCCTTCCTCTCGTAGTGAAAGACGATGTGCTGATTGATGAGATAGTCCTCACCAGATCGTTCATAGCTGCTAAAAATATCCGTCCTCAGAGTGAAGTTCTCAGTATCTGTCTTAATGTCAGCTTTGATGGGATCAGGCTTGTTTTCCCAACTAAGGGAGTCCCCCACATCACCTTTGAGATACTGGTTTGCAAGGAACCACTCAGACACATTGGTGTATCGGATCGAGATTGACTTGAAACGGTCGGAGACCTCTCCGGCGACGACCAGTCCTACATGGACATAGAAGATTCGAAGCTCGCATTCAAAGAGAGTGAAGCTTTCACCTGCGTCAGTTCTCGCAACTAAGCGTTTGCGCGTTGCTACCTCCGCAAGAGCCTTTACGGAAAAAGGTCGCTCAAAGTTAAGGCTGGGCCACGCCTCACCTCCAAACGTGAGCTTCGCGCGACCAATCTCCCCGTACTCATCGTCGTAAACAGCTACGTGGAATTCGTAGCTCTGCGAGAAATCAATCTCTTCAGTCATTGGGCGGTTACATCAGCCTGACCAACCACATCTCCATTCGAGTCACATAACCGCTGGGTGAAGCCATTCAGCGAATCCATGTCTTGACCATGCAGCTGATTTGCCAGGCCATGAAGAATCCGGGCCAACTCATCGCCCACAGGAAAGTCGCGGTCCGACAATGCCGCGTTGTTAGAGTTGATTTCGAGTACAAGCTTCACTAAGCCATCTCACTCCGTCGAAGGATCTATGGTCGCGTTGCGCAGGAGGAAGAACCTTCACTTTGCAACAGCAAAACGCGCCCGCCTCAATGTCCAATCAAGGTGTCGGCGTGCTCAAGTTGATGATGTGTCCCTGTCACGCTCACAGCCCCCTGTTGCGTGTCGGCTTTACAGGCGGTGCGGCCGGAGACGGTCAAAGCGCTCGCGGCACGCCGACTGTCGCCGGCCATTTCCTTCAACGTCCCCATACCCCTCACCATCCAAGGCCACAAACAGCTTACCTGCGCGTCCGCTTTGGTCGAAAGCGGACCTTACCAGAACGCCGGATTCACCCTCCCGACTGCGGTGTCAGCAGCGTATTCCAACGTTTGAGACGCTAATATCGTGGCCACGGGTTGGGGTTTCAACGGTCCATTCTGGAGACCCCAAGAAATATCCTGCCGCCTGGCAGGGTCATTTTCCGCCCGGTTTCCGTCTTAGGGTCGGGTCTAGTCGAAAAACGGTGGTAATTCTTTGATTCGTAGTCATGCTTGTGCGGCCCCTCCAGTGGAGCGGGTGCCGGTGCACGTTCGGGTCTCCCGATGGTCCTCTTGGCTTGATGTGGCCCGAGGATGATGGCCAGTTGGTGCGGTGCGGGGGTACTTTTGGGGGTACTTTAAAAAGTAAGATTGCATCGAACGTTGTTCAGCAAGGCCTGAGCGGCATAATGTGGTGCCCCCCTTGGCACCAATCGGCGATATCAGCACAACACTAGCTGATATCCAGAAGAACAGAGAAACCGCCTTGTGGCGGTTTTTTTGTGTCTGTGCGAAAGCCATCGAGCGCAGGCCTTTCGTCGTGGCGTCGCGATATCTATCAAGTTTGCTTCATGGCTTGATCTAGCGGGATCTACAAGCCGCTCTTCTGGAAGCGCCGCTGGCACGCTCCTTGATGCTCTTGGTTTATAGATCGAAATCGCGCCGGCCTGAAGCTGTCGCGACTTGAGCGCCGCAGTTCTTGCATGTGGTGTTGGGTGCGGCTGCGCACGAAGTACTAGAAGGAGGCCCCTTCTATGGAATTGAATTTCACGCTTGTCGACGACCAGGGCGACTCTCTGGAAGTCTTCTGTGAGGTCTTCGAACGCGGCCAATCGGTGTATTGGCGCGCTTGGTTATATGGATTCGCGTCCTTGCGCGACACCCTGGAAGGGCATGCCGCGGATGAGGCGGCTATTGCAGGTCAAATCCAGGCAGAAATCATACTACGCGGCATTCACGCATCGGATTGACACCATGGGGCAGTAGTTGACCCCGTGGGTATATTTCCCGCCCCTCGCTCGATGTCTGATGAGACGGTCTAAGATCAGGCGCTGATGCCGTCATACGCATGGCGCGATCGGAGGGTGGAGGTGTCTGTGTCTGTACCTGATGACGACAAACGGTTGGCTGGTCGGTGCTTCTGTGGCGCGTTGCGATACGTTGTGGCGGATGCCTTTCTCTATGCCGCGAACTGTCATTGCTCACAGTGTCGGCGTACGACGGGCTCGGCATTTAAGCCCTTTGCTGGTATCGAGCGCTACAAGTTGGCACTGACGCAGGGCGACAAAAGCATGCTGCTGGTGGGCGATGAACATGGCCATGACGTGCACTGCGGACAGTGTGGTTCGCTGCTCTACTCGGTGGTTCAAGAAGGCGCGTTCGTGCACGTTGCCATGGGTACGCTTGTAGATGAGCCGTCTATCCGTCCAAATAGACATATCTTCGTGGGCTCGAAGGCGCTGTGGTTCACCATTACGGATGACTTGCCGCAGTACCTGGAGCATGCGGATGGGAAGGACGAAGAAAACCCCGCACGCAGCGGGGCTGTTTGATTCAGGCGATGGCCCTGGTGGTCTGGAGACGGCTCTGGTAAGTAGCTTCGGTTTCCTGATACAGACCTGACCACGGTTCCAGCACGTAGCCTTCGATGGGTTCTGGAGACACCCGACGGGTATCGATGTGCTGTTCTGCGCTAGCTAATCGCGCATCAAGAGGCGTGGGATCCATGTGCACTCCTTACGTATTTCCGCGAGATGTCAGGGTATGGGTTGGGTTGTTCGCGGCCAGTTAAAACCATCGGGCGTTTTGGCGAACGCAAAACTTATGCGCTGCAGGACATGAGGCATATGGTGATTCGCAGACAATGCGTCGCCGTATTGAATGGCGCTTGAGGTACGTGTGTGCAGGGTATTTGACGTACCGCCACCGTCGTTTCGTTTCAGCCGTGCGACAATGCGGACCCCACATCGCCCATGGCACTTTGCGATGGCCATACAAAAAGACGCTTACCGGCAGTTCCAGGAAGAGCTGGCTGCACTCGAACAGAAACAGGAAAAGCGCAGCCGGAACGCCTCGGAGACCCCCCTGGAACAGGCCAGGCGGGAGTTTCTGGCGCTGCGCGAAACGTACGGGCTCACTGTGGCCGATGTGGTTGCCTTCTTTCCAGAGGAAGAAGGCATTGCATACCTTCAGGGTCTGATCGCCGCTCTGGAAGCGCCCCCGTCTGGAACCAGAAAGCGTCGCGTCTCCCGCAAGCCTCAGCAAGACGACTAAGTGCACTTTGCGAAAGTAGCGTGCGGCGATAGCATCCGGCCTCCCTTTCAGGAGTTGGTGCATGTTTCGTCACGCGTTCGCGACGGTGCTGTTGCTGACCTCCACACTTGCTTTTGCGGCAGATCCCGTGCCGACTGTGTTTGCGCCTGGCGTTATATCAGGGCCATTGCACGACAGCGCTCCTGCGTTCACGCCCGATGGCAACACCGTGTACTTTTCGCGCAGCGACCGCACTCACTCCACGATCCTCGTCAGCCACCTGAAACATAGTGGTTGGTCGCAACCGGTAACGGCCTCATTTTCCGGACACTGCAGAGACATGGAACCGAGCATGTCGCCAGACGGGCTCTTTCTCGTGTTCGTTTCCAACCGTTCGAAGATGGCAGGAGGCAAGCCGCTGGATGGCTTCTTCATGGGACGGAGTTTCCCCGGTGGCGGCGGCAATCTGTGGGTGGTGAAGCGCGATGGCGATCATTGGAGCGAGCCGGTCAGGCTGCCTGATGCTATCAATCGAAGCGACTCGACCTTCGCCCCCAGTGTCGCTGCGGATGGCAGCCTTTATTTCATGCGCCCGGCAGACGATCCGAAACATTTTCGGCTTTATCGCGCCGCCTATGCGCACGGCGATTATCAGGAGCCGCAGCCGCTGCCGTTCAGCGACGGCAACGTTACCGATGTGGATCCGGCAGTGGCAGCAGACGAATCCTTTGTGGTGTTTGGCTCCAATCGTGCACCAGCGCGGCAGATCGATTTGTTCATCGTTTTCCGCGATGGCAGTCACTGGGGCACGCCTATCCATCTTGGGGATGTCGTCAACAGTGCGGGTTCTGATGCGGAGGCGCGTCTAAGCCCTGATCACCGCACGTTGTATTTCGCGAGCGATCGACTCGGCGATGCAGCCCACGGCGTAGCGCGAGCTGATTGGGACAATGGCAAGTACAACATATGGCAGGTGCCGCTTACGCCATGGCTACAGGCCTATGCGAGCCCAGCACGATAGACTCGTTGTGGTCGCGGCTGCTTTCGGCGTATCGGATCAGCTGCTTTTCAATCCGCACTGCCATCGACGAACTGCGTCTGGCCGGTGAGAGAGCGGTTGCCGTGCCCTATGCACGCGATCGTCTCGAGCGCGTCTGCTGCGACCCTGCCGAGTTGAAGGCTGCGTCTCCTATCCTGGCCTGAATGCTACCGCCCGGGACGCAGCATTCGTGACGCATCCGTAACGCCGGTTTTGCGATACAGGAAGCATCACCGCTGGGAGGCTTGCCATGATCGAGCAGATTCAAGGACTGCCTCCGGGCGCACTGGGTTTTCGCGCTAATGGGCAAGTGACGGCTGCCGACTACGAGCGTGTGCTGGTGCCAGATATCGAAGCGGCTTTCGCTGTGAATAGAAAGCTGCGGCTGCTTTACCATGTGGGTCCGGATTTCACCGGGTTCGATCCAGGCGCCATGTGGGAAGACGCCATGCTTGGCTTTCGGCACTTCAGTGGATGGGATCGTGTTGCATTCGTGACAGATGTCCAATGGTTGCGGATTACCGCCAAGGCCATGGGTTTTGCCGTGCCGGCGCAATTCAAACTGTTCCACAATGCCGAGCTGGATACGGCCATGAACTGGATTGGCGAGCCTCGCCCGGAAGACGAAGATAGGAACAAATGAAACTGTTGGCGAAGCGCTTGCCAGCAGACTCGGCATGTGTTGAAGTCGATGCCATGTCCTTCAACTTCGCCTGCATGAAAGCCATGACCGCCGCATCCACGACGGCTAGTGGCTGCATGTGTGCGTTGAACAACAATAACGCCAACAACAATACCCGCATCAATGGGTGGGCCGGCGTGTAAGCAACAGACTAAACATACACACGCAAAAAGGCCCGCTCCCAGCGGGCCTTTTTGTTTTTGCGCCACATGAAAAACAACCCAAGGAATCTGTGTCATGTGTTCGATCTTCGGCATGTTCGACCTGCAACCTGGCGATGACCTGGCTGCATTGCGCCAGCAGGCGCTGGAGCTTTCACAACGCCAACGCCATCGCGGACCGGACTGGAGCGGCGTGTTCGTCGATACCGGCGTAATCCTCGTGCATGAGCGGCTGGCCATTGTCGACCCGGCGAGCGGCGCACAGCCGTTGCACTCGCGCGATGGCGCGCTTGCGCTGGCCGTGAATGGCGAGATCTACAACCATCGTGAGCTGCGTGCTGCCAGCGTTTATGACTTCACCACGGGTTCGGACTGCGAGGTGATCAACGCGCTGTATCGCGAACAGGGCACGCCGGACGAATGGGTGGCCAAACTCAATGGCATCTTTGCGTTCGCATTGTGGGACAGCGAGGCGGCGCGTTATGTCATCGCGCGCGATCCCATCGGCGTGTGTCCGCTTTATTGGGGACACGACAGTGTAGGGCGCTTGTGCGTGGCTTCAGAGATGAAGGCACTGGTGGGCGTTTGCGCCGACGTTGCGCCATTCCCACCCGGACATATCTACGACAGCGTCGATGGCGAACTTCGTCGCTACTACCACAAGCCTTGGCGGAACTACGCGAGCACCGCAGGCCATGACGTGGCGCCGCATCAGTTGCGCGAGGCGTTCGAGCAGGCCGTGCATCGCCAGTTGATGACCGACGTACCCTATGGTGTGTTGCTCTCGGGCGGCCTTGATTCATCGCTGGTTGCCGCATGCGCCGCGCGTTTTGCACGGCATCGCGTAGAGGAGGACGATCGCGCCGAGGCGTGGTGGCCGCGCCTGCATTCCTTCGCGATTGGACTGGAAGGTTCGCCGGATCTGGCCGCTGCACAGGTGGCGGCGGAAGCGCTGGGCACGGTACATCACGGTTTCATCTATACCTTTTGGGAAGGGCTGGATGCGCTGCCCGAAGTGATCCGCCATATCGAGACCTACGATGTCACCACCATTCGCGCATCCACGCCGATGTACCTGCTCGCGCGAAGGATCAAGGCGATGGGCGTGAAGATGGTGCTGTCGGGCGAGGGTTCCGATGAGATCTTTGGCGGATACCTGTACTTCCACAAGGCTCCGTCGGCAGAGGCCTTCCATGAGGAAACCGTGCGCAAGCTCGATGCCTTGCACAGTTACGATTGTCTGCGCGCGAACAAGTCGATGATGGCCTGGGGCGTGGAAGCGCGCGTGCCGTTTCTCGATTTGGAATTCCTCGATGTGGCGATGGGGATCGATGCGCGTCACAAGATGGCGGGGCAGGGCCGGATGGAAAAGGCCGTACTGCGTGAAGCGTTCCAGGGTGCATTGCCCGACGAGATCCTGTGGCGGCAGAAAGAGCAGTTCAGCGATGGCGTCGGTTATGGCTGGATTGACGGGCTCAAGGCGCATGCCGAGCAGGCGGTGAGCGATCGCGAGTTCGCGGCAGCGGCGGCACGCTTTCCGCACAACACGCCGGCCACCAAGGAGGCGTACCTGTACCGGCGCATTTTCGAACGCTTCTATCCCGGACAGGCGTGTGCGGAAACCGTGCCGGGCGGCAAGTCGATCGCATGCTCGTCGCCGGCGGCGTTGGCGTGGGATCCGGCGTTTGCAGGGGCAGCGGATCCCTCCGGGCGTGCGGTGAAAGGGGTGCATCAGCAGGCGTTGGCGTGACGCTTTTGGCTTCCTCTCCCCTGCGGGGAGAGGACTGAGGTGAGGGGCGGGTGTTTGCGATGGGGCTTTACATAGAGCCGCCTTTGAAAAGGCGGTATCGCCAGGTTGGCCCCTCACCCCAACCCTCTCTCCCACAGGGACTACCTTCGGGTCGCCCGGAGGGGAGAGGGAGTACTGCGGTCGCGCCTTGCCGGCAAATCTTGGTCCTCTGTTATCCTAAAGGGCTGCTGATACGGAACCTCAACCCAAATGATCGAAACCAATCCGATCCTTGCGCAGATTGCGGACCTCAAGGGCCGCGTCGAGTCGCTTAGGGGGTATCTTTGACTACGCCACCAAGCGTGAGCGTCTCGAAGAAGTAAGCCGCGAACTGGAAAGCCCCACCGTGTGGGACGATCCGCCGCGCGCACAGGAGCTGGGCCGCGAACGCGCCCGCCTGGAAACCGTCGTCAGTGGCATCGACACGATGACCGCAGCCCTGATCGACGCAGGCGAGTTGCTGGAAATGGCGGCTGCCGACAACGACGAAGACACCGCCAACTCGGTAGTCGCCGACCTGCGCGGCCTCGATGCCAAGGTGAGCAAGCTGGAATTCCAGCGCATGTTCTCCGGCAAGATGGACGCCAACAACGCCTTCGTGGACATCCAGGCCGGCGCCGGTGGCACCGAAGCGCAGGACTGGGCCGAAATATTGCTGCGCATGTACCTGCGCTGGTGCGAATCGCGCGGCTGGAAGACCGAGTTGATGGAAGTCAGCGGTGGCGAAGTGGCCGGCATCAAGTCCGCCACCTTCCGTGTGGAAGGCGACTACGCCTACGGCTGGCTGAAGACCGAGATCGGCGTGCACCGCCTGGTGCGCAAGAGCCCGTTCGATTCGGACAACCGCCGCCACACCAGCTTTACCTCGGTATTCGTATCGCCGGAAGTCGATGACGATATCGACATCGATATCAATCCGGCCGATCTGCGCACCGATGTGTACCGTTCGTCCGGTGCCGGTGGCCAGCACGTGAACAAGACCGAGTCGGCCGTGCGTATCACGCACATACCGACCAATACGGTGGTGGCCTGTCAGACCCAGCGCAGCCAGCACGCCAATCGCGACCACGCCATGAAGATGCTCGCGGCCAAGCTGTACGAGCTGGAACTGCAAAAGCGCAATGCCGAGAAGGACGCGCTGGAAGCGAGCAAGTCAGACATCGGCTGGGGCAGCCAGATCCGCAACTACGTGCTCGACCAGAGCCGTATCAAGGACCTGCGCACCGGCATCGAGCGCTCCGATACGCAGAAAGTGCTCGATGGCGACCTGGATGAATTTATCGAGGCCAGCTTGAAATCGGGCCTGGATGCGGGCGCCAAGCGGGTGGACGCGTAATCGCCGGGTCATTGAATTTATCCGATCATCGACGAGGTGCCAGCATGAACAGCGGGAAGCTCTTCCGGATCCTCATCGCGTGCGCAGCGCTGGCGGCATTCTGCGGCGCGGCAAGCGCGCAGCAGGAGGCCTCCGGCCAGGGCGTCAAGCAGGATGCAAAGGCCGCCGGCCATGACATCGGCAACGGCGCCCGCGACATTGGGCACGCGACGAAGGGTGCGGCCATCTCGGTGGGGCATGGCGCGAAGGAGGCTGGCCACGGCATCGCGCATGGTGCGCGTGAGGGCTGGGACGCCACCAAGCACGCGGTCAAACAGGTATTCGGCAAGGGCGATTGACGGGCGGCGCTGTTGCGGTGAGAACCGTCTCGCCCGTCCGACAATCTGACGACCAATGAAAATGCGCCCGCCGACCGACGCGGGCGCCTGCAGCTACGGAAAACTCATGAGTGAACCGACCGATACCCAGCCCATCGACGAGAACAAGCTGATCGCCGAGCGTCGCGAGAAACTGACTGCGTTGCGCGGGCAGGGCATTGCGTTCCCCAACGACTTCAAGATCGACAGCTTTGCAGGTGATTTGCAGGCCGAGTTTGGGGATAAGGACGTCCATACGTCCGAAGTCATCGAAGTCGCCGCGCGCCGCGTCAAGGTGGCCGGCCGCATCATCCTCAAGCGTGATCAGGGCAAAGTCGCTTTCGTGCAGATGCAGGATTTCAGCGGCCGCATCCAGCTGTTTATCCATCAGGGCACGGTGGGCGAAGAGACCTTCAAGGCATTCAAGGGCTGGGACCTGGGCGACATCGTGGGCGCTGAAGGCGTGTTGATGCGCACCAAGACCGGCGAGCTGTCGGTGAAGGTGGACGTGCTGCGCCTGCTCACCAAGAGCCTGCGTCCTCTGCCCGACAAGCGCCACGGCCTGGCCGATGTGGAGCAGCGCTATCGCCAGCGCTACGTCGACCTGATCGTCACCGAAGAGGCGCGCCGCACCTTTGCGCAGCGTTCGAAGATCATCGGCTTCATCCGCAAATGGCTCGAAGCCGAGCCGCGCCGCTTCATGGAAGTGGAAACGCCGATGATGCACGTGATTCCGGGCGGCGCCACCGCGCGTCCGTTTGTCACGCATCACAACGCGCTAGACATGGACCTCTACCTGCGCGTGGCGCCGGAGTTGTACCTCAAGCGCCTGGTGGTCGGCGGCTTCGATCGCGTGTACGAGATCAACCGCAATTTCCGCAACGAGGGCGTGTCCACCCGGCACAACCCCGAGTTCACCATGCTCGAGCTCTACCAGGCCTACGCCACACACACCGAGATCATGGACCTCACCGAGGAAGTGATCCGCGCGTCGGCCCAGGCCGTGATCGGTACCACCAAGCTCACTTGGGAAGGCACCGAGATCGACGTAGGCCCGGCGTTCCGTCGCTGGAGCATGGAGGAGGCGGTGCTGGAGTTGAATCCGGAAATTCGTCGCGACGAGTTGCGTGACCGCGATGCGCTTGCCGCCCACGCCAAGCGGCTGGGCTGCCAGGCGAAGGCCGATTTCGGCTGGGGTCGCCTGCTGCTGGAGATCTTCGAGAAGACGGTGGAGCACACGCTGATCCAGCCGACCTTCATCACCGACCATCCGGTGGAAGTCTCGCCGCTCGCCCGCGAGAGCGATACCAAGCCGGGCATCACCGATCGCTTCGAGTTGTTCGTCAACGCCAAGGAGCTCGCCAACGGCTTCTCCGAGTTGAACGATCCGGAAGATCAGGCCGCGCGCTTTCAGGCCCAGGTCAACGCCAAGGCCTCCGGTGACGACGAGGCCATGCACTTCGACGCTGACTACATCCGAGCGCTGGAAGTGGGCTTGCCGCCGACGGGTGGTCTGGGCATCGGCATCGATCGTCTGGTGATGCTGCTGACCAACGCCTCGTCGATCCGCGACGTGCTGCTGTTCCCCTATATGCGCCCCGAGGCCTAATTCATGTGGTTTGCTATCATTGGTACGGATGTACCTGATTCGCTTGAAAATCGTAAAGCCGCTCGCCCAGCACATATTGCCCGTCTACAGCAGCTGCTGGACGAAGGGCGCTTGCTGGTGGCCGGTCCGTTCCCGGCCATCGACTCGGAAGATCCGGGCCCGGCCGGCTTCACCGGCAGTCTGATCCTGGCCGAATTCCCTTCGCAGGCCGAGGCGGAGACCTGGGCCAAGGCCGATCCCTACGTGGCCGCCGGCGTCTATGCCAGCGTCAGCGTCAAGCCGTTCCGCAAGGCGCTTCCGGCGGCATGAACGCCTCGATGGTCGAGCAGATCCGCGAGCGCCTGCAGCAGGCGCTCGATCCAATGGCTCTCGAAGTGCTGGACGAGGGCCACAAGCACGCCGGCCATGCCAACGAAGGCAAAGGCCATTTCCACGTGCGCATCGTCAGCGCGGCATTTGCCGGCCAGCTGCCGATCAAGCGGCATCGCCAGGTCTATGCAGCGCTGCAGGGGCTGATGGACAACGGCATCCATGCGTTGTCCATTGATGCAAAGGCGCCCGGCGAATAGCCTCGCCCTACGGGTTACCGTCATCCCAGCGGACGCTGGGATTCAGCACCTTCAGTGTCCCGGCGTACTGCAAAGTCGCAGGATCCCAGCCGTAGCTGGGATGACGACAAAGAGCAATAAAAATAAATCCTTTAATAACATTGATTTAAGAATCGATATTAAAGTGAAACATCCTGCTGAAACGCATTGCGGCCATGGCTTACGTTTGGCACAGTGACCCATCGCCCGAGTGCCTCGGGCATCCCTCCAAGATGCTGATGCCCGAATGCGCCTGACCACGATCAAACTCGCCGGCTTCAAGTCCTTCGTGGACCCGACCACCCTGCACTTGCCGACCAACATGACTGGCGTGGTGGGGCCCAATGGTTGCGGCAAGTCCAACATCATCGACGCCATCCGCTGGGTGATGGGTGAGAGCGCGGCCAGTCGCCTGCGCGGCGACTCGCTCACCGACGTGATCTTCTCCGGCTCCAACTCGCGCAAGCCGGTGGGTCAGGCCACGGTCGAGCTGATCTTCGACAACAGCGACGGCACCATCCAGGGCGAGTACGGCCAGTACGCCGAGATCTCGGTGAAGCGCCAGGTTAGCCGCGATGGCCAGTCCGCCTACTTCCTCAATGGCGCGCGCTGCCGCCGCCGCGACATCACCGATCTGTTCCTCGGCACCGGCCTGGGTCCGCGCAGCTATTCGATCATCGAGCAGGGCATGATCAGCCAGATCGTCGAGGCGGCGCCCGACGAGCTGCGCATGCACCTGGAAGAGGCGGCCGGCATCTCCAAGTACAAGGAGCGGCGCAAGGAAACCGAGAGCCGCATCAAATCCACTCGCGAGAACCTCGATCGCGTGCGCGACGTGCGCGACGAAGTGGACAAGCAGCTCGAACATCTCAACCGCCAGGCCCGTGCCGCCGAGCGCTGGAAAGCGCTGAAGGAAGAGCAGGTCCGCAAGGAGGCCGAGCTGCGCGCGCTCGAATACCGCAGTTTGAAGAGCCAACACGACGGTGAAGGCCAGGGCCTGTCCGCCGCCGAGATCGAGATCGAGAAGCAGCTGGCCGGGCAGCGCCATGTCGAGGCGCAGCTGGAAAGCGTGCGCGAGCGCCACAACGGCGCCTCCGAGCATTTGAATGCGGTGCAGGCCGAGGTCTACAAGGTCGGCGCCGAGATCGCCCGTGTCGAACAGCAGGTGCGCTACAACCGCGAGACGGCCGACCGCCTGCAGCGCGCGCAGGCCGATACCGAACGCGAGCACGCCGAACTGGCCGAGCACATCACCAACGACCGCACCCAGGTGGAAACCCTGAGGATGGCGCTGGCCGAAGGCGAGCCGAAGCTCGAAGCCCTGCAGCAGATGCAGGACGACACCACCGAATCGCTGCGCGACACCGAAACCAAGCTGGCCGACTGGCAGCAGCGTTGGGATACGCACACCCGCACCGCGGGCGAGTCCAGCCGCGCGGCCGAAGTGGAGCGCACCAAGCTCAACTACCTTGACCGCCAGGCCGTTGACCTGTCGCGCCGTCGCGAGACGCTGGAAGCAGAGCAGAAGGCCACCGACGTGGCAGCGCTCGACGCTGCGTCCGAGCAGCTGCATATCGAGCACGACACCCAGCGCGAACGCGTGGAATCGCTGGGTAGCCTGCTCGACCAGCACAAGACCAGCCACGAAAAGGTGCTGGACGAGGAACGCCAGGTGCAGTCCTCGCTCAACGAGGCGCGCCAGCAATTGCAGACCGCACGCGGTCGCCAGGCTTCGCTCGAAGCACTGCAGCATGCCGCGCTGGGCCAGGACGAAAGCGCTGCCAGTGGTTGGCTCGCACGGCTGGGGCTGGACAAGTCGCGACGCCTTGGCGAGTCGCTGCAGGTGGAAGCGGGCTGGGAAACCGCCGTGGAAACAGCGCTGGCGGGCTTTCTCGACAGCGTGCTGGTGAACGAATCGCACGCGCTGGCCGCCGAGTTCGGCTCGCTGGAGAACGCCGACGTGGCGCTGGTCGATGCTGCCGAAGGCGGCATCAATACCGCCGGCACGTTGGCGGCGCATGTGCGTGGTCCCGCTTCGGCCATGGCCATCCTTGCCCATGTGCTGACCGCCGATTCCATTGAGCACGCGCACCAGATCGTGGCTGGCCTGTCGGCGTTGGCGCCTTACCAGTCGGTGATGACACGCAACGGCGAATGGCTGGGTCCGGGCTGGGCGCGCGTGCGTCGTGCGCAGGGCAACCAGGTGGGTGTGCTGGCACGCGAGCGCGAGATGCGTACGCTGGCCGAGCAGATCCTTGCGCTGGAAGAGCGCATCGAGGAAGCCACCAACACGCTTGATGATCTGCGCACGAGCAAGTTCGAAGCCGAGCGCGCCCGCGACGACGCGCAGCGCGAGTTGTACAACGCGCACCGTCGCCAGTCCGAACTGGCCGGCCAGCTGCAGAGTCATCGCGGCAAGATGGAAACCGCACGCGCGCGCGCCGAGAAAGTGACCGGCGAACTAACTGACTTGATCAACCAGTTGGACGAACTGCAGACGCAGACGCGCGATGCGCGTGCGCGCCTGGACGAATCCGTCGGCCACATGGGCGACATGGAAGACCAGCGCCGTGAACTGGAGAACGAACGCCGCGCCTTGCTGGAATCGCGCGAAGAGGCGCGCATGAATGCGCGCGAGGCGGCGGACCAGGCTCATGCACTGGCGCTGTCGATGGAATCGAAGCGTTCTTCGCTGACTTCGCTGGAACAGTCGCTGGCCCGCATGGAGACCCAGCTTCGCCAGATTGAAGCGCGTCGCACAGAGATCACCGAACAGCTTGTCGCCGGCTCGGACCCGATTGCCGAGCTGGAAGCCGAGCGCCAGACCTATCTGGATCAGCGCCTTCTCGTCGACAAGCAGCTGGTGGAAGCACGCCGCGCGCTGGAAGACTGCGACGCCGAATTCCGTCGCCTTGAGCAGGAGCGCCATCGCATCGAGCAGGGCCTCAACGGCCTGCGCGAAAACCTGTCGCAGAAAAAGCTCGCCGCACAGGCACTGCATCTGCGGGCCGAGCAGCTGGCCGAAGCGATCACCGCCTCCGGCCTCGAACTCGAGCCGCTGCTCGCCGAACTGGTGGAAGACGCCGACGCCAGCCAGTGGCGCACGCAACTCACCGAGATCGGCCAGAAGATCGTGCGCCTGGAGCCGGTGAACCTCGCCGCGATCCAGGAACATGCCGAGCAGAGCGAGCGCAAAACCTACCTCGACAACCAGCTCGCCGACCTGGTCAGCGCGATGGAGACGCTGGAGGCGGCGATCAAGAAGATCGATCGCGAGACGCGCCAACGCTTCAAGGAAACCTTCGACCGTGTGAATGCCGGCGTGCAGGAGCTGTTCCCGCGCCTGTTCGGCGGCGGCCATGCCTACCTCGAACTTACCGGCGACGATCTGCTCGACACGGGCGTCGCGATCATGGCTCGCCCGCCGGGCAAGCGTGTGTCCAATATCACGCTGTTATCCGGCGGTGAGAAGGCACTGACTGCGGTATCGCTGGTCTTCGCCATCTTCGGCCTCAATCCGGCGCCGTTCTGTCTCCTCGACGAGGTGGACGCGCCGCTGGACGAGGCCAACGTGGGTCGCTTCTCCAACATGGTGAGGGAGATGAGCGAGAAGGTGCAGTTCATCTTTGTCAGCCACAACAAGGCCACCATGGAGGCGGCCTCGCAGCTGTGCGGCGTGACCATGCGCGAACCGGGCGTGTCGCGCCTGGTGCAGGTCGATCTCGCCGAAGCGGCTAAACTTGCGGGCGCAGCTTGAGGACTTGATATGACCGCGCAACCCATACTTGCCTTTGCCTGGAATCCCGCCGTGGGCATTCCGATGCTGATCGTCGGCCTGATCGTGCTCGCACTGATCTGGTTGTTCGGCCTGCCAAAGAAAGAGCAGGGCAGGCGGCGTATCGTGCCCGGCCCCTCCGGTGAGCGGCGCGAGCCGACCTTCGGTGGGGAGGGCGGGACGCAGGACGAACCGTCCTTCAGCGCTCGGGACGATTTCCACATGGACTCGCTCGATGACCGTGCTCCGCAACAGGGCGAGCTGGACATGGGGCTGCGCGAGGAACTGGAACGACTCGGTGCCACGCTGGCCGGTGGCAAAAACAGGATCGATCCGGCGCCGCTTGGCAAGCCGCAGGGCATTGCCGCATCCATCGTCGACGCACTGCGTGCGCCGCCGGAGCAGTTCGAGCAGAACCTTGCGCATGGAAACGGGCACGAGCCGGCGCCGCGTGCGACCGAGCCCGCGCCTGCTGCAGTGGCTGCACCGGCGCCTGCACAGGCTGCGCCTCGTGTGCCACAGCGCTCCGATCTGGGCCGTCGGCCGGAGCGCATGCCCGTAGAACGCATTGTCACCTTGTTCGTGGTGGCCCGCGAAGGCAGCGTGTTCAACGGCGCGGACCTGATCGTGGCCGCCGAGAAGGCCGGGCTGGAATTCGGCGACATGGGCATCTACCACCGCCTGGTGGATGGCAAGCGCGAGCTGGGCCCGATCTTCAGCGTGGCCAACATGCTCAAGCCGGGTAATTTCGACCTGACCCGGCTCGATGCACTACGCACGCCGGGCCTGAGTTTCTTCATGACCTTGCCGGCGCCGATCCCTGCACTGGATGCGTGGGACACGATGCTGCCCACCGCGCAGCGCCTCGCCGAGTTGCTGGATGGCCAGGTGCTGGACGAGGAGCGCAACGCGCTTGGTCGCCAGCGCGTGGCGCATATCCGTGACGAACTGCGCGGCTGGGACCGCGACCACGAGGGCAAGGAAATTACCTTCGGCCGGTAGTCGGGTTTCTTGCAGGAGCGCACCCAGTGCGCGAACAGCCTATCCCCTAAAGAGCCTCGCCATGCCGTAACGCGGCAAGGCCGGTCGCGCACCGCGCCCTCTCCTGCATTAGAGTTCATGCCAAGGAGGGGAGCATGGACTGGACACTGTTGCGTCGCCTTGCCTGTTTGGGGCTGCTGGCGCTAGCCGCCTGTACCCATTCGGACCTTCGCCCCGACTATCCACGCGTCCCCAGCACCATGTTGCCGGTGCAGGCGGATGCGCCGCTGGTTGCCTATGCGTCCCGCATCGCGTCGCAGCACGGCACCGAGTCGGCGCTGCGCCTGATCAGCGATTCCAATGACGCCTTGCTGGCCCGCATTGCGCTGGCCAATCGCGCGGTGCATTCGCTCGATCTGCAGTACTACATGTTCCACAGCGATGCGACCGGCGAGCTGCTGGCGGAGCGTCTGCTGGCGGCGGCCGACCGTGGCGTGCGCGTGCGCCTGCTGCTGGACGACCTGCACGTGGCCGGCAATGACGATGTGCTGCGCGTGCTCGACGGTCACCGCAACATCGAGATCCGGCTGTTCAATCCGTTCCTGGAGCGCAACTCATCGTTGTGGGGCATAGGCAAGCAATTCGCCGGGGATTTCTCGCGGCTCAACCGGCGGATGCACAACAAGGCTTTCATTGCCGACGGCGCGATGGCCGTCGTGGGCGGACGTAATATCGGCGACGAATATTTCGATGCCGACAGCACCGTCAATTTCCGGGACCTCGACGTGTTGGTGGCGGGACCTGTAGTGGCGGAAGTCGGGCAAGTTTTCGATCGCTACTGGAACAGCCAGCAGTCATTTCCCATCGCCGCTTTCCACAAGAACGCCCCCAACCCGGACGAGTTGGAGAAAATCCGCAAGACGATGGTGGCCACGGCACGCCAGTTCAGCCAAAGCAGATACGCGCAAAATCTGGTGAGCCGCGTGGGCGACCTCGCCCGTGAAACACCGGCCACGGAGTGGGCCTGGGGGCGGGCGACCTACCTTGCAGATGATCCTGACAAAGGCAATCCCGATGCCGATGGCAAGGATCTGCACATGGCGCCTGCGATCCGCGCATGGACGGATACGGCACAGCATCGGCTGACCCTGATCTCTCCGTATTTCGTGCCGGGTGACAAGGGCACAGCCTATCTACAGGGCATTCGCGAGCGCGGCGTAACGGTGGAGGTGCTCACCAATTCGCTGGCGTCCACCGATGCTGGCAACGTGTATGTGGCCTATGCGTCTTATCACGTGCCGTTGCTGAAGGCGGGCATCCAGCTCTACGAGTTGAAACCCGACGCGCGGCGCAGCGGTGGTGGCAGCCACTTCTTCGGTTCTTCGTCTGGCAACAACAGCCTGCATGCCAAGGCCTTCGTGGTCGACGACCAGCATGCATTTGTAGGTTCGATGAACCTGGACCCGCGTTCGGTTCACCTCAATACCGAAGACGGGGTAATCGTCGACTCACCCGCGCTCGCCAAGGCGCTGCTGGCGATCTTCGCCGACGCCACGAAGCCCGAGCACAGCTACCAGGTGCTGCTCGACCCGAAGGGCGACGTGTATTGGGAGGCGAAGCAGCCGGGCGGGGAGATGATCCGCTACGACCATGCACCCGAAACCAGCTGGTGGCGTCGCTTCAAGGTCAACGTGGGTGGCTTGCTGCCGGTCGAGGGCCTGCTCTGAACGTGTATCGATCAGCCACTTGCGGCTCACCTTTTGTCGGAATATGATTGAGTACGCACTCAATATACGATCGCCACCATGGCCCGTCCCCGCAGCGAAGACAAACGCAACGCCATCCTGGACGCCGCGACCCAAGTGTTCGCGGAACAGGGGGCGAGTGCGCCCACGGCGCGGATTGCCAAGTTGGCGGGCGTGGCCGAGGGCACGCTGTTCACCTACTTCAGCAGCAAGGACGAGTTGCTCAACCAGCTCTACCTGGAACTGAAAGGCGAGCTGCGGGAGGCCATGCTGGCGGGATATCCGCACCGAGCCGGTGTCCGTGAACGATCACGACATGTCTGGAGCACCTACATCGACTGGGGCGTGGCCCATCCGTACGAACGGAAAGTGATGGCCCAACTGACCGTATCCGAGCGGGTGACGTCTGAAAGCAAGGCTGCCGGCGCCGCTGCCTTCGGCGAGGTCAACGGCATGTTGCACGAGGCGATGGCCAAGGGCTTCCTGCGTGATCATCCGCCGGCTTTCGTCGGTGCGTTGATGGGGGCGTTGGCCGAAACCACCATGGATTTCATTGCCCGAGAACCCGAGCGGGCCGAGCACTATCGGTCAGCGGGTTTCGAGGCGTTCTGGAACGCGATCGCCAAGACCTGATTTCTTGTATTTCATAAATGAGTGTGTAATCACTCAATTTCTTTCATTGAAGGAGACATTCCATGTCCAAAGTCTGGCTTGTAACCGGTAGCGCCCGTGGCTTGGGTCGCGACATTGCCGAGGCCGTGCTGGCGCACGGTGACCGTCTTGTGGCCACTGCCCGTGATACGCGGCAACTGGAGGATCTCGTCACGCGGTATGGCGACCAGGTGCGTGCTGTCGCGCTCGACGTGACCGACGCCAAAGCTGCGCGGGTAGCCGTGCAGGCAGCTGTCGATACGTTTGGCCGTCTGGATGTCGTGGTCAACAATGCGGGCTTCGGCCACATTGCGCCGTTTGAGCAAAGCGACGAAGCCGATTTCCGCGCCCAGATCGACACCAACTTCTATGGTGTGGTCAACGTGACGCGCGCGGCGCTGCCAGTGATGCGCAAACAGCAGGCGGGCCACATCCTGCAGATCTCATCTGTAGGTGGCCGCATAGGTACGCCGGGACTGGCAGCCTACCAGTCGGCCAAGTGGGCCGTGGGCGGATTCACCGAAGTGTTGGCGGCGGAAGTGGCGCCGCTGGGCATCAAGGTTTGCTCGCTGGAACCGGGCGGCATGCGCACCGGCTGGGCTGCAGAAGCCAATCGCGCACTGCCGGATCTGTTGCCCGATTACCAGCCATCGGTCGGCGCGATGCAGGCCTTGCTCAAGGACTATCGCGGCAACGAGGCCAGCGATCCGGCACGTGTGGCGCAGGTCGTGTTGCAACTCGCGTATCACGACCATCCACCGGCGCACCTGCTGCTGGGAAGCGATGCACTGCATTTCTTTGGCGGTGTCGAACAGGCGCGCACGAGTGCGGCGGAACGCTGGCGAGCGGTGAGCCTTTCCACCGGTTTCGATGCAGGTGATTTCCCTGCGTTTCCCGAACAATGAGGCTGCCAACCATGAACCCATGGAACGTGCAGGACATGCCATCGCAGCAGCAGCGCCGTGTGGTGATCACCGGAGCCACCAGCGGCATCGGTTACGAGGCGGCACTCGCACTGGCTGGTGCCGGAGCGGAGGTTGTGCTCATTGGTCGCAATGATGCCAAGGGTGCCGAAGCGCTGGCGAGCATACGTGCGTGCCATCCAGACGCCAATGTCCGCTACGCACCTCTCGACCTGGCGAACCTGGCTTCCGTCGCTGATTTTGCGGCGCAAATGGCGGGCGAAGGTTCGACTTTGGACCTGCTCATCAACAATGCCGGCGTGATGACGCCGCCCACGCGCCACGTCACCGCTGATGGTTTCGAACTGCAGTTTGGCACCAACTATCTGGGCCACTTCGCGCTCACCGCGCAACTGTTGCCACTGCTGCGGCGAGGACACGCGCCCCGCGTGGTCAATGTGAGCAGTGCTGCGCATCGTCTGGGCGCCGCCATCCATTTCGATGATCTGCAATGGGAACGTCGCTACCAATCGTGGCTTGCCTATGGGCAATCCAAGCTGGCGATGTTGCTGTTCGCGCTGGAACTGCAGCATCGCAGCGATGCGAGTGGCTGGGGTCTGATGAGCAATGCCTGCCATCCTGGTTATGCACGTACCGGACTGCAAAGCAGCGGTCCGGGTCTGGGACGAGAAGGAAGGCCGGGTCTAGGTGAGCGACTTGGCAAGCTGATCGAGCCGTGGATGTCGCAATCGGCAGCGGACGGCGCGCTGCCTACGCTGTATGCGGCGACGTCGCCCGATGCAATGGATGCGGGTTACTACGGACCCAAGGGTGCGTTCGAGTTGAGAGGGCCGGTGGGCGAGGCTGTTATCGGCGCGAAGGCTCGCGACGTCGCTGCGGCAACGCGCTTGTGGCAGGTGTCGGAGCAACTCACCGCCGTGCGCTGGCCGTCGATTCAAGCGAAGGAGGCGGCATGAAGGTATTGCTGTTTGGCGCCACCGGCATGGTGGGGCAGGGAGTGCTGCGCGAATGCCTGCAGGCGGATGATGTGAGCGAGGTGCTCGCGATCGGGCGCACAGCGCTTGGCATGCAACACCCGAAACTGCGTGAGCTTTTGCGCCAGGATTTCCTCCGCTATGACGATGTCGAAACGAGCCTGCGCGGATTCGATGCATGTTTCTTCTGCCTTGGCGTAAGTTCGGCAGGTATGAGCGAACAGCGCTATACGCAACTTACCTACGACGTGACCATGGCGGCCGGCGAAGTCCTGGCGCGGCAGAATTCTTCGATGACGTTCGTCTATGTGTCCGGCGCAGGAACCGATAGCAGCGAGCGAGGGCGCACGATGTGGGCGCGCGTGAAGGGGCGCACCGAGAATGCGCTGCGTCGACTGCCATTCAAAGGGGTTTACCTGTTTCGCCCGGGGTTTATCGCGCCCGCGCACGGCGAGCGCTCCAAGACCGCCATGGTTCGCCTGGTCTATGACATCACCCGGCCAGTGATTCCGCTGCTGCGCGCGCTTTTCCCGAGGCACGTGTCGAGCACGGATCTCATCGGTCAGGCCATGCTTTCGGTGGCGAGGCATGGTTCGGCCAAAGCCGTGCTGGAGAGCGTGGACATTCTGGCGCTGGCCAATCGCGCCTGATCCAACTGGTTGCACCACACGTGGTGCAGGTTTGAATAGTTCATCGCTCGCCATTCCGACGGCTGTTGAGAGCCGCCGGGACAACGACACGTTATGCCAGCTCTGAATCTATTCGTCGCGCCGCAGATCCTCGGAGCGTGCCGTATGAAAATGACGCTTGAATGCAACCTCGTCGGAGGCTGGCTCCTCCAACTCTCGCGCGTAGCGATGGCCGGCGTAGACCGCATGCGCGATCAGGCCGGGGGCTTCGGCGTCACCCATGCAGCGTAGGGAACGGATGCCTGCATCAGCCCAATCCGCTTCACGTTGCAACAACTCCTGGTAGAGCGTGTCGTTGGGCAGGCGCGATGTGACGGTGACGACGGCATCGCAAGTGCGCTCGACGTATTGGCCGTCCCAGGTGTTCTCCAGCGTCAACGTGGTGCCGTGGAAACCTACGATATTGTTCGAGACAATCGGCTCGATACCTTGTTTGGCCATCCGTTTACGGATGTGGCGATAGTCGAGCGTATTCACGCTCCAGGGTGCGACACTGTCCTCGGGGGTGACATAAGCCACCTCGCAGCCGCGGCTGCGCAGCATTTCGGCGGCCATGCTGGCGTAGTAAAAGCCGTCGTCGTCGAACACCGCCACGCGGCCTTCAGGCATTTTGCCGTCCATCAGATCGTCGAGCGTGAATATGCCCGGATGGTCGCTGAAGCCGGGGATGCTGAAGCCATTGCTGCGGCCGAAGCCGTCGCGGCGCCAGTGGCAACCCGTGGCCAGCACCACATGTTCGGCGCCGAAGTCGAGCACGTCCTGAGCGGTGAGCTCGGAATCGAGATAGACGGCCACATTCGGTAGCTTGCCGATCTGGCCGACACGCCAGTCGCGCACGCGCGCCCATTCGGCCAAGCCTGGCAGGCGCGCTTCGCGGGTGACGCGGCCGCCCAGCTCGCGGCGGGCTTCTGCGAGACTCACTTCATAGCCGCGCTGGCCGAGCGCGCGCGCCGCTTCGAGACCGGCGGGGCCACTACCTACCACCAGCACGCGGCTCGATTGACGCTTGGGTTGGATGCGCTCCGGATGCCAGCCCTTTCGCCACTCCTCACCCATGGTCGGATTCTGCGTGCAACGGATCGGCGAGATGGTCATGTCGCCGGACACGCAGATGTTGCAGCCGATGCATTCACGGATATCGTCGACGCGGCCTTCCTCGATTTTCCTGGGCAGGAACGGATCGGCGATGGACGGGCGTGCGGCGCCAATCATGTCGATCACGCCACGGCGGATCTGCGAGACCATGGTGTCCGGCGAGGTGAAGCGACCCACACCCACCACCGGCTTGGTCGTGGTTTTCTTGACGAAATCGATGAACGGTTCCTGCGCTCCTTCGGCGGCGAAACGCGAGGGCACCGAGTCGTTGTACCAGGCCGCAAGATTCACGTCCCACAAGTCGGGCACCTCGGCGAGGAGGCCCACGATGTCCTGCGCTTCGGCCAGTTCCACGCCACCGGGCCCCAGCAATTCTTCGGTGGCGAAGCGCAGCGCTACGGCGCAGGTATCGCCAACGGCATCGCGCGTGTCCTGGAGCACTTCGCGCAACAGGCGCATGCGGTTTTCCAGCGAACCGCCGTACTCGTCGCTGCGCTGGTTGCGACGGCGCTGGAGAAAGTGCATCGGCAACGAAAGATCGTGCGCGGCGTAGACGTAGATGATGTCCATGCCGGCGCGCTTGCCACGCAGGGCAGCTTCACGATGCCAGCGTCGGTATTCGCGGATGTCGTGGCGCGTCATCGCGCGCGCCTGCGACGGATAGCCGTACTTGGACGGCTGGTGCGAAGGGCCAAGCAGCACTTCTCGTGAATACAGGTTCGAGGCGGTCGGGCCATTGTGCGACAGCTCCACCGCTGCCAGCGCGCCATGCGCATGCACCCTGTCGCACATCAGCGCAAGGGCAGGGATGTCACGATCGTCCCACAGTCGCGCTTCCACGTAGGGCGTGAGGTCGCTGCTCGGATGGATCTCGCACTCCTCGGTGGAAACTACCGCCCAACCGCCCTCGGCCTTGATCTCGCGCATCGCCGCATGGGCCAGCGGCATGGCGTGGCCCATGCCATTGCAATGAGGCACCTGGAAGAACCGGTTCTTCGCCGTGACCGGGCCGATCTTTATCGGCGTGAACAGGACGTCGTAGCGTGGATCGCGCATCGTGTTCAAACCTTGGCGGGGACCGCAGCCGGGCGGCGCAGGCGCATGAAGGCATACAGCGGCAGGCCCGCCGCCATCAGGCCCAAGGCGAGCAGGAACGGCTCACGGCCACTGCCGATGAAGGCGAAGATCACGAAGAGCGTGCCCACCAGGGCGAAGAGCACCGCCCGCCGCCCTGCATCGGGTGCTGCGCCGCGTCGCCACAACACCGCGAGCGCGAGGGAACAGCACAGATAGAGCGGCAGGTTGGCGGCGGTCACGACGCGCGTGAGGAAGGTGAAGGCTGTCACCAGCGATTTGCTGTAGCTCATCCATATCATCGCCGAGCCAAGTACGCCGGTGACCACCAGTGCGATGGCGGGGGCGCCATGGCGATTGTTGCGGGCGAGCACGGCGGGCAACACGCCGTTGTTGGCCATGGTGCGTGTGAGTTCGCCCACCAGAAGGGTCCAGCCGTTGAGTGCGCCCAGTCCGCTGACGACCACGAACAGGGAGAGCCAGCGGCCCACACCGGCACCAACGTAGCGGTCCATCAGCGTGGCGAATGGCGCACTGGCGTTGGCGAGCTCCGATTGCGGAATCAGCAGCATCGGTACGCTTGATACGATGATGTACACGATGGCCGTCAGCACCGTGCCCGCCATGGTCGCTCGCGGAATGGTCCGCCCTGGATTATCGACTCGGCACGCCGGCACGCTGGCCGATTCAATGCCGAGCATGGCGAACAGCGCAATGGTCGATGCCGCCATCACATCGTTCAACGCGATCGGCGTGACAGGCGGGTGCGCGCTGTAGCTCTCCGGCGTGGTGAGCAGCATCCATCCGCCGAGAAGTGCGATGGCGAGCATGGGCAGTAGCTTCAGCGCGGTGGTCACGATCTGCACGCTGCCTCCCGTTCGCACACCAAACAAGTTGATGGCGACGAACGACCAAAGCAGACCCAATGCGAACAGCGTCGGTTGGATACGTCCCAGTTCCGGCATGACCACGGTGATGTAGCCGACCACGCCCGTCGCGAGTGCCGCGTTGGTGAGCCACAGCGACACCCAATACGCCCACAGTGCCATGTACGCCGGCAGCTCCCCCAGCGTGCTGCGGATATAGCCATAAGGGCCATCAGCGTTCGGCATCGCATGCGAAAGATGGGCGAACACACGTGCCAACGCCAGGCAACCCGCCAGGGTGACCACCCAGCCGATCAGCGCGTTGAAGCCGTACGGCGCCAACGACGCGGGCAAGATGAAGATGCCCATGCCGATGACGTTGCCCACGACCAGCGCGGTGCAGGTCCAGAAACCGATCTTGTTGCCGTTGCTCATGCGCGCCTACCTGGTTCAGTCAAGGGAAACCGGCGTGCCGGCCTTCATCACACCACGTACCTGGCGCAAGCATTCAATGTTCTGAATGGGATCGCAGGCTACCGCTACCAGGTCCGCCGCTTTGCTGGGGGCAATGGAGCCCAGTTCCTTTTCCTTGCCCAGCAAGCGCGCCGAATCGATGGTGGCCGAGCGGATCGCCTGCAGCGGCGTCATGCCGTAACGCACCATGTAGGCAAACTGGCGCGCGTTGTCGCCATGCGGATAAACGCCCGCATCGGTGCCGAAGGCAATGTGCACGCCCGCCTTGACTGCCTTGCGGAAACCTTCGCGCTGCGCGTCGGTGGTCTCCACGTTTTTGCGCAGTTTCTCGGCCGACCAGCCCTCGCTTCGACCCACGCTGTCGATGTAGTCGCCGTTGTAGATGTCTGCGACCAGCCAGGTGCCGCGCTGTTTCATCAGCGCGATACCCTCGTCGTCGATCAGCGAACCGTGTTCTATCGAACGCACCCCCGCGCGCACCGCACGCTTGATACCTTCGGCACCGTGTGCATGCGCGGCAACGAACTTGCCGCGCTTGGCGGCTTCCTCCACGGCGGCGTGGATCTCCGCTTCGGTGTATTCAGACTGCCCGGGCTCGGTGCCGTCGGTGAGCACGGCGCCAGTGGCGATGACCTTGATGAGGTCCGCGCCGTGATCAAGGATCATGTCCACATGCCTGCGCACGTCATCAACACCCTTGGAGACGCCACGGCGAAATTCCATCGGCACCTCCGTACCCGGCGGCAAGCCAGTGATCTCGCCACCGCCGCCCGGAATGGTGATGTAGGCGCCGGCAACGAACATTCGCGGCCCTGGCACATAGCCGGCGTTGATGGCGTCGCGCAGCGTGATGTCGGCAAAGCCGCGATAGACGCCCACGTCGCGTACGGTGGTGAACCCGGCGTGCAGCGTGTCGCGTGCGTTCTTCGCACCGATAAAGGCATCGCGAGCAGGCGTGCTCTTCAGCGCCGCGCCAGGGTCGGCGCTTTCGGTTTCATCCGCGATATGAGTGTGCATGTCCATCATGCCGGGCACGATCGTGTAGCTGGTCCAGTCGAGTACTTTTACACCGGTGGCAGCAGCAGCGGCGGACCAGGGCCGTACGCTGACGACGCGGCCGTTTTCAATCGTCACCGCCTGGTCGGCGAGCATGTTGCCGCTGTCAACGTCGAGCAGGTGACCGGCGTGCACCACGACGCGCTCTGCGCTCCGTGCGTCTGCCGAAGAGGCGGACGCCATGACCGCGATGGCGCAGAACAGGCTGGACAGCTTGAACGTCATGCGGATGCTTCCTCGTCACGGGCATAGGCCGTGCGCAACAGGTTATGGAAGTGCCAGACGCCGCTTTCGCGCCTGGGGCAGAGGCGTCCTGCCTCGTAGTGACCGGAGGCAAGCCCTTTCTGCACGGCCTCGCAGATGGAAATGTCTTCGTGCTGCACTTCGTCGCTGAAGGACTGGTCGGCCAGGATGCGCGCCTGCGCCGCGTCGTCCTGCGAGTAGTAGTAGTCAAACTCCACGCGGCAGCGCCCCGGGCCCAGCGGCAGGATGCGGTTGGTCTGCAATCGACCCGGCATGATGTTGAGCATCACGTTGGGGTAGACGAAGTAATAGAAGGCGCGGCCATCGCCGTAGATGTCCGAACTGTTGCGCAGCGGTGAGGATTGCAGCGAATGCCACGGAGACAGTTCGGTGTCGTATGCACGGTAATCGAGCACCTTCGACAGGCCTGGATGCACATGGGCGAGGTGATAGCCTTCCAGGAAGTTGTCGATGTAGACCTTCCAGTTGCAGTCGATGTCGTAACTGTCGCGGCGCAGGTAGCGCATGGCGGAGAGGTCGATGGGCGCGATGCATTCGGTGATGCCCGCATACACTTCCTCGAAAGGCGGCACGGCCGGGTCCAGTGCCACGAACACCAGACCCTGCCATTCGTGCACGCGCAGCGGCGGCAGGCGAATATCTTCGACGCGGAAATCGCTGGCGCTCTGCATTTCTGGTGCACTGCGCAACTGGCCTTCCAGCGTGTAGGTCCAGCCGTGGTATTTGCAGTGCAGCGAGCGCGCACCCTTGCCGTTGCACAGGGCCAGCGGCCCGGCGCGGTGGCGGCAGACATTGGGGAAGGCGCGCAGCACGCCGTCTTGACCGCGCACCAGCAGCACGGGCACGCCGCCGACGTGTTCGACCACATGGTCGCCCGGCTCCGCCAGCAGACTCTGGTGCGCCACCAGCTGCCAGCTGCGTGCGAATACCGCACGATGCTCCATCGTCAGCATCGCGTCGCCGAAGTAGTAACGCGGCGACAGAGCGCGTGCGTGATCGAGTTCCAGGATGGTTGTATCAGCCGGCATGCGTGACTCCGATCTCGGGATAGACTGGCGCGACTAAGGGTTGCCCCACGGAGATGCCATGCCCCGTTTTCGCCTCGCACTTTTGTTGTGTGTGCTGTGCAGTATGGCCACGGCTGCCGAGCCGCGCGCAAGAGATATCGGCGTTCCCTTCGACGGCACGCCCGGGCCGCTGAATGCCATCACCGACGTCGCCGGGGTTACCGTGGGCCAGGTGACCCTGATCGAGGATCTCGCCAACGGGCACAAAGTGCGTACGGGCGTCACCGCGATCCTGCCGCGTGGGCACGATAGTTACGACATCCCCACCTTTGGCGGCTGGTTCGCGCTGAACGGGAATGGCGAAATGACCGGCACTGCCTGGCTGGACGAGTCCGGCCAACTGGAAGGCCCGGTGATGCTGACCAACACCCATAGCGTGGGCGTGGTACGCGACGCGGTGATCGCCGAGCGCGTGCATGCGGGCGGCGCCGATGCGTCGGGCTACTGGTGGTCGCTGCCGGTGGTGGCCGAAACCTGGGACGGCGACCTCAACGACATTAACGGGTTCCACGTGCGGCCGGAGCATGTCGCGCAGGCGCTGCGACAGGCGAAAGGCGGGCCGGTTGCAGAAGGCAATGTCGGCGGCGGCACCGGCATGATCTGCCATGAGTTCAAGTGCGGTATCGGCACGGCCTCGCGGCGTGTGCGTGTCGATGGCCACGGCTACACCATCGGCGTGCTGGTGCAGGCCAACTATGGCCTGCGCGACAGTCTGCGCGTTGCCGGCGCTCCGGTCGGGCAGTACCTGCGCGATGACCGCATTCGCAGCGGTTCCAATCCGTCGGCCAGCGACACGGGCTCGATCATCATCGTGGTGGCTACCGATGCGCCGCTGCTGCCGCATCAGCTCAAGCGCATCGCCAAGCGCGCCGGCATGGGGCTGGCGCGGATGGGCAGCTTCGCGGGCAATGGTTCGGGCGACATCTTCATCGCCTTTTCCACGGCCAACGGCGACGCTCTCCATGACAAGACGCTGCAGCAGGCGGCCTTTATCGGCAACGATCACCTCGACGGCCTGTTCGAGGCGACCGCCCAGGCGGCCGAGGAATCGATCGTCAATGCGATGATTGCCGCGCGCGACATGCACGGTGACGGCGGGCATTTCGCCATGGCGATTCCGCACGATCAGCTGGTGGCGTTGCTCAAACGTTTCGGGCGCTACCAGCCACCGCACTGACGCTGTGTTGCTCACGGAGTGGCGCTTCCGTTTCCGAGGAAGCGGTCGTACCACGCCAGGTTGCGCTCCATGCGATCACGCAGATAGCTGGGCACGGTAATGCCGTGGTGCTGGCCGGGATAGACCACCAGCTCGGTGGGAATCTGTAGCGAGCGCAGCGCCTGGTACATCTGCTCGGCACCGATGCACGGCACGTTGAAATCGCGCTCACCGCATTGGAACAGGGTCGGCGTCTTGATCTGGTTGGCGTGGAGGAACGGGTAACTTGCGCGATCGTAGGCTTCCCGATTGCCCCACGGCGTGCCGAGCTCCAGCTCGTACTCGCGGGCGTATTCGTCATCGCCATACATGCCATACATGTTGCCCGAGCCCGCACCAACGATGGCCGCTTTGAAGCGCGTATCGCGCGAGATCACTTCGTCGGTGAGAATCGCGCCATAGCTCCAGCCGCCAATACCCAAGCGGGCTGGATCGGCTATGCCTAGCGCCACCGCATGTTCCACGCCGGCCAGCAGATCCTTCGTGTCCTTGTTGCCCCAGTCGGCGTAGATGGCCTTGGCGAATTCGAAACCCCGGCCGGAACTGCCGCGCGGATTCACGGCGAGCACGGCATAACCGTGGCTCGCGTAGACCTGCCAGTCCGCCATGAATTCGCGGCTGAACTGGTACACCGGGCCACCATGGACACGCACGATGGTGGGATAGCGATGTCCCGGCACGTAGCCGACCGGCTTGATCAGCAGCGCATCCAGCGCGGTGCCGTCGGGGCTGGTGAAATGCAGCGTCTCGGTGGCAGCCAGACGCTTGTCGCTCAGCCAATGGTTGTGATCGCTGAGCGCACGCAATGTGCCGCGTTCGACGGCGGCCAGTTCGACGGGGTGAGTGTCATCGCCGCCCAGCACCACGATGCGGCCATTGCCGGAGACATCGAGATCGACGTCGAATCGATTGCCGTGTGTCAGTTCGGTGAGCTTGCCGCCGGCGACATCGATACGGGAAAGGTGGGTGACTTCGGCTTGCTCGATCAGCACATAGACGCTGCGACCATCAGGCGACCAATGCGGCTTGGTGAAACAGCGATCGATCGGTGCGGGCAGGGCGGCTTTGCCGCTGGCTACGTCGATGACCGCGAGCTGCCAGGGCGCGTAGTAGATCCATTTGTCCTCGCCGCTCTGCAAATAGGCGATGCGCTTGCTGTCCGGGCTCCACGCGGGGCGTGTTTCCCAGTACGGATCGAGATCAGAGCCGGGAAACGTGGTGAGCTGACGCTCCTGGGCACCGGCTTGTGGTGCGATCACATAGATGTCGTAGTTGAGGTGACGATCCGGGTCGTCACCACGCTTGGTGACATAGGCGATCAGCTTGCCGTCGGGCGACCACGCCGGCAGCTGTTCGTCGTGCCTGCCCGGCGTGAGCACGGTGGCCTTGCCGCTGGCAATGTCGACCATGTACAGGTGCTTGTGACGGCTGCCGAGCCAGCCACTGTCGTCGTCCTTGAACTGGAAGCGGTCGGTGACGATCGGTGGCGGGTTCTTCGGCTTTTTCGCCCCAGCGGCCTGTTCGGGATCGAACGCGATGGCCGCGAGCTGCCGTCCGTTGGGCGACATGACAAAGTCTTCCACGCCGCTGGGAAGATCGGTAACCCGGCGTGCCTCGCCGCCATCGGCTGGCATCATCCACACCTGCGTCTTGGCGTCGTCGTCACTCGCCTCGCCATCTACCTTGCGATCGGACAGGAAAGCGATGGATTTGCCGTCGGCCGTCCATTGCGGTCGCGATTCATTGCTATCGGGCGTATGCGTGAGCTGGGTTCGCGCGCTGCCGTCGTAGCGCACACGCCACAGATCCGATTGCGGTTGGTCACGCTCCAGATTGGCGCTGGTGACGGTGTAGACGATGAAGTTGCCATCGCGTGACAGTGCCGGTTCGCTGACCTGGTTGAGGCGATTGATATCGGTGGCAACGAAGCGCGTGTCGTCGGCATGTGCGGATGCGCTCATGGCCAACAGCGCCAGCAGGAGCAGGGATGGCCTCATGGGTTGTCTCACTTGGGTTCGGAAGGCGCGACGCCATTCGCCATGGCGCGATAGGCGTCGCGTGAGTGACCGAGGTAGTCCAGCGTTACGCGCTTCTCCTCGGCGGTGTTGTAGTCGTCCCGTGCAGAAGCCGCCTCGATGGTCCGCGTCAGCCAATCGGCAAACCAGGCCGCATCACTGCGCGCGCTCGGCGCAAGCACGTGGTCACCAAGCCAGACCGGGTTGGTGGTGGCGTAGGGATAGAGATCGAGCACCCGCGGATCGGCGCGATCGTTCCATGCGCGCAGCAGTACCCAGCCGCCGTTGAGGTCGATGTCACCGGCGTCGTCGAGGCTCCTGCGGTCGCCGCTCAACGCGAACGTCTTCACAACGTTGCCGTTGTGCACCAGTTCCAGATGATCCACCGCGACCAGCGAGCGCAGCGCGATGCGATAGTGGTGCCGACCCGTGGCGAGCGTATCGCCAGGCTTCGCTTGGTCGATGAGCAGTCCAAGCAGCGGTCCGTTGCTGGCAAAGCCATGACCGGCCTTCAGCGCATCCATGGCCGCGTTGGCATCGCGCCTGCCGTCGGTATCAAGAAACACGCGGTTGAGGCCGACCGGGCCGCGCAACGAAGCGTAGTTGGCCATGGCGTCGGTGCCCGCGCCGGTGGGCAGGTGAAAGCCAAGATTGAGCAGGCGATACCACACCTGCGCCGTGGCCTTGTGATCGGAAAAGCCCATGACCTCGATGTAGTCGACCTTGTGCTCGATCACATCCGCGGGCAGTTCGTTGCTGAGCACGGCATCGTGTGCGGGATCGGGGAGCGTGTCGAACGGATGCACGTAGCCGACGAGTCCGCCCTGTGCATGCGCCAGATCGGCAATCGCCGCGTTGGTGGGATACGGACTGGCCAGCGCGGTATGCCGGTAGGCGGAAAAATCCGGCGTGATGAAGTGGTCGCCCAGATGCAGCAGGCCCAGATGGCCCCAGAAGCTGGTGTGATACTCCTGACCGTGCAAAACCAGGCTGTGCGGTGTACTGGCCGGATCGGCGTCAGTGCGGAACGAGGCGATGTCCGGCACGCGCTCCTCTTTGTTCACCACGAGGTCGTAAGCAAGATCGAGATCTTCGGCACGCGCCTGCCGCGCAAGATTCATGGGCGTGTTGCGGTAGTGGCCGCCGTAGTTCATGTGGATGTGCAGGTCCGCGCTGATCCAATCGCCGAACGCGGCCGGCAGCGGTTGCGGCTGCAGTGAAACATGCAGCGAGGTCTCGCGATCCTTCCGCACATTCACGGTCTTGCGCCATGGCGCATAGGCGAAGCCATGCTGCACCCAGACCTTCACGGCACCAACGGGCACGTCGATCGCACACGGCGAGTTGCAATGGAAGTAGTGCGTTTCGGTGGCTTGCAGCTTGCGGTCGAAGCCGTCGTCGGCGTGCATCCAGGCATCGTCTGGCGCATAGGCACGTGCGTCGCTGCCAAGCACGACAACGCGTGCAGGTGTGCGCTCGCCGTGTTCGTTCACGATGTCGAGCACGAGATGTGCCATGGGCATCTTGGTGTGCCGATGGGTGGGCATGACGGTGCGCGTGGCGCCGCCAAGGGTCTCCGTCACGCGTAGCGATGTGTTGCCGGACTGGTTGTCGACATAGGCTATGCGGCGGCCATCGGGCGACCAGCGCGCATTGCGGCGGTCGAACTCGCCGAAGGTCAACGGCAGCGGTGCGGCGCCATCGGTCGTGGTGAGCCAAAGCTGCTGCCACTGGCGGCCGTGATAGCTTGCGTAAAGCAAGCGTTTGCCGTCTGGCGCCATTTCCGGGCGCGCATTCCAGCTGGTTTCCTCGCCAAGCACTCGCTTGCGCTGCGAAGGATCGGCCATCGGCACCGACCACAAATCCCCTGTGCCCCAGGCGATTTCCGGGTTGCTGACGTAGTAGAGCGTCTTGCCGTCGGGTGACCACGAGGGGTTGATCGCGTGATCAACCGCCGAATAGTAGTAGCGATCCAGCGCGCTCTTGCGCTCGCCGAGCAAGGGACGCACGCGATGCAAACCTGAGGCATCGATGTCGGCGACATACAGATTGAAATGGCCGGTGTCGCGCGTGGACACCCATGCGATCTGGCGGCCGTCGGGCGACAGGCGCGGTTCCACGTTCACGGCGCCGCCCGTGGTCAGTGCCCGCTCGCGACCGCTTGCCAGGTCGAGTCGCCACAGTTCGATCGCTTTGCCGTCATAGCGGGTGAACACCACACTGTGGCCATCGCGCGCCACGTCGGGCTGGTTGTCGTAGGCGCGCGCGGCATGAGTCAGTTCGGTGGCGGTGTCGCCGTCAAAGCGCTGTTGCCACAGCGAGCCGCCCATGCTGTAGACGAGCGTGTCGCCATCCGGCATGAAGCTCACCATGTCGGGGCCGGTGGTGAGTTGCGGCAGGTAGAGTTCACGCCAGTAATAGCTGTGCGGGAGATCCACCTGCTTCAACACGGGCTCCCGCTCGGCGCGCGCCGCGCCCATGCACGACAGCAGAACAAGTGCGACAGGCAGTCGGCGCCACATGCCCTCAGCGCCTCGCCAATGCCTGATCGAGACTCGCGCGCAGCAGGACGATGGCCTCATCGATATCGCCAACGCTGACGTTGAGCGGCGGCATGAAGCGCACGGTGCTGGTGCCGCAGGAAAGCAGCAGCAAGCCGTTGTGGAAAGCACGGGTGACCACGGCGTCGCACAGGGCGCGGGCCGGCGTGTGATCGACGTCGCGCTCCACCAGTTCCATGCCAATCATCAGGCCCTTGCCTCGCACCTCGCCGACGCATGAGTACTCGCGTGCAAGCTCATGAAGACGTGCCAGGAAGTAGGTGCCGACCTTGGCGGCGTTGTCGGCCAGGCCGCCGGTGACGAGATCCAGTGTCGCGTTGGCTGCGGCGCAGGCGAGTGGATTGCCGCCGTAGGTGTTGCCGTGCGCGCCGCGCTTCCATTGGGACATCAGCGATTTCTTCGCCACCACCGCACCGATGGGCAAGCCCGAGCCCAGCCCTTTCGCCAGCGTCATGATGTCGGGCGCGACACCCCAGTGCTCGCACGCGAACATCTTGCCGCTGCGCCCCACACCGGACTGCACTTCGTCGAAGATCAGCAGGATGCCGTGTTCGTCGCACAGCGCACGCAACCCAGCGAGGAAACCATCCGGCGGCACGAGATAACCGCCTTCGCCCTGAATCGGCTCGACCAGAATCGCCGCAACCTCGGTGGCAGGCACGCTGCGCTCGAACAGCATGCGGATGTAGTCGAGCACCGCCTTGCCCTGATAGGAGCCGGCGAACAGCGGGCGGTATGGGTTCGGGAACGGTATGTGGGTCACGCCCGGCATGGTCGGCGCGAAGCCGAGCTGCTGTGTGTACTTGCTTGAGGTGAACGACAGCGAGCCCATGGTGCGGCCATGGAAGCCACCGAGAAAGCCAAGAAAGCGTGGCCGGCGCGTGATGTAACGCGCCAGTTTCAGCGCACCTTCCACCGCCTCGGTGCCGGACTGGCACAGAAAGCTCATCGCCGGTTCGCCGGCGAGCGTCTGCATTGGCGCTACGCGCGCGAGCCGCTCGCCAAGACCGGTCATCTGCTCGTGCCAGTAATCGCTGGAAATGTGCAGGAACTGGTCGGCTGCAGCCTTCACTGCGGTAACCACCTGCGGGTGCGCATGACCGGTGGCGCACACGGCGATGCCGGCGGCGAAATCGAGGAAGCGATTGCCATCGACGTCCCACACTTCGGTGCCGCGGCCATGCGACATCACGAACGGATAGTCACGCGGATACGAGGGCGAAATCACTTCCGCATCGCGGGCGATCATGGCCTTGGCTTTCGGGCCGGGCAGGGAGGTTCTGATGTGAATGGGATTGGGCATGGCGGCGGTCTCGGCAATCCTTCGATCAGAGCGGAAGATGGACGGGGCGCGCATGCGCCTCGCGGGTGCGGGCGTTGAGTGCACGTAGAGTGTCGAGTTCGTGCTCGGTCGGTGCGGCGATGGTGTCGATCTCGTCGGCCACGGCGAGCGTCCAGCCAACCGCTGCGCGCGCCTCTTCGACGCTTGCATCGGCGAACAGTGCGACGAGTTGCAGCTCCTCGCTTTGCGGGTGCGGCGCGAGCATGCCGAAGTCGGTGATCACCGCGCGCGGTCCACCGCCGGTGGCGCCGGATCTTGCACGCCCGCCGTATCCATCGAGGTAACCGGCACTGGTGCGGAAGTCGAGTTGTTCGACGAAGCTACGCTTCGAGGCCTTGGCCATCACGAACACCTGCTTCGCATGCTGCGCGATTTCCGGTGCGCCACCGGCACCGGGAAGGCGTGTGGTCGGCGCGTCGTAAGGGCCGATCACGGTGCTGTTTAGGTTGCCGTAGCGGTCGATCTGTGCCGCGCCGAGAAAGCCGATGTCCACGCGACCGGCCTGCAGGTAGTAGCTGAAGATTTCCGGCAACGGCACCACGCAGGCAGCAGTTTCGGCCAACTCGCCGTCGCCTATGGATAGCGGCAAAACGCGCGGGCGGGTGCCGATGGTGCCTGATTCGTAGATCAGCACGATGCCCGGTGCATGCGTGAGTCGCGCAAGATTGCAGGCCGCGCTCGGCAAGCCGATGCCGACGAAGCAAACGCTGCGATCGTGAAGAAGACGTGCCGCGGCAATGGTCATCCACTCATCGCGGGTGCATGTGCTCATGCATGTCCTCGCGGCAGACCGGCGAGAAATGCGCGGTGGTCATGCACGCGAAGCACGTGTTGGTCCATCCAGCTGAGGAAGCCGTCGCGTTCGCGCGCCACCGAGTCCCACTGCTGGTAGAAGGTGTTGTCGCGCGTGTAGTGCCCTTGCGCGTAGGACGGGTACGCGCCGCCAGGACAATGCACCACCACGCTGACGACCCAGTGCGGCAGCACGATGGCATTCATGGCAGGCGGCAGTTCGTCGACGATCTCTTCCACCGTGACGATCAACGTCTGCGCCGCCAGCGCCGCTTCGCGGGTCGCGCCGACGATGCCGTCGATGGCGACGTTACCTTCGCGATCGGCGCGTTGTGCGTGGAGGATAGTGACGTCGGGGTTGATCGCGGGCACGGCGGCCAGCGTTTCACCGGTGAAGGGACAGGTAACGCTGCGGATGTTTGCGTTGCGCTCAGGCAGATCGGTGCCAACGTAGCCGCGCAGCGCGCCGAATGGCAGCCGTGCCGCACCGGCACAGAACGCGGCGGCCATGCCGGCGTGGCTATGCTCGTCCAGTTCCAGCGGGTTGGGCCATTGGTGTTCCACTGCATCGCGCAGCCGGTGCAGAGAACCCACACCAGGATTGCCGCCCCAGGAGAAGGTGAGCTTGCGAGCGCAGCCCATGCCGATCATCTGGTCGTAGACGAGATCAGGCGTCATGCGGATCAGGTGCAGATCGCGCTTGCGCTGGCGGATGATCTCGTGACCGGCGGCAAAAGGAATCAGGTGCGTGAAGCCTTCCAAGGCGACGCTGGCGCCATTGGCAACATAATTTTCGATTGCATCCGCAAGCGACAAGTGCATCGGTTCACTCCACCACGGTGCGCGACTGCTCGCGCAGGTATTGCGCGAGGTAATAAAACGAGGCGATGGCCTTGCCGGTGGAACCCGAACCCTTCCATCCGCCGAACGGCTGGTAGCCCGGCCACGCGCCCGTGGTGGCGCCCTGTGGGCGGTTGGCATAGGTGACGCCCGCTTCGATGTGATCGTGGAACCAGGCCACGTCTTCCTCGCCGCCGTAGAAGCCCGCGGTAAGTCCCATGGACGTGTCGTTGGCCAGGCGCATTGCCTCATCGCGGTCGCGATAGCGATGCAGCATCAGCACCGGCACGAACATTTCCTGTTGCCACAGCGGATGCTCGAGCGGCGCCTCGGCCAGCAACGGCTCCACGTAATAGCCATGCGCCAGCGACGGATCGCCGTGGGTACCTGCGCCGAGCTGGGTGCCACCGTGGATGACGTTGGCGCCGCCGGCACGCAATGCCTCGGCATAGCGAAAGTAGTTGTCATAGGCCGCCGCGTTGACCACCGGGCCCAGCCAGTGCTCGCGGCGGCGAGGATCGCCGATGCGGATCGCGGCGATCTGCGCCTGCAGCCGCTCGATCAGTGCATCGGCCACACTTTCGTGCACATACAGTCGCGACAGTGCCGAACACTTTTGTCCGGTCATGCCGTAGGCGGAACGCGCGATGCCAGCAGCAGCGCGATCGAGGTCAGCCCGTGCGGTAACGATGCACGGATTCTTGCCGCCCATTTCAGCGATGCACGGACGCGGGTACGTGCCGCTCACCATGTGCTGCATGAGCTGCCGCCCGACCGGCACCGAGCCGGTAAAGGTGATGCCCGCGGTGTGCGGATGCCGCACCAGCGTCTCGCCAATATCTCGCCCGGCACCGGAAAGGTAATTGAATACACCGGGCGGCAGGCCTGCATCGCGAATGCAGTCGGCCAGCAGGCGACCTGCCCATGGCGTATCGCTCGCACCCTTGAGCACCACTGTGTTGCCAGTGACCAGGGCGGCAGCGGCCGGGCCGCCTGCCAACGCCAGCGGGAAGTTGAACGGCGCGATCACTACCCAGGTGCCGTAGGGACGCATCGCGCTGGCGTTGTGCGAGGCCATGCCTTCGATGGGGTCGTCTGGCAATTTGCGCGCGTAGCCGGCATGGCTTTCGAAATCGCCGGCGTAGTGATGGAAGAAGTCGACGGTCTCCTGCGCTTCGCCGAGCGCCTCCATGCGGTTCTTGCCCACTTCGAGGGTCAGTGCCGCAGCAATGTCGTAGACCCGCTTCTCCATCAACTCGCCGGCCCGGCGCACCAGTCGGGCGCGCTCGGCCACCGGCGTCGCGCGCCATGCAGGGAAGGCCGCATGCGCGGCAGTCATCGCATCTTCGGCGTCGGCAGTAGTAGCCAGCGCGAATTCGCCCAACCGCAGGTTGCTGTCGAAGGGCGCGCGTCGGTCGGCGTATTGCGCGGTATCGCGGTCGGCACCATTGATGAACAGCGGATGGCGCGAACCCAATGTAGCCTCGACGCGTGCCATGGCCTCCTCGAAGCGCTCATGCATCGCCTCCGGCGGGTTGTACATGGTGGCGTAGGTGAGGCGAAAGCTCATCGACGAGTCCTCAAGAATGGGCGGGAAAAAAGCGTGCAAAAAGACGATCGAGCAGAGCAAGTGCATCGGCCAGCGCGTGCTCATCGATGACCAGCGGTGGTGCCAGCAGGATCAGGTTGCCGCGGCTGGCGAACGACACGCCTTCAGCCATGGCCGCATCGATCAATGCGTTAAGTGCAGGTGGCGTGTGCGGCCACGGTGCCAACGGTTCGCGCGTGATGCGGTCAGCAACCAGTTCGATCACCGCAAACAGGCCGTGACCGCCGCGCACGTCGCCAATCACTTCATGGCGCGACTGTATGGCCTGTAGTTCCTTGAACATTCGCGCGCCGAGCGTGTGCGAGCGAGCGATCAGGTTTTCGTCTTCATAGGCGCGAAGTGCGGCGAGGCCGGCTGCGCATGCCAATGGATGGCCGCAATAAGTGAGGCCGGTGTAGAGCATCTCGTGTTGCAACCGTGCAGCGACATCGGCCGATAGCACGACGGCACCGAGCGGCAGGTGAGCACCGGTCAGGCCTTTCGCCAGCGTCATCAGATCCGGCTTCCCGATATCGCCGTAGCGTTGCCAGGCAAACCATTCGCCGCAGCGGCCGAAGCCACTCATCACTTCGTCCGCAATCAGGTAGACGCCGCGTGAGCGGGTGGTCTGGCGCAGGTTTGGCCAATAGTTGTCCGGCGCCACGATGCCATTGGTGCCGGCATTGGGTTCCATCATCACGGCTGCAATGGCGCCTGCGCCATGGTGATCGATCGTCTCTGCTATCGCCCCTACCGCGCGTTCGCCACAGATCGATGGGTCATGGCTGCCGAATGCGCCCTGATAGGCGTAGGGCGGCGGCACATGCAGCACGCCGAATGCTTCCGGATCGACCTGGGCGCGCGTGCGTGCATCGCCAGACAGCGCCATGCACGCATAACTTGCGCCGTGATAGGAGCGGTCGCGCGTGATGATCTGGCCGCGTGGCTTTCCGCTGGCCTGGCGTGCGAACTTCACCGCGTTCTCGTTGGCGTCCGCGCCGGCGAGTGTGAAAAACACCCGCCCGCCTTCGAAGCCTGCTTTTTCCAGCAGGGCTTCGGCCAGCGCAGCTCGCGGCTCGGCACCCCATGCCGAGGTAACAAAGCACAGTTGTTCGGCCTGACGACGGATCGCCTCGACCACGGCAGGATGCTGATGGCCGAGGTTGCTGCATTCGGCCAGGCTGCTCATGTCCAGGATGCGGCGGCCGTCGGCCAGTTCCAGATGCGCACCACGACCGCCGACCACGGTCGGCGCTCGCCATTCCGACTGCACAGACCAGCTGTGCAGCACGCTGTCGCCTTCGTTTGCCAAGCCTCTCCCCCCGGATGCAGCTTGTTCGATTATCGAACAGAAATTCGTATTGCGAACTTATTGGAATCCTTCTACGCTCGATCTGTCAATGGACATTCGTGGCGTATGGAATCGAAAACCTTCGAGGACAGTGCGGACTACGTGCAGTCGCTGGCTCGCGGCCTTCAGGTGCTGCGCGCTTTCGATCGTGAACAGCCAAGTCCCAGCCTTTCGCAGGTCGCCGGACGCATCGGCCTGTCCCGCGCGGTGGCGCGTCGCCTGCTGCTGACCTTGCAGCATCTGGGCTATGTCGGCAGCCAGGGGCGCAGCTTCTATCTCACTCCGCGCGTGCTGGAGCTTGGCTACAGCTATCTCACGTCGCTGGACCTGACCGAATTGGCGCAGCAAAGCATGGCGCTGCTTGCCGAGCGTGTCGGCGAGTCGTGTTCGATGGCGGTGCTGGACGACCACGATATTGTCTACGTGTTGCGCGTGCCGGTGCGTCGTGTGATGAGTGTGGCGCTGGGAGTGGGGGCGCGCTTGCCGGCCTTTGCCACCTCGATGGGGCGCGTGGTGCTGGCGGGGCTGCCGGATGCCGAAATCGCGACGTGGCTGCGGGACCAGAAATTCCGTGCGCTGACGCCGTATACCATTCGCACCGCCACGGCGCTGAAGGCGGAACTCAAGCGCGTTCGCGAACAGGGTTATGCGATGGTGTCGCGCGAGCTGGAGGTTGGGCTGTTTGCTATCGCCGTGCCGATCCGCACGGCTGACGGTACCGCCATTGCCGCATTGAACGTGGGCATGCCCCATAGCGAGGACGCCGCTGCCCGCGCGGTCAAACTGATCTTGCCCGCACTGCGGGACGCGCAACGCTCGATCGAGCACGCGATCCAGCATGGCGGCTGGCAACCGCATATGGCATTGAAGAGCGTCTATGGCTGACGCCTATCTCGTCGACGCTACGCGCACACCCTTTGGCCGCCATGGCGGTGCACTGGCCTGCGTACGCGCCGACGATCTGGCGGCACTGCCTATTTCTGCGTTGATGAAGCGCCACCCGACGCTGGACTGGGCGGCACTGGACGAAGTGATCCTCGGTTGCGCCAACCAGTCGGGCGAGGACAACCGCAACGTGGCGCGCATGGCGTCGCTGTTGTCGGGTTTGCCGGCATCGGTTCCAGCCATCACCGTCAACCGCTTGTGTGCCTCCGGCCTGGAAGCCATTGGACAGGCGGCGCGTTCCATTGCCTGCGGTGAAGCCGATCTCGTCATGGCCGGTGGCGTGGAGAGCATGTCGCGCGCGCCTTTTGTGATGGCCAAGGCCAGTGGCCCGTATGCGCGTGACCAGAAACTTGAGGACACCACGCTGGGCTGGCGTCTGGTCAATCCGCGGATGCAGGACACCTACGGCATCGATTCAATGACGCAGACCGCCGATAACCTGGCGCGCGAGCATGGCATCGACCGCGCCGATCAGGATGCTTACGCACTACGCAGTCAGCAGCGTGCGGCGCATGCGCAACGACAAGGCTGGCTGGCTGAGGAAATCAGCACAGTCGATGCACCGCAAGGCAAGCGCACGGTCGCCATCGATATGGACGAACACCTGCGTCCTGATACCACCGCCGAACAACTTGCCGCACTCAAGCCGTTGCTCGGTGCAGACTCCAGCATTACCGCAGGCAACGCGTCGGGCCTCAACGATGGCGCCGCCGCAGTGCTATTGGCATCGGAAGCGGCGGTGCGCAAGCACGGGCTGCGACCCATGGCACGAGTCACCGCCATGGCTTCGGCGGGCGTGGCGCCACGCGTGATGGGCATCGGTCCCGTGCCGGCGATCCACAAGCTGCTCGCGCGTACTGGCCTGACGCTGTCCGACTTCGATCGCATCGAAATCAACGAAGCATTTGCGGCGCAGGTGCTGGCCTGCAGCCGCGCGCTTGGCCTGCCGGACGATGCCGATCATCTCAATGCCAACGGCGGTGCGATCGCACTCGGGCACCCACTTGGCGCCAGTGGCGCGCGGTTGGCGATAACGGCGGCATTGGCGATGCGTCGCCACAAACAACGCCGTGCACTGGTCAGCCTCTGCGTTGGTGTCGGCCAGGGGCTTGCCCTGGCTCTGGAGCAACCATGAACCAAGCCATGACCGACACGAGCGCCACCGGCACGCTGGAACAGGCGCTGTCGCACACGGCCCGCCTGCTGGAACGCGATCCGGCGCTGGCTGCCGAGCAGGCGGCCGAGATCCTCAAGGTAGTTGGCGATCATCCGGCAGCGTTGCGACTGCTTGCCGCCGCCAAGGTCGCGCAGGGAGAGATGCGCGGCGCGATCGCCATTCTCGAGCCGCTGGCGCGAACGCAGCCGAACTGGGCGCTTGCCCATCTCGACCTAGGCATGGCGCTTGGCGGCAGTGGACACGGTCAGGAAGCGATCGCCGCGCTACGCAGGGCGGTAGCGTTGAAGCCCGACCTTCCGCAGGCATGGCGCGCACTGGGCGACCACCTGACGGCCGCAGGCGAGCAGGATGCCGCCGATGCGGCCTATGCCGAGCACGTGCGCCATTCCACGCGCGACCCGCGACTGCTCGCTGCCGCCACCGCACTGGTCGAGAACCGCATTCCGGAAGCCGAGGCGCTGCTGCGCGAACACCTTCGGCAGGCGCCGACCGATGTCGCCGCGATTCGCATGTTTGCCGAAGTCGCCATGCGGCTTGGTCGCAACGAGGACGCATTGAGTCTGCTTGCGCGTTGCCTGGAGCTGGCGCCCGGTTTTGATGCCGCACGCCAGAACTATGCGCTGGCACTGCACCGTAGCAACCAGCCGGAGCAGGCGCTGGCCGAGATCGAACGACTGCTTGCGGCGGCGCCGGATCATCCCGGCTATCGCAATCTCAAGGCCGTGGTGCTGTGCCGGATTGGTGACTACGAGCCGGCCATTGGTCTCTATGCCGATTTGCTGGAGCAATACCCGAACAACCCCAAGGTGTGGATGAGCTATGGGCACGCGCTGAAGACTGCCGGTCGTGTCGAGCGCGCCATTGCCGCCTATCGTCGCAGCCTCGCACTTGAACCGTCGTTCGGCGAGGTGTGGTGGAGCCTGGCCAACCTCAAAACCTTTCGCTTCGACACCGACGATCTCGCGGCCATGCGCGGGCAGTTGTTGCGCACGGATCTTGTCGAAGACGATCGGCTGCATCTTGAGTTTGCGATCGGCAAGGCACTGGAGGATGCGGGCGAGTACGAGCCTTCGTTTTCCCACTACGCGCAGGGCAATGCGGTCCGCCGTGCGCAGCTTCACTACAGCGCCGACGAAACCAGTGCGCGCGTGCGCCATATTCGCGAACGCTACACGAATGAATTCTTCGCTGAGCGCCAAGGCGCGGGCTGTGAGGCGCCAGATCCCATTTTTATCGTGGGCCTGCCGCGCTCAGGCTCCACGCTGATCGAGCAGATCCTGTCCAGCCACAGTCAGGTGGAAGGCACGATGGAGCTGCCCGAGGTGACCTCAATCACCCGACTGCTTCGCGAGCAGGGTGATGCCGCCAGCACGATGCCTTACCACGACGCGCTGGCATCGCTCGATGGCGATGCGCTGCGTGAGCTGGGCGAGCGCTATCTTGCGCACACTCGCGTGCACCGAAAAACTTCGGCACCGCTGTTCATCGACAAGATGCCGAACAACTTCATGCATATCGGCCTCATCCGCCTGATGCTGCCGAACGCGAAAATCATCGACGCGCGACGTCATCCTCTTGCGTGTTGTTTCTCCGGCTTCAAGCAGCACTTCGCGCGCGGCCAGAGCTTCAGCTACAGCCTGGACGACCTTGGGCGTTACTACCGCGACTACGTTGCTTTGATGGCGCATTTCGATGCGGTGCTGCCGGGGCGCATCCATCGCGTCATCTACGAACACATGGTCGAGGACACCGAAGGAGAGGTTCGGCGTCTGCTCGACTATTGCGGCCTGCCGTTCGAAGAGGCGTGCCTGCGCTTCTTCGAGAACGCGCGGCCGGTGCGCACGGCCAGTTCCGAACAGGTGCGTCGGCCGATCTACCGGGAGGGGGTGGATCACTGGCGGCACTATGCGCCTTGGCTGGCGCCGCTGGAGCAGTCGTTGGGGGCGGTGCTCGGGAGTTATCCCGCGGCACCGGTAGGGGAGGCGGGTTAGGGATGCTCTGACCCATTCAACGGGGGTGTCACCGGTTCTATCGGCCCGCAGCTGCGGGTCGACAGAGCCGGCCCTTCGGGTGATGTCCAGAAGGCCCGCAGGCCGCGGTGCGCGGCTTGCCCAGGCAGCCAGCCTGCGCGGCGCCACGCTCCGCAGCCTGCGGGCCTTCTGAACATCATGCCGCTCCCGTTGAATGGGTCAGAGCATCCCGACAACCGCCATCGTTCGTCGTCACCATGGGGAGGGGTAGTCGATGCAGAGGGTCAGGCCCAAGCGGCCAATAAATAGAGAGCGATTGGGGCTAGTCAGAGTGCCGCTGGCCGCGGCGATTTGTCTGGCCATGGCACCGCAGGCTTTCGCCCAGGACGCCGGACAGAGTCCGGCGCCGAATGCGACACCAGCCAAGAAGGCCACGACACTGGAGGCGGTGACGGTCACCGCGCAAAAGCGCGAAGAAAATTTGCAGAAGGTGCCGATCAGCATCAGCGTGCTGGGTCAGGACAGGCTTGAAGAACTTCACGTCAAGAATTTCGACGATTACGTGAAGTACCTGCCTAGCATCTCCTACCAGACGTTCGGGCCCGGCTTCGCGCTGATCTACATGCGTGGCGTTGCCAGTGGCGGCGACGGCAACCACTCGGGCTCGCTGCCGAGCGTGGGCGTATATCTGGATGAAGAGCCGGTCACCACGATCCAGGGCCCGCTCGATATCCACATGTACGACATTGCGCGCGTCGAGGCGCTGGCCGGTCCGCAAGGCACGCTGTATGGCGCCAGCGCAGAAGCGGGTGCGTTGCGCATCATCACCAACAAGCCGGATCCCAGCGGTTTTGCCGCCAATTACAGTGTCGGTATCGACTCCGTCAGTAATGGCGGCGTTGGCTACACCGCCGAAGGCATGATCAATATTCCCATGTCCAGCAGTGCGGCCATTCGCCTGGTCGGTTGGCACGAACATGACGCCGGTTACATCGACAACGTGGTCGGCTCGCGTACGTATCCGACGTCCGGCATCACGGTCAGCAACGCGAAGGACTGCACGCCTACGCCGGGTCTGGAGTGCACCGGTCGCGCCAAGAAGGACTACAACGATGTCGACACCAATGGCGCGCGTGCGGCACTGAAGCTCGACCTCAATGACGATTGGTCGATCAGCCCGACGCTGATGGGGCAGCAGACGGTCGCCCACGGCGTATCCTTTTCCGACCCGCAAGTCGGTAGTCTCGCGATCACCCATTTCTATCCGGAATACACCAACGACCGCTGGATCCAGGCGGCGCTGACTGTGCAGGGAAAGATTGGCAATTTCGATCTGACCTATGCCTACGCACACCTCAAGCGCAACCAGGAAGAGGACAGTGACTACAGCGACTACTCGTTCTGGTACGACACCCTGGCCGGCTACGGCGCGTACATCTATGACAACAGCGGCAACCTGATCAACCCGTCGCAGTTCATTCAGGGCAAGGACCGCTACACGATGGACAGCCACGAGCTGCGCATCGCTTCGCCCAAGGAAGATCGACTGCGCGTGGTGGGTGGCCTGTTCTGGCAGAAGCAAGTGCACGACATCGAACAGCGCTACATGATCAACGGACTGGCCGACGTGCTTTCCGTGACGGGTTGGCCCAACACGTTGTGGCTCACCGAGCAGCGCCGCATCGACCAGGACAAGGCCGTGTTCGGCGAGCTGTCTTACGACTTCATTCCCGAAACACTCACCGGCACCATTGGTGGACGCTATTTCCGTACCGACAACAGCCTGGGCGGCTTCTACGGGTTCAGCGCGGGGTATTCACCCAGCTCCACCTACGGTGAGGCGGGCTGTATCTCGCCCGATCCGTATCGCGGCGCGCCGTGCATGGACTTCGCCAAGGACACCAGGGAATCCGGTTCGCTCGGCAAGGCCAACCTGACCTGGCAGATCACGCCAAGCAAGATGATTTACGGCACCTGGTCGGAAGGTTTCCGCCCTGGCGGCATCAATCGCCGTGGCAGCTTGCCGCCGTACAAGTCCGACTATCTCACCAACTACGAACTCGGCTGGAAGACCACCTGGTTCGAGAACCGCTTGTCGTTCAACGGTGCGGTGTTCCGCGAGAAGTGGAAGGACTTCCAGTTCAGCATTCTCGGCGCCAATGGTCTCACCGAGATCAAGAACGCCGGCCAGGCGCAGATCGATGGCTTTGAGTCGGAATTGAACTGGGCGGCTACGTACAACCTTCAGATCGGCATGGGCTTTGCGCTGTACAACGCCAAGCTGACGGAAAACTACTGCGGCTTTACCGATCCCAACGGAACGCCCATTACCAACTGCCCGGCAGGCACGGTCAATCCGCTTACCGGCGACACCGTTACTGGGCCGCAGGCACCCAAGGGCACGCAGCTACCGGTCACGCCGCGCTTCAAGGGCAACCTCAGTGCGCGCTACGCCTGGGACATCGGCGACAAGGAAGCCTTCCTGCAGGCGGCCTTGGTGCATGTGGGCAACCGCACGTCCGATCTGCGCTTGTACGAACGGAGCCTGCTGGGCGATCTCCCCGCGTACACCACCATGGATCTCTCGGCGGGCATCAAGAAGCACGGGTTCGCGCTGGACGTCTACGTCAACAATGTGTTCGACAAGCGTGGGCAGCTCTATCGCTTCACCGAGTGCGCCGAGGCGGTTTGCGCCGCGCACGGTGTGGTGCCGGCCTATCCCAACGGGCAGGTCTATACCGTCATGACCCCGCCGCGGACCTTTGGCATTCGTTTCACGCAGGACTTCTAGTCAGGTTTGCCATCTGGCAGTCACATGAGCCCCGGTGCGAGCCGGGGCTTTTTTTGCCGGCAGCAGGATGCAACCGTCATGCGAATGGCGTAATTTGCATCACGACGCTTCATGGGCTGCGGTGCCCGTCGTGGCCCGCTCGATTTGGACTTCTGCCGGAAAAGAGGGGCTCATGCGCCGTTTCCGAATGGATGGCCATCGATACCGGCATCTCCGCCTCCCTAAATTTGCGGCCGAGTGGCTGTTCATTGCGCGTAGTCCCAGTGGCGTGATGAGAGCGTTGGCGCTGCTCAGCCTTGCAGGTGGTTTGTGTCTGGCTACCTCGTGCACGACACCGGTGCGCCCGGGCGCCGAAACGGCGACGACTTCTGTTGATGCGCTCGCCCAGGCCCGGCACCTTTCGAAGGATGCAGAACACGAGCCGCGTGCCGAACGTGCTGCGCGCTACTGGCTGCGCTGCGCGGCGGGTGCATACCAGGCCGCGGACACGGGCGACGATGCCACGTGGCGCGAGGCGCAGGCCCTCGCCAATCACTGCACCGGCAAGCTGCTGGACTTTCTGCTGGCGCATGAGCCGCCCCGATGGGCGCCTCGCGCGGTGGACGTCGCGGGCATGCAGCTCAACGTGGTCATGAGTGGCATGTCGACCAGCCTGGTCGGCTCATTCGCGCTGACACGTGCAAGCGCGATAAGCATTCCTTCGGTGATGGAGACGCGCTTCGCAACGGATGGTTTTGGCATTGCTCTGGTGGCGGTGCAGCCACGTTGCACTGACCGCCCCATTTGCAAGTTGTATCCGCCAGAAGGCGTCGCGCGGCCGGTCACCGCCTGGGTCGATAGGGGAGTAGATGGCGAGCCGCGACTGATGATGACCGATCCGCTGGCACATCCGACGGTGGTCATCGGTGATCGAAGTGTGCCGCTTTCAGTGGACGTGACGGCGTCCTTTGCAGCGCTTTTCGAGAAGTCGCGACTCAACCGTATGGCGGTCTGGAGTTTGGTGGGCGGCAAGCAGATCGGGATTCGGCAGGGCCTCTACCTGCTGGAGGACTATGACCCCAACAAGACGCCGATCATCATGCTGCACGGTCTCGGCGGCAGTCCGCTGGTATGGGCGAAGCTGACCAACCGGATCTTCGGTTCGCCCGATCTTCGCGCGCGCTACCAGGTGTGGCATATCGTGTATCAGACCAATGCGCCGCTGCTGACCAATCGCCTTCGCGTGCAGCGATTCCTCGATTACGGTTGGAACGTACTCGATCCGGACGACAGCGCACCCGCACATCGCGGCATGGTGCTGATCGGGCACAGCATGGGTGGCGTCGTCTCGCGCCTGCTTACATCCGATAGTGGAGAGGTAGCGTGGCGGGCCGTGTTCGACGAACCGCTCGCGGTGCTGAAAGGAGCGCCCGACGATATGGCATTGGTCGACAGCATTTTCCATTTCAAAGCGTATCCGGGCGTATCGAGGGCCATTTTTCTGGCCTCGCCGCATCTGGGCAGCCCGGTGGCAGATCATTTTATCGGCCGGCTTGCGCAACGGCTCGTGAAACCACACTCACCTGAGCTGGACGCGTTTCTGCGCGTCATTGATGCGAACCGGGAGCACGTCTCCGGCGCATTGCAGGCGGACTATCGCGCAGATGGCCTCAGCAGCATCAGCACGCTGCGCGGCGCGCAACCCGTAAGCCACGCCTTGCAATCGCTGATGCCTGTGGCTGGCGTCCGCTACTACACCATCGCCGGATCGTTGCCCGGTGAAAATCCGCCGGGCGACGGCGCGGTGCCGCTCAGCAGCGCCATGCTGGCGGGCGCCCAGTCCACCACCATTGTCAGGTCGGGACACCGGCTGTACCGAAACGATGAAGCGCTCGCGAAGGTGCTGGAGATACTTCGCGAGCCTTGAGGCATCAAGTCATCTTGATGTCATTTCCGGCAACGCGGGTTTCTGGCTTGCTGCTTCCGGCAGCGGCAGCTTGATGGGGTCCTTGTCGCCGACGATGGCCCATACCAGCAATATTGCTGGTTGCGTGGTGCTTGCATTGCGGGTGACCAGATGGTGCACGCGCGGTGCCTCATACCAGCTTTCACCTTGCCGATAGGTCTTTGGCGTTTGGCCTTCCAGTTGCGATGTCACGCTGCCTTGCAGTACGTAAGCGAAGATCGAGCCTGGGTGTAGATGCGGTGCCGCGCTTTGTCCGGGCGCCAGTGTCACCGTGGCGATGATGACATTCTTGCCGGGCGCATCGATCACAGGCTGTTTCATCAGCGGCTGCACGGTTTCTTCGCCGCCCGCGTGCGCATGCAGCGTTCCGGCAAAGCTCAGTGCAAGCGAGCAAGTCAGCAGGGCAGCGGCGAGGCGTGAAGGTCTGTTGTTCATGCCGCTCGTCCTCAGGCAGGGAGTTTACGGAAGGCAATCGCGAAGCGATTCCAGCCGTTGATGGCGACCACGAGCAAGGTGAGGTCGGTCAGCTCTTCGGGCGTGAAGTGCGGCTGCACGGCTTCCCATATGGTGTCTGGCACATGGTTGTCGGCAATCAGGGTGAGCGATTCGGTCCATTCCAATGCGGCACGTTCGCGGTCGGTGAAGAACGGTGTTTCGCGCCACACGCTGAGCGTGGCCAGCCGGCGCTCGTTCTCTCCGGCCTTGCGGGCGTCGGACGAGTGCTGGTCCACGCAGTAGGCGCAGCCGTTGATCTGCGAAGCACGCAGGCGTACCAGTTCGACCAGGGATTTCTCCAGGCCGCTTTTGCCGATGCGCTGCTCCAGCCCGACCATCGCCTTGATGGCTTCGGGGCTTGCCTTGTAGAAGTCGAGACGCTGGCTCATGTCTTGGTTCTCCGGGTTGGGACTGTTGGGAAAGTGGAATCAGGTTAGACTTCACATTGGCCTGCTTGAATATCCATTTTTAAGAGATTTGAGGTAGCCACTGGATGGACATCCAATTGACCATCGCGGGGCGCCGCGACCTTTCCGGCCAGATCTACCAGCAACTGCGTGCGGCCATCGTGGAGGGACGCCTTTCACCCGGGGAAAGACTCCCTTCCACGCGCGACCTGGCGCAGCAGCTGGGCGTATCGCGTAAAACCACGCTCGACGTGTTCGAGCGCCTGATCGCCGAAGGTTTTCTGGCCAGCCGGACGGGTGATGGCACCTTCGTCGCCGAAGGACTGGTGTCCATGCCGCCCCGCGCTCGCGCGCGGGGCGCGGTCGCACCCCGGGCGGCCAAGGTGTGGCAGCGCGTGCCGGAAGCACTATCGATGCCCAAGCCGGGCGAGCGCCTGGAGTACGACTACCTGGGCGGCGTCACCGACAAGGCACTTTTCCATGCCGACGCATGGCGCAAGTGCGTGGCGCATGCGCTGCGCGCGCAGGCCCGTGGCCGCGGTATCTATCGTGATCCCGCCGGTGAGCAGGAACTGCGCCTGGCGATCGCGCGCTATGTCGGCTTCAGTCGTGGCGCTGCCTGCAACTGGCAGGACGTCATCGTTACCCAGGGAGCGCAGCAGGCCATCGATCTTGCCGCGCGGGTGATGGTCGAGCGTGGCGACACGGTGGCCGTCGAGGAACCCGGCTATCCGCCGGCGCGCTCCAGCCTGCTTGCACTAGGAGCGCGCGTGGTGCCGGTTCGCGTGGACGAAGAGGGGCTGCGGGTGGACGAGCTGCCGGATCGCGCCAGGCTGGTCTATGCCACCCCATCGCACCAGTTTCCACTGGGCATGCCGATGAGCCTTGAGCGGCGGATCGCCCTGCTGGAGTGGGCATCCCGGCGCGGCGCGCTGATCGTGGAAGACGACTATGACGGCGAGTTCCGCTTCGAAGGGCGTCCGGTGGAATCGCTCAAGAGCCTGGATCGCAGCGGCGTGGTGGCCTACGTCGGCACGTTCTCCAAGACCATCTTCCCGGAGCTGCGTACCGGCTACGTGGTGCCGCCGGCGACACTTGCCGCCGACTTCCTCAAGGCCCGGCAGATCAACGACTGGCACGGCTGCAGCCTGACCCAGACCGCACTGGGCCGCTTCATGCTGGACGGCGAATTCGGCCGGCACGTTCGGCGCGTGCAGAAGCATTACGCGGAACGCCGCGAGGCTCTGCTGACCCATCTGCGCGGGCCCTTGTCGCCCTGGCTCGAACCGATTGCCCCGGTGGCCGGCATCCATCTGGTGGCGTTCCTGCGCAAGGGACTGCCGGAAACCGAACTGATTGCGCGCGCCCGCGCCGCATCCCTTGGGCTTTACGGCATTGCGGTGTTCTACGCCGGCCGCCGCGCCAGGCAAGGGTTGCTGTTCGGCTATGGCGACATGTCGGTGGACGCCATCCACGGATCCATGTCGCGGTTGCGCGCGTTGCTGGCGACGTTGGCCCCTTGAATTGCCGGTTGCCGACGCCTTGGATGTCCTCCGAAAGTCATAGTCGATATCTCTCAGGAATTCACGCGGATTCAGCATTTGCTTGAGCATGATCGAGCCGCACGGACCCTGTTGCACGGATCCGGCAGGTCGAGTGGTCGAGAGGCCCACGGAAGGGCGATAGCAGTCCTGCGTGGCCCTGACCCCTAGGGGAGGACACCTGGGACGACGTGAGCTGACGGCGTGGGGGAAAAGGGAGTGAACGTATGCGCAAGATGACGATCAGGTTTCAGGACGTCGCCACCGAGCTTGACCAGATCAATGCCCAGCGGGATGACGTGATGGAGCGCGCCTTCAACATGCTCGAACAGCGACATGCCACGCTCGCGGCGATGCTGGTGCAGAGTCTGGGGGATCGCCAGCGTGCCGTCCGGTGGATGTGCCGTCACCAGAACGCGTTCGATGGACGCACAGCTTACGAACTGCTGGTCGATGGCGAGCAAGACACGGTGTGGGACGAGGTTGCCCTGATGGGCGACGCCCCGGCCGTGGCGCGGCTCAATTCGGTACGGATGGCCTACTGATCGATCAAGCAGTCGCGCGCACTGTCAGCGTTGCGTTGTCGCCTGCAGTGACCACACGCTGTTGGTATCGCCGTTGCGTGCGCGTCGTGCGGTAGCGCGCGCGAAGCACGCAAAGACGATGCCGAGCACGATGCCGGTGAGATCCACGCCAAGCACGCTCCACGTCAGCGGCGACCACGTTCGGGTCATGCTTGCAGCGTTGCCGATCAGGTCCACCAAGGCGACCACCATGGTGAGTACCGATGTGGCGACAAGCAGTTCCACTGTGGCTCGCGCGATCGGTCGCACGCACGCATACGCGCAGGCAGCGAGAAACAGGCCATAGCAGGCGACGCGCTGCGGAAGGCCTGCATCGACGCCCATGCGCACTGCGATCCACGTGGCCGCGAATGCACCCGAAATACCCAGGCACGTACCGATGCACACGCCGATAGTTGCGCGCGCCATCACTTGCGTGCGACGCGGCTGGTCGAGATGGCGGCGCTTGCGGCGCGACTCGATCCACAACAGGTTGCCCGAATAGAACAGGAATGCGCCCGCCAGGCCGAGGATGAAGTAAAGCCATTGCACGGTGCGGCCACCGAAACTGCCAAAATGCAGGCCAAACAGCGAGGCGTAACTGATGCCGTTGAGGCTGTAGCTGTCGCCGACATAGGTGGCCAGCACGCTGCCGTCGTGCGCGGAAAGCGCGACCGTGCCGTAAGTGCCCAGTGTGTGTTGCGAGAGTCCGCGCACCTCGGCCACGGCGTTGCGGTCGCCGTAGTGCACGAAGTGCAGGTAGTCCGGTTCGAAGCTGGTAACGCCCTTGGCCAATGCCTCGGCCCGGGCGCGTTGGAAAAGTGCGTCGACAGAAAGCATGCTGGCCGACGTGCCGCTGGCAGTCACAGCCGGCGTGGTCTGGGTGGCTTTGGCGAAGGCATCGAACAGCTTGCCATCGAAAGCGACGGTGTTGAGTGCGGCAAGGGTGATCGTGAACAGGCAGAACAGCGCTCCCGTCACCGCGAAAATCACATGGAACGGCAGGCTAAGCACACCGATGGCGTTGTGCGCGTCCTGCCATAGCCGCTTGAGGTTGCGCCCCACGCGCATGGCGAAAAAATCGCTCAACAGCTGCGGCAGGTGGATCAGGACGCCCGACACCAAGGCCAGTCCATACAGCACGCTCACGATGCCCATCAGGTACAGGCCGATCACTGGCAAGCCCAGCGAATCGTGCAAGGCGTAGACGTAATCGGCCAGCTCGTTCTCCGCCGCTTCCGCGCGCGGTGCGTCCATCTGGCTGGCGGTGGCGAAGCGAGTGTCGGCCTTGTCCTGCCAGTAAGCGTAGGCGGCGTGCGAGCTGTCGATGGGCAGCACGATGCCGAAGTCCTCATGAGCGGACGGGTGGCTGGCGAGCAGTCGCCCGATCAGAGCATCAACCGGCACATCGGCATCGGCAGCGCTGCGCCAGGGCGGGTTCTGCCAGGCGGCGATGTCGTCATGGAACACCGTCAGCGCACCCGCATAGAACGCCACGAACAGGGCGAAGCCGGCGATCAGTCCGGTCCAGGTGTGCACCGTCTGGTAAGCGCGGGTGGTGGCGGCTTTCATCGTGACATCCTTGTTTCAGGAACCCGCCAGACGTCCCGCCCACAGGGCGAGGAACGTCACTGCGTTGGCGACGCCGAGCACCAGCCACGCGCGCGGCCCGCTGCGAAACAGGTAGGCGCCGGCCATGACGGCGGTCCACAGTGGAAAGAACAGAATGAGCGCGGGAACGATCAGTGCTTCACCGTGGTTGGGCAACCACTGCAGCGACAGTGCGAGCAGTGCGGCGGCGAGCGGGAAGCCCAGCAAGGTGCCGGCCAGACAGCGGGCGATCATGGCTTGGCAGCTTCTGCGGTGGTCGCGCGCCACCAGGCGAGATAGGGCAGGGTCACCCACGTGAGCATCACCGCACTCAGCGCAGCGGTGATGCCTGCACCGATACCGGCAACGAGCAGCCAGCCGACCGTGCCAGCCAGCGTCAGTAGCCAGCCGGTGAGACGCGCCGACAACGGCAGCGGCGCCGTGCGCAGGCGCTGCTGCGCGCTTGCGAGGTAGACCAGGGCCGCTCCTGCCAGGGTCAGCAGCAGCGCACAGAAGGTGATCACGTGAACGGGTTCCTTGTCGGGCGCGAACGGGCCCGCCGGATGCAATTGTTGAGAACAATTCTTATTTCGATCGATCCGCATGTCAACCAGTCGATACGCGCACTGGCCGCTGGGATGGTGTCAGAACTGATATTGCAGACGGCCAACTAAAGCCGATGGATGCTTGCCGTCGTACGCGTTGCCAGGTTTGTCCAGGTAGAGCGCATGAACAAGGTTGGCCGACAAGCGTACGGATTTATCCAGGTACCAGTTGATGCCCACCGTGAGGTTGGTTTCCTTGCCGCCAATGATGTCGCGATCGTTGAGATCGGTTTGGCTCAGGCGCAAGGCAACTTCCAGTGCACCGCCACCTCGTCCGTTCCAGGACACTCGGGGAATCACTGGCCCGAAGATGGCGTTGCTTTCGCGGTAGTCGCGACTTTCGCCGGTAAGCATCCAGCTGGCGTAACCGTACCAGCCACGGAAACGCAACGATGGCAGGCCGTCGTCGCGTTGCAGATGGGCCTCCATGTATTCCGCCTGCCACGAGAACGGTCCGCTGACGTGGGCAGCCTCCAGGCCATAACGCTGCACACGGTTTGAGCCCTCAATGCTGCCGGTGTCGAGGAAGTAGGAACTGGATGAGAGCGCCACTTCCGGCGCGGAGTTGAAACGCTGGTCGTTGCCGGGACCGAACCGGCGCATGGAGTAATCGAACGCCAGGTGATACGGACCATTTTCGGTATGCATTACGTAGGCAAGCCGCCCGGTCAGCGCGAGGCCGCGTTGCTGGCGTCCCTCATCCTTGGCGCCGGCCGTGAAAAAGCCGTAGCTCCATATCCACGGGCCATGAAAATTACTTGAGGTCACGCCCACGCTCCGGCTCGGGGCGATCGCGCTGGACGTGGCGCGCTCCAGAAACGTGGTGTTCTTGAAGCTGCCGTATTGCTCAATGCCGAAGGGTTCCTGCTGGTTGCCTATCGTCACGACCCCGAAGTGGTGGGTTTGCTTGCGCAGATAGAGGTCCTTGAATTCGAGACGCTTGTTGACCAGTTCGGCGTCGGCATAGAACAGCCAGTCGCGCCAAAGGTGTTGCTGAAAATTGATGTCGGCGCGGCGCACGCTCAACTGCGTATGACCCAGTCCTTGGCCGGAATAGGCCGCGGCATCCACCATCAGGTAGCCGTGGATTTCGGTATGCACGAGCGGCGTGTCGATGCCGCCCTCCAGGGGGCGCATGAGCGACAAGCGACGAAGCGCCTCGGCACCTGGGTGGTTTTCGTTTTGCTGGGTCGATGCCTCTCGTGTGGCCGATGAGGGCTCCGGTGGCTTGGCCTGCTGGCTGACACAACCCGACGCCACCACACAGGTGATGGCTATCGCGAGCAAGGCCGGTGTGCGCCTCGTCAATGTGCCGTGCCGGTAGTCACCCATGGCTTGCGATCATCCACTGTCCCTATCCATCGACGGCGGATCAGCCTGCCGTCCTCGTCCGACCCCGGCCATTCATAGTGCCGCGATTGTGAAATCACGGTCTGCACGCCAGACCCATTCAGAAGACGAAAAGATCCGATTTGCCAGGCCACGACGCAAACAGCGCAGGTGAGGTGATCCACGGGCGCGGCAGAAGGCGCCGACGGCCACCATGGCTGCCGGCTTCCCTACGGAAGCGCATGGCCCGGCACGCGGGTTAAGATGCCGGTTTGCACCGCCTTCCCAGGAGTCCTCGAGTGATCATCAACCCCAAGGTGCGTGGTTTTATCTGTGTCACGGCCCACCCGGTCGGTTGCGAGCGCAATGTGCTCGAACAGATCGACATCACCAAGGCGCAGGGCGACCTGGGCGAAGGTCCCAAGCGCGTGCTGGTGATCGGCGCTTCCACCGGTTATGGCCTGGCCTCGCGTATCACGGCTGCCTTCGGTTACGGCGCAGCGACGCTGGGCGTGTTCTTCGAGAAGCCTAGCAGCGAGAGCAAGACCGGCACGGCCGGCTGGTACAACTCGGCGGCATTCGACAAGTTCGCCAAGCAGGCGGGCCTGTACGCCGGTTCGATCAACGGCGACGCGTTCTCGAATGAAACGCGCGCGCGCGCCATCGAGATGATCAAGAACGAGATGGGCGGCCAGATCGACCTGGTGGTCTATTCGTTGGCCTCGCCCGTGCGCAAGATGCCGGAGACCGGCGAGCTGGTGCGTTCCTCGCTCAAGACCATCGGTGAAACCTTCACCGCCAACTCGATCGACACCAACCGCGATACGGTAGTGCAGGCGTCCGTGGAGCCGGCCACCGAGCAGGAAATCAAGGACACCGTCACCGTGATGGGTGGCGAGGACTGGAAGCTCTGGATCGACGCGCTGAGCCAGGCCGGCGTGCTGGCCGACCACGCCAAGACCGTTGCCTACAGCTACATCGGTACGGAGATTACCTGGCCGATGTACTGGCACGGCACTCTGGGGCAGGCCAAGCAGCACCTGGACAACACCGCCAAGCAGCTGGTGTCCGGGCATCAGTCCGAGCATCTCGACGCCTACGTGGGCGTGATGAAGTCGGTGGTGACGCAGGCGAGTGCGGCCATCCCCGTGCTGCCGCTCTATATCGCCATCTCCTTCCGCGTCATGAAGGAGAAGGGTATCCACGAAGGCACCATCGAGCAGATCAATCGCCTGTTCCGCGACCGCCTGTACCGCAAGGACCATCAGCCGGTGGAAACCGACGCGGAAGGCCGCGTGCGCCTGGACGACTGGGAGCTGCGCGACGACGTGCAGACGGCCTGCAAGGCACTGTGGTCTACGGTGACCACCGAGAACCTCAGCCAGCTCACCGACTACGCCGGCTACAAGCACGACTTCCTGCGCCTGTTCGGTTTCGGCCGCAAGGACGTGAACTACGAGGAAGACGTCAACACCGATCGCCGTTTCGACGTCGTCGAACTTTGATCGATCGTCCACGGGCACCGCTGTGGTGCCCGTGGAGTCAGCCGTTTCAGCGCAACTCTGGCACTTTGACATCGCCCTTGGCGGCGCCGCTACGGCGCAACAGCCATGCGAGCACTGGCGGCGTCACCATCGCGGTGAGCAGCGACATCGCCACGATGATGGCGTAGATCTGTCCGGTAAATACGCCAACTGACAATCCAAGGCTGGCAATCACCACGCCCACTTCGCCACGCGGCACCATGCCAAAGCCGACCACGGTGGCGCCGCGCACACCCAGCGGCAGTGCGCCAAGAAAGCCGCCGATCAGCTTCGAAGCAATGGCGATCAGCGTGACCACCAGCAGCATCATGCCGGCCTCGGCGTTGGCCAGCTGGTGCAGGTCGATCTTGCTGCCGGTGATGACGAAGAAGAACGGCGTGAGCAGAGCGAGCAGCGGCTGCACCTGTTTCTCCAGCGTGTGTTGCTGGCGCGTCTCCGACGCGATCATGCCCGCCAGGAAGGCGCCGATGATGGCGGCCAACCCAAATAGCGTGGAGATGTAGGCCAGGCCAAGGCACAGGGCAAGCACGATGGCCAGCGCCGAATGCGGATTCTGCGGCTTGTCCAGCCAGCTGGAATTCCAGCGCATCACCCGCGCGCCGCCCACGCCGATCACGGCGATAAAGCCAATCGCGCCGGCCAGCACAGCCAGCAGGTGGATCACGTCGATGCCTTCGCCGCCCTGCAGCGACACCACCACACCCAGCAGCAGCATGGCGAGGATGTCGTCGATGACCGCAGCGCCGAGGATCACCTTGCTCTCGATGCGTTGCAGCGCCCCCAGCTCCTGCAGCACGCGCGCCGTAATGCCGGCCGAGGTCGCCACGAAGGCGGCGGCGATGAACAGCGAACGGCTCCAGTCAAAGCCGTTGCCGTGCGCCCACATGCTGCCCATCACGAACGGCACCACGACGCCCAGCACGCCGACCAGGAAGGCGACCTTGCCGACCTTCTTGAGGTCTTCCAGTCGCGTCTCCAGGCCGACCGAGAAGAGCAGCAGTACCACGCCGACTTCGGACAGTACGTCCAGCGGTGTACCGACAACGACCTGGTCGGGCGTAATCCAGCCCAGCATCGAAGGGCCGACCACGCAGCCTGCGGCGATCTCGCCGACCACGCCGGGAAGCTTCAATCGTTGCGCGATCTCGCTGCCAATCTGCGCGGCGATAAAGACGATGAAAAGCGTGAGCAAAATGTCACTGGCGTGATGCATGCGAAGTAACTTGGCAGCGGAACAATGCCCCGCATGCTACATGTTCGCACCGGATGGCGCTGCTCAGTCCATTGCGCGTGTCGCGCCCGTCGCGCTGTCAGCCCGCAGACGGCTGAATACCCAGCTGGCCGTGGCCGTTATCACGCCCAGCAGCAGCACGGTCCAACGGAATGCGGGGATGTAGTCGTCATGTGCATGACCTTGCAGCAGCGCCTCCATCAGCAGCGAGGCCAGAGCAATGCCAAAGCTCATCGACAGATACTGCGCGGTGGATGCCATGGAAGACGCCTGTGAGGCGTACTTCACATCCAGGTCGTTGTAGACCAGCGTGTTCATGGCGGTGTATTGCATGCCCATGAAGCCGCCATAGACAAACACCATCAACGCAATCACCCACATCGGCGAGCTCTTGCTCAATAGCGCGAACGAAGCGAGCAGCGCGGCCACGATCAACGTGTTCGTGAACAGCAGGCGCCGGTAGCCGAATTTGGTGAGCAGGCGATTGATGCCCCACTTGGCGGTGATCGAACCCAGCGCCTGCGGCACCATCATCAGGCCGGCCATCAGCGGCGACCAGCCGCAGCCCACCTGCAGAAAAAGCACCAACAGCAGAAACATGCCCGATACACCCAGTCGCGTGAACAGGTTGCCCGCCAGCGCCACCCACACACTGCGCACACGCAGCAAATTGAGGTCGGCCACCGGATGCTCGGCGCGACGGCTGTGCCACACGTAAATGCAACCGAACACGATGGACAGCGCACCATAGACGCCGATGCGCGGCCACTGCCCGCCGCCGCCACTGGCCACTTCGGAAGCCGTCAGCAGCATGGCCGAGGCCGCCGCAAACAACAGGAAGCCCATGAAGTCGAACGGGTGCACGTCATCGAGCCGGTAGTCGGGCATGTCGCGCCGGTTCATCCACATGCCGACCATGCCCACCGGTACATTGATCAGGAAGATCAGACGCCAGGAGGTGAACTGCGCAAGCGCTCCGCCCAGCAACGGGCCGAGCACCGAACCGAGCAGGCCTACTGTCGCGACCGTGCTCATGGCCCTGACGAAGTCGCGCTTGTCGATGCTGCGTACCAGCACATAGCGGCCTACTGGCATCAGCGCTGCGCCGCCGAGTCCTTGCAACACGCGCGCCGCAACCAGTTGCGGCAAGGTCTGCGCGATGCCACACAGCAGCGAGCCAATGGTGAAAGTGGCGATGGCTGCGGCAAAGATGCGACGTGTACCGAAGCGGTCGCATAACCACGGACTCGCCGGAATGAAGATGGCCAGCGTCAGCACGTAACTGGTCAGTGCCGTGCGCATGCCTAGCGGCGTGACGCCGAGTGCGTCGGCCATCGCGGGTACTGCGGTGTTTACGATGGTGGAGTCCAGCGCCTGCATGAAAAACGCTGCCGCCACCAACCAGATCAGACCGCGGAACTGTTCTTGCGACGATATCGGGGGCGGCACGGGTACTACCGGTTCTTCGCCCGGGGGCGGAACGGGCAGATTGGCCTCCGTGGCGGCGAGGTTCTCGGGCATGGCCTCTTATGATAGCTGCTGTGACAGCTTGCTTTTGGACATGGCCGCGTCCAAAGTCAGTAGCGTTTCATGTTACCGCCTGCTCGTACGCACCAAATTCACGCGGACAACGCGGACACCAGACCAACGCAGTAGACACCGACCGCATGCGGTCACGCATCACTAGACGCGCCGGGGGCGAAGCCGTCCCGGCGCGTTTTTTTTTATGGTCATAAGCAAGCGGACGCGACAAACGTCCTTGGACAGGAGTCAGCCATGAGCAGCAAACCACCCATCGTCATCTCCCGTCTGGACCTGGAACGCATCGAAGCGCTTCTGGGGCGCATGCCACCCGTGCAGGTGGCGCCATACGGCGGGCTGCGTGCCGAACTGGATCGTGCCGAGGTAGTGGAGCCAGCGGACGTACCGGCGAACGTGGTGACCATGAACTCCGTCGTCACGTTCAAGGACGAAGGCACGAGCGACGAGTTGACGGTGAGCCTGGTTTATCCCGCGGGTGCAGGTATCCCGGGCACGGTGTCGATCCTCGCGCCGGTTGGCAGCGCGCTGATCGGCCTCACGGTGGGCCAGCAGATCGACTGGCCCACGCCGGACGGACGCCAGCGTCACCTGCGTGTACTCGATATCGAGTATCAGCCTGAAGCATCCGGCGACCTGCACCGCTGACTATCGATACGCCCCGGCAGCGGATGGCCGGGGCGGTTGCGTTGCTCAGTCGAAGTGCCGCGCATAGCCGAGGCGAAAGCCGTCAGGCAATACGCTAAGCGTCCAGGGTGATTTGCGGTGCGTGGCCCACAAGCCCATCCCGGTACCGATGGCTGCGCCTACCAGTACATCGCTTTGCCAATGGCCGTGGGTCTTCACGCGTGCCACCGCATCGTAGGCCGGTAGCAGAGTCAGCAGATAGACGGACGGGTGGTCCCCGCCATAGGTAGCAATGAATGGCGTCACTGCGGCGGAGATGGCCGCCACTTCGTTGCTCGGAAAGCTGTGGGCTCCCCAACCCTGGAAAAACTTGTCGGGATCGTCGGTTTGCGAGGGGCGCTCGCGTTGGAAGATCCACTTCATGCTCTGCGTGGTGATCGCCGTCATCACCATCGCGTCAGCCGAGCGCCAGAACGTATCGCCAAGGTGGCTCTGATCGCCAAGCCACAGGGCGCCTCCACCCACGGTGAGTACGCTGCCGTAGAACAGGATGTTCTGATTGCTCCGTTTCCAGATGCCGCTATTGTCGTATCGAACGGTGTGGTCGATGCCGAAAGGACCACCGCTGGCCTGGACTGTGCCGCTTACCACGAGCAGTGCCCAAAAGACCCATTTGAAAATACGCACTTCCTCTTTCCCCCTGTCCGCGAGCAATACGCCGCGGGTCGCAGGAAATTGTAGGGTACGCAGCTTTCCGTCGGCTTATCCGGACATCGGACACGACATGGATGACGCGAGTGCTTCAGTCGAAATGGTGCACGTATCCAACCTGAAAGCCGCCCGGTAGCAGCGAAATGATCCAGGGTGATTCCCGGTGCGTCGCCCAGTAGCCGACACCAACGCCAATCGCGGCGCCAAACAACACGTCGCTTTGCCAGTGGCCATGGGTTTTCACGCGGGCCACGGCATCGTAGGCAGGCAACAGTGCCAGCAGATAGACCGACGGATGATCAGGGCCGTAAGTGATGATAAAAGGCGTGACGGCTGCCGAGATGGTGGCCACTTCACCACTGGGAAAGCTCTGGGCGTGCCAACCCTGGAACCACTTGTTGGGACTGTCCGTTTGCGACGGACGTTCGCGTTGGAAAGTCCACTTCAGCGCCTGGGTGCCTACTGCCGTGACCACCATCGAGTCCACGGAGCGCCAGAAGGTATTGCCCAGCTGGTCCTGGTTGCCGAGCCAGATGGCACCACCGGCAACCGTGAGTATGCTGCCGTAGATGAGGATCTGCTGGTTGCTGCGCTTCCAGATGCCGCTGTCGTCATAGGCCACCAAGTGGTCCATGCCCAGGATACCGCTGCCCGCCCAGGCGGGGCAGCTGGCAAACAGTAACCCCCATACTGCCAATCGCAGCATACGCATAAGCCTGCCCCCTAGAGAGAACCGGCGTCGTTTGTCGTTGGAACGCTACTCCCCCCTTCTTTCGTTCTGCTTAGCAAATCCGAAAAGGCCGCCTATATCGGTAAACTTCGGCGCATGAGGACACCCGCATGAGCAAGAGCCCGAACCACGACTGGCAAGGCCGTGCCGCCGAGCTGCGCGACAGGATCGAGCGCGCCAATTACCGCTACTACGTGTTGGACGATCCGGACATTACCGATCTCGATTACGACCGGATGCTGCGTGAGCTGGAAGCGCTCGAAGAGGCACACCCCGAACTGGCTACACCCGATTCGCCCACCCGCAGGGTAGGAGCGCGCGCAACCGGCGGTTTCGCCGAAGTTCGGCATGCCATCCCGATGCTGTCGCTCAACAATGCCTTCGAGCAGGACGGCGAGGGTGATCGCGAGCGGTTCCGCGAGGTGGCCGATTTCGAACGACGCATCGAGCAGGCGCTGGACCGGCGCACCCCGGTGTTCTCGGTGGAACCCAAGCTCGATGGGCTGGCCATCAGCCTGCGCTACGAAGGTGGCGTGTTCGTGCAGGGCGCTACGCGCGGCGATGGCGAAACCGGCGAGGACGTGACTGCCAATTTGCGCACGGTACGCGCCATTCCCCTGCGGCTGCTCGGTGAAGGTTGGCCAGGCGTGCTGGAAGTGCGCGGCGAAGTGATCATGCTGCGCAAGGATTTTGAGGCGTTCAACGAACACGCACGCACTCATGACGAAAAGACCCTAGCCAATCCGCGTAACGGCGCCGCCGGCTCGTTACGCCAGCTCGATCCCTCCATCACAGCCAAGCGCAAGCTCAGTTTCTTCGCCTACGCGGTGGGCGAGGTGCAGGGTGGCGAACTGCCGGCGACGCACTCCAAAACCCTGGCACAACTGCGTGATTGGGGTTTCCCAGTGTCGTCAGAAGTGGGGACGGCACGCGGTTTTGATGGACTGATCGCCTACTACCGCCGCATCGGCGAGAAGCGCGACGGCCTGCCGTACGACATCGACGGCGTGGTCTACAAGCTCGATGACTACGAAGGCCAGCGTGTGATGGGCTTCGTCTCGCGCGCGCCGCGCTGGGCGATCGCGCACAAGTTCCCGGCGCAGGAACAGACCACCACCGTCGAAGCGATCGAAATCCAGATTGGTCGTACCGGTGCCGCCACGCCCGTGGCGCGCCTGGCACCGGTGCAAGTGGCTGGTGTCACCGTCACCAACGCCACGCTGCACAATGCCGATCAGGTGGCTCGCCTTGACGTGCGCGTGGGCGATACGGTGATCGTGCGTCGCGCCGGCGACGTGATTCCTGAAGTAGTGCGCGTGATAACGGAGCAGCGGCCCGCGCATACGCACCCTTGGCACATGCCTTCGCATTGCCCGGTGTGCGGTTCGGCACTGCTGCGCGAAGAAGGCGAGGCGGCGTGGCGGTGCTCGGGCGGGCTGATCTGCGCGGCCCAGCGCAAGGAGGCCTTGATCCATTTTGCTGCGCGTCGTGCCTTGGACATCGAAGGCGTTGGCGAGCGCTTCGTCGATGCATTGGTGGATTTCGGCTACGTGCACACGCCAGCCGATCTCTACAAACTCACGCTGGATGACTTCCTCGAGATGAAGCGTCGTGCGGATCAGCGCGACGGCACCACGCCAGAAACGGTGAAGCAGGGCAAGGTCGCCACCAAGTGGGCGGAAAACCTGATCGAGGCGATCGAAGCCAGCAAGCACACCACCCTGCCGCGCTTCCTGTTTGGCCTCGGCATCATGCATATCGGCGAGAGTACGGCCAAGACGCTGGCGGCCTGGCTGGGCAACCTGGCGATCATTCGTCGCATGCCTGCCTCGGTGCTGCGTGTGTTGCCGGACATCGGTAACGAAGTAGCCGCATCGATCGCGGGCTTTTTCGCGCAGAAAGGTAACCAGAAAGTAGTCGATGCACTGCTGGCGTCGGGTATCGTGTTTGCGGACGAAACGCATCCGTCGCCCAAGCTTCGTCAGCGTCTTGACCTGTCCGTGCTACTGGACATGGCCGGTATCAACAAGCTCGGACCCAAGAGCACAAAGCTGCTGGCCCAGCACTTTCCCACCCTGGACAAGTTGCTCGCCGCTGGGTCGTCACATTGGGTGACGGCGGGGCTGCCTTCCGCCGCAGCGACCAACCTGGATGCGTTCCTCTCGCACGAAAAGAATCTGCATCCACTGCGCGAGGCGGATGCCGCCATGCACGAGTTGCTGGATGCCATTCCGAAAGCCTCGACCACGGCAACGGCACCACTCGAAGGTCAAACCGTGGTGCTTACCGGCACGTTGTCCTCGCTTAGTCGCGACGAGGCCAAGGAGCGATTGGAGGCACTGGGCGCAAAAGTGGCCGGTTCCGTGTCGAAGAAGACCAGTTTCGTGGTGGCTGGCGAAGCAGCCGGTTCCAAGCTGGACAAGGCGCAGGAACTGGGTGTGGAAGTGTGGGACGAAGCACAGCTACTCGCCTTGCTGACCAAGCACGAGGGCTCGGCATGAGTCTGCACTTGTCTGGCCGCTTGCATTTGCGCGCGCGCCTGTACGCGCTGATTCGCACGTTCTTTGCCGAGCGCGAAGTGCTGGAAGTGGAGACGCCGATCCTGTCCGCAGCGGGCAATACCGACCCGAACATCGAAAGCTTCAACACTTCGTTCAGTGGTCATGTCGATGCCGGTTCGCGCGAACGCTGGATGCGCACCTCACCGGAGTATCCGTTGAAGCGCCTGCTCGCTGCGGGCGTAGGCGACTGTTATGAATTAGGGCGCGTGTTTCGCAATGGCGAGGCAGGCGGGCGACACAATCCCGAGTTCAGCATGCTCGAGTGGTACCGCATCGGCTGGGACCACCACCGGTTGATGGAAGAAACCATCTCACTGGTGGAAACGGCACTGGCGATCGTGGGCCGGCGTGTCGAAGTATGCGTGGGAGGATACCGCCAGTTGTTCATCGACGAACTGGGCATCGATCCGGTGCACGCACCCATCGAAACGCTGCGCGCACCGCTCAATGAATTCGGCATTGATCCCGCAGGCCTCACTCGTGACGACTGGCTGGACCTACTCATCACGCATCGGCTGCAGCCGGCGTTTCCGCGCGATCGCATCACCGTTATCCACGACTACCCGGCCTCGCAGTGCGCGTTGGCCAAGGTGCGCCCGGGCGATCCGCCGCTCGCAGAGCGTTTCGAGCTGTTTCTGGGGCGCTACGAGTTGGCCAATGGTTATAACGAGCTCAACGATTCGGCCGAACAGCGCCATCGATTCGAGCGCGACAACGCGGTGCGACGCGCACGCGGGCAGCGCGAAATTCCTGTCGACGAACGGTTGCTTGACGTGCTCGACGCCATGCCCGATTGCGCTGGCGTAGCGTTGGGTATCGAGCGGCTGCTGATGTGCCTGGTCGGTACCGACGCCATCGCCGACGTGCTCACGTTTCCGTTCTCCGAGGCCTGAGCGCATGACCATTCCGCTGTTGCCGGCCATCCATCATGTTGCGCTGATATGCTCGGATTACACACGCTCCAAGGCCTTCTACAGCGAGACGCTGGGCTTTCGCATCATCCGTGAGGTGTACCGCGCCGAGCGCGACTCGTGGAAGATGGATCTCGAAGTGAGTCCGGGTGTGAGTCTGGAGCTGTTTTCCTTTCCCTCGCCGCCGCCTCGATCGTCGCGACCGGAAGCGCAGGGTCTGCGCCACCTGGCATTCGCGGTGCCGGATATCGATGCGGTGATTGCTACGTTGCAGGAACGTGGTGTGAGGTGTGAGCCGGTTCGTGTCGATGAGTACACCTGTCGGCGCTTTACCTTCTTTGCCGATCCGGATGATTTGCCGATCGAGTTGTACGAGCAATAGCTCTTTCCCTCTCCCCTTTGGGCGACCCGAAGGGGAGAGGAGGTGAAGAACGTCAGTCCCGCGTTTCCAGCAAATGGCGGTAAATCAATCCACCCACGGCACCACCAATCAACGGCACCAGCCAGAACATCCACAGCTGATGGATCGCCCAGCTGCCCTGGAACAGCGCCACGCCAGTGCTGCGGGCTGGGTTTACCGAGGTGGCGGTCACCGGAATGCTGATCAGATGGATCAGCGTCAGAGCCAGGCCAATGGCGAGTGGCGCAAAGCCTGATGGTGCACGCTTGTCGGTGGCACCGTGGATGATGATCAGGAAGAAGGCGGTGAGCACGAACTCGGCCACGATGCAGGCCTGCAGCGAGTAGTTGTCGGGTGAGTGCTCGCCGTACCCGTTGGCGGCAAACCGGATGCTTGGATCGAAACCGGGTTTGCCACTGGCGATCAGGTAGAGCACCGCGCCGGCGGCAATGCCTCCGATGACCTGCGTGATGATGTAGGGCACCACGTCCTTGGCCGGGAAGCGTCCGCCAGCACACAGTCCCAACGTCACGGCGGGATTGAAGTGACCGCCGGAAATATGACCGACCGCATACGCCATCGTCACGACGGTGAGGCCGAATGCGAGTGCGACGCCCGTAAAGTGAATGCCATATTCGGGGAAGGCTGCCGCTAGAACCGCGCTGCCGCAACCGCCAAAGACCAACCAGAACGTACCGAAGAACTCTGCTCCCAAACGCTTGCCCATACTCATGGGGACACTCCTTGCCGGGGTTTTAAGGGAAAGTTCGAACTCGTCCTTGCATGACTTCCACTACGGTCCTGAATCCAGTTTCTGGCCTCGGGCGCATGCCCGAGCGGGGCTAGGCTAGCAAAACCCTACATCGTCATTGGATGAAGGAGGGAGCAGCGCCCCGATGTGTCCTTTGTGTATGCTGCCGCGTCGCCTACATCAAGACTGCAGGATTGCCGATGACGCAAGCTTTCACGTCCACACCACAGGTTGCCTCTGCCCGTACCTTGGGTGGTCGGGACATCAAGACGCTGTTGCTCGCCTCATTGGGCGGTGCGCTGGAGTTCTACGACTTCGTGGTGTTTGTGTTCTTCGCGTTGCCGCTGAGCCATCTGTTCTTTCCGCAGGACACTGCGCCGTGGCTGGCCCAGCTGCAGGTGTATGGCATTTTTGCTGCGGGATATCTGGCCCGTCCGCTGGGCGGCATCGTGATGGCGCACTTTGGCGACCGGCAAGGTCGCAAGCGCATGTTCACGCTGAGCGTATTCCTGATGGCCTTGCCCACATTGGCTATTGGTCTGCTGCCGGTTTACGCCAGCGTCGGTGCGCTGGCGCCGCTGCTGCTGCTGGTGATGCGCGTGGTGCAGGGCGTGGCCATTGGCGGTGAAGTGCCCGGTGCATGGGTGTTCGTCGCCGAACACGCGCCGCGCGGACGTGTCGGCTTCGCCTGCGCCTGCCTCACTTCAGGTTTGACCGTGGGTATTCTGATCGGCTCGCTGACGGCGGCATGGATCAACCACCACCTGACGCCCGAAGAAGTGCTGCGCTGGGGCTGGCGTTTGCCGTTCCTGCTCGGAGGCGCATTTGGCTTCATCGCTGTATGGCTGCGCCGCTGGCTAAGCGAGACGCCGGTGTTTGCGGAGTTGCGCGAGCGCAAGGCACTGAGTCGCGAACTGCCGCTGCGTAACGTGCTGGCTGGCCATCGCAGCGCTGTGATGTTGTCGATGGCAGTGACCTGGATGCTCACTGCCGCGATCCTGGTATTGATCCTGATGTTGCCAAGCCTTGTGCAAAAGTCGTTTGGCATCGCGTCGGACGTGGCCTTCCTTGGCAACAGCCTCGCCGCATTCTGCCTCTGCCTGGGCTGCATCGCCTATGGCTGGCTGGTCGACCGAATCGGTGCGGCCCGCGCGCTGCTGTTCGGTTCGCTGGCGTTGCTGGTGGTTACCTATGCGCTGTTTGGCGACCTGGCGGCGGGCGGTACACACTTTTTGGCGCTGTATGCGCTGACCGGCTTTCTCGTAGGTGCGGTGGGTGTGGTGCCATCGGTGATGGTGGCGGCGTTCCCTGCGCCCATCCGTTACTCGGGCATCTCGTTTGCCTACAACATTGCCTATGCCGTGTTTGGCGCCAGCACCGCGACGCTGATCGGCTATCTCTCGGAACGCGTGGGGCGCATGGCGCCGGCGCACTACGTGGCGATCACGGCAGTGGTCAGCGTGCTGGCGGCGCTATGGTTGCTGACGGCGCGACGCGGCCAGGGTCAGTTGCTGGAGGATTGAGGGCCGATACAGCGTCGAAGTTTTCGCAGGAATGCACCCGGTGCGCGACAAAATCTCGCTAACGCGCACGATCAGGTGTTGCTGAGCGTCGAGCCAGTCAACAGGCCTCGCGCCAGCATGCTGCACTGCTTGCGGTACAGCAGCATCTGCCACTGACGTCCGCCCAGCTGACGCCACAGCACCGCCGCGCGCACAGCAGCCAACAGGTTGGTACGAACTTTCTGCACCACGGCGGGCTGCTGCAGCTGCTGCGGATTGCCGGTGACCATCACCCGTGGCTTGAGCGTTGACAGCGTGCCGGCATACAACTCGGCAAGTCGGCTGACAACTTGCGGGGATTCCGCGCCGAAGTGCTCGACCTGGCGCTGTGCCGCCACGACGCCTTGCTGCAGACGATCGAGCAGATCGGTGCGACGCGCCAGGCTGCGTTCCAGTCGCATCACCGTGAAGGCCATGCGGGTCACGGCCACGTCGCGGTTGCTCTCGTCGAGCAGGGTAATCAGCTGGCGCAGGCCCAGACGTACGGCGGACACGTCGCCGAAAACGCCGACCACTGAAGGCGCATCGATACGAAACACGCTGGCCATGCTGGCGGCCATGGCGGTTTCGTCGCAGCGGCCTTCGTTGGCGAGTTGCTGGGCGAGCGTGGTGGCCTGGAACAGACCGGCCAGGGCCAGCACGCGCTCTTCATTCATGGCAAAGGCTTCAAACACTGGAAAGGGACTCGCTGGAGACAGTGAAGGGCAGGGCATCATTCCAGCCACCGAACGGTGCGTCGGTGCGGTCGATCACGGCGCCGCCGAGGCAGGCCTCGCCGTCGTAGAACACCACCGATTGACCGGGCGTCACAGCACGCTGCGGCTCGTCGAAAACCACTTCGATGCCATCGTCGCGCACGGTGACTTCGCAAGCCTGGTCAGCCTGGCGATAGCGCGTCTTGGCGGTACAACGGAAGCGGGTGGCTGGTGGTTCGCCGGCCACCCAGGTCGGAGACTCGGTATGCAGCCGGTGCGAATACAGCCACTGGTTCTCGCCGCCCTGGGCCACATAAAGCACGTTGTTGGGCACGTCCTTACCCACCACGTACCAGGCCTCGCCACTCGCGCCATGGCGGCCACCGATGCCCAGCCCGTTGCGCTGGCCCAGGGTGTAATACATCACACCCTGGTGCTCTCCCACGGCTTCGCCTTCCGGCGTGCGCATGGGGCCCGGCTGGGCGGGAATGTACTGGGCCAGGAAGCTGCGGAAGTCCCGCTCACCAATGAAGCAGATGCCGGTGGAATCTTTTTTGGCGTGAGTAGGCAGGGCGGCCTCCTGCGCCATCTGGCGCACCCGCGATTTCTCGATCTCGCCGACCGGGAACAACGTGGCCGCCAGCTGCTGCTGGCCTAGCGCGTGCAGGAAGTAGGTCTGGTCCTTGGCCGCATCCACGGCGCGCAACAGGCGGTATTTGCCGTCATGGAAGTCCACCCGGGCGTAATGTCCGGTGGCGATCTTGCTGGCGCCAAGCGCGCGGGCTTCATCCAGGAAGGTCTTGAACTTGATCTCCCGGTTGCACAGCACGTCCGGGTTGGGCGTACGGCCGGCGCGGTATTCGGCCAGGAAGTGTTCGAATACGCCGTCCCAGTATTCGGCGGCAAAATTGCGGGCGTGGAAGGGGATGCCCAACCGTCCGCACACGGCCACGGCGTCCTTGCGGTCTGCATCGGTGGTGCACGGACCGTCGCGGTCGTCCTCCTCCCAGTTCTGCATGAACAGGCCTTCCACGTCATGGCCGGCCTGTTGCAGGAGCAGGGCCGCCACGGAGGAATCCACGCCGCCAGAGATGCCCAGCATCACCTTCACGGGTAACGGTCCTCAACCAGCAGGCTGTGCAGCATGCCCAGCGGGTAGCGCTGTCCGGCCAGCCACGCGTCGATGCTCATGAGTACCAACGGACTGCGCAGGCGGTCGCCAAGCCCCAGAATTTCGTCGCGGGTCAGCCACAGGGCGCGGCGGATCCCGTCGTCCAGGGGGCGTTTGGGGTCATGGCTGAGCGCGCGGGCCGCAAAGCTGAAGCGCACCACGCCATCACCATGCTCAGTGCTGCGCCACTGGTGCACGCCAATCAGGTGTTCCAGTTCCACAGTCCAGCCCGTTTCCTCCAGTGTTTCGCGCACGGCGGCAGAAATTAGGCTTTCCTTGTCATCCAAATGGCCCGCTGGCTGGTTATAGGCAAGGCGGCCGTTCACTTCCTCTTCGACCATGAGGAAACGGTCGCCATCGGCCACGACGCACGCCACTGTGACGTGTGGGCACCAGACGGTATTGGAGGTGATGTAAGCAGAATCGGCCATTGGGACTATATGGCGCCAGTACTGGCACTGGAAAAGACGACATTGTGCCATTACCTGAAGACAACCTGCCTTTGGCGGGCCTCGCGTCCGCCGGCACAGGCTGAGAGTGGGCAGCGGCGGTATACTTTTTCCCAGGAAATCTCACGTAGAACCCATGGCTCACGAACCCGAACACGAACAAGGCAGCGGTCACGGCCTGGCAATTGAAACCTCACGGCCGGAGGTGGCTCGCCCCCCTCTCTTCCAGGTGGTGCTGCTGAACGACGATTTCACCCCGATGGATTTTGTGGTCGAGGTGTTGCGCAGCTTCTTCAACCTGGATCAGGAGCGTGCCGTGCAGGTCATGCTTCACGTACATACGCGAGGGAAGGGCGTTTGCGGGGTGTTTACCCGGGAAGTTGCCGAAACCAAGGTCACTCAGGTAAACGAATATTCACGTGCTCATCAACACCCTTTGTTGTGCACTATGGAAAAGATGTAAGCGTCCCCATTTTGTAGCCATCGCGGCGTAGCCGCCCTGACACATAGCGGAGAAGGTCCGGATGTTCAGCAAGGATCTCGAAGTCACCATCGGCCAGTGCTACAAACAGGCCCGCGAGCAGCGTCATGAGTTCATGACGGTGGAACACCTGCTGCTCGCACTTACCGAAAACCAGTCGGCCCTGGGCGCCCTGCGTGCCTGTGGCGTCGATCTGCCGCGCCTGACGCGCGAGCTGGAAAAGATCATCGCCGAGACCGTGCCCGTGCTACCGCATGGTGACGAGCGCGATACCCAGCCCACGCTGGGTTTCCAGCGCGTGCTGCAGCGTGCGGTCTACCACGTGCAGTCTTCCGGCCGTAAGGAAGTCACCGGAGCAAACGTGCTGGTGGCGATCTTCGGTGAAAAGGATTCCCATGCCGTGTATTTCCTGCACCAGCAGGAAATCACCCGTCTGGACGTGGTCAACTATATTTCCCACGGCATCGCCAAGATCGGTGACGAGCCGTCCTCCAGCATGCCTGGTGGCGAGCGCGACAGCGAAGACGGCGAGCCCAAGGGCAATCCGCTAAGTGAGTACGCGAGCAACCTCAACGAGCTGGCGCTGGAAGGCAAGATCGACCCGCTGATCGGTCGTCAGGACGAAATCGAGCGCACCATCCAGGTGCTGTGCCGCCGCCGCAAGAACAACCCGCTCTATGTGGGTGAGGCTGGCGTGGGCAAGACGGCCCTGGCGGAAGGCCTGGCCAAGCGCATCGTCGATGGTGAAGTGCCGGAGGTGCTGGAAAACTCCACCATCTGGTCGCTGGACCTCGGCGCGCTGGTGGCTGGCACCAAGTACCGCGGCGACTTCGAGAAGCGCCTGAAGGCGGTGATCGGCCAACTCAAGAAGCAGCAGGGTGCGATCCTGTTCATCGACGAGATCCACACCATCATCGGCGCCGGTTCCGCCTCGGGCGGCACCATGGATGCGAGCAACCTGATCAAGCCCATGCTGGCGTCGGGTGAGCTGCGTTGCATCGGTTCCACTACGTTCCAGGAATTCCGCGGCATCTTCGAGAAGGATCGCGCGCTGGCCCGTCGCTTCCAGAAGATCGACGTGGTCGAGCCGACCGTGGCCGACAGCCTGGAGATCCTCAAGGGCCTGCGTTCGCGCTTCGAGGAACATCACAACGTTGCCTACACCAACGAGGCGTTGAAGGCCGCAGTGGATCTGTCGGTGAAGCACATCCCCGACCGTCTGCTGCCGGACAAGGCCATCGACGTGATCGACGAAGCCGGTGCGCGCCAGCGCCTGCTGCCGGTCGACCAGCGCACGGGCAAGGTTGACGTGCCGGAAGTGGAATACATCGTTGCCAAGATGGCGCGTATTCCCGCCAAGCAGGTTTCGGCATCCGATCGCGACGTGCTCAGGAACCTTGAGCGCAACCTCAAGATGGTGGTGTTCGGCCAGGATGCGGCCATCGAGGCGCTGGCCGCATCGATCAAGATGGCCCGTTCGGGTCTGGCCGACCCGTCCAAACCGATCGGTTGCTTCCTGCTGGCCGGCCCCACAGGCGTGGGCAAGACGGAAGTCACCAAACAGCTGGCGATGCAGCTGGGCATCGAGATGATCCGCTTCGACATGTCCGAGTACATGGAAGCGCATTCGGTCTCGCGCCTGGTCGGCGCACCTCCGGGCTACGTTGGTTTCGACCAGGGTGGCTTGCTCACCGAGGCGGTGACCAAGCATCCGCATGCCGTGCTGTTGCTCGATGAAATCGAGAAGGCGCATCCGGACGTGTACAACATCCTGCTGCAGATCATGGATCGCGGCGTACTGACCGATACCAACGGGCGCGAGGCGAACTTCAAGAATGTGGTGGTGGTGATGACCACCAATGCGGGCGCTCAGCAGGCGTCACGTCGCGGCATCGGCTTCGTCAAGCAGAACCATTCGATGGACGCGATGGAAGTGATCCGCCGCACCTTCACGCCGGAGTTCCGCAACCGTCTGGATGCAGTCATCCAGTTCAATGCGCTGGACTTCGATCACATCCTGCGCGTGGTCGACAAGTTCCTGATCGAACTGGAAGCCCAGCTCACCGAGAAGCACGTGAGCCTGGACGTCGACGCCGATGCCCGCCGCTGGCTGGCCGAGCACGGCTTTGACCCGCAGATGGGCGCGCGCCCGATGGCCCGCGTGATTCTGGAGAAGGTGAAGCGCCCGCTGGCCGACGAACTGCTGTTCGGCAAGCTGGCCGAGGGTGGCAAGGTGTCCCTGAGCGTGAAGGAAGGCGAACTGGTGGTCACGACTGAGGCGGCGGAGAAGTTGCCGGCGACGGTAAGCTGATCCTCGTCCTTCGGGCAACACGAAAAGGCCGCGCAATGCGCGGCCTTTTTCTTTGCACTCCCATTGGGAGAGGCTTATTTCATGCGGTACGTAATACGACCCTTGGTCAGGTCGTAAGGGGTCATCTCTACCTTCACCTTGTCACCGGTGAGGATGCGGATGTAATGCTTGCGCATGCGGCCGGAGATATGGGCCGTGATGACGTGGCCGTTTTCCAGCTGCACGCGGAACATGGTGTTGGGCAGGGTCTCTTGGACCGTACCTTCCATTTCGATGACGTCGTCTTTGGCCATGCGTTCCGGTGGGGCTATGGCAGCCATCATGGCCGCGTAAGACGAGGATTATGGCACGGAAGTTCCAATGGTTAAAGAATCATCAGCCAAAATGCTCATCGAGCTTGCGGCGGATCTCCTGTTCGACCATACCTTTCAGCGGCGCCAGCATCATTCCCAGCTCGGCCGTGACCTGGATAGCATCGGTACCTACCGCGATGCTGCCGTTCACCCCGGGGCGCGAAAAGCGCAGGGTGTCGCCCTGCCACTGACCGTCCATGCCGAACTTTTCCTGCATGCGCGCGGCAACTTTGTCGACCACGGCACGAGCCTCGGCCACGGACAGCTGGTGCGACCGGTGGATGTCGATCTTTGGCATGGGCGGGCTCCGAAATAGGTAATCGCCTATGGTAAGCCAGATGTGCTCGGAGAGCAGGTACGCATCTGCTAGAGTCCCGGGCGACTATTCAGCGGTTCACTGATGCGCATCGAGTTTCCCAATTCGGCCCGAGAGGATTTCCACTGGGATGCGCCCGCGTTGCGGATTGGCAGTGCGCCGGACAATGACCTGATTCTGGCGGCCCATCAGGCCGGCACGCACCATTTGCGGATTCTGCTCGACCGTCGTGGCTGGGTGTTGCAAGTGCTGCCGCAAGGTAGCCGTGTCTATGTGAATGCGCGGCCGGTGCGAGAGAAGGCGCTGCTACGCGCCGGTGACATTCTTAGCGTCGGAGACTGCCGCATGCTGCTGCGATCCGACGAAGAGCCGGCCCACAGCCTGCCGGTCACGGTACCAGCGGAAGGACGCTGCACGGTGGCGCTACGTGCCGTGGCGGGCCCGCTGTCGGGTCGCGTGCTGTCGGTACAGGACAAGCTGGAGCTGGGCCCGTTGGGCCGCATCCCGCTCGAGTTGTCGCAAGGCGAGTCGGCCTCGCTGTCGGTGTTCTGGCGCGATGGGCAGCTGGTGCTTGAGGTTGGGCAACCTTCCGTGCGCTATCCGCTGCGCGTCAATGGCGTACCAGTGCAGCAGGCGGCGCTGCGGCCGGGCGACCAGATCGGCTTGGGCATGCACCGTTTTGTGGTGGATGCACCCGGACTCGAGCCTGAGCCGGAGATTCCCCAACCCGAGCCGGAACACGAGCACCTTCCCGAAGAGGATGCGGGCCCCCGAGGTGAAGTGTGGTGGTTGATCGCCACCGCCGCCGTGCTGGCGTTGGGCATCGCGGTGGTGCTGCTGGTGCGTTTCTGAGGCATCGACAGGTCTTTTTCGAGACGCGTTCGCACGGGTTGACGATGTGTTGCTGCGACGCGGCATAATGCGGTGATTACTCCCGCGAAGGCGTCGTCAGTGAGCAGACTCTGGAATTTCAGCGCCGGCCCGGCCGCGCTGCCACAACCGGTACTCGAACGCGCCCAGCGCGAATTGCTTGACTGGCAAGGCTGCGGCGCCTCGGTGATGGAACTGTCCCATCGCGGCAAGCCGTTCATGGGCCTGGCTCAGCAAGCGGAAGCGGACCTGCGCGAACTGCTCGCCATTCCAGAGAATTACGCCGTGCTGTTTCTGCAGGGCGGAGCCACCCAGCATTTTGCCCAGATCCCGATGAACCTGGCGGGTGAGGGCGATAGCGCCGACTACATCGTTACCGGCCACTGGGGCGAGAAAGCCGCCAGCGAAGCGGCGCCCTATGTCAAGGTGAATGTCGCTGCCAGCAGCAAGGGCGAGCACTACCAGCGCGTACCGCTGCGCGACACCTGGCAGCTCGATCCGCGCGCGGCCTACGTGCATTACGCGACGAACGAGACCATCCATGGCGTGGAGTTCCACGACATCCCGAACGTGGGTGAGGTGCCGCTGGTGGCGGACATGTCTTCCGACATTCTGTCCGGCCCCATCGACGTATCACGCTTTGGCCTGATCTACGCCGGTGCGCAAAAGAACATCGGCCCATCCGGTCTGGTGGTGTTGATCATTCGGCGCGATCTGCTCGAGCGTGCGTCGCGCCCGATGGCGCGCATCTTCCGTTACGCCGACCACGCGGCGAACGATTCGATGCTCAACACGCCCAACACCTGGGGCTGGTATCTGGCGGGGCTAACCTTCCAATGGCTGAAGGAACAGGGCGGCCTCATCGCCATGCAGGAGCGCAACCTGGCGAAGGCACAGCTTCTGTACGGCGCCATCGATGGTTCGGGTGGCTACTACCGCAACCCGGTGGAACACGCCGCCCGTTCGCGCATGAATATCCCGTTTACCCTGCACGACAGTGCATTGGACGCAGCGTTTCTCAAGGAATCGGAAGCCGCCGGCCTGCTCGCGTTGAAGGGCCACAAGGCGCTTGGCGGCATGCGCGCGTCGATCTACAACGCAGTGCCACTGGAAGCCGTGCAGGCACTGGTCGCTTTCATGGCGGACTTCGCCAAACGTCACGGATGAAACCGTTGCACGCTGGTCTGCAGATCGGGGAGTATCCCTGATTCCCCATTTGGACTTCTTTCCTTCCGAAGCGGCATGAGATGACCGACAAGAAATCCTCGCTCTCCGATGTGCGCGAGCGCATCGACAGCATCGACCAGCAGATCCAGCAGCTGATTTCCGAGCGCGCCGAATGGGCGCAGGAAGTGGCGCGCGTCAAGGGCGAAGGGCTTTCGGCCATCGACTATTACCGCCCCGAACGCGAGGCGCACGTGTTGCGCATGGTGGTGGACCGCAACCATGGCCCACTGTCCGACACCGAGATGGTGCGGCTATTTCGCGAGATCATGTCCTCTTGTCTGGCGCAGGAAGATCCACTGAAAGTGGGCTTCCTCGGGCCCGAGGGGACGTTCAGTGAACAGGCGGTGCGCAAGCACTTCGGCCACGCTGCCTATGGCCTGCCGTTGGGCAGCATCGAGGAAGTGTTTCAGGAAGTCGCTGCGGGCCATGCCGATTTCGGCGTGGTGCCAGTGGAGAACTCGGGGCAAGGCATGATCCAGGTAACGCTGGACATGTTCCTCACTTCCGACGCCACCATCTGCGGCGAAGTCGAATTGCGCGTGCACCAGTGCCTGCATTCGCTGCATGGCCGCCTCGAGGACATCAAGCGTGTCTACGCGCACGCGCAGTCGTTGCAGCAGTGCAAGACCTGGCTGCGCATCAACTTGCCGGGTGTGGAATGCATTGCGGTGAGCAGCAATGCCGAGGCGGCGCGCTTGGCGCGTCATGCGGACGACGCCGGCGCCATCGCAGGCGAAACGGCCGGCCGTGTTTATGGCCTCAAGACCGTGGCACCGGCCATCGAGGATCGTGCCGACAACACCACGCGCTTCCTGGTGATTGGCCGCTCGCTTTTTCCGCCTTCGGGCAACGACCGCACGTCATTGCTGATTACAGTCAACGACAAGCCCGGCGCGCTGTTCGATGTGCTCAAGCCGTTCGCCCAGCACGACATCAGCCTTAACCGCATTGAGTCGCGGCCCGCGCACTCGGGCAAGTGGCAGTACGCGTTTTTCATCGACGTGTCCGGTCATGTCAATGACGAGCCGATGCAAGCCGCAATGGCGGAAATGGGCTCGGCTGCCGCCCAGGTGCGCGTGCTCGGCTCCTACCCGGTGGCGTTGCCCTGATATATGCGTAACCGCGCAGGCGGCCGCTGGAGATTTCACGTGAATCGACTCGACTGGACCAGTCATTCCGGCCGCGCGCTGCATGGCAGCGTGCGCGTGCCTGGCGACAAATCGGTTTCGCATCGCGCCCTGATGCTGGGCGCACTGGCGGAAGGCACCTCGCACATCCGTGGCTTCCTCGAAGGCGAGGACACGCGCGCCACTGCCGCTGTGCTGCAGCAACTTGGCGCGCGCATCGAAACACCCGCCGATGGTGAGCGCGTAGTGCATGGCGTGGGTCTGCATGGACTGCACGGCACCACGCAACCACTCGATTGCGGCAACGCAGGCACGGGCATGCGGCTGCTGGCTGGGCTGCTCGCCGGGCAGGCGTTCGACAGCACGCTGGTGGGCGATGAATCGCTTTCCAAGCGTCCGATGCGCCGCGTCACCGATCCGCTTGCGCTTATGGGCGCAATCATCGACAGCCCGGATGGCCTGCCGCCACTGCGCATGCGTGGCGGCCAGTCGCTGCACGGCATCCGCTACACCTTGCCGGTGGCCAGCGCCCAGGTGAAGTCGGCACTGCTGCTGGCGGGCCTGTATGCGCAAGGTGAGACCGAGGTGATCGAGCCACATCCCACCCGCGACTACACCGAACGCATGCTGGCTGCGTTCGGTTGGCCGATCGATTTTGCGCCGGGCCGTGCGCGTCTCAGTGGCGGTCACGCCCTGCGCGCCACCGATGTCGAGGTGCCTGCGGATTTCTCCTCGGCGGCGTTCTTCCTGGTTGCCGCGAGCATCGTGCCCGGTTCAGAGCTTCGCCTGCCGGTTGTGGGACTCAACCCTCGCCGCACGGGTCTTCTGCAGGCCTTGCGTCTGATGGGTGCAGATATCCGTATCGAGAACGAGCGCGAAAGCGGTGGCGAGCCGGTGGGCGACCTGGTGGTGCGTCATGCGCCGTTGCATGGCATCGAACTGCCGGAGGCGCTGGTGCCAGACATGATCGACGAATTCCCCGTGCTGTTCATTGCTGCCGCTGCCGCCGAGGGACACACCGTAGTGCGCGGCGCCGCCGAGTTGCGCGTGAAGGAGTCCGATCGTATCGCCACCATGGCCAGCGGTTTGCGCGCCTTGGGCGTGTCCATCGAAGAAGCGCCAGATGGCGCGACTATCGAAGGTGGCGCCATTGGCGGCGGCGCCATCGAGAGCCATGGCGATCACCGCATTGCCATGAGTTTCGCGGTGGCGGGGCTGGTCGCCACGGCTGCGGTCCGCATTAACGACTGCCATAACGTGGCAACGTCGTTCCCCGGTTTCCTCGAGCTGGCCAACGGCTGCGGCTTCGCTTTGGCGTAATCGGTTAGGCTTCACGCTCCATTTCGAGGCCGCCATGTCCGCCAGCATCCCGCCTTTCATCGTCGCCATTCCCGCCCGCTACGGTTCCACTCGCCTGCCGGCCAAGCCCTTGCGCGAAATTGCCGGTGTGCCAATGGTGGTGCGCGTGGCACAACGGGCCTTGCAAGCCGGTGCGACACAGGTGGTGGTGGCGGTGGATGACCAGCGTATTGCCGATGCGCTGGCCGGGCAGGGTGTCGAGGTGTGCATGACGCGCAGCGACCACGCGTCAGGCAGCGATCGCTTGGCCGAATGCGCACTGCATTACGGCTGGGCGGATGACGCCATCGTGGTGAATCTGCAGGGCGACGAACCCTTTGCGCCGGCTGCGGGCATCCGCGAAGTGGCACGCGCGCTGGCTGAAGATGACGCACCGGTGGCAACGCTGGCCACGGCCATCACCGAGGCTCACGAGCTGTTCGACCCGAACGTGGTCAAGCTGGTGCGTACAGCCAGCGGCCGTGCGCTGTACTTCAGTCGGGCACCGCTACCCTGGGCGCGCGATGCGTTTGCGGTACATCGCAACGTACTGCCGGAAGAGGTGCCGTTTTTGCGTCATATCGGCATCTATGCCTATCGCGCCGGTTTCCTGAAGCGTTACACCCAGCTGTCGCGAACGCCATTGGAGCAGGCCGAGTCGCTGGAGCAGCTACGCGTGCTCGAACATGGCCACGCGATTGCCGTGCGCCTCACGCCCGAGCCGTTTCCGCCGGGTATCGATACCGAGGCGGACCTGGAGCGCGCGGAGCATTGGCTGGCGCAGGGGCGGGGTTAACGTCGCCGGCGCACCACCACGATGAACGCGCAGGCCAGCAGTACGCCCAGTGCCAATCCGATGCCTGCACCCCACAATGAGCCCTCGTCCCCGCCCACGGCGCGGCCGATCAGAAAGCCCAGCACGAACAGCACCGGTAACGGCAGGCAGCCCATCGTCGATCCTCCATCCCTATCGTCGCAGCGCATTCGGCAGGGAGGCAATCGTTTGCTCGTCATGCTTGTGTCGAGGCGATCCAGCCCATAGTTTTTCCAGCGAACGCGGCCCACGCCGTGATGCGCGGAAACGTCGTGATGCCGTTGAAAGAATCCCCAACCTCCATTCTGTTCGTGTGCCTGGGCAACATCTGCCGGTCGCCGTTGGTGGAAGCAGTGGCGCGCCGGCGCTGCGCCGAAGTGGGCCTGGATGTGACGCTGGCTTCGTGTGGCACCGGGAACTGGCATGTCGGCAAGGGAGCGGACCAGCGCATGCAGAAAGCGGCGGCCGCGGCGGGATACGACCTCTCCCAGCACCGTGCCCGGCAGGTGCGCAGAGACGACTTTCTTGCCTATGACTGGGTGCTGGCGATGGACGAGGACAATCTCGACGCTTTGCTGAAACAGCGTGGACCGCAAGGCGCGCCGACCGAACTGTTCTTGCCGTGGGCAGGCGTCGGTGCGCCGCGTGAGTTTCCCGATCCCTATTTCGGCGACACGGATGAATTCCGCGACGCCGTCACGCTGGCAGAGAAGGGCGTGGACGGCCTGATCGCACGCCTGCAGGGACGCTGAGCGGATAGAATCCAACGATGCTGCCCACTCCGCCGCCCGCCTTCGACGGCAAGGCTTTCGTCAAGACACTCACCACGTCACCCGGCGTCTATCGTTATTTCGACGAGGACGACGACCTGCTGTACGTCGGCAAGGCCGGCAGCCTGAAGAAGCGCGTCGGCAGCTATTTCCTGAAACCACGGATGGAGCCACGTATCGCGGCGATGGTGTCGCAGATCGCGCGCGTCGAGATCACCGTGACCCGCACCGCGGGCGAGGCGCTGCTGCTGGAATCGCAGCTGATCAAGTCGCTCAAGCCGCGCTACAACATCCTGCTGCGCGACGACAAAAGCTATCCGTACATCTACCTCTCCGGTGGCGAGGACTATCCGCGACTGGCGTTCCATCGCGGTGCGCGCAACATGCCGGGGCGCTACTTCGGGCCATACCCGAGCACGTTCGCCGTGCGCGAGAGCCTCAGCCTGATGCAGAAGCTGTTCAAGGTGCGCCAGTGCGAGGACAGCTATTTCAGGAATCGTTCGCGGCCATGCCTGCAGCACCAGATCGGCCGTTGTACAGCGCCATGCGTGAAGCTGATCACGGTGGAGGACTACCGCAGCGACGTGCGCCATGCGGAGATGTTCCTCGAAGGCCGCAGCAGTGTGGTGATCGATGAGCTGGCGGGCGAGATGGACAAGGCCAGCAAGGCACTGGAGTTCGAACGCGCCGCCGCCATGCGCGATCAGGTAGCCGCGCTGCGCAAGCTGCAGGCGGAACACCACGTACAGGGCGCCAGCGCCGACATGGACGTGTTGGCTTGCCGCATCGAGGCCGGCATGGCATGTGTCAGCGTGCTGTTCTTCCGCAACGGCATCAGCCTGGGCACACGCGACTTCTTTCCACGCTTGCCACTGGATGCCGAGCCGGCCGACGTGCTGGAGCAATTCATCGCGCAGTACTACCTGGACCGGCCGGTGCCACGGGAGCTGATCCTGGGCGAGGCGTTGCCTGATCAGCAGATCCTGGCAGAAGTGTTGGTGCAGCAGTCAGGGCATGCGGTCGAGCTGAAATCGAGCGTGCGCGGTGAACGCGCGCGCTTCCTGCAGATGGCCGAGCGCAACGCGCAGGCTTCGCTCACCGCCAGACTGGCCAGCCGCCAGACGCTGGGCGCACGTTTTGACGACCTGCAGAAATTGTTGGAGCTGGACGAGTCTCCGCGTCGTCTCGAATGCTTCGACATCAGTCACACACAGGGCGAACTCACGGTGGCCTCGTGTGTGGTGTTCGGTCCGGAGGGGCCGGAGAAGTCCCATTACCGCCGTTTCAATATCAACGGCATCACACCAGGCGACGACTACGCCGCCATGCATCAGGCCCTGGTGCGACGCTTCCGCAAGGTGGCCGAAGGCGAAGGTGCCCGCCCGGACGTGTTGCTGATCGACGGCGGCAGCGGCCAGGTGGCGCAGGCGCTGGATGTGCTGAAGGAGCTGGGTGTCACGGGCATCCATGTGGTCGGCGTGGCGAAAGGGCCGGGCCGGCGCGCCGGCGAAGAGACGCTGATCCTGGCGGACTCCGGGCGCAATCTGCATCCCGGCCCGGCGTCGCCGGCATTGCATCTGGTGGCGGCAGTTCGTGACGAAGCGCACCGTTTCGCCATCAGCGGCCATCGCAAGCGCCGCGAGAAAGCGCGCGAGCGCAGCGTGCTGGAAGATGTGCCAGGTATCGGAGCGCGGCGCCGCGTGGCGCTGCTCAAGGCGTTCGGCGGATTGGCCGGCGTGGAAGCCGCTGGCGTGGAGGAGCTAATGCAGGTCAAGGGGATTGATCGCGGACTCGCCGAACGCATTTATGCTGTGCTGCATGGCTAGCGAAGTTCCTCTTTGGCTTTTTTGCTCCTCATTCCGGCGAAGGCCGGAATCCAGCGACTTGTCCAGCGCCCTAAAGGCACTGGATTCCGGCCTTCGCCGGGATGACGGACATGTCGGTCGTCATCCGGCCAAGCCGCTACCGCTCCGTCGAACGCGTTAACCCGGAAAGGATTTATGCACATCAACCTGCCAACCTGGCTCACCCTGTTCCGCGTACTGCTGTTGCCGGTCATGGTGGTGGTTTTCTATTGGCAGTTTCCGGGGCACAACATCACCGCGGCCATTGTGTTCGTGTTGGCCGCCATCACGGACTGGCTCGATGGCTATCTCGCGCGCCGCATGAATCTCACCTCGGCTTTTGGTGCTTTCCTGGACCCGGTTGCCGACAAGCTGATGGTGGCCGTCACCCTGTTTCTGCTGGTGGAAACGCATCGTGGCGGCTGGCCCGGCATCCTGATGGCGGTCACGGCGGCCATCATCGTGGGACGTGAGATCAGCGTCTCGGCGCTGCGTGAATGGATGGCCGAAATCGGCATGCGTTCCACGGTGAGAGTGGCCTTCATCGGCAAGCTCAAGACCGTGATGCAGATGGTGGCCCTGGTGGTGCTGATCGTTCAGCACGAAAAAAGCGCCGAGGCGCTGCGGCTTTACCACATCGGCGAGGCGCTGCTGGTGATCGCCGGCATCCTCACCATCTGGTCGGGCCTTTACTACCTGCGCGCCGCCTGGCCGAGCCTGCGCGGGGACGGGGCCGGCCACACTTTGCCCCGCGACGATGGCTGAATCCGTTCATGACAGACGCTTGACGGCTGCCGATTAGCCATTACAATGCGCGACTCCGATGCGGGAATAGCTCAGTTGGTAGAGCACGACCTTGCCAAGGTCGGGGTCGCGAGTTCGAGTCTCGTTTCCCGCTCCAAAATTTTGATACGCGAACCTTCCTGAGTTCGCGGGTCACATAAAAAAGAGGCTTCGGCCTCTTTTTTCGTTTCTGCGCTGAGCACCTGCTCTGATCGGCAGGACCCGGGCCACGGATGCAGTGGCCCGGGCATGGTCGCCGTCAGTGCGTGTGCTTGCGGTGTTCGATGGCCTGCTTGCGATAGAACGGATAACACAAGCCCAGGCAGACGAACCAGATCGGCGCATACATCAGGCCAGTCAACGTGTCGGCCTTCTGCGTGAAAACCGCCAGCACGAACACGAAGAACGCCAGCACTACCCAGCACATCAGTACGCCGCCGGGCATCTTGAAGATCGATCGCTCATGCCGCTCAGGATGCAGTTTGCGGTAGCGCATATAGGCAATCAGGATCAGCGACCACACGAAGATGAAGCAGATGCTGGAGATGGTGGTCACGATGGTGAACGCCGTCATGATGTCGCCTTGCTGGTAGAGCAGGAGCACACCGACGAATAGCAGCGCACAGGAATAGGCCAGGCCGTTGGCCGGCACATTGTTGTTGCTCAGCTTGGCGAACGGACGCGGCCCCAGCTTGCCGGCGGAGAGGCCGTAAAGCATGCGTCCAGTGGAATAGATGCCGCTGTTGGCGGATGAAGCAGCAGAAGTCAGCACCACGAAATTGATCAGACTTGCTGCGATCGGCACGCCAATCAGCATGAACAGGTTGACGAATGGGCTCTTGTCAGGCGCGACCTGGTTCCACGGCGTCACCGTCATGATCACCAGCAGCGCCAGGATATAGAACACGATCACGCGAATCGGAATCGAGTTGATCGCCTTGGGCAGAGTCCGCTCCGGGTCCTTCGCCTCCGCCGACGTGGTGCCGACCAGCTCGATGCCGACGAACGCGAACACCGCGATCTGGAAGGCCGCCAGGAAGCCCGCGCCACCATGCGGAAACCAGCCGCCGTAAGCCCAAAGGTTGGACACCGCGGCCTTGGCACCGGTGGGCGAAGTGAAACCGACAGCGATAAGCACCGCGCCGATCGCGATCAACGAGACGATGGCAATAATCTTCACCAGGGCGAACCAGAATTCCAATTCACCGAACATCTTCACCGTCAGCAGGTTCAACCCCAGCAGCAGAAGAATGCACGAGGTGCCGGGCAGCCATAGCGGCACGCCGGGAGCCCAGAAGTGGATGTAGCCGGTAATGGCCACCACGTCGGCGATTCCGGTCACCACCCAGCAGAACCAGTAGGTCCAGCCAGTGAAGAAACCGGCGCAGGGGCCGAGCAGGTCGTAGTTGAAGTCGACGAAGGATTTGTAATTCAGATTGGAGAGCAACAGCTCGCCCATCGCCCGCATCAAGAAGAACAACATGCTTCCGATGATGGCGTAGGTGAAGATCACCGACGGACCCGCCAGGCTGATGGTCTTGCCCGAGCCCATGAACAAGCCGGTGCCGATGGCGCCGCCGATGGCGATCAGCTGCAGATGTCGGTTGTGCAGGTTTCTCTGCAGGTGATGTTCCGGATTGGCTTGCCCTAGGGGGGCTTCGCGGTTCTTCATCGTCGGCACGGTCCTGTCGGAGGCGGAGCGGCGCCAGAACGCCGCGGTGGATGCGCGGACGTACCGGCGAAAGCGATCATCCTAAAGGATTCCCGGGTGGGGAATCACCTCGGCCGTGCGGGCCGCTGTTTCATTGCGCATCGTGGAAAATGATGCCCAACGTGTGGCGCTGTCCCGAGTGCACCCGGCTGACGCCATGCCGCAGATTCACCCGATACGTGCCGCGCGTTCCCTGTACGGGGCGATGGTGCACGGCAAAAACCACGGCATCGCCTTGCTGTAGTGGCACGACTTCCGGCCGCGATTGCATCCGCGGACGCTGCTCGGTCAGCACAAATTCCCCGCCGGTGAAATCGTGCCCTGGTTCTGACAACAGAATCGCCACTTGCAGAGGAAAGACGTGCTCGCCATACAGATCCTGATGCAGACAGTTGTAGTCGCCGGGGCCGTACTGCAGCAGCAACGGCGTCGGTCGAAGTTGCTCCGCGGCGTGGCAGCGCGCAAGAAATTCCGCATGCATCGGTGGATAGCGCACATCGATGCCCATGCTCTCGTTCCAGTGATTGGCCAGTGGAACGAGATGTGGATAGATGCCGGTGCGAAGCCGTGCCACGAGATCAGGCAATGGATAACGGAAGTACTTGTATTCACCGCGGCCGAAGCCATGGCGACCCATGACCACGCGGCTTCGAAACAGCGTGTCCTGCGCGTAGAGCCCGACCACGGCGCGGCAGAGTTCCGGAGGCAACAGGCCGGCGATCATGGCGCTTCCTTGCGCATGGAGTTCTTCCGTTAGGCGCGGCCAGTTCACGGTTCGGAGGCGCTCGTCGACATCGTCGGATAACGCCATTTGCATCAGCTGAGCACTCATGCGCGTGCCTCCCGCTGCAGCAACTCGCGCTTGCGTTCGACGCCCCATCGATAGCCCGACAGCCCACCGTCACTGCGCACGACGCGATGACAAGGGATGATCACCGCAAGGCGGTTTGCGGCGCACGCCTGCGCCACCGCCCGCATTGAGTGTGGCGCACCAATGCGATGGGCGATGTCGGCATAGCTGGCTGTCGAACCGGCAGGAATGTCACGCAGCGCCTGCCACACACGCTTTTGGAAATCCGTTCCTCGCGTGTCGAGCGGCAGGTCGATCGTTTTTGCAGGCGATTCGATGATGGTTGCTACCTGGCCCAGCAACCGCGTCGCCCGGTGGTCGCCCTCGATCATCGCGGCTCGCGGAAAGCGCTGTCGCAAGTCATTCACGAGCTCCGCGCGGGAGTCGCCAAGCAGGACAGCGCAAACGCCCAGGCCATTGCGGGCCACCAATAGCGCGCCCAGCGAACACATGCCCAGGGCAAATGTCAGATGCTCAGCGGTTTCGTTGACCCGTGGCATCGTCTGGTCCGGCTTGCAGCGCTTGCAAGGCCGAAATCCAGCACGCTCGGCGTCATCGCCTGTCTTATGGAACATCACGTTTTCTGGGCGGGCAGGGCGCGCGGCGCAGGACGGCCGGCAATACACGCCTGTCGTTTTCACCGAGTAGTAGAAATGGCCATCCGCTGCCGCGTCGTGGGCCATTACACGCGCCCAGCGCGGATCACTCAATGTGGCGGCAGCCAGCTTTGCGTTTGTCTCGGACCGGTTCATGGATTGCCTCCCAACGTGGATATCGTGGGATCAATCTAGTCAGCGACGTCGGTGCGGACACTCCGTTTCTTGCGCAGGCGTTCGAGTGCGATGCGCCCGTTTTGCAGGGCATTGCGAGCTGTCAGACGGGTTGATTACCAGGTCAGATCGTCCGGCACCTGAAACTGCTTGTAGTACTCATCGTCGTCGCTTTCAGCCGGGTTCGAAGGGGTGAGACCGTGATCGAGCACGATGACCGTTTCGTCACGGGCGCGAATTTTGTCCGCGGCGACGCGGGGCAGCAATTCGTAGCCCTGTCCGGCACGGACGATCACCAGGGCGCCCTTGGCCAGCTGCGCGCGCAGCGTCTCATTGACGAGCACATTCTGCATCTTGTCGCCGTCGGTGAAGCGATAGCTGATCTCGCCTTCGCGCTTGATCCTGTTGGCTTCGATGATCTGCTTGATCTGCGCGTTCAGTTCATGGGTGCGGGCTTGCGCATTGCGTTCGGCGGCCAGCGCTCGATCACGTTCTGCACGCTCAGCTTGCAGTCGCTGTGCGTCAACTTTGTCCTCGGGGGGCGTCGCCGCCTTGCCTTGACGCTGCTTGGCCTGTTCGCGGGCCACCTGGTCGACCTTGCTCTTCTTCGCCAGGCCGGCCTTGAGTAGTTGTTCCTGCAGGGGATTGCGCATGGGGGTGCTGGGTGGTGGCTAGGCGTGATCGCGACCACCGATTGTAGCGCGGCTCGCCGCAAGGCTTCAGGTGGTCGTTCTGTCTGCGCAAAAGGAAACGGCGCCGTATCGCTACGGCGCCGTTCGGCCTTACGAAGGTATGGCTATCAGAGCGCTTCGAACACGCCCGCTGCACCCATGCCGGTGCCGATGCACATGGTCACCATGCCGTACTTCTGTTTGCGACGGCGCATGCCGTGGATCAGCGTGGCGGCGCGGATCGCACCGGTGGCGCCCAGCGGGTGGCCCAGCGCAATGGCGCCGCCCAACGGGTTGACCTTGCTCGGGTCGAGGCCGAGGTCGCCGATGACAGCCAGCGCCTGTGCGGCGAAGGCTTCGTTGAGCTCGATCCAGTCCAACTGGTCCTGCTTGATGCCGGTCTGCTTGAGCGCCTTCGGAATCGCTTCCTTCGGACCGATGCCCATCACTTCCGGCTTCACGCCGGCGACGGAGAAGCCCACATAGCGCGCGATCGGCGTGAGGTTGAACTCCTTGATGGCCTTCTCACTGGCGATCAGCAGCGCGCCAGCGCCGTCGGACATTTGCGAGGAGTTGCCGGCGGTCACGCTGCCGCCGAACTTGTCGTTGCGGAACACCGTGCGCAGCTTGCCGAGCACGTCCATGGTGGTGCCAGCGCGAGGACCTTCGTCGGTGTCGATCAGGCGGCTATCGGTGATGATGCCGCGCGTGGCCAGGTTGGGGTAGCGGTCGTCGAGCTGGAACGGCGTGATTTCTTCCTTGAACTCACCGGCAGCGATGGCGGCCAGCGCGCGACGATGGCTTTCCACCGCGAAGGCGTCCTGCTGCTCGCGCGTGACCTTCCACTGCTCGGCCACTTTCTCAGCGGTGATGCCCATGCCGTAGGCGATGGCGCGGTCTTCGTCGTTGGCGAAGATGGCGGGGTTCATCGCTATTTTGTGGCCCATCATCGGCACCATGCTCATGCTCTCGGTGCCGCCGGCGATCATCAGGTCGGCGACGCCGACCTGGATGCGGTCAGCGGCCATCGCGATGGCCTGCACGCCCGACGAGCAGAAGCGGTTGATGGTGACGCCCGGCACGGTGTACGGCAGGCCGGCCAATAACGCGCCGATGCGTGCCACGTTCATGCCTTGCTCGGCTTCCGGCATGGCGCAGCCGATGATCACGTCTTCGATGCGATGCGGGTCGATGCCCGGCGCCTGCGCCATCACGGCGCGGATGACGTGGGCGAGCATGTCGTCGGGACGGGTGTTGCGGAACACGCCGCGCGGCGCCTTGCCGACCGGGGTGCGGGTGGCGGCGACGATATAGGCGTCTTGCACTTGCTTGGTCATGGTTTTGCTCCGTGGCGTCGCGCGGTTCGCAGCGACGCTATTGGTTTTTTGATCGTCACTCGAACTGGATAGTGACGAGCCATGGCGAGTTCCGGCTCTTTGCTCGTCATTCCCGCGAAGGCGGGAATCCAGTGTCTTTAAGTCGCTGGATCCCCGCCTTCGCGGGGACGACGAGCTGTGGAGTCGTTTAGTTCCTCAGCGGCTTACCCGTAGTCATGGTGTGCGCGATGCGGGCCTGGGTCTTCTCGGTCTTGGCCAGCTCCACGAAGTGCTTGCGCTCCAGCGCCAGCAGCCATTCCTCGTCGACCAGCGAACCGCGCTCGATCTTGCCGCCGCACAGCGTGTCCGCGATGCACGTGGCGATGGCCACGTCATGCGGAGAAGCGAAATAGCCTTCCGCCAGGTTGGCGAGCGAGGCCTGGAACGTGGCGGTACCTACGTCACCGGCGGCCGGGATGGCACGAGCCGGCATCGGCGGACGGTAGCCACTCTCAGCGAGCGACAGCGCCACCTTCTTGGCCACGTACAGCAGTTCGTAGGCGTTGAACACCACCAAGTCGCTGTCGCGAAGCAGGCCCAACTGCTTGGCTTCCATCGCGCTGCCCGAAACCTTGGCCATGGCGATCGTCTCAAACACCTTCTTCAGCGCCTCGAACGGATCTTCTGGGTTCGCCTTGGCGGCGCGAACGGCGAGTTCCTTCAGACCGCCACCGGCAGGCAGCAGGCCCACGCCGGCTTCAACCAGGCCGATATAGCTTTCCAGCGCTGCCACGGTGCGTGCCGAATGCATCTGGAATTCGCAGCCGCCGCCGAGGGCGAGCCCGCGAACGGCGGAAACGACCGGCACCAGCGAGTGCTTGATGGTCATGCTGGTGCGCTGGAAGTTGGCGACCATCTTGTCAAAGTCGTCGAACTTGCCGGCCTGCAGCAGGCCCAGGGCACCTTTCAGATCGGCGCCGGCCGAGAACGGCTCACCGGTCTGCCAGATCACTACGGCCTTGAGTTTCTCTTCGGCCACACCGATGGCGTGCTGCACGCCATCGAGCACATAGTCGTTGACCGTGTTCATCTTGGTCTTGAACGAGATGATGCCCACGCCGTCGTCGCCCAGCGTCCACAGGCGCACACCGTCGTTCTCCCACACCGTGGTGCCCTGGTCGAACTTCTCGCCCAGGATCGGATCGGGGAACAGCTGGCGCTGGTATACCGGGTGCTGCGAGCGCGGCTTGTTCTTGCCTTCAGCGGCGGACCAGGAACCTTCCTTGCCGTGCACGCCATTGCGACCGTCGGTGACCCACGCCGGCAGCGGCGCCTTGCTCATGGCCTTGCCTGCAGCGATGTCCTCGGCGATCCAGCCCGCCACCTGCTGCCAGCCGGCAGCCTGCCAGGTCTCGAACGGACCGAGCTTCCAGCCGTAGCCCCAGCGAATGGCGAAGTCGACGTCGCGTGCGGTATCGGCGATGTCGGCCAGGTGATAGGCGCTGTAGTGGAACAGGTCGCGGAAGGTGGCCCAGAGGAACTGCGCCTGCGGGTCAGCCGACGCACGCAGCTTGCCGAACTTCTCGGCTGGATCCTTGATGGCGAGGATCGCGGACACCTCGTCAGAAGCTTTCTGCTCGGACGGGCGGTAATCCTGCTTGGCGACATCGATGACCACGATGTCCTTGCCGGCCTTGCGATAGAAGCCCGCGCCGGTCTTCTGGCCCAGTGCGCCCTTGGCGATCAGGCCCTGCAGCCATACCGGCGCCTGGAAGTACTGGTGCCACGGATCATCAGCCAGTGTGTCGGCCATGGTCTTGATGACGTGCGCCATGGTGTCCAGGCCGACCACGTCGGCGGTGCGGTAGGTCGCACTCTTGGGACGGCCCACGGCCGGGCCGGTCAGCGCATCCACCGTATCGAAGCCCAGTTTGAACTGTTCGGTGTGATACATCGTGGCCAGCATCGAAAACACGCCGATGCGGTTGCCGATGAAGTTCGGGGTGTCCTTGGCGTAAACCACGCCCTTGCCAAGCGCAGTGGTGAGGAATGCCTCGAGGCCTGCCAGCACGTTCTTGTCGGTGAGCTTGGTCGGAATCAGCTCGACCAGGTGCATGTAGCGCGGCGGGTTGAAGAAGTGCACGCCGCTGAAGCGATGGCGCATTTCTTCCGGCAGCGCCTCGGCCAGGCCGTTGATCGACAGGCCCGATGTGTTGGAAGCGATTACGGCGGTCGGCGACAGGTGCGAAGCGATCTTCTTGTACAGATCAAGCTTCCAGTCCATCCGTTCGGCGATCGCCTCGATCACCAGGTCCACGTCCTTGAGGTGGTCCAGGTCTTCGTCGTAGTTCGCCGGGATGATCGCGGCGCCCACGTTCTTGTCGGCCAGCGGTGCCGGCGACAGCTTCTGCAGATTGGCAATGGCCTTCAGGGCGATGCCGCTCTTGGGACCTTCCTTGGCGGCAAGGTCGAACAGCACGGTTTCGACACCGGCATTGGTCAGGTGCGCAGCAATCTGCGCGCCCATGACGCCGGCGCCGAGTACCGCTGCCTTGCGGATACGTAGTGGTGTTGCAGTCATTGGCTTCTCCGTAGTGCGAGACACTGGGGGTAAGACTGGTGGCCGTTGCCGGCCGGGGAAGGTTGGGTACAACGAATTCAGGGCGACTTGAGGCCTGCGGCGGCAAAGCGGATCAGGTGGGCAGTGGTTTGCTCACGGTGCTGCTGTTCGGGCACATCGCTTTTCCGCTGGATCATGCCGAAGCCGGACATGGCATGGGTCAGCGCGCCGGTCACCAGATCCACGCGCCAATACAGCTCCTCCTTGCTGAGATGGGGGAGCAGGCGGGCGAATTCAGCGGTGAACTGGCGCATGACATGGCCGTAGTTGTCCGACAAGAACTTGCGCAAGGTGTCGTCGTGTTCGGCAAATGCGCGCGCCAGCACGCGCATGAACAGCGAACCGCTGCCATCGTGGGAAAGTTCCAGTGCAGGCACGATGAAGGCGGCCAGCACGTCCTCGACGGTAGTTCCTGCGTCCCCGGCCACTTCCTGCAGGGCGGCCATGCGGCGGCCGTTCAGCTGGTCGAGGCGGCGTCGGAACACCTCTTCGATGAGTCGGTCCTTGGAGCCAAAGTGGTAGTTCACGGCAGCCAGGTTGACCCCGGCGGCTGCCGTAAGCTGCCGTAAGGAGGCGCCTTCAAAGCCGTGCCGGGCAAACAACTCTTCCGCGGCACCCAGGATGCGCTCCTTGGTCGGCAGGACGGCTTGGGATGCTGGCATGGTCCGTAGGCCTCAATTGAGAATCAAACGATCGTTTGAGCATACGCGGGTCGATTTGCACCCGTCAAACGATCGTTGGAGGGTCCCGGGGCGGCCCTGCGCCTGGCTTGCGTATCAGTTAGAATCTGTCAAACTTTCGTGAGCTAAATCCGCATATTCCCGTCGGATTTGGCGTAATTTGCCGGTAACGATCGGCCCGCCCACTCAAATACCAGTTTTCCCGGAGCAGACCCACATGGCGCTGGAGCGCACCCTTTCCATTATCAAACCCGACGCAGTTGCCAAGAACGTGATCGGCGAAATCTATGCACGCTTCGAAAAGGCCGGCCTGAAGGTTGTCGCCGCCAAGATGAAGCACCTGTCGCGCGCGGAGGCCGAAGGCTTCTATGCCGTGCATCGCGAGCGTCCGTTCTTCAAGCCACTGGTCGAGTTCATGATCTCTGGTCCGGTGATGGTCCAGGCGCTCGAGGGTGAGAACGCCGTCCTCAAGCATCGTGACCTGATGGGCGCCACCAATCCGAAGGACGCCGCGCCGGGCACGATCCGCGCCGACTTCGCCGACTCCATCGACGCGAACGCAGTACATGGTTCCGACGCGGCCGAAACGGCCAAGGTCGAGATCGCGTACTTCTTCGCCGAGACGGAAGTCTTTTCGCGTTGAGGTATGAAGTTGTGAACCAGGTAGTCGTCAATCCACCCGAGAAGGTCAACCTGCTCGACTTCGATCGCCAGGGCTTGCGCGATTTCTTCGCGCAGCTTGGCGAGAAGCCGTATCGCGCCGAGCAGGTGATGAAGTGGATCTACCACCGCCTGGAAGACAACTTCGAAAACATGACTGATGTGGGCAAGGCGCTTCGAACCAAGCTCGAAGCGTCGTGCTATGTCGGCCCGCCGAAGACCCTGTTCGACAAGGGCGCCGCCGACGGCACGCACAAATGGCTGCTCGGCATGGATGGCGGTAACGCCATCGAGGCGGTGTACATCCCGGAGCCGACCCGCGGCACGCTGTGCGTGTCCTCGCAGGTCGGTTGCGGCCTCAACTGCACGTTTTGCTCCACCGCGACGCAGGGCTTCAATCGCAACCTCTCGACGGCCGAAGTCATCGGCCAGATGTGGGTGGCGGCCAAATACCTCGGCAACGTCACGCACCAGAATCGCCGCATCACCAACGTGGTGATGATGGGCATGGGCGAGCCGCTGCTGAACTTCGACAACGTGACCAAGGCCATGAGCCTGATGCGCGACGACCTGGGCTTCGGCCTGGCCGCCAAGCGCGTCACCCTGTCGACCGCCGGCCTGGTGCCGATGATCGACAAGCTGTCGGAAACCATCGACGTGTCGCTGGCCGTGTCGCTGCACGCCGCCAACGACGAGCTGCGCACTGAACTGGTGCCGCTCAACAAGCGCTACCCGATCGCCGAGCTGATGGCTTCCTGCCAGCGCTGGCTGGATCGCAAGCCGCGCACCTCGATCACCTTCGAATACACCCTGATGAAGGGTGTCAACGACCAGCCCGAGCACGCCCGCCAGCTGATCAAGCTGATGCGCCGCATGCCCACGTGCAAAGTCAACCTGATTCCGTTCAATCCTTTTCCTGGCACGCGTTTCGAGCGCTCCGACGCCGAAACCATCCGCGCCTTCCAGACCCAGTTGCTCAATGCCAACGTGCTGACCATGCTGCGCCGCACCCGCGGTGACGACATCGACGCGGCATGTGGCCAGCTCAAAGGGCAGGTATTGGATCGCACCCGTCGCCAGGCCGAATTTCGAAAGCGTCTGGACGAAGGGGCGAGTCATGCGGCTTGATCGGATTCTGTTGAGTGCCGGCGTAGCCGCACTGATGACTGGTTGTGTCACCACCACGACCACCGACGCCGGTGGCGTGTCGACCAAGATCCCGCATACCACCAAGGCCGAGCAGAAGGAGGATGGTGCGCGCATCCACACCCAGCTCGGTCAGCAGTACATGGAAAACGGTGACCTGCAGGACGCGATGGTCAAGCTGAACAGGGCGCTGCAGTTCGACCCCAACTATGTGCCGGCGCATACGGTGATCGCGGTGCTCTACGAGCGCATCAACGATCTGCCCAACGCCGAGTTGCATTACCGCAGGGCCGTGGCGCTCGCTCCCGACAAGGGCGACACCAACAACAACCTCGGTTGGTTCCTGTGCAACAAGGAAGGCAAGACGGTCGAGGCCGCCCCGTATTTCCAGAAGGCCGTGGCCGATCCGTTCTACCAGACGCCGACCGTGGCCTGGACCAACGCTGGCACCTGTCTGTCGCGCACCCGTGATTTCGCGGGTGCAGAAGTGGACTTCCGCAAGGCCATCGAGATCGACCCGCAGAATGGCCAGGCGTTGTATCAGCTCGCCAACGTGCTTTATCTTCAGAACGATGCGTTCCGTGCTCGTGCCTTCATCCAGCGTTTCGATGCGCTGGGCCAGCCGAGTGCAGCGGCGCTCAAGCTTGGCCATGACATTGAATCCCGGTTGGGCAACAAGGATGCTGCTCTCAACTACAGTAGGCGACTGCAAAGCCAGTTCCCGGATTCGGAGCAGGCGCGCGCCCTCGACGCAACTGCAAGCCAATGACACATCAGCAGTCAAATTCGGCCGACAGCGGCAACCGAGCATTCACCTTTACTGACGCACCCGACGCCATCATGGACACGGAACACTCCTCGTTGGAAACGATCACCGGCCGGCTGGGCGGACGCCTGCGGGCAGTGCGCGAGGCGCGCGGCCTGGACGTGGAAACGTGTGCACATGCCTTGCGCCTGCCGACGCGGGTGCTGCGCCAGGTCGAGAACAACGAGTACGGCGGCATCGACTATCAGGTCTATCTTGGCGGCTATCTCACCAAGTACGCCCGTTACCTGGGTGTCGACGAAGCCGAGGTGAAGGCGGAGCTGGAGCGCATCAAGCCCAGCCAGCCAACCCTGGTTGCCACGGGTGGTATTTCACATTCGCGCTATTTGCTCGAGAACTACGCGCGTGCGGCAACCTATGTGGTGCTGACCGCCGCTATCGTGGTGCCCACCATCTGGCTGGGCGTGCGCGGAACGCTTGATCGCGATGTCAGTCACCTGGCGCCGCTCGACGCCACACCAGTGGCTCAAGTGGATGCGCCGGCAAACGCCGCCACCGCTGCTGCGCCTTCAGTTGCTGATGCCAGTGGTGCAGATGCAACCAGCACGATGGCTGCTGCCCCGGCAAGCCAGCCGGCCACGCCGCCCGCTCGCCCGCAGGATCAGCAGCCGCTGATGGCTTCGATGGCTCCGTTCCCGAATCTCGGCAACGATGCTGCGCATGCAACGCCATCGCCGGCACCCGCTGCAGATGCCACTGGCAATGGTGTGCACAGCCTGGTGCTGAGCCTGCAGGATGCCAGCTGGGTGGAAGTCACCACCAAGGATGGCTCGCGTCTCGAATACGGTCTGCTGCCCGCTGGCAGCTCCAAGACCTATCACAGCGACCAGCCGCTTGAAGTGCGTATCGGCAACGCTAATGGCGCCCAGGTGATGTTGGACGGCCAGCCGATGGCGCTCGACAACTATCGTCGCTCCAATGTCGCCCATTTCCGCATAGAAGTGCGCGACGGCAAGGCCGCTCCGGCCGGCGCCTGATCACTACGCCGGACCTGTGCGGTCCGGCGCAATCGGTTATGCTTGCCCATTGTCCGCTCGGCAGCGAGCGGACAAGTCGGGCTGATTTCTTTTTCCCCACCACAGGCACGTCGCAAGTGCCTTCGGTGTGTGGTTCCCCAAGGGTGATTGCATGGCATTTGAAGCGTACGACGATTACGAACAGAGCGAACGCGTACAGCAGTGGCTGCGCCAGAACGGCCTGTCCATCGTCGTCGGCATTGCTATCGGCCTCGTCGGTATCTTTGGTTGGCAGCAGTGGAACAAGCACAAAGCCGATCACCAGGCCGATGCCGCCAATCTTTACCAGCAGGTTCAGGTCGCAGTGGCCGCGGGCAAAGCGGACAGTGCCGACTCGCTCGTCGAGCAGTTGCTCAAGGATTACACCGACACCCCTTACGCCATGTTTGCCGCGAGCGATCGCGCACAGCGTCAGGTGCAGGCCAAGCAGCTGGACAAGGCCCTCGATTCCCTCAGCTGGGCCGAGAGCCATGCCGGCGATGCCGGCTTGAAGGCGCTGGCTCAGTTGCGCACGGCGCAGGTGCTTCTGGCGCAGGGCAAGGGCGCCGATGCGCTCGCCGCGCTCGATCGCATGCCGCCGAAGAGCTATGAGGGCGTGGCACAGGAACTACGTGGCGATACGCTGGTCAAGCTTGGGCGACCGGACGATGCCCGCAAGGCATATGTAGCCGCCAAGGCGGCGCTGGGCGAGAACGCGCCTCAGAGCGTGCAGATGAAAATCGATGATCTGGCCGTGGCCGGGAAGCAGGGTGCATGAAACCTGAAGTGATGAAGCGCGGTGCGATGAAGCGCGTATGGCTCGTGGCGCTGACCTCGTTGGTGGCCCTTGCCGGTTGCCACTCGTTCAAGAAGGAAAACGTCCAGCCGCCGACGCCGCTGGGCAAGGATTTCAAGCCCACCGTCCAGCTCACCCGCGTCTGGACCAACAGCGTGGGCGATGGCTCTGGCGAGAGCGGCGTGCGCCTGCGCCCGGCTTTCGCCGATGGTGTGCTTTATGCCGCCAGCACTGACGGCAAGCTGGCTGCATTCGATGCGGCCAGCGGCAAGACGCTTTGGTCCAAGAGCTCGCGCACGCAGGGTTGGTTCGGCTGGGGCGACAAAAAGCGCGCCGATGCGCTTTACGCTGGCGGTCCGATGGTATCCGGCGACCTGCTGGTGGTCGGCACGCTCGATGGCCACATCTACGGCATCAACGCGAAGGACGGCAGTCCTCGTTGGGAGTCGGTGGTCAACTCGGAAGTGATCTCCGCGCCGGTCATCGCCAACAACATGGTCATCGCTCGCACCCAGGATGGCCGTCTGTATGGTTTTGATAGCACCACCGGCGAGCGCCGCTGGGTTTATGACCAGGACAGCGTGCCGCTGCTCAGCTTGCGCGGCAACGGTCCGCTGCTGGCTGCCAACGGTGTGGTGTTCTACGGTAGCGACGCCGGCAAGCTGGTCGCGTTGCGACTGGACAACGGTGACAAGCTGTGGGAACAGGCGCTTGCCAGTGGTGAGGGTCGTACCGAAATCGATCGCCTGAGCGACGCCGACGGCGCCATCCTGCTCCAGGGCAGCACGCTGTACGGTGCGGCCTATCACGGCAATCTGGCAGCGGTCGATGGCCCCAGTGGTCGTCCGTTGTGGGCACGTCCGTTCTCCACCTTCACCTCGATCGACATCAACAACAACGCGCTGTATGGCGTCAACGATGAGTCGCAGGTGTGGGCATTCGACAAGAACGGCGGCGCCGACATGTGGAAGAATGACGCGCTCAAGTATCGCTGGCTCACCGGTCCCGCCGTGCAGGGCGACTACGTCGTCGTGGGCGACCTGGAAGGCTACGTGCATTGGCTGCAGACCGGTGACGGCGCGCTGGCCGGGCGCGAGCGCCTGTCCAAGAAAGCCATTCGCGCCCAGCCGCTAGTGGTGGGTGACATTGTGTACGTCGAAGACGTGAAGGGCCGCATCGGCGCTTATCGTCTCGGCGCGCGCTAACCGCGCAAAGGTTGTAGTCCATCATGTTGCCCGTCGTTGCCCTGGTCGGTCGTCCCAATGTCGGTAAATCGACCCTATTCAATGCAATGACGCGCAGTCGTGATGCCCTGGTGGCTGATATGCCGGGTGTCACTCGAGACCGCCACTATGGCGTGTGCCGCACCGGTACACGTCCGTTCGTGGTGGTCGATACCGGTGGTCTGTCCGGTGTTGAGGAAGGCATGGATGCGCTGACCGCACAGCAGGTGCGCTTCGCCATCGAAGAGGCGAACGTGCTGGTGTTCGTGGTGGATGCGCGCGATGGCCTGCTGCCGCAGGATCGAACCATCCTTGACGAACTGCGTCGCAGCGGCAAGCAGATCATTGCCGCGGTCAACAAGACCGATGGCCTCGACTTGCAAACCGCCATGGCGGATTTCACCGTGTTCGGCATCGCCAACACGTTGCCGCTGGCAGCCGCGCATAACCGTGGTACTGAGGACCTGGTGGACGCAGCGATCAAGCTGTTGCCCGAGGACCACGAGGAAGCGATCGAGGCTGGCGAGGATGGCAGCATTCGCGTTGCCATCGTCGGTCGCCCGAATGCCGGCAAGTCCACGCTGATCAATCGACTGTTGGGCGAGGATCGCCTGATCGTCTCCAGTGTGGCCGGTACCACTCGCGATCCCATTCGCGTGCCGCTGGAGCGTGACGGCAAGCGCTACACGCTAATCGATACCGCCGGCGTGCGCCGCAAAGCGCGCGTGGAAGAGGCGGTGGAGAAATTCAGCGTCATCAAGACGCTGCAGTCCATGGCCGCTGCCCAGGTGGTGGTGGTGATGATCGATGCGCGCGAAAACCTCGCCGACCAGGATCTCACCCTGATCGGTCACGCCGTCGACGAGGGCAGGGCGCTGGTGATTGCCGTCAACAAGTGGGACGGCATGGACCAGTACCAGCGCGATCAGTGCCAGCGTGCACTCGAGCGCCGTCTGGTCTTTGTGGATTGGGCCAAGACCGTATTTATCTCCGCACTGCATGGCTCGGGCTTGCGCGAGTTGATGCGCTCGGTGGTGCAAGCACATCACGCGGCGACCAAGGAACTCAGCTCGTCCGAGCTCACCAAGACGCTGGAGCTGGCCTACGAGGGTTACCAGCCACCGCTGGTGCGCGGTCACGTGCCCAAGCTGCGTTTTGCGCACCCAGGCGGCAACAACCCGCCGACCATCGTCATCCACGGTAGTCGTACCAAGCACATCGCTCCGGCCTACCGGCGTTATCTGGAAAACTTCTTCCGTAAACGCTACAAGCTCGAAGGCACGCCGGTTCGCATTGCGTTTCGCGATGGCGAGAACCCGTTCGCAGGCAAGAAGAACGTGCTTACCGACAGCCAAAAGCGCAAGCGTCAGCGCATGATCCGCGAGATGAAGAAGCGCAAATAAGGACGCATCCGCGTCGTTCTGGTTTTCGGCAGAACGGCGATTCCATGGATGGCGCTCTTGGATGGCTGGTCGCTCCGGCCGTAAGCTACTCCAATGACAAGCCTTGACCGCGATCGTTGGCTGGACGCGTTGCGCGCCAGCATTTCCGAGATTTCCCCGGCCGATGCCTTGGTGCGACAAGCCCAGGGCAGTCTGTTGATTGACGTGCGCGAAGACGGCGAGCGTGCCAGCGGCACGCCGGCGGGCGCGGTGGGGTTGTCGCGCAGCTTCCTGGAACTGCGCATCGAGCAGGTTGAGGCAGATCGGCAGCGTCCTATCCTGTTGCTGTGTGGGAGCGGGCAACGATCACTGCTTGCGTCCGAGACGCTGCAGCGCATGGGCTATAGCCAGGTGATGTCGGTGTCCGGCGGCTTCCAGCGCTGGAAAGCGGAAGGCCTGCCCGTGACGCAGGGTGGATTGGATAGCGATGCGGCCGAGCGCTATGCGCGCCAACTGCAGCTGCCACAGGTGGGCGAGGCGGGACAGGCCAGGTTGGCTGGGGCACGAGTGGCCATGCTTGGCGCGGGCGGCCTTGGCGCCCCGGCGGCGCTTTATCTCGCAGCTGCGGGCGTGGGGCAGCTCACGCTGATCGACGATGATCGGGTCGAACGTTCCAACCTGCATCGCCAGGTGATTCATGCAGACGCCCGGGTCGGCATGCCCAAGACCGAGTCTGCTCGCATGACCCTGGTCGCGCTCAATCCTCGCGTGCGAGTGGAGACATGCACCGAACGTCTGCAGGCAGACAACGTGGAGCGTCTGCTCGCCGGCCATGACCTGGTGATCGACGGCGCCGACAATTTCCCCGCTCGCTATTTGGTAGCCGCCGCGTCGCAGCGCTTGAGCATGCCGATGGTCTACGGCGCGGTAGAACGCTTTACCGGTCAGGTCAGCGTGTTCGATCCGCGGCGCGAAGATTCGCCGTGTTATCGCTGCCTGTTCCCCGAGCCGCCCTCGGCGGCCGAGGCACCCAATTGCAGCGAAGCAGGTGTACTGGGCGTCTTGCCGGGCATCGTGGGGCTACTGCAGGCGGCGGAAGCGCTGAAGTTGATCCTTGGCATCGGCGAACCGTTGGTAGGGCGCTTGCTGGGTTTCGACGCGCTGGTCATGCGTTTTCGCGAGACGCGCTTGCTGCGAGATGCCGCTTGCCCGGGTTGTGGCGAGGGCGTCGTGTTTTCCGGCTATCAGGACATTGCGGCGCTCTGCGCTGCGGCAGGCTAAGCGAGGTCGCCGGGCAGTAGGCCATAGACCGCCGCATCCATCGGGGCCCCTCGGACCACCAGCCGATGGCGTGCCATTCCTTCAAAGCGGGCGCCGGTCTTTTCCGCGCAACGGCGGCTTGCCAAGTTGTCGATCGCCACGACGATCTCGATGCGAAACAGGTCCAAGGTGGCAAAGCCAAATGCGGCCGCGGCGCGTACGGCCGCCGGCGCCACGCCCTTGCCTTGGGATTGTTCGCGTATCCAGTAACCGAGATTCGCACTGCGGTGTTCGCGGTCGAGCCGGTTGATTCCCACGCCTCCCAGCAGCTTGTTGCCTTCATCGAAGATCCCGAAGGCATAGGGTTCGCCACGCACCCAGCCGGATTGGCAATGCTCGATCCAGGCAACCGCGTCTTCCCAGGCGTAGCCCTCATGGCACCAGGGAAGCCAGCGACCGACCGTCACGACCGATTCCCGGGCAGCCTCATACAACGCTTCGGCATGCGCCGGTTGCCAGGAGCGCAGACGCAGTCCCGGGGCAACGAGTTCGAAAGAGGCTGGCAGGTATTTGACGGTGAACATTCGATCCGTTTGTGTGCGTACGAGTGAGCCGGGATAATACGTCTCTTTGCAGGCAGGCCCGACCATGACCGCACGCATCCTCGACGGCAAACGCATCGCGCAGGAACTCATGGAGCGGATCGGGCGGCGTGTCGCCGAGCGCAAGGCCAAGGGCCTGGACGAACCCGGTCTGGCCGTGGTGCTGGTGGGTGATGACGCAGCATCTTCGGTGTATGTGCGCAACAAACGCAAGGCCTGCCACCAGGTCGGCTTCCGATCCTTCGATTTCGATCTGCCGTCAAGCACGAGGCAGGAAGAGCTGTTCGCGTTGATCGATCGACTCAATGCCGATCCGGCCGTAGACGGCATCCTGGTGCAGTCGCCGTTGCCCGATCACATCGACGAAGATGCTCTGGTCGATCGCATAGATCCGGGCAAGGACGTGGATGGTTTCCAGGCGGTGAATGTGGGGCGCTTGGCGCTACGTCGTTTCGGTTTGCGCCCATGCACGCCGCGTGGCGTGATGACATTGCTGGGTCATACCGATCGTCCGGTGCGTGGGCAGCATGCGGTGGTGGTGGGCGTGTCCAACCATGTGGGCCGCCCGCTCGTACTGGAGTTGCTGATTGCCGGCTGCACGACCACCTGCTGCCATCGCTTCACACGCGATCTTGAGCACTTCGTGCGCCAAGCCGACATCGTGATTGTCGCCGTCGGCAAGCCCGGCCTGGTGAAGGGCGAATGGATCAAGCCCGGTGCTGTGGTCGTTGACGTGGGCATTAATCGCCTGGAAGACGGACGACTGGTGGGAGACGTGGATTTCGCCGCAGCGGCGGAACGAGCAAGTTGGATCACCCCGGTGCCGGGTGGCGTTGGACCGATGACGGTAGCCACGTTGCTGGAAAATACGCTGGAAGCGGCGGAAGCTCGCGCGCTTCTGCATCGAGGCAGCTAAGCCGCGTTTTGGCGCGGCGATCGTCGCGCCTGCGGCAACAAACCGTTCATGCAGCGTGTGGCGAGCCCTCAGCGTTCTGCGTATAATCCTCTCTTTGCAGCGGGACTTTTCGCATGCGCATCCTCGCCGAGGCTCTCACCTACGACGATGTTTACCTCGTTCCGGCCCATTCGGCCGTTCTGCCACGTGACGTAGACACCTCCACGCGGCTTACCCGAAACCTGCGCCTGAACATCCCCATCGTGTCCGCCGCCATGGACACGGTCACCGAAGCCCGCCTCGCCATCACCATGGCCCAGCAGGGCGGCATCGGCATCATTCACAAGAACATGACCGCCGAGCAGCAGGCCGCCGAAGTGCGTCTGGTGAAGAAATTCGAAGCCGGCGTTATCCGCAGTCCGATCACCGTCGGTCCGAACACTTCGATCCGCGAAGTGCTGCAGCTCACGCGTGCGCACAACATCTCCGGCGTGCCGGTGGTGGATGGCGAGAAACTGGTGGGCATCGTGACCAGCCGCGATCTGCGCTTCGAGCGCAAGCATGACGACCCGGTGCGCAACATCATGACGCGCCAGGAGAAGCTGGTGACTGTGGGTGAGGGCGCCAGCCAGGACGACGTGCTGCAGCTGCTGCACAAGCACCGCATCGAAAAGGTGCTGGTGGTCAATGACGACTATCAGCTACGCGGCTTGATCACCGTCAAGGACATCCAGAAGGCCCGCGACAACCCAAACGCCGCCAAGGATCGCCTCGAGCGTTTGCTCGTTGGCGCCGCGGTGGGCGTCGGAGGTGATACCGAGCAGCGCGTGGAAGCATTGATCGAGGCTGGCGTCGACGTGCTGGTGGTCGATACCGCCCATGGTCATTCGCAGGGTGTGATCGAACGTGCGGCGTGGGTGAAGAAGCGCTACCCGCAGGTGCAGGTGATTGCCGGCAACATCGTCACGGGTGAAGCGGCGCGTGCGCTGCTCGATGCAGGTGTCGATGCCGTCAAGGTTGGCGTAGGCCCCGGCTCGATCTGCACGACGCGCGTCGTCGCTGGCGTGGGCGTGCCGCAGATCACCGCGATTGATCTCGTAGCCACCGCACTGAAGGACGAGATCCCGCTGATTGCTGATGGCGGCATCCGCTACTCGGGCGATATCCCCAAGGCACTCGCCGCTGGTGCATCCACCGTGATGCTCGGCTCGATGTTCGCCGGCACGGAAGAGTCGCCCGGTGACGTGGAGCTGTTCCAGGGCCGCTCGTACAAGAGCTATCGCGGCATGGGTTCGCTGGGCGCGATGGCGCTGGGTTCCAAGGACCGGTACTTCCAGGAAGAGGCTGACGCCGACAAGCTCGTGCCGGAAGGTATCGAAGGTCGCGTGCCGTACCGTGGCCCGCTGCACAACATCATCCATCAGCTGATCGGTGGTCTGCGTGCGTCCATGGGCTACCTGGGTACAGCTACCGTCGAGGACGTGCGTCACAAGGCGCAGTTCGTGAAGGTGACCAGCGCCGGCGTGACCGAGGCGCACCCGCACGACATCCAGATCACGAAGGAAGCGCCGAACTATCGGCTGAATTCGTAAGGGTCGGGCATACGGAGTGAGGATTAGCCACTCCTGTGTCGACTTCGCCCAACGATTGAATCTCTGGGAATGCTCGGACTCGGTCGTCATTCCAGCGAACGCTGGAATCCAGCGTCTTTCGCGCCTTGCAAGGCACTGGATCCCAGCTTTCGCTGGGATGACGGGCGACGAGCCATCCTCTCACCCGACTTATGGTTCCCGTCTCCATGACCGACATCCATAGCGACAAAATCCTTATCCTCGACTTCGGCGCGCAGTACACGCAGCTGATCGCGCGCCGCGTGCGCGAGATCGGCGTCTATTGCGAGATCTGGGCGTGGGACCACGATCCAGCCGAGATCGCCGCGTTTGGTGCCAAGGGCATCATCCTGTCCGGTGGCCCGGAATCGACCACATTGCCGGGCGCCCCCAGGGCACCGCAGCAGGTCTTCGATTCGGGCCTGCCTATCCTCGGTATCTGCTATGGGATGCAGACGCTGGCAGCGCAGCTGGGCGGTGCTACTGAAGCGGCAGACGCGCGCGAGTTCGGTCATGCGGAAGTGGATATCACCGCATCGAGCCGCCTGTTCGCCGGGCTGAGCGACCACGGCGACAACCATCGCCTCGATGTATGGATGAGCCACGGCGACCACGTATCAAAGGCGCCGCCGGGTTTCGTCATCACCGGCACCACCGATCGTATTCCGGTGGCGGTGATGGAGAACGAGGATAAGCGCTGGTACGGCGTGCAGTTCCATCCGGAAGTGACGCACACCAAGCAGGGCAATGCGCTGCTTAAGCGTTTCGTCACGGAAATTTGCGGCTGCCAGGCGTTGTGGACCGCCGCGCACATCATCGAGGACCAGATGGCACGCGTGCGTGCGCAGGTCGGCGGCGATCACGTGCTGCTGGGCCTTTCTGGCGGCGTGGATTCCTCCGTAGTGGCGGCGCTGCTGCATCAGGCCATCGGCGATCAGCTGACTTGCGTGTTCGTCGATACCGGCCTGCTCCGCTGGAAGGAAGGCGACCAGGTGATGGCCACCATGGCCGAGCACATGGGCGTGAAAGTTATCCGCGTCAATGCCGCCGATCGCTACTTCAAGGCGTTGGAGGGCGTGGCCGATCCGGAGGCCAAGCGCAAGATCATAGGCCGCCTGTTCGTGGAGATCTTCGACGAGGAGTCGACCAAGGTCACGGCGGCGGGTGCGGGTCATGTGAAGTGGCTGGCGCAGGGCACCATTTATCCGGACGTGATCGAATCGGCCGGCAGCAAGACCGGCAAGGCCCATGTCATCAAGAGTCACCACAACGTCGGTGGCTTGCCGGAGCACATGAAGCTCAAGCTGATCGAGCCGTTGCGCGAACTGTTCAAGGACGAAGTGCGCCGCATTGGCGTGGAGCTGGGCTTGCCGCGTGAGATGGTCTATCGCCATCCGTTCCCGGGCCCGGGTCTGGGTGTGCGCATCCTGGGCGAAGTGAAGCCGGAGTACGCCGAGCTGCTGGCTCGCGCCGATGCCATCTTTATCGAAGAGCTGCGCGCCTGGGATCTGTACGACAAGACCAGCCAGGCTTTCGCGGTGTTCCTGCCGGTGAAGTCGGTGGGCGTCGTGGGTGACGCTCGTGCTTACGAGTGGGTGATCGCACTACGTGCCGTGGAAACCATCGACTTCATGACCGCGCACTGGGCCCATTTGCCCTACGATTTCCTTGGCAAGGTTTCCAATCGTATTATCAATGAGTTGCGCGGTGTTTCTCGTGTCGTTTACGACATCAGCGGCAAGCCGCCCGCAACCATTGAATGGGAATAGGACGGCGGTATAGATCGCTGATCCATGCTTCTTAAGAATGTCACGTAATTTATTGAAATTAAGCGATATTATTCAGTGTCACCACGGCACCGTTTTTCCGCGGTAGTCCAGATAGCTCAGGCCGCCTCGACCGGCCTGGGCGCTGATGACGTCGACCACACGGGGAATGCTTTCCTCGATTTCCAGCTCGGCATCCGGTCCGCCCATGTCGGTGCGGACCCAGCCGGGAGCGATGAGCAACAAGGTGCGCGGATCGTTGCTATGGCGGGCGGCAAAGCTGCGCATCAAGGTGTTGAGGGCAGCCTTGCTCGCTCGATAGGCCTCCCAGCCGCCTTCGAGGTTGTCTCCCACGCTGCCGAGCTCGGACGACATGATGGTGATCGTGCCAGTAGCGGGCACCAGCACCTGAAGCGCTTCCACCACGCGCATGGGGCTCAGCGCATTGGTGACCATCATCGCCACGAAGGCTTCGGTACTTACCTCGTCGATGGACCTGTCAGGGTCGATGGCGATGCCGGCGTTGACGAAAAGCAGGTCGAGCCTGCGGCCGCGTAGCCTTCCCTGCAAGGCGGCCAGCTCTTCGGTCTTGTTGATATCTACGGTCTCGATCTCCAGCCGTCCTTCCGCTGACGCGGCAAATTCGTGCAACTGGGTGTGCCGGGTACTGCGCACCGTAGCGATCACCTGCCAGCCTCGCGCCAGATATTCCGCCGCGAGGGCGAGGCCAAGGCCTCGCGAAGCGCCGACGATCAGGGCGGTGGATGCGTGAGTGGAAGACATGGGGATTTCCTCGTGTGGCACTTACGGCTGACGTTCGACCAATGCACGCAACACGGTGTCCAGCCCGACCGTGCCCTTCATTGAGCCGGATTCCCCCTGTTCGAAGTCGATCCAGCCCTCGTTGAAGCCTTCCAGCATGCGTATGCGCGCCTCAGGATGCTGCATGCCCTGTGCACGAAACAGCATTTCCCAGCCTTCCCTCGGCACCGGTTCCATGTGCACCGGATGGCCCAGCACACGAGCGAACGCCATACCGACGTCATGGGCTGAGTAGCGGCGGGGGCCTTCCAGTTCGACGATGCGGGTGCCGCTCCAGTCCTCCTGCAGGACGGTTGCCACGGTTCGTCCGATGTCGGCAGTCGCGACCATCGGGATGGCATGGTCCAGCGGCTGCAGAAAGCTCTGGATCACGCCGTTACGGGCGGCAGCCACGTCCCATGCCGCGTTTTCCATGAACCAGGCAGCACGCACAAAGGCGACGGGAACGGACAACTCTCGAAGAGCCTCCTCGATCAGGCGCGAATTGTTGAGCAGCGAAAACTCTTCGGCCTGCGCACCTACCGTCGAAAGGAAAACCACCTTGCCCGGACGAGCCGTTTCGATGGCAGTGCGAAGGATGTCGACCATCGCGTGGATGCGCGGGAAGCCGGGCGCCGGATCGTAGTCCGGCGGTTGCATCAGGAAGACGCCCTTCGCACCGCTGAAGGCAGCCGCGAGGCTGGCTGCATCGTCGATCGATGCGACAGCGGCTTCGCAACCCGTGGCGATCCAGGGCCCGGCCTTGGCGATATCCCGGACGACTGCGCGAACCGGCTGCCCTGCGTTGCGCAGATGGCGCGCCACCTGTCCGCCTACCTGGCCGGTAATTCCCATGACGGTGAACATGTCGAAATCTCCAGAAGTGGCGGCGATGTACCGCGTTGGCGTGCATTCTGGATCGCGCCATTACATTTCGCGATAACATGAATGTCATTTAATAAATGACGAAAAGGCATTAATGACATGGCCTTTGACGAGCGCATCTTGAATGGCATGAGCGTTTTCGCCGCGGTGGTGGCCAGCGGCAGTTTCGCGGCGGCAGGCGAGGCGCTGGATATGTCCCAACCGGGCGTCAGTCGCGCGATTGCAAGACTGGAAACGCGGCTTGGCATCCGGCTGTTCGACCGCACGACGCGCTCGGTCAGCCTCACCGATGAAGGTCGTCGGCTCCACGCGCAGATCGTGCCTCTGCTAGCCGGGTTGGAGGATGCTGCCTCGGGCGCATCGCAAGGCGCGACCGCGGTGCGCGGCCGCCTGCGGGTTCATGTTGATCCGTACTTCTCCCGAATGATCCTTGCCCCGCGCCTGGGGGAGTTCATGGAAACCCACCCGGATCTGCAGGTAGAGATCGCCACCCGCGATCAACTGGGCGATCTGGTCGCAGATGGATTCGAACTGGCTGTGCGATTTGGTGAGCCAGCCGTTTCCAGCCTGGTCGCGCGTCGCCTGCTGGATACGCGGATTCTCACCGTGGCAGCACCGTCCTATCTCAGGAAACACGGACAGCCGCGTTTGCCGCGCGAATTGGAAGACAGTCAGCACGTGTGCATCGAATTTCGCGATCCGGTGACCGGGCGCACTTTTCCCTGGGAGTTTCATCGAGGGCGCAGAAAGCTCTCGGTAAAAACGGCCGGCCGACTGATCGTCAACGACGGCGGCACCATGCACAGTGCCTGTCTGGCCGGATTCGGCATCGCGCAGATCATGGCCATTGGCGCGGAGGAATGGATCGCCGATGGACGACTCGTGGTGCTGTTTCCCGAATGGTCCGATGAGCGTTTTCCACTGTATGCGCTCTATCCCTCGCGCCATCACATGTCAGCGAAAGTGAGGGCGTTTCTCGACTTCGTCGTCGCAATCACTGCCGCAGATGCGGGGCAGGGCAGCCGTCCGGCGATAGAATAAGCAGCCTTGGCATCAACCACCGCATCCAATGACCGACGACATCCAGCTTTCGCCCATTGCCTTTTCACCCGAGGACGAAGGCCATATGCGCCACGCGTTGCAGTTGGCTGCACACGCGCGCGATGCCGAGAACGAGGTGCCGGTGGGTGCGGTACTGGTGCAGGAAGGTGAAGTTATTGGCCTGGGCTGGAACCGCAACATCACCCTCAACGATCCGAGTGCGCACGCGGAAATCATGGCGCTGCGTGCGGCAGGTGAAAAGTTATCCAATCACCGCATGCCAGGCGCCACGTTGTACGTGACTTTGGAGCCATGCGCGATGTGCTCGATGGCGTTGGTGCACGCGCGCATCGGACGTGTGGTGTACGCGGCAACCGATCCGAAGACCGGCGCGGCAGGCAGCGTGTTCGATACGCTGATTTCCGACCGACACAACCACCGCGTAGCGGTGGAGGGTGGGCTGTTGGCCGAGGAATCATCGGTCATGCTGCGAGAATTCTTCCGCGCCCGCCGTTGAAGCGAATCAATGGGTGCGTTCGCGCCAGTACTGGCCCAGATGATCCAGCTTGGCCAAGGTCTGCGTGGCCTTTTTCTGTGCTTCGTAGGCAGTGCGCTTGGCCCAACGGCGGAATGGCTTTACGGGAGCCTTCTCGTCCTTCGCTGTAACAAAGGCACCCAGTAGTTTGCGCCCCATCATGCGGTCGTGAGCAAGACCCAGATGAGTCTGTAGATCCGCCAGCTGTTTCAGCCATGCTGCCGAAGCCTGTTTCGGAAATGCGTGCTGGTACAGCTCGATGCTGTAACGCAGCTTCTTGGTGGCGCTGCGCAGGCGGTGCAGCCGTTTCTGACCGCCATCGAGCTGGTCTGTGCGTTTCTTCAGCGTGTTGTAGCGCTGCTCGATCGCCGTGGCAGCCGCCGTGCGAACCATGCTGTCGGTCGGCGGTTCAAGCGAATGCACCCAGTGGTGCCAGGCTCGCAGCGGCGTGGCGAGACTGTGCCTCTTCACCGTGATGACGGCTTGTTGATGGGCATGCTGCTGTTGCTCCATCAGCGCATGCTGGACGGCATCACCGCCAACGATCTTGCCGGCCTCATTGTCGAAGAACGCGGGCAGCGTTTCCTGCGCCAGAATGTCGATATCGCGGCATTGCCCGGTGGCTTCGCGACAGGTGCGCAGATAGGTCTGCACATCGTTCAGATCGTCGTCCGAGAATCTGGCCACGTCTTTCAGCGTGGCAGTAACCCTGCGCAGATTGACACGCCACGTATGCAGCAGCTTGGGGTCGTATGGCTCTTGGAGCAGTCGCTTGCGCGCTTCGAGCGCCTTGGCCAGATAACCATCCAGGGCCTGGCGAATGTGATCGAATGCCGAGGGAACGTCAGCCCTGGCCTTGGAATGGGCCGCTGTAACACGCGATGGCTGCAGCCTGGCACTCATGGGGTAATTCCCAGACGACTGGGCTGTCTACTTTGCATCAATTTATGACAACGCGCGAGTGGTGCCTGCCTAGGCGATGAAGGAGAGTGCCTCGGCGCAGGGTTGTTCGATTTTCAGGCTCAGAAGGGAATCGGCGCGAGTCCGCCCCAGGTTCACCGCGGCTATCGGTTTGCCGTCGCGCGCTGCGGCCGCCACGAAGCGATAACCGGAAAAGACCATCAATGAAGATCCCACCACGAGCACACCGTCGGCGTCGTTCAGCGATGTGATGGCCGCGTCAACACGATCGCGTGGCACGCCCTCGCCAAAGAACACGACATCGGGCTTCATGATGCCGCCGCAGGTCGGGCAGGGCGGAATGTCGAAGCTGGAGAAGTCCTTGCCGTCCAGATCCGCGTCGCCATCAGGAGCATCGCCAGCGTCCAGCAGTGCCCACGCGGGGTTGCGTTCCACCAATGCCTGCTGGAACGTGTGGCGTGGCAGGCTTTGCGCACAGGACATGCAGCGCACTTCGTTCAGCCGGCCATGCAGGTCGATGACATGGCGATGCCCGGCGGCTTGATGCAGGCCATCGACATTCTGGGTAAGCAGTGCCGTGATGCGCCCCTGCCGTTCCAGGCGCGCCAGGGCGTGGTGCGTTGCATTGGGCTGCGCGTTGCCGAATCGGCGCCAGCCCACCAGGCTACGTGCCCAATAACGTTGGCGGGTGCGGATGTCGCCCATGAAGGCCTGGTAGGTCACCGGCTGCGGCCGCTTCCATCCGCCTTCGGTGTCGCGATAGTCCGGAATGCCCGAGTCAGTGCTGCAACCTGCTCCGGTCAACACGAAGAGACGGGGGTGGGCCTCGATGAAGCTGCGCAGGTCGTCGCGGTTACGCTGGGGCACGGGCCTGAAGCTCCTCGATCGCGGCGGCGATGTTGTGCGGACTTTCGATTTGCGCGACGCGCAGGGCGTGATCGACGAAATCCGAATCGGCCTCGTGGGCCCATGTGACGTGATAAGGCATGTACACGCCCCAGCCACCCAATTGCACGACGGGTGCAATGTCGGACCGCAGCGAATTGCCAACCATGGCGAAGTGCTCTGGCGCGATATCGAACTCGGTGAGCACGCGGCGGTAGGCGCGATCGTCCTTCTCCGAAACGACCTCGATGCGGTGAAACAGGTCGGCAAGGCCGCTGCTGGCTACCTTTTGCTCCTGATGGAACAGGTCGCCCTTGGTGATCAGTACCACGCAATGTTTTGCGGCAACGGCTTCCACCGCGTCGCGAATGCCGGGCAGCAACTCTACCGGATGGGCCAGCACCTGCTTGCCGATCTCGATGATTCGGTGCAGATGGGCAGCGCTGATGCGCGACTGCGTGATCTCGATGGCAGCCTCCAGCATCGACAAGGTCATGCCTTTGGCACCGTATCCGAATAAACGAATGTTGCGGCGCTCGGTAGCGAGCAGGTGATCGCGCAGACTCGCATTGGCCAGGTCGACGTAGTTGCCGATGACCTGTTCGAACTCGTCATGCGCCGACTGATAGAAGCCTTCGCTGTGCCATAGCGTGTCGTCGCCGTCAAAACCCACCAGCTTTATCACGTCAATCACCTGCACCCATACCGAGAACCACGCCACCAGATGGCCTGGAATTGGCGGCATTTTCCCATAAATCAATGGTTTCGCCTCAAGGGCGGCTCGAGCAGACCGTGGCGAATCGCGGTTTTGGCGGGTTCGGTCGGCTTGTTGCGTCGCAAATTGACAGCGCTGTCATTTCTGGCAGTCTGACGCGACTTCGGTTCCAAGGGGGAGCCGCTTCGCGCCTGTGGGGAGAGCACCGTGCCGTTGTGCGTCCGTCGTTTGCGTTACGTCCCGACTGTTCTGGCCACGACACTGATCAGCTTGCTGGGCGGCAGTGCCATGGCTGCCGTCGACACCTCCGTACATCCCGAGCAATGGCCGCGTGCCACCTGGCCACTGCCGAAGGATGCCGTGCTGGAACAGCGTGTCACTGCGCTGATGGCGAAGATGACGGTGGAGGAAAAGGTTGGCCAACTGATCCAGGCCGACGTCCTCAGCGTGACCCCGGAGGATGTGCGCAAGTACCGACTGGGTTCGATTCTTGCCGGCGGCAACTCCAGGCCGAACGGCCAATTGCTCGCCAATGCCGAGCAGTGGAAGGCCTTGTCCGATGCGTTCTACCAAGCTTCGATGGACACCCGTGGTGGCCACGTGGCGATCCCGCTGCTGTTCGGCATCGACGCCGTGCATGGGCATAACGATACCGTCGGCGCCACGTTGTTCCCCCAGAATTCGGCATTGGGTGCCGCGCACAATCCGGCGTTGATGCGCGAGATCGGTGCCGCCACTGCGGAAGAAGTACGCGCCACCGGTATCAACTGGACATTCGCGCCTACTCTCGCCGCGCCGCAGGACGTGCGGTGGGGCCGTTCGTACGAAGGCTACTCGCAGGATCCCCGGTTGGTCGCGCAGTATGCCGTCGCCATGGTCGAGGGCTTGCAGGGCAAAGTGGGCACGCCGCAGTTCCTCGACAGCTCGCATGTGGTCGCCTCGGCCAAGCACTTCCTGGCCGATGGCGGCACGAAGAACGGCAAGGACCAGGGCGATGCCGAGATCAGCGAAGCGGAGCTTCGCACCGTGCATGCGGTGGGCTATCCACCGGCGATCGACGCTGGCGTGCAAACGGTGATGGCCTCATTCTCCAGCTGGAATGGCCAGAAGATGCACGGCAACAAGGCGTTGCTCACCGATGTGCTCAAGGGCCGCATGGATTTCCAGGGCTTCGTGGTCGGCGACTGGAATGCACATGGACAGATTCCGGGTTGTACCAACGAGGATTGCCCAGCCTCCATCAATGCAGGCGTCGACATCTTGATGGCGCCCGATAGCTGGCGTGGCCTCTACGAGCACACGTTGGGTGAGGTGAAGTCAGGCGCCATTCCGATGGCGCGTGTGGACGATGCGGTGGCGCGCATTTTGCGCGTCAAGTTTCGCGCGGGCCTGTTCGAAGCCGGCGCGCCGTCCACCAACCCGTTGGCGCTACGGTCGGCCGAAGTGGTTGGCAGTCCGGCACATCGCGCACTCGCGCGACGTGCCGTTCGCGAGTCGCTGGTACTACTGAAGAACAGCGGCGGATTGCTGCCGCTCGATCCACGCAAGCGCGTCCTGGTGGCGGGCGATGGTGCAGACAATATCTCTCGGCAGAGCGGCGGTTGGACGTTGACCTGGCAGGGTGCGGGCCTTCGGAACGAAAACTTCCCGGGCGCGCAATCGATCGGTGCTGGCATCGCGGAGCAGATGAAGGCGGCTGGCGGTCACGTCGAAATCGCTGCCGACGGGCGTTTCAGCAGCAAGCCCGACGTTGCTGTGGTGGTGTTTGGCGAGGATCCATACGCCGAGTTCCAAGGTGACATTCCAAATCTGATGTATCGCCCCGGCGATGATCACGACCTCGAATTGATCCGTCATCTTCGTGGTGAAGGCATTCCGGTCGTGGCGGTGTTCCTGAGCGGACGCCCGTTGTGGATGAATCGCGAGATCAATGCAGCAGATGCGTTTGTCGCGGCATGGCTGCCGGGCAGCGAAGGCGGTGGCGTGGCGGACGTGCTGCTGCGTACGCGCGATGGACGTATCGCCAACGATTTCCACGGCAAACTAGCCTTTGCATGGCCGCGTACGGCAGTGCAGGGGCAGGGCAAACCGCAGTTCGCGCTGGGGTACGGCCTCACGTATGCCGATCATGCCGCCGTGCCGAGACTGCCCGAGGTTTCCGGAATTTCCGGCGAGCAGATTCCGATCGGCAACTATCTCGATCGCGGCAAGGCGGTGCACGGCTATACCTTCACGCTGGTGGGTGCGGACGAAGCGTCCGTTTCGGGAGACGTATCGCCCGTCAGCACTACCGATGACGGCTTGCGCATGACGGCAGTCGACTACAAGGCGCAAGAGGATGCACGTCGCTTCATATGGAGCAATGACCTGGCACGTTTGTCGATCCATGCGCGTTCGCCCATGGATCTGGATCGCGAAACCAATGGTGATGTGCTGCTGGTAACCACCATCCGGGTGGATGCATTGCCGACGCAAGATGCCTGGGTTGGCATGGGTTGCGGCAAGAGTTGCCAGGGCCATGTCGCCCTCGGTCCGCAGCTGGCCAAGCTTGCGCCGGGGCAATGGATACGTATCGGCGTTCCGCTCAAGTGTTTCCGAGCGGCTGGCGCCGACATGCATCACATCGACACGCCGTTTATGTGGGGAGCGGGGAAGGGTGCGCAGCTGGTTTTCAGCCGCGCAGCGCTTGGCACGGATGTGGACAAGGTCATCGACTGCGCCAAGTAGGGCACTGCAGTCGGGGGCGGTGGTCGGTGGCTTGAAGAGTCTGAGTATCAGCTTGTAGGAGACGCTGTCTTCATGCATTGGACGCCAAGACGGCTATTTGCTCTGCATCATAAATATGGGCGCGAATGGCCTTCGATGTTTCGTAAAGCAAGCTGTATCAACAGTTTTGACGTGCCTGGTTCGCTTGTTGCCATGCGTCAAGCTTCTGCTGGAAAACCGTTTTATGATCTGCCTATGACAGCGCTGTCATTTTGATGTGGCGGCGCGGCCATAGGGGGCTAAAACGATCGTCGTCATCGTCGAGGGCGGTGACATACAACTATCCGAACGATTTATTAGAGGGGAAGCTAATGAAGCTGCGTTACTCGGCGTTGTACATCGCTATGTCGCTGGTGCTCGCGCCGGGCACAGTGCTGGCAGCGGATCAGGATGCGTCGTCCCAGGGTCCGTCGACTCAGGGCTCGGCTCCGGCGGAGAAGAAGGTCAAACAGCTGGACGCGATCCAGGTGAATGCGACCAAGCGCGAAACGCCGTTGCAGAAGACGCCGGTGGCCGTCAGCGCCATTACGCCGGATACGCTCGACAAAGAGCGCGTGATGACGGTGCAGGATCTGACCAAGCTGGTCCCGGGTCTGCAAGGCACCTCGCAGGGTGATCACGGTGTGGTCACGCTGACATTGCGCGGCATCGGCAACGACAGCGCCAAAACCGAGTACGCGGACCCCGAAGTGGCCACCTTTGTCGATGGCGTGTATTCGGCGCGCGCCGAGGCCGCCTCCGGCCTGTTGCTGGACATGGACGGCGTGGAAGTGCTGCGCGGCCCGCAAGGCACGCTTTGGGGTCGCAACTCAACGGCAGGCGCGATCAGCTTTCAGACGGCCAAGCCGGACATCAATGCGGGCTTCTATGGAAACGCGGAGATCGATGCGGGCAACTACAACCAGATGGGCGCGCGCGCCGCGGTGAACCTGCCGATCAGCAACACGTTCGCGATGCGCGTGGCCGTTGTCCACGAGCAGCACGACGGCTACGTGGACTACCAGAATCCCGGTGCGCTGCTGCCGTCGGTGGCGTCGCAGCAGGCTGCCTATCTCGCCTCCGGCGGGACCGCGGCCAACTTCCGCCCGATCGATCCGAGCGTGTACGTACAGGGTGGCGACAAGTACAACTCGCAGGACCAGTCCGCTGCTCGCGTGAGCGCATTGTGGCAGCCGAACGAGGCGTTCAAGTGGAACCTGTCGTACGAGTACTTCATCGATCGCGGCACGCCTGACATGAGCCTGATGCAGACGCCGCGCCAGGGTCAGGATTTCTGGTCGGCATTGATCGACACCGCGCCATACTTGAATCGCAACTCCGGCACATTCCGCAGCCGCATGGACTGGAACATCAACGACGGCATGCAGTTGAGCTACGTGGCGGGTTACAACCACTTCTCGGGCAAGAGCCAGTTCGACCAGGATTCCGGCGTGCAGGTGCCCACCAGTTTCAGCACGGGCGCCGCCAACCAGAACGACCGCACCAACTACTCCAACTACAAGAGCTACAGCCACGAATTCGACCTGCGCTCGATGGGGCAGCAGACCATCGACTGGATCGTGGGCGCGTACTACGGCTACGAAGACAACGACATCCGTTTCGATATCCCGATCATGAACGGTACGCAGTACGGATCGGTGTCCTGGCAGGGTTCCTTCATCCAGCCGAAGGAAACGGTGGAGTCGACGGCGCTGTTCGGCCAGGCGACCTGGCACATGTCCGACCACTGGCGACTGACCGGTGGCATGCGTTGGTCCGATGATGAGAAGAAGAACATCGGTGGTCGCGGCTGGGGCTGGGATTACGACCCGACGGTGCCGCAGGTGCCGATCGCTGTGAGCACCATCCCGAGCGCGGCAACGGGCTTCGCCGTGTCGACCTACAACGACGCCAAGTACAGCGATGACGAAGTCACCTGGCTGGGGCGCATCGATACCGACATCGGCGACAACGGCCTGCTGTACGGCAGCATCTCCACCGGCTACAAGTCGGGCGGCACGCAGGACGCCGGCACGCTGTACAAGCCCGAGAAGCTGACCAACTACGAAATCGGCACCAAGTTTGCGTTCCTCGACGGCCACATGACGTGGAACAGCGCGTTCTACTACGAGGACTTCAAGGACTTCCAGCTGTCGGCGCCAATTACCTATCCGAATGGCAACCGCGGCCTGGGCTTCAATAACGTCAGTGGCAGCACCAAGGTGCTCGGCTTCGAATCGGAGCTGGCCTATCAGCAGCAGGATGATCGCGCGACTTTCGTGCTGTCCTATATCCCAAAGAAAGAACTCGGCACGCTGGTCTACGCCGGTAGCAACGACTACCAGGGCCTGCCGGCCTGCGCACCGCAGTCGGGCATCGCCAGCTGCATGGACATCAGCGGCAACGACCTGCCGCATGCGCCCACGTTCTCGCTCACGGCCATCTACGAGCACGACTTCCATCTGGGCAACGGTGGCCGCCTGACGCCGCGCTTCAGTGGCCAATATCAGACCGACCAGTGGCTGAGTGCGTTCAACCTCGGTGACGGCGACAAGCAGAATGCGTACTTCCGCGGTGATCTCTCGCTGCGCTACACCGAGCCGCAGGACCGCTGGTGGGTGAACGCATACGTGCAGAACTTCACCGACGGCCGCGTGCGCACCAGCGCAGGTCGCTTCCTGGTTGCGCCGGGTTCGTTCGAGTACGTGTCGCAGTACCTTGCACCGCGCACTTACGGCGTGCAGCTTGGCGTCTGGTTCTGACGAAGCACACGCGACGCCCATGACCTGGGCGTCGCGGTTGGTTTGCCGTTCTACCGGCCCTGTCCCTCAAGTGAAGGGCAGGGCATCCCTCCCCAGAATGGCGTTTGGCCGGGTCCCGGTGGGGGACCCGGTCTCTTTCAAGATCTTGCCATGCGCAGCATCGGACGCAGCCATCAGCGAAGGGAACACACATGTCGCGAATGAAGAAAGTGCTGGTGGTCGGCGGCGGTACCGCCGGATGGCTGGCCGCCTGTTACCTCGCCAAGGCAGTCAATGCCGCGGATCCCGAAGGCGTGCAGGTGCATCTGGTGGAGTCGAGCAACATCGGCCTGCTGGGTGTCGGTGAGGCGACGTTCCCGTCGATTCGCGGAACCTTGTCCGCCATCGGCCTCGACGAACGGCGTTTCCTGGTGGGCGCCACGGCGACCTACAAGCAGGGCATCCACTATCGTCATTGGGTCAGGCCGCCCGCCGCGCCGGGCAGCGATCATTTCTTCCACCCGTTCAGCCTGCCAAGCCAGCGCCCCGGAGGACCGGAGCTGCTGCCGTACTGGCTTCTGGGTGCCGCGCCTGAAGGCATGTCATTCGCCGATGCGGTGACCATGCAGAGCATGCTGGTCGATCACAATCGCGGCCCCAAGCGCGCGAAGGACCCTGACTATCAGGGGCCGATGAACCATGCCTTCCACTTCGACGCTGCCTGTTTTGCCAAGGTGCTGGCAGAGCACGGACAAGAAGTGCTCGGCGTCAAACGCCATGTCGCGACCGTCGAGCGCACTGAACTCGATGAGCACGGTGCGATTGCGCGCGTGATCACCTCCGAATTGGGCGAGCTGACTGCCGACCTCTATGTGGACTGCACTGGACTGCGCGGCACCTTGATCGGTGGCGTCATGCAGTCGCCGTTTCGCAGTCGCCGCGACGTGTTGTTCGCCGATCGCGCCGTGGCGATGCAGGTGCCTTATGCGCAGCCTGATACGCCGATCCCGTCGTACACCATTTCCACCGCGCAGGAGGCGGGCTGGATCTGGGACATCGGGTTGCAGAAGCGTCGCGGCGTCGGCTACGTGTATTCCTCGCGGCATACCGACGCCGAGCGAGCCGAGGAAGTGTTCCGTCGCTATCTCGGCGCGGCGGGCGAAGGGCTGAAGGCCATGCACATCAAGTTCGAGACCGGCTATCGGCCGGAACACTGGCGCAAGAACTGTGTCGCGGTCGGTCTGGCAGGTGGCTTTGTGGAGCCGCTGGAGTCCACCGGCATTGCGCTGATCGAACTGGCGACCTATCTGCTCACGCATCTGTTGCCGGGCGACACCGACGACATGGAGCGCGCCGCACGCCACTTCAACGAGATGATGGTGGCGCGCTACGACCGCATTATCGATTTCATCAAGATGCACTACTGCCTGAGCCAGCGACGCGATTCGCAGTTCTGGATCGACAACGCCGATGTCGCCAGCATTCCGCAAACACTGCAGGACAAGCTCGCGCTATGGAAACATCGCCCGCCGCATCGTCTGGATTTTGTCAGCGACCTGGAGATGTTCCAGGTAGCCAGCTGGCAGTACGTGCTCTACGGGTTGGAATTCAAGACCGATCTTGAGTCGATGCGTCACGCCTATCCGCGTTTTGAGGAGGCGCGCCACGAGTTCGCGATGATCCAGCAAGTGGCCGCGCATGCCGCGAACGACTTGCCTGGCCATCGTGAACTGGTCGAACAGATGTGCCGGGAACATCTGCAGCGTGCAGGTGCGCCAGCCTCGCGTGATGACGTTCAGGCAACTCCCGTGGCTTGAGCCTTCGATGCTTTCTGTCACAGGCGGTGCGCCCGTCTGCCTGTGACAAGGGGCCGCAGGCCGGCCACTCCACGTCATGCTGGCTAGAATGGCGCCTTATCGCCACAACGGCAGCACATCAGACTTCATGGCCACTGACAACATCCTTACCCAAGGGCAGACGAGTTGCAGCGAGAGATGCGGCGACGAGCCATCCTTCTGCGGCAGTTGCGCGTTCTCGGAAGCGTGTCTGTCCAGCGGCTATGGCAAGGGTGACCTGGCTGCGCTGCATTGCCTGGTTGAACATGTCCATCAACATGCGACTGGCGAGCACGTCTTCCGTCGCAACGAGCCGTTCCGCGCGATCTATGCCGTGCGATCCGGCAGCGTGAAGACGTCGTTGTACGGTCGCGACGGTCGTGAACAGGTGCTCGGCTTTTATCTGCCAGGCGAGATCATCGGCCTCAACGGCATCTATCCGGATTGCTATCCATGCGATGCGTTGACACTGGAGAAGACCGAGTTCTGCCGCTTTTCGTTTCCTGCCATGAGCAGTCTTGCCTCGGCCTTGCCGGTGGTGCAGCAGCATCTGTTCCGTTTGCTTAGCAAGGAACTTGGCATGGCCAGTCTGCTTGCGGGCGAGCACACGGCAGACGAGCGTGTGGCGTCTTTCCTGGTGGATTTGAGCGAGCGCCATGCACGGCGAGGGTTGTCGGCAGATCGATTCCGCCTGACCATGTCGCGTAGTGATATTGCGAGCTATCTGCGGTTGGCGCCGGAGACTGTCAGTCGTGTACTGAGTCGTTTCCGCGCACAAGGCTGGGTGGCTATTACGGGGCGTGACGTCGAGCTTCGGCAGATAGATGCGCTGAGCGATACCGGCCTGGTTTTGCGACCGGCGCCTGCCGCGTCGCGGACTGGGCATGTCAGTGTTGTCTTGGAACACGCACGCTGATTGCGCCAACCGTTTATCAGGAGTGGTCGTCAGCCTCGTCATTGGCTGCCGCTTGCGCTGTTGATGGCGCTTGTTCTTCCTCCATCAACGGCAACACGCCGGGGCTGTCCAGATCGTCGAATTGCTGATGGTTCACCGCCCAAAAGAAGATCGCGATCGCGGTAGCGACGATCAACAGCGTGACAGGGATAAGTACAAGCAGGATGTTCATGCGCGCAAAACCGGAGTTGCTTCCCGGTCGCGTCCAATGCGCCAGGCATTAACGACCACCGCCAGGGAACTGAGCGACATGCCGATGGCTGCGAGCCACGGCGGCACCAGCCCGAAAGCGGCAAACGGAATCGCACAAAGGTTGTAACCCAACGACCAGCGCCTGCCTTGCGCGATCGCCTGCTGAACCTGCCGGGCCACGGCACGCGCTTCAACCAGACCATGCAGGTTGCCATGCAACAGCAGCAGGTCTGCATGCGCCTGAGCCAGTTCCGTACCCGTGGCCAGCGCCGCGGAAACATCAGCGCCCGCCAGCGCAGGTGCGTCGTTGCTGCCATCCCCTACGGCCAACGTGATGCGGCCATTGGCTCGTGCCGTCTGCAGTAGTTCGAGCTTGTCGGCTGGTGTCTGTCGCGCATGCCATGTGTCCAGCCCGAGCGCGCTGGCAGTCTCCGCAACACGCGATGGTGAATCGCCGCTTGCCATCACGATGTCCATCCCGCTTTCACGCAATGTATCGATGGTGAGCAAGGCATCCTTGCGCAAGTCTTCGCGCAGGCAGAAGGATGCGAGCGCGCCATCCTCATCGGCCAGCCAGAGGCGACTGTCAAATGTGGATTCGGTGTCTGGCAACGCAAAAGCGGCACGACCCACGCGCAAATGGCGGCCTTCGACCAGGCCGCTTACGCCACCACCGGGCGTGACCTGTACTGCATTGGCGTGCAGGAATAGGCCCCCGCTTGCAGCCTGCGCGACGGCGCGCGCGACCGGATGCGAGCTTTCGCGCGCTAGCGAAGCGGCTTCGGCCAACAGCAATGCGGCATCCTTTCCGCATCGTGCTTCGATGGAAGCCTTGTCGAGCTGCGGCGTGGTCAGCGTACCGGTCTTGTCGAAGAGGGCAAGATCGACGCGATCAAGCACAGCCAGCGCCGCGCTGTCGGTAACCAGTACGCCTCGTTTCGCCAATACGCCAAGGGCGCGCGTGAGTGCGCTTGGAGCTGTAAGGGCAAACGCGCACGGGCAGGCAATGACTAGCACGGCTACCGCGGAAGCAAAAGCTCGCGATGGGTCGAACAGCAGCCAGCCAGCGGCGGTCGCCAGGGTAAACGCCAGCACGCGGCAGACAAAGCGACGAAGCTCGGCGTCAGCTCGCGGCATCGCCGACTCGCGTGCCAATCGCGCGCGTGCACCGAGCGCACCGATGCGCGCAGCAGCCGTCTCGTCGCCACTGTGTTCGACGCGGAGTTGTGCTGGCCCGCTCAATAGCACGCTTCCGGCCACCAGGTGTTCACCACGGTATCGCGTCACCGGTGTGGATTCGCCAGTCAGCCACGCCTCGTCCACTTGCACGGACATGCTTTCGAGCAGGCCATCGGCGGGTACCGTGGCGCCCTCGGCAATGTGCACCTTGTCGCCCGAAAGAAGCTCGATCGCCGGAACTGTTTCGAGGCTTCCATCGGGCCGGCGGCGCTCGGCGAGCATGGGGGTGCCATCGATCACGGCATCGCCCAGCGCAACACTGTGATGGCGCGCGCGAAGCTCGACGTAACGGCCCGCTAGCAACAGGAACACGAACATGCTCACCGAATCGAAATAGATCTCGCCCGTACCGCGCAGGGTACTGATCGTGCTGGCAATGAAGATCAGCCACACCGCCAGCGCGACCGGCAGATGGATACCCAGCCGCCGCCCGCGCAGCTCCTTCAGTGCGCCAACGGTGAACGGATGGGCCGAGTAGAGCACCACCGGTAGCGTGGATATAAGGCTCAGCCAGCGAAACAGTCCGCGCGTGGTGAAGTCGACAAAATCGACCACGCCGATATAGATCACGAATGCATAAGTCATCACCTGCATCGCGCACATGCCAGCCACCAGCAGGCGCTTAAGCATGTCATGCGCTTCGCGCGAGCGCGCATCGTCGATGCTGTCGCTGCGAAGCGGCTGGGCGACGCAACGCATCGACGCAAACGTTTGCAGCAGCGCGGGCAACGACGTGCGCTGCTGATCCCATACGACGCGCACGCGCTGCGCCGGCGCATCGACGCTGACACGCCGCACGCCGGGCAGTGCATAGATGGCTTGCTCCAAACGCAGGATCTGCTGCGCACCCTGTAGCGAATCAACGCGAAGCGCCACCTCGCTCTGCCCATCGCGTCGGCTGCGCAGCACCTGTGCTGCGAGCCGGGGATGTGTCCATGCATCGTAGGCGGTCATGGCGATGGCGACGGCGGATGGCTGCTGTGCGAGCTGGAGGGCACACCGAACACCGCATGTGGCGCATCGACGGGTTCATCGGCGTGGCGCGCACCCAGCACAATCATCCATACGCATCCAGCCAGTGAGGCTGCGAAGACCCCCGCTCCCAGCCACAGTACCGGCTGGTGGTACCACGGCGAGGTCGCAGATGACGTTTTAGTCGCTCGCATGATCGGTATGGGAGAGGTGATACACGTAGGCCGACAGCACGCGGATCTGGTCATCACTCAGGCGCGGACTCCACGCGGGCATGTGCCCTTGTCGGCCGTCGTGAATGCTTGATTGGATATTGGTCAGGCTGCCGCCATGCAGCCAGACATGGTCGGTGAGATTGGGTGCGCCCAGCGCAGGGTTACCTTTGCCGTCCGGACCGTGGCAGGCGGCGCAGGTAGCGAATAGAGGCTTGGCTGCGGCCGCCTGTTGCTTGTTGTGCTGCAGACCCGAGAGGCCCAGCACGTACTGCGTGAGATTCTTTACATTATCTTCGCCCAGGCTAGCCCACGGCGGCATCACGCCGCTGCGACCGTCGTGTATCGAGGTGTAGATGGCCTTGCCATCGCCGCCGTAGAGCCAGTCGTTATCGGTGAGATCAGGCGCGCCCAGCAGTACGTTGCCCTTGGCTTTGCGGCCATGGCAGGCCTCGCAGTTGTCCCCGAACAGTCGCTGGCCGAGCTGCTGCGCGCCCTCATCGTTGGCAAGCTTCTCGATCGGATAGAGCGAAAAGCGTTTCATCAGTTCGCCGAGCTTGGCGTCGTTGGCGGTGACGTTCTCTGCAAGTTCGCCGTGGGACGTCCAGCCAAGCAGCCCCTTGAAGCGTCCAAAGCCCGGGAACAACGCGAGGTAGGCGAAGCCGATGACGAACATGGCGGCCGACATCACCAGCCACCAGCGGGGCAGGTTGTGCACGCCTTCGCGCAGTACGCCATGCGCCCAAACGTGGCCACTGGTCCCGTCCTGCTGCACCGGAATCTTGGCGCGCGGCGCCCACAGGAACAGGAACAAGGTGATGCCAAGGTTCAGCACCACCAGAAACATGATCCACAACGACCAGAACACGCTCATGGCTGCTCTTCCTTTGCAGGCGCTTGCGTTTGCGCCGCCGCGTTGTCGTTGTCGGGTTCGTCTTCCATGGGTAGTTCCGCCATGCGCAAGAACGCCTGCTTGTGGCGGCCGCTCCAGGCCCATGCCCAGATACAGATAAACGTGAACATCAGGACGACGATGATCACGCCCGTGAGGTGACCCCAGATCTCGCTCATGGCGCGCCTCCATCACTGGCCGGCTTGCCGTTGCCGGCGACAGCCGCGGCGGGTTCGTTCTTTACGCCGAGGCCTTGCAGATAGGCAACCAGCGCATCCATTTCGGTCTTGCCGTTGACGGCGTCCGGGGCGCCGGCGATGTCGGCGTCAGTGTAGGGATCACCCAGTTTGCGCAATCCGCGCATGCGGGTCTGGATGTCACTGGCATCGAGCTTCGTTGCTGCCAGCCACGGATAGCCTGGCATGTTGGATTCGGGCACCACCTGGCGCGGATTCATCAGGTGCAACTGATGCCACTGGTCGGAGTATTTGCCGCCCACGCGCGCCAGATCTGGACCCGTGCGTTTCGAACCCCACTGGAACGGGCGGTCGTAAACCGACTCCTCCGCGATGGAGTAATGGCCGTAGCGTTCCGTTTCGGCGCGCAGGGCGCGGATCATCTGCGAATGGCAGAGATAGCAGCCCTCACGTACGTAGACGTCGCGCCCCGCCAACCGCAGCGGATCGTATGGTTTGACATTGGCGGGCGCCTTGATCGTGTGCGCTTCCATGAACAACGGGGTGATCTCGGCAAGACCGCCGATGGACACCATCACCGCAGTGAGAACGCCGAGCAGTGCAGCGTGCTTTTCGATGGCTTCGAAATGTCTGTAGGCCATGGCGCGCTCCTCAACCGACTGCCGGGAGCGGGGCGGGAACCTGGCGCGGTTCCGGCTCGGGAATAGGCACGGGTATCGGCTTGATCAGGCGGGCGCGCGCATCGGCAGCGGTGTGCCAGAGGTTCCACGCCATCACCACCATGCCGGAAAGCACCAGGCAGCCACCCATCCAGCGAATCAGGTACATCGGCTTGATGGCGATCAGGCTGTCGAGGAAGGAATACGTGAGCGAGCCGTCCGCGTTGGTGGCGCGCCACATCAGGCCTTCGGTGACACCGGCGGTCCACATGGAGCCGATGTACATCAGAAGGCCCATGGTGTGCAGCCAGAAATGGACTTCCATGCCCTTGCGTGAATACATAGCCTGCTGACCCAGCGCGCGTGGCGCCATGGCGTAGAGCGAGCCGATGGTGATCATCGCCACCCAGCCGATCGAGCCCGAATGCACATGGGCGATGGTCCAGTCGGTGTAATGCGACAGCGAGTTCACGGTCTTGATCGCCATCATCGAGCCTTCGAAGGTGGAGGCGGCGTAGAACACCAGCGACAGCACCATGAATTTGGCAGCGGGATCGGTCTTGAGTTTCGACCACGAGCCGTTGAAGGTCAGCAAGCCATTGGCTGCCGAGCCCCAGCTCGGCATGAGCAGGATCAGCGAGAAGGCCATGCCGACCGACTGCACCCAGTCCGGCAGGGCGGTGTACATCAGGTGGTGCGAGCCTGCCCACATGTACACCGAAATCAGCGCCCAGAAATTCACGATGGAGAATCGATAGCTCCATAGCGGTTGCTGAGCCTGGCGCGGCACGAAGTAATACATCATGCCCAGGAAGCCGGCGGTGAGAAAAAACGCCACGGCGTTGTGGCCATACCACCATTGCACCATCGCATCTACCACGCCCGAGTAGACCGGATACGACTTGGTCAGGCTGATCGGCAGCGCAATGTTGTTGACGATGTGCAGCAGGCCTACCGCGATGATGAACGCGCCGTAGTACCAGTTGGCCACATAGATGTGCCGGATGCGCCGCCTCGCAAGCGTGGCGAAAAATACGGTACCGAAGGACACCCATACCACCGCAATCAGGATGTCGACGAACCACTCCGGCTCGGCGTATTCCTTGCTCTGGGTCAGGCCCAGCGGCATGGTCGTCATGGCCAGCACGCAGATCAGCTGCCAACCCCAGAAGGTCAATCCGGCCAGACGCGGAAGACCGAGGCGTGTATGCCCGGTTCGTTGCACGACGTAATAGCAGGTGCCCATCAGGGCCGAGCCGCCGAAGGCGAATATCACGCCAAAGGTGTGATCGGGACGGATGCGGCTGAAAGTCAGCCAGGGAATATCGAAATTGAGGGCCGGCCACATGAGCTCGGCCGCGGCATAGACACCTACAGACATGCCGATGATGCCCCACACGGCAGCGGCCAGCAGAAATTGGCGCACTACCTTGTCGTCGTAGTACTCGGTATTAGGCATACGTAATCCACCCTGATCACTTGCGTGATGTTGCCCCGGTGAAACGTCGCATATCCATGATCTAGATCAGGTGACCTTAGGGAAAGCCCCTACAACCCGCGTGGCAGGTTGCCGCAGCCCCGGCACTCGTTCGCGATAATCCCGCTTTCCCGTAACGAACGCCACCGATACGAAAGTACTGATCTACATCACGACGCTCACTTCGAGTATGCGGTCACGAGACACGTCGATTTGGCGTGAACAATCTCGGAATGCCTCAGGAAATCGCTGCTCCCATCGGTCAGTTGGTAATGGGAGTCAGTCAGGCGACGGCTTCACTGTGAAATACTCCAGAGTCGAAGCAATCAAGACACGATGTGCAACGGCCCTACGATGCGCGATGGGTGCTCCAGTGACAGGCGCCCCAGGTTCATGCCAAGGCTCAGTCCTTGGGCCACGCGTTCCGCCGTGCCGACGAACAGCTCGGCTGTAGCGGGTTCGAACACCTCGTGCACGGTCTCGCGCCAGATCGCAAGCCAGCGGTAAAACAGCGCCTGTGGAAACGAAGGAAGCGCACGGTGGACACCCATCGGGTTGCCTTGGTAGCGGCGCGAGCGCAGGACGAGCGACGACCAGAAATCGCGAAGGATGACCTTGTGCGCGCTCCAATCATGGATGGCCTGGTTGAACACGGGGCCGAGCTGGGCATCCGCTCGCACCTTGTCGTAAAAGCGATCCACGAGTGTCGCAATACCCACCTCGCTGGCCTGTTTGAAGAGCGTCATGATCCGTATCTCCCGTATGAATGTGGCCGATCAGCCTGGCTTGCCGTCACGCCGTGGCGTCAGGTAGATCCATGCCGAACGAACTACCCAGGGCGCCAACACGAGCAGCCACAACGAAGCGGCCAACACGTAAAGCGGCCAGGGTTGTCGCGTGGCATCGGCCAGTACGCGCACGACAGCGGTCGCCTGCATGCCCATGAACGCGATCCACGGCACCAGGCCCATGGCCAAAGGTCGGCCCGAATGTCCATGCGTCACCCGCGTCACCATGCCTACCAGCATCGAAGCGAAGAAGCCGATGGTGAGGGCATGCAGCGGCGCACGGGCCCAACTGCTCGTGCCATGCCACCCCAGCGCGAGGCTGTCGGCGGTGAACAGGCCGAAGGAGAGAGGTAGCCAGGCAAGCGCAATGTAGAGCACGGTCAGCAGTCCGGGCCGGCAGGCCTTCCATGGTTGCCAGGCCAGCCATTGCCAAAGCAGCAACACGGTGAGCGGCAAGTCGGCCAGCCAGCGCCATGGGCTGTGGTCAGTCAGCTCGAAAGCGAGGTGGGCCAGCGCGAGTGCCCACACGCCAAACAACGACCACAGCGGTCGCACGACGCGATAGCCCGACAGCACGTTATTGGAGAAGAACGGCACCATGCGGTGCGCCACCGTGAAGTAGACCGGTACCAGCAGCCCAAAGGTGCCAATGACGTTGGCGGCACGCATCAGTCCAGCGGGAGCGCCGCATGCATACGCCAAGGCGAGCGCCAGCCCAAGCGCGCCAAGGGTCAGCGCGGCGAACGAAGAAGCCGCCCAGATATCTCTGCATCGGTTTTGCCACAGCCGCCCGCCCAGCGCCGCCATGGCGATCAACCAGCCGGTCAGCATCAAGGCCAGTCCAGCAGGCAGCGTGGCGGGAAGGCCACATTGCGCGGCCAGCACCAGCATCGCGCCGCCCAGTACCAGGGCGAATACCACCGCGTAGATGCGACGAGGCACCTCCGGCAGGCTCAGCCAGCGTGGAAATACCGTGAGCAGGAAGCCCAGTGCGAAGGGTGCCAGCGTGGCGTACTGCATCAGGAACCCGTGCGCCCATGCCACCGGCATGGGTTGGGGCGCCAGCGGCCATCCTTTCCATGCGGCCAACAGAACCCAGGTCCACCAGGTCATGTTGCCGAGCAGCGCCACGGCCCCAACCAGAAACATGGCCCGATGCGGCGCTGCCAGCAGCATGGCCAGCGGCTCGACCGGGCGGGGTTGGGGAGCGGAAGTGTTGGTCATGAAGGGTTGTCCGGAAGGGACAGCAGCGAAAGCGGTGGGCAGTCTTGCAATCGCCCGGAGGGGTTGGCTCTGATCTGAGTCAGAATTTGCCTGGAACGCCTGCGCGGTGTTTCCGCGCAGGCGTTCAGGTACCTCAAGGCGCCGGCGTGTTGATGAAGTTCACCAGCGCGGGGATGGTTTGCGACGGTGCTTCCTCCATCAGCCAATGGCCTGAGCCCTTGACGATGACGCCTTGCACCTGGGTGTCCACCAGTCGTGCCTGGTCGATCAGGAAGTTGCCAGAGGCCTTCTCGCCAGCCAGTACCAGCATAGGCATGGTCAGTGGCTTCTTGGCGAAGGCGGCAAAATCCTGGGCGTCCTGCGGGAATGCGCGGAAATACTCGAAGCCGGCCTTCATGCCACCAGGCTGCGCATAGGCCTTGGTGTAGTACTCGCGATCCGCTTCCGGAATCGAGTGCTTGGGATCGGCGGCGAAGTCATTCCAGAAATGCTCGAAATAAATGCGCTCGCGGCCATCCACCAGCTTGAGCGGCGTTTCGCCATAGAAGTTGAAGTGCCATTTGTCGCGCAGCAGCCATACCTTCTCCCAGTCGCCCACGCCGGGCAGAAAGGCGTCCATCAACACGACGCTATCGACCTCGTCGGGATATTGCGCGGCATAGGCGTAGGCCACCATCAGGCCAATGTCGTGACCCACCAGTTTTACCTTGTGATAGCCCAGTTGCTGCACCAGTGCGTGGATGTCCTGCGCCATGGTCTTCTTGTCGTAGCCCGTCGCGGGTTTCGATGAGCCGCCTGCACCCGGGAGATCCGGCGCGATCACCACGCGCCGATCAGCGAGCTTGGGGATCAACGGCAACCACATGTGGCTGGTTTCCGCATAACCATGCAGCAGCACCACGGGCACTTCGGGGCCCTGGCCAGCCTGCAGGTAGTGCAGCTGCACGCCATTGGCACTGGCGGTGTGCTCCTGGATCTTCGGGGTCTGCGCGTGGGCGCCGGCCTGCAGTGCGATTGCCATCAATAGCGACACGCCAAGGCGTCGCGTCGTATGCCATGCGTTCATTGCTCGATCCTTTGGAAAGGCCCGGTCGACGTATCGGCCGGGCAGGTGGTTTACAGCTGGCTCATGCCGCCGTCAGCGATGATCTCGGTACCCACGATGAAGGCGGATTCGGGCGCCGACAGATGCAACACAGTTGAAGCGATCTCCGATGGCTTGCCGAAGCGGCCCAGCGGTACCTGGGACTGGATCTGCGCAGCCGTCGCCTCAAGCGTGGCCTGGTCCAGGCCCAGCTTGCCGTAGAGCGGTGTCTCCACCGGGCCCGGGCTGACGACGTTGACGCGCGCGCCCACTGGCAGCAGTTCGGCAGACAGCGTCTTGGCCAGCGAAATCACCGCGGCTTTGCTTGCCGCATACACCGACGAAGACGGCATGCCCAGGCGCGCATTGATCGAGCCATTGATGACGATGGACGCGCCCGGGTTCAGCAGCGGCACCAGCGCCTGGATCTGGAAATAGGGCCCCTTCACATTGGTGTTGAAGGTCAGATCCCACAGCGCTTCGTCCACGGCAGTGAAGGGGGCGAACTTTGCGACACCGGCGTTGATGAACACTGCGTCCAGCCTCACACCTTTGGCGGACAGCGCGGCAGCCAGTTCCTTCGCAGCAGCCAGTGAGCCTGCGTCGTTGCGGATCGTCAGGGCGTTGGCGCCAAGCGACGCCTTGGCCTGTTCAAGCGCGGCTGCATCGCGGCCGGTAATGACAACATGTGCGCCCTCGGCGGCGTAGGCCTGGGCGGTGGCCAGGCCGATGCCACTGCTGCCACCGGTAACGAGGACGGTCTTGTTTTCGAAGCGGTTCATGACGTTTCTCCTTCAGGAGTGTTTGGGTTGATGGCGTCATGCTGCTCCGCGATGGGGGCTTTGCCATACAGGCTTTTCGACGAACTCGTTCGATAGCTTCGAATATGTTTCGGAGGCCTCTTTTTTCGCCAGCTGGCCTCCTGGACGTCCAATGGCCGAAAGCGGGTATGCACATGGCATACGGGCCAGTCTGGGTGGGCGACTGAATGGCACCTCGAAAAACTTTTCTTTGTTCGTCATTCCGGCAAAGGCCGGAATCCAGTGCCTTTGCTCTTCAAGGGCTTAAAGTCGCTGGATCCCAGCTTTTGCTGGGGTGACGATCTGGATAACGAGTTATTGGAGATGCCCTGAAGGGATCGATGCCGTTGCTGTGTCTGCGCACTCCGTGCAGACGCTGGCGTGATTCGCCTTTGTGCCAATGCGCGCACAAAGTAGCGGGCGCTTCAGGTCGCTCGGCGAGCGCAGCCACGCGCACTCGAGGTGTGGAGTCACAGGGTCGGGTGCACTACGTGATGCGCGGGAGCCATGGTGCGACCCGCAGCCATAGCGACGGATCTTCGCGCTTGCGGCGTCTTCCAGTAACGGCTGCCGAAGTTCACAGGCGCCCAATCGGGCATCGGTGGTGGCGGTGTGAGGTCCAGAGAGCGGAAGTCGCCGTCGGCGTACACGATGCGCCCATCGACCACGGTGAGCTCGGAGACAATCTGGCGAATCTGCTCGTCGTCAACCTCGAAGTAGTCCTGCGACAGTACGGCAAAGTCGGCCAGTTGCCCGATGTCGATCTGCCCCTTAAGACCCTCCTCGCCGGAGAACCAGGTATTGCCGCGTGTGAACAGCGCCAGTGCAGTTGCGCGATCGAGGCGATTGCTTTCCGGATAAAGCTGCAGGCCACCCAAGGTTCGACCCGTGGTCAGCCAGTACAACGCCGTCCAGGGATCGTAACTGGCGACGCGCGTGGCATCGGTGCCGGCGCCCACGGGTATGCCCATCTCCAGCATGCGCCGGAAAGGTGGCGTGCGTGCCGCTGCCTCCGCGCCGTAGCGCTCGGCGAAATATTCACCCTGGTAAGCCATGCGATGTTGCACGGCGATGCCGCCGCCCAGTCGGGCAATGCGTTCGAGATTGTGGTCTGACACAGTCTCGGCGTGATCGAAGAACCAGGGTAAGCTGTGCAGCGGTATTTCCTGGTCGACACGCTCGAACACATCCAGCGCGCGACCGATGGTTTCATCGTAGGTGGCGTGCATGCGCCACGGCCAACGGCGGGAGGCGAGCAATCGCACGATCTGTTCGAGATCGTGCTCCATGCTGGGCGGTACATCCGGGCGAGGCTGGCGGAAATTTTCGAAATCCGCCGCCGAGAACACCAGCAATTCACCCGCGCCATTGAGACGATAGAACTCGTCGCCATCGCCGTAGCGGTTGATGGCGGTCCAATGCGTGAAGTCGTTCAGTTCCTCGCCGGGTGTTTGTGCGAACAGATGGTAGGCGACGCGCACCGTCAGCAATCGATGATGCTGAAGCTCCTCGATCGCACGGTAGTCGTCGGGGTGGTACTGGAAGCCACCGCCAGCGTCGATCACGCTGGTGACACCCAGCCGGTTGAGTTCGCGCATGAAGTGGCGGGTGGAATTGATCTGATATTCGTAGGGCAACTGCGGCCCGAGCGCCAGCGCCGCGTGAAGCAGCTCGGGGTTGGGTGTTGCCATCAGCAGCCCGGTAGGTGCGCCGCTGCTATCCCACTCGATATGCCCGCCCGGTGGATCGGGAGTGTCTCGTGTGTACCCACAGGCGCGCAGCGCGGCGGCGTTGAGCAGCGCGCGATCGTACAGGTGCAGGATGAATACCGGCGTCGATGGCGCGATCAGGTTCAGCTCTTCGAGCGTCGGCAGTCGGCGCTCCGCGAACTGGTGTTCCGTGAAGCCACCAACCACGCGCACCCACTGCGGTGGCGGCGTGCGTGCCACCTGGTCGGCCAGCATGCGCATGGCATCAGCGAGCGATGGCACGCCATCCCAGCGCAACTCGATGTTATGGCTGAGGCCGCCACGGATCAGGTGCTGGTGCGAGTCGATCAAGCCGGGGACGATGCGCCGCTTACCCGCATCGACCATGAGTGTGGCCGGCCCAGCCAGCGACCTGATCTGCCCGTTGGTTCCCACGGCAGCGATGTGGTGACCGCTGACTGCGAGTGCCTGCACCTCGGGGCGTTGCGCCACGCCGGTGTGTATCTTCGCGTTGTGGACGATAAGCGTGGGGTGCGTGGTCATGGATATCGCCTCGCGTACCAGTCGATCGGGCCGTGACACAGATGTACGGTGAGGCACGTCTAGTTTTCGTGACTGCGGGTCGGGGTCGGCCAGGGGCGAATGCGTCAAGCGACCCGGACAAGCGCCGGCATGCAGATGGCCTATAGGGTCCACCTTCAGGCGTGTGCCTGTGAACGGACGGCCAAAGCCGGGATGATGGCGCGGCCCAGGGCGGCATGTGCATATGCACAAAAGTCATTTCCTGGGACATGGCCTGTTGGACAGCATGCATGAACTCGTTAAGAGGCGAGCCCATGACAGATACCCATAGACGTTCCACGATGGCGGCGCCGGCTTTGCGCTGGGTGCTGCGAGCGGCCATTTTCTCGCTGGCCTTGCCCGCCTGCTGCCTTGCTACCGATTACGACGTCTACAGCAACTGGCCCACCCACGTCACCGCGTCGGACGGCACGGATTTCGGTCTGGCCGTGCTGTACCAGTACGACATCAACCGGTTTTCCAACGATGGTGGACGATTCGAGGACGCCAATACCAACCGTCGTCGATACCTGGGCCTGTACTTGCGCAAGCCTGGCCTGTACGACGCCATCGTGCAGTACGACTACCAGGCCAAACAGTGGGCGGATGCGTTCGTGCGCCTGCGCAGCAGCGGCGTGGTGGGCAAGGATCTGGGTAACTTTCGTTTCGGCTATTCCAAGACACCGGTGGGCTTCGAAGGCGTGACGAGCACGTCGGCGACAACATTCATTGAAACGGCGCTGCCGACCCAGGCTATGTGGGAAGGTCGACGTGCTGGCGTGGACTGGGCGTGGATCCGCCCGCATTTCGTGCTCAACGTTGGCGACTATTTCTGGCGCAAGGACTTCGACGGCAACAACCCCGGCAGCACCTGGGCAGGCCGCGCCGCCTGGATTCCCATCAATACGTCGGGCCATGTGCTGCACCTGGGCGTTTCCGCCTCGCGGGAAAAGCTGGACTGGGCAAACGAGGGCAGCGTGCCGCCGTCGGCGCGCGTACGCTCCAGGCCTGAAGCGAGTCTGACACCCGTGCGTCTGGTCGACTCGGGCAACTTGCCATACAGCAAGAGCGTGTCCCGGCAGGGCTTCGAGGCACTCTGGATCGATGGCCCATGGTCGATGCAGGGCGAGTACCTGCAGGCCAAGGTAGACCGTACCAACGGCAAGCCCGACTACCAGAGCCGCGGCTACTACCTGTTCACCACCTGGACGCTGACTGGCGAAGCCCGTTACTACAGCGACGGCAACGTAGGCGACCGCCGCTACACCGGCCGCGACCAGCAAGTGATTCGCCCTACCCATGCCTGGGGCGCGTTGGAGGCGGCTTTGCGCTACAGCGAACTCGACCTCAACGACGGCGCCATTACCGGCGGCAAGGAGCACGATTGGACGCTTGGTGCGAACTGGTATATCGGCGAGCACCTGAAGCTCCAGACCAACTACGTCTGGGCGTTTGCCGATCGAGGCAGGTTGCAGATTAATCCGCATATCTTCGAAGTACGCGCACAGGTGTACTTCTGAGCAGACGTGGCGCGCATCCGGATTGATCGGAGATGCCTTAGGCCTGGCGGCGAGGGCGGGTTGTCGGAGTAGGGCGCGGGCCTGACTGCTTTCTTGCGCGGTGGGTTCAGCCGGTTCGGCATGCCTTTGGCCCGCAAGGCACGCCGGCCACTACGGTTCATCAGTCATGCGCTTCGCCCATCGCACTTTGGTGCCGAAGCATGGTCTTGCGCGGCTGCGAAATGGATGCAGGTGCTCAAGGCGTCGAGGCATCCACGACTTCAATGGTTGTGACATAACTTACCCAGCGGTCGGCGCGCGTGTCCTTGGGCACGATCAGCCTGAAGGGGCTGTCCTGCGCCAGCGGCTTGCCATCCCTGGAGTCCGCCAGGATCACTTGGGTACCACCAAAATCAGGGTCCAGTTCGGCCGCGCTGAACACGACCTGGTAGCCGTTTGCCGCGGTGACGCGAACAAACCTTGCCATGGCACGCCCGGTCAGCGAATCGCCCGAGGCTACGCATGTGCGACGCACGATGTCCTCAAGCGCCACGCCCTGCCACGCACTCGGCTGCTCGCCTTGCATGGCGGCTTTCACTGTGGCACGAGGCATCGACGCCAATGCTGCGCGATCGATGCGATCCGACGGCTTGCCGTCCAACACCAGCTTGATCGTCGGTGGACCAGTCAGGCTGGAGGCCGGCCCAGCCGCATATGCCGGCAGCGCAAGGCAAAGCAGACAGCTGAAGACGAATCGAATGCGCATGACCTGGCCTTCCTCCGGCAAGGTGCGATTGTTACTTCACCTAAGCGTAGACATGTTTTACGCCAACCATCGCATGCGACCAGCTTACGCTCGTCACGCATGCAACGCGTTGCCAATCTTCACGACGTCCGCAGTCGGGTGCGGATACTTCTCTCGCATGGATTAAGCCGCACGGCGAACCACAGTGGAGAAGGGGCCAAACCTCGAAAGCAGATACGGAGGCGGGCAGGGGACGGAATGGGTCCGACCCACTGATCGTGGCTCGGACCCATGATGCCTGCTTTGCTACTTCCGCGATTCAGCGATACCCAATCGGCGCATTACGCCGTTTTACTTTTGCTTGCCTTCGCTTGGGCACTCGCAGGCGTGCTCTTCTTCGATTTGGTCTGGTTATACTCAATGGCGGCACGGACAAGGCTTTTCAGGGCGCGCTTGTCGACCTTGTCGCCCTCGGAAAAATCGATCGCTCGCCATGTGCTGCCTCCGAGCCCAGCGTTGAAGAGCTTGTCGGGATCTTCAAGCTGCGCCCCGTGCGAAAAGGTCAGCTTCACCTTTCCCTTGTGGGCGTTGGCGACCGCGATCATGCCATCGCGCGACCACACCGGGCTCCCCATCCACTTCCATTCCTCGACGATGTCCTTGTCAGCTTCTAGGAAGACCTTGCGGACGTCGGCAAACGTCTTGCCACGCCAGTCCGTGATGCCTGCGATCAATTGGTCAATGCGTTCCGAAGCATTCATGGAATTCTCCTGGCTTTGTCTGGCCATCCGATTTCCTGGATGACTTCACGGCTCAGCGCAGCTGCTGGATGCGGATCATGTTGCCCGCGGGATCGCGGACGGCGCAGTCGCGAACCCCATACGGCTGGTCGATCGGCTCCTGGACGATATCGGCATCGCGGGCCTGCAACCGCTCGAAGGCGCTTTCGAGGTCTTTGGTGGCCAGCAGGATGATGCCGAAAGTGCCCTTGGCCATCATCTCGGCGATGGTGCGGCGTTCGTCGTCGGTAATGCCGGGGCTGGCATCCGGCGGATACAGCACGATGGACGTGCCAGGCTGGCCCGCCGGGCCGACGGTGATCCAGCGTTTTCCGCCGTATCCCACATCGTTGCGAACCTCGAAGCCGAGAGTGTCTCGATAGAAGGCCAGCGAGGCGTCCGGGTCGTTCTGCGGGAGGAAGCTCGAGTGAATGGTGATGTCCATGGCGGTCTCTTTCAGTGGGTGGTGAAGTCCATGGCGGTCAGTCTAGTTCCGGTTCGCCGGCCGGCGCTTCTCGATTCCGGATCGGTCGCGTCACCTGACGCGCCACGCACGACGGGATCCCCAGCGTCGCGTGCGCCTCCTGGCGCCGATAGGTGCCGGGAGACATGCCAATCAGCTCGGTAAACCGCGTGGTGAACGTACCCAGCGACGCGCAGCCGACCGCGAAACAAACGTCGGTGACACTGAGGTCGCCACGACGCAACAGCGCCATCGCGCGCTCAATGCGCCGCGTCATCAGATAGGAGTAGGGAGCCTCGCCATAAGCGAGCTTGAACTGGCGGCTGAGATGCCCGGCTGACATATGCACGCCGCGGGCCAGCGCCTCGACGTCCAACGGCTGTGCGTACTCCCGGTCGATACGGTCTCGAACACGCCGCAACCGTGCGAGATCGCGCAGATGTTGTGTCGCGGTAGGTCTGCTGGTCATCAACTGGATCGTGTCATGTCGCAAGGGAGCGCTCAAGACGGCTGAGGTCGCGTGTCCTGGCCCAACCCTGCGGAGACTTGCCGCTGCATGGGCACACAGGCTGCGCCGTTGCGACCGTTATCAAGAAACTGATCGGCTGCCGCGCGTAAATGATCGAGCGTCCGGTCAGCGGCGAAAGGAAAAATTCTTCTCCTGCTTTTCATATCATGCAGTGACGCCGTACGCGAACAAGCGTTACAGGTGCGTGGATGGTTCCTCTGAAGCGCTGAGAATGTCGCCCCCCTTCGGAATCTGGACCAATGCGGCGGTCGACAAGCCCGATGACGAAGAAGGTGGTAGCGCGAACGATTGCGGCGTTCCGTTCCAGGTTCCCAGGCGAACAAGTTCGCGCACTACATTGCGATGCTGCAGCGTGCGGCCGCTGTTCTCGCCCGCACCAACGCGAACACTGAGCAAGCGGGGGTCGTAGCGAACCAGCCATACGTCGCAGGGTAAGGACGGCTGACCCGCGCCGATCGCGAGCTGACCCTTGTCCCAATCGATCGATGGGCCCTTGCTGGAAGCACGGGCAATGGCGTCGTCAAGTTGGCGACGATCCGTTCCCACCATATCTGTCTGACCGTTGATATAGACTTGCGGCGTCCAGACGTTGTCATGCTTGTGGTAGTGCGCGTATTCCCACTGCCGCTGCGTATAGGCATCCCGAGAGAAGGTGTCTTTCCACCCGAGATCATTCCAATAGGTCACGGCGAACGACAACGCGAGAATGCCTGGCTTGCCCGCGATGGCGTTGAGATTGGCCTGCGCGGGTGGACACGACGAACAGCCCTGGCTCTGGAAAAGCTCAACGACCACGAGCCGATCATGCTGCGATGTTGGCTGGTCTTGCGCGTGGCTTAGGGCGACAGCGCCCAAAAGCGCAACGGCGCCGAGAAAAAGTTTGAGTAATGCGGGGATCTTCATGGCCATGCAGCTCTCCTAAATGGGGCGCAGCGTGCGGCAGCGCTTAGTGTGCCGCTACCTTGAATGCTTCGCCACACCTTGGGAAAGAGTTACAAGGCGCGGCAACGGGCGTCCTAGAACCTGTCTTGGCATGTTTTCTGGACTGACTCTGCGCGACGCTCATGGTGGAAGCCGTCACTGCAGTCTGAGGAGCTCGTGCGCGCAGGCGTCCTTAGAGCCCTAATTTTTGCCGGTAATCAGCAGGCCAGTGGGCGCATCTGAACCAGAATCTTAGCTTGCGGCGCAGGCCGATCGGGTTAGCTGGTCCGCCCGAATAGTGTCCGCTTTGGGTTGCGGACTCAACCGGTCAATGCAATACCCAAAGTTTGTGCAAGCAGGGGAACAAGAGCGGCAATCCACAATGTTGCGAGCCAACAGGGTAGCCAAGTGCCCCAAGAATCTTGTCGCGAGTACACTGTGTCGATATTGGCCTGTCACCGCTTCTCCGGAGTGCACCGCCATGAACGCGCAAAGCGCCTTCGAAACCAGCAGCGTTTCCGTAACACCCGGGCCTTCGACGACATCTTCACGGCTGATTTATCGTCATACGCTGCCGATCCGGATCATGCACTGGATCAACGTGATCGCATTGACGCTGATGCTGTTCAGCGGCCTGCAGATCTTCAACGCGCATCCGAATCTCTATTGGGGCAATCGATCCGATCAGGGCAAGGAATGGCTGGCTCTGGGTGCGCATGAGGATGCTGCAGGAAATCTGATCGGCACCACGCGCATCGGCCAGCATCAATTCACCACCACCGGCGTACTCGGCGTTTCCAAAGGCAGCGACGGCACACCGGTGGTGCGCGGCTTTCCATCCTGGCTCACGGTCCCTAGTGCTGGTTGGCTGGCCATGGGCCGGCGCTGGCACTTTTTCTTTGCGTGGGTGTTTGTGCTCAACGGGCTTTGCTATATCAGCTACTCGTTCGCCAAAAAACATCTGCAACGCGATATGTGGCCGACGCGTGCTGACTGGCGCGGTATTGGCCGCTCCATCCTCGATCACATCCGTTTCAAGCACCCCCATGGAGCCGAGGCGCTGCGTTACAACATTCTGCAACGGCTCGCTTATCTGACCGTGATTTTCATCTTCGGCATCGGCATTGTACTGATGGGTCTGGCGATGTCACCGCGCTTGGATGCCGTACTCTCGCCCATGGTGGAGGCCGTGGGTGGGCGCCAGTCGGCGAGGTCGATTCATTTCATCATCGCCTGTGCGTTTGTCGCCTTCGTGTTGATTCATCTCTTCGAGGTGCTAGTCAGCGGTGTCTTCAATCAGCTGCGCGGGATGGTTACTGGTTACTACAAAATCGATGCGGTCATGCCTGAGCCAGTGGCGCCTGCTGAAGTCGCTCCCGACCGTGTCGTCGCCGAACAAACGCCCATCGTGGAGGAACCTCGCCATGAGTAATCGCCGATCGTTTCTGCGCATGGCCGGCATGGGTGCAGTGGGTATTCTCCTCGCCGGTTGCGACCGTATTTCCCAGAGCGGCTTGGGCACCCGCGTGTTGGGCAGTGCCGAAGGATTGAACCGTCGAGTGCAGGCGCTGCTGTCACCTTCCAGTGCCATGGCAAAAGAATATTCCGAAGCCGAGATCTCCTCGGTGTTTCATCCCAATGGCACGACCATGCCAGGCACGCCCGCCTATCAGGCATTGATGGCGAACCAGTTTCGCGATTACAAATTACAAGTGGACGGGCTGGTCAGCCGGCCGGCGAGGCTATCGATCGACGACCTGAAAAGGCTGGATGACCGCACCCAGATCACCAGGCACGATTGCGTGGAGGGCTGGAGCGCCATCGGCAAGTGGCGGGGCACCTTGCTCTCGGCCGTGCTCGACCATGTGGGCGTAAGCCCCCAGGCAGAATTCGTCGTCTTCCATTGCTTCGACGAAATGGACGTGGATACACCCTACTACGAGAGCGTGGACATCCGCGAAGCGAGACACCCCCAGACTTTGCTGGCCTTCGCGTTGAACGACCAACCGCTACCGATACCGAACGGCGCGCCATTGCGCCTGCGCCTTGGCCGACAGCTTGGCTACAAACAGGCCAAGTACATCAGCCGCATCGAGCTGGTGAGATCATTCGAGGACATCGGTGATGGCAAAGGTGGCTATTGGGAAGACCAGGGCTATGAGTGGTATGCCGGCATCTGATCCGAGGTCGGCAACCTAACCCTGCAAAATTGTCGGATCCGAACTTGTCCATGGCGTATGAACAAGTTCGGATCGCCACGATGGCTTCAACGCATCGAGTGTTACATCGGCGGCGCGGTACCGTTAAGCCCAACTGCCACGAATCCGGCAGCTACCGGGTTGCCCGGCTTGCCCGCCACGAACACGCGCGCGCCCTTGACGATAGCGCTCTTGTCGGCTGGCGCGAATGTCACTACCGGCGTAGTCGCTGACACATCGATCGTCTTCTCGCCCGTACCGTAATCGACGACAAGCGTGCGTGCTCCACTGCCTGTGGCCGTCTTCACCGTGCCGTTGGTCATCGCCGATTGCATGGCCGAACCACCGCCGGCCCTGCTGCTCTTGACGGTGCCATTGGTCATCGCCGACGACTTCACGCTGCCGTTGGTCATGGCCGATCCACCGCCACCATGGGCGGGCAGATCCCAGGCGTAATCGCCCAGGCCCGTGCCCTTCATCGCCGGCGGAAACACAACCACTTCCAGTGCGTTGGCGGAGGCGCCATGCGGCACGTTCGCCGAACCGATGAATGAGCCTGGCTGGATCGCGTCAAGACTGCTCGGCACCACACCAGCGATATGCGTATCGGCTCCTATCGCGACGTTCTGCGTGCCTGTCGTCGTCTGCACCGTAAAGCCAGTGGCCGTTACATCCGTCACGGTTCCGCGCACATGCACCGCGGCATCCGCGGCGATCGCGGGTACGGCGGCCGACATCGCGATGGCCATGCCGGCAAGTAAAAGTTTTTGTTTCAAATAGCTACGTTTCATGACTAACAACCTCAAGTAGAGATAACAGATCAGGCGGTGATCACGGTTATTTCGCCTGAGAACGCTTGAAGGTTACTCAGAGGATGTTGGAACGGCATGAAAATGGAGGACGTGGAGAAGGGTGAGGGCACCAGAGGTGTATACCCCGTCAGGCTAAAAGCGCCCATCGATCCCCCACGAGCCTCCAGACACAGCAGCGATGGCAATTAGGTCCGCTCTGGGTTGCGGACATTTCCGGCTTGCCGGCTAGTCCCCCTGATCACAAAGACCGCTTTTAGCGAGAAGCTGTTGTTTACTCATCCGGCAGCCATTACCTTGCCCGAAGCCCCATTTACCTCGTTCTTTGGATTCGCGGTTTCAAATCTTTGGCGTCACACGTGCAGGTAACAAGAAAAGGCGCATGCTCACCGCGAGGCAACATATGAACTCGTCGCGTAAAGCTGAGGGCGCGCCATGCACGCCGACAACTATCTCAATTTGCTTTACCTGTTTCCACACAAGATCCGGTTCGAACCGCGTCCGGCTGGAGACGATGACAGAGAACACTATTGCTGGGTTGCGGGACACTTGGAACCACGGGCGCCATGGGCACTCAAGGCATTGAGTTCAGTGGTGCATGGACGGCGTCGCCGGTCTACCGCTGCTTGAGGCTGGTCAGGTCCTGCAGTGGTGAGCATCAGTCTTGGTCACGCCGTCAGCGGGCGCTTCCGTACAAAGATTCTGCGGATCCGCCCCTCACTTTTCGTCTATAGGAGGCAAGCCTATGTCGAAGATCATCGTTGCCCGCTTCAACAACCAGTTCGCCGGATCATCCGTTGTTGATAAGTTGCTTTCATGGGGCGTGAAGCGTGAACACATAGCGATCTGTACCGACGAAAGCGTGGGCAATTCGGAGGCCAGTGCCAGCACGCCCACTTCGGTTCTATCGATGACCGGTCATTTCGCCATGAACGTCGGACAGAAAGCCTTCGAGTTACGGTCGCCGGCTAACCAAACCGATCCGGCGCAATTCGGCCACATGATTGTGGCCGTACAAGTTGAAACAGACGCAACGGTCGACGATATCCGCCGCCTGCTGAGCGCGTCAGGTGCAACTACGGTTGAACTCCTGGATCAAGATCTTCCCAGGGAGGATCCGCGCATGTGGCCGGAGCATGGCCGCGGATCCGAAATCGACGTGGCACGCGCGATTAGCGCATCCCGAGGGGGCGAGCTACGGCGGACCCTCTGAAAGATGGACGCGACCTGAGAGTTCGCCAGCGAGACCGGGTCCAGCATCATCGATCTGTGCCGCCGGCAAATCTGGAAGTTCGTTGATGCTTCCGTGCCGCATACCCAAGAAAATTCCGCTTCGCCTGTACGTCGCCATCCAAGTGACACGACCGTTATCCAGGGGGTTCTGCAAATGCCGCCGATCATCGTTGAGACTCGAATCGAGGGGCCAAACGCATCTGGGCAGTGGCGTGGTCGATGGCATCTTGTCAGTGCAGGAGAATTCATTCCTGGCCGATTTGGCGTTACATCGCACTGGTATGGCTCGGAGTGCGATGCGCACAGGGCGGCTAACGATATGGCTAATCTGGATCGCCGGAATTTGGCAGATATCGGCCGAGCTTTTTGGCTCCGCTAAAGCGCTGGGACGCCTGAACAAGATGGGGCATCCGAACGCGCTCAACGCGCTAAATCAAACCGGGCAGGCAATCCAAGGTCGCCGGGTTTCTTCGTCGCAACGTAGCAACGCATTTCAAGGCTACGCCCGCTCGACTGTGAACTAGAGCGGTGAAGGGTTCGCCTGTGCATGCGGCCATGCCTCGATTGTGTGCGGGCAGACCGCTCTTTCTATGATTGTCAATGTCCGCCTTGGGTCGAAAGCGGACATCGGCATGGTACGAATGCCAGCGCTTGAATGAGCGACTGCCGCGATCAAACGTGGCCAGCGCAAGCGCTATGCAGCGGAGCTGGTCGCCTATTTGGCGTTCTTCTTCTTTTCCTCTTTGGCCGCCTTCTTCTCTTTCATGGTTTTGGCTGGCTTTTTCTTATCGCTTTTTTTCGAATCCATACCCTTGCTCATTTCGCTTCCTCTCTCGTGGTTACGGTTGGTTGCCTGGTACTTCAGGGGCGCGTCCATGAGCCGCTGGTGCATAAGCTTGCACGGATGCCCCGCGAAGGGAAGATTACGCCAAGCTGCGAATTCGTGAAGCTGTTCGGACCCAAAATCTTCGCACCCAGACCCACAGCCAGCCTCGGCCAAGGGTCGGAAGCGGCCATGCCACGCTCGACTTGGGTGGGAGACCATAGGCCGGAACGAGTTCGGTCGATGAACGGGCTAGGCGTGCCGTAGCACCAGGCGCGCCGCTGTATGCGAGCTACGTGTGGTGACCAGTTGGAGAGGGCAGGGCCAACGCATATGGGACATCGCCCAAGTGGACTGCCCTGGGAATCCCGGAAGCCATGTGGTTCGAGTCACGCAGGGACGGCCAACTTGCTTATCTGCCCATGCGCCGCAGCCAGCGATAGTGCGAGGCGATACCGGCGGCGAATGAGCGGTTCGCATGGTACGGCACTCCGTATTCGAGGCAGGTCGTTTCGATCACGCGGGCAATGGCCGGATAGTGGATGTGACAGATGCGTGGAAACAGGTGGTGCTCGATCTGAAAGTTCAGACCTCCGACCAGCCAGGTGATCACCCGGCTGTCGCGCGAGAAGTTCACAGTGGTTTCGAGCTGGTGAATTGCCCATGGCGTGTCCATGCGCCCCGATTCGTTGGGGGGCGGGAACGACGCCTCTTCCACCGCATGCGCCAGCTGAAACACCAGCGCGAGCAGCAGGCCTGCAACCACCGCGACAATCGTGTAGTACAGCAAGACAGCGCCAATCGAATGAAATGCCAGAGGCAAGCCGAAGGCGAGGGTGAAGAAAACCACTTTGCCGAGTACGAAGACCGCCAGATCCTTACCCCGCGGCCGTGGAATCCTGCGCTTGCCAATCGTGGCGGTTACGATGTCGCGGAAGTCGTCATGCAGATGCCAGCTCACAGCCGTGAAGCCGTACAGCACCCAAAGATAGATGTGCTGCCAGCGATGGTGCCAATAGCGTTTTTGGTGCGGCGAAAACCGCGCCAGGGCACCAAGATTGATGTCGCTGTCGTAGCCGTCAATATTGACGTAGGTGTGGTGAAAGTGAGCGTGCTTCCAATGCCAGATGTACGAACTGCCACCGACCAGGTCAAGCGTTCTGGCCATCCACTTGTTGATCGAGCGCCGCTCCGAATACGCCTGGTGACCGGCATCGTGCTGAATATTGAAGCCGATCTGCGCCGTGACGATGCCAAGCACAACACTGAGCAACAGGCCCTGCCACCACGTCGCTGCGAAAAGCACCAGGAGCACATACGAGGCAATGAAAGATGTGAGGATGATCGCCGACTTCAGATACATGCGCGCACTGTCGCGCTGCTGGCGCCCACTGTGCTTGAAATAATCGTCGACACGCCGCCGTAACTCGCGATGGAAAGTGTTGTCGCCGCTGAATTTCAGCCTGTCGGTGGTGGCGTCCACTGGCGAAGATCGAACGGCATCGGCCGTGCGATGGGGTGATTCTAGGGACATTGCGCGCACTCGGGGGATGTAAGTGCATGATAGTCGATGCACTGATAAACGGGCGTTGGGACTGCGATCCCGTCATGAAATCAAGCAAAGTACCGGTTTCATGCCCTGTGTTCCACGTGGCAATCTCGGTGGGCGAATGGTGTCCGCCATGAGTCTAAAGCGGGCCTCAGCATCATCAAAAAACCGATCGACAGCAACAAGGCCGAAGATACGGGACCAGGCAAAACGCCCGCACACCAAAACAGCACCCTGACTCCCGTGGTTTTCGGTGTTTGAAGATAGTACGGAAAGCCAGGCTCAATCTTGTGCTGGATTCCAGCCTTATCCAGCGCGTCAAGGGCCCTTGTCGATACCTTCCAAGCAGATACTCTGCCTCCTGGCGCGCCCGGAAATTGTTTGATGCGTGCCAATACGGGAAGTTTTCTGACGATTTGTCGAATTCGGGTCCGGCCGTTCGTCGTGATAGTGAGTACCGGCAATCAGGCCGCCTTGAGATGATCTACGGGAAGGGACATGCCGCAATATCTGGTTGCAATTCACCATCCTGAAGACTACGACCCTTCCCTCGAGGGCGAAGCGATGATCCGTGATATCCACGCTCTCAACGAAGAAATGGAGGCCGCGGGCGCCAGATTCTTCGCTGGCGGCCTGGAGTCGGCCAACAAGGCCAAATCGCTGCGTAAGCAGTCAGGTGGCGAGGTGGTCGTTACCGATGGACCTTACGTTGAGACCAAGGAGCACGTTGGCGGTTTCTGGATACTGGATGCCACTGATATGAATGAGGCGCTGGCGTGGGGACGCAAGGCCGTAGTCGCCTGTCGCGTACCGGTCGAGGTGCGGGCGTTTCTTCGGTCGAACCGGCAATAAATTTGAACGACGTTTGCTTTCTGCTGCGACCGCTTGAAGTCGCAGTCGAAAGTGGACCTCCGGCTATGGGTCACACCGACAAAGCGGCGCGCAGATGGTGTCCAATCTCACTTCTGCACAGTGGCGGCTCAAACTATCCTGAATACCCTGGCGTGGAGATTTTCCATGGCGAAGCTTGTCTTCGGAATGAACCAGTCCCTCGATGGCTACGTCGACCATCAGGCATTTGGGCCTGGTCCGTCGCTCTTTCGTCACTTCATAGAGCAAGTGCGCGGCCTGACGGGCAGTGTGTACGGTCGCCGTATGTACGAGGTCATGCGTTATTGGGACGAAGACTCTCCCGAGTGGGGCGCGGATGAACGCGACTTCGCGGCGGCGTGGCGGAGCCAGCCGAAGTGGGTCGTGTCGCGCTCGCTGAAGTCAGTCGGCCCGAACGCTACCCTTGTCGCCGATGACATCGAGGCGGTGATACGGGGGCTGAAGGCAGAGCTCGCTGGGGAGATCGAAGTCGCCGGACCAGACCTGGCGCGAAGCCTGACCGACCTTGGTCTTATCGACGAGTATCAACTCTACGTTCACCCTGTCGTGCTGGGTCGCGGCAAGCCATTCTTCGCCGGCCCTCGGCCGCCGCTCCGCCTCGTAGCCAGCGATCTAATCGGCGAGGACGTGATTAGGTTGACGTACGTTCCTGCTTAATTGCGCGACGCGCACAACGGACGACGCCGACGCATCAGGTCCGGATTGGGTCGAAAGCGGACCTTTGGTTATGGGCGGTAACGAAGCAAATGATTCCGGGTGACGATCACATAGGCCCCCACTAGTACGGGTGTAGTTACTAAAGGAGTTGCTAGCAAGGTGAAGAAAGCCAGCACCGGCAAGCTCATCAACCACTCCTCAACCCTCAGGAACGCCGCAAGACCAAGCAACAAGGCCAAAGCGGACAAAGTGGCTGATACGGCCCATGGTATCGTCGAGCTGAGTTGGCAGTGCTCGCACTTCACAGAAACACGCGCAGTTGACGGCCCCGGAAGTAGGTCCCAGATCGACATCGGTGTCCCGCGACCACACCAAGCGCATACAACATTGACCCCGACTCTCATCCCTGGCCCAGTCCCTTTTTGTAAGAACGCCATCCCACTTTGGTATGTCCGTTTAGGGTCGGAAGCGGACGTTTTCGATGTAGTGTTCAGCCCGTCCCAAGTCGTTGGCAATCAGATTCGCGAAACGATGTTCTGGATCATCGGCCGGGTATATCTATCTTCAGGTGACACATCTCGGCCGTCACAGTCGTGATAGAACTCCCCCTGATCAAATGCCGTGTAGACGTCCCAAGCGAAGTCAGGCATTGCGTGCGGATGGTTGGCATGGGCAAAGCCAAAGAGCAAGTTCATCGCGGAATCGCCAGAACGAAAATCGATCCGGGTTGCCGCATATTCGTGGGCGACAAAGCTGGCGAAAGCGTTACAGAAGTCAGAATGGCTCCAGCCATTTGAAGCGCATAGCGAACCGACGCTCCCGGCATCGAGCGGAACGTCATTCATTGCTTCATTAGCAAGATCTTCCAGTCCGGGCGTTCCCACCAATCCCTCCCCTTCTGCAATAAGGTCCGCTCCTGGTCGGAAGCGCCCCCTCGCCAATTAAGTGTTTACGTCCATGTCAGGCTTGTCCGCTATGGGTCGCAAGCGGACCTTATCAGCGGGCCAGCCGCTCAGCCACCGTGGAGCTTCCGCTTGCGGCCAGAAGCTGACATCCAACGCTGGAGTTAAGCGGCGGCGAAGCTTTCCGCCTTGAACGAGATGTTAGGGCGATGGTTATTGCGCAATGCACAAGCTGATCCAAGCTATTACCAAAGGTACATAGACGGCCAGCGTGATACGAAGCTTCCATGCCCTGCGAAGAAGTTGGGGATCCGCGAGCGATTCTGGCTTACGCGTGAAAAGAAAGCTGACTAGGTACGCCGGAGAATAGACACTAAACATCGTAGGGCTGCCCATGCGCACATACATTGCGGAGTGGTCACGGCGTAGGACGCGATAGAGACTGGAGACCGAAAGCAACCAGTAGATGGTCACAGGTGCCAGAACGATTCCTACTGCAAGAAGTGCGATAGCTTCCATGAGCCTTAGCCACTGAATATGCGGCCCCTTGGGCCCGGTTATACATCCTTGAGCGCGCCCGGAAATTTAAGCGTAACCCCTGTTCTCACTGGAGCCTATCTCTGCTTGGTCCGGTTAACAACCAAACGAATAACCGGACGGAGGAGACGGGTTAGGGACTGTCCGCAACGGGTCGGAAGCGGTCATCCCTTCCGAATTGACTATCTAGTCAACAGAACAACAGTTCCACAAGCCAGCGGGGCGATTGCCATGCCAAGAGCGAAGCGTCCCCAGAGTCCTGTGGGCTTGTTAGTGAATGCAACCGCCGACCCAAGCAGCGCTGTTGCCGCGTAGAACACGAAGCCCACTGGAAAGATAGCCAAGAGGTAGGTCAGGCCGGTTTTGTCGAGGCCTGAAACAAAGACTGAGTAGAAGCAAGCTACCGCGCAAAGCAGGAAAAGCGGAGTCAGCGCTCCGAGGACCACGACAGCCTTGGGCCTCCATCTTTCCGAGGTTCTTACTGACCATATAAGTGCTGCGAACAGCCCGAATTCCAGTAGGCAGGCCACCGCCGTAAGCATGCCGTCGCTTAAAAGCATCCAGTTTCCCTCTGATTTCGTGAGTCCAGAACTGTCCGCTTCGGGTCGAAAGCGAACATTCAAACTCAATGCAAACCCACCGTGCCATGCATGGCGGTGAAGATCTTTTGCGTGTCGTAGCCGACGCCGTTCTTGAACACCAGCGGCATGTGTTCCACGGCGGTGGTGTCTTTTACCGGGTCACCGTCGATCACCACGATGTCGGCGCGTTTGCCGACCACCAATGTGCCGACGTCCTGATCGCGGCCGAGGTATTTGGCGCCGTTATAGGTGGCGATTTTGACGGCCTGCTCGAACTTGAAGCCTGCTTCGACGAGCAGTTCGATTTCGCGCTTGGACGAGAAGCCAGGCACCACGCCGCCATAGCCGGTCGGGTCGGTGCCAGCCAGCAGCGTGCCGCCTGCATCGGCGTACCGCTTTTCCAGGCGAGCCAGCTTCACGTACATATCGGTTGAATAGCGGCCCTTGCTGGTCTGTACTTTGCTCCAGGTTTCTTCGTATTGCGCGCGCACTTCGGGAAGCATCAGATCGAGGGCGCCCTGAGGTGCCTTGGGGCGACCCGACAGGAAGGTTTCGAAGACCGTCAGCGTGGAGGTGAGTGCCACGTGGTGGTCGATCATCAGCTTGAGCAGCGACTTCACCTCGGGCGACTTTGGGTTCATCGCCGCCAGCGATTGGGCTACGTCGGCGCTACGCGGACATTCGTCGGGATGCTTGTCCTTGACGAAATCGGTGGCCACGAAGAATCCGTGCTCGAGATTGTCGATGCCCATGTCCACCGCCTCGCGATAGGTCACCGAGCACAGGTGCGCTGTGACCTTGTGGTCGCGCTGGTGGGCCACCTCGATGACGCGCTGCAATTCCGCGCGCGTGATTTGCATGTATGCCTTGTAAGAGGTGACGCCTTCGTCCGCCCAATAGTTGACCGTGCGCTCCGCGTCATCCACGCCGCTGAGTACGTGGACGGCAGGAATGGGCAGGCCAGGGCCGTTGAGGTAAGGGCCGGTAACGTCCATGTCGGGGCCGATCACTTCACCGCGAGTGATGGCGTCGCGAACGTTGATGTCGGCATAGGGCATCATGGAGCCCGCCGTGCGCATGGTCGTGGTGCCGCCGGCGAGATAGAGGCGTGGGAAGCTGAAGCTCATCTCGTTGTATTCGGCGCCGCCTGCCGGATAGAACATGTGTTCGTGCACCATCACGAAGCCGGGAAGCAGGGTCTTGCCTTGCGCGTCGATGATCGTGGCGCCATCAGGCAGCTTGACCCGGCTGGTTTTGCCGAGTGCGACGATGCGGCCGTTGTCGACCAGCAGGGTTTGATCGCGTGCCGCCTTGTTGCCGGTGCCATCGACCACAGTGGCGTGGGTGAATGCGATGACGGGCTGGGCATAGGCGACGAACTCGCTGCCGGCAGCCGGCGCTTTTTCAGCCGCCTGCGCGGATATCGACGACAGCAAGCCAACCAGGATCATCGCGCGAAGCGATTGCTGCAGTGCCATGGTGCTCCCCCAATGGAATGTGGGCAGCATCCTAGCAAACGCTGATGGTCGTTTGGGTTAGCCCGCTTCGAGCAGCGCCACCGTGCCCTGTCCGCCGTCCGCGCAGATGCTGACGATGGCTCGCGTGCCCGGCGGAAGTGCGGCCAGTTCCTTGACGGCCTGGCTGAGGATGCGCGCACCCGTGGCGCCAAATGGATGGCCAAGGGCGAGGCTGCCGCCGTTGGGGTTCATCAGGTCGCGCGGAAATGCACCGAAATCGCGGTCCACACCGGCCTTGCGGGTGAGAAAATCTCGGCTCTGCAACGCCTCGATGTGCGACAGCACTTGCGCGGCGAACGCCTCATGGATCTCCCACAGGCCAATATCCTGGTAGTTGAGTCCATGGCGTGCGAGCAGGCGCGGAATGGCGAAGGCCGGTGCCATCAACAAGCCTTCGGTTCGGAAATCGACAGCGGCGATCTCCCAGTCAATCAGTTTTACCCGAGGCACATGGCTAGGCAGGCGATCAAGCCCGCGCTGCGTGGCCACCCAGAGGCTGGCTGCGCCGTCGGTGAGCGGTGACGAATTGCCTGCAGTGAGCGTGCCCTGGCCGCTGGTGCGGTCGAAAGCCGGTGGCAGCTTGGCGAGTTTTTCCAGCGATGTGTCCGCGCGGGGAATGCTGTCGCGACGGAAATCGCCCATCGGTATCACCAGATCATCAAAGAATCCGTTGGTCCACCCAGCGACGGCGTTGCGATGGCTCTCATAGGCGATCTGGTCCTGGTCCTCGCGCTTGAGGTGCCATTCCTTCGCGGTGATTTCGGTGTGCTCGCCCATGCTGAGCCCGCTCGTGCGATTGACGATGCCTGGGATGTACAGCCTGATATCGCCAAACTTGAGCGACAGTGCATGCGACATCTTTTCGCCCAGCGAACGCGCCTTCTGGAAGCGGCGAATCCAATCGGAGAGTCGCTGGTTAAGTCCAAGCTGGATCCGGCTGAGGCTGTCCACGCCACCCACAAGCGCCAGTTGCATGCTGCCGTCATCGAGCATGCCGGCCGCTTCGATCATGCCGATCATGCTGGTGGAGCAGGCCATGATGGTGGAGAACGCAGGTATGGTGGCCGGCGCGCCCGCGTCCATCAGCACCTCGCGCGCGAGGTTGCTCCAGATGAGGTTGGGCACGACCGTGCCCCATACGGCGAAATCGGGCGTTTTGCCATTGGGCAGACTGTCCAGCATATGACGCGCCACCGGTACCGAAAGCGCGATGGCATCGTAAGAAGCCAGCGCTCCGTCCACCTTGGCGAACGGTGTGCGCACGCCCGCAGCGAGCCACACCGGGTGGCGATAACGCGAGTGGAGAGTCATATGCAGGTTTCCTGGCTGTGAATGGGCGGCGGAGTTACGCCGCGATGAAATTCCAGGCGACGCCTTCGGGGGCGCCGCGCCCAAGCTTGTCGGGCAACGGGTCGGTGGCGGCGACAAACTCGAGGGAAACCGAATTGATGCAGTAGCGCTGATGCGTGGGCGGCGGGCCATCGTCGAACACATGGCCCTGATGGCTTCCGCAGCGGACGCAGCGAATTTCCGTGCGCACCATGCCGTGGCTGCTGTCACGCACGTAGGTCAGGTGGCCTTCGTTGAACGGCGCGGTGAAGCTCGGCCAGCCAGTGCGGCTGTCGAACTTGCTGCCGCCAAGGAACAGCGGCAAACCGCACAGCCTGCAGCAATACACACCGGCGCGCTTCTCCGTGAGCAGTACGCCGCAGAACGGCGACTCGGTGCCGTGTGCGAGCAGCACGTTGCGCTCCTCCGAAGTAAGCGTCGATGTGAGCTGGTCAAGCTGCGGCGGTGAAGGGGGCGAGAGGTCGAACGGGGTAGGGGTACTCACGAGATGCTCCTCGGCGATCCTTGGCTTGGGGAGCCGGCAGGTAACCGCCGGCGCTGTGCCCATGATCGTGGCGGACGCCGTCGATTCAAGTGGGAGACTAGGAACGCTCGCTGTCCCGTTCCTCATCGAGGGTGAAAATGGCCTCGGGCGTCGCTTCCAGGCGCGCTTTGGGAATCGGTTTGCCGCTGAGATCGGAAAAGCCGTATGTACCGTCCGCGATCTTCTGCAAGGCGCGCTCGATATGCTTCACGCGCCGCGCGTCCACGTCGCGCTGGGCCTGGCGCACTTCTTCCTGCGCCATGTCCTGCGCTTCGTCCTCGAATTCTGCCGCTTCGTCCCCGTGCTGTTCCTCGAACGAGCGGCGGCTTTCGTTGGAGGACAGTTCGCCTCCCAATACCTGCTGTTGCAGCGCCTCCAGCCGCTTGCGCTGCTGTGCAATGAATTCCGGGCTCAGCGTGACCTGCTCAGCGGACATGGGCGCGTCTCCAAGGGAAGATAAGAGCCAGCAGCTATGGCATAGCCGCCGTTTGGGCGCGGTGAAGGCCCGAGGCCATGAAAAAAAGTGGCGTGACGCGCGCCTGGCGATGCTTGCTGCGCGGCGTCGTGTTGGCCGGGACGGATCACTTTGCATGGATGATTCCATGCGCATGTGACGGGCGAGCAAGGCAAGCGAGCAGGCGGCGCGGCGGGGCTCCCTGTTTTTCCGAAAGTCAAGGATATCGGCAGCATTTTCTCCATGGGATAGGGCCTTCACGCGGCATTGATGACGGACTGGTTGACCCTATGTCATAGAGAGTGCCGGGCAGTGCGCGTCATCGCATGATCCGGTGTGGGGACGGATTATTGGGACAGGATCAATATGGCTCGGCAGAAAGCGCTTCGGCTTTACCGCAACATCGGCATCATCGCTCACATCGACGCTGGCAAGACCACCACGACTGAGCGCGTGCTCTATTACACGGGCAAAAAACATCAGATCGTCGACGTACACGACACCAAGGAAGGCAAGGGGTCGACCACCACTGACTATCTGGAGCAGGAGCGCAAGCGCGGCATCACGATTCAGTCCGCCGCTGTCTCCACCGAGTGGAAAGGGCACCAGATCAACCTGATCGATACGCCGGGGCACGTCGACTTCACCATCGAAGTGAACCGCAGCCTGCGCGTGCTCGACGGCGCCGTGGTGGTGTTCGATGGAGTGGCCGGCGTGGAGCCGCAGACCGAAACCAACTGGCGCCTGGCTGACCAGTACAACGTGCCGCGCCTCTGCTACATCAACAAGATGGATCGCATCGGCGCGAATTTCGCTCACTGCGTGAAGGGAATTCGGGAGCGTCTTGGCGCCAACGTATTGCTATGCCAGATCCCGTTGGGCAGCCATGACGAATTCATCGGCATGGCAGATCTGGTGGCGGGCGTGGGTTATCTGTGGAAGGGCGACGACAAGGACAGCCCCTGGGATACCGTGCCGCTCGATGAAATTGCCAGTCGAGTGAAATTTTCAGCCGTGGGTGACCAGGAATGGGTAGCCAGCCTTGCGAAGCTGCGCGAGGAAACGTTGGAGCGCGCGTTGTCGATGGACGATGATGCGTTCGAGAAGCTGATCGAAACGGGTGAGTACGACGCCGATACGCTCAAGGCGTGCGTCCGCAAGGGCTGCGTGTCGGGCAAACTCGTACCCGTGTTCTGCGGCTCGTCCTATCGCAACAAGGGCGTGCAGCAATTGTTGGACGCCGTGATCGATTACCTGCCGTACCCGGGCGAAAACGGCGGTATCGCGCTGGTTGATGAAGATGGTCACGTAATCGGCGACCAGGGCGTGGTGGATGAAGCGCCGGCGCGTGCGCTGGCATTCAAGGTGATCAACGACCAGTTCGGTACGCTCACCTTCTGTCGCATTTATTCGGGTGTGATCAAGAAGGGCGACACCTTGATCAACGTCACGCGCGGCAAGAAGGAGCGTGTCGGCCGCATCGTGGAAGTGCAGGCCAACGCCACGCGCGAAATCGACGAAGTGCGCGCCGGTGATATCTGCGCCTTCGTGTCGATGAAGGAGACGGAGACGGGCGACTCGCTGTCTGATCCGGCTCATCCGGCATTGCTCGAGCGCATGCGCTTCCCGGACCCGGTGATCAGCGTGTCGGTGGAACCGAAGCATCGCAACGACATCGACAAGCTTTCCACGGCGCTCTACAAGATGGTGAAGGCTGACCCTTCGCTGCGCCTGGAAGTGGACAAGGAAACCGGGCAGACCGTGCTCAAGGGCATGGGCGAGCTGCACCTGGAAGTCACCATTGATCGCATGCGCACCGAGCTTGGCGTGGACGCCAGCATGGGCAAGCCGAAGGTCAGCTTCCGCGAGGCGTTCGGTCACGCGGTCGAGCACACCTATACGCACAAGAAGCAGTCGGGCGGCTCTGGCCAGTTTGCCGAGGTGACCATGGTGTTCGAACCTCATGCGTCGGGCAGTGGCGTAGTGTTTGCCGACGAGATCGTCGGTGGTCGCGTGCCACGCGAATATATTCCGGCGGTTGAGCACGCGGTGACGGTGGAGTCGCGCGAAGGGCAGGTGGCCGGCTATGAGGTTGTGGATTTCAAGGTCCGCCTGATCGATGGCAAGTACCACGACGTGGATTCCTCCGCCTTGGCCTTCGAGATCGCTGCGCGCCAGTGTTTTCGAGAGGCGCATCGACTCAGCAAGCCCAAGCTGCTCGAGCCCGTGATGCGTCTTGAAGTAGTGACCGAGGCCGATTACCTGGGTGACGTGATTGGCGACATCAATCGCCGCCGCGGCACGGTCAGCGATCAGGGGCAGAAGGGCCCGCAGGCTTTCGTGCAGGGTTTTGTGCCGCTGGCGGAAATGTTCGGATACATCAACTTCCTGCGTTCGGCCACGCGCGGTCGCGGCACGTTCACCATGGAATTCGACCATTACGAGGAAGTGCCCGCCAACCTCGTCGACAAGCTGATGGAAAAGGAATCGAAGTAAGCGACCGTCGCGCCGTGTTCAAGCCGTGGCTCACGGCGCGACAGGGGGCTTGCGCTTGCGCATACCCGGGTTCTCCGGGGTGTAGGCAGCTCGGCACGGCACGGTGAGTACGAGCTCCGTGCCGTGAGGGTGATGCCGGCGCAGGGTCAGTTGCGCGCTAAGTCGCTCAGCGCGCTCGCGCATGCCCACTACGCCCCAGTGGCCAAATTTCGCGGCCGCTCCGAGGGCGTCGTCCTCGATGCCGCCTCCGTCATCGGTCACGGTGACGCGCAAGGCTCTCGTCTCGTAGGCTACGCGGACATCCACGCGGCTGGCCTGGGCATGGACGAATGCGTTGCGAATGCCTTCGCGTACGATGTCCAGGATCTCATCGAAGGCGCTAGGCAGCAGTGCACGCGGCTTGCCCTCGGTGGTGATGTGAAAGGTGGTGGGATAGTTCGCCGCGAGATTTTCGCCGACAGCCAGTAGAGACTGCACCAGCTCGATGTATTGCGGCCCGTCGCCACGCAGCGAAATGATCTTGCCACGGCCCTCGATCACCATCTGTCTTGCCTGCTCGACGGCCGAGCTGATGACGTCACGGCGTTTGTCGTCCGCGGACATGCCGGCCAGCATGGCTTGCAGACGCAGCAGGAGTCCTTGCACGCCTTGCAGCAACGTATCGTGGATGTCGCGGGCGATGCGCTCGCGTTCGCTCATGCGCTCCGTCAGCTGCAGGTGAACGCGGTCTGCGGCCAGGCGCATGCGCCAGAAAAAGAAAACCACCGTCAGCGCAATGCCTGCGATGGCGCACAGCGTGTAGAACCACCACGTCTGAAAGAACCGCGGCTGGATGGCGAAGCGGACCTCGGCTCCTTGCGTGTTCCATACACCGTCGTCATTCGCCGCCAATACATGGAAGCGATAGTTGCCTGGCCGCAGGTTGGAGTAGAACGCCTCGCGTCGGTTACCCGCATCCTGCCAGTTGGCATCGACACCATCGAGTTTGTAGCGGAAGCGTACGCGCTCCGGGTTGGCGAGGCTAAGCGCGGTATAGCTGAACTGCAGGTTGGCGGTGCCCTTGGGCAGCGTCACCGAAGCCGCCGGTGCATATCGGCTGCCGTCCGCGCTCAGCGACAGGACGGCGACGGGCGGCGGCAATGCATTGATGCGCATGTCCTGTGGCTGGATCCACGCCGGCCCCTGGCTGGTCAGCAACCATACCCGCTGGTCGCCATCGAGCGTGGCCGTGGGGACGCGCGATGCCTGCACCGCAATGCCGGGGAGGCCATCGCGGTAGTCGAACAAGCGATAGGCCGGACGATAACCTTGCTGCTGAAAGGCTGCATTTGCCTCGACGGCCTCGACCAGTACGGCACCCTTGCTGCCGTTGAGCCACAGATCGCCGTTGGCGGTCTGGACAATGCCGGTGATGCCGCCGAAAGCATCATCGTCGGTGACGACCAGCGATTCGATTTTTCCATCGTGCCATCGGGCGAGGCCCAGTTCGCCGCCGATCAGCACGTCCTTGCCGGTCGCGTTGATGGTGGTCACGTTGCCAACCCGGAGGCCATCGGATGCGCCGTAGATCTGTGCGTTATTTCCATCGAAGACGGCGAGCTGGTTGTCCTGATAACCAATCCAGAGATTGCCGTTGGGTGCCGTGCTCAATGCCGTGGGTGTCTGTCCGCTCAAGGCGGTCGTGGGCCCGAGCGCGGACCAGCTGCCATCGTGATAGCGATAGAGCCCGTGTTGTGAAACGGCGAACAAGGGGGCATCGTCGCGGTCGAGCGTGAATGCAGTGATCTTGCCGACGTCGGCCAGTGACGGCAGGGCTATGCTGTCCAGCGCATCGCCGCGTACCCGCATGAGACGGTCGTCGCCCAGCAGCCACAGCACGTCCGAACGGTCGAACAGCGCGGCGCGAATGTCTGGCAAATCGCGCCTGACGACGTGGTTGTCCGGCCCATCCACGCGCAGCAGCATGCCCGCGTTGGCCAGCCAGACCACGCCATCGCCATCGCGCGCCATGGAGTAGTGCTGTCCACTGCCCAGGGTTATCTGTGGCGGCACCGCGAAGCTGTTGCGGTGAAAGCTGGCTAGCCCGAGGTTGGTTCCCACCCAGATGGTGCCTTCCGCATCTTCCAGCAGCGGCACTGTGCGATTGGAAAGGAGACCGTTGCTGCGATTGATAGTCTCGGCGATGTCTTCTGGTCGCAGCGATCGGCCGTTGGCGAGTCGATGGACGGCATCGACGCGATAGATGCCGCTCTCGCCGACATCGGTGCCCCACAAGTTGCCGTACCGGTCGAACAACAGGCGGTGGGCTTCGCCAGACGTCGTGTTGTCGGGTAAATCCAGTCGCTTGGACTGCGGGTGATTGGAAGAGAGGCCGGGGAGGGCTCGTGTGCCGTGCAGATGATCGGACAGCCACAAGGTGCCGTCGGGTGCCTGCATCACCACGCCATACTTGGCTACCTTCTCCTGTGTGTCTTCGAACCGATGCGAGCCTGGGCGAAGGAACACCAGGGATTCACCATCGGTGACCCAGAGCGTGCCGTCGAGATCGACGATGAGCCAGTCGGTGCGCTGGGTCGGATAGTTCCATTCCTTCGCATTGACGGTCTGCCATCGCTGCCCGTCGAAGCGGGCGAGTCCGCCCTCGGTCGCTGCCCAGATGGCACCGTCGCTGGTGCGGGCAAAGGTCAGCACGGCGCCACGAGGAAACGCGTCGCCCGGCAGGTAGTGTTGCAGGTGGCCGTCGCGCAGCACGCTGGCGCCACCGTAGTAGAAGCCGATCCACAAGGTGCCGTCCGGCAGCATGGTCAGGGCGGTGATGTCATTGGAGCGAAAGCGCTCGTCGATGGCGGGCTCGAAGCGCTCGAAGCGCACGCCATCGAAGCGGTAAAGCCCGTTGCCGGTGCCCAGCCAAAGGTAGCCGTCCTTCCCCTGCGCCAGCGCCCAGATATCAGCCGGCGTGCCTTGCTCGACCGTCCAAAGCTTGCGATGGAACTCGGACGGCCCGGCGTGAGCGGCCACGCCAACCAGCCCCAGCCACATCGCAAGCAGCAGAAGCCACCAGCTCTGCCGTCGCTTGGAATTCTTGCCAACAGGTCGTCCGAACACGCTCAATACCTGGGTCCCCGCCTTGCTTGCCGACCGTCTCGCGACAGCATCATTCACCGATGGGAGCATAGTGCGGGCTGCCCGCGACCAGAAGGGCGCGTGGCGCGAACAGAGAATCACCCGATCGGGCATTGAACGCCATGGCCTCGATCCGGATAGTGTCGCCGGGTGCCTCGTGGCGGATTCGCGCTGCATTCGTTCCTGGAGGCGTGACCAGTCATTAGCCGAGGGACCACAACGTGACAGTTGGTGCGGAAAGCATCCGGGTCCTCATTGCCGACGATCATCCGATCATGCGCGATGGCATTGCTGCCGCCATTGAAAGCGATGAGGACATGCGAGTGATCGGGCAGGCTGCCGATGGCGCGGAGGCCATCGTGCGGTATCGCGAACTGCAGCCGGACATTGCCCTTATTGACCTCCAGATGCCCGGCGTGGATGGCCTGCAGGCCATTGCCACCATTAGCGGCGAATATCCGGCCGCCAAGATTATCGTGCTCACTTCGTACCCCGGTGATGCGCGGGTCAAGCGTGCGCTGACCCATGGTGCCTGCGCCTATCTCCTCAAGACGGCGACGCGCGATGAAATCCTCGCCGCCATTCGTTCGGTCATGAATGGTCGACGTGTCGTGGCCTCTGAGGTGGCGGGCGAGATTGCCTCGCATGCCTGGTCGGAGATGCTCAGCGACCGCGAATTGAGTGTGTTGCGACTGGTCGCCACGGGACATACGAACAAGCGCATTGCCGACATTCTCTGCGTGTCCGAAGACACCGTGAAGGCGCGTCTGAAGAACATCATGACCAAGCTCGGCGCGATGGATCGCACGCATGCGGTCACGCTCGCCCGGGATCGCGGCTTCTTCGACGCCTGAGCGACCAGGCGGTGCGGCATGCGCATCCGTTTTGCAGCATGAGGCCACGGCGAAAGAAGCCTACCCGATCGAGTAGGGAAGATTTGCCGCGATAGGGCTTCGCATGGAGCGCGTTCTGGCAAGAATGGTAGGCGAGTTCACTCTCGCTTCGCCCATCCGGTTCATCCGATGACCACAGGCTCACGCGTACGATCTGCGGGAGGCCAAGGGAAGGTTGCGCCTTCGAGCAGCTATCGGGTGTCCGTCATCTGCAGGCCATCAACAAGGAAAGTCTTCATGTCGACGAATGATCCGGCTAACGACGTCAGTCAGCCCAGGCGTGCCTTCCTCAGCGGTGTTGCCACGGTCTCGGCGGCACTGGCATTGCCGATTGCCGGCCTGGCGGTGCCTTCGTCGTCCTTTGGCGCTCCTGTGCCATCTCAACCCCACCACGGAAAACCCGAAATGACGATGTTCACCACGAAAGACGGTACCGAGATTTTCTATAAGGACCTGGGCCAGGGGCAGCCTGTCGTGTTCTCGCATGGCTGGCCGCTGACCGCCGATGCGTGGGACGCGCAGATGTTTTTCCTCAGCTCGCACGGCTATCGCACCATTGCCCATGACCGTCGCGGTCACGGCCGTTCCGGCCAGCCGTGGAACGGCAACGACATGGACACCTATGCCGACGATCTCGCCCAGTTGATCGAGAAGCTCGATCTCAAGAACGTCGTGCTGGTTGGTCATTCCACGGGTGGTGGCGAAGTGGCGCACTACATCGGCCGTCATGGCAATGCGCGCGTGGCCAAGCTGGTGCTGATCGGTGCCGTGCCGCCGATCATGGTCAAGGGCCCCAACAATCCGGGCGGTCTGCCGATCACCGTGTTCGACGACATCCGCGCCAAGACGTTGGCCGATCGTTCGCAGTTCTTCAAGGATCTGTCGGGCCCGTTCTTTGGTGCGAACCGCTCGGGCTCCAAGGCGACGCAGGGCATGCGTGATTCGTTCTGGATGCAGGGCATGATGGGCGGGCTCAAGGGCCAGTACGACTGCATCAAGCAGTTCTCCGAAGTGGATTACACGCCTGACCTGAAGAAGGTCGAAGTGCCCACGCTGGTGATTCACGGCGATGACGACCAGATCGTGCCTATCGACGACGCGGGCCGGCTCTCGGCAAAGATCGTGAAGCACGCCACGCTCAAGGTGTATCCGGGCGCGCCGCATGGCCTCACCGCTACGCATCAGGATCAGGTCAACGAGGACCTGCTCGCGTTCATTCGCTCCTGATTCTGTTTGGCCCGCCGGCCACCACTTGCGTGGCTGGCGGGTCCTGTTGACGACATCCAGGAGAATGCACATGGCCATCACCGCCACACCCACACCGGGCAAACAGTTGCTCACGCCCACGGATCACGCGTTGGTCCTGATCGACTTCCAGTCGCAGATGGCGTTTGCCACGCATTCCATCGACGCCATCACCCTGCGCAACAACGCCGCCCTGATTTCGCATGCGGCGGCCAGCTTCAAGGTGCCGACCATTCTCACCACAGTGGCCGAGAAAAGTTTCTCGGGCCCCATGTTCGATGAGGTAATCGAGCCATTCCCGGGCCAGGCGCTGCTTGACCGCACATCCATGAACACTTGGGAAGACGTGGCCGTCATCAAGCGCGTGAACGAGATCGGCAAGACACGCCTGGTGTTTGGCGGGCTTTGGACCTCGGTATGCATCGTCGGGCCCACGCTTTCGGCGTTGGACCAGGGCTTCGAGGTGTACGTGGTGGCCGACGCCTGCGGCGACGTCTCGACCGAGGCGCACAACCGGGCCATGGACCGCATGATCCAGGCGGGTGTCAGGCCCATGACCTCATTGCAGTACCTGCTTGAGCTGCAGCGAGACTGGGCGCGCACGGAGAGTTACGACAGTACTACCGGCATCGCAAAGCGGTTCGGTGGTTCGTACGGCCTGGGCGTCATCTACGCCAAGAGCATGTTCGGCGCACACGAAGGCTAAGCAGTGTGCTGCCCAGATAAGTGGCGCGGAGGTAAACGTCGATGAAGATCTACCTGATTTCCCTTGCTGTGGGCGTGCTGGTCGGCGTTATCTATGGCTTGCTCAACGTGCGTTCGCCAGCGCCACCCATGGTGGCGCTGGTGGGCCTGCTTGGCATCCTGTTGGGTGAGCAGGTGCCGCCCTTGGTCAAGAGCCTGATGCACCGCGAAGCGATAGCCACCAGCTGGTTTGATTCGCAGGTGAAACCGCATTGCTTTGGCGAGCTGCCCAAGGCTTCGGTTACGCCGCCTCATGGTGAGGAGAAAGGGGAGCGGTCGTGACCGCGCCGGCAGTTGCGCCTGATCTGATCCTGCGTGGCGGGCGCTTCACCACGCTTGACCGCTCGCATCCCGAGGCGGACACGGTTGCCGTCGCCGGTGGCAAGTTCGTGGCCGTCGGCACCGGCGCAGACATCATGCCGCTGGCCGGGTCGCGCACGCGCGTGATCGACCTGAAGGGCAGGCGTGTATTGCCAGGACTGATCGACAACCACACGCACATCATCCGTGGCGGCCTGAACTACAACCTGGAACTGCGCTGGGATGGCGTGCGTTCGTTGGCCGATGCGATGGCGATGCTGAAGCAGCAAGTGGCCATCACGCCTTCGCCGCAGTGGGTGCGTGTCATCGGCGGATTCACCGAGCACCAGTTCGCCGAAAAGCGTCTGCCGACGATCGAAGAGCTTAATGTCGTGGCTCCCGATACACCGGTATTTCTGCTGCATCTGTACGACCGTGCCATTCTCAATGCGGCCGCCTTGCGCGCCGTGGGCTATACGAAAGACACGCCCGAACCGCCGGGTGGCGAGATCGTGCGCGATGCCTCGGGCAATCCGACCGGACTGCTGCTGGCCAAGCCCAATGCCTCCATCCTGTATGCCACGCTGGCCAAGGGGCCCAAGCTGCCGTTCGACTACCAGCTCAATTCCACGCGTCACTTCATGCGCGAATTGAATCGGTTGGGCGTCACCGGGGTTATCGACGCGGGCGGCGGCTTCCAGAACTATCCTGACGACTATGCGGTGATCGATAAGCTCGCCGCTGAAGGCCAGCTCACCCTGCGCCTCGCCTACAACCTCTTCACGCAGAAACCCAAGCAAGAGAAAGACGACTTCCTTAACTGGACGCGTACGTCGAAGTACAAGCAGGGTGACGATTATTTCCGACACAACGGTGCTGGCGAGATGCTGGTGTTCTCCGCAGCGGATTTCGAGGACTTCCGTCAGCCACGACCCGACATGCCGCCCCAGATGGAGGGCGACCTTGAGGAAGTGGTGCGCATCCTGGTCGAGAACCGCTGGCCGTGGCGCATGCACGCCACCTATGACGAAACCATCAGCCGCGCACTGGACGTATTCGAGAAGGTCAACAAAGAGATTCCGCTGCAAGGACTCAACTGGTTCTTCGATCACGCCGAGACCATCTCGGAGCGGTCTATCGATCGTATCGCTGCGCTCGGCGGAGGCATTGCCGTTCAGCACCGCATGGCCTACCAGGGCGAGTATTTCGTGGAGCGCTACGGCGCGGCCGCTGCGCAGGCGACACCGCCCGTAGCGCGCATACTGGAAAAGGGCGTGAGAGTGTCCGCCGGTACGGACGCCACTCGCGTGGCCTCGTACAACCCGTGGGTGTCGTTGTCGTGGCTGGTGACCGGCAAGACCGTGGGCGGCCTTTCGCTCTATCCGCGTCGACATTGCCTGGATCGCGACACCGCACTTCGCATGTGGTCGGAGTACGTCACCTGGTTTTCCAACGAAGAGGGAAAGAAAGGTCAGATACAGGTGGGGCAGCTCGCTGACCTGATGGTGCCCGATCGCGACTTCTTTGCATGCGCGGAAGACGATATTGCCGACACCACATCGTTGCTCACCATGGTGGGCGGACGCATCGTCTATGGCGTCGGTGAGTTCGCTTCACTGGACGAAGTGGATGTGCCGCCGGCCATGCCGGACTGGTCACCGGTTCGTGTCTATGGCGGCTATGGTGCCTGGGCGCAACAGCGTCACGCGGCACCCGTGGTTGCGCGGGCCGCCTGCGGATGCGGGCATGCCTGTGGTGTACATAACCATGAGCACGCCAATGCGTGGTCGAGTTCATTGCCGGTGTCAGACTTGAAGTCGTTCTGGGGCGCGCTTGGCTGCGCGTGTTGGGCGGTCTAGATGAGTGATACAGCGGTCCGGTCCCTGGGTACCCGATGGGCATCTGCCGTTGCGACGCCAGTAGTGCATTGGCTGGCGTTACTTGGTCTGTGCGCCGCGTATCTGCAGGGTGGTATCCAGAAATTGGTGGATTTCAATGGGGCCATGGCCGAGACCGCGCATTTCGGACTGGCGCCCGCCATGCCAATCACCGTGGCCACCATCGTGCTGGAGCTGGGTGCATCACTGGCGATCCTGCTGGGGTTTCGCCGCTGGCTGGGTGCATTGCTTTTGGCAGGCTTCACGCTGATGGCGACCTTTCTCGCCAATCGGTTTTGGGACGCACCTGCTTCTGTGCGTTTCGGCATGGCCAATGCGTTTTTCGAACATCTGGGGCTGGTTGGCGGCTTCGTGCTGGTGGCCTGGCATGACCTGCGCGGAAGGATCACGAAGACGTGAGCTTTGCTCGCCTCCTTCTTCCATCGGGCCAAATCTTCAAGGAGTTATTCCATGCGTATGTCTTACCGCACTTTGAACTCCATTCTCAGCCTCGGGCTGGTAGCTGCGGCATCGCTGATCTCTCCTTCGCTCGCGTTTGCGAAGGAGGCGGCCACGCCGATGGTGGCCGTTGGTGCGCAATACGACACCACGCATGTCTATGTGGCGCCGGATGATGTCGACCGCTTTGTGAGCAGTTTCCTCGGTACGTTCGGCGGACAGAGCAGCAAACAGGTCGTCGCGACGGTGACGCCTACGCCCAGCAGTACGACCTCGCAGTTGCTGCAGACGCCGGTGGGGACGGTGTCGCTGTTCGGCTTCAAGACACCGGTTCCCTATCCGTTTGGGCTGGAGCGCACGGGCTACCTGGTCACCGATCTTGACCAGGCGATCAGCGCCGCGCGTGCGGCGGGCGCGGATGTGATCGTGCAGCCATTTCCCGACCCTATCGGCCGCGATGCGGTAATCCAGTGGCCGGGTGGCGTGAACATGCAGTTGTATTGGCACACCACGTCGCCGTCGTATGCGCCGTTCCATGCCATTCCCGAGAATCGCGTCTACGTGTCGCCCGATCGCGCGGATGCATTCGTGCGCAGTTTCCTGAAGTTTTCGCACGGCAAGGTGGTGTCCGATGTGGCCAAGGCGCCGGGTGTGGAGATCGGTCGGCCCAACGACACGTATCGGCGTATCCGCATCGAATCGACGTTCGGCAGGATGACGGTGCATGTCACCGACGGCCACCTGCCTTATCCCTATGGCCATGAGCTGACGGGCTATGAGGTTGCCGATCTCACCGAAACGCTGGGCAAGGCAAAGTCCAATGGTGCAAGCGTGCTAGTCGAGCCATTCACCAGCGAAGGTCGCGCATCGGCCGTGGTGAAGTTCCCTGGCGGTTATGTGGCCGAGATCCACGCCAACGCAGGCAAATAGGCGAATGCGGGGCATGGCCAGGCGAGTCCATTGCTTGCCGCGCGCGGATGGGTTCGGTCGCCGCTCCGGAATGGGTGCGGCGTGCGCAGTGCTCGCTGGCGGTCTGCTGATGTGGTCGGTGCAGGCCCACGCACAAGATGAGGTTGAGGAGCCGACGAACGCTGGGGCGCGTCCCCAATTCAGTAGCAATCGCTGGCAGGAAGACTGGTCGGCGCTGGCCGATCCAGCTTTGCGCACTCAATGGGGCGATTCGCTCAAATACATATCATTGAGTTCAAGTGATCCCAGGAGCTATCTCTCGCTGGGCGTCAACCTGCGTGAGCGGATAGATACGTCGAACGCGGCGAGTTTTGGTATCGGCGGAAATACCGCCAATACCTACTTGCTGCAGCGCTTTCAGGTGCATGCCGATGCCCGCATCGGCCAGTACTGGCAAGGTTTCGTGCAGGTCGAAGACGTGCGCACCGAGAACAAGCACGTGATTGGTGGTGCCGACCGTAACCCTTGGGATTTGCGCCTGGCCTTCGTGGCTTATGTGCGCCCTTTCGCTGCAGGCACGTTCAAGGCGCGGGTAGGGCGGCAGGACTTCGCGTTCGACCTGCAGCGTTTCGTGTCGCTGCGAGATGGGCCGAACGTGCGGCAGTCCTTCGACGCGGTCTGGGCTGATTGGGAAACCGGGAAATGGCGTTTCATCGGCTTCATCAGCCAGCCTGTGCAGTACAAGGACGAGCATCCCTTTGACGATACGTCCAATCGTCACTTCCGTTTCAGCACCTTGCGCGTGGAGCGGCAGCTGTGGGGGCGTGACGAGCTGTCTGCCTATGTCTCGCGTTACAGCCTCGACGACGCGACATATCTGGACGCTGTGGGCAAGGAGCGGCGCGACGTCTACGACGTGCGATTCGCAGGCGCCGCCATGGGCCTGGACTGGGACCTGGAAGGCATGGTGCAGCGAGGGACGGTCGGCCCCAAGGATGTCGAGGCCTGGGCAACCGGTGCGCGTGTCGGCTTCACCTGGGACGGTCCTGCCTGGCATCCCCGCGCGGGTTTGCAGTTCGATGCGGCATCAGGCGATCGCCGCACTGGCGATCACACTCTGGGCACGTTCAATCCGCTATTTCCCAATGGCTATTACTTCACGCTCGCCGGGTTCACGGGCTATACCAACTTGCTACACCTCAAGCCGAGCCTGACCATCAAGCCGTTGGCCAAACTTACGCTTACTGGCGCCGTAGCTTTTCAGTGGCGTCAATCCACCGCCGATGCCATCTACGTGCAGCCTGACATTCCGCTCGCGGGTACGGCGGGCAGGGGCGGTCACTGGACCGGCGTATACGGCCAGCTGCGAGCGGATTATGTCTTCAACGCCAACTTCATCGGGGCGGTGGAAGCTGTGCATTACGACGTCGGTCATGCCATCCGCTTGGCCGGTGGACGAGACAGTAACTATCTCCGCGTCGAGCTGAAGTTCGTGTGGTGAGCCTGAGTGCATCCCCTACGCCCTACAGAAGGAAATTACCGCATGGCCGACAAACCCATGTTACCGACGGTACTCAGCGTGAATGCGGGGTATGTCGATACCGCCGGCTTCCTGGCACTGCACGGTCTGTTCACCGCGCACGTCACCGGCAACTTCGTCACCATAGGCGCGGCGCTGGTAACGGGTACTTCCGGCGTCATTGCCAAGTTGCTCGCGCTGCCAGTGTTCTGTGTTGCTGTGATGCTTACCCGCCTGCTGAGCTATCGCCTGATCGATCGTGGGTTGCCGGTGCTGAAGACCCTGTTGGCGATCAAGCTGCTTTTTTTGGTCGCCGCCGCCGTACTGGCGGTGTACTACGGCCCCTTCACTGCCGGTGACAGCTGGTCAGCCACGGTCACCGGCATGACCCTGGTGACTGCCATGGCCATACAGAACGCCGTGCATCGCGTCCATCTCTCCAGTTCACCGCCATCGACATTGATGACCGGTACCACCACGCAAATCATGCTGGACATTGCCGAGCGTATTCAGGGCGCTTCCCCCGAGCAGGTGGGCGTGGTGAATACGCGACTCGCGCGTATGAGCTTCGCCGTGCTGGCCTTTGCCGTGGGCTGTGCGGCCGCCGCATTGCTGTATGCGTTTGCCGGCGTTTGGTGCTTTCTCGTGCCGCCATTGCTGGCCTTGGTTGCCTACCTTCGTAGCGAGGACGCCGCGGCGGCCGCGGCACCGAAATGAGCGATACGAAACGATTCCCTTTCCCCACCGGAGACATGCGATGAGCGACACAAGCAACGCCAAAACCCGCCGCAAGGCGGCTCTCTCGACGCCTTCGCCATTGGGCGAAAATGCGACGCGCGACATCTCCGGGGAACTCAACGCATTGCTGTCGGACATACTGGCCGTGTATCTGAAGACCAAGAACTTCCACTGGCACATGTCGGGCCCGTATTTCCGTGACTATCACCTGTTGCTGGACGAGCAGGCGGACCAGATCTACGCCACGGTCGACCCTATTGCCGAGCGTGTGCGCAAGCTGGGTGGCACCACGCTGCGCTCGCTGGGTCATGCTTCCCGCATGCAGCGGCTGCTGGACAACGATGCAGACTTCGTCACGCCGGACGACATGCTCGCGGAGCTTCGCGAAGACAACATCCAGCTCGCGTCGTATATGCGCAAAACCCATGAACTGTGCGATGAGCATGGTGATGTCGCCACCGCCAGCTTGCTGGAGAACTGGATCGACGAGGCCGAACGCCGCGTATGGTTCCTGTTTGAGACCAGCCGTCGCGTCTGAGCCTGGAGGGCTTCAGCTGTCCGGGTCAGGGTGCCTTTGCTGGACCCTTGGCCCGGACGGCGTTCCACGCGGTGTTCGCTTCACGCAAAACCGCGCCAGCGCACGACCATGCCGACGCCCGCCGTGACGGCGCGCGACAGCAGGCGAAGATCCAATGGCATCTCGGTGCGGCGCACGTCGAGCAACAGTGCGATGCGCGTGCGATCGCTGTGGTTCCACACCTCGTGTGGATAGGTGTCGTCCCACAGCAGGCACTCGCCATTGCCCAGCCGGTGTTCGTGATCGGCAAGCCGCAGCACCGCGCCTGGCCGTCCGTCCGCATCGGCTGGCACCTCGAGGTTCAACTGAAAGCGAAGAATGCCCCGGAACGGGCCGCTGTGACGTGGAATGTGCTTGTGCGGCGCGAGAAAGGACAGGGTGGCTGATAACACTTCCGGCGTTGAGTTGACCAGTTCGGTCAGCGCGGGGCAGGTCGCCTGGTTGGCACGTATGTCCTGGCCGTAGACCTTGAGCAGAAACATGCGCCAGTCCTTGCCGTCGTTCGCGGAGATCTCGGCCTGGGACGGCATGATCTCGTGGAATCTCGGTATGGCTTGTGCGCCGTCCATGACGGCAAGCGCCTCGCGACGAATCGTCATCCATGCCGCCTGAAAGCGCTGTGCCGCGGGAAAGTAAGTGGCGGTGTCCAGCACGGGTGGCGTCTTGATGCGCGCGTCGAAGATGCGGCGGATGGTTCGCGACGACCACTCGTAGAGCGAATCCATGTTCGGGGTTTCCTCGTCGGGTTCCGCTTTGGGAACGCTCCACTCCGGGGTTCGTTGGCCGCGCGGTCTCGCGGGAGGGCTTCGGCACTCACGGTAGCGACGTGAAGCTCCCTGTCATGTGAATAGGAAACCGATGGCAAAGGCCAGCCGGTCGAAGTTGTTCTACCTGAAGAAAAGTCGCTGACTTCTTGTGAAACAAGAGAATTTTGGCTTGTAATTTTATGTGACGCCACATAAAATAGGCCAAATTCGGCGGAGGACGCGACATGGTTGATCCACGGGATCCCGGGACGATGACGTTGCCCTTGGCTTTCAAGCGCGGTCGTGGCCGTCCGCGCAAGTTGAATGCGTTGACGGCAGCCGAGCGCGCGCGCCGCTATAGGGCAAGGAAAAAAGTGCTCTCCATGCATGCGGTGCCGGCAAGCCTGCACAGCCAGGTGGTGCAGGAGCGCGATGCAGCCAGGGCGCAAGTGACACATCTACGTGCCGAACTGGAGCAGTTGCTGCGCCAGCTTGCGCATTGAGGTTGCGCGTAGAGAGCGGGGCTCTCACTGCAGCAACAACGCTGTGGCGTGACGCCAGGTCACGCCACAGCGTTGTTCGTTGCGAGGATCAGTTCAGTACCGTCGCGCGCATGCTTTCGCCGCGAATACGGCCTGGGCACATGCCGCTTACCCGTTTGAACAAACGTCGGAATGCAGCCTCGCTGCTGTAGCCCAGTTGTTGTGCGATGCCGGCGACCGATTGCTGGCGATCGCGCAGCAACTGTTCGGCCAAGCTCACGCGCCATTGCGTCACATACTGGATCGGCGGCACCTTCATCAGTTGTGTGAAACGTTCGGCGAACGCCGATCGCGACATGCAGGCTACCGCGGCCATGGACTGCATGGTCCACGCCATGCCTGGATGGTTGTAGACCTCCTGCAGCACTCGTGCGATGCGAGGGTCGGCCAGCGAGGCGAACAGGCCCTGGCGTTCGCCCGCGTCACGGGCGTAGTCGCAGATGGCGAGCGTGAACAGCGCGTCAGCCAGTTTGTTGAGTAGCACCTGCCTGCTGGCACAACCAGCATGCACTGCATCCACCATCATGGAAGACAGTTGCCTGAAGGGTGTGCTGGCGCGCTCGGCGCGAATGACCACGCACGAGGGCAATGCGAGGTTGAGCGGATGCTGTGAGCTACCCGTGAAGCGGAATTCGCCACATATCAGGCTGGTCTGGTCGGCGCATGCGCTATCGCGCGCGCTCAGGCGGTGTGGATCGCCGTGCGGAAACATCACCAGGTCGCCCGTCTCCAACTCCATCGCCTGCTCAAGCGCATGGCTCTCGACTTTGCACTGGCCGACGCCGACAAGGTGAAACAGGCCGCAGTGGTGGCGGGGGCCGTCGAGATACCACGAGCCGCAGCGGTGTAGTTCGGCGATCACCTCGACCCGGAGCATCGACCGGTTGAGCAACGATTCCAGCGCGGGTTCGACAAGTCGAGCGCGTGAACCCGCGGAAAGCGAGGGGTTCGGTTCGATGTACATGGGCTTCCTTCCGACAGGTGACTCAATAGTCAAGTTCGTCGGAGGCGTGCCCGGGGTTACATGGGGGCTTGGCCCGATACAACCAGCCGGCCGATCAGCCCTTCGCCTAGCCATCGGGAGAGCAGGTTGGCCATGCGTGGCAGTGCGGTGGCGGGCGCATGCCTTTCGGCCAGGCGTTCACACAGTCGGGCGAATGGCTCGCCACGCAATGCACCGTCCAGCGCCGACAGTTCGTCCGCGTCGACCCTGCGATAGCGGACATCCAGAGCAGGTCGCCACACCAGCAAGTGAAGTGGCTGGCGTAAACGACGCAATGAAGGGCGGGGTTGACCGCGGTCGGCCGCACGGCGGAATGCGTCGACGTTGCAAGTGCAGGTGAGTACTCGCACATGGCCAAGCGGATGTAGTTGCAGGCCCGCCCATGCTTCGGGTGGTACGCTCGCGAGTTCGTCGACGCCAACGGTGCCCTGGTCGGCGCTGTCGAAGGCGCTGGAAACGGCCCAGTCCAGCTGCGCCATCTCCGCTAGTTCGGAACGTTCGCACCAGGGCGAAACCTCGGCCAGGAACGCCGCAAGTCCTTCGCCATGCCAGCGGATGTTGTAGTGCGTGGACGGGTGCGCGTCCACGTAGCTGTCCAGCAGCCGCGGAAAGTGCGTCCCCGCCATAAGCGCTAGTCCGGGAAATTCCGTACCCAGCGCATCGCGCAGACGTATGCGGTATCCGTGATGGTAGATCGCGAAACGGCTCGCGATGTCGGCCAGATCGTCGCCGCGCAAATCATCAAGGCGCTGCGGCGTATCCGTCAGCATCGCCTCGGCCAGCCGCACCTGCATGGCATGCAGATCGCTCATGCCGCCTCCTGCAGTAGCGGTGTCGCAAGCCGCCGGGCGTGATCGAGTTCCAGCCGAAGTTCGTGCAGTGGCGGGATGTGATCATCACGTTCGATCATGGTGGACACCTTGCCGTAGCGACGCACTGCTTCGACATAGAGATCCCATACTGAATCGACCACCGGCGCATCGTGGGTATCAATCAATAACTGTCCGCCGTGCTCATGGCCAGCAAGGTGGAACTGCTGCACGCGCGACGAGGGAATGCCATCGAGGTAGTCGAGCGCGGAGAAGCCGTGGTTGTGCGCGCTGACGTGGATATTGTTGATGTCGAGCAGGATCAGGCAGTCGGCGCGCTCGGCGACGGCGGCGAGAAATTCCCACTCGGTCAGTTGCGAGTCGGCAAAGCTGATATAGCTCGATACGTTCTCAAGCAGAATGCGCCGGCCGAGTTTCTCCTGTACGCGTTGCACGCGTTCCACCACATGCGCCAGCGCTTCCTCGGTATAGGGCAGCGGCATCAGGTCGTGCAGGTTGACTCCGCGCACACCCGTCCAGCACAAGTGATCGGAAACCCACATGGGTTCGACGCGTCTGGCCAATGCGGCCAGTTGGCTCAGGTAACCGTCGTCCAGCGGGTCGGTGCTTCCGATGGACATCGACACGCCATGCATGACCAGAGGGAAGCGCTCACGAAACCGCTCCAGCCATCGCAGCGGGCGGCCGCCGGGAACGAGATAGTTCTCGGAAACGATTTCCAGCCACTCGACGTTGCCCGGATCCTCGAGCAGCGCTTCGTAGTGATCGACGCGCAGGCCGAGGCCAAAGCCAAGGTAGGGCAGCTGGCGGGAAGCGATGGAAGTCGTCATGGCCGTAGATGCGGGGCTTCCTGCACGGCGCAGGAAGCCCCGCTGCAGGTCTTACGCCTGCTTTGCCGCGGCCTGGGCGGCCTCACAGTCCTTGTCGGTCTTCTGCATGGTGAAGCCCTGACCCTTGCAGGCATTCTGGCCCTTGCAGGAATTGGTGGCCTGCTTGCACGCGCCGTGGCCCTTGCAGCTCGACGAGTTCACGCACTTGACGCTGGCGGTGTCGCCAGTGGGGGTCTTGTCGGCGGCCGAAGCGGACATCGAGCCGACGGCGAATAGGCCGGCAACCATCATCGCCATGGCTGCGCCGTTGAGTTTGTTGGTCTTCATGGATCACTCCTGTCATGTGGTGACGGCCGCGCAGTGGCGGCATGGGGAAAGAGATCGTCGACCCCGGCCATGGAGCTTCCGGGCAGGTTCCGACGCAGCCATTCTCGACAGCTGGAGCGCCATTGACTGTTCCCGGGCGTCCCGCTTTTGTGCCCAATCGTCCGATAAAGGGCGGGTAGACGAAGTGACGATGAAGGACCGGACTCACGGCAAGAAAGCTTGGACGCCCGAACATGGCGGGAATTGCTGGGGGTTCGCATGATGCCTTTACTTCGTCACTCCGGAACTCGCCGCCATGCGCCACACCATCGCCGTCACGGCTTCGCGCCTGCTTCAGTGGCTCAACAGCATCGAATGGATCGGGCCGCTCACGGTTCGCGTGGTGTTCGGTTACTTCTGGCTGGAAACCGGCATCGCCAAAGTCCACAACCTCGATGGCTTCGTCCAGCGATTCATGGGTTGGGGCATTCCATTTCCGGCGTTCAGCGCAGGGCTTTCGGCGTGGACCGAACTGATCGGCGGCTTGTTGCTGATGCTGGGCCTGTTCACGCGGCTGGTGTGCATCCCCATGCTGATCAACATGGCCGTGGCAGTGACGCTGGTGGTGTCCACCAACCTCATGGGCCTGGATGACTACGTCGAGGCTGATGAGGTGGTCTACAGCCTGATCTTCTTCTGGCTGCTGATTTCGGGGCCTGGCAAAGCGAGCCTCGACACGCTGCTCGCCCGCGCGCTCGGCATCCACACTCAATCGATGAGCGCCGTCACGACGCGTGGTGCCATTCATGCCATCGGCGACTGATGCGTCAATCACAGGAAAACCAACCCACATGAAAACGAACAAGCTCGGACTCGCCCTCGGCGCGCTGCTTCTGGCGGTGGCTGGAGTCGTTGCGGCGGATGAAGTGCCGTTCAACCAGAAGCAGTACGAACAGGCGGTGGCCGCAGGCAAACCCGTCGTGGTCTATCTGCACGCGGACTGGTGTCCGACCTGCCGTGCGCAGAAGCCGATCGTCGATCGGCTATCGGTGGAGCCTCGACTCAAGGAGGTGACCATCTTCGTCGCGGATTTCGACACCGAGACGGCGCTGGAGCAATCACTGAAAGTCACGCAGCAATCGACCTTCGTGGTGTTCAAGAAGGGGCACGAGGTGACGCGTTCGACGGGGCAAACCAGCGAAGCGGGTATTCGTTCCGCACTGGAGCAGGCGCTCTGATGGATTTTGGCCTGGGCACGTATGCGTTGGGTTTTCTGGCGGGCGCGGCCACCTTGCTGTCGCCATGCGTGCTGCCGATTCTTCCGATACTGATCGCGTCCGCGCTTTCGCGACATCGGTGGGGCGGCGCGATGCTCGCACTCGGACTCAGCCTCTCGTTTGCGCTCACCGGCATCTTTCTCGCCACGCTGGGGGCATCGATTGGCCTGAGTGCCAACACCTTTCGGCGGGTCGCGGCGGTATTGATGGTGCTGTTCGGGCTGGCGATGCTGGTGCCGCGCTGGCAGGTTGCCTTCGCGCAGATCAGCTCTCGTATCGGCAATACAGGGCAGCAGGCGCTTGGTTCGATTCGTGGCGAGGGCGGGCTGAGCCAGTTCCTGATCGGGCTGATTCTTGGCCTGGTGTGGAGTCCGTGCGTCGGTCCGACGCTAGGCGCTGCCACGACGCTCGCCGCGCAAGGCAGAAACCTTGGTCAGATCGCACTGCTTATGGCGGTATTTGGCCTTGGCGCCGGGCTGCCATTGCTTGCGTTGAGCACCGTGTCCGGAGCGTCGATGACGCGCATGCGCGGCGCGCTGGTGTCGGTCGGCAGCGCTGCCAAGTCGGTACTGGGGGCAGGCTTTGTGCTGATTGGCCTATTGGTTCTCACCGGGTTGGACCGCAAGTTTGAAGCGTTCGTACTGTCCATCAGTCCTGAATGGCTGACCCGGCTCACGACATCGCTGTGAGCCTGCATGCAGGTAATCGCCATGAACCAGACAGAAGCCGCAGTCCGCACCCATCCACCACGCACTGCCTTTGTGCTGGCAGGCGGAGGCAGCCTCGGTGCCGTGGAGGTGGGCATGCTGCAGGCCCTGCTGGAATGGGGCGAACAACCCGCTTTCGTGGTGGGTGCTTCGGCAGGTGCGATCAACGCAGCCTATTTCGCTGCGGAACCCACCATCGACGGCGCCAGCAGGCTGGAGCGCATCTGGTGCGCACTTCGACGGCGCGACGTCTTTCCGTTTAGCTGGCGCAACCTGCTCGGCGTGCTGCGTCGACGCGACTATCTCGTGGATTCCGATGGCTTGCGCGCCTTGCTGGAGCAGCACATGTCCTACGGACGACTGGAGCAGGCTGCGTTGCCGGTGCATGTCGTGGCATCGGACATGCTCACTGGCGATGAGGTACTGCTGTCGGCGGGGTCGGTAGTGGATGCCGTGCTGGCTAGTACGGCCATTCCCGGCGTGTTTCCTCCCGTGCAGATCGACGGCCGTCTGCTGGTGGATGGCGGCGTTGCCAACAACACGCCCATCTCCGCCGCCGTGAGGCTCGGTGCGACTCGCGTCATCGTGCTGCCTACCGGTTTTGCCTGTTCGTTGAGCCAGATACCGGCGGGAGCAATTGCGCGCGCCATGCACGCCGTAAGCCTGCTGGTGTCGCGCCAACTCGTGCAGGACGCCGAGCGCTACGCCAACAGCTCGATCGAGCTACGTATCGTGCCCAGCCTGTGTCCGCTCGATACGTCGCCTTACGACTACTCCGCTGCAGACGGACTGATCGCTCGATCGAAGGCACGAACCCGTCAATGGCTCGAACAGGGCGGTCTTGCCGAGGGTGGCATTCCGGGAGCATTGCGAGAGCATACTCACTGACCGGTCAGGCCCCATCCGACCTCGCATGCCCGTCTTGAATTCGCAACCTTGCGTGCTAAAGGCACCACCAGTGTCTTGAAGTGAGGCGAGTAGCGCCCGGTCAGCCAGATGGGCTCGATGTTGCACTGGGCGTTGGGCTTCAGCCGACTGGAGCGCGCGCATGCGGGTGCCCCGTTGAACGACGGAAGTTTCACCCCTGTAGACGTAAAGCCCACCCTTCGCCAACGACGATCGTCTCCCCGCGGTAGGTGCCATGGACATTGAGCCAAGGTCGCCAAAACCACTCGTCTTTCGATAGCCAGAACCTATCAAGGTCATTGCAAGAATCGAATTCCATTGATGGTCGCCCCGGCGTAGATTCCAGTAAGGACCGGTCTGTCGATGTGAGCCATACGCGTCCCATGCACGCCACAACATCCACTATCGGATCAGAGCCACGCGCCTCGGGTGACCAGCAGCGACGTGTCAGAACGGGCTCGCCATGGAGCCCGCGGTTGCGCCACGGAAGCCTGACGTCTTCGTAGAACTCGTAGTCGTTTCATCCCTTTAAGGAGAGAGCGCATGTCAAACGAAGCAAAGTGCCCGTTCAACCATGCCGCCGGTGGCGGTACGACCAACCAGGACTGGTGGCCCAGGCAGTTGAGGGTGGATCTGCTCGCCCAGCACTCCAGCAAATCCAACCCACTGAACCATGGCTTCAACTACGCCAAGGCGTTCAAGAGTCTCGATCTGGCGGCGGTGAAGAAGGATCTCGCGGCCCTGATGACCGATTCACAGGACTGGTGGCCCGCTGACTTCGGCCACTACGGCCCGCTGTTCATCCGCATGGCCTGGCACGGTGCCGGCACTTACCGCATAGGCGACGGCCGCGGCGGCGGCGGCCGTGGCCAGCAGCGCTTCGCGCCACTCAACAGCTGGCCGGACAACGTCAGCCTCGACAAGGCCCGCCGCCTGCTCTGGCCGATCAAGCAGAAGTATGGCCAGAAGATTTCCTGGGCCGACCTGTTCATCCTCAGCGGCAACGTCGCGCTCGAAACCATGGGCTTCAAGACCTTTGGCTTTGGCGGCGGACGCGAGGACACCTGGGAGCCGGATCAGGACGTCTACTGGGGCAACGAGAAGACCTGGCTGGGCGGCGACATCCGCTACGGCAAGGGGCCAGACGGCGACAACGAAGGCGTGATCGTGGCTGAGAAAGAGCTGCACGGCAGCGAGACCAGCCGCACCGACAAAGGGCGCAATCTCGAAAATCCGCTGGGCGCCGTGCAGATGGGCCTGATCTACGTGAACCCGGAAGGCCCCGACGGCAATCCGGACCCGCTTGCCGCGGCACACGACATCCGCGAGACGTTTGCGCGCATGGCCATGGACGACGAGGAAACCGTCGCGCTGATCGCCGGTGGCCACACCTTTGGCAAGACGCATGGCGCCGGTCCCGCCGACAACGTGGGTCTCGAACCCGAGTCCGCCGATCTCGAGAACCAGGGGTTGGGCTGGAAGAGCAGTTTCGGCACCGGTAAGGGTGGCGACACGATCACCAGCGGCCTGGAGGTCACCTGGACCAGCACGCCGACCAAATGGGGTCCCGGCTTTTTCGAGCACCTGTTTGGCCACGAATGGGAACTGACCAAGAGCCCCGCCGGTGCCAACCAGTGGGTCGCCAAGGGCGCTGAAGCAACCATCCCGCATGCTCATGATTCCTCGAAAAAGCTGCGGCCCACGATGCTCACCACCGACATCTCGCTGCGCGTGGATCCCATCTACGAGAAGATCTCGCGACGCTTCCTGGAGCATCCCGACCAGCTCGCCGACGCCTTCGCCCGTGCCTGGTTCAAGCTGACCCACCGCGATATGGGGCCGCGCGCGCGCTACCTGGGCCCGGAAGTGCCGGCCGAAGAACTGATCTGGCAGGACCCGATCCCGGCGGTCAACCACGCGCTGGTCGATGAGAAGGACGTCGCCTCGCTCAAACAGAAGATCCTGGCATCAGGTCTGTCCGTCTCGCAGTTGGTGACCACCGCCTGGGCATCGGCATCCACCTTCCGTGGTTCCGACAAGCGTGGTGGCGCCAATGGCGCGCGCATTCGCCTGGCACCGCAGAAGGACTGGGCGGCCAACCAGCCCGAGCAACTGGCGAAGGTGCTGAAGACGCTCGAAGGCATCCAGGGCGAGTTCAACAAGGCGCAGTCCGGCGGCAAGAAAGTGTCGCTTGCCGACCTGATCGTGCTGGCCGGTAGCGCCGGTATCGAAAAGGCGGCGGAGAAGGCTGGCCATCGTGTGACCGTACCTTTCATGCCGGGCCGCATGGACGCCTCGCAGGAACAGACCGACGTGCCATCCGTCGCGATGCTCGAACCGGTCGCCGACGGTTTCCGCAACTTCCTCAAGGGCAAGTACAGCATCCCGGCCGAAGCCCTGCTGATCGACAAGGCGCAGTTGCTGACGCTGAGCGCCCCTGAGATGACGGTGCTTGTCGGCGGCCTGCGTGTGCTGAACGTCCACGACGGGAAGAACTCGCACGGCGTCTTCACCGATCGGCCGGAAGCGCTGACCAACGACTTCTTCCGCAACCTGCTCGACATGGGTACGGAATGGAAACCGCAGTCGCAGGCCCGGGACGTGTTCGAGGGGCATGACCGCAAGACCGGTAAGCTGAAGTGGACCGGCAGCCGCGTCGACCTGATCTTCGGTTCGAACTCGCAGCTCCGCGCCCTGAGCGAAGTCTATGCAAGCGAGGACGCGCAGGAGAAATTCATCAGTGACTTTGTGGCAGCTTGGGTCAAGGTGATGAACCTCGACCGGTTCGATCTCGCCTGACGCATCGCGTGGCCTCGTCGGGATGACAGTCTCGGCGGGGTCACGACCCTCTCAGGGCCTTCGCGCCATGCGGAAACGCCCGCTCGTCAGACGGGCTGGGCAGTGAGCGTACAAGTGTGATGTCGAGACGCGCCTGCAGCGCGAGCAATGGACGAGTGAGTTGCACCCTGATCGACTGTATTTTCGCAGGTCCGCCTGACCGAATCGCGCGCGGTCGTCTTGCAGCGTGGTTGCGAGCAGGCGCAGGAAGCTTCTCCGCAGTGTTTCCTTCCCACCGAATCCATATCGTTGTGCGATTCCCTTGCATAAAAAAAGCCCGGCGGCATGAGAGCGTGCGCTCATGCCGCCGGGCGTGCTGCCTGATGCGTCAGGCGACCACGCTTTCTTCAACCGGCTGCGCTACGGGCAGGCGAATCAGGTAATCGAAGGCGCTAAGCGACGCCTTGGAGCCTTCGCCCATGGCAATCACGATCTGCTTGTATGGCACGGTGGTCACATCGCCAGCCGCAAATACGCCGTGCAGCGAAGTTTCGCCGCGCGCATCCACTTCGATCTCGCCGCGCGACGACAACTTCAGCGTGCCCTTGAGCCATTCGGTGTTGGGGAGCAGGCCGATCTGCACGAATACGCCTTCCAGCGCGACATGCCGGCTCTCGCCACTGCTGCGGTCGGTATAGGTGAGGCCGGTGACCTTTTCCTCGCCCAACACTTCGGTGGTCTGCGCACTGACGATCACATCGACGTTCGGCAGGCTACGCAACTTGCGCTGAAGCACTTCGTCTGCACGCAGCGTGCTGTCGAACTCGAGCAAGGTGACGTGGCTCACGATGCCGGCCAAGTCGATGGCCGCTTCCACGCCGGAGTTGCCGCCGCCGATCACCGCCACGCGCTTGCCCTTGAACAGCGGGCCATCGCAGTGCGGGCAATAGGTGACGCCCTTGTTGCGGTATTCCTGCTCGCCCGGCACGTTCATGTTGCGCCAGCGCGCGCCGGTGGAAAGGATCACCGTCTTCGCCTTTAGCGTCGCGCCATTGGCCAGCTGCACTTCGTGCAGGCCACCCGGTTCATTAGCGGGAATCAGTTGTTCGGCGCGCTGCAGGTTCATCACGTCCACGTCGTACTCGTGCACGTGCTGCTCCAGCGCAGCAGCCAGCTTCGGGCCTTCGGTGTACGGCACCGAGATGAAGTTTTCGATCGACATGGTGTCCAGCACCTGTCCGCCGAAACGCTCGGCGGCCACGCCAGTACGGATACCCTTGCGAGCGGCGTAGATGGCCGCTGCCGCGCCAGCCGGGCCACCGCCGATCACCAGCACATCGAACGGTGCCTTGGTGTTGATCTTCTCGGCGGCGCGATCGGCGGAGCCGGTATCCAGGCGTGCGGCGATCTGCTCGATGGTCATGCGGCCCTGGTCGAACGGTTCACCATTGAGGAACACCGTGGGCACCGACATGATCTGGCGCTCATTCACTTCGTCCTGGAACAGCGCGCCATCGATCGCCACATGTTTGATGTTGGGATTGAGCACGCTCATCAGGTTAAGCGCCTGCACGGTGTCCGGGCAGCTATGGCAGGACAGCGACATGAAGGTCTCGAAGCGGAAGTCGCCATCGAGATTGCGCACCTGCTCGATCACGTCCTGCGAGACCTTGGGCGGATGGCCGCCGACCTGCAGCAGGGCAAGCACCAGCGAGGTGAACTCGTGGCCCAGCGGGATGCCCGCAAAGCGCACGCTCACATCCGTACCCACGCGGTTGATCGCGAAGGAGGGTTTGCGCGCATCGGCGCCGTCGAGGCTCAGCGCAACCTTGTTGGAGAGCGACGCAATATCTTGCAGTAGGCCTTTCAGTTCCTGTGACTTCTCGCCACTGTCGATGGAGGCCACCAGCTCGATCGGGTGGACGAGCATTTCCAGGTAGGTCTGCAACTGGGTCTTCAGATCGGCATCCAACATGAGGGGCTCCATCGGTTTATTCGGGGTGAGCGTCACGATCACCCGGCAAGGCCGGGCGTCGCGTACGTCGGGAATTCGGAAATCGGGCCCGGCAATACGCCGGGCCCAAGGCGGCTCGATGCAGCGAGCCGCAAGAGGGGAGCAGCGGGGACTTAGATCTTGCCAACCAGGTGCAGCGACGGCTTCAGGGTCTGGTCGCCTTCCTTCCACTTGGCCGGGCACACTTCACCCGGATGGGCGGCAACGTACTGAGCGGCCTTCACCTTGCGCAACAGCTCGGAAGCGTCGCGGCCGATGCCGTTGTCATGGATCTCGCACAGCTTGATCTGGCCTTCCGGATTGATCACGAAGGTACCGCGCAGCGCCAGGCCTTCTTCCTCGATCATGACGCCGAAGTTACGGGTGATCGCGCCGGTCGGGTCGCCGATCATCGTGTAGTTGACCTTCTTGATCGTGTCAGAGGTGTCGTGCCAAGCCTTGTGCGCGAAATGGGTGTCGGTCGAAACCGAGTAGACATCCACGCCCAGCTTCTGGAACTGGTCGTTATGGTCAGCCAGGTCTTCCAGCTCCGTCGGGCAGACGAAGGTGAAGTCGGCGGGATAAAACACCACCACAGACCACTTGCCCTTCAGCGTGGCATCGGTCACTTCAACGAACTGGCCATTCTTATAAGCCTGGGCCTTGAACGGTTTGATTTCGGTATTGATCAACGACATCGTTGTTTTTCCGTTGGTTGTGGTTAGTGGAATGGTGAGAGTAAGGGCTTTGCTTCAATTGATCCAATTGATTGTTGGCATGGAGGCTATTGACTGTGACTATGGAGATCTATCACCGGTTGCGCACACGCAACCCATCAGGAAAAAGCTGCCATCACCGAAGACGTAGTGGCGTGAAGTCCGTTCACAACCACCCCGCGTCCTTCCGCCACGAGTCACGGTCACCCTGAATACAAGGTCTTGCGGGGCAGGGCAGCCGGTGTTGTCCACGAGCCGTCGCCGCGCACACTGCCGCTTCACCCTCGCTGGGGGATGCTGGTCGAATGCCGAAGTGCCGCAGGTCACTGGAAACGCACAGCGCCTGAGGCGGCTGCCTAAATGCGTAACTTCCTGGCGCGCAAGCTGCCGAAGCCGCATTGAGCGGTGACTCTGGAGCTGAACTCGTCGTCACAAATGTTTAGGGGTTCAACATCACGTCGATGTGCAATTCGGATTCACATCGATCACGCGGTTCCGGGCGCGGGCACGACTCCGTGCGTTCTTGGTAACGCACAATTCAGAACGCACCCGTTCGGTATCGCCAGGGGCATTACCAAAGCACTAGCAAGGATGGTGTAGGGATTTTCTCTGATTACCCCACAGGGTACGGTTCTATCACCTTATACGGATGGGAATGGGCCATACGGCCACGCATACTCCCGCCTGTCACCGCCCGCCCTGTGGTTCATTCACGCTGGTGAAGCCGCTCAATGGCGGTGATGACCTGCCCACGCTTCGACGGGCTACGGGGAATGGACTATGCCGGTCATGCTTGGTCGTTCCAAAGCTTTCCAGCTGGTGCGCGCGCAGCTGCGTTGCTATGCAGGCTGCGACGTGCAAGTGCTGATCGAGGGCGAGACCGGTACCGGAAAGGAACTGGCTGCGCGGGAAATCCATTACGCCAGCGCACGCCGAGAGCGTCCTTTTGTGCCGGTCAATTGCGGCGCATTGCCGGACAACCTGATCGAGAATGAACTATTCGGCCACGAACGTGGCGCTTATACCGATGCAAAGTGTGCCCAGTCGGGCCTGATCGATCATGCGCGCGGCGGCACGCTGTTTCTCGACGAGGTGGATGCCCTGTCCAGCAAGGCACAGGTGACCCTGTTGCGCTTTCTCGGAAACAACGAGTACCGCCCGGTGGGTGGCGGCGCTACGCGCGTGTCGAGCGCCAGGGTGATCGCCGCCACCAATAGTTGTCTCGAAGAACAGGTTGCGGCTGGGCATTTTCGCCGGGACCTGCAGTACCGGCTCAATGCCCTGCATGTGCGCATGCCACCGCTGCGCGAGCGGACGGATGATGTGCAGCTGCTTGCTGAATACTTCCTCGATCTTGTCGCACAGCGGCTTGGCGGCACGGCAAAGCAATGGTCGCCCGAGGCGCTGCAAATACTTTCGTCGTACCACTGGCCCGGAAATGTGCGTGAACTGGAGAACGTGGTTCTGCGCGTATACATGCAAGCGGACGGTGAAGTCATAGAAGGGGCTGCGCTCAGTGAACTGTTTTCCACGCCGCTATCCACGCCTTCGTTCGATGATGCCGTTGACCCTGACGACACGGCGGGGCTCCGATACCTGGTGGCGAAAGACCTCGCCATGCGCGCCTTCGAGCGCGGCTATCTCACGCGGCTGATGAAGCGCGCCGAGGGCAACATCACCGCGGCAGCGCGTCTGTCCGGTACCGAGCGACGCCAGCTCGGCAAACTCCTCAAGAAGCACGGTATCGAGACGCGGCACTTTCGCGCCCAGTCGTAATGCGCGACTGCATCAGGCACGAGTCGGCGTGCCTGTCATTCCTCCGCTCTCCTGATCACCGGGTGTAGCGCGACCCTCCTGCTCATATTTGTCGGGTCAACTCAGACCCGGCTGCACGCGACGCATTGACTGCGAATGCCTACCTGATGCGGTTTGGCAGTGACGCATGCGATGGCACGCGTGTTGCCTTGGCACTTGGTGATTGCGGAGGCGCCCTATGAGTCATCGGCAAGCCGGAGGGGAAACCGACCAGCAAGAAGTGGAGGTGGCCGTGCTTGGCTACCTGCACCGGCATCCGGATGCCGCCGACACGCTTGACGGCATTGTCAGCTGGTGGCTGCCGCAACAACGATACGAAATGGAACGTCTACGCATTGAGCGCGTATTGAGCGATCTGGTCGTTCGAGGTGAGCTCCGGTGCGACAGGCTGCCTGGCGGTGCAGCCCTGTACTCGCTGAACCGTCCCGCCACATCGCGTCCGCATTGACTGCGCCGCACATTGCCAAGATCGAGGACAGAGCCATGCCAGCCACCTTGAGTTATCCAGGCGTCTATATCGAAGAGATTCCCAGCGGTGTTCGCACCATTACCGGTGTGGCGACGTCTATCACCGCCTTCATCGGCCGCGCTGCCAAGGGGCCGACCGACGCCGATGATGACGGTCCCGTGATCATCAATAGCTACGGCGACTACGAACGAAATTTTGGCGCGCTCGATCCCAACTATCCGATGGGTTACGCGGTACGCGATTTCTACCTCAATGGTGGCGCACAGGCAGTGATCGTGCGGTTGTACAAAGGGCCAGCCAACACGGCCATGGCCCAGTTCGCCATCACCAACCTGCCACTGGTGGCGGCATCGGCCGGTATCTGGGGCAATACGTTGCGTGTGCGCGTGGACAACCACGCATCGCCCGATGTGGCGGCACTGTATGGGTTGGTTGCCGCCGACCTGTTCAATGTCACGGTGCGCGACATGGTCAGCGGGGCGCAGGAGAGCTTTCTCAATGTCAGCGTGAAGGAGAGTCCGCGCCGCGTTGACAGGGTGCTGCTGGCGAACTCTTCGCTGATTCGCGTGGCTTCGAGCCTGAGCCTGCCTGCGACGACGACGCCCGGAGCGATGTCCGACACCGTGCCTGCCGGCAAGACCGTGTGGGACCAGGACACCACGTCCATCGGTGTATCCACCGACGCAGTCGACAGTGCGGTGCTGGATGACGCCGCCTACGAAGGTGATCCCGATGCCAAGACCGGCATGTATGCGCTGAAAAAGGTTGATCTGTTCAATTTGCTTTGCATTCCGGCGGATCTGCGCGGTGGCGATACCAGCGTCGGCGTGTACCAGACGGCCATGGCGTTCTGCGTGGAGCGGCGAGCCTTGTTGATCGTGGATCCACCTTCGGCCTGGACCAGCGCCAACGCGATCACCAAGTCGAACAATGCGGCGCTTACCGCGCTGGGACTCAACGGCACGGCCGCACGCAACGCTGCGGTGTTCTTCCCGCGCGTGATCGAATCGGACCCTGCGCGACAAAGCCAGCTCGACACCTTTGTGCCTTGCGGCATCATCGCTGGCGTGATGGCTCGCACCGACACCCAGCGTGGCGTATGGAAGGCGCCTGCGGGCCTGGATGCAGCCTTGAATGGTGTGCAAGGACTTTCCGCCGTGCTCACCAATGACGAGAACGGCATGCTCAATCCACTCGGCGTGAACTGCCTGCGCAGCTTCCCGCTCAGCGGCCCGGTGGTGTGGGGCTCGCGCACCCTGCGCGGTGCGGATTTGCTCGCCGACGAATACAAATACATTCCGGTGCGCCGCCTTGCGCTGTACCTGGAGGAAAGCCTGTTCCGCGGCACGCAATGGGTGGTGTTCGAACCCAACGACGGTCCTTTGTGGGCACAGATACGCCTCAACGTGGGCGCCTTCATGCAGAACCTGTTCCGACAGGGCGCATTCCAGGGCAAGACGCCGACGGATGCCTATTTCGTCAAATGCGACGGTGAAACCACCACGCAGACCGACATCAACCTGGGCATCGTCAATATCGTGGTCGGCTTCGCACCGCTGAAGCCCGCCGAGTTCGTGGTCATCCAGCTGCAGCAGATGGCCGGCCAGATCCAGACCTGAGGACAATGTCATGGCTCAGTTCAGCGTCAATGCGCAGCGCTTCGATCCGTACAAGAACTTCAAGTTCCGGGTGAAGTGGGATGGCCGCTATGTGGCCGGCGTCAGCAAGGTCTCCGGCCTCAAGCGCACCACCGAGGTAGTCAAGCATCGTGAGGGTGGCGACCCAAGCAGCAGCCGCAAGTCGCCCGGTCGTACCGAATACGATGCCATCACCATCGAGCGTGGCGTCACCCACGATCTGGAGTTCGAGAAGTGGGCGAACAAGATCTGGAACTTCGGCGCCGGACTCGGTGCTGAAGTGTCGCTCAAGGATTTCCGCAAGGATCTGATCCTTGAGGTCTACAACGAGGCTGGCCAACTCGCGCTGGCGTACAAGCTCTATCGCTGCTGGGTGTCCGAATACCAGGCGCTGCCTGATCTGGATGCCAATGCCAACGCGGTAGCAATCCAGCACCTGAAGCTCGAAAACGAGGGGTGGGAGCGCGATACCAGCGTGCAGGAACCCACCGAGCCCACGTTTACGGTGCCAGTGGGTTGAGTCATGCGCACGCCCACCGCCAGCGAGTTGTTGCAGGTATGGGAGCGCGGCGGCGAAGCGTCCGCCGTCGCGCAAAGTTTGCGACTTATTGGTGCAAGCTGCGACGAGCTCGATGCCGACACCTTGCAGAAGTTGCCGCTGGGTCAACGTGACGCGCTGCTGCTGCAGTTACATGCCCGGCTGTTTGGCCGCCGGCTCGACGGTGTGGTGCATTGTCCGGCCTGTGACGCCATTGTCGAAGCAACATTCGATGCCGATGGATTGCAGGTCGCGCGAGGCGATAACGCAGTGGTCGACGCGCCGCGCATCCTGGAGCTGCATTCGCTCGCGCATGATGTCTGGGTGCGGTTTCGCCCGGTCGACTGCAGCGACCTTATCGCGCTGCACTCGTGTGCCGATCCGGCGCAGGCACGCGACCTGTTGCTCGAACGCTGTGTCGTTGATGTGATGAAAGCCGACGGGTCCGGCGTACTCGAAGTGCTACCTGAAGAGATAGAGACGGAGTTGGCCATGGCCATGGCGGCTGCCGACCCGCAAGCTGATCTGCAGCTTGATTTAACCTGCCCCGATTGTGCGCACCGCTGGCAGCCGGTGTTCGACATTGCCCGATTCCTCTGGCAGGAGCTGAACGCCTGGGCACTTCACCTGCTGCGCGATGTGGACCTGCTGGCACGCATCTATCACTGGAGCGAGGCGGACATTCTTGCCATGAGCCCGCGCCGTCGTCAGGCCTATCTTGAGCAATGCGTGTCGTGAGCGACTTTCTCGACCGGCTTGCAGTACGGGCGATTGGCGGCGAAGCCATGCTGTCGCCGCGCCTTCCTTCGCTGTTTGAGCCGATGCAGCGCCTGTCGATGCCCGCCATCGATAGCCTGCAGCACGACGATGCCTCGCCACTGGAAGCGTCACCTCGGGATGGCACAACGCGCCGGCCGGTGGGGCAGGTTGAGGCGGAGACGACTCCGGCGTCGCCGCGTTCGCGAGCTGCTGCCGCCAGTTTTCTCGAATCGTTGGCGCCGCGCGAACAATCAGACATCCGGGGCCAGATGCAGCCATCGACTGTCATAGCGAAGCCGTCTTCGGTGGCGGTCCATTCAAGTGCTTCGGAGAAGGCTTCGCGCGTGGACCCGTTGGATGCACGCCACGAATCCGTGGTGATACGTGAGCAGCGAGAGCGCATCACGCCAGCGGTGACCAAGGCATGGTTGGATGTCGATAGTGGTTCGCTGCTTCCCCCAAGTACGCCAGTGTTCGCATCATCGCTTGCGGCTGCGGAAGCGCCACAACGGATCTCCCATGCCACGCAGCACCAGGGTGCTGTCCACGACCTGCGCGACAGCCACGAGCCTGTCGTACACGTGAGCATCGGCCGGCTCGAAGTGCGAGCCACCTCGGCAACAGCCGGTGCTGCGCCACGCCGGCAAGACGCGCCACGGCCGAGCAGCCTCGATGACTACCTGCGCCAGCGCGGCAAGGCGAAGCCATGAGCAACGTACTTGCCATCGCCGCCACCACGCGCACGCTTCGCAACCTGCTGTTGGCGCAGATGCCATTGCTGGACAGCGATCTGGGCGATCTGGAAGTGACGTTGCAACCGCCGGACATCGCACGCAAGGGCATTAGCAAGGCCCAGCTCAACTTGTTCCTGTATCAGGTTGTCTACAACGCTGCGTGGCGCAACATGGACATGCCAGGGCGCGTCCGTCCCGGCGAAACGGCTCCGCCCGCACTGGCGTTGAACCTGCACTACCTGATCACCGCCTGGGGGCGAGGTGACAGCGATAGCGAAGCGATCAGCCATCGCGTGCTCGCCGCCGCGATGAGTACGCTGCACGACCGTTCGGTGCTCGATGGCAACGACATTCGCAATGCGCTGCCTGACAACGATCTTGCCGACCAGATCGAGCGCGTACGCCTGACGCCGCTTCCGCAGAGCGTAGATGAACTATCCAAACTTTGGACCGCGTTTCAAACCAACTACCGCGTGTCATCGGCCTACGAAGCCACCGTGGTGTTGATCGACAGCCAGTCGCCATCTCGCGCCAGCTTGCCCGTGCTAAAGCGTGGCAAGCAGGACCGTGGGGTGATCACCATGCCGTCGGCGGCACCGTCGCTGGACTCTCTGATCTTGCCGCATGCGCAGGCAGCGGCGCGCCTTGGTGACGATATCGTGCTGGGTGGCAGTCAGCTCGCGGCGGCCAACACATTGGCGCGCTTCAGTAGTCTGCGACTTGATGCACCGGTTGATGTGGCGCCGGTGGCTGGCGATTCGGCGGGCACATTGCGCGTGCATCTGGCCGATAGCAGTGGGGATGTAGACGCGCCTTCGCGCTGGGCGCCCGGGATCTACACCGTTTCCTTGCTGGTGCAATCACCGGATTTGCCCGCGCTGATGAGCAACGAACTGCCGCTGGCACTGGCGCCCATTATTACCGTGAGCCCGTTGACGGCGTCTGCGGGCACGCTGAGCTTGAACCTGACTTGCATGCCACGCATCCGCGACGGCCAAAGGGTGTTTCTGTTGTTCGGCGATCAGCTCGTTGTGCCGCAGAGCTTCAGCAACCCGGCGGATACGCACAAACCCACTGCGTTGGTATTCCAGGTGCCGGGTGTCGGCAAGGGCACTTACACCGTGCGCTTGCGCGTGGACGGCGCCGACAGCATTCCAGTCGATTTCAGCGGCAGCGTGCCGGCCTTCGCCAGTGACCAGCAGGTAGTGGTGTCATGAGCGACTACGCACAGTGGCTCGCCGCAAATGACCAATACCTGGCCAATGCGTTGGCTGAACTGCGTGGTCGATTGCAGCGAGCTGCCTCGCAGCACGGTGCTGAAACACCCGCTGCGCCAGTGCCAGGCACAACACCCGATGAAGCCGTGGCATCGGCGCCGGTGGTGGGCGCGCCACCCTCTGGCGCCATGGCCGAAGGCGGGCATGAATCGTGGTTGGCGCGGATGTTCGGCGAGCATGCTTCGCCATCGGTGGATGCTGTGGCATCGATGCCTGGGGCGTCGCCTCTCGCGGCAGATGTACCGGGCGATGACTCGGCCCCTTCGACGGACGTGTCGCCACAGGGTTCCATTGCTTTCGATGTCGATGCCTCCGCATCGGCATCCATCGGTCAACAGATGCCAGCCTTGCTGCTACTCGCGCAGCGGCTGGGGTTGTCGGAATTCGAGCGCAACGTGCTGTTGCTTTGCATCGGCATGGAGCTGGATACGCGCATGCCGGCGCTGTGCGCGCAGGCGCAGCACGATACCAGCAAGCCGTGGCCGACCTTCGCGCTGGCCTTTGCCGTGCTGGATAACCCCAGTTGGGACGCTCTCTCGCCCGAACGCCCGCTGCGTTACTGGCGATTGCTGGATATCCATCAGCCGGGACCGCAACCGCTGATCGGCGCGGCACTGAGTGCCGACGAGCGCATCGTGAATTTCGTCAAGGGCATGAACTATCTCGACGATCGCCTGTCGCCACTGTTGACACCGCTGTCGCCATCTTCCTTGCCACCATCTCAGCAGACCGTGGCCGATCGCATTGTCGATAGCCTCCGTCATGTGCCCATGGGTGAGCCACTGCCTGCGGTGCAGCTGATCGGCAGCGACAGTGTGAGCAAGCAGGCCATTGCCCATGTGGTGGCAACGGCGTTGGGTGCGCAGGCGCTGCGGCTGTCGGCAGAGCTGTTGCCCGCCACGATTGCCGAACAGGAAACGCTGATCCGCCTGTGGCAACGCGAAAGCCAGCTGCTCCCGATCGCCCTGTATGTCGATGCGGCCGAGCTGGACCGCGGCGATGCGAGCGCAGCGCCCATCAAGCGCTTTCTGTCGCGTGCCGGTGGGCTTGCCTTCATCGACACTCGCGAGCCATCGGGCAGCGGCGCCATGACCACGTTGAGCGCGGATGTCGCCAAGCCGACCGCTATCGAACAGCGCAGCTTGTGGCAACGGCTGCTGGGTAACGGCGCAGGTCAGCACCCGCAGCTTTTGGCCGGTCACTTCGACTTCAACCTCGGCAAGATCGGCCAGATTGCCCATTCGGCGCTCGCGACGGCCGAGGGCGCATCCAGTGCGCTGGGCCAGACGTTGTGGCAGGGAGCACTGGAACGTACGAGGCCCGCACTGGACCCGCTCGCACAGCGCATCGAAGCCAAAGCCAGCTGGAGCGACCTCAAATTGCCCGACACCGAAAAAAGCCTGCTGCGCCAGATCGCCGACCAGGTTGCGCAGCGCAGCACCGTCTACGACGACTGGGGCTTCCGCGAGCGCATGAATCGCGGGCTGTCGATCAGCGCCTTGTTCGCGGGCGAAAGTGGTACGGGCAAGACCATGGCAGCGGAAGTCATCGCCAATGAGCTGGGTCTTTCCCTTTACCGAATCGACCTCTCCGCAGTGGTCAGCAAGTACATCGGCGAGACTGAAAAGAACCTGCGCAAACTTTTCGATGCAGCGGAAGAGGGCGGCGCCATCCTTCTTTTCGATGAGGCCGATGCCCTGTTTGGCCGCCGCAGTGAAGTGAAGGACAGCCACGATCGCTATGCCAACATTGAAGTGAACTACCTGCTGCAGCGGCTGGAGTCGTTCCGCGGTCTGGCCATTCTCGCCACCAACATGAAAGGTGCGCTCGACTCGGCTTTCCTGCGCCGCATCCGCTTCGTGGTGAATTTCCCATTCCCTGGCGTGGCTGAGCGAAAGGCCATCTGGGCATCGGTATTTCCTGCCAAGGCGGCGACCACCGCGCTCGATGTGGACCGCCTGGCCCGGCTTGCACTGACCGGCGGAAGCATCCAGGGCATTGCCTTGAATGCGGCCTTCATGGCAGCCAAGGCAGGCATCGAAATCAACATGCCGCTGATACTCGAAGCGGCACGCGCCGAGTTTCGAAAGCTCGACAAGCCGGTCAACGAGGCGGACTTCCGCTGGCTGGCAAGCGCGGGAGCCAGGTCATGAGCATCGAACTTCACATCGAGCGGCTGGTGCTGGATGAGGCGCTGCTCGGTGGCGAGTCGGCTCATGCAGTGCGCCACGCCATCGAGCGCGAACTGGCGAAACATCTCACCCGGACAGAATCGATCGATGTGCTGCGGTCCATTGGCAGCGTGGCAGCACTTCCGTCAAGTGCTTTGCCTCCCCCTGCGCATCCACGCCAGCAGCTCAGCTCGCGTATTGCCATGGCCGTGGGGCAGGGGATGGGCATCGGTGTTGCTGCGGGAAGGGCGCTATGAGCATCCTTGCAGCGAGCGTGGCAACGAAGGGCGCTGCGCAAGCCACGGCGCAAGCAGCGCAATGGCAACGCAGGTGCGCTTGCGGCAAGCACACGCCAGGCGGTATCCCGTGTGCAAGCTGTGCGGGGGCGAATGGTCGCTTGCAGCGCAAACTTCGAGTTGGCGCCACGAACGATCCGCTGGAAGCGGAAGCGGATCGTGTGGCGAGCTGGGTGCTCGCTTCGACGTCACCGAATGCGGTCGGCGCGATGTCGCCCGCCACGCGTCAAGTCCAGGCCTTGTCGGCTGCACCTGCTTTTGAATCGCAGCAGGCCGTTCCGGACAGCGTGGATCGCACCCTGCTCGGCAGTGGCGAAGCGATGCCGCCGGCGCTGCGGCAAGACATGGAGGGCCGCTTCGGACACGATTTCTCAAAGGTGCGCCTGCACTCCGACCCGGCATCCGCACAATCGGCAAATGAGCTTCACGCGCAGGCGTACACAGTAGGTTCGGACATCGTGTTTGGCGCCAGCCGCTTTGCTCCGCATACCACAGAAGGTCGTCACCTTCTTGCTCATGAACTCACCCATGTGTTGCAACAGCGCGCATCCCCGGGTCAGGCCTTGCAACGCCAACCCGCGAGCGACGCCGGGACCAGTCCTCCCGTGGATGCCGAACAGACTGCGAGTGACGGGGGGGCAGCAGTGGACGCGGGCATACCCGTCACCACGTCCGATGCCGGTGCTGGTTCGGCCGGAACGCCCGGGCCGGCGACAACGATGCCAACGCGAATACCTGCCAACGAAGCCGAAGCTATTGCCGATACACAGATTTTCTATCCGGATGAAAAGGCGGTTGCCGATGCCCTTGTACCTCTGCCTGATGTTGTGCAAAAAGCCATCGGCACCGACGCAGCCTTCCGACGGAAATTTCTTTACCGATGCTCGCTTTATCTCGGTCCACACCCGAAAACGGTCGATCACTTCAAGGGCATCGGCACATTCACGTTCGCTGACGCTAATAAGACTGAGCTGATCCTCCACAGCCGCGCTATCGCTCGCCTGCAGGAAGTGCAGGGCGTGATTGGCGAGAAGAACATGCCGTCATCCAGTGTGGGCTTCGCACTGCGCGACAAGGTGAGTTCGAAGGACGTGCTCTATCCAGGGATGATGGTCCACGCCATGGGTTACGCAATTGACTATCGGGCTGTCGTCAATCCGCACTTCAAAGATCCGCGCCTGGTGGGTACCCAGGCGCTGTTCACGACGGACCAAACCGCGTTCCGCGTCGGCTTGGGGGATTGGCGAAAGTACCGTGGGATCGTCAAGCGCTTAGGGAGTCACGAGCTTGATGAAAATTCGCCAGAGGCGAAGGATCTCATCAACACGTTCGAACAAGGAGCACAGAAGGACCTGGTAGGCAATGAACGCATCAAGCGGCAGATCCCGCCCACTGGCCTTGCCAGGCTCAAGGCGCTGCGTCAGGAATTCAAAGCCATGCTTGCACGCAAGGCGACCTTTGATCGTGCCGTAGCTGCCGCAAGGAAAAGCGGTGCGTTGAAAGGCACCTCTGACCTGGACACTTTGCGCGCGATCGTTAAGCCAGGTGACCCGACTGGCGGACTGGTTGTCGAGGGTTTGCAGATCGTCGCGTCAAGGCAATCGATCATCGAAGAAACCCGGGTGATTCTTGCCAGCGTCATGAGCAAGGCGGAAAGCGAAATCAAGCGCATGCAAGGCATGCCGCATATGGGTGAGACAGGCAAGGAGTATGCGGAAACCATGAGCCGTCTCGCTGCCGGAAAAGAGGCAGCCAAGCGAGCTGTGATCGCCGCAGATAAGGACGTCAAGCAGTCCAAGGCGGAAACCGCAATGCACAAGCGCGAGCTTGACCAGCTGGACGCGCGTATCGCCACCACTAAAGCCGCAACGCAACAGGCGACACCGGGCAAGGCAGGGAGCAGTCGCACGGATGCCGACAAGGCCAGGCGCGCGCGTGCGGATCTGGAGAAGCGTGGCCTTGAAGCCGCTGCGCTTGCCACGTCCGACAATGCACGCAGACAGCGCATCACTAAGCGCATTGAAGCAGGAAAGCTCCAGGACGATGCCGAGGGCGCCCTCAAGGAGGGCCAGGCTGTCCCCGATCGCCATCGATGGGTGGAGCAGCTTGAAGCATTGCGGCGCGGTCTGTCAGTCGAACATTTTGATGCGCGACTGGTGTTCGGCATTGGCGAGAAGGACGCCGAGGCGGACAACGCAGTTGTCGATCCATCCCTGGTCCAGCTGTTCTCCAAAGGGTACTTCAACGTCGATCCTCCGCCTCCGCCCGCGCCAGCAACCGCGCCTCCGGCGGCGAAGGGGGCGAGGGCGCCCAAGCGCGCAGCTACACCCGCACCTCTGCGTGGCTTCGATCTGAATTTCATGGAAGTGATGCTTAAGCACGGATTCGGCCAGGGCTCTGAATGGGAGCCAGGTAGCGTCGATTCCATGCATTTCGAACTGGCCGAGGGAGTGGACGAACTGCACGTGCCAACCGACGCAAAAGCAAGCTCCGCTAAACCCAAGGGAAAACCTTAGGAGGGATGTCATGAAGAAATCCGCCAGTATCCGCATTCCCAAACCCCGCCCCGGCGGCATCATCCGTTTCGGCAAGAAGAAAGCGAAACGCGATTCGCGCAACCTGATGTTCGCGTCATTGTTGAAAGCCGCACCGGCATTGCCCGCCGAGTACGACTTCGACGTGAACCATCACGGTATTCCCACGCCGATGTTTGGAAACGACTGGTATGGCGATTGCGTCATGGCGGGCCGCGCACATCAGACTCTTCGCTTTGAGTTCGCGGAACAGAAAAAACTGATTCCCATCACCGAACAGGAGGTACTGACGGAATACTTTCAGGAGACCGGTGGTGCCGATGCCGGTCTGGTCGTGCTCGACTCGCTGAAGGAGTGGCGCACGAGCGGCTGGCTCGCGGCCAAGCGCCGTTACAAGATCAAGGCCTTCGCACAGGTAGATCCGACCACGCCAAGCCAGATCAAGCGCTCCGTCTATCTGGATATCGGTGTGGGCCTTGGCTTCACCTTGCCCGATACGGCCATTACCCAGTTTCATGCAGGCAAGCCGTGGGCAGTGGTTAGCGGCAAGACTGGCAAGCCCAATCCAAAGAACGGCCACTACGTCTATGTGCCGGGATACACCAAGATCGGCCCGGTCTGCGTCACCTGGGGGCGCAAGCAGCAGATGAGCTGGGCCTTCCTCGCCAAGTACTGCGACGAGGCCTATTCGATCATCGATGCGATCGATACGACCAAGAAGAAGCGTGGTCTGGACGCGAAGAAGCTTGAGGCGTTTCTCGGTTCGCTGGGCAAGGCGAAGCAGCCAGTGGCGAAGAATGCTCCCGCTCGCAAGCGTGCGGTACGAGGGACTCGTCGTGCTTGAGCGTTCCGCCAGCGTCGTCAAGGCAGCAAGCGTGCCGTTAGCGCACGCCGGGCTTCGCTTGCGACGCAAATGCGCATGCGGCAGTCACGCGACAGGCGGTGGTGAATGCGAAAGCTGCAAGAAGCGTGTCCAGCGCAAGAGCAGTGGTGCCGCTCCGCTTGAAGCGGCGCCACATGTCGTGCATGACGTGTTGGACACGCCAGGCCAGCCGCTGGATGCGGGGACGCGTGCGTGGATGGAGCCTCGATTCGGCCACGATTTCAGCGGCGTGCGTGTGCACACGGACGGTCAGGCGGCGGAATCCGCCAGATCGGTGGGTGCGCTTGCCTATGCGGTGGGGCGACATGTGGTGTTCGATCATCATCGCTATGCTCCGCACACGCCGGCTGGCCGCCATCTGTTGGCCCACGAGCTCGCGCATACGATCCAGGATCCGGGCGCATCGGGGCTGCACCCTTCGCTGGAGATCGGCGATGCCAGCGATGCGAGCGAGCGCGCCGCGGATCAGGCGGCAGATGCCGTCATGCGTGGCGGCAAAGCGACAGTCGCGTCAGCAGGCGGTGGCGTGGTGCGCCGACAGTTGAGCGGATGCTCGGCATCGCCCGGCGATAGCCCGGACAAGCGGAACGTTCTGTGTCCCGATGGCTCCAGCTACCGGGTCACGATGACGCCAACGGATGGCCCGATGGTTCCCGGATTTCATGGCTCGGTCACGCCCGGTGCCAGTTTCAAAGAGATCTGGCTGGATATCGAGCTATGCAAGGACGGTACCCAGGTGAACATCAGGCCGAGTATCGACATACCGCAAGCGCTCGCTACCACCATCGCCAACATGGTTGCTGGATCCGATGCCCTGAAGGGCGTCAGCATTACACCGACGTTGAAGTTCACCCTCGTCCAGAGCCAGAGCTTCACGCTGACGATCGCACCATCCGTCAAGGTGGATCAGAGCGGCGTTAGCGGCGCTGGAGGTTCGGTGAAAGTGCAGACCGATGATGTAACCGTGACGGGTGGAGTCAATTGCAACCCGCAATCGAAGTCATGCATGTTCACCATCGAATTGGGCGGCGGTTCGGCCACCAGAAGCGTCAAGTGTCTCAAGAAGGGTAAGCAGCAGATCGTATTCACGTGTGAAAAGGTCAATCACGTGCCGGCGATCCCGGAAGTACCGGAAGAGAAGAAGACAGATGTCGAGACGCGTTATGTTTTCTTCAAACACGCGATGCACGATGTCCGCAAGGATTTCAGGCTACCTACGGATATTCAGGCACTCAACGAACAGGGCTATCGCGTTACCTCCATCAAGGGCTTTACCTCGCCCGAAGGGCCGCGTGGCACGGAACATCTCCCCCAATTCGAAGGCAATGTCGCGTTGGCCATCGAGCGAGCGAAGGCTGCATACGATTGGTTGATTGATCCCAAGGTATGCGCTGGCTGCGACCTGAAGGATGCCAAGCAAAGTGGGGAGAGTGAGCTTCCGCCAGAGCAGGGCAAGCAGGAGCCGGAGCCCGAGGGGCGGGGGATGGAGCATGGCGCGGTCGATGAATTTCTCGGCAAGACGGGTAAGGCCGATCCACTGGCGCCTGCCGAGCCTGCGAACCGTGCGAAGTTCGAGCGGTTGCCTTTCAGCCAGCAACGCGAGAAGGCGTTCGAGTTGATGCGTCGCGCTGCGATCGTTCTTGAGCGCACACGCACGACCCGCGAGCGCAAGCCCGGTGTTCCGGCTCGCGATGAATACAGCGGCGTTGAATGCAGTCCGCAAGTGCTGGAGGCGGCGCAAAAATCGTTCGGATTGAAGCCGCCGGGGCCCTTCAACTTTGATTTGCCGAGTAACAAACGGGATTGAACGGATCGGGATTGAACACTCCAGTAGAACCATGGTGTGTGCTTGCGAGACAGCACCAGGGGACCTTCAAGGAGATGGTGATGGACACAATACGCAAGGGCGACCACGGCCAGCAGGTGCAGTTGTTGCAACAGTTGCTGTCGCAGCGTGGCTACGCGGCGTCGACCAGCGGCATCTTCGATACCAAGACGTGGCAGGCGTTACGCGCCTTTCAGGCTCAGAACCTCGACCAGCACGGCCAGCCGCTGGTTGTGGATGGCGTCGCTGGCCCCCTGACATGGTGGAGCCTGCAGAATCCCAAGCCATTGATCGACACGCCCACTGCTGTGGATTACACGAGCATGCCTGATGGCGGGAGCGCCGTAGGGCGTGCGGCGCTCGGCGCCGCGATCGACCAGCTGAAAGCCGGCGCGGGTGAAGAAGGCGGTGACAACCGTGGGGAGTTCGTGCGCAAGTACCTCGCGCCAACGGGTCTCGGCGAAGGCAATCCGTGGTGCGCAGCCTTCACGAGCTATTGCTTCATGGAAGGATGTGGTGGTGACAAGTCACATATGCCATTCGCCTATACGGCCAGCGCGCGCACCATGCTGGGGGAGTTCAAGCAGCTGGGATGGTCCATCGACCCGACGGCGCGCTACATCCCGTTGCCAGGGGACATCGTCGTGTGGTGGCGTGTGAGTCTGGCAGGCTGGTTTGGCCATGTCGGCATCGTGCATTCCGTGCAGGACGGCATGCTCTACACCATCGAGGGCAATCGTAGCCCGCGCGTGCAGGGCTTCTCGTATGTGCTGAGTCGCATGGATAAGCTGCTCGGCTTCGGACACGTGCCATGAGTGCCTTCGCTCTCAGTCAACGATCATCGTCCCGGACGATGCCGGTGCCCGCGGCTGTGACTGGCTTGAAGCGAACCTGCGGTTGCGGTGCTCACAGCGCGAGTTGTACCAAGTGCCCTGAAAAGCGACTTCCGCGGACGCCCTGGGCTGCGTCGCGACAATCGCGATCTGCTGCGGAGCATGAAAGCCCTCTGGCTCCGGCCATGATGAGAACGACAGTGGAAGCCCGCGGTTCCGGTTTGCCCGCTGCACACGACTTCACGCGCTTGCCGGTGGATGTCCGTGAGGTTTCACTCAATGGCGGCGAAGACGACGAAGGGTTGGAGTCGGTGAATATTCCGATTCCTTCCAGTAGTGGCCTGAGCGCGGGTGGAGCGACCGGAACCGCTCGCACGCCCTCGTCGGCACGCAGGCGACCTACCGGCACGCGGGTGGATACCGTCAGTGACTTCACCCAGGCGGGTCTACAGGCTGGCTATCTCTCGGGCTACGGAAGCATCGCACGCATGCAGGTATTGCCCGACAACGTGACCTGGGATGGCGATAGCGTGGTTGAAGAGCTATGGCAACTCTCAAACACTTGCCCGGCGACACTTACCAGTCCAGGTCCCTGCCATGGGGATTCCACTTTTCCCATCGGCGGTGCGTCTGGTCGCTCTGCGATTATTCCGGCCCAGCCGGCCACGCGCAATCGCTTCTACGATTACCACGTCACGCGCTCGCGCGACCTGAGCTTTCTGCACGACGCCACGCGCAATCCTGCCGGGATGAACGCTTGCGAAGCAGTGTGCCGTCAAAACTATGCGCACAACGGTGTCGTGATCGGCTCGCACATCATTACGCGGCGCTTCCACAAGGGTGTGGTCGGGGGCAGGGACGTCACGATCATCGATGTGACCAAAAGAGACCTCCCTCAGGGACCGGGCGACTTTCCTGGGCGCCAGTTGCCGGCTGGTGAAGCGTACGCCAGTGCGGCTACACAGCCGCAATCCACTGCGGAGCAGGCCTCATGAGCAGCTTCCCCGGCTCACCGCGCATCCTCAAGGGCGGGCTCGTGCTGATCGATCCGGACAGCTCGGCCGTGCTGCGTGTGATCGCGCTGCAGTACAACCCCGACTCGCTCACGCGCTCGCTGCAGGTGCAGGCGATCAGTGCGGATGGTGGGGATCGGTCCGAAGTGCTGCGCCTGAAAGGGCCGCCGGTGGAGACCATCAAGCTGGAGGCGGAAATCGATGCCACCGACCAGCTGGAGTTTCCCGATCAGAACAGCGCCGCCACGCAGTCGGGTGTTTTCGCTCAGCTTGCTGCATTGGAAACGTTGATCTATCCCACCAGTGCGCAGTTGAACACCAACGATGCGCTATCGCAGATCGGTACGCTGGAGATCATTCCGATGGAAACGCCGTTGGCGCTGTTCGTCTGGAGCCAGACGCGCATTCTGCCGGTGCGCGTTACCGAGTTGAGCATCACCGAAGAGGCATTCGATACCGCGCTCAATCCGATTCGCGCCAAGGTGAGCCTGGGCTTGCGCGTGCTGTCGGTGAACGATGTGCCGACGGGACACAAGGCCGCCAGCCTTTTCATGAGCTATCTGCAACGCAAGGAACAACTGGCCGGTAGCGCGCCTGCCATGCCGCTCTCTGCGCTTGGCATTACGGGAGTGCCGTGATGACTGTGATCTTTCCTCCCACGAGTCGCTACGCACTGACACCCACCTGCACCTTTGTGAGAGCGGACGGTACGCCGGTGGTCTATTTGAAGCGACGCATCGTGCCGGCGCCGGAGAGCTTTGCGCTTTTGCAATGGCATCGCGTGGTGCAGGGCGAGCGACCGGACAACGTGGCCGCAAAGTATCTTGGTGACCCGGAGCAGTTCTGGCGCTTGTGCGACGCGAACCGTGCGCTACGGCCCGAGGAGCTCACCGAGACCATCGGCCGCAAGCTGGCCATCACTTTGCCGGAAGGCATTCCGGGGGTGCCGCATGCTTAAGGGCGTGCACCTGACCTTGCTGGTCGGCCCTGTGGTGCCCGTGCCGGTGCCGCAGTTGGTGCTCGATGCGCTCACGCAGATCGAAGTGGTGCAGCCCGATGAAGCGGCAGGTGCTTTCACTTTGCAGTTCACGCTTAGTGTGCAGTCGCCGTTGCACACGTTGTTCTTGCTGAGCGGCGGCGGTGTGGTGCCGCTGCTTCGCGTGATCGTGGTGGTGACGGTCAACGGCACGCCACAGGTACTGATCGATGGTGTGGTGACCAAGACCGAGGTTGTGCCTGGCGCGGACCAGCGGCATACAAGCTTGCAGGTCACTGGCGACGACCTCACTACGGTGATGCAGAAACTGGAGTTCTCCGGCCTGCCGGGCCTGCCGTATCCGGCCATGCCGGCCGAGGCAATTGTCGCCTTGCTGCTGGCCAAGTACGCCTTTCTCGGCGTCATTCCGCTGGTGATACCCAGCATCGCTATCGATGTGCCTATTCCCACCGACCGCATTCCCACCCAGCAGGGCAGCGACCTGGAGTACATCCGTCTGCTGGCCGAGCGGGTGGGCTATGTGTTTTACATCGAGCCGGGTCCGGCCCCCGGCATGAGCACGGCGTACTGGGGGCCGAAGGTGAAGGTGGGCATACCGCAGCCCGCACTGAATGCAGACATGGATGCGGGCAGCAATGTCGACAGTCTCAGCTTTAGCTACAACGGCAACGCGCGCAGCCTGCCCATCGTCTATATCCAGAACCAGCAGACCAAGGTGCCGCTGCCGATTCCGATCCCTGATATCGGTCCACTCAATCCGCCGCTGGGTCTGATCGATCCGCCACCGCAGACATTCCGCGCGCTGCCCGAGACAGCCAAGTACACGCCAGTGCGCGCCATGTTGCTTGGCATGGCGGAAGCAGCGAAATCCGCCGATACCGTCAGCGGGCACGGCAGTCTCGATGTCACGCGCTACGGTCGCGTGCTGAGGGCGCGTCAACTGGTGGGTGTGCGAGGTGTCGGTCCCGCGTTTGACGGCCTGCACTACGTGAGCGAAGTGCGGCACACCATCAAGCGCGGCGAATACAAGCAGAGCTTCAGTCTGTCGCGCAAAGGACTCATCTCCACTTTACCGCTGGTGCCGCCATGACCAAGTTCTATGGCAAGTACCGCGGCACGGTGATCCAGAACGTGGACCCGGAACAGCTGGGCCGCATCCAGGCGATGGTGCCGGACGTATCTGGCTTGCTGCCATCAAGTTGGGCCATGCCTTGCATGCCGATCGCCGGCAAATTGAGCGGCACCTATGTCGTGCCGCAGATCGGTGCTGGCGTGTGGATCGAGTTCGAGCAGGGCGATCCGGATTATCCGATCTGGACGGGTGGCTACTGGGGCGTGGCGGCCGAGGTGCCCACGCTGGCACTCGCCGGCAATCCGGCCAGCCCCAGCATCGTGCTGGCGTCGATCCTGCAGAACTCCATTTCCATCAGCGATCTTCCCGGACCCACCGGCGGCATCATGATCAAGAGCACCACGGGCGCGATGATCGTGGTGAACGACATCGGCATCACGATTTCCAACGGCAAGGGCGCCACCATCGTGCTGGCTGGGCCCACCGTCACCATCAACAACGGCGCGCTGGTCGTGACGTAGGGAGATACGCGATGCCGGGCTTTCTCATCCATGTTGGTGCCACCGTGCTTTGTTCGCACGCCGGGCAGGCGCAGGCCACGACGCCGAATCCGCGTGTCACGGTCAGCGGACAACCCACGGTGACGATGCCCGGCCCATGGTTGATCGCTGGTTGCGTGCTGCCGCCGCCAATTGCTGCGAATGGCCCTTGCGTGAGTGCGCAATTCGTTACCTCGGCGACGCGCGTTACTTCCAACGGGCAACCGTTGCTGTGTTTCGACAGTCAGGCGATATGCGCGCCCACCGGCACGCCGTTGCTGATCGTGGCCAGCCAGATGCGCGTCAGCGCCATGTGAGAATGTCATGGACACCGCGATGAACATCGATTTTCCCTATCACTTCGACCGTCGTGGCCGCACCGCGTCGACAGACAACGACGACCACGTGCGCGACATGATCGAGCAGCTGCTCTTTACCAACCCTGGCGAGCGCGTGAACCGCCCGGATTTCGGCAGCGGCCTGCTGCAGATGGTGTTTGCGCCGAACAGCCCCGAGATTGCCGCCGCACTGCAGTTCACGCTGCAGGCGGCATTGCAGCGTTACCTCGGCGACGTCATCAGCGTCAACGCATTGCAAGTCACCAGTAACGACTCGACCCTGCAGGTGGACCTCAGTTACATCGTGCTCGCCACAGGCGACGCGCGTAGCGACAGTTTCACGCGGAGTACGCCATGAGCACCGCGGGCAGCGCCGCGAATTACGGCCCAATTGGCTGCATGCTGTTGCCAGCCTGCAGCGACGAAGCGCGTCGCGAGCGCCTGCGTCTTTCGGGGAAACTCAACGGCATCGACTATGTCGAAGTGGGCGATGACGGCGTGACGCTGTGCGTTCATCTGTTCGGCGAGGTGCCATCGGACATCGGCGTCTCCAACGTGCGCCTCAGTGGCGGCGATCGCATCACAGGCTTGCGCGTGCTCAGCGTCAATGAGGAGCAGGAGCCCGAGTTGCACGATGACGTCTGTCTGCGCGTGGTGCTGGATCGCGAAGGTGATCACACTGCCTATTGCCTGTGCCTGGTCGATGCATCCTCCGGCAACGACGTGGCAAGCTGGGTTGCCTATCCTGGCTTTGACCCTCGCTATGCCTGCGTCACGCTGCGTTTCCGGCTCGATTGCGCGAAGGACTTTGACTGCGCGACGGAAGTGCCCTGCGTCGTGGCGCCAGTGCCGCCACCGGAAATCAACTATCTCGCCAAGGATTACGGAAGCTTCCGCCAGCTGTTCCTCGATCGCATGGCGCTCAATGTGCCGGCATGGCAGGAGCGCCATGTGCCCGACATCGGCATAGCCCTGGTCGAAACGCTGGCCTATACCGCTGACTATCTCAGCTATTACCAGGATGCCGTAGCCACTGAGGCTTACCTGGCCACGGCTCGGCGGCGCATCTCCGTGCGCCGGCACGCGAGGCTGGTGGATTACCGCATGCATGAAGGCTGCAATGCGCGCGCGCTGGTGGCCTTGTCGCTGCCAGCCGGTGAATCCACGCTCGACCTCGACAATCTTTTGCTGCTGGTACCGCCCGCAGGGCAAGCGGACGCCAAGGCCGGCGTGATCAATGCCGCGCAGCTGGCCGCCGCGCGGGCGCAAGGCGCGCTGGTGTTCGAGCCGATGCCACTGGACGGTGCCACCACCATCACGGTGATCGGTGCGCATAGCGCCATTCGTCTTTACACCTGGGGCAACGAACTGTGCTGTCTGCCGCGTGGCAGCACGCAGGCCGTGCTGGTCGATGCGCCATGGCCGCCGCTTTCGGTTCCTGCAGTACCTCCATCACCGGAAACGCCGCCGGATCCGGCAGCGCCTGTGGCAGCCGGCGGAGCAAAGGCGGGCAACTCGCCGTCTCCGGCGACTACGGCCACAAGCGCTGCCATGGTCGTCGCGCCGCAGCGCGTGCTGAAGTTGCAGGTGGGCGACTTGCTGATCTTCGAGGAAGTGTTGGGTGCCGCGACCGGCAATCCGGCTGATGCGAATCCAGACCATCGCCATGCCGTGCGACTGACGGCGATACAAGAGCTGGTTGATCCGCTCGATGGCAGCCTGCTGCTGCAAGTGAGTTGGGATTCTTGCGACGCACTGCCGTTCGACCTGTGCCTGTCGGTACGCAGGCCATCGCCCGATTGTTCATGGCTGCACGATGTCAGTCTTGCGCGAGGCAATGTGTTGCTGGTCGATCACGGCGATCACGTACCGGGGCAATGCCAATGTGATGCCATCTGCACACCGGCGGACAGTATCGACAATGCCACCTATCCCGGCCTTGGCAATGCACTCGCCGCGATGCCGGATGCCTGCCCGCGTTGCATGGCGCTCGCCGAAGATTGCTGGCTGGTTCCCGGCGCCACGCAGTACGGCTGCTGTCGCTGCGAGGACGCCGTGCAAGACGTGCTGCGACCGCCGAGCGACACGGGTCATGTGCTGCCAGGCGTGCCGCTGACCTGGGCCGAGCCTCTGCCTGGAAACGCGAACGCGCCGGTATGCCAGCTGCTTGTGCGTGATCCGCGTGCCGCCTTGCCGCAGCTACGCATTTACGGCGGCGCATTGGGCGATGTCCTCGTGAGCGGCACGCCAGAAGATCAGTGGCGCTGGGACACACGTCAGGACCTGTTGGAAAGCGTCCCGAGCGATCGCCATGTTGTCGTCGAAATCGATGACGATGGCGCCGCGAATTTGCGCTTTGGTGACGGCGTGCTCGGCCAACAGCCGCAGGCCGGTGATTTCTTCCGCGCCTCGTCGCGCCTCGGCAACGGCACCGTGGGTAACGTCGGTCGCGAGAGCATCGTATGGCTGGCATTGAAGGACGGGGTTCCGCCACCCGATCTCACGCCCCGCAATCCCTTGCCAGCCAGTGGTGGCACGGCGCCGGAAAGCCTGGCCGAAGTGAAGCTGTATGCGCCCGGTGCGTTTCGCGCAAATCCGCTACGCGCGATCATCGCCGATGACTACGCCATGTTCGCCCAACGCGAGCCGGCGCTACAGGGCGCAACTTGCTCACTGGCATGGAATGGCAGCTGGTATGAGGCGGATGTGGTGGTTGACCCGCTGGGTCGCGAGAACCTTCCCGCCGCGCTCGCCCATCGCATCAAGGCCGATCTCCAGCCTTATCGACGCATCGGTCACGACATCGCTGTGCAGGGCGCGCGATATGTGCCGCTTCTGATCGAACTGTTCGTCTGCGTGTTGCCGGATTTCCTGGTGGCCCATGTGCACGCAGAACTGCTTGACCGTTTCACGGCCGACTTGCGCAGCGATGGCACGCCGGGATTCTTTCATCCGGATCGCTTGCTGCTCGGTGAGTCGGTCAAGGCAAGCGCATTGATGGCCGAGGCACAAGCGATTACGGGCGTGGCTCACGTTGAATTGCGCACGCTGACACGGATGGAAGGCGGCAAGTCGGGCGACGTTCCTGATGACGGCGTGCTGCATCTGGCTGCAGCCGAGATCGCGCAAGGGGACAACGATCCGGACCATCCCGACCACGGCAGCATCGCGTTTGCGATGGGAGGTGGACGATGAGCTGCTGCAGCGCCTGCGGTCAACATGCCTGCGCCTGTGGATGCGGCGTCAGTGCGCGCACACCGCGCTCCCTCTACAACCGTCCGGGCTTGGATAGCCTTGCCTATCGCGTCGGCACCTACGAGGATTTCCTCGCCACCATGCAGATGGACCTGAGCGATGCCGCTTTGCCGGCATTGGCTGGGTTGCGCACCCGCCTGCTGGACGATGCGTCGATGGCTTTGCTCGACGCGTGGGCGGTGGGTGCCGATGTGCTCAGCTTCTATCAGGAGCGCATCGCCAACGAAGGCTACCTGCGCACGGCCACAGAGCGTTACTCGGTGCTGCAGCTCGGGCGATTGCTGGACTACCGCCTGCGGCCAGGCGTTGCGGCCAGCGTGTACCTGGCCTACACCATCGACGACAACTCATCGCCAGTAACGATTCCCAAGGGCGCCAAGGCGCAATCGATACCGGCGCCCGGCGAGCAGATGCAGACATTTGAAACCGCCGAGCCGCTTGACGCACGCAGCGAATGGAATGCGTTGCAGCCACGGTTGACCCAGCCACAAAACATCACGGTGGATACGATCGCTAGCCTGGGCGAGCTATGCATCGCAGGCACCAGCAGTAACCTCAAGCAGGGCGATCGCCTGTTGTTCCTGTTTGGCGACCTTGCCACCGGTGTGCAGGCTACTCGGCTGGTGCAATCGGTAGATATGCAGCAGCAGAGCAATCGCAGCAGGATCGAGCTGCAGCCGCTGGATCCGATCTCGTTGAAGATTATTGATGCGGCAACAGTGGGTATCGATGCACTGTACGCATCAAGCGCCGGCCCAAACCATGACAACTGGCTCGAGGCGCTCACCTGGGTCCGCAAGCTTTTACTCTTCGGTGGCGACCACGGCGACAGCTATGGCGACCTCATGCGGCCGCCGTTCGGGAACGACGCGCCGCCAGCGGGGCCTCCACCTATCGCTGTTTTCGCTGCTGCGGTAAATGCCGCGTTCGGTGCCACGTCAGCACCAGGCGGAGGCTTCCACGTGCCGTTCTCGGCACTATTTAGTGCCTTGAAGCTGAGCCCGACCGTACAGCCAGCGAACAACCTGCTACTGCCGCGCAACGCCGCTACCGCGCTGAGTGTCGCCAGCGACGTGCGCCCGCAGTTGTTGCTGAACTTCGAAGCACGGCTGATCGATACCTTCTATGGCTCGTGGACCCGCATACCGCACGGTGTGCCATCCCCGGCGCTTAGTGGCGTATTTGCGTTGCGCCTCACCGCGCCGATGTTCGGGTACAACGCGGTGTTCCCCATGGTGATGAAGGTTAATCCGGATGCAGCGACCAAGGCTGCCATTCCCTTCATTTCGGCACCAGGCAACGACTGGCCGCCCAACGAAACGATCGATGTCGTGCAGCTGGATAATGCCTACGATGGTGTGGCAGTGGACAGCTACCTTTTGATCCAGCCGCAGCGGAGCGATCAGCAGCTTCCGTTCGTGGCGCAGGCCCGAAGTGTGCGGGTGCATCCGCGCACGGCGTACGGCATTAGTGGCAAATCTACTGAGATTGCCCTGGTCAAAAGCGCTGACGGTTCGCTTTGGGATCTCAGTAGCGAATCAACCATCACCAAGCTGCGCGGTACCCAGGTGTTCGCGCAAAGCGAGCCGTTGCTGCTGGCCGATCAGGTCATCAGTGACACCGTGGGCAACATTGCCGCCCCAAGTATTCCCGCCGACAGCGCCACGCGCCTGACGCTCGATACGGCAGTGGATGGGCTCAAGGCAGGGCGCTGGGTCATCGTCGAGGGACAGCGCGCCGATGTGCCGGGCACTGATGCAGTGACCGCTGCCGAACTGGTGATGCTTGCCGCGGTGGAGCAGGGCGTGAATGCGCAACTGTCGGGCGATACTGTGCACAGCACGCTTGTGCTCGCCAACCAGGGCCTTGCCTTTGCCTATGTGCGAAGTAGCGTAAAGATCTACGCCAACGTCGTCCGTGCCACTCACGGCGAAACGCGCAACGAAGTGCTCGGCAGCGCCAATGGCGCCACACCGATGCAGGTATTCGGGCTCAAGCAATCGCCACTCACCTATGTGTCTGCCGCAACGGTCGACGGCGTGCAGAGCACGCTCACCGTCAGGGTCAATGGCGTGCAATGGCATGAGGTACGCAACCTCGCCTTTGCCGGTGATGGCGATCGCGACTTTGTGACAGCAACCGACGACAACGGAAAGACCAGCGTCACCTTTGGCGATGGCATTCATGGTGCGCGCCTTCCCACCGGTGTCGAGAACGTCACCGCTGTCTACCGCAACGGCATCGGCACGCCGGGTAATGTGGATGCCCAGCAAATCAGCCTGTTGGCCACCAAGCCGCTGGGCGTCAAGCAAGTCATCAATCCGCTGCGTGCCTCCGGTGGCGCCGATGCGGAGACACGTGACCAGGCGCGACGCAACGTGCCTTTGGCGGTGCTCGCGCTGGATCGACTGGTATCGGTCACGGATTACGCCGATTTCGCGCGAACGTTCGGCGGCGTCGACAAGGCTGCGTCCATCAAGCTCGGGGCACAGGTGTTGGTGACTATTGCCGGTGCGGCGGATGCGCCAATCGATTTCACGTCCGACCTTTACCGCAACCTGCTGCAGGCGCTGCAGCTATACGGGGATCCGGGGTTACCCGTTCGTCTTGACGTTCGCGAACTGCTCGCGCTTACGTTGAGCGCCAAGGTCGGGCTGGCACCGGATTACGCTTGGGAGTCGGTCGAGCCGCTGGTGCGTGCGGCCTTGCTGGACCGTTTTGGCTTTGAACGACGCGCACTGGCGCAGAACGTCTATTTGAGTGAAATCGTCGCCTGCATCCAGTCAGTGCGCGGCGTCGCCTGGGTTGACGTGGATGCCTTCGGAAGCCTCGACGAGACGACCTTGCTTGCGGGGTTCAGTGCAGACGATCCGAATGACGGAGACGGCAAGGGCAGCGGCGAGGTTGCCATCACGTCGCACGCAGCGGCTACGACTACGCCCATCACCCTGGCGCAGCGTGTACAGGTTTTGCCCGCACGCTATGACACCAGCGGCGTGGGTCAGCCGGCGCAGCTGGCCTATTTCCTGCCCGATGTGCCCGACACCTTGCTGTTGCAGGAGGTCACCTCATGAGTGCGAATCCGGATCGCCTGTACGAGCTGATGCCCGATATCTACCGCATGCGTGACGCGGAGCTTGGCTATCCACTGCGTGACTTCCTGCGCGTGTTGTCGACACAGGCCAATGTGCTTGAGCACGACATCACCCGCCTGTACAACAACTGGTTCATTGAGACATGCGACGACTGGGTCGTGCCGTATATCGGCGATCTGCTTGGTTACGAGTTGTTGCCGGAAGCAGCGTCGTTGGCTGACGAAGGCGCTCACACGGCTCGCTTGGGTCGCGTGCTGGCACCGCGTGCCGATGTGGCGAACACCATTGACGCGCGCCGCCGCAAGGGCACGCTGTCATTGCTGGAAGACCTGGCGCGCGATGCGGCTGGATGGCCCGCACGGGCAGTGGAGTTCTATCGACTGCTTGGGTGGATGCAACACCTCGATCACCAACATCCACAACGCGGTGGCACAGCGGACTTGCGCCAGCCAGGTGTCATGCAGCGCATAGGCTGGGCGAACGGTGCATTTGATTCGCTCGCGCATAGCGTGGACGTGCGACGCATGGGAAGTCGCCGTCGCCATGGCCGCTACGGTATCCCCGACGTAGGCGTGTTTGCTTTCCGCCTTCGCAGTTATCCGGTTACGACCACGCCTGCATACTGCCTGGAGGAGCGTGGCCCGCATTGCTTCACCTTCAGCGTGTTGGGCAACGATACGGCGCTTTTCCAGCAGCCGGTGGACGAGACGGTGGCGACGCACATCGCGCAGGAGATCAACCTTCCAGTGCCGCTGCGCCGCTATCGTTTTGCAGAACGCGGACCGAACGCCGACTACCTCACCGTGTCCGATGCACTCTATGGTGAAGATCGGAGTGTGCTGATCTATGCCCCCGATTGGCCGTCCAAGGGGCAGGGGCTACCGATACCGCGCGAACTACTTATGCCTGCCGACCTCGCGGGGTGGCGTTACCTGGTGCCGCGTGGTCGCGTAGCGGTGGACCCCGAGCGCGGCCGCCTGATGTTTCCGGCCAACCAGCGGCCAAAGCGCGGCGTGTGGGTTTCCTATCAGTACGGATTTGCCGCCGACATCGGTGGCGGCGAGTACGCGCGCATCACGCCAGAACTGCAAAATGCCACGCGCTATATTGTCCACACTGCTTTGCCCGACAGCGACCCGGCCAAGACAGCGCTGCCAGCGGGACACTACGCCAGCATCGCCGATGCACTCACGGCGTGGACAAAGGCGAAACAGGCCGAGCCTGCACTGCGCGCGCTCATCATCGAGTTGGCTGAGAGCGGCGTCTACGAAGGCAGCATCGACCTGCAATTGTCCGAGGGTGAAGCGATCCAGCTGCGCGCGGCCGAGCGCACGCGACCAGTACTACGCCTGCTCGACGTGCGCGCCAGCCAGCCGGACGCGTTGAGCGTCACCGGTGGCGCCGGTAGTCGCTTATTGCTCGATGGCCTGTTGATCGTAGGCCGCGGTGTCGAAGTTCACGGACAAGACGGTGACGACAGTGCAGCGCAGCCGCAACAGGATCTATGCGAACTGGTGATCCGCCACTGCACCCTGGTTCCCGGCTGGGCCCTGCACTGCGATTGCGACCCGAAACGTCCCGGCGAACCCAGCGTTACCCTGGACAGCACACACGCATCGCTGCGAATCGAGCAGAGCATTGTTGGCGCCATCTCGGTGATCAGTCCGGCCCGTCGCGGCGAGCCGCCATCTCTTCAGTTGTGTGACAGCGTCGTGGATGCCACCGGCATCGAACGCGTGGCGCTGGGCGCGCCTGACGAGGCGGTCGCCTATGTGGACGCAAGCATTCGCCGTTGCACGATCATTGGCGAAGTGCAGGCACACAGCGTCAGCCTGGCCGAGGACAGCATCTTCGCCAGCCCGGTGCGTGTGCTACGCCGGCAATGGGGTTGCGTCCGCTTTTGCTACGTACCGCCGGGTTCGCGTACGCCTCAGCGATTCCATTGCCAGCCCGACTTGGCACTCGCCGCGGTGACGGCCACACAGCGCCCGCAGGAGGCGCTTCGCGTGGTGCCAGGTTTCCGCAGTCTGCGTTTTACCACGCCCAACTATGCGCGGCTGGCCGACAGTTGCTGCGAGGAAATCCGCAGTGGCGCGTCGGACGGTTCGGCGATGGGCGTGTACCACGACTTGTACGAACCGCAGCGCGAGGCAAACCTCGCCTTGCGGTTGGAGGAATACGTGCCTGCGGATACCGACGCCGGCATTCTCTACGCGAGCTAGGAGATCGACCATGAAAGGCGACTTCGCACGTGTCACGTTCGATCCGGCACGTCATTACAGCCAGGTGTTCCAGCAGCAGGGAAGGGTGCTGCTGGAGGCGGACTGGAATGAGCAGGCCAGCATCCAGCTTCATCTGCTACATACCCTGATCAGGGACCTGGTAGGGCCATGCTGGGCCGTGGGTGACGGCTTTGCGATCACGCTGCAGCCGCACGTGGCGGATTGGCAATTGTCCGCTGGGCATTTCTATGTCGACGGCATCCTCTGCCAGAACGATGTGATGTGCACATTGGGTAGTCAGCCTTACGCGCCTGCGCCTGCCGATGACGGTGGAAACTGGACGGACCCGCCAGCAAGTTTCGCGTTATGGCTGGATGTCTGGGAGCGGCATCTTTCTGCGCTGGAAGCACCAAATGTTGCCGACACCGCGTTGAATGGCGTCGACACCGCCACGCGCGCGCAAACGGTATGGCAAGTGCGCATGCTGGACATCGAAACGGATCATGAAGGCGCGCCGCTGGATGTTGCCACTGCCGCGCTCAATGTGCGGTTGCAGGCGGCCACCAATGATGCGGAGAAGGTCGCGATCAAGCAACAGATCGCCGATATTGCCCAGCTGCGCAACGGTCTTGCCGCCGGTGCAGCGCCAAACAACAACGACCCATGTGCACCCCTTCGCCAGATTCTTGGCGCGCGTGCCGCCTATGCGTGGCCTCGCATGCGGGCGCAGCTAGGCCCGGTCGAGTCGGATAATGATCCCTGCGTTATTGCGGCGGACGCGCACTATCGGGGCTGCGAAAATCAGCTCTATCGCGTGGAGGTTCACCAGGGCGGGCTCGCGAGCACGACGCCGACGCCAACTGGCACCAACTTCAAATGGTCGCGGGAAAATGGTTCAGTCATCTTTTCCGTGACAAAGACGGCAAGCACGCCGCAAAGCGATGGCAGTGCGCAGATGGCCGTGACGTTGGCCAGCCTGGGGCGCGACCAGCGGCTCGGACTCGTGGTGAACGACTGGGTCGAGCTTGTCGATGACGACTACACACTGGCACAGCTCGCCTATCCACTACTGCAGGTGACGGCTATCGATACGGCCAATCGACTCGTCACGCTTGCCGTTCCCAAGAACGTCACCGCTTATGGGATCAGCAATGACCCTTTGAAGCACCCGTTGCTGCGCCGCTGGGATCAGCACGTCAATCTCGACGCGCAAGGCTGCGTATCTTTGGTCGAAGGCGAAGTGATCAATCTGGAGGACGGCGTCGAGGTCAGCTTTGATCCCGGTGGTATTTACGCCACCGGCGACTACTGGCTGATTCCTGCGCGTGTTGCTGGGCAAGGCACACTCGACTGGCCGCAGGTGGCGGGTGCCGCCGCCGCGCTCAAGTCGCGCGGCATGCACCATGTTGCGGTGCTTGGACTCATATCGGCGCAGGGAAGCTTCAGCGAGTGCTGCTGCCGTTTCAATTCGCTCTGTGATTTGATGCGTGCCAGTACGAAGCAAAAGATCGACATGCTGCCCGCGCCCAGCGCCAAGCCGATTGTTGCCCCGGTGACGAAGAAGACGACGATTTCTAAGGTCGCCAAGGTCGCCAAGGTGGCTAAGGGCGCCAGCACGGCACGAGCGACTGCCAAGGGGAAGGCGAGCAAGTCAAGGCGCTGATTTTCACGGCGGTGGAGCCAGTGGTGAAGTCGTGGCCGATGCGGGTCAGGTGCGCAGCCGTGCGGAAATATCAGGCGATCAGCTCGATATCCGTCAACGTCATTGGTCACTCAGGCGTCGATCGAACCCTAAAGCAAACTGTCGATAGGCAGCACGCGAAGGAGTGACACCTCCGTGCGGCGCTTCGTGCTCGCCTCAGGCTCGCTTTGGTAAGTGACACCCTTGCCATCATCCGTGGCATGCCAGACGAGTTGGTGGGACGCAGGATCGATCATCACCTGATAGGCATTCGCAGGAAGGGTCGCCGTATTGAAGAATTCAGTGATGGCTTGCGCCAGGCCAGGCGAGTCGACGATGACACCCATCTCGGTATTGAGCAGCTTGGAGCGCTGATCCATGTTCAGTGAGCCGATAAAGGCCTGGCGGCCATCGACGACAATCGCCTTTGCGTGCAGGCTGATGCCTGAGGACTTTCCGAGCGAGGTGGACCCCTGGCTTTGGCCCATCGCAGGCCTCAACTCGTAGAGTTTCACGCCGCCCTCAAGCAGTGCCTTACGGTAGTGCACATATCCCGCATGTGCCGCGGTTTCGTCGGTTGATGCGAGTGAGTTGGTCAGTATCTTGATCGATATGCCGCCCTGCGCGAGCGACGAAAGATGCTTGGTGCCCTCATCGCCGGGAATGAAGTAGGGCGTGGTTGCCACTATTTCATGCTGCGCGCCATCGATCATCGCCTTGAGTTTTGGTCCGATGCGCAACTCGGGCACGTCGCGGGTGGTTTCGACCTTCTCTGGTTGATCGGCCACAAGCTCGGCGTCTCCCCAGAACCAGGCTCCTCGCCGATCCGCAGTGGGTCCATCGGGAAGCTCGTCCAATGCGGCTTGCGCATAGTCCGATTGTGCGTACGCCCGTACCTCGCGCTGAAGTGTCTGCCGCGCCAAGACGAGGCTTTGGGTGGAATCGTCTTTTTTTGTCAGGCTTTGAAGCGGGTACGCTGAATCGCAGTTCCAGTAGCTGTCAAAGGCTGCGGAAGCCTGCTGAACGACGGGGCCGATGGCCACGACATCGAGATCCCGAAAGTGCGTGTCGCTGCCGGCATCGAAGTAGGCATCGCCGATATTTCGCCCGCCAATGATGGCGACACTGTTGTCGACGATGAACGACTTGTTGTGCATGCGTCGATTGAGGCGCCGCCATTCGAGCATGAATTGCGTGGCGCGGGACAGCAGTGAAGGGTTTCTCGTCTGAAGCGGGTTGAACAGCCTCACCTTCAGGTTTGGATGCGAATTGAGCGCCTCGAAAAGGTGGTCCTTGTCGGTGAAGTTGTTGTCATCGATAAGGATCCGAACGCGCACCCCGCGATCGGCTGCGGCGAGAAGATGTTGCAGCATCAGGTGCCCGGTCATGTCATTCGAAAAAATGTAGTACTGCAGATCGATCGAATGCTTCGCATGGTCCGCAAGATCCACACGACTGAGTAGTGCGTTGGTACTCAGGGTGAGTAACCGAAAGCCGGATTGATGCTGATGCTGATCCACCTCGGCGCGCGTGTATTGCGCCGATGGTGTATCGGTGGCCGGCGGCAGGTGGTGTGTTTCCGGTTTGTCTTCGCTGGGTGGGAGCGAGCCGCAGCCTTGCATGAAAAGGCAAAGCAGTGCGAAAGCAAACGCGATGATCGGGCGACCTGTTCGCATGTTTCCACCCCAAAGACCTTACAGAGGGATGCTTGCCGACCGGTGCACGCTCCGGTGTGGCCGATCAATTAGCACACTTCCGCCCCACCTGGGCTGACTGTTGAGTGGGGATTACTGGTGCGCCATGTCGCCTGCGGAAGAAGCGTCGCGTTGACGCACTGCCAATCCGTGAGTGGTGAAGACGTCTTGATTGAGCGCGGAAAGGCGGTTGGCATCCATACCTCGAAAGTGGAAGACAGCCTGCAATGGGGCATGGATTGTGGGCTTGGAGCCGGCAACAAGCGCTGAGTCCAGGTTGATACTATTGAGCATATTTGTGAGAAATAAAGGCATTAAAAAGATCATTCCTTCTCCGTAGAGTATTCACACCCCAACGCAATGAAGGATTCATCTCATGTCACGCATTCTCACCCCCTCGCTGGATACCGCTACTGGCGCCACTGCAGAGGTCTACGACCAGATTCGAAAGGCCGCTGGAAGTGTTCCCAATACGTTCGCAGCCATCGGTGCACTCGGTCCCGCAGCGCTGAAGGCGATTCTTCAAGCCGACGGTGTCCTGGCAACAGGCACGCTGAGCAAGCAGGATCAGGAGACCATCAAACTGACCGTCAGCGAAGTCGCAGGTTGCGATTACTGTGTGGCCGCACACAGCCTGCTCGGCAAGATGACGGGCCTCAAGCCCGACGCGCTCAAGCAGATCCGCACCGGTGAATCCACCGGCGATGAAAAGCGGGATGCTCTGGTCCGCTTCGTTCGCAACCTGGTCAAGACCAGCGGAACGATCAGCGACAGCGCGTTCAATGAGATCAAGGCAGCCGGTTACACCGATGCACAACTGGTCGATATCAGCCTGGCGATCGCCCTGACCGTGTTTACCAACGTGTTCAATCGCATCAACGACACCGCGATCGACTTCCCACCGGTGAAGTGAAACCGGACCTGAGGGCGCCACCAAGGTGGCGCCTTTCCTGGCTTAGCGGATGGGTAGGTGCGAATCTGCTTTCCCGTCAGCAGAGCAAAGATGTCCCACCGGTTTGGACGGTCCACACAGCGCGACACAGGATGCCGCGCACCTGCATCTAAGTCTGGAGATCCGCCATGCGGCGCCAACGCGCTGGCGTGACTCCCATGTGAAGCTTGAAGGCCCGCTGGAACGCCGCCTCGGATTGATAGCCGACCATGTCAGCCACCGCGCCCGTGGAAGCAGATGGTTTGCGAAGCTCACTGGACGCCAACGTCATGCGGACGTCGGTCAACAAATCGCTGGCCGAACGCCCGAGCTTCTCCTGGAACAAGCGCACGAATGTCGCCCGTGACATGTTGCAAAGACTCGCGAGCGAAGGAAGTGTCCATGGATGCCCCGGATCATGAAACATCGCCTCGAGCGCGGGAGCCAGGCGTGGGTAGCCCGCGAGAGCGAGCAGTCCAACCGGCGCCTCACCCGACTCGCTGGCAAAGCGCAAGGTGAGGGTAAATAGCGCTGTCGACAACGCGTTGAGCATGGCGCGGCCGCCAAGAACGTCGACGCCCGATTCCATGCGCATGAGGGCCATCAAACCCACCAGATCTGCGCCTGTTTCGGGCTTCGCCGCAGCGTCATTCCGATCGGTCGATCGCACGATCAATCGTCTCGGCAAATAGCCACGCAACAAACGTGCGTGCGTGGCCGTAAAAGCGAATCGGCCGCAGAGCATATCCAGACGATCGCGGTCACCGGTGTTTTCACTAAAGATCAGGTTGGCCGCCATGCGCTGACGTGAGGGAAGGGCACGTTTGCCACTTCCGTCGTGCAGCGAATGGGCTTCGCCATCAGCAAGCAGAAGAATGTCGCCGGCGGAGAGGCGCTGAGGCACGCCGCTTTCAGGATCTTCCAGCAAGGCAGATCCACTCAGCACGACGTGATAGGGAATTTCGCCAGCCGCAGAAGCGTCCTGGTCGATGCGCCATGGCGCGCCGTACATGCAGCGCAGATCAAGCGCACCGCGAACCGGTGTCATTTCCAGCAGGCGGCTTAGCCAGTCGAGAGGCGGGGCCATGGGCCATCTCCGATGAGATTAATTAGCATATATATGATCATTTACGACATTAACAAGCTCGCCCGCCCTTCGTAAAGTGGTGCCACGTCAACCAACGAAGGATTGCCTTCATGCCACGCATCGAAATGCCTCCGCTTGAATCTGCGACGGGTGCCGCCGCTGCCATTTTCGAGCAAATCAAGCGAGCTGCCGGTTCCGTTCCCCATTGCTATGCCGCTATCGGTTCACTGAGACCCGCTGCACTCAAAACCATCCTGCAAGCCGATGGTGTCGTTGCTGCCAGTTCACTAAGCAAGCAAGACCAGGAAACCGTCAAGTTGATCGTCAGTGAGTCAGCGAACTGCGATTACTGCATTACGGCGCACAGCATGCTGGGTCTTCTCGCGGGACTCGCGCCAGAGACGCTGGCCCAAATTCGAAGCGGCGAACCGACAGGCAACGCCAAACGTGATGCTTTGATCCGCTTTGTACGAACCCTGGTGCGCACGAGCGGAACCCTCAGCGACGAAAACTTCGCCAGTATCAAAGACGCTGGCTACACCGACGCGCACCTGGTCGACATCAGCCTGGCGATAGCCGTGACCACCTTTACCAACACCTTTAACCGCATCAACGACACGCCTGTCGATATCCCGCTTTTCGCTTAACCCACAACACCACGCCACCTTAGGAATAGATCATGAACTCACTCATCCATGCTTTGGCAAAGTCCGGGCTTTTCAAAAAGGATCTTGATTACCACCTGGTCCGCACTTCCATGGTGATCATGTTTTTCTTCTTCGGTTATCAGAAGTGGTTTGAATACGAAGCGCAGACGCTTGTTCCGTTCATCAGCAACGGCCCGCTCATTTCGTGGATGTATCCGGTCTTCGGTATCCGCGGTGCCAGTTGGTTCCTCGGCGTCGCGGAATGGACGTTTGGCGCTTTGATCCTTGCGGGTTTTTGGAACAAGCGCCTGGGCATTCTCGGTGCGGCCGGCTCGGTGGTTACCTTCGTATTGACCGTGACGATCATTCCGTTCATGCCAAATGGTTGGGCTGAGTCCGCGGGCGGCTTTCCGGCGATGGTCGGCAATGTTCCCTTCCTGATGAAGGACGTCGTGCTGCTCGCCGTATCGGCCTATCTGCTGAAGCAGGACGTCGCGCGGGCTGCATCGCCAGCGAACCAAGCTTGAGTTTCAACCCACGTGACGGCCGGGGAGCCCTTGAGCTCCCTGGCCGTTTGCATGAGCGACTCTCACGAGCTTCACCATGGGTTGTCGAAATGCACTCCGTCATGGCGAGGGTGACGGCTGCGTCAGGCGTTTCGCGTCAGGCCGGTCGTGCCGTGAAAGTCGGCGACAAGGCCCCATCATTCGTGCCGAATGATCCGCTGGAGGGCCGGGCTTTCCCTCCGAACGGTTCCTGATCTATTTCTTCTTCCGGAGTTTCCTGGAGACCCAATGATCGAGCGAAAGCGGACCAGGGCCACTCAACACGAGCGAAAACAGTCCCGCCAGATAAAGCAGGTCGGTTTCTATGCCGGGAGGACCAAACTTGGGCCCTTCGGCGGTCACCGCAATCAATTTGATGGAGGTGAACCCGAACTGGAGATGCACGGTGAACATGGCGACCAATAGCACCATGGCCATGGGCACGCTGAGCAAGGTCACGAAGGCACCCAGTATCATGAAGATGCCACCGAGCAACTCGACCCAGATGGTGAGCCAGGCCATCAGATGTGGCAGCGGCGTGCCGATCGCTTGAACGATATCGACAAAGTGTTCCGGGCCTTTCTGCAGCTTTGCGAGGCCATGCTCCAAAAAGCCGTAGCCCACGATAAGACGGATGGGCAGCGGCGCCCAGCGCGCCGTACCCCACTGGTTCCGAAGATCCTGCAACGCAATCATGATCGTGTCCAGGACAGGTGCGCGGCATCAGGGGCCACGGAAATGGATGAAGCTTCGTACATGACATAACTCCGTTGGACAGGTCTGTAAAAATAGGCCGACGGGGACCTCGTAGCCATTGCCCAACGTCCGACTTTTGTTGCGTTGAATCCGGGTAGTAGCCCTTGTCACTAGTGACGTGCTATTCGATGCGTTGCACGACAGTTTCGGCGGTACCGGGGATCTGACATTGGCGTGGGATGAAGCGCATTAGATGGACGTGACCTCGCCACCATCCATTCGAACCGCTGAGCCGGTCAGCCAACGTGCATTCGGCGACACGAGGAAAGCCAGCAGATCGGCAATTTCCTCCGGACGTCCGTAGCGATCGATGCCCGACTGTGCAAGAAAGGTTTTCGTGGCCTCGTCCTCTCGCACGGCATGATCCACCGCCCATTTCGCGAGATAGCTGCGACGCCGTCCGGTCATGATGGGGCCGGGCAATACACTGTTGACCTGGACCCCGTCCCTTAAGCCCCGCTCCGCGAAGGCTTTGGCGAGCGCCACAATCGCGGCATTGATGGTGCCCACCGCTGCGTAAGGAGCTTTCGGAAATACTGCCGAGTTGCCCGACGTCAGTACCACTGCACCGCGGGCTTGCTTCAGCGCTTCCCACGCCCGAATGGTGAGCCGACGGGCGCCATGCAGCTTGAGCTCCATGCCGCTATTCCACTGTTCATCGGTCATTTCGAAGAGATCGATTTGCGGCACGGCGCCGGCGATATTCAACAGCGCATCGATTCGACCAAAACGTTCGAGCGTGCGGGTGACCACCAGCTCCGGTGATTCAACACGACCAAGATCGACATCGATGACCAGAGGTTCGGCCCCGTGCTCCCTCACGGAATTCGCCGTCTCTTCGAGGTGGTCACGATGGCGCGCCACCAGCGCCACATGTGAAAAATCCTGTGCCAGTCGAATGGCCGTTGCCCGACCAATGCCCTGGCTTGCTCCACTCACGATCGCGACTGATGGTTGCTTCATCGGTGCACTCCTCAATGATTACCCTCGTCAAGCGCCACTTTGCTTAAAGCAGAGTGGCGCCTTCGGATAGCGCGACAAGGCAGGCACAACTTCACCACTTGATTCCGTGCCCGTGTCTTAGCCTTTCGACTTGACGTTGGCGGCGAGGAACTCACGGATCGCAGAAGCGATCTGTTGATGGTGCGTCTCGAGAGCAAAATGGCCCGTATCGAAGAAGCGCACCTGTGCGGAGGGAATGTCCCGCTTGAATGCCTCGGCGCCTGGAGGAAGGAAGAACGGATCCTTGTCGCCCCAGACGGCGAGGAGCGCAGGCTGATGCTTGCGGAAGTAGGCGTGGAATTCCGGGTATAGCGCGACGTTGCTGGCGTAATCGAGCAGGAGGTCAAGCTGTACTTCATGCGCGCCTGGACGCGCCATGTAGAAGTTGTCCAGCGAATAGCCATCTGGCGAAACCAGGGATGGGTCGGACACCCCTTGCGTGTATTGCCAGTACGTCGTCTCCGGCGCAAGGAAGGGGCGCAACGCGTCACGATTGGCCTGTGTGGGAGCCTGCCAATACGTGCGGATGGGATCCCAACCGCTGCTCAAGCCTTCTTCGTAGGCATTGCCATTCTGCGAAACGATGGCGAACACGCGCTCGGGGTGCTTCAACGCCATACGCAAGCCTACCGGCGAGCCGTAGTCGAAGATGTATAGGGCAAAACGCTTGAGTCCCGCGACTTCCGTGAATCTCGACATGACGTCGGCAAGATTCTCAAAGGTGTAACGGAAACTCTCTCGCGGCGGCATTGCCGATCGCCCAAACCCCGGAAGGTCGGGTGCCACCACGTGGTATTTGTCCGCCAGCTGGGGAATCAGGTCGCGAAACATATGGCCTGAGCTGGGGAACCCATGCAGAAGCAAAAGAGTGGGTGCCGACGGGTCGCCGGCCTCTCGGTAAAAAATGTCCGTTCCATCAACGTTGACTGTCTTGTAGGTGACTGTGGTCATGGTCGGGTGCCTCGCTCAGTAGATTTAGTAACCTGTTTAAACACGTTTGCTAGTCGAGGAAGTCGCGCGATTCGTACCAATGGCTTCCAGGGCCTCGTTGATGATTTCCACAACCACCTCGGGCGCCGTCACCATGGGCACGTGATCCACCGCGCCTGAATGCACGGTCGCTCCCATGCGCGCAGCAACAAAGCGCTGCGTCTCCAGTGGAATCATGCGGTCATCTTCGGCAATGAAGTACCACGTTGGCTGAAACGCCCAGGTCGGTGGCGGTGATGGCTCTTGAATCGCGCGAACCGAGATCGGGCGTTGCGTCGCTGCCATGACTGCCGCCGTTGTCGACGATGCGTGCTGTGCGAACGCCTGCGCAAATGCCTCGACCGGCAACCACATGAACCCATCCGGCCCCGGCGCAAGCTGCGGTGCGAGGGCGTGAGGAGGATTTCTTGTAAACACCTCCGCCACCGTTTCACCCTCTGCTGGCGCTAGCCCCGCTATGAAAACCAGGCCGGTCACTTGATCACTCTGCACACCAGCGATGACAGCACCCGCATACGCGTGACCAACCAGCAGTACAGGGCGATCGAGGCGCTCGATGGTTGCCGTCAGTGCTGCGATATCTTCCGACAGCGAAGTCAAGGGCAGGGGAGCCGCAACGACCTTAAGCTGTTGGCTTTGCAGCCTCTCAATCACGGCGCTCCAGCTTGAGCCGTCCACCCAGGCGCCATGAACCAGAACAACAATAGGGGTAGCCATTTCAGGACTCATATTCATTCACCTTCGCGTGACTCAATGGGCATGCGACAGACGGGTAAACAGGCGGCGCTTACGGGGTGCTGATGCGGCAACCCCGTCAGATGCAGTCGGCGCATCGGGGCGCACGTAGACCAACAGACAGGCGGAAATCAGGCCTAGTGCCGCGACAGGTGAAATCAGCGCCAAACCGGCAGCCAAGGCAAACACGCCAAGCGTCACGATCGATCGCATGCGCATCATGCGACGCGTCGCCGGTGTCAGATCCGGGGCGCGCTGTTTGTCCATCGCCTCCATGCAGAGGAACAGGTAGGTCACATTGATCAACACAAACACCACTGCATACACCGCGACCGGCAGGGCGGCGAGATGCGTTTGGGCAATCCATGCCGTCGTGAACGGCATGAGCGACACCGTAAAAAGATGCGCAAAGTTCGCCCACATCAATCGGGGCGTAGCAGCGGCCGCGTGGCGCATCAGGTGGTGATGGTTAACCCACACGATGGCCAGAAAGAGGTAGCTGACCCCATAGGCTACCGCTGATGGCCATAACGCCAGCAACCCCACCACGGTAGCCTCCTGCGGGGCCCTTAGCTCCAACACCAGAAGTGTAATAATGATCGCGAAAACGCCATCGGAGAAGGAAATAACTCGATCCGGATGGGAAGTTTGGCTATTCATATCGATACCTGCCTGGGGTTGGGCTGAGTCAGGAAGTCGCCCCGTGAGATCCCTTGCCAGAGGGATTTAGCCTCCACGGTAGCCGGCTGGTCGTTAGTGTTGGGCGAATTGCGTAACTTGTCAATAGGCGTTAGAGTGGTTACGTTAATTTGGGCGTGCGGAAGTGTCTGCTCATCATTTAGTGACCGAGAGGGAATGTTCATGACAGAGAAAGAAGCGAGGCTGCCGGCGATATTTGTGGCTGATGCGCCAGGGTTGGATTTCCTCAATTCGGTCGCGGTGCCTGTCGATACGCAAGTCGAATGGTTGGATGACGGCGAGGGTTTGTTGTCCTGGCTTCGAGAGGCGGATCTGGTGCCAGCCGATGTGCTGGACACGTTCCGCGCGTCGGTGTTGCCTGGCGAATTGGACGCCGTGGCGAACCAGGCGAGGACTCTCCGCGAATGGTTTCGCGGATTCGTGGTGTCTCATAAGGGCAAGCGGCTGACGCGCTCTGCGATAACCGAACTCGGACCCTTGAATCGCGTCCTCGCGCGTGATGAAGAGTTCGGTCAAGTCGTCGCGAGCACGGCAGGCTCCGGCGATGGGAATGCCATGACGGGCCTGGAGTGGCAGGTGAGTCGTCGGTGGAGGTCGCCGGAAACCTTGCTGATTCCGCTTGCACAAACGATGGCCGACCTGGTGTGTTCCGAGAATTTTGTGGACGTGAAGGCGTGTCAGGGTCCGACGTGCACTTTGTTGTTCGTCGATCGGACGCGCGGCCGGGCGCGTCGCTGGTGCAGCATGGCGGTGTGTGGAAACCGGGCAAAACAGGCCGCTCATCGCGAACGCATGGGTAAAGACGCTCGACCCGCTTGAGGTCATGTAGCTGCGCAACGCCGCCGTGATGCGGTGGCAAGTCGGTTCGTCTGGCTGTGTAGCTGCGCTCTACCGCGCGATGGTTTGCTCGCGGTCTATGAGTATCCCGCCTTGGCACTGGATACCGACGGTATTAATGGCTTTTAAGGCTCACCTTCGCTCTGTGCTTCGCGAATCCGCTCCTGGGGCGAGCGCGCTGGTAGCTCACGATTGACGAGCTAGAGCGTCAACCCAATCAGCAAGCCACCCGTCGCCTGCAGCCATGAAAGCGATGTATGAAGAATGAAGAATGACAAGATGACGGTGAAGAGCGGGGCCAGGAGCAGATAACCGCTGGTTCTCGTGGCTCCACCTTTGCCGAGCGCGACGAACCACAAACCGAAAGAACCGGTGGATGCCGGGATAGCAAGCCAAAAGAACCACACCCAATGGGACGTGGTCATGAGCGCTGGCCAGCGTTCGCCGGCAGCACCATACGCGACAATCAGAACGACCATCGAGCCAATAAGCATCTGCCAGAAGCTCAGGCTCCACGATCCGAAGGGCAGGCGAGCGCGCTTATTGATGATCGTCGCACTTGCCCAGCACAGAGCAGACGCAAGCCCAATGAGTTCGCCCCTTACCGCGACGCCACCGGCAAACGCGGTTGGGCCAAGGCCGATGGCCAAGGCGACGCCTACAGCGCCAAACGCCAGCCCAGCCACCCGGGCGCCATGAAGTGGCTCACCGAGGAACAGCCGTCCGAGTACAGCCACCCATATGGGGTTGGTAAAGAGCAGGATGGCCGCCGTTGACGCGGATATCCACTGCATTGCCAAGAACAGCAAGCCCATGACTGCTGCGGTTTGAAGCATGCCGATAACGACGACAAGTGCTGCATCACGCAGTGATGCTTGAGGCGGAAAAATAGCAAGCCGCACCCTTCGATTGTCCAGATAGATCAGCGGCAGCGTGGCAATCGCCGCAGCGAAGAATCGCCATCCGACCAGAAGCAGTGGTGGGATCCCAGCGCCGAGCAGGATTTTGCCGGCCACGAAACTTGAGCCCATCAAGAACGTCGACATCACGAGCGCGGCAATAAAGCCCCGCGTCGTTCATCTGCTTCTTTGGTGCAATAGATTTCATGAAAGCACGCGCTTGCCTTGCGGTACTTCGATGGAAGTCTTTCCGGCGTTGCGTCTCATGTCCGAGGGTAGGGCGCCTCGCCGGCCAAGGTAAGAATCCTGATTGCGATGCAACTTGTGGTCTGCCTTGTCGATGCGCACGATGGGAAACCTCCAAAAATTTGTGCTTTCGGAAAAGGGGCTGACCGACTTCGAGCCCTGGCGCGGACAAGTCCGAAAACAAAAAATCGATGGGAGCGATCCATGACTAGCCGGCATCGAATCCGCTACCGAAACAGACGCTGCGGTGGCGGCACAGGGTGGATCGATCATATCTTTGCCGAGGCAGTCAGCGCGCGCCCAGGCGGCGAGGAATCGACTCTACGTGCCAAAGCCGCCGCAACACCGGCTGCAGGCAGGCAGAAGGCCTCCGGCCTCGGCGAGCGCTACCCGCAACGCTTCTATGCTCGAGTGCTTCCAGATACCTTCAAGGCCGGCGTCCCTGACATTGGCGATCGGAAACCGATAGCACCGGCCATGAACTGGCACCGACTCGCCATCAGCGTCGACCATCAGGATGCGAAAGGCGTCGTGGCAGCGGCGGCCAACAAATTGCGAGGGATGGCGATAATAGATGTCGAGGTCAGCCTCGCTCGTGCGATCGGGCTGGATCGTGACCGAGAACGGCCAATTCGCCGCCTTGATGTCGGCCAGTTCGTCGGCCAGGTGAGCGATGTCGATCTTCGTCGGATCGGATTCGAAGACATTCGAGGGCGTGGCAGGATACGTCGCGCCATAGAGCGCATTATGTTCGTTGGCCTGCGCGGGCGTCACGAAATTATTGTGAATTAACCCAACCTGCTTTAGCGGTAGATCACTGATGTCGGTGAGGAAGGTCTTGAGGTGACCGACGTTGTATTCGCTGATCGTGCAGAAGACGGAGATCTCGGGCGCGTCCTGTAGCGCCGCTATGGCACTGATCCCCTCTACGGCCCGTGCGAAGCTGCCGACATGGCGCCGGATGCGATCATGGAGAGCCTCAGGACCATCGAGCGAGACGAACAGACCGCGACAGCGGCCCGCAGCCAACTCTGCTGCCCGTCTTGGCAGGAGCAGGCCGTTGGTGGTGACCGTCGTATGCAAGCCCAGCGTAGAGGCGTATGCCAATGCGTCACCAAGCGGACGCCAGGCGAGCGGCTCGGTGAATGCAAAGCCCAGGCGCGCTTCGGGACAGAAGGCCGCCATATCGTCGGCGATGCGCTGGAACAGCTCCCACGGCATGGATCGCGTCTGTGCTCCCATCAAATTTGCGCCGAAATTCGTCTCGGTATTGGCGGTGCCAACGTCACACATGACACAACGCAGATTGCAGAAATTATTAACCCCGAGGACGACGTGTGCGGGCCGCGATGCGGCCGTGAGGCGCGCTTCCGGAAATGGTTGGCTGAGTGCGGACATTGTGGGCGGATTTCCTCGGATGGTCGTTTTTGTTTCTTGCGGCTCAAGCTTGAAGCAAGACCTACCGATATCTATTGGCGCCGTTGCTTGAGCGAACTTGCGAAGGTCGCCCACGCACAGGCGCAGTGGGATTGCGAATGACTGGCGCTCCAGGCACACGCTTGCGAGGCATGAACGTGCTTATGCCCCAAGAGGTATGTGCTGTATTAGGGGCAAATGGTTTACGGCCGCCGTCGTGGCGGTGACCTATCACATAGCTCTGCCCCACCGGGCTGATCAATCGATGAAATGGCGAGTTGGTAGAGCCAAGTGGTGTTGATTGCGCCCGAAGTGCTGACGAGTCGATTGCATGTGACCTCCACCGTGAACGTGGACGCGGTGCCGTTAAGGACCCGATGGGTGCGGTTACCGGCTACGTCGTAGTTGTTGTCGCGGAATCCGGTCAGATTGGACAGGTACTCGCGCATCGCTTCAGGAGGTTCATACACGATAGTCAGGTGCCCGTTAGCGGCATACGTTTTATGCATTAATGCCGGTTCCAGCACCAAAGTCGAGCACGTCCGCTCCCTTGGGCAACAGATCCAGCGCCATCCTCTGAAGCCTGTCGCGCACTACACGATCTCGCTTCGAGGTCAGAATGATTTCGTGGTACTGCTCTCACTATGCATGCCGCCGACTACCTTCTTTCTGGGGCAAACGGGTGTTGTCCGCGTGAGTGCCGGTTAAGCCATGGAAGGTTGCGTCGATGGCCGCTGCAGCCGCATCACGGAGCAGGGCACGAAATGCGGTCAGTTCCTGGTTGCTACAGGGTGGCGTGGCGCGAACAGCGCCAAGTGACGCGAAGTTTGAGTGGCGGCTTCGAGGGGAAGCTACTCTCAGGGTCGGCGCCTGATGCGATCACTTCACGCTCTTGAGACGCCCGCCGGTTTTTTCGCTCAGTGCCTCTATCAAGAGAGAGCCAAGCGTCTGCACAAACTGCCGCGTCTCCGGCGATTCGCCAAGTACGGAGATGTCTATGGTGGGTAAAGACGGCCACTGCCGGGACGCAGGAATGACCTTCATTCCTTCCTGCACGAGCGATTTGCCCAGGACAGTCACGCCCAAACCGCCCAGCACGGCTGCACGCACGCTACCGAGGTTGCTGACAGTGCAGGCCGTGATCCATTCCTGCCCCGCGGATTCGAGTGCATCGATCATGGTTTGTCGATAGGCACAGGGCGGTCGCATCATCACCAGTCGCGTCGGCCCTAAGGAGTCCTTGCGGAACTCGGCGTTCGCCGCCCAAACCAGCTGCTCACGCCAGATCACGCGACCTCGCCGAAGCGCGCCTTCCTTCGAGGTTCTGGCAATAACGACATCCAGCTCTTGCGCGTCGTACGCTGCCAGCAGCTCCTCACTTGGGCCTGTCATCAAGTCGAGCCTGGCGTCGGGATAGCGGTCACCAAGGCCTGCCAATACCTTTGGTAACTCCGTCTGCATCAGGTTCTCCGTCATCCCAAGCCTAATGCTGGAAATCTTTGACGGGCCGCGCAGCTCCTGCACGAACGATTCGTACTGAGCCAACAGGCGTCGGCCTGCGGTCAGAACGCGCTCACCATCCTTGGTGAGGAGGAGAGAGCGACTCGTCCTATCGAACAGGCGCATCTGCAGCGCATCTTCCAGGCGCAATACCTTTTGACTGACCGCAGATTGCGTGCGGCCAATCACTTCTGCGGCTGCAGTAAAACTTCCCATGTCAGCCACCGCGATGAAGGCTCTCAACAGGTCAAGTTCGACGTCAGGCATAGTCATATCAATGAATAAAATTGCTAGATGAAAGAAATATAATTCGTTTTACTTCTTGATGGCAAGGCCGGAAACTTCTGCGCATCGACTTCCGCTGCATCGACGTCAGATGTTGCGGGCGAACAAATTTGCATTCGTGCCAAGCGCAGGAGACAGGTCATGATTCAGAAAAGTGCAGTGGAAATTGTTGAGCGGTTCTGGCGAGAGGTATGGCAGGGAGAGAATCCCGACGCTGCGGACCATATCGTGGCGGAGGACTTCTCCGTCACATCTGGCGGTGTCCTGATCGGGCCGCGTCATAGGTTCAAGGCTTGGGTGAAGTTATTCCTGGACTCCATCAATGACTTCAACTTCGAAGTGGTAGAAATGTTCCAGAACGCAACAGGCGATCGTGTCGTTACCCGTTGGGTAGTCACGGGGAAGAACAATGGGTTCATGGGAGCGGAGCCATGCCAGACGCCCATTCGCATGACCGGGACTGCGGTCATACACGTCCGCGAAGATGGATTGCTTCAGCACAACTGGGTGGAACGCAATGCGCTTGAGATTCATCGCAGTCTGAAATCAGCTCAGTAACCGGATTTGCGAGAAGAGCCCAGAGAGCTTTCCGCGCAAACGTCGTCACAACTGATGCCTGAGGGTGATGCATATGCTCAAGATTCCGAAGAGACACTGCCACTACGTCTTTGGCGCGATTCAATCAGGGATCACTTGTGCGATTGCGGCGGCCATTGCCAGCGCGCCATTCCATTCCAGTGGAACATTCTTCAACCACTGGATCGTTGCCTATTGCTACTCGTGGGCCATCATGCTGCCTCTTGTTGTAATCGTTGCGCCACTCATCCGAAAGATGGTTTCCGTCGTTACGGCGTGATCGCGCGGCGCTGGCCCACGTCCCGATAGCGAATGGTTCACGCCGTCACGTGAAGGTGCTCGGTGCATGCTTTGCGAGGCGGGCAGGGTTGGCCTGCATTTGCCCGTGAACTACCAGGTTCCAGCGCCATCATGGGTTCCTGAGATAGTCATCGACCGCGCTACCCAGAGTAGGGTGGAAGCTCTGATCACTCATAATGTCGGTCAGCTCGAAACGTTTGAGTTTGTCGCGAACCGGATCCTTCATCTCGGCAAAATGCAGGGTGATTCCGCGCTCCCTCAGGATTCGGCTCAGTTCCCGCAGCATGTCGGCGGAAGTGACATCGACGCTGGTCACGGGTTCGGCCGCCACGACGACTCTTTTTACGGGCGTTGGTGATGCTTCGACAGCTTCCAGCAAACGCTCCTGGAACAGCTCGGCATTGGCAAAGAAGAGGGGCGCATCCCAGCGAAAAAGCAAAAGCCCCGAAATCTGTGCCGCCTGCGGATAGCGCTTTATGTCGTGATATCCGCGCAAACCTTCCACGCGACCCAGCACGGCGTAATGCGGTCGCCAGCCATCCCACAAAAATTCGACGATCGCGATGACCACTGCCAGGCAGATGCCCGGAATCGCACCGAATACCGCGACGCCGGCAAAACAGGCGAAAGAAAGCCAGAATTCCCATTGCTGGATACGGTAGATGCGCTTGAGGTCGGCAAATTCGAACAGTCCAATGGCGGCGGCAATGACGACCGCTGCCAGGGCACTGTTAGGCACGTTGCGCATCAGATTGGGTGCTGCCAACAGAAGCACGGCCACAGCCAGCGCACCGACGACACCGGTCACTTGCGTTCTTGCGCCCGCAGCTTCCGCCACCGGAGTGCGCGACGAACTGCTGCTGATCGGAAAACCCTGAAAGAGACCTGCCGCAAGGTTCGCCGAGCCCAGGCCCACCATTTCCTGGTTCGGATCCACGCGACTGTGGGACCGTGCTGCAAAGGTTCGCGACAGCACGCTGGTATCCGCAAATGAAATCAGCGCCACGGCACAGCCGCCGAGCAGTATCTTCACCAGATCGACATCACTTGCCCAAGGGAACGCAAACGTCGGCAACCCCTGGGGAATCTTGCCCAATACTTTCACGCCGACATTATCGAGCTTGAAGACGGTGACGCATAACGTCGCCACGACAACCGCAATGAGGATGCTCGGCAGCCTCTTGAAGCGTTTGAAGCACAGGATCAGTACGAGAGTCCCGGCACCCACGGCGAAGCTGTACCAGTTGGTTTGCCCCGCAGCGATCGTCTTCCCCAGATTCAGAAGATCTCGCAGCGGCCCTTGCTCATCGATGGAGACCCCGAAGAGCTTCGGCAACTGACTGATCAAAACGGCAAGCGCGATGCCATTCATGTAGCCGTATCGAATCGGCTTGGACAGTAGCTCGGTAATGAAGCCCAGGCGCAGCAGCCCCATGACGATGCAGAACAGGCCGGAGACGATCGCCAGCATGCTGGCAACAGCGATGGCGCGCGATGGGTCGCCGGCGGCGATGGGCGTAACAATGGCGAGGATCGGCGCTGCGAGGGAGGAGTCCGGGCCAAGCACAAGAATTCGGCTGGGACCAAACACGGCGTACGCGAGCAGCGGAATGATCGTAGCGTAGAGGCCGTAGACACCGGGGACGCCAGAAGCTTCCGCGTAGGCAATGCCCACGGGCACCAGCATGGTCGTCAGCACCAATCCGGCGGCCACGTCCTTTGGCAACCAGGCAGCCCGATACTCCCTGAGCATCACCATGCCGGGCAGCCAGCGCAACCATCCTGGCGCCGTGTCCGACGCCTGCTCGCCGCTGGAAATTCGCCTGTCGGATGGCATGAGTCGATTGTTCCTGATCGAACAACGTCTTGCGGATCATAGGATGACTGTCGTCCAACGGCCAGAACAGTTCAGGCCCGCGCCAAGCCAGTCAGCGCGCTTCATTCCTGGGCGACATTAGATAGCCCCTGGTTCGACTAACGTGAAGGCCATTCTCACAGAATGAAATGGTGCGGCCTGGTGGGGTGGTGAACTCTTGGTGATCTTCGTGGCAGACCCCATTGAGCATGCCGGACACTCGCGATCCGACAGGCCATATTGGTCTTCGGGCTGCGGCAAAGCATTGGCGATCACCAAAGAGCGGCACGACGCATGAACTTGCATCGATGCGCATGCGACGGCCTGGTCGCTTACGAGTTGTTGGCGGGTGGGGATATCGACCGCGTATCGGGTCGTCGGGCATTCCCAAGCCACGGTTTCGAGTCAATCAACCGCGGGTTGGTTTAAGAGGTAACGCACTCTGGGGATACTGCTCGCCAGTCAACACGCACCCATGCAATGGCTGCGCATGACTTCCCTATCCCGTATCCAACCAGAGAACCAAGGAGTCAGTTGATGTCCATATACCCTTCCAGCCATAGCCGGGGTCTCGAGCTGCTTGAGCAGCTGCACGGTGGCCACGCAGGCGCGGCGATGGTCGCGGAAATGCAGGACATCTGCCCTGCATTTGCCGACATGACGATTGACTGGGCCATTGGCTCGATCATGGATCGACCGGGCCTCGACCTCCTGACGCGTCAGCTCATTCTCATCGCTTCATGCGTGACCATGGGGCATGCGATGCCACAACTGCGTGCCCATGCCGAAGCCGCGCTCAACGTGGGTGCCACGAAGGAGCAGATCGTCGAAACCGTGCTGCAATTGGTCTTCTACGCGGGCGGACCAGCCGTGAGAAACGCACTGGTTGTCCTCAATGAGGTCTTTCAAGCCCAGGAAACCATTGCGACCCGTATCGCCTAGTGTGCCCTGTGGCGCGTACGGGATGTGACTCGCGAAGTTCCGGCGGCGTTCTTGCATGGGTCCACCGGGGTTGCTCTAGATCGACATGTCGCCCTTGGCACGCAGGGATGCGTGGCCACCGGGCGGCCAAAGGGTCAGGGTCAGAACGTAAAGCAAGCCGACAAGATCCAGCCAGGCGAACCAGTCGCCCCAACGTGTATAGAGGGTCGTCGTTTCATGAAGCGGTATGTCGCCCACCAACTCCCCGTAACGCTGCTCGCTGGAAGCCTCCGCCACCACGCGGCCACGGTCATCGCTTAACGTAAGGCGCCCTGAGCGCGCGGCACGCGCCATGGCGAAGCCGCTTTCGACGCCGCGCACGATCGCCATGCGGCTGTGGAGCCAGCCGTCAATGTCGAAATCCGAAGCAGGAACCAAAAGAAGCTGCGCGTGACGGGCTGCGTACGCGCGCCCAATGTCGTGAAAGTCCAGATCCTTGCAGATGGCCAGGCCAATTCGGGGTGTGCCATTGAGCAACGTATAGCTGTCCCCTGGGGAATACTGTTCCAGGCCGAGCAGCAAATGGTGCTTGCTATAGGTGGCTGGCGATGTGGCGTTAGGCTCAAACACGGTCAGCATATTGCGCGCATCGCGAGGGCTTCCGTTGTAAGCAACGCCGGCCGCGACGATCATATTCCGCTGCTTCGCCATGTTCTCGAATGCTGGAATCGTTGCGGTAGTCGTTGTGAAAGACGTCTCGGGAATCAGTACGATTTTCGCCCCTTCATCGGCGAGACGCTCCATCGCTTCCACGTAGCGTGCTTCTCGCGCGTCACCTTCATCACTGGGCAATGAAGGCTGGCCACGCTCTTTTAGCGAAACCAGGCCAACGCGCATGGTCGATGTGGGCGGCTCTCGCAATCGCCAGTTGCCATAAGCAACGGTTCCGATAATCGCCAGCACGGCGAAAGCAGCGACAGACCACTGACCGCGTCGCTTCGCCTGCGGCCATAGCAGCAGGCTCGCAGCGGTCGGCAAGAGCAATAGAAGAAATCCGACACCCCAGATACCTGTGATGGAAACCAACTGAATGATCGGCAGTACAGGGGCCTGCGTGTAACTGATATTGAAGAACGTGGCGTGGGGCGAGAGCAGGCTGTTGATGTATTCGAAGGCGATCCACGCGGCCGGCACCGATAGCGCCGCTGCAAGAAAACGGTCTCGTAGCAGCAGCCGCCGGAACAGCAGCACACAGGCCGCCATCATCACGCCAGAAATGGCGATGAAGTACAGGACGGCGGGCGTGGGAAACCCAATGTACGTGTGCAGGTAGGTCCAAAGATTGAATCCGCCGGCCGAATAGGCTCCAAAAGCAGCTAATGCGGCCCACGGTGCGCGGACCCTGGGGGCAAGCCACAGCACCGGCAGCGGTGCGAGCCAGGTCAGCCACCACACCGGCTGGGTACCGCTGCCGAACCACCAGGCCAAGGCGGACAGCGTTGCTGCCACTAAGCCCAACGGCAAACGGACCTGATTACGCTTTGATGCCATCGATCAATCTCCTCAAAGACTTTCTATAGAAGGCACGAAAGTGAGCCTCGTCGTAGCTGAAGCGACCGGCCCGATAGAGCGCGATCAAGCCATGCTGTTGGGCCCATATCGCCATGGCTACGTCGTGCGGAGCGTCCCGCTTCAGCAAGCCCTTGGCCATGCCCTCTTTGACGGCATCGACCACAACATTGAACGTGGGTGAAAGACCGGCGCGAAAATCTTCGGGATATTTCCTTGCATCATCGCGACGCACGGAAAACGCATGGTCAAACAGGTGCGGGTGTGCCAGCGCATAGTCCAGGTAGGGTTCAGCAAGCGCTACCAAGCGCTTCAGTGGGTCAGGACTGGCGGCGTGCGCTTTCCATTCGTGCGCCACCGCGTTGAAGCTGTCATCCGAGAGACGCTTCAGCAGCTCATCGCGATTGGGGAAATGACGGTAGATCGCCATCGCCGTGATGCCGACAGCTTCTGCCACGCGGCGCATGGTGACGGCGTCCGGGCCCTCGCGGTCGAACAATTCGTGAGCCGCCTCGAGAATCTTTTCTGGGGTCGTTATTCGCGCCATGTATACAGTGTATACATGGCGACACGAGAATGGCAATAACGTGGCGCGGCATCCGTTGGTGGCTGCACCTGTAATTCAACAAAGGGTCTGTTCGGAGGGGTCTTCTTTAAATGAAGGGGCACCTATACGGGTGGCAGTCCAGGCAGCTGGACGGATCGCAACTGAAGGTGTCTGCTTTCGACCCAAGGCGGACATCGGGGCTCAGGGCCACGGCGTGGCATTCTCAACGATCCAGTCGATCACCGTACCTTGATCGTTTTCGTATTGGCAGCTCTGGCAAACGATCAGAACACATTGATCTCAAAGAAGAGCAGCGGGTCGCTTAACCCACTACCGCGCAAATGATGTCCGGCTATTTATAGAATTGCGGGGCCTCACGACGGTCATGGAGGCCATAGTCACGGATGACACGAATTGTGTAGAGCTGGACTGGCGGTACGTTTTCCAGGACTGCTTTATCCATGAACGCATTCGCTTCGCTTAAGCTGTTCCAGCCGATAAGCAGTGCCGCGCGGCCCTGCACGGTGAGGTGATCAAAGACTTCACTGCTTACCGCGTCTTGTTGACCTGTAGCCGCCACTCTCGCAAGCCGCCAAATGGGAGACTCTGGGGGCAAGGCACCATCAACGATAGTAAGAATCCTGGCTTCACCTACCTCGGTAAAGTCTTGGCGCATCCAGCCGACCGGGCGATCAGCAAAGGGCCCCGCTACACGGGTGACCTCGCCAACGCGCAAGTGGTAATCCTCAAACACGCCCTCCCGCCCCTCCATTTGCGCTTCATGGTGCTTTTCGACAGCTCTCCAGCGAATGAGGGCCTTTTCGTCGTCCCACAACGACAGCGACAACAACACATCGGGACGGGATCGGCTCCGAAATCTCTCGTTTTCAAGGAATCCTTGCATCTTGAGCAAGACAGGACGAAGGCTGCCGGCGATGCGCAAATAGTCGTCCATGCGGGAAGGATCGGGCTTTACTTCAAAAACCACGGCAAATAGAGAACGCACGGCAGATTGTGTCATAGAGGCTTGCAGGGTAGGGCGCCGCGCACATCGTGAGATCCAGCAATCGCCAAGGACGCGATGGGGCAAAGGAGCAAATTACACATGAATATCTGCTATCCAGGGAAGGGTGTCATCGCCAGCATCGGCAAAATGATGATCAGCTCAAACGCACCGGCGTACATCCAGGCGGCTGTGACAGCGAGTAAAGATGAGATTCATGGCGCGGATTCTGTCGTTCGAATAAACGCACCTACGCTCTCGTACAACGAGTGACGACCTTGTTCGAGGTGCATGACGTGGGTTCCATCGTCAATGCGTAGTCGCCATTTCAATGGGCTGGCTGTGAACCTCGCCATGAAGGCAATCGCCCCCGCGTCGCTTACCCAAGCGTCGTAGTTTCCATACACGACAAAGATGGGCACCTTGATATCTTTGGGGTCATAAGGGTAGGCACCCGTCGAGGCCGCATTTATGTCGACGTCTGGGCCTTCGGGGATGCGCAGAATGTCTGGCATATCCCCTGGCACGTGCGGCACCGATGCTGCAAATTCGGCAGCCCAGCGTTGCTCGACTGCTGGATCGAGTAACGACTTTTCCAGCGGGAGTATGTTTTTGAAACGAAGCTGCTCGAGCCTTTCCTTCGAAGTAAGTGAGTACCATGCGCGTTGGGCCGCATCAGCATGGCCGGCTGTCGACACAGGAACGATGGGCCCAAACAGTGTCAATGACTTCAGTTTGTTGGCGTTTTGCGATGCAAAGGCCGCAGCAGGAATGGTGCCCCACGAATGCGCGACAAGGTGGATCACCTCCATCCGCCGCTTCTTTTGCAGGTAGTCAACCGCCAGAGCAATTTCGCTGGCTGCTTCCGATGCTTGCGTGACAGGAGGTGAGCCTTCAGCGGCACTGAGCATGGCGGGCGGCCGACTTGATGCGCCGAAGCCAAGAAAATCCAACCCGCAGGCAAGGAATCCCTGCGCCGCCATGAAGTCCATCCATGAGTCACCAGGATTAAATCTGAAGCCCGCAGCCAGCCTGGTCGGGAAGCTGGCACCATGTATGAACAAGACACTTTTGTTCGTCGGTTGCTTTGGCGCGACGCAATGGAGTGCAAGCCGTTGCTCTGAATGTCCAGGAACAGGGAGGTACTCGGTAACGATCGGGGTACTCGCCGTTCGCACCGACGTGGCGTAAACAATGGCAAGTGCAAAGAGCGTCATCATTGAAATTACGCCTTGATGAATGGATGAGTCATGTTAGCTAGTGAATCTGAAAAACGTTTCGTTCGTCAGCGAACTGTGGCGGGCTACGGAGATCCGACGCCGAGTTCTCGGACACGATCGTCCGGACGCTGGTCGCAAAGAATGTTGCTGTGATTGGGGCTTCAGGTGCGCCTAATGACACTTCTCAAGCGCGCTGACTACTGATGGTTGCACCTGCATGGCCATGCACTACATCGTAGCGGCCGAACTCGCCAATCAACTACTCGGGTGAGATCGCATCGGGCGAAGAGTCTGGTTGCATCGGTTGATGTCAATGGCGCACGCACGCCGCATGTCCTACCGACTCAGCTTCCCTTTGGTCGCTAAGCATTGATCGATATTCCATAACCCGTCGTCGCCAATAGGTGTGACCGCATCAAGCGCTGATCAAATGTCCATGGCAAGAATCGATGCGCGTGCACCAGCGTACAGCGCGAAGATGAATTCGATCAGCTCGGTCAGGGCAACGGCGCATGCCTCAAGGCCAACGGATCTTCGATCGCTGGAGAGAGAAAGCATCTTCGATCGCCTCGCGCCCCGGTCACCCTCGATCTCATCAACAATCGATCGAATCAGTGACATAGTGGGACGAAACTCATGCCGAAGCGGTCGACTCAGCCTCGTGCGCAGCGCCACGGCTCCGCCATTTCGCGGAATGGACGCAATATTTTGAAGTCCGTCGTAGAGGTCGGCGCATGCGATCAGGCAATTGGACATGTGGCCGGAAAAGTTGGAAGCGCTGCGGCAGTGCCTGGATTCATCCGCGCTAGTTGCCATATCGAAGAACTCTCCCGGATCAAACGCAAACGCGCGAGCCGAGGAGTACTCACTGATCATTTCATCAGCCAGGCGGCCGATTGCAATGGTCGAAGAGATGACTGGGTCAATTCTCTTTACGTGAATGAACTTTGTTTCCAGAAAACGAATCGGCTTGAACAGTGACGGGCAACGCCACTCAAGATCCGGCAAGTCAAACGATGTGGGTGGGTTGGGATTGATCATCCTGAGAGTGGCAGAACTTTGCAGTGAAGTAGTCGAGCACCAATCGAATTTGGAGTTGCGTCACGGTAGACGTTGGTAGATTAGCTGTTCGGTCAAAGATGTGATCGCCTGGCAAGTGATGGATGGGTAGCGTAGAGAATCATCTGGTAGATGTCAGAAAGAATATAAGTACTGTTATATATCGTTAGACAGACGGGATCCATATGCCGGAGGTTGGGTCTGTCCGTAGGGTGTGTGACGAGTCGATCTTCGACTTTTCTGCGTGCGAAATAACACGTGAGATACCCCGTGAACGATGCTCTCTTGGCGATCGCCTATATTTTTATGTGCTTTGCCGGCTTAAATACTTTGCCGTAATGTCCGCCTTCGACCCGGGCGGACACCTACCTTGCTAGGGCGCGCAGAAGTAAGGGTATTCGCGGTCTCAATACTCCGCATAAGACCTAGGCGCGTTTAGGGTAAATGTACGAGTACGTCACCACGTAACGCGCACAGGAAGACGGACGAACCGTGACGGCGAATGGCACGCTGGCGCGGGATTTAGCCAGTCGACTTGCTTCCAGTGGTCGCAGACATGGCCTGTTCGACCAGGTGCCGCACATCTTGCCACGGTGTCGGGCCTTCATGCATCGCATACACCTTGTCGACCTGCAGATGTTCGCGCGCTACAGCCTGCATCACTTCGTACATCAGATCGGGATCGTAAAGCGTGTGGTCGCTGTTCAATACCAGCGTATCGCTGGCATAGAGCAATTTATGCTTCGGGAAGTACACCATGTACTGCCGTTCGGTCGATGCGCCACGCAGTGGATATAACACGACACGGTTCGCGCCCTTTCCAAGCTCCAGGTGATCGCCAACGATTGTCCAGCGCGGCGCCTTGGGATTGGACTGCAAATCATCCGGTTGCAAGCTGTGCGGCGCATTGATGAGCCGGTCCAATAGCGGTTTGTTGAGGTCGAGTACGTACACGGGCACGTCTTCTGCCACGGCTTGCCTTACACCGGCCATGTGCGGCCAAGAATCGGATGTGCTGAGCACGGCCTTGATCGGTGCGCCGGGATATTCGCTGCGCACCTTGGCCAGCAGACCCCGTGTGTAGTTGCTGGAAATCGGTGCTTCCAGGACAAGCACGCCATCATCTTGCTTGATCACAGTCGTGTTCCAAGAGCCTCGGTACAACTCGATGCCCGCCGCCAACTCAGTGCGCTTCTTGTCGCTGAATTCGCGATTCCATCCCGTCGATTGCGCGCTCTTGGCGCCCACCGTGGGATCCATCGAGAACTTCTTTTCATCGATGACAACGTTGAAGGCAGGGTCGATAAGCTGGGTGGAGGCGTACCACAATCCGTTGCGCTGATCGACGCGGTTTGTCGGAAACACGACACCTTGCACCACATGCCAATTGTCGAAATAGATACGCTGATCGACGTCGCCCCACGCGGACCAGTAGTCGTTGAAAGCACGCGTGCGCTCCAGCGCATCTGGCAAGTGGTTGGATGCATTCAGCAACACTTTGACGGGTGTGCCTTGCCAAGTGAACTCAACCACGCTGTGGGGTGTGGCGCGCAGCCATTGCGAAGGTGCGTAGTGCAGATCGGTCGCCGCTAGGGCTTTGAGCAGTAGGCGTTCGGGACCCAGCGCCAAGGTGTCCTTGGTGTCATCGAGATCCGCAAGGGAGCAAGCCGAATCGTCTTGCTTGGTGTGATAGACGCCGCCCTGTAGCGTGGCAATTAAAGTGAGGTCCACATCAGCGCCATGCGGATCCGATTCAGGCCAGGTGAGGTGCACATCGCGTACCAGCCGCTGTTGGTCGAAATCTACCGTCACTTTGTCACGCTCGTACGAGGTGATGAAGGGTTGCTGCCGGTACGATTGCTCGGACAGGACGGTGTGTCCAATGGCTTCGTAGCTCGCGCTGTGAATGCTCGAGAGCCGCTGCGAACCACCCATGGCATCGATGGCCAGCCGCACGCAGGCGTTTGCTTCAATGCGGTCGCAACCGGGATGGCCCGTTCCGTTCACGGTGTCGCCGTCCTGCGGTAGATTCGCCGCGATTGCTGGTGTGGTCAGCGCCAATGCCATCAAGGCTGGTAAGACGAGACAAGACGTACTGCGGTCGAAGCGGTGGTCCATGACGGGTTCTCGGCAGCGCCCCGGTCTCGGGGCAAGCAGCACACGCTACGCGCGTCACTTTTCTTATCCACCTGCAGGAAGTCACGTCATTTGGGGTGCCTTTTGGCAGGGACCATCGTTTGGCGAGCGCGCTTATCTGGTACATCCCATTTGGGCGCAAAGCGAGCATTTGCTTCAAGGATTGCGCTCGTTGCATGGTTTGGTACTGTTTGACGTCCAGCCTTTTTGCGAAGCAAATCGAGTTTGACCCGCGCGGCATCCTGCGGGACGCAAACCAAGAGTGGCGAATCACCTGTTGCCCGATCGATGGCGGCCCTTTTTTGGTGGATTTTGGCTATCTGGACAGCATCGACCAAGACGAAGACCCGCTTGATCGTCGACCTTGAGCGATTCGTATGTATTTTGGAGAGGTCGTGGTGGACTACTCGAGTCTGTGATGACCTACCTCGAAGGTCCGCTTTCGACCCAAGACGGGCATTACCCGACGAGGTGCCCGGATTCGCATCCGGGACTTCAGGCACATGGCAGGTGTGTTTTCCCGCATGTATACCGTCGCACGCACCATGTGCTGACGGCATCGGTACATCCACGGGTCACCCGGCCACGAACGGGCGTCCATGTCAGTCCCGCGTCCCGAAGGCCGCGACGGCTATCCGATGTCACGCAACGACGTTCAGATCCCAAGGCTAGCGCCGACATGGACTGGGCGAGTGGTCGATTGCGCCATGGTGAATACCTGCAGATATCAACGCCGTATCAACTGAGGATGTACACCAATGCCATGCAACCATCGAGCGGGCGCCACGGCGCGATCTGCTTCCAAGCGCCACTTGAGCCACCTGCGGCAGGCTGCGGGCCTGATAGTGACGTTGCTGGTCACGCAGCTGGCAAGCGCAGCAGCGCCGTGCAAGGACTCGCAGATCTGCGGACTGGGTAATTCTGAGGACGCCATTCGCCTCGATACGACGCATTGGGCCATCGCTTCTCGCCTTGCGCGAGATCCTTCCATGACGAGTGGGTTCTACCTGATCAATCTGGAGACACGTCGCGTAAGCGAACTGGTGACGGACGATTCAAAGCATGCGGATGCCCGGTTCAAGGCATGTCCAGGCCCGATGGATCCGAAGAAACTCATTACCCATGGCCTGGACGTGCATTGGCTTTCTCCGGGCCACGGCGAGCTTTACGCGGTGAATCATGGTGGTCGCGAATCGATCGAGATCTACGATCTGCGGCTGGCCGAGAACGGCGCGCATTTGCAGTGGATCGGGTGCGTCGCTGTTCCGAAGGATACTCTTACCAACGCGGTAGCTTTCGTGCCCGGTGGCATGGCAGTCACCAGCTTCGGACAACGCGACGACAAGGACCTCGCGAAACTCCAGCAAGGAGAGCCGAGCGGGTTCGTGGCGATGTGGTCGCCCGAAGCAGGTTGGCGCCACCTGCCTGACAGCCAGTTTGCCGGCAACAACGGCATCGCCTGGAATCCTGACGACAACTCGCTCTATGTAAACGGATGGGGAGATGGCACGCTGCACATCCTTCCTCTTCGTCCAGGCATCGCTGCGAGCACGATTGAACTGGGCGATATCCATCCCGACAACGCACACTTCCTTCGCGATGGGAAACTTTTGATCGCAGGGCAAATGGGCCGCCCGGACGTCATCATGGCTTGCGGAGTGGGGCCCGTCTGCCCGATGGACTCAAAGGTCGTGCTTTTCGACACGCATGCAAAAAAGGTACTTGAGCAATTCTCCGCAAAAGCTACGCCAACCTTCGGCGCGGCGTCCACGGCCATACTCTTCGACCATCAGTATTGGGGCACCAGTTTTGGAGGTGACCGCATGGAGCGACTTGAAGCCGACCACCAGGATTGAAAGCAGTTTGCGGTGGGCAACCGCGGGCTCCAAAGCTTTACCCGCGGCGCGGTGGAAGCGATATCGAAGCGCCTGCTTTGCGTGGAAAGCGGGCGTGACCATATCGAGTGGCGCTTACTAGCTCTGATTCAGCCTCCTTTGCGGCGCGAGCCTGTTTCTGCAGCCCTTCCTGTCCTGCACCGTGTCCACAGCGTGGACTTATGGTGTGAGCACCGAGTCCATCTATGACTGGCATACACACCTGGCAGCCGTGCCACCGAATTTCACGGTCGCCAATCTTTGCGAGTCTTGGCGAGCGCCCGCCGTTGCCTCTTGGCGGCGGGATGATCATTACGCATGGCGACAATCGCGACGGTAGGCGATGCGCCTACTGCACCATGCCGGCTAGTGCATGTATCCCCTGACGAAAAACGCCAGGGTGATGCATGCCCTCATAACCAATGTGCCGGCTCGAACGACCTTCGGCGGAGCGCGGAGGCCGATCTGCGCACCACCGTAACCTCCGACCATTGCTGCAATGAGCATCACCATCGTTTCAGCCCAATGAACCGCATGCGCGACTATGAAGATAAGCACCGCCATCATGTTGGCGGCGCTAACGAGCAGCATCGAAGGTTTTTGTTGGCGTGCGCAGCAGCAAAGCCGCTCCGATCATTCCGCCGAAGAGCGTTGTAATCAGCAGGGCTCGGAGCGACGCAGTGCCGACCGGCCGCAACCCGCCACGATAGGCCCAGGCGCTGGCGACACCGCCAGGAAACAAGGCCACGGTGCTTGAAGCATTCGCCTGAACGGATGGCACGCCGACCGCGATCAATGCGGGAAGGCTGATAAACGAGCCACCGCCGGCTAAGGCGTTCATCGCACCTGCCACTAAACCAGCGCCAAAAACCAGAGCAAAATGGTTCACGTCAGCATCGTATACGCGAAACGCATTGATCGTAATCCTCGCGACCAAGCTGATCTAACAGCAGGCAAAAAATGTCCGCGTCCGACCCGAAGCGGGCATCAGTTATTGGTGGGGCACCTCAGACGCATGCTGGTAACTCTGACGCACGTCGTCAGTCAGATCCGTGAGGGCCTTGGCGTCCCACCATTGGCCATGAGCCATCACGCCCTTGGGCGTGCGAAGCGTGGACAATGTATCGAGCGGATTATCTGTCGAGAGAATCAGATCGGCGCGATACCCCGGTGCGACGATGCCGAACGGATCACCTCCTTTCGTCCTCGTGATGAAAGCTCCAGGATTTCGGGTCGCAGCGGACAGCGCCTGAAAGCGCGTCAGCCCCGATGCTTCCAGTTCGTCGAGGTCATCGTGCAAAGAGAAGCCTGGCAGAAGGCCGGGGACGGCAGGTGCGTCGGTGCCTGTCACCAGTTCAACACCGCCGTCCGCCATTGCCTTCACGAGCAATCGCAGGAAGGCGAGTTTGGCGTCCAATTTCGCGGTCTTGTTGACGTAATCGCTGCGCTGCCAGGCCAGGCGATCGTTGGGTGACAGATAGGCGGCCTCGGGCCGAGCAAGGAAAGAGGCGACGACATCGGGTCGTTGGATCTGGTGGTCGATGGCTGCGTAAGTGGCAAGGTCCGCCGTGACGGTGGCGTTGTACTTTTTGGCGAGCGCGACTGCGCTGGAAATTCGTTTCGGATCCGGCGGCGTGTCGGACTCCTCTACGCCGGCGGGCGTAAAGAAGGTGTAGAAGAATTCCTCCGCATGCGCGACGAGCACCTGCCCGGCGGCAAGCTGGTGTTCAAGGCGTACCGAAGTCACGCCGTGGCCCACAAGTGGTATGCCCTGAAGGCGCCCTTCATCGGCGAGCGCTGCAAAGACGTCGGGCGACAGACCGACATAGACTTTGATGAAATCGTATCGGTTGGTTTTGGCCAGCCCAACGATTGCCCGGGCTTCAGCCGGGGTCTTGATGATGAAGCCGTTGTAGTCGGTCGATCCATCTACCAGAAAACTGGCATAGACATGCGGCCCTGGAATGCTGCCCTTGTTCGCTGCAGGCACGGTGTTATCTACAAATCCGGCGCGAGCGCCACCCATCTGGAGGACCGTCGTTACGCCCGTCGCCACGTAGACCGCAAGGTCATTGCGTGTTTCGGAATGGGTGTGCATGTCGGCCAGGCCGGGCGATAGATACGCCGTTTTGTGACCATCGATGATCCGGGCGTTGGCTGGCACAGACAGTTGACGCCCGACCGCAACGATCTTGTCTCCTTCCACCATCACGGTTTGATCGAGAAGCACGCGCTCGCGATCCATCGGCACGACATTCACATGAACGAATGCGGTGACAGGTGCCGGGGACGCGTGAACCGCAAATAGCGATAGGCCTGCCCAGATGAGCAAGCCGAGAAATGGATGGCGCACGTTTATTCCTCCGGTGCGGTGAAGCAGAATTGGATGCGGGGTGGCTGCATGCGAAGCGGCGCGCAGGCTCTTGCATCAGCGATAGAGTTGCTGCCGATCTGTATGCACGGCCCATGCCAGCGATGATTTCTTGTCTAGCCTGTGAGTGGCTCACACAAGTAGTGTCCGCGGACATTTCGCGGATGGACGCGGACACTGCATCCGTCTCCACAACACTTGCACTCGCATTCACCAAATAAGCGACTTACTAAAGCCACTGGGCATGGCATTGCGATTGCTCTGCATCGGCGAAGTGCATGAGCCGAGGCATCACTGCAGCAACGTCTTCAAATGACGTCACAGCCGCCTGATGCGGGGCCCTCCGCAGTCTGGCCCTGATGCATCACCACTTTCAGTCTAAGCCGGCGGATGCCCGCGCCTGGGTCATCAGTCATGCCAACCCTCCCGTGATTGGGCGCATCCGATCCCCGTCCATTACGTAGAAGTTCTCATGCCTTACCGTACTGTCTTGTTGATTGTTTTGTTGGTGTTGTCCTTCGCAGCACGCGCCGTCGAGATCGATGGTCACATCGATCCAGCCGAATGGGCCGGGGCTATGCACGTGACCGACTTTCGCGACGTGCAGCCCCTCTCGGGCCAACCGGGAAGCATGCCTACCGAAGCCTGGATTCTTTCCACGCCCAAGGGACTGGCTATTGCGATCCGCGCCACCCAGCCACCAGGTGTTCCTCGAACACATCAGAAGACGCGTCGAGATGAGGACGCCATGGTCGATCGCATCAATGTCATGGTCGATTTCAACGGTGATGGACGCACTGGCTACGATTTCGAAGTGACCTCGACGGGCGGCATCGCGGACAAGGTCATCACCAACGAATCGATGTTTAGCTTCGACTGGGATGGCGTATGGAGCCATGCGCTGACCGAGGACGAGCAGGGCTGGTCGGTTGAAGTGTTGATCCCGTGGTACGTGGCGCAGATGCGCGCTGGCAGCAACGGTACGCGCACTATCGGGCTCTATCTGGATCGCGTGGTCGCGAGCACTGGCGAACGCATGGCATGGCCGGTTGCAAGCTTCAATAAGCCGCGCTTCCTGTCCGACTTCAAGCATGTCGAGATACCGGCCTATACGCAGTCGATGTTTGCTGTGACGCCTTATATGGTCGCCACTACCGATCGCGTGCGTGGCCACACGTCATTTCAAGAGGGTGCCGACCTGGTGTGGAAACCCAACGGGCAGACCCAGCTCACGGCTACCATCAATCCTGATTTTGGCCAGGTTGAAAGCGATGACCTGGTCATCAATTTCACGCCGGAAGAAACGTTTCTGACGGACAAGCGTCCGTTCTTCACCGAGAACCAGGGCATTTTTGACTTCAGTCTGCTCGACGACTACACGCAGCTGGTCTATACGCGCCGCGTCGGCGGCACGACTGACGACGGTTCAGGTCCTGCGGATATCGCCGGCGCGGTAAAGCTCAACGGCAGCATCGGTGGCACCAGTTATGGCGTGCTCGCTGCGCAGGAGAAGGGTGACATGAGCCGCACCTTTGGCGCCCTGCGCATCAGTCAGGACCTTGGAACCCAAAGTCTTGGCATGCTGGCGACGCATGTCGACCATCCGTGGCTGGATCGGGACGCTAACGTGCTTGGCATCGACCATCGCTGGAAGCCCAACGCGAGTTTCGATATGACGAGCAACATCATCGCCAGTCATATCGACCAACCAGGACACAACAGCACCGGCACCGGCGCCACGACGGTCATCAATTATGAGATGTCGCCGGTATGGAGCCAGCAATGGTTGGGCATGCATTTCACCGATAGCCTCGACGTCAATGACTTCGGCTACCTGGACCGCAATGGCTTCAACTACGGGCATTACGAGGTGGGTGAGCGTCTCACCGGGCTGTCGCCGGATTCCGCATACAGTTCGCACTATTGGCGCTATCGCATCGCCGCCGTCAACAACACCCATGGGCTTGCGCTGGAGCGCCAACTGCGCTTGACCCGGGACAGTCTGCGTCGCGATGGCGGTGAGGAGATATGGCAGTTACGGGTGGATGCCGCCGGCCATGACGATCTTCTCACCCGAGGCGGCAACCCTCTTCACCTTCCCCCCAATCTGACCCTGACCTATGAACGCACGCGGCCGCGTGTCGGCAACTGGTCGTGGGTACTGGACGGGGAAGTGAAAGGCAATGAGCTGACCGGATCGCATCGCCTGGGCTACATGCTCAAGTTCGTGCCTACCTATTTCATTAGTGATGCCTTCAGCGTCTTCACCGGTGCCAGCATCGAGTCCGACCCCTACTGGATGATCTGGCAGCACGACAATCTGGTCGGTGCATTCGACGGAAAGACCTATGGCATCAATACGGGAGTCAACTGGAATATTGGTACGCGACAGGAACTACGAATCAAGCTGCAGGCGCTGGGTGTTGGTGCGCATTTGCGGCAGGCTTATGAAATTTCCCGTGATGGACGGGCCGTACCAACCAATGCGCCGATAGACGACCTGGGCGTGGTGAATCTGGGTTTCCAGATTCGATATCGCTACGAAATCGCGCCGCTGTCGGATCTGTACATCGTATACAACCGCGGCGGCTATGAGTCCGAAGCCGGAGATGAAGGCGCGTTTTCCAATTTCCGTCGTAGCTTCGATTTGCGGAACACGGAGCAGGCATTGATAAAAATCGCCTATCGTCTGGAGTTTTGACCTTAATGCGGTGGTCTACCGATGCGAGGCCGAGACAAGATATTTCGGCACGCTTGATGGGATCGCAGCGGTGCCATTCCAGGTTCTAGATTCTTCGGAATTTCCAGGCGGCTGTCGTCAAGGCCCGGTTTAAGTTGGCCAAACTCACCGCCGCCAACCAAGCCTATCGTTCGTGAGAAAGTGGCGCTCGTGAGTTGCTGGTCGCGTCAATCGCCTGCTACTTTGTGTTTGCGATACTCAACGAAAGATAGCCTGGCCACTCATTCAAGCGGACGGCTTCGTCGCCACTTGATTCAAGTGTTGGGCGCCACGAAACACGGCACACGAGCGTGGAGAAATTGATGAACGACTCCAATTACCTTCTGGAGAACCGGAAGGTGGAAGCGGCGCAGCGCTTCATTGCGTTGTCAGCGCTGTTTGACCCGGTAACGCTTCGACAGTTCGACGCTTGCGGCATGGCTGCTGGATGGCGTTGCTGGGAAGTGGGGGCCGGTGGACCCGGGCTGGTCCGTAAGATCGCGGAGCGTGTCGGACACTCCGGGCACGTACTGGCGACTGACATCGACGACTCGTGGGCGAAGGAGGCAGCGTCAACAAACGTCGAGGTGCGCAACCATGACGTAGCGAGCAACCCTCCACCTGATGAGCAATTTGATTTAATCCATGCTCGGCTTGTCTTGGTCCACATTCCCGAGCGGGAACGCGCACTTAAGAACATGATCTCCGCGCTGAAGCCCGGTGGGTGGCTGGTAATCGAGGACGCCGATCCGGCACTCCAGCCTTTGAGCTGTATAGATGCGTACGGCCCCGAACAGGAGCTGGCCAACAGGATCAGGCAGGGATTCAGGACTTTATTGTCAAATCGCGGCGCAGATCTTTCCTTCGGTCGAAAACTGCCGCGAATATTCCGCGGAGCCGGCATGGCGAACATCGCGGCCGAAGCTTATTTTCCGATCACCTTGCCGGAATGCGCGCCGTTAGAAATTGCCACCATAAAGATGATTCGAAACGATCTGCTGAGCAATCGCATAGCAACCGATGACGACATTGAACGACATCTTGAGAACGTGCGAACGGGTGCGCTGGACCTCTCCCAGCCACCCATGATTTCCGTCCGCGGACGAAAGCCACAATAACCACTAGCACCCACAGATTGGCCGTGTCGCTCAACAAAGCGCTGGTCGACCTATGGCCCCGTAACCCGATAGGCTTGCCTCAATACATCATTTCCCACAAGGCTCAGGGCTACTATGGCTAGTAATCAGACGGCTTTTCCGAACGATGAGAACGGTGAAGTGCTTCGACAGATGGCAGAGCAGGGCGACGACCTTTCCATACCGCGCGAAATCGACTTCTCGGTGATTTTTCCATCAGAGCGCGCAGCTCTTGAATTTGCTGTGCTACTGCTTCGGAATGGCCAGAAGGTCACCTTTTCCCCTTACGAAGCGCACGATGAGCTGCCCTGGCAAGTACAGGCCCATCCATTCATGGTTCCCACTCACGACAATATCTCTGGCTATGAGACATTGTTGGAAAGCGAGGCGGCGCCATTCGGAGGCCAGAACGACGGCTGGGGATGCGAGGTTCAGGAGTAAGCGACGTGCCTCGCAACTTCCACGGCACGGCCGCTTTCGACCCACAGCGGATGTTGGTTTCGATATGGGGCACGAAGAGACTGCTTAATCTTCCGAATGAATCGTGGAAAGGGTGACGCCCCAGCCCGACTAGCGAGGCGCCATGTCGCGAAGTTCCATCGTCAGCGTGCGGCCGTCGGCCAGGGTCAATGTCAGCTGAGTGCCTTCGGGCCTAAGTGAGATGGTGTCCCACAGATCGCCGACGCCCAGCACAGATGCCTGCTTGCCATTGACCGCCACAATCTCGTCGCCTTTTTTCAGCCCGGCTTGTTCGGCTGGACTGCCAGGTATCACCGAAGTGACCTGATAGCGATCGGGTCGATCCTCATTTTTCTCCGCGCGGAAGGCCGCCATCGCGTAATGCTTCGCCGGCGCCTTCTCGCGGGGCATGAGCACCATTTCCTGGCGGCGATAGTCGAAATGCACGTTGAAGCGAGCCAGCACGTCTTGACCCATATTGCCGGCTTCACTTGGGTTGCCAGTGGCTCCAGCGTCGGCGCGCGTGAGAAGAGCAAGCACATTGTTCAACGTATCGCCCCCAAGTTGCAGCGAACGGGCGTGCGCAAGGTGAGCGGTATATAGCCCACCGACGCCGCCGGTGAGGTAAGGAAGGCCTTTCTCATAGTGAGAACGCAGACCTTGGTGCTCAGCCCATTGCGGAAAAACCAACGTATAGCCGGAATTGCCTGTATCCACGCCGAAAATGCCTGACTTGCCGTCCAGTGTCGCTTGAACCAGTGGCATGTCGGTGGTGAAATGAATCGGCAAGACATCGCCTTTCTTTGCGGCAGGCGCGTCTCCGTGATCGAACGGTTGCAGAATCAATTGCCCATGGTCGTAATCGAACGTCACGGCGAAGCGCTGAAAGATCTCGAGACCAAGAATCCCCGCAATCGGTTCGCGTCCGGTGCCGCGTTCATAGAAGCTGTAAGGGAACGGCATGACGACGAAGGCTTGATCACGGATGTCGGCATCACCGAGTGTGAGGTGACTGACCTTGGTGTACGCCGTGGTCATCGAGCCGGGGCCTGAGCCAGCGCTCACGCCGCTGCCTTTGGCTTGAACGCCAAGCCGCTTCGCGGCTGCCGTCGTCAGTACGGCTTGGCCACCCGTGTCGAGGATGAAAGGCATGGGCCCCTTTCCGTCGATGCTGGCCTCGACCAACAAGATGCCGCCTTCCAAGTGCATCGGCACCACCGTTTCCAAAGCGCCATGGGCCATCGTGACATCGCGTACGACAGTGGAAGGGCGTTCGAGGCGATCGGCAGCTACCTCGGGAAGTACATGAATGCTTTCGGTGATGCCGATCGTGGTGTCATGCGAACCTCCGCTCGCCAACGCTGAGGACGTGCTGACACGAAACGGCAGTTGCAATCCATCCACGGAGCGATAGTCGCCATAGCGCTGGGTCCACCGCAAGAACGAACCTTTCCACTCCGCGTGGTCGAGCCGGAATGTGGACGGATCGATCCAAAGTGTCAGCGTGCGGCCGCCGTCCGGCGTCGCCTCCAGGCGAATGTAGCGATGTCCGTTTTCTTCGGCATCAGCGATCGGCCGCCATGTCGCATGGGGCTGCGGCATGAGAAATGCAAAACGCTGCAGCCAGCTCTCGCTGGTCGCGATGGCCTTTGCCTCAGCCGAATCATTGGGGACGATCATGCCGGAAATACCCTGATGCCACCGGCCCTGTGTATCGAAGCCGTTGGCAACAGCGAACACCTCGTTGTCCCAGCGACTGAGGAAATGGCCGCTATGCAGATCCACCATCGAGTTCCATGCACCACTCAGGCCATCGCTGGTCTCAATGCCTTCGTAATGAAGTGCACCGACGTGGTTCCAGTGATCGCCACCGTAGGCCTGACGCATTTCGCCCAGCAATGTTTCTGTAGGGATGCTGGCAGCGGCGCTGTTGGTACTTGTTGCCAGCAACAAACCGGCGGAAGCGAATAGTAGGCGGATAAGGGTAGACATGGGAGCAGTTCCAAACAGGCCTTGAGTGGATCAACAACGCGGCGCGACCGTGCGATACCTTGAGTGAGCGACGACAGAGTCCGCAGTTACGGCTTGTCGACTTGAACAGGTGTTGCAGCTTCTGTGGTCGCCGGCAGTTGTTCGCTGGTGTACTTATAGACATCCGAACCGATCGCGAACGCCGTAAAGTGCTTGCCATCGGGCAGGATGCGGAACTTGTTGATCACGCGCCCCATATCCACGTGCGCCCAGTGTGCGCCACCATCCGTCGTTTCAAATCCGCCCTTGTTGGTGCCGACCCAGCCCAGGTCAGGGCTGGCGAAGCCTACGCCATACTCAGTGACCTGCTTGTCGTCCACCAGTGGTAGCTCTCTCCACGTCTTGCCACCGTCCGTGCTTTTGGCGAGCCAGCGTTGGGTTACGCTTGTATCCGTGTCGTAGTTCTGGATCGTGGCATAGCCTACGCGCCGCGACGGGAAGTAACCTTTCCAGATGAGCTCGCTTGGCCTTCTGGATTCATAGGCGTGTCGCCAATGAGCGCCGCCATCGTCCGTGGTGATGATCACGGCGTGCGACTTGGCCAGATCCGGATCCGAGCCGCCGAATATCACGCCGTGCCTGGCATCGAAGAATTTGACGTCCACGATCATGGCGATCCATGGCGTCATGTCGATATTGGACCAGGTCTTGCCACTGTCCACGGAACTCAGCAAGCGAGCGGGCCCACCAACGCGTCCAGCGGCGTGGATGATCGAGCGCGTCTGATCATGCGTATCGGGGCGAAGTATGTCGATGGCGCAGATGCCCTGCATGGCCGGCCCTGGAATGTTGGACACGGCACTCCAGTGATCGCCGCCATCCGTCGTCTCGTACAGCGGCGTGCTGTCCGTTACGCCAGGAAAGTAGCCGGTGCCGATATTTCCAGCAAAACCATGACGGACATCGACCATGCCGATGGCACGAAAATATGTACCAGGCTGCTTCAGAACGTTCTGCCAGTTGCGACCGCCATCGGTGCTTCGCCAGATATTGCCCTTGCCGTTGACGTAGAAACCGAGGTCCTGATTGACGAAATAGATGTCGTCTTGCTTGCCCTTGTAAGGCTCGGTTGGAAGTTTTTGCCAATGACTTCCTTCTTGAGGTGACAAGGGCGCGTCGTTCGTTGCAGCGATGCCTTGGCCGCAACCGGCTACAAGCGCCGCGAGAACAAGGGGGCGGGCGAGATGGGTAATGAACGCGTTGTTCGACATGAAAGGGCGCCTGGCTTGGATTCAACACTTTCCCGGACAAGCACAGGAGGCTTTTAGCCGTGGCATCTTCCGGTTCTGATGGGTCGCGTCATCAACGGAGCCAGCGCCTCTTCGTCACCAAGTACGAAGACTCTGTGCGTGCGCTGCCAAAACGCTGATACGTTTCTCGGTTACGACTCGAGCGCGTGGCAGCTTACATAGCGTGACGCGCTTGATCCCGTGCCCATCGACACATGACTGATGGCATGACAGTCATTCCGCAGTGCACGATTTGCGAAAGCCGGCGCCTTTTAAAAAAAGAAGTGCGGGCGCAAGAGTTCGCGCTTATATCTTCTACCGATCGCCCCTGCAGCCGACAGTTCGCGCGCGGTGCATCGCACCATCGCCTGGCAGTTGGTTGGCGAGGCCAGATCGCGAACGCATAAAGCGAACGTCCCTACCGTAAGTCGTGAACGAAAGATCGAGGCTAGTGAATCCTCACCAATTCGCATTCTTAGGTATCGAAAAACGCGCGGACGGCTATTCGTTCGGCGGTCCTTCGAACAAGTGCGACGTTTCGCAGGGTTTTGCGATCAAGTATTTGCGATCATGGCCGAACACTGATCGAGACTGTCGCGCTCAAGAGCCGCGACGACTTCACGAATGCACCGTGCTGAAGGTCGTCAAAATGAAGCGACTCGCACTTGGCGGCCCAATCGATCTAGTGAGCTCGGCGAGCCGGCGACGTATAGAGGGGCCACGGGTCTGAGGCATCGCATCGCCGACCCAGCTAAGGCACAAGCGTTCTCATGCGGAGCTCACTTCCCGGACTTCCTCCAATACGCCGCCGGGAGAGGGAGGTGTTGAGTTGCATCGCAAAGGCACGCCTTAGGCCACTGTCATCATTGAAGCCACAGCGATGGGCGACTTTTCCGGGATTCGCGGTGAGTTGCTTGGTTGCCAGGTTTGGTGCCGACACCACCCATATCTGGGCAAGGAGCCTGGGCGCATCAGCGCTCCTGTTGACCATGCCGCGGAATCGTGCGGGAGGGGAAATGCCGACGCCGGGCGACATGGGCTGCGCGCGATGGCGACCCGTGCCAGGTGCGGGCCGCAGGGAAGCGACTATGTGTGGACGTCCCGAGCCGGCAGGCTCAGCCAGTGAGGTCGTAGTCCACTGAGGCAATGGTCGGCTGCGCATATTCTCGCGCATGTCGTGCGATCACGCCCCAAGCCGGCAGCATGCGATCAGTCAACAGGATGCCATCGAGATGATCGACCTCGTGCTGAATGAGCTCGGAAATGTCTTCGGGAACGCGGCTCAGGCGTGCGGGCTGCATGTTCGAATCGAGATATGTCATGGACACTGAGCGGTGGCGCTGAACGCGTACGGCAATTTCCGGCAGACACATGCAGTCGTCCCACACTTCGAACATCTCGGGGCTAGTCCATTCGATGACCGGATTGATGGCAAACACCGGACCAGCACCGAAGTCAAACGCGATGATCCGTTTCGCTACTCCCAACTGGGGAAGGGCGACCGCTCGCCCCCAGCCGTGCGACGACTGGAATGTTGTCAGAGCGTATGAAAGATCGGCGATGTGGGTCGTGAGGTCCTGGTCAGCGGGCCCAACGAGAGCGCTTATCTGGCGCAAGCGCGGATCGCCGAGGGGGAGAATGTCAAGCATGGGAGGATCCTGGCGTGGGAGTGGGGGTGGCATTGATACGAATCAGATCGTCATAAGTGGCCTCCTCGGTAATGAGCACTAACGCTCTGCTCTGGCTATCGAGGCGTAACGCTTGCCTTGCCTCCGGCGAGCGCATGACAGCCGCCAGCCCAGCAAGCCCCGCGCAACCCGACGGGCTGGTGGTGATGCCCAGGCGCGCCAGCTTGTCCTGTGCGTCGAACGTCTCCGAGTCAGGCACGGCAACAAATGCATCGGCAATGCCTTCAAGTACACGCCAGGCCACCGGCGACGGGCTGTAGCACTCGAGCCGCCCCATGGCGGTGCGCTCAGTCGCAGGTACTGTCATGAGCTTGCCGTGGCGGGCACTCTCAAGGAGGCAGGCGGCTGCCTCCGGCTCGACGACGATCATGCGGGGACGGTTCGGCCCAAGGCACTGCGCAAGATGGCCGGCAATGGCGGCGGCCATTCCGCCCACGCCAGCTTGAAGAAATACATGTGTGGGGCGTGCCTCGGCGGTTTGCTCCAGAAGCTCTGATGCCATGGCGGTATAGCCGGCCATCACGTTGATCGGCGTTTCCTCGTATCCCTCCCACGAGGTGTCGGAGACCACGTGCCAACCTTCGACTGCCGCGCGTTCGCGGCATACCCGGACGGCCTCCTCATAGACACCATTCACGTATTCGATCTGGGCGCCGTGCCTTGCGATCGCGGCAACCTGGTCATGAGGCACACCGTCATAGACGAAGATCACGCTGCGCGCCCCGATCAACGCGGCGCCGGCGGCAACGGACCGGCCGTGATTGCCCGCGGTGGCGGTGGTAACGGTCAGTCTTGGCGCGGCTTCGACTCTCTTCTCAAGAAGCTCCTCTACATCAACGCAACGACCAAGCTGTTGCGACGCAAGTTTTGCGGCAAGAACCAGAACCGCATAGGCGCCGCCAAGCGCTTTGAAACTTCCCATGTGCAGGCGGAATCGCTCGTCTTTCGCAACAATTCCCGCCACACCCATGTCGATTGCCAGGGTGTCGAGTTCGTGGATCGGCGTTGGTTCGTAGCCTGGGCAGCGTGAGAGTAGCGCGCGCACACGCGTTGCAGTCTCCGCGCCGAGCGCATCGGCTGCCGCCAGTGAGCGTTCGTATTGCGGGACATCCAGGCAATGGTTAAGTAGCCATTTCATCGTTGGAAGAGCTCGGTAAATTGTCCTACGGACGTGCGCATCTCTGCGATTCGTGGTTTGTAGCGATCCCCTCCGTCAGGGAATGGCTGAGCATGGACCTTCATGCCATGCAAACGTGGGAGAGGTGCGGTGCGATCCGTTGCCGACGGGGGAATTCATCGGAGCTTGCATAGTCATGCCAAGCACCTCTTGCAATATGTATAAGTGCTGTTATAAATCTGCGGAAAATGACTTGCATGTGCTTAAAGTCATGATTCCATTCTCATGATTCATGCATTTCGTGCGGCAGCGATGGCGTCCTCCGTGACGGATCATGCCTCGTTGACGGGGATGTAATAAGCCATCTATATTTTTCCGATGAAGACGCCAACTTTGCTGGGTGCACTAGCTCGTCATCTCATCGGCGCGCTGGACGCCGATATTGGCGATGCCCATGAGCGCCGAGGCTCAACTACGGTCCGCGCTTCACGCCTGTGCTCAAGGCGCTACTGGACCTCGGCTCGTCGTCGATCCGTTCCATCGCCACACAGCGCGCATCACGCCTTCGGTTGCCGGCCAGGCCGTTACCCAGACGAAGAAGCAGAATTCGGTCAATCAAAGTAGTGGCGACGATGAACGCCGACGAATCGTCAAGCTCATACCGTTGGTGCATCGCATGATGCCCATCAGCGAGCGCTACTTGGCGCCGAAAAACATGGTGGCTGACGGACTGGGCTGCGAGTTATCCGTCTCGCTCTCAACGATATTGCATGAAAACATCGTGGCACTCATGCGGCGTTAGTTTGCTGATCGACTTCGGGCGGCCAGCGAGACATTCGCTCGCAAGGGCGCCAAAGAAAAAGCCAGGTTGGAAGAGGGTATGGATTCATTCCGCCCACGTGCCTGAAAGAGGACACAAGCATGCCGATTGTTACGATCCAGATCACCCGTGAGGGCTCGTCGCCTGACCGGGTGAGCGTTACTGCCGAGGAAAAAGCGGCACTTATCAAGGGGGCCAGCGAGTTGCTTCGGGACGTCCTTAATAAGCCACTCGACGCGACGTTTGTGGTGATCGAAGAAGTCGACACCGAGAACTGGGGCTGGGGTGGTCTTCCGATCAAAGAATTCCGGCAACGTGGAGCGGATTTGAAATGAATCAAGCCAAGAGGAAAAACGACATGTCGACCCCGCCATCAGGGCTTCCCTGCTACCGCTTGCTCACTGGCAGGGACGATGACTCCTTTTGTCATCGCGTATCGGCAGCGCTCGCCCTGGGTTACCAGCTTCATGGATCGCCAGCAGCAACCTTCAACGGCGAACATGTGGTGGTTGCACAGGCGCTGATATGGCCGGATCACGAATAGGCCTCGCAACACAACAACAGCCTTTCTCCACCGGCAGTGGTCTGCGACTTCCGGCACATGGATTCGTTTTTTCATCCATATATAACAGTCCTTATATAACATCTCGCGATTCGATTCCCACCATGCCGCTCGAGACGAAGACATGATCAGAATGCTCAGTGCAATCACCTTGCTAGCCCTCGCCATGCCGGCCTTCGCTGGAGACCAGTGCCTGGTGGAATCGGCCGGAGGAGCGGAGGCGAACGCAGGTATCCACGGGCAGATCGTGCTTTCCACGCTCTCGCGCAATGGGGTGCATGACACCAAGGTCATTCAGGGGAAGTCATCACCCGGAACGACATTGACCGGTCACGAAGGCTTTCGAATCGCCAGCATTACCAAGACCTATGTCGCGGCGACTGTACTCAGGCTCTGGGAGGACGGCAGGATCGACCTTCAGGCTCCCATCAGCCAATGGTTGCCCTCAGATTGGCTGGATCTTTTGGTTCGCGGTGGCTACGAGCCGACCAAGATGACCGTTCGCCAGGTGCTGAGTCATACCTCGGGACTGGCCGACCACGCGCAGGCGCCGCAGTTCATGGAGACAATCAAGGCGAATCCCCAGACAACCTGGTCACGATCGGGTGACATTCAGCACCTGATCGATTGGACTCACCCGGTGGGTCTACCAGGCGAGAAGTACTCCTATTCCGACACGGGATATGTCTTGTTGGGGGCGATCATCGAACGCGTGACCGGAGAGTCTTTGCCTAAGGCCGTTCGCACTGAGCTGGAACTGGACAAGCTCGGCCTCCCCAATACCTACTGGGAGCAATATGAGCCTGCGAATGGACGCGAGCGAGCGCATCAGTGGTACGAGGGTATTGATACGTATGCCTGGAGTCCGACCATGGACTTGTTCGGCGGCGGCGGCCTGGTTGCCACGACTGAGGACCTGACAACGTTTTTCAATGCGTTGTTGGATGGCAAGATTTTCCGGCATGCCAAAACACTGGCGATGATGGAATCGAGCGCGGGGCTGCCCGCGGGCAGTCCCTATCGGCTAGGTGTCTTTGCCTACGACTTTGATGGCGTGGCTGCGATCGGGCATTCGGGATTCTGGGGAACCATCGTTGCGGAGGAGCCGATTTCCGGACAGACGATTGCCGGCGCGGTGACCGATCGGTCGGACTATCCGCGTCTCAAGGCCATCGTCACCGGTTACCTGCACCAGGCGGCGGGGCAGGGCGCGCACCCAGCATGCACTAAGTGACGATTTGAAGCATCCCGTTTCACGGCAGGCCAATGTGAGGGGCCGTTACCGGCTCCTCATGGGGCTATCGTCGGAGCTGTCGATGACGCGCACAAACGCGACCGGGCAAGCGACTACCATTGACCCCGCACCGCAGTGGTGAAGTTTCCTTGTCTGCCAACATGGCACCGCAGGTAAGACCGTGATCCTATATTCAGGCACCCGCAATGCGTCCAGCTGGTCTTTCCGCGCCTGGCTGGCACTTACGGAAGCGGGCATTGCATTCGAAGAGCGCACGGTGGATCTTCGGTTACCGCAGAGGCATGCCGAGCTCGCGCAGATCGCCGCCTTTTCTCCACCCGGCGCCGTGCCGGTACTCGTTGACGGACAACACGTCATTTACGACTCGCTGGCCATTATGGAATACGCCAACGACCTGACCGACGCAGACTTGCTTCCGAGCAATGTGAAGCTTAGGGCTGAAGCGCGCTCGTTACTGGCGTGGCAACATGAAGGGCTGTCGAATATTTGCCCGCGACTTTCTTTTGAGAGCGCTTTCTATCCAGTACGCCGTGCCATGACGGCGGACGAAATGGCAGGCGCAAACCGTCTGTTCAGTACCTGGGAAGCATCACTTGCTCGGAGCGGTGGGCCGTATCTCGTAGGCTCGCTAAGTCTTGCCGACCTGGCTTTCGTTCCAACGCTGGTGCGCGTTCTTGCCCACGTGGAAACGCTGGACAGCTGGCCCCGAATCGCTGCATGGTCATCGCGCTTGCTGGCAAGGGGAAGTGTGCAATCGTGGATGCATGAAGCGACATCCATGCTGCCGGTCGAGCTGGCTGACTATTGGGAAGATGCACACTCAATACTTCCGCGAGTGCACGAATAGTAGAGCGATGGCAAAATATCGGATGTCCAGCAGCGAGAAAGATCTCGCACACGGAGGCACCGTGTTCTTGGATCGCGACTTTCGATCGGACGCCAGGCCGGGCACGTAAAACCATTCAACGGCAACTGGGCAACGCCTGACGCGGTGACCGCACCTGCGACGCGGCAAATGCGCCACTCCCAAAAAGTGCACAAGCGACCAATCGATCCACCAGCTGGCCACGATCAATGCGGTTACGCCGTAGATGTCATGACCTGCAGGGTTACAGGGCCGCCATGGCTCAACGCGAGGGCCTGACGCAGAGTCAGTTCGCAAACGCCAACGTGAAACGATCTGAAACCTTCGTAGTGATGAGCCTGGTGAAGATATTGCTTCAGGTGCGTATCGTTTGCGCAGCGACAGGTATCGATGGGTGACCTGTCCGCGACCGCGACCAATGGCATATGGCGGGCAGATACCTGTCCATTTATAACAGGCCTTATACAGATTTTGGTCACGGAGTCATGTGAGCGTGGCCGCCTCCCCCCCCCCCACAACTGGTCGGAGCATTCGACTGTCATGAAACCGAAGATTGAGAAAGTCGCAATTGACGAGAAGTTCAGCCTATTCAGCGAGCATTGGCGCCCGAAAACGGTCGCATCGATGAACGGGCAGGAAGTGAAACTCGTCAAGGTCCAGGGCGTTTTTCCTTGGCACACCCATGAACACGAAGACGAAATGTTCATGGTCTGGCGCGGGGTCTTCCGCGTCGAATTCCGCGACTTCATCGTCGAGTTGAGCGCCGGCGAGATGGTGGTGGTGCCGCACGGCGTTGAGCATCGCACTGCGGCCGATGCAGAGGCGGAGGTGCTGATCTTCGAGCCCGCCGCAACCCGTAATACCGGTGACGTTGAGGATGACGTCTACACGGCGCCAGACAATGTTGAGATCTAAGCAGGAGACCGTAGTGAAGAAGTGGGCAAGTCTATGTTTCGCCGGAGCGCTCGCGTCTGCCGCAAGCGTGGCCGATGCGACCTGCGCCAGTGGCGTCTATGGCAACGCAGCCAATGACCGCGTCGTCATTACCAACCCGATTGGCTCGACCGGACCGCGCTACACCTTCCTCGATGGGCGCAAGGACGCAGTCAACGCCGACGGCGGCCTGGTGCGCTGTGAGAACAACGTGGCCAGCGTGAAAGGGGCGGACGGCAAGTTCGCGACGTGGAATCGAGTGGAGATCAGCGAGACCCCCGTGCACTTCACCAGCCACGACACCAAGTTGTCGGGTGTGTTGATGGAGTCCAGGCACCCAGTCGGCAAGCCGCCGTTGGTAGTCTTCGTTCATGGCTCGGAACGATGGCCGGCGATCGGCTTCTACTATCCGTACGTGCTCGCAGCGCAAGGTCTTTCTGTGTTGGTCTATGACAAGCGCGGCACTGGCAGTTCCGAGGGCGACTACACCCAGAACTTCGAACTTCTCGCCGACGACGCCGCTGCCGCCTTGAACGAGGCCCGGAGGGTGGCGGCGGGTCGTTACTCCCGTGCGGGCTACTTCGGCGGCAGCCAGGGTGGTTGGGTGGCGCCTCTCGCTGCCAAGCTGGCCCATGCGGATTTTGTCGCAGTCGGGTTCGGGTTGGTGCTGACGCCGCTGGAAGAAGACCAAGAGCAGGTGTTCAAAGAGCTGCGAGAGAAGCATGCGGACGATGAAACACTAGCCCATGCGCGCGAAGTCACCGATGCCACCGGCGCGGTCATAGCTTCGCATTTCACCGGCGGCTACGACCTGCTGGCCCAGGCAAAGAAGCGCTACGGATCAGAGCAGTGGTTCAAGGATATCCATGGTGAGTTCACCGGACGCATCCTGCACGAGGATGAAGCCGACCTGCGCCGGACTGGTGCGGCGCGGATGGACAATCTGAACATCATCTGGCGCTACGACGCAGTCAAGGCCATTCGCTCCCTCGATATTCCGCAGCTGTGGGTACTCGCCGGCGAAGACCGCGAGGCGCCGGGCAAGGTGACGCGCGATCGCCTAGTCGACATGGTCCACTCTGGCAAGCCGATCGATCTGTATGTATTCCCGAAAACGGATCATGGGATCTACGAATTTACCGAGGATGCCGATGGCAAGCGCCATTTCACCCGCGTCGCCGACGGTTACTTCCGTTTGCTGGGCGACTGGATCAAGCAGGATGTCCAGCCGCCGTATGGACGGGCAGAGCAGATTCATTGAGGGAATGGGTGCATGAATCCGGACACATCGCGACCGAAAGTCGCCGTCATCGGATGCGGCGGCACCATTTCCTCGATCGGTGCATCACTGACCGATCTGATGGACTATCCCGAGCGCGGCAGCAAGATGAGCATCGAAGAGATGCTCGGACGGCTACCCGAGGCGGCGCGCATCGCCGAGCTTGTGGCGGTGCCGTTCCGATCCGTCGGGAGTACCGACCTCACATACGCTGATTGGCTGGACCTGGGGGAAACCCTGCGGCGCTTCGCTCGCGAGCAGCCTGATCTCGCGGGTTTCGTGATTGCCCATGGCACAGCCACTCTCGAAGAAACTGCGTTCTTTCTGGACCTCACCCTCGATATAGAGCAGACCGTGGTTCTGGTCGGAGCGCAACGCCCCTTCAGCGCATTGAGCTCCGATGCGCCGATGAACCTCTATGGCGCCGTCCGGGTGGCAGGTGCGGCCGCGTCACGCGGGCGTGGGGTCCTGGTGGCCTTGAACGATGGCATCTTTGCCGCGCGCGATGTGGTCAAGACCAGCACGCTGCGCCTGGAGACGTTTCGATCGGGCGATCATGGTGCGCTCGGCGTTATCGACCCGGATGGCATTCATTACTATCGCCGCTCCGAGCGACGGCATGCGCCGCACGGGCGGTTCATTGCTCCCCCCGCCGAGCTCGCACGGGTCGATATCGTTTACTCCTATGTCGGTGCCGATGAGACCTTTATCGAGGCGGCCATAAACAAGGGTGCGCGCGGCCTCGTCTCGGCGGGGCTGGCACCCGGTATCCCCACCAAGGCGGAAAGGAAAGCGCTGGAGGCGGCGATCGCCGCAGGCATCGCCGTGGTTCAGTGCTCTCGCGCGGCCGGTGGGCGAGTCGCGCGCCGCGCCTATCTCGAGGAAAATGGCTTCATTGGCGGCGAGGACTTCGGCCCCCAGAAGGCGCGAATCCTGTTGGCACTGGGTCTGAGTCGGAACAGCGACGTCAATGAATTGCGTAAACTGTTCGAAGAGCACTGACGCCGTTACGGGTGTCCATCCATGGGGGCGACGATGAAAGCGAAAAAGCCGATGCTGGGAACGCTGCTGCGTCACCTCATTGAAATACTCGATAGCGCGGTCGATGAGGCCTATGTGGAAGCAGGCCTGGACTACCGTCCGCGGTATACGCCGATAGTGAGGACCTTGCTGGATCTCGGGCCATCGACCATTCGGGCGATTTCCGAGAACGCCGGCCTGTCTCATTCCGCAGCCAGCCAGACGGTGGCGCAAATGGCTAAGCAGGGCCTGGTCAAGGTTCGCAGCGGTGACGAGGACGCGCGTGAACGGATCGTCGAACTAAGCGCTGCGGCCAAGAAAATAGTGCCCGAGTTGGAGCGCTTCTGGGTGGCGACAGCGAAAGCTGCGAAGTCGTTGGAGAAGGACCTGACTGTTCCTCTCTCGCAAGTGCTTCAGGATGCGATTAACGCACTTGAGAAACGCTCGTTTGCCGAGCGGCTGAGCGATGCGCAGCGCAGTCTGGTGAAGGCGCGCTGAGGCGCGCCGTCTTTAAAGGTTGCATACACCTTTGGCACATGGCGGCATTGCCTTGCCCATATATAACAGTGCTAATACATTGTGCGCGGTATGCCGGGCTGACGCTGCTTTGACCGGCCCCGCTTCCATTGATGGAGAACTCCGATCGTGTTGAGAAGTATTGCGCTCGCTGCAGCGATCTCGCTGACGCTTGCCTCACAACTGGCTAACGCCGAATCCGCGCATGGGCCCAGCACTCCGGCCTGGATTACCCGCAGCAACGCTGACGCGCAGATCCTGCTGGACGTCACTGCACGCTTCAGCCCTGAGGATGCCTCCGATTTCGGAGCGGCCAAGTACGACACCATGGTGGCTGACCTCAAGCCGCAGGTCAGTGAGAGGACGCGTGAAGCCCTTTCGGGCGCGCGTGCCACGCTGGAAACGCGCATGAAAACGGAGAGGGATCCCAACGTCCGTCAGGACCTTGCGATCCTGATCGAGCAGATTGACTTGCAGGTTGAGGATATCGACCTGAATGCGAAGTACTTGCTGCCGTATACCGACGTCGGCCAATTGGTGTTCGACGGCGAGTTCGTCCTGCTCAAGGACGAGGTCGATGCCAAGCGTCGACCAGCCGCGATCGAGCGCCTGAAGTGCTATGTCGGCATGACGCCGGGTTGCGAGCCGATCGCCGAACTCGCCAAGGCGCGGACGACCGAGCGACTCAACGACAATACCCTGTTGGCCCCGTACAAAGGTGAAGTCGAGCAGAAGCTGGGCAAGACCGAAAAATACATCACCGGGCTGCGCAAACTGTTCGCGAAATACCAGATGGCGGGCGCCAAAGAGCCGCTGGACAAGCTACAAGAACAAATGAAGGCCTACGACGCATGGGTGCGCGAGACCGTGCTGCCGCGCGCCCGCGGCGACTTTCGGCTGCCGGAGCCTGTGTATGCCCACCGCATGAAGCAGTTCGGCCTGGATGTGGATCCACACGCTCTGATCAAACAGGCCATGCTCGAGTTCGCTGAGACCCGCGCGGCCATGCAGATGATGGCGCCGGTCGTCGCCAAGGCCGAAGGTATCCCAGCCACCGATTACCTCGATGTGCTCAAGGGTCTGAAGGCGAAGCAACTGGACAAGGATTCGGTGCTGCCGACCTACAACCGTGTCATCGCTAATGTCGAGGACGCGATCCGGAAGCAACGAATCGTTGAGTTGCCGCAGCGAAGCATGCTCATCCGCATCGCTTCGGATGCCGAGAATGCAGCGATCTCGTCGCCGCATATGGACCCGCCTGCTTTCATCGACAATAAGGGTGAACGGGGCACCTTCGTTTTGGCAACCGGCCATCCAGGCAATGGAGGCGACGCAGGCGAAGCCTACGACGACTTCACCTATGAAGCCGCGGCCTGGACGCTAACCGCGCACGAGGGGCGCCCCGGTCACGAGCTGCAGTACGCGGGAATGATCGAGCGTGGGGTGTCTATGACGCGCGGCTTGTTTGCCTTCAACAGCGTCAATGCGGAGGGTTGGGCGCTTTACTCTGAGATGGAGATGCTGCCTTACGAACCAGCAGCCGGGCAGTTCGTCGCCCTGCAGTTCCGCTTGCTGCGCGCCGCGCGTGCGTTCCTTGATCCGATGTTGAATCTGGGCCTGATCACACCCGAGCGCGCCCACGCCGTCCTGGTCCACGACGCCGGCTTCTCTGAGGCATTGGCGAAGCAGGAGATCGATCGCTACACCTTCCAGTCTCCGGGGCAGGCGGCGGCGTACTTCTATGGTTATTCCCGAATCGTGCAGCTGCGCCAGAGTACGGAATTGACCCTGGGCGAAAAATTCGACCGCAAGGCTTTCAATGACTTCCTGGTGGCGCAAGGCATGTTGCCACCGAACCTGATTGCCGATGCGGTCCGCACCGAGTTCATCCCGGCGCAAATGAAGAAGTGATTGGAGTAGACGTATGAATCCCAAGATAAACGTTGCCATTTATGGTGCTAGCGGGCACACCGGCCAGTTGCTTGCCGCGGAGCTGGTCCACAGAGGCTACGTTCCATTGCTGGTGGGACGAGACAAAACGGCGCTTGAGCAGGTTGCTACTGGTCTGGCCGGAAAGGCGCTGATTGCAGTCGCCGATGTGGACGATCCCTTGACACTGGACGCCACGTTGATGGGGATTGATGTGCTGATCAATTGCGCCGGTCCACAGAGTGATACGGCCTATCCATTGGCAGCTGCCGCCATCGGTCGCGGGGTCCATTACCTGGATACCAATGCGGTCGAGCAGCTGACCGCCAAGCGCCTGTTCGATGAATTGTCTGATGCCGCCCGCATGGGCCATGTAGTTGTCGTGCCGGGCCTGGCGACATTTGGTGGCCTCGGCGATATGTTGGCAAGCCAGGCGGCGCGCGGCCTCGATTCAATCGCTGAGGTCACCGTGAGCTACATAGTCAGGGGCTGGATCCCGACTCGCGGATCGCAAGCCACCGCACGCAAAGCGCAAGGCACGCCAAGGTTGATCTTTAGCGAGGGCCGGTTTTCGACGAACGTGGATCCACCGAGCATCGATTCATTCGATTTCGGTCCGCACTACGGCGTGCTCGACGTCATCAAGAATTATCCCGATGTCGCAGTCGCAACGATTCCCCGGCACGTACCGACGCAGCAAGTGGCTGTGCAAATGACCGTGTCCACCGTGCAGGAATTTCGCTCCCAGGACCCGGAGGAGGCAGCGACGGCCGCGGCTCACCTGCGCAAGCAGACCGAGTTCGTTGTCGTTGTCGACGTACGGCATGGCAGCGGTAGAAAGCGACTCACAGCGCGCGGTACGGATATCTACGGCTTTACTGCCATCATGATGGCGACCGCTGTCGAGCGTATGGGCCGCGGTTTCGACAAGGCCGGAGTACTGAGTCCAAGTGAGGCCTTCGACCCAGCAGAGTTTCTCGATGCGCTGGCGCGTCGGGAGTTGGATATTCAGGTCGGCTGACCGCGAGGCCTGCCTGTATGTCGCTGAGTTGGGACTTAATCAGAGCAGGCTGATCCAGTTTGTCGGGACCTGGCGTGGGACCGCGGAAGTACGTTCCGGCCCCTGAGGGCCGGGAGGCGGCGCCGTATTCGATTGCATTGCGCACGTGGCCAGGATTGCAGATACGAGCACCAACACAGGCAGGCGCGCTGCCTGCTTCGCCACCGGCGCCATGAACTCCAGCCGGGAAACGGCAGTGAGGGAATCGCGCCGCTCAGTGCGGATGCCGCAACGCCAGGACGGCACCGAATCCCAGCAGGACGCCGCCGCAGATCCGATCCATCCAGGTGCCCATCTGCGGTTTTGTCGAAAGCAAGGTCTGGATTCGTCCACCAAGTGTGGCCAGCACCATTGACCAGCACAGGCCCGTGGCGATGAAGCTCAGTCCCAGCACGAGCAGCGCCAATTGCGGATGGGGCGTGTGCGACGACACGAATGGCGGGAGGAATGCCAGGTAAAACAGCGCGACCTTCGGGTTCAGCACATTGGTGAGTAGCCCCTGCAAGAAGGCCGCGCGCGGACCCTGGCCTTGGGTCGTCGCCGGCGTATGCGTTGCCTGACGACTCAGGAGCATGCGCAGGCCGATCCAGCACAGATAAGCGACACCCAGGTATTTGAGTACGTTGAACGCGAGTGCTGAAGTCATCAGTAACGCCGAGAGCCCGACGACAGCGGCCACGGTATGGATCAGGCACCCGGCATTGATCCCGAGCGCGGCGGCGACGCCAACCGTGCGGCCTTCGCGGCTGCTGCGGGCGAGAATGTAGAACGTATCCAGCCCCGGAGTGAGATTCAGGGCGATGCAGGCAATGAGAAAGGCGCCGAAGTGTTGAATGCCGAGCATGGATGAAAATCCCTGGGTCAAGGCGGGCCGCGCCGGCCACCAGGTCGGCACATATGCATAAGCACTGTTATATATAAAGAAAGCTGCCCTCACACGTGCCGAAAGTCGTATCGCCTAGGCCGGGGCGCCATCTTCACCCGCACCCAGAATGCCCATGCCACCCCAATACGACGCATCCTGCACCAGCGGATGGTGTGTGACGGCGGTCGGCGTCTGTATGAACAGCGAAGCCCCATCTCTGGTCGCAAGAACCCGAATGACACCCTCGGCCAAAGGCGTTACGTACCGGCAATAACCCGCAGGTGCCGTGTACGAGGCGATGACGACGTCATCCGCCAATACGCTGACCGGCGTTGGTGCCTTGAACCACGACGTCACGTCAATGATATCCACGGGCGCGGACGACACGGGGCGCGGCACCATGAGATTCTGGATCGCACCATAGGGGTCGACGGGGTAGCCGCTCCAGCTTGGTTTGTCATTGCAGAAATGCGGGCGGTGCATCACGAAGAAAGAATCATCGGGCTCCCACAGAGCCCCAGTGCGCCATAACGATCCAAGCCGTCGCCAAAGTTCGATAGGTACCATGCCCAGGTTGCGCGACGGATAGAAAACCGTGCACTCCGCTGGATCGTTCCATGTCTCCAGATCAATCCAGTCGGCGTTGGTGTTGACCGCGAGTTGGGTGCCATTGACCAGCGTGATGGTGCCAAGCACCTCATCGAATACTTTCGCTTGAGGCACCGCATCCTGCAACGCCACGTTCTGCACCCAAAGTCGACCGGCGGCACGGGCACCGCTCGCAAAACCCGGCTGCCCGGACGTGGCGGGATTCGTGCTCGCCGCTGCGCGACTACCCCACGAACCTACGGCGTAGGTGGCCGGCATCGTGTGAAATGCCGTCGTGAAACTCAGCATGATGGGCACGAAAGCAATGGATATGGGAGGGGCCAGGCTCCCGTCTGCATTCATGGTTGGCATATTCAACATATCAATCACCGCCTGCCACCAATCAACGCTTTTCAGCTCCGGCCGGTACGGAGACAGCACTACGCGACCATCGTCCAGGCGCATGGTATTGGGCATGGCGGCATAGCGCTTTATGCATTCGACAAACTGCTGCTGCGTGGCGCTGCCAATGGATGCGCCCATGTCAGGCATCATGCGCATCAGAAAGGTGGGATCCTGCAGGTAGGCGCCTGTCCAGAGATCATCCATGCGGGGAACGTGGATGCCCTGATAGTTGGGCATCCACATGGCAAAGCCATCCAAGCCCGCTTGTCGGGCCGTGGCGACATCCCACATCGCATCGACGATCTGATACGTCAAATTCGGGTCGTTAATGGGCGCCCGGAACAACGGCCTGTTTCTCGACAGCCCACCGTATGACGAATGGATTCCGCCATCGCCGGCGGGGGCGAGATACGTCGTGTCGTAGAAATCCGGTGCGGGAGCATTGTTGAAACTGCGCAGCCCGGCGGTCATGAAATGAGCAAACGCGAGACGGCCTGGCGGCGCCACGGCGTGGCTTTGTCCGAACCAATGATCGGCGGGACCGGCAACAGCACGCAGACTGGCAGCAAGCGCCGCCACGCTCGCGCCCTGCAGAAATCGTCTACGGGGTATCGAGGTCATTTGGTGAGTTCCTTTCGGGAGTGGGTGACTAAAATGAACTGCAGCGTGCTTCAGCCTCAAGAACCTTGAGACGCCGGTGCCAAGGCAGTGTCCTTAATGCGCAATCCCTGTTTCGAAAGCGCACCAGGAAGCTCAGCGGCATCGAAGGCCTGAGCAGGGCTCAGCACACCAGACTTCTCCATGCCTTTGGCCAACAGTCGCTTTGCCGCGAGCTGCTCAACGGCATTGCCCCTGGCGATCGGCTCCGCGGCAACCAGTTGCCCTGTATGCCCACTCGCGCCATAAACCACAACGTTGGTCGTTAAGCTCATTCGTCGCTCTCGTTGTCGTCGTTTCCAAAGGCATTCGCGCGTTGCGGAGCCGGGGACGGTGTTCTCGCTGTCGTGGCCACGCCTATACGGGACTCGCTACCGGCTTGAGCCGTGAATACGACTATCGGCATTCATATATATGAGTGCTGTTATATTTGGCCAAACAACACTCCGCCATAGGCCATAGGTATCGCCAATCGGTCACTCCGGCATTGCTGTTTGCGCAAACCGCCTTACACCCCCGGAAATAGGACGTCGGATCGGCGAGAAAGGTGACAGGGGGCCTGATCACCTGAGTTATGAGCGTACTCGACTCAATCCTGTTGCGCCTTCTTCTTTCTCATTGACAGCCGCATCGTTATGGCAGCATGGAAGACAACTTCCGCAGAGGAATTCTCGGCGGTGACTTCCACCACGTAGTCTCCCGGTGAGGGCCCCATGATTCCTTGCGGCTCGGCGGTTACGACCAGGTCGGTGGTCGCCAACTTGCCGTAGCGAGTCACCATTTTTATCGGAATCCAGCGAAGGTCGCCGGGTGTCGATGCATCGGTCATCATTCCCGCAGCGAGTTCCGCCGCGTTGCATATCGCGATGGCATGCACTGTGCCCAGGTGATTGAGGATGGCGCGGCATTTGCGAAGCCTTACACAGCATCGGCCCGGTCCCAACTCCTCAATCAGTGGACGAATGCTGGCGAAGTAGGGCGCTTTCCAGCACACAATCCGCGAGAACAGCCACTTGCCTAACGGCAGTGGTGCAAGACGCTCCCACACCGACATTGCTGACGTACTCATTCCACCTCCATCGAAATCGCCTGGGCGCGGATAGCGGGGGAGGCGACCGCAAGGCGCGTTTTCTCCCTAGGTTGGCGCGGCTGAGAAAAATTTGGGACGCGATCGTCATCCGTGGGCAACGTCCGCAGAAGTGATGGCGTGAAGTCAGCCAAATGGAAAGATCTGGGAGACATGTGCTGCGACAAATCGATGGCGGTCGCCAGCGCAGGGTCCGCAGGCAAGCCTCGAGCGGAAAAATCGATGGGATCCAAGAGTCGTCTCACAAAAAGTCCTTTCCGGGGGTAATGAAGACCGTACCGCCTGAGGCGTGGCCCGCATCAAGGACGTTCTCCGCCTGAATTATGTGACAGCACTTATATAATATATATACCTTGCCCACCTGAAGTGCGGCGAGCTGGCCATCGATGCATGTCTGCTCGATGTAGTCCTGGCAACTTGACCATCAGCCTTGGCACGAAAACACCCCTCAGTATCAGTGTTGTGTACAGCGATGGGGCTCGAGTGCCTCCTATCCCGTAGAGGTCTGATAGCGTCTTTTAGGATCGGACGAGATAGACCAAGCATCGCTTTATCGACGAGTTCAAGGCCGAGGCAGTGGGGCAGGTCAGCGAGCGCGGCTACACCGTAGGCGGCGCTTTTGTTCGGCGGACTAATGTGTCAGTTCCGCCTTGGTTCCAGCACAGGGGCAGGACGGGCGGTCGACTGGAGCGCATGGAACTCGATCGATAAACCCAGATCATCCCGGGATGGTGCAAGAAAGGAGGCACCGGCAGAGCCGCCGCTTCGCGCAACCGATTTAGATCGCTGATGTTCAGCGGCACACCAGGCGAGTCCACAAACGATGATGCTGAAGTCACCAGCACCAGACCAGCCAAATATTCCATTAGGCGATCATGATGAGACGGCGAGTGTCTTATTTCCTGGGAAGCCCAGTTGCTGGAGCGTTTGCCATGGCGCATCAGCGTCGAAGCGCTGAGGGTCTTCAAGAAACTTGGCGCGACGCCTGTTGCCCGAGCCGCCTCATCGCCACGTCCAGCTCATTGCTCCAGGGCAGGCCGCAGCTCAGGCGCAGGCAATCGGTGTAATCCCCCCGGCTCGAGTACAAAACTCCCGGCGAGGTGCCCACTCCAACCTTAAGGCCCGCCTCGAATAGCCGATGACCATCGCCACCGGGTGGTAGTTGCAGCCATAGCGACAGACCACCGCATGGCTCGCTAGCCCGAGTGCCCGTTGGCCAATGACGTGCAATAGCTTCGTGCATGCGTTGCGCATTTTCCGCAAGAGTACGGCGCAAGCGGCGCAGGTGTCGTTCAAGGTCGTGACGCTGAAGATAGTCGGCCATCGCCAGCTGGGGCAGGTTGGCGCTACCGATGGTCGAAAAGTATTTGGCACGCACTAATGCATCGGTCCAGGAGTTGCCGACCAGCCAGCCAAGGCGCAAACCGGGTGCCAACGTCTTCGAATATGAGCCGCAACTTATGACGATGCCATGCCGATCCCAGCGGCGTAGCAGGGACGGACGCTGGCCCGACCAGGCCAGCTCACCATAGACGTCATCCTCGATGATCACCGTGCCGTGACGTGCGCAGCTTTCCACCAGAGCTTGCTTGGCAGCGTCGCTCGTCAGGCTGCCAAGCGGGTTATTGAAATTTGGAACCAGCACGGCTGCGCGCACTGCATGCAGCTGTAGCAGCTGCTCCAGACGCGTCACATCGATGCCATGGGCCGGGTGAGTGGGCACTTCCAACACCTTGAGCCGCAATGTTGCCACCGCCTGCAGGATGCCGTGATAAGTCGGTGTTTCCAGAAGAACCACGTCGCCCGGCTCTGTGATCGTGCGCAAAGCGAGGCTGATTGCCTCCATGGCACCCGCAGTTATCACGACCTCATCCGGCGACACGGCAGTGCCCACTTGCGCATAGCGCTGCACGATCTGTCGTCGCAAGGCCAGCTGACCTTGTGGTGGCGCATAGTCGAATGCCGCCGTGCCATGCCGCATGCATCGGGTCAGTGACATGGCCAAGGCCGATTGCGGTAACAGAGCGGCCGCAGGCGTGGCGCTATGCAGCGGTAGCAGATCGCTGCGGGCGAGCATGTCCAACACGCCTTCTAACGCTGGATTGCTGACGATACGCGGCGCCCGTTGCCGAAGCGGTCGCCCAGAAGGTAGTGGAGGAGTAGTCGCGCGGACAAAATAGCCGGAGCGTGGCCTCGCTACCGCCAGCCCCTCGCGCTCAAGCTGCAGACAGGCCTGCACGGCAGTGGCGATGCTAACCCCGTAGCCCTGTGCGAGTTGCCGAATGGATGGCAACTTATCGCCGACGCGCAGCGCGCCTTGCGCAATCTGCGTGCGCATCTGAGTCGCCAGGTGCTCGTAAAGAAGCATGCCTTTTCCCATCTGTACCGGTCCACATCTATCTTATCTGGATCTGTACTGGCCTTCTCGGCCCGCATACGCTTGGCTCCCCGTCTGAAAAAAGCGTCATGCATCCCTCACCCGTTCGCAATGGCCAGCAAGCAGCGCTGGGGCAATTGCTGCTCGGCGAACTGCTAATCGGTTCGGTTGGCGTGTTTGTACACGAAAGCGGCGAAAATCCAGTCACAGCCGTCTTCTACCGCTGTTTGTTTGGCGGACTCTTTCTGCTTGGCTGGGGGCTGGCTCGTGGCCAATTGCGCGGCTTATGGCGAGAGCGCGCACTATTGCGCGGTGCACTCGTCAGTGGCGTGCTTCTGGTACTTAACTGGGTGGCATTGTTCGCCGGTATGGCGCGCTCGTCCATTGGCGTAGCGACGCTGATCTATCACTTCTTCCCATTCGTGATGATCATCCTGGCTGCGCTGTTGCAGGGAGAGCGTACGCGCCCGGCCGATTTGGCGTGGACGTTTCTTGGTTTCGCGGGTGTAGCTTGCTCAACGGACCCCATGCGATTGTGGCGAGATGCTGATCCTTCCTATCTTGTGGGCATCGGTCTGACCCTGCTGGCAGCGGTGCTATGTGGCGCATCGCTTTTGATGTCAAGGCAATTGGGACGAGAGCGTCCATTTGCACTGGTGATGTTGCAGTGCTGGGTGGGTGTTGCCATGTTGGCCGGCTTCTCGAGCTCTCATGTGTTTCATGCCGGTCCGCATTGGTTTTGGTTACTTGGACTTGGTGTCATCCACAGCGGCGTGGTGTACGTCCTGTTCTATTCGGCCTACCCCAGGTTGCCGGTAGTGACGATCGCCGTTCTGGCATTTGTCTACCCGGTGGTAACGCTCATGCTGGACTACTTGATCTATGGACACCGCCTGATGCCAGTGCAACTTGCTGGCCTTGCGCTCATCGTGCTTGGCACGCTTGGCGTCAATTTGAAATGGCGTCTATCTTGGCCGTCACGCCAGCAGGCAGGTGGACTGCCTCCGTCTTAAGACGCTCGCCAACCTCACGGTGAGGCCTGTTGCATGGCCTTAGGGTTTGACGCTCGGCGTGGGCGATAAGCGGGGGTTATCGGAGGTGGGCAAGGGACGGATTTGTGCGTGTGAAGATTTTCTGTGTAACCCGGAACCAACCATGGGGCGCCTAAGGAACGGGTACCCACCGCCGTTACACGACGCAGTCAAAGGCCGCTGAGCGGTGACGCCTGCTTTAGGAAAAAAGCGAGCCGCCGTTGACCGCTATCGTCTGCCCCGTCATGTAGCCATTGCTCAATAGCAATATGACCGCTTGCGCGATCTCATCTCCGGTTCCAGCCCGTCCAACTGGGATACGTGCAGGGACGCCCGACTCAATAAGAGTCGCGCCCATCTCTGTGTCAATCAGGCCCGGTGCTACGGCATTGATCGTCACGCCTTCTGGCGCTAGCCGTAGCGCGTAACCGCGAGTCAGGCCTTCTAGTCCAGCCTTCGCGGCGCCGTACGCAACGCTGACTGAGCCCGCGCCGATACGCGCCCCGATCGATGAGATATTGACAACCCGGCCCCACTTCCGCGCTCGCATGCCCGGCAGGACGGCTTGCGTGCAGAGGAAGGCCGATTTCAAATTGGTGGCGACAGCTCGATCGAAGTCCTCTTCCGTAATATCGTCGAGGCCGCGCATCACTGCGATACCAGCGTTATTGATCAGGATGTCAATCGGGCCAAGCCACTCTTCGACTTGATGAACCATATCTTGCACTGCAGTGCCGAGCGAAACGTCTGCGCAAAAAGCCGCCGCCCGCCCACCACTGTCAAGTATGGTTTCGACGACAGCTTTAGCCTCGTCGTCTCGCTGGCGATAATTTACGGCGACGGCAGCTCCCGCCTTCGCCAGTGAAAGAGCAATTGCCTTTCCGATACCACGCGATCCACCAGTGACAAGAGCCACGCGATCTGTCAATTCGAACATAACAAGGTCCTCAGGATCGTGTGCCCCGCTTTCGTAGACGGCTGGGCGTTGGATTTTGAATTGACCGCCTCGAATATCATTGGCGCTAGGCCGCCCAGATGTCTTGGGCGGTGTTGCCAATTGTAGAAAATCTCAATGCAATCGAAGGTATCGCTCCGCATCGTCCTGGACAAGACTGAGAAGCTGGCGATCAAAATGATCCGAATCCATGCTTAGATCTCGCATATCTGTAGCAATGCAAAATGTGCAAGCCAGGAGAGCGGTCGCCACGCGAGCAAATGGCGGCGCAGCGCTCGATGTTCCCTCGACTAGCGAGGTGTCATGTCACGCAGTTCCATCGTCAGTGTCCGGCCATCAGCTAAGGTCAAGGTCAGCAAGCTACCTTCGGGCCGAAGTGAAATGATGTCCCACAGGTCGCCAACGCTCAGCACTGAAGCCTGCTTGCCATTAGCGGCCACGATCTCGTCGTCTTTCTTCAACCCAGCTTGTTTGGCTGGACTTCCGGCCATCACCGCGCCGACCCGGTAGCGATCCGGCCGGTCCTCCTCTTTCTCGGCACGGAAGCCTGCCATCGCGTAATGCCACGTCGGCGCTTTCTCACGCGGCATGAGTACCATCTCCTGGCGGCGATAGTCGAAATGCACATTGAATCGCGCCAGTATGTCTTGCCCGATATTGCCGGCCTCACTTGGATTACCGGTAGCTCCGGCATCGGCACGCGTGAGCATGCCGAGCACATTCCTCAGCGTGTAATTTCCAAGCTGTAGCGAGCGCGCATGCGCGAGATGTGCGGCATAAAGGCCGCCCGCTCCACCGGTGAGATACTGAGGGCCTCTCTCATAGCGCGGCTGCAAACCCTGACTTTCAGCCCACTGAGGAAATACCAGCGTGTAACCAGAGTTGCCCGTATCCACGTCAAAGATGCCTGGTTTGCCGTCCAGCATCGCTCGAACCAGTGGCACATCGTTGGTAAAGCGAATCGGCATGACCTCGCCCTTGCTAGCCGCAGGCGCGTCGCCGTGATCGTACGGCTGCAGAATCAACCTGCCGTCGTCGTAGTCGAACGTTACGGCAAAGCGCTGAAAGACCTCCAGGCCAAGAATTCCCGCGATCGGTTCGCGTCCGGTGCCGCGTTGATAGAAGCTGTACGGGAACGGCATCACGACGAAGGTTTGATCGCGGAGGTCGGCGTCACCGAGCGTGAGGTGATCGATCTTGGCGTATGCCGTGGTCATTGATCCGGGGCCAGAGCCGGCGCTCACGCCGCTACCCTTGGCTTGAACACCAAGGCGTTTCGCGGCCGCCGTCGTGAGTATGGCTTGCCCGCCCGTGTCGAGGATGAAAGGCATGGGTTCCTTTCCATCGATGCTCGCCTCGACCAACAATATGCCGCCCTCCAAGTGCATAGGCACCGTGGTCTCAGAGACGCCATGCGCCATCGTGACGTCGCGAACGATGCCAGGGGGACGTTTGAGCTGATCGATGGATGCTCCGGGCAGTACGCGAATGCTTTCAGCGACGTCAATTGTGGTGTCATGGGACCCGCCTGCCGCCAACGTCGAGGACGTAGTGACGCGAAACGGCAGTTGCAATCCTTCCACGGAGCGATAGTCGTCGTAGCGCTGGGTCCACTGAAAGAACGAGCCCTTCCACGTGGCATGGTCGAGCCGGTAGGTGGCCGGATCGATCCACAGCGTCACCGTACGACCGCCGTCGGGCGTCGCTTCCAGTCGAATGTAGCGATGTCCGTTGTCTTCGGCATCAGCGAGTGGGCGCAAAGTTGCGTGGGTTTGTGGCATGAGAAAGCCAAAACGCCGCAGCCAGCTTTCACTGATCGCAACGGCTTTGGCCTCATCGGAATCATACGGGCCGACCATGCCGGAAAGACGCTCATGCCAACGACCAGCTGCGTCAAAACCATCAGCAGCGGAGAACATCTCGTTGCGCCAGCGGCTTACGAACTGGCCACTCTGCAGATCCACCAGGGAATGCCACGCGCCGCTCAGGCCATCTCCCGTTTCAGTGCCGTCGCTTTGGAGAGCGCCGACATGGTTCCAGCGGTCGCCGCCATAGGCTTGGCGCATCTCCCGGAGCAACGTTGTCGCGGGGATGCTTGAGGGCGCGCTCGCAACGATCGATGGCAGCAACAAGCCGACGAAACAGAACAACACGCGTGACATGGTGGACATGAGGGTAAATCCGAGGCAAAGCTTGGGGAAACAATGACGCACTGCGATGGAAGCGATTTCGATACATGCCGATGGTTGTGCTTCGGTGCCTGGCATGGCAGTGCAGTGTCATGTGCTTTTAGATGCAGAACCGAAGCATCAACGACGTGACAGATGTCAGTCGCGTAGTCATGCGGCTCGGTAAACAGCTCTTGTGCGGCACTGAGATTGCTAGTCATCGTTTCTTACAACTAGCGCATTTGCCGAATCCGTTTCTTATGGAAGCTGCGGGCATTCGCTCCCACCATGTGCTCGCTTGGAGTAGTTGCGTTGAACGACGCTTGGCCCCTGATGCGTTGCGTGGCTTCGGATGGGGTGGCGAAATCGGGGGAACCAGCCAGGGTAGCGGCAAGCAGCAGAGCGGTCATGCTGCAAGCGTTGCGCAAATATCCGAATCGATCTTGAATGAATGTGATCGATAGCGCGGGGTTGGCCATGTACCTCAGGGAGGCCCGGCGCGAGCAAAACCTCCTATCAGGTCATCTTTTTAAAAATAGTGAGGCACCACAACAACTCAAGGTGGCGGGTCGCAGAGACGATCGACAAGATTGAGGCGTCAATGAGTTGCGACGTGACATCCGGCATATTGCATGCGTCTTCTCAGCATGGATACAACAGGGCTGTTATGCACATTCCAAGAGTAACGAATCACCGTGCGACTTTTCGGAGCGCTAGGCCTCTTTGATGAGGATGCGGTGTTCGGCAACTAGCTGATCCTGGAGTAACCAGAGCTAAAAACTCTGAAGAAGTGGGTCGAAATTCTAATGAAGACTTCATTGACAAAAACGCGACTCTTGGAGGCATCGCCGCTTAGGTCGCCTCCGTTGTTGTTCTTATCGCATACCAAGTCGCCATTGGTGACGGCCTGTAAGGCGGCCAAATTTTACCGGGCAATATTCAGGCGAACCATCGCTTTGGTGAAGATCAGAGCGAGTGACTAGTCATTCGCGCATCCGGTTGAGTGGGTAGTCCACTTCAGCGAGGGATTTGTCTCAAGCCTACTTATCGGTGACATGCTACGGGCGGATGGCGCTCATTCCTTCGCCAGATCATGAAGGCGCGCGCCAGTCGCCTCGTCAGCTGGTACAAAGGCTTCAAGGGCGAGCTCGGCAAGCGTGATGTCAGTGGGTGTGCCAAAAACTGTAGTGGTGCTGAGCAGGGACAGTACAGCGCCGTTGACCTCAATTTGTATGGGGACGGCAATTTGCCCATGCTCATCGAGCACTTCTGGCGATTGGCTCGGCGGCAGCGGATACGATTGCAGTTCGCGCATCAACTTGATCAGTTCTGGGTCCTGACAGGCTTCGATTTGACGACGAAGGCGCTCGAGCAGGTGCGTGCGCCACTGCGCAAGATTGCGAATACGCGATGCGAGGCCCGCCGGGTGAAGGCTGAGACGGAGCACGTTGATTGGTGGCCGCAACAGACTTTCGTCCACCCCATCCATCAATCGGAATGTAGCTTGATTGCTGGTTACGAGATTCCAATGTCGATCAACGACCAAAGCGGGGTAGGGTTCCATGCCCCTCAACAGTAGATCGATGGTATGTCGCACCGCGTCAAGAGCGGGGTCGTCCATGACTCGTTCGACATAAGCAGGGGCAAACCCGGCGGCGACCAATAGGGCATTACGCTCTCGCAGCGGCACGTCGAGGTACTCGGACAAATGAATGATCATGTCGCGACTGGGCTGTGAGCGACCGGACTCCACAAAGCTCAGGTGCCGTGTAGAGATCTCAGCCTCCGCGGCCAGCTCCAACTGGCTGAGTCGCCGATGGCGACGCCACTCACGTAGAAGGTCACCAACAGGACGATGGGTGGTGGCAGCGGAACGATGCATGAGATGGCCTGAGAAACGCGCAAGGTTGATCATCCCACGCGTGATGACCTGTGACACAGGTCAGTCGTCATGCAGCTGCCTCATCCATAAAGCTTCGCACGTCGGCGAGCACCTGAGTTCGGTGCGTGTGGTACATGCCGTGCGGCGCATCGACGTATTCCACAATTCGTGAGCCCGGCACAATTCGCGCAGTCGCGCGGCCATGCTCAATCGGCTCGCTCTCGTCGCGGTCTCCATGCAGTATCAACAAAGGCACATTGAACTGGCGCAACTCGTCGCGAAAGTCTTCGCAAACACGCGTAAGGAAGCAGGCAATCACTGCATGTAGTGATGCGTTCAGCATGGTGTCGATCGTGCGACGGATGGTGCCATCCGTTGTGCCCGTTTCGCTTGGAAGATAGAAGCCATCCGCACCTTGCTCCAGCCAGTGGGGGAAATCTCGGCGGATGGCTTCGAGTTCGGGCTCTACCATGGCGGCAACGACCTCTTGCCCGTCGGCAGCGAGTCGCCGTGGTGCCGGGGGGGCCAGATAGATTGCTCGCGCGATGCGATGCCTTCCGTGGCGTGTCAGCAGACGTGTACATTCGCCTGCGCCCATGGAATGGGCTACAAGTGTCACGTCGCGCAGATCCAGTTGCTCGAGCAACTCGGCCAGGTCATCCGCCAATCGGTCGTAGTTGTATCCTGAGCCGGGCTGATCTGAGCGCCCGTGGCCGCGACGATCCATGGCTACAGTCCGCTTGCCTAGTTTGTTGAAGTGCAGCATATGCGGTGCCCACATCTGAGAATCCAGGGCCCAGGAATGTACGAACACAATCGGTTCGCCACGGCCCCAGTCTTGGTAGAACAACTGAACGCCGTCGCTGCTTTGAAATGTGGGCATGTTGAAACTCCATAGAAGGGTGGGGCGTCCGAGCCGCCCCATGGCAAAGAGTTAGGAAGCCTGGGGAACCTTGTCCAAGAAGCCGAACACCTGTCGAATGCGACCACCTTCCAGGGCGGCGACGTCAAAGCCGATAACCAGGGGTTCCTTCGCTTCCTGCGTCGCCAGGTGCCACTGGAATCGGATCGTCTCGTGATGCGCGTCGACAGGGCCACCAAGGCGAAAGACATGCTGTGGAAACATGGATTGGACAGCGGAAATCGTTGAATCGATGCCGTTCCAGCCCGTCGCCTGGGCCATGGGATCCGTATAGACGACGTCTTGCGTGTAGAGCTCTTCTATGAGCTTCCGGCGACGTACTGGATCGGTTTCATTCCAGCTATCGATGTAACGTTTAACAATAGAGGTTGCGTCGCTCATGGTGTCTCTCCCAGTGGTGGTGGAGAGAGTCTGGCCGCGCGCTGTCCTGCAATCGATTACCTGGCAGGTAATGGAGTGTCATAAGCAATATGGCTCCCCCGGTCAGGCGCTCTACTTCCAATTCGGCGCGACCAATGGAAGGCTTCAACAAGTCGCTGCGGACTTTGTATTTAGGTTATTTTCGTCCTGAACTTCACACGCCCGGGTATTTGCGCATCACGTGAAGGTCGGACGTTCCAATCGGTCACAGTAGTCACTTCGTAATGCCTGGGTAACCAGGAAAAGACGTCGAAGTCACACACCCTGGCGCACATTTCGCCGACTTCCCGTGCGCAAAACCGGGAGGTGATGGGTGTCATCACAGGAACGGGGATGCAGATAACGCAGAAATCGAGGCGCCTGCCGCCTTAGCCGCGTTTCAACGTGGATGTTTGTTCAATCGCTGATCTCCACGCGTGGCGCATGAGGTCATGTTTCGATGTGGCCACTCGCACGCGATGCGAGCCGCGCGGCATTGCTCGACTAGCGTTCGCTATGGTGTCGCATTTCAGGCATGACGGAGGAAGTGATCGCACCTTTCTCTCTGCAAGTCCATTCATTAGAGGAGTGATGCTATGGCTTTCCAGATACTCAGTTGCGATGGTGGTGGAATCCGTGGGCTGATCACGGCGCTGCTCATCCAGGACCTCGACACAAAGTTCGGGATCGTCGCCAACGCCGATGGCTTCGTCGGAACTTCGACGGGTGGCTTGTTGGCCTTGGGGTTGGCAAACGGCGTTTCGATCGCAAAAATCGTGGATGTCTACATGAACCAAGGTTCGACGGTGTTTACGCCGAACGGATGGTTGTTGGAGGACAAGCATCAAGAAAAACCGCTCGGTGCATCCTCGGTCGAATTGGAAAGCGGGCCGGGCTTTTTTTCTTGCCAGTATGTCAATACGGGTTTGAAGAAGGTCGCTCAGGAATTGTTGGGTGATGCGCTGGTCGCGTCAGCGAAGAAATTTGTGGCGGTCAATTCTGCATGTCTTTGGGATAAGGGCAATAAAGGCTGGGCGCCTTGCACGATTTCCAATGGCTACGCGAATGCCTATCGCAAGATTTCGATGGTTGATGCAGCGCTCGCCACATCAGCCGCGCCTACCTATTTTCCGCCGTATCGAGTGGCGAGTGCCGGCTACGATTTTGGCTATTTTGCGGATGGTGGCGTTTTTGCCAACAACCCTTCGATGACGGCGGTGGCTGAACTGCTGCACCAGAAAGTCGTGCCAAATTTGGCGACCATTCGAATGCTTTCGCTCGGCACCGGAAACAGTCCGCAAGGCATTCCGTCCGGAGCGATCGGGGATCCGTTGAATTGGGGGGCGTCCAGTTGGCTTTATCCATGGAAGAGTGGTCCCCAGGGAGTCATTCCCGCCATGGCTCTTCTCAATTTGACCCTGGACGCGACGGCTGAGCTAGCTGCAATTCAGGCAAACCAAGTATTGGGAGCAGCCTACCAACGCGGGAACGTTTCCCTGAGTCAGCCTTTCGCATTAGATGACTGGCAGAATATCAATGTGCTGGTGGACGCGACGAAAAAATACATGAACACGCAGCCATGGCAAGACGTGCGCAATTGGGTCCAACAGAATTGGCTTCAACTGGAGACGGCTTAAGCAGTGTTCGCGTCGAAAGTGCGGCAATATTCCATCACGCGACGTTGAGAGTTTCATCTTTGAAGGCCCGGCGATCATTCGCCGGGCTTTTCCTTTTTTCGCTGCGCCCAAGGTCGAGGTTCTTACCTGGATAGGTATGCGCAGAGAGGCCATGGCTGCAGCCATTGATCTCTGCAATGGCTAGAGCGATACGCTCACGGGTCGGTGCCGGCAGATAGCCATGAGCGTGGCTCGCTATGGATATGGGGAATGTCGGCTTTCGAACCCAAGGGATATTTGCTTCGACAGCGAAAGAGACGTGGCTGGTCCGCGCTGCAATGTTCGCCTTGACTCAAAGCGAACTTCGCTGACGATGCTTAGCCACCGGCGAGCGCTGGGGCAGGGTGATTACACCCGTTATCGTTGGTACCTCCGTTAGGGCATCTGAAACTGGCCCATTGCCCGATCGGTGACTGCTCCCTGCGCGCGGCACCTATCTCCTACTTACTTGCCCTCGGGAACGAGGTTGGCCAACTTGCCCTTCTTGTCGAATTGGCAGCTGAAATTCTTCTTGCCATCCATGCCCGCGTCGGCGGTACCGGTGATCGTGTAGCCGGCGTCGGCGGCCTGAACCGGCTGCAGTTGGATGTAGTCGTTCTTCACGTCAAATTTCTTCGCTGCAGCATCCAGGCAGCGGGTCGTCAATTTGCCCGGGTCGGGTCGGTCGGAAGCAACAGCGTGCGAGCTCAGAATAAGCCCGAGAGAAGCAGCTAAGAGCAGGGCAGAATTGCGCATGGTTCTATCTCCGTACGAGGCGCGAGGCCGGGATCATTGCAAGCGCGAGTGTGCCTTGCATTTCCTTGCGCCAGGATGAATCGCGTGCAAGGTCGGGCCAGATCCCCTCGTAACCGCGCTCATATCGAGGCGGCGACATCGCCGGCAACAGGGTCATTGTGCGTTTGACGCAGGAGGAGCTCGCCTTCAACCCAAAGCGGACACATCAGACAAAGAAGACCTGTTAAAGCGCCTCCTCGCTCGCATCATCCACGGCGAAGGAGGCCATTGAGTTGATAGGCCGCAAAGATGCCAAGGCCGAACTGCAATATCCCGGTACCTTCGAAGAACCAGTCGTTAGGAAGCTCGTAAGTCGGCGGCGGAAACAAGCGGGTCACAAGTTGTGGAGAGGAGCCTCCGAAATACATTACGTTCTTCAGGACATGGTTGTAGCCACCTTCGAAGAACCCGATGCCCGCCACCGGCAAGACCAAGTCAACCAAGCAGAACGTTGCCATTGCGATGCCCCTGACCAGCCGTACCGGATGATGCTCAACAAGGCGAGCTGCAGCCCAGAGCGCCACGGCGGTCAGACCGGCAAATATGAGGACGTGAAGCCGCCAGAGTGTGCCGTAAACCATGGCGCCATAGGCGTGATGGACGCTGGTCAGTAGCAGGATCGCCAGCGCTGCTTTAAGGGCGCGCGAAAGCGATGATTGAGGCGAGTCGCGTATAACATCATGCATCTGAGCTGCCGCGCCCCATGACCACCAGATCGGTATAAGTAGTGGCTGGCGACGGCACGTCCCATGTCATGGCCCAGGAGCACTCGATAATCTCGTCGACAGACCAGTGATCGTCCGCGTGCTTGCCGTACTTGCACGCCAGCACCTCACCGCCTGGACAGATCAGAAAGTCCGCCGGCATCCCCAGCGCCGATTCGCCGGCTTCGCGCCCCGCGCCGAATGTGGCGAGCCCGCGAGCGATAGCCCCCCAGGCGCGTGGATCGAGAACCGACCGAAAAGATGTCTCGACGCCGAATTCGCGATACAGCCGCTTGTCTGGATCGGCAACAACGGCAAACGGCAGCGCGTGGTCGTGGCGTCGCATAGTCTCGACCGAAGAGTGGAACACCGCTACTTCAAGAATATTGGCCTTGATCAATTCGTCGTGGCGTTGTGCAATCGAGCGCAAGTGAAGCGCGCAGATCGGACATCCAGCGAATCGCCGGAACTGCAGGTGCACTATGTGATGCGAGTCGGGGATGCGGACGCGTTGACCTTGAATCGTGATCAACTCGTACTGCGAGAGGCGGGCACCGGACTGGATACGTACGGTCTCGACGGGTTCGTGCTTTGTAAACATGTTTAACATGGGAGGTGGCAGGTAGTGACCATGGAAGGGTTGCTCTTGATCGGATAAATGATCCGTCAGACCATGATGTCCTTGGCCGGCCGTGCGGACCAGTACAGCTGCGACCGATGTGTTTCATAGCGAACACCGCATGACGCATTGTTCGGAAACCGGAGGCAATCCATGACTGCACATGAAGACCGCAGGATCCAGCGCACACGGCAACTCCTGCGCGCATCGCTACTGGAACTGGTGAAGGAGAAGGGCTTCGAGAGATTGTCGGTACAGGAGATCGCCGACCGCGCAAATGTCGGGCGCACGACGTTCTATGCGCACTTCAGCGATAAGCAGGAGCTTTTGCTGTACGGCTTCGACGAATTGCGTGAACAGCTCAAGCAACGCAAGCGTGAGGCGCGCGCCAAACTGGGAGCGCAAAATGAGTGGTTGTTCGGCTTCAGTCGAGAGATGTTTGAGCATGTCAACGACTATCGTGATGTGTTCCAGGCGATGGTTGGCGAGCGCAGCGAAAAAGCCGTCCAGTCTCGCATTCAAAGTCTCTTGATCGAACTGGTGCGCGACGACGTATCGATTGCCAAGCAATCGTCGGGAGCCAAGTCGGTGCAGCATGAGCCGCTGGTGCGGTTTGTTGCCGGGGCACTCTTTGGCCTGCTGACCTGGTGGCTAGACGAAAAGCCACGTCTGTCGCCGGAAGACATTGACCACAGTTTCAGGCAACTAGTTGGACCGGCGATGCACGCTGCCGCTTCATCGACGTAGATAGACCTGCTCGACGACGGAAGTGCCGGAGTAGATCTATCGAGGGTTAGGGAGTTGTCTTCGTCGGCATATTACGGATCAGCGGAAATCACAGAGGTAGCGCATAAGTCTGCTTGACGACCTGGCTTGGCAGGTCCGTCTTTACGTTCTGGATGCCATTCGTGCGGGTGAGGTGGGTGGACTGAAAGTGTCGATAGGTATCCAGGTCCGGCACGACAATGCGCAATAAAGCATCACTATCTCCGAGCATGATGTAGCACTCCATCACTTGGGGCAGCAGCCTCATTGCGCCAATGAAGTGTTCGATGGTTTCGGCGTCCTGAGCTGTGAGCCATACGCGGGCAAATAGCGTTAAGCCTGCGCCCACCATCGCCGGGTTGAGAATCGTCACATAGCGATCAATGACACCCGCTTCTTCCAGTAAGCGAACCCTCCGCAGGCATGGCGACGGCGATAAACCAACCTCGCGTGCGAGGTCAGTGTTCTGCAAGCGGGCATCTTCTTGGAGAGCACGCAGAATCCGTTTATCAATCGCGTCCAGCTTCATTGGCATAGGTGCAAAGTTATAGCCACAGTAATTGGCATAATATGCCAAATAACTATTGTTTTCTTGGAATAATTGATCCCAAATGGCGTGATCAGGGGCGTAGCCTGTTTGGCATGAATACGCACACACTGCTGCTCTTTGTCATGACTGTTCTCCCGCTGATCTGTGTACCGGGCCCGGACATGCTCTTCATCACCTCTCAGGCGGTTTCGGGTGACGTCGCGGCTGGGTTGCGCTCGACCGCAGGTGTCTGCGCCGGCTACATAGTCCATTCGGTACTGGTGGCGCTTGGTCTGGCTGCAGTCATCGCCGCATCGCCGGTGGTCTTCGAAGCATTGCGCTGGACCGGCGTGGCCTACTTGATCTACCTGGCCCTACAGTTGCTCAAGTCGGCCATGAAGCCTGGAAGTGTTCGTCTGCCGACTCAGCGGATACCGAATCAGTTCCGCAGAGGATTCCTGACTGCGGTCCTCAATCCCAAGGGAATGATGATCTATTTCGCGATCCTTCCTCAGTTCATGCGACATGATCAGTCGGCCGCCTTGCAGGCGCTGGTTCTCTCCACGATTTTCATTGGCCTGTGCGGCCTTGCATACAGTGTTCTCAGCGTTGTCTTGGCCGCCACTGGCAGCAAAGCTGGCGCCTTTAGCGATCGTCGTAGACGGTGCATTGAGGGCCTGTCGGGAGGAGTCCTCATTGCTGCGGCGGCAAGGCTCGCAAACAACTGAGAAGCGCGCAAAGGTGAGGGCAGTCGGAGCTGGGAATGTCCGCTTCCGACTGCGGATTCAACCGGGCATCGAAACAGATTGATGAAATCGTTCGGCCGGCGTCTCGAAGTTCAAGGTCTTTTTCGGACGTCCGTTCAACTCCCGCACTACGGCATTGAGCTTGGGCCTGTGAGTGCACGGACTAATCCGTCCCAGGCTTGCTGGCCTGCCTGATTGGCACGGTAACCGTCCCGATCGCCGCCACGCTGGATTTTGCGGCCGATGGTCAAAGGTGCTCGCTGCAGTTGCAAGGCGATCGAGCGGATCGATCGACTGGCCACCGTGGCTCGCGTGATCTCTTCGCGCTGGGCGGGCGTCAAAGCGCGCTTGGCAAGGCGACGGGATAACGGTCGTATGCCGCCGGTCTCGGCCAATATCTGCGCACCGACGACTGGTGGCGGTCAAACAGCTTTGTGCCTCTCAGATCAACGGCGGCGCCAATTGCATCAACCTCCATGCAACCGATGCGCGAGAGATTGGGGAAACAGAGCAGCGGTTTTACCTGCTGCCGGATTTCCCTTGTGTATTTACGCGTGACACCGGTAATCATGTTTCAGAGCCGGCTCGAAGTAGGGCGAACACGCTGCACTGATGCGGCACTGCTCTCATATCGGCGAAGGGAAGGGCGATTAGCCAGTGATATCGTGGGTGCCGACTACATCCGCTTCCGACCCGAAGCAATGGGACACTCCGAGGTAGACCACCAGTGACGGTTCGCGATGCTCTTTCCGTCACGTTCGTAGGCAGCGCATCTGTCCGGACACCGTCCGCGGACAGTGTTCGCAAAAGGCGGACTTACGTTAGATCGGCTTAGTAGCGCGACCTTTCAGTGGTTTCGGGCTTGGCACGGTGCTTGCTCCGTTTACAGCGAGAGCAAAACCAACCTCCCAGGAGAGCAGCCATGAAATTCGAAAACCTAATCCTGCACAGCCTGTTCGCCGCCTGCTTTGCTATTTGCGTTCTTACGATCGGCGCAATGATCACCGCTACACCGGCATCCGCATCGAACGTCGCCGCCAGTCAGACGAGTGTTACCACCTCGGCGGTTGCCGTAGGTTCTTAAATTCGCTGTCGACCCGAAGTGGACATTTACATGTACGCACTGAAAAAGCCTCTTCACGGGGCTTCTTCAGCTTACGCATTGGATAGCATGATCCGAATCGAATCATCGTATGCAATAACGCTCAGCTTTGTGGCGGGACAGCGTTGGGATCCATCCACATCACTTCCCAAATGTGACCATCCGGATCCTCGAAGCTGCGGCCGTACATGAAACCAAAGTCCTGAACAGGCGTGGGGTTGGCCTTACCACCAGCGTTGCACGCCTTATCGACTAGGTCGGAGACCTCATCGCGACTATCCGCTGACATACACAGCAGCACCTGCGCGCCCACGTGCGCATCAACGATCGGCTTGCTCGTGAACTGGCGCCATTTGTCATGCGTCAACAGCATCGCGTGAATTGTTTCGGAGAACACCATGCACGTTGCGGTATCGTCACTAAATGCGGGGTTGTTGACCGCGCCAACAGCCTCGTAGAACTTCTTCGATCGCTGAAGATCAGTCACCGGCAGGTTAACGAAGATGAGCTTACTCATGGTCCATATTTTCCTTCAGAAGGGAGTCACAGCACGTTTGCTGCGACATCCTAGAGACGAATGAGCTGAGAGAAAATCGACAAGACGCACAATAAAAACGTCTTGCCGGCGCTTCTTCAGTTATCGCAACAATGGCCAGGGCCGGTACCGAACCAAACTGGCGGCTTTGCAAGTCCTTGATACCTTCTACTTTCATGTGCTTGCAAGGGGAGGGTGCCTGTCTCTACAACCCTGCATAGCACTACTGACATTCACCATTCCTCGACGGTCCGACGTCCTCAGTGGACTCTCTTCGGATTTCACCCTGGAAGGAATAGGGTCGCTTTGCGTCTTCGCACATCGCCCGCAAGCCCTCAGGCGAACGCAGCCGCATTTTCACGCGCCCAATCGAAAAACGTCTTCGGCGGACGGCCCAAGATGCGTTGCACGGCGCTCGACATTGTCTTGATGCGTCCGTCGCGTATTGCCTCCAGCGACTGCGCGACGCCATGTGCAATCGTTTCCGGCACGCCTGAGCCAATCATCCTTTGAATCGCCATCTCCAACGGAATGTCCACGCTGCGCAATGGACGGCCCAACACGTTCGACAGGATTTCCACCTGCTCTGGCACGCTGAGCAGTTCGCCGCCGGTGAGCTCGATGACCTTATCCAGCGAATCTGGCGACACTAGCGATCGCACGGCGACAGCTGCGATGTCCTCCGGTGCAATTGGTGCCGATTTGCCCGTGCCCATCGGGTTGTAAACCGTGCCGTTGGCTCTGATCGAATCTGCCCAACCGAGCGCGTTCGACATGAAGCCGCCGCAGCGCAGGACTGTGGCGCGTAGGCCAGCGCCCTTGATTCCGTTCTCGCTCGCCTTATGCATCTCGCCAATGCGAAAGCCCGGCTCGTCGGCGAGGATGGTGGAGAGGAACACGACGCGGCGTGCGCCGTTCGCCTTTAGCGCCGCGATGAGCGCATCCAGGTTCGGACGATGGGGGCCGAGGTTGAGGAATATCGCCCGGGTCCCAAGGGCGGCCGCACCCAGCGTGTCGGGTTGGCTGAAGTCGCCGGTCGCCACTTCGATGCGATCATCCAGGATGGCGAGCTTGGCAGGATCGCGGACAAAGGCTCGCACCTGTTCTCCTGCTTCCAGCAATTGCCGTATCACCTGACCGCCAACATTGCCGCTTGCGCCAGTCACCAGATACATGTTCGTAACCTCGTCTGTGGGGTGGGGTGCAAGGACGATAAGGGCGCGTCTATAATGAAACAATCCGCTGCCATGCAACGTTATGTTGCAGTGTGGGAACAATCGATGATCGACCTCAACGAGCTCCAATACTTCGTGCAGGTATCGCGCGCGCGCAGCTTCACTGCCGCGGCGAATCATTTCAGTGTGCCCAAATCCAGTGTGAGCCGTGCGATCGCGGGACTGGAACGTCGGTTGGGCGTACGACTCATTGAACGCACCACGCGCAGCGTTGCGCTGACCGAAGCTGGGGAGATCTATCTCGATCGCTGCCAGCGCGTCATGGAGGAGGCAGAACTGGCCGACCTCTCTATCGGCGCCATGCAAACCGTGCCACGCGGCCGCCTTCGCGTCGGCGCCCCTGTGGCGTTTGCGCGTTTCATGCTTGCGCCACGCCTACCCGAATTCACGCGACGCTATCCGGAACTGCGCGTGCAGGTGCAACTCACCGGCAACGAGCGCTCGCCGCAGCAGGCCAACCTCGATGTGCTGATCCGCCCCGGTCCGCTGGAGGATTCCGCGTTGCTCGCGCGACCGCTCGCCACAATTCGCCTTGGCGTGTATGCCAGCCCGGCGTATCTCAAGGGGCGCAAGCTGCCGAAAGTGCCAGCCGATTTACGTCCGCTTGATGGCATTGTCACGCAATGCGGCTCGCATGGACTGCCGGCGGAGAGCACCACATGGCGGCTGCAGCGTGGCCGCGAAGTGCAAGAGGTACGAGTGGAGGCGCGCATTTCCGTTCCGGACCCGAGCATAAATCTGCAACTCACGCTGGACGGCGTGGGTGTGGGCGTGCTGTCGCAAAAGTCGGCAGAGAAGGAGTTGGCCAAGCGCCGGCTAGTACGGTTGTTGCCAGCGTGGGAGCCGGAGCCCGTCGAGCTATTCGCGGTATATCCGGCAAGGTTGAATTCGTCGCCGAAGGTGCGCGCACTGGTGGAGTTTCTACGAGAAAGCACGGAGTGAGTGCGCCCATCATTTGCCCCCTTGAGTGGTCGCAATTCACCGCGGGCAGCGCAAGAGTTTAGAAAGAGCACTAGCCAAGCCCCGACCCGTTTCACCCATGGAGCCTAAGGCAAAAAGTCCTCGCGTCGATCTGGCTGCGGTCGACCTTCCGCACTGATCAAAATCGATCTGCTCCAGAGATAGAGACGGCGTACGAGTCGGTTTTTTTCCCCGACTAAGCCCCACTTTCGACACGATGCGGATATCGCCATCGGTTCTTGCTGTCCGCAGGACGGACGCGCTCTTGACCCATGTCACGGGAGTCGCAGCGCGTTCACTAGCGAAGCCAGTGCAGAAGGCTGATGTTGACGACTGGGGTAGTACATGAAGAAGCCGGGAATTGGTGGCGTCCAATCCTCCAGGACACGGATAAGCCGACGCTCAGCGATTTCCTTTGCGACCTGCTCTTCATAGGCGAGGCCGAGGCCGGCTCCAGCAAGCGCCGCCTGAATCACCAAGTGAGTATCGTCGATGATGAGTGGACCGTTCACCGCGATCGTGACTGATTTTCGTCCGCGCTCGAACTCCCATCGATAGGGGCCGCCCGGAAGACGCAATGTTATGCATCGATGATCACTGAGATCCTTCGGTTTTTGCGGAATGCTTCGCGACGAAAAATAGCCGGGCGATCCCACTACAGCCAGTCGCAACTCCGGCGTGACGCGCACTGCGATCATGTCCTTCTGAATGTACTCGCCGAGCTGAATACCGGCATCGAACTCGCCCGCAACGAGGTCTACAGGGCCTGTCACCGTGACTACGTCGAGAACGATGTCGGGATAGGCCTCAGCGAATGCTGTTAGCCGTGGGAGCAACACCATGACGGCGGCCGAGCGTGACATCACAATTCGGAGGCGGCCCGCAGGGCAGCGCCGGACGCTTCGCGCTCTGTCTAGGGCCTGAGCGATTTGCTCAAGCGCCGGAGACAAATCTTTCAAGAGAGCGGCCCCTGCAGAGGTTGGTGCAACGCTCTTCGTTGTTCGAGCCAGTAGCTGTAACTCGAGCCGCTGTTCGAGCCCGCGAATCGTATGGCTAAGCGCAGACTGAGACACCCCTAGCTTTGCCGCAGCTCGAGTAAAGCTTCGTTCTTGGGCGACCATCGCGAAAGTAGCAAGTTCGTTCAGTTCGGTTCTCATTATTCATGAATATTGCTCATAGCACTTTCCTTCGCAATAGGCCTAGTTTCATAAGCGGCTCTGACCTAGCCTTGATCAGTACGTAACGCCAAGACTTTCAGCCGCTGAATAGGCGCTTGACGCTTGGCACGGAATTGCTGGGCCGCATGAATCGGCTCGACGTATCAACTTTCAAGGGCAGCTATGGATTCCGATATTTCAGCTTTGCGATCGATCGCTCAGACCTATTTCGACGCCGCCTATGAAATGGACGCGGAGAAATTTGCATCCTTATTTCATCCATCGAGTTCCGTGACAAAGATCGGCGAAGACGACAACGTAAGTGTGACGCCGATTGCCACGTGGCTAGCAGCTGTACGCAACACGAGAGCTCCGAAAGAGCAGGGCTTCGAGCGCGATGACCAGATCCTATCCATAGATGTTGAGAAGGGGCTCGCGGTCCTGCAGGTGAAATTGCAGGTCCCGCCGCGTGTCTTCACCGACATGCTGTCATGCTTGAAGGTTCATGGAACGTGGAAGATCGTCCAGAAAGTTATGACTTCGAACACGTAACCATGCCTTCGCTCCCGAAGATTCTCGGCAACCGTGATGATCCAGCCCGTCCCTATGCCAAAAGACTTCTTACAGCGTTCTTGATAGGGGCTGTCAGTTGGTTTTTTGCGTTCTACGGCCCCTGGACATGATATTCGCCACTACGAGACGTGTCGCGGGCATATTTGGCGTCCTCGCGATTTGCTGTGGGTGTGGCTTTTTGTCGATGGCCCGTTACTACCCACAAGCATTGCCACGAGCTGCGAGCGCAGAGAGTGGCCATGTCTATCCCCGAAATGACCACGGCGCGATCGTCTACTACTCCAGACAGGGATAGGCCATCGAAGATGCCTGAGCGAGACGTCCGAAATACGTGCTATCCACGATTGCGAAGCACCCCGCACGATGGCGAAACGGTCGGACTGGCCTCGGAGAAACCCTGAAGTGTCCCTGTGCCAAGAGCACGACGAAGCAATGGGGAGCCGACGCGCGACTAGCCCATCATGGCCCAGCACCGCCAAGCGGTGTGGCAGTTAGAGGCCGGATAGTCGTGTGCAGTCGACACGGGCGCCAGAACTACGGGATGTTTGGCAACGGGGAGGAGTCCATATACGGGATGTTTGGCAACGGGGAGGAGTCCATATACAGACACTCCGAGTTAGACCAGTGACGGTTCGCGCTGCTTTTTCGGTCACGTTCGTAGGCAGCGCATCTGTCCGGACACCGTCCGCGGACAGTGTTCGCAAAAGGCGGACTTCCGTTAGAACGGCTTAGTAGCGCGACCTTTCAGTGGTTTCGGGCTTGGCACGGTGATTGCTCCGTTTACAGCGAGAGCAAAACCAACCTCCCAGGAGAGTAGCCATGAAATTCGAAAACCTAGTCCTGCACAGCCTGTTCGCCGCCTGCTTTGCTATTTGCGTTCTTACGATCGGCGCAATGATCACCGCTACACCGGCATCCGCATCGAACGTCGTCGCCAGTCAGACGAGTGTTACCACCTCGGCGGTTGCCGTAGGTTCTTAAGTCCGCTGTCGACCCATAGCAGACCTTTCGTGGGCCACTAAGGCGAGGTCAAGCTGAGCCTATGGCCCGGCGCTCTTTGCCCCAGGGAAGAGCATGAATCATTGACCCAAAAATGCTCCCGCCACTGAGAGCGGAGCGTAATCTGTGCTATTTGCCAGCGATGGCTGTGACCCCTTTGGCGGTAGGAGTCAGTGTCCAAAGCCGGGAGGATATGCCGTCACGCTCGGCCTCCTTCTGATATCGCATCGCGGAGCAAAGCTGTTCCGACTAGGCGGCCTATCTTCCTCCCTTATGCATCCTGAAAAAATTGCTGAATTGCAGTGTACTGCGTACGCTTACAGGCGTACGCTGTACACATGAGTAAGGATCGCATCTTCGCTGCCGCCAGGGCCATTCTCGACCACGAGGGGATCGAGGGGCTTTCGGTGCGCAAAGTCGCCACACGCGCCGGCGTCTCGACCATGGCGATGTATCGGCACTTCGCTGACAAGGACGCCCTCTTGAACGCGCTGATGGATGACGGGCTCGCCGCTTGGGAGAAGGTCGTCCGCGCCATCCGGGCCGAAGATCCGATGGAGTGGCTGGAGGCTGTGATCGAGGCTTTTCTCAAATTCGCGCTCACCCAACCGTATAGGTTCGATGCCGCCTTCTTCCTTCCGGCCGCTGAGGCACGGCGCTATCCCGATGACTTCGTAGCGGGCCGTTCGCCGGTCATAGCGATGATTGTGATCAGGATCGATCAGGCTAAAGCGGACGGCCGTCTCGGCGGCACGCCGGCGGTTGATATCGCATTGGCGCTCGCAAGCATGGCGCAGGGGCTGGTCTCCATGCAGCGCGCCAACCGATTTTCCAGCGACAAGCAGTTCCGGACGCTCTTTCGCGCCCAGCTCCACCATTGTCTTCAATCCTTTTCCTCAAGGAAAACTAAATGAGTGCAATCGCAAAAGTCGCGGCCGCGATGCTAGCCGCCACCTTCGCTCTATCGGGGGAAGCCATTGCCAAGCCGCTCGCTATCGTGAATGCCGAGATCTATCCGTCGCCCAACGCTCCCCAGATACGTGACGGTGTAGTCCTCGTGCAGGACGGCAAGATCGTCAAAGTCGGCACCCGGTCAGAGGTTTCCGTTCCCAGAGCCGCCCGCGTGATTGACGCGCACGGCGCTGTTCTCACTGCCGGCTTCTGGAACAGCCATGTTCATATCATGCCCTCAGACCTTATGAGCGCGAAGACAGCCACGGTGGCGACGCTCGAGGGCGGTATCCAGGCGATGCTGACGCGCTGGGGCTTCACCACTGTCTTCGATCTGGGATCCTCGACCGAAAACACTTTGGCATTGCGTGAGCGCATCGCGTCCGGAGAGATCGTCGGCCCCATGATTCTTACTTGCGGCGATCCGTTCTTTCCCGAAGGCGGTACGCCGATCTACGTGCGGCAATACCTGGCTGATCACGGCTGGACCAACGAGGAAGTCTCGACGCCCGAAGGAGCCGCCGATCGCGCGGTTCGACAGCTCGACCGCGGCACAGACGCGGTGAAGATATTCGCTGGCGCCATCGTGGGCGGCGACATTGGCGTGCTGCCCATGCGCCTGGACATCGCCAAGGCCGTGGTGGCCGAAGCGCATAAGCGTGGCAAACCTGCTTTCGCGCATCCTTCCAACTATGCCGGCATAAACGTGGCGATCGACTCCGGCGTAGACATCCTGGCGCACACCACGGCGACGGAAAACGGCAGCCACGATCCTTATGGTTGGACGCCCGCGCTGATCACGCGCATGCGCGCCCACAACATGGCCTTGACCCCCACCATGACGCTATTCGAGTGGGAGTCGGAGAAAGTCCACCAGAAGCCGGAGATTCTGGCGCAGACGATCAAACTGATCACCTCCGAAGTGAAGGATTTTTCCGCCGCCGGCGGCGAGATCCTGTTCGGCACCGACGTCGGTTACACCGACGCCTACGACACCACCGAGGAATATCGCCTGATGTCGGGCGCTCTCGATTGGCGCCAGATATTAGCCTCGTTGACCACCACGCCAGCCTCTCGCTTTGGCTATGCCGCGCATAAGGGGCGCATCGCTCCGGGCATGGACGCTGATTTCGTGCTCCTCGATGGCGATCCGGCTAACGATCCAACCGCCTTCGCTCGTGTGCGCGACACCATACGCGGTGGACTGGTGATCTGGGGGATAGATCGGTGATCACCTAGGCGAAGCTCAATGCTGTCACAAGAGAATTGAACGAGCGGCCTCGAGAGACGTTAGGCTTTGAAACACCGGCCGAACGATTCCAACAAGCTGTTGCATCGACCGGTTGAGGCCGCCACCCGAAGCGGACATGTTCCGGACGCCATAAGAGAAAGTTTGTGCGCGACAGATGTCGGGAGGCGCACGCGTAATCCAGGTACAAGGAGTCGAAAATGTCTGAACTGATTGTGCGGAGACAGAAGGCGTTGTGGCAGGACCTCATTCGGAGCTATCGCGTACATGTTGACGGCGTTGAGGTTGCGCAAGTCGCCAATGGCAAGCAGGTGCAATTCGCGATTGAGCCGGGTGAGCGCGTAGTACAACTGAAAATCGACTGGTGTAGGTCAAGTCCGCTGAAGATCAGTGTTCAGCCTGGAGAAGTCGTCGTACTCGACTGCGGGCCCAATGCGACTCCTCTACTGGCGCTGTTGTTTATCACCGTTCTTCGAGGCAAGTATCTGTGGCTGCGACAGAGTAAAGAGGCTGCTAACCCTGCATTGCAGTCGGCTCATGTCGGCCAGCAAGGCATGGAAGCGTGATGTCCGCTTCCGACCCAGAGCGGACCTTTCGGACTGGGCTAAATCGGGCAACAGCAGCGAGGCGCCTAACACCAGCGTCAGGTTCAGACCCGGCCGGAATGCTGTTCAGCGCGCACCGGAATCCGCACATTGCGAGATCATTCCAATACCGTGGCCCGCGGGGATGGGGGCACAAAATGACGAATGACAATCGCATCAGGATAGTGCCGGGACGAACACCGGAATCAGCAAACATGGTAGCCAACGCCAAACGGGCGGCGATGATCACTGCTGCACTGAACCGCTTGACGTTCAACGATGCCGACGAAGTTCGTGCTGTGCTCCCCCTTCCTGAGGGCGCCAAAAGAAAAGACCCGGTCGCCGCATAGGTCCAGCAATTGTCGCCGCAACTCTTGCTAGGTCCGGGAGTTTGCCGGGCATCGGCGGTTCGACAGCTAGACCCAGGCTCGTTGATGGTCGATCGTCCATTTAGATGCGCTGATTCGAAGCAGGTGCTGATCGACGTCTCAATGACGCCCAGGCCCCTGGCGGCTTTTGCCTCATCAGCTCAACGGAAGCGAGCAGCAACCCTCATGCCGCTTGATCAGGGCCTGCCTGAACATCTCTGACATGGATGTCACATCGATGCCCTCTCGCTCGTCATGTTGGTACGAGCCAACAAGAGGGTCCTATCGTGTCTGACAAGATCAATATCATCGCTGCCGCGCCCACGCTGATGCACGAGTGGCAAAAGGCCATGATCGCCCTCGCGAAGGCATCAAACCTCGAAGTAAGTCTCCGCGAGCTGGTGTGCCTGCGCGCATCTCAGATCAATGGTTGCGCAAATTGCATCAACCTTCATATCGTCGAGGCAATGGACAACGGCGAGACCGCGCAACGCATCGCCCTGCTGCCGGCCTGGCGGGAAGCGCCTTGCTACTCCGATCGAGAACGGGCAGCGCTTGAATGGACGGAGGCCATGACGCGCCTGTCCGAGGGGCGCGATCACGCGCTTGCCTATCAGGCGCTAAAGGCGCAATTCACCGAAGAAGAACAGGTCAAGCTTACCCTGACCATCAACATCATCAACAGCTGGAACCGAATTGCAGTTGGCTTCGGTTTGTGGGTCGATCCGGCCGTCATCAAGGCGGCTAGGGCGGCCGCGTAACGATGAGCGCCACATCACACGGCTCGGCGTTGGATTTTATTGCGCTGCGACCTAAGCTCATGCACGTCGCCTATCGGATGCTTGGTTCGATCGGCGACGCTGAGGATGTCGTGCAGGACGCCTTCATCCGCTGGATTTCGGTCGATCGGTGCAACGTGCGCGAACCTGAGGCGTTCATGCGCTGCACGGTTACACGTCTGTGCCTTGATCGGCTCAAGTCTGCGCGGCACCAACGCGAGTGTTACGTCGGAACATGGCTTCCCGAGCCGCTCGTGGAGGACGACTACCGGGATGACATCACGCTGCCGCTGATGCTGGCGCTAGAACGACTTTCTCCGCTGGAGCGTGCGGCCTTTCTTCTTCACGATGTCTTTGGCGTGGAGTTTGAGGAAGTTGCTGTGGTGCTCGACCGGGATGCCGCGACCTGCCGTCAACTCGCTGTGCGGGCCCGCTCGCATGTCCGTGAAGCGAGGCCTCGGTTCAAGGTCGAAAAGCAGCGCGGCCTGCAGATCGCCGAAGCGTTCTTCATGGCATCGCGCGACGGCGACCTGGCGACGCTGAGGACACTCCTGGCGGCCGATGTGAGCTTGCACGCCGATGGCGGCGGCAAGCGGCCGACCGCACCGGAAGTCGTGGCAGGGATCGAGGCCGTGATGAAGATGCAAGGGCGCCTGGCGGCGGTGTTCCGCGAGAATCGGTCCACGTTCATCCGCGCGGCCTTCATCAATGGATTGCCCGGTTTCGTCACGCTGGAGGCTGACGGTGAATATCAGACGACCGCGACCGACATCTATGCGGGGAGGATCGTTGCCATCTATGTGGTGCGCAATCCGGACAAATTGAAACATTTGCACTGAGCGGCTTTGCCATCCTGACCTCGGATACCGTCCTCGTCCCTTACGTCACGACGAGCGTCGCGGTGGAAGTTCGGTTTCGACGAAATCAATTGTTTGCGCAGTCCAACATCGAGCGCAGGCATTTCCGCGTTCGATCAATGTCGTCCCACTAAGCAGTGCTCTTTTCGAACCTTATTGGAGAGTAACCATGCACAAGGCCCGCCCCGGACTCGGCATTTCGATCTGCTCGTCGCTTCTGCTCGCTGCGGTTCCCGTGGTTTCGTATGCAGGCATCCACCCAAATGATTCATCGCATGCGCCGCGATCGATGGACGCCCATGGCGCGAAGAATTCCGCCGCGGCGATCATCGCCGACCCGCTTTCCCGCCATGCGGTGGCCATGATCGCGCTGAGCGCCCGGCCCAATGACGGATCAGGCTACTGGCCCGACTTTTCAAACACAGGCTATGCCAGTACGCCCATCAACACTGGTGATCTCGGACTGGATGCCTATCCAGGAACGCTGAAGGAATATGCGGGAGGAATGAGCGTCAGCAAGCCAATCTTCGTCACTTATCCGGACAACAGCGTCATCGCCTTTACCCACTTCCTCGCCTCCAAGGTCGTCATTTACGGCGACAACCTCACGTTTGTCGGTTGCCTGTTCGAGGGCAAGGACCCCAACGACAACCTCGTTCAGATCTACGCACCGACCAGCATCACGTTCCGCTACTCGACGTTCAAGCCGAGCGCGTACGTCATGCCGCCCGGCAACGATGGCAGTGTTTCGTCGTCTCACTCCACACCTGGCACGCCGTTCAACAAGTCCTGGCAGTTGGCGACGACGATGATGGACGCCGTGGCCACCATGGACCATAACGACATCTGGGGAAACGCGGGCCTTGAGATGACTACTGGGTTCCCTGGACGGCCGTCGGTGTGGACCAACAACTACATCCATGACGCGGCGGATACATCGCACATCGCCTACCACCACGATGGCATTGGGCCGCAAAGCGAGGGCGATGGCGGGCCGATGGTCATCGACCACAACACAATCGCATCACTAGGCAATACCAACGGGCTCGCATTGCAGGGCGACGGCGTCTACGACCACATCGCGTTCACCAATAACTACGTGTCCGGCTATGGATATGCGCTCAGCTTCGGTGTTGAGAACAATGCGACTAACCTCACCGTGACCGGCAACGTGTTCTCGGCGGAGTTAACGGAAATGTGGGGGCCTTTGTACGGCAACCTGTGGGGTGGCATGGCACGCGGATCGCTTTGGCGAAACAATGTCTATCAGGTGCGAGAAGGCGATGAGAACCGCTCGTACACGACGACGGATCACGGCCGCTATTGGTGGCCAACCGACAACCTGAGCCACGCCGAGGACTTTGCCAACTGAGGCGCGGCGGCGGGCAGGGGCCTCTCGCACGCAAGCGACCGCGTTACACTGCATTGCCCATCGATCGCAGCGCCTAAAATACATAGCGGTGCGTACGTACTCCCTATGGCCGTTCATCGAAGACAAGGGCAGTAGCGCGCTTGATACGCGCTATTGCTGCTCATGCGCAGGCGATATGCGGTTAAGGGAGCTGTCGCGTTGCACTCTCCTCCAGCAAAGTGCGGAGTTCAACCGCTAGCTCTTCGTGCGGACTTACGAGTGTACCGCGCACGGATTCGGCGCGCCGGCGTGACGCTTAAGGCGATTTGCACCGCCCCGACTGAGAAGTGGTCCCGTATCGAGAAGAAATACTCTTCTCCTTATTTTCTGCGATACAGACTGCTTTCAACACGGTGTCGCGGGCGGCCCGAAATTCGTCGTTGACGAACCAGTTTGGCCAATTTTGTCCATTAGCCAGTTGCGAGCCAATGCCAAAATACAAGCCTAAATCCTGTACAGCCCCCGACCAATCCCAATGAGAGTCGTAAGCATCTGAAGGCTGGTGGTAGCGATGATTGAAATAGTCGTCCAACTGCCTGCTTCCCCAGCCGGGTGGCTTACCGACTACGTTCACGCCATTTCCCAATACGACGACGGGCACGCCTGCACGCGAAAAGCTCAGAGTGTCTGAGCGGTAGCGCATGCCTGCCTCCGGCGAGGAATCTGGCGTCACCTTTCTTCCTTCAGTTGCGGCAACTTGGCGCACAATTTCAGCCAACTCAGTTTGATCCGCGACGAGTGAAATGTCCTCGGTGGGACCCAGCATGTAACTGAGTGGATCGATGTCGATGTCGGCCACCGTGTCAGCCAACGGATAGATTGGATGGGTCGCGTAATACTCTGAGCCAAGAAGCCCATATTCTTCTCCGGTCGTAGCCATGAAAATGACCGATCGGTTCGTGGCCTTTGCTTGTTTGAATGTGCGTGCAAGTTCAAGAAGGCCGGCCACTCCGGAGGCGTTATCAATGGCGCCATTGCAGATGTCATCGCCTTGCTGGTCGGGGCGGCAGTGACCTAGGTGGTCCCAATGAGCCGTGTAAAGTACGTATTCGTCAGGATGCGTATTGCCAGGAAGGATTCCCACAACATTTTGGGAGACTCCCAGTCGCGACCTAACTTTGAAGTCAAAGTTCGCGGCAATGGCCAATGGACGGGCCTTGAAACCGGGTGTCGCCGCATCCTTCTCCAACTTGGCAAGACTTTCGCCAGCTAGTGCCACCAATTGTTCTGCTCCCGTGTGCGTGATCCAGGCCTCTACTACAAGCGGCTCGTTCGCGTGATCGAGCGAAACCCTCGCGCCGCTCAAGCTGGATCTGGGTACCGAAAAAGGGTAGCCGGCTGCTGCATCACTGTGGACAAGGATGGCTGCGGCGGCGCCCTGGCGGGCAGCTTCCTCGTACTTGTAGGTCCAGCGACCGTAATACGTCATGGCTGCCCCTCCGAAAGCACCGACGCCGAGAGGGCTTTGCCAGTCAGGGTCGTTGACAAGCATGAGCACGGTCTTGCCTCGAACGTCCGCACCTTCGTAATCGTTCCAATGGTGCTCGGGTGCATTTACTCCGTAACCAACAAATATCACTTCCGTCTCTCTCAAGTTCACCTGGGAAACGTTTCGGCGAGTGTTAAGCGTTACATCCTCCCCATAGGAAAACTCCAGGTTTTTGGAAGCACCACTAACCTGGAAACGTGGCGCTGGACTCACCAACGTCTCGGTTTGGACCAACGGCACAGGTTGCACATAGCTGCCGTGAACCCCCGCGCTTAGCCCGGCTTCCTTCATCGCAGAGACGATATATGCAACGGCCTTGTCTTCCCCCGCACTGAGCGGTGCGCGGCCTTCGAATGAGTCGCTACTCAGGATCCGCGTATCACGCTTTAAGTTGTCAATCGAAAACGTTGGGGGCGAATCACCGGCATGAGCGGCGCCGAACACCATCAACAACGAACCGATAGTCATCAAGAAGGTCGTACCCCATCGGCACGGACTGGCAAAGAGCTTTGTCATCGCTTATCCCCGGTATGTTTCTGTTGGCCTGCGCAAGACCGCCGATAGGCGCGAACCGGAGCTTCAAGCAACTCAGAGTCGGCCAGGTGGGTGACATGACCATCGCTTTCACGACGGCTGTCTCGGCACCTTTCTCTTGGGCGTCAAAGCCATTGACGATTGAGGGCGTCACAATGTGACACCTGATAGGAACCTGCTTTCGTAGGCGGTTCCAGCGCTGCTGCCATATCGATTACGCCGCAGGTGGAAGGAGGCGTCACTAAAGACGCTACTCGATTGGCTTCCGGATGCGGCCTGCCTCAGGAGAGAGAGGTCTGATGATCTACCCAGCGGCAGGGGCGCTGGCCAGAACTCCATCAACCAGCGTCATGGTGTTTCCACCCACCCAGATGTCCTCGCCATGCCGGATCACGTGGATCCTGCCAGCACGTCCAAGCAGGCGACCCTGGTTCACCAGGTAGCTGTCTGGCGCCAGCCGATCACTGCGGAGCCACTGCGCGATGCCCGCGACGAGACTGCCGGTGACAGGGTCCTCGGGCATGGCATCGCCCGCTATGAAGGCCCTGGCTTCGAACTCTGTGCCGCCTTTTTCAGCACTTGCTGGCCATGGCGCGAAAACTCCCACGGGCACGTCTCCAAGTCGGGCGAAATCGGGTTTGATTCGCAACACAACATCGGGGCTGGTCAATTTCAAAGCTAGCCAGCCTGCGCCATTGTCTACCCATCGCGCATCCAGAACTTCATGTGTTTCGATGTTCAAGGCGCAACGTACCGCTTCCGCCTGCTCGGTTGCGACCGGGTCGGAGCGCAGCAAAGGTGGTGCGGTAAACGCCAGCCGGTTGGCATCCTGTCGGACACGCACCAGCCCAACGCCGCATTCCTGGATGATTTCGTTACCGCGGGGCTTTCCTCCCGCCTCCAGCCAGGCATGGCAGGCCCCCAAAGTCGGGTGTCCCGCAAATGGCAACTCATGCAATGTCGAGAAGATCCGGACGCGGTAGTCAGCCCTCGGATCGCTAGGCTTGAGCACGAAGGCTGTCTCGCTCAGATTCGTCCAGCGGGCTATTGCCGCCATCTGATCCCCCGAGAGATCGCCCGCATCCAAAATCACTGCAACGGGGTTTCCTCTGAAGGGTTGATCGGCAAACACATCAACTTGCTTGAAGAGACAGCGAGGCACAGGGTGACCTTATCAGCTTGCTCAGACTTTCAGCATTTACGCAGAATCCAAGGGTCAGGACCAGCAAGAATTGAAGGATGCCTTCAGCAACTTGCCTAGAGGTCGGGCGTCATCAACGTTGCGCCATGTAGCGTCCGCTTCCGACCCAGGACCGACATCTCTTCGGTAGTGTCGCCCTCGGGCCCGGGAAAGAGCCGCCCCTTTGCCAGCGCAGCGTAAAAGCGCTGACCTGGCGATACCTGGGGGAGCTACGCGAAGGAGTAAAATCAAACCAGAACTGGAGCGGTTAAGCCCAGCCCCATTCTTGGCGTAGGCTCGACAAGTGATGCCGCGCGGTACACCAAGGAATGCAATGAGCGGGCAGGCCTCTACGGCGCCACATAGTCGGGCGCCATCTGTCTCCCTCTCGATGTTCCGAGGCACCGCGCATTCAATGGACTTTGATCGTTGTCCGCGGCGAGAGGGTGTCGAGCTGTTGTCCCAACAGTTTGCGTACGCGTGCGTCATCCAGCTCGGCGAGAGTCGAGAGCGGGTATCGCATCGCCAGCTCGCGCGCGACCAGCAGCCCGATGTAATACCCGCTCCGTGATGGCCCGGATGGGGGATGTGATCCTCCCGTAAAGTACTTCGCGAAGAAATCCGGATCATCGTCGTCCAGGTGATCGCGCAAAGCGCTGGCCAGGGATTTCGTATTTGGGGATGCCGCGGCCCGCAGGTTGGGGTCCAGCAATGCGTCGTCCAGGGATGCGGTGGGGCTCAATTGCCAACTGGTGTATACCGCCAACCCCTCGCTCCATAGCGATTGGTAGGTCTTGGGTACGCCGACACCGAAGGAGCCAAAAGCCCCGTGGCTCACCTGCGAATGATAGACATGAAAAGTTTCGTGATCGATCAGCACTCTCACGATCTTGGGTTCATGTAGCCGTGGAATCACATCAGGTGAAAACACCATCATCGGCCGTCCGTTGATCGTTGCGGCGGACCCATCCATGTGGCCAAAACTTGGAGCGATATAGAAAGTGAAGTTGCATTGAAACCTTGGAAACAACTCGCCAAATCGGGACAGGCGCCCTGGCACTTCCTTCAACAGCATCTGATGACTGGCCTCGACCTCGGCGAGATGATCGCGCGCCCACGTCAGACTTTTGGCTTCGCTCTCCGTGAAATCGGGCTTGAGCAAAGCATTGACGTAATCGCGATTGTAGATCTCCGGGTGCCCATCCGTGAGGGTCTTTCGGTATTGATCGATGCTGCCGCTCGACTTGAGCACTGCTTCGAAAGCGGGCATCAGATCGACGATCTCGCAACCTGACCGGGCCAAAACGCTGACAGGTGTCAGGAGAAGCAGCAACGCGACGAATGAGTGGAATGTCCTGATCATGGTGGTCTCGGGCTGGGCGCGGCAAATGACAGATGATCGTGATGGTCGCGCGGAGTTTCACATTGCGACATATCTATCATTGCCATGCCTCATCTGCGCACAGTTTGGTGCCAACTTGCATCGGAATAGTGCCAACGCGCCTCTCGGCCTGGTGATGACACGTGCGCAACCAAATCAGCGGGTTCGACGGCTCGCCGCCGCGTTGATCAGGTCGCCAGGCGTTGTACCCAGTTCGCGGCGCACCATTGCGCTGAACGCACTGGGGCTTCGATACCCCAGGCTCAGCGCAACCTCCGTTACGGAGGCCCCTTCGGCAAGCAACTGACGCGCGGACAGCAAACGCAGGCGTCGCTGCCAGTTGCCGAACTGCATGCCGGTTTCCTGGTGGAAGTGACGGATGAATGAGCGTCTGCTCATGCCGGCATAGTCGGACCACTCGTTGAGAGTTCGCCGATCGGATGGATCGGCTTGCAACGCGCTGGCGACCCGCTGCAGCCGTGAATCGGACACGCGGGGCAGGCTGAGATCGAGCGGGGTCGCGCGTCGGATCGCGTCATAAAGGAGATAGCGGATGGCATCACGCCGCTCAGCTTCGGCGTCAGTTGTTTCGCTCCATGCTTCGATCAGGGCGGCGAGGAAGTGAGAGACTTCGATAACGCAGGGCTCGACTGGTAACCCCGGTGGGGTCGGCGAGGGGAATGCCACAGAGCGCAACCGGCAACCGCGCGGTCCGGCCTGCGTGGCATGCGCGATGCCTGGCGGCATCCACACGGCATGCGCGGGCAGTACGGTCCAGAGGCGCGATGCAATGAACTGCGTGCATGAACCTTCCACGGCATAACTCAGCAAGGCTTCGTCCGCATGGGCGTGACTTTCCCAGCGTGAGGCCGGCGGCAAATCGTTCACATAGATGTGGGCGCGGTTCATCGTCGTAGAGCGAGCGGAGGTTTGGCACTATCTCGACATAGATTGGCACTCAACCGTGCGCAGGTGAAGGAGGGCGCTGTTAGAAATAGCGGACTGCCTCTGGAGATCCGTCATGATCGCCTATCCCATCAGTCTAAAGACCCTGCTGGAGATGGTGGGGGCGCCGATCGTTCCGGTCACGCCAAGCGATTCCGTGCCAGTACAGATCGACGCGCAACTCGAGTACGTGGATGGCGGGTTGCCGCTGAAGGAGATCGAATCTGCCGTATGCGAAGCGCATGGGCTGCTGGAGTTTGCGTGCAGCCAGGGCATTCCTGATTTTCATGTGATCCATCACGGCCGGCGCGGGGAGGCCGTATTCGATCCGAACGGGCGTCAGGCAGCGAGCATTCCGGCCCTGGCGCCGTGCGGTGGCGAGACCGTCGTCACCAAGTTCCCGCCGAACGGATTCGCCGGCACCGACCTGCACATGTTGATCCCGAAGACGGGCCGCAGAGAGCTGATGTTTGCGGGCTCTGCGACGCATGTGTGTGTCAGTGCAACGACCCGCGCCGCCGCGTACCATGCTTTCGAGTCGCGAGGAGCGTCCCGATGTGGATGAAGGCCTTGCCTGTGTTCGCGGTTGTTGTACTCGTGCTCACCGCGAACGGCATGCTCACTACGGGGTTGCCGCTGCGATGGAGTCATGCCGGAATCTCCGCGCAGGCGATTGCGAATCTGGCTGCCCTCGGCTATGGCGGGTTCGTGATCGGCGGACTTGTCGGTCCCACTGTCGTCCACAAAATCGGCAGCCAGTGGGGCTATCTTGCCTTCATCGGCTTTCTAGCCGCAGGCGTCGCGGTGTTCCTGCTGACCAGCCGGGTCGTGCTCCTTGGCCTCGGGCGTCTCATGACGGGTTCGGCCATCTCGGGCATCTATCTGCTCATCGAGAGCAGATTGAATGGGATAGCTACCATCCATGGCAGAGCCAGGCTCCTGACTGTCTACATGATCGTCCTGTACCTGGCACAGGCGCTAGGTTCCAGTCTCGCTTCATGGTGGCCCGCGACTGGGGCGGTGACGTTGCTCGTCGCCGTTGCACTCGCGCTACTCGCAGGCTTTGCTCGGAACTGGTTCCCTGTTGTTTCGACAGGACGGCGGATGTCGGGATGCACAAACGCGATGTCGCTGCTCAGGTGTGCGCCAGAAGGTTATGTGTGCGGCTTTGCGGCGGGGATGCTGCTTGGCACGTTCTACGGTCTGGGGCCGGTCTTCGCGCAGGCCAAACTCGCGGCTCACTCGCTCGTCGGGCCGTTCATGGCATCTGCCATGGTCGGAGGCGTGATTGGCCTGCTCGCGACTGGCAAGGCTTCCGGGGGCCGCGGCGCCAGGGACAGCGTGGCTGTCAGGGGATTGCTGGCCGGCATTCTCGCCTTGGCGCTGATCATGGCCAGTTCCAGCGGCGACGCAGTTCTGCTTGCCATGGCGGCGGCGTTCGGATCAGTGTCGTTCACGCTTTATCCGCTGGCGTCAGCTTGTGTCAACGCCATAACTCCAGATGCAGTGAGAGTTGAGGCCAATGGGCTTTTCATTCTGGTCACCGGCATCGGCGGGACCGTAGGGCCCTTGGTGGCCGGTGCCCTTGTGCGGCGAGTGGGCGTGGCGGCACCGTTTGCACTCATTGCAGCAGCGACCATCGGAAGTGCATTCTTCATTCTGTTGCGGAGTCATGTCGTTGCCCGGTTACTACCGCACGGTTACTCGTCGACGTCATGTTCTCGTGTCCGTCCGTATTCGCAGGAGCTGTAGCCATGAGCTATCGGATATTTCTAGCAGGTGCTTCGGGCGTAGTGGGACGAAGACTCATCCCACTGTTGCTGGAAGCCGGTCACCATGTCGTGGGCACAACGCGATCCTCCGAGAGGGCGACGAGTCTACGTAAGCTGGGCATTGAACCGCTGGTGGTGAATGTCTTTGACGCAGAACGCCTGTCGGAAGCGGTGAGATCAGCGCGGCCGGACGTTGTCATTCATCAGTTGACGGATCTACCGCCTGATCTCGACCCCAGCCGCATGGTGGAAGCGATCACGAACAACGCACGTATCCGCGATGAGGGAACACGCAATCTGGTTGAGGCCTCCGCGCGCGCCGGTGCCGGTCGACTGGTGGCGCAAAGTATCGCTTGGGCCTACGCAGCAGGCAGGGAGCCATATGAAGAGGGCGATCGCCTGGACCTGGAAGCGGAGGGGCTCCGCGCCGTAAGCGTGCGAGGAGTGGCAGCACTTGAGCAATGGGTGTTACGCGCGCGCGGGCTTACTGGAACCATCCTTAGGTATGGGCAACTCTATGGCCCAGGAACGGGCGCCAGCGTACCCACGGGCTCGATTCCGCTTCATGTGGATGCTGCGGCCTACGCCGCACTCCTTGCGGTCGAAGCGAGCACATCCGGCGTGTTCAATATCGCTGAGCCGAACGAACACGTTGCGACGGACAAAGCCCGGGCGGTGCTTGGCTGGAATGCCGAATATCGCGCGTGCCATGCAGGCATCCCACCCGGGTGACGAAATTACCTATCGTTTTCGCAGCCGTATTTAGGAATCCAAGCGAATGAGCACTGATATCAAACTGAATCAAGTCCCCGTACTTCAGTCGCATATGGCGTATCGGACCATGGGGCTTAGGGACGCACCCGTTGCACTCTTCTTGCACGGCAATCCGACATCCTCTTATATCTGGCGCAACGTCATGCCCGACGTGTCCGATGTCGCGTTCTGCATGGCACCGGACCTCATCGGCTTTGGTCAATCAGGTAAGCCGGATATCGACTACCGATTCGAAGATCACGTTCGCTATCTCGACGCGTTCATTTCGATAATGGGCATTAACTCAGCTTACTTGGTCGCTCAGGATTGGGGCACGGCACTGGCGTTTCACCTGGCCGCTCGCCGACCAGACTTCGTTCGTGGACTGGCATTCATGGAGTTCACGCATCCGGCTCCAACGTGGGATCGGTTTCTAAATAGTTCCGCGGAGCGAGAGGTCTTTCGGCAATTCAGGACTCCTGGAGCGGGTGAAAAGCTCATACTGGAAGAGAACGCCTTCGTTGAACTCGTCCTTCCTGGTGCCACGGTGCGTACGCTTTCCGATGAGGAGATGGACGTCTACCGCGCGCCATTCCCAACGCCCGCCTCGCGCCGCCCGACATGGCGTTTTCCTAATGAGCTGCCTATTGCGGGCGAGCCTAAGGATGTATACGCGACGATGGAAGATGCGCATCGCGCGCTGGCAATATCGACTTACCCCAAGATCCTTTTCGCCGCGGAACCCGGGGCTCTGGTCTCGATTGAGTTCGCGCGTTCCTTCGCAGCCTCCCTCTCAGACTGCCGATTTGTATTCCTGGGCGAAGGCAAGCACTACCTACAAGAAGATCACCCACAGCAGATCGCGCAGTCAGTTGCCGAATTCATATCGGAGATTGAGCTGCGTAGTAAGGCACCCGCGTAACTGTTTGCCGGCGAGTACCGACCGGGGCGATTAGCCCGTGTTATCGGGGGCAGTTGCTCAACTGCGATGGGCGAATCTCACGCACTGCCGCGGACAACTCGGACTGTCGGCCACACATCCATAGATAGCTCGCCAGCCCGATCGGGCTGGCCGTGCCACGCGCACATGATTTTGCAGTCCTCATAGCGGGGCGAGTTCTGTTTGGCATCAGTGCGGGCGGATTTTGGGCGATTGGCGCGGCCGCTGCCGGTAGGCTAGTGCTGCCTCAATGGGCCGGTCGTGTCACAGCGCTGGTTTTCGCTGGAGCTTCGGCGGGGACAGTTATTGGGCTTCCGGCAGGATCTCTGTTAGGCGGCTTATTTGGATGGCGGATTGCGTTTGTTGGGTCGGCGGGACTGTGTGCCGCCTGTCTCGTGGTGCAGCTCAGCCTGTTGCCGAGGTTGTCACCGATCACCGCCACAACGTGGGGTGCGCTGCCAGCCTTCTTCCGCAAGCGGCTTACCCGGGTTGGATTGGGGGCCGTGGCCTTGGTCATAGCGGGTCACTTCGCTGCCTATACCTACATCACCCCCTTTCTTGCAGAGCGAGCGGCAGTTTCCAGCGTACTGATCTCCGCCGCTCTTTTGGCCTATGGCATCGCCGGTCTAATTGGGAACACGATCGCGGGCGAACTCGTGCAGCGTCACGTCCGCGGCGTCCTGACTATCCTTGGCCTGATGCTTGGCGCCACAATCCTTTTGCTACCTATCCTGGGGACCACGCCCGTTGTAGCGACTGCTTTGGTCGTAGCTTGGGGGTTTGCCTTTGGTGGAGTACCAGTGTCGTTACAGACCTGGATGTTCAAGGCTGCGCCCGACCTCATGGAAAGCGGCGGCGCCGTATTTGTCTCGGCATTTCAGTTGTCATTGGCCGTTGGCTCGCTTGCCGGTGGTGTCGTTGTGGACCATATCGGCATCGGCGCCGCCATGACACTCGGTGGGTTTGCGGTTCTCGCCATGTCAGCGGCCATTCTGGTTTTTGGAAAAACCAGTGCCGCACGTGCGCTTTGATGGTGTGCCGTCCTGTCATCGGACGAAATGGACTGCGTTGTGCATTCGTTGTGCGCAGGAGTAGGGCATCCGCACCATGATTTTTACGGAAGAGCTGTTAGAGACCGACAACGATGAGGAGGACAAAACGGCCATCACAACAGTGTTCACGGGCGAACGGCGCTTCGTCGAAATTACGATCGGGCGAGAGTGGACTGCCCTGGGGAAATAAGGCACTCGCCAAGCTCACGCTAAGGCCTGCTCAAAGGCTTCAGGGCTGACACCACCCAGGTGACTGTGGCCACGGGAGCGATTGCAAAAGGCATCGATGTAGTCGAATACATCGGTGCGGGTCAGATCACGGGTTTCCTTCTTCCCGTATCCAGAGTTCCAATCGGTCGTTAGACAGGCTCTCCCAACCGACGGGCCCATCGCAGTTCTCGGATAGTGTCGTTCTCCGGACCGATAGCCATTGCTGGTGCGGCATTCCACCAGCCGGGTTCGATAGGACTTGTCGTGTGCTGCACGTTTGTGTGCGATCCGCGTCCCCGGCTTCGCCCATTGAGCCTTCTGATCGAAGCGTTGCCGATGGGGCCGTTCTTCGCTTGCAGTGTTGGAGCTGTGTTGCTTTGTCGGTCCTCAACCCCAACCTTGCGTCAAATGTTTCTCCGCGCCGTCATCCGCCCGCCGCGTGTAGTGTCTTCTCAAGTTTTTCCCAAGGCGTCGGACTCATGTGCATGCCGATGATGCGTAGCGAGTCAGTGCTGATACCGGCTTCTTTCACCGATTTCTTGATCTCAAGCAGAGATTCGGGAAAAAGCAAGGAATCGTGAGGACCCAAGGGCTGAACCATCTCGGCCGTATGCAAGAGCTTGGCATCCGCTATCCATGTCATCAGCATGGGTTGTTCACCATAGCGAATGGGCATCAGGACGATCGCGTGTGCTCCTGTGCCGATGACGGTGCGATCAGAAACGCTATGAATGACGGGCTCTTTTGGTGCGCGTTCGAGGTCGTCTGGAACAAGCGTATGAGGGGTTTTCAGAATGCTTCGGATGATAGGCTCGTTGCGGTCGCGGACATAAATGGGAATGCCTTTGGCGGCGTACTCGCGTATGCCAGCGACATGCCAATAGAAGCCCGTGGATGTGATGACCGCCTTGACGGGCACATGGGGGAAGCGTCGCGCAGCTTCAGCTAAAATCTGCGCGGAATAGCCCGCCGAAATAGGCGCATCGATAACGACGATGCCATCGCTCTGCCGCACCAGCGTGGTGTACCAGGAGTTCGGTATCTGCACGATGCCTGGCGCGATCTCCTCGATCGGCCGCTTCGGGTTTGGTCCCTGGTGGACCAGCTGCCCTGGCTTCACATCGTCAATGAGGACGATCGGATCCTCTTGGGGTGGTGCGTGCATGGCGAAGTCATCCGCGGCCACGGTCGGTTCGATCTGGATGTCCGAATAGGTCATGGTGTAGAAATTTGCACCATTCCGTAGCACGTCCCATTGCGTTGGAAAGCGGACACCGTCGACCATATCCCAGTTGAGGTACTCGGTGCGTTCAACCACGTCGCCCAAGGCATTCCATGCGACGTCACTGCTCGTATTGTAGCGAAAGGCAATCGTAGCTTCCGTGGCAGTCGGCAGTCCCAAAAGTGCGTCGATGTAGATGCGGACCTGATACGCACCGTGGTGAAACGCAATCACATGCTGAGCTGCTTCGTGTATGACAACGTCCGGCTCGGTCCTGAGATCGTTCGCGCGTTCCGCGAGCAGAAGAGCACGGAGCGGATCACGTGTTTCCCACGACGGAGGGGCATGCTGGACGGGCTCAACCACCAGATTTCCGTCTGAGGTGGATTCAACGTATTTGTCCTCAGGGGTAAAAAGCGTGTGCGTGGTGGTCGATGCTTTCGAATCGATATCTCCCAACGCCCTTTCTACGACAAGACGGCGTTCGCCCTGGAAGTCATCGGTAATCTTTGCCAGTGATGCCCCGGAGATAAAGTACGGTTCGCCGAGATGATCGTTCTCGACGACGATGTGCGGAACTATCTGGGCGGTCGACCGAATAAAGTGAACTGCACGCAGATCGTGTTTTTGGCTCAGATTCGCGATAGTGCGAGTCACAAGGTCGTGTGCGCCATCGGGAGGAGTACTGCTGGCGATTGATACAGACGTGATGAAGGAAGCCGAAAGACAAGCAGCAATGCGAAACGATAGATGCACAAAAGGCCTCATTTCTTTCAAGGATTGAATTCACGTCGAGCCATGGAATGCTCGGGGCGAGCTAGCCAATTGATTGCACGACTACCGTAGGGCTGCTGGCGCTCTGAAACGCCCCGCTTATTCAAATACATGGCTCCGGCGCCCGACGTCGTGGCGTCAGCGACTGCAAAGCCAGCTTAGAGTGCAGCCACCCTGGACGACTGTCATCTGAATTGTGATGAACGGTATTGCTAGCGGGATCAATGGAGTCGCACATGTGACAAGCGGAAATATTGCCCTTACTGAGGGCGGTTCACTATGCGCTTTGAACTAGGCAACGCCCATTACTGGCCTTGCCGATGCGAAGGTAAGCGGCTGGCGTCGTCATGAATCCGACAAAGTCTGCAAGGCTCTGTGGCGTTGGCGCCGTCGGCACAAAGTAAATTGCTGCTATCTATTGATCACTGAGCTGCAAGAGACCTGAAACGCTGTGCGCGGCCTTGACCCTGCCTCAAATCTGAGCCGCTGACGTGCTTCTGGGAAAGCGTGGGCATATACGAAAGCGTGGGCATAGCAGGTGCCGCATCCAGGGGCTGAACGATTCCGGCAATGTGTTGCATCGACCGGTTGAGATCGCAAGCTAAAGCGGACATTTAGGCTGGATCGGCTTGAACATGATTGCCGCTGAGGCGAAGACGCAAACGCCGAGCACCCACGGCCCATGGCCTGCCCGGCAGGCGAATGGTCGCGTGCCCACGCGTGTTTTCGATGTTGCGTTGGAAGGAGCAGGGCGCCGAACAAGGCGAGGTCAAGAGCGACGCCGCGGATGCGACCAGAGGGTTCATGGTCGAGGGTTGTTGCGTGCGAAATCTTTGGCACGGTTGCCTGGTGAAGACCATGAAAGGCACTTCACCAGGCGGGCCGTTCAACTGCCCATATAGTTCTTGAGCCAGATGACTCGCTGGTTCGTCAGTGCCTCCATGTAGACCTTGTTATTGTTGTTGTGTGGCTGGCAGATGGGCGCGATGTACACGTCATTTGAGCCTTCATCGACTTCGGATGCGACTGTCCCCATGATGACGTGCCCACCGAGCAGCCGAGAGCTGCAATCGAAGCCATTGAACTGGTACGACGTGCATGACGATACGGAGCCAAAATATTTCCGCCACAGCGAAATCCATGTTTCGCCGTCGACCTTCGGGTCGTGGGTGCTACCGATCACGTTGGCGAATGCTGCATTGTTAGCGAACGTTTGCGTGCCACCGAATACCGACTGGATAGTGAAGACCTCGTAACCAGCCCCATACTGGTGATCTGCCGCATGGAGGCCATGAAACTGACCGTGCCGATATACCAAGAGGAAAGGCTGCTGCTCCTCGAAAGACAGCTCGGGTGGCTGTTCGCGAACTCGCACGCTTAGTTGCGGGCGGTCATGCAGAGCCTCGATCAGGCCGTCATTGACGTTTCTCACTACGGCCTGGAAAAGATCCTTCAGGCCTGGCGTCAGCATGGTGACGTAGTTCCAATGCCGGTTGGCCATCAAGTCGTCAGCCATGAAGCCGCCGCCGGCACTGCGTTGGCGGCAATACTCTTGCGTTCCTGCAGGCACGGTGGTCAGGCACATAGAGCCCGACGAATCGAAATCGGTACCGGAGACCGTGATGAGGTCGCGATCGGGTTCGTAGGTGTATTCGAAGCTGAATTGACCTAGCAGCGCTTTTCCATCGTAACCATGGATCGTGCCGAGATTGATGAGCCCCGACTGTGCGACATTCGTGCCCTTATTCAATTCGAAGGCAACCGTGTGCGTCTGCTGGGGCAGGGCAACAAAGGCGCTTTGATAGGCTGGTACGGAGAAGCTGATTTCAATCTTTATCATATGACCTCCTTCGACAAATCAATGAGAGTTGTGACGAGCAAGACGGGCGCGCCACGCACGCCCCCGGATCAACGCCGACTCCGCCAGTTCAACTGCGTGAGCCATCCTTGAGAGCGGTGATGGCTGTTTTGTCGGCGGTAAAGCGCTCCCTCCGCAGCGCCCGTGGCGCCGCGTCCTGGAAAAGAACGGTGCGGATTTTCTTGAAACGGATGGGGCTAGCTGCTACTCGCGCCGTCGTCGTGACGCTTGCGGTCCGGTCGTAAAGCCGAGCAGGGACCAAGGCGTTGCGGGTAGACCTAGCTTCCGCGCGAGCGCGTTTTCGGGGTGGCCCACCAGCGACGTAAACTTGATCAGCAGATTGACCGAGATATTGATTGGCCTGGTTTCGGTGAACTGCTTGCCCACCCATTGCTCCGGCGCGCCATAGTCGGTTGCGCAGGACGTAAGGGCGCCAAGAGGCTCCCCGCCCTCGCCGGTCACATAGGTTGGCGGCCCCTCGGGACTGAGGTGCAGATAGTCGTGGCCATGTGTTTGCACTACCGTGTCCTGCGTCGAACCTACCGTTTTGCGATCCTTCCAGTCCGGATCGCGAGGGTTGTACGGTTGCGTGCCGTTGTCGAAGTCGCGTCCGCGGAAAAAATAACCGCGGTAGTCGGGAAGATGGAAGCCCGTCTTGCCATCGCCGCCATAGGTTTTGCCAATGACCTGGAACAGCGGCCAGTAGACCGATTGGCTTCCGTCGGAATTGCTCAGGGGCAAAGCGGTGCCATCGCAGACCAGCCACCCGGATTTCATCAGGCGAATACGCTCGGGGCCTGGTCGCGATGCGAGATCCTCGACGGGTCCGGCATACATCGTGACGCTGCCGATGGGCACGTCGGCCGGGGCGACGGAAGGGCGGGCGGGCCGCTGAAGCGGATGGATCATGTCGGCTCCTCACGCATGCCGCTCGAACGTGGCAAGGACGATGCAGCGCCGGGCGGTATCGGAGGGTGCCAGTCGATCACGGGTAACGTGTCGTCGTGCTGCAGTACTTCCAGCGCGGTGGGTTCTTCGATCCACCAATGATGGCGTGCCAGGGTTTCGGTATGGATCAGGTTGGCGACCGTGCCAAGGAATGGTTCGGGCAATGGGGTGATCCCACCATCCATGCGCCAAAGACAGCCATATCGCAGATAGTAGAGGACGCTGAACTCGTAGCCTGGCATCACAGGTACGAGCACACGGGCCGATCCTGCCGCCAGAAAGGCGTGCAGCAGCGTCGCTCCGGGCGAGGTGTCACTGTCTAGCCCGCGCCAATGCGGTCCGCTTTGACCTGGCTGGCCGTCTGCGCCCCAGGGGAAAAAGGCGTAGGCCATCTGCCGCCACTGAAATGCTTCATCCAGGTGCGTGCGCACCCGCGGCGGCGCGCTGGCGGCGACTCCCGGCGGCTGGTGGTAGCGCGAGACAAGCAGGTTGATCGCCTTGCGTTGAAGTTCGTTGACCAGCGATTCGCGTTCGGAGGGCTGAAGTAGCTGCTGTACGCGTGCCATCAAATCCCGCTTGAACCGTTGCCGCTGCTCGATGCAGCCGTCGCGCAATTGGTCATAGATTGCCTGCTGCCAGGACTGCAGGCGTTCGTCATGGCGGCTATCCCTGGCCATGAATGACAAGGTGACGCGAAAGGACGAAGCATTGGAAAACGCGCAGACATGTATTTCTGTGGCCGCCGGATCGATCTTCACCGTGGAGTCAATGCCAACACAAGGAGTAGCAGGAGGAAGCGGCGACGGCGGCTGGAACGGATCGATCATGGCGCAGGACGCTGATGGTGCCGGCGCGGGCGCAGCGGGCGCTGGTGATTTGCCAGAACCACCATACGTGGATGCGTATTCGCCAACGACGCAGACCAGGGGATCAGCCTGGTTTGCGATGAGATAGCTCAGCGTTGCGGTGACAGTGCCGTCCGCCGAGGATTGCTGTGCGTTCGAGGGAAGGAACCCGTCGGGGAGATGAATCGTGCCCTGTGCTTCGCTGGTCTGGCCGGAAAGCGTAAGGGTCAGTCGGCGATAGGGTACGGGCGGTGGCGGGCAGGAGATACCGTACGCGCCAGCGATGGCAATATAGTTTTCGGGCTTGATGTCGGCAGGCGACTTGATTCCTCGTGCATCCAGCGTTTCCGGTGCTTGCACGGCGACGCCGGCGGGCTGATTTGCGGCATCCATCAGTTCGGAAGCCGGGTCGGAAATGAGGAATTCAAGCACCAGGCGCCTCCCTTCATCCTGTAGTACCAGACGCGAGCGTTTGATCAGCCAGCGATACAGGCCATTGAGATGCATGTCCGCATCACGATTGTCGACATCCTGTGACACCTCAGATTGCCGTCGCTGCGTTAGCAGGGCGCTGCGCGCGTGATCGACGCGCTCGGCAATCCGTCGCGTGGCACGTCGCGTGATCTCCTGTGCAAGCCGGGCGACACGGGCCTGATCCCGAAGCTTTTCCGTGCCGCTGTCCGACCAGTCGCCGCTGATGCTTTGCGGCATGTAGATATCGTTATAGACGATCTTGAGGTCGTTGAAGTCGCGCTCGTGGCAGCCCGATTCGATGGTGGCCCGCAAGGCATCCTCAATATCGCTCGCGTGGTGATGGTCCGCGCGCTGCTCCGTGGTGGTTGCCTGGGCGGCATGCTCCTCGATGTGATCGATGCTGGTGTTCTCCTCTAGCATGCTTGTGCGCCAGCGTTCGCCGCGAAGTATGGTCGAGGTACGAGATATGGGACCCTCTACGTAGGATTCGCGATCCTTGTAGATCGCCTGTAGCTCGCCGATGCCGAGTACTCGCAGAGCGCCGCCTTTCTCGGCATCGAAAGCGTCGTCGGGTGGCACAGCACAAGTCGGTACGACCAGCGCAGCCATCAGGCGTACCTGACGCTCGCGCTGCCGCGTCAGTGCCTGTTCGCGCTTGTGCAGGTCAAGAAGGAACGCGGCCGTCCTGAGCACGTCGATCAGGCTTCCCGCATAAGCAGCGTCGCCAGCGACCAGTATCAGTGCGATCACGCTCTGCCAGACTCTTATCCAGGCGCGCTGAAAGCCTTTCGCATCGACGACTTGCGATGGCGATACACCACATTCCGCCACGACCCTGTCCAACTCATCCAGCGATACCTCACCTCGCAGTTGCAGGAGCCGGTGACGCAGCGTCGGGAACGAACGCCAAGTTTCGTCCAGCTCGGACAGTGAACCCACGAACGGATAGGTCGCGGCGTCCTTGATCCTGGCCTTGCCGCTGGTCACATAGGCATTGGCGGTGACGTACTTGGCGGTCCACGTTGCGTCCGCGTCCAGCGCGGTCAGCACGGGCAGGGTAGGCAGCCCGGATGCCTTCGCAACCTGGATGAAGTGCGACAAGCTCTCCTGGTCGCCAGGTGAGGTGCTTTCGCTGCCGGGCCGAAGCCAAAGAAACTCGAACAACCGATAGCGATTGCGCGGATTGGCAATGCTGAAGCCACGAGCCGGCTGCGGTTCATGGAACGGGCTCCAGCCCGGCGAGTCTGGCGCATCGGGACCGTCGGGATCTATCGGCAAATCCGGCTCGTTGGGGTCTGTCCAGGTGCCCAGCACGTCGCGGAACCACTTGTTGGTATCGAGTGGAATGTCGGCACGCAGTTGCAGGTGATCATCGGCGTCGTATTCCAGCTGGATCTCGACAAACCGCTCCTGCGCACCAACGATGCGAGCGGGCATGCGAAACCGGCACAAGGGCGCGTCACCCATCGAAAGGCGGCACGTATGCAGCAACGGTTCCTGGGCGCGCGCCTGTGCGTAGAGCCAAACGGTCACTTCCGGGGCGTCGTGCCAATCCCAGCGTATCGATAGCTGGGCTGGCCCTCCGAGTTGGCGTGTGTGCTGGCGAATCGTCGACGACATGGTGGCGAGTCAGCGCTTGCGCTTGGACGTGTGGCGCGACTTGCCCTCGGCCGCTGCATGCGTGCGCGACTTGCCCGATGGCACCTCAGGTGCACTGTCCGCCGCTCGTCCTTCCTGAGCAGGGAAGAACAACGCATGAGTGCCTCTGGCAATCTTGGCGCGAAACCAGCGCGCTGCGTCCAGGCGGCAATGTACATGCAGATATACCGGCTCGATGGTGGCGGCTGATTCTCGCGTCCAATCCGGCGGGCGTGTATCGGGCGTGGCCGCAATGCCGCCAAGATAGATCTGTCCGCACGCCCGCGCCTCCGGCAGGTTTATGCGCACGCCTTCGCTGCTCGCCTGTGCACGCTCTACTTCGAAGTATTGCGGACCGCTCCATGGGTCGAGGTTGACCATGCGGGTGCCGATGCCGGGCACGGTGAAATCAAGCGGCTCACCCGCGGGGTGCGTGAAGAGAGAGCAAACCAAATGGGGCCACGCCGGCTTTTCATCGATCCACCATCGGATGACAAGGCCGGTCTCGCCTTCGAAATATCGTGTGCCACCGTCAAGGCCCGGCAATTCACCGGATGCTTCGTTGGCCAAAGCAACAGCTGCAGGATCGCTCATATGAGTCTCTCCTCTACTCAAGATGGAAAGAGCCGACCCGAATCGTGGCAGTCGGCTCGAAAGGGCCTACGTCCGGATGTCCGGTATCAGTTGGCAAATCGCAGGCTGTAGCCGGCGAAGTCTGCAACCTGCTCGTTGTCCTGGTAGACCTCCACGACGGCGTCTACGTTGGTGGTCTCGATCAGCTGCGAGGTCACGCCGTCTACAATCGACTTGAAGCTGTAGTGCTGGCGGGTGCTCATGAAGCCACGGTTGTAGGCATCCACCACGGTGACCGAGCTCAACGGGTTGTTGTCCATCGAGGCAGCGAACGTCACCGGATACTTAGTGTGGTTGTGCAAGGTAATACCGGACGGGTTGGTGCCGGCGGCCTGCACGAGACGGAACACAAACGTGCCGTTCTCTTGCGTGACCTCGGCCGTGAGGTCCTGCGAATTGTTGGTAAAGCTGACTGGGCCGCTGGTGAAAGTGTTGCCGTCGTCCATCGTCACACTCGCCTCGACCGTGTAGGAGTTGGACGTGGGCATGGTGACGGTGCCGCGCGCATTGACTGGCAGGCGGCCGGTGAGGGTGCCCGAGCGCGTGATGATGACGAGACCGGGAATAGAGGCGGTGTTGCGGATCGTGATGCTGGACATGAGGTGGGATCCTTGGCGTGATGAAAAAAGGTGTAGTCGACGGCTCCGCTCTAGCGAGTCCGGCAGCCGAGACTCTTCGTCCGTCACCGCTGGCGTGGCTAGCGATGCAGGACGTGCACAAACGTTACGCCCGGGATTGCCTTCTCGGTATCCGGTGAAATCCTGATTCGCTCTACGCCAGGGCATGAGACGGCTAAGCTATTTGCTTGGCAGCGCTCGGTAAATTTCTTAGTGGGCGACCCCCGTGCATTTGCGGTCAGCTGCTTGCTGGACAGGTAATCGACCGGCTGGCTTCACAATTCAACTAGGCCACGGCGGATCGCAAATCGGACGATGTCGACATTCGTTCTCAGCGCAAGCTTGCGCATGAGGTTCATGCGATGCGTGTCCACGGTCTTGACGCTGATGAACAAGCTGGCGGCAATTTCGTCATTGCGCATGCCTTCGGCCAACAGGCGCAGCACGGAAAGCTCTCGCACGCTGAGTCGGTCTTCCGGCGCATCGGCGACGGGGTTGAGATAGCGGATGGCGAACGACTGCTGCAGACTGCGCGGTACGAACAGCCGGCCTTCGGCAAGCTCGGCGATCGCCGTAGCCCACTCCGACGCCGGCTCGTTCAAGGCCATGTATCCCCGTGCGCCGGAACGAATCAGCCGGGCGGCCTCGTTGTCATCGTGCCGTAAGGCCATGATGAGAACATGAGCGCGGGGAGCGCGGCGCAAGACACGCTTGAGTTCCAGCGTATTGCTTTCTGCATGGTGGCTTGCCAGGACGATGACCACATGCGCAGCTTCCGCGCCATCTTCCCCAAGGGCAGGCGCGTCGTCATTCAGCACCAATCGCCGGGCTTCGCCGAATTCACCGATCGCCTTGCCAAGGGCGTAACGCAACAGCGCGGGGATGCCGTGCAGGGCAATCCGGATGCAGCCATATTCAGAGGCAAGGGCAGGGGTCACGTTGCTGGACAACATGCTCACTCCGTAAGATAGCTCGCTTGGGCGCGGCCGTTGTCGGCCATGTCCTGGCGACATGCTGGACGCACGGGGGGAGTGAAACCTTCCGTAAACCTTCTTTCTTGGCGCAGCCTTCAGGAACAATGGTTTGCGCAAGCCCAAAATGACATTGCAGCTCGCTTGCCTCCTGGCAAGCGACAGGGGAATCGGTTTGTGGCAAGACAGGTCACCACAAGGACCGATTACTTTCGCCTGGGCGAATGGATCGTCAAGCCAGAGCGACGGGCTCTGGAGCGTGGCGGTCAATGGCTGGAGATCAGCGCCAAGGCCATGGACGTGCTCGTGCACCTGGCCGAGTACGCGGGCCAGGTGGTCAGTGTCGAACAACTACTTATCGAGTGTTGGCGCGGCACCTTCTATGGCGACAATCCGGTCCACAAGGCGATCGCTGAGCTGCGCAAGCATCTCGGGGACCAGGCGCAGTCACCCACTTATATCGTGACCATTCGGAAGCGCGGCTATCGCTTGATTGCGCCCGTAAGTTTTCCGGACCATTTCACCGACGGCGGGGCACGCGTCATGCAGCCCGGTGCCATGGCTCCCGGCGCGGTGGAAACCTGGGCAGAGGGCTCACCTTTTCGCGGACTGCAGCCGTTCGACGCATCGCACGCAGCAGTCTTCTTCGGTCGCAGTAGCGCAACCGCACAGATTCTCCAAGCGCTGCGGCAGCAACGCGAGGCCGGATGTTCGTTCTTGCTGTGCATGGGGCCAAGTGGTTGCGGCAAGACCTCGTTGATTCGCGCTGGCGTGCTGCCGCTGCTCACGCAACAAGGTGGCTTCGACGGGATGTTCGCTTGCTCGGTTGCCGAGATGTCGTCCATGGGCAAGGACCTGATGGTCGCTCTGGCTTACGCCATGCTGACCTGGCGCATCGATGGTTGGCCGATATTCGTGCCCGGCGAGCTAGCTCCACTAGCTGCCGAGCTTCGTGCCGATCCCGGGCTTGTGGCGGCCCGCGTGACCGAGACACTTTCCGCGCACCGGTTGTCTTTGCAGAGCGACCTTGGCATGGATGCGATGCTCGTGCTGGTGGTGGACGCGCTGGAACAGATGTTGGCCGACGTCCATTTCGACGAGCGCGACAGACAAACATTCACGCTGGCGCTCGACGCATTGGCACGCTGCGGCAGCGTGCTGGTTCTTGCAACGTGCCGCAACGATTTCTACCCTCGCCTGGTTAAGCAGCCGGTGCTGATCGACCTCAAGCAGGGCAGCGGGCTGTATGACGTCAAGCCGATGACGCGCGGGGAAATCGCGCAAATGATTCGGCGACCGGCGCGCGCCGCAGCGCTGACCTACGCCCGCGACAGTCACAGCATGGAGACGCTAGACGATGTCATACGCGATGCAGCCGCACGGCATCCCGAGGCCTTGCCGTTGCTGCAGTACACGCTGCAGGAGCTATACATCCGGCGCAGCGACGCCGGCGAACTGAGCTTCGGGGCCTATCACGCGATCGGCGGTCTCGAGGGAGCGCTGGGCACTCGGGCAGAAGCGATTTTTCAGCAGATGGGGCAGGAAGCCCAATGCGAGCTGACATGGCTGCTGCAGCATCTTGTTCTGGTTCACGCCGACGAAGAGGGCATCACGGGGCGGCGGATGGCGTGGTCGCAGGCCGGTACCGGCGGTCAACGGCAGCTGGTCCAATCCCTGGTCGACGCACGCTTGCTGGTGAGCGAACTGGCATTCGGCGAACCGGTGGTTTCTGCGGCACATGAAGCCCTGTTGCGGCACTGGCCGCGCGTGGTGGATTGGATCGACGGCAATCGCGCCGCGCTGCAGACGCGAACCCGGCTATCGGTGCTGGCAAAGCGTTGGCAGCGTGAAACCCGGCGGCGTGACCTGCTTTTGCCGCAAGGGCGCCTGCTGGAAGAGGCGCGGGCCTTGCTCGGAAATCCGGTGGTTTCGCTCACCGACGAAGAGCTTGTATTCATTGAACAATCCAGTCGCCAGGCCCAGTGGGCCCGGCGTGCGCGCATGTCCATGATTTCGCTTGTGGCAATACTCGGCATAGCCGCTGCAGTTGCGGCCGGGCTGGCCAGCCGCGCCAAGCAGGAAGCAGACAGGCGTCGTGCGGCTGCTGAGAATCTCATCGGCTTCATGCTCGGTGATCTGAGTGAGCATCTAAAGCCGCTTGGAAGGCTCGACCTGCTTGACCGGGTCAGCAGTGAAGCCCTGCGTTATCTGGCTGACGATGCCACGAAGGAAACGAAACGACCAAGAGACGCTAGTAATGTTGGCAGCGATGCAGATTTGTATCGTGCCAAGGCGTTGCTGCAGTTGGGTGGCATTCGCCTGGCTCGAGCGGACCAGGAGCAGGCCCAGTTGGCGTTTTCCGGTGCCATGAGCGTGCTGCAACACCTGCACGGCCGCTCGCCTAGGGATACTGATGTGCTTGGGGAACTGGGCAAGGCCAGTTACTGGCTCGGCTACATTCGTTATAGGCAGCGCGATATGCCGCATGCCGAAGAGGCGTGGCGGCATTATCGCGAATACGCCGAGCAACGCATGACGCTGGATCCAGGTAGCGTCGATGCGATGCTCGAACTTTCCTATGCGTATAACAATCTCGGCACGCTTAAATCGAGCGTGGGATTGAAAGACGAGGCGGTTGTCAGCTTTCAGAAATCGATCGAACTCAAGCGACAGGTGCTGGAGGTGCAGCCGACTAACGACGATGTGGTGGTGGAGCTGGCCGACAGTCTTTCCTGGGTGGGCACCAGCCTCGAGCACGAGGGCAGGCTGCTTGACGCCGGCAAATACTATCAACAGGAGTTCGATCTGCTCAGACAGGCTCGGATTGTCGACCCGACTGCCGCCGTATGGCGGTTCCGCGAAGCCAATGCGCACAGCCATATCGCCAACCTCGCAGTACAGACCGGTGACTTCGTCCTGGCGCAGACTCACTATGAAGCTGCCCGCGACATACTCACGGACATCGTGAGTAAGCAGCCGGACAACCGTTCATGGCAAGGAAGCCTCGCGGTACTGGAGATCGAATTGGGCGAACTCCATTTATTGACACACCAACCGGACGCTACCCAAGCTCTTTTGGCCGACGCCATTCCAACGATGGAACATCTAGTGCAACTCGATGCCTCGGTTGTCAGCCGGAAGCGTCAACTCGCACTGGCACATCGGGTGCTTGCCACGGCGCGAGCCCAGTTGGGACAGGTAAAAGCCGCGCGCGAGGAGGCACTTCACGCTATCGGCATTATGGAGAGCATTGCACTGGTGGCGGATGACGATCCGGTTACTCGCATCGGCCTCGCCCAGGCGTTGATTGTGCTCGGCAAGATCGAGCAGGCCGCCGGCGATAACGATGCGGCCGCAGACTCCTGGCATCGCGCGCTCGGAATTCTGACCGGTCTCGCGCCCAACAGCACTGATCCGAGAATCCTCGTGCCATGGGTGCAGGTTCAAATATGCCTGCACCGCGACGACCTCGCCGCGCCTTTCATTAATCGACTGCAATCCTGGGGTTACCGGGAGCCGGTCGATCCACCGTTACACCATTAACCAAACTACGGAGTCTTTGGCGATGAATTCGCAAGTACATGAAAGCAACACCGCACGTGGCGTCGTTGTCGCTCAACAGGATCCTGTGACGGTGGCGGTCAGCGTGAGTTTTGTGGGCGAGGGCGGAAATGCCAGCGGCGGCAGTTATCAGTACACCTGCTTCCCCGAAGTTGTGCACGTTACCCGGCAGGACACGATCATAAAATATGAGCTGACGACGCAGACAGGCCCCGAATTTCGATTCACCGGCATCTACACTTCCGACTCTCTTTATAAGCCCCAGCTTTCGCAGGTGACCAAGATTGGGAAAATGGGCGAGCGGTACGTCGAGCTATGCCACAAGAACAAGACCCCCGTGTTGATCAACGTGGCGCTGCAAGTCACCAACATTGAGGAGCGATCGGTCATGAGCATTGACCCACAAGTCACCAACGACCCGGATCCTGCACTGGAGGTACACGGATAATCCAACGTCAGGGCGTCGCGGTCTTGAGGGCCCGCTTGTTCCAACGTGCTTCCAGTCGTCCTGGTTGGAAGCATTGCCCGAGTTGCCGCAGCTTGTTCGTGACGCTGCACCTAGTTGGCGAAACGATGATCGCGCGATAACGCGAAGGCCGTTTTGTGGACGGAAATCCCGGCACGCATGCAAGCCTCCACACTGAAGTCAGAGATTAGCCAAGGGCACCCTCATTTGCGTTTCGCATCACCAGTTGGCGTGCGTCGAGTGAGCTTACGGCCTCACTGAAGAGAAGCCCTTGAACCTGTGCGCGGCCCTGTTCTTCCAGCAGCTGCGCCTGCTGGGCGGTCTTGACACCTTCCGGGATACCTCAAAGCGACCTTACCTCTACTTTTGAGCGACTACGAAATTTCGGGACGACGTCAGCTGTTCCGCTCCAACGGTGACGCAGAGTTTGGCGTCATGCATTTGGCCGACGGCGGCTGACCAGATGCCCTTCGTCGGCCTGCAGCGATGCTATCGAATCAATGGTCCACGGCCAATTTTTGGCTGGCAGATAGATGTGGCGAGAGTGCTACTTGATCCCTTTATCCGGGTGTGCGGCGTGAGGTCTTTGCCGACGCAATAGCTCCGTTACTCGCTCGGCCTTCGCTCAGTACCACCGTACCCGGGATGTGCTGTTTACCCCATCGCACAAATGCGAGCAGCACCCCGCCTAGATCCTTTCCTTTCTGCGTAAGCGTATAGGAGTGCCGGATGGGACGTTCTTGATATGGGGTCTTGACAAGGATGCCGGCACTTTCGAGGCGCTTGAGACGATCAGCGAGGATGTTGGTTGGAATACCTTCTGGTGAAGCTGCTAGCTCCCCGTAAGTGTGCTTACCGTGCAGCAAGTCACGCACCACGAGCAGCGACCACTTGTCGCCAACAACGTCGAGCGAATTGGCAACGGCACAGGAGGAGCGCAGAAAGGGCTTTTGGGTACTCATTTGTCGGACTCCGTGGCCCAAAGGACAGATTACTTGCAGAGTGCAAGTCATGGTGCTACGTTGGGCACACACTTGCAAAATGCAAGACACTGGGAAGCCCATGGAAACCACCACCTTTCAACGCCCGGCCAACTCACCTTCCGCGGGGCTCGGTAGCGTTCGCGTAAGCGTCATCCTCGCCTTGTCCGTCTGGCTTTTGCTGGTTGTATCGCTCGGCGCAAACGGAGCTTTCGTTGGCCCTCCAGGAAAACCACCCGTTGCCATTGCGATAGGTGTCAGCGCTCCCTTGCTGCTCTTCTTTGCATGGGTGCGACTCTCGCGATCGTTCCGCGAATTCATTCTTTCGCTAGATTTGCGTCTCATCACGGGTATGCAGGCATGGCGGTGGGAGGGTTTCGGTTTCCTTGCCTTGTACGCCAACCACGTGCTGCCTGCCGGGTTCGCGCTAACAGCGGGACTCGGAGACATGGCAGTCGGTTTTGTCGCGCCGTGGATGATTCTTGGACTTATACGTCAGCCTGGATTCGCCACGAGCGCCGCATTCGTCCGTTGGAATATTCTCGGCATACTCGATCTGGTCATAGCCGTCTGTATTGGCACCTTGAGTGCCATGCTAGCCGGAGGAGTTCCGGGCGAAATCAGCACCGCGCCAATGGCAGCCCTGCCGCTGCTGCTGATTCCAGTATTTCAAGTGCCGTTGTTTCTCCTTCTGCACATAGCGGCACTGATGCAGAGCCGGCAGAGTCGGTAGGCGTCGCAGGTACGTTCTCACCGAAGGCCTTCCGTCGTATCCCATGCCAAGAAGAACACGAGCTCGCAGGCGATGAAGCAGGAGGCGGCAGCGTGGCAGCAGGCGCATCCGACGGAGAAGAAGGTGACGATGCAAGGGGATGCCACGACTATTAGCTTCCCGAGTGCGGCGCCGGCGAACGTGGGCAAGATCTCTTCTTCGGATGTCTTCGTCCATGTTGACGGGCGCTGGCGTGCGCTGTATTCGCAGCACACCGGACTCGGCAATCGATGAGCACCGGACGAGCGGGTGATCCGAGCGTACGTTCGTAATCAAGAGGCAAAAGTACGACGTCTGGAGTAGTTGCAGTTACTGAATTGGGCGGGCCACCGCAGGGTGGCCCAACCAGAAAAGACACGATAGCGACCCCGCCCAAGCCGCTTCGAGCGGTACACATAAGTAAAGTCCCTGGCTTTGCTTGGGGGCACCTTGTTGCAGTCAATTCCAGAGCAAGCTGATGAACATCGATGAACATCAAGGCGAGAGTGTGGGGCGACCAAACGGGAACGCTGCAACGGAGTTAGATCACGATGCGGTCTGCAAACGGAGCCTGCAGTCGGCGGGGCTCTATCTGGTGGTGGCGTTTGGCGTGGCTTGGGTGCTGTGGCTGGTCGGGTGGCTGATCACCCAGCACAGGATTTCGCTGCCGATCTTTCCGGTTTTGGTGATTGGCTCTTTCGGGCCTTTAGTCGGCGCCTTGGTTACGACCTTGGCGGACGGTGGCCCGCGAAATGCGGTGCGTTTCTTTGCCCGGATTTTCGATGCCCGCATGGGCTGGACGGTGTTCCTGGTCTCCTTTTTTCTGCTGCCGATCTTCGCTGTCATTGTGGAACTGGTACATGCGAAGCTCGTCCATGGGGCACCGCACTTCACCATGACCCTGAGCGAGGCGCCGCTGAACTATCTGTTCCTGTTTATCGTCGGCGGGACCTTGGCAGAGGAGTTTGGCTGGTCACTGCTATCGGACAAGCTCGACCGCGTTTTTTCACTCGTGCCCTCGACCTTCGTCCTCGGCGTCATCTGGGCTCTGTGGCACTTGCCGTTGTTTTTCATCGTCACGCCGGGAGCCATCCAGGGCTACACGCCGTTCTGCGTTTTCCTGATTGTCACCGTCCCCATGCGTTTCCTGTTCTCCTGGGCCTATCATCGAGGGGGGCGCAGCATTCTCTCGAACATGCTGTTCCACACCGCGTCGAACATGGCCTACAGCATCATCGCCTTAGCCCCGTCGCCCGAGAATATTTCAACTGGGCGGCTCTGGATCTTCGCGGCGCTGATCATTTTCTCCGCCGATGTGCTCTGGGGGCTCGCGCCACCTCGTTCATCATTGCGGTGACAACCAGTGGATGCTCATTCCCGCAAACCACCGTAAGCAGGTCTGTGGTGTAGCTGCAATACACTCGAATAGACACTCAAACCTCGTGGAGCGCGCCTAGCGATTGTGGTATTCGGCTGCGACACCAACAAGGAGTGGTGTCGCAATGAATGATGGGGCAGCGGATCGTGGCAAGGCGGGCAGGGCGGCCTCGTCACTGATACAACGCCGGGTTGCGCCACGCCAGTCGAACTGGCGCCGATTGAGGCTCTTACCATTTCGTCACCGGTGGAGCGGAGCGTCGCTACCAGCTTGGTCCACGGGGTGGGAGTGTGCAGAATTTTGTCTAACCTGGATTTGGGCTTTCCAAAGTTTGATGGATACCCACCACGAGACGTATGGTTCGTCTCAGGAGGTTTCTGATGCCATTACATCTACGCCGACGTTTTACCGGCGGGTTAAGGAGTCAGACCGTGGCACGGGACGTCAAGCTGGGCCCTACGGTCTCTCAGGTCACGTGTGCGCTGGATCTGGTCGACAGCGTGTTGCGTCGCTGAATTGGGGAGTCCCGGCAGCCGGACCGATCAGTAAAACTCGCGACCGCCCATCGCGGTCCGATTTAACTTCACATATGGAGTGGTGCCGTGCCCGAATTTCATCACTGGTTTGCTTTCGCCCTGGTTGCACTCGGCCTCGTGCTAACACCCGGTCCGAACATGCTTTACCTGATTTCCCGCTCGATTTCCCAGGGCCGCAAGGCAGGGCTTGTTTCCCTCGTGGGCGTATTGCTCGGCTTTATCGTCTACATGCTGTTTGCCGCCTTCGGCATTACCGCCTTGCTCATGACCGTGCCGCTGGCTTATGACGCCTTACGCTTCGGTGGCGCGCTATATCTGTTGTATCTCGCCTGGCAGGCGGTTAAGCCTGGTGGGCGGTCACCGTTCCAGGTGCGCGACCTGCCGGCCGATAGTACGAAGCAGCTCGTAATCATGGGCTTCCTGACCAATCTGCTGAATCCAAAGGCGGCGGTGTTGTACATGTCGTTGTTGCCGCAATTTATCAGTCCAGAGCGCGGCGACGTGCTTGGCCAGTCGCTGGTGCTCGGGTTTACCCAGATCGGAATCAGTCTGTCGGTCAACGCAGTGATCGCGATCATGGCCGGCACTATCGCCGGCTTCCTCGCCGGTCGGCCGATATGGCTCACCGCGCAGCGCTGGATGATGGGTACGGTGCTGGCGGGACTTGCAATGCGGATGGCAACCGAAGCCCGGCGCTGAATAGATTCCGTCTGCTGTGTTTATTTCGGCTGCCCAGACAGAGGACAACACACTGACCAGCATCGGCTCGAAAGCTCAGGGCAAAAGCATCAAGCGCGTGGTGTTTACGGAAAGTCTCTTGCGGAACTGTTAGATGACACGCGACAGTGCCTGAGAGAGCTTACCAGCCATAGCGCGCTGCTCGCTTTCCGTTATCCATTCGGGCACCCGATTGAAGCTGGCGGAATCTCCTTCAAAGCGCGGAATCGCGTGTAGGTGGAAATGAAACAGATGCTGGTCGCTTGCCGCATCGTTGTTCTGCCGCAAGGTTATGCCCTCGGCTGCAAAGGCCAGCTTTGCGCCCCGAGCTATCCGCGAAGCCATGGCAAGCACTGGTCCAGCAAGTTCATCTGGCATCACATACAGATTGGCCACATGCCTACGAGGTAGCACAAGAGCGTGGCCGTCCGTCAAGGGGAACGGGTTGATCACCACAACAACTTCGGGCGTCTCTGTCACAACGCCGGCCGCAATCTCGCCGCGCATTGCACGGCATGCCCAGCAGGGCTCCCAGAAACTCATCACCAACCCTCCTCGATGCCTAACGTGGCTGTAGAAAAAACCATTCGCAGCCTAACATCCGCCATGCCCGCAACAGAGCGGCGAAACGCTGCGAGGCGACGATGGTGCGATACCGCGACCGCTGAAAGCAAAGGGACTACCTCGGGACACCGTCAATGAAATTGCTTAAAACTGCAGATACCTTCTTCATATCCTCACGCTGTTGAGCCAATTTGGAGGAGGAAAGTCGTGACAAGTGACGTATAGGGTATGAGTAATCTGTTCGAAATTGCTTTTGATCCACCGCCTAGAGGAAGCCGCCGATCTGCGGAGTCCGTCTACGCGCAGTTGCGCGCCGCAATTCTTGATGGTCGGTTGGTTCCGGGGTCTAAACTCCCGGGGGAGCGTCAGTCGGCTGTCTTTTTCGGCGTATCGAGAAACACGGTTGCTCGGGCTTATGCGAAGCTGGCGATCGAAGGGTTGGTACGGTCCCGGCAAGGGTCGGGAACGTATGTGGCGCCGAAGCAAAAACGTACGCCGCGCGAACGCTCCCCGACGCCGAGAACGCCCGACCCACGCCTGAACTCGCTGTGGTCGCGGCCCGAGCTTCCCCAGGCACTTAACTTCTGGCATGACAGTCAACGCATAACGGCGTCAGGGGCGACCCCATTTTTGGACTTTCGGCCCGCCTTGGTCGATCCGCGGTTATTCCCGTTCGAAATATTTCGTCGGGTCAGTGCCCAGCAGCTCCGGCGAATGGAATTAAAGCCTCCTGCCTTCAAGAGTCCGCAGGGCAATCAGGGTCACTTCCCACTGCGGACGGCTATCGCGACGCACATCGGCATCTCGCGCGCGGTCGTGTGCGAGCCCGACGATGTACTGGTTACTGCCGGAGCGCAGCAGGCTTTCGATATTCTCGCCCGTGTACTGGTAACCCCTGGGGTTACGACGGTCGCCATTGAAGATCCAGGCTACCCACCGATGCGCGCCGCATTTCTCGCGGCCGGCGCCAAGATTGTGCCGGTACCGGTCGACACGCAAGGGCTGGTAGTCGACGCCCTGCCAATCCCTGTACAGATCGTCTGCGTCTGTCCTTCACACCAGTTTCCGTTCGGCGTATCCATGTCCACGCAGCGGCGGGCAGCACTGCTCAATTTTGCTCGCAAGCATGGAGCGGTCATCGTTGAGGACGATTACGACGGAGAATTCCGCTTCGACGGCACACCATTGCAGGCGTTACGGTCCACGGCGACCGCGGATGACGTGTTTTACGTCGGCACCTTCTCCAAGTGTATGTTCCCCGCACTGCGACTGGGGTTCGTAGTGGCACCACAGTGGGCTATGCCGACGCTGATTACGGCGAAGAACTGTCTCGATTGGCATTGCCCGACGTTGACGCAAATGGCAGTTGCCCGTTTCATCGCGGATGGGCATCTGGCGCGGCATGTGCGCAAGCTTCGTGACGTATACAGGAAGCGACGAGATCTCATAGGGGAGATACTGCGGTCTGACTTCTCAGGAGAACTGTCACCGATGCAGTCGCATTACGGCATGCATGTGGCGGCGTTCTCGGCTCTACCCAAGCGCCTTGAACGCGCCACCGCCAGACTGTTGGAGTTGAACGTGCATTTGCATTCATTCGAGCGCTATTTTTTTGGTGCGCCAACATCGGAAGGCTTGGTTTTCGGCTACGGGGCCGCTGACCTCAAGGCAATCGAGCAGGGTTTGAAGGCGTTACGGTGTGTGCTCTAGTCGCGGAAGACACCTGATGCGTGGATAGGAGGGGTGCTGGCTTTGCAGCATTCAGCGCCATCACATGGAGTGTCACCATCGACGCCCACATCATCGTCACCGGCGGCCGCAATGAAACCGCATTCGCCAGCCCTTCGCCGCATCTGGCGTGATGGCCTATGCCTGCATCGTCATTGGTGCCTTACAACATCGCGTCCAGCGAAGTGGACCACCCTTAATTTCTCCGATTGGCCCTTCTGGTGCTGCGGGTTTTCACTAAAGTCTTGCCTTGGGTTTGTTGGTTATACGGAGCGCGCGCCGATGTGGAGACAGCTGTTACGTGGAGTCATGATTGCCGGTGTTCTTGCATGCTCGTCCTTGAATACAAGGGCTGCGTCGCCTCGGGACGGCTCTCATGATTTCGACTTCGCTCGCGGGGATTGGCATACCCATGTTACGCAAGTACTCGACCCGTTCGATGGCGGGACCCACACGGTGACCATGGACGGTACCAAGACAGTGCGGCCGATTTGGGGTGGTCACGCGTGGCTTGAGGAAATCGAGGCCGACGGCCCAAGTGGACATTGGGAAGGCGCGTCGCTGTTCGTCTATAACTCAAAAAAAGGACAATGGAGCCAAACTTACATTGACAGCGCTTCGGGAGAGATTGAGGCCCCAACTATCGGAGGTTTCAAAGACGGCCGGGGCGAGCTGTTCGGCACGACCGTTTATGAGGGCCGCACGGTTCTGGTTCGTGGAGTTTGGTCTGACATCAAGGCCAATTCTGATCGCTATGAGATTTCCTACTCCCGGGACGGCGGCAAAACCTGGGCAACTGCGTTCAAAGCTTACTTGACGCGACTTAAGTGATCACATTTGAGCTCTTGCTGGAGGGTGGCCTGACGGATCACGGCCATGCCGTGCATCTGGTCGACACCACGGCGATACCGCAGTACGACGGACTCAAGCACGGCGACGACGATAGCAACGCCTTGCATCTGGCTTAACTGATGCGGCTTGGGCTGCACGCGAAAAGCGCGGCACACACAATTTGCTGCGTCGTCGCTTCAGCCTGGTGCGGCAGGCCGTACGATTGAAGCTATCGATCCAATCCAACGTCAGTCGCGGCACCGACCAGCTGCTGTCGACCAGCTGCGGCGTGCTGATGCAGTTCAAGTTGTGGCGGACGTTGCAAGATCAGATGACTGTGCTGGAGCGCTGGATCGGCAAGGATCTGTTGCGGCCGGCTCTGCTGGTGCGTCTGCAGAGCGTGCCGGGCATTTGCCCAGTCCTGGGCATGACCATCCGGCTCGAGAGCGGCGCGATCGAGCGCTTCGCCTCGGTGAGCGACTACGCTTCGGTTAGTGACGCTGACGGTCGCAGGCCGAAACTGGGGTTTGGCTCTGAGCCAGTCACTCTGGAAGGCCGCGACCGTCGGCATCCGTGTTGGACGCAGGACCACATGCGATCGAGCCATCAAGGGGTGGTCCTTGGGCCCGAGACTCAGTGCTGCGCATGATGCGCACCGGCCGGGATCTGCGATGACCGAACAATGCTTGGCAAGCAACGAGGACCGCTGGCGCGGCCCAAACAAGAACGGTGACGGGCGAGATCTTGGCGCAGCATGAAACACAACGGCTCGTGGTCAGCGACAAGACCGGCACCTATTCTTCGGCGTGGCCGAGGAAGAGCAAGTGCGCGTCCATGGACTCCGGCGGTGAAATGGTGCCACCGGGGATTTTATGGACCCCGTTTTTGGCCCTAGTGTGACTAGCTCTACGGCTATGACGTCACGCGACCGCAAACTGCTCCCGATAACTCACCGGTTGCACACGCAAGCGCCGCAGAAATACGCGCCTCATGCGTTCCTCATCACCAAATCCACATTGATGGGCAATCTGCTTGATGGGGATATGGTTTTCTTCGAGATATCGACAAGCCGCTTCCAGCCGAAGATCCTCGATCAGTTTGGCCGGGGTGCGTCCGTACCAGTCGACAAACTTGCGGGCAAACGTACGGGATGTCATTCCCATTTGCTCGGCGACACGCTCGATGCTGAGATCCTTATCAAGGTGTTCAGTGATCCAGCTATGTAGAGCTTCCATCCGGAACTGAACGTTGCGTGCCCCAACACTCACCTGAGCTGCCAAGGTGCGGCTGAATTGTGCTTGTCCGCCAGGGCGATGCAGAAAGACAACGAGATCCTTGGCAACAGCAAGGCAGAGACGCCGATCATGATCGGTCTCCACCAGCGTCAGCGCGAGGTCGATGCCGGCCGAGATACCGGCTGATGTCCAGATGTTTCCGTCATTGACATAAATAGGATCGATCTGCACCTGCACGGCAGGGAACTGAACGCGCAGGTCATTGATGGATGCCCAGTGCGTAACGGCGCGACGTCCATCTAGAAGATGCGCCGCAGCCAATATAAAAGCGCCTGTACAGACGCTGCAGATTCGCCGTACGACGGTAGATGCGCAGGCAAGCCAGGCGATGAGCGCGTCATCTCGCATGGCTTCGGCGACCGTGATGCCGCCGCCGACAATGACCGTATCCAGTTGATGAAGATCGATCGATGCAATCGATTGAGTCTGCATCGACACGCCGGATGACGTCCTCACCAAGCCACCTTTTGTGGATAGATAAACGACATCGTAAAGGGTGGTGGCTTTACCCGATAGCCGATTGGCGCTGCCGAATACCTCAGCAGGCCCGGCGATGTTCAGAGCAAGCACATCGTCAAACAATACGAACGCAATGATCTTCGGAGCAGGCATTGGCTTGGCAGGAAAGGAGGGTTGATTAACGTTGTGCCTCAAGATGGCAGCCGTCAAAGTTTAAGTAGGCGCTGATTTCGCCCATCCGAAGAACTGCCACAGATCGGTGGCAGTGAGTGCAACAAGGACTTTTTGAGGGAGAGATCCATGAACTACCTATCTAGTTTTGCGGCTCTGGCTGCGCTGGCCGTGACGACACCCGCACTGGCCGGCGGCACGCCCCCGCTTCGTCCGGAACTTGAGCCTTTGGACATAGCTGCGGGTACGTGGCTTTACCACGGTGAGACCAAGGCGGTAGCTGATCAGAAGGCGAGCAAATGGACATGGCTTGAGGAGTGCGGCTGGTCGGCGAACCGGGCGTTCATGACGTGTAGCTTCACTATGGACTGGTCCGACGGGGTCGTTAAATCGCAGGCGGTAAGCACTTACAATTACAAAGACAAAAGCTATTGGCACTACGAAATGTTCGATTCCGATGGAAGCGGCGCCGATCCATTTATTTCACGCATGACCATTGCGAAAAACACGTGGACCAACTATGGAAAGTCGAACAAAAAGACCTATCGCGTCATCTACCATTACACATCACCGACGCAGGTTAGCGTGCTCATTGAGCTAACCTCCGACAATGTACATTGGATCACCATGGCTCAAGGCGAAGGCGTCAAAAAGCCTTGATTTACGAAACATTTCAGCATGTATGGGCCGTTTGCAACTGGAAAAATCGCCGCAACAAACACATTCTGGCGGCCTTAGTGCGCAGAATTACGCAGAATCGAATTAGCGTCGACGTCGTGAACAAACCCTCGGCCGTCCATTCGTTAAGACGGGGCTTTTCAACGCAATCGGTCAGCAGCAGTCATTGAAAGTTACTGACATATACACATATGACAGGGCGATACGCCGTCGCTGTCGTGGAGGGTTGGGTCGAAAGCGGACACTACAGTTCGTCGTATTCTTGATTGCCAATCATCGTTACGCACCCATCAACCCGATTGTCTTGATCAAGCTCGTAATCATCGATGTGGAAGCCATCTATTTCGTCAGTAACTTGCGGATCAACGATGTTTAGGTACTCGGAGAACCCTGGTTGCGTTCAAGAAGCAGAGTCCGGGACTCTGCCCTGGACGCTGCCTATGGTCCGATACGCTCAGCAAGCCGAGGGCGATCATCCTTTTCCCACGCTCGCCTTGCAGCTGGCCGAGCTGCCAGTCTTTCAAGCCAGTCGTCGAGCTCAGCGCACGGTGGGACGATGTCCCAAAACCACTCGAAGATACTCGATACAAGCACATCGGCAGCGCTAAAGTTGTCACCAAGAAGAAATGCGTCTGCCTTAAGTGCTGAATACACACGCGCAATGACGCGATCATAAGCCTTGGCAGCAAAGGGATCGTTGTCGGTTTGCCCGGAAAGTTTGGCTGCAAGCGCGGGCTCTATCTCACCCGCGTAATACGCAAGCCATGAAAGGTATACACCTCTATTTGGCTCGCCTTGAGACCAACCAAGCCCCCGCTCCGGGTAAAGGTCCGTAAGGTAAAGCGCTATAGCTGCCGACTCGGTTATCAATGCGCCATCGTGCACCAAAGCTGGAACGCGTTTGTCCGGATGCGGATTGGAAGAATCGGGTGCGCCGTTGCCTCTACGACGAGGAATGCCGCAATAGACAAGTCGATATTCCACGCCAAGCTCTTCCAGCAACCAAATGAAACGAGAGGAGCGCGAGTCAGGTGAGTGATAAAGTGCAAGCATGGTCGATCGTCAACTTAATATTTTGGAGGCAAATTTTTCATCACCATCGCGCCATGGCGGACACTGATTGGTGAGAGTGGCCAGCAAGTGCTCACTTCAAAGCTTGTCGATGCCGAGCCAGAAAGTTACCGACAAATTCAGACACGGCATCGGGGGCGTCAAGAGTCGCGAAATGCGTGGAGTCGAGGATGTGGATCTCTGCCTCAGGCGCATCCTTCAGATAGGCGAAGGCGCCTGGCGTGGTGAAAAACTTGTCCTGACTGCCCCAGAGGACAAGTACTGGCACATTGAGATGCGAAAGCAGTGACTGCCAGTCCGGATAGCGTTTGACGTTAGTTCCGTAGTCAAACCACAGATCGTTTCGGGCATCGATGATTCCCGGTCTTTGTGCAGCGGCAATCATCTGCATCGTCGCGTCCGGGCCCGCGTGATCTTCATCTTCCCAGGTGTTGGCCCTCGGGTAGGCGAGTGTTAGCACATAAGCCGCGCGACGCCGATCCACCGCGGAGTTTCGGTGCTCCCAATGCTGCCTGAGTTCGCCATCGGGGTCTTGGGCGGAAGGGAATCCTTGGAGGTGAATGACGCCGTTTTGCACCATGACCGATGCAACAGCTTCAGGGTGAAGCGTCATCAGTCGGAAGCCGACGGGCACGCCGTAATCTTGCATATAAAGACTGTATCGGGATATGCCGCGTAGCTTCAGAAAGTCATCCACCGTCTGTGCCAGATGGTCAAACGTGTATGCATAGGCGAGATGTCCTGGTGCATCCGAATAGCCGAATGAAGGGTAGTCCATGGCAATGACATGCAGGTGTTGACCGGATGCCAGCGACTCCATCACCTTCACGTACATCAGTGACGAAAGAGGATTGCCATGGAGAAAAACCACAGTTGGATCCGCTGGATCACCGCCCTCGCGATAGAAAATGTGTAATCCATCGACGGTTTGCCAGCCCTCATGGAGGGCTTCGGCACGTGCCGGACGAACCAGTGCGCACACCATTAACACCATTAGTAGCGATAGAGGGATGAGAAATCGCATATATTCTCCGAACGGAACGTTTAGGGTGCAGATACCAGTCCAAGCGCTAAGCGTTTAGTTGGTGTGCAGTAAGGCGGCCTGATTGGCTATTGCGTCCGGCAGGTCTTTAGTATTCAAACGGCCCGATCTGGCGTGAAGCGATATTTCTTCATGCATCGTTGAAAGTGCTTCAACTTTGAGGATGGTCATGCGATACGTCTTGCCGCCGATGCATACATTGAGGACGTTTGAATGCGTTGGCCGTTTGCGTAGCTTCACCGAGGCTGCGGAAGAGCTGCACCTGACTGTGAGCGCAGTCAGTCATCAAATTCGAGCCATCGAGACGTTTTATGGCACGAAGCTGCTTCGGCGAAACCATCGCGATGTTTCGCTTACGAGGGCGGGCGAGATGCTTCGAAATGTGGTCGAAGAGTTTCTCGGAAAGCTGGCTGTCGTCGGACGATCGCTGCGTTGCGAGCATCACAATCGCTTGTCGCTCAGCGCGCCACCTTCATTCGTGAGTCGCTGGCTGATGCCCCGATTGGGGATATTTCTTGGGGCCCACCCGGAGGTGGACTTCAAACTGCACGCGACGCCAGAGCTCATCGACCTCGATGCCGAAGACGTCGATTTCGCGGTTCGTTACGGGAATGGGGACTGGCCAGGTCTGTATGGCGAAAAGCTGTTTGACGAAGAAGTATTTCCCGTGGCGTCAGTCGCTTATCTGAAGGGATCCGGTATCCATGACCTGAAGGATCTTGAGAGCGGCGTACTATTGCGGGACGATTTTTTTAACTGGGACGATTGGCTAAGGCGAACTGACACGAGCTCAAATGCGAAAGCCTCGGGTCCGGTTTATGGTGATTCGTCGCTGCTACTGCAAGCTGCTGAAGCGGGCCAAGGAATTGCCCTCGGACGGAGCGTGCTGGTCGAAGATGCGTTGGTTGCGAAGACTCTTGTACGAATCGGATCGCGAGCCCTGAAAGCTGTTGGGGCCTACTATCTGGTGCAATCGGCTACAGCCCAACGCACCCCTGCCGGGGAGTCATTTCGAGCGTGGCTGATGTCTGCTGCAAACAGATAGGCGACCAGTGTCCGCTTTCGACCCGGGGCGGAAAGTCGCGAATACTTCGAGCGGGGGCTTCAATCTATCGTTATGCACGGCAAGGCAGGAAGGTCGGCGCTAGCCATGCAGCCAAGGCAATCAAGGTGAGCCAGGCGAACCAGTCCCCCAGGCGCGCATACAGAGTGTGCGTGTCGCGCAGCGGGAGATTGCCCACCAGTTCAGCGTCATGCTCTTCGCTTGATGTCTCTACCACGATGCGGCCACGGTCGTCACTTAAGTAAGACGGTCGGAACGAGCCGTACGTGCGATGGCGCAGCCACTTTCCACGCCGCGCATGATTGCCATGCGGCTATGAAGCCTTCCGTCTACGCTGAGATTCTGCGCGGGCGCGAGTAGTAGCTGCGCATGGCGTTCTGCATAAGCATGGCCGCTATGGTGGAAATCCATGTGCTTGCAGACCGCCAACCCGACCTGTGGTGTGCCAGCGAGCAGGACAAAGGTGTCGCCCGGCATGTATTGGCGCTCGAAACCAGGTATCAGATGATGTTTGCTGTGGGTGACATGTTGCCTAAATGGCAGTCAAAAAAGTCCACGCCGGGCCGGATCGCTCGTGCGAACGCCCCCGGAAGTTTTGCAAGCGAGACCGCCGCGCGGTCTCAGGCGTTGTGGTGATGTCCTGTTAGTCCGAAAGCGCTGGGGGCCGAGAAGGCGAAAAAGTAACCGATCAAGCGAGTTAACAAGCTCGCCCTAACGCATATTTCAGAGATGAGCCTGTCGCCGACAGATCTCGCACAGATGAATCGTGTTCATCGTACTTTGAAAAATCATCGCTTCACTCCACCCGTCGCGCCATGAATACTGCGCAGCCTGGTATCCGCACGGCTCATGGTATGCGCATCGAGCATCTCGAACCGAACGTCGTCGTCTTTCATGGCGATACTCTAGAGTCCGTGGCTACCGCCATTCTGCATCGTGGCCGGGCACTACTGATCGATACGCTAGCCAGCGTCGCTGATGCTGAAGCCATGCGCCGGCACATCGAAAACAGCCTCGGCGCACGCGTGCAACTTGTCGTCATGACGCATTACATGAGCGATCACATGGCCGGACTGAGCCTTTTCCCAGAGGCGCAGATAATCGCCCATCAGCATTTCATGCATACATTTCTGTCCCAGCGTGTGCGTCGCGACGAGGAGAACGCGCAGTTCGTTCGCCCGACGATCACTTTTACCGGTACGTTCATGTTCGAGTGGGGATCGCACGCCATCGAGGTGTTCCACAATCCCGGGAAAACGATGTGCGCGGTCGGAGTCGACATACCAAGTTACGACCTCGTGCTTTGCGGCGATGCCATCGTAGGCCACACGGTTTACCTGGGATCCTCAGCTCCGGAGATGATCAACGAGGCTCTGATCCGGTTCCAGCGTTTGCGCCGTGGAAGGATTATTCCCGGCCATATCGGCGTTCTCGAAGGCCACGCGTTCGACGATGCTCGCCATTATCTCGATCGTCTACGTGACCGGGTAGGCAATGCGCGCCAATCTAACGAACCCAAGATCAGCATTCGTAATATTCAAATCGAAGATTGCCTCGCCGAAGGTATCTGGCCGACTGCATTTGAGCGTGAATGGCACGGTCGCAATCTCGAAATTATCCAGGATCGGCAGCTCTTTTCGCTGGCTGAGGCGCAACGGCTACCATCGCTTCACGGTTAAATCGTTGTGCACCTAAAGGCACGTTGTGCATTGATATTCCGTTCCAAGACGAAGCTTATGAAAAACCCCATCGTCGCCGTGGGCATAAGCCATGTGCATACACCGGTCTTAAGGAGTCAATCGCGCCAAACGGAGCCGCAGCTGCCGCCGTCCGCCGTGTGCTTGCTCGCGTGACTGGTCTCGTAGTAGCGATCGTGTCGTTGTTGATATGGCAGGTGCGGCAGGATTCGTGGCCGGTTTCTGCAGGGTGGCAGTGATGGGTAAGTTGATCGAGCCACGCGGCAGCTAGGCTGTCGGGCGTGACTAGTGATTCCATGCGATGCCTGGGAACCGTCTCTACTTAGCGTAAGTCGGAAGGAGGAAGCTGGATGAGTCGTGCCGCAATAAATTTCGCTGAAGAGTTTGCACTGTTCAAAGAGCGGTGGAAACGAAAAGTCGTCGCCGAAATGAACGATTACCAGTTCAAGATAGTCAGGACCGAGGGCGACTTTATTTGGCACCAGAATTATCACACAGATGAGACATTTATCGTTCTTGAGGGTGACTTGCGCATCGATTTCCGAGACGGCCTGGTACATCTCTCTCAAGGAGAGATGTACGTCGTCCCGAAGGGCGTCGAACATAAGCCTTATGCGGCGAACGAGGTAAAACTTCTTCTCATCGAGCCGCGACGAGTCCTCAACACCGTGGATGACGTTGGCGAGCGAACGACCGAAAGCGACGTCTGGATATAGGTCAGCTAACAAACTGCTTTAGATGATTGCCCAAAGCGTGGCGTTTGCGGCACGGTTCCTTCACGTCGACCCAGGCCTCTACCTTCTGTAGGAACCTACTGGTCTGCTTCTCTGGTAAGCGCATCTGTACTGATGGAAAACTTGTCTATTACACCGGCAACCGACGGGCAAAGCCTAGTGGGTAACGCCACCGATGCTCGCTGCCGCAACCAAAAAGTGGGCGTCACCTAGGACGCCAGGCTGCGGCTCGTATGATGAGAAAAACTGGCCGCGCGATCGCATCCCATCCTATCTACAAAAAAGGAAAGCATCGTGGAAATCGACCATCGCAACATCGAAATCTTCGGAATGTACCGCAGCAATTTTGTGCGAGCGGTCAGGATCGCATGCGAGGAAAAGCAGATCGAGTATGACTACCATCCGGTACCGCCTCACTCGCCCCTCGTCGCAGCAATCCATCCGCTGGGCAAGGTTCCGGTCATGCGCCATGGCGATCTTACGCTCGCTGAGGCTTGGCCTATCGTCGCCTATCTCGACAGACTCTACCCTGACACACCGATGATCAAAGCCGATACGATCGCGCTCACCGCTGAAATCGAGCAATGGGTATCGATCGTAGCGACATCGGTCGATCCGATCATGGTGAGGGGTTACGTTTACGCCTACCGCTTTCCAGGCACGCCTGACGGGTCCGTCAATCGTGCGGCGGTTGAGGAGACGCTACCGAAGATGGAGCGATTGATCACGATGCTGGACTCAAGGGTTGCCATAAGCGGGTTTCTTGCCGCAGGCAGATTCACGTTCGCCGACGCGCTCTTGCTCTCCACACTTATCCCCGTTCGGAGATTGCCGGAAGGGGCCGCCGCGATCGAAGCGGCGCCGAACTTGCTGCAGTACTTGGAGCAGCATTCCGTGCGTCCAAGCCTTGCGGTGACCACTCCTCCGCCGTGAGAGTCCGGTTAAGCCATGGGGAACGTAGCTCTGGCTCGGGCAATGTTCGCTGTTTCTGCATATGCATGCATGGCTATGGTGGCCTTGAGACTGACGCTATGAGTCGAACCTGCGGGAGGTTTAGTCCCATCAAGAAATTGACTTGTCTTGCTATGCGGTTTGTATCCATTTGCTGCCTAGTCTCGTGAATTCCCAGAGCTGTTTCAGGGAATACAGGCAGACGTTCAAGAGCTAGAACTTATCGTGGGTCTGTCTGCCGGTGCAGTCGGTCATGGCCGAGAAGGGGCGAATACTTTGGCGCATAGCGGCGACAGAGCGGGAGCTTATTCGGCAGGCAACGTAACAACGGTTGCGAATCATCGATGGCGAATAGATGCGGCGCACAGGGTGCCGCCAATTCCGTCAAAGGGCAAAGGAAAATTGATGCAGAACTGGCTGTTACCGATGTCGACGTGTCGCTCTCAGCGCTTTTCAATGATCGCAATCGCGTTCATTGCTACTTTTTTCTCGTACTCCGTATCGGCAGACCAGGAAGTGGTCGCCGTTCGGGATGTCGTCAAAGTGGATGAGACGGTTACCTGTAACGCAATTCAGAGAACCGGGGCCGAAGTTACCACCGTGCAAACGACGCTTGCCGGCGTTCCGGCGATGCTTCGCGTACCACGAACCGCGACCAGGCCGCCGATTGTCCTCTGGCACGGCTACGGGCCGCCGGCGAGCGAGCGCGCAATGATGGAAGCGCTCCCACTCGACGACGTTCCTTCGGTCAAGGTCTATCTTGGACTGCCTCTCTTCGGTGATCGCGCTCCTGCAGGAGGCCTTAAGGAGCTTGCTCGTCTTCAGGGGCAAGACTTCGGACTTCTGGTCTTTAAGCCAACGGTGGTCGGGGCAGGGGACGAGCTGCCACTCGTTGTGGACGCGTTGAAGCGACGTGGCTGCATGGAGCCGGAGGCGAAGATCGGTTTGGTCGGTTTTTCTGCCGGTGGTGCTGCGGCCCTTTACGCCATGTCCCAACGAAAGGTCTCCGTCGGCACAGCGGCGCTGATCAACGCCTCGACAGGCCTGAGCGCGTCGATAGAGGCAATGGAGAACGTCACTGGTAAGCCATATGCTTGGTCGTCGGAATCTCGAAGCCTGGCCGAGAAAACGGATGCCACCAGGCATGCAGCCGACATCGTGCAGGGAAAGGCACCTCCCGCCATTCTCTTGTTACACGGGAGCGATGACTCCGTGATCGCGTCGATGAACGCGTTGGCGCTGTATGAGACCCTGCTACCGTACTATCGGAAGAGGCAAGCTGAGCAAAGAATCAAATTTGAGCAGTTGGCCGGCATGCCTCATAACTGGGCCGCCGACAAGCAAGCATTGGAAAACGTCCACAGATCTCTTTCGGACTGGTTTCTTCACAGATAGGGCGTTTAGGTCCGGTACCGTCAAGGCGATCACATGGCGGGGATGAGGTCACCGTCATCGGCAATTGGCGGTGCTTCCAACGAGGCCGTGGCAGACCTGATGGTCATGCGAAGTGGTATCACGTCATCCAGTCGAAGTGGCTATGTAACGTGTAGTGCCTCGCATCTATTGTCGCCGTTGCCTCAGTCGAAACACTATGTGGGTCCAGCGCGTGCTTGCGATATTTGGGGGACGTCGGAACTGCAGGGGCCTGCTCAGTCGCCATCTGAGTGCTATTGAATGTTTATTAGATTCTCTACTTGGCGGTAGGTTCATGATCAGGCCATCGAATGGTACGACTCCCCGCCAGCCGGGGCCGATGTTGAACGATGGCTGCCACCAAGCGCCATCAGGAGGTTGCTGTGAAAGTTATTGGTCTGATCGGAGGTATGAGCTGGGAGTCGACGGCTTCTTACTATCGTCAAATCAACGAAGCGATCAAGGAGCGCTTGGGTGGCCTTCATTCCGCAAAGATCGTGCTCTACAGCGTCGACTTCCATGACATCGAGCGCATGCAGCATTCCGGAGACTGGGCGGCTGCCGGCGGAGTGCTTGGCGCGGCTGCTGGTGTACTTGAGTCGGCGGGCGCTGATTTCTTGGTGCTTTGCACGAACACGATGCACAACGTGGTGCCGGCGATCGAATCGGCCGTTCGCATTCCATTGCTCCACATCGCTGACACTACGGCCGTTGAGATCAAGAGAGCTCACATTTCAACGGTTGGATTGCTCGGTACCCGCTTCACCATGGAACAGCAGTTTTATAAAGACCGGCTTTCTGAATGCCACGGACTTCGCGTGCTAGTGCCAGAGCAAGAGGGTCGCGAAGTTGTACACCGGATCATCTACGAAGAGCTGTGCCTCGGAAGCGTTCTTCCCGAGTCTCGCTCTGCGTGCCGCAGAATCATTTCCGATTTGGTGGCCCAAGGAGCAGAGGCGATCATTCTTGGCTGTACCGAGATCTCGCTGTTGGTTGGGCAGCAAGATTCGGACGTTCCCCTGTTTGACACGACGAGTATTCACGCACGTGGGGCTGCCGAATGGGCGCTTTCGCCAACATGACACCCATGCCCCGTCCAGCCGACATTTAACAACGAGGTTCGCCTCCCGTCGGCTGCCGCCCGTGACCTGGGTTGGCCGCTTTTCCGCTTACCGCAAGGCGGGCGATCGCCACAGGCAGCGATGGGTTGGGAGCCCACGAACACTCTTGCCCCTCCCGCTCGCCTTCGCCGCAACAGTTGGCCGGCGTCGTCGGTGAAACTGACCAAAAGCCAGCGATCACTCTGTTCATCGTCCCCAGCGCCTTGCCCATTTTCGTTCTCGGGATTGCTCGCCATCACCAGCGGTCACAGGTGTACTGATCAGCGGATCGGACTGCCTGCATCCGGCCAAAACTGAGCACGACAGCGGAGCTGGAGGGCGTGGCATTATCGAGAAATGACAGATCGGAACGGGGAACGAAGCAGATGCAATCGTCGCGGATACCTTTCGACCTCAGCCTCGCCTACTCGCAATGGCAAGGATCGGGCCGCCATGAGAACCTTCCGCGCGGTGCTGCAGCGGCAGCCGCGGTTTGTGGACAATACGCGCCGCTAGTCCACGTGCCGCTCTGGGACCACGATGCGGATGATGCTCACGGCGTCCGGCGCTGGGATGCGATCTTTGCGCAGTTCCGTGGCGCACAGGCCATTCTCGCGCGCTCCGGAGCGAGGCGCGTGCTAACCGCCGGTGGCGATTGCGCAGTCGATGTTGCCGTGATCGATTATCTGAATGGCATACATCCAAGCCTCCACGTGATCTGGGTTGATGCCCATCTCGATGCCAATACGCCCGCGACTTCTCCCAGTGGCAACTTTCACGGTATGCCGGTGAGCGCGATCCTCGGGCGCGCGCCGGAGCCGATGCAACCATTTCTTGGCGTGCCAGTTGACCCGGGCCGCTTCCATTACTTCGGCATCCAGGTTGGTGACGACGGCGACTGGGCGCTGCAACGGGATTTGGATCTAAAAATGCTGGATTCGCAGGTATCCGTCAGCGGGCCTGTCCATATCCATTTCGATTTGGATGTGCTCGATCCGCGCGAATTTCCTTACGTCGCATATCCCGACGGCGCGCTCAAAGTTGAAGACGCGATCGCCTTGGTCAGCCGTATCGCACGTCAAGCCGACGTGGTCGGTCTCACACTGACCGAATTCGCTCCCTCCAGTGAAGATGAGGCCCGCGAAGGTAGCAGGGTTATTGCGAGACTCTGCGAGGCAGCCATCGATTCATGAAGTCTGGAACGACGACTTGTATGAACGGATACTCGTGCCGGGCGAAGAGGTTGATGGAATGGGATGCATGGTGGCAATGTTTGCGCGCGCCTGGGCATCCTTCTGAATTTGATGACCGCATTGGGCCCCGAGCATGGGAGGCTCAAAGGTCGCTTTTCTGCCCGGCAGAATATGAGCAATACGCTCGGCGAGCGTTCGATTTCAGAGACTCGCGCTCGACGAATCGTCGAAAAATTGCGTATGGGGCCAATGAGCCAACGTTGCCTGGGATTTTCACACAGCCTGAGCCGGACAATGTCCATAGACCAGTAGGTTTCGCCGAGCGGCATAACGACAGCGGGCTCTGCTCGGCCACAACCAAACGGTCGCCGCAGCAGTCACATTGCAGGAAAGCTTTCGGTGGAGGATTGCCTTGTGGCACTCGTTGCACCGCGTGGACCCTAGTCGGGGGTGCGGAGCATCCAGGGGGCGAGGGCAGGGTGGTGCCCCTATGCGATACCTTGCACGCCAACCACACTCGTGGCACGTCCGCTTTTGACCCGAAGCAATGAGATGATCTGAGAGGCGTACGTGTCTCCGCCGCACGTGCCGGTGCATGGTCTGCTTCGCGCATCAGTGCGCCAGGAACAGCGGGATGGAGGCATGGTTAAGCAGCCAGCGCGTGGCGCCCAACACCAGCTCGCTCATTCGTGGCCACCTCCAAGCGCCCATCACCAACAGATCTGCTCGTATGGCGTTTGCCTTGGCGTGAAGTGACTCGCCAGTGTCGCGCTCTTCTGAAAAAGGACGCCAGTTTGCCCGTGTGCCATGTTGTTCCAGCCACCTTCGCAGTGGCGGTGAGGGCGGGCTGATGCCTAGGAGGCCGTCGATACACGGCATGGGCAAACAGCGTCGCCCCGCCAACGATGCTCGAGTACCAGAACGACTTGGGCATCGTGCTTTCGCGTCGATACTCGCTATGGATCCGTTACAAGACGAATCGAGCGGAGAATATGGCCTGGCCGACCATGCCTATGATCATCCACGCGGTACTTGTGCTGCTCTTGGGTGTGGCATTGGCGAACACGCCCAAGTCAAACGTACCTTCCACACGCAGGCAGCCAAGCAAATCACACAGATATCGAGGGCCACATTGCCCGACATCCGTGGTTACCTGGCGGCGTTCCACTACAACCCAAGGTTGCCGACAGCATGGTCGATCACCACGCGCTCGAGCTGGCTCAACGCGGGGTTTGCTGTGTTCTTCCCCGAGTGCAAGCACAGTTCAACGACGGGAAGTGGAGGCAAGCCGTGTCTTTCATCGAGCCGCATGAGAGACGGCGGTATACCCGCCGTTGTTCTCAGCGTGATGCCGAGGCCGGCCGCCACTCCCGCCCATAGGCTCTGCAAACTTGCCGTGGCGTAGGCCAGTCGCCAGGGAACGGAGATCTTGTCGAGCGCCTCGATGCCTGCACGGCGGAAGAAACAGGGTGAGTTATAGAGCGCCAGATCCAGAGGGACGCCGGGTTTCAGGATCACCTCCGACCCTACCGGCCCTATCCACGTCATGGGCAACGTGGCCAGGCGCCTGGCATCCAAGCGGCTGCCATAGCCCATGGCGAGGACGAGATCGAATTCACCTCGATCGAGGCGCTCTAGTAAGAGCCCGTTGCGCTCCACTTCGACTTCCACTCGAGCCGCCGGGTGGGCCTTCTTGAACTGCCCCAACGCTGCAGGTAACCATGTCTCCGCAAAATCGCCGGGCAGGCCAAAGCGCACGACACCTTCCACCGATATGCCGGCCACGCTACGGGCAGCTTCGTCATTGAGCTCAAGGATGCGACGCGCATAGGAGTGCACCAGCTCTCCGGTTTCCGTCAGCACCATGCTTCGCCCTTGCTTGCGAAACAGGGGCTGGCCCAGTTGGCTTTCCAGCTTTTTGATCTGTTGGCTCGCCGCCGATTGCGAACGGCCGACCCTTTCCGCCGCGCGTCCCAGGCTACCCGATTGCAGAATCGCAACGAGCGTTCGCATGGCGTCCATATCCAAGTTCGGCAGGGACATTACTTTCGCTTTTCCGATGGGTTGATTTCGAATTATCAGATTTTCTTAAGCGTATTCCGAGACTAGCATTCGGTAGCCCTAGCAGGCCATTCGCCAGCGCGCCCTCCAACCTCGGGATTCACGCATGAACTTTCGTACAGCAAACACCGGTCGCATCATCGCAGCGCTCCTCTCGGCATGTGCGCTCTGGAGCTCCGCCACCTTCGCAGGCTCGGCTCGCGAGGTGTCGTCGCTGGCTGGCACATGGACCTTGGTGGCAGCCGACGTCCAGCACCCTGATGGTTCACGCGTGCCCGACTACGGCGCCCAGCCCAAAGGTCTGCTGCTGGTCGACAACCAGGGGCACTACTCTTTGCAGATCTTCAAAGCCGAGCGGCCAGCCTTCCGTTCGGGGGACAAAGCGAAGGGAACGCCCGACGAGTACGAATCAGCCGTGATGGGTACAAGCACCCATTTCGGCACGCTCAGTATCGAACAGGATCATGACGTTCTCGACTTCCACATCCAGGGATCATCCTTCCCCAATCAGGAGGGGCAAGACCAACGTAGGCCGTACGAGCTCAAGGGTGGCATCCTCAGCTATCGCGTGGCGCCACGCCCCAACGGCGATGTGCCGATCTCGGTTTGGCGGAAGGTCGAGTAGAAACTACGAACCGACCGATCGCACGTCCGCCCTGGATGAGAGGCCGCAGTCTGGTGCTCGCCCGGGCGGTGACCGGATAAAGCCATAGCGTCAACACCTATCCCGCATCTCAAGGGAGCGCCGCGCTACTGAGTAGCGATTCGCCAACGAGTAGCGCCACGCTCCAAACGCGTGCTGAAGCAAACGATATGGATCGCCCGCTGATCTATGGGTGTCCGTATATGGACTCCTCCCGCCCTCGGCATCTAAGAGTGCCAGACTGGAGTTGCGACACAACCAGTCCACAGCGAGGAGGAGTCCGCCATGAAGCTAACGCGCATTGGGGGCGACGTGGCCAAGCAGGTCTTCCAGGTCTACGGTGTTGATCGGCATGAGACGGCTATTTGGCGTCGCCGTTTGCCACGCGAGCGGTGGTTACAGGCGGTCAGCGAGACAGGCGGTCAGCGAGGCCGCAGAGCCAGGATGCTGCACTCGGGCCCACATCGATCATCCTGATGGGGAGCCTCGCAGTTTCAGCGATCACCGCAACCGCTCTATCAATGTTTCATCCACTCGATGCTACCGCGATGATCCTCGGATGGAATTTAGTCACGGCCATTTTGTTCCTCGGAGGCGCCGCGATTTTCAGTCGAAAGGTGTCGAGCGTCGCAAGTGAGAAAGGACGAAGTTGCAATCCATTCGACTATCCCCAAGGACGCTCGTTCGGCAAATAGCTGGGCAACGGCATGAGTATTGGGCGTGCGCCGGAGGCGCTCTTACTCTTTGAAGTCAGCATAGACCTACCGGAGTAGCACGCCCGGATGGTCTAGTGCGGGGTTGGCGATTTGTGAAACGTCAGCATGCTCTCGAGTCTCTCGGCCAACACCACATCTGCACATTGGTGATCTCCGCTGCCGACGATTTGTAGCGGCAGTCAACGCATAAAGATTTGGAATCGCAGCTCGCCACGCGTCCTCGGCGACGAGGCAGTACGACCACTATGATCCGGCTTGCACCTCAAAGTATCGGGGCTCCATGACAGCGCTTCCATACATCAGCCACCCTGGCTAACGCTCAAAAGTTTCGGAGGGGCGGTCGCGCGCCTAAAGTCCCCCTCGCCTCGACCGCGACCACCCCTCCACCTTATTCGCGTTGCAGCCGAACTCGTCCGCCGAACTTGCTGCGCAACTTGTAGAACGTTGCCGAACTGATGCCGTGCTCGCGGCACAGCTGTGGCACCGGCGTGCCGGACTCGGCTTGCTTAAGCACGGCTAGGATCTGGCTGTCGGTGAAAAGGGACTTCTTCATGGAACCTCCTCGGGAAAACCTACGAGGAAATTCCACTTTTGGCGTCAGCTAATCTGAGGGGGGATTACCCTTGAACTGCCCCAACGCTGCAGGTAGCCATGTCTCCGCAAAATCGCCGGGCAGGCCAAAGCGCACGACACCTTCCACCGATATGCCGGCCACGCTACGGGCAGCTTCGTCATTGAGCTCAAGGATGCGACGCGCATAGGAGTGCACCAGCTCTCCGGTTTCCGTCAGCACCATGCTTCGCCCTTGCTTGCGAAACAGGGGCTGGCCCAGTTGGCTTTCCAGCTTTTTGATCTGTTGGCTCGCCGCCGATTGCGAACGGCCGACCCTTTCCGCCGCGCGTCCCAGGCTACCCGATTGCAGAATCGCAACGAGCGTTCGCATGGCGTCCATATCCAGGTTCGGCAGGGACATTACTTTCGCTTTTTCGATGGGTCGATTTCGAATTATCAGATTTTCTTAAGCGTATCCCGAGCCTAGCATCCAGTAGCCCTGGCAGGCCATTCGCCACGGCGCCCCCCAACCTCGGGATTCACGCATGAACTTTCGTACAGCAAACACCGGTCGCATCATCGTAGCGCTCCTCTCGGCATGTGCGCTCTGGAGCTCTGCCACCTTAGCGGGCTCGGCCCGCGAGGTGCCGTCGCTGGCTGGCACCTGGACCTTGGTGGCAGCCGACGTCCAGCACCCTGATGGTTCGCGCGTAGCCGACTACGGCGCCCAGCCCAAAGGTCTGCTGCTGGTCGACAACCAGGGACACTACTCATTGCAGATCTTCAAGGCCGAGCGGCCAGCCTTCCGTTCGGGGGACAAAGCGAAGGGAACGCCCGATGAGTACAAATCAGCCGTGATGGGTTCAAGCACCAGCTTCGGCACGCTCAGCATCGAACAGGATCCCGACGTTATCGTCATTCACATCCAGGGCGCATCGTTCCCCAATTCGGAGGGGCAAGACCAACGTAGGCAGTACGAGCTCAAGGGCAGCATCCTCAGCTATCGCGTGGCGCCACGCCCCAACGGCGATGTGCCGATCTCGGTTTGGCGGAAGGTCGAGTAAAAGCGACGAACCGACCGGTTGCACGCACCCGCTCTGGATGAGAAGTCCGCAGCGTGGTGCTTGCCCGGGCGGTGACCGGATAAAGCCATGGCATCAACACCTCTCCCGCACCCCAAACCTGCTGACAACGCTGCGCGGGCTCGAGCTTGTGCAGGCCGCGCAGAAGATCGCTGCGGAAACCGGCCAGGAACATCGGCCCGTGGCCGACGAGCAGCGCGTGGCCGGCATCTACCGGCGTAGCATCATGCTCGCCAGCGGGCGCTACGCCATGCTCGATGACGGCATGGGATTCGGCCTGGTGCCGTGGCGGTCGGTGATCGAACAGCGGCTAGGTCAACAGATCGCCGCGACGGTGCGCGGCGGTGGAGTGTCATGGGAGATCGGGCGGCAACGTGGACCAGCCGTCGGATAAAGCGGACGCTAGCAATCCCCGACTATGAAAGACCTTTTAGCGACTTGAGCCACTGCTCAATTTCGCAGGCCAGCGCCTCGGGCTGCTCCAGCGGAAGCATGTGGCCGGACTGGTCTATGAATCTGAGGGTCGCGTTCGGGATCGTTTCGGCAAGTTCGTTGGCTTCCTCTTGAGTCCGCAACGCGTCCTGAGCAGCTGCGATCACCAGGGTGGGACACGTCAACGATGCGGCGGCGATTCGATCACGCCTTAGGTTCGTTTGAATGGCCAGTGACTCATAGCCGAGACGCGCGCCCATCGCTTTGATCCTGTCCACCAACGCCTTGTCACCGCGCCTGTCCGGATGCAGCGACTTGCCAATCGACGCCGCACTCAATCCACGAAAGCTGGTGGCGTTGAGGGAGGCGACGGCATCGTGCTTGGGTTTTGCTTGCTCGTCGCTATCGACCCGCAAAGACGTGGCAATCAGGATCAATGCGGCGACTCGGTTTGGGTACAGCTCCGCCACTTTTCGGGCGATGTATCCCCCCAAGGAGAATCCGACCAGAACGAATCGCTCGGGTGCCGCCCTTGCGACGCCTTCCGCGATCGCCTGGATCGTCGCCCCCGGCGCCAAGCGAGGGCGATGGATCGGTGCATCTTGTCCGAGCCGGGCAGCCATGTCGTCCCATAGCGATTCGTCCAACATGAAGCCCGGGAGCAACACTAGAGGGATGAATGATTTAGAGAGAACCATGCGAGTTGCCTGGGGCGAACTTGGTGTCGGCCAATTCCGTAGCCGTCTCGGTGAACTTTGTCCGGAGCCAGCGTTGGGCCGGCGCCACGTCATTGCGCCTGTGCCAATACAAGGACCAACTGAAATTGTCGCTGGAGAACGGCAGGTCACAGCGCGCCAAGCCTGCGCCGGCGCGCTCGGCAAGACGTTCGGACAGCACCGATATCATGGTCGAACTTCTCAAGAGATGAGGGACAAGCAACCAGTGCGGAACATTCACGGCAACTCTCCGGGCCTTCCCCATTTTCGCCAGTGCGCTGTCCACGTACCGGCCATCGAGGGGACTGATCGAAACCTTGATGTGATCCTGCTCCAGAAACTTCGACAGTGTGAGGCGCTTTCGAGCTAGCGGATGATGCTCCGACATGACGCACACCATCCTGTCATGGAGCAATGCGTTGCTGCGGATGGAGGAGGGCAGCTCAAGGTCCATGCTCACGGCCAGGTCGATGTCGTTGGACTCCAGCGCGCTGACCGTATCAACGGGGGGAAGATGAACCACGTCGAGCATGACGCCTGGGGCTTCGCGCTGTATCGAGCAAAGAAGTCCTGGCATGAGAAGGTAGCCAAGAACATCCGACATGCGAACCCGGAACCGCGTGGTGGATGTCCCCGGATCGAAATGGCTGGGTGACTCAAGAACCCGCTCGGCTTGCCGCAGGATTTGGCGAACTGGCTCAACGAGTTCGAGTGCCCGCGACGTGGGCTCCATGCCGAAAGGCGTTCGGATCAAAAGCTCGTCCTTCATCACATGACGCAACCTGCGCAGCGCATTGCTCATCGCGGGCTGGCTAAGCCCGATTTGCGAAGCAGCACGAGTGACATGTCGCTCCGTTAGCAGAGCATTGAGTGCGACCAAGAGGTTCAGATCTACCCGTCGAAGGTTCATCTGGATACTTCATCCGTACTATGAATGTGAATATCATCAATATTCATTGTACAGATAATAGTGGCTCTGGAATCATCAAGTTCTCAAGAACTGGGTGACCCGAAATCCTTGGCTATCGTGACCACGTCTCCACCCCGTTTGGCAGTGATCGCAGACCAGCCAGATCCCGCGCGCGAGCGCATCCTGTGCACGGTCGCGCTGATGAGCGCAGCAATCATGGCTGCGCTCGATACCACCATCGCCAACACGGCCTTACCTCAGATCGCGGCGAACCTCCGATCCAGCGAGGCAACCATCATCTGGGTCGCCAATGCGTACCAGATCGCAATGATCGCGGCCTTGTTGCCGTTTGCTGCGCTGGGTGAATCCATTGGCTACCGGAAAGTATTTGTCGGGGGCCTCATCGTCTTTGCGGCTGCATCGGCGATCTGCGGAGCAGCTTCGACACTGCCACTGCTCGTCGGCGGCCGAGCAATGCAGGGGATCGGCGCGGCGGCCATCATGAGCGTCATTACCGCCTTCATTCGCCATATCTATCCCCCTCACATGCTGGGCCGAGGGGTTGGAATGAACGCGCTGTTCGTCGCGATCGGCTTCACTCTGGGACCCGTTATCACCTCGGCGGTGCTGACGGTCGCCAGTTGGCACTGGTTGTTCTTTATCAATCTGCCTATTGCGGCCCTATCCATCGCGCTGTCCTTGCGGCACTTGCCAGATGCCGCAGGCAGCCGGCATCGGTTCGATGCAGTGTCTGCCGCGCTATGCGCCGCATTCCTGACCGTGTTCACCCTGGGGTTGTGCTCGGTCGAGAACGGGGGAGGAGCAGGCTTCGCGATAGGCTCGGTGGCCTTGGCCGGCCTCTGTCTTGCGTTGCTGCTGCGCAAGCAACGAGGCCATCAAGCACCAATGCTGGCCGTGGACCTGATGAGCATCCGAGTTGTCCGGCTCTCGTCGCTCACCTCGATCTGCGCATTCACCACGCAGTCGCTCGCGCTGGTTTCCTTGCCGTTCTTCCTTCAGCGGTCGCTGGGTGTGTCGGTGGTCGGGACAGGATTTCTCCTTGCCGCTTGGCCGTTCGTCGTCGCGCTCATGGCGCTGATTGCGGCCCCGTTGAGTGACCGAGGCCGGCTCTCGCCGGGCGTGTTGTGCAGCGTCGGCCTCCTTGCTCTGACAGTTGGAATGTGGGCATTGGCGACGATGCCTCACGACGCCACAGAGGCCAGCGTCGCTTTGCGTCTGGCGCTGTGCGGCGCCGGATTCGGCCTCTTTCAGGCTCCCAACGTGCGCGAAATTATGAGCAAGGCCCCCGCGAATCGAAGCGGCGGCGCCAGCGGTTTGGTGGCGATTTCACGTTTGATGGGGCAGACCTGTGGCGCCGCCCTGGTCGCCCAGTGTTTCCACTGGTGGCAGGCCGCAGGGCCGGTGATGGCGCTATGGCTTGGAGGCAGCTGCGCCCTTCTCGGTAGCGTGTTCAGTGTGATGCGCTTGCACGGGAACGACAGCAGCGGGGCCGTCGGCCCATGAAGCCTCGCTTCCACCCATTGCATTGTTTATAGGCCGCTTTCGCTTTCTACACCAAGGACCCGCCATGACCCACTCCCTCAACAGCCCCATAGCCGAAACAAGATCGCTGGACTTCCTGCGGACCATCAGAGCAAAGGCCGAGCGCCGCATCGTGGAACTGGGAAAGCTGAATCTGCGGATCGACATGTCCAGGGGCGTGCCTTCCCCGGAGCAACTGTGCCTGTCGGATGGTCTACTCGACGCCGCGTTGGTCGAGCCCCCGCTGTCCGCCGATGATCTAGATTGCCGCAACTATGGTGGACACAAAGGGATACTGGACGTTAGACGGCTGTTCGCTCCGCTGGTCTGCGTTCCAGAAGACCAGGTGATTGTGCATGGGAATTCCAGTCTTTCGTTCATGTACGAATGTCTGGCTTTGGCATGGCGAAAAGGCGTTCCCGGCGGCAAGGCACCCTGGGCCGAGCAGGAGGGTGGCGCGGCATTCATATGCGTGGTTCCGGGTTATGACCGGCACTTCTCCATGTGCGAGGACTTCGGCATCCGCATGCTCCCCGTCCAAATGCTGGACGATGGACCGGACGTTGAGGCCACCCGCAGGCTGGTTGCCAATGACCCGACGATCAAGGGCATGTGGTGCGTGCCCAAATACAGTAACCCGACGGGTACGGTGTATTCGGAAAGCGTCGTCGAGGCCCTGGCCTCGATGCCAGCCGCCGCGCCCGATTTCAGGCTGTTTTGGGACAACGCCTATGCGGTGCATCCCTTGGCGGAGACAGACCAGAATGTTGCCGACCTGTACGGCGCGTGTGTCCGCCACGGAAATGCCGATCGCGCGCTGATCTTCACATCGACCTCGAAGATGACCCATCCCGGCGCGGGCATCGCGATACTGGGCGCGTCTCCGGCCAACGTGCGATGGTGGCTGGCGGCTGCGGCACTGCGAAGCGTAGGCCCCGACAAGCTCAATCAGCTTCGTCAGGCGCGGTTCCTTAGGGACTTGGACACGATCAAGACTTTGATGGAAAAGCATCGGCGTCTGCTCGGGCCAAAGTTCGACCGTGTGCAAGAAATCTTTGAACGTGAATTGCGCCCAAGTGGTCTTGCGCGTTGGACAGAGCCGGGCGGTGGCTACTTCATCAGTCTGGAAGTGGTGCCTGGCACCGCCAAGCACGTCGCCAGTCTGGCCCAATCGCTTGGCGTGACCTTCGCCAAGCCAGGGGCTTGCTTTCCCTACGGCAGGGATCCGCAGGACGCGCAGCTGAGGATAGCCCCCTCGTATCCAGCGCTGGATGATCTCTCGATTGCGGTTGAAGTTATCGCGGCATGCGTTCTCAAGGCCGGCGCCGACGCGATCATTGGAGAATTAGAACTCATGGGCGAAGCCAGCCCACAGCACTCTCTGAAGAACGTCGCGTCTCGCCTAGTGTCGGGAGGGTGAATTGAGTTTCGCCATCTACGCTGCTTTCCGGCTCTTCGCTCGTGCGGCCGAGCGGTTGCATATCGAGCAATCGCCGCTGTCGCGTGCCATCAAGGAATTGGAGGAGGAACTGGGAGCGCAGCTTTTTTCCCGCACCACTCGCAGCACTCGCCTGACTCGTGCCGCCTGGCCCCACCGTTGCTCAAATCGGCCATGAAGCCCGGAGATGTTCGTCTGCCGGCTCGGCGGATAACGAATCAGTTCCGCAAGGGATTTCTAACTGCCGTCCTCAATCCCAAGGGAAGGATGGTCTATTTCGCGATCCTTCCTCAGTTCATGCGACATGATCAGTCGGCCGCCTTGCAGGCGCCGGTCCTCTCTACGATTTTCATTGGCCTACGAATCATCATATGAAAAGAACACTCGGTGTTTGCGCGCTGCTCGTCTGGGTTGTGCCTTCCTTCGCTGCGGACCGTTGCCTGATGAAGGCTACCGGCAGCGCGCCCGAAATTTCAGAGCTCCATGCCCAGATCGTTGTCTCCACGCTTTCGCGTCTCGGAGGACGGGATACCGAGGTCTTCCAGGCGAAGCCACCCGGGGCGAGCAAGATTACGGGGGCCGAAGGGTTTCGGATTGCGAGTATTACCAAGACATATGTGGCAGCCACCGTGCTGAGGCTATGGGAGGACGGCAGGATTGATCTTCAGTCCCCGATAACGCAATGGTTGCCGGCAGATTGGTTAGAGTTGCTCGTTCGTGGTGGCTATGACCCGAGCAAGATTACGGTTCGCCATTTGTTGACCCACACCTCAGGGTTGGCCGATCACGCACAAGCGCCTCAGTTCATGGAGACGATAAAGGCCGATCCGCAGACAGTATGGTCGAGGTCTTCGGACATACAGCGTCTGATCGAATGGACTCATCCAGTGGGGGCTCCTGGCGAGCGGTATTCTTACTCTGATACGGGCTATGTTTTGCTGGGTGCGATTGTCGAACGAGTAACCGGAGAGAGTCTACCTAGCGCGGTGCGCAAGGAACTAGCATTGGACAAGCTCGGGGTTCCAAGCACCTATTGGGAACAATACGAGCCCGCAAAGGGGCGTGTGCGGGCGCATCAGCTGTATGAGGGCATCGACACCTACAACTGGAGTCCTACCATGGACCTCTATGGCGGCGGCGGCATTGTGGCCTCGACGAAGGATTTGACGACCTTCTTCAATGCCTTGCTCGGCGGGAGAATTTTTCGCCATCCAGAAACACTAGCGCTTATGAAGTCGAGTGAGGGCCTGCCGCAGGGCAGCCCTTATCGATCAGGTGTGTTCGCATACGATTTTGAAGGCGTTGCAGCGATAGGGCACTCGGGCTTTTGGGGCACTATCGTTGCTCAGGAGCCAATTTCTGGACAAACGATCGCCGGAGCCGTAACTGATCGATCCGACTATCCGCGACTTAAGGCGATCGTCACTCGCTATCTTCACGAGGCCGCTGCTCAAGGTGCGGAGCCCGCTTGCAATAAATGATGCGCCTGGTCGGCACAGCGCCGAAAAACACGCGGGCAACTCCACTTTCGACTGACAGCATCAATATGTTTACCACTCGGTCCGAAAGTGGCGATGCCCGTTTCCTGTCACCCAGGCTCGCCGAGATCAACTCGTTGCTTCACTGGGCCCGTGATAACGCCACCGTCGCTCAGGCTTTGGATCATGCTCCGGCGGGAGGGGTGGAAGGACGGACGTAACCGGGTTCATCGGCTCTACCGCCTGGAAGGCCTACAGGTCCGCATGCGCCCGCGTCGAACGAAACGACTAAGCCTGCATCGCGGTGCCGTGCCCAAGCCAATCGCCGCGAACCAGTACTGGTCGGTGGACTTCGTGCACGATCAGCTGGCGACGGGCCGCAAGTGTTGGGTGCTCACCGTAATCGATCAGTGGAGTCGCGAGAGTGTGTTGCTGGAGACCCAGTTCGCGTTGACCGGACAGAGCGTCGTCGACGTCTTGGAAACGTTGTCCCGATCGCGACCGCCTCCCAAGGCCATCACGGTTGATCATGGAACCGGATTCACCTCGAAGGTACTCGATGCTTGGGCCTATCAGCGAGGGGTAAAGCTGGACTTCATTCGGCCTGGAAAGCCCACGGAAAACGCGTTTATCGAAAGCTCTAACGGTCGCCTGCGCGACGAATATCTCAACGTCTTTGACTTCGTGTCACTGGAAGATGCGCAGACACGAATCGACCATTGGTGGCTGGATTACAATCATCACCGTCCGCATGACGCACTCGGCAAACTGACCCCGAGTGAATTCGCGCGAAGAGGTCAGATCACTGCCACAGAAGTGGCCTAGCTCCAGTTTTAAATGCTTCAACAATCGAGACGAAGTCAGTGCCAATGCGCCCTTCGGAGGTAAATGGCAGTGCTCGCCAAGCGACATCGCGCAGCGAGCATGCCCAGGGGACTTTACTTAGTCGTGCGTTTCACCCGAAAGCGGTGTAGCGCGCATCGACGGCCTATTCTCAAACTCATCAAACCAGGAGGCGAGCCGTGGATGGCCCTCGCGAAACGTAGGTAGCTCCCGAAACGCGATCCAGCTCAACGTCGTGGCCAAGGCGATATGACCGATGTGAGTCGGTGACGCCGTATCTAACTCGCGTTCAAGCCAGTCATAGCTGGTTGTTAGCTTCTGGATATAGCCGTCACGCAACAATTCATATCGGAACGCCTCGGGCCTTCGCGTTGTCTCCCAGCGGATGGCAATGCCGGCGTCGGCAAGACCCTGTGCAACGGCCTGAACGCGCAACGCCTGCCACTTCGCCTCCTCATCGGCGGGAATCAGCTTGCGACCGTCATGCAAAGTATCCAAGTAGGCACAGATGACATCAGAGTCGAAGATTGACATCAGCCCGGGCCGTATCAGGGCGGGTACCTTTCCAAGCGGATTTTCGGCAAAGACAAGCTCATTGCGTTGCAAGGGGCTAGTTTCGTGATGGATGACTTCGAGCCGGTCGGCGATGCCAGCTTCATAGGCAAATACAAGAACTTTTCGCGCATAAGGCGAATGTGTTTGATAGAGGAGTTTCATCGTCGTCAATGGTGGTTGATGGAACCGGACAGTGAGCTCGGTTGGAAGATCCAGCTGTCGCACTAAATTTCAACTTTCCCAAGCGTGAAGTTTTGGTCGCGCGCACCACTTAGCACTTGCGCGACGACTTCGGTGATTCGCTTGGCAGTTGGTACGTGCAGAAACTCATTTGGCCCGTGTGCATTGGATTGCGGCCCAAGCACGCCAGTGACAACGAATTGCGCCGCGGGAAACCGGTCACCTAGCATTGCCAAAAATGGAATGCCGCCACCTCCGCCCATCAGCGCTCCAGGTAGCCCAAAGGAACGATGCGACGCCTTGTCCAGGCTCGCCTGAAGCCATGGCGATGTCGCTGGTGCATGCCATCCCTTAGAAGCCATATCGATGTGAAACGTTACTTCGCATTGGTAGGGTGGATTGGACTCGAGAATCGCCTTCATCCGCCGCGCCGCAGACTCAGGCTCCAACAGAGGAGGGAGGCGGAGACTGAGCTTCAGTGTGATGAATGGCTGCATGACCGCTGCAGCATTCATTACCGCCGGGAGGCCATCGAGGCCCGTGATGGTCAACTGCGGGCGCCAGGAACGATTGAGCATCAGCTCTGAGACATCGTCGCAGATTGGCGTCATGCCCTTGGGTAGCGGCAATGAATCATAGAATGCGGAACCCAGTGCAGCTGCTGCATCAGCGGCTTGCTGCTGGCGGTCATCGGGGATGTTCACATGGAAGTCTGGGACAACCTTGCCGGTGACCGGATCTTCCAGACGCGATAGCAATTGGCAGGCTATTCGAAAAGGCGATGGAACCACGCCTGATGCATCGCCTGAATGCACACCTTCGTTGAGCACGCGGACTGTCAGCTTGCCCGCCACTTGGCCGCGAAGAGACGTTGTCATCCAAAGCTGATCATAGTTGGCACAACCGGCATCAAGCGCAATGATGACCGAAGGCACGCCGATTTCTGATGCGAGGGATTCGATGTAGTGCGGTAAATCTTCGCTTCCCGATTCCTCACAGGCTTCGATAAGGATCATGCATCGCGGATGTTCGAGGCCTTGCTCCCGTAGTGACCGAATGGCTGCGATCGCGCTGAAGATTGCATATCCGTCGTCCGCACCGCCGCGCCCGTACAGGCGGTCACCTTCCATGACGGGGGACCAGGCACTTCGTCCGGGCATCCAGCCATCCATGGGTGGCTGCTTGTCGAGGTGACCATAGATGAGCACGGGTGAACTTCCTTCCCCAGGGACGTTCACGAAGATGACCGGAGTGCGCCCCGGCAGCGTGACGACGTCCACCGTGGCGTTCGGCACATCACGGAGTTGTTCGCGAGCCCAATGCGTCAACAAAGTCACTGCGCGATCCATGTGACCATTTTCCGCCCAGGCGCTATCGAATGCGGGGGACTGGCAGGGGATGGCAACGTAGGCAAGCAGGGCAGGCGTGATGTCTACCTCCCAAATATGGTCGATACAGATACGTAACTTTGCGAAGTCCATGGATTGCGCCGAGGTGATGAGGTTACGATCCTAGGGGCGCTACAACGCATATTCATGGCAACATCTGTATCTGCTTCGCTTTTTTTCTGCGTTTCAGTCAGCGCTAAGGACCCGTCGTAAATGGAACTGGACAGATTCGATCGTCAACTCCTGAATCTAGTTCAGGAGGATTCGGGGCTAACGGCGGAGCGTCTGGCCGAGCAGGTCTTCCTTTCACCATCGGCAGTGCAGCGACGACTCCGTCGCATGCGCGAGCAGGGCGTGATCATCAGGGATGCAGCCATTGTCGATCCCAAGAAAATTGGGAAGCCGACCTTTTATGTCGTGTCGCTGCAGGTCGAGCGCGAGAGGCCAGAGCTGCTCTCGCAGCTTCGCAATTGGATGGCAGCCCAAGCGCATATCCAGCAAGCATTTTACGTAACAGGCGAGGCAGATTTCGTCCTGATCATTACTGCGCCAGATACGGAAGTCTATGATGAGCTTATGTCACGCTTGGTTAGTGAAAACCCGAATGTGAAACGCTTCACGACCAATGTTGCTCTGGGTATCGTCAAGCGTGGTTTGGCGATACCCGTTCCGCTTCAGATCGATGACTAGGCCGCGGTCGTAGCAGGCCTTAGCTTCCACGTGGATGTGAGCGCATTTGGCGTTTCTTAAGCGTCGACATTGTCAAACACACTTATTCTCTGCAAAAGCGCCGACAATATTGCGGCCAAGTTTCGACGCACTCCGGCAGACTGAATGCATGAACGAATCGCAATTGCATGCTGACGCGGCGGCGGCCACATTTTTGTGGGGGAGTTACCGGCCTACGCAACTGATCGACCTCCCGGCGCTTGCGCGCAAGGCTAAGGTAGGGCGCGTTGTCGTTAAGGTGGAGGGAGGGCGCCCATTCGGCAATTTTAAGGTGCTTGGCGGCATGATTGCCGGGTTATGCGCACTCGCGCGTGCTGTCGGCGCAACGTCCATAGAAGAACTGCTCTTAAGTCAAATCGGGCGGGAAACGTTGCCCCGGCTGATTTGCGCTAGCGACGGCAATCACGGCTTGGCCGTAGCGGCGGCGGCGCGGCGCGCGGGTGCGAGCGCTTCCATTTATCTTCCGATGAGCGCGAGTCCATACAGAGCGGAGCGGATCGAGGCTCAAGGTGCCGACATCATTTGGATTGAAGGAACGTATGACGACGCCGTCATTGAAGCTACGGACGCAGCATTGCGTGGTGATGGCCTGCTCATAGCAGACACAAGCGCCGACCCTGAAGACATTGTCGTCAGCGATGTCATGGCGGGATATGCACTGCTCACTAGAGAGCTTGTCACGCAATTTCAAGAGAAATTAGCCGGCTATCCCACACACCTGTTTGTTCAAGCTGGGGTGGGTGGCCTGGCAGCAGCCATGGCGGACGGTCTTTGCGACCTCATGGAGGGTCCTGGACAGCTCATCATTGTCGAGCCGGCCTCAGCCGCATGCGTAGGTCATGCGCTGGCGATAGGGCGGCCAGAACGCATCAGGGGTGATCTACACACATCCGCGGAGATGCTGGCATGCGGTCTCGTGTCAGCTTCGGCGTTGAGGACACTGCTGCGGCACGAGGCTCGTTCGGTCGTTGTAAACGAAGAACAGCTACAGAGCGCAGTGGACGTATTGCGTGATGCGGGTGGCCCCGCCACGACACCTTCTGGTGCTGCGGGTCTCGCTGGATTCCTTAAAGTGGCGACCGAGCCTGCGCTACGTCTAGCGCACGAACTTGATGCGGATAGCACAGTGCTGCTCGTCGCCACCGAAGGTGTCTTCACTGGCATGGATCAGGAACGGCTGTCGCCCCCATAGTCGTTGCCGCTCAATGATTGTTCACAGCAACCCAATGTGCGACGCCTGACGTCAGATTTGCCGTCCGGACGAATGGCGCGAGTGTCACGACGATGTGCAATTCGAGCTGAGCCTGTTCGCCCTGATAGCTCGCAAGCCAGCGAGTGAATGCACGCAGAGTTTGTGGAGTGATGGCGATCGAGCGAAAGCTGGCACCGGGGGCGATCAACCGATTTTGACGCATTCGCCAGCCCGACCAGGGGCCGGCGAAATCATGGGTACACGTCAGTTGGTCGTGCAGCATGGCCGCAATCTCATGTACTGAGATGATGCGGCCGGCTCGCGTGGTGAATTCTTGGCGATCTTCGTGGTAGACCCAGTTCAAACGGGTACGGCGGCGAGGCATGAACGCATTCCGTGCGTGAGGGAGCGCAGCCATGCGAGCGCTGTGCCAAGCCATTTCCGGGCACGTTTAAGTTCGCATAATGTATATTATGTCAAATTGCATAAGATGGCTGCGAAGCCTCGGCACGCGCCTTGCCTCTGTTGTCGTCTGTCCTTATCCCCTAAGAATGGAGACATCCTGCCGGTAATCGTGTTCCATCTTGCCGGTAACGATAATGACAACTCTCCAGCGGCGCAGGATCCAAGCCGAAGTCAGTCATTGCCGAAACTTCGCGCCTTTGTCGATTTCGCCACCCAGCGAATGCGAAGGGAGTTCAAGCCGGATGACTACCTGCCGAACCCCGTGCCCTACCCCCGATAACGATCCCTAATCGCCAGCGGGGCACGCGGCCGCTCGAGTCATATGGAGACTCAGCGGATGCTGCAGCCAGGTGCGCGGCAGGATGGAAATCCTGCAAAGCCTGCCCTTCTGAGCCTCAGGTCCCGCAGGACTAAATGCCATACTTTCAGTGCCCCGGCAGTGGCGCGCCGGGGCCTACGCAATTCGTGCTGACCGGGAGCTCTGGCAGTACGGACAGGGATCTCAACTCCAACGTCGTAAGTTGCTCCGTGCGCTCCTCGTTACCCTCGCCTCCACGGGGGCGGCGAGAGGGTCGATCGCATCATCGCGAGAAATGCAGAAGTACGCGCGCTGCGTCCGAGGCGCACACCGGGTATGGCAATGACATTCGCCGAGGGCGGCTCCCAGCCTGCGAGGGCAATTTGAAGGTCGCCGCGGCGCAGATCGTTCGCAACGTCCCACTCGGAGCGAATCGCGACGCCAAGGCCCGCCCGAGCCCAGTCGCGGATCACCGTGCCATCGTTGGTCGACATCGTGGGCCGTATCCGGATCGAGGTCGCCCGCTTGCCTTTGCTGAGGCGCCAGAGAGTCACGTCCTCGTCGTTCTCGCGGAGCACCAGGCAAGGGTGGCCGAGAAGGTCTTCTGGCGAGCGAATCGGCGGAGCGTTCCGCAAGTAGTTGGGGCTTGCGCACAGCACGCGCCGGTTCTCGGCGAGCGTCGTGACAATTACGTTCGGGGCCGGAGACGGACCGATGTGAACGATGATGTCGTAGGCGTCCAATAGGCGGGCACTGGGATGGTCCGAGAGATCGAGCGTCAGCGTCACCTTGGGATGCACCCGGGCGAACTCGGCGGCGATCGGCGCGATGTGCGTTCTTCCGAAGCCGGTCGGTGCGACGACGCGGAGATGTCCACTCACAACGCTGGCTCTATCTCGTAGCGCCTCCATGAGCGTCTCGATCGCGCCAGTGACGGCGGCCCCGTGCTCGGCGACCATGGCGCCGTCATCCGTCATGGCCAAATGGCGACTGGAGCGATCAAGCAGCCGCACGCCCGCACGCGCCTCCAGGGTTCGCAGCCGCTGCGTCACTGCCGACGGGGTGATGTCAAGCTTGCGAGCTGCCTCCGCGAGTGAGCGAGATCTCGAGATTGCGAGAAAGAACGCCAGGTCATCCGAGTTCAACATTAAGTTCAACCTTAATAGAGGATCGCATCGTCATTAATTGTAGCTTCCCGCAGAAGTTGCAATGATGTGAGTGGATGGTTGGTAGTGAGCGAAAGCAACCCGTCGCTGCGGATCGTCGAATGAGCGGCAGTCGCTCGACACGCTACAGGCACCCTGCTGCTTGACCCTCGACTTCGACCGGATGGATAGATGGAAATACCCGACACCCCCATGACCGGCTGAATCCATGGCGCCTGATCGAGATCGAAGAGATCACTTTGGCGAGGAAAAAATGAAGAGATGCGTCTTCGCCTTTGGGCTCATGATGGCGGTAGCAAACCCTGCCCTCGCCCGCACCTTCACTCAGTCAGATCTGGCTTACCTAACTCAGATCGGTGGTGTCACCGTCTCGAGCGACGGTAGGTGGCTCGTGTGGGACGAGTCCTCGGAGGACTCGCGTACGAAGCGAATGCAACACGCACTGTGGCGCCTTGATCTCGCAAGAAGCGGCGGTGAGCCCGAGAGAGTCACCTTCCTCGATGACGCCGCACCGTCTGCTCCCGAGTTCGGGGCAGACGGTGCGCTGTACGTCCTATCGGAACGGCCGTCGGCGACTCCGGCGATCTTGCGGATCTCGATGGACGACACTCGGCCAACGGCGGTGTTGGCGGCCGACGGTCTCGCAGGATTTCGGATCTCTCCCCGTAGCGATGGCGTTCTTGTCTGGGCGGATAGACCGCCGCATGCGCGATTCCTCGATGACAAGGGCGGAGCCTCCAACGCCACCGGCGGCGCGCGGATCTTCGATCACCTCCCCATAAGGCACTGGAATCAATGGGCGGATGGCAACCGATCCCAGTTGTTCCTGGTGCCCCTGCGCAACGGACAGGCAAATGGACCAGGTTGCGCGATCGCACCCACTCTCGTCGGAGACGTTCCATCAAAACCGAACGGCGGAAAGGAGGAGACGACGTGGGGTCCGGACGGAAAGACGATCTACTTCTCGCTGCGAGTCGCGGGTCGGATCGAGCCGCTGTCGACCAATTCGGACATCTACGCCGGGTCCGCCGACTGCTCGAATGGTCCGATCGACTTGACCGCGGCGAACGCAGCGGCGGACGAGTTGCCGACGGTGTCGCCCAACGGGCAGTGGCTGGCGTGGCTCGCGGCCTCGCGACCGGGATACGCCGATGACAGGCGCGTGATATGGCTTCGCGATTTGGCGACGGGATTGGTTCGCCCGCTCACACAAGCATGGGATCGATCTCCGGACGCCATTCTTTGGTCTCCCGATTCAAGAACGCTCTATGCCACTGCCAGTGACACGCTGGACCATCCTGTCTTTAGCGTTGGTGCAGCAGATGGGATCGTTCGGCGGCTGACAGCTTCTGGGCATGTCACGCTGATTGCAGCCGAGCCCGACGGGTCGCTGATTCTCAAGAAGGATGGCCTGACAGAGCCGCCGGATCTGTGGCGTCGCAGCGCTGAGGGAGAACTCAAGAGACTCACGAACGTCAACGCCACAAAACTGGCGGGCGTGGACTGGCCACATGTATCCCGGTTCAAGTTTGTCGGCGCAGGGGGCGACGAGGTTTGGGGCTTGGCGCTACGCCCACCCAAGCTGGCACGAGGCAAGAAGGCACCCGTCGCGCTTGTTGTTCACGGCGGCCCGCAATCCACTCTCGGCGACATTTGGTATTCGCGATGGCCGTTGAATTTGGCTCTCTACGCGGAACATGGGTATGGCGTGGTGTCGATCGACTTCCATGGAAGCACGGGGCACGGCCAGACGTTCACCGACTCGGTCAATCGCGACTGGGGTGGCATGCCCCTTGAAGACATCCAGCTTGGTCTGGCGGCAGCGATCGAGCGCTTCGATTTCCTTGATGGGGATAACGCCTGCGCCGTCGGCGCCTCATATGGCGGCTACATGATGAACTGGATTGAAGGTCATTGGCCACGCCGATTCAAATGCATCGTCCAGCATGACGGCATCTTCGATGAGCGTGGTATGACTTACGAGACGGACGAACTGGCCGAGGATCACTGGGACTTCGGAAACAAGCCGTACTATGCCGACCCCACTGAATACGAGCGCTGGAATCCTGTCAACGCTGTTGCCAATTGGTGGACGCCTCAACTCGTGATCACAGGCGAAAAGGACTTCAGAAGTCCGACCGGACAAGCCGTGGCAGCGTTTACGGCGCTACAGGAGCGAAACATTCCCTCCCGCTTGCTCGTATTCCCTGACGAAGGCCATTACGAAGTAAAGGCAGTAGACAGCATTCAGTGGTACGACGAGGTCTTCAAATGGATGGACGAGTGGACATCCAAGGGCAACGGGAGCGCAACGCAGCCAGTCCGTTCGGTGAGGTCGGGACGGTGAAAACTTTGCTCTTCGGGCTCCATCTCGGCATCTATTGGCGCCGCGTGGGCCCGGCCAAAACGTAAGGCTGGATCGGAGCGCATAAAGCCACAGCGAGCCCCTCCCCTACCCCCGATAACACGGGCTAATCACCCTGCCCCGAATATCCGCATGCGGCCAAGTGCGAATTCTGAGATGTCCACTATGGGTTGCGATTTCAGCCGGTGGACGCAACACACGATAGACGCGCAAGCAGACATTCCATGATCTGCCTTTCACGAGCGGTGCTGGCGCCTTTAGCCGAATACGGATCCGCTTCCAAATCGAAAACTAGACGAGATCGTTGCAGATGCCTATACCGTAACGTGTTCGATCCCTAGTCCATTGAAATAGCGTTTGGCTGCCGTGTCAGCAACGGCTTGGCCGCCAGTGGTCCCACACGCGGGCCCGCAGAGGATGACGCAATGGCAGCGGAGGACCATTGGTTGCGTGCCGAAGTGAGCGGCGATACGGCCTTTCTGGAGCAGCAGCTGCTACCGGGCTTTCGGTCGATCGATGCCGACGGAATCATGCACTCGCTCGAATGGATCATTGCTGGCGCGGCGAACAACAAAGACTCGGATACTGAGAAGTAGAAAGTAGATGCGTGGATGAAGACCTACCCCATCGGCACTCACGTACTCCTGCAAGGCAATGTCGCTGTCGTCTCCTTCAATGGCCCTAACCTGGGTCTGGAGAAGGGAGTTCGTTGCTCCGATATTCTGCTCTATGAGAATGACAGCCGGCACGCGGTTTACTCACAGCAAACCGGTGTTGGACAACCAGAAATCGGCCATTCAATCCGCGCCACCAAAGACCGGTTCGCTCTGCGCATTCCAGTGGAATGGCTCGATGTAAGGCGCCCTGCGTGAGGTGCATTTCCAGTTGGCGCCGCCGTTGGCGTGAAAGATGATCCAGTCTTGCTTGCCGTCCAGCGATTTGAAGAAGCCGTTGTGTCCCGGTGCAAAAATGCCCTGGGCTGGCGTGCTGGCCAGCACGGGTGTTGCCGATTTGCTCCATGACGATGGATCGAGCAGATCGGCATTCTTGTTTGCGCTGAGCAGGCCCAGCGAGTACCCATCGGACCAGCAGGCGCTGGCCGAATAGCTGAGAAATACCTTGCCGCCCGGGCCCTCCAGAAACTCCGGCGCCTCCAGAATCTTTCGCCCACCCTGCATCTCCCAGGCGTACGTGGGATGCGCGATATCCACCTGCGGCTCGGTGAGCGTCCACGGGTTGCTCATGGGCGCGATCACCAGGTCGCTGTGATCGTCCACATAAGCAGAGTAAACGAAGTAGCGCTTGCCGTGGTGATCGAACACCGTGCCGTCGATGCCCGTGTAGTGCGTCTTGAGCATGCCCTTGTCCACCCATTGCCCTTGCGTGGGATCAGGCGAGGCATTTTCCAGCACGTACACATGACGATGCGCATCGTCGTTATGCGTCTTGTCTGCGGCGGTGTAGTACAGGTACCACTTGCCGTCGAGGAAGTGCAACTCGGGCGCCCACACGGAAGCAGAGTTGCCGCCCTCAGCCGGTGGCCGCCACACGACTACGGGCTTGGCCTCGGCAAGGCGCGCCATGTCCTTCGTCTTCCACAGCGAAATACGATCGCCCTGCGTGTTCGTGTAGTAGTAAAAACCATCGCGCTGCGCGACCCACGGATCGGGGCCGGACGGAAGCAAGGGCTGCCGCACGACGGGCGCCTCGGCGCGAACCAGGCCGGAGATCGACAATAGGAACAGCACGGCATATCGCTTCATGCGTGATTGCTCTCCTTACTTGGCGGCGCACTTTCGCCGTGTTTCGCGCCTTCCACATCACCATCGAGCTGCAGATAGTCGATATCGAGCACATGGGCGCCGCCATCTACGTCGATGACATTGAAGCCCGGAAGCAAGGTCGTAGAGATGGTGACTTCGTGCCAGCCGTTCTCCGCATCGCTGACCTGCGGCGCCGGCTGGTGGGCGCCATTCACCACAAGTGACGGCTGCGCGGCCAGGCCGAGATCGGCGTAGCGCACGTGCAGCGTGTGTGCACCGCCGGTACTGTTGACGACGAAACGCAGTCGTCCTTGAGGGCCATCGCTCAGGCGTGCCTTGCGAAGATTGGAAGCTTTAGGATCGGGCACGGCTACGGCGCCGGTGAACTCTGCGTCTTCCGCTTCATAGCGGTCAAAGCGCAGGGCCTCCGCGCGATAGAGAATTTCGTTGTGACCCACGCTCATCGGCGCCTCCGGCGACGATGAGGTCGTGACGTGAAGCAACTTGCCGTCGTCGCGCAGCAGCAATGCCTGCGTCCAGCCTGCATGAATGTTGCCCGTGCGCTTCTGCACCGGCGCACGCACCTCCCACCAGGGGCCGCGACCGGAGGCGTTGTTCCAATACAGTGCGCGACCACCTTCGTCGCCACCGCCGCCCGCACGCTCGGCAGACACCACAATCACGCCTTCAGGACCACCCAGCGGGAACCAGCGCACCACCGGGCACGCTGCGGGCCAGAAGCCCGAGAGTGTCATCACCGGCTCGCCGTGTCGCTGCGCATCGCCCCAGTCGAGGCCGTCGCGGCTGAACTTGATGAACACCTGGCCGTTGCGCTGGCCGTCGATGTTCTCGTAGGTCATCGCATAGCGATGGTCCGGCAGGCGCGTGACGATGGCCATGCCGGGCCGCTGCACGCCGCCGGGAATCGCCACGTCCAAGGTCTCCTTGCCCCAACGGCGGCCACCATCGTCGGACACCTTGTGCGCCAGCACCTGGTTGTAACCCTCGGCCTTGTGCTGTTCGCTGGAGTAGTAGGCGACCATGCGGCCGTCGTCGAGCACATGGATGTTGGACTCCCACACGCCCTTGTTGTCCTTGTCCTCGGGCCGCCCACCGCCCTTGATGATGGAGCTGCGGTAGCGCCAGGTCTTGCCGCCGTCGAGCGAGGCGTAGACCTGAAGGTCTTCGGTGATCACGCGCCCTTTCGCGTCGTTGCCCGTGGCGTTGGCGGACAGCAGCAACGCGCCCGCCGGCAGATCGCCGCTGGCACGCTGCAGTTCAGTGATGTGCGGCTGCCAGCGCAGCTGCCAGCGTTTATCGCTTGCATGCGACTGATCGGTGACGTTCATCAGGAAGCGCCAGTGGTCGCCACCATCGCGGCTCTCCCAAAGCGCAACGCCCGCCATGCCCTCCTGTTCGAAGGCCATCAACAGTCGGCCGCGATCCTGCGCTTCACCGTGCTCGATGCGCGTCACTGATACGTAGCCAGCACCGTCGGCCATGTGCGTTCCAACCACGGGATCCGGCGCATCGTCGGCGATGACGATGGATGCAAATGCTGCAGCCATGCACAGACCCAGGAGAGATACCGATGTCTTCAAGCCATTCATGCAAACTCCATCAAGCCCATCATGCAAACGTGGCCTCCTCAAAAAAATAGGCGGAACGGCGGCATGTCACTACCGCCGCCCGCCAAGTGGGAGGTGTTACATCTTGAAGCGCACGCCCAGGCCGACGGTGCGGTCCTGATAACGGACGTCACGCGGGCGGGTATCGCCGTCACCCCAGTACTGGTGCAGGTTCGCGCCAAAGATGTTGGTCGCGTTGAACACCACGGTGAAGTAGTTGTTGATGTCGTAGGCAAGCGAGAAATCAACCTGGTTGGCCGGCTTGATCTCGTCGTTGACGCCCGCCACGGTCGGCTGGTTGAAGCCGTCGATGAAGCGACTGCGATAGTTGTAAGCCATTCGGGCGGACCAGCCGTACTTCTCGTACATCAGCACCGCGTTGCCGTTGTTCTTGGACACGTTCTGCAGCGGCGAGGTAACGACCGGACCACCGATGAACTGCGGCGAGCGGGTGGAGCCATCGATGTAGGTGTAGTTGAACTGCACGCCAAAACCGCTCAACGGCTCCGGCAGGAAGTCGAAGAATTGCTGATAGGCCACCTCGGCACCGGCCAGATGGCCGGAGCCCGCACTCTGCGGCGAGTTGAGCTGATACGGCTGACCACCAATCGTCACATCCGTCACGTAGTTCTGGATGTAGCCATTGATGTCGCGATAGAACACGCCGCCACTGACATAGCCGGCCGGTGCGAAGTACCACTCCAGCGACGCGTCGTAGTTGTTCGATCGAATCGGCTTGAGGTCTGGATTGCCGCTGCTGGCGACACCCGCGCGGTTGATGGTGCCCGGGTTGAGCGACAGCGATGGATTGAGTTGGCCGAAGTCGGGATAGGTCAGCGTCTTCGCCGCCACCAGGCGCAGCTGCAAATTGTCACGCAAGTGCAGGTTGAAGCTCAGGTTGGGCAGATAGACCGGCGAGCTGGTGTTGTCCGACAGCGGCGAATAGACGTTGGTGGATGCGTCATAGGAGAACGCATCGAGGTTGCGCTTTACGCGCTCCACGCGCATGCCCATCAGGCCGTCGAACGGCAAGCCAAACAGTTCGTTGCCGTAGCCAAGCTGCGCGTAACCGGTGTACGACTTCTCGTCGATCTGGTAGAAGCGGCCCGGGTTCACGGCGGCCAGACCACTGGGCAGGCCGTACAACTGGCGGATCGCGTCGGCATTGTTGACGAGGTAGTTGTAGCAACCGCTCAGCCACGTCGCCGGGATGGCGTCCGTGGTCGGCTGGCTGCAGAAGTAGCCGCTGGGGAAGCGCGCAATCACCTGGTTCGCAGGATTGGGGTTGGCCGAGATGGCGCCCGTGCCACCCGGCGGCGGCGTGGAGATTTCCATGCTGCCGGTGTACTCGGCCTTGTGGTCGGAATAGCGCAGGCCGAAATCGACGTACTGGAAGAAGCTGCCGTTGAGGTCGTAATTGCCGTCACCGCGCCATGCCGTCTGCGTGCCGCGCTGGTTGTTCCAGGTCTGGAACAGGCCATTGAGGTAGTAGGCCGATGGATCGTTCGCCGGGTTGCCAGCAAGCGCCCAGTTGTTGCCACCGCTCCACACCGTGGTGATCGGCGCCTTGAGAAAGGTGTCGACGATGATGGTCTGGTCGTGGAACGAACTGGAGTTGAACGACAGGTCGGTGGAAAGATTCAGGCGATCGCCGTGCCACTTGGCGCCGATAGAGTTCTGAATGTCGTGACCCCACTGCTGATGCGCCTGCGTGCTGGTGGCTGCGTACGTGTTGCCGGTCCAGCTGCCGCTGCTCGCATCGCAGATGGTCTGACCTTCGTACGGCGAGCCGGTGAGCTGGTTGGCGTAGCAGTGGTTGCTTGCCGATATCGACGACGGATTGACCGAGCCGACCGGGAAGCTGAAGTAGAACGGCTGGTTGTATTGGTCCGAATCCCAATCGTACAGGCCTTCGACGTAAACCTCGGTGCTGTCGTTGGGCTTCCACTGCAACGCGTAGTTGAATTCCTGGCGCTTGCGATCGCCGATGTTATAGTCCGCGCCGAAGCCATTGGGTGCCGAGATCAGGTTGCCGCTCGACGTGCGGACGGGGTCACCATTGGCGCCCGTCAGCACCTTCGGAAAGTCATTCCACACCGCGTTGTAGTCGTAGTGCTGGCGGTCGTAGCCCACGTTCATCAGGGCGCCGAATTCACCGATATCGGTTTTCCAGCGATCGCTGAGCAACAGGCTGCCATTGGGATCGGTATGGTCGCCGTACTTGCTATGCGTGCCGGTAAGTGTCGCGGCCACCTTGGGGCCGTCGAAATCGAAAGGACGATACAGCTGCATGTCGACCATGCCGGCGATGCCGCCATCGGGCAGGCTCGCTTCGCTGGTCTTGTAGACCTGCACGGTCTTCACCGCCGTGGCGGGCAGGTTCTGAAACGCAAATGCACGACCGACGCCGCTGAAGATCTCGCGACCGTTCAGCGTGGTGACTACATTGGGCAGGCCGCGGATGACCACCGAGCTGGTCTCGCCCTGAAAACCTTGCGCTACCTGCACGCCCGTGATGCGCTGGAGCGCATCGGCCACGCTGTTGTCCGGCAGCTTGCCGATGTCCTCGGCCACGATCGAGTCCACGATCATGCGCGAGTCCTGTTTGATCGACTGCGCGCCCTGCAAACTCTCGCGCAACGGCGTCACCACCACGCCCGAAAGATTCACGGCCTCTTTCTGCGAAGCATCGCCGGTGGTCGCCGCCTTCTTGGCGGGTGCAGCCTGCGGCTGGCCGGTGGCCGTGTCGGTCGTCTGCTGCGGATCACTGGCCGGTGCCGGTGGGGCCGGAGCATCGGCAGCGTGCGCTGACGCAAAGGACGCGGCGATCATCGCCGCCAGGAGTGTCATGGGAATGCAATTGCGATTCATGGGTAAAGCCTCCCCTCAGAGGTCGTTGCCTGCCGGCTCAAGCCGACGGCTGTCGTTGTGCTGGATGCGCCGCGTTGTGGTCGCGGCGGGTTGTTATCGAAAGGGTTTGCTGGACATTCAATGTGTCTTGCTGGTGAGCTGGGCGGGATAGCTCGCTGCCTCGGCGGGTACGACACCGCGCGGTGCATGCGATAGCGCCCGCAGAATTTCGGCCTCGCGCTGGCGATACGGCTTACCGTCACCGTGCAACAGGTCGTGGAACCACAGCGTCGGCGGCTGCTGCGTGTACGGTCGCAGCCACGAGTCCCACGGCATGATGGTTTGTGAGCGACCTTCCACAAAGCCCCAGTTCACCATGCCTACGTCGAGCTTCTTGGCCAGCGGAAGCACACCGTCGATGGTCGAGCCAGCGCCGCGCGCCATGTACTCCGTGCAGATCAGCGGACGTCCATAACCTTTGAGCTGTTGCACACGGCTGGCGAATTCCTCGGGCCACCCGTAGTTGTGGAAACTGATCACGTCGGACTGTTCGACCTGCGTGCGTTCCACCGAGTTGAGGCGCGACGGATCGGACCAGTCATCGTCATGCCACAGGCCGCTGGTGAGCGGCTGCGAGGGCGACGCACTGCGCGCCCAGGCGAACACCTGCGGCAACAGCTTGGCCACCAGTTCCACCTTGTTTTTCGGTTCCTTCGGATCGTAGTTGCCGCCGCCCGGATTGTCCGGTTCGTTCCACACGTCCCAGGCCAGCACGCGCGGGTCCTTGGCGAAGCTGCCCACCACGTCCTTCACGTATTGCTCGAAGCGCGGGTACTGCGTGGCGTCGGCCATGGCCACGCCCGGGCTCTGCATCCAGCCGGAGTTGTGCACGCCCGGAATGGGAGGGTGCTGCGGACCGAGCTTCGGCTCCGGATCCCAGCACGAATCGAACAGCACGAAGATCGGCTTGATCCCGTGCTTGCTGGCGATGGTGAGGAAGCGGTCGATGCGCTGTTTGAAGCCGGCGGCATCCTGCTGCCACAGGAGATCGTGCAGGAACACACGCATGGTGTTCATGCCAAGCTGCTGTGCCCAACCCATCTCGCGGTCGATGCGCTCGGCGTCGAAGGTGTCGACCTGCCACATCTCCAGCTCGTTGATGGCGTTGGCGGGCAAATAGTTACTGCCCAGCGGCCACGCCTGCTTCGCGTACCAAGCCTTGGCTTCAGTGGGCGTCCAGCGCGCATCGGCATCGCGCGCAGAGACAGGTGTGGCGAAAGTCGCCGCCAGTCCCATCGCCATTGCCAGTAGTGCGTACTTCATGACTTCTCCCCTCAGGGGTCGCGGCATGACGACCGCGACGCGTTGATTGATGCATGGTCGCGCCTGCCTTGGGCAAAGCGACCCCGTGGCCGCCCTTCGCAGGGCGTCCTTGCAACGGAAACACGCTGGGTCAGTGCGCGCTGCGCGCCGACTCGTTAGTGAATTCGTAAACGATCAGGTTGCGATAGACATGGCCAGGCTCCAGCCGTGCCGAACCGAAGGACGCCTGGTTCGGCGTGTCCGGGTAAAGCTGTGGTTCGAGCACGAAAGCATCACCCTGGCGGTATACGTGTCCGCCGGTGCCGACCGTCGTGCCATCGAGGAAGTTGCCCGAGTAGAACTGCAGACCGGGCTGCGCCGATTTCAGAGTAAGTACGCGCCCGGATGCCGGATCTTCCACGCGCGCGACAACGCGCGGCGCGGCAGCCTCCGAACGACTGATTACCCAGTTGTGGTCGTAGCCGCGACCGTTGAGCAGCTGCGTGTCGTTCGTGCGGATGTCACGCCCGATCGGTTTGCCTTGCCTGAAGTCGAACGGCGTACCGTCCACCTTGCGGATCTCGCCGGTGGGAATCGACCCAGCGTCCACCGGCAGGTAAGCGTCGCCCGCAATGGTGAGGCGATGATCCATCACCGTGCCCGCGCCTTCGCCGGAGAGATTCCAGTACGCGTGATTGCTAAGGTTGACAATGGTCGGCTTGTCGGTCGTAGCGCGATAGTCGATCAACAGTCGGTTCTCGCTGTCGAGCGTATAGACCGCCGTTACGGTGAGCTTGCCCGGATAACCCATGTCACCGTCGGGGCTCACATAGGTGAGCATGACGCTCGCCTTGCCAGTGTCGTGCTTCACCTCGCCGATGGTCCACAGCACCTTGTCGAAGCCGCGTGTGCCGCCATGCAACGTATTGGCACCGTCGTTGATGGGCACGTCGTAAGCATGGCCATCGAGCATGAAGTGACCTTTTGCGATGCGGTTGGCATAGCGTCCTACCGTCGCACCAAAGTACTGCGGCTTTTTCAGATAGCCGTCCAACGACGCATAGCCAAGCACTACGTTGGCCGGCTTGCCATCACGGTCGAGTACGGTCAGCGATTGCAGGCTGGCACCGAGCGCGATGATACGCGCCGTCATACCATGCCCATTGTCCAGCACCACGGCATCCACATGCGTGCCGTCGGACAGTTTGCCAAACGTCTCGCGCTTCGCATCCGTCGTGGCATGCGCGGCCATCGACAGTGTCGCCAGGCCAAGAATCGAACCTATCAGTCCTGCTCGCTGCATGTCCCTCTTGTCCCCTTTGCCGTATCACGGGATGGGGCATGCAAACACATTGTATGATTATCGTGCAAGTGTTCTTCGGCACCAAAAATTTCTTTGTGCAATGCGCCATTGCTAGCGACGCACGCGGTTCGTGAATCACGATTGGCGTCATGTCGCGCGATGCGAGACATGACGACACGCCTCGCACGATCCGGTGACGGGCGCAACTTTCTGCAATGCGTCATGGCGCGTTGCGCGGGGACGGCGGTAGCGGTGTCGCATGACACTCTCAAGACAACAAAAAACACCTTGGCAGGACACGAACAAAGTGCTTATAGTCGGTTTGTATGACAATTGGATCGAGCCAGCCAAAGGCTTGATAGAGCACGGATCGATCATCACCAGGACCGGGGGCAGAGGATTTCATGAAGAAGCCGATCGCAGTTCGCAGCCTGTACGGGCATGTCATGCACGAACTGGGGCAGCGCATCGTCAGCGGCAAGGTAAAGCCGGGTGACGTGCTGCCGCGTGAAGAGACCCTCGCCGAAAGCCTGCAAGTCAGCCGCACCGCCTTGCGCGAAGCGCTCAAGGTGCTATCCGCCAAGGGTTTGATCGAGTCGCGTACCGGCGTGGGCGCGCGCGTGCTGGAGGAACGTCACTGGAACCAGCTCGATGCCGACGTGCTTGCCTGGCGCTGTGCCTCCATGCCCACCGACGATTTCGTCGACAAGCTGGTGGAGATGCGCGAGATCATCGAGCCAGCTGCCGCCGCTGCCGCCGCCCGTCGACGCACGACCGCACAACTTGCCGCCATCGATGCAGCCTACAAGGCAATGGATGCAGCGCAGACGCTGGAAGAGTGGACCGAGGCGGACCTGCTCTTCCACGATGCCGTGCTGCATGCCACTTGCAACGAACTGCTGCAGTCTTTGTTCTCGGTAGTGGAAAGCTCGCTCGGCACGTTCTTCGCGCTGTCTGCACGCAACGCAAGCAACTTCAAGTATTCGCTGCCGCACCACCAGAAGGTGCTCGAAGCCATCCGGCGCAAGCAGCCCGAGGTGGCACGCAAAGCCATGCAGACGATGATCGCCGACTCGCAGGCCAACCTGCAGCGCAGCCGCGGCCGTGCCCGCAAGAAGGCCAAGGCGTGACCACGCGGTTGATCGGCCTCGATTGGGGCAGTACGCATCTGCGCGCGTACCGCTTTGACGAGCACGGCCGGGTCGAGGATATGCGTGCCCTGCCCTATGGCATACGCCATCTTCCATCGGGCGGTTTTGCCGAGGCATTCTCCCAGGCAGTCGCGAGCTGGCCGGTGACGCCCATGCTGGCCTGCGGCATGGTCGGTAGTCGCAACGGTTGGCTTGAGGTGCCCTACCTTGATACACCCGTTGGCATGGATCGCCTTGCCGCCGCGTTGACGCCACTCACCACGCCCGACGGGCGCACCCTGCATCTCGTGCCTGGACTGCGCGATCCAAGCCGACCCGACGTGATGCGCGGCGAGGAAACTCAGGTGGCGGGCGTGCTGGCACAGTTTCCCGACGCAGCGCGGCGAGGACAGCTGTTGTTGCCCGGTACCCATAGCAAGTGGGTGAGCGTGCGCAATGGCGCCGTCACCGGTTTCGCTACCGTGATGACGGGTGAGCTGTATGGGCTGCTTCGCCAGCATTCAGTCCTCGGCGCTCAGCTTGCTGAGGCGCCCACCTCGGATGACGATGCCTTCGTGCGTGGTGTCACGACCGCGCGTGATAGCGGTGCCGCAGGCGCGCTCTCGCGTGTGTTTTCGGCGCGAACCCTGATGCTCGACGGCGTGCTAGCACCTTCATCGGTCGCGGACTATCTGTCGGGCCTGCTCATCGGTGATGAGCTGCGCATGGCGCTCGCGGCCAACTGGGTCGACGCGACTGAACCCGTGCTGATGGTGGGCGATGGCGTGCTGTGCGCACGCTACCTGAAAGCCGCCAAAGCATTCGACCTGCACCTGACCAACGCACCCGACACCACCACCGCAAGCGGACTCTGGCGCATCGCCGTCGAGGCTGGTCTTGTTCCCGCGCACGCAACGGCATGAACACCATGAAGTACTGGCTTGAACCTCTACCGCTGGTCGCGATCCTGCGCGGCCTGCATCCCGACGAAGCCGTCGACATCGGCCACGCGATTACCGGCGCGGGCTTTCGCATGCTCGAAGTGCCGCTCAATTCGCCTAAACCGTTCGACAGCATCCGCCGCCTGGTCGACGCACTCGGCGACGGCCATCTCATCGGCGCGGGCACCGTGCTCGATCCGGCCTGGGTGAAAGACGTCGCCGCCGCTGGTGGGCGATTGATCGTGATGCCGCATGCGGACGTGGCGGTGATCCGCGCTGCGAAAGAAGCGGGCCTCTACTGCGTGCCCGGCGTGGCCACGCCCACCGAGGCGTTTGCCGCACTCGCTGCCGGCGCCGACGCGCTGAAGCTTTTTCCCGCCGAACAGTCCAGCCCCACCGTTCTCAAGGCATGGCGCTCCGTGCTGCCCACTGGTACCGCCGTGCTGCCCGTGGGTGGCATCGCACCGGACACCATGGCGCCATGGCTCGCCGCGGGCGCAGCCGGTTTCGGTATCGGCTCATCACTCTATGCACCTGGCCGCCCGGCCAACGACGTCGCGGCGCGCGCCCGCGCGTTCGCTGATGCCTGGCAGGGCCACCACGTTTCGAAAGGACCTGTTGCATGAAGATCACTCGCCTCACTACGTTCGTTGTTCCACCGCGCTGGCTATTCCTGCGTATCGATACCGATACCGGCGTGTGCGGTTGGGGCGAGCCGATCGTCGAGGGCCGTGCACATACCGTCGCCGCCGCAGTGGACGAATTGTCCGACTACCTGATCGGCAAGGACCCGCGACACATCGAAGACCTGTGGAACGTGATGTATCGCAGCGGCTTCTATCGCGGCGGCCCGGTGTTGATGAGCGCCATCGCCGGCATCGACCAGGCCTTGTGGGACATCAAGGGCAAAGACCTGGGCCAGCCCGTGCATGCACTGCTCGGTGGGCCAGTGCGCGATCGCATCCGCGTGTATTCGTGGATTGGCGGCGATCGCCCGGCGGACACCGCACGCGCAGCGAAGGAAGCCGTGTCGCGCGGCTTTACCGCGGTGAAGATGAATGCCACCGAGGAAATGCAGTACGTCGACAGCTACGACAAGGTCGAGCAGGTGCTGGCGAACGTGCAGGCGATCCGCGATGCGGTCGGCCCGCACATTGGCATCGGGCTCGACTTCCACGGCCGCGTGCACAAGCCGATGGCCAAGGTGCTGATGCGCGAGTTGGCACCCTTCAAGCTGATGTTCATCGAGGAGCCCGTGCTTTCCGAACATCTGGAATCCCTGCCCGAGCTCGCTGCCATCTCCCCCGCGCCCATCGCGTTGGGCGAGCGTCTTTACACACGCTTCGACTTCAAGCGTGTGCTTGCCATCGGCGGCGTGGACATCCTGCAGCCCGATCCCTCGCATGCGGGCGGCATCACCGAAACTCGCAAGATTGCCGCGATGGCCGAAGCGTATGACGTGGCCATTGCGCTGCACTGCCCGCTGGGTCCGATTGCGCTGGCGGCGAACCTGCAGCTCGACGCGGTATGCCACAACGCCTTCATCCAGGAGCAGAGCCTGGGCATTCACTACAACGGTGCGAACGACCTGCTCGATTACGTCAACGACCGTAGCGTGTTTGCCTATCAGGACGGCTTCGTGGCGATCCCCGGTGGCCCGGGCCTCGGCATTTCGGTGAACGAAAACTACGTGGCCGAACGCGCGGCTGTGGGCCACCGTTGGCGTAATCCGGTGTGGCGCCATAGTGACGGAAGCGTGGCGGAGTGGTGAGCATGTCGGCGTTTGCGCAATATCCCAGCCTTGGCGATCGCCACGTGTTTGTTTCCGGTGGCGCCACCGGTATCGGCGCAGCGTTCGTGGAGCACTTTGCACGCCAGGGTAGCCGCGTGTCGTTCATCGATATCGATCAGACGCACGGTGTACAGCTTGCGGAGAGCCTTGCGGGCGAACGCCATCGTCCGCTATTCCTGCCTTGCGATGTCACCGATCTCGATGCCCTGCAGGCCTCCATCGCAGCCGCGCGAGAGACACATGGCCCTATTGGCGTACTGGTGAACAATGCGGCCAACGATGTGCGCCACAGCTTCGGCACCACCACAGCCGCAGAGTTCGACCGCAACATCGCCATCAACCTGCGTCACCAGTACTTCGCCACGCAGGCCGTGCGCGAGGACATGCGCGCACTGGGCGGCGGCTCGGTGATCTGCCTCGGCTCCACCGGGTGGATGAAGAAGAACGCGGGCTACCCCATGTACGCCATGGCGAAGGCCGCCGTGCATGGCCTGGTCAACGGCTTGGCGCGCGAGCTGGGGCGCGACCGCATCCGCATCAACGCGCTGGTACCCGGCTGGGTCATCACCGAGAAGCAGCGGCGCTTGTGGCTGGACGCTGACGGCGAGGCGGAGATTGCGCGTGTGCAATGCCTGCCCGGTTACCTGATGGCGGACGATCTAGCTCGTGCCGCGCTCTTCCTCGGTGCCGACGACAGCCGCATGTGCACGGGGCAAGATTTCATCGTGGATGGCGGCTGGGTATGAACGCGCGCGCCACCGTCGCCATGCAGGTGCACAACACACTCGGCGAAGGCATCGTGTGGTGCGATCGCGAGCAGGCGCTGTACTGGACCGACATCCAGGCATCCACGTTGTGGCGCTACTGCCCGCACGACGGTGCGCTGCACCAGTGGGAGCTGCCCGAGCGGTTGGCGTGCTTTGCTTTGTGCGAAGCCGACGGCTGGCTGCTGCTGGGACTCGCCACACGGCTGGCATTCTTTCATCTCGCAAGCCACACGCTGGTGCCCGTCACCGATGTGGAAGCCGACTTGCCGACACGTCTCAACGATGGTGCCTGCGATCGCGATGGCCGCTTCGTGTTCGGCACGCTGCACGAACCGCCGGGTGGTGGCAGCAAGCAGCCGCTGGGCAACTTCTATCGCCTTAATGCGGATCTCTCGCTGGAACGCCTGCCGCTGGCCGGCGTGGCGATCAGCAACAGCGTGGCGTTCAGTCCCGACGGCGACACGCTCTATTACTGCGACTCCACCACGCGCACCATCCAGTGCTGCGACTACGGCGACCATTGCGGTCCATCGCTCACCTTCGTGCAACTCGACGATCCGCGCGGTGAACCCGACGGCTCGGCCGTAGATAGTGAAGGTGGCCTGTGGAATGCCCAGTGGGGACTGGGCCGCATCGTCCGGTACACGGCCGAAGGACGCATGGACCGTTGCATCGACGTGCCTGCCTCGCAACCCACCCGAGTCGCCTTCGGCGGCACGGATCTTTCGACGATCTACATCACCAGTGCTCGCGACGGACTCGATACCACAGCGTTGGCGGCACAGCCTTTCGCCGGTGCGCTGTTCGCCGCGCACTCGGACATTGGCGGCCTGCCCGAACCTCGGTTCGCCGGCCCGCCACCTCACGTCATCGCATCCGCCTAGGCGCCACGGCGCCGTCCCACAACAGCCCAAAGGGCACCCATCATCGCAAGCGGGGGAAGTCAACCAATGAACGCCAATGCCGTCGCATCACCCACGGTGCAATCCAGGGCAACTGTCATTTTCACCTGCATACTCGCCGCGCTGGCCGGACTCATGTTCGGCCTGGACATCGGCGTGATCTCGGGCGCCACGCAGTTCATCCAGGCCGAGTTCAAGGTCAGTGACCACACCATCGAGTGGATCGTCAGCGCCATGATGTTCGGTGCAGCAGTGGGTGCGGTGGGCGCCAGCTGGCTGTCGGCCTCGCTTGGGCGCAAGCGCTCGCTCATCCTGGGTGCGGTGCTGTTCGTGTTGGGCTCGCTGCTGTCAGGCCTGGCCTGGTCGCCGGAGACACTGATCGCCGCACGCCTGGTGCTCGGTCTCGCCATCGGCGTGGCCACTTTCACTGCGCCGCTGTATCTGGCCGAAGTAGCACCCGAGCATATCCGCGGCGCGATGATTTCCACCTACCAGCTGATGATCACCATCGGCATCCTGGTGGCTTTCCTGTCTGACACTGCATTGAGCTACAACGGCGCCTGGCGCTGGATGCTGGGTGTCATTGCGATTCCCGGTGCGCTGTTTCTGCTCGGTGTGCTGCTGCTGCCCGACAGCCCGCGCTGGCTGATGATGCGCGGCCGACGCGACGAAGCGATCAACGTGCTGCATCGCCTGCGCGGTGACGCGGTCATCGTCGCTCGCGAAGCGGCCGACATCGAGGAACAGCTCAAGACGCCTCAGCGTGGCTGGCACCTGTTCCTGGAGAACCGCAATTTCCGCCGCTCCGTGTGGCTGGGCGTGCTGTTGCAGTTGATGCAGCAGTTCACCGGCATGAACGTGGTGATGTACTACGCGCCGCGCATTTTTCAGAACATGGGCTACGACACTGCCGCGCAGATGTGGTTTACCGCACTGGTGGGTCTCACAAACGTGCTGGCCACCTTCATCGCCATCGCGCTGATCGATCGTTGGGGCCGCAAGCCCATCCTCTACACCGGCTTCACCGTGATGGCCGTGGGTCTAGGCGTGGTTGGCAGCATGATGCATGGCGGTATCAGCAGCCACGGCGCGCAGATCTTTACGGTGGGGATGCTGCTGGTGTTCATCGTGGGCTTCGCCATGTCCGCCGGTCCGCTGGTGTGGACGCTGTGCTCGGAGATCCAGCCGCTCAAGGGGCGCGACTTCGGCATCGGCTGCTCCACGTTCACCAACTGGATCGGCAACATGATCGTTGGCTTCACTTTCCTGAGCCTGCTCAACGGCATCGGCAACGCCGCCACGTTCTGGCTCTACGCCGCGCTCAACCTCGTGTTCATCGCGCTCACGTTCTGGCTGGTGCCGGAAACCAGGGGCATCACGCTGGAACAGATCGAACGCAACCTGTTCAGCGGCAAGCGGTTGCGCGACATCGGCAGGTAATCCGCTCCATCGCTTCACCGACGTAGTACCCATTTCCTATTTCTGTGGCCGCCTCGCGCGGCAAGAGAGGTCTGTATGCGGTGCTTTCGCTTCTGGTCGTATCGGCGGTTGGTTTCTCTCTTGTTCCTGGTATTCGTCGCCTGCATGAGCCTGGCGCAGGCGACGACCGGAACGGTATTACAGGGCAGTACGCTCTACCCGCGCGTGGTCCGTCTTCTCCACGGACCTGCGAACACGTATCCCGGGCCTTTAGCCTGACTTGCTGTAAAACACGTAGGTCGCGGTGTAAGGCACCCCCACTTTTGTGCCCACTCGCACAGGCGGTTTAGCGGGTGCAACGCCGCCTTGCGTCGAGATCCGCTGAACAAAACCGACCTTACTCAACACGCCCGCCGCGGGATCGGCCACAACTTTCACAAGAAGCCAGGGAATGTCAGTCAAAGACTGTTGCGCAGGCACCGTTGTTACCGGCGTATCGATATCACGCGTAATTTTGCTGCCATCGGATGCTTCCCAAGCAGGTCCCGCGTAGTGATGGATCGTGCCGTTTTTCCCGGCCAACTCAGCCAGAGGGGCCTCGAAGGTCCATTTGGGTACTGTGCCGGCATCGGCCGTGCTCGTATAGATTTGGACCCCCACGGCCTTGGCCGTGAAAGCGACGGTGTATCCGGCGGGTGGCTGCAATGCGGCCGGCACCGCTTCGGCCGCTCGCAAAGCCTCTGCTCCCGTAAAGAGCAAGATGGCCGCTGTGACAAAGGCAAAGATTTTTTTCTCAGTCATCGAAGTGTCCTGTCCAACAGTGCGAAGTTCTTGGTGTATACGAAATGCCCGCTACGGAGTATCCGTGGGCAAGAGAAAGACATTGCCTAGCGACGTCAGCCGCTCTCCAAAGTGGAGACCTCAGCACGTCATTGGCGACCAGGTTCTTGTAACCACCGGGAGAGCGATAGCTTCCAGATACCCGACTGCCCGGTGTAATAGACCGTGCGGCCATCAGGTGCGAGATGCGCTCCCCATGGAATGTCTTTGTTTATGACATCGCCCATGTCGATGGGCCTGCCCCAATGGTCTCCCTCACGAAACGCGATGGATAGGCGACCGAGGCCTCCCTTCACCTTGCCGTAATCGAACAGGATGAATGATTGATCCGGTGCGATGGCAGGGTCGTGTATGGAAACGGTGGAGTCTCCTACTCCTACGCTCACCGGCGCAAGATAGTGTCCATCGCGATAGATTGATCGCCACATGTGCATGATCTTTTCGTTCGCGTCCCAACGGATGAAGTACAAGGTTCCGTCGGAAGCAACACCCGCGAAATCGATAAACACATCGTTATTGACGACGGGGCCGAGCCATACGGGAGCGCCCCATCCGTCACCCTTCCGTTCGACCTTCCAGATGTTGGCTCCCGGCGCGGACTTGCCTCCGTTGAAGTAATTCTGCACCAATGACTTTCCACCCGGAGTAACTGGCCGATTGGAATCGAACAATAGATAGCTTCCATCCGGCGCGACGAGCGGATCTTGGTCGAACCAGTGACCGGAAAAGCTTGCGACCTGCGGCGTCGACCACGAGCCGTTCACTTTGTGTGACACCATGATCGTCTTGTGAGGCCCGTTGCTGCGATCAAAGAACACCGTGTTTCCATCGGGAGTGAAAGCGAGCGTGTCATCGCTGTCGGAATGAATGATGCCTCCCAGTGTGATCAGCTCAGGCGTTGCATTCGCGGGAGCTGCCGTGGAAGCGAGAGGCGTGATCCCTAGCGCACTGACGGCAACACACAGCGAGCAGATAATCGCCGGCATGCCTTTCATAGGTCATAACCTCGCGAATGAGCGTGAAAACGCATCGGTACAACGGGTCGAAGTGACGATCGTGACATCCCAAGGACGGCAACCCGTCACCCCCTTTGATCGAACACCCGGCAGGCAGACTAGGGCTCGTCCTGACCCACCCCCGTTTTCTAGGCCAACAGTCGGTAGAGAATCCGACCTGTTACGGCTCCTGTGAATTCGCTTGGGACCCGTGTTCTCGGGCGAATTCGGCAGGTGTTTTCCATGCCAGTGCAGAGTGGGGACGATCCTCGTTATAGAAGCGCCGCCATGCTGCGATTTTGCTCCGTGCATCCTCCAGCGACAAGAACCAGTGCTCGTTCAAGCACTCCTGCCGAAGCCGTCCATTGAAGCTTTCTACCAACGCGTTGTCGGTCGGCGTACCGCGTCGGGAGAAGTCCAGCTCCACGCCATTCTCGTAGGCCCAGCGATCCATCACCTTCCCGGCGAACTCGCTTCCGTTGTCCACCTTAATCGCCGCAGGCTTGCCACGTTGTGCCACCAGCCTGACCATCGCCTGCGCCACGTGCTCGCCACGCAGTGACTGATCCACCACGATGTCCAGGCACTCGTGGGTGAAGTGATCCACCACCGTCAGCGATCGAAAACGACGCCCATCGAACAGGGCATCACTGACGAAGTCCATTCCCCACAGCGCGTTGGGTGCTGTAGCTACCTTGATCGGTTGCCGACGACGGGCACTACGGCTGCGACGAGGCCGGCAATGCCGCAGGGAAAGGCCTTCTTCCTTGTAAATGCGATGAACCCGTTTGTGGTTGTCGCGCCATCCCTCACGCCGCAGCATGACAAACACCCGCTCACAGCCGTAGTGGACACGGTTCAACGCGATCTCGCGCATTCGCATGCGGATGACGCTGCAGTCACGCGCTTTGGCCTTGTAGGAAAAGCTCGAACGCGACATCGACATGAGCCGCAATGCGCATCGTTCGCTGACGCCGAAGCGCTCACACAACCGGCCTATCCAGGTGCGCTTCTGGGCAGGCCTCAGAGCTTTTTTGTCACCACCTCCTGCAACATTGCCTTGTCCAGACTCAGGTCGGCGACCAGCTGCTTGAGCTTGCGATTTTCCTCTTCCAGCAAGCGTAGCCGTTTCAGCTCTGACGGCCCCAATCCGCCGTACTTCTTGCGCCAGACATAGAACGTGGCCTCGGCCACGCCCATCTTCCGGCAGATCTCGCCAACCGTCATCCCCAGCTCGGCCTGCTTGAGCGCGTAGGCGATCTGCTCTTCGGTAAACCGTGACTTCTTCACTGCCTGACTCCTCGTTGGCTACGGGGGCCCATGGTGGCGAAGTCTCTACTTTACGATGGCCCAGTTTTCCGGGGGTGGGTCAGTCCAAGAAAGCTTCGCCTGCCGGAAGTCACCTGCTCTTGGTAAACCTCCCTACGCTGCCCCGCGACTTCTGAATTGGTCCAATTCAGTGGTGAATACGTGGTTGGCTCCCACTGCGCGCCACTCCATAGGCCTGTATCAAGCGGCCTATAGGCGCTCCACTTGAGACCTTGCAATCGCCGCCTCGGTCTCGACTGACGCCAAAGTTCGATATCGCAGGCATGTTATTGACACATCAGTCCATAACGTTCACCATAGACCCATGGCTAGACCACGCGAATTCGATCGTGAAACCGCCCTTGAGCAAGCCCGGCTCGTTTTTTGGAGCAAGGGCTACGCCGGCACGTCCACTGACGAACTGGTGAAGGCCATGGGCATCGGACGCCAGAGCCTGTACAACACCTTTGGCGACAAATGGCAGTTGTATGTGGAAGCCCTTACCGACTACCAGCAACGTACGACGTCATCTCACGCGCAGCGTTTGCAGGCTCCCGCGTCTGCTCTACAAGGCTTCCGAGACATGCTCGAAGGCCTGGCGGTTGATGACGATGCGATGCGAGCGCTGGGCTGCATGGGCGTTGTCTCCGCGTGCGAATTTGGATCGGCCGAGCCGCAATTGTCGGAGCTGCGCGCGAAAGGATCGACTTACCTGCACTCGCGACTGGTCAAGCGGATTCGCGAAGGACAGACAGCAGGTGAGATCGACCCAACTTTGAGCGCGAGGGAGACGGCCGACTATCTAATGATGAGCATGACGGGCATTCAGCTTGCCGCTCGTAGCGGTGCGAAGGTGGCGGAGCTGCGCCGCCTTGCCCGCTTTGCAGTCGATCGCCTGCTCGCGTAGTCACCGCTTTCCTGGATGGCGTCGTCTTGCACGGCGCTTTTTTATCACAAATTATTGATCGATCATTCCATAACTAGGATATCCATGAACACTGATGCCAGTAACAACGAGAAAGTCGCCCTTGTTTTCGGCGGATCACGAGGTATCGGTGCGGCCGCCGTGCGCCGATTGTCGCGCGACGGCTTCTCCGTCGGCCTCACCTACGTGTCACGTCCCGACAGCGCGCAGCACGTCGTGGACGCCGTCGTGGCCGATGGTGGCCGGGCCCTCGCCGTGCAAGCAGACAGCGCCGATGCAACCGCGATCCGGGCGGCCGTTGAAACGGTGCTGGCGCATTTCGGCCGCCTCGACGTCGTGGTGGTCAACGCCGGCATCCTGCGTCTAGGCTTGGTCGACGCCTTCTCCCTTACGGATCTCGACGAGGTGCTTCAAGTGAACGTGCGCGGTGTTTACGTGGCGATCCAGGCGGCGGTGGCGCACATGGGCGACAACGGACGAGTCATCACCATCGGCAGCAATAGTGCCGTACGGCCACTGACCCCGATCGGGACGGTTTACGGCATGAGCAAGGCTGCGGTGGCCGCCATGGTCAAAGGCCTCGCTCTGGATCTGGCTCCCCGCGGCATCCGCGTCAACAACATCCAACCCGGTCCCATCGAAACAGACATGACCGCTGAGCATATCGAGCACATCAAGGGCATAGTGCCGCTGGGACAGGTGGGCCAGACCGAAGACATTGCCGAACTCGTTTCCTACCTGGCCGGTGCGTCGTCCCGCTACATGACCGGTTCAAGCCTCACCATCGATGGTGGCATGACGCTTTGACTCATGCTCGCGGTCGAAAGCAGGTCATTGAGCATCTTCTCCTCGCCTAGCGCTGACAGGGCGGCTTCATCCTCGGCGGTCAGTCGCACTGAGCCTGCGCGCGTGTGGGGGTGGCTATGGATGCTGTTTCCGGTGAGCATGTAACCGGCTAGCGCCTTCACCGAGAGCAGGCAGACCGTCTGTGCCTTCTCGGTCGTCAGCTGGACGCGAAGCGAGCCGTCGGTTGCGCGCAATATTGGTCCACATGCTTCAGTGCCGGTGTCATCCGTCCATTGCTTCAATGCTTCAGCAACGCGTAGCACAAAGTGATCCTGGCTTTCTCCTGCCTCGCTTGTGTAATCGCCGACGATCCAGGCATGAACCTTGAACACGCGGGACTGCGCCTGGAGAGAAGGTGAACTCGTCGCCAGGGATCAGGCTCCAACGAGTGGTGCGAAAAGCGCTCATCGCGGACACCGTATGTATCCTGCCACTACGCCCCCGAGCCGATGGGGATTGACACTCCGCCTGCATCCGCGGACCTAGCCCGTGCACCACTGGCTCACGAAACATAGATAACGGATCTCCGACCCGCGATGACGCGAAGGCCGGTAGCTGCCCTATCAGGCGCTGCCAAAAGGCAACCCCATGACCCGCAGAGAAGCGTACCGTCCCGCCTGAATACAACGCCGTCGGTTAACGCCGTGTCTATTAGCCCCTGTTCAAAATGTCTGCGCGGCTTCGGAAGGGCGAATCACTCGTATCTGCTCGCTCAGTTGTTGCACGATTGCCCGCTTATTCGCCTCCGATCGAAGGGAGTTCACGACGGTGCCGCCTGCGTGCTGACCTCCAGTGGGGCTCCGAAGCGCTGAGTCAGTCCGGGGCAGTCCACTCTTTGCCTCGGTCAACTCGGCAGTTTGCTGCTCGGTCTTGTCGGGCTTCACGGCCTTAACCCATTGATACAGGCTGTGGGTCGACACGCCGAGGCGGGCAGCGACTTCAGCGACCGAGTCTCGGAGTCGCGAATTTCAAACCGTGTCTTCCGATTGATGATCGCGTCGGTCATTCATTTGCTTGAATTTGTCCTGACAAGGTTTCTCAAATACTCGCCAATCCGTGCCTTCATAAAGCAGCAGGTCGACTTCCTTCTGGGCCCTGCGTGCATCGCGCTGACGCCGCGCTCACGAAGCCATGAATAGAGGCTGTGCGACGACACACCGAGTCGCTCGGCGGCTTCGGCCATCGGATGGCCGCGCTCACTGACTTGCTTCGCCGCCTCGGCTTTGAACTCGTCGGTAAAACGCTTGTTGGTCATAGATCCTCCGATTCTCAAAAGACACTATCCGTTGTCTACGGAACTGGGGCGCACCACTGGGCGACGGATTAGGGCAATAGTCAGGTGGTCGAGGCAGAGACGGCCAGCCCTGGAACGGTGCCGACATAGAGCAGCCCCTCGCATGCTTTAAGTTCTTTGGCTTTTCGCTATGCTTGGCGGCACTTGGATTTCGCGCCATCCGAACTTTCGTAGGATCTATATGACCTCCGTTCGTTTGACCGACCTCGCCCATGGTGGCGGCTGTGGCTGCAAGCTCGCACCTTCCGTGCTTCAGGAATTGCTTGCCAACAAGCCTGCTGCGATGCCGTTCGCTCAGCTCCTGGTGGGTACCGAGTCCAGCGACGATGCAGCCGTTTGGCAGGTGGACGAGCGCACCTGCGTAATCGCCACGACCGATTTCTTCATGCCGGTGGTCGACGACCCCTACGATTTCGGCCGTATCGCCGCGGCCAATGCGCTGTCCGATGTGTACGCAATGGGTGGCAACCCGATCATGGCATTGGCCATTCTGGGGATGCCGCTGAACAAAATAGACGTGTCGACGGTGCGCGCGATTCTTGCTGGAGGCGAAGCGATCTGCGCGGAGGCCGGCATCCCCATTGCCGGCGGACACTCGATCGATTCGGCCGAGCCCATTTACGGTCTCGCGGCGATTGGGCTGTGCGAGCCCGCCAACGTGCGCCGAAATTCCGGCGCGCAACCGGGCGACGCCCTTATCCTCACCAAGGGTATTGGCGTCGGCATCTATTCGGCTGCATTCAAGAAGCTGGCCCTGCCGGCCCATGCGTACGCAGAGATGCTCGCCTCGACCACGTTGCTCAACCGCATCGGGCGCGAGCTGGCCAAGGATGAGGACGTGCATGCAATCACTGATGTCACCGGCTTCGGCTTGCTGGGGCACGGCCTGGAAATGGCTGTTGCCAGCGGATTGCAACTCAGGATTGAACAAGCACGCATTCCCTTTCTTACCCAGGCCGAGGCTTTGGCGCAAGCGGGCTATGTGACGGGCGCTTCCCAGCGAAACTGGAATAGCTACGGCGATGGCGTCACCCTGCCCCCGGACCTGCCGGAATGGCGCCGCGCGCTATTGACCGATCCACAGACCTCGGGTGGCCTGTTGGTCGCGTGTAAGGCGGAGCGAGCTGAGGCAATCCGCGCGATGATCGAGGCCGCTGGCTATCCGCGCGTGAGCATCATGGGCGCGGTAGCGGCGGGCACTCCGGGCATCCAGGTCATCTGACAAAGCCACGAATGGGTTGGCGGAAGAGAGTGGGAGTCGAACCCACCCGAGACAGTCTGGCTGCCTCACCCGGATTTGAAGTCCGGACGTCCCACCGGAGACGATTCTCTTCCATTTGGCACGGTTACATCGGGGCAGGTCCGAACAGGTCGAGATACCGTACCTGCATCCTACGCAGGGTGCTGTGATTGAGCGTAACGCCGTGCCGGTCGAAAAACTCCAATATCTGGATGGCGACTTTTCGACCGCTGTCGATGCGGTCGCGAAACTGCGCCGCAGTAAACCGCCCGTCAGTCGCATGTGCGGCGATGTCCGCGGCGATCAGCACCATTTCATGCACCGCGGCGCGAAGGAAGAAATGGTCGTGCGCCACTTCGTCGACCAGGCCCAACCGCGCTGCGAATATCATCAGCTGTCGGATGTCCTGCTCCGGACGCGCAAGCGTTCCAGCGATGTCGCGCACCCGTGGCGGGCGAAAACGGACCTCTCCACCCAGCAACGGGGCGATCGTTTGCCATAACGCTGCACGTGCCGGACTCAACTGCAGGGAATGGTCGGCCATCCGCACGAAGGCGCCAGCGCGAACCACGCGGCCAGCAAAATCTGCATGCTGAAGGGCCTGTGCGAAGGCGGCCGCCGGCAGCCTGGGTTGCAGTGCCAACCGCAGTTTCTCCCTTCCCAGGCCCTGCACATCGGGATGCGTCGCATGGAAGGTCTGCAGACATTCGACCAGGGCAGCAACGAAGCGCTGCCACTGTGCCTGGCTGATGGCGATGCGCACCTCGCTGACCGGGAATACCACTGGCGAGAGCACGGCGGCGATGTCACTGCACCTGGCCACAGACAGCGCGCGATCCCGGGCGAAGGCCGAGAGATCCCATGCGAACGGAGGTGCCTGGAGCAAGGCGGCGAAGGCCTCTCGCGGGTCGGCCATGGCCAGCGCCGCGCGCTGGGTTTCGCGTTCCGCGGTGCGTCGCTGGCGCGAAGGTGCGCGCAGATCGAGGAACTGGCCGCCGCCTATCGTGCGCTGGGCGGATACGTCGCGCAGCACGAAGCGATCAAGCGCAGCGGCGGCGATGGGTCGGCTCAATACCAATTGGACGTCTGTCGTGCCACCGGGCAACAGATGCTCGCCTTCAAGCAAGACGACGCGTGCACCGACCTCGACAGCACAATGATGCAGGCGCACGGGAAACCACTGGCCGATGGGCTTGGGTTCGCCGGGCAAGAGTTTCAGGCGCGCGTCGATGCGGTCGGTAGGCGCATGAAGGAAAGGGTCGACGACCATGTCGCCGCGATGAATCGCATCCTTAGCGATGCCATCGCCAGCGAGGTTAAGCGCACAACGGTCACCGGCGGTCGCGCGCTCCACTTCACGGTTCTGCGCGTGCACCGAGCGCACTCGCGCGGCCTGCCCTGAAGGGCTGATCCGTACCTGATCCTTGACCTGCACCATGCCGGACAACACGGTGCCGGTCACCACCACGCCGATGCCAGGCAACGTAAACACTCGGTCGACGGCCAGGCGAAAAAGGCCTTCGCTGGCACGCTGGTCCAGCGCGTGCGCGTCGGCGGCGAGTCGATGGCGCAGCGTTTCGATGCCGAGGCCGGTGACCGATGAGACCGACACAATGTCCACCCCTGCGAGCACGGTGCCAGCGGTCGCTTGGCGAATTTGCGCGCTCACATTGGCGAGTTGTTCGGGCGTGACCAGGTCGGCCTTGGTGAGCGCAATGACGCCGTGCTCGATGTGCAGCAGGTCCAAAATCGCCAGATGTTCCAGGGTCTGTGGCATCACGCCGTCGTCGGCTGCTACCACCAGCAGAGCGATATCGATGCCACTGGCACCGGCCACCATGGTGCGTACAAACCGCTCATGACCGGGCACATCGATGAAGCCGAGGATGCTGCCGTCTTGCAACGGAAGAAAAGCAAAGCCCAGGTCGATGGTGATGCCGCGGACTTTTTCCTCTTTCAGGCGATCGCCATCGACACCGGTCAAGGCCCTTACTAGCGCGGTCTTGCCGTGGTCGATATGGCCCGCCGTGCCAACGATCATGGAGCGTGCACGGCGGGGTCGTCGGTGTTGAGCTGGGCAAGTGCCGCCAGAAACAAGGATTCATCGGCTTCGGTCAGGCAGCGCAGGTCCAGGCGCAGCGCCCCGTCGGCAACGCGGCCGATGATCGGACGTGGCAACTTGCGTAGCGCGCCAGCCAAGTGTTCCAACGCGCCCTGGCTCCCGCGCGCACGGATCACCAGGGCGGCACTGGCAAGCGTATCCAGCGGTAATGCGCCGGAGCCAACCTGGCTGACGCAGTCACCCACCTCAACCACAAAGGCATCGCCGAAGCGCTCGGCCGCAACGGGTTGCAAGCGTTGCGCCTGCGCTTGGATATCGCTCTTGCTGCGCGCCAGGAATCGCAGGGTCGGCAGCCGCTCGGCAAGACGATCGGGATCGCGATACAGATTCAGGGTGGCCTCGATGGCAGCCAGGCGAAGCTTGTCCACGCGCAGCGAGCGCTTCAGTGGATTGCGATTGATCTGTTGGATGAGAGAACGATGACCGACGATGAATCCGGCCTGCGGGCCGCCCAGCAATTTGTCGCCAGAGAAGGTGACGAGCTGCGCGCCCTCGCCCACCGCTTCGCGCACGGTGGGTTCCCTGGCGAGACCGTAGCGCGACAGATCGACCAGACTGCCGGAACCGAGATCGTTCAGCAGCGGCACGCCGGCGGCATCGGCAATGGCCGCCAGTTCGCGCGCACCCACTTCCGCGGTAAAACCCTGGATGCGGTAGTTCGAGGTATGCACCTTGAGCACGATGCCCGTTCGCTCGTTGATCGCGCTGCGGTAGTCGGCAGCATGTGTGCAGTTGGTGGTGCCTACTTCCAGCAAGCGCGTACCGGCGCGCGTCATGATGTCGGGCATGCGGAAAGCACCGCCGATCTCGATCAGCTCGCCGCGCGACACCACCGCCTCGCGGCCGAGCGAAAACGTGTTGAGGCAAAGCAGCACGGCCGCGGCGTTGTTGTTCACCACGGTGGCGTCTTCCGCGCCGGTCAATTCACACAGCAGGGACCGCAGGTGATCGTCGCGTTCGCCGCGCTTGCCCTCGTCCAGGTCGTATTCCAGAGCTACGGCGTAGCGCATCGCGCTCACTGCTGCGTCGATCGCCGCTTCTGCCAACACCGCACGACCGAGATTGGTGTGCAATACGGTGCCCGTGAGATTGAACAGCGGACGCAAACCCGGCACGCGCGCCTCCAGCCATGCGCCGGCCCGTTGCGCGAGTTCGTTGGCGCTGGGTGCCGTGTCGGGATGGGTGCGCAAACCTGCACGCGCGTCGTCGATCACGCGGCGGATGGCATCGGTCATCGCGATGCGTCCGTGTCGTTCCAGCAGCAAAACCGCCTCGGCCGTTGCCAACACAGTGGCAACCGCAGGAAGCTGGCGCAGAGAGACGACCTCGGGTTCAGCCATGGCGCTCATCCAGTGGCATCGCCGGTCACTCAGGCATGGACTCGAGTGCGCGGCGACGATGACTCGGGTTGTCCCTATGCTGCGGGGCAGACTGAGCCCGGTCAAGGCAAACCATCGTGCGGGAAGCCTGGTGCTCGCGCGTGCACATCGGGTTCACAGAACCCCGGTCGCGCCCTGGCTATTGCATACGCCATGGTGACTTTGGCCGAACGCCGTAGCATGCTGGGTAAAGCGACTGCACTGGCTGCAGCGTTGGTCTTGCCCCTCCGCAGTGCGTTCGGCCTGCGGTATCTGGCGGCAATGGCGTGCCCTGTAGGGCCGTGATGTCCCAGACCCTTCGTGGGGGATTTCCATGCCTGCCGCCCTGCACACAGCGCGTCATGTCCGCTGGTCCGTTTTCGTGTTGCTGGCTATCGCCGGCCTGTTCTATGTGAAATGGCATCCGTACTACGGGCGCGCCTTTGTGGCTGCGTCCCAGCATTCCATCGGCCATTCGATCCTGATGGGTGATCAGGCGAGCGCACCGGCACCGTCATGGAGCGCCGCGCTCGGCTACGCGCTGGCTTATGGCAAAGCCATCTGGCAGGCGATGGTGCTGGGTTTGCTGCTGGGCTCGGGCGTGCAAGCCTTGCTGCCAGTGCATTGGGTGGAGCGAGTGCTTGGCCAACGCGGTTTCGGCAGCGTGTTGGCCGGCGGCCTGCTGGGCGTGCCGGGGATGATGTGCACCTGCTGCGCATCGCCGGTGGTCGTGGGCTTGCGCGAACATCGGGCGACGCCGGGCGCGGCGGTCGCGTTCTGGCTTGGCAACACGATGTTGAATCCGGCGACACTGGTATTTACCGGCTTCGTGCTCGGCTGGCACTGGACCTTGTTGCGCTTGCTGCTGAGCGTGCCGATGGTGTTCGGGCTTGGCCACCTGGCCAATCGGATGGCGGCGGCGGGCCCGGCCGTGCCGACCCCATGGCAACCGATGGAGTCGGAGCCACTTTCATGGAGTGAGACGCTCAAACGCTGGGCGCGCATCTTCGTGCGGATGACGGTACGGTTGATTCCCGAATACCTGGTGATCGTCTTGCTGTTGGGCGCGACGCGCGCCTGGATGTTTCCTCACATTGGGCCGGAGATCGGCAACCAATGGTCCTGGATTGCCGCACTATCGCTGACCGGAATGCTGTTCGTCATTCCCACGGCGGGTGAAGTGCCCATCGTGCAGGCCATGCTGGCGCTGGGGCTGGGAGGTGGGCCGGCAGCGGCCTTGCTGATGACCCTGCCGCCGGTAAGCCTGCCGTCGCTGGTGATGCTCGGGCGTTCCTTCAACTTGCGGGTGTTGGCAGCCCTTGCCGCGGCGGTGGTCGGCTTTGGCATCCTTGGTGGCACGCTGGCGTCATGGCTTGGCATGCACTGAAGCGAGCTGTCTGCGGTGGCTATTCGGCCACCGCTTCGCTATCGCCAACCAGCAGCAGCGGATTGGGTGCGTGACGGGCGAAGCCCGCTTCCGTCACCAGGATATCCAGGCCCAGCGACGCAAGATCGTCCGCATACGGATCGACCTGCGTGTCCTGCAGTTGGTAGAACAGCTTGGCGTAGGTGTGGCATTCGGCGCAGGTCTCGACCTTTACCACGCCTTCGTCGCCTTCGATGCCTTGCAGGAATAGCTTGCGCGTGCCGCCGCAGGTGATGCACACCGCGCGCACGTGATTCCACGCGGTGGAGCACAGCGAGCAATACAGATAGCGCGCGCCGGGCGTCACACCGCTGGCAGTGATCAGGCCCGATACCGAAGGCGAACCGCAACACGGGCAAAGTGCGCGTTCCTCTAGCAGGCGTAGATCCTCGGTCTGCAGGCGAGCTGCTGAACACGTGAAATACACCTGCAGCGCAGCGGCGACGAAGACCACCGCCCCCACGTCCGAGGCTTCCAGCTCGCCGCGCAGGAAATGGTCGGCTAGCGTTTCCAGCGAGGCCGCATCGCGATGCTGCAGTTGGTCCATAGCCTCTACGGCGGCAGGCGGTAGATCGCTGCGATCCATGCGATCGAGCAGCAACTTCAATCCTTCACGCCACGACGCATCGCGATGATGACCATCCGCCGCCAACGGCGGCAAGCGTGCCTCGACGGCCTGGACAACAGCCGCCGCACTGATTTCCGAAGCAGGCGCCAGCGTTGTGGCCACGTCGTGCTGCGCACGCGCGAGCATCGCCATGAATTGCAGCCAGGCCTCCATCGGATGACCGTCGGCCAAATGTTCCAGTCGCTGTGTCGTGGCAGCGAACCGCTTGGCTGGATTGGCGAGCAGGATCGGATCAGGTGCCTTGACGCCGGCATGCTGGGGGCCTGTCCATTTGCCCTCGGGCGGTGCGCCAGCCTGCTTCATGGACGCTTCCTGATGCCAGTCTTGTCATGGCCGGAGGCCATATCCCACAGCCATTTGCGATGGTGGCGCCACGCCCAGCCGGGAGTCACGTAGCCCTGGGTCATCGCGCGTATGGAGTGGCGCACCCAGATTCCCGCATACACATGAATGATCCAGATGATGATGGCGAGGAACGCCGCCGTGCTGTGAATCAGCACTGCCCCGCGCTGCACGGAGATCGACGTAGCTTCGCCGAAATACACCTCCCAGATCACCAGCCCGGTGAGAAACAGCGTGGGAATCAGCAGAGTCATTGACCAAAACACTAGCTTCTGGCCCGCGTTATTGCGGCCAACCGGTGGTATGTGTTCCTCGTCGTCTTCCACCACCGCCTCGACCGACTTCATCCATGCCGTGTCGTCCTTGTGCCAGAGGTTCGCGCGCCAGAATTGAATGATCATCCCGATGTAGCTCGCCATCAGCACGCAGCCAATCCAAGGATGCAGCGCCCTCGTCCATTGACCGCCGCCGAACAGGCCGGACAGCCAGAACATGATGGGATGGAACATCGACAGCCCTGACAGCACCATCAGCACAAAACAGATGGCGTTGATCCAGTGGTTGACCCGCTGGGCGGTGGTATAGCGAACAATGACGGTGTTGGAACGGATCATGGTGTGTTCTCCGTCTCTTCCTCCAGCACACGCCCGCCCTGCACCTCGTCCTCTTCCGTCACTTCATTGGGGCCATTCACGATGTAGTGGAAGAAGCCCACCACGGCAGCCAGCGCGATACCCATCATGGCCAACGGCTTCGCGATACCCTTCCACGCCTCCACCGCCGCGCTGATGTGCGGATTGTCGGGCAGGCCTGAATAAAGCGATGGCTTGTCCGCGTGATGCAGCACGTACATCACGTGCGTGCCGCCCACTTCGGGCGGGTCGTACAGGCCGGCATTTTCGAAGCCGCGCGCTTTCAGGTCCACAATGCGCTTCCCTGCCCAGTGCGTCATGTCAGTCTTGGAACCGAACATGATGGCGCCGGTGGGGCACGCCTTGACGCACGCAGGTTCCAGCCCAACTGCCACTCGGTCGGAACACAAGGTGCACTTGTACGACTTGTGGTCCTTCTTGCTGATGCGCGGAATGTCGAATGGGCAACCCTTCACGCAGTAGCCGCAGCCGATGCATTTGTCGCTGATGAAGTCGACGATGCCGTTGGCGTATTGCACGATCGCGCCCGGCGCAGGGCAAGCCTTGAGGCAACCCGGGTCTTCGCAATGCATGCAGCCATCCTTACGTATCAGCCACTCGAGATTGCCCTGCTCGTTCTCGTACTCGGCGAACTTCATCAACGTCCACACATTGGGACTCAGGTCATCGGGGTTCTGGTAAGAGCCCTCGAAGTGGCCGATCTCCTGCCGCAGGTCGTTCCACTCCATGCAGGCCGACTGGCAAGCCTTGCAACCAATGCAACGACTGACATCGATGAGTTTGGCCACTTGCTCCTCGGCGTTGCGTGCCGAGGGAGGCGTCATCGTCGATGCGGAGCGCCGGATGTAATCTTGCGATTGCAGATCGGACATGACGGCCTCCTCAGGCTGCGACCGGTGCGCTGGTCTTCTCGATGTTTACCAGGAACGCCTTGAATTCCGGCGTCTGCGTATTGGCGTCGCCCACGGAAGGCGTCAGCGTGTTGGCCCCGTAGCCTTTCCTGGCCTGGCCGGTGAAACCCCAATGCAGTGGCACGCCGATCACATGCGTCGGCTTGCCATCGACGGTGAGCGGCTTGATGCGCTTGGTCACATACGCCTTGCACACCACTTCGCCGCGCTTGGACGACACCTTGACCCAGCCGCCCTGCACAATGCCCTTCTCCTTGGCAAGCACTTCGCCGATCTCGATGAATTCTTCCGGCTGAAGGATTGCGTTGATCAGCGCATGCTTGGTCCAGAAGTGGAAGTGCTCGGTGAGGCGGTACGTAGTTGCCACATATGGGAAGTCCTTTGGACTGCCAAATGCTGCGCGGTCGTCAGCAAACACGCGCGCCGCCGGGTTGTTGTTTACCTTTGGGTGCAGCACGTTCTCCACCGGGGATTCCAGCGGCTCGTAGTGCTCGGGGAATGGCCCTTCCGCCATGAGTTTGCGGGCGAACAGGCGGCCCAAACCTTCATCGTTCATGATGAACGGACTGACGCCCGCGGATGGATTCAACGTAGGCGTGTAGTCGGGCACGTCGATGCCCACCCAGCGTGTGCCGTTCCACGAAATGACAGGCTTGGCCGGATTCCATGGCTTACCTTGCGGATCGGCGCTAGCGCGGTTGTACAAAATGCGTCGGTTGGCCGGCCATGCCCACGCCCAGTTTGGCGCAATGCCTTGCTCGCGTGGATCGGTGGCATCACGGCGGGCCATCTGGTTGCCCTTCTCGGTAAACGAGCCCGAGAAAATCCAGCAACCGGATGAGGTCGTGCCGTCATCGCGCAATTGCCCGAAGCCGTCCAGCAGCGTGCCAGCCTTGGTGACCGCACCGGTGGCCGGATCGGTGAGATCAGCCAATGCTCGACCGTTCATTTCCTTCGCCAAATCTTCCGGATTGGGGCTGAGCGGGTCGGTGTACTTCCACGTAAGGTTGAGCAATGGATCGGGGAACGCGCCACCTTCCTTACGATACAGCTCGCGCAGGCGATGGTAGATACCCGTCATGATCCAGATGTCAGACATGGCATCGCCCGGACCTTCCGCCGCCTTCCAATGCCATTGCAGCCAGCGCGCCGAATTCACCAGCGAGCCGCTTTCTTCGGCAAAACACGTGGTGGGAAGCTGGAACACTTCGGTCTGGATCTGGGCGGAATTGGCAGGATTCTGCGGACCGAAGTCCTGCCAGAAGCGCGAGGTCTCGGTATCCAATGGGTCCATCGTCACCAGGAATTTCAGCTTGCTCAAACCGCGGCGGATCTTTCCGCGATCCGGAAACGCCTGCAGCGGATTGAAGCCCTGGCAGAGGTAGCCCGTCATCTGGTCGTTGTTCATCATCTCGAACGCTTTGATGATGTCGTACAACGGTATGTCGAGCTTGGGCAGCCAGTCGAAGGACCAGTTGTTCTCCGGCGTGGCAGCATCGCCATACAGCGCCTTCATCAGGCTCACGAAGAATTTGCGGGTGTTCTGGTAGTAGCTGATCTGGCCGGGACGCAATGGCTTGAACTGCCGGGTCGACATGTAGATGTCGAAGTTGGTTTCCTTGTCGGTGGGCAGGTTCATGTAGCCCGGCATCTGATTGGAAAGCAGTCCGACGTCGGTCAATCCCTGAATGTTGGAGTGGCCACGCAAGGCATTCATGCCTCCGCCTGCCACGCCGATGTTCCCCAGCAGCAGCTGGACCATCGCCATGTTGCGGATGTTCTGCGCGCCCACCGAGTGCTGCGTCCAACCGAGTGCAAACAGGCTGGTCATGGCCTTGTCTGGCGCGCAGGTGCTGGCGATCAGCCCGCACACTTGCAGGAACTTGTCCTGTGGCGTGCCGCAAATTCGGGACACCATCTCCGGCGTATAGCGGGACACGTGATGCTTGAGCAGATTGATGACGCAACGCGGGTCTTGCCAGGTGTCGTCAAACTTGGCAAAGCCGTCCTTGTCCAGCTCGTAGTCCCAGCTCGACTTGTCGTAGGTGCGGGTTTCCTCGTTGTAGCCGCTGAACAGGCCGTCTTCGAAACCGAAACCGTCCTTCACGATCAGGCTCGCGTTGGTGTACGCCCGCACGTACTCGTGCTGGATGGCGTCTTTTTCGAGCAGGTAATGAATCACGCCATTGAGGAACGCAATGTCCGTGCCGGGGCGAATCGGCGCGTAGTAGTCGGCCACCGAGGCCGTGCGCGTAAAGCGCGGATCGACCACCACGAGCTTGGCGCCGTTCTCTATCTTTGCTTCGATCACCCATTTGAAACCGCAAGGGTGCGCTTCAGCGGCGTTGCCACCCATGACAATGACGACGTTGGCGTTCTTGATGTCCTGCCAGGTGTTGGTCATTGCACCGCGACCGAATGATGGGGCCAGACTGGCCACCGTCGGTCCGTGTCAGACACGCGCCTGGTTGTCGAACACCACCATGCCGAGCGAGCGAACCACCTTCCACGTGAGGTAGGAGGTTTCACTGGACGACGCCGAGGCCGCCAGCATGCCAACGCTGGTCCAGCGATTGACGGTGTCGCCAGCGGCATTCTTCGCGATGAAATTCTTGTCGCGATCGTCCTTCATCAGTCGGGCGATGCGATCCAGTGCGAAGTCCCAGGAGACGTCCTTGAACTCGGTGCCGCCCGGCGGACGATAACGCGGTGTTTTCAATCGCGTGGGCGCATGCACAATGTCGAGCAGCGCCGCACCCTTCGGGCACAGCGTGCCCCGATTCACAGGATGATCGGGATCACCTTCAATATGGATGATGTTGGAAAGCGCATTCTTGGCGCGATCCCCCAAGCTGTAGATAAGAATGCCGCAGGCGACTGAGCAGTACGTGCAGGTGTTGCGCGTTTCAGTGGCGTGGGCAAGCTTGAAGGGCCGTACGGCGGCGGCTTGCGCCACTCCTGAGGCTCCGAAGCCCAACATGCCGAGACTGGATACAGCCAGTCCCAAGCCTGTGAACTTGATGAACTCGCGGCGAGTCATTGGCATCGCTTGCGCTCCCGGGAAATTTGGCTGGACATACCGCCCGTTGAATGGGGGTCGTGGCTCGAAAATCTCCTTGCAGACAACGGGGGGTGCCTCCGTTGTCTGGACCAAAAATGTAGCATAGATCTCAGGATGGGGCTGGCACGCTTTATGCCGTTTCCAGATGCCCCGCGTCAGCCGGTCAGCGAACACACGACGATCGGACTGCTCGGCGCGCAAAGACTGGTTTTGCTGGCGCAGCGCGCCGAGCACGGCGTCGGCATGGCGGCGCCTTCTTGTTTGCCGCTCCTTGGCTGGCGCACCCTTACCTGCAAATGGTCGCAGGCGTGCATCACAACCGAGGCCTCTGGCGACGGGCACGGCGCGGATGGTGGGTAACGATGGACTGCCCCTGCCCAGTCGCCGGTGCGCTGTTCACGGCGGCATAAGTCACCGGCTTGCCGTACAAGCTGTCCTCTCGCGGCCGCAGGTAGCGCAGGATGTGTGCCTTCGCCTTTTCAAAGTCTTGGTAGGGATGCGGCCCTGAATGCGTCGCGCCGCGATGAAACAACGCTTGCCACCCATCTCCTTGGCAGGTCAGTTCGCAGATGGGGGTAGCGCCCGACGTCGAGCGGAAGTCGTACCGCTCGACCGACTCCTACATATTGAGCTCGCGGCATTCAACACGATTCTCACGTGGGTAGGTCCTTACCCGCCTGCTCGCTTATGAGGTACTCGGCGTACCAATCAGGCCAATTCTCATCGTGCTGGCCTCCGTTCCGTTTTTCATGCTCGCCATGCGCGGCCGCGGCCCGTCGCAGCGCAGCGGCGAGGTCCTTTGAAGAGGTGAATGTGGCGTCTGCAGCCACGCGCCCGGGCAGTCGCCGGGTGATCTCCTGAAACAGCCAGCCGTTACCGTCCGGATCACTGAAGGAAGCGAACGAACGGTAGCTGCTGCGCTCCAGGTCTGGACCGTTAACACGAGCTCGCCCGAACAGGTAGGGCTCGTCCGTGCCGGCGTGAACGCCAGCGGCGCCGTGGAATACGTCGCTTATCTCCACGCCGCGATCGACCAGTTCCTTGCGGGCCGCCTCTACGTCGGAGACGATCAAGTACAGGCCCTGGGCGGAACCTGATCTGGCCGCCGTAACGTTTTTGCCAAAAATGACCGAACACTGGGAACCGAATGGCGTGAACTGGACGACGCGGAAGTAGCCATCATCCGAGGCGAAGTCAGCATCCAGCCGCCACCCCAGGTCGGCGTAGAAGCGCTTGGCACGGTCAACGTCCGAAACTGGGATGACGACAACCTCCAGCTTCATGTCCACGCCCTGTGCATGCTGGGGCGTGACTGCTGCGCTGCTCATTCGAAACCTCCAACGACTTGACGCTACAACGCGGCCCTTGGTGGCCACAACAAAGGCGGTGAATGGAACCAAGGCCCGAATGTCGGGGCTAGTAGTGTGCCGTGAGCCGGGTGAAGCGGTCGTCGTTGCATCGGGCAGGCCGACGACGATGACACGGATAAGCAGCCCGACTGATCGTCGCCCTGGATTTCCGATTTCGGCGTCGTTGTCGCCCGAGATGACTTGACACCAATCGGATGGTTTCTCGCTGGGTTGTTCAGACCTTCCCTAACGCCCTGCCCGCTCGGTGAATCGATCGGTGAACTGGCTTTGGCAAGGTCGGCGCCCCGCGCAGCGGAGTCCCCCTCACGGGGTTGCCAAAAGGGCGACGTTCCGCGGCGAAGCGGCAAATCAAGTCGCACGTATCGGATAGTCGGTGTAACCCTTTGGGCCCTGGGTATAGAGCGTTGCCATGTCTACAGCATTCAGTGTTTCATTCGTCCGCATTCGTTCCACCAAGTCGGGATTGGCGAGGAACGAGCGCGCGAAAGCGATGAGATCTGCGTGACCCGCCTTGAGCGCACCTTCTGCACTTGCGCGATCGAAGCCGCCTGCAAGGATAAACAGGCCCTTGAACGCAGCGCGAAGCTGTAACTTGAATTCGGCAGGCACTGGAGGCGCGCCCATATACGAATCCATGGCCGAGTGATCCAGCACATGGACGTACAGCAAGCCCAGCCTCGACAGCTCCTGAGTGAGTGCCAAGTATTGAGCCTCGACGTCGGGGAACGCGCCCGTACTGTTGAACACGCCATAGGGCGACAGACGGATCCCGACGCGGTGGGCACCAATGGCGGCGGCGGTGGCGCGAACGACCTCAAGTGCGAAGCGATTACGGCCATGGATGCTGCCACCGTAGGCGTCAGTGCGCTGATTCACGTTAGCGTTGAGGAATTGCTCGATCAAGTAGCCGTTCGCGGCATGCAACTCGACACCGTCGAATCCCGCCTCGATGGCGAGTTGAGCTGACTTCGCATATTCATCGACGGTATGAGCAATGTCGGTCTCGCTCATCGCTCGCGGGGCGCTGCGCGGCTGCATGCCCTGCGAGTCGGTGTACATCTCGCCGGGACACGCACTGGCCACCGGACCGAGCACTTCGGCGCCCATAGGCAGGTTCGCCACATGTGACACGCGGCCTGTGTGCATGAGCTGTACGAAGATCTTGCCGCCTTTAGCGTGGACTACGTCGGTAACCTTTTTCCACGCACTCGCCTGCGCATCATTGAAGAGTCCGGGAATCCGTGCGTAGCCCAGGCCGTTGGGTGAAGGTGACGTGCCCTCAGCGATGATCAGGCCTGCCGAAGCACGCTGACCGTAGTATTCAGCCATCAGCCCATTGGGTGTGTTGGCGTCGACGGCGCGATTGCGCGTCATCGGCGCCATAACGGTGCGATTGGCGAGCTGAATCGAAGTGGTCGTGAGTGGTTCGAAAAGCATAACGATTTCTCAGTAGGTGCAGATGGTTCGAAAACCTGTTGTCGACAGAGACCAGACCTGGCGATCGAATGCCGGCTTCAGGAGGTCTGCGGCAGGTAGCTGGGTCTGGCCGACGCCATGCTTTGCTTCACTTGCAGGGTGCGTTCATCAGCAAGCACCTCATCCAGGCCCGATTCGAGTCCGTCAAGCGCGCGTTTGACGATTTCCTCCGCGCTGGACTTCGGGGCATCGAATGCGCTCGCGAGGTCGGTATCGACAAAGCCCATATGCAGTCCGAGCACCTGCGTCTTCTGCGCCGCCAGTTCGATGCGCAGGGCGTTGGTGAGCGACCACGCGGCAGCCTTGCTCGCTGCATAGGCGGCCATCGCGCCACTGTTCACCCACGAGGCAACAGACAGCACATTGAGCAAGGCACCACCGCCGTTGGCCTTGAGAATTGGCGCGAAGGCTTTGCTCGTGAGCAACATGGCAAAAAAGTTGGTCTCGAAGATGCGTCGCGTGACGTCTTCGCTGTCTGCTGCAAGAAAGCCCCCGAGCTCCGTGATGCCAGCATTGTTGATTACCAGCGTCACATCCGACGCCAGTTCTGCGGCGGCCGCCACGTCCTCTGCATTGGTGACATCGAGTCGCAGGGGCTGAACACCGGATTGCGTGATGGTTGAAGGGTCACGTGCGCCGGCATAGACCTTGCGGGCGCCGCGAGCGAGCAACTCGCGTGTAAATGCCAAACCAATCCCGCGGTTGGCTCCGGTGACAAGGACGGTTGCGTTCTCAATTTTCATAAGAAACTCCGAGGGTGGGAAAAGCAGGCTCACTCGATGTTGACGACGACTTTGCCCTTCACGCGGCCTGCTTCCAAATAAGCCAGTGCCTCGTTAGTTGACCTGTATGTCGGCATCGATACAGTCACTGCGCTGTCGACGACACCGTACTCACCATGCTGAGCGCTCGGCTCATGGTTGACTTTGGTGTGGGTCTTGCCCATGAAGATGACTTTCTCGATCTTGGTCATGACAGATTTCTCAATAATTCGTGCTGTTGGATGGCGTATCGCCAGATTTGCCGGTCGCGGCCAGGAACCGTGACTTCATGGGCTGGCCGGGTGTGGGCGAGAAATTAGACCCTTCCGGATCCACCCACTAGCCGGTAAATTTGGTAGGCGCCCTTCCACCGGTGAGAGGCTATGGACCGACTTGAAGCCATGAGAATTCTCCTGGCGGCGGTAGACACAGGCAGCCTTTCCGCAGCCAGTCGCCAACTGCGCATTCCGTTGGCCACGGTTAGTCGTCGTGTATCGGAATTGGAGGAACACCTTCGCGTCCGCCTTGTGCTGCGAGGCACACGAAAGCTCACCCTGACCGATGCGGGCCGCGAGTACGTCGCCTCATGTCGGCGCATCCTGGAAGATCTCGTGGAAGTCGAGCGCACGGCAGCGGGCGAATATCGAGTACCTCAGGGAGAGCTGGTCATCAGTGCGCCTCAAGTCGTCGGTCGCCACCATGTTGTCCCCGTGTTGGTTGAGTTTCTCCAGGCTTATCCGGAGATCCACGCCCGTATCCAGTTGAGTGATCGCGTGACCAACCTGCTCGAGGAACATGTCGATGTCGCCGTCCGTCTGGGAGAGCTTCCGGATAGCGACATCATCGCCACCCGCATCGCACTCCTGAGTCGCGTGCTTTGCGCCAGCCCTGCCTACCTGGCATCGCACGGCGTTCCAAAAGAACCAAGCGATCTCGTCGCACACGAATGCATTACCTACGAGGGTTACTCGGCCGCAGATAAGTGGGAGTTTCGCTTTGAACAAACGACTCAAATCATCCAGGTGGCGTCGCGCCTCACTGTGAATTCGGCAGAAGCTGCGGTCATTGCCGCGATCGCCGATGCCGGCATTGCCCGCGTCCTGTCAGACCAGGTCGCCGATCCATTGAAGTCCGGCGCGTTGGTACGGCTGCTGCAAGCTTTCGAACCAACACCCATGCCTGCCAGCCTGGTGTATCCAAGGCAGCGCCACGTACCGTTGAAGTTGCGTGCATTCCTGGACTTTGCCGCGCCGCGGCTGCGACAGCGCCTTGGCTATGAAAGCCAAAAAACTTCTTGAGCATCAGAACCGTTATGGGACCCAGGCGGTGGCGCTAAGCAAGCGCGCCGGAATCCACAGGTGACGACTTCAACTCGCCTTTGAGCCTGCAGAGTTCGGTGAGTGAGAAGACCTTATCAAACAGGCCGAGCGCGTACCCGGCGAGGTAAGCGGCACGGGTGCACACGCTTCATCGGCGCTTCGCGACGTCTTCCGCGCTAAGCGCGCCATGCTGCCCGCTGAAATGATTGACGACGTAGTTGGACAAGGCGGCAATTTCGGCGTCTGAATACGCGCGACCGAACGATGGCATAAAGACATGTTGAGCACCCACGCGCAGCTGAGATCCATGCAGGATCACCTGGGTGAGGTTGGTCGCCTGAGGATCTCTCACGGAGCGGATGCCAGCGAGTGATGCATAGTCGGATTGGCGTCCCTGCCCGTTGTCTAGATGACAACCCGCGCAAGCGCCCACGAACAATTGTTCGCCGAGGCCAGCCGTACCTTTTGCCGATCCACTACCCGTGGCCGCCACCGCCGGAAGTGCAACGCCGCCCTGCTGTGGCTTCACGTCGCGCAGGTAAGCGATCAGGGCGGATATGTCCTCCGGCGTCAGGTATTGCAGGCTGTTTTCGATCACTTCGCCCATGGGGCCGGAAGCCGTGCCGCGCCCTGCGGCGTGTCCTTTGGCCAGGTACTCGGCCAGCTCCTGGTCACTCCATGCGCCGATGCCGTGATCCTTGTCCGCGGTTATGTTGTAGGCCGTCCAGCCCTGCAGCTCGGCGCCGGCAAGATCCTCGGCGGTTTTCACCGCAAAGGCGCTGTTTCTTGGCGTGTGGCATTCGCTGCAATGACCAAGCGCTGTGGCCAGGTAGGCGCCGCGATTCCATGCTTCGGATTTGCCCTGCTCTTGCGCAAAACGCTGCTTCTTGAGGAACAACGCATTCCAGAGACTGAGGGTCCAACGCTGGTTATAAGGGAACGACAGGTCGTTGGACTGCGCCGGCGCGTGAACCGGGGGAAGGCTAAACAAATAGGTCTTGATGGCCAGAATGTCCTCGCGACTGAGCGCCGTATAGGACGTGTAAGGAAAGGCGGGATATAGCGGCTGGCCTGCTTTGTTCACGCCCGCATGCAAGGCGCGCACGAAATCGTCGTCGCTCCAGGTCCCAATGCCCGTCTCTTGATCGGCGGTGATGTTGGTGGAATAGATGGTCCCCATAGGCAGCTTGAAAGCCACGCCACCGGCGAAGGCCTGGCCACCAGGCACCGTGTGGCATGCAGCGCAATCGGCTGCGCGCGTGAGGTATTCGCCGCGCGCCAACGCGGTGGTGATGCTGGCCGGGGCACCGGCGCTGGCTGGTTGAAGGGCCTGATCGTTGCCACCGTTGCGCACGGTGAGCAAGGCGTAGGCGCTGAAACCAAGTACAGCCAGCACGATCAGGATGACGAGCACACCGATGAGGCGACCGATCTTCATACGGGCATCCTCGCAACTGGGGCAACATCGCTGGGGGCTTCCGACGGCGTCGCTGCGGACAAGACGGCCTTGCGCGCATTGCTGTCCGACACCAGCGCCGACGTGTCGATCGGCAAGGTCCTTACTCGCACGCCTGTGGCCGCGAAGATGGCGTTCAACAAGCTAGGCATGGACATGACGGTAGCGGTTTCGCCAATGCCACCGGGCTGCTCATTACTGGGGACAATGTGGACCTCCATGGACGGCATCTGGTTGAGTCGCATCACGCGATAGTCATTGAAGTTGCGCTGCTCCACTGCGCCTTCCTTCAGGGTGATGCCGCTGTAGAGCGCCGCGCTCCAGCCAAACACCAGTCCGCCCTGAATCTGCGCCTCCACGGTGTTCGGGTTGACCACCATGCCGCAATCAACGGCGGTCACCGCGCGCAGCAGGCGGATCTCGCCTTGCGGCGACACCTCCACGTCCACCACTACACACAGGTAGCTGCCAAACGGTGCGGCCAGGGCGACGCCTCGCCCGTGTCGCGGCGGCAGCGTGCCCTGCCCCCAACCCGCTTTCTGCGTGGCCAACTCCAATACGGCCAAGGCACGTGGATGGTCGCCGAGCATCGATTTTCTATAGGCAACAGGGTCTTTGCCTGCAGCATGCGCAAGCTCATCGACAAAGCTTTCGACGACAAACACGGTATGCGTTGGCCCCACACCACGCCACCAACCGACCGCCAGGCCGGCGGGCATGTCATGCCGCACCCATTCCACGCGCATGTTTGGCACTTCGTAGGGAAGATCCGCCGCGCACTCCACCAAGTCCGGATCGAGCCCGTTCTTGCCCATGGCCGGCGGAGCGAATGTCGCCAACACCGAAGCGCCTGTGGTGCGATGAGTCCACGCCACCGGCTTGCCCTGACCGTCAAGTGTCGCGGAGATACGGTCGTAATAGGCAGGACGGTAGCGGTCCTGCGCGATGTCTTCCTCGCGGGTCCAGATCACCTTGACGGGATAGTCCACCTGCTTGGCGATGGCGACGGCCTGCTCAACGGAATCCTCGAACAGGCGCCGCCCAAAGCCACCACCCATGTACTGGTTGTGCACGATGATGCGCTCGGCCGGCAGGCCGGTGATCTTGGTAGCGACATCGACACACCGCGCAGGCACCTGCGAGCCGACCCAGATTTCGCATGCGTCAGGCCGTACATGGACCACCGTGTTGATCGGCTCCATCGTGGCATGCGCGAGCATCGGCAATTGATAGGTGGCGGAAACGAGCTTGCCACTCACGCCATCCACATGTCCGACGTCACGTGCCACGATCGGCGTGCCATGCTCGGATGCCTGGGCCAGGTCCTTGAACAGCTGCTCCGTAGTAAAGCCGCCGTTGGCACCGCGATCCCAGCGAATATCCAGCGCGTCCAGACCTTGTTTGGCCGCCCAGAAATGCTCACCGATCACCGCCACCGCGTTGTCCAGCTCCACCACCTTGAGCACCCCGGGCACGGCGCGAGCGCGCGTATCGTCCACCGAGGCCAGCCGCCCGCCAAACGTGGGGCAGGCCTGCACCGTGGCCACTTTCATGCCTGGTACGCGTATGTCGATGCCGAAGGGCAAGCTGCCGTCTACTTTCCCGGGTGTGTCGACGCGACGCAGCGGCTTGCCGATGAGCTGGAAATCCTTGGGGTCTTTCAGCGACGCCTTGTCAGGAGGCGTCACGCGCGCTGCCGCATCGGCCAGATCGCCATAACGGAGCGTGCGGCCGGTTGGCGTGTGGGTAACCACGCCGCGCGCGACCGTGCATTGCGTGGAGTCCACCTTCCAACGCTGAGCCGCGGCACTCACCAACATGTAGCGCGCGACGGCGCCCGCGTTTCTCAGGGTGGACCAGCAATAACGGATGGTGGTCGAACCGCCCGTCGCCTGATCGCCTAACAGAGGGTTGCTGTAAAGCTTGCGGTTGGGAGGTGCGTGGTCGACGGTGATCTGGTCGAGACCCACGTCAAGCTCTTCGGCGAGCAATGTGGCCTGGCCCGTATATGCGCCCTGCCCCATCTCGATGCTCGGCATGACCAGCTGCACACTGCCATCGTTGCCGATGCGCACATAGGCATTGGGCGCGAAAAGCGGCTGACCCTGATCGATACGCGCGGTGTCCGCCAGCCCCCAGGCACGCATGGGGCCACTCAAGTACATGAAGGCAACCACCAGACCACCGCGCTTGATCAGCTCACGGCGGGAAGGATTCTGCAGACCGGTGTCGTCCAGATCATGGTTAACGCGAATCGTCATGACGTCCTCTCGATCGGTGTCCGATGCATGCAACTGCGTACCATCAACTTCATCGCAATGGCTCAAACGATGGTCTGCGGCAACGTGATTTGCCCGGTAGCAGCCTGCTTAATAGCTGCGCGTATGCGAACGTAGGTTCCGCAACGGCACAGGTTGCCGGACATGGCCGTATCGATGTCCGCATCGGTCGGTTGCGGCGTCTGCGTGAGCAGCGCAGCTGCCGACATGATCTGGCCCGATTGGCAGTAGCCACACTGCGCCACTTCGATGCCAAGCCATGCTTGCTGCACGCGCTTGCCGACATCCGTGGCGCCAATACCTTCGATGGTCGTGATCTTCTTGTTTATCGCACCGCTCACCGGCAATACACAGGATCGAACCGGCTGGCCGTCCAAATGCACGGTGCACGCACCGCACTGCGCAATGCCACATCCGAACTTGGTGCCGGTCAAGCCAATGACATCACGCAACACCCACAACAGCGGCATGTCATCGGGAACATCAACCTGCGTTTCCTGACCATTGATGGAAAGCACGATCATGCGGATCTCCCTGCGAGGTCGTGTCGTCGCGGCTCGCTCGGACCGTGGATCCGCGAACCGAGGCCAGATGCGATTAACGTGTTGTCATCACCGCGCGAAGTACTTCGGGCCGTGTGAAAACACTGCCAAATTTTCCTCCTGCAGAAAGGAAAGGCAAGTGAAGACGTGGCGGTCTTACAGAGAACACAACCTTCCGAGCCCACCGCGGGCCCGATCGACGCTGGCGGCAGGCGCTGGCATTGGTTGGGCGTTATGACCGAACATGACACCCGGACCCTCCTTGGCCTCGATTCATGAACGTCGTCCAAGAGTTCGACCCGCTTTACCGCGCAGCCCGGGCGCTAAACCTGGGATCGGGCCAGGGTGGTGCGGCACTGGTCACCATCACGCAGACTCGCGGGTCCACTTTCCGCCGTCCGGGTGCGAGCATGCTCGTGCTGCGCGACGGGCGCATGGTGTGCGAGCTGTCGGGGGGCTGCCCGCAACGGGACATCGCGCTTCGTGCGCAAGGGGTCATCCAAAGTGGTCAGCCGGCATTGGTGGAGTACGGGCGCCATGCCAACCTGGACGTCATGCTTGAAACGGGCTGCGGCGGCGAGCTGGAAGTACTCATCGAACCGCTGCGAGAGCCGGGTGACCTGGCCTTCCTTGAAACCGTCGCGCACATGCATGCGCACCGTGTCGCCGGTGCCATGGCCACTGTTTATGCGGTAGATGGGCAAGTACTCGCCCCCCGTCCGCTTCGGTTGGTACAGGGCGATGGCATCCACTGGAGCAATATCGAAGATCCGACTTTTCGCGATCGGATAGCCACCGAGCTGCTCCCGATCCGGGCGACACCAGCGAACGCGGCGATCACCCGGCACGTGGCCGTCTACGGGAAACGCTACGAGGTCCTCGTCGAATCGCAGCACCCGCTGCACGCACTAGTCATCGTTGGCGACGGTGCCAGCGCCCGCTCACTCGCCGAATTGTCGGTGCGACTGGGCTGGCAAACCACCTTGGTCGACTACACGCACGAGACCATTGATGCGTGCGATGGCATTCGCCGCATCAACGCTTCGCCACGGGCACTCACCGGGCAAATAGCACTGGACAATGCGACGTCTGCCGTCGTTATGACGCACCGACTGGAGCGTGATCTGGCCTACCTCGAAGCTTTGCTGGAGACGCCGGTGGGCTACCTCGGCGTGATTGGATCGCGTCAGCGAACGGCACGAGTGCGCGAGGCTTTTCCCCAGACCCAGGCACGGCTGCATGCTCCCGCGGGGCTGGACGTTGGCTCGGAAACGCCGCATGAAATTGCCCTGTCGGTCGCCGCGGAAATCCTGGCAGTGCGCAACGGCAGAGACGGCGGTCCCTTGTCCCAGTCACAAACCTCGATACATCCATGAATGGCCACGGGCAGCGCGTAGCCGCCGTGTTGCTCGCCGCGGGAAACGCCAGCCGCTTCGGGGCGGCCAAGCAGGCCCTACCCATCGAAGGCATGCCCATGGTGCGCCGTGCTGCCTTGGCTGCGCTCGACGCCGGTCTCTCACCGGTGATCGTGGTGACCGGTGCCCATGCAGACGCGGTCAAGCCATGCCTCGCCGGCTTGCCGGTGCATCTCACCGAGAACCCTGACTGGACATCCGGCATGGGCAGTTCACTGGCGATTGGTGTCAAAACCGCCATGGCGATGGAAGTCATGCCGCATGCACTACTGGTGCTGCTGGCGGACCAACCAGGCATCAGGGCCACGGACCTAAAAGGCTTGGCAGAAGCACATGTCTCTGCACCCGGGCGCATCCAGGCCGCGCGATTCGAAGGCCACCTTGGACCACCCTGCCTGTTCCCGCGTGCCTACTTCGACGAGCTGGCCTCGCTGCAAGGAACCAACGGCGCCCGGCGATTACTCGAACACTATGGCGACCGCGTCGATGCTCACGACCTTCCCTCAGCCGCCTTCGACATTGACACACCTGCCGACCATGCAGCGTGGCTGGCTCATCAAGGGCTCGACTGAGACGGACCTTGACCGCCCCCGAAATAAAGACACTTGCCAGTCGCGCCGTGAGGCTTGTTGAAGGGCGTTGGGCGTGACACCACCCGCGCGGACTCGTTGCCGGTTTTTGTAGACCTGTATACAGACATGTGCCTTCTTCACACCGCTAGAAGACCGACTCGGGGAAGAAATATTGATGATGTCTGCTTTGGGTTGCGATTTCAGCTGGTGAACGCAGCACGCTATAGACGCGCAAGCGGAAGGAGTGTTGTCCAAGGCACCTGTACAAACAATCCGAAGGCGCTGATGTGGGAGCCTTGGCAGCAAGGCGAGTCATTTCTCGATCACATCGCGTGGTAGTTCTGCGAGTCGTCGCGATAGAGCCAAGGCCGCCTCATAGTGCTCAGCAAAATAGAGTTCTCCTTCGCGTGGGTACACGGCCATTTGCCGGACCACTCGCTGCGGTTGAGATTGCAGCCCCGAGATGATCAGCACGATGCCATGGCGGCGACAGCGTTCCAGCAGGACTTTGAGCGCATGAACACCGCTGGCATCCATGATGGGGACGAGGCGCATGCGGAGAATGAATACCTTGGGTTGCTTCTGAAACTGATCGAGCAGTTCATCCAATCGGTTCGCCGTCCCGAAGAACAAGGGGCCACTGATCTGGAATACCTCGACACCGGGTGGGAGTTTTGCCCGTTGCGAGGTGTCGTCAGCAGTGTCGCCGTTTTCCTCCAACAGCTTGATCCCGGCGCTGACTTCGACCGCATCGGCCATGCGGAACATGAAGACGAACGCCGAAACCACCAGACCCGCCTCAATCGCGACGGTAAGGTCAAAGAACACGGTCAGACCAAACGTGAGCAAGAGAACCAACCCATCCCCCTTTGGGGCAGACAAGGTATGGCGAAATTGCTCGATCTCGCTCATGTTCCAGGCCACTACCAGCAACACGGCCGCCAGTGCGGCCAACGGCACGAATTTCATCAGCGGTGCCAAGGCCAGCATGAAGATCAGCAGAAAGACGGCATGAATCATGCCCGCGACAGGGCTGCGACCGCCGGCGCGGATATTGGTGGCCGTGCGGGCGATGGCGCCCGTCGCAGGCAGGCCGCCGAACAGCGCCGAACTGACATTGGCGATGCCCTGCGCCACCAGCTCACCATTGGATCGATGCCTCGCACCGATCATTCCATCTGCCACCACCGCCGACAGCAGGGATTCCACGCCCGCCAGGAAGGCGATGGTGAACGAGCTGGGCAGTAATTCGCGCGTCCGCGCGAAGGGAATGTCCGGCATGTGGAACAGCGGCAAATCGGAGGGCAACCCGCCGAAGCGACTGCCGATCGTTTCTGCCGGCAGTGCGAAACCCACGCTCACGACCGTGCACAAAATCAGGGCCATGAGAAAGCTGGGCCACGTCGGTTGCCAGCGGCGGACGATCACGATCACCAGCAACCCACCCACCGTGAGGGCCATGGCGGCCGGGCGTGCCGTAGGCAGGTAGTGGGTATAAGCCACCCATCGCTCGAGAAAATCGATCGGCACGGCAGGCATGGTCAGGCCAAGGGCATCTTTCACCTGGCTGGAGAAAATGCTAACCGCAATGCCCGCCGTGAAACCGGTGATGACCGGCTGGGGCATGTATTTCATCAGGGTACCCAGTCGCAGCAGGCCGGCGCCGATCAACATCAGTCCCGCCAACAGCGTGCACAAAATCAGGCCACCAAAGCCGAACCGCTGGATGACGACGAACACGACCGGGATGAAGGCTGCCGTTGGGCCGCCGATCTGCACGCGTGAGCCGCCGAGCGCCGAGATCAGAAAGCCCGCGATGATGGCGGTGTAAAGCCCTTTTTCCGGGGTGGCGCCACTGGCGATTGCAAGCGCCATGGCCAGTGGCAACGCCACGATGGCGACCGTCAACCCGGCGACGGTGTCATCCCGGAGGTCGTGCCAGCCATAACCTTCCCGCAGCACCGTGAAGAGTTTCGGAACAAACAAACGACCGTACAGGCGGCCCTTGCTCATGCCCATCACACCCTCCGGACGGTGACCTGGATGATCATGGTATTATCATGTCATACACATCCCATGTGAGTACCCCATGACGATTGAAAACCGCACCGCCCGGTTGACCATCCTGATCGACCCTCGCAAAAAGGCCGTCTTCGAGCGCCTGTGTGCGGCCGAGGACGCGACACCGTCGCAGGTCGTTCGCCGACTGATCCGTGACTACATCGAGCGCACGACCGGTCAGCCGTGGCATGCGGAGGACCAAACCATGCCGGAGCAACCGTTTGGGGAGCGCACGGGGAGCGGTCATGCGAGCGGCAAGTAACCGGCCTCGCACCCTCGGCAAGGAATCAGCCATCGCGGCGCCACCGGGACCCGCGCAGCAGTTCACCGGCCTGCGCCCGGAGCAGATGGCGTTCATGGGCGAATACGCCGGCGCGGCTCAGGGGAAACAGGTCTTCGTGCAGCTCCTGTGCTGGCCGACGGTTTCGGCAGCGTGGGGCATGCTTGCCCAGTCCTGTGCGGCGCTGAGAAATCTGCGCGGAGACACGGCGGCCCTGACCGCCCCCAAGGACACGTCCTGGATCCATCAGGTAGCACCCCAGTTGAGCCGCACCCTGGAGCGGGATGCCGCTGCCGCGGAAAGCACGCTGGCCACCTTGATTCGGCGCCTGCCCATCCGTTTTGCAGCCGCGGTGGTGGAGGTCGGCTCGAATCAACCGCCGGGACCGGAGACCTTGCGCTATCGCGACCTGTTTTCCGAAAGCCTGGATGCGTACAGCACCCACCTCAAGAACGCCAACCAGGTCCGATGCCGCGTTCTGATTGCATCAGAGCAGGCTCCATCTACTACGGAGATCCAGCGCCAGGTCTACGGCGAGGTGTTGCCGCATCTAGATAGTGCAGCACGCGTCGAAGGCATGGCGCTGACCGTCTGGCCGGGAGGCGATGCCCCGCTTCCCCTGGAAATGGCCCAACTTGCAGCATGCGCCGTGGGCAGGCACCTGCATGAGCCGACCGTGGCCAGCCCGCTGTTCGAAACAGTGCGAGGGCTCCTCGTGCCGTCGTCGCGCTTTCATTCGAATGGTTCATCCAGGCGACGTCGTTAACCAATGAGCGCACCCGCTCTGGGCGGCTATCAGGTTCCCAGGAGCGCGGTGTTGCCGCTCATGACTTGAGAAGTACATGCCGGTTCTGATCATCGATGACGATGCTGCCTTTCGCACCGCCCTTGAGCGCGATCTGCGACAGAGTGGCTATACGGTCCATGTTTCGGCGGGCTTTGAGTCGATGGTCAATGTTTTGCTCAAAGTGACACCCCGCGCAGCAATCGTCGATGCGCACCTTCCGTACGGTGAATCCAGGCAGGTGATGATGGTGCTTCACCGTTGTGGCATTCCGGTCGTACTGCTTAGCGAACGCGATGCACTGGTTGATCGATGGGAAGGGGCCAAGCTCACGAGTGAAGTGACCTTGACCAAACCGGTGGGGCTGGTCGAACTCGAGCAGTGCCTGAGGCAACTGCGCCCACCCACGCCTTGATGGCGAGTGGATCAGACAGGTGAACGTGTTCGCGACCCACCCAAACCAAGTCCGCTCAGACGAGATCCACCGAACCCTGCCCGATGTCCAAATCGAACATCCTCACTGTTGTTGAAGGCCTCGCTGATTGGTCAAAGCCTTGGCGTTTCCTGGAATCCGTGTTGACCCATGAAGGCTTGTCCGAGGCAGACCGCGTCGTGGTTCGAGGCATCTGGGCCGACGTCTGCAGCGCCGTTCATTGGCAAGGACGAGACCTGTTCGACGGCAGCGAGGCGGCGAACCAAGCGCTGACAAGCACACACCCGTGGCTGAGTTTGATCGCGCGCACTCACTTCGTACGAGCAGCGTCCTACGAGTGGCAATAGTGCTTCACCAAGAAATTTCTACGTCCGTCGGCCGGACACCCCGTGACTCTTGCGGTCATTGCGCCCATCGACCCCTATAGCTTCCTATCGAGACTTGGTACGTACCCATGACAACACCTGACATCCCCGCCTGCCCGCCCTGCGGCGGGGAAAACACTTATCCGGATGGCGACAACTTCATCTGCCCCGATTGCGGACACGATTGGCCGCAGATCGCAGCACAAGCCAAAGAAGCCGATGTCGTCGTGCGCGATGTCAATGGCAATGTGCTCAACAGCGGCGATTCGGTCGTGGTGATCAAGGACCTGAAGGTCAAGGGTTCCTCCATCCCGCTCAAACAGGGCACGGTGATTCGCAATATTCGCCTGGTCGATGGCGATCCCGAGCACATCGAAGGCAACTCCGACAAGATCAAGGGGTTGGTGCTCAAGGTCTGCTTTCTGAAAAAGGCCTGAGCGTCAGCTTGTCCTGAAGGGATACCTGTCGAACACATCGTCCGCCATATGGCCGGCGTCAAAGCCATCGCGACTGACTTGGTTGGGATGTTTAAGGGTCACCAACTTAGTGATCCTTACCGTTGGTCTGGCTGAGCCCTTTGCCGGGCGACTTGTCGCGCAAAACATCGCGCACCGCCTGCCCGACCTTCTCATCAGCCATCCTGGCCGCCTTGGCTTTCGCCGGCACGGGCGTCACCGTGCGCACGATGCTTCATCGGCGTACTGGAAACATGATCACGATCGCCACCGTGACCATGTGATGGTGGAGCGGCGATGAGCGGCATGGCAATGATTGAAGCAATGAGTGCGAGAGGCACAGTGCGGATTTCGGTCATGGCCGACCACCATTCCGGCGGCGTCTGAACTCGGCGCTGGCGTTGCCCACCTGCGGGCATCGATAAGGACCGCAGGTGGGTCACGTCAACGAGTCGACGCAACGACAGGTGCCAGGGATAGCCCCGCATGATGTCGTGCAACCCATTTTGAAAAGAGTTTTTCGCAGAGGGCCAGTGTGTTGTGACTCCCAATAATCGGAAAATTGAGGCGCTGCGTCAGCGCATCCCGTCGTTCACCTGCATCGTCGGCTGCCATGACTGTTGTGGCCCGGTAACGGCATCCTCGGAAGAGGTGGCGCGATTGCCTGTCAAGACAGAGGCCGAACATGCGGCCGCTCTGGCTGAACTGAGCTGCCCGTACCTGGGCAAGCATGGCTGTGAGGTCTACGGTGAACGCCCACTGATCTGTCGCTTATTCGGTACGACACCACGGCTGCTTTGTCCAAATGGGAAACGGCCGGTGTATATGGTCGATACCAAGACCGAGGACGAAGTTCACCGATACCTTGCTCGCACGCGACAAGTGCTGTTGTAGAGCGAAGTGGCGCGCTCCGATCTGAACTATCCGGACATACAACAACCCATTGCCGCCTGCGATGACTGTTTAAAGGTGTGACGCAGGGTGCTCCAGAGAAGCAATCAGCGGCCAACGTACTTGGCCGGTGTGGCAGTGGCATTGATCAACCAGCGCGGCCAAATCGATCTACTCCAGCGTTTTAGTCGAGATCAAGCGTTCAATACCTGGAACGACTGTACCAAGTCACAGAGCGCCCCTTGAGCGCGCTCGCATTACCTGAGTACCTCTGGACAACAGCGTCCAGAGAGGTAAGACAATCGCAATTTGATTGAGCAGCCCACGCTGGATAGCGTTGATGGCCTTAAGGAGCGACTATCACTGGCAGTCCGTTTCCGGAGCTGCCAGTCGCATCGATAACCTAGGCAACAGCAAATGTAGGTACTAACTCATGCGACGACTTTTGCCGCGCTTGTGAGGAGCCTTACATAGCCATCGACGTCCTGCGAGCCACTGAACAACAACTTGCCGTCCTGGAGGTAGCTGGGCACGCCGCTCAAGCCCAACGATTTGATCTCGGCGTCGAGTTTCATGACTCCGTTGCGACTTGAAACCGATCGCTGCACAGCATCCGGCCCCATTCCCGCTTCTTCGGCGATGCGTTCGAGTACGGCATCGTCGCCGATGTCCTTGCCGAGGGTGAAATAGGCGGCGAACAAGGCTTCGACCACGCGTCCTTGCATCGCTGCGCCACCCTCAGAGCGAGCCAGTCGAATGAGCGCATGGGCCGCCAACGTGTTGGGGGTGCGGCTCTGGAGTTGATAGTTGAACTCAGCTCCCGCGGTACGACCGGCCGCTACCGCCCGCGCATCCATGGCAAGTGCGTTATCCCAGCCAAACCGTCCCGTGCGGAATTCCTTTCTGTCCATCCCTTCTGCTGGCATGGTCGGGTTGAGCTGGTAGGGAAGCCATTCGATCTCGACGTCCACGCCCTGCGCGGCCAGAATCTTCAGCGCCTGGTCAAGGCTGCGCTTTCCAATGAAACACCAGGGACAAATTACGTCTGATACGACTTGCAGCTGCAGGGTACGCTTGTCTTGATTATTCAATGTCCACATCCTCGTTAGTTGAAGGCAAATGCCCCCTCTAGCGCCAGAAGATTCCGGCGCCCACGGAGCTAAATTATTTCGACGGCTCGCCGAGCATGCCGGTGTAATGCGGGAGTCGCTTCTCCACGTCCGGATTGGTCTGCAATCCGAGCTTCATCAGCTTCGTTACCCGTTCCCGAGACGGAGAGTGCGAAGCCACTAGCGGCAAGTGCAGCGCCGATGAGATGCAGTTTCATGAAGAAAGCCCACCAAATGAGTCAGGCTCATATGGTGGGCTTGCGCGGGTGGGCAATGAATAGCCGCTGTCCGGTAGCTACTCTTCCGCAAACTGCAAGAAAGCCGCCTGACCATCGTCGGCGCATCGCCCGGCCTATGTGTGCCGTCGCGTCGCCCGTGCGGCGTGCGCTTTGCTGACGAATCGGCCTGGTCCCGGCCTGTTGGTAATACGCCACCTGCGTCCCGCTTCGGGTCACAAGCGTGACGTTCTGAACCCGCCAACGAAATGCTCAAGCCGGAAGCACCGGCGATTTCCGGATGCGAAAGATGGGACAGCCTCGCAGGGCATGGGTCATGGCGGGAGTGACTTCCATCTACCGTGACAACTCGCAGATCCAGTTCACCTCCCAATGCTTGCCACCATCGGGAGAGAACGATTGCTCCATTCGTGCCGCTTTAGGCGAAATATTGAGCCACATCCAGCGGACCAGGACCACGCGCCCCTTCCACGTTTGGTGATTGTAGAATTCGCCGCGATTGCCGTGGAATTCACCGATGACTGGCGCGTCGAGTTCGCCCTTGTCCAGGTCCAGGCCGTAAATGCTCCATTGGCGTGACTCCGGGTTGTACATCCGTAAGGTCTGCGCCTTGATGTGCAACTTCTTGTCTGGGCTCGTCACCTCAAACTGCTCGAAATTGGCGTTGGTGTCGAGCAGCTTGTGGTGATTGGAGATGCCGTCGTATTCGTTCCAGGTGCTGGAATTATTGAGGCGGTCCGGTAGGCGGCGGACATGCGCTTTCCAGTCCCCGATAAGGAAATCGAAATCGTGGGATCCATCGCGTTGCGTCGAAGCGAATACTGCAGTTGGCTCTTTTGGGCCACTGGCTGCGTTGGACGATGGCATCGCGCCGGCTGACCATGCCGCTCCAACCAGTAAAGATATGGCGAACTTTGATGCTGGCAGTTTCATGCAGAACACGCTGACCTCCTGTTGAGCTCATGCGGTGGCGTGAAGATATGCTGGAATGCCTTTGAACTTGCTAAAAGCTGTGTTTAGCGCGCTTTTTTACCAGCGCAGAAGGGCTCAGGCTGCTGTTCCATGCGGAAGCCATCCCCTACTCCTTCGCGTCGTTGCTTCGCCCGATATTGAACACCAAGCCGAACGGATCACGCACGTAGCACCTGGGTATGAGGGGATTTTCCTCGAGCAACGTGCAGCCAGCTGCCAGCAATCGGTCCCTGGTTCCTGCAACGTCCGCCACGAGAAAGTCGAACACTGGCCCAAGCGGAGGGCCGCGCTCTACATACAGGCAGAACGCACCCGTCTCGAAACGCCTGAGTGTCTCGCCCGGCTGCGTCATGGCGAAGCCAAGCCGCTCGCCATAAAAACTCGCGGCATAGTCCCAGTGCTCCGTGCGGATGATGATGTCGCGGGAGGATCGAACTACGGGTCGCATGACACCTCCGTCGCCGTCGAACTCGGCTGTTCGGATTGCCGCAATTGATGATGTGTCGCCCCAGGACGACACCTCCCCGTGCATTGTCTGCCTCAGGGCCGAAAACGGATAGTTGGCGCGTGCCTGGCTAAGTAGCGCTGATTGTGGACATCATCAAGTCACCCAAACTTTGGGTAGACCGCAACATCGGCCTGAGTAAGCCCAATACAAGCGGCGACAAGCCAGCGTTCCTTTACCGTTGGGTGTCGCTGGACAGCGGAAGCTCTCCGAGTGGGAGGACGAGGCTCCTGCAACCCCGGCTCTCCTCGCTCGGCACCCTTCCCTAATCCATGCCTCTTACTTCTCGTCGCTGCAGTTCACCATGGCTGGGGCTCGCCATGTCACGTCTCGCAACAGGAAGTGCGACAGCGCAGGAATCAGCACGAGGGCGCCCACCATGTTCCACAGGAACATGAAGGTGAGCAGGATGCCCATATCGCCCTGGAACTTGATCGGCGAGAAGGCCCAGGTCACCACGCCAGCGGCTAGCGTGACGCCGACCAGGGCAACGACCTTGCCGGTGAATTGCACGGCGTTTCGGTAAGCCTGCGCGAGCGGTACGCCGGCGCGTTGCTGGGCAAGCTGGATCGACAGCAGATACAACGCATAGTCCACGCCGATACCCACGCCTAGCGCGATGACTGGCAGGGTGGCGACTTTCACGCCGATGCCAAGCGCAACCATCAGTGCTTCGCACAGGATGGACGTGAGCATCAGCGGAACGACGGCAACCACCACCGCGCGCCACGAGCGGAAAGTCACGAAGCAAAGCAAGATGACCGCGCCGTAGACATAGAACAGCATCGTGCGATCGGCCTGGCGCACAACGATATTCGTCGCAGCCTCGATGCCCGCGCTTCCCGCAGCCAGTAGATAGTGACGTTCCGGCGCGCCGTGGGTGGTGGCGAATGAAGTCGTGGCTGCGACCACGCGATCGAGCGTTTCGGCGCGATGGTCGGCGAGATAAGCGATCACCGGCATGATCGAGCAAGCGTTGTTGAACAGATCCGGATTGTTTACCGATGCCTGCTGCGCGCCGTAGTTGAGCACGTCCTGATTGCGCGCGATGGTGAGCCACTTGGGGCTTCCCTCATACGAGCCCGCCGTGATCTGGCGCACCGCATCGCCAAGGAAGACCGTGGCCTGCACGCCTGGCACCTGTCGCAATGTCCAGGCCAGCCGGTCTGCTTCGACCAGGGTCGCATACTTGAGGCATCCCTCTGGCGGTGTCTTGACGATCACGGCGAACACGTCGCTCGATAGCGAGTAATTGCCAGTGATATAGGCGTTGTCCCGGTTATAGCGTGAACCGGCACGCAGCTCGGGCGCACCCGGCTCAAGGTCACCGATCTTCAGGTGCGTGCTCACCGCGAAGCCAGCCACAGCCAGCACCGCCGACACGCCCAGCGCCGCCACGGCCCAGCGGCGCGTAGTGAAGCGATCCAGAATGTGCCACGCGGAGCGGCCGCCCTTCCCTTCCAACTGGTCGCGCTCGGCACGCAGGCTCCGCTCGGCTGCCACCGGGTCGACACCCGTGAAGGAAAGCAGCACCGGCAACAACAGCAGATTGGTGAAGATCAGCACGGCCACGCCGATGCTTGCCGTCAGCGCGAGATCCTTGATCACCGGAATGTCGATCACCATCAAGACGCCGAAACCCACGGCATCCGCCAGCAGCGCCGTGACGCCGGCCAGGAACAGGCGACGAAAGGTGTAGCGCGCAGCGACCAGACGATGCGTGCCGCGCCCAACGTCCTGCATGATGCCATTCATTTTCTGCGCGCCATGCGAGACACCGATCGCGAAGATCAGGAACGGCACCAGGATCGAGAACGGATCGAGCGCGAAGCCAAGCGCGGCCACCAGGCCGAGCTGCCAGACCACGGCCACCACGGAGCAGAGGATGACCAGCGCCGTGCTTCGCACGCAACGTGTATAGCCAAAAATCACCAGCGTCGCGATAAGCGCCGCGATGCCAAAGAAGCTCATCACCTTGACCAGGCCTTCGATCAGGTCGCCAACAAGCTTGGCGAAGCCGATGACATGCAGGCGAATCTTCACGCCCGGCGTGGCTTCATAGCGGGCCCGCATGTCTTCGAGCGAGCGCGACAGCGTGCGGTAGTCGATGGGCGCGCCGGTGTCCGGATTTTTCGCGAGCAGCGGCGCAAAGATCATGCTGGACTTGAAGTCGTTGCCGACGAAGCGGCCGACGATGCCCGAGCGCGCGATGTTGAGCTTGAGCTGCGAGGTGCCTTGCGGCGATCCGTCGTAGTTGTCCGGCATGACCGGGCCGCCGCGGAAGCCCTCTTCCGTCACCTCGGTCCAGCGAACCGATGGCGTCCACAATGACTTGACCCAGGCGCGATCGACACCGCTGGTGAGGAACAGCTCGTCGTTGATCTTCTTCAGCACCTCCTGGTACTTCGGATCAAAGATGTTGCCGTCCTGGTTTTCGACCACCACACGCAGCGAATTGCCCAGACCACGCAACTCGCCGGCGTTGTCCAGGTAGTTGCGAATATACGGGTGGTGGCTCGGTATCATTTTCTCGAAGCTGGCGTTGAAGCTAAGCCTCGTTACTGCCAGCCACCCGAGAAGCACGGTCGCGACAATGCATGCCATGACCATGATGAGGCGGTGGTTGAACACCAGACGCTCCAGCAGATTGCCCGAGCGGGTATCGAAATCGTCGATGGCCCGCACCACTGGCATGCGGTCGAGGTGTTCGGTTGAAGTGTTCATAGGGTGTTTCCTCGCCGGCTCAATGCAGCGCCTGGGCTTTCACGCCGAGCGCGCCGGCAGTCACGATCACATCACCGGACACGGCCACTGCCGATGCAGGTGATGGTTTGGCCAGTCGGTATGGGGCAAAGTGCGCGCCGGCGTCGTAGCTGAGCAGCATGCTGCCAGCCTGACTGACGAGGGCGAAGCCCTCCGAACCAAAAGTGGTGGCGCCGGTAATGCCTTCCTGGATGCCTGTATCGATCGGCGCCCAATGAGCACCGTTGTCGGTACTGCGATAGGCATTGCCACGCAGGCCATAGACGATCACGACCGGGCCGGTTCCCACGACACCGAAATACGTGCCCTTGTAGGGTGTACTTAGTGCGCGGAAGCGTCCGGCCTCCCGATCGAGCTTGAGCACAAGACCCTGCTCTCCGGCGATATAGACGTCCGAACCGACGCCGCGCACGGCATACAAGTGCAGGCGCTCGGCATTCTGGGTGCGCTCGAACCACGACGTCCAGGTCTGGCCGCCGTCCGACGTCTGAAAAATGAGATTGAACGCGCCGACGATGAAGCCATGGCGGGCGTCGGTAAACCACACATCGAGGAAAGGATTTTCAGCGCCTTGCGCCGCAATGCGGCCAGCCTCATCGAGCAATTTGCTGGCCTCCTCCGGCGTGCCGAGCTCGCCTTTTGCCGCGCGTGCGCGAAGCTGATCCATCATCAACGGACCCATGCGGTGGCCGTCCAACTGGGTTGCCCAGTTCGCGCCGCCATCGGCGGTGTGCAGCACGATGCCGTCGTGTCCCACGGCCCAGCCTTGCTCGGGCGTCGGGAAACTCACGGCCACCAGATCGGACGAAACGGGCACCTTGGCCTGCTGCCAGTTGGTGCCGTTGTCATCGGAGTAGACGATGTGGCCACGCTGTCCGACAGCGACGATGCGTTTGCCGGCCAAAGCGAGGCCATTAAGCAATCCCTTGGATGCAAGCGGGCTCATGCTGGCCGGTGTATTCATCACATCGGCGAAGCCGGCGACTGACACGGCCGGAAGCGCAAGTGCAAGCGCGACCAACGCGCGACAGATTGATGGCAGAAACATGGAATGCCCCGAAGATCGTAAGGCCTGCTCCTGAATCTCGAGTCGCCGGCTCCAGCACGTGGCCAGTCTCGACGTCATGTATTTCAGGGGCTTGTGTGAACGAATAACCAAAGTGCGTGGTCGATGACGGTGGGGCGCTGTCCTTGCCGGGCGACAGCGCGTGCCTGTTCTCCCCCGAGAAGTCCCCCCCCGGTCGCCGCAGACATGAAATACCTGCGCCACCACCGTCATCCCCATGCGAGTGCGTCGCGGAATGGTGACGTTACCGTCCCGCGACATGTCTCATGACTGCCCTACGCGGGCGATCAACGAACTCCCGAACCTGCCAACGATTCCGGCGACCATTCACGATCCGACAGCGGCTTGCCGTAACGAACACCACCCGTTTCACCGGAGAAGCCCGTCAGCGAGTACGAGCCGGCGATCAGGTCGTAGATGCCGTGCAAGTCGGCCACCGGCGCGGGCATGTCGTAGGCCGGCGTGATGTAGGCGAAGCCGGTACGGAACAACTGTCCGCGTGCGTCATAGGCTTCGGACGCCACGGCTGCCCAGCTGTCCTCATCGAGATAGAACGTGCGCTTGCTGTAGATGTGGCGCTTGCCTGCCGCCAACGTCGCTTCGATCACCCACACGCGATGCATCTCCCAGCGCACATCGTCGGGGTTGAGGAAACTCGGCTTCAGCAGATCGTCGGCCTTCGACTCGTAGGCCATCTTGTATGCGTTGTACGGAACGTAGATTTCCTTCTTGCCCACCAGCTTGAAGTCGTAGCGTTCCATCGAGCCGTTGAAGAGAAACACGTCATCGAACGTGGATGAACCGCCCGAGCCCGGGTTGGGCGTATCGAACGCGAGATCCGGCGCGACCTTCACGCGACGCTGGCCAGGCAGGTATTGCCATGCCTTGCGGCCCTTGTCGCTGTAGTTGAGCGGATCGACGATCTGCATCGCCTCACCCGCGCGACGCGCCGGACCGGTGTAGGTCAGGCGCTGCTGCCAGAAGACATCAGCAGACGGCTTGTTGGTGTCCCAGTAGGGATATTCCTCGACGGCTACGCCTTCCGTGGACAGCGTGGCGTGTCCCGAACCATCAACGTTGTAGTTGCGGTACTTGACGTCATACGCCACGCCGTTGAAGCGCACGAGGTGGTTCCACATCGCTTCGAAGCCGGTCTGTGGCATCGGGAACGGGAAGCCGGCATGGCAGCCGCTCATCGAGCGGCCTTCGCCGACCGTCTTCGCTTCCACTGCGCACTTGGCAGTGTTGTCGACGACAAACTTCGGGAACGCCGCCGTGCGATGCGTCGGATAGACGTCGATGTGGTAGCCCGGATACTTCTTCATCAGGGCCTTGGTGCCCTCGGTCAGGTTGGCCGAGTACTTGTCCAGGTTCTTCGCGTCGATCGTGAGCACCGGCTTTTCAGCGGCGAACGGATTGGGACGGATACCGCTGCCCGCCTTGAATCCGGACGGCGCCGTGGTGAGCCCACCGCTGTACGCGGGAATAACGCCGTCACTGCTGCCGGCCATTTCTGCACCGACGCCGGTAAGCGTGGCGCCCAGCTTGTTCGCCTCTTCGGACGAAACGCCAGCGTGACCCACGCCAGATATGAGAACAGCAATGGACCCGGCTATCAGGGCTTTGCGGAATTGCATGCGCATACTCCTCACGATTGTGATTCCAGTGTCAGGGTCCGGCTTTGCATCACCGTCCCCTTGGCGTAAGCACAGGCTCCGTCTCGCACCAGCCGGCGTCACTCTGCCGGGACAGGGGTACGCGTTGGCGCGCCACCGTCGCTCTGTACGTTGCCTCGCTCTTGTTGCCGGTATCCGTGACCCCGTCCTGCGACAAGGGATACGCGAAAGCGGTCCATACCCATTGTTCGGAGTACGAGGAACCACACCCCCCCCAAAACGCCGGGGGAGGGAGAAAAAAGTCGACGACGGGACGCAGCGAGGCCCCTTGCCGGGTCATCACGTTCAGTTTGGGATGCACGAGCGGGGCGCCCGTGCACCTGCGCGGCTATTCCAGCCCCTGGATCAGGCCGAGCAATTGCGCGCGATGAACGACATGCCTACGGGTGCCCACGCCCAGCTTGCCGAACAGGTTCTTGAGATGCCATTTGACCGTGGCTTCACCGACGGCCATGGCCTGGGCGATTTCCTTGTTCGACAGATTGCGCGCAAGGAACTCCAGCACCTCGCGCTCCTTCGGCGTCAACACCATGCTGGGCATGACGCGCGGCCCACCCTGCCGCTGTTCCGCAGGCGGCGGTATCACGCGCGATGGCGACGCTGTGCCGGCCGCGGATTCGCCACTCGCCTCCTCCATGACCCGGTAAGCCCAGTCGGTAAGCACCGGATGGGTGTCGGCGAAGAGGCGCATGAAGCCGTAGGTCTTGGCCAGGCTCATGGCTTCGATCATGAGCGGGCGGCCGTCCTCGCCATTGCGATCCAGCGCAAAGGCACGAAGCGCCATGCATTCGAGGTGGAAGCGGCCCAGCTTCGCCTGCTCGGCCAAGGGGGCAGCGCGCGACACCGACTCCAACACGCCTGGCCAGTCCTGCGAGGCCATAGCGGCATACGCATGGGCCATGGCACTCACCAGCTCCACGTTGCGTCGCCACAACGGCCCACGCCGAGGGCTTTCGCTGGCGACCAGCTCGTCAATCCTTGCTATCAGCGCACTGCAGGTTTCGCGGCGGAAACGGCTTGCGTGCATGCGCACCTGCTCGCCCAGGCTGGCAATGCACAGGCGCGGCAGTCGTCGCGCGACGCCAATGGCAAAGGCCGCCTCGAGCATGTCGAGTGCACGATGCTCCTCGCCCTGGGCCGCGGCCACGCGGGTAGCCGTGCGGTACCCGACCAGGATGGCCTCCGGCGCGCCTACCCGCTCAAGCACATCCAGCCGATTGGCGAGCAGCGCCACTGCCTCATCCAGACGGTCACGTTCGTAGGCGATCGATGCAAGCAGCGCGGCGAACATGCAGGACAGCGGGTGCCGGCGGCCGAACTTGGCATCAATGGAGCCCAGCGCCGAGCGCAGCCCATCCTCGGCAAGCAGAATCTGCCCTTCCCACAGGAAACTCAGGCCCAGGATGAATTCACGCCACCGTGCGGCATAATCCGGCTCCCGCGGCAGCTCCGGACCCGGCGCGTTGCACAGGCGTCGTGCACCAGCCGGATCGCCCTGCAAGAGCGCCATCATGGCCAGGCGATTGGCATGCATCCGCTGGAATTTGGGTTCGGTACCCGGTGAAGCGTCCTTCCACGGCGCCAGCATGCCGACACAACGGTCAGGATCATCCGAGTAGTAAGCAGCGCCGCTGGCAATCAGCACGCACTCATAGCGCAAGGCAAGGTTGACGTCCGGCCGTGACAGGATGAGCCCCACCATCCGCTCGGCTTCCTCGTGGCGTTCGCTTACTGCCAACGACCATGCAGCGGCCAGACGCAATTGCGGATGTTGATCGAGCACCGACTCGGGCAACACATCGAGCCACTCGCGCATCGTGCCCATGTGGCCCTGGATCACCGCTTCGTAAAGGCCTTTCTGGGCCAGATCGACGGCCACGCCCTCCTTGCCCGCCTCACGCGCATGGCGTGCTGCCTGTGTGAGCATGCCGTGTGCGGCCAGCCAGTCCTGCGCCCGGCTGTGCAAATCCGCCCGCTCCTCTTCAGGCAAATCCGCCAGACGCAATCGCAGTGCGTCGCACGCAAGCATATGCAGTCGATACCAGTCCGAATCCTCGCCGACCACGAAGATCGGCGTGTCCCGCGCCAATCGTACAAGCCGCTGTGGCGCCTCTTCGTCATCGGTGAGTGCGATACAAAGATCCGGATGCAGCTGATCAACCACGGCAACGCGAGTGAGGAAAGCGACATCTTCCGGTGCCAGCTTAGCCGTGAGGGCCTCCACCAACTGGTTGCGTGAATCGGGCGAGTGCGGGCTTACCACGCTGCGAAGATCGCTTCCTCGTTCCATCGCCGCCAGAACAAGTTGCAAGCCGAGCGGCCAGCCCTCGGTCATCTCGTGCAGCCGTGCGCATGTGTCCGGATCAGCCTTCGCACCAATGCGGTTGCGCACGAGGGTAATGGTCTCCTCAAGGGTGAAACGTAGTGTCTCGATGCCCACGGAGGTGCATTGGCCATAGGCGCGCAGGTCCGTCACCATCGAATCCAGTTCGCCGCGCCCCGCTGCGACCACGCGCAAGTTGGGCGGCGCGTTGTGCAGCAGATAGTTGAGTGCCAGCTGGCTGCTTGCGTGCAGGCGTTCGGCTTCGTCGATCATGAGCACCATCGACAGCGAAGCCTGCGCGACTTCGCTCAGCCATGCCGTGACGCCTTCGTACTCGCCAAACGCCGCGGATGCGCTCTCGATCAGCGTGGCGCCGAACTGTGGCCGACCACATCCCATGCGCACCGCCAGTACAAGGCTGTGCAACATGCGCTGAGGGTCGGGGCTTCCATCGGCCGATATCCACGCCACGGCCCAGCCTCGGGCGAGATACTCGTGTCGCCACTGCGCAAGCAACGAGGTCTTGCCGAATCCCGCAGGCGCCTGGACCAGAATGAACGGGCGATCGCGGAACTGTTCGTCGTCCAGCCCTAGTCGTGGCCGTACCAACAGATAACGGGGCGCTCGTGGCGGCGTCGTTTTCAGAACAAGTTCGGCGATGGCGGGCGCGGCCCCGCCGGGCGTAATGGCCATCAAGCAGATCCAGGTGGGCTGGCGCGGATTTCCCGAACGGATGACGCGATGTCGACGTTGCACTGCACCGTGTGGCTCCCATCACCGACTTGCGTCACAAAAACATTGTAGACACGCCGCGTCTGACGTGACCACTCATCACCTCGCCTTCACGGCACTCCCCCTCCTTGCCGGGGGGGGTATCCGCGGCAAGGCATACGTAGCCTTGATCCCGTGACAAAACAGGTCTGGCGTTCCGGTCGCGTTGCGGCTGTGGCCGAGTTGGTGGGAATGCCAACTCGGCAGGGGAAAGTCCCGGAGATGGTCCTTTGCGCGAGGGGTTCCCGTACGGCAGGGAAGTGCTTCGGAGAAAGAGCGACGGTGGATTTCATCGCTACCCACGCAAGGACAAATGTTCCGGCGGCCACCGCAGCGTGTGGTGGGTTCGCCGCCCGGAGTCACGGGTAGCACACCTGTCTGGAGTCTGCATGTACCGTCATCTTCTTGTTCCGCTCGATGGCAGCGATCTCTCGATCGAGACGGTCAGCAGGGCCGTCAACCTGGCGCGCGCGCTGGGAGCTCGGGTCAGCTTTCTGCATGTGCATGACAGTCATGCCCATTCCGTCAACGGCGAAAGTGAGCCGCTCCATCCTGCTTCGCCGACCGAATACGTCGATGCATACCAGGACCGCGCACGCGCGCTCCTGACCAAGGCCGAAGCGGCGGCGCGTGCTCTTGGTGTTCCGTGCGACTCAAGCATCTGCACGGGCGATACGCCGCACGAGGCCATTCTCGATGCGGCCCGCAAGGTCGGTTGCGACCTCATTTTCATGGCATCACACAGTCGCCGCACCGCCGTGGACATGCCGCTCGGTTCACAGACGCTCAAGGTGCTGACGGCGGGCGAACTGCCGGTGCTGGTGTCCTCGACGAGGCATCCCGAACACACCCATCCGATGGTTGACGTCATTCGCGACGAGCACCGCTCGCTGGCCACCGTGTTGCACGCATGGCTGCATTTGCTCGCCCACTGCGACCGTCAGGGCGCGGCAGCGGACGTCGATCTGATGCGGGCCATGGCTCACTACATCGCGGAATTTCCCTTGGCACTGCATCAGCCCAAGGAACACGACTACCTGTTCTTTGTGTTGCGCGGCCGTACCGCCGTAGTCCACGCCGAACTGGACGAACTAGAGCGTCAGCACGAACGCGAACGCGCCATGGCCGAGGCACTAGGCGACATGGTCGAGCGCTACGACCAACACCAGGCAACCCTCGCGCAACTTCGCAGTGCAGTCGAGACCTACGCGCGTTTCATGTGGGAACACATGGGGCGAGTCGAAGGCGTGATCCTGCCTGTGGCGCAGCGCTACCTCACCGAAGCCGACTGGAACGAAATCCAGTCGGCAGCCACCCGCCCTGACGGTCCGCGCGCCAATGGCGAAACCCAGGCGGCGTACCGGCAACTCTTTTCGCGCATCGCTCACCTTGCGCCGCCATGAATCCACACAACGCATTTATCAGCAGTATCCGGCGCCTGACGCCGGCGCTTTGAGTCAAGGAGAATCGCTTGGAACACGCCATCCGTTTTTATGAAGCCGGCAGCCCCGATGTGCTGCGCTACGAAACGACCCAGGTCGGCGCGCCCGGCCCGGGCCAGGTCCGACTGCGCCACCATGCGGTTGGTCTCAATTTCGCCGACACGTATTTTCGTAATGGCACCTACCCCATTCCGCTACCCAACGGCATTGGCGTTGAAGCCGCCGGCGTGGTCGAGGCCCTTGGCCCGGAAGTGACGAACGTCGCCGTCGGCGACCGCGTAACCTACACGGGCTTCATCAACACGCTCGGTGCGTACAGCACCGCCAGGCTGGTGCCTGCGGCACCCCTGATCCAGCTGCCGGACGCCATCGAGTGCGACACCGCCGCGGCGATGACCATGCGCGGCCTTACAGCGGCCTACCTGATGCGCCGCATCTATCCGTTCCAGTCCGGTGAAACGATCCTGCTGCACGCAGCCGCCGGCGGTGTTGGCCTGATCGTTTCGCAGTGGGCCAAGATTCTTGGCCTGCGCGTCATCGGCACTGTATCGACCGAGGAAAAAGCGGCCGTTGCACTGGCGCACGGCTGCGACGAAGTCATCAACTACAGCCACGAGGATATCGCTGTGCGCGCACGCGAACTGACTGGCGGCAAGGGTGTGTCGGTGGTATTCGACTCAGTGGGCAAAACCACCTTCATGGCCTCACTCGATTCGCTGCGTCGCCGTGGCTTGATGGTGTGCGTCGGCACGGCCTCCGGCACCATTCCGCCGTTCGATCCGCAGCTTCTTGCCATGAAGGGTTCGCTGTACCTCACTCGCCCGGCATTGGCCGACTACATCGCCGACCCGGCCGACAAGTACACGCTCGCCCACGAGCTGTTTGGCCACGTCTCATCGGGGCGCATCAAGATCGAGATCAACCAGCGGTATGCGCTTGAGGATGCAGCACAGGCACATCGCGACCTCGAAGCACGCAAGACCACCGGATCGTCGATCTTCGTCATCTGAGGCAACGCCATGCGTATTGAACAACTCACCTGCAACATTGGCGCCGAACTGTTTGACGTCAATCTTGCCGATGCCGTCCACGACGACGGTTTGTTCGCCGAGATCAAGTCTGCGTTGCTGAAGCACAAGGTGCTGTTTCTGCGCGACCAGGACATCAGCCGCCAGGACCACGCCGCCTTCGCGCGCCGTTTCGGTGAGCTGGAGGACCATCCGGTCGTGCCCAGCCATCCCGATGCGCCTGGGTTGGTGCAGATCTACAAGACACCCGATGCGCCGGTCGATCGCTACGAGAACGCTTGGCACACCGATGCCACCTGGCGTGACGCGCCGCCCATGGGTTGCGTGCTGCGCTGCGTGGAGTGCCCGCCGGTGGGAGGCGACACCATGTGGGTCAACATGGTGTCGGCGTACCAAATGCTGCCGCCCCATGTGAAGACGCAGATCGCCAACCTGCGGGCGCGCCACAGCATCGAGGCTTCATTTGGCGCCGCCATGCCGGTCGAGCGTCGTCACGCGCTCAAGGCGCAATACCCCGATGCCGAGCATCCGGTCGTGCGCACGCATCCTGAAACGGGTGAGAAGGTGCTGTTCGTCAACGCCTTCACCACGCACTTCAGCAATTTCCATACGAAGGACAACGTCTGCTTTGGCCAGGATGCGAATCCGGGCGCAGGCCTCCTTCTCAATTACCTGATCAGCCAGGCCTATATCCCTGAATTCCAGGTGCGCTGGCGCTGGAGCAAGAACAGCGTGGCAATCTGGGACAACCGCTCCACTCAGCACTACGCCGTCATGGACTACCCGCCCTGCCATCGCAAGATGGAGCGCGCAGGGATCGTTGGTGACAAGCCGTACTGACCACCGCGACACCGCCTGAGCGCGGCCCAGCCCCACAGCATGATTGAAATTCCCAGCGGAGACAGACTATGAACTTCCTTGACGGTTCGCTCATCCCCGAATACCAGCAAAAGCTCGTCATCACGGCGGCGCCTTATGGTCCCGAGTGGATCCCTTCGGATTTTCCGGAAGACATTCCCGTCACCATGGAAGCGCAGATCCAGAAGGCGGTCGACTGCTACAACGCCGGTGCCAGCGTGCTGCACCTGCACGTGCGCGAGCTGGACGGCAAGGGCTCCAAGCGTCTGTCCATGTTCAATGAGCTGATCGCTGGCGTGCGCAAGGCAGTGCCGGACATGGTGATCCAGGTCGGCGGCTCGATCTCCTTCGCGCCAGAAACCGACGGCGCGGGCGCCAAGTGGCTGAAGGACGACACCCGCCACATGCTGGCCGAACTCGACCCCAAGCCGGATCAGGTGACGGTCACCGTCAATACGGTCCAGATGAACATCGTCGAGCAGATGGAGATGGCTGACCTCGCCGGTACCTCCATCGCCGAACCGCAGACCTACCAGGCCTATCGCGAGATGATCGTGCCGTCTGGCCCGGGCTTCATCGAGGAGCACATCAAACGCCTCAGCGCCGCCGGCATCCAGAGCGCCTTCCAGTTCTACAACATCAACAGCTACGAGACGGTGGAGCGCCTGGTTCGCCGCGGCGTCTACAAGGGGCCGCTGGTAATGAATTGGGTGGCCATCGGCGGCGGCATGGATGCGCCCAACATCTACAACATGGCCAACTTCCTGCGCGCCATCCCCGACGGCTCGATGCTGACGGTGGAAAGCAGCATGCGCAATGTGCTGCCCGTCAACATGATGGGTATCGCCATGGGCCTGCACGTACGCTGCGGCATCGAGGACAACCTGTGGAACCAGTCGCGCACCGCCAAGATGACGACGGTGCAACAGATCGAACAGTTGGTGCGCATTTCGCGCGAGTTCGGTCGCGACATCGCCAACGGCAAGGAGGCGCGCGAGATCCTGCAGATCGGTGTGTTCTACGACACCATCGAGGAGACACTGGCCGCCAACGGCCTTGCGCCGAATCGCAAACCTGCAAAGCCTGGTCTTGCCAGCCTCGTGGCGTCATCCGTAACGGCCGAACGGGCCACCGCGTGACGCGTGCCGTCGCGTCGTCAAAGCCGGCATAGATGCCGATGATGAGTTCGCTTTGGGAATGGACGATCCCTTCATCGCCACCAAGGGTACGGGCATGACCGCCCTGCCCTTCGTGCTGCGCCTGTCGCGCGGCCTGTCTCGCCACGCACGGCCGGTCCCTGGCCTGCAACGAGGAACATAACGTGGAAATGCAACTTGCTGAGACGTCACCGGCCACATTGGCAGTACCGTCTGTTACACCGCGAATGTATGCATGGGTAGTGTTTGCACTCACCTTTGGACTGTTGCTGTCCGACTATATGTCTCGCCAGGTGCTCAACGCAGTCTTTCCGCTGCTCAAAGCCGAGTGGGGTCTGTCAGACACGCAGCTTGGCTCGCTCTCCGGCATTGTTGCGCTGCTGGTGGGAGTGCTGACCTTTCCTCTCTCGGTGCTTGCGGATCGATGGGGGCGCGTGCGCAGCATCATTTTGATGGCCACGCTCTGGAGTCTTGCCACGCTCGCCTGCGGCGTGGCCACCAACTACGGTGAAATGCTCACCGCACGCTTCTTTGTAGGTCTCGGCGAGGCGGCATACGGTAGCGTCGGCATTGCGCTGATCATCAGCATCTTCCCGGTGCATCTGCGCTCGACGCTGACCGGTGCGTTCATGGCCGGCGGCGCGTTCGGTTCCGTGGTCGGTATGGCCGTCGGCGGTGTATTCGCTGCGCGGTTCGGTTGGCGCTGGGCTTTTGTCGCCATGGCGATCTTCGGCGCAGCCCTCGTCGTGACCTACGCACTGACCGTCAATGAGCGCCGATTGCGCGGTAGCGATGCAGCGGCAACGCAGCTGCGCAAGAGCCGCCCGGGATTCAACCTGTCCCTGCGCAACCTGTTTGCCGGCCTCTTCTCCACGACCTCGGTGATCTGCGCCTATATCGGCAGCGGACTACAGCTGTTCATCATGGCCGCGATCATTGCCTGGATGCCAAGCTACCTCAATCGCTACTACGCGATGACGCCCGACAAGGCCGGTGTCACCGCTGCCGCCTTCGTGTTGATCGGGGCCATCGGCATGGTCATCTGCGGGGCAGTCACGGATCGCGTGTCACGCCACTCGCCACCGCGAAAGTTGGCGATGGCAATCATCTATTGCCTGACCACCGCCGTCATCCTCGGCGTGGCGTTCCAGCTCACGCCGGGCATGACGCAGCTCATTGTCATCGGCGTGGGCATGTTCCTCGTCGCGGGCACGTGTGGCCCTGCTGGCGCCATGGTCGCCAACCTCACGCCAACACCGATTCATGCGACGGCTTTCGCCACACTCACACTTGCCAACAACCTGCTCGGCCTTGCTCCGGGCCCGCTGTTGACGGGCGTCATGGCAGACCACGTCGGCCTCCTGGATACGTTCAAACTGGTGCCGTCGATTGCGCTGTTCGCCGCATTCGCTTTCTGGGTCGGTCGTCTGCACTACGCGCAAGACATAGCCAAGGTCCAGGCCCAGGCGCTCGCAGTTGACGCGTAGCCCTTTGACACCAACACCTGACAGATGCATTCCGTGACTAACCCAACGATTCTGATGGTTCCCGGTCTCCGGGACCATGTCGCCGACCATTGGCAAACGCTGCTCGAGGCCAAGCTTCCCAACGCCCGCTCCGTGCCACCACTGGAACACGACAAGCTCAGTCGTGACGCGCGCGTGGCCGCACTGGACGAGGCACTCGCCAACATTGATGGCCCGGTGATTCTTGTGGCGCACAGTGCCGGCGTCATGATCACCGCGCATTGGGCTCAAACACACCGCCGCCCTATCCATGGCGCATTGCTGGCCGCGCCCGCCGACCTGGAGACACCGTTGCCGGCGGGCTATCCAACCTCGGACGTGCTGCGCGATCACGACTGGCTACCCATACCGTGCATGCGCCTGCCGTTCCCAAGCATCCTTGCGTCCAGCAACAACGATCCGCTGTGCAGCGCGCAACGAGCGGCTGAACTGGCCGCATGCTGGGGCAGCCTTCTCTTTGAACTGGGCGGCGCTGGTCATCTCAACCCGGCTGCCGGGTATGGTCCATGGCCGATGGCTGAGAAGTTGATCGATACGTTGCTTTGAATCCATTAGCGGGTGCGATCACACCCGCTCGCTTGGCAAGCGTGTATCGCGATCTTGCGCGCGAACGCCGGAACTGCCCGCCGCACCTTGCCGCAATCATTGATGCCCCTCAGGGGTGAGCGGACCGACGCAGCAACCTAGCGCGCGTCGCAGCGGCCGACGAACCTGATCAGTTCATCGATCCCGGCCGCAACGCTGGCTTTCAGCACCGCGACTTTCACCATCCCTCCACTTCCCCCACCGGACTGGGGGGGGCCTTCCGCAAGCATCGGCGTGAATCTCGTCATACGAGAAGCCACCACTGGCGGCCTCGCTGGACAAGGGAGAGACATCCCATGCGGGCCCATGACATGGCGCGCGACCAGCGATAGCGCAGGTCCGGCAGTAGTGATCACTCCTTGGAAATTCGCCGCGCAACTGGGGGGGGGAACTTCATTGGGCGGCTTGGCGAAACGAACCCGTGCGTGATGTTCCGACCACAGAACAACAACGTGATCAAGGCCGGCATATGCCAGGACCGCGACGCGCTGCTTGTAGTGGCCGGACGCTCGCCGGGGTTGCAGACACTGCACAAGACATTGGGGGAGGAAGATTGCATGAAGAAGTTGAATGGGGCGATTGAGCGTCGCGGCCTGCCAGCCGTTCGCCGGATGGCATTTGCTGTGGCAGTTGCACTCGGCTCCGTAGGAACGGTGCACGCAGTGGAGTTCGACACGGGTAATTCTGACCTCCAGGTACGGTGGGACAACACCGTTCGCTACAACCTCGGCAAGCGCGTGCATTCGCAAGAGACGGCGATTCTCGCCAGCCCGAACTACGATGACGGTGACCGCAACTTCGGCAACAACAGCATCGTCACCAATCGCGTCGATCTGATCAGCGAATTCGATTTCATTTTCCAGAAGCGCTACGGCTTCCGATTCAGTGGCACGGGCTGGTACGACCAGGCCTACGATCAGCTCGACAACAATCACGTTGCGTCGTCCAACCACATCGTGAACGGCGCACCCGCACTGGGGCTGCCCGGTTACACCGACCGATACTTCCACGGCCCCTCGGGCGAGTTGCTGGATGCGTTCGTGTTCGGCGGCTTCACCATTGGCGATGTCGACATCAACGCCAAGGCCGGTCGTTACAACGTATTCTGGGGCGAGGCGCTGCTCAATCCGATCCACGCCATCAGCTACGGCCAGTCCTCGCTGGACATCGGCAAGTTGTTGACGGTGCCCGGCGCGCAGGCGAAGGAACTGTTCCGCCCGCGCCCGCAGATTTCCGCGCAGATCCAGGCAACGCCCAACCTCTCGTTCGCCGCGCAGTACTACATCGGCTGGCAGCAGGTGCACTACCCGGAATCCGGCTCCTATATGGCGCCGAACGATGCCATTCTCCAAGGCGGTCAATCGACCTACATCAACGCAACCCAGCGCGTGCTGCGCGGCCAGGACATCAAGCCTGACCAGTCGGGTGACTGGGGCATTTCCGCACGTTGGACGCCGGACGTGCTCGATGCCACGCTCGGCCTCTACTATCGCAACACGTCGGATATCCAGCCGCAGGTCATCGTGCTGCCAGCCGTGGCTGCCCTGCCCGCAACCACATGTCGCGCGCTCGGCTACAGGCCTCTGGGCACGACGGCGTGTTACTTCAATCCGTCAGCGGCGAGCGTCAGCCAGATTCTGCAGGGCAATATCGGCCAGTACATGGCCAGCTACGCCGACAATATCGACATCTACGGCTTCAGCTTTGCCAAGCAGATTCTTGGCGTCAGCGTCAGTGCGGATCTGAACTACCGCCACAACATGCCGCTCACCAGCATTCCGGTGCAGGTGTTGCCGGCGGCACTGGCCAGCCGTGTGCCGGGCGCGATTACCGCCTTGCCCGAACCCGGCCAGACCGCGGGCGCCCGCGGCGACACCTGGCACGCGGTGACCGACTTTGCGGGCATCGTTCCGCAGACCCCGGTGTTCAATACCGCCAACTACGTGGTCGAACTGGTGTGGAGCCGTTGGGACAAGGTGACCCAGAACGCAGCAGCGTTCACCGGGGCCAGTACCTACACCGGCATCGACAAGCCAACGCGCAATTTCTTCGGTACCCAGGTGAACTTCACACCGACCTGGTTCCAGGTCTACCCGGGCGTGGATCTGCTGATGCCGCTCACCTACGCCATGGGCCTGTCGGGCAACTCGGCCGTCACCTTCGGCGGCAACAAGCATAACGGCAACTACTCCATCGGCCTGGGTGCGGATGTGCAGCAGCGCTACCGTTTTGACCTGAAGTACATCGGCTACCTTGGCCGCATTGCGACCAACTCGGCCGGCGTGGTGACGTCCAGCGCCGGACTTGCCTCGCTCCTGCGCGACAGAAACTATATCGACCTTACCTTCCAGACCACGTTCTGACCGAGACCCACCCGGCATCGTCGCGCGACAAGCGCAGATGCCGGGTGACTCCCGTATTGATTGAAGCTCTTGGCACCATCACGCGACAACCACTTCAACCCTCGCCTCATGCTGAGAGGCAAGCGGGCGATACACGCGTTCGAGGCGAGCTTCGCCCCACTTCTCTCACGACTACGTGGAGCCCGACCATGAATGGCTTGATGATGCAGCAGCCGCTGCTTGTCGCGTCCCTGCTGACCCACGCCGAACGACACCATGCCGACCAGAAGATCGTGTCACGACGAGTCGAGGGCGACATTCATCGCTATCGGTTCGCCGACCTTGCTGCGCGATCCCGGCGCATGGCAAACGCACTGGCCAGTCTCGGTATCGGTCAAGGCGATCGCGTAGCTACGCTCGCATGGAACGGCTATCGCCATCTTGAGCTCAACTTCGCCGTATCGGGCGCAGGTTCCGTGCTGCATACCATCAACCCGCGGCTCCATCTTGACCAGATCGCCTATATCGTCGAGCACGCAGACGATCGGGCCATCTTCTTTGACCTGACCTTCCTGCCCATCATTGAGGCGCTGAGAGCACGCCTGACCACACCAAGGCTTTTTGTAGCCATGTGCGATCCGGACCGCATGCCAGCCGAGCATCCGGATGGCGCGTTGCTTTGCTATGAAGACCTGATCGACATCTACGACGACAACTACACGTGGCCGTCGATGGACGAGAACACGGCCTCGTCGCTTTGCTACACGTCAGGAACCACAGGCAACCCGAAAGGCGTTTTGTACAGTCACCGTTCCACCGTGCTCCATTCGTATGCCGGTGCTTTGCCGGATGCATTCAATGGCTCCGCACGCGACACCATCCTGCCGGTGGTGCCGATGTTTCACGTCAATGCGTGGGGGTTGCCATTCATTGCCTGCATGGTTGGCGCGAAGCTTGTGCTTCCAGGGCCGGCGCTTGATGGCAAGTCGCTCTACGAGTTGATCGAAGCCGAGAAAGTGACCATGTCCGCCGGCGTACCCACCATCTGGCAAGGCCTGCTCTCGCATGTTTCCGGCCGTGCCAACGCCTTCTCTTCCATGAAGCGTACTGTGATTGGCGGAGCGCCCTGCCCCACAGCCATGGCAGCGCAATTCCAGAAAGTGCATCAGGTGGACGTGCTGCACGCATGGGGCATGACCGAGCTCAGCCCACTGGGCACGGTCTGCAGCTTCAAGCCACACCAGCTCGCACTCCATGACGAAGCGCGTTATGCCATTCAGGCCAAACAGGGAAGAGCTGTGTTTGGCATCGACATGAAGATCGTCGACCCCGATGGCCATGCGTTGCCATGGGACGGCGAGGCCGTTGGCGATCTATTGGTCCGCGGCCCCTGGGTGGCCAGCGCCTATTTCGGCGACCTGTCTGCCCCATCGCTCCGTGATGGCTGGTTCCCCACGGGCGACATGGCAAAGATCGACAGTGACGGATTCATGCAGATCACCGACCGGAGCAAGGACGTCATCAAATCCGGTGGCGAGTGGATCAGTTCGATCGACATCGAAAACGTGGCGTGCCTTCACCCTTGCGTGGCAAGTGCTGCGTGCATTGGCGTACGCCACCCGAAGTGGGACGAGCGCCCGCTGCTGCTGATCACGAGAACATCGGGCGGCACGCTGGAAAAGGACGAGCTGCTTTCATTCTTTGAAGGCAAGCTGGCGAAGTGGTGGAAGCCCGACGACGTCGTCTTCATCGACAGCTTTCCGCTTGGCGCCACCGGCAAAGTGCTCAAGAACAAGCTTAGAGAGCAGTACGGCGACCACTACGCGGTCAGCTCGACGGCGTAGCCCGCCTGATCCGGGAGCCAGCATCATCAATCGACCTCGCCGATTGAATAGCCGCTTTCACCCGGTCAGCGATCGAACCATCGGTATTGCACCGCAAAGGTAATGGACTTGTAGTCGCCGCCGACGCGCGTCACCAGTCCATTGGACAACGCGATCTTGGCCGACCAGCCACGGGCGATGGGTGCTGAACAGGTCAGGCCATAACGGCCGTTCGATTGCCGGTCCTTTTTGGAAACGCCATTGAGGCTCGTGCCGCCGCCATCCACGTAGCCGATGTCGCCGGCGATCCAGAGTCCCGGGCGAAAAGTGTAGCCACCATGCAGCTGCACCACTGCCAAAGGATCTTGCCTTCGCACGTTCCCACCGTGGAAGTTGTCGTTGGTGGTGAAAAAATACGCGCCGGCCGACGCCTCGAGAAACCAGTTCCCCATGGGTTTGGAGATGCCGATCTCCGGCTTGAACGACCAACGGTTGGTGCCGATGTTGACGAGTCGGGCGGAGTCGTATTGGCCCGTCGGCGCCGATATCGTCAAGCTCACGCCAAGCGAGGCGGTTGGCGTCCGGCGTGCAAACTCCTCCGGAGTCATGGCGGGACTACCGATGAGATTGAAGCCGAACCGCAACCTCATATCGGCCGCGCCGGAGCGGTGGATTTCAGTCGGAGCGTCTATCACGTTGCCACTCAGGTTGCCGTCGAGATAGGGAAGGCCCACGCCCAGCGTTGCCGAATGCCCGGCCAACCCGAAGCTGCGCACGTAGACGAGCACAACCGTATTGATCTGGGCGTGGACGTCGGTGACGGGTAGCGATGGGTCCGTCAGAACGTCACCGGTCAGCCGGGTATAGCCTACGTCGATGAAATTAGTGCCGGTGGGCGACGCCGAATAGGTTCGAGGCTCCAGTTCCTGCGCGGACACCAAGCCCGCATGAAGCAGGAACCCGAAGGCGCTTGCCAGCAGCACGGCTCGATATGTCAGGAATGGCCTCATGGTCTACCCGATCAGACGACTTGCGCAGCGAAAGGTGTCGTGTGGCAGTAACACTTCGGGTCATGCCCGCCATCAGCCGGAGCGGATAGGCGCACTCAACAGGAGCAGCCTTACTTTAACGCCTCATTGTGTTGAGGAATTGTGGTGCGCCTTCGCATGCCGCTGGCGCCAGACGCCATCGGGGCGTTAGGTAAATCTACTTATGCACGGCAGGCGGGCGACTGCGCTTGAAGTTGGCCGTCATCTCGGGCCGTTGCTTCCATGGCGCGCATGGGAGACGAGCAGGCCGGGCAACAGGCCTGCTCGTTGTGCACGGCCGGCTCAGGTTTCCTTGACCACGTAGGTATAGAACCGGATCTTGCCGTCCTCCGGCACCTGATAGACACCCTGCACCTCATAGGAGAACCCCGGAAAACGATTGCAGCTTTCCTCGAAGGCAAGGAAGTAGTCGATCATCGGTTGGGAGTGCTCGTCGTAGCGCTCGCCAGGCACGACGATGCCGATGCCAGGTGGATAGATCAACGCCAGGGTCGCTGCGATCCTTCCCTTCACCTCATCCATGGGCACGAAGTCGACATGACCGCCGACGAGCGCTTCGTTGGCGTCGCGTGCCGACATGGCTTGCTCCGGGAAGGACTCATGACGGAAGCACAGCCGCTGCAGCTCCTTGACGTTCTTTGACGCATAGAAATCATGCATTTCCTGGGCGAGCTGGCGCACCGTATAGCCTTGGTAGCGCTCGGCGTATTTACTGGAGACGCCTGGCAATACTTCGGTCAGCGGGTTGTCCGCCTCGTAGTGATCCCTGAAGCGCTCCAGCGCTGCCAGCAGCATCGCCATCTTGCCTTCGCCCACCGCGGGCGTCATAAGGAAAAGAATGCTGTTGAGATCGTTCTTCTCCGGGATGACGTGGTTCTCGCGCAGATAATTGGCAAGAATCGTGGCAGGTATCCCGGTGCTGGCATAGGTGCCGGTCTCGGGATCGACGCCAGGCGTCGTCAGCATCAGCTTGGTCGGATCCACCATCGCCGCGTCGTGGCCAAGGTGACGGTAGCCATGCCACTTCTCGCTCGGATCGAGCTGCCAGTACTGCTGCCCGGTGGCAAGGACATCGGTGGGTACGTCTTCCCATTTTACGCGCGCGCCCTGGTATTTCACCGTGTCGGGCACAAAGGGATTGAGGAAGCCAGCAAACCGCTTGCGGATCGCCTTGCGGGCATCGATGCCGAGCCGCACCATGTCGTCCCACAGCACGCGTCCCGCCTTGTCGGCGTGCATCTGCGCGTTGACATCGAGGCTCGAGAACAACGGATAGAACGGTGACGTCGATGCCTGCAGCATGAACATCTCGTTGAACCGCTTGTGATTCAGTCGGAAGGGCTGCTGCCGGATGTGCGCGTCCCGTACGTGGATCTGGGAGGCCTGGGAGAATCCCGCCAGCTGCTTGTGCGTTGACTGCGTGGCGATGATGCCCGGGTCCTTTTCGGTCAGTGCCAGGCTCATGCCGAAGTGATCTTTCATCAACGGATGAAACGCACCGAAGCCCGCCCACGCCTCATCGAAATGGATGTACTCGCAAAGGTGGCCGATCTTCTCCAGCACTTTTTTGGCGTTGTACACGGAGCCGTCATAGGTGCACTGCTCGATGATCGCGACGCGGATGGGGCGCTCGCGCTTCCACGCATCGGTGTCCTTGAGGCGGGGATGCTTCCTGATCTTGTCGCGAATCGCGTCCTCGTCGAAGGCTGCCCAGTCAATCGGGCCTACCATGCCAAAACCGTTGCGATCCGCCTCAAGATAAATCGGTATGGCGCCCGCAAAGATCAGCGCGCCATGGTGGTTGGATTTGTGGTTGTTACGGTCGAACAGGACGATGTCCCTGCTGGTGAGCAAGGCCGTGTTGACGACCTTGTTGGACGCCGATGTGCCATTGAGCACGAAGTAGGTCCGGTCCGCCTGAAACACACGGGCAGCCGCCTGTTGAGCGACCAGCGCCGGCCCCTCGTGGATCAGCAGGTCGCCCAGCGAGACCATCGCGTTGCAGATATCGTCGCGAAAGACGTTCTCGCCCATGTGCTCATAGAAGAGACGGCCCACCGGGTGGCGCATGAACATCTGGCCGCCCTGGTGCCCCGGACAGGCCCACGTTCGGTTCGCGTCGAAGTCATACTGCATCAGCGTGCCAAAGAACGGCGTCAGCAGGCTCGATACGTACTGCTCCACCGATGACAGCAGTCGCTTCTCGTAGAAGTCGCGGCTCTCCAGGTCGGCGATGACGATGCCATCGAGCGACTTGAGGCACGGATCGTTGAAGGTTTCCTCGCCGCGATCGGCAATCATGAAGATGGGCATGCGCAGACCGCGCTCCTCGCGTGCCGCAATGGCCGCGGGCGCCAGCTCCCGTGACACCACGATGGCGCCCAGGTCGGCACCGGAGCGGATGGCCTCGGCAATGCCCGACGGCGGCACGACGACTGTCCTGAAATGCAGATCCTGCTCGATGATGCTGCTGACTTCCTCACTACGCTCGCCTGCAACGAGGATGCGAAAATAGTGGATGAAGGGGATGCTCATGGTTACCTCTCCCTTAGCAGGGCTGCGCAAGTCGTTCTTCACCGGTAGCTAATGAATCCCCAGGGAACTCGAAGGGGCAACTCACCCCGGGCGCATCCACCCATGCTGCTCGTGGAGGTGCGAATCAGACGTGAAACGGCTCGCCGCATCACGGGAGTGACAACGCGAACGACAAGGATGGCGATGCGGACACCGCCAGTCGCCCTCCATCGATGGGCGGGGTAAAATTTGCGTAACATGCCATGAGCGGCACCCACTGGTTCGCGGCAACGGCAGAGGGCCGCTTTGTCGCCAGGCTGAAAAGCTGCAACGTCGCATGGACGGGTTGGTTTCCGCGAAACAAGTCACCCGGATTACTTCGAATCAAGCGCCCCGGTTAGAGCATCTCCAAGGGGCAGCGAAGTAACCGAGTTGTCACAACCGTTCGAGAGCGACAGGCAACGCATCGCTGTGAACGACGCCAATGCCATCTTCCATCGACTCCGCGCACGCCTTCAGGGAATTGCGTACAGCATGCTCGGTTGCGTCGCCGATGCTGAGGATGTCGTGCAGGATGTCTGGTTGCGCTGGCACAGCGCCGAACAGTCAGTCATCAACAACACCGAAGCGTGGCTTGTAGCAGCCACCACACGCGTTTCGATTGACCGGCTGCGTGCGCTCAAGGCACGTCGCGAACATTACGTTGGCATCTGGCTCCCCGAGCCGGTGCTTACCGAGGGTCCGGACACACCCGAGCAGATCCAGGAACGTTCCAGCGAGGTCTCCATTGCCCTCCTCTACTTGCTTGAGCGACTTTCACCCGAGGCCCGTGCTGCTTTCCTGCTGCGCGAAGTGTTCGATGTCAGCTATCCCGAAGTTGCCGAGGTCATCAACAAGAGCGAGGCCGCCTGCCGCCAGATCGTGCATCGCGCAAAATCCCAGCTGAGTGACCGCCGGCCGCGCTATGCGGTGTCGCGAGAATCACACCTTGGCATCATGCAGCGCTTTGCACAGGCACTTGCGAAGGGCGACTTCGGCATCATGAGATCGATGCTTGCCGATAGCGCCGAGCTCCTTGGCGACGGCGGTGGGAGAGTCCAAAGCCTTCGTAAACCACTGCTTGGTGGCCAACGTATCGCTCAGCTCTTTTACGCCTCCCAGCTGCGATACAAAAGCGCGGTGCGCATCGAGCTGGCGTCAATCAACGGGCAACCTGCCGTGCTGCGCTATATCGACAATCAGCTGGAGTCGGCCCAGACATTCGAGACGGATGGCGACCTTATTACTTCCGTCCGCGTCCAGCGAAATCCCGAGAAACTTGCCGGCATAGCGTCCGCGCGTGGAGTCGGTTTGTTTACGCCCCTCTGAGGCTGGCAGGCCTCTTCCGCCAGAGCGCGCGCGATCAGGAGTCTATCTATGACTGCGCTCGGAGGGCGGCACCTCAGCGGATGAGCGACAGCAGGCGGCACCGCACGGCTGTCGCCCGCTGTCACTCTGATCCGGCAGCGTATCGCCAAGCCTATCCCTTGATGAAGGCAAGCAGGTCGGCGTTGACCTGGTCTTGCTGCGTAGCAGTAATGCCGTGAGCCCCACCCGGGTAATAGATTTCCTTGGCACCCTTGATCATCTGGGCCGATTTTATGGCGGAGTCCCTGATCGGAACGATCTGGTCATCCTCCCCGTGCAGGAGCAGCGTAGGAACGTCGAATTTCGCCAGGTCTTCGGAGAAATCCGTTTCGGAGAACGCTTTGATGCATTCATAGACGTTCTTGAGTCCGGCCTGCATGCTCCATAGCCAAAATTGGTCAAGCAGTCCCTGTGGAACCTGCGCACCTGGTCGATTGGCACCGTAGAACACCGGAGCGAGATCTTTGTAGAACTGCGAACGATCTTTCGCGATGACGCGTCGCATATCGTCGAAGATCTTCATCGGCAAACCTTCCGGATTGGCCGGTGTCTTGAGCATGATCGGCGGCACTGCGGAGATGAGCACAGCCTTTGCAACCCGCCCGGTTCCGTGGCGCCCGATATAGCGGGCCACTTCGCCACCACCAGTGGAATGCCCGATCATGGTGGCATCCCGCAGATCAAGCGCCTCCATGACGGCGGCAAGATCGTCGGCGTAACCGTTCATGTCGTTGCCAGTCGACGATTGGCTGGATCGGCCATGACCGCGACGGTCGTGGGCTACAACACGAAAACCGTTCTGCACCAGGAAGAGCATCTGCCCGTCCCACGCATCGGAGGTCAACGGCCAGCCATGAGAAAACGTGACGACAGGACCGCTTCCCCAATCTTTGTAATAGATCTCCGTGCCATCTTTGGTTGTAATGGTGCTCATTGCTTTTGTTCCATGGTTATTGAATGAAAGAAGGTGCCGCCCCTGAAGCTGCATGCACCAAAGCCATTGCCCATAGCGCAAGCAGCCGGATATCCAGGCAGAACGATGCAGCGGCATGTCGCTGCCGATCAGGGAAGAGAGTGGTTCTTGGCGGGATTCAATCGCCTGTCCTGCCAGGGATCCCGCGCGTCACGTGCGGGATCCGCTATCCGTCAGAATCTGCGCCGGTCGTATCGGCTGCGAGGAAAGGCAGGACCCGAGCATTGAGCGAGCAGAACGAAGCGTTCAAGCATCCGTGCTGCCGCTCAAAGTCGTGGCAAAAGGGCCGCATCCAGGATGCGTGCTTGCGTCAGTTCACCGGCGTCAAAATAGGCGCGTCTTTGTTCTTCAGAAAGAACACCAAAAACTTTGCTGGCTTTGTCTGGCTGGCATTTCGACCGATGGTGTGCACATCGTTCGGGCCTTCGTAGAAGGTCTGCCCCGCTGTCAGTGTGACGGGCTTGCCACCCCGGACGCCCATGATGATCGAACCCTCCAGCACATAGATGAATCCGTGCGCATCGTGGCGATGCACGGGATCCACGGAACCTGGCGGATAGTCGACGGTGATCATCACCACCTCCTTGCCCGGGTAGTCGTTCAGTGCCTTGGACATCAATGGCGTCACCTGCGCTTGCAGGGTTGCCTGCGGTGCCGCCTGCTGTGCGACAGCAGTTCCCGCAGCCAACAGCAGCAGCGCCGCGAGAGCTTTGAGAATATTCATGATTTGTTCCTCAAGGTCGGGATGGGACATAAACGCAGGTCGTTCCGGCGCGACGGCATTCCTTGATGCGATCGCGCCGATGACTGATCAGGACAACCCTGCCTTGTCCAGGCCAAGTGCCTTGTCGAACGTGCCGGGCGTTGAGCGGAAGCCCACATTGATTCGATTCCAGCCGTTGATCGACATCACCATGAAAGTAAGGTCGGACAATTCCTTTTCAGAGAACTGTTCGCGAACGTGCTCGTAGAGGTCACCGGACACTCCGTCGGGAGGGATATGGGTCAAGACTTCGGTCCAGGCCAGCGCAGCACGTTCACGCGGACTGAACAACGTGGACTCGCGCCAGGCCGCCACATGATGCAGTCGCAGCGGACGCTCGCCATGCAGCATGGCTTCCTTCACATGCATGTCCACGCAGAAAGTGCAGCCGTTGATCTGCGATGCCCTGAGATCCACCAGGTCGAGGATCGTTTCCTCAACCGATGACTTCTTGAGAGCGTTGCTGAACTCGATGAACTTCTTGACCAGCTCGGGGGATTGCTTCTGGTAGTCGATGCGTTGGGTCATGGTGATTCCTGACTGGGTAGGAGCTTTCACTCAGTTCGGCTGAGATATCCGTTCGCGATCGCTCGCGAGTCCACTCAAAGCCTAGGCGCGGCCACTTTCGCTCGGTAGTTCCGTGGAGGGGACCACAGTGTTGCCTGTCGGACATCAATGCGGCGCAAAGGCGCATTCACTGGACGTACCGGACGGCATCGCGGGGCGCTGTCGATAGCACCATCGCAGCGTGCGACTACCAGTCGGCTCCCCAGAATTCGGATTGATCGAGCCACGCTCCAAATCCCATCGAACCGATACGCGCGCCCTCCTGAGGTAACAAGGAGTCATCCTTGAGTACGGCGCCAAAATAAGGTGCAAGGGCATCGGTGATGACGTCATACGGAGCCTCGAGCTCCGTGAGAAAGCGCTGGATGAGCTCTGAAAGCCGCTCGCGCTCAGGCCCTGCAATTTCGATCACCCCGTTTATCGCCGGGCCCATGGCAAGCTCGACGATCGTTGCCGCAACATCGGCCGAAGCCACCGGCTGGATGTATGCGGGAGACAAGCGAACCGTTTGGCCACGCAAGCTCGCCTCAATGATGCCCAGGAGAAACTCGAAGAATTGGGTAGCGTGCACGATGGTGAAAGGAATGCCGGATGCTCTGATCATCCCATCCTGCAAGGCCTTTCCCCGAAAGTAGGGACTGTCGGCAAGCCGCTCGGTACCGACGACGGAAAGCGCGATGTGATGCTTAACGCCCGCAGCGGCTTCGGCCTCAAGGAGATTGATGCCCGCAGTCTTGAAGAACTCGAAAGGGTCTTCACCCTCCAGCGACGGAGAGTTGCTGACATCAACGACAACATCGGTGTTGGCCAGCGCCTCCCGCAGACCAACGCCAGTGATGATATTCACGCCCGAAACGCGGGAGACCGCCACGACATCGCGACCTTCGGCCTGAAGACCGTTGATGATATTGGTTCCAACGAGGCCGTTACCGCCCACTACGACGATTTTCATGAGCTTCCTCATCGGCGAGTTCTCGCTTCCGAATCCAATGGGGCAGCGCGGCGACAAGCGGGCACCGCGTCATTCGGTGGCTTGGCCATGGTAGGCGTGAGGTCGTTGCCTCGATAGATGCGAAGAGGGATATATCGAATTGCCGGCAACGCGCCCATGCCATGCCGCGTGTTTGCCCATGAGAATGTGTTGGCAACGAACACTTTTCAAGCCAGGAAGAGTCGTCGATACTCGGACCCTATCTGCTGATGCAAACGGCATCCCGCACGATAAAAGGCAGGAACATGGACAAGGGACGGATGGAGGCATTCACCGACGGCGTTGTTGCCGTGGTCATTACGGTCATGGTTCTGGAATTGAAAGTGCCGACCGAGCCAACCTGGACGGCGCTACTGGAAGAAGGGACGGTCTTCCTTAGTTACATCCTCAGCTTCGTTTACGTCGGCATCTACTGGAACAATCACCACCATATGATGCAATTGGTCAGTCGCATCGATGGCGAGGTGCTGTGGTTCAATTTGTTCTTTCTGTTCTGTCTATCCCTTTTTCCGTTTTCAACGACATGGCTCAACCAGGCGTCCCCAGGACCGGCTGAGGTACCGACCATCTTTTACGGATTCACCCTTTTGTTGGCCGCAGTCTCGTGGGAGTTGTTGTCGCGGACGCTCATCAAGGCCAACGGTGGATCGAGCTCGGAATTGCGCAAGGCATTTGGACGTGACAGGAAATCCAAGATATCGATGGTCATCCAGGTCCTGGCCATTGGATTGGCGTTCTATAGCCCCGTGGTTTCCTGCGTGTTGTATGCCGTTGTTGCTGCGATCTGGTTCGTTCCTGATCAGCGCATCGAGCAGCGACTGGGCACGAAGTAACGCCCCCGGGCCGGCTTGCTCTGCCCTGCCCTACGACGAACAAGCAACCTCTGTGCCGACATCTTGAGCTCGCCGCTCTAGTCCAGCTCAGCACGGGCATCTCATGGCTTATGAGCCGATTGCGATGTTTGGCGCGCGCCAGCACCTGCCTTCCCCGCTTACAGCACGCATCAACCCTGGATTCATGGCCGAGCGACCAGCGGACCCGCGATGACTCCATCCGCCGTTAAGCGCTTTTGCCCTTCGATGTCACAAACGCTGTGCCTGATACGACTAGGGGGTATGGGCCGGTCAACGCAGGTCTTTCTTGCGTTTTCTGCCCTTTGCATTTGGCAGAAATCCAAGAGGTACCCCGCACATGACGCTCAACAATCACGACAAGCCTCAAGGTGAGGTCACGGATTCGCTCGCGTCCAGCTTTTCGGCCAGCTACGCCGGTGTCGTCGCCTTCATTGCCGTAGCGGATGAGGGCAGCTTCGCCCGTGCCGCCGATCGCCTTGGCATCGGCCGATCGGCAGTCAGCCGGAGCGTGCAGAAACTTGAAGCCCAACTCGACGTGCGACTCTTCCTGAGGACTACCCGAAGCACGTCGCTCACTCGCGAAGGGGAGCTGTTTTATGCGAACTGCCGTCCAGGGGTCGAACGGATCGTCCAGGCCATGGAAGATATGCGCGAGCTTCGCAAAGGTCCTCCTCAGGGACACCTGCGGATCTCATCGACCGTAGGGTTTGGACGCCAGATCATTGCGCCCCTGTTGAACGGCTTTCGCGCGCTCTACCCTGATATCACCATCGACCTATTGCTAGACGATCGGCCCACTGACTTCACCACGGACCGTGTAGACGTGGCCTTTCGCGACGGGCATCTGGAAGACAGTCAGATTGTCGCAAAGCAGCTGGTTCCTATGCAGATGCTGGTCTGTGCATCGCCGAAATACGTCAAGGCGCATGGCCTGCCACGACATGTGGAAGATCTTGCCGCTCATACGTGCATCAATTTCCGCATGTCGTCCGGCAGAATTGCTGAATGGGAGTTCAAAGTCGACGGCCGAAAGCAGAAATTCACACCGCCATCCGCTTGCACATATAACGATGCCGACCTTGTCCTGCAAAGTGTTCTCGACGGTGTAGGCGTCGCCCAAATGGGTTGCTATCAGGTAAGTGAGCACCTGCGCGAAGGCAGGCTGGTGGTTTGCCTTGCTCAGTACGCACCCGACGATCGCGGGCATTACTTGTGCTACTTGTGCCGGCAGCACCTACCCGCTCGAATCCGCGTGTTCATCGACTACATCACCGAGGCCGTGCGCGCGCTTGATCTTCAGTACGTAACTGGCCTGTCCTCAGTCACACGTGCCGCTCCAGGCGAAGCTGGTGATCTTCGCGCTCAAGGCCAAAGCACTTCTCACCCCCATTTTTCGCATGCCAACTCGATTGATGCGTCGCAGGCAACACCGTGAGCCCGTTGCCGAGCCTACCGGACACCCTGGACCGGACCTAGCATGAATTCACCGCGCCAACAGCATTTACACCGAGCAGGGGTCTCTCATGAAAATCGTTGTCATTGGCGGTTCCGGACTTATTGGCAGCAAGGTCGTCTACAGGCTGCGTAAGCGCGGTCACGAGGTGTTGGCTGCGTCGCCGTCCTTGGGCGTCAACACCCTTACCGGCGAAGGCCTGGACAAAGCGATGGCGGGAACCGACGTCGTCATCGATGTCGCAAACTCCCCCTCGTTCGAGGATCAGGCTGTCCTGGATTTCTTCGAGATTTCTGGCCGAAATCTCTTTGCAGCAGAGAAGAAAGCAGCGGTGAAGCATCACGTGGCATTGTCGGTCGTCGGCACCGATCGTCTTGCGGCGAGCGGATATTTTCGCGGAAAGATCGCGCAGGAAAAGATCATCCGTGCATCTGGCACCCCCTATACGATCGTACAAGCCACACAATTCTTCGAGTTTCTCAGCAGCATCGTGAAGGCGGGAGGCATCGAAAAGGAAATTCGCCTCTCTTCCGCATTCATGCAACCGATTGCATCGGATGACGTCGCGGATGCGGTGACGGACTACGCACTGGGCACCCCGGTCAATGGCGTGGTGGAGATTGCGGGCCCCGACAAGATTCGCCTTTCGGATCTCGTCAAGCGCTACCTGACGGTCACTCGCGATCCACACGAAGTGGTTGCAGACGACCAGGCGCTGTATTTCGGAGCCAAACTCGAACCAAACACCCTCTTGCCGGCTGAAGGCGCGAGGCTTGGCGCGCTGAACTTCCAATCCTGGGTCGATCGATCAGGGATAGAGAGCACGGGAACCAAACCGTGAAGCTTTCCTATATTCCGGGCGCCTGTCCGCTGGCCGGGCACATCGTGCTGGAATGGATTGGCGCACCGTACGATACGATCAAGCTCAGCCATGAAAGCATTGACTCTCAAGCCTGCCGCGCGGTCAATGCGGGCAGCTTGGTACCCATGCTGCAGGATGCCGACTTCTCGCTCACGGAAAGCGTGGCCATCCTCTGCTACCTCGCGGACGTCCATCCCGAAGCCAGGCTGATCGGTGATGGCACGCCGCGCGGCCGCGCCGAGGTGATGCGTTGGCTGGCTTTCCTCAGCGCGGAAGTACACACGGCGTTCCGGGCGATTTTCAAGGCATCGCACATACTTGATGGAGAGAAGTTGGCTTGCGCTCTCGCGAATAGCGCTCGCAAGCACGTTCGTGCCTACCTTGAGCGACTGGATGCGCAATTGAATGGTCGGGATTGGCTTGTCGGAACCCGCTCCATTGCCGATCCGTACCTGTTTGTCATCCTTCGCTGGACTGCCGACCTCGACATTGGCCTGCAGGGCCTGCAGCACCTGGCGCGATTTGCTCTTCACATGGAGGCCGATGACGGTGTGCGCGCGGCAATTTTCGAAGAAGAAGGCGTACTTACCTGAGAGGGATCTGCGCATGATTGCGCTTACAAACGTTCGCCTTGAGCTTCCTCGCCTGGAAGCGATTAGCGCTGGAGCAACGACCGGAGTGATTCGGATGTAGTTCTCTGAAGTGGGCGTCGCCGCTTGCGAAAGCGTCATTGGTCGACTGATGGCGATGGGCTACCTCGGCTTCTTCGTGTCCCTCTGGATCCATACGTATTTCGGCATCGAGAAAATCAAGCCGCTTCTCGAGCGCGTGCCCCGCCAATCGTGATGACTCTGACCAGCAGGTTCCCGAAACGCTTCGAGTCCAGCCATGCCTAAATTACGGCCTCCACCAACCTCCCTGCTCGATAAGTACCACGGAGCGGAATTCCACCCGCTCTATACGGCAACGGTGCGCGTTAGCGGAGGGGAGTCACGGCACGGCCGCGCTTCCGGTGTCGCTCGCTCCGACGACGGAAAGCTCAACGTGCGGCTGCGATTGCCCACTGAGCTCGGTGGGCAAGGCGAAGGGACAAATCCGGAGCAACTCTTTGCAGCAAGCTACGCTGCCTGTTTCCACGGCGCGTTGAGCTTATTGGCTGCGCGTGCAAACGTAGCCATTCCGGATGCCGAGGTCACCGCTTCGGTCACCTTCGGCAAGGATCCAGTCGACGGTATGTTCACGCTGAGCGCGAATATCCGCGCAAGCCTGCCCGGCGTGGACAAGGCAATTGCAGAGGAGTTGGTGCGCAATACCGAACGCATCTGCCCTTACGCAAAGTTGGCGAGGCAAGGCATCGAATGCGTGGTCTCGCTGGCTCCCTGAAGCCCAATTTCATAGCGCGCTGTCAGTTTGATATCGGGTGAAGTCCGATGCCAACTACCAAAAGTGTGGCGATAGACAACATCCGTGTTCTCGACTCATTCGCCATCGGCATGTCATCGCTCCCGCGATGATCGCTTCGGATCAAAAGCCGACATTCACCCAGCGCATTCATTCACCCGACGTATTCTGGTTTTTCCAGACTTGGCCATCTGGTTGGAGCCCCATGTATCCGCCAACAACAATGCGGCGGGATTGAATGGGCTTGATGGCTCATCGTTGTCTTACGACGAGCTTCTGTGCTTTCGAATGGATGTCGATGCTTGCGCTAATGTCCGCGCATACATGCCAAAAGTGCATGGACGTTCGCGCGGACACGCACTGCGTAGTGTCCTCCGGTTGTCCACACTGGTTCCTGGATGGAAACACAGTAAGGCCTCGCGAGTGCCTTCAGCTGATCGACATCCAGGTTCAAGATGTCCATCGATATTTCAGTTGCAATCAACTCTTTCGTCAGAGGCTTGCCCTCTCGTCAGTGAGGCGCCGAGAGTGGGATAGCACACTCGCCTGCGGCGCAATGTCCCATCAGGCAACAAATGAAGAATGTCGCTCTTTGGCTCACCGGTCGACCGGTCGCAGCGCCAAAGAGCGTATTGCCTCGCGCGTTGGGCGTCGCGTTATGGGCTCCGATCGACATGCCGCGCTGCAGAGCGCGCCGCGGTCGCCTTCCCCAGGAGCAGATAACTCCATGAGCATGCGCAACGAAAACCAGGCAAGGCAAGAGAACCTCAACCAGTACGTCGAACCATCAACATTTATCCCAGAGTAAATCATGAACAAGATCAGCAAAACTATTCTAAGCGCGGCGCTTATGGGCGTGACCATCGGGTCTGCCGTGGCATCGGACGCCGTTCTTGATCCAACCACGCAGAAGTTCATTGACGGTCTAAGCGCCGCGGGTGGTCCGCCGCTGTATACGCTCACTCCAGAAGCAGCGCGCAACGTCCTTCTGAGCGTGCAGTCGTCCGGCCCCATCAGCATGCCTGCCGCCGATGTGGTCCATCGCACCATTGCCGTAGGCCCTAATGGTCACACCAACATCGTGGTAGTTCGCCCGCATGGCGCAAAGGGCGTACTACCTGGCGTTCTGTACTTCCATGGTGGTGGTTGGATCCTTGGTGACTTCAATACGCATGAGCGTCTGGTTCGCGAGCTGGCCGTCGGCACCGGCGCAACCTTCGTATTTGTGGAGTACGACCGCTCACCGGAGGCGCACTATCCCATCGCGATAGAAGAGGACTATGCCGCCCTCAAGTACGTCGCCGAACATGCGGGCGAGTTCGATATCGATCCGTCACGCCTTGCCATTGCGGGCGAAAGTGTCGGTGGCAACTCCGTCGCAGTCGTGGCGCTCCTCGCCAAGGAACGCAAGGGTCCCGCTCTGCGTGCGCAGGCCATGTTCTATCCGGTGACCGATGCGAGCATGACGACCGCGTCGTACAGCAAGTTCGCTGACGGTCCGTGGCTCACCGCCAAGGCCATGGAGTGGTTCTGGGATGCGTATCTGCCGGACGTCGCGCTAAGGAAGGACATTCACGTTTCGCCCATCAATGCCACCAAGGCGCAGCTGAGCGGATTGCCGACCGCACTACTCATGACCGACGAAAACGATGTGCTTCGTGATGAGGGCGAGGCCTATGCGCGCAACCTGTCCGAGGCCGGCGTACGCGTGACCACCGTTCGCTACAACGGCACCATTCACGATTTCATGCTCCTCAACCCGCTTGCGAAAACATCCGCCGCAAAGGCCGCGATCCAGCAAGGCGCGGATTTCCTCAAGGACAACCTGCGCAAGTAGTGCGAGGTTGACCAGCCTGATGTTTTCCCTTGCATGGACGATGGGCGATCGGCGGCTGGACGGTCGGCGAATCGCTTGCTGTCTCTGCTGGCTCACGCGTAGAGAGAACACATGAAGGCACTGCGTCAGTACAGAACCAGCACACGGCGTTTTCGTGCCTGTGCGTTAAGGCAAGTAAGCAGTCGACGCGCGCCACCCCAACTTTGGAGTGGTGCGCATCGATACCTAATCCAAGGAGTGCCTGCAATCGGCAGCCCAGGACGGACATTGCCTTGGACCCCACGACATTGGTCTTTCAAATCGATTTATGAGCACTTTCAAGTTCTATCCGAAGTGGAATGGCGGGCTCTACTGCACAGGTCAAGAAGGCTCTTTAGTACTTGAACTCCCGGTGGTCATCCTGACGGCATATCTGCCCACGGAAGAGTCGTGGAGGTGCGATGCACCCAATTGGGCGAAGGACAAGTGGCCAGTACTTAGAGACGAGCTCAAAGCCTGGTGCCATAAGAACAAAGTGAATTTTGTCATTGATTCGATCGCCCGAATTTACTGATGCCGCGACTGACGCCGAGGTATTTGCGACGGCATGTAACGAAAAGCTGTCTACGGTGAGCCCGTTTGCAGGCCTACCGCCTCGTGCCCTTCCTATCTACGCTGGAATAACGCCTTCTGCCGCGATCCGTGCCCGACAAACCCTGGGTGTTGAACGGCGACTTGTTGCCAGTCGTCCGACTGGTTTGGCCCGGGCAACCGGGCCGTCTTTCTGGAGATTTCATTATGCTTTCCGTAGATAACACCTTGCGCCCTGATAGCCAGAGGCCCGACGAGCTGGTTCCGTCCCGTTACGCACTGCAGGTCGGCAAGATTGAAGTGCTGGTGATCAGCGATGGGGTGTTTCCGCTGCCAGCCACGACGTTGGCCACCAATGCCGACCCGGCCGATCTGGCGGCCTGGCTGCAAGACAGGTTCCAATCGCCGGACGTGTACAAGTGGCCGCTGAACGTGGTCGTGGTGCGTAGCGGCGACCGGACCGTACTCATCGACGCTGGGGTAGGGGCAGAGTTCCCGGACGTCCCGCAAGTTGGGCGGTTGGCCATGCGACTGGACGCCGCCGGCATCGATCCCGCATCCGTGACCGACGTGGTGCTTACCCACATGCACGTGGACCATGTTGGCGGTCTGCTAGCCGACGGACTGGGGGGCCGACTGCGTCCGGACGTGCCGATCCACCTGGCGGCCGCCGAGGTCGAGTTCTGGACGTCGCCTGACTTCTCCCGCAACGATTTTCCGCCGGGGATGCCGGACGTGCTTCGGTCGGCCGCCGAACGGTTCGTAGACAAGTACCGCAGCCGGCTGCGGCTGTTCGAGGCGGAGTACGAGGTGGCACCGGGGGTGGTCGTCCATCGCACTGGCGGCCACACCCCCGGGCACAGCGTGGTTCGCCTGGCGTCCTGCGGCGAGCGGCTGGCGATCCTCGGCGATGCCGTGTTCCCGGACCATTTCGACCGCCCCGACTGGTACAACGCTTTCGACCATGACCCCGAGGAGGCGGTCCGCGTCCGGATCGGTCTCTTGCGGGAGTTGGCGGCGACCGGCGAGCCGCTGGTGGCCACGCACCTGCCGTTCCCGTCCGTCGGCCGCGTGGCGGTCGCCGGCGAAGTGTTTCGTTGCGTACCGGTCATCTGGGACTACTGACCGCTTGCCAGGGAGATGGGCCGAAAGGGGCACGCTTTAAGTAGATGCTGATCTATTCGCCGCGCGGTTTATCGCGACGGGCTTGCGATGCGCTGATGACCCATCCCCCAACGAGAGCAGCACGATGATTTAGAGCCACCTCCACCCATTGGACGTCCAAGGACGTACGAGAACTGCCGGACACCCGAGAATAATCAAGGGGTCCGGCATTTCGTTGCCAGAAAGGTTCCGAGCTGGGCCGCCTGCGATGACCGCGATCGGCCGAAAACGGACATTACAGACATCGCTCAACCAGCGGGTGGATACCCGGCTAGAACCGCTAGAAGGCGCCCACTCGCTCGGTGGCGACTGTGAAGGCTCGCTTCGTCATCATCGTTGTTGCGACCCCGCGCCACGTGGAGGCCACGGCTTCGGTCCGTTCGCCAACTGCACGGTGTGCGCGTCGCTCTCAAGCGGTAGCCACACGGTGAACTGTGCGCCCAATCCCGCTCCCGCCGAACGTGCTGTGACGTGACCACCATGAGCCGTTGCAAGCTCTTGAGTCAGGGCCAAACCGATACCCAATCCCTGCGTCGCGGACTGGGGCGTTCGCCGCTCCTGGCCGAACATATTGAATACGTGCGGGAGAAATTCCACTGAGATACCCAAGCCGTCATCGGCGACCGTGATTTTCGCAAAACCATCAGCGCCCTCGACCCGTATGTCGATGCGTCCACCGCTGTCACTGAACTTGATTGCGTTGTTGAGCAAATTCGACAAGATCTGCTCCAGCCTCACCGGGTCAGCCAAACACCACCAATGAATGGAGTGATCTATGTCCAGACGCACGTCTCTATCCGGCGTGGCATTGGCTATTGCTGTTGATAGGTGCCGGACCAAGTCCCCAACGTCGACGCGCATTAGGTCAAGACGAATCTGGCCAGTCCTCACGCGCGAAAGTTCAAGCAGATCGTCCACGATTCTGGCCTGTCGTCTGGTCGCTCCGCGAATGAGGTGCAGGTCATCCCTAACTCTATGGATTTCCACACTGGCCGTCAGCTCGAGTAGATGCTCGACACTGAGCAAAATCAAGGCCAGCGGCTGCTTGAGCTCATGGGAGATCAGGGCAAGGCAACGATCCTTCCATGCATCAGCATGAAGTGCCTCATCGCAGCGTTCCTGTTGCTCAAGTAACCTTCGCTGCAGGGTTAGAAATCGCTCGTGCACTTCGGTGACGTCCGAGATGAACCAGACCATTCCCGCGACGCCGTCGGCACACTGGCCAAGGTTAGTCGTCGTCCCGCTACAAAAAATAGGGCGTCCGCATTTTCGACGGTGCCACCCAGAATATTCGGCGCCGGAGAAGGGCCCTATGGGACAATTGCCGACCAGTTTGTGGTCGGTGCCGTGTTCCGTGAGGATAGAGACCGGCTGCCCTATCACCTCACACTCACGGTACCCGAAGATGCACTGAGCGCCTTGGTTCCAGGCAGCTATCAAGCCATTTTGGCTCGTAATGATGATCGCAACCGCATGCGTAGAGGCTGCCGCAGGCCCCCACAGGACCGCGTGGTCGCTCGCTTCTCTCCGCGTCATGCGCAGCTCTAACAACTCTCTCTTCATAGTGCCCCTGGATGAACTGCCAGCATGCATGGCAAAGCGCAGCGAGTCGCAAAGACAACGCCAAACATGATGGTGGCGATGTTATTCAACCAGGGTTGATGTAGTAGATATCCCTGACGAACCACCACGTTGATTGCCCAGCAACAATGGCATGTTGTTCTGTGGGCCTGAGAGCAAACGAAGAGAGCACGGTGTGACTGACCTCTTATGCGCTCAAGTTTGGGGCATGGGGCCGGCAGCCAAAGAGCTAAGGGTTGTGCATATTCAAACGGAAGCGCATGTACGGCGTCGCCAGTCTGCCCCTGCTTGAGGCTGGCTTGAGGCTGGCTTGGTACTGCCATGATGAGCATCAGCAGTCCGATCCTGCACCATTCGCACATGATGGTCGCCGCACAAAATGAAACAGACGCGATGGTCGACGATATTCGTCACCTCCTGAGCATGTCAGGAGCAGTGACGATTGAATTTCTTGATCAAGATCTTCCCAAGAAGGATTTGCGTATGTGGCCGGAGCATGGCCGCAGATCCGAAATCGACGTGGCACGGGCGATCAGCGCATCCCGAAGTCACGAGTTACGGCGGCCCAAAGGTCGAAGTCATCGAGCGAGAACGTGCCTTTGCCGATGCCGATCGATTGCGAGAGGCCTACGCTGGTGGCTCCGTGATACATGTTCGAGCAGTCCGGAAAGTTGTTGGTGCAGTATTCCCGGGAAAATATCTGATAGAGAAACGCTGCCTCGTTGGACGCTCTTCCCGAGGTGTAGAACTAGGCTCGGCCAAAAGATTCATGTACGGCAGTCCTTGGCAGCCGCTGAAAGAAATTTTCAATCAAAACAGAACAGCCCTTCGCGTCCACGGAAAACTCATCGTGATTGCGATTGTTATCGTCCCGCCAAAAATATTAGCGAGCGCAATGAGGTCTCTTTCACATCAGCCCAAGTCGCAAAATTTTATGCCGGCGTCGTCGGCGCGGCGGAAGATTGCCAACGTGACGGTGCCGCCAAATTCGACAGAAGGCGGATCGACAAGACTGACAGGCCACCGACATGCGGGGAATAGACCTTGGACTGGGCTATTGCTGGCGAGGCCGCAGTACTGGCTTTCATGGTGCGACCGCCAATGGTTGTTCGTTGTTGTTCCACGTACCACCTAACGCCTTGATCAGTCGAACGTCGGCCTCCAACCTGCGCCGGGACAGCTCAACAAGGTTCCGGGACTGTGTCAGGTTGACGCTCTGTGTCGCCACAACCTCCAGATAATCGGTGGCGCCGGCCTGATAGCGATTCATTGCCAGCTGCGCTGCACGAGTCGATGAATCCACGGCGCCCTGCTGCGAGCTCGATTCGTCGGCAAGAACATGAAGTGACGCCAGGTTGTCTTCCACGTCCCGGAAGGCATCCAGCACGGTTTGCCGGTAATCCGCGCTTGCCGCGTCTTGGCGCGCCTTTGCGGCAGAAAGCTCCGATTTGCGCTTGCCGCCATCGAACAGCGTACCCACGAGCGCCGGCCCGATAGCCCAGAAGCGGCTTGGAAGCGTGGCCCACTTGGCCAGGCTCGATGATTCGAAACCGCCGGTTGCGGAGAGAATCAGGTCTGGAAAGAAAGCTGACGTCGCTTCGCCAACGTCCGCATTGGCAGCGGCCACCCGGCGTTCCGCAGCAGCAATATCCGGCCGGCGCTCAAGCAAGGTGGATGGCAAGCCCGCAGGTATCACCGGGACGGAAAGCGGTTCGACCTTTGCAGGCAGGGTGAGCTCGGACGGCGGCACGCCAATCAAGGTGGCAATGGCATGCTCGTGTTGGGCACGACTCTCACCAAGATCGATCAGTTGTGCCTGGGCAACTTGCCACTGTGTCTCCGCTTGCTCCAGATCGGATTGCGACGCTATACCTCCGTTGAAGCGGGTTTGCACCAGGCTTTTCGCTTGCGCGTAGTCTTCGACGGTTTGCTTCAGTAGCGCAGCCTCGGCATCGAGCTCGCGCAGATCGATATAGTCGATCGCCAACTCGGCATGCATGGCAAGGCGCACCGATGCAAGATCAGCTTCGCTGGCCTGATAACGCGCCTGGGCCGCGTCGACCTGATGCCCGATGCGATCAAACAGGTCCGGCTCCCATGACACTGTGAGCCCAGCGTCATAATCAGAGACCGTTTTGCCGGCGAGAGAGCGCCCCACTACGTTCTGCGATGTGTGGTCGCGGTCGGCGGCAATGCCACCGGTGATCGTCGGAAGGTATGCAGAGCGTGCGGTTCCAATCGTCGCCTTGGCCTGCTCCAGGTTGGCAATGCTTTTCATGATGGTTTGATTGCCGACGCTGACTCGCGCCTCGAGACTGTCCAGCGTGGAATCACCAAGCAGCTTCCACCACTCTCCCCGGCTCGCATCGTCGCCGGGTCGGGCAGGAAGCCAGCCAGGAGCGGCACGATTTGGGTCAGTCAGATCACCACGCACCTCTTTGAATTGCGCGGGGACGGCGACCACGGGACGTACATAGGCGGGCCCCGGCGTGCACCCCACCAGCAGACCGAAACCCAGGCAAGCAGCCACGGCGCGCGTCATGCGTGACCATTGTTTGTGCGTCTTCATAGCCTTCTCCACACGCGCCTTAGACCGGGTTGGCCGGGTGACGATTGATCCGGACGACTTGTCCGGCGCTGATGGCATCGCCAGGATTGACGATTACCTGCTCGTTGCCGCTCAAGCCGTTTTGAATCTCCACCCTCGTGCCAAAATCGCGACCGATGGAAACCGCGCGAAGCTGGACGGCGCCCTTGGCGTCAACGGTGGCGACTTGCACGCCAGTGGGCCGATACAAAAGCGCATTGGTGGGCAGGGAAAGTGCAGGATGTAGCGACGTGAGTGTGAGTTGCACCTGTGCGAAATCGCCTGGTAATACAGTTCCATCCGAATTTTCCATGTCGACTTCGACGCGTATGGTTCGACTGGATGGATCGATGGCGCCGGAAGTCCGCGCTACGGTTCCCGGAAAAGAACGCCCCGGGAACTGGGGTAACGTCAGTTCCGCCTTTGTTCCAGCGGAGACATCGGCGGCCTGGTCCTGCGGTACATTGACGAACACGCGAAGGCGATCGATCTCGGCCAACTGGAACAGTGCCGCGGGCTTGCCGCCGTTGCCGGCGTCGATCAACGCGCCAGTGTCTACATTGCGCACCGTAATGACGCCCGCGAATGGAGCGGAGACCTTCTCGAACGATTGCAGCTGCTGGAGGCGGCTCACGTTTGCAAGCGCCGCAGCCAACGTGGCTTGCTTTGCCTTCATGATGCTCACGTTTTCCTGGCTGGCTTGAAGCGACACGGCATTGCTCTTGAGCATTTCCTCCCAGCGCGCCGCGGTTACCTTGGCCATCTCGTAGTTGGCCGAGGCCGTCGCGGCATCCGAGCGAGCCTGAGCGAGTTCGGCATCAACCTCGGGGGACTCGATCTCGGCAAGCAGTTGACCGCTTTCCACGTGCGTGCCGATGTCGGTATACCAGTGACTCAAGTATCCGTTCGTGCGTGCATAAATGCCGGCTTCTTGATAGGCCTCAACGTCGCCGGGAAGCACCAAAGCCTGCTGAGTTGGCGCGCGAGTTGGCGATACGACCGCAACTGTCGGTTCACTCAGCGCAGCGCTTTGCCTGGCGACAGTGGCGCGGGCCTCTAGCCGAGGCAATCCGCCTGCGGCAAGCGCTACACCAGCGGCAATGGCCGCCACGATGTAGAGCTTCTTTGATGGTGAAACCTGCGTCGATGAAGTAAGCGTAGACATGGGATCTCTCCAATCAAGACATCGGATCGGTATTGGTAATGGGATTCGCAATCGCAGCCGCGCCCTGACGGCGGCGGAGCCACGCATGGGCCGCCGCAAAAACGGCTGGAACAAAGACCAGTGTCGCGACCGTTCCGAACAGAAGGCCACCGATGACAGCGCGACCCAAGGGTGCGTTCTGTTCGCCGCCATCGCCCAAGCCAATCGCCATGGGAAGCATGCCGATGAGCATGGCCAGAGCCGTCATCAATACCGGGCGAAAACGGCTGCTTCCCGCATCGAACGCGGCCTCGATGGGTGAAACCCCTTCATTGAGACGGTCGCGGGCGAAGCTCACCACCAGGATGCTGTTGGCGGTGGCGATGCCAATGCACATGATGGCGCCGGTCAATGCAGGGACGCTGACCGTCGTTCGCGAAACAAAGAGTATCCAGGCGATACCAGCCAGTGCGCCGGGCAATCCACTGATGATGACCAACGGATCAATCCACGACTGAAAGTTCACTACCATCAGCGCGTAGACCAGCAGCACCGCGAACATCAGGCCAAGCAGCAACCCTTGAAAGGACGACTGCATGGTTTGAACTTCGCCACGAATGGCGATGCTCGAACCGGCGGGCAATTGCGCCTTGGCCTGCTCCACCAGTCGATGGATATCCGTCGCCACGGCGCCCAGATCACGCCCCTGCACTCCCGCAAAGACATCGATGACGGGTTGCACGTTGTAGTGAGAAACCACGGCATCCTGCGTCGTGCGGGAAAGCGTGCTTAGCGAGGTCAGGATCGGCAGGACGCCATTCTTTTGGGAGTCCACGGGCGCCCCGCCATTTGTCAGCGGAATATTGCCGAGCGCCTGCAATGAATCGATGGTGTATTGCGGTGCTTCGGTGATGAGTGGGTAGCTCACGCCATTCTTGGGGTTCAGCCAGAAGTTGGGTGAAGTCTGTGAACTGCCCGAGAGTGCGATCAGAAGATTCTGCGCAATAGTCCGCTGCTCGAAGCCGGTCTCGATGGCTTTGGTGCGATCCACGTCAACGTTGATAGTGGGGGCGTCGTCGGGTTGCTGTATCCGCGGGTCCACCAGGCCGGGCACGAGACGGAATGAGCGGAGCAGGCTCTCCGCGACCTTGCGGTTGGCCTCCTTTGCATTGCCGACGATCTGCACGTCGATGGGAGATGGCAGGCCGAAGTCGAGCGTCTGGCTAATGATGTCCGCCGGCAAAAACGAGAACGTCACGCCAGGGAAATCGCTATTCAACTTTTCACGCAACATCACCACATAATCGTTGGTGGGGCGATGGCCGGCCTTCAACGTGATCAGGATATCGGCATCGGCCGACCCCACAGGCAACGAGGAGTCGTACGTCATGTTGATGCCGCTGACCGGAAGGCCGATGTTGTCCAGCACGCTACCCAGCGTGGCCGCTGGAATCACGGCACGGATACGCTGCTCGACCAGATCAACCTCGCGCGCAGTCTCCTCAATGCGCGTGCCCGTCCGCCCACGCATGTGGAGCCGGATTTCGCCGGTGTCGGAGGTCGGGAAGAAATCGGTTCCAAGCAGTGGGATCAACAGCATCGACCCACCGCATACGACCGCAAAAATCATCGCAATGCGGCCCGGGCGCGCTATCGCATTCTTCAAGACACCCTGGTAGCGGCCATGGAGCCCTTCAAAACCCTGTTCAAACCGTTGCTGAAAGCGTCGGAGTACGTTCGGGCGCCCCTGCCCTTCGACGGGGTGCACCGATTCGTTCTTCAACATGTACATCGCCAGCGTCGGAATAAGCGCCCGTGAGAAGAAGTACGACGCAAGCATGGCGAACACAACGGCTTCGGCCAATGGCACGAAGAGATAACGGGCGACACCGGATAGCAGAAACATCGGCAGGAAGACGATGCAAATCGATAGTGTCGACACCAGCGTGGGTAGGGCGATCTGGGCCGAGGCATCGATGATCGCCTCCTTGAGCGGCTTGCCCATTTCGCGGTGGTGACTGATCGCCTCAATCTCTACCGTTGCGTCATCGACCAGGATACCGACTGCCAGGGCCAAGCCGCCCAACGTCATGATGTTGATCGTCTGCCCGAGCAACGAGAGTGCGATCAAGGAGGTGACAACGGACAATGGGATGGTAATTGCGATGATCAGGGTCGAACGCCAGCTGCCCAGGAACAGAAGAATCATCAACGCCGTCAGCCCGGCCGCGACAACGCCCTCGCGAATGACACCTTGCACGGCGGAGCTGACGAAGACCGATTGATCAGAAACCGCCTTGACATCCAGCGCCTTGGGTAGCCCGGCCTGGATCCGTGGCAGCAGTCCCTTCACTGCGCTGATGATGTTCAACGTAGAGGCGTCGCCACTCTTCTCGACCTGGAGCAGCGCGGACCGCGTGCCATCCACGCGCACGATATTGGTCTGGGGAGCAAAGCCGTCGCGGACGGTGGCCACGTCCCGCAGGTAGATCACCCCACCCGGCGTAGCCTTCACCGGCATCAGGTTCAACTCGGCCACCGAGGATGCGCTGCCGTTGAGATTGACGTTGTATTCCAGTGCACCGATCTTGGCGGTGCCACCAGGCAGGATCAGGTTTTGCGCGTTGACCGCGTTCACCACATCCAGTGGGGAAAGGCCGCGGGCCTGCAACTTCTGCTGGTCGATGTCGACCATGATCTGGCGGACCTTGCCGCCGAACGGCAATGGGATGGCCGCACCTTGCACCGTGGCCAGCTGGGTACGAATGAAGTTGTTGCCCAGATCGTAAAGCTGCTGTTCCGGCAAGGTTTGGCTAGACAAGGCCAACTGCAGAATTGGCACCGTGGAGGCGTTGTAGGAAATGACCAGCGGGGGCAGTGTTCCGGGTGGAAGCACTCTCAGGATCGACTGCGCGTTGGCAGCCGCTTCGGCAATGGCCCGATTGATATCCGCGCCTGCATGAAAATAGACCTTGATGACAGCGACGCCATTCACCGTCTGCGACTCGACATGCTCGATATTGTCGACGTCGGAAGTCAGGGCGCGCTCGTACGGAGTCGTGATCCGATTGGCCATATCGTCCGCGGAAAAACCGTTGAACGACCAGACGATGCTCAAGACCGGGATATTGATGTTGGGGAAGATGTCCGTTGGAGTCCGCATAATCATCAGCGGACCGGTGATGGCAATCAGCAACGCCAGAACGATGAAGGTATACGGCCGCCGTAGCGCTAGTTGGACGATCCACATCTCGAACCCCATGGTCGGCCAAGTGGGCCGATACTCTGTTTGCCTGGCCCGGGACCATCAACTGCAAAGGGACATGCTCGACAGCCCGCCAGGAATGGTCCGAGGCTAGTCCTGCGATGCTTGCCGGCCACCGACGGTCACCTGACGATTTTGTAATCGTGGGTCTGAGCCGTTCTGCGTATGATTTAGCCAAGCCAACGCGAGAACTGCCATGCGTCTGCTCGTGATCGAAGATGAAAGAAAGGCCGGCGAGTACCTCAAGAAAGGTCTCGAAGAGTCAGGCTTTACAGTAGATGTTGCGTGCAATGGCATCGACGGCCTGCACCTGGCCCTTGAAGAGGATTACTCGCTGGTCGTGCTCGACGTCATGCTGCCGGGCATGGACGGCTGGGCCGTGCTCAAAAATCTCAGGGCCAAGAAAGACACGCCCGTACTGTTGCTGACGGCCATTGATGAGCTGGAGGAGCGGGTCAAGGGCCTTGAGCTGGGCGGGGATGACTACCTGGTCAAGCCCTTCGCATTCGTCGAACTGCTGGCCCGGATACGGACACTGCTACGCCGCGGACCTCCGCGTGACATCGAGCACATGCACATCGGCGACCTGGAGATTGACGCCGTACGACGTCGCGTTCGCCGTGGCGGCCAACGGGTCGATCTGACGCCACGCGAGTTTTCCCTCCTGCAACTACTAGCGCGCCGGCGCGGCGAAGTGCTGAGTCGAACGCAAATCGCGTCCTACGTGTGGGACATGAACTTCGACAGCGATACCAACGTCGTCGAGGTGGCCATTCGTCGCCTTCGCGCAAAAATCGACGATGGGCATAACGTCAAACTGATTCACACAGTCAGGGGGATGGGTTATGTGCTCGACGAGGAGCTGGAGGGCACCTGATGCTTCGACTTTCACTCAAAGCCCGCCTGACCGGAACATTCGTTGTCATAACGGTGGTGTGCTTCAGCGTGGTCGGCTTCCTGTTGTTTGAGGCAGTGTCCATGCGCATCTACGCGCAGGATGAGACCAACCTCGTGCTGTCGGTCCGACACCTTCGAAGGTTTGTCGCCGAACTGGATTCTCCTCAAGACCTGGTAGTGCACCAGGAGCGGCTTGTGGCCGGTGTCCTCGGGGACACAGCCAATGCGTTGCGCATCACCGATAACGAAGGTCGTCCCTTGGTCGACCACAATCCATCGGCTTTTCCGATCGAATCGCCAGACGCTGTCCCCGCAGGCCAGCGCATCACTCAAACCAATATCCGGTCGTGGAATGATGCGCGCGACCACGAGATTCGCGGCGTCTCTGCCGTCGCTGAGCTAAGAAATGGCAGCACCGTAACCGTTACGGTGGCCCGCTCGCTCGCAGACCGGGCTGCCCTGCTCTCCCGTTACCGGCGCGACACGGCGCTGGCCTTGCTGTTGGGCATGTTGTCCGCGGTGATCCTGAGCTATCTGCTTGTGCACCGAGCCCTGCAGCCGCTAAGGGCGATGGCGGAAAGCGCATCGTCCGTCACGGCTCACCGCCTCAGTACCCGCATGCCCCTGGAGAACGCACCGACGGAGCTGCACGTCCTGGCCAAGGCGTTGAACGACATGCTGACGCGGCTGGAGGAAGGCTTTGATCGCGTGTGGCAGTTCACTGTGGACCTGGCTCACGATCTGCGCACACCGGTCGGCAATCTGCGCGGTGCCAATGAAGTGGCCCTGTATAGAGTTCGAACCATAGGCGAATACGAGGCGCTGCTCAGCTCGAATATCGAGGAGTGCGATCGCGTCAGCCGGAGAATTGAAAGCGTGCTGTTTCTTGCGCGTGCTGAAAGTCCACAATTTGCATTGCAGTGCGTCGTTATCGATGTCAACGAGGAACTGCACCTGCTCGCCGACTACTACGAAGGCATTGCGTCGGAAGCCGGCGTGGCGATCCATATTGACGCGCAAGCGAATCTCTACGTTGATCGCGACCTCTTCCGGCGTGCCGTAAGCAACCTCCTTTCCAACGCCCTTCGATACACGCCAGCCAACGCCACCATCAGCATCGTCGCAACGAAAACCGAAACTGGCATGAGTTTGACGGTCGAGAATCCTGGTCCAGGCATCGGGCCTGCGCACTTGGAGAAGGTCTTTGATCGCTTTTATCAGGTGGACCGCTCACGCAGTGATTCAGCGACATCTACGGGCCTTGGCTTGTCGATTGTCAAAAGCATCATGGAGCTGCATGGCGGCGACGTTATCGTTGAGAGTGAACTCAATGCTGTCACCCGATTCACCCTGCGTTTTCCACGCGTGACGATTCCCTAGTCGTTTCCCTCTCTCTAATAGGCGCGGGCGCGCATGGCATGTGGATTGAGCGCCCCGTGACGGGCCGCTCTGTACTTGAGCCTTCGCCGCCCGCCAAAGTCAGTAGCAGAAGCTCAATCGCTACAGCATCGAAACCAAGGCCATGATTGACAGGCTCGGCGCCGCGCCGGGCACTTGCCGTCCAGCGCGAGTCACGCGCGAGCTCTGCGCTATTCCAATCCGTCATCTGAGTTTCTCCGACCCAGATTGATCGGCCGCCTCATGCGGGCGACCGACCTTTGAACCAGACCTTCGACGGAGGCCTAGGTGGCACGTGCGAACCCGCACCGACCGGGCCTCCGTTCCAGTAGCACTACGGAATGGCGTGGTTGGCCGCGTCTTCGATCAACGCAGCCACTTCCTTCGGATGGGACTCGTACACGGAGTGGCTTGCGCCCTGCACTTCGATCGTATGGCTGTGCGCGCGCTTGGCGTACATCCGCTCAAGGTCCGGATTGATGATGCGATCGGCAGTCGCCACCGCGTACCAACTTGGCTTGCTCCTCCAGGCCGGCTGACCGGCCGGTACCGTAAACACAGAGGCCGCGGTGAGCTCTTGCGCCTGTGCCTCGAACTCAGCCTGTTGCTTCGGCAGATCGGCAGCGAAGTCAGCCGGATAATGTGCGGGATCGAGGTACGTAAAGCCATCGGCAGTCTTCTTGACGGCCTTCGTCGCATTCGGATAGAGCTTGCCGTTGCCGACTTCCGTTTCGTTTTGATCCAGCGCGTGCGCGGCAATGTAGACGAGCCCTGCAACGTTGGGTTCGTTGCCGACATCCGTGATGATCGCGCCGCCGTAACTATGGCCCACAAGAATGGTGGGGCCATCCTGCATGTCGACGATCCGCTTCACGGCCGTCACGTCGTCGCTGAAGGAGGTCAGCGGGTGTTCGGCGACGGAAACGTTGTACCCGTCCTTTACCAGGATGTCATAGACCGGTTTCCATCCGCTGCCGTTCACCCACGCACCATGCACGAGCACGATGTTGTGTACGCGCGTCGCTGCGAACGCCGGGCTGCATGCCGCGGCCGCGCCAAACAGGATGGCCGTAGAAAGAAGAAAGCCCTTTGTCGTTTTGCCAATCATCGTCATTTCCTCAGGAGGTTGATTTGCCCGGTGAACTGATCGTTCAAACCAGCGCGCTCGGACCGTATTGCTAGTCTGGAAAAAGTGGCCTTACCGAAGGCTGGCCCGAAAATGACAATGTTGTAAGGAATTATTCGGTACTTTGCGCCAGGCGACTTCCATGCAGCATTTGAGGCGAACAGGCCTTACCGAAATCATGCTCACCCGGCGCCCGGGGTTGCGGTGAAATCAGGAGCCGGGCTCCGTGGCTGCCATATCCAACGCCAAACGCTGATATCAACTTTCGGTGAAAGCGTCTTGGTCAGCATGAGAAACACGGCGCGGTGCCGTTGTATGCCAGCGTCTTTATGGACATTCTGGTGTCCTCTTTGAGCATGCGCGAGAGATTTGCGAGCGTTCTTCCGACGACGCTGATGACTTGGTCGCGTCGGCTCGCTTCCTTCGCTTGTCGCGGATTTGGCTCAGAGGTAGGCCGTGACAGCCCGACTCCTCTGCGTCTCCGGCGAGGAGGCATGGAATCGATACTCACTAGGAGCCATGCCAGTGGCACGCCTGAAGGCCCGGCAAAAATTCGCATGAGACGAAAAGTTGCAAATCATGGCCACGTCGAGGATGGAACGGGTCGTTTCCCGTAGAAGCATTTTGGCGTACTCAGCGCGCCGTTCGCTTACATAGTGATAGGGCGATTTACCGGTCGAAGCACGAAACGCGCGGGCAAAGTGAAACCTGCTCAGGCAAGCGATACTGGCCAGTATCTCTACGGACAGCCTGTCCTCGAGGTGCTCTTCGATGAAAGAAAGCACGCGATCCAGGCGTGGCTTTCGGCGCACCCCTCGGTCTTGATACTGCTCTCTCGCTACTTGTCGTTCGCTCTTCATCCCGACAACCAATGAAAAGCGATGCTGCGTAGCGTCTCCTTCCTCACGGCAAAAGCCCGAAATGAGACGACCCACGATCGCGTTGAGTCGACGGAGGAATCAAATACTTTTCCGCAGCTATCGAAGCAGCTCGGTCACCTCGTCCATTGACCATGATCCCAAGCGCTAGTGAAGCGGAATGCCCGGATACCAACCACTCTTGATCAGAAACGCCTTGGGGTCGGTTATTTCCAGGATGTCCTTCAGGGCCTGTTGCTTGTCCTCGGCACGCTGGTAATAGGATTTGGCGATTCGGTAGCCGACCCAATAGCCCAGGTCGCCCGGTTTGCTTAGCGTACCGTTGTAAAGCCAATGGGAAAGATCGGTCTTGTCTTCGTCGGCGACGAAGGCCGTTTCGATCTCTTTCTCGTGCCCCTTCGTCATCGCCCCGAGATTGATGTAGGCGACGCTGCCGGATATCTGCTCAGCGGTGAACTCGGCTGCGCCTTCGATTAGCGACTCCTCGAGCATCGTGGGTTTGGGGTCGTCGTACATGACCGGTGCTTGCAGCGCCTGCTGGACGTGGGCGTATTCGTGCGCAAGCACATGCACGAAGCGGTCATCCACATTGCCATCAAGGTAGTTGATCGCGCAAAGGGCCTCGAGGCCAATCATGACGCCGGATGCATCGGTGACGCCCACCGGCTTTCCTCGACCAACGGCGATGGTCACCGGTGCGAATTTCGCCGGCGGGTAAAGTTGTCCAAGCTTGTGCAGTGCGGCACCCAATCGCAGGCGCACTGACGGTAGAACTGCCATGCATCGCTTGGCATCCGAATAGACCGTCGGGTGCGCCGCCATGGCTTTGGCGATCGAGGCCCCTGTAATGTTTCGCAGTCCTGCGAAACGATGAAGCCCCTCCGAACCTGGATCGAGGTAATCGTGTTGAAGCTGGTCGGCCGTTGGCTGTCCGCCTGCGTCCTCATAGACCTTAAAGAACAAAAAAACATCCTCGATGTGGATGTCTGGCCCCTGTTTGGCGCTGACGGGTGTCGACGGAACATCCTGTGATGCTTGCGACGTGGCCGTACATGCCAGCGCGCCGACGACAAGAGAAACACACATCCACCTCATCTCTCACCTCACAATTTCAGAAGTCATCGCCAAAAATGGCATCGCCGTGACTGGCTCTCAACTTATTGCTCATGGGCGCGCTGCGTTGCGATCAAGCGCGGCGCTGGCCACTGGCGATCACTCGCTTCCGGTGCTGTTCGGTCGCGCCCTATTCTTTAACTGCTTCGCTATCGTCAGCGGTGCCACTCAATCCAGATGGTCATCGGCAAGGCGCCGCAGCATGTCCGCGCCCATCTTTTCATGACGATCATTGTCGATACGCCCGCTATCGAGCAGGATCGCTCCAAAAACCACTACCCAGCCGCGCGCCCTCGCAATGAGGTCGGATGACGCACCATAGAACGCGAGAGCTTCCTGCCTCGCTTCAGGGGACTCAAAAGCTGCCCAGATCGAGGCCAGGTCGGTAGCAGCATCACCCGCACACACGTCACCCCAATCGATGACAGAAACTAGCCTTCCCTCATGTACAAGCATGTTGCGTGCATGCATGTCACCGTGAATCCAAAGCCGCGTGTTCGAAGGCTTGGCGGCAAGTCCCTCGTACCAGGCCGCTTCGACTGCGCACGTTATCGCCGTCGTCGTGATGCTTAGCCGCTCCAGCCTGGCCCCGACAGCATTCTCTCTATCGATCAAACGACAACCACGATAGAGGTTGGTTGGCGCGTTGGCCGGCGCGGTCTGATGCAAAGCCTTCAGAAAGAAAGCGAGCGTCTTTGCCTCGGACGTATCAGGTGGGACAACATCTGCTGCCTCACCGGCAATCCATGGAACGACACTCCAGCGCCAGGGAAAGCTGGCCGCCGGCAACCCAATGCGAATGGGCAATGGAATTGGCAAAGGGAGTAACGGGAGCCGACAAAGCCAGCGTTGCTCATTTTCGATGAGTGAGGCCGCTAGTTGCCGGCGTGGCAGGCGCACGAGTAGCTGCGAGCCGAGGCGGAACATCGCGTTATCCCATCCCGCGTCGAACGCCTCGATGGACTGAAGAGCGAGATCAGGGTGCTGCTCAAGCAATAGCGAGCGCAGCAATGCAGCATCGATCTCAAGTTCGGCAGGCGGAGTTCCCAACATGGCCTCTCGATTGACGTTCGACCACGGCATGCTGCCTGTGGTCGCCTTGACGATGCCGGATGCCATTTACCTATGAGTGAAGGAACCAGTCCGAAAGGGACCTGCGGACGTTCTCCAAAGCTTGCTTGTCGGCGGCCCAGTTATGAGGCATGCCGGCTAGCTGCATGAATTTGATTCTTTGCTCAGATCGCGTCTTCCGGTAATACGGCAGCAAGCTGTCATACAACGCCGATGCTTCCTTCGACGCAATGACGGAGTCTTCGCCTCCTTGTAGCAGGAGTATGGCGGGTGGCACCTTTCCCTGCACTATGTCAGCAGCGTGCCGAGTGGCATCCGTTTTCTCGGCCAGGCTTCGAGATTCCGAAGACCACGCATAGGGCTTGCCGGTGACGTGTTCCATGGCATCTATCGACGCACTCAGGCCTGTCGAGGCGTTGATCAGCACCGCTGTGCCGATTGCGACCTTTTGTTGAGACATGGCGTAGAGGGCCGCAGCACCACCTGCAGAAAAGCCGACCAGCCCGATCTTCGCCACCGACTCCATGCAGCCGCGTCGCTTCAATGCATCCACCACGAGTGGCAGCTCATCTCCTGCCCCAACCACCGTGGGCTTGAAGACCAGAAGTCCGAAGTCTTGCTTCTGGCGACTAGAAAGTTCCTTAATGCCCCCTGGTAGGGCGCGCTCACCAAAGAGAGGCAGCCCCAGGTAGACCTTCACTGCAGGAACGTCGTCGAGCGGAAGCGCCTCCATCATCGCGCGTTCACTTGCCGGCGGCCCGTACCCATGCCAAAGGACAATCGGCGGCCTCATCGCCGTCCGGGGTATGCGCAGAATCGCTGGAACTCCGGCAAGTGTCGTTTGCACGGTGGTTACGTCAGCTCCGGTTCCCTGACCGTTGGCACAGGTAACCGTCTCATCCCATTTGACCATATCCCGAACGGCGGCCGCTTCCTGTTGCGCTGATGCGAAGCAGGAGTAAGAAGCAGCAATGAACGCGAGTGCCGTCATTGAAAGACGACGCAAGCGACACGCCGACTTGAGTGCCAACCCGTTCCGCATGATTTTTCCTTAGGTTGAGGTGAACCGTTTGAGACAGCCTTCGTTACGCTTCCTGCAAAGAATGCAGTCGCTTTGGCTTCGCAATCCATGCAATGGGAATACCCACCAGCACGATGTGGCTGAAAAGTTGTTCCGTCACGCCTGCGACCGAGAAATGTGGAAACAATGTTGGCCAGCGCAATGGCAATACAACCAGATTCATCACCGCCCACAAGATCAGGCCATAGAGGACACCTGAAAGAATGGGTCGCTCGCCTATCCAATGGACGCGGCGTGCCGCCATCATGAAAACCGAGACCATGACAAACATGATGGCGAAATGTATAAGCAGTCCGGCGAGAACGCCAGCGATGCCCGCATGGCGCGCATCCGGCCATATGCTGGTGGCAATGCCGACCAAGACGACGAAGGGGCTGTGCCCATCGAGTATGGCGTAGGCTAAAGCAGAGACCATGTCGAGCACACCGGCGATCAGTGTGGCTTGCACGATCAATCTCATCCGACTCTTGTAGGCACCACCAGTCATTGCGTTCTCCCGTAACCCATGCAATACGAAGTTTCATCCTCTGCGGCGCGTTACCCCAGGGATGATCGACGCCGAGGTTAACAGCGGCATTGTTGGCCGGAACTTGTTTTCGCCGAGTGGACCGCTTGCGACTGCCAGTCGGTACATAAGCGACTTCCACGCATGACGATCCTGGAGCAAACTGCGCCGACTATGGCGCAATCTGTCGACCCTGGAAAACGATCTCAGTTCTGGCTCGTACAGATGGCCGGATGGCTTGGCTACGGCCTCATCAGTGCACTTGGTGCACTCCCGTACCGCAACGCCTACCCGGTACTTCTCTATTTTTTCGGTACGACGGCAACTGCTTTTATCGCGAGTCTGATCATGCTGGCGCTCAGTCGCCGACTGGCCGCGGCCAGGGTGTCCTGGCCAAGGACATTCGCCATCATCATCGTGTGCTCGTATGGATTGGGAATTGCCTGCTCGATAGCAGGAGCTGCGATCGAGGCGGCGTTCGGCCATATGCCAGCGGAAGCGGCGCGCTGGCGCTCCGTCGTGTTCGTTGGCTTTGCCAATGCGCTCAGTCCAACGATCATGCTGGTGGCCTGGAGCGCACTCTATCGCGGGGCCTGGCATTGGCGCGAGGTACGGCAACACGAGCGACAACTGCTGCTAGCCGAGTCCTTGGCTCGTGAGGCCGAGCTCAAGGCCCTTCGTTATCAGATTACGCCACACTTTTTGTTCAACACGCTCAACGGCATTTCCACGCTCGTTGGCGAGGGCGAGACACAGGCCGCTCGCCGTATGATCGCGCTCCTGGCCGATTTCCTGCGTTCCACCCTTGAGCCCGCGCAGCAAGGCGACGTGACCATGGCGAAGGAGCTCACCCAGGTCCAGCAATACATCGAGATCGAACAGATCCGCCTTGGGCACCGCCTGGTCGCCACCATCCAATGCGACCCAGACGTGCTCGACACCCTGGTCCCCCACCTTCTTCTCCAGCCGTTGGTCGAAAATGCGATTCGTCACGGCATCGCTCCCCGCACCGAAGGCGGCTCACTATCTTTGGCGGTAACCGGCAACGGCGATGCCGTGCGGATAGCGATTCACAACAGCGCAGGCGACCCGCAGAAGGGCAAAGCGAAAACCGGTGGCCTTGGCCTCGCCAATACAGCTGCGCGACTCGCGGCCCGTTACCGCGAAAACTATCGCTTCTCTGCTTCCGGTGACGCGCGCCACGGGTGGGAGACGGTGATAGAAATTCCTCGCCATGTCGTTTCGGATCCAGCGCCATGATTCGGGTACTCATCGTTGACGACGAACCGCTGGCCCGCCGCGGCGTTCGCGTGTGTCTTCGCAGGGCCAACGATGTACTCATTGTCGGCGAGGCCGACTCAGGTCCAAAGGCGCTGGAGAAAATCAGGGAGCTTCACCCCGAACTTGTCTTTCTCGATGTGCAGATGCCCGATATGGACGGCTTCGAGATGCTCTCCAGGATCGAACCTGGAGACATGCCGCTCATCATTTTCCTTACCGCTTATGATTCCTACGCCTTGAAAGCTTTTGGTGTCCATGCACTCGACTACGTCATGAAGCCTATCGACGACGAGCGCTTCGACGAGGCACTTCAGGTTGCGCGTCGACGTCTTCTGGATAAGCGCGCTGGCGAGAAAATCGACGGGGTTAAGAATCTGCTGCATACCCCCGCTTCTGCTTCCGAGGATGCGTGGCAAACCCGCTTTGAGGTCAAGCATGGAGGCAGAACGACCTGGGTATCCACGGATGACATCGACTGGATCGAGGCCAGCGGGGACTACGTCATTCTGCATGTCGGCCAGCGCGTCCACATGATTCATGCAAGCATGGATGGCATTGAGCAGCGCCTCGATCCATCAGGCTTTGCGCGCATACACCGATCGACGATCGTTGCGTTGGCGCGGGTGCAAGGATTTACCCTGCTTCCCTCGCGTGATGCCTTGCTAACGCTCAAGGACGGGACGGAGTTGCGGATCAGCCGGCGCTTTCGACACCGACTCAGCCTGGATGGAATTCGAACACTTAGGCCAGCCCCGGCTCGTTCGTCCTGACGCTTACCTGCCCTGCCGGCGCCGGATCATGGCTATCGAATACGTTTTACGCGCTGCCGGTGATCTGAAGCTCAACACGCCTGACACGCCCGACGCGTCGACGCACAACCCACACCTCGAAGATTCAGCGATGAGCTCAAGTGAATGCCACTCACTTTGAAACCTTATCCCTTGAGATTCATGTCGCGGATCGTGCCCAGAAACGCGTCTGAATAACCTGCGCTGCCTAGTACTTCCAAAAGGAAATCGGTTTTGCCCATCCCGTAACGCCGGGAATCATTGGGGAATCGCTCGGCAAGTTGCTTCTTGAGCTCACCGTAGGCATCGGCCGCAGGATGGAATTTCCGAAGGTAGTCGCGCACGGCCAGGTGGTTTTCCAGCGCCACACTGCCTCGAACACAAGCGTACAGATGATGTGGCGGCAGAACGGCTGGATTCTCGAAAGCCTCGCGATCCTCGATGCCAAGATTACCACCATGGAAGTACCCGATATGACTAAGGCGCTCAATCACCACAGGCATATCGGAGCGCGCGGGAACGATGACGTCGATATCGATGATGGGCTTTGCAGCGAGCCCCGGAACCGATGTACTGCCGACGTGTTCGACGGCATCGGCGATACCCCGGACAGCCTTCCAGATAGACGCCCGTAGCCGTTCGAAAATCAGCGGCCACGATGGGTCGTAGGCCACGACAAGAATGTTCCGCTGGCGTGACCTTGGCATCTCAAGCGTTCTCGAACCGGAGGGCATGGGACTCTTGGCAAGGTAGTTTCTGGATGCGGACTTTGGCTGAGACGCGGTTAGTTCTGATGGCAATCGGTACGCCACGCGTCTATCGATTTGTGCGCCTTTCCCTCATGCGCGATTCGCTCTGCCTCGCAGCCCAAGCCCTCCGCGAAGGCCTCAAAAATCGGGCGAAAGTCCGGCATCTTCTTTTTGACCAACGCAAAGATCACGCCCGAAAAGCGCTCCCCCATGACGAAGTCGGTCGAGCCATCCCTTTGCGGTTCGAGAGAAAAAGTACGGATGCCCTTGAAAAGCGGAATGACGCCGTCGCTCCAAACCATGCACCGGGCAGGAACGACGCCGGAGACCCGGGGAGAAAAAGTGCGTCTCGTACCCGGGACATGCAGCCGAAGACGCTCACCTTCCTCGATCCGCCCCTCGATGAGGGTAATGGTGGAGTTCCAACGCGGAAAACCCTCGGCGTCGGTGAGCAACGCCCAAACGACATCGGCATTTGCTCGTATGTTCAACCGTACGCAACACGTCATCGTTGTCGTCGTGTCGACTCGGGTAAATTGTGGTTGGGTCATGCCTTGATTCCTGTTGCAGGCTCACCCCGCGAGGGGGCGAATATCACGATGCGGGCGCGTTCTGCAGTCCACGCACAGCCGGAGTGGGTCCAGACCTGGAATGATTGGGAAGCATCGCCAGATGGGCTGAGGAGCACCACGCCTATCCAGCTATTCTCTCTGGTGAACGATCGAAAGACAGCCATCGACCCGTACCGCTTGACTGGCACAAACGGTCCTTGCGGCGAAATTTCAAGATGGTCGATCTCACTGCGATCTAGCATTAGCGTCGCAGAACAAACAATGAAGGCCTCTATGCCAATCGGCAGGGTCTTCTGGTAACAGCGCCGACACCAGGCCCGCGGGCCGACGGAGACATTGCATGAATACATCCGCCACGTCCTGGGATTCACGCATTGATGAGGTGTGGAAACGCGCGACCACGATGGCTCCCGACGAACTCGTGCGCTCGATCGACGCGCTGGTGCTGGAACGTCCCGAGAACGACGCAACCGGGCTTTTCGAGCGCGCCTGTGCTCGTGACACTGCGGGACTTGAGGAACAGGCTGAACCGTTGTATCGCGCCGCATTGGCTACTCACGCATTGGACGAGTATCGCCGGGCGCGCGCGAACATTCAGCTTGGCAGCACATTGCGCGCACTCGGCAAATTGGAAGAAAGCGAACAAACACTCAAGGCGGAGCTCGATCGCCACATGCAGCCCGGAAATCCTGCCACCCTGCACGATGAAGCTCGCGCGATTCTCTCGCTGACCTACCTCGCCCAGGGGCGTGCAAGTGAGGCGGCCGGACTCCTGCTGAGCACTCTGGGCCCACGTTTGTCCCGGTACCACCGCTCGCTCGCCACCCAGGCCGCGAGCTGGGTCGATTGGGCTTGGTAAGTCCGCGGAGTCCTCACGCAATCCCGTCAACGCGATGGGTCAACGCTATGTGCATCAGGGGCTGAGCCACTCGTGCCTGCATGGTACGGAAGATGGATGGGCGGCTTATGTCCCATTGGTTGGGTGTTGCGAAGCGCGCGGTGAGAGTACTTTGCCGCCGGGTTGATCTGATCATCCAGCTGTAGGGCCGGCAGGTCAGATTGCCGGGCGCCTGTATGGCGTCCAGCCGAAGATCATCGGCCTTCTTGCTTGGCTCATCGACCATTGCGACAACCATCGGGACACACTTCATGATGCAACTCACCCGGCGCCAGTTTCTTGCCGCGGCCACTGCGTTCGGCGCCGCCGCCATCTGGAGCAACCCCATCTTCTCGAAGTCACGCATTGCGTGGCGCGAAAGTCGGGAGCGGTATCCCGAAGGCGTCGCTTCGGGTGATCCAACGCCCGATAGCGTGCTGCTCTGGACACGCTATCCATCGACCGATGCCCGCAAGCTCTGGACGCTTCAGGTTGAAGTAGCTGAAGACGCGGCGTTCGAGCGCGTGGTCGCCAGCGGCAACGCGCGCGTCTCCATCACTTCGGACTGGACCTGCCGTGTCCTGATCGGCGGGCTCAAGCCTGCGCGTGAATACTGGTATCGCTTCACCGATAAAGACGGCAATGGCAGCCGCATCGGCCGCACGCTGACCGCACCCGAAGATGGGGACACGCGTCCGGTGCGCTTTGCATTCGTCTCGTGCCAGAACGCCAACTTGGGCGCACAGAATGCGTATCGGCGGATGATCTACGAGGACGAACGCACCGCGCCCGAGGACCGTCTGGGCTTTGTGCTGCACCTGGGCGACTTCATCTACGAAATCGTCTGGTACCCGGAAGATCGACCGCAAGGCATGTACGACCGCCACATTCGCGACATCGTGCGTTACGCACACGGCGAGAAAATCGACGACCTCCATGTCCCGACCACGGTCGACGACTACCGGGCGATTTACCACGCCTACCTGCACGACCCGGATGTGCAGGATGCGCGAGCGCGCTTTCCCTTTGTGTCGATCTGGGACAACCACGAATTCAGCTGGCTCGGCTGGCAAAGCTTGCAGAAATTCGACGGCAAAACGCGCCCTGCACAAACACGCAAGGTCGCGGCCAACCAGGCATGGTTCGAAGTCCATCCTGCGCGCGTGAAAACGCCGAGTGCATCGCTCGAATGGTTCGGTCCACCGAGCGTGGTGGATGCACCGATCGAGCATTTCGACGATGCGGGACTCGGCCTGGAACCGAACAACCTCGCCGCGCTCGCGAGCCTCACCGGTTACCGCGCGTTGCGCTGGGGCAAGCACGTCGATCTGATCATCACCGACCAGCGTAGCTACCGCTCGGAGGACCCTATGGGCCGCTCCGAGGCAAAGGCTTTTTCAAGCAAGGACTTCCCCCAGTTCATTCCACAGGAAGCGCAGGAAATCCTCGACGCCGGGCGCACCTACAACCACGGCCAGCCGCCTGCGGCCATCCGCTACGGCGACCAGGATGTGGAGAATTTCCAGCACGACAAGCCGCCCCAAACCATCCTGGGTGCCACGCAGAAGGCGTGGTTCCTGCAGCAACTGAAGGCGTCAAAGGCGACCTGGAAAATCTGGGGCAACACCACGGCCACTCTGGACATGCGCGCCGACCCGCAGAACTTGCCGGCCGGATTGACCAAGCCATGGCCCGGTGCTGGCTATGCCGGTTTTGGCGGTGGCGACCACAGCAGCGCCTATGTCGAGCGTGCCGAGATCTATGATTTCGTCGCACGCGAAGGCATTACCGGCTTTGCCACCGTCGCCGGCGATCGGCACAGCTTCTGGGCCGGACTGGCGGCGAAGGCACTGCCACCGAAGGCTTTCGAACCGGTCGGCATTGCCTTCGTCGTTGGGTCGATCTCCGCGCCGGGCACGGTGGAGGCGATCGAGCATGGCTTTCCGAAGAAACACCCTCTGCGCCCACTATTCCTCGCCGACAGGCCCGGCACGGACAAGCCCGAGCCCGCCATCAACATGCTGCTGCGCCATGGTGTTCGCGCCTGTCTGGAATACGCCAGAAGTGGCGATCTGGCGAAAGCACGTGCGGCGTCGAATCCGGATAACGCGCCGCATGCGGCCTTCGTCGACATGGGCGGCCACGGCTATGCGGTCGTGCGTGCATCGAGCGACGCACTGGAAACCGAATTTGTCTGCATTCCACGCCCCATCGAGCGCAGCGACCGCGAGGATGGTGGTCCATTGGTTTATCGCGTATTGCATCGGACAACGCCATGGGCAGTCGGTGAACGGCCGCGCATGGAGCAGCGGATGCTTGAGGGCGATGCACCATTTTCGGTCTGAGCAAGAAGCAGATGGGGTGCTTGAATCTTTGAGAGCCGATAACTCATGAAGTTGCCAAGACGCACGATCAGTAGCGGTATTGATCGACTCCCGCCCGGGCTTGGGATGCCACGGCATCAACATCTGCACGCCTACGTCACGATCATCCTCGCCGGTTCCTATGAGCAAGTCAGCTACGCCGGCCGTCAAATCGTTGAAGCCGGCGATATTCTTCTGCAGCCCACGCTGGATTGCCACGCTGACCGAATGATCAGCCACGGCGTCGATATTCTGCGCATTCCGTGGACCCGAGATTTCTCGTTCGGTGGCGTATTCCGCAGTGGGCCCGTTGACGAGATCAGGCGCGCGGCGGAACAAGATGAGTTTGAAACCAAACGGCTTTTGATGCGAGTTTTCGCAACGCGGCGTCCCCACGTCTTTGCGAAGGCAGATTGGGAAGACGTTCTGGCGGAACGTCTATGCCATGCTGCCGAGACGAAAATTCAGGACTTCGCCGAAGAGTTCGGTATTTCGCGCGAAACGATCTCGCGCAACTTTCGACGCTCCCATGGTGTATCACCCGCCGGATTCCGCAGTGAGATCCGCGCCCGGGAGGCCTGGCGCCGCATCCTCGTCGCGCCCGACTCGCTCTCCAGGATTGCATTCGAAGTGGGCTTCGCCGACCAGCCCCACATGACGCGAGCCGTTCGCAACCTGACCGGAATGCCCCCCGTTGCCTGGCGAACGTCACATTCGTTCAATGCAGAAAGCGCGACACCGAATATGGTCACGGCATGATCGCTCTTCTCGCTGCCTTCGCTCTTGCCACCGCCGCTCCGGCAGGCGACCTCCAATCGACGCTGCGAGCCAAGGATCAAGCGCTGCTCAATGCCATCGCACCGGGAGATCGATCGGTGTGGGAAGCCGCGCTCGCTCCGGACGCCGTTTACGTGGACGAAAATGGAACGATCATGGATCGCGCCAAGTTTCTCGCCCAACTCGAGCCGTTGCCCGCTGGGTTGTCGGGCCATATCGATATCACCGACTACAAGCTGGTTGAGAACGGCGACATCGCGATGGTCGTTCACGCGGACGACGAGTATGAAACCTTTCACGGGCACGACCTTCGCGCGCGCTACCTGATGACGGAGACGTGGCTTCGTCGTGCGGGACAATGGAAGCTCTCTTTGGTCCATGCTTATGTCGTTGCGGAGGATCCACCGGCCGTGGCGGCGACACCGGCCGAACTGGACTCCTATGTCGGTCGCTATCGTGCGGCGCCGGATCTGGTTTACGTCATCCGTCGCGATGGCGATCATTTGTTGGGTGGCGTGGAAGGCGGCACTCAGCGGCCGCTGATGGTGGAGACAGCCAACGTGCTTTTCATGCCGGGCCAACCCAGGATTCGCAAGATTTTTCAGCGCGATGCCCATGGACATGTGATCGAGTTCATCAACCGACGTGAAGGCGAGGATCTGCATTGGGTCGCGATCAAAGCACCAGGCGCGGATCACCCGGCCGCGAAACAACCATGAAAGGCTGCATGAACCTGTCCTTCGATATATCTTCTTTCCCGTATGAATGATCCGGCAGATGCACAGCCGAAATATTCGCTGGCGGAAGTGGAGCGCCGATGGATTGTGTTACGGGGCCTCCTGACCACACTTGAAGGCCAGCCGTATCGAATCGTGGAGGATCTCTACGTCGAACAGACGCAGCTGCGCCTGCGCAAGGTAAGCGACTCGCTTGGTAATGTGGTCTACAAGTTCTGCAAGAAGTATGGCCGGGGCGCATCCCTGTCCAATCCGATCACGAACATCTACCTATCGCCCGCAGAATATCAAGTGCTTTCGATGCTAAATGGCGCGCGCATCCGCAAGCGTCGCTACGCCATCGCAGGAGGGGCCATCGATGTCTACCCGGGCCTGCATCCTCTTGCCATCTTCGAGGTTGAATTCGAATCCGAACAGGAAGCAGAAGGTTACGCCCCGCCTCACTTTGTCGATAGAGAAGTCACCGACGACGCAGAGTATTCGGGTGCAGCTCTTGCTGCGCGATTGGCGTGACGCTGGCGACGATCAAAATTCTAGCGTGCCGCCTGTTCACGCCCGCGAGATTGACTCGATCCGGATGAAGTCCGTAACACCGCGTTGCTAGCGCAGTTCATGCCTGCTCTTACCGATGTCCGTTTTGCGCCAATCAAACGCACCGCTGCAACAGGAATGTCACCATCACGCTGATGGTTTCAGGTCTTGCAGCGTGGTCGGCAGCAACTCGGCGATGGTGGGATGGATGTGGACGGCGTGCGTCACGGTGCGATAAGGCGCCTTCGCATACATGGTGTCGAGCAGACAGTGGATGGCTTCATCGCCGCTGGCGCCCAGGATGGTGGCGCCAAGCAACTGCTCGCTTTTCCCATCCACAACTACCTTCATGAAGCCGAGCGTTTCACCTCGCTCAATGGCGCGGCCCACCCGAGCCATGGGTCGCACGCCGACACGCACGTCATGGCCTTTTCGCAAGGCCTCCTGCTCGGTGAGTCCGATGCGCGCCAACGGCGGGTCGATGAACAATGCATAGGCAGGGATGCGATCGGAGATGCGTCGCTGCTCCTTGTCCAGCACGTTGGCGGCGACGATCTCGTAGTCGTTGTACGAGGTGTGGGTGAAGGCACCCTTGCCATTGCAATCGCCCATGGCCCAGATGCCTGCAACATTGGTTCGACACTGGTCATCCACGATGATGTAGCCACGTTCATCCATAGCTACGCCAGCCTTGTCCAGGCCAAGCATGTCCGTGTTGGGACGACGGCCAACAGCCAGCAGCAGGTGTGTGCCGGAAACTTCCATACGCGGCTGCGCGCACTTGGCCACAATGCTGATATCTCCGGCCGTGCCGTGTAGTTCGATGCACTCCGCGGCGAGGTGAAACGCGATGCCTTCCTGCTGCAGAAGGTCGACCACGGCGGCTGACACCTCGGGATCCTCACGAGGCAGCAGGCTTTCACTGCGCTCGACAATACTCACCTCGGCGCCGAAACGACGAAACATCTGCCCGAACTCCAGCCCGATATAGCTGCCACCGACGATCACCAGATGTCGCGGGAGTTCGCGCAAGTCCATGACGCTCACGTTGGTGAGAAAGGGCACGGTATCGACACCGGGAAAGTCCGGTATCGCGGCGCGACCGCCGACATTGAGAAATATCTCGTCCGCTTCGATCAATGCATCATCCACACGCATGCTTCGCGGTGATTCGAACGTTGCGTGCCCGCGCAGCAGCGTGACGTTGGACATGCCGGCCAGCCACTTTTCCACATTGCTGCGCGAACGCCCGGAGATGCCTCGGGTGCGTTCCCAGACTTGCTCCATATCCACCATCACGTCGCCGCCGTTACGCACGCCGTAATCCGCCGCACGGCGCCCCATGTGGGCAACATAGGCACTTGCCACCATCGCCTTGGTCGGAATACAGCCGGTGTTGACGCAGGTGCCGCCCACCAGCTTGCGCTCGATCACCGCGACCTTGCGGCCCGTCTTGCCCAGGCGCTCAGCCAGCGATGGCCCCGCCTGCCCCGCCCCCACCACTACTGCATCGAATCGCTGCGTCATCACGTTCGCTCCCAGAGTCGAATGAGCAAGCGTGACACTAAAGCGCGCAAGGAATCGTCAATGGCGCCCAGACTCAATCCGTAGCACCGCGCAGGCTAAAGCGGCGTGGCGCAAGGATCGCCGGTATTTCTGCTGGTCTTTTCTGCCCTTTGGCGGATGGCTGTCACGGAGTCATTGCCGATGCTCAGGCACTGATCCGCCACTGCTGCCACGCCGGGTCGATGCGACACGACGATCAGAATCGTGCCGGGAAGCCGGCGCTTCATGGCTGAGAGGACTGCGGTCTCGGAGGCGGCATCGAGCGCGCTCGTAGCCTCGTCCAGCAGGGCAAGGAACGGTTTGCGCAGAATGACCTGAGCCAGCAGCAGTCGCTGTAGCTCACCTCCGGAGAGCCGACTGGAAGAGCTCTGCAACGCTGTATCCAGTCCGTGGCTTGAGGTAGCCAGCCGCTTGTCCAGGCCGACGTCGGCCAACGCGCTCAGTAACATCTCGTCCGTGGCTTTGGGCGCGGCCCAGAGCAGGCACTCGCGAACGGAATGCTGCCAGGGCCGAACACTCTGGCTGACGTAGGCGCCGTTGCGTACGAGTTCGCGGTACTCATCAAACTCGATGGGCCGCTCGCCGACGCGCGCCAAGAAAGATTCCGGCTTGATCATGCCTGCCAATACGTCGACCAGGCTGCTTTTGCCGATACCAGAATCACCAAAGATCAGTGTCAGCTCGCCAGGCGCCAGAATCAGGTCGGCAACATCCAGCCCAGCAGATGGTGGCCGCAGTCGCATCCCATCAATGTGCAGCACACCATCAAACGTCGCCGTTCGCGATGAGGCAGAAGGTGGCCTGACTGAATCCAGACTCATGTACCGGTCCCAGAGCTTGAAAGCCGGGGCAGCCGAACGCAGCTGCTGAAAACTCTGACGGGTCGACACCAGATATGGCAGCAGGCGTCCGAGCAGTAGACACACCGCGATCAGCGACGCCTGATCGATCCCGTGCCAATGATAGGCAAGCACGAAGACCGCGGCGATTCCTGCCGCTGCCACTAACTCCAGCAACAGCCGCCCGGAGGCCACGAGTTCCAGTTGACGCTGATAGCCGTGACCAAGTCGAGCGGAAATGTCGCCGTAACTCGTCTTCTCCGCGTCCTCCCGCCCGAACGAACGAATGTGGCGAAGACGTCGCGGAAATTCCTCGCTCAACCAGAACAGCCGTGTCATGTCGGCAATGTATTGATGGCTGACTTGCGACTGCTCGCGACCGAAAGCGCGTGATGCGACCAGACCGATGCCGGCAACCAGCGGAGCCGCGAGCACCAGCGGCGGTGACACGCAGAAGGCAATCACCAGGGTGACGATCGTGGTTACCGCGGCGACCAGCAATTGCAGCAGCGCGCTGAATCCCACATTGATGATCTCGACATTGTGCGTGAGTACATTGGCGATTTCCGCAGACGTGGAGTCTGCCAGCGAAACCAGAGGTGCATCGACCAGGCGTGCGTGAACGAGGCGTCGTCGCGTCATGCCGTAGTGGCTGGTCAGGCGGGCACCCATCCGCGCAGTCAGCCAGCGAAGCACGGCAAAAGCGGCAGTGGCGGCGGCAAAACATGCGGCCTGCAGCTCAACGCTACTGCCTACGTTGAGCAAGAGGCTGGCAAACGGTGGCGGGTGTCCCGGCTGGACCAGCGGTACCAGAAGAACCGCAGCCACGCTGCCGGCGAGCGCGCTCGCCAACGACAGCACAACGTACACAGCCATTTCCGCCATGTCGGTGGCCGTGAGCGTGTGTGCAAGCGAGCGCAGCAGATCACGGGCGCCATCACGTGCCGTCGGTTGCTCGCCCGACATTTTCACAGGCTCGCAACACTTGTTGGCAGCAACGCACCGTGCCTTGATGACGCTTTCCAATGGCGATTCAGGACGACACCTCTTCCGGGCAGGCAATGTCAATGTCGGTGAGTGCGATCACAGGCAAAAATGGTTGCACATGCGCCACGCCGCAAGCGGTCCGAAGGGTCAGCCCAGCAACTGCAAAATGGCATCCACAGCCGCCCGAGGATGGCGTCCGCGTCGCAGTTCGTAAGCGCCCTGCTCCATCAGTCGCTGCTCGAAGCGATGCCAGCCGGGCTGTCCGGACGCATACGGCTGATTGGCAGACAATCGGGCGGCGATATCGGCCTTGGGAATCGGGCTCAGCAATTCACAGGAATCGCCCGCCAATTGGCTGGAAACGAACACTGCACCGGCCAGTTCCAGCGGGGCCGCTGCGATTTGGCCGTGACTGTGCCTCACATCGGCCTCGAACTTCTCCACGCCACTGCGACGGCGGATGACCGGCGCCTGGTCGATCCAGCGCCGGCTTTCTTCATCGTCAATGAAACGCAGGGCATCGGCCTGCACGTGCACGTAGTTGGCAACGCCAGTGGCGCGCAGACTCTCCGGCTGAACGAAAACGGCATCTTCAGCGAGAAAGTCCATCCCCTGCAGCAGACCGTGCAGCGCCAGTGTCGATTTGCCTGAACCGCTGCGCCCCAGCAACAGCATGCCGCGCCCCTGCCGTCCAATACAGGCGCCATGCAGTGGCACCAGGCCCAGCCCGCGTGTTGCCAGGGTAAAGACGGCAAATTCGATGAGCTCGTAGCGCAGGTGGTACGGGTGGCTCAACATGTCTTCGGAGGCCACCACCAGGGCCCGATGCAGCTCCGGCACCAGCACCACGTAATTTGACGCATCCATCACGCTACAGAGCACACCCGCACCCGATTGCATCTGCGCGAGGGGCGGCTCGCCAATCCCCGGCGGCCCGTCACGGTGCGTTAATCGCAATTCAATGCGAAGCTCCGGCGCCGCCGTCGACAGCTCGTACTGCGGCAGCCCGCCATAGGCGACCTCGACCAGGTGCAGCAGCGCCTGGCTATCGCTTTCGAACCGGAAGCGCCCACCCAGGATCTTCTTCTGCACGGAAAAACGGTAGGCGTGACGCTCGCCAAAAGGGTCGTCAATGCCGGAGTTGTTGTCGTTGCGGGGAGTCAGGGACATGGCCATCAATCGAAAGTTTCAGCCGATTTGATAGCACAGCCCGGCGGCGCATGACATCGAAATATATTTGCCTGACCAGGCAACCGAACACCTGGGCGGCGGCACTCACGTCCAAGCGGCATTGAACGAGGAGCCGGCATGCCGGCCCCCACTCTGAAGCATTGCAGCTGATCCCCGCAGCGACGATTGAGGCTCCTCCGAGATGCTAAAGATTCTGGTTGGCCACTCCTATTTCCTGAGGTTCGATCGGAAACAATGGGAGCGCGGCAAGCCGTATCCCCCGCTAGCGACGATCCAGGTCGCCGCACTCCTACGCCAGATGGGGCATGACATCGCGTTGTTCGACGCAATGCTTGCTGATGGCGTGGAGGACTATGGCGAAGACCTGGAACGCACACAGCCGGATGTGGTTGTCCTCTATGAGGACAACTTCAATTACCTGACCAAGATGTGCCTCGGCCGCATGCGCGAGGCAGCATGTCAGATGATCGCGCAGGCGCACAGCCGCGGAGCGCGGGTGATTGTTGCAGGCTCCGATGCGTCCGATCAGCCCGATGCCTTTCTCGCGGCAGGTGCAGATGTCGTGCTCATCGGTGAGGGCATCGCGCCGCTGGTCGAACTGATCGGGCGACTGCAACAGGATCCGGACATCGATACCCAGCATTGGGTTTCCGGCATCACAGGCGTGGCGTCGCTGGTAAGCGGACAGACAAGCCTGACCCGCATCGGTGCGGTACCGCCCGATCCGCGAATCGTCGGCCGCCCGGCCTGGGATCTGGTAGACATCGAACGCTACCGGCAGTTGTGGAGCGAACGACACGGCTACTTCAGCCTCAACATGGCAGCATCCCGAGGCTGTCCGTTCCGCTGCAACTGGTGCGCCAAACCCATCTGGGGCAACCACTACAACAGACGCACCGCCGAGGATGTCGCCGGGGAGATGAGTTCTCTGAAGAAATCGTTCGGAGCCGATCACATCTGGCTGGCAGACGATATCTTCGGTTTCCATGTCGACTGGGTGGAAGAGTTCGGTGCGCGTCTGCGCGCCACCGACGGATCAATTCCTTTCACCATCCAGACGCGTGCCGACCTGATCAGTGAACGCATGGCAGCCGCGCTGAAGAACGCTGGCTGCGCAGAGGCCTGGATCGGTGCGGAGAGCGGCAGTCAACATGTGCTGGACAGGATGAACAAGGGCACGACGGTTGCCGACCTCATCGCGGCCCGGAAACGACTGGGCGAGCACGGCATACGCGTCGGCTTCTTTATCCAGCTTGGCTATCTTGGCGAGCAACTCGAAGATTTGCTGGCGACGCGTGAGCTGATCTCACAGGCCGCTCCTGATGACATTGGCGTCAGTGTTTCTTACCCGCTGCCCGGGACAAAGTTCTACGACCTGGTGAAGGCCCAGCTTGGTGAAAAGACGCATTGGCGGGAGAGCAATGACCTGGCGATGATGTTTCGTGGCGCCTACGACTCGGACTTCTATCGCAGCGTGCGCGACCTGCTGCATGAGCAGGTGATCGTGCAGCAGTTGATGTCGACCGGGCAACCGGAGCGTCATGACGACGCGCGCAACGCACTCAATATGCAGTGGGATGCACTCATCGCCAGCGAGCAAGCGCATCGTAACCAGGACGAAACGATGCCTCTACTCGTGGCCACGCAAAACAAAGCCCAAGCCCTGCTCTAGGTCCGCCATGCTGCCGCCGCTAAAAATCGTCAAGGATGGCTTGCGCCTAACCACCGAGGCGCTCGCTGTGGAATTGGCGCAGGCCCGGCCAGGAAACGCCACTCCCGAATGGAGCGATCTTGAGTGGCGACTGGCTTGCGCCGCTGCCGCGGTACACGGCGTGTCGCCGTTACTCAGTAGAGTTTCCACGTGGCAGAACCCAGGCTGGCGATTGTTTCTTGATAAACAGCGCGAGCACGTCGAGCTTCGTCATCGCCGCATCGAATCGCTACTGGAACGCATCGACACAGGCGCTCGCGTCGCCGGATTGGCCCTGGTCCCCCTGAAAGGTTCCGCACTGCACGCGCTGGGGCTTTACGCGCCGGGCGAAAGGCCAATGGCGGATATTGACCTGCTGGCACACGACGACGATGTGGTTCAGACGATCAGGCTGCTGCTTGAGCTCGGCTATGTGGAGTCGTTTGCCCAGTGGAAGCACCGGGTTTTCAAGCCGGCGATGGGTGAACCCTCGACCGAGCTGGGCGATCACCGCGACACGCCAGTCACCATCGAGCTGCACACTCGCATCCAGGAGCGGCTGCCGGTATCCATCGTTGATATCACCGAGCGGATCTATCCGAGAAATCCGCGCCCTGGCCTCAATCCCTATCCGTCGATCGGCGCGTTGATGAGCCATCTTCTGCTGCACACGGCGGGCAACATCTGCAACCGAAGCTTGCGACTGCTGCACCTGAACGACATTTCGCTGTTGGCGACACGCATGGTCGCAAGTGACTGGAACGAATTGTGGGATGAACGCGCCGTTGAAGCACCCTGGTGGGCATTACCGCCACTGCATCTGGTGGCGCGCTATTACAGCAACGCCGTGCCACAGTCTGTGCTTGCGCGACTGGAACGCGACTGCCCTCCCTTGTTGCGAACGATCTCTCGCCACCAGACGCTGACGCAGGTTTCGTGCTCGGAGCTATGGCTCCACGCGTTGCCAGGCATCGAATGGTCACGCTCCCTTCGTGAAGTCAGACAGTACGTCAGGAATCGTGTCAGGCCTTCCGATGAGGCCATCAAGGAGCGCGACGACATGGTTCGGACGCAGCTCTGGCTGCAGGGACAAAGCTGGGTGACCACGCGCCAACGGCGTCGCATCCTGACCTGGCTCACCCGATCGGTGCCTCGTATGGACATCATGCACGCGGTGCGCGCAGCACTGGAGTCCCCAGCTTCCGTGCGCTAAAGCGCGTCCAAGCTGCCGACGTCGAACATGCGCAATTGCCGATAAATGGTTTCGAAAGAGCTGGCGGTGTAATCCGCATCCTCGCGAATCGCCCTGCGTTGTGCAGCCCCGGCCAGACGGAGCCGCAATGGCTCGTCGTCAAGCACCTGGCGGATAGTGCGCGCGAGCCCGGCCCAGTCACCAACAGGCACGGTCAGCGCGGCCGAGGGCGTCCACTCCGCCATATGTCCGACGGCAGTACCCACCGCAGGCACGCCCGCCACCGCAGCTTCAAGCAACACCAGCGGCCCCGCCTCGTGCAACGACGACATCACCAGCAGGTCGGCCGACTCCATGATCGGCCGCAGTTCGCGCTGCGTCTTGAAGCCAAGCAGCCTGACGTGTCGTTCCAGCCCAAGCTGGGAAGTCAGCTTATGCACTTCACCTTGCAGCGTGTCCACGCCGACGATATCCATCTGAAAGTCCAAGCCTTCTCCAGCAAGGACAGCCAGCGCGCGCAGCAGCGTTGGCTGATCCTTTACGCGATTGAGGCTGGCGACGTGAAGCAGCCGCGCCGGCCCTGTGCTGCGCAGGCGCGGTGCGAGCGGCGGCCATGCGCCCAGGTCAACGCCGAGTGGTACGCGACGGGCCTTGATACCGAGCGCCTCCAGCGAGTCGATGATCGGCGCACTGGCCGCCGTGACGGCATCGGCAACACGCAATACAAGCGCTTCGCGCAGCCGACCTTTCCAACGCTGCCGTCCGCCGTAGCCAATCGCATGCAGTGCGACGAGTTCTCCGCCTGCGATATGCACCAGGCTCGGCACGCCCAACAGTTTCGCCGAAGCAACCGCCACGAAGCTGCATGAACCCGAGAAAATGGCATGAATAAGATCAAACGGCGCGCGGCGATGCTCGGCGCGAACGGCCCCGATCGCACGCAGGCGCGTCCATCGGTTGCCAATGTTGTGAATGGTGGCGCCGGCAAGTTGCCAGCGGCCTGCTGTTGGCTCTTGCTGCAGGGCGAACACATGAACTTCGTGAGTCAGTGCCAGCCGCTCGATAAGCGAGAGCAACGCCGGGATCACGCGGAACTCACCGCTGCGATCCACGCCGCCTGGAACCACCAGCGCGAGTTTCAAGGCGCCCTCCGTCGCTCGCCGTTGAGCACCTGCGTATAGGCGTCGGTCCACTGACGACCCACCGCCAGAAAGGAAAGCGTGGCGTCGAAATGTGCGCGCACTTGCGCAGGCGTCGGGCGGTTGGTTGCTGTGGCAACCAGCGCCTTGGCCAGTCGCACCGAGTCACCACGCGGCCACAGACTACCGATGCAGCCCCCGCCGGTTAGCGCCTGGAATGATGGAATATCCGTGACGACGGGTGCCACGCCACAAGCCAGCGCTTCCAGCAAGGCATAACCGCAGCTCTCGGCGAGGCTGCCGGAGACAAAGATATCCGCGGCCTGCATCAATAATTCAATGCGTTCGTGCGCAACTTTGCCCAGCAAATGCACGCGCCCCGTGAGTCGTGGATCGCTTTCGATACGCCGTTTAACTTCCGGGAGCAATGGTGCACTGCCAAAAGCACACCACAGCTGCAGATCGGGTAGCTGCGACGCGGCCTGTGCGACGCCGTCCAGCACGGTCAACGGGTCTTTGCCGGCGCTCAGATGGCCTACCCACACTACGCACGGATCGCCGTGGAGGCCGGTTTCGCCGCGGGCGTGGGCACGACTGCCTGGGGTAAAACGGCTACTGGACTCCGGTATGGAAAACACTCGCGCCTGCGGATCCAACAGGCGAGCCTTGATGAATGGCTGCGCGAGTTCCGACGCGGTGAATGCAACGCCTGAGGCGGCCGTATACCATCGCCTCCATTGCGGCCGCCGCCACCAGCGTGGCGGCCGGTCGGCGTGGTCCTGAAGAACGATGGGAGTCATCGGCAGGTATTGCGACAGAGCAAAAGCATCCTCGGCGAACCCCAGGCTGTGCACGTGCAAAACGTCCGCCTTGATGTCGCCAAGCAGGCTGGCGAAGTGACGGCTGCGGCCCGCCGCCGCCTCTGCTTTACGAACATCCGTGAAGTGATAGTCGATGCCGTTGCGTGTCACGCGCTCGGTGCACGCCGCTGCCTGGATCACCGAAACGCGCGTTCCGGAGCTAGCCACCGCTTCGGCGACATCGACGAGGGACGGCCATTGTTCAAGCACCTCGGCGGGCATCCGGCCATCCGGCGCCTTGAGAAAATTGATCTGCGCGACGTGCAAGGCCGACACCGCTCTAGAGGCCCGAGACCTGCGGCATGCGCAGGCGTACCAGCCGGTTGGCCAGGTTCAGTTCCCATGGCTGATCGTATCTGCGCAAGCGATAGCGCCAACCAGCCATGGCGCTCAAGCTGCGCTTGGCCCAGGGTGGCGATCGCAGATCCTGTGCCGTGGGATAACGACAGCGCAACACGGTCACGAAGTCGTTGATCCTTTGGCGCAACTTGTCGCTAAGCCAAGGTGCGTCGGTATGGCACGCGTAATCGACCCAATGCTTCTGCGTCCACTCCTCGGGCGTGCTGGGAAAAATAAGCGGCTCACCATGAATGTCGTGCAGTGGCGCCATGGGACGCTTCCGATCCTTCTCATGGCGACTGGTATCTGGCAGCGGCGTGTAGACGTAGATGACGACCTCGGACTGGGGGTTGATGCGCTTCAGTTCGCGGATGAACTCGAACGTGTGCTCGGTCTCTTCCTCCGTGTTCTCCGGCGGCGCCACCATGAAGGACATCTCGGGTATCACGCCGTGTCGCCTGCAGAGCTCGGCGACTTCCAGCGTCTGATTCGGTCGCGTGCCCTTGCGGATTTCCTTGAGCATCTGCGGACTGGATGACTCTGCGCCGATGTAGGCCATGCGCAACCGACTCTTGCGTACCAGCTTCCAGGAACTCTCCGAAAGGTTCAGCAGTGCGTCCGAGCGCGCGAAGCACCACCACGGCAGCTCAAACCTGGACATGACCTCGAGCAGAGGAACCATGGCTTCCTCGCGGTCGAAGAAATTGTGGTCGAAATACTGGACCGAATCGGCGCCAATCTCATGCTTGAGATAGTGTAGGTCGCGCTCAAGCTGCGCGGCAGCCGGCAATGCTGTCATGCCACCAAACATCGCGGCCACACCGCAGAACGTACAGCGGAAGCGGCAGCCAATGGCTGCCTGGTGCGCCACGGTGCGCCGCCCCAGATAGGTGCGCGCCAGATATCGCCGCGGATCACCGAGCCTGTCGTAGGGAAGGACCCGTCCGGTGTCGACGAGCGAGAAATGGCGATTCGGGTTGTGCACCACCGTGTCGTCGCTCTTCCACGAGAGTCCGCCAATTTTTTCCAGCGCAGGCTTCGTCTGGCCGCTCAACGCGGCGATGAGTTCCGGCAAGGTTTCCTCAGCCTGCCCGCGAATCGCATAGTCGACGTAAGGTGCAGCCAGCGCCGTCTCTGGATAAAGCGTGGGGAAATAGCTGCCCCAGATGATGGGCACCGAAGGGAAACGTTCGCGGATCGCCCGAGAGACCGCGATGGCTGGCGCGACCTGCGGGCCACCCATGACGCTGACCCCGACCGCGTCGAAATTTCCCTGCTCCATCGTGCGCATGGTGTCGGTGATGAAGTCGCGGTCAACGTTGCCGTCGATGATCTGGCTGCCCCCAACCCTGTCCAGTGATGCCGACAGGTGCAACAGCGCCAGCGGAAACCTCGCGCTTGAACGCGATGTGATGGTCGGGTTGATCAGCAGCGTTTGAGGCGAACGGGTCATGGGAATAGGTCAGCAGTGGAGAGGGTTCAAGACAGGCGCCTTAGCTGGAACACAAGCGCTACTGGAACTTCAAGCGCCGCGTGGTCGAAGTGGGCGTCTGCGGGGATGTCGGCGGGATCGAGCATGGGTTCGAGCACCTGCTCGATCTGCAACCCGAGTGCGGCACATGCTGCATGCCAATGACTGTAGAGATGCTGCGTATGCTGTACGGCGTAGCGCTGGCCACCGGATTTGAAATCGCGCAGCCAGCCGAGCGCATGCCCAATCGGGTGCACGTCACTGCACAGCAGTGTGCCGCCCGGTCGAGTCGCTCGCCGCAGCTCGGCCAGCGCCGACTCCAGGCCCTGGAGATGGCCGATCACCAGGCCGCAGATGGTCAGATCCGCCCCGGCGCCCGGCACTGGCAACACCGGCAGGCGGCCTTGCACCAGTTCGATCTCCGCGTTGTGCGGGTGCGCACCCAGCTCCTCGCCGGCGCGATCGAGCATCTCTGGCGAAGGATCCACACCAACCACGCGCGTCGCACCGCGCTGCAATGCATGCAACATGTAGCGTCCGCTGCCACAGCCAACGTCGAGCACAGCCTGCCCTTGCAGTTGCGTAGGCATCAGCGAAAGCATCGCGCGCTGCTCAGCCCGCATGACCGGATTGTGGGCGTGCGCCGGGTAACTGGGTGCCCACAGTGAGTAAGCTTCAGCGGGTTCGAGCATGGGTACGCGCGACATCAGTAGCGAGCCTCCACGGTGAGAGCACGCTTGTTTTCACTTCGGCTGACGGCCAGCTCGAGCCCTGGTTCGAGATCGATCAATGCCGGATCAGCCAGTGGCTCGGCCAACAGCTTCGGCTTGCCGTCCAGCATCACCGGTACGGCCTCCACGCCAACAGCGGCAAACCATTCGGCAAAATCGGGGTCGGCTATTTGAGGCATGCCATCGCGCACCACGACGCGAATCTGGCTGCGCTCGATGCCGACCAGGTTGCTTTCTTCACTGCCGCCACGATCTCCGACAATCACCAAATCCGCTTGCGCCCCAAGCGCGAGCGTGCCGCGCAAAGGCAGACGCAGGATGCGGGCCGCTTGCGTCGTCACCAGCCCCAGAAGTTGCCGGGGATCAAGCTCGCAACGAACGGAGACGTCACGCATTTCCTCAAGCAGGTCGCGCGCACCACTGAGCCGGGAATCGCTACCCAGCGCGAGCCGACCGGCCGCACACAGACGTCGTGGATCAAGCGTTTTCCCAAGCAGGTTGCGATTACTGCTCGGACACCACACCAACGCAGCACCGCTGGCGATCAGGCGATCGACATCCTGCTCGCGCAGGCCTACGCCGTGGATCAATACGCTGTTTGGCGCCAGGCATCCCAGTTCATCCAGCTGGGCCAATTCCGCTTGCGCGGTGGCATCGGTGCCTTCGGCCAGATGAATCAGCCAGGGCCGATCGGTCGGCGTGGCAGCGAAGCTCTGCCGAACCGGCGGACCATAACCGGGCCAGCCCAGTGCATAACTCCAGCCGAAATCGCGCAACAGCGCGACCGGGAAATCCGCGTCGTCCAACGCTTCATGCCAGGGATCGTGATGCGCGACGCAGGTGGTGCCGGCGAGGAGATTCTTCAGCGCGCCATGCCGTAGCCGTAATGTCTTTGGCACCTGAAGCGCGGCAGCGACGACAGGCTCCTCGAAATGCGCCTGAAAAGCGGCAATCCAGGCGTAGCTGTTCGGAAAGGGCGCACCTTTTCTCAGTGGCGAAACGGCGTTGACGTGCAGGTGGTCGTGCGCGTTGATCAGGCCGGGAAAGATCAGGTGATCGCGAAGATCCACCCGATAGGCATGAGCAGGCAGCGTTGTGTCAATGCGCCCTGCCCGGATCATCAACGGGCCATGCAAGGCGCCTTCCGGCGTGATCGACACCGCGCGACACAAGTTGGCGTTTGCGCTGGCATGCAAAGCGTTCACGACTTATCGCCGTTCCATCACGATCAGGAAGTGGTCGCCCATGCCACGCAGCAGCGGCAGTGCGCCCAAATGGTCGTCGAGCCAACCCAGGCGTTCGCTCCAGCGTCGATGGCGGCGGTAATAGTCCACCAGGTAAGGCGGCGGCAGGAACAAACTCAGCGCGCGATAGCTTTCCAGCGAAAAGTGCTCGGCGAACGCGCCGTAGAACTCTCGCGGCATGTAGTAGTAGGTCCAGATCGTGTGGTGGTTCATACCCACCGCAGTCGCGCCCCGTGTGGCACGTACGCCAGCGCGCTTGAAACGGCCACGCAACCCGTAATGCACAAGCTCCCACGGACAGACGCGACCCATCACGGAGAACACCAGCTTGCCGCCTGGCCGAAGCAGGCGCGCGCATTCGGTGGCAACGGCGCGCAGGTCCGGTGCGCAGTTCAGCGGACCGAAGTTCGAGTAAATACCGTCGAATTCTCCCTGAAGCTGATCGAGCTGCTGGACCCCAAGGTGTGCAACCGTTACGTGGGATTCCAGGCCCGCATCGGCAGCACGAGCGCGCGTGCGCCCCACCATCTGCGGCGACCAGTCGGTGGCCGTCACCTGAAAACCACGTCGCGCGAATTCGAGCGCATCGATACCCGTGCCACAGCCCAGGTCGAGCAGGCGGGAACCTGGCGGGAGACCGGCGTGCACCGTGTCCCACATGGTAAGCCGCATGCGCTGAATCAGCTCGTTGTTGCCACGCGGGCCGTCGTAGTCGGCAGCCACGCTGTCAAAGGCGCGCTGGGTATCGAGCAGCTGCGCATCATTCAAGGGTGCTTGTCCTCGGCGTCGATGAACGTTCTGGTCTGGCTCATCCGGGAGCCCGGCTTCAAACTGGTGTTGCCCACTCATGTCGATCTCCGTTCCACCGGAATGCAGCGCTCGATGCACCAAGACAATCGCGCAAACCGTCACCGGTTTGGCCGCGCCACTTCCGGCGTTTCTCAAGGTTCTAGTCAGTGAGTGCCGACAAGGACCACTTTGGTTGAATGAAACCGCTGTGCAGGCGCATGGCCGTGCACGCCTTCTCATTACGACGTGCGACGCACCGCATTCCTCGCGATGGCCGCGAACACTCCCAGCAGGATTCCGGCAACGAGGCCCATGCCCCACGACAATGGCAGGTTGGGAAATGTGGGGCCGACGGGAACATAAATGGGCCACATCAGCGACGTTTCATAAGTGAAGTTGGGACTGAGACGAATGAGCAGGTCGCTTTTGGTCTGCTGCAGGTCGCGGATGTCTTCGTTTCTGGTGGCCAGCATCACACTGGCGAGCAGTGGGTTGGAGGAACTCTTGCTCCCCGCGTCGTCCCTGCTTCCCTGCATCAGTTGATCCCGCTCCGCCGACGCGCTTCGCAGATCGGCCTGCACCTGATCAAGGCGAGCCTGCGCCAAAGCCAGCGGCCTCGCCTCGATGCCCCGATGGATGTCCCGCAGGCGATTGACCGTCGCTTCGGCGAACTGGTGGGCTTGCTCTGGCGAGTGCGCACGCACGCTCAACTTGATCAGGGGGCCGGCGTAAGGCATGGGCTCCAGCTTCAGGCTCTTGCGATAAAGCCGAGCCTCCGGCGCGTCCGGTGAAACACCCAGGCTTTTCACTACCTCATTCTCGAATGGCACCAGTTGCAGGCGCTCGAGCACGCGCTGAAGCGGCTCCACTTTCGGATCCTGCCCCTGCGGCACCGCGCCAACCTGCCCAATTTGCATCCAGGCTGTCGCTTCCCACTGACGTCTTGCCAGGTGCGTTAACGCAAAGGTCAGGGCAAGGACCGCTATCAGCATGGTCACGAACCATTTCCACTCGCGCACGATCACCCGCCAGGTGTCGATCAGATAGATTTCATCTCGTTCCATAGTTTTCGGCTCACTGGAAAGGTTGAGAAGGCATGGGCGATGCCAAAGCTGGTGCTGCAGCGCCCTGCCCGGCATGAAGCGGTTCACGGCCCTGCCCGTTGGGTAGCCAGGATGCGAAGACCTGCATCACCAGGCACAGACCGATGAAGCCGGCGTTGGTCCACGTAAACGCCTGCGGTGCGAAGGGCGCCATGACGCACACGTAAGAAATGCGAAGAAAGATGAGCAAGGGAAACAAAGGAACCGTCGGGCGAAGGCGTCGCACGCTCCATGCCAGCAACGCATACAGCGCAATCATCGAGACCACCGCGCCAATGGGTCCCAACGCGAGAAGGAACGGAAGAAATTCGGTACCCACGTTGATATTCGGTGCATCGAGCGGAATGCCCGTTCCGGCCGTAGCAACAGGCCCGCTCATGGGGACTAATTGGTTGATGAGGAACGTTGCGTTGGTGTAATGCTTGGCCAGCAACGCACCGAAGTTATAGGGCCCCGCGCTGGCATAAAGAAGCAGCCATTTGATGCCCTGCGGCGCTGATCGGTAGGTGTCACTGAAAGGCAGCGTCACATAATCCAGCGTCCCTGACCGCAGGATGCCAAGCACGGAGAAGATGCCACAGCCAGCAAGCGCCAGGAACCCGATGGTTTTCCAAGGCAGTGGCTTTGCCTCATCCCTACGCAGCGCAATGACGAGCCCGGACGAAAACAGTGCGGCGAAGATCCTGTTTCGGTCGATCACAAGTATCGGAAACACGATGCCAATGAAAATGAGCGCGTTCCGAAGCAACTTGCTTCTGGTGCACAGAAGTCCGATGGGAGGAAGCACCCAGCACATATCGGAAATGTGCCGCACGTGTTCGCGACCGCCCTCCATCTTGGCGTAGGACGACGGCGCATCGATCAGCGGAATGGGAAATAGCGTGAGATCGAGGAAGCAGAAGAAAATGATCAGGCCGGCGAAAGCCAGCGCGACGAACGACTCGCGGGTGCCTGCATAGTGACGGGAGCGGAACCGTGCGATCTGCGGAAGACGAACTCCCGCCACTGCATCGAAAGCCATGATGGCCAATGCTGTCACGGCAAGCAAAAGCATGCCTTCCAGGTAATCAGCGGGCAGATCGTACGTAAGCAGCGTTAGTCCGCACGCGAGCAGGATCGGCAAACCGAGATACGTCGATGGAAGGCGAAGAAGGGTCTTCATGCCTCCTCCGCGACCCGATGAGTGGACCGGAGCTTGGCTTTCGACACCATGGCCAGCGACAGATACGCCGTCATGTGCACCACCAGCGGCCATAGCTGCCCCTGCAAGTACGAAATCTTGGCGCCAAGGAAATGAGACTGCGCCATGAGCAATGTCTTGTACGGCTCGCCAAACATGCATGCCCGTCGCACTGCGATATCCTGCGCCTCAACCAGATTGCGAACGCGAGCCGTCGTAAGACGGGTTCTGCTGAAATTGGTGTCATGAAGGCGGTATGCGCAGACACTGACGTCGATGAAACCGATGGCGTCGTGGGCAGCCAGACGAAGGAAAAAATCCCAGTCATCGATGCTCAGGCTTTCGCTCCATCCGGCGACGGTTTCGAGCGCCCTTCTTCGTATCAACGCCACCGGGCCGCCTATGGCCCACTCGCTGATGACCGCCTGCCGTATGCCATCGTCGGACCGATAGAGATCCTTATGCGCGCCATGAAGGTCACGCATGCCGCTGTCATGCAACTTGTGGCCGTCCTGGTCGACAACAACCGAGTCGCCGATGACTGCCCATTTGCGCGGATGCGCGAGCAGGTAGCCGACCTGGGCATCAAGTCCGCCAGGCAACAGATAATCATCGCTGGCACCAAGGCGAAGGAACTCACCGCGCGCTCGCGCCGCCAACTCGTTCAAGGTGGCAGCGACACCCTTGTTAGCACGCCGCACGTACTCGACCGGGATCTCGCCCTTGTGCTTTGCGACCCAGTCGCCGATGAGTTCGCCCGTTCCATCGGTGGAACCGTCATCGATAATGACAAGCTCCTTGGACGGATAGCGGTCCTCCAGCACGCTGTCCAGGCAGCGCTTCACGAAGCGCTCATGGTTATAGGCTGGTATGAGCACGGAAACGAGTGGCAGCGTCGCGGTGGTTTTGGATACTTCTTCAGCCATCGTCAAATCTCCACCAGGTAGCGGCGCACGACCAGTACGTTGAAGGCAAGATAGAGAACGTAGTTGGCCGCAAATGCGTACATCGCACCAATGAGACCGAAATTCGCGGTGAACACGTAAACCAGCACGATATAGCTGGCAGCGAAAATGCATTCGGATATGACGAACAACCGCGTCATGGCCTTGGCGAGCATGACGTAGGAGAGAATGAAGGAGGCGATCTTGATGACGTCGCCCAGCAGTTGCGGACCGTACAGAGGATTGGCGTGCGAGAAGTCCGCGCTGAACAGCAAGGGCGTCACCCAACCTCTCAGGGCGTAGACGGCCACCGCCAGCAAGACGACAACGGGCAAGATGTAGCGAAAGGCATTGCGCAGCTCTTGCACGAGCAGTTCGCGCTCATGGGTCGATGCCAGCTTGGGCAAGTAGTAGATGTTGATGGCCGTAGTGAGAAACAACAGGTAGGCATCAGACACCTTGCTCACTGCTTGCCAGTAACCGACCTGCTCCCAACCGAACTGCGCGGCTAGGTGGTCGCGAACTGCAATATTGACCAGCGGCGGAAGCAAGGCGGAGGTCACCGTCATCACCGAAAACGCCGCAAGCCTCGTGGTCATTTCGCGGTCGAAATGCATCCGCAGCATGCTGCGCTGGAAGTACGGGCTACGCCACCACGCCGGCAGTCCGACGACAAGCCAGAGGGTCTGGCCGATGACCAGCCCAAGCAGCGCACCCTGGAGATGCAGCCATCGCGACATCCCTATCACCAGCACGATGCTCAGGAACGATCCCGCCACCTGGATAAAGGCAAGACGGCGTACATCCATGAAGCCATTGATCACGGCAAGGATGTAGTTGATCAACGCGATGCCAAGCTGGGCGACGGCAAGGGTGCGGATGAGCCCTTCATATTGAGCGTCGCCCAAAAGCCAGATGGCAATGGGCCGACTGAGCAGCAATGCAATGCAACCCATCAGGCAGGATGCGCAGAATGCATACCAAAGCGCCGAACCGAGGAGGCGCGACAAGCGCTGGGCATCATCGCGATACTCGGCGACGTACTTGACGATTCCGGCACTGATGCCGCCGCCGGCCAGCACGGCCAACAGCGACATCAAACTCATGAACTGCCCGAGCTTCCCTACCCCATCGGGTCCGGCAAACCACGCGACCAGCTTGATGACAACCAGCCCCGCGAGCAGCTTCGCAGCCGTAGCAACGCCGGTGTAGACGCTGGCGCGGGCGACGTTCATACGGGGCGCTCGAACGCCTGGCAGGCTTCGATGACGCGATCGACCGCCGCCTCGTTCAACGTCGGCCCCATCGGAAGGCTCAACACCTCATCGTGCAATTGCTCGGTGAGCGGCAGGCGGGCGTCTCGCAAGGCGACATAGGCCGGCTGCCGGTGCGGGGGCACCGGGTAGTGGATCTGGCTATGAATGCCGTGGGCCTTCAAGTGCTGTTGCAGGGCATCGCGCCAACGACATCGCACGACGAAGAGATGCCATGCATGCTGGTCTTCCTGCGCCACGGCCGGCAACAGGATGTGAGGGTTGCTTATACCCACTCGATAACGACGCGCCACTTGACGACGCCATGCGACGTCCTCGTCGAGGTGCTTCAGTTTCACGCGAAGCATCGCGGCCTGAATCTCGTCCAAGCGCGAGTTGACGCCCTGAAAAAGATGGTGATACTTCACATCGGAACCGTAGTTGCGTAGCGCGGCGACTCGCTCCGCCAACACGGTGTTGTTGGTCACCACGGCGCCACCGTCACCCAGGGCGCCAAGGTTCTTGGCCGGAAAAAAGCTGAAGCCCGCGGCATCACCCAGGGCGCCGGCCTTATGCCCACCATCGGCAGCCCCATGGGCTTGCGCCGCATCTTCGATCAAAAGAAGCTTGTGCCTGTGCGCTAGCTCGGCCAATGCCGGCATGTCCGCGAGCTGGCCATACAGGTGCACCGCCATGATCGCCCGCGTGCGCGGCCCAATGGCCGCCTCCACGCAAGCGGGATCCATGTTGAAGCTGGTCGGGTCGGGTTCCACTGGCACCGGCACAAGCTGGTTCTCGGAAATGGCGAGAAAGCTTGCGATGAACGTATTGCCAGGCACGATGACTTCGTCGCCCTCGACGAGAACACCCAGTTCCTTGTAAGCGCGAAGGATCAGTGACAGCGCATCCAGCCCGTTGCCAACACCTACCGCATGGCGCACGCCGCAATAGGCGGCAAATTCCTGTTCGAAGGACGCGAGCTCGTCGCCGAGCACATACCAGCCCGAATCGATCACGCGCGCGGCCGCCGCTTTCAGCTCATCGGCGTATCGCGCGTTGACTTCCTTGGCGTTGAGGAATGGGACGTCCATCAAAGCATCCATTCGTAGAAATCGTGCACCACAGCGCGGGCACCGAAGTATTCCTTCTGGGTGATCAGGCCGCCGTTGAGAATCTTGCCTTCCTGTTCGGTCGAAATGCCGAAGGAGAAATAGAGCCTTGCCGCGTAGATGTTTTCGATAAGCTCCGCCAGCAGCAGGCTGAGCGCGTCCACCTGCCGCCCCTCCTCCGACACAGCCATGTATTGAACATGGACAGCCTTGCCGAAGTCATAGATCACGACACCCGCCAGCAGTGCGCCTTCGCTGCGCGCCTCATGGAGAATGATCTGCTGCGGAAAGCGCTCGCGCAACAGGCGTAGCTCCGACAGGCTGTGCGTTGGCGAGACGCCGTGTTTGCGCAACGCCTCTGAGAGCAAGGCATAAAAATCCGCAGGATCGGCATTCGTCTGCAGGGCGATGCCCTTCCCTCTCGCCTTCTTGACGGAACGCCGCCGCCCTTCCGTAAAGTGAAAGGCGTCCTTCAATGAAATGACCGAGGAAATATCGCGACGTTTCAGGCGCGCGCCAAGTCGATGCAAGGCATACAGGTCTTCTTCGGCGGGGTATGCATGAAACACATGCGGCACCGCCTTGTAGAGGACGCGATCCACACCCAACGCTCGATAGTGGTTTCCCATCAGCTCGAAGGCGGCGAGCGCCGATTCAGCACGCAAGGCATGCGTCGATATGAGGCCGGCGTAAGTAAGGCCGGCATGGCTCGCCACCAGGTTGCCTTGGCTACTTGCCGGAAAAACCGCTATCGCCTCGCCGCTCCACTCCAGGATCAGCGAGCAGTCGACGAACCGATCGGCGTGATAGTCCATGTAGCCGCGTCGGTGCAACAGATTGCCGTTTCTGGAACGCTCGACCACGGCGTCCCAGGTGCCGGCATCGGCCTGCGTATAAGGCCTAACCGCGAGCATCGTGGCCACCCTCGAAACTCGCACGCGAGGTCTCGGCGACACCAAAACCGTCCACGCCCATGTCGTTGCCGTTGTAGAACATCAGCAGCTTGTCGCGCTGGCGGATCAGGGCGGGATAACAGATGACTTGCGAATCCCAGCCCGTGTCGGAAAGCGTCATGCCAAGCGCTTCGTCGTGGCGCTCCCATTGCACGCCATCATCGCTATACGCAACGCCGGGAAAATATTCGCCGGTGACATTGCCTCGCGTGAAGTACATGACATATCGGTCGCCAAGCCGATACACACGCGGCCGGCCGATTCGATATTCACTGCCGCGTGGCCGCAGGCATATGTGGTCCTCGCGCGGCATGACGCTGGGATCGCTCGTCTCGGCATAACGGATGTGATATCGCGGATAGGGTTGGCCACGGATGGTTTCCCAGTCGTCGCCCACCGCATACCACATGCGCCAGCGACCGCCTTCATAAATGACCGAATGCACCGCGCCGATGGTGCTGCGGCCCGGCGCGCGGTCCAGAATGGGTGTGTCCTGCGTGCGTACGAAATGGTGGCCTCCGTCGCTGGAAACGGCCAGCCCGGTAAACGCCAGGAACTTCGCTTTGGCCACCCGCTGAAAGCCGACATAGAACATATGCAGGCCGCCCGGCGCATCGACGATATCACCAAGGATCACGCCGTTGTCGTCGAAGCATCCGTCCCTGCCTATATCCAGCGCCGGTTCGGTACTGACGCGCACGATGTCGGCAGGATCATCTGCTCGCACATCGACGTAGCCAATGCGGCTGACGCCATCAGCATCCCGAAACCCTGCGTAGACACGAATGAGGTCGTCATCGATTCGATATGGAGTCGGCGTGAGGGCCGAATGGCGCATCCAGCTACCCGCGCCATGTCGCGCGGTCTCGAACACCAGGCCTTTCTTGGTCCATTCCAACATGCGATTCTCAAAGCCTCACTTCGAGGCTGGACCTGCCAGGCACTGCATGGGCAGGCGACCCGACGTAGACCCGACCGGGCTCCGTATCGCGTGTGACCAGCGCACCCGCGCCAATGACATTGTCACGCGCGACTTTCACCTGATCGTTGAAGGTGGCGTTCACTCCGATAAAGCTGTTCTCGCCGATCTCGCAATAGCCCGAGATAACGGCGTGCGAGGCGACAAATACGTTGTCGTGGATGACCGTGCGATGCCCTACGTGATTGCCACTCCAGAGGATGCAATTGTTTCCGATGCGAACGAAGGGCTGGATCACATTGTTTTCGAAGATGAAGCTGTTTTCGCCTACTTCGGCATTGCGCCACACGAAGGCTCGCGTGCTGATATATCTCGCAAACCGATAGCCCTTGCGCTTCGCATCCTGGTAAAAGCGCGTGCGCAGGCGATTGAGCTGACTGGCCGGAATGGCGACAAAAAGTTCGACCTCTGACGGTGGGTACTGAAGCGCCAACGTCTCGTATGCCACCACGGGGCGGTCAGCGAGCGTCGACTCCGCGAGGTAATCGCGTTCGACGCTGAAGGCGACCACGTCATAGTCGCTGTCGTGTTCGAAGTATTCGCAGGCAATCTGCGCGAATTCGCCCGCGCCAACGAGTACTAGAGGCCTTGGCATGCGGCCATGTCCTGCGGGTACATGGAGCCTTGGACTTCACGGAGGAATTGGGCGTAGTCGGTGATGTAATCGGCCGGATCGTAAAGTTGGTCGGCCAGCACCATCAGTACGCAGTCCTCGGAGAAGTCGTGCAGTTCGCGCCAGACCATGCTGCCAAGAAACAGGCCGTACGATGGATCGTCGAGCACGACTTCAGCCGGCCCGGTGCCGTCATCCAGCAGAAAGGTCACCGAGCCACGCACGGCCACCGCCAACTGGTTGAGATTGCGATGGGCGTGTCTCCCCCGGTGCACGCCGCTCTTCGTGGCGAATATGTAATAGACGCGCCTGATCGGGAAAGGAACGTTTCTTTCCTCCTCAAGGGCAATAAGCATGCCCCCGTTATCACCATGAGTTTGCAGCTGAACTCTTTCGATTTCCATGCTCTCGGCCGGGGTTGGAGTGCTCGAAGACGACCCTCTTGACTGAGTGCCACCCAGTTCGCGAAAGGTTGCGTCGCCATCGGGAGATGGCTGGAACACCAGCTTCGCTTTCACCACGATCCGAGGTACGCCTGCCGACGCTGACGACACCGCGTCAGCCAGATGCAACCTTTCAACGATCAGGTGGCACATACCTGCCAAAGCATTCGGTCCGCGCCTGCGCCTCGTTCAGGGCATGGGGCCGGCGGCGAGTCATGCACATGGGTTGGCCGGAGAACGGCATCAAGCAAAGGCATCTCGGGTATGGGTTTGGGACACAGGACTCCACCAAAGAATGGCGCTGACGTAGACCTGGCTGGCGCATCTGGCGTGCCAGCTGAAGAAGTCATATCCATGCGCCCCAGGAAGTTGGTGGTCATGCATTGGCTCACCGCGCTTTTCCTGCTTTTGGGTGTGACGCTGATCCTGATCCGGGATGAAGTCGACGGGCGAGCCCTGCGCATATGGCTGCTCGAGGGTCACCGCCATTTCGGCCTGCTTGTGCTGATCCTCTTTTTCGTCCGTGTCGTTCTGCGCATACGGCTGGGCAAGTTGCCATCCGAGGGGGGCACGCCATGGCATCTGCGCGCCGCGGCTGCTGCGACCCATATCGGTATGTACGTATTGATACTGGTCCAGCCGTTGCTCGGCTGGGCGCTAAGTAATGCCGAGGACAAGCCGGTCCACTTCTTCGGAATCACCCTGCCTGCGCTCGTCGCGTCCGATGAGGATCTCGCCGACACGCTGACTACCTGGCACCAGGCAGCCGCCTGGCTATTGCTTGGTCTGATCACGCTTCATGTGGTCGCCAGCCTCTGGCATCACTATGTCGTCAAAGACAGAGTGCTTCGGAGGATGTTATGGCAACGCCGAGACTGACGTGCGCATGGTCATTCGTTTACTGCCATCCCATCGCGACAAGGAAACTTCATGTCGACCTCTCTGACCCGACACGCGTCGCGTTGGTATAAGACGATGCACTACACGGGGCGCCTGCACCTGTGGCTCGGCTTTGCAGCCATGCTGCTGCTCGCCACCAACAGCGCTCACGCCACCCCTGCGTATGCCAGGCAAACCGGGTCTGCTTGCGCGGACTGTCATGCCGGCGCTTACGGACCGGCGCTGACGCCTTTCGGCATGCGTTTCAAGCTCAACGGATACACCGACACCGGTGGCAAGGGCTCGACTATTCCCGCAGCCGTCCAGCTCATCGGGACGCACACCGTGCCGGCCCGTGGCGACAACAATACGCAGCTCACCGAGGCCGATCTTTATTTGGCCGGCCGCGTCACTGACAACTTCGGTGGCTACATCAAGGTAGAAACGGACAATACTGGCACTCGCAATAGCAACAGCAACTTCCACACCAAGCTCAGCAACGTCGACCTGCGCTTTGTCGCCAAGGAACTGAAATTCGGCAATCGCGACATGGTGCTCGGCGTGAGTGTCAACAACAGCCCGGGATTCGAAGACCCGATCGGCGCGTTGCCGAACGCCGCGAGCTTCAGTCCGCCCGCCATCTCCGGCACCTTGCTCAATCCCTCAAGCCCCAATGCGCTGGCCACTCGCGTCTTCGGCGCCGTTGCCTATGGACTCGTCGACGGCAGCTGGCTTGGCGAACTGGGTACCTACGGCTCACTGCCGCAATCCACCCAGTCGGACTTCGGTTATTCCCCTTCGAGCGACCCGGGCAAACTCAGCGATACCGGCTATTTGCGCCTGGCATACATGAAAGATCTCAAGCACCAGTTCTTTTCCGCAGGCCTGGTTGCGCTGACAACCAAGCGCAAGCTGCCCCGCAACACCGCCGAGGATGACATCACCGACCTCGGTTACGACCTGACTTACCAGTTCATTGGCAACCGGAAGCACATCGTGCAGGTGAGCTATGTGAACATCCTCGAGCAGCGCGACTATGGCAGCACGTTTGCCAGCCCGTTTGTTCCAGGGTTGTTTACCCAGCCGCACGCATCCGCGCGCGACCAGACGGCGACCCTCACCTATACGTTCAAGCAGAGCTACGGGATCACTCTTGCCCACCTCAAGAGCACGGGCAGCCACGACGACGTCCGTTATCCGCCGTATGGCGACCCGGACACTACGAGCAATCTCATCACTCTCTTTTGGGCACCGTTCGGCAAAGAGGACTCCTTTACCTCGATTGCCAACTTGAAGATCGCTGCCACCTGGTTCCGCTTCACCAAGTTCAATGGACGAGGCTCGAACATCTTTGGCATCGACCCGGCTTCGGGCGCCCTGGTGACCAACGCGCGTGATCTCGATGCATTCTCGCTTTCCGCGAGCGTGGCGTTCTAAGAAACGAGTACAGGAGTCAGAACGTGAATAAATGGTCTTTAGGGAAGCCTGTGGGTTTTGCTGTTGCCACAGCGCTTCTTTTCGTGGCGCTGACACCGCGATCGGTGCGGGCCGGTGACGCCACCGCTGGCGCCGATGTGTTCAAGACGGAATGCTCTGAATGTCACAGCGTCAAACAGGGGCGCAACAAAAAAGGCCCCAGCCTGTTCGGCATCGTGGGTCGTCCGGCAGGCTCGCTGCCGGATTACAAGTATTCGGATGCCTTGAAACAAGCCCACTGGGAATGGACGGAAGACAAGCTGCACGGCTACCTGTCGCAGCCGGCCAAGCAGGCCAATCCCGGCACCAAGATGAAGTACCCCGGCCTTGATGACCCCAAGCAGCTGGAGGATCTCCTTTCATTCCTGGGCAGCAATCACTGATCACGTTCCCTTTTCCCCGTATATGGACTATAAGCCCCTCGTACCTGTAGCGGGCGGTATTGCCATGCACGATGGCAGCCTCGGGGCGTTCCAACGATGAAGGGCATGGCTGATGTGAGGCTGCAGAACAGTCCCCTGGTCCGCGCCGGCATCGGTGTCGTTTCAGCAGCCATGGCTGCATGCTTTTCCGTACCGCTTCTCGCTCAGTCCGCCAACGTGACTGGTGCAGTGGCACTCAGCTCGCAGCTGGTTGACCGCGGCCTGGCCATGACGCCTTCCACTCCCATTTTGCAGGGCGCTATATCCTGGAACCCCGCAGGCTGGTCGCTGGGCCTGTCAGGAGGTGTCGAGGTGCGCTCACCTGGGCATATTGCCGAATCCATGGCGCAGGTATCGCGTTACTGGTCGCTTTCCAGCAACTGGCAAACGCAAGCCAGCTTGCTGTACTACGACTATGGCGGCGATACCCATTCGGGCGTTTATGACCGAACGGAAGCGGGCCTGAGCTGGACTTACCGGGACATTCTGACGTTTGGCGTGTCGGCCCTCTGGTTCATCGGTGCGCGGGACAACGGGCCGCATGGTGCGGCCGATCTCAACTTCCATTGGCCATTGGGGCAGCATTTTTCTCTTTCCACGGGAGCCGGCGTCGCCGAAACCCTAGTTGAGTCATATGGTTACCGCCATCTGGCCAATGGTCGCGCCTTCCGCTACAGCTACAACCGCGTAAGTTCCTACAGCTACGGTCACGCGGGATTGACGTGGAGCTACGGGCCCTGGCGAGTAGAAGTCGATCGTGTCGTGAACGATCTGGGATCTCGCCAACCATCGAACGGCCTGAACGCCTCACCCTGGGTCGCCACCATTTCGCGATCCTTTTGATTCAGGGGCAACCATTTCGCGCAGGGACGGCACCCACAATGAGCCAGTAACGGCCATCCGACTGCCCCTTCAGCCTATGAACGATGCCGATATCGATGCTAACGCGAACGATCGCATGCTTATCCAGCGCATGGCGGCGGGAGACCGCGCCGCATTGTCCATGCTGTATCGCAGTTATCACGGCAGGTTGAGCCGCTTCCTCACCCGACTGACCCGACGCCCCGATGTCATCGAAGAAGTCATCAACGACTGCTTCTGGATCGTCTGGCAGAAGGCGGGCAGCTTTCATGGTGATTCACGTGTTTCGACGTGGATCATGGGCATTGCGTATCGCTGCGGACTCAAGGCGCTGAGACAACACGGTGACGAACCGGTCGAGGACGACGCGCGGGATGATCGCGTGCCGTCCCATGATCCGGATGAGGACCGGGAGTTGCGCGACTGGTTGGGCAAAGGGCTGAATCGCCTGTCCGCCGATCAACGGGTCGTGATCGAGTTGGTCTACGGCGTGGGTCACACCCTGGACGACGTCGCCGTGATCATGCAGTGCCCCGTAGGCACGATTAAGGCGCGGCTATTTCATGCGCGAGTCAAGTTGCGCAACGTGCTCCCCTCCCTGGCGGGAGACACGCCCGAACACAAGGAGAGTTCCTCATGAAGTCCCCGATCGATACTGGAAGGGACTGCGCGCGTGCATGGGAGGCCATGCCCTGGGTACTGCAGGGCAGCGCTTCGCAAGAGCAAGGCGACTGGTTGATGGAGCACCTGGCTGAGTGCGAATCGTGCCGTGCCGAGTATGCCCAGCAAAGCCGTCTGAAGTTGGCCATGTCGCTGCCCTCGGATATTCGCCTTGACGCGAACGTCGGCTTGAAGCGCTTGCTGGCCCGCCTTGATATGCCCGAACCGCAGGAAGCACCGCTCCGTCAGCGGTCGAGCAGCTGGTTTACCCGCGCGCTGGTCGCCGCAGTGTTGATCCAGGCTATCGGTATCGGCGTATTGGGGACAAAGCTGTCGTCACAAGGTGAAACTCCGCCGTACCGCACCCTGAGCCAGGACTCCTTGCCCGTGCCCGCAGGTGCAATTCACGTTGTGCCCGAGCCGACCATGAAGCTGGGCGACTGGGATGCGGTGCTTCACACCCTTCACCTGCAAATCATTGGCGGCCCCAACGATGTGGGCGCCTATACCGTCATCACCATGGGCTCCACTTCCGCGACGCAACCCGTGCTGCAGCAACTACGTGCCACGCAGGGTATCCGCCTGGCGGAGCCTGTCGCCACCGCGCCATGAAACGCGGTGTTCTTGCCCTCGTCGCAGCAGTAACGGTCCTGAGTGGCTGTGCGCCCTCGCGTCCGACGGCGGCCATGGGTAATGACGCCGCGCCAAGCACACCCGTCAGCAGCGTGTATTCCATGGACAGCCAGCGCGACATCGTGCTGGCTGTCGCCAACCCGCTTGAACCGCTCTCTACCCACGCCGGCTCCAGCCTGCTGGGTTATGCGTCATCAGGAATCTACGGCGCCGGTCAGCGCGCCACTGCCACCCTGACAGAGCTGAAGCAAAGCTACGGGATGCATGAAGTCGCGGGCTGGCCCATCAAGGCCCTTGGCTTGTACTGCGTCGTGCTTGAGCCGCCGCCCGGCATGGCTCGCGATGCATTGCTCGCCGCGCTCGCCAAGGATGATCGGGTACAACTTGCGCAGCCGCTGCAGGATTACTCCGTCTATGCGGAAAAACCTCAGGAGCCGCACAAGTACAACGACCCTTATGCTGATCTTCAACAAGGCTTTGTCGATACGGATGCCGCCCTCGCGCATAACCTGAGTCAAGGCAGCGGGGTTCATGTCGCAATCGTCGATACGGGCGTCGATACGTTGCACCCTGATCTTCAGGGAAACATCCACGACGTACGCAACCTGGTGGATGACGACGTAACCGCGTTCAACCATGACCGCCATGGCACCGAAGTCGCCGGCGTCATCAGCGCCGTTGGTGACAATCATCAAGGTATCGTCGGAATAGCGCCCAAGGCCATCCTCAGCGTTTACAAGGCATGTTGGTATCCGCCGGATTCAAAAACCGGCGCTCGCTGCAACTCCTTCACGCTTGCCAAAGCCCTTGCAGCGATCATCGATACGGACGCCCGAATCGTGAACCTCAGCCTGGGCGGCCCCGCCGATCCGCTGCTCAGCAAGCTGCTGGTCCAGTTGCTCAACCAAGGCCGCATCGTGATTGCCGCCCTGCCACCGGATGGAAACGTGAAGGGATTTCCCGACGGTGCGGCGGGGGTCATCGTCGTTCGAACGAGCAGCGCATCGACGGCGTCATCGGGCATTTTGAGCGCTCCCGGAAACGACATACTGACGACCCAGCCGAGCGGCGGGTATGACTTCACTTCCGGCTCGTCGATGGCCGCTGCACACGTAAGCGGCATCGCCGCCTTGCTGTTGTCGCTCGCACCACGATCGGATGCCAGCACCATTCACGATCTCTTGCTAAAAAACAGCAAAGTCTCCAACGGAACACTTGAAGTGAATGCAGAGTCGGCGGTGACGGCACTGCGAGGCAAGCAGAAAGATGCCCATTGACTTGATTGATGGCGCCCATCGGTTGTGTTCCGCCAGACATTGAAAATCCCATTGTGAAAATCAACCACGACGCTATTTGCCTGATGCCCGATGTGGCCGCCCAGATGCACCCGGAGCCGGCCGATACACTGGACTGGGTGGGCATGAACGATATCCAGGCGCCGGTGCGCTTCGACGCCGGCGACGGTGATGTTCAACGCTCTGTCGCCAGGGTCGGTGCTTTCGTCAATCTCATCCGCCCTTCCCAGCGTGGCATCCACATGTCTCGCCTGTATCTCCTGGTGGATGAGTACCTCAGTTCGAAGACGGTCGATGAGCCGATGCTTCGATCCTTGTTGCGTGCCTTTCTGGATTCACAGAGCGACCTGTCCGACTGTGCACGCATCAGCATTCGCTTTGATCAGCTTGTGCGCCGCCCCGCACTCAGCAGCAGCAACAGTGGCTGGCGCGCCTATCCGGTATTTATCGACGCCACGCTGGACGCCAGCGGATTTCGTCTGCAGTTGGGTACAGAAGTGGTGTACTCCTCGACCTGTCCTGCATCGGCGGCGCTGGCGCGCCAGCTCATCCAGCAGCAGTTCACCAAGGATTTCGATGCGGCAACGCCGGTGGATCATGCCGCCGTGCTGGCCTGGCTTGGCAGTGATCGAGGCATCGTCGCCACGCCGCATGCACAACGGAGCGTTGCGCGATTGCACGTCTGTTTTGCCGAAGGTGCACCGCTTGACCTGATGGCCTTGCTCGACCGCGTTGAGCAATCACTGGGCACGCCAGTGCAAACGGCAGTCAAGCGCGAAGACGAACAGGCATTCGCACTTGCCAATGGCGGCAACCTGATGTTCTGCGAGGACGCCGCACGCCGCATCCAACGCGCTCTCGACGCGTATGACGCCATCACGGACTATGACCTCCGGCTGGAACATCAGGAAAGCCTGCACCCGCATGATGCTGTCGCGTACGCGAGCAAGGGCATCCGCGCGCGGGACGGCCGGGACTAGCCGTCGATCCATCAACGGGTGCCCATCAGTTGCTGGAAGCCAGCGGCTGATGGTGGATATTCCGTGCGCCACCGAGCGCTTCGATCAAGGGATATGGCCTTCTGGCCGAGACAAGCCTTGGATTGGCTTCGTCTGTCCCCATCAAGAAAGTCTCCACCACGCTAAGGGGTTCTCTCATGGAATACCGGCAACTTGGTGCATCGGGCTTTCGTGTCCCGGTGCTGAGTTTTGGCACGGGCACGTTCGGCGGCAAGGGCGAGCTCTTCAGTGCCTGGGGCAACACCGATGTCGCAGAAGCGAAACGACTGATCGATATCTGTCTCGATGCAGGCCTCAACATGTTCGACAGCGCGGACATTTACTCGGACGGTGTGGCCGAATCGGTGCTTGGCGAGGCGATCAAGGGCCGCCGTGATCGCGTGCTCATCTCCACCAAGGCCACCTTCCGCTCTGGCCAGGACGCCAACGACGTCGGCTCGTCACGCTTCCACTTACTCAAGGCCTGCGATGCCTCGCTCAAGCGCCTTGGCACCGACTACATCGACCTGTTTCAGCTGCACGGCTTTGACGCCATGACACCGGTTGAGGAAACGCTTTCCACGCTGGACGATCTGGTTCGCGCCGGCAAGATCCGCTACGTGGGTGTGTCCAACTTCTCAGGCTGGCACTTGATGAAATCCCTGGACGTGGCAGATCGCTATGGTTATCCACGCTATATCGCCAACCAGACTTATTACTCGCTGATCGGTCGCGACTACGAGTGGGAGCTGATGCCGCTTGGCCTGGACCAGGGCGTGGGTGCGGTCGTGTGGAGCCCGCTGGGCTGGGGCCGCCTTACCGGCAAGCTGCGTCGTGGCGCTGCCCTGCCCGCACAGAGTCGCCTGCACAAGACAGCGGACATAGGTCCGCAGGTAAACGACGAATATCTCTATCGCGTGGTCGATGCACTGGACGAGGTTGCTGCGGAAACCGGCAAGAGCGTGCCGCAGGTCGCGTTGAACTGGTTGCTGCAGCGTCCCACCGTTTCGACCGTGGTGATTGGTGCGCGCAACGAGGAACAGCTGCGGCAGAATCTCGGCTCCATCGGTTGGAACCTCACTTCGGATCAGATGGCCAAACTGGATGCGGCCAGCCAGGTAACTCCGGTTTATCCGTACTGGCACCAGCGTGGTTTCGCGGAGCGGAACCCGCCACCGGTTTAAGCAGGAAACGATGGAGCGATCCGCCCGGATCGCTCCATGCGGCCTGCCCTGCTACGCGGCGTTCAAAGCCTGATCGACCATGAGCTGTGCCTCCTGCAGCAGATGCTGCAGGTGCGCTTCGTCCTTGAAGCTTTCCGCGTAGATCTTGTAGATGTCCTCGGTGCCCGATGGCCGGGCGGCGAACCAGCCATTGGCGGAAGCCACCTTGATGCCACCGATGGGGGCACCGTTGCCCGGCGCGCGATCCAGAACGCTCTCGATCTTTTCGCCGGCCAGCTCGGTGCTCTTCACCTGTTGCGGCGAAAGTTTCGACAAGCGCGCTTTCTGCTCGACGTTGGCTGGTGCGTCCACGCGCTCGGACACCGGGCGACCCAGTTCGCCAGTCATCTGCCGATACAGTTCGCCCGGATCACGATCGGTGCGCGCGGCGATCTCGGCAGACATCAGCGCGGCGGCAATGCCGTCCTTGTCGGTACTCCATACCGAGCCGTCACGACGCAGGAACGATGCGCCCGCACTTTCCTCGCCACCGAAACCTAGCGAGCCATCGAACAGACCGTCGACGAACCATTTGAAGCCCACCGGCACCTCGTGGAGCTTGCGCCCCAGGCGCTTTGCCACGCGATCGATCAGCGCCGAACTCACCAACGTCTTGCCCACCGCTGCATCGCTGCGCCATTGCGGCCGGTGACGGAACAGGTAGTCAATCATCACCGACAGATAATGATTGGGCAGCAGCAGGCCGCTGCTGCGAGTGACGATGCCGTGGCGATCGTGGTCGGTGTCACAGGCGAACGCGACGTCGTACCGGTCCTTCAGATCGATCAGGCGCTGCATGGCGTAGGACGACGAAGGGTCCATGCGTATCTTGCCGTCCCAGTCCACGCTCATGAAACGAAACGTGGGGTCGACCTCATTGCTGACCACAGTAAGGTCGATGCCATAGCGCTCGGCGATTGGCGCCCAGTAGTGCACGCCGGAACCACCGAGCGGGTCCACGCCAAGATGCACGCTGCTACCGCGGATCGCATCGAAATCGATCACTTGTGACAGGTCGCCCACATAGGCGGCGATAAAGTCATGCTGGTGCGTGGTCGAGGCGCGCAGTGCCTGCGCGAACGGGACGCGGTGCACTTCGCGCAGCCCGCCTTCGATCAGGGCATTGGCGCGCTGCTGGACCCAGCCGGTGACATCGGTGTCCGCCGGGCCGCCGTTGGGCGGGTTGTACTTGAAGCCGCCGCCATCGGGCGGATTGTGCGACGGCGTCACCACGATGCCATCGGCAAGGCCAGCGCTGCGGCCGCGATTGTGGGTAAGGATGGCGTGCGAGATGGCCGGCGTGGGCGTGTATTCACCGCCCATGGCGATCATGGTTTGCACCTGGTTGGCAGCCAGCACTTCCAGCGCGCTTTCGAACGCCGGTTGCGACAGCGCATGGGTGTCGATGCCGATGTAGAGCGGGCCGTCGATGCCCTTGCTCTTGCGGTATTCGCAGATCGCCTGAGTCACCGCCAGCACGTGCCATTCGTTGAAGCTGCGCTCGAAGGAGCTGCCTCGGTGCCCGGACGTGCCGAACGCTACGCGCTGAGCTGGCACAGCCGGGTCCGGGCGAAGGTCCTCATAGGCATCGCGTAATTTGGCGACATCTACCAGTAGCGTTTCGGGCGCAGGTTTGCCGGCCAATGGACTGATACGGTCGCTCATGGGGTCGCCTCGCCGGCAGCGGGGATCTGGCGGTGGCGGATGCAGAAGGACATCGTCATACGATCAGGCGCTCTTTAACTGCGGGGAACACCATATTGACCACCGCATGGTGCACAAGTGTCAAGGCACCCCACGTTCAGCGCAGCTGACTATCCTTGCTGCCACGTCGGTTGTAGCCGCTCTGGGCGGCCTGTTCACGGTCATGCGCTTCCTGGCAGGCAACGCACAGGCGTACGCCTGGCACAGCCTCACGGCGTGCTGCGGGGATGGCTGCATCGCATTCCTCGCAGTGCGTCAGGCCTGGGCCCTTCTGCAGCCGGCTGCGTGCACGCTTGACCGCATCTTCCACGGTCGCATCGATCTGATCCTGTACGGCGCCGTCGCCGGCCCAGCCTGTAGCCATGATGCTCGCCTCCCGAATGCAGTGGCGATGCGCCATTGCTGGCGCGATGGGTGAGTTGCCCGCGGTGTATTTCTTCCGTGGCTTCTGCCCAATATAGGGTTGCCACAAGCGGTTTTCACGCCCTGCCTGGGAAGGTGTTCAGCCAGAGGCACCAGATCAAAACGTAGCGTCACTCAACGCGGAACATCCTTGGCGGCTGAAGCCTGTTGCGGCTGCCCTGACGGAATGTCGGCCACCTCGGCGGCACCGTCGAAACCACCACCCAGCGCCTCGATCAACCGGACCGAAATATCGGCCTGCTCGCTTTCCAGCAGTGCGAGCCGCTGCTGGGCAGTCAGAAGTTGCTGTCGGCTGGTAAGTGGTGTCAACGGACCTTTCAGGCCGCCCTTGTACGCCTTCATGGCGTCGTCCCAGCTCTTCTGTGCATCGTCCACGGAGCGCTTTTCCAACACGATCTGCTCGCGCACCGACGACAGCGCGGATACCTGATCGGAGACGTCATTCAACGCGGTGACCAGCAGGCCGTTGTAGCGAGCCACCAGAGCGTCGTAATCCGCATCGGCGATGGACAGATGTGCGCGACGGCGACCACCGTCGAAAATGGGCAGGCTGAGCGCGGGGGCAACCGCATAAGTGCGCGCTGGCAGCTGCAGCACATTGACGCCACCGCCCACGGCAACAAAACCAGCCATCGCACTAAGGCTTATGTTGGGCAGGAATTCGGTTTTGGCCGCTTTGATGTCCTTGTTGGCGGCTTCGATTTCCCAGCGCGCGGCCACCAGGTCCGCACGACGGCCCACCAGGTCCACCGGCAACTTGTCAGGCAGCACGGCTGGGCCACGATCGACCATGTGCGGCCGCTCGATAGCGAGGCCGCGATCGGGCCCCTGTCCCAGCAGGATGGAAAGACTGCTGCGCGCTGCGTCGATGGCGCGATCGGCTGCCACCTTCTGCTGCTCGGCGCCGGCCAGCTGCGAGTCGGCCAGATGCTCCTGCTGTGGCGTGTCGAGACCGCCCGCCACCAGCTTGCGGGTGACATCGAGCGACTGGGAGGCGCGCTGCAGTTCGGCCTCGGCCACATCCTTCTGCGCAAAGGCGTAGCTCAATCGGACATAAGCGCGCGCCACATTCACTGATAACTCGATGCGCGCGGCATAAGCGTCGATCTGCGCGGCACGGCTGCGACCAAGCGCTGCCTCCCACGCGGCACGCTTGCCACCCCACAGATCCAGGTCCCAGGAAAAGCCGGCGGTGATCGACTTGCTCCAGGCAAACGTACCCAGGGTGTAAATCGGGTAAACGAAATCCTTGCTGGACAACCGTGCCCCCGTGATGGAGGCATCAAGCTGCGCCTGCGGCAGACGACCCGCATTGAAACTCGCAGCCACGGCCTGCGCCTGGCGCGCACGCGCCTGGGCCTGGTCCAGGCTGGGGTTGGTCTTCAGTGCTTCGTCGATGAGTGCGCTGAGCTGCGGATCGCCATAAGCAACCCACCAGTCCTGCGTCGGCCACGCCGTGGAGCTGAGCTGCACTTCAGACAGGCTGCGCTCGGACTTGAGGCTGTCCGCATGGGTCATGGCTCCCGTCGTGTGCAATCCCTTGCTGGTGACGCAACCGGCCAGGACGAGACAGAGCGCAATGGCGACAGCGAGTGCGGAGGAACGCATGGCGAGGATCATCCAGAAGGGAGAAGCATACGGTCGATGCGTGCCGGCGTGGACTCGATATCCATTCGCTTGCCGGTAGGCTCCGGTGCGCGACACGTGCATGTGTGAAAAGAGGATGCACACGTGCGCCGATTATATCGCCGCCATCTCGACATCGCATCGCCATCGCGCCTTTCACAGCGACGTATCGAGCACGACCAAGGTCCAATTGCACGCCTGAATTGAGTGCGTGAAGGAGCACTTGGCGCGGCCATCCACACCACCTACGCTCGCCATGCCGATGATGACGGTCGCCACGATCTTCCATACGCAGCTCTAACAGCCGCGTGAAATCACACAGGAGCCTTGCACCATGTCACGTGTTTCATTCGCCACCATCGTGTCCACCGATAGCAACTTTCTCCATCACATCAATGCCGGGCATTTCGCGATGGACACCGACGAGCCGGAAAAGCTCGGCGGCCACGGTGCCGGGCCCGCACCGTTCGACTACTACCTGGCGTCACTCGCGGCGTGCACCGCCATCACGTTGCGCATGTATGCGCAGCGCAAGGGCTGGGATCTGGGAGAGTTCCGCGCCGAGCTGAAGCTGGAGCGCGACGATGACGGCAAGCTGCACGTGCAGCGCACTCTGCACTCCAACCAGCCACTGAGCGACGAGCAATGGCAGCGGCTGCTGGAGATCGTGGCCAATACACCGGTAACGAAGGCCATGCGCGAAGGTGTCGAGATCACCAGTGAACGCGGTGGTTGAGCATTTCCGGGCGACATGACGGCGGCGCCAGGGTGAACGCACGTTCCGCGAAAGTGAGGAAGCCGTCGCAAGTATTCGCGTTCGCTGACAATGTGTGGATTCTTCACCGTTACATCACTCTTTGTCATGCCAGAGTGACTGTTGATAAGGCCAACCTGCACCAGATATACAGGCCCCACCTGTGGTATTTACCCGCACTTGGCAAAGATGGGCGACGGGGTGTCGCTCCATGGCACGCCGAGAAATACTCAGGGCAAAGAGGCCAAGGCGACTCGTCCAGTCGCCTGCATAGCCAAGATCAAAAAGAACCTGCGGAGCATTGATAACCACGGGGGGAGGAAGTCATGGGGGAACGAAACGTGCTGCGTACCTGGGGTCGCCAACTGGCGGTCACAGTTGCTTATGCACTCAGCTACGTGTTGCTTCGGGACGTTTCGGTTTCGCATTGGAACTTGCCGGCGGGGCTGCGGGTGGCTTGCCTGCTGCTGTTCCCCTATCGCTACTGGCCCGCACTGATTGTCGGCGAGACTCTCTCTGTCGGCTATCACGCCTGGCATTGTCGCGACGATTTCGGCTGGCGCTGGGCGTTGCTGGCGGCGGTGCCGCCGATCCTGCCGTTGGCGGTGGTGGTGGCGTGGTGTCGGCGACATGCACGACTGCTGTTGGGCGCACACCAGATCAACATGGCCATGCTGTTGGGCGTCACCCTGGCGGGGGCCGTACTCACGGCGGTCAGCAACGTGATCGTGCTCGCTTCGGTGCAGCTGCCGTCCGGCGAGATGCCACCCCTCGTCACCGCCCAGATCATCTTCGGCTATTTCCTGGGCAACTACCTGGGTGCATTGGCCATCGCACCAACCGCCATAGCCATTTATCTCTGGCAGGCCGGAAACACCGGCACGGCTCCGGAGGCGTCTCTATGGCATAGCCCCCTGGTGCGCGACTGCGTCACGGGCGTGCTCATTTCGTTGTTCGTGCTCATGGGACTGGTATTCAGCAGCCAGGGGGACACCATGCAGGTGTTCCGCATTGCCATGTTCCTGCCCGTCGCGTGGCTGACCGCACGTCACGGCTGGCAGGGAGCCGCCTTGGGCGGAACGCTGGCCAGCATTGCCGTGACAATGACTTCTTCCATCGTCCGCGATCCGGCCGTCATCCAGGCCCAGGCACTCATGGGCTTTGCCGTGACTACCTTGCTCATGCTCGGTTCGCGTATCGCTCGCCAGGCACATTCCGCGCATTCCGGGCATCTCGACACCCTGCGGGGATTCCAGCTGGCCCAGCAGGGCCTGTACCTGGAAGAACTGCGCATGCGCCAGGCCGCCGATGCCCTTGAACATATCGGGCAAAGCATTCGCGAAAACCACAGCCGATTGCTTGAACGCCTGCGGCACGTGCTGCCGGCGAACGAGGAGCACACCTACTCAAGGCAGGTCGCGCTCGCTCAACATGAAATGCATCGGCTGGCCAACGCGCTCTATCCACGAGGCTGGAAGGAACGCGGCGTGCCTGCCACCTTGCGTGAAGGGCCGTTTGCCCAGGCGATTCACATGGCTGGCGCCACCTACCAGTGCGATCTATCGGGGCGCGGCCTCAGCCAGTTGGCGCCGGACGTCCATCTGGCGCTGTACCGGCTGGCTTGCGAGGTGCTGGTGTACCTATTGGCGCGCGGGCCGACGCAGAACATCCATTTGCGGCTGCGCGGAGGCTTCACCGGCGGTCGGCGCTGGGTCGTCATGCGCCTGATTGGCGAGCCAACCTCCATCGCCGGCAGCGAACGCGATGACGTGCGTCAGCTACCGCAAGCGCACGAATCGTGGAAGCAAGCCATGACCCTGTTGGGTGCGAGCGGGCTTGGCATGCCAAGCATTCGTGACCGGGCCCATATCTACGGTGGAAACGTGCACCAGCGCGATCTTCCCGATGGCTTCAGCGTGACGCTGCTACTGCACGACTCACTGCGCACCGTGCCGCTGAACCAGGGCGCTTCCGTATAGAAGCGCCCGGCTCTCAAGTCTTGCAACGATCAGTTGATGCGTGAGCTGCACTCGATAGGGTCTGTGCAGTCACCGTTGGCGACAAAGACTCGTGACGTGCCATCAGGTTGTGGCGCCATCAGCACCTTGACCGACCCGTCCTGATAGACCGTCTCTCCCGTCGTTCCGGCGGGTGCCGGCAAAGGCTCTTGCGGCGTGGCCAGCCGCGTCGCATCCACACCCACGGGCAATGCAAGGAAATTCCTTCCCGACGCGGCAAATGCCGCGCGCACCTTGCCGCTCAGATCATTGATCTGGACGAAACGGATGCCATTGCGTTCGAACACGTACACGTGCCAATGCGGGTTGGCACTCACGTCGGTGGTGTTAGGCCAAGCCTGACCAAGACCCGTGGATGGCAGTCCATCGCCTGCCATGGCGCTCGTCGTTGCCAAGGTCATGGTCAACAGGCCCGTTGCCACAAGACGACCCAACCAGCGATTCGATGCATGCTGCATGTGTTTTCCCTCCATAGCCAATCCCCTATTCCGAGATGCGTTGGAGCATCGTTGCGAGTTCACACAAAAGCCGTCAGCCCTGGCGTGCCAAGGTCTGACGGCGGGCCGAATGTGCCCTACCTGAAGATGCCCCTGAAAGTGCCCGTCGTGTCCGTGCAAGGCTCGATATTCAGATTCGTCGATAGATGCACACAGGGCATCACGCAACCTTCACGAATCCACGCACTCTGATGCAGCCGTTTCACGGAACCGTCACAAACGCGCACTAGCTTGGCTTCAAACGAACCACCTGCCGGCGACGGCGCTGAGAGTGCATGTGACCGCCGACGCAACGTCCGGGCTGGCGCGGCTGTTTGAGGAACGGCAGGCCATGCTCAACCGCCATTTCCTCAAGCGCACTGCGCATGCGGGGGATGCGCAGGATTTCGTGCAAGAGCTGTATCTGCGTCTGTTGCGCACCGATTGCTCAGGTGCAAGCGACATCCAGAATCCCGAAGCCTACCTGTTCACCATCGCCGCCAAACTGATCAAGGAACACGCCTTGCGACGCCATCGCAGCCCGCTGGGAGGCGATGAACTGGAAGAAGTCATCGAGCGTCTTGCCACGCCGTGCGATGCGGCTGCCGGTGTCGATCGCGCACTGCGTCGCCAGCGTCTCACCGACATCATCGGCCGACTCTCTCCCAAATGCCGCGCGGTACTGGTGATGCACTAACGCGACGAACTCGGCTATCGCGAAATCGGTGAGCATCTGAACATTTCCTCGAACATGGTGAAGAAGTACATCGTCAAGGCGCTGGCCGCGTGCAGCGTGGGAATGGCGCGCTATGAATGATCTCACCCGCAACCGCCAGGCCACCGATCGCCTGCGCCGCGCCGCCGAACAGGCCGCGAGCTGGTACCTGGACCAACGCGAAGGACTGGACGAAATCCAGCAAGCACAGTTCATGGCGTGGCTGCGCCAGTCGCCGCTGCACATGGAGGAATACCTCGCCATGGCGCGTCTGCACGGGGACCTGGCGGCCGCCGCGGCATGCGATCCATTGACCGTGCCTCAACTGGGCGAACTGGCAGCCAGCGAGCACGCCGTGGTTCCGTTGCGGCTGAGTGCGCAGGCACGACCAGCCCTGGTTGCGCCTGCGCGGCGTCATCGATGGCAGACCTGGATCACCCGTGCCGTCGCAGCGGCCGTAGTCATGGCGATTGGCGCAGCCGCATGGCTGGCACAGTCTCCTCAGACGTGGCTCGCCTATAGCTCGGGGCCGGCTGAGCTACGCAGCATTGCCCTGCCCGACGGCACCCAGCTGCAGCTCGATCGCGACAGCGTACTGACTGTTCGGTTCGACGCGCATCAGCGCCAGATCGACGTACTGCGTGGCGGCGCGCTATTCGATGTTGGCCACGATGCCGCGCGCCCACTACAGGTACGGCTGGGAGCCAACATCCTGCAGGACATCGGCACAGTGTTCGACGCACACCATTCCCCGGACGGCGGCAGCGTTACCGTGATCAGCGGCAGAGTTCAGGTGTGGCAGCGCGAGCACGATGTCTTGGTGTTTTTCGGCACGGCGTCGGATGACCGCGCCATTGCAGACCTCGGCGCCGGTCAGCTCGCCAGCATGCATCGTGACGGCTCGCTCGACCTCATCGATCATCACGCCGATCTTGATCGCAGCACTGCCTGGCTACCTTCGGACATCCATTTCGAGCACGCCAGCGTGGCGGACGTGGCGCGTCGCTTCAATGCCTACAGCAAACGTCCACTGTTGATCGACGATGCAGCCATCGCCGCCACGCGCATCTCCGGCCGGTTCCATGCGCGCGACATGGAGGCCTTCATTGCCTACCTGCATACGCTTCCCGGCGTGAGGGTCGTCCGCGGCGAGAACGACATCCATGTCATCGGCGTGTCGCACGTCGCAAGCAAGTTGTAAGAAACAATTCATGGGGAATACGGTGCCTGACGACGGTCATGCCCAAGCTTGCCGTCTGGCCCGCCACACGGCAGTGAATCACGTGGAGACGACGGACGGCTGAGTCATCATGGATACCTCCCTGGCACATACCCAAAGCCAGTACGGCCGTATCCACCGCCATCCACGCCGCCCGACCACGATGAGCCAACCAACGCTCCCGACCACCATGACCGAAATCCGGATCACCGCACACGGTGGTCCGGAGGCCCTGCAACCGCATGTCATTGCAGTACCAACACCTGCCCCGGGCGAGCTGTTGGTACAGGTGGAAGCTGCCGGAGTGAACCGGCCTGACGTGCTGCAGCGCGCCGGCCATTACCCGCCACCGCCCGGCGCCAACCCCACGCTGGGGTTGGAAGTCGCCGGCAAGGTGGTTGCGCTGGGCGAAGACGTGACGGGCTTTGCCATAGGCGATGCGGTGTGCGGATTGACCAACGGTGGCGGCTACGCCCAATTTTGCGTCGTTCCTGCGGGACAGGTATTGCCGATACCAGCCGGGCTATCCGCCGTGCAGGCTGCGGCGATTCCGGAAACGTTTTTCACGGTGTGGGTCAACCTGTTCGACATGGGCCACGCACGCAAGGGCGACGTTGTGCTGATCCATGGCGGCACCAGCGGCATCGGCACCACGGCGCTGATGCTTTGTCGCGAGTTTGGCATCCGCACCTTTGCCACGGCAGGCGGTGAAGAGAAATGCGCGGCGATCCGCGACCTGGGCGGCGAGGCCATCAACTATCGCCAGGAAGCGTTTGCAGAAGTCGTGCTGGCCCGGACTGACCGGCACGGTGCAGACGTGATCCTCGACATCATGGGCGGCAACTATTTCGACGACAACCTGACCACCCTCGCCCGCGACGGCCGGCTGCTGCTCATTGGCTTCCTGGGTAGCCCTGTGGCCGAGCGGGTCGACCTGCGCGCCATCGCAGTCAAGCGCGCGGTGGTGACTGGTTCGACCATGCGAACCCGCACCGCGCGCGAGAAGGCGGTGATCGCCGAATCATTGCGCACGCACGTCTGGCCCGTGCTCGCCGAGGGCCGCTGCGTACCGATCATTCATGCGGTCTACCCGCTCGAGCGAGCGCCTGACGCGCATCGCGAGATGGAATCCAGCCAGCACATCGGCAAGATCGTGCTCGAAGTCCACCAGGGCTAGTAGACCCTTTCCTCCAGGTTGCTCGTCGAGGGGAACGACGTGTGACCACGCGACGTTTCCACCAGCTCTTCCATCTGCCGACGTGCTTCCCGTATCTGCAATTCGCCGGACGGATGCCGACGCAGCTGAGCACGAAGCAGCTCGACCTCCTGCTGCAGTAGCGCATTCTGCTCGATCAGCTCATCGCATGCGCGAGAAAGCAGGTCGTTGTCGCGGTCCCATTCCATGATGCGCTCCACCCCGTCACCAAGTGGGGATATCCAAGCTGCATCCAGTGCCGTTAAGCCAGTGTGACCCTTTGGATAAGTCTTTCGCATCGCGTTGATGCCAGCCAGGTGTAGGCTCCGCAACATGGCCAAGTCACGTGCCGACCTCGATCTGATGCTTGATGCCCTGGACGATTTCATCCCGGGCCTGGCAAGCAGCAAACCCAATGCAGGCGACTTCTGGACCGAATTCAACAAGCTTGCCAATGCCGTACAGGAAAACGCCGACCCTCATGACAGTGGCTGGGTGTGCGACCGTCTGGACGCCATCCAGGTAAAGCATCACCTGGTGCCCCCAGCCGACCAGATCTGAACGATCTGTGTCGCGCTGCTTCAGTGACAGACCAGCACCGGCACGTCGCAACTCAGCATGACCTTGTGCGTGACGCTGCCCAGAAGCACACGCTCGAGACCCTGGTGTCCACGCGAGGCCATCACGATCAGGTCGCAACGATGCTTTGCCGCGGCCGCGACGATCGCCACATAGGGGCGAAGGTCGAACACGAATTCCGTCTCGCAGGCGACGCCGGCGGCATTCGCACGACTGGTGATTCCATCGAGATAGGCCAGTGCACGCAGTCTCGCAATATCGGTATGGGAGTCGCTTGACTGGATCAACTCCGCCACATACGAAACAGCTGGCAGCGGCGCGAGCACATGAAACCCATACACCTTGGCCTGCAGCCGGCGGGCCAGTTCAATACCCGTATCCACGGCCCGGAAGGCGTGCTCGGAACCATCAACCGGCAAAAGAATATTCTGGAACATGGTGCAGCCTCCCATGGCATCCCTCTTCCAGTTTAATCAGCGAGTGTTTGCGCGACGTGCATGGCGCCGCCGAGACATTGCACCGCGCGGCGGATTGACGCCTGCCCACCCACCCTGCAGGCCACGGGCCTAGGCTGTAGTCCAGGTTTCGTGACAGGCAATGCACAAGCCCTGCGTGACGCTAGGCACCGGTCCCATCCCACCCGCCGCCCCTGCACTCAGTGAGGCACCCATGTTCAAGCACCTTCTCATTCCCATCGACGGCTCCGAACTTTCCATGCGCGCCGCCCAAACGGGCATCGAACTGGCCAAGTTGTGCCAGGGCAAGGTGTCAGTCATTCATGTGATCCCGCCGTTTCGAACCATCGCTTACATGGGCACCATCCTGGCAGCCACCGAGTTCGCCTATAACGAAGATGCCAAGTCCAACGGCGAGCGCTATCTGGCCGATGTACGCGCCAAAGCCGAAGCGGCGGGCGTAAGTTTCGAGGCTGAAGCAACCTTCGGCGAGGAGCCCTACGAAATCATCGTGCAAGCAGCGAAAGCCAAGCAGTGCGACCTGATCGTGATGGGTTCGCATGGGTGGCGTGGCATGACGCGCCTGTTACTGGGAAGCGAAACGCAAAAGGTACTGTTACGCAGTGAGGTTCCCGTACTGGTCTGTCAATAACGTCTCAATGGGGCGGCGCTCCAGCCCCATTGATGCACGTCAGCTTTGCGACGTTTGGGCGGGCGTACAAGTTTCGGCGATAGCACGCTATCGCCCGCGACCAGGGAATGGAATCAATTCTGGCGCGCCATGAACCGTCAGGAGGATGCATGTCCATCGTCACACAACCCAGCCAGTCCGAACACGAAACGGCTCTTTCGCAGGCTTGCGAAGAGCAACCGCACATTCACCGCAATGCCTGCCTGAAGGACGGCACTCCGGTACTGATCCGCCCCTTGCTGGCTGAAGATCGCGAACTGGAAACCGCATTTATCCACGGCCTGTCAGCCCGTTCGCGACGCCTGCGCTTTCTTTGCAACTTCAGGCAACCCAGCGAAGCGCTCATCGACCAGATGATGGATATCGACTACGACAAACGCACCGCCTTGATGGCCCTGATCGAGGTCGATGGCGAGCTTCGAGAAATCGGCGTGAGCCGATATTGCGCCACCACTGATGCTGATTGTTGCGAGTGCGCCATTACCGTGACAGATGACTGGCAGCGTCGCGGTCTCGGTGCGCTGCTGATGCGTCACCTGATCGACGAGGCGCGCACGCACGGCTTCAACCGGATGATTTCGGTAGACGCCGCCAGCAATCAGGCCATGTGCGGCCTGGCACGGCGGCTGGGTTTCGAACGCAGGCTTGATCCCGATGATCCGTCACAGGCGATACACACGCTCAACATCCAGGCCAGACAGCCATGATTTCATCAGCCAACATCACCCGACATCCCACCGGCGCGCCGACCGATGTGCTGGCATTGGTGACATCCACTTCCCCATGGAGTCCTGCCGCCGTCGCGGCGGCGAACTTGGCCGCGATGTTCGAAGCAAGGCTCACTGGCTGTTACATCGATTCATCCTTGCGCATGCTGCATGGCGGCGAGGCAGATCCTTCCGTGCTGGCTTTGCTGCTGGATGCACCACATGAAAATCGTGGAGATCGCGACGAGTTCCTCGCGTTGGCGCGCCAGGCTGGCGTGCATCGCGCGTCCTGGCTGGCCACGCGCGCGGGAATCGCGCGCACGATGCGGCAACTGGGCGCCTGGCACGACCTTATCGTGATAGAACGCGACATCGTGGATGAAGGCAGCGCCTTCGATGTACTAGGCGAGGCACTACTGACGTGCCGCACGCCCTGCCTGCTCCTTCCACCGGCGTGGCAGGGTGCAATGACCTTCTCTCGCGTTGCGCTTGCCTGGAATGGCTCCATCGAATCGGTTCGGGCCATTCACGCCGCCTTGCCGTTCGTGTGGTTGGCCGATGAAACCCTTCTCATCGACGGTGAATCGTCCACCTACGAGGAAGACCAGGATCGTGCCACCCCATTCGATCCACACGCTTATCTTCTCAATCATGATGCCAAGGTAAGCACGCGCCGCCTTCATGCCACGCAGCAAGACGCTGGTGCGGCCTTGCTGCGAGAAGTTACATCCGCAAAGGCCGATTTGCTGGTCATGGGCGCTTATGGCCATTCACGCGTACGCGAGCGCATTCTTGGCGGCGCCACCCGCCACATCCTGCAGCACGCCGACGTGCCGGTGTTGATGCAGCACTGAGAAGCATCAGCGACCTCGGTAGGAGCGCACCCTGTGCGCGACAAGCCAGCGGAGCCGCAATGCCGCTGTCGCGCACTGGGTGCGCTCCTACAAAAGACCTTCTCACAAGCTCAGCTTGAGATCCGCCACATATGTCCGTTGCGGGAACGGATGGAAAAGGTAGTACTTCTCGTTGGTGAAGTTGTCCACGCCAAACGACGCTGCCAGGTGATCGTTGATCTGATAGTGCGCACGCACGTCGAACACGCGGAAACTATCGAAAGCACCAAACACATGGGGCGTGTTGTCGGTGTTGTCCAGCGTCGAGTACTGCCGCCCGCTGTATCGACCAGCGAGGGTGAACGCCCAGGCGGCGTTAGGCCGATAGGTTGCCACCGCCGTAGCACGCCAGCGCGGCACGTAGGGTGCATGCTTGCCCTCGGATGTCGTACCCGCGGCGCTGACGAAGCTGTCGTTGGAAAGAATGGTGGAGTCAACGAAGGTCACGCTGCCGGATAGCTCCAGACCCTGTATCCACACGTTGTCCTTCTGCGCCACCAGTTCCGCACCGCGGTTGCGCAACTCGCCCACGTTCATCACATAGGTGACCGGCACAGCCACATTGGGCAGCGTCGAAGTCTGCGAAACCAGCGCCTGCCGGGTGTTCTCCTGAAACAGCGAAAGCCGCAGCATGCCCTGATCGATCGCGTGCTCGATCGCCAATTCACCGCTGCGTACGGTTTCCGGCTTGAGGTCGGGATTGGGCACGCTATTGGTCGAGCCGGTGGACACCAGCTGATACAACTCACCTACCGTGGGAAAACGCACGGCCCTGGCCAATGAGCCCGTCACCCGCCAATCGGTTGCCACGCTCCATTGCAGCGTAGCCTTGGGCGAAAACGCATCGGCTTTCTCCACCGGCTGCCGTACCGCCGTCTTGCCGCTGAAGTTGAAACCGTCGCTGGCCTTCCACCACTCATAACGGCCGCCAAGCGTCAGCAGCCAGCCCGGAGCCAATCGCCACGCATCCTGCAGCCACAACGCCTGCGTTCGCGTCTTGCCACTGCCTGCCGAATACAGCGTGGTGACGCTGGAAGGATCTTCCCAGTTGGCGAGATTGCGCGTTGGGTTATCCAACTCGTATTGATCGGCGTGCGCGCCCAACGATATTTCGTGTGCACCGTCATAGCCCTGTGGTCGCCAGAAGCCGGTAGCGTCGACGGTTGTCCATTGCGTGCCGCCATAGGTCGCCAGGCGTCCGTTGGTTGTCAATCCGGTTCCATTGGTGACGCCCGCTGGCGACCACTGGTTGTCCTTGAGAAAATCGTAGTGCGTGACCACGAAGGAGGCGTCGTAGTCACCCTTGGTGTCCGACTTGATCGATAGCGCCTGCATCAGATGGTGCGCGCTTAGCTGGTAAGTGTTGCTGGCGAAACCCGCCACCTTGCCATAGGTGGGGTCGCCCGCTGCGTCGGTGAGGTAAGTGTCCGTACGCGATTGCCCATGGTTGCTCCAATAGCCAACCAGATAAGTGGCTCGCCACTGCGGCGTGATGTCATAAGTCAGCTTGCCATTGAGATCCAGCATGCGTGTATGCAGCAATCCACCCGCGCCATACACGTTGGCCACCTGCCCCAGCTTGTTCAACGCGGGAATCGTGCCGCCCGTGCCCGCGGGCGTGGTGCCGCCGGTGATGATGGAAAGTGGCTGACTGAAGCTGTTGGCCGCGTTGGCGCCGAAGAACCAGCCGAGGTTTCCGCTGCGCCCGCCAGCAGTGAGGCTGGTCTGGCTGGTGCTGTAGTTGCCGTGCGTGCCGTACAGGTCAAACGATTGCACGGCCTGGGTTTGCTTGATGGTGACTTCGGTTTTTTCAGGCATGCGCGTGGTGATGCGCATGACGCCGCCCATCGAGTTTCCCGCATAGGCTGCCGAGAATGGCCCATACAACATGTCGATGTGATCAACCGCCTCTGGCGAGGTGATGCCCCAGCGCGGCGCGCCAATCGTGTTGTTGTTGGCGATCAGCGCCGAGATCGGGATGTCGTCGATATAGACCAGCGTGCGGGCACTCGAATTGACGCCCCAGGTGCGCGTTGCCAGCACGGGCTGTGTATCGCCGTAGTTGCGCTTGCGTATGAACACGCTGGGCAAATACTTGGCCGCATCCTCCACGTCCACCGCATTGACGGTAGCCTCGATACGCTCGGCAGGAATGCTGACCAGGGTGGCGGGAAAGCCGGGGGCCGCAATCGTCGGCGTGGCCGCAACCACCTTCACCGCGCTCAGGCTGGTCACATTTTTGTCAGCCGCGGACGGGTTTTGCGAATCGGCATCCGTCCCGCCCTGGGCCAGCGCGATGGAAGAAGCAAGCAGCGTCAGTGGCAAGCCGAGAGCCGCCCCGCGCAGAAAAAAAGAACACATGGCAATGAATCCATTGATCGCCGGCGCCGCTACGCGACGCCATGAACGCTCCAGACAACCATGCACGCGCAACGACTACCGGCGTGATTCCGCGCACGGCGCCTTGCCAGGCATGCATGAGTTGCTGTGATGTCGGGCCGCACGCGCAAATGGCGCGCTATCGACCCGTGCAAACGTCATTCCGTCAGAACAACGGCGGTCCGCGCGGACGCGCACTGAGCAGCGGCAATGCATGCCAACGCCAGCCGGCCTGGATGAGCGGCGCCAACACCGGCAGCCATGCCGCCACCGACATGACGGGCACGCCACCCGCCAGCAAGGGGCTGTGCCCCAGCAGCACGCAGTAGCCGCACTTGTCGCTGTGCTGGGCCGGATCGCCCGGGCCGGAGGGATGCTGGTCGTCGAGGCCATGCCCGGTACACCAGGCACCCAGATCTGGCGTCGACCACGCCGACGGCAGTACACGGGAGATAGTCGGCGCGGCCACGAGCAGCCACACGGCGGCGATAGCCAGCCATGCAACGAAACGCCGTGGTGCCCTGCTCCCGATCAACTGAAACCCCAACCGCCAAAGCCTAGAGTAGGCTCCAGACATGATCGCACGCCCCGCCCCCTATGGGCAGGGTTATTCCCCTGCGGCACGGCGTCACGCGCCGCGAGGGGCGCGTTGGGTGCCCGTCTTCAAGCGCTCTCAGTTGCCGCGGCAGCCGCGCGCGAATTCCGTTTTGACGGGCTCGCTGCCGCGACCATGCGTGCATGGTCGCGTGTTGCCTGGTCGGCGTAGCTCAAGGCGAACTTGCCCATGGCCTCATCCAAGGCTTCGCTCTTTCCGCAATAGCCGGCAATCATCGCGGCGTCACCGGACTTGGCGTGCGCCAGTGCCAGTGCCCAGCCGCACAAGCGGCAATACGGGGCAAAACTGTCGAGCGCTTTGCGATTGCCTTCCTCGAACTCGATACCACCCTTCATGTCGGCGAGCTGCCGTACATAGAAGGAAGAATCATGTGCCTTACCCCAGCCAAGGAAAATGTCCGGCGAGCCTTGAATCAGGCGCTGCCCCATCACGATTCGCTTGCCCTGATCATGCATGGCCAGCGGGGTCTTCACATAAGGGGCGAGCGCCGACGGCAAGGCCTGCTTCACCTGCAGAAACAGCGGATCGTCCTCATCGGAACCCCGCAACATCAACACCCAACAGCCTGTGCCGACGCTCCCCACGCCCACCACTTTGCGCGCGGAATCGACGAGGCGATAACGCGACAACAGGCGCTTGCGATCTTCCGCCAACGAGCCGAAATAAGCCTGCAGCATCTCATCGAGCGCCACCTTGATCGGCGTGCCATCTTCCAGCGTCGGCTCACGCACGATCAGGGGAACGTTCTCCACGATGCGGGACTCGCCGTCCACCATCTCAGTGAGCTTGTCTAGCGTACGCAGGTGGCCTTTGGTGCGTGCGCGCTGCATCATCCGTTCCGCTCCCTCTCGGAAACGATCAGGTGCGCCATCGAGAATCTTTTGCTCGTTGATCTGGTCGTACCAGACGTCGAGATAACCCATCTCCGCATAGCGCCCGATCCGCTTGCGATACGACGCGACCACTTGTCGTGCCGCCTCCTCACCCACCACATCGTCGCCACCCATGAAGCGCGCGGCGAGCACGGCACTGGCCACCAGCCGCTTGAGATCCCACTCCCAAGGACCCGGATGCACTTCGTCGAAATCATTGATGGCGAAAATGAGGTTGCGCTCTGCCGAAGCGAAGAGGCCGAAGTTCGCTACATGCATGTCGCCACAAGCAGCCACCTGCAACTCGGTGACCGGCGTTCCCGCGAGGTCGGATGCCATGACCGCCGCCGATCCCCGATAGAACCCGAACACCGATGCCCGCATCCGGGCATTTCGCACCGGCACAAGCTTCTGCACGCGAGAACGGTTCTGCTCGTTCAGGATATCCATCGGGTCACGCCGGTTGCGCGCCGGGGTGTAGATGGCGTGCTCTTTCCGCGACACCTTCTGGCGGAGTTGTTTGCCCATGTAAAGCCGCTCTTCGCGGGTCGGGCGCTCGCTGGTAAAACTATCCAGCATGGTCAACTTCGCCTGCGCGGAGAGAATGCTGTAGTAGCTGGCTTCGGCCTGGGGTACGTTCATGGGCATAACCTCCGTGGGCAGGATCGCGGGTATCCGGCCTCCCCTTTCGGCAGACCAGACCTATGCCGCAATACATTGCGCCGGGAAGGATTAAGTCGGGATCAAGGGCGCGGCGGGCATGACGCCGGAAAATGCCGGGGCCTCACTCAAGTTAGCCTGTAGAAATAAACGCCCCGGTCAATCGCCATTGACCTTCGCGCAAGCGTAGAAATACTTAGTGAAGCGCTGCCCCAAAGTACGCTGGCCGAACTGCAGACGCGCGTTGCCATCATGACTATGCGGCGTAGCGACAACTTCCGAGCGTGTCAGCGGATTGGCGAGCGTGACGAAGAGCGAGCACGTCAGCCTGACCGAGCGAGTCGGTCCGCCATATGCGATGCGTACTCTTCGGCGTGTAGAACGACACACAACACTAAGGCTACAAAGGCACCGCGAAGCAGTGATCAGTCCAGTGTTTCATCAAGCGGCGGCCAACACTCGCCGTAGATCACAAGTGCGTCTTCTCGATCGATGATGAGCCCGTCCGGCGACACCCAGCCCTGCTCCGTCACATACATCATGAAACAAAGCTCACATGCCTTGCAGCCACAGCGACCGTCGCAGCCGCGCAGGCAATCTGGCGTGCAAGTACACGGAATGGCGTCATCGGGCCTTTTTGAGCCGACGATGAAGTAGCCATTTGAATCGGGATAACGCCGCTTGCCTACGGCGGTTGGTAGATAGGTCGGTTCCATAACGAAGCCGCCAGCTTGTGTTTGTAGTACAGCCTCGATCGATCATCGAGCATCGGGTACGGGGCTGCAAGGTTGTTCCGGTTGGTGAACTGAGGTAAATGAACCTGACCCTGTTTAGCGAGCTGCCGCACGCGCCAACATGCGGAACGTCTTGGGCCAGAGGGCAAAGCTGTGGTCAGTCGCGAGGGGCTGCGGCCAAAGTTGGCTCAAGGGTAAGATCGGGTAGCCTGCGCAGAGGGGTATTACCTCTCCACTCGGCAGTCAGGCCACAGCTGAGTCCACCTCTGACATGTTCCACCCGGTTGCTAGCAACCTCACATTGGATTGCGTCATGCGCTCAAGGAGCACCTCTTTATGACGTTGGGAGAAAGCCTTGGGCTTTTTGCGACCTTAATCACCATCTGCGTCGCGGTTTATGGGCTGGACTCGTGGCGGCGCGAGCATTCCGGGCGACGCCAAATTGAACTGGCAGAGGACGCACTGGCTTTGTTCTATGAGGCAGCCGATGCGCTGAAACACATCCGGCATCCGGCAAGTTTCGGATACGAAACAAAAGAGATCACCCGGCAAGAAGATGAAACTGATGAGGCATTCTCCGCCCGCAAAAACGCCTCAATCGTTTTCGTTCGAACAGCCGGATACAGCGAGCTTTTCAATAAGCTCCACGCCATGCGCTATCGGTTCATGGCGCAAATCGGAAAAGATGAAGGCAAGCCATTCGAGGACATCCGACGCATTGTGCTTGATGTGGAAGGTGCCGCCTCCGCTCTTGCACGGATTTGGCCTCGTCAGCATTTCAGAACAGATGACGATCTTTCGGCCCACCACAACCGCGTTGAGGAATTGGAGAATGTCTTTGGATGGGGCGTAGAAGACCCCATCACCCCAAGGGTCGAACAGGTCATCAGCTCAATCGAAACCACATGCCGCGGCGTTATTGGAGGGAGCGGCACTCTTTACGGCGCGCTCAACGTCAAATTAGGGAAACGAAAGCGGAAGTAGTGGGGGCGTGCCGCCGAAACGTGGATGCCGCGCATGATGAACTAACGCTGCAAGAGATTTTTGTCTTTCAGCTATCAGAGCCCTCGTGGATTGGCAATTTCTGGTCAGACTCATGGGATGACTGAGCATCATCCATCCCGTTGAGCATTTCATTGGCGAGTTCTGCTTCACCAGCCACACCGCCAACGATGTCCAGTGCAGCCATCCTGGCGACCCAGGTGCCGATGTCTAAGGCATTCGCCATGTCTTCGACGGTGTATCGGGGACCGACGACGTCGGGCCCTTGTCGCATCACAAGATGCTCAATACCGCCATGCGTGAATGCGTTGAGGCGTTTCACCAAATTTTGTAGCTGTCCTTTTTGGGGGCCGGAAGAATGCTCATCGGCAATACGCCGCAACAACACATCGAGCGTGGACGTTGACCTTCCTTCCATGAACGCATACAGCTGGGCCTCATCGGCTTGGTAGAGCAGCCAATAGCCCAACGCAAATCCTTCGACGGCCGGCCGCAGTAGGGCCAGGGCAGAGCCGTAAGCCTTGGCCTCAACCAGCACCGTCATGCCTCGTTGGTGCTCCAACGCCAATTGGTATGCAGCACTCGCGAGACGATTTCTTGTCGTGCCTGTCACTTCCCGGCCCTGCACGCGCTCCATGGCCCAGTCGGCCGTATCTTTGGCTTGGCGATAAGCCTGATTGAATGCGTTCATGAATGCCCTCTCTACTCGTTGGATCTGAGCAAACAAAAAGGGGTCAGAGACATATATGCCTCTGACCCCTTCCGATATCTGGCGGAGAGAGTGGGATTCGAACCCACGGTAGGCTCACACCTACGGCAGTTTTCAAGACTGCTGCCTTAAACCACTCGGCCATCTCTCCGAATTGTCTCCGTGAACAGGCGTCTTGCAGACGCCGCTACGGCAGTTTGACTCCGGGCATCCTGCCCTCCGCCTCTTCGGGGCCACCGACTTGGTCGGTGTTCGCTTCGGCTTCCTGCCTCCGCGTCAAGACTGCTGCCTTAAACCACTCGGCCGTCTCGCCGAATTGTTGCTGCTCTGACACCTTGTAAGGCGCTGGATTCCAGCTTTCGCTGGAATGACGAGCTTGAGCTTGCAGGGCCGTCATCCTATCAGGAATGGGGTGCGGTTCCCTGCCCTTTCTTCGCCAGGGCGATCATGGCCCACAGCATGATGCCGACCGGAATCGCCGCACCGATCAATGGAAGCAGCAATACCGGTTGGCGGATCACCATCGGCGCCAACTGAGTGGCAGCGGCGAAGCCGATCACCCAGAACCGAAGCTTGCGTCTGCGGCGGGCGAACCAGAATGCGCCGAGCACAAGCACGGTGGCGACGCTGCTTAGCACCAGGTCCGCCATCGGCAATGGAAACATGCCGATCAGGCCGAGCCGGGTCAGCAGTTCCGTGGCCAGGATCGTCAGCAACGTGTAGCTGGCGGTGAGTTCGACCTTGTCCCAACGCTGGCTCATGCGGGCAGCAACCTCAGGCGATCTGTTGGAGGTTGCGCATGTACGGGCGCAACACGTCGGGCACGGTGATCGAGCCGCCGGCGTTCTGGTAGTTCTCCATCACCGCGACCAGCGTGCGGCCCACGGCGAGGCCGGAGCCGTTGAGCGTGTGCACCAGTTCGGGCTTGCCGGTTTCCGGGTTGCGCACGCGTGCCTGCAGGCGACGAGCCTGGAAGTCTTCGAAGTTGGAGCAGCTGGAAATTTCGCGATAGGTGCTCTGGCTGGGCAACCACACTTCCAGATCGTAGGTCTTGGCCGAACCAAAACCCATGTCGCCGGTGCACAGCAGCACCTTGCGATAAGGCAGACCGAGCAACTGCAGCACCTTCTCGGCGTGGCCAACCATTTCCTCAAGCTGCGCATAGGACTCGCCGGCCCGCGCAATCTGCACCATTTCGATCTTCTCGAACTGATGCTGGCGAATCATGCCGCGCACGTCACGGCCATAGCTGCCCGCCTCGGCGCGGAAGCACAGCGTGTGCGCGGTCATGCGCAACGGCAGTGCATCGGCCTCCTGGATGGTGTCGCGCACCAGGTTGGTCAGCGGCACTTCGGCGGTCGGGATGAGATAACGCCTGGTGTCGCCGACCTGGGTCGCGAAAAGGTCTTCCTCGAACTTGGGCAGCTGGCCGGTGCCGAGCATGCTGTCCGCGTTGACGATCACCGGTACGTTGCATTCCAGATAGCCGTGCTCGCCGGTCTGCAGATCGAGCATGAACTGCGCAATCGCGCGATGCAGTTGCGCGAGTTGACCGCGCATGACGGTGAAGCGTGAACCCGAAAGCTTGGCGCCGGCTTCGCCGTCGAGCCAACCGTGGCGAGTGCCAAGATCGACGTGATCCTTTACTGCGAAATCGAACGTGCGCGGCGTGCCCCAGCGCGACTGTTCGACGTTCTGGGTTTCGTCGTTGCCCAGCGGCACGGACTCATGCGGAATGTTCGGCAGGCCCAGCGCGATGTCGGCGAGCTTTGCCTGCACCTCGGCAAGGGCGTGTTCGTTGGCCTTGAGCTTGTCGCCGATGCCGGCGACTTCGGCCATCAGTGGCGCGACGTCATCGCCCTTGGCCTTGGCTTGGCCGATGGCCTTGGACCGCGTGTTGCGCAGGTTCTGAAGCTCCTGCGTCTCGGTAGACAGCTGCTTGCGCTGGCTCTCCAGCGCCTCGATGGCGGCCACGTCGAGCGTGTAGCCACGGGTCTCCTTGAGGCGCGCGGCGGTTTCGGCCAGGCGCGAACGCAGCAGTGCGGGATCCAGCATGATCGGTCCAGACAATGACTCAGAACCGGGGATTATCGCTGCGGGGCTGTGATGGCCGCAATGTTGCGGCGACGAGGCTCGGCCGATCCTCTGGGCTCATGCCCCATGGTCGTCGCCCCGGCGTAGGCCGGGGCCCGGCGCCCTTCCGCAGTCCGCTGAAGGCGCTGGATCCCGGCCTGCGCCGGGATGACGATCAGTAACGCGTGGGTTCTAGAGTGTGTTGCGCCTACGGCCGCGCCCCAGCCACCAGGCCATGACCGCACCAGCCAGCAGCCAGCCGACCACCTGCTCGATCAGGGCAGCCAGGGTCAGCTCGGTGGGAAAGCGATACCAGTTCCAGTACGGCACCAGCGTGCTCAGCCAGGCGAACAAGGCGGCTGCCACGGCAATACCCAGGCGCTTGGCGAAACTGAAAGCCGCCAGCCCCATCACGAAGGCCAGCGCGAGCGAGGCCAGCGTATCGGACGCCCATTGGCGCGGCAGCTGATGGCTCATGTCGGAGAGGTCGTCGCCTTGTGGCATGTAAACCACCCAGGCGTATGGCGACGTCTTGGTTTTGGCGGAGTACGCAGCCATGGTGGCCTTGTCGCCCATTTTGGCCGGGTCGACCGTAGGCAGGATGTACACGCCCGCGGTGCTGCCCAGGCCCTCATGCAGGGTGCTGAGCACCATATCCTCGTTCACTGGCTGCCGAATGCCGGGGTTCCCCAGCCCCAACGCCATGTGGGCAATCGCGCCCCACAGAAACATCACGATACCGCCCATCAGTGCTGCTACGAGTACTCGCATGGCTCACGCTCCCCGCGTGGTCGTCGGTGGGCGGAATTTATGCTTGAGGGGAGAAGCGCCGCAAGGTCGGCTGCAGCAGCCCGCTCACACGCGACGCGCCTGCGCTATCGGCAGCGTGGCCACGCGATGCATCTCGGGTTCGTCCCAGAGCGAGGGATCGTGCAGGCACGCCATGGCGAACTCGTGGGCGTCCTCGCCCCAGAACAGGCGACCATCCAGCGAGAGCGTTGGCACGCCAAACACGCCTTCGGACACGGCCGCGTCGAAGTTGGCCCGGAGCTGCGCCTTGACCTCGGCAGCGGCGATGGCCGCGGCGGGATCTTCGATACCAAGGCGAGCCGCCACCGGCGCCAGGGCGTCGATGCTGTCGCCGGCATGGCCTTGCCCCCAGATCCAGTCGAAGATCGCATCGGTCGCCGCCACCGTGCTGCCAGCGGCAATGCATAGCCGCAAGGCGGCCAGCGGATTGAACGGATGTGCAGGCGGAAACCGCAGCGGCTGCTGTGCCTGCCGGGCACGCCACAGCGCATGCCGATAGGTGAATTCGCGCTTGGACGGAATTTCAGCGGGGCCTTTCTGCCCGCAATGCTCCAGCACGCCGGCAAAAAGGATCGGCCGCAGCGTCACCGGATGCTCCGCCGCCAGCTTCTTCACCTTCGGCCAGTGCAGCCAGGCAAATGGCGAAATGAAGTCGAAATACCAGACGATGGACATGACGAATCCTCGATAGGACAGCCGGGTTCGCCCGTGGGCGACGACACCGGCCAAGGCCGGATTATTTTTCGCGTGCCTGACGCCGTGCTTCGCGCAGACTCAGCAGCTTTTCGCGCAGCTTCAGCTCAAGGCCGCGTTCCACCGGTTCGTAGAACACGGTGCCGTCGAGCGCATCAGGAAGGCACTGCTGATCCAGCGCCACACCGCCTTCGGCATCGTGGTCGTACTTGTAGCCCTGGCCGTAGCCAAGACCCTTCATCAGCTTGGTGGGCGCGTTACGCAGATGCATGGGCACCTCCAGCGTGCCCGTTGAGCGCACCACGTCGCGTGCCTGGTTATACGCCTTGTACGCCGCGTTGCTTTTGGGCGCGATGGCCAGCCAGATAGCGAGCTGCGCCAGACCCAGTTCGCCCTCGGGGCTGCCCAGGCGTTCGTAGGTGTCCCACGCGTCCAGCGCCATGCGCCAGGCACGCGGCTCGGCCAGGCCCACATCTTCCACGGCCATGCGGGTCATGCGGCGGGCGAGATAGAGCGGGTCGACGCCACCATCGAGCATGCGGCACAGCCAGTACACGGCAGCGTCGGGGTCGGAGGAGCGTACTGATTTGTGCAGCGCAGAGATCTGGTCGTAGAACTGCTCGCCGCCCTTGTCGAAACGGCGCGTGCGATCAGCCAGCACCTGGGTGAGCGTGGTGTCGTCGATGTGGTGGTCTTGCGCCAGCTCGGAGGCAATTTCCAGCAGAGTCAGACCACGGCGCACATCGCCATCTGCCGCCTGCGCGATCAGCCGCAACGACTCATCGGCAACCTGCAGTTGCAGGCTGCCAAGGCCGCGCTCGCCATCGTCCAGCGCACGCTTCAGCGCCACCACAATGTCGTCGACGGTGACGGTGTCCAGCACGTGCACGCGGCAGCGCGAGAGCAAGGCGGAGTTGAGTTCGAACGAGGGGTTTTCCGTGGTGGCGCCCACGAAGATGATGATGCCGCGCTCGATGTGCGGGAGGAACGCGTCCTGCTGTGCCTTGTTGAAACGGTGCACCTCATCCACGAACAACACGGTGCGGCGGCCTTGCGCGAAATTGGCCTCGGCCTCGGCCAGCGCCTTGCGCACCTCCGGCAAGCCGGAGAGCACGGCGGAGATCGCGCGGAAATCGGCATCGGCATAGCGCGCCACCAGCAGGGCCAGCGTGGTTTTGCCGCAACCGGGCGGCCCCCACAGCACCATCGAATGCACGCGCCCCGCCTCCAGAGCACGGCGCAGCGCCTTGCCCGGTGCCAGCACGCGCTGCTGACCGACGATTTCGTCGAGAGTGCGCGGCCGCATGCGTTCGGCCAGGGGTTTGAGGTCGTCCGGCTCGGCAAACAGGCTCGGCGCGTCGTACATATCGCTGCGTGACATACGGCAAATAATAGGGCATCGGGGTGTATCAGGCCGCAAAAGCGCGCGAACGGTCGGTTTGCATTGGCCTCTGGTTGAGGAAGGCAGCGATGCATGGACAAGCTTCGCTCGCCATCGGCAACCGTTGAGTCGCAGCGCCCCGAGCGGCAACAGACCGCTCCAGGCACCTCCCTGCCGCTATGATGTGCTCACGCATGCAGCTTGAAGGCTGCCGGTTGGGCGAGTGCCATGGCGAAACAAACGGAGTCCCGTTCGGGAACGTACGCCCTGGTCCAGCGAAGGATCGCCAGGTGCCTTCTCCCTGCCTTCTTGGTGGACCCACTGATTTATCGGTTGCACCACGGCAGATGGCTTGCGCTCTTGCTGCTTCTGCTGCTTCCGCTTGGCGCCATAGCCACGGACGATCCGTGGGCGCCATTCGACACGCCGTGGTTCGAGCGACTGGGCATCAACGAGGGCCTACCCCACTCCATCACTACCTCCCTTGCCGAAGACCAGCGTGGCCTGGTCTGGGTCGGCACGCTGGGTGGCCTGGTGCGTTACGACGGTCACCGCATGCAGGTGTTCACCGCCAGCGGCGGCCCAAAGACGGACCTGCCTGACGCCTACGTACGCAGCCTCCTCGCTCTCCCCGATGGGGGCATGTTGGTGGGCACCAACGCCGGCGGACTGAGCCGTTTCAACCCCATCAACAACACGTTCCTTACCTATCCGGTCGGCAAGGGCGGCACCAGCGATCGCAAAATTTATGCGCTCGCCTACGACGGCAGCAAGGGCGTGTGGATCGCCACCGATCGTGGCCTGGATCATCTTGACCTTGGTACCAACAAGATTTTGCCGGTGCCGACCGGGATCGCCATGGCGCCCCGCAATTTCAGCGTGCTGCAGGATCGCGAGGGCAATCTCTGGCTGGGCAACAACAGCGGATTGTTTGTTCGTCACGCTGGCACACATGCCTTCGCGCGTCCGACACGATCACCTGATAACAGCAACATCGATACCGTGCTCAACGACGGCATCTGGGCGCTGCACGAGGATCGCGAAGGCCGCTTGTGGGTGGGTAGCACCCAGGCTGGCGCGATTTACCGTGACGCGGATGGACATTGGCGGACCGTCACCGGATTCAGTGGGTATCTGCGCGATCACGAACGTCGTTCCACCGTGCGTGACTTTGTGGAAGTTGCGCCCGGTACCGTATGGATAGGCACCGACGGTGGCGGCGTGCTGTCTTACTCGCCTGGTGCAGGCGAGCCATCTCAGATTGCCCACGATACAGCGATGCCTTCATCGCTGCCTGGGGATGCCGTACGCGCGCTCATGCGGGACCGCTCAGGCAACATCTGGGTAGCGACCGATCTCGGCGTGGCGCGCAACAACCCTCGCGCGCGCAAGGCTTTTGCTTTGCTGCCTTCCGCCCACGAAGAGCGCGCGCTATCCAACACGAACGTGCGCGGCATCTATGTCGACTCGCGCCGCCGCATCTGGCTGGGCATGAGTGCGGGCAACATCGATGTCATCGATCTCGATCGTGGACGCATCCGGCATCTTCAGCTCGGCGGCAACCAAACCAAGCGCGATATTCAGGCCTTTGCCGAAATGCCGGATGGCACGATCTGGGTCGGCGCGCAGGGTTTGGCCAAAGTGAATCCCGATTCGCTGGCGATACAGGATTCCGTGATTCCTGTGCTCGACACCAAGCCCGTGCTGCATCTGCTCGCCGACGGCCAGCGACTGTTGATTGCCACCTATGACGGCGTCTATCGCTACGACACTCGCACCAAAGCGCTTTCCCATTTCGGCAACGATCCGAACGACCGGACCAGTCTGGCCAGCGACACTGTCCGGGGCATTGCGCGCATCGGCACGCAGATCTGGTACGTCACCGGTCATGGCATCAGCATCGCGGCGAATACGATGCAGAGTGGCGGGTTCGACAACCTGCTGAACCAGCCCGGCGATTCGTCCAGCCTGCCGAACAACCTGGCCAGCTCGATCACCACCGACCCGCAGGGTGATCTTTGGGTCGGTACTTATGGCGGACTCGCGATGCTTGAGCCGCACAGCGCCGGAGAGCCATATCGCTTCAGCACCATCGGCGGTCCGCAGGGGCTCACCAGCGAGAACATCAATGCCGTGCAAGCGGACGATCAGGGCAATCCATGGGTAAGCCTGCCCAATGGCTTGTCGATGATCGACGGTACCACTCGCATCGTGCGCAACCTCGGTGCTCGCGACGGCCTGCGCATCTCCAGCTATATCTATGCGGCCGCGGCACGTGCGCCCGACGGCGAACTGTTGTTCGGCGGCCTTGGTGGACTGACTGTAGTGCGGCCAGGCTGGCAACCGATGGGCCAGCCGGACGCGCCACTGGCAGCCACTTTCGCCGTCATCAATGGGACTCCGTTGCCATTCGGCAGACTTCCACGCAGCGGCGAATCCCTCCGGCTGGGGCCACATAACCGAAGCCTTCGCGTGGACTTTGCCCTGCTCGACTATCAGGCCCCGGCGGAAACCAGCTACAGCTATCACATGGAAGGCTTCGACGACGGCTGGATCGAGATTCCGCACGGCAGTCTGCCCACGGCCATCTATACCAACCTGCCCCACGGGGAATACACCCTGCATCTGCGCGCGCAAACGCACGGTATGCAACCGCGTGTGATTGAAACCACCTTCGCCGTGGCAGCCGAACCACGCTGGTATGAAACCGTCGCGGCCATGATTGGCGCAGGACTGCTGCTGCTCGCGCTGATCATCGGTGTCATCCAGTTGCGCACGCTCTACCTGCGACGACAAGCCCGGCAGCTGCAGCAACAGATCGACCTGCGCACACGCGACCTGCTTGCTGCCAACCAACGGCTCGATGAACTTGCCAGCACCGACGCACTGACGGGCGCCTACAATCGCCGACGCTTCCTTGAACTGGCGGAACAGGTGCGCACACAGGCGCAGGGCGGAAACGCCTGCATGGCGCTACTCGATCTGGATGGGTTCAAGCAGATCAACGACACTTATGGGCATCTGGCTGGCGATGCAGTGATCCGCAAGGTGAGCGAAATCATTCTGCTCCAGTGCCGGGGCGACGACCTGGTCGGCCGCTACGGTGGCGAAGAGCTGGTGATCTGCCTGCCGAACCTCAGCCTGGAACAGGGCATGGCGGCGGCCGAAAGCATTCGACATGCAGTAGCCGACAATCAGCTGACCTACGAAGGGCAGCTTATCGCCGTGACGGCCAGCATTGGCGTGGCTGTCTGGCACGCGGATGAAACCCTGTCGCAATGGCTGTCGCGCGCAGACTGCGCGCTCTACGAGGCCAAGCGTGCGGGCCGAAATCGTAGCGTTGCGGCTAAGTGAGATCGCATCGAATCACTGGGCACTCATCATGCGATGGCGATAGATGGCATAGCCCAGCCCCACCAGCCCAGTGAGCGTGGCGGGCACCAGCAGCACACGCTCCTGCACAGCCATGAAGCCCAGCGCACCCGCCGTGGCCCCAATGATGAAATTGCTCGCCACGAGCAGGCAAACATGGATGCGTAGCATGTCCACTTCCAAACCACGCAGGCGCTGCCCAAGGTAAATCCCCAGGTCGGTGAAGATGCCGGAGAGATGCGTGGTACGAAACGTAGCGCCGCTATAAGTGCTGACCATGGCGTTCTGCAGTCCGCACGCCGCGGAGGCAAGGTAGAGTCCCAGATCGCGCCCGTCATGGATCAAGGGCGTGGCGGCAAACAGCAGCATGGATTCAAGCATCAGCACGACGCCGTAGCGGCGTCCAAGCTGTAGCGTGCGCTGTTGCACAATGAAACCGCTGAGCACCGCACCGGCGAGAAACGACAGTATGGCAAACGCCCAGTGCAGGATCTCGCCCGTATCGAGCCGTGCAAGCGCAATGCCAAATTCGGTGCTGGTGCCGGTCAGGTGAGTGATCGGCTGATGCCGAAAACACAGATAGCCCACCGCGTTGATGCTGCCGGCGATGAAGGCAAGCAGGCCGCCACCGATCCAGGCCCAGCGCGGCAGCTTTCGCAGCATGGCTGCGCTTAGTTCTTGATCGGCTGCGTGGTGATTACCGGCACATCGCCGATCACGTCCGCACCCGGCGGCGGAGTGAAGTTGAACGTGGCCGGCGGAATCTCAACGTTGCGCTGCCAGCCGGAGAAACGGATATCAGTAGTCGCACCCAGCTGGTCGCGGAACATCATGCGCGACAGGCCATTGGCGTCGAAGCCGAGGTCGGCGTAATCGAACTGCGGATCCTTGGCCCTGGAGGTAAGGCGCAGCCAGTTCAGCCCGTCGTGCTCGCCCTGCTCTACCACGTTGAAGTCCTTGTCCATCTGCTTCAGGTCGGTAAGCACGGTCAGCGGGCTATGTGATTCCTCAGTGCTTTGCACGCGCACGGTGACCTGTTCAAGGTCCGGGTCATACAGCCAGACGCGACTGCCGTCGGCAACGATCGTCTGCTTGTACGGAGTCAGGGTTTCCCAGCGGAACTGGCGCGGCGCTTCCAAAGCCAGCGTGCCTGAGCTGCCCTTGCCGGGATGACCATTGGCGTCGGTCAGTGACTGGGTGAACTTGCCGGTAAGCGAGTGCATGCCGGTGGCGAAGGCGTCGAGTTTCGCGCGTGCGGGGGCCGCGGCTGCCTGGGCCAAACCCGTCAGCGACAGCAAGAGCGCAGCTGAGGCAAGAAGAAGCGAGCGTTTCATGGGGACCCTGTAAGCAAAGCGATGGGCGAAGTTTGAGTGCTGATAGCTTAATGGGGACCGGGTCATTCGCGGTGACGACCCCTTTAGCCGGCACCCCGGCGTGCGCTGCGGCCCTGCGACTTTGACCCGCCATTTACCTTCACGTACCAAGGCACTGGATCCCAGCCTTCGCTGGGATGACGAGCTGTCGGGGCGACTTCAGTTCTTGGGTGGCGGCGGCGCCAGCACTTCGCGGTTGCCATTGTGCTGCGGCGCGCTCACCACGCCATCCTGCTCCATCTGCTCGATCAGACGAGCGGCGCGGTTATAGCCGATACGCAAATGTCGCTGCACGCCCGAGATCGAGGCGCGCCGCGTCTCGGTGACGATACGCACTGCCTTGTCGTAGAGCTGCGCCTCGACATCGCCGCCTTCCTCGCCGTCCTGCGGCAAGCCGGAGTCGTTGATGAACTTGCCGTCACTCGTCGCCTGCACTTCTTCCAGCACACCTTCGATGTACTGCGGCGAGCCCTGCGCCCTCAACCACTTCACCACGTTGTGCACCTCGTGGTCGTCCACGAAGGCGCCATGCACGCGTTCAGGCGTGGCCGTACCCGGCGGCAGATACAACATGTCGCCGTGGCCCAGCAGTGCTTCGGCGCCGGACTGGTCGAGAATGGTGCGTGAGTCGATCTTGCTCGATACCTGGAATGCAATGCGCGTCGGGATGTTCGCCTTGATAAGGCCGGTGATCACATCCACCGACGGACGCTGCGTGGCGAGCACCAGGTGCACGCCGGCCGCACGGGCCTTCTGCGCCAGGCGCGCAATGAGTTCTTCCACCTTCTTGCCGACGATCATCATCATGTCGGCGAACTCGTCGATGATGATCACGATGTACGGCAGCGGTTCCAACGGCTCGGCCGCCAGGTTCGGCATCTCCGGATTTGGACGGAACAACGGATCGAGCAGCGGCTGTCCCGAGTTCTCGGCGTCCTTCACCTTCTTGTTGAAGCCGGCCAGATTGCGCACGCCGACAGCGGCCATCAGCTTGTAGCGGCGCTCCATTTCGGCCACGCACCATCGCAGTGCATTGGCCGCTTCCTTCATGTCGGTGACGACCGGTGCGAGCAGATGCGGGATGCCTTCGTAGACCGAAAGCTCCAGCATCTTCGGGTCGATCATGATCATGCGCACGTCTTTGGCGCTGGCCTTGTACAACAGGCTCAGCACCATCGCGTTGACCGCCACCGACTTGCCCGAGCCTGTAGTACCGGCCACGAGCAGATGCGGCATCTTGGCCAGGTCGGCCACCACCGGGCGACCGGCGATGTCCTTGCCCAGGGCCAGTGCCACCGGCGACTTCATCGCATCGTATTTGTCCGAACGCAAGATCTCGGAGAGATAGACGATCTGCTTGCGTGTATTGGGAATTTCCAGGCCGATCACGTTCTTGCCCGGAATCACGTCGACCACACGCACGCTGACCACCGAGAGGCCGCGCGCAATGTCCTTGTCCAGACTCGACACCTGCGAGCCGCGCACGCCGGCAGCTGGCTCCAGCTCGAAGCGGGTGATGACCGGGCCGGGATAGACGCCGACCACCTTGGCTTCGATGCGGAAATCCTTGAGCTTGAGCTCGACCTGGCGCGACAGCACCTCAAGAGTCTCTTCGGAATAGCCGGGCCCCTGCTCCGGTGCCTCGTCGAGCAGCGACAGCGGTGGTAGCTCGCCCGGTGCGGCGGCGCCGGTGAACAGCGGAATCTGCGTTTCCAGCTTGGCGCGCTCGCTCTTCACCACTGGCGCGGGCTGCGTTTCGATGCGCACGGGTTCACGCTTGGCCTGCTTGATGGCCTCGGTCTTCTTGACCACGTCGCGCTCGGCGCGAGCCTGACGAGCAGCGAGTGCTTCCGGCGCCTCGCGCAGCTTGCCGCTGAACCAGCCGGCGAACTTGAGCACGCCCTGCCCGGTCAGATCCATCACCTTGAACCACGACAACCCGGTGGCCAGTGTCACCGCCACCAGGAACATCGCCAGCAACAGCAGCGGCGCACCCTTGTCACCCAGGGCGCTCAGCAGGCCACGGCCCACCCACATGCCGATGATGCCGCCCACACCCTGGGGCAACACCGGCTCGTCGTTGAAATTGAGATAAAGCAGCGCCGGCGCGGTGATGAAGAAGAACACCGAGCCGATCAGGCGCAGGGACGGTTCCCAGGGCTGCACGACGCGCTCGCCGCGATGGCGCAGCACCTGCACGCCAAGCGCAAGCAACAGCAGAGGGAAGCAGTAGGACACCAGCCCGAAGATGTAGCGCAGCACGTTGGCGGTGTTCGCGCCCACTGAACCGCCAAAATTCCTGGCGTGTTCCGCGGTGCCTACGTGGCCCCAGCTCGGGTCCTGGTCGTTGTAGCTGAACAGGCAGACCAACAGGTACAAGGCCAATGGCAACAACAACAGGGCCCCGGCCTCGCGCAGACGGCGCTTCAGCTCCTCGCTGAGGCCCTCGCGCACCTTTTCCTTCTTGACGTTCGCGCTACGCGCCACCGTGGTCCTTTTCCCGTTGTTTTGCATAAGGTCGGCCGCCGTGATGGCGGCCGACCCTTATTACATCCGCCGAAGCGGCAGGCTGACCTTAGATCATGCCCTTGAGCGCCGGATGAACCAGCTCGCCGCCGTCGACATTGATGCCCCCACGCAGCGGTTCGAACTGGCGCCACTCGTTACCGGTGGCCAGACGCTGCACGTACGGCAGGATAGCGGCAGAAATCGCCACCGACGAGGTCTGCGGCACGGCACCCGGCATATTCGTGACGCAGAAGTGCGTTACGCCGTGCACGTCGTAGGTCGGTTCCTTCCAGGTGGTCGGACGCGAGGTCTCGAAGCAGCCGCCCTGGTCGATGGAGATGTCCACCAGCACGCTACCCTTCTCCATGGTCTTGACCATGTCTTCGGTAACCACGCGCGGCGCCTTGGCGCTGGGGATCAGCACGGCGCCGACCACGATGTCGGCCGTGGCGACTTCCTCGGCCACCGACGACTCATAGGCGTAAAGCGCGGTCACGTTCGGGCCCATCGCCATCATTTCCGCCAGGCGGTCATGACGCTTGTCGAACACCACCACGTTGGCACCGGCAGCGGCAGCCAGCGCAGCAGCGTTGCCACCGGCGGCGCCGGCGCCCAGCACCACGACCTTGCCACGCGGGGTGGAAGCCATGCCGCCCAGCAGCTTGCCCTTGCCGCCCTGCGGACGATGCAGCAGCGTGGTACCGATCTGGGTGGCAATGCGGCCGGCAATCACCGACATCGGCAGCAGCAGCGGCAAGCCGCCGTTCTCTTCAACCGATTCGAACGCTATACCGGTCAGGCCGATGTCCAGCAGGCTCTTGGTCAGCGCCGGCTCGGCAGCCAGGTGCAGGTAGCAGAACAGCAGGTGATGCTTCTTGAGCAGGGCGAGGTCGCCGGCAATCGGCTCCTTCACCTTGACGATCAGCTCGCCGGCCTCGTACAGGGCTGCGGCGTCAGGCACGAGCTTCACGCCAACCTTGGAGTAGGCCTCGTCGGAGAAGCCGCTTTTCTCGCCGGCACCGGCCTGGATGAACACCTCGTGGCCACGGCGCACCAGATCGGCGGCAGCGGCGGGAATGAGGGCGACACGACCTTCAAGGGTCTTGGTTTCGGAAGGAATACCGATACGCATGGGGAGTGGATCCTGTGGGGAAGCTAGGTGGCAAATACGCCGAACCGGGACACGGCTCGGCAAAACCTCAAGGTCCAGCAGCCTTGAATCGGCCTCGCGTCTTCCCCATCCTTGCGGATTCGGACGCCTCGCCCCGGCCCTGTTGTACGGTCTGAAGAAACCGCCGCACAGGTTGGAACGAATGACTGTTCAAGTCGCCAGCAAACCCCGACGATTATAACCATGACCCGAAGGCCGTTTTCACATTCCGACCACATCGCAAAAGCAGACCACTTTGCGCATGATCAGGAAAGTCAAAGGGATACGTCGGGCAGCCCTGAAAACCAGCCAACCCGACCCCATTAAAGCGGCACCGATCCATCCATTCGCCTGAGCATGGTTTGGCTTTCACCGCAAACCTGCCGGACCCCATTCACCAGACCACCGAACACCACCGCAACCTAAGCGGATAGAAGGAACGCATGAACACATCCACCAAGCACAGCCGCCTGCTGATCCTGGGCAGCGGCCCCGCCGGCTACACGGCCGCCGTCTATGCAGCCCGCGCCAATCTCAAGCCGACGATGATCACCGGCTTGCAGCAGGGTGGCCAGCTCATGACGACCACGGACGTGGACAACTGGCCGGGCGACGTGGAAGGCCTGCAGGGTCCGGCGCTGATGCAGCGCATGGCCGAGCATGCCGAGCGCTTCCATACCGAGATGGTGTTCGACCACATCCACACGGTGGACCTCAAGCAGCGCCCGTACCGCCTCAAGGGTGATTCGGGCGAATACACCTGCGACGCGCTGATCATCGCCACCGGCGCCACTGCCAAGTACCTGGGGATTGCCAGCGAGGAGCACTTCAAGGGCCGCGGCGTATCCGCCTGCGCCACCTGCGACGGCTTCTTCTTCCGCGAGCAGGAAGTGGTGGTGATCGGCGGCGGCAACACCGCTGTCGAGGAAGCCCTGTACCTCTCCAACATCGCCAGCAAGGTTTATCTCGTGCACCGCCGCGACAAGCTTCGCGCCGAGAAAATCATGCAGGACAAGCTGTTCGAGAAGGCCAATGCCGGCAAGATCGAGCTGGTGTGGAACCACACCGTGGACGAAGTGCTGGGCGACAACTCCGGCGTGACCGGCGTGCGCGTGAAGGACCTCAACAGCGGTGAGACCCGCGACATCGCGGCCACCGGCTTCTTCGTCGCCATCGGCCATACGCCGAACACCGGCATCTTCGACGGCCAGCTCGATATGCACGACGGCTACATCAAGATCCGCACCGGCCTCAATGGCATGGCAACCATGTCTTCCGTGCCGGGTGTGTTCGCGGCTGGCGACGTGGCTGACCATGTGTATCGCCAGGCGGTAACCTCTGCCGGCTTCGGCTGCATGGCCGCGTTGGACGCCGAGCGCTGGCTGGACCAGCAGGGTCCGGCCAGCTGACGCCCGTTCGTCGTTCCGGCTCCGGCCGAAACGACGACACATTGGCAGATTCGTGATCGAAGCGCGTTTCCACGAAAGCATCGAAAGCATCCCCGCCGAAGCGTGGGATGCGCTGCGGACGGACGACAATCCTTTCGTGACGCATGCGTTTCTTGCCTTGCTGGAGCGTACCGGTTGCGTCCGCGCGGACTGGGGTTGGCGACCGCACCATCTCGGGCTCTACGAGAACGGGCAACTCATCGCCGCCGCACCGCTCTACCTCAAGGGCAACTCGCACGGCGAATTCGTGTTCGACTGGAGTTGGGCCAGTGCCTGGGAACGCGCTGGCGGCGACTACTATCCGAAGCTGCTCAATGCCGTGCCGTACTCACCGATACCCGGCCCGCGCTTGCTTGCCGGCGCCGGGCCTCAAGCGCCGACTCGCCGACAGGCACTGACCACCACCATGCGCACGTTCGCCGAGCGCATGAATCTCTCGTCCATCCATGCCAACTTTCTTCGCGAAGACGAACTGGCGGCCTTTGATGGCGACTGGCTGGTGCGTTCCGACGTGCAGTTCCACTGGCACAACCGCGGCCATCAGGATTTCGGCGATTTTCTTGGCGCGCTCAACCACAAGAAGCGGAAAAACATCCGGCAAGAACGCGCGCATGTTGCACGCAGTGGGTTAGCCATCGAGATGCGCGGCGGCCATGAGCTGACGGCGAGCGAATGGCGCCGAATCCATGCGTTGTACGAAGCCGCCTTCGATGCCAAGGGTAACCACGCCGCCCTCACCCGCTCCTTCTTCGCCGCGCTTGGCCAGACCTTGGGCAAGACCGTGCAGGTTGCACTGGCACTGCAGGACGATGACATCGTCGCGATGGCGCTGTTCCTGCAAAGCCAGGACACGCTGTACGGCCGCTACTGGGGCGCCGATGTGGATGTGCCCGGGCTGCATTTTGAACTGTGTTACTACCAGGGCATCGAGCATGCGATTCGCCACGGGCTGCAACGCTTTGAACCAGGCGCACAGGGCGAACACAAGCTGGCGCGCGGCTTTCTGCCGGTGCGCACTCATTCGCGTCATTTTCTGGTGAACACGGATTTCCGCGCGGCGGTACGCACGGCGCTTGCGCATGAAGCCGAAGCCGTCGACGCTTATGCCGAGGACCTGCTTCATCACAGCCCCTACGCCCACGCACCCGGCACCTGACACACGATGATCCGATTGCCCCTGCTCGACGCGGCCAGGCCGGAGCATTTCCCCGATCCGCGCAAGGCGTTGAATGAGCCGAACGGCCTGCTGGCCTTCGGTGGCGATCTGTCGCCCCGTCGGCTGCTGGCCGCCTACGCACAGGGCATCTTTCCCTGGTTCAACGAGGACGAGCCGCTGCTGTGGTGGTCACCCGACCCCCGCTGCATATTCCACACAGCCACCCTCAAGCCAAACCGCAGCCTGCGCCGACGACTGACCGAGGTGTCCTGGCGGATCACCGTGGACCACGCGTTCCCCGAGGTGGTGGAAGCCTGTGCCGAGCCGCGGCCCGGACAGGCCGGCACCTGGATCGTTCCGGCAATGGTCGAAGCCTATACGCGCCTGCACTCGCTGGGCCACGCGCACAGCGTCGAGGTCTGGCACGGTGAAAACCTGGTCGGTGGCATCTACGGCATTGCCGTGGGCCGTTTGTTTTGCGGCGAATCGATGTTCAGCCGCGAAAGCGGCGGATCACGCGTCGCACTGATGGCGCTGGCCCAGCTGCTGCGCCATTGGGACTTCCCGTTGATCGACGCCCAGGTCACCAATGCCCATTTGCTGCAGCTCGGCGCGATGGAATATCCGCGGGCGCAATTTCTGCGCACCGTATCGCAGCTGGCCCACCTGCCCGGGCAGCCTGGCAAGTGGGCCGAATTCACCGCGCTGGCCCAGCCGCCTTTTTCAGGCCGCAGCTGACCGGCACGCCTGCGCGGCGCGATAAGAGTCGAGGATGTTCTCGCGCACCGGCGCTTCGCCGGTGGCCAACGCATGCAGCCACTCGTCCGTACTCAGTACGGCCGCGAAGCGTGACTGTTCCACCACGCTGAAGACGCGATGGATCTCTTCTGCACTCGCATAGCCCGTGCGGTTGGCATAGGACACCGCACCTGACGCATCGTGCACGAATTCCACGGCCAACCCGCGATCGAAGGCGTGCTTGATCGTGGTGTCGTTGCAGTTGTGCGTCATGTAGCCCACGACGGTCACCGTATCGATGTCGTTCGCCTCAAGCCAATCAGCCAGACCGGTTTCGCTGAAAGCGCTGGGCAAAGGCTTGTGGAACAGTGCATCGCGATGGCGCTGGCCCACTGACGCATGCAGCTTCCAGCCATCGCTGCCCAGGGCGAACGCCTGCGCATCGGCAGGAGAATCCTGCTGGATCACGATCACCGGCACGCCGGCGGCAGTAGCTGCATCCATGGCCCGGGTGATGTTGGCCAGCGAGCCCGAGGACGGCGGGTACTCGATTTGCAGGTTGCCGGTGAAGTACTCGTTCTGCACATCGACCACGATAAGTGCGCGACGGGGTGAGGCGGACATGGCACAGCTCCTTTGTATGGTTGGACGACGCCATCTTGCCCCGCGGGGCACTTGCGAAGGAGTGGCCCGAAGGACAATCATCGATGGTATCGGGCCAAGCGGAGAAACCGACCATGCGCAGCATCCGGGTCGTCGTCGTGGCGTTCGAGGGCATCCTGCCTTTTCATTTGTCCGTGCCATGCGCGGTTTTTCAATCGCCGTTGCCGGAGGGTCACTCGCCGTTTCGGCTGCGCGTGTGTTCTGCGGAGGGAGAACAGATCCACAGCGCCGCCGGCTTCACCATCGGCACGGCGTACGGCCTGGAAGAACTGACGCGTGCGGACATCATCGTGGTGCCCTCGTGGCGCGACCCCGAAGAGACGCCTCCGGCCGCCCTTCTGGATCAACTGCGCAAAGCCGCGGCGCGCGGCAAGCGTGTCGTGGGGCTGTGCCTTGGCGCCTACGTGCTGGCCCACGCAGGCCTGCTCAACGGTCGCCGTGCCACCACACACTGGGGCTGGGCAGATCAACTGGCGCGGCAGTTTCCGCAAGTCCGAGTTGACGCCGATGTGCTCTACATCGATGAAGATAACGTGATGACCTCGGCAGGCGCCGCTGCCGGCATCGACTGCTGCCTGCACCTGGTGCGGCAAATGCTCGGCGCGGAAGTCGCCAATCGCATTGCGCGGCGCATGGTGGTGCCACCGTTCCGTCGCGGCGGGCAGGCACAATTCATCGAGCAGCCCGTACCCGACGTCCCGGCCGACCGTCGCATGGCACGCCTGCTCGAGCAGGTTCAGCGCCGTCTCCATGAGGAACACAGCCTGGATACGATCGCCGAAAAGGTGGCCATGAGCCGGCGCACTTTCACCCGTCATTTCCGCCAACTCACCGGCAGCAGTTTTGGCGACTGGTTGCTCGCGCAGCGCCTGAGCGAGGCACAGCGATTACTGGAAACCACTCAACTACCGCTGGAGCGCATTGCCGCGGCCATCGGACTCGGTTCGCCGGTAACGCTGCGCCAGCATTTCCAGCGCGCCTACCGCACCTCGCCCGCAAACTACCGGCGCACCTTCAGCGCTGCGCGAACCTGAGGTTACCGGTTCGCTTCCTGCGCCAGTTTCCGGCAAAACACCGCCGTCGCTTCATCGTCCGGAAAGCAGCTTTCGATGCGCAGCTCTTCCACAGTGACGTCTCGTGGCGTGCCGAACGTGGTAAAGGTCGAGAAGAAACGCAGCTCGACGCCGTCGCGCCGAAACATCGAGGTAAGCAGCGGTGAAGGTGCAAAGCCTAACTTCCCATGCACCACTGCGGTGTCGAGAGCATTCAATCCGGCGCGAGCTGCCCCTCACCAATCGCCTTCAAGTTTTCGTAGTGCTCCAGGAACAGGGCCACGATGTCCGGATCGAGCTGACTGCCTGCGGCGTTACGGAGGTATGCGATCACATCGTCTTCACGCCAAGCAGGCTTGTAGACGCGCGGAAAACTCAACGCATCCCACACATCGACGACGCTGAAGATGCGCGCCGCCAGCGGTATATCCTCGCCGCGCAGGCCGCGCGGGTAGCCTGTGCCGTCCCAGCGCTCGTGGTGAGCGTAGGGAATATCGATGGCGGTCCTGAGAAAGGCCGTGCGCATCAGCAGATCGCGCCCCAGTGTCGGATGCGTGCGCATCAGCGCCATTTCCTCGGCATCGAGTGGACCTGGCTTGATCAGGATGGCATCCGGCAATGCCAGCTTGCCAATGTCATGCAGCAGCGCCCCAAACCTCACATGCCGCAGCACATCGCCATCCAGGCCGGCGCGACGCGCCAAGGCTACGGTCATGCGCATCACACGTTCGGAGTGATCGCGGGTTTCCTTGTGGCGCACATCCATCGCCGACACCAGCGCGCGCAGCGATTGCTCGTTGCCGCTGAGCAACATGTGATTGAGGCCATCCAGTCGCCGCATGTCGCGGTCAATCAACCAATACAGCAGGACGCTGGTGCAAAGCACATACAGCCCACCTTTCACGCTCTGCAACATGCTCAGCGTGCGCTCGTCGTACCCAAGCGACAGCAGCAGGCGATCGGAAAAGAACACCCACAGCCACGCAAGAATGACGTAGATGGCAACAATGCGAATTTGTGGCTTGATCGTCACCGCATCTCCGTGCGCCGCGTACTCGGCAATCTGCCCGCTGCCGGCATAGCGGCCCGAGCATACCCGCAGGACGGGAGCGACGGACGGCGACTCACGCACATCGCTAAAGGTCAGACGTCTTCGGGCTCCACCAGCACATCCACCCATTGTCCGGCATCCAGCCCAGCCGCGGCGGCCAGCGATTCTTCCAGCAGCAGCCAGAACGCGCCGGCGCGCTCCACCACGGCGCCGCGGAAGCTCTGTCCATTGAGGCTGCCGCATACGCGGTGGCCATGACCGCATCTCCACAGCGGCCGCGCCGGTGTGGACCATTGAGTGACCGGGTCGAATGGCAGCGGCAACAGCCACTGCTTCTGACCGCCCTGTACGGCAGCACGAAACGCTACGGCGCGATGCCTGTTCATTCCCCGCTCCCCTAGCTCACCCCTGCCATGAAGATAGCGGACGCGGGGCGTCCAGTGTGAGGATGCGGTGGCTCCCGCAGCTCCAGGAGCCGAAGTCCGGCGGCTGCGAGGGTTCCTACCCAGCTTGCCAGCGTGCGGAAGTACCAGGGCGCCGGCTCGCCGAAACCCTCACCACAGCCGGCCCAGGACCCTTCGCGCCAGCCGTCGCAATACGGCTCGACCCCGGCTGCCAGGGGATGAATGGTCTGCACCAGCAGGACGCCATGAGGCTCGAGCAGCCCAGGCACGGCGCCAAGCAGGCCGTCGACCGATGCCTCACCGAGCAGGGAGAAATTGCAGACCACCACGTCGGCGCGTTCATTCAGTGCGCCCGCGGCCACCTCCGCATAGGACATGACCTGGAAGGCACCGCTGCCATGCGCCCGGGCGGCGTCCACCAGCGACGGCACCGCATCCACACCAACGACAGCAATGCCGTTTTCCGCGAGCGTGCGTGCCAGCCAGCCCTCGCCACAGCCCAGGTCGATCACTGTGCGCGGCGAGCGCGACAGCACCGCCTCGACAATGGCTTGGTCGGTGACCAGCCGGCGACTCTCGATGCTGCCGTCGCGAACGGCCCGCTCCCACGCATCGGCGTTGGCGTGCCAGGCGTCGAGGATCAGCGATTCACTCGAGCCCGCCGCCATGGGAATGTCTTAACCCGCGCGACTGGCGTATTTGGTGGCGACGTAGTTGTCGAGGATGCCGATGAACTCGTTGGCGATGTTTTCGCCGCGCAACGTCATGGCCTTCTCGCCGTCGATGAACACTGGCGCCGATGGAGCTTCACCATTGCCAGGCAACGAGATGCCGATGTTGGCGTGTTTGGATTCGCCCGGACCGTTCACCACGCATCCCATCACGGCCAGCGTGAGGTTCTCCACGCCGTCGTACTTCACGCGCCACAGCGGCATCTGCTCGCGCACGTGCGACTGCACCGCGCGGGCCAGCTCCTGGAAAAACTCGCTGGTGGTGCGGCCGCAACCCGGGCAAGCCGTGACCAGTGGAGTGAACGCGCGCAAACCCATGGTCTGCAGCAGTTCCTGCGCCACGATCACCTCGCCGGTACGCGAGGCACCGGGTTCCGGCGTAAGCGAAATGCGGATGGTGTCGCCGATGCCTTCCTGCAGCAGCACGGCCAGCGCGGCGGCAGAAGCCGTGATGCCCTTGGAGCCCATGCCGGCCTCGGTGAGGCCCAGGTGCAGCGCGTAGTCGCAGCGAGCCGCAATATCGCGATACACCGCGATAAGCTCCTGTACGCCCGACACCTTGCACGAAAGAATGATGCGATCGCGCGACAGGCCGATTTCCTCGGCGCGCTGCGCTGAATCCAGTGCCGAGCGGATCAACGCTTCGCGCGCCACATGCGATGCGTCCCACGGCTCGGCGCGCTTGTGGTTCTCGTCCATCAACGTGGCGACCATGCTTTGGTCCAGCGAACCCCAGTTGGCGCCGATGCGCACCGGCTTGCCGTAGCGCAATGCCATCTCGATGATCGAGGCGAACTGGCTGTCCTTCTTCTTGCCGAAGCCGACGTTGCCGGGATTGATGCGGTACTTGGCAAGCGCCTCGGCGCAGGCGGGCTCGGCCTCCAGCAGCTGATGGCCGTTGTAGTGGAAGTCGCCGATGATCGGGACATCCACGCCCATCATTTCCAGCTTCTCGCGGATGCGCGGAACGGCGGCGGCGGCGGCAGGCGTATTGACCGTAATGCGCACCAGTTCCGAGCCGGCACGCGCGAGCTCGGCGATCTGCCTGGCGGTGCTGGACGGGTCCTCGGTGTCGGTGTTGGTCATCGACTGCACCACGACGGGTGCACCGCCGCCTACCACGATCTTTCCGATCTGCACGCTCACACTGGGGCGGCGCGCGGCGGGCTGGGCTGGACGAGGGGAGGAGGACTGGTCGCTCATGGATTAAGTGGGTCGCACATCGGGGCCGCGGACGGTGGCGGCAACCGCAAAAGGATAACCGAACGGACCTGCACACCCTAGCAAGCCGGCAACACGGTTCCGCGATGCGGCAAAACCGCGCAGCGTAGCCATTCCAGCCCAGCGAACGAGGATCATGACGCTCTGGAAACAAGCAAGGACCAGGAGGCCTCACGCACCATGCTCCAGACACACTATCGCCAGGATGGCGCCATCCGCATGTCCCCCTCACCTTCCTGCGCAGGATGCGGCCATGCCTCGGTCTGCCAGGCCAGCGGCTATGACCGCGCCGAGCTATCCGGGCTACGACACATCACCGAACGCATCGGCCCGCTGCGCACCGGCGAATATCTATACCGCCCACTGTCGCCCTTTCGCGCCCTCTATGCCGTGCAATCGGGCATGGCCAAGACGGTGGCCGTGGACGTCGCCGGCCGCGAGCAGGTGATGGGGTTCCACTTGCCCGGCGAGATGATCGGGCTGGATGCGATCGATCGCGAGCTGCACGACAACGCCGTGATCGCCCTGGGCAAGACCCAGTTCTGCCGCTTCCCATTCTCGGCTATCCGGCAAATGGCCGCCGAGCAACCGCAGGTGCCCTGGCATCTCATGAGTGCCGCCAGTCAACGCATCTCACGACTGCAGCTGAGCGGCGGCAACTACCTGGCAGAAGAGCGTTTCGCCGCGTTCCTGGTCGACATGCGCGATCGCCGCGCGATGTTGGGGCTTTCGGCCGACTACTTGCCGTTGCCAATGTCACGCGCAGACATCGGCAATCACCTTCGCTTGACCACGGAGACGGTGAGCCGCCTGTTCGGCCGGTTCCGTCAGCGCGAGCTGGTAACTCTGGACCGTCACGGGTTGCATGTGATGGACCTGCCCGGGCTGCGGGAACTCGGGCAGTCGCTGCTATTGCACTGAGCTAGCGCCTAGAGCAGGTGGCGCCCGTCGAATGGAAGGCGCTCCAACGACGTCAGGTCCACCTCATCGAGGCAGCGCACGTTCACCGCGGCAATGGGCTCGCCGCTCTTGGGATCCGTTCCGTAGGCAAACGGCTCGCAACCGCATTGCTCACAAAAACGATGATCGATCATGTGACGGTTGAAGCGGTACGTGGACGTTTCTTCCTCTGGCGAGCGCAGATGAAACTGCGCTCGCGGTACGAACCACAGCAACAACCCCTTTCGACTGCAATGCGTGCAGTTGCATTCGACGACGCTTGACGGCTCCCCCTCGACCTCGAAGGTGATACGGCCGCAATGGCAGCTTCCCTGATGCACGGTCATCCACTCCTAGTTACGCTTGAGTAGAAGTGACGTCGACTCGATCCGCCGGTTTGCCTGTCTTGCGCAGCGCCGTCTTCAAAACCCAGCGCAATGTGCGATCACTCATGCGTCCTGGCTTATCCAGCCCCATGCGCGTGATCGCCTCTGCTTCGCCGTCGACAGGCGGGCCTGACCTCAGCGTGGCGCGCAGCATATCGATCTTGCCACGCCATGTACCGCTGCGCAGTTTGAGCCAACTGAGTGCCGGCAACAGCCGTTGCTCCACTTCAGTGAAGTCACTGCCAAATGGAAACGCCGGCAACGCGCCCTTGGTTTGCCAGGGCAGCAACGCCTCACGCAGGCATTCGGGACGGTTATTGCGCCAGCGCTCGGGAACCTGGAAATCCGCCGCGAGCTTGCCGTGTGATTTGGCTTCGGCGCAAAGCGCGTCGATAAAGCGCGCGTCGGTAATCGCCAACATGGCCTCGATGCACTCGCTGTCGGTCTTGCCGCGCAGGTCGGCCACGCCATATTCGGTCACAAACAAATCGCGCAGATGGCGCGGAATGGTGGTGTGGCCGTAATTCCAGCGGATATTGGTTTCGACCCCGCTTTGTCCCTGCCGCGTCGAGCGCAGCAACAGCACCGATCGTCCGCCGGACAGTTCTTGCGCCATGGCCACAAAGTTGTACTGGCCGCCTACGCCGCTCACAACCTCGCCATTCTCCAGCCCGTCCGATACCGCGGAACCAAGCAAGGTGGCCATCATGCAGGTATTGAAGAAACGGGCGCCACGTCGCTGCAGCGATGCGAGCGCCTGATGGTCGCCATAGAGCTGATTGACGTTGGATACGCGGCACATGTCCAGCGCATCAGGATCCTCGGCCTCCAGCGCAGCGATCCATTCGTACAGCTCACGCGAGCCGAGGAAAAACGCGCCACGCAGGTAGTGCCCGCCCGGTGTCTCCGGTGGAAGCCGACCACTGGCAGCAGCGCGCTCAAGGTCAATGCTGTCCCAGGCGCGGCGCTTGAGGACGCCCGCGCGCTGCAGATGCATGAAGCCGTCCAACACCATTTCACTGGCACCGTACAGGCCGGTACGGAACGGCGAGAGCCCGCCCATGCGCGCGGCCAATGCATGCGTGCCACCGCGAGGGTCGAGTGCAACCAGGGCGCGGCGCCATTGTGTGTTGTCCTGCTGACGCCAGCGCAACGCATGGACCAGCGCGTCGGAAAGCGCGCCAATGCCGATCTGCAGGCAGCCGCCGTCGCAGATCAGCGCACTGGCATGCATGCCCAGCGCGTACTCGGCGATATCCACCGGTTGGCGCGGCAAGGCAAACAGGGGTGGCGATGTGTCGGCGTGCAACTCGATATCGAAATAGTCTCGCGTCACCTCAGCATGCCCGCTCACATAGGGCAGATCCGGATGAACCACCGCCACACACAGTGGACGAGGCTTGCCGGCCTGCACCATCTGCTCGATGAAATCGAGCGTCAGGTCCGGGTTGCATGAAAGGCTATAGCGCACACCTTCGGCTGTCTCGCGCCGGGCTACCAATTGCACCAGCAAATTGATGTCCTGCACGGCGAGGTCGCGCGCAACGTGGGTGTAGTTCTGACTGATGTAGTTGCGCTGCGCGCTGCCCGAACGTAACAGCGCACCCGATTGCATGTAGAACTCGTGCACCACCACGTTCGATGGCAAGGCGTTGCGTGCCTGATCGACGGCGTATTCCGGATCAACTGCGTCGGCACCGAAGTGTCGTTCCACGAAAGGACCAACGAAGCGCCCCTCCAACCCTGGCGCGGGACGCGGCCGGGTCAGGGAAAGCGCGGTGTAGAGCGTCATCGAGCGGGAGGTATCAGCCTTGGTCAGGCGATAGAGCGCATTGAGCAAACCATGCGGCTTGCCCAACCCAAGCGGGGCGGCCACGCGCAGATCGGGGCCGAGTCGCTCGGCAATGTGCTGCGCGCAGGCCTCAGTGTCGGTGTGACATTGCTCAGGCGACATGGAACAAGCATGACAGAAGGTTCATGGGAACGGCACGACCTGAGAGACGGCGCGTATTGGTGACATGTCCCGAGTGAACACGGCTTGAAGGCGACCCGAAGGCATGCCCTACACTCACCTCATGAATCCGTCGCCGCTTGCAACCGCGCCTGCCCGTCTACTCGCCGAACAGGCACTGAGCCGCGCCGCTGGCGCGCCATTGCTCACCGGCAATTCGGTCCAATTGCTGATCGACGCCGCTGCCCACTACGAGACTTGGCTCGCCGCTATCCGCGGCGCACAGCTACGCGTGCTGCTTGAGAATTACATCATCCGCGATGACGCCGTGGGCCAGGCCTTTCGTGATGCGTTGGTCGAATGCGCCCAACGGGGTGTACAGGTGGCCGTGGTGTATGACTGGCTGGGCTGCAAGGGACAATCGCGCGCCAGCTTCTGGTCGCCCCTGCGTGCGGCCGGTGGCCAGGTGCGTGCATTCAACCCGCCCCAGTTCGGCCAACCGTTCGGATGGATCAGCCGCGACCACCGCAAGCTGCTGGTGGTCGATGGCGTGCATGGGTTCCTCTCGGGTGTTTGCATCAGCGAGAAGTGGCTGGGCACGCCGTCGCGCGGCATAGCGCCCTGGCGCGATACCGGCGTGGCCTTGCACGGGCCAGCCGTAGCGGAACTGGAACACGCCTTTGTCGAAAGCTGGGCCAGCATCGGCACACCGTTGCCGCCGTTTCCCAGCATGCCGACAGCACCAGCAGGTACGGTGGCGTTGCGTGTCATCGCGACGCAGCCGTCCACGGCCGGCATGTATCGCCTCGATCAATTGATCGCGGCCATGGCACGCAAGACGCTCTGGCTCACCGATGCCTATTTCATCGGCGTGGCGCCCTACGTGCAGGCGCTGGCCGCGGCCGCACGCGACGGCGTGGACGTGCGCCTGCTGGTGCCTGGCAGCAGCGATGTCCCAGTCGTGGCCAGCATGTCGCGCTCCGGCTACCGACCGCTGCTCAAGGCCGGCATCCGTGTGTTCGAGTGGAACGGTTCGATGCTGCACGCCAAGACGGCGGTGGCCGATGGCCAATGGGCTCGCGTGGGTTCCTCCAACCTCAACATCGCCAGCTGGCTGAGCAATCGCGAGATCGACGTGGCGGTGGAAGACGTCGGCTTCGCGCGACAACTGGCCGAGCAGTACGAACGCGACCTCACGCAGGCGACCGAGATCGTGCTGGCACCGAAACGCTGGCGGCCTCATGCCGAACGGGTGCGGAGCACGGCAAGACGTCAACAACGATCGCTCCGCATGGGCGGCAGTTCTGGACGAGCCGCGGCCGGCGCCCTGCGCATTGCCAACACGGTGGGCGCCGCGCTGACCGACCGGCGGGTGTTGGGCGACACCGCCTCCGGCCCGCTGTTGATCGGCACCTTCGTACTGACCGCACTCGCTGTAGTGGCCGCCCTCTGGCCGGCTGTCATCGCCTGGCCGTTGGGAGTTCTGGCGACCTGGTTTGCCCTGAACTTCGGCGCCCGTGCATGGCGCCTGCGCAGGCGTTTTCGGCAAAGTACAGCGGATATGGATGATCCAGCCTAGCCAATCTGTTGCCATTCAATAAGATATAGCCACTGCCTCATGACCTGACTACGCATGATCGGGCAAGCGGATGTAATGCAAGCAATCATGATGATCCTGTCGTGCTAGGCTCGCCGCTCCATGCGCTCGCCCGACGACCAAAGCACCGACCAAGGCGGCTCTCCGCCACGGCACATCCTGACACCCAGCTCGCTCAACCGGCTGGTGCGCGACCTGCTGGAGGACGCGCTGCCGCTGATCTGGATCGAGGGTGAGCTGTCGAACGTCGCGCGCCCTGCCTCGGGGCATCTGTACTTCACCTTGAAGGACGCCAGCGCCCAGGTGCGCTGCGCCATGTTCCGCCCCAAGAGCGGCTGGCTGAAATTCCGACCCACGGATGGCATGCACGTGCTGGTGCGCGCCAAGGTGGGCCTGTACGAGCCGCGCGGCGAGTTCCAGCTGGTAGCCGAGCACATGGAGCCGGCGGGCGAAGGCGCCTTGCAACGCGAGTTCGAGCAACTCAAGGCGAGACTTGATGCCGAGGGCCTGTTCGATCCCGCTCGCAAGCGCCCCCTGCCCCGCTATGCCCGCCGCATCGGCGTGGTCACGTCGGCAACGGGTGCTGCGATCCGCGACGTGCTGAGTGTCATGGCTCGGCGCTGGCCGCTGGCAGAAGTGGAGATTCTTCCGGTACCCGTGCAGGGTCGCGAGGCGCCACCGGCCATCGTCAACATGCTGCGCAAGGCCTCGGCCAGCGGACGCTATGACGTGCTGCTACTCACCCGCGGCGGCGGTTCGCTGGAAGACCTGTGGGCGTTCAATGACGAACAGGTCGCTCGCGCCATCCATGCCAGCGCGGTGCCGGTGGTTTCCGCCGTGGGCCACGAGATCGACTTCAGCATCGCCGACTTCGTGTCCGACCTGCGCGCGCCCACACCATCGGCTGCCGCCGAACTGCTGGTACCCGACGCATTCGCCTTGCGTCGCCACTTGCACCAGTTGCAACAGCGCCTGGTGACGCTGGAACAACGCCGACTGCAATCGCGCATCCAGCGCGTCGATCACCTGTTCGCACGACTGCAGGCGCAACGACCACAGGCACGCCTCACCCGCGATCGCGAACGACTGGCGTATCTGCATCGTCGCCTTCTTGGCGTGCAACGTGAGCAGGCGCAGCAGCGGCGTGTGCCATTGGAGCGTGCGTACAACCGCCTGCTGACCCAACATCCCAAGCTTCGACTGATGCTGTTGCGGCGTCGTCTGGCGGAACTGTCACAGCGCCTGCGGCAAACCATGGAACGGCGACTGGAACGCGAACGCCTCACCGTGCGCCAGGCCGGTCGCGCATTGCATGCTGTCAGCCCGCTCGCCACGCTCGAACGCGGCTACGCCATCCTGTTCGATGCCGAGGGCAAGGTGTTGCGCTCGGCGCAAAATGTCACCGAGGGCACGCCGCTGCGCGCGCGCCTCGCCGATGGCGAACTTCCGCTTTCTGTAGGAGCGCACCCTGTGCGCGACGAGCCTACGGAGCAGTGACGACCTAAGCTCTACGATCACATCCAGGGTGCGCTCCTACGGAGGAGCCGTTGCGATACCGTCGCGTTTAGCCCACACGTCAATACAAGCTTACGAAAAAGCATTGATCCCGTTTCGGCTCACGCGATGTGAACGACCCGTGTCGCATCCTGCGCGCCTCGATCTCAGGAGCGCGGCATGAAAGCAGCAGCACTGTTCGTGAAGGCACTGGAAGCCGAAGGCGTGCACAGCATTTTTGGTGTGCACGGCGAGGAGAATCTGGACCTGGTCGAAGCGCTGCGTAATTCCTCGATACGACTCATCGTGACGCGCCACGAACAAGCTGCCGAATTCATGGCGGCTACCTGGGGGCTCCTTATCGGCGAGGTCAGCAATCCCGATTTCGCGAATTTCGCCGAAGCACACGGCGCGCACGGCCATCGGCCCGCCAGCGCCGCTGAATTCCCGCCGACGCTCAAGCGTGCGTTCGACGCTGGCGGCGTGCATCTGATCGACCTGGCCATCGACTATTCGGACAATCACCACATCCTCAACGTAGAGATCCGCCGGCTCAGCGCAGCCGTCTGATCGTTGGAGTCTCCCATGCTCGCAAAAAGCTACCCCTACTATCTCGCCAACCAGCCGCAGACGTCGAAGGAAACGATGGATGTGCTGGACAAGTACAGCGGCAAGGTGGCCACGCGCGTGGCCGTGCCGGATGCGAAAGCCACTGAGAAAGCCATCGCCGCCGCGGTGAAAGCGACCACACCGATGCGCGACTTCAAGCCCTGGGCGCGCCAACAGGTATTGCGGCATTGCGCCCAGCGCTTTACCGAGCGACGTGAAGAGCTGGCCTATGCGCTATGCGTGGAAGCAGGCAAGCCGATCAAGGATTCCGATGGCGAAGTCACGCGCCTGATCGAAACCTTCAACATCGCGGCCGAGGAAGCGGTGCGCGTCAACGGCGAAACCTTCAACATGGAACTCGCCAAGCGCCTGGACGGCTATCACGGCTATACCAAGCGCGTACCGCTGGGTCCGCTGTCGTTCATCACGCCATTCAATTTTCCGCTCAACCTTGTAGCGCACAAGGTGGCGCCGGCCATCGCCGCTGGTTGCCCATTCGTGCTCAAGCCCGCCGAACGCACACCCATCGGCGCCCTGATCATTGGCGAGGTGCTGGCCGAAACCGACCTGCCCAAGGGCGCATTCTCCGTGCTCACGCTCGATGGCAAGCACGCCAACCCGCTGGTGGAAGACCCGCGATTCAAGCTGCTTTCATTTACCGGCAGCCAGATCGGCTGGGATCTGAAAGCCCGCGCTGGCCACAAGAAGGTGACGCTGGAGCTTGGCGGCAATGCCGCGTGCATTATTGACGCCGACCAGGGCCCGCGCATGGATCACGTGATCGATCGCCTGGTGTTCGGCGCGTTCTACCAGTCGGGCCAGAGCTGCATCAGCGTGCAGCGCATCTACGTGCACGAATCGCTCTACGACGAACTCAAGAAGCGCCTGGTCGCAGCCGTGAAGAAGCTCAAGGCGGGCGATCCGAAGAAGAAGGACACCTTCCTAGGCCCCATGATCGATGAAGCCGCCGCCGAACGCCTGCAAGGCTGGATCGAGGAGGCACGCAAGGGTGGCGGCAAGATCCTGTGCGGCGGCAAACGCGACGGCGCCATGCTGGAGGCCACACTGATGGAGAACGTGCCCACCAGCGCCAAGGCGCATCGGCAGGAGGCGTTCGGCCCGTTTGCGTTGCTCACCCCGTTCCGCACCTTCGACGAGGTGGTGGCGATGGTCAACGATTCGGACTATGGCCTTCAGGCCGGCATCTTCACCGACAGCCTCGCCCACGCCATGCGTGCATGGAACGAATTGGAACAAGGCGGCGTAATCGTCAACGACGTGCCCAGCTTCCGCGTGGACAACATGCCTTACGGTGGATCGAAACTTTCCGGCATCGGTCGCGAAGGCGTGCGCAGCGCTATCGAAGACATGACCGAAGTGCGCCTCATGGTGGTGCGAGAATCCTGATCATCGCGGACAGGGAATGCAGCGCGCCTGACCGTGCAGCGGGGTGCGTTGTCCGTTGCCACCATCGGATGTGACCGCGCGGACGTCCGCACCTGTGACCGCGGACGCCTCACTTCGCGCCAGCGCCGCGTCGCAGCCGGCATTTTGCGATGGCACGCTCGTTGCTCTGGTTCAGTCTGTTGGTGACAGTCCCCGATGGACGACTCACCGCGAGCCCTCAACGACAGCGAGACAACGTCATGTGGAAATACGTCCTGGCCTTATTGCTTGCGAGCCTCCTGCTGCCAGCCCATGCCATGGAACCGGTGCGCAAGGTCGCCGGCAACACGGTGATCTCCACAAGCGAGCCAAAAATCCAGATCGGCATGCCTGCGGCCGCCACTTATCTTGGCGCCGACCGCTGGATTCTGGGTGGCTATGACGATTGCGAAATGCACCTGTTCGCCGAAGCCGACGCGCAGCGCCGCATAACGCAGTTCTACTGGATCCAGTTCGAGGCCTATGTCCCCGAGCGACCAGAGCTGCACCATAACTACGACGCATCGCGCCATATCACCATCGCCGGCACCGACTTCTATCTGGATACGTGGGTGGAGAGCGCGAACGAGCCGGTGACCCCGGATTCGGACACCGCCCACGCCCATGCCCTTGTCGAGCGCAAGGGATACAAACTGCCGACTGATGGCATGTATGTCCGGCTGGTGCATCTGCCGGATGCCGCCAAGCGCCACGAGGTGATGATCATCTATGGCGAGGACCTGGCGCCGACCGGGCTCACCGCCAAGGAACTGGACAAGCACGGCGTCCATCGCGACCAATGGCAAGCACTGGAACAGGCGCTGGTAAAGCGTGCCGTTTCCCGGATACGCATCCAGCCGTAGCTTGACGGGTCTTCGCGCACGATTGACAGGACGCCAAGACGGGAAACCCGTGCACCTGCGCGGGTTTTGGCCGTTGTACGAGGACACATGTCGTTTAGCCGAAAGGTGACCGTACAATCTGGTCATAGGCGTTACCCGTATAGACGCGTGCCCGATCGGTTTGCCAAGGAGAGTTCCGATGCTCGTCAAAGCCGCCGTCTGCCTCACCGCCCTGCTCGCCACGACACCTGCCTGGGCACAGTCGACTCAAGCGCCGGCCATAGCCACCACCGCCGCAACACCCGAGAAGGCCGTTGAACTCCAGGCGATTACCGTGCGCGGCGAGCAGCCGGGGCCCGCGCTTTGGGAGGTACGCAAGGGCGACCATGTGCTATGGGTGATCGGAACACTGTCGCCGCTGCCCAGGCACGCCGAGTGGCAATGGACCCAGCTTGAACAGGCGCTCGGCCGTTCATCGGAACTGCTGGAGGCACCGTCGGCCCACCTGAAGATGCCGTCCAGCCTGTTTTCCCGCCTCGCCCTGCAGCCTGCTGCACGCCTCAACCCGGGCGGCGCCACCTTGCAAAAACTGCTGGCCCCGGACGTGTATGAGCGATGGAAAGTGCTCAAGCACGAGTATCTGGGTGATGACGATGCCTATGAGTATATGCGCCCCATCATCGTGGCCGAGCAACTGTATGACAAAGCCCTCAATGCAAGCGGCCTGACCAACGACACCGACATCGCGGGCATGGTGGAGAAGCTGGCGCACAAGCATGGCACCCGGGTCATCGGGGTGAGATACGAGCTGATCATCTCGCATGCGCCTGCTGCCACCAGCGGCGCGGACAAGGACCAGCAGCAAGGTATCGCCTGTCTGGACGAGACCATGCGCTTGCTCGAGAACGACCTGCCCAAGCTCACCATGCGCGCCAACGCCTGGGCCACGGGAGATACGAAGACGCTGCAGAGCCTGGTGGAGCAAACCCATTACGAACCGTGCGTGGTTGCCGCCATCAATGGCGACTTCGAGCATCAGCTCAATATCCCGGACCTGCCCCAGCGCATCGAAACCACCTGGCTCTCGGCTGCGCAAGACGCCCTAACACGCAACAGGCGCACTGTCGCCATACTGTCGATCGAACAGGTGATGGCGCCCGACGGTTATCTCGCCAAGCTCAAGTCCCTGGGTTATGTCGTGCGGCCGCCGGCTGATCTCAGCCCATGAAATGATCATCAACGCATGACACATCCGAGCTGCGTCTCCGGTAGGAGACGCAGCTCGGACTCAGCTGTCTGCGCGACTTACTTGACTCCGTAGAGCGCTGCCGCATCCGCCTTGAAAGCCTCCGCGCTGCCGGAACGGCTATAAAACATGTGGCCACCCGGATACACAGAGAGCTTCACGCGCTGCTGCTGACCGAAGCTCGGCATCTGGTCAATGATCAGACGCGAAGTGAAGAACGGGCACGACAGGTCGTTATAGCCGTGAACGATCAGCACTTTCATGTTCGAGTCGTTGCCGATCGCCTTGCGCAGGTCGGCCACCGGCTTGTCGTCGGCATCGCCACGATCCCACGCCTTGTTCACGGCGTACGACAACGCCTCGTAGTGTGCGTCCGTCTTCCAGCCCACTTCGCGAGTGATGAAGTCCACCATCGCGCTGGTGGTCGGTGCGAGAAGCGCCTCGAGAATCGGATCGCCTGACTTGCGTTCGGCCGAACCGGGGAACGGATCGAACGCAGTGACGTTGGAGTCGTACACGCTGCCGATCTTCTTGTCGGCACGGTGCACTTCACGCAGATAGGTGCCGATATCGACACGGCCGTCGAGCTTGGAAACGACCGCCGGATCGAGGCCCGTATAAGTCGACACCTTCTGCACCATGCGCCCGATGGCGCTCGGATCAGAGCGTCCGGCCAGGAAGTCGGTGACGAACTGCGTGCGAACGTAGCTCTCGACATCCGACATCGCGCCAGGCGTCAGCTTGCCCTGCGCTTCGAGGTGTGCCGCCGTCATCGACGGCAGGTTGATCATCCACGGCAGCGGTGACAGCGCATCGCCATCACCGATGGCGGCCGGATCGAGATACGGCGACACCATCACCAGGCCGTTCACGCCCACGCCCATGCGGCTCTGCAGCTCATAGGCGATGCGCGGCGCACGATAACCGCCGTAGCTTTCGCCCATCACGTACTTGGGCGCGCGCAGGCGACCGTGCTTGACCAGCCAGTCGTACACCACGCGAGAGAGGTACTTGATGTCAGCTTCGGTGGAGTAGAAATCTTTCTTGGTCTTGTCATCGTCTTCCAGCGAACGCGAGAAGCCGGTGCCGACCGGGTCGATGAACACCAGGTCGCTCATGTCGAGCCAGGTGTTGGGATTGTCCTTGGTGATCGCCGCATCGGAAGGCGCGTCGCCATCCACGCCGAACTGGATGCGCTTGGGGCCGATGGCGCCCATGTTGAGATACACCGAGGACGCACCCGGGCCGCCATTGAACGCAAACGTCACCGGACGATGCGGATCGTTGCCCGGCACGGTATAGGCCGTGTACACCACCTCGGCGATCTTCTTGCCCTTGGCATCGCGCACCGGGATCGTGCCCACGGTTGCTTCGTAGGACACCGTACGGCTACCCACGCGCACGCTTTGCTTGATGGTCTTGTCCGCCGGCAGTGGCGGCAGGTCGATATCGGATTTCTTCTCGGCACCAGCTTCGGCAGCCGGTTTGGCGTCCTTGGCATCGGCCGCCACGGCGGGCGACCACGGCGAAAGCGCCACGCCGGCGGCAAACAAAGCGGCACACCAGGCGGCACGGTGTCCCAAGCGGACTACACGACCTCGAACAGGCAGATCACGGATCATCGGATATCTCACGCAAAGGTCAAACGAACGGAAGCAAAACGCCACCGGCAAGCACATCCCCCACCGCGCCACAGGAGCGCAGCCTGGACACCTGCCAGATGCAATCCACATAAAAGCGGCAAGCCGACCGGCGCCACCAGTGCCGTTCGGCACGGGCAAGCCCTTGCGAAGTCAGCATCGGGAATTGCGATGGAAAATCACGCGCACGCAGGCTCCCGTGCGCGCGACACTGCATTGGAACGAGAGGACCGCTGGCTGCGCGTAACAGCGGAACGCCAAACCGAACTACGGCGCCACTCGCTGGAAATCCATGATCCAGTTGGTTTCCCAGGTCTTCCCGCCATCGGGGGAATACGCCTGCTCCCAGTGTGCCGATGTCGGTGTGATCTTCGACCAGACGAACCGCACAAGCACTGGCTTTCCCCTGAGCGTGTCGTTGGCGTAGAACGTGCCGACGCCATGCTCGAAATGCCCCTTCACAGGGGGATCGAGCTCACCAAACGGGTTTCTTCCATCGAGCCACCAGATGGCCCATTGCCCGGTCTTCGGATCGTAGGATCGCAGACCCACGCCGCGGTAAGCACCTTCGGGCGTGCTGAACAGGTTGTCGTCGACGTTGGCATAGCCGTCCATCAGCTTGTGCATGCTGAGGGTGCCGGCGAACTCTTCCCAGTCGTGACTGTTGGCCAGCTTTTCCCTGAGCTTGCGGTGGTGACCACGCCAGTCGCCCACGAGGAAATCGAAGTCGTGCAGGCCCGAGAGATTAGTGGCGCCTTGCTGTGCCTTGGGAGTGTCCTGGGAGGCTCGCACAGCTACCCCGGAGAAGAACAAGAGCGAGGCCAGGCTGGCCATGAACACAACGCGGAAACCCTTCATAGGACGGTCCTTCGGCGATGATGTCCGCGCATCATCGCTCTGCCGGCGCACATCCGCCACGGGTTTTCCGTTCGCAGGGCGAATCGGCAGCCAGCGGCAAGCCCAACAATGTCGATCGGGTAACTTCCCGCCCAGGGGAAGCAACGCCGATGGGCGAGCTATCGAATATTTACGCCGCGGAGTCCGTATCGACCAGGCGCAGCCTTGAGACATCGCGCAGCGGCGGTGCGCCGAAATGCCGGCTGTATTCGCGGCTGAACTGCGAAGGGCTTTCGTAGCCCACGCGATGTGCTGCGGTGGCGACATCGCACTGCTCGGCCAGCAGCAAACGTCGCGCCTCGTGCAGGCGCAATTGCTTCTGATATTGCAGTGGACTCATCGCCGTGATCGCACGGAAATGGTGATGCAGCGACGACGCACTCATGTTGACGCGGCCCGCCAGCTCCTCGATACGCAATGTCTCGTCGTAGTGCCTGCGCAGCCAGTCGATGGCGCGCGACACCTGGTGACTCTGACTACCCGAGGTAGCGATCTGTGCGAGCCGCGTGCCCTGCTCGCCGGTCAACAACCGATAGAGCAGCTCATGCTCGATCAACGGCCCGAGCACGGCCAGATCGTGTGGTGCATCCAGCAAACGCACCAAGCGCAGCAGAGTATCGAGCAAACCGCCATCCAGCGGACTCAGCGACAGCCCCTGCATGGAGGTCGTCGTCGCGCGTGCGGACGTCACCTCCGGCAGCATTTCGCGGATGCGCTGCACGTCCAGCTGGAAGGTGAGGCAGAGGCAGGGCTCGGCTGCGGAAGCACGCACCACTTGCGCCGACACTGGCACATCCACCGAAGTGACGAGATACGCCCCCGGTTGGTGCACAAAAGATTGCTGCCCCAGCAGGATCTGCTTAGCCCCCTGCAACGCGAGGCCCAGACCCGGCTCGTACATGGCGCAGGTTGGCACGCTCGGCGAATTGGCGCGAAACAGGTTGAGCGCGGGCCAGGGCGTGTCGTGCACGCCCTCGGACGGAGTCAATCGTTCAACGATGGCTGTCAATTCCTCCCGATCCTGCTCCAGGCGCGACATCGGGAAATGGCTGTATGACTTGCTGCTCATGGATTTTGCCAGGAAACGAACTGCTCTAGATTGCCTGTTCCTCCACGCCATGGCGAGTGATCGACACCCATCCTTGCAGGATCGGGCAAGCATTTCGCAGGATTCGGCTACCGGCGGCCGCAAGGGGGCGCCCATACTGGCCTTCTTCGCTGTCCCCGCCTCACCAGGAGTTACGCATGGCTCTCTCCATTCGCGGTTACGCCGCACAATCCGCCACCACGCCGCTCGCCGCCCACCAGTTTCAGCGCCGCGATCCGCGGCCGGATGACGTGGTGATCGACATTCTCTACTGCGGCGTCTGCCACTCGGACATTCATCAGGCCCGCAACGAATGGCACAACAGCATTTACCCGATGGTGCCGGGCCACGAAATCATCGGTCGTGTCAGTTCGGTAGGCGACAAGGTGGCCGGCTTCAAGGTCGGCGACATGGTTGGCGTTGGCTGCATGGTCGATTCGTGCCAGCACTGCGCCTCGTGCAACGCAGGCCTTGAGCAGTATTGCGAGGAAGGCGCCACCTGGACCTACAACGATACCGACCGTCGCGACAGCCTGCCGACCTTCGGCGGCTATTCCGAGCACATCGTGGTGTCGGACAAGTTCGTCGTGCGCATCTCCGACAAGCTCGACCCGAAGGCCGCTGCGCCACTGCTGTGCGCCGGCATCACCACCTGGTCGCCGCTGCGCCACTGGAATATCGGCAAGGGCAGCAAGGTCGCCGTGATCGGCCTGGGCGGCCTGGGCCACATGGGCCTGAAATTCGCCAAGGCGATGGGTGCGGACGTGACGCTGTTCACCCGTACGCCGGGCAAGGAAGCCGAAGCGCGTCGCCTTGGCGCGAACAATGTTGTGCTGTCGACCGACCCGAAGCAGATGGCCGCCGTCACGCGTCAATTCGATTTCATCCTCGACACGGTTCCGACAGAGCACGACCTCAATCCGTACCTCACCACACTCGCGCTAAATGGCGTGTTGTGCCTCGTCGGCCTGCTTACGCCGATCGAACCACCGGTGCAGGCTGGCATGGTGGTTTTGGGCCGTCGCTCGATTTCCGGCTCCGCCATCGGCGGCATCGCCGAGACGCAGGAAATGCTCGACTTCTGCGCCGAGCACGGCATCGTCAGTGATATCGAGGTCATCGATATCAAGGACATCAACCACGCCTACGAGCGCATGTTGAAAAGCGACGTGAAGTACCGTTTCGTGATCGACATCGCTTCGCTCAAGCAGACGGCCTGAGCAGGCATGGCAAGGGCGCGGCCCTAGACCGCGCCCTTGCGGCCGAGATGCCGACTGACCTCGCGCGCCTCGCGCAGGCGGCGTGCATGTGCGGCTAGCAGGTCACCGCGGGTGATGATGCCAACCATCGGCTGCATCCCTTCCCCGCTGACCACGACCAATCGGCCGACATCCGCCTCGACCATGTGATCGGCAGCCTCACGCAGAGTGTGATCTTCGCGAACCACCAGTGGCGGACGTTTCAGCAGGGTGCCTATGGCCGCGTCTTCGTCCACTGCCGCGCCCAAAAGGTCGCGACGCGTGAGCACACCAAGCAACTGGCCTTCCTCGCCAAGCACGGGAAAACCCTGGTGGCGCGTCGTCGTACTTTCGGTGGCCAACCAGGTGCGCACTTCGCGCAGTCGCTGCGACGCCCGCAGGCTGACCACGTTTCGGCTGCACGCTTCACCCACGCTGATACGCTCCAGATGATCTGCTGCGTATTCGGTCGGCACATGCACGCCGCGGCGGGCGATCTTCTCGGTCATGATTGTGTGTCGCATCATCAGTCCCGATACCAGGTACGCCGCTGCGCATGCTGCCAATAACGGCAGCAGACCCTGTGGCTGCTGCGTGGTCTCGAAGGCGAACACCACCGAGGTGAGGAAAGCACGCGACGCGCCGGCGAAGATCGCCGCCATGCACACCAACGCCGCCACATGCGGGTCCACGTTGAGCCATGGCGTCCATGTCGCGCAGACCAAACCAAGCACGCCGCCCATGGCGCCGCCGATGGTGAACAGCGGAGCCAGCGTGCCACCCGACGTACCGCTGCCCAGCGCCACCGACCATGACAACAGCTTGAGCAGGCACAGCGCGAGCATGGCGCCCAGCCCTATCTGACCACCGAGCACCGCGGCGATATTGGTGTAGCCCACGCCCAGCGTGGCGGGCATGACGTAGCCAACCCCTCCCACCATCACGCCACCGATGGCCGGCCACCACATCCAGTGAATGGGGAGCTTCTCGAAACCATCCTCGATGGCATAGGTGAGCCGCGTGACGCCCACGCTGACCACGCCCGTCAACAGACCCATGGCCATATAGGCGGCCAAAGCCGCCAACGTCGGCGCGGCCATAGCCGGCATGGGAAACATCGGCGCATTGCCTTCAAGCACGTAACGCACGCCGGTGCCGATCACCGCCGCCAGTGCCACCGGGATCAACGAACGTGCACGACGCTCGAAAAGCAGAAGCTCAAGGGCCAACAGCACTGCCGAGATCGGCGCGGAGAACACTGCAGCCATGCCCGCGGCTGCACCTGCCGCAAGCAAGGTCTTGCGCTCGTCAGCAGTCACATGAAGGCATTGGCCTAACAACGAACCCAAGGCGCCGCCGGTGGCGATGATCGGACCTTCCGCGCCAAATGGCCCGCCCGTGCCGATAGCGATGGCCGACGACACGGGCTTCAGCCAGGTCATGCGCGGCGGAATGCGGCTCTCGTTGAGCAGCACCTGTTCCATTGCTTCGGGAATACCGTGGCCGCGGATCGCCCTCGATCCCCAACGCGCCATGGCGCCTACAACCAGTCCGCCCAGCACCGGCACGGCGATGACCCAAAGGCCGAGGTGATTACCTGCGGGGCTGCTGAAGTCGGTGCTCCAGCGTCCATAGAAGGCAAGATTGGTCACCAGCCCGATCAAGGCGGTGAGCGCACGCGCCACCAGGGCGACCAGGCCGCCAAGCGCCATGGCCAGCGCCGTAATCCAGACCACGCGCCATCCCAGCGGACGAAACTGCCGCGGCATATGCGCGGCAGCCAGTGCCGGGTCCAGCGAAGGGGCGAGCGGAAGCGCCGCACGAGAGTGCGGTGAGTTCGTCATATTGGGGTCCATCAGAAGCCGTCGGAAACAGAGGCTGCGCAAGGTTACGCGGAACTGCGCTCCGTAGCTGGCTGGAAAATGAACGCCTGATCGCGCCGCATCACGGCGTCAGCGGTGCCGCTTTGGGCGCATTCCAACCCATCATGTTGTAGACGCGATAACGCAGGATGCCGATGTACTCGTGCATCGCGGCATCCGTCAGCAGGTAGTTCCACGAATCGGGCAGGAATTCCCGCCGCGTGTTGACCCAGTCGCCAGCGACCGGTTGCGGCGTGATGCCGAAATGCGCGAAGTACAGCAGTGCCCGGTGCAGATGAATGCCCGAGGTCACCAGCACTAGGTGATTTGGAGCCTGCTCGACCAGCATGGGACGACTGAACTGCGCGTTCTGCCAGGTCGTCATGCTGCGCGTCTCGTAGGACAGGTCTGCCTCCGGAATGCCCAGCTTGTGCAAGGCGCGGCCGTACACGACCGACTCCGCCTCGCCATGACTCTGCGAATCGCCCCCGGTCACCAGCACGTGGCATTCCTTGCCCGTCGATTTGCATTCGTTATAGAGCTGCGCCGCGCGCAGCACACGCCCATCGGCGAAGTACGACGGCTGCAGCGGCTCGTCACCCGCCACCACGGTGCCGCCGCCCAGCAGCACAATGACATTGCGCGCGGCCCAGTCGATCTTCGGCTCGACGTCATACGGACTTTGAAGGCTACGCACCAGCAGGCGCGGCACAGCACCGCAACCAATGCCGAAGAACAGCACCACCGTCAACGCGACCAGCGCATGGCCGGTCCGGCGCCAACGCCATCGATACAACAACGCTGCCGCCAGCAGCATCGCAAACAGGACGGAGAGCATGGGGTTCCCTGGTCCGTGGAAAGTCGTGGCATCTTAGGGCCTGACCACAACGCAGGGCGATAGTACCTACGGCAGGTCAGCATTGCCGATGGACTCGCCCGCCATCGGGCTCGCGACACCCCACGCACAGCATGGAACCCGGTCATGACAACCCTCGTCTTCGTGCACGGCTGGAGCGTCACCAACACCTCGACCTATGGCGCCCTGCCACAGCGATTGCAGCAAGAGGCCGCCGCGCAGGGCGTCATGCTCGATACCGCCGATATCTGGCTTTCCGAATACGTGAGCTTTGATGATGCGGTGACCATGCAAGACGTGGTGCGCGCGTTCGATCACGCCTTGCGCGACCTGCATCTGCTGGACGCGAGCTTCGCCTGCGTCACCCACTCCACTGGCGGCCCGGTCGTGCGTGAATGGTTGCGGGCACAACGCGAGCGCCCCGGTGCCTTCAGCACCATGCGGTTAAGTCACCTGATGATGCTGGCACCTGCCAATTTCGGTTCGGCGCTGGCGCAACTCGGCAAGAGTGCGCTCGGCCGGCTGCGCGCATCGGCAGGTGGCATCGAACCGGGGCAACGCATTCTCGACTGGCTGGAGCTTGGCAGCGCCGAATCGCTTTCGCTCAACCTCGACCACATTCACAGCGATGACCCCGCCCAGAGAGGGCAATATCTGTTCGTGTTGGCGGGTGATCGTCCCGATCGCGCGCTGTACGACCACATCAATAGCTATACGGGCGAAGATGGTTCCGATGGCGTCGTGCGCATTGCTGCCGCCAATCTCAATGCGTGCCATGCGGTGCTAGCACACGAAGGTTCTGCGGCCAGCGACGTACTGGCACTGCATCTCACCAAAGCCCCGCGCACGGCCTTCAAGCTCATACCTGGCGCATCCCACTCGGGCACCAATCAGGGCATCATGGCCGCCGCTCCGCAGGCCACCCTGGATGCCTTGCTGCGCTGTCTGCAGGTGAAGAATCTCGACGACTACCGGCAGCTGTGCGATGCGTTCGACGCGGACAACGCCGAACGCGATGCCCACGACGTGGAACTGGAACCCGTCGGACCGTTTTCGCCACGTGTACATATCCACGACCCACGCAGCATGCTGATCCTGCGACTCACCGACGAAAGTGGCGAGGTTTTGATCGGCAGCCGCCTGCTGCTCAACGCCGGCACGCCGCCCAATCCCGACTGGATGCCCCAGGGCTTCATGCTCGATCGCCAGGCCAATAGTCTCCACGCCAATGTGATTTCGCTGTTCCTCAATCACGCCTTGCTTGAAGGCACGGATCGCGTGGCCGACCCTGACAACAGTCGCAAGACGCTGCGCGCCGCTGTAGCGGGACATCGCCCCTACAGCGCCAGCGTGGAGCCGGTCGATCTTTCCGGGCTGGTGCACCACGCTGCCGCCAGCATGGCCGCCGACGCAGACCTCTTCGATGCCCTCGGCCCGCACCAGACCACCGTGCTGGACGTGGTGCTGCCGCGCAAGGTGCACGAGGGCGTGTTCCGCCTGACTCAGAAGCTCGAACCCGAGGATTTCAGCCAGCCGCTGGCAGGCGCGATCATCACCTGAAGGGACCACGAAGAGCTGCGCGTTTTTGCTCCTCGTCCCAGCGAAAGCTGGGATCCAGCGACTTCAATACCTTGAAGAGACACTGGATTCCAGCTTTCACCGAAATGACGGCCCATAGGTCCATCCTCCAAATCAACCCCATGTCGCGATGCGCTGCGTTTCACTGATATCACCCCAGGCCAGCCAGCCATGCCCAATCACTCGATCGCCGTGTTCGGTGCTTACCCGATCTGGCGATTTGGCTTAACCTCGCCGCTCATGGATGCCACGGTGGACGACGATGCAACGCTGATGCTCGCCTATGCGCAGGGTGAGCTGTCCGCGTTCGATGCGCTGTACGCGCGCCATCGCGGCACGCTCTACCGCTTCTTGCTGCGCAGCGCGCGTGACCCGGGGCTGGCCGAGGAGTTGTTTCAGGAAACCTGGAGTCGCGTTGTTGCAGCACGCACGCGCTACACGCCCCAGGCGAAGTTCAGTACGTGGCTGCTGCAGATTGCGCATAACCTGCTGATAGACAGCTATCGACGTAAACGCCCCGTCGCCACGGGCGAGGAAGCGGAGTACGCGCTCGACAACCTGGCCGGGCCCGGCGATGAGCAGCCTGAGCACGTATTGTCGGAATTCGAACGTCGCCGCAGGCTGCAACGCGCGATCGAGGCGTTGCCCGACGAGCAGCGCACTGCCGTGTTGTTGCGGCTGGAAAACGACTTGAGTGTGGAGGAAATTGCCGAAGTCACCGGCGTGGGGCGCGAGACTGCGAAGTCGCGTCTGCGCTATGCCATGAACCGATTGCGCGAACAGTTGGCCGAATGAACACGCACGATCACCACGATAACGAACCGCTGCCCGGCGAGAACGAGCTCAAGGCGCTGTACCGCAGCCTGCCTCGCAAGGAGCCCGCGCCGGCACTTGACCAGGCCGTGCGACGCGCGGCCGCCGATGCGGTGCGCCCAGGCAGGCGCATGCCGCGCTGGCCGGTGGCCGCCGCGAGCGCCGCCGTGCTGGTGCTCGCGGCCGGAGTGAGTTGGCGCCTGCACGAGCAACCGTCGAGCCTGCCGCCTGCGCCTGCTCCAGGCGCAGCGGCGATCCTCACATCTCCGCCTGCTGCGGCCCTTTCCGCGCCAACGGCAAACAGCGCCAATCAAGCGGCAGGCACACTTGCAGAACAAACCGCGGCCCCCGCGGCGGCGCCTGAATCACGCGCCAAGAACAACCCACAGCAAGCAAGGGAGTCCATCCGCTCCGCGCTCAAGCCGCGAGTGATCGCCCCCGCCTCGATAGCACAGCAGGCCGCGGCACCAGCCGCCGCATCGGCACCGATGGTCATGGCTGCACAGGAAGCCGCACCCGCACCATCGCTACAACCAGTGCCAGCGCCCGAACCGCAAGCGGGCTACGGCAACCGCGATGCCATCGCGGCGAAGGCCATGGCTGCGCCCATGCGCGCCGAGTCGCCAGTGCGCGATTCCACGGCAGTCAACGCCGCCGATACGCCTACCCAGGAACTCGACAAGATCCGCCAGCTTTTCGCTCAGCAGCGTCGTGATGAAGCCTTGCAACGACTCACCGCCTTCCAGCGGGCGCATCCGGACGTGTCTTTGCCCGACGACTTGCGAAACCAGCTTCCTGATCATGAGTGACACGCTGTACACCCTCGCCACCGCCTTCCAGCACAGCGAGGACATCAAGAAAAGCCGCTTTCTCGCCCAGGCCGCACCGGTGCAGACACCCGAGCAGGCGCTTGCCTTCGTGCGGCTGGTGGGCGACCTGGCCGCCACGCATAACTGCTGGGCGTACCGCATCGGCCAGGACTACCGTTTCAACGACGACGGCGAACCCGGTGGCACGGCCGGCCGGCCCATCCTGCAGGCCATCGAGGGCCAAGGCATCGACCGCGCCGTGGTCGTGGTGACGCGCTGGTACGGCGGCATCAAGCTCGGTGCAGGCGGGCTGGTGCGGGCCTACGGCGGCACGGCTGCGGAGTGCCTGCGCCGCGCCGAGCGTGTGCCGATCGTGGCCATGGCGCGACTTGGCCTCCATTGCGATTTCGCCGATCTGGCCTTGCTCAAGGCCCGGCTGCGCGAACTGGACGCGGAAGTGATGCAGGAGAACTTCGGCGCCGATGGCGTCGAGCTAGAGATACAACTTCCTGCCAACCGCGTTGACGAAGCGCAGGCGCGCGTCACCGATATCAGCCGCGGCCGCTACGAGGCGCGGCGACTGGATTGAATCGGGGTCAGGCCGCCCCACCTTGAAGGACATGCGCCGATCCGGCGCGGATGCCGACGACAGGATCTCATGAGCGAAACCGCCGACACCCAGCGCCCCGCACGCCGCCTAGGCCCGCTGATGCAGTTGTGGCCCTTCCTCAAGCCGCATCGCAAGCTGGCTTTCGGTTGGCTGGTGTTTCTGGGAATTTCCTCCACCGCGACGCTGGTGCTGCCGATGGCGGTGCGGCACATGATCGACCAGGGCTTTGGACATTCGAACGCCGCCGCCATCAATGCCACCTTCCTCGGCTTGTTCGGCGTGGCCTTGGTATTGGCTTTCGCCACCGCCGCCCGCTACTACTGCATCACGCTGCTGGGCGAGCGCGCATTGGCATCGCTCCGCGCGAAACTGTATGCACACGTGATCCGGCTCGATGTGGGCTTCTTCGAACGCAGCCGCGTGGGTGAGCTGATCTCACGCCTGGGCACCGACACCGAAGTGATCCAGGCGCTAATTGGTTCGGGCATCTCGGTGGCGTTACGCAGCGCCGTGATGTTGCTGGGCGCCACCGCCATGATGGCATGGACCAGCCCGCGCCTCGCTGGCCTCACCGCGCTGGTGATTCCGGCAGTGATGCTGCCCATCCTGGTGTTTGGCCGTCGCGTGCAGAAACTTTCGCGCGCCAGCCAGGATCGCCTTGCCGACACCGCCGCCATTGCCAACGAAACACTCAATGCGGCCCCTGCCGTAAAGGCCTATGCCCGCGAGGATATCGAGAGCACCCGCTATGGCAGCGCCATTACCCGCGCACTGGCCACAGCGCGCAAGCGCATCGGCATGCGTTCCATGCTTACCGCCACGGTGATCGTGCTGTTCTTCGGCGCGATCACGCTGGTGCTGTGGGCCGGCGCCCGCGACGTGCTGGCTGGAACCTTGGGTGCGGGCGTGCTGGGCCAGTTCGTGCTGTACGCGATCTTCGCCGCAGGTTCGCTGGCGGGCCTTTCCGAGGTGTGGGGCGACGTGCTGCGCGCGGCGGGTGCGATGGAGCGTATCGGCGAATTGTTCGAGGAGCGCGCCGAGATCACCAGCCCGGCACAACCTTCGCCACTGCCCAAACCAATGCAAGGTGCGCTGCACTTCGAGAACGTGAAGTTCCATTATCCAACGCGCCCGGATGCGCCAGCGTTGTACGACTTCGATCTCGCGATCCGGCCTGGCGAAACCGTCGCACTGGTCGGTCCATCCGGCGCAGGCAAGAGCACGGTCTTCGCGCTGTTGCTGCGGTTCTACGATCCACAGACCGGACGCATCACTCTCGATGGCGTCGACCTGCGCGCACTGGCCCTGCCCGAACTGCGCGGCGCCATTGCACTGGTGCCGCAGGAAACCGTGATCTTCGGCGGCAGTGCCGCGGACAACATCCGGTTCGGCCGGCAGGATGCGGACGACGAAGAAGTGCGGGAGGCAGCCCGCGCTGCCGAAGCGCACGATTTCATCAGCGCCATGGGCAAGGCTTACGACGAGGAACTGGGCGAGCGCGGCGTGCGTCTCTCCGGTGGGCAGCGGCAGCGCATCGCGATCGCCCGCGCGATTTTGCGTGACGCACCGCTACTGCTGCTCGACGAAGCCACCTCGGCGCTGGATGCCCAGTCCGAGGCTGCCATCCAGCAGGCGCTGGAGCGACTGGAGAAGGGCCGCACTACGCTGGTGATTGCCCATCGCCTCGCCACCGTGCAGCGCGCCGATCGCATCGTCGTGTTGGACGGTGGCCGCATCGTGGCCCAGGGCACGCATCAGAGTTTGCTGGCCGAGGGCGGACTCTACGCGGAACTGGCACGGCTGCAGTTCACGGCCTGAAGTGCTGGTACGTGCCCATGCACGGCTGGCACGGTGCGCCAATACTCAGATGGATTTGAGCGCATCGACCAGCGCGCGCACCTCGTCCGCATCGGTGCGAATTTCACCGGCATCCATGTCCAACCTGTTGCCATGGCGATGACGCATGCCTGACACCAAGCTGCGCTTGGCCGACGCGTGAAATTCGTGCGCGCCCGTGTCTGCGGCCAGGGCGGCGATATTACCGGGCTGAATGCCGGCGCCAGGCATCACCACCACTCGGCTTCCCGCCTGCTCGACCCGTGCGCGGATAGCCGCCGCGCCCTGTACGGCCGAACGCCACCCACCTGAAGTCAGTACCCGCTCTGCCCCCAACGCAATGACATCCTCCAGTGCGCGTGCCTGGTCCCGCACCAGATCGAACGCACGGTGGAATGTCACGCCCATGCGTCCAGCAGCACTGACCAGGGCGCCGCAGCGGACCATATCCACCTCGCCATCGGCATCGAGCACGCCGAACACCACGCCATCGCAACCAAGCGATGCGCAGGCCTCGACGTCCTGCTGCATCGTCTCGATCTCGGAATCGCTGTAGAGAAAATCGCCGGCACGAGGACGGATCAACACGTACAACGGCAGATGCACTCGCTCGCGCACAAGCGCGATCTGTGCGTAAGAGGGTGTCAGCCCTCCCAGCTCCAGCCCCGTGCACAGTTCGATGCGACCAGCCCCTCCCGCTTGCGCGGCCATTGCCGACGCCAGCGAGTTGGCCGCCACTTCGAGCAAACGCATTGCCATCTCAGAACACGCTCTTGGAGGGCAGCAATCCGTCCTGGCGTTTCGCATCGCATACCGCGTAGGAGAATCCCGGCTGGATCGCGAACGCCCCCACATCGCCCTCGCGATTCATGGCAAGGAAACCCACCTGCAGGTCCTTCGAGGCCTTCGGCTTACGCTTGACGATGCGCATGACAGCCTCACGACAGGCTTCCTGCGGTGAGCGCCCCTGGCGCATCAGTTCCACCACCAGAAAGCTGCCGACATTACGGATGACTTCCTCACCCACGCCAGTGGAGGTAGCGGCACCCACGTCGCCATCGACATAGAGGCCCGCGCCGATAATCGGACTGTCGCCCACACGACCGCGCAACTTCCAGGCCATGCCACTGGTCGTACAGGCGCCAGCGAGGCGACCGTGTGCATCGATGGCCAGCATGCCGATGGTGTCGTGATTGTCCTTGCCGCCTGGCATGCCCGTCTTGCCGTAGTCGCGAACCTCGCTGTTGACCGAGGGCTGGTAATGCGCCGTCTTCAGCCACTCTTTCCACGCCTGCTCGGACTCGGGCGTGAGCAGCTCCTCTTTCCTGAAGCCCTGCTCTATCGCGAACTGCAATGCGCCATCGCCCACCAGCAGCACGTGCGGCGTGCGTTCCATCACCCGGCGCGCCACCTGAATCGGATGCGCGATATGTTCCAGCGCGGCCACCGCGCCGCAGTTGCCCTCGGCGTCCATGATGCTGGCGTCGAGCGACACATGGCCGTCGCGATCGGGATAACCGGCGCGACCCACGCTGTGGTTCTTCAGGTCCGCCTCCGGCACCATCACGCCGGTTTCCACGGCGTCCAGCGCGTTGCCACCCTTGGCTAGCACCGCCCAGGCCGCCTGATTGGCGGCCACGCCGAAGTCCCAGGTAGAAATGACGCGTGCGCCCGTGGCGCCCTTACCCGTCACCGCCCCTGTTGCACCTGCCTTGCCGGCCAGCGCGAAAGCCGACGCGCCCAGCATGGAGGCTTTCAGGAAATCTCTACGGTCTGCCATCACCTACTCCAGTTACGCCGTTTTAAAAAACAGAAGCCCCGCGTCTTGCGACGCGGGGCTTCTTTCTTACATCGATGACCGGCGCGCGCGCCGGAACGCCGAAATCAACCAGCGATCTCGACGCCCGAAGCCTGGGCGCCCTTCGGGCCCGTGGTGACTTCGAACTTCACGCGCTGACCTTCCTGCAGGCTACGGAAGCCCTTGGAGTTGATCGCCGAAAAGTGGACGAACACGTCCTCCCCACCGTCCTCAGGCGCGATGAAGCCGAAACCCTTGGCGTCGTTGAACCACTTGACCGTACCGAAACGCATTGCGTGAACCTCTGAATCATGGACTGGATGCACCACGGAAAGCACTGAACCACCTTGACCCCTTGGTCCGCCGCCCCTGGCACAACGGAAGTATCAACATGTTTTATGGCAAAGCGCAATATGGTCGCCCTTTTTCCACGATCAAAACCGAACGTATTGCTCAGCTTTTGAGCAAATGGCCAAGGATGGGGGGCACTTCGGCGGTCGCGGCGGCCAGATGGGCGAAGATTTCCTCGATGCTGATCTCGGCCTCGTCACCGCAGCCGGCAGCAAAATTGGCGACCAGGGCCAGGCAGGCGTACTCCAGTTCGAGCTCTCGGGCGAGCACCGCCTCGGGCATGCCGGTCATGCCGACCAGGTCGCAGCCATCGCGCTTCATGCGGGCGATTTCCGCCCGGGTCTCCAGGCGCGGCCCCTGGGTGGCGCCATAGCAGCCACCGTCGATCACCGTAATGCCCGTCGCATGGGCGGCTGCGATCAGCGCCCGACGCAGCGATTCAGTGTAGGGCTCGCTGAAGTCGATATGCCGGACCTCGGCACCCTCAACATCGCAAAAGCTGGTGTAGCGCCCGTGGGTGTAGTCGATGATCTGATCAGGCACCACGATCACCCGTGGCCCCATGTCGGCACGGATACCGCCGACCGCGTTCACGCCAATGACGCGGCGGGCTCCCAGCGAATGCAGCGCCCACAGGTTGGCGCGATAGTTCACGCGGTGCGGAGGCACGGTGTGGCTTTCGCCGTGACGAGCCAGGAAGGCCACCCGGCGACCGGCGAAATCACCGATCACCACGTCACCCGACGCCGTCCCGAACGGCGTATCCACACTGTGGCGCTCGGTGTTTTCCAGGCCGGGGAAGTTGTACAAGCCGCTGCCGCCAATGACGGCGAGATCGATAGTCACGGTTGGTTCCTGCTTTCGAATTAAAAGTGCTTCGCCGTCATGGTCAGACAGTCGGCGAATCCCTGCAGATGGCGACCCAACGCATCACGCGCGCGCTCGTCGGCGAGCCGCCCTTCGATGATCTTGGTGTGCGCCTGGAACACCAGCACGTCGCCCTGCGGCTCGCTGCGGGCGCCAGCGCGGCGCAATATCTGGCGCAATTGGTCCTGGGCGCGCACGGTGCCGGTGATGCCGGGACTGGCGCCGACGATGCACACCGTCTTGCCGGTCAGCGCGGCCGCCTGGCGCGACTTACCGACGCGGGAGGCCCAGTCGATGGCGTTCTTCAGCACGCCAGTGATGCCGCCGTTGTATTCCGGACAGGCGAACAGCAGGCCGTCCGCCCGATCGATCGCTTCCTTCAGCGCCGTCACCGGCGCGGGATCGCCCTGCTCTTCCACGTCCTGATCGAACAGCGGCAGGCCGTGCAGGCGATGAATGACGATGTTCATCCCCGCCGGTGCCAGTTCCTGTGCGGCACTCAGCAGCGCGGTGTTGAATGAGGCCTGCCGCAGGCTGCCAGAGATACCCAGTATGTTCATGCTCGCGCTCCGCGGTGGATGATCGGCTTACTTCAATGCGTAGATGCCCGGCAGGTTACGTCCCTGCTCGTGATAGTCCATGCCAAAGCCGAACACATAGCGATCCGGCAACTCGACACCATTGAAATCGGAAGCAATGCCTTCCACCAGGCGGTCATGCTGCTTGGTGCACAGGCTGGCGATCAGCACGCGGCGGGCGCCGCGCCGCAGGCAGTCGTCGCGCACGGCCTTCAGCGTATGACCCTCATCGAGGATGTCGTCCACCAGCAGCACCGTGCGCCCCTTCAGGTCTGCCGCCGGCTCGCGCAGCCAATGCAGTTCGCTGCCGGAAGTGGCGCCGCGATAACGCGTGGCGTGCACATAGTCGAATTCCATATCGGTGCGGATCGCCAGGGCCAGATGACCGGCAAAGATCAGCGCGCCATTCATTACGGTGAGGAACACCGCCCGCTCGCCATCAAGCGCTGCATCGACTTGGCGCCCCAAGTCGGCAATGACGCTTTCCAGGGCAGCACGATCGAACAGCAAGTCGGCGTCGGCCAGCGCCGCCGCCAGCGAAGGGGTGTTGGTGGTCATGCTGGGGTTTGTCCTTCGGCGGCGTTGAGCGCCGTGATGCGCGCGACGAAGCGATCGCGCTGCGGGTTATCGGTAAGCCCTTCCCAGGTGGAGGCCAATGCACCGCGTAATGCGGCCAGCCGCTCGGGTGCGGCCGCTGCCCTGCCCTGCACGGCGCCTATGGCTTCCTCCACGACATCCGGGAAGCAGGCCAGCACGAGATCGCACCCGGCATCCAGATGGGCACTGACGCGAGCTGCGACACCGCCCGCCTCACCGGCGGCTGCCATGCTGATGTCGTCGCTGATCACTGCGCCAGTGAAGCCCAGTTCACCGCGAAGGATCTCGCCGACCCAGCGCCGCGAGAAACCGGCCGGCCGTGCATCAACGGCGGGATAGACGACGTGCGCCATCATCACCGCCTCGGCGTGCGCGGCGAGGCTTTCCGCGAACGGCACCAGATCGTCGCGGCGGATGTCATCGAGCGGACGTGGATCGATAGCCGTCGCCTTGTGGGTATCCGCCGCCACCGAACCATGCCCCGGGAAATGCTTGAGCACCGCGGCCATGCCGCCAAGGTGCATGCCGCGCACATAAGCCTGCGCCAGCTCCGCAGCCACGGAGGGATCCGCATGAAAGGCGCGCGTACCGATGGCGGCATTGCCGCGCGCCAGATCCGCCACCGGCGCAAAACTGAAATCCACACCGCTGGCGCGTAGCTCGCTGGACATCACCCACGCGTGCTCCTCGGCGAGCCGCACGGCGTTTTCCGGGTCCCGGTTGTACACCGCACCGATGGCCGACAGCGGCGGCAAGCGGGTGAAGCCTTCGCGAAAACGCTGCACCGGCCCGCCTTCCTGATCGACGGCAATGAGCATGTCCTCACCACCAACTTCACGGATCGCGTCCACCAGCGCCATCAACTGGTCCAACGATTCGAAGTTGCGCGAGAACAGTACGACGCCGGACACGCCCTTTGCGGTGAGCCAGGCGTGCTCCGAACTTGCCAGCGTGGTGCCAGCCAGGCCGATCATCAGCATGGCATCTGCTCTCCTGCGGCCTGTCGCTCGTCCTGCGTCCATTGTGAATAGGGATGGGCAATCAAGTTGACGTTGTAGTAGCGCACCAGGTGGCTAACCTCGCGCCCCAGCCAGGACGGGCGCGGGAACGACGCGTCCGCCGACGGCAGCTCGACCTCGGCCACGACCAGGCCGGCGTTGTCGCCGAAGAACTCGTCGATCTCGAACAGCACGCCCTCCACGATAACGTGATGGCGGATCTTCTCCAGCACGCCATCGCATAGTGTGGCGAGCATCTGCTCGGCATCGGCCAGCGGCATCGGGTATTCGAATTCAGCGCGTTCGATGCCCAGTTGCGCGGACTTGATGTTGAGCCAGGCAGTTTCGCCCGAGCGACGCACGCGCACCGAAGCGCGCGCCGCGCCATCGTGCAATGCCTTCGCACCCAATAGATAGCCTTGCGCGATGCGTTCGCTATGCGTGGCGGCGTCGCGCCAGCTATCGTCGCTGAGGAGGAATTTGCGTTCGATCTCGATGCCCATGATGCAACCGTTGGATGAGGTTGAGGGAAGACGCGGAGAAGAATCGCAACAGATGGGCGTTACTTCTCTTCGACGTCGGCCTAGCGTTCGAACAACGCGATCGACTCCACGTGGGCGGTGTGAGGGAACATATCCATCACGCCAGCCGCGCTCAAGCGGAAGCCATGCTTCTGCACCAGGATGCCTGCATCGCGAGCCAGCGAACCGGGGTGACACGATACGTAAACAATACGCTGGGTCTCCTTGTGCGGCAGATACTCCAGCACTTTGTCGGCGCCAGCACGCGGCGGATCGAGCAACAGTTTGTCCCACGGTTGCTTTGCCCAGTGCGCGTGGCTTTGATCCTCGAACAGGTTGGCCACTTCGAAGCGGGCATGCGTGATGCCATTGCGCGCGGCGTTTTCGGCAGCGCGCTCGACCAACCCGTGCTCGCCCTCCACGCCAACCACTTCAGCCACGCGACGGGCAATCGGCAGAGTGAAATTGCCCAGGCCGCAGAACAGATCGAGTACGCGGTCGCCCGGCTGCGGATCGAGCAACTCCATCGTCCGCGCCATCATGCGGCGGTTCATGCCTGCATTGATCTGCACGAAATCGAGCGGACGAAATTCCAGTTCCACGTCGTCGATCCCCGCATCGCCACTGGGAATACGGAAAGCCAGTCGCGGATGTTCCGGCCACAGCGGGTGCACGCTGCTCACACCACCTGGCTGCAGATAGATGGCAAAGCCGTGCTGCTTGCCGAATTCCACCAGCGCGGCCTGGTCGCGCTCGCTCAGCGGCGACATGTGGCGGAAGACCAGCGCTACGGTGTCATCACCGGCGGCGAATTCGATCTGCGGAATCTCATTGGCGGCATCCATGCTGCTTACCAGCTCCGCAAGCAGGCCAATTTTTGGACCCAGCGCCGGATGCACCACTTCGCACTGGCTGATGTCGGCCACGAAGCGAGGGTTGCTCTCTTCGCGAAACCCCACCAGCACGCGCCCTTTCTTGGCCACCGCGCGCACGGACAGGCGTCCCTTGCGGCGATAGGACCAGGGCTGGTCGGTAAGCGGCGGCAGCCACAGCTCGGGAGCCACCTTGCCGATGCGTTCGAAGTTGTCCTTCAGCACGCGCTGCTTCACCTCGATCTGCGATTCGGCGTCCAGATGCTGTAGCGAGCAGCCGCCGCACTGGCCGAAATGACGGCAACGTGGCTCCACGCGATGCGGCGAGCGCGTTATCAGCTCCACTACCTCGGCTTCGTCGTAATGACGGTGGCGCTTGCGGATGCGCAGTTTCAGCTGCTCGCCGAGCAGCGCGCCGCTGACGAACACGGCCTTGCCGTCGATGCGTGTGACGCCTTTGCCATCATGGCTTAGGTCAGTGATGGTGGCTTCAAATTCTTTCATGGATAGGTAACGTGGTCCGCAAACGCACGCGCCCGGATCGTGAGGACCCGGGCGCGGTCATCAGGTAAAAGGTTGAATGGGGCGAACGGCTTACTTCTGCTTCCAGACGCCCGAAGGGTCTTGATAATACCAGCCCGCGCGCGCCCTCTCGATCCAGCCCTTGGCGAAGGTGCCACGAATCTGCGCCTCCCACTCGGGATGATTGTTGGCATTGGCCACCTCGCGATACAGCGCATTGCGGTCACGATTCTCATCAGCCACGGCGGCATTCACGCCAGCGCGCTGGTCCAGTGGCACCTTGGCCGCATCACGCACCGCGACCAGTCCGTCCTGGGTGAAACCAATCGCGCCACTGCTGAACAGCGGTGCCAGCGTGCTGCGGAAACGTTCCTGCATGCGTCCATGAATCGCTTCAGTGGTGGGCGTCTGAATGCGGATATTGGGTGCATCGGCCGCGTAGGCGGCGGGAATCAGCAGATCAAGCAGCATGGCCGCCGGCTGGTCGCCCTTCTTGGGTGGCGCCGGCGGCTGATCGCTCTTGGGTTCCGGCGCGGGTGCGGAGCTGTCCAACACGGTGCCAATGAATTGGTCGGCAGCCTTCTGTGCGGCGGCCTCGGGGAAATACACATTGATGGTGACGCACCCCACCAGCGCGACCAGCAACGTGGTCAGCAATCCATAGACGAGCTTGCGCATGTTCGACTCCTTCGGGTGTGGATGCTCACGCAAGGTGAGTGTGCTCAGTGGACTTCCGGTCCGTTGCCTTCGATAGCGGTCTTGAGACGTCGCACCAGTGTGGGCCAGTCCACCTGCGTCTGGTGACCGATGACCTGCAAATGCGGCAGGCCGCTGCCTTCCACGATAGTGTAGCCATCCGCGCTGTCGTCCAGACCACCCATGTGGCAGACGGATGCCTGCAATGTGCAGTTCAATCCGATGCGCTTGTAACCAAAGGTCTTGAACAGCTTCAGCACAGCGCCCTGCAGTCCTGCCGCCATGCCGCCGCCACCGACTGCCGTGAGGTTGTTCACCGCTCGCTGGCTGATGCGACCGCCACTACCCGCCAGCATGTTGGCCTTGAACGCCACCGGATTCCAGTTGACCAGGCGCAGGTCGTCGATCGAGCCGTCCATGCGCCCGGTGATATTGCCGAAATCGAACACGCCGGTCATGGCAGCCAGATCAAGCTGCCGCACCTGCACGTCAGCGGCCAGCACCGGACTGGCGCCAAAGGGGCCTTGCAGGCTCAACTGTGTGATGTCGATGAAGCCATCGAAGACGTTCACCGAAAGACCGCCATCCAGTTCGAAGCGGTCATCGACCCAACGCAACGCGGGAATCGCTCCGCCGAGCGTACCCCGGAACTCGGGCCACCCCATGGCACGCGAAAACGCGGCCATGTCGATGCCGGTGAAGGTCATCGACGTTGACAGCCGACGTCCCTTCGCCGCGGCCGGTCGCCATTCGAAATCACCGATGCGCGCGCGACCGTTGAGCAACGGCACTTCGAGCGCATGCTGCATGCTCAGCGCACCGCCGCGGCTCTGCCAGCGCGACTGCGCGGCACCGTTGGCCATCCGATACACCTGCAGGCTCTGCCAGCCCAGCGATGTGGCCGGACGTTCGCCATCCACAGCCCAGTCCAGACCACCGCGCAGACCCTTTACGGCGAGCCGGCCTTCGGCGTCGGCCAGATCCAACCCATCCGTGTCGAAGGCAAAGCTGCGTAACCCGTTCGCTCCAATATCGAGATTGCCGCTGAGCTGACCGTCGATACGCATATCGCGCATGCCCAGCGTGGCCAGCCAAGCCTGGCCGTAGCGTTGGTAGGCCGCCGGGAATCGCGATTGCAACCGCTCAAGCTTGAGCTTCTGCAACTCACCCTTGGCGTTGAAGGCCATGGAGCCATCGAACTGCAGCGCGTCGGCATCGGCCACGCGCAGGCGCGGCAGGTCAATCGCGCCGTTTTGGGTTGCCGCCGACAGGCTCAGCTGCACGGGGTGATCGGGCAATCGGGCAAAAATGGGGCCTAGCAGCAGCTCGCCACCCCGCAGGCTTGCATCCAGGTCGATGCGCGAAGGACTGGTCGTACTGTCGAAGTTCAAGCGGCCGTTGCCATTGACGGCTTGGCCAGCCAGCGTGCCACTGGGAGTATCGAACCCGGCCGCGCTGAGCGCGAATTGCCCCGAGGCCTGGATCCCTTTGTCTGCCAGATCCAGCGCGATATCGGCGTCCAGCTTGCCGGCGGTGGCACGGCCTGCCCATATCGTGCTCAACAGCCCCTGCAGCCAAACCGTAGGTACGCCCTTGAGACTGATCTGGGCATGGGTGGGCTGGTCCAGCGGCAAAGCGGTGCTGGCTTGTGCCTGCCCCTGGGCAATGTTGATCTCCAGTGTGTTGGCCGCCTCGTCCACGACCATCCCCACGGTGGCATTGCCCAGCGCATTGCCTGGCGCACCTGACAGCTGCATCGCGCCGTCGAACAGCCAGCGCATGTGGGTATCGCGCTGCAGGGTGCCCTGCAGGTCGACATTCACCCGCTTCCAGCCCATCGCAGGCACTTCGGCCTTGACCGCACGCAGGCTCAGCTTCAATCCGCCCTGCCCGTCCTCTCCGATACGCGCCTGGGCGTCCTGCATCTTCAGGCCGGGCAGGCTCACGATCTTGGCGCCAATCGCCACGTCCGCTCGCGCAGGCGGCATCCATCCCACCCAAAACAGGATGCCGAGACTGAGCAATAGGTGGCTTGATGTGGGGCGCATGACGCGCCATTCTGCCAAAATCAGCTGAACGACACGGACTAGTCATGTTCAACACGCCTTCCAGCGACCCTTCGCGCGCCTCCGGCGCCCCCGAAACCGTCCGCGCCCTGGTGGCCGACGACGACCCCACCAGCCGCCTTTTCCTGGTCGAAGCCTTGCGCAGCCTTGGCCTGGAGGCACAGGCCTGCGATGACGGCCCTGCTGCCATCGCCCTGGCTCACGAAGAGGCCTTCGACCTGTTGCTGCTGGATTGCCGCATGCCAGGCGCCGGCGCGGAAGAAGTGCTGGCCACCCTGCGCCATGATCCGGCAGCCCGCTCCAGCGACTGCACCGCCGTAGCCACCAGCGCCGAGATGGACGCGACGGAACGACAGCGCCTGCTGTCGGCCGAATTCAGCGAGGTGCTGCAGAAGCCCTGCAACCTGGCAGACCTGCGGCGCATTCTTGCGCTCGTACAGGCCGGCGCCTCGGCCATGCCGCTGCTCGACGACGCCCAGGCCGTTGCGACCATGGGCGACGCCGATGTGGTGAAAGCCATGCGCACGCTGCTGCGGGCCGAACTGGCTGGCCTCTACCAGGACCTGGATGTGCTGCGCGATGACCCTGAAGCCTTTGCTGGAAGGCTGCACCGCCTGCGCTCGTCCTGCGGCTTTTGCGGTGCGACAGCGTTGGCCGCGCAGGCTACCTCGCTGCAGCGTCACCTCAAGCTGGGTCACTCAGGCTCACTGGCACCGCTAAAGCGTTTTAGCAGAGCGCTGCTGGCCACCATCGAGGCGCTGGAAATGCATTCGACCTGAAGCGTCTGCGCCTGTCAGGCACGCTGCTGGAGCGGAGTGATTAAATTCGTCGCGCCGTTCAAACGCAGGGGCCACTCAGCGCCGCGACATCGCCGCGCCCAGCACATGCCATGCATGCAGTTCTCCACCACCGAGATGGAAGCGGATTACTTCGCGCATCATGGTCCGCAATGCCGACAAGCCGGCGACGTCAGGCATGCGGTCCTGCGCAAGCGCAAGCAGATCACTACCGCGAAGCGCGTGCGCCGTACCCGGCCGGCACGGCGATGGACCTAGTTCGACCTGGTAGCGATAGAGCTGACCCGCATCTACTGGCTCGCCGGACTCAGCCTCAAACTGCAGCTGTAGTGCATAGCCAATGGCCTCGAGCAGGTCGCGCTCAAAGCGCCGCAGGCTCCAGGCCATGGATTCCGGCCCCGCCAATCTCGGCAACGTCCGCGCATAGGCCTCGAACAGCTCAGGCTGCGGATCCTGGCGACCGGTCAGGCGGACCACCAGTTCATTGAGGTAAAGGCCCGCCAACCCGGCGTCGCCCACGAGGCGCTGCGGCGTCCCCATGCCCTCCGCGCCCAGCAGGGTGGCAAGTTCGCCGCGAAACAGCAGATCCAGTGCCAGTGACTGGAAAGGTTCCAGCTGAGCTCGCTGCAGGCGGGCACGCTCACGCCGTACGCCGCGCGCAACCACGCCAATGCGGCCATGATCGCGGGTCAGGCATTCGAGCAACATCGACGTCTCGCGGTAGGGCCGCGAATGGAGGACATAGGCCGGTTGCTGCTCAATGCGCATGAGAGACTTTGGTCGGAGAACGAAGTCGGTTCAAGTTGCGCCGGCAACGGCCACGCCTCCTTGTTGCCGATGCTTAATCCGTATAACCGAATTTCTTCAGCATGGTCTCGTCATCGACCCAACCCTCACGCACCTTCACCCACAGGCGCAGGAACACTTTGCGCTCGAAGGTACGCTCCATATGACGTCGCGCGGCGCTGCCGATGACCTTTAGCTGAGCACCGCCATTGCCGATCACGATGGCCTTCTGACCATCGCGTTCGACCCAAATCACGGCATGAATCTCGGCCACGCCGTCGGGGCGATCCTGGAACTGTTCGATCTCCACCGTGGTGGCGTACGGCAGTTCCTGGTCCAGGCGCAGCATCAGCTGTTCGCGCACCATCTCGGCGGCAAGGAAGCGCTCGCTGCGATCGGTGACCTCGTCCTCACCGTATACCGGCGGCTGCACCGGAAGGCGCTTGAGGATGCCCAGCTCCAGCTCCTTCAGGCCATTTTGCTTGAGCGCGCTGACGTAGTACACGTCGTCGAAATGGTGGCGCGTCATCAGATCCGCCACGAACGGCAGCATGGTCGCCTTCTCCTTGGCGAGATCCACCTTGTTGATGACCAGCAGGCGCGGCACTTTCTGCTCGACCAGGGCCTCATAGAGCGCCTCGTCCTCATCCGTCCAACGGCCGGCCTCGATCACTTGCACAACCACATCGACCTCGCTGATCGCTGAGCGCGCGGCGCGATTGAGGCTGCGGTTCATCGCACGCTTGGCCCCCCGATGCAGGCCCGGCGTATCGACATACATGATCTGGCCGGCTTCGCTGGTGGCAATACCCAGGATGCGGTGGCGCGTGGTCTGCGGTCGCGGACTGACGATCGACAGGCGAAAGCCGATCAGCGCGTTCAGCAAGGTCGACTTGCCCACGTTGGGCCGACCTGCCAGCGCCACGGTGCCGCAGCGGAAATCGTCGTGAGGAAGCTCGGCAGGGGCGCCGAGGTCGAGATCGTCATTGTCGTTCATGGTCAAAGCCTGTTCGGTTTTCCCCATGGCAGGCCGGCATCCGCGGGCAGCTCGAGCGGGGAACAAGGGGAAGTGTATGTCTTTGATGGCGCTCAGTGATAACGCCATCGTGATGACCCGGTCATCCGGATCAAGCGGTCAACGAGGCCGGCCAGGCCGGCGATACCATCAGCCCTGCAGTTCCTGCAATTGGCTTAGCACCGTCTCCGCGGCGTCCTGTTCGGCCGCCCGACGGCTATTACCGCGCCCCTCGGCCCGGATTGGGGCGGGCTCGGTGATCTGGCAAGCAACGTCAAACGTCTTGGCGTGATCTTCGCCGTGGCTGTCGATCAGGTCGTACTGCGGCAAAGGCCAGCCTCGCGCCTGTACAAGCTCCTGAAGGCGCGTCTTGGCATCCTTGGACGACCGCGGGATGGCTGCGACCAGCGGCTCGAACAGCGCACGCACGACGCTGCGGCATTCGCCAAACCCGGCGTCGAGGTAAACCGCCGCAACCAGTGCCTCAAAAGCATCAGCCAGGATGGAGTCCCGGCGGAAGCCACCGCTCTTGAGCTCACCGGAGCCCAGCTTCAGCTCGTCACCCAGCTCCAACTCTCGGGCAATGACCGCCAGCGCCTGGCCATTGACCAGCTGGGCACGCAGACGTGAAAGCTCACCTTCGCTTGCGTTCGGGTGAGCTTCGTAAAGCAGCTCGGCGACTAGTACACCCAGGAGTGCGTCGCCGAGGAACTCCAGCCGCTCGTTGTTTGGCTTGCCCGCGCTGCGATGAGTCAGCGCGAGCTGCGCGAGTGCCGAGTCACGGAAGCGGTATGCCAGCTTGGTCAAATCGTAAGCCTGTGCTTATCCACCGATATTGCCCTGCAGCGCGACACTCTTCTCGAAATGCAGCAGGAAGTCGATGTTGTACAAAAACGGGACGCGCTTGTCGTAGCTGATATTCAGCTGCGCAGCGTTGGCAGAGCGCTTGATCGTGATGTCCTTGGGCTTGATGGTGGCGTCATCCACGTACTGAAAGTTCATCTTGAACATGAGGTCGCGGCGGAGGTCATCCAGCGTCTTGCCTTCCACGCCGCTGCTGGCCACCTGGTTCATGGCCTTGTTGACGCCCATGAACTCGGCATAGGCCGGTACCAATTTCATGGCCATATAGCCGAAGAAAGCCGCAATGACCAACACGAACAAGAACCCGATAAGAGTGATGCCCGACTGCTTCGATTTCATAGTCCCCTCGCTATGCCGCCGTGCGGCGATATCCAGCCTATGGGCACCAGCCGCCGGCGTGTTCCGGCGGTCAGGGCCGCGCGCTCATTGTTGCCGCAACTGACCGTGGCCGTCACCGATATTCGGTCAACGACGGTCACGCTTTTTCAATGTATGACCGTGCCCATGCGATGGAAGGCCACGCCCGAGCCGGTCCAGCTCAGCCAGATCAGAAACGCCTTGCCGGCCAGGTTCTGCTCCGGCAAGCAGCCCCACCAGCGGCTGTCGGTGCTGTTGTACCGGTTATCGCCCATGGCCAGGTAGCAGCCCTGAGGCACCACCAAGGGCACTCGTGCGTTGGGTAGCGGCGGCGGGATGGCGTAGTTGGGCATGCGGGCAGTCAGATGATTGACCACGCCGCCCTGGCCATTCGGCAAGTGCTCGTTCCACAAAGTTGCACCCATTTCCAGCATCAAGCGCGACTCCGGGCGCTTGGGGTCGCCCTCGTAGGGGCCAACCAGATCAGCCGACACCGGCTCGCCATTGACCAGCAACTGGTCGCCGCGCATCTCCACGCGATCGCCCGGCATGCCGATGATGCGCTTGATCCAGTTCTGACTTGGCACCGGCGCATGCGGATCGGAACAGCTTTGATCGCCACTGCGCACCAGCTTGCCGCCGTCCTCGCACAGGTAACCCGGGAAGCGGAACACCACTACGTCGCCTCGCTTGGGTTCACCGAGGCTCAGAAATTTGTTGTTGAAGGCCGGCATGCGCAGGCCATAAGAGAATTTGTTTACCAGGATGAAATCACCGACGTCCAGCGTCGGCATCATCGAGCCGGAAGGAATGCGGAACGGCTCGGCCACGAACGAACGCAGCAGCAGCACGACCAATACCACCGGAAACAGCGAGCGCGACCAGTCCACCAGCACCGGCTCGCGTATCTCGGCGCCAGCCGCTTCGGCCTTGGCCTTGCGCTGCTTGTAGAAGAACAGGCGGTCCAGACCCCACACCACGCCGAACGCGACGGTGAGGCCAAGCAGAATCGCCGAGAAATCGAAATCCATGCCCTACTCCAAGGTTGCTCGGCGTGGGGAACGCCGAATCCGCAGGTTTATTATTTGTCCACCTTCAATACGGCAAGGAAGGCTTCCTGTGGGATTTCCACACGGCCGACCATCTTCATGCGCTTCTTGCCTTCCTTCTGCTTCTCCAGCAGCTTCTTCTTACGGCTGACGTCGCCGCCATAACACTTGGCCAAAACGTTCTTGCGCAGGGCTTTCACCGTGGAGCGCGCGACGACTTGCGCGCCGATCGCCGCCTGGATGGCCACATCGAATTGCTGCCGCGGAATCAGCTCCTTCATGCGCTCGACCAGATCACGGCCACGACGCTCGGCATGAACGCGATGCAGGATGAGGCTCAATGCATCCACACGGTCACCGTTGATCAGCACGTCCACGCGCACGAACGGACCGGCTTCGAAGCGCTCGAAGTGGTAGTCCATCGAAGCGTAGCCACGCGAGACCGACTTCAAACGGTCGAAGAAATCCAGCACCACTTCGGCCAGTGGGATCTCGTAGCTGATCTGCACCTGGGTAGCCAGATACTGGATGGAACGCTGCACGCCGCGCTTCTCTTCGCATAACGTGATGACGTTGCCGATGTAATCTGGCGGCGTAAGGATATTGGCGACGATGATCGGCTCCCGGATCTCTTCGATCAGATGCGCCGCCGGCAGCTTGGCCGGGTTGTCCAGCAACATCACCGAGCCGTCGCTCTTGAGGATTTCGTACACCACCGTCGGTGCCGTGGTGACCAGATCCAAGTCGTATTCGCGCTCCAGGCGTTCCTGCACGATTTCCATGTGCAGCAAGCCCAGGAAGCCGCAACGGAAACCAAAGCCCATCGCCTCGGAGCTTTCCGGCTCGAAGAACATCGCCGCATCGTTGAGGCGCAGCTTGTCGAGAGCTTCGCGCAGAGCCGGATAGTCGTCCGCCGAAACCGGGAACAAGCCGGCGAACACGCGCGGCTGCATGGTCTGGAAACCTGGCAACGGCTTGTCAGCAGGCTTGCCTGCCTGAGTCAGGGTGTCGCCGACCGGGGCGCCATGCACATCCTTGATCGACGCAGTGAGCCAGCCCACCTCGCCCGATGAGAGTTTTTCCAGCTTCTTGCGCTTGGGCGTGAATACGCCGACCTCGCCCACTTCGTGAGCGCGACCGGTGGACATCACCAGCAGTTTGTCGCCCGGACGGATGTCGCCCTGCATCACGCGTACCAGCGATACCACGCCCAGATAGTTGTCGAACCACGAGTCAATGATCAGCGCCTGCAGTCGATCAGTGTCGCCCGGCTGCGGCGGCGGGATGCGCGCCACGATCGCTTCCAGCACTTCGACCACGTTCTGGCCGGTCTTGGCGCTGACGGCTACCGCGTCGTCTGCATCGATACCAATGACGGCCTCGATCTCGCCCTTCACCTTTTCCGGATCGGCGGTGGGCAGGTCGATCTTGTTGAGCACCGGCACGACTTCCAGGCCCATCTCCACCGCCGTGTAGCAGTTGGCGACGGATTGCGCCTCCACGCCCTGAGCGGCATCCACCACCAGCAGCGCACCCTCGCACGCGGCCAGCGAACGACTGACCTCATAGGAGAAGTCGACGTGACCTGGGGTGTCGATGAAGTTGAGCTGGTAGGTTTTGCCGTTGCGCGCCGTGTACGGCAGCGACACCGACTGCGCCTTGATGGTGATGCCGCGCTCGCGCTCGATCGGATTGTTGTCGAGCACCTGCGCCTCCATCTCGCGCTCGGTCAGACCACCGCAGATCTGGATGATGCGGTCGGCAAGTGTCGATTTGCCGTGATCGATGTGGGCGATGATGGAGAAGTTTCGGATCAGTTCCATGGAGCACGCTGGTTGCGTTCACTACCTTGCGCGGCGCGCAGGCAGCGTATCACCGGGCTGGTGATACGAACCCAGCATTATCGCATGGAACCGGTGCCGGCCGGGGATGCGCCGGCACCAAACCACCCTGGCCGGCAAACCCCGGCTTTTGCCGGGGCCCATCACCCTTCAGTCGCCGTCGCGGCCCTTATTCGTCCTTGCTACCTGGCACCGTCAACCCAATGAAGCCGCTCTGGTCACCATGACGGACCAGCAGCAGCACCGTGTCACCCGGCTTGGCTTCCTTGGTTGCTTCACGGAATGCGGCGGCGCTGCCAACCTTTTTCTGATTGACCATCAGGATCACATCCCCCGGCTGCAGGCCAGCGCGAGCAGCCACCGGACCGGTGACATTGCTGACGCCGACGCCCTCGCCGGTCTTGAGTCCCATCTGCTGACGGGAATCGCTATCCAAGTCCTGCACGGAGAGTCCAAGTGCGCTGGCGCCGACGTGGGCAGCGGGCTTGTCCATGTTGGCGGAGGCTAGCACCGCGTTCTTGTCGCGAGGCATTTCACCGACGGTGACGTTGACGTCCTGCTTCTTGCCATCGCGCAAGATCTGCACAGCGGCCTTGCTGCCAGGCGTGGTTTGTCCTACCAGCGGTGGCAAATCAGCACTCTGGTTGATGCTCTGACCGTTGTAGGCAAGGATCACGTCGCCCGGACGCAAGCCAGCCTTTTCGGCAGCACTGCCCGGCGTCACCTGGGTCACCGCCGCGCCCGAGGCGTTGTCCAGCTTGAACGCCTTGACCATGTCGTCGCTGATCGGCTGAACGATGACGCCGAGCTGGCCACGGGAGACGTAACCCTTCTCCTTGATCTGTTTGACCACATTCATGGCCACATCGATCGGAATGGAAAACGCGACGCCCTGGTAGCCGCCGGTATTGGAATAGATCTGCGAATTCACGCCGACCACGCGGCCCTGCAGGTCGAATAGCGGACCGCCGGAATTGCCGCGATTGATCGGCACGTCAGTCTGGATGAAAGAGGTATAAGGCTGATCCTGACTGCCCAGGTTGCGGCCGACAGCGCTAACGATGCCCTGCGTCACCGTGTAGTCGAAACCGAACGGCGAACCAATGGCCAGCACCCACTGACCCGCCTTGAGCGCGCGCGAATCGCCAATGCTCACCGCGGGCAGATTGCCCTTGGCATCGACCTTGAGCAGGGCAATGTCGTATTGCGGATCACTGCCCACCACCTTGGCGGTGAGGGTACGGTGATCCTGCAGGCGTACGGTCACCGTGTCTGCACCCTCCACGACGTGACTGTTGGTGAGAATGTAGCCGTCGCCAGAGATGACGAAACCCGAACCCAGTGAAGTGCGCTGCTGTTCCTCGGGCGAAGGCACCGTCGGCATGCCGAAGAAGCGCCGAAACATCTCCATTTGCGGATCATCGTCATCGGGCATGTCCGGCACGCCGCGTGCGCCGGCGCGGCCCTTGGCCATCTTCTTCCCGCCGTACTTGGCTTCAACATGCACGACTGCCGGTGCATTCTTCTGCACGATGCCCGTGAAGTCGGGCAGGCTCGATACGGCAGGCGTGGCGCTCTGAGCCTGCACGGCACCAGCCAGGGCCAGACTCAGCAGGACTCCGTACGACAGCGTGCGCAGGGCAAATCGTTTCATCGATTCCTCCGTGGTGTTTCACGCGCACGCCCTACCGACCCGGTGGACGGGTTGGCATGGACATGCGGTGTCTGGAAAGGGCGAGGCCGCGGCAACGAACACACGGCCATGCATCATTGGGCGCTAGTAGGCGCCTGCGCCGAAGGCTGCTGCGCCTGATCGGGATGAATCAGCAACAAATAGCGGCCATCACCATTGCTGCCGGGATAACGCCCCACGCGATACGGCGACAGACTATTGCGCGAATAAAGCAGCGTGCTGTTGTCGCCTTCAAGCGTTGCCGAAGCCTGTTGGCTCAACTTATAAGGCGAATCGGCATAAGCATTGACCCACGGCGGCGCCACAACCGGTGCCTCTGAACGCGCCACCTGCGCGCCACTGTCTATACCTGTCGCTTTCGATGGAGCGGAAGCCACCTGCGGCGAGAGGTGATCTGCCTGGCCAGCCGGCTGCGCGACCATCAGGGCAGCCACCGCCACACTGGCGGCAATGGCGCCACCGGCGGACCAGTGCAACCAATGCCGACGCTTGCCGTGCACCACAACGCTTTCCTGCTCGATCGCCTCCATGACGCGGGCCGCGAAGCCCTGCGAAGCCAGCGGGGGAAGCTGGCGGAGCAAGCCATCACGCGCCACGTGGTAGCGCGACCACGCCTGCTGCAGCGTGGCATCGTGGTCGATTCGCCGCAGGAGGAAGCGCAGCTCCTCCTTCGACAGCTGACCATCCATGCCGGCAGAAAGGTTTTCGCGTTGGTTTTCAGTCATGGGGTTTTGTCCTCGCGGTCGGACAGCAGTGGCCGCAGTTTTTCATCGATAGCTTCGCGTGCCCGAAAGATACGTGAACGTACCGTACCGATCGGACAACCCATCGCTTCGGCGATTTCCTCGTAACTCAAGCCATCCACCTCACGCAGGGTAATCGCAGTCCGCAATTCCTCGGGCAGCGATTGGACAGTGGAAAATACGGTTTGTTCAATTTCTTGCCGCATCAGCTCGCGCTCAGGTGTGGCGGTCTCCTGCATGCGGTCTGCACCGGGCACAAAAGCGGCATCGTCGATGGCGATGTCGTCTGTTGGTGGGCGGCGCCCCATGGCGACCAGATGGTTCTTGGCCGTGTTGACGGCAATCTTGTACAGCCAAGTATAGAAAGCACTCTCGCCACGAAACGAACCGATGGCACGCCAGGCGCGGATGAATGCCTCCTGAGCGATGTCCTCGCTTTCGCTGTAGTTCTTCACATAGCGCGAAACCAGCCCGATGACCTTGTGCTGGTACTTGCGCACCAACAGGTCAAAAGCCCGCTTGTCCCCTTGTTGGACGCGCTCGACTAGCGCGCTGTCCAGTTCATTTTCGCCCATCCGGGCCATCTCCTTCGTCGATATTGCCACGCGCCTCGGGATGCCTAAGGAATGGGAGCGAGTTGCTCAGACAAGCACAACGCGTCCTAGTTCAGCATGCCGGCGTACGTTTACCAAGCCCCAATGGGGGCGACGCCAAATTGGGGTCGCCCTGATGGGAACGCACAGATGCACAAGAAGCGCACCGGCATCATTCGCGAATAACTCCCCCCGCAGCCGCGTCCATCGGGCACATCAGGCACCCGACCTCATTTCCGATATGGGGTTTGGGACGAGCCGCGCAAGTCAGGCGGCAGTGCCGCTGACGCCAGCCAGCAGGCGCTGGCGCTCCAGCAAGAGTTTCTCAAAGGCTGGCTGAGGCAAGGGGCGACAAAACAGGAAGCCCTGCAGCTCATCGCAATGATTGGCGCGCAGGAACTGCATGTGCTGTTCGGTTTCCACGCCTTCCGCGACCACGCCGCGCTTGAGGCGGTGTGCCATTTCGATGGTGGCGCGGACGATGGCCTCGTCATCCGGATCGACACCGATATTACGCACGAAGCTCTGGTCGATCTTGATGCGGTCCGCGGGTAGCTTGCGCAGGTAATCCAGCGAGGCGGCACCCGTACCGAAGTCGTCAATGGCGATACGGCAACCCAGGCGGTGCAGGCCCTGCAGGTTCTCCACCAGATTGGGCGCGGCCTTGATGCTGATGCTCTCGGTCACTTCCATTTCCAGCAGATTCGCATCCAGCCCGCTTTCATCTAGTGCCGAGGCCACGATCTCAAGCAGGTTGGGCTGCATCAGCTGCACTGCCGAGAGGTTCACGCCCAGGCGCAAACCCAGGCCGAAACGACGCTCCCATTCCTGGGCGTGGCGGCATGCGGTTCGCAGCACCCACTCGCCGATCGAAACGATAAGGCCGGTTTCCTCTGCCAACGGAATGAAGAAGCCTGGACCAATGAAACCAAGCTCCGGGTGCTCCCAGCGCACCAGAGCCTCCATGCCCACGATGTCTTCGCTCTCTGCATCCACCTGCGGCTGATAGAACACGCGCAGCTCGCCCTTGTGTTCAGCGTGGCGAAGACCTGACTTCAATGCGAGATTCTGCTGCTGCGATTGCTCGGCGCTGCCCTCGAAGATCTGATAGTTGTTGCGACCGAGGCTCTTGGCCGCGTACATGGCTTCGTCAGCATGCTTGAGCAGGGTTTCCGCATCAGGAGCATCGTCAGGGAAGAAGCTCACGCCGATGGATGCGGTGACCTGCAGCTCGGTACCGTCGTCGATGCGCAACGGCGCGCCCATCACTTGCACGATTTTCTCGGCGATGCGCAGCACGTCTTCGTTCTTGACGATGTGGCGCAAGATCACCACAAACTCATCGCCGGCATAACGCGCCACCGTATCGGACGCGCGCACCGTGCCGCGCAGGCGCTGCGTAGTGGTAAGCAGTACCTGGTCACCCACTGCATGACCTAGCGTGTCGTTGATGGTCTTGAAGCGATCAAGGTCCACGAACAACAGAGCGAACGATTCACCCGTACGGTTGGCCTCGCGGATGACCGTGTCCAGACGGTCGTTGAACAGCAGGCGATTAGGCAACCCAGTGAGCGCATCCAGCAGGCCTTCCGCACGCCCCTGCTCTCGGGTGTGGCGCAATTCCAGAGCGTGCGCGAAACGGGACGATGCGCAACGCAGCAAAGGCTGGACGATGGCGAGCGCCGGCAACGGTTGACGAGTGCCGACCAGCAATGCGCCAAGTACCGTGCGGCGCTCGTCCTGCAGCGGCCATCCGGCAAACCCTGCCAATCCGAGTTGTTCGAGCAGTGGATCCATCGGGGCGAGTCGCGCTGCATCGGCCTGATGCAACATAGCCTGCCCCGACAGCACCAGGCGCAACGAGCTCTGCAGATGCGGGCCGGGCCAGAGCTGCTCCTCGCCGCGCCAGTACTGCACCAACTGCAACGGAGCCGCACCCTCATCGGGTCGGGCCGACCACACGGCGACGTAATCCAACCCCATTTCTTCGTAGAGCAGTCGCGCCGCCTCGGCAATACCTTCATCGCCGCTGCCAGCGCTGAACATGCGCGACAGCAGAGCCAAGGCCACGTCGGCCCGTGCACCCGCACGATCGCTACGAAATACCAGGGCCACGGCATCGCGGCCCGCGTGCCTGATCGCGCGCGCGCTTGCCTGACCGCTCTCCACGCCACGCGCCGAACGTCGACGGCCGGCATGCCAGCGCCGCGAACCTTCGGCGAACACCTGCTCGGCTTGGACTTCCGCAAAGGCGAGCACGTCTTGCAGCGGCCGGCCACGCAACTCGTGATCGCCAAGCCCGCTGTTTCTGGCCACGGCGGGACTGTATTCGAGAATCCGGCTTCGAGCGGGGTCAACGATCAGCCATTCGTCGTCGACTTCGTCAAAGGCAAAACGGTAGTCGCCGTCGCTCATCGCTGGCCGATTACCCTGCGCAACGGCAGGGACCGCTCTTTGGAGCCGCTGCCAGCGCGCCAATAGTTCATGCTCGATCTGAGAGGCGAAGAGCCAGTCGGCCATGCCTGCAGGCAGCACCGTAGGCTTGAGCACGGCGCCATCATCCAGCACAGCGATCAGCGGTGCCTGGGCACAGGCGGGCAGGCTACGAAGCACTTCGATGCCAGCCACGGCTTCGCGCCCATCGCCATCGAACACCATCACGATCAACGCCAGCGCCGCCCGCCCTTCCAGCAGAATGCCCGCATGAGTGGCATCGCGAGCCGAATGGACCACGAAATGCCCGTCGCGATCGAACGTGTCGAACAGCGCCCGGCGCAGCTCCCGCTGCGCGGCTATTACCAGAATGCCCGCAGAGACCGTCACGTCAGAGCAGCCACTGGCCGTCGCGCAGGCGCGGACGCTGCGCCGGCTCGGGCTGGCAGCTCAGCCGGACCAGCACGTCGTTAAAGCTCGCAACCAACGTATCGGGGGGATCGAGCAAAACGATGCGCCGCACATGACCTGTCGTGGCGCGGGCGAGTTGTCGCAACAGAGTGGCATCACCCATCGCCAGGGGCAGCGGCAGACGCTGCAGCAGGTACACGCCAAAGTGATTGCTCTGCTGCATATAGCGCAACGCGATACTGAGCCGTTGCGAGCCAGGCAGCCCAACGTGCTCCTCACGCAGATTGCCCAGCCCGATTTCCGGGTTCCACAGGTAGACCGCCTGCCCGCTTCGCCGTACCAACGGGCGCAGCTGCCCGATGAAGCCGACTTCTTCGCCGCCCTCGAGCGCGACCAAGTTGCCGCGCGCAGCCAGGATGCGCTCAAGGATCTCGGCGCCAGCTTGGCCGGCCGGGGGGGCGATAGCGGTGCTCATTCCGACTTAAATTACGTGGTCTCGGTGCGTTCGCATAGGTCAGATGCGAGCCTTGCCCGATTCCGTGACGTATTTCATGCAATAGCGCACAGGACACGGTTTTACGGGATCTTCATGATTGCCCCCCAAGGGCCCCAAGCTGTCTCGCAATCCTCGCTACGGGAAGGTATGGTGCGAAGCTTCCCGGTCACCCCTGTCACCCTTATGTTCGAAGGATTGCGCTTCAATCACTGGAAGACGAGCCTGGATGACAGCGGCATCGTCACCCTCTCCCTCGACCGCGCCGGCAGCAATGTCAACGCCATTTCGCGCGAGGTTCTGGACGAGCTGGGTCAGATCGTCGAGCGTTTGGCCATTGAGAAGCCCGCAGGCGTGCTGATCCACTCTGCCAAGCCCTTTGGCTTTGCGGTGGGCGCGGATATCAAGGAATTCGTGACTTACGCCCAGCACGGCACCGTGCTGGAGAACATCGAGAACGGCCAGCGCGTGTTCGAATCGCTGGCCCGCTTGCCATGCCCCACGGTGGCCGCCGTCCACGGCGCCTGCATGGGTGGTGGCACCGAACTGGTCCTGGCCTGTCGTCAACGCATTGCCGCCGATGACGATAAGACTCGCATCGGGCTCCCCGAGGTGATGCTTGGTATCCATCCTGGCTGGGGTGGCTCCGCCCGTCTGCCGCGCCTGATCGGCGCCACCGAGGCGCTGCCAGTCATGCTTACCGGCAAGGCATTGTCGGCCAAGCGGGCGCTGGCCCTGGGCGTCGTCGACCGCCTGGCGCCGCCGGCCGAATTACTGGCGGAAGCGCGCGCACTGCTGCGTCGCCCACATGCGCGACCATTCGCGTTGCGCGCCAGTGCCTGGGCCACCAACACCTGGCTGGCCCGGCAGATCCTGGCCCCGATGGTGATCAAGCAGACCGCCGCCAAGGTGCGCAAGGAACACTACCCCGCGCCTTTCGCCCTGATCGACGTGTGGAAGCGCGGCGGCTCCAGCATCCAGCAGCGACTGAAGCTGGAGGCGCGCTCGGTAGCGAAGCTGGCGGAGACTTCCACCGCCCAGAACCTGATCCGCATCTTCTTCCTGCAGGAACGCCTGAAGGGCCAAGGCAGCGGCATCGAGCACGGCATCAAGCACGTGCACGTGGTGGGCGCCGGTGTGATGGGCGGCGACATCGCGGCGTGGGCGGCCTTCAAGGGTTTCGAAGTGACCCTGCAGGACCGCGAGATGAAGTACATCCAGCCCGCACTGGATCGCGCGCGCCAACTCTACGAGAAGAAGCTGAAGACAGCCGACAAGGTGGAGGCCACCACGCGCCGGCTGCGTGCCGATGTCGAAGGCAAGGGCGTAGCTACCGCCGACCTCGCCATTGAGGCGATCTACGAAAACACCGAGGCGAAGAAGGCGCTGTACGCCAGCATCGAACCGCAGTTCCAGTCCAACGAACTGCTGGCCACCAATACCTCCAGCATTCCGCTTGACGAACTGCGCGTGGGTTTGAAGGCGCCACAGCGATTCCTTGGCCTGCATTTCTTCAACCCCGTGGCACAGATGCCGCTGGTGGAAGTGGTGCGCCACGATCAGCTCGACGCCGACGTGGAGAAGCGCGCCCTCGCCTTCTGTAATGCCATCGGCAAACTCCCGGTGGCGGTGAAGGGCACGCCGGGCTTTTTGGTCAACCGCATCCTGATGCCCTATCTGCTCGAAGCGATGCGCCTGTACAGCGAAGGTGTGCCAGGTCCGGTGCTGGATAAGGAAGCCAAGAAGTTCGGTATGCCGATGGGCCCCATAGAACTGGCCGACACGGTGGGTCTGGATGTCTGCGCATCAGTGGGCAAGGAGCTGGCGCCCTTCCTCGGACTGGAGCTGCCGCCCGGGCTGGATGACAAGTTGACGGCCGGCAAACGCGGTAAGAAGGACGGCCAGGGCATCTATGTCTGGCAGGACGGTAAACCACAGAAGCCGGAAGTGGATCCGGACTATGTCGTCCCGGCCGACCTGCAGGATCGGATGATCCTGCCCATGGTCAACGAAGCCGTGGCCTGCCTCGCCGACGGCGTGGTCGACGATGCCGACCTGCTCGACGCTGGCGTGATCTTTGGTACCGGCTTCGCGCCTTTCCGTGGCGGCCCGATCCAGTACGTGCGTGCCGAAGGCGCTACTGTCGTCAAGGGCAAGTTGGAACGCCTGGCACAACGCTATGGCGAACGGTTCTCTCCCAAGAATGGCTGGGATCTCGCCACGCTCACCCAGACGGGTTTCGAACTGCCCGTCAGCGCCACGCAGACGGAAGACACCGAAGCCTGATCGTCAGCTGCAACGCCAAACGAAAACGCCCGGCTTTCGCCGGGCGTTTTTTTATGTGTAACCCGATGCCAGCAGTGTGGATCACCACATCAAGTCATCCGGTACACCATCCTCGCCGACGCCGGTGCTGCCCGGCTCAACCAGCAACGCCAACTGATGCGCATCGATGTCACGCACCTGCTCGGCGAGCTCGCGCGTCACCAGTAGGTAACGACCTTGCTGCTGCACCACACACAGCTCGCCGGCATTGAGTGCCGCAAGTTGCTCGGCATCGACATGCACACGCCGGATCTTTCCGCCGTATTCGAAATGCCGCACATGGTCGACGTCCACCTTGTTGAGCGTCTTGCCTTCCAGCAACTGCTGGATCTTCAACTTGCGCTCGCGGCGCAGACGCGCTTCTTCGGCCGCCGCCTGCTCAGCCCGCTTGCGCTCGTTCGCTTCCGTCTGGGCTCGGATCGCGTAGGCCTTGGCCAGGTCGATCTCGCCCTGGGTCTTGCCCTGCGTTGCCTTGTGCGGCGACTGCTGTTTGTGATGCGGAGGCTTTCCAGCGTGCTTCTGGAACGGCGGCTTGCCACCTTTAGGCGAAGGGCCGCCTTGAGGCGCAGTTTGACGCTTCTCTTCGCGGACCTGTTTGACGATGCCTGTCTTGAGCAGTTGATCGCGCAGGGATTCGGCCATGTTCGGAACTCGCTTGCGTAGTACGGGTATGGGTGATGTTGCGATCAATAGTGCGGCGGCGGCGGTTCGCTGTGCGGGTCGTGCCCCTGAGAGAGCCGCATCGTGGACAGCTCGCTACGAAGATCGCGAATGATCCGTTCAAGAGCCACCAAACGCATCGCCTGCTCCGCGTCCGCAGCCGCCAGGGCATTCACCGTGTCGTCGATGAAGGTGAGCCGCACTTCGAGTTCGGTCAATCGTTGCAGGAGCGAAGCATCGGACATTTTCTTCAACGCCTCAGGCTACGACCACGGCCGATGCCGTAATAGGCCAGGCCGGCTTCCTCCACCGCGGCGGGGTCGTACAGGTTGCGGCCGTCGAAGATGGCGGGGCTGCTCAACATCGAGCGAATGCGCACGAAATCGGGGCTGCGGAACGCCTTCCACTCGGTGACGATGGCCAGCACGTCGGCACCGTCGAGTGCCTGGTATGCACCGTCGCACAGCACGAGATCGTTGCGATCACCGTAGATGCGATGCGTCTCGACGCGCGCCTCAGGATCGAACGCTCGCACCTTGGCGCCCGCCTGCCATAGCGCTTCCATCAGGTTGCGGCTGGATGCCTCGCGCATGTCGTCGGTGTTCGGCTTGAACGCCAGGCCCCACAGCGCAATCGTCTTGCCCCTCAACTCGCCTTCAAAGTGGCGTGCGATCAGCTCGAACAGCTTTGTCTTCTGGTCGTGATTAACCGCCTCGACCGCGCCCAGCAACCGCGCGTCGTAGCCGACGCCGCGCGCCGTGCGCTCCAGCGCCTGCACGTCCTTGGGGAAACACGAGCCGCCGTAACCGGCGCCCGGGTAGATGAAGTGGTAGCCGATGCGCGGATCCGAACCGATGCCCTGGCGCACCAGCTCCACGTCCGCGCCCACGCGTTCCGCGATGTTGGCGATCTCGTTCATGAAACTGATCTTGGTGGCCAGCATGGCGTTGGCCGCGTACTTGGTCAGCTCGGCCGAGCGCTCGTCCATCACCACGGTGCGCTCGTGATTGCGGTTGAACGGCGCGTACAGCTTGCGCAGCACATTCACCGCACGCTCGCTGGAGCTGCCGATGATGATGCGATCGGGACGCAGGCAGTCTTCCACTGCGTCGCCTTCCTTCAGGAATTCCGGATTGGAAACGACATCGAATTCCACCGTCGCGCCGCGCTTGGCCAGCTCGCCTGCAATCGCCTCGCGCACACGATCGGCCGTGCCCACCGGCACCGTCGACTTGTTGACCACCACCGTATAGCGGTCGATGTGTTGGCCGATGGTACGGGCCACGCTCAGCACGTACTTGAGATCCGCGCTGCCGTCCTCGTCAGGTGGCGTACCCACCGCGATAAAGACAACCTGACCGTGCTCGATGCCGGGTGCCGGGTCGGTGGTGAAATTCAGCTGCCCGCTGGCGTGATTGCGCTTGACGATGGGCTCCAGGCCCGGCTCATAGATGGGAATCTCGCCCTGTGTGAGGCGAGCTACCTTGCCTGCATCGATATCGACGCAGATCACATGGTTGCCCATTTCTGCCAGGCAGGCGCCGGTGACCAAACCCACATAACCGGTGCCAAAAATGGTGACCTTCATTGTCGCAAGAACTCCCAGAGGCAAGATGCGGGATTCTAGCAGGCTGCGCGCTGGGACAGTCCCTTACGGAGGTCGGCGCCAGCCATGTCGGGGGCATCACACCGCACAGCCAGTCAGCAAAAAAACGGGGCGCGAATTGCTTCGCGCCCCGTGGATACAGCTATGAAACGACCAGTCGACGATTACTTCGCGCCGCCAGCCTGCTCACCGGCCGGCGACGGACCGGTCTTGACCAGGGTCACGTCGAAGATGATCGTCGAGTTCGGCGGGAAGCCGTTCTGCGGCTGTGCGCCATAGGCGATGGTCGACGGGATGAAGAGCTTGTAGTGGCCGCCAACCTGCATCAACTGAATGCCTTCGCGGAAGCCCGGGATCACGCCAGCCAGCGGAATAGAGGCTGCGCCACCACCCTCATGCTTGGCCGAGTCGTCGAACACTTCGCCACTGACGAAGCTGCCGACATAGTTGACCTGCACGGTGTCGTTCGGACCCGGACGAGCACCCGTACCCTGGCTGATCACCTGGTACTGCAGACCCGAGGCGGTGCTCTTCACGCCAGCAGCGGCCTTGTTCTTGGCGAGGAAGGCATCGCCCTCCGTCTTGTTCTTGGCAGCGACCTGGGTGTACTCGGCCTTGGCCTTGGCCTGCAGGTTTGCCACGAAGGCGTCACGAACCTGCTTGGCTTCAGCCTCACTCATGGTCGGCTTCTGGCCCGACAGGGCGGACTGCAGTGCGCGGGCCACGGTGGCCGGATCCACTTCCTCGCGGACCAGCGGCGGCAGCGAGCTAGCCAGATCCCAGCCAACCACATAGCTGGCCTTGGTCTTGTCGACTGCGGCCGGAGCGGCCGCGGGGGCAGCGGACTTCGCGGCCTGTGCGTGCACGCCAGCGGTCATGCCCAGTGCAACAGCGAGCGCGGCCGCCGTCAGCGTGGGGCGCAGAAAATGCTTCATGTGGAACTCCCTCGTATTGGATTTGCCGGCGCTACCGGACTTAAGCCCCCCCGATGGAGGCAGGCCCCGCATTGTGCGGCGCTTGTCGAGTCTTGGCAACGATGTGCAGGCTAGGACCGTCAGGCCTGATTAAAAGTTCACAAATACGGTTCTGCGGCGTGTTTTTTTACGATTTGTGCACACTGTCTCATGCACGTCGCTACCGCCGGCCTGACCAAAACTCTTCACACATGCCCATCATCCGAGCGTCCAGGCTTATCCAGCGTGTCGCGCAATGCTGCCTGCAGGCGGGCATGTACCTGCACCAGACCGCGCCAGAGCAACCAGGCCAGCAGCAAGAGCACCAACACCAGCACCAACGCAACCTCGCGCGGCGGCAGGATGGTTGAAGCCAGCGCTGCGACCAACAAGCCCAGCACCCACATGGTCGCCAGCGGAATGAATCGAGCCAGTACGGCGCGGATACGCATGTTGTAGGCACCGCCGATGCGCTCGGGGATGCTCAGTTCTGCAAGCAGCATGCCCAGCGCTGAGGCCTTTCGATAGGCCGCCACGATCATCGGCAGCGATACCAAAGCCGCGATCGACCACGCCAGGCTGCGCTTGACCTGAGGCCGGCCGGCGAGGAAATCCCAGTGGAAGAAGCCGCGTCGATAGAGATAGGACATGATCAGGAAAGCGGCCACGACCAGCATCATGTTGATGATCACGTGCCACACCAAGCGCCGGATCATTTTCGCCACGATCGCACCCTGCCCGCTCAGACTGAGGTTACCCATCCAGTCGGTGTAAGCGCGCAGGAGGCTGGACAGTCCCTGAGGCAGACCACGACCAAGCGCGCTGGCCAATGGGTCGGACGCGCGAATCAGGTAAGGCGTCAGGAAGGTGGTGATAGCAGAGACAGCCACGGCCACCGGATACAGAAAACCACTTGTGACTTTGAGACTCAGGCCCAGCGACGCGATCACGAAAGAAAACTCGCCGATCTGTGCCAGGCCCATGCCAACACGCAACGACGTGCGTCCATCGTTGCCGGCGACGAACGTGCCGAAACTGCAGGTCACCACCTTGCCCAGCACAACCACAGCCGTCACGACCAGGATCGGACCCCAGTACTGCGTGAGCATCGCCGGGTCGATCAACATGCCGATCGCCACGAAAAAGACCGCACTGAACATGTCGCGCACCGGGCCGATGATGCGCTCGATGCGCTCCACGTTTTCCGACTCACCCACGATCGCGCCGATCATGAAAGCACCGAGCGCAATGCTGTAACCCATCTCGGTTACCAGCAGGCAGAAACCGAAGCAGAGGCCCAATACGGCCACCAGGAGCACGTCGTCGCGACTGATGCGGGCAATGTAGTCGACCACGCGCGGCACCAGCAGCAGGCCGACCACCAGCGACACCGCCATGAACAGCGTGAGGCGCCCGACCGCGTTCATGGCCTCGCCGGCCTCCAGTCCGCCGGTACTGGCGATACCGGTAAGCAGGGCCATCAATACGATGGCCAGCACATCCTCGACGATAAGAATGCCGAACATCAGCTGGGCGAAACGCTCACGCTTGAGGTTCAGGTCGTCGAGCGCCTTCATGATGATCGTGGTCGAGGACATCGATAGCATGGCACCGAGGAACAGTGCGTCCATCGAAGTCCAGCCGAAGAACCGACCGATCTCATAGCCCAGCCAAAGCATCAGCACGATTTCGCAGACCGCCGCCACCAGCGCTGCGCCGCCGACCTCGCGCAGCTTCTTCAGACTGAACTCAAGGCCCAGTGCGAACAGCAGCAGGACCATGCCCAGATCTGACAGCGTCCGGATGGTCTGCTCGTCATGGATGAAGACCACGGGAAACGTATGAGGCCCAACCAGCACACCAGCGATGATGTATCCGAGCACGACCGGCTGACGCAGCCGCTGGAAGATCACCGTCGTCAGGCCCGCGATCAACATGACGGTCGCGAGGTCCTGGATGAAGTGCAGATCGTGCATCGACAAAATCCGTGGGGACGTCGGGCAAGACTAACAATCGAGCACGAGATGCACAGCCCCGCGCAACGAAGTTGGTCGCTTATATCGATGAGGGACACATCAATCGATCAGGCACGGCTTTGCCGGATAGACGTAAATGCCTGTTGCTATTCATTCGTGAAAATTATTTGATAAATTTTCGTCGCGAATGCTTGACGAAAACGCAATCCCAACCTATTCTTTCGGGCTTCCAGAGGCACACGGGGCCATAGCTCAGCTGGGAGAGCGCCTGCATGGCATGCAGGAGGTCGGCGGTTCGATCCCGCCTGGCTCCACCAAACTTAGACACGTCCCCATCGTCTAGAGGCCTAGGACATCACCCTTTCACGGTGGCGACCGGGGTTCGAATCCCCGTGGGGACGCCAAGTTTGGTACTTGGTTGTGAAGCTGGAAAAAAATGTGGAGCGGTAGTTCAGTCGGTTAGAATGCTGGCCTGTCACGCCGGAGGTCGCGGGTTCGAGTCCCGTCCGCTCCGCCACTTTACGAAGAACCCGCCGTTGGCGGGTTTTTTGTTGCCTACAAAAAGCCCAACGGGCCCTTTCCCACAGCCTCGGCTGCCAGATGCACCCCATCGGCGAAAGTCTGTGGAACGAGGACCGCGTGACATAGCAGTCGCCAAACGGCGCACGTCTATCCGACGGGATGATCTTCCTGCCGCTCAAGCGTCCCCTTCGAATGCCCCTGCTCCGCCAGGTATTCCAGCCAGCGCGAGAGGAATCCGTTCATACGCAACCGATGCTGCAACACAGTATGCGCGGGTGGAAACGGCCCAAGCACCTGCCACAGGTGCCGCCCAGGGTGGCAATGCAGCGCCTCGGCCACGTGCGCATCGGTGTACATGCGCAATTGCGCGGACGGCGATGGCTGCCCGGTGTTAGCGTCGACGAAGTTGTAGGTGAGCTCCAGCTCCAGCGTGTACGGGTGCCGCTCCTGCACCTGCAGCCGCACATCCAGCCCATCGTCCACGCTGGATACGTAGAACCCCGGCGGCAGCTCCTGCGGCGCAAAGAGCTTGGCCAGCCGATGATAGTTCTCCGCGTAAAGCCCCATCAGGAAGCCGAAGCGTCCCGGCAACAAGGCATTGCGGCTGTCCAGTACGGCGCTCATGGGCGGTAATGACTCCTCAGAACATGGTCCGTTCAATACCGAAGCGGTCGAAGATCTTGCTGGCGATCTCCTCGATGGAGACGTGCGTTGTGTTGAGGCTGGGAATGCTTTCGCGGCGCATCAGTTTGTCCGCCTGCGAAAGCTCCCAGCGACACTGCTCCAATGTCGCATAACGACTGTTAGCGCGCCGCTGCTCGCGAATCTGCGCCAACCGCTGAGGATCGATGGTGAGACCGAACAGGCGATCCTTATAGGGGCGCAGACGCGCCGGTAGTTCGAGCTTGTCCAGGTCGTCGTCGGTCAACGGATAATTGGCGGCGCTGACCCCGTAATGCAAGGCCATGTACAGGCAGGTGGGCGTCTTGCCCGATCGAGACACGCCGACCAGGATCAGGTCGGCCTGGGCATAGTCCACATCAATACCGTCGTCATGTGACAACGCGTAGTTGGTGGCATTGATGCGCGCTTCGTATTTGTCGAAGTCAACCAGGCCGTGCGAGCGATTCACCGCACCGGAGCGCTTGGCACCCAGCTCTTCTTCCAAAGATCCGATGAACGGCGCGAATACGTCGATCATCAGCGCCCCGCTCGCGGCCACGATCTCGCAGAGATCGCGCGACGCCATGGTATTGACCACAATCGGCCGATCGCCGGTCTGGGCATAACGTGTCTTTATGCGCAGCGCGGCCGCCTCGGCTTTATGCGCGTCATCGACGAACGGCAGGCGATGCTTGTCGAACTGGACCCCTTCAAATTGGGCCAGGATGCTGTTGCCGATAGTCTCGGCGGTAATACCAGTGGAATCTGAGATAAAAAAAACGGTTCGCTGCATGGGTAAACCGAAGCCCCTGACTGTTCCTGGTCACCACCTTAGCGCAACGTGGAAAACCTGTCTTTGCTTGACTCCCACCTGACTGGTATGCAGCTGGCGCGGGTTTTGCCCGGAATGGTCTTCTTGTGCTCCGCACCATTCACAGCGGACAATACCAGTTCTTTGCGGCCCGGATTTTCCCTGTTTGCTCGGGCAAAACCATTTTCAAACCTAAGAGCTCTTGAGGAGACTCCCTTGAACGACCTGGTGCTTTGGCTCGACACGCTGCGCATGACCGACCTGGGCAAGGTCGGCGGCAAGAATGCGTCGCTCGGCGAGATGATCGGTAATCTCGCCAAACTCGGCGTGTCCGTGCCCGGTGGCTTCGCCACCACCGCCGATGCGTTCCAGCAGTACCTCGACAAGAGCGGCGTCGCCAAGCGCATCCAGGCGCGCCTGGCGACGCTTGACGTCGATGACGTCGAAGCGCTCACCGCCGCCGGCAAGGAAATCCGCGAATGGGTCATCGAGACCCCACTGCCGGCCGATCTGGACCAGGCCATCCGCGACGCCTACATCAAGCTCTGCAAGGACGCCGGCGCAGAGAACATCGCCGTGGCCGTGCGCTCTTCCGCCACCGCCGAGGATCTCCCGGACGCCTCGTTCGCCGGTCAGCAGGAAACCTTCCTCAACGTGGTCGGCATCGAAGACGTGCTGCACAAGGTGAAGGAAGTCTTTGCCTCGCTGTACAACGACCGCGCCATCGCCTATCGCGTGCACCAGGGTTTCAAGCACGAAGACGTATTCCTCTCTGCCGGCGTGCAGCTGATGGTGCGCTCGGATGTTGGCTCCTCCGGCGTGCTGTTCACGCTGGACACCGAGTCCGGCTTCCGTGACGTAGTGTTCGTCACCGGTTCGTATGGCCTAGGCGAAATGGTCGTGCAAGGCGCGGTCAATCCGGACGAGTTCTACGTGTTCAAGCCCACGCTGAAGGCTGGTAAGCCGGCGGTGCTGCGTCGCAGCCTCGGCGCCAAGCAGCAGCGCATGGTGTATTCGGACAAGCCCGGCGAGCGCGTGCGCATCGAAGAAACCCCGGCCGAACTGCGCAACAAGTTCTGCATCAACGACGAAGATGTGCAGGAACTTTCCAAGCAGGCGCTGGTGATTGAGCAGCATTACGGCCGCCCGATGGACATCGAATGGGCGAAGGACGGCAACACCGGCAAGCTCTACATCGTGCAGGCTCGCCCGGAGACGGTGAAGTCGCGCGCGCATGCCACCCAGCTCGAGCGCTTCCATCTCAACGAGAAGGGCAAGGTGCTGGCCGAGGGCCGCGCCATCGGTCAGAAGATCGGCTCCGGCAAGGCCCGCGTGATCCGCTCGCTGGCTGACATGAGCAAGGTGCAGCCGGGCGACGTACTGATCGCCGACATGACCGATCCCGATTGGGAGCCGGTAATGAAGCGCGCTGCCGCCATCGTCACCAACCGCGGTGGCCGCACCTGCCACGCAGCGATCATCGCGCGTGAGCTGGGCGTGCCGGCCGTGGTCGGCACCGGCAATGGCCTGGATGTCATTCCTGACGGTGCGGAAGTCACCGTGTCGTGCGCCGAAGGCGACACCGGCATGATCTACCAGGGCTTGCTGAAGTTCGATCGCGTCACTGCTGACCTCGGCGACATGCCCGAGGCGCCGCTGAAGATCATGATGAACGTGGCCAACCCGGAACGTGCCTTCGACTTCGCCATGCTGCCGAACGCCGGCATTGGCCTCGCTCGTTTGGAAATGATCATCGCCAGCCACATCGGCGTGCATCCGAAGGCACTGCTGGAATACGCCAAGCAGGATGCAGAGACCAAGAAGAAGATCGACGAGCGCATGGCCGGCTATGCCGACCCGGTGTCGTTCTATGTCGACCGCCTGGCCGAAGGCATCGCCACCATCGCCGCCTCGGTGTATCCGAAGCCGGTGATCGTGCGCCTGTCCGACTTCAAGTCGAACGAATACGCCGGCCTGATCGGCGGCTCGCGCTATGAGCCGCATGAAGAGAATCCGATGATCGGTTATCGCGGCGCCAGCCGTTACGTCGATCCGGGCTTCGCCGATTCGTTTGGCCTGGAGTGCAAGGCGGTCAAGCGCGTGCGCGAAGTGATGGGTCTGGACAACATCTGGGTGATGATCCCGTTCGTGCGCACGCTGGGCGAAGGCCGCAAGGTTATCGAGGTGCTGAGCAAGAACGGCCTCAAGCAGGGCGAGCACGATCTCAAGGTCATCATGATGTGCGAGGTACCGTCCAACGCGCTGCTCGCTGATGAGTTCCTCGACATCTTCGACGGGTTCTCCATCGGCTCCAACGACCTGACCCAGCTCACGCTTGGTCTGGATCGCGATTCGAGCATCGTGGCCAATCTGTTCGACGAGCGCGACCCGGCCGTAAAGAAGCTGCTAGCGCTGGCCATCAAGACGGCTCGCGAGAAAGGCAAATACGTGGGCATTTGCGGCCAGGGTCCTTCCGACCATCCGGATCTTGCCGAATGGCTGATGGATCAGGGTATCGAGTCGGTATCGCTGAACCCTGACACCGTGGTCGATACCTGGCTGCGTCTGGCCAAGCGCAAGGCGGGCTGAGCCTGAACCGAAAGCGTTAGCCGAAGGGCGGTGGGAACACCGCCCTTTCTTTTTGCTCCCCACTAACCGGAAACTTTCGCCCCACCCCGAAGTCCCTGATTGACGAAGCCGTCGCTATTGCTCCGGCACAACCAAGGGGAACACCGTGCGCGCCATCTTCGGCCTGATTTCCCGCAACAAGGGCTTCATCGCTTTCATGCTGTGCATGGTGATGTTCCGCAGCGCCATCGCCGACTGGAACGTCGTTCCCACTGGCTCGATGCAGCCGACCATCCAGATCGGCGATCGCATCGTGGTCGACAAGGCCGCTTATGACCTGCGCATCCCGCTCACCCATATTTCACTGCTACATCGGGCCGATCCCGTACGCGGCGATATCGTGGTGCTGGATTCCAGCGCTGCCAACGAACGATTGGTAAAACGGGTAATCGGCGTTCCAGGGGACGAGATCGAGCTTCGTCAGAACCGACTCTATGTGAACGGGATGGCGGCCAGCTATTTGCCAACTGCCGTGGCAGGCATTCGTGATGACCGCGAGGATCCGGCGCGCTACGCCATCGAGCGTATCGGCACGATGCATCACGCGGTGCGCTGGTCGATCGCCCGGCAAGGCCATGCCAACGACTTTGGCCCCGTCGTCGTGCCTCCCGGCGAGTATCTGCTGCTGGGAGACAATCGAGACAACAGTGCCGATTCACGCTACTTCGGCTTTTTCCCCCGCCACGAAATCACTGGCCGAGCCACACGCATCGCCGTCTCACTGGACCCAGGCAATCACTACCTGCCGCGCGACGACCGCTGGGGCGTGACTCTGCAATAACACTCCCCCGTTGCGACCGCCCTGCACTATGCGTACAATTCCCGGCTCGCGTGGACCACACGCACCGCTTTGGAGAGGTGGCAGAGTGGTCGAATGTACCTGACTCGAAATCAGGCGTACGTGTAAGCGTACCGTGGGTTCGAATCCCACCCTCTCCGCCAGTAAAATCAGCGTCTTACAGAAACCCAGCCTTGCGCTGGGATTTTTGTTTCTGATAGCTTGGGTCACCTCGGGGTCACGGGCAATTCCTTAGACAGCCGCTCGCAATGCCTGCGAAACGCGCCCTACTACGCCCGACTGAACTCGTCGAATTCGTTTGGCTCCGATGGCAGCTCTGCGCGCACCCGACTCGCATCGCTCGGTGTTAGGCCCATCTTCGACAGCAGCGCTTTCAATCGCGACACCAAGGCGGGCGAGACGTTCTTGATACCCTCAACGCGCACCATGGCGAGGATGCGTGCCGCCGTTTCAACCGCCAGCCGATCACGCCGCCAAAGCACGCCGGGTTCGCACGCATCGACTACATCGTTCCAGGCGGTGACCTCCGCATCCGTCATCCCATCCAAAGGATTACCAAGGGGTCGCTTGGGGATGGGCTCCTGTTGGCGAGCCGCGTAACGCGCTGGATTTTTCCGCAGTGATCCGCGCAAGCGAAGCACGTTGGTATCCGTGCGACGACGTGGCATGGGTTTGCCTCCTGTCTGAGGCCATTCCCTGGCGCAACGATCACCCGTGACGATGGCGTGCGTACCGGCACTCACGCCATGAAACGCCGGAAAGGTGGGGGTGTTAAAAAAACCTGGGGCGCGATATCCAGAGCCATCGTCCCCGGTGCTTTATATACGCCCCATTCGTGGCTCACCACCACTCCCAGAGGCGACGGCGGACAGCGCCATGCGCCAAAAAGTGCATGTCATTCAAGACTTGTCTGATATTGATCGTAGGTTCCATCACATAGCCTCTCCATTGCCATCCCACGCATCGGTTTCTCACCCCCCGATTTGGCAGGACCGATGCGAGGGATAGTGCTGTCCGCGGGGATGCGCGCTGTACCCATTGCCTAGCAAACGCTCTTCCAGCGCATTGAATTCATAGCCCCTGGGCTGCGACCACCGTCGCGGCACAGGGGTGTTCGCATGGGAAGGTGTGCAGGTGGTTCAGGGAACGAAGATCGTCGGGTCATGGCTCGTGCTAGCTAGTGTGTGTCTGCCCATGGCCGCGGCCATGGCGCAGTCCACCGATTCAGCGACGCAGCAAATTCTGCGCCAGCAGGAGCGCGAACGCGCGCTGCGCGAGCAGCAACAGAACACACCGGATGTGCGCTTGCCATCACCCGCCGAAGCGCAGGGGGATCGCCTGCCCAGCGACGAAACGCCGTGCTTCCCCATTCACTCCATCCGATTGGATGGTGACGATGCCCCCGCTTTTAGTTGGGCCGTCCAAGCCGCCAACGCGCCGCACGATACGGCGATCGGGCGTTGCTTGGGCACGCATGGCATCAATGTGGTGATGAAGCGCATCCAGAACGCGCTCATCGCGCGTGGTTACGTCACCACGCGCGTGGTGGCCAAACCGCAAGACCTCAACAGCGGCACGCTCACGCTCACCGTTATTCCCGGTCGCATTCGCGCGATTCGCTTTGCACCAGGCGTGGATGCGCGCGCCACGTCCTGGCGCGATGCCCTGCCCGCGCGTCCGGGCGATCTGCTCAATCTGCGCGACATCGAACAGGCGCTGGAAAATTTCAAGCGCGTTCCCACGGCCGACGCCGACATCAAGATCGTCCCCGCCGATGGGGACGCCGCACCGGGCGAAAGCGATCTGGTGATCGTGTGGAAGCAATCCTCGCCGATGCGCTTGGCTTTCACGCTGGACGACTCGGGCAGCCAGGGCACCGGCAAGGTGCAAGGCGGCACTACGTTGTCGCTGGACAATCTGCTGACCGGGAACGATCTGTTCTACGCCAATCTTGGCCAGGACGTGCTCGATGGTGATCGCAAAGGCACGCGCAGCTACACGCTGCACTATGACGTTCCCTACGGCTACTGGTTACTGGGCGCCACCGCCAGCAGCTATACCTATCACCAGACGGTGGCGGGTTACGAGCAGAATTACGTTTACAGCGGCACCAGCCACAACGCCGATGTGCGCCTCAGTCGGCTGCTGTACCGCAATGCCACGATCAAGCTGAGCACCTATGCGCGTGCCTGGGAACGCGACTCCAACAACTTCATCGACGATACCGAAGTGCTGGTGCAGCGTCGCCGCCAGGGTGGCTGGGAAGCCGGCGTTACCTACAAGCAGTTCATCGGCACCGCCACGCTCGATGCCGATGCCGCCTATCGTCGTGGCACGGGTGCGTTCAACGCCTTGCACGCACCGGAAGAGGCGTATGGCGAAGGTACCTCACGTTCGCAAATCATCACCGCCGACGCCACGCTCACCGCGCCGTTCCAACTTGGCGAGCAGCGCTTTCGCTACATCGGTAGCTGGCGCGCGCAGTGGAACGCCACGCCGCTGGTGCCGCAGGACCGCTTCGCGATCGGCGGGCGCTACACGGTGCGCGGCTTTGATGGCGAACTGCAACTGACCGGCGATCACGGCTGGCTGATCCGCAACGACCTGGGCTGGATGGTCGGTAGCGCTCAGGAGCTGTATCTCGGTGCTGACGTCGGCCACGTCGGTGGGCCGCCGACCGCGTGGGAGCTGGGCCAAACCCTGGCTGGCGCCGCACTCGGCTTGCGTGGTGGTTGGCATGGCTGGTCGTGGGACCTCTTCGTCGGCGCCCCGATCAGCAAGCCGCATGGCTATCCCACGGCGAACCCCACCACGGGTTTCAGCCTGAGCTGGTCGCTCTAACTCTCCCCTCTCGGCGCGCGCCAGCGCGCCGCTGTGTCGTGTTGCCAAGGATGTCGTCGCATGAACAAGCACCTCTACCGCATCGTCTTCAACCATGCTCTGGGCCTGTTCCAGGTGGTGTCGGAGCTGGTACGTCGAACGGGACGGGGTGCCTCGCAAAGCGATGGCGTTGCAACCACCGCGACGGTGCGACCGGTCAGTCTGAGCCTGTGGGTGGCCTTTGGCTGGATCGGTTTGGCGTCGGTCGCAACGGCAGGCCAGATCGTGACGGACCCCAACGCACCAGGTAACCAACGCCCGACGGTGTTGGGCTCGCCCGGCGCGGCCCCGCTGATCAACATCACCACGCCCAGCAAGGCGGGCGTGAGCCGTAACACGTACAACGACTTCAACGTGGACAGCACCGGTGTGGTGCTCAACAACTCGCGCACCAACACCACCACGCAACTGGCGGGCACCGTGGCCGGCAATCCGTGGCTCGCCACGGGCACGGCCAAGGTCATTCTCAACGAGGTCACCGGCTCTAACCCGAGCGCATTGAACGGTTACATCGAAGTCGCCGGTGATCGCGCGCAGGTCATCATTGCCAATCCGGCCGGCATTAGTTGCGACGGTTGCGGCGTGATCAACGCCAATCGCTTCACACTGACCACCGGGACACCGATGCTAAGCGGTGGTGCGCTGGATAGCTATCGCGTTACGGGCGGCGCCATTCAAATTGGTGACAAAGGACTGGATGCGACGCGCGCCGACTACACGGACATCATCGCGCGCGCGGTGCAGGTCAATGGCGGCATCTGGTCGCCGCAGTTGCAGGTGACCACCGGCACCAATCAGGTGAGTGCCGATCAATCCCAAATCACTGCCATCGCAGCGAGCAGCGAGAAACCCACGGTGGCGCTCGACGTCAGCGCGCTGGGTGGCATGTACGCCAACAAGATCGTGCTATTGGGTACCGAAAACGGCGTCGGCGTGCGTAACGCCGGCACGATCGGCGCGTCCGCCGATGACCTGGTCGTCACCACGGATGGCCGGCTGGAAAACACTGGCAGCCTGCAATCGCAGACCAATACGCAGATCAGCGCCAGCGGTGGTGTGACGAATGCCGGCACTCTCAGCGCCACGCGCGAACTCACCCTCACCACGCCGGCCGACGTCGATAACAGTAACGGCACCTTGAACGCCGCACGCATCGCCGTCGATGCCGCATCGCTGCGCAACGCGGGCGGCACCATCGCGCAAACCGGCTCGCAAGGCATCACGCTCGATGCCGGCGCCCTCTCCAACCGTAACGGCGGTCGCATCGGTACGACGGAGCCCGATAGCAGTACGGGTGGGTCGACCGGCACGCCCTCGGACGGTGCTTCCGGCGGAACCGGCGCAGCTGCCGGCGGCGGTGGCAACACCGGCAGCGGCTCGACCGCCGGTGGCGGTGATGCGCCCATCACGCCCATCGCTCCGCTCGCGGACGGTGTGTTGCATATCACTGGATTACTCGACAACGATGGCGGTCGCATCAATGCGGCCGCGGGCTTCGATCTTGCCAGTAGTACCGGCGTTGCCAACGATGGCGGTCAACTGGAACTGCGCCAGCTCACGCTGACCGGCGGCAACCTGAGCAACCAGGGAGGCACCCTCTTGATCGATGGCGCCTCGACCATTCATGCCAGTGAGATCAACAACAATGCGGGCCAGTTGACCTTTGCCCAAGCCGCAACCATTGATGCGCAAAGTCTGTCCAATCGCAACGGCACGTTCTCGCTGGCCGATACGGCGCCCATGACGCTCAGTGTGTCGGGCCTGCTGGACAATACCGGCGGCACGCTCGCCAGCAATGCCTCGCAGTTCACGTTGACCAGCGGCTCGCTGATCAACGAGCACGGCACCATCAACCATGCCGGTGCCGACGGCTTTACGCTGCATACGGGCGATTGGCGCGGTGCCAACGGCACCGTGGTGACGGCCAGTACAGCCACCCTCACGGCGGGCACCATCGATCACCAGGGCGCCACCCTGAGCGCCACACAGCTCACGCTGCACGCTGCCAACCTCGACAGTCGCGGCGGCGTGATTGCCACATCAGGTAGCGATGCCAATACGCTCATCGTCAGCGACACGCTCGACAACAGCAATGGCGGCGCGATTGAAGCTAATGGCGATCTGGTCATCAAGGCCACCACGTTCGGCAACGCGGCAGGCACCGTGCAGAACGCCGGGACCGGCACACTCAGCATCGACGCGGCCACACTGAACGGCAACGGCGGCATGCTGGCCACCAACGGCACGCTCACCCTGACCGGCACCACCATCGATCTGCGCAACGGCACGACCGTCGCGAACGCCATCGCGCTCGATACCGGCACGCTCACCACGGCCGGCGGATCGCTCCAAGCGGTGGGCAATAGCGCACTGTCCGTGCGCGCCAACGGCCTCTGGGATAACACCGGCGGCACCGTCGCTACCAATGGCGCGCTCGCCATCCAGGCCGGTGCACTCGACAACACCCATGGCACGCTCAACGCGGCAGGCATCGGTGCCACCCAACTCCGTGTGGCAGGCACGCTCACCAACACGGGCGGCACACTCGCCACCATGGGCGCCACCACGGTGCATGCCGGCGCGCTGCTCAATCAGGGTGGCACCGTCCAGGCCGCCGGTGCACCGCCCACTATCACGGCCGATGATGTGCTGGACAACAGCCAGCACGGCGTCCTAACCAGTGACGGCGATTTGACCGTCACGGCGACCACGCTCGACAACACGCAAGGCACCATCGCTCACGCAGGCGACGGCGCCTTGACCATCAACGCCGCTACGCTCGATGGTCAAGGTGGCACGCTGGTCAGCAATGGCGCGCTGACGCTTTCGGGTCAGTCGACCAGCCTACGCGACGGCACCACTAGCGCACAGTCCATCGCCATCCAGACCGGCACGCTCACCACCGCCGGTGGCACGCTGCAAGCCTTGGGCGGCGATCCATTGGTGCTGAATGTCCAAAACGCTTTGGACAACACCGGCGGCACCGTCGTCGGCAATGGCGTCTTTGCGCTGGCGGCGGGATCACTGCTCAACCAGGGCGGCCAGCTCATCGCCGCGGGCACGAGCGCCTCCAACCTGCGCGTCGCCGGGCTATTGGACAACACCGGCGGCACGCTGGGCACAGCGGGCGCGACTACGCTCCATGTCGGGGCGCTCGACAACACCGGAGGAACCATCCAGGCCGCCAGTGGCGACGTACTCAACGTCACAGTTGATGGTCAGCTCACCAACGATCGCGGTGCCCTGCAAAGCAATGGCGACCTGACCCTCGCCGCCGGTGTACTGAGCAACCACGCCGGCACAATGCAATCCCAGCAGGACATCACGGCCAACATCGCAGGCACCCTGGATAACACCGCCGGCACGGTCATCGCTGGCGGCAATCTCCACGTGCACGCACAAACGCTACTCAATCGCGACACACTAAACACGGACACCTCCGTGCCAGCCACGGGTCTCTATGGTCAACGCGTCGATCTCTATGCGACCACCGTCGATAACAGCCAAGGACAGGTGCAAGCCCGCGACGCACTCACGATCACCGGCACCACTCTCACCAATGCGGGCGGCGTGCTGGACGGCACCGGCGCCGTCACCCTCACCGGATCAACGCTCGACAACACCGCCGGCCAGGTGATCCAGCGAGGCGATAGCGGCGCACTCACCCTCAACGTTAGCCAAGCGCTAACCAACACCAGCGGCGGTCTGATCGGCGCCGAAGGCACCGCCGACATTCACGCGGGCAGCCTCGACAACAGTGGCGGCACGGCCTTCGCGCGGCACGCCCTTAGCGTCAGCACCGATAGCGATCTTCTCAACCGTGCCGGCGGTGCGCTCCAAACGAACGGCGCACTCTCGTTGAATGCTCAGGGCACGCTGGACAACAGCGGCGGCACCATCGACGCCACGGATGCTGCCGCACTGAAAGCCAACGTCATCACGAACGTGGGCGGCCAAATCCTCGCCGGCAGCAGCGACAATCCCGACGCCGCATTGAACGTGACCTCCGCCAGCACCCTCGACAATCGTGGCGGCACCATCGGCAATCGCGGCGGCGATCTCATCTTGACCGGTGCAAGCATCGACAACAGCAACAGCGGCACGCTGGTCGCTCAGCGCGATCTGAATCTAGATGCCATCGGCGTACTGAACAACACCAACGGCACCGCCTACGCCACGCACAACCTCAGCTTCCAGAACGGTAGTGCCACGCTCGACAACACCAGCGGTACGCTCGGGGCCGGTGACACCACGTGGCTGAACCTCGCCTCGATCACCAACACCAGCGGCCACATCCAGGCCGACACCGTATGGCTGACCACGCCCACGCTCACCAATGAGGGCGGCGAAGTGGACGGCACGTCCGTGCATGCCACGCTGGCCAGCTTGAATGGCCTGGGCCGCCTCTATGGCAGCGACCTTCTGGATGCCCACTTCACCGGCGATTACACTCACCTGGCCGGCCAGCGCCTAGAAAGTGACGGCGTGCTCAGCCTCGCAGTGGATGGCACACTGACCAACCAGGGCACCTTGCAGACGGCCGGTGAGCTGGACCTGAGCGCCGGCAACCTCATCAACCTCTCAGGCGGCGTGATCAACGCCAGCAACGATGCCGGCACCGGTGTGGCCCGTATCGTGGCCAGCGGCACCATCGACAACCAGACCGGCGCATCGATGGAAGGCGACACGCTCACCCTCAACGCACACGACATCACCAACACCGGCAACATCACCGGCAACACCATTCGCGTGGACGCGACCACGCTCACCAATGGCACGGACCTTGGCCAAGCCACCGACAATGCCGCCTATCAAAGCGGCCTGATCGCGGCGACAGACAGCCTAGCGTTGTACATCAGCGGCAGCCTGCTCAACCGCGATGCCACGCTGTACTCACAAGGCGACGTGATCATCGCGGGTAATGACAGCGGCGCGCGAACGCAGTCCGTGACCAATCTGTCCGGTGATATCGAAGCCGGCGGCAACCTGGCGTTGAGTACACAGCAGCTCTCCAACGCACGCCGTGTGATCGAGACGGGCACCGTCATGCTCTCGCCGGCCGACCAGGCAGCCAACTCACTGACGACAACCGACCCGACGTACACCCATAACGACCCGTTGCCGGAACATCAGACGCCCAATATCGACCCCAGCCAAGTACTGGATGCTGCCGCGATTGCCAAAGCCAATGCGTACTGCGAAGCCCATGACCGGGGCACCAGCGCCAGTTGCGTACATTTCCGTACGGGCGACAACACGGGCCTGCCGTCCAATTACCAGCGAACCACCACGGATACCCTGCTCTCGGTGACCACCATCACCGCGGCCAGCGCAGAAAGCCGCCTGCTGTCCGGCGGCGACATGACCCTGGACGGCGCGATCGTCAATAACGCCTCCACCATCGCCGCCGGACGCAACCTCACCATCAATGGACAAGAGGGAAACGTCAGCACCGACACCGCGCAGAACATCGCCTGGATGCCCACCGGTCTGATCCAAGCCACAACAGACCAGCAGGTGCAGTGGCAATACTTGGTCACCAGCCCCTCGCGCACTTGGCTATTGGGCGATTGGTGGACCTACGACAGCACCAGCAGTTCTCAGAGCGTACTTCTGCAACCCGGCAGCATGACGAGCTGGATCACCTACTCCCCAGGCGAGGAACTCAAAGCATCTATCACGGCAGGCGGCAGCCTCACCATCAACGGCGGCGACATCACCAACACGGCGGTGGGTCGCAGCGGTGATGGCAGCGCCATCACGGTAGCGGACGTGTCCGGTCCAGGGAGCACCTTGCTGCATGATGCCCATAGCGCACAGGCCGGTGCGGTGTCAGGTATGGCAGGGGCGTCCGGCGACACGATCCACGGTGCCCGCGATACGCACAGCGCCTCTGCACAAACCGTCGGCAACGCGACGCAGGCGCTCCCCAATCTGGTACCGCCGTCCAACGGTATCTACAGCCAGAACGGCAATCCCAGCGCGCCGTTCCTGGTCAACACCGCGCCGCGCTTTGCGCAAGGACCGGTCACCAGCTCCGACTATCTGCTACGCGCCCTGGGCGATGACTCCAGCGCCATCCACAAGCGCCTGGGTGATGGCTACTACGAGCAGAACCTGGTCCTTGATCAAATCTTGCAACTGACCGGCCGCCGCACCTTGAATGGCGGCGATGGGCTGTCGCAATACACCGCGCTCATGGACGACGCGGCGAACGAAGCCTCGCGTCTGGGCCTGCAACTGGGCGCGCCACTCACCACCGATCAGGTCGCCGCCCTGTCGTCGGACATCGTGTGGCTGGTCGACCAAGTGGTCGACGGCCAACACGTACTGGTGCCGGTCGTTTATCTCTCCAAAGCCACCAGCGACGCCCTGCACAGCGACGGCGCGTTGATGGCCGGTAACACCGTGAACATCCAGTCCTCGGGCACCGTGCGCAACGATGGCACCATCACCGGCACGCAAGGCACCGCCATCAGTGCCGATACGTTGACCAACCAAGGCGCCATCAAGAGTGCAGGCGCACTCGCCATTGCCACGCGCAACGACACGATCAATGCGGGTACGCTCAGCGGCGGCGCCGTGGCGGTGATCGCCGGACGCGACCTGGTCAGCACCGGCAGCGTCACCAGTGCCGGTGACATGGCCTTGGTGGCCAATCGTGATCTCACCATCGGCGTGGCGCCGGTGCAAGCCGCTGGCAATCTGAGCATGGTCGCGGGTCACGACCTCACCGCCACCGCCAGCACCATACGTGCCGGGGGCGATGCGCAACTGATCGCCGGTAACAACCTCACTCTCGATGCCACGGGCCGCACGACGCGGACGCAAAGCGGCCAGACCGTGCAGGAAAACCTAGCGCATAGCGTCACCAGCGTCAGTGCCGGTGGCAACCTTGCGCTCGTCGCCGGCAACGACCTGACCAGTCACGGCGCTCAGCTCACCGCCGGCAATCAGTTGGGCCTGGCGGCGGGTCATGACATGACACTCAACGCGGTGACCGACAGCCAAAGCGTCACGGGCAAGACTGCCCAGGGCCATACCGTCACCACCACGTCGACCACTGACGAGACGGTACGCGGCAGCACGCTCAGTGGTGCCAACGGCGTCAGCCTGACCGCCAACCACGACCTCACCGCCACCAGCGCGACCATTGGCTCAGCCCATGGCGCCATCGGCATGCTGGCGGGCAACGATCTCACGCTGAACACAGCGCAGGAAAACCACAGCAGCGTTACGGATACCAAAAAAAACAGCGGCAACGTGATCTCCAACAGCAGCACGCGTACCCACGACAGCGAGAGCGATAGCCTCGCCATCGGCACCACGGTGAGTGGTGACAGCGTGACCATGGCCGCCGGTCACGACCTCACCGCCACCGCTGCGCAGATCGTGGCTGACCACGACATCGTCATGGCCGCGGGCAACAACCTCACGCTTAACACCGCCAACGACGTCCATACCGAAGACCACAGCACCACCAAGACCAAAAATGGCCTGATGGGCGCAGGTGTGGGTGTGATGGTAGGCCAAGCCAAGCAAAGCCAAGACACCACCCTCACCCAGACCACCCCAGATGGCACCATGGTCGGCAGCCTGGGCGGCAGCGTGACCATGACCGCCGGCAACACCGTCCACCTCACCAACGCTACCGTGCTCAGTGACACGGGCACCGCCATCGTGGGCAAGAATGTCACCATCGATGCCGCGCTGGGCACGACCGATACCACGCAGACGCAGAAGCAAAGCAGCAGCGGCCTCACCCTGAGTTTGGGCGGCGCAGCCGTCAATGCGGCCCAAGGCGCCTACGCTTCCGCGCATCGCGGCAGCGAGGTGAAAGACGACCGCCTCAAAGCGCTCTATGCTGCACAAACCGCCTACGCCGTAAGCGATGGTGTGAATGCGCTGCAAAACGGGGCCGGCAACCTCAGCCGGAACGGCACGGATGGTGGCGTCAACCTGCAACTGGGCATCGGCGGCAGCAGTGCCAAGGCCACCACCAGCACGCACGATGACACCGCCTACGGCAGCACCATCCGCAGCAACGGCAATGTGGTGATTGCCGCCACCGGCGGTGACCTCAATGTTATTGGCAGTCAGATCGGCGGCGATAACGTGGCGCTGGCCGCCGCCAACAACATCAACCTGCTGAGCCAAGCTGAGAACCATACCCTCACCAGCGAAAACCACAACGCCAGTGGCGGTGTCGGTGTGCAGATCGGCACCGATGGCATCGGCTTCTATGCGCAGGCATCCGTCGGTAAAGGCGACGCCCACGGCAACGGCACCACCCACACCGACAGTAGCATCGATGCCAAGAACACGCTGACACTGGTGAGCGGTGGCGACACCACCATCCAGGGTGCGCAAGCGAAGGGCAACACCGTGCTCGCCAACATCGGCGGCAACCTCAACATCATCAGCGAACAAGACACAGACGACTACGCCGGCAAGCAAATGCAAGCCGGCGGCAAGGTCGTTGTCGGCGCAGGTGTCAGCGGCAGCGCCAGCTACAACCAAAGCAAGGCTAATAGTCACTATGCCAGCGTCACCGATGTAAGCGGCATCAGTGCAGGCGACGGTGGCTTCAACATCCACGTCAATGGCAACACCGACCTCAAAGGCGGTGTGATTGTCAGCGCTGCGGAGGCAAGCAAGAACACACTGGATACCGGCACGCTCACCTTTAGCAATATTGACAACAAGGCAAGTGCCAAGGCGAGCGCGATGAACTTGGGCGGCGACAGTAGCATGGTCAGCGGCAGCAAATATGCGGCCGCCAAAGGGATCGCAGGGAACTTGCTGGGAAACAGCAGTGATAGCGATCGACGGTCAAGCACAACGCAGGCAGGCATCGCCCAAGGCACGATCATCACCCGGAATGGTGATACCCCGCTGGATGATTTGAATCGCAATCCAAGCGTTGCCAATCAGGCGCTCAAACCCGTTGACATACAAACGTTGCAAGAGAACGTCGAGTTCAGCCAGGCGGCCCAGTCGGCAGGATATCAAGTCGGTGGTCATTACACCGATGAGGCGTACAAGACCATGTTCATCAAGCAGGTGGATGTCTATGAAGTCGTCAAGGACGACGAAGGAAATCTCCTGCCGGGGCGCAAACTCACGGAAGAAGAGAAGATGAATCTTCAGCCTGGCGCGGACGGCAAGGTACATATTGCGGATAACGGCATCTTCAATGATGCAGCAGCTGCCGAAAAGTATGCTAACCAACACAGTAGTGCGGATGGTCCGCAGTATTATGCTGCTTTCCCCGAGGCGGACAACGGGTTTTCAGAGTTACTGGTAGCTGGCTACCAAAAAAATCTGGAGAACGACTTCTGGGGGCTCACCAACGCTACTCAAGAAACCAAGCTGGACATGATTCAGTACGGCCAGCATGGCCTAGAGCTGGATGGTCATAGCCGCGGGTCGATGACAATTGGAAACGCCATGGAGTCCTTGGCGAGAGATGGCGATCAAGGCATTCTCAGCGGAACGACGGTGAGTTTCTTTGGACCTGCTTATAACGCGACAAAGGCAGATTCACTACTTAGCTATCTACAAAACCGCGGCGCGGTTACCGATCCAACACAGCAACAAAACATGGTGCTCTCTTTGCAGAACCATGTCACTGATCCTGTGGGTCGTATTATTGGAGGTAACCCATCAACGGGGGGATCAATTCCAGACGGCTCAAGCTACTTGAGTGAAATGTGGCGGGCGATTACTGGCCAGAAAGATACATCGCATAACTGTTATGGAAGCCCTTCAGGGAAAAGCGGATGTGGCGATCTTTGGAGTGACTCGGAGGAAAGAAAGGCTGTTGCAGACCCAGTCAATCAAACCCGGCGGGGCTCTGCTAAATGAGGAGAGCACTTATGATCCTTATCATAGGTATCGCATTGTGCGGGTGTTCCGATCCAATACGCCAAACTGCCGGATGGTCGCTATTGGCTGCCGGTGTAACGCTGAGTAGCGTCTCCGGACGTGAGCCATTTCAGCCGCCGCCAAATGACGAGGATCGTTGGCGTAAAGTAGGTGCCACAAAGACGGAAATCACAAAGGTGCTACTGGAATGTGGAGACGCGTCTCCTCGCGCCCCGTTCCGAGAGGCGCCAAGCATGACCACGAACGATAATGTGCTCTCAAGTCTTTGCATGGAGGCAGACGGATTTACGTCTGATTTTGACGATTCGGCAGCCGGAATTTGTAAGCGTCAACATGCCCCTAAGCCACCAGCATGCCTTCCTGGCACTGTTGCACCAAAGCGGGATGTGAACAAACGGCTCAGCAGCATGTTTTGTCAAATGTACTCGAGAGCAGAAGTTTGCGTTCTGTGAGATTCACTTTTGTCGTGTTTTGTTCTGCTGCTCGAGAACGATGTCAATGAAGATAGTTATCGCGTTGTTTGTCGCGTTTCTACTGAGCGGGTGTGTCACCCTACACGGCACTTACAAGTTATAAGTAATGGATGCCAGTGGTAGAAACTTGGCTCCGAACGTATCTATGACAGCAGAAGGGCCGAACATCTATTCGGCCAGAAATGCTATGTTCGCGATACATTCTGGTGCCACGATTCTCATCACGGATATCAAAACGGGGCGACCCTTGAGCGGAAAAAGCCTGCATTCGTGTCACGAATGAAGAACGTTACTTTTTGGTGCGAAGTCAAGAATGGAGTTGCCAGGATTTAGTGGACGGCCGACGTACCCCCGCTTTCAGTAGCGGAGCGAATTAGAGCCCAGGGTCACCTTGACCCACCCCCGTTTTCTAGGCCAACAGTCGGTAGAGAATCCGACCTGTTGACCCACCCCCGTTTTCTAGGCCAACAGTCGGTAGAGAATCCGACCTGTTACGGCTCCTGTGAATTCGCTTGGGACCCGTGTTCTCGGGCGAATTCGGCAGGTGTTTTCCATGCCAGTGCAGAGTGGGGACGATCCTCGTTATAGAAGCGCCGCCATGCTGCGATTTTGCTCCGTGCATCCTCCAGCGACAAGAACCAGTGCTCGTTCAAGCACTCCTGCCGAAGCCGTCCATTGAAGCTTTCTACCAACGCGTTGTCGGTCGGCGTACCGCGTCGGGAGAAGTCCAGCTCCACGCCATTCTCGTAGGCCCAGCGATCCATCACCTTCCCGGCGAACTCGCTTCCGTTGTCCACCTTAATCGCCGCAGGCTTGCCACGTTGTGCCACCAGCCTGACCATCGCCTGCGCCACGTGCTCGCCACGCAGTGACTGATCCACCACGATGTCCAGGCACTCGTGGGTGAAGTGATCCACCACCGTCAGCGATCGAAAACGACGCCCATCGAACAGGGCATCACTGACGAAGTCCATTCCCCACAGCGCGTTGGGTGCTGTAGCTACCTTGATCGGTTGCCGACGACGGGCACTACGGCTGCGACGAGGCCGGCAATGCCGCAGGGAAAGGCCTTCTTCCTTGTAAATGCGATGAACCCGTTTGTGGTTGTCGCGCCATCCCTCACGCCGCAGCATGACAAACACCCGCTCACAGCCGTAGTGGACACGGTTCAACGCGATCTCGCGCATTCGCATGCGGATGACGCTGCAGTCACGCGCTTTGGCCTTGTAGGAAAAGCTCGAACGCGACATCGACATGAGCCGCAATGCGCATCGTTCGCTGACGCCGAAGCGCTCACACAACCGGCCTATCCAGGTGCGCTTCTGGGCAGGCCTCAGAGCTTTTTTGTCACCACCTCCTGCAACATTGCCTTGTCCAGACTCAGGTCGGCGACCAGCTGCTTGAGCTTGCGATTTTCCTCTTCCAGCAAGCGTAGCCGTTTCAGCTCTGACGGCCCCAATCCGCCGTACTTCTTGCGCCAGACATAGAACGTGGCCTCGGCCACGCCCATCTTCCGGCAGATCTCGCCAACCGTCATCCCCAGCTCGGCCTGCTTGAGCGCGTAGGCGATCTGCTCTTCGGTAAACCGTGACTTCTTCACTGCCTGACTCCTCGTTGGCTACGGGGGCCCATGGTGGCGAAGTCTCTACTTTACGATGGCCCAGTTTTCCGGGGGTGGGTCACACCCACTTGTTCGACCTGCTTTAAATGTCCTGCTTTTCGGATTTGTCCGATATTCGACGACCCAAGCCATGCATACAGTTTGGGTCATCGACGCTAGTCATACTGAAGAAGTTTTATGGAGCAGAGGCGTTCAAGCGTCACTGCGGGCGATGTATGCCCCAAGGAAACCTACTCCGGAGGAATCGCCTTTGCCGTCATTTTAAGTCTGGCTGTTCTCCCTTCGCTTACCAGAACCTCTTTAGGCCTTCTCCACGGTCTACCGCTTTGGCTGTGCGTACTGGCGCTGATCAATCGACGTAGAGTCGTCGCAGTTCTGCTATATCCCTTACTTTTGTGTTTGCCTGCGGTCCTTTACTACCAACACATTTACCGCATGGCGCCAGGAGCAAGTCTCTGGCTGATCCTTCTCGACAGCAGCTGGTTTGAGGCGAAGGAGTATCTCTCAGCTTTCGCTCTGCCCTTGATCAGTTGGATCGTGATCGTTACCGCCGGCCTCTTTATGATCGTGTACCGGATGCGTGGCCCTATATTCGAGAAGAATGGCCCTCGAATCGCGTGCATCTGCGCGCTGGCTATTCCATTGATTGCGGTGGCGGGACCAAGCCTCAAGAAGCAGTCTACGGCGACTGCGGCGAACCAATATTTTCGTGATTCGTTTCCATGGAGCGCTATCGCGGGTCGTGTGCAGGCGCAGAGCGAATTGAAAACTTTCGCAGATGTTGAGCGAAACGCCGCTGACTCCAGCAGGGTGACGGTGCAAAAGCTTGCTGGTGCGGGCAGTCCACGCACGATTGTCTTGGTCATCGGAGAAAGTGCACGCCGGGATCGACACGGAATATTCGGGTATGCACGTCCAACCACGCCTGTCGTAGAACAGGTGGCAGGATTGGCAGCTTTCTCGAATGTGGTCACGCTCTATCCGCAGACCGTGGATGCCGTGCCAGTCATCATTGCTAAGCGAGACAGGCTCGTTCCGAACACTCGGACCTCGCCAAACCTCGTGAGCCTCTTTGGGGCGGCAGGTTATCGAACCTTCTGGTTGAGCAACCAGGCCGCCATTGGCACCGACGATAGCCCGGTTTCCATTTATGCAAGGTACGCCAATGAACGATGGTTCTCTCGCACCCTAAGTCGCTTTGGCATCATTCCGTACGATGAAGAGCTCATCCCCAAATTTCGCGCTCTGCTCTCTGACAACGGCAGTGATAGATTCATCGTCTTGCACTTGTTTGGGAGCCATGAGGAATTCGAGAAGCGATATCCGGCGTCTTTCAACGTGTTCCCGGATGCGTACGACAACAGTATTCGACACACGGATGCGTTGTTAGGGCAGGTTCTCTCTGAACTTCAGGCTTTACCTGGCCAGAATGCGTTGCTCTATGTCGCCGACCACGGCGTAAAGCTAGGCGAATGTGACGGAAGAAGCGAACATTACGACATCCGGGAAGCTTATGAGGTTCCCTTGTATGTGTGGGCTTCCGAGTCATGGCGTAATGCCCATCCCGAGCAGTGGAACCACGCTCTGGCGAATCGCGCGGCGCCGATGACAACAATGAGTGCCTTTGACACGCTTGTGGATATGGCCGATCTGCGCTATCCGCAATACCAGATAGACCAATCACTGTTTGCTGAGCACCCTGATGCATCCACGCGCTGGGTGCATACCTTTGCTGGCACGGTCGATTTTGATCGAAGCGATAACGACAAGCGCTGTCATTTGGTTATGACTTCAACTCAAGCAATGTGATCTGAGGAAGCGTACCCATCGATTTCTCGGGGACATCGAAATGAACAGCGGAAATATCGATCTTTGGAAAAAGGTTAGGCATTGCTTTGTCACCGCAGCCATTGTGATATGGGCCTCTTTCATGGTGTACGCGTCTCGCACTCTTCCATCTAGTGAGACAGCAGCGGAGCGCCTAAGCGTCTGGTTTTTCATGCGGCGCGCGCGTTTCGCCTCGTTAGAATTGATGCCCTTCACGGCCGTGGCCATGGCTTTGATGGCACCCTTACGAGCTTGCTCCACCATTATCATGAGCTGCTGATCGCTGCTCGGCATCTTAAATGCCGAGCGTCACCCGAGTGGCACGGCCGTTGATCTTGCGGCGCAGGCAAAACGTTTTTGTCCGGTCGCTGTAACTCGTAGCCGCAGCTCCGGGGGCTTGGACGTCCTGATATTCATTACGCTGCCCTGCGGCGGCAAAGACAACGCGTCCAGCGTGGCACGTCGGAAATCGATGCGTTTCTTGGAAATAGATATCGTGGATATGCAAGGATACGTGGACGGACCCATGCCGCCGGGGGGCACCCCGGAGTCGCCCGCAAGCTCGGGCATCCCTGACCAACAGGGCTCATTCGCAACGCAAGCCTTTGTCACACAGGGGTTTACCGTAGCAAACGGGGCACCCGATTTCGCCCGAAACACTGGATTTTCTACTCGAAATCGGGCGTACGTGTAAGCGTACCGTGGGTTCGACATATTTATCTGGAACAAATTTGGACAGCCGAAGGCTGGCCCCGCAAAGCGCAAGCGCGGAGGGTTTCGGTCCATGGATGGACCGAACAATCCCACCGCCCGAGCGCTGGACGGCCTCTTCAACCACATCGTTTGCTCTGCGATTCTTTGCGCATCCCGACCACATCCGTCATGCTCCTCCCGACCCGCCACACCAGGCATCCCATGATCGAGTTTGGACACGGAACGCACGTCGGTTTGCGCCGCACGCGCAACGAAGACACCTACTACGCTGACGCATCGCTTGGCCTGTTTCTTGTGGCCGATGGCATGGGCGGCCACCAGCACGGTGAGGTAGCTGCCGCTCTAGTACGCGATGCGGTTGCCGACCTGGTCGCTCGCGGCCACAGCTTGGTGGAAGCGGTGCGCGCTGCCGACGAGCGGCTTATCCAACACAGTCGCGGCTTCAACGATCCGCGCCCGATGGGTACCACCATCGCCGCGCTGCGTCTGCATCCGGACGGCTACGAAGTGGTGTGGGTTGGCGACAGTCGCGTCTACCTCTGGCAGAAATCCCTTCGCCAGGTCAGTCACGATCATTCGCTCGTGCAAGAGTTGGTAGCAGCGGGCACCCTCGATCCCGCGCAAGCGGCACGCCATCCACAGCGCAATGTGATCACACAGGCATTGGGCATTACCGCAGCCGAGCAACTGCATATCGGTATGGCGCGAGACCGGCTCGAACCGGGGATGTGCTTCCTGCTGTGCAGCGACGGGCTCACCGAAGAGGTCGGCGATGCCGCCATCGCGAGCATCGTGTCCCGTCAAGACCTCTCGGCACAGGAGTGTGTCGAGCATCTGCTGCTCGCCGCACTGGACGGCGGCGGCAGCGACAACATTACGACCATCCTCGCCCGCATCAACTGAGCCGCTGAGGCCTCAGTTGAGTGTCGGCGTCTGATCGCGACGCCAGACACTCGGCCCGCCCGCGCTCTTGTCCAGCGCATCGAGGCGGCGCTCGTGTACTGAACTTTCTTCATCGTTCGCGCGCAATACACGCGGACGACGATCGAGCACCAGTGGCGCCAACGCTATCGTCGCGCCTTGCTCCTGCGCACCTTCGAAGCCGAGATCCAGCACGACCTGGCCCGAGGTCATCGTCAGATAGACCTCAGCCAGCAGCTGCGCGTCGATCAGGCCACCATGGAGATCGCGTGCGGAGTTGTCCACGCCAAGGCGCTTGCACAGGGCATCGAGGCTGTTGCGCTGGCCCGGATAGCGCTCGCGCGCCATCATCAGCGTATCGAGCACGCTGCAGCGATCGCCGATACGCCCGTACGACTCACCCAAACGTGCCAGCTCCGCATCGAGGAAGCCGACGTCGAAGGTGGCGTTGTGGATGATCAGCTCGGCGCCATCGATGAAGGCGAGAAACTCTTCCACCACATCGGCAAAATGTGGCTTGTCGAGCAGGAACTCGTCTTCGATACCGGTGACCTGGCGTGCGCCCTCGTCGATCGCACGATCAGGGTTGAGATAGGTTTGGTAATGGCGCCCTGTCGGGCGTCGCTCGACCATCTCCACGCAGGCAATTTCAATCAGCCGATGTCCCTGGCGAACTTCGAGACCCGTGGTCTCGGTATCCAGCACAATCTGCCTCATGCGTTGCTCCTGAACTGCTCGGCTTGCTCGCGCGCGGCCACATCGACGCGCTCATTCTCGACGTGGCCATTGTGCCCGCGTACCCAATGCCAACGTACCTGATGCGGCTCTACCGCGGCGGACAGACGCTGCCACAGGTCCTGGTTCTTCACCGGTTTCTTGTCGGCGGTGCGCCAACCATTGGCACGCCATTTGGGCACCCATTCCTCGATGCCTTGCATGACATATCGCGAGTCGGTAGTAAGCGCGACCTTGCATGGACGCGTCAGCGCCTCTAGTGCAGCAATCGCCGCCATCAGCTCCATTCGGTTATTGGTCGTGGCCGCTTCGCCACCCGCGAGCATGCGCTCGGTTCCCTTGGCGCGAAGCAGTGCGGCCCAGCCGCCCGGCCCGGGATTGCCCAGGCACGCGCCATCGGTAAATGCTTGCACTTCAGTCATTGTCACCTGTCGAAAATCAGAAAATCAGGACGCAATGTTGCGTCGAGCTCCCGGAGCCAGCCCCACGTTGACCGTGGCGGGCACAGCCTTGGGCTTCAGGCGAATAGGCGTGGCCATGCGGCGGCGCTTGCGGGCAATCATCAGGTAGCCACCGCCAAAGACATGCGCCGAATCGAGACCGACACTGCTGCTGGGCCAAAGGCGCCCCACCCGCTCCACGCGTTCGATATCCAGCTCGATACGCCGCACCCACCGCTCCAGCTGGATCGGCGAATGCATCGCAGGGGCGCGCCCACCGGTGCGCCACATCATCCATGGCAACCAGGCGCTAAACGGATGCAGACCTGTCAGTGCCAACACGCCGCCTGGCGCCAACACGCGTGACGCTTCCTCGAGCAGGTCCCGCGGCGTGGTCACCACTTCCAATGCATGGCGCAGCAAGACCAGATCGAAGGTGTCATCCAGGAAAGGCAGTGGCTCGTCGCTGCGTGCATGCAGATCACCGGCATAACGCCCACCCTCCATGTTCAGCCGGGTCCAATTACCTAGCAGGGGCAATACCGGCGGCGTGTCTCCCCGCGTCGCACTGACCAGCAGCGCGTGCGTGCCACTGCAACGCTGCAACCCCGGCACCAGCGCCACCGTCTCCTCGGCCAGCAAGCTGCGCAAGGGGGCGCTTGAATAGATGTCTTGGTCACGCTGAGACATGCGTGGGCGGCCCCGTCCTATCGATACCGACAGTGTACCGGCTGCCCGTACGTAACGTGTCCTGGTTTGCAGGCGGACCACGAACGGGCCCACAAGGCTGAACAGGCTAACTGGCGATTAACGTCTCACTAACGAGTGCGCCGGCCCGCCGCTTTATAGTCGGCCACCTCGCGCAAGCCAAGGATGCCTGCGTCAGTCGATACGAATACCGCGGAGGAGATCTCCTTGCACGTCGTACCGTTACCGGCGCTTGCCGACAACTATATCTGGCTGCTGCACGATGAAGCTGGCCAGGCGATCGTGGTCGATCCGGGTGATGCTGCTCCGGTCGAGGCTGCGTTGAAGGAGCGCGCGCTGCAGCTTCGCGCCATTTTGCTGACCCATCATCATCACGATCATATCGGCGGCACCGATGCGTTGCTGGCCCGCCATGCGGTGCCGGTCTATGCCCCGCACGATGTGCGGATTGAGCAAGCGACGCATCGTGTAAGCGATGGGGACATGGTGCAGCTGGATCAGCCGCGCGCCCGATTCGAAGTCGTTGCGGTTCCAGGACACACCACGACGCATATCGCCTATGAGGGCGAAGGCGTGTTGTTATGCGGCGACACGCTTTTCAGCATGGGTTGCGGCCGATTGTTCGAAGGCACGCCGGCGCAGATGCTGGCATCGCTCGACCGTCTGGCGTCTCTGCCCGGCAATATGCTGGTCTGCTGCGGACATGAGTACACGGCCGCCAACGGCCGCTTTGCGCAGACGATCGAACCGGGCAATCCAGCGCTGACCGCCCGCCAGCAGGAAGTGGCTACGCTGCGCGCACATGACATGCCCAGTCTGCCCGTCACGCTGGCCACGGAACGGGCGACCAATCCCTTCCTTCGCACAGACAGCGAAGGCGTCATGGAATGGAGCCAGCGCCACGGCATTGACGGCGACCGGGTCGCGCGATTCGCTGCTTTGCGCGCCAACAAGGATGTTTTCCGCGGATGAGTACTCGTCACTTACGCCCTCTGCCACTGGCCATGTCGATATTGTTGGCCGCTTGCGTCACCGCACCCGGCCAGAAGCCGCAGCCTCCCACGGTGCAGGCGCCGAAGCCTGAGCCTGTTCGTGATATCACGCGCTCGATCAGCGGCCCTGCCATGCCGAGCGATAACAGCAATGGCATGTGGGAGCAGCTGCGTGGCAGCTTCCAGATGGCCGACTGCGATGCAGATCCCGGGATCACCGGCTGGGCTCGCCGCTTCACACAAAACCCTGAACGCTTCGAAAGCCAGATCGCAGCGGCGGCACCGCGCATAGCCTATGTGCAACAGATCGCCGCCCGACACCATGTAGCCGGTGAGTTCGCACTGTTGCCATGGGTAGAAAGCCAGTATCGGCCGATCCCCGGCGGCAAGAACATGCCTGCCGGCATGTGGCAGATCATGCCTACCACCGCCAATTCGTTGGGCATCCGCGTCGACAAGAACTTCGATGGACGTCTGGACGTCCCTGCGGCAACCGACGCCATCATGGCGCTACTAAGCCGCTATCACGATGATCTTGGCGACTGGCGAATGGTCGACTATGCCTTCAACGCCGGCGAATTCGGTATAAAGCGGATAGTGAGCCAGCATGGCACGCCACCCGAATCTCCGGTGATTCCCAAGATGCCCGTCAAGGCGGTGACGCGCGAGCATCTGGTGAAGCTATTGGCCATTGCCTGTGTCATTCGGGATCCCGGACGCTTCAATGTGAGCTTGCCCACGCTGCCTTCCGAGCAGCGGCTGGTCGCCGTGAGCATCGACAACTCCATGCCGATTGCACATGCCGCCAATCACGCGGGCATGTCGTCGGATGAGCTCAAGGACCTCAATGCAGCTTTCCGCAATGGCATGATCGACTCTCATGCCTCTCCCTACCTACTGTTGCCGAGCAACCGGGTGCAGCAGTTCCGCAGCTCACTGCTGGCCGACAATAACGATACCGCACAGTATGTGTCTGGCACCGCCTTACTCCCACCACTGGGTGCAGCGCTCGGCGGGGCGACAACGGATGATTCCGATGCGACAGCCTCATCAGTGAAGCAGCGTGCGTCCGCCGGCAAAACCCATACGGTCAAATCCGGCGAAAGCTTGTGGAGCATTGCCCGTCAATACTCGCTCGACATCAAACAGCTACAGCTGTGGAACCATCTGCAAGGCGCCGGCGTAAAGCCCGGCCAGGTGCTGAAGATCAGCGCACCGGGCTAGTCCGTACGCCTGGTGCCGCGGCGTCAGGCGTGCGCCTTCGACGGTTGAACGGAATCTATCTCGCCAGAAAGGCGCGCACCTGTACGTTCCCGGCGGACGCTTGGGATTCTGCACGGCAAACCTGTCTTGATCGTCGGTATTGCCAGCCAGCGTTCGATTGTCTGGGGAATCGCCAATGCGATGCATCGCGAGGGCGCGCAGCTCGCCTTCACCTGTCAGAACGAACGCCTCGGAGACCGCGTCGATGAGGCTGCCAATACCTTCGGCTCCGACATCATCCGTCCTGCCCTGCGACGTGGCTGACGATGCACAATTCGATCAATTGTTCTCGGCCCTGGCTGCGCATTGGGACGATTTCGACATCCAGGTGCACTCGGGGGCCTGCATCCAGCCGATCTGATGCTAGCCAAAGAAAAAGGGACGGCTTCAAAAGCCGTCCCTTCCAGGTATTTCGCTTGTCGCGCAGATTTACATGCGATCCATTGCGATCTTGATCTCGGTCTTCGCCTTCAGCGCGTCGAGGAACTCCTGCGTGGCAAGGATGCCGTAGGCCTGGGACATCTCGCCGCGCAATGCATCGCGCTGCTCGAATGTGACCTTGGACAGATCCCCGTCCTGCACCTTGTCCACCGCTACCAGTGCATAGTTGCCATCGTGCGTGGCGACGCGGGCGAACTGCGGCTTGCCGGTCGCCGGATGCGGAAGCAGGAACGCCTGCTGCAACACTTCCGGCAATACGCCCTGCAGCATGCGAATCGCATCGGGCAGCGTCTGCACGGCAGCGCCTGCCGAGGCGGCCACGGCCTGCATGTCCTCTCCCTTCTGCAAGCGGGCAAGCAAGGCGTCCGCGCTCTTCTGCGATTCGGCAGCAATGCGCTCGTCAAGAACCTTCTGACGTACCTGATCGCGCACCTCAGCGAGCGGGCGCGCTGCCGCGGGCAAATGCTTGTCCACACGAACGACAACGGCGTGATCAGAACCCAGATCTATCAAGCCGGAGTTATTGCCCTGCATGAGCACGTCATCAGAAAACGCGGCCTGGACCAGCTTGGCATTGGCGGCAAGACCTTCGCCGCCCTTGCGCGAGAACAGCCCTGAGGTTTGAATCGCCAAGCCCAGCGTCTGCGCCGCGGGCTCCAGCGACGAGGGATTCTGGTAAGTCTGGTCGGTGAGCTTGCCGGCAAGTTCGCTGTACTGACGGTCACGCTCGGTGGTCAGATAATCCTTGGCGATCTGATCATGCACTTCGGCGAACGGCTTGGCCTCACCACTGCGCACATCGCGCAACCACAGCACGTGGTAGCCCTCGTCCGACAGCACCGGCTTGGAAACCTGCCCCTTTTGCAGGGCAAAAAGCGCCGAGTCGAACGCTGGGTTGGTAACACCCTTTTCCAGCCAGCCCAGGTCACCGCCAGCGCGCTTGGAACCCAGGTCGTCCGAATCCTGCCCTGCGAGCTTGGCGAAATTGTCCGGCGTAGCTTCACCGGCAATCTTCTCGGCCTTGGCGAGCGCTGCCTTCTGCTGGTCCGGCGTGGCGTTCTTCGGCACGTTGACCAGAATGTGCGATACCAGGCGCTGCTCCGGCTGCACGAAGCGCTGCTTCTGGTCTTCGTAACGCTTCTTCAGCTCATCCTCACTCGGTTGGGCATCGATCTTGAGGTTTGCCCCGTTGACGTCGATGTACTTGAGCGAGACCTGCTCCGGACTCATGAAGTCGGCCTGGTGGTCCTTGTAGTAGGCCTCCAGCTGAGCATCGGAAACAGTGGTGTCGGTGACCGCCGGACGGGGAATGGCAAACCAGCGCAGATCGCGGCGCTGGTAGAGCAGCCCCAGGTAGCGGTCCATGTCTGCCTCGGTAACGATCGTACTAGCAATGATCGCCCGCGGCAGCAGACCCGGCTCAAGCGATGCCCGCTGGCCGCTCTCGAACATGCCTGGCGTCATGTTCTGCGCAGCGAGGATCGCGCGGTAGGTGGTCGAATCAAACTGACCATTCACCTGGAATTGCGGCGCGCCGGCGATGCGGTCACGCAACGCGAGATCGGACACCTTCATACCCAGCGCGTCGTTCGCCTGTCGGAGCAGTTGCTCGTTGATCAGCTGATCGAGAATCTGGCGCTTCGTCTCTGGTTGTTCGAAAAGCGCCGCATCGAAGCGGTCGCCCATGCGAGCCATGGCGTCTCGACGCGCATCGTTCATGCGGTCCTGGAAATCCCGTTGGGATATCTCGTGCTTGCCGACCATCGCCACGTAGGTGTCGGTCCGCGAGCTGAAATACGACTCGATACCGAAGAACGAGATAGCGAAAACGCAAATGCCCAGAATGACGATCGAAGGCCATCCGTGAAGCTTGTTACGCATTGCCTGCAGCATGGATTGTTCCCGGCTATTTCGTTGTTCGGCGCACCATTGTGCGCGGCGCTTAAATAGCAAAGGCGCCACTCGGGCGCCCTTGCGAACTGTGGCGGAGCGGACGGGACTCGAACCCGCGACCTCCGGCGTGACAGGCCAGCATTCTAACCGACTGAACTACCGCTCCGCATGTTTCTGGTGGGTGCTGTAGGGATCGAACCTACGACCCTCGCCTTGTAAGGGCGACGCTCTACCGCTGAGCTAAGCACCCGAAACTAAGCAAGTAGCCGCTTAGTTTAGGGCATCCTTGAGGGTCTTGCCAGCCTTGAACGCCGGAACCTTCGAGGCCTTGATCTTGATCGTCTCATTGGTGCGCGGGTTGCGGCCGGTACGAGCAGCGCGCTTGCGCACGGTGAAGGTGCCAAAGCCCACCACCGACACATCGTCACCCTTCTTCAGCGCCTTCTGCACGGTCTCGAAGAAAGCTTCGAGAGCACGGCCGGCGTCAGCCTTGGTGAGTTCGGCCTTTTCGGCAATGGCGTTGATCAGATCGGTTTTATTCATTGAGACACTCCCTTAAACGGTTATGCAGCCCGCGTAGTCAGTCTGGGACTGGACGACGCCATTGGATGACTGAGCATCCCGGCGCCGCCAAGCAACCCCGCATCACTGCGCATCGTGCTCGGCGTCAGGCTGCGGTGTCGCCTTTATACCAGTGGCCCCCAGGGTCCGCAATGACAAGCAATACCAAGGCTTCGCAAGGTTCAGCATGGTTCCAGAACGCTTGCAAAGTGCGCACTGAAACGCTAAGCGGATGCCACGATCACGATGTGACCCGGATATGAAAAACGGGCGATTGCCCGCCCGTTTTTCGGTGATAGCCATCACGGATCAGTGAGGTCGCGTGTACGACTCCTGGGAATCGTCCTGCGCATCGTCCAGCGGTGCCTCGACCTTCGGCTTGCTTTCGCCATCGCTCGCCTGCAGCGGCTGCAGCGGACGCTCCAGGGCGATATCGAGCACTTCGTCGATCCAGCGCACCGGATGGATGTCGAGAGAGCTGGTGATGTTGTCCGGAATATCCGCAAGATCCTTCTTGTTGTCTTCGGGAATGATGATCGTGGTGAGGCCACCGCGATGCGCCGCAAGCAGCTTCTCCTTGAGACCGCCGATCGGCAGCACCCGCCCACGCAAGGTGATCTCACCGGTCATCGCCACCTCGGAGCGCACCGGCACCTTGGTCAAGGCCGACACCAGCGCCGTGGCCATGGCAATACCCGCACTGGGACCGTCCTTGGGCGTGGCGCCTTCCGGCACGTGGATATGGATGTCGAACTTCTGGTGGAACTCCGGATCGATACCCAGGCGATCGGCACGCGCACGCACGACCGAAAGCGCCGCCTGGATGGACTCCTTCATCACGTCGCCGAGCTGCCCGGTGTTCACCAGACGCCCCTTGCCGGGGACCACCGAGGCTTCGATGCTGAGCAGCTCGCCGCCCACCTGGGTCCAGGCCAGGCCAGTGACAAGACCGACCTCATTCTGGAGCTCTTTGCGGCCAAAATCGAAGCGGCGAACACCCAGATAATGTTCCAAATTCGCAGAGTCGACCTTGATCGCCTTCTTAGCTTTGGCCGTCTTTACGGCCACAGATGCCTTCTTGGCATCGGTCTTCTTCTTGCTCACCTGGGCCAGCGTCAACTCCTTCACCACCTTGCGGCAGATCTTGGAGATCTCACGCTCGAGGTTACGCACACCCGACTCGCGGGAGTAGTAGCGCACGATGTCACGGATGGCTTCCCCATCGACGCTCAGCTCCTCCGGCTTGAGACCGTTGGCCTTCAATTGCTTGGGCAGCAGGTACTTCAGCGCGATACCCAGCTTCTCGTCTTCGGTGTAGCCCGGGATACGGATCACTTCCATACGGTCCAGCAGCGGGCCGGGGATATTGAGCGAGTTGGCGGTAGCAACCCACATCACCTCCGAGAGGTCGAAATCGACTTCGAGGTAGTGGTCGTTGAACGCGTGGTTCTGCTCCGGATCGAGCACTTCCAGCAGCGCCGACGAGGGGTCGCCGCGGAAGTCCATCGACATCTTGTCGATCTCGTCCAGCACGAATAGCGGATTCTTGGTGCCAACCTTGTTGAGGTTTTGCACGATCCGACCCGGCATCGAGCCGATATAGGTGCGTCGATGTCCGCGAATCTCGGCCTCATCACGCACGCCACCCAGGCTCATGCGGACAAATTTACGGTTGGTGGCCTTGGCGATGGACTGACCCAGCGAGGTCTTGCCCACACCCGGCGGACCGACCAGGCACAGGATCGGGCCACGCATGGTGTTCACGCGCTGCTGCACGGCAAGGTACTCAAGGATGCGCTCCTTGACCTTCTCCAGTCCGAAGTGGTCGGCGTCGAGCACTTCCTGCGCCAGTTGGAGATCCTTGCGGACCTTGCTGCGCTTCTTCCACGGCACACCGACCAGCCAGTCGAGGTAGTTGCGCACTACCGTGGCTTCGGCCGACATCGGCGACATTTGGCGCAGCTTGCCGAACTCCTGGCGCGCCTTGGCCAGCACCGGCTTGGGCATGCCGGCGGCCTCGATCTTCTTCTGCAGCTCTTCGATTTCGTTGGGGCCTTCCTCGCTTTCGCCGAGTTCCTTCTGGATGGCCTTCATCTGTTCGTTGAGGTAGTACTCGCGCTGGCTCTTTTCCATCTGCGACTTCACGCGGCCACGGATGCGCTTCTCCACCTGCTGCAAATCCATCTCGCCATCGACCAGGCCGATCAGCAGCTCAAGGCGCTGACCGACATCGGCGGTTTCCAGCACCTTCTGCTTTTCTGCCATGCGCACTGACAGGTGTGCGGCAATAGAGTCCGCAACGCGCGAGGGATCATCGATACCAGACAGCGTGGCAAGCACTTCGGGCGGCAGCTTGCGACTCTGCTTGACCAATTGCTCGAACAGCGAAACCAGAGTGCGCGACACCACGTCGAGCTCACGTTCCTTGTTGCTGTACACCGGCTCGATGATGCGCGAGGTGGCGGTAAGCATGCCGCCGTCCTCGTTGTATTTCTCGATGGAGACACGCGACTGCCCCTCGACCAGCACCTTTACAGTGCCATCGGGAAGCTTGAGCAGCTGCAACACGCCGGCCACCGTGCCGATTTCGTGCAGGTCAGCGATCGCGGGATCGTCGATGTCCGGGCTCTTCTGGGCCACCAGCAGGATCTGGCGCTCGCCCTCCATCGCGCGCTCCAGCGCACGCATGGATTTGTCACGTCCGACGAACAGCGGAATGACCATGTGAGGGTAGACCACCACGTCACGCAACGGCAGCACCGGCAGAGCGTCCAGTGCGACTCCAGTGACCTGGGGAATAGGGGCGTTCTTTGCCATCGAAGAGAATCTCTCGTGGATGAATATCGTCTTTTGCCCCGACACTGCGCCGGGGCCATCTGTACGTCAAGTGGTGGCAAACGGTCATGCACACAAGTGCATGTCAAACGACGCAAACGAAATGGCCCCGGCAGACTTGCCGAGGCCATCACGTGATCTGTGTCGCGCGAAAAATGCGATCAGGCTGCGTCGCCGCCCTCACCAGCCGCGCGCGGCTGCTTGAGATTGCCACGATAAATCAGGTAGGGCTCAGCCTGACCGTCGATCACTGCGTCGTCCACCACCACCTTGCTGACATGCTCCAGGGACGGCAGCTCGTACATAGTGTCCAACAACACCTGCTCGAGGATGGTGCGCAGGCCACGGGCGCCAGTCTTTCGCTTGAGTGCCCTGCGAGCGATCGCCTGAAGGGCTTCCGGGCGGAATTCCAGCTCCACGCCTTCCATCTCGAACAACTTCTTGAACTGCTTGGTGACGGCGTTCCGCGGCTCGGTAAGGATCTTCACCAGCGCCGGCTCATCCAATTCGTCGAGCGTGGCAACCACCGGCAGGCGACCGACAAACTCCGGAATGAGGCCATAGCGCACCAGATCCGAGGGTTCCACATCAGCCAGCAACTTGCCCAGGTTCTCCCTGCGCTCCTTGCTGCGCACCTCGGCCGAGAAGCCAATGCCCACGGTCTCGGAACGTTGCTGGATCACCTTCTCCAGACCCGCGAACGCACCGCCGCAGATAAACAGGATGTTCTTGGTGTCCACCTGCAGGAATTCCTGCTGCGGATGCTTGCGTCCGCCCTGCGGCGGCACCGAAGCCAACGTGCCTTCGATCAGTTTAAGCAATGCCTGCTGCACGCCTTCGCCCGACACGTCGCGAGTGATCGACGGGTTCTCGCTCTTGCGCGAGATTTTGTCGATTTCGTCGATATAGACGATGCCGGACTGCGCTTTGTCGACGTCGTAGTCGCACTTCTGCAGCAGCTTCTGAATGATGTTTTCCACATCCTCGCCCACGTAACCCGCTTCGGTGAGCGTGGTGGCATCGGCGATGGTGAACGGCACGTTGAGCAGGCGCGCCAGCGTCTCGGCAAGCAGCGTCTTGCCCGAACCGGTGGGACCGATCAGGAGGATGTTGGACTTGCCCAGCTCGATTTCATCGCTCTTCTGACGCGATTCCATGCGCTTGTAGTGGTTGTACACAGCCACTGCCAGCGCCTTCTTGGCGCGGGTCTGGCCGACCACGTACTGGTCGAGCGTTTCCATGATCTCGCGGGGCTTGGGCAGCTGGCTGCGCCCGGAGGCGGCCTTCTCTTCCAGCTCCTCGCGGATGATGTCATTGCACAGCTCTACGCATTCGTCGCAGATGAACACGGAAGGACCCGCGATCAGCTTGCGCACTTCATGCTGGCTCTTGCCGCAGAAGGAGCAGTAGAGAATCTTGCCGCTGTCGTTGGAACGGCCCTGCCGGTCGTCGCTCATGCCTGGATCCTGCTGATAAATCGATTGCGGTTTGAGAATAGCACAGGGTTCCGCGTCTGCAGCGAGACGCGGAACCCCTTGCAAACCTGGTACCAGGTGCCTGAAATCAGGCTGATTTCACCGTTTCGACCGCGCGACGGTCGAGGACCTGGTCGATCAGACCGTATTCCTTAGCGGCCTCGGCGCTCATGAAGCGGTCGCGCTCCATATCCCGCTCGATCTTATCCAGCGGCTGGCCGGTGTGCTCAACGTAAATATCGTTCAGGCGGCGACGCAGGTACAGGATTTCCTGGGCCTGGATCTCGATGTCGGTAGCCTGGCCGCGGGCGCCGCCCGACGGCTGGTGGATCATCACGCGCGAGTTGGGCAGCGAGTACCGCTTGCCCTTGGCGCCAGCCATCAACAGCAGCGAGGCTGCGCTGCAGGCCTGGCCGATGCACATGGTGCTGACGTCGGGCTTGACGAACTGCATGGTGTCGTAGATCGCCAGCCCGGCGGTGACGGCACCACCCGGGCTGTTGATGTACAGATGGATGTCCTTGTCCGGATTCTCGGACTCAAGGAACAGCATCTGCGCGACCAGCAGGTTGGCGACCTGATCGTTCACCTCGCCCACGAGGAAAATCACGCGCTCCTTCAGGAGGCGCGAGTAAATGTCGTACGAGCGTTCGCCGCGGGCGGTCTGCTCGACGACGATCGGTACCAGGTTGAGGTTCTGGATCTGGTCCATAGCCATGCTTATCGCTCTCCGGTTAATTGACCTGAAGGATGCCTCAGGCGCTGACCGGGCGCATCACCTCGTCGAAGCCCAGGTTCTGCACGGTGGTGCTGGCGTGATCTGCCACCCACTCTGCGACCTGATCTTCCATCACGCGGTTCTGCAGCCCAGACATCAACTGGGGATCGCGGTTGTAGAGTTCAATGACCTTCTCCGGCTCCTCGTAGGTCGAGGCAATGGCGGCCAACTGCTCGGCAACGCGCGTGCGATCGATCACGAGCGCCTGCTTACGGGCGATCTCGCCCATCAGCAGGCCCGCGATGACGCGCTTGCGCGCGATCGGCGAGGCAGCCTCGATCAGCTGCGGCGGCACTTGCTGGCCGCGGGGCACGCTGCCCTGGGCCAGGCCCTGGGCCTCGGACTGAACCATCACGTTCGGCACGTCCAGATCCGGGTAGGCATTGGCCAGCTTCTCGGCCACTTCGGACTTCAGGCGGGCCATCAGGGTGGCCTTCAGCTCGCGCTCGAGGTTGGCGCGCACTTCCTTGCGGAAATTTTCCAGGTCGCCATCGACGATGCCGAACAACTTGGCGAACTCCGCGTCCACTTCCGGGAGCTTGGGCTCCTGCACCTTGATGATCTTGAACTGGCACTTGGCGGTCTTGCCGGCCAGGCTTTCGTTACGGAAATCGGCCGGGAACTCGACGTCGGCATCGAATTCATCGTCAGCCTTGCGACCGGTGAGCACTTCGTCCAGGGCCTTGAACAGGTTGCCCGAGCCCAGCACGCTACCGGCGCGCTCCAGGCCTTCGGCCGGGAAGCGGTAGTCACCGACCTGCGCCGAATACTCGAACATCACAAAGTCGCCCTCAGCCGAGGCGCGCTCGACCGGGTCGAAGCTGCGGCGCTGGGCACGCAGGGTCTCGATCATCTTCTCGATGTCGGCGTCGGAGACTTCGGCCACCGGGCGGGCGACTTCCAGCTTGGCGACGTCGACTTCCGGGAACTCCGGCATGATCTCGAAGGTGGCGGTATAGGCAATTTCGCCGTCTTCCGGGCGACCGGTGGTATTGATCGACGGGTTGGCTATCGGGCGCAGGTTTTCCTGGGCTACGGCCTCGCGCAGCGTGCTGCCGATGAGGTCGGAGAGCACTTCGCCACGAACCTGGTCGCCAAAGCGCTGCTGGATCACCGCAGTCGGCACCTTGCCCGGACGGAAGCCCTTGAGACGCACCGTGCGCCCCATCTCGGCAATGCGTGCGCTCACCTGCGACTCGAAGCGCTCCGCGGGAAACTTCACCGTGAGCTTGCGCTCGAGCTTGCCGACGTTTTCAACCGAAACCTGCATGACGTCTCCTGGAATACCGATATAGAGCGCCCGTCAAAGGCGCTTGGCGGCCCCCGGCCGCCAGCAAAAGAACACTAAGGGATGGTGCGAAAGGAGGGACTCGAACCCTCACGGGATTAACCGCCAGAACCTAAATCTGGTGCGTCTACCAATTCCGCCACTCTCGCATCAGAACAACTATGAGGAAATATCCGTAAGTATCGGATTTACAAGGAAACAAACGGGCAAACCCGTTCTTGCACCTCGCCCCGCCACCCTCCGGACTCTCCGCCCTAAGTCGATGATTCCCTTACACGAAAGCGGGTCATTTTACGGTTCGCACCGGCAACAACACAAGCGGGAACGCGCCTTGCGCCCTCGCATCCTGGGTCCGCTGTGACCCGGCCGAACCCCGCCATTTAGAGCTCGCGCAGTACCCGGAATCCGACACGACCACTGCGCACGCTGGCATCGGCCCCCTGGCGGTAGGCCGAGCGCACCTGGTCCGGCGAACTACCCCATGACCCGCCGCGCACCACGCGCAGGCCGCAGCCTGGATTGACCCAGGCGCTACCGTCTCGAGGCGCGCGCAGGTAGCTGTCGTGCCAGCAGTCCTGCACCCACTCAGAGACATTGCCGTCGATGTCGTACAGGCCGAATGGATTGGGCGAAAAACTCATGACCGGTGCAGGCCCCCAATAACCATCGCGATAGCCGGTGAAGGCATTGCTCCAGCGCCGGCCGCTCGGAGAACGGTCGCTGCCGCCGGTGAGGTTTTCCACCTTGGAGGATGGCGCGCCGTTACCCCACCAGTGGCGGGTCGAGGTGCCGCCACGCAAGGCGTATTCGAACTCCGCTTCGCTGGCCAATCGATAGGTCTTGCCGGTGCGTTGGCTGAGCCAGTCTGCATAGGCCTTGGCGTCATTCCAGGAAATGTTGACCACCGGGAGCCGGCTATCCGCTGAGTGGCCGACATAATCGTCTTGCCAACTCGCATTGACATCGTCCCGCATGGTGCCGGTACCTTCGTCATAGATGCTGGCGCCGCCGAGCTTCACCGAGTCCGGCTGATAGCCACTGGCCCGCACGAACTCGCGAAACTGTCCTACCGTGATGGACGTGCGAGCCAGCGCGAAGCCCTTGGTCAGGGTCACGTCGTGCTGTGGTGTCTCGGCATCCGCGTGGCCTTCTTCACTATCGGGCGCGCCCATCTGGAAGCTACCTGTGGGCACAACCACCATGGAAGGCGTCTGTCCCGGCATGTCCACGAAGCGGTCGGTAAAGACCTGCCCCGGCTTGTAGCTGGCGTACAGCCTCGCATTGGTCAGACGCTCGCCAAAATCCGCCAGGCCGGCAAGATCGGAGCTGATGGCCTTGGCTTGATCGGCGAGCTGCTGGGCCAGCGTCAGGTTGCCGGCGTCGAGCGCTGAACGGGCCTGCCCCAGCAAGCCGGTGGCTCGCGTCTGTCGCATGCTGTCGACACGTGTCCGCACATCGCGCAGCGCCAGCGAGTCGGGAGAGATCTGGGTGGCCTCGGTCAGGGCCTCGTCCGCATTCTTGAAATCGTTCTGCGCCACCGCGGCGAGCGCGCGGTCGAGCACGGCGCGCTGCACTTGGGAGACACCCTGCTCCGCTACCGCGTTGCCGGGGTCCAGCTGCTGGACCTGACGATAAAGCTCGAGGGCATTGTTCCCCGCGGGCTGATCCACGTTGCCTTGTTGCAGCAAAGTTGCCGCCTTGGCCAGCAGAGGACGTGCCTGTGCCAGTGTCTTCAGCTTGACCTGCAACTGCGCCACGTCATCACCCGAGTCGGGGATGGTCTTGAGCGTACCGAGCAGGTCGCTGGCCGAATCGGCGTCGCCAACTGCCAGATTCTGGTTGATCTCGGCCACCATGCGTGCCCGCACTTCATAGAGACCCTGGGCAGCACGACGGCTGTCCGGCTTTGCCTTGAGCGCCTGCTCGTAGAGTGAAGCGGCACTGTTCTCGTCGCCCGCCAACTGGCCTGCACGCAGCGCCTTGCCGGCGCGGGTGAGCAACGCTTCGACCTCAGGCGTGTCGGCGCTCAGCTGTTGGGGCAAGTTGGCGTTCTTGTCACCAAGCCTGGCCACGATGACCTCGGTAGGCGCCAAAGTGAGCGGCGGCCCGGCATCTATTTCGGACGGCCCCGGCGCCGCCGCCACCGAAGCAGGCGCCGCTGACGAAACGGGGCCGAGGTTCATCGCCCGGCGCGATGCCAAGGTAGATGGCTCGACGTGGAACACCCGCGGAAAGAAGTGATAGACCAGCGCCAGCGCAAGCACGAACACGCCAACGGACCCACCGAAGGTGCGTTGTCGACGTACGGTTTCCTTGCTGGGCATGTTGGGCGTCCTTGGGCGGCCTGCTATGGTGCACGACTTAACCTTAGGCACAAACCGATGTCAGGACAATGCGCGACTGCGCGTTCCGCATCGCCAGGAAGACACATGCATCCACACTCATCCCTGGCGCCCGACGCCATATGGATCGATCACCGTGACACCTTGCAAGAGTGGCTGGCCGCCTTACCTGGCGACGCCGCGCTGGGCTTCGATACCGAATTCATGCGGCGCAATACGTTTTATCCACAGCTGGCACTGATCCAGTTGGGATGGAACGAACGCTACGCGCTGGTTGACCCGCTGGCCTTCGAGATCGACGATGCGCTGCGCCCGCTGATTGGCGATGGCGACGCGGTGACCGTGATGCACAGCGCGAGCGAGGATCTCGAAGCACTGTCGGCCTTTCTGCCGCACGGCCCGCACCACCTGTTTGACACACAGATTGCCGCCGCCTTCGTCGGCATGGGATTGGGCATCAGCTACCGGGCGCTGGTGGCAGAGCTGGCGGGCGCCGACCTGGACAAGGGCGAGACACGTTCCGATTGGTTGCAGCGTCCCCTGACCGAATCGCAGCGCAGCTATGCAACCCTGGACGTCGTTTATCTCAAGTCCGTCCACGAACAGCTCGCCGAACGCCTCGCGCAAAAAGACCGCACAGCCTGGCACACCGAAGACTGCGAACGACTCAAGCAACGCGCCTGTTATCGCGAAGGCGACCCTCAGCCCCAGCGCACGTTCCGCAGCGCGTCTGAGTGGCAGCCGGAACAACGCGCCCTGCTTCGCCGCATCCTGCTCTGGCGTGATCACACCGCACGTACGCTTGACCGCCCTCGCCCCTGGCTGCTCGAGGACGCGCTAGTGATGAGCCTGGCGCAGAAGCCACCTGCCTCCGCCAGTGAACTGGAGCAGCGCACACGCGGCCAGCGCGCGCTCCGTTCGCCAGAGCGCGGCGAACTGCTGGCGATGCTTGGCCGGCCTGTGGATGCCACGGAAGTGGCGGACACCGCGTCCATTCTCGAATCCCCGCAAGGCGAAGCCAAGAAGGCCCTGACTGCGATGAAGGTTCGCGTTGACGCGCGCGCCACGGAACTCGACCTGCCCCCCGGGCTCCTGTGTCCGCGCAAGGCGCTGGAAGAATATGTGGTGACAGCGCAATGGCCCGAGTTTCTGGAGGGCTGGCGCCGTCAGGTGCTGCACGACGACCTGAGCCGGTTATTGCCCTGAGCGAACACCTGGCCGGGGGCTTGGCGAAAACAGAACCACGCTGGTAACATTCTTGGCTCGTGTGGGGCGGTAGCTCAGCTGGGAGAGCGTCGCGTTCGCAATGCGAAGGTCGGGAGTTCGATCCTCCTCCGCTCCACCACTTCAATATCCCGGTGTATTCCGATACATCCTGAAAGACCGCGCTACGGCGCGGTTTTTTTTGCGCTGCCCTTGGGGTTTCCCGCGAGCCCGTCACGTTGCCAAGATGGTCGCGCAAGATGTCGCGATGAAGAAGGCGAAATCGCGCTATCTCGGTTACTGTTTTCCCGCCGCGATCATCCGTTGCGCGGTGCGTTGGCATTTTCGCTCTTAGCTCAGCTTGCGCGACCGACTCGGTAACGTGACAGAGTCCTCGTCACTCGTGCAGACATCCTCGATTGCCGGAAACCATGACTCCGAGTTGTCTACGACAAGGATGGCCGAGCCGCCCAACCCATTTGTAGTTCCTGGTGCCGCGAGTGCAGTGCAACGGAACGTCGCTAGGTAAATCTACTTACGACTCACAGGTTGGCGACTCTTGGTCTGCGTTAGACGATCATTGTCCTGGGGAAAGCGCATGCACTGCAGGGGAAAAGCCCAGTGCAGCAGCCATACAATCGATGCAGGTATTCCATCGCCATTGCCTTGGCCTGAAAACGACGCTCGCTCCGAGTACCTATTTCAATCTTGGCGAATGATCCACTGCAACTCAGGCTTTCACGGCAAACACACTGATTGACGGACCATCATGGCAGCGTGTTCCCGGTGCCGTCCGGAGCCAGTCAGCTGAAATGCTTGGCTTATTGCTCGGATATCTCTGCAGCAACGTGCAAGGAGATCATCGATGCTATCTACGCCGCTGTCCGAAAAGGCGCTTTCCCGAGGCATGCTCGATGTTCTGATTCGAGCGGGACTGATCGCCGTTCTGACCCTGTTCTGCTTCCGAATCTTTTACCCGTTCGGCAGCCTGCTCGTGTGGTCCCTGATTCTGGCGATCACACTTTATCCGCTGCACTTAAGGCTCCGAAAAAGACTGGGCAACAAGAACGGTCTTACCGCCACACTGATTGTTCTTATCGCGCTCATCATCATCACGGTGCCCACGTATCTGTTGGGCGTCGCGCTGGCTGATTCGATAGAACACGCGATGGAGGTCGCCAAGAGTGGCAACATCCGCATTCCGCCGCCAGCCGAATCGGTAGCGGGCTGGCCGCTGGTGGGTGGACGGGTATACGCGTTCTGGCTTCAGGCATCCACCGACCTGACCGGTTTGCTCCAGAAGTTCGCACCACAACTCAAGGGCATCGGTGCTGCCTTGCTTGGAGCCGCTACCAGCGTCGGCACAGGGCTCCTGATATTCATTTTTGCGCTGATCATCTCGGGCATCTTCATGGCTTACGGTGAGGAAGCGAAACGCAGCGCCTTGCTCATTGCCTTGCGAATCTTTGGTCCAGAAAGCGGCCCGAAGGTCACCGAGTTGTGCGCCGCCACCATCCGCGCGGTCGCCCAGGGCGTGGTCGGCATTGCGTTCATCCAGATGCTGCTCGTTGGCGTCGCCTTCGTGCTCAAAGGCGTCCCAGGCGCGGGTCTGCTGGCCCTCGCTGTGTTGCTGCTCGGCATCATGCAATTGCCAGCCACACTGATCACCATCCCGGTGATCATCTTCGTATTCGCTACCGAAGGCTTCACCGGCGCCGCCATCGTGTTCGCCATCTATGTGTTTATTGCGGGGTTGGCCGACAACGTGCTCAAGCCGCTACTGCTGGGGCGTGGAGTCGACGTACCGATGCCGGTGGTGCTGATCGGCGCATTGGGCGGCATGGTGACCGGAGGCGTGATTGGACTTTTCATTGGCCCGGTCGTGCTCGCCGTCGGTTATCAACTGTTCTGGCGTTGGGTCGAGGACCAGCCGCAAGCCGAACCGCCGGTCGAGCCGAAGCAGCCCTGATGCTGCCGGACGCCCGCCATGTCGCGCTTCCCTGGTTCGAACCGACTGCTGCTGACCGGCTTGGTCTGCCTCGGTGGTTGCGCGAGCGTGGGCCCGGACTTCCATCCGCAGCATGAGGATTGGGCCGACCACTGGAGCAGTGCGGCGATCGAGCAGGCCACTTCGCAGCAATCGCAACCCGATGCAAGCCAGTGGTGGAAGGTTTTCGCTGATCAGAACCTCGAGCGCCTGATCAGCGAAGCCGATGCCCACAACACCGATCTGAAGGTCGCCGGCCTGCGTGTGCTTGAGGCGCGCGCTCAACTGGGCATCGCGTTGAGCGGTCGCTACCCGCAAGTGCAGCAGGTTGGCGCCGATGCCGCGTACACGAAAACGAAGAACCACCGCGAACCAACGCCCAGTATTCCCGGCTCCTGGAAGTACGGCGCGGGATTCAACATCGGTTGGGAACTGGACTTCTGGGGTCGCTTCAGGCGCGCGATCGAGTCGGCGGATGCCGCGTATTTCGCCTCGCAGGCCAACCATGATGCCGTCCTGATCCTGCTGCATGCACAGGTCGCCGACACCTACTTCACGATGCGCACGGCCGAGGCACGCCTGGGCATTGCGCGCGAGAACGCCGAACTTCAAAAACGCAGCTTCGAGATCACGGAGCACTTGTTCAAAGGCGGGGAAACCGACGAACTGGATTTCCAGCAAGCCAAGACGCAATACCTGAGCACGCTGAGCAGCATCCCCGATTTCGAAAGCCAGATCGTGCTGGCGCGCCATGCGTTGTCTGTGCTCATCGGTCGCCCGCCCGGACCGCTGCCGGAGCTGGACGAACAGCCAGGCAAGGAAGGATTCATTCCGCTGGTCAATCGCGCGGCGCTGCAGGATGTACCGGCCAACCTGCTGCTTCGTCGCCCCGACGTGCGCGCCGCCGAGCTGCAGATGGCATCCCAATCGGCACTCATCGGCGTCGCCAAGGCCGATCTGTATCCGTCCGTGACCTTGCTGGGCACGCTTGCATGGAGCGCCAGCTCGCTCGTGGGATCGCCCAGCACGCTCGCCCTCGCCGCCGGCCCCAGTGTCACGTGGAACGTGTTCGACCACGGCAGGATCATCAACAACGTGCGAGTACAGGACGCCCGCCTGCAACAACTGGTCGTCACCTACCAAGGCACCGTGCGCGAAGCGGCACGCGAGGCCGACGATGCCGCCACCGGACTGATCTCGGCATTGCAGCGCGACGGCATCCTGCGTGATGCGGAATTGGCCGCTCGCCGCTCGCTGACGCTCGCCAACACGGTCTACCGCGAAGGTTATTCGGACTTCCAACGCGTGCTCGATGCACAGCGTGCGCTTTCCTCCGAGCAGGACGCCTACATCGTCAACCGCAGCAATGCCGTCGGCAGCCTGGTGGCGCTGTACAAGGCACTCGGCGGTGGCTGGTACACGGAACAGCCGCCCATCGATCCGGCCACACGTCAGCAGATGCAGCAACGCACCGACTGGGGCGACCTGTTCGACGAACCGAACACCCCGTCAGCCGCGACCTTGCCACCTGAAGGCCCGTCCCGATGAGCGATACGCCATCGCCCTCCCCCGCCACGCCATCGCCACCGCCTGAAGCCGAACCGTCTGGCAAGGGCGTGAGATGGGTGCTCATCCTGATTGGCGTGAGCCTTGTCTGGTACTTGCTGGCCGACCGCTTCACGCCCTACACGCAGCAGGCGCGGGTGCAGGCCTTCGTCATACCGGTGGCAGGGGAAGTTGCCGGCAGGGTGACTCGCGTCCTCGTGCACAACAACCAGGAGGTCAAGGCCGGAGATGTCCTCTTCGAGGTGGACACGGAGCAATACCGGATCGCTCTTGTCCGTGCACGCGCCGACTTCGAATCGACGCGCCGCCAGATCGGCGCCAGCACGGCCGGCATCGATTCAGCCCAAGGGTCACTGCGCGCCGCCAACGCAAACGAGGTCAAGGCACGCCAGGATAGCGATCGTCTTGAAAGGCTTTACCGTGAGGATCAGGGCACCGTCTCGTTGCGCCGCCTGGAAGTCGCACGCGCAACACACGAACAGGCGATCAGCCAGGTGAGCGCCGCGCGCGCCGAGGTCGAGCGCGCGAAGGAACAGCAAGGAGGCGGCGAAACGGAGAACGCGCAGTTGCGCAGTGCCGCCGCGGCGGTCGAGAAAGCACAATTGGACGTTGCCAATACGAAGGTGCGTGCACGCTCGGCCGGGTTGATCACCGATCTGCGCACCGAAGTTGGTCAATACGCCGCCGCTGGCAATCCGGTCATGACGCTCATCTCGAACCAGGATGTATGGGTGAGTGCAGACATGACCGAAAACAACCTTGGCCATCTCCAGCCCGGCACACCGGTCTCCATTGCGCTGGACTCGCGGCCCGGCGAACTTTTCAAAGGCCGGGTGCGCAGCATCGGATACGGCGTCAGCGCCGGCCAGAGCACACCGCCTGGCAGCTTGCCCACCGTGCAGAACAGCCGCGACTGGCTGCGCCCGGCCCAACGTTTCCCCGTGATCGTGGAATTTGCGCCGGGAGAATCCGTGCCGACTCGCGACGTCCGTGTCGGCGGGCAAGCCGAGGTGATGGCATTTCCGAGTCAGGGCAACCCGCTCAACCCGCTGGGTCGGGTGTTTCTGCGTGTGATGAGCTGGCTTTCGTATCTCTATTGATGACGACAGCATCCAGCCAACGTCAACTTCTTGGTCGGCGCGCGCTGCGCCTTGCCTTCGGCACGGCAAGTGCTCTTGCACTCAGTTTCGCGATGGACCTGCCCATTCCCATCGTGGCGCCCGTGTTTGCCGTGTTTCTTCTTGCGTCGATGCCTCGGCCGCTGACGCTCAAGGCCGCACTCGGGTTAGCTCTGGTGGTGGCATCGACGACGATCAGCGGACTGCTGCTTGTGCTTCCGCTTCGCTATTACCCGATGACTGGCGTACTGCTGGTCGGTCTGTGCCTGTACCTGGCTTTTCGCTACGGCCTGCGCGGAGGCAACAATCTGGTGTCGACCTTCCTGGTGGTTGGCCTCACCATGATTGCCGCTGCCGGTACGGCCGATCTTCAATTGGCCATGACGGTGGTGGGCGCGTTGATCAAGGGACTCCTGCTGGCTGTCGGTGTATTGGCCTTCGGTCACTGGTTGATTCCCGAGCCAGCCAGTGCTCCCAAAGCACCCGCTGCCCGGGCACTGTCAAACGAAGAAGCTGTGCGTCTGGCACTGCGCGCCACCCTCGTCGTATTGCCGGCTTTTCTGCTCGCGCTGGCCGACCCTGCGAGCTACATGCCGATCATCATGAAGTCGGTGAGTCTCGGCAGGCAAAGCTGCACGACGTCCGCGCGCGGCGCCGCACGCGAGTTGCTGGGCTCCACGCTGCTCGGCGGCCTGCTCGCGATCCTGTTCTGGTTCGCACTCAAATGGTTTGTGCATCTATGGATGTTCTTCCTGTGGATGCTGCTGTTCGGGTTGTTGGTGGCGCGCAAGCTTTATGCCCTCAACCCAACCCGATACACACCCAGCTTCTGGCTCAACAGCCTTGTCACTCTCATCATTTTGCTGGGCCAGTCTGTCCAGGACAGCGCGGCAGGAAAGGATGTCTACACCGCATTCGCCGTACGCATGGGGCTCTTCCTTGCCGTCACCTTGTATGCCTGCCTGATGATCCAACTGCTCGATGCACGGCCTCGCTTGCGGTTTGGAACAACCTAGAAGCCGGCGACATTGCGCATGGCCGCCCCCACTTTGTTCAGAGCGTTACCACGTTCGCCAGGCAGGCAATTCACTATCGAGAGGCTTTCACCATGGGAATGATCGACAGAGCCACAAGACACCACCTGAAGGCCAGCGACGTGCTCTCGGAGTTCACCGAAACACTGTGGTACCTGCGTGCGATCATGTTCGGCCAGCTCCTGTTATTCGCTCTTCTGACTGCCGCGATGTACTACTTCGGCGGCCCGGTCGAAACGTCGGATCGATCCGCTTCGCCGCTGGGTGAAACTATCTACTACTGCGCCATCACAGCGCTCACCATTGGTTATGGCGACGTCGTGCCCACCACGCCCTTTGGCCGGATCGATGCGCTGCTGCTCGGCCTGCTTGGTCTACTGATGACGGGACTGATCATCGCTGCCGCAGTGCGGGGGGTGCAGGAAGCTACGCGCAGGGCCAGGATTTCGGACTAGCCCGCCGAACGACGTCGACCACTTCAGCGTGCCGGTACCACACGCTGTCTCTACATATCTTGCTTGAGGCATCGACGTGTCCACCACCCATCGAATTTTCGAAGGATTCTGCGAACTGGCTGACTGCGAGGAAAACGGGTATCGCTTCACCCTTGATGTCACACGCATAGGGCACACTTCTGGCACTGCACGCCTTGAAAAGCGGCCGCCACATTGGGCGTCATTCGCAGTACCACGGAGATGCGCACGTCATGACACCGCAGGAACAACAGCTACTCGAAGATTTTCTCCAGCGCCTGGTCGCCGCAGGTAGCGTGACGAAGGATCCGCAAGCGGACGTCTTGATGCGCCAGCGTCTGGCCGGACAACCCGACGCGCTTTACCTGCTGGTACAGCGCAGCCTGTTGCAACAGCAGGCACTCGACGGCGCCAAGGCGCAGATCGCGCAGTTGCAGGCACAGCTCGCTTCGCAACAAGGTGGCGGCAGTTTCCTGGGCGGGCAGCAGCCCGCGTGGGGTGCCGCACCGCCGCCCTACCCTCCGCAACCGCAAGCACAGCCGACCGCGGCACCGGGCTGGCGTGAGCGCTTGTTTGGCGGCGCGCCGGCTCAACCACCGGCAGCACCCAGCTTCCTGTCGCAAGCGGCGACGACGGCAGCGGGCGTGGCCGGTGGCATGTTTCTGTTCGAGGGCATCGAGAACATGCTCGGCGGCCATCATGGTGGTGGCTTCCTCGGCGGCGGTGGCGGCCAACCCTCGGTGATCGAGAACGTTACCGAAAATAACTACTACGACCACGACAACAGTTCACGCGGCAACGACCAGGATTTCGCTTCAAACGATTTCGACGACAACAACGACAGCGGCTTCGACGACAGCAGCTGGTCCTGACGAAACGGCCCGCACATGCGTCATGCGCGTGTGCGGGCGATGCGCCTATAGCGCACGCCTTTGCTGACTATGGATCAGCGGCCTCGACTGCAACAGCTCGCAGTTCGGCATGACATGACTGACGCAAGTCGTTGCGCAGTGCTGCCGCGAAATAGGCAGGCGCCGAATCAATGGCGGAACGCAGCAGCGCACAGGCTTCCTCGATGCGGCCCTGCTCGGTGAGCACCGAGGCCCAACTGCACTGGCCGCGATAATCACCCTTCTCAGCCGAGCGACGATACAGCTCGTGTGCCGTGGCTACGTCCGGCGCGGTTTCCCACCCGTGCTCGTAGTACTGCCCGAGGAAATGCATGGCGCGGGCATGTCCCGCCTCAGCAGCGCGGCCGAACCAATGGAATGCTTCGGCACGGTTCGCTGCCAGTCCGCGTCCATTGGCCAGTACGTGGGCAAAGTTGTACATGCCCCAATCCGAACCGTGCTCCGCCGCTTCCCGATACCAAACCGCGGCCAGCTCGTAGTTGACCGGCACGCCCCAGCCGTTCTCGTGGATGCGACCCAACATGTTCATCGCCATCGACTCGCCCTGGTGCGCGGCATGCTGGAACCAATACAACGCTTCCGCCGCATCGCGTTCACAACCGATGCCTTCCAGGAAGGTCTGCCCCACCGCCAGTTGCGATGCGCAGTCGCCGACCAGCGCCTGCGCAAGCAAGGACGCGTGCGCCCTGGCCGGCGCCGTTCTCAGCAGATGAGCGAGTTCATCCGTGCGCGCGGCCTGACTATGGCTCATGTCACGGACCAGGTGCGCAACAGGTTGTGATAGATGCCCGTCAGTCGAAGCACGTCAGGATGATGTGCGTTGGCCTGAGTCAGACTCTGGATGGACACATCCAGCTCCAGCAACAGCCGACGCTGTTGTTCGTCGCGCACCAGGCTCTGGATCCAGAAGAACGATGCCAGCCGCTGGCCGCGCGTAACGGGCTCGACGCGATGCAGACTGCTGGCGGGATACAGGATCATGTCGCCCGCAGCGAGCTTGACCGTATGCGTACCGAACGTGTCCTCGATGACCAGGCCACCGCCGTCGTAATCGTCTGGGTTATTGAGAAACAGAGTGGCCGACAGGTCGGTGCGGATCGGCGTGCCGGCCCCGTTACGGTGGTCGTAGCGGATGGCATTGTCCACGTGGAAACCGAACGACTGGCCGCCTCGATAGCAGTTGAACAGCGGTGGAAAGATATGGCGCGGCAGGGCCCCGGAAAAGAACGTGGTGTTGCGAGCCAGTGCGTCCAGCACCAGCGCCGCCAGTTCTCGTGCTTCCAGCGAATCCTCTGGAAGCTGCAGGTTGTCTTTGGCCATGGCCGATTGATGGCCAGCCGTGATTCGCCCATCCGCCCAGGGCGCCTCCTGGAGGCGCTGCTGGCACTGCATCAACTCATCGGCCGTAAGGACTTCAGGCACGTGAAGCAACATGGTGTTTCCTTTGCTGTGCAGGCTGGCCGCTCGCCGTGCGGCCAGTCGTCGAACGTATCAGAAACTGAAGTTTGCAGTCAGGATGCCGGCCCGGCCCGGCGCTACCGAGGCGTAATGCGAGGCGTACGCCTTGTCGAAGTAATACTTGTTGGTGAGGTTCTGCACGTTGAGCTGCAGCGTCAGGTGCTTGTTGACCTGGTATGACGCCATCGCATCGAAGCGTGTGTACGACGGCACCCACTTGGTGTTGGCGGTGTTGCCGTACACCTTGTCCTGGTAATAGGCGCCACCACCGACAGCCCACTTCGAGGTAATCGCGACATTGGTCCACAGCGTGAAACTGTTCTTCGGCGTATTGGGAAACTGGTTGCCCTGGCTCGCCGCATCACCCGGACCAGTCTTCACCAGCTCGCTGTCCAGATAGGTGTAACCGCCGAACACGCTCCAGCGCTCGGTGAGCTGTCCACTGAAGCCCAGCTCCACGCCATCCACGCGCTGCTCACCGGCATTGATCTGCGGACTGCCGCGACCGCCGGTGGCCACGCGGGCGTTGGTCTTTTCACTGCGGAACACAGCGGCGGTGAGCGACAGGCGCTGGTTCAGCACATCCCACTTGGTGCCCAGTTCCAGGTTACGGCTGCTTTCCGGTTTCAGGTCTTCGTTGGTGACGGCAATGCCATCGGCGCCATCGCCCGCATCCACACCCGGCGGATTGGACGAGGTGCCCCACGACAGATAAATGCTGCCGTTCTGCGCCGGCTTGTAGACCACGCCAAGCTGGTAGTTCCAGAAATTGGAATCGTTGCCGAGTCGGGCGACTGCACCCGTGGTCGTCGTGGTCGCGGTGGACTTCGTGTCGAAGCTGTCGAAGCGCACACCGCCGTTCACCGACCACTGCGGATTGAAGTTCACCGTGTCGAACGCCCACGCCGAGCGCGTGTCCGTGACGATGCGGGTGGGGTTCTGGCCGCCGATAATGGCGCTGTTGAACGGATCGTTCGGCGTCGGATGCTGTGCATCGGTGCACCAGTAGTTGGACGGCGCACCCATGCCGTACTTGCTGCTGCATGCGCCGTTGACGATGGAGCCGGTGTTGTGGGTGTCGGCGGCGCTCTTCGCCGGGTCCACCAGGTAGCTGGTGCGCTGGGTCTTCTCGCTGCTGATCTCCAGGCCCGCGGCGAAGCTGTGCTTGAGCGCGCCGGTTTCGAATTCACCCGTGAGATCGGTCTGGTTGGTGAGATTGGTGGTGCTGCTGTCGCGGTTGTTGTTGCGGCGCCAGATGCCGCCGTTCACCAGGAAATTGCCCTGACTGTCATCCGGCTGGGTCCAGATGTAGTCGTTGGTGGAGCGCCCGTACACCGTCGTGTTGCGCAGCAGCCAGCCGTCGCCGAAATCGTGCTTCACCAGGACCGAGCCGACGTCATTGCTCTGCTTCTGGAAGTCGCGATCCAGCCAGCCGTAATAGGTGCCTCGTGGCACCGAGTACGGGCGGCCGTCACCGTTGAGGTTGAAGTACGGGCTCGAGGCCGCGAACGGGTTGTTGTACGGGATGCCGCTATCGGGCGTGTCGTCGCTCTGCAGGTGGTAGTAGCTCAGCGTCACGCTGGTGGCCGCATGCAAGCCGAAAGTCACGGATGGCGCGATACCCCAGCGCGACATGTCCGGCCCATTGCGCCCCGGCACGTCGTTGCTGTGACCCATCACGTTGAGGCGCACTGCCGAATCGGCGCCGACCAGCTGGCTCCAGTCGACCGTGCCGCGATAGTAATTGTCGGTACCCACGCCGGCGGTACCTCGCACGAAGTTCTCGGCCTTGGGCGACTTGGTCACCAGATTGATGCTGCCACCCACCCCGCCTCGGCCGGTATAGGCAGAGCTTGGCCCCTTCATGACCTCGACCTGATCGATGTCGAAGATCTCGCGGGACTGCGAACCGGAACTGCGGATGCCGTCGACGAACACCGAGCTTTCCGAATTGAAGCCACGAATGATCGGGCGATCGCCGTTGGGGTTGCCGCCCTCGCCCGCGCCGAACGTGATGCCCGGCACCTGGCGCAGCACGTCGAGCAGCGAGGTGGCCGCGGTCTGCCGGATGATCTCCTGCGGGATCACCGTCACCGAGCGCGGTGTATCGAGCAACGGCGCGGTGAACTTGGGCGAGGTGGTGTTGACCACGGTGGAGCGCACTTTCACGCCGTCGAGGTTCTGAGCTTCCTGCGGGTCGGCCGCCGTATCACGGACATCGCCAGCGGTGTCGCCTGCAGCAACCGCCGAGGTGGACGCCAGGGCGAGGCCCAGCGCGCTGACGGCGAGCCGGATGGGCGGATTGGCCGCGGAAGACACAAACGCTTTCGAAGTCATGCTCGATCCTTCGCGCAAGCGAACGCCGGCCTCTCCAGGGGACTGGGAGCCTTTCGCCTGCTGTTTTTTTGGGAAAAGAGTTGCGTTGGCCGCGGCGAGGTGACTACCTCAAGCCCGGCTGCGTCATGGAAAGATAACGTGATTGAGAATTATTCGCAATATCTTGCCGGCGACGCAAGATCGTACCCGCGACAGCCAACGCCGCCCGCCCCCTGCGCCGAGGCACCTTGAAGCCACCGAATCACCAGTCGCTGGAGCGAATGCGGTGCGCCCGGATCCCATCAAACGAGCACCTGTCGCGCCGACAACATCCGCCATCCGGCAAGCAACCTCTGGCCTAGCGGAAATCGTGGTTGACCCTGTTAGCCTTGCGCCGGCGCGCCGTCATCGTGCTGGCATCTTCGCCAGACACAGCTGCCGTGAAGCGCATGAGCCTGTTCCCCATCCCGGCACGGACTACGTGCAGACGGTGAGCCGGTTCTCAGGCAGGGAGCTCTCGTAATCCAAATGGGTGATCCATCGGATAACCTGCTGGCTGGCTCCGTGCTCCACCACACCAGACAGCGGGATCCCGGCATGCAAAATCTGGAAGACACCAAACTCGCGATCATCGGTCTGGGCTACGTGGGCCTGCCGTTGGCGGTGGAGTTTGGCAAGCGCTACGACACCATCGGCTTCGACATCAATCAGGGCCGCATCGACGAGCTGCGCGCGGGCCGCGACAGCACGCTCGAAATCAGCCCAGAGGAATTGCGCGAAACCCAGCACCTGCGCTTCAGCAGCGACCTGGCCGAGCTTGCCGACCGCAACGTCTATATCGTCACCGTGCCCACGCCGATCGACTCGGCCAAGCGCCCTGATCTCACGCCGCTTATCCGCGCCAGCGAAGCGCTGGCCAAGGTGCTCAAGCGCGGCGACGTGGTGGTGTACGAATCCACGGTGTATCCGGGCTGCACCGAGGAAGTGTGCGTACCGATTCTCGAGAAGGGTTCGGGGTTGGTGTTCAACCGCGATTTCTTCGCCGGGTACAGTCCCGAGCGCATCAATCCGGGCGACAAGCAGCATCGCGTCACCAGCATTCTCAAGGTGACGTCGGGCTCCACTCCCGAAGCCGCGGATTTCGTGGACAGTCTGTACGGCTCCATCATCACCGCCGGCACGCACAAGGCCAGCTCGCTGAAGGTGGCCGAGGCCGCCAAGGTCATCGAAAACACGCAGCGCGATCTCAACATCGCGCTGGTCAACGACCTTTCCATCCTGTTCAACAAGCTGGGCATCGATACGCTGGAAGTGCTGCAAGCTGCAGGCACCAAGTGGAATTTCCTGCCGTTCCGACCCGGCCTGGTGGGCGGTCACTGCATCGGTGTGGATCCCTACTACCTCACCCACAAGGCGCAGGAAGTGGGCCATCACCCAGACGTGATCCTCGCCGGACGGCGCACCAACGACAACATGGGTGGCTACGTCGCCAACGAAGTCATCCGCCTGATGGTGCGCAAAGGCATCAATCCGGTACGCGCTCGCATACTGGTGCTGGGTCTGGCCTTCAAGGAAAACTGCCCCGACCTGCGCAACACGCGCGTAGTGGACATCGTTCATGCGCTGCGCGGCTACAACGCCGAGGTAGATGTGCATGATCCGTGGATCAACCCCGCCGAGGCCGAACACGAATATTCGCTGACACCCGTTGCCAAACCATCGGAAGGCGACTATGACGCGGTAATCGTCGCCGTCGGACATCGCCAGTTCGTCGCACTTGGCGCCGAAGGCATTCGTGCATTCGGCAAATCCTCCTCTGTGGTGTATGACGTGAAGTACGTGCTGCCGCGCGAAGCGGTAGACGGTCGCCTCTGATTTTCAGGAACGCATCATGAAAGTGTTGGTTACCGGCACCGCCGGATTCATCGGTTCCCATGTCGCAGAGCGCTTGCTCGCGCGCGGCGACGAGGTGGTTGGCCTGGACAACCTCAACGACTACTACGACGTCACCTTGAAGAAGGCACGCCTGGCCCGTTTTGCCGATCGACCGGGCTATACGCATATCCATGCGGATCTCGCCGATCGTGGCGCGATGGAGCGCACGTTTGCGGAACACTGTCCGCAGCGTGTGGTGCACCTGGCCGCCCAGGCCGGCGTGCGCTACGCGGCGGAGAACCCGTACGTCTACACCAGCAGCAACGTGACCGGCTTTCTGCACGTGCTTGAAGGCTGCCGCCAGCATGGCGTGGAGCACTTGGTGTTCGCCTCGACCAGTTCGGTGTATGGCGCGAACACTGCCATGCCATTCTCCGAACACAAATCTGCCGAGCATCCGCTCACGCTGTACGCAGCCACCAAGAAAGCCAACGAGCAGATGGCGCACAGCTACGCGCATCTGTATGGCATTCCAAGCACGGGCCTGCGTTTCTTCACCGTCTATGGGCCGTGGGGACGGCCAGACATGGCGCTGTTCCTGTTCACGCGCGCCATCCTCGCGGGCGAGCCCATTCGCGTGTTCAACCACGGCAGGCACAAGCGCAGCTTCACCTATGTGGACGATATCGTCGAAGGCGTGATCCGTACGCTGGACAAGGTGCCGCCTATCGACGCGCGCTGGGACAGCAACATGCCCGATCCGGCCAGCAGCGGCGTAGCGCCATATCGCTTGTTCAACATCGGCAACGAACGTCCGGTGGAGTTGTTGCATTACATCGAAGTGCTCGAACACTGCCTGGGCCGCAAGGCCACGATGGAGCTGCTGCCGCTGCAGGCTGGCGACGTGCCCGATACCGAAGCTGATGTAACGGACCTGATACAGGCCGTTGGCTATAGGCCGCAGGTTTCTGTAGAAACTGGCGTCGCCAACTTTGTACGCTGGTACCGTGAGTACTATCGCGTGTGATTGGCAAAGGCCTCGATCAGTCTTGAACCACTGACCGATAAAACAACCGCGCCAATCCACGACACGACAGGACGTTGACCCACGGGGTTCTTTAGGGGGTTGGTGTGTTCATCGACTACTTGGTTGGGTCACATCCTGCGGATGTGGAAGTGGACTTGTGCATTGTTGGCGCCGGTGCGGCCGGCATCGCCATCGCGCGCGCTTTCGCCGGAACGCAAGTCAGCATATGCCTGCTCGAAAGCGGAGGCCTGGCAGGTGAGCAGCTCAGCCAGGATCTGTGCGAAGGCAGCTCGGCAGGCGACATTGATTTCGATCCCGGCACTTCGCGCATGCGTGTGTTCGGCGGTAGCTGCAACCTGTGGGGCGGTGGCTGCATCCCGTTGAGTCAGGGCGACATGGGCCCGCGCGACTGGGTGCCACACAGCGGCTGGCCCATCAGCTACGCCGACCTGGAACCGTATTACGCGCGGGCACGGTCCTTTTGCCAGCTTGGTACGCTCGACTTCGTTGACGGCACGTTCTCCGCGCCAACGCCACGCGCGCCTATCTCCTTCGACAGCGAAAAGCTGGTCAACCCACTCTTCGCCCGCAGCCCCATCATGTTCGGCGACGCCTATCGTGACGAGTTGGAGCAGGCGCCGAATATCAAGGTGCTGTTGCATGCCAACCTGCTGGAACTGACGGCGTCTCCCGATGGCGCGCACGTGCATGAGGCACGCATCGGCTCGCTCGGCGGACATCGCGGCGTCGTGCGCGCTCAGCATTACGTGCTGGCCTGCGGCGGCATCGAGAACGCACGCCTGTTGCTGCTGTCCGATTCGGCCATCCAAACGGGTCTCGGCAACCAGCACGATGTGGTGGGTCGCTACTTCATGGATCACCCCAGCGGCTCACTGGGCACGCTGGTGGCGGACGCACCGCATCGCGTCACGCGTCCTTACGAACGGCGTCACGGCAAAGGCGCACCGTCATCGTTCCCCGAGATCGCGCTTTCACCGCATTTCCAGCGTCGACATCGAGTGCTCAACGGGCGCATGCACCCTTTTGGCGTGGAGGGCCCGCTGCCGCGCGGCATTCGCGCACTGCGCGAGTTGCGCACTGCGCTGCGACGAACCGTGCAGGATGAAAACACCATGCTTGAGACGCGGCTCTCCGACGCGTTGCGCAATGCTCCCGAAGCGCAGGCGATCAGCGTGCCGCAAAGCCTGGGCATGACGGCGTTGAGGCTGGGTCTGGGTATCGGCGATATCGCCAAAGCCTTTGTGCACAAGCTCACCGACCAGCCCACCGTGGCCAGCAGTCATATCGACCTGGTCGGATATTTCGAACAGGCGCCCAATCCGTACAGTCGCATCACGCTGGGGCACGACACTGACGCACTAGGCCAGCGCAAGGTCTGCGTGGATTGGCAACTCACCGCACTCGACCACCACACTTACCGCGCGGCAGCCAACCTCTTTGGCACCGAGATCGCCCAGGCCAGCAACGGCCATTTCAAGCTGGAACCCTGGCTGGCCGAGGACGGCGCCGCCCCGCAGGTGCATGGTACGGCGCATCACATGGGCACCACGCGGATGTCCGACGATCCACATGCGGGAGTGGTCGATAGCCAATGCAAGGTGCATGGCATGGACAATCTGCACATCGCCGGCAGCTCGGTGTTTCCCACCGGTGGCTGGGCCTTCCCCACCTTTACCATCGTGGCGTTGAGCCTGCGGCTTGCCGATCAACTGCGCGGCTTGCTCACCTCATACGCATCCAGCGGACTCCCCTAGAATCGCGTGCGGCGACACGCCCGCCATGCCATGCATCACGACGCCGTGCAAACGCCCTTCACCGACGAGGCCATCGATGCGCTGCGACGCGCGGGCTTTACGCCACCTGATGCCGGCGAAGCGCGCGTGCTGTTGTTCGACAGCGCACCATGGTGGACGCGGAAGGCCGATGCCGAAGCCCTGCTCTCGGCGCACGAACTGACACGAGCGCGGCGCTTCCGGCACGCGCACGACCACGACACTTATGTGATGGCACATGCCTGTTGGCGCGTAGCGCTGGGTGTGGCGCTCAATCGGGATGCGTTCGACGTCGAGCTCTGCAGTGCGGCCAGCGGACAACCGCAGCTGCCCGGTACCACGCTCGCCACCAGTCTTAGCCACAGCGGCTCGCATGTAGCCATCGCCATCGCACAAGCATCGACGGTAGGCGTGGACATCGAGCGCTCACCGCCACGTGCCACGCTGCATGAACTTGTCGGGCTGGTGTGTACTCCATCGGAAGCGCGCGCGCTGGAAGCATTGCCCGCCGACGTGCGCACGCAGGCATTGCTGGCGCTGTGGACACGCAAGGAAGCGCTGCTCAAGGCCTTCGGCGTAGGCCTGCGCACACCACCCTCGGCGATTGACGCGGGTCCGGCGCAAATCATTGAGCCGCCACCCGCTGCTTCGGGTGCAACAGCATGCCAGGTACATCAGCTTGAGTTGCCGGTGGGAGTGGTCGGTGCGCTGGCCTTGCCGATCTCCATCACCCGCTTCTCCCTGCACGTGGCGATGCCATAGCGCAACGGCAGTCACTTCAAAACCTGACGAAAGCGGTGACGGTGTTACACGCCTGAGACAGCCGAACGGTGGCCCCGTATGTCCACCGTAAGTTGCATCGACACGTGCGAAGACGAAGGGATAGCCTCATGCCTCGCTAAACGGACGTGGCTGCAATTAGGGGTAAGGGGGATCGAATGCTTCGTTTCCTGCGTCGGCAATCGGTGCGCTGGCTCGTACTGCTGGGCCTGTGCGAGCTCATGCTTCTGGCCATCTCGCTGTGCCTGGCGACCTATATTCGCTACGCGCATAACGCGGATGAACTCGCCGAGTTCACCGTGCACCTGCCTGAGCGCGCACTGGTCTTCGCCACCATCATCGTGATGGGCATGGTGGCGATGGGCCAATACCAGACGCACATGCGCACGACCCGCTTTGGCCTGCTGGCACGGCAGGCCGTGGCGTTCGTGCTGGGCGGCATACTGCTGGTAGTGGGCTATTACGTGATACCGCAGGCCTATGTGGGCCGCGGCGTGCTGGCCATCGCACTGATGCTCGGCTTCCTGTTGGTGCTGGGCCTGCGCCTGGCGTTTCTCCAGCTGGTCGAAGTGGAGGCGCTGAAGCGGCGCGTGTTGATTCTCGGTGCCGGCGCGCGCGCCGCGCAAATACACAACCAGATGCGCCGCCGCACCGACCGTCGCGGTTTTTGCGTCGTTGGCTACATCCCGCACAAGAGCGAAACCGTCGCAGTACCTGATGAACGGTTGATCCGCAGCACCCTGCCCCTGCATGCGCTGGTGCAACTCGAACAGATTGACGAGGTTGTGGTGGGCGTCGACGACCGCCGTGGCCACCTGCCGATGGACGACCTGCTCGAATGTCGGCAGATGGGCATCACCATCACCGACCTCACCTCCTTCTTCGAACGCGAATCGGGACGCTTGCAGCTGACCGTGCTCGATCCGTCCTGGTTGGTGTTCTGCGGCGGCTTCAACGGCACGCCGTTGCGCCAGTTGAGCAAGCGCTGCTTCGACCTGGCCGCTGCGACGCTGTTGATGCTTCTGTGCTGGCCGCTGATGTTGCTGGAAGTGCTGGCAATTCGCCTGGAATCCGGACCCGGCCAGCCCATCCTTTATCGCCAGGAACGGGTAGGCGCGCACGGCTGCACTTTCATGCTGATGAAATTCCGCAGCATGCGCACCGACGCCGAACGCGACGGCATCGCGCGCTGGGCCAGCAAGAACGATGACCGTGTGACGCGCGTGGGACGCATCAGCCGCAAGCTGCGCATCGATGAGCTGCCGCAACTGTGGAACGTGCTGAAAGGCGACATGAGCATCGTCGGGCCGCGACCGGAGCGCCCGCAGTTCGTTGCCGATCTCGCCACGCAGATTCGTTACTACAGCCTGCGTCACTGCCTGAAACCCGGCCTCGCTGGCTGGGCACAGCTGAGCTATCCCTATGGCGCCACCGTCGAGGAGGCCGCCGAGAAGCTCAAGTACGACCTGTTCTACGTGAAGAACCACAACCTGTTGCTCGACCTGCTGATCCTGATCCAGACCGTGGAAGTGGTGCTGTTCGGGCGCGGTGCGCGTTAGTTATTGGAAGTCGGACTGGAAGCAGGAGTACGAGCGGCGGATCCCAGCGAATGAAGCGGCGAACTATACCAATCAACCACGCGGTCATCCTCGAAGCTAACCCACGATGGGCCGTACTCCCAGCGACTACCGTCGATGCTCATCGGATCGCCTTCGATGGCCCGCACATCATCGCGCGACATGCCGAGCACGAGCGTGGGCGTGGCCGTGGTCTCCCCGAGCGGTTGCGCATCGTTGGCGCTCGATTCCGACTGAGGCTCCGGCGCCATCGGCTGGTCCGTGTACACCCAGACCAATGCGGCGATGGCCACGAGCACCAGCAACACCAGCGCAGGACGACGCCAGAAGGGGCGCCGTGTTGCCGCTGGACGCACGGTCGCCTGGACGCTGGCTTCGGGCACCACAAAACGCACACGAGGCATCGCGCCGGGAAGACGACCGTGCTCGCGTTGAAACGCCATGGCCGCGTCGTACTGCGCAATCAGTCGCTGCAGGCGCGCCGCAGCGGCCGGATCGTTCATGGCGCCGTCGTTGCGGTCGGGATGCAGCCGAGACACCTGGCGGCGATAGGCTTGCTTGAACAAAGGAAGCGCGCAGCCGGGCCGAAGACCCAGCGTTCTATACATGTCGAGAAAATCATTCTCGTTGGCCATGCCGGTCCCCCTCCGGGTGGCGATCCATCGCTGTCGATGGCGCGACGCTTTACGCGCGCACGTACAGCGCAACAGATTGTTGGCACACCATGATGCGCTTCGCAATATCGGCCATCCGCCAGAGGTGGGCATGGGCAGCGCACCGCAGCCTGGTATGGGTCATTGCACAAGGGAGGCGCGCCGCGCTGGCGACGCTGGTACTGGCCGGTGCCGCGAGCGCGTCCGCACAGAACACCACGCCGGTGGGTGACATCGGGGCTGCTCCCGCTCCCTCGCTCGGTGCGCATACCTTGCTGACTCATTCCGAAGGCATGGGCGTGTCGCCTGCCATGACAACGCCGATCGACACACAGCCCTCGGGCAGCTCATTCATCGTGCTCAATGGCGGCTACGCGAAGAACGCTGTTTCGCCAGTCGATAGCTACGCCAACCGCTGGAAGCGCGTGAAAGGCAACGTGGTCTACAACGGCTACGGCGGCGCCTTCGATGTGACGGCTTACGTCGCCCTTGCCGGCAAGGGCGGTGCGGCGCATACGGTGCGCATCGACAAAACCGGTTATCCGGCCGGCGAGATCTCGATGCCTTTTATCGAGGTCAAACATGCCGGCGTGCTCAAGGACGTGGCACAGAACTACCCGGAGCCTGCGCTGGTGATAAGCAGTGGCACCGTCACCACGACAGGCCCGGCCACGCTGGTGGCTGTCTGGTGGGGCGACGCCGGCATCAAGCGCATGACCGTGCGGCCCGACAACGGCTTCACCGTCATCGACAGTTACCTGCAACTGCCCGACAACAGCGGCGTGCAATGCGCTGTTGCCTACCGCCAGGTGGATGCGGCGGGCACCTATCGCGTCAGCTGGGTAGGGTCGCCGACCCAGGGCGCCATCCTGTGGCTGTTTGCGTTTCAGGCGAAGTAGCAATGCGCGTATTTCAAGCGCGATCTTCCTGCCGCGATGGGTATAGGCAGTAAGGGATAGGAGCAGGAATAGCCGGGATGGTCTAGGGAAAAAAGGACCTGATCAGTCGACAATCAAACGCAATCCAGGCGGCACGGACCCGCGGGCTTTCGCCCGGCATCGCAGGGTCGCATGCAGCGAGTTCGGGGACTAAAGGGGTTGTCTTTCGACAAGTAGTACCGCACCACGCGGGGGAGGGTGTAAGCCATGCGTGCTGGCACGGCCGCTCTGATCGAGATGCATCGGGACGCCTTCGACCCATGGCGCATCCAGGCCGTGCGCCATCAGATGGCCGATCACCCGTTGCTGCAACCTGATCCATTGGTTGCACTGGGCAAGCGCTTTCAGGGCAGCCGCCATCTCTTCGCCTTCAACAACAATGCAGGCGCAGACGCGAACTTCGACGCGTACATGCCCATCACCTGCCCGCACATGGTGGAAACCGGTGACGGGCCGTCCATCACCATCAACCTCACCTACAGCACCAACGCCACGCGCCGTCATGCGATGGAGCACGTCGTGCACGATCTGATGCGACGCAAGGGTCTCCATCCGTTCGCGATCGGCAAGCACCCGCTGCACGATCAACTCAACGATGTCGGTGCCTCGGCATGGATCGCCATGCACGGTACGGGAAGCCATCCACCTGCCCGCCCTTCGCTGGCACATCACACTGCGTACGCAATGGCGGACTGAACGTCCGTTCCCGTCCTTCACACGTCATCGAAAGCGTGAATGCAATGAATGCGAACCGCCCCCACACCGGATATGCCGAATCGACAGAGACAGGGCTGCTCGACGTGTTGCCGCGGCAATCCGGTGTGGCCGGGGAAGGCTGGCATCAGGCGGTGTTCGCAACTGAAGGTGTAGCGAACAATGCCCTGCCCCATCCGTCAGTGGCGACGCTTTGTGCCGCACTTGCCCTTGCCGAATCGGGGTTGACCGGCATGGACAGCGTCATCGCGACAGCGATGATTGATGGCAACTTGCACCAAGCCAACCTCGACGTAGCGCGTTCACAGCACCGCCATGCCTGGCTTGCAGATGTGGCACAAGCGTTGGCGAAAGCAACGGAACCGACATTGCAAAGCGCATGGTGCGCTGTCGATACCGGCACGTTTCCCACAGCGGAAGCCACCGCGCACAGCCTCTGGCAGTGGGACACGGCCACGTCTCGTTTGCTGGTGTCGTATCGGGCCCCGTTCGATCACACAAGCGTGGCGTTGCTGGCAGATGTTGTGCAGCGCGTGCTGGCCGCGTTGGTATCGACTGAAGACGGAATGCTGGCAGAGACCGACCTGATCGATCCGGACCAGCGCCGGCAGATGCTGCACGACTGGAACGACACCAACGTGCCGCGTCACAGCGACGACACCGTGCATAGCCTTTTCGCCGCGACAGCACGACATCATCCCGAGCGCATTGCCGTGGCTTCGGGCGAAGGTTCGCTGCGCTACGACGAACTCGACGCTCGCGCCGATCGCGTTGCCGCCGGTCTTGCAGCGGCAGGCGTCAAGGCGGGCGACACCGTTGGACTGCTGCTGGAACGCTCGGCAGAGGCCATCGTTGCGATGCTTGGCATTCTCAAGGCCGGTGCCGCTTATCTGCCGCTCGATGCGAGCCACCCCGCGGAACGCCTCGCCTTTACCCTCAATGATGCACACACGGTGCTGGTGATCGCTGCATCGGACACTACCGTGTTGCCCGGCACGTCCGCACCTGTGCTGACGCTTGGGCAACTGGAAGCCACCGAACCTCCGTCGTCGCTGCCTTCGCTGGATGGTGAGTCGCTCGCCTATGTGATGTACACCTCCGGCTCCACCGGCACACCCAAAGGCGCGCAGATCATGCATCGCGCCATCATCCGGCTGGTGCGCGACGCCGACTACGTGGAATTCGGCGACGCACCTCGCATGCTGCACGCCGCGCCGCTGGGCTTCGATGCATCCACGCTGGAGATCTGGGGTGCGCTGCTCAATGGCGGCACCTGCATCATTCATGGCGAGCGCATTCCTACCGGCTGCGGCCTTGCGCGCACCATCCAGCGTCACGATGCACGCATCGCCTGGCTCACTGCTGCATTGTTCAACGCCATCGTTGACGACGATGCCAGCCGGTTGGAAGGGCTGCGTCAATTGCTCATCGGCGGCGAAGCCCTGTCGGTGGCGCATGTGTGCAAGGCCTACGCCGCGCTACCCGAAGTCACCATCATCAACGGCTACGGCCCGACCGAATGCACCACTTTTTCAGCGACCTATTCGATCCCGCGTGCACTGGACGCACTGGCACATACCGTTCCGATCGGCCGCCCCATTCCCAACACCACGCTGCATGTGCTCAATGCGCGCGGCGAACATGTCCCCGTGGGTGTGGCCGGGGAGCTATACATCGGCGGCACAGGGCTGGCGCGCGGCTACCTCGGCCAACCCGCATTGACCGCGGAACGTTTTGTGCCCGATCCGTTCGGCGCACCCGGCGACCGCCTCTATCGCACCGGCGACCTGGTGCGCTGGTTGGACGAAGGCTTCATCGAGTTCATCGGTCGCACCGATCATCAAGTGAAGATTCGCGGCTTTCGCATCGAGCTCGGCGAGATCGAAGCAGCGTTGCAGCGAATAGCGGGTGTGCGCGCAGGCGCCGTACTGGCGCGCGAGGATCACCCGGGCCACAAGCGCCTGGTTGCCTATTATGTGGCGGACGACACCACCGTTACCGCTCGCCAACTCCGCGAGCAGCTTGCGCGGGCCCTACCCGAGTTCATGGTGCCGGCCATCTATCTGCGTCTGGACAGCCTGCCGGTTACGCCGAACGGCAAGCTCGATCGCCGCGCCCTGCCCGCTCCGGACGGTCGGCGTCCGGAATTGGCCGACCCCTATGTGCCCGCAGCCGGTCCGCTGGAACAGAAGCTGTGTGCGTTGTTCGCCGAAGCACTCGGGCTGGACCAGGTGGGTCGCCACGACAACTTCTTTGAACTGGGCGGCCATTCGTTGTTGGCCGTGCGCACGCTGGCACGGATTCATGCGGAGCTGTCGAGCACACCCACCATCCCCGCTTTCTTCGGTGGTCCCACGCCTGCGGCGCTGGCGGCCCTGATCGAAGGTCATGACGCGCACTCGTCGCTCGCACCGCGTATCGCACGCGGCAGGCAGGGCGATGCAGGCGAAGCCATCGCGATCATCGGCATGGCCGGACGCTTCCCGGGTGCCAACGACGTCGAATCGTTCTGGACGCACCTGTGCGAGGGCAAGGAATCCATCACCTATTTCCGCGCAGACGAACTCGACCCCGCCGTATCCGCCACGGACCGCAACGACCCCGCTTACGTCGCGGCCCGCGGCGTGATCGACGGCGTCGAGGATTTCGACGCTGCGTTCTTCGGCATGTCACCGCGCGAGGCGGAACTTACCGACCCGCAGCAGCGCGTATTCCTTGAACTGTGCTGGGAAAGCCTGGAGCGCGCCGGCTACGTGCCGGATGCACACCATGCTCCGGTGGGCGTGTTCGGCGGCATGCACAACGCCACTTATTTCCAGCGCCATATCAGTACCCGCCCCGACCTGATCGAAAAGTTCGGCGCATTCCAGGTGATGCTGGCCAACGAGAAGGATTACCTCGCCACACGCGTGGCGCACAAGCTAAACCTCACCGGGCCGGCAATCAGCATGAATACCGCCTGCTCGACCTCGCTGGTCGCGATCTGCCAGGCCGTCGCTGCCTTGCGTTCGGGCCAGTGCGACATGGCGCTGGCGGGCGGATCGTCGATTACCTGCCCGCCACGCAGCGGCTATCTCGCGCAGGAAGGCTCGATGCTATCGCCCGATGGCCACACCCGCACGTTCGATGTGCAGGCACAGGGCACGACGTTCAGCGATGGCGCGGCCGTGGTGGTGCTCAAGCGGTTATCCGATGCACAGCGTGACGGCGACCAGGTGTATGCCGTGATCCGCGGTATCGCGATCAACAACGACGGCGGCATCAAGGCCAGCTTTACGGCGCCAAGCAGCGCGGGACAGGCGGCCGTTATCCGCATGGCACTGCATGATGCGGGAGTGGATGCGCGCTCGATTTCCTATGTGGAGGCGCATGGCACCGCCACCCCACTGGGCGACCCCATCGAGATCGAAGGCCTTACGGCCGCGTTCCGTGAGCACACCGACGAGCGCGCCTTCTGCGCCATTGGTTCCGTCAAGAGCAACGTCGGCCATCTGGTGATGGCCGCTGGCGCCACAAGCATCATCAAGACCGCTTTGTCGCTTTGCGAACGGCGGCTGCCGCCTTCGATCCATTTCCAGTCGAACAATCCCAAGATCGACTTCGCCGGCTCACCCTTCGTCGTCAACGATACGCTGCGGGAATGGCAGGCATCGGGCGGCCCCCTGCGCGCCGGCGTGAGCTCGTTCGGCGTGGGTGGCACCAATGCCCATGTCATTCTGGAAGAAGCGCCGCCGCATGAGATTTCCGAGTCTAGCGAAGGCCCACAGCTGCTACTTCTTTCCGCCCGCTCGGCCGATGCCGTAGCGCAAGCCGCCTCGCGACTGGGCGCGCATCTGACCGCACAGCCTGACGATAACCTCGCCGACGTCGCCTACACGCTGGCCCGTGGTCGCAAGGCATTTGCCCAACGCCTGCACGTGGTTGCCCGCAACGCCGAAGAAGCCGTGACGCGCCTTGGAAGCCTTGCTGCAACCAACGCCCGCACAGCAGTCAATCCCGCACCTGGCATCGTGTTTCTCTTTCCGGGACAAGGCTCGCAGTACGCCGGCATGGGTCGCGAGCTGTACGCCGTAGAACCTGCTTTCCGCGCCGCCATTGACGAGTGCGCGCAGGCACTGACCGACGAACTGGGTTTCGATCTGCGCGAACGCCTGTTTGCCGACGACGCGGATGCGTTGCGCGAAACCTCGCTGACCCAGCCCGCGACGTTCGCCATCGAATATGCGCTGGCAGAACTGTGGATGTCGCTGGGCATCAAGCCGGTGGCAATGATCGGCCACAGCGTGGGCGAGTTTGTCGCCGCGGTACTCGCCGGCGTGATAAGTGTTGCCGACGGTGCGTGCCTGGTCGCGCGGCGTGGTCGCTTGATGCAGGCGCTGCCTGCCGGATCGATGCTGTCGGTGCGCATGGATGCCACACAGCTCGCGGCCCGGTTGCCGGCAACGCTGCAACTGGCTGCCGAGAATTCGCCTGGCGCCAGTGTCGTGAGTGGCGAGACCAACGACGTCGAGGCATTCCGCATTGCACTGGAAAAGGACGGTGTCGCCTGCCGACTGCTGCAGACTTCGCACGCGTTCCACTCGGCCATGATGGATCCGGCGCTTGAACCCTTCCGGCAAGAAGTCGAGCGCATCGCACTGGCTGCACCGGCGATTCCCATCGTCTCGACACTCACCGGTCAGCCATTGAGCGACGACGAAGCCCGTTCGGCGGACTACTGGACGCGCCACCTGCGCGGCACCGTGCGCTTCTCTGCCGCGCTCATGCAGCAGCTTGAGCAGACACAGGCTGCTTTCCTTGAAGTGGGCCCGCGCACGGCACTCACCACGCTCGCACGCCAGCATCCGCAGAGTCGTGGCCGCGTCATCGTGCCCTCGCTTGCCGATACGCCGGACAACGAACGCTCGGCGTGGCTGGATGCCGTAGGCAGCTTGTGGTGCGCGGGTGCATCGCTGGACCTGGCCGCACTCGATCGTCGTCAGCGCCGCCATCGCGTGCGCCTGCCTACGTACCCGTTCGAGCGCAAGCGCTACTGGATCGAAGCCGCGCCGCAATCCCTGGCTGCTGTGGCACCCGTCGCCACCGCGGCAACCGTCGCAACGGCGGTCACCAACGTCATTCCCTTGTTCAACCCATCGTATGCACCACTTGCGGAGAGTCCCATGGAAGCCCTTCTCCCTGACGCGAAGGCCGGTTCAGCGCGTTCCAGTCGCCTGTTGGCCCAGCTCACCGAGCTGTTTGAAGATGTGGCCGGCACCGAACTGCAAGGCGTGGATCCGACGGCCGGTTTTGTCGAGCTCGGTCTCGACTCGCTGGCTCTCACCCAGGTCGCGCTGCAACTGCAGAAGACCTTCGCGCTCAAGATCACTTTCCGCGAGCTGATGGAGTCGTTCTCCACGTTCGAGCGCCTTGCCATGCACATCGATCAATTGCTGCCTCCTGATGCGGCCGCTCAGGCCATACCAGCGCCCGCGGCTGTCGCCGGTTCCACGCCTGGCATCCTGGCGCAGGCCATGCCAGCGACGCAGTTCGCCGCCAGCGGCAACGTCGTGCAGGACGTCATCCAGCAGCAAATGCAGATCATGCAGCAGCAGCTTGCGCTGCTCGCCGCAGCGGGAAGCAACGTGGTTCCCATCACCGCGCCGGTGGCGCTGCAACCGGTTGCTCCCGTGGCGTCAGCTACCGCCACTTCCCGCCCATCGGCTGCCGAAACACCGGCACAGGACGACGAGGCCGCACTGGCGCACACCACCTACGACGTCAAGAAAGCATTCGGTGCCATCGCGCGCATCCACTCCACGCAGACGGAGCTGACCGAGCGTCAGCGTGCGCGTCTTGATGCCTTCATGCGCCGCTATATCGACCGCACGCGCGCTTCCAAGGAATACACGCAGCGCCACCGCGACCACCTGGCCGATCCGCGCGTGGTCAACGGCTTCCGTCCCCTGCTGAAGGAAATGATCTACCAGATCGTGGTGAACCGCTCCAAGGGTTCCAAGGTGTGGGATCTGGACGGCAACGAATACGTCGATGCGCTTAACGGCTTCGGCATGAACCTGTTCGGCTGGCAGCCGGACTTCGTGCTTGATGCGGTGCGTCGCCAGCTGGACGCCGGCTACGAGATCGGCCCGCAGCATCCGCTAGCCGGCGAAGTGGCTGAGCAGATCTGCGAGATCACCGGATTTGATCGCGCCGCGCTATGCAATACGGGCTCCGAGGCGGTGATGGGCACGGTGCGCATCGCGCGCACGGTAACTGGCCGCGACACGCTGGTGATCTTCACCGGCTCGTATCACGGCATCTTTGACGAAGTGATCGTGCGCGGCAGCAAGAAGCTGCGTTCGGTGCCGGCAGCGCCGGGCATTCTTCGCAACACGTCGGAGAATGTGCTGGTGCTCGATTACGGCACGCCGGAAGCGCTGCAGATCATTCGCGAGCGAGCTTCCAGCATCGCCGCAGTGCTGGTCGAACCGGTACAGAGCCGCCGTCCCGATTTTCAGCCACGCGATTTTCTCAAGGAGCTGCGCGCCATCACGGCCGATGCTGGCGCTTTGCTGATCTTCGACGAAGTGGTCACCGGTTTCCGCTCGCACCCGCGCGGAGCCCAAGCTGTGCTTGGCATCGATGCGGACCTTGCCTCCTACGGCAAAGTGGTTGGTGGCGGCTTCCCCATCGGTGTAATCGCCGGCAAGCGTCGCTACATGGATGCATTGGACGGTGGTGGCTGGCAGTACGGCGACGCATCGATACCTACCGTGGGCGTGACGTATTTCGCCGGCACGTTCGTGCGCCACCCGCTGGCCTTGGCGGCGGCACACGCGGTGCTGAACCACCTCAAGGAGAACGGTTCGGCGCTTCAGGAACGGCTCAACGCACGAACCAGCATGTTGATGGACGAACTCAACGCGTTCTGCGCCGGCGTGGGCGCGCCGATGCAGCTGGTGCATTTCGCCTCCGTGTGGAAAACCAACTTCACCGAGGACCACCCGCTGCAGGACCTGCTGTTCGCCATGATGCGCAGCCGCGGCATCCATGTGCTGGACAACTTTCCCTGCTTCTTCACCACTGCGCACAGCGAGCAGGATTTCGTGGCGATCGCCAAGGCGTTCAAGGAATCGGTGCTGGAGATGCAAGAGGCCGAATTCCTGCCGCGCCACAAGAATGTGGAAGCGCTGGTCATCGATGCCAGCCGCCCGCCCGTTATCGGCGCCCGCCTGGGCAAGGATCAGGACGGCAACCCGGCGTGGTTCGTGCCGAACCCGGATGTGCCCGGCAAATTCATGAGGGTCAACGCATGAGCCCGAACGACACCGCGCCGATGTCGGCCGCTGCCACGGTTGCCGTGGACTATGACCCTTTCGCCGGTTCAGCGCTGGCGCGCGTGGTGCCCGCCACCGCGCCGCAACGCGAAGTCTGGCTGGCATCCTCGCTGGAGCCGGCCGCATCGCTGGCCTACAACGAGTCGGTCTCGCTGACGCTGCACGGCGAACTGGATGTCTCCGCTTTGCAGGCCGCGCTTCAGCAGCTGATGGATCGTCATGAGGCACTGCGCGCGACGCTCGGCAGCGATGGCAGCGAGCTGTGCATCGCCGCGCAGCAGGAACTGGCTTGCCCGGTACGCGACCTGTCGTGGATGGGTCCTGACGAAGAGGAGGCGGACATCGCCCTCACGCTGGAGCGTGTCGTCAATACGCCATTCGATCTCGAGAACGGGCCACTGGTGCGCGCGGAACTCATTCGATTCGGCCACGATGAACACGTGCTTGTGTTCACTGCGCATCACATTGTTTGCGACGGCTGGTCGTTCGGCGTGGTCGTACGCGACCTGGCCGCGTTGTACGCGCAACAGGTGGACGCCGGTAGTGAACTAGCGCCTGCCGATCCGTTCGCCGATTACGCGCTAGCCGAAGCCGCGCATATTCAAAGCGCGGAAGGTGCCGAGTCGGAGGCCTATTGGCTGAAGCGCTTTGCCGGCGCTGCGCCTTCGCTCGATCTGCCCACCGATCATCCACGTCCGCGCCATCGCAGTTTCCGCTCGCGGCGTGAAGACCTGATGCTGGACGCCACGCTGATCGCTGAGGTCAAACGCATGGGCGCCCCGCGCGGCGCCAGCCTGTATGCCACGCTACTCACCGCTTTCGGCCTGCTGCTGCAACGGCTGAGCGGACAGGACGATGTCGTGATTGGTATCCCGTCGGCTGGTCAGGCTGCGGGTGGCCACCATGCACTGGTGGGCCACTGCGTCAACGTGCTTCCGCTGCGAGTGACCATCGATACGAGTGCACCGTTCGCTGATAGCCTCGCGCAGGTACGCGGCGATCTTCTCGACGCGTTCGATCACCAGCAATACACGCTGGGCAGCCTGCTGGCTCGCCTTGCGTTGCCGCGCGATCCGGGCCGGTTACCGCTGACGAGCGTGCTGTTCAATCTCGACCAGGCACTGGACGAACGCACCGTGAACTTTCCCGGCCTGTCGTTCGAATTCGCCGGCAATCCGCGTGCGTTCGAGAACTTCGAGCTGTTCGTCAACGCGGTGCAAGTACAGGGCGGCGTGCGACTGGAATGCCAGTACAACGCCGACCTGTTCGACGGCGAAACGATCCACGCATGGCTCGATGCCTATGCGACCTTGTTGCGTCACGCAGCCGCCACGCCGGAAGCTTCAGGCAGCGCGCTGGGACTGGTTTCCGAACCCGCCAAACTGGCGTTGCACACATTGCAGCCGATGCGCACGCCCTATGCTTCACAGCAGTTGGCGCACGAGTATTTCGAAGTCCAGGTGGATCGCGACCCATCGCGCGTCGCCATTGCCGCTGGCACCAACCCACTCACCTACGCGCAACTCGAAGCGCGCGCCAACCGCATTGCCCATGTACTGCGCGAACGCGGCGTCAGCCATGGCAGCCTGGTGGGGCTTTCACTGGCACGTGGCGCGGACATGGTCGCGGCACTGCTGGCCGTGCTCAAATCCGGCGCGGGCTATGTGCCGCTCGACCCCAGCTTTCCGCCGGAGCGCCTGACGTTCATGGCAGAGGATGCCTCGCTCGCCGCGTTGATCGTCGATGACGAAGCCTCTACCGCATTGGCGTTCCCTTCGTCGCAACTGCTCTCACTCAAGCGTGACGCCGCCTCCATCGACGCTGCCAGCCCCGCACGTCTTCCGCGCGACGACCGTACCGCGACGCCAGACTCGGTGGCCTACCTCATCTATACCTCAGGTTCCACTGGCAAGCCGAAGGGTGTGCGCGTGCCACATCGCGCCACGTCCAACTTCATCAGCAGCATGCAGCAGGCGCCGGGTATCACCGAGAACGACCGTCTTGTGGCGGTGACGACGCTGTCGTTCGATATTGCGTTCCTCGAGCTGATGTTGCCGCTCAGCGTCGGCGCGTCCATCGTGCTGGCCACTTACGACGATGTGCGCGACGGTGCCGCGCTGCGTCGCCTGGTGGAACAGAGCGACGCTACTCTCATGCAGGCCACGCCTGCTGGCTGGCGCATCCTGCTGGAATCGGGCTGGCCAGGACGCACAGGTTTCAAGGCGATCGCCGGTGGCGAACCGCTGCCGCTGGATCTGGCCGAAATTTTGCTGGAACGCTGCGGCGAACTGTGGAATGCCTACGGCCCCACCGAGACAACGGTTTGGTCCACGCTGTGGCAAGTGCACGATCCGCGCGCCGGTATCTTCATCGGCCAGCCGATCGCCAATACCACCGTGTACATCCTCGACGAGCACGGCGGCCCCTGCCCGCTGGGCATGCCCGGCGAGATCTACATCGGCGGCGACGGCGTCACCCTGGGCTATCTGAATCGCCCAGAACTCAACGCCGAGCGCTTCCTGCCCGATCCCTTCGCCAGTGATGCACAGGCACGCATGTACCGCACGGGCGATCGCGGCCGCTGGCTGACCAACGGACAACTGGAACATCGCGGACGTCTGGACTTCCAGGTGAAGATCCGCGGTTATCGCATCGAGCTTGGCGAAATCGAGACAGCGCTCGCCGATCTGCCCGAAGTAGCGCGCGCCGTGGTCGTGGCACGCGAGGACCGACCCGGCGACGTGCGCCTGGTGGCGTACGTAGTGCCCACGGAAGGTGCTGCCATCGAGGAAACGGACCTGTGCCCGCGGCTGCGCCAGCGCCTGCCGGACTACATGGTGCCGCAGCACATGATGGCGCTGGAGGCCATTCCGCTGCTGCCCAACGGCAAGATCGACCGCAAGTCGTTGCCACTGCCGCCTGTGCAAACCGTGGCGGCCCATCGCGAACGGCAGGCACCGCAGAGCGACACCGAACAGCGCGTCGCCGCGGCCATGGAGTCGGTGCTCGCGCTGCCCGGTCTTGATGCGCGCGACAACTTCTTCGCCCTGGGTGGTCATTCGCTGCTGGCAGCGCAACTCACCGCGCGCCTCAACCGCGAGTTCGATATCACGCTTTCCTTCCGCACGCTGTTTGATGCACCCACCATCGCCAGCCTCGCGGCCACCATCGATCAGCTCAAGGCCAGCGGTACGGCGACCGCTGCACCCGCCATCCAGCGCCGGACCGATCAGCAGCGCGCACCGCTGTCGCTTATGCAGCAACGCCTCTGGGCACTGGAAGAACTTCAACCCGGCCGCGTCACCTACAACGCGCCTTCGGCGCATCGCCTGCGCGGCAAGCTGAACGAGGCCGCATTCGAACAGGCCATGCACGAGCTGATGCGTCGGCAGCCGATCCTGCGCACTGCCTTCCGCCGCAGCGGCGATGACGTCGAACAGGTGGTGGAAGACATCGGGATCACACTCTTCCCCGCAGAAGATCTCTCCGCACTGCCGGCTGGCGAACGCGAAGAAGAACTGATGCGGCGATTGCAGGTGCTGACCGACACGCCGTTCGATCTCACTCGCGCGCCGCTCTTCAGTGCTCGCATGTTCCGGCTTGCCGACGACGAGCATGTGTTCTTTTTCATGCCGCACCACATCATCTGGGACGGCTGGTCGTTCGACATTCTCTACGCGGAGCTTTCGCAGCTCTACAAGGCATTTGCGGAAGGCCGCCCTTCGCCACTGTCGCCGTTGCCGGTGAGCTATGGCGACTTTGCCACGTGGCATGCGCAGTGGCTGGAGAGCGAACCGTTCAAGGCCCAGCTTGGCTATTGGCAGAATCGTCTGGCCCATGCCCAGGAGACGCATGCGCTGCCCACGGATCATCCGCGCCGGCCTGGCATGTCTGGCATCGGGCGCACCGAATGGATCCGCGTGCCAAAGGACGCTACCGACGCCATGCACGAGGTGGCAAAGAAGGCGGATGCCACGCTCAACATGGCGTTGCTCGCGCTGTACTACGTGTTGCTGAGCGGCATGACCGGCCAGCGCCATCTGGTGGTGGGTACGCCGGTGCGTGCGCGCAACCAGACCGAAGTCGAATCGGTGATGGGTTACTTCAATAACCTGTTGCCGCTGCATATCACGGTCGATCCGTCACAGCGCTTCATTGATTTCGTGCACCAGGTGAAAGACGCCGCCATCGACAGCTTCGGCCATCCAGACGTTCCGCTCGAATACCTGCAACGTGAACTGCGCAGCGGCCACGGCAACGGCGCGGTGCTCTACCAGGCATTGTTCTCGTTCCAGGACGCGCGTCAGCGCGTGGTCGACTGGGGCGGACTCGGCCACGAGCAGATCTTGTTGTTCCAGAGCGGCGCCACCGAGGATCTTGGCCTGTGGTTCCTGGAGAACAACAAGGGATTGCTGGGTGGTGTCACCTACAACGCCGACATTCTGCAGGCCGAGACCGCGCGCTTGCAGCGGGACCGCTATCTCACGCTGATGGCGCGCGTCAGTGCCGATCCCTCTCAGACCATCGATGCGCTCATTTCGGCGAATGCCGAGGAGCTGGCGCAATGCCGCGAATGGAATACTTCCACCCGTACGGCAATCACCGCGCCTGACGATGCGGTGGCTCAGTTCGAGGCGCAGGTCGATCGCGATCCGCAGCGCCCCGCCCTTGCCGTCGGCAACTGGAACACTTCGTACGCCGAACTCGAAACGCGCAGCAATCGCGTGGCAACCTGTCTCCGCTCGCGTGGCGTTACTGCAGGGAGCACGGTGGGCCTGTGCGTCACACCCGGCATCGGTCGGCTCACTGCGTTGCTGGGCATGCTCAAGGCAGGCGGCACGGCGGTACTGCTTGATCCGGACGACCCGCCGTCGCGACTGCGCGACATGCTCGATGACGCCGGCGTTTCCGTCCTGGTAGGCAACGCAGAGCTGGAAACCGCACTGAGCTGGCCGCGTGCCCGCGCACTGTGGCTTGATACGGATACCGCCGAAATCACCGCTGCTACCAGCGAACGCACGATCACGCAGCGCCCGCTGCCGGACAGCGCGGCTTTCGCCGCCTACGTACCGGGAACGGATGGTCGTCCGCGCGGTGTCGCCGTTTCGCATCGTGCGCTTGCGCGAATGCTGCAGGGCTTGCGCGACTCATTGCAGTTGACCGACAGTGACCCAGTGCTTGGCACGGCGCCGGTGGCTTCCGGCCTGTCGATCGTCGAGTCTTTGTTGCCTCTGAGCACTGGCGCGAAGTTCGTCCTCGCCAACAACGCGGCAAACGGCGAGTCGCTGGCCGGCCTGATCGAAGCCAGCGATGCGCATGTGCTGTTTGCCACGCCGGCGGAGTGGCAAACACTGCTGGTTTCCGGATGGGGCGGGCAACCACAACTGAAGGCCGTCTGCACGACGACGCCCACACCGGCATTGGCGGAAGGTCTCGCCGCGCACAGTGCCGGCACCTGGAGTTTGTGTGGTGCTGACGACAGCGCCGTAGTTGCCACCATCGGCAGGGTCGATCGACCGGCCGAGGCCGTGCACAGCGGCGTCCCATTGGCAGGCACCGAGGTCTGGGTGCTTGATGCACAGCAGCGTCCCTGCCCCGTCGGTGCCATCGGCGAGATCCATCTCGGCGGCGAGACACTCAGCGTCCCGTTTGGGCGGCGTGCAACGTCCGAAGATGCGCATGGCGTGACGCTGCCTGACGCACCTGCGCTAGTGCCCACCGGTTTCCGCGGTCGCCGGCTCGCCACTGGCGAACTGCAGGAGCTGGGTCGTTTCGATCGCCGGCTTCGCGTGCAAGGCCATGACATCAACCCTGCGGCGGTGGAAACACTGTTGCGGGCACAGCCCGGCGTTTCACAGGCCATCACCGTGACGCGCACGGACGCGGACGGCAACACACAGATCGACGCCTATGTCGTCGCGACGGCAGGCAGCCTGATCGATCGCGAGAAGTTGCACACAGCCTTGGGACAAACCCTGGCCACTCATGAAATGCCGCGGCACATGGTGCTCCTCGACATGCTGCCGTTGCTGGCCGACGGCAATGTGGATGCAACGGCACTGCCATTGCCGGGCGCGCACATGGATGACCTCTCCGAGCTGGCCGTGCAACCCAAGACACCGGGTGAGCAACTGCTTGCGGGAGTCTGGCGTGAGCTGCTGCGCATCACCCAGGTACGCACCAGCGACAACTTCTTTGATATCGGCGGGCATTCGCTGCTCGCGGTGGAGATGGCTGCAAGAGTGCAACGTGAAACCGGCGTACGACTGAATCTTCTGGATATTGCCAACGGCACACTGGCCACGCTGGCCGCTGAACTGGCAGAGGCGCAGCCGGCATCCGATGAGAAGAGCGCACCGCTGGGGCAACGCCTGCGCAAGCTGTTTGGCAGGCGGTGACATGAACTCGTCGATGCCGGGGGGATCGATATGATCGGATTGGCCTACGCCGTGTTCATCACCTGCTGGGTGATGCTGGCCTATGTGTTTGCCGGCTATCCGGCGTTGGTCTGGCTGCAGGCCCGTCTGCATCCACTGCCCGTGAACAAGCGGGCGATCACACCCACCGTCTCGGTAATCATCGCGGTGCGCGATGGCGCGCGGCACATCCAGACCAAGCTATCCAACCTGGGCACACTCAGCTATCCGCGCGAGCTCATCGAGATCATCATTGCCTGCGACGGCTGCAGCGATGCGACGGCCAGCCTTGCCCGTCACTACGGCGATCCGCGCGTGCGCGTGCTCGAATTCAAGGAGCGCCGTGGCAAGGCCGCATGTCTCAACGAGGCCATCGCCTCAGCAAGGGGCGAGATGCTCTTGCTCACCGATGTACGGCAGAAGCTGGCACCCGTTGCGCTACGCGAACTGGTGGCCAACCTGGCCGATCCCACGGTGGGCGCTGCTGGCGGCGAACTGCTGCTTGCGGACGCGGAAACCGGCTTTGCACACAGCGTGGATGCCTATTGGCGCTACGAAAAACTTATTCGCTACTCCGAGAGCCAGTCCGGCTCGACCATCGGCGTCAGCGGCGCCATCTACGCGATGCGTCGCGATCTGTATCGGCCCCTTCCTGAAGGCACCGTGCTCGACGACGTACTGGTGCCGATGCGCGTCGTGGCCGCAGGTAAGCGCGTAGTGTTCGAACCTCGCGCACTGGCATGGGACCGCGTGACCCAGCAGCCGGCCGAAGAACGCGTGCGCAAGATCCGCACGCTGGCGGGCAATTGCCAACTGATCCAGCTGGCACCGTGGTTGCTCTCGCCGGGCAGCAACCCGGCATGGTTTCGCTTCGTCAGTCACAAGTTGCTGCGCCTGGTCGCGCCGTGGCTGCTGCTGGCCCTCGTCATGACGTCAACCTACCTCGCGACCGAGCACCTCGTTTGCACCGTGACCTTCGTGATGCTGCTGCTTGGCGGCGTGCTGGTGCTTGCAGGTCGTGCGGCACCGGCAGTGGCAACCTGGTTGCCGGTGCGCCTCGCCGTGGCGTTCTTCTATCTCAATCTCTTTGCGGCCCAGGCCGTGGTCGCTTTCGCCCGCAACCGGGGACTTCATCTATGGTGATGACAGACAGCGGCACCAAGGTCGGCCTGCGTGGACAGCTGGGTGAGCTGTGCTACAGCAGCGGCTTGTTGCAATCGCTTCAGCGCATGCGCTCGTGGTGGCGCAAGGACCTGCGCGTCCTGGCCTATCACCGCGTGACGCCGCTGCCCGATCCGGCCACCTACGACTTTGATCTGGAGCTGATCAGCGCAACGCCTGAGGGCTTCCGCGAACAGATGCAGCTGCTGAAGGAACGCTATCACCCGATGCGCCTGGGCGATGTGGCCGCCGCGCTGAACGCTGGCAAAGAACTTCCTGCCGATGCGGTCGTAGTGACCTTCGACGACGGCTACAGCGACAACTATCACATCGCGTTTCCGATTCTGCGCGAGCTGGGCGTACCGGCAACGTTTTTCGTCTCCACCGGTCACATCGATACCGGACGGCCATACGCCTATGACTGGCTGGTGCACATGATCCTGCTCAGCCCTGCCGCGCGGCTGCAACTGCCAGAGCTGGGCATCGACATGCCCATGCCAACGCGCCGTGCCGAGCGCCGCGCGCTTGCGGGCTACGTGCTGGACCAGATGAAGGAAGTAGACGCACGGATCCAGTCAGCCATGACCCGTCGCCTGGAAATGGCCTGGAACATGCCCGGCGACGTGGCACCGCCCGAGTGCCTGCCCATGACCTGGAACCAGATTCGAGAGATGCACGTGGCCGGCTTCGAGTTCGGCTCGCACGGGGTGCATCACCGCATGCTTTCCAAGCTGCCACAGGCTGAGATGGAGTTCGAGGTTCGCCATTCGAAGGACACGCTGCAGCGGGAACTCGGCGATGCGCCATGGCACATGTCCTATCCAGTGGGCGGCGCGCGCGCCTATGACGAGCGCGTGATGGAAACGACGCGCGCAGCCGGCTACGAGCTTGCCTGCAATTACTTGCCGGGCACCAACGCACAGCCGTCGTTGAATCGCTACGCGCTCTATCGCCTGGCGGTGGAACGCAACATGGGCGTCGGCTGGTTCGCCGCGATGCTTGCCATGCCCCGGTTGATGAGCTATCCGGCCGTCAGCCGTGTCAGCGAACAGGGACGGCCGGTATGTTCCCACTGATCCTGATCTATGTGGTGTTGACCATCGTCCGCCCGCAGGACTTCGTGGAGGCGCTCACCGGCGTGCCCGTGCTACCAGTGGTGCTGGTGCTGGCGTTTCTCAGCTGGCTGGGCTCCAAAGCGCGTACCTTCGCGGCACCGCAGTTCGTGATACTGCCGGCATTCCTGCTGGTGCTGATGATTTCCCAGGCCACCAACGGCTGGGTCGGCGGCATGATCGACCAACTGGGCAAGTTCGGGCCCGCCGTCATCGCCTTCTTCATCTTCGCCGCGGCCTGCACCACGCGCACGCACGTCATCACCAGCATGAAGGTGATCGTGCTGTGCTCGTTCGTACTTGCGCTGCACGGGGTGGGCCAGGCGCGAAGCGGGATCGGCTGGACCGGCGTGCTGATCGCCGAAGACGGACGCATCCAGTACGTCGGCATCTTCAACGATCCCAACGATCTTGGTCTGCTGTTTGTGGCGACGTTGCCCATAGCGGTGTACCTCGCGCGGCACGCCGGTATGTTGGGACGGCTATTCTGGACGACGGGCGCTGCGCTCCTGCTCTACGGCATCTATCTGACCAATTCGCGCGGCGCCTTGCTCGCCGTGCTGGTGGTGGCGGGTGCCTACGTCTGGTATCGCCGCGGCATGTTCACGGCCTGCGTGCTTGGCGCGGTGGGCCTCACCTGCATGAAGCTGCTGTCCTCGCGCATGCAGGAACTCGATGCAGGCGAGGAATCGGCCAACGGCCGCGTCGATGCCTGGTACTCGGGCCTGCACATGTTCATGTCGCATCCGTTGTTCGGCGTGGGTGCGGGCAACTTCACCGAGTACAACGATCTGACCGCGCACAACTCGTTCGTACTGGTGCTGGCCGAGTCGGGTTTCGTGGGCTACGTGCTGTGGCTCGCCTTCGTGGGCTACAGCTTCTGGATGGTGGCCTCGGTGCTGCGCTATCGACCAGACCCTGACAATGCAGAGCTGCAGGCAGCCTGGGGTGAGGAACGCCCATTGGCACTCACGCTGCTGCTCGCGCTGTGCGGCATGTTCACCGCGGCGTTCTTCCTCAGCCGCAGCTACATGATCGTGCTGTACCTGATCCTCGCCATGGTCACCGGCTACTACGTGGGTGCGCGGATACGGCTGCCGGACCTGCGCACGTTCCGGCTTTCCGATGGCGGATGGCGCTGGCTGCCGGCTGCCATGGGCAGCATCGCTGGGCTGTACGTGCTGGTGGCCGTGCTGCTGAGGACGGCGGGATGACGCATACGTTGCCGGAGATATCCAACATGAGCGGTTGGTACGAGACAGTATTCAGGCGCGCGCTCTTCCCCACCTACGAATCCGGGCTGAGGAAACGCAGCACGCTGTCGTGGCTGGACCGCTACGAGCGCGACCAGTGGCTGTCGCCCAACGAACTGGCCCAACTGCAATGGTCGCGCCTCAAGCAACTGCTTGAGCACTGCTACCGCGAAGTGCCCTATTACCAGCGCCAGTGGCGTGAGCGTGGCATCACGCCAGACGACATCCGCTGTATGGACGACTACGCCAGGCTGCCCGTGCTGACCAAGGCCGACATCCGCGAAAACTTCGATGACCTGAAAGCCACCTCGCTGCGCAACAGCCTGCTCTACAAGACCACCGGAGGCTCTACTGGTGAGCCGCTGCGCTTCGGCTACACGCGCGAAAGCAATGATCGTCGCACAGCGGTCATGTGGCGTGGCTACGGCTGGGCCGGCTCGCGCATGGGCATGCGCACGCTGTTTCTGTGGGGTGGCGCAGTGGGCAAGTCCACGCGCTCGCACCGCCTCAAGGAACGGCTGTACAACGCCGCGATGGCGCGAAAGATGCTCAATAGCTTCCGCATGACCGAGGCGAACATGGCCGAGTACGCCGACGCCATCGATGCCTATCAGCCCAGAGTGATCGTGGGATACGTGGGGCCGCTGGTGCACCTGGCGCAATGGATGCTCGCCACTGGCCGCCGGCCGCACCGACCACGTGCGGTGATCGGTGCGGCCGAAGCGCTGCACGAATTCCAGCGTCAGGTCATCGAGTTGGCCTTCGGTTGTCCGGTTTACAACACCTACGGTTGTCGCGAATTCATGCTGGTGGCGTCTGAATGCGAGCATCGCCACGGCCTGCATGTGAACGCGGACCACCTGCTGGTCGAGCTGTTGCCCGACGCTGCCGTCGCAACCGACGCGCGCGCTGGCGAGATAGCCATTACCGACTTGTCCAACTACGGCATGCCATTCCTGCGCTACGTCAATGGCGACATGGCTACTGCTTCAACAGACCCCTGTCCCTGCGGCCGCGGCCTGCCCTTGTTAGCGCGCGTAAATGGACGCGTACTGGATGCCATCCGCACGCCTGACGGCCACCTGCTGCCTGGCGAATTCTTTCCCCATATGCTCAGGGACGTCAACGGCCTGCACGCGTTCCAGCTAGTGCAGCGCCAGCTGGACAGACTCGATCTATCCATCGTGCGCGGCAACGGTTTCCATCACGACTCGTTGGACTACATCCGCCGCGAGACGGCCAAGGTGCTAGGTGACAGCGTGGAACTGCATTGCCACTTCGTCGATGAGATCCCCTTGACGCACAGCGGCAAGACCCGTGTCACCGTGTCGGAACTGCCGCGATGAACATCACTCACGTCGTCGAGAACCTGAACCGCGGTGGCCTGGAACGTATGGTGCTGAACCTGGTGAAGATCCAGCAGCGGCAGGGACATCGCTGTCAGGTTGTGTGCCTGTTCGAACCCGGTTCGCAAGCGCACGAACTGGACGCTCTAGGCATACCGGTGACCGGTTGCCATAAGCGTCGCGGTCTGGACCTGCGCGCACTGGCGACAGCGCGCCGGCTGATCCGGCGGCACGACACCGAAGTGCTGCACACGCATAATGCAGTTGCGCACTATCTGGCCGTGCTGGCCAGCATGCGCCTGGGTGTGAGTTGCGTGATCAATACGCGCCACGGCATGGGCCTCAACCAGCACGCGGCTCGGCGCGAATGGCTGTATCGCCGTGCACTGACGCGCACTGACACCGTGGTGACCGTATGCGAGGCCGCCCGGCGCGACGCCATCAAGCTGGGCATCCTGCCCTGGCCCAAGACGCACGTGGTGCCCAATGGCATTGCGCTGGACGGTTTCGCGCCTGCATCGGAGGCGATGCGCGAACGCCTGCATCACATCCTCGGGCTCGATATGGCGCGCACGCTGATAGGCAACGTGGGTCGGCTGAACTGGGCCAAGGACCAGGTAGGCTTGATCCACGCGTTCCGCCACCTGCACGCGCAGCGCGCCGACACCGCGCTGGTATTGATCGGCGACGGCGAGCTGCGCGCCAAGCTGCAGCGCGAGGCGGAAGAAGAAGGCGTGGGTGACAGCGTCTATTTCCTGGGCGACCGTACAGACGTACATGAACTGTTGCAGGGACTGGACCTGTTCGTGCTTTCCTCGCTGAGTGAAGGCTATTCCATCGCACTGCTGGAAGCCTGCGCGGTGGCCTTGCCGATCGTCGCCACTGATGTGGGTGGCAATGCCGAAATCGTGCATGACGGTCACACCGGATGCCTGGTGCCGCCGGGTGATCCGCAGTCACTCGCGGAAGCCATTCTCTCGTTGTTGCGCGAACCCCAGCACGCTACCGCCTGCGGTCGCGCGGCACGGGCCTGGGTGGAGCAATACGGCTCTCTGGAAACCATGGCGGGGCGCTACGCCCTGCTCTACCACGGCGTTACGGACCGGGCACCATGCGACTACGCATACTGATCCTCACCAACCTGTTTCCTACGCCCTGGGACCCGCTGCGCGGTGCCTTCAACCGCCAGCAGTTCGAGCGTTTGGCCCAACACCACGATGTGGACGTACTGACCGCGGTGAGCTTTGCCGAGCGCAAAGGCAACACCAAGACCAAGGTAGTGGTGAAAGGACTCAACACCGATTACTTCGTGTTCTATTACCTGCCGCGCATCGGCCGCCCGCTGCACGCGCTGTGCTGGCTGATTTCCGTGTTGTGGCAGCGCGGCAGGCAATTGCGCGCGGGCAACTACGATTGCGTACTGGCCAGCTGGGGTTATCCCGATGCGGTGGCCGCCGGGTGGCTGGCGCGCCGGCTGCATATTCCCTATGTGGTCAAGGTGCATGGCAGTGACTTGAACGTGCAGGCCGAGCGTGTACTGCAGCGACCGCAGATCCGTTCAGCGCTGCGCGGTGCCGGTGCCGTGGTCGCGGTGAGTCGCGCACTGGCCGACAAAGCCATTGGTCTTGGCGCTGAACCGTCGCATGTGCACGTGCTCTACAACGGCGTGGATCAGGCACTGTTTGCCCCGGGCTCGCGAGAACAAGCGCGCATCAGGCTACAACTGACGGCTGACGCGCCGCTGATTCTCTACGTCGGCAATCTCAAGGCGAGCAAGGGCTGCTTCGACCTGCTCGAAGCGTTTCCCGCTCTGCTCGCGGCTCATCCGCGTGCACGGCTGGTCTACATAGGCGACGGTGCCAGTGGCATGGCATTGCGCGAACGTGCCGCTGCACTGGGCTGCATCAAGCGCGTCAGCTGGGTCGGTGCCGTGGCGCACGACAAACTGGGCGACTGGTTCCGCGCAGCCGACCTGCTGTGCCTGCCCAGCCACAACGAAGGCGTGCCGAATGTGGTGCTGGAGGCGATGGCCTGCGGCACGCCTGTGGTGGCCAGCCGCATCGGAGGCATTCCCGAAGTGGTGCCCGAGCATGCCGGCATGTTGGTGCCTCCGCATGACGTCGCCAGGCTTTCCGCAGCGCTGATTGAGGCCAGCGGACGCCAATGGGACAACGCGCGCATCGCGGCGCATGCCGGTAGCTTCCGTTGGGAAGACAACGTTGCCCTCCTCGACGGCATCATGCGCGATAGCGTCGCGCGGTCGCCCGCCTCGATGGGAGCAACCGCATGAAGCTCCGGCCGAAAAAGCAGCAACTGCTCAACCTGCTGCCCGCCGGCCTGGTGCAGACGCGCGGCTCGCGCGCAGACAACGCGCTCTATCTGACCTTTGACGACGGCCCGCATCCGCTTCACACACCACGCCTGCTGGACCTGCTGGGAAAGCACGGCGTGCGCGCAAGTTTCTTCCTGGTCGGCCAGCATGCCGAGCGCCACCCTGAGCTGGTGGAACGCATCGTGGCCGAGGGCCACATGATCGGTAACCACTCCTACAGCCATTGGTCGTTCCGGCCCATGTCACTGCAGCAGCAGGTGAATGAATTTGACCGTGCCGATGAGGTGCTGCACGCCTTCGACAAACGCCGCCATCATCGCGTGCGTCCACCGCAAGGCTATCTGGCGCCTTCGCTGCTGCTGTATTGCGCCAGCCACCGGCGCAGCATTGTCTACTGGTCGTACGACAGCCTGGACTACCAGCCCGCTTCCAGCGACGTGCTGGTCGCGCGCCTGCGAAATCAACCGCCGAAGTCCGGCGACATCGTGCTGATGCACGACGACAGCGACAAATCCACCGAAGCACTGGGCTCGCTGCTGCCGGAATGGCTGGCCAGCGGACACAGCTTCCACCCACTGCCAGCGGACGGCGCATGAAAATCGTCTACCACCATCGCACACAGGGGCGGCACGTCGAAGGCGTGCATATCCGTGGGATCGTGCACGCACTACGCGACCTGGGCCACGAAGTGAGCATCATTTCCTTCCCCGGCGCTGATCCGGAGCATGAGCAGCCGTCGCCCGCCACTGACGGTCGTGGTCGCCTGCATGGCCTCATCTCGCGCATGCCTGGCGTGCTGTTTGAGCTGCTGGAGCTTGGCTACAACCTCGTTACCCTGGTGCGCCTGAGCCTGGCGATTCGCCGCCTGCGCCCACAGCTCATCTACGAGCGCTATTCGCTGTTCCTGTTCGCCACCGTGTGGCTGGCGCGTCGGCACGGGATTCCCTTGGTACTGGAAATCAACGACTCGGCTCTCGTTCGCCGCGTGCGCCCCTTGCACCTCAAGGCGCTGGCCCGGCGCATCGAAGAATGGTGCCTGCGCCAGAGCACAGGGCTGGTATTTATTTCCAGCTATTTCCGCGCGCAGGCCGAAGCCAACTACGGCCATATCGCACCCTCCGTGATTTCGCCCAACGCGGCCGACCTCGCGCGCTTCGATCCCACTCGCTTCGACCGCGCCCGGCTGCGCAACGAGCGCGGCCTGAACGGGCGCGCGGTGTGCGGGCACATCGGCGTGTTTGCGCATTGGCACGGCGTGGATGGTTTCGTGGAAGCCATTGCCGCGCGCCTGCACGAGCAGCCGAACCTGGCACTGGTGCTGGTGGGCGACGGCCGCACGCTACCGGCCGTCCGAGCCCTGGTGGCAGAGCGCGGCCTGAGCGATCGCGTGCTGCTGCCCGGCCGCGTGCCGCATGAAGACATTCCCGCATGGATCGCCTGCATGGATTACGCGGTGCTGCCCGATTCCAACCAGTACGGCTCGCCCATGAAGCTGTTCGAGCTGATGGCGATGGGCGTGGCCGTGATTGCACCGGATTACGCGCCGGTTGCCGAAGTCATCAGCGACGGCCACACCGGCTGGCTGTTTCCGCGAGGAAATACCGACGACTGCGTGCAGCGCGTACTAGACCTCACCGAGCAGGCGCAAGCACGCGAACGTATCGGCCACGCCGCTCGCGTCTACGTGACGCGCGAACGGCAGTGGCGCAACAACGCCGAACAACTGCTGACACTATTGCCCACGCCGGAGGAAGCACCATGCCTGGCGTGCTGACACTCGTCGCAGCGCTCGTGCTCACCTGCGTACTGGGCGTGCTGACCATGGCCATTCGCGCGCGCAATATGCAGATCTGGCTGGGCAGCTATTTGCGTCGCCGTGTGCCGTCGCCACAGGGGCAGGTCCACGTGATGTTCTGCTTCGTCGACCATTTCGAACCGGCGTGGGGCGGAGCCGACCTGGAGACGCAGCGCAAGCGAGTCGATCGCTGGTGCCTGGATTATCGCGCGCTGGCTTCCAGCCATCGGGATGCCGACGGACGCCCGCCACAACACACGTTCTTCTATCCCGAAGAGGAATATCTCGAGGAACACCTCGACAAGGTTGCCGCGCTCTGCGCCGAAGGTTACGGCGAGATCGAAGTTCACCTGCATCACGACAACGACACCGAAGACAACTTCCGTGCCACCATCCGCCGCTTCAACGATGTGCTGCATGCACGGCATGGTGCCCTTCCTCGCGACCCCCAAAGCGGCGGGATTCGCTTCGGTTTCATCCATGGCAACTGGTGCCTGGACAACTCCCGCGCCGACGGCCGCTGGTGCGGCATCAACAATGAGCTGGTGCTGCTGCGCGAGTTGGGCTGCTATGCCGACTTCACCCTGCCCTCCGCACCCAGTGACACACAAACCCGTACGGTCAACGCGATCTACTACGCCACGGATGATCCACAGCGGCCCAAGTCGCACAACACCGGCGTGCCGGTGCGCGTGGGTGGACAGCCAAGCGGCGACCTGATGATCGTGCAAGGTCCACTCGGCTTGAACTGGCGCGACCGGCGCTATGGACTGATACCTCGCATCGAGAACGCCGATGTGCGTCGTGCCTGCCCGCCCACGCCGTCACGCGTGGACGGCTGGGTGCGTACCGGCATCCATGTCGAGGGGCGTCCGGAATGGGTATTCATCAAGGTGCATACGCACGGCACACAGGAGCGCGACATGGACACGTTGCTCGGCGCACCAGCGCATGTCATGCACGAGCACCTGGAGCACACCTATAACGACGGCCATCGCTACGTGCTGCACTATGTCACCACGCGCGAGATGTACAACATCATCAAGGCGGCTGAAGCCGGCAAGAGCGGCAACCCCCATCAGTGGCGTGACTTCGAGTTGCCGCCGCCATCGTATGGAGCGCCATAGACCATGCGAACCGTGCTTATCTGTCACGCCAGCGACGCTTTCGACCGCGAAGGACTGGCGGCGTGGCTTGCTTCTTTCTCCGAGCTGGCCGGAATCGTCGTGCTCGACGAAACGTCGCCACAGAAGCGTGCGCGCGTTCGCCGCGAAATTCAGCGTGTGGGCTGGTTTCGATTCATGGACGTGGTCGCCATGCGCTTCTACCAGCGCCTGGCACTGGCCGCGCGTGACCGTGAATGGATGACGCAAGCGCTGGCGACGATGCGCAACCGCTACGGCGCACCGCCATCAGTGCCGCAGATAGTCGCCGCCAGCGTCAATGACGAAGCGGTGGTCGCTTTCCTGCGCGAAGCTGCGCCTGATTTCATGCTGGCACGCTGCAAGCAACTGCTGAAGAAGAAGCTGATCGGCATTCCACGTCATGGCTGCCTGGTGTTTCATCCGGGCATCTGCCCCGAGTACCGCAACGCCCATGGCTGCTTCTGGGCGCTGACTCGGCGCGACCTCGGCCGCGTCGGCATGACCCTGCTGAAGATTGACGCCGGCGTGGATACTGGTCCGGTCTACGGCTACTACAGCTATCCGTTCGACGAGCGGCACGAATCACACGTGGTGATCCAGTATCGCGTGGTGCTGGAAAACCTCGATGCGCTCGCAGTTCGACTGGCCGAAATTGCCGCCGGCACCGCGGGTCCACTGGACACACACGATCGCGCCAGCGCCAGTTGGGGACAGCCGTGGCTGACGCGCTACTTCAGCTGGCGACGCGCCGTGGCAAGGACGGCTACGCCATGAGCCATCTCTCCCTGATGTACCACGACGTGGTCATGCCCGGTCACGATGATGCGAGCGGCTTTCCCGGTGTCGCTGCGGCGCACTACAAGCTCGAACGCACAACCTTCGACGACCATCTGACTGCACTCGCACGCAGCGGTCTGCGCTTTCCCGCCGTCACAGCTCCCGTCATGCCGGGCAGCGCACAGTGCCTGCTGACCTTCGACGATGGCGGGGCAAGCGCCCTGCATATCGCCGCTGCCCTCGCCGAGCGCCACATGGTGGGCCATTTTCTGATCACCACGGGACGTATCGGTACGCCGGGCTTTGTGAATGCCGACATCATCCGGCTGCTTGACGCTGCCGGTCATGTCGTCGGCAGCCACTCCCATACACACCCGCCGGAAATCTCGCGCTTGCCTGCGTCGGCCCTCGATACCGAATGGCGCGTGAGTATCGATCGCCTGCAGCAAGTGTTGGGACGGCGCGTGACGGTGGCATCAATACCCGGCGGCTTCTATTCCCGCGCCGTGGCGCAGTCGGCTGCGGCCGCCGGCATCCGCTATTTGTTTACCTCCGAGCCGACCTTGCGCGAACACTTTGTCGAGGGCTGCAGCGTGCTGGGTCGTTACACGCTCTGGCGCGGCATGACGCCTTCCGATGCCCATGCCCTGGCACTGGGGACAGGCACGTTGCGCCAACGCCAATGGCTAACCTGGAATGCCAAAAAACCGCTCAAGCGCTGCGCGCGTCCCGTTTACCACATGGTACGGCGCCATTGGCTGGGCGAGGTTTGAGGTCGACGCATCGCGACTTGGCTCCGACGGGAATGTCTACCCTCGGCCAGAACCGGACATTCAACGCCTGAATTAAGCCGATTCGCGAAGCGGCTTTGGCTTGAATGAATGGTCAGGCAGCCATTGGTGCCGCGGAAGAGCGCACCAGAATGCATGCCCTTACTGCACGGGTCGTCAATCGACTGCTCCGAACGTTCCTGTACGCACCTCGCCGTGGCGCACGTAGCGGGTAATAAGCACACCTCCAGGCGAGCTGGTCGAGTGCGTCAGGGTGAAGGCAGACGCTTGTGCGTTGTCGCCGAACAATCGCTTGCCGCGCCCAAGGACGATGGGAAAAATCATAAGCCGAAGCTCGTCCACCAACCCGGCTGCGAGCAGTTGGCGCACGATGTCGCTGCTGCCCTGCGTCAACAGGTCGGCGCCATCCTGTCGTTTGAGCGCGCGTATCGCGTCGGCAAAATCGCCCTCCAGCGCATGGCTGTTCTGCCAGTCAAGCGTGCCGGATCGATGCGTGGCCACGTGCTTAGGCACGCTGTTGAACTGGTCAGCGACGCGGTTGCCGGAATCGGCCGGTACGCGCGGCCAATACGCCGCGAATATTTCATAGGTGCGGCGCCCCAGCAGCAACTCGAACGGCTGCGAGAACAGGTCCATCAAGGCCTGGTCAGTGGTTTCGCAGTCGTAGGGCACAAACCAACCACCGAAGTGAAATTCATCGCTGAGGTCCTCTTCAGGCCCTCCGGGGGCTTGAATAACGCCATCTAGACTGATGAAAGCGGCAACAATGAGCTTGCGCATACTGTTTTCCAGGCCGACGGACCCGATTGGTCTATGGATACGACGAACCACTCGCGTGTGGATCGACAATCAGACGAACGACCTGCGCATATTGATGCTGACCGTGCCAACCGTACCGACAGTAATTTCGCAAATCTCATCCACCCATCCATCGACATGATGCACGGAAGAACTCGTATGTCTTTGTGTCCGCTCTGGGTCGGAAGTACACACTTCCAGCTTGCCCATCGGTTGGCCTAACCGAGCGGTGCAAACGGCGGACTAGCTACCGTTGGGATACTTCAGCAGCAGCGCCTTGAAGCGTGGATTGTCGCGCAGCGGATCCCATACCGGGTCGAGCCGGAGCAACGCGCTCGACAGGACGGTGCCAGCAGGCATCGACAGCACGCGTTCGATCAGGGCGATAGCCTGGTCGGGCTGACCGACCCGCATATATAGCTGTGCCTGGCACGCGAGCATGTCCGCTCCGGTAAGGACGTCCTCGGAGATCGGCATCAGGGCGACGGCACGCTCGCCTTCAGCGACGGCCTCAGCTTTTTGCCCGAGTCCGGCATAGGCAAATCCCAGGGCGAGATGGAGGTCAGCGTCGTCCGGCCGCTCGACGAGGGCAGCGCGCGCACGCGCCGCAACCTCGGTATACGCCGCTGTGGCCTTGGCCATGTCTCCCGCTGCCTGCAAGGCCCACGCCAGATGCAGGCGTCGGGGCAACACAATGTTGTTCGTGTCGTCCCAGTTCTCCGCCTTGTCCGCCTCGACTATCTTGATCATCCCGGCATAATCGCGCGCCAACCCGCGCTCGAAATACATGGCCATGATGTTGCTGGCGTAGGCATCGCTGCCCGGCGCCAGCGCCGCAAGCTCGGTGCGAAACCGTGTCGGGTCGCCCTTCCACATCAGCTCATTGAAGGCTTGTGCCATGCGTTCGCCGGCGGGGTTCCGACTCACTGCGAGGGCAGCAGCATAAGCTTGGTCGGCGTCGGCATAGCGACGCATGCTCTGATAGGTCACCCCGAGTTGGTTGAACGCAAATTCACTATGTGGATCAAGTACGGTGGCCCTGTGAAACAGCGCCACCGCCTCATCCCAGCGCCCCTGACGCCTTGCGATCGCAGCGATGAGGAGTTCGACCATGGCACTGTTGGGCAGCGCCTGCCGTGCCAGCTCCAACTGGGTGGTGGCACCGGCGTAGTCCCGATGCCCCCAGTACTCATACAACCCCAGCGCGTAATGCCCCTGGCCCAGATTCGGCTGCAGCGCCAGGGCGCGATCGGCGGCTGTCTTCGCCTCAGCCAGTCGCTCGTTCGTGCGATCGGGCCCGAAAAAATACATTTGCATGTGGGAGCGTGCCAGTGCAGCCGCGGCCAGCGCGAAACGCGGATCCCTGGTTAGTGCCTGTTGATACAGCGAGATAGCCGAAGGCACCTCGGACGATGACAGCGTCGGATCATCGTAGGCGCGGTTGGCATGCGCGTCGGCCTGCAGGTACAAATCGTACGCTTCGGCGTTCGAGGTCGGCACTGTATCGATGCGTGCAGCCTCGGCGGACGTCAGCCGCACCTTCAGCGCTTCCGCCACGTTCTGCGCGACCTCGCCTTCCACATTGAAAACGTTGTCCAGCGTGCGCGTGTAGGCTTTCGCCCAGAGATGGTTGCCGGTGCTCGCATCGATTAACTGCACATTGATCAGCACCTGATTGCCGGCCTTCTGCACCGTTCCCTCGAGCAGCGTCGCCACATCCAATTGTCGCGCTATGGTTTTCACGTCTTCCGGATGGCTCGGGTAGTTCTCTGTCGAGGTGCGGGAGATCACCTTGAGTCCGCCGATACCCACCAACTGGGTCAGGATCATGTCTTGCATGCCGTTGGCGAAATACGCGTTGTTCTGGTCTGTACTGAGATTCTCGAACGGCAGCACCGCAATGGACTTGAGATCGGTCACCGGCGCGGCATCTGCCGGGTGACGTGCGAACTGGCGCCCGCCGAGCAGTACGGCCGCCACCACGAGCAGACCCGTGATCACGGCAACGAACCCCCATTTGAGCTGGCGTGTCTTGCCGGGCCGCAAGGGCGTTGCCGGACTCGCTGCCGTTACGACCGGTGGCGCGGTGACATCGCCAGTGAGGGTTGGTACGAACGCAGGCCCCATGGCTGGCAATGCCCTGTCTGCCATCAGCTCTTTACGAGATGCGGCTAATCGCACCTGGGCATCGAGGCGAAAGCCGACGCCATGCACGGTATGCAGGTAGCGGCTCTCTTCACCGCTCTCGCCGAGCGCATGACGCAACAATGCGATGATGCGACTGAGTACGGCGGGCGTGACGTGGCTATGCCCCCACACCGCGTCGAGAATCTCGTCACGGCTTAACACCCGACCGGGTTCGCGCGCCAACAGGACGAGTACGGCGAATGCCTTGGGCTCGAGCCCGACCTCTTCGCCATCGACAAAGAGGCGATGGCCCAGGGTGTCGATCTCGATCGCACCGAACGCGATCCACGCAGCAGAGGCAGTCTCTGCAGCCATTTATTCGACCTCCGTCGCCGCGCCTGTACCCGTTGAGGTTACACCAAGTCTGTGGCAAGCCTCGGTATGGCCCAAGTGTGGATTTCGTTGCCGACTGAACAGCATCCCAGTGCCATCTGGCCCAGGCGCTGGTGTTGCCCGCCTTTACGCTGGCTCTGGAAGCATCGGTAATGTCCGCTACGGGTCGAAATCGGACATTCGACAATTCAGATTACGGTCTTCCGTTTGCCTCGTTCGTGGCGCCAATGCGCTGGCCTGTGGCGGGATCAAAGCTCACCTTAGAGCCATCGACACGCTCAACAACAAGGTGGTCCGCCGCATCCAGGTAGACAGCCGTTTCCCATCCATAGTGGGACACCGTCTCTACCATCTGATTCTGGTCCTGATACAGGTCGCTTAGCTTGATGGATTGTGCCGGACCAGAAGGTCCATAGATGACCAGAACAGGCGTGTCCAACGGCGCATCTTTCGGCACCAAATTCAGGCCGCCATAGCCAACAATGACTCGCTGCCCATCATTGGTAATCAGAATCCATCGCTGCCAACCTGGAATCGTCCACAGCGATTGCAACTCGCCGCGACGCGAAATTGTCGTCGTTCGCGCCGCTGGGTCACTCATAGCGCAGAATTCGCCTGACCGTGAGCACGTAAATGAACGAGTCGGCGTGGGCAAAGGAGAGTCCGCCATCGCGATGCCAGCTGCGCATGCCAGCAACGCAAAAAGAAAACGGTTGCTCATGGATTCCCTCCTTTGAGTGTCCGCTTTGGATTGCGATTTCAACCGATGAACGCAACACATTGGCGACAAGGTTTGTAAGTAACTGGAAATTCAACGCCCTCCTCTCCTCCTGTACGGAAGCAAGCCCGCTGACCAGAAACAGCGTTCGCTCGACTCCTACGAACGCTCAATGTTGGGATGCAAGTGTGGGGGTGAGAGTGCCTGAGGGTGGAAATTTTTGGGATGGCTAATTGTCTCCCTGACACTTTTCTGCGTGATCAACCGCGGTCGACACGCACCTTCACACGTTCGAGGACGGTAGGGTCAAGCAGGCTTGACCTCGATCGACCAACTTGACGCCCGCCTTGTAGTTACGCCACTTTCTCGGAACTGGACCAAGTCATGTGACTGCCACTATGCGGCGCGAGATTGCCATCGTCGTTTTTCCGGGATTTCAACTGCTGGATGCTGCCGGCCCGGTTGCCGTATTCGAAATGGCGGATCGTTTCCGGCCGGACAGCTACGCGATCAACGTGCTGGCCCCGGGAGGCGGTGCCGTGCGCAGTTCGTCGGGCGTGTGCCTGGCGGCCGCGCCGATTGAACAGGGGCGATTCGACACGGTGATCGTATCGGGCGGCAATCTGGCGCAGATCGAGGAAAGCCAGGTCGACATCGTGACATGGCTCGGCGACGATGCGTGGCGCCGGGCGGCGGGCGTCTGCTCCGGAGCGTTCTTCCTCGCGGAAGCCGGGCTGCTCGATGGCCGGCGCGCTACCACGCACTGGGCCGTGGCCGAGCGCTTCCGGCTGCTCTATCCGAGAGTGCGGCTCGATGCCGACCGGATGTTCGTCAGGGATGGCAACGTGTGGACCTCGGCAGGCATTTCCGCAGGGATCGACCTTGCGCTGGCGCTCGTCGAAGACGACCTCGGCCCCGGCATCGCGCGACGCACGGCTCAGCAACTTGTCGTGCACCAACGGAAGCACGGTGGACAGTCGCAGTACTCCGCCCTGGTGGAACAGGGAGGCAGGACCGGGCGGTTCGGCGACCTGATCAGCTGGATGCGCGCGCGTATTGCCGAACCGATGACAATCGAGCGGCTGGCCGAGCGCGCCGCGATGAGTCCTCGGAACTTTGCCCGCGCCTTCGTGGCGGAGATCGGTGCGACGCCGGCGAAGGTCGTGGAAGGCCTGCGGCTGGAGGCCGCCCGCATCGCGGTCGAGACCAGCCATCTCAACCTGGACCACATTGCCGCATCGACGGGCTTCGGCGATTCGAGCCGCATGCGCCGCGCCTTTGTCCGCGCCTTCGGCATGTCGCCGCAGTCTCTTCGTCGAGGCGCGAGCGCCTGATTGCAGCGGGCGCCGCAGGGGCGTGTTGCGCAAAGCATCGCGCGTGCGCGGAGCCCCTCTCGCGTTGGCCGTTTTTGCCCGGAACTTGTCCTTGCGGGCGCCGGCCGGACCACCCATAAAAGAGCGCCTTGGGGCACCTTGGCCGAGTGGCATGTCCGCTGACCGGCCTGTTGCCCCGGCATCGACGAACCCGTAGCCGTGAGCCTCATGACATTCGCGGCTTGCCCAAGAGAACAATCGCAACCTTTCATGTAAGGATTCGCATGCGCCTGATCCTGCTTGTTTCAGCATGGCTTCTGTGTCTGGGTGCCGCGCAGGCCTCGACATCGGCACCTGCACCTGCACCGGTGACCTCTGCCACACGACTCGACCACATCCTGCTCTGGGGACGCGGGATCGACCAGGTCACGTCGATCATGGCGGTCAAGCTGGGCTTCCAGGTCCGGCCTGGGCACGACTCCAGTGGGGTGGCCAACCGCTATATCCGGTTCTCAGACAGCAGCTTCATCGAGCTGCTTGGCATCACCCGGCCCGACCCCACGTTCGATCCGGGTATGAAGGAAGATCAGCAGGCGCTGAAGGGCGGCCCGGGCTCGCGCAGCTTTGGTTTCCGCTCCTCGTCGCTCGATACGATCCATCGCTCGCTGCAGGCGCTGCACTACGCAGTCACGCCCTTCTTCTCCGGCCCCGACAGCGCGAAGCCGGGCTGGCGCCTGTTCGCGTTCGACCATGCGCCGTTGTCGAGTAACACCTTCTTCATTGACTACGCCGCCGACTACGCACCCGACCAGATCGACCCCACCAATACCGACGACTACCGCGTGACGCGCGAGCACCCCAACGGGGCGCGCGAGCTCTCGTCGATATGGCTGGTATCGGGCGATGCCGACGCCGATCGCCGGCAGCTCGAGAAGATGGGCTTCGGCCACGCGGTGCCGGTGAAGCTGCCCGCAGTCGGCGCGAAGGGATTCTGCGTACCGGTCGGTCAGACGGCGCTGTTCGCGCTTCAGCCCGACGGCGCGGGCCTGGCTGAGCAGACCATGGCGAGCGGCGGCCCACGCATTTTGGGCGTGAGCTTCGGCGTGGCCGACCTCGGGCGTGCGCAGCGTTGGGCCGAGCGCGGCTACGAGCGCAAGCTGGCGACCTACCGCGGCCTGTCTGGCGAATCGTTCCTCGCCCCCACGCAGGACGACCTCGGCCTGTCCATCGAATTCCACGCGATGCAACGAGGCAGTCTCCCTTGTTCAACTGCAAGTCTGTAGAGCACGCATGACCAGATCACCGAGTGTGGGTCACCGCCGGTCGCTTGGAAGGTTTGCGTCGGGTCGCAAGCGGACATCAGGCGCCTGAAAAATCGGTAACGCACAATCCACTCACTTCGTGGGACATTCGACGCGATTATCTTGAACCGCGATGATCTGCCATTTCCCGTTACGCCGTAACCACATGTCGCTCCACACTAGGCAGCGGCGTTCGTGCTTTGAATCCGGTAGCACTACCGTTTTTGACTCTGATCCATACACAACCGCGACGTCTGCGGAGAAGAATCGTACCTCAGCACTATCCAGGCGACAGTCGCTGGACCACTGAGTTTTGGGATCGTAAGCAGGCGCGCTCGCCGGCTTTCCGTAGCGCACACCTTTGGGCGCCGTCCCCTGGAAGTCATCTGCGAGAATTTCCGACGCGACCCACTCGCCTCCGCAAGCCATGCTGGCCCAGGCTCTTTCCTTTACGATCATCCACTGTGCCGTGGCCCCATCTTTGGCCGGAATGTCGTCCGCAAAGGCGGCCTCAGCACATATCGCGGCAAGTACGACTACGGAAATGCGGATTGTGTGACTGGTCATTACGCTCCCCCCGGCATCTCTTTGATTCCATAGACACCCACGTCCGCCTTGGGTCGAGAGCGGACATGACCCATATGGCGCTATTCAGCATATCCACCCCGGCTCCAGGGGGAGCATACAGTCGTTACCCGCAGCCAAACATCGTCCGGCGACCTGCCTAAATAGCGGTCTCGTGACCCCATGTCGTCGCTTCATAAGGCTGCAACGGGCAGGCGCCTTTATTACCTCGCGCGTAATTGCCGCTAGTTCCACAACGGCCAATGATGCCTCCCAGCCGTCAGCCCTTGCCGGCACATGTTCCCACTCCGAACTTGTGAGGTCATCACCATGAAGTCGTTTCCCGTTCACACTATCGAGTCCGCGCCTGAAAATTCCCGCGCTTCCCTGGAAGCACTACAGGGTGCCTTCGGCCTGATTCCGAACATCGCGGGCGCCATGGCGACTTCGCCAGTGCTGATCGAGTCCCTGGTTGGCCTATTTGGAAAAGTGCACGGCGGAAGTTTTGCCGAGGACCAGATTCAGATCGTTCTGCTCACTGATGCAGTCGCTAATTCGAGCCGGTGGGCGGTCGCATTCCACAGCGCACTTGCTTTGCAGGAAGGCATTGCCGTTGCGGATATCGACGCCATTCGAGCCGGACATCTTCCGAACAATCCAAAGCTCGCGGCGCTGTCGTTCCTGGCGCGCACGATGATCGAGAAACGCGGTCATCTCACCCAGCAGGACATGGATCAATTCCTTGATGCGGGTTTCGACAAAGCACGCTTGCTTGAAGTGATTGCGATCGTCGCGGCATCCACAATCACCAACTACACTGCCACCATCACGAACCCGCCCATCGAAGAGGCCTTCAAGCAATACAGTTGGTCGCGTAATTAACGGCCTGTACCACCGGTCCACTGCACCCCTTCACGTCGTAGAGGGTGCAGCTCTTGCGGACTTACGCCTTTGCACCAGTCTTGATCGACTCTGCACGAGACGAATCACCAGAGCTGATCGCTGGCAACGCACGTTGGAATTCTCATGACCACGCATAAGAACTCCCAAGACTCGTCCAGAGGTGAACTGGGTCGACTGCTACGCCATTGGCGAGACATCCGTGGAAAAAGCCAGATCGATCTTTCGCTTGATACCGGCGTATCGCAGCGGCACCTCAGTTTCATTGAAAGTGGGCGCAGTGCGCCGAGCCGGCAGACCCTCGTCAACATTGCTCAAGCGCTCGATGTGCCATTGCGCGACCGCAATGAGCTATGGGTCGCCGCGGGCTTTGCGCCGATCTATAAGGAAGATACCTGGAACACTGAAGAGATGAGCAGCGTGATGCGCGCGCTTGACCGCATCCTTCTCCATCACGAACCGTTTCCAGCGATCGTGATGGATCGCCACTGGAACGTGTTTATGAGGAACGCATCAGCACTTCGCTTCTTCGGCGCATTCATCGATCTTGAGGCACGCCCTGAACCACGCAATCTGCTCCACCTCATGTTCGACCCAACAGCCATGCGTCCCTTTATCGTCAACTGGGAAGAGGCCTCCAAGGCACTGATCCAGCGTATCCATCGCGAATCGGTCGGCCATACGTTGGACGACCGCACGCGCGAGCTATTAACGTCGCTTCTCGCCTATGACGATGTTGACCCGGCACTCCGCTCCATCGGCGCCTCGGGGACTGAACCCACACTGCCCATGGTCCCCCTCAACTTCCAAAAAGATGGTCAGGTGCTGCGATATTTCTCCATGATCACTACGGTTGGCACGCCGCAGACCATCACCACGCAAGAACTACGCATTGAGTGCATGTTTCCTGCGGACGAAGCCACTGAGACTGCCCACCGTCAACTGGTGGATCGTCTGGATAAAGGCACTCCCTGAGGAAACGCACCTTCATGGCTCTAGCGAGCACGGGACACAAGCGTCTGTCATTGGCAGTGTCCGCCTTGGGTCGATATCAGACATTCATGCCATGAAGGAATGCAGGCCAAGTGCTCCAGCGATGGCGCTCAACTGCATTGCAATGACCCCCAAGTAGAATTTGGGTTTGCGGCCTGCCCTCTCTTTGATTGCAAGGGCACGGAAAGCCATGCTGTAGAGATAGATGTACGGAACCATCGCGATGAAGCAAAACGCCACGTACGCCAACGACCCTAGCCTTTGCGCTGCCACCAATACGGTGACGAATGTCGGGATGCCAATCAGCATCATGCGAAGCACTTCTGTGCGATCGAACTCCATACCTCTATAAATCATAGTTGCCACCCCCTTATTTCTCTGAAGCAAGCAGATTTGCAATGTCCGCTTTGAGTTGCGATTTCTGGTGGTGAACGCAGTCGAAAACGGACGTTCTCAGCAAGCCGCCCGGGGCCCTGGCCGCACGCCTGCCATCGGCTAATGGCAGACGTTCGTCAGAGGCTCGCAAAGGATGACTCAACACTCTCCATGACATGTTGCTGACAAAAATCGAGGTAGGTCCGCACAATCGCGGAGGGATGGCGATGCGAGGGATAGAGCAGGTTGATCTGCTGCTCTGGCATGGGATGTTTAGGCAGCAATGTGATCAGCTGCCGTTTCTGCAGCGCGTGGGCCGCAAGAAACGGTGGAAGTTCGGTGACCATTTCGCCGGATAGCGCCCGACTGCGCAGGTGTGCGTAGTCGTTTGTGGAGAGTACGGCCTTGGGTTCGATGACTTGATCACCCAGACGCCACACGCCGTTTGTATTGGCACCTAGACTCCAAACCCCGCAAGGAAATCGATGCAACTCATCGGGCGTGCCCGGTTGGCCTAGTCGCTCAATGAGTTGCGGACTGGCCACGAGCACATGGCGATAAGACAGCATGCGTCGCGCCACCATGGATTCGTGGGTGATCGATCCCACACGTAGCGCCACGTCGATGCCGTCCTCGATCAGATCGACACGTCGCTCGGTCGTGTAGACGTGCAGCTGGATATCCGGATAGCGTTGCTGGAAGTTCGACAGCAGATCCCACCATGGCTCGAATGCGGGCGGTAGCGATAGTCGCAATCGCCCTTTGAGCCGCGCCTGATCGCCAACCACCGCCTGCTCGGCTTCGACCAATGCGTCGATGCTGTGGCTGGTGTGTTCGTATAGCCGCGTTCCGGCGTCGGTGAGTTTGGTGCCGCGCACCGAACGCTCCAGCAGCTGCACCTTCAACTGCCGCTCAAGTTCACGAATGCGCCGGCTGAGTGTGGGCAGTGGAATTCCCATGCGATCGGCTGCTGCAGACAGGCTACCGGCCTGCACCACGTTGACGAACATCCGGGCGGCGTTGAGATCCACGGCTTAGTCCTCTCATTTTTGGTAGAAAAACTATCACTAATGTGTATTTTCTTCCAATGTTGAAGGGGACAAAGTGCATCGCACAGCCACCAGCGCCTTACCAAACCCGGAGCACCGCCATGACTATCCTGTCCACCCTCCAGACCTACGAAACTGCCCTCAACAACAACGACATCAACACCATCCTCAGCCTGTACGGCAGCGAGCCGGTGTTTATGCCACAGCACGCCCCGGCCCTGATTGGCCGCGACGCCGTCCGTGCCGGTTACGAGCAGGTGTTCGCCACCCTCAAGCTTGCGATTCACTTCGACGTTCACGAGGTTGAGGAAGCCGGCGACTGGGCCTGGGCCCGCACCAGTTCGGCGGGACGTACCCGAATCCTCAGCGCAGGCGTCGAAGTGAACGAAGGCAATAACGAACTGTTCGTGTTCCGGCGCGAAAACGATGTGTGGAAGATCCATCGCTACCTGTTCTCGACCAACCAGCCGCGCGCCTGAGGAGACCACCATGAAAGCCTATGTGATCGACCAGCCAGGTGGCCCCGAAGTGCTGCAACTGCGGGATATTCCCTCGCCCGAACCGGCGGTGGATGAAGTGCAGATCCGCGTGCGTGCGTTCGGCCTCAATCGAGCCGAGACCTATTTGCGCGCCGGCAAGATGGGTCCTATCACCACACCGCGTGTGCCGGGCATCGAAGCAGTTGGCGAGGTCATCCATGACCCGGCTGGTGTGTTTCGCACTGGCCAACGAGTGGCCACCGCCATGGGCGGTATGCAGTTTGGTCGTAACGGCAGCTATGCCGAGCAGGTGACCGTCCTGCGCAATAACGTCATTGCATTGGACGATACTTCGTTGTCATGGGAAGAGCTTGCCGCGCTGCCGGAAGCCTATCTCACCATTTGGGGCGCGCTGGACAAGAGCCTGCAGATCCAGCCCGGCCAGACCCTGCTGGTGCGCGGTGCCACATCTTCCGTTGGCCTGGCTGCTGTCACTTACGCCAAGGCCAGGGGCCTAAAAGTGATCGCCACGACTCGCTCGCTGGCGAACACTTCACGCTTGCGAGAGGTCGGTGCCGATGACGTTGTCGTTGACGGCGGCGAGATTGCCGGAAAAATCCGCGAACTCGTGCCGGCAGGCGTCGACGTCGCGCTCGAAGTGGTGGGGGCTTCGACGCTGCGCGACACGATCAAGGCATTGCGTCCGTTTGGTGCGGTGAATGTCATCGGACTGCTCGGCGGGCCGCCCGTACTGGAGCAGTTCCACCTGATGCAAGACCTGCCCGGCGCGACGCGGCTGAGCTTCTTCCCCAGTGGTCTGCTGGGCACATCGGCCCTGTCGTTGCGCGACGCGCCGCTGCCATGGATTGCACAGGAGATCGCGGCCCAGCGTATTCCTTCGCTCCGCACCGAAACTTTCGACTTCGACGACCTACGTCGCGCGCACAGCTTGATGGAAAGCAACCGCGCGCTGGGCAAGCTCGTCGTCCGGCTTTGATCACACTGCATGAGGACACCAACATGCGCATTCCATTGAGCGTACTCGCACTCGGTACTTTGCTGCTTCCATTGAGCGCATTGGCCGCCAAACCCGCCTCCAGTGACGCGATTACGGCCGCCATTTCCCAGCAACTCCATCGCTACGAACAGGCGCTCAACAGTGCCGATGTCGAACGCGTCATGACGCTCTACACCGACGACGCGGTGTTCATGCCACAGCACAGCCTGCCGGCGGTGGGCCGCGAGGCCGTCCGCACCGCCTATCGCCACGTCTTTGACACGATCAAGCTCGATATCCGCTTCCAGATCGACGAGATTCGCCCGTTGTCGCGCGATTGGGCCTTTGCCCGCACGCGCTCGAACGGCACGGTTCTATTGATTGGCGGCGGGCAGGCGGCCGCCCCGGAGGCCAACCAGGAGCTTTTCCTTCTACATCGCGAAACCGATGGCCAGTGGCGTTTCGCCCGTTACATCTTTTCGACCACCAATCCACCGAAGCAACCGTGAGCAACCTGACATGAACACTAAAACACAACCCTATGTGATGGCCGCCGCCCGTATGTTGATGGCCCTCATCTTCATCCTCTCCGGGCTGTCCAAGATGGGCGCCGCCGACGCTATGCGTGGCTATATGGAAGCGATGCACGTACCTGGCGCATTGCTGTGGCCGACGATCCTGTTCGAGATTGGCGCCGGGCTGTTGATCGTTGTGGGATATAGGACTCGCATCGCCGCCACGCTGCTGGCCGGCTTCTGTCTACTAACCGCAGCGGTTTTCCACAGCCAGTTCGCCGATCAGATCCAGATGATCATGTTCCTCAAGAATGTCGCGATGGCCGGTGGACTTGGGCTACTGGCCAGCGTCGGCCCTGGCAAGCTCAGCCTGGATACAAGGAAGCACGTTGCTGGCACGTGATACCTCGGTGGATAACGGTTAGCTCGCAGCGAGCACTTCGGATCCGATCCCGAAACGGGAAAGGCTCTAGCACCGTTGCGAGAAGTATTTGGACGCCGCCGTCAGAACTAGACGTATCTGCATAGCCGATACGCTGACCGGCTATGAAGCATGCAAATAGTCAGCGACCTTCTGCATACGGAGTCGGACGATGAATAACCAACCCACAATTATCCTGGTACATGGTTTCTGGGGCGGAGCCGCCCACTGGGGCAAGGTCATTGTTGAACTAACGCGTCAGGGCTATGCATCCATTCGTGCTGTCGAACTTCCGCTGACGTCACTGGCCGACGATGCGGAGCGTACCCGCAAGATGGTTGCACAGGTGAGTGGCCCGGTCCTGCTCGTGGGACATTCCTACGGTGGAGCAGTTATCACCGAATGCGGTGATCAGCCCAATGTAGTCGGTCTTGTCTACATCGCGGCGTTCGCACCGGACGCAGGTGAAAGCCCGGGCGGCATCACCCAGGAACATCTCCCTGTCGCTGCTGCCAATCTCGCGCCTGACAGTGATGGCTATCTTTGGATTAAACCCGAAAAGTTTCACGAGAGCTTTTGCCAGGACTTACCGTCGGATGAGGGCGTGGTTATGGCTGTGACCCAGAAGGCGCCACTGGCCAGCACCTTTGGCAACCCAGTCACTGCTCCAGCGTGGAAGAAGAAGCCCAGCTGGTATCAGATTTCCAGCGAAGACCGAATGATTGCCCCTGCAAATGAGGAGCGCATGTCGGCGCGGCTTGGTGCAAGGAAGGTCATTACCCTGGAAGCGAGCCATGCGTCGCTGGCGTCGAAGCCGCTCGAGGTCTCTGCGCTAATTCATGAGGCGGCATTCGAAGCAATGAAGAATCGGTAACAGCCTTGTCGCGCCAATGCTCAAGTGTAGCGATGCATTTGCAAAGTGTGGCTGCGGCGCTCTTTGGGAAAGAACGCTGCAGCCATGCTCCATGGCAAGTCCCTTTCTTCCTCATTCTGGTTCGTTGTCGCTTCCTCTACGAGTAGAGAGTGCCATCAAGATTGCGTTCGAAGATGCGGATACCCCGCTTGTGGCCTCACCGCAACGCCTGCTTCGGCACGAAAGCGGACATGCCATGTGTCCTACGAATGCGCGCTCGACCCGTTACTGGCCTGAACTCGATGACCATCCGCGCCGCACTTCTCCCCCACTTTTCGGCAGCCAGCCCGGCACTTCAATGCGCCCAAGGCGAATTCAGAATGACGCTGCAGATGTCCACTCGCTGAAATCCAGGGCTCTTGAAGGCAATGAAGTCGTCGTTGAACGTGCCAAAAGTAGTCGCAGGGCGCCGCTTCAAGCCCTCATAAAAGGTATCGATAATGCGCTGCTTGAAGTTGTCGTCGCGGGGATAGGCCGCAATAACTACCTCACGCTCTTCGTCCGTGAACTGGTCGTATGAGCGGCCCGCTACGTCCATGCCAGCCCCTACGTGAAGTAGCGCTGCCTCCGGATGGAGGAATTCGGGAATCCCAGGGGTCGTGTGGAATGCGATGGCGGTCCACACCTTTTGGACGTCCGCGTCGGGGATGCCATGGCTTCGCAGGAAGTCGCGCGCAGCATTCGCTCCATCGACTTCGAAACGTAGCGAACTTCCATGGAAGCCTTCCGTAAGACCGAGGTCATGAAACATCGCTCCGGCGTACAGCAGCTCTGGGTCGAAGGTGAGGCCTTTGCGATTTGCCGTCAGAGCGGCCCAGAGATAGACCCGCATCGAGTGTTGGAACAGGAGGTCGCTTCCCGTATCGCGAAGCAGTTGTGTAGCCTCGCGAGCGATCGTGCTATCGGGGATACGTACTCCGAGGATGTTGGATGGCATGGTTCTTCTCCTTCTCGATCAGCATTCAGCCACACGTGCCGCTTCAGGCGGGTTGCGAAAACCGATAGCGAGTCGGCTGTAGACATTCATCAAGCCGACCGCTAAATCGTCCGCATGCCTCGTACCGACGGCTGCAATACCGGACACGCAGCCTTCTGCGAGTACGCCTGAGGAGGCAACGGCCAGTGCGTACGAAAGCCATATCCGTCGGTACATAGGTGCTCCTGCTGCGTTCAATGAAAGGCCGCGCCGGGCCCGGCCTCACCTTTCTGTCCGCGTCAGCCCCACATCTCGCGGCCCCAGCGTGCTGCTGCGAGGAATCCATCGCCGCCGGATGCACAGGACAGGATCTCGGTGCCCGAGACGGTTCCGTCGCGCTCCACGCCATGATGTACGCCGATGGCATAAGGCATGTCGGACCAGTAGCCCCACAAGGGCGAGCCCGATGCACCAGAGGCCTCGTCGGCATCGCTCTCGACTTGCGTGGTGTCGTAGCTGTCGCCGTTGACGTCGATGTCATCACCGTCATCGTCGTCGCGCACCGCGATCCCGCTCTGGTATGACAAGGAGGTAAGGCTGCGGTCGTACGGAAATCCCGCCATGTGCCAATAGGCGCCGTCTTCCCAATCCGAGTCGTAGACGCGGCAACCAAAATACCCGGTCTGTTCACCGATCGGATCGTAGAGATGGCAGATCTGGATATCGCTACCAGCGTCTGAATTCCACCATACCGTCTCCCTCACATACGTCAGAAAATTGATCCCGAAAATGGATTGGCCCGCCCAGCACGCGGGAACCACCTTGATCATCCATCCGCTGCCGGCGGGCGCCTGCACGTGGCCGCTCGTGATCATGGTGCTGTTTCCGATTAGGTAGCCAGTGGCTTCGCTGGTTTGCTTCCAGGCCGCTCCGGGAGACGGCTGATAGCTGATGTAGAGCTTGCATATGGCTGTGAGCGGATAGCGGTCTGGATAGGCGAAGACGCGCGATTCGCCATTGATGATAGTGGAGTGCGGGTCCTCCGAAAGCCGCGTCCTGGCACCTCGGGAGTTGATGCCGAAACGTTGAGTGACAAGCGCGGTCACCAACTTCGGATGAATACCTTTCGGCATTCCCTCTGGGCAATGCGGGTGAAGCAACTCGAATCGGCGACTGGCACGCTCGACCCTATCGATGCCTCGGCGATCGGCAAGCACCAACCGCTCAGCCATGGTCCGTGTATGCACGTTGCTCTTGCGACTTTCCAGCACGGGGAGGCCCAAGTGAATCGCGCTCGAAGCCTTCAATACATAAGTGTTGGGCATCAGGTGGGAGCGCTCCAACTCTATGTCGGCGCTTCGCTCGGTCCACAAGGCCATCGATGATGGTGTCGCTACGCCCCAGGGGCGGGTGTCGCGATCAACCGGCTTGTCGTCTACTTCGAGAAGTTCCAACACGGACTGCGGAGCATGTGTCGCTACAGACATGACAACCTCCTTATCAGTGCGAATGTGAGGTCAAGCGGCGTATTCGCCAGACGATGAGTCCGACAATCAGTGTTGCCTTGAGCGGTGCGGAAGTGCCCGCGCCGCGTTGCGCGTGAATCGTGGCCAACTACATCAGCGCCACTGGTGATCTTCACCAGTGGAACGAGCATCTCCAGATCCATCCCGCCTTGCACCCTGGATGACCGAGCTCTAGCGAACGCCTCGCGCAATCCGCGGAACGACATCTTGCAAATGCCAAAGCGTAATATCGCTCGACATCGCAAGGTTTCGCTACCGCTGGATTACGCGGTAACGATTAAGTAGTCCTACGTATAACGTTTACTGCGCGCCGCTTAGCCGACAATGCCCGCTTCCGGTCAAAAGCGCACATTCGCCTTCCCCAGGCAGAACGCTCCTCCTTGCTGAAAAAGCCAACTCAACTGATTGAGCTTTCCAGCGCGAGTGAAGTTCGCCCTATGGCCCTGCCGTGGTCAAGCCATACTTGGTGGCGCGTGTTTCGATTTGCGGATCAAGCGTGCGCGCGGCGACCAAATCGGCGTTACCCGCGTCCAGCTGGCCACCGCGGATTTTCGCCAAACCCAGGCCGTAGCGCGACCACGCGGAACGCGGATTTCTCGCGACAGCCTGTTCGTAGACCTTGATCGACTCGGGATAATGTCCCAGTCGCAACTCCACCAAGCCGAGACTGTCGAGATAGGCCGGGTTTTCGCCATCGCGCTTGATCGCCTTACGGCAATCCTTCAGGGCATCATCAAGCATCTGATTGCTCAGACCTCGCGCCCAACAGCGCTCGTTGAGCACAGAGCCTAGCAAGGCATCATTACTATGCAGGCGAATCCAATCGTCCAGCATCGGCAGCGCCGCAGCGGGTTGATCAAGCTGGATGTAAAGGGCGGCAATGGAACGTGCCCGTGTTGATCCCGCAGGTGTCACAGTACTCGCCGCCGCCACATCGGATGCGGCACCCGTGCGGTCCTTGTGCGCGAAGCGAAGTTCGGCACGCATCAGCAACGCATCGACGTTCTTCGGATCCAGGCTCAAGGACTTGTCCAGATCGGTGAGCGCAGCATCAGGCTGTTTGTCCGCCGCATGTGCCCTCGCACGGGCGACATAGTAAGCGGCCTGATCGGGCGCCATACGAATCGCCTCGTCCAGAGCGGCTACGGCAGCGCTCGGTTCACCGCGAGACAGATGCGCCTGGCCTAGTAAAGCGTAGTCGCCCGCGGTCTTGGGTGCTGCGCCGTTGTCGTCCGCAGCAGCGCCGGCATTGGATTTGTCGCTGTCGCTCGGTGCCGTAGCGAAGGTAAACACGCGCCCACCGTTATAGGTGAAATAAGCTTTCTTCTTGCCGTTGGCAATGAACATATGATGGGCGAGGAGAAAATCCACGCCGAGCAGCATGTCGGTTCTGTCGCCAATTCTTGCGTCAATGACCTGCATCTGACTGTGCTGGATCGTTTCCGTCCCGACCGAGAACGAATCAATGTTCACAGTCCATGTCTTAACCGGTTTAGCGCCAATACCGATGCTGCTACTGCCAGCCTTGACATCTAGCGCATGAAAGTCGATGCCGGCTCGCTCGGCGGCATCACGACTTAGCACGGTGGCAGACGCCCCCGAATCGAGCACCGCTCGCACCTTCTTGCCATTGATCGTCACACTGAAAAAAGTGCGTCGGTCGAATTCATTGTCGGCCGGTTCGATATCGGCGACGTTGTACTTGCCATCCTTTACCCAATACGCCAGCGACGCTTTATCGCAGTGCTCCGCCTTGAACAGTGTCAACTTGCCGTGTGCAAGATCGATTTCCAGATCGGCAAAATCGAGCAGGTTGGCGCCAAGCAATCCATTGCCGACGTCGGTACCGCCGACAATAAAATCAACATTGTTGAGCGTCGTATCGAGGATGCCAAATTCCTTCACGTGCGCTTGCTGGACGTTCGCAGCACCGCCAACACCGCTGATGCGAAAACCAAATGGCGCAGGTTGCAGCTTGAGTCCGAGCGACGACGCGTTGGCACTCGACATGGTGTTAAAGAAGGCCCCCGTATCGAGAATGAAGCGCGCATTATTCCCGTTGATCTTCACCATGGTCGTGGCCTGAGCACCAACCATTTCCACCGGCATAGTGCCGTAATCCTTCAAATGGCAGTCGTCAGCCCATGCTTGGCCTGCAAGCAAAACGCCTATACCAAGGCAGCAAGAACGCAACATCCCCATCACCTTCCCCCTGTTTGTCATGGCCGCATGAATGGTTTTGCGACAATGAGTAGCGCAGCGATCACAGTTCCCACCGACAAATAGGCTGCTCATTGCTGTTTGCCCAATGCCCGATTCGTGTCGAAAGCGGACGTCAAGATTCAGACTCGTCCCGCGCATGTTTTTGCGATATCGGATGACCAAGCTTCGATGCGACGAAAGAGCCCGCCGTAAAGAGCATCGAAAGCGTCAAAAGCGCCAGAAACATGTGCGCCGGCGCGGCACGCAGCGCGCCGATCTTGCTCTGGGGCGCCGATTGCCTGACGACCCAGCCTTCAAGAAGAACTAGTGCGAATCCGGTGTTTAGAGCACCCCCGGTAGGCGTTAGTTTCCGCACGAATGTGGATTCAGGCCACACTCTTGACGCGCGACGCTTAAAACATAGCCCAAGGGCGACCACCGCGACGCAAGGCGCGATGATCATCACGAGAACGAGGAGTATCTGCAGGATCTCCGACATAGTCGCCCCCTAACGATTCAGTGCGGCACTAGGCTAACCATGTCCGTTTCGGGACGAAAGCGGACAAAAAAACGCGTTACGCAGTCAGTACAAGTTGACGACGATTGCAATGGCTGGAACGACAATCAGCGCCGCTGCCGACAGGGAACGCTTTCTGGCTTCCACAAATGAACGGCCGGAAAGCCAAAGCGACCCTAGGAGGCATATGACCCCGGCCAGCAAAATGATGATGGAAATGTGCCTCTGGCTCTCGATAACCGAACGAGGAGCCGTCGGTGCCGGATCGCCAAGCTGAGACATGACGCCGTAGAACACCAGAAGCCAGCCTGCGACGGCCAACACCAAAGCTAAATTAGCTATCCGACTCGAGCTCATCTCTCCCCCTGGCCGACCACACTCACCCAATCCGGCGATGCCCGCCTTGGGTCGGAAGCGGACGTTAACGACGTCTCAAGCATCGCCGATGTGCGGACATTAAGAAGAACTTTGAGCGACCCTCTGAGCCGCTAAAGCAACTGCTTCCTAATCTGCTACGCGACCTTGCTCGGGGGCATGGGTTCTGACGAATTGGCGGGCTTTCACTGGCACTACGGCAGCCTGAATTTGCGAGTGGCGCGAGGCGGCCAGATCGACGTGAAGTGGGCACCGCCTGCTACGCGAGAGGCGGCTGAAATGCCGTTCAGAATGCCCAATCCTTCCAGGACGTCCTTCGCGCGCCGAAAGGAATGTCGCGGGTCAGACGCGAGCATGAAAAGATTGATCTCTTTTGGGCTGACATCGTAGCCCTCCAGTTCGACTGCATCGCCCAATGCCTCCTTCAACTTTCCCTCAATCACGGCGAGAAAGGCTTCGTCGGCCAGAGACTTCCGCCAGAACTTGATGACAAGCTGATAATTCATCGGGCGATTGTATGCCCAACGATCCCCGCTTCCGCCGAAATACCCGAACCCCTCCCCAGATAAGTGCAACCCAGGCGCCCGCGATGCCGCGGGTCACCAGCAATGCTCCGACAAGCTGCAACGGAGGAAGGCTGATATGCGGAGCTAGGACCACCAAGCGGAAGCCGCAGAGCGCGCAAATGAAGACCATGCCGCCATAGATGCCAGGGCCAATTACTTCGTCTTCCTTAGCTAACGCATGAAGTCGCCCTTGCCCGTGACCCTCCTCCGGAGCTATCGAACAACGTCCGCTCCGGGTCGGAAGCTGACCTTACTTTGAAAGCGCGCAGGTCAGGGCCTCCCTAGTCAGGCAGGCTGACCACCGGCGCGAAGCCGCCAAAGATCATGCGCTTGCCATCGAAGGGCATCTCGCTGGCGGCCGGCATGCGCGGGTCTTTCATCAATTTCTCCATGCCGGCATCGCGAGTGGCCTTGTCGGGCCATTCCACCCAGGAGAACACCACGGATTCATCCTGCTCCGCCTGCACGGCGCGGCGGAAATCGGTGAGCTTGCCGTCGGGCACGTCGTCGCCCCAGCACTCCACCACGCGGGTGGCGCCGAACTCCAGGAAAATGGCGTCGAAGGTACGGGCGTGCCCGATGAACTGCTCGCGATTGGCGTTGGGTACGGCGATCACGAAACCATCGATGTAGGACATGACTGTCTCCTTGGCGGAAAGGGCGGCCGGCGTGGTCACCTTCATGTATCCGACGAACGAGTGCCTGCGGGATCGACACGGGGCCTCTAGGGGAAACTGTCCGCTTTGGGTTGCGGACTCAAGCGGACAGTTACGGCATCGGAATCTCGGCGGCCTTGCGCAAGGCAGCACGCCCTCAGACAACCTGATTTCGCGGTCGCTTGTAAGAAACATATCCTTAACGAGGAGGCTATCCGCGAAATTAACTCGAAAGTCGGGCGACCGCTTTAAGTACTCGCCACCTCCGCCGCTGAACATTCCAGTGCTCAGTCTGTCGCTTACACTCCCATGAAGATCCATCAAGGAGTGGTGTGATGCGACGCTCGGTGCTTCTGATTTTCCTCTGCACGCTTACAGCTGCGATGATCGAATGCCCTCGGGCGTCGGCAGAGCCCGCCCAGATCGCACGGGTCAGCCTTGGTCATTCAACCATTCCCCTCAACGGACCGTGGCGCTTTCACGTCGGCGATGATCCCCAGTGGTCTTCTCCGGACTTCGATGACAACTCGTGGGAAACGGTCGACCTTACTCCAGCACCCGGTGCGCATGATGGCGATGTCGGACTGCCAGGTTACGTGTCCGGATGGAACCGGCGCGGCCATGAGGGATATCACGGCTATGCGTGGTATCGGATCAAGGTTGCTCTCGATGGCGACGACAACAACCGGCTTGCACTGGCGGGGCCGACATTGGTCGATTCAACGTACCAGCTCTACGTAGACGGAAAGCTGCTCGGCGGCACGGGTGAGTTCTCGGGTGCAACGCCGACGGTGTTCGGCGTGCGGCCGAGTGTGTTTCCGCTACCAGCGTCATCCACAGGTACGCGGACCTACGTTATTGCGTTTCGCGTGTGGATGGACCCGCTCGATGTGGGCGGGGACAGCGGCGGCCTGCATGTCGCGCCGACCATCGGCGACGCAGATGGCATCTATCAGTTGCATCAAGTGCAATGGCTGAAGACCTTCAAGGGCTATGTGGTCGATGCAATCGAGCCGATGGCGTTCGTCATGCTTGCGCTCATGGTCGTCGCATTGAGCGCGAGCCAAACCAATGACTCCTACCGTTGGCTAGTCGCCGCGCTGCTTCTCCTTGCACTTCTGCGTGTCAACCAGGTGCTTTTTTTCTGGACCGGCACTCTAAGCCTGCGCAGCTACGGCATCGCGACCGCCGTGATACTCAAGCCGCTCAACTTGGCAGCCTGGACGCTGGCATGGCGAGACTGGTTCCGCCTTGCCAAATCGCCGTGGCTTCGCTACGCGATCAGCATGCTTGCAGCGGTCTATATGATCTTCGCATTCGTAGGCCACCCGTGGTTTGCGCCTGAAACAACACACGGTCTCAAGGTGGTCGCCGATATCGTAATCAAAGCCGTTCGTGTGGCCTTTGCTGCGATCTATCTATGGGTCATTGGGCTGGGGGTGGTCCGATCAACGAAGCCGTCCGCTTACCTGGCAGCACTTTGCGCGATTCTGATTGGCATCGGTCTATTCGCTGCGGAACTCAGCTCGCTGGGAGTTCCAGGAATCTGGTTTCCCTATGGAACGGGAGTGGCGAGAGGCCAGTATGCGTACGCAGCCTTCATCGCACTCTTCTTCTTGCTGCTACTGATCCGCCCGGTCGGTATGGTTCGACGAAGGTAACCGAGGGTGTTTTTGCTGATTTGCAAATTGGCTATGCCGAGTACGGGCATTGCCTTTCGTTATCGACGTGAGCGTCCGCTTCGGGTGGCGGCCTCAACCGGTCGATGCAACACACTAGCGACTGCGCAAGCAGCAGGAGTGTTGCATCGACCGGTTGAAATCGCAGTCGAAGGCGGACACTCAAAAATTGTACGACACGAGCCCGCCATACCTCTGCGCTTCGGCAAGACGACAGCGGCTAACGCGCCAGGTATATGAGCCACTTAAATGCGTAACCAAGATAAAACAGCAAAATGAAGCCAACGAGCCACAGTAGGCCAAGAGCGCGGCGAGTGCGTAGCAAGTAATACGGAAGGTAGGGCAGCCAGAACAGGAAGAGCAAGAAACCGAACTCGAACGGACGATAGATGTTCTTGCGCCCCTTGCAATCCAGCTCCACCCAGACAATGAGAAGCAAGAGGAAAACCAGGGTCCAGATGATTTGAAACGGCGCACCGGTAGAACGCCCGAGATAAAAGAGGCCGGCCTCATAGCATCCGACCATTACGGATAGAAGCACCAAGGTTAGGAGCACGACTCTACTGCTCAAGACCATGGTGGCCTGCCTCTCTTTAGCCCCCGATACCGGGCGGTGAAGGCGATGTTCAAACCACTTGGCCTCCTCGTCAATGTGTCCAGTAACGTACGCCTCGGGTCGAAAGTGAACATTCATGGCAATCACCATAACGACCTGGTTTGCCTGAAAGTCGGGGCCGCGAAGCGACCATCTTATTGGGCTTGACCAAGCAAGCCTCGCCTCGTCAGACCGGCAACCCCGCTTCCGTCCTGCGGGTCTTGATACAATGATGTAGATGCACTATAGTTTAGAACATGAAGCCCAGCACGCCCAAAAAGTCTGAAGCCGTCGCCAGCCTGGTCAATGAGGTTACGCAGCATTGCCTGATGACCCGGGCGCGCCGCATTTCTCGTGTCGTAACCAACCTCTTTGATCAGGAACTTCGCCCGTTTGGCGTGAGCTCCACCCAGTTTTCCCTGCTCGTAGTGATTGCTCGCATGGATGGCGCAAGCCGCGCCGAGATAGGCCGTGCCAACCACCAGGAACGCTCCACCTCGACCCGGAATCTCCAATTGGTTTTAGACCAGGGCTGGGCCGAGGAAATCATTCCCGAGAAAGGACGCAGCCGCCCGATCTTGATCTCCAAGGCAGGCCGCGACCTGCTGGCCGAGGCGATGCCGGCGTGGCGCGCCGCCCAGACCAAAGCCAGGCAACTACTCGGCGGTGACGGCGCTTCTGCCATTGTCCAACTGTCGGCCGCCCTTCCTGTTGAGGAATTGGCCGGGTAATCCTTTTTTTATACATTATGTTGCATATACATCACATAATTTGAGAGCCGCATCATGACCGTCATCAAAGCCGCCGCCGTGCAGATCAGCCCCGTGCTCTACAGCCGTGAGGCCACCGTCGAAAAGGTCGTCCAGAAGATCCACGCGCTCGGCCAGAAGGGCGTGCAGTTCGCCACCTTCCCCGAAACCGTAGTGCCGTACTACCCGTACTTTGCTGCCGTCCAGACGCCCATGATGCAACTGTCCGGCGATGAGTATCTGAGGCTGCTCGATCAGTCCGTGACGGTGCCCTCCCCGACCACCGACGCGATCAGTGAGGCTGCCCGCAAAGCCGGCATGGTGGTATCCATCGGCGTCAACGAGCGTGACGGCGGCACCATCTACAACACGCAGTTGCTTTTCGACGCCGATGGCACCTTGATCCAGCGCCGCCGCAAGATTACGCCCACCCATTTCGAACGCATGATCTGGGGCCAGGGTGACGGCTCAGGCCTGCGCGCCGTCGACAGCAAGGTCGGTCGCATTGGCCAGCTGGCATGTTTCGAGCACAACAACCCGCTGGCGCGCTACGCGCTGATGGCTGATGGCGAGCAGATCCATTCGGCCATGTATCCGGGCTCCGCCTTCGGTGACGGCTTTGCCATGCGCATGGAAATCAATATTCGTCAGCACGCCCTGGAGTCGGCCGCCTTCGTTGTGAACGCGACGGCCTGGCTGGACGCCGACCAGCAGGCGCAGATCATGAAGGACACCGGGTGCCAGATCGGCCCCATCTCGGGCGGTTGCTTCACCGCGATCATTGCACCCGATGGCACCATTTTGGGCGAACCGCTCCGTTCGGGTGAGGGCGAGGTTATCGCCGACCTCGATTTTTCGCTGATCTACCGCCGCAAGCAGCAGATGGATTCGCGTGGTCATTACAACCGCCCGGAACTGCTCAGCCTCCTTATCGACCGCACGCCGACGGCGAATATCCGTGAGCGCGCAGCGCATCCGGCCCTGGATGCCGTTCGCGGCACCGAAATGCTGTAACTGCGCACGGCCTACTTAAGCGAGATACCCATGAATACGTCAAAAGACAACCCCATCCTCGTCACTGGCGCGGCCGGCGACATCGGCGCCATCGGCCGCAATGTCACTGCCATGCTTTTGGCCAAGGGCCACAAGGTGCGCGCCCTGGTCCGCCGCGAAGACGAACGCGCACAAAGCCTGCGCCAGCTCGGTGCCGAGGTCGTTATCGGTGACCTCACTGACCTCGCCTCGGTGCACCGCGTGATCGAAGGTTGCAAGCGAATCTACTTTGGCATGTCGATCTCGGCGGCCTACCTGGAAGCCACCGTAAACTTCGCCGCGGTAGCGCGTCATCACGGCGTCGAGGCCATCGTGAACATGTCGCAGATGACCGTTTCGCAGATGGGAATCACGAAGACCACCGACAGCCCGCAGCACAAGCTTCACTGGCTCGCGGAACAGGCACTGAGCTGGTCGGGTCTGCCAGTCGTCACGGTTCGCCCTACCGTGTTCCTCGAAGGGTTCTTCTTGCGCCTGGCTGCTGGCGCCGTGCGTGACAACGACGAGCTGATGCTGCCGCTTGGCGACGCCAAGACCTCGCCCATCTCGTCCGTGGACGTGGCGCGCGTGGTGGCGGCGATCCTTGACGATCCTGCGCCGCATATCGGCCAGATCTACAACCTGACGGGCGCCGAATCCACCGACCTCGAGCACTACGCGCGTGCGTTTTCCGAAGCGCTCGGCCGCCCGATCCGCTATCGCAACGTACCCGTATCGGCATGGGCCGAAAAGCTCCTCGAGCTTGGCGTTCCCGCGCACATCGTCAGCCACCTTGCTGTGATGGCAGAGCTGCACATGCAGGGTCGCTATGACCGCATGACCGATGACGTCTTCAAGCTCACAGGCCAAAAGCCGACGAGCATGAGCGATTTCGTAAAGCTGCACGCTGCTGAATTCACACGGGGCTAATCGGGATTTCCAGCAGCGCAGGCATGACAGCTGACTGTGGATTCGCCGCAAGGAACTGACCGGTAACGATCTGCGCTATCCGGGATAAGAGATTCAGCCTGGCGGACTTCACGCCGGCAATGGTGAGGCCACCATGAAGTCCGCTAAAGCTCCGCGGCGTGCGCCATATCGGTGAACACGCGGTTCAACGCTTCTGGTACGGGTGGAAGATATGGTCCTTCGCCTTCACTTTCACATGGCAGGTATGTCCGCAGTCTGAGAGGGCAGCGGGATCAGCCGTGAACGTGTCGGATGCGGCTGCGTAGTTGAACAACGCGTAGCCCCATCCGCCGCTCTTTGGAAATCTCTTGCTGTCCTTTTCAATGACGAAAGCCTGTGTGAAGACGTCCGGCACATCCACTACAAACGGGGCTTCCGTGCTCTTTTTCGGCTTCCACTGAAGCTTCACGATCTTGGAACCTTCCGGGAAAGGCTGGCCGTTGCCCGGAATGCCTTCCTTGTACGCTTTGATCATGGTCGGATTGGCAACGATCACCTTGAGTACTTCGTCGGTCCGGGCAGAAGAGACCACCGACCAATCCTCGTATCCCCTGAAATCGGCGAATGCGATTCCACTCGGCGATACCAGTGAGTACTTGTCCTTGCCCTGCGCGTAAAGGGCTGTGCCGCCCAGGACGGCAAGCAGCACCGTGGCTATCGAAATCGTTAGCTTGGTTTGGCGCTTCATGGCTGATCCTCGCTTAGCTATCGTGGATGAGCTTATGTTTGCCCGACGATCCGAGCGTCACCGTCTGCGCGGCAAGGACGCGGCCTTCGGGGTATACCGCCTCGATCAGCACCGTTGCTCGCCGCGAGGCAAGTTAGCGTAGGGCGCAGCGCTTCTCTGAGCTTGCGGTGGCAGCCCTCGGCGCGATCGCATGCACGCCGGCACTCGAATTCATCAGACCATTGGGATGATGAAACGATGAGCGAATAAAGGTATACCCGGCTTAAGCCTTGCGGGATCACACTTAAGGAATAGACCGTTGTTCAAGCGCGATGCGCGTCTTAACGGTGACATTTGATAGGCGCCGACATGTCAAAACGCCATGTCTCAGGCGCACGGCGCGGTATCAATCCGATTGAATATCGAAAGCTATCGCGCTTGAAGGCATGCGGAAAATTTACGCGATCGGTCAGCCTTTGGCATGGTGCCTTTACGCTCCTGGGTAGCAGCATGAGTCATCCGCGGCGCTTGCCGCTACAAACGTACAGTCATGACCATCATGATTCTCCGGGGCCCTCATCCTTCCGGTAACTCTTTCAATGGCGAGCTCCTGCACAACCTCCAACAACTAGCCCATGAAGCAGGCCGCATGGTGGAGGTTCGCACTTGCGCGGGGCTGCGCGAGTTCATCGCTGGCCTGCGAGTGGCGCGATCCAAAATCCCGGAGTTTGTGCTGCTCGATCCTGGTGAAATCTCGCAAGAAGCTCACGCGCATCCCGAAGCCGGGCTGCACGACGCACTCGACGAGCTGACAGCTCCCTACATTGAAGTCCACGATGACAGCGACACCACACTGGATCCCGGGCCATGTCAGCGCGGCGCTCCTCTGGCCACCATCATCATCAACGGAGACCTGTCGACGAGTTACCGAATTGCGTTGGGAATCGCATTGCGGCAGCTCAGCACACTTCCCGGTTGATCAAGGGTGATGGGCGATCAACGATGCCAGCAGAACAAAGGTCGCCGTTGTAGTTGTAGCCATCGAAGGTGGATGCTTACGCCACCCTGCCCCACATTTCCTGCCTCAAAGTCTGCGATAGGCTGTCATCCGCACAGCAGCAATCTGAAACCTTGCATTAGCCCAGCCGCTTACTGCATGTCCTAGACGGTTCGCTTCGAGTCGAAGTCGGACACGTCAAGCATGCCAATCGAGCGTGCCAGCCATCATCTGCGATGGTCCCGAGACGGCTTATCGACCGGCTCGTCCACCTTGCGAACTTCCAGCCGCACTTCCAAAGAGTTCGCGCGCGCCAGGACACATTGTCGAGGTCGGACCTCACCTCACTGATCCGCAACAAAAACGTTCCCGCAGTCCGCCGTCTTCACGTTTTGTTGGCGAGCGCAGGTATGGAGTTCCATACCGTCAGCGCACGCGGGTGCCAGCACTGCGCACCTAAGGGCGAGGATTTCCGCAACAGCCTCCACCCATACGCCACAACAACCGCTGGAGTCACGACCATGACCGACCACGTATACAAGTCCGTGGAACTAACGGGCTCTTCGAAGAAAAGCAGTGACGATGCGATCAAGCTCGCCATAGAGAGAGCATCGAAGACTATTCGGGACATTCGCTGGTTCCATGTCGCCGAGATACGCGGCCATGTGGAGAATGGAAAAGTAGCCTACTGGCAGGTCACCCTGAAGATCGGCTTCACGCTGGAAGGGTAAGCAGCAAGGGAGCCATGTTCGGCTCCCAAGTCCCATGGCTTGGCTCGATTCCCGTGCCGGGATCGTGAACAGGCGTTACGCCGTGCCCGGCGCCTGCTCTCGGCGCCCCATGCGATGCAGGCCGCGATAGAGTCCGCGCAGCGGAGCGATGACGCCGAAGCGGGCCCGCGGCACGCTTCCGCGCACCAGATAAAGCGAACCACATGGCGTCTGCTTATTGGCCAGCACGCGCTTGTACTGGTTGTCGCCATAGCCGAAATCGATGCTCTCGCCGGGGAAACGCTCGAGCACGTCCTGCACAGCCTGAAACACCAGCGACGATCCCACGCCAAGCGAGGCGAATGCTTCGTCATAACCGGTGTCGTCGAGAAGATAACGTCCGGCAAGCCGATAGCCATGAACGTAAGCGATCGGTTGCTCGCCAAGCATCAACATGTGTCCGATCAGGCAACCGTCCCGCGCAAGTTTCCGGAACAGCGCAAGGCGCGCCGGAGATTCCCAGTCGACGGGCATTTCCGCCGCGTGCCAGCTTCGTGCGTAGATCTGGTTCATCAACGCGCCGTATTCATCCATGCTTTCGGGTGAATCGAAGATTTTCAAATGAGCCGGTTCACCAAGCTTCTTGTAGACGTTGCGCAGGCGACGGGACAGATCGTTGCGCTTCTTCGAACCCAGCGTGACCAGGTAGTCGGCCAGCGACGCCTGCGATCCGATGCTCCAGTTCACCTGATCGAGAAGGTTCGACTGCACCAGGCTGAAACGGCGCGCGCCCATCGACATCACCGAGGCCAGCGCATTGGGCAGCGCCGTTTCCTGGATACGGATGACGCGCGCCAGGCGATCCTGAAGCAATGCATCGGCCACGTATCTTTCGACCACGCTGCGATGCGCGGGCGCGGCAACCACCCCTTCGCCCAGCAAGCGCAGCACGCGGCCGCGATAGATCTGCAGATGACGCCCACCCAGTGCGATTCGCGCGTGATGCACGTAGGAAAGCATCGGCGCATAGCCGATCACTCTCCCCTGCCCGTCTCGCACCATGATGACATACGGCGACATGATGTCGCCTCGCCATTCCACCTCGAACAGCAGCCAGTCGGGATGCTGCACAATGCCCGATGCCGCACCCGGCAGGCTGGCAACGCGCGACAGCTCGTCGCGAAGCTTGCGCACGTCGGCGTCGCTGTGGATCGTGCTGCATGACGGTTGATTGGGCGGCGGCATCATGACAGCGTGTTTGCCCGTTGCCCATGCAAGCTGTTGAGGCCACGCACCAGCATGCGTCCCGGCGGCCCGAAGCGGTTCGCGACGGTGGCCAGCAGGCGATAGTCCTCTTCGCCCCAATAGCGCACGAGCACGCTTGCTGGCACGAAGATGCCGACAAACACCACACCGCCCGCGATGAAACCCCAAAGGCTCGGCACGCTTGAGGTCACCGTCCACGCCACGGCTGTAGCTACCGCCCCGACACCGAACAGCCGAATCATGGCGGCCAGCGGCAGCCCACCGGTAGTCGCCTTGCGCAGATAGAAGATGGATAGCGCCAGCTCCGAGAGCCGCGTGGTGGCATAAGTCAGCACCGCGCCCAATAGCCCTAAGGCAGGCACCAGCAAGATGCCAACCACCACATTGATGCACAACGCAATCACCGTGATGCGAATGCGGTCATCCTGGCGATCCACCACGGTCTGGTAAGCGGCGATACCGTTGCCGATCAACAGTAGTCCCGCCAGTACCAGCATGGCCTCGATCGCCGGAATCGCGTCCGCATAGCGGTGGCCATACATCAGCGTGACGATGTCGGGTGTCGTGACCAGCCCCAGCCCGGCGATGACAAGGCCAGCGGCCCAATAGAAGCGCGTTGCCTCGCCCAGGAAATGCACGGCATGTTCATGGCCGCGCTCGCCGAATGATTTGGCCATGTAAGGCAGCAGCGTGGTCGTGAGCCCAACGGAGAACAGCTGCACGGCACCTCGCGTCAAGGTGCCGGCGATGGCGAAGAAGCCCACCGCAGTCGATGCGGCGAAAGCGTTGAGAAGGAACACCTCGATCGTGCCCGACTTGAACGACATGATCAGTATGAGCGCCGCGGTCAAACGCAAGTGGCGGTTCAAGCGTGCCTGCACGTCTGCGGGTACTGGACCCGACTTGAATGGCTGGCAATAGCGTCGATAGGCCCAACGATTGATCAGGTTGAGTAGCAGACAGGAGATCGCGAATATGCCGATGAAGGCAAGCAGTCCAGCCTTTGCGACGGTGGCTGTGATGACCAGCGCCACACCGATCACACCCGTCACCACCGCGGCGATTGCCTCAGTTTCAAAGCGCTCCTGCCCCTTGGCAATGGCCACCCACATGGCGTAGTTCGCCTTGCTCACGGTAGCGACCACCACCAGTGCCGTCGCCGGGAGAAGCGCGCCCTGCCATTCGGCCGGTCGCAAGATCAGAAGCACTGTCAGGAACAACAACATGACCACGCCGGTGCTGAGGTGCTGCACGCGGTTGAGCTGGTAGGCGATGTGCGATGCAACGTCTGTGGCACCCGCGCCATCTGCCTCGGCGATGAACTTGGTGGACGACGTTGTCAGTGCGTGGTTGCTGCAAACGATCAGCCAGCCGCAAAGCCATACCGTGAACGCGTAGCGGCCAAAATCGGCCGGACCCAGTGCGCGCGCAATCCACACGCTGACAAACAGGCCAAGCGCGAACTCGATATAACTGGATACCGACACGATGGTGATACTGCGCAGGACATCCAGACGTCGGCTCGCAGAAGGCGCGGTCGTCATGGCGCTCCCCGCTGCACCAGTGGCGCGACACCGCTGCCGGGCGACTGACGCATCAGCCACTGCACGACACCACTGCCACGGTTGTTCCAGTTGAAGCGCCGCTTGGTGTCGTCAATCGCCGCGCAGGACGTGCTGTACGACGATGCCAACTTCTCTAACCTGCGTTTGAGCGTCGCGCTCTGCACGGGATCGGTTTCGAAGTAATACGCCGCAGCGACCGGCAGCCCCAGTTCCACGTTATGCCCGTCGCTGTACCAACCGTCGGATTCTTGAATGGTCTCGACGGCCTTGAGCGGCGCATGACCTGACGACCAGTACCAGGCGATCAATCCATCGGACCCGGAACAACCGTTGCGCCAGTCATGCGGATTCACGAGCAGATCGGAGCTGATCCAGCCATAACGCTCCAGGTACCGGCCGAACCCGGTGATCATCTCCGGAATGCGCTTGTCACCAGTGACCAGCCACGCATGCCAGAGACCATCGATGATGTTCTCGCTCATCCATGGCGAGCTACCGCGCACGTCGCTTTCCGGCTTCCAGTCGTCGCCCTCATGAATATTCCAGCTGCTGCGCCATGAGCCGTCATCGCCGAGCCTGTCCGGATTGCTGCGTTGATGCTCGTAGAGCCAGCCGATACGTTCGTTGATCATCGCCAGGTCGCGCTGGCTGCCAGTTACCTCGTAGGCAGCCACGGTTTCGATCAGGCCAAGACCGGCAAGACGCTCGGTGAAGTATTCCGACGGCTTCGTGTACGGACCAGGTCGGTTGTTCCAGCCTCCGTCAGCCCACAGGGACACCATCTTGTCGACGGTGGCAGCGTCGTGATCGCCATCGTTGCCAGTCAACGCCACCGAAAGCAGGATCGGCTCGATGTAGACGTACTTCACGTCGCACACTTTGCCGCTAAAGGTCCAGCCACCGGCGCACGAGGGGCTCTCCGCTATGCCATCGCGCTTGATGTACTTCATGTAGAAGCGGTAGCTGAGATCGGCCGCCTGCAGGTAATCGAAGCGACCGGTGCGCACGTACGCCTTGTAGAGCGTGGACGGACGATCGAACAACCACGCCGAGAAATCTTCCACCGGCAGCGTGCGCGCCCATTCAAACTGGCGCGACACGTATTTTGCGTAGGCCTCGTTGGGCAACGCAGGCTCCTGCGGCCCGGCGATCAGCGAAGCACACAACCAGGCTGGCGTAAGCGTGCCAAGCACCATCGGCACGCGCAGGCCCTGCGGGCCATCCACCAAACCTGTTTCGTATGGCCAACCGGCAATCTCCTCCTTGCGGGGCTTGCCGATAGCAAAATAGAACGTCTCTTCGTCACCGGCCATCGTCGCGCGGAACTGCACACGCACGGCCCGGATACTGTTGTCCTTGAAGTGCCAGCGCAGCAACACTTTCACGACGGACGGCACCTCGACACCTTTCTCATCTAGGATGCGCAACTGCTGCGGATCGGTGAGTTCTCCCGGTGGCAGCGGGATGCCCACCGAGGCCAGCACCGGCGAACTCTTGCCTGCATTGCGGTGGAGCACAATGCGTTGATCGGACACGATGTCCGATGCGGCCTGTCTACCGCCACCCTGATGCGATGGGGCGCTGGCCGCATTTGTCGGCGCGGCCTTGCCATCAGGTTTGCTTGCCGCTGCAACGCACACGCCAGCCATGGCGAGCAGCAACAAGGCGGCCGCGGCCAACAGCCGCCTGCCGCGCAACGGGCGTGATCTAGCTAACATGAGCGGCTCGCTGCACCATCTTCTGTTCCCACAGGAACGCGGTGCGCACGATGAAATCGAGGTCGTCATAGCGCGGATGCCAATCGAGCGTGCGCTGCAACCGTGCGCTGCGCGCAATGAGCATGGCCAGGTCGCCTTCGCGGCGCGGTCGCTCGATCACGTTCAACGGACGGCCGCTGATCCGTGTAACTGCATCGATGACCTCGCGCACGCTGTAGCCATGGCCATAGCCACAGTTGAGCGTCAACGATTCGCCGCCGGCACGCAGGTGGTCCAGCGCGCGAAGGTGTGCCGCCGCAAGATCCTCTACGTGGATATAGTCGCGGATGCCCGTGCCGTCTGGCGTGTTGTAGTCGGTGCCGTAGATCGAAAGGCTTTCGCACTTGCCCACTGCGTGCTCGCAAGCCACCTTGATCAGCAGCGTGGCATGCGGCGCAGAGTGACCAATGCGCCCCTGGGGGTCGCAGCCGGCCACATTGAAGTAACGGAGGATCACATGGCGCATGGAGCTCGCGGCACTCACATCGCGCAGCATGTTTTCCGACATGAGCTTGGACATGCCGTAGGGATTGATTGGCTGTGTCGGCGTGTCCTCGTCCGCGATGCCGCCATCCGTCATCCCGTACACCGCAGCGGTGGACGAGAAGATGAAATGCCGCACGCCGGCCTCAGCGCAGCAGGCCAGCAGGTTGCAGGTGTTGCACGTGTTGTTGCCGTAATACTTGACAGGGTCACTCACCGACTCGGGGACGACGGTGTGCGCAGCGAAGTGCAGCACCGTGTCCACGTGGTACTCGGCCAGCACACGCGCCACCAGCTCGCGATCGCCCACATTGCCGAGCACGAGCTCGGCATCGTGCACCGATTCCGGGAACCCGGATGAGAGGTTGTCGATGACCACCACGCGTTCGCCGCGGGCGACCAGCTGCTGCACGACGTGACTACCGATGTATCCGGCTCCGCCGGTAACGAGGACTCCATTCATGACTAAGCACCTGCTTGGGAAATAGGAAAATTCCGGCTGAGCCACTCCCCGATGTGGTCGATCAGACGTCGACGGTCGTCAACGAGCACATAGGTGTGGTCGGTCTCCTTGATGTAGCGCGCACTCACCGCAGCATCGCTCATGACGCTTCCGAAGCACTCGTAGAACTGGCGGTGATGGTTGAAGTACATGTTGATACCGCCGCTGTAAATAAGGCACAGCTTCAGGCCACGATCGACCATGCTTCGAAGGTCGGCGCGCACCACTTCCTGTGGCAATGGAGCCACGCCGAAAACGGGGACATCTCCTTCCGCGCGCACCTTCGATTTGCGCGAAAGCCAGCGCAGCCAGCGCCTCGCGTCGAACGCGCGCGGCACATAGTGACGCAGCTTGAAACCGAGTGTGCGATAGGCGTAGTTGTCCATGAAAATGGCGCCGACAAGACGCTCGTGGCTGTTCTTGTCGCGTGCGACGGTGTGTGCCTTTTCCGCGCCGGAACATAACCCAACCAACACGAATCGCTCACAACCGGCGTGCTGGTGCAACAGCGCCATCGCATCGTCCACGTCGGCGCAGACCTGCTGATTGCGACTCTGCGATTCGCCGCTGGCACCGCTGTCGCCGATGGTGGATAGATCAAAGCGAAGCGTGGGATAACCGAGTGCGTTGAGTCGTCGTGTGATATCCACGTGCAGGCGAAATGGCCCCACGCGATGGACCATGCCCGCATTCAACACGATCACACCCACGGCATCCGGCGCCGATCGCGGCAGCCCAGCGATGCCAACCAGGTGGCGAGCACGCCCAAAGCGAAATGCCTGCTCATGCATAGGCACGCTCCTTCCAATGACCGCTGACGGCTTGCACCAGCGGATGCGAAAGGATGGCCGCTTCCAGGCGCGCAAGGTCGTCCCACGGTGTGAACGGTTCCAGCGGCACGATCTTGGTGCCTCCGGCAGTCAGAGACCGCCAGTCATGCGGCGACGCCGGTGCCAGTGAGTCCAGCACCAGCGACGGCATGGTGTTCCCGCACGCGCCTAGCGCGCCGATCTGCTCGCGGAGCAGCGGGTTCACTTTGAAGCCCAGCCACTGCCCTTGCGCTTCACCTGGTTTCCGTGGACGGATGAAACGCTGCACGTCCCGGCGCATCGCGTCCTGCAACGCATCCTGCGTGGCAACATACGAACCGCCATCAACGATCGGATCCCACACCACCACGTCATCGAAATGTGCGGTGGATGCCGCTGCCAGGGCAATGCTTCCACCCAGTCGTGCGCCGAAGGCCAGCACCTGATGCGCGCCGCTGCGAGCGCGCAACTCGGTGGCTGCGGCGACCGTGTCCGTGATGCAACGCTGCCAATCCACTTCCTCACTGGCGCCAGCCGAATCGCCGCAGCCGTAGTAGTCGAACCGAAGCACTGGCAGGCCATCGGCCGCCAATGCAGCAGCCAGTTGCCGATAAAGGCGATGGCAGCGGATATAGTCCTGCCCCAGTGGTACGCACAGCAGCACGGCCCTGCCACCTGGGGTGGCGGCCGCATGGAACATGCCGAACAGCTCGCTGTTCTCTCCAAAGAAGAACGGCAATTCGCTATCGCTGCGCGTCATCGCCTGTACACCAACGTCAGGAAGTATTCGTTCTCGTGATACGACTGCCCAGCCGTATCGCTGCTCTGAATCAGCCGCGTAAAGGTCCCGCCCCAGCTCCAGTGTTGGGTGAGCTGATGATTGAATGCAGCGCCATAGCGATAGGTTTTGTCGCGGCGAGTGATCGTGTCGTAGGTCGTGCGGCCACCCGCGGCGAAGGCCGATATCGACAGGTTGGGCGTCAGCTTGTAGTCGGTGGTGAAACCCAGACCCTTGGAGACCTGGTTGAGCGTGGTCGTGTTGACGTAGTCCAGCTTGCTGTAGGAAGGCGACACCGTGAAGGTGAAGCGCTCATCGCGAAAACTGTAGCTCGCCGCCAGCTGCCGCTCCTTGAAGACGTCCGAGTTGATCACCACGCTACCCACGCCGATACCACCCCGCGCGGCATCCACCGCATTGGTCACTGGCTCCAGCGGCACCAGCTCGCCACCCAGGCTTAGATTGGTTGGTTGCAGCATGTCCTGCGCCGCGTCGGAGTACTGGTCGACACCATTCAACGTGATGGTGCTGCGCGGCGACAGTCGCCAGCCCAGGGTCAATCGCACCAATGGCCCGTCTTGCGAATCGCCCTGGGCGAAGTCGATCTTTGACCAACCCAGCGCCGCATCGATGTCGAGGTTGGCGAGCCGACTGGTATAGCGGCCGTACACCGAATACTGCGTGTAGTTGGAGCCGGCCGTACTGCTGCTGAAGTCGACGTGCTGAGCCTCGATGTTGCCGGACAGCTGGTCGGTGGGGCTGAGGTCGCGAAACAATCGGAACGCCCCGGCACCGCGCGAGGAATTGAACTGATCCACCCGCGAGGCATAGCTGTTGATGTACTTCAGCTCCGCATCACCGGTCATGCCCTCACCTACGCGAAAATGCAGCGTCGGGCCGATGGCGAGCACGTTGGTCTGCTGCTGGTTGTCAGGTGAATTGGCAGCCAGCGAATTCACGGGCTGCACGCCCGCGGCATCCTGCATCGTGACATCCAGCCGCTGCGGGATCGCCGACCAGTTCGCCTGTGCGCTGACTTGCGTCACTGTCTGGCTGCCGAACACGCTGCTGGAGTAATCGCGATATTCCAGGTTGCCGGCGGCATTGACCTGAAACGTGGAACCCTGTCGCACGTAGTTGAACGTCGCCCCCGGCGCCAGCACGTTGGTGCTGATCGGGTCGGTGGTGGTCAACGCTGCGTTGTCGCTGTGCTCGCCAGTGAGATACACCGACCAGTCGAACTGGTCCGCCCATGCGCTGCCCGAGCAGGCCACAAGGGCTAATGCAACGGAACGAGCGAGTGTTGTACGTACTGCCATCTTCCTTCCCCAATGAAGTGGGTACAGCAGAAATCGCTCTCGTCACATGCGACATGGCCCTTCAAAGCCTGCTTGCTGTCATCCCCTTCGCCCACGCCGATCACGCAAATGCGCTCTCAGGGCACGTGGTTGAAGACGACTCCGGCCATCTTCTCAGGGTCAAAATTGGTCACCGCCTGACTAATGGCGGCGGGTGTATCGCGCCCATATCCCGCCACGACCACCACGAAATCGGCGAGGTCCGAGAGAATGCGCGCGTCCGGCGAGCCCTTGATCGCCGGGCCGTCCAGGAACAGGTAGCGATCTGGATAGCGACTGCGCAGCGAGTCGAGCATGGTGCTCATGCGGAACGAAGAGAAATACTCGCCACTGTTTTCACGCGCCTTGCCCGCCGGAATCAATCGCAGCCGTGGAATGCCTGTGCGGTAAAGCACCGGCTCGATGCCCAGCGACGGCTGCTCGAGAAAATCGATCAGCCCGCCCGCCAGCGGCTCGATGCCAAGCGCTTTGTGCTGGCTTGGGTAGCGCAAGTTGCAGTCGATGATCAGCCCTGTCTTCGCCTCATCGAACGCAAAGGCCGCAGCCAGATTGCGCGTGACGAAGCTGCCACCGGATCGCGGGCTGACTGACACCACCAGGGTCACGAAATTCTGTTGCCCGGCGATACCGAGCAGCCGCGTGCGGATCTCGCGAAAGGCATCGGACTGACGGCGTACCGATTCCTCGCGATGGATCAGCCGACGCTCCTCCAGCTGCACCGGTACCAGCTCGCTGGCGCCATCGTTCATGCGCGCAATCGAGCGACCGGGGGCGGTTCGCCGCTGCAGGCTCCTTGCCGCCTCCTCCAGCACGTTCTCGAAACCGTCGGGCAGATCCTTGTCGTTTTTGTCTTTCATGTTCATCGCTTCAACCTCAGCCAGAACATGGCCAGATACACCGCGGCAATGCCCACCACCATGATGAGCAGCGCAAGGTTGTGCAGGCGATCGCGGCGACGATCGCGCGGCGTCGGATAGAACGGTATGGATGCCATCACGGCCAGACCGGTGACCTGCTCCAACCGCGCGACCGAGCGCACCCGCGGATCGAGCTTCACTAAACCAAGCAACAACGCGATGGGAACCGCCAGCGCAAGCGCGATGCCAGCCAGACTGAAATGCATAAACCGCAACCCCGACGGCGTCAGTGGCATCACCGCAGGGTTCTGCACCAGGAAGGTCAGGCCACGCTGCTCGGCATCCAGGTTCATCGAGACGCGAGCGTTCTCGCGACGCTTGAGCAGATCCTGGTAAACGTCGCGGTTGACGTTGTAGTCGCGCGTTAGTTCGGCCGTGACATTCTCGGAGTTGGCAATGCGGGCACTCCGCTGCAATTCCGTCTGCAGCATGGATTCGCTGGCGCCGAGCCTGGCCGTAGCGGCCGCGGACGACGCACGTGTGCTGGTCAGCTGGGTTCTGATCTGCTGATAGGCCGGATTGAACTGCACATGATTGTCGAGTGTGGTGGGAGTGCCTGACAGCGCTGAGGCGGTCTTGCGCTGCTCTTCCTGAGCCATCTGCTGACGCAAGTCCTGCATCTGGTGGCGGATGCGGATGACGTCCGGATATTCCTCGGTATACGTCAGCAGCAGCTTGTCCAGCTGCGCTTGAAGATCGGCCATCTGCATCTGATAAACGCCATTGATCGTCTGCACCGTACTCACTTCCGACTCACCGGTGAGTTGTGCAGCCAGCGACCCTTCCTGCGAACGTCGCTCCATCAAATCCATGCGCGCCGACTCGATCTGGCTACGCAACTGGCTGATGCGCGCATTCGTATCCGTTTCGCTGCCAGGGCGCGCGTCATCGTTAGCGGCGCGATAGACCTTCAGCTTGTCCTCGGCGTCGGTGAGCTTCTTGCGATACGCCTCAACCTGGCTGTTGATGAACTCATAGGCATCGCGGCTCTCGCGTTGCTTGGAAGCCAGGCTTTCGCTAATGAACAACTGTGCGAACTGACGCGTCACCTCATAGGTGCGCCTGGGGTCGGAGTCGAAATAGCTGATCGTGATGAGGTTGTCGCGATCGGTCTGCACCCTGGTGCGCGACTTGAGGCCCTCAATCATGCGGTCCTGTTCGAGCGGCGACGGATGCTTGGCCATCCAGCCACCCGAAGCCAGAATCTCACTCATCACCTTTCGGCTGAAGATCACGTCACGCGCGATGCTGGCGCGATTCTTGTTGCCCGTTGCTGACGCGGCACCTTCCATCAACGGCGAGATGATGCTGCTTTCCTGCGCGAGAATGGTGGTGGAAGCCTCATACTTCTTGGGCCACAACATGCCTGTCACCAGCGCAGCCAGCGCGATGAGAGCAAACACGATGCCCATGATCAGGCGACGACGACGCGCCTCACTCAACAGCGCAGGCACCATGCTGGTTAAGGGTGCAAGTTCCCCACTCATGGTTTTCCCCCTTAGTCCGCTATCCCTGGACCACGTTCAAATTCAGAAAGCGCGCAACGGCACGGTGACCACATCACCCGGCTGAACCGGATAGTTGGTCGCCAAATCGCCCTGCTTTAGCACCTTGTCCAACCGCACCGAGTACGGCGTGGTCACGCCATCGCCACTCTTGCGATACAGTTCGGTGCGATCAGGCGCGGCAAATTCGGTGGTTCCCCCAGCCGCAAGCACGGCATCAAGTACCGTCATGCCTTGCCGGTAGGGAATGGAAACCGGTGAGCGCACGGCTCCGGTAACGCGCACACGCGACAGATACTCATGGCTGCGCAACTCAGTGAGGATCACCGCCACCTGCGGATCACGCACATAGGCCTGCAGCTTGTCCTTGATCACCGCCGACACTTCTTCAGGCGTCTTACCGCCTGCCACCACATCACCAATCAGCGGCACCGTGATCTTGCCGTCCGGCCGCACCGGCACGCTCACGCTGAGGTCCGGGTTGTGCCAAACGGTGATCTGCAACTGATCGTCGACACCGATGCGATACGTGCTGATCGCTTGTGCGGTGGGGTCGACCTTTGGCGCCTCCGTCGACCCGTGGGTGGCGCATGCCGTCAGCAACACAGCAACGCCCAATACGAGAAGCAGACGAAGACTATTCATGGCGGCCCCCTGGCGTGGATAAAGCGTGATTTAAGTCACGACTGAGTATATCCACGCCCAAAACAAACTTGACAAAACCAGAAGTTCTATGTCTTGCAGTGCATGGAATCTCTCCCCAAAGGCCATGCCACCATCGCCCGATCGGCCGCGTCGTTCTGCGATTGCTTCAAGACACGGGCCGGCTCGGCGGACTGAATGACCCCACCTGCCTGCACTTTCTGCGCTGGTATCCACCCTCGCTCGACACCACAGCTCCTGGTTTAGAACGTTTGGCCGATGGCGGTGCATCCGGCGGTCATCGACGATCCGCCCGACAGAGGTTGGTATTCGCGGGGGAGAAAAGCATGACAACCATGAGCGCTGACGAGCATGCCTGCCTGCCGAAGGCAGCCGAAGGCTATCGCGTCGAGCCGGCAGACCCCGCAAACTTCTCCACCTTCCGGATCGGCAAGCTGAAACACAACTTTCATACGCATCCGCTGTTCCAGCTACCCGAGCTCGCACAACTGGCCAGGGAGCTCATGCCACTCGGTCATTGCCGTTTCGTGCAGGCCGGCATGCAACAGGATTCTCCTTTTGCACACGAAGACCATCATCCCGATGGGCGCAGCATTAATGAGTTTTTCAGTCGCATCGAGGAGCCGGGCTCGTGGATCGCGCTGTATCACGTGCACCATATTCCACGGTATCGCGCCTTGCTCGAACAGATTCTTGCAACGGTGCAGCCAACAATAGAGCGCGAGCAGTCAGGCATCTTCGACATCATGGGCTTCATCTTCATCTCGGCGCCGCCATCGGTGACGCCCTTCCACATCGACCGCGAAAACAATTTCTGGCTGCAACTGCACGGCCGAAAGACGCTTAGCGTGTGGGACCCTCGCGACCGCGAGACGGTATCCGCCGATGCGGTGGAAGACTTCATCGTCGACAAGACGCTGCGAAAAGTGAGGCTGAAGGAAGAGTGCCGCTCACGCGGCTACGACTTCGATAGCGGCCCCGGCGACGGCGTGTATTTCCCCAGTACCTCGCCGCACATGGCAGATACCAGTACCGCCTGGGTCAGCCCCGGCAATGGCGTATCGGCATCCATCGGCATCACGTTCTACACCGACGAGACTCGACGCGCGGCACGCATCCACCAGGTCAACCGGCTTCTGCGCAGAAAGCTGCACATGGAGCCCGCCTACCCCGGTACGTCGGCCCTGGTCGATGCGATGAAAGCTCCGCTGGGTTACCTGCTCGGACCCACGCGGCATTTCCTGATCAATGGCCTGCGCGCCTTGCGCGCCATTCGCAGCGGAGCACGCCCCGCCGATGGCTGGTTTGGCGACAAAGCGCCACCCGGGTCGTATTGAGCCGGTCCGATCGGCATCCCGGCGAAGCGCTGTTCAACAGCCGAAAGGCCGGTCAAAAGCGCCTCGCTAGAATGACGCCGCGCCACAATGGCTCAACCACCTCGACTGAAATAGAAGCCGAAGTAGCGATCGAGCGAATGCTCCGGATAGAACGGGATATCGCAACGGCGATCAGTGTTTTCCCAGCGATCGTGCATCGTATAGCCGAGCGCGCTCAAGCCATCGAGAAATTCGCGCTCCGCAGTGACTCGGTACGGGCAGCACGACACACCGGTATTCTGTACCGTGAAGTACGTCGAGCGTATATGGATAGGCACCGAATTGAGCAGCAAATGCGCCGGTGGCTTCTGCAGTGCCGCCAATATGTCGACAAGCGTGTAATCCAGATATTGCAGGGAGCCCGCCGCAAACAGGATGTCTGTGCCATCGGCATCCTCATGTCGTGCCGTGAAGCTCAGACGTCGGAGGTTGTCACTTTTCGCAGCCCAGGCCGCGCCAGCCTCCATCACCGCCGGAACGTCAAGCACCCGCCAGCGAACATTGTCCGGATAGCGCATGTAGCGCTGATAGGCGTAGTAGGCAATGCCAATATGTCCACCCAGATCAAAGACGGAACCGTTTCCCGCCTCAAACAACTTCGACATCCACCACATCATTGGATAGTCGTTGAGGAAGACACGGCGCGTCCGCTCGCGATAGAACGCCGCCGACGCCGCATTGTCGTAACCCTGCAGGCGAGCCGCGGGAATGCTCGATCGCGCCTCATCGAAACTGGCATAAACACCGCGATACAGATTCTGCATCGTCGAGTCGTGCGCGAAGAAGCGCCGCTCATAACGCGCGCGAAGCATGTTGTTGATACCAGGCCAACCTGATGCCCGGGTGGTCATAGCTTGGATGGAAGGGTGCATGTCCACGCGTGCGATGCTCCTTCGTTGAAGTGCGATCTTCAGCGACAGCCAGCCTCCCGTAGCACCCGCCACGGCGTCGCCCTGGGGCACTATCGCCCCGCCACAGACAAACGCGCAAATTCACGAAGGCACTATGGCCATTAGCCTATGCAGGCACCCAGGCGCCTCTTGGGCGACACTAGCAGCCCTTCCCAGGAGAGCTTTTCCGGAGTCCAGGCAGCCCTTGTTCAATGCCGACGGACAGTCATTGCACACCTGACACCGGCGACGTCTGAGGAATCTGCCGGGCGTCGACCAAACCGTACCGGGCGCCGGCTCAAACATCTACGATGGGTGACCATGGCACCACGGTCGGCAAGAACAACAGACAGACGACCACGCCACCATTGCGGTGCCTAACGGCGCGGTCTGTGCGCCCCGATCAGTCGTGCCAACGAAAAAGGCACTTAGGTTTCCCTAAGTGCCTTTTCGAATTGGTGGGCCGTGAAAGATTCGAACTTTCGACCAATTGATTAAGAGTCAACTGCTCTACCAACTGAGCTAACGGCCCTAAAACTTTTTGTCAAACAAAACTACAAATTGGGGTGGAAGATGGGACTCGAACCCACGACCCTCGGAATCACAATCCGATGCTCTAACCAGCTGAGCTACATCCACCATAAACCTGGAAGTGGCGCGCCCGACAGGAATCGAACCTGCAACCGTCGGCTTAGAAGGCCGATGCTCTATCCGGTTGAGCTACAGGCGCCTGTGCACATTGTGCATGAACGTCTGCTGGTCGGGGCAGAGGGATTCGAACCCACGACATCCAGCTCCCAAAGCTGGCGCTCTACCAGGCTGAGCTATACCCCGATTTCGAACCCTCAACCTTCTCGGGCTGAAGCCTTGAAATCCTACGGGTGACGCCTAACCTAGTCAATCCGTATCAAAGCACACCGAACTTCAAACTTTATCGTTCGGTCCGCCTGGCGATTCACTGCCTTGCGGCACAAGCCATGATGCGAACATCACACCCTGCTTTAAATGGCGCGCCCGGAGAGATTCGAACTCCCGACCACCAAGTTCGTAGCCTGGTACTCTATCCAACTGAGCTACGGGCGCGTTTTTAACCTTTGCTTTGTCGCTTAACCATCTTAGTGGAAAGCGCCGAAGCGAGAAGCGGAATTATTCAGATTCGAGGCGGGTGCGTCAACTCTTTTTTTCAGATTTTTTTCATCGTCGTCTGAGAATCTTCACTTTCGACGACAAGAGCACCTCGTTCAAGCCAGTAATTTTAGCCATCTCCTTCACATTCGGCTATACCTCTGCGCGAAAAACATCGCGTTTATTTCGCCTCCTGCAGGAGCGCGCCCTGTGCGCGACCGCAGAGCTTCACAGCCACGGTGTTGCACGCTCATCGCGCGCAGCGTGCACCACCACAGGAAAGGCTCAAGCAAAAGAAAAGGCAGCCATGGGCTGCCTTGTCCGTGTCGCTTGAAGAACCTCGATCAGCGATCGGCGATACGACTCTGCGTGGCAGGATCACCCACCTTCGCACCCGCATCGCCACGCGGCGGCGGCGGCGGCGGCGTGGAGCCAGTGCTGGAGTTCTTCGACCAATCAGCCGGCGGGCCCGGTTCGCGATCATTCATGATGTCGTCGATCTGGTGCGCGTCGATGGTCTCGTACTGCAGCAGCGCATCGGCCATCACGTGCAACTTATCGATATTTTCCGTCAGCAATTGCTTGGTGCGTGCGTACGCGCGATCAAGGATGTCGCGCACTTCCTCATCGATCTTGCGCGCGGTTTCGTTGGAGACGTTCTTGTGCTGCGTCACTGCGCGGCCCAGGAATACCTCGTCCTCTTCCTCGCCATAGGTCACCGGGCCGAGCTTGTCGGACAGACCCCACTTGGTCGCCATGTTGCGAGCCATCTTGGTTGCGCGCTCGATGTCGTTGGAGGCCCCTGTGGTGACCTTGTCCTCGCCGAAAATCAACGCTTCAGCCACACGACCACCGTACAGCGAGCACAGCTGTGACTCGATCGCCACGCGGTTCATGCTGTATTTGTCGCCTTCCGGCAGGTACATCGTTACGCCCAGCGCTCGACCGCGCGGGATGATCGTGACCTTGTAGACCGGGTCGTGCTCCGGCACCAGTCGACCGACGATGGCGTGACCGGCCTCGTGATAGGCGGTCAACTTCTTCTCGTCCTCGCTCATCGCCATCGAACGGCGTTCGGTGCCCATCAGGATCTTGTCGCGCGCCTTGTCGAGATGGATCATGCGCACATCGCGCGCGTTTTCGCGTGCAGCGAACAGCGCCGCCTCGTTGACCAGGTTGGCGAGGTCAGCACCGGAGAAGCCTGGCGTACCGCGCGCAATGGTCATCGCATCGACGTCCGCTGCAGTCGGCACGCGACGCATGTGCACCTTGAGGATCTGCTCGCGGCCGCGCACGTCCGGCAGGCCGACCACGACCTGGCGGTCAAAACGGCCGGGACGCAGCAGCGCCGGATCGAGTACGTCCGGACGGTTGGTGGCGGCGATGACGATGACGCCTTCGGTGCCCTCGAAACCATCCATCTCGACCAGCAGCTGATTCAGCGTTTGCTCGCGCTCGTCGTGACCACCGCCCAGGCCGGCGCCGCGATGGCGACCGACTGCGTCGATTTCATCGATGAAGATGATGCACGGCGCGTGTTTCTTGGCCTGCTCGAACATGTCGCGCACGCGACTGGCACCGACGCCGACAAACATTTCGACGAAGTCGGAACCGGAGATGGAGAAGAACGGCACCTTGGCCTCGCCCGCGATGGCCCTGGCCAACAGAGTCTTGCCGGTGCCCGGTGGACCCACCATCAGCACGCCGCGCGGGATCTTGCCGCCCAGCTTTTGGAACTTGCCCGGGTCGCGCAGGAACTCGACCAGCTCGCCGACTTCTTCTTTGGCTTCGTCGCATCCGGCGACGTCGCTGAAGTTGACCTTGATCTGATCCTCGCCCTGCAACTTGGCGCGCGAACGGCCGAAACTCATGGCACCACGGCCACCCGCGCCGGCCTGCATCTGACGCATGAACCAAATGAACACGCCGACTATCAGGATGATGGGCAGCCAGTTGAGCAACAGGCCCAGCAGCGAGAAACCGTTGTTGGACGGCTCCTGGCGCACTTCCACGCCCTTGTCCTGCATCTGCTTGACCACCGAGTTGGTGGACCAGCCGAGCACCGGCGCTACCGTGCGGAACGAGCTGCCGTCCTTCAGCTTGCCGCTGATGGTGGCCGGCTGGTCGGCGCTGATATTGGCCGAGGAGACATTGCCGTTGTCCACGCTCTGGACAAAGCTGCTGTAGGGCAGATCCGAAGCGGATGCGCCATGCGGATTGAAGCTCTGGAACACGGTGAGCAGAACCACCGCGATGATCAGCCAGAGGAGCAGGTTTTTCGCCATTTCATTCATGCACGGTTCTCGCCCGATTGCCCACCGGAGATCTTGCGACCCACGGCCAATGCATACACCTCCCGCGAACGTGCGCGGGAGGCCTTAGGTTTACGCATGGTCACGCGGGTGAAGTCCGCGCGCAAGCTGCGTATGTAATCGTCAAAGCCGGTCCCCTGAAACAACTTGATCAGGAACGACCCGCCCGGTTTGAGCCATTGGCGGCTGAAATCCAGCGCCAGCTCGGCCAGGTCCATCGCCCGGATCTGATCGGACAAGGCCACGCCACTCATATTGGGGGCCATATCAGAGAGCACAAGATCAACCTGCTGGCCCTGCAGGCGGCTTTCCAACTCTCGCAACACGTTTTCCTCGCGAAAATCGCCCTGCAGGAAGTCGACCCCCCCGATACCCTGCATGGGCAGAATATCCATAGCGACGACAGCACCGGTGTCACCCAGACGCTGGCGCACCAGCTGAGACCACCCGCCCGGGGCAGCCCCCAGGTCCACCACCCGCATGCCGGGCTTGAGCAGGCGATCGCGATCGATCAGCTCTTCCAGCTTGAATACGGCGCGCGAGCGGAGGCCCTCGGCTTGGGCCTTCTTCACATAAACATCATTGAAGTGCTCCCGCAGCCAGCGGGAACTACTTTTGCTGCGAGACATGGGTCGGCAACTGCCACAGATACGGGGGAGATGGCCCGCATGATACCCTTAGCGGTCCCATCGCAGCGAATCCGAGACTGAACGCATGGCACTCTCCCCCTCTCAGCGCCGTTACCTGCGCAGCCTCGCCCACGATCTCCATCCCGTCATCATGCTCGGCGCCAAAGGTGCGACCGAGGCTGTGCTCAAGGAGCTGGACCTGGCCCTGTCACACCATGAGCTGGTCAAGGTGAAGCTCTCAGGCGGTGACAAGGACGAACGCCAGGAACAGATTGACTACCTTACCGACGGTACGAAGTCCGAGAGCGTGCAGCAGATCGGGCATGTCGTGGTGCTATTCCGCCGCAACGAAGACGAGCCCAAGCTCGCCCTTCCGCGCTAAAAGCCTCTTCCATGGATCTTTCGCTCGATCGCCCTGGCAATTACCTGTTCGTGCGCCGTGTCGGCGCGCGCAGCGTTACCGTGGTTGATCGCGAGTTCACCGCCAGCTTTCTACTGGCCCCGGACCGCGCGGTAGAACACTGGCCTGTTGCCACACCCGCCGAGCTGGATGCCAGTCACGCCGAGGCTATCCTCGACCTGAAACCCGAGCTGGTGTTGCTGGGCACCGGTGAGCGCCAGGTGTTTCCCGCGGCGGCCTTCATGGCCAGTTTGCTGCGCAAAGGCATCGGCGTTGAAGTGATGGACAACGCCGCAGCGGCGCGCACTTATGACCTGCTGGCAGCTGAGAGCCGGCGGGTCGTAGTGGCGTTTATCCTGCCAGCGGGCTGAGATCCGAAGATCTCTTTAACAGGCTGATTTTTGCACGACGAGCGCGCCGCCCGATTACCCGAAAACAAACGACAAGAGCGTTTGATGTGCTGGTCCATCGGGGATCCGAAAGCCCTGCTGGCACGCTTGAATGAGTCCAAATCCAAGCTTTGACCGGGATGACGGCCACAAAGATCAACGCGACGGCAGATAGCCCATCGGATCGACCGGGTTGCCATCCTTGCGGATCTGGAACTGCAATTCGTCGCGCGAGGCACCGGTGGAGCCCATCTCCGCCACCTGCTGGCCAGCGCTCACACGTTGACCTTCCTTCACCAAACGCTTGCTGTTGTGGCCGTAGGCGGAAAGGAAACTGTCGTTGTGCTTGACGATGACCAGCTCGCCATAGCCCACCAGGCCGTTACCGCTGTACACCACCACGCCGTCTGCGGCTGCGCGCACCGGATCGCCCGTCTTGCCGCCGATCTCGATGCCAGGAATGGCATCGCCAGCCTGGAAGCGTTTGATCAGAGTGCCATCCGCAGGCCAGCGCCAGGCGACGCCGCCATTGTTGCGGGTGGCGCCAGGGGCCGCGGCAATGGCCGGTGCCGGCGGCGGCGTGTTGCTGGCCGTAGCGGCAGGCGCGCCCGCCACAGGCACTACCGGCGTGGTGCTGGCAGCAGGCGCCGGCGTAGGTGCGGGCGCAGCGGAGGTGATCGTCGGCGCACCTGGAGATGACGCGGACTGGGGGCTCGGCTGCGCCTGATTCACCGTCGCGGGGTGCGCAGGTGCCAGCGCTGCTGGCTTGGGAGTTGTCGCCACCACGGCTGAAGCCGTATGCGCCGGCGCAGCGGCCGGGGCTTTGCCATTGGGAGCCAGCTTCAATTCCTGGCCCGGCCAGATGGTGTATGGCGAAGCGATATTGTTCCAGCTGGCGAGGTCACGGAAATCCACGCTGTTGCGAAACGCGATCGAATAGAGCGTGTCGCCCTTGCTGACCTTATAGGTGCCGCCCGGCGCGGGACGCGCAGCAGGCGCAACAACGTGGGGACTTCCCCCTCCCGCGGCAGGCTGGACCACAACGGAACGCTGGGTTCCGCAGGCGACCAGCAGCAGGGTGACGGAGGTCAGGACGAATGACCGGAGATATCCATTCATGGGCGCCAGCATAGCGAGGCCTAACGGCTTTTTCATACGGGTAGCGACGACAGGCATACAAACCTGCCGACCACCGTTCAGCGCAACCAGAGCCACCACGCCAGCAACGCCGCCAGCAAAATCAGTGCTGCCCAACCGATTCGTTCGATGTGCTTGTGCAGGAGGCGCTCCGCGCGCTCGCCGAACAGGCGGATCAACAGCGCCAGCAACCACACGCGCTTGCCTCGCCCCACCGCCATGCAAACCAGGAACGGAATTACCGGCACGCCGACAATGCCCGACGCCCAGGTGACGAACTTCATCGGCACCACTGGCTGCAGCGCCGCCAATGCGAGCACCAACAACAGGCCAAGCCAATGCTGGTTCATCTGCATTCGCAGGTTGTCCACGCCCTTCTCGATCGGCGAGAGCAGGTGCAGGCTGTCGAGCAGCGGCGAGAGCGCGTGGAAAGCCCAATGGCCCAGCGCATAACCCACCAGTGAACCCAGCAACGAGAACAGGAGGCTGATGTTGGCGTAGAAGAACGCCTTGTGACGCTTGCCGAGCATCATCGGCGCCAGCATCACTTCCGGCATGATGGGAAAGATGAAAGCCTCGACGAAGCTCAGGCCGCAAAGGTAGTAAACAGCCTTCGGGTGGCGCGCCCACGTCAGTGCGCGCGCATACAAGGTTCCAAAAAGACGCATTCAGCAGCTTCCCTGGCGAGACGGGCGCATCAGCCGATGCCGCCGAGCAAAGGCACGAAACTGACCGCAGCCAGCTCCTCCTGGATGAAATCGCCCTGCCCGTCTCCGCGCATGCGAATCAGCATCTGGTTGCTGGGCGAGCCCACTGGCGCCACCAGCACGCCGGTGGGGCTGAGCTGGTCGAGCACGGCGTGCGGAATAGCATCGCCCGCCGCGGTAAGAATGATGGCGTCGAACGGCGCCTCATCGGGCCAGCCGAGCTTGCCGTCATCGTGCCGCGAGCGGATGTTGCTCAGGCCCAGCTGACGGAAGCGGCGGCGCGCCTGGCGCAGCAATTCTTCGATGCGCTCCACGGTGAAGACCTGTGGCACGACCTGCGCGAGCACCACGGCCTGGTAACCCGAGCCGGTACCGATCTCCAATACCTTCTGCGGTACGCCGAATTCCAGCAGCGCCTCGGTCATGCGCGCCACCACCCACGGTTGGGAAATGGTCTGGCCATGGCCGATCGGCAGCGCGGTGTTCTCGTAGGCGCGCGAATGCAGCGCCTGGTCGATGAAATGATGGCGTGGCGTATTGCGGATCACATCGATCACACGCTGGTCGCGGATGCCCTCTTCCTTGAGCTTGGTTGCAAGACGGTCGCGCGCACGCTGCGAGGTCATACCCTCGCCTTTCAGTGCGGATGGTGGCAATGGATGCACGTTCATCACCTCATGCCGCCTCTTCGGCGCTCTTGCCGCCGACACCTTCGTTCAGCGCGCCGACCCAGCTACTGACTTTTTCCAGCGCCTGGAAACGGGTCAAGTCCACATGGATCGGTGTGACAGATACGTAGCCGCGATGCACTGCATTGAAGTCGGTGCCAGGGCCTGCGTCGTCCACGTCGCCAGCCGGACCGATCCACCAGATGGTCTTGCCACGTGGATCGGTCTGCTTGATGCAGGGCGCCGAACGATGGCGCTTGCCCAGTCGGGTGACCTCGAAGCCGCGGATTTGCTCCCACGGAAGGTCAGGCACATTGACGTTGAGGATGGTGTCGGCCGGCAGGGGATCGACCAGCAGGCGCTGCATCAGGAGCACAACGGCGTTAGCCGCGGAGTCGTAATGGATGCCGTTGTGGTCCTTGCTGACCAGCGAGACAGCGATGGCGGGAAGGCCAAGGAAACGTCCTTCCATCGCCGCCGACACGGTGCCCGAATAGATCACATCGTCGCCAAGGTTGGCGGAGTTGTTGATGCCGGAGACTACGATATCGGGCTCGTAGTCGAGCATGCCAGCCAAGGCCAGATGCACGCAGTCGGTCGGCGTGCCGGCCACGCGGTAGTAACCGTTGTCCATGCGCAGCGCGCGAATCGGCGCGTCCAGCGTGAGGGAATTGCTGGCGCCGGAGCGGTCGCGGTCCGGTGCCACCACCGTGACCTGGCCGACCGCGCCAAGGCGCTCGGCGAGCACGCGGATGCCCGGTGCATCCACGCCATCGTCGTTGCTTACCAGAACTCGCATGATGATCCGTTCAGAGCCAATCGCAGCCGCATCGCCCTATGGATGCGCGCCGGGTTAAGCACGAAGTCTACCGGACCGGGGCAGTGGTTTCACATTCGTCGTCGCCTGTAGTGCAACGACTCATGAAGCCCGCGACACCATGCGCTGATGGCTGCATTACGATGCGGTGATGAAACACCGTCAGCCCCCTCAGGTCACCGACGACGACGCCCGCCTGTTCCGCGAAGCCATTGGTGACGTGCGACCGATCGATCCCGTGGAACCTGCGCCGGCCGCGCCAAAACCCAAGCCACATCCGCATATGTTCGAAGCCGATGAGGCCGCCGTGCCTGGCGAGCTGCTCGATATGGTGTTCGATCCAGGGCTGATCGAGGTGGGCGAGGAGTTGAGCTACCTGCGCGACGGCTACCCGCCGAAGCTGCTTCGACAGCTCAAGCGCGGCCAGTTCAGCATCCAGGACGATATCGATCTGCACCAGATGAATGCTGCGGCCGCGCAGGCGACCATCGTGGATTTTCTGGCCGAGGCCAAGCGTCGAGGGTTCCGCTGCGTCCTCATCGTGCACGGCAAGGGGTTGCGTTCGCGGGCTTCTGGCCCGGTGTTGAAGGCGCTCACTGATCGCATGTTGCGACGGCGTGATGACGTCGTGGCGTTTGCGTCGGCAAGGCCGATGCAGGGTGGAACGGGGGCGGTAGTGGTGCTTCTGAAGGGATAGCGCGTCTCTATTACTCCCTCTCCACTTCGGGGAGAGGGTTGGGGTGAGGGGCAATCTGGCGGCAAAGTTAAGTCGGAGCGGGCTTCGTTGAAGCGATCCCGCGAGCACCCGCCCCTCACCTCGCTCCTCTCCCCATCAGGGAGAGGAAGACAGGAACTACGTTGTCCGCGCCAGCTCCCGCACCACCGTCGTCGCATATGCCCCCGCCGGCAGCTCGAAACTCAGCTCCAGCGCCTCGCCGTCCAGCCAGCGCCAGGACAGGTTCTGCGGAATCATGCGCAAGGCGCGACGCTCCTGATCCATCTTCGCCGCCACCAGCCCATCGGCAAGATCGGCGTTGGCTGCCGCGATCGCGCTCTCCAGTGCAGCGACATCCGCCTTCGCCGGTGTCTCGCCACCTCCCCAAAGCGGCCCCGATGGATGGATGTCGCCACGCGCAAGCCGCTCGGAAAGCGTGGCGTCGAACGGCTCAGGCCCGAACCACGAGCGCGAACCGGCCAACGACCAGATCTCGCCTTCCATCGGGGAATCCCAGGCGCCCTGCTCCACTCTTGCTGCCAGCACAGCGTTGAAAATGTGCGAACGCGCGGCAGACAACAGGAAATGGCGCTTGTCGCGATCCACGCGCCTGCCCGCAAACATCGATCGCGCCTGCGCCACGTTACCGCCTTCACGGCCGAAACGCTGCTCGCCGAAATAGTTGGGTACACCGCGCTGCGCGATCTGCTGGAGCACTTGCTCGGTAACCGCACGATCACCATCCACCTGCCGCAGCACCAGCACAAAGCGATTGCCGCGTAGCGCGCCTCGCTTGAGCTTGCGCTTGTGGCGCGTGGCGGCCAGCACCTTCACTTCCGCATGGGGAAACGTGGACCAGTCCGGATCGGGCTTGCCTGCAAGTTGCACGGAGAAAGTCTGGCGCGTGACCGCATGGCGATCCTTGAGCCCCGCATAACCCACATTGAGTGGCGGCACTTCGGCGAAACGCGCCAGTTCGCGCGCCACCCAGTCGGTGTTCGCGCCGCGCTTCTCCACCCACAGCAAGGCATGCTCGCCTTCGCCATCCGCGTCGTAACCGAGAATTTCCTCTACCTGGAAATCTTCCGGGCTGCTGCGCAGTACCGCGGTGAGCGATGGGTTGCCGTAGGCATAGGGCAGTTCGAGATCGGACATGGGACTCCACCGGTGAAACCGGTATCAAAGATGGAAACAGCAGCGTCAGCGGCGCATTACATCAGGAACAGCGTGGCGAGGCCGAGAAAGATGAAGAAACCGCCCGAGTCGGTTACGGCGGTAATCATCACGCTGGAACCCAGGGCGGGATCGCGCCCCAGGCGTGTCATCAGCATGGGAATGGCCACGCCGCAAAATGCCGCCAGCACCAGGTTGAGCGTCATCGCCGTCGTCATTACCAGGCCGAGTGGCAAGTTGTCGTACAGCAGCCAGGCCACCACGCCAATCACGCTGCCCCAGACCAGTCCGTTGAGCAAGGCAACACCTATTTCCTTGTGCCACAGCCGCCGTGCACTGGCGGGTGTGATCTGATCGAGCGCCAACGCGCGTACGATCATGGTGATGGTCTGGTTGCCGGAGTTGCCGCCGATACCCGCGACAATCGGCATCAGAGCAGCCAGCGCCACCAGATTCTGGATGGAACCCTCGAACAGTCCGATGACGCGCGAGGCGATGAAGGCCGTCACCAGGTTGATCGCCAACCAAGCCCAGCGGTTGCGCAACGATTTCCACACGGAGGCGAAGACGTCTTCCTCTTCGCGCAAACCGGCACGACTCAGCGCTTCGCTTTCACTCTCTTCGCGCAACACATCGACCATCGCGTCGATGGTGATGCGCCCGATCAGGTGTCCCGTGCCGTCAACCACCGGCGCGGTCACCAGGTCATAGCGCTCGAATGCCTGCGCGACCTCATAGGCATCGTCATCGGGATGAAAGGTGTTGACGTCTGGCGCCATCACCTCACCCACCATCTTCTCGGGCGAATTGACCAAGAGCCAATGCACCGGCAGCACTCCGGTGAGCAGGTTCTCGTGATTGATCACAAACAGCTTGTCGGTCTGCTCCGGCAGTTCCTCGAACCGCCGCAAGTAGCGCAGCACGGTTTCCAGGCTGATGTCTTCGCGAATGGTCACCATCTCGAAATCCATCAGCGCGCCAACCTGATCCTCTGGATAGGACAAGGCTGCCTGCACGCGCTCGCGCTGCTGCGCGTCGAGGCTGGCCATCAGCTCGGGCAGCATCTCGGTCGGCAGATCTTCGACCAGGTCCGCCAGTTCGTCCGCGTCCAGCGGCTCGACGGCGGCCAGGATCTCGTGGTCGTCCATGTCCGCAATGAGCGATTCGCGCACCGCATCTGAAACTTCGAGCAGGATCTCGCCGTCGCTATCGGCTTTCACGCGCTGCCATATGGCAAGGCGGTCCGACAGCGGAAGCGCTTCGAGCACATAGGCGATATCGGCCGGATGCAGTCCGTCGAGCAGCTCCCGCAGTTCGGTCTGGATTTCGCGGAAGCCCGGATCAGTATCGGGCTCGGGAAGGTTGCCTAGCCCGCGCAACCGCCGCAGCAGCTCGTTGATGGAGTCGAGCAGCTCGTGCAGGCGCGAAGCCGAACTGCGGGCCCTTGCCTCGCTCATGTCAGAACCAGCAGAACGCAAGCCTGGGCAGCGATGCCTTCGCCGCGTCCGGTGAAGCCGAGCTTTTCGGTGGTGGTGGCCTTGATGCTGATACAACCGATATCGCTACCGAGTTCCTCGGCCACCGCTTCTCGCATGGCCTGGGCATGAGGACCGACTTTCGGAGCCTCGCAAATCACTGTCACGTCGGCGTTGCCCAGCGTATAACCCTGCTCGCGCATGAGCTTTGCCGCATGACGAAGGAAGACGCGACTATTGGCGTTGCGCCACTGCTCCTGGCTCGGCGGGAAATGCCTGCCGATGTCACCCAGCGCCAATGCGCCGAAGATGGCATCGCAAAGCGCATGGATCACCACGTCGCCGTCGGAATGCGCCACGACCCCGCGGTTGTGCGGCACGCGTACGCCGCCGAGCATCACATGGTCGCCTTCGCCGAAGGTATGGACGTCGAAACCCTGGCCGATCCGCATCATGTGTGTGGCTCCTTACTTCGTTCGCGGCAACAGGAACTCGGCCAAGGCGAAATCCGCGGCCGTCGTTACCTTGATATTGTCCTCGGCGCCCTCGACCAGCAGCGGTGCGAAACCGGCGCGTTCCATCGCCATGGCCTCGTCGCTCACCGTCACGCCGGCCACCGAGGCCGCCAATAACGCCGCCGATAGTTCACCACGTCGGAACATCTGTGGCGTGAAGGCACGCCAGCGATGATCGCGCGGCTCAGTGACCTTACTGCGACCATCTTCGCCAGCTCGCTTGAGCGTATCGCGCAGCGGCGCCCCGAGCAGCCCGCCACCGGCCAGTATGGCCTGCTCGATCAAGCGGGCAATATCCGCCTCTCGGACACAAGGGCGCGCCGCGTCGTGGACGAGCACGAAGGCATCGTCCGTCACGCCCGCGGGCAGCGCCCGCAGTCCGGCCAGCACGGAATCGCAGCGTTCAGCGCCTCCAATGACCGTGAGCACGGGTTTACCGCCCAACCGATCAAGACCCGGCCAGAGTTCGTCTTTGCTGCTCAATACGACCATCAGACCGGCGATCAGAGGATGCGCCGCCAGCCGCTCCAGCGTATGCAAGATCAGCGGCCGCCCGCCTAGCGGCAGGTATTGCTTGGGGATATCGCCGCCAACCCGCGTGCCGCGCCCCGCCGCCGGCACGACGCACCAGAGGGGCCCGATCATTGGCTGCCGCTGCTTGACGAGGCAGAAGCGGGTGCCTGGTTAGCGCCCGGCTTCTCGACCACCTGGTAGAACGTCTCGCCTGGCTTGATCAGGCCGAGCTCCGCACGCGCACGTGCCTCGGCGGCCTGCTCGCCGTGCTTGAGGTCATTCACGTCGGCACCCAGTGCCTGATTGCGCTGCTGCAGCTTGTCGTTATCCTCGCCCTGCTTTTTCACCGCGGCGCGCAGCGATTCCACCTCGTGCACGCCGCCGTTACCGGTCCACAGTTTCATCTGCAGACCGATCAGCACCAGCAGGAGAATCAGGGCGACCCAGCGCAGCATGGACGATCCGTACTCCTTCTTAGCCCGGCAGGCTGCTCAGGTTCGGAAACGCGTCACGGCCTGCGTAGCGCGCGGCCGAGCCCAGGGCTTCCTCGATGCGCAACAGCTGGTTGTACTTGGCCACGCGGTCGGTGCGGCACAGCGAGCCAGTCTTGATCTGCGTGGCAGTGGTGGCCACGGCGATGTCGGAAATCGTGGTGTCTTCCGTCTCGCCCGAGCGGTGCGACACGATCGCGGCGTACTTGGCGGCGTCGGCCATGGCGATGGCTTCCAGCGTCTCTGACAGCGTGCCGATCTGGTTCACCTTGATCAGGATCGCGTTGGCGATCTTCTTGTCGATGCCTTCCCTGAAGATCGTCGGGTTAGTGACGAACAGATCGTCGCCCACCAACTGGATGTTCTTGCCGATGGTGTCGGTGAGCAGCTTCCAGCCGTCCCAGTCGCCTTCGGCCATGCCGTCTTCGATGGTGACGATCGGGTACTGCTTGGACCAGCTGGCCAGCAGGTCGACGAACTGCGCCGGCGTGTAGATCTTGCCCTCGCCTTCCAGGTCGTACTTGCCGTCCTTGAAGAACTCGGAGCTGGCCACGTCCAGGCCCAGCAGGATGTCGCTGCCGATCTTGTAACCGGTCTTGTTGACGGCTTCCAGGATGGTGTCCAGCGCTTCGATGTTGGAGCGCAGATTCGGCGCGAAGCCACCTTCGTCGCCCACGGAGGTGCTGAGGCCCCTGCCCTTGAGCACGCTCTTGAGCGCGTGGAAGATCTCGGTGCCGTAGCGCAACGCTTCGGCGAAGCTGGGCGCGCCGACTGGCAGCACCATGAACTCCTGCACGTCGACGTTATTGTCAGCGTGAGCACCGCCGTTGATGATGTTCATCATCGGCACCGGCAGCGCGCCCGGCTTGCCGGTGGTGCCGTTGATGCTGGCCAGGTACTGCCACAGCGGCTGACGGTTCTGCGAGGCCACCGCATGCGCGGCCGCCATCGACACTCCGAGGATGGCGTTGGCGCCAAGCTTGCCCTTGTTCGGGGTGCCGTCGAGGTTGATCAGCTTGGCATCCAGGCCACCCTGGTTGGCCGCATCGAAACCCTTGAGCGCCGAGGCGATGGCACCGTTGACGTTGCCGACCGCGTTCTTTACGCCCTTGCCCAGGTAACGCGACTTGTCACCATCGCGCAGCTCGACCGCTTCGCGCGAACCGGTGGAGGCGCCGCTCGGCACGGCCGCGCGACCGAAGCCGCCACCGGCCAGGGTCACTTCTGCTTCGAGCGTGGGATTACCGCGGGAATCGAGAATTTCACGGGCGTGGATGCGGGTGATTTCGGTGCTCATGGGATCCGTAGCTTGATGAGGTGATTGAAGCAGTGGGGAAACATCCTGCCTGATGCGCGGGGGATTCGCTTCATTCGCCTCCCCCGCGGCGGATCAGAACGTATGTTCCAGGAACGTGTGGCGCTTGGTGACCTGATCGAGTTCGAGCAGGGTTTCCAGCAGCGCTTCCATCTTGCCGAGCGGCCAGGCGTTGGGACCGTCGCTCAGCGCCTTTTCCGGGTTCGGATGCGTTTCGGCAAACAGGCCCGACACGCCCACGGCCACGGCCGCGCGCGCCAGCACCGGCACGAACTCGCGCTGGCCGCCCGAGCTGGTGCCCTGCCCGCCAGGCAACTGCACCGAGTGAGTAGCGTCGAACACCACCGGACAACCGGTGTCGCGCATCACGCTGAGCGAGCGCATGTCCGAAACGAGATTGTTGTAGCCAAAGCTCGCGCCGCGCTCGCAGACCATGATGTCGTCGTTGCCGACGGCCTTCGCCTTGTCGACAACGTTCTTCATGTCCCACGGCGCGAGGAACTGGCCCTTCTTGATGTTGACTGGCTTGCCAGCGCGAGCCACATGCTGGATGAAATCGGTCTGGCGACACAGGAACGCCGGCGTCTGCAGCACATCGACCACGGCGGCCACTTCGTGCATCGGCGTGTATTCATGCACGTCGGTGAGCAGGGGCACGCCAAGTTGTCGCTTCACTTCAGCCAGGATCTTCAGGCCCGCTTCCATGCCTGGGCCTCGGAAGCTGTTCATCGACGAGCGGTTGGCCTTGTCGAAGCTCGACTTGAAAATGAAGTTGATGCCGAGCTTGCCGGTGATTTCCTTCAGCTTGCCGGCGGTGTCGATCTGCAACTGCTCGGACTCGACCACGCAAGGGCCGGCAATCAGGAACAGCGGCTGGTCCAGGCCAACCTCGAATCCACACAACTTCATGCGATGGACTCCTTGGCGAGACGCTCACCCTCGCGCACCGTCTTGAACTCACGGGCGGCCTGCACGAAACCGATAAACAGCGGGTGGCCGTCACGCGGCGTGGAGGTGAACTCCGGATGCGCCTGGCAGCCCAGGAACCACGGGTGCTTCTGCGCCGGCAGCTCGACGATTTCCACCAGCAGGTCGTCCATCGACTTGCCGGAGATCACCAGGCCAAGATCTTCGAACGGCTGGCGGTAGCGGTTGTTGAATTCGTAGCGATGACGATGGCGCTCGCGCACCACGTCCTGGCCGTACAGCTGACGGGCCAGCGTGCCGGTCTTGAGGCGGCATTCCTGCGCGCCCAGGCGCATGGTGCCGCCCAGGTCCGAGCGCTCGTTGCGCTGCTCGACTTCACCGCTGGCGGTGGTCCACTCGGTAATCAGGCCGATCACAGGGTCCGGAGTGTTGCGGTCGTTCTCGCTGGAATCGGCCTCGGTCAGACCGGCCACGCTGCGAGCGAAATCCACCACCGCGGCATGCATGCCGTAGCAGATGCCGAAGTACGGCACGCCCTTTTCACGGGCGTACCTGGCCGCCAGCACCTTGCCTTCGAAACCGCGCTTGCCGAAACCGCCCGGCACCAGAATGGCGTCCGCGCTGCCCAGCACCTTGGCCGCGCCCTCGGCTTCGACCTGCTCCGAATCAACCCAGTTGAGATTGACGCGGGTGAGCTGCTTGATGCCGCCGTGGCGCAGTGCCTCGCCCAGGGACTTGTAGGCGTCCTTGTGCTCGACGTACTTGCCGACGATGGCCACGGTGACCTCTTCCTTCGGATGCTCGACGGCATCCACCGTGCGCTGCCAGCCGGACAGGTCTGCCGGACCCGCTTCCAGGCCCAACTTGCGGACCACGATCTCGTCGAGGCCCTGCTTGTGCAGCCACAGCGGCTGCTTGTAAATGATGTCCACGTCGGCCGCGCTGATCACGGCGTTCTCAGGCACGTTGGTGAACAGCGCGATCTTGCGGCGCTCGCCCTCGGGCAGCGGCTGCTCGCAACGGCACAGCAGGACGTCCGGCTGGATACCGATGGAACGCAGCTCCTTCACCGAATGCTGGGTCGGCTTGGTTTTGATCTCGCCGGCGGCCTTGATGTACGGCACCAGCGTCAGGTGGATGAACAACACCTTTTCCGGCCCGTGCTCGATGCGCAGCTGGCGGATGGCCTCGAGGAACGGCAGCGATTCGATGTCACCCACCGTGCCGCCGATTTCCACCAGCGCCACATCGAAGCCGCGGGTGGCCTCGTGGATGCAGTGCTTGATCTCGTCGGTGATATGGGGGATCACCTGCACGGTGGCGCCCAGGTAGTCGCCGCGGCGCTCCTTGCGGATCACCGATTCGTAGATCTTGCCGGTGGTGATGGAGTTCTTGCCGGTCAGGCGGGTGTGGACGAAGCGCTCGTAGTGACCGAGGTCAAGGTCGGTCTCGGCGCCATCGTCGGTCACATAGACCTCGCCGTGCTGGAAGGGACTCATGGTGCCCGGATCCACATTGATGTACGGATCGAGCTTCATCATGGTGACCGAGAGGCCACGCGCTTCCAGGATGGAAGCCAGCGACGCCGCGGCGATGCCCTTGCCAAGCGAGGACACCACACCGCCGGTGACGAAAATCAGGGGGGTCATGGGATGCAGCCGTGCTGGAAATCGGCATTTTAGAGGAAGAGCGGGCCGGCTGCGAGGGCTTGATGCACTTAAATGACTGGCTTGTTCAAGTTGGGGGCACGCGCCCATGGCGCTCGGTCATGCCGCACCGGCCCCAAACTCTCACCGTCATTCCGGCGAAAGCCGGAATCCAGGCGCCTCTATGACGCTCACGGAAAGTCACTGGATTTCGGCTTTCGCCGGAATGACGGTGAAGGAACCGGACGCATCCAGTCCTGTCAGAAACGACGAAGGCACCCTGAGGCGCCTTCGTTGAACATGCCACGCCGGAGAATCACTCCATCGGCATCATCTTCGGCATCGGATGCATCATGTTTTCGTTCATGTTGTGCAGCACCCACAGCGAGCCGACCACCACGATGGCCAGGATCAGCATGGTGAACAGCATGATGGCGAGGTTGCCGCGCTGCGCCGGCGAGGTGCCCATGTGCAGGAAGCACACCAGCTGCACCAGCAACTGGGCCACGCCGAACACCACGATGCCCGGCATCATCAGGTTGTGCGGGACCGCACCGCTCATGACCACGCCGAACGAGGCCAGGGTCAGCAGCAACGACAGGGCGAAACCGACCACATAGGACTTCACGCTGCCGTGGTCGGCGTGAGCGGCCTCGTGGTGGGCGTCATCATGGGAATGGTGGTTGCCGGACATCAGATGGCTCCCCGCAGATAGACAAAGGTGAACACGCAAATCCAGACGATATCCAGGAAGTGCCAGAACAGGCTCAGGCACGACAGGCGACGACGGGTTGCGTCGGTGAGGCCGAAACGGCGCAGCTGGTCCATCATCACCACCAGCCAGATCAGGCCGGAGGTGACATGGATGCCGTGGGTGCCGACCAAGGTGAAGTAGGACGACAGGAAGGCGCTGCGGCTCGGGCCCGCGCCTTCATGGATCAGCTTGGCGAACTCGTAGACTTCCATGCCGATGAAGCCGGCACCGAACAGGAACGTCACCGCCAGCCAGGCGATCACCTTGCCCTTGTGGCCGGCATGCATGTTCAGCATGGCCATGCCGAAAGTGACCGACGAGATCAGCAGCAGCATCGTCTCGCCCAGCACGTAAGGCAGCTCGAACAGCTCCTTGCCGGTCGGGCCGCCTGCGGTGGCGTTGGCCAGCACGGCGAAGGTGGCGAACAGGCCCGAGAAGATCAGGCAGTCGCTCATCAGGTAGATCCAGAACCCCAGCAAGGTCTTGGATCCATCTTCGTGATGGTGATCGTCGACGCCCCCGCCGTGGAGGACGTCGTCAAGTGCGCCGTGCGAGGCGCGAACTGCGGCACTGCTCATGGGTTACGCCACCTTCTGACGCGAGGGCGCCGCGACTGGGGCCACCTGCGTGGTCTGGAACTGCTGCAGCTTGGCGTGGCGCGAACGCTCGATCCTCTCGACCTCGGCCGCGGGCACCCAGTAATCGATGTTGCGGTCATAGGCGCGGGCGATGAACGCACCGATCATGCCCAGCAGGCCGATGGCCGAGAGCCACCAGATGTGCCAGACGAGCGCGAAACCCAGGACCGTACCGAATGCGCCCATAACCACACCGATGCCGGTGTTGCGGGGCATGTGAATGTCTTCGTACTTGGCAGGCTGCACGTAAGCGACTCCGTTTTGTTTGTCTTCCCAGAACTGGTCCAGCTCGGCGACGCGAGGCACCAGCGCAAAGTTGTAGAACGGTGCCGGTGAGCTGATGGACCATTCCAGGGTGCGGCCACCCCACGGGTCGCCGCTGGGATCGGTGAGTTTCTTGCGGTCACGCACGCTGATGTAGAACTGCAGCACGGTGAAGAAGATGCCCATCCCGATGATCACGGCGCCGACGAGTGCCACGACCAGGTACGGCTGCCACTCGGGGTTGGCGTAGTGGTTCATGCGGCGCGTCATGCCCTTGAGGCCGAGGATGTATAGCGGCACGAAGGCGACGTAGAAGCCAATCAGCCAGCACCAGAACGACGCCTTGCCCCAGCGCTCGTTCAAGCGGAAGCCGAATGCCTTCGGGAACCAGTAGTTGATTGCGGCCATGCAGCCGAACACCACGCCACCGATGATCACGTTATGAAAATGCGCGATCAGGAACAGGCTGTTGTGCAGCACGAAGTCCGCCGCTGGCACCGCCATCAGCACGCCGGTGACGCCACCGACCACGAAGGTGATCATGAAACCGATCGTCCACAGCATCGGCACGGTCATTTCCACCCGGCCGCGATACATGGTGAACAACCAGTTGAACAGCTTCACGCCGGTGGGCACAGAGATGATCATCGTCATGATGCCGAAGAAGGCATTGACGTTCGCACCCGAGCCCATGGTGAAGAAGTGGTGCAGCCACACCAGGAACGACAGCACGCCGATCGCCGCGGTGGCGTAGACCATCGAGGTGTAGCCGAACAGCGGCTTCTTGGAGAACGTGGAGACGATTTCCGAGTACGCACCGAAGCACGGCAGCACCAGGATATAGACCTCAGGATGGCCCCAGATCCAGATCAGGTTCACGTACATCATGGGGTTGCCGCCCAACGTGTTCGTGAAGAAGTGCATGTCCAGGTAACGGTCTGCCGTCAGCAGTGCCAGCGTCACCGTTAGCACTGGGAACGCAGCCACGATCAGGATGTTGGTGATCAGCGCGGTCCAGGTGAACACCGGCATCTTCATCATGGTCATGCCAGGGGCACGCATCTTCATGATGGTGACGATGAAGTTGATACCGCTCAGCGTGGTACCCAGGCCTGATAACTGCAGCGCCCAGATGTAGTAGTCCACACCTACCGTTGGGCTGTATTCGAGGCCCGACAGCGGCGGATAGGCCAGCCAGCCGGTCGCGGCGAAATCCCCCACGAACAGCGAGACCATCACCAGCGCAATGCCAGACACGAACAGCCAGAAGCTCAGCGAGTTGAGGAACGGATAGGCCACGTCGCGCGCGCCGATCTGCAGCGGCACCACCAGGTTCATCAGACCGGTGATCAGCGGCATTGCCACGAAGAAGATCATGATGACGCCGTGCGCGGTGAACACCTGATCGTAGTGATGCGGCGGCAGGTAGCCGGCCGAATCGGCCGTGGCCACGGCCTGCTGTCCGCGCATCATCAAGGCATCGGCAAAGCCGCGCAGCAACATGACCAGCGCCACGATGATGTACATGACGCCGATCTTCTTGTGGTCCACTGAGGTGAACCATTCGGACCACAGATAGCCCCACTTACGCATGCGGGTGATCAGTACCAGCATGGCCAGGCCGCCGAGCAACACGGCAGCGAGGGTGACCATGACGATTGGCTCGTGATACGGGATCGCGTCGAGGGTGAGCTTTCCAAACATGGCTTACTTCTCTGCCTTGGCCGGGGTGATGGGCGAGGACATCGCGTCCCCGTCCCCGTGGTCATGCATGTCCATCGACATGCCTTCGTGCGCGGCCTCGCCGTGCGACATGCCGTCCATGTACTTGTTGACGACGCGGCCGAACATGCCCGGCGTAACGCTGCCGTAGTAGCTCACCGGGGTCTTCTGGCTCGGCCTGGCCAGCGCCTTGTAGGTCTCGTCGTTGAGCACAACCGGCGTGGCCTTGGCCTTGGCGACCCAGTCCTTGAAGCCCTGCTCAGTAGTGGCGATGGCTTGGAAATGCATATCCGAGAAGCCTTCGCCGCTGTAGTTGGCAGACAGGCCGGCATACGTGCCCAGCTCGCGCGCAATCAGGTGCAGCTTGGTTTCCATGCCGGCCATGGCGTAGACCTGACTGCCCAGCTGCGGAATGAAGAAGGAATTCATCACCGAGTCGGAGGTGATCTCGAAGTTCACCGGCACGTCGGTCGGGATGGCCATCTCGTTGACCGTGGCGATGCCGTAGTCCGGATAGACGAACAGCCACTTCCAGTCCATCGCAACGACCTGGATGGTCACCGGCTTGGCATCGGACTCAAGCGGCTTGTACGGGTCGAGCGTGTGCGAGGTGTGCCAGGTGATCACGGCCAGGATCGCCACGATGATCGCGGGAATGGTCCACACCACCACCTCGATCTTGGTCGAGTGCGCCCAGGTCGGCGCATAGGTGGCCTTCTTGTTGGAGATGCGATAACGCCATGGAAACCACAGCGTCATCGCGATCACCGGAATCGCCACGATCGCCATCAGGCCGAGCGCAATCAGGATGAGGGACTTCTCATGGACGCCGATGTCACCCTTGGGGGTGAGGACTTCCATGTTGCAGCCGCTGAGGAACACGGCGGCGCCAACGCCTGCGTAGCGCAAGCGCGAAATGAGGGCATGCATTTTCACGAACAACCTGGGGGCACTGCGTGGGGACGGGCGGCATCCTAGCGAGTTGGACGCTCGTTTGATTGGCCTTGAGACACAATGCCGCACTGGTAGATTCTTGCGCACTGCACCGTGGCAACTTGACTCGCAAATGCAATAGCCAGCACCCGCTTCTCGAGCGAAAAATCGCCTCCGAAACGCTGGAAATGGGCGATACGCATGGCCCTGCTACCATGCCCCGATGGACCAAACCACACCCGCGAAACTGGCCACCCTGCGACACGCGATGCAGCAGCACGGCGTTGCCGCCTGCCTGATTCCCAGTGCCGACCCGCACCTTTCCGAGTACCTGCCTGCGCATTGGCAGGCCAGAGCCTGGCTGTCCGGATTCACCGGATCGGCAGGCATACTGATAGTCACCGCGGACCATGCGGGCCTGTGGACCGATTCACGCTACTTCGCCCAGGCCACGCAGCAACTGGCCGGCAGCGGCATCGAATTGATGAAGCAGCGTGTGGCGCACGCGCCCGAACACATCGAATGGCTGCAGCAGCACCTGCACGCCGGCCAGACGCTGGCGGTGACCGGCGACAGCCTGTCGCTGGCCACTGCACGCCAGCTGGAACGAAGGCTCGAGAACATTGGCGCCGGTTTGCGTACCGACCTCGACCTGCCCGCGCAGATCTGGCCAGATCGCCCAACCCTGCCCCGCGCCCCGGTGGTCGAACACCCGCTGCGCTACGCAATTCAGCCCCGCAGCAAAAAGCTTGGCCGCCTGCGCACCGCGATGCGCAAGCTGGGTGCCACTCACCATTTCGTGTCGAGCCTGGACGATATCGCCTGGCTGACCAACCTGCGTGGCAGCGATGTGGAATGCAATCCCGTGTTCCTCGCCCACCTGCTGATACAGGCCGAAGGACGCGCCACGTTGTTTGTGGGTCGCGGCAAGCTTACCGATGCCTTGGTAGGCGCTCTGGCGGCCGATGACGTGCACATTGCCGACTACGCGACGGTTACCGACGCTCTAGCCGAGCTGGGCGAGCCTGATCGCCTGCTGCTGGACAGCGGCCGCGTCGTGGTCTCGGTTGCATCTGCGATCGCCCCGGCCGTGCGCACTATTGAGACCGCCAACCCCACCACGTTATTCAAGGCGCGCAAGTCCGAAGCCGAGCTCGATCACATCCGCGAAGCGATGCGCCGCGATGGTGCCGCACTGGCACGGGCCTTCCGTCGGCTGGAGGAACGTGTCACCGCCGGCATGCGCCAGACTGAACTCGATGTCGATGCGCTGCTACGCGAAGAGCGTTCAGCGCAACCCGACTTTATCGGCGAAAGCTTTTCCACCATTGCCGGTTATCAGGCCAACGGCGCGCTGCCGCATTACCGCGCCACACCCGAAGCTCACAGCGTACTCAAGGCGCAAGGTCTGCTGCTGATTGATTCCGGTGGCCAGTACCTGGGCGGCACCACGGACATCACGCGCGTGCTGGCGCTGGGCGAAACCACCGCCGAGCAGCGCCGCGACGCCACGCTGGTGATGAAAGGCATGATCGCGCTCAGCCGCGCCCGCTTCCCCAAGGGCGCCAGCGGCCCGCAGCTGGATGCGTTGGCTCGCGCGCCCCTGTGGGCCAGCGGTATGGACTATGGCCACGGCACCGGTCACGGCGTGGGTTACTTCCTCAATGTGCATGAAGGTCCGCAGGGCATTCGCCCGCCGGTATCGGGCGCCGCGTTGGTGGCGCTGGAGCCGGGCATGATCACGTCCATCGAGCCCGGCCTTTACAAGCCTGGCCGCCACGGCATCCGACACGAGAACCTTGCCGTGGTGGTCGAGGCCGACCGCACCGAGTTTGGCGAGTTCTACGCCTTCGAGACGCTAACCTTTTGCCCGTTCGACCGTCGCGCATTTGAGCCAAGCCTGCTCAATCCCGAGGAACGCGCCTGGCTGGACGACTATCACGCCACCGTACGGGCCGCACTGGCACCCTTGCTGGAAGACGCGGACCTGGCTTGGCTGGAACGGCATTGCGTACCGCTGTAACCCGTTCATTGTAGGAGCGCACCCTGTGCGCGACCCTACCTGGCGTCGCGCCGTGACCATGTAGGCTGTTCGCGCACAGGGTGCGCTCCTACACAAAGCAGGCCACCCTTGACCTGCCCGCCCCCGCAACCCATCCTCCCGCGTCCGACCACGTCGAAACCTCCCCATGAGCAGTCGCTACAACGCCGCCGACATTGAAGTCCTCTCCGGCCTTGACCCAGTCAAGCGCCGCCCAGGCATGTATACCGATACCTCCCGCCCGAACCACCTGGCGCAGGAAGTGATCGACAACTCGGTGGACGAGGCCATCTCTGGCTACGCCAAGACGCTGGAAGTGATCGTGCACACCGACGGCTCCGTCGAAGTAAGCGACGACGGCCGCGGCATGCCGGTAGACATTCACCCTGAGGAAGGTATCCCGGGTGTCGAACTGATCCTCACGCGCCTGCATGCGGGCGGCAAGTTCAACGGCAAGAACTACAACTTCTCCGGCGGCCTGCACGGCGTGGGCGTATCGGTGGTGAATGCGCTGTCCAGCCGGGTGGAAGTCACCATCCGCCGCGATGGCAACGAATACCGCATGGCGTTCGAGCACGGCGACCGGGTCAGCGATCTCGACATCATCGGCACGGTGCCGAAGAAGAAGACCGGCACCACCGTGCGCTTCTGGTCCGATCCAAAATACTTCGACTCGCCGAAGATCTCGCTGTCTAAGCTGCGCCACCTGTTGCGCGCCAAGGCCGTGCTGTGCGCGGGCCTGATCGTGAAGCTCACTGACGAAGCCACCGCCGAAGTCAACGAGTGGTACTACGAGGACGGCCTGCGCGATTATCTGCGCGACGAACTCGACGGCGCCGAATCGATTCCAGCTGAGCTGTTCGTACACCACATACAGCGCGAGGCGGATGGCCTCGACGTCGCCCTGGCCTGGCTGCCGGAAGGCGAGCTGGTGCAGGAAAGCTACGTCAACCTGATTCCCACCGCACAGGGCGGCACGCACGTGAACGGCCTGCGCTCGGGCCTCACCAATGCCATCCGCGAGTTCTGCGATATCCGCAATCTGCTGCCGCGTGGCGTGAAACTCGCGCCCGAAGACGTGTGGGAGCGCCTCGCCTTCGTGCTCTCGACCAAGCTGCAGGATCCGCAGTTCGCTGGCCAAACCAAGGAACGCCTGTCGTCGCGTAACGCGGCCGGCATGGTGGAAAACGTCATCCACGACGCCTTCAGTCTGTGGCTCAACCAGCATGTGGATCTGGGCGAACGCATCGCGCAGCTTGCCATCGAGCGCGCCAGCGCGCGCATGAAGGCCGCCAAGCAGGTCGTACGCAAGAAGATCACGCAGGGCCCCGCGCTGCCCGGCAAGCTGGCTGACTGCACCGCCACCGACTTGACCCGCACCGAGCTGTTCCTGGTCGAAGGTGACTCGGCGGGCGGCAGCGCCAAACAGGCGCGTGACAAGGAATTCCAGGCGATCCTTCCGCTGCGCGGCAAGATCCTCAACACCTGGGAAGTCGAATCCGGCTCGGTGCTGGCCTCGGAGGAAGTGCACAACCTCGCCGTGGCGATCGGTTGCGATCCTGGCAAGGACGACCTCTCCGGTCTGCGTTACGGCAAGGTGGTCATCCTGGCCGACGCCGATTCGGATGGGCTGCACATCGCCACCTTGCTCAGCGCCCTGTTCCTGCGTCACTTCCCGTCGCTGGTGCGCGAGGGCCATGTTTTCGTTGCTATGCCGCCGCTGTTTCGCGTGGACGTGGGCAAGCAGGTGTTCTATTGCCTGGACGAAAACGAAAAGAACGCGATGCTCGAGCGCGTGCAGCGCGAAAAGATGAAGGGTGCAGTCAGCACCACCCGCTTCAAGGGCCTGGGCGAGATGAATCCCTCGCAGCTGCGCGAATCGACCATCCATCCGGACACCCGCCGCCTGGTGCAGCTCACCGTCGACGGTGACGATGGCACCACCAAGCTGATGGACATGTTGCTGGCCAAGAAGCGTGCGAGCGATCGCAAGGCTTGGCTGGAAGAAAAGGGTGATCTGGCGACGCTGGAAGTCTGAAGCTTCTAGCTCCCTCTCCCCAAAGGGGAGAGGGCTGGGGTGAGGGGACAATCTTGTGATGACGCCAAATAGATGGCGGCTTCTGAAAGTCCTTTTCTGTTCAACCCTCTCGCAAGCACCCGCCCCTCATCTCAATCCCCTCCCCGCGGGGGAGAGGAAGTAAGAGCGCACTGATCAACGTCAACGCCCCACTCACGCCCGGGCGCTAAACTGCTTGAATGCACACCGCCTGGACCCGTCAAGCCGTCCAAGTCCTAGAGGCCGAAGCCCATCGCTCGGCCGACACCCATCTGATCCGCCTGGATCTCGCCGCCTTCCCAGGCATCCCGCTCTACCTCAAGGACGAATCCGTCCACCCCACGGGCAGCCTCAAACACCGACTGGCCCGCTCGTTGTTCCTGTATGCCATCTGCAACGGCTGGCTCAATGCCGACCAGCCGGTGGTGGAAGCTTCGAGCGGCAGCACCGCGATCTCCGAGGCGTATTTCGCTCGCCTGCTCGGCCTCCCGTTCTTCGCGGTGATGCCCCGCAGCACCTCGCGCGACAAGGTGGCACAGATCGAATTCTTCGGCGGCCACTGCCATTTCATCGACGACACCGATGTGTACGGTGCGGCGCAGCGGCTGGCTGCCGAACTCGACGGCCACTACATGGACCAGTTCACCTATGCGGAGCGCGCCACCGACTGGCGTGGCAACAACAATATTGCCGAATCGATCTTCCGCCAGATGCAGAACGAATCCGATTCGGATCCGCGCTGGATCGTCGTACCGGCAGGCACCGGCGGCACCTCGGCCACCATCGGTCGCTACATCCGCTATCGCTCGGCACGACATGTACCGGCTCGGCTTGCCGTGGTTGACCCGGAAAACTCAGTGTTCTACGACTACTACGCCAGCGGCGATGCCAGCCTGCAGCTGACGCGCGGTTCGCGCATCGAAGGCATCGGCCGCCCGCGGGTGGAACCCTCGTTCCTGCCCAAAGTAATCGATCGCATGCTGCGCGTACCCGACGCCGCCTCCATCGCGGCACTGCACCTGCTGGAGCAATTGCTTGGCCGACGCTGTGGCGGCTCCACCGGTACCAATCTGGTCGGCGCGCTACAACTGATGGCGGAACTCAGCGCCAGCGGTGAGCGCGGCCCGGTGGTGACGCTGATCTGCGATGGCGGCGAACGTTATCGCGACACCTGCTACAACGACCACTGGATCGCTGCCGAAGGCCTGGAAGTGCCCCTCCATCTCTCGCGCCTGGAGGCCATCGTCCGCGATGGCCGGTGGATCGACTGAACAGGCATTCCCCAGACGGGCTCTCGAGGTTATCTTGATGCCACATTTTCGCTGGAACACATCATGTCCCTGCTGCCACCCATCGACCTGAAGCGCTGGATCGACGAACACCGTCACCTGCTCAAGCCGCCGGTGGGCAACAAGTGCATCGTGGACGGCGATTTCATCGTGATGATCGTTGGTGGTCCCAATGCACGCACGGACTACCACTACGACGAAGGTCCGGAATTCTTCTACCAGCTTGAGGGCGAGATGGTGCTGAAGGTGCAGGACGAAGGCGTCGCGCGCGATATTCCCATCGGCGCCGGGCAGATGTTCTACCTGCCGCCCTGTGTGCCTCATTCGCCGCAGCGCATGCCGGACTCGATCGGTCTGGTCATCGAACGCCGCCGTCTCGCCGGCGAAAAAGATGGCCTGCTATGGTTCTGCGAGCGCTGCAATCACAAGCTGTATGAGGAGTACTTCACTCTCGACAGCATCGAAAACGATTTCCCGCCGGTGTTCGAGCGCTTCTATCGCTCCATCGAGGCACGCACGTGTGTGGATTGCGGCCACCTGAATCCGGCGCCCGCAAAGTACGCCTGAGCGGCAGCCCAATAATCAGTCGATGCGCTCTATGCGCATGATCCCGGTGAATTTCCGGATGATGAACCGGCGCGTGGAACTTGCAGTGCTGAGTCGCAACTATTTGCGCATCAGCCATTTTCGGGCCATCCGCCTCAGCGATACGTCGCCGGATGAGTCATTTGCAATCTCCCGGATGGAGCGCCATGCCAGCGCGTGCGATTCCCCGCTGACCAGGAATGCCTCATGGGTGCTTGCCCACACGACATAGCGCACGTCGTAATGCCAATGTTCCGGCTCGTCGCCGCGTGACGGGATGCGGTGACGGTCCAGATCGAACGGCTCCGATTCCACGCTCAGTCCGTCCAGTCCGGATTCCTCTTCTGCTTCGCGCAGGGCCACGCGCGCCAGGTCGGCATCGCCATCGGCATGCCCGCCTAGCTGCAGCCAGCGACCGAGCTTGCGGTGATGGGTGAGCAGCACGCGTTCGCCGTCGGCACTCACCAACCATGCCGACCCGGTGAAGTGCCCCTCGTGTGCTTCACGCTGAAAGGCTCGCGTGCCCTCGGCGATCCATTCGATGAAATGTTGCGAGCCGTCTTCTTCTGGCCATTTCTGGAGGTACTGCCGAAACTGTGCGAGCAATCCGCTCATGGATGATCCGTGACAATCAGGGAAACGCCACCTCCAGGCAAGGCAGCGGGGCAGCATTATTCCAGACGCCGCTGCGACAGGCACCAGCCGTCCCAGGTGCTCCCTTTCTAGCCGCAATGCAACTTGTACCGTCGCACCCCGCTGGGCTATGGTGCTCTGTCGTTGCAGGGGTAGCGACGCGCTAACCGTGGCGAAAGTCACGGTTTCATGCTTTTAAAAACGAAAGAACCAAGACAGGCGGTAGGGGAGAAACATGCTGAAAAACCTGTTTGCGACGCATCCAATCCAGGCGTCGCCACATGTCGACGCTGGCGAGCTGCCACACGACACCCTGCAAGGTGAAGCCAGCCTCAAGCGCGTACTCACCGCACGCCACCTGGTCATGCTTGGTATCGGCGCAGTCATCGGCGCTGGTATTTTCGTTATCACCGGCCAGGCTGCCGCCGAACATGCCGGCCCGGCACTGGTGATCAGCTTCATCGTCGCCGGCATCGCCTGCGCCTTCGCCGGACTCTGTTACGCCGAGTTCGCCGCGATGATTCCGGTCTCCGGCAGCGCTTACGCTTACTCCTATGCCACCCTCGGTGAGATCGTCGCCTGGTTCATCGGCTGGAATCTCGTCCTCGAATATTTGTTCGCCGTCGCCACCGTGGCGGCGGGCTGGTCAGGCTACTTCAACGAGTGTCTGTCCATTCTCGGTCACTGGACCGGCATGTCGCTGGCCCTACCTGACTACCTGGCCTCTGCCCCGTTCAAGTTCACCGACACCCACCAGATCGTGGCCACTGGCGCGCTGGTCAACCTGCCGGCCATCTTCATCGTGGGCGCGCTCACCCTACTCTGCTACGTCGGCATCACCCAATCCACCTTCGTCAATTCGGTGATCGTGACGATCAAGGTGGCCGTGATTCTGCTGTTCCTGGTGTTTGCGTTCCGCTACATCAATCCGGAGAACTGGCACCCGTTCATTCCGAAGGAGGAAGCCCCTGGCCGCTTCGGCACCAGCGGTATCTTCCGCGCGGCGGTGCTGGTGTTCTTCTCCTACGTGGGCTTCGACGCGGTGTCCACCGCCGCCGGTGAGGCGAAGAACCCGCAGCGCGACATGCCTATCGGCATTCTCGGCTCGCTGTTCGTCTGCACTGTGCTCTACATCGCGATGGCGCTGACCCTGACGGGCATCGCGCCCTACCGCATGTTGGGTACGCCCGAACCGGTGGCTACCGCGTTGAGCATCTATCCGCAGCTGACCTGGCTGAAAGCGATTGTGTCGTTCGGCGCGCTGGCCGGCCTGAGTTCGGTGATCCTGGTGATGCTGCTGGGCACCTCGCGCATCTTCTTCAGCATGGCGAAGGACGGTCTGCTGCCCAAGGCCATGGCGGGCGTGCATCCGTCGCACTTCACGCCGCACGTGGCCACCATCATCGCGGGCGTCACGGCCGCCGTGATTGCCGGCCTGTTCCCGGTAAGCATCCTGGGTGAACTCGTGTCGATGGGCACCCTGCTGGCCTTCACCACGGTGTGCATCGGCGTGCTGATCTTGCGCTATACCCGACCGGACCTGCCCCGTTCGTTCCGCGTCCCCGGCATCTGGGTGGTCAGCATTCTGGGCTCCGTGATTTGTCTGTATTTGTTCTGGCAGTCGTTCCGCGTCAACTGGCCACTGATGCTGGGCTGGACCACGATTGGCATGCTGATTTATTTCTTCTATGGCTATTCCCATAGCAAGCTGCGCAAGCAAAACTCCTGATCCAACATTCAGGGCCGGCCTAGTGCCGGCCCTCTCGTTTCGACCGAGGGCGATACCGTCGCCTTCCGCTCCACCAGGTTGACGCATGCTCAAACAGCTATTCGCCCGCAAGACCGACTTCTCCGACGCCGACGACGCCTCCCACGGACCTACCCTGCGCCGCACGCTCGGCCCCTGGGGTATCACCGCACTCGGTATCGGCGCCGTCATCGGCACCGGCATCTTCGTGGTGACCGGCCAGGCAGCAGCGGAACACGCAGGCCCCGCGGTGCTGATCTCCTTCATGCTCGCGGCGATCTGCAGCGGCTTCACAGCGCTGTGCTACGCCGAATTCGCCACGCTGATCCCGATCTCGGGCAGTTCCTATTCGTATGCCTACGCCACGCTCGGCGAACTGGTGGCGTGGTTCATCGGCTGGAACATGGTGCTGGAATACGGCATCTCCGCGTCCGCCGTGGCAGCCAGCTGGACCGGCTATTTCACCAGCCTGCTCGATCACATAGGCATTCATCTGCCGGAGGCGTTGACGGCTGCGCCGCTGGCGTTCACCGACGGACATCTGGTCGCTACCGGCCATTTGATGAACCTGCCCGCCGTGGCAATCGTGATGGCACTCACCGCACTGTGCTATGTCGGCATCCGCGAGTCGGCAGGCCTCAACGTGCTGATGGTGGCGCTCAAGGTGGGCCTGATCATCATCGTAGTGGTCGCCGGCTATCGCTATATCGACCCGGCAAACTGGCATCCCTTCATTCCCGCCAACGAAGGCCAGGGCAAGTACGGCTGGTCCGGCATCATGCGCGGCGCCGCGATGGTGTTCTTCGCCTATATCGGCTTTGAGGCGACATCCACAGCCGCGCAGGAATGCAAGAATCCGCAGCGCGACCTGCCATTCGGCACGCTGGTATCCCTCGTGATCTGCACAGTCCTGTATCTCGCGATGGCAGCCGTGCTGACTGGCCTGATTTCTTACACCCAGCTGGGCACCAGCGAACCGGTGGTTACTGCGATCAGGAACCATCCGGAGCTTGGCTGGCTGCGCCTGGTGGTGGAGATCGGCGCGATGATCGGTCTATCGTCGGTGATTCTGGTGATGATCATCGCGCAGCCGCGCATCTTCATGATCATGTCGCGCGACGGCTTGTTGCCGCCGGTGTTCAATCGCATCCATCCGAAGCACCGCACGCCGCATATCAACACGGTGATCACAGGCATCGGCATCGCCATACTGGCTGCGATATTTCCGCTGGATCTCCTCGCCGACCTCACCTCCATGGGCACGCTCATCGCGTTCGTGGCGGTGTGTGCGGGCGTGCTGATCCTGCGCTATACGGCGCCACAGCTGCACCGAGGTTTCCGCGTGCCGTGGGCATGGCTGATCTGCCCCGCGGGTGTGCTGAGCTGCCTGGCCTTGCTCGGTGCCATGGCGTGGTTCAACTGGCTGCTGATGATCATCTGGACGGTGATCGGACTGGCGATCTATTTCGGCTACGGCCTTCGTCACAGTCGGCTTCACCGCCGAATTGGTCAATAAATCAGCGATATTCGCCGAATTGACTCAAATTTCGGCGAAATTGCAAAATCAGGCATGCCGCATCCGGCATAACGAATTGCCTGCACCTGGCTGTCATTCGTGATCCATAGTCTCGAATTATATTGCAACTGCTTGTTTTTGTTGATTTTAACGAGACTTTTTCGATAATAATTTGAGGCCGCCCAGCCCCAAACTCACCCTCCAGGAGTATCATCTGTGCTCCGTGGGTTGATCACTTGGCAGTGGGCCCCGGATTGCCGCCCGGCGCGTCAGGCGGGTCAGCTCCTCGGCCTGACGCGTCTGGGCAGCATCTTCTACTCGCCGAGTTCTTCGGCTTGAGTTTTGTCTTTCGATGCTTGTGCGATGCGCGATTCATTCGCGCTTCGCCATGCGCGTCCCGCGATCACACTCATCAAAAATGCGAAGGCCGGCATCATGGCCGGCCTTCGGCAACACGAAGTAGAGAATGCTCAGGCTTTCTTGACAGCGTGCGAGACGCACCAGCCCTTCGGATTGACAGACTTGCCCGGGAACAGCTGGCATGGGCCGAAGCCGCTCGCCCCGCCCTGATAGAACTGGCAGTTGACGCAGGTATCGCCTGCTTTGCGCTTGGCATCAGCCGTCTTGCTGGCATCTTCGACATAGCCCAGCGCTTTGGCCGTCGGATCCGACTCAGCAAGGTGCGGCAGATCCGCAGCGCGCGCGAAGCGTGGCAGGCCACCGATCACGACAGCGGCGGCAGCAGTCCCGGCTGCGGCCTTGAGAAAGCGGCGACGCGATTCGATATCTTTATCATGCGACATTTGGTCCAAGCTCCGTCTGTATAAACATCTGCATCCGCCACGCCCGTGGCGAATCTACGCCGGATGCTACTCGTCTCGCGAATAAGTCGTGAGAACGAATCGCATTTTCGCCGTGGACGTAGAGGCAGCGTGATATAGTTTCATCTCGTTTGGACGTCCATACCTTATGAGCCAGATTCTTCCTGCCACCATTTCACCCGAACTGTTCGCGCAGCGGGCTGATGCCATCGCCGAGGCCGCGCGAGAACTCGCCGCGGCCGGGTGGACGCCGGCCACGAGCAGCAATTTCTCCATGCGTCTGGACAACGACTTTGCAGCCATCACCATCTCCGGGCGTGACAAGGGCAAGCTGGGTCGTGATGACATCATGGTGATCGACATGCAGGGCAAGGCCGTGGGCACCCCGGCACGACCCAGCGCGGAAACCGACCTGCATACGCAGATCTATCGCCGCTTTCCCGAGATTGGCGTAGTGCTGCACACGCATTCACGCACGCAAAGCGTGGCTTCGCGCCTGTTCGCGCGCGACGGCGTGGTGAAGCTCGAAGGCTGGGAGCTGCAGAAGGCGATCGCCGGCCAGACCACCCACGACAGTGAGCTGGCGATTCCGGTATTTCCGAACACCCAGCACATGCCTGAACTGGTAGCGCAGGTGGACGAGTGGCTCGATACGGGTCGTCCGCTGCATGCCTATCTCATCAATGGCCACGGCATCTATACCTGGGGCCGTGACATGGCCGAAACGCGCCGCCATCTGGAGGCGCTGGAATTTCTGCTCGGCTGCGAACTTGATCTTCGGAGGTTGTCTGCATGAGCCGTCTGCGCATCTTCAACGACACCCAGCCACAGGCTCCGCTGTCCGTGCATACCGAGCACGCTGACATAGCGAACGAACTGGGAAAGGTCGGCGTGCGTTTCGAGCAATGGGAGGCTAGCCAGCCCATCGCGCCGGGCGCCAGCCAGGACGAAGTGATCGCTGCCTATCGCAGCGATATCGACCGGCTGATGTCGCAGGAGGGTTATCAGGCGGTCGATGTGATCAGCCTTACGCCAGACCATCCGGATCGTGCAACCTTGCGCCAGAAGTTCCTCAGCGAACACACCCACAGTGAAGATGAGGTGCGCTTTTTTGTTGCCGGTGCCGGCCAATTCACCTTGCATCTGGGTGGCAAGGTCTACGACATATTGTGCGAACAGGGCGACCTGATCGGCGTACCCGACAACACCCGCCACTGGTTCGACATGAGCGAGTCACCCTACTTCGTGGCGATCCGCTTTTTCACCAACAAGGAAGGCTGGGTCGCGCAGTTCACCGGTGAGGATATTGCCGAGCGTTTCCCGCGCATGGTGCCGCATACGTCGGCTGCGGCGGCTTAAATACCCGGCGCCGGAAAATAGCCTGCCGTCCCGAGAAACGCCAGGAAACAGCGCTCTTGCACAGTGCAGCAAAGCCACTGGATTCCAGCTTTCGCTGGGATGACGGCGCTTCGGTATCGAGCGGGGCATTGGATTCCCTGGCTCTGCCCTTGGTTTCGGGTATCGGCCACATAAAGCCTTACGCCTTTTCCCCTCCCCTCTAAACCCCGCCGCGGGTAAGCTTGTGGTCCCCTGCACCCCGGCTTTCCCGCATGACCGTCATCCGCGCCATCGTCACCGACATCGAGGGCACCACCAGCTCGATCAGCTTCGTCAAGGACGTGCTGTTTCCGTATGCGCGCAAGCGTCTGCCCGCCTACGTGGAAACTCATGGCGATACGCCGGAAATACAGCATTGGCTACACGAGGCGGCCAAGGAGGTCGGCATTATCGAGGCGCCACGGCAGGACGTGATCGAGCTGCTGCTGCGCTGGATCGACGAAGATCGCAAGTCCACGGCGCTCAAGGCGCTGCAGGGCATGATCTGGAAAGACGGCTATGAGAACGGTGAGTTCCAGGCCCATGTCTATCCGGAGGTCTCTGCCAGGCTGCATGCATGGCGCGCCGATGGTCTTCACCTGTATGTCTACTCATCGGGTTCGGTGCCGTCCCAGAAACTGTTCTTCCGATACAGCGAAGCCGGTGATCTGACACCGCTGTTCGCCGGCTATTTCGACACCGAGACGGGCCCCAAGCGCGAGCGTGCCTCCTACGAGAAAATCGCAGAAGCCATCGGCGAGCAGCCCGGCCACATCCTCTTCCTCTCTGACATTGTGGAGGAGCTGGACGCCGCGGAGACGGCGGGCCTGCGCACCGGGTGGCTGCTGCGCGCGCCGCTGACGATACCTGACGCACCACGACATCCGGCTTACCGCGATTTCGACGGCATCATTCTCTGACCTGTGCGGAATTTCGCCATGCGTACCGCTCTGACCGCCTTGCTCGCCTTCGCAGCCGGTGTGTTGCTCATGATGGGGCTCGCGCACCACACCCCGCCTGCTGCCGAACCCACCGCCGCCAGCACCCCTGTTGCGGTACCGGCGACGGTGACGGCTCCTGCCGAGGCCGAACCCGGTGATGACCAAAGCGCGGCGTCGGACAACTGGCCACAGCAGGCGCCATCGCCCGAGCAGGTGATGTACGCGCAACGCGGCATGGTCCGCAAGGCGCTGGCTGAACTGGGCCCGCGCGTGGCCGGGCGTCCCAACCTCTATGTGCTTGCGTTCGGCGCCGACGGCGGCCAAGACGTGTTTCGCAACGAGGCCGAATACACCGCAAAGCTGTTTCCCCAGCGCTTCGGTGCAGGGACGCATGTTCTGGTGCTGGAGAACAATCCGGGCACGCTGGAGCAGCGTCCGTTGGCGAGCTGGAGCAACCTGGAAACAGCGCTGGATGGTTTCGCCGATGTGATGAAACCGGACGAGGACATTCTGCTGCTGTACCTCACCACCCATGGCGACGAAGACCATAACTTGCTGGTCGACATGGATCCGCTGCCGCTGGACCAGATCGGTGCGCCAGATCTGGCTGACATCCTCAACAAGCGCCCGTTCAAGTGGAAAGTAGTGGTGGTGAACGCCTGCTACTCCGGCGGGTTCGTGCCGTCTCTCCAGGGCGCGGGCACCCTCGTGATCACCGCGGCGCGCGCGGATCGCAGCTCATTCGGCTGCGGCACCGATTCGGACATTACCTACTTCGGTCACGCCTGGCTCGTCGACGCGCTCAACCGTACACCTGACTTCATGGAAGCTTTCCACCAGGCCTCCGGCGAGATTGCGCAATGGGAAGCGAAGGACAAGCTCACCCCGTCGGAGCCCCAGATGAGCGCGGGCGCTGGCATTGCCGACCAGCTGGCTCTGTGGCGCCGGCATGTAACACCGGGACCGGCGACAGCATTCAAGCCGACCCTGCCGCTCGCCGCGCCTGCCCATCCCGCGGATACGCGTTAGACACGCCCTTTCAGGCGGGAACCGGGCTCCTCGCGTGCCAGATCCAGCGCTCCTGGTTGAGCGTGGCGCCCTTCCCGTCCTTCGGGAACAGCACGGCACTGCGAGGCGCCACGCGCAACTCCATGCCGGCATGCAGGCCCAGCCTCGACAAATCTTCGCTGGCAATATCCGCTTCCAATGTCTGGTCCAGCGAACCAATATAAAGTTCGAGATGCGCCACACTGCCTGCGAGATAGATGTGCCGCAGCCGTGCTTCCCATCCCGGTTGGGATGGCGGAACCGCCAGTCGCAACTGCTCCGGCCGCACATACGCTAACGCTTCGGCAAACTGGCCCTGCCACGGGTCGCCGTCGGGCATCCATCCGCCAGCGGCAAAACCCATGGCGTTGCGTCGCACGCTAACCCGGTTGACCTTGCCGATGAACTCGCACACGAAGGGTGTCGCGGGCTGCTGGTAGATGACCTCGGGCGAGCCGACCTGTTCGACGCGGCCGTTGTTCATCACGGCGACACGGTCGGCCAGCTCCAGTGCTTCCTCCTGGTCGTGGGTCACGAAGACCGTAGTGAGTTCCAGTTCCTCATGCAGCTCGCGCAACCAGCGCCGCAGCGTGACGCGAACCTGCGCGTCCAGTGCACCGAACGGCTCATCCAGCAACAGCAGATCGGGTTCCACCGCCAGCGCGCGGGCCAACGCCACGCGCTGACGCTGCCCTCCTGACAGCTGCGAGGGATAGCGACTGCCCAGTCCTTCCAGTTGCACGCGTCGCAGCAGGCGATCGACCCGCTCGCGGATTTCCACACGGGAGGGACGCTTCCGCCATGAACGCACACGCAAGCCGAATGCGATGTTCTCGATCACGGTGAGGTGCCGGAACAGCGCGTAATGCTGAAACACCATGCCAATCTTGCGTTCACGCGCGGGTGTGGCCAGGAAATCCTGTCCGTCCTTGTCCACACGGCCGTTGTCCGGGCAGTCCAGGCCAGCAAGGATGCGCAGCAAGGTGGTCTTGCCCGATCCGGAAGGACCAAGCAGCGCCAGGAACTCTCCGGGAGCGATCGTCAGGCTGACGTCGTCTAGCGCCTGGTATTCGGCGAAACGACGATTCAGACGGGACAGTTCGAGCGTCATGCCACGTCCTCAATGACCGCCGGGCGCATGTGCGGCGATCTCGTCACCATAGCGCCATTCCAGCAGGGTTTTCACCGCCAGAGTGACCAGCGCCAGCATGGCCAGCAGCGAAGCGACCGCGAAGGCACCCACGTAGTCGTATTCGTTGTAACGCATCTCCACTTCCAGTGGCATGGTGGTGGTAAGCCCCCGGATATGGCCTGACACAACGGACACCGCACCAAACTCGCCCATGGCGCGGGCATTGCACAGCAACACGCCATACAGCAGTGCCCAGCGGATATTGGGCAAGGTGACGCGGAAGAACATCTGCCAACCGCTCGCACCGAGCACGCGTGCGGCTTCTTCTTCCTCGCTGCCTTGTGACTGCATCAGCGGTATCAGCTCGCGCGCCACGAACGGCAAGGTGATGAAGATCGTCGCCAGCACCAGGCCCGGGACAGCGAAGATGATCTTCACGCCGTGCACTTCCAGCCATGGACCGAACCAACCCTGCGCGCCAAACAACAGCACATAGACCAGGCCCGAGATCACCGGCGACACGGAAAACGGCAAGTCGATGAGCGCACCAAGCAGCGCCTTGCCGCGAAATTCGAAACGCGTCATCGCCCAGGCGGCGGCGACGCCGAATATCACGTTGAGCGGCACGGCGATGACCGCCACGATGAGCGTCAGGCGAATGGCTGCCAGCGCCTCCGGCTGCCGGATAGCCGCGACATAAGGCATAACGCCCTGACGGAACGCCTCCACGAAGACCGTGGCCAGCGGCAACAGCAGAAACAGCACGAGAAAAACCACCGCAGCCAGGATCAGCGCAACATGCGCTGCACGGCGTGGCCAACCAACCGATCGCGAAGTTATCCGCCCATTCATGACGCACGCTCCGCCCAGCGATTGCTCCAGCGTTGCAGCAACGCCACGATCACCAACAAGGCGAACGAAAGCAGCAGCATGACCGCGCCGAGGGCCGCGGCACCGGCATAGTCGAACTGTTCCAGCTTCTGCACGATCAGCAGCGGCGCAATCTCCGAATGCATCGGGATATTGCCCGCGATAAAGATCACCGAGCCGTATTCGCCTACGGCGCGTGCCAGTGCCAACGCGAAACCGGTAAGCAGCGTGGGCGCCAGCATCGGCAGTATCACGCGGAAGAAGGTCTGCCAGCGCCGGGCGCCCAAGCTCTCGGCAGCCTCCTCCACATCGCGCTCCAGCGATGCCAGCACCGGCTGCAGCGTACGCACCACGAACGGAAACCCCACGAACACCATCGCCACGAACACGCCGATTGGCGTGTAGGCGACCTTGATGCCCAATGGTTCCAGCCACCTGCCAAGCCAGCCGTTCGGCGCATACAGCGTCGTAAGCGCGATGCCCGCGACCGCCGTGGGCAGCGCAAATGGCAGATCTACCAATGCATCGAACAACCTACGTCCCGGAAAGCGATAGCGCACCAACACCCAGCCGACCAGCAGGCCGATCACCGCATTGATGAGCGCGGCCAGCACAGCGCCGCCCAGACTCAGTCGCAACGCTGCCAACGTCCTTGGCCCGGACAACAAACGGATCAACCCATCGATACCGATGCCAGACGCCTTCCAGGCCAGCGCCGCCAGCGGTAGCAGGACGATCAGCCCCAGATAGATCAGCGCGTAGCCGAGGCTGATGCCGAAACCTGGAAGCACCTGCCGTCGCATCGGCTCAGTTTCCCGCGCCTAACTGGTCGAAGATGGCGCCTTCGTTGAAGAACTTCGCCTGAGCCTGGCGCCAGTTGCCAAACACCTCGTTGATGGTGAAGGTATGGGTAGCCGGAAACTGGCTTGCATAACGTGCAGCGACGTTCGGCGAACGAGGCCGGTAGTAGCTCTTCGCAGCAATCTCCTGCCCTTGCGGCGAATAAAGGAACTGCACATACGCATCCGCGACGGCACGCGTACCGTGCTTGTCTGCATTCGCATCGACCACGGCCACCGGCGGCTCGGCCAGGATGGTGATGGACGGCACCACAATCTCGAACTTGTCCTTGCCAAGCTCCTGCCGCGCCAGCAGCGCCTCGTTCTCCCAGGCAATCAGCACATCACCGATACCGCGCTGGACGAAGGTGTTGGTAGCACCGCGCGCGCCCGTGTCGAGCACCGGCACGTGCGTGTACAACTCCTTCACGAACGTTTTGGCGGTGACATCGCTGCCGCCCGGCTGCTTCAACGCGTAGCCCCAGGCGGCCAGGAAATTCCAGCGCGCACCACCGGAAGATTTCGGATTGGGCGTCACGACCTGCACGCCCGGACGCACCAGGTCCGCCCAGTCCTTGATGCCCTTGGGGTTGCCCTTGCGCACCAGGAACACGATGGTGGACGTATACGGCGAAGCATTGTTGGGCAGACGGCGCTGCCATTCCTTCGACAGCAGGCCATGATCGGCGATGGCATCGATGTCATAGGCCAGCGCGAGCGTCACCACGTCCGCCGGCAGGCCATCAACCACGGAGCGCGCTTGCTTTCCCGATCCACCGTGCGACATCTGCACGGTCACATTGTCGCCATGCTGCGCCTTCCACTGCGCGACGAAGGCGCTGTTGACCTGGCGATAAAGCTCCCTGGTGGGATCGTAGGACACGTTGAGCAGCGTGACATCCTTGGCTGCCACCGCCGCGGTGAGCAGCATGCCAACAGCGGCAAGCAGGACAGGGATGAACTTCTTCATGACGCCTCCTGCGGATGATGTGACGACGAGACTATCGCCCGGTTGCACAGCGGCATAATCGCAATATGGCATAACCTCATGGCCTGGCCATGCGCAAAATCAGCGCGCCGCCAACACCTATCCGCTTCATGGTCCCCCACCGACACTGTCACGCGAGGCGGTGGAAGTGCCGCTGCGCGCCAGCTGAACCGCCAGGCGATGAGCCGCCGTCCGTATTTCGGGCATGGCGGTGCATTCCCACAGGTTTCCACGCAACAACGACCCGATCGCATGCAGACCGGGCTGCGGTTCGCCAGCGGCGCCAAGCAGCTGACCATCGGGCCGCGCCAGCACGCCCAACTGCAAGGGATCGGCCACGGCCAATCCATCGCGCAGCAATTGCGACAGCAGGTCATGCGCACCGTACGCTACGGCCGTATCCAATCCGGTAGCCTGGATCACCAAGTCCGCCTCGAGCGTGCTGACGAGCTGTGTCGCCCGCTCGCGCAACGTCACCTGCAGCGGTGACGTGCCATCGACATCCAGCACACGCGCGGCATGCACCTGCAGACGTCCCTCCTCCTGCAACTGGTGGATCACCTCGCCAGTGGTTGGCGCCATGCGATGACGCGATGCTTCCCATATCCAGCGCGTGTGCTGCAGAAACTGGCGACGCTGCAGATGACTCAGCCGCTGCCACACCAGTGCATTGATCGGGCGCATGCCATCGATGATGCTGCGCCAGTCCGTTTCCGGCGAAGCGTCGATGGCCCGCCGCACCAGGCGCAACATGGGTACCACACCGTCGCAGGCGAGCAATGCCTGATTGAGCTCGTCCTGCCGTGGATACTGACCAAGCGGCAGCGCTGAATGCGTGAACGGCCACAAGCCATGCCGGGACACGGCGACGAGTTCGGCGTGCGGCCATTGCACGGCCGCTGAAATTACAGTGTCGACGGCGGTGAGCCCGGTACCGATGACGAGCACGCGGCGCGGCGGCTTGGGATGCCGGTCCAATCGCCATGGGTCAAGTTCGTAGGCCCCACCCGCGAGCGCCGTGGTCGACACCGTGCGCAAGGGACGCTGCGTCAGAGCGCCCACCGCCAGCACGACATGGCCAACCTCAAGCCAGCGGCCAGCCCCCACACGCACGGCATAACCGTCCTCGCCACGGGGAACAATTTCACGCGCGCTCTCGGGGTGAATACGAAAACTGCGTCCGGCACGACGTGCCGCATCGATGCGTGCGCCCACCTGCGCCTGGATGAAATCGCCGAACAGCCGGCGCGGCAGAAAGTCGGTGCCCCTCACCTGCCCCAACTGACGTGAAGCGTGCTGAATGAAATCATCGCGGTGTTCCTGAAACACCCCCATGCTGGCCGCCCGCACGTTGAGCAGATGCCTGTCGTCGCGTGTACCGTAGGCCACACCACGGCCTGGCGCATGCTGGCCGACGATCCAGTGGATCGTGCCCGCATCGAATTGCGCCAGCAGCTCTCCAAAAGCGGCCGCCCCCGCCGCACCACCACCGATCACCGCGATATCAGCCATAACTCGCTCCTCGGACTGCGGACACGACGCCGTGCGATCTGCCAATGGCAGGTCACCCAGCATCCATCCTCTTGCCAGAAAACGTTGGTGAAAGCAGCCCTCACACTGGAAGGCGTTACCGGGAAATCGACACCATCAAAAAGCACGGCCCTGCACTTGCGGGCCCGTCTCGCACACCTGCGTTGAGCAAATCGACGCCACTGGCATAGCGGTACCCCGAGATGTCTGCGTGCCCGATACAGAATCAATCACAGTCGCCGTTAAGGCGGCGCTAGCCTTCAGTCGACTTGCTGGTGGCCTTATTCCCGGGAGGTTATGAGGGGCAGCGCAACAACGCGGTCAATGCTCCCTCAACGCGCGGTGCGCACCGCGTGCCTTTCAGCCAGCACCGTTGCAACGTCCGAGAGGCCCAAGCCACGGGCACGCAATGTCACCAGAAGGTGAAACACGAGGTCGGCAGCTTCGCCGAGCAAGGCTTCGTCATCCTGCGATACGGCGGCAAGCGCGGTTTCCACGCCTTCTTCACCGACCTTTTGCGCGATGCGGCGAATGCCGCCTTCGAACAGTTGGGTTGTGTAGCTACCCGGCGGACGCTCGGCTTCCCGCTTCGCCACCAGGGCATCCAGTTCGGCAAGAAAACCCGACAACGGGCGCACATCATTGCCAAAGCAACTGCTGGTGCCCTTGTGGCAAGTGGGGCCGTGAGGTTCGGCGAGCGCGAGCACGGTGTCCGCATCGCAATCCACACGGAGCGACTTCAACGCCAGCACGTGACCGGACGTTTCGCCCTTGGTCCACAGGCGCTGTTTGCTGCGACTGAAGAAAGTCACCAGCCCGGACGCTTGTGTCTTCGCCAGCGCTTCATCATTCATGTAGCCCAGCATCAACACTTCACCGGTCAGCCAGTGCTGCACGACCACGGGAAGCAAGCCATCACCCTTGGACCAGTCGAGTTGTGAAGGGTCGAGATTAGTCGTGGTCATCTGGTTTCCTCGCGAAGGGAAACGAATGCGAGAGACAGCGTACTCTCTCGTCTTCCGCTACCCGTCATTCGTTTTCAAAGCCTGATTACGATGCCCCAGGCCGCCAGCGTCTGTTTCAACGCGGGGATTGCGATGGCGCCCGAGTGGAATACGGAGGCGGCCAGCGCACCGTCCACATCGGCTTGTGCGAAGGCATCGCGGAAGTGCTCGATGACACCTGCCCCACCGGATGCAATCAACGGTACCCGGCAAATGGCGCGCACGGCGGCAAGTTGTTCAAGGTCATAGCCTTGGCGCACACCATCGCTGCCCATGCAATTGAGCACGATCTCACCGGCACCGCGCTGCTGCGCTTCGACCACCCAGTCCAGCGTGCGTCGCGGCAAGGCTTGTGTGCGGGAAGGATCGCCGGTGTATTGACGTACACGCCATTCACCATCGGCATCGCGCAGGCTATCCACGCCCGCCACCACGCACTGCACGCCGAACGCGGCAGCCAATTCGTCGATCAATTCGGGGCGCTCAAGCGCCGGTGAGTTCACCGAGATCTTGTCGGCGCCGGCATGCAGCACGGCCCGCGCTTCGTCCACACTGCGAATGCCGCCGGCGACACAGAACGGGATATCGATCACCCGCGCCACGCGCTCGACCCAGCTGCGGTCCACACTACGCCCCTCCGGGCTGGCGGTGATGTCGTAGAACACCAGCTCGTCCGCACCTTCATCGCGATAGCGAAGAGCCAGTTCCACGATTTCGCCCATCACGACGTGGTCGCGAAAGCGCACACCTTTCACGACTTTGCCCTCTCGCACGTCCAGGCAGGGAATGATCCGGCGGCTCAGCATGCCAGTGCTTCCTCAAGGCTGAAGCGCCTCTCCAGCAGTGCGCGCCCGAGAATGACGCCGAGGGCGCCAGCTTCGCGGGCCGCGCGGATATCCTCCAGCGAGCGCACGCCGCCGGAGGCCTGTACCGCAAGTGACGGCACAGCCGTGGCGAGGTAGCGATACAGTTCGAGGTTGAAACCCGCGAGCATGCCGTCGCGCTGGATATCGGTGCACAGCAGATGTTTCGCACCATGCTCGGCATACCACGGAGCAAGGTCGTCCAGCGTGCGCGATTCCGTTTCGGTCCATCCGGCGCTGGGCAGCGTCCACGCGCCATCGCGTTGCAAGGTATCCAGTGCCGGAGTAAATCGGTCGGCACCATACGTTTTGAGCCAGCCAGCAACCAGCTCCGGTTCGCGGATCGCCAGGCTACCCACGACCACACGCGTTACGCCGGCGCCGAACAGCCGCTGCACGTCTGCCTCGGATCGCACGCCGCCGCCCGCCTGAATGCGCATGCCATCGCTGGCAATCGCCTCGATCACCGCAAGATTATCGAGGCTGCCGGCGCGCGCGCCGTCCAGGTCCACCAGATGCAGCCAGTGGGCCCCGGCCTGGGCGTAATCACGCGCCAGGTTGCGAGGGTCAAAGTCGTACGTGGTCTGCTGCGCGTAATCGCCTTGCTTGAGGCGCACCACACGGCCGCCGCGCAAGTCGATCGCAGGAATGACGGTGAAGCTCATAGTTCGAGGAAGTTCTTCAGCAGGCGAGCGCCAACCTTGGCGGAGCGCTCGGGATGAAATTGCATACCATGGAAATTGTCACGCGCGATCACGCAAGCGAACTCGCCGGCGTAGTCGGAGCTGGCCAGCGCGTAAGCACCCATAGGCACGGCGTAGCTGTGTACGAAATACGCCCAGTCCTGTTCGCCCAACCCGCGCAACAAGGGATGTTCGCGCTGGCGATGCAAACGGTTCCATCCCATGTGCGGCACACGCAGCCCAGGCTGTTCGACAAAACGGTGCACGGTGGCAGGTACCAGCCCGAGACAGTCCGTGTCGCCCTCCTCGGAGCGCTCGCACAACAGCTGCATGCCAAGGCAAACGCCCAACACGGGCTGGATGAGCGAGCGCATCAGGTCCACCAGCCCCAGCTCCCGCAGGCGCGCCATGCCCGGCCCAGCGGCACCCACGCCCGGCAGGATGACCTTGTCGGCAGCACGAATGGTCGCCGCGTCGGAGGTCAGCGCCGCATCGACGCCAAGCCGCTGCAATGCATAGCGAACCGAGCCGATATTCGTGCCACCGGCATCAACCAGTACCACGCTCACTACAGCGCTCCCTTGGTGCTCGGCAGCTCGCTTCCTTCGCGATGGATCGCCTGCCGCAGTGTACGTGCCACCACCTTGAAGCAGGCTTCCACCATGTGGTGTGCATTGTCGCCGTGCACGCTCAGGTGCAGGTTCGCGCCCAGCGTCTCGCACAGCGATCGGAAGAAGTGCGGCACCAGTTCGGTAGGCACATCGCCCACGCGCTCGCGCGGAAACTGCCCTTCGAACACGAAGTATGGCCGCCCGGAAAGATCGAGTGCGGCGCTGGCATGCGACTCGTCCATCGGCAAGGTGAATCCGTAGCGCGCGATCCCACGCTTGTCGCCCAGTGCCTGCCGCAGCGCTTGCCCGAGGGCGAGCGCGCAATCTTCCATGGTGTGGTGTTCGTCGATATGCGTGTCGCCATCGCAGCGAAGCACCAGCGCGAAACCGCCATGCTTGCCGATCTGCTCCAGCATGTGATCGAAGAAGTTAAGTCCCGTGTGGATCTGCGGATCAGCCGTCTTGTCCAGGTTCACGCTGACGGTAATGCGCGTCTCGCGCGTGTTTCGCTCCACCGTGGCCATGCGCGGCGCGTCAAGCAGCTGGTGCGCGATCTCGTCCCAGCTCAGTCCTTGGGCGCCCACGCGAAAGCCGCGAACACCCATGTTGGCGGCGAACTGCAGGTCGGTTTCGCGATCGCCGACCATGGCGGACGCCGCGCGGCTCCAACCATCATCGGCCAGGTAGTGGCGCAGCATGCCGATGCCTGGCTTGCGGGTATCCTTGCGCTCATGCAGGAAGCTTCGGTCGATCAGCACCTCGTGCACACGGATGCCTTGCGAGGCGAGGATTCGCATCAGCAGTTCGTGCGGCCCCGCAAAACCCGCCTCCGGAAAACTGGCCGTGCCCAGACCGTCCTGATTGGTCACCATCACCAGTTCGTAACCGGCAGTCACGCAACGCTGCAGCGCCCCGATGACGCCAGGCAACAAGGCGAACTTCTCGTAGCTGTCGATCTGGAAATCTTCAGGCTCCTCGATGAGGCAGCCGTCGCGATCGATGAAAAGTATCTTTCGGCTCATGCTCTTTTACCTGATGCCGATCCAGCAGCTGACGTCACGTTGTCCATGGCCAGATCCTTCAGTACGGCGAGAACGCGATCGTTCTCCACCGGCGTCCCCATGGTGATCCGCAGCGCGTCAGCAAGCCGTGGGTAGCGGCGGACGTCACGCACCACGATGCCGGCCTCCAATAAACGCTGATACACCGCTGCCGCATCGTCGAAACGCACGGCAAGAAAATTGGCCTGGGAAGGCAACACTTCGCGCACGCCCGGCAACCCGGTCAGGGCGACGGCCATTCGTGAGCGTTGCGTGCGGACGACCTCGATGTGCTGGCGTGCCTCTTGCTGGCCTTGCGGCGACAAGGCTTCCAATGCCAGCGACACGCAGGGCCGCGGCAGCGGGTACGGCGCGATGATGCGGCGGAGCAGCGCGATCACATCCTCGTTGGCAAGCAGCGTACCGATGCGTGCGCCGGCCAGTGCCCAAGCCTTGGACAGAGTACGAAGTACCGCGAGGTTGTCATGGTGATCGATCAGCGTCGCCACGGTCGCCGCATCGGCGAACTCGACATATGCCTCATCCACCACCAGCAGCGCACGGCCGTACAGTGCTTGCGCGAGGCGCTCGACCTGAGCCTGGGTCACCAGCTGTCCGGTCGGATTGTTGGGTGTGCAGACGAACACCAGTTTCACTGCCGGGGTCAGCGCCGCAAGCACGGTATCCACGTCAAGCGAAAAGTTTTCCGCCAGTGGCACCTCGACAACCGCCGCGTTCTGGATACGGGCACTGACAGCGTACATGCCGAAGGTGGGCGGCTGGATGGCGATGGCGTCCTCGCCGGCGCGGCAAAAGGCACGCACCAGCAGATCAATGGCCTCGTCGCTGCCGCGTCCCACCAGCACCTGCGCCGGGCGTACGCCATAGAGTGCAGCCAGCGCGTCGATAAGTTCGCGTGGTTGCGGGTCGGGATAGCGGTTGCAACCCAGCTCGTGATCACCGGGCGGCGCCCACGCAGACTCATTGGCGTTGAGCATGATCTTGCCGCCGCTGGCCTCCATGCGTGCGGAGGAATACGGCTGCATGGCGCGAATCTCGGGGCGTGCGAGGTCAAGCACGCTCATGCTGCATCCTCCAGCGCTGCCAGGCGCAGCGTAACGGCGCGGCGATGCCCCTCGAGCTGCTCGGCTGCCGCCAGTATCGCGGTGCAAGGGCCGATGGCGCGCAAACCATCGGCGGACAACTCCTGCACGGTGATCTGCTTCTGGAAGCTGGCCACGGATACGCCGCTGTAGCTGCGCGCGTAGCCATAGGTTGGCAGGACATGGTTGCTGCCGCTGCAATAGTCACCTACCGATTCGGGTGTCCATGCACCGAGGAATACCGAGCCAGCGCTTTCGATGCCATACAGCAAGTCGCGCGGTTCGCGAACCTGCAAAATCAGATGCTCGGGCGCGTAACGGTTGCTAACCTCGACAGCTTGCTCCAGCGAAGACACCTCGATAAGGCGACTCTGCAGCAAAGCCTTCTCCGCAATGTCGGCACGCGGCAAGGCAGCGCACTGTCGTACAACCTCGCCTTCGACAGCATCGAGCAGCGCCACGGAAGGGCTCAGCAGGATCACTTGCGAATCCGGGCCATGCTCCGCCTGAGACAGGAGATCGGCGGCGACGAAGACAGCGTTGGCCTCGTCATCGGCAATCACCAGTACTTCCGATGGGCCGGCCGGCATGTCGATGGCGGCACCATCCGGGTCGGCAGATACCTGCAATTTGGCTTCGGTAACCCAGGCATTGCCGGGACCGAACAGCTTGTCGCACTTGGGCACGGATTCGGTGCCGTAAGCCATTGCGGCAATCGCTTGCGCACCACCAAGCTTGAATACCCGGTGCACGCCGGTAAGGCGCGCGGCGTAGAGCACCGCTTCGTCACAGCGGCCGTCGACGCGCGCGGGTGAACACAGTACGGCCTCGGCGCATCCGGCAATGCGCGCCGGCACGCCCAGCATCAGCGCGGTAGACGGCAACGGCGCGCTGCCTGCCGGCACGTAGAGCCCTACGCGCTTGATCGGTCGCAGCACGCGTTCCACCCGCACGCCGTTGGCGGTATCCAGCGCTACCGGTTGCGGTGCAGCGGCGCGATGGAATGCATCGATGCGCGAGGCGGCCTCTCCGATGGCGGCCTTCAGTTCCGGAGTCAGGCGGGCTTCCGCATCGCGAAACTCCTGCTCCGTCACTTCGATAGTGTCCAACGTCGCGCGGTCAAAGCGCGCGCTCAGTTCACGCAATGCCGCGTCGCCATCTGCCCGTACGCGGGCGACGATCTGTTCCACGCCACTACGCAAGCTCTCTGCACGCGATTGCGCAGGTCGTGACAGTGCTTCGCGCTGTCCGACACCATCCAGTGCATTCCAGTTGAGGCGGTTCATGCGGTTCTACCTTTTCGTCCTGCCTGCATCACGCAAGCATCTTCTCGACCGGCAGCACAAACATCTCGCGCGCTCCGGCCTTCTTGATCTCTTCCAGCTGTCGCCAGCTCACTTCGCCTGCGCACAACGCCTGCAACATCAGCTGATCGGGCTGGCCAGCCACGGGCAGCAGGGTCGGCTGCGGGCCTCCTGGCAACAAGCGGATGACCGCATCCAGCGCACTACGCGAGGTCTGCAGCAGCAGCAGGCGCGACTCGCGCACCTGGATCACGCCATCGAGGCGCTTGAGCAGCAGGTCGATCATGTCGCCGCGCTCGTCCGTGGGCAGCGCCCGCGGCCCCGCAAGCACGGCCTCGCTCTCCAACAGAACCTCAGCCTCTCGCAACTGGTTGGCCACCAGCGTGCCGCCGCTCTGCACCAGATCGCAGATGGCATCGGCGGTGCCCAGGCGCGGCGCGATCTCCACCGAGCCGGCCAGTGTCACCACGCCCGCTTCCACGCCGTGCGTGCGCAACCATTCGCCGAGCAAGCCCGGATACGACGTGGCGATGCGCTGGCCCTGCAGCTGCAAGGCGTCTCGGTAATCGAGCTCCTGCGGCACCGCGATGGACAGCCGGCAGCGCCCGAAACCCAGCGATCGCCATTCGGCCAGCGCGGGGCCGTCGCGGCCTGCAGTGAGCTGGTATTCGCTGAGCACGTTGCGACCCACGATGCCCAAGTCACACACGCCCTGCGAGATCAGCCCCGGAATGTCGTCGTCGCGCACCAGTAGCAGGTCGACCGGTTCGCCCTCACCGAAGCAAAACAGTTTGTCGCGGCTCTGGCGAAAGGTGAGCCCGCAACGGTTGAGCAGTTCAAGAGCGGGCTCGGTGAGCCGGCCGGATTTTTGCATCGCGATACGAAGTCGGTCGCGCGGTTTCATGCCTTGGCCTTCTTGCTGGCCGCCCGGCGACGAGCGGCACGGGCGGCGGCAGCGAGGTACCCGCCGCTGCCCTGGTTGAGAAAACGCGCCACACGCCCGATGGTGGTGATGCTCACTGCGGTCCGCTCATGGATCTCGCGATAGGAGATGCCGTCGAGCAGAAAAGGCACCACGCGCCAGCGGTCCACCAGCACCTCCAGCTCGGCTGGCGTGCACAGGTCATGCAGGAAGGCCGACATTTCCTCGGCGTTCTTCAGCGACAGCAAAGCCTCGCAAAGACTGAGCTCGGCGGACTCGGCGGGGGTCTCGGGATCGATCGATCTACGCTTCATAATGTACTAACGCATTAATACAATGGATCGCATCATACGCAACGTGACGCGACGCAGCAAGCCATGGGCAGCGCCCCTCCCAAGGAACGGTTAATCCATCGGCTCTAGACCGCGGGGTTGCCACTCGACCCTTTGGCGTATCTGCGCCTTTCCGGTCATGCTGCTGATGCCAGAACTTCCCCTGCGCGATCATCACCGCGCACCCGCAACGGCCACTGAGTAAAGCCTGTCATGCCAGCCACGCGTCACAACTTGCCGATGTCGCTGGCGATCGGCCTGCTGGCCCTTGCCTTTGCCGACTTCGCGCTCACTGGCGGCCTCCTGCAATGGCTCAGGACGGACTTGGATCCGATCGCCATGCCGCTCAGCGCCTATCTCCAGGGACCCGGTGGTGCGTGGTTACGCGGCGCGTACTATCTGATGGCCGCAGCACTGGCTGGACTGGCCTGGTCGAGCTATCGCATCACGAATGTCCGCCTGCGCAGCGGATTGGCAAGCGCGCTGTTTGTGGTCGCCGCGGTGGCGCTACCGGTGGTGGCCGTGACCGTGCTCGATGTGTCTGGACCGTCTGCCGAGCTTGCGAAATTCGCGCATGGCATGGCTGCGCAAACCACCTTCCTGTGTCTGCTAATCGGCATGCTGCGGTTGTCGTGGTGCTGGCGACATGATTCGCGCATGCGGCGCAGCGCCCTCGCCGGCTGGTTGCTGGCATGGCTGGCCTTCGTGCAGATGTGGTTGCTGGCGCTATGGAAGCAAGCGCCTCCCGGCATCATGCAGAAGCTGCTGATCGCGCTGATCCTAGCGTGGCTGAGCTGGGTCACCTGGCAACTCAAGCGCGCCCAGGAGCCGGAGTAACCACCCCTTGTGGAGACCGCGGTCGCGCACTGGACGCACTCCCGCACACATGCACCGCATAAAGGAAAAGCCCGCCTTTCGGCAGGCTTTTTCACTTCATGCACAGCAGGCCCCAGAACCTTACCCCTGCGCAAAAACCCGATCGCGCACCAACTCGCACACCTTGCGCACGTCGCCGTCCATCGCACGATCGCGTGCCATGAAACCGATATGCTGACGCAACGCATCGTGCGCCTTGCGTACGGCAGCGCCTGCGTGGAAGTCACCCACGTTGGCAAGTGCGGTGGTGAGCTGCTGCACTTCGTTGGCGAACTGCGCGTAGTTCGGGTGGCCTTCGCGCGGCGCGTTGGACACCTTGCCGGCCAGTGTCTGCCAGTCGCCGCGCGCGGCAAGGCGGCAGGCGGCGTTGAGCATGGCCTGGCGGAAATCCAGCGCCTGCGCGGCGGTGTATAGCTCCAGCGCAATCACGTAGCCAAGATCTTCCATCATCTCGAGTACATGACGCGCCTCGTTGGCGCCCATCGATACGTGGTCTTCCGCGTTCGCACTGGTCGGCACCGAATACACGCTCGCCGGATGGGCACGCGTCGCCAAGTCGTTCACCAGCGCGGCAGCCGTGTACTGGACGATCATGAAGCCGGAATCGGTACCGTCCTCGTTGCCGGTGAGGAAGGCCGGCAGGCCATCGTTGGTGGCTGGATCGACCAGCTTGTTGAGGCGACGCTCCGCAATGGAAGCGAGCACCGGAATCGCCGCCTTCACGTAACTCATCGCCAGCGCTAACGGCATGCCGTGGAAGTGGCCAGCGGAGATCACCTGGTCTTCGATGAATTCGGCGTTCTCGGCATCCGGGAAAATCAGCGGATTGTCGGTGACCGCATTCAGTTCGATGTCGATCACGCGGCAGGCCTGCGCCCACGCGTCACGCACCGCGCCATGCACCTGCGGCATGCAGCGCAGACAGTAGGCATCCTGCGGCTGGTGCTTCTTGCCGCCCTTGAACGGCAGGAAGCGCGCGTAGAACGCCTCGCGGCCGTGGCGCTGGTTGGCGGGCACCCAGTCCCAGCCGATATCGAAGGTGAGCGCCTGATCGGACGGATCGGACCACGCTTCGGCCGTCCATTGCTTGAAACGGGGCACCAGGTGATAGGGAATGTCGACCAGCGTGCTGCCGGCCAGCAATTCGCGCACGTGCGCTGCGGTTTCCACCTGGCCGGGGTGCGGACGCAAGGCGTGCACTTCCGGGCGCAACGCGCCACTGCGACCGGCGAAGGCGTCAAGCGTCATCGCGGCAGCGAGGTCGGCCAGATCCAGCAGGTGTTCCAGCTCGTCCAGCGCCAACGCCGCCGTGGCGAGCATCTGCGCCGTGCCGTTGTTCAGTGCCAGGCCTTCCTTGAAGGACAGCCGGATGGACGAAAGGCCAGCGCGCTTGAGCGCTTCGGCACCGGCCACGCGCTCGCCCTGATAAAACGCTTCGCCACCGCCCAGCAGCACGATGGCCAGATGCGACAGCGGCGCGAGGTCGCCGCTGGCGCCCACCGAACCTTTCTCGGGCACCACGGGCACAATGCCGGCATTGAGCATCGCCGTAAGCGCCTTGAGCGTCTCGACGCGGATGCCCGAATGACCGCGCATCAGCGTGTTGATGCGAATCACCAGCATGGCGCGCACGACATCAGGCGCGAACGGCTTGCCCACGCATACCGCATGGGTGGTAATGAGGTTGTGCTGCAGCTCTTCCAGCAGCGTGCCTTCCGGCTTGTCGGGATGGCCACCGGGCAGCTCGTCGCGCAGTCGATGCGCGCCCAGCAGCTTGTCGGCATTGCTGCCAAAGCCGGTGGTGACACCGTAGGTCGGCTCGCCGCAGCTCACCTTGTCGGCGAGGAAATCCGCCGCGCGCTGCACGCGCTTGAGTTGCGATTCGTCCAGCTCCACCCGCAGCCCTTGACGGGCCACAGCCACCAGTTGCTCGCGGGTCAGGCTGTTGCCGTCCAGGAGTATCGTCTTTGCCGTCATGCTTGCTCCGAGCCCGGACGGGCTTTCGTTTGAGTTTTATGTCGCTGCCGCTGCGCGGGGGAAGCGCGGCGACGGTTCGTCAGATACCGCGCTCAGGTGCCAATTTCGGCCTGCGCCAGCTCGACGCGTAGCGTCTTGATCAGTTCCGAGCGCGACACTTCGAACTGGTCCTCGCGACGCAGGTCCTTCACGGTGACCACGCCTTTGGCCAGCTCGTTCTCGCCCAGCACGATCACGAAGCGGATGCCCGCGCGATCGGCGTACTTGAATTGCTTGCCGAGCTTGCCGCCTTCCAACACCACTTCGGTGGCAATGCCGGCGCTGCGCAGTTCGCCGGCCAGCGCGAGATAGGCCGGCAATTGCGCTTCATCCATCTGCGTCACCAGCACATCCACCGTACTCTGACCGCCGCCAACCAGCCCTGCCTCGCGCAGCTGCCAATACAGACGCGTCAGGCCGATGGAAATGCCTACGCCTGGCAGCCTGGACTTGGTGTACTGATTGGCCAGGTTCTCGTAGCGGCCGCCCGAACAGATCGAACCGATCTGCGGATGGTCGTTGAGCGCGGTCTCGTAGACGGTGCCCGTGTAGTAATCCAGGCCGCGAGCAATGGAAAGGTTCAACGCATAGTGCGATTCGGGCACGCCGAAATCGCGAATCATGCCCAGCACTTCCTTGAGTTCCGCGCGACCCTGCTCCATCGCCTCCGGGCCGGGGCCAAGCGCATCGAGCTTGTCGAACGCGTCCTGCAGCGAGGTAGAACGCACCTGCACGAAGTCGAGGATCTTCTGTGCCGTCTCCGCGCTCAAGCCGAACTGCTCGCCGGTGAGCATGTCGCGCACATAATCGGCGCCGCGCTTGTCCAGCTTGTCCACTTCGCGCAGCACCAGCGTCTGCTGCTCGCTATCGGTGATGCCCAGGCTCTCGAAGAAGCCGCGCATCAGCTTGCGATTGTTGAGCTGGATGGTGAACGCACCGATGTTCAGCTCGCGGAACACGCTATAGATCACCGCTGGCACTTCGGCGTCATAACGCACCGACAGGCTGTCCTTGCCGATCACGTCGATGTCGCACTGATAGAACTCGCGGAATCGGCCGCGCTGGGCGCGCTCGCCGCGATACACGCGCTGCATCTGGTAGCGGCGGAACGGGAACGACAGATCGTGTTCGTGCTCGGCCACGTAGCGGGCCAGCGGCACGGTGAGATCGAAGCGCAGCGCCAACTCCGGCACGCCGTCGCCCTTCTCCGCACTCAGTGCGCCGGTGGACTGCACGAAATACACCTGGCGCTCGGTCTCGCCGCCGGTCTTGGTCAGCAGCACGTCGGAGAATTCGATGACCGGCGTTTCGATCGGCAGGAAGCCAAAGCGCTCATAGTTGCGGCGGATCACGTCGAGCATGCGCTGGAACGCGATTTGGTCGAGCGGCAGCAGCTCGAGCACGCCGGGCATGGTGCGGGCCGGGGTAAGCGCCATGAAATCCTCTGCTTTAGCGGTGTGAAAACGTCGATTCACCACCCCGCGGCGGTGCCGCTGGACGGAGCCGTATAGGTTAGCAGAAGGCCACCCCAACCCCGTGCCGCAAGGCCACGCACCACCTCGGCGAATGGCCTCGCTAAAAATTCGCGAGCACCCTGTTGCCAAGTTCGCGAAGGGACATTAAGATACGCGGCTCCCACGGGGTGTAGCTCAGCCTGGTAGAGCGCTACGTTCGGGACGTAGAAGTCGCAGGTTCGAATCCTGTCACCCCGACCAAAATAAGGCCTAGTAATAGGCAGAAAAAAGCCACCTGACCAGGTGGCTTTTTTATTGGGTCGCATCTGATAACAGCGTGATAACAGTACATCGGTGAGCCAAGACTGCTCTGGCCCTCGTGCTGACCACCAGATGCCCCGTTGGATGGCAGAGACCTTGATGGTGGGCATAGTTGTTGCCCTTGTCAGGACGGATTCGGACCGCATCCCCTGCCTGCAGCAACTCGGCGTAGCGGGTGCATATCCTTCCATCGCCCCAGGGCCCAGCCATTAAACCGGCCCCATTCGAACCACAGACTCCATCCGTTCGATCGGGAGACTCCTGAATAGCGTTTTATCGACCGATTTAAGGCGCATCGCCCTTAACTTTTATCAGGACGCATGGGCTGACTCAGCACTGCTGGCTTCTCATGACGATAATTAACTGCACCGCTCGAATCGAAAAGAATAGATAAAGCACCACAAGCGCAATCTGCCAGGCCCTGTGACGCCTGTTTTGCGACAGCCGACGCAAGCCATCGATGAAATTGAGTGCAACAAGCACTCCTCCCACCGCCGCTACGACATAACCCGCCTGCGCAACATCGAGTGTCCCAAGGATGGTGAGCGAATCAGATCGCTTGACCGCCTCCAGACCCGTCGCAACGAAAAGCGTAGCTACGATGACGTTGCGGGCATGATCAAAGATGACCCTCAGCCCGCCGTCGTCGAAGAGTCCTCTCGTGAGGGATTGCAGGGTTTCTCTCATGGTGAACTCCCCCAGCCTGTGAAAGCTGCAGCGTCCTGGCGGCCATGGCTCGCGGCGAATGGCCTGGCGGGACCTAGCGTCATGTGCGTGACATTAAGCTTGCTCATCAGCAACTCCAGAAGTTCGCTGTCGCCTGAAAGCTGGATCAGGTAGATGGTCATGCTTGTCGACACCACTCAGGGGTACCGGCGCGGTGCAACCATAAGGCAGTCCCAGAGCCCGTATCCAGCTGAGTCTTACTCGCCAAAGAGCGATTTCATGGCCGGGTCAAAGTGTATTTCACTGGCGACTCGATGGCTGGCCGGCGTTATTCGTGGCGACATCGCGGCGATTTAGTTGCCCGCGGAATACGCCCGATTAACGGCATGGGATATTCACCTCGCCATGACAAAAGCGAGTGCTAGCATGAACATGAGCGCTGCGTCATTGCAGGGGAAACAGCTAGCTACCGGATATCAGTCGCGGATCCCGGTCGATTGTTCGATCGAGGCCGTCCCGGATGATGTCTTTACGGATCGACTCCTAGCCATAGGAATCGCCTTGAGCGTTGATCGCCCGATTTAATCGGAGGATTTATGCGATGCGCAGGTCGTAGTGAGCTGTTTGTTTTCGCTTTGGGGATGGCTATCGCATCGCCATCGTACGCCGACGATCACCCCATGCTCGACTATATTTCGGGCAGCCTCGGATTATTCAGCAACAACACGACGGCCACGATACGGGCCGACGGCAACGTGCGAAATTCAGGCTCGGCCCTCGACTTCTCGCGCGACCTTGGTCAGGGCGGTACGCGCAGCCTTCCGTACATCGATTTGACCTGGCGCCCCTGGGAGCGTCATGAATTCGAATTCACCTACTACTACGATTCCAACGATAATTCGCGCACGCTCAACCGCACCATTGAGTTCAACGATCGCACGCTCGAAGCGGGCCTTCACCTTCGCTCGGAATTCACTCTCCACGCAGCCGCCATCAATTACCGCTACTGGGCCTGGATCGGAGATAGAGCGGCTTTTGGCATCTCAGGTGGTCTGCAGTTCTATCATTTCGACCTGAAGCTCACGGGCACGGGAACGCTGGCAACCCCCGGCGGCACAGCCAGTGCGACGGGCACGACGAGCCGCAGTGCCTCCAGCGCGCTCCCTGACCCATCGATAGGGGTGTCCTACCGTTACCAGATGGCCGACTGGGCGCGCTTTGTCGCCGACGCTGGCGCATTCAAGGCGAATATCGGAGATGTCGACGCAACCCTCTACAACGCCCGCCTCGGCGTCGAATTCTTTCCCTGGCAGAATTTCGGCGTGGTGGCTCAGTACGACTTCAACAAGATCAACGCCACCGTCAGCAAGTCAAACTTTCAGGGCGAGGCCGACTTCAAGTTCCGGGGCTTCCAGTTACTGGCAAAGGTGCGTTTCTAAAGCGCCAACACCGGGCTTATCCTGTCGAGGCAATGACGCTTATGCCTAGTGCGCCGAGGGGTGCGTATTGGGCTGCGGGCCGTTGCCTGGCGTGGCCGTGGATGCCACCGGCGAATTCTCTGTCGGCCAGCCATAACCAAGAGCCTTGTAGAGATTCACGACCTGGATCAGACGTTGTGCCTGAAGGCTCGATTGCGTCAATTGCGCATTGAACAGGCTGCGCTCGGCATCGAGCACTTCCAGATAGCTGGTATAGCCGCCTTCGTAGAGATCACGCGACAACGATGCATATTGATGCAGCGCGTTCACCTGGTCATTCGTGGCTACCAGTTGGTCCTTCGTACGCTGTTCGCCCACGAGGGCGTCATCCACATCGGCAAATGCGTTCTGTATCGTCGCCTGATAGGAAAAGAGCGCTTCCTGCTGACGCGCCTCCGCTTCCTTGACTGTGCCCGCGATGGCACCGGCGGTAAAAATCGGCATGGTTGCCGCGCCAGCGTACGACCACATCTTGGCGGGCCCCGACCAAAGCGAAGACAGCGCCGTACTGGCCGAACCGAACAAGCCTGTCAGGCTGATGGTAGGGAAATACTGCGCGCGCGCCGCCCCGATCTGGGCATTGGCCGAAACCAGCGCCTGCTCAGCCGCCCGTATGTCGGGTCGCTGGTCCAGCAGCGTGGATGGCAAGCCCGTGGGAATCTGGGGAACAGCTATCTGGTCGATCGGCTTGCCTCGCGGGATCGGGCCGGGGTTCTCGCCCAAGAGCAGTGACAAGGTATTTTCCTGTTGCGCAATCTGCTGCTCGAACGCTGATGCCGATGCCAATGCCACGGCGTACTCCGACTCCGCCTGACTGACTTGCACTTGCGACACCACCCCGCCCTGGAACCGGTCCTGGAAGAGCTTGAGCGCTGCGGCGCGGATATCGACGGTGGACTGGGCAATCAGCAAACGCTGATCGAGATCGCGCAAGCTGATATATGCCGACGCGACACTGGATTCCAACGAGATGAGCGTCGCATCTCTGGCGTATTGCGTGCCGAGCAAATCTGCGCGTGCCGACTCACGCAGCCGACGCAAACGCCCGAACAGGTCGATTTCCCACGAAGCCATCAGGCTCGCCTGCACCTGGTTGGATTCGTACGACGGTGTCAGCGGCGTAGCCGGGACACGTTGGCGGCCACCGGAAACGCCGGCACCAAGCTGGGGATACAACGCAGAACGGGTCGTCATGAGGCGGCCGTAGAACTCATCCACGCGAGCCGCCGCGCTGGCCAGATCCTTGTTCTGGGCAATCGCCCTCTGGATCAACGAGTCGAGCACAGGATCATTGAACTGCGACCACCAGTCGCCTGTTGTCACCGAAAGCGCCTGAGCATCGGTAAACCGATAGGACGCAGGTACATCGATCTCAGGCCGGTGATAATCGGGCCCCACAGCGCAACCAGCCAGGGTTACACCGCAAGCCACACATGACACCCACGCCCATGCGCGTCGCATGTCATCCCTCCTGACTGATCGACGGTGGGTCACCCGCCGGCTTGGGCGGCACTTCGTCAGGCGAAGCGGCCTTGGCGCGCTTCTTCCGCGTTGACATCGTCTCCAGTCCCCAGAAGAACATGGGGATGAAGAGCAGCGCGATGACCGTGCAACCGAGCATGCCGAAGATGATGCCCGTACCGAGCGAACGTCGACTCGCGGCGGAGGCGCCACTTGCGATGGCCAAAGGGACGCAACCAAGAATGAACGCCAACGAGGTCATGATGATCGGACGCAGGCGCAGCTTGGCCGCGTACAAGGCCGCATCGTACGGATTCATGCCGTGCTTCTCACCCACCTCGACGGCGAACTCGAAGATCAGGATGGCGTTCTTGGCCGCCAGACCAATCAGCACGGTGAGGCCGATCTGGAAGTAAACGTCGTTCTCCATGCCGCGCAGAAGAATGCCGATCAATGCGCCAAACAGCGCAAAGGGAACGGCCAGCAACACACCAAGTGGCAGTGACCACTTCTCGTACTGTGCAGCAAGGATGAGAAACACCATGAGCAGCGCGAAGCCAAAGACCGCAGCCGCGGTCGACCCGGCTTTCTTCTCTTCATAAGCCTGGCCGCTCCACTGATAGTTGAAGCCGCTGCCAAGTACTTCCTGAGCGGTTTCCTCCATGGCCGTGATGGCCTGGCCGGAGCTATAGCCGGGTGCGGCATCGCCTGTGATCTTGGCGGCGGGGAAATTGTTGAAGCGGGTGACGATATCGGCACCAGGAACGTATCGACTGGTCGTCATCGACTTGATCGGCACCATGTCGCCACTCTTGTTTCTCACGTAGAGCTGCTGGAGATCCTCCGGCCGCATGCGATATTGCGGCTCCGCCTGCATGATCACCTGGAACAGGCGGCTGCTCTTGGGAAACTGACTTATGTATAGCGAGCCGAACATGGCTTGCAGGGCGGAATACACGTCCTGCACCGCGACACCTTGTGATTCGGTGCGCTCGCGATCCACATCCACCAACAGCTGGCGAGAGTGGGCGTTGATGGTGGAGTTGACACCGCGCAACTCGGGTCGCTCCCTTGCCTTGGCAATGAAGGCGCGCACCTTCGCCTCGAGCTCCTGGTAGTTCGCATTGCCTGTGCTCTGCAGCCAAAACTCGAAACCGCCGGTCGTGCCCAGGCCCGGAATGGACGGCGGATTGACCGGCACCACGATCCCCTCATTGAAGCCAGCGAACGTTTTGCGGGCATCGCGAATGAGGTCCGGCGCCGTGCCATTTTCTCCACGTTCCTTGAAGCCCTTCAAAGACACAAAAATGGTGCCGGCATTTGCCTTGTACTGTGAGTCGATCAGACTGAAACCGATGGGAGCTGCAACCGCCTTCACCGCGGGCTGCTTCGCAAACCATTCTTCCGCACGCTTGGAAAGGTCTCCGGTCCGATCAAGGCTCGCCGCGTCCGGCAGGATCACCGCAGCGAAGAGATAGCCCTGATCCTCCACCGGCAGGAACGCGGATGGAATCGATTTGAACAAACCACCGGTGATTACGATCATTCCGCCGATCAGCAACAGCGAAAGTACGACCCGCTTGATCGCCATCTGCACGGCGCGGCCATAGCCGACTGTCAATTGTTCAAACTTTTCATTGAACCAGCGGAAGAAGCGGTTCTTCTTGTGCTCGCCTGGCTTGAGGATGATGGCGGCCAGCGCGGGAGAGAGCGTCAACGCGACCACACCCGACAGTGCCACCGATACGGCGATAGTCACCGCAAACTGCTTGTAGAGCTGCCCCGTGATACCGGACAGGAACGCCACCGGAATGAACACCGCCATCAGGACGAGCACGATGGCCACCACCGGGCCGCTGACTTCGTCCATCGCTTTTTTCGCCGCGTCCTTGGGCGACAGCTTGAACTCCGCCATGTTTCGTTCGACGTTCTCGATAACCACGATCGCATCGTCCACCACGATGCCGATCGCCAGCACCATGCCAAACAGCGTCAGCATGTTGATGGAAAATCCGAACGCGGTCATACCGATGAACGTGCCGATGATGGATACCGGCACGGCGAGAATGGGCACCACCGTAGCGGGAAAGCTCTGCAGGAACAGATAGACAATCAAAATGACAAGGATCACTGCCTCGAACAGCGTCCTGACCACTTCGACGATCGACTCGTGCACGAATTCCGTGGTGTCGAGCGCGATGTCATAGTCGAGACCCGGTGGAAAAGTCTTCTTCATCTCGGCAAGCGTGGCACGCACTTGCTTGGAGACATCGAGCGCATTGGCACCTGATTGCTGATACACAGCCAGTAGCGTGGCCGTCTTGCCGTTGTAGCGCCCTCGCAAGGTGTATTCCTTGGAGCCGAGCTCGGCACTGGCGACGTCCTTCAGGCGAACCAGGGCCGCCGCGTCGCCGGTACCACCACGAAGGATGATGTTTTCAAAGTCAGGGGCTTCTGTCATTCGCCCTTTGGTGGCGATCGGAAATGTCTGCAAGACGGGCCCATTCGTCGGTGCCTGCCCGATTCGGCCAGCGGAAAATTGCTGGTTCTGTTGAGCGATGGCTTGCTGCACATCACCCACCGTGATGCCAAGCTTGGCCATGCGATCCGGCTTCAACCAGATGCGCATCGCGTAGTCGGCCGATCCGAAGATCGAGGCCTGGTTCGCACCCGGTATGCGCTTGATCGCATCGAGTACATACACGTTGGCGTAGTTGGCGACATACGCGGGGTCAAAATCATTGTTGGGCGCATAGACGGCGATCACCATCATGAAGGCGGACGAACGCTTCTGGACGGACACGCCCTGAGCCGTGACCGCGCTGGGCAGCGTTGGCAACGCCAGGTTGACGCGGTTCTGAACATCGACCTGGGCCAGCGAAGGGTCAGTGCCGATGTTGAAGTAGGTGGTCAGGGTCAGGTTACCCGTCGAGGAGCTCGACGAGTCCATGTAGAGCATGTTGTCCGCGCCATTGACCTGTTGTTCCAGGGGCGCGGCAACATTCTGGGCCACGACGTCCGAGCTGGCGCCGGGGTAAGAGGTGGTCACCGTAATGGTAGGCGGCGCAACATCCGGAAACTGGGCGATGGGCAGGCTGACCATCGCCACTCCACCGGCGACGACAATGATGATCGAGAGCACCGATGAAAAGATCGGCCGGTCAATGAAGAAATGGGAGAAGCTCATTTGGCCTCTCCCGAGGCATTTTGGCCTGCGGGCACGAAGGTGATGTCCACGCGGCGCGCATCATCGGCCTTCCCCGCAACAACGTCCTTCGGCGGTTGAAGCTTGATCTTGTCTTCCGGCATACCCGCCACGATCAATGTGGCGCGCACGGCTTTGGCACGGGCCTCTGCCAACTTCACGTTGGTATCGTGCGATCCCGATGCATCGGCATAACCTGTGATGACAGCGCTTGCGTCGGTCTCACCGTGCCACTGCGCAACCACGGGCGCCAGTTTTGCAGCGGCCTCTTGCGAAATCTGGTCGCTGCCAACATCAAACAGCACGCTCGCATTTCCTGCGACGTGTGTCGGCTCAGGCGCATTCGCGGCCTTCTGCTGAGACGGTTGCGGCGCGGACGTCGTCGAAGCAGCGCTCGTAGCCGACGCCGAGGAGGCTGGCGAAGGCAGGGATACTGGATGGGTCTTCAGCGTCGCACCGGGAGTTACCCGGATGATGTTTTCCACCACGACGCTTTCACCAGCATGAAGCCCCGAGCGAATGATCCAGTCAGCGTCACTCCACTCGCCGGTTTCCACCACCCGTTGCTGGGCTTTCCCGTCCTTGTCGACCGTCCATACGAACGCACCGCGATCTCCCTGCTGCACGGCTTGCTGGGGAACCGCGATGGCCTTTGTCCGCGAAGCGCCCCTCAACTTGACACGTACGAATTGCCCGGGACGAAGCACTCCATCCGAGTTGGCAAAGACGGCCCTGACCAGATAGGTACCCGTCTCCGTATTGAACGACGCGTCCGCAAAGGCAATCCGCCCATGGATCGGGTACGTGCTTCCATCGGCCAACACCACCTGCACGTCGAGCATGCCGCGCGGCGGCATCTTCAGTGCCCCGGAGGCCGTCTGCGCGCGAAGCTGCAGAACTTCATTTTCGGAAAGAGTGAAATTGACCCACATCGGATCGAGTTTGGCGACGTAGGTGAGAAGGCTGTTGGCGGGATCGATGTACGAACCATCCTGCTTTTTGGCGAAGCTGGACAGTCCCGTCACCGGCGAAACGATGGTGGTGTAACCCAAATTGAGCTGGGCGCTAATGACATTGGCGCGCGCTTGTTCCACCCCGGCGGCAGCGGCCTGTTGCTGACCTTGCGCGTCGTCAAGGTCCTTCTGACTCAGCGCGTTCTTTGCGGTCAATGGGCGGACCCGATTGAGGTTTGCCTGTGCGGTATCGAGCCTTGCACGCTGTTGATTGAACTCAGCCTGGGACGCTTCCAGTGCCGCTTCAAACGGCTTACGATCCATGCGGAACATCACGTCGCCCGCATGGACCATGGTGCCCTCTTTATAGACACGCTGATCGAGAAAGCCGTTGACGCGAGCGCGTATCTCGACCTGCTGCGAACTTTCTGTCTGACCTACGAAATCGAAGATCGCTGGAACGTCGCGAAGCGACACCGTGATGACGCCCACCTCAACGGGCGCCGCGGAAGCTGGCGATGACTTGTCGCCCGAGCATCCGCACAGCGATGCAATCAAAGCAACGCCGAAGCAGACCTGCAGTCTACGTATCACGTGGACCTCCGCTGTCGGGAACCGCGAACGTGACCCCGCACGTGCGCTAGCTCCCCTTGGGGATCGGACTTAAGGACTCGTGTTTATCACGACTTAGCTATCAAGCTACGCCTCGCTCAGTGACCCTGCAATAGGACTTGGGGCAGTACTTTTTCGTAATTCGCGAACATGGTGCTCTCGTCTCTGAACCCAATGGATCACCGTTCGAATTGGCCGTCCGGAGCCGCCTTCCATTGCCAACACTCCTTTGCATTCCCTCATTCTTAAATGCATCACGGCGAATTTTCGATGGCGACAACGAGTAAATTTACTTAGACGCCGAAGAGTATTTTTTCTGTACCTGGCGAACGATCGTCATTCATTGAATGAGTTGAATAGCCGTTATTCCCGCGTCCCACATGAAACCTTTTTTCCATACGCAATCAAACTTACGAATTCACGTGCTCTTGATAAGAGCGTGCAGATAATCCGAAAAGTTGGGGAACAAATTCGATTGCTATTGCACGTGCACGGGAACGGACCGGCTAGCGGCTTGCCGCTGTGCCGAATACGTAACTCCTGAGTATCTATGGATGCAGGAGAGGGCGCGATGGCCGGCACCAAGAAAATGACCATGATGCAGCTGACCGTTCTGGTCGCTGTCAACATGATGGGTTCGGGCATCATCATGCTGCCCGCGAACATGGCGCAGGTCGGCGCCATCTCCTTGCTCTCCTGGGCCGTCACTGCAATTGGCTCCATGGCCATCGCATACGGATTCGCGCAAGCAGGCTTGTTCAACCAACGTGCCGGTGGCATGGCTGCCTACGCTGAAGACGCCTATGGAAAAGGTGGCTACTTCCTCACATTCTTCCTGTACTTTCTCTCTCTGGCGATCGGCAACGTCGCCATCGCCATTTCCGCGGTGGGTTACCTCGCTGTCTTCTTCCCTGGCATGTCGGCGACGCCGATTGCCACCTGCCTCAGTGTCATCGGGCTATTGTGGTTCACTACTATCGCCAATTTCGGCGGCCCACGAATCACCGGGCGCATCGGCGCGATCACGGTATGGGGCGTGATCATTCCAGTGGCCGGTTTGTCCATCGTTGGCTGGTTCTGGTTCAAGAGCTCAACTTTTTCGGAAGCGTGGAATCCTCAGGGGCTTAGCCTCGTCAAAGGCATGGGCTCGAGCATCGCTCTCACGTTATGGGCCTTCCTTGGAATGGAATCGGCAGCGCAGAACTCGGATGCGGTGGAAAATCCCAAGCGCGACGTGCCCCTTGCATGCATGCTTGGAACGCTCGGCGCCGCAGTGATCTACGTTTTGTCGACCACCGTCATCCAGGGCATCGTGCCAAACAAAGAGCTGGCCGAGTCCACCGCTCCCTTCGCCCTCGCCTACTCCCAGATGTTCAACCCGACCATCGGGGCAATCATCCGCGCACTGGCCATTCTCGCCTGTCTCGGCTCGCTGCTCGGCTGGCAGTTCACCATTGCCCAAACGGCAAAGACCGCCGCCGAAGACAAGCTGTTTCCGCAGTTCTTCGCCAAGACAAATCGCCTGACCGCGCCGGTGATCGGCATGATCATCATGGCCGTCGTGCAGAGCGCGATGGCACTGTCGACCGCGTCGCCCAGCCTTAGCAAGCAATTCTCCGTGCTGGTCAGTCTCGCGGTGGTGACCAACGTGGTTCCGTACATCATTTCGTTGTCCGCGTTGATGGTCATGATGCAGAAGGCTGGCGTCAATGAGCACACCTACCGAATCAACACCTTCGTTGCCGTGGTTGCGATGCTCTACAGCACCTATGCCATCTACGCATCGGGCATGGAGGCGGTTCTTGGCGGCACCATCGCGATGGCGCTCACGTTTGTGATCTATGGCTTCCTGGCGCCGCGCTTTCTGTCCCCCGTAGCGGTTGGACCGGCGCGGACTTCCTGACGTACTGACCGGCGGGCGGGACTTAAGGAGAAGCACATGCAGATCGCACGTTTCTTGACTGGCCACAAATTCAGCGTGACGTTGCTACTCATGGCCACCATGGCCTTGGCTCCGGCGCTTCTCTGCGCCCAGACGCCAGCAGCGTCGAGCACACTGGACAGAATCCGCGCATCCGGAAAGATGACGTTGGGGTACTACGCGAACGCCCGGCCGCTCAGCTACAAGGACGAATCCGGCAAGGTGGATGGCTACGCGATTGCGCTATGCCGGGAAATCGCGACAACCGTGCAGTCAAAGCTAGGGTTGTCCAACCTGGCTACGGAATTTGTTGCGGTCGATGCCCATGAGCGCTTCAGTGGGGTGGAAGAAGGACATATCGACCTGGTTTGTGGTCCGTCCGAGCCCACCCTGGCCCGCCGGGCGGAAGTGAGCTTCTCCATTCCCGTCGTCAATAGCGGTATAGCCGTCTTGATTCGCAAGGATGCCCCCGCTGCTTTTCGCGATCTCCTCGAAGGCCGCGACGCCGCTGAACGCCCGATATGGCGTGGCTCGCCGAGGCTGCAGATACTGGAGCAGCGAAATTTTGCCGTGATCGGCGGCTCCACCGCCGAGCGCCTGGTGACCGAGCGCCGCGACGAACTGAAGGTGAAGGCTGCCGTGTCCTCGGTGCCCGATCTGGAAACCGGGCTTCGCCAGGTGGTCGATGGCAAATCCGATGCATTCTTCAGTGATCGGACCGTGCTGCTGGGCCTCGTCCAGAGCGCTCCCGCAGGAAGCGACGTGGTCGTGCTTGATCGAATCTTCGACCAGGAGTCGCTTTCCTTTGTACTGAACCGCAATGACGAGGACTTCCGCCTGCTCGTCGACACGACACTCAGTCAGCTGTATCGGTCCGGAAAGATCAACACCATTTATGGGCAATTCTTTGGCGCACCAAACGCGGCCACGCGTGACTGGTTCCGGAGGGTTGCACTCCCGGAATGACTCATTCCAAATCCAGGCGCACTCCCTTGAGCCGTGCGCCTCCGTGAGGATTTAGCAATGCACAAGCGAATGCGCATCCTCGATAGGCCGAGCACCGCCCCGCATCTTTCCTTCGCATCGATGGCCTTCGTTCTTCTGGCAAGCGTGCCCGCATCGACGGCGTTTGCCCAGTCGACAGATTCATCCTCCGAACTCAAGTCAGAGATCTCGCAAATGCGCCAACAGATGCAGGCGCAGCAGCAGGTCATGCAAAAAATGCAAAAACGCCTGGATGAACTCGAAGCGAAGGAATCATCCCCGAAGGCACCAGTTGCCGCTGCGGCGCCAAGCGAACCGGCGAAGCCAGCGGTAGTGACGCCGACCTCGGCCCTTGAAGAAGCCAAGGCCGCGCAGTATCGCCCCCCGTCGGCACCGGCCGGTGTCACCGAACCACTGCCTGAAGGTTATGTCCGTCTCGGTAATACGGGAAACCTCTTGAAGATCGACCTCGTTGCGCAGGTCGATGCCATGGTCGACAACACCTACATGGGGTCGAAGGATCTGTTCGTGCCGTCGTCCATTCCGGTGCGAGGGTCACCTTTCTACGATACCGGCTGGCGCTCGAACATGAGTGCCAAGCAGAGCATTTTTCGCATGGACTTCCGCCGCGACACCGACTACGGCCTGTTGAAGGTGGTCTACAAGAACAACTTCTTCGGCAGCAGCAGCGGCGATATGCCGTACAACCTTCAGTATTTCTATGGCGAGCTGGATAACGAGCATTACACCCTTCTGGCTGGCTACAACATCTCCGCCTTTACCGATATCGACGTGTTCCCCAACACGCTGGACTATGAGGGCCCCAATTCGTTCACGTTCAAGTACGGCCCACAAATCCGCTTCTCGCCAATTCTCTACAAGCATGGCGATTCCTTGCTCACACTTCCGCTATCGATTGAAAAGCCCAACGCAGATATAGCCCCATTAGCCGTGTTCAATGGTTTCAACACCTACTCGCGGCGGCCTGACTTTGTCTTCGGGTTGCGCTGGGAAGCACCCAGCTGGCACATCCAGTGGGCCAATCTCTGGCGTGATCTCCGGGTGGAGAACGCAACAGCAGGCACCCGAGGCACCAACGGATATGCCACGCAACTCACGGGCACTACCAAGCTGTTCGAGCGTGACAGTGTGCAGGGTTGGTGGAGCAACGGGCGCGGTTATGCCAATTTCCTGCAGGATATTTCGGGCCTGGGACTGGATGCCGCACTAAATACCCAGGGCGAACTCAAGGCCATCCGGGCACGAGGCTGGGGCGCCGGCTACACACATGGTTGGACGGGCAACCTCAGCTCGAGCATGTCCTATGGTTACCTTCGCATCAGCCCAGGCTCCAATCTGCTGATCGATGACACATTGCCCAAGAGCACCAAGTTCGCGTCGATCAATCTGGCGTGGCAGTTCAGCGAGCGGGCCATGCTCGGCGTTGAATATCTATGGGGCCAGAACATTGATCTTACCGATGCGCGCGGCCAGGGCCAGCGTATACAGACGACGCTTCGCTACGACCTGAATCCATGACATGGCAGGACTCGCGCTGATACCGGTGTTCATCGCGATCAATCCACCACCCTACCGCTTCGAAAGACTTCGACACAGCAACCATGCCGTTCAAGGAATGTCATCCAAAGAACGTAACGAGCCAGTTACCGACAAGGATCGTCTTCATCCTGGACGGGCATCGCAGCTGTCAGTGAAATCCCAACCTGAGGTTTGCTGCCATGCTTGAACGTCGCAACCAGCGCCAGAAATTTCGCGTACTCCTGGTCCATTCGAAAGCAGGCACCACCGATAGCGCAGGCGGCCGTGCATGCCGGACCCTCGTGGAGGAATTTGCCGACCGAAACATCGAAACAGTAACTGCCTCGGCACCTGAGGACGCTCGCGCGTCCATCGTCTCGGACGCGGCCATCCACGCGATGATGATCGACTGGTCACTGCCGGACGACAGCGGCAAGTCTCAAGACAACGCTCCTGCTATCAGCTTGATAAACACCATTCGTGCGCGCAATACGGACGTGCCGATTTTTTTGCTGACAGAGCGTGACAAGGCCAAGACCCTCAATGTAGAGCTTGTTCAGGCTATCGACGAGCTGGTCTGGCTGCTGGAGGACAGCGCCACTTTTGTCGCCGGGCGCGTGCATGCGGCCATGCAAGTCTATTTCAAGAATCTGTTTGGCCCGCTGACCACCGCGCTCTATACGTTCAACCAGGTACACGAATATTCATGGCACACGCCGGGCCACACCGGCGGCACGGCTTTCCTCAAGCACCCGACGGGTCGCGCGTTCTACGATTTCTATGGCGAGCATGTGTTTCGCACCGACCTCTCCATCAGCGTCGGCGAGCTTGGTTCGCTGCTTGACCATAACGGACCCATCGGCGACAGCGAGAAATACATCGCGCGCATTTTTGGTTCACATCGCAGCTATACCGTTACCAACGGCTCATCCACGTCGAACCGCATCATCTTCATGGCCTGCGTGGGACGCGACCAAGTGGTGCTGTGTGACCGAAATTGCCACAAGTCGATCGAGCACGGCCTCACCATGACGGGCGGCATACCGCAGTACCTCGTACCGTCACGCAACCGCTACGGTCTGATTGGACCCATTTATCCCGAGCGCTTTGATCAGGCGACGGTACGCAAGGAGATTGCTGCGAACCCACTGGCCAAGGGCCTGAAAGACAAAAAGCCAGTCTTCATGGTGGTGACCAACTCCACCTATGACGGCCTCTGCTACAACGTGAAGCGCGTGCTGGAAGAAGTCGGCAGCTGGATGGATCGCGTCCATTTCGACGAGGCCTGGTATGGGTACGGACGCTTCAATCCGCTGTACGCGGGGCGCCTGGCCATGCACGGAGATCCGTCAGACCACGACCCCAAGGGTCCCACCGTTTTCACCACCCATTCGACCCACAAGCTGCTGGCCGCGTTTTCGCAGGCGTCATACATTCATATGCGTGACGGCCGCAACACCGTGCCACACGAGCGATTCAACGAATCGTTCATGATGCACGGGTCCACTTCACCGTTTTATCCCATCATCGCCTCCAATGAAGTCGCCGCCTCCATGATGGACGGCATCAGCGGCAATGCATTGACTCGCGAGAGCATCGATGAGGCGGTGAGCTTTCGCCAGCTGGTGGGTCGGCTTCGCCGCGACTTCGGCAAGAAGAAGGAATGGTTCTTCCGCACCTGGAATCCTGAAAGCGTCAAGGATCCGAAGAGCGGCAAGCGCATAGCCTTCGAAGACGCATCGCAGGAACTCCTTGCCACGAACTCGGACTGCTGGGTACTGCACCCGGGTGATACATGGCACGGCTTCGACAAACTCGAAGATGGCTATTGCATGCTCGACCCGATCAAGGTGTCGGTGCTGACGCCTGGTGTCGAGGACAATGGCTCGCTGGGGAAAATCGGCTTTCCCGCTTCGCTGCTCACGGCTTACCTCGACGCACGCGGAATCGAAGTGGAAAAGACCACCGACTTCGCCGTGCTGTTCCTGTTCTCGATAGGTATCACCAAGGCAAAGTGGAGCACGTTGATCACCGCGTTGCTTGACTTCAAGCGCGACTACGACCTTGATGTTCCGCTCTCACGGATCATGCCTTCGCTAATCGCCAGTCACCCAGGCCGTTATGACAAGCTCGGCCTGCGCGGCCTCGGCGAAGAGATGTTCGCTGAGCTGAAAAAGAGCGGCCAGACGGTTCATCTGCAGAAAGCCTACTCAAATCTTCCGGAAATCCGCATGTCTCCCGCCGATGCATATCAGTTGCTGGTGCGCGGACAAGTGGAGCGCGTCGCGCTGCCCGATCTCGCCAATCGCGTACTTGCCACCAGCATTGTGCCGTACCCACCCGGCATCCCGATGATGATGCCCGGCGAATCGGCTGGGCCCGCAAACGGGCAACACATCGGTTACCTGAAATCCCTGCAAGGGTGGGACAAGCGCTTCCCCGGTTTCGCCCATGACACGCACGGTGTCGAATCGGAAGGTGGCGAGTATTACGTGCAGTGCTTGAAATTGTCCTGATGCAAGTTGGGATCATGACCTTCGCTGAATGGATGAAGCTTGGACATGAGCCTGACCATTCGGCACCTGACTTGAAAAGCCTGAGCATGACGGTTTCCGCGCGTTGTAGCGGAGCCGTCATGTGTCGAAGCCAACGCTGCTAGCCACGCAAGCGATCGGCACAACTTGGTCCGTGATTTGCCATCACAACCTAACCACGCGTCACGGCGGATCATTCGAGGTTGGAGGGTAGACACCATGTCAATGAACAACCCCTGGGTGCTTTACATCACGAGCGACCCGCCGGACGAAGGGTCAGCCTTTCGACTTGTGCTAGAGCGCATCGGTCAGGCCATCCAGGCTCGCGGCATTGAGGTGGTGCGGGCATTGAATTGCGAGGACGGGCTTGCCATTGCGCGAGGCTCGGCAACCTACTCGTGCGTTGCGGTCGACTGGGATCTTGGCGAGACGGCGGCCATGAGCGAAAGCGTCGTGCTCTCGATCATCCACGCAGTGAGAGAGAAATCGCTACGAATTCCTATCTTCCTGCTCAGCCGCAGCACGGGAGTTCGAAATATTCCGCTCAGTGTTATCCGCGAGATTCGCGAGTACATCAACCTGGTGGGCGAAACGCCGGAATTCTTTGCGCGCCGTTTGCAGTTTGCCATTGACGACTATCACCGCGACCTGCTTCCGCCCTACTTCAAGGCCCTGAAGAAGCTGACGGAGGAAGGCACGTATCAGTGGGACGCACCAGGCCACATGGGCGGCGCGGCGTACCTGAAACATCCTGCAGGCGCTGAGTTCCATCGCTTTTTCGGCGAGAACCTCATGCGTGCCGATATCGGCATCTCCAATGCCGAGCTCGGCTCCTGGCTGGATATCGAAGGACCACCGGCGGATTCGCAGCGGATGGCCGCGCGCATCTTCGGCGCCGACTGGACGTTGTATGTGCTTGCAGGGTCATCCGCGTCCAATCGAATTGTTGCGCAGGCTGCCCTCGGCGCGAACGAGATGGTCATCGCCGATCGCAATTGTCACAAGTCGCTTAATCACGCCATGACACTGACCGAGGCCCGGCCCGTGTACTTTCAGCCAAGCCGTAATGGCCTGGGCATGATCGGCCTGATTCCACCCAAGCGATTCACCAAGGAACATATCAAGAGCCTGATTGCGAAGTCGCCCTTGTCGGCCGGTGCCAAATCCCAGGAGCCCGTCTATGCCGTGGTCACCAACCCGACCTATGACGGCATGCTCTACAACGTTGACAAGGTGACCGAACTTCTTTCGGCCAGTGTCCCGCGCGTTCATTTCGACGAGGCGTGGTACGCATACGGCAAGTTTCACCCGATCTACAAGCATCGCTACGCCATGGGCGTGCCTCGCGACATGAAGAACCGTCCTACGGTGTTTGCGGTGCAGTCGACACACAAGATGCTTCCGGCTTTTTCCATGGCGTCCTACATCCACGTAAGCAACAGCAAGCGTGGCGAGATGGCGTGGTCGCCGCTCAAGGAAGCCTTCATGATGCATGGGACCACGTCCCCCTTCTATCCACTGATTGCGTCGCTCGACGTTGCCTCGGCGATGATGGACGAGCCGACGGGTAGCGCCCTTTTGCGCGAGACCGTCCGCTATGCCGTCGAATTTCGGCAGGCCGTGGCATCGGTAGCCAAGCGCCTTGTCAAAGAGGGAGAGTGGTTCTTCACACTATTCCAGCCCGACATGGTCAAGGTCGGTGGCAAGAACGTAGAGCTGTCCGAGGCCCCGGCGGACGCGCTGGCAAACGATCCGAAGTGCTGGACGCTGCGCGTGGGCGAGAGTTGGCACGGGCTTCCGGATGACGTGGTGGAAGATGATTTCTGCATGCTGGATCCCACCAAGGTCACCATTGTGTGTCCGGGAACCGATGCGCATGGCAAGTTGGCTAAGCGCGGTGTACCGGGCGCCATACTCACCAAGTTCCTCGACGCGCGCAGGCAGGCGATTGCACGCACGGGCGACTACACCGTGCTTGTTCTGTTCTCGGTGGGTACGACGCAGGGGAAATGGGGCACCCTGCTTGAAACCCTCCTGGCCTTCAAGCGCCTGTACGACCGCAAGGCCAGCCTTGAAGAAGCACTGCCCGATCTTGTCAGTAGCTACCCGGATCGCTATCGCGACATGACGCTTCCGGAGCTATGCGACGAGATGCACAAGGTGATGACCGACCTTGATCTGCAGGCGATGGCCAACAAAGCCGGTGAAGAGCTTTCCGAACAGGTTCTGTCTCCGTCGGAGGCGTATCAGAAGCTGATCCACAACGAGACCGAGGAAATCCGAATTGGCGATTTGCCGGGCCGGGTAGCCGCACTGATGATCGTGCCGTATCCACCGGGCATTCCCGTGCTGATGCCGGGCGAGCGCGTTGCCACCAAGGGCGGATCGATCGTGCAATTCCTCAAATCGGTGGAGGCGTACGGCAAGCAATTCCCGGGCTTCGGTCGTGAAGTTCAGAACGTACACGCCGATGCCAACGGTGACATGTGGGTGCGTGTGATTGTCGAGAAAACCGCACCAGCCAAACACGGCAAGGGTGGCAAGAAGGCCTGATCACGTACGACACCTGCACGGGACATCGCCATGACGGGACCCAAGAAGATAGGCGTTGTCACCGCTACGCTGATGGTCGCCGGCAACATCATGGGTTCGGGCGTGTTCATGCTGCCGGCGAACCTCGCTGCAACCGGTGGCATTGCGATCTGGGGATGGTTGGTCACCATCATCGGCGCCGTTGCGCTGGCCATGACCTACTCCAAGCTCACCGGGGTAGTCGACAACAGTGCGGGCGGTTCGTATGCCTTCGCCAGACTCAGCTTCGGCGACTTCTCGGGCTACGAGGTGAATGTCCTGTACTGGCTGGGCTCATGGGTCGGCAATGTGGCCATGGTGGTGGTCGGCGTCGGTTATCTCACTTTCTTTTTTCCGTTCCTCAAAAACCCGTTGGCCGCCGCAGTCACCGGTATCGCGGTGATGTGGCTGTTTACGTTCATCAACATTCTTGGCCCGGCACTGACGACGCGCGTGCAGTCGATCGCGATCATCATGGCGATGGTGCCGATACTTGGCGTTGCCGTGTTCGGGTGGCTCAAGTTCAGCGGCCATACGTACATGGAGGCCTGGAACGTCAGCGGGAAGGATTCGATCGGGGCCGTCCAGGGCACGCTGAACGTCACGCTGTGGTCATTCATTGGCGTGGAGACCGCATCGGTGGCGGCGGCTGTCGTTGAAAACCCCAAGAAGAATATTCCGATAGCCACGGTGGGTGGCGTGCTGATCGCCGCCGTGCTCTATGTCGCCTCGTGCACGGCCATCATGGGGATCATCCCCAATGCCGATCTCGTGAAGTCCGACTCCCCGTTCGCCGACGCCGTCAAACCGGTGCTTGGCAACTGGGGTGCTGCGCTGGTATCGCTGTGCGCGGCAGCGGGGTGTCTGGGCTCACTTGGCGGCTGGACACTGGTGGTTGGCCAGACGGCAAAGGCCGCTGCGGACGACGGGCTCTTCCCTCCCCTGTTCGCCGAGATCAACGCAGCAGGCACACCCGCCAAGGGCCTGATCGTCGTGGCGATCGCCATGACCGTCATCATGCTTTTCACCATATCGCCAAGTGCAAGCAAGCAGTTCGGCGTGATCTCTTCCATATCGGTGATCTTCACGCTGGTGGCTTACCTGTATACCGCGGGTTCGCTATTCGTGCTCGCCCGCGGCAAGTGGGGCTCGCACGGCGGCATCTACATCACCTTCGGCGTCATTACCGTCATCTATTCGACCTGGGCCGTGATCGGATCGGACTCGCGTCAGGTGGTGTGGGCATTCGTCATTACCTTGCTGACAACCATGCTCTATGCCCGCAACCTGGCACGCCGGGCCACTGCGGAAAAGACGGTCGGCGGCAACGGGCCGACGGCGGTGGCGCGGGGAAAGTGATTAAGCGGGTGGATGGAGTGTTTAACTGACGGGAAATCTCCATGGCGTCGCAGCAAACAAAGAAAATGGGTCTGGTCGGAGCCTCTTCGCTGGTGGTGGCGAACATGGTGGGCACGGGCGTATTTCTGCTTCCCTCCAGCCTTGCCAACATCGGCAGTATTTCCGTCTATGGATGGATCGTGTCCGCCCTGGGCGCCAGTGCGCTGGGGTTGGTCTTTGCGCATTTGGGCATGGTCGAACCACAGGCGGGTGGACCCTACGCCTATGCGCGCGATCACCTCGGTCCATTTGCGGCGTTCCAAACCAACTTTCTGTACTGGAGTGCGAATGTCATCGGCAACGTCGCCATTGCCATTTCAGTAACGGGCTATCTGGCGGAGTTCTTTCCCGCACTAACCAACCCTTGGCTGGCCAATGGCTGCACGGCGTTCGTGATCTGGCTTTTCATCTGGCTCAACACTCGAGGGGCGAAGACCATCGGTCGCTTCACGACCATAAGCACGGCCGCAGGCATTCTCCCAATCGCCTTCGTTGGTTTGCTCGGATGGCACTGGTTCCGGCCGGACGTCTTTCAGGCGGGCTGGAATCCGCAGTCGCTGCCCACGTCGTCTGCCGTGGTTCAGAGCGCATCGATCGCGCTATGGGCATTTCTGGGTGTCGAGAGTGCAGCCGTTTCTGCAGGCGTCATCGAAAACCCAAGTCGCAACGTGCCGTTGGCAACAGTCATCGGTCTTGTGCTTTCGACGGCTATCTATGTCGGGTGCTGCACCGTCATCATGGGCATTCTTCCGAACGATCAGCTGAAAGGCTCGGCCGCGCCCTTTGCCGACGCTGCGGGCATCATGCTCGGCCCATGGGCAGCCGTGGTGATCTCGCTGGCTGCCATCATGAAGGCAGCCGGCGCGCTGGTTGGCTGGATATTGATTGTCGCCCAGTCGGCGCAGGCAGCAGCCACCGACGGCATGTTCATCCGACAATTTGCCGTAACCAACGACCAAGGCATGCCGACCCGCAATCTCGTCATCACCGGCGTGCTGATGACGCTGATGCTGGCTCTCACCACATCGCCAACCATCGCCACCCAGTTCTCCATCATCACCAACGCGACCGTCGTCCTGATGGCCCTGCCCTATATCTATTCGGTCGTCGCCATGTGGCGACTCAACCAGACTATCGAGCTTCCGACGACAAGAAGGCGGGTACTCGTCGTGGTTGGCATCCTCGCATGCCTCTATTGCGTCGGCGTGGTGGTCGGACAAACGGCACTGCTTGACCGAAGGGCGCTGATCTTTCTCTTGCTGACAACGCCTCTTTTTGCGTTGATGAAGCGCGCGCACTAACGAAGATGCGCGCTAACCACGGCAAATGAATTTCTCGTGCAAGCTGCCCAGCCACATGCTTTGTGCAATCTGACATCCACAATGCACCACACCAGGCCTCATGCCGGTCTTCCCGGGCAGGGCGGCGCCCTCAATAGATACCGATGGCGTTGTTACGCCGACTGCTGACCTGGCGTCGCTTCCGGAGCCGCTGCGTCACGCAAGGCTTCGACGGCAGCATCGATGGTTTCAAAGCTGGTTTGACGAGTTGGCGGCGCGGCTCCTTCTCGATAGCGTTCAATCTCTGCACTCACCCGCTCCGGCAATGCCACAGACGCGATGCCTATGCCCCTGCGGAGCAGTTCATCGCGTAGCTGCACCAGCATCTTCACCGCGGTGTAATCGAGGTTATGGACCTGACCCGCATCAACCACAACCCAGCCAACCCGGGATTGTGCACCCTCAACCATCGCAAAGATCTCCTCCATGAAGCGATTGGCGTTGGCATAGAAAATGTCAGCCTCGAAGCGATAGACAATAACTCCGGGGGCTGCCAACAGGTTAGGCGCCACCGGAACTTCCTGCCATTGCCCAGTCTCACCTCGTGTCAGCACGCGCGTGCGCAAGCGATAACTGTGCCGCGCATGAGCTATGAGTGAAAGCAGGACGGCGGCGATGATGCCGTGCTTGACGTCCACAAACACGACCGTCCCTGCAGTAACGAGGGCCAGGAAGAATTCATCCCGTTGAAGACGGTACAGCTCGCCCATCCCCTTCAGGTCAACCAGCTTCACGCCGATGAGAAAGACGATCGCCGACAGCACCGCTGTCGGCATGAAACTGAGTGGCCTGGTGAAGAACAGAAGAACGAGCAGCACGATGGCCGCTGTGGTCAGATGCGCAATCTGGCTGCGACCGCCCGAATCATCAACCATCTCCGTCTTGGTCGGGCTACCGTTCACCACAAACGTTCCGGTCACTGCTGCGGCCACGTTGGCTCCTGCCAGCCCGACGATATCGAGATTGGCATCGACACGCTCGTTGTAGCGGTTGGCGTAGGCGCGAGCTGTAGCAATGCTCTGGGCGATAATGACAATGAAGCATGAGCCCGAGGTGGCCAGCACCTGATCAAAGTTCTCAAGCTTGAACGCCGGAAGGGACAATGAGGGTAGTCCACTGGGAACGTTGCCGATCACTTCAATGCTGCGTCCCGCGAAGTCGAAGAAAGAGCTGGCCGCAATGGCACCGATCACAGCGATGAGCGCACCTGGAATACGCGGTGAAACGCGCTTGAACCCCGCGATCACGACAAGGACGATGACAGAGAGCACCAACGTTGCGCCATGCGTCTCGCCAAGTCGTCGAAACACGGAAACTATCTGTCCTAGTGGACCGTGCCCTTCTTTCGGCAGTCCAAACAATCCCGCGAGTTCGCTTGCCGCCACCTGTATACCGACGCCGGTCAGGAAGCCGATCAACGCACTGCGCGACAAAAAATCTGCCAGGAAGCCGAGCCGAAAGATGCGCGCGATCACCAACATTGCGGCCACGGTGAGTGCTACGAGGCTCGTCAAGTTGACATACTCAGGGCTTCCCAGGGCAGCTACCGTCGCCAGCGTACCGGCCAGAATGGCTGCGGTTGCCGAGTCCGCCGAAACAACAAGATGACGCGACGCACCCAACAAGGCAAAAACGATGAGCGGAAGCAACATCGTGTAAAGACCCGTGACAGTGGGTGTGCCTGAAATCTTGGTGTAGCCCATCACTTCCGGAATGCCGAGTGCGGCAAGGGTGATACCAGCGACGATGTCATGCGGCAACGCTGCACGGTTCAGCGGCAATAACCCGCGCAGAAAGGTCGATGGGTGCGCCCGCTGATCCATGGGGGCATTAGAAGTCATGTCGCGACCCTCTGATGGAGACCGACCTTTCGGGAAGGTAGCGTTGCGCGCGCTGGTGCGATCGCTCGACCCCAGTGTTACTTACCTTGGATTGCTGCCGTAGCCGCTTCATCAATCAAGGCGGCAATCTCGATCGGCCTGGAAGCCAATGACGCGTGTCCCGCCGGCAGAGTGATGATTTTCTTTGGGTTCATTCGTGCCGACATGAACTTCTCATTCTCCGGGTGGATCATCCGATCCTCGCTGGATATCTGATACCAGCACGGCTTCTTCTTCCACGCCGGTGCGGTGACGGTGTCACCAAACGTGGAAGCCAGTGGCGCCTTCTGAGTGACGGCCATGACCAGGCCCTCGTCCGCAGGGAGGTCCTGGCAGAAACTCTCGTGGAACTTGTCGTACTTGATCCAGAGATAGCCATCACTATCGGGCGCCAGATTGGCGATGGCTGCAGGCGCATGCATCTGGCTGATGCCGCCCGGGCTCTCGCCAGCATCCGGTGCAAATGCAGCGATGTAGACGAGCCCAATAACGTTTGGCATATCGCCCGCCTCGGTGATCACGGCACCTCCGTAGGAGTGTCCAACAAGAATGACGGGGCCGGCCTGTTGCGCCACCATCTTCCGTGTGCGCTCGGCGTCTTCTTTCAACGAGGTCAAAGAAAGCTCCACGGCTCGCAAAGATCCATACCCTTTGCGCGTGAGTTCCAGGATGACCTTGGTCCAGTGAGCTGCGCCTCCCCAGAAGCCATGCACCAGAACAATCGTTGGCTTGTCGCTCATGGCATTTCTCCGCTGGCTTGTTGTGGAATTTCTCTACAACGCACGTGCGTTGTGGCGATACATGCAGACGATTTACCCCGATCAACGGCGGGCCGCCGCAGCCACAGCGGTCCGCCAGTAGCGCCACTCCACAAACACAGGATCGCGTCGGCGAGAACACCGGCAGCAAGGCCGCGCTTGAAATTTCATCCAGGCGGATTGACCACCACGTAGGTAACCTGTGTGCCCGAGTATTGAGGCTGGTACCAGGTGGAACCGCACTGGGTGTAGCCCATGCCATTGATCACCGTGGTCTGACAGCCAGTGCTAGGTACCGTATTGACCACCGAACCGACAACGGCCGCGGTAATTGCCACGGTTGCCGTCACCGCCGCCGCAGTGGCTATCGGGTGATAACAACATCCGCCTACGCCGTGATTCCAGCCGTTATCGACGTTGACGTCGACGTTGCGGTTCACGTTGACGTTGGTGTTGCGGTTGACATTGGTGTTGCGGTTTACGTTGGTGTTGGTGTTGCGATTGGCGTTGGCATTGTGGTTCACATTGCCGCCTCGATTGCCTCCGGCATTGATGTTGGTACGAGTGCCGCCACGTACTTCGCGAGCATCGCTGGCCGTTACTGCAACCAAGCCCATGACGACGATCAGCAGCACGGACAAAAGCACACCTGGTCGGTGAACACGCGTCTTATTTGACATGGCCCTGCTCCTTTGCCGCGGTGGCTGCGCCATCCATCGTGGCGAACGTGATCCGGCGCGCATCCTTGGGCGGCGTGAACGTGAAGGTCGATTCGGGCACTTTGGTCGCGGTATCCCAATTGAGCATCGCGCTGTACTGGGGCTTGGCGTCATCATCGATGGTCGTGATCACCAATTTGCGTGGTAGCGGCTTGTCACCATGCTCGATCCATATCTGCCAATCGACACCTTCCTGCCTGAAGGCGAATTGCTCGCATGCCGCCCCGTTGACGTGTGCTGGACCAATATCGATGGCGCTTTTGATCGCGCTCACATCAGCCGCATCTGTTCCCCACACGAAAAGGTCGGCCACCGGAAGCTCGATGCCGTATTTGTTCTGAAGATCGCTTATCAGCTCCTTCACGGTCGCTGGCGCGGGTGTCGACGCGTAGAAATGCATGCGCGGGGAATACAGCGTGAAGTTTTTGCCGTCGAAGAAAAATTGTCGCTGCAGTCGATCGGTGTTCTGATCGAGGTAGAGCCCATTGGGCTTGTGGAATTTGTAAGTGAGTGCCCCGCCAAACTGGATCTTTTGCCCGCTCAACAGCACCTCGTCGATCGTGCCATCCACGCGCAACGTGAACATATTGAGCGTGCGCAGGTAGGCACCCATCCTGTTGAGTTCATCAATGACACCTGGCTCGATCGCCGGCTCCGCGGCGGCAGCGGACGTCTTTTCCGGTGGTGTGGCCGGTGGCGATTGCGCGGCAGACACGCCGCTCAAAGCAGCGACGAAGATGACTGTCGCTGCCATGACACGAGGACCAAAGCGTTGCAGACTACCCATGACGCGCCTCCTTGTTGAGCTGTTCGATATCAGCGGCGCCCCCAGCTCAATCCACCTCTGCCTTGCTGGCATGAAGCGAGTCGGGGGACATTTCCTTGCAACAGATGCGTTAGTCGAGGCGTGGCCACGAGCCTCCTCCCGCCCGGAACTTCGGAGGCTGGGCAATTGCTTTATTCAACGTTGCGCATCGTTAATGCCGCGTCGCGGTTGGATGAAAGAGCCGGTGCAAAGCCATCATCCGCATGACGGCTGGGATCCAGCACCCTTGCAACACATGGCAGGCACTGGATTCCAGTTTTCGATGGGATGACGAACGGGTTGTCGTTCGACTTTCGATATCCCGCAACGTCATTACTGGCGTTGTGGCAGAAACACCGCGAACAGCGCGTCCTGCGGATCACGCAAGATCGCATAGCGTCCGATGCCAGGTATGTCCGAGGGCGGCGAGCTGACTTCGGCATGAAGGGATTCGGCCTTTTTCGCCGCTGCGTCCACATCGGTGACAAGAACATACGGCAGCCATAGCGACGGACCCGCACCACCGGCGTTGCGCATCAATCCACCACGACCGACATCGCCGCTCTTGAGCATGTAATAGGTATCTTCGCCAGCCGGCATGGAGTCATGGCTAAGCCCGAACAGTTGCTCGTAGAACGCCAGCGCTATTGCATCGTCGGTGGCGTGAAGTTCATGCCAGCACCAATGACCTGGCGGCACGGTGGCGTCGGGTGCGTCGTCATTGACGCTACGCCAGATCGAGAACATCGCACCGACCGGATCGAGCATCGTTGCTCCGCGCCCCACCGGCGCGAAATCGGTGGGAGGCATACAGATCGATGCACCTGCTACCAATGCCATTGCATAGCTCTGGTCGACATCGGCAACACTCAGATAGATGCCCCAGTTATTGGGCTCACCTTCCTGCGCCTTGCGATAACCGCCAATACCTTCGCCCGCATTCAAGATGACCTGGTAAGGCTGGCCGTTGATGTCCATGGGCGAGTCAGCCCAGCCGAAAAGTGCGCCATAAAACTGGCTGGCCTTGGCGGGATCGGTGCTGGCGTGTTCGACCCACACGAGTTTCCCGGGCAACGACTTCATGGCTTGGCCTCCTCGCGAGCTGGAAGCGGCCTAGGCTAGCGGGGAGAACATGACGACAAGGTCGCGACGCCGCGGCGGGTCGGCAACCCGGCTCAGGCCTGCAGCGCCAGCTCGGTCAGACGGTCGAGTTCTTCGTGGTCGAAGCCTGCATCCAGCCGCGCCGGACGGTTGAATGGGCCGCGCAGGTTGCGGCCCATGTAGCCGTGCAGCAGATCGAGGAAAGTTTCGAGTGGGTCGACGCCATCGCGTTCGCAGCAATAGCGGAACCAGCGCGTACCGGCAGCCACATGGGCCACTTCCTCGCGCAGAATCACTTCCAGTATCGCCACGGTGCGTGTGTCGCCCACGGATTGCAGGCGTTCGATCATCCCCGGCGTGACATCCAGCCCGCGCGCCTCGAGCACGCGAGGCACCAGCGCCATGCGCGCCGTATCGTGGTGTGCGGTCTTCTCGGCCATTTCCCACAGGCCGTTGTGCGCATCGAAGTCGCCATACGCATGACCAAGTTCCCCAAGACGCTCGGACAGCAAGGCGAAATGACGCGCCTCGTCACGGGCGCAGCTGGCCCAGTCGCGATAGTAATTGTGGGGCTTGCCGCGGAAGCGATACACCGCATCCCACGCAAGATTGATGGCGTTGAATTCAATGTGCGCCACGGCGTGCACCAGTGCCACGCGACCTTCCGCCGTGCCAAGGCCGCGATGCGGCACCTGGCGTTGCGGTACGAGTTGTGGCCTGGCTGGTCGCCCCGGCATGCCGATGGGTTCGGGTGCAGGCGCAGAAGGATCAGGATGCAGCTCGCCGGCGAGGAACGCCTGCCAGGTTTCGTGCGTGAGGCGCAGCTTTTCCACCGGATCGGTGGCATCGAGGCAGCGCTTGGCGGCGGCGTGGAGGTCGGTTGTCATGGAGATAGTCGCAAGCACTGCCCCTCACCCCAGCCCTCTCCCCGAAGGGGAGAGGGAGCCAGGCGTATCACGCGCTGCGACGGGCCGCTTTGGCGTCGTCCGAGCGCAGCATTTCGATCTGCTGCAGGTATTGCTGGTCCAGCCCGGTGACGTATTCGCCGGAGAAGCATGACGTGTCGAAGTGCTTCAGCTCTTCGTTGCCATCCTGCACGGCCCACACGAGGTCCGGCAGATCCTGGTAAATCAGCCAGTCGGCACCGAGCACCTTCTCCACTTCCTTTTCGGTGTGGCCGGCGGCGACCAGTTCCGATGCAGCCGGCATGTCGATGCCGTACACGTTCGGATAGCGCACCGGCGGCGCGGCGGAAGCGAAGTACACGTTCTGTGCGCCGGCTTCGCGCGCCATCTGGATGATCTGGCGCGACGTGGTGCCACGCACGATGGAATCGTCCACCAGCAGCACGTTCTTCTTGCGGAACTCCAGTTCCACGGGATTGAGCTTGCGGCGCACCGATTTCACGCGCTCGCCCTGCCCCGGCATGATGAAGGTGCGGCCGATATAACGATTCTTGACGAAGCCCTCGCGGAACGGCACGCCCAACGCTTCGGCCAGCGCCGAGGCGGCGGTACGCGCGGTATCCGGAATCGGGATCACCGCATCGATGCCATGATCCGGACGCTCGCGCAGGATCTTCTCGGCGAGTTTCTGTCCCATGCGCAGGCGCGCCTTGTACACGGACACGTTCTCGATCATCGAGTCCGGTCGTGCAAGATAGACATACTCGAAGATGCACGGCGCGTGCGTCGCGCTCTCGGCGCAGTGGCGGGTATGCAGCTGGCCGTCATTGGTGATGAACACCGCCTCGCCCGGCGCGACGTCGCGCAGGCGCTTGAAGCCGAGGATGTCCAGCGCCACCGATTCGGAAGCCACTGCGTACTCGCGGCCTTCGGCGGTAATGCGTTCGCCCAGCACCAGCGGACGGATGCCATGCGGATCGCGGAACGCCAGCAGCCCGTAGCCCAGCAGCAGCGCCAGGCAGGCATAACCGCCGCTCGCGCGCGCATGCACGCCGGCGACGGCCTTGAAGATGTGGTCGGGCGTCAGCGCCATGCGGTCCTGGATCTGCAGCTCGTGCGCCAGCACGTTGAGCAGCACCTCAGAGTCCGAATCGGTGTTGATGTGGCGACGATCGTCCTCAAACATCTCGCGACGCAGCGTCTCGGTGTTCACCAGGTTGCCGTTGTGCGCGAAGGCGATGCCGTAGGGCGAGTTCACGTAGAACGGCTGCGCCTCGGCGGAACCCTCCGAACCGGCCGTGGGATAACGGCAATGACCGATGCCGATGCGTCCGCGCAGGCCACTCATCGCGGTCTGGCTGAACACGTCGCGCACCAGACCGTTGCTCTTGTGCAGGCGCAGGCGTGCGCCTTCCACCGTGGCGATGCCGGCAGCGTCCTGGCCGCGATGCTGCAATACGGTCAAACCGTCATAAAGTGACGCGGCGACCTCACTGGTGCCGACGATGCCGATGATTCCGCACATGGTTGAAAGCCTATCTTTAGTAAGTCGTGGCCGGAGCAGCCGTGGAAGCGGCGGCTGGATGGGTTTTGTGCTCAGTCGCTGGCGAAGCGCCTGGCACAACCGCCGGCAAGGCGGGAAGATGGTCCAGCAGCGCCGGGGGATTGAGGTAATGGCGGACATTGTCCGGCACCCGCTCACCCAGCCACGCAGCCATTCCCTTGAACTGCGGCAGTAATACCGAGTCGTGCCACCACGGGTCGCGTGTGAACGCGGTAAACCCGAGCAGGAAAACCCCCAGCGTCACCAACAGTACGCCGCGGGCAAAACCAAACACCATGCCAAGCAGGCGGTCGGTGCCGGACAGTCCGGTACCTTCGACCAGCTTGCTCACCAGGAAGCGCAACAGCGCTCCGGCGATCAACACGGCAAGGAAACAGATGCCGTAACCCACCAGTATCCGCGCCGATGGCAGCTGGATGCTGTGTTCGAAGTAGCCCGCCACGCTCGGACCAAAGGTCCAGGCCACCCAGAACGCCGCCGCCCACACCGCCAGCGCCAACACCTCGGAGATGAGGCCGCGCCACAGCCCGATCAAGACCGAGACGCCCAATACGGCGAGGATGATGTAGTCGGCCCAGTTCACCGGGTCACCATATTTGGCGGATTCAGGTTCAGGGGGCGGTAACGACGTTGCCGTCAACGCCCAGCTTGGTCTTGATCTGGTCGCGGATGCGCACCGCATCGGCACGCTGTGTCTGCGGCCCCGCGCGCACGCGCCACAGCTGCTTGCCGTTCGCGTTCACCGTATCCACGTAGCCATCGAAACCGTTCGCGCGCAGCTTGTCGCGCAACACATTGGCATCGGCCTGGCTACCCATGGCTGCGACCTGTACTGCCCAGCCACCGGCGCGCGATGGGGCGGCTGTAGCAGCAGCGGCAGCAGCCGGAGTGGTGGGCGTGGCGCCGGCTGGCTTGGTGTTGGGCGTGGCGCTGGCTGGCTTGGCGGCCGGCGCGTCATCGTCCTGAGCTGGCGTGGTGGCGCTGCCTTCGAGGCGAGCAGGTACACCGGGAATGGTCTGGGTGATCTTGAGACGCGCAGCCTCGGCGGCAGCGCGCGACTCGAATGGACCAGCCGTGACCATGGTCAACGACTTGCCGCCCTGATCGATGGTCCGGCCCGATGCCGGATACCCCAACCCGTGCACGCGCTGGATCAGGTTCTGAGCGCTGGCGGTCGACGCATAGGCGCTGAGATTGAGCGAATACTGGCCGTGCGCCGCGGTAGCGGGCGGCAACGCCGGTTGCGGCTGCGCCGGGATGGCCGAGCTGGCACTGGTCGCTTGCTTGGTCGTAGCGGTGGCCGCCGTGGCGGCAGCCTTGCCCTGGGCCGGAATCACCGGCTGCGTCGTGCTGGAGCCGGGTTTAGTCACCGTCGTTGGCTCAGGCTTCTGGCCGGCGGTGGGATCGGTTTCCACATCCTTCGGGCGGCTGGAGCCGATGTTCACCGTGGCCAGCTGGTCCGGCGAGCCTGCCGGAATCGCCGAGGCGACCGGCGCCGGCACGGCAGGCTTGGGAGCGGCGGGAGCTGTGGATGCCGGTGCCGCGCCAGGCGTCAGGCTCATGGTCTTGGTCTGCAAGTCACGATCGGGTGCAGGCGGAATCGCCAGACTCACCGATTCGTCGCCGCTCGTGCTTGGGGGACTGCTGGAAAAAAACATCGGCACAAGAAGGACGAGCAGTGCGATGAGAACGGCAGCGCCCAGCAGACGTGTTTTCAAGACAGGCTCCAAACGGCAGGGGTGCGAGAACGGCGCGATTATACCTGCCCGCGTCGCCGGTCAGGCCGAATCCTGTCCCGCCGATTCAGCAAGCACCGCCGACGCAACGAAAAACGAGCCGAAAGCGAGCACGCATTCGCCGGCTTGAGCCGTCTCTCGTGCGGCAGCCAGGGCCGATCGCACGTTGTTGTGGAGGTCATAGCGCGCTTCGGGCAACACAAGCTGCAACTGCTCTGCGAGCACACTGGCGGGCAGACCACGCGGCGTGTCGTGTTCCAGGCCGGCCAGATGCCAATGGTCGATGCGCGCGCCGAGCGCGCGGATCACGCCACCCACATCCTTGTCGGACAGAGCCCCGTACACGGCATGCACGCGGCCACCGGGGCGCGAGTCCAGCCACTCGGCCAGCGCCCGCGCCGCCTGAGGGTTGTGTCCCACATCCACCACCAACGCCGGGTCGCCCCCGAGCGATTGCAGGCGAGCGGATATACATACGGTGCGCAAGCCCACGGATGCGGCCTTGCCCAGGTCGATGCCGCTGACCACGTCATCCATGGCTTGCAAGGCATGCAGCGCCGCGATGGCCGTCGCGGCGTTGGCGTACTGCACGGGTGCGGCAAGTGTGGGATCAGGCAACACCAGCGCGGTGCCATCGCGATGACACCAGCGCCAGCCACCTTCGGCCTGCCGTTGGACACTGAAGTCCACGCCTGCCCGTTCGATCCTGGCACCGATCCGGCGCAGCGCATCCAGCAGACCGTCAGGAGGATCACTCTCTCCGACAATCGCAGGACGCCCGGCCCGTGCGATACCCGCCTTCTCGACGCCAATGGTGTCGCGATCAGGGCCCAGCCAGTCCATGTGGTCGAGATCGACCGTCGTGACGATGGCCAGGTCGGCGTCAACGATGTTTACCGCATCAAGCCGGCCGCCCAGGCCCACTTCCAGTACGGCCACATCAAGATCCGCGCGAGCGAAGAGGTCCAGCGCCGCCAGGGTGCCGAACTCGAAGTAAGTCAGCGGAATGTCGCCACGTGCAGCCTCGATGCGCTCAAAGCTGGCGATGAGCGCTTCGTCAGATGCATCCGCGCCGTCGAGGCGGATGCGTTCGCGGTAATGCAGCAGGTGCGGCGAGGTATAGCAGCCCACCCGCTGGCCGGCGGCAGCGAGCATCGCCTCCAGCATCGCCACCGTGGAGCCCTTGCCGTTGGTGCCGCCCACCGTGATCACGCAACGGGCCGTCGCAGGCGCCCCCATGCGCTGCCAGACGGCACGCACGCGATCGAGGCCAAGCTCGATGCTGCGCACATTGACGCGCTCCTGATAGGCCAGCCATTCGTCGAGGGTACGGGTCATGCAAGTCTCTTCGCGAGAAATCACGCGTCCACCGGACGCAACCAGAAACGCAGGCGATGTGCTCTCGGAGCATCATCGCCCACTTCCGTCCAATTCAGCGTGCAAAGCATGTGCTCCTGGCGCTGGTAACCACGCTTGCGCCAGAACAGATCGTTGGAACGATAGCCTTGCGGGCAACGTGGATCGTCCGCATTGCGCTCCACCGCGCAGAAGCCGGTCCAGCGGAAGCCACCCAGGCGGCGCACATGTGCCTCGCGCTCATCGAAAAAGCGATGGCCCATGCCTTGTCCACGAAACGGAGGAAGCAACACGGACTCGCCAAAATAGAACACTTCGTCCAGCGCAAAACCGTATTCGATGAACGGCTGGTGGAATGGTGATTTGTCATCAACCAACGGAAGACCGCTGGAAGCGCCAACCACCGCATCGCCATCCAGTGCCAGTACGAACACGCTGCGAGGCGACCGTGCATAGACCGATAGATAATCGCGCTCGTACGCCATGTCCCCCTCGTACAAATAGGGATAGTCGCGAAACACCGCGATGCGAAGGCGTGCCAGGTCGTCCAGATACGGAGTCACCGCTTCACCGGCGCACGTGATGATGCGCAAGCTCATGGCTCAGGCACCCGTGACCTGGGCGATCCAGTCCTGCAGGTTGTAGTAGTTGCTGACGCGGGCGATGCGGCCGTCGCGAATAACGAAGAATGCACCGCCCGGCAGCACATAGCGTTGGCCGCGCGCCGGCGGGAGGCCCTCGTCATCAGCCAGGTATTCGCCATGCACGACGTATTCGGCGGCGACGCGATGGCCATCGGTGCTGGCCATGATCACGATGTCGCGTAGCTGCTCGCGGTAGCAGCGGTTCATGCGCTCAAGGAAACCGCGGAAGGTTTCACGCCCGGTTTCGCGATGCGCCTGGTTGATGTCGTGCGCCACGTCCTCCGCCAGGCAGTCGAGCATGACCTCCCAGTGCGCGCTGTTGAAGGCGTCGTAGTAACGCGCGATCAGGGCTGTGCTGGCGGACATGGCGGCCTCCCATGGGGAACGAGGGCGCACAGCTTAAAGCATGAGCGTGCGCAGGGAAGCGGCCACAGAGAGCACGGCGCATACGCCTTGCTTCGTCATTTCTGCGAAAGCTGCAATCCAGGCCCTTGGCCATCTATGAAAGACGCAGGATTCCCGCTTTCGCCGGAATGGCGGTCGCCAGGCACTCGCTTCAAAAATGTATGCCACTGGCCCGAAGAACCCAGTACATCCCGAACGCCGTCCAGAACATTTTCTTCAACGCCCGGCCGGCAAGCAGCGCGACCAGCACCCCAAGCAGCAGTGGCATGTGCTTTTCAAGCGTGCTGCGCGTGTCATTGATGACGTTCATGTGATGTCCTCCCACACCCCAACGGTGCGGGAGAAATCATCCGCCGCGCCCTGCCCGCCAGGCAGGGCGCGGCGTCAGCCATTGCGGGTGACAACCATCACAGCGACACACGGCGCAGGCGCAAGGCATTGCCCACCACCGATACCGAGGACAGGCTCATCGCCAGTGCCGCGACCATCGGCGACAGCATCACGCCCAGTAGCGGATACAACAGGCCTGCCGCCAGCGGCACACCCACAGCGTTGTAGACAAACGCAAAGAACAGGTTCTGGCGAATATTGCGAACGGTGGCCTGCGACAGTGCACGAGCGCGCACGATGGCGGTCAGCTCGCCCTTCACCAGAGTCACCTGCGCACTTTCCATCGCGATGTCGGTGCCGCTGCCCATCGCGATACCGATATCAGCCACGGCCAACGCCGGAGCGTCGTTGATGCCATCTCCGGCCATCGCCACGCGATGGCCTTCCGCGCGCAACGAATGAACCACCGCCGCCTTGTCCGTCGGCGATACGTCGGCATGCACTTCGTCGATGCCCAGCGATTGGGCCACTGCTTTTGCGGTGGTGGCGTTGTCACCGGTCAGCATGACGATGCGCAACCCCGCCGCTTGCAGGTCGCGTATCGCCTGTGGCGTGCTCGCCTTGATGCGGTCGGCCACTGCGAGCAGGCCGGCCAACACGCCGTCCACAACCATGAACATCACGGTCGCGCCATCGGCGCGCAAGATATCGGCGCGATCGAGAGCCGCCTGATCTGCCGTGATGCCGATATTCGCAAGCAGCTGCCGGTTGCCCAGCGCCACTGCATGCCCTTGCACCGATCCTTCGACACCGGCGCCGGTCACCGAGCGAAAATCTTCAACCGACGGCGCCTTAATGCCCCTCTGTTGTGCGCCTTCCATGATCGCGCGAGCCAACGGGTGTTCGCTGGGCTTTTCCAGCGCCGCCGCAAACGCCAGCAGACGATCGAACGGAAGTGCGCCAAGGCTGATCACATCTTTCAATGCGGGCTTGCCCTCGGTAAGCGTGCCGGTCTTGTCCACTACCAGTGTGTCGATGCTACGCAGCGACTCGATCGCCGCCGCGTCACGGAACAACACACCGTTCTGCGCCGCACGACCACTGGCCACCATGATGGAAATAGGCGTCGCCAGACCCAACGCGCACGGACAGGCGATGATCAGCACCGACACCGCGGCAATCAACGCATAAGCCAGCCTGGGATCAGGCCCCAGCCACGCCCACAGCACAAACGCCAATAACGCCACTGCGACCACTGCCGGCACGAACCACGCCGCCACGCGGTCGGCCACGCGTTGCAGCGGCGCCTTGCTGCGCTGTGCCTGTGCCACCAGAGCCACGATCTGCGCCAACATGGTTTCCGCGCCGACCTTTTCCGCACGCATCAGCAAAGCACCGTCCTGATTGACGGTACCGCCGGTGACCCGTTCGCCCTTGGCCTTGCTTACCGGCAGCGGCTCGCCTGTGAGCATGGATTCGTCCACGTGGCTGCTGCCATCCAGTACTACGCCATCCACAGGCACTTTCTCACCAGGACGCACGCGCAAGGTGTCGCCGGCATGCACCGCATCCAGCGGCACGTCGTGTTCACTGCCGTCGGCGTCCACGCGACGCGCGGTCTTCGGCGCAAGGCCCAGCAGCCCCTTCAGCGCAGCGCTGGTACGACGACGCGCACGCAGCTCGAGAAAATCCCCCAGAGTGACCAGGGTGACGATCACCGCCGCCGATTCAAAGTACACGCCCACGCGGCCATGCATGTCGCGGAAACCTTCGGGAAACATCGAGGGAACAAGGAACGCCACCGCGCTATACGCCCATGCCACGCCGGTACCCAGCGCAATCAGCGTGTACATGTTCGGCGACCACAGCTTGAGCGAATGCCAGCCGCGCGCGAAGAACGGCGCACCGCCCCACAACACGACGATGGTGGAGAGCACAACCTCGGTCCACGCTGCGACACTGTCCCACGGCATGGGCAGGTGCCAGCCCAACAAGTGCGGGCCCATCGCCAGCAGGAATACAGGCAACGTGAGCGCGGCCAGCGTCCAGAAACGCCGCGACATCGCGCGCAGCTCGTGGCCATCGTCCTCATCGAGGCTGGGCATCATCGGTTCCAGTGCCATGCCGCACTTGGGGCAGTGGCCAGGACCAACCTGTTGCACTTCGGGATGCATGGGACAGGTATAGATCGCACCGGCTATCGCAGGTGCCGGCTCGGCCTGTGCGTGCAGATAGCGTTCCGGGTCAGCGACGAACTTCTCCTTGCATCGCTGTGCGCAGAAGTAAAAAGTGCGACCGTCGTGGTCGGCGTGATGAACCGCCGTCGCGGGGTCGACACTCATGCCACAGACGGGGTCCGTCGCGGTGTGCATCGCGTGGTCGTGATGGTCGCCGTGCCCATGATGATCATGAGATTGCATCTGTGCTGCCGCTGGTGCCCCGTCACAGCAGGACTTAACCGCCGGCTCGTGTTGCTGCTCACTGGCGCTGCAGCAGGCATGCTTCTCCGTGCTCATGCCTCATCCTCCTGATCGGCCAGCGCGCGCAGGATCGGACATTGGTCGGGCGAGCCGTGGCCCGGGCAAGCGTCGATCAACTGCTCCAATCCATCTCGAACGCGAGTGAGCTCCGCGATGCGCTCATCGATGGCCGACAGACGTTCCTGCGCCCGCTTCTTCACCGCTTTCACACCACGCTGGCGATCCGCAGACAGCGTCAGCAGGTCGCGAATTTCTTCCAACGTGAAGCCCAGATCCTTGGCACGCCGGATGAAACGCAATTGCCGCACCGCGCCCTCGTCGTAACTGCGATAACCCGATGCACGCCGCAACGGTTCGGGCAGCAGCCCTTCGCGCTCGTAATAACGAATGGTGTCGATAGCCACACCGACGCGCTTGGCGACGGCACCGATAGTCATGGGGGAGTGAGGAGTGTCCATGACGCAAGTCTAGACCATTGATCCAGGTCTAGAGTCAAGTCAAGAAAAGCGGCTGTGCGCACCTTGTTGCACGGTGCGCACAGCCGATGCCCGCGCTACTTACCGAAGTCGAAGCCAACTTCCAGATAGATCGCCCGACCCAGCGCGTTGTAGTCGGTGACGTCGTAGTACGGCCAATTGCCGTTCGTATCGTCCTTGGGCGGACGCTTGTTGGCGATGTTGTTGACCACCAGCGACAGCGAGGTCATGGGCGTAACCCTGTAGTTCACACTGCCATTGAACGTGATCCACGGACCAATGTTCTTCTTCGTACCGATGGCGTTCCAGGTGCTGCCGTTGCGGATGCCGAACAAAGTGCTGCTCCATTTGCCGACATTCCATGTGGCCGTGCCGGTCACACGACTCTTGAACTCATCGGAGTTGGCGCAGCACAGATAGTTGAGGGTCGGGTCGCCGGCCTTCTCCTGATAGGTGTGCTTGAGCTCGTCGTAGTAGTCCAGGCCGAACAGGAAGCTGCCGAAGCCTGCTGTGGTCAGGTGATAGTTGAGCGAGGACTGGATGCCGGCCTGGTATTCGGAGGCCACGTTGATCGGATAGGTGTCCACCTCCTGCACGCCGCCAGGGTTCACCGGGTCGGTCGCCGGCAGGCGCTTTACCTCACCGATCACTTCGCGGCATGTCGGCGAGTTGATGTCGTAGGTGGTTTGGCCGTTCTCGGAAACACCAAGACGACAGTTGGCTTCCTGCGCCAGGATTTCATCGTTGCCCAACGTCACCACTTCGTTGGAGATGCGCACGGCGTTGTAGTCCACAGACCAGCTCAGGTTGTTGTCCGCGGTGGACCAGACGAAGCCGTAGGTGAAGGACTTGGCCGTGATGTCCTTCAGGTTGGTGTTGCCCGAGGACACCGCCAGCATCGACGTGCCGGACTGCGGGCAGTCGCTGTAGTTCTGCGAGTTATAGCCGGCGAGACGGCACTTGTAGTAATCGGTGGATTGCGAATAGCCGCTGCTGTGCGACGAGAACAGATAGAACATGTCGGGCGCGCGGAACGCCGTGGCGTAGCTGCCACGGAGCAGCAACGTGTCGACTGGGCGGTATTCGAGGCCGATCTTGTAGGTCGCCTTGCCGTTGCCAGCGCCGCCGTAGCTGTACTTGTCATAGCGAGAGGACAGATTGGCAGTGAGCTGTTCGAGCAACGGCACGCGCATCTCGCCGCCAAATGCGTACTGGCTGCGCTTGCCGGCAGCGGCGGTGCTGCCAGTCACACCACGGAAATACCCTTCGTCGGCGAGTGGGCTGGCCGAACGGTTGTCGAATCGCTCATTGCTGTTCTGCACGATTGCGGCAAAACCAACGTCGCCCGCCGGCATGGAAAACAGGCTGGTGGTGTTGGCCGTGATCGTCTCGTTCTGCGTCCACGACATCGACGAGGCACGATTGGTGGCGGTGACCTGGTCATAAATCGCGCGGGTCAGTGGTTGATACAATCGATCTAAATTCGGGGCGTAAATAGCGTAACCATTGGGATCGGTCCCGAGCTTGGGCCCAAGGTAGTAATCGTCGATGCCATTGTTGGCGAGAAAGTCGGTGGACTTGCGCACCACGTTGGACTGCGACCGGTTGTAGTAGGCGTCGTAGTTCCAGCTCGAGTTGCCGATGCCGCCGCGCACGCCGAGGCTCACGTTGTAGCTGCGCGTGAAGACATGCTGATCGGTCGCGTCGGAGCCGACTTCCTCCGGCGCGAAGATGCGCTGCCACAACTCGTATTGGCCGCTGGACTGGTTGTAGAACGTGCTGTTCCAGAACGGACTGCCGCCCACGTAGGTGGGGTTGCTGTAGCTGTACAGCATGTCTGCGTACAGCTCGGTGTTGTCATTGACGTGATAGCGCGCAAACAACGAACCGTTGGCATCGGTGCTCTTGTTGGCCAGCGTGGCGAAACTCACGTTCTTTGGGCTGCCGCAGTAATAACCGAGACTGGAGCCAGCGCGATAGCTGTAGGTTGTGCTGCCATGGTACAGATAACTCAGCGGCGCACAGGTGTCCGCGCCAGGGTCGATGTAGTGGGCACCATCGCCCTGCGCCATGCGCAGGAAGGTGCGCGAATTGACGCCGCCCTTTCCGGTCGGATCATCCGCATACGAATCGATATAGCTGCGCTGATAGGCGAAGATCGGATCTTCCTTGGAAAACTGAAGGCCACCGCTCAGCTCGAAATCGCCCCACTGGTGACCGGAACTCAACTGCAGCCGTTTGCTGGCGCCACCGCCGTCGCTGTAGTCGCCGTAGCGAAAACTGAGATGCGTTCCTTCGATATGGTCTTTCAGCACGATATTGACCACGCCCGCGATGGCCGCAGATCCATAGATCGATGACTGGCCGCCGGTGAGCACATCGATATGGTCGATCAGGCCGACCGGAATGTTGGCGATGTCGGTGATGTTGTTGTTGCCGTTGTAGGCCAGCGGATAACTGGCCATGGGGCGACCATTGAGCAACGTCAGCGTGAAGCTCGGGCTCAACCCGAACAGGCTGATCGTCTTGGCGCCCGGCGTATAGCCACCGGTGAACTGTGGGTCCTGCACCGAGCCATTGGCTATCGGCAGCGCACGCAATGCTTCGAATGTGTCGGCAAAGCCCTGCTGGTCGATGTCCTTGGCGGTGATGGTGGTCACCGGTGATGGGCCTTCGATCTGCGCGCGAGGGATCAACGAACCGGTGACCTGCACCGCCTCCAGTTTCTTGGCCTTGCTGTTCTTCGTGTCATCGGCATTGCCGCTCGCATCCTGCGCAGGCACGGCATCAACCGTAACCGGAGCGACGGGAATGTCCACGCCGCCCGCGATGGCGTGAGTGATCGAGAAGGCCAATAACGTCAACGTCAATGCGCCAGATAATTTCGTCTTCATAAAGCAACGGTTCTCCCCAAGTTGTCATACCCATCGCCGTCATGCGGCAGCCAGCACTGACGCTTTTGCGCGACGCTCCCCTCCCCGGCAAAGGGCAAGCCTCTCCCGTGCCGCAGGCGTTGCCGCCTGCGACTGGTGCGTCCCGCATTGGTCAGCTCATGACCCGGGCTTGAGCCCGAGCCATTCCATCTCCGACAAAGTCACGCCCTGCCCTGCGGCCCCCCGAGCGTCTTGCCAGCGGTAATACGTGTAGTCACCCGGTTGGGCGACGGTGAATGCTCGTGTCTGACGCCGCCACGCGAAGCGCTCGTCCTGGCGGCTATCCAGCCTGGTCCAATGCGTGCCGTCGTTGGAACCTTCCACGGTCCAGTCGCGCGGATCGTCGCCGCGCCCGGAGCCGGAGGTCAGCGTGTACATCAGCACGCGCTGTGCACTGTCGAAATGGACGGCACTGCCATGGATGGTCGCTTCCGAATCGGATGTGTTGTCGCTGATTGCCTGGGCCGCGGTGGCGTCGCCCTCTGCAGTCACCTTCGCGTGCAGCGCATCGACCAGATCCACCATGGGCGTAGGCTTCTTGTCGCCCTGGGTCAGTGAGGGCAGACGCGCTTCGTCGCCCGATCCCCAGCGCGATGGCTGCGGGCCCATGTGGAATACCAGCTCGGCGCCGTTGGCGAGGTCGGCATGGTTGAGCCAACTCTTGTCGTAAGGCTGGCCATTGAGCGTGACGCTCTGGATGTAGCGATTGCGATCGCTCACTTCCGGCGCGCGGACGTCCAGCGTTTTCCCGTTCTCGAGATGGATGCGCATATGCGGGAAATACGGTGCGCCAATCGCATAAGTAGGCGTACCCATGCGCAACGGATAGAAACCGGCGGCGCTGAAAAACCACCAGCCGGACATCTCGCCGTTGTCCTCGTCGCCGGGGTAACCCTGGCCGATCTCGCTACCGATGTAGAGACGCGACAGCGCATCGCGCACCTTGTCCTGCGTCTTCCACGGCTGGCCGACCAGGTCGTACATGTAGAGGATGTGGTGCGACGGCTGGTTGCTGTGTCCGTACTGCCCCATGCGCACGTCGCGCGCTTCGAGCATCTCGTGAATCGCGTCGCCATATTCGCCGACGTGGAAGGTCGTGCCGGCATCGAAGAACGCGTCAAGCTTCCTGGCCAGACCGTTGGTGCCTCCGTAGAGGTTGGCAAGGCCCTGCCCGTCCTGCACGCCTTCGAACGCCATGTTCCAGGCATTGGTCTCGGTGTAGTCACCGCCCCAGGCGAGCGGATCGAAATGGGTGGCATCGGTACGCCAGCCGCCGTCGGGCTTGCGCCCTACGAAGAAGCCCACTTCCGGATCGAATAGGTTTGTGTAACCTAGCGCGCGACTATGGAAGTAGCGCGCGTCATCGGCGTAGTGGCTCGCGTAAGGATCGTTCGCATCATGCGTGGATGCGAGGTTGTGTGCGAGTTCGCCAATGCCGAAATCGTTGAGGTAGCCGGCCATCGACCAGGACAACGCCTCGTCGGTACTGTTGTCCACGTAACCGTGGAACACGGATCGGGCGATGCCCTTGCGGCCGGCGCCGGGGATATCGCTGACCACCGTCGCATCCTTCAGCGCGGCCTGGTAGAACGAGCGCACATCGAAGTTGTGTATTCCCTTGTTCCACGCGTCCGCGAAGGCGATGTCGGCGCTGGTGCCTACCATCAGATCGGCATAGCCCGGAGAGGACCAGCGCGCGATCCAGCCACCATCGCGATATTGCTGTACGAAACCGTCGATCATCTCGCCTGCCTGCCTCGGCGTGAGCAGTGCATAGGCCGGCCATGCCGTGCGGTACGTATCCCACAGACCGTTGTTGACGTACGGCTTGCCGGCCAACACGCGCGCGCCGGTCTGGGTTGGCGTGCTGCTGCCGCCCGGTGGCGAGAACGGACTGGCGTAGCGATAGTCCGGCCTGGCCGCCGTGCCCACGTTCTCGTAGGCTTCGTTCGGATAGAGGAACAGGCGGTACAGATTGGAATACAGCAGCATCTTGTCGGCGGCGCTTGCACCGGGCAGTTCGATGCGACCAAGCATCTCGTTCCAGCGTGCCGCTGCGCGGGCCTGCACGGTATCGAACGTATCGCTGGAGGCGATTTCCTGCGCGAGGTTGCGCTTGGCCTGCTCCAGGCTGATCAGCGAGGTGGCGATGCGCATCGTTACCGTCTTGTGCTCGCTCGTGTCAAAACCGAACCAGGCGGCGACGTGATTGCGTCCCTGACCGGATAGCTGACCGCTCTCGGTCACCGGGCGATCGAACGTGGCATAAAAAAACAACCGCGGCGCGCCGGTGGAGAGCCGGCTGGCGACATCCGAATAGCCGCTGATACTCGCGTGGGAGGGATCGAGTGTCACGCCGCCGTGATCGTCGCGGTTGTCGAAAACAAGCTGCGAGCGTTCGCCCGCAAAAGTGAAACGCATCATCGCCGCATGACTGGTGGGCGTCATGGCAGCGGTGATGCCATTGTCGAAGCGCACTTCGTAGAGATCGGCGCGCGCGGTTTCATGATCGTGCGAAAAGCTCAACGAGCGCGCCGCACGATCCAGCGGTGGCGCGCCACTGGCGACGGCGGCAGGCATCACCTGGAACGTCTGGCGATCGCCCATCCACGGGCTCGGTTCGTGACTGAGCGAGAAGGCCTGGATGCGCGGACGATTGTCGTCACCGTTGCGCTCCTGGTACTGGTAGATCCAGTCCGATCCGGCATTCGTGGTCGGTGTCCAGAAGTTGAAGCCATGTGGCAGTGCTACGGCGGGGAAGTTGTTGCCACGGGAGAAATGTCCGTTGGCGTTGGTGCCGCGCCGCGTCTCGACATACGTATGGGGCGAGGCGTTTGCGTTGGCGGTGGCCTGCTCATGCAAGCGCACGTCGTCGAGATAGCCGTGAAACGCATGGCTTCCGGCCGGTGCGTCTTCGGCCAGTTCAACCGCCGTCACGATTTTCCCCGCCGCCACGGCACCGACATCCACGTCGATGGCATTCCACTGGTTGTCGTGCAGCATGCGTGCACTGCCCTGCGCTACGGCGCTGGCGTGGACACGGTGCTGGTCCAGCGCGCTGAGCGACGACAATCGCGTGCCGTCTGCGAACACCAGATCCAACGCCACGTACTGGGCCGCACCGCGCGCGTCATCGGAGGCGCCTGGAAACACGCGATAGCTGAGATGCGTATTCGGGCTCACGGCGCGGCGCAAGGGGAACAGCATCAAACGGCGCTGGCCCGGCGATGTCGCCGAGTCGGCGTCATAGCGCAGCGCATGCGCGCCGGTAAAACCGACACCCGGCTTGGAGGTGAGGGATTCCTCCTTGCCGGGGCCGGGCACCACGTTCGCATGCCAGCCGCTCACGCTCGCTTGTGTTGGCGTTGCCTCACCCGCTTCGAACGAAGTGAAGAAGGCGGCTTGCTCGCCCATGTCATGGGCGGCCCTCGCCTGGATTCCGGCAGCCGCCAACAGGCACGCCATCACCAACGTGCCTGCGAGATGTTTCCTTCGGCCAAGCGGCTTCGCATTCGCCCGCGAACCCTGCGACCTTATCGTCTTGCTCACCATTCCCCTGCCCTCCCCACATGCGTGATCAACCACGAACCGGATTCCCCGTGCCTTGCTCAGGATTGCGGCGGCGGGAACGACGGCGGCGCGTTGGCAATGTTGCTACCCCATTTCGTATCCGGCTTGGCGTGGAGGGCAAAGTTGAGATGCCCGCCCTTGGTGGCAAAGCTGGCCGGAAGCCAGGGGCTGTCATGAATCTTCCCGTCCACCGTAAGACCATGCACGAATGGCGTGTCGCTCGCAGCGGCGGGCGCATCGATCACGATGTCGCCGCCCGCACGATGAACGACCGCACGCGGAAACAGCGGGCTGCCGATCAACAGCTCGGCGCGCCCCGGAATGGCGGGATACAGCCCCAGTGCCGACCACACGTACCAGGACGACATCTCGCCCAGATCGTCGTTGCCGGGAATGCCATCGGGGGCGTTCTTCCACAACGTGTTGAGCACGATCCGCACGGCTTCCTGTGTCTTGAACGGCTGGCCCGCAAAAGCGTACAGCCATGGCGTGCCAATCGACGGCTCGTTGTCCAGTTCCGCATGCAACGGACCGCTTCCCGTCAACGCCCACTGGCCCTTGTCGTCATGGAAGAAACGATCCAGTCGCGCGACCGCCTTGTCATAACCGCCCAGCTGATTGAACAGGCCGTGTACGTCAAACGGCACCATCCACAGGTAGACCGACGCACTGCCTTCCACGAAACCTTCATCTGTTTCCGGCGTGAAAGCCGGCCAGCTGCCATCCGCGTTGCGATTCTGGATATAGCCACCTTGCGGCGTTGCCTTGGCATTGAACAGGTTGCGCCAATAGCCGGCACGCGTCAGGAAACGACGTTCGCCATCGGTGTCGCCGACCCGTGCCGCCAGCTGGGCGAGCGCGAAATCGGCGGTGACGTCCTCGAGTGTTTCCGCGGCACCACCCCAGGCATGCGAGGTGGTGGCGATGTAGTGCAACGTCAGCCACTGGTCGAGCGACGGACGTTGGCCCACGCATTCGACGTTGCAGCCGTCATCGGAAAGATCATGCGCGGTGGGTTCGGTGGCGGCCTTCGCCAACGAAGCATAGGCACCGCGCAGATCGAAATCGTGCCCGCCAAACGCGTCGATGGCTGCAAGCGCCGGCACCGCCGGATCACCGCTCATGACATGCGTGCCACCACTGTTGTGCGTCCAGCGATCCCACTCGCCGTTGTTCTGCTGTGCCTGGTTGTAAAGCGACTGCGCCATGTCGCTGCCGACGTCAGGGTTGATCCAGGTAAGCAATTGCAGCTGCGATCGGTAGACATCCCAACCCGAGAAATTGGCGTACTGCGCGCGCTGGGTTCCACTGACGCGATGCACCTGCTGGTCGAATCCGCGGTATTCGCCGTTGACGTCACTGAATACGTTGGGATGTATCAGCGAGTGGTAGAGCGCCGTGTAGAACGTGGTGCGCTGCTCGTCGGTGCCACCCTGGATGGTGATCTTGCCCAGCGCATCGTTCCACGCGTTGCTGTTCCTGGCACGCAGTTGGTCGAGTGTCGTGTCCCGGGCAATCTCCGCGTCCAGGTTGGCCTGCGCGTTGGCCAGGCTCACATAGGAAATGCCGACACGCGCCTGCACGGTGCCGCCCGTCGGCGCGAACCCCAACCACACGCCCGAACCCTTGCCGGGCTCGGGAAAACCCTTGTCGCCATAGCCTGTGCCGCCCTGCGCTGCGTTGTGCCCGGCTTGCACCACCGCGTCATGCCATGCACCGGTGTTCGCGAACGGCTGGTCGAATTGCGCGACGAAATACAGCGTGTAGTAACTGCGCTGATCGGCCTTGGCCAGATAGCCACAGAAATTGCCGCTGGTGACAGAGCCGCGAACCGTGCGTGAGGCAGCATCAACCGTCACGCTGGCATCGCTGCTGCCTACCTCGGAATCAGACGCGCGGATCAGCACATTGGCTGGCTTGCCCGCAGGAAACGAGAAGCTCGCCAGGCCGCTGCGCATCGCGGCAGCCAGTTCCACGCTTACGCCGTTAGCGAGTCGTACCCGGTAGTCGCCCGGCTTGGCATGTTCGTCGGCGTGGCGGAAATCACTTGCATAGAGGCTGTCCGCGGCATCGGCCGATGGCGAACTGGTGACAGCTGTAGTGATCGGCATGAACGGAATGTCGCCGCTTGCACCGGCACAGCCAGCACCGGATAGATGGGTAAGACTGAAGCCCCGCATGCGGGTGGCGTCGTACTGGTAGCCGCTGGGCGACGCCGTGTGCGTGTGCTTGCCGCGCGTGTTTTCCGGGCTCCACTGCAGCATGCCGAACGGCATGGAAACACCGGGAAACGTGTTGCCGCCATGTCGGCTGCCGATCAACGGATTGACCTCGTCGGCTGGCCGGCCGGCGCCTTGCGCCATGAGCGGCCCGGCCATGGCCAACGTCGCACCCCACGTCAGGGCGATGGCTAACCCGCGGCATATAGGTAGAACAACAGATGAGCCCTGCTTCATACCGCACTCCCCTCGTTGCCAAAGGCCAGTTAGATGGCCATTTTTCTGTTTTTGGATCGATCTAAATCAACGACCTAAAAAAAAGCGATGCGACTTTGGCTACCTCCAAACCACCCCTGGAAGAAACCTCAAGACCGATGCCTAACGACAACTCTAACCCGACTCTGTGCGACGAAGCTTGCTGCGTTGCAGAAAACGATAGCCCTTGCATCTCCCGACAAATACGAAGAGCCGCCGCTTGCAATGGCTTCGTCGCAAAAAGAAATGCCGAGCACGTTCGATCCTTCCGTCTACCGACTGCCCCACACTCGGCACCACTCGAAACAGCATCGCCCTCGGATCAGAGCTGATAGCTCTTGAGCTTGTACCAAAGTGTGCGCTCGCTTACACCGAGCAGGCGAGCGGCAGCGGCCTTGTTGTTGTCGCTGCGCTTGAGCGCGGATTCGATGAGCTGGCGTTCCAGCGCCTCGACGTGATCCTTCATCGATAACGCACCGGTAAGTTGCGCCTCTCGCATTGGCGTTGCAGGAGTCACATCCAAACCGTCTTCAGCAAGCTCAGCCGGCAGGTGCTCCATGGTCACCTCGTCTCCGCGGCAGAGCACGGCAGCGCGTTCCATCAGGTTCTCCAACTCACGCACATTGCCGGGCCACGCATAGGCCTCCAGCCGCTCCAGCGCCTTGTCGCTGAGGTGCGGTGGCGTTCGACCCTGCTCGAGTGAATGCTTGTGCAGGAAATGGTTCGCAAGCAACGGAATGTCGCCACGGCGGTCGCGCAGCAGCGGTACGTCGATGCGTACCACATTGAGGCGAAAGTACAGATCCCTGCGCAACTGTCCGGTTTCCACCACCTGCTGCAGATCGCGGTTGGTTGCGGCAACCACGCGCAGGTCGATGGGTGTAGCGATGTTGGCGCCGAGCCTTTCGATGGTGCCTTCCTGCAACACCCGCAGCAGCTTGGCTTGCAGGTTGGAGGGCATCTCGGTGATTTCGTCGAGGAAGATCGTGCCGCCGCTGGCCAGCTCGCACTTGCCAATGCGATCGCGCAAGGCACCGGTGAATGCGCCCTTGATGTGCCCGAACAGCTCGGTTTCCAGCAAGTCAGATGGAATGGCGGCGCAGTTGATCGGTACGAACAATCCCGTACGACCGGACGCAGCGTGAATGGCGCGCGCCACCAGCTCCTTGCCGGTGCCGGTGTCACCGACGACAAAAATACTGCTGCGCGTGGGCGCCACCTGCCTGATCAGACGATAGAGCGCCTGCATGTGCTCGCTGACACCGATGAAGTCGCCCCAGCCCCTTGAGATTTCCTCCTTGAGAAAACGGTTCTCGCGCTGTACGGCCTGCATGGCCAGCACGCGCGTTACCGCCATCTCGATGGTTTCCATCTCAAAGGGACGAATGATGTAATCGGCGGCCCCAAGCTTCATGGCGGCCACCGCGGTCTCAATGGTGCCGTACGCGGTCATCACGATTACCGGCACATCTTCGCCCCGTTCGCGTAACGCACTGAGCAACCCGATGCCGTCCATATGCGGCATCCTCAAGTCGGTCAGCACCAGATCGAAGGCGCCCTTTTCGATAGCCGCCAACGCATCCAGCCCATCGGCCGCCTGCTGCACTTCGTGCCCCATGGTTTTTAGCGACAGTTCGAGGATGCGGCGCATCTTCGCTTCGTTGTCGACCACAAGTATCCGGCTGGCGCTCATCATTGTTGCTCGCGTACGACGAATCGAATGTTGAAGGATGCACCACCCCAGGTGCTTTCGCCCACGATGATCTCTCCGCCATGCACCTGCACAATCTGCTGCACGATGGTCAGGCCCAGCCCGATGCCGCCTTCACGGCGACTGAAGAAAGGGTCAAAAATAGTCTGGCGCAACGACAGCGGCACGCCAGGGCCATCGTCGGCCACGCTGATCCAGATCGCTGTCGCGTCGCGATGCGTGCTGATCTGCACCCGTCCGCCGTTGCCGACGAAAGCGAGCGCGTTCAGCACAAGATTGAGGAGCACCTGCATGATCTGCTCGCGGTCGCAGCTGAAGATCAGGTCTGCTTCCTCGAAGTCCCTCGTCAGACTCACCTCCGCCTGCTCGGCACGCGAGGCCAACAGACCAAGCACACTGTCGATGATGGCGTGCAGGTCGTGCGGCCTGAAGTCCGGCGGTGTCGGCCGCGCGCATTCCAGCAGCAAGGTCACCAGCCGGTTGAGGCGCTCGGTTTCAGTGAAGATGAAGCCAATCAGCTCCTTCTCCTTGTCGCCAAGATCCGGCTGGCGCTGCAACAGCTGGGCCGAGCTGCGCAGGATACCCATGGGCGTTCGCACCTCATGCGCCATGATGGCGGCCATTTCACCCACCACGGCCAGTTTGCCGGCCCGCACGACCTGCTCGCGCGAGCGGCCGAGCGCGTCGATCATGTCCACGTAGGCACTGTGCAGTTCACGCACTTCGGAAATATGGGTGGCTGGCAGCAGCGGCAGTGCCGACTCGCGCTGACGAAAGCGGCGCGTGAAATCGGTGAGGGCGACGATGGGCAGCGCAATGCGATTGGCCAGTCGCGAGGAAATCCACAACCCCGCCATCAGTGTCACCAGCAGCACTGCGAGCATCGCCCACAGCAGCCGCCAGATCGGGCTGAACGATACCGAGGTCGGCTCCATCATCACGATATGCCAGCCGAGTCCCTCAAATTGCTGGTAGCCCGCCGACGTGGCGACACCGACCAGCAACGTGTCGTAGCCCAGTGCGCTGCCATCACGCACATACGACACTGCGCCCTGCTCGGGCAGGCGCCAGTCGAGATGAAGCCGCGAGATGTCGATGTGCTCCCTAAGGCCGGCCGATGCCGCGATGGCATGTCCTTCGTGATCGAGCAGAAGCAGGCTGCGCGGGCCGTGCTCGACCGCCTCGTCAAGCAGCGCCTGCACCGCGCGCCAGTCCAGTAGCACATACAGGTAACCGATACTGCCTTGCCCAAACGCATTGGGAATCGGCGTGCGCAAGGCTGCCTCACCCATCCCACCGACGTCGCCTTTCGCGATGAACACGTTGCCGAGTCGCGCACCCGGCACCGGTTGCCAGGCTTCTGCCGTGGGAACCTGCTTGTCGATCAGCGCCAGGTTGCTGGATGCCACCACGCGCCCATTGACGTCGGTGCACAGCAGCGCCTCGTACGCGGTGCCCTGCCCCGCATGCAGATCCGAAAGAAAGTGCGACAGGCGCTTGTCCACGTCGGATACGCGAATGTCCTGCATCACCTCCAGGCCGCTCCATACGCGCATGTTCTCGATATGCGCAAACAGCAGCGTATCGATGCGCTGCATCACCGTGCTGGCACCGAACCGCAGGTTGCCCGCGATTTCGGACTGCAGCGCACTGCGGAACTGATAGAACGACAGCGCGCCGACCACCGTCACCGTGCCCAGCAGGGTCCAGAACAGCAGGCGAAACAGGGCCGATCGTGTCGTCAAGGTGGGTCCGTCGCCAATGGATAAAAAGAGCGATTCCAGAGGGTTCCGCGCGCCAAGGCTTTGCGGTGATGCCCGCCAGTGTCGCAGAATCCGCCGCGGCACCAAGGCTGCCAGACTCGGCCGCCAGTCAGCCCATCCCGTTCGCTTGCCACACGCCCCTCAAGGTCGTGCTCGCCGGCACCGGCCCACCGAACTCTGGTTCAAGGCATCACGATGAACAGGCTTTCGCGTCGCCTCATACGCTATGGCGTGGCCGCCATGTTGTCCACGGCCCTGTCCCTGGCGTGGCCGGCGAAATCCATGGCCGCCGAGGACGACGCAGGCTGGCACCCGGCGCCTTACTCCCTCGGTCAGGGCCTTTATTTCCCCTCGCAAGGGCTGCGTATCGGCGGTTACCTCGACTTCAATTTCTATAACGTCTCCAGCGCGCCAACCACATCCAACGTGCACGACCTCAGTCTGTTCGTCACCAAGGACCTGGGCACCAACTGGCAACTGTTCACGGAGATTGAAGCCAGCAATACGGTGAACACGTCGGGACGGCATAGCGATAACGACGACGCAGAACTCGATATCGAGCGTCTGTACGCGGACTATCACGCCAACCAGGCCATGACGTTCCGTTTCGGCAAGTTCCTCACGCCCGTCGGCGAGTGGAATCTGGTGCACGCCGATCCGCTGACCTGGACCGTCTCGCGTCCGCTATCCACCTCGGCCGCGTTTGCGCGCCACGCCACCGGCGCGATGATGTTCGGGACCCTTCCCGTGGTCGGCAACGACTTCGACTACTGGGTGTTTGCCGACGATAGCAAGGACCTCAACATCGGCCGGGACCAGGACAACGCCTTCACCAACTTCGGCACCGACGAAACCCTGCAGAACAGTTTCCGGCAGGCCGTGGGTGGACGCGCGCTGTACCACCTGTTCGGCGACACGCTGAACATCGGCGCTTCGGTGGTCAATTACGAGCTGGAAATGCCGCGACAGAAGTATCTGTTGAGCGGCATCGATTTCAGCTGGACGAGCCGCTACGTGAGCTTCAGCGGCGAAGGCATCTATCGCAGCAGTACGAGTAACCGGCCCGACGAACGCGGTGGCTTCCTCCAGGCCGAAGTTCCGCTGATGCAGCGCTTTTACCTGATCGGCCGTTACGAACGCTATCGCTCGTCGACGCCCGCACAAACCACCACGATCCGCACGGAGGCGATCAACTATCGCCCCATCGAAGGCGTGGTGCTGAAACTCGAATACCGGGACGGCACGCATAACCAGCTGCTCGCACCGACAGGCTGGCTGGCCTCGGTGGCGGTGCTGTTCTGACATGTCGCATTCCGCCCAACAGCGGTTTGCCACGCTCTTTGGCGTCAGCGTCCTGCTGATGCTGGCGTGCAACGCATGGGCGGTACAACCACAGATCGCAGTGATCACCGGGCCGGATGCCCCTCACCTCTCGCTGACCCGCGATACGTTGCGCAACATCTATCTCAAGCGAGTATTCGTGGACGAAGGCGGCCAGCGAGTGACACCGGTCAACCTGCCCCCGGGATCGCCACTGCGCGACGCGTTCTCCCGCGCGATCGTGCATATGGCAGATGCGCAACTGCAGGAGTACTGGGATCGCCAGTACTTCCAGGGCACCAGTCCGCCCTACGTTTTGGGTTCGCAGGATGCCGTCGTGCGGTTCGTCGCGGTGACGCCTGGTGCCATCGGCTACGTGGCGCCATGCCACGTCGATGCGAGCGTGCACGTTGTATACGTGGTGACTCTGCCGCCCAGGTCGGTGGACGATGTCTCCTCCTGCCTGGACCGCGGCACGCCCTGAGCAAGGCGCACCACGCCATTTCTTGCAGACAAAGATTGCAGGCTGCAGCTTTCGCCGGCCGGGAAACGGCGTAAGAATCTCGTTATTCGGAAGAAGAAACAGTCGGTTGCATCGTTGGCACGGAAATCGCCTCGGAAGCATTGATCTCCTCTTCGTCGATTCCCAATGCCTGTACTCACCGATGCAGCTCATTTGACTCCCCGCACACCGATCGCCGGTTCGCTGGCGACGCTTCGGTCGTTCGCAGTCGGGGCTGGGCGCCCGTGAAGCTCCAGGGCAAGCGCATTCTTCTGACCGGCGCTGCCAGCAGCCTCGGTTGCGACCTCAGCCGGGCGCTGGCATCCAAAGGGGCACGACTCGTACTGATAGGGCGCACTGAGGCGTCGGTCGCCAGCCTTGAGCATCTGATCGCGAAACAGGCGATGGACGCCATCGCCCTGCAGGCCGACCTGACGGAGCCGGCATCCCGCTGTCATGCCGTACAGCGAGCCATGGACCTGCACGGCGGTGTCGACATTTTGATCAACCTGGCCAATACGCTCGATGCCGGGCCCTTCAACGAACAAGAGGCGGACATGATCCCGCGCCTGCTCTCGGTGAACCTGGAAGCGCCGATGCAGATGTCGCGCGAGGTACTGCCCGCCATGATCGGGAGCGGCCGCGGCCATATCGTCAACATTGGCTCGATGCTCGGCAGCATCGGCTATCCAGGATTTGCCACCTACTCGGCGAGCAAGTGTGCACTGCGCGGCTTCTCGCAGGCGCTTCACCGCGAGCTGGCCGGCAGTGGCGTAATGGTGACCTACGTAGCACCCCGCAGGGTGCGCGCATCGGTCAATCCTGACGCCGCGCTCGACATGACGGCGGGGGAACTGATACACATGGAGGAGAGGGCGTGGATAGCCGCTCGCATCGTGAGGGCGATCGAGCGGGACAAGGGCGAGGCCTATCTCGGTTTTCCCGAAAACCTGTTCGCGCGCGTCAACGCGCTTCTTCCCCGTGTATTGAATCGCCTGCTCCGCAAGGCGGCGCGCTCCGCGGCGCCTTGCGTGCGGGGCCTGCCGTGAACCAAAGAAATTGCCAGCCGATTTACCCGCTTCAACAACCGCGTCGCCAGGCACGTTAGGTCACGCGCCAGGTCGTCCACTCACTTACCAGCACCGGTGTCGCTTGAACCAACCCATCGCGAATCCCAGGCAGGAGCCGATCCCGCGAAAAGGAATTTTCCGCATTCTCGTATGCCGGCCAAATCATCGGCTTGGCAACACCATCTTGCTAACACCGCTGATCACGGAGCTGGAGCGCCAGTACAAAGGCGCTGAGATCGACATCATTTCGGAAGGCGATATTGCCGAAGAAGTGTTCGCCACCTTCTTCAGCGTGAAGAACATCTATTGCCTGCCCAAACGAGGGTTCAAGCATCCGTTGTCATTTCTTGGCCTGCTGCACCAGGTGCGCAGGACCCGTTACGACCTCATCATCGATCCCTGCCTGGGCTCCGGCTTCAGCCGCGCGTTGACCCGATTCCTCCACGGCACCTACAAGCTGGGCTTTGGCGACAAGCCCACGCACTCGGGGCTCACGCATCAGGTGCCGGCTACCACTGCGCCGCGCCATATGGCCAAGCGCCCGGTAAACCTGCTGCGCTGGACACTCGCACAGCAAACGGCCGACGACGCCAACTACCCGCCGCTGGACATCCGCCTCACCGATGTCGAGCTGAAACATGGCCGACATGCCATTCGCGAACTGCTTTCCGCTTCTCAGCAAACGACGACGCCACCCATTGTCGGCATCTTCGCCAATGCCACCGGCGCCAAGCGGTATCCGATGGAGTGGTGGCGCGAGTTCATCGATGCCTTCAAGGCGATGTGCCCTTCTTCGAGCATCATCGAGCTGATTCCGATGCATGGGCATTCGATGCTCGGTGCAGAGTGGCCGGGCTACTACTCGTCCGACATCCGTCGCATGGGCGCGGTGATGGCCGGCACGAACCTGATGATCACCGCCGACTGCGGCGTGATGCATCTGGCCGTGGCCTCGCGGGTGCCCACGGTCGGCATGTTCTGCGTGACCGACGCTTCGGTCTATGCGCCCTATGGTCTGGGCAGTTGCTCGCTGTCGACACAGGGGCTGTCGCCACAGGAAGCCGCGCGTCGAGTCGTTGACTCCTTTCCTGATGTGCTCGCGCAGGGAGCGCATGCCGAGATCGCCGGCGGTCATGTTCCGCCGCGCAGCTCCATCGCATTTGAACAACAGGTGCGGGCACGATGAGCGAAAGCAGCGGAAAGCCGCTCGGCGCGGTGCCAAAGCACACCGACGTCGTCCGGCTGGACGACTATCGTTCCGGCGACCCAAGCCAGCCCAAAGGAGCGGAGAATCCGCCTGCCGCGGCGACGTGGCCGCGGGAGCGACTGGAGCGCTGGCTGCTGATACTTGGCGCGCTCCTGCTACTGGCCGCTGGTATCGGCCTGCGCGGGCCCACGCCTTCGGACGAACCGCGCTTTGCTCTGGTAGCCCACCAGATGGTGGCGTCGGGAAACTGGTTGATTCCGCATCGCGGCACCGACTGGTACTCGGACAAACCGCCGACGTTCATGGCGTTGCAGGCGCTGTCGTACGTGCTGACCGGCAACTGGTGGGTTGCGTTCCTCTTGCCCTCGCTGCTCAGCTCGATCGGTACCTTGTGGCTGGTCTACGACCTGGCGCGCCGGCTGTGGAGCCACCGCGTAGGCATGTGGGCAGGGCTTGCGTTGCTGTGCACGGTGCAGTTCGTGTTCCAGGCGAAGCGGGGACAGATCGACCCCACCGTTACCTTCTTCCTCACTCTGGCCAACGTGGGTTTGCTGCGTCATTTCCTGCTGGGCCCGGATTGGCGCGCGTTCTGGCTTGGCTGTTTTGCGGCGGGACTCGGCGTGATCACCAAGGGCATTGGTGTGCTCGCGTTCCTGATGCTGCTGCCGTGGCTGTTTGCGCGCTTTGGCAAATGGAACGGGTTGCCGTCCATCGCTTCCGGACCGCTGCCGTGGCTGGGTGGCCTCGTCGCATTTGCCGTGGCCATCGGGCTTTGGCTGGTGCCCCTGCTGCTGTACGTGAACGCTCACGACAGCGCGACTGCCCGCGCTTATCTCAACGACATTTTCTACAACCAGACGGTGCATCGCTACGTCCATCCGTGGAACAGCATCCAGCCGCCGTGGTTCTACCTGGAAGTGATCTTCACCTCCTGGCTGCCGCTGACCCTGGCATTGCCTGGACTGCTGCCAGCGTGGTGGGAACGCCTGCGCTCCCGCGACGCGCGCGTGTTGCTGCCGTTGGCGTGGGTGGTGATGGTCATCGTGTTCTTCAGCCTGACCCGGGCCAAGCGCGATGTGTACATCATGCCCGCGCTGCCGTTGCTGGCACTGTGTGCTGCGCCGTTTCTCGAAAACATCATGCAGCGGCGCTGGGCGCAGTGGGCGACCATCAGCTTCCTCGCGTTGCTTGGCGCGGCGTCTTTGGGCATCGGCGTCGCGGCGCTGCTGTTTCACCCTGCGGCAGCCGCTCGATTCATCGAGGCCCGGCAGCTCGGCACACAAGCGCCGTTGCTGTGGGGCATGTTCGTGGCCATGGGCGCATGGCTGCTGCTCTACGTGCTGTGGTTCCGGCTGCGTCGCGCCGGCCAGGCTCTGTTGGTGGGCCTAACCGGTGTGTGGGTCCTGTGGGGGCTAGGCATTGCGCCGCTGCTGGCGCGTGCGAGTTCGCCAGCCGCGCTCGCTGCACGCGTCGAGCAGACCATCGGCCCGCAGGCCGAACTGGCGCTGGTGGCGTGGAAGGAAGAACTTCCACCCGCATTCACGCACACGCTCACCGACTTCGGTTTTGTCACGCCGTGGCATAGCCAGCTGGCCGATGCCATCCGTTGGCAGACGCAGGCCCCCGAACAGCGCTGGGTACTTGTGCTTGCTGATGTGATGGAGCCGTGCATCAACCCCGCCGCCACCCAGGACATGGGCGTGACCAGTGGTCGCAACTGGCGGCTGTTTCGCCTGGATGCGGTAGCGCTGGCCTGTCGCGACGGAAATGTGCCTGCCGGCGCTGTCGACGATTGGGGCGGCATCGACAGCCATCGCTAACGAATCCATACCAACGCTGTGCCGCTATTCACCACCTGCTTTGAGTTCGCCACGTGACTTACTTCGACACACCCGCCGTCGAGACCCGATCCGAGCAACGCCCGTGGCTTGCGGTGGGTCTTCGATGGTCATGGCTACCGTTCTGGATGGTCGCGGCGCTGGTGGCCATCTTCCAGCACGGCCCGATGCCCATGTACTCGACGCGCACGTTGTCGGTGGCCTGGGAAATGTGGATACGCCACAGCTTTCTGGTGCCGTACCTCAACGGGCAACCCTATAGCGACAAGCCGCCGCTGCTGCTGTGGCTGATCCATCTGGGATGGGCCATTGGTGGTGTGGGCGATGTGTGGCCGCGCTTGCTCGAAGTGATGCTCGGTGCCAGCGGGCTGCTGCTGGTCGCGCGACTGGCACGCCATCTGTTTCCAGCGCGACCGGCAATCGCGCACGCCACGCCATGGATCTTGCTCGCTTTCACTTATGGATTCCTGTTCGGCCTGCAGGTGATGTACGAAGTGCTCCTGGCCAACTGCGTGCTGGCCGCCCTGCTCTGCCTGGCACCCACACCGCAACGCGAGGCGCCACGCTTCGCCTGGTTCGCGGTTGCGGTGGGACTGGGCCTGCTCGCCAAAGGGCCGGTGATGCTGCTTCATGTGGCGTTCCCGTGGTTGCTCGGCCCGTGGTGGAACGATTGGGCAAGGCGCGAACGCGGACGCTGGTATGTGCGCGGCGGCCTGGCTCTGCTGGCGGGTTGTTGCGTGCTGCTGACGTGGGCGTTGCTGGCTGCGTGGTCGGGTGGCGAGGCGTATCGGCACAAGCTGCTGGTGCACCAGACGGCGGGCCGCGTGGTCGATGCATTCGCGCACGCCGAGCCGTTCTGGTGGTATGTGCCGTTGCTGCCCGTACTGGTGTTTCCTTTCGCGCTATGGCCGCGTGCGTGGCTGGCCCTGGGCAGCCTGCGCCGCCCGTTCGAGCCAGGGTTGCGTTTCCTCTTTGTGTGGCTCGGCCCCGTGCTGCTGAGCTTTTCGTTGGTCAGCGGCAAGCAGCTCTATTACCTGCTGCCGGAGTACGCCGGTTTCGCCATGTTGATGGCGGCGGCGTTGCCACATCTGCGCGAGCGCCAGTCCGGTAGTGGACGCTGGCTGTCCCCGTGGCCGATGGCGCTGGTGCTAGGCGTTGCCGGCATAGCGTTGATCGTGCTGGAGCCGCTGGTGACGAACGGGCGAGTTGTCGATCCGCAGTTCACAGCATTGGCGATGTACAGCACACCGTTCGGCGTGCTGTTCCTGTTGCTCGCATTGGGGATCGCGGTGATCCACCGAGGCGAGTTGTACCGAGTGGCGGGCGCTGGCTTGATCGCCACCGTTGCGGCCAACGGCCTGTTCAGCCTGACCCTTTGGCCGGCTTATGACTTCACACCGGTAGCGTCGCTGCTGGCGAAGGCGGAGGCAGGCGGTCAGCCCGTTGCCAATCTCGAATCCAACGACGGGCAATACACCTTCCTCGGTCGCCTGACACAGCCGATCACCCAACTGCACGGCGATCAATCGCTAAGGCAATGGGCGCTGGCACACCCCAACGGTCTGGTTGTCACCTATCCGAAAGTGCTGAGTGCCGCCGACCGCGAGCAAGCGGTGTACATGCAGCCGTTCCGCGGCATCTGGCTCGCCGTCTGGCCAGCGCCCGCACTCGTGGAGGCCCTACCTCAGGAGGCTCTCTGAGATGGATCTGTCCGCCACGCTGCGTCGCACAGCGCCAGCTTGGCCTGCGCTGTGCTTGTTACTGCTCGCCGCAATGCTCGGCGTGCTACCGCCGGTTCCCATCGATGAAACGAGATACCTTGGCATCGCCTGGGAGATGCGCCAGTCGGCCTCGTGGGCGACGCTACATCTCAACGGGTTTCCGTATTTTGACAAGCCACCGCTGCTGTTCTGGCTGATCAATCTCAGCTGGAGCGCCATGGGCGTATCGCTGTGGTCGGCCCGGTTGCTGGTGCTTGCATTCGGCGCAGGCAGCATCGAGCTGTGCCGTCGTCTAGAGCAGCGCCTGTCGCCCGGCGCAACGAACCAGGCAGCCTGGCTCCTGCTGGGCACGCTGTTCTTTGCCCTGTTAGCCAGCGTGGTGATGTTCGACATCATGCTTTGCTTCTTCGTGCTCATGGCGTTCCTGGCCGTCGTACGACACGTGCAGGGCGATGGGTTGCGTGCACTGGTCATGCTGTTCGTGGCCTGCAGTCTGGGCATGCTCACCAAAGGGCCAGTGATGTTGCTGCATATGGCCGGCCCGATCCTGCTTGCACGCTGGTGGGCAGCTCCCGGCAGTCGGCCGCGCATAGGCATGCTGTTGTCTGTCGCTCTGCTCTCGGTCATCCCGGTGCTTCTGTGGGCACTGATCGCGCTGCGTGGCTACAGTCCGCACGAAGCCTGGCAACTAATAATGAAACAGACCACGGGACGGGTGGTGGACAGCTTTGTGCATAACCGTCCCTTCTGGTGGTACTTGCCTGTACTGCCTGTGCTGATGCTTCCCTGGCCGCTGCTGTTGCGCTGGAAGCACCTCCGGTCTGCTGCGCGACGCTGTTTGCGATCGACGACCGCACGCTTTGGCCTGTGCGCTTGGGTGCCTGCGTTCATCGGTTTTAGCCTGGTCAGCGGCAAGCAGGTGCATTACCTGCTGCCGCTGCTGCCGGGAGCGATGCTCCTGCTCAGCGCTTTGTGGCAAACCGGTCAATCCTTGCTGTCGTTGCGCCGCATGCTGGTTCTCGTTGCCGCGGTGGCAGGCGCACTGATATGGGCCCTGCTGCGCCCGGCTCATTCGCAACCGGGCCACGACCTAACGCCGATTGCGCTCTATCTCCTCTCGGCTGCCTGCATCATTCTGGCAGCATGGCTGTCGTGGACGCGGCGCGAGGTGCCGCCACCACGTGCTGCCGCCATCGCCACGCTACTGCTGGCCGTAGCCCTTCTTCCGTTGCTGCGCTCTCAGGTGATCGGCAGTATGGACGTCCGTCCGCTGGCGCAACGCGTCGCGAGCCTGCAACGGCAGGGCGTGCCACTCGTGCGCATTGCCAGCGAACCCGGTCTGCTCACCTTCGCTGCACGCATGACCGAGCCGCTTGTCCAGACCGACGCCCCCGCGCAATGGGCGCAGCAGCACCCCGACGGTTTCGTGCTCACCTATGCCGGCCACGGGCACATGCCGGGGGGATTGCAGGATGGCGTAGCGTTATCCAGCGGCTGGGTGGGCCTGATGCCTGCCGCAGTCGTCGAAGATCGCGCAGCGGCTGACGACCATAACCCAGCCGTTAGCCAGGAATCCAAGCCGTAAAACGGTTCCATGCCTTCGCCCTGCTTCGCGACAATAGCGCCTGAGTCGGTCTCCATGATGGCGCGCGCGAAGTCTTCGCCTCGGTTCTCATTGAGGTCTATGCTTGCCCTGTTCCACTATCTGTAGCTAGTTGATCGGTGATGGTCGACGCCGACGGTGTTGGCAGAAGGTGCATCACACCTACGTAACCTTTGGTTGCAGGCTAACGAAGTCAGGTATTCATCCTTTTGACTTCTCTGTCGGGAGCGCCACATGCTCGATCCAAGCCATACGCCGCCAGCACATCCGTTCTTGCGGTGGGCAACGATAGCGGCAGCCGTTGCCTCGCTTGGCGCTGCCTTCGGTTACGTTGGTGGCTGGCTCACACCGCAGCGACTTACGCCCCAGCACATCGTCGACGCGTTACAGCACAACAGCGGCGTGCACCCGGGCTACCGGCGCAACCATGCCAAGGGCGTGTGCGTGGCCGGCTATTTCGAGAGCAACGGCGCGGCAGCCGCTTATTCCAGGGCCGGCGTGTTTGCCGTAGGTCGGACACCGGTGGTGGGTCGGTTTGCCATTCCGGGCGGCAATCCCTATGCGCCGGATGGAAGCGTGCCCATCCGCAGCCTTGCACTGCGATTTACTCTCGCCAATGGCCAGCAGTGGCGCACAGGCATGAACAGCATGCCGGTGTTTGCCGTATCCACGCCGCAAGGCTTTTACGATCAGGTGCAGGCAAGCCGCCCCGACCCCGCCACCGGCAAACCTGATCCCGCGCGGCTCGCTGCGTTCTTTGCCGCGCATCCGGAAACCGCCGCATTCCGCGCCTGGGCCAAGACCGCGAAGCCGTCGGCCAGCTTTGTCACCGAGAGCTACAGCGGCCTGGACGCGTTCTACTTCGTCGATGTGAAAGACCAACGCCACGCCGTGCGCTGGCAAGTGACGCCCGAAGCCGCCACTGACGACATCGGCGGCGGCCCGGCGGCGGGTGATGGCAACTATCTTGCGCAGGATCTGCGACAGCACCTCGCCAACGGACCGCAGCGCTGGCACCTTCGCGTGACACTCGCGGCGCCTGGTGATCCGACCGACGATGCAACCAAGGCCTGGCCTGCGGATCGCACCACCATCGATGCAGGCACACTGGTGATCGAAAGCGAGCAGCCGCAGGAAAGCGGTCCATGTCGTGACATCAACTACGACCCGACCATTCTTCCCGATGGCATCCAGGTTTCCGACGACCCGCTGCTGGCAGCGCGTTCCGCCGCCTATGCCGATTCTTATCTGCGCCGTACGAGCGAAGAAGCCCATTTTCCCGGCACCGCACGGGCCAGCACCAGCAAGCCGGAGGGCAAGTGATGAACACACCGGCTGCCTTCCACCCGCTCGCCCGACTGCTGCACTGGACCATGGCCGTGTTGATCCTTGCGATGCTGTTTATCGGCGTGGGCATGGTCACGACGGTCTCGACGAAACACCAATGGCTGCTCGCGATCCACAAGCCGCTGGGTATCACCATCTTTGTGCTGGCCATCCTGCGCCTGGGCGTACGCTTGCGCTTTCGTCCGCCAGCCCTGCCTGCCGACATGCCGGCCTGGCAGCAGTTTGCGGCACACGCCTCGCACTGGATGCTGTATGCGCTGATGCTGACGATGCCGCTGATCGGCTGGGCGATGTTGTCGGCTGGCGGCTATCCCATCATGCTCGGAAGCGCCTGGCACCTCCCGTCCATTCTCCCGGCGAACGCTGTGTTGTTCGCATGGCTGCGTGAAGCTCACGGTTACCTTGCCTATCTGCTGTTTCTCACCATCCTTGGACACATGGCGGCCGCGCTCTATCACGGTTTGATCCGTCGCGACGATGTCTTGCCGAGCATGACGTTTCCGTCGTCCGCGGCAGAGTCGCGTGTGACGCTGCCAACGCCGGAAGGCGATATGGAAGCCGTGCCGCCAGCACCGACACAAGAAGATTAAGAAGACTCAGCACCGTCATCCCAGCGAAAGCTGGGATCCAGTGCCTTTCTTCAAGGTACCGAAGACGCTGGATCCCAGCTTTCGCTGGGATGACGGCTTTGATCGAGGCTCTTGCTATTCGGGAGCCTTGTGCCCGACTAGCCCACCACTGTCCTCCGGCGTCGTCCCCATCGCCTGATACAACGCTGCCGTGTCCACCAGTCGCGCGGCAGATGTCTGGATATCGGACAGCCGCGCGTTCTGCCAGCGTTGCTCACTGACGAGCGTCGCGGGGTAGGAAACCGCCCCCAACTGATAACGCGCCTTGAGGTCGGCGTACGACTGCCCCGCTGCATTCGACGCGGCCTGCGCCGCTTGCAGGGCCAATGCATCCTGCTGCAATGCCGTGAGCGAGTCGGCCACGTTCTGGAAGGCGTTGAGCACCGTCTGCCGGTATTGCGACAGGCTGGCGTCGTACTCTGCGATGGCCGCCTTGCGCTGCGCCATCAGGGCGCCGCCGTGGAAGATCGGCTGCGCTAGCGAAAGACCCACGCCCCATATGCCTGTTCCGCCGCTAAACAATTGCGACTCCTTGAAAGCCGCCGATCCCAGCGAAGCAGACAGCGAGATACGCGGAAACAGATTCGCCGTGGCCACGCCGACCTGTGCCGAAGCCGCCTGCACGACGGCCTCCGCAGCCAGCACGTCAGGGCGCTGGTGCAGCAGGTCCGATGGCACGCTCACCGGAACGTCCGTCGGCAAGCGCCACTGCATCATCGACAGCGCCTCGGGTGCCTGATCCGGCGTACGCCCCATGAGCACGGCAAGCGTGTGCCGTGCACGCTGCGCCTGGAAGCGCAAAGGCGGCAGCGAAGCGTCCAGCGCCGCAGCACTCTGCTGAGCGCTGAGCACATCGTCATGCGATGCCGCGCCCAGGCTGTACGCCTTCTGCGCCAGATCGGCCTGTTCGTGCGCCAGCATGGCCAGCCGTGAAGTGACTGTCAGCTGTTCGGCCAGCGACGAGGCGTCGATGGCCGTGATCACGATATTCGCCGCCAAGGCACGCCGCGCGCCTTCAAGCTGAAAGGCCTGCTGATCCACCTGCGCCGCGGCCTGCTTGATGCCGTAACGCGTCGCGCCGAACACGTCGAAGGTGTAACTCAGGCTCAACTGCCCCGCATAGACGTTGTACAGGCTGGTGGTTGGCCCGACGTTCGGAAACCCCAACTCGCGTTGCCGGCTGGCCTGCCCCTGCGCGTCGAGCGACGGCAACTGCGTGGAACCGACCTGCGCACGAAACTGTTGATGCGCTGCCTCCAGGGTGTGGCGCGTGGCATCCAGTGACGGATTGTTGCGGAGTCCCTCGTCCACCCAGGCATCGAGAGTGTCCGAGCCGTATAGACGCCACCAGTCCGGCACGGCAGCAGCACCCGCATCAAAATGCTGCGCGACACCACCGGCCTCCGCGCTGGCTGCGGGCATCGGCGCGACGGTGTAGCTTTCCGGTGATGGCGAAGCCGGCGGTTTCGCCGGTGGTGCGAAGGAACACCCGGCCAGTACCAGCGCACTCGCCAACAACGTCAACTGAAACGACTTCACTGGCTTCATGGTGCAACCTCCTGCGCCGGCTCGTCGGCCCGCACGCGGAACCAGGCGGCATACAACGCCGGCAGATAGAACAAGGTGAGCACGGTCGCGACAGTGATGCCGCCCATCAGCGCGGTCGCCATCGGTCCGAAGAAGTTGCTGCGCAACAGCGGGATCAGCGCAAGCACTGCAGCAGCGGCCGTCAGCGTGATCGGACGGAATCGCCGCACCGTCGCGCCTACAATCGCTTCCCAGCGCGGATGCCCGGCCTGGATGTCCTGCTCGATCTGGTCGACCAGGATCACCGAGTTGCGCATGATGATGCCGAACATCGCGATCGTTCCCAGCATGGCGACAAACCCGAACGGCTGGTGGAACAACAGCAGCGAGCCGATCACGCCGATCAACCCCAGCGGCGCGGTGAGCACCACCATAAAGGTGCGGCCGATGCTCTGCAGCTGGATCATCAGCAGTGTCAGCACCGCAATCATCATCAGTGGCATCTGCACATTGATCGAGCCTTGCGCCTTCTGGTTCTGCTCCACCGAACCGCCAACCTCAACGCGATAACCCACCGGCAAATGGCTGCGGATGTTGCCAAGCTTCTTTTCGATGGCGCTGGTGACATCGAGACCCTGCGCGCCGTTGCGCGTATCGGCCTGCACCGTGATGGTCGGCTGGCGGTCACGCTCCCAAATCACTCCGTATTCCAGTCCGTAGCTCACGCGACCCAGTTGGGACAGCGGAATGGCCGTGCCGCTGGGCGTGGGAATCGCCAGTCGCTCGATCTGGTCGGGATGGATGCGATCGGCCTTCGGCGCGCGCAGGTCCACCGCAATCAGCTTGTCGCGCTCGCGATACTGCGTCACCGTGGTGCCGGACAAGGTCATGGCGAGGAAGCCGGCCACGTCCTGCGAAGTGATGCCGAGCTGGCGTGCCTTGATCTGGTCGATCTCGAAACGCACGGAACGCTCGCCCGGTTCGTCCCAGTCGAACTGCACGTTGCGCGTTTGTGGATCGGCGCGCATCACGCCTGCCACCTGCTCCGCAATGCCGCGCACCTTCGCAATGTCGTCGCCCTGCACACGGAACTGCACCGGGAAGCCGACCGGCGGGCCATTCTCCAGCCGGCTTACGCGGCTGCGCACGGCGGAGAAGTCGCGCTGCAACATGCCATCGAGATAGTGCGCCAGCTGCTCGCGCTGCTCGACACTCTTCGCAGTGATCACGAATTGCGCGAAGTTCGGCTGGGCGAGCTGCTGGTCCAGCGGCAGGTAGAAGCGCGGTGCGCCGCTGCCGACGAAGCTGACATAGTTGCCGACTTCCTTGCGATCCTTGATCGCGGCCTCGAAGCGTTTCACCTGATTGAGCGTCGCTTCGAACGACGCGCCTTCAGGCAAGCGCAGATCGACCAACAATTCCGGCCGATCGGAACTGGGGAAGAATTGCTTGGGCACCAGACCAAAGCCCGCCAAGGCCACGATGAACAAGGCAACCGTCGCGCCTAGCACCAGGAAGCGATGCTTCAGGCAGAAGTCCAGCCAACCACGGAAACGGCGATAGAACGTGGTGTCGTAGATTTCGATCTCACCTTCCTTGTGCACCAAGGCCGCTGCTTTCGCGCTACGCGCCTCGTTCCAGCGATGCGGCAACAAGCGCGCCCACCACTCCTTGCCCGGCTTGGCACGCTGGTGATGCTCGGGAAGCAGGTGATAGCCCAGCAGCGGAATCACGATCACTGCCGCCAGCCACGACACCAACAGCGCGATGGCAGACACCTCGAAGATCGAGCGCGTGTACTCGCCCGTACCCGACTTGGCCAGCGCAATCGGCAGGAACCCGGCGACAGTGATAAGCGTGCCGGTAAGCATCGGAAACGCCGTGCTCGTATAGGCGAATGCTGCAGCGCGCACGCGACTCCAGCCCTGCTCCAGCTTCACTGACATCATTTCGACCGCGATGATGGCGTCATCCACCAGCAATCCCAGTGCGAGCACCAGCGTACCCAACGACACTTTGTGTAGACCGATGCCGAGCATGTCCATGAACAGCGCAGTCACCGCCAGCACGAACGGAATGGAGATCACCACCACCATGCCAGTGCGGAACCCCAGGCTCAGCAGGCTGACCAACAAGACGATGCCCACCGCCTCGGCCACCGACTCCAGAAAGTCGTCAACCGAATGGGACACCGCGTGCGGCATGCTGGTGACTTCGGACAACTTCAAGCCCGCAGGCAAGCGCTTCTGCAGCGACGCCGTCGCCGTATCGAGCGCTTTGCCGAGATGGATAACGTCATTACCCGGCTGCATGGTGACGCCGATACCCAGCACCGGCTTCGCCATGAAACGCACCTGCTGGCTCGGCGGGTCGTCGTAGCCCTTGTGGATGGTTGCGATGTCACCGAGCCGGAAGGTCTGGTTGTTGATGCGCAACAGCATGTTCTTGAGCGCGTCGACATCGCCAAACTGCCCGGTCGGTCGCACGAACACGCGATCGTCCGTTGTGGTCAGCACGCCGGCTGAAGCTACCGCGTTCTGCTGGTTGATCGCCTGCGCCAACTGCTGTGGGCTGATGCCCATCTTGGACAGCCGCGCATTCAGCGTTTCGATATAGATGTGCTGGTTCTGGTCGCCAAAGAAATCGACCTTGCCTACGCCCGGCACCCGCAGCAGTTCCACGCGCAACTGGTCAGCGTAGTCGTGCAGCTGCGCTGGCGTGAAGCCGTCACCTTCCAACGCATAGATGTTGGTGTAGACATCGCCGAATTCGTCATTGAAGAACGGCCCCTGCACACCCGGCGGCAGCTGCGCTGCGATGTCACCCACCTTCTTGCGCACCTGATACCAGGTATCGGGCACGCTGGAGGCGGGGGCGGAATCCTTGATGTTGAAGAAGATCAGCGACTCGCCCGGGCGCGAGTAACTGCGCAGGAAATCGATCGACGGCGTTTCCTGCAGCTTGCGCGAAATGCGGTCGGTAACCTGCTCCTGCACCTGCTTGGCATCGGCGCCGGGCCAGAAGGTCTGCACTACCATCACCTTGAAGGTGAACGGCGGATCTTCCGATTGCGACAGGCGGCTGTACGACAGCATGCCGAACACCGCCACCATCACCATCAGGAAGAAGACCAGCGACTGATGCCGCAGCGTCCACGCGGAAAGATTGAAGCGCCCTTCCTGGTTCATAGCGGCGCATCCTCGGGATGCGGCGGAGCGATCGGCTCCACCTTTTCGCCGGCGGATACCGTGTGCACACCCTGCATCACCACGCGCTCGCCCGCGTGCAGGCCCGATCCGATCAACACATCGCGTTCACTGAAGCGCAACACGGTGACCGGGCGCAGTTCCAGCGTGGAGTCCTTGGCGCGCACCACCCACACGGCCGGCTGCTCACCCTGATGGAACAACGCCGTGGCGGGAATGCGAATGCCATCGGCAACCCGAGTGGAAGCCGACAAACTGACCTGAGCCGTCATGCCCAGCCGCACCTCCGGGCCGGGCTGATCGAGCGTGAGCTTGATGCGATAAGTACGCGACTGCGGGTCGGCCGCCGGCGCGATATCGCGCACATGACCGCTCAGCGTCTTACCCGGCAGGGCAAGCAAGGTCACCGTCGCGCCCTGCCCGACCGCGATGCCGGCAAGACGGTCTTCGGACACATCGAAGAACACATCGCAATCGCCAGTCCACGCGAAACCGAACACCGGCTGGCCCGCTGCCACTACCTGTCCCACGTCGGCCTGCTCGCTGGTGATGCTGCCGTCGCGATCAGCCACCAGCGTGGTGTAGCGCGACTGGTTTTGCGCCAATGCCAGCTGCTGCTCTGCCTGGTTACGCGCGGCCAGTGCCGCGGCATAAGCGTCGTGCGTCTGCTCGAGCTGCAATTGGCTGATGAGGTTCTGCTTGGCCTGCGCCTCGTCGCGATCGCGCTGCTGGGTAGCGAACACGAGGCGATGCTCCGCCGCATCCAGCGAAGCCTGTGCAGATGCCTGGGAGCGCGCGGCGTCAGCGTCATCCAGTTGGGCCAGCACCTGCCCCTTCTTCACCCTGTCACCCAGGCGTGCCTGGCGGGCAACCAGCTGGCCGCCCAAGCGGAACGACAGTGGCATTTCGTAGCGCGCATGCACTTCGCCAGGAAACGGCTCATGCGACACACCATCGGCAAGCTGTACCGGCAAGGCGATCACGGGACGTGCCGCCTCAAGCTGCGGCGCGCCCTTGCCGCAGCCGGTTAACAGGGCCAGCGCCACCAGGGCGCCGGGCAACCAAAGATGTCGTGCCCGAACGTCGGCCGACAGTCGAAAATCACGGTGAGTCACGAGCCGCTCCTGAGCATGGGGATGCCTGCGGGGTACCAAACGGACCATCGGCCCGTCGGAATAAATTCAGTCATGGATACTAATACATAGTTGTATTTGAATTCAAATCAGCATTCCGATGCACAAATTTCGTGCGTGTTACCATCGGCCCATGGCACGCAAGCGATTGACCCGGGAAGAAAGCCGCGACCAGACCCGCCAGCGACTGCTGGAGGCGGCGGCCGTCACCATTGCCAAGAAGGGTCTGGCGGCCAGCAGCGTGGAAGACATTGCCGCGCACGCCGGCTACACCCGCGGCGCGTTCTATTCGAACTTCAAGAGCAAGAACGACCTGTTCATCGAACTGCTCAAGCGCGACCACGCGGATATCCAGCAAGGCCTGCAGGAAATTCTCGACGCGGGGCTGTCCACCGAGGACATGCAGAAGCAGCTCGCACAGTTCTATGTGCAGGCCTATTGCGGTGACACCAGCTTCGTCCTGTGGGCTGAGGCGCGCCTGCAGTCGATGCGCGATGCGCGGTTCCGCACGCGCCTTAATGCGTTGCTGCTGGAAAAGCGCGACGTCATCGCCTACTTCATCGAGAAGTTCTGTGGGCTGATGGGCAAGACCCTGCCGGCTCCCGCTGCCGATCTCGCCTTCGGCACCATGGCGCTGATCGACGGCGTGCGCTTCTTCAATGACTCGATGCCCAGCGAACTGTCCGACGATGCCGCGCAAAAAATGTTGAGCGCTATCTTCAACGCAACGTTCTTTTCCTGACCGTTTTGCAGGAACGCACCCGGTGCGTCACGAGCCCACCATCCAGGGTGACCTCGCAAAGCGATGACGCGGCGACTCTACGGTTACGCACTGGACGCGATAGTAGCGAGCCACTGGATTTCCGTGTCGGCAGCAAGGATGTGCCCGACTGGAACACCGTCGCGGCTGCCACGGCCGGCATGGGCGACACGCTTGCGGCAAAGGCAGGACGCCAAGTCCGCTTTGCCATTCACGCGACGCGCATGGCTGGTGGCCGCACAGTCGCCCTGCTCGATGGCAAACCCCTGTCCATCGCTGACGGCGGAAAGCTGTCTGGCGACGACACGCGCGTCACCTTCGACTGGACGTCCGACGGCAAACCTCATTGGTTACGGGTCGACGTACGCGGCTCTCATGATGAGCCCTGGATCTACGGCAACCCGGTCTACCTCAATCGCTGACGCGTGAGGCGGCTTCTGCGGGCGTCCGGCAATCGTGCAGCGCCCGCTTTGGGAACAGGCTGCGTAGCAGCCGCCCAAGCTCACAATTTCACGCGCGACTTGAACGCCGCCGTCCTCTGCGCGGCCGAAAAATATCGCTTGCCCATGCCCCTTGAATTGCCGAACGATAGTCATATTATAAACGTCATATAAAGCTGGTGAGGCATGCCGATGCGCTATGACGCCGAGCACAAACAGAAGACTCGCACCAAGGTGCTGCAAGCAGCCGCCAAGGCCATTCGCGCCGAGGGACCCGACCGCGTCGGCGTGGCTGACATCATGGCCGAGGCTGGCCTGACCCACGGCGGCTTCTATGCCCACTTCCGTTCCAAGGACGAACTGATCGCAGCCGCCATCGAGCAGATGTTCGATGAATCCCAAGCTCGCATGCGACATGAGATGGACAGTGGCGATCCAGCTACCGGGCTCACGGCCTATATCGACTTCTACCTGTCGACGAAGCACCGCGATGCTCGTTCGCATGGCTGCCCGATGGCGGCGCTGGCGTCCGACTTGCCACGGCTTTCCGACGCCACTCGCGCCTTGTTTGCCGAAGGCGCGCAAAGGCTTACCCAGGCGATGAGCGAAAAGCTGAAAGCGCTTGGCCATGAGGACACTGAAGCCGAAGCGCGTTCGGTGGCGGCCGAGATGGTGGGCGCGCTGTCGCTGGCGCGCGCCGAGCCGGATACAGCTCGTTCTGATGCCATCCTCGCAGACTCACTACGCCTGCTGAAGCGTCGACTCGGCCTGGAGGCCATCGCATGAGCATGATCACCGAGATTGGCCACGGCCTGAATGGGCTCGAGCAATTGAGCGCGTTCATCGCCTCCGGAACGCGTCCGGGCATCGGCGACTCGCTCGACTTTGATCTGGTCGACGTGAGGGAAGGCTTTGCTGCGTTTGAAGGTGTGCCAGGTCCACACGCCTATAACCCGATGGGCGTCGTGCACGGCGGCTATTTCGCCACCCTGCTCGATTCGGCCTGCGGTTGCGCCGTGCACTCGCGGCTTACCGCGCAGCAGGGCTACACCTCGCTGGAATTGAAAGTCTCTTTCCATAAAGCGATGACACGAGAAACCGGCCGCGTTCGCGCCGAAGGACGTGTGCGCACCATTGGCCGCCGCGTGGCCTTTGCCGAAGCCAGTCTGATCGACGCAGAAGGCAAGCTCTACGCCACCGCCACATCGACCCTGCTGGTCTTCGAGCGTTGAAGGCCGATTGACCAACGCCTCCCCTTCCCCACAGGACGTTTCCCATGAACGATACCGTCATCGCGGGCTATGTCCGCACGCCTTTTGCCTTTGCGCGCAAGGGACCTTTGAGCACCGTACGTCCGGATGATCTGGCGGCCATCGCCATGAAGGCACTCATCCAGCGCGCCGACATCGATCCGCAGCTGATCGAAGATGTGCTGATGGGTTGCGCCTATCCCGAAGGTGTTCAGGGCGACAACATTGCGCGCGTCGCTTCCCTGCTGGCCGGCTTACCGATCGAACTGGGCGGTGCCACCGTGAACCGCTTCTGTGGTTCGTCGATGTATGCCATCCACATGGCAGCGGGACAGATTGCGATGGGTGCCGGCGAGGCGTTCATCGCCGCGGGCGTGGAAAGCATGACCATGGTGCCTCAGGGCGGCCTCAATTCCTCGCCCAATCCGCGTTTCGCCAGCCCGCAGCATCCGGATGCGGAAATCGCCATTGAAGCCTACGTCACCATGGGCCAGACGGCCGAGAACGTCGCACTCAAGTACGGCGTGTCGCGCGCCGATCAGGAGCAACTCGCGTTCGAGTCGCAACAGAAGGCGGCGGCGGCGCAGGCTGCCGGGCGACTGAAAGAGGAAATCGTGTCGGTGACCACGCCCGAAGGCATCGTGGTGGATCACGACCTGTGCCTGCGCCCGCAGACCTCATTGGAAGGTTTGGCCGCATTGAAGCCCGCATTCGGCGAACACGGCACCGTCACTGCCGGCACCGCCTCACCTCTCACCGACGGCGCCGTTGCTGTCCTGGTGACCTCGGCTGACTTCGCACAGCGTCACGGCCTGAAGGTGCTGGCTCGCATCAAGTCCACCGCCATCGCTGGCGTGGCGCCTGAGTTCATGGGCATGGGCCCAGTGCCGGCGACGCGCAAGGCGCTGGCACGAGCGGGGCTTCGCATCGACGACATCGACGTAGTGGAGATCAACGAGGCATTCGGTTCACAGGCCGTCGCCTGCCTGCGGGAACTTGGCATTGACCGCGCGCGGGCGAACATCGACGGCGGCGCCATCGCGCTGGGGCACCCGCTGGGTGCCACGGGCGCACGCATCACCGCGAAGGCCGCGCAGATTCTGAAACGGCAAGGCGGTCGCTACGCGCTGGCCACCCAATGCATCGGTGGCGGCCAGGGTATTGCGACCATCCTGGAGGCGATCGGGTAAAAGCCCAACTCTCAGCGCTCGCGAGCGCGCATGGCGCGTGTGCGGGCGGCCCGCGCGGCACCGGCGGAACGACCGGCAGGGCCCTTGGTACGCGCTGCCTTCTTCGCAGCGGCCTTGCGACCTGCCGAACCCTTGGTGCGCGCCGATTTCTCGGCGGACGCTAGGCTTTCGGTGGCCGTGTGCTCCGAGGCCGCTTTGCGTGCGTGCCGCGACAACGCCGCCCTGGAGATCGCGGCGGTACCCTCATGATTCAGTGCCTCGGTCGCGGCGCGGCTTCGCCTGGCCACCGTCGTCTTGGCGGCCTTCTTGGCGACGGGCTTCCTGCGTGCGGCCTTCTTGGCAGCGGCGCCCTTTTTCGCAGGCACCTTGATGCCAGCGCCTCGTGCCTCGGACAAGCCGATCGCGATAGCCTGCTCGGCTGAGCGCGCGCCATGCCTGCCCTCGCGGATGTGATCAATCTCATCGCGAACGAACTCGCCGGCCTGCGTGCTGGCCGATTTTCCCTCGCGCTTGTCCTTGCGCGCACGAGCCAGGGCTTTTTCGCTTGGCATCACGCTGCTCCAGTAACGGAAGGATGGAATGCGATGCTGCAGGACGGCGTGTGAAGCACGGGGCAAGGAAAGCTCAACAGCTCGCAATGCACTCAGGCGATCGCGCTGTCCTCGGCGGGATCCTCCGCCGCAACAAAACCGCCCGTCTGGCGCTGCCAGAGACGCGCATACAGCCCGCCGTGCGCTATCAACTCCGCATGCGTGCCGCTTTCCACGATATGGCCCTTGTCCATCACTACCAGGCGATCCATGCGCGCAATGGTGGAAAGGCGGTGCGCGATGGCAATCACTGTCTTGCCGCGCATCAACAGCTCCAGGCTGTCCTGGATCGCTGCTTCGGCTTCCGAATCGAGCGCGGAGGTTGCTTCATCGAGGATCAGCACAGGCGCGTCCTTCAGCAGCACCCGGGCAATGGCGACGCGCTGACGCTGACCACCGCTGAGCTTCACGCCGCGCTCGCCCACAAGGGCGTCGTAGCCGCTGCGCCCCTCGCCGTCCACCAGCTCCGGGATGAATTCGTCGGCACGCGCCTTGCGCACCGCCTCGATCACCTGCGCCTCGGTGGCATCCGGGCGACCGTAGAGCAGGTTGTCGCGGATCGAGCGATGCAGCAGCGACGTGTCCTGCGTCACCACGCCGATCTGCGCACGCAGGCTCTCCTGGCTGACATGGGCGATGTCCTGGCCATCGATCAGGATGCGCCCGCCTTCGAGGTCGTACAGGCGCAGCAGCACGTTCACCAGCGTCGACTTGCCCGCGCCCGAAGGCCCCACGACGCCGATCTTCTCGCCGCCGCGCACGGACAGGTCGAGGCCTGAGATCACGCCACCCGCCTTGCCGTAATGGAAATGGATGTCCTCGAAATGCACGGCGCCGGTGGTGACCTCCAATGGCATCGCGCCTTCGTGATCCTGCACGGCGCGGGGGCGGGAGATCGTTTCGATGCCGTCCTGCACGGTGCCCACGTTCTCGAAGATGCCGTTGACCACCCACATGATCCATCCGGACATGTTGTTGATGCGGATGACCAAACCCGTGGACAGCGCAATGGCGCCCACGGTCACCTTGCCCTGGCTCCACAACCAGATAGCGAGCGCGGAAGTACCAACGATGAGAAAACCATTCAGCGTCGTAATGGCGGCGTCCATCGCCGTGGTGAGACGCGTCATCGCGCGCATGCGCGTGATCTGCTCGCCCATCGCTTCGGCGACGTAAGCCTCTTCGCGCTGGGTATGCGCGAACAGCTTGAGCGTGAGGATGTTGCTGTAGCCGTCGACAATGCGGCCCATCAATCGCGAGCGCGCCTCGGACTGGCGCCACGAGCGCTCCTTGGTGCGCGGCACGAAATACGCCAGCGTCAGCACGTACGCGACTAGCCACACCACCAGTGGCGCAGCCAGCCAGTAATCGGCCTTGGCGAACATCACGATGGCGCTGCCGGTATAGATGGCCACGTACCAGATGGCATCGACGATCTGCACCGCCGACTCTCGCAGCGCGCCGGACGTCTGCATGATGCGGTTGGCGATGCGGCCGGCGTAGTCGTTCTGGAAAAAGCCCAGGCTCTGGCGGATCACGTAGCGATGGTTCTGCCAGCGAATGCGGTTGGTGAGGTTGGGCACGATGGCCTGGTTCACCAGCAGGTCGTGCAGGCCGATCAGCACCGGGCGCGCAATCAGCGCCACGAATCCCATCCACAGCAACTCGCGGCCGTGCAGCTTGAAGAAATCGGCCGCCGGCGCGCCCTTGGCCATGTCCACGATGCTGCCGATAAAGCCGAACAGCGATACCTCGACGATGGCTACGCCGAAGCCCACCGCGATGGCAGCAGCGAACACCGGCCACACTTGGCGCAGATAGAACACGTAGAAGCGCCACACCGACTGCGGCGGCATGCCGTCGACGGGTTCCTTGAACGCGTCGATCAGCGATTCGAACCAGCGGAACACCATGGGGGTCGTCCTTGGGGAGAAACAGGGGGGCGGGGTAAGTACTTCGTGAAGGCGCGCAAGACGTGTTTCAAGCGGGGCTGAGGCGACCCCGGGGAACATTACCGCCAGGAGCATCCCTCACCGTCATCCCCGCGAATGCGGGGATCCAGCGCCTTACCTGGACGTTCTTCAAGACACTGGATCCCCGCATTCGCGGGGATGACGATCGTCCACCTGTTGTATTTTGCCAGTATTGCGATATATCTTAAGACTGTTACTTACGATATATCGGAGACTGTCATGGGTTTTCATCATTGTTTTGACCGGCACCACCATCACCACGATCACGAAGGCCGTGAAACCTGGATCCGTGAAGCCATGGGCATAGGCCGGGGGCGCGGTTTCGGTCGCGGCCGCGGCTTCGGCGACGACGAAGGTCACGGCGGCTGGGACGGCATGGGCGGGCGATTCCGCGGCGGACGCATGTTCGGCCCCGGCGACCTCAAGCTGATGCTGCTCAGCCTGATTGCCGAGCAGCCGCGCCACGGCTACGAACTGATCCGCACCATCGAGGAGATGTTCGATGGCGCCTACGCCCCGAGCCCCGGCGCGGTCTACCCCACGCTCACCCTGCTGGAGGAACTGGGCCATGCCAGCGTGGAAGCCGGCGACGGCAAAAAGCTCTATGCCATCACCGAAGAAGGCAAGGCATTTCTCGCCGAGAACAAGGAAGCAGTGGACGCGGTGATGTCACGCATGGAGCAGACCGCAAAAATGTTTGCGCGCGCTGCGGCACCGATGGCACTGCGCGAGGCCATGCACAACCTCAAGCGCGCCCTGTTCATGCACGGTGGCCCCTGGAATGCAGCCGAGGTCAAGCGCATACGCGACATCATCCAAAAGGCGGCCGATGAGATCGCCAAGGACAGCAAGGATGCCTGAGCGCTCTCCCGTCACCACCGCCGATGTCCATCAGGTACTGGCGCAGACGGGTCTTCGGGCCACGCCGCCGCGCTTGGCCATCTGGCAGGTATTGCACGACGCCAACGACGAGCCCGACGCAGTGGAGTTGCTGCGCCGGGCACAGTCGATCGAACCGCGTACCAGTCTGGGTACGGTGTATCGCTTTCTGCGTGAGCTGGAACAGCATCGCCTGGCGGCATCGCGCCCGGTGGCTCATCAGCGAGCGCGATGGCGCGCAGGCACGGTTCCGGAATCAGCCATCGCATCGCGTGATCCCGCAGCCGTAGCGGCCGTGGCCCAATTGGCGGCGGCTTTTGGTTATCGGCTGGTGCCTGCGGGCAACAGCACGCCTGCGTACTGAACGATGTGCTTCATCACATTGTCATGCCGGCAACAAACGGGCAAAAGCAGAACTGTAGAGTGAGGTTTACTTATTGTGCTCGCCCCACCTTGACCCTATCCCTTCGCGACGCCAGCCGATCCGCCAGCCGCGTGGGTTCCGGCAGCCGGTATTTCGTGCAATAGGCCAACACCAGCTCGGGCGCGGCATCCATGCTTACGCGATGGCCCGGCGAAACGATCAGCGGACGCACCTTGTCCTTGCTGCGCAAGACGCAACCGATCACGTTCCCCTTGTAGAGCAACGGCGTCCGATCGCCACGCGACGGGCCGAGCTCGTCATACGTGCCCACCAGGATCGACTTGGCCACACCAATCGTGGGCAAGCCCGTTGCCACACCCAGGTGCGCGGCGATGCCCAGCCCGCGTGGGTGCGCTACGCCTTGGCCATCCACGAACACCAGATCAGGCACTTGCGGCAGCTGCTCCAGCGCCTGCAGCACGGCAGGCAGCTCCCGGAACGACAGCAGGCCCGGGATATAGGGCATGCGCGTGGGTTGCCGCGCCACGATCTCCGTCAGCGGTGTGAGGGTCTGCGCATCGAGCAACACCGCGGCAGCGCGTGTCACCGCGCCGCCCTCCTCGAAGCCGACATCGACGCCAACGATATGCCGAAGCGTCGGGTGATCGTCCACCAGCCGAACCCGATCAGCCAGCTCAACCTGCAGGGCTCGCGCCCTGGCAACGTCACCGTCCCACGGTGGAACAACGGAAGTCGCGGAAAGGAAATTCATCACGACAGCGTGAATGCAACGCACTGAACGAACCGTCAAGACAATTATTCATTGACCGGTTCAGGAGCTGCCCGGATCATGCCGTCATGCGTATCGTGCTTCGTTTGCTGCTGGTCCTTCTCGTCGCCATGGGTGGCGTCCCTCCTGTCCGGGCGCAGAACGGCACCCAGAGCACAGCGCAGATTCCACAGGCCACGCTGGTCAGTCCCGATCAGCTGAGCGCCCAGCTCGACCAGATCAAACAGACACTCACCGACAAGAGCAAGCTCACTGACAGCCTGCTGACTGATGCACGAATCAAGACGCAGGCGGTGCAGCAGAAGACGGACCAACTTGCGGGCAGCCTCATCCCGCAAGCCGATGCGCTCAAGGCCAAACTCGATGTGCTCGGCGTTGCACCGCAGAAAGGCGCACCGGCCGAAGCGCCGGAGGTGGCGGCCCAGCGTAAGCAGCTCACCAAGAACAAGACCGACCTGGATGGACAGCTGACCCAGGCCAAATCGCTGAGCCTGGAATGCCAGCAACTGATCACCCAGATCGCCGCGTTGCGCCGTGACCTGTTCCAGGCGCAGATCAGCCAGCGCACCGCGACGCCGCTCAGCGTGGCGTTCTGGAAGCGGTTTGCGCAGAGCCTGCCTGACGATCGCGCCAACCTCGCCCTGCTGGGCACCGCGATCCAGGGAGCGCTGGTACAGGCATGGCAACCGGGCAATCGCTTCCCGTTCATTGCATGCCTGCTCGGCGCCGTGGCGCTGTTTGCCGCGGGGCGCCGGCTGCTCGAGCACAAGATGCTGGACCTGGCCAGCAAATACCTGCCATCGGGCCATCTGCGCCGCAGCGCCATGGCGCTGCTGATCACGTTGGGCACCACGCTCACCTACGGCGTCGCCGCGTGGCTGATCTACCTCGCGGTGAACTGGAGCGGCGTGTTCGACCCGGATCTGGATGACCTGGTCCGCCCGATGGTGGGGCTGATGTTCTTCGTGGCCACCATGGCTGGCCTGGGGCGCGCGCTGCTCAGCGCGAAGCGACCGTCCTGGCGGTTGCCGCCCATCTCGGATGACCTCGCCAGACGGCTGTGGCCGTTACCCGCCCTGCTGGCCTGCAGCGCGCTACTGCTCGGCGTGATCGAGCGCGTGACCAGCTATATCGGCGCGAGCCTCCCCGTCGCGATGGCCGTCAACGCGCTCATTGCCACCCTCATTGGCGCGCTGGTGAGCGCCGCGCTGATACGCATGGGACGTGCCCGTCGCGCGCTGATCGCCGACGGCGGCACGCCCGCCGCGCGGCCACTGTGGGTGGGCCTGCTGGTGGCGGGTGCCTTTGTCAGCACCGTGATCATCCTGCTCAGCGTGCTTACCGGTTACATCGCACTAGGCTTTTTCCTGGCGCGGCAGATGGTGCGCGCGGGTTTCCTCATCGCTGCGCTCTACCTGCTGATGCATTTGATCAACGACTTGTGCGAGTCGTTGCTGTCGCCGGATACACGCAGCGGCGTGCGCATGCAGCAAACCTTCGGCATAGCCCCGGCGCGGCTCGAGCAGGCCGCCACCGTGCTGTCGGGCGTGAGCCGGGCGTTCCTGCTGCTGTTGGCAGTGCCACTGATACTGGCGCCCTACGGCACAGGACCCAGCGACCTGATGGATCGCGGCGCCCGGATATTCGCCGGACGCGAGCTGGGCACGTTGACGATCAATCCCACCAGCATCTTCAACGCGATGCTGGTGTTGGTCTTCGGCGTCATCGTGCTGCGCCTGATCAAGCGCTGGCTCAGCAAGCAACTACTGCCCAAGACTTCGCTGGACGTGGGCATGCAGACGTCCATCGTCACGCTGCTCGGCTACGTGGGTGGCGTGCTGGTGTTTGTGCTGGTGCTTGGCGCCCTGAAGGTCGATGTGCAGAGCATCGCCTGGGTAGCCAGCGCCTTGTCGGTAGGTATCGGCTTCGGCCTCCAAGCCATCGTGCAAAACTTCATTTCCGGCCTGATCCTGCTGGCGGAGCGACCCGTGAAGGTCGGCGACTGGATCAGCATTCCCGGCGCGGAAGGTGACATCCGCCGCATCAACGTGCGCGCCACCGAGATCCAGTTGAGCGATCGCTCCACCATGATCGTGCCCAACTCGCAGTTGATCACCCAGAACGTGCGCAACGTGACGCTGGCCAACGCACAAGGCCGCGTGCAAATTCGTCTGCCCATGCCCTTGAGCACCGACGCCAGCAAGGTGCGACAGATCGTCTTCGACATCCTGCGCAACTACTCGTCCACGCTGAGCGCGCCCGCGCCCAGCGTGCAGCTGGACAGCATCGATTCCGGCTCGCTGATGTTCGTCTGCACGGCCTACGTGAGCAATCCGCGCGACGCCGGCAACGTGAAAAGCGACCTGCTGTTCGAGATCATCGATCGTCTCCGCAAGGCCAGCCTGCCACTCACCACGCCGCAGGACATGGTGGTACGCACCATGCACCCGGACGACGGCGGCACGTCCGGCCCACTCTCACCCGTGGTGCCGGGCAACAAGACCTGACAGCCACGACGCATGGGCCTAGACTGGCGGCGTCGCCTGGAGCCAGCCGATGGGACACCACGTTGTCGTACCCGCGCCGCCGCTCGACGCCCTGGTCGCCCGGCTGTGGGACTGGGAAATGCCGCCCGCCGCGCACCACTATGAACGCGTGTTGCCGGTGCCGGGCGCGGCACTCATCATCAACCTCCACGAGAACGAAACGCGCGTGTATAGCGATGATGCCGAGCGGCGCTGTCTTCGCGCGCCCGCTGCGGTAATCGGTGGCCCCTGCCTGCGTAGCCAGATCATCGACACTGCCGAACAGGTGCACGTGATGGGCGTGGTGTTTCGCCCGGGCGGTGCGCACGCATTCACTGGAGAGGATCACGTTGCCCTGGTGGAACGCGATATCGGGCTGGAGGACATCTTCGGCAGCAGCGCGCATTACCTGCGCGAACGCTTGCTGGATACTCCCGATGCCGCACAGCGCATCGGCCTACTGGAACGTTGGCTACTGGCAAACATGCGGATGCCGCAACTCGCGCCCGAAGTGCTTTACGCGCTCGACCAGATCAACCAGCGCCCGCAGGTCACGCGCATTGGCGCACTGATACGCGAAACCGGTCTTTCCGAATACCGATTCGGCCGTCTGTTTCGCCGACAGGTCGGCATGGGGCCGAAACGTTATGCGCGACTCATGCGTTTCCGCCATGTAGTCGATGCGGTGTATCGCTGCGGATCGGTGGACTGGAGCGGCGTGGCTCTCGACGGTGGCTATGGCGACCAGGCGCATCTGGTGCATGAGTTTCGGGATTTTGCAGGGATGACACCGACGGCGTTCATGGCGGCGCGTGGGCCGTATCCGAATCATTTGCCACTGGATTGAAGGGGGTGGTGCTGTCGCCAGCTTGCCGCTGTCGCTAGGGTGCCGCCTACTACCGAAGGGAGTCCCCGTGGGACGCGGCAAACCTTTCGCACAGTTGATTGCCGCCCCCTTGTAGGAGCGCACCCTGCGCGCAACCGGTGTCGCTCCAGTCTTTCCTATGTCGTCATCCCTGCGAAAGCAGGGATCCAGTGCCTTTCGCTTTCGGGTCAGCGTTGCCGCCAGCATGCCGCCTACGACCGAAGTGAGTCCCCGCGGGACGCGACGGGCGTTTCGATCGCCTGCCGGCAGCCCGGTCACTTTTCTTTATGGGTGGTGCATGGGCGGCTTGAACGAGGCGCTTCCGCAAGATTGCCCCCTCACCCCAACCCTCTCCCCGGAGGGGAGAGGGAGCGAAGCGTGAAGCAAGCGGCGGCTTTAAGTCCTCAGTACTCCGACGCCCCGCGGTGTAGCCGCTCCGTTTGAAGTAGCAACGCCACGCCGTCGATACCGCACCCTTCAGGCTTGTATCCATCGCAGTGCTGCCAGCTCTCCAGGCCATTTTCTTTGGGTTACTTTTCTTTTGGGCCAGCAAAAGAAAAGTGACTCGGCTGCCGGCAGGCAGTCGAAACGCCCGCCGCGTAGGCGGCACCCTGGCGATACCCCCACCCATACCAACGACTCAGAACACGCAGCCCCCACCCTCCCCCATGCCATCATGCCCACCCCACCGGGAGCCCAACCCATGCCCCAACCCGCCCCCGCCACCGACCTGTTCTCCCGCCCCTCGAACAGTGGCCCCTCCTCCCGCATCCGCGTCGGCATTGGTGGCTGGAATTTCGCGCCGTGGCGCAACAACTTCTATCCGGCGGGACTCGTGCAGCGACGCGAACTGGAGTTTGCGAGCCGGCAGCTGCGCGCGATCGAGATCAACGGCACCTTTTATGGCGCGCAGAAACCGGCGACATACGCCAAATGGGCCGCTGAAACGCCGGATGGTTTCGTGTTCTCGCTGAAGGCACCTCGCTATATCACCGAGGGCAAGCGCCTGGCCGATACGGCTCGAGGTATCGATGGTTTCGTGCTCGGCGGGCTCGCCGAATTTGGCGATCGACTCGGGCCGGTGTTGTGGCAACTGCCACCATCGCGGCCGTTCGATGCGGATGATCTTGCCGCGTTTCTCGACCTGCTCCCACGCGAACTCAACGGCCACCCGATGCGTCATGTGCTTGAAGTGCGCCACCGCAGTTTTCTCGACGAACGCTATGTCGAGCTGGCCCGCGCCCATTGCATCCCGACCGTGTTCACTGATTCGCCGCAGTACCCTTCGCTGGCCGATCTCACGGGTGACTTTGCCTACGCGCGCCTGATGCGCAGCGAGTCGCATATCGATACCGGCTACGCGGCCACCGATCTCGATGCCTGGTCGCTGCGCGCCCGCACCTGGGCGGAAGGCGGTGACGTTGCCGAACTGCCACACGTCATGCAGCCCCTCGCGCAACAGGCACCGCGCGACGTCTTCATCTACTTCATCAGCAGCGCCAAGGAGCGCAATCCCGCCGCGGCCATCGCATTGCAACAGCGGGTCGACGCTGCCGGCTGAGGCCGTAAGTGCCCCATCGCGACGGAAGCTCTACACTCGCGCCACTCTGACGATATGACGGCCATGCGCGTCCTCAAACCCTTGCTCCTTCTGGTCGTACTGGCGATTGCCGCCCTGATGTGGGGCCGGCATGCGCCGGAGCCGTCACCGCCCGGTGCCGGCCTGGCGGTACCGCATACCGCCGGCGTCGCATCGCCATCGCCTGCTGCTGGCCTGGCGTTGCCGCGTACCGCCGGCATTGCGTTGCCGTCGTTCCTGCCGCCCGAGGCGGCCGATACGTTGTCGCGCATTGCCCACGGCGGGCCGTTCGAACATCGCCAGGACGGGGTGGTGTTCCAGAACCGCGAAGGCCGCCTGCCGGCGATGTCGGAGGGCTACTACCACGAGTACACGGTGGATACGCCGGGCCTGGATTATCGTGGCGCGCGACGCATCATTACCGGTGGCACGCCGCCGCAGGTTTACTACTACACCGATGACCACTACCGCACGTTTCGCCAGTTCGAGGTATCCCGATGAATGCGCAGTTTGATCTCGATTTCGGCGATTCGTCGCACGGCGGGATTTTCTTTGTCACTTCCGATGACCTGGAGCCACTGGCCGAAGCCGCCGGCATGCAGGGGCTTCGCGTCTGCCGCATCAACCTGGCCGACTACACCGACCGCGAGGCGCTGTTCGACCGCCTTACTGCATCGTTGCGGTTGCCGACCGAATTCGGGCGCAACTGGGACGCACTGGCCGACAGCGTGCGTGACCTTTCCTGGCTGAAGGCGACCGGCTTCATCCTCCTGTTCGATCATGCCGAAAGCATGCGCGACACCAGCGAAGACGATTTCGATACGCTGCTGGACATTCTTGAGGAAGCGGTGGACTACTGGCAGGAGGCCGGCTCGCCCTTCTTCGTATTTTTTGCTTTGCCCGAAAGCGCCTTTGACGAGACTGAAGCCTGACCCATGCACGAACTCGAATTTGAATTGGACCGCGACTACGTCGAACTCAACCAGCTGTTGAAGCTGGTGGGCCTGTGCGACAGCGGTGGCGCGGGCAAGGCGATCGTGGCCAGCGGCGCCGTATCGGTGGATGGCGAGCAAGAGCTGCGCAAGACCTGCAAGATCCACGCGGGCCAGGTGGTGCAGCTCGAGGACATCGTCATCCACGTCCACGCCGCCAACTGACGCTTATTGAGTCGGCGCGGGCAGCGCGTCCAGCGTGCGATCCAGGTCAGGGTGCAACGGCAGGCGGATACCAAACTCTTCCTGCAGCACCTGCTTGATCTCGGCGACACCGTTCAACGTGCGTCGGACGGATTCACCCTCCGTGGGGTGTATGACGAATTCGCGATTGCGCAGGCCGAGACGACGGTCGGCGAGTGTGCGCGCCACGATCAATCCATGCAGGAAGTGCGACTCGGGGTACGTCGAGGTGTAGTGGTTGGCCACCACGTAGTCGATGGCCTGGCGCAGCTGCAGGTCGAAGCGGTACAGCGTCTTCCACTCGCCACGAACCTGCGCCTGCATGCGCCAGTCGCCATCGTGCTCAAGCAGGCGGAACGGTTCGTTGCCGGTGACCTGCGCCATTTCCGGCTTGAGCCGCAACGCGCCGCTCAGCGCCATGCTGCCGAAGCCCACGTCGACCAGCCAGCTCTCATGGTCCAGCTCCACGCGCAGCAGCATATGCGTCTGCGCCACCTCGGCATCGTCGGGCTTCATCCACAGCACGCGAGCGATCAGGCCCGACACCTCGTACCCGAGCGCACGCAGCACCTCCAGCAGCAGGCGGTTCTGCTCGAAGCAATAACCGCCGCGCCCGTCCTGCACCAGCTTGCGTTCCACGGCATCGGGCTCGAGTGACACCGGCACGCGCAACAGCGGATCGAGATTCTCAAACGGAATGGCCGCGACATGCGCGGTGGTGAGCGCACGCAGAGTGGCGAGGTCGGGGGCCAGCGGGCCGTCGTAGCCGATGCGGCGCAAATAGGCGTTCAGGTCGATCACATGACTCATGAAAAAAACCCGCGGGACGATGGACGCGCACCATAACACCGTGTTGGCGCCGGCTTAGCACGCGGTCGAACGATGGGTGGGAGCATGAAGGTAACCCGGGAAACGCCGGTAGCGAATAACGGGGTGAGGGCCACGTGTCATTGCACGGCGGCTCGCGTGTCATCAGCCGATGGAGCGTTACACCATGCGTATTCGACGCCAAACCTGGTTCCTTACCGTTGCCGGCCTGCTGATCATGGCAGGGCTGGGTGCGTGCAGCCTGGCCGCTGCAGGCAGCGATGCCGCCACCCTGCCCGATCCCTCCGTGGACGCCAGCCAGGCACAGGGCGACCAGGTGGCCGTGCTAGCTGGCGGTTGTTTCTGGGGCCTGCAGGCCGTGTTCGAACACGTGAAGGGGGTGAAAAAGGTCTGGGCCGGCTATTCGGGCGGCGCCGCCAGCACGGCCGAATACGACCGGGTGAGCGATGGCGACACCGGCCACGCCGAGTCGGTGAAGATCCTCTACGACCCCACCAGGGTCAGCTATGGCCAGTTGCTGAAGGTGTACTTCTCGGTGGCCACCGACCCCACCCAGCTCAATCGCCAGGGGCCGGATGTCGGCACGCAATATCGGTCCGCCATTTTCTATGGCAACGACGAACAGCAGCGCATCGCCAGCGCCTACATCGCGCAACTGACCGCCGCACACAGCTTCGCCGACCCGATCGTGACGCAGGTGGTACCGCTCAAGGGTTTCTATGTAGCGGAGGCTTATCACCAGGACTATGCGCAACGGCATCCGAATGAGCCGTACATCGTGTTCAACGACGCGCCGAAGGTGGTCCACCTGAAGCAACAGTTTCCGGCGCTGTACCAGCCGGAGCGAGAGGTGGTGGCGGTGCAGCTGCATTGAGATGAGGCCGCATTTCTGCAGGAGTGCACCGGGTGCGCTCCTGCAGGGCAAACGTGAATCAAACCTCCGGCGGTACCAGCCTCAAATGCGAGCTGCCCGGTCGCTTCTCCGAACTCAACAGCTGCACGATCTCCTCTGGCTCAACGGGTCGTGAATAGAGGAAGCCCTGCCCCTCCGTGCAGCCCGCCCGCAACAGGAAACGATGCTGATCCTCCGTCTCGATGCCTTCAGCGATCGGGCTGATGCCGAGTCTGCGGCACAACGTGAGCATGGCCTCGACGATGGCGCCGTCACTACCATCCTCCGGCAGGCCGGAAACGAAACTCTGGTCGATCTTGAGATAGGCAATGGCGCGTAGCTTCAGGTAGCTCATGGAGGAGTAACCCGTGCCGAAATCATCGATGGCCACGCCCACGCCAAGGGCGTGCAACGCGTGCAACGTGCGCTCCATTTCCTCGCCCAGGCGCAGGATCGCTCCCTCGGTGATCTCCAGCATCAATCGTTCCGGCGCCAACCGGCGTGACTCCAACAACGCGCGTATGTCGTCGACGAAATTGGCCTGCCCGAACCAGTGTGCCGACACGTTCACGGCCATGCGCAGCGGCGCCAGGCCGGACTTGTCCCACAGATGCATCTGCGTGCAGGCTGCCTGCAGCACCCATTGGTCGATGCGTCGGATCAGACCGAGCTTTTCGGCCATGGGGATGAACTCACCTGGCTGGATTTCGCCTCGCTTGGGATGGCGCCAGCGCAACAACGCTTCCACCGCGATGATGCGGCCGCTGCGCAATTCCACCGTGGGCTGGAACACAAGATGGAACTCATCATCCGCCAGTGCCTTGCGCAGCTCGGAGGCGAGCGCGATGCGCCGGCGGGCGTCGGCCTGCATGCGCGGCGAGTAGAACCGGAACGCGTTGCGCTCCTCGGTCTTGGCCGCGTACATGGCGGCGTCGGCATTGGTGATGAGCGTGGGCACATCCGTGCCATCCAGTGGATAGCAGGCAATGCCGATGCTCGCACTGAGTGCGAGTTCGTAGTCCCCAACCACCGCCGGTGCCGCCAATGTTGTCAGGAGTCTGCCGGCCATAGCGCTGGCCTGTTCGCGTGTGTACAGGTCGCTCAGCAGCACGGTGAACTCGTCGCCGCCAATGCGGCCGGCCAGTCCACGATCGCCCAGTTCGTACACGATGCGCTCGGCCACCTTCACCAGCAGGTGATCGCCGATGGCATGCGTGTAGCTGTCATTTACGGCCTTGAAGGCATCGAGGTCGATGAACAACACGGCGGCCATGCCACGCTCTCGTTCGGCCGCAGCCACGGCCTGCACGCAGCGCCGTTCGAACTCGGCGCGGTTGGCCAACCCCGTAAGCGGATCGTGCGCTGCCATGTATTGCAGGCGTTGCTCGTTCGCCTTGGCGGTGCTGATGTTGTTGATAACCGCCACATAGTGCTGCACCTGGCCTTCCGGATTGCGAATGGCGCTGATGCTGAGCCACTCGGCGTAAGAGGTGCCATCCATGCGCCGACTACGTACTTCGGCCACCCAGTTGCCATCGATATCGATGGCATCCCACACCGAATCGGGCAGCGGCGAGCCGTCCGGCAAGCTGCGGAGGTCGTCGAAGCGTATGTCCTGCAGCGCCTGCGCCGTGAATCCCGTCATGCGAATGTGTGCCGCGTTCACGCGCGTCACGCGGCGAGCGGCGTCGGCAATGATCACGCCTTCGGCAATACCCGCGAGCGCCTCGGACGCGATGCGCCGTTGCTGCTCCAGGTTCACGCGCTCGGTGATGTCGCGCATGATCGACTGACGGACGCTCTGTGTGCCCCAGTAGGCCACGCTGCTGCGCATCTCCACGGGGCGAAGCTGGCCATCGGGGCCGCGCAATTCGCCGGTGACCGCGCCGTCCGCACGATGCAGCAGCGGCACGAACAGATCCGACAGATCCATGCCGATCAACGCGTCCATGCCCTGCCCCGTCCACTGGAGCGCAGTGCGGTTGGCGCCCAGGATATGGCCGGTGGCGTCGTCGACCATCACGATGGCATCGGCGGCGCTGTCGTAAAGCAAGCTGAAACGCTCTTCGGTGCCACGGATGCGAGACAGGATGCGTCGCGCCATACGCAGCCATAACAGCGACGCCAGGCATGCCGCGAGAAACACACCAGCGTACAGGACGCGCCCCAGCCAGGTGGCACCCTGCGCCACCTCCAGCGAGAACTGTTTGGTCAACGGCTCCAGTTGGTCGTTGAGCGCATTGATGCGTGCTAGCTGTTGGGTAGTCCAGGACTGGGTAGGCTGGACTTGCGCGCGGGCCTGTTTCAGCTCTTTGGCGATGCCGCCAAGCTGTACCAGCGGCCGGTCTGCCGCACGCCACGCGACAACCGCCTCGCGCATATGCGATACGTCCGTGCAGCAACGCAGCATGAAAATCATGCCGGACTTCGCCTCAGGAAGGATCTTGCCGCGCTCGAATGCCTGGTCCACCGCGGCGCGATCGAACACGCCGGATGCGATCGCATCACGCGCCCAGCCATCGGACATCAGCAATTCATAGTTGCCTTCGAACGCAGCCAACCGATCGGCGCTGCCCGTTTCGGCGTAGATGGAAAGATCGATCACCGCCTGCTTCTGCGCCTTGCTCCAGACACTCTCGCCGTTGAGAAACCCGGCGAGAGTGACCTGGACCTGGAGCGCGCCCCAGGTAAGCAAGAGGATCAGGCCGATAACGGCCACCAGCCCATAGGCCAGTGGCCTCAAGCGACTTAGCAGCGGTCTTTGCGAGGTGCTAGGGATGGAATCCATGGCGTCCTTTTACACGACCACCTCATAAAGCTACATCTCGCCTGGTCACGCTATCGACTATGAAATGCCCCTCATGCCGCCTGCTCTTCGACTTCCTCGATGCGCTGCAATACCAGACAACGCTCCAGCCCGTAGTGCAGGCTGATATAGCTGCGCTCGATGCATTCCCGAAGGTGGTCCACTTCCTCGGGCGCCGGCTGGCTCCCCATCAGAGTACAGACAATTTCAAGCGCCTCCCATGGGTGGGTATCGTCATAAGCGGCGTGCAACTGAAGCCATCGCAGCGTCCCTTTGCGCCCGGTCGTCGGCAGGCTGTTGGCATAGGCCACGCTATCGTAGACCTTCTGCGACCACTCGCCGGTAACACCCTCGATGGCGTAGTTGGTGGCGGCGATGCCTGCGGCCAGCGTGTCGCGGCCGCACACCTCATGGCACCAGTCGGCAGCCGCCTGGGTGCCTCGGGGTGGGCGACCATCGATCACATCCCCACGTGCCACGCCCGAACCTTCGGCCCAGTCCAGCCAATACTCGGCGTGGTTCTGCTCCACCCGGATATTGCGCACCAGCCAGCGGCGCGCGAGGTTGTCGCCCGCACTGCGCCCATAGCGCGTTTTCAGCAGGTTCTGCGCCATGAAAGAAGGAAAGCGCTCGATCAGCGACCAGGTGCCAACCATGAAGTTGCTCATGGTCGTCTGGTCGATGCGCCCTTCGCTCATCAGGTCCCACATCACATGGTCACGCACGCTCCGGCGGGCGGGCTCGCAGGCCGCGATCATGTCCTGCGCCCATTGCGGGTAGCTGGACAGTTCAGTCAGCGGGCCGGTGCGTTCAAAATCAGTTTTCATGCAGTTCTCCCATCATCGTTAAGGAAACCGCCAGCCCCTGCCGGCGGCCCGGCGCCGTCGCGCCGGAACTGCATAGTGGTCATGCGTGCGAGTCTTGCGAACACCCAATCAGCCAAACAACTCGAAGAAATATCAACAATATATTGATATTTATCATAAATATGACAATGCAAACGATTTCATCTGACCTAACTGACAGAGCAAAATGTCAAGCCAATGACGTCAGAAATACGACGAGCGTCAAGTTTTCGACACCAGGCAACCCGCCTCAGAAGCATCCAGAGCGCCATGCCAGCTCACGATGAAGTGCGCGCGCGACGGCGGAGGAATGCAGCCAGAGGGAAACCCAATGGAAGACGTGCGGCGACGAACGCCTCAGCCCGCGATGGCACGCACCGCAGCTACGGCGCGGTCCACTTCTTCCGGCGTATTCATCAACCCCGCGGAAAGCCGTGCGTAACTCATCGCGTAGGGACTACTGCTGGCGACAATGCGGCGCTCCAGCAGCCGCTTCACCACTTCGTCCGGGCTCAGACCCGCCACTTCGAAACAGTTGATGCCTGCCGAAAGCGCAGGGTCGCGTGGCGTGTGCAGCTTGACCTTGGGTATCGCAGCCAGGCCGTCCTTGATGCGACTGTTGAGTTCGCGAATGCGCGCCGCTACACGCTCGCGCCCCATCTGCCGGTGCATGCGGAACGCCGCGCCGGTAGCCCATTGATGCTCGTAGGCGTGAAAGCCGCCGGGCATCATGCGTGCCGCCGTTGTGGGCCCACGCGGGGGACGCTGCGCTTTCCAAGCCTCGAACACTTCCAGGTCCGAGAAAGAGGGAATCAGCGGCCGCAGCCGCGCCCAGTTCTCGCTACGCGCCCAGATCAGTCCGGTGCCTCGCGGCGCGAACATCCACTTGTGCGTGCCCGCGCAAACATAGTCGGCCCCCATTTCGGCAATGGTGTCATCCACCGCGCCAATGCCGTGCACTCCGTCCACGACCAGCAGCACGTGGTCTTTCTCGTCACGGTGGCGGTTGGCTTCCTTCACCACGGCGGCGAATTCACGTATCGGCAGGCGCATGCCGGTGGCCGAGTGCACCCAGGTGATCCCAAGCACGCGCGTGGATGGCCCGATACCTTCGCGCGCACGCGACAGCATGCCGTCCACCGTTGCCGTGGATGCTTCGTCAAACAAGGTGATCTTGCGCAGGCTGGCACCGCTGCGCTCCGCCGCATATTGCGCCGCCTGGTGGTGCACGATGTGATCGTGCGTCGTGAGCAACACTTCGTCGCCCGGCTTCAACGGAAGGCCGTGATACACCAGCGACAGACTTTCGGTGGTGCTGCCAGTCAGCGCGATGTCTTCCGGCCGCGCACCAAGATACGGCGCCATGTCCCGCCGAACCCTGTCCTGCAGGTTTTCGGCCTCGTCCAGGAACATGCCGCGATCAACCACCAGGTATGGATTAGCATCGATCGCACGGCGAAAATCGTCGATGGCATCGCGCACTGGTCGCGGATGCGAGACCAGAAAAAATCCCGAAAAATGCAGGTAATCCGGTGACAGCGAAAACTGCCGCCGCACCTCGTCCCAGTTCGACAACGAAGGCAGCGGTGCAGTGTTTGCCTCTACGGCGGCCAGCAGGCTTCCCGGTGCAAGCAGCGTCCCTAGCGCCGCACCGCCGCCAACCAGAAACTCGCGTCGTGTCAGCCCCATGTCATGCGCTCCACGGCAGAACACCGCCGAGGATACGCCCGCGTTCAAGGGCCAGGCATCCACTGAAGGAAATAGCCAAGCACCCGGTGGCATGTATGGCCGGGGCGCCTGGCTACGGTGTACGCGGGCTTTGTCAGCAGAGGCCACCAAGTACCATCACGATGCCCACCACCGATGCCGCCCAAACCAGCGTGCGCAGGTAAGGGATGCCGATCGCATAAACCGGCAGGTAGACCACGCGCGCCCAGAAAAACAGCTGTGCACCCAACACGGTATTTGCGCTGGTGCGTTGCGACAACACCGCCGCGAGCACCGCTGCCGCGAAGAACACGAACGTCTCCATGAAATTGCGGCTGGCACGATCGGCGCGTGCTGCCAGGCCCGTCAGCGCAATCCGCTCTTCGCGATTGCTGGCGTTCCACGTCAATCCGCGCTGCAGCAGCGAGAGCGTGGTCGCAAACAACAGGTACACCAGCCCCAGCGCAATCGACCACGCCAACCACTTCAGTTCGACCGGCATATCGCACCTCTCCGTTTGGATGTGGCGCCATCATGCATGCGGGTCGGGCGTGGCACCAGCCTGCCGCCGCTCAGGGATGCAGAGCTGTAGTGATCTGTCGCGCGATATCTGCAAACAACGCATCACGCGCTTTGCTGGGCGCCGGAGAGTCAGCGAGGAAGGCGGCCACGATCACGACATGACCATCTGGCCAGGTGAGGATGCCGATGTCGTTATAGGCAGCGGTCCTGCCTTCCAGCGAACCGGAGGTGCCTGTCTTGTCGGCGAGGCGAACGCCTTGCGGCACACCCGCGCGCAAACGGTTGGGAATGGTCTGCGCTTCCATCAGACGCAGCAGATATTGCGTCGACGCCTGCGACAGTAGTTCGCCGGCATGGAGTTTACGAAGAAAGCCAACAGCGGCCTCCGGGGTGCTGCGGTTGCGCGGATCGGCAAGAAACGCCTGATAACCGCGACGAAGCCGCTGCAGCGCAGCCTGCTCGTTCTCGTTCGCCGGTGCGTGTTGTCCCGGCTGCAGACCTCTGGACACCTGCGCGACGTCGGCCTCGTCCATATCCACGCGCATGCCTTCGATGCCATGCGCCTTCATGAAAGACGTCACCACCTGCGGACCGCCCACGACCCTGATGAGCGCATTGACAGCGGTGTTGTCGCTCTCGCTCACAGAGGCCGAAAGCAGCTGCGCGACCGTGAACGTCATCTTCTCGCCACGGAATTGCGCGCCGATGGAAGGCACGGCCGAGCCATCCATCACTTGATCGCGCGTCACCGTTACTTCCTGCTGCAACGACAGCGCCCCGTCGTCGATGCGCGACAGCACGGCGGCGGCTACCGGTGCCTTGAACACACTCATCATCGGAAACGCACGACTGCCGTTGATGCTGGCCGACTTGCCAGTTTGCAGATCCAGCACCGCGATACCGAGCAGGCCGGGACGTGCGCGCTGCGCCAGCACATCCAGCGCCTGCTGGAGCCGGGCATCGGAAGCATTCGCCGTCATGCGGTCGGCAGCCAGCGTCGGCCATGCCACGCTGGCAAGGGAAAGGGCCAACATCGCCGCAGTGACAAGGGAACGATGGGACAGGGAAGTCACGAAGATGGCTCCTTTGCCGGGCCTGGCAACAGACGCGCTATCTTCCACGCCGGGATGGCGGACTCGTGGCGCGTGCCTGACAAAGCCGGGATGTGTTGCCGAAACACGCCCGGCGCCTCGCAGCGCCGGGCGTTATATGCATCAAATCATCGGCAGGTTCAGCCCTTGCTCTTTCGCGCACTCGATGGCGATCTCGTAGCCGGCATCGGCATGACGCATCACACCAGTGCCCGGATCGTTCCACAAGACGCGCGCGATGCGCTTGTCCGCCGCCTCGGTGCCGTCGCACACAACCACCACGCCCGAGTGCTGCGAGTAACCCATGCCGACGCCGCCGCCATGATGCAGCGATACCCAAGTCGCGCCACCGGCGACATTGAGCATCGCATTCAGCAGCGGCCAATCGCTCACCGCATCGGAACCATCGCGCATCGCTTCGGTTTCGCGGTTCGGGCTGGCGACGGAACCGGAGTCGAGGTGATCGCGACCGATCACGACCGGTGCTTTCAATTCGCCGTTGCGAACCATTTCGTTGAACGCGAGGCCGAGCTTGTGGCGAACACCAAGACCCACCCAGCAGATGCGCGCCGGCAAGCCCTGGAAGCTGATGCGATCCTTCGCCATGTCGAGCCAGCGATGCAGATGCGCATCGTCCGGGATCAGTTCCTTCACTTTCTGGTCGGTCTTGTAGATGTCTTCCGGATCGCCTGACAGCGCCACCCAGCGGAACGGACCCACGCCTCGGCAGAACAGCGGGCGCACAAACGCTGGCACGAAACCCGGGAATGCAAACGCATTCGTCAGGCCTTCGTCCTTCGCCATCTGGCGGATGTTGTTGCCGTAATCAAAGGTGGGAATGCCCTGCGCATGGAAGGCGAGCATCGCTTCCACGTGCTTGCGCATCGACTGCTTCGCCGCCTTGGCCGTGCCGGTCGGATCACTCTTGCGGCGCTCGAACCACTGTTCCACCGTCCAACCCTGCGGCAGGTAACCGTTCACCGGATCGTGCGCGCTGGTCTGGTCGGTGACCGCATCCGGACGCACACCACGGCGCACTAGCTCCGGCAGCACGTCGGCTGCATTGCCAAGCAGCGCGATCGACTTTGCCTCGCCAGCGGCGGTGTACTTCGCGATGCGCGCGAGTGCGTCGTCGAGATCGGTGGCCTGTTCGTCGACGTAACGTGTCTTCAGACGGAAGTCGATGCTCTTCTGCTGGCATTCGATGTTGAGCGAGCACGCCCCCGCCAGCGTAGCGGCAAGCGGCTGCGCGCCGCCCATGCCACCGAGGCCGGCGGTGAGAATCCACTTGCCCTTGAGGCTGCCGTTGTAGTGCTGGCGCCCCATCTCCACGAACGTTTCGTAGGTGCCCTGTACGATGCCTTGCGAGCCGATATAGATCCACGAACCGGCCGTCATCTGGCCGTACATCATCAAGCCCTTTTTATCGAGCTCGTTGAAATGCTCCCAGTTCGCCCACGCCGGCACCAGATTGGAATTGGCCAGCAGCACGCGCGGCGCGTCCGGGTGAGTCGGGAACACGCCGACGGGTTTTCCGGACTGGATCAGCAGCGTCTCGTTGTCGTTGAGCTCGCGCAGTGCACGCAAGATCGCGTCGAAGCATTCCCAGTTGCGCGCGGCGCGCCCAATGCCGCCATACACCACCAGCTCGGCCGGGTTTTCGGCCACTTCCGGGTCGAGGTTGTTCTGCAGCATGCGGAACGGTGCCTCGGTAAGCCAGCTCTTGCAGCTGAGCTCGTTGCCGCGCGGGGCGCGGATCGTGCGGGTCGTGTCGATACGGGTCGGAGCGTTCATGGAAAGCATCACAGCCGGGAGAAAACCCGATTGTGGCGAGCCGGAACGACGCCCGCAAACCGCAGTGCGGCAAAACGCTGCGAAAACACGAGTTTGGCCGTCATCCCAGCTTGACCGGTCGTTCGGCTGTTGAGAGCCGCTGGAATGACAAGCAAGGACAGTTCAGCCCTCGGAAACGCTCGGAGCCATTCAAATTCAGCCCGTACATCCGCACCCACCATTTGGCTGATTGAATGGTTGTTTTCCGCGACCCAGACTGCGGCGGGGATCGGGATCGACCGTTGCATATCGCCACGGGAGAACCCAGCCATGTCCATGAAAAGCCCGATCCGGCAACTCGCTCTCGCTGCCGCGCTGCTCGGCGTCGTCGCCGGTGTGCAGGCCGCAGACAAGAAAGCGCCGTCAGATGCCGAACTGATCGCCAGCGCCATGCGCGCCGCGCCACCGAGCGTCGCCAAGGACGCAACGATTGTGAACATGGACGCGAAGGGCGCCATGAAAGTCCTGCGCAAGGGCAACAATGGCTTCACCTGCATGCCCGACAACCCCGGTACACCGGGACCGGACCCGATGTGCATGGATAAAAATGCGATGGATTGGGTCGCAGCCTTGATGGCACACAAGCCGCCACCGGCAGGCAAGGTCGGCTTCATGTACATGCTGGAAGGCGGCACCGATGCGAGTAACACGGACCCCTACGGGGAAAAGCCGACAAGCAGCAATCACTGGATCAAAACCGGCGCGCACGTGATGGTGGTCGGCGCGGATGCGAGCTTCTACGACAGTTATCCCAAGGGTGCCGATCCGGATACGAGCCAGCCGTATGTGATGTGGGCCGGCACGCCGTATCAGCATTTGATGGCGCCCATTAAATAGTGCCGAACGAGGCTTGAGGTTCCGGAGCATTGATGTCCGAAAACGGCCAGTCGATGAGATGCAGGAGTGCTAGCCTGCGTCCATGACTACCGTTGACGACCATCCGCTCCCCGATGCACGGACCTGCGAACAGGCCCGGCTGAGCCGTGATGCGCGGTTCGATGGCTTGTTCTTTACGGCCGTCACCAGCACACGCATCTATTGCCGCCCGGTTTGCCCTGCCCCATCGCCCAAACGGGAAAACGTGCGCTATTACGCCACCGCGGCAGCGGCGGAAGCGTCCGGATTCCGCCCCTGCCTGCGCTGCCGTCCGGAGCTCGCACCCGGCAACGATGCCTGGCAGCGCGGCGATCATGTCATTGCGCGCACGCTCAAGCTGATGGAAAGCGGCGTGCTGGACGAACTGTCGATGGACGCGATGGCGGAACGCGTCGGCATCGGTGCTCGACAATTGCGGCGCCTGTTTGTCGAGCGAGTGGGTGCGCCGCCGATCAGCGTGCACACCACGCGCCGCCTGTTGTTCGCCAAGCAACTGTTGACGGAAACCGCGCTGCCTGTCACCGAGGTGGCGTTGGCATCGGGCTTTCGCAGCCTGCGCCGTTTCAACGCCGCGTTTCTGCAGGCCAATCGCATACCGCCGCGCGAGCTGCGTCGTCATCCGGCTGTCGCAACAGACGATGCACTCACGCTGCGGCTCGGCTATCGGCCTCCCTACGATTTCGAGGCGATCCTCGCGTTCCTGCGTGGCCGCGCGCTGCCGGGCGTGGAACTGGTAGACGAGCACAGTTATGCGCGCGTGTTCGGCCCGCCCGACGCACCCGGCTGGCTGCAGCTGAGCGCCTGGCCTAATGACGAACATGCCCTTCGCCTGCGGCTACATTGCCCGCAACCGGCGCAGATATTGGGCGTGGTATCGAAGCTGCGGCGCATGTTCGACCTGGATGCCGACCCGCAATCGATCGGCGATGCGCTGAAGGAAAGCGCGGTGCTGAAGCCGCTGCATCGCAAGCGCCCGGGCTTGCGCCTGCCGGGCGGTTGGGACGGTTTCGAGATTGCGGTGCGCGCCATACTCGGCCAGCAGGTGAGCGTGGCGGCAGCGCGCACGCTCGCCACGCGCATCGTGCACCGATACGGCACACCGATCACAGGCTCATCGCTGCCGGGATTGGAGCGCCTGTTCCCCGGCCCGGAAGCGCTGGCCGATGTGGATCTTCGGGAAGTCGGACTGACTACGGCACGCGCCAACACCGTGCGTGGCGTAGCGCAGGCGCTGCTCGATGGGCGCATCGATTTTCGCAGCGAACAGCCGCTCGATGAATTTGTCGCGCGCTGGGTGGCACTGCCTGGCATCGGCGAGTGGACGGCACATTACATGGCGATGCGTGCACTGAGCCATCCGGATGCTTTCCCTGCCGCCGACCTCATACTGCGCCGAGTTGCCGCCGGTGATGCCCCGGAGCTGAGCACGAAGGCGCTCACTTCGCTGGCGGAAGCGTGGCGTCCGTGGCGCGCGTACGCCGTGATGCATCTGTGGCGCAGCGCCAGCGATGCGGCCCAGGCCGCCGCAAAACCGAGCAAAGCGAAGCGAGTTGCCTGATGTCTACCGTAAAGACTCTCTGGTACGACGACATGCCCAGCCCCATCGGTGTGCTGCGGCTGGTGGCGGATGAACAGGGTCTGCGCGAAGTCTGGTTCGAGCGCGGGCGCCATCAGAAGGCACCGCAACCGACGTGGCAACGCGCGGCCGAGCCGCTCGCGCAGGCAAGGCAGCAACTGGAGGAATATTTCGCTGGCACGCGGCTGCAATTCGACTTGTCACTGCATCCGCACGGCACGTCGTTTCAGTGCGACGTATGGTGGGAGCTGGCGCGCATTCCCTATGGCACCACCATCAGCTACGGCGAATTGGCACGACGCATCGGACAGCCGCTGGCCATGCGTGCCGTGGGCGCCGCGAACGGTCGCAATCCACTGCCTATCGTGTTGCCTTGCCATCGTGTGATCGGTGCCGACGGCAGCCTTACCGGCTTCGGTGGCGGCCTGCCGACCAAACGCTATCTGCTGTCACTGGAAAGCCGCGTCGCCGACGGCGACCTGTTTGGCGTGGACATTCGTGCCGGGTGAATAAACCCTCAGCGTCCCGTTTCCACCTGCGGCGTTACTGCGTTGCGATAGGGGTCCATGAGGCTGCGCTGATGCGGCTGATAGCGATCGTAGCCCTTGCCCGCGTCGACCGAGGCTTTCGCTGCGGGTAACGGCACATGCGTCATCGCCACCGGCGTGCGCTTGGGCGACTTTGCCTTTTGCGTCTGCCCGATGGCGTCTTTGGACGCGCCCGGCTTGTGCGCGGGAGACGACGCTTTCGCGGTGGATGCAGCGGACTGCGCGACCGCAGGTTGTTGCTGGGCGAACGCTGCATTCATCCAACCGCACACACCGAGCAGTGCGAGGAACGCGGCGCTGGATAAAGGACGTGTAATGGTCATACGACTGGGTAATGATACGGGCTTTGTTTCCATCGTACGGGACCACGTATGAAAATAGCGTTTCGCCTGATGCTGTGTTCGTTGATAGCGATCAGCGCTGGTTGTGCCAACCAGCCCACGACGACTCCCACCGCTTCCGCAACCCAGTCCACCATGGCGAAGGCGGCGCCCGCACCGCTGCTGCTGATCTCCATCGACGGCTATCGTGCCGACTACATCAAGCGCGAACTCAGTCCAGCGCTTGCTGAACTCGCGAAGACAGGCGTACAGGCCGCTGGCGGCATGCAGCCGTCGTTCCCTTCCCTGACGTTCCCCAACCACTACACGATCGTGACCGGCCTGCGTCCGGATCACCACGGCATCGTCAACAACACCATGCTCGATCCCGCGCTCGGCCGGTTCTCGCTCGGCAATCGCGACGCGGTAGGCGATGGCCGCTGGTGGGGGCAAGGCACGCCGCTGTGGGAAACGGCACACCAGCATGGCATCAGGAGCGCGACGATGTTCTGGCCTGGTTCGGAGGCGAATATCCACGACAAGCACCCGGATTTCTGGAAACCGTATGACGGCAACGTCCCTCCCGGGCAACGCGTTGACCAGGTACTGGCATGGCTGGACCTGCCGGCGGGCGAGCGCCCCGGTTTCCTCACGCTGTATTTCGATGACGTGGACCATGCCGGCCATACCTATGGCCCGGATACGCCGCAGGTTGACGAGGCGCTACGCACCACCGACGCCGCGCTTGCGCGCCTCGTGCAGGGCCTCAGGCAACGCAACCTGCTCGATCGCGTCAACCTGATCGTGCTGGCCGATCACGGCATGGCTTCGGCGCCTGTGAAAAACAGCGTGCTGCTCGACAAGGTGATTCCACTCACCCGCGTCGACGTGGTCAGCCTGGGCGTGCTGGCCGGCCTCAATCCCACGCCGGGCCATGACTTTTCGAAAATCGAAGCACAACTGGAAAAACCGCAGAGGCACATGACCTGCTGGGACAAGACCCGCGTGCCCGCGCGGCTGGCCTACGGCAGCAACCCGCGCGTGCCGCAGTTGCTGTGCCTGGCCGATGTTGGCTGGCGCATCACTACGTCCGACGCCGTGACGAAGAAGAAAGGCAAGCTCAGCCTGGGCGAGCATGGCTACGACAACGAGGCGCCGCAGATGCAGGCGTTGTTCGTCGCGCATGGACCCGCGTTCCGTGAAGGCACCCTGGTGCCGTCGTTCCCGAACGTGGACGTCTATCCGCTGATGACCCACCTGCTCGACTTGCCCAACGCAGCGAACGATGGCGACTACCAGGCGGTGAAAGACATGCTCAAGCCTGAGGCGCAGTAGCAACACATTCCCTGTAGGAGCGCACCCAGTGCGCGACCGCGGAGCAACGGTTTATCACTCCACTGGATTGTCGCGCACAGGGTGCGCTCCTACAGAAAAGCCCGAAAGCGACGGTCATGCGTCATTGCGGAATGGGTGGCTCGGTGCCGGGTGACGGCGGACCCGGCAGCGGTGGTAGGTAGTACAGGCGCCAGGCGATCAGCAGCCCGGCCAGCACCAGCAAGGCGACGAAGATCGCCACCCCATTCCAGCCATGCGATGCGTAGAAAAGTCCGCCGCTGGCACCGGCGATGCTGGAGCCCAGATAGTAAGAAAACAGATACATCGACGACGCCTGCGCCTTGGCATTGCCGGCGCGACGGCCCACCCAGCTGCTGGCGATGGAGTGGCCGCCGAAGAAACCGAACGTCACCGCCACAATGCCCAGCACGATCAACACCAGCGGACGTGTCATGGTGAGCCCGACGCCCACCAGCATCAGCCCGAACGCCGTCCACAAGACCTTGCGTCGCCCCAGCCTTCCGGCCAGATGTCCCATCCATGCCGAACTGAAGGTGCCGATCAGGTACACGCTGAAGATCGCACCGACCGCAGCCTGCCCCAGCCCGTAAGGCGGTGCCAGCAACCGATAGCCGATGTAGTTGTAGAGGGTGACGAACGCGCCCAACAGCAGGAAACCCTCGACGAACAGCCACGGCAGGGCGGCGTCACGGAACACCTGCGCGAAGCGCCCCAGCAACGAACCCAAATCCAGCGGTTGGCGCACGTGGTGCCGGGACGGCGGCAGGCTGCGCCAGAAGATCAGGCCAGCGATCAGACCGATCACGCCGACGGTGGCAATACCGGCGCGCCAGCCCACGAATTCGGCCAGCACACCGGCAACCAGGCGCCCGCCCATGCCCCCGATGGCATTGCCACTGATATACAAGCCCATGCCCAGTCCGATCGACTCCGGATGCATTTCCTCGCTGAGATAGGTCATCGCCACGGCAGGCAGGCCGCTAAGAGTCAAGCCGAGCAACGCGCGCAGGATCAACAGCATGTGCCAGTCCGGCACCAGCGCCGTCAGCAGCACCAGCACCGCCGACGACAGCAGCGATGCCGTCATCACCGACTTGCGTCCCAGTGCATCCGAAACGCCACCGGCAAACAGCATGGCGAACGCCAGCACACCGGTGGTCAGCGACAGCGATAGCGCGGCCGTCGCGGCGCTCACGCCATAGTCCCTGCTGAACTCGGGCATCAGCGGCTGGGTGCAGTAGAGCAAACCAAAAGTGGCTACACCGGCCGCAAACAAAGCGAGATTGGTCTGGCGGAAAACCGGTGTGCCATGACGGATGAAGGTGGGCGGTTCAAGTTCCGGCGCGTCCTGCCGATGTCCCGGGCGAGACGTCTCGTCCACTTTGTCCTGCCTGCCCATTTGCTGTCGCCCTGCCTGCATCAGTGAACGGCAAGCATAGAACTTGGCACCGCAGGGATCGAGAAATGGCTCAAACGTCTGTTCGGAAAACGTTTTCTCAAACAGCGAAGCAGGCCGGAATCGCCATGCCTGCAGAAGAACGTGATACATAGTGCGCCATGAGGGTTGGTCCGACGGAACGGGCGAACTCAAAAACCGGCAGGGGGGCCGGAGAAAAATGGGGGGATATGTGTATCGCGAACCCGTCGTGGTTTTCGTCGTATGCCTGTTCGCTGCGCTTTATGCGCTGGCAGCGCATGCCGCGCCCACGGACGCGCGCAAGCCGGTGCTGCAGATCGCTGCGCTGCCCGTCACGACACCCGCGCCTTCGGTCGAGCAGGTGGTGCAAGGCCGGCTGGATGCCTCATTCGTTTCCTCCCGCGCCCCTTACACGCCCAACGCCGTCGACACACAGCGCTGGTACCGGCTGAGCACCGACATCGACTGGACCGACGCGGCCTCGCCCGTGTTGAGCTTCACGGGCGCCACCTACATACGTCTCACTGTCTATGCACCGCCGGACTACCGGCCGCAGGCACTCTGGTTCGCACAGACCGATGGCGTGCGGCGCTTCTCGCGCCACCATCTCGCCGTTGAGCTGCCGCACGACCTGCGCGCCGGGCAACCGGTCTATGTGCAGATCGCTGCGGATAGCTTCACGCGGCAGATCAAGCCCGCGCTCACCGACATGGCGCGCTACCAGGCAGAGGATCTCAATCATGTGCGGCTGACCACGCTGTTCGCCAGCGTGCAGTTCACCATGATCCTCGCCGCGCTATGCCTGTGGATGGTGCTGCGCGACCGCGTGCTGGTGTACTTCATCGGTTACGCCGGCTTCCAACTCATATACCAGCTGCTGATGAGCGGCGAAATCTACGAGCTGCCGGGCGGCAGTTTGATGGTGCCATTGGGCACGCGCGCGCCATGGCTGTTCGCCGCATTGAGCGCACCGCTGTCGATCTCGTTCATTCTCGAATTCTGCGACCTCCGCCTGATCACGCCGCGTGCCGCCCGGATCCTCGGGTGGATGCGCTGGCCGTTCCTGCCCGCCGCCTTGCTACTGTGGCTGCCGTTTGCGGTGCGCACGCACGCACTGGTCAACTCGTTCAACCTGTGGCTGATGGTGAGTTCGCTGTGGGCGCTTGGCTCGGTGATACTCGCCGTGTCGCGCCGAGGCCGCCAGGCCAGATTCTTCCTGATCGCATGGATGCCGCAGGTGTTGTTTACCTTGCTGCGCGTCACCCAGATCCTGTTCAAGCTCGACCAGCCGCGCTGGCTGGAACACGGCTACCCGTTCACCATGGCGTTCTCCTGCGTCGTGATCACCATTGGCCTGGCCGACCTCTCGCTGCGCGCGCGCCGCGAACGCGACATGGCACATCATCTTGCCGACCACGACGCGCTCACCGGCGTACTCAATCGTCGTGCACTGGTCAGGCGATTGCATGCGGCCATCACGGAAGCACGGCTGCAGCGGGAACCGCTGGCCCTGCTGTTCCTGGACATGGACCACTTCAAATCCGTGAATGACCGTTACGGTCATCAGGTTGGCGATGCCTGTCTTCGCGCCGTGGCCGAGGCGATTGCCGATGAGCTGCGCCCGGCCGACTGCCTGGGTCGCTACGGTGGCGAGGAATTCGTGGTGTGCTTGCCAGGTGCCTCGCGCGAGAACGCCATGGCCATCGGTGAGCGCATCCGCCATCGTATTGAAACCATGCCGGTGCATTCGCGAGGCAACACCGTGCAGACCACCGTAAGCATGGGCGTCGCTACCCTGGATGGTCCGGTCGATACCGCCGATGAACTGATTGCCCGCGCCGATGCCGCGCTCTATCGCGCGAAGACCGACGGCCGCAACCGCATCGTCGCCCATACTCCCCTCGTCACCACCGGCAACTGACCGAAGGAACAGCGTGGACACACCTCATGTGTTGCAACCGAACGACCTGGAAGCTGGCGATGTGTTGCTGCATATGGGGCGAGGGGAGCTTTCCCGCTTGATCGCCTGGGTGGGCGACAGCGCCTACAGCCATGCCGCGGTCGTGTTCGACGATACGCAGTTGATGGAGGCCGCGGCGAGCGGCGTGCGGTACGCCTCGCTTGTCCAGCGCACGACCATGGTCGATAACTTCCACTACATCGACGTATTTCGTCCGGCGCGACTGCAACGTCCCGATCGCGCGGCCATGCTTGAGATGCTGCGCGGTGCGCTCGCACCCTATCTAGGCCTGCCCTACCCCATGACCTCGTTGTTCGTACTCGGCATCGTCTGCGCGGTGCGCAACAAGATTCCTGGCAGCCGCGACTTGCGGCGCGTGTTGCGCATGGCACTGGACCTGGTGATCGAGAACGATCCGGGCCAGGTGGTATGCAGCGAGCTGGTCTATCGCGGCTTCGCCGAAGCGACGACATCGCCTGCGCATGAGTTGCGCCTGCCCGTGATCACGCGATCGCGGCAGCACACGCCCTTGCCGGATATCGACCTGCTGGCGCTCGCGCACGAGTGCCTGGACGATCTGCGTCGCGCCGACCGCAAGCCGAGTATTGCCAGCGAGATCGCACTGCTCGCCAGCCCCATGCACGGCATGCATGAGTTGGCCGCCGCCGCTCTCGACGATTCGTCCGACGACGACGATGTCGAGTTGCGCCTGTTGCAGGCGCGCAGCCGGCTAGGCCTGGCCACGCCGCCGCCGTCACCTCTCCGCGTGGCCAATTCGCTGGCGCTGCCCGACCCCACGCCCAACCCGAAGACCGTGCTTCCCGCCGATCTTGAGTTCAGTCCGGGACTGGTAAAGATCGGTCGACTGGCGCTGATGGCTTAGCCCTCTCCCATCGGGAGAGAGGTTAGGGTTAGGGTTAGGGTTAGGGTTAGGGTTAGGGTTAGGGTTAGGGTTAGGGTTAGGGTACGAGGCTCGCGACACCTTTCACGCTTCGCTCCGCCCGAACCCTCATCCGCCTGAGCTTGAAGGGAGTTTCCGCGGGACCGGCACCTTCTCTCACAGGAGAAGGAGCTCCACGATTTAGCGCCGCAATATGCTTTGGGCAGCTCCTTACGGTACCGGCATTCCGTACGCCCACGTCAAAAATACCGGCAACATGCGCTTCCACGTCACCTGGTTGTGCTCGCCATCGGGCAGCAGATAAAACGTGACGTCTGCCGCGCGCGACGAATCGCCTGCATGGTCAGTGTCCACGCTGTAGCCAAGGTCTCGCAGTCCGCGCAGGTGTGTTCCATCGGGCGCGCGGTAGCCGTTGACGAGATCCTGCGCGTCTTCCACAGCATCGATCACGCCGTTGCCATTGCGGTCATTCGTTTCCTCGTGTCCGCCGACGGCGAACCAAAAATGCAGCGGTTTGCGCCCAGAGGCCCTGTTCACCATGGCTTGTGCCAGTCGCGACGACTCGACCGCCTGCGCATTGCTTCGATCGGCGGCCAACCAGAACGATGGTGAGAAGGCACCGACGCGGCCAAATACCTCGGGATAGTTCCAACCCAGGTTGAATGCATTGAGGCCACCGAGCGACCAACCCAGCATCGTGCGGTCGCTGGCGTTGGCCTGAGTGCGGTAATGCGCATCGATGTATGGCACCAGTTGTGTGGCCACCCAATCGGAATATTCGTAGGCATGGCTGCCGATCGGTCCAATGCGTGAACCGCCGACCACACTGCGCTTGCGATCCCGGTCCGACAGACCATAACCGGATGCCCGATCCGTCAGCATGTCGATCGCCACCACGATGACCGGACCGATAGCATGCTCGGCGTAAAGCCGCGCCAGTGTCTCGCGCAGGCCCACTGCCGGCATGTCCTGGCCGTCATTGGCATACAGCACGGGATAACGCACACCTGCGACGCTCCCCTGCGCGTAACCGGGCGGCAAGTAGACCGTGAGCTTGATCTGCTCGGGCGCAAACGCTTTCGCGTCCAGCGAAAGCTTGGTGACCTGTTGTCCGTCCGCGGCATCACTAGCTGCCACGCTCGAATCAGCCAGCGCGTGCCCGCACGCACCGAATACCAGCAGCACCGCCAGCACAGTCGCTCGCCACGTTTTCATGCGCTTGTCGTCCCCTGTATGCATGTCGACTTCACTCCACCACGATCAACCAGCCCTTGCCGGGCTCCACCGGAATCGCGTCGCCCGGTTTGAATGTCGCCGCTGGCTGGAAGCCATCCAAGGCGGAAGCCACGAGCTTGGCCTTGCCCGCAGAGAGCCCGAGCGCCCTCCAGTCGATGGCAAGTTTCACCGCGGTTTTCTCCGGCGCCCATGACGCGAGTGCGATCAACGTCTTGTTGCCTTTGCGTACGTAGCTGGTGACCAATACGTCGTCGCGATCTGTCTTCACCGGAGTGTCGTGCACCCACCAGCCGACCATGTCGGCTTGTTCAATGCCGAACGCATTCCACAACTTCCAAAGACCCCGCGGATCACTGCCCGGCGACCAGCCAAGGCGGTTGGTCATGCCAAACAACATGCCGCGCCAAGGGTTGCCGTCGTTCTGCAACATCTCACCCATCAGGCCATAGGGAATACCCGAGATCTCGGTGAGCCAGTACGTGGGCGAGGTCTTCTCGTAATTGAACTCCTCGCCGAACCACAGCCGGTCGATATACGGGAAAAGCTCCATGTAGAGCAGTGCGCTGTTGATATAGCCGTCGCGCGGGTTGTACTGGCTGGCCGAATGCAGGTCGATCAGCGGGTGCGTACGATGCGCCTGCAACACCTTGCGCACGCGCTTCATGGTGGTGCGGTCGTATGCGACATCGTCGAGGTACAGGCCGTCGATGCCCACGTTGCGCGCGAGCCAGTCCAGCCCTTCGATGTAGTAGTTGTGCCAGCGGCTTTGTCCCGCATTGATCACTGCGGCATCACGGTTCTCCGGCACGTGCCAGGCGGCGATGTAGTCGCCATCGAGATGCTCCTGCAGCCAGGAGAAACCACCGCCCTTGCCGGCGCTGATCACCTCATGCCCGAGGCTTTCCAGCATCGGCAGCTCCGGCGCGCGATCGGACAGCTCGCGCACGGTGTCGTAAATCTTCACGCGCATACCGCGCTGATGCGCCGACTCGATATAGGCGCGCATCGCTTCCGGCTCGAGGAACGGATAATTGATCCACGGATTGATCGGCGTGGCGTGGTGGATGTTCACCACGTTCGCGCCATCGGCCTTGATCGCATCGAGGTCGCCGTACTTGTGGAAGAAGCGCTCGGAGAAGTGTTCGGCCGGGTTGATCGTCTTGAACGGCGTCACGCGCATGACGATGTCGTAGTGCAGCGTTTCACCGGCCTGCATGGTGCGGTGACCGCTGTAAGCCATGACCTTGTACGACTCGCCATCACTGAGCAAGCGAATGCCGCCCTGCCCACCGTTGTCCCATGACACCGGCATGCGTAGCGGCTGCTGGTGGTAGAAGTTGGTATTGAGCGGACGCAGGTAATGCTCGTCGCGAAGATGAAATTCCAGGCCGGCGTTCACTGTGCCGATCCACGCGCCATCCTGGTTGTTCTGCACGTTCCATTTCCATTGGAAGTCCGCCGGTGCGCGATCACCCTGACGGCCGAGGCCAAGTTGATATTTCGTCACGTCGTGATCCAGCGGAATTTCCAGGCGGATATCACGCAGCGTTAGCGCTTGCTTCGCTGTGAGTGCCACCGCGTAGACCAGCGTGCCATCGGCTTCGAGGCTCGCCTTCAATTCGCTCTGCAGCGGCCCGGCATGGCCGGCCGCCTGCCAGTGCACCTTGGCGGGACCGTCGGTCTGCACGTCAGGTTTTGCAGACGAGTTCATCGCGTGTGCGCCTGCATCGTCCTCGACGACCAAACGCATGGGTGCGACCAGCAGCGCCTTGGGCTGGCGTGCAAAACCTGTCATGCGCTCGTCAAAACGGCTGGTAATCTGCGCGGGCAATCCGCTGGTGTCGAGTTTCACCTCGCGCCCGAGAATGCCCAGTGCAGAACCCTTCACCGTAATCGCCGTGAATGGCTTCACCAGCGAATCGTCCTGCGCCAGGGTGGAATCGAGCCAGCGCAGACGAGTGAGCCTGGCGGGATCATTGTCGCCATGAGCCACGGCCCGGGCCTCACCCACCGTGATCGTCAGCGGCACTCTTTGCACCGGCATGCCGCCGGCTTCGATCGTCAACTCGCCGTGATAGGTGTCGGGCCTTGCAGACGCCGGCACGTCCAGGCCCATCCACAGCGGCTGTACGCGCCCTGCTTCCACATCCACGCGTGACGTGAATGGCTTGCCCGTGTAGTCCACGCCGCCAAGGTTGAAGCAGGAGAACGCGCTGGCGGGAATGCTGTCGCCACTCGCGTTGCGAAGGCTGCCGAAGCTGACGCGCACGTTTTCCACCTTGCCACGTGGCGCCCATGCGCCAACCTGGAAGCTCAGGTATTCGCCGCCCGCCACGTTTTCATTCAGCGAGCCGCCGCTGCCCCGCTGTGCCCAGCGTTCCGGAATGGTGTCGAACATGCGCACCGGATAAGCGCGCGTCTCCGGAAACAGCAGCAGGGATTCCGTGGGATGGGCAGCCAGCAGCGATTTCAGTTCATCCGGCGTGGCGGTGCGTTCCATCTCCGTGTACGCATCGAAGTCGTCCACCGCCTCGTAGCGCAGCACTTTCGCCTGCGGCAGCTTGCGCCATGCCTGCGCACCGGCGCCGAGCTTGCGCGACCACGCGGCATTGGCAGTGTCCTTCGGTGCGGCGTAGGTCACGGTGGGATAGTTGCTGCGCCCGGTACTGAGATAGGGCTGGTAGTAAACGGCATAGGACCCTGCCGTCGCAGCCTGGAACACCAGCTCGCCCTCGGCCTGCCCGATAGCTCCACGCACGACGTTCGCTACGGGCTTGCCGTCTGGCCCGGTGACAATTACCGCCACCTGCTCGGGGTGTGCGTCGCGGCGGCGCCAGGGAATCACCACGTGCACGGCGTTGGCCGGCGCATCCACCTGAAGCAGATAGCGATGATTGCCCAGCGTGTTCGCATCCCAGCGCAATGCCTGTTGCGTCACCGGCGTTTGCGCGTTCGCCAAGGGCGCTGTACCCAGCAACACGCCCGCCATGATCCATGCACTACGCCGATGAGTCATTGCCGCCCCAGATTGCAGAAGGAAGCCGGCAGCAGACGCAGCGACCGGAACTGAGGTGTTTACCTTGACGAGGCGGAATGGGGCAAGTTCCAAAGGTACGGCGGGCGCGGGAAGTGGGATGCACGCACGCCATCACTCATCCCCATCCCCGCCGTGCTCAGGCTCCGCGATCGCTGCGTAGCGTGCGCACGGCTTCGTCGTGCCCGGCAGCCGAGCGCCCGCTGACCCATCCAAACAGCGCGATGCCTGCCACGATCATCAGCGCACCGACGGCGGAGAATCCGTGCGGCCACGCCTCGCCGAGAAAGCACGCGCCGATCACCGTGGCAAACAGCAGCTCCGCCGCCTGCATCGCCTCCACCGCCGCAAGCGACGTAGGCTCGCTGCGCACCATGTCGGTGGCGCGGAAAAACAGCACGGTAGCGATGACACCAGAAGAAAGCGCCACGCCGCCCGCCAGCCACATTTCGCGCAAGCCGGGCGGCCCAATGGTGAACCATGCGATCGCCGCCAGCACCAGCCACAGTGGCCAGCTGCACAGCGTCATGCCGAACACTCGCTGCGTGGCGCCGATGCGCGTGCCGCTTTGCTCCAGGTGCAACAACAACATGCGATTGCCCAGCGGATACATGAAAGCGGAAAACACCACTGCCGCCATCGCCAGCCAGTCGCTGGTACTCAGGCGACCCTGCGCGTGGCCCCATTGCAGCGCGAACACGCCAAGAAGGATCAGCACACCGATGGCAACACTTCGCCACACCAGCTGCCGCCGCTCATCGCGATAGATGAAGGGTGACAACAGCGGCCCAGCCAGCACCGTGGTCTGGAAGCTGCCCGCCACCAGCCAGGAAGGCCCGCTGTTGGCCGCCCACGTGAGCGGCAGGCCAAACAGCACGAAGCCGACCGTGCTCCACAGCAGCCAGGCGCGTGGATACTGTCGCAACTCCTTCGGCAGCTCACCCAGCCCGCCCTGCCAGGGCAACACGAAAGCTAGCAACGGCAGCGTGATCAGGTAGCGCAGGATCACCGCCCACGCCCAATGCCCACCGCCCGCCACCAGGCTGCGATTGAGCACGTAGGTCATGGTGAAGAACAGCGCGGCACACAGCGCCAGACCCACCGCAGCGAAAGCGTTGGAGCGCATTCCTGTTCCATTGGCAAAACCCGAGTGTGGCAAATGCAGCAGGGTTTGCGTAGGCCTCGGGCTCCTGCATCGTCATTCCAGCAAAAGCTGGAATCCAGTGCCGCCGGTGCGCCGAACAGTCAATGGATCCCGGCTTTCGCTGGGATGGCGACGTGTGGCTGCTACGCCTCGGATGCCGAAGCCAGCGGCAGATTCAGCTGCACCATCAGTCCGCCACCGTCGGCGTTACTGGCTTGTATGTCGCCACCATGCGCCCGCACCACGCGCTGCACGATGGCCAGCCCAATGCCATGCCCGTCCGCTCGAGTGGCATTGCTGCCGCGGAACAGCGGGCGGAACAATGAATCCAGCTCAGCGTCGGGAACACCCGGCCCATGATCGCGTATGGACAACTCGAATTTTCCTGAGTCGGCCTTTGCGGAAAGCTCCACTCGCTCACCCTTCGGGCTGAACTTGATCGCATTGCCGATCAGGTTTTCGAAGGCCCGTTCCAGCAACAGCTCGCTACCGGACACCGTGATCGGCGCGCCGACGGAAAGCGTCATGACAATGCCGCGAGCCGTTGCTTCCACTTCGGCGCGTCGCACGCACTCGCGCAGCAGGTCCACTACCTCGACCGGCTCACGGTTCACACCGGGAATGCCACCCTCCAGGCGCGACAACGCCAGCATTTCCCCGGTCATATGGTCCAGCCGCGTGATCTCCTGCTCAGCCTGCCGGAAATAGCGCGCTGCCTCTCTCGTATCCGTACTGCGTTGCGCCAGGTCGAGGATCAGATGCAATCGCGCCAGCGGTGAGCGCAGTTCGTGTGACAGGTCCTGCAACACGCTGCGGTCATGCGCCACCAGCGCCTCGATTCGTTCGGCCATGGCGTCGAAATCAATCGCCAACTGCGCGAGTTCGCCGTGCGCGCGACGTCCTTCCTCACCAACTCGCGACGACAGCTCACCGGACGCCATGCGTCGCGTGGCCTGACTAATGGCCTCCACCGGGCGCGCAACGCTGCGTGCCACCCACCAACCCACCAGGCCGATGAACAGCAGCGACAGTACGCCCTGGATCGCCAGAAAAATGGTCTGGCGCGTCTGCGGGCGCAGTCGTGAATGCGTGCGGCTCAACGCTACCAATTGCCGCGTCTGGCCGTCTTCATCACGCACCAGCTGCACGGCCACGTAAAGATTCGGCCAGGGCTGCAGCACCACGTCGCGCTTTTCATCCAGCCAGGTTTGCAGCTGCCCTCGCACGGAGCTCGGCAGGCGAATTGGCATCAGCGGCTGGCCCTGCTCGAACAGCGTGGCTTCGATGCCTTCGCGTCGCTGTTTCTGCGACCATTCGGCCAGCGCGGCAATGCCACCGCTTTCATAGGCCTGGTCCGCACCTTGCGCGAGCGCCGCCCAGTTGATCTCCACCGCGGTGCTGTACTCGATGAAGCGCTGCGTGAGAAAGCCGCCGACAATCAGCGCCAGCAGGTTCGCCGCGCAGAAGCTGATCAGCAATCGCCAGTAGAGCGAACTCTTGAATGGACTCACGCTGCCCCCGCTACGAGGCTGTAACCGGCGCCACGCACGGACTCGATGCGCGGCGATTGCGCCGACGCTTCGGCCAGCTTGTGACGCAGTCGGCTCACATGTACGTCGATGCTTCGGTCGAAACGTTCCAGCTCGCGTCCGAGCGCCATGCGCGTCAACGTCGCCTTGTCCACCAGTTCGCCCGATCGCTGCGCCAGCGCCAATAGCAGCATGAATTCCGCACCGGTGAGCGAAAGTTCCTGCTCGTCGACATACGCGCGCCGCTCACCGGGCTCCAATCGCAACATACCCACCTGCATCGGTCCCGCCGCCACTGGCGTGTTGCGTCGCAGTTGCGCGCGCACACGGGCGAGCAGTTCTCGGGGAAGGCAAGGCTTGGTGAGGTAATCGTCCGCGCCCAGCTCCAGGCCGATCACGCGGTCGACCGGTTCGCCCCTGGCGGAAAGCATGATGACCGGCAGCCGATGCTTCAGGCGCAGCTCGCGCAAGGTATCCAGCCCATCGCGCCCGGGCATCATCACATCAAGGATCAGCAGGTCAGGTCGCGTCGCCTGGTTGTGCAGCTGGGCAAGGCCGCTTTCGCTGTCATGGGCGACATCCACCACGAAACCCTCGCGCTGCAGGTAATCCGCCAGCAGGCTGCACAGGGCACGATCGTCGTCGACTATGAGAATTCTTGGCATGGCGTTGTCGGTTGTCTCCGCGCCCATTGAATCCGCGTAAAAACCTGAGCTCCACAGGCTTTACGCTTCTTTACCTTCCGGCAAAGAACATATACGTAGCGCCGTCGTCAAATGGACATCACCCCCACTGTCCATTCCAACGGCAAAGGAAATACCCATGCGCAAGAACGTCACCCTCGCCCTGGCTCTCGCGTCGGCTATGGCCCTCGCCCCATTCGCCATTGCTGTCGCCGCCGGTCAGGACGGCGCCCCTCAGGCTGGTTGGCATGGTCGCGGTCATGGCCATGACCTGATGGCCGCCTATGCCAAGCTCAACCTGAGCGATGCGCAGAAGGCCAGCATCAAGCAGATCCTGCAGAACACCCGCACCCAGAACAAGCCGCAGCGCGAAGCCCTGCACCAGCAGCGCGAAGCTTTCGAACAGATGGCACCGAATGCGTCCGGCTACCAGACCGCCGCGGCCAACCTGGCCCAGGCTGAGGGCGCTGCGACCCAGGCCCGCGTGCAGCAGCGCGCTGCAATCCGGGCGCAGATCTACGCCGTGCTGAACGCGAGCCAGCAGGCCCAGCTGGCCTCGATGAAGGCAGAGCGCCAGGCGCGTCAGCAGCAGTGGGAGCAGTTCAAGGCGCAGCACCCGGTGTCGGGCTCGTCTTCAGCGCAGTAATCCGGACGACGTCATAACAGCAAGGAAGCGGCGCGCCCCCGCCGCGCCAACAACATCGGCGCCAGCCTGCATGCTGGCGCCGTTTCTTTTTCCTCAATCCGCCTTGAAGTCGCCCGCTGCCTGCGCCTTCACGTAAATCGGCGGCGCATAACCGGCTGGCTTGCTGCCTACGTTGACGCCGCCATGCAGACGCGTCTGTTGCGCATCACCGAAGAACCAGTACGGAAACGGCGTTTCCAGTGCGCTCGCCTCGTTCAGGCGCGCACGCTGATCGGCGGGAATCTCGAACGACAACGCCGCAAGGTTGTCGTCCAGTTGCGCCAGCTTGGTCGCACCCACGATCACCGACGCCACGGCCGGCTGTGTCGCTACCCAGTTGAGCGCCACCTGCGCCATCGGTTTGCCCAGCGCCTTGGCCACCGCTTCCAGCGTGCTGACGATGCGCCAGTTACGTTCGGTGAAGCGATCAAAGCCTGGCAGGCCTGACACTTTGGCCAGACGACCCTCGCCCGCCCCGCCCGTTGCGCTGAGCTTGTACTTGCCCGACAACAGGCCCATGCCCAGCGGACTCCACGCCGTGATGCCCATGCCCAACTCGAGCGCCATCGGCGCGAACTCGTGTTCGAGGTTGCGCTCGATCAGCGAGTATTCCAGCTGCAGGTTGACCAGCGGCGACAGCGCATGCGCCTGGGCAAACGTCTGCGCGCGCGATGCATACCAGGCTGGCACGTCGGAAAGGCCCGCGTAGCGGATCTTGCCGGCACACACCAGGTCGTCGAGCGTGCGCACCACTTCTTCGGCCGGCGTAATGCGATCCCAGGTGTGCAGCAAGTACAGATCGATGTAGTCGGTGCGCAGCCGGCGCAGCGAGCCTTCCACCGCGCGCAGGATGTTCTTGCGGCCATTACCACCCGCATTCGGGTTGCCGGGCTGCGCGTTGTAGCTGAATTTGGTGGACAGCACGACGCGGTCGCGCACGCCCGCATCTGCCACGAATTGGCCCAGCAGTTCCTCGCTGGCGCCATCGGTGTAGAGGTCGGCGGTATCAATGAAATTGCCGCCGGCGTCGAGATAACGGTCGAACATGGCGCGCGCCGTCTCTTCCGCCGCGCCCCAGCCCCAGTTGTCACCAAAGGTCATCGTGCCCAGGGCGAGACGGCTGACGCGCAGGCCGGAACGGCCGAGGGTGTAATACGAGTCGAGCGACATGGCGATCTCCTTGGCTCATCAGGGAATGGCGCCAGTCTGGGCCTTGCGATTACGCGGAAAAATAGCCATCGTTTACATGCTTTATTAAGAACATCTAAACAATGGCAACCGACGACACCGCTGCGCTGCGCGCCTTCCAGCTCATCGCCCGCCACGGGAGCTTCACCCGCGCCGCCGCCGAGCTGGAGGTCACCGCTTCCGCGCTGAGCCAGACGCTGCGCCAGCTCGAGACCCATGTCGGCGTGCGGCTGCTGCACCGGACCACGCGCCGCGTTGGCCTCACTGAGGCGGGCCGCGCGTTTCTCGAGCGCATCACTCCGGCGCTCGGCGCGATTGATGACGCCATCGAGGCACTGCGTCAACACGGCGACCGCCCCGCCGGCACGCTGCGCATCGCAGTGCCGCAGATGGTGCTCGACCACCTGATCGCACCTACGCTGGCCGAGTTCATGCGCGCGTGGCCGGAACTGAAGGTGGATATCCAGGTGGAAAATCGCCTGACCGATCTCGTCACCGAGGGTTTCGATGCCGGCATCCGACTCGGCGAGCGGCTAGCCCGCGACATGGTGGCTGTGCCGCTCGGCGGGCCGCAGCGAGCGGTCGTAGTGGGATCGCCTGCGTACTTCACCGCGCACGGCAAGCCGAAGCATCCGCGCGACCTGGCCTCGCATGAGTGCATCCGCTTTCGTTTCAACAGCGGCGCGATCTATCGCTGGGAATTCGCTCACTCCACTGGCACCTCCAAGGGCCAATGGTTCGAGCTGGACGTGGATGGTCCGTTGACCACCAACGAACCGGCCATGGCCATCCGCGCCGCGATCGACGGCCTTGGCCTTACGCACATGGTGGAACCCTCGGTGCGCGCGGCTATCGCCTCAGGCCAGCTGGAAACCGTGCTCGATGAATGGCTGCCGCCCTTTGACGGTTTCTATCTTTACTACCCTAGTCGGCTGCAGGTGCCACCCAAGCTGCGCGTGTTCATCGAACATTTGCGCAGCCATATCGCGAGCACGCAGCCGAACGCCCCCACGTAGGCGCGCACGAACAACCCGTCCGCGCGCGCCACATGGGCTTGGCGAAACGCATCATCCGCGCCAATGGCCGGATACGTAGACACTACCTGGCGCCCAGTAACCGGGCACCCATACGCGAGCCGCGTAATGCGGTCGCGGCGCCACCACCACGCAGCCGGTGAGTGACAGGCTCGCGCTGAACATGACGGCGAGGCCGAGACTGATCAGCATGAGTCGACGCATGACGCTCTCCTTGGTTGGGGTTTGACCCGGAGAACGTCGGCCGCGCGAACGAGATGACGAGACAACGCGAAAGCGATGGCTGCGGTTCAGCCATTCGCAGTCGCCATTCAGGCCTCGCTTAACGGTGTATCAGCGCTGTGAAAGGCGCCCCATGGTCGCGCGATAGCGCGCGGCGATGCGGTCCTCGTCGCGGTGTGTAAAACCGCGCACCATCCATTCGCCGCCCACCATCACGTCGCGCACCAGCGGCGCATTGCCCGCGAACAGGAAGCTGTCGATCACGGAGTGTTCATCGCGCGCGGCGAGCAAGGGTGCGCGATCGTCGAGCACCAACAGGTCCGCGCGTGCACCGCTGCGAAGCTCTCCGATCGGCAGAGCCGACGCGCGCGCACCGCCACGCAGTGCGGCGGGCCACAACGTCTCACCCACGCTGTCGCCCTGATGGCGCGCAGCGATATTGCGATGGCGCGTCGACAGTCGCTGACCGTATTCGAGCCAGCGCAACTCTTCCACCGGCGATACCGAAATGTGCGAATCGGAACCCACGCCAAGCGTGCCGCCTGCATCGAGATAGTCAGCCAAAGGGAACAGGCCATCGCCGAGGTTGGCCTCGGTGGTAGGACACAGGCCCGCCACCGCGCCGCTGCGCGCGAGCTGCGAGATCTCCTGCGCGTTCAGATGCGTGGCGTGCACAAGAGTCCATCGCGCATCGACATCGGCGTGGTCGAACAACCATTCCACGGGCCGTGCGCCACGAGTGGCGAGACAATCCTGCACCTCGCCAATCTGCTCGGCGATATGGATGTGAATGGGGCCACTCTTTGCCGCCTCGCTCGCCAACACTTCGCGCATGGCGTCTTCCGGTACCGCTCGCAGCGAATGCAATGCGATACCTACGCGCAGACCGTCGTTCTCATGCGCGCGCAGCGCTTCCAGCAAGCGCAGATACGAGGGCACATCGTGGCCGAAGCGGCGCTGGCGTGGCGTCAGCGGACGGCCATCGAAACCTCCGCTCATGTAGAGCACCGGCAGCAACGTAAGCGCGATGCCCGCCTCGCGCGCCGCCTCGATCAGCGCCAGCGACATCGCCTCCGACTGCGCATACGGTGTCCCGTCAGGCTGATGATGCAGATAGTGGAATTCGCAGACCTGCGTGTAGCCGCTCTTGAGCATCTCCACGTAGAGCTGCGTGGCGATGGCCTGCAGCTCCTCTGGGCCGATCGTGGCCGCAAACGCATACATGGTTTCGCGCCAGGTCCAGAAGCTGTCGTCGCTCTTGCCCTTGCGTTCGGCCAGCCCCGCCATCGCACGCTGGAATGCATGCGAATGCAGGTTCGGCATACCCGGCAGCACCCAGCGCCCCAGCCGCTCGCCTTCACCCGTGGAAACGCCTGTGACGTGACCTCGATCATCGATCAGCAAACCGGCGTCCTGAATCCATCCTTGTGCCGTCCAGAGACGATCCGCAAGGTATTTGCTCGGAATGGTGGCGCCCATCAGCCTGCTCCGTGAATGATCCCCGCGAGTGTAACCGGCCTGCTGGGCCGCGTCGTTCAGTTCGCTGCTGCATAATGTACCGATGGCCAAGAAGACCCTGGAACACACCCCGAAGCTGCTGGTGCGCCAGGCCAAGCCTGCAGATGTGCCGGCACTGGTTGAACTCACCGCTCGTGTCTACACCGCCGAGTGGGGTCATTCGGCGGAAATGCTGCGCTCGCAGCAGACGCACTTCCCCGAAGGTCAGTTCGTGGTCGAATACGAAGGGAAGATCGTGGGCTATTGCGCCACCTTCCGCATGGACGAAGCCACCGCACTAGCACCGCATACCTGGATGCAGATCACTGGCGGCGGCATGGGCTCGCGTCACCGCCGCGACGGCAATTGGCTGTACGGCATGGAAGTGGTGGTGCATCCGGACTACCGCAACATGCGCATCGGCCAGCGTCTGTACCAGGCTCGCAAGCGCCTGTGCACCGACCTCAAGCTGCGCGGCATCGTGTTCGGTGGGCGCATTCCCGGCCTTGCGCGCAACCTGCACCGCTATGGCAGCGCCGATGCTTACGTGCAGGCCGTGGTGGAAGGCAAGCGGCGCGATCTCACGCTGAGCTTCCAGCTGAGCAATGACTTTGAGGTCGTCGGCCTGCTGCGTGGCTACGTGCCTTCCGACTACGAGTCGCTGGGCTACGCGGCGCATTTGGTGTGGCGCAATCCGCAACTGCTGAACCAACCGGATATCCCGTCGATTCCCTCGACCCAGCGCCTGCCCGACATGGTGCGCGTCGCCTCGGTGCAATACCTGCAGCGTCGTATCCGTTCGTTCGAAGAATTCGCCACCCAGGTCCAATACTTTACCGATATCGCTGCCGACTACAGCGCGGATTTCGTCACCTTCCCCGAACTGATCACACTGCAATTGTTGTCGATCGAGAACGAGGAACTGTCGCCAGTCGACTCGATTCGCAAGCTCAGCCAGTACACGCCGCAGGTGAAGGAACTCTTCAGCCGTCTGGCAGTGAACTACAACATCAACATCATCGCCGGTTCGCATCCAACCGAGCAGGCCAACGGTGACATCCACAACGTTTGCTACGTGTGCCTGCGTGACGGCTCCATCCACGAGCAGGAGAAGATCCATCCGACACCGAGCGAGCGCACCGTGTGGAACATCACCGGCGGCGATAGCGCGGCGACGATCCAGACCGACTGTGGCCCCGTCGGCGTGATGATCTGCTACGACTCCGAATTCCCCGAAGTCGCACGCCATCTCACCGACCAGGGCGCGCTGATCCTGTTTGTGCCGTTCTGCACCGATGTGCGCGAGGGTTACCTGCGCGTGCGCTATTGCTCGCAGGCACGTGCCATTGAGAATCAGTGCTACGTGGTGTTGTCGGGCAACGTGGGCAATCTCCCGGGCGTCAACAACTTCGACATCCAGTACGGACAGAGCTGCATTCTTACGCCAAGCGACTTTCCCTTCGCACGCGACGGCATCGCCGCGGACTCCACGCCGAACATCGAAACCGTGCTGTTTGCCGATCTCCACCTGGAAAGCCTTGCCCGCGCGCGCAACGCGGGTGCGGTGCAGAATCTCAAGGATCGTCGCTTCGATCTGTATGAGACGCGCTGGACCCGCAAATCCGAGGCTAAGTCGTGAGCGCGGGTGATGAGAACGGCGGGGAAGCCGCCACGACACAGGGACGACTGCAGCGCCTGACCGATTCCGAGCTTTTCTCGCCTGTTGAATGGCGACGCCGCATCCTGTTCTGGAGCGGCGCCGTACTGGTCGGCCTGGCAGCGGTTGGCTTTGCTCAAGCAGCTGACTATGCATTCGGCATCTTTCATGGCGTGGTGACACGTAACCGTTTCTGGGCCTTCCTGATCACGCCCACCACCTTCGCCCTGCTCGCCTGGCTCACCCAGGGTGTGCTCAAGCCCACACGTGGCTCCGGCATTCCGCAGGCCATCGCCGCACTCAAGGTGGAAGACGAGGATTTCCGGCGTAGCCTGCTGTCGCTGCGCGTCGCCATCGGCAAGATGGCGTTGACGCTGGCAGCATTGCTCGGCGGCGCATCGGTGGGACGCGAGGGCCCGACCGTGCACGTGGGTGCGGGCTTGCTCTATTCGCTCGGCCGCCGCTTCGGTTTCGCCGAGCCGGCTGCTGCCGGCCGTTTCATTCTGGCCGGTTCTGCTGCGGGTCTTGCTGCTGCGTTCAACACACCGCTGGCCGGCGTGGTGTTCGCCATCGAGGAAATGAGCGGCGCGTTCGAACACCGCATGAGCGGCACCCTGCTTACCGCGGTGATCGTCTCTGGCGTCGTGTCGCTGGGCATCCTTGGCAATTATGCTTACTTCGGCCAATTCGATATCGGCCTGCCACTGGGCAAGGCCTGGTGGGCGGTGCTCGCCACGGGCATCGTGTGCGGTCTCGCCGGCGGATGGTTCGCGCGGCTGATCCAGCCCAGTGATCACGGGTTGCGCGGCGTCGTTGGGCGTCTTCGCGCACGCCAGCCGGTGATTTTCGCCGCAGCGTGCGGCCTCGCGCTGGTGTTGCTAAGCCAGCTTACCCATACCGGTCTCTACGGCACCGGCTACGCCCAGGCCAAGGAGATCCTGGAAGGTCATGCCGGTACGGTGACAACCTTCGGCGCGCTCAAGTTCTTCGGCAACATCGCCTCGTATTGGGCAGGCATTCCGGGCGGCATCTTTTCACCGGCGCTGGCGGTCGGTGCGGGCCTGGGCAGCAATCTCAGCGCAGTGTTGCCCGGTGTCGATCCGTCCGCCGTGGCGCTGCTCGGCATGGCTGCCTATCTTTCCGGCGTCACGCAGGCACCGCTTACTGCCACCGTGATCTCGATGGAACTGACCGCCAACCAGCAAATGGTGCTGCCGATCATGGCTACGTGCCTGCTGGCGCGCGCGGCTTCATCCATCCTGTCGCGCAAACCGGTGTATCGGGCGCTCGCCGACAAACTGATCGAAGGTTACGAGCACGAGCTTGCCAGGCGCGCCGCCGAAGCGCAGGACGATGCCGAAGCGGGCGAATCACCGTTGGCGCCGATGGCCGAGGATCCGGCCACGCCATTGCCGCCTGAGCAGGCGCAATCCAGCGACACGCCACCCACCTCATCCGAACGCGAACCGACATGACCCACCGTTGGGACCACTTGCTGCTTGACGCCACGCTGGCAACGTTTGCCGGCGATGCACGGTACGGTCTGATCAGGAAAGGCGCCATCGCGCTGCATCAAGGGCGCATCAGCTGGGTCGGTTTGCAAAGCGAATTGCCCAGCGATGCCGAGGAGCTGGCCGCACGCGTGGATTATCTCAACGGCGCGCTGATCACGCCCGGCCTGATCGATTGCCACACCCATCTGGTATTCGGCGGCAACCGCGCGCATGAGTTCGACCTGCGTCTCAACGGCGCAAGCTATGAGGAGATCGCTCGCGCAGGCGGCGGCATCGTCTCCACCGTGAAGGCCACTCGCGAGGCCAGCGAAGACGCACTGTTCGCTCAGGCATTGCCGCGTGCGCATGCACTACTGGCCGATGGCGTCACCACTCTCGAGATCAAATCGGGCTACGGTCTCGACCTCGATACCGAGCGACGCATGCTTCGCGTTGCACGCCGCCTCGGCAAAGCACTTGGCCTCACCGTGCGTACCACTTTCCTGGGCCTGCATGCGCTGCCGCCGGAATACCGCGAAGCCCGCGAGAGCTATGTGGCGCTGGTCTGTGACGACATGCTGCCGGCGCTGGCTGGCGAGGGGCTCGTGGATGCCGTCGATGCGTTCTGCGAGAACATTGGCTTCACGCTGGCGGAAACGCGCCGTGTATTCGAACGTGCAACGCAGCTCGGGCTGCCGGTGAAATTGCACGCGGAGCAACTGTCCGATCTCGATGGCGCGGCCCTGGTTGCCTCGTTCCATGGACTTTCCGCCGATCACCTGGAACATCTGAGCGACAGCGGCATTCGCGCAATGGCGCAAGCGGGCACAGTGGCCGTACTGCTACCGGGTGCGTTCTACGCATTACGCGAAACGAAGCTGCCGCCCATCGCAGGGCTGCGCGACCACCATGTGCCCATGGCAGTGGCCACCGACTGCAATCCCGGCACCTCGCCCCTGCTCTCGCTGCGTCTCGCGGCGGGCATGGCGTGCACGCTATTCCGCCTCACTCCCGAAGAAGCGCTGCGTGGCGTAACGGTGAATGCCGCCAAGGCGCTCGGCTTGTCCGACCGCGGCACACTTGCGGTGGGCCAGCGCGCCGACCTCGCCGTGTGGAACGTGCGCGACCCGGCGGAGCTGTGCTACTGGATCGGTGGCAGTCACGTGCTGCGCGACATCTTCCTGGGCGGCGAATTGCTGTTGCCGGATCCGTGAACGGCACGACGAGCGCCCATAAAAAAACCCCCGCCTGAGCGGGGGTTTTTGCTAGCCAATCTGGCTCAGGCCGACTTCTTCTTGGGAGCGGCCTTCTTGGCGGCAACCGGCTTGGTCACGGTCGCCTTGGCACCGGCCACAGCCGGCTGCAGCGAGTGCGCGCGGGTGTTGCCATAGCTGCCACGGTAAGTCTTGCCACGACGGGTCTTGCGATCGCCCTTGCCCATGGGGAACTCCTTGATTCGTTAGGATGTACGGCCGATCATCGTAACAGCGGCCATGCAAAGCGCAATAGTCAGCGGTGACCGTGACCGGCACAGTCACGCTGGTGATCGGGACAGTCCCCGGTGTCGATCTGCACCGTCACATGCTGGACACCGAAGCGCTCGGCAAGCATGAGGTTGATCGCACTGATCGCTACGGTGCTGTGGTTGTCATCGTGCAGCTCGGCATGCAGCGTCGCCATGCGCGAACCAGACGCGAGCTGCCACACGTGCAGGTGATGAATGTCGCGAATGGACGGATCCGCCAGTCGCAGCGCCTCCGCGACATCACTGGTGTTCATCCCTTCGGGCACACCCTCCAGCAGGATATGTGCGGAACGACGCAGCAGCCGCCATGCGCTGTTGAGGATCAGTAGCGACACCAGCAGCGAAAGCACCGGGTCAGCCCAGTTCCAGCCCTGCCAGCGCACCAGCAGCGCTGCGACTACCGCCGCCACTGAACCGAGCAGGTCGCCCAACACGTGCAACGTGGCGCCTGCGAGGTTCACGTCGTCATGCGCATGACCGTGCAAAGTGCGCAGCACCAGCAGGTTCACCACCAGGCCGATCACCGCCACCACCAGCATCATGCCCGAGAGGATGTGCGTGGGATTGAACAGCCGCGTCACTGCCTCATAGGCAATGAAGGCCACTAGCGCGAACTGCGTAAGCGCATTGACGAAGCCTGCGAGCACCTCCAGGCGCCCATAGCCGTAGCTGCGCCTAGCATCCGCCGGCCGCCTGGCGAACCAGGCACCAACGACAGCCAGCAGCAGCGCCAGTGCGTCGATCAGCATGTGGCCGGCGTCAGCCACCAGTGCGAGCGAACCCGACCAGAAACCGCCCACCATCTCCACCAGCATCATCAGCGTGGTGAGTACGAACGCGAAGATCAACTTGCGCTCACGCCCGCTGATACCGCCGTGATTATGACTGTGGTCGTGACCATGGGCATGACCGTGTGCCTGGTCATGATCGTGATGGTCGTGGGTATGCGCGCGTGCCGTATTCATGCGCAAATGCTAGGAATCGAGGGGTCCGTTACACAATCACGGCACACGGTGCCGTCAATGCGCATGGGCAGCCCGATGCTTGCGCAGGTTGATGAAATGCGCCGCCGCCACCAGCAGACCGCCGCAAGTCACCAGCATGCTGTGCAGTGCAATGGAGTAGTTCTCGGCAAAAGTCACGCCGGTAACCAGCAGAGCAAGCCCCGGCAGAGCGAGCAACAGCGGTAGCTGCTGGCGATGATGCCGGTAGGCACTGATCAGGGTGACCAGCGCCAGCGCACTGGCAAACAGCACGAAACCCCGCTCGAAGCGATGATCGGCCAGGAATTCCAGTCCAATCATCGGCAACAGCGCGAGCACGAACGGCAGCGCCGCGCAGTGGATGGCGCACAGGAACGAAGCCATCGCGCCAATGCGGTCGGCGAGGAACCACCTGCGGGATTTGTTCACTTGCGTGGAATCCATCGATTCAACCGAGCGCCTGGCGAGAGTCCCGGGCCTTACCGGGTACGTATACGTTACATTATAACGCTTTGTAACGCCACCCCTCGCCCAGCGTCAGCATCGGGCCAAGTGACTCATGCACAGTGGCCTCGCCAACGGAACCTGGCGGCGTCTCGCGGGCACGGCTGCGCCGGGCGCGATAGGCCCCCGGCACGATGACAGCGATTGGCGAATCAACCCTTGCGGCAGTTCTTGCAGAGCCCGTGAACTTCCAGCGTCTGCGCCTGCGGGCGGAAACCGAAGGCTTTGGCCTGGGCTTCGATCAGCTCGGCCACGCGCTCGTCGCACACTTCCTGCGCGCTGGAGCAGTTGTCGCAGATGAGAAACGGCACCTGATGCGCCTCCGCCGGATGATGGCAGGAGACAAAGGCGTTGATGGATTCCAGTTTGTGGATGAAACCGTGCTCAAGCAGAAAATCGAGCGCGCGGTACACGGTAGGCGGCGCCGCATTACCGTGGCGCTCGCGCAGCTGGTCGAGCAAGTCATAGGCCTTCACCGGCTTGCCGGCGGCTGCGACGAGTTCCAGCACTTCCTTGCGCAACGGCGTGAGGCGCAAGCCGCGTTCCTCACTGGCATGCTCCACCGCACGCACGAAGCTCTGGGCGTCGTCGTGATGGTGGTGATGCGCATGCGGCTTGCTCGGAACGGTCTGGGCCAACGGGTTCACCTCGACATCCATCATACACCCCCGCCCAAGCGCCTCTTCAGCGCCGCCTCGGCAGCGGAGGCGGCATGGGTTTGAGCTTGGGGCGTGGCCGCATCAACACCACGAACCAGCCAATTGGCCCAAGCACAGCCGCCCACACGATGCCCTCGACGGTGCGCCCGCGCCACCAGCCAATCAGGGCGCCCACCACGATGAAGACCACGCTCCACCAGAACAGCGCGGCCCACGGCACTATCCCCATCAGGTTCAGGAAAATGCGCAGGAAGGCATCCGGTGCATCGGGGTCGACGCCCTGTGTGGCTTTGGCGAGCAGCTCGTCCATGCCGGATCAGTGGAAACCGCGCGTGGTCACCACGATCAGCCCTGGGCTTTCGCGATGGCGTCGTCGACACGCTTGAGCGCTTCCTCGCGACCCGCGAGGAATATCGTGTGCTCGATCGACGGCGACACCTGGGTGCCGGTCATCGCCACACGCAGCGGCTGGGCGATCTTGCCCATGCCCAGCTCAAGCTTGGCCGCGACCTGTTCGATCACCTGATGGATCGCCTCGGGCGTCCACTCGGTAGCGGCCAATAGCGACTTGGCTGCTTCCAGCACCGCTACGGCAGAATCGTTCTTCAGATGTTTGGCGACAGCCTTGTCGTCCCACTCCAGGATAGGGCCGTACCAGATCTTCGCGCGCTCAGCCATTTCCTTCAGCGTCTGCACGCGATCACGCAACGCGACGATCACGTCGGCGGGCTTGGGGCCCTTGCTGAAATCGATGCCTGCCTGCGCGAGATGCCACTCGAATTCCGGCGCGATGGCCGCGGGCTCTTCGGTCTTGAGGTAGTGCTGATTGAGCCACGAAAGCTTGGTCACATCGAAACGCGACGCCGCCTTGTTGACGTCGCCAATGTCGAACAGACGAATCATCTCCTCTTCGGAGAAGATTTCCTGATCGCCATGTGACCAACCCAGGCGCACCAGATAATTGAGCAATGCGTGCGGCAGAAAACCGTCGTCGCGGTATTGCATGACGCTCACCGCGCCGTGTCGCTTGCTGAGCTTCTGGCCATCGGGACCAAGGATCATCGGCAGGTGCGCGAACTCTGGCACCGGTGCGCCGAGTGCGTGATAGATGTTGATCTGGCGCGGCGTGTTGTTGACGTGGTCGTCGCCTCGAATGACCTCGGTAATGCCCATGTCGATGTCATCGACCACCACGGCGAAGTTGTAGGTGGGCCAGCCGTCGGAGCGGAAGATCACCAGATCGTCAAGCTCGGCGTTGCTCCACTCCACCCGGCCCTTCACCTTGTCGTCGAACACGACCGAACCTTCGCTCGGATTCTTGAAGCGGATCACGCGGTTCGGGTCGTCGCGATACGGTTCGTTGCGGTCGCGGTAATAGCCGTTGTAACGAGGCTTCTCGCCCTTGGCCATTGCCTCGTTGCGCATGGACTCGATCTCGTCCTTGCTCTCGTAGGCGTAGTAGGCCTTGCCCGCCCTGAGCAGTTCATCGGCGACCTGCTTGTAACGCTCCAGGCGAGTGGTCTGGTAGATCGGGCCTTCGTCATGGACGAGCCCCAGCCACCGCATGCCGTCGAGAATCGCTTGCACCGCTTCGTCCGTGGAGCGCTCGCGATCGGTATCCTCTATGCGCAGCGCAAATTGACCGCCGCGACGGCGTGCTTCCAGCCAGCAATACAGCGCCGTACGGGCACCGCCGATATGCAGGAAACCGGTGGGGCTGGGGGCGAAACGGGTGCGAACGGTCATGGGAAGGTTTCGACAGGGGCTTGAGGAAAGTGAGCGATTTTAGCCGATACAGCGCCATGCGCCGATCCATTGTCGACATGACGTCCCGGATGGGCCGGGTTTTCATGGCGTTGGCCTGCTTCACGGCCGCCCTGCCCGCGCATGCGGACAACCCGGGCTATGACCGGCCCGGCCTAGGCTTCACGCCCCAGGTGCTGGCGGCAGGCGACATCACCGTCGAACAGGGGCTACCGACCTGGACGCGCGATCGGCAAGCAGGCATCACGCAATCGCAATACACCACCGACAGCCTCATCCGGCTCGGCATCGGCGGACCGTTCGAAGCGCAGCTAGGCACCTCGCCCTACAACGCGTTACATGAGAGCGGCGCTGGCGTGGACGACTGGAGTCACGGCCACGGCGACACCATCCTGGGGCTCAAGTACGCGCCCAGCCCGCGCGATGCCACATTCACCTGGGGGCTGCTCGGCAGCGTGGAATTCACCGATGGCGCCCGGAATATCCGCAGCGACCAACGCCAGTACCTGCTTGGCGCAGACCTGAACTGGCAGGTGAGCAAGGCCGACGTCGTCGGCGCCTATCTGGAGGATGTGCGCACCGGCGGTCACGACCAGACCACGGTTGCGTTCAACGAAAACCACGCAATGAGCGGCACGCTGACGGGCTATATCGAAGCGGCGCTGGTGCATGAATCCGATGCGGGCAACGGCACCGTAGCGGGCGCCGGTTTGGCATGGATGCTCAACCCACGCGTGCAACTCGATGGGGGCGTGCGCCACCGCATCAGTGGACACGCCCAGCAGTGGATGGCCAGCCTGGGCGTCTCCGTCTTCTTCGGCCACTGATCCCGCGGGACCGGCGTCCGCCTGTCACTTCACGTTGACAGTGATCTTCTTCGACACCACCGCCGGCTCGAACGGAATGTGGTTCTCGTCACCCAGCTCCAGCTGCAGGGTGTGCGGCCCTGGCGCGAGCTTGATTGTGGTTTCGGTCTGGCCGTTGCCGAAATGCAGGTGCGTTTCGTCCTTCGGAATCGGCTGGCCGGCTACGGGCAGCTCCTTCACATCCACCAGAAGGTGGTGATGTCCGGTGCCTTCCTTCTTCGTACCGGCCGGCGCTACACCCATACCCTTAAGGCCGAACACCACGGTGACTTCCTGACCCACGGTGGCGCCGTCCCTCGGCGAAATGATGTAGACCTCGGCACCAGCGGGCGCCTTCGTCACCGGCAGCGTAGGTGCATCGGCGGCAAAAGCGCTGCCGGTGATAGTGGCCAGCGCGAGTGCAAGCAGCATGCGTTTCATCGACGTGTCTCCACGGTGACAGGTCCAATCAGTGTACCTGCGAAAAGAGAAGACGGCGTCGATCGCTAGAAAAGCCCGTGACCATCGTCATGCAGGCGTCACACACACGCCATGCCTCCGCAACGCCCAGAGCAGAACCTGCTCCGGGCCAGCCAACGGTATCTTCAAGTGCGCATCGGCATTGTCAGCGAAACCTATCCACCCGAAATCAACGGCGTGGCACTGACCGTGCACAGCCTCGCCGCCGGTCTGGCGTCGCAGGGGCACACGGTAGACCTGATTCGTCCACGTCAGCTGCAACCTTTCGAAGACGAACCGGGCATCGTCACTCTCCAAGTGCGCGGTGCATCGTTGCCACGTTACCCCGGCCTGCGCTTCGGCCTTCCCGCCGGAGGCGCACTGCGTGAGCGCTGGAAGCGATTGCGCCCCGACGCCATTTACGTCGCCACCGAAGGCCCACTGGGCTGGTCTGCCGTGCGCACCGCCAAGCGGCTTGGCATTCCCACCGCCACTGGCTTCCACACGCGTTTCGATACCTATGCCGATCATTACGGCGTGGGCTTTCTCACACCGATCGTGCGCAACTATCTCCGCCGCTTCCATCGTCGTGCGGCGGCCACGCTGGTGCCCACCGATGCGCTCGCCAATGAGCTGGCGGCGCTTGGCGTCGACACCGCGCGCCTGCTGCGGCGCGCGGTCGATACACAGTTGTTCCACCCGCGCCATCGCAGTGCGGAACTGCGCGAAACCTGGGGCGTCGACGGCAATACGCCGGTGGTGTTGTATGTCGGACGTATCGCACCCGAGAAAAACCTCGACCTGGCCGTGCGCACGTTCCGCGCCATCCAGCAGCAGATGCCCAAGGCACGCTATGTCTGGGTGGGTGACGGCCCGGCACGCGCCGCCCTGCAGGCTGCCAATCCGGATTTCATCTTCGCCGGCATGCAGCGCGGCGAAACGCTGGCCCGCCATTACGCCAGCGCAGACCTGTTTCCGTTTCCCAGCCTCAGCGAAACATTCGGCAATGTGATCCTCGAAGCGCTCGCTTCTGGCCTGCCGGTGGTCGCCTATGAGGAAGGCGCCGCGCGTGAGCATCTGCGCAGCGGTCACAACGGCTATCGCATCGACGTGGGCAATGAGAAGGCCTTTATCGAGTCGGCCACGACGCTCGCGAGCAACGCCAGCCTGATACGCCACATGGGCCGCGCCGCGCACGCCAGCATCTCCCATCTCTCGCCAGACGCCGTGATCCGGGAATTCGAGAACCTGTTGCGTGAACTGGCCAAGGAGAACGTGCATGAGCACCATTCCGCCGCTGCACACGCCTGAGCTACCAGCGGGCCCGAGGTTCGCCATCGACCGCCGCATGTGCGTGGCGGCCAACCGCTGGGGCACACGACGTGCCGTCGGGGTGTTCTTCGGCATCATCAGCCGGCTCGGCGATGGTGTGTTCTGGTACTCGCTGATGCTTGCGCTGGCGCTCATCGACGGACGCCGCGGCCTGCTTGCGGCAGCGCAGATGGCCGTGACCGGACTTACCGCTCTGTTCCTCTATCGCCTGCTCAAGCGCTGGACACGTCGACCGCGCCCGTTCCGCGCCTGCCCGGGCGTCATCGCGCACGTGCCGCCGCTGGATGAATTCAGTTTCCCCTCCGGACACACCTTGCAAGCAGTGAGCTTCACCGTGGTGGCACTGGCCTGGTATCCGCTGCTGGCACCACTGCTGCTGACCTTCACCTCGCTGGTGGGCGCATCGCGCGTGATTCTCGGCCTGCACTATCCCAGCGACGTGATCGCCGCCACGGCGATTGGCAGTGTGCTGGGCGTGCTGTCGTTGTGGTTGCTGCCGTTGCGCGCGCTGGTGGCATAACGCGCCCGGTCGCGCACTGAATGCACGAGTCCCGCTGTTGCACATTTACGCGCCAACACGTCGTGATCGCTTTGCACTCAGATAGATAGGTCACCTATCCACAAGCTTTTCCCGCATGCGTCCACAACTGCTGTGGAAAACACGATGCGAAGCGCCCTTATGACTTCTGCCTATTTTCTCGCCATAGTGTGCTGATCACCTTGCACAGCAAGCAGTTGCAGTGCTTATCCACAGCTTTGTTCGCACGACATCCACAGCTGCTGTGGAAAACCGCGACGGCGCTGATCAATTCATCGCCACGGTGTACCAAGTGCTTGTTGGCAAAGGGGCAAAAGCGGCTTTTCCACAGGCTTTCAGATCGCGCATCCACATTCGCTGTGGAAAACATGAGCGTTGTGCAGCTCGCCCTCGTTGCTCCGCTGTGCATTTCCGCATCAAGGCGTCGCGAACTCTTTGCGTTCAAGCAGATAGGCCACCTATCCACAAGCTTCTCCCGCATACATCCACAATGGCTGTGGAAAACTTCGCACACAAAAAAAACAGCGCCCCGAGGGCGCTGTTTTTTCGATCAAACTCAACGGTGACCATCAAGCCACGCGCGGCGCCTTCATCATGATGCCCATCAGGTCGGCCAGCTTGTCGCGCATTTCGCGGCGGTCGACGATCAGATCGATGGCACCATGCTCGACCAGGAACTCCGAGCGCTGGAAACCTTCCGGCAACGTCTCGCGCACGGTCTGCTCGATCACGCGCGGGCCCGCAAAACCGATCAGCGCCTTCGGCTCGCCGACGTTGATGTCACCCAGCATGCCCAAGCTTGCCGACACACCGCCGGTGGTCGGGTGCGTCAGCACGCTGATGTACGGCACGCCGGCATCGCGCATGCGCGCCAGCGCGGCAGAGGTCTTGGCCATCTGCATCAGCGAGAACAGCGATTCCTGCATGCGTGCCCCGCCCGTGGCGGAGAAGCACACCAGAGCGCTGCGGTCGGCCAGAGCACGCTCGGCGGCGCGGGTGAACTTCTCACCCACCACTGAGCCCATCGAGCCGCCCATGTAGGAGAACTCGAACGCCACAGCCATCAGCGGACGGCCCTTGAGGCGGCCGCTCATGGCGATCAGCGCGTCCTTCTCGCCGGTGGACTTCTGCGCGGCAATGATGCGATCGCGGTACTTCTTGGAGTCACGGAACTTGAGCGGATCGCTCGGCTCCATGCTGGCCCACAACTCCTGCATCGAACCCGGATCAAGGAATGAATCCAGGCGCGCACGCGCATCGATGGTGTGGTGGTGGCCACACTTGGGGCAGACCATCAGATTGCGCTCCAATTCCGGCCGATACAGCACCGTGCCGCAACCGCCGCACTTCTCCCACACGCCTTCAGGCACCTTGCCCTTGCCGGCAGTACCGGTGGCTTCGGTGCGAGCACGCGGAGTCATGATTTTCTGGAGCCAGTTCATCGCAACACCTCAAACGTTCATGACGCGACGCCGCGTCAGACGCAGCGTGTCTTCAATGCGCATCCAGCGCGGCGCGGATCGGCGCCAGGAACTCCTTCGCCCGCGCAGTGACGTCATCGACGTCGTCCGCACCAGCCAGGCGCTCCACCAGCGCGCTGCCGATCACCACCGCATCCGCGAAACCAGCGATTGCCTTGGCCGACTGCGCGTCGCGCACGCCAAAACCCACGGCGACCGGCGCCTTCGATTTCGACCGGATGTCAGCCACGCGAGCGGCGATGTCGCCCGTGCTCAATCGTGCCGCGCCCGTGATGCCGGCGAACGAGACATAGTACAGGAAACCCCGGGCCGACCCGCACAACTGCACCATACGCGCGGGTGCGGTAGTCGGTGCTGCCAGCAGGATTTGTTGCAGGCCGGCATCCCGCAGCGGCTGCAACACGGTCGACTCTTCCAGTGGGCAATCAACGACCAGCACCCCATCGACGCCGGCATCCACAGCCTCGGCGGCGAAGCGGGCGTAACCGTGAATCTCGATGGGATTGAGGTAACCCATCAACACGATCGGCGTGTCCGCATCGCGTTGACGGAATTGGGCCACCCAGCGCAGCACGTCCGTCAGCCCCACGCCCTTCTCGATCGCACGCTCGCTCGCGTGCTGGATCACCGGGCCATCCGCCATCGGGTCGGAAAACGGCACGCCCAGTTCGATCACGTCGGCGCCGGCATCGACTAGCGCGTGCATCAACGCCACCGCATGTTCAGGCGAAGGATCGCCGGCAGTAACGAACGGAATCAGTCCCGTGCGTCCGGTGGCCTTGAGTTGGGCGAAACGACGGTCGATGCGGCTCATACCTGCACTCCTTCGCGAGCGGCGATGGTATGCACGTCCTTGTCACCGCGACCGGAGAGGTTGCACAGCACGATGCCGTCCTTCGGATATTCGCGCGCCAGCTTGATCGCCTGCGCCACGGCATGGCTGGATTCGAGTGCGGCAAGAATGCCCTCAGTGCGCGCCAGCAGATGGAATGCCTCCAGCGCTTCGTCGTCGGTGATGCCGACATACTCCGCGCGGCCTGCGTCCTTGAGGAACGCGTGCTCCGGGCCTACGCCCGGATAGTCCAGGCCCGCCGACACCGAGTGCGTCTCGGTGATCTGGCCGTTGTCGTCACACAACACGTAAGTGCGGTTGCCGTGCAGCACGCCAGGGCGACCCGCTGCCAGCGACGCAGCGTGATGTCCCGTCGCAATGCCCTCGCCGGCCGCTTCGGCTCCGACGATGCGAACGCCCGGATCGTTGAGGAACGCATGGAACAGTCCAATGGCGTTGGATCCGCCACCGACGCAGGCGGTAAGCACATCTGGCAGGCGGCCAAACTGTTCCAGTACCTGCTCGCGCGCCTCGCGCCCGACGATGGCGTTGAAGTCGCGCACCATCAACGGATAGGGATGCGGCCCGGCCACCGTGCCGATGATGTAGAAGGTGTCCGCCACGTTGGTGACCCAATCGCGCATCGCTTCGTTGAGCGCGTCCTTCAACGTCTTCGAGCCGGACGTCACCGGCACCACCTCAGCGCCCAACAGCTTCATGCGGTAGACGTTGATCTTCTGCCGCTCGATGTCCACCGCGCCCATGTACACCACGCACTTGAGCCCGAAGCGCGCCGCCACCGTGGCACTGGCCACGCCATGCTGGCCCGCGCCGGTTTCGGCGATGATGCGCGGCTTGCCCATGCGCTTGGCCACCAGCGCCTGGCCGATGGTGTTGTTGATCTTGTGCGCGCCGGTGTGGTTCAGGTCCTCGCGCTTGAGCAGGATGCGCGCACCACCCACGTGCTGCGACAGCCGCTCGGCGTAGTACACCGGGCTCGGGCGGCCAACGTAGTACTTGAGGTCATGGTCAAGCTCGGCCAGGAACTCGGGGTCCTCGCGCAGGCGCAGGTAGGCCTCGGTCAGTTCGGCCAGCGGCGCCATCAGGGTTTCGGCAACGTAGCTGCCGCCGTAGTTGCCGAAGCGCCCGTGTTCGTCGGGGTAGGCACTGAAATCGGTGATTTTGCTCATGGATCGACTCGCGAAGCGACAGCGGAACGGGTCCGCCATGGGCTTGCCACCGTACCCCAAAGGCCGGGTCGCCAAAAGCGATATGATCGCCCTAACCTGTCAGTAAAACTCACATATCCCATGGCTCGTCCACTGCCTTCGCTCAATGCCCTGCATGCCTTCGAGGCCGCGGCCCGACTGGGTAGTGTGAGCCAGGCAGCAACAGAACTGCACGTCACCCACGGCGCCGTGAGTCGACACATTCGCTCACTGGAGGAGGAGCTGGGAGCCGTCTTGTTCCAGCGCCAGGGACGCGGACTCGCACTCACCCCCGCCGGCCAGCGCCTGCGCGAAACCAGCACGGCAGCCTTCGTCCAGTTGCGCGAGACCTGGGACGAGCTGAGGCAGGACGGTGCCCAGGCACCTTTCGTGCTCGGCTGCCCGGTGAGCCTGCTCGCGCGCTGGATGATTCCGCGACTGGAACGGCTGATGGCTGAGCTGCCCGAACTGTCGTTGCACCTACGTCCACAGGAAACGCCATTTGACGACGCGCTCAGCGGTCTCGATGCCGCCGTGCTTGCGGGCGAGCCGCCGTGGCCGGCGGGCTGGCAGGTGCGGCCGCTGGCACGCGAACGTGTGGGTCCTGTAGTGAGTCCGTCGTTCGCGAAAGCGCATGCGCTGGCCCGCAAGCGACCCGAGACTCTGCTGGAGCAACCGTTGCTGCATACGTTGTCGCGTCCACAAGCCTGGGCCAGCTGGGCCGACAGCACAGGACTGGCGACGGACAAGCTGCGCCTGGGACAGGGCTACCCGCACCTGTATCACCTGATCGAAGCAACGGTTGCCGGTCGCGGCATCGCCATCGCACCGGAGCAGCTCGTGGCCAACGATCTCGCCTCGGGACGCCTTGTCGCGCCGTGGGGATTTCAGGACACCGCAGCGCTATGGGTGCTGGCGACACCCGTACGTGCCGCTGCCGGCCGCACCGCGCCGCTGGCCGCCTGGCTGAAGGCGGAGTTTGGCTCCCTCTCCTCTCCGGAGAGAGGGTTGGGGTGAATGGCTTAGAGATAGCGCCGAATGCGCTCCAGCAACTTCGCCGATTGCTCCGCATCCAACTCGCCTAACCAACCTCGTCGTTCTTCGGGAATATGTGCGGCAGGATCCTCATCGCCGAACACATAGTGATCGAGCAGTTCACGCCACGCCGCACGCTCGGCTGGCGGCAACGCCTTGAAAAGCAGAATGCAGTGCAGCAGCCCGCCCAATCGCGTGTTCGGTACCAGCCCCGTACCTTGCCCGCTCTTCCACCAGTAGTTCACCAGTGCATTGAGCTTGCCTAGCGAGGCCACGTGGTGCCACCACATGGGCGGGATGTAGATCGCATCGCCGGGTGCAAGATCAGCCACCTGCGCCTCGGCCAGCGCAGACTTCAGGCGCGGAAAGCGCGGGTCATCCAGCCGATCGAGCCTGGCCATGCTGATGGCCGCGCCGGTCGGCGCGAAATCCAGAGGACCAACATAAAGGTTGCGCACCTGCTCGGGCGCGAAAAGCGTGAAACGCCGCGTGCCGCACACCACGCAGGCAATGTTGTGGTACTCGTCAAAATGCGCCGGCGTGGTGACCTGATTGCCAATCCACAGGCGCGGTTTGATTTCCGGGTCGAGCAACGAAAGTGCGTGATCGTCCAGCAAGCCTGGCAGGCAACTGGCAATGGCTGCGCTCTGAAGCGCAATGCCCGGCGCAGGATCCTGTTGGGCAGTCCGCAGCAACCGCTGCAGCGCTTGGGTGACGGATACCTTGTGATGACTGAAGTTGAATGCTTCGGCTTCGCCTCGGTAGCCGATCACGCCCTCTTCCTCGGGCGGCATCAGCAACGCATCGACGGGCGTTCCATTGTCGAGCGAGGCAAGACGAGACGCGAATGCCTGATCGGATTCCCGTGCCGCCGCAACCAACGGCCAGTGCCTTACCAACCCTCGAAGAACCAGCGGACGCTCGGAACGAACTATCTCGCCCAGCGCATCGGGCTGGCCGTCGTACTGAAATTCTTCCATCGGAACGGGCATGCGAAACCTGTGGCGAAAAGCGGGCGACAGGCCATGCTAGCAGCGCACGCTGCTACGAAAAGGCCTAACCAGCGTCGCGCACTGCCTGGATGAATTCCGATAGCTTGCGCGGATCCTTGATGCCCGGCGCCGACTCGACGCCGCTGGCTACATCCACCGCCCAGGGTCGCGCCACGCGGATGGCTTCACTGACATTGGCGGACGTCAGGCCACCGGCAAGGATCAGGGGTTGCACCAGGTCGCCCGGCATCAGCGACCAGTCGAACATCTTGCCATTGCCACCCGCCTCACCCAGACCGTGACCATCGAGCAGCAGCCCGGAAGCGCCCGGATAATCGCGCAACTTCGGCAACGCAGCCGCCCCCTGCCCCATCGCGATCGCTTTCAGATAACGCTGCCCGAATTGGGCGCACCAGGCATCGCGTTCTTCGCCATGGAATTGCAGCAGGTCGGGCCGTACGGCGTCGATCACGTCCTGGACCAGCAACGCATCGTCATCCATGAACAGCGCCACGGTAGTCACGAAGGGCGGCAGCACCCGCACAATGGCCTGTGCCTGCTCGATCGTCACGCGCCGCTTGCTACGCGCGGTGAAGACCATGCCGATGGCATCGGCACCAAGTTGTGCGGCGAGCAAGGCATCCTCGGCACGTGTCATGCCGCAGCACTTGATGCGGGTCATTGGCTCACCTCCGCAGGCAATCCCCATTGCGCCTCATAGCGAGGTCCGAGAAAAGTCAGGCCAGAAGCCAGCGCCGTGGGGCCAGCCACCTCGCGGTTACGGCCGGCCAACAGTTCGCCCATCCACGCCACTGGCTGCTCGCCTCGCCCGATGGGTAATAGCGAACCCACGATGTTGCGCACCATGTGATGCAGGAACGCATTCGCCTCGATCTCGATGATGACCTGCTCATTCTCGCGGCGCACGCTCACTGCCAGCACTACACGGCGCGCATGCGCGGCCTGGCAGGAAATCGCGCGAAACGCGCTGAAGTCGTGCTCGCCAACCAGGACCTGTGCAGCCTCATGCATGCCTGCCGCATCGAGCGGCAGGCGCTCCCACGTCACGTAGCGAGCCTCCAGCGCAGCGCGCACGGGCCGGTTGAGGATCCGATAGCGATAGCGCCGGCTGCGTGCGGAAAAGCGCGCATGGAACGCCGCATCCACCGGCTGCGCCCACAACACCGCCACGCTGCCCGGCAGGTTGGAGCACGAACCGAGCACCCAGCCACGCATGTCGCGCTGCACCTCGGTATCGAAATGCACCACCTGGCAACGCCCGTGCACGCCCGCATCGGTGCGCCCGGCACAGGTCACTTCCACGGGATGCGCGGCAACGAACGACAGCGCCCGCTCCAGCGCACCCTGCACGGTCTCGCCGTGACTCAGCCGCTGCCAGCCGGAGAATTCAGTGCCGTCGTATTCGATACCAAGGGCAAGTCGCATGAAGAAACAAACGCCGCAAACAGGAGCGCAAAGGGTAACAGGCCCCAAACGAACTCGGGCCGGCGAAGGCCGGCCCGAGCGGGTTTGACGCGTGGGAAACCGTGAATCAGTGAATGCTGTCGAGCAAACGCTTGGCCACGTCCTTCTGCATCTGCGTTCCTTCGTGCATGACTTCCTCAAGCATCGCCTGTGCACCATCCGGGTCGCCCATGTCCAGGTAGGCGCGTGCCAGATCGAGCTTGGTGTCCACCGGGTCGTCGTTGAACTGGCCTGCTTCGTGCTCCAGCTCGTCGACCGGCATATCCGCGACAGGCTCGGCGAATTCCCAGGTCGAAGCGCGGGTTTCCAGCTTCTCCCCGACCTCATGCTCGGCCGTGGCAGTCGCCGGAGCAGGCGCATGAGCCGGACGCGGCGTCAGGTCGAAATCAAAGTGGTATTCGCTGACCTTGTTGGGATGCGACGGCGAATGCGGGATCGGCGGCATATCCGGATCTTCCTGGCCACCGGCATAGCGATCCAGGTCGAAGTGATCCAGCGCATCGTGCTCGTCCCCGCTGCGCGGCAGAACACCGTGGGAGAACAGCGGATGCTCCGGAACGAGGTCCTCGCCCATGTGCATCACGTCCTGCCACTCCGGTTGCTGCGGGTCGCCGATGTGGGCGTGCATCGCCTCGGCCGCAGCTTCGAAATGATCGACGTCGCGGCGGCTGTAGTAGAGGCTCACCAGCTCCAGATGCAAGCCGACGTCATCCGGGTGCTCGGCCAGCTGGTCGAGTAGTTCGTCCTGATCGGGATCGGCACTGTCACCGCCAGCGGGCGTCACCGTACCGAAGCGATCAGCCAGGGACGAGGCGCCAGCGGTAGCACCTGCGGCGGGCTTGCGGCTACGGCTGCGCAGGGCAAGCAGCAGCAACAGCACCGCCGCACCCGCACCCGAGGTCCATGCCCAGGTCTGCATGTACCAGGGCTCTTCCTCGACTACCGGCGCCGGCTTGGTCATTGCCGACTTGGCGGCAGGCTTGGCCGGCGCAGGAGTGGCGGCGGCCGTGGTGGCATGGGCGAGCGCACTGGCGTTCGCAGTCGCCGCCGATGCCGACGACGCGGGTGCGCTGGCGGCCGAAGCGGGTGTCGTCACCGGGGTATTGGCCTTGACTACCGTTTCCTCGGCGGAGGGCTTGGCTTCCGCAGGCTTGGCCTCTACCGGCTTGGCAGCCATCGCGTTGACTGGAGCACTCGCCGCAGTGGCGGGCTGGCCAGCGGCCTTGCGCGCCTCTGCCAACTTGCGCTGCAGTTCGGCAATCTCGTTGTCCTTGAGCGACAACAAGCGCTCGTTCTTATTGTTGATGTCTTCCAGGTCCTTCAGGCGGGCTTTCAGCTCGCCGCCCTGCTGCTGCAGGGTGGTGAGCGCTTCCTGACTGCGGAGCAGGTCCTGATGGAGGGCAACCATGCCCTTCTCCGACTTGTCGCCCTTGCCGCCGTGACCCGCGGCGTTATCGCTGCCTTCCTTAGCGGGCACCAATGCCAGGTGATCACCGGTAGGCGCCGCGGCTGTGGGTGCGGACGACGCATTGGCGCGCGTGCCGGCGTCAGCCACCGTGGTCGGGGTGCGCGCGGCGCCGGAGCGCCAGTCGCTGTTCTGACGGAGCACTTCGGCCGCCGCAGCGGCGACGGTCATCGCCTGGGCGTCCTCGCGGCCGGGGACGCGCAACACGGCGCCGGTCTTCAGCGCATTGATGTTGTCGCGGTAGAAGGCGTCCGGATTGGCCTGCTTGAGGGCAACCAGCATCTGGTTGATGTCAACACCATCGGGCGCGGTTTCATGCGCGATGGCCGAAAGGGTCTGGCCACGTTCGACCGGCGCGAGGCTGCCGCTCGCCACTGCGCGGGGCGCCGGAGCGGGCTTGGCGGGTTTGGCCTCGGCGGGAGCTGGCGCGGGCGCGGGCGCCGGTGCCTGGCTGGTGCTCGCGGTCGCCGGGCTGGCGGAGGCTGCGGCACGGCGGGACGGCTTGGCCGCAGATTGGGTCGGTGCATGCGTGGCGGGTACGCTGGCCACGCTGTTGGGCGGGTCCAGCAGAATGGTGAACTCGCGCAGGTTCTTGCCTGCTGCGTTGTTCACCTCGACCAACAGGTCGAGATAGGGGTCGTTCACCGGCGCCGTGCTGGTGATACGGATGACTTTCTTGCCGTTAGCGCCTTCGACGACGGCGAACTGCAGCGGAATCGTGGGACCCGCCGCGATGCCAGCCTGGGCAGCATCCTCGGCGGAGGCCAGTCGCGCTGTCAGGTTCTGCAGCTCGGCCGGGCTTTCGGGGTTTACCGGGATCTCGGCCAGCAGCGGTTGGCCCAAGGCCGACTTAACCTGGATCTGGCCCAGCTCCAGTGCTGCTGCCTGACCACTGCCCATGGCAAGCGCCAGCAGTATCGACAGCTTCAACGAACGATTCATCGTGTATTCCCCCGAACGACCCCGTGACGTTTCTTATCGGCCCACCGCAAGGCGGCGGTACCCGCAACGAGGGGTCACTTTAGTTAGGTACAAGCCAATCAACAATAGCGCCGACCAGTGTTTACAACATCTTGCTACAACTTGTTCTCGCCGTGTGGCGCTAGATAACCGTCGCTTATCTAGCGTCCTACGCCCCGCGGCGGCGTCTTGAGCGCCTCGATCTGCTTTTGCAGGGCGGCGATGGCCTGATCCTGCTCTTTCAGCTTCGCATCGGCCTGGCGGGAGCGGGATTCCTCGTGGTCAAGGTCTCCCTGCAATTGCTTGACCGTCACCTGTTGCTTCGCGATCGCCTGGCTCACCTGCTTCTGCTCGCCACCCTGGGACGACGAGGGCTGAGCCTGTACCGCCGCCCGGGCCGGCGCGGCGAGCACCAGCAGGCACCACAACAACCCGGACAGCATGACTTTCATTACAGGTAATCCTCGATGAGCAACTCGGCAATCTGCACCGCATTGAGTGCCGCGCCTTTGCGGATGTTGTCGGCAACGATCCACAGGTCCAGGCCGCGCTCGTGCGAGATATCCTCACGGATGCGGCCGACGAACACCGGATCCTTGCCCGCAGCGTCGCCCACCGGCGTGGGATAACCGCCGGCCTTGCGCTCGTCCATCACGACAACGCCCTCGGCCCGTTCCAGCAATTCGCGCGCCTGTTCAGCGGTGATCTTGTCGCGCGTTTCCACATGCACGGCCTCGGCATGACCGTAGAACACCGGCACGCGCACGGCGGTGGGATTCACCTGGATGGTGTCGTCTTCCAGGATCTTGCGCGTCTCCCACACCATCTTCATCTCTTCCTTGGTGTAGCCGTTGGGCTGGAAGTCGTCGATGTGCGGGATGACGTTGAAGGCGATCTGCTTGGGGAATTTCTTGGCCTCGACGTCCTGGAAGCTGAGCATCGCGGCGGTCTGCTGGCCCAGCTCTTCCATGCCGCTGCGGCCCGCGCCGGAGACTGACTGGTAGGTGGCCACATTGATGCGCTCGATGCCTGCTTCGCGATGGATCGGCGCCAGCGCCACCAGCATCTGCATGGTCGAGCAGTTGGGGTTGGCGATGATGCCGCGCGTGGTGTACTCGGCGATGGCATGCGGGTTCACTTCGCTTATCACCAGCGGGATGTCGTCCTGGTAGCGGAACTCGGAGGTGTTGTCGATCACCACCGCGCCGGCTGCTGCCGCACGCGGAGCATGCTCGCGGCTCACCGAGCCGCCGGCCGAGAAGAATGCAATGTCCACGCCATCGAAGTCGTAGTCAGCGAGGTTCCTCACGGTGACCTGTTTGCCGCCGAAGGTGATTTTCTCGCCCGCCGAACGCTCGCTGGCCAGCGGCACCAGCTCACTGACTGGAAAGTCGCGCTCGGCCAGAATGGCCAGCAGAGTTTCACCCACGGCGCCTGTCGCGCCAACCATTGCCACCTTGTAGCTGCTCTTCTTGCTCATGTTCCGGTATCAAGTAGGAGGAATCGGAAAACCGTCCGATGGCGCCGATCTCCGCATCATCGGAAATCTAGCCGGGGCGGCGCGCAATACAACCTGCGGCACGCGGGGGCGTGAAAATCATCACGCTTTGGATGCCGCCCAGCGATTCAATACCGCTGGATTAAGTGGCGTCGGCGGTTTTCCCGCCGCCTCGCCGTAGCCAAGCGCCGCAATTACATTGTCCACCGCCAGGTTGGCCATGGCACGGCGCGTATCTTCGCTGGCGCTGGCGATATGCGGGCAAAGCACCACATTGTCCAACACCAGCAGGTCCGGATGCACGGCCGGCTCGTCCTCGAACACGTCGAGCCCGGCCGCCGCCAGCTTCCCATCGCGCAGCGCTGCGGCCAGCGCCGCGTCGTCCACGATACCGCCGCGTGCAACGTTCACCAGCAGCGACGACGCCTTCATCTGCGCCAGTTCGGCCGCACCAATGGCATGGCGGCTCTCCGCTGTGAACGGCAGCACCAGCACCAGAAAGTCGGCCCGGCGCAGCAATTCGGGCTTGGTCACCAGGGTGGCGCGACATTCACGTTCAACCAGTTCCGGCAACCGCGAACGATTGTGATAGATCACCTGCATGTCGAAACCCATGGCCCGGCGCGCAATGGCCTGGCCGATGCGCCCCATGCCAAGGATGCCCAGCGTGCGGCCGTGCAGATCCAGGCCCAGCCAATCGTCGAAACGCATGTTGCTGCCTGGCCAGTGCCCTGCCCGCAACCACCGTTCCGCCACACCGACCCGCCGAGCGGCCGCCAGCATCAGCGCCCAGGCAAAGTCGGCCACGCTTTCGGTCAGCACGTCGGGCGTATTGCTGGCCACCACACCGGCACGGGTGAGCGCGTCGAGATCGAGATTGTTGAAGCCGACACCCAGATTGGCCACCGCTCGCAGACGCCGGTTGCCATCCAGCACCGTGGCATCGACGCGATCGGACAGCCCAACCACTGCAGCATCCACCCCAGCGAGCTTCTCTTTCAGCTCGGCGGCGCTGCGCGGTCGTTCCACCGCCTCGGCCTGCACATCGAAGTATTCGGCCAGCCGCGCCAGCACATCGGGAAACAGGGGGCGCGATACCCAGACTTTCGGTTTGACGGTCATCAGCTTGTAGGTCTGTCTTCTCAATCGGCGCAATCGACTCGCCGGAAAAACTAGGGAATGCGGGGACTCACCTCGCCCACGTCGCCGCATTGCGCGCGGTGACGCAGCGCGTGATCCATCAGCACCAGCGCCACCATGGCTTCTGCAATCGGCGTAGCCCGGATGCCCACGCAAGGGTCGTGACGCCCCTTGGTGATCACCTCGACCGACTCGCCGGCCAGGTTCACGCTACGTCCCGGGATGAGGATGCTGGAGGTGGGCTTGAGCGCCATCGAGGCCACGATGGCCTGACCAGTGCTGATGCCACCAAGAATGCCGCCGGCATGATTGGACGTAAAGCCGTCCATCGTGATCTCGTCACGATGCTGGCTGCCGTGCTGCGTGACCACTTCGAAACCGTCGCCGATTTCCACGCCTTTCACCGCATTGATCGACATCAGCGCCGCCGCGAGGTCGCCATCCATCTTGCCGTAGATCGGCTCGCCCCAACCTGGCGGCACGCCTTCGGCCACCACGTTGATACGCGCGCCCACCGAGTCGCCAGACTTGCGCAGGGCGTCCATGTACGACTCCAGCACCGAAACCTCATGGGCATCGGGCCAGAAGAACGGGTTCTGCCCGACCTCGTCCCAGTCGAACGAACCGGGCGTAATCTCGCCGATTTGCGCCATATAACCGCGCACACGCACACCGTAGCGCAGGGCCAGCCATTTCTTGGCGATTACGCCAGCGGCCACGCGCATGGTGGTTTCGCGAGCCGAAGCACGCCCGCCACCACGCGGATCGCGGATGCCGTATTTCTGCCAGTAGGTGTAATCCGCGTGACCAGGCCGGAAGGTCTGGGCGATGTCGCCGTAGTCCTTGCTGCGCTGGTCGGTGTTACGGATCAACAGCGCAATGGGCGTACCGGTGGTTTGTCCCTCGTAGACTCCCGAGAGGATCTCCACCTCATCCGCCTCGCGACGCTGCGAGGTATGGCGGCTCTTGCCGGTGGCACGGCGATCCAGGTCGGCACGGAACTCTTCCACCGCGATGGACAGCCCCGGCGGGCAACCGTCGATCACGCAGCCGATCGCGGGACCGTGGCTTTCGCCGAAGGTGGTGACAGTGAAGAGTTTGCCGAAGGAATTGCTGGACACGAGGCTCGGGTCGTCTGCGAGGAACCCTCACAGCTTAACGCGATGCAGCCGTCGCTGCGTCTTCATGGGGAATTTCGCGCCAATCCCGAGCGAGCATGGCAAACACCAGATCATCTACCCACTCGCCCCGAAACCGCAGGCTTTCGCGGAAATGGGCTTCCTGGCGCAGCCCCAGCGCCCCCAGCAGCGCCACGCAGGGCAAGTTGCGCGGATCGACTGAAGCATGCACACGATGGATGTTCTGCGCGCCAAACAACATGTCCAGCACTGCCCTCAGCGCCTCTCGGGCATAGCCGTTGCCCTGCTGTGCCGGTGCCAGAGTAATGCCGAATTCGGCCTGGCCATCTTCCGACAGACAGAAGCCGATGTCGCCGATCAGCAAGGCGTCGTCGCGTCGGCGGATGGCACGCTGGAACCAGCGCCCCACTACAGGCTCGAACATTGCCGACTGATCACGAATGAATTGCTGAGCGTCAGCCAGGCTGCCCGGCCGCCAACCCTGATAGCGTGAAACCTCGGGATCGGCGCGATAGCGGAGCAAAGCTTCGGCGTCGCGGGCTTGTAGTGCATCGAGCCGAAGGCGCTGCGTCTCAAGCTCCATCGGCGAATCAGCGGCCCTGGCGAGCCGCTGCCGCTGCGCGAATGGCGTCGGCGTGTTCGATCAGATCACGACGTTCCAGCGCAAACACACCCATCGCGCCCACCTTGAACTCGATCCACACAAACGGCACTTCCGGCAGCAAAGCCGCCAGCGCGTGCTCGCTTTCGCCCACTTCCACGATCAACAGACCTTCCTCGGCGAGGTAGTCCGCTGCCTCGTTGAGCATGCGCACGCAGATGTCCAGGCCATCCTCGCCCGAAGTCAGGCCGAGCTTGGGCTCGTGGCTGTATTCGCCCGGCAGCGCTGCGTACTCGTCTTCGGTGACGTAGGGCGGGTTGGACACGATCAGGTCGTAGCGACGGCCCTTCAACCCATTGAACAGGTCGGATTTGATCGCTTCAACACGGCCTTCCACATGCTGGAAGACGATGTTCTCGCGGGCCAGCGACAGTGCATCGTCGCTGATGTCGACGATGTCGACCTGCCACTCGGGGTTGTACTCGGCCATGGCGATGCCGATGCAGCCCGAGCCGGTGCAAAGATCCAGTGCGCGCTCCACCTGGCGATGGTCCAGCCAAGGTGTGAACCCCGATTCGATCAGTTCGGCGATCGGTGAGCGCGGCACGAGAGCGCGGCGATCGCTCTTGAACTTCAGGCCTGCGAACCAGGTTTCGCCCACGAGATAAGCCACCGGCAGGCGCTCTTTGACACGACGCTCGATCAACGCCAGCACGCGCTCGCGCTCCTCGGTAGTGAGCTTGCCCGCGCCGTAGGCCGGCGGAATGTCCGGCGGTAGATGCAGGCTAGCCAATACCAGATGGGTAGCCTCGTCGATCGGATTGTCGTGACTGTGCCCAAAGGTGAGCCCGGCCGCTGAGAAGCGGCTGGCGCCGTAGCGGATGAAATCGATGATGGAGGCGAGTTCGTGGGTCACGGCGGGCACATAGACGTCGAGGGGTCGCACAGTATAGCCGCTGCCGCCCGGGCACTGGCCGAAGCCGCCCGGCCATCCAAAGCGCGCAGCACGTCTCAAAAACTCACCCCTTCACCATTTGGCTGATTGTCCGGCTCTCGTCGCCCTGGTGAGAATCCACCCGCGACCGGTACGGAGGGGACCTGTCTACTGGGCGCATATCACTCATCAAGGGGAAGACATGAACCTAGGGAAGCTGGTTATCGCAGCCGCTTTGGCTGCGTTTTTTTGTGGGCCCGTCATGGCGCAAAGCAACGACACTGGCTCGACGACAGCGACGCCCTGGCCGGCGTTTCTGCAAGAGGCCAATGAAGTTTTTCGCCCGGACTACTCCTATGTCGCGCCTGACGACGTCGACGGCGACGGCCTAAGCGATCTGCTTTGGTACAACGCCGAGAAAAATCAGGTCGGTTACTGGCTGACGACCTGGAGCTATTCGTACCCCTACGTGTACGTTCCCGGCACACGCAAGATCTTCAATGTGCGTCCTGGCTATTACGTGGGCGCCGTGGGCGATCTGAACGGTGATCGCATGGCTGATCTGGTGCTCACCAGTGCAAACCGCGACCTCTACCTCTGGGCATCCAACGGCACCAGCTTCGATTCCACCCGTATCGGCAGCTATCCGGAAGGCTGGCAGTTGCTGGGCGCGGGCGATATCGACGGGGACAACAACGCCGACCTTCTATGGTGGAACGACAGCAAGTGTGAGTTTGGCTACTGGCGAATGCAGGGCGCGACCATACTGGAGAGGAAGATAATCAAGGCAACGTGCGGCTATCACCTGGCGGCGTTCGGGCATTTCCTGCAGACGAACCACCTCGACCTGCTTTGGACCAGCGACTCCCATGATGTCTATCTGTGGGCAGGCTCGGATGCTGGCTTTACTTCGACGTTCCTTGGCAACTACGACCCCAACGGTCATATCGTGGGTGCCGCCATCGCTGGCGACTTCGGAGGCATCAACGTCTACGTACAGAACGACGATGCCATGCAGTTCACTCAGTATGAGTGGGTTCGCTACTACGACTCACAGGGCCAGGTGGGCGAAACGACCTTCAACGCTATCCGCAGCTTCCCGATCAACCCCGGCGATTACCTGGGTGCCACCGGCAACATGGATGGCGCGAACGAAGCCGTGCTGGTGTGGGGCAATGAAACACCCAATGCCAGCGTGACGCCCAGGGCACCCGGTCGTTTGACCTGGTACGTGAACACGGTCTCTGCCTTTAGCAACGGCTGGCAGTCCGCGCCCATGGCAAGCTATCCGGCTGGATGGTCCTTGCTCGGCTCAGGTCACTAACGAAACAAGGTCGGCGATCCTGCGATCGCCGATCTTCTCGGGGGAAACAAGGCTTCAGTCCCGGCGCAATCGCAGGCCGCATCGTTCATACTTGCGGGATGACCTTCAACGTACTCCTGCAATACATCCTTCCTCATCGCGCCCTGTCGCGAGTGGTTTACTGGGCCACACGCTGGACCTTCAAGCCGTGGAAGAACTTCCTGATCAGCACCATCGTGCGCAACTATCAGGTCAACATGGCCGAGGCCGCGCAGCCCGATCCGCTGGCTTATCAGCACTTCAATGCGTTCTTCACCCGCAAATTGCGCGCCGATGCCCGCCGTGCGGATGCTGATCCAGCCGCCCTGATCTCGCCCGCCGACGGCAAGATCAGCCAGATGGGAAAGATCGTCGAGGGCCGCATCTTCCAGGCGAAGGGTCAGGAGTACACGGCCGCTGAACTGCTGGGCGATGAGGCAAGCGCGGTGCCGTACCGCAACGGGCGCTTCGCCACGATCTACCTTTCACCGCGCGACTATCACCGCGTCCACATGCCGCTGACCGGCACGCTGAAGGAAACGGTGCATGTCCCCGGGCGCATCTTCAGCGTGGCACCGTTCGCGGTGGAAGCGATCCCGCGTCTGTTCGCCCGCAACGAACGTCTGGTCTGCCACTTCGAGGGTGCGCAAGGTCCGTTCGTGGTGGTGATGGTGGGCGCCATCCTGGTTTCCAGCGTGGCCACCGTGTGGGACGGCCTGGTAATCCCGCCCTACGCTCCGTCGATCCGCCGCAAGTCCTTCGCCGGACAGAACATCACGCTGGAGCGCTTTGCCGAGATGGCGCGCTTCAACATGGGCTCGACGGTGATCCTGCTGATCCCCGAGGGCATGGCGGAACTCGACGCGCTGCCATCCCAGCAGCCGGTCAAGCTTGGCCAGCGCCTGGGTGTGCGGCTCAACGGGTAACTGGTCGAACGTCAATTTATTGACGTTCAAGTGACGCACCCCGTCGTTTTGTGACCTTTTTGGCGCATCGTTGCGTCGGGCATGGCTATTCTCCCAGTCAGGCGACGCTGAGCGCGGGCGCCATCCCAAGGCCAGACCGAGGACACACCATGCGCATCGTCACCCGACTCATCGCCATGAATCGCGGGCGCCAGCTCAGCCGACAGTTTCGCGAGATCGAGCGCAACATCCAGGCCCTGCCCAAGCGCAGTCGCGCCCGGTTGGGGACAATGGCCTTGCGCGAGATCGGCCAGGCCTCGCGCAGCGACTTCCCGCACCTTTATGGCACGCCGCCGCAGGAGCGCTACCTGCCCTGGGGTCAGGGCACCGATATCGGCCTGGCCCGCGCTCGCTCGGACAACCCCGAGGTCGCGATGCGTGGTCTCGCGCTGTGGCTGGCGGCCGCGTATCACGAGACCAAGGACAACCCTTACCCCAACCTGCAGCCGCACCACCGCGAGCTGATGCGGTTACTGCGCGAGCTGAAGGAAGCGCATCGCGCCGATCCCATGCAGACGTGGATGCAGGCAACAGCCGCCGCCTGACAACGATTGCCGTGGAAAAGAAACGCCGCCCTCAGGGGCGGCGTTTCTTTTGAACGAATGGGCTCCGGATTCCACTCAACGGCAAGTCGGCACCTTCAGGACCTGACCCGGCTTGATGTGCTGGTGGTTTAGGCTATTCATCTGCGCCACCTCCTGTACCGAGGAACAACTCAGCTTGTTGGCGATGCTGGTGAGCGTGTCGCCACGCCTGACCACGTAGCTGCGGGTCTTGCCGGTGGTACTGGAGCTGCGGGAAGGTGTCGATGCCGGCGGTGGTGCCGGTGTTGACGGCACCACCGGGAGCACTGCCGTGTGCAAATCGTTGGCAAGGATCGGCCACGGGCCATCGGTGCAACGCGCTTCGTAGGGCTTCTCCAGCACCTTGGGCACCACGATGCGTACGCCGGTTGGCTGTGCCATCTGCGGATCGAGCCTTGGGTTGAGATTGCGCAGCGAGCGGAACCAGCCATCACTCATGCCGCCAGCCGAACCGAGGCACACCGTCAGTTCGGTCAGCGACGCCGGCCGCTTGAGCACGATGCTGCCCTGCGCCCCGTCCACGCGAGGGAACCGCAGGTTGTAGCTTTCCGGATGCAAGAACAGCCACGCCGCCGCCAGTACGGCCGGCACATAGTCACGGGTTTCCTGGGAGAGCTGGTTGTAGATGCGCGGGTCGTACAGGCTCACCGAGGCATCGTCGCCGACGAGCCGACGCATGCGCCCCTCGCCACCGTTATAGGCCGCCAGGGTCAGCTCAAGGTTGTTGTTGAATGCCTTGAGCTGCTCGTCAAGATATTCGGCATTGGCACGTGCTGACGCGGCAGGGTCGAAGCGCGAATCAAAGCCGTCCTCGGTATTGAGGCCAAAGCGCAGGCCAGTGGCATACATGAATTGCAGCGGCCCCGCCGCGCCCGAGCGCGACACCGCGTGCACCTTGCCGCCGGATTCCTTGGCCATGATGCCGAACAGAAGTGCCTCGGGCAGGTCCTGCTTCTGGTACTCGGGCCACATCTGGTAGCGCAGGAATTCATAGTTGACGTAGGCGTCCATCAGATTGCCGCGCCACTGCGTCAGCCACATCTCCAGCGCTGCCTTCACCGGGCCGTTCATCGCGATCAGCTGTGACAGCTGCTGGCCGCGAAGCAGCGTCACGCTGCGCTGCGCCTCGGGCAGACTGGCCGCGCCTGTCTTGCCGCTGTCGCTGCCTTCAGGCAAATCGTCGCCCATGCTGCCCAGGTCGTCGCCTAGGGCAAAGTTGCCATCCTTGAGGCGCAACAGGCGATCGAACGCTGAGAAGAAGCGCTGCGGATCGCAACCCGACGTACCTGGGCACTGCGCCGCCGCGGCTTTCAGCTGGTCGAGCGACGTATCCAGGGTTTGCTGCGCGGCCTGCATCTTGCCGGCGCGCGCCTGCCCCAGCGCGGTTTCGTAGCCGCGGCTGGCCTGGTCCAGTTGCGCATAGAGTTGATTGGCCTGCTGCGAAGGCTTGGCAGCGCCACCACTTGCACAGGCGGCGAGCAGCATGGCCGCGCTGGCGAAGGGCGCAAGGCGCAGGGATCGGAGGAATGCGGGGGGAAACATGGACGACTTCACTGTCAGATCGAAGGACCGACCTTACTGCGCACAGGGCCGGCGACTCAACCGACGTGATGCGTTTGGTCATGCCGGATCATGCCATCACATAAGCGTGAAGCCCTGGCACACGCATGGCTACAATCGGTCGGCACCCATAGGACGGAACCCCATGACTGACATTCTCATCGGCCGCAATGACAGCACCAGCGTGTGCCTGGACCCGCGCTACGGCAACCGTCACGGCATGATCGCGGGCGCCACCGGTACCGGCAAATCGGTGTCGCTGATGGTGCTGGCCGAGGGTTTCTCGAAGCTGGGGGTGCCCTGCTTTCTCGCCGACGCCAAGGGAGATCTGGCCGGTCTCGCCATGGCAGCAGGCGAACCGGGTGACAAGCTCAAGGCCCGTTTCACCAAGCTTGGCCTCACCGACTGGAAGCCACAGGCGAACCCGGTGATCTTCTGGGACATCTACGGCAAGCTCGGCCATCCCGTGCGCGCCACCATCAGCGAGATGGGCCCTACCCTGCTCGGCCGCGTTCTGGAACTCAATGACACGCAGGAAGGCGTGCTCGAAGTGATTTTCAAAGTCGCCGACGACCAGGGCTGGCTACTGCTGGACCTGCCCGATCTGCGCGCCCTGCTCAGCTTCGCCGCGGAGAACGCCAAGGACATCTCCACGCACTACGGCCTGATAAGTACGCAGAGCCTCGCCGCCATCCAGCGTTCCGTGCTCAAGCTGGAGCAGGATGGTGCCGACCAGTTCTTCGGCGAACCGGCGCTTGAGTTGGCTGACCTGATGCGCCAGGACATGAGCGGTCGCGGTGTCATCAATGTGCTCGCCGCGGACCAACTGATCCTCAAGCCACGTCTGTATTCCACCTTCTTGCTGTGGCTGCTGTCGGAGCTGTTCGAGCAACTGCCCGAAGTGGGTGACCTCGACCAACCCAAGCTGGTGTTCTTTTTCGATGAAGCACACCTGCTGTTCGACGATGCGCCACCGGCATTGCTGCAACGCGTGGAACAGGTGGTGCGCCTGATCCGTTCCAAGGGCGTGGGCGTGTATTTCTGCTCGCAAAACCCGGACGACGTGCCAGGCAACATCCTCGGTCAGCTTGGCAATCGCGTGCAGCATGCATTGCGCGCGTTCACGCCGCGCGACCAGAAAGCGGTGAAGGCCGCTGCAGAAACCTTCGTGGCCAACCCGAAGATCAATGTCGTCGAAGCCATTACGCAGCTCGCCGTCGGCGAGGCGCTAGCCTCGACGCTGCGGGACGGAGGCGTGCCATCGCCAGTGGAACGCGTGCTGGTGACCTCGCCCACCGCACGCATCGGCGCCATTACCGATGCCGAACGCGCCACCGTTCGCCAACGCTCGCCGGTAGGCGGCAAGTACGACACATCGGTCAATCGCGAATCGGCGGCGGAAATGTTGGCCAAGCGCGCCAGTGACAAGGCGGCAGACCCGCAGGACGTGGCGAAGCAGGCACCCGCTGGCACGCAGACGAACGAAGGTCCCGGCTGGTCGGATGCGGTGCGTGATGCACTGCTGGGCACCAGCCGCCGCCAAGGCATGATCGAGGCGATGGCGAAATCGGCCAGTCGTGCCGTGGGTTCGAAGTTGGGCCAGCAAATCGTGCGCGGCGTGCTGGGCGGCATCTTTGGCGGTAAGCGGTGAGGTGCGTCTTTACTCCCTCTCCCCTTCAGGGAGAGGGTTGTGGTGAGGGGACAATCTTGCAATTACGTGCCATCAACGCCGGCTTTTTTGAAACCCTTTCGCAAGCACCCACCCCTCACCTCAATCCTCTCCCCGCAAGGGAGAGGAAGTTGAAGGTCACTGCATGATTCGCATCGCCACCGTTTCACCCGACACGCCCTTACGCGAACGCTTCGTCGCGGGCCTTGGCTATCCGTTGCGCGGCGGCGGGCTGGCCACCTGCACCGCACTCGCACTGGCGCACTACCTGGTGATCCTGCCGGCATTCATCGGCGTCATCGCCGGCTTCGCCCTCTGGGCAGCCACCTGGCGTTATGCCGCCACCTGCATGCTGCATACCGCCAACGGGTTTGCCGATCCGCCGAACATCGGCGTGGACGAAAACCCCGCCGCCGGCAACGGGCTGACGGCCATCCATTTGTTCGCGGTGGCCCTGTGTGCGTTGAGCATCGTGTTCTACCCACCCGCACTGTGGCCGCTGATCGTGCTGTTCGCGCTCACGCTGCCCGCCATCGACATGTCGCTGGCCTTTGACGGCAGCCTCGAACTGGCGATGAGCCCGGTTAACTGGTGGGAGGTGATGCGCCGTTTCGGTTGGGCTTACTTGATTCCGGTGGCGCTGAACCTGGCAACCGGCGCCCTGATCGTGGTGGCTTCGCTCGCCATGGCATTTCTGCCGAAGCTGTTGTCGCTGCCACTGTTCGCCTTCGCCAATACGTATCTGATCGTCCTCAACCTGCACCTGATGGGCGCGATGATCCACCAGCGCCACGAGAGCTTTGGCATTGAACCCGAAGCCGAGGAGCTGGTACGAGAGAATGGCCAGGACGAGGACACACTGCTGCTTGACCAGGTAAAGGCTACTGCCGCCACGGATCGCCGTGCCGCCATCGCCTTGCTGGTAGCCCGCATGCAAAACCGCAGTGCACCTGCGCCGCTACACCATGCCTACCGCGAGCTGCTTCGGCAGGAAGGTCTGCACGAGGGCCTGTTGGAACACGGGCAAATCTGGATCTCGGCCCTGCTCGTCAACGGCGAATCCCGACGTGCCCTCGGCCTGGTGCAGGAGTGCACGGAGCTGGACGCGAACTTCCTGCCCGATGATCCGGACAATGCAGGAACACTGGCGGAACTCGCCGCCCGCGCGGGCATGACAAGGCTGGCGTTGAAGCTCTGCCGTGGCTTCCTGGCACGTTGGCCGCGCTCACCTGAAACACCGCGCATAGGCTTGCTCGCCGCTCGGCTGCTGGGCGAAGAACTTGGCCAGCGTGCCGAGGCCACCGTACTGCTGGGCAAGCTGGCTGCTGCATGGCCGGACCATGCGCTGCGCGCGCAGATCGATGCGCTGGCGCAACGCCTGCAACAACCCCATAACGCCTGAGTCCTCTCTTCGTCGAGACACCTTCGACTTTTCCATATTGCGGCGTGCGCAACCGCGGGTGTAGCGTGCGCGGGCAACTCCTCCGGATTGGTGCACCGCCCCGCTCGAGAGCGACACCGGCGCTCCCTGGTCGTCGATAGGACCGGTTCACTGGCACTCCAAGCACGAGGAGAAACCCATGCGTCACGTCATCCGCAAGTGTCTATGGCTCGCCCTAGCGCTGGCGACTCCGGTTGCCTTCGCACAAAGCAATGCCGCGGCCAAGGAACCTGCCCGCGCCGTCATCTCGCTCTATCGTGTCGCCCCCGGCAAGCATGTGGCTTTCCTCAAATGGATGGCCGATCGCGATGCGATCGACAAGCAGCTCGGACTGCCGCGAGCCCAGTGGTATGCGCACTATCAGGGTGACTCCTGGGATTACATTGCAGTAGCGCCGGCGTTGACCGACGCGCAGCAGAAGAAGGAAGACGATACAGCCAAGGCCAAGGGCCTCACCACAGGCGCAAAGTCATCCATCGAGTTCCGGGAATTCGTGGCCTCACACACCGACACGCTTTCCTTCGGACCGATGACGGCAAGCGACATGGTCAACATGGTCAACAGCCCCTGATGCAGCAGATGCACGGCGGGGGCATGAACACATGCTCCCGCTGGTGTACGCAACGAGCGGCGACAGTCGATAAAATCGGCGACCCATACGCTGCGCAACGGATGTTCCAAACATGACTCGCTGGCGACCACCCGCCCCGCACTCCACCGCCATCATCACGCGTGAAGGCTTCGAAAAGCTGAAGGCTGAACTCGATCACCTGTGGCTCACCCTTCGCCCGGAAGTTGTGAAGGCACTGGCCGCAGCGGCGGCCGAAGGCGATCGCTCGGAGAATGCGGAATACACCTATCGCAAGAAGCAGCTTGGCGAGATCGATCGCCGTGTGCGTTATCTGAGCAAACGCATTCCATCGCTGAAGGTCGCCGAAGGTGCGCCACCGGATCGCGAGATGGTGTTCTTCGGCGCCAGCATTGAACTTGAGAACGTCGAGTCCGGCGAAAGCGTGAACTATCGCATCGTCGGACCGGATGAGACGGATGCGCGACAAGGTTGGATCAGCATCGACTCACCGCTTGCGCGCGCCATCCTGAAAAAGCGCCTGGACGATGAATTCGAGGCCGAATTGCCTGCCGGTCGCACGCATTTCGTGATCGTGGCGGTGAATTACTGAGCCCAGCGCAGCCTGGTCGCACGCAGCTCGCGCGACCAAAGACCCGTCAGTTGCCCTGCATCAGTGCTGCGATCTGCGCCTGATGCGCATCGACAAAGCGGAGATTGTCGGGATTGACCCAAACCTGGTTGAGGTTGTTGGCCAGCGCGGGATCGTTGCGCGCCTGCGCCGCCATCACCGCGTTCATCAGGGCGATATTGGCCAGCATGAACTCGCGCGGCGTGAAGCCATACTTCTTCACCAGCGCGGGAACGCGCGGGTCGCTTGCCATCGCCTGGGCGGCCAGATCGTCGAGGCTGTGTATGTTGGTCGCGTCAGGTGCGGCCTGCGGCGGTACGCCTGATGCCCGTGCCTCCCGTGTGGCCGCGGCCAGGCGACCGAACACGTCGTCGTTGAGCTTGTAGTTCTTGATCTGCTGCTTATCTGCGTCCTGCAGCCCTGACGGTGCAAGCTGCGCATGTGCCACTGGCACCGCCCCGAGCAGCAATGCCAGCACGCCAAGGCGGCATGCATGCAGGAAGCGATCGAAAGCGGGCATGGAAATCTCCGTCGAATGAACCGGGCGCTGCCGGCAAGGGCGCCACCCTAGCACCCATCTGTTGAACGAGACCTCAGTGCCTCAGCAGCTGGCGTACGGCTTTTTGGTAGTCGGCATCGATCTGCCTGAGGCGGACATCACGCGCCTGCTCGCTGACCCATCGACCATGCTGGGTCTGTTCGCGTATCAGCTGGAATTCCAGATCAATGAAGGGCTTCAGCACACCATTGTCAGCCGCGGCAAAACCGGCCAGATCCGGAATGCGGGCAAGATTGGCGCGTTCCCGCTCCCCGGCTACGCCGGGGGAGTGGCCATAGCCACGCATGAAAGCAATCAACTGACTGCGCAGCGGATCGGACAGACCATCACGAATGACCAGTACCCCGGAAGGAATCAGGGTGGACCGCCAGATGACCCTGATCTGCGCTGCCTCGCTGGGGAAGTTGCGGCGAAACAGGTCGAGGTCCGGGTTGTTGGTGGTGGCCACGTCCACCTCGCCATTGACCACAGCGAGCGCGTTGTTCTGATGATTGCCCACGCGTACCCGGGCGAAGAAGGTGTCCGAGTTGAGCCCGCGTGACGCGAACACCTCAGCCTCCGGCGCTACATAGCCGGTGACGGAAAGCGTCTCGCCGCGCGCGTAGCGCCAATACCCCGACCGAGCGAACATGCCCTTGAGATCATGGATCGGACTATCGGCGCGCACGATCAGCATGGCCGTATTGCCCTTGGCGCCGTCGTTGCGCACGAACTGCGCCACCGCGCTCATGTGCTGATGCTGCACGGCCTCGATGGCCAGCCGGCCGGACAGGAAGGCAATGTCCACGCGCTGGTCGCCGATGGCGCCGGACAAGCCGGCGTAGCTGCTGACGGACACGGTGGTCACCGGGTGCCCCAGTTTCTTCTCCAGATCGTCCAGCAAGGGCCGCCATTGCTCGCGCGATTCGGCGGCGCTGCCAATCGGCAGGATGCCAAAGCGGATGGCGACGGGGTCGTTTTTTGGGGTGGCTCCCGAATTTTCGGCCGCCGCCGACCGGCCCGACATGAGCAGGCAAGCCAGCAACCCGGCCTGAAACAGCCGCCATCCCCCTTCAAAGCGCCCCCGACAAGCTATATCCATTGCCCGTTCTCCCGCGCTCCGCTGCCTTGGCTTTTAGCGCGATTGGGCAGGTACCGCAATTTCACAGATGTCAGGGGTGGCGGCCGTGGGCACCAAAAGCACGGGTAACGGATATTCGCGCCCTTCACGGCGCGCCTGGTAGCAAGCCGTATGCCGGTGGAACGACTCGCCACCGTTATCGGGGTGCCACCCGGGAATGCCGGACAGCGGAAGGGGGCGCAGCTCCAGCGGGTCCCGCAGCAGGCTCCCGGCCCGTATGGCGTCGGCACAGACACGCCCAGGGCTGGCTTCACCGGCTTCCGCCAGAAAGACCAACGCCTTCCCCACCAGCAGCTTGTCAGGCGTCAGTGCGTGCTCCAGCAACGCATGCCCAAACACCTCGACGGCAGCCCGACCGTCCTGCCAAGCGGCACGCTCGCGCCAGAACAGGCCATGCCAATCGTGGGCGTCCCACAAATCCAGCAGGGACTGGTCACGCAACACCACCATGACGCCCGCCTCGTCGAAATGCGTCATCGCGTATTGAGGACGCGAGCGGGCGCTGATTCCCATATGGGCGATCTCGGCGACCTGCTGCGCGTTGAGCGCGCGCTTGATGTCCGGATACCGCAACCAGATCAGCGCATTGAAAAGGTCATGCCAGTTGGCATCGCGCGTGGCGATCTCGCCGCGCATGGCGATTCGCTGCTCATAGTGCAGGCCGTCAGCGAGCAACTCAGATGTCTGCACCACGAAGCGCTCGTCCATCGTCGAAGGCCGGGCCGCGTTGAATGCATCGACCGTCGGCCATGCTTCATGCCGCAACCAGCCGGCATGCCCTTGCCAGCCGGCCAACGGCAAACGCGCGAAAACCTCGGGTTCAACGGTTCCGCGAGCGGGCGCCACGTAACGCATGCGCCACGCCGCGTGCCGGTCAGCCTGCCAGTCGCGCGTGCAGGTCGTGCTCGTCGGCGCCTTCCACCACCACGTCGACGAACTGGCCTGGCTTGAGCAACTGACCGTTGGCGATATGCACGACGCCGTCGATTTCCGGCGCGTCGGCCGCCGAACGCGCAATAGCGCCATCGGCCCCGGCTTCATCCACCAGCACCTTGATGGTGCGGCCGATCTTGCGCTGCAGCTTGGCCGCAGAGATTTCCGCCTGCACAGCCATGAACTGTTCGAGGCGATCTTCCTTCAGCTCTTCGGACACCGCACCCGGCAACTCGTTGGCCTTGGCGCCATCGACCGGCGAATACGCAAACGCACCCACGCGATCCAGCTCCGCTTCGCGCAGGAAATCGAGCAGTTCCTCGAACTCCGCGTCCGTCTCGCCGGGGAAGCCGACAATGAAGGTGCTGCGGATGGTGAGATCCGGCACGACCTTGCGCCAGTTCTTGATGCGCTCCAGCGTCTTGTCGATATTGCCCGGGCGCTTCATCAGCTTGAGGATGCGCGGGCTCGCATGCTGGAATGGAATGTCGAGGTACGGAAGAAGCTTGCCCTCCGCCATCAGCGGCATCACTTCGTCCACATGCGGGTATGGGTAAACGTAGTGCAGACGCGCCCACACGCCCAGCTCCGACAGACCCTCGCACAGCTCGGTCATGCGCGTGCGGTAGGTTTTGTCGCGCCACTGGCGCTCGGCGTACTTCAGGTCCACGCCGTAGGCGCTGGTGTCCTGTGAGATGACCAGCAGCTCTTTCACGCCGCCCTTCACGAGGCGCTCGGCTTCCAGCAGCACCTCATCGACCGGACGCGAGACAAGATCGCCACGCATCGACGGGATGATGCAGAAGCTGCAACGGTGATTGCAGCCTTCGGAAATCTTCAGGTATGCGTAGTGCTTCGGCGTCAGCTTCACGCCCGTATCGGGAATGATGTCCAGCAACGGATTGCGCTTGGGCGGCAACGCGCTGTGCACTGCCTGCATCACGCTCGCATAGTCCTGCGGACCAGTGATGGCGAGCACGTCCGGATAAGCTTCGCGGATCAGCTCCGAACGCTTGCCCAGGCAACCGGTGACGATCACCTTGCCGTTCTCGTGCAGCGCCTCGCCAATGGCGTCGAGCGACTCCTGCACGGCCGCATCAATGAAGCCGCAGGTGTTGACCACCACCGCGTCGGCTGCACCATAGCTGGGCACGATCTCGTAACCCTCAACCTTCAGCTGGGTGAGGATGCGCTCGGAATCGACCAGCGCCTTGGGGCAGCCAAGGCTGACGAAACCGATTTTGGGTGAGGCCTGCGACATGGATGTGCAACCGTAACTATGCGGAAAACGGACCATTATACGTTACGGCAGCTCCGATCCCTGAATGGCTAGAATTTGCCTTTGTCGCCTCGGGAGTGCCCACCATGGGTCAGACCATCCATCTCAACACCACGCGCATGCAGTGCATCGGTGCCTATCTGGCACAACCGGCGGGCAAGCCCAAGGGCGGCATCGTGGTGATTCAGGAAATCTTCGGCGTGAACGCGCACATCCGCAGCGTCACCGACCACTTTGCCGAGGCTGGTTATACGGCCATTGCCCCCTGTTTCTTTGATCATCTGGAGACCGGTGTGGAGCTGGACTATAACGAGGCCGGCTATACGCACGGCAAGGAGCTGGTAGTGGAGCTGGGGCTCGATCGCGCCGTCGAAGACGTCGCCAGCGCGGCCGAAGCCATCGCCTCTGCCGGCCGCATCGGCACCGTGGGTTATTGCTGGGGCGGTACGGTGGCCATGCTTTCGGCACTGCGCCTGGGCTTGCCTTCGGTCAGTTACTACGGCGCACGCAACGTACCGTTTCTGGGCGAGAAGCCGAAGGCGCCGGTGATGTTCCACTTCGGCGAGAAGGACAAGAGCATTTCGCCGGAGATGGTGCAGAAGCACCGCGAGATGCTGCCGCAGATGGAGCTGTTCACTTACCCCGCCGACCACGCCTTCAACCGTGATGTGGGGGCGCAGTACGACGAGGTCAGCGCGAAGTTGGCGTACCAGCGCACGTTGACGTTCTTCAATAAGCACTTGGCGCACACCGCATGAGCAAGGCCCATTTCGCGCTTGATCCGCGCCTGGCGGCCGATACGTATCATGTCGTATCACTCGCACTGTGCGAGTTGCTGCTAATGAACGACACGCGCTTTCCGTGGCTGGTGCTGGTGCCCAGGCAACCGGCGTTGGTGGAGATCAGCGATCTTGCTGCTGACCAGCAAGCCACCCTGTGGCAGGAAGTGAATCTTGTCTCGCATGCGTTGCGTACGATCGCCCCGTACGACAAGCTCAACCTCGGTGCGCTAGGGAACATCGTGCGGCAATTGCACGTCCATGTGGTTGGACGACGCGAAGGTGACGCGGCGTGGCCCGGGCCGGTATGGGGAAGCGGTCGTGCGGAACCTTATGGGGAAGATGCGCTGTCGTCGCTTTTGATGCGGCTGCGCGGCGAACTGATGCGCTGAGGGCGACAGGTCGCGCACAGGGTGCGCTCCTACAAAAGAAACGCTCACGTAGCAGTGCACCCCGTGCGCGCCCCCCTTCCACGTAACGCCATAAAAAAAGCCCGCGGATCTCTCCGCGGGCTTTTTTAGTCGAACCACCAGCGATCAGTGGTGCTGCTGCGGCGGCGGTGTGTCGGCCTTAGGCGGCGCCTTGTAGTCTTCGAGGTCGCGCGCCTTGGTGTCGACCACGCTGATCTTCTTCAGCGTGCCACCATCGTCGTAGTACACGGTGAAGCCATAGTCGAGCTGCAGGCGTGCCATGTACTGCAGGTGCTGCTTGCGGATCTTCGAATCGTCACTGGGTTCGAGTAGCACGGTCTTGGGCAGCTTGCCCTGGTCCTTGAGGTAGGCGAAGTGGCTGCCGGTATCCAGCGCAGACAGCACGGCGCCGTCCACGACGAACTGCCCGCTCTTGTAAGCCTGGACGACCGCGTCGAACTGGCTCTTCATGTCGGCGGTGCGCACTTCATCTTTGGTGCCGCCGCGATGGCAGCCAGCCAGCACCAGCATGCTGCCCAGCAGGATGGCTGCGGCCGCGCGGGTCAGCAGCGTGGGAAAACGGGTCATGCGGGATCTCCTGCAATGCATCGGTGTGAACAGTGGAAGTGTAGCGCCGCCCCGGAATAGCGTACCGGGCCCGGACGGCAACCATTCAGGTGTCCCGCAACCGCTTCGGCGGAAGCGGGACGCACGACATCAGGTACGCGGCAGGGTCACGCCCTGCTGGCCCTGGTACTTGCCGCCGCGATCCTTGTAGCTGGTCTCGCATTCCTCGTCGGATTCGAGGAACAACATTTGCGCCACGCCCTCATTGGCGTAGATCTTCGCCGGGAGCGGCGTGGTGTTGGAGAACTCCAGGGTCACATGGCCCTCCCACTCCGGCTCCAGCGGCGTCACGTTGACGATGATGCCGCAGCGCGCATATGTGCTCTTGCCCAGGCAGATGGTGAGCACCTTGCGTGGAATGCGAAAGAACTCGACCGTGCGCGCCAGCGCGAAGGAATTGGGCGGGATGATGCACACATCCGCCTCGACGTCGACAAAGCTGCTCGGGTCGAACGCCTTCGGATCAACGATGGTCGAGTTGATGTTGGTGAAGATCTTGAACTCGCGCGCGCAGCGCACGTCGTAGCCGTAGCTCGACGTGCCATACGAGACAAGCCTGTTGCCCTCGCGCGTTTTGACCTGGCCCGGCTCGAACGGCTCGATCATGCCGTGCTGCTCGGCCATACGGCGGATCCACTTGTCGGATTTGATACTCACTCGGACTCCCGAAGGGGTTGTCAGTCGCGCCGGCTGGCGTAAAGACTCGAAAAATAGCGGAAATCCTGGCTCACCCGCCAGTCGTCCGGGCCAATTCAAGGGATAACGCATCCAGCGCGCCCCGTATCTGCGTCACCAGCGCGGGATCGGCCAGGATATCCGCCACCTCGCAGCCCGCACCCGGCAAGGGCACAGTGACGGAAGGCGATGTGAGCAGCTGCGCTGACATGGTCCCTAGAATTTCCCTCAGGGCCTCCTGCGCGTGGTACGAGCCGCGCGCCGAGGCATTCCATAGCGCCACGGGCTTGCCCGGAAATTCCAGGCTGCCCACCAGCCAGTCCAACAGGTTTTTGAATGGGCCGGGCACGCCATGGGCGTATTCCGGGCATGCCATCAGCAGCGCATCGCAAGCTCCTACGCGCTGCCGCAACGTTGCCGCGCTGGCGGGCAGCGCGCTCATCTCGTCGTCGGGGTTGAACGGTGGCAGGCTCGCCAGCCCGTCATACAGCGCCAGCTCCAACGACACTGGCGCCAGTTGCTCGGCAGCCCGCAACAAAGCGGTGTTGCCGGAACGCTGTCGCAAACTGCCGGACAGGCACAGCACACGAAGTGGCGCCAGCCGTCCGGCATCCGGACTCACGGTGTGCCCTGCACCATGATCTTGCCCAGCCCCAGCGATTTGTTGCGCGGCTTGCGCGACAGCCGGCCAGCGACGTTGCGGGCGATCTCACGGTAGCGTGCAGTGAGATCGGACTCGGGCATTGCCACCACGGTCGGCGTACCGCCATCAGCCTGCTCGCGGATGCGGATATCCAAGGGCAGCGAACCGAGGTAAGCCACGCCGTACTGTTTGGCCATGCGCGCCCCGCCGCCTTCGCCGAAGATGTGTTCCTCATGGCCGCAGTTCGAGCACACATGGGTGGCCATGTTCTCCACCACGCCCAGCACCGGCACGTCGACCTTCTCGAACATCTTCAGCGCCTTGCGCGCGTCCAGCAGGGCGATGTCCTGCGGCGTGGTGACGATCACCGCGCCGGCCACCGGCACCTTCTGCGACAGCGTGAGCTGGATGTCGCCGGTGCCTGGCGGCAGGTCCACGATGAGGTAATCGAGCTGTTCCCAGCGGCTATCGTTGAGCAGCTGCATCATGGCTTGGGTGACCATCGGGCCACGCCAGATCATGGGCGTTTCCTCGTCTACCAGGAAACCAATCGACATGGCCTGCAGGCCGTGCGCTTCCATCGGGATGATGCTCTTGCCGTCCGGCGACTGCGGCCTGCCGCTGATGCCAAGCATGCGCGGCTGGCTGGGACCGTAGATATCCGCGTCGAGCACACCCACCTTGGCGCCCTCGGCCGCAAGCGCCAGCGCCAGGTTGGCCGACACAGTGGACTTGCCCACGCCGCCCTTGCCCGAGGCCACCACGATGATGTTCTTCACGCCCGGCTGCGGTGCCAGCGTGCCTTGCACCTTGTGCGCGTGGATGCGCGTGCCGATCGACACCGACGCCACGGCAATGGCCGAGTCGGCTTCCAGCGCCTGCTTGATGCGCACGGTCAGCGCGTCGATCACACCCGCCGCCGGATAGCCCAGCTGGATGTCCACCGAGACGCGGTCGCCGTCCACGCCCACGGCACGCACGGTATCGGCCAGTGGTGCACCGGTATGGGGATCTTGCAGCTCGCCGAGAATCTGGCGGACCAGGGCTTCGCTCGCTTGCGTCATAGGAAGTCGTGGATTGTCATGGGGATCGCCCATTATGCCAGCCACTGGCCCGGGACCGGTCACAAAGGCTTTCGCACTGCAGCTTGACGGCTTTGTGCGGCGTCGGTCAGGCTCCAAACATACGCTTTCGTACGGGAGGATCACCTATGAAGTCACTGCTTCGCGTTGCCGTTGCCGCCGCCCTCCTGCTTGGTGCGGGTGCGGTGTTCGCCGCCGAGAACACCCCGGTCGGCACCTGGAAGACCATCGACGATGAGACGGGCAAGCCCAAGTCCATCGTGCAGATCACCAACGAAGGCGGCGAGCTCAAGGCCACCGTGCTGCAAGTGCTGCAGTCCGACGAGGGCCCGCACCCGACCTGCAAGAATTGCGACGGCGACCGGAAGGACAAACCCGTCGAAGGCATGAACATCATGTGGGGCGTGCACCAGGACGGCGACATGTGGGATGGCGGCAAGATCCTCGATCCCAAGACCGGCAAGATCTACAAGGTCAAGCTCCAGACCGTCGAAAACGGTACCAAGCTCACCGTGCGCGGCTACATCGGCTTCTCGCTGCTCGGCCGCACCCAGGTGTGGGAACGCCAGCAGTAATTCCGCACTTCTCCCTCTCCCTTTGGGGAGAGGGCTGGGGTGAGGGGGCCAATCTTGCGATGGCACCTGTTAGAACCCCACCTTTGTTGAAGTGCTTCCGCAAGCACCCACCCCTCACCTCAATCCTCTCCCCCAAAGGGGAGAGGAAGTAAGGGCATCAGCTCGCCGCCTCCGCCCGATGCACCGCCACGCCACGCGCCGTGAACGCCACTCGCGTGGCACGATCCGCCGAATGCTCCACCACCAGATGCTGCACGCGCGAGAGCTCGGCCACCTGATGCGACGCCACTGCGCCGAGCTTGTCGTCGGTAGCCACCACCACCGTCTCGTCGCTGGCCTCGATCATCGCGCGCTTGAATAGCGCCTCCTCGCTGTCGAAGCCCCACAATCCATGCGCCGCGTCAATCGCGCAGGTGCCGGGAAAACATACGTCGGCACGCACGCGTCTCACCTGCTCTACCGCCTGCGCTCCCACGGTGCCGCCAATGGCGGCATCGATGCGTCCGCCGATCAGCAGCACGTCGAAGCCCTCGCGGTCCAGCAACAGTTGGGCGATGAGAGGCGCATTGGTGATAACGATCAGCCCCGCATCCACCGGAAGCACGGACGCTATGACCGTGTTGGTCGTGCCGGTGTCGATCAGGAGCGTCTGGCCCGGTCGCACCAGTTCCACCGCTTTGCGGGCCAGCACGAGTTTGCGTGCCGAATGTTCGCCACGTCGCTGCTTGAGCGGCGCCGGCGTCGCAGCCGGCAACAACGCACCGCCATAGACGCGCTTGCATAGTCCCTGCGCGGCGAGTTCGCGAAGATCACGACGGATCGAGTCTTCCGAAACTCCAAACGCGGTGGCCAATTCGACGGCCACCACCCGGCCATCGTTGCGCAGCTTCGCCAGGATGCGCTGCTGTCGCTCCTCGGGCAGCGCGCCGCTTTCAGGAATGACGGGCACCGCCTTAGCCATGGCGAACCTCTGCGTCTGCGTCCAGCAGGCCCAGCGCCATCAAATGCGCGCGCAGCCCTGCCGGCTCCCTGAACCGCCAGCCCCGCATGCCGAGCGCCTCCGCTGCCGCCACGTTGCGCGCGGAGTCGTCGATGTAGAGCGCTCTCGCGGGTTCCACACCGTAGCGTTCGAGCAGGCGCTGATAAATGCGCGGGTCGGGCTTGATCAGCTGCTCCTCGCCGGATATCACAATGCCCTCGAACCACTGCAGGAACGGATAACGCTCGCGCGCGATCGGAAACGTTTCCTGTGACCAGTTGGTCAAGGCCAGCAGACGCACGCCGCGCTCGCGAAGTTCGGCCAACAGTGCGACGGTTCCCTCGATGGGACCGACGAGGGTTTCCACCCAGCGATGGTGATAGGCGTCGATCCACGCGGCATGCTCGGGAAACCTGGCACGTAGCACTGCGGTGGCTTCGGCCCACGGACGTCCTGCATCCTGCTGCTCGTTCCATGCGCTGTTGCAAACCTCGCGGAGGAACCATTCCATCTGCGCCTCATCCTCGATCAACCGCCGGTACAGCTGGCGGGGATCCCAGGCAACCAGCACGTTGCCCAGATCGAAGATCACGGTATTTACGGAGTTACTCATCGCTGCACGATCCTCGCCGACAAGGCCACCACGACCAGCAGTGCCGCGACGGCGGCAAACGCCACCGGAAGGCTGCTGGCATGCGACACGAAACCGATCAGCGCCGGCCCGCTCAACAGCCCCGCGTAACCAAGCGTGGTGGCGGTGGCGATGGCAATCGCCGGAGGTGTGCCGGGCAATCGTCCGGCGGCGCTAAACATCACGGGCACGATGTTGGAGGCGCCCAGGCCGATCAGCACGAATCCGCCGAGCGCCATCGCGGCACTGGGCACCCATGCCACCAGCAGGAAACCGCAGACGGCCAATGCGGCGCCGGTGCGCACGGCCCACACAGGTCCATGTCGGGCGATCAGCCGGTCACCGGTGAGTCGGCCCGCCGCCATCGCCACCGAGAAACAGGCGTAACCGAAACCCGCCGAAGCCGCGGCCACGCCACGGAAGTCGCGAAGGAACACTGCGCTCCAGTCGAGCATCGCACCTTCGGCGAGAAAGCTCGCGAAACACATCAGGCCAAGCACCCACGCCAACGCGTGCGGCATGCTGAATTCATTGCGTTCCGTGGATGCCGCCGAAGGGCCGTCGTCCAGCAGGCTGCCGCGCAGCCACAGCACGAGCACCACCAGCACTGCGGCAATGCCGCTCGCGGTGGCCACGAGTGGCACGCCCACGGCCAGCAGGCCACTCACCACGGCCGCGCCCGTCAGGCCGCCGATGCTGAAAAGTCCATGGAAGCCCGACATCAGACGACCGCCATCGAGCCTTTCCACCTCGACGGCGTGCGCGTTCATCGCCACGTCCACCGCACCCAGCATCACGCCGAAGTAGAACAAAGTGCCGACCAACACTGGCGTCGTCGAGGCCAGCGCCAGTATCGGCAACGCGGCGCACATCAGCAGGCCCGACGCCACGATCACCGTGCGATTGCCAAGCCGATGCGCAAGCCAGCCGACGAAAGGCATCGACAGCATCGACCCACCGCCGAACGCGAGCAGCGCGAGTCCCAGCTGCGCGTCGTCCAGGCCAAGGCGTGCCTTGGCATACGGAACCATTGGCGCCCAGGCGGACATGCCGATGCCGGAAACAAGGAAGATCAATCGTGTCGCCCACCTTGCCGCGCCAAGGGATGGCACCTGGTCGAGGCCGAGAGTCGTTTCAGGAATGGCTTTCACGTGCCTACATGCCTGGAAGTAGTAAGCACAAATGTATTAAAACGTGCATAAACGTGCAACACCGTCACAGGGATGTTCGCCACCCGCCCCGCCTCGGCCATGCTTTGGCCCGGATCCTGTGAGAACTTCATCGGTGCCAACGAGGAGTCAAGGACGATGCCCACCATACTCACTCATGCCGTCGTGCCACTGATGCTTGGCGCCGCTGCCGGACGATCCCAGGTCAGCAGTCGCCTGATGGCCGCCGGTGCTGTCGCTGCCATGCTTCCCGACGCCGACGTACTGGCGTTCGCATTGCACATTCCTTATGCCGCGGATTTCGGCCACCGCGGCGCCACGCACTCGATCGTGTTTGCGCTGGTGCTCGCCGCAATGGCGGCGTGCTGGCACCGGCAACTGAACAGCTCACCGGGGCGGTGCGCCGTTTTCGTCGGACTTTCCGCGCTGTCTCACCCCTTGCTCGATGCATGCACCGATGGCGGCCTTGGGGTCGCGCTATGGTGGCCCTTCAGTCACGTTCGCTGGTTCGCACCGTTCCACCCCATCGCGGTATCCCCGATCGGCGCGCGCTTCTTCAGCGAACGCGGAGCGCACGTGCTGGTATCGGAACTATGCTGGGTCTGGCTTCCCACGGCGATCGTCGCGGCATGCATCATGGCGTGGCGGCGGACGTCTATACGGACGTAACGACTCGGATGGCGGGGTGTCGGGGTTTCCGTGGGCACGCATGTCATAATGGAAAACCCCTCGCAATCGCCTCCGTCCATGAGCCGTCGCCTACTCGTTACCAACGCCCTGCCCTATGCCAATGGTCCGCTGCACCTGGGCCACCTGCTGGGCTACATCCAGGCCGATATCTGGGTGCGCGCGCAGCGGATGCAGGGCAACGAGGCCATCTATGTCTGCGCGGACGACGCACACGGCACGCCGATCATGCTGGCCGCCGAAAAGGCCGGGCTGTCTCCGGAAACCTATATCGAAGGCGTTCGTATCGGCCACGAGGCGGACTTTGCCGCGTTCGGGGTGGCGTTTGATCACTATCACTCGACCCATTCGGAAGAAAACCGCGCGCTCGCCTCGCTGATCTACACGCGCCTGCGCGATGGCGGTTTCATCGCGCGCCGCGATATCCAGCAGCTGTTCGACCCCGAAAAGGAAATGTTCCTGCCGGACCGCTACATCAAGGGCACCTGCCCCAACTGCGGTGCGGCCGACCAGTACGGCGACAATTGCGAGAACTGTGGCGCCACTTACGCGCCCACCGACCTGGTCAACCCGTATTCGGTGATGTCGGGTGCCACGCCGGTGCTGCGCGGTTCGGAGCATTACTTCTTCGAGCTGGGCAAGTTCGAGCCACTGCTGCGCGACTGGTTTGCCGGCAAGCTCACCGATGGCCAGCCGGTGGCCAACAGTGGCGTGGTGGCGAAGCTGCGCGAGTGGCTGGATGGCGGCCTGAAGGATTGGGACATCTCGCGCGATGCGCCTTACTTCGGATTTCCCATTCCCGATGCGCCGGGCAAGTACTTCTACGTGTGGCTGGATGCGCCGGTAGGCTATCTCGCCAGCTTCAAGGCGCTGTGCGATCGCACCGACCTGAAGTTCGAGGATTTCCTCGCAGGCGACAGCCACGCCGAGATGCACCACTTCATCGGCAAGGACATCATCAATTTCCACGGCCTGTTCTGGCCGGCGATGCTGCACGGCGCGAACTTCCGTACGCCAACGGCGCTGCACGTCAACGGCTATCTCACCGTCAACGGCGCGAAGATGTCCAAGTCGCGCGGCACCTTCATCAAGGCGCGCACCTATCTCGATGCCGGCCTGCACCCGGAGTTCCTGCGTTATTACTTCGCCAGCATGCTGAGCGACACGCCAGTGGACGTGGACCTGGACCTCAAAGCGTTTGAAGAACGCGTCAACTCGCACCTGGTCGGCAAGTGGGTGAACATCGCCAGCCGCACGGCCGGTTTCGTGCACAAGTATTTCGACGGCCGCCTCGCGCCTGCCTTCAGCCATGAAGAACAGGAATTGTGGCGCGAGCTGCTGTCGCTGTATGGCGACGTGCCAGCGCTCTACAACAGCGGCGAATTTGCCGAAGTGGCTCGCCGCTTCGTGACCATGGCCGACATGGTCAACGGATACATCGCGGCCAAGGCGCCCTGGACGATGGCCAAGGACGACACGCTTCGCGACGAATTGCACCAGGTGTGCTCGTTCGCGCTGGCCGCGTTCCGCCTGCTGGCCAGCCTGCTCAAGCCGGTGCTGCCCGCCACCGTGGAAGCGGCCGAGCGTTTCCTCGCTGCGCCGATCACCGGTTTCGACGATGCCCGCGCCGAGCTGCACAACCACACTGTCAACGTGTTCGAGCCGCTGCTCGGTCGCATCGATCCCAAGCATGTCGAAGCGATGGTGGAAGCGTCGAAAGATTCCCTCGCACCCACCGACACCAAACCTGCCCCCGCCAAGAAATTCAAGGAATCCAGCAAGACCATGAGCGAAGCCAGCACCACGCACACGCCGCCCGCCATCGACGGCGCTGCCATCATCGGCATCGACGATTTCGCCAAGCTCGACCTGCGCATCGGCAAGGTCGCCGCATGCGAGTTCGTCGATGGCTCGGACAAGCTGCTGCGCTTCGAACTCGATGCCGGCCCGCTGGGCACGCGCCAGATCTTCTCGGGCATCCGCGCCGCTTACGGCGAGCCGGAGAAGCTGGTGGGCCGCAACGTGGTGTTCATCGCCAATCTCGCGCCGCGCAAGATGCGCTTTGGCCTCTCCGAGGGCATGATCCTTTCCGCGGGAGATGGCGGCGGCGACCTGTTCCTGCTTGACGCCGACCAGGGCGCGAAGCCGGGCGCGACCGTTCGCTAAATACGTGGAGACCTATGCGACGGATTCATTGGACCTTGGATCTACAGGAAGCCGAGATCGTCGCTGGGTTATTGCGCGCCGAAGGCGTTGAGGCGTTTGTCTTCGACGCGGGGATCGTTCGCGCCAACTGGAACATGGCGCTGGCCTATGGCGGTTATCGCGTCATGGTTGCGCAGAATCACCTCGCACAGGGCCGGCAGGTGCTGGCCGCATGGTGGCAAGGCGAATACGCCTTGCCCGATGCGATGGATGACGCCCCGACCTGCCCCCGTTGTGGAGGCTCCGGGATCCATCCCGACCAGCGCCGGCGCGGGTGGACATTCGTACTCTTTGTCATGCTTTGCCTGCCCATGCCATGGCGCTGGCAACGCAGGGTCCAATGCGATCATTGCGGCAAGCGCTGGAATAGAGCCCCGAGTGAAGATTCCCATCATGACCTCGCTCGCTGACCGCATCGACGCCCTGCTCCCGCAAACGCAATGCGAGCAGTGCGGATTTCACGGCTGTCGCCCCTATGCGGAGGCGATCGCGCGTGGCGAAGCGAAGATCAACCAGTGCCCACCAGGCGGTGCCGCCGGCATCGCCCGTCTCGCCGAACTGCTGGACATACCCGAGCTGCCACTCGACCCGACGCATGGCGTGGAGAAACCGCGCATGCTGGCGCGCATCGTGGAGGCGGACTGCATCGGTTGCACCAAATGCATACAGGCCTGCCCGGTGGACGCCATCGTGGGCGCGGCCAAATTGATGCATACCGTGGTCGCCGATGACTGCACCGGCTGCGAGCTATGCGTGCCAGCTTGTCCGGTGGATTGCATCGTGCTCGAGCCGATGCCGCTCTCATGGGTGGACGATCCAGCACATACGGACGCCGCCCGTACGCACTTCCAGCGACGTGAAGCGCGGTTGGCGCGCGAGCAAGTGCAGCGCGATGCCGAGTTGGCGGCACGCAAGGCCCTGGTCGACGCTTCCGCCCAGAACAACCCCGTGCTTGCGGCATTGGCCCGCGCACGCGCCAAGCAACAAGGACCGTCCAAGTGAAGAAGGCCGACGTCGTCGAGCTGTTCACCCGCCTGCGCGAACTCGATCCTCATCCCACCACCGAGCTCAACTACACCACGCCGTTCGAGCTGCTGGTTGCCGTGGTGCTTTCTGCACAAGCCACCGACGTTGGCGTGAACAAGGCGACAAAAAAACTTTATCCCGTTGCTAATACGCCGCAGGCCATCCTCGATCTTGGCGAAGAGAAGCTCAAGGCGTTCATCAGCAGCATCGGCCTGTTCAACAGCAAGGCCAAGAATGTTATCGCCCTGTGTCGGATTTTGGTCGAGCAGTACCACAGCGACGTGCCGCGCACGCGCGAAGCGCTCGAGGCACTGCCGGGCGTGGGACGCAAGACCGCGAACGTGGTACTCAACACGGCGTTTGGCCATCCGACCATTGCGGTAGACACTCACATCTTTCGCGTCTCCAACCGCACGGGCCTCGCTCCCGGGAAAGACGTGCGCAAGGTAGAAGACAGATTGGAGAAGGTCGTGCCTGCCGAGTTCAAGCAGGACGCGCATCATTGGCTCATCTTGCACGGCCGTTACGTGTGCAAGGCGCGCAAGCCCGATTGTCCTCAATGCGTCATCCGCGATCTGTGCCGTTACAAGGAAAAGACCATCGCGAGTTGAAAAGCATGACGAATGGCAGGGTGCGCACGCAACGCATGACAAAACCTCATGCTTTCCTCAGCGTTTCGTGCAACTCCCTCAAGCTTGGTGCACGGCGAAGACCTAAGGTAAAGCCTCCCCCGGACAATGCATCCCCGTTAGGAGGCAACATCATGAAGCGCCTGATCATCCCTGCTGTCATTGCGCTTGGCCTTGCCTTCGTTGGCCAGGCAAGCGCCGCTGTTGAAACCTACACCGTCGACCTCGCCGGCTACGCCGTGATTGGTTTCGTCGGTAACACTCCTGCGGACTTCGCACGCGCCCAGCAACAGGCCAATAGCTGGGAGGTGCAACGTCATCTCATGCTCAAACCGCAGTCGATCAAGGCAGTGGCGATTGACCAATCGGAAGGCGCCGCCATGACTCAGGCCGACCTGAGAAACGCAATTCTCGCGGCCGCGCTGGCAAAGGGCCCATAAGCAACCGCGAACCTCACATCGATTTCACCGCGCCAGCGCTTGTTGGCGCATTCGCAGGGAGTCAGACGGCGGGCAGCAGCTCGCCGTCTGCCTTTATGCAGTTTCTGCCCACACCCACGGACGCTCCGATTGACGCGCCCCGTCTCACGCGCCAACGTGACGGGGCCGGGGTCCGCTCTGCCGGCAAAAGTTCCACAAAAGGATGATTGGGGATCATGGCGCGGGCGTTGGCTTTCTCATCGCCACGCGATCCCTGGGCCGACACGGGTGGTATGGCATGCATATTCTGCTGGTCGAGGACGATGCCGAGCTCGGCGCGGCCATCAAGCACGCACTGGAGCACCAGTCCTATGCCGTCACTTGGCTGCGCGATGGCCGAGAGGCGACCGAGGCATTGCGGGGCGATCCTGTCGATCTCGTGCTGCTGGACCTTGGCCTGCCCGGCAAGGACGGTCTGGAAGTACTCGCCGAAGCACGGCGCGCCGGCGTCAAGACGCCCGTGCTGGTGATGACCGCGCGCGACGCGCTGGAGATGCGCATTCGTGGCCTGGATCTGGGTGCCGACGATTATCTGGTGAAACCCTTCCACCTCGGCGAATTGGCCGCGCGTATCCGCTCGCTCACCCGCCGCACGCAAGGGCTCGCTGACAACCTGGTCGAAGTAGGCGGCCTGCGCCTGAACCTGGCGACTGCCGAGGTGGAGTTTCGCGGCGAACGCGTCAGCCTGACGCGCCGGGAGTTCGCGCTGCTGCGCGTGCTGATGGAGCGTGCGGGACGTATCGTGCGTCGGGAGGCGCTGGAGAATTCGGTGTACGGCCTGGACACCGTGGTTGAACGCAACGCCATCGAAGTGCAGGTGCACTGGCTGCGGCGCAAACTGAGCGCCGAGGTGATCCACACCGTGCGCGGCATTGGCTACATGATTCCGCGCGAACCGCAATGAGCGCGCACCCCGCCAGCCTTCGCACGCGCCTGACCTGGCTGATCATCGCCGTGATGGTGGCCGTGCTCATTCCGCTCGGCTGGATCAGCTATCGCCGCGAACTTCGCGAGATGAACGAGCTGCTCGACGGCCGCCTCGCGCAGGCCGGCCGCACGCTGGGCACCCTGATCGCCCACGGCCAGCTGCCGCTGCGCGATGCGGACCTTCCAGGCATTCCACAAAGCACCGACGCGCACCGCCATGGCGTGGTGGTATCGGTGCACCCGCACAACTATGAGCCAGAAGTGGGTTTCCAGGCGTATGACACGCAAGGTGAGCTGATCGCCGCGACGTCCAATCTCGCCGATTTGCCGCCACCGACCGCCGACGAACGCGGGTTCCGAGACATTCAGCGCGAAGGCCGCCTGTGGCGCACCTTCACCCTGCAGAACCGCGCCAACCTGGTGATCCGCATCGGCGAGCGCTCCGACAACCGATTCGACATTGCTCGCGGCCTGGTCATCGAACATACCTTGCCCCTGTTGATCGGCCTGCCGCTGCTGGCCCTACTGGTCAGCCTCGCGGTGAAACGCGGACTGCGGCCCGTCGCACTGCTCACTGAGCTGCTCGACCGCCGCACGCCAGGCAGCCGCAAGCCGATGCCGTTGAACTATGCGCCACAGGAGATCAAGCCGTTGATCGCGGCACTGAATCAACAGCTGGAGCGACTGGAAGATGCGCTGGAACGCGAGCACCGTTTCGCCACCGACGTCGCCCACGAACTGCGCACCCCGCTTGCCGCGACCATGATCCATCTGGAAAGCGCCATGATCTCGGACGATCCGACCGAGGTGGAGTTCACTGTGCGTCACGCTCAACAGAGCATGGCGCGGCTGGGGCGGCGCATCGAGCAGATCCTGGCGATGGCCCGGCTTGAGGCTGGCGCCGCTTCGCAGCAACGCGTTCGTCTCGATCTCGCGCGGATCGCCACCGAAGTGATCGAGGAACTGGCTCCATTGATCGCCGAGAAAGACATTGCCGTCAGCCTCAATCACGACGATACGGCGCTAGTGGTGAGGGGGCACGAGGTGGCACTCACCGCGATGTTCCGCAACCTGGTTGAGAATGCCCTGCGCTATACCGAGGCCGCCGGCCAGGTCGAGGTGGCGATCCGTCAGGAAGGGACGCAGGCAGTCATTGATATCTGCGACAACGGTCCGGGTATTTCCGAGGATCGGCGGCACGCAGTCTTCCAGCGTTTTCACCGCGAAGTGGAGAGCGCGACCCGGGGTTACGGTTTGGGCCTGAGCATCGTGCAGCGCGCGATCGAACTGCACGGTGCATCCATTGAGCTGTTGGATTCGCCGTTGGGGCGGGGTTTGCTGGTGCGCATTCGCATGGCGGTTGAGCGGGGCTGAGACTGGTCTCTTCTGCTTTTGGCTACCGCTGGCGATCGACCAGGACCGGCTTGTTGGGGCCGCTTGCCGCTTGCCGCCGAAGGACGTCGCAGTTGAGGCAGCGAGCGAGCACTGCTCCTTCTCCCCTCTGGGGAGAAGGTTGGGATGAGGGGCGGGTGCTCGCGATTACGCGTAAGCCGAGCGATGTCGCCAGCTTGCCGCCTACGCAGCGGGCGTTTCGAACCGCTGCCGCGGTCCGAGTCACTTTTCTTTGCTGGCTCAAAGAAAAGTAACCCAAAGAAAGAGCCTCTGGAGCTGGCAGCGCGCCGTGGGATAGAAGCGCCGGAAGGTCTCTGTGATCTGAAAGTTGGTTGCCCTAACTATACGCAGCCGCTACGCCGCAACGCGTCGAAGCGGTGAGGACTTAAAACGCGGGGCGACCGAAGGTCGCGACGTTTGCTGTAGCCGAGAGTGCAACAAAACCGACGCGTTAAGCCCTCTGCGCCTGGGCGCGTTGCGGTGTAGCAACTGTGCATGACCATGGGCCGCAACCCATTTAACTGGCGGCGTCCTTCAGGCTCGTATCTCGCCCATCGCTATGAGCCTTCAAGGCCATTTCTTTGGGTTACTTTTCTTTGGGCCAGCAAAGAAAAGTGACTCGGCTGCCGGCAGGCAGTCGAAACGCCCGCTGCGTAAGCGGCAAGCTGGCAAGAACCCCCATAGACAATCGCAAGATTGACCCCTCATCCCAACCTTCTCCCCGAAGGGGAGAAGGAGCAGCAGCCGTCAGGATGTCGAAACACCCGCTGTGTTCCACGGGGACTTCCTCAGGTCTTAGGCGGCAAGCTGGCGATAAGGCTCATAGCCACGCTATCGCGAGCACCCGCCCCTCATCCCAACCTTCTCCCCAAAGGGGAGAAGGAGCTAAAGCCCTGCCCCTGGGTCAAGCTCCCTTCAGCCATCCAAAAGGTTCCCACAAGATTACCTTGCGACCATGCTCGCATCGGGCTCACGCCCTGCATCGAGCCACGACATGACGATCTGCCGCTGCATTCCGCAAGACTCTGGACCGCCCCGCTAGCTCTCGACGCTCCACCACATTTCACCGATGTGACAGCTCCGCCGTCACGCCGTGGCGCCATGTGCGCCGACGCACCGCCGGAACATTCCATGCTTGGCCTTGTCCGCATTGCCCTTTCACGTCCGCTCACGTTCATCGTGCTGGCGATCGTCATCCTCATTGCCGGTCCGCTGGCCGCCGTGCGCACGCCGACGGATATCTTTCCCAACATCGGCATTCCGGTCATCAGCGTTGTGTGGACCTACAACGGCCTGCCGCCCGATCAGATGTCAGGTCGTGTGATCTATTACTACGAGCGTCAGCTCACCACATCGGTCAACGACATCGAGCACATGGAGTCGCAATCGCTGCCGGGCGTGGGCATCGTAAAGATCTTTTTTCAGCCGGGCGTGGACATACGCACTGCCACTGCGCAGGTCACCTCGATTTCGCAAACCGTGGTGAAGCAGATGCCACCCGGCATCACGCCGCCGCTGATTCTCAACTACAACGCATCCACCGTGCCGGTGCTGCAGATGGCGTTGTCGAGCAATGAGCTGACGGAAGCGAAGATCCGCGACATTGCGCAGAACTTCATGCGTCCGACGCTGATCTCCGTGCCGGGCGTGGCTATTCCCACGCCGTACGGCGGCAAGCAACGCCAGATCACGCTGGACCTCGATCCGCAGGCGCTCGCCGCCAAGGGGCTGTCGGCGCAGGACGTGGGTAATGCGCTGTCCGCGCAGAACCAGATCATCCCGGTGGGCACCGCCAAGATCGGCACATACGAATACCATGTGCAGCTCAACAACAGTCCCACGGCAATCGATGAGCTCAACGACCTGCCGGTGAAGACAGTCAATGGTGCCACCATCACCATTGGCGATGTGGCACATGTACGCGACGGCGCGCCGCCGCAGAACAACGTGGTGCGCGTGGATGGCAAACGCGCGGTGTTGATGCCGGCGCTCAAGAACGGCAATGCGTCGACGCTGTCTGTGGTGGCAGGTATCAAGCAGCTGTTGCCGCTGATCAAGGAAACCCAACCCTCATCGCTGAAGATTTCGCTGCTCAGCGATCAGTCCATCTTCGTGAAGTCGGCCATCTCGTCCGTGGCGCGCGAAGGCATCATCGCTGCACTGCTCACCTCGGTGATGATCCTGGTGTTCCTGGGTAGCTGGCGTTCCACGGTGATCATCGCCGTGTCCATCCCGCTGTCGATCCTTTCGGCCATCACGCTGTTGGCCGCGTTCGGCCAAACGATGAATGTGATGACGCTCGGTGGCCTGGCGCTGGCCGTAGGCATCTTGGTGGACGACGCCACGGTGACCATCGAAAACATCAACTGGCACCTCGAGCAAGGCAAGGACGTCCAGACGGCGATCATGGACGGTGCGAAGCAGATCGTGACGCCTGCTTTCGTTTCACTGCTGTGCATCTGCATCGTGTTCGTGCCGATGTTCATGCTCAACGGCATTGCCGGCTTCCTGTTCCGCCCGATGGCGCTGGCGGTGATCTTTGCCATGGCCTCGTCGTTCCTGCTGTCGCGCACGCTGGTGCCAACGCTGGCGATGTACCTGCTCAAGCCGCACCACACGCAAAACGGCAAGGGCGACCATCCGGAAGACACCTATATCAATCATCACGAAGGCGACCAGCCGGTGCCGCATCGCCGACCGACGGTGCTGGCGTGGCTGATCTCGCTACAGCAGCGCTTCGAACTTCGCTTCACCCACGTCCGCGATCTCTACTACGCCACGCTGAGCGTAGCCCTAGCCAACCGGCGGAAATTCGTGTTTGGCTTTCTCGGCTTCGTACTGGTTTCCTTCGCACTCGTGCCAATGCTTGGGCGCGACTTCTTCCCCGACGTTGACGCCGGCGCCATCGCCATGCATGTGCGCGCACCGATGGGAACGCGCGTGGAGGAAACCGCGGCGGAGTTCGATCATATCGAGGCGGCCATCCGGCAGGTGATCCCACCTGAGCAGCTGGAATCGGTGATCGACAACATCGGCTTGCCGCTCAGCGGCGTGAATCTGGTCTACAACAGCAGTGGCACCATCGGCCCGCAGGACGGTGACATCCAGATCGTGTTGAAGGAAGGCCACGGTCCCACCGCTGATTTCGTGCGCAAGCTGCGCGAGCGGCTGCCGCGCGAATTCCCGGGCAGCCAGTTCGCTTTCCTGCCAGCTGACATGAGCAGCCAGATTCTCAACTTCGGCGCACCTGCCCCGCTGGACATCTCCATCGCCGGGCGCGATCGCGAGGCCAACGAGAGTTATGCCATGCAGATCATGAAGGAGCTGCGGAAGGTGCCGGGTATCGCTGACGTTCGCCTGCAGCAAAGTTCGAGTTATCCGCAGCTCAACGTCAAAGTGAACCGCACGCGCGCCGACCAGCTGGGCGTCACCGAGCGCGACGTCACCAACAGCATGGTCGCGTCACTCGCCGGCAGTTCGCAGGTGGCACCGGCGTTCTGGCTCAATCCCAAGAGCGGCGTGTCCTACGCCATCGTGGCCGCCACGCCGCAATACCGCATGAATAGCATGGCCGATCTCGCCAGCATGCCGGTGACGCCCACCGGCAAGGGTGCCAGCCAGATTCTCGGAGGGCTCGCCACGTTCACGCGCGTACCCAGCGCAGCAGTGGTGTCGCACTACAACATCATGCCGGCCTATGACATCTACGCCACGGTGCAGGATCGCGACCTTGGCGCCGTTTCCGGCGATGTGCAAAAGGTGCTCGACCACTTCGCCGCAACACGCCCCAAGGGCACCGTGGTGAGTCTGCACGGCCAGGTCGGCACGATGAACGAAGCCTTTGGCGGCCTGATATTTGGTCTGGTCGGCGCCATCGTGATGATCTATCTGCTGATCGTGGTGAACTTCCAGTCGTGGCTTGACCCGTTCGTGATCATCACCGCCCTGCCCGCGGCACTTGCCGGCATCGTGTGGATGCTGTTCCTCACGCACACCACGCTGTCGGTACCCGCGCTTACCGGCGCCATCATGTGCATGGGCGTGGCCACGGCCAACTCGATTCTTGTCGTGAGTTTCTGCCGCGAACGCCTGGCCGAGCATGGCGACGCGATGAAGGCAGCGCTGGAAGCGGGCTTCACGCGTTTCCGTCCGGTCTGCATGACCGCGCTGGCGATGATCATCGGCATGTTGCCCATGGCGCTCAGCCAGGAACAGAACTCACCGCTCGGCCGCGCCGTAATCGGCGGCCTGCTGTTCGCCACTTTCGCCACCCTGCTGTTCGTGCCGGTGATCTTCAGCATCGTGCACGGCCGTGAGCAGGCGCAGGCGGCTCCCGATTCTTTGCTTGGAGATACCGTCCATGTCGCATGATGTCCATGCCGCCGCCACGCCGCAGCGCTTGCCCAAGGCGGGCAAGGCTCTGCGCGTAGGCCTGGTCCTGACCGTGCTCGCCACCATCGCGGGAATTTCAGTACGCGCTTACGACTACCACCGCGTGGTCAAGTGGACCGACGCCCAGGTCGTACCCAGCGTGCAGCTGATCACCCCTGAAACCGGTGCGGGTACTGAAAGCATGACCCTGCCTGGCCATCTGGACGCCTGGATCAGTGCGCCGATCCACGCCCGTGTGGGTGGTTACCTCAAGAGCTGGAATCACGACATCGGCAGCGAAGTGGCCGCCAACGAAACACTGGCGGTGATCGACACGCCGGAGCTGGACCAGCAGTTCGAACAGGCGAAGGCTGGGCTGGCGCGCGCCAAGGCCAACGCACGCCTGGCCGCGTTGACCGACAAGCGCTGGAAAAACCTGCTCGCATCCAATTCGGTGTCCAAGCAGGAGGCCGACGAAAAGGCCGGTGAAGCCGAAGCGGCGCAGGCCAATGTGCTGGCTGCGCAGGCCGATGTGGATCGCATCGCGGCACTGGAAGCGTTCAAGCACATCACTGCACCTTTCGCCGGCACAGTCACTGCCCGCCACACCGATATTGGCGATCTGATCAGCGCCAACAACGACAACAGCCAGGCCCTGTTCACCGTGTCGGACACCAGTCGCATGCGCCTGTATGTGGAAGTGCCGCAGAGTTATGCCGATGCGATCAAGCCGGGCATGAGCGTGCACCTGGACGTGCCCGATCATCCGGGCGAGCACTTCAGCGGCCATCTGATCGGCAACTCCGGTGCGGTCAACCGGACATCCGGCACCTTGCTCGCCCAGTTCGAAGTCGACAACACCAGGAACGCGCTTATGCCCGGCGCTTATGCAGAAGTGCATCTACCCATGGACAACACCCGCCGCATTGTCACCGTGCCTGCGACCGTGCTGATCTTTCGCGCGCAGGGTCCACAGGTGGCGGTGCTCGGCGCCGACGGCAAGGTGCAGCTACGCAACGTGCATATCGCGCTGGATCTGGGTGACCACCTGCAAATCGACCAAGGCCTGCAGCCGAACGACCGCATCGTCGATCACCCATCCGATTCGCTGATGCAAGGCGACCGTGTGCAAGTGGTCGAAACAGCCAGCACCTCTGCCGCGCAGGCGAAGCGGGAGTAGTGACGATGGCCCTTTCCTCTTTGCATCGTTCGATGCGGCATGTGTTGTCGCTCGCACTGGTGGCGGTGTTGCCGGCGTGCTCGCTGGCACCCACCTACCAGAAGCCAGACGTCGGCCCGGTGCCTGCATCGTTCGCTGGACAGACGCAGGATGGACTCTGGTCCCCGGCGCACCCGGCAGACACTGCATCGCGCGGTCCCTGGTGGTCGGTGTATGGCAACGCGGAACTGGACCGATTGGAAAAACAGCTCGACAGCGCCAACCCAAGCCTCTCGGTAGCGCTGGCTCGCTATGACGCCGCGCGCGCCCTGGTCGGTGAAGTGCGCTCGGATCTCTATCCGCACCTGGGCGTTGGCGCCAGCGACCTGCGCAATCGCCAGTCCAACAATCGCCCGCTGCGCGGCAGCGACCAGCCCAACGAATACAGTGCCGATACGATTGGCTTCGGCGCAGCGTACGAACTGGATTTGTGGGGCCGCGTGCGCAACGAGGTTGCCGCCGGCAAGGCGGATGAGGCCGCTGCCGCCGCCGATCTGGCGTCCGTGAAGCTGAGCCTCGAAGCACAGCTGGCTGACCTCTTCATTCGCCTGCGCGGTTACGACGTGCAGGACCGCATCCTCAAGGACACACTCGACGCGTACCAACAGGGCCTCGACCTGACGCAGCGGCGCTTCCAGGGTGGTGTCGCCTCTGGCCTGGACGTCAGCCGTGCAAAGACACAGCTTTCTGATGCGATGGCGCAGGTTTCCGAGGTGGAAGCGCAACGCGCACTTACCGAGCACGCCATCGCCAGTCTCGTGGGTGAGCCGGCTTCAAGCTTCGAGCTCGTCACGACCGATGCCGCGATGCCGGTGCCCGCCATTCCGCTGGGCGTGCCTTCGACCCTGCTGCAACGGCGTCCAGACATCGCCTCCGCCGAGCGACGCGTGTATGCGGCCAATGCGCAGATCGGCGTGGCTCGTGCGGCGTTCTTTCCGCGCCTGAGCCTTGCCGCCGCTTATGGCTGGCAGGATACGGGCATGGGCGCTTTGCTCACGGCGGGCAATCGCTACTGGGCTCTGGGGCCCGAGCTTGCCATGAGTTTGTTCGACGGCGGTTTGCGTCGCTCACGCGTGCAGGCGGCACAAGCCAATCTCGATGCGGCGGCGGGCCAGTATCGTCAAATCGTGCTCGCCGCATTCCAGCAGGTGGAGGACAACCTCACCCTGCTGCAGCAACTCGGCAAGGAAGCGCACGAGCAGGACGATGCCGCCAGCTCCGCGCACGATTCGCAGACCATCGCCACCAACCGCTATCGCGAAGGCGCGGTCAACTATCTCGATGTGGTCAGCGCGCAAACGGCCACCCTGCAGGCCGAGCGCAGCGCCGAGGAGGTACGCACACGTCGACTGCAAGCCAGCGTGGATCTGATCCGTGCGCTTGGCGGTGGTTGGGACAGTGCTCAAATGCCCGACGGCGATACCGCCATGACCAACCGCACAACCCGGGCCCGCTAACGCGACGGACCTACCACCGTCGTGCCCGCCCGGGGCCATCGAACCTGTTCACATGCGGAGAGAGGGGGAGGCCGTGAACAGGTTCATTGCACGAGCCGGGCTCCTACGCGGCCCGTCGCGTGCCCTCGACCCGCTGGTTGAGCTGCTGCCAGTCCACCACCAGCTCGCAACCGCGCGCAGAGGCATTGCGGCCCCACTCACGCAGCAATTCCAGACAGGCCTGATCGACGTGGTGAAGACGATCCACCACCAACTGCACACGCGTGTTCGGTGGAACACGCTCAAGCGTGCGCGCCACCGACGGCACACGCAGGAACGTGGCCGAACCTTCCAGGCGCAGTGATGCCGTACCCGTTTCGTTATGGTGATCCAGCCCCACCTTGAGCCGGGACGAATGCAGCGCGAGACGGAACAGCGACAGCGCAAATCCAACCAGCACACCAGCGAGCAGATCCGTCGCGACAATCGCTACCGTGGTGCCCACATAGATCCATGCCGTGCCCTTGCCATACACCGCCAGCGCTTTCACCTGCTGGAAATTCACCATCTTGATGCCCGTGTAGACGAGGATGCCCGCAAGACACGCCACCGGCGTCATGCGCATCAGCCAGGGCAGCAGCAACGCGAACACCAGGATCCATGCACCATGCAGAATGGTCGCCATGCGCGTGGCCGAACCCGCCTGCACATTCGCAGCGCTGCGCACGATCACGCCGGTCATCGGCAGCGCGCCGAGCAAACCGCACAGCATGTTACCTATACCCTGCGCAGTGAGCTCGCGGTCGTACCGTGTGCGCGCACCATCGTGCATGCGATCGACCGCCGCCGCCGAGAGCAGCGTCTCAGCGCTGGCGATGAAGGCGAACGTCAACGCCGCGATCAGCATTGACGGTTCGAGCAAACCCGCCAAGCCACTCCAGCCCGGCATCGACACCGCGGCCATCAGGTTGGATGGCACATCTACCTTCTTCACCGACAGGTCCATCACCTGCACCGCAGCCGTCAAAGCGACCACGGCAAGCAAAGCACCGGGCACGAAACGCAACTTGGCCGGACGCAACTTCTCCCAACCCAACATGATCGCGATGGTGACGACGCCCACGGCCATGGCCGTCAGGCTGCCGCCCTCGCCTTGCACTGCATCGATCACTGCGCCTGGCAGCGCTGCGAAATTCTCCAAACCGCGTGCTTTGGGCACGGCATCGATCAGCACATGCAGCTGTGAGGCCACGATCAGCACACCGATACCGGACAGCATGCCGGCCACGACCGCCGGCGAACACATGCGAAACCACACACCCACCCGGCACAAACCGGCGGCGATCTGGATCAGTCCGGCCAACAGAACTACCGGACCCAACGCCATGACGCCGTGCTCGCGAACAAGCTCGAACACCAACACCGCGAGGCCCGCAGCAGGACCGCTCACCTGCAAAGGCGAACCCGCGATGGCACCGACCACCACGCCACCGATAATGCCAGTGATCAGGCCAGCAGCCGGCGGCATGCCCGAGGCGATGGCGATGCCCATGCACAAGGGCAGCGCCACCAGAAACACCACGATGGAACCGAGCAGGTCTCGGCCGAACCATCCCTGCAAAAAATAACTGCGTATCACGATCGTATTCCTCACGCAGCCGACGACGCAGGCAACGAGAAACGCGCATGCGGGGTGGCTTCAGGCATCTTGCCCTTGCCCGGCTCAAGCAATACGAAGCGGCCACGCTGTGCATCGAACGCCTTCAGCTCCGCGTGCGCGATGTCGTAGACCCAGCCGTGGATGCTGAGCTGACCACTCGCCAGCGCCGCAGCCACGGTTGGCAACGTTCGCAGGTGCTCCAGTTGCCCCACCACGTTCTCTTCCGTGAGCCGCGCCAAACCACCAGCGCCATGCAGGCCCGGGCCGTTCTGTTCCACCACGTAGCGCGCCACATCGGCATGCTTCATCCAGGCAGCTACCGAAGGCATGTCCTGCACCAACTCAGGGTGTTGCAGCGCCTTCATCGCACCGCAGTCGGAGTGCCCGCAAATGACAATGTGCCTGACCTTGAGCACTTTCACCGCGTACTCGATTGCAGCGACCACACCGCTCACGTGCTGGGCATAGGGCGGCACGATGTTGCCGATGTTGCGATAGACAAACAGCTCGCCAGGCTGCGACGAAAATATCATCTCTGGCATCACGCGGGAGTCGGCGCACGTGATGAACATGGTGCCGGGACTCTGGCCATCGGCCAGCTTGCGGAACACCTCGCGCTGTGCGGGAAAAACTTCTTTGCGGAATTGTTCGAAACCTTCGATCAAACGCTTCATGCGAATACTCCAGACAAAATTCGGGTGCGACGCCGGTGGCGCGTGACGCGCCATGAGAGGCATCGGACAAAAAGTGGGTGAATGGCCGCGACGGGACGCGAACACGCAAGGCGTTCGTAGCGGTCAGAGGCTCACGAGCAGGCACGCTGGTACGGCAGGCACGCTATTGGCGCGTGCACGCACAGACCAAATAGGCGTCTGCGATCAGGCGGCTTCGGGAGGACGCAGCAGCCGGGCGGAAGCGTACTGGCCTACGTCGTAGGGGCCAGTAGCGGGAGGCTGAGAGGGCAGCGAAGCCCACAGGCGGGGCGTATTGAACGGATGGAGGATGTCGTCCATGCCGCCGCTGTTGTCGTCGAACGTGCATTGGCCGGAATAGTCGGCATCGGCATCGCTCTGAAAATCGTCGGCCATGGCCGAGATCGTCGTGACCTCATCACCCATCGGCGCAGAAGACGCCTGTATCGGCCGCACGGGCGCGCCGATCAGCAGCAACAGGCCGAACAGACACGACAGAAAAGCGGCGAAGGGGGAGTGGGAGCGACGCGAGGTCATGCGAGAAAACTAGCGGAAAACGGCCATGAATCGCAAGTGTTTGCGATGATGCCAGTTCAATTCAACCGCACGAGGTCAGGCAACGTTTAGCCTTCCATCGCGTTGCTCACGAAAAACAAAAACAGAAACGGCGGGCAAAGCCCGCCGTTTCTCCATCCTTGGGTCGAACTCCTTTCCTATAATCGTGCAGTTGCTTAGAACGGGTAGTAACGGAAGCTGGTGAAGAACATGTCTTCCTTGGCCTTCGGCGAAGCCGCGCCATTGGTCAGCACGCCATTGACGAAGCCCTGGCCAGCAAATGCTTCCTTCTCGGTGTGCGAGTACTGCGCACCAAACTGCATCTTGCCGAACTTGCCCTGGTAGAACTTCCACCAGAAGCCAGCGGTGCCCTGCCAGATGTCCTTGGCGTTGCCCACGCAGGTAGCCGCAGCGGCACCCGCCGTGTCGCAACCACTGTTGTTGTAGGCCGGGTTGCCGTAGCCGAGCTGCACCAAGCCAGCGTTGTAAGCGGTGAAGTCCTTCTTGCTGGCCGATTCGCGACCGCCGAACAGATAGACGTCCACGTCGGAGTTGGCGTGCCAGGTCAGGCCGGTCAGGATCATGTTTTCCTTGATCGGAGCGAGGTTGCCGTTCGGGCTGAAGGTCACGTCAGACAGCTGGGCGCTGCCGTAGCGGCCGATGCCCTTGCCCGACATGCCGGAGATCTGCCAGTCGAGGGTCTTGTCGATGAGCGGCAGGATCGCGCCCAGACCCCAGCCGCCGCCCCACGAATCGTTGTTCTGATAGTGGCCGTTAACGGCGTAGCGGTTGTAGAAGGAACGGCCGAGGCCGAACACTTCATAATGGCCGTAGCCCGGATCGGCGGCGAACTTCACGATCACATCAGGGATGTGGTTGAGCGAAAGCGTGTTGGCAGAGTCGAAGCCAGAGCCCGCGGTAATGTTGTAAGCCGTCTGCTGCACCGGCGCCTTGGCCTGGTTCGGGCTGTTGTAGAACGTGGTCTGCGGGTTCTCGAGCGAGATACCCAGCCAGTACTTCTTGTCCCAATCCTTGACCAGGCGGATCTGAGCCTGACGGGCCCAGGTGAAGCCCGGGATGTACTGCGCGTCGATCTGCGGCGGCATCTGCTCGGTGCGCGGCATGATGCCCTTGCTGTTGAGCGTGAGCAGCGACCAGTTCTGGCCGGCCAGCAGGTGCAGGCCCGAGGTATCCCAATCGGAGGTCAGGTACACGTTGCGCATACGCGGGTTGAACGAGTTGCTCTCGTTCGAGTTCGCCGTCTGGGCGCCGCCCAGGAAGTCCATCTCGATGTAGCCGGCCAGGTGGGTGGTCGGATTCACGTCACCCTGCGCGAGGGCCGACAGGCGGCTCTGGCGAGCGCTCAGACGGAACTCGGCCATGTGGGCCGTCTGCACGTTCTTGTACGGAATCGCGCTGTAGTTCGAAGCGATGTCCGCGCCTTCCTGGGCCGAACGGTAGATCGACTCAGCAGCAAGGAAGCCGCCCAGCGTGATGTTCACGCCCTTGTAGGCGATCTTGTCGGCCGACTTCTTGACCGTTGCGTCGGTCGTGGCGACCTGCTTCTGCACCTGCTCCACGGCCTGGCCGGTGGAAACGTTGATGTCAGACTGGGCATCGGTGCGCTGTTCCAGCTCGACGACCTTGGCCTGCAGTGCCTGCAGCTGGGCCTTCAGCGCTTCGATCTCGGCGCTCTGGGTAGACTGTGACGTGCTGGTCTTCGAGGTCGACTTTGCCGCGGCCGGGTCGGCCATGACGTGGAAGCTGGTAACGCCCAAACCGGCAGCAACGGCTACCGCGAGCAACTTGGAACGCATGGATATTCTCCGCATGTAGGTAAGAATCACCTGGACCGCCCCCTTTCGATCTCCGGCTGTCCAAGCACGATCGAAGCGCAGGATGCGGCTGCGTCTTTACCGTTACATGCACGTTATGTGACATAACAAAGACATTCGCCCGCGAACGTTCCTAACGGACACGCAACACTCGCCCTGCCCGGCCCTGACGCACTGGCTGGTATGCTTTGGCGATGGAAAATCTCAGCAACAGCATGGCCGGCCGCATGGCCGAGCGATTCCGCGGATTCCTGCCGGTGATCGTGGACGTGGAAACCGGCGGCTTCGACTCTGAGCGCGACGCACTGCTGGAAATCGCCGCTGTCATATTGCACATGACCCCCGAGGGCTATGTGCAACCGATGCCCGCCGTCGCTGCCCATGTGCATCCGTTTCCCGGCGCCAATATCGATCCGCGCGCACTGGAGATCACCGGCATCGATCCGGACAATCCGCTGCGCGGCGCGCTGGACGAACGGCTGGCGCTCGATCACGTGTTCAAGCCGATCCGCGATGCCATGCGCGACATGGATTGCCAGCGCGCGATCCTGGTGGGCCACAACGCGGCATTCGACCTGGGATTCGTCAACGCCGCCGTACGGCGCGTCAGTCACAAGCGCAATCCATTCCACCCTTTCAGCTGCTTCGATACCGCCACGCTGAGTGGCCTGGCCTTTGGCCAGACGGTGCTGAGCAAGGCCGTGCAGGCGGCCGGCATTCCTTTCGATACGCGCGAGGCGCACTCGGCTATCTACGACGCCGAACGCACCGCGGAATTGTTCTGCACCATCGTCAATCGTTGGCGTCGCCTCGAGGTGTTCGAGCGCGAACAGATCGGTGTTGAGTCGATGTAAAGAGGAAACGGGGCTCATCGCCGGTTTCGCCGGCACCCCTTAATTCCTTTTTTATCAGCGCCATATGACAGTCGACAGTAAATTGTCATATAGCTGAAACATTTAACTCATTTCATTGCAACACGGCGCGCATGAAATAACGGCGGGCGGGAATCCCCCGAGACCCTTATCGCTAAGGAGCAACCGTGTTGACCTCAACCAAATCCATGTCTCGCATCGGCACGACCGCTGTGTTCGCTGCGGCTTCGCTGTTTGGCATGTCTGTGCATGCCACCGACATCACCGGCGCCGGTTCGAGCTTCGTCTATCCGGTGCTCTCGAAATGGTCCGCGGGCTACGCCGAGAAAACCGGCAACAAGCTCAACTACCAATCCGTCGGCTCGGGCGCCGGCGTGGCGCAGATCAAGGAAGGCACCATCGATTTTGGCGCCACTGACGCCCCGGTGAAGGCCGAAGACCTCGCACAGTTCGGCCTGGGCCAGTTCCCGGTCGTGGTGGGTGGCATCGTGCCGGTAGTCAACATCAACGGCATCGAAGCCGGCCAGATCAAGCTGGACGGCGCCACGCTCGCCGACATCTTCCTCGGCAAGATCACCAACTGGAACGACCCGAAGATCGCCGCGATGAATGCCGGCGTGAACCTGCCGGCCGGCAAGATCACCGTTGTGCATCGTTCGGATGGTTCGGGCACCTCGTTCAACTTCACCAACTACCTGTCCAAGGTGAATCCGGAGTGGGCGAGCAAGGTGAAGTTCGGCACCGCCGTTGATTGGCCGACCGGTGTGGGTGGCAAGGGTAACGAGGGCGTCTCGCAGTACGTCAAGCAGATCAAGGGTTCGATCGGCTACGTCGAATACGCCTATGCAGTGAAGAACAAGATCAGCTGGGTGAACCTGAAGAATGCCGCTGGCCAGGTCGTTGCACCGAGCGCCGAAGCCTTCGCCGCCGCCGCCGCTACCGCCGACTGGAGCAGCGCCAAGGACTTCAACCTGATCATGACCAATGCCCCGGGTGCGCAGGCTTGGCCGATCACGGCCACCACCTGGGTGGTGATGTACAAGAAGGCGAAGAACGCCGAGCACACCAAGGTGGCGTTCGACTTCTTCAAGTGGGCGCTGGAGAACGGCCAGAAAGACGCCGCCTCGCTCGACTATGTCGCGCTGCCGGACACCTTGGTCAAGAAGATCGAGGCGTACTGGAGCACCGAATACAAGCACTAAGGCTCGCGTCTCGACAGTCACGCTACGGCAACCGTCGAGGCCTACCCTGAACGCTTGATCGCACGGCATGGGCCGCCCGACTCACCTCGGGCGGCCTGTTGTTGAAAGGCGCCGCAAGCCGGCGCATCGTCCACAGACCGGCCAGGCCCTCACCGGCCGGGTTTGAAAAGTCATCAGCGGGATCGGGATCACATGCAAGCGAATGTAGGCGCCGCAGCGTCGACCATGGTCCAAGAGGAGCGCGCGCATCGCGACGCCCGGCACGACCGCCTGTTCGGCTGGCTGCTCAAGGGCTGCGCCCTGCTCGTGCTGGCCTGTTTGCTCGGTGCCGCAGGCGCCACGCTTTGGGGCGGCCGCCACGCGTTCGGCACCTTCGGCTGGCATTTCCTGATCAGTTCCGAATGGGATCCGAGCAGCGACACCTACGGCGCACTCGTTCCCGTCTACGGCACCATCGCCACCTCGCTGATTGCCCTGCTGATCGCCGTACCGGTGAGCTTCGGCATCGCGCTCTATCTCTCCGAAGTGGCGCCGCCGTGGCTGCGCACGCCGGTGGCCTCGGCTATCGAACTGCTGGCTGGCATCCCTTCGATCATCTACGGCATGTGGGGCCTTTTCATCTTCGCGCCCTTCTTTGCCGACCACATCAAGCCCTGGCTCACAAACTACCTGGGCAACAAGCCCGACGACGGCAAGCTGTCGTGGGTGGCGCAACACGTTCCCTTCGTCGGCAGCCTGTTCGGCAGCGACTATCCGTTCGGTGCCAGCGTGCTCACCGCCGGCATGGTGCTGGCGGTAATGATCATCCCGTTCATTTCCTCGGTGATGCGCGAAGTGTTCCAGACGGTGCCCACGCGCCTGAAGGAATCGGCCTATGCGCTGGGCTCCAGCACCTGGGAAGTGTCCTGGGACATCGTGCTGCCCTATACCCGCTCGGCGGTGATCGGCGGCATCTTCCTGGGCCTGGGTCGCGCGCTGGGCGAGACCATGGCGGTGACCTTCGTGCTGGGCAACGCGATGAAGTTGTCGCCGTCCATCCTCGATCCGGGCGCATCGATCGCCTCCACCATCGCCAACCAGTTCAGCGAAGCCGCGGGTCTGCAGAAATCCACGCTGATGGCCTTGGCCTTCCTGTTGTTCGTGGTGACCTTCATCGTGCTGCTGATCGCGCGCTTCATGCTGCGCCAGCTGGCTCACAAGGAGGGCCGCTGATGAGCAGCAACCATTCAAATCTCTATCTGCGTCGTCGTTTCACCAACGCGCTGGCGCTTACGCTGAGCATGTTGGCGACGGTGCTCGGCCTGATCTTTCTGGCCTGGATCCTGTGGGAAACACTGCGCCAGGGCATCGGCGCACTCAACCTAAAGCTGTTCACCAAGATCACCGCGTATGGCGAGGAAGGCGGCCTGCTCAACGCCATGGTCGGCAGCCTGATCATCAACTTCATCGGCATCGCCATCGCCACGCCGGTCGGCGTGCTCGCCGGCGCGTGGCTGGCCGAATACGCCAATCGCACCCGGCTGGGCGAGACGATCCGCTTCCTCAACGACATTCTGCTGTCGGCGCCGTCGATCGTGCTGGGCCTGTTTGTCTACACCATCATCGTGCTGCCGACCACCGCGCTCACCAGCGGCAACACCACGTTCTCCGGCCTGGCTGGCGGTGTGGCGCTGGCGCTTATTGCGCTGCCGGTGATCGTGCGCACCACTGACGAAATGCTGCGCCTGGTGCCCTCCACGCTGCGCGAAGCCTCGCTGTCGCTGGGCATTCCACAGTGGAAGCTGACCACGCAGATCCTGATGCGCGCGGCACGCTCGGGCATCATCACGGGCGTGCTGCTGGCGCTGGCGCGCATCAGCGGCGAAACGGCACCGCTGCTGTTCACGGCATTCGGCAACAACTACATGACCGTCAACCCGATGGACAAGATGTCCAGCCTGCCGCAGATGATCTACCAGTACGCCAACGATCCGGGTGAGGGGCTGCACGCCATTGCCTGGGCTGGTGCGTTCGTGCTGACCATGTTCGTGCTGCTGCTGAGCCTTGCTTCCCGTCTGGTCCTTTCACGCAACAAGGTGTCCCATGACTGAGTCCGCCGCCGCCGGCATCCACCCGCAGTCCGCGGCCGCGCACGCGCCGATCGCACCGACCAAGATCAAGGTGCGCGACCTGCATTTCTACTACAACGGCTTCCATGCGCTGAAAGGCATCAGCATGGACATTCCGGAGAAGAAGGTCACCGCCATCATCGGCCCCTCCGGCTGCGGCAAGTCAACGCTGCTGCGCATCTTCAATCGCATCTATGCGATCTACCCGAAGCTGGAAGCCAAGGGCGAGATCGTGCTGGACGAAGAGAACATCCTCGACCCCAGCTACTCGATGAACCGCCTGCGCAGCAAGGTGGGCATGGTGTTCCAGAAGCCGGTGCCGTTCCCGATGACCATCTTCGAGAACGTGGCCTACGGCATCCGTCACCACGAGAAGCTGTCGCGCGCCGACATGGACGTTCGCGTCGAGCAGGCGCTGCGCAGCGCCGCGCTGTGGGATGAAGTGAAAGACAAGCTCAAGCAGAGCGCGCTTAGCCTCTCAGGCGGCCAGCAGCAGCGCCTGTGCATCGCGCGCGGCATTGCGCTGAAGCCGGAGGTGCTGCTGCTCGACGAGCCGACCTCGGCGCTCGACCCCATCGCCACCAGCCGCATCGAACAGCTGGTGGAAGAGCTCAAGAGCGAGTACACCATCGTTATCGTCACCCACAACATGCAGCAGGCGGCCCGTTGTTCTGACCTCACCGCGTTCATGTACCTGGGTGAGCTGATCGAGTTCGACCGCACCGAGCAGATCTTCACCAAGCCGAGCAAAAAGCAGACCGAGGATTACATCACCGGTCGCTTTGGCTAAACGATAGGTCCCCTCTCCCCCGCGGGGAGAGGGTTAGGGTGAGAGGCCACGCTGCCTCACCTTTCCCTACTGAACGCACAAGAGACCTCACATGAGCGGCAGCAACAAAGAACACATCATCAAGAGCTACGACGACGAGCTGACCCGCCTCACCGGCGAAATCGTTCGCATGGGCGAGCTCGCGGTGAGCCAGCTGGAAGCGGCCATCGACGTGATCGACCGCCGTGACGAGCGCGCCGCTCAGCACGTGGTCAACAACGACGACGCCATCGACCTGCTCGAGCAGGAAATCAGCCACGACGTGGTGCGCCTGCTCGCGCTGCGCGCCCCCATTGCCGGCGACCTGCGCAATGTGTTTGCCGCGCTGCGTATCGCCGCCGACATCGAACGCATCGGCGACTACGCCGCCAACGTGGCCAAGCGCTCGATTCCGCTGTCGATGGTGGCACCGATCGCTCCCACCAACGGCCTGGGCTATCTGGCCGAACTGGCCGCACAGGAAGTGCGTGACGTGCTGATCTCCTATCGCGACCGCGATGCCGAGCGTGCCTACCAGGTGTGGAAGAACGATGCGGAACTGGACGAAGCCTATACCGGCTACTTCCGCCAGCTGCTCACGTACATGATGGAAGACCCGCGCAACATCACGCCGTGCACGCACCTGCTGTTCATGGCCAAGAACATCGAGCGCATCGGCGATCACGCCACCAACATCGCCGAAAGCATCTGGTATCAGGTCAACGGCGAGCCGCTCACGGCGCAACGCGCCAAACGCGACTTCACCTCCAACCCGGAATTGACCAAGCTCGGCAACAAGCCGGACTGAGCCCGACCGATGCCGAAGAAGCCCCTCTCCCCGGAGGAGATGGGTTGGGGTGAGGGTCCGGGGCGTGCGCAATCTTCAATCACGCGCTCCGCACGAACTCTCATCCGCCTGCCGGCACCTTCCTCGCTCCTCAGAGCCGGCGCCATCCATAGCGCCTCCCCGCGTGCTCCCGAAGGCAGAAGGGCTTGTACGTTTGGCGATCTAGCCAAGCTCCGGTGGATCAATGCGCTCCACCGGTGAGCTTCAGCCCCACGATGCCGACCAGTACCAGGCCGACGCAGGCCAAACGCAACGGCGACGCCGAATCGCCAAACAACACCATGCCGAGAATGACGGCACCCACTGCGCCAATGCCAGTCCAGATTGCGTAGGCAGTACCGATCGGCAACGTCTTCACTGCCATGGCCAGCAGCACAATACTGACGACCATCGCCGACGCCGTGACTACGCTCGGCCACGGGCGTGTGAAACCTTCGGTGTATTTGAGGCCCACAGCCCAGACCACTTCGAACAGGCCGGCCAGCAGCAGATAAACCCAGGGCATGACGCGACTCCTCTGGATGAAGAGCAGGGTCGTCCCCGCGAAAAACATAGGCGTGCGGAGTCGTCCCCGCAGACTGGTCCCGTTGCAGGACCAGTCACACCATTTTACCAGGGCAGGCTGAACGCTCCGTCAGGGGGCGATCTTGCTTCCCAACTCGCGCGCTTCGCGACGCGCGCGGGCCGAATGCGCGATGCCGTAGATGCCAATGACGATCCACGCCACCTGCATCAGGAAGGCCGGCCAGTTCATCGTTGCCAGGCCGAACACCAGCGAAAGCGCCACGCCCAAGGCGCCCAGTACGTTCATCAGCTGAAACAGGAGCCCGTTGCCGTGCAGCTTGTGTGCCTGCAACAGCAGGAACGCCAGCAGCACAAGCACTACGCCGATATAGCCTGCCCAGTCGTGCCACAAGAACGTCATCGCTTTTCACTCCTTTGGCGCAATGCTTCGAACAGGACAACGCCGGTCGCCACGGAGACATTGAGGCTCTCCATCGTGCCTGGCATCGGGATCTTCGCCACGAAGTCGCAGGTCTCGCGAGTGAGGCGACGCATGCCCTCGCCTTCGCTGCCCAGTACCAGCGCCACCGGCCCCTTCATGTCGATGCTGTAGATGCTGGTGTCCGTGTCGCCGGCCAGGCCGGTGATCCACACGCCTGCATCCTTCAGCGTACGCAATGCGCGCGCGAGGTTTGTCGCCGCAATCAACGGCACGCGATCCGCACCGCCAGCAGAGGCGCGACGCACTACCGGGGTGAGGCCCACGGCGCGGTCCTTGGGCACGATCACCGCAGTGACCCGGGCCGCCGCGGCGCTGCGCAGGCAAGCGCCTAGGTTGTGCGGATCGGTGATGCCGTCGAGCACCAGCACCAGCGCATCCTGTCCGGCCGCCTGCAGCAACTCGGGGATATCGTTCTCGCTACCCAGGGGCGGCGCTTCGTAAAGCGCCACGATACCCTGATGCCGCGCTTCGCCAGCGAGCTTGTCCAACTGCTCGCGTGGACGATGGTGCACCGGGATGTTCAACGCCTTGGCGCGCGTGGCCAACTCCTGCACGCGTGCATTGCGCTGGCCCTGTTCCACCAGCACTTCACGCACACGCGAAGCGTCGTTGCTCAGCGCGCCTTCAACCGGGTTGATCCCGACGATCCAGCTCTCACTCATTGCTTGCCTTTCTTCTTGCCGGCCCCACGGGCCTTGGTGGTTGCTTTGGACGCAGCATCCTTGATCGCCTTGAATCGGCCCTTGGCCGCCGACTTGGCCTTGGCGAACATGCTTTTGCCGACAGTCTGGCCCTTGTCTGCGGCCGGCTTCTTGTCGGTCGCTGGTGCGTCCTTCCTTCCTGTCGTAGCCGCTCGCGGCGCAACAGCGTCGGCATTATCGCGCGCACCGTGGCGGCCCGTCGCCTTGCGTCCTGCAGGCAGCGAGTAACGGTCACCCGATGCGGCATAGTCGTAGCGGCGTTCGCTGCGCGGCGGCGCGGCCTCTTTCTCCTTGCGAGGCGCCACCAGGCGGAAGTCGATCTTGCGATCTTCCAGCGACGCACGCAGCACCTGGATACGCACGTGATCACCCAGCCGGAACTGGGCACCGGTACGCTCACCCTTGAGCAGATGACGAACCGGGTCGAAGTGGTAGTAGTCGTTGGACAGCTGGCTGATATGCACCAGCCCCGACACTTTCGATTCGTCCAGCTCTACGAACAAACCGAACGAGGTGACGCCGGTGACAGTCCCCTCGAATTCGCTGCCCACGTGCTTGGACATCCAGGCGCACTTGAAGCGCTCGTCCACGTCCCGCTCGGCTTCCTCGGCACGACGTTCGCGCTGCGAACAATGCACGGCCATGGCCGCCATCTCGGTCGGTGTATAGCTGTAACCGGTGGGCTTGGCACCAGTAATCGCGTAACGGATCGCGCGATGCACCAGCAAATCCGGATAACGGCGAATGGGCGAGGTGAAGTGCGCGTACGCCTCCAGCGCCAGACCAAAGTGACCACGATTGTCCGGCTGGTAGGCCGCCATGCTCTGCGCGCGCAGCAGCACCGACTGTATCAATTCGCGCTCGGGGCGATCCTTCACCAGGCGCAGCACATCGGAAAAATCCGCAGGAGTCACCTCCTCCACCGACGGCATGCGCAACTTGAACTCGCGCAGGAACTGCTGCAGGTCTTCGTACTTCTCCGCCGGCGGCGGTTCGTGTGCGCGGAACAGCGCGGGAATCTTCTTCTTTTCGAGGAACAACGCCGCCTGCACGTTGGCGGCGATCATGCATTCCTCGATCAGCTTGTGCGCGTCGTTGCGCTCGGTCGCACCCATGGCTTCCACTTCGCCACGCTGGTCGAGGCGGAACTTCACCTCCGGCGTTTCGAAGTCGATCGCACCACGGCGCTTGCGCTGTGCCGCCATCAGTTTGTAAAGCCCGTGCAGGTGCTCCAGCTGCGGCATCACATCGGCCAGCTCGTGGCGCGCATCGGCGTCATTGAGGCCGATGGCCTGCCACACGCGGTCGTAGGTGAGGCGCGCATGCGAGCGCATGACCGCGTCGTAGAACTTCGAACGGGTGACCACACCCTCGGCATCGATCTGCATGTCGCAGACCATGCACAGGCGCTCGACCTTGGGATTGAGCGAGCAGATGCCGTTGGACAGCGTCTCGGGCAGCATCGGCACCACGAAGCCCGGGAAATACGTGGAGGTACTGCGCTCATACGCTTCGCGATCCAGCGCGCTACCTACTTTCACGTAGTGCGATACGTCGGCAATAGCGACCACCAGTCGGTAGCCACCGCCACGCCGCGGTTCGGCGAACACCGCATCATCGAAGTCGCGTGCGTCGGCGCCATCGATCGTCACCAACGGCAGCGAACGCAGGTCTGTTCGGCCCTCGCGCTCCGCCGCCGTGACTTGCGGCTCCACCTGCGCCGCATCGCGCAGTACCGCGTCCGGCCAATCGTGCGGCAAGTCGTGGCTGGCAATCGCCATCTCGACCAGCAGCGACGGCTGCAGGCGCTCGCCTAGCACGGCACGGATCGCACCCAGCGGACCGCGATGAGGCGTCGGCGGCTCGGTGATCTCGGCCACCACGATCTGGCCGGAACGGGCACCCATGTCCTGGCCCGGCAGAACCATGACGTCCTGATGCAGACGGCGGTCATCCGGCGCCACCATCGTTACGCCGTTCTCGATCACTACGCGCCCTACCAGGCGCGGCGACCGGCGCTGCAGCACTTCGACGATGGCCCCCTGCTTGCGGCCTCGCCGATCGATACCCACCACGCTGGCCAGCACACGGTCGCCATGCAGCACGGTGCGCATTTGTTGCGGCGAGAGGTACAGATCATCGCCACCGCCATCCGGACGCAGGAAGCCGTAGCCTTCCGCGTTGGCCAGCACCACACCGGGAATCAGGTCGAGCTTCTGGGCTGGCGCGTAGCCGCCGCGGCGACCGAGCAACAGTTGGCCGTCGCGCACCATCGCGCCAAGGCGCTTGCGCAGTGCGTTGAGATCGTATTCGTCGGTGAGCGACAGCGCCTCGGCGATGCGTGCCTCGGTCAACAGCTCGCCCCGTGACTCCAGCAGTTCGAGGATCGACTCGCGGCTGGGGATGGGGCGCTCATAGCGCTGCGCCTCGCGCTCGGCATGCGGGTCGCTCACCTGGCCCACTTGTCCACGCGACGGGTCGACGGCCGAGCGCCGAGTGCGCGGTGCGCCCTTTTTCGGCGCTGTCGGGCCAGTTTCGGCTCCCTGCTTGCCGCTACGTGATTCTTTTTTCCTGGTCACATCCTTGCCTTTTGTCGGTCTCGAACCGCGAGCACCGCGATTCGATGAAAAATCAGTGAAAGAATAGTTGACAACCTACCGGCACATGCCTAATCTACGCGGCTCACGCAGGCCACAAAGTACTGCGTGACACCTGCCCAGGTGGCGGAATTGGTAGACGCACTAGTTTCAGGTACTAGCGGGTAAAACCGTGGAGGTTCGAGTCCTCTCCTGGGCACCAATTGTAGACGAAGCCCGCAGCGATGCGGGCTTTGTCGTTTCTGAAGGTTCGATTCGCGCGCGGTTTTCAACGCACTGACGACTCAACCCATCACGCGCAGTGCACTCAGGCCGCCGGCCAGCGAATGCACGTTGTGCAGGCCCTCGGCACGCAGCAGCCGCGCCGCATGGGCGCTACGCCGGCCACTGGCGCAAATCAGCAAGAGATTCCCCTGCACCAACTCGTTTGCATGCGCGACGATCTGGCTCGAAGAAATGCAGCGTGATGGCACGTCGATCAGCGGTTCGGCGGCAACTTCATCCGCTTCACGCAGATCGATCAGGTTGTAGCCCGCGACCACGGCGTCTTCCAGGCGCGAGAAAACGAGATCGATCTCGCGCTCCTCGCCCGCCTGCGCCAAAGCCCGCTCCGCCACAGCAACGCAACCACCGTGCAACGCGCAACCCTGCTCAGCATCAATGGGCAGTCGCTGCAGCGTGTGATCGAGCAGATTGATCAGCAGCAATGCGGGCACCCGGAGACGCGGCAGATCGAGCAATATCTTCAACGCCTCCACCGCCTGCATCGATCCGAGTACGCCAGGCACCGGACCGAGCACGCCCGATTGCACGCAGCTGCCGACGGCATCGGGCGCGGGTACGTGAGGCCATAGGCAGCGCAGACACGGCTCTCCTGACCGAGCCGATACGACCTGCAGCTGACCTTCGTACTGATACACGCTGGCGAGAACCAGTGGCGTGCCACTGAGCACCGCCGCATCACTGCTCAGATAGCGGCTACGCATGTCGTCGGTGCATTCAATCACCAGGTCGAACTGGCGGAACACGTCGACCGCGTTGCCTGCATGCAGCGGCTCAAGCCAGGTGCGCACTGTCACCGCGGGATTCAGGGCGGCAACGCGCCGCGCCGCCAGATCCACCTTGCGCTCGCCGATGTCCTGGGCGTCATACATCGTCTGTCGATGCAGATTGCTGGCATCCAGGCGATCACCATCCACGATGCCCAACGCGCCCACACCGGCACCCGCCAAATAGCTGATGACCGGGCAGCCAAGGCCACCCGCGCCAATCACCAGCACGCGCGAAGCGGCCAGCTTCGCCTGCCCCGCTTCGCCCACTTCGCGCAGGCGAATCTGTCGCGAGTAGTCCGGCGCAAACGGCGCCACCGGAAGGTGATGGGCATGGTGCGGGTGCGGCTCGTGTTCATGCTCGCGATACACATGGGTGCATGCCACCCAATCGGATTCGCCGCTAAGGTAATGCTCTTTCTTCCAGATCGGCAGACGGTGCTTGATCTCATCGATGATGTAGCGACAGGCACGAAACGCCTCGTCACGGTGCGCAGCAGATACGCCAACCCACACTGCCAGGTCACCCACTTTGAGATCGCCGGTGCGGTGCATGCAGCGCGCATCGGTGACGCCGTAGCGAGCCACTGCTTCGTCGAGGATGCGCTCACCCTCGGCCCCGGCAAGTTCGACATAGGCCTCGTATTCCAGACCGTCAACATCGCGTCCTTCGTTGCTGTTGCGCACCCAGCCCTCGAAGGCACAGAAGCCGCCACTGCCGGGGTGTTGCAACACGTCGTGCAACGGTGCCGTGTCGACGGACTTGCTGGAAAGTGTGAAGCGCATCAGCCGCCTGCCACCGGTGGAATGAAGACGATGGTGTCGCCATCGCGCACTGGACGATCCCACGCACTGAACTGCGCGTTCACCGCCACCTTGAGCGCATCGGCCGCCAGCGAGAATCCGTGCCGCACGCGCAACTCCTCGTACAGCTCATGCAGCGACGTGGCGGTGGTGGTGAACTGCTCGCCTGATGAGCCGGCCTGTTCGCGCAGCTGCGCGTAATATTGCAGGTTCACCACGGTCATGCCAGCGACTCCAGGCGATGTTGCATGTCATTCCTTTCCTCGGGCGTGTTGACGTTGTCCAGCGCTTCACCGGGCGCGGACAACAGCACCGTGCGCGACTGGATCAGCGCCTTGCGCGGGCAATAACTGCCGGCTTCGTAACGCTGTTTCAGCAATGCATGGCTGGATGGCTCCCAGATCGCACACAGCGGTTCGGGCAGACCATCGTGACGGCTGATAAAGGCCGTGGCGTCGGCGGAGGAATCCCGAGAGGCAATCAACTGCTGCAAGGTGGCGCGGTCGAGTAGCGGCAGGTCGCAAGCCAGTACCAGCCACGCCGCTTCGGGATAGAGATCCTGCGCAGACAGAATGCCCGCCGCAGGACCTATCGCATCGTAGCTATCCACGATCTGCGGCAACCCTGCGCGCAATGGGTCATCGCGCTGGTTGTCGCGCACCGAAACAAAGGCGCGTTCGGTCACCTCTTGCAGCAATCGCCATGCGCGCAGCAGCTGCGGCTCGCCGAGATAAGCGAGCGCGGCCTTGTCCTGCCGCATGCGCTGGCTCGCGCCACCGCTGAGCAGCAAACCGTAAAGGGGAGCACGTGATTCGTTCATGCCAACTCCTGCGCACCAATGTCGTGCTTGCCACCGGTCTTGCTCACCAGGCGAATCTCACCGATGACGATGTCGTGCGACAACGCCTTGCACATGTCGTAGATGGTCAGCGCCGCAATGCTGGCACCGGTCAGTGCTTCCATCTCCACGCCGGTGCTGCCTCGACAGGACACCGTGCAATCGATCAACGCATCATTGCCTTCCATGCGGATGACGACGTCGCAACGATCAATGCTCAGCGGATGGCACAAAGGAATCAGCTGCGGCGTGGCCTTGGCGCCCATGACGCCAGCGATTTGCGCCACGGTGATCACAGCACCCTTCCGCGTAACATGGCCCGCCGCGTACAGGGTCTGCGCTACCTCCGCCGGAAACGTCACTCGCGCCCTCGCCTGCGCCGTGCGATGAGTGATCGGCTTGGCACCGACATCGACCATGCGCGGCTGTTGCGCTTCGTCGACATGGGAAAGCTTGGCGGGTGTGCTGGTCACGGAGCGCTCCGGATGGGTAACGGCGTCATCATTGATTATCGGCTTCTGTCATGGTGACGGCATTAAGAAACCGTCTACACACAGGCTGAATTCAGTGGCCCATATCACGAACCTTCATGGGCTCGTTAGCCACCGATGTAGTGCATCTCGATCTTGTGCTTCCTGTTGCCGTGGCGCTCCGCGCGCTCCTCGCTATAGCGGTCGCGGCGGTTCACCCAGACATCGCGCAACAATTGCGTGAGTGCCTCGTCGCTGGCGCCGTCGCGCATAGGTTCGCGCAGGTCGGTTCCCTGGGTGGCAAACAGGCAGGTGTAAAGCCTGCCTTCGGAGGACAGCCGCGCCCGCATGCAACCGCCGCAGAAAGGTTGGCTGATCGAGGAGATCATGCCGATTTCGCCGGCACCATCCACAAAGCGGTAGCGTGTCGCCACCTCGCCGGGATACTTCGGCGGCACAGCCTGCAATGGCCAGCGTGCACTGATGCGCTCGATCAGTTCCCGCGAGGGCACCACATCATCGGCACTCCAGTGGTTGTGGTTGCCCACGTCCATGTATTCGATGAAGCGCACCACGATGCCCGTGCCACGAAAACGCTCGACCAGTTCGGGCACGGTGTGCTCGTTGACGCCACGCTGCACGACGGTGTTGAGCTTCACGCCGTGCGGGAAGCCGGCAGCCTGCGCTGCCTCGATGCCAGCCAGCACATCCTCCAGCGCACCACGACTGCCGCTCATGCGATGGAACAAGGCAGGGTCGAGCGTATCCAGGCTGACCGTGATGCGATCCAGCCCAGCGTTGCGCAGCTCGCTGGCGTGACGAGCCAGCAGCACGCCATTGGTTGTCATGGCCAGGTCGGTGATGCCATCTAGGCGACGCAGCCGCGCCACCAGTTCGGCCAACCGCGGGCGCAGCAAGGGTTCGCCCCCCGTAAGACGCAGCTTGCTTACACCAAGCGTAGCGGCGAGCCGGCACAGCCGCTCGATCTCGTCAAAACTCAACCGCTCGTCGTTGCGAAGAAAGGTGAAATGCTCTCCATACGTCGACTCGGGCATGCAATAGGGGCAACGGAAGTTGCACCGATCCATCACCGAGATACGCAGGTCATGCAGCGGACGACCGCGCTGATCGAGCGGAAGTGTCGCGGAAGCTTCGCCGGTAGCCTGGAAAACGTTCACGTCACCACCGATAGAACACGGCCGCCGTACCCGCCGGCACAACACCGTCCGTGGGCGGCAGCTGCACCACACCGTGCGTGCGCGGGAGCGAGGAAAAATCGCCCGAAGTGCGCGAGGGCACCGGATGCGCCATGAGCCGCCCTTGCGGATCGGTTTGCACATGTGCAGGTACGAAACAGGTCAACACGGCGTTGGCATCCACGGCAGCGTCCAGACAGACATACTCTACCGCCGCTGACCCCATGCCCAGCGCTGCAAGCAGCGCCGGCCGCACATACCGGATGGCACAGACCAGCGCCGATACCGGATTGCCAGGCAACGCAAACACCGCCTGCTGCCTGGACCCCACGCCAAACCACATGGGTTTGCCAGGCCGCTGGGCAATGCGGTGGAACACGCATCGTACGCCGAGCGCCTCCAGCGCGGCCGGCACGTAGTCGCGCTGCCCCATCGACACACCGCCAGAGAGGATCAGCACGTCGTGCGCTTCCAGCAACCGGGCCAGTGTGCGCCGGGTGAGCATGGCATCGTCGACGACATGTTCCAGCGACACGCGGCCAAAGCCGTGCAGGCGAAGCGCGGTCGCCATGGCGATGTCGTTGGAGCGGCGGATCTGCCCCTCGGCCAGCGGCGAGCTCACATCCACCAGCTCATCGCCCGTCGAGACGATGGCGATCGAAGGTACGGCTCCTACCGTCACGCTGGCGAAGCCGTTGGCGGCTAGCAGTGCCATCTCGGGAGGACCAATGCGTGTACCCGCATCGAGCAGCAAGGTTCCCGCGACACAGTCCGAACCCCGCGCATGCACAAACTGTCGATGCTTCGGCTGGTAATCGCCCACGAGCGCGTAGCGGTCACCTTCGCGGCGCAGTTGTTCCACCGGAATAACGCTGTCGCAACCTGCGGGCAGCATGGCACCGGTGGTGACTTCCATGCAGGCATCGCCGGCGGACAATGCCTGCATCGCCATGCCAGCCATTTGCGCGCCTGCGATGTCGAAGCTGGAAGGGAGCGACTCCTGCCAGCGAATCGCGATGCCATCCATCATCACCCGATCGAACGGAGGGTGGTCGTGTTCCGCATAAGCGGGCTGTCGCAGAATGCATCCGGCGGCCTGGTCCAGCGAAACGCGCTCGCTGCCGAAAGTCGGCATGTGCTGCGCAATCAGGGCCTCGGCCTCGGCGACGCTGATAAATTCTCTCATGGACATGGCGCTGTGTGGCTGTTGCCGGCGATCGCCACAAGACGATGCTGACGAGAATTATGGTGACCGCGATTGCGTTGAACAACCGTGATTCGCGGAGTCTTCATGGCCCGAGCGCCGTTGCCTTGACCTGAGCCCAGGCTTCGCTACCCGGCTCCAGTTCGAGCGCGTGCCACGACCGACGCGTGATGCGCGCAAGCAGGATGCTGCCACCGGCGTCCAATTGCACCAGGCACTGCGAAGGATGATCCGCATCGGCCTTGGCAATGACCCTGCAGCGAACCTGATTCAGCACACTGGTTCCGGTTTGCGATGTACGGGTCAACACCACATCGCGCGCACCGATACGACAACGCAGAATCTGTCCCACGGCTTCATGGCGATGGGGCAGCCAAAGGCTTCCGCCGGGAAAATCGAGTTCGATAAGCTGATCGTGCGCGTCGTAGCCAACGACCTGCCCTTCGATCACGGACCCCACGGCCTCAGCCAGGGTCGGCGGCAAGTCCAGCCGGGTCAGCGTTGCCTGCAACGCGCCTTGTGCCACGACGTGGCCTGCATCCAGCAACACGAGATGGTCAGCGAGGCGTGCCACTTCGTCGATGTTGTGGCTCACATAGATCATCGGCACGTCGAGCGTGGCATGCAGGCTTTCCAGGTAACCCAGCAATTCGGATCGTGCAAAGACATCCAGTGCCGATAACGGCTCGTCGAACAGCAGCAAGGCCGGATCGGACAGCAAGGCGCGCGCCATCGACACGCGCTGTCGCTCGCCGCCCGATAGCGCGCCCACGCGCCTGTCCAGCAACGACCTCAGGCCGAACCGCTCGATCAAGCCATCGCGATCGAGGTGGGCTGGCCGTCCGGCACGACGAAAACCGTAGTCGAGGTTGCCCGCTACCGAACGGTGCACGAACAGATTCGATTCCTGGGTCACGTAGCCTAGCCGTCGCCGGTGCGGTGGCACGAAGACACGACGCGCGTTGTCCTGCCACACCGTATCGCCAAACGTCACCCGACCCTCGCTGCCGCGCTCCAGTCCGGCGATGGCGCGCAGGCAACTGGTTTTGCCCGCACCCGAGGGACCGAACAGCGCAGTGATGCCCCGCGGTGGCAGGGCGATATCGATATCCAGCGCCAGATTGCCGCGGCGCCAAGCCAGTCTGGCGTCCAGCCCGTGCCGCGGCTCAGCCATGAGCCCGCCTGCCGGGTCGCAACAGCGACATGGTGAGCAAAGCCACGAACGACACCAGCAACAGGCAGAGCGACAGCACGTGCGCCTGGTGAAATTCGCCGGCCTGGACGTGATCGTAGATGCGCATCGACAGCACACGCGTCTGCCCCGGAATATTGCCGCCGATCATCAACACCACTCCGAACTCACCCACGGTGTGTGCGAAACCCAGCACTGTCGCGGTCGCTACGCCGGGCAGCGCCATGGGCAGCGCCACCGAGAAGAAGCGGTCGAGCGGACCCGCGCCAAGACACGATGCAGCTTCCAGAGGTTTCGCACCGATGGCTTCGAAGGCGTTGTGCAGGGGCTGCACCACGAACGGCAACGAATACAGCATCGACGCCACCACCAGTCCCTGGAAAGTGAACGGCAACGCCGACAAACCCAGCGCGGCAATCAGGCGTCCCACCGCGCCATCCGGCCCAAGCAACATCAGCAGATAAAAGCCCAGTACCGTCGGCGGCAAAACCAGCGGCAGCGCCGCCACCGCGGCCACCGGTCGCTGCCAGCGTGAACGCGTTTGCGTGAGCCACCATGCGAGTGGCGCGCCCAGCACCAGCAGGAGCACGGTCACCGTGGCCGCCAGACGCAAGGTCAGCCAAAACGCCTGCAGGTCCTGTTCGGACAATAGCGACACGACGCTCAGTGCTCCTCGGTGCCAGGCAGGGCAAAACCGTACCGCGCGAGAACGGCGCGTGCCTGCGGGCTTTGCACGTAACGCGAAAAATCCTGCGCCAGCGCGTTGCCGGCGCCGCGCTGGGTCAGCACGAAGCTTTGCTTCAGGGGCTCATACAGCGACGGCGGCACAGGCGCATAGCTGCCCTTTCCCGGTGAAGCCAGTGCCAGCGATTCGGCGACGATACCCACCTGGACGTTGCCACTCTGCGCAAATTGCGCGGTCTGCGCGATGTTCTCGCCGAACACCAACCTCGATTGCAGCGCATCCCACACGCCCGCAGCGCGCAGCGCCTGTTCGGCACGCTTGCCATACGGCGCGTGTTGCGGATTGGCGATGGCAATACGGGAAAAACGTGGCTGCACGAGATCAGCCACCTGCACATGGGTCATGTCGATGCTGGCACTCCACAGCACGAGGTGCCCCAGGGCATACGGCACCAATGCCCCGCCCGCCTTGCCGTGGTCGATCAGTTGCTGCGGGTAGTTGCTGTCGGCGGAGAAGAACAGCTCGAACGGCGCACCTTGCTCGATCTGGGTCAGCAGGTTGCCGGAGGAGCCATAGACCACGTCGATCTTGCTGTCGGGATGGTCATGCCGATAGGACTCGACGAGTTTGTCCATGGCGCCGTGCAGATCCGCCGCCGCCGCGACCGTGATGTGGTTGTCCGCAGCCGTCACCGATAACCATGGCGCCAGCATCATGCCCAGGCCAAGCAGCCAACGAACAAGGTGGTGCTTCATACCGTCCTTCTCCTTTGATCGTGCTGCCGTACCGACGATGGCGAGGGTAGCCCAACCCGGAAGCAACTGAAGACTTCAGGGCCGCTTGCGCTGCCGCACGCTGTCGCGCACATCCACATCGAACAACAGCTCCAACGCTTCGCCGTCGCCTCCGCCAGGCAGGCTGAAAGCCAACCCGTCCCGCGCGGGCAGACGCTGTACATGTTCGCGAACGGCCGTTTCGGGAATCCCGATCTGCCAGTCATCGGCGCGTCCATCGAAACGCGCCGTATCACCGGATACCAGCCGTAGCGTGTAGGTCATGGCAAACGCCTGCGCAAAGCAGGTGCGCAAGGCGAGGGCCTCGCCGGCCAGCAGCCGGGCGAGTTCATCTTCCCCAATGCGCACCCGAAGCTTCTGGCCTTCGATCTGCAGTTTCATGATGGTGTTCCGTGATGATCCGTCACACTGGTCGAAAAATCGGGTTGCAGGCTGGCGACGTCGACCTGCATGCCTGCTGGACACTCATCGGCGTCCTCCGGCAACACGACCCATGCGTCGGCCTGCGCGAAAGGTTGGATGCGAAATGGCTGCGGCTGGCTGAGTACCTGGGTATGGAATCGCCCGTCCGCGTTCTGACTGACCTTGGCACGCAGGAAATGGCGAAGGCCCGGTTTGGGTTGCTGTGGTGTGTCGAGCACGGCCTGAAAGACCGGTTCGCCGCCCTGCCCGGCCAGTGCACGCAGCACAGGAGCGATAAAGAAGCGAAAGCCGACGGCGACCGCCATCGGCGTGCCTGGCAGCGCGATAACGGTAGCCTCGGCGATTTTCGCCGCCAGCATCGGTTTGCCCGGCCGGATCGCTACCTTGTGGAACAGCAGCTCGGCACCGGAATCGCGCAACGTATCGGGGACGAAGTCGTAGCGCCCCATGGAAACCGCGCCGGTACTGATGATCAGGTCGGCGCTCGCATCGCGTGCACGTTGCAGCGACTCGGCATAAGTCGTCGCCGTGTCATCCACGGTGTCACAGAACAGTACTCGCGCACCGGCGCCGGCAAGTGCGGCGACGAGATAGGGACCATTGGAATTGTGAATCTGCTCGACGCCGAGCGGCCGACCTGGATCGGCCAGCAATTCCTTGCCGGTACAGATGATCGCCACCCGTGGCCGGCGCACCACTTCGACGCGCGTCACGCCAAGCGCAGCGAACAACATGATGTGGGCGGGCCCGATGCGGGTACCCACGCCAACGGCGATAGCACCCTTGGCGACATCGCTGCCGGCATAACGCACGTTGTATCCGGCCGTGAGTGAATCGAGCAGTCGTATGCGTGCTGGCGTGCCGTTGTCGCGAGTTGCCAGCAGCTGTGTGCGCTCCACCGCCACGACGGCATCGAGGCCATCAGGCAATGGCGCTCCCGTCATGATCTCCCAAGCCATGCCCGCCGACGCACGGGCGGCATCGCCCGCCGCCTGGGAACCCAGCACGTCATGCTCCGATCCCGCCTCGAGCGGTTCGCGGGCGCGCAGGGCGTAGCCGTCCATCGCCGCGTGATCGAACGATGGCAGCGCCATCGGGCTGATGACGTCGCGCGCCAGGACACGCCCAACGGAGTCGGCTGTCGCACAGCCCTCCGTTGCCAGCGGGCGGGCGACGGCGAGAAGTCGTTCCAGTGCCAGGGTGTAACTGATCATCGGGCGAGACTGCCTGTCATGCCTGTGATGCCTGTTTGGGATGCGGGGTGGTTCCAATGCTCGGCGCGAGCGAACGGCTGCGCAAGAGGCGCTTTGACGCCCTCGCCCGCCAGACGCTGCGGTGCAACAAATGGCGATCATTCTGATCGCCCACGGCGCAGGCTCTTGCGCTACCTTCCGCGTTCGACTTTTGTCGGGTGGCGCGGCGAGCGGGTCCGCTCAAAGATCGCGCCTGATGCTTGGCCTGGTGGCCTGGTAACAACGGGGGGAGATGCTCATGGCAAGCGTACCTGAAGCAGATGTCCTGAAGGCGGCGAGTGGAGACTCGCCGGAAATACTGTCCAGGGAGCACACCATCGCCGGCCCTCGATTCAATCGATGGCTGGTACCGCCTGCGGCGCTGGCCATCCATTTGAGCATCGGCATGGCCTATGGCTTCTCCGTGTTCTGGTTGCCGATGACCAAGCTGGTCACCGAAGCCGATCCGGCCGCATGCGCCAAGCTGGGTTTCCTGGCCCAGTTGTTCACCACGGGATGCAACTGGACGGTACCCGCGGTCAATCACATCTTCGAAACCTTCATTGCGATGCTCGGCATTTCTGCTGCGATCTGGGGCGGCTGGTTGGAGCATGCCGGTCCGCGCAAGGCAGGATTCATAGCCGCGATTTGCTGGGGCGGCGGCTTGGTGCTTGGCGGCATCGGGGTGTCGATGCACCAGCTGTGGCTGGCCTACCTCGGCTGCGGTGTGCTGGGCGGTATAGGCCAGGGCCTGGGATACATCACGCCGGTGTCCACGCTGATCAAGTGGTTTCCCGACCGACGTGGCTTGGCTACCGGCTTCGCCATCATGGGCTTCGGCGGCGGCGCGATGATCGGTGCACCGATCGCGGTGGCACTGATGCAGAAGTTCTCTGTTGGCGGCGTACCTGGCGTGGCCTCCACGCTGATGTGCATGGGCGCGATCTATTTCATCGCGATGTCTGCCGGCGCATTCGGTTTCCGCGTGCCTCCACGCGGCTGGCGGCCGCTCGGCTGGACGCCGCCAGCGGAATCTTCCAACAAGCTCATCACGCAGCGCCACGTGCATTTGAACAACGCATGGAAGACGCCGCAGTTCTGGATGATCTGGGTGGTGCTGTGCGTGAATGTGACAGCCGGCATCGGCGTGCTTTCGATGGCCAGCCCGATGTTCCAGGACGTGTTCGGCGGCAAGCTATTGGGGCTGGATGCCGCCACCACGCTGAGCACCACGCAGAAGGCGGCGATCGCGGCTTCTGCTGCAGGCCTGGTCGGCCTGATCAGCCTGTTCAACAGCCTGGGCCGCATCTTCTGGGCGTCGACGTCGGATTACATCGGTCGCAAGACCACCTACTTCGTGTTCTTCGCGCTCGGCATCCTGCTCTATTGCAGCCTGCCGACCTTGGGACACATGGGCCTTGCAGCCGTGTTCGTGGTGGCGACCTGCATCATCATGTCGATGTACGGCGGCGGCTTCGCCACCGTGCCGGCCTATCTGTCGGACATCTTTGGCACCCAGATGGTGGGCGCGATCCATGGCCGCCTGCTCACGGCCTGGTCGGTGGCTGGCATCGCCGGTCCGTTCCTGATCGCGGCCGTGCGACAGGCCCAGCTCGATGCGGGTGTGGCGAAGAACCTCGTTTATGACCGCACGCTCTACATCCTGGCGGCGCTGCTGCTGATCGGCATGGTCTGTAATTTCCTGGTCAAGCCGGTCAAGGAAAGTCGCCTGATGACCGACGAGGAACTGGAGCACGAACGCGCACTACAACATGAAACTGCGGCCATTTCCGCACGCGCCCAGGACGCCGCACGAGGTGGCTTCGGCTTGGTGGGTGTCATCGCCTGGGCGCTGGTTGGCGTTCCTTTTCTTATCGGTGTATGGATAGCGCTTACCAAGGCTGCAGCTCTGTTCTGAAAGGTGTCCTGACGGTGGAAACATGAAACGCGCCATAAACATCGCCTTGTTGCCGGAGATCCCGGAAGACATCCGCGCCGCCGTACTCGAAGTCACCGCCCGGCTGAAAGAGATGCCCGGCGCCCTGCTCCCCGTGTTGCACGGGGTGCAGGGCGCGCTGGGTTATGTGCCTGAGGACGCGGTGCCGCTCATCGCCCGCGAGATGAACCTCTCTCGCGCCGATGTGCATGGCGTCATCAGCTTCTATCACTTCTTTCGACAGAAGCCCGCCGGAAGGCACCTCATCTACCTTTGCCGCGCCGAATCCTGCCAGGCGATGGGCGCGGTCACGCTGGAAAAACATATCAAGCAGCGGCTGGACATAGACTTCCATCAGACCACGGCCGACGGCGCCTGCACGCTGGAGCCGGTCTATTGTCTCGGCAATTGCGCATGCTCGCCGGCGCTGATGATCGACGGTGAACTGAAAGGCCGCATGACGCCCGAACGGTTCGATGCCTGGTTCGAGGCGGAGGCAACATGAGTGTCACCGTCTACGTACCGCGCGACGCCAGCGCGCTTTCGCTGGGGGCCGAAGCGGTAGCCACCGCTATCGCCACGGAAGCCACGCGGCACGGTGTCGACGTGCGTCTTGTACGCAACGGTTCGCGCGGGCTGTATTGGTTGGAACCGCTCGTGGAGGTTGAAACCAACGGCGATCGGGTCGCCTACGGACCCGTGCAGGCAGCGGATGTTCCGAGTCTGTTCGATGCGGATTTCCTGCATGGCGGTACACACCCGCTGGCCCATGGGCCGACCGAATCAATCGGCTACTTGAAGAACCAGCAACGCCTCACCTTTGCCCGCGTCGGCCTCGTCGATCCACGTAGCCTGGACGATTACCGTGCGCACGGCGGCTATCGCGGCCTGACGGCAGCGCTGGGCATGAGCGGCGCAGACATCGTGCAGACGGTGCTCGACTCCGGACTGCGTGGCCGCGGTGGCGCGGCGTTTCCCACTGGCATCAAGTGGAAGACCTGCCTGGATGCGCCGGCCAATCAGAAGTACGTGGTGTGCAATGCCGACGAAGGCGACTCCGGCACTTTTTCCGACCGCATGATCATGGAGGGCGATCCGTTCGTGCTGATCGAAGGCATGACCATCGCCGGCCTCGCCGTGGGCGCTACGCGCGGCTATATCTACTTGCGGGTGGAATACCCGCATGCACAGCGGGCGCTGGAAGCTGCCATCGACTGCGCCAAGAACGCCGGTTATCTCGGCGACGACGTGTGCGGCAGCGGCAAGGCTTTCCATCTGGAAGTACGGATGGCGGCCGGCGCCTATATCTGCGGCGAGGAAACTTCGCTGCTCGAATCGCTGGAAGGCAAGCGCGGCCAGGTGCGCTTCAAGCCACCGCTGCCTGCCATAGAAGGGTTGTTCGGCAAACCCACGGTGATCAACAACGTGGTCACTCTCGCCTCGGTGCCGATCATCCTTGATCAAGGTGCCGCGTATTACCGCGACTATGGTTCAGGCAAGTCGCGCGGCACGCTGCCTATCCAACTTGCCGGCAACCTGAAACGGCCGGGCCTGGTCGAGCGCGCCTTCGGCCTTACCTTGCGCGAACTGGTCGAAGACTATGGCGGCGGCACGGCCAGCGGTCGGCCGGTGCGCGCGGTGCAGGTTGGCGGTCCGCTGGGTGCGTATATACCTGCGTCTCAGCTCGATACGCCGGTGGACTATGAAGCGTTCGCCGCCATTGGCGGCATGCTCGGCCATGGTGGCGTAGTGGTCTTTGATGACACGGTCGACATGGCGGCACAGGCGCGCTACGCGATGGAATTCTGTGCGATCGAATCCTGCGGCAAGTGCACGCCCTGCCGCATCGGGTCCACGCGCGGCGTCGAGGTGATCGATCGCATCATTGCCGGCAATGCCATCGAGCAAGAACGCAACGAGACCCTTCTGCGCGATCTGTGCCAGACCATGATTGCCGGCTCGCTGTGTGCGCTGGGCGGCATGGCGCCGTTCCCGGTACTCAGTGCACTCGACCATTTCCACGAAGATTTCGCAGGCGCCGCAGACAAGACCGCGGCCTGAGGAGGTAGAGGCTTATGTTATCCATCGTTGAGATCGACTATGGCACCCCGAAATCTACATCGGAGACGATGGTCGAGCTGGATATCGATGGACGCAACGTCCGGGTGCCCGAGGGCACGTCGGTATTGCGCGCCGCCGCGCAGGCCGGCATCGCCATTCCCAAGCTGTGTGCGACCGACATGCTCGAAGCGTTCGGCTCATGCCGCCTCTGCCTGGTAGAGATCCAAGGCCGCAAGGGCTATCCCGCTTCCTGTACCACGCCCGTCAGCCCTGGCATGAAGGTGTCTACGCAGACGCCAAAGCTTGCCGAGATTCGTCGCGGCGTGATGGAGCTGTATATCTCCGACCATCCGCTGGACTGCCTCACCTGCCCCGCCAACGGCCATTGCGAACTGCAGGACATGGCCGGCGTGGTCGGCCTGCGCGAAGTGCGCTACGGCTACGACGGCGCCAACCACGTTTACGCCAAGCAGCAGGACGGCACGGCCAACCCACTGTTCGCTGCCAAGGACGAATCCAATCCTTACTTCACCTTCGACCCGTCCAAGTGCATCGCCTGCTCGCGTTGCGTGCGCGCCTGCGATGAAGTGCAAGGCACATTCGCACTGACCATTGAGGGACGCGGCTTCGAGTCCAAGGTGGCGGCCAGCCAGGACAACCGTTTCCTCGATTCCGAATGCGTCTCGTGCGGCGCCTGCGTGCAGGCCTGCCCCACCGCAACGCTGTCGGAAAAATCACTGATCGACAAAGGCCAGGCCGAGCACAGCGTGATCACAACCTGCGCCTATTGCGGCGTGGGCTGCAGTTTCCGCGCCGAGATGAAAGGGCAGGAAGTCGTGCGCATGGTGCCCAACAAGGACGGTCATGCGAATCACGGCCATTCCTGCGTGAAGGGTCGCTTCGCCATCGGCTATGCCACGCATCCGGATCGCATCACCACGCCCATGATCCGCGCGAAGATCTCCGATCCGTGGCGCGTGGTCAGCTGGGACGAGGCTGTCACGCACGTTGCCAGCGAGTTCAGGCGCTTGCAGGCCACTTACGGCAAGCACTCCATCGGTGGCATCACCTCTTCGCGTTGCACCAACGAGGAAACCTACCTTGTGCAGAAGCTGGTACGTGCCGGCTTCGGCAACAACAACGTCGACACGTGTGCCCGCGTCTGCCATTCACCGACGGGCTACGGCCTCAAGGCCACGCTGGGTGAATCCGCTGGCACACAGGATTTCGATTCGATCGAATCGACCGATGTCGTGCTGGTGATCGGTGCGAACCCGACTGACGCCCATCCAGTGTTCGGCTCGCAGATGAAGCAGCGGTTGCGCGCAGGCGCGAAGCTGATCGTGATCGACCCGCGCCGCATCGACCTGGTGCGCACGCCGCACATTCAGGCGGACTATCACCTCAAGCTGCGGCCCGGCACCAACGTGGCGATGCTCGACACGCTGGCACACGTGATCGTCACCGAAGGGCTGGTCGATGAGGACTTTGTCGCCAAGCGCTGCGAACCCGAGGCATTCGCCAAATGGCGAGCCTTCGTGGCGCAGGAAAAATACAGCCCGGAAGCGATGGAAGAAATCACCGGCGTGCCCGCTGCCATGGCGCGTGGCGCCGCACGGCTTTATGCCACCGGTGGCAATGGCGCCATCTACTACGGCCTGGGTGTGACCGAGCATGCACAGGGTTCGACCGCCGTCATGGCGATTGCCAACCTTGCCATGGCCACCGGCAATATCGGCCGCGAGGGCGTGGGCGTGAATCCTCTGCGCGGACAGAACAACGTGCAGGGTTCGTGCGACATGGGCTCGTTCCCGCACGAATTCCCCGGCTATCGCCATGTGAGCGACGACACCGTGCGCCATTCGTTCGAGGAAGCCTGGGGCGTACCTTTGCTCAGCGAACCAGGCCTGCGCATCCCCAACATGTTCGAGGCGGCGCTGGACGGCAGTTTCAAGGGGCTGTACATCGAGGGCGAGGACATCGGCCAATCCGACCCTGACACGCAGCACGTCACCGCGGCGCTCAGCGCGATGGAATGCATCGTGGTGCAGGATCTGTTCCTCAACGAGACGGCCAAATACGCACACGTCTTTCTGCCGGGCAGTTCGTTCCTGGAAAAGGATGGCACCTTCACCAATGCCGAACGTCGCATTTCGCGCGTGCGCAAGGTGATGGAACCCACGGGCGGCTACGCCGACTGGGAGATCACCCAGCTGCTGGCGCAAGCCATGGGCTACCCGATGAACTACACGCACGCCTCGCAGATCATGGATGAGATTGCGCGCCTTACGCCGACCTTCCACGGGGTGAGCTTCGACAAGATCGACCAGCTCGGCTCGATCCAGTGGCCATGCAACGAAGAACATCCGTTCGGCACGCCGGTGATGCACGTCGATGAGTTCGTACGTGGCAAGGGCCGCTTCATGCTCACCGAATACGTGCCGACGTCGGAGAAGGTCAACGCCGAGCATCCGCTGATCCTCACGACCGGTCGCATCCTGAGCCAGTACAACGTGGGCGCGCAGACGCGACGCACCGCCAACATCATGTGGCATGACGAGGACCGGCTTGAGATTCACCCGCACGACGCGGAGGAACGTGGCATCGTCGAAGGCGACTGGGTCGGCATCCGTAGCCGCTCCGGTGACACCGTGCTGCGCGCGATGATCTCCGAGCGCATGCAGCCGGGCGTGGTGTACACCACCTTCCATTTCCCCGGCTCCGGCGCCAACGTTATCACCACCGAGAATTCGGATTGGGCGACCAATTGCCCGGAGTACAAGGTCACTGCCGTGCAAGTTACGCGCGTCACGCAGCCCTCGGAATGGCAGAAGCGACATCGTGCGTTCTCTGAAGTGCAGGAGACCCTGCTGGGACAGTCGGCGAAACCCGCTTGAGCCCGCCCAACCACGACGAGACATCACGCGGCTACGTGCTGCGCCCGGTTGATCGCTGGCGTCACGGCGAGTCCAGTCATGAAGACGACTGCATCGCCGAGGAAGTGCCTGTAGCGATGGTCTACAACGGTACGACCTTCGCAGTGATGATGGCCACGCCGCATGATCTGGAGGATTTTGCCCTGGGCTTTTCGCTCAGCGAAGGCTTGATCAGCGATCCGTCGCAACTGCTGGAAATGGAAAGTCACGCGCTGATCGAAGGCATCGAGCTGGCCATGCGGGTGACCGACAACGCGGCTGGTGCGCGCATTGGCCGCGAGCAGGAGCGTTTACTGCCGGGGCGCAGTGGCTGTGGCATATGCGGCACGCGTGACCTTGAGCATGCGATCCGCCACAATGATCCCGTCGGCGCAGGCCACACCATCACGAGCGACGCGCTGGAACAGGCGCTGCACGAGCTCCAGTCAAACCAACCCATGAACGCGGCCACCGGCGCCGTGCACGCTGCCGCATGGGCCGACCGAAGTGGCCGGATCATCGTTGTGCGGGAAGACGTCGGTCGCCACAACGCATTGGACAAGCTGATTGGCGCCATGCGCCGAGCCGGCATCGATACCGGCGATGGCATGGCGCTGGTCACCAGCCGAGCCAGCTACGAGATGGTGACCAAGGCCGCCAGTGCCGGCATCACTCTGCTTGCTGCCATTTCCGCGCCTACTGCGCTGGCGATAGAGCTGGCGCGTAGTGCCGGGCTTACCTTGGTCGGCTTCACCCGCCCGGGAAGCCACAACGTCTACACTCACCCTGATCGCCTGCTGCCTCCGGCACGATAAGAACCCGTCATGAGAATCGAACGACTCGTCACCATGGCCAACGACATCGCGACCTTCTTCGAGGTCGAGCCGGACCACACTGCCGCGGTGAAGGGTGTGCACGATCACCTCCAGCGGTTCTGGGATCCGGTGATGCGACGCCAGCTGAAAGATCATCTAAATCACGGTGGCGAAGGTCTGCTGCCACTCGCCAAGGAAGCGGTCGCCGGGCTTGAAGTACCGCGCGGCGACGCCGCCTGAATGGTCGCTCCGCGTCAACGAGAGTCCCCGCTCGACGCATCGACCACTTCAATGCTGATGACATTGCGGACCCATCGCGCAGGCCGTTGATCGCCCGTCACCAACAACCGATAGGGACCTTCCGCGGATAACGGCTTCCCATCACGCTGATCGGCGAGCATGACCTGGGTATTGCCGAGCGTCGGATCCAGATCGGCCAGACCGAACACAACCTGGTAGTGATCGGCTGCCGTCACCCTGACAAAGCTCGCCAGTGCCTTGCCTCGTAGCGGCTTGTCGATGGGCGCGCCCGCGTGCGACAGAATCTCCCTCAAAGCGACGCCTCGCCACTCGCTGGGCTTTTCCTCGTGTGCCGCAGCGGTGACGCTGATGTGCGGCATGCCAGCCAGCGTCGTGGCGTCGAGCGTCAACGCCGACTTCCCCTGCACCTCTATCCGAACAACGTCGGAAGTCCCTGTGGCATTTTCCGTGCCGTGTGCCGCGAATATCAGGCAGCCTGTAAGGAGGAAGCCCAGATATCGATACCGGGTGCGTGCATTCATCGGCATGAGTCCTTCCCTATAGCCCCATTCACATGGTCTTCACCGCGCAAGTCAAGACTGCGCAGTGAGCACTTGCAAACACTTTAGTCGAAAGCCGCTGGGCGGAGATGGGGATGCCATCCGCTAACGTCGACCGTCTGACCTGAGTCAGAGGGTCGCTGTTTCGGCGGTGCTAACTTGAAAGTCAGAAATTAGGCACAGCGTTGCTGCCTCACCGAGGTACCTATGGAAACCTCATCGGAGATGGGCCTCAAACGCCAGGAGCGGACAGCATTTCTTTTGTTGGCCGTCGCCCTGTTTCCCATATTGGCTATAGCGATCGTCGCGTCCTTCGGCTTTGCCGTCTGGATCTGGCAGATGTTCAACGGTCCTCCGGGGAGTTGACCGCGATGGCCGACATCATGTCATTCCACTCGTGCCCGTCCAGCAATGCTGGCGAGGCCGCCGCATGAGCGACGAGCAACACATTTCCAGCCTGCTGGTTATGCACCGACATGATGCCGTGTCGGTACTCGATGCATTTGTCGACACGCATGCCGCGCTGAACATCGCCGCGCGTGGCGACTGTCGCTGTGTACTGCTGTGCGAGACCGATGACCAGCGCGCGCTGATGGATCACATCGACGCGCTGGAGACCTTGCCTGGCATCGTGAATGTATCCCTGATCTATCACCACGCGGAGCCCCGAGCCGAACTGGATGAACAGGTCGGGCCCGATATCTCGACCCGAGGAAATGACGTATGACCATGACACGACGCGAGTTCATACGTGACACCGCTGTGGCCATCGCTGCCAACGTAGCGGGTATCGCCTTGCCAGCAGGCGCCACCAATGTGTTGCTTGAAGGTGACCTCGCCCAGCTGAAGTGGAGCAAGGCACCCTGTCGCTTCTGTGGCACCGGGTGTGGCGTCAACGTGGCAGTGAAGAACGGTCGCGTGGTGGCCACGCACGGCGATCAGCTTGCCGAAGTCAATCGCGGTCTCAACTGCGTGAAAGGCTATTTCCTCTCCAAGATCATGTACGGCGCCGACCGGCTCACCCAGCCGCTGTTGCGCAAGAAGAATGGCGCCTACGCCAAGGACGGTGAGTTCACGCCGGTATCGTGGGACGAAGCCTTTGATGTGATGGCCGCGCAGTTCAAGCGCGTGCTGAAAGAGAAAGGACCCACGGCAGTCGGCATGTTCGGCTCAGGCCAATGGACGATCTGGGAAGGCTATGCCGCCAACAAGCTATTCAAGGCCGGCTTCCGCAGCAACAACCTCGATCCGAATGCACGCCATTGCATGGCCTCGGCAGTGATGGGTTTCATGCGCACTTTCGGCATGGATGAGCCGATGGGCTGCTACGACGACATCGAAGCCTCCGACGCGTTTGTGCTGTGGGGCTCGAACATGGCAGAGATGCATCCCATCTTGTGGACGCGCGTGACCGACCGTCGGTTGTCCAATCCCCATGTCAAGGTGGCCGTGCTGTCCACCTTCGAACATCGCAGCTTCGAACTGGCCGACATCCCCATCGTATTCACGCCGCAGACCGACCTGGTGATCCTCAACTACATCGCCAACCACATCATCAAGACCGGCCGCGTCAACAAGGACTTCGTCAACCAGCACACCACGTTCAAGCGGGGCGTCACTGATATTGGCTACGGCCTGCGGCCGGACAATCCGCTGGAGATGAAGGCAAAGAACGCCAAGGATCCAGGTGCCGGCGAAGGGATCGACTTCGAGCAGTTCGCCGCCTTCGTGGCGCCCTATACCTTGGAAAAGGCCGTGGAGATGACCGGCGTGGAGAAAGGCTGGCTGGAACAGCTGGCCGAACTCTATGCCGACCCCAAGACCAAGGTGGTGTCGTTCTGGACCATGGGCTTCAACCAGCACACGCGTGGCGTATGGGCCAACAACATGGTCTACAACCTGCACTTGCTGACCGGCAAGATCGCCACGCCGGGCAACAGCCCCTTCTCGCTCACCGGGCAACCCTCGGCCTGCGGCACCGCACGCGAAGTGGGCACCTTCAGCCATCGCCTGCCGGCCGACATGCTGGTAGCCAATCCCGAGCATCGAAAGCATGCCGAGGATATCTGGAATATCCCGCACGGCATCATCCAGCCCAAGCCCGGATTCCACGCGGTGGAGCAGAACCGCAAGCTTCGCGATGGCGTACTCAACGCCTACTGGGTGCAGGTGAACAACAACATGCAAGCCGGTGCGAACCTGATGCAGGAGACCTATCCCGGTTATCGCGATCCGCGGAACTTCATCGTTGTCTCGGACGCCTATCCGACCGTCACTGCTCAGGCTGCCGACCTCATCCTCCCTGCTGCGATGTGGGTGGAGAAGGAAGGCGCCTACGGCAACGCCGAACGTCGCACTCAATTCTGGCACCAACTGGTGAATGCACCAGGCGAGGCACGCTCGGACCTGTGGCAACTGATGGAATTTTCCAGGCGCTTCACCACCGACGAATGCTGGCCGGCGGACATCCTCGCAGCCAATCCGCAGTTCAAAGGCAAGACGTTGTTCGATGTGTTGTTCCGCAACGGCAAGGTGGATCGTTTTCCTACGTCTCAAATGGAGGCCGGATACGACAACCACGAATCGACCGCCTTCGGTTTCTACGTGCAGAAAGGTCTGTTCGAGGAGTACGCAGAGTTCGGTCGCGGCCACGGCCATGACCTGGCCGACTTCGATGCCTATCACCAGGCGCGGGGATTGCGCTGGCCGGTGGTCAATGGCAAGGAAACGCTCTGGCGCTATCGCGAAGGTACCGACCCTTATGTGAAAGCAGGCACCGGCTTCCAGTTCTATGGCAACGCGGACGGTCGTGCGGTGATCTGGGCGCTGCCTTACGAACCGCCGGCAGAAGTGCCTGATACCGAATACGACCTGTGGCTGTCCACCGGCCGCGTGCTCGAGCACTGGCATTCCGGCTCCATGACCATGCGCGTACCCGAGCTCTATCGGAGTTTCCCTCAAGCTGTCGTCTTCATGAATCCGGACGATGCAAAATCTCGCGGATTCAAGCGCGGCGATGAGGTTCGCGTGGTTTCCCGTCGTGGCGAAATGCGCTCACGCATCGAAACGCGCGGCCGCAACCGCATGCCTCCTGGCGTGGTATTCGTGCCGTGGTTCGATGCCGGCCAGCTAATCAACAAGGTCACGCTCGACGCGACCGACCCGATCTCCAAACAGACCGACTACAAGAAATGCGCCGTGAAGGTCGTGGCCGTCTAGGAGGACATCCCATGCGTGACAAACCACTTATCGCCATTGGCGGCCTGGTGTTGCTGGTTGTGGCGGCCGTTGCCTTCGTCGCAGGTCAAAAAACGACGGCCACTCGCCCCTCTTCCCAACCTGCTGCTGCCGCAAGTACGCATCCAGTGGCACCACTCCAGGCGCAAGTCGAGAGGGCACCTGCCGGCGAACAGATCGATGCCTTGCGTCGGGGCATTCCAGTGGACAAGGAAGGCGCGCCACCGCTGATGGCGCGCGTGGAGAACGCCGACATCAAGCGCAACCGCGCCTACCCGATGCAGCCGCCAACCATCCCGCACACCATCGAAAACTATCAAATCGACAAGAACTCCAACCGCTGCCTGCTCTGCCATGCGCGTGCCAACGCGGACAAGTTCCAGGCACCGCCAGTCAGCGTGACGCACTACATGGATCGTGACGATCAATTCCTCGCCACGATTTCGCCGCGACGTTATTTCTGCAACCAGTGTCATGTTGTACAGACCGATGCCAAGCCACTGGTGGCCAGTACGTTCAAGGACATCGATACCGTGCTCTCCGAAGCCAAGGAGAAATGACGATGTGGCAGCGGATCATGCAAGGCGCCCTGACGCTCTGGCGAACGATGCGCCGGCCCAGCGTCCACTACAGCCTGGGCTTCCTCACGCTGGGCGGATTCATCGCCGGCGTCATTTTCTGGGGTGCCTTCAATACCGGGCTGGAAGCCACCAACACGGAAGCCTTCTGCACCGGCTGCCATGAGATGCGCGACAACGTCTTCCAGGAACTGAAGACCACCATCCACTACAGCAACCGCTCTGGCGTGCGCGCCACTTGCCCTGATTGCCATGTGCCCCACCAATGGACCGACAAGATCGCGCGCAAGATGCAGGCCTCCAAGGAGGTTTGGGGCAAAGTATTCGGCACGATCGATACGCGCGAAAAATTCCTCGATCATCGACTGGAGCTGGCCGAGCATGAGTGGACCCGCCTGAAGGCCAACGACTCGCTGGAATGTCGCAACTGCCACAACTACGCCTCGATGGACCTGACACGGCAATCGACCCGCGCCGCGCAAATCCACAAGCGCTGGCTGGGTTCAGGGGAAAAGACCTGTATCGACTGCCACAAGGGCATCGCGCATCACTTGCCGGATATGGCAGGTATCCCGCAGGGGTGACTTGGTAGAAGCTGCCTCGCTCGCGGCGGTGAACAGGGCAAGGTGCTAGATCCCGGCTTTCGCCGGAATGATGAGCAGGAGAGACTCCTGGATGACGAACGGTCCATTGTCCTCTCGTCATTCCGGCGAAAGCCGGAATCCAGTGCCTTACGTCCAGCGAAAGAACACACACCGATGCCCTGCAAGGGCAGACAGCACCGCCTATCGGAACCTCAACCCACCGCCCTGATGGGTGGCCCCTTCAGCTCGACCATGTTGCCTTGCGGGTCGTACAGGTAGATCGACGGGCCCTCGCCCTTCGCCCCATAGCGTGAGCCGATCTCCCCCATGCGCACACCGTGGGCCTTGAGATGCGCCACGATGGCCGCTTCGTCGTAGTTCTCCACGCGCAGGCACAGATGATCCATGTTGTGCCCTTCCGCACCCGGCGCCGCGCCGCCCAGACGCCCCAACTTGCCGTCCAGCGACACCAGGTCGATCAGCGAATCGCCGGCCCGCAACTGCACCAGACCGATCTCGTCCTGCCGGCGTTCCTCACGGCAGCCGAGTACTTCGCAATAGAAACGCTGCATGGCGACGACATCGAGCACGCGCAGCACGACATGGTCGATCTGGGCCAATTGGAACGGGGGCTGTGTCATGGGAAGTTCGGGGGTTGGGGGGCTTTCATCTTAAGCCGGATGAGACGCGGGCCGCACGACCGCTGAAGAGCGCCGCCCGCGGGGAGGCAAACCTGCTCTCGGGGCCTTATAATCGTCGTTTAGCGTGTGGTGGGAGAAGCGGTGCGAACCGCTGCCGAAGGCGCAACGCCCGTAATCGCTCAGGCCCCATACCATCACCCGCACCAACACTCTGGAGAGACCGGTTAAATCCGGCGCCGAAGGGGCACGAAGCGCAAGCTTCCAAACTCTCAGGCAAAAGGACAGAGGGGCGCTACACGTGCGGCTTGCACGTCCGGCCTTGATCGGCCATTTCCGGACGCCCCTGTCATGAGTCCTGCCTCTATGAGTATGTCTGCCAATCCTTCCCTGCGCGACCTTGAGCACCACGACGCTTTCATCGAGCGCCATATCGGCCCCAATGACGCAGAAGTAGCCACGATGCTGCGCCTGCTGGGCTACGACTCGCTGGAAGCGATGACCGACGCCATCGTGCCGGGCAAGATCAAGTCGCCCGCCCCGCTGGCCCTGCCCGCCGCGATCACCGAAGTGGAAGCGCTGGCCAAGATCCGCGCCATCGCCGACAAGAACCAGGTGTTTCGCAGCTTCATCGGCCAGGGCTACTACGGCACGCTGACCCCGAACGTCATCCTGCGCAACATCCTCGAGAACCCCGCGTGGTACACGGCCTATACGCCGTACCAGGCGGAGATCTCGCAGGGCCGCATGGAAGCGCTGATCAACTTCCAGACCATGTGCGCCGACCTCACCGGCATGGAAATCGCCAACGCGTCCCTGCTCGATGAAGGCACCGCCGCTGCCGAGGCGATGACACTGGCCAAGCGTTCGGCCAAGTCCAAGTCCAATACGTTCTTCGTTTCCAACGCCGTGCACCCGCAGACGCTGGAAGTGATCAAGACCCGCGCCGAGGCGATGGGCATCGACCTGCACATCGCCGATGACAGCGAAGCGACCCACGTCGAAAGCTATGGCGTGCTGCTGCAGTATCCCAACACCTTTGGCCAGGTGCGCGATTACAAGGCATTGGCCGATACCGTGCACGCACGCCACGGCGTGGTCTGCGTCGCTACTGACCTGCTCGCGCTGACCCTGATCGCCTCGCCGGGCGAATGGGGCGCCGATATCGTGGTGGGCAACACCCAGCGCTTTGGCGTGCCGTTCGGCTTCGGCGGCCCGCATGCCGCATTCATGGCCTGCCGTGACTCCTACAAGCGCTCGATGCCGGGCCGCCTGATCGGTGTCTCCATCGATGCCGAAGGCAAGCCGGCCTACCGCCTCACCTTGCAGACGCGCGAACAGCACATCCGCCGTGAGAAGGCCACCTCCAACATCTGTACCGCGCAGGTGCTGCTGGCGGTGATGGCCAGCATGTACGCCGTGTACCACGGTCCGGAAGGCCTCACCCGCATCGCGCGCCGCGTGCATCGCCTCGCCGCGATCCTGTTCGTGGCACTACGCCAGGCTGGCGTGACCGTCGGCACTGACTTCTTCGACACGCTGCACGTCACCGGCGTGGATGCTGCTGCACTGCACGCCAAGGCGCGTGCGGCTGGTATCAACCTGCGCGCCATCGACGCCAACAGCGTCAGCATCAGCCTTGACGAAACCACCACGCGAGCCGACGTTGTCGCGCTGGCTACCGTGTTCGGCGGCACCATCGCCGACATCGATGCACTCGATGCCAACACGCACGACGGCCTGCCTGCCAACCTGCTGCGCAAGAGCAAGTTCCTCACCCACCCGGCCTTCAACACGCATCACAGCGAGCACGAGTTGCTGCGCTACATGCGTTCGCTGGCCGACAAGGACCTGGCGATGGATCGCACGATGATCCCGCTGGGCAGCTGCACCATGAAGCTCAACGCCACCGCCGAGATGATCCCGGTGACGTGGCCTGAGTTCGGCAACATCCATCCGCTGGCCCCCGCCGAGCAGGCGACTGGCTACAAGCAGTTGATCGACGAGCTGGAAGCGATGCTTGTGGAATGCACCGGCTACGATGCGGTGAGCCTGCAGCCGAACTCCGGCGCGCAAGGTGAATACGCGGGCCTGCTAGCCATTCGCGCCTATCACCGCTCGCGCGGCGAAAGCCATCGCGACATCTGCTTGATCCCGGAATCGGCCCACGGCACCAACCCGGCTTCCGCGCAGATGTGCGGCATGCAGGTGGTGGTGACCAAGTGCGACGCCAACGGCAACGTCGATGTCGACGACATCAAGCGCGCCGCCGAGAAGTTCAGCGAACGCCTTGCTGCACTGATGATCACCTACCCGTCCACGCACGGCGTGTTCGAGGAAGACATCGTCAAGATCTGCGAGATCGTGCATGAGCACGGCGGCCAGGTGTACACCGACGGCGCCAACATGAACGCGCTGGTGGGCGTGGCCAAGCCCGGCAAGTGGGGTTCGGACGTCTCGCACCTCAACCTGCACAAGACCTTCTGCATTCCGCACGGCGGCGGCGGCCCGGGCGTGGGCCCGTGCGCGGTGAAGTCGCATCTGGCTCCCTTCCTCCCGCGCACGTTCGGTGGCGAAGGCGAAGTGGGCATGGTTAGCGCGGCCAGCTTCGGCTCGGCTTCGATCCTGCCGATCAGCTGGATGTACATCACCATGATGGGCAACGGCGGCCTGCGTCGCGCTACCCAGGTGGCGCTGCTCAATGCCAACTACGTCGCCAAGCGCTTGGCCCCGCACTACGAGACGCTCTACACCGGCCGCAACGGCTTGGTGGCGCATGAGTGCATTCTCGACCTGCGTCCGCTCAAGGATGCCACCGGCATCGGTGCTGAGGACGTGGCCAAGCGCCTGATCGACTTCGGCTTCCACGCACCAACGCTGAGCTTCCCGGTGGCCGGCACGCTGATGGTCGAGCCGACCGAAAGCGAAAGCCAGTACGAGCTGGATCGCTTCGTCGACGCGATGATCCAGATCCGCGACGAAATCCGTGCCGTCGAGGAAGGCAAGCTCGATCGCGAAGACAACCCGCTCAAGCACGCACCGCACACTGCCGTGATGGTGTCGGCTTCCGAATGGACCCACGCCTACCCACGCGAACTGGCGGCCTTCCCGCTGCCCAGCCTCAAGCTGCAGAAGTACTGGTCGCCGGTGGCACGCGTGGACAATGTCTACGGCGACAAGAACGTGTTCTGCAGCTGCGTGCCGGTGGAAGCGTTCAAGGGCGAAATCGAAGCCTTCAGCGAGCCGAACGTCGCCTGATCAGGCTGTACATCGCGCCATAGAAAAAGGGCCCCGTAAGGGGCCTTTTTTTTGCCTTCGTGACGAACAGCCTAACCCGGCAAGTGGAGAACCTACGCACAACCATCGCAAGACAGAGCAACCGCCTTCACGTAATTGGGACGAGTCCGATTGAGTGCATCCAAGGTCAGCAGCTACACCAGAGCGTTCTGCAACTGGCGGGGCGACGTAGCCTGCCTGATCTTATGGAGTTCCCATGGCACAACGGAAAGGAATCACCTGCTGCGACACTACCGATCATGGTGGCCGCGTACTCGAAGGCTACGCCACCATGCGCCACAAGGGGCACCGAGTCGCCGGCAAAGGGCACAAAGTGTTTTGCCCCAAATGTCACGGCGTTTTCCCCATCGTCGAATCCACCGCTTCGTTCCTTGGTTACGCCCCTGCACTCGAAGGCATGCGTACGGGATGTGGGGCCCGGTTAATCGCCTCGCGCGATGACCTGTGGTTCGACGAAGACCCTCAGCTGGAAGAAAGTCGAGCCGCCGCCAAGAGCGCCGAGAACGTGGACACCGCAGCGCCAGTTAGAGACCCGCCACGGCGTGATGGCGACGGGACCACCATCGCTGCCGATCCCGCATCGACGGATAACGCGGCGACCAATGCCGTGCACGTGGTGTTTCGCATCGGCCTGTTCAACGACGGCACCGGCAACAACTACCCCAACAGCCAAGCGGCCATGGAGCGCTGCACGCCGCAAGCGGTTGATTTGGACAAACACCCAGGCGTGCTCGAACAACTCATGGCGACCTGCCGTAAGGAGAACGGCGTGGATGGCATCAGCTATGCGGGCGGTGAAACCAACGTGCATCGACTGTATGACTTGTACGAGGAAACCGAGCAATGGGAAAAAGTAAAAACTGGCAAAGACGGCCGTCGCTATATCTATCGCCATGCCTATATCCACGGCATCGGCACCCAAGAGGAACACCCCGATAGCCTGTACGCCTCAGCGCTGGGCTGGGGGCCTTCCGGCGTCATCGCCCGTGCCGAAGAGGCTGTCACAGCCGGCGTCCAACAGATCGCCAAGTTCGTCGAAGACAACCCCAGCACGCCTATCGTCATCGATGCAGTGGAGTTCGATTTGTATGGCTTCAGCCGCGGCGCCACCGCGTCACGCCATGTCGCCTCGTTGATCCGCCACGCAGGCGACGACGGCGTCATGGCCCGCAAGCTGCGCGAGCGCCAGCTGCCGCTCAAGCCCGACTGGAACGGCGGCAACAAGAGCGATCTGCGCATCCGCTTTATCGGCCTGTACGAATCCGTAGCCGCCATCGGCATACCCAACGACAACAACAACGACCCGGTGAAACTCTATCTCGACGACGACTGTGCCGATGATGTGTTTCATCTGGTGGCGCGCGACGAGTGCCGGGAGAACTTTGCCCTCAATCGCGTCATGCCGTACCGGCATGTCGAAGTGGCAGTGCCCGGGGTGCACTCCGACATCGGTGGCGGCTACCACATGAGCGTCATGGAAGAGGTCATTCTGACCGGGCCAGAGGTGAGCGTGGAAAGGCTCGATCAGGCGCTCTATACCGAGTTGACCTATTTTGCCCAGCGTTACGGCAATCGTCAGTCGCTGGATTCCTATCTCGACAAGGTGGCTAGCCAGAGCGCTGCCATGCAGCGCACCTGGCGTCAGTACCACGAGGCCCCCAACCTGGGCAAGGACTGGCTGATCGACCCTGCGCTCAACCCGGAGCCCAACGGCGACAACTACAAGATCCAGCTCTGGCCCAAACTGACGGGTGATCCACAGCAACGCTTCCGTGGCGCGATAACCGACGTAGTGCTTCAGGTGATGGCGGCACTGGTAGCGCTGCGGCAGGTGCGCGGTGAGTATCAACTGGTGACGTTGCGCATCATGCATGCGGTGTCACAAGCGGCGGGTGTCCAATTTGCGAAATCACCGGACAAGGTTCCCACCCTGTCGTTGCCCGCTGACTTGCTAACCATCCACAGCAAACTGCTGGCCTACGCACAAGCGGGCGGCAAGGGCGAGCTTCCGCTAACACTTGACGAACAGCAGCAGCTGAGTCGCCGCTACCTACACCAGTCCGCCCACTGGAATCCGGGCGAGTGGAAACCCGACTTTGAGGAACGCCCCAACGGCGCCGCACACGCCACACTGCCCGCGTTGTGGGGCGCGGATCTGAAACTGGTGTTTCCCATGCGACCCGCGGACAAGCGCCGTCGGCTGATCTTCGACCAAAAGAAGGGACACTGATGAATCGAGCACGCTGCAAGTCGTGGCGTTTCCTGCCCTTGCTCTCGCTGATGTTGGCACTGCCCGCCTGCGCCAGCGAGCAAAGCCGCAGTGAAGCGCGCATTGATCGTTTGCTGGATGACGCCTGCCCGCATTGGGCCATGGGAGTGATCGCACCCGGCTCTATGGAGGCCTGGGTGGAGGATGCCTCGGTAAAGGATGATCGCGGACGCTGGGCCGGCGTTTTTAACGGCATGGCCGGCGACATGGCCCAAACCGAAGGTTGGCCACCCCTGAACCGCTTCGGTAACAGCACGGGCCCCCAGTTCGGCAGCGTCGGCGCGCCCATGGAAGTCTCCATTACCTGGCAATCGCTGGCCGAACCGCAGACCTATACGTGGCATTTCGTCGTGCCTGAGTCCATGCGCCAGGCCATGGCGAAGGAGGAGCCAGTGGAATGGCTGGGCAAGTCCAGCATGGGCTGCCGCAGCAACATCATCCTCGGCGTCGCGCCCGGCGGCTTTACCGCAGTGTGGATCGGTGGCAATGGCACACACACGACCGAGATGCTGCGAGGAAAAGCGGAGATCGAACCGTTGGGTCCCGATCGAGGCCAGCACGAAGGGCGTTACGTACGTATCTCCGAGGACGCCAAGGCATACGTCGAAACCCACGGCATCCCCTACGCCTCCTGGGCGCTGCCACCTGGCTATAAGCCCACCGTCTCCGTGGACGATATGCCTGCGCCGCCGCCTATCGACATCGCCGCCCATCCGGATGGCACGTACGTGTTGAACGACGTGATGGAAGTGGGCTCCACCCTGCAACTGCAAGCCGATGGCACGTTTCAGGGCGCGATAGAAATCGGCTCTGCCTATGGCAAAGCTTCCGGCCGCTGGACGCTCAAAGGCAACACCATCACCTTGAGCACCCGCCGCACCTCAGGCGCACGCGATCTCGCGAGCATGTTCGATCACATGCAGTTGACCATCGACGGTTCCTGTCTGCGCACCGGGCTCATCGGCACGAATGCCTGCTACTTGCGCCAATAGATGACGGAGACCGCAACACATATTGGGATGTCACGGCGATGCGTCCTATTACAGCAACGCAGCTGCGTGCCGGTAGAAGCGTTCAAGGGCGAGATCGAAGCCTTCAGCGAGCCGAACGTGGCGTAACGCATCGCTCATCAGTCGTGCATGTAAAGGGCTCCGTTCGCGGAGCCCTTTTTTGTTGCCGCTTTGCTTTTTTGTAGGAGCGCACCCTGTGCGCGACCGCAGCGGTTCGTCGTCACCGCGCCGCAGGCTCGTCGCGCACAGGGTGCGCTCCTACAGAAAGGCCATCCTCGCACCGTGACGCATGCAGACAACGTTGTCAGACTTGTCTTCGTCCGGCTGGTTCCTGCATTTCGCAGCCAGCCCGGCCCCATCGCACCGCATCACGCCAATACCGCTTTATATACGCCATAGAACCACCTTAAGCGCTGCAACGCAGAAAATATTTGCTGCACCGCGGGACATAACCACTTCGTCATGAGCACGACAATCGACTGTCATTTTCACGGCCGGCGTCACAGTTCTCCCGAGTCATTGGAGACAACGTTGTCATTAGGGACTCAAGACGACACCGCTCCAGCCGCAGCATTCGCCGCGGCACGCAGGAATACATCGGAACGACACGCCCTGATGGCCGACGGGAAACGGCCAGTCGCCAAGAAACATCCACCCAAACGCTGCAATGCCACAAGGAGAAATTCCTATGCGTGTAAAGCAATCGGTGATGTGGGTACGCACGGCGCTTCATGCACTCGCCAGCACGGCGGGTGGCGCCATGGCTATGAGTTTGATGACGATGGCCCCGGTCCAGGTCGTGCATGCGCAGAGCACACCTGCCTGCGCGGCGACCTGGAGCGCCAGCACCGCCTATAGCGGTGGTGCCGTGGCCAGCGAAAACGGCACCAACTACGTGGCGAACTGGTGGACTCAGGGCAACGACCCTGCCACCAACAATGGCGCCACTGGTTCGGGCCAACCGTGGACCTCTCAAGGCGCCTGCGGCGGCAGCGGCAGCGGCACGGGCGGCGGTGGGAGTGGCGGCGGTTCGTCCGGCACATGCGCATCGGCCTGGGTCTCCACTCAGGTGTATACCGGCGGCAACGTCGCCAGCGAAAACGGCACCAACTACGTAGCCAACTGGTGGACTCAGGGCAACGACCCCGCCACCAGCAATGGCCCCACCGGCTCGGCCCAGCCCTGGACCTCGCAGGGGAGCTGTACCGGTAGTGGCGGTGGCACAGGTGGTGGCGGTACCGGCGGCGGTGGCACGGGCGGCGGTGGCGGCACAACCAATCCGCCTGGTACGGGCGCGAACCTGTTGTTCAGTCCCTACAAGGACATCACGGTGAACCTCAACTGGAACACCAACGTGATGCAGACGGCGACTGCAACGGGCTCGTCGATTCCAGTCGTCGGCAGCGGAAGCCTCAAGTCGAACTACGTCACCAATCTAAGCGCGATCACGCTCGCCTTCGCCACCGGCGAATGCGGCAGCGAGAACTGGGGCGGTGTGCCGGCTGCGAGCTTTGTCAGCGCCAACATTTCCGCACTCTCTAGCGCAGGCTTGCCCTACGTCGTCTCCACGGGTGGCCAGGCCGGCGCGTTCACCTGCGGCAGCACTGCGAACTTCGCCACCTTCCTCTCGCGCTACATGTCGCCGCAGATGGTGGGCGTGGACTTCGATATCGAGGGCGGTCAGTCGCAGGCGCAGATCAACGCACTGGTGGCTGCTGCGGTCTATGGCCAGAGCCTGTATCCGAACCTGCGCTTCTCCTTCACGCTGGCGACGCTGGGTGCATCGGACGGCAGTTATGGCGGCCTCAACAGTGTGGGTGACCAGGTGGTGAAGGCCATCAAGGCCTCCTCGCTTACCAACTACACCATCAACCTGATGGTGATGGACTTCGGCGGCCCGAGCAGCGGCGTGTGTGTGGTGTCCGGTGGCGTGTGCGACATGGGCCAGTCGGCCATCCAGGCCGTGACCAACCTGCAGCACACCTATGGCATCCCGGCCAGTAAGATCGAGCTGACCCCGATGATTGGCGTCAACGATGTGTCGAGCGAGAACTTCTCGGTAGCCAATGTCGACACCATCACCAGCTACGCCGTCAGCAACGGCCTCGCCGGCCTGCACTTCTGGTCGCTGGATCGCGACAACCCGTGCAACCAGACCACCGCCTCGCCCACCTGCAATTCGGTGCCTTCGAGCACCCGGCTGCAGTTCACGAAGCGGTTCCTGAGTGATCTTGGGAGGTAACTGTCCGAAGAAAGCGGGGTGGCGAGCCGGCGCCTTCGCCGGCTCGCCACCCACTTGCTAGTTCGTCGCGCTGCATCCTCCCGAGTCGCTCGCATGACGGCACGTTTACATACCCAGGATTTCTTTGGGCAGCATCATCGTCGGTCCGGCTCGGCAGCGAGGCGCTTGACTGCAAGGCCGATGCCATCACTGACGGCAGCGAAAATTGTCGCTGGAAAATCCTTGGGCAAACGATCGGCAACGCGCTGAATGGTCTCTGGTGTCCGCTGGATGATCTGCTCAATCAACATCGACGCGGTAGACAGACCCAAGGCCTCTGCCATGGCGACCCAATGCCAGCGGTGGATGTCATGAAGTGCGTAGTGTCGATTCTTCCCTTCGACGGCCATGGCGAGTTTTGCCTTGCGTGGATCCAGCTTGCTGGCACCTCTGCCCATGACCGGGTAGCTCGACAGGATGTCGTACAACGGCGTCATGCGATAGGCGCCACCGGGTAGCACGCGTAGGCTGAAGTTCTTGGCGTGACCGTCAGTGGCAGCCATCAGCCAGAACACCAGTTGCGCCTGGAAGAACATCGTGCGGTCTTCGGCGGCTGCGTCCGAACCACGCAGTACTTCCATGATCTGGCGGATACCTGGGCCACCATCCGCTTCGTATTTGAGCGATGGCGGCAAGCCCAGGGCCTGGCAGAAATCTTCTTGCGGGATACGCTGCCACCACTTGCCGTTGCGTGACAGGGCGCGGTCAAAACGCTCGACGATGAGCGCCTTCTGATCTTCGAAGATGCCTATCTCGACATTGGCTACAGGCAGCCCGAATTCGCGCGCGATCTCCATGCATAGCCACTCGATCTCCACCGAGTCGCGCAGGTCGGCACGAAGGTTGCCCACCAGCCCAAGAGGTAGCTTGAAGATATGCGTGCTGGGTGTCGCCCCGTGGGGAATGCACCAACGCCCACGATGCTTCAGCAGCGCCGTCTTCTCTTGCGCACCGGCAATCGACAATCGGAAAGCATCGGATTCCGCAGCATTCAATGGGCCGCCAATGGTGGTGTCGCGCAACAGCTGGGCGATGCCAGCGTCATCGAGTGACTCGGCCTCGATGCGATGCGCATCGCCGGGTGATTCATCGGCCGGCACCAACTGCACCGCGCCGGCGCAGTCACGGCCTATGGTCGCGAGTAGGTCAAATGCTGACAGGGACCTGGCGTGATAACGATCGCGCAAGCGGCGCAATATCCGCTCGTTGTCGGGGATGAGGTTTTCGAAATAAGCCCCTACCGCGCCTGATCGCAATGGCACACCCTGCCCTGCGCCGTGCGAACGGGTGAACGGCAAGGAGAGCGACAGTGGGCGTCCCTCAGGTGCATCCATCCACGCTGGGTCGTAGGTCAGACGCTCCGAACCCGACCGTGCACGTTCCCAACGGCCCACGTAGAGGCCGTTCATCCAAATATCGAGTGCCGATATGTGCGCGGCCACCGCTTACCACTCCGGTGAGTGCGCAGAGCCGGTCTTGGACTTGATGTCCGCTTTGGGGAGCAAAGCAATCTCAAGACCCAGCAGCAGGCACAGCCGATGGATACGGTCGAACGACGCCCGCCCTGCATTGCTCTCCAGTTTGGAGATCGCCTGTACCGAAACACCCAGCTGGCGAGCCACGTCAGCTTGCGTCAATCCACGCTGCAGTCGCGCGGCGCGCAGCATGGCACCTAGCTGATCGGGGATGCGGATAATGTCCACGTCATTCAACCTATAGGTTGAAAATAGTGAAATCAACTTACAGGTTGATATCGAAAAAATCAACCCTGGAGTTGAATTCATCAAACAGGTAAGGGACGAAGACTTATTCAGCCCTCAGCCCAATCCTCTAACGAAGCAGAAAAGGCCCCGGCAAGCGGGGCCTTTTCTGTGGGCGGATCGAGAATAGCTAAACGTCACCACCACATACGACGATCAACCGCCGTTCTTCGCCAACCACGCATCCACCGCCGACAGCCGCTCGTTGCGCACCATCATGCGGTATTTGATGTTGGCTACGGCCGTCTCGGCATCGCGCCGCGCACTGGCAGCCAGATACTTGGTGGCGTAGGTGTCGATCTTGTCGATCGTCGCCGGATTGAACGAGCTGGCGCCTAGCGTCGGGTAGTAGCGACTGCGCGAGCTGCCATCGACCACCTTGTCGACCTGCTCACGATGCGCCATCGCAAAATCGAAGGCCAATTCCGGATGCAGGCGCGACACGATGCGGATCATGCCGGCGCTGTTGGTGGCGCCAGGCTCATCGGTCAGTGCCAGCTCCAGTGCGCGCTTGGCCAGTGCTTCGTCCTCGGTCGACGCAAGCTGTGCGTACAGACGATCCTTCACCAACGGAGTCTTCTCGGCCTTGGCGGCGGTGTGCATCTGATCCCAGGTAGCGGCATCAGCGTGGCTGGCCACGACCGCGAGAATGGTCTTGCGCAGCTCGGCGGGCACGGCCTTGGGGTCAGTCGTCTGCGCCGCATAGCGGCGACGCGCCTCGGCGATCACGGTGGTGTCGCCAAGGTTTGATAGCACGCTGATCAGGTGACTGCGCAGGATGGTGGTCGGCACGCTTTCGTTCGGCTTGGCTTCCCAGCCTACGCGCGCAAACACCGGCGACAGGCGTTTGATGGCGAACGCACGGAACGTTGACTGTCGCTTGGCATCGCCACGGTAGTAGTCGTTGAGCGAGGCGAAGCTGCCAGCGACTTCGTCCCATATCTGCGGATCGGCATCGACCGGCGTGGCCTTGGCGAGGTCCATGAAATCCGACACTGGCTGCAGGCCCGCCATGCCGAGTGCCCATGTATCGCTCATCACGCCAAGCTGGTCGATCGGTTCCAGCCTAGTGAAGCTGCTCCTGATGGCCGCGACCTGCGAGGTTGCGTAGAGCGTGCGGTAGTACCCGCCCTGCCCCGCGTTGACCAGCACCGGGCCGCAACCGGGCACTGCCAGCGTGGCTTCGCCATCGACCAGCGTGCGCACGGACGTGCCGCCGATGCTCTGCGCGATCACCGGAACGTGCCAGCGCAGCGGCTTCTTCTCCGGGCGGTCCTTGGTGAATTCGCCCTGGGTGAGCTTGAGCGTCACGGTGTTGTTGGCGCATTCGCCCGCTTCCACGCGGATCAGCGGGATGCCGGGCTGCAGCGTGAAGTCATGCGCGATGGTGGTCACCTGCGTGCCCGATGCCACGGCGTCCATGGCATGCCACAGGTCGTCGGACACAGTGTTGCCGTAAGCGTGCGCCTTGATGTAGCTGCGCACGCCGGTGCGCCAGTTATCGGCGCCCACATAGCCTTCCAGCATGCGGATCACCGACTCGCCCTTGGAATAGGTGATCGAGTCGAACGCCTGGCTCGCCTGCTCCACCGTGTCGATGTGCTGCACGATCGGGTGCGTGGTGACAACGGCGTCGCGCGACATGGCGCCTTCGCGAATGCCGACGGCATCGAGCTTGGTGTTCCATTCCGGATGCAGGCGATCTGTGGTGCGCGAGGCCATCCACGAGGCGAAGCCTTCGTTGAGCCACAGGTCGTCCCACCAGCGCATGGTCACCAGATCGCCGAACCACTGGTGTGCCATCTCATGCGCGGCGGTGTTGAACACTTCCTGCTTATCCGACTGCGTGGAAATGGATGGATCGAGCAGTAGCGCGTATTCGAAGGTGTAAATGGCGCCCCAGTTCTCCATCGCGGAGAAGAACTGACTGCTGCCGGGCGACGCGACGTTGTCGAGCTTGGGCAACGGATACGGCACGCCGAAGTAGTCGTTGTATTCCTTCAGCACCGCCTTGCCCGATTCAAGCGTGAACGCAGCCTGCGAGGTCAGGCCCTTCTGCGTGACCACGCCGATCTCCACGCCTTCGGAGTTCGTGGTGATGCGATCGAATTCACCCGTGCCGAAGAACAGCAGGTACGTCGACATCTTCGGCGAGGTCTTGAACGTGATGTGCGAGAGGCCGTTGCCAGCGTCGGTCTTCGAGGCCACCGGCATGTTGCTCACTGCCATGTCGCCCGCGGGAATGGTCACGTCGAGATCGAATGTGGCCTTGTAGGCCGGTTCATCCCACGAGGGAATGAAGCGGCGTGCATCGGAGTTCTCGAATTGCGTATACAGCGCGCGCTTCTTGCCAGCCTTGGTGTCGTAATCGATGGCGAACAGGCCATTGGCCTGCGTGCCGATCTTGCCGGTGTAGTTCATCGACAGCTGGTATTTGCCTTTGCCGATGGGCTTGTCGAAGGTGAAAGTGGCCGTCTGCGCGTCGTTGTCCACGCTGACCTTCGGCAGCAGTGCCGGTGCGACCTTCCCGCCCGTCAGCTGGACGTTGCTGAAGCCCATGTCGATGGCGTTGAGCGTGATGCTGTTGGTGGGCGCAAGCACCTCCACGTCAATCGTCACCTTGCCGTCGAAAGTCAGCGTCGACGCATGCGGCGTGATCGATACGGAGTAGTGCGAGGGCCGTACCGCGCGCGGAAGCTGGGTGGTGGTCTGCGCTGTCGCTGCAGTGTCGGCAGCCAGTGCGGTTCCGGTGAAAACCACGCCAGCCAGGGCCAGCGCTATGGCGGAAACCAGATGAGTACGCATGTTGTATCCCCTCTTTGGTAGGGCCAAAGGCACGGCCCCGAATTGACGCAAAACGGATCGATGGTGGGGTATGGGTGCGGCGGCCGATATGGCCGGAAGTCATGGGTGGATGGGGGAAAGTCGCTGGAAACGCGGTCGGAAGCATGTCCGACCGAGCACAAAAAAGCCCCGCTATGCGGGGCTCTCTTGCGCCTGGATGTACCAACGCCCAATCAGGCGAACGGATCGTCCAGCACGATGGTGTCATCGCGGTCTGCACCCGTGGCCACAAGCGAGAGCTTGCAGCCAGAGAGCTCTTCGACGGCACGCAGGTAAGCGCGAGCCGCTGCCGGCAGCTTGTCCCACTCGCGGATGCCGGCGGTGGATTCGTCCCAGCCCGGGAACTCCAGGTACACCGGCTTGCACTCGTCCCAGCCGTCCGCATCGAGCGGAGCCAGTTCACGGCGCTTGCCGCGGTATTCGTAGGCGATACAGACCTTGATGCTCGGCAGGCCGTCGAGCACGTCGAGCTTGGTGATGGCCAGACCATTGATACCGTTGATCTGCACGGCACGCTTGAGTGCGACGAGGTCGATCCAGCCGCAACGACGCGGACGGCCGGTGCTGGCACCGAACTCGTTGCCAACCTTGCGCAGGCGTTCACCCATCTCGTCGTTAAGTTCGGTCGGGAAAGGACCGCCGCCGACGCGCGTGGCGTACGCCTTGCAGATGCCAAGCACGTAGTCGATGTCGCCAGCGCCCACGCCGGTACCGGCAAGCGCACCGCCGACCGTGGTGTTGGACGAGGTGACGTACGGATAGGTGCCGTGGTCGATGTCGAGCAGCGCGCCCTGCGCGCCTTCATACAGGATGTGACCGCCTTCCTTGCGCACGTCGTGCAGGATGGTGGCGACGTCGTCGACCATCGGACGGATGAACTCGCCATAGGCCAGTGCATCGTCCAGCACGGTCTGGAAGTCGACCGGTTCGGCCTTCAGCCACTGGGTGAGGATGAAGTTGTGGTACTCGACGGCAGCCTTGACCTTCTCCGGCAGCTCATGCGGGTACATCAGATCGGCAACGCGCACGCTGCGACGGGCGACCTTGTCTTCATACGCCGGGCCAATGCCGCGACCGGTGGTGCCGATGGCCGACTTGCCGGCGGCGATTTCGCGCGCCTTATCCACGGCAATGTGGTACGGCATGATCAGCGGCGTAGCCGGGCTGATCTTCAGGCGCGAACGCACTTCCACGCCCTGCGCTTCCAGCTCTTCGATTTCCTGCTTGAGCGCCTGCGGCGACAGCACCACGCCATTGCCGATCAGGCACAGCGCGTCATCGCGCAGGATGCCCGAGGGGATCAGGTGCAGCACGGTCTTCTTGCCCTTGATCACCAGCGTGTGGCCGGCGTTGTGGCCGCCCTGGAAACGCGCCACGGCTTTGACCCGTTCGGTCAGCAGGTCGACGATCTTGCCCTTGCCTTCGTCGCCCCACTGCGCACCAAGGATGACTACTGACTTGCCCATGACGTTGCTCTCGCTAATTTGAAGAATGAAGTGCCCCAAGGGGCCACAAACAGGTTGAAGACTTTCTCGTCATTCCCGCGGAAGCGGGAATCCAGCGCCATTCAAGTCACTGGGTTACTCGCTAACGCTCGCCCCTTTCGGGCGTTCTGCGCGCTTCGCGCTTGTCCTGCTTTCGCAGGGATGACGGCAGGTTTTGTTGGTAGTCCCGATGATTTTGAGCGGCCCATCCACCGCATTAATTCAATGCATCAACTGCAGCGCGACCAACCCGATGCCGATGGCCGCGGCACCGAACAGGCGCAGCGTGCGCGGCCTCAGTTTCACCGCCTCGCGCATGGTGGCTTGCCAGCTGCGCGGCGCGGCAAACAGCACCAGCCCTTCGATCACCAGCACGAGGCACAACGCAGCCACCAGTTCACGAGACATCGCCCACCGCCGCTCAGTGTTTGGACGACGCGCCGTCGCTGAAATACTTCAGGAACTCCGAATCCGGCCTGAGCACGAGCACGCCCTTGCCGTCCTGGAACGACTTACGGTACGCGGCCAGGCTTCGATAAAACGCGAAGAATTCCGGATCCTGGCCATAAGCTTGTGCATAGATCGCCGCCGCCTGGGCGTCGCCTTCGCCGCGTACCTTGGCCGCGTCACGCTCGGCTTCGGCCTTGATCACCTGTGATTGGCGGTCGGCATCTGCCTTGATCGTTTCGCCAGCCTGCTGGCCGGTGAAGCGCAGCTCGTTGGCGAGCTGGGTGCGCTCGGCTCGCATGCGCTTGTAAACCGATTCGCTTACTTCGTCCGGCAGGTCGATGCGTTTGATGCGCACGTCAACCACGGCAACACCGAGGTTCTTGCGCGAAGCGATATCAGTCTGCTTGCGCACGCGCTCGGTGACGTCCTTGCGACCGGCGGCGACCAGTTCCTGCAAGGTGCGGCCATTGAACTCGAAGCGCAGCGCATCCTTGACGATGGGCGTCAGGCGATTCGCGGCCTGCAGCTCGTCGCCGGCGGTGGCACGGTAGTAGGCCGCGTTATCGGCGATGCGCCACTTCACATAGAAGTCGACGTTGACGCTCTTTTTCTCGGAAGTGAAATAACGCTCTGGCTGCGCTTCCAGGGTGAGGATGCGGTTGTCGAACGTCATCACCTGCTGAATGAGTGGCAGCTTGGCATGCAGCCCCGGCGTGTCACCGGTACGCACGATGCGGCCAAACTGCAGCACCAGGGCGGTTTGGCCCTCGTGCACAACGAACAGGCTGTTGAAGCCGATAAGCAAAAGCAGCACAACGACAATGCCGGTAAGAAACTTCATGGCTGCTTCTCCTTGCCGGCCAGGCTGTCGTTGCCAGCGGACTGCATGACCGCACCTACGCCCGGCACTTCTTTGCTGGCTGCGCGGTCAAGCGGCAGATAGATCATGTTGCGGCCGCCAGAACCGTCCAACACCTTCGGATTGTTGGACATCACATCCTCGACCGTTTCCAGCCACAGGCGGCGGCGGGTCACTTCCGGCGCGGCCTTGTATTCCTTGAGGATCAGGTTGAAGCGTGCAGCATCGCCAGTGGCGATGGCCACGCGCTGGGCGGCATAGCCCTGCGCTTCGGCAGCAATGCGCGAGGCATCGCCACGGGCCACCGGCACCACCTGGCTGGAGTAGGCGCGCGCGTTGTTCTCGGTGCCCTGCTTGTCTTCGCGAGCCGCATTGACGTCGTCGAAGGCGTCCTTCACTTCCTGCGGCGGCGCGACGTTCTGGAAGCTCACATCGGTAACCATCAGGCCCGCATCGTATTCGTTCAATGTGGCCTGCAGGATTTCACGCGTCTGCTGCTGCAGCGTGTCGCGCGTCTGCGGGTTGACCACTGTCGTGGCCGGAGCTGCGGCCGTGGAGCTTGCCGCTGCCGGCGCAACCGTCGCGTCGCTGCCCTGGCTGGTGAGGATGTTGTCCATCACATTGGCGCCGACCACGGTGCGCACGGCCGCCTCGGCGGCCTGGCGCAGCGTGTCTTCCGGTGGGCCGCTAAGCGAGAAGAGGTACTTGCGGGCGTCCGACACCTGGTACTGCACGTTGAAATCGACTGAGATGATGTTCTCGTCGCTGGTGAGCATGCGCACCTTGTCGGAGACCGAACGGATTTCGGTCGTGCCGACCTTGGTCACCGTCTCGATCGGGCCAGGAAGCTTGAGGTGGAAGCCCGGCGGCAATGTACGCGAGTACTTGCCAAAGCGCAGCACCACGCCGGCCTGGCGCGCATCCACGATGGTAAAGCTGCTCATCGCCACCCAGACGATGACGAAGGCCAGCAGGATGACGAGGATGCCGCCGGCACCGCCGCCCAACTTGCCAAAGCGGTCGCGCACCTGCTTGAGGATGTCCTCCAGCCCCGGCTTGTTGCCGGACGGGCGGTTCTTGCCCCAAGGATCGCGCTGCCCGTTACCGGGTTCGTTCCAGGCCATGGTCAGTCTCCTTGAGGCCGCTGGGAGGCCGGCAACATTGGCCGGAAAACGCATTGAACGGGTTTGGACATGGTGTTGGGTGCTTGTTGTGGCAAGTGTGCCGCCCAGGCCCGGATGGCCGCACAAACACTGCGGATTCTATCAGAGCCGGACGGGGATTCCTCCCATGTGCTGCCTGCCTGCTGCGGGAGCGCGTCCAGTGCGTGACCGCAACGTGCCCTCTCCGTAGGCTTTTCGCGCACTGGCTGGCCCCTACAGGGGTTCCTCTGCGGCGCCCAGCAGCTCACGCAGCAAGGCCGCTTCGGTGGCACTGCCACCACTCAAGGGGGCGATGACACTCCGCGGGGCATCGATGCTCAGGCGCCAGCCATCCTCGTCCACCTCTTCACCGGCAATAGCGCCAGCAGCTTTGAGGCGGGCATGCAGGCGGCCCGCGGAGTGCGGCAGACGCAGCTCCGACTGCACGCGCTCACCACCCAGCAGTTCGCCCAAGGCCTGTCGCAGCAGCTCCAAACCTTGCCCGGTGGCGGCCGATAGCCACACGGTGGTCGGACGGCCGTCGGCATCGCGATCGATGCGCGGCCCAATGCCGGCCAGGTCAATCTTGTTCATGACGCGAAGCTGCGGCAGATCGCCCGCGTCGATTTCCTCCAACACGACGTCGACCACCCGCGCCAGACGTTCGCGCTCATCGTCGGCAGCATCGCTCACGTGCAGCAGCAGGTCCGCGTCGCGTGCCTCGGCCAGGGTGCCGCGGAAGGCGGCTACCAGGTCATGCGGCAACTCGCGGATGAAGCCCACCGTGTCAGCCAGCACCGCTGGCCCGCAGGACAGTCCGTCGAGCTTGCGCACGGTGGGGTCGAGCGTGGCGAACAGAAGGTCGGCGGCGAATACCTCGCCTTCGGTCAGTACATTGAACAGGGTGGACTTGCCCACGTTGGTGTAGCCCACCAGCGCCACGCGCGGCACTGTATTGCGCAGGCGCGCACGACGCTGCTGCCCGCGCTGGGTTTGCACCTTTTCCAGCCGCTTGGTAAGCATCTTCACCCGTTCGGCGAGCAGGCGGCGGTCGGTTTCCAGCTGGGTTTCGCCCGGGCCGCGGTTGCCGATGGCACCGCCGCGCTGGGTATCCAGATGGGTCCAGCCGCGCACCAGGCGCGTGGCCAGATGCTTGAGCTGGGCCAGCTCCACCTCGAGCTTGCCTTCGTGCGAGCGAGCGCGCTGCGCGAAGATGTCCAGGATCAAGCCTGCACGATCAACCACACGGATATTGAGCAGCTTTTCGAGGTTGCGCTCCTGGACCGGCGAGAGAATGTGGTCGATCAGCACCAGGTCCGCATCAAGCGCCCGCGCGGCCTCGGCGACCTCGTCGGCCTTGCCGGTACCGATGTAGTAACGCGGATTGGGTGCGTCGATCCGGGCGGGAATGCTGCCGAGCACCTCGGCACCAGCCGACTTGGCCAGCTCGGCGAACTCTTCTGTGCGCCGCGCCGCATCGCCCTCGCCACGTGAATGGGGGAGGACAAGGACGGCGCGCTCGCCTTTCTTTTGACGATCAAACACTAGGGTGGGAAGACCTGTATAGAGATGCCGCGCCGCGAGCAACAGGCCCGCGGCGCTTGGCTGGAGAGGGAAGTGTACGTTGATACCCGGCCCGACCATGGCGTTCTTCCCGGTCAGGCTCCTTCCCTACTCAGATGGGTCGACAGGCCCGTCGAATCAACCCTCGGCGTCGCCCGCCGCGATGGAAGCGTCACCATGACCTTCAGGACCGTTGCTGACGCGCACGTTGCGGCTGGGCACCACGGTGGAGATCGCGTGCTTGTAGACCATCTGGCTGACCTGATTGCGCAGCAACACGACAAACTGATCGAAGGACTCGATCGTGCCCTGCAATTTGATGCCGTTGACCAGATAGATGGCGACCGGAACGCGCTCCCGGCGCAAAGCGTTCAAAAACGGATCTTGCAATGATTGCCCTTTGGACATTTCTTGTTCTCCCCTCGCAAAACGGACGGGCCGGATAAAAGACGCACGCGGCGCCCGGCCCAAGATTGAGGAATATTAACCACTTTTAAATCATTGATGAAAGAGAAAATGCACGCTTTGAAGATGTGTGAAGAAGACGTTTAGAAACCACGTCTTCAGGCCCGCTCGTGATCACCCAGAAAGAGCTGCAAAGCGTCCCCAGCACGTTCCTGCACCCCAACTCGATCAGGATCGAACACCCGCGCGTCGAGCTCGCTACGCAGCCAGGTGATCTGCCGCTTGGCCAGCTGGCGGGTAGCGAAAATGCCGCGATCGCGGAACTCGGCGGCGTCCATCTGGCCGTCCAGGTGCTCCCAGGCCTGGCGATAGCCCACGGCACGTATCGCCGGTAGATCGGCATGCAGGTCGCTGCGATCGCGCAGCGCACGCACCTCGTCGAGCAATCCAGTCGCGAGCATGGCATCGAAGCGCTGGGCGATGCGGGCATGCAGCGGCGCACGATCAGCCGGCAACAGGGCAAGCTTCAACACGCGCCAGGGAAAGCGCTGTCCACTCCCTCCCTGCTGCTGTTCGGACAGCGGGCGTCCGGTAAGTTCGATGACCTCAAGCGCACGCTGGATGCGCTGCGCATCGTTGGGGCCGATACGGGTGGCTGCTATCGGGTCGCGTTGCCGCAGCCGCTCGTGCAACGCGGGCCAGCCCGCACGGGCAGCCTCGGCTGCAAGGCGTTCACGGATCGTCGCATCCGCCTCGGGCAGCTGCGAAAGACCTTGCTGCAATGCGCGGAAATAAAGACCCGTACCACCCACCAGCAGCGGCACCCTACCCCGCGCCGTGATGTCCTGCATCGCTGCTCCGGCATCAACGCGAAAGTCAGCCGCCGAGTAAGGCTCAGCAGGATCGCGAATATCGATCAACCGATGCGGGTAACGCGCCAACATCGCGGCATCAGGCTTGGCCGTACCGATATCCATCCCACGATAGACCAGGGCCGAATCGACGCTGATCAGTTCCACCGAAAATTGTTCGCTCAGCGCGCAGGCAAGCGCCGTCTTGCCCGATGCGGTCGGGCCCATCAGGAAAACGGCGAGCGGGCGCTGGTCGATCGGCATCCCGCCATTCTAAAGGCAAGCAAGCTCGCTTCCCCTTGCATGGGCGAACCGGGCGCGCGCCCGGAGAGTCCCGGCATCACCGGGTCATCGTCCTGTCGCGCGCAGGGCACTCTTCCAGAGCAGGAGTTGCCTATTCGTAAAACTCGACCTTGCCGCCCACCAGGTGATACATCGAGCCGACGATCTTGATCTTGCCGTCTTTCTCCAGCCCTGCCAGCACTTCGCTGCGACGGCGGATCTCATCGATCGTATGGCGCACATTCGTCGCCGCAACGGCATCCACAAATGCATCGTTCTTGCTGCTACGTTCGCCGCTGAACTGAGTGGCATCGACGGCCGGCCTGATCTTGTCGAGCAATCCGGTGAGGTTGCCGAGCTTGGCGTTGTCGATAGCGCCCTTGATGGCCCCGCAGCCCGTGTGCCCCATCACCAGCACGACCTTGGAGCCGGCCAGCGCACAAGCGAACTCAAGGCTGCCGAGCAGATCGTCATTGACGATGTTCCCTGCAACTCTCGCATTGAAGGTGTCGCCAATGCCTGCGTCGAGGATGATCTCGGCGGGTGCACGCGAATCAATGCAACTAAGGATCACCGCGGCCGGGTATTGACCGCTGGCGCTGGCACGCTTTTGCGCGAGATAGTCGTGCGTCTCCATCTTGCCGGCACGAAAGCGCTCGTTGCCTTGCTTGGCCATGGCGATGACTTCATCCGGCGTCATGGCGTCGCGCTGCGCCTTGGTAAGGGCGGCAGCCTGCGCAAAACCGGGCAGCATCCACGACGCCCCACCTAGCGCGCCAAAAGCGGCCAGACTCAGCGCAGACTTCAATACCGTGCGGCGTCCGGCATCGTCTACTGCGCCACAGCAGTCTTCGTTAGAGTGATTCATGACGCCCCCAAATCTCGGAATAAGAGGCGTACTGCACGCTTGCCGCAATGAAACCCGTGTGAAGCAGAAAGGGCCGCGCTTTCTGCGGTGGTTCACCCAGTGCGCGACAGGCCGGCGGAACGGTGATACCGGCATGCCGCTCAGTGGGTGAGCTGCTGCGATACGTGCCTACGGCGTGGCCTGCCCGGGCACGCCCAGCTCCTTCAGCAGCTGCGGCGCCGGGTACACCTTGTCCATCAACCAGCGCATGTAACGCAGATCCACATGGATGGCTCGCTTGTAGCGCGGATCGAACATCCAGCTCGCGCTCACAGCCTCCCAGTTGCTGTCGAAGTTGAGGCCGACCAGCTCTCCCTTCGCATTGAGCACCGGCGAACCGGAGTTGCCGCCCGTGGTATCGAGGTTGCTGAGGAAGTCCACGGGCATGGCACCGGTCTTCGCATCCGAATAACCTTCGTAATCACCCTTGGCGATGGCATCGAGCAGCGGCTTGGGTGCGTCGAAAGGTTCGGTGCCGGTGTTCTTTTCGACGATACCCGCTGTGGTGGTGAGCGGCTCGTAGGTCACCGCATCGCGTACCTGCAGCGGCGTGACTTTGCCGTAGCTCACACGCAAGGTGGCATTCGCATCCGGATAAACTGCGCGCCCCTGCTTTTCGCGGTACGCAATCAAGGCTTCCATATAGGCCGGACGCAGCCGCAACAGGTCGCCTTCGCGCATCTTGCGCTCGTCTTCGCCGCGCAGCAGCGCTGGCAGCAGCTTGGCCGCAAGCACGAGCAGCGCATCGTTGGATTTGGCCAACTCGCCTGGGTCAGCCTTCAACCAACGCAGTCGCTGTGCTTCATCGCCAAGAGTTGTTGTCGCATAGAGCTTGTCCAGCTTGGCCGCCAACTCGACAGGCGAATGTCCGAAGGCTTCATCGAATTCCGGCAGACGCTGCGCATCGGGCAGCTTCTGATAGCGACCAAGCAGTGCGGCCAGCAGACGCTTCTCCACCGCGGGGTCGAAACGCCGCTGCACCTGACGTAGCGTGCCAGCGATCAGGTCCTCGTCGCGCTGCTGGTAGCCGGCTTCGCGTTGAGTGTCCGGCTTGCCACGCTCATACGCCAGGCGCTGCAGCATCAAGGCAGAACGCAGCAGCTGCGTCTGCGACTGCATCAGGCCAAGCAGCAATTCCCGTTCACGGGTGGCGTTGCCTGCAGCAATCAGCTGATTCACCTGATCGATCTGCGGACGCAACGTTTTCGCGGTGGGCTGCTGATCGAGCCAGCTCAGCATCGCATCCTCGTCCTTACGCCGGATCGTCACCGCGTCGCTGCGCTTGAGGCCATCCAGCTCGCCACTGAAGCGCTTGATGTTGTTCTTCAACGACTGCAGCTGGGAAGCGTAGCGAATCGCGGCCTGGCGATCGGAGCGGTCGGTATCCTCGATTACCTCCTGCAGCTGTCGCATCACCTCCACCGTGGTCGGCAGACGCCATTGCACCTGGTCGACAAACTCGGCTGCCGTGCGATGGCGATAAGTAATGCCGGGATATCCCGCAAGCATGACGAAATCACCTGCACGTACGCCCTGCCTGGCAATCTGCAAATGCGCCGGCGGGTGATAAGGCACGTTCTCCTTGGCGTAGTCGGCCGGCTTGCCATCCGGGCCGACATAGGCGCGGAGCACCGTGAAATCGCCTGCATGACGTGGCCACACGAAGTTGTCCACCTCGTCGCCGTAGTTGCCAATGGCGCGCGGCGGCGCATAGACCAGGCGCACGTCGCGCAGCTCCAACTGCTTCACCAGATAGAAGTCGCGACCGTAGAACATGTTGACGACGCTGCAGCGCATGCCCGGCTCACGCTCGCACTCGGCCACCAGCGCCTTGCTGCTGGCGTCGACCGCGTCGAAATAGGCGCGCCCCGTCTTGCCCCTGGCACCCGCCAGCACTCTATCGGTGACTTTGTCGAATCCGGTGGTGACGCGCAGGCGAAAGTCTGGATTGGCTGGCAGTTCTTCAGCGCGACCGTGAGATACGAAACCGTTCTGGATCAGGTCCCGCTGCGCGTTGCTGTTGTACTGGATAACGCCGAAAGCCACGTGATGGTTGGTAAGTACCAGGCCGTCGCTGCTGACGAAGGAGCCGGTGGCGCCGCCGACCTTCACCACCGCATTCAATGGCGCCTTGGTGAGGTCGGCCAAGTCGGCCGGGTTGCCCTGATAGCCGGCAGCACGCAACTGCTTGCCGATGGAAGGCAGTTGCGAGGGCATCCACATGCCTTCGTCGGCTTGTGCGGCAGTCGCCATGGCCAGCCCCATCGCTGCGCCCAGCAGCTGAAACGTCGGTCGCTTCATCCATCCCCCAACGGGTAATCGCAAAAAATTACGACACTAGCCCCTGAGGATCCCAGGGGCAACGCTGCACTGCACGAAGGCGGTCGCGCGCCCCGCCTTCTATAATGATGGTTTTCCCGCCCTTCCCCCACGGAAATCCCATGCCTCAGATGATGAAAGCCCTGGTCAAGCGCAAGCCCGAGCAGGGCATCTGGATGGAAGAAGTGCCCGTTCCCGAGGTCGGCCCCAACGAGGTGCTGATCAAGATGGAAAAGACCGCGATCTGCGGCACCGACCTGCACATCTACAAGTGGGACGACTGGTCCCAGCGCACCATCAAGCCCGGCCTCACCATCGGCCATGAGTTCGTCGGCCGCGTCGTGGAGATCGGCCCCGGCGTCACCGGCTACAAGATCGGCGACCGCGTTTCGGCCGAAGGCCACATCGTGTGCGGCCATTGCCGCAACTGCCGCGCCGGCCGCCAGCACCTGTGCCCCAACACCGTGGGTATCGGCGTGAACCGCAATGGCGCGTTCGCCGAGTACATGACCATGCCAGCCTCGAACCTGTGGCCGATCCCGGACCAGATCCCCTCCGAGCTGGCCGCGTTCTTCGACCCCTACGGCAACGCCGCGCATTGCGCGCTGGAGTTCGACCTGATCGGCGAAGACGTGCTGATCACCGGCGCCGGCCCGATCGGCATCATCGCCGCGGGCATCGCCAAGCACGTGGGCGCACGCAACGTGGTGGTCACCGACATCAACGACTATCGCCTGAAGCTCGCGGCCGACATGGGCGCCACCCGCGTGGTGAACGTGGCCAACCAGTCGCTGAAGGACGTGATGAAGGACCTTCACATGGAAGGCTTCGACGTGGGTCTGGAAATGAGCGGCAACCCGCGCGCCTTCAACGACATGCTCGACTGCATGTACCACGGCGGCAAAATCGCCCTGCTCGGCATCCTGCCCAAGGGCGCGGGCATCGACTGGGACAAGGTGATCTTCAAGGGCCTCACCATGCAGGGCATCTACGGCCGCCGCATGTATGAGACCTGGTACAAGATGACCCAGATGGTGCTCACCGGCTTCCCGCTGCAGAAGGTGCTCACCCACCAGATCGCCATCGACGACTTCCAGAAGGGCTTTGACCTGATGGATGCCGGCAAATGCGGCAAGGTCGTCTGTTCCTGGAACTGAGTTTCCACGAAGCCATCACATAACGCCCTACTCCACCGGTTTGCCGGTGGAGTAGACGTTCTTCGGTCAGGATCGCCCTAGTACACTGGCCGTCAGTGCGGCCGACAGAATCGCCGGGATTGTGAAGGTGTAGGGCCAGAAGGCCACACACGGTCGGCACGCGATGTCATGGGAGCATCGTCGGTATGGCTGACCTCTTCAGCAACCCCCGTTTGGCAGCGGGACGCGACCGCGCCCTGACCGTCTATCGATCGCATCGCGTGCGCAAGACGCTGCTGATCCTGGCCATTGTGCTGGTGATCTTCGGGCTGCTCGGCTTCCTCGCCGCGCCATCCATCATCCGCGGCCAGATCGAAAAGCGCGCCAGCGCTGCGCTGCAACGGCAGGTAACGCTAGGGGCCGTCCATCTCAATCCGTACACGCTACGCGTGCAACTGGATCAACTCCACATCGCCGACCGCGACGGTAAATCGGCCTTCGTGGATATTGACCAGACGGTGATCAATGCCTCGTGGACTTCCATATTCCGCATGGCGCCAGTGCTGGACGAACTCGCCCTGCAACATCCGCGACTCCACATCGTGCGCACGGCAGACCAGCGTTTCAACTTCAGCGACATCATCGACCGCTTCGCCGCGCAGCCGTCCGATCCCAAGGCGCCGCCCACGCGCTTTGCGCTATCCAATATCAGTGTGCATAACGGCGACATTGCGTTCGACGACCAGATGCTGAAGGCCGATCATCATGTCGAGCAGCTGGAGCTCGGCATTCCCTTCATTGCCAACCTGCCCAGCGATACCGACGTGTTCGTGCAACCGCTATTGGCCATGCACGTGGACGGCAGCCCGCTGCATATCGAAGGCCACGCCAAGCCGTTCGCGGACAACCGCGAGTCCACTGTCAACTTCCAGCTCGACAAGCTCGACCTGTCGCGATACATCGGCTATGTGCCGACGCCGTTGCCCATCGCCATCCCGAAAGGTCTGCTCAGCGGCAAGCTGGATCTTCATTTCGTACAGGCCAAGCCTACGACGCAACTGCAGCTCACCGGCCGCCTGCAACTGGACGAATTCGTACTCAACAGCAGCAACGGCCAGGCCATCCTCAGCCTTGGCAAGGGCACGGTCGACTTTTCCGATGTGCAACCGCTGCAGTCGCGCTACGTGCTGGGCACGCTAGCGCTGGATCACGCACAGCTCTATTACTCTGCGGGCCCCGAAGGCCACAGCAATTTCGATACGTTGACGGCAGCCCCGGCCAAGCCAGATGCCGACAAGAAAGCGGAGCCGACAGATTTGCGCATCGCTTCGATGACGCTCACCAACAGCGCCATCCATTACACCGACGCCGCCGGAAGCAAGATCGACCTGGGCAACCTGCGAGGAAACATGCATGGGCTGAGCATGCAGGCAGCCCCCGCGGCGAATCTGGACGTGACGGCGCAGTTTTTCGGCGGCGATGTTTCGCTGAAGGGCACGGTGGATCTTGCCAAGAGCAAGCTGGCCGCCGCATTAAACGTCAAGCAGGTCGACATGGCGCCCATGCAGGCCGCTACCTATCAGGGCGTGGCCGCACGCGTGACCAAGGGCAAGCTCGACGCCAATGGCAAGCTGCAGGTGGGCTGGGGCACGCCGTTCAACGTGCATCTTGCCGACGCGCACGCGACGGCGACCGACTTTGCGATGGAGCCGCAGTTCAAGGGCCATGCATCGCCGGTGGCATGGAGCACCCTGGAGGCGGAGATCACCCAGGTCGACCTGGCCACACAACAGGCCCAACTGGGCACGGTCAAGGCCAGCGGCCTCAGCCTCGACGTGCAGCGCGACAGCAACAAGCACATCAGCGTGGTGGATCTGTTTGCCGCCAAGAACGCACCCAAAAAGCCGGTGGCCAGCGGGCCGCCGTGGCACTGGAACATAGCGCATCTCGCTTTCGATAAAGCTGCCATTGCCGTGACCGACATGGCGTCCGGCGACAAGCCGGTGAAGATCAAGATCGACTCGGTCAGCGGCGGCATGGACAACCTGAGCGACCGGCTCGACGAGCCGCGCGAGATGAAGTTGTCGGGCACGATCGACAAGGGCACATTCACTGCGAACGGCAAGCTGCAGCCTCTACCCACGCTGGCCGATATCCAGCTAGAGACAAAGCGGCTGGACATCTCCAACTTCGAGCCCTACATCAGCGTACCGCTGAACGTCACCATCTCCAGCGCACGCATCAGCAGCAGCGGCAAGCTGCACTACGACGGTCGCGGCACCGAACCGAAGTTCACCTATCGCGGCAACGCAGCGCTGGAGCAGGTACGCGTCCAGGACAAACTCACCGGCGACGATTTTCTGCGATGGCGGACGCTCAGCGCCTCCAACCTCGACGTGGTCTACGGTGAAGGCGTCCCGCGCATGCACATGGGCGGGCTGGTGCTCAGTTCGTTCTACGCCCGCATGATCATCAACGCGAACGGCAAGCTGAACCTGTCTGATGTGGTGGCTAAACCTGAAGAGGCGCCGGTGTCGGTTACCCGAGCCGAGAGCACGACGGCCACCGCACCCAAATCACAGACACCAACGCCGCCACCAGCAAAGGCGCCAGCCACCGCGACGACTGCGGCTGCCACCGCTGCGCCCTCGACGCCAGCGGGACCGGCGGCTGATATGCGCATCGGCGGCATCACACTGATCAATGGCCAGCTCAACTACACCGACAACTTCATCAAGCCCAACTACACCGCCAATCTCACCAAACTCACGGGCAAGATCGGCGCCATCAGCAGCACGCCTGGCGAACCGCCCGCCGAGCTATCGGTGCAAGCGGCGCTGGATGACGACTCGCCGGTGGACATCGACGGCACCATCAACCCGCTGCAGCCGGTGGCCTTCCTGGATATCAAGGGCAAGGCCAACGACGTCGAGTTGACCAGACTCACCGCCTATTCCACCAAATACACCGGATATCCGATCACTGGCGGCAAGCTGACGATGGATGTCCACTACATGCTGGACCAGCGCAAGCTCAACGCCGACAACCACATTTTCATCACCCAGCTGACCTTTGGAGATCGCGACGAAAGCCCTGGCATCCAGCATCTGCCGGTGAAGCTTGCCGTAGCGCTGCTCAAGGATCTCAACGGCAATATCGACGTGGATGTGCCGGTGTCCGGCTCGCTGGACGACCCGCAGTTCAGCATGGGCGGCCTGATTTGGCGCGCCATCGGCAACCTCATCGCGAAGGCCGTCACCGCACCATTCCGTTTGTTGGGTGCGGCGTTCGCTGGCGGTAGTCACGAGGATCTGGGATATGTGGAGTTCGACCCCGGTTCGGACGTGCTGGACAGCAAAGCGCAAGAAAGGCTCGGCAAAGTCGTGGCCATGCTCAACCAGAAGACGGCACTGAACCTGGACATCATCGGCCGCGTGGATCCGTCCAAGGATCAGGACGGGCTGCGCAAGTTCACGGTGGACTACCTGGTCCGCCGCGCGAAAGTCGAAGACCAGTCGGGCAAGAACGCCGACACGTCCAATGCTGCGCTGTCGGCCGTCAACGTCACTCCGGACGAGTACGAGAAGTACCTCAAGCGTGCCTACAAGAACGACGACTTCCCGAACAAGCCGAAGAACATCATCGGCCTGAAGAAGTCACTCGAACCCGACGAGATGCGCAGCCTGATGGAAACCAACGTGTCGGTGGACCCCAAGGCCATGCATGACCTGGCCGAGCGGCGCGCTGCCTCGGTACAGGCGTGGATAAAGGGCAAGCTCGACGATAAGCGCGTCTCGATGAAGGAACCCGTGCTGGATACCAAGGGCATCGACGACAACGGCAAGACAACGCGAGTGGAGTTCGGCCTCCATCAGTAATGGGCGGAGATGAGTGCCATCTCCGCCCCGCGACGCCCCCGGTAGGAGCGCGCCCTGTGCGCGACCGCAACATCTGGCTGATACCGCTAAGCCAAACCGTCGCGTGCACATTGAGCTGGCGCGGACTGCAGACCTTCACGCCAAACTTTTCCCCTTTTCCTTCACAGCCCGGCCCTGCTGGATCAAAATAGACCTTTGTCCCGTTGGAATTTCCCCCATGAGCTACCCCGGCCAGTCGCGCTTCGTCAGCGAACTCGAATCGATCCGTGAGCAGGGCCTGTTCAAGGCCGAGCGCATTATCACCTCGCCGCAGTCGGCGAAGATCCGCCTGGACAGCGGCAAGGAAGTGCTCAACTTCTGCGCCAACAATTATCTGGGCCTGGCCGATCACCCCGAGGTGATTCAGGCCGCGAAGGATGCGCTGGATAGCCACGGCTTCGGCATGGCTTCGGTGCGCTTCATCTGCGGCACGCAGGATCTGCACAAGCAGCTGGAAAAGAAGATCGCCGAGTTCTTCGGCACCGAGGACACCATCCTCTACGCCGCTTGCTTCGACGCCAACGGCGGTCTGTTCGAACCGTTGCTGGGCGAAGAGGACGCGATCATTTCCGACGCGCTCAACCACGCCTCGATCATCGACGGCATCCGTTTGTGCAAGGCAAAGCGCTTCCGTTACGCCAACTGCGACATGGCCGATCTGGAAAAGCAGCTGCAGGCCGCCGATGCCGCCGGGGCGCGCACCAAGCTGATTACCACCGATGGCGCGTTCTCGATGGACGGCTTCATCGCTCCGCTCGACCAGATCACTGCACTCGCGCAGAAATACAACGCGCTGGTGCATATCGATGAGTGCCACTGCACCGGCTTCCTCGGCGACACGGGCCGCGGTTCGGCCGAAGTCAGCGGTGTGTTGAACAAGATCGACATCATCACTGGCACGCTGGGCAAGGCGCTCGGCGGCGCGCTGGGCGGCTTCACCACCGGTCATCGCGAAGTGATCGAGATGCTGCGTCAGCGTTCGCGCCCGTACCTGTTCTCCAACTCACTGCCGCCGCATGTGGTGGCTGCGGGGATCAAGGTGTTCGACATGATGTCAGCCGCTGGCGATCTGCGTGATCGGGTGAAGGAAAACACGCGTTACTTCCGCGAGCAGATGATCAACGCCGGCTTCGACATCAAGCCGGGCGTGCACCCGATCGTCCCGGTGATGATGTATGACGCCAAGAAGGCACAAGCGATGGCGTCCGAACTGTTGGAAGAAGGTATCTACGTCACCGGCTTCTTCTATCCCGTGGTGCCGCAAGGCCAGGCACGCATCCGTACGCAGATGAGCGCGGCACACACGCGTGAACATCTCGACCAGGCGATTGCAGCGTTTACCAAGGTAGGCAAGAAGCTAGGCGTGATCTGATCCCGTATGCCCTCTCCCCTCCGGGCGACCCGAAGGTAGTCCCTGTGGGAGAGAGGGCTAGGGTGAGGGGCCAATCTTGCGATAGCGCGCGAGCAGAGCGGGCTCTATCGGCGAGCCTTGCCGCGAGCACCCGCCCCTCACCTCAATCCTCTCCCCGGAGGGGAGAGGAAGCGGACAGAGCCTGCACTTCACTGGGTTCCAGATGACGCCACTGGCCTTTCGCCAGCTCGCCCAGCACCAACGGCCCGATCGCTACGCGAATCAACCGCAGCACGCTGATGTCATACGCCGCCAACAACCGACGAATATGCCGGTTGCGTCCTTCGTCCAGCACAATCTCCAGCCATGCATTCTTCTCCCCGCTGCGGAGCAATACCGCACGCTTGGCGGTCAGACGCTCGCCCTGCTCCACCACGCCCGCCACCAGTCGATCCAGCAATGCCTGATCGGGAATGCTGTCGATCTGCACGTGATAGGTCTTGTCCACGTGATGCCTGGGCTCGGTGAGCTTCGCTGCCCACACGCTGTCATTGCTTAAAAGCAGCAAGCCCTCGCTGGCCTTGTCCAGTCGCCCGACCGGGCCTAGCCATGGCAAGCCTGCTTCTTTCATCAGGTCATAGACGGTGTCGCGGCCACGTTCGTCCGCCGCACTCACCACAATGCCGCGCGGCTTGTTGAGAGCCAAATAGATTCGAGTCGCGGCACCGACCAGTTCGCCATCGAGACTGAGGCGTTGACGGTCAGGATCAGTCGGCCGCTCGGGATCGAGCACCACCTTGCCGTCAACGCTTACCCTGCCTTCGCGCACCGCCTTTTCCGCCTGACTGCGTGAGCACACGCCAAGCTTGCTGAGCACGCGCGCCAGCCCGTGGCGTGGCGTTGCCGTCGAGCGTGGAGTTGTGTTCGATCGAAAAGGACGCATAGGCACGAGGTGAGCGAAGACATCGATAATGGCGCCAGCGTCATGGTAGGCGATCGGTGCAATCGATGCTCAAGTGAAGCGGGCGGGGCCGGCGGGCGACTCTCATCGATCAGAGTCGCGCCATGCGCAAAAAGAAAAGCCCGGCTTGCGCCGGGCTTTTCGGTACTACAAGACAAGTCCGATTACTGCTGGACCTGCAGCTCCGTACGACGGTTACGGGCGCGGCCGGAATCCGTGTCGTTGCTGTCGATCGGATCGTTCTTGCCGTGGCCGATCGGGCCTTCCAGACGGTTGGCAGCGATGCCATGGCCGGTCAGGTAGTCGTACACGATCTTCGCGCGACGCTCGGAAAGATCCTGGTTGTACGCGTCCTTGCCCACCGAGTCGGAGTAGCCGGCCACGGTGACGTGCACCTGCGGGTAACGCTGCAGGGTGTCGACAGCCTGATCCAGAACAGCGATCGAGTCAGCGGTCGGCTCGGCCAGCGCCTTGGCGATGTCCTTCTCGCCCTTCTTCGGACGGTCGAACTTGAAGTTCACACCACGCAGGTCGATCACGACCTTCTGCGGGCAACCATCCGGACCGACGATGGTACCGGCCGGCGTGTTCGGGCACTTGTCGTCGCAATCGTTGACGCCATCGCCATCGCTGTCGAGCTTCGAGCAATCCGGAGCAGCCGGCGGCGGAGTGGCAGCCACCGGAGCAGCGGCCGGCTCGCCGAAGCGAGAAACCAGGCTGAAGCCCAGGAACCAATCGCCGTAGCCGTTCTTGCTCGGCTGGGTCTTGTCGTCCCAGTCGTAGCGGTAGCCGGCTTCGATGCGGATGTCTGAGCTGTCGGTGATGGTCTTGGACACGCCAGCGCCGATCTCGGCGGCCGGTGCCCAGCCATTGTCGACACTATTCTGGTGGTAGCTGCCCATCACGCCCACGAGAGCGTACGGACGCCATGCGTTCCAGTCGCCGTAGTAGAAGCGAGCGGCAACGCCGACGTTGTTGTTCGCCCAACGACCGCCGCCAGCGGCGTTGTCACGGTCACGCTTGGTGCGGTCAAAGAACAGATCAATCGAGGTGTTCGGGGCAATAAAGCGACCCACACCGAGGCCGTAATAGACCTGGCGGCTGTTGGTGTCGCGATCGCTATCGTTGTAGTAGCCGCCCACGGTCGGAGCGATGTACCAACGGCCGTCATAGCTCGGCGTGGTCGCACCGGCAGTGTTGTCTTGCGCGTGAACGGCACCTACGCCGCCCAGGGCCAGGGCAATCAGGAAATACAAGCCCTTACGATTCATCAGGTGTCTCCTAGTTTATTGGTATTAGCGTCCGTTCCCACCCCAGACGGAAGCGCGCGTCAAAACTGACTTCTACTTCCAAGGACGTAAATGTCCCTCGCATTGCGCCTGATCAAAGTGTCACAAGATCGCAATGGCGGCGAAGTGTAGCAAAACCGTTAAGTGCATCGCACACATAGCGAGACGGTGTTGGTGAGCCAAGGTTCAGGCAAGTACTGTTTGCGTTGTGCGCTAGCGTGCTGGATGCGACAACATGCCACGCAGGCGATGCACGCTATTCACTTGCACGCGGCCGAGAAAAGAAAAGCCCGGCTTGCGCCGGGCTTTTCGGTACTGCATGACAAGTTCGATTACTGCTGCACTTGCAGCTCCGTACGGCGGTTGCGGGCGCGGCCAGCATCCGTGTCGTTGCTGTCGATCGGATCGTTCTTGCCGTGGCCGGTTGGGCCTTCCAGACGGCTGGCGTCGATACCGTGACCGACCAGGTAGTCGTACACGATCTTCGCACGACGCTCGGACAGATCCTGGTTGTACGCATCCTTGCCCACCGAGTCGGTGTAGCCGGCCACGGTGACGTGCACCTGCGGGTAACGCTGCAGAGTGTCGACAGCCTGGTCGAGAACAGCGATCGAGTCCTTGCTCGGTTCTGCCAACGCCTTGGCGATGTCCTTCTCGCCCTTCTTCGGACGGTCGAACTTGAAGTTCACACCGCGCAGATCGATCACGACCTTCTGCGGGCAACCATCCGGACCGACGATGGTACCGGCCGGCGTGTTCGGGCACTTGTCGTCGCAATCGTTGACGCCATCGCCATCGCTGTCGAGCTTCGAGCAATCCGGCGGCGGCGGCGGCGGTGCAACTACCGGAGCAGCAGCGGGTTCGCCGAAGCGAGACACGATGCTGACGCCCAAGAACCAGTCGCCGTAGCCACTCTTGTTCTGGGTCTTGTCGTCCCAGTCGTAGCGGTAGCCACCTTCGACGCGAAAATCAGAACTGTCGGTGATGGTCTTGGACACACCGACGCCAAGTTCAGCGGCCGGATCCCACCCATTGTCGACACTGTTCTGGTGGTAGCTGCCGATCACGGCACCGAGCAGGTACGGACGCCAATCGGTCCAGTCGCGGAAGTAATAACGGGCAGCGACGCCCCAGTTGTTATTAGCCCACTTGTCGCCGTTGACGCGTGTGCCATTCAGGAAAGCGTCCCTGTCGCGTTTGGTGCGATCGAAGAACAGGTCGAGCGAGAAGTTGGGGGAGAAGAACCGACCAACGCCAAGGCCGTAGTAGAACTGGCGGCTGTTGGTGTTGCGGTCGGTGTCGTTGTAGTAGCCACCGACGGTCGGGGCGATATACCAGCGGCCGTCATAGCTTGGCGTTGTGGTCGGAGCGGAACTGGAAGTGTTGTCCTGCGCGTGAACGGCGCCGGCGCCGCCCAGGGCGAGGGCAATCAGTAGGTACAGGCCCTTACGTTTCATCAGGTGTCTCCTCGTTTATTGGTGTACGCGTCCGTTCACCCCAGACGGGAAAAGCATCAATCGTGAAATTCAATTCCTATCGAATCCACGAACTTGACTTCGAACCTATGAAGCTTGTTTTTACCCGAAACGGGCGCGGAGTAGTTTAGCAAAAGTTAAACAATTGCAAATCGACCCCAAACGCCCGTTCATTTTCACGTCACGCCGTATTTACAACGTGAAGAGAGCCAGGAAATCCTGAACCGGCATGGCGTCCAGCTTGGCTGGGTCCGCCGTGGCGCCCAGAATGGCCTTCACCCGGTGGGCTGGCAAGTGGCCGCGTATGGCCGCCTCGAACTTCTTCAGCAGCACCGGAATACCCTCGGCGCGGCGCTTGCGGTGGCCGATCGGGTAGTCGATGGAGACCTTTTCGGTACTGGTGCCGTCCTTAAAGAACACCTGAACCGAATTGCCGATGTAACGCTTTTCCGGATCGAAATAGTCCTTGGTGAACTGCGGATTCTCGCTGACCACCATCTTGTCGCGCAGCGCGTCGATGCGCGGGTCGGCGGCCACCTCATCGTTGTAATCATCGGCGGTGAGACGGCCAAAGATCAGCGGCACAGCCACCATGTACTGGATGCAATGGTCGCGGTCGGCGTAATTGGCCAACGGACCGGTCTTGTCGATGATGCGCACGCCCGCTTCCTGGGTCTCCATCACCACCTTCTCGATCTGGTCGATCTTGCCGGCGAGCTGACTGTGCAGCTTCATGGCGCACTCGACCGCGGTCTGGGCATGGAATTCGGCCGGGAAGCTGATCTTGAACAGCACGTTCTCCATCACGTAGCTGCCAAACGGACGCTCAAACTCGAACGCTTTGCCCTTGAAGGCGACGTCGTAATAGCCCCAGGTCTTCGCGCTGAGTGCCGACGGGTAGCCCACCACGCCGCGATACACCGCGTTGATGGCATGGGTGACGGCGCGACGACACGCATCACCGGCGGCCCAGCTCTTGCGGGGACCGGTGTTCGGCGCGTGGCGATAGGTGCGCAGTGCACCGTTGTCGATCCAGCTATGGGAGACAGCGGTGGTGATCTGTTCCTTGTTGCCACCCAGCATCGCCGTGGCGACCGCCGTGGAGGCCAGGCGCACCAGGATCACGTGGTCCTGGCCGACGCGATTGAAACTGTTCTTGAGCGCGTAGCAGCCCTGAATTTCATGAGCCTTGATGGCATAGGTGAGCACATCGCGCACTGTCATCGGCTTGCCGCTCTCACGCTCAGCCTTGCGGCTGAGGTAGTCGGCCACGGCGAGAATGCTGCCAAGGTTGTCGGACGGATGACCCCACTCGGCGGCCAGCCAGGTGTCGTTGAAGTCCAGCCAGCGGATCTGCGTGCCGATGGCGAACGCCGCCTGCACCGGGTCGAGCTCATGGCTGGTGCCCGGCACGCGCGCGCCGCCAGGCAGATTGGCGCCCGGCACGACCGGGCCCAGATGCTTGACGCACTCGGGGAACTTCATCGCCAGCATGGCCGTGCCCAGCGAGTCGAGCAGCATGTAGCGCGCAGTGTCGTACGCCTCGGTGGAGTCGATCTTGTAGTCGACTACATAGTTGGCGATATCGACCATCGGCTGGTCGGGATCGGGACGCTTGGCGGAGCGGATGTCATGCGCACTCATGGGGATATCTCGCGGCTACGGGAAGATGCTGCCCAGATTGTATGGACAGGTGACCCCACTTGTCGGGAACACGTAACTCTGTCGCTTTCCTCAACTGCCGGTTTTGCAACGAAATTAGCGACAGCCAGGTAGTGGTGAACGCGCGCCGGCCGCAACGGCGTTTGCGCCATCTTGCGCCTCCGCAACGCGGTTAAGCCACTCGATGGCCACGTCACCCGACGAAACATGAGTGCCCCCTTGCCTCAGTTCCGTTCCGTTACCACGCCGCCACGCTGTTCTATTGCCGCGCCGCGAGCTTGGCGCCATGTTCCTGCGGTACGGCCTGAGCGAGCTTTTGAGGACGACCGACGGAACAGAGAAGATGCGCGAATCACTGCGCGAACGCAGGCCTTGGTTGGGTCGCGCCTGGGAGGGTGCGTTACAATAACGAGCTAATAGTGCGATTTCTCGATCGTGCCTTTGTCACGGGTGTGGTTTCGCCTTGGTCGCCGGCACGGGCACTTCAGCTGTTGGGACACGCGCAGGGTGCCACTTCCATCCGGGGGGGGCGTGTGCGGCCATGGTCCACGAGACTGGCCATAAGTGCCGATCGAGCAGCGGCGGGCGCGCGCCGAGTATCAGCCTGCGGTCAGCCGGGCGTTTATCTCTAGGGGTTCTTGATATTTATGCATACCGTCTACCGCCAAACTCTCCCTGGCACGTCGCTGGATTATTTCGATGCACGTGCCGCCGTGGAGGCGATCCAGCCAGGCGCCTATAACGCGCTGCCCTATACCTCGCGCGTGCTCGCCGAGAATCTGGTGCGCCGCTGTGATCCGGCGATCCTCACCGAGTCGCTCAAGCAGCTCATCGAGCGCAAGCGCGAGCGCGATTTCCCCTGGTTCCCTGCACGCGTGGTATGCCATGACATTCTCGGCCAGACGGCATTGGTCGACCTTGCCGGCCTGCGCGACGCAATCGCCGAGCGTGGTGGCGACCCGGCCAAGGTGAACCCAGTGGTGCCGGTGCAGTTGATCGTCGATCACTCGCTGGCGGTGGAGTGCGGTGGCTTCGACCCGAATGCGTTCGCGAAGAACCGCGCCATCGAGGATCGCCGCAACGAGGACCGTTTCCACTTCATCAACTGGACCAAGAAGGCGTTCGAGAACGTCGACGTGATCCCTCCGGGCAACGGCATCATGCACCAGATCAATCTGGAGAAGATGTCGCCGGTGATCCAGGTGCAGAACGGTGTGGCCTATCCCGATACCTGTGTGGGCACTGACAGCCATACGCCGCACGTGGATGCGCTCGGCGTCATCGCCATCGGCGTGGGCGGACTGGAGGCAGAGAACGTGATGCTCGGCCGTGCCTCGTGGATGCGCCTGCCCGACATCATCGGCGTGGAGCTCACCGGCAAGCGACAGCCCGGCATCACCGCCACCGACATCGTGCTTGAGCTCACCGAATTCCTGCGCAAGCAGAAGGTGGTCGGCGCGTACCTGGAGTTCCGCGGCGAAGGTGCGGCCAGCCTCACGCTGGGCGATCGCGCCACCATCTCCAACATGGCACCCGAATACGGTGCCACCGCCGCGATGTTCTTCATCGACGGCCAGACCATCGACTACCTGCGCCTCACTGGCCGCAGCGACGAACAAGTCAAGCTGGTGGAGACCTACGCCAAGGCCGCGGGCCTGTGGGCCGACACGCTCATCGCTGCGCAGTACGAGCGCACGCTGACGTTCGACCTGTCCTCCGTGGTGCGCAACATGGCTGGCCCGTCCAACCCGCACAAGCGCCTGCCCACCTCCGATCTCGCTGCGCGCGGCATCGCCGGCCAGTGGGAAGAAAAGCCGGGCCAGATGCCCGATGGCGCGGTGATCATCGCCGCCATCACCAGTTGCACTAACACCAGCAACCCACGCAACGTGATCGCGGCGGCGCTGCTGGCGCGCAACGCCAATGCGCGCGGCCTCACGCGCAAGCCGTGGGTGAAGAGCTCGCTCGCGCCAGGGTCCAAGGCGGTGGAGCTGTATCTGAAGGAGGCGAACCTGCTGCCAGAACTGGAGCAGCTCGGCTTCGGCATCGTCGCGTTCGCATGCACCACCTGCAACGGCATGTCTGGCGCGCTCGATCCGGTGATCCAGCAGGAGATTATCGAGCGCGATCTTTACGCCACCGCCGTGCTGTCCGGCAATCGCAACTTCGACGGTCGCATTCACCCGTATGCCAAGCAGGCCTTCCTGGCTTCGCCGCCGCTGGTGGTGGCTTACGCCATCGCCGGCACCATCCGCTTCGACATCGAGCAGGACGTGCTTGGCGTTGACGCCAACGGTCAAGCGGTGATGCTCAAGGACATCTGGCCCAGCGACGAGGAAATCGACGCGATCGTTTCCTCCAGCGTGAAGCCCGAGCAGTTCCGCAAAGTCTACGAGCCGATGTTCGCTCGTACCGGCCACGTCGGCACCAGCGCCGCGCCCCTGTACGACTGGCGTGCACAGAGCACCTATATCCGTCGTCCGCCATACTGGGAGGGCGCCCTCGCAGGCGAGCGCACGCTCAAGGGCATGCGTCCGTTGGCAGTGCTCGGCGACAACATCACCACCGACCACTTGTCGCCGTCGAACGCAATCATGCTCGACAGCGCAGCGGGCGAGTACCTCGCCAAGATGGGCTTGCCGGAAGAGGACTTCAATTCGTACGCGACCCATCGCGGCGATCACCTCACCGCGCAGCGCGCCACCTTCGCCAACCCCACCTTGCTCAACGAGATGGCGGTGGTCGATGGCGAAGCGAAGAAGGGTTCGCTTGCCCGCGTGGAGCCGGAAGGCAAAGTCATGCGCATGTGGGAAGCAATCGAAACCTACATGGAGCGCAAGCAGCCGCTGATCATCATCGCCGGTGCCGACTATGGCCAGGGCTCGTCGCGTGACTGGGCCGCAAAGGGCGTTCGCCTGGCGGGCGTTGAAGCGATCGCGGCTGAAGGCTTCGAGCGCATCCACCGCACCAACCTGATCGGCATGGGCGTGCTGCCGCTGGAGTTCAAGCCAGGCACCAACCGCACGACGCTGGGCATCGACGGCACCGAGACCTTCGATGTGGCCGGCGAGCGCACGCCGCGTGCGGACCTCACGCTGGTCATCCACCGCAAAAACGGCGAGCGCGTCGACGTGTCGGTAACCTGCCGCCTGGATACCGCCGAGGAAGTGTCGATCTACGAAGCTGGCGGCGTGCTGCAGCGCTTCGCGCAGGACTTCCTCGAGGCTTCGCAAGCGGCCTGACCGCTGGCTGCGATATGAAAGGCCTTGGCGACCTTCGTTCTTGCCCGTCATTCCTGCGAAAGCAGGAATGACGAGTAGGTGAGGCACCCGAGTAGCATCAACTCGCATTCGTGACTCCACTGCGCATATGCGCAGGCGCGGACCAGTCACCACAGGAAAACATACCCATGGAATCGCTTCCCCAGATCCGCATTCCCGCCACTTACCTGCGCGGCGGCACCAGCAAGGGCGTGTTCTTCCGCCTCGAGGACCTGCCCGAAGTGGCGCAGGTGCCGGGGGCCGCGCGCGATGCGCTGCTGCAACGCGTGATCGGCAGTCCCGATCCCTACGGCAAGCAGATCGACGGCATGGGCGGCGCCACCTCCAGCACCAGCAAGACGGTGATCGTGTCCAGGAGCAGCCGCCCAGACCATGACGTGGACTACCTGTTCGGCCAGGTCGCCATCGACAAGGCCTTCGTCGACTGGAGCGGCAACTGCGGCAACCTGTCGGCGGCAGTTGGCCCGTTCGCCATCGCGGGTGGCCTAGTCGATCCCACGCGCTTGCCGCGCGACGGCATCGCCATCGTGCGCATCTGGCAGGCCAACATCGGCAAGACGATCATTGCCCATGTGCCGATGACCGACGGCGCGGTGCAGGAAACTGGTGATTTCGAGCTGGACGGCGTGACTTTCCCTGCCGCCGAAGTACGACTGGAGTTCATGGACCCAGCCGCCGAGGAAGAAGATGGCTCGGGCGGCGCAATGTTCCCCACCGGGCACCTCGTCGACGACCTGGAGGTGCCGGGCGTCGGCACGCTCAAGGCGACCATGATCAACGCCGGCATTCCCACCATCTTCGTCGAAGCCTCCGCGATCGATTACACCGGCACGGAGCTGCAGGACGCCATCAATAGCGATGCCAAGGCGCTGGCGATGTTCGAGGCTATTCGCGCGCACGGCGCGCTGCGCATGGGCCTGATCGGCTCGCTCGAGGAGATCACCACGCGCCAGCACACACCCAAGGTGGCCTTCGTCGCCAGCCCGGCCGATTACATCGCGTCGAGTGGCAAGCCGGTGAAGGCGAGCGACATCGACCTGCTCGTGCGCGCGATGTCGATGGGCAAGCTGCATCACGCCATGATGGGTACGGCGGCGGTGGCCATCGGCACCGCCGCGGCCATTCCAGGCACGCTGGTGAATATGGCGGCCGGCGGTGGTGAGCGCCTGGCGGTACGCTTTGGCCATCCGTCGGGCACGTTGCGGGTGGGAGCTGAAGCGGTGCTGATTGACGGTACGTGGACCGTCACCAAGGCAGTCATGAGCCGAAGCGCGCGCGTGCTGATGGAAGGCTGGGTGCGTGTGCCTGCGGGGTGAACCCGCAAGGATGACTGGCTCGCTTGCGCCACAGCGACATGGTTAGGCAACTTCGACAATCGTTTGCGCCAAACGACCGAATTAAACCATCCCGACACCACTCGGCGGCCAGCCAGGTGTCGTTGAAGTCCCGCCAACGGATCTGGGTGCCGATGACATACGCGACTTGCTTAAGAGGCGCGGCTTGACTGGTGCGCGTACCGACATCGACAATAGATAAATACTGATCCCAAAAGGGAGTAGTTCCGGGCACGAACTCTTTCGTGTCCTTGCGGTGGTCGTCATCACGGGCAGCACTCTGCCCCGGTCACCGCAGCGGCCTTGCCGCGAACGAGACTTTTGCGGTGATGGCGGGCCGCGCGTGTCCGTCGTTACCGCAATTGTCCAACGCGCAGAGACATCCGCATGGAATTTACCGGTACCGATTTCCTTTCTGGCCTGCTGGCCATTGTGCTGCTTGACCTGGTGCTCGCTGGCGACAACGCCATCGTGATCGCCATGGCTGCGCGCAACCTTCCCCGTAGCATCCAGAAGAAAGCCGTGCTGTGGGGCACCGTGGGCGCCGTCGCGGTGCGAGTCCTTCTGACAGCCATCGTGATCTATCTGCTCAAGCTGCCGGGCCTCATGCTGATTGGCGGCCTGCTGCTGCTGCCGATTGCCTGGAAACTGCTGCAGTCCGAATCCAAGCCCGCCCATGACGTCGATGCCGCCAGCGGCTTCTGGCCCGCCATGCGCACCATCGTTGTGGCCGATGCTCTGATGGGGCTGGACAACGTGCTTGCCGTCGCAGGCGCTGCGAAAGGCCACATGCTGCTGGTAATCATTGGGCTGGCGATCAGCGTGCCGTTGGTGGTGTGGGGTTCGACGCTGCTCCTGCGACTGATCGAGCGCTTCCCGATCATTATCTACATTGGTGCAGCAGCCATCGCGTGGACCTCGGCACGCATGATCGCGCACGACCTCTGGCTGGTGCGGTGGTTCGAGGCACATGCGTGGGCGACTTATGCCCTCGATGCGCTGCTGGTGGTCGGCGTATGCATGGGCGGCTGGCTGGCGCAGCGCCGACGGCTGCTACTACGCGAGGGTCTCTGATCGCAAAGGCATCTTTTTCCAAAGCGACCGGACGATGCGTTAGTACATCATCGGAACACGCACGGTCACCGTCGCGTCAGGCGTGTCGCGGGTAACGCCTACGCCCAACGTGAAGTTGAGCGTCCGCTTCTCGTTGAAACGCCATGAGCCACCAATCAGGAGCGTGCCGAGTACGGTCTTGGTCGAACCGGCCACGTTGTGGTTGTTCTGTTTGGTGGCACCGATGAAGCTCTGGTCGTAGCCAATGCTGATCGATGCTTTTTCATTGAGCGAAAGACCCATGCCCACGCTGACATCGACGATATTGCCCGGTTTGATCTTGCCCAGATCCTCCGTACCACCCGCCAGGAGATGGCGGGTCACGTTGTCGCGCGGCACGTTGTAGAGGTAGCTGAAGTTACCGAAGAACACGACCGGGTCACTGGGATAGAGCCAGGTTACGCCCGGCTGGATCGCCCAGAAGCCCGTGCCGCTGGGCTGATGCAACGGCAGACCTGTGCCGGTGGCCTCAAGGGTCGCTGTGTCGATCGCGCTCTCCACGCAACGCTGCACGCAGTCGGTGGTGACTTCGAACGGATCCTTGCCGGTGTTCGACTTCACGCGCAGCCAGCCTACGTAGTACGCCTTGTCCGGACCGCCAACATTGAGCTGGTAACGAGCCGTTGCCTCGACGTCACCCAGGCCATTGCCGCTGGAACCGAATGCCCTGTCAGTGGCTGAGCCGGTGAAGATCTCGCGGCTGACTGTGTCGGTATGCTGGTAGACATACGGCACGCGTATTTCCACCTCCAGCCGATTGGTGATGCCATAGCGACCGGTCAGCCAGCCGATCTGCGTGGTGGTCTTGACCTGACGCGCATCAATCAGGCCAATGAGGATGGCGGGAATCACCGTATAGCCGACCAGTGCCACGCGATCGACCGATGAATAGCCATACTGGTATGCCGGTTCGAGGATGATGCTGCCCTTGGGCGTGAGCACACCGGGCTGCTGGAAGATCGGCGCCACTTCCGGTGGTCGAGTGTCAGGCCTGGGTGCCTCGCCGACCGGTTGCGTCTGCTGCGGGTCAGGCGACGGCGCGTTGGACGCCACCACCTGCGCAGCCGGCATGGGCAACGCCGAGGCTCCCGCTCCACCGGCAGCGATGTTGCCGGCGCGTTGCTTGTCTAGCACCTCCATGCCCACGGCTTGTCGAAGCTGCTGGTAGTCGCTCTCCTGCTTCGCCAGCGCGCGCTTCATCGCATCGAGCTGTTCGATCTGCGCGCTGATCTGGCTGCGCATCGCATCGATGCGCTCGCCTTGCTCAGAGACCTTCTTGCGGATGTCGTCCGACGCCACCGCCGCAGGAGCCGCCGGTGAACCAGGCGTACTGGTGGTGTTCGCAGGTATCGCTGCAGGCTGTGTGGCCGCTGCTCCGTCCTGCCCTACCGGCGCTTGTTGGGCCGCGACAGGCAGGCCGAGCGTCACCAGCCCTGCACATCCTGCCGACCAAAGGTATCGCCACGCTGAGTGTCGCATCATGCTTCCTCATGACTCATGGTTCGAAGTCGTACAGACGAATGCGCCGCGGGTATCGGCCGCGGCGCATTCGCGGTGGAAAACGACTCGTGGCGGTGCTCGTCCCATCTCAATGCCCCAGGGACTGCAACTGTGCCTGCTGCATCGCATCCTGAAAATTCGTCTGGCGGAATGCGTTGAGCGTATTGACCGTGGTGTTGAGCGTGGTAATGCTCTGGACGTTCTGATTGTTGAGCGTGTTCTGTATCACCGTCGCGGCCGTCGTCTGGGGAAGCGCCGAAGGCTCGAAGATGTTGTTGGGCCCGATCTGAGTCAAGGACACTGAATTGAGTGCCGTCGCCATCGCCTGGGCCTGCGGGGCCGTTATGTGTGCGATGTCGGGTACATTGAAGCTGGTGGAAGTGACAAGGTTGCCGTTGACGTAAACCGCGCGGTCGATACCGAATGACGCGAGCAGACCGTTGCCCACGTCATAGCCTCCGCGAGTCTCATCCAGCGTCTCCTGGCTGACTGGCGCCCAGCCAGCCAGATCATCAGTCATCAGCTTGCTGGCGGCCGCGTCGGCAAGAACTGGAGCTGGCGTACCGGCAGGTATTGCCATCGACGCCGCTGCTTCCTGCGCTTGCGCGCCCACCGTCCATGGCCCGCCCGCCAGCAGGATCGTGCCAAGACAAACGACGTGCGTGACCGATTTCATCGTCATCTCCTCAGATATCGCCCGGCCCTTTCTTGGGCATCACCATGTTGTAGAGGCCGTTGCGATCGACGGCAGTGCCGAGCGGTGACTGCGGCGCCACTTTCCAGTCGTTTGGGCTGTTGAATACCGCCAGGTTCCGGCGGTTGTGAATCACGAAGACAAGTCCGTTCTTCCACATGGTCATGAATCGGTTGACCGCGATCACGCGCGTGCCGCGCGCAGGGTCTCCGATGAGCACGCGGTCGTTGCGCACGCCTTTGATGACGACGAAGTGGTGATAGCCCTTCTCATCGATCAGTACGATGGCAGGCAGCTGTTCTTCTACGAGCTTGTCCAGCGGCACCTTGAAGCCATCGGCGTCGAAACCGTTCGCATCCAGGAATCGCTTGATATCCAGCAGGGAAAAGCCTTCCCTGTTGATCTTGGCCTGATCCCCGTGTGTGTACATCTGCTCGAACGCCACCTGTTCGTTCATGGGGTAGCCATACTGATAGGTCAGCAACGTGGCCACCGCGGCCGAGCCGCAGCTGAAATCGTATTTCTGATGGATGGTGTTCTTGTAGCGAGCCTCCTTGAGGCTCGTAAGATGCACCGTATACGTGCCGCCCTGGCCACCCACCACGCCCATCGGTGTCGAGGCATGGCTTTCCAGCGGCAGCGCCGCCATTACAATAAGCAGCGCCGCCAGCTTGTTCATGGCTTGAACTGGACGTTGAGCACGGTAGCGTTCTGGATGAGCACGTTGCTACCGGAATTCTGGATCACGGTCGGAATACCGGTCGCGCCGCTGAATGAGCCGCCCATGATCACGTTGTCGCCGGAAATCACGTGATCCGCACTGTCATTGGTGACGGTGCCTGTGAGCGTAGTGTTCTGTATGACCAGGGTGCCTCCGCTCATGCCGGCCAGCGTGGAGTTGTCCACACCCTGCCCTATGTCACCCGTCAAGCTTTCGCCTTCGAACCTGGCTGCGGCGGTATAGACGGCAATGGGTGAGTCGGTACCGTCGGCGAGATATGCGGACGGAATATGCGCGTCTTCCGCGCAAAGAATTGCAGGTATGGTTGCTACGCAAAAAGCAGTAACACCAAGCGTCCACTTGAAGGATTGCACGGCACTGTCTCCCAGGGTGCGCAAGCACCCCTACTGGTCAGAGCGGACTGCTACTTCAGCCGTCATCTCGGATAACTTTTGGCAGTACCAAGCACGATGGAGCGCATCCGCTCCATCGTGCCGGGTTCCCTACTACTTAGTGACCGAGGTTCAGGTTGGCCTGAACATTCACACTCTGCTGTACCAGCGAAGCTGCGCCGCTGTTCTGCGCGAGGATCGACACGCCTGCTGCCGCCATGGCTGAACCGTTCATCTGGTTCGACATGTCGAACGTGCCAGCATCGGCATATGCCGTGCCGCCTGCGCCGCCCGCACCGCCTGCACCGCCCGAGCCCGCGCCACCGGTGCCACCAGTGCCTGAGCCACCAGCGCCGCCAGTACCTGCGGTCGCATCAGCTGCGCCGCTCGTGCCACCGGTTGAGGTCGCTGCGCCACTGGTATTGGTGTTGGTGCCACCCGTACCAGCACCAGCTGCCCAACTGCCTGCACCACCCGTCGCCGTGCTGGTGTTGGTACCGGCGCCACGAGCCTTGGCATGAGCATTGCCTTCGTTGTCGCCATTGCTCTTGCCACCCCAACCACCGGCGTAACCCTCGGCATCACCGCTGGACGCACCGCTGCCACCGGCCTTGCCGCTACGCGCGTCGGCGTCGCCGCCCGACCCGCCGCGACCACCGTTGCCGCCGATCGCCTTGCCGCCTTCGCCCTTGCCGCCGCTACCACCGCGACCGCCATTGGCATCGCCGTAGTTCTTGGCGACGTTGCCGATGTCGCTTACACGGACATGGGAGACTTCACCGCTGAGTTCGCTGTTGGCTACGGCGATGTTGGTGTTGAACGCATCTGAGAACGTCGAGGTCGCCGTGCCACCATTATTGGCTGCCGCGGTGCCCATTCCCCATGACTTCGCGTCGCCCGAGTTGAAGGCGTCCGTGAAGGTCTTGGTTGAGGTCTTGGTTACGGTCTTGGTGTGAGTGCTCGAGTTGGTGTTAGTCCTCGAGTCAGTGAGAGTGCTGCTGCCATGAGATTCGTTGTCGTCCGCGAATGCCGGTAATGCCAATCCCAATCCCAGCACAATCGCAGTTGCTATCAGAGTCTTACGCATAGTCATTACTCCTGGAACGATGCGGTGACCCCCCGTGTTGCTGGTGTTGCCGATCCAGCACGTAATGATCGCAACATGCGTGCCATGACGCCGATCCGTATGTTCGCCAGCACGATCTCTACGAAATCAGCCGCTTGGGGAGACTCATGACCACTGAGTCTGGCTTTGGTCAGGCAGGCCAAAGTCCGAAGTGATTCATCTCTGTTACACACCCCATCGACCTAATGCGAAGAACCCTTCATAAACGCCCGGACATGAGACCGGGAATCAGTGCGTTGCCGTGCACTGCTCACCAAACGTTTTGCTGTGGAACGGCTGTATCAATTGCTTTACACCCGTGCACACAAAACGATAGCAATGTCGTACAGGGTCCTGAACCGTAACGAAAGTTAAGAAAAAAAGAGGGAGCCATGAAGGCTCCCTCTTTTTTACTCACGCGCAGCAGCTTCAGCGTTTTTCGATCGGAACGTACGCCTGATCTTCGGGACCGATGTAGTTGGCACTGGGGCGAATGATCTTGCCGTCCTCGCGCTGCTCGATCACATGCGCGCTCCAGCCGGAGGTGCGGGCGATGACGAACAGAGGGGTGAACATGGCCGTCGGCACGCCCATCATGTGATACGCGCTGGCCGAGAACCAGTCGAGGTTGGGGAACATCTTCTTCTGCTCCCACATCAGCTTTTCGATCTTCTCGGACACGTCGAACAGCGACGGGTTGCCGCCTTCCGTGCACAGCTTGCGAGAGACTTCCTTGATGATCTCGTTGCGCGGATCAGACACGGTGTAGACCGGGTGACCGAAGCCGATGATGATTTCCTTGCGCTCGACGCGTGCGCGGATGTCGGCTTCCGCTTCGGCCGCATTGCGATAGCGCGAGATGATCTCCATCGCCACTTCGTTGGCGCCGCCGTGCTTGGGACCACGCAATGCACCAATGGCGCCGGTGATCGCCGAGTACATGTCCGACCCGGTGCCGGCGATGACGCGCGCGGTGAAGGTGGAGGCATTGAACTCGTGCTCGGCGTAAAGGATCAGCGATTTGTCCAGCGCATGCGCGTGCAGCTCGCTCGGCTTCTTGCCGTGCAGCACATGCAGGAAGTGCGCAGCGATCGACTCGTCCTCGGTCTCCGTCTCCACGCGCTTGCCGTTGTGGCTGAAGTGGAACCAGTACAGCAGCATCGAGCCGAAACTGGCCATCAGGCGGTCGGCGATGTCACGCGCACCGATGACGTTGTGGTCGTCCTTCTCCGGCAGCACGGTGCCGAGTACCGAGGCGCCAGTGCGCATCACATCCATCGGATGGGTGGCGGCCGGCAGCAGTTCCAGCGCGCTCTTCACAGGCGCCGGCAGGCCGCGCAAGCGCTTGAGCTTGGCGCGGTAGGCATTCAGTTCCGCCCAGTTCGGCAGCACACCGTGCACCAGCAGGTACGCCACTTCCTCGAAGCAACCCTTGGCCGCCAGGTCATGGATGTCGTAACCGCGGTAATGCAGGTCGTTGCCGCTGCGACCCACGGTGCAAAGCGCGGTGTTGCCGGCGGCCACGCCGGACAGGGCGACGGATTTCTTAGGCTTGGGAAGGGTTTGCTCAGTCATTCGCTACATCTCCTGAAGACGCTGCATCATCAAAATATGCGCGGCAGTCGCGCTGCCGCCTGAAATCGGTGGCCGGACGGTTAGCTCTTCCTGGCGAAGAGCTCGTCCAGTCGACGCTCGAAGTCGTGATAGCCGATACGGTCGTAGAGCTCCTCGCGGGTCTGCATCGTGTCGATGACATTGCGCTGGTGGCCATCGCGACGGACCGCGGTGTAGACGTTCTCGGCAGCCTTGTTCATGGCACGGAACGCGGAAAGCGGATAGAGCACGATGCCTACGCCGGCGGAGGCAAGCTCCTCCACGCTGAACAGCGGCGTCTGGCCGAATTCGGTGATGTTGGCCAGCACCGGCACTTTCACCGCATCGACGAAACGGCGGTAGGTCGGCAGGTCATAGGCCGCCTCGGCGAAGATGCCGTCGGCACCCGCTTCGACGCAGGCAATGGCGCGCTCGATCGCCGCATCCACGCCGTCAACGGCGATGGCGTCGGTGCGTGCGATCAGGAAGAAGTCGGAGTCGGTCTTGGCATCAGCGGCCGCCTTCACACGATCGGCCATCTCGCTCACCGGCACGATCTCTTTGCCAGGACGATGACCGCAGCGCTTGGCACCGACCTGGTCCTCGATATGGCAAGCGGCCGCGCCGAACTTGATCAGGCTCTTGACGGTACGCGCGATGTTGAAGGCGCTTGGACCGAAGCCAGTGTCGATGTCCACCATCAGCGGCAGATCGCACACGTCGGTGATGCGACGGACGTCAGTCAGCACATCGTCCAGCGTGTTGATGCCCAGATCAGGCAGGCCCAGCGAGCCAGCAGCGACACCGCCACCCGAGAGATAGATCGCGCGATACCCTGCACGCTTGGCGAGCAAGGCATGGTTCGCGTTGATGGCGCCGATCACCTGCAAGGGGTGCTCGGCTGCGAGAGCAGCGCGGAACTTCGCGCCGGGGGATGCGATCTGGGCCATGGTACCTCCGCGTAAAGGCCGGATTTTAGCGCAGCGGGTGTTTATGACCTGTTGCGCGGCAGCATGAAAAATTTCGCATGCTGCGTGCAACCAATCGCGACGCCTGGCGTGCGCTCCCTTCTCCCTGCGGGAGAGGATTGAAGTGGCTGCTCGCGATAACGGGCAGAAGAACCAGTTCAGCTCCAACAGGCCCGCAAGATCCCCCCCAAAGAGAGGGGGAATCGTCACTCACCCGCCCTGGTCTGGCCCGCGTTCCAGTGCCCGTCGTACTTCTTCCAGCGCGTTCGGATCGTCCAGCGTGGACAGGTCGCCCGGATCAGTGTGCTGCACCAGTGCCTGCAATGAACGTCGCAGCAGCTTGCCTGACCGTGTCTTGGGCAAGGCGCTGACCAAGTACACGCGCGCTGGCCTGGCCACGCCTCCAAGCTGCTCGACGACACACTGCTGCATCGCCTTCGCCACATCCGCCGCACGTTCCGTAACGCCTTGCTTGAGCGTGGCGAATACGACCGGAACCTGCCCCTTCAGTTCGTCATGCATTCCCACCACGGCGACTTCGGCGCAGGCAGGATGTGTCGACACCGATTCCTCGATCTCACGCGTACCCAGGCGATGACCGGCGACGTTGATCACGTCGTCGACGCGCCCAAGGATGGTGGTGTAGCCGTTCTCGTCGCGGATAGCCCAGTCCAGCGAGCTATACAGCAACTCGTTGAAGTGGCTGAAGTAGCTACTGATGTAGCGCTCGTCGTCGCCCCACACGGTAGTGAGGCAACCGGGTGGCAACGGCGGCTCGAACACCAGCACGCCCTTCTGATGGGGCGGCAGCTCCTGGCCAGTTCCCTCGTCGATCACCTTCATGCGATAGCCAGGGCTGGGCAAACCCGGCGAGCCGAACTTCACGGGTTTCAGATCAAGGCCGGGCATCAAGGTGATGGCGGGCCAGCCGGTTTCGGTTTGCCAGTAGTTATCGATCACCGGCACGCCAAGGCCATTGGTGATCCAGTGTGCGGTGGGTTCGTCCAACGGCTCGCCGGCAAGGAACAGCCATTTCAGTTTGGACAGGTCGTATTTTCTCAGCCAACTCGCATCCTGTTTCTTCAACATGCGGATGGCCGTGGGAGATGAAAACATGGTGCGCACGCCGTAACGTTCGCACAACCGCCACCAGATGCCCGGGTCGGGGTTGGTCAGTAGCCCGTCGTACAGCAGCGAGGTCGCGCCGCCGATCAGCGGAGCGTACACGTTGTACGAATGCCCCACCGCCCAACCCACGTCAGACGTTGAAAACATCACTTGTCCCGGTGCGATATCAAACACCGTGGTGATCGACAGCGCCATCGCCACGGCGTATCCACCCACGTCGCGCTGGATACCCTTGGGTTTGCCGGTGGTGCCCGAGGTGTAGAGCAGATAGCTGGGTTCGTTCGATTCCAGCCACGTCACCGGCACCTCAGCGCCTTCGTAGGAGGCGCGCAGGCTCGCATAGTCGAGATCGCGACCGGCCACGCGCGTCATCTGCGGATCGAGGCCGCGATCGACGATCAGCACTTGTGCTGACCCGTGTTGCGCTTCTTCCAATGCCGCGTCAACCAGCGGTTTGTACGGAATGACTTTGCCGCCACGCATACCTGCATCCGCGGCAATCAGCAATTTCGGCTGCGCGTCATCGATGCGCAGAGCCAGGTTGTGCGCCGCGAATCCACCGAACACCACGGAGTGGATCGCACCGATACGCGCGCACGCCAGCATGGCAAACACCGCCTCGGCGATATTGGGCATGTAGATGACTACGCGATCACCCTTCCCTACGCCCAGCGACACAAGCACGGCGGCGAAGGTGTTTACCTCGCGGTACAGGTCGCGATAGGTGAGCTCGCGCGTGACGCCGGTTTCCGTGGAAATAGCCACCAGTGCCAGTTGACCGCCACGCTCTGCCAGATGTCGGTCGATGGCGTTGTAGCAGAGATTGGTGGTGCCGCCGACGAACCAGCGGCGGAATGGCGGATTCGACTGGTCGAGGATTTTCTGCGGCGGCGTTTCCCAATGAATCAACCGCGCCTGCTCGGTCCAGAACAGCTCCGGCTGCTCGACCGACATGCGGTAGAAATCCTCGTAGCGCATTGCTCCCACCTCGGTTCAGTCCGCCGCTTCGGCTTAGCCTGGATCAGCAGCGCAAAACAGGCCTTGCGACCTTGCTCGAGACGTTGTGATGGGTGATCGCCACGTGGCGATCACCCATCCGGATGCATCAGAGACAGGACACCGCCGCGTCGCGATACGCGGAATTGTATTCCTTCTTGGCGTTCTGGCTTTCGTACATCATCACTTGCGCGCCGGTGCCATCCGCCGTCACGTTGATCAGCTCGTGCGCACCAGTCTTGTCATTACCAGAGAGCGTGCCCTCTTCTTTCTTGTTCGACGCACTGACTTCCGCCGTCTCCGCCCACTTCGCGCGCACGCATTCGAGATAGGTCGGAATGTCCTTGTTGGTACGGCTGCTTAGCTTGGGCGTGCTGTCGTGCAAGCCGTGAGTGCCACCACAGGCGGTGAGCAGGGCGCAGCAGGTGGCGATCGCAAGGAGTTGCTTCATAGCGAAATTCCAGTCGAGGATCGGCTGATTTAACCATGAAGCGCTGCAGGCATGGCAGAGGTCCGTGATAAGTTGCCGACGTTTCCATTCAAGCAGGGGCAGAACATGCGTCAGAGGGGACTTTCCCGGTTGGCCAGGTGGCTGATGATGGTGGTGGCGCTTGCAGTCTTGGCGCCCATGGCACGCGGTGCGACCAACGAGGCGACGACGATCCGCAAGATCATGGCCGACCAGCAAACTGCCTGGAATCGCGGCGATATCGTGGCCTTCATGCAGCCCTACAAGGATGCGCCGGATACGACATTCATCGGATCGAAGATCCGCAAGGGCTATCGCCCCATTCTCGAAAACTACCAGAAGAATTACGCGTCCAAGGAACAGATGGGCACGCTTTCGTACTCGGACATAGACGTCCGTTTGTTGCCCTGTGCCGAGGGCCAGGCGCAATATGCCATGGTGACAGGCCGATTCCACCTGGACCGAACTGCACATGGGGACGCGAGCAAGGATGATGGTGTCTATTCCCTGCTGTGGGAACGGACCCCGGACGGATGGAAGATCGTCCTCGATCACAGCAGTTGAGCCAATGCAGTGCGGCTTCGACTGCGCACCCTTCGCCTCGCCTGGAACGGATCGTGATGTCAGCACCAAACTGACGGGTTCCGCACGAAGCATGGCGACCATGTGCTGAGCTGCGGCCGGCATGAGGCCAATGGCTCGCTAGCGCGGTCCCACCAACAAAAAGGGCGGCCAAAGCCGCCCTTTTTGTTGGTGGGACCGAAGCAGCTTACTTCTTGGCGAACAGGTGCTCGACGCCGGCGCGCTCTTCGCGCAGTTCCTTGTCGGTGGCGTCCATGCGGGCGCGCGAGAACGCGTTCACGTCCAGGCCCTGCACGATCTCGTACTTGCCGTTCTTCACGGTCACCGGGTAGCCGTAGATCACGCCCGGGGCGATGCCGTACGAACCGTCGGACGGGATACCCATCGAGGCCCAGTCGCCTTCCGCCGTGCCCTGCGCCCAGGTGCGCATGTGGTCAACAGCGGCCGACGCAGCCGAGGCGGCCGACGACGCACCACGAGCCTTGATGATAGCGGCGCCGCGTTGCTGCACGGTCGGGATGAAGTCGCTCTCGTACCAGGCCTGGTCGACCAGCGACAGCGCCGGCTTGCCACCCACGGTGGCGTGGTACAGGTCCGGATACTGGGTGGAGCTGTGGTTGCCCCAGATGGTCATCTTTTTGATGTCGGTGTTGTGCTTGCCGGTCTTCTCGGCCAGCTGCGACAGCGCGCGGTTGTGGTCGAGGCGGACCATCGCGGTGAAGCACTTCGGATCCAGGTCAGGAGCGTTCTGCTGGGCGATCAGCGCATTAGTGTTGGCCGGGTTGCCTACGACGAGTACGCGCACGTCACGCTTGGCGTGATCGTTCAGCGCCTTGCCCTGCGGGCCGAAGATGGCGCCGTTGGCTTCCAGCAGATCCTTGCGCTCCATGCCCGGGCCGCGCGGACGAGCACCAACCAGCAGCGCGTAGTCGACGTCCTTGAAGGCAAGTTTGAGGTCGTCGGTGGCAACCACGCCGGCCAGCGTCGGGAACGCGCAATCGTTGAGCTCCATCACCACGCCCTGCAGGGCGGGCAGTGCCGGAGTGATCTCGAGCAGGTGCAGGATCACCGGCTGGTCCGGACCCAGCATGTCGCCCGCAGCGATACGGAACAGCAGGGCGTAACCGATCTGGCCGGCAGCGCCGGTAACGGCAACACGAACGGGGGCTTTCATCGGGGAAACTCCTTCAACTTGGCTAGGACTTACAAAAGACAGGGCCCGCACAAAGTGGTGCGGGCCTCAAGACCGTCAGGTCAGTTCTGCAAAGAACGCCTGGATGCGTTCCAACCCAGGCTGCAATTGTGCCGTGGGGCAGGTGTAGGAAATGCGCATGGCGCGCGGCTCGCCGAAGGCCGAGCCCGGCACGCAGGCCACACCCTTGGCTTCGAGCAGCGCAGCGCAGAAATCGACATCGCTGTCGATGCGCATGCCATGGTGGCTGTTGCCGAACGCCACGGAAATATCGGGGAAGGCATAAAACGCACCCTGCGGACGCGGGCACACCACGCCGGGAATCGCGCGCAATGCATTCACCACCACATCGCGCTTGCCCGCGAATTCCTCGCACTTGGCCTGCGGCACGTCCTGCGGACCGCCAAACGCGGCCACCGCAGCGGCAGTGATCACTTCGGGCAGGCTGGTGATGTGGTTGGAGTTGAGCGTTGTGATGGCCTTGGCCACGTTCTCGGGGCCCGCGATGAGGCCCACGCGCCAGCCCGGCATGCCGTACGTCTTGGAAATGGAGTCAACGAAGATCAGGCGATCCTTCAGCTCCGGCTTCGCGTGCACGAAGTTGTGATAGCCGATACCGTCGAACACCATCGAGTTGTAGATGTCGTCGGTGACGATCCAGGTGTCCGGATACTTCACTAGCACCTCAGCCAGCGCAGCGATTTCGTCGCGCGTGTAGACCATGCCGGTGGGGTTGGACGGGTTGTTGAACAGGAACACCTTCGGCTTGCGCGCCAACGCGGCTTCGAGCTGCGCGGGCGTGAGCTTGTAGTTTTGCTCCGGTCCGCAATGCAGCACGTTGGCCTTGGCACCGAGGATGTCCGCGATATCGCGGTAGGTGGTCCAGTACGGCGCGGCAAAGACGATTTCGTCGCCTTCGTTCAACAGCGCCTCGCCCAGGTTGTACAGCACCTGCTTGGCACCGATGCCGATGGAAAGGTTGGTACGCCCGTAACCGGTAAAACCCAGCTTTTCGATATGCGCGAGGAACGCATCGAGCAGTGCGTCTGCACCGCGGTTGCTGCCGTATTGGCCGGAGTCGTGCTGAAGCGCTTCGCGTGCGGCGGCATACACGTGCTCGCCAGGAAGAAAATTTGGAACGCCGATGGAGAAGCTGATGATGTCGCGGCCGGCAGCCTTGAGCTGCTTGGCCTTTTCGGCGATGAGCATGATCGCACTGGGCTTGGCGCGACCGACACGCTGGGCGAGTTGGGGCATGACTTCCTCGTGTATGGGGGGACGAAGACAGCAAACCCGGCGATTTTAGCATGCGGCGGCGCGCCATCCGCCGGTCCGCCATGATCGGATGGTCTAGCGATGAGCCAAGAGGTGCGCGCCCGCCGAGAGGGGCGCATGATGCGTACGCCTGTCGTGGCCCGGCCTACGGGGGAAGACGAGAGGCAGCAGGCACGCGGGAGGCGGCCTGGCCGTACAGCATCAGGAAACCTTACGAACTCTCACCAAGGACACCCGAATATGCATTGGTTATGGGTATTCATTGTCGGTCTGGTTGTGGGTCTTATCGCCAAGGCGCTGACACCGGGCAGGGACCCGGGCGGTTTCATCATCACCGCCATTCTGGGTATCTGCGGCTCGTTCATCTCCACCTACCTCGGTGAGAAGCTCGGGCTGTGGGGCGAAACCGGCATGGTGCATTTCCTGGGGTCGATCGGCGGCGCAGTGATACTGCTGGCGATCTATCACTTCGTGTTCAAGCGCAATTCCACCACTTGAAGCACCAGCACATCGGCGACGCGTTGCGCGTCGCCGATGCTTCTGCAGCCACGGAGACTCAGGCTGCGTTGTTGCCAAACAGCTTGCCAGCCAGCGAGGCCAGCGAACCAAGGTCGAAACCGCCGGACGATTGCGCCGGCATCTGACCATCCGGTGTCAGGTGGTCCACGGCATGCGGCAGCACCTGCGAGAGCTGGCCCAGCAACTGGCCCTGATCGACGCCGAGCTTGCCCGCCGCATCCTGCAGCAGCGAACCCATTCCGCCGTTCTGCAAGACCTGGCCCAGCTGATCACCGGACACAGCCTGGTTGGCACCGGTGCCAACCCAGGATTGTGCCGCGTCGCCCAAACCATGCTGCTGCAGCATGGCCACCAAACCCTGCACTCCCCCTGCCTTTTCAATCAGCGCGCCCGCGATGGAAACGAGCGAAGAACCGCCGGCCTGATTGCCCTGGCCGCCACCGAGCAGATCGTTCAAAAATGACATGACTACATCTCCTTGGGTTGGGATGACGCACATCGTGTGCCATGTGGAACCTTTCGATTCTAGGCTTCTGAACTGCACATCGCCATGAAATCGCACGCATGAAAAAAGCCGCCGTTCGCGGGAACGGCGGCTTTTTCACACGAACAAAACGAATGCGCTCAGCCGTGCTGGTCGAGCACCGCGTTCCATTCCTTCACGCGGTCGGCCTGGGCGGCCAGCAGCGCGTCGACGTCGCCCTCGACAATCACCTTCTCAATGACATCGCCCTGGTTGATGGCATCGACCACAGCCTGGTCTTCCGGACCCACGACTTCGCCAAACACGCTGTGCTTGCCATCCAGCCACGGCGTGGCGCCATGGGTGATGAAAAACTGGCTGCCATTGGTACGCGGGCCGGCGTTGGCCATCGACAGTACGCCCGGCTTGTCATGGCGCAGCGAGGGGTTGAACTCGTCCTCGAAACGATAGCCCGGGCCGCCGCGGCCGCTGCCTTCCGGGCAACCACCCTGGACCATGAAGTCGGCAATCACGCGGTGGAACGACAGGCCATCGTAGTAGCCACGGCGGGCCAGGTTGACGAAGCTGGCCACGGTCACCGGGGTCTTGTCATCATGCAAGCGCAGGTGGATCGGACCGCGGTTGGTGTTGAAGGTGACGTTGATGGTCATCGGAAATCCTTGTTTTCAAAGACAGGGCGCAACCACACGCGCCCAGCGGACCGGTAAGGATACCCCAGCTGAGGTCGCCGGCAGGTCTTATTTGGGTCCCAGCGTCCACGCGGCCGGCATCCCGAGCGCTTCCGGAGAAAGCGCTTCACTTCCACGCGGTCGCGGTGTGGGCGCCGGCACCACCACCGGCCATGGGGCGCCGTCGTAGAGATGGGCCCACAACCGGTCCAGCGCGGCATAGCCATAAGGCAGCAGTGGCACGTGCTTGTCGCCAAAACCCGGCAACGCGAGGAAGGCGTCGAAATGCTGCGCATAAGGCACTTTCCAGAACAGCGGATGCCCGCCCTCGGTGCGCAGCCAGGCAACATAGGGTTCGGAAGTAAACGCCGTAGGCAGCAAACCATCGGAAGCGCCATGCACCACCCACAACGGCAAGCTGGCCCGTGGCGGCTTCACCGCCGTAGCGGCCACGCCATCACGGAGAGCCTGGGTGCTGGCGTCGGTGTCCTCCCAAAGCGCACGCAAGCACAGTGCGCCAGGCAGGGTGGGGTCATGCGAGTGATCGGTGCCGCCATTCAGGCCCACGCCATTGCCCGGGGGGATGCCCGAAGCATCGGCCCACCAGCTGGCACGCGCTGCGGGATCGGCGGCGCCCGCCGCACCCTTCGCTCCCGTGGCCGAATAGCTGAATCCGCATGGCATATCGCTCGGGCCACGACGCATATAAGCGGAGGCGTAAGCAGCGGTGATGGCGCGCCACAAGTCGAAGGATGTGGTGGAAGCAGCCGTCGCCATCGCATCGTCGGTCCAGCCGGCCGCTCGCAGGTGCTCATAGGCCTGGGCCGCCTGCGCGCTTACGCGCGTTCCGCTAATCAAATTGCGCTCGTGCAGTTGATGGCAGCGCTGCGCTGAAGCTGTTGGTACTTCTCCCCTGGGCGTTCGCGCCAGCGGTGCTGTTTCGAAGCGCTCATCGGCCAGTGCGCAGGGCAGCCAGATCGATGCCTCGGTGGCGTAGTCGAACAACGCACGCCCGGCATCCGGCACGCGCACATTGGGCGCGAGCGCGACCACGCCCGCCAGCAAATGGCCGTCATCCAGCCCGGCGGCCTGCAGCACGGCACCGCCGCCATTGGAAAGGCCAGTGGCGATGATGCGGGTGTTCTGCGCAGTGAAGGGCCCCTGGTCGGGGAAGGCACGGTCCAGCATCGCCAGACCAAACTGCGCGGCCTGCAACACATGGCGACCCCAATCGGCTTCAGGGTTGTCGCCCGAGTGAGCATGCTTCACCGCGACAAGGGTGTGGCGCACACCGGTGGACGGCGCGAACTCCAGCGTCGTGGTGCCGCGTTTGGCGCGACCACCGTCCAACGCCACGCCGGTGTCATCGGCCGGGTCGAAGTAGCCGGGGCCGGCACCTTTGTCCGTATAGGCGACCGCGCAACCGCGTGGCAGCCCCCACGCACCGGCGAGCGCAATGGCACCGTAAATGCCGCGCGAACCCGAGGACGCCGTCACCACCAGGCAACGGCGTGCACGGTCGAAGCCATCCGGCACCTGCAGCAGCACGCGATGCGGCGACTGAGCGCCCGGTATCCATGCGAATGCCTGATACTCGCGCCCCGGCACGTTAGGCACCGCGCCATACACCTTGCCGAAACCACCCAGCGGACCGAGATCGGCGATGCCTTTCCAGCTGGTCTGGATCGCACGTCGACGCAATTCCGCGGCAGTCGGCTTCAGCGTGTGCGTAAACACTGGGGGCGAATCGGCAAGACCGGACAGGCCAAGCCCCGCGCTTAGCAGGTCGTCGCCTCCACGATGTTCGGTGACGCGCACCTCGCCACGCACGAAATCAGGGCTCTGCATGCCAGCCTCCTTGGTCTCGGGCGTAGGCGTGCCCGCGCACGACGCCAGCACCGGCGCGAGCAGAAGTATCCATCGGGGGAGGCGATTGGTCATGCCGTCCACCTTAAAAAGCGGGAGCGTGCTCACCATCGCAAGAAAGTCCAGCACAGCGGCAGTGGCCGCGAGGTGACGGCATGCGCCTCTTCAACCCGATAGGAAGTCACTGTGCGAGCCGCTTTGCCTGGCTGAACGCATTTGTTAAGAACTTTCAAGCAAGCTGTCACATAAGTCCGTATAATCGTCCGATTCGCCCTTCAGAAACCTCACGTGACGGCCTCAGCGCCGCCCGAGCCGACCTCATGTCCATCGAAAATCTGCGCAATATCGCCATCGTCGCCCACGTCGACCACGGCAAGACCACGCTCGTCGACCAGCTGCTCAAGCAGTCCGGCACGCTCTCCGAGCGCACCGTTCTGGCCGAGCGCGTGATGGACAGCAACGACCAGGAAAAGGAGCGTGGCATCACGATCCTGGCCAAGAACACGGCCATCACCTGGGAAGACAAGAAGACGGGTGCGAAGAACCGCATCAACATCGTCGACACCCCAGGCCATGCCGACTTCGGCGGCGAGGTCGAGCGCGTGCTGTCGATGGTGGACACCGTGCTGATCCTGGTCGACGCGATGGACGGCCCGATGCCGCAGACCCGCTTCGTAACGCAGAAAGCGTTCGCGATGGGCTTCAAGCCGGTGGTCGTGGTCAACAAGGTCGACCGCCCGGGCGCCCGCCCGGAGTGGGTCGTTGAGCAGGTATGGGATCTGTTCGAGCGCCTCGGCGCCACCGACGAGCAGATGGACTTCCCGATCGTCTACGCCTCGGCACTCAACGGCTACGCCGGGCTCGACGAGAACGTGCGCGAAGGCGACATGACCCCGCTGTACGAAGCGATCATGCAGCACGCGCCGAAGCCGGACGTCGATCCGGAAGGTCCGTTCCAGATGCGCATCAGCCAGCTCGACTACAACAATTTCGTCGGCATCATCGGCATTGGTCGCATCCAGCGCGGCACGTTGAAGAGGGGCATGCCGGTCGCGGTGATCGACCGCCACGGCAAGAAGCGCCAGGGCAAGGTCGCTCAGGTGCTCGGCTTCCTCGGCCTCGAGCGTATCGAGCAGGAAACCGCAGAAGCCGGCGACATCATCGCTATCTCGGGCATCTCCGAGCTGACCATTTCGGACACCATCACCTCGCTTGACACTCCGGAAGCGCTGCCGCCGCTGACCGTTGACGAGCCGATGATCAGCATGACCTTCCAGGTCAACAACTCGCCGTTCGTCGGCAACAAAGATCTGTCGGGTGGCAAGTTCCTCACCAGCCGCCAGCTGCGCGAGCGCCTCGAGCGCGAGACGGTGCACAACGTTGCCCTGCGCGTGGAAGACGGCTCCGACGCCGACAAGTTCCTGGTGTCGGGCCGTGGCGAACTGCATCTGTCGGTGCTGATCGAAAACATGCGTCGCGAAGGCTACGAGCTGGCCGTGTCGCGTCCGGAAGTGATCGTCAAGGAAATCGAAGGCCAGAAGATGGAGCCGATCGAACAGCTGGTGGTCGACCTCGAGGAAACCCACCAGGGTCCTGTGATGGAGCGCCTGGGCATCCGCAAGGGCCAGCTCAAGAACATGGAGCCGGACGGCAAGGGCCGCGTGCGCCTTGAGTACATGATTCCGGCGCGTGGCCTTATCGGCTTCCAGAACCAGTTCAAGACCCTGACCCAGGGTTCGGGCCTGCTGTTCCACGTGTTCGACCATTACGGCCCGATGGAAGTCGGCGCGATCGCCAAGCGCCTCAACGGCGTCATGATCGCCAATGCGGGCGGCACCACCCCGGCGTACTCGCTTGGGCCGCTGCAGGAGCGCGGCAAGCTGTTCGCCGCCGAGGGTGACTCGGTGTACGAAGGCCAGCTGATCGGCATCCACGCCAAGGACAACGACCTTACCGTCAATGCCATCAAGCCGAAGCCGCTGACCAATATGCGCGCCTCCGGCAAGGACGATGCGATTCAGCTCACTCCGGCGACCAAGTTCTCGCTGGAGCAGGCGCTGGACTTCATCGACGACGACGAACTGGTCGAAGTCACCCCGAAGGAAATCCGCATGCGCAAAAAGGGCCTCACCGAGAACGATCGCAAGCGCGCCTCGCGCGGCTAATTGCTTCGTATCGGTAATACCAAGAAGGCCACCGCAAGGTGGCCTTCTTGTTTGCACGCATCACTGACAAACCATTGACACGACCACGGCGCATAGTCACCATGCGCGCGCCCCGCCTCAGGGGTCCTCCAGAGACCACATCACCACCATGGACAGCGACCCTGCCAGTCGTGTCCGCATGTCCCGCATGCGCGGGCCGCGGCACATCAACCCATCGATCACGGCGCGGCCGTGAGTTGAATCCAGAGATAAGGCCGTCAGGTCATCTCTAGAGAAACTCATTCCGCGCCTTTGCACGGAATGAACGATGAAATTCGCACGTATTCTTGCAGCCGCATGGCTGATGCTCGCCCCTGCCCTCGCCTGCGCCGATGAAGAGAAGCTCTTCATCCCCCAATGGCTGGGCGCGCAGTACACCTTCGTTGACCAGCACCAGTATTCGCTGCACTCGCCCTATGCCGGCGACCTGAGTCTGCATCCGCAGGGCGATACCGAGCGCTCGCATACCTTCGGCGCGTACTTTGGCGTCAACCTGCCGCTGCATCTGCAGTTCTATTTCGACGTGGAGATGTTCAAGGGCGAAGGCGTCTCCGGCGCCACGGGTCTTGGCGGACTCACCAACGGTGACGTGATTCGCTCGGGCAGCGCGGGGCTGCCGAAGAAACCCTATGTCGCGCGTCGCTACCTGCGCTGGTCACTACCGCTGGAAGGTGAGACAGAAGATGTGGAACGTGGGCAGGATCAGCTGCCCGGCAAGGAAGCCGCGCAACACCTCGACGTGAAGATCGGCAAGATGGCCGTGAGCGATGACTTCGACAAGAACCGCTACGCCGGCGGCACGCGTACGCAGTTCATGGACTGGTCGTTGTTCAACAACACCGCCTGGGACTTCGCGGCCGATACGCGCGGCTACACCGACGGCGTGATGATCGCGTGGGTCAATCCCACCTGGACATTGCGCTATGGCATCTATCGCATGCCTTACGAGGCCAATGGCCAGAAGCTGGTGTCGTCGCTTGGCAACTCCAACGGTCAACAGATTGAACTGACGTTGCAGCCGTATGCCGATGGCTGGGCATTGCGTTTGCTGGCATACCGCAACGATGCGCACATGGGCATTTACCGCGACGCCACCGCTGCCGCACTAGCCAGCGGCGAGCAGCCGGACATCCACGCGGACGACGCCCCCGGCCGACACAAGTATGGTTTTGCCGTGAATGGAGAGTTGCCACTGGCCGACCAGGGCGAGACCGGACTGTTCATGCGCGCCGGTTGGAACGACGGTCGTACCGAATCCTTCGCGTTCACCGAGGTCGACCGCGCACTGAGCGGCGGCTTCCAGCTATCGGGTGCACATTGGGGACGCCCGGACGACCATTTCTCGGTGGCCTTGGCGATCGACGGCCTATCGTCCGCTCATCGCGACTATCTCGCCCTGGGTGGCGATGGTTTTGTATTGGGCGATGGCGCGCTTCGCTATGGTCGCGAGCAGATACTGGAGGCGTACTACAGCTTCATGCCGATCAAGCACCTCACGCTAAGCCCCGATTTCCAGTACGTGCGCAATCCAGGTTACAACCGCGACCGCGGTCCCGCGCGCTTCGCAGGTCTGCGTGCGCATCTGGAAATCTGAGACTGATCAGCTAGGCAGCTGCGCTCGCTCGAGCGCAGCGATCCGGCGCTCAAGGCGCGGCCCCAGATAGCAGTGCGATCCGCACGGCAACAAGCCCGCCTCGCCGAACGCGCGCAGATACCAGGACGGCGCACGCGAATGGAAGCCATCCATGTCGCCGTCCACGCCATCCTTGCTGGTGAACACTTCCAGGAAGGCCACGCCTTCGAGCATGTCGCTGATGCCGCCAAGCCCCGCGCGAATCTCGGCGGGCTTGAGGTAATGCAGCACATCGGTACACACGATCAGATCGAAGCGATGATCGAAGCGCAGGTGTTCCAGCTGACCGAAGCGAGCCAGTCCAATGTTACGACGGCGTCCATAGCGCGCCACTGCGTATTCGCTGGCGTCCAGTCCCTGGTAATGGATACCCGGCCGCAGCGCGCGCAACGGTGCACGCCACACACCTTCGCCGCAGCCAACGTCCAGCACGCTGCGCACCGGACGTCCGAGGTAATACTCCGCCTGCGCCAGCGCCATCGTTATTTTGCGTTTCAGCTCGGCGGGTGAACCGACCGCGTGGTCGGCCTGGCGATACCATTTGTCGAAGTAAGCACGGTCGTAGATCTTGGGCACAAGGGCTCTCCAGCAAGACGTAAATGGTAGCCCAGAGAAGGTAATCACCTGACGTGAACATGCCTTGGCCCAGCATATAGCCGGTGGGACCTGGGAGTAACGTACGATGCCCACGATCCGCATGCGCATAACCGGCAGCCGCGACGACGCGGAGACGCTGCTCTCGACCTTGCACGGCATCGACGGCATTGAACGTGTCGAGGAACTCGACGACCAGTCGGCGTATCTTCGCGACGACTCCAGCTCCAGTGAGCTGATCGACGACAACGGCAGCGAACTGTTCCTAGTCGAGGTGCAAGCCGCCGACAATCTCCACGCAAGCGCCGTGCGCGCCGTCACCGAAGTCGAGGCTTCGATGTTGGGCGCGGTGGTGGAGTTTGTCGACGAGTTCTAGCTCTTGCCCCCTCTACCGTCGGGGGAGAGGGCTGGGGTGAAGGGTGAATCTTGCGACAAATCCGTTCGTCAGCCGGCTTCAATTGAGGCTCCCCAGCGCCACCCTTCCCTCGCCTCAGTCCCCTCTCCTACAGGGAGTATCCCGGGGTCGCCCACAGCGGGAAGGAAGCAAAGCTCATCGCATGAATCTGCGCCGAACAAATCTGCGCCCCCGTGACGCGGATCGGTAAGCGGAACGACAACTACCGCGTTGACACTGCCGACGCTGTCGTTTGCCCTTGCCACCAGGAACCTCGACGCATGCGCCCTGCCCAGAAAGCCCGCTTGCCGGGTATCCGCCCCATCCTGATCTCTCTCGGCCTGTTCCTGGCAACCGGCCCAATGGGCGTTATGGCCAAGGAACGCCCTTTATCGCAGCAAGACATCGACTGGTTGCGTCGCGACAGTTTCGAACTGGACAGCACCACCTTGGCTCGCTACCGCGACCTGGGCCGCTCGCGTTTCCTCGATCAGCAACTGGATGATCGTAACGGCGACCCACTGCCGCCGCAGATTGCCGCGCTGGTCAACAGTTACGAGGCGGCGCACACGCCCACTGAGCAGCTTTTGATCGGCCTGCGCGACGAGCAGGAGAAGATCAAGAATATGCCCGAGGGCGACGACAAGGCCGCGGCGAAGAAAGCCCAGCAACAGCACGCCAACGAACTGTTGCAGCAGGCGCAGCAAATCGAGCTACTGCATGCCGTCTACGGCCAGAACCAGCTCAAGGAGCAGATGGTGTGGTTCTGGCTCAATCATTTCAGTGTCTACGGTGCCAAGGGCCGCGTGCGCTGGGTGGCTGCCGACTACGCGCAGAACACCATCCGTCCGCATGCGCTGGGCAAGTTCCGCGACCTGGTCATGGCGACGCTTGAAAGTCCCGCGATGTTGGAGTTCCTCGACAACGCGCAAAACGCGAAGGGTCACGTCAACGAAAACTACGCACGCGAGCTGATGGAGTTGCACACGCTCGGCGTAGGTTCGGGCTACACCCAACAGGACGTGCAGCAGTTGGCATTGATCCTCACCGGCGCTGGCGTGGCGCCGCTGCGCGACCGGCCTGTGCTGCGCGCGCATCCGCGTTTTGCGGCCATGTTCCTGCGCAACGGCATGTTCGAGTTCAACCCGATGCGCCACGATTACAGCGACAAAATGTTGCTGGGGCAGAAAATCAAAGGCAGCGGTTTCGATGAGGTCACACAGGCCGTTGACTTGATCACCCGCCAGCCCGCCTGTGCCGAATTCATCTCGAAAAAACTCGCCGAATACTTCGTGGCCGACCAACCGCCGCCGTCGCTGGTGGCAAAGATGGCCAGAACCTTCCAACGTTCAGACGGCGATATCGCCGAAGTACTGCGCACGATGTTCGAGTCGAATGAACTGGCCAGCAACTACGGCAAGAAATTCAAGGACCCGATGCAGTTCGTGGTCTCTTCGGTGCGCATGGCCTATGACGGCAAACCCATCGCCAATGCCAAGCCGTTGCTCAACTGGCTCAACCAGCTCGGCGAACCGGTGTTTGGCCGTCTCACGCCCGACGGCTGGCCGCTGGATGCCGCAGGGTGGTCCAGCTCCGGACAGATGGCCAAACGCTTTGAGATCGCCGGCTCCATCGGCACCGGCAACAACCGTCTGCTGACGCCCGAGGGCTTGCCAAAGACCGGCGGTGACTTTCCCATGCTTACCACGCGGCTTTACTACGACACCTTCGACCCGCACCTGGGCACGCCGACGCGCGATGCACTCGCCAAGGCCACCTCGCAGCAGGAATGGAACACCTTCCTGCTCTCCTCGCCCGACTTCAACTATCGCTGAGGCCAATGCATGAATAGGCGTGAATTCCTGCTTGCTGCCGCCACCGCTGCCGTCGCAGCCCCTGCTCTTTCCTTTTCCGGAAAGCTCTTCGCCGCGCCGGCCAATAGCCCACGTTTCCTGCTGGTATTCCTGCGCGGCGGCTACGACTGCAACAACCTCTTGGTGCCGTACGCCAGTGACTTCTACTACGAATCGCGCCCCACGCTTTCCATCGCCAAGCCTGATCCATACAACACCAGCAGCGCCATTGGCCTCAACAGCGAATGGGGACTCAATCCGGTGCTGCGCGATTCGATCTATCCGCTGTGGCAAAAGCGCCAGATTGCCTTCGTACCATTCGCCGGTACTGACGATCTTTCGCGCAGCCACTTCGAGACGCAGGACAATATCGAGTCGGGCGAAGCGGGCAGCCAGCGCAACGACTATCGCTCCGGCTTCATGGCCCGCCTGTCCAGTCAGATGACCAACGTGCCATCCATCGCATTCACTGAGGCGTTGCCACTGAGCTTTCAGGGCGGCAGCCACGATATTCCAAACATTTCGCTGCGCGGCAATACCAAGCCCGTGTTCGACGAGCGACAGGCGGGCATCCTTGCTGGCATGTACCGCGACACCTCGCTTGCCTCTGCCGCCGCGGATGGGCTGGAACTTCGCCAGACCGTCTCCAAAGAGTTGCAGGACGAAATGATGAAGGCCAATCGCGGCGCGCCCAACGCAAAGAACTTTGCCGACGAAACGCAACGCATGGCCACCATGATGCGCGACCAATATCGGCTCGGTTTCGTGGATATCGGCGGCTGGGACACGCACGTCAATCAGGGCAGCACCGCCGGGCAACTCGCCAACAACCTCAGCAATCTCGGCAAGGGCTTGGCCGCCTATGCCGATGCGTTGGGCGACGAGTGGAACAACACCGTCGTGGTGGTGATGTCGGAGTTCGGCCGCACCTTCCGCGAGAACGGCAACAAAGGCACCGACCACGGCCACGGCACGGTGCATTGGGTGCTGGGCGGCAAGGTCAACGGTGAGCGCATCGCCGGGCCGCAGGTCGCGGTCAACGCGCAGAGCCTGCTGCAGAACCGCGACTATCCTGTTCTAACCAACTACCGCGACATGTTGGGTGGGTTGCTGGGCCGAATGTGGGGATTGTCGGGAAGCCAGCTGCAGACAGTCTTTCCCGGGGCACACCCGCGGGATCTGCAACTGGTGTGAATTTGCGGTCGCGCGCTGGGCACGCTCCAAGAGCCACGAAGCGCTCATCTGGCCTCAGACGATGCGCTTATAACTTCCTGTCATCACCGTTTCCCAAATCACGCCGCCATCAAACGAACTCTCCAGCTTCAGGGTGAAGCCGTCATCGCCCTGAAGCGCGTAGACGTGCCGCGTCTGTCCACGCGGCGAACTGCGCACGAAGCTGAAACATTCACCGTTCCACAGGCCAGGCGCCGGCGAACCGGGTACGAAACCGTAGCTGTCGAACCAGAACAGGTTGAACTGGTCATGCTCGGGCCCGGCCACAAAAACCGCGTGCACCTGCAACGCGATCTTGCCGTCGCGCTCCTCACGATAGTCCTGCACCAACGCACGGCCACCCAATTCGAGCCTCGCCTTGATGTGCCCTACCGCAGAACCACCCTGCCCCCAACGAGTGGTGGCGATTTCTTCGTCGCCACTCCACTCACCTGCCAGACGGGAAAGCATTGCTACCGACATGGTCTACGCGCTCCGTTCCGCCGAAGGCACCAGCAGGCCCTTGGCAATGGCGCCGTGCATGCCGCCCAGGCCGCGCACCAGATGCAAGGTGGAGAACAACAACACGATGCCCACTACACACAGCAGACCCACGCCCCACCAGCTCGTCTGCGGGCAAAGCCAATCGGGAATGCCGCAGCTCCAATACACCACATCCGCGTCGCTGAGTATCTTGAGGACAGGCGACCCAATGAAGGAGAGCGAGACTGCCAGCAGCGTTACCGTGATCACGAAGTAGAAGATGCCCAATGGCAGCATCAGGATCATGTAGAACAGCGTGGTCCAGGTGCGACCATCCGCAAAGATGGCGCCGATACGCTGCCAGATCGTGAGCCCTGCGCGCGAAGGATAAGGCGGCCTGCGCGGCATGCGAACGCCCAGCATGGTTTCCACGATGCGCCCTTCGAGCAACGACAGCGCGCGCACCGTGCTGAGGAACAGCACGACAAACGGAATGCCGATGATCAACACGGAAAAGCCCATCGACATCGAAATGCCGGTTACCGCCCACACGAAATAGAAAATGCCGGTGGCGAGCGCCAGCACCATGTAGAACATCGCGCCCCAGGTGCGTGAATCAGCCGCCACGCCAAAGAAACGGCCGAGTGCCGAGCGGCGCTTGGGCACCGGCGGCGGACGCAAGGCGCGTTGAATCTTGATCTCCTGATCGCGATAGATGTCCGCCACTTCCTCTGGCGCACCGTAGGTACTCACCACATGAGCGAGCATCTCCGCTTCGCTGCGTTGCGGGTTCTCGGCCAGCTCAGCTCGCAGGTGTTCTTCGGCGTCGTAAAGTGCGTCCTGGATCAAAGCCGGGTCCGCGCCGCGCAAAGCGGCACGCAGTTGCTTCAGATACTCGGCAATCGTACGTGGTGCGTTCATTACACCCCTCCTTGCAAAACGTTATCCACGGAGTCGCGTGTGGCATTCCAGGCTTCCACCCAATCACGCAACACCTCGCGCCCCAGTTTCGTAATGCGGTAATAGCGTCGCGGCGGCCCACTGATGGACGGCTCGACCTCACTGGCGAGCAGCCCCGCCGCTTCGAGGTTGCGCAGCACGGGATAGAGCGCACTCTGCTTGCCCGCCAGCACACCCTCCCCCACCTCTTCCAGACGCTTGGCGATCTGATAGCCGTACATCGGCTGCCGCGACTGCCCAAGCACCGCCAGTAGCACCAGCGATACGGTACCCGCCGACAGCTCCTTCTGGAATTTCTTCAGATGGCCCGTGTTGTCGTCCACATCCCACCCGCACTGCTACTTACCATGGAGTACACCATAGTATTTAGTTAACAGTAGTACATGGGCCTGAAGTCATGGCCGGTGACGTGGATATGGGGCCACGACCAGAACTACGCATCGCCATGCCACTGACCGGTGCAATGGCCGGCTTACGCTACGGTGCCACCAACATTCCCGAAGAATGGATTACCGGCCTGCGCGGCAGAGAGCTTGCAGAGAGCTGCGCCGCAGGAGCTGGACCGCCGCTGGGATAGAGAGTCGCCCGCCTCACGGTGAGGCCTGCCCAAAGGCCTTGGAACCGTCGCCACGCAAGTGTCTAGGGAAGCCTGGTCCATTCAGTCTGGGGGAGCCCGGTTTGCCTCGTCCGGCTATTGCGCCGGGATCGTGATCAACGGCAACGGCTCCGTGCTGCCGGTATCAGCCAGCGTGAAGAAGAGGATCACTGCATTGAGAGCACGCTTGGTTCGTAGGTCGCCCTGATCAATCCAGAACCAGTAGTCGCGGTAGTGCACGGCGGCGTATGGCTCCTTCGGCCTTTCCTTGCCACTGTGAATCCGTATGGCGTTCTGCTGCATCTCCGCTGCGGTCTGAACGACGGCGGGAAGCGCGCTGTGTTCTCTCAGGTGTTCCTCAGGGACGTCGATATAGCTGGAAAAGGCGAGCATGATTTGCAGCATCGAGCGGCTGTTCACCGTCAGTTCGTCATCCGCGCCGCGCGCCGGGGAATACCTCAGGGTGAACTCCTGCCTCCCGGCCGTCAGCTTGAGCAAGCGGCGGATCTCGGCGACCTTCTCAACGACGTCGGCAGGCATGTCTTCACGGCGGAAGAACACTACGGCGGTCGAACCTTTGACCTTGTCATCCTCCACGCGCATCGCAAGCGCGCCAGCGGCCTGCACGTCGCGCAGCAGTGCGACGGCCCGCAGGAACTCCGGGTCCGCCTCCCGCATTATCCCCGCGGCCGTCGAGCGATTGCGCACGCCATTGAGCGACTCCACCGTCATGCCTAACAGAAAGTCCGCAGCGTAGCCGCTCTGGAGCATGTAGAAGATGTTCTTTGGATCGATCGGCTGCAGCAACCCGCGCAAGAATTTCTGCCCGGTAGCCGGCGTATAGGTGATGGTGGGCCGGTCCGTATAGACGCCTTGGATCCCTGCCCCAAGAGAATTGGCCTCCACCGTATGTTCCGACGAGAGGGTACCGTTCACCGACACACTGGTTTGCAGCGAATAGCCGCTGACCACCGACGCCACGTCCACGAAAACCGGCGTATCAAGGTAGCGTAGCTTGACGATGTTCATCAGCGTCTGCTGCTTCCAGGAATCGGCAATCGCCGCACTGTAGTCGAAGCGATCGGTAACAATGGTCTTGGGGCCGAGCGATGTGCATCCAGAAAGCAGCACACACAGCGCGAGCCATATGAGAAGCTTTTGGGTGATCAGGCCGACGAGGTCCCATCGGCCACTATTCGGTAAGCCTGTGCCGCGCGCCACGCGAGTCTTCTCAATCGCCGGGTTGTCACCGTTCGCCACCCACGCATCGGCCGCGGCGTTGACCTGGTCTTGAGTGAGGCCTTTCGACATGGCGAGTCTCCTCGTTTCATAGCGAACATTCAGAGCGTTCCCGACCACGGCCGTGCGAAGGTGACGTCCGGAACATCTATCGCAAATAGCGCAGTCACTCAGAGCCGCTTGACTCACGCTCCGGTGCAGTGACGTCCATTCGTCCCACCGCCCTTGCATAACGCTCGATACCGGGATGCGCGGTAAGCCCGTGGGAGAAAATGCTGAGCAATACCGTCGCCATGACGGCGAGCTTGATCGTGGAGTCGCCCGGTAGGCTTGCCTCGTGCTCCAGATACATGAGGCCGAGAACGATGGACGCTAGCCCCCTCGGACCGAACCAGCCCATGAACAGCACGGTCTGCCGGCTGAGGCCTGTACCGCGCAATGCAATGGCGACCGGAATCATGCGAATCAAGGTCAAACTCAGCGCGGCATAGGCCCAGACGGCAACGCTGATTTGTTTACAGACCGGAAATGCGAGCAGTCCAAAGAGGAAGAAAACGAAAAAGTTGAAAATCTGCCCCCACTCCTCAGCGAATTCGACGCTATGTTTGCCGATATCGGTGAAGCTTGATTGGGCACATAGCCCAGCGACGAATGCTGCAATGAACATGCTTGCATTGGAGGCCTTCGAAGCGAGCACACAAGCCAGCGGTATCACCACCACACCAAGTTGCGTCTGCGATTCAGCCATCCATCCGTTGCGTCGGGCAAGGCTCAACAGCCAACCGCCTGCAAGCCCGACGCTGGCGCCGATCAGCGCTCCGTAGCCAAGCTGCTCGCCGAGAAAGCGGAAGAGCACTCCGTAGCCTGCATGCTCCTCTATCGCCACGGCCATGGCGATGAAGAACAGCAGAAAAGGCACTGAGAGCCCGTCGTTGAGCCCTGCCTCGACATTCAACGCCTCGCGAATGCGAAGTGGCACACGAGAGCTGGTTACGATCACCTGTCCAAGCCCGGCGTCCGTCGGAGCCAGAACTGCGGCAAGAATGCCGGCATCCCACCAAGTGAGTGTCCCTAGAACGACTTTGGCGCCAAGCGCTCCAAGCACGATGGTCAACAGCATACCCGTGATCAGCAGGCGAACCGGCACGTTCGCGTGGCCTTTTAACATGCTTGGACTGACACGGGAGGCATCGGTGAAGAGGGTCATGACCAGCCCTAGCTCGGCGAGCATTAGCAGCTCATGTCGTTCGAGCGTCAGCTCGTTCAGTGCAGCCGGCGAGAGCGCCATGAGCGCGCCGGCTGCTGTGAACAGCATGGGTGGCGTGAAAACTGTCTGCTCCAGCTTTCGGGATACCAAGCTATAGAGAAAGACTAGCGCGATGAACACGGCGACGAGGATCATCAGTGAAGCCTCCGTCTGTGCAGCGTGAGCTTGCTTTTCACTATCTCGGAATCAAGCGTGCGGCATGTAAGGCATCGAAGAGCCTGTACTGCAATAAGCAGACACTGGCTTGGAGCATTACCTGAAAACGAACCCCAAATAGTGCGCGGCCTTGGTCTTCGAATGCCGCGGAAGCTTAGGCGGACGGCGCCGATTGTAACCCTCAAGCGGAGCGCGCGCGGGCCGACATCCGCTTGACGGGCGGAACGATCACGCATGTCCAAACTGCAGCATTACCCAATCATTTTTTGGACAAAGAACGCGGCGCCACCCCATCCGGGCACGATGGGAGATGCGTTCACTGCGAGCTAACCTCGTGCGATGCAGGCTTGAGTATCCAAGCGACCGAAGCGCTGCCTAGCTGGATCGACAGGCACCCGACGGGCCGCCGGATGTGCGATAGCACGGAAAGGCTCCGCAACGTTCCGGCCGGTCGAATCCATCTCCCGCGCCACGGCCTCCAACCTAGCCAGGTCATGTTCACCGACTCGATGGCGCGGGCGACGTCTCACGAGGACCGGAATGGGTGGTTGGATGTAACCATTGAACCATGTCTTTGCGTAGCACGGAGAATGGCGATGACTAGTCAGACGCGGAGTTTCTACAACTACCTCACGCAGGAAGGCGAACAGGGCTCACTGGCGGCCTTCGCAGCGTACAGGCCTAACCCCAAAGAGCAACTTGCCATCGGAAGAAGTCTGCGTAAGCAGGTGCCACGCAAAGAACACGCGATCTACGCGCCACCAATAAATCGCCGCGATCCGATCTCGATCATCGAAGAGCAGAACCGAACCCGGGTTCAGAAACTCGTTCCAGTCCGCATGACTCGCATGAGTGCATCAGCCTTCAGCTTTTACCGTGGATCCGCCGCCGTGATGGCATCCGATCTGACGCATACGCCAGTTACAGGGCTGAACGTGGTCGCGTGCGGCGACATGCATGTGGCCAACATGGGGGTCTTTGCGTCGGCCGAGCGCAACCTGATCTTTGCCATCAATGATTTCGATGAAGTTCACCCGGGGCCTTGGGAATGGGACGTGAAGCGCTTGGCGGCCAGTGCCGCCCTCGCTGCTCGCTACATGGGAGGCGACGATGTTTGCGGCGAAGAGGCTGCACGCGCCGCGGTCTTCGCCTACCGAAGAAACATTCGGCGCTACGCCGGTATGGGCTATCTCGAGGTCTGGTACGACCAGATCAGCGAACAAGCGATTCTGGACGCTGCACCAAAGAGACTGCGCAGTCGCATCGAACGCGTGATGCTGAAGGCTCGTGCCAAAGGCCATCAACGCACACTGGATAGACTCACGGAGGTCGTGGCAGGAGAGCACCGGATCGTGGAAGATGCCCCGCTCATTGTGCGAGAGACCACTTCGGATGACGGCACCCCTATGATGGAAATAGTGGATAGCATGCTGCAGGCCTATTTCGGCTCGTTGTCGCAAGATCGTCAGCGCATCCTGTGTCGCTATCGGCTCGTGGATGTCGCGCGCAAAGTGGTTGGCGTGGGCAGCGTCGGCACAGCATGCTGGGTCCTGATGCTGGAAGGTGCAAAAACGGATGACCCGCTGTTTCTCCAGGTCAAAGAGGCGATGCCATCGGTCCTGTCGCCGTATGTGAATCTGCGACACGATATGAAGAACGAAGGGCGGCGGGTGGTTGTAGGACAACGCATGATCCAAGGGTCGCCCGATATCTTTCTGGGATGGGGTCACGCGAACAACAAGGACCTTTATGTTCGCCAACTGGCTGACATGAAAGGCGGCATCGAGTTCAGGGAAAATGACAAGAGCGGATTGCCAGGTTTTTCTGATTACTGCCGCCTCTGCGGATGGGCGCTCGCCCTCGCCCATGCCAAGTCGGGACATCCGGCGAAGATCGCCGGATACTGTGGAAACAGCGAGGCACTGGATGATGCCATTGGAAAGTTCAGTATCAGTTATGCGAACCAAGCCACTCAGGACCACGAACGCCTCGTCGATTCGATGTCGATCAAACAGCGCCTTCGGGCCCCGTCATCAAGAAAGCGTTCTCTGCAGGCCGTTCCCGCGTCGAGCCCCTAGGGCGGACGATTAGGTTGCTGGAGGGCGGCCATGTTCTCCCCCACTGAACTGTCTGCTTTGGGTTGCAACTTCAGCTGCGTGAGATGAGGGCAAGCCCATCCGTCGCGGGGCCTCAATGCATCGATGCAAACTCTAGAGTGTGCGGGACTGTCAACAACAATGCAGGTTGCGAGATGCGAATCCATTTGAAGGCTGGCGCCACGTTGGCCACTTGATGCGGGCAGTCCTTCTGTGTCTGTAGACGGCCAATGATCCGGGATGCGTCTGCCTACCGACCAAGATGAATGCAACAACTTCATCATTAGCTGGCTTCACTCTCGCTACAGGCTGGCAAGCTGGAAAGTCGCCTTAGCGCCGCCAGGCCATCACGGGCCGGCCTAAATTGTCGTCAGAGCCCGTCGCGCATCGCGACTGCAATGTTTCCACCGTCTCGTAAGATCATCCACGAGTGCCACCAGGAGCGAGTGCCGTGCTTCCCGACATGTTCCGTAAAATCGCCGTCGTTCTGTTCGAGCAAGGCGTTGTTACACGGATCTTTGTGCATGCCCGCAACTTGAGCATCGCGTCGCTAATCACAGCCGCAGGCCTTGGCGGGATTCGCGTGGGCCCGTCGGGCAGCGACTTCGTCCATCCCACGTTCGCCGGCTATCTCGTCGCCGGCATCGGGCTGACACTACTGCTGCTCAACCTGCTTGATGGCTTGTGGCGGCTCAGCCGGTCCCGCGCCCATCTGCTGTTCCAATTCATGCTGTGCCTTTCCTACGCCTTCATTACTTGGCGCGTGGCCCTACTGGTACTGAACTTCAGGGCCGGCTGTGGTACGCCGCCGCTTTCGTAGGCGGTTAGACGCCTTCCTTCGCGTAGATGACATGCAACTGCATCAGCAGGGCTCCTTCGCTAGGGACCGCTAGCAGCCAAAAGCGAAGATCGCCGTCGATAAGTGCATGTCGCAATTCCGATCGGTAGTTCTACTGAAAGGGACTGAGTGGATTTTCGGTTGTGGCGAGGGCTTAGGGGGCCCAGGCTCGTGACACCGCGATAGCCTCAGCCTTGGAGTTTCGCCATGCATGCAGCCCACTCGGCGCCCTTGATGCTGATCGCAGCCATCGTTGCCGCGCTCGCAGGATGCAGCGACAACAAATCGCCCACCTCACCCACGCCACCCACGACGGCCAACGCGACCCCGCTCGCCGCGGCTTCTACGTCCGCATTACCCGAATCCACCGCCATGTCTGTGCCAGGCCCCATGCCTGGAACTCGCCTGACCGAGGCTTATGCGCGGGAGGTCGCCCGCAATGTCTACTTCTGGGCTTGGCCTATGGTCAACGTCTACAACCGACGGCTCGGCTTTACCAACTTAAAGGAACCAGGGCGACTAGGTGGCGCACTCCCGGCAGCGCCACCGAATCGGCTGAGCATGCTGACCAACTACATTGAGCCCACCGAGCGCGATGTGGCTTGTCCAAATCAAGATGTGGTCTATGGGGGCGGCCCATTGGCGCTCGACATCGAGCCCGTGGTGGTCCAAGTGCCTGACTTCGGTGATCGCTTCTGGGTGTACCAGGTTGTCGATCTTAGGACCGACAGTTTCGCCGGGCTCGGTAAGATGTACGACACCAAGCCAGGCTTCTACCTACTGGTCGGCCCCGACTGGAAGGGCGAGGTACCGAAGGGAATTACTAAGGTCTTCCACGCCGGGACCAATACTGGTTTTATCGTGCCGCGCGTATTCATGGACGACACCGACGCAGACCGCGCAGCGATCCAGGCGCTGGTCAACCAGATTGATGTCTATCCGCTGTCGCAGTTCGACGGCACGATGAAACGGACCGATTGGAGCAAGACACCATCGTTCCCGGCACCACCACCGACACCCGGTGGCGGTGAGGCACCGAAGGTCGATCCAAGCAAGTTCTTCGATGAACTGTCCGCCGTACTGAAAGATGCCAAGCCCCTGCCAGGTGAAGAGGCGATTTACGCACAAGCTCAGGCGCTTGTCGCAGCCGCTAAGGATGACCCAAAGATCAAGGCGGCCATCGACGACGAAGCCGCCAGGACTGAGAAAGAGGTCATCGCGCCGCTGCTGGAGTTCCGTAACTACGGCCTGCCGCTACCGCACAACTGGACTATGGTCAGGAACGGCGCCCAGTTCGGCACGGACTATTACAGTCGCACGGCCGTAGCCCGCTCCAACATCTTCGTCAACAAGCCTAATGAAGCATCCTACTTCTACCAGGATCTCGACGACTCAGGTGCGCGCCTTAACGGTAGGAAGCGGTACACCGTGACCTTCCCCAAGGGCGAGCCCCCGGTGAAAGGCTTCTGGTCATTGACTATGTACGACGGACAGCATTTCTTCGTGCCTAACGAGATCAAGCGCTTCTCTGTTGGCACCAAGAACAAAGACCTCCGGTCCAATGCGGATGGATCGGTGACCATCTATGTCCAGGCAGAGGCGCCTTCCGATCCGAATCAACGTGCGAACTGGCTACCAGCGCCGAAGCAAGCCGACTTCTCGCTGTTTATCCGCGCCTATTGGCCCGATGAGTCGATCCTCAACGGACAATGGAGCCCGCCTGCGGTCAAGGCGATGGAATGAGTAAGCCTTGATTCCGAAATGTTCGCTATGGATCGGAAGCCAACACTCCAGTTTTCTGGCGCGTCGCCCTGGCCTGAAGTCCAGTGAGCGGATGTCGCTTACGCGCCTGGTAGTTCTACCTAGTGAGTCCGCGTGGATTTACGCTTGTGAGCCGGACGGTGGGCGCACAGGCTTTCGTCACTGCCATAGTTGGTTCCGGGGACTCCGTCATGCGCACAGCGACAAGCATTTTCGCGATCGCCCTCGTCTCGGCTATTAGCTGCCAGGCTCTAGCCCAGTCCGATAAGCCAAGCCCCGTCAAGCCCGCGACTCTTACTCGCGGGGCCGCCATGCCAGCCAGCAATTCGGGCGGCATCAACGCCTTGAGCAGTCGAATCATCCAGAGTCGCGCTACCGAAGCGGCCATCTGGGGCATGCCCGCAGTCAACACCGAATTGATGCGAGAGGAGATGCTCAAAGCCGGCGGCAAGGTCAACCAGATGGTCTATTGGGGGCGCCCACTCGACTGGCACAACCAGACGTTGACGCCCAATCCGGACACGCTCTACTTCATGGGCTTCTACGACACCAAGGCAGCCGGGCCAATGGTTGTCGAGATACCTCCCGCAGGCGATGACGGATCGCTCAATGGAAATTTTGTCACGGAATGGCAGGCGGCGCTCGAAGATGCCGGCCTGCTAGGCATCGACAAGGGTGCCGGAGTGAAGTTCGTGATTCTTCCGCCCGGCTACAAGGGCAATGTGCCCAAAGGCTTTGAGCCGCTTCAATCCGACACCTTCACTGGTTACTTCCTGGTGCGCTCGAACCTTACGAGCCATAGCGACGCGGATGTCCAAAAGTCGCTCGCTTACGGCAAGAAGGTGAAATTCTATCCACTGTCGCAGCTAGTCAATCCGCCGGCTACCGTCTTCACCGACGTTAAGGACGCAGAGTTCGACTCGACCATCAAATACGACCTCAGCTTCTTCACCCTGCTCAATGAAGTCGTCCAGCGTGAACCATGGATCGATCGCGATCGCGCGATGATCGATCAACTGCAGTTAATCGGCATCGAGAAAGGCAAGCCGTTCAATCCGGATGACACGACCAAGAAAGCACTCAAACAGGGTATCGCCGATGCTCAAGCTTGGCTTAAGGCCAAATACGATGCGGGCTTTCCTCCGTTCTTTGCTGGCACACACTGGACAATGCCGTCTCTGCCAGAGGCAGTTAAAGCGCAGTCGACCAACTATGCCGATCCGGATAGCTACGCAGTAGACGCCCGAGGCGTTGCCTATACCTATGCCTACATCGGCATCAAACGCCTGGGCGTTGGCCAGTTTTACCTGATCAACATCAAGGACAAGGACGGCAAGAGCTACGACGGCAGCAAGACGTATCGCCTGCATGTGCCACCAAAGGTGCCGGTCGAGCAATATTGGTCTGTCACGGCCTACGATCGCCAGACCCACGCGCTCATCAAAGGCGTTGACCACGCCAGCCGCGCCTCCAACGTGCCCGAATTGATGAAGAACGCCGACGGCTCCGTAGATATTTTTCTCGGACCCAAGGCGCCCAAGGGCCGGGAATCAAATTGGATTCCAACCGACCCAAAACGCGAGTTTGAGTTGATGTTCCGCCTCTACGGGCCGACCAAGGTGCTTTTCGATAAGGCTTGGACGCTGCCAGATGTGGAGAAAGTGGCGGCGAGCTAAATGTCCGCTTCACTGAGAACGGGATGGAATTCCTATATCGGGTCGGAATCGGAACTTACCGTAAACCGATACGCGTCTATGCGTACAGACTTTGGTTAGCAAAGGGGAATGCCATCGAGCTCAGACGTGGATGTCGGCGTTCAAAGCCACTTCGATTCCATGTTGACGGCGAGCAGCGGCGCCGCGCGGCGGGGACTTATTTCTCCCGGATTGAGAAGGTCTGGCCTAAATTCGCGGCTGAGACTCTGCAGATTAAGCGCTGGCACATTCGCCCTTGTCGCGCCCAAGCTCACCAGCTGATCCTTGACGAATTCTCTCGCCAGCGTCTGACGTGTCTTTTCGGCGTCCGACGCTGTCGCGTCCACGTTTTTGGCAAGTGCCGGCGCAGTGAAGTAGCTCATCGTGAATGCGCCAGCTTTCACCAGAACTACCTTCACCACGGCTTCCACCGTTTTGTTTTTCGGATCGGCAAGCGCTTTCTCCAAAGCTTCGATGGCCACCGCCGCCCGAGCTTCGTCAAGTTTCGTGTGAATGGCGTGCGTCCCGTCGCCTTTATTTTGCTTAGGAATCCACATGCCTCCCGAAGCGCCCGTGGGATGCTGCATCTGGACTTGGCCAGCAATCTTGTACCCATCCTTTAACTTGAAGCCTGACCACCGCGTTGGAAAGCGAATGCTTGAGAATGCACGCACGATTTCGGCGAGCCGATCAGGTACGACCTGATGCACGTTGTGCTTCGCCAACTCCAGCAAGATATCCGCCACGAGTGACGTTCGGACGAGTTCGTCCTGTTCTGCCCAGATGTCTCGATAGAAGTCCTTGAGCTTTTTCTTCGTGTAGGAGGCGAGTGTTGAGGGCAGCTTATCGATGCGTTTTGTAGGATCGTGAAACTTTAGCACTCGCTTCTTCTCGATCACTTCGCCCTTGGTCTTCTTCTTGAGCTTGATGCTAAGTGCGCCGGCAACATTCTTGACCCGCGCTCCTTGCTGGGTGAATGTGATCGAACCCATGGGCTGCTTGACGGAGAGATTCTTTTGCGTGTGAGACGGCATAAGGGTCTTCTGCCTAACGTGATGCGATTCGTTTATTCAGATCAGGCTGCGCTAGGAAACCACGATGGCCGCAAGGCAATACCGCGCCGAGGCCGGGGGTGAAGATGCATCAGCTGCGGACACGGTCACCTTGATGACATTCAAGCCAACTACCAGGTAGTCGCAGAAGTCCTCGGCCATGTAATCCGTCGTTCTCAGTGCGATGTCCATCCGATTACCCATGCCGCCGCCGCCTTGCTTGGCGTCCACGAGTTGCACGGGGAGCTTTCTGTCGTTGACCTCGATCAACACCTCAATACCGGTTTCATCAACTTTCCAGTGCTTGAGATAGAGATTGATCTCGCCCACCGTGGACGTCACTTTGAAGGCGAGGGAAAACGTTGCGGACGCCGCGGCGACGTCCGCAATCATTCCCTCGGAGAATCCCGCGGCCACGCAGAGCAGCGTATTGGTAGGGGATGTGACGGTAAGAGGGGTCGTACTGTCCGTTGGAAAGCGACGCGACGGAAGCTTTTCGAGATTCAGACTCGCATCGTTGCGCCCAGGCACCACAGGGTTGAGCGCCAAGCATTCCAGGTCCCACCAGGTGAGTTGCATGGACCGAGGATCGGACACGACCGGGCCGATTCGGGCGGCCAACGTGTACTTCCCAGTGGGCAGTAGCTTTCGTTCATGCGAGGCGTGCACGAACGCGGTATTGATGTCGACCGACAGCAACGCCGTATCGACGTCGACGTTCTCCTGAGAGGGAGTAAAGCGCCATTCGGCCGCGAAGGTGAATTCCGTTCCAAACTGCGATAGTTGCGAGGGTGGCAAGACACAGTCGCCAACGAGCATCCGATCAATGATGGCCTTGGGTAGCTCGATGGTTCCATCACCCTCTGCACTGCGAAACTGCAGGATGTCCCATGGGTATTCTTGCGCGCAGATCCAGCTCGTTTGAAGGTTCTCGCGGTTGACAAAGGCGTACAGGCCCCAGTCTTTGATGCTGTACGAATCGCCATAGCTCAGTTGTTGGCCGGCCGTATTGGAGGCGCCCGTGGAACGCTCCTTGCTTTCCGCGGCGGTGAAAGCGTGCTCGTAACTGAAGCCCACGGACCACATGGGCATTTCCATCATTTCCCCGGCCTGGACGCTGACCCCGAAAGAATTCGTTTGCGACGACGAGGACCCCACCGATTGCTGCGATGAGTTGGTGAGCTGATTATCAGTTGTGTCACTGCGCGACGTATTGATCGAGGAATTGACTGTGATCGGTGTGTAGGAAAGCAGCCCGAAGTTACCTTCCTCATTCCCGTCGAGGCACTGAATTGACTTTGAGAACTGAAAGAGCGCGGGATAGTTCTTGTAGGCCGTCACGACTGAAGGGCTGATGTAGAAGTCATTGGTGTTGTAGATCGAGACACGCAACTCTGTGCGAATCACGAACACCGGTTTGGACTTCAGGTTCATCGGCGAGATCTTTTTCGCGACGAAAACCTTGAGCCGGATGTAACCGGCCCCGTCGAGGGAGTACTGCCATTCGGCGGCATGGATGGCGGACGTCATGGGGCCATCCTCACATGAAGCTTCATGCGACCGGGTGGCACATAGCGCCCCTCAATCAGAGGCGGTGCTGCGCCGTCTACGCTGTCACTCCCAGCGACGCCAGGTGAGCCCTTCCCGCCGCTATTGCCATCTTTGCCGCTGGCGCTTCCATGGCCCCCTTTACCACCCTCACCGCCAGTGCCAGGTAGCCCGAGATCACCAGGGCGACCGCCATGCCCGCCTGACGCGCTGAACCCGGAATACACGAAGAAGTTCGGGCCTTTCTGGGTAGGATCGATGTTGAGGTAGATCGGCCAACCGTTAACACCACGCTGACCATCTCCGCCATTGCCGCCATTGCCGCCGCGACCACCGTCGCCACCATCGCCGCCGTCCGTTCCCTCGCATCCGGTGCTGCAGCCATCCCCGCCATCGCCACCGTCTTGGCCCTGGCCCCCATTACCTCCTTTTCCGCCATCTCCACCCTCACCCGACATGCCGTGAATAATCAACGGTCCCTGGCCTGCAGCAAAGTGCGCGATATTGAGACTGGCCACCGAGCTTTCGACGCCCGGTTCTCCGTCGTTGCCCCGCGTTCCGTCGTAACCCTGTTTGCCGTCTACTCCGTCTCCTCCACTACCCGCGCCGGTACAAATACCGGGGGTGGGCACAGGCGCATCCTTGCCATTGGGAGCCTTGTCCTGGGCTTCCTCGTTAGGGGCGGCTGCACCGGCACCTCCGGGCGCACCCAGGATGGCGATGTGGTAGGGCCTCCCGGGCTTAGCCGGAAGGATCCTTAGTTGGTCGTTGACATATAGGGTGAAGGACGTGTTCATGACGGTGTAGCTCCCTCCGTCGAATGTGAGCACGTCGCACGCGATATAGACCGGAGAGCTCTCCGGGTTATAACTGATGTCCTCCGTGACGGTCACTTCGGTAGCCGCAACAACCATGACGCGCATCGGAAACCGCTTATCAAAGAATTCCTTTCCAACATGCACACCTAGCTCAGTAAGGCCCGCGACGTTCGCCGCGAAATGCCTAAGTCCTCTGTGGTAGGCATCGTCACGTAGGCCCGTGGGGTCTAGTGCCGTGCGAATCACGTCAAACGCTTCCTCTCGCACGGGAACGGCGAGGAGCTTCTTGAAGTCTTGAGGCGTCGCAATGAGGACATGCGTCTGGATGGTCTCGCCCCGCTCCAGTCTTTCGATATCCAGGTGCAGGTTCTCGGCGAGGTTGCGGAGTTCTTCACTTATGGGGCGGGTTTCTCGCAGCGATGACATGGGTCGGCTCCCGATGGGATGATGAGTAGAAGGTGGGGCGTTAACGGACGTCCAAACGCTATGGGCGAGCGACAGGGCCTGCCTCAACGGGTCTCACGTAGCGGCTGCAAAGACCCAAGATCGAAAGGGTCACCGCTGGAGCCCAGGACACAACATCGCCGTCGCTCTATCGCGCGCTCCAGCGATCGCGCTGAACCGGGTGGCAAGAGGATCGTCGATAGCGTTGGCTGCGCCTGCAACTTATTGCGTTCCATGCAGCCATCCCCTGGGCAGCAAAGGCCCACACGGTACGCCGCTTAGGCTCCGTCGCTACTGGACTTAGTAGCTAGGGCACTCGATGTATGGCTATCGCGGCCCTTGAGAGCTAAGTGCGTGCTCCTGTGTTCCTCGTGAGCCGCCCCCTGGTACGCCTCTCTCAGTACACACACTTTGCTTGTCAAAGTGCGCTTATCGCCGGTAAACCCTGCTAGCCAAGTGCCTGATTTATTGCTCGGTACACAAGCTTTGCTGTTTGGCAACAAGCTAAGTACGTACATAACGCGCCGCCGCCGCACAGACTTTGCTTATCAGACCTGCACATACTTTGGTTTCAGGCCTAGCCTGTGCGCTGGACACCAATGTTTGTACCTGTTGTACAAACATTGGTGTCCAGCGACATGTACAAACAATGGCGCCAAAAAAGTCCGTACACCATTGAACAATGGGGTTTTATAACAACCAGCCCATCAAACCCTGGAACCACCGCCAAAGACGGTCGCTACTGAAAGCGGGGGGACGTCGCCCCGGCAAAATACGCGGCGGCCTTTTTTAAAATGTCGAGCTCCTCTTCGGCACGACGCAGCTCGGCACGAAGCCGAGCGTTCTCCTGCACCAGGTCGACTTCCTTCCGCGCCTTGCGCGCATCGCGGCTGACGCCGCGCTCACGAAGCCATGCATAGAGACTGTGCGACGAAACGCCGAGCCGCTCGGCAACCTCGGCTTCGGGTAGCCGCGCTCGCTGACCTGCTTCACCGCCTCGGCTTTGAACTCATCCGTAAATCGCTTCTTGGTCATAGATCCTCCGATCCTCAAAAGACACTATCAGGTGTCTACGGAATCGGGGGCGTACCACGCTGCCACGCGTCGTCAACTCACCAAACGTTTGTCTTTTCTTGCCATTTAGGGACATTTACGCCGATCACGATGAGCCACAGGCAAAGTGATAGCTCTGCGAGAAAGCCGAGGACCTTGAGGTAAGTGGACAGATTGCTTCCGAGCGGTGACAGAAGAATCAGCCAACCCAAACCGGCAAGCATCATCAGAACGCCCAGAATTCGAGGTAGGAAGGTTGACTTGAAAATGAGGTAGCCGATCAGCAAGCAATAGGGCCCAAAAAATACAAGGGAGCTAACGTCGTACGGAGCGAGATGAAAGACGTCCATAACACTAATGGCGCATCCCACGAGGCTGAAAAACGCCGCGAGCAAAGAGAGGCGCATGTTCACTGGCTTAAACATGTAGTAGAAGAGCAGCGTTACGGCGATGTAAAACACGTAGGCCAGGAGGGTGACGGCATCATATGCAACAAGCCGGCCCCGACCAACGAAGACCTCGGCGGATATTGCAGTAAGGAAGTAAAGCAAATAAACAACGCCGGTAACCCTGGCTCTGAGCCGCGGAGAAGCTTCTGCGATCCGTTCGGACATTTCGGCCACCTTAATCTTAGAGTGCCGCCTGAGCACCGCCCAACTCCTTATTTTACGGACGTTGAGCCCTCGCTTCGGATGTCCGCTCCGGGTCGAAAGCGGACGCATGATAAGAAGCAAGTTTTCGGCATATTCTTGATCGCTTCTGCAGCTCAGGATGTACTGCCTGCAGTGGATCTTGACGACGCCATTCGTGGCTCACCACCGACTCGGCAACCACCGGAGTGATTTCACTACCTGCGCGGGGCCTTCCGCTGGACGCGCTCCGGTAGTAGTGATGGATCCGCGCTTCGTTGGCGAAGTGCATCAAGGTAGTTGTAGATACTGAATCGGGTAACACCGAGTGCGGTCGCTGCGCGCTCCACGCCTCCTTTCACGATGAAAAGTCCGCGCTGCATCATGGTCTCGACGGCATGGATTTTTTCGTCCTTGTCCATAGCCGACACGGGCTTGCCGAAGCGTTGCACGGCCTCAGCAATGATCTCCGTCATCAGGGCATCGATGCCAGCGGGTGCGTCGCGCGCCGGCGTGGATTCCGTTGGCCGCGCGAGCATGCTCTGCAGTAATGCATGCGCCTGAACCACCACCGACATGTCGGCGTTAACGCAAAGGCTTGCAACGTTGGTGCCCCCGCTGTCGCGAAAGATCACCGTGGAAGAATGCAGTTTCTTGCCGCTGCGGGTGACAGTCTGGTAGTCGCTGATCACCGAATGCGCGTCCGGCGAGCCTTCTTCCAGCGAACGCAGCAGTTCGACGAAGCCCTTGTCGCCATTCGGGCCACTGAGGATTGAATCGCCGATCGAGCGTCCGGACACGTGGCCGTTGAGGATCTTGACGATCGAACTCTCCGGACGTGTGAGGTCGTGCAGCACGATTTCCACGTTCTCACCGACGAAGCTGCCCACGACATCAACGATGGGACGAAGCATCGCGAACAGGGCCTCGCGTTCAGCGTCCAGGTTCGCCGGGACATTACCGCCTGGTGACCCTGCGTCGATGACACTGGTACGGGGGGACTTAACTGCCATACGTCGGTGTTTCCCTTCGCGAAGGTGAGCTGCGCTGCAGCGCAAGGACACATTACGTGGTGACTGCTCATTCGGCCAGAGCGATCGGCAGGCATTGGAGCGTCGATCCAGGGGCCGCTTGACACGGCATCCTCATACTGATATTCAACAACCTGTTGATCGATTCAACAATTAGTTGAATCATGGCCATGGACACTCAACGCCAGGATGACGGGCGTGGGAGTTCTGTACGGGGAGCTGGGAATGGGTGAGATCGAACGTCGACTTGCGGCTGCGGGACTGGCACTACCGCCGGCCATGCCGAGCCTGCCGGGCGTACGGCTGCCGTTCTCGCTCGTGCAACGCCACGGTCCGCGCCTGCTCTTCTCCGGCCACGGCCCACAGGCGCCCAACGGCGAGATCCATCCCATGAGGGGAAAGCTGGGCGTCGAACTGAGTGTCGAAGATGGGTATGTGGCAGCGCGCCAGGTGGCGCTTTCCGTGCTCGGCAGCATCCAGCGCGAGCTCGGCAGCCTCGATCGCATCGCGCGCTGGGTGAAGGTGCTCGGCATGGTCAATTCGGCGCCGACGTTCTGCGAACAACCGGCGGTGATCAACGGCTTCTCTGATCTGATCCTTTCGCTCTACGGTCCGGAGCGCGGTGCGCACGTGCGTTCCGCCGTGGGCATGGCGCAACTCCCCTTCAATATCCCGGTGGAAGTTGAAGGCGAGGTCGAGATCCATGACGACTGACGAGCCGTGCGCATGACGATCACCCGGCGACAACTACTGAAGGGTCTCGCCCTCGCGCCTGCACTCACACTGGCGGGACGGACGATGGCCGCATCGCAACGCCTAGCTACGCTGGTGCCGAAAGATCTCGCCAACGACTTCGAGGTCGTGCGCCAGCAGACGTGCCTCAACAACGCGCGCTGGCACCCGATGAGTCGCGGCGCGCGTGCACAGGTCGACGCGTACCTGACCTACAAGGAACGCGGTGTCTGGCGGCCGCCGGACCTGATCGACCACCTGCAGAGCTCGGTCCGGCAGAACTTCGCAAAGCTGGTCAACGCCGACGTCCAGGAGATTGCCTACGTCAACAGCACCACGGCTGGTGAAACCATGTTGGTGGGTAGCCTTGGCCTGCCTGAGAAGGGGGGCAACATCGTCACCGATGCGTTGCACTTCGAGGGCTCGCTCTATATGTACGGTGCCCTGCAGAAGCAAGGCATGGACGTGCGCTGCGTGCGCCCCACGCGGGACTGGCGCATCGATCTAAAGGATATGGAGCGCGTCATCGACGGCGAGACCCGCCTAGTGGCGGTGTCGCTGGTCTCCTTCATCAATGGTTTTCAGCATGACATGAAGGCGTTGTGCGAGTTGGCCCACTCGCGTGGCGCCGTGGTGTACGTGGACGCAGTGCAGGCCGTGGGCGCCATTCCGGTAGACGTGCGCGCACTGGGCGTCGATGCGCTGGGTAGCGCCAGCTACAAGTGGCTGATGGGCGACTTCGGGTTGGGATTTCTCTATGTGAACCAGCGCCTGATACCGCGCTTGCGTCGCATGGTGTACGGCTATCGCCAGCTCGACAGCTTCGACTATCACGCGTTTCCCGGCGACACACCTGGCACCTACCCCGCCTCGTGGTCGCAGCACGAAGACGCCGCCGGCTACTTCGAGATCGGCACGTACTCCAACGCAACGCTCGCCGCGCTCTCCTATTCGTTGCCGCAGATCCTCAACCTAGGCACGGACAAGATCCAGCAACACGCCCAAACCTTGATCGCGCATCTTCAGCGTGAACTGCCGAGGCTTGGCTATGCATCCATGACACCGGCAGATGCCGCCTCACCGATTGCCACCTACATAGCGAAAGACCCGGAAATAACCAAAGCGAAGCTTCGCCAGGCCAACGTGGATGTGTCGGTGCAAGGCGGGCGCATGCGTGTATCGCCGTCGATCTACAACACGCAAAGCGATGTGGAGAAGCTGCTGGAATCACTGAGTTGATCGTCAGCAGTTTCGCGGCCGACCCTCCCGGCTGACGGCGCAAGCGCGTCTTCCAACAGGTGATGGAGAGGTATCCGGGCCCGTTCCGGATAGGGGATTGCTGTCGTTTGAAAAAGTACAAGTCGCCGAAATGACCGGCGGCCCAGTCCAACCAGAATTGTTTCGTGGGGGAGTGCCATGATGAAGCCAACCATTCACCAGCCGAAGGCGAAAGCCCTGACCAGCGCGTTGCACAAGGCGCTGTTCGGAACCACCGCATTCGCCCTGCTGGCAATTGCCCAGCCGGTGTTTGCCCAGGATGTGCAACAAGGCGACGCGTCGAAGGAAGCCGGCGTCAGTCAGAAGGCTAAGACGCTGCAGGGCGTAACCGTCACTGCCGAAAAGAAGGCCGAGTCCGAACTGAACGTGCCGATCTCGATGACGGTGGTGGAAGCTGCCTCCATGCTCAACACCGGCATGTCGCAACTGGACGACTATTACGCGACAGTCCCGGGCCTGAGCCTGAATGACCGCGGCTCAGGACGCACGACGTTGGTGATACGCGGCATTTCCGCCGGCAGCGAGAACAACCCCACGGTGGGCGTATCCATCGACGACGCGCCATTTGGCTCGTCCACCACCGATTACTCCATTTCCGACATCGATCCGTTCGATATCGATCACATCGAGGTGCTGCGCGGTCCGCAGGGCACGCTCTACGGCGCCAGCAGCATGGGCGGCCTGATCAAGTTCGTCATGGCCGAGCCCGATCCCGACAGCTTCCATGGTCGCGTACAGTCCGACGTGTCCAGCACGGAGCACGGTGACATGGGTTATGCCGCACGCGCGTCGCTGAACATTCCGCTGCGTGCCGACATGGCCGTGCGCGTGAGTGCGTTCGACCGCCAGGACGCCGGCTATGTCGACGACCCGTTACAGCACAGGCACAACGTCAACAGCGGCGATGGCAAGGGTGGTCGTCTCTCCTACTTGTGGCAGGTTTCCGATGCTTTCAGCATCCGCGCGTCGGCGCTGGCCCAAAACACGCACACTGACAGCACAGCGCGCGTGGACATGGAACAGAATAGCTATACGCCGGTGTTTGGCCCGTACGAGCACGCGCGCCTGCCTGGCACGGACATGGGCGACATCAAGACCCGCATGTACACCGTGCAGATGGACGGCAAGCTCGGCTGGGCGGACCTGACCTCCGTCAGCAGCTACAACCAGTACAGGCTGATTGGTCCGCAGGACGTGTCCGGCACCTTTGGCGGTATCGCCGAGATGATCTATGGCGTTCCGGGACTGGGCGTCAAAATCGTCAACAACAACGACACCGGAAAGTTCTCGCAGGAACTGCGGCTGTCATCACCCGATGACGGTCGCCCGTTGAGCTGGCTTGTCGGCGGATTCTTCACGCGCGAACACACCACCGGCTTCCAGCAAGTGCTGGCAGTGAACGGAACCACGGGCGCGGACGAAGGGCTGGGTTCGATGTACGACGGTACGTCGCCGTCCACGTTCAAGGAGATCGCGGCCTTCGGCAACGTGACCTATCGGTTCACCGATGCCTTTGACGTGCAGCTCGGCGGTCGATTCAGCTCAGTGGACCAGCACTTTTCCAGCGCTTTCTCCGGCCCGCTCAACGGCGGCGACTCTACCAGCAGCGACGACGCCAGCGACCACGTCTGGACCTATAGCTTCAGCCCGCGCTATCACATCAACAACGATGTGATGACCTACTTCCGCGTGGCCACAGGTTATCGCGCCGGCGGTGCCAACTCGCTGTTGCTCGATGATCAAGGCAAGTTCCCGTCCCAGTACAAGTCCGACTCGCTCACTAGCTACGAGTGGGGCCTGAAGGGCGACTTTGCCGATCACACGCTCACGCTCACCGGATCGCTGTTCTACATTGACTGGACGGACATCCAGCTTAGCGAGATATCGCAGGACTCCGGCAACACCTATTTCGTGAACGCCGGCAGCGCGAAGAGCCAGGGTGCGGAACTGAGCCTGAGCTGGCGCCCGGTACGCGGCCTCACCATTGCCGCCAATACTGCGTACACCGATGCGGTGCTTACCAAGGACACGCCCGACGGCACTTACGGCAAGTCCGGTGACCGCCTTCCCTACTCGCCAAAGTGGTCGGGCAATGTATCAGCCGATTACACCTTTCCGCTCAGCAGTGGCCTGGACGGCAACATTGGCGGCGGTGTGAGCTATGTCGGCGATCGCGAGAGCAACTTCACCACCTCGGCCGACGCGCAACGTTTTGCGCTCCGCTCATACACCACAGGCGAGCTTCATGCCGGCGTCCAGTCGACGAGCTGGAACGTCAGCCTGTACGTGAAGAACCTCTCCGACGCACGGGGCTACCTCAGCGCCACCCCGCAGAACAACACCACCGGCATCAGTTCGTACGGCCTGCTGCTCATCCAACCACGAACGTACGGCATCTCGGCGACCTATAACTTCTGATCGCGCATACGCTTTACCCCGCACCCTGGCATCGGCCGTGACCCGCCGGTGCCGGGGTATTTTTCGATCCACCACATCAGGACGACCGCAATCATGGCGAAACACAGGATGGGACATGGCTACCGTGGCAGACAGCACGCACTGACCTTGGTTGCCGCTGCGTTGTTGCTGACGACCCAGTCCCCCGTCCTGGCTGCAACCGACAACACGGTCGACGTGATACTTCGGCCAGGCGCCATGGATACGTCGCAACGGATTCCATTCGTCGATGTCACCTTCAGGACATCACTTGACGTCGCGCCGGGCGACTCACTGGTCCGCCTGCCTCTCGTAAGCAGCAACGTGAAGACGGTCGCATCTTCGCTTGAGAACCTGAAGGCAATCGACGCCGATGGCCTCGTCATCCTGAGTTTTCGGGATGACACCGTCGAAGCGAAGCCATACCGCCACTGGAAGGCCTCCCGAGCCATCCATGGGCCGCTGACGATCAGCTATCGCGCTGCTATCACCGACGTACCCAACCCACTCGGCGCGGCACCACCGCTGGAACTTCGCAGCGAATCAGGCGGCTTTTCCGGACTCGCAGGCACCTACGTGATGCTGCCCGATACCGACAAGACCTATCGCCTGCGTCTCGACTGGGATTTCTCTTCACTCGGCAGCGATTCGCTTGGCGTTTCCACTCTTGGTGTGGGCGCGCAGTCGAGTGCAGCTAAGACACCGGAAGAATTGGAGTCCACGTTTACCATGGGTGGCCGCGTCGAACACGAGCCGGCAACGCCTGCGGTCGACGGCTTCTTCTCGGCCTGGCAGGGTAAGCCGCCATTCGACGCGCGCACCCTCATGCAGTGGACGCACCGACTTTACGGTTCGTACCTGAAGTTCTTCGACGCCCATGGCGTGACCTACAACGTTTTCCTCAGGCGTAACAAGGTCAATCCGGGTGGCGGCGTCGAGGTGGCCAACTCGTTCGTCGGCACGTTTGACGATGGCACGTCGGTGGAGGACTTCAAGCTGACGCTCGCCCACGAAATGGTGCACACCTTTGTCGGCGCGCTGGATGAGAAGGACGAGCTGGCCGCGTCATGGTTCTCTGAAGGTCTGGCCGTGTACTACCAGCGATTGCTGCCGTACCGGGCCGGACAGATCACTCGCGATGCATATCTCAAAGACATCAACAACACGGCGACCCGGTACTACACCGACCTTCTCAACACAACGCCCAATCGTGACATCCCCGACCGTTTCTGGGCTGACACGCGGGTGCGCGTACTGCCATATGACCGCGGTGCGCTCTACTTTGCACAGCTGAACGCAGAGATCAGCAAGGCTTCGCACGGTAAACGGTCGCTGGACGACCTGGTTCAGGCGTTTCTCAAGAGACGCCGCGCTGGTGAGCCCCTCACGCAAGCAGCATGGGTTGAGGTTGTGGCGCGTGAATTGGGCCAACGAGGCAAACAGCAGTTTGACGATATGTTGAGCGGCAAGCCGATCGTGCTCGACTCGGATGCCTTCGGCCCATGCTTCCAGCGCGTACAGAAACCCATGCGCCGCTACGAGCTTGGCTTCGCCCCGGAAGTTCTGGTGCATTCCCCACGCATCATCCACGGCCTCGTCCCCGGATCAGCCGCGGCAGGAGCAGGCCTAAAGGATGGTGACGAAATCCTGAAACCCATCCCACAGGATGGGATTCAGGCAGACCAGACGGCCACGCTGAAATTGCAGATCCGGCGTAATGGTGGCGTCTTCGACGTGAGCTATCGACCGCGCGGCGAAACCATTCCGGCGTGGCAATGGACGCCGACCGCCATTGGATCTTGCCCCGCCACAAACTGATACTGGCCGGGATCGCTCCTGCCCTTCGCCTTGCTCATCGCAGGCTCGGACAAATTGGCGCTTTACGCCCTGAGCCGTTCCGTCGACTACAAGACGCCCCATTTGAAAAGTGATCACTGCTGACCCTGCAATTCTGTCTTGATGCCTGTCCGCTTCATGCCCTGAGCCGTTCCGTCAACTATCTGACGAAGCCAGGCCAGCGAGCAAGGGCGAGCCACGGCGCTGCAGGGCCATAAGGTAGCGCGACTCGTCGTAGGGTGTGTGGGACTGCCAACAGCGATGCAGGATGCGGATCCACTTGAAGGCTAGCGCACGCACGGCCACTTGGTGCGGGCTGCCCTTGGCGCGCTGTTGGCGATAGAAGGCTCCGGCCCAGAAGGACTTGTTGATCGTTTGGGCAGCCCACTCGATGAAGGTCTGGCGGACGAACGTAGGGCATTGCCAACGCCAGTGCACCCAGCTTTTCTTGCCGCTTCGCTCCGTCACCGGCGCCACACCGGAATAGCGCTGCAGTTGCTCGGCGCTGGCGAAGCGTTCGCGTTGCTCGCCGAAGGCAGCCAACAGCCGTGGCGTCAGGATCGGCCCACTACCCGGCAAGGCTTCGAAGAGCGCGTAGTCCGGAAGCGTGGGAGCGAGCACGGCAATCTCTTCGTCGAATCGTTCGATCGCACGCAGTGCCACCTGCAACTGCTCGACCAGGGCCTCAGCCAGCAGCTGATGCGTGGTGATCACGGCCGGATCCTCGGTCAACGGCATGGCTGTGCGGATCGCCTCCACGCGGTCGGCAATGACCGTGGCAAAGCGTACGTTGTGGGCACGGAAGAACGCTTCAAGCGTGGCCTTGCGCGCCCGCTTGGCCTGCTTGAGCGTGGGCCAACGTCGCAAGAAATCGAAGAACACCACGGTATCGTGCTGCTCAAACCAGTCCAGTAGCTGGGGGTAATACTGCTTGAGTGTGTTGCCCAAGCGATTGACCAAGCGCTTCTTGTCGTCGACCAGCAATCGTCGCTGCTCGACGAGGAAACTCAAGGTGCGCATCTCCACACTTTGGGGTTTGAGCGGCGTAACTCGGTCGGGATAGCGTTGCATCAGCTCCAATGCCAGCTGTGCATCGGTCGGATCGTCCTTCGCCCGGCTGGGTTTGAACGCCCTGCGATACATGGCCAGCAGGCTGGTATCGATCGAAAACAGAACGATGAAATCGTACTTCTGCAGTGCATACACCACGGGCCCTTTGGCCAGCTCCAACGCGATGGCAATGCGCCCACCGAAGCGCTGATGCAATCCACGCGCCCACGCATCGATGGCATCGGGCTGATGGGCGAATGTGCCGAACTCATACGCGTCGCTGCCAGCCGGTTGCAGGCAGACGTCGTGCTTCGCATCCGCCCAATCCAAACCGATGAACGCCGTAAAATCGTCATCCCGATGTGTGCGCATACGTCACCTCGTGGCGTGATCACGATACGAGACCTGCGTGCTTAAGCTCGGCGAAGCCAATATAGAGAGCCGATCACTCGGCGAGCCCTGAGTATTCGTTAGGGAACTCAAGCGCACCGGCCGGCTCGAAACCAAAGCGGCGAACATCGGATGTTTGGGTCGGAATATTCGTAGCCGGCCGGTGCAAGTCCCGCCCTCGCTGCCAGCTACCTGGCAGCCGTGACATGGTCACCGAGAACGGAACGGAATACCTATATCGGGTCGGAAGCGGACATCACTGTAAATCAACGCACCGCTTGTCGGCACGTACTTTGGTTATCAAGCCGCCGCTGCTCACTTAAAGCCAGTCAGGCTAATCCATTGATTTGTTTTACGGCGCACGTACTTTGCTTGGTGTCAGAATGTAAACGACGCCACTCGACTATCGGCTACATCAGCCCGATACGGGAAGGAAACCCATGATCTGACCCGCACCGACTTTGTCGACTGCATCGATGCCTTTTACAATGGCTCCCGCAGCTACAGTCACCTAAGTGGCGTCAGTTCAGAAGCCTTTGAGCAGGCCCTAGTGCGAGGCTGGCGAGTGACTTACTTCCTGGGGCAGTCCAGAGGTCTACGATCTGATTCGAAAGGCGGCGGGAAGCGTGCTTAATACGTTCGCGGCTATTGGTGCGCATGGCTCCGCAGCACTGGAAGCCTTTCTGCAGCCAAAGCAACAACCATGTAGGCCAGACCATGGATAGCGACGACGTGGGCCCCTTGCCTTCTGTGATGAGCATCACGCGCGGAAGCCAACCGTAAGGTATACCTTCCAACGTCCCGTCGCCCATCGTCGTGGGGAGACGCCGCAGGATGCAGCGTTTCGACGGGGGAATTCCGGTCTGCGTGTTTCGCTGTGGTCTTCACCACGGCCATATGCGTCGTATGCGCAATCGGGCCTTTCATGAGGTCACGCATCATCGCACTGGAGGGAGTCATGTCATTGAACAAGCCGGGTAGCCGAGGTGTTGCGCTTTGCGTCGCCATCGGCCTTGTCCTCGCGGGCAGCGCGTACGCCGATACCCTAAGCGGCCCCGATGTCAGTCCAGCCGTACAGCACGATGTCTTACATTCCTTGCGCGGCGTGATGCCGCGACCCGACGATTTCTCCAAGAGTCCGCACCAGCATCCGCAGCATCCGCTGCCGTGGCTCGATGGTCCGGGTAACCCAACCGACGGCGCCGTACAGGGGGCGACCACCGGTGTGTTCGCCCCGACGGCGGGTTCCGGCGTCGATGGCGTGGGCAACGGTTTCAGCGGCCCACAGGGGACGTTTACCGTCAACAGCGCACCACCGGATACCAATGGCGCAGTGGGTGCCACGCAGTACGTGCAACTCGTCAATACCGGCTTTGCGGTGTTCGACAAAGCCACCAAAACCGTGACCTACGGTCCGGTGCAAACCAATACCGTGTGGTCAGGTTTCGGCGGTCCGTGTGAAACCGACAACGACGGCGATGCCACGGTGGTTTACGACAAGGCTGCCGGGCGCTGGGTGATCTCACAGTTCGCGGTGACTGCTGCGCCGTACTTCGAATGCGTGGCCGTGTCCGCGACGAGTGACGCCACCGGCGCCTACTACCGCTACGCGTTTCCCTATGGCAGCGTCTTTCCCGACTATCCGAAAATGGGCGTGTGGCCGGATGCGTATTACGAAACCTTCAACATGTTCAACGGCAACACCTTCGCCGGCGCCAAACTGTGTGCCTATGACCGCAATGCAATGCTGAGCGGCGCGGCCGCGACGCAGCAATGCTTCCAGCTGTCCACCAGTTATGGCGGTGTTCTGCCGGCTGACCTCGATGGTTCCACCGCACCGCCGGCTGGCTCGCCGAACTACCTGATGAACTTCGGTACCAACAAGCTGAACCTGTGGAAGTTCCACGTGGACTGGACCAATACCGCCAATACGACGCTAACCGGTCCTACGTCGATTCCGGTCGCCTCGTTTGCCGCGGCGTGCGGTGGCGGCACCTGCGTTCCGCAGACCGGCACGAGGCAGAAGCTCGATTCGCTGGCCGATCGCCTGATGTTCCGCTTGGCCTATCGGAACTTCACCGATCACGAGTCGCTCGTTGTCACTCACTCGGTAAAGGTCGGTACGACCAAGCAGAACCCGTATACCGGCGTACGTTGGTACGAGGTTCGCAGTCCGGGCACGACACCCGTGGTGTACCAGCAGTCAACCTTCTCGCCCGATACTACGTATCGTTGGATGGGTTCAGTGGCGATGGACAAACAGGGCAACATGGCGCTGGGCTATAGCGCATCCAGCAGCACCATCCATCCGGCTATCCGCTATACCGGTAGACTGGCGACCGATGTGTTGAGCACCATGCAGGTCGAAAACAGCATCATCGAGGGACTTGGCTCGCAGAGCGGTAGCAACCTGTCGCGTTGGGGTGACTATAGCGCGATGACCATCGATCCCACCGATGACTGCACGTTCTGGTACACGAACGAATATCTGAAGACCACCGGTGCGTTCAATTGGAGCACGCGTCTGGAATCGTTCAAGTTCTCGACCTGCCAGTAACCGTTGAAGGGCACCCTCATCCCGGCAACGGGGCGAGGGTGCCTGAGTCCCGTCGCGCCTGGAACCAGCGGAACAGCGCCGCGCCCTAACGTATTCCGGAATCGCAGTCCAAGCGTACGCGCGCGAGTCGACCGTCGTGCACGAGGGCGCGGGCTATCTCGCATCGCGGCAGCGCCGCGCCTTGGACATCGACCTCCACCCAATATTGGCCGGCAGGCACCTGTACCCTGAAGTGTCCCTGCGCATCGGTGACTGCACGTGCTACCACTTGGCCGTTCGCTTTGCGTAACTGCACGGCGACGCCAACCATCGGCGTGCCGTCCGATTCGCCGGCACGTTGTGGACCAGGGCGTGCTGGGGACGAGCTTACAGTGCCGTCTACTCCAGTCGAGATGGGAGCCGCCGAAGCGTTTGTACAAATCATCAGTGCGATGATCAGTGAGACAGCGATCCGCATCATGGTGCGTCTCCTTCTGGCAGTGGCTTACGTAACCGTCACGAGGCTGTCCATTGAAATCCCCTGGTCCCTTTCATCGGCTGAAGTCGCAGTCGAAAGCGGACCTCACTGTAAAGCGAAGTGCCGCTTGTGGGCACGCACTTTGGTTATCAAATCGTCACTGCTCGCTTAAAGGCAGCCAAACTAAGCCATTGATTCGTCTGACGACGCACACACTTTGCCCTCCAACACCAATCGAAGCACGTACATCGCCCAGCTGAGCGGCACAGACTTTGGTTACCAAACCCGCACGCACATTGGTGTCACGCGGTGTGTACAAACATTGGTGTCAGCCGACTCTGGACCGGCCAGGTCCCTGCGCGACGTCTCCTCCCATATCCATTCCAGAGAAGCAAACGCGATCTGCAAGCTAGTGGCCGTCCGAATGAAAGGAATCGGTAAGTATTTGACAGAGTCCAGCAAGCGCTTGGATACCTGGCTTACTAGCTAACCCGGATCAGGATTCGCCATGGCGCCCATCGGACTTGGTATTCAACCTGATCCGGATCCACTCATAGCAAGGCGGTGTTGCCATATTTTTCCGAAACGCGACCTCGCGCCACTCCGCGTGAGGAGGCCGCAAGAGGAGATCGCGATGGATGTAACTAAGCAGTGCTGAAGCGCAGCGCCGAGCCAATCGGGACTGCGCAAGGGCAGATCTTCGCCCCGTTTCGCATAGACCCCACTGACACAAACGTTCCGGCAGGGCAACGAAGTCAGTGGATGCCAAGAATGCAAAAGTCAGCGGTACAAATCTTGTGCCTCACCTTAGGGCTCAATGCAGAGAATGGCATTCTCAGTAAGACTGCTTAGGTACACCCTGCCCTCATACTCACAAACTCCGGTGGCCATGCTGTAAGAGCCGTCATCCCACCGATAGTCGTGTACTACCCGAGCATCGTCAGCGATAGCCATCGCCCAGGCGACGCGCGCAGGTTTGGGTTGTAAAGCGTCGGGCATTCGAGCAACAAACTTGCGAAGCATCAAGGGAAGTTGGTGCAGCCGTGCCAGCGCTGGATTCGGCGGGCTCGGCATGGCCACCCAAATGAGACCCGACGAGCTCATCGACAAATTGTCTGGAAAGCCAGGTAAGTCGGAGAAAACCTCATTCGCCCCTGCCAAGGGACCGGTGAGCCAAAGCCTTCGCAGGCGACACGCCCCGGTTTCGGCGACGATAATCGACGATTCGTCCAACGCCAGCGCCAGGCCGTTCGCAAAGAACAGCCCGTCCAGCATGAGGTCGATCTTCCCATTCACATGACGGCGATATAGCCGTCCAGTTGGAATACCTTCCACAATGTCATGGCGCCACCGATGAATCGTGTGACGCGTACTGGAAGCACTGAAATATAGAGTGCCATCCTTCGCCGCCACCACGTTGCTACAGAACGATAGCCGTTCGCCACGAAAACTGTCCGCAAGCGTCCGCACTAAACCACTTCGCGGATCGATCTCCAGCAGGCCGCAAGGGCTGTCACAGACCAAGATGCGACCATCAGGAAGGACTTCCAACCCCAGAGGACGTCCGCCGGTGCGCGCCAGCATGCATATCTCACTTGTATCTCGATCTATGCGCAAAATCCGGCCATCGTCCACGCCGACAATAAGTCGCCCCTCATGATCGACCACGATGTCTTCCGGAGCATGCCCTGGTAGGGAAATTAGCCTCGTCTTGGGGTTAGGCACGGAATTGACCTCTGTTCTGTTCTGCAATGAATGCGGGCGTGTCGTGGCCGTCTAGATTTGTCATGAGGACGCCTTGAGGTGCTGATCGAGTATCCGAACTAGATTTTCGTCCTAGGCGTGAACCAGGCTATCTGCATGGTGCCCGACATGGGTATTTGCCCGGATTGATCCTCAATCGTCACAGGGATACTGATCTCTCCCTTGGGTCGCTCGCGAAGAACTTCGCACTGCTCGGTATCGAGTATGGCTGCAGCTCGAATCGAGCCTCGGATAGCCTTGTTCAACTCCATGTGCATGGCCTTGACCACCACGACCACTCCTTTGGGAACATGCTGTCCCACCAACAGACCTGCCGCATATTCAGCCGGCAACGTGATCGCCACCGCATGGATGTCGCCCAGGTGATTGCGTAAGCGCGGACGATCACTCAGCGCCAATACAACTCGTTGTGGCCCCAGCTCTACTGCCTTGACTCCGACACTGCGATAGAACGGCGTGAAGCGCCCGAACACGATGTCGAAAACAGGGAGTTGCAACTTCTGCGGCAGCCGTCTCAGCTTGCCGAGCAGACCGTTAAGTTGGTTGCTGGGGCCGGCATTTGAGATGGAGATCGTCATGGCCGTCAGTTCAGCCTGGCAACCGAGGACAGCGATAAGGTAACCCTGCGGAGCCCATGGTCACCAAGGCTTATAGGACCTGGCCGGTTCACGATCGATCGCTTCTCCGCCACGACCTTGCTCTCCATGATGCGGCGTTTGACTCGAGTGCGAATCAGAGGTTGCCGCGATACAGGTGCTCGACCTCAGCCTTCATGGCTGCTGCGGCCCGAGCGGTGTAGCCCTTCCAGATGAATCGCTTCACCAGGCGCGCACCGAGCTTGCTGATGAGGCTGCCCTTGGGCTTGAGCCAGTAACGCCAGACAACCTTGGTCTTGCCGTCGGAGGTGGGAGAGTAGAACAAGTTACCCTGCCAGAAATCGAAGATCGGCATCGGCGGCAGATACCCATAGACATAGTGGTAGCTGTCGCGCTTGAGGATCGTTTCAACGACCTCGCTGCTGTCCGTCATCGTGTAGATGATGCTGGAGCCCCCTTCGTTGAATGTCGGCGTGACCTTCCAGCTTGCAGCGCCGGGCAGGCCGCGGTACGGCCGCATGACCTTGCTGATGTCGAGGTTCTTGGGCAGGTTTTCCCACACGAAACCAACCGGGGCGTCGATGATCATGGTGTTGGTGACGATGTAGGAGGGGTCGGCGGGAAGATCGGCGGACATTTTCCGAACTTGCTGTGGCGTAAGCATTGGCGCATTTCTCTTGAAGTAGATGAGTAGATCGATGTTTCAGGCAGCAGCACGGCCAGGTGATATCGCTGCATCCGCCCGTAACTCCGCTCCTTTGTAAAGAAACGGCATATCGCAGCTAACCCGCCATCGGCCGGGTATTAACAGCGCGAACCGATACATTTTTGGGCTGCCGGGTAATGCTGGAATGGCACCCTAACCGTGGACAATGGTCCATGGTCAATGGGCAGGCCTGCATGCTTTCCATGATTCATCAGCTCAGGCCAAGCCAGACGCCGGTGCATCTACAAACTCGTGCTGCCTGACTCTGTCGACATTGCGTCTGTCACAGGCAAGCGCGTGCCTGCGCAAGCTATCCAGGCTTGTCGCTATCCGGTATGGGAATTGAAAGTGGTACCGTAACCATTGACTAAAATTCATGGTCAATGGTTTTTCTTATGTTGATTAGCGAGTTTTCCCGAGTCTCGGGCCTCACACCCGATACGATTCGCTTCTATGTGCGCAAGGGCCTGCTGGCGCCCAGGATCACCGACAAGGGAGGCCGTAATCCCTACATGATCTTCAACGCCCAGCACGTTATCGACTCGAAGCTGATCCGTCTGGGCCAGCTGCTTGGCCTTCCATTGAAGGAGATCGGCAATCTCATCAGCCAGGCCCGCGCTGACGATCTCAATGAGGCGCTTGCGCGTGAGCGACACGTCAAGATGATCGATGAGCAGATCGGCCGCATTGAGCAGAAGTCCGCTGAACTCGCGTTGATGGCTGACTATCTGCGACGGAAAAGAACTTGGGTCGAGTGTGGGCGGGACGGTACTGAGCCCGAGCTGTTCTCAGGCGAGTCGATGGGTTGCGCCGGATTGGCCAAATAGCGCCTCTCGTCCTTGCTGAGGTTAACCGCGCCGCGAAGCAGCGTCGGCTTGAATGAATGGTTAGGTGCTACGCCGAGACATTGATGATCGTGGCCTGCATGACCGCGATAGCCTCTCGACGCGAGCCTCGCTCGCCGATCACCTCACCCTGGCACACCGTAAGAGTCTTGCCCGCCTTTATAACCTTGCCTATGGCCACAAACCGGTCTGCAACTGCAGGGCGGATGAAGTTGATCTTGAACTCAACGGTAAGGACATCGAGGCCAGCCGGCGCGACGGTCAGGGCGGCGTAGCCACAAGCACTGTCAAGCACACTAGTGATGGCGCCGGCATGAATGTAGCCGTTCTGTTGCGACAGCTCCGGACGAGGGAGAAGAGCAATCTGTACCTCACCAGGGGCAACTCGAACGAGCTCCGCACCCAAGGTAGCCATTAGCCCCTGCGCAGAGAAACTCGCTGCGATGTGCTCTTGTAAGTCAGACACCGACGTTCTCCATGGCATGGATAGCGACACTATAGTGTGCCGCATCGATCGGTTGAGATAGCAATCGGAAGCGGACACTTTCGAAATTGATGCCATTACCCTCCAAGCGGAGATCGTACGCCCAGGAGATCACCCACAAGCCATCTGGAGCCAAACTGAGCAGCGGCACAAAGCTTGTTGGACAATGGCCCGTTGGATCAGCCAGAAACCTGACCGCAGGCCTTGACGTCTAGTCTGCGGATTCGATGACCCTAACTGCCCATGATTGGAATCATGATCAACCACACTGACTCGCTCGCTTCGACATTACTTGACCAGCTGAGGTCCCCTGGATTCGCCTTCGTGGAAGGCAACAGGATGAGACCACTCCTGACGTCGCTTGGGGAGCTAACGGACTGGATGGACTTTGTGGAGAGTTGGCACCACCTGGAGCCCGATCAGTACCTGGCAGCGAAAGGCCGGTTTCGCCGGCGGCGCCATGCGACATTCTCTGCGGAAGCTGCCGGCCCCGTGGTGCCCGAATCTCATCAGGCGCACTTTCAAGGTTTGAAGTACAACGCGCTTCAGGGCGATATCGAGCGCTGGTTCGAGCCAGTCGTCCCGTCCGTTATGACGGGCGCCACATTGCACACCATCCTTCAGTTCTGCCACGAGCTTTTTGGAAGCATGGCGCCATCGGTGCTTCGCTGGCATATCGAAGTGCATCAGTTTCGCATCGAAGCAACAGCAGATGCCGCTGGGGAGCCGACGCCTGAGGGCAGTCATCGCGACGGCGTGGACTACGTTCTTGTGCTGCTCGTGGATCGCCAAAACATAGCGAGCGGCACGACGACCATCCATACGGCAGATGGGCAACTTCTTGGTGATTTCACACTCACCGACCCACTGGATGCGGCGTTAATCCACGACCCTAGCGTCTACCACGGCGTGACTCCCGTAAGGCCTTTAGTGGCCGACAAACCTGCATTTCGCGACGTACTCGTCGTGACGTTCAGGGCGTCTGCAATTGCGGGCTGAAGTCGCCAAATGAAAGGGCCAGCGTTGCCGGCCCTTTGTGCATGCTCGCAGTAACGCTGTGCGGATTACTTGGCGCGTTCGATCGGCGGCATCGTCCATTGACCATCGAGCAGCTGCTGCTTGGGCCAGTAGTAGCGCATGAATGCCACGAATGGCCCCTTCGGTGCGGGTAGCCAATTCGCTTCCTTGTCCTTGCCAGGCGAGTCGGCCTGAATGTAGATCGTTAGTCCGCCGTCCGCATCGGTCTTGAGGCCCGGGAGCATCGGCGAGTTGATCAAGTAGCGATTGATGGGGTTCTTCACCAGCAGCTGCTCGGGCAGGTCATACATGGTAATCGACCAGAAAGCGTTTACCGGCGGCAGCTTGCCCTTGGCGAAGTGCAACGTATAGCTGTACTTGCTGCCATCCAACGGCTGACCCTGCGCATCTTTGTCCAGGATCGGATAGAGCGCTTCGTCGCGCGAGTTGGCTCCGATACCCACCTGCGTGCCTGTAGCACGAGCCACATAGTCATTCTTGAGGAATGCCCGATCACCGAACAGCTGGTCGGTCTTGCCTCCGAGCGCAGCGCGACGTGCGTCGATCTGCTTCTGCCCATCGGCCATGCCTTCCTTCAATGCAGCCTGCAACGCGGGTGAAAAATTGGAAGCATCAAACGGCTTGCCGGATACGATGCCGATGCTTTCGAAGCGTTTGCGCAAGGCCGCTTCGCTTGGATGCGGCGGCTCGGCAAACTGCAGCAGGAAGCCAAGTTCATTGAAGAACGCGGCCGGGTCCCGCTCCTGTTCATCGGATAACGGCTTAATCCACGAAACCTCTGGCGCCGCTGGCGGGGGCTGCGTTCCCTCGAACGCGGAGAGTGGTTGCACCTTGTAGCCCGACTGAATCCTCTTGACGTTGTCGAGGTCGCCCGGATTGAACAACTGGGTACGTCCTACCACGCTGACGAACTGCGTCTCCGCATGAAACGTCTTCGTGATGCCCTTCGGCGGAGCGCCCTTCCAGTCTGGGCCAGCAATCATGTAGTTACCGCCGTCGTTGCCAGTAGTTCGACTGCCAATATAGTCAAAGTTAAACGTATAGAGATCCAGCAACTGGAAGACGAAGTAGCGGCCCTTGTCGATCTTCGGAATCGTAATGACAATCGGCTCGGCGCGCAGATCCAGCCCTGCGAAGGAATAAGGGGTGTCGGAATTGGGCGTGACGAAGGCGGTGTCTTCCGGTGTGAATACCCTCGCGATATTCAGTATGGCATTGAACGGCCCCTTGTATTGCGGATTGTCCTTGGCAATCGAAAAGGCGTACATGGTCTTGTACTCGCCAAGCAGCGGTACACCATAGACGTAGGCGTCGCGCGCGATCGATCTTGCCTCTGCTGGCGTAACGCCGGTCGCTGCGATGGCCGTCGGCATCGCCACAAGCCATGTCACGGCAACGGATGCAGAAATGGCGAGCCTGCTGAAAGTGCGCTTGAACATTGTGCCTTCCTCCAAGTAGGAAGAAAGCTTGCCGCAGAGTCTGTCGGGCACCAACCGTAGTTCTACCTAAGTGATATCCGCCTCGGGTCGCAAGCGGACATTCGCTAGCAAAATATTACTAGTGGAAATCCCTGTAGAAATGTGGGGTCATCGACCCGTGCTTTTTTCGGATGCACCAGTTTCCACTTCGCTACATTCTTTCAGGAAATCCCGCATTCCCTTCTGATGTCCATCCTCTCGCCTGCCTTGGTCTGGCCTGGCGTTGATGCACAGACAAATCTCCGAACAGTTCTATCTCGGTGGCCCGGACAGTGTGCATGGCTACGACGTGGGCATACTTGCCGGTGCGGAAGGCAACCTCGCCACTATCGAGTACCGCCACGACACGACTTTCGCGTTGTTTCCCGGTGCCTGGCAGTTTGCTGTCTTCGCGGACAGTGGTCGCGTGCAGCCTTACAAGTCCACCTTCTTTCCGGGCCCCAACAGCGCGCGAATGAATAGCGCCGGGATTGGCTTCCATTGGTCGGGCGCGGATACCTGGATAATCAGCGCGAGTGTAGCCACTCCCATCGGCAATATGCCCGAGCTGTTCGGAACCAATGCGAGCAGGTATACGCATTTCTGGTTCCAGGTGCGCAAGGGATTCTACCGAGCGCTGATCCACCCCAGCATCGAGCGCGCGCAGAATATCGTGTGCCCGTGCTGTCATCCGCCTTCGTTGCAATCCTGCTCAGTGACCCGAAACCAACTTGAGCCCAATGACGCCCGCCAGAATGAGAACGATGCAGAGCATCCTCATCGGTGCGGCAGAATCACCCAGCACCACCATTCCAAGAATCGCTGTGCCCGCCGCGCCGATGCCGGTCCAGACCGCGTAGGCAGTGCCAACCGGCAGCGTGCGGAGTGAATATGAAAGAAGGAAGATGCTCGCCAAACCGGTGACGACGGTAAAAATTGCAGGCATCAATCGCGTAAAGCTTTCGGACCACTTCATGCCGAAGGCGAACGCTATTTCGAAGATGCCAGCGATGCTGAGTAGTGCCCATGCCATAAGTAATTGACCTGTTCGTTGATTCGCCAGGCGACTCGTCCCGGCGAAGTTTGGTGGGAACTCTATGGCTTACTGAGGAAACCGTGCGCGGCTCCACCCACTGATGTAACGGTGGATCCGCGAAGCTTCAAAACCGGCCATTCCATAAAGCAGTGACAACCAGGGAACAGACATGCCTATGCGCGAATTACTTGTATATGCGCCATTTCAAGCTTTGGCTGCAGCGGCAGGCGTGGTGCGGAACGTAATCCCGAACCGATTGAAGGCGTTCATAAGCCCGATGGCGTAGGTAAGGTCAGCAAGTTCCTTATCGCTGAATTCGGCGGCAGCGGCTTCGTAGTCGGCATCGGGCACGCCGGTTTCAGCGACGCGCGTTACGGTTTCCGCCCAAGAGAGCGCAATGCGCTCGCGGGTGCTGAATAGTTTGCCCGCATCGCGCCAGACTGCGACGAGCACTAGCTTGTCGATCGTAACGCCCGCCTTGAGCAAATCGCGGGAATGCATATCGATGCAATACGCGCAGCCATTTATCTGGGAAACCCGCAGATACACAAGATTGACCAACTCCTGCGGAAGACCACTCTTGAGAATGGAAACGTACACATCCCCGAAAGCCTTGTAACCCTCGGGAGATGCCTTTGCGTAGTTGATGCGACTAATCATGATGAATCCTTGTGCTTGCTAATGGAGTGACCCCATCGTGCTGCACCATGGCCCACCTTAGAAGGTCCATGATCCGTCTTGAGCGCTAGGCCATGATCCATCCCGATTTCAGAGCCCGGCTCGCATACGAGCGGCAGCCGAAAAATTTGTGAGCAGGCACATGCTCGCCATCTGCGTAGAACAGCCGACTGAGAGAATCGCTGCGCTAAAACCCAGGCACCAATGCCGGTCGTTGCTCAACGCGGCGCGAACCGTGGTCCCCGTCAAATCAGCTTCAAGATGCGCCTTCCGAGATTCTCGGCCATGCCCTGAGAATCGATATTCGTGAAATTGAGAAGCAAGGCCGCTGGTCCATCACCGCCCAGTGTGCAGTCCGTCAACGCTTCCGCGTACATGCCATCTTCTCGCATCCGCGCAACAAGCTCGCGATCAGACAATGAGCCTTGCAACCGCATGATCACGTGCATGCCTCCTGGCTGCGAGTCAATTCGCATGTGTTTCCCAAGTACGCTCTCCAAGCCTGCGACTGCCGCTTCCCGACGCTCGGCATATAGCTTGCGCATCCGTTGAATATGGCGCGCAAAGTGTCCTTCCGTGATGAACGCTGTGACGATGGCTTGCGTCAGCCGGGGACTGCCTCCCGCAAAAGCCTGACTGATCTGCTCAAAGCGTTCGACCTGTGCTTCCGGCACCACCACATAGGCAAGTCGAATGCTGGGCAGAAGCACCTTGCTGAAGGTTCCCGCGTAGAGCACTCGCCCATCACGATCCAGACTCTTTAGTGCAGGGAGAGGACGACTGACATACCGGTACTCACCGTCGTAGTCGTCCTCAATGACCCATGCGTTGGTTCGCGTTGCCCAGTCCAACAGCGCGAGGCGCCGGGGCAAGGACAAAGACACGCACAGCGGACTCTGGTGTGCAGGCGTGACCACCGCAGCTCGAGCCCGTGGCGCCAGCTTGATTCCATCGGAGATGATCATGCCATCCCGATCGACTGGCACCGGGACGATGGTCATATGCATATGTCGCAGCAAGTTTCGCGTGGGCGGGTATCCTGGGTCTTCGAGCCAAACGCGATCCCCATCGTTCAACAATGCATGACCAATCAACTCCATCGTGTGACGGTATCCCGACGTCACGAAAACCTGGGATGGAGAGCAGTTGATCCCGCGCGACACATGGAGATAGGCAGCGATCTCGGTGCGCAGCGCCTGCAAACCGTATACCGATGGATAAGCCATGTCGGCGGGCTGCATGGCACGCACGCATCGCGCGCCAAGGCGTGCCCAGATCTTTCGAGGAAACGCATCCAGGGCAGGCAAACCCATCTGGAATGGCAGAATCGGATCGGGATGAAAACCAGCGGGAGCAACGCCGCTATAGGTTCGCGTGCTCGTGCTTGCGGCGGGTGCACGTGGCTTGATACCCGGCGTCACAATCGTTCCCGCCTGGCCGCGGGCCTGAATGTATCCCTCAGCGGCAAGCAAAGAATAGGCAGCCTCAATCGTTCCTCTTGCCAGACCTAATTCCTTGGTCAGCGCGCGCGCCGAGGGAATGCGGTCACCCGGCTTCAATAATCCGCTGGCAATGGCGCTGCGAAACCGATCGTAAATCTGTCGATAGAAGGGCCCAGCCGCCATCGGATCCAATGGCAAAATTTGGCTGCTTTTCGCGACGCTCATGGCCTAGCACGTTTGGCAGTTTATTTGAAAATGAGTGTACCACTCTGACCCAGAGTGACGGCCCCACGGTCATTTGGAACTGCATGTGTGCGACGCGCATTTTTTGGTCCCTCCGCAGCGCTTACATCAGTATCCGGAAGCGATCGCGTCACTAGGCATCTGCGGGAACGCGCGACTCCATCTACTTGCGCAGATGCGTCAATGGGGCACCCGGCCGACCATCATCATGGACCAGTTCAAGTTTCCATTCATGGACCTTGGACACGGGTCATGCGGTTTATAGGATGTTAGTCAATCAATCACCTTTAGCCGGCTAGATGATGAAAATTCTCCATGTCAGTTGCAGCCCTCGCGGGCAAGCCGCAGAGAGTTACAAGCTCTCTCAAAAAATTGTCGCATTCCTGATCAAAAGCGAGCCAACGGCGGCGGCGGTGAACAGGGTGGTCGGCGGCGGCGCCATCTTGCCTATGGACGAAAATTACGCGATCTCTCAACACTCGACTGCAGATGTATCCCAGGACGGCTCTGCCTCCCAGTCCAGCGAACTCATTCAGGAGTTGCAGAGTTCAGATGTTGTTGTCATTGCGACTCCCGTGCATAACTTCACCGTGCCCGCCGCGCTGAAGGCGTGGATAGATCACGTCGTTCGAGTCCGCAGGACGTTCAATGTGAGCAGGAACGGTAAAGTGGGCTTGCTCCGCGACCGTCCAGTCTTCGTCGCCGTGTCTTCAGGCGGGAGATTTTCTGGAGAAGGTGCGCGTCAGCCAGATTTTCTTACCCCGTATCTAAAAGCCATCCTCGGCATGATCGGGTTGCACGATCTGACTTTCTTCTCCGTCCAAGGAACGGCCTTTGGCCCGGAGGCGGTCGCTGAGGCGAGGACCAGGACAGATCAGGCGCTAGAAGAGTACTTCTCGGCATCCCTTCGCTTCAACGGCAAGCGGCATGATGTCCCCGCATTGGCGGCTTCCACGTGACATGAGGATGAAGATATGCGCTCGCTTCAGTGCGTTGAGAAACAACTTGCTTGCACCTTTAATCAGCGCGACCCTCTCTTTACTACACCGAAATGCGGCCTGAAGCAGATCCTTCGCAAGTAGGTTGAATGGTAACGATAGACATGATCGAGCTCCTAGGCCACAAACGCGATGACTCGCGTCGCGTTAGTGCCCCGCACTTTGACCGCCATCGACGTGAAGGATTTCACCGGTGACAAAAGCGGCAGACTCGAGATAAAGGACCGCTTGGACAATATCGCTGATCTCACCCATGCGACCCATCGGATGCAGTCCCGCGAGCCCACCGTACGTCTCGGGAGAATGCATGGGAGTTTTGATGATGCCTGGCGATACGACGTTCACCCGAATGCCGCGCTTTGCGTACTCGATGGCCAGCGACTTGGTGGCGGCATTGACGCCACCCTTGGTCAACGAGGCCAACACAGAAGGCACACCATCTATCGCGTGATCGACGAGGGACGTGGTGATGCTAACGATGTGACCACTTCCCTGCTTCACCATCTCCGCCACCACGGCCTGGGTGATATGGAAGAATCCGGACAGATTGACCGCAAGCATGTTTGCGTAGTCCTCGCCGGTATAGTCCGTGAATGGTTTGGCTATGAAGATTCCCGCGTTATTGACCAGGGTGTCGATGCGACCGAACGCCGCCAGACCGTCTCGGACGATTCGGTCCGCGACAGCCCGATCTGAGATATCGCCCGTAATCGCCAGGACATCGGCATCGTTCGATGGCTTGATCGATCGAGAGTTGGCGATGACCCGGTAATCGCGATCACGGAATGCCTCGACCAGCGCTGCACCAATGCCCTGGGATGCGCCAGTAACAACAGCAACTTTGCGTATATTGCTCATCATGTTTGGCCCAGGATAAGGAAATCGGAATGCCGTCGAATTCGATGCACGGCTCCGCTTGCCTCAATCCAGCATTGCAACGTGATTGTACGAGTCCTGCCGTTCGCAAGACATCCTTACGCGCCCGGATTCAATGCGGTGGCGTCCGCTTACGGCTGCGACACAAATGTCCTCGCCGCCCTTCGCTTCTTTGACGTAGATGCCGCTCCATAGCCGATGTTCATGGATGTCTTTGGCGTCGATCCATATGATCGCGGACCCCACCCATAGGGGATTGCAGCAAGCGATCCTTCACATCCCATGCGATGCTCAGGCGACAGATTTCATTACCCCCAACAGCGCTTTGGCGGTAGCTTCCGACGATGCTGGGTTCTGTCCAGTGATCAGGTGTCCATCCACGATGGCAAAGCTTTGCCAATCGGCTACCTTTTCAAAAACTCCTCCGAGACGCTTGAGTTCATCCTCGACGAGAAACGGCACGACCTTGGTCAGGCCCACCGCCTCCTCCTCTGTGTTGGTAAACCCTGTTACACGTTTTCCCTTGACGATGGACTCGCCCTTGTATTGAACGTGATGAAGTACTCCGGGAGCGTGGCAAACAGCGGCGACGGGCTTGCCACTGTTGTAGAAGCTCTCGATCAGTTTGATCGAGATTGGATCTTCCGCCAGATCCCACATGGGACCATGGCCGCCAGGATAGAACACGGTGTCGTAGTCATCGGCGGACACCGTGTTTAAGCGTACGGTATGAGCCAGCACATCCTGCGCTTTCTTGTCGGCCTTGAATCGATCCTGCGCCGGAGTCTGGTTATCCGGATCGTCGCTTTTCGGATCTATCGGTGGTTGTCCGCCCTTGGGCGAGGCAACCGTCACTTGTGCTCCCGCATCGGTAAAAACGAAATAGGGAGCTGCAAACTCTTCCAGCCAGAAGCCGGTTTTTTTGCCAGTATTTCCCAGCGTATCGTGGGATGTCAGGACCATGAGAATTTTCATGAGAGGCCTCCTGAAGCCATTCTCGAAGTCACAGACGACATGTCACCCGCTCAAGTTGAATGATCGAGTGGCAAGGTAGTGGGGATGCATCGTCAATTTGAGCTCGAGAAAGTGACCGCGCCACATGCAACAACAGGCGAACACTCCGGCCGCCTTGCTTACGCCAAGAAGTCGGATTCATCGATTTCGTCGACAGGAACCCATGAACTTTGCTGAGAAGACCGCATGCTTAGGCATACGAAGATCCGCAGGCAAGCTCCTTCTCTCTCGACTGCTTCGGGTTCGCTCAGTGCACTTCACTCCGCACGCGCCGCACCTTTCGCTACAGACCTGAGGGGAAAGCCGCAGTAGTGAATGCCGTCGATTTTTGCGCCACGACCTGTCACGCGAACGTGAAAATATCGAGGTATAGATACGCATGTTGTTCCATTTCCTGGTTACATCGTGTCGAGCTGGAGCCTAGATTCAAGTCGAAAATTATCGGTTGCATCAACGATGAGTGCAGTTGCTTATCCCGATAGTCGAAAACCGTGATGAGGCGTACGCTTTTCTGGTTCAAGGACGCCGCATCGTCGAGTGATAATCATCGAGCGGCTTCGTACCGGTGAAAATTCCAAGCGGTCCAAGCCATGGCTGCCGAAAGGCCCTCGATTTTTGGCCAGTCATCGCCCTGCACGTTTCCTTCCGGTTCTTTATCTGACGATGCGACGCAAGGTTCGAGCCGCTTCTCAACCATCGCAAGAAGTCCGCAGTACATACCTCGGCTCCGCGCAAGCACTCTCAAATAAGGAATGAAGCCATGCCTATCGAAACCGATCCACAGCGACGTAAATTTCTCGCCATGGCGGCGGCCACCATGGCGGCCGCTCCATTGACGGCGACGACTGCGGCAATTTTTGAGGGTCATGCAGAATTGTCCGTGGCGTCGTCTGCGCCGGATTCGGGTGCTGGCGCCTCATTGGGTCCGATCAAGCAGATCAACGCCGGCCTTCTTGATGTCGGATATGTCGAGATGGGCGCGGCGAATAGGCCGGTGGTCGTTCTCCTGCACGGCTGGCCCTATGACATTCACAGCTTCGCCGAAGTTGCCCCCGCTTTGGCATCGAAAGGCTATCGGGTAATCGTTCCCTATCTTCGCGGCTACGGAACGACCCGCTTCATTTCGAGCGAAACGGTTCGAAATGGCCAACAGTCCGTTGTTGCGGTTGACGTCATCGCGCTCATGGATGCACTGAAGATCAAAAGTGCCGTCATCGGTGGTTTTGACTGGGGCGCGCGAACCGCAAATATCATCGCTGCGCTGTGGCCGGAGCGCTGCAAGGCCATGGTTTCCGTCAGCGGTTATCTGATCGGCAACCAGGAGGCCGGGAAAAACCCGCTGCCGCCAAAGGCAGAGCTCCAGTGGTGGTACCAGTACTACTTCGCGACGGAGCGTGGCCGAGTCGGCTATGACAAATACCGGCACGATTTCGCGAAACTTATCTGGCAGATCGCTTCGCCAAAGTGGACGTTTGACGATGCCACGTTCGATCGCTCAGCGCGCGCCTTGGACAATCCCGATCACGTCGCCGTCGTCATCCACAATTACCGGTGGCGTCTGGCGCTGGTCGAAGGCGAGCCGACATACGACGCGTTGGAAAAGCGGCTGGCGGAAGGCCCCGTTATCAGCGTGCCCTCCATCACTTTGGAGGGAGACGCCAACGGAGCACCGCATCCCGACAGTACCGCTTACGCCAAGAAATTCTCCGGCAAGTATGCGCATCGAATTATCGATGGTGGCATCGGTCACAACCTGCCACAGGAAGCGCCAGCAGCCTTTGTGAAAGCCATCGTCGATGTCGACAGCTTCTGAAATGCCGCATAGCCCGTCTGCATCGCATGCAGGAAATTTTTCACAAGCGCGCTACCGAGGATAACCACATGAAAGCATCGACAATGGCGACCACGGCAGTACTGACGATCGCAAGCGCGATGGTACTTCACGTGGCACACGCGCAGCAGTCAGGCGTCCATCGCACCGATCTTCAACGGCACGACCTCAGCATGCCTGGATGGGAGACTATCCAGGCGCGCGTCGACATCGACCCGGGCATGGTCGCCCCACGGCACAAGCATCCCGGTGAAGAGATCATCTACGTCCTTGCGGGTTCGCTGGAGTATCAACTCGAGGGTAAGCCACCCGTGACACTCAAGGCTGGCGATGTGCTGTTCGTTCCCGCCGGAGTCGTGCACAGCGCGAAGAATGTCGGTCACGACAATGGGTCAGAGCTTGCGACGTATGTCGTCGAAAAAGGAAAGCCGCTGGTTGAGGTGGTTAAATGAGCAAGCGTGATCGCAGTCATTACCGCGGCACGCAAGCGTGACTGAAAGCCCCGGGTAAAGGCACTACGTCCATAAGTACGCGCTGTGGCATTCAAGGCGCGGCAATCGCCCGCGCACCCGCTCGAATGGCCGACGCGATCCTGGACCGGCTGATCCATGGCACTCGTAAAGCTGACTTTGAAGGGGGAGTCCGTGCGCAAGCTCAAACAGGGCCATCAACCGTCGACGCCCGTTGTGTAACTTGGCGTGGTCGTACCGATCGGTACACGCGAGCAAGGTCGTTGGCGAACGCGTGAAATCCAGCTGGCGTCCGTGCGCAGTGAGGTTGCCTTTTGCTGTGCACTTCGTTGGCGTTTAGCAGTTCCACCGCATGAATCGGAAGACTTAGTTGTATGCGGCCACGGACGCTTGGCGTCGAATGGTTTGCGGTGGCTGCCCGAAGGCACGCAGGAACGCGCGCCGCATGCGCTCGCGATCGGCAAAACCTGTTTCCCTTGCCACGACATCGATCGGGTGACGGCTTTGTTCCATCATCAAACGGGCTGCCTCGACGCGCAGGCGCTCGACGGCCTTTGCGGGCGACTGGCCGGTTTCGGCGCGAAATGTGCGACTGAACTGGCGCGGGCTGAGATTCGCCGCTGCCGCCAGTTCTTCAACGGAGAGTGGTGATTGCAGATGGCTTTTCGCATATGACAACGCGCTCTGTATACGGTCCGACTTCGGCTCCAGCTCCAACAGGGCGGAGAATTGCGATTGCCCGCCAGAGCGGCGGTGATACACCACCAATAGCTGGGCAACACTCCGCGCTACGTCGACGCCGTGATCTTTCTCCAGCATGGCCAACGCGAGATCGATGCCTGCGCTCATACCGGCGGACGTCCAGATCGGACCATCGATGACGAAGATGCGGTCTTCCTCGATCTTCACCTTGGAAAATCGCTGCTGCAGTTCGCGCGCAAACAACCAGTGCGTGGTCGCTCGCCGGCCATCGAGCATGCCCGCCTCGGCAAGAACGAAGGCGCCCGTGCAAATCGCTGCTACACGGCGTGATGAGCGTGGTGCCTTGCGCACAAAACCCAGCAAGCCCGGTGTCGACTCCGGAATGCCTGTGCCACCGCACACCAGCAGGGTGTCGAACTTTGGCCGCGAAAATGCCTTGGTCTGAACCGCCATGCCGATGGAGCTGACGATCAGGCCGCCCTCCTCGGAGAAATAACCAACCTCATAGGCAGCCTTGCCGAGGGTGATGTTGGCAAATTCAAAGACCGAGGCAGCCGCCAGGCTCATCACCTGAAAGCCAGGAAAAACCACAAAACCGATACGCTGCATGGCGGCCTCCCGGGGAATGGCCTAAAACGTTGCATATGTGACATTTAAGACACGTCCGCCCAAGCGTACAACTATTCCGCAGACGCTGACATACCGTCGGCGATCACGGAGTCATCACCATGACCACCCTTCACAAGGGCACCGCCCTGATCACCGGGGCATCCTCCGGCATCGGCGCTGTGTACGCCGAGCGCCTCGCGCACCGCGGCTATGACCTGATACTTGTCGCGCGCAATCGCGAACGCATGGATCAACTCGCACGAACCCTGACTGATGCCACCGGCCGGTCTATCCAGGTATTCCCGGCCGACCTGAATAACAAAGCCGATCTCGCAAGCGTCGAGAACCTGCTGCGCACGGACCAGAGCATCACGACATTAATCAATAACGCGGGCTTTGGTGGCGCTGCGCCGCTCCTGCAATCGGACATCGACAAGATGGACGAGATGATCTCGCTCAACGTCACGGCGCTGACCCGACTTACGTATGCTGCGGCACCGGGTTTTGTCGCTCGCGGCGGTGGCACCATCATCAATATCGCCTCGATCGTGGCGATCGCGCCAGAAGTACTCAATGGCGTTTATGGCGGCTCGAAGGCTTTCGTACTTGCGTTCAGCCAATCGCTGCATCACGAGCTGGCGGATAAAGGTGTGCGTGTCCAGGCCGTGCTTCCCGGTGCGACGGCTACCGATTTTTGGGGTGTCGCAGGTGTGGCGATCGAGCACTTGCCTTCGCACATCGTGATGACCACGCAAGACATGGTGGATGCATCACTCGCAGGGCTGGATCAGGGTGAACTCGTTACCATCCCAGCGCTTCCCGAAGCAGCCGACTGGGCTGACTTCGAGAGCGCACGACGCAAGCTCGCTCCGAACCTGTCGCATGCGCAACCGGCGCCTCGTTACGGCGTTAGGCGGAAAGCGGTGGCTTGAAATCTGATGGCGAGTCCGGGCGCAGCGCAATGACGCCGCGCCCGGGGTTGCCCTAGCCTCCATTCGGCGGCGCGATTCGCACAGCGAAACGGCTGATATCCCGGCGCCCGCTCCGTTTCCTTTATGGCAGCGTGATGGTCGCCGTCAGACCACCGCCGTCGCGGTTGGCCAGGTTCAGGCTTCCACCAATCGAGCTGGCCAACTGCGATGCGATGGCGAGCCCGAGACCCGCGCCTCCGGTGTCGCGATTGCGTGACGCTTCCAGTCGATAGAACGGCTGCAGCACCTGTTCAAGCTCCTCACCCGGAATGCCCGGGCCGCGATCGGATACGGTGATGCACAAGGCGTTGCGTGCACCCAGTTTCATGCCAATTTCCGCCGAGCCGCCGTACTTGATAGCGTTGTCTATCAGGTTGCCAAGCACTCGCCGCAACGCTTGCGGACGAACCACGGCGGTGCCGCTGATGTTGCTGGAAAGCGTCACCGCCTGCCCCACGTCCTGGTAGTCGAAAGCGAGACTTTCCAGGAACGCTGCAAGGTCTACGCGCACCGGTGCTTCCGATCCGCCGTGGGCGCTGCGCGCGTAGGCCACGCCTTCGCGAACCAAATGCTCCATCTCGCGCAGATCGTCGAGGATCTTCTGCTGCTCGGCAGATTCCTCCAGCGCCTCCACGCGCAGACGCATGCGAGTGATCGGTGTCTGCAAGTCGTGAGAGATGGAGGCGAGGATATGCAGCCGTTCCTTGAGATGGCGGCCTATACGGTCTTGCATGGCATTGAAGGCGGTTGCTGCATGTGCCACTTCGGTGGGGCCGTCCTGCGCCATTCGCGGGCCATCGGCCGCCGGCGTCATCGCTTCGGCGGCCCTGGCCAGCGTCGTTAGTGGCCGCGTCGCCAGCCGCACGGCGAGCCATGTGCACAAGAGCAACAGGCTCACCTGCAAAACAAGAACGAATGGCAGCCAGCTTGCCACGGGTTTCATGCGCGGCGTGATCTCCAGCGTGAGCGGGGAGCCGTCGTGCAGCGTGAAGTGAACCTGAAAGCGCTCGGGTTGCACGGATGTCGTCTCGCCATGCACGCCAAAGTCGGGCCCCACTTCTCGGGCGATCATGCGCATCACGGCGCGCGAACGGTCAGAGATCAACGCGGTGCCCGGTTGACCACCACCTAGAATGTAGTGGTAATTATCGCGCTCCAAGCGGCCCAGCCACGCGGGTCGCTCCGCGGCAGGCAACCGGTCCAGCACGGCAACCGATGTACCCACGTCGTGCTCAAGCGTGTTGAGCATCACGTTCGTCGCGCTCTGGTAGCGCTCCACGTATGACAACCCGAAAGAGAGCCCTTGCGCCAGCATCAGCCCGGCGAAAATGATCAGGTAAAGGCGCGAGGCCATGCTTCGCGGCAGCCAGCGCCACTCCATCGGTGATGCGGTCGCGCTCATGATCCTTCACCGTGCACGGTCACCGGCATGGTGAACACATAACCCTCACTGCGCACGGTCTTGATGTAAGTCTGATCCTTCGCGTCGTCGAGCAGGCGCTGGCGCAAGCGGCTCACCAGCAAGTCGATGGAACGGTCGAACAACTCCGCATCCCGGCCCTGGGTCAGGTTGAGCAGTTGATCGCGCGACAGGATGCGCTGGGGATGGTCGAGGAAAACCCGCAGCAACCGAAACTCGGCGCCACTGAGTGAAACGACCGTGCCTTCCTCGTCCAGAAGATGTCGCGCCGTGGTATCCAGACGCCAGCGACCGAACGAGATGGTGTCGCTGGCCTCGGTGACACGCAGGTTGGGTGGCAGCATCCGGGTGCGGCGTATGACAGCCTTGATGCGAGCGAGCAGCTCTCGCGCCGAGAACGGTTTGACGACATAGTCGTCCGCGCCCATCTCCAGGCCAATAATGCGGTCGGTTTCATCGTCGCGTGCAGTGAGCAGAACGATCGGCACGTTGCGGTATTTGCCGCCACGCAGGTTGCGGCACAGCACGAGGCCATCATCACCGGGCATCATGATATCGAGCACGATCAGATCGAATGCCGACGTCTCGAGCTGGGCGAACATGTCGCGACCTTCGCTGGCAGCGCTCGCGCGCAGGCCGTTCTTGCGCAGGTAATCCACGATACCCGTACGGATGCCGTGATCGTCATCGACGACGAGGATGTGGTCGATGTGTTCCATGTTGGCCTCCGATTCAATGCTTACTTCACGTTCGAAGTGTTTCACGCCTTGCCCAGGAGCTGGCGGATGCGCTGCTCCGTGACATCGTAGTTTCCCTCGCCGAAGTGACGATAAACCACGTGGCCGTCCCGGTCGATCAAGTAGATGGCCGGCCAGAAGCGATTGTTGTAAGCGTTCCAGATTCGGTAGTCGTTATCTACCGCCACCGGCCAGGTGATGCCAAATTCACGGATGGCGGTTTTCAGCTCCGCCAGGCTGCGCTCTTCGTCGTATTCGGGCGTATGGACCCCGACGACGACCAGGCCGTCCTTGTTGTACGTGTCGTACAAGGCCTTGGTATGCGGCAGCACGTGCACGCAATTGATGCATTCGCGGGCCCAGAACTCAACGAGCACCACCTTCCCGCGGAGTTTCTCCAGCGAAAGCGGCGGCGAGTTGAGCCAGTTGCTGGCACCCGTGATGTCCGGGGCAAGCGCTGTGGAAGGCGATTCTTCGGCGCTGACGTCCGTCCAGCCGCCAGGCCACGCGGCGACAAGCGCAACACACAAGGCCACGGTGGCGACCACGAGGCGTAGGGAAATCATGAGGTTTGGACTCCGTATCTGAGCAGGGCAGCGCCAGGTGCGCGCGGGGAATGAGCGTATTTAACGCGCGGCAGTTGTCCCGGGCGTGTCCTCTTTCCCGCCTTTTTGTATCGCTTTGTACAAGTGGCGCCTGTCGATGCACGGCCCCTCAGGCACGGGTTTGTATCGGAATGTATCGCCCGGCCATCACTACACATTTCGATGCTTTTTGGCGCCCCGCGCGACACATCGGGGATACGCGGGAGCGGTTTCCTATGCACACCGGCCGGCCACAGCCTTCGCGCCATGCCCTGCCGCCCCTCATCTCAATCAGGAAACCAACCATGTCTCAGAACGGCACCATCCTCTATACCGGCAAGACCCACACGACGGGCGGTCGTGACGGCGAATCGCGCAGCAGCGATGACCGCCTCCACGTGAAGCTTTCACGGCCCGGTTCTGCCCTCCCCGGCACCAATCCGGAACAACTGTTTGGTGCGGGCTGGTCTGCCTGCTTCATCGGCGCCATGAACCATGCTGCCCAGGCGCTCAAGGTTGACTTCCCCTCCGATGCTGCCGTGTCAACAGAGATCGATCTTGGTAACGGTGAGGACGGTTACTTTCTTCAGGCCCGTCTCGCCGTGTCGCTGCCCGGCCTTGACCGCAAGGTCGCTCAGGCCCTGATCGATGCCGGCCACCAGACCTGTCCTTACTCCAAGGCGACGCGCGGAAACATCGACGTCACCTTCACTCTGGTCTGACACCCCGCGACTGCCGCCTTCCTATCCCCAAGGAGACTTCCATGAATCGCAAGTACTCGACCCTCGCCGCCACCTTTGCTTTCAGCCTGGCCGCGCTCGCCTCCAGTGTCCATGCGGACGGAGCCAGGAAGCCTATGGAAAAGTGCTTCGGCGTCGCGCAGGCAGGCAAGAACGATTGCGCTGCCGGCCCCGGCACGAGCTGCGCCGGCACCTCGAAAGTCGACTACCAGGGCAATGCCTGGGTGCTCGTCGACAAAGGGACCTGCACCACGATCAAGACTCCCAAGGGCTACGGCTCCCTGGAATCCAAATCGTGATTTCCACGACACAGCTGGTTGCCGTTTCCGCGACGCGACCGCGCGAGGAGCGTTCGACGTTCCTGTCGCGGTGGTCGCGGGTTTTACCGGAAGCCTTGCTGCTGTTGGTCGCCCGGTGGGGTATCGCTTCGGTGTTCTTCCTGTCCGGTCGCACGAAGGTCGAAGGCATTTTGACGATCAAGCCTTCGACCTACGACCTGTTCGCATCGGAGTACCACCTGCCGCTGCTTTCGCCGGAATGGGCGGCACGTCTGGCCACGGGCGCGGAACACTTCTTCCCGGTGTTGCTGGCACTGGGTTTGTTCTCCCGGGTGTCCGCGCTCGCACTGTTTGGCATGACGACGGTGATCGAGATCTTCGTCTATCCGGACGCTTGGCCGACGCACCTGACCTGGGCGGGTTTGCTTCTGCCGATCATCGCCCGTGGTGGTGGCAAGTGGTCGTTAGACCACGTCTTGCACCGCAGTCGCGAACAACGCGTCTGACCGCTTTCCCGCTCCAACTCCCCTCACCTCAGTGAACACACCATGCGCAAATTATTGAGCCTCACCATTGCCCTCATGGCAGCCAGCGGTCTGGCGCACGCGGCAGATGCGGCACCCACCGGCGTCAAGAACATCATCATCGTCCCCGGTGCCTTCGTCGATGCTTCTGGCTGGCACGTCGTGCACGACATCCTGATCCACAAGGGCTACACCGTGAACGTCGTGCAGCCCCGCATCGACACGCTGGCCAACGACGCCGAGGTGGTCTACAGGCAGCTGCGCAAGGAAGACGGCCCGACTCTGCTGGTCGGCAGTGACTACGGCGGCGCCGTGATCAGCCAGGCCGGCAACCGCGACAAGGTCAAGGGGCTGGTTTACGTAGCCGCAGTGGCACCGACCGTTGGCGAAAGCACGTCCATCCTCGTCAATTCCGTGACCGAGCCGAGTGACGATTACCAGGCCTCCTGGGACGGTTACATCTACATCAACGAGAAGAAGTTTGGCGCCGATTTTGGTGCCGACCTGACCAAGAACCGCACTGACTTCATGGCCGTTTCGCAGGTGCCAGCAACGGTTGGCGCGCTGCGCACCGTCTCCGAGGTAGCTGCATGGCGCAACAAGCCCAGCTGGGCCGTGGTTGCGACCGAAGACCGCGTGTACAGCCCCGAGCTTCAGCGCTCGATGTACGAGCGTGCCGGCTCCAAGGTCACCGAGATCAAGGGCAGCCACCTCGTCTACATGTCGCAACCGGAAAAGGTGGCGCAAGTCATCGAAGACGCAGCGAAGAGCCTGAAGTAACACCACACCGAACCCCACGGTCCGCCGGACCAAATTCCAGGAGTAACACTATGACCACCATCGCCACGACCACCATCGCAACCAAGTCCCGCAGCGGCTTCGCCGCCGCAGCCGCCGCCGTCGCTATCGCACTCGCCTCGTTCCATGCGCCAGTGCAGGCAGCCGACCACGGAGTCCAGAAGGAAGAAGTGACCCGCTGCTACGGCGTCAATTCCTGCAAGGGCGAAAGTCTCTGCGCCACCGCCAAGCACGACTGCAAGGGCCTGAACGACTGCAAGGGCCAGGGCGTCGTCGTGAAGACCCCCAGCGAGTGCGCTGCCGCCGGCGGCACGCTGACCGAGCAGAAGTGATCGCACTGCTGGACCCGCATGATGCGGGTCCAGCTCCCGCCCGTCCCCTTCAGGAGCACTGTGATGTCGTTACCCACCTTCGCAGGTTACGGGCTCGGTTTGCGCCGTGAGCACTACCGCGACTTCCTCGAAACCGACGTACCCGTCGACTTTGTGGAGGTGATCTCGGAGAACTTCATGGTTGACGGTGGCCAGCCGCTGCACATCCTTCACCGCGTGCGTGAGCGGCACCCTGTCGCGCTGCACGGCGTGTCGATGTCCATTGGATCGGCGGACGGGTTGCGCCGGGATTACCTGCGTCGTTTGCGCACGCTGGTGGACGACATCGATCCGCTGTTTGTATCGGACCACCTCAGCTGGTCGCGCATCGACCGTTTCAACTCGCACGATCTCCTACCGCTGCCCTATACCGAGGAAGCGCTGGATATCGTCTGTCGCAACATCGACGTGGCACAGGACGCGCTTGGCCGGCCGATGCTGTTCGAAAATCCTTCGAGCTACGTGAGTTTCGTGCCGCATGCCATGCGCGAGTGGGAGTTCCTCGCCGAAATGACACGCCGCACGGGATGCGGCCTGCTGCTGGACGTCAACAACGTGTATGTCAGCTCTCGCAATCACGGCATGGATGCGCACGCCTTCCTTCGTGGCATACCCGCTGATCGCGTCCGCCAGATCCACCTGGCGGGACACACGGAAGGTCCTGAGCTACTCATCGACACCCACGACCACCCGGTTTGTGCCGACGTCTGGTCGCTGTACGCCGAAGCGACGTCAATGCTCGGGCCGGTGGCAACCATGATCGAGCGCGATGACGCCATTCCGCCGCTCTCTGAATTGCTCGATGAATTGGACATTGCACGCGACATTGGCCAACACAACCGCAGCATGTCGGAGGCTGCATGAAACTCGCCGAACTGCAGCGGGACTTCCGCCAATGGCTGGTCTCGTCATCTGGCGCGCTCCCGCGTCACCTCGATAACAAGGCGACACCGGGACTGGCGGTTTATCAGAACAACTATCGCGCCCAACTGGTCGGCTGCCTCCAGGTGAGCTATCCGCAGCTGCGTACATGGCTTGGCGAAGACGTTTTTCTCCAGGCCGCCATCAGCCATATCGATGCCCATCCACCGCACGCCTGGACGCTTGACGCATACGGTGCTGATTTCGGCGATACCTTGCAGGCGATGTTTCCGCACAACCCGGACATTCAGGAATTGGCCTGGATCGAGTGGTCGTTGTCGGAGGCGTTCGTCGCTGACGACGCAGAGCCCATGCCGAGCGATGAACTGGCGAACGTCGATTGGGATACCGCGCGCCTACGCCTCAGCCCCAGTTTGCGCCAGCACGCTGCAACGACTAATGCCGAGGCGATATGGACCGCCTTCCAGCATGACGAGACCCCGCCGGAAAGCGAAATGCTCGAGGCACCCAGTGGACTCATCGTGTGGCGTCGCGGATTCACCTGCCACCTGAAACATGTCGATATCGTCGAACACGCGGCACTTCTGTCCCTGCGTGACGACGACCGTTTCACCTCACTGTGTGATGACCTGGTCGAGCACCTGGGCGAGGACGCGGGAATCGCCAGAGCCGGCGCCCTGCTCGCCGACTGGCTCGCCACCGGCATCATCACCGGTGTCGAGCACGGCGATGAGCCCGGCGACTATGCTCCCACCCTCGTCCCGATTCGCGCGAGCCATGAAACCGCCATCGCGTGATCACTGAAACAAGTACGACCCCGGGTGAGGTTTTGGGGTCGTTGGGTCATTAGCAACACGCCTCCTGCTGACGCAGTCTATGGGTGTTGCAACGACCGGCTGAATCCGCAGTCGATAGCGGACATTCGAAAGATGCAGAGTGCTCGCACTTCAGTGTTTGCCCTATTTCATGGGTGCGATCAAGGGAAGCGGTGGAACAACAGACGAGTAATTGATCGTCTCTTGCGCCGGAAATTGGTCTGGAAGCGGTTGACCCGCCACGTACCTACGCAGCGCCGGCACAACGCTTCCATCGATGGTCACGTCAAGAACGGACCTATCTTCCGGGGCGAGGTTTATGGTCCGACCACTCTGGCTCGTAGCAACAACGAAATCGTGACCGACATCAAGGCGTATTCCGCCGCACATTTCTGTGGTGAAGGCAATTTGAGCGAACGTTGGCCTCTTTCCCTTGAGGACGTCCGTTACACGAATGCTTCCAACGATGCCCTCGCTATGCGTGCCACCCGCGAGAGAAATGCGGCTGACTCTCGCTGACTCAAGTCGGAACACAAACACGGATGTCGCGCGTTCCAGCGACGTACGGAACAACGGTGGTTCAGGATAGGAGCATGCCAATGCGGCCGTAGAAACGGCCAGAAGGAAACTGCCAAGCACCCACTTGTGATCAGCCAGCAGGAAACAGACCATTGCCACCCCTGAAGTAAATTCGTCGCTCGACTGACTCAGTTTTCGGATTTTCGAGACGTCCGCTCTGGGTCGGAAGCGGACCTTAGATAGTTCGTTTTCGAGCGTCCGGCCGCCGTTCGTTCAACCCGACTCGCAACTGATGTGATTGGGCGAACCATCGATAAGGTAATCGGACTGTAAATATTCAAGCCCCAAAGGGTACGTCTTGAACACCCTTACCTCACTCCATTCCCCAAAATAAACCGCCCGACAAGCCATGCCATTTTGGCGCACTTCCAAGTCCGGTTTGACCCAGGGGTCAAGCGCCAGACCCCAGCCGAGGACCAACAGTCCGAACAGGTATATGCCCGACAGGGCAAGCGTTGCGAGAACCACCAAAGAGCGGTGCGGGATACGCCGTGACCAGGCAAGCGCCAGAAAGATGCCGACGGTCATGGCGATAAACACTGCCAGCACATTGGCCCCGACTGAGGCGAACGAAACGCGCGCAAACAGGGCCAGTGCGATCACGACCCAGAGAATGGCTACTCCGAACACGGCGCCACGCATTGTTTCTCCATTTTGCTGGTCTTTCGGTGGATCGACAGATTGTGCGTCTGCAACCTGACCTTGTCAGGGCTGCGGAATGTCCATTCTGGGTCGCAAGCGGACGTTCCTACGCTTGATCGCTTGGCGGTCGCCGTGGGCCAGAAGCGAAGGCGTCATAGATGTAATGGATGCCTATGGCCATCAACATGACAGCGATGATGACTTTGGTCGCAACTACTGGCCAATGGTTTGGTGCCGCACCAGTAGCTCGCTCTGCTAGCGTTGCATAGACGACAAAGCCTCCAACAGCAGCGCACAGCGCTCCGAATGCAGCTTGGAGCTGAGACAGCCACCAGGTTGTCTTGCTTGCCCGGAAACCTTCGATGTGGCCCGACCGGAGGGCCTTCCCGAGATCAATGAGGGAAAGCAGCAAGCAGGGAATGCCGAGAAGAAATATAAGTGCGACAAATACCCCGGCCAAAGACTGATCGACCGACATCGCCAACCCAACCATTGCCAGTAAAAACACTGATGACAGTGCGATTCGCCTCACTGCGCGCTTTCTTTCTGACATCAAGCCTCCCCTTAAACACCAATCGGACTACTTGAAGAGCCGTCCGCATACTCGAAAAGACAGCGTCCGCTTCGGGTTGCGGATTCAACCGGTCGTTGCAACAGTTTGATGAAATCGTTCGGCCGGCGTCTCGAAGTTTAAGGTCTTTCTTGGACGTCCGTTCAACTCCCGCGCGACGGCGTTGAGCTTGGCTTGGGAGTGCACGGACACATCGGTGCCCTTGGGGAAATACTGCCGAAGCAATCCATTGGTGTTCTCGTTCGAGCCGCGCTGCCACGGATGCTGCGGATCACAGAAGTAGACCTGGATATGGGTCGCCAGCGTGAAGCGCTTGTGGTCGGCCATCTCGCTACCGCGATCCCACGTCAGCGATCGATAGAGTTCCTTGGGCAAGGTGCGTGCGTGCTTGATCAACGCATCGATGACCGTCTCCGTGTCCTTGCGCGCGACTTGGATCAGCATGACAAAGCGTGTGTACCGTTCGACGAGCGTGACGATCTGGCTGTTGCCGCTGCCGCAGAGCAGATCGCCCTCCCAATGACCGGGTACGGCCCGGTCCTCGATGCTGGCTGGGCGTTCGCTGATGGATACCGTGTCGCGGAGCTGGCCGTGACCGGGCGTCTTTTGGGTGTGCTGCCGCGACCGGCGCATCGTTCGGGTGCGCCGCAAGTGCGCCAATAGTTCTTTTTTTAAGGCGCCACGGGCCTGGACGTAGAGGCTGCGGTAGATGGTCTCGTGTGACACCTGATCGTCCTCGTTGCCCTTAGACGTGCGCTTGAGCCAGCCGGCGATTTGCTCCGGCGCCCATCGTCCTTGCAGCTTCTTCGTCACCCGGGTCGCAAGCTTCCGGTACCTGGCTAGCTTGCAGACCTTGGGGCGACGCGCGCGATCCCAGGCTTGCTGGTCAGCCTGGTTGGCGCGGTAACCGTCCCGACCACCGCTACGCTGAATCTCGCGACTGATGGTCGACGGTGCTCGCCGCAGTTGCAAGGCAACCGCGCGGATCGAACGGCCCGCCACCATCGCTCGCGATATCTCCTCGCGCTCGGCGAGGGTCAACGCGCGCTCGGCACGGCGACGGGGCACCGGTCGTATGCCGCCGGTCTCGGCAAGTATCCGACGCACCGCCGAGTGGTGCCGATCAAACAGCTTGGCAATCTCGTGCAACGACTCGCCACGCTGCCAGCGGTCCCACATCAGGGCCTTGTGGGTGTCTGTGTAATGGATCCGCGGTCGCTGGGCCATTGGCAACACACCTCCTGCTGTCGCAGTCTATGGGTGTTGCAACGACCGGTTGAATCCGCAGTCGGAAGCGGACATTTCAGTTGTCGCGCCAGAGTACGCCCTTCCTCTCACCGACAACTCCAGGCGACCGGGTTTACCCGATCGAAATGTGCCCGTCAGGCCCCTACTCTGACCAGCGCGCAGCCAGCGCGTCAAAACTATCGAGTACCTGTTTGAGCTCCTTCCCGCGAGTGGTGTAGCTATAGACGACCTCGCCCCGTGGGTTTTCGGTGAGCCGGCGCTCCAGGACCCCGGACGCTTCCAGGTAGCGAAGCTGTTCGGCCAGGACTTTGGCGGAAACGCCAGGTATGGCTCGCTTGAGACCATTGAAGTGAATGGTCTTGTGCTCGGCGACAACGGTGAGCACGTGGGTGGCCCAACGTCCACGAAGAACGCGAAGGACCACGTCCGCCATACATATGCTCTTGCTGCGGGCACTCATAAGTATCTCTCGGTTACCAAAAAGTAACTGATTTACGGCCTTTCGACTGAGGCGGAGAATAGCGGAAGCTCAACGGCCCGACGATCGAGGCGCAATGCGCCCGTTCCATCCTTACGCCGGCCTCAAATGAGCGTGCGCAACATTCCATACTTGACCAAGAGGACGGAACCATGGGGAACCAAAGAGGCATATCCATGTTTGGTGCCAGTCTCGCAACTGCGTTTCTGCTACTCGCCGGCCCGGTTATTGCCGCCGATTCAAGCCAGTGGCCTGCGACAAAGGTCGCCGAGCCCACTCCGAAGGTAGAGGGCATGCCACCTGAGCTTGCGAAGAATCTGGCCAACTTCGACGATCTCGACTTCCACGTCTACACCGGCCAGCAGTGGGAAAACCTGCACAAAAGTCACGGCCAAAACATCCTTGTCCATTACCCGGATGGCCACACCACTAAGGGCATCCCAGATCACATCAAAGCACTAGAGTTTATGTGGACCTTCGCGCCCGACAACCGCATCACTCAGCATCCCGTTAGGTTTGGCACGGCGGATGCCCAGTGGACGGCCGTCATGGGATTTCTCGACGGCACCTTTACCAAGCCCATGGTTATGGCAGACAGCACCGTGATTCAGCCCACCGGCAAGGCGTACCACCTCCCGATGGCGACTCTGGGCCATTGGAACAAGCAGGGTGTCATGGACGAGGAATATCTGTTCTGGGATAACGCCACGCTCATGCAGCAAATCGGGGTTGGCAAGTAGCTACGAACCAAGCTCGCCTCAAGATTTCGCTCTGAGGCGAGCCTGGTTTCGCTTGCGGGCATTGGAGCTGTCAGTTGGCGTTATCAGACGTCAGATTGCCACTTCCCTGCGCGGCGCGTGGTCGTTCTGCAGGGCTGACCAACTCGTCCACAACCATAACGATGGCAAACACGCATGGACAATCCATCAACAATGCCAGTGCTGTTCATTGGTCACGGCTCGCCGATGAATGCAATCGAAGACAACGACTTTCATCGAAGCTGGAGCAAGCTTGGCGGCATCCTTCCAACGCCACGCGCCATCTTGTGTGTTTCCGCACACTGGGAAACACGCGGCACGTACATAACCGGCAGTCAGACGCCGGAGACGATTCATGATTTCTATGGGTTCCCGGCGGCCCTGTTCGGCGTGCGGTATCCCGCGCCCGGGGATCCGCTACTCGCCCATGCCATTTCGGACTCATTGCGCGATGAACGCATTCGAGTTGACGAAGGCCGCGGCCTGGATCACGGCGCGTGGAGCGTGCTGCGGGCAATGTATCCAGCGGCCGACGTTCCCGTACTTCAACTGAGTCTGGATAGTCAAAAGACAGGACAAAAGCACTACGAACTTGCCGCCCGCCTTGGAGCACTGCGGGACCAAGGCATTCTCGTCATCGCAAGCGGCAACATCGTTCACAACTTGGCGCTGTTCCGCTTTCACAGCCAGGAGCAGCCCGATTGGGCTTGCCGCTTTCGTGAACTAGTGAACCGCCGCATCGAACGACGGGACCATTCCGCGTTGTGCGATTACGAAAATCTCGGCTCGGACGCGCGCCTGGCCATACCAACAGCAGAACATTACTTGCCATTGTTGTACGCACTAGCGCTTCAACGGGAAGGAGATCTGGTCAAGATCTTCAATGATCAGATCATCAGTTCGCTGTCCATGACGTCTGTGTTGATCGGCGGGAAGCTTGGTCCCGATGGACTCTGACCTGCGCAACAGTCAGCAGTCATGCTTATGCCAAACCTTCAAATTGCCCTTGACGCCATTCTTCCGTTTCAAAAACAAAACGGGCGCGATGGAACACTGCCCACCACGCCCGTTGCCTGGCGCTTTGCCGAGGACTCAGAGTTTGATAGCCGAGATACGCGTCGCCCAGTTGCCTAGAGCACCGCGTGTACCACCGCACTGGAACAGCGGAACGGTCAAGTATTCGGCCAGGGTGCACGTATGCGCGATGTACTCGGATGCGACCCAGATGGTGTTGCCGTCGGCCGAAGCCGCACCATAGTCGCCCCAGCGCGGCCGATCACCGCCGAGGTAGGGGATGCCCGTAAAGCCATCCCAGGGACCTGCGCCCGCCGCGGCGATATGTACCTCGCCAGCACCAATCTTCGCATCCAGGCTGGCGTAGCCAGCGCTTGGATAGTCGTTGGGGCCAACCACGGTGAACGCGATGACGCCGCGTCCGCTTTGCGTGACGGCCGCCGCGCCGTAGGTCAGATTCGCATCGGGCAGGGCTAGCGTGCCGTTGGCAAAGACGCCGCCGGAGTTCGGATTGATTACGAAGTAGTTGATGCCCGAGCCATGGCTGCCGTCGCCCAGCAAGACGTCGGTATCCAGCGTCCCCCAAAGCTTGCCGTTGGCGTAGCTCACCTGCTGCATGCGCGAATCATTCACCGCCAAGTCGCGCGGCGCGGGGTAGACGAAACTCGGGTAGCCGAGGATCGATGCGCAGCTGGGCAGGGCAAAACAGTCACGCAAGGGCGTACTGCCCGGCTTCTGGTGGGCCAGACTGCTCGGCACGGCATATTGCTGCACGGTCAGCGGAGACACATTCAGCGTCAAGGCCGCGGGCGTGGTATCGATAGCCTGCGTGTTCGACACCGACCACAGCCAGATGGTGTTCGACGTACCCGAGTCGTAGAACACGGCGTCCGAACTGAGGAGGTATTCGGTTCCACCATGCGCACCGGCATACTGCCCACCGGACGAGGTGGCCGGCCAGACCGTGAACGCGGGCGCCGGAATGCTCGGATCACCACCGTTGAACAGCACCACGTTCGGTGATGCTGCGCCCGACGCCAGTGCCTGCTTGGAGATGGCGTAAATCTGCGCGCCGTAAAAGCCAGGGCCGAACAACGAGAACTCATTGGTGGTCAGGAAGATCGCATTGGCGTCAGCACCGATGTGGGGATAGTCGCCCAGACAGAATCCGTCCGCGCAGCCGTGATCCGGGGTGCCCTGCGTGCCGTTGTTCTGCACTGGCAAGTGGTAGATGTTCCAGGCGCCGGTGGGGTCGGAGGTCTGACTGACCGCGATGTCCAAGTGATTGGTGCCGGCCAGGGCCGACGTCGTGCCAATACGATCGAGCGTCAACACGACCTGGAACCAACGCTGCGTGCTTGCATCGTAGTAACAGGAAGGGTCGGTGATACTGGGTCCGTACGCACCGGTGCTGCGATTGATCGCAGCAGGGTAGCCGTAGAAAGTGTTGAGATCGACAGGTCCGACAAGTTTGTTGCCGGAGCTGGCATAGATCGCCAATACGTCGTTGACGCTTTCCATGACGAATCCGTTGCCGGAGCACAGCCCTTGATCGGGCGGCTCCACCGAGAACTGATTACCGCCATTGGAGTAACGCTGGTCGTGGAAATTGAGGCCATCGAAGCCGCCAAGGAGTTCGGGGCTCGACTTGGCACGGCTGGCATTCCCCATCTTGTTGCTGCCGGCATGTCCGTGGGAAATGCTGCGATTCACCACAGGCTTCGATCCGAGGTCGTCGCCATCGCCCGAATCGGCATCCCCGGCGGTCATCGCCGGATCCAATTCCAGGCTTGTCAGCGGAGCGCCCCCAAGGGGCGTGGTCGTTGGTACCGTGGTGCCCCCTCGTTGCAGTGTCAGTGTGGTTGGGGACGCACCCAAGGCGCACGTGGCGAACGCCATAGCAGCCACTGCGATAAGCAGTCGAGTCTTCATATCACTGGTCTCCCGTTTGTTTCGTTAGGTGACCGCGCCCCCAGTAAAACGCTGATATCGGTCGCGCCGATGAGCGTCCGCGCAAGTACGCATATTTGACATACGCGCCCGCACACGATACGCGCGTTCGCAAAAGGTCGCCATTGGTCCTTAGGACGGGGGTCGCTTCGTTCCTAAAAGGGGTAATACCTAAACTTTCCGGACCAAAATGGGTCGCAATTCTTGAATCGCAATCTGCCTAAAAAGCCTTAAAAATACAGGCCTTAGGATGACATGAGCTTGCTCGGCCAGTTAGGGGAATAGCGTAGCCCGCGCTCTGAACGGAAACCGCACTTCTGTCAGGGATCGACACGCCGGAAGGAAGCATGTCGATCTCTTCGCTGTCCCGGGTCAGTTGATGAGTCCCGCCACCAAGATCCTGATCCTGGACAGGTGTTCCGAAGTGGGATTCGACCACTTCAAGCGGCCTCCCTCGATAGGCCGCGAACGTCCGCTCCAGAGCGTTCTGCGCTGCGCAACTAGCCAGCATGAAGACACATGTATAGCCCCCAATCTGCTTCGCGCATCGCCCATATAAGACGCCTCGATCTGAGAAGTGACCACTGCTGACACTGCGACTCTGTCTTTATGCGTGTCCGCTTCGGGCCGGAACCGGACCTTTTCAGAATATAACCGGTGGTGTCCGATAGCAGCAGGCTACCGGCCCCTGGTCAGCACCAGCAGGATGTTCAGCGGTCGCCGGAATCGATGTTAAGCCTGACCGGAATCCACACGCTGATGTGTATTGCGGAAGTGGACCCACACATTGAGGCCCGCACACAGGATCAACAACGCGGAGGTCATAAAGAACACTTCCCGCAGTCCTGCATATGCACCAATCTGGCCGCCCATCAGCGGACCGATCACCTGCCCCGAAAATTGCGCCGACTGCAAGTATCCAAGTGTCTTGCCGGCCTGGCTTTCATCCACTGCGTGACGCACCAGTTTGGCGACCGCGGGCAGCAGCCCGGCGATGGTCATGCCCATGAGCCCGCGCAGTAGTGCCAGCTGCCACCATTGCGTCACGAAGGCCTGCGGCAACAACACGGCACCCGTTGCAAGCAGGCAACCAACAATGACCTTGCTGCTACCGACACGATCGGCCAGCGCACCCAGCCGAGCAGAGGTCAGCATGCTGCCGAATGCCGAGGCAGCCATGACAAAGCCGGCTGTGCGTGCCAGGTGATCGCGTGCCACGCCGAGCTGCCCGATGTATACGGTGATAATCGGCTCGATGGACATGTTGGCCAGCAACACCATCATCGCCGTGGCGAGCAAGGCAACGAGAAGCCAGCGATCCGTACGGATCGACGACGCAGTATTTGCCGCGACGCGCGCCTTGGCATCCAGTGCGCGATCGAAATCTTCCCGGACGAAGAGAATGGTCGCCACTGCAGCCAGCGCGATCACTGCACCACCGACAAAGAACGTGCCGCGGATTCCTACCAGGCCGGGGAGAAAACCACCCACGAGCGGCCCGATCAGACTCCCCGAAAGTGCACCGGTGGAAAGTACACCGAGCGCCCAACCTGCTTTGTCCCGAGGTGCCTGAGTGCCGATCATGACCGTCGAAGCGGAGGCGTAGCCGCCAACCAGACCCGCCACCAGACGCAGTGTGACGAGTTCGACCACGCTATGTGCCATGCCGATCAACGACATCACCACGGCCATGCCAATGGCCGCGCGCACAAGCATGGGTTTGCGACCGAAACGATCCGCCAGATGGCCCCATAGCGGCGCCGTGACGGCTGTGCCGAGAAAGGTCGCACCAAATGCGACGCCTGACCATTGAACGATAGATGACGCCGACTGCACACCCAGCTGCTCTACGTAGAGCGGCAGAAAAGGCAACAGCATGCTGAGGCTCACCAGTGTGGTGAACGAACCGAACACGCAGATCGCGAGATTCCGCTTCCAGTACGCTGCGTTGCGCTCTGCGTAACTGGCACGGTCAGCACCCAAGCTGGTGCGATGGGTCGCCGAATTCATCTGCGCTGACATCCTCTCACCTTCCTGGCGAAGCGCCAGAGCTTCCGCCAAACACGTGGCGATCCACTTCCACGATGAATAAAACAACGGCTGCGCGGTGGGCCCGCGCAGCCGAAACCGTTACTTCTTCTTTGACTCTTGCAGCCGGCGGTATTCCGGAACCGGCAGGCCGCCCCAGCCCCAATCTTCCAACTCCACTTCATCGATCACGACGAAGGTGGATTCCAGCGGCTTGTTCAGCACGTCGAGCAGCAACTGACTGACACCTTTGATCAATGCAGCCTTCTCTTCCTGCGTCGCTGCACTGCGGCCCGGGCCTGAACCCTCACGGGTAATCTTGATATTCACGAAAGGCATGATCGTTTCCTCAGTGACATGGGGTGGGCTTCGCGCCCACCCCGTTTCGCCTTAGTGGCCGGCGCTCTGGCCACCGTCGACGTGCAGGATCTCACCCGTCACGAAACTGGCCCCATCGAGGTAGAGCACAGCGCCAGTGACGTCGGAAATTTCACCCATACGACCCACCGGGTGCAGACCTGCGAGCACACCGTGATGTTCCGGCGCGTGCATCGGCGTCTTGATCACGCCCGGAGCCACTGCGTTGACGCGAATACCGCGCTTGGCATACTCAATGGCCAGCGACTTCGTGGCCGAATTCAGACCGCCCTTGGTCAGGGAGGCCAACACCGACGGAACACCTTCGACGGCGTGATCGACAAGGCCGGTGGAGATGTTGACGATGTGGCCGCTGCTCTGCTTCTCCATCTCGGCGATGGCCAGCTGAGTGATGTGGAAGAAGCCCGTGAGATTCACCGAAATGTTGTCGGCGTAGTCTTGCGCCGTAAACTCGGTAAAGGGCTTCATGGTAAAGATGCCGGCGTTGTTGACCAACGTGTCAACGCGGCCAAAGCGCGACACCGCCTCCTTCACAATGCGTTCCGCCACGGCGCGATCCGCAATGTCGCCCGCCACGGCGATCACATCGGGATCGTTGGACGGCTTGATGGAACGGGAATTGGCGATGACGCGATAGTTGCGGTCGCGGAAGGCCTTGACCAGGCCAGCGCCGATGCCTTGCGATGCGCCGGTAATGATGACGACTTTCTGTTGGCTGTTCATAAATAAGTGCTCTCGTAGATGTTGGGGGGTTCAGCGTGATGCCGATCGGGCTTGCGGCGCCGATGACCCTAATCTAGGAGTGCGCAGACCATTAGCGAATCCCTGCTATTCGGTAGACACCCTTCCACGCCGCGGTGGAATCGGCGTTTCGGGCGGCGATTCCGCCTCCTTCGCCAGGGACGCGAAGCGCGAACGCAGGCGAGGCAGTGCGAAGTCGACAAAGGCGCGTACCTTTGGCACGGACAGACGCCCATACGGCGATACGATGTGAACCGGGTATGGCACGGGCTCCGCATCGGCAAGCACGATCCGCAGCAAGCCCTGCTTGATCTCCGGCGCCACGTGGTAGGAAAGAAGGCGCGTCACACCATGTCCGTCAACGGCCGATGCAATGGCGGCGCGCACGTTATTGACCACCAGGCGAGGCGTGAACGAGACGGAGCGAGGAATCGTTGACCCTTCCAGTGCCGGAAAACTCCACGAATCCATGCCCATATGTGCATTGGCGATAATCTGGTGCTTTGCCAGATCAGCGGGCTCGGCGATGCGGGGGTGTGTTGCCAGATATCGCGGCGATGCAACGACAACCCTTCGAACATCCCCGATGCGATGCGCGACCAGCGTCGAGTCGGCCAGATGCGAAAGTCGCAAGGCCAGATCCATGCCTTCGTCAATCAGATTTACCGGCCTTTCCAGCAAATACATGCGCACGCTGACGGTCGGAAATTCCTCCATGAATGCATCGACGATGGGACGCAGAATCTCGGCGCCAGCGAAAACGGTTGAGGTAATCGTCAGGGTGCCACGGGGTACCGATCGTTCGCCCGCTGCCTGTCGATCGGCCTCTTCCAATTCCGCCAGAACCTTTCTGCAGGCCAATGCGTATCGCTCGCCTGCTTCGCTCAACTTGATCGACCGGGTGGTTCGGTGGAGCAATGGCACCCCCACATGCGCCTCGAGGAAGGCGACTGCCCTGCTCACCGCCGCAGCGGAACGGCCAGTTTTGCGACTGGCACCGGCGAGACTGCCTTCATCGAGCGCCGCGATGAAGACTTTCATGGCATCGATACGATCCATAAGAAGCACTCCGTAAATGTGCTCCAAAGGGCGAATGAGTGTCGCCCTTCAGGCCTTTGTCTCGTATCGATTTGAGCACTATGACCGAACCACGTCGATAGTCAGGGGAAACGCCACGGATCAGGCCCCTTTCGGGGCCAGGCGACCATCAACGCTGGATGGCCGCCCATAGTGCCTGGCGGCCTAGCTCCCCTCGTCATCAGGGGGAGGCACGTAGTCGATTTCCTTGATGTTTGGCGCGTCGTGCTCGTGAATGATGACGGTGACAAATTTCGGATCGGCTCCGAGCGTCTGGTGCATAGCCTCGGTGAGGTCTTGCATGAGCGCATGCTTCTGCCGGGACGACAAACCTCGGGTGATATGGCACTGGATAAGTGGCATGGGATGGCCTCGGATGTGCGTGAAAATCAACTGTTGACGGATGGCGGAACGTAGTCGGGAAGATGATGGCCGTCCTCCACGAAATCGATACCCCGACTTTCATGGATGACCAGGAACACGCCTTCGCGTGGTTCGCCGGTGGCTTTGCTGACAACATCCAGCAAGGCGGCCACCAGCTTTCGCTTCTGCTCGTCGGTCCGACCGTTACGCATGTCTATGGTGAGTATGGCCATCGCGGCCTCCTATGATTTATGGGATCCAACCTGTGCACTTCAGTGCGTGCAGGCGTCCGCATGAAAGAGAATTTGTACAAGAGCCCGGCGTTTGCAGCAGACCGAGTTGCCACTTCAGGACGAAGCCAGTGCCAGCATTAGCAAGGATCGGTAAGTCAGCCTGACCTAAGACTCCTGCAGCGACGAGGGCGAAGCGAAATCGGTTGACCTGCTCAGAAATTCCCAGGCATCGATCTGCGCCAGCAGCCTGGTGAGATGCTTTCGCGCCATGGTCAGCGCATCGACGCCAAGAAGCAGGTGTACGGGTGGCTGCTCGGTCTCGATCAACGTCAAAAGCGCCTGTGCAGCGCGAACCGGATCGCCAGACTGCTTGCCACTTTTCTCCTTGCGCGCCTCCCTGATGGGAGCGAACAGTGCATCGTAGTCGGCAATGCTCCGCTCGCTGCGAACCATGGAGCGGCCCGCCCAGTCGGTGCGGAACGACCCTGGCGCAATCGCCGTCACCTTGATGCCGAATGGCTCGACCTCCCTGGCCAGCACACCCGTGATGCCCTCCAGCGCAAATTTGCTGCCGGCGTAATAGGCAATGCCCGGAAGCGGCGCGTATCCGGCCATCGACGACATATTGATGATGTGACCAGACCGCCGTTCACGCATGTTGGGCAACACCGCCTTCATCATGGCAACGGCGCCAAACACGTTGACGTCGAACTGATGACGCATGGCCTCCAGAGGAGACTCTTCCAATACACCTTCGTGACCGTAGCCGGCATTGTTGACGAGCACGTCGATCCGGCCGAACTGCGCGAGTATCGATGCCACTACGCCATCTATCGACGTGAAGTCGGTGACATCAAGCACCACAGCCCGCGACCTTTCGGGGCATATCGCCTCAAAGGCTGCGCGATCGCCATCTCGACGCACGGTGCCCACGACCGTATGACCGGCCGCCAAGGCCGCTTCGGAAAAAGCGCGACCAAAGCCCGAACTTACACCTGTTATCAGAAAGACTTTTTTACCTTCGTGGCTCATTGCGCACCGAACGGCTGATGATTCATGCCATCCACTCTATGGGCGCGAACTGCCTCAGCGAAGAGCTGCCCGGCGGCATTCAGTCTTCCGATGCGTGAAAGAATGGTCTGCAAAGCACCCGCTCGGACTATCGCCGGGCCCACCTGCTGAGAAAGTATCGACCGGTGAGCCCTGCCGAGGCACGCGGGACGGCAAAGCGCAGTACGCTATCGGGGTTGCGGCATCCGCAACGTGGGAGGGCTAGCGACATGCGCGCAGACCAGTCTCATGGTGTCCACTACGATGTCTTGATCATCGGTGCCGGGATATCCGGCATAGGCACGGCCTGTCATTTGACCAAGGAATGTCCGGGCAAATCGGTGGGCCTTCTTGAGCGTCGCCATGCCATCGGCGGCACCTGGGATCTCTTTCGGTATCCGGGCGTTCGGTCCGACTCGGACATGTTCAGCTTTGGCTTCCAGTTTCGTCCGTGGAACGAGTTGAAAGTGCTTGCGGATGGCCCGTCCATCCGCTCATACGTGGAGGAAACGGCTCGTGCCTATGGCGTGGACAGCAAGATCCATTTCAACACGCGCGTAACGCTGGTTTCCTGGTCGGGCGAGCACGGGTTCTGGACGATCAACGCCGTGGATACGGACAGTGAAACGGCATGTCGATTCACCTGCGACTTTCTGATTACCTGCACCGGGTATTTCGATCACGATAACGGCTACCTGCCCAGCTATCCCGGCATCGAGCGCTATCGTGGCCAGTTCATTCACCCGCAGCAATGGCCCGAGGGTCTTGAGTATCGCGACAAGCGTGTTGTCGTCATTGGCAGCGGCGCGACTGCCGTGACGATCGTTCCGGCCATGGCCGATCAAACCGCGCACATTACGTTGCTCCAGCGATCACCGAGCTACATTGTCTCCCTGCCCGCTCATGACAAGATTTCGGAGTGGCTACAGCATGTTCTCCCCGAACGCCTTGTCTACGCGATGGCGCGCAAGCGAAACATCTATCTTCAGCGTTTCATCTTCCGGGCAGCCAAGCGATGGCCTGCTCAAGTAAGAGCGCTACTTCTGAAGGGTGTGCGGCGACATGTTGGCGATGACGTAGACCTAGGCAACTTCTCCCCGAAGTACGATCCGTGGGACCAGCGCCTATGCGCAGTGCCCGACGGCGATCTGTTCAAGGTGATCCGTGAAGGCAAAGCGTCCATCGTGACCGATACCATCGACACCTTCACTGAGCGCGGAATCCAGCTCACCTCCGGCAAGGAGCTCGAAGCCGACATCGTCATCACGGCCACGGGCTTTCAGTTGCAGGCACTGGGTGGCATGCAACTTGACGTTGATGGGCAGAAGTTTTCAGCGGGTGACCTCATGACCTACAAAGGTGTCCTGTTGCAGGACACGCCCAACCTTGCCGTGATCTTTGGTTATACCAACGCATCGTGGACGCTGAAGGTGGATCTGGCGGCGAGTTACGTCTGTCGCCTGCTCAACTACATGGATGCGCATCGCCTCGCCACCGTGACGCCGCGTGCGCCTGCCCATGAGATGCAGAACGAAACCATCCTGGACTCGCTCACGTCGGGATACGTGCGCCGAGGCAACACAATGATGCCGCGCCAGGGCCGCAACCTGCCCTGGCGTGTGACGCACAACTACGAGATGGACCGCCGGATCTTGCTGAAGCAGCCGATCGACGACCCTGCACTGGCATTTGTCGCGAAGGAAGGCATGCAGGGAACCTTGCGCTCCTCTAGCCAGGCGACATCTGCATGAGCTGTTGTTCACGCCGGTATTGCAACGGCGCCCGCCCATTGACGCGCTTGAAGGTGTTGCTGAACGCGCTTTCCGATGTGTAGCCCAAGGACAATGCAATCGACGAAACGCTGGCGTTGTCGTTGCGCAATGCGTGACGCGCCAGACGCATGCGCCATTGCAGGAGATAGTCCAGCGGTGCCGCGCCAACGATCGTCTTGAACCGCAATGCGAAAGCCGATCGGGAGACATTGATGGCGTGCGCCAGGTCGTTGAGTGTCCAGCGTCGCGCGGGCTCCTCGTGCATAAGGCGAATCGCCTGACCGATCTTCGGATCGGAAAGACCCGCGAGCCAGCCCGTGGTCGGCCTGGCGTCGGATGCAAGAAACGAGCGCAACACCTGAACCAGCATGATGTGACTCAGGTGTTCTCCCATGAGCTGTGCTCCGGGTTGCGTGCTGGTCAACTCCTCGGCCAGGTTGGTCAGCACCCAACGCAAGGTGGCTGCATGCGCTGAACGACCTTCGACGTGCACAAACGGTGGCAAGGCATCGATCAACATGGATGCGTCAGCGGGGTCGAAGATGAAGCGACCGCCGATCGCGTACATATCAGTGCCCTGGCCCAGATGCGCCATGCCTTCGACCGGGCTGCCAATCAGGCTGGCCGCGTCGACCGGTGGCAACGAAAGATCGCTCGCCAGTACGAAACGGTGGCCGCCCTTGAGCAGAAAGCAGTCACCCGCCTGAAGCCGGACCGGAGCGTGATCGCCCTCCAGCGCGAGCCAGCACTGACCTTCGACCATCGCGTTGAACTTGATGCCGGCGACCGTGGAGAACTGAACCGACCACGCGCCGCCGGCCTTCACACCGGTGGAGATGGCGCTGCGGACATTGAGCAGCGAAAGCACGCTGGATAACGTATCCATGGCCAAATCCTGGACGATCGAAAAAGTATTGTGGACCTGAGTGCATGGATGGTCTAGCACGGCCGCCCTAAAGTGGCGTCTTGGTAATCAGGAAACCGTCCATGCAAAGCAAACAGTCACCCCTACGTTCGGGCTTCGGCCCTCGTACGACGGCGCACGAGGCGCTGGCGGGAAAGAACCTCGCCGGCAAGACGGCCATCATTACCGGCGGCTATTCAGGGCTCGGTCTTGAAGCCACCCGCGTGCTCGCGCAAGGCGGTGCCACCGTGGTCGTACCGGCGCGCACACTCGACAAGGCGAAAGCGGCATTGGCAGGCATTCCACGCGTGGAGGTGGAGGCCATGGATCTGCTCGATCCGGCCTCGATCGACGCTTTCGCTGCCACGTTTCTCGCCTCAGGTCGGCCGTTGGATATCCTCATCAACTCCGCAGGCATGATGGCCACGCCGCTGACGCGCGATGCGCGCGGCTACGAGGTGCAGTTCTCCGCAAATCACCTGGGTCACTACCAGCTGGTAGCACGCCTCGCTCCCGCGCTGCGCAAGGCGTCCCATGCACGCGTGGTGTCCGTGAGTTCCGCCGGGCATCGCTTCGGCGGCATCGATTTCGACGACCCGAACTTCGAGCGGCGCGACTATGACAAATGGAAAGCCTACGGGCAGTCCAAGACTGCCAATGCGCTGTTTGCGCTAGGCCTGGACAAGCTGGGCGAAGAGCACGGCATCCGTGCGTTCTCGGCGCACCCCGGTTCGATTCTGTCGACCGATCTCATTCGTCATCTGACGGAAGAGGAACTGTTGTCTTTTGGTATCTCGTTCGAGAACGGACGCCCCATCGTGCCCGATCACTTCAAGACCGTGGAGCAAGGCGCGGCGACTCTGGTCTGGTGCGCCGTGAGCGATCAGTTGAGCGGCATGGGTGGTGCGTACTGCGAACATGCTGATATCGCTGCGATGACGACCTCCGCATCTACTGCCGCAGCACAGGGAGTGGCGCCATGGGCGATCGATCCGGCATTGGCAACGCGGCTCCTCGCACTGAGCGAAGAGCTGACGGGCGTGGCACTCGCCTTCTAGAAATATCCGTCCAGACGACGACCGCTTCCGGCGATAGCGGTCAGTTGTCTCCTCGCCGCTCCGCCCATTTTCAGGAAGCCAGTGGAGCTGACCTGCACCTTCGTCATGCGAACCGAACGCATCAAGTCGTAGGAGATTCGCCGACGTTACCCATGGCACTCCGTCACGACCAACCTCCGGTGGGTTGGAAATCGCCGAGCCGCCCCGATAAGTAATAGGCAGCTTTCGTCGACGTCGACAGCGATTGGCGCTGCGGATCGAAATTTCACGTGATATGGCTGCACCGGTACCGGTGCATCCCGGGAGGTCAGCGATGGCTTTGTTTACCCGACATGCTACTGGGCTGCGGCTTGAACGCATGCGATCTTCCGCGCAGTACGCGGGCGCCGGCTTCGTGAATACCTACTCGCCCACTGCGAAGATCGTGGTGGAAGAACGCCCGTCGCTGATCGACTTCGTATTTCACGGCGAAGGGCGCACGCCGGGGCGACCGTTGCCCGCACTGGACCCGCGCGGCGGCTGGGCACAACCAACCGAAACCGGGTTGCGCGCCACCTGGCTCGGTCATTCAACGGTGCTGCTGGAAATCGATGGGAGGCGCGTGTTGACGGATCCCGTTTGGGGCCCGCGCGCCTCGCCCCTCTCCTTCTTCGGGCCCAAGAGGTTCCAGCCGGTGCCCGTCGACATTTCCGCCTTGCCGCCACTGGATGCGGTGCTGATCTCGCATGACCATTACGATCATCTTGACTATCCAAGCATCCGCGCACTGAGAGCATTGCAGGTGCCATTTGTCACCTCGCTCGGCGTCGGCGTGCATCTGGAAGCATGGGGCGTGCCCGCCGAACGCATCATCGAGCTCGACTGGTGGGAGCAAGCCGTGCTGCCAGGTGGGCTGACGATTACCGCAGCACCGTCACATCACTTTTCCGGTCGAGGGCTGCACGATCGCAATGCCACCTTGTGGTCCTCGTTTTCGCTTCGCGGTGAGCGCCACGCGGTGTTCTTCAGCGGCGATACGGGTTTGTCGCCGGCCTTCGCAGAAATAGGCCAACGACTCGGACCTTTCGACCTGGCCATGATTGAAGTCGGCGCGTTTCATCCATCCTGGGGCAATGTGCATCTGGGCCCGGACAACGCCCTGGAAGCATGGAAGCAACTGGGCAGCGGACGCCTCCTTCCGGTTCACTGGGGCACCTTCAACCTGGCCATGCATCCATGGGCAGAGCCGGCGGAGGTGTTGCTTGCAAGGGCACCTGAAGGGCTGGTGATGCCGCGTTTGGGCGAGCCTGCCGAACCGGCCCGCTTCGAAGAAGTGCAACCGTGGTGGCGCGACGTGGCCCCAGGGCACTGGCAAGGCTCGGCTCTCGAAGCTGCCGAATTCCTGGTGTTGCCGGCAAACGACTAGCCACAAGAGACGTGGCTCGGACCGCCAATCGTAAGCACGAATTCTTCAGGCACGGCGATGCCATCTTCGACGCGATGACGGGCCGAACTCGCGCACACTTCGCTCCGTCGCCAGCAACGCTCTGAACAAGTCTTTGGATGTCACCCCAGTAGATGCTGGGGTGGCGACTTGTCCAGTCATTCCTGGCTGGCCGCCCACTTCCACTCGAATGCGCCCGTGGTTGCCAACTCCTGCCCGAGACGATCCGCGCTCTGCTAACGTGATCCCTTTCCAACATCGGGGGGATCCTATGCTGCTGCGCCACTGCCTTGCCGCCGCCATTGCGCTCACTGCCACGCTGTCCGTCGCCGCAGCGGATGATTCCAAACCGAAGCACACACCGACGCCAAAAGAGTTGCTCGCCAAGTCGCAGTCGCAGGAGTGGCGCACCCCAGATCCGCAGAACCTGTTGCTCATGCGCCTGCCGCAAGGCCAGGTGTTGATCGAACTGGCGCCGGATTTCACTCCGCTGCATGCAGCCAACATTCGCACCCTCGTGCACGAGCATTATTTCGATGGCCTGGCCATCGTTCGCGTACAGGACAACTTCGTCACTCAATGGGGCGACCCGGAAGACGACGACAACGGCGACAAGAACAAGCTCAAGCCGCTAGGTAGCGCCAAGTCCAAGTTGGCGCCGGAATACACGCGCACCATCGACGCGAAGCTGCCGTTTACGCGGCTGCCTGACGGCGACGTCTACGCGCCCGAGGTGGGGTTCTCCGAGGGCTTTCCCGTCGGCCGCGACAAGGCCAGCGGGCAAGAGTGGCTGACCCATTGCTACGGCATGGTAGGCGTGGGACGTGATGCCGACCCGCAAACCGGTAGCGGCACCTCGCTCTACGCTGTCATCGGGCAGGCACCTCGCGGCCTGGACCGTAACCTGGCCGTTGTCGGGCGCGTGTTGCAGGGCATGGAATTTCTTTCCGGCCTGCCGCGCGGCACCGGTCCGCTTGGCTTCTATGACAAACCCGACCAACGCGAGACGATCAGCTCAGTGCAGCTTGCGTCGGAGATGGCGCCAGCCAAACGACCCACAATCGAAGTGCTGCGCACCGACAGCGCCACTTTCGCGGCACTGGTCGACGCCAAGCGCAATCGTCGCGACGATTTCTACAGCAATCCGGCAGGCAAGATCGACCTGTGCAGCATCAATATTCCGGTTCGCGAAACCAAGGCATCGCCCTGATTCACGCTTCACACGGTGCCGCGGAATACGCGGCGCCGCTTTGGTCAACACGGCCCCTTCAACCAGGCATTCCCCCTCGCATCCATCTCACGAACGGGCGCCTTTGGTGGTGACATTGGGGTTCCACCAACAACCCCGAAGAGCCTGCCTCGTGCACGAAATCGCCGTGCCCAGAGTGAATATTGCCTAAGCGACACTGCCCTCTAACGACGCCATCTTCACCACTCAGGTCGGCAGGATGCAGCCGGAGTCTGCGTAGGCACAAGAGGAGTGGATGATGCGGCGCAGCTGGAAAATACTGGCGTGGATCATCGGCATCTGGCTAATGCTGATCGCGGTGCTGCTGGTGGTGGCCTCAACATTCGACTGGAATCGCCTCAAGCCCACGATCAACGCGCGGGTGAGCGAAGCGATCGGACGTCCATTCACCATACAGGGTGATCTCAGCGTGCAGTGGCGGCGCGAGCAAACCGAAGGCGGGCTGGCCGCTCTCGTGCCGTGGCCGCAGTTCATTGCCAGGGACGTAAGCATCGCCAATCCTGAGTGGGCCAGCCAGCCCCATTTCGCGCAGCTTGATTCCATTCGATTCCGCCTCGCGCCGCTCCCGTTGATCGCGCATCGCGTGGATATTCCGGTGTTGTACCTGACACAGCCGGCCATCGATCTGGAACGCAATGCGCAGGGACAGGCCAACTGGGATTTCAACCTGCCATCAAGTTCGGAACCATCGGCGTGGCAGCTTGACCTGCAAGCTATCGGCTTCGACCGCGGCCGAATCGCGCTGGACGATGCTGCCAACAAGGTGAATCTGCAGGTGACCGTAGAACCGCTGCAGCAAGCTGTTCCCTATGACCAGATCGTGGCGCAGCAGTCGTCCGATGCACGCGAACAGGCGGGCAAGACCGTCGGTGGTGGCGCGCGCGCGACATTGGCCAAGGCGGCCGCCAGCAACGACAACCAACCCGGCGGCACTCGCGCCACATATCAGTTTGCATGGCAGGCCGAAGGACGCTACCAGGGTGCTGCGGTGAAGGGCAGCGGCAAGACCGGCGGCGTGCTCGCGCTGCAGCAGGTGGACCAGCCTTTCCCGCTGCAGGCTGACGTGCGCGTGGGCGACAGCCACATTGCCCTTGTGGGCACCTTCACCGATCCGTTGCACCTGGCAGCGCTGGATATTCGCCTGTGGTTCTCCGGCAGCAGCATGGCCAAGCTCTATCCGCTGACCGGCATTACCCTGCCCGACACGCCGCCCTATGCCACCGAAGGCCATCTGAAAGCCAACCTCAAGCGCGGCAGCAGTCATTTCTCCTACGAGAACTTCCGAGGCAAGGTGGGCGGCAGCGATCTTTCCGGCAGCCTCGCATTCGATACCGGCGGCGCCCGGCCCAAGCTGAGCGGCAACGTGAAGTCGCAGTTGCTGATGTTCGCCGACCTGGCGCCGTTGATCGGCGCCGACAGCAACGCCGAGAAACAGCAACGCGGCGATGCCACGCCACAACCGGCAGACAAGGTGCTACCAGTCGAGCCGTTTCGCACGGATCGCTGGCGCGCCATGGATGCCGATGTCACCTTCAGCGCGGCCAGCATCGTGCGCAAGGCCGCTCTGCCCATCGATGCGTTGTCGACGCATGTGGTGATGGACAACGGCGTTCTCAACCTGGACCCGCTCGCCTTCGAACTGGCCGGCGGCAAGGTAAACAGCACCATCCGCCTCGACGGTAGTCGAACGCCCATGCAGGGCACCATCCGGCTTGGTGCGCGCCACCTCAAGCTCAAGCAGCTGTTCCCCACGTTTGAACCGATGCAGACGAGCTTCGGCGAAATCAATGGCGATGCTGCGCTCGATGCGCGCGGCAATTCGGTCAGCGAGTTGCTGGGAACATCCAGCGGCGAGGTGAAGCTGCTGATGAACGATGGCGCGATCAGCAAGGCGCTGCTTGAAACGGCCGGGCTCAACGTGGGCAACATCATCATAAGCAAGCTGTTCGGCGACAAAACGGTGAAGATCAATTGCGCCGCTTCGGATCTGGTCGCGACCCATGGCCTGTTCCAGACGCGCCTGTTCGTGTTCGACACCGAGGACGCGACGGTGCGTATCAACGGCACCATCAACTTCGCCACCGAGCAGCTCGATCTCGACATACATCCGGAATCCAAAGGTCTGCGCGTGCTGTCGCTGCGCTCGCCGTTGTACGCCAAGGGCACGCTGAAGAACCCCGACGTGGGCGTGCAGCCTGGCCCGCTCATTCTGCGCGGCGGCGGCGCCCTGGCACTGGGCGTACTCGCCACGCCCGTCGCCGCGCTGCTCCCGCTGATCGCCACCAGCAAAGGCGCTCCGGACAACACCTGCGTCACTGTGCTGGAGCAGATGCGTAGCCCTTCCAAAGCCAAACCCGCTTCCAGCGCAGCAAAGTCGAAGCCGACACCAGCACATTGAGCCAGCCCCGGCGCCACCGCGCGCCGTCGCAACGTTAGAATGCGGCGCTACTCCCGCCGATATCCATCCATGCAACCCATCACCAAAGCCCGCTGGCAGATCCATTTCTGCGTTCTGCTCTGGGGCTTCACGGCCATTCTCGGCAAGCTGATCACCCTGCCCGCTCTGCCGCTGGTGTGGTGGCGCATGCTGCTGGTGGCCGGTGCGCTACTGCTGATGCCCAAGGTGTGGCGTGGGTTCAAGGCAATGCCTGCGCGACTGCGTTGGGCTTATGCGGGTATCGGCGTGCTGGTGTCGCTGCACTGGCTCACCTTCTACGCAGCCATCAAGCTGGCTAACGCTTCGGTGGCGGCCACCTGCATCGCGCTGGGTCCGGTGTTCCTCGCCTTGGTGGAACCGTGGATCGCGCGACGCAAGTTCGATCCGCGCGAACTGATGATTGGCGTGGCCGTGGTGCCGGGCGTGGCGATGGTGGTGGGCGGTGTACCGGTGGACATGCGCGTGGGCATCGCCGTCGGCGCGCTGTCGGCTCTGCTGGTCGCACTGTTTGGCTCGCTCAACAAACGGTTGGTGGATCACGGTGATCCACTCACCGTCACCTTCATCGAGTTGGGCACAGGCATGCTGTTCCTCACCTTGCTGGCGCCACTGATGCCACACACAGGCGCTGCTTTTGTATGGCCATCCCTGCATGACGCAGCGCTGCTGATATTGCTGTCGTTCGGCTGCACGCTGTTGCCGTTTGCACTGGCACTGGTGGCGCTGCGCCACATGAGCGCGTTCGGTACGCAGATGGTGACCAACCTGGAGCCGATCTACGCGATCGTGCTGGCCATCGTGCTGCTTGGCGAGCAGCGCGAACTGGACGGCTGGTTCTACGCCGGCGTGGCCGTGATCCTCGCCGCTGTCTTCATGCATCCACTGCTCAGCCGCCGGCAGGGCAAGGCCTCGCAACCCGAACTGCTGGGCACGGCGGAAAGCCACAGCGTGGTGGAATAGTTCCCGGCGTCGCCAGGGCATACGACGAAAGGAAGGCACTCACGGCGGCGTCCAGCGGCTAGAGTACGGCGCACCGATCGTGCCGGTGTCATCCGGCCTGCAGGGGCGTCGCCCGATGAAGCCGAACGGTTTCCCCGCATGGCTGAGGAACGAATGGTTCCTCGTCGTCAGCGTGGCCACCTCAATGGCCTTTCTATGGTTCGGCCCACGCCTGCTGGCCGGACTCGACCGCCTGCCCTGGCTGGGCTTCATCTTCGCGTGGCTGTTCGCAGTCATCCTCGGCTCGGCCCTGGCGGTGGTGCGTCATGCCGAGCAGTTGGGCGAACGCCTGGGCGAGCCCTATGGCACGCTGGTGCTGACCCTGTCGATCACCGCCATCGAAGTGATCAGCATCACCGCGATCATGCTGCACGGGGCGAACAACCCCACGCTGGCACGCGATACGTTGTTCGCGGTGACCATGATCGTGCTCAACGGCATGGTTGGCCTTTCCCTTCTCACCGGCGGCTGGCGACATCGCGAGCAGCAATACAACCTGCAGGGCGCCAACGCCTATCTGGGCGTGGTCATTCCGCTGGGCATGTTCGCGCTGGTGTTACCTAACTTCACCACGACCACGCCCGGACCCACGCTCTCGTTCCCGCAAGAGATCTTTCTCGCCGTAATCTCGGTCGGGCTCTACGTCGCTTTCCTGGGCCTGCAGACGCGGCGGCACCGCGCGTATTTCGCTGCCGGCACTGGCGAGACGACAGTGCATGCACCACGACAGGGCAGCAGCGGCCGCACGTTGCTGCATGCGGCTCTGCTCGGGGCCTACATGATTCCCGTGGTGTATCTCGCCGAGAAGCTGGCGCATCCGGTGGATTACGTGGTGGAGACGATGGGCGCACCGGCCGCGCTGGCGGGCCTCACCATGGCCGTGCTGGTGGCCACTCCCGAAGCGATCGGTGCCGTACGAGCCGCACGTGGCAACCATATGCAGCGCTCGGTCAACATCTTTCTCGGTTCGGTGCTGTCCACCATCGGCCTGACGATTCCGGCCATCCTGATGATCAGCCACCTGATCGCGCATCCCATCATTCTGGGTTTGCAGCACACGGATCTGCTGCTGTTCCTGTTGACGCTCGCGCTGTGCCTGGTGACGTTTTCCAGCGGCCACACCAACGTGTTGCAGGGAGCAGTGCACCTGATCCTGTTCGTGTCGTACCTGTTCTTCATGTTCCAGGGCTGACGCGTCAGGACAGCGACACCAGCCTGGCACGCAGGTGATCGATGAACGCGCGCACCTTGGCCGGCGGCTGGCGACCGGGATACACCGCATAGATGCCGCCATCCGGCAGGCTGTATTGCGCCAGCAACGCTACGAGGCTGCCTTCGCGAATATCGCGGGTGACCAGATAATCAGGCAACACGCTTACACCAGCGCCGTGACGCACCAGCGCGTGCGCAGCTGTCACATTGTTGGCCTGCGCTGTCTGTTGCATGCGCACGGTACGGCGTGAGTGGTCGGGCGCGGTGAACGTCCAGCGCAACGGCGAAGACAGCAGCGTCAGCGCAACCCAGTCGTGTCCCGACAGTTCGGCAAGGCTTCGCGGTTCGCCACGGCGCGCAAGATAAGCGGGTGATGCCACCAGCAACTGGCGAAAGCTGCCCAGTCGCGCCGAGCGCAGGTTCGAGTCGCGCAGCCAGCCCATGCGGATCGCCAGGTCGAACCGCTCCGCGATCAGGTCGCTCACATGATCGGTGAGCACCAGATCCACCTGCAGCTGCGGGTTGGCCTGCATGAAATCCGCCAGCGCGGGCGCCACCACGGCGGTGCCGTAGTCACTGGTAGCTGTCAGGCGTAGCGTGCCACTGGGCTTTTCCTGGCTGCGCCCTACCTGCTCTATGGCCGCTTCCGCCTCGGCAAGAATGTTCACGCAGGCAGCGTGGAACGCCGTGCCGGCTTCGGTCAACGTCATGCGGCGCGTACTGCGCAGAAGCAACGTGACACCCAGCTCCTGCTCCAGTCGCGCTACATGCTGACTCACCATGGCCTTGGTCATGCCCAGCGTTTCCGCGGCGGCCGTGAACGAACCCGCACGCATGAGTGCGACGAACACCGCCAGCCGATTGAGATTGACTTCGTTTGCCACGCCGAGCGCCTGCGGCCTGCCATTGTCAACTCAAACTTTACAGTGAATTCCCATTTGGTGCGTTTATCCGTATCGATGCGAGGCGCATGCTGTTTCCCGGCACTCGGCGCTGGCGAAGCTTTCACACACCGAACCCCATCGTTCGCCGGCCTCCCCTCCCACTCATATCGCTGGAGCACCTTGTCCATGAAGATCGCCCTGTTCGGCGCCACCGGCCACATTGGTCACGCCATCCTCGACGAAGCCCTTGCGCGCGGCTACGACGTCACCGCCATCGTGCGCGACGCGTCGCGCCTATCGACCCGGAACGACCATCTGACTGTGGTTACTGGCGACGTCGCCAAACCGGAAAGCTGGCTGGACGCGGTGCGCGGTGCTGATGCTGTGGTCGCCAGCCTCTCCGCTCGTCGCGACGGCAAGCCCGACAGCATCACCACCAACGCCACGACGCTGCTGGACAACCTGCCCCGCGCCGGCGTGAAACGACTCTTGTGGGTTGGTGGTGCCGGCTCGCTGGAAACCGCGCCTGGCGTGCGCGTGATCGACGACCCGCATTTCCCGGACGCCTGGAAGGTGGAAGCCAACGGTCAAGCCAAGGCGCTGGATATTTTCCGCCACAGCAAGGCCGATGTGGATTGGACGTATATCAGTCCAGCCGCCCTGCTCGAAGATGGCCCGCGCACCGGCAAGTACCGCGTGGGCGGCGAGCAGTTGCTGGTCGATGCCAACGGCAAGAGCCGCATCACCGTGCCGGACTATGCCGCGGCCCTGCTTGATCGTATCGAGAAGAGCGACGCCAGCCGCAAGCGCATCACGGTGGCCTACTGATTCAGCTGACGGGCGGCCTGCGCCGCCCGTTGCATTTTACGAACGAGCTAATGCCCGCCGTGCCCTGACATGTCATGGTCATGCGCGTCATGGTCGTCGTCATGCGCTTCATGATTGTCCGGCGCACCGTCATGGTGATGATGCTCATGTTCACCACCATGACCATTGTTGCCCGCCGAACCGGCCATCTCCTCGAACTGTGCTTCGTCCAGCTTCGGCAATTGACGCACGAAAGCCACCATGTCCCAGATGACCATATCGTCGTGACTGCGCCCCCATGCGGGCATGGCGGTGAGCTTGACGCCGTGCTTGATCACCCAGAACGCCTCAGCGGGATCGTGCACGCCATGCTTCGACAGATCCGGCGGCTGCGGATACAGGCCAGCGCGCAGTTCGGTCGAGCGCATGGCCGGCGTGAGATGGCAGGCTGCGCACATCGCCGCGTAGTGCTCCGCGCCGCGGCGGATGCGTTGCGGATCATCGAGATCCGGCACGGCCACTCCACTTGCACGCCGTTCGATGGAGCGCTCGCGCAGCATGTCGATGACCCGCTCCGTCACCGCCCAGTGCCGGTTATCTGCCGCAATGTCATAGGTGCCCGACCAGACAAATGCCGCGCCAGCTACCGCCAGCAACAACACGCCTGACAACACGATCACGATGAACTTCATGCTAGGTCTCCTCAGAACCAAAAGCGCACACCGGCCACCCAAGTCGTTTCACGAGCATGCAGCTCGGGTACGCCCGGCAGATCGTTGTGGCTACCAAAACGCCGCGTCCAGTTCACGCCGAGATACGGAGCGAACTTGCGGCTGAACTCGTAACGCAGGCGCAGGCCCGCCTCAAGGTCTGACAATCCCGACGAGACGCCGCGCTGCGGGTCGTTCTTGCCGTAGACGTTCATCTCCAGCCGGGGCTCCAGTATCAGCCGCTGCGTAAACAACAGCTCGTAGCTGGCTTCGAGACGCACAGCGGTTCGTCCTTGCTCGCCCACGTAGAACGTAGCCTGCGTCTCGAACCAGTAAGGCGCGAGCCCTTGCACGCCAAACGCCGCCCACTGACGGTTCGGCCCTCGCCCGAAATCCTGGCGCGCGCCCAGCTGCCAATCCCAAAAGCTTGTCCAGGCGTGACTCCAAAGCACATCGGCACGGCCGTCCTGGGTGCCCTCGCTGCCTCGCTCGCCTTCGGTTTTCAGCCACAGTCGATCGATGCCGTTGCCCCACCACCCTTCCGCCTCCCAGCTGGTGGCGTAGTCACCCGCAGTGCTGCGGGTGCGTTCCAGGCGATCGAACAGCAGCATGCCCAAGGGTGCGGTGTCGTCCATCTGCATCAGCTCGGTCATCTGCGAGGAGGACATCTCGTGCGTGACGTACTGCGGAGGTAATGGCGGGACATGGTCATTGGGTGGAAGCGCATCGCCATCCGTCGTGGCCATGTCGTGCCCGGCATGATCCTTGTCCATGTCACCGTGCTCGTGCGCGGCATCCATGGGCTGTACGGGCGCGTTGTGCCCTGCGTGTGGATCAGCCCGATCGTTGCGGGCTGCAGGCGCGTGCTGCATCGGCATGTCCTGCATACCCTGCATATCCATGCTCTGCGCCCATGCCAGCGACGGCAAGACGCTCAGCAGACCCACTGCGATGCAGCAATGAAGCTGCCTGCTCATGCCACCACCACTTCGCGAAACATGCCCGCCTCCATGTGATAGAGCAGGTGACAGTGATACGCCCAGCGACCCAAGGCATCCGCACTCACGCGGTAACTCAACCGCTGCGCCGGTTGCACCACCACCGTGTGCTTGCGCACCTGGAACGCGCCGTCCGGTGTTTCCAGCTCGCTCCACATGCCATGCAGGTGGATCGGATGGGTCATCATGGTGTCGTTCACCAACACCACCCGCACATGTTCGCCGTAACGCAAGCGCAGTGGCTCGGCGGCGGAAAAGCGCGTGGCGTCGAATGACCACAGATAGCGCTCCATATTGCCGGTGAGGCGCAAGGTGATCTCTCGATCCACGCGCGGTGATATCGGCGCATCGATCGCATGCAGGTCCGCATAGGTCAGCACGCGGCGGCCGTTGTCGCGCAGGCCCACACCTGGGTCATCGAGATTGCCGCGTGGAATGGCCACACGCATGTCCACCTCGGGGCCAGTCTTCAGCGGCGACGCCTGTTCGTGCTGCATCGGCATGGCAAGCATGCCGGGCATGGCGGACATATCCATGCCGGCCATGTCATGGCCCATACCGTGCGACATGCCGCCGTGATCCATCGCACCCATCATGTCGCTCATGCTGAGCAACGGACGCGGGTCGAGTGCCGGCACGTCGGCCGACATGCCGATACTCGGCGCCAACGTGGCGCGCGCATAACCGGTGCGATCCATGCTTTGCGCGAAGATGGTCCACGCACGGTCGGCAGAGGGCTGCACGATCACGTCATAGGTCTCGGCCGTGCCGATGCGAAACTCATCCACGCTCACCGACTCGATCGGCTGCCCGTCAGCGGCCACCACGGTCATCTTCAGGCCGGGAATGCGCACGTCGAAGAACGTCATCGACGAGCCGTTGATGAAGCGCAGTCGCACCTTCTCGCCCGCATTGAACAGGCCCGTCCAATTGCCTGCCGGTGTCTGGCCGTTGACCAGATGGGTGTACGCGGCAGCGGAAACATCGGCCAGATCGGTGGGATCCATGCGCATCTGGTTCCACATCTGCCGCTCGGCCAGCGCTTGCGAGATGCCGTCACGTCCGGTGTCACGCAGGAAGTCGCCCACGGTGCGCTTGCCGACGTTGTAGTAATCACTTTGCCTTTTCAGGTTGGCATAGATGGTTTCCGGATCGAGATCGGTCCAGTCATTCAAAAGAATCACGTAGTCGCGCTGTACCGCATGGCGCTCGCCATTGCGCGGCTCGATCACGATGGGGCCGTACAACCCGGTCTGTTCCTGGAAGCGCGAATGACTGTGGTACCAGTAGGTACCCGACTGGTTCACCGTGAAGCGATAGGTGTACTCGCCACCCGCCGGAATGCCGTCGAAACTCAGACCGGGCACACCGTCCATGTCCGCAGGCAACACGATGCCGTGCCAGTGGATGGAACTGGCCACGCGCATGCGGTTACGCACGCGCAGAGTCACCGTCTCTCCCTGTCGCCAGCGGAGCAGCGGCGCGGGCAACTGCCCGTTCACCACGGTGGCCATGCGCTTGCGCCCGGTAAAGTCGACCGGCAGTTCACCGATCTCCAGTTCGAAATGGTTGCCACGCAACTCGGTACGCGGCGTTGCGACCTGGGCATGGGCATTGCCGCGCCAAAGCCCCAGCCCGGCCGCCACGCCACCCAGCGCCAGCCCCTGCACAAAACGCCGACGCGGCAACTGAAAGCCGCGCGGTTCCTGATTGCTCATTGCATTTGCTCCGTCAGTCGCACCCACGTCGCGGGTGCGTCGAGTCGGCCGAAGCTTCGGCCCCTTGCAGCGAACGGAGAATCAGGCGACCGGCGGTCGCAGCGGGGGCTCGTAGACGGGTTGTGGCGCCACTTCGCGGCTTGGCTTCCAACCTGCGCTTTCCGGCTGTACCTGTGTCAGGCCCTGGGCCAGGTTCGCCGGCACGTTGGCGGTTGCGTGCGCGCAGCAGCTATCGGTAGCCATCGTGGTGGGGTGCGCCGATTCATGACCATGCGCATCCATGCCGTGATGCATGCTCATGCCTTGGGATGAGCCCATCGATGCATGGCAGCTGGCCTGCGCCCACGCGACACTGGCCAGCGCCAGCCACGCGCACAGCGCCAGCGCGAACAGGGCGCGGCAACGGCGTAGGCGATGGAACAGGTGGCGGGTCATGGGAGGGAGAATAGCCATCCGCCGGCCTGTGGCTCAACTCTGGAGGTGGCTCCATTGGGTATGGAGTGCTCACTTGTAGCGGCACACCCCGCCAACAAGCCAAGGGAGCGGAGTGTGAAGACTCCGCGGTCGCGCGCAGAGCGCGCTCTTAAAAGGTGAAGGAAAGGCGTTCAACGCGATCGACCGCCCTGCCCTTATAATTCCCCACCACCAGGCGCCCGGAAGCCCATGAACTATCGTCACGCCTACCACGCCGGCAATTTTGCCGACGTCCTCAAGCATTCAGTGCTATTCGCGCTGATCGAGGCGCTGCAATCCAAGCCCACGCCATTTGCCTTCATCGAAACCCACGCTGGCAGCGGCTGCTATGCACTGGATAGCGTCGAGGCGGGCAAGACCGGTGAATACAAGGACGGTATCGTCAGGCTGCTGTTCCCCGACCTGCGCCCGTCCGTGGGACATTCGCAGGCGCTGCCGCCGCTGCTGCGCCGCTGGCTGGATGCCATCCTGAAGCTTCCTGGCAACGAACACGGGCTCAAGCTCTATCCCGGTTCGCCGCTGCAGGTGGCAAACGCCCTGCGCGAAAGTGACAGCGCCCAGGTATGCGAGCTGCATCCAGAGGAAGCCTCGCGCCTGCGCGACCTGTTCCATCACGACCAGCGCGTGCACGTACACCAGCGCAACGGCTACGAAGCGTTGAAAGCGCTACTTCCCCCGAAGGAAAAGCGCGGCCTGGTGCTGATCGACCCGCCGTATGAGGCGCAGGACTCCGAATACCGCGTGATCGAACAGACGATCAAGATGGCGATGCAACGCTGGCCCACGGGCGTCTATGCGATCTGGTATCCGATCAAGCTGCGCAGCCAGGTGCAGCCGTTCCACCGCTGGCTGCAACGCAGCGGTGCGCGTCGCGTGCTGCGCGCAGAGCTGCTGGTACACCCTGACGACTCGCCGTTGCGCCTCAATGGCTCGGGCATGGTCATCCTCAACGCACCGTGGAAATTCGACGATGCGCTGCGTGACTCGTTGCGCGTGATGGCGCCACTGCTTTCGCAGGAAAAACCGGCCCAATGGCGGCTCGACTGGCTGGTGGAAGAAGCCGCCGCCTGAAAACAGGGCGACACGCCACGCCCCTGTCTACCGTCCTCACCGCAGGACGGCTAAGCTCATGACATCCAAGCCCACAAAGCCGGAGTCCGCCATGTCCGCCCGTCTAGCTTCCTACCTGCTTCGTGGTGTCGTTTCCGCCAGTCTGCTGGCACTGGCTGCGTGTGCGCCGGCGCCGATCTACAAGCCCTCGGCCAACACCGTCGCCGTCGCGCCCAACATGGTGGCGCAGGCACCGGACCACTATGCGAACGCGGACGTGATCTGGGGCGGCCGCATCGTGGAAGTGCACAACTTCAACGACCACAGCGAGCTCGAGATCCTCGGCTATCCGCTCGACAGCTCGCAACGTCCCAAGGCGGACAACGGCGGCGGCTGGGGGCGCTTCATCGCGGTCGTGCCGGGCTATGTCGAGTCGTTCGACTATCCCTCCGGCTCGCTGGTCACGCTGGCCGGTCGCATCACCGGCAATCGCAATGGCAACGTGGGCGAAGCCGGCTACGTGTTTCCGACGGTAAGCGTGGCGCAGGCTCACGTATGGACGGCTGCCGAGATGGATAGCGGCAAATCCAACGTGAGCTTTGGCATCGGGGTGGGCGTCGTTCACTGACGGTTGGTGCCGTTTACACTATGGCCTTCGTCCAAAGGAATGCACGATGTCCGGCCCCGCCAATTCACTGAGGGCGATCCTGATCGCCCTCGGCGCCAACTTCGCCATCTTCGTCAGCAAGCTGGTCGCTGCCTGGATCACGGGCTCCGGCGCCATGCTGGCCGAAGCCGTGCACTCGTTGGCCGACTGCGGCAACCAGGGCCTGTTGCTGCTGGGCATACGCCAGTCCGGTCGACCGCCTTCCGATGAGTACCCGCTGGGCTGGGGGCGCGCACTGTATTTCTGGTCGTTCCTGGTGGCCATGCTGTTGTTCAGCGTGGGCGGCATGTTTTCCATCCGCGAAGGCATCCACAAGCTGAGCCAGCCCGAGCCGTTGAGATTGCCATGGGTGGCGGTGGGCGTGTTGGCCTTCGGCGTGGTGGCCGAATCCATCTCCATGTATGGCTGCCTCAAGGAAGTGAACAAGGCGCGCGAGGGCCGCAGACTGTGGCGCTGGTTCCACGAAACGCGTTCCAGCGAACTGCTGGTGATCTTCGGCGAAGACCTTGCTGCCCTACTCGGCCTCACGGTGGCGTTGGGGGCGGTACTCGCCACCATGATCACCGGCAACCCTATCTACGACGCCGCAGGCACCATCGTCATCGGCGTGCTGCTGATGATCGTTTCGTTTGCCATCGCCTACGAGGTCAAAGCGCTGCTGATCGGCCAGGGCGTGGAGCCGAAACGGCGTGAAGAAATACTGGCCTTCGTCAATGCCCGCCCTGAAGTGGCCGTCGTGCTCAACCTCATCACGCTGCAGATGGGTCCGGACGTGATGGTCGCGGTGAAGGCGCGCATGTCGCCTGCACCGGACCAGACTTCGCTGATCGCGGCCATCAACAATGTGGAGCGCGACATGAAGGCCGAATTCCCGGATATCCGCTGGAGCTTCTTCGAGCCGGACGAAGTCGACTGAGTCGCAGTTCAGCTCGTCTTGAGCTGCAGCAGATCCCACTTGTTGCCATAGAGGTCCTGGAACACCACCACGGTGCCATAGGCCTCTTCGCGCGGCTCCTCGCGAAACACCGCACCGGCGGCTTTCATGCGCTGGTAATCGCGCCAGAAATCGTCCGTGTGCAGCAGCAGGAACACGCGCCCACCGGTCTGATCACCCACCCTTGCCGACTGTTCTGGCGTTGAAGCTTTCGCCAGCAGCAGTCGCGCCTCGTTGGCACCCGGCGGCGATACGATCACCCAGCGCTTGCCACCGCCCATGTCGGTGTTCTCGATCAGAGTGAAGCCGAGCACGCGCGTGTACCAGTCGATGGCTTCGTCGTAATCAGCCACGACCAGGGCGATGCTGCCTATATGTTGCTTCACTTCGTTTTTTCCTTGGACATGGGCCATGGCCCCAGTTCCGTTTGCAGCTTCTTGGTGAGTTTGGCGCGCACCAGCCCATAGGCCGTGCGGATGAAATCTGCCAGCTCGGCCGTGGTGAAACGCTGCGGCTCGGTCACGGAGACCCAGTGCGCGCGTGCCATGTAGGGGGCCGGCATCATACCCGGCTGGTCGGTCAGTTCCAGAAACCGTTCGTCCGGCACCTTGAACGAAAGCCGGCCGCCTTCGCTGCCGTCTGTCGGTGTGACCACGAACATCTTGCCGCCCACGCTGAAGACAAGATCGGCACCCCATTTGATGTCCCGCGTCACCCCTGGCCAGCGGCCGCACAAGGCCTCCAGCTGCGCTGCCGTCATGCCTTTTGAACTTGCTGCCATGGTTTTCACTCTCCCTCGACGCCCGAAAATCCCCGGTGGCGCATTCTGAACCAGCCGGCATGTCACGCGCTTGGGCAGCACCCCGCCATACCGCAATGCGATGCGACATAAAGCCTCCAAAGAACGCCACATATAAGTACTTTTGTTCATGTTGCGGCGCACACAATACGCTAAAGTATGGACATGACTCCCGCTATCGACCTCACCAACAGCCGGCGCGCGCTTCCCCCGCGCAGCAGCGAACGCTTCGCCCGTCCGCGCCTGGTCGAGCTGCCCCGCCCCCAGGGCGAGATGGTCCACACGCACGACGGCCGGGCACTGCGCCTGCGCAGTATCGAACCGGGCGATGTGGCCGCTCTCAAGCGCCAGTTTTCCCGATTGTCTCCGGAAGACATCCGCCGCCGTTTCCTGCACTCGATGGGCGAGCTGCCTGAGCCCATGGCACAGCGCCTGTGTTGCATCGATCCGGCTATGGAAACCGCTCTGGTGCTGATGGACGAAACGGTGCAGCCCGCCGAGCTGCGCGGTGTCGGCCGCATCTATGTGGACCAGGCCGCCAACAGCGCGGAGTTCTCCGTGCTGGTGGAGCCTGACTGGACCCGCCAGGGCCTCGGCGCATTGTTGATGCAGCAACTGGTCGACGACTGCCGCCGCCGCGGGGTGGATGAGATCTGGGGTTACGTGCTGCTTGAGAATCGCCCCATGCTGCACCTGTGCAAGGAGATCGGCTTCGTCCGCCGCCTGACTCCAGAAGAACCCGGCACCACGCAGATCTCGCTGCAGCTCTGAAGCTGGCCAGAATTCGTTCGATGTGAACTTCCGCCCCGGCCTGCCGGGGCGGTCGCGTTACACTTGCCCGCTTTCCCGGCGCGGCTCGATGGCGGCGCCCACGATCCCAGCGTCCGCATGGCCAATACGATTCCGCACCCGTCCCTGCCCACCAGTCCCAAACAGCGCCGTTACTGGACGTCGCCGCACGGTTCCTCACGCGCCCTGCTGGTCGCCGAAGCTGCTCGTTCACACGAAGGCTTGCTGGTAGCGGTCACCCGCGACACCCAGCGCGCTCACGCGCTCGAGGATGAGCTGCGGATATTCGCGGGCAACCTGCCAGTGCTGCATTTCCCCGACTGGGAAACGCTCCCCTACGACGTGTTCAGCCCGCATCCGGACATCGTCTCGCAGCGCGTCGCCACGCTCTATCAGCTGCCCAGCACGCAACGTGGCGTGCTGGTGGTGCCGATCGCCACGCTGATGCAGCGCATCTCCCCGCGCAGCCATATCACCGGCGCCGGGCTGATGGTGAAGAAGGGACAGAAGCTGGAGCTGGCTGCCGAGCAGCGCCGGCTGGAAGCCGCCGGCTATCGCAATGTGCCGCAAGTGGCCGAGCCGGGTGATTTTGCCGTGCGCGGCGCGCTGATCGATATTTTCCCGATGGGTGCGGCCGAGCCTTATCGCATCGAGTTGTTCGATGACGAAGTGGAATCGATCCGCAGCTTCGACCCGGAAACGCAGCGCTCGCAACAGCAGGTGGAATACATCGAACTGCTGCCCGCTCGCGAGTTTCCACTTACCGAGAATGCCGCCAAGGATTTCCGCACGCGCCTGCGTGAGCGCTTTCCCATCGATGTGCGCCGCTGCCCGCTTTACCAGGACATGAAGGAAGGCGTCACGCCCGGCGGCATCGAGTACTACCTGCCGATGTTCTTCGAGCAGACCGCCACACTGTTCGACTACCTCGCCGACAGCGCGGTGTTCCTGCTCGGCGAAGGCGCGCTGGAGTCGGCCGAGCAGTTCTGGACCCAGACCGGTGAGCGCTATGACCAGCGCGCCCACGACATCGAGCGCCCGGTACTACCGCCGGCCGAACTCTATCTGCCCCCCGATCTGCTGCGCGAACAACTCAACAAGCGTCTGCGCGTGGAGCTGGTGGAAAGCGGCCACGAGCATGCGCTGCCAAGCGGCACCCAGCCGGCACCTGAGCTACCGCTCACCCGCAAGGGCGAAGAACCTGGCACGTCGCTGCGTCACTTCCTATCGAACTATCCGGGTCGCGTGCTGATCGCCGCCGACTCAGCCGGTCGCCGCGAGGCGCTGATCGAGCAGCTGGCCAGTGCCGGCCTGAAGCCCGACACGGTGGACGGCTGGCAGGCTTTCCTGGCGGGCAGCGCCAAACTGCGCCTGGCGATCACCATCGCCGCGCTCGAACAAGGCTTTGCCCTCACCGAGCCCGCACTTACCGTTCTTACCGAGCGCGAGCTGTTCGGCGAACGCGTGCGTACCGAACGCAAACGCCGTCGCGGTGCAGCGCGTGATCCAGAAAGCATCATCCGTGATCTCACCGAGCTGACCATCGGCGCGCCCATCGTGCACGTTGACCACGGCGTGGGTCGCTATCAGGGCCTGGTGTCCATGGAACTGGGCGGCATGGAGGGTGAGTTCCTCACCATCGAATACGCCAAGGGCGACAAGCTCTACGTGCCGGTGGCGCAGCTTGGCCTGGTCAGCCGCTATACCGGTACCGCGCCGGAGCTTGCGCCGTTGCATTCGCTGGGCGGCGATGCATGGGAGCGCGCGCGCCGCAGGGCCGCGGAAAAGGTGCGCGACGTCGCTGCCGAACTGTTGGCCATCTACGCGCAACGCGAGGCGCGCGGCGGCGAGTCGTTGTCGATCGACCGCCAGCTGGTGGAGGAGTTTGGCGCGAGCTTCCCGTTCGAGGAAACACCCGACCAGCAACAGGCCATCGACGCCGTACTCACCGATCTTGCCGCGCCGCGCGCGATGGATCGCGTGATCTGTGGCGATGTCGGTTTCGGCAAGACTGAGGTGGCGCTACGCGCTGCCTTCGCCGCCGCCACCGCCGGCAAGCAGGTCGCCGTGCTGGTGCCCACCACCCTGCTCGCCCAGCAGCACTATCGAAACTTCGCCGACCGCTTTGCCGACTGGCCGGTGCGCGTAGATGTGCTGTCTCGCTTCAAGTCTTCCAAGGAAGTCAACGAAGCACTCAAGCGCCTCGCTGACGGCCACATCGACGTGATTATCGGCACGCACAAACTGTTGCAGCCGGACATCAAGTTCAAGAACCTTGGCCTGGTAGTCGTGGACGAAGAGCAACGTTTCGGCGTGCGTCAGAAGGAGCAGCTGAAGAAGCTGCGCGCAGAAGTGGATCTGCTGACCATGACGGCCACCCCGATCCCGCGCACGCTCAACATGGCCATGAGCGGCCTGCGCGATCTTTCGCTGATTGCGACCCCGCCGGCACATCGCTTGGCCGTGCGCACATTCATCGCGGCGTGGGAGCCGGCCCTGATCCGCGAAGCATTCCAGCGCGAGCTTGCGCGCGGTGGCCAGGTGTATTTCCTGCACAACGAGGTAGACACCATCGAGCGCGCTACGCGCGAGCTGCAGGAATTGATCCCCGAGGCTCGCATCGGCGTCGCTCACGGCCAGATGCCCGAGCGCGAGCTGGAGCGCGTGATGGCGGATTTCCACCGCCAGCGTTTCAACGTGCTGGTGTGCACCACCATCATCGAAACCGGCATCGATATTCCCACCGCCAACACGATCATCATCAACCGCGCTGACCGCTTTGGCCTTGCGCAGCTGCATCAGCTGCGTGGCCGCGTGGGACGTTCGCATCATCGTGCGTATGCGTACCTGGTGGTGCCCGACCGCAAGGCAATGACCGCTGATGCGGAGAAACGACTGGAAGCGCTCGCCTCGCTGGAAGAACTCGGCGCCGGCTTCACGCTCGCCACGCACGATCTGGAAATTCGCGGAGCGGGCGAACTTCTGGGCGACGAACAGTCGGGCCAGATCCAGGAAATTGGTTTCGGGCTCTACACCGAGCTACTGGAGCGCGCCGTGCGCGCACTGAAGTCCGGCAAGCTGCCCGACTTCGATCTCAGCAGCGAACACGAGACGGAAGTGGAACTGCACCTGCCCGCGCTGATTCCCGACGACTACCTGCCCGACGTGCACACACGCCTGACGCTGTACAAGCGTATTGCCAGCGCGCGCAACGACGATCATCTGCGCGATCTGCAGGTGGAGATGATCGATCGCTTCGGCCTGCTGCCCGATCCGGCCAAGCAGCTGTTCGCGGTGGCCGGGCTCAAGCTGATGGCCACGCCGCTGGGTATCCGCAAGCTCGACTTCGGCGCCAATGGCGGGCGCATCACGTTCCGCGACAAGCCGGAGGTTGATCCCATGGCGATCATCCGGCTGATCCAGAGCCAGCCTCGCGTGTACAAGCTGGATGGCCAGGACAAGCTCAAGGTGAACCTGGAGTTGCCAGGCGCCACCGAGCGTATTCGCTCGGCTCAGGAAGTGCTGGTGCAGCTGGGTGCACGCCGACCCAGCTGATCGCGAAGTTGCCCAGTCGCGCTGCGCAAGACATCTCAACGCATCGTCACCCCAGCGGCTTTCAACGGCCGAGGTGCCGCTCAAGCTGGGATCCAGCGCCTTCGCCAGGTGCTAAAGGCACTGGATTCCAGCTTTTGCTGGAATGACGATCGTGAAGTCATTCGGCACGTTCGGCAGACCAGCAGCGACTGCCGTACCATCACCCGGGAACTCGTTCGAAGGAGTCGAACATGTTGTCCGAGGACGAACTGGCCTTGCTGGAAGCCATCCGCGAAAGCGGCAGCCTTTCCCGCGCTGCGGCCCGGCTCGGCAAGGCACCCTCCACCGTATCGCATGCGGCGCGTCAACTTGAGGCGCGCTTCGATGCGCTGCTGTTCGATCGTCGTCGCTATCGTCTTCAACTCACGCCTGCCGGCCAGCTGCTGACGCTGGAAGCGGCGCGTCTGATGCAGGATGTCTCCCGGCTGACACGGCGCGTGAAGCAGATTGCCAGTGGTTGGGAAGACCGACTGTGGATCGTGACCGACGAAGTGCTCGAGTTCGAGATCTTCACGCCAGTGATTCACGCCTTCGACGCGCTGCAGTCCGGCGTGGCGTTGCGCATGACCAACGAAGTGCTGGGCGGCACCTGGGAAGCCCTTCGCGATGGGCGTGCCGACATCATCGTCGGCGCCACCAACGAGCCGCCCGCCATCCCCAAGCTGCGCTGGTTCGAGTTGGGCGTCATGGAATGGGTATTCGCCGTATCGCCGCGACACCCATTGGCCAAGGCCACGGAACCGCTTGAGCGCGAAACCTTGGCACTGCATCGCAGCGTGGTCGTCGCCGATTCCTCCCGTAGTTCCTCCGGCCGTGCCTATGGACTTGTCGGTGGCCAGGCCACGTTGGCCGTGCCCAGCATGCGGGCAAAGATCATGGCCCAGCGCCAGAACCTCGGCGTGGGCTGGCTACCGCGCCAGCGGGTGGCCGGCCTGATCAAGCGCGGCGAACTGGTGGAAAAACGAATGGCCGATCCACGCGAACCCAATACCCTCTATGTCGCCTGGCGTGGCGATCACGAAGGCCGCGCCCTGTCGTGGTGGCTGGAGGAATTACGTCAGCCACGACTGGCCAAGCGCCTGATCAAGGGGCTGGAGATCACCGACTGAAAACATGGTGTGCGGCAGTGTGCACGCACCAATCCGCAGCGCAACGAGAGCCCCAACCGTGATCCACAATCGCTCCATGCCACCGGGTGTCGTCGTACCCGAACTCGCCTATGTTGACGTGGCAGCGGCGGCGGCATGGCTATGTCGTGCCTTTGGTTTCCGCGAACGCCTTCGCATCGGCAATCATCGAGCGCAACTGATGTTCGATGGCGCATCGATTGTTGTCACGCAACGCAACCCGGCCATGAGCGCCGCCGATGTCGCGCACGCCCCGCACGCCATCATGCTGCGTGTGTCCGATGTGGATCGTCACCACGCACATGCCATCGAGAGCGGCGCCAAGGTCAGCAGCCCGCCCACGGATTATCCTTATGGCGAACGCCAGTACGCTGCCGAGGACATCGGCGGTCATCGCTGGGTGTTCTCGCAATCGATTGCCGATGTGGACCCCGCCGATTGGGGTGGCACTCTGTTCCAGGTTCCATAAGCCGGAGACTTTATGATGCAGGACGCACCGCCATCGGCCGAAGGCCTGCCCATGTTCAGGGCGAAAATGCTCATCCGTCCGGCGATCGCATGGATCACGGTCACCCTCTTTCTGATATTCGGCTCGGACTGGATGGCTCACCTGAGTAGACACGAAATCGGCCTGTCGTTGTTCGCGTGGCTGTTCCTCGTGATCGTGTGGGTGGCCTTCGGCGTTGTTCACGAGGCAGAGGAACTGGCGGGTCTGCTTGGAGAACCGGTTGGCACGCTGGTACTCACGCTCTCCATCGTGATTATCGAAGTCGTGCTGATCTCGGCCGTGATGCTGGGTGCGGGCGATACCGCCACACTGGCACGCGACACCATGTTCGCGGTGCTGATGATCGTGCTCAACGGTGTGGTGGGCCTTGGCTTGTTGATCGGCGGCATTCGCCACCACGAACAGGCGTTCAACCTGCATGGCGCCTCGGCGTACCTCGCGGTGATCATCCCGCTGGCTACCATCGCGCTGGTGCTGCCCAACTTCACCACGTCCACATCCGACGGCTCGCTTACCTCGGTGCAGGCCGTCGCGTTCTCTCTCCTCACCATCGCGCTCTACGGCATGTTTCTGTGGCTGCAGACAGGCCGGCACAAGGGCTATTTCGTGGCGCCGAAGTCCGACTCGTACGTCAACGAACCGGAAGAACCACCACCGCCGCCACGCAAGCCGCGCAAGGGCGAGATGGCTTTCCATGTGGCGCTGTTGCTCATCAACATCCTGCCCATCGTGATTCTGTCCAAGAGCCTGGCCAAGATATTGGACTACGGCATTGCCGCCACGGGTGCGCCGCATACGCTGGGCGGCATCATCATCGCGATGCTGGTGTTCACGCCCGAAGGCATCGCGGCGCTGATCGCCATTCGCAGTGACCAGCTCACTCGCGCCATCAACCTGTGCCTCGGCGCTGCGGCATCCACCGTTGGCCTTACCGTGCCGGCCGTGCTCGCCATTGGCCTGCTTACCGGCAAGCCGGTGGTTCTCGGCCTACCGCCAGCCAGCATGGTGCTGCTCGCATCCACCCTCGTGCTTAGCAGCCTTACCTTCTCGGGGTGGCGCACGACGATGCTGGAAGGCGCCGTGCACCTTTCCATGTTCGCGGTGTTCCTGGTGCTGGTATTCAGCCCTTGAGGTGAGTCGCGCAAGGAGATCGCGCACTGGTTTTCTCCAGCGGGGCTTCGCTCGTTTGCGGGATCGCATCCCGTGCGCGATCAGCCGCCGCGTCCGTGCGTCCCCACCCGAACCAGGTAGTACACCGCAAACATTTCCTGCGGGTCCGTCCATGCGTGCGCCACTTCCAACCCCGCCTTGGCCGCCAGTGCGGCGAAGTCTTCGTGCGAATACTTGCAACTGTATTCGACCTGCATGGCCTCTTCCGGCACAAACGCCACCTGCTGCTTGCCAACACGCACCTTCTGCTCGCGCGTGCTGACCAGGAAGGTTTCGATGCGCCCCGCCATGGCGTTGTAGTGCGCGCGATGCCGAAAGGCGGCAAGGTCGAAATCGCTGCCGATCTCGCGATTCAGGCGCACCAGCATGTTCAGGGTGAACTCGACGGTGATGCCCGCGCGGTCGTTGTACGCCGCCTCGATGGTCGCTGGGTCTTTTTTCAAATCGGCACCAATCAGGATGCCACCGGCCTCGCCCATCTCATTGCGCATCTTTCGCAGCAGCTCGGACGCTTCGCGTGCCTCGAAGTTGCCGATGGTGGAACCCGGGAAATACAACACCGTGCGCCGCGCCGCGCGCGGTGGAATGGGCAGCCGCAGAGGTCGCGTGAAGTCGCCCGCGAGTGGCTGCACGGCCAGCAATGGGAACCGCTCGGCCAGCGTCTGCACGCATCGGCGTAACGGTTCCGGCGAGATCTCCACGGGCACGTAAGCGACCGGCGCGTGCAGATGTTCCAGCAGCATGCGCGTTTTCACGGCGTTGCCGCTGCCGTATTCCACCAGCCGCACATCCTCACCGATGACATCGGCCATCTCCGCCGCGTGCGCCTCCATCAGGGCGATTTCGCAACGGGTGAGGTAATACTCCGGCTGCTCGCATATCGCCTCGAACAAATGCGAGCCGCGTTCGTCGTAGAACAACCAGGAAGGCAAGCGCTTGGGTTGCGCGTGCAGGCCGCGCTGAACGATGCCAGTCAGTTCATCGACAGGCGGGCGGCGGTCGTCGTCACGAAGATCACAGGCTTGCATACTCATCGGTCTTGCCCCAATCGAATCCCCATGAACTGCCAGCGTGCATGGGGTGGAAAGAAATTCCGGTAACTCGCGCGGATGTGTTCGCGTGGCGTCGCGCAGGAACCGCCGCGCAACACCCACTGTCCGCACATGAACTTGCCGTTGTATTCGCCGAGCGCGCCAGCCAGTGGCCGAAACCCCGGATAACTCACATAAGGCGACGCGGTCCATTCCCACACGTCGCCGTACATTTGCAGCAAGCCCAACGCCTGGCCTGCGGCGCGCGGATGGAACACCTGCCCGTCGAGCAGGTTGCCCTGGACCGGCATCCCAGCCGCCGCGCTCTCCCACTCGGCCTCGGTTGGCAGGCGCGCACCAGCCCAGCGGGCGAATGCGTCCGCCTCGTAGTAGCTCACGTGACTCACCGGCGCGTGCGGATCGATCGTCTGCACGCCAGCAAGCGTGAACTCGCTGGCGAGATCCTCCTGCCAGTACAGCGGTCGATGCCACTGTTCGCGGCAGACGGTGTCCCAGCCATCGGACAGCCAAAGCGAAGGTTCGCGATAGCCGCCGTCATGCACAAACGCGGCGTACTCCGCGTTGGTCACCAGACGGTTCGCCAGTGCGTGTGGTTGCAGCAGAGTCCGATGCCGCGGCGATTCGTTGTCGAAGGAAAAACCTTCGCTGTCATGACCGATCTCGATCACGCCATCGCGCCCCGTAATGAAGTCGAGCGACGCGGCTTCCGTGACATTGCCGGGCATCATGCGCGCGGTATAGGCCGGCAGCAGCGGATTGGCAGCGAAGGCATGCTTGATATCGGTAAGCAGCAATTCCTGATGTTGCTGTTCGTGCTGCAAGCCCAGCTCGATGATCGCCAAGGTTGATGCATCGACACCCGCCAACAGTCGCTCGCTTACCGCATCATCGATGCGCTCGCGATAGTCGTGGATCTGGGCATTGCCCGGGCGCGACAGCAGGCCACGCCGGGGACGCGCGTGCATCGGACCCACCGTCTGATAGTACGAGTTGAACAGGTAGTGCCATTCCGGGTGCACCGATCGGTAACCGGGATCCCGCTCCAGCACGAACTGCTCGAAGAACCAGGTGGTATGCGCGAGGTGCCACTTTGCCGGACTGGCGTCCGGCATGGACTGCACCATCATGTCCTCGGCACTCAACGGGGCACACAGGGCTACGCTGCGGGAGCGGATTCGCCGGAATCGCAGCAGCAGCGCCTCGGCTTCTGGGGCCGACCGCGCCAAGGTCATTGTCGCCCCCGGCACGGAAAGCCGACACGCCCGTTGCCACGGGACGCATCCGGGTTGCTCTGGTATCTGGCGTCACGCAGCAACATGGGCGCACCATGCCGCAGCGACCGTTCACTTCTTGTGATGCGCCGATGGCGAATGATTGACAGTGCGGTATACGGCAACACGGTGTATGCGTTTGACAGAAGTGTCCCTTCCAATCGTGAGGTGACCGTATGAAGACCCCCGCTTTCCTTCTGTTCGCAGGCGTCCTGGCCGTCTTCGCCTTGCCGGCGGCCGCGGACGGCCCAGGTCAGACACCAGCGTACACGCCACTGCGGCCCGTCAGCGAGTGCCTGCGCCCCGATCGCATCAACGAATGGTATGTGGTCGACCCCAGCACGGTCGTCGCACGTACGGGCCCGGATCGCTACCTGATCAAGCTCCAGGCCCGCTGCCCGCAGCTTGGCATCGGGCAAAGTCTGCGTTTCCGCGCCAACCGATCCAACATGGCGGCGGGCATGGGCGCCCTGTGCGGCGAGGCCGGTGAAACCGTTGCCTCGCGCGACCAGCCGCCGTGCGCCGTGCAGTCGGTGGCCAAGATCGACAAGACGCAATTCGACCAACTCACCACCAAAGCAAGCCAGCACGGCACGTTGCCGTGATGCACTTGCGTTGACGGCACCTGAAACGACGAAGCCCGGCAAAAGCCGGGCTTCGTTGAATCTATGTACGAGCCGACTGTGATCAGTGACCGTTACCGTAGTGGCGATAACCACCGTGATTGTAGTAACCGCCGTGATTGTAATAGCCGCCGCGACGGTAGTAACCCGGGTGGCCGCCCACGATAACCGTAGCGCCGACCGCAGGGCCGTAGCCGTAGTAGCCCGGCGCAGGCGCATACACCACCGGAGCCGGTGCGTAGACCACCGGGGCCGGCGCGTAAACCACAGGTGGCGGTCCATAGTAGCCCACACCAACCACTGGCAGACCGATACCCACGTTCACGCTCACATGGCCAGCGAAGGCCGGTGCAACGGCGATACAGCCAACCAGCATGGCAGTCGCCAGTGCAACGCGCTTGACGGTGGAAATCTTTGTCTTGTTCATATCTTGTCTCCCAAGGGAGGCTTGATCCCGATAGAAGGGCTCGATACTGCCTTCTATCGCTCTTTGCCGGTGTCAATGCTCGGACTTTTGCGCTGAATCGGCACTGAGCAAAATACCCACATCGTTCAGCGTTTTCCCTGTTTGCGGACGTAGCTCACACTGTCACTCCAAGGCGACTCCTGGGGGTGCAGCCGCAATAGCCAGCAGCCATGGATATCTGACCGGCGGGTAAAGTCGAACGGGATGCTGGCCGCGCTCCAGTCATCGATACTGAACCGTTCAGCCAATGCTTCACTATCGAGCTTGAACCGACGGAAATTGTTGGAAAACACGATCACACCGTCCGCCGTCAGACGATCGGCACAGGCGAGCAGCAAACGGACGTGGTCGCGCTGGACATCAAAGTCATCCGCCCGCTTGGAGTTGGAAAACGTCGGAGGATCGACATAGATCACCCCGTAACGTTCTCGGTCACGCTGCAGGAACACCATGGCATCTTCCTGCATCAGGCGGTGCCTGGCGCCGGTGAAACCATTCAGCGAGAGGTTGCGCGACGCCCAATCCAGATAGGTGGCTGACAGGTCCACGCTGGTGGTGTCGCGCGCGCCGCCAGCTGCCGCATAGACGCTTGCGGTAGCGGTATAGGCGAACATGTTCAGGAAGCGCCGGCCTTCCACCAGCTCGCGCACCTTGGCGCGCACCAGCCGGTGGTCGATGAACAGGCCGGTGTCGAGGTAATCGGTGAGATTGACCAGGAAACGCAGGCCGCCTTCGGCCACTTCGACGAACTCGCCGCGCTGGTCGAACTGGCCGTACTTGGAGCCACCCTTGCCGCGCTCTCGCGTCTTCAGCGCGATACGTTCGCGCGGCACACCGAGCACCTCACCGGCGACGCGCACGATCTCACGCAAGCGATGTCGTGCGGTCTCCGCAGGGATCTCCGCCGGCGCCCGGTACTCCTGGATATGCAGCCAGGGTTCGCCGCCCTCGTTGCCATAGACGTCGACGGCTGCGGCGTATTCAGGCAGATCCTGATCGTATGCACGCCAGCACTGGATACCTTCGCGCTCCAGCCGCTTGCGCACGTGGCGCAGGTTCTTCTCCAGTCGGTTGCGCAGCATCTGCGCACCTTCGGACAATGGCTTCACTTCCCGTGGTGCGTCGCTACGGGCATGCAACTCGAAAACCAGCAGCACGGTTTCCAGCGCGCCGTTGTACAACGCGTACTTCTTCTCCGCGCGCAACGGTATGGCGTGTCCCAGTTCCGCATCGCCCGCCAGCACGGCGGCACGCCAGCCAGCAAAGCGGTCGCGCAAGGTTTCGCCCAAGGTGCGATAGAGCCGTGGCATCTCGGCCCGCTCACCCAGGCGCTCGCCGTATGGCGGGTTGGTGATGACCAGGCCGCGATCGTAGCCAGGCGGAGGCGACACGTGGGTGGCGTCATGCTTGTCCAGCGTGAGGAAGCCGGCCACGCCCGCTTCCTGCGCATTGCGTTTGGCCGTCTGCACCATGCGCGGGTCGGCATCGCTGCCGAAGAAGCAACTGCGCAGGGCACGCAAGCCGGTTTCTGCGCGCTGACGGGCCTCATCCAACAAACCACGCCACACGGCGATGTCGTGTTGCGCCCAGCCCAGGAAACCGTAGTACTCGCGGTGCAGGCCCGGCGCCACGTCGGCCGCCATCCATGCGCCCTCGACCAGCAGCGTGCCCGAGCCACACATGGGATCGAGCAACGCGCCGCCTTCGACGTAGACTTCCGGCCAGCGTGCGCGCAGCAGCATGGCGGCGGCGAGGTTTTCCTTCAGCGGGGCTTCGCCCTGCAGCTCACGCCAACCACGACGATGCAACGGTGCTCCGGCAAGGTCGAGCGACAGCGTGGCGCGGTCCCGGCGCAAACGCAGGTTGATGCGTACGTCGGGCTCTTCGGTATCCACGCCGGGACGCGAACCATCGCGCTGGCGAAACTGATCGACCACCGCGTCCTTCACACGCTGGGCGATGAATTGGCTGTGGGTGAGCTTGCTTAGCGCAGAGTTCGCATCCACGGCCAACGTGGCATGGGAGGCGAGATGGCGTGACCAGTCGATGGCCTGCACGCCTGCATAAAGCGCATCGTCCGTGGCTGCGTCGAACTCCGCCAACGGCATCAGCACACGGCTGGCCAGGCGCGACCAAAGGCAGGCGCGGTAGGCGGTTTCCAGCGTGCCGGCAAAGTGCACGCCAGCCAGCGCTTCGCGCACGTCTTCGGCGCCTAGTGCAACGAGTTCGTCGCGCAGCAGGTATTCCAGGCCCTTGGGGCAGGTGGCGAAGAAGGCGCTCATGCGGCAACGGCCAATTGATCAAGGAACAGGCGGAACTGCGCAACGATGTGGTCCACGCTGCCGCCCAGGCGATGATCGTCATCGACCATGATCAGCGGCAGGCGCCGGCGGCCGGCAAACGCCAGCACACCTTCTGGCGGGCACACGTCGTCCTGCCAACCGTGATACAGCAGGGTTGGCACATCTGCGCGCGCATCAAAAGCCTGCTGGTAACCGGGAATCTCGCTAGGCGTGGCAAGCAGGAACAGGCCCGCTACCGGACGCTGCAACGACGCGAGGCCGGAAACAAACGAACCCATGCTCGATCCCACCAGCACCGGCGGCGTATTCAGTGTGTCGATAGCGGCGAGCAAGCGCGAAATACGCGGCTCAATCGAGCCGGCATGGCCCGGCGCATCGTCGCGGCGATAGTCCGGCCGCTGGGTCTGCCAGCCGAGCGTTTCGGCAAAGGCGGCCATTACACTGACCTTGGTGGCGTCCGGACCGGAGTCCGATCCGTGCGAAAGAATGATCTGGCCGCGCATAGCGGTCTCCGAAACTGCATCCATCAGGCCGCGCATGGTAACAGGCGGCGTTCCACGACACTTTTGCTCGTGCGAGACTGGCCCGATGCCGATCACCATCCACGACCAGCCCCTGCCCTATGTCTCCCTGCTGCCGGAGCGCCCCGCCAGCGCAGTGGAGCTGGTGGTCATCCACTGCACCGAGCTGCCCGACCTGGCCACCGCCCGTGAATACGGGGAGCGCGTGCTTTATGAAAGCGGCGCGGGCGCCAGCGGCCACTACTACATAGACCGCGACGGCACGATCTACCGTTACGTGCCCGATACCCGGGTGGCCAACCATGTGCGCGGGCAGAACGCCAATTCCATCGGCATCGAGCTGGTGAACCTGGGACGCTATCCCGACTGGTTCAACTCCAAGCACCAGACCATGACCGAACCCTACACGGCAGCTCAGATCACCGCTCTGCGCACCCTGCTGACCCAGTTGCGGCAAGACTTCCCCGAGCTACACCTGATCGCGGGCCACGAGGACCTGGACACCGCCCGCGTGCCGGCCGGCGACGACCCGGCCGTGGAAGTACCGCGCAAGCTCGACCCGGGGCCGATGTTCCCCTGGGCCGAGGTACTCAAGGACAGCGGCCTGCAGCGGATCGGCGTTAATCCACGCATGTCGGCCAACGACCCGACACATTGACTGGACCCCGGTCTGAATCGGTCCGGATAAGGCCGCTATAATCGCCGGCCACTAATCCGCCGAGCGCCACCCATGAGGGAATCCCACGTCCGAGAACTGGTTGATCTACTTGAGCTTGAGCGGCTCGAGGACAATCTGTTCCGTGGCCAGAGCCGGGACATCGGCACGCAGTTCGTATTTGGCGGACAGGTGCTGGGTCAGGCGTTGTCGGCCGCTCAGCGCACAGTCGATTCGGCGCGCGAAGCGCATTCGCTGCATGCCTATTTCCTGCGCGCAGGCGATATCGACGCGCCAATCGTCTATAGCGTGGAGCGCACCCGCGACGGCGGCACCTTTTCTTCCCGTCGGGTGGTAGCAATCCAGCATGGACAGCCCATTCTGAACGGCTCGATCTCGTTTCAGGTGCAGGAGCCAGGCTTCGAGCATCAGATGTCGATGCCGGAAGTGCCGATGCCGGAAGACATCGAACCGATGCAGGCGCTGCCCACAGAGGATCTGGCCAAACTGCCGGAAAAACTCCAGCGCTGGCTGGGCGTGGACTCGCCCTTCGAGTTCCGCCACGTATGGCCCGAGAACCGCCTGCACCCTACCAAACGACCGCCGATCCAACACATCTGGTTCCGGCTCACCGCGCCGATAGATGACAACCCGTCGCTACATCGCGCCCTGCTGGCTTACGCCTCGGATTTCAACCTGATCGGCACGGCGACGCTGCCGCACGGCATTTCCTACTACACCCACAATGTGCAGATGGCGAGCCTGGACCATGCGCTGTGGTTCCATCGCCCATTCCGGGTGGACGAATGGCTGCTGTATTCGTTCGACAGCCCTACTGCGCAGGGTGCCCGTGGCCTGGCCCGCGGCCAGATCTTCACCCGTGATGGCCGCCTGGTGGCCTCGACCGCTCAGGAAGGCCTGATCCGCCTGCGCAACTAAGGCGCCGGACAGCCGTAGTAAAATCTGAGCCGCATCCCGGGCACGGCCAACACCGGCCCGGCAGGTCCGTCGGGCCAGGACTCCCCCTTTTGGCCCGCTCCGGCGACGAACACAGGCTTCCCCATGCGTCAGCTCTACACCTCGCCCCGCCAGGAAAACATCGACCGTGTCGTTGCGCTGCTGGCCGAAAAGGGCATCGAGTGCACCGTCATCAATCGCTCCAACTGGAACAAGCCCAGCTATGAGCGCTTCAGCTACTCCCTGCGTCGGGAAAACCGGGACAACTGGCCCCAGCTATGGGTGAACAGGGCCGACGACTACACCGAGGCCCGTAAGGTGCTGAAAGAACTGGGCATCGAACCTGTCGTGCGGCATGCCGAGGAGCTGGCCCTGGCCCGCAATCCCACGCCAGAAATGCAACGGCAAGGTGTCGCCAGCCGGGTCCGCCGCATCGTCATGCTGGCGATGGCAGGCGCCTTCGTCATCCTCATGCTGAGATATATGGGCGTCATCTGAGAGACGCCAAGCTGAACTGACAGCCCCAGCAAAATGATCTGACGGCGCTTATAGGATTTTTCCTACTCACACGACGGACCGGAGCGGACATAGAATCGGCTCATGCGCTCCGATCGTGTCCGCCTATTCCAAACCCTGCCGCACACGTGCGGCTACTTTGCCGAGCGCACGGCACAGAACCTCGTGATCGACCCGGCCGCGCCACAGCTCGACCAGTTGTACGGCCCGGCGCTGGAACGCGGCTTTCGCCGTGCGGGCGGGCACCTGTACTACCCGTATTGCAGCAGCTGCAGGGCCTGTACGCCCTGCCGGATCGATGTGGCCCACTTCACGCCGGACCGTGCCCAGCGGCGCTGCCTTAAGCGCAATGACGACCTGCAGGTTGTCGAATCGATGGCCGGCTACAACACCGAGAGGCACGTGCTGTATGAGCGCTACTTGCGTCAGCGACACCCTGGCGGGGGTATGGATGAGGCCGATGCCAGTGATTTCAGACGCTTCCTGACGGCGCCCTGGAGTCCCACTCTGTTTCTGGAATTTCATCAGGGCTCTCGTCTGCTGGGCGTGGCCGTAACGGATGTGTGCCTACAAGGTCTGTCAGCCGTCTATACCTTTTACGACCCTGACGAGAACTCACGCAGTCTCGGCACCTACGCCATCCTGCAACAGGTCGCCCTGGCGCGGCGCCGTGGCCTGCCCTGGATCTACCTGGGCTTCTGGATCGCCGGCCACCCAAAGATGGACTACAAGCGGCGCTTCAGGCCGCTGCAGATCCGGACCAGTGAGGGCTGGGTGGAGATGCCCGAGGCTTAGCCCGGGAACCGCCCTGCGTGTGAACGGTGCCGGTATCAGGCGTTGCCGATATCCAACACCACGCGTCCCTGGATGTGGCCCTCGCGCAGGCCTTGCAGTACGCCGTTGACGTCTTCCAGTTTTCGCCGCTCGATGGTCGCTGCCACTTTGCCCTCGGAAGCGAAAGCGACAGCTTCGGCCAGATCCTTGCGGGTGCCCACGATGGAACCGCGGATGGTGAGGCGCTTGAGCACCACATCGAAAATCGGCGTGGCAAAGTCGCCGGGCGGCAACCCCACCAGACTCATCGTGCCGCGACGACGCGTAAAGCCCAGCGCCTGGGAAAATGCCGAAGGCGACACGGCGGTTACCAGCACGCCATGCGCGCCGCCGCCGGTGATGTCGAGCACCTGCTCCACTGCATGTGGCCCTCGCGCATCGACAGTGGCAGACGCGCCGAGCTTGCGCGCCAACGCCAGTTTCTCTTCGGCCACGTCCACCGCCACGACCTGCAGCCCCATCGCCGTGGCGTATTGGATGGCCAAATGGCCAAGACCGCCGATGCCGGAAATGGCGATCCATTCGCCTGGGCGGGCTTCTGTCTCGCGGATGCCTTTGTAGGTGGTCACACCAGCGCACAGGATCGGCGCCATCGAAGCGAAATCCACGTCGCTCGGCAAACGCGCCACATAAGCGGCGTTGCCGATGGCGTACTCGGCGAAGCTGCCATTCACGCTGTAGCCGCTGTCATGCTGCGCTTCGCACAGCGTCTCCCAACCCGTAATGCAGTACTCGCAATGGCCGCACGCATCGTGAAGCCAGGCGATGCCGACCGGGTCACCCATCTTCAGGTTCTCCACGCCTTCGCCCAACACCGCCACCACACCAACACCTTCGTGGCCGGGAATGAAAGGTGGCTGCGGTTTGACCGGCCAGTCGCCATCCACAGCATGGACGTCGGTGTGACACACGCCGCTGCAGATGATCTTCACCAGCACTTCGCCACGAGCGGGAACCGGTACGGGGACTTCTTCGATCCGCAGCGGTTCGCCGAAACGATGGGCAAGGGCGGCTTTCATTGTCTTGGGTGCCATGGCGACCTCCTCTGCAGTTATGAAGCGCAGTTACCCAGCCACTTAATGCAGCTGGGTAAAGGGGCTGACCGCAGCAAGATGCCGCCCATCACGTGATGGACGGGTGACCAGGATCAATGAATCAGTGAACCGTCAGGATCTGGCCGTTGCACGCGGCACGATCGGATAGGGATGCAGCTTGACCAGCGGCACCGAGAGACCGTCATCGCCGACCACGCGACAATGCGTGCGATTGAGCTGTCGCGGTTCTTCGACACCGCAGCTATGCGCGATGATGCCCACCTCATGCATGACGTTGGTGGCGTAATGCGCCACGCGCTCACTCTTGTCGGTGACCACCAGGCCACGCTGCAGTTTCGGATTCTGCGTGGTAATGCCGGTGGGACACGTATTGCGATTGCACTGCAGCGACTGAATGCAGCCCAACGCCAACATGAAACCGCGCGCGGAATTGACGAAGTCCGCGCCCATCGACAAGGCCCACGCCACGTCGTACGCGGTGATGCATTTGCCCGAGCAGATCACCTTGATGCGCTCGCGCAGGCCTTTGACGATCAGCATGTCCACCAGCGCCGGTAACGATTCATGCAGCGGCAGGCCCACGCCTTCCATCAGTGTCTGCGGCGCGGCACCCGTACCGCCTTCCGAACCGTCGACGATGATGAAATCCGGTGCGCTCTCGATGCCGCGCTTTTGCACTTCATCGCACAGCTCGCCGATCCAGTCCAAGCCACCCATCACCGCCTTGAAGCCGACCGGTTTGCCGGTGAGATCGCGAATGTGGCGAATCGCGTCCATCAGCTCGTGCACGTTGCCGATGTCCAGGTGTCGATTGGGGCTTTGCGAATCCTGCCCGGCTGGAATGCCGCGGATGGCAGCTATCTCCGCCGTTACCTTGGCCGCCGGCAGCAAGCCGCCCATACCGGGCTTGGCACCCTGGCCGAGCTTGATGCTCACCATCTTCACCTGCGTGTGCGCGCAGATCGCCAACAATTTGTTGTCGTCGAGCTTGCCATCGGGCGTGCGCACGCCGTACTTGGCGGTACCGATCTCGAAGATGATGTCGCAGCCGCCTTCCAGGTGATAAGGCGCCAGACCGCCTTCGCCCGTATCCATCCAGATACCGGCCTTGGCCGCGCCCCGTGACAACGCACGTACGGCCGGTGCCGAGAGGGCACCAAAGCTCATCGCGGAGATATTGAAGAACGCCGCGTGCTGATACGGCTCACGCGCGTACGGCCCCAGCGTTACCAATCGTGGCTCCACATGTTTCTCGCCGAGCGCCGGAAACGGTGCATTGACGAAGAACGGCACGCCTTCGCCGCGCAGGTCGCGGGTGGAACCGAAGGCGTTGGTGTTGTCCGTGTTCTTTGCTGCGCGATACACCCACATGCGCTGAGCGCGATTGAACGGCAACTCCTCCCGATCACTCGAATACAGGTATTGGCGGAAGAATTCGCCCAGATGCAGGAACCAGTAGCGAAAGTGACCGATAACCGGGTAGTTGCGCAGCACGGAGTTAGTGGTCTGGTTGCGATCCACGACCCAAACCACCAGCACTACCACGACCAGCAATGCCAGCATCAACAGAAACAGAGTGGCGAAGGTTTCGACCACCACGACCAGCCAGTGCGCAAATCCTGTGGATTCCATCGTTTACTCCGCTTATCTGTTTCTCCCTCTCCCCGTTGGAGAGAGGGTTGGGGTGAGGGGTCAATCTTGCGATAAAGCCGGATCGAAGCAGGCTTCGCAGAAATCCTTTCGCAAGCACCCGCCCTTCACCACCTTTAGGTGGCTCACCTCAATCCTCTCCCCAACGGGGAGAGGAAGCAAAGATTAGAGCTCTACGCGCAACGCCTGTGCCGCCGATATCGCCTTCGCCTTGGCCGCCTCGATACCTTCATCGCGCGCCAACGTGACCGCCATGCGACGACGACCTTTCACCGTCGGCTTGCCGAAGATACGCAGCTGCGTGTCGGGCTGGGCCAGCGCCTCGGCCACGTTGAAGTAACGCGGCGCCTCACCCTCGCCTTCCACCAATACCGCGCACGATGCCGATGGCCCAAGCTGGCGAATCGCTGGAATCGGCAACCCGAGAATGGCGCGTGCGTGCAGGGCAAACTCGGACAGATCCTGCGAGATCAGCGTCACCAAGCCAGTGTCGTGGGGACGTGGGCTCACTTCGGAGAAGATTACGCCGTCACCCTTGACGAAAAATTCCACGCCAAATACGCCCCAGCCGCCTAGCGCAGCCGTAATCGCGGCCGCCTGGCGTTGCGCCTCGGCCAGCGCGGCCTGGCTCATGGGCTGCGGCTGCCACGATTCGCGATAGTCACCATCCTCCTGGCGATGGCCGATCGGGGCACAGAAGCTCACGCCGTCCTTGTGGCGTACGGTAAGCAGGGTGATTTCGTAATCGAAATCAACGAAGCCTTCGACGATCACCCGACCCTTGCCTGCGCGGCCACCGGATTGCGCGTAGTCCCAGGCGTGCTGCAGTTCGCCTTCCTGCCGTACCACGCTCTGCCCCTTACCCGAGGAACTCATCACCGGCTTGATCACGAACGGCAGGCCGATGGCCGCCACCGCTTCGCGATATTCCACTTCGGTATCGCAGAAGCGATAGCGCGACGTTGGCAGTTTGAGTTCTTCGGCGGCGAGGCGACGGATACCTTCGCGATCCATGGTGAGCCAGGCGGCACGCGCGGTGGGAATCACGCGCAGGCCTTCCTTTTCCAGTTCGATCAACGTGGGCGTGTGGATCGCCTCGATCTCCGGCACCACGAGATCCGGCTTTTCCTGTTCGATCAACTGCCGCAACGCGGCGCCGTCGAGCATGTCGATCACATGGCTGCGATGCGCCACCTGCATGGCCGGTGCATCGGCATAGCGATCCACCGCGATCACCTCCACGGCATAGCGCTGCAACTCGATTGCCACCTCTTTGCCGAGCTCGCCGGAACCCAGCAGCAATACGCGCAGGGCATGGTCGGAATAAGGCGTGCCAAACGGCTTCATCGATGTCTCCGGGATGTGGCAAAAACCCATTGTAAGCGGCGTCGGTGGGCATCGCGCAGACAATACGCACCACCTGCCGGAAGTCCCATTGACGAATGCCTTGAACCGGCATTGACTGTCACTGCCACCGTCCCCGCGGAGCGATCATGCGCAACCGGACTGCCGTGCTATTGCTGGTGCTGTCGTTGTGCCCCGCCCTCGGGTTTGTCGCCCGGGCCGATACGGTATCGACAGATACGACCTGGATGACTGTCCTGCTGGGCGGCCGCAAAATCGGTCATCTGCAGATTGAGCACCAGCGTGCGGGTGACGTCGTCACCACGACACAAACCCTGGTGATCGAACTCAACCGGAACGGCAACAGCGTCCCCCTTGGTGTCATGACTCGCAGCGTGGAAAGCGCCAACGGCCTGCCACTGGGCTTCTATGCACGCAGCACCCTGTCGTCCACCGACAGCACGGTTGAAGGCAACCGACAGCCAGACGGCAATTTCGCGGTAACCAGCACGGTTGGTGGCGCGGCACGGCAGACCACGCTCAGCTGGCCGCCCGGTGCCGTGCTCAGTGAAGGCCAGCGACTGGCACTGGTGAATGCCATCGGCCGCACCGGGCAAAACTACACGATGGACATGTTCGACCCGGCCAGCCAGGCGGTAGCGCATGTGGACATGCAGGTTATCGGCAACGAGAAGGTGGCCCTGCCCGATGGTCTGGTGGTTCTCAATCACCAGCGCCAGGTACTGCGGACGCCCCGCGGCGAGCAAACCATGGATCTGTGGCTGGATAACCAGGGACTGGCCCGCAAGGGCACCTTGACCATGCTGGGGCACGAACTGGAGATGCTCGCCTGCACTCAACAGTGCGCAATGGCGCCCGTACAGAGCGTGGACATGTTTCGAGTGGCCATGGTGGATTCGCCGCGTGTGCTTCCCGCTTACCTGCGAGGCTCGTTCCTGCGCTACCGGATCCATACGCCAGTGGGCAGCCCGCAACCCGTCATAAGTACCGACGAACAGCACATCACCAACCTGGGACATGGCGACTGGCTGGTCGATATCGGCAACCCGCAGCCAGGTGGCGAGACAGCGCCAACCCCCGACGACACGCTGCCCAACGGCTGGGTGCAATCGGACGCAACGGTGATTCATCAGATGGCGGCAAAGGCTGCAGGGGATGCGCAGGACGATCTGCAAAAGATGCGTCGCCTGCGCAGCTTCGTCAGCGACTACATCACCCAGCACGGGCTGGATGTCGGTTATGCCTCGGCACTGGAAGTGGTGCGTACCCGTGAAGGCGACTGCACCGAGTACGCGGTGCTGCTGGCAGCCTTGGCGCGAGCCGAAGGGATTCCGACGAGGATCGTCACGGGGATGGTCTACGCAGATCGCTTTTCCGGCGCCTCGCGCGTCTTCGTGCCCCATGCCTGGGTGCAGTCCTGGGTGAATGGCCGCTGGCAGAGCTTCGATGCCGCGCTGCGTCGGTTCGACAGCAGCCATATCGCGCTGGACGCGGGCGATGGCGACCCCTGGCATTTCTTCAACGTTGCCAACCTGTTCGGCCAGATGCACATCGAGGAAATCACCCCGACGTCGGAACTGGCGGGCATTCTCCCGCCACCTTCGTTTGCCGGTCCCCCGGCGAGTTCCAACGGCGGGAAGTAAGCAAGGTCACTTGCATATAGATATCATTGTGATATCTACTCCCTCCCAACTAGGGAGGAATCATCATGAACGAACGTCAGGGTTTCTCGGTTGCCGGCATTCCCACCATTGTCGTTTGCCTCGTACTTGGGCTGATCAGCGCGGCGCTCTGGGTAAACATGATCCAGACCAACCAGGGCTGGCTCGGCCTGACTGGCGTGGGTCTCATTGCGATCGCGCTGTTCATGCTCAAAGGCTTCTTCCAGGTCGCGCCCAACGAGGGCCTGGTGCTGCAGCTGTTCGGCAAATACGCCGGCACGGTGCGCGCGGAAGGCCTGCGCTGGACCAATCCGTTCTGCAGTCGTCGCCGTGTCTCGCTACGTGTGCGCAACTTCGAGAGCAACAAGCTCAAGGTCAATGACAGTGATGGCAACCCCATCGAGATCGCCGCCGTGGTGGTCTGGGAAGTCATCGACACGGCCGAAGCCGTGTTCTGCGTGGACGACTACGAAAACTTCGTCACCATCCAGAGCGAATCGGCACTGCGGCAGATGGCGCAAAACTATCCCTATGACGCGCACGACGATGGCAAGCCCGCCCTGCGCAGCCACGGCGATGTCATCAACAACCATCTGCGTGACGAGATCCAGGCGCGGCTGAACAAGGCCGGCGTGCATGTCATCGAGGCACGCATCAGTCACCTCGCTTATGCGCAGGAAATCGCCCAGGCCATGCTGCAACGTCAGCAGGCCAGCGCCATAGTGGCTGCGCGCGAGCGCATCGTCGAAGGCGCGGTAGGCATGGTCGCCATGGCACTCGACAAGCTGCGCGAGCAAGGCGTGGTGGAGCTGGACGAAGAGCGCAAGGCGGCGATGGTAAGCAACCTGCTGGTGGTGCTTTGCGGCGATCGCGCGACCCAGCCGGTGGTAAACGCCGGCACGCTCTATGGCGGCTGAGAAAAAAGCCTATCCGCTGCGCATCAGCGCTGCCGTGCTCGAAGCCATGCAGCGCTGGGCCGATGACGATCTGCGCAGCGTCAACGCGCAGATCGAATTCGTGCTGCGCGATGCCTTGCGCAAGAACGGACGCCTGAAGCGAGATGCCGCCGAACCCGTCGCCGACGACGATACCGACTGATCGCGTGCGAATGTTTCGCGTCTTTGGTGTCGCAGACCTGTCTCCACGGCGCAAGATCCGGATGGCTGGCATCGCGGTCTAGCGGCAAGCTCATGGCTCCTTCTCTTGGAGCCCAGCCATGCGCTTTCGCATCACCGGCCTGCCCGCCGAACCCTTCGCTGAACTTTTCTCCCTGACCGATGAGGAACTGGCCGCCCAGCGCGCCGTCCGCGTCGTGGCCGACAGCGACCATGGCTACCCCTGCCGCATCAGCCTCACCGACGCCGAGCTTGGCCAGTCCCTGATCCTGCTCAACTACGAACATCAGCCAGCAGACTCGCCTTTCCGCTCCAATCACGCCATCTACATCCGCGAAGGCGAGCAACAGTACGACGAAGTCGATGTGGTGCCTGACCAGCTGCGTCGACGCTTGCTGTCGGTGCGCGGTTTCGACCAGCACGGCATGTTGCGCGATGCAGACGTGGCGCAGGGCATGGCACTTGAGCCGTTGATCGAGCGCCTGTTCGGTGATGAAAACATTGCGTACCTGCACGTCCACATGGCCCGTCCCGGTTGCTACGCGGCACGGGTGGATCGCGCGTGACAAGTCTCAGCGCGGGTCGCGCACGACCCGCGGAGCCAGTGCGATACCCAACGCGATCCAGCCAACGATAAAGGCCACTCCGCCCAGTGGCGTGATCGCGCCGACCCAGCGCGGTGCGCCCAGCGCCAGGGCATACAGGCTGCCGCAGAAAATCACGATGCCGGTGGCGAAGGCCGTCACGGCGACGCGTCGCCCGTGCCCTGCCCCGGCAACCGCCGCCAGTACCAGCGCGAGCGCATGCCAGAAGTGGTAACTCACAGCGGTGTGCCACAGCTCACTGGCGCGCGCGTCCAGCACATCGCGCAAGGCATGTGCGCCGAATGCACCGAGCAGCACGGCGCTGGCGCCGGCCAGACCGATCAACACGCTCAGGGCGGGAATAGGTTGTCGCATGATGACGTTCCTCGGGTCGCCGGAAGCCAGCCGGGCGGCCAGTGTCGTATGCTGGGAGGATGACTCCCATCGATTCTCGCATGAAGCCTTGTCGCACCCGGCGCCTCCTGCTGGCAATGCTGTTGTCCCTTGTCGCCGTGTTGCTCGCCGGCTGCAATCGGAGCGACTCGATACCGTGGCAGCTCACCAACGTCACCGGCCACATGCCCGACCTGGACTTCCGCCTGGTGGACGATCAAGGCAAGACTGTCACTGGCCAGGACTATCGCGGCAAAGTCGTGCTGCTGTATTTCGGCTACACGCATTGCCCGGATGTTTGCCCGCTGACGCTGGCTCAACTGCACGTCGTGATGCAGCGCCTCGGACCTCTGGCCGACGGTGCGCGCATCCTGTTCGTCAGCGTGGACCCGGCGCGCGACACGCCTGACATCATGCATGCTTACGTCAATGCCTTCGATCCGCGTGCCGTGGGTCTGTCGGGTCCGCCGCGCGAGATCGAGGCGCTGAGCAAGCGTTACCGCTCGGCCTATACGCGTGAGCCCGACAAGGGCGACGGGCAGTACGAAGTGAGCCACAGCTCGGCCATCTATGTGTTCGACCGCGAGGGCAAGGCGCGCCTGCTTTCGACGCCGGCCAACCCGCAGGACGATCTCGTCCATGATCTGCACCTGCTGCTGAGCCTGGGAGCGTCTTCATGATCTTCCGTACCACGCGCGCCCTGCCCTGGCTGTTGGGCGGCCTGTTACTGACCGCTGGTGCGCATGCCAGCGAAGCGGAACACATCCAAGCCAACCAGGCCTGGATCCGCGTGCTGCCGGGCGACCTGCCCGCGGGTGCGTATGTCACGCTGGAGAACACGGGCGACCAGGCGGCCACGCTGCGCAGTGTGCGCAGCGCCAGTTATGGGAGCGCGATGCTGCACAAGAGCAGCGCCGAAGGCGGCGTAAGCCGCATGGCGATGGTGGAAACCCTAGCCATTCCCGCCCATGGCAAGGCCGAGCTGGCGCCTGGCGGTTATCACCTGATGCTGATGAAGGCGCCAGTCCCGGTGAAACCCGGCGACAAGGTGAAAGTAACGTTGAGCTTTGGCGATGGCAGCACGCTGGATACCGACTTCATGGCACGTCCCGCCAATGCGACCGGTATCAACGACGACACCGATCAGCATCACTGAGAAAGACTCACTTCCTCTCTCCACCAGGGAGAGGGAGAGCGACGTTATTCCTGCACAGGTTGTACCCGAGCCACTGCCGCGGTACGCCGTGCGGGCCACGGCTTGCGTCGAATGCGCCCCCTGCGGGACAAGCCCAACCATTGCCGCATCGCCAGCAGGCCGCCGATGGATTCAATGATCGCCGCGGGCACCCACATGATCACGCCGCCAACGAGTTGTGCGGTGAGCACGTTGAAGGTGAAGGCGCGTCCGCAGATCTCGAAGATCGGATAAAGGTCGGTCTTGGAAAACGTGACGATGGCGCCCGCCAGTATCTGCGGCGTCATGGTGATGCCCGGCGACAGTACGCGCAGACCCGGAGTCATGCGACCCGGTGGACGTGGGCGATGATCAAGCACCAGCCACCAATAGCTGAAGCCGCTGACCAGCATCGACCAGTTCATGAAGCGGTAGATGCGCCAGTCCAGCATGGCCAGCGTCTGCATCGACGGAATCAGCCAGATCAGGATGAATGCGACAAACAGGATCGTCACCACCGCCGGATTCAGCAGCACCGCGCTGAACAGGCGCCAGGGCCATGATCGCAGCACCGGACGCAACAGGCGCAAACGGAGCGACAGCGGCAATCCCTTGCGCAGCACCGTGCCCGGATAGGAAGCAATGATCAGCAGCGGCGCAAGGTGATGCAGCAGCACCTGCTGGATACGGTGCATGAAGAATTCATGCTCGAAGAAATAATCCAGATAGGTATGCAGCGACACATAGATCATCGCCATGCCGACCCAGAAGGCCAGCCGCCTGCCGATGCTTACCGGAAGGCGCCGGCAGCCGCGCACATAGAGCACACTGCAGACCACGAAGGCCAGCAGAAATACCCAGGAGAATTCCCAGGGCACTATCCACTTGATAACGCTTGCCATCATCGATCGAATCCGGGCCGGGTCAGCGGCGACCGTCCATCATAGCCCGTCACCGCCACCTCACCGACATCACGTCTCTGTACCGCGGAGGACTCCACGCTCAGGCGCGTCGTCGACTGCGACGCGAACGGCGCCATCCGTAAAGCAGGCCCACCAAGGTCATCAGGGCCGGAACCAGCACGATGTTGATGAACTTCAGGCGCAAGCCAAGCGCATCGATCTCGGCGTTGAACTGGTGCTGCACATCGCGCAGCTCTTTGTTGATCGCCAGCTGACGCTGCAGGAACTGCTCGATCTCGGCGCGCTGCTCGGTGCCTACCGCTTCGCCGCGCGCCGCCTTGGCTGGCTGTAGCTCGTTGAGACGACTGCGTGTCACCGCCAGTTCGCGCTGCAGTTCCTGCTTCTTCGCTAGATACTTCTGGTCCGCCGCGCTCTGCAAGGCCAGCACGCGAGTAAACGGACGCTGGGAGCTCACACGCCCATGGATGGAGAGCAGCGCCGAGGAACCACTGAGGTTATCGGCGATGTTGGTAACCAGGTCGCCGTTGTTGGCAATGGCGCTGAGCTGCGGCTGACCCAATAGGCTCTGCGTGTAGGACACCCAAAGGCGATCACTGAGCAGATCGGTATCGGCCACCATGATCACTTCCGCATTGTCCCCCGACGCTGCCAGGTGGCCGGCAAGCTTCGCGCGCTCGGGAAAGGCGCTGGCAAATTGCCCACGCAGACGCGCCGCGATGACGTAATGGGTGTTATCGGGCCGATAGTTGTCCAGCAGACCGCCGGGGTTGTTGATCGATTCACGCACGCGCTGACTGGACACGATCTCGGCGTCGGTCGTGCTTTGCATCAAGGGTTGTAGCCGCAGCGTTGTTCCTTGGGCCAGGTCGAAGTAGCCGACGCTGGACACGTTGATCCGCTGCAAGCTCGCCGTGATCACGTCGTCATGGCTGAGCTCCTGCTGCCCGAACCCGAGCATGGCCGGATGGCTCATCGAACTGCTGTCGGCCAGTTCGATGCGCAGCGCGCGTGACCGGTCCAGCACCACTTTCTGCGGGTCGTACTGCACGCCCCATGTCTCAAACAACTTCGACAGATCGGAGTTGTGGTCGTCGGTCCTGCCGCTGCTATCGACGAAGGGCGTGTTGTCCATCTCCGCCACGGGGTCGACGAATATCACGAGATGACCGCCGCTCAGCACGTACTGGTCGATGGCATACAGCGCATCGACCGGCAATTGCTTGGGATGGATCAGCAGCAGCGCCTTGATGTCATTGTCGATGCGCTTGAGCTTGGCGGGATCGAGCATCTTGACCTCGAACTGCCGGCCAAGCTGCCGCATCACGGTCCAGGGCTCCTCGCCAATCACCGGATTGCCCTCTACGGGCAGGCTGCTGATCAGGCCAATGTGCGGTTTTGATGGCTGATCCAGCTCGTAGAGCAGCTTGGCGATGTCGTATTCGAGGAACGTCTCGCGCGACGGATCAAACAACGGAATAGCCAGGATCCTGCTCGGCAGATGCTCTTCGCCATCAACCTCGGCGTCCGCATTGGGCGGAAGCGTGCTGCCCACCAGACCGAAGAAGACCCGCTCGCCGTTGCTGCCGCCGCTGATCGGCGTCAGCCCGTAGCCCTCTGCGCTGGCTTCGTCGTCGGAATACGGCACCGGATCCACGATCTGCAGACGCAAACGTCCATGTGCGCGAGCCACCATTTCCTGCAGCATCTCGCTAACCCGCTGTTCGTAACTGCGCAATTGCGGCAGATCGCGGGTGGCATGCTCGGAGAAGTACAACGTGAGCTTGAGTGGCGCGTGCATGTTGTCGACGATGTGCGTCGTACCCGGTGTCAGTGTGTACAGCCTGTCAGAGGTGAGGTCCACGCGCCCCACCCGCAGCCAGCGACTACTACCGAGCGTGATGGCGATGAACGCAACAACCAGCAGCACCAGGGCGGCGAGCAAAACGGCGCGTCGAGTGAAATGGAGGCGGGCCATATTCAAGGCGTCCGCTTGAGGTCGAGCACCAGCACGCCTGCCACCAGCCAGGCAGCCATGCTGAGCACGAAATACAGCAAGTCGCGCAAATCGAGCACCCCGCGCGAAATCGCTTCGAAGTGGCGCAGCATGCTCAGGTGCGCCAAGCCATTGACCACCTTGCGCGGCACAACCCCCTGCAAGAACTCCATGGCCTGCGGCTGCCCAACCAGAATCAGCAGAAAGCACACCACCAGGGTCAACACGAAGGCCACGACCTGGCTCTGCGTCACGGCCGACAGGCACGCACCGATCGCCAGGAAGGCACCGGCCATCAGCCAGCTGCCGAGATAGCCGGCGAGGATCACACCGTTGTCCGGCGAACCGAGATAGTTCACGGTAAGCCAGATCGGAAACGTGAGCACCAAAGCGAACCCGATAAAGAGCCACGCAGCCAGGAACTTGCCCAGCATCGCCTCCGCCAGCGTGAGCGGCAGGCTAAGCAACAGCTCCAACGTGCCGCCCTTGGCCTCTTCCGCCCACATGCGCATGGAAACCGCAGGCACCAACACCAGATACAGCCACGGATGCATCACGAAGAACGGCTGCAGGTCGGCCTGCCCTCGCTGGTAGAAATCACCCGCGTAGAACGTGAGGATGCCAGCCAGCACCAGGAAGATGACCAGGAACACGTACGCCACCGGCGTGACGAAGTAACTGCGCAACTCGCGCCGCACGACTGCCGCGACCGGGCTCATGCCCCACCCTCCACGCCGGTCGTGATGTGGCGGAACACCTCGTCAAGGCGCCCACGCTCAAGCTGGATCTCCGACACCTCCAGGCCCTGCTGGCGCAACAGTGTTTCCACCGGTTCCAGAATGCGCTCGCCCGGCCGGGGAAACACGGTGATTCGGCCGTCCAATGAATCCACTTCGATCGAGGCCACCTGCGGCAGGCGCCCCAGCATTTCCTGTGACACGCCGCTACCTGGCGCGCTGAACGACACCGCGCCGTGATAGCGCGAGCGCGCCTCCAATTCCGCCGGCGTTGCATCGGCCAGCAAGCGGCCGTTGGCGATGATCACCACGCGATTGCACAGCGCGTGGACTTCCTCCAGCAGATGCGTGGAGATAAGGATCGTGCGGTCGCGCGCCATCGCGTCGATTAGCTGGCGCACGGTGTGCTTCTGGTTGGGATCGAGGCCGTCGGTCGGTTCGTCCAGCATCAACACCTGCGGGTTGTGCACGATCGCCTGCGCCAGACCCACGCGGCGACGCAGGCCTTTGGACAACGTGTCGATGCACTGATCGAGCACGCCCTCCAGCTGCAGGCCCCCGACGACCCGCTCGAAGCGGCGATAACCTTCGTCCCTCTGCAGGCCGCGCATGCGGATGATGAAGGTAAGGAATTCGCGCACCGTCAGCTCGCCGTAGCTCGGCGCACCCTCCGGCAGATAACCGAGAGCGCGCTTGGCCTTCAGCGGTTCTTTTCGCACGTCGTAACCGCAAACCCGCGCGGTACCGGAACTCGGTGCAAGGAAACCCGCGATCATGCGCATCACGGTGGTCTTGCCGGCGCCGTTCGGGCCAAGCAGCCCCAGTACCTGCCCGGGCTCGGCTCGGAAACTCAGCGAATCGACCGCCGTGAGGGCGCCATAGCGTCGGGTGAGCTGTTCGGTTTCGATCATGTCCGGTCGAAGCAGGAGGCGGGCATTGGCAACTCGTTCGTCTTTGTGAATTCAGCGAGTCGACCCGCAATGTAACCGAAAAGTTCGCCCATACCGGGCGATGCGTGCGACAGAAATGAAAAGGCCCTTCACGGGGAAGGGCCTTCTCGATACTTGCCGTCCGGGCGATTTACTGCGCTGTGGTGGCAGCGCTGGCCGGAGCGGCGGCGGTGCCAGAGGAGGCCGGAGCCTGCTCGCTACCCTCGTCCAGCGTCGGCGGCTTGATGCCCGCTTCCTGTTCCGGGGTCTGGTCCGGAGCCCAGCTCAGCGGCAGGTACACGTCGAACTCGGCGTAGCTCTTCACCTCGTCGCCCTGCTTCACTTCCGGCTTGGCTTCGATGTCGTAGAACCGGTTGACCACTTCGTCGAACTTGTAGCCGTGGGTCAGGGCATAAGCCTTGAGCAGGTCGCGGGTCTGCGGCACGCCGGCTGCGGTGCCATTCCACACTGCCTTGAGGGTCGGACCACCAAAGGCCAGGAAGGCGCGCACGTCGTTGTCCACGATCACGCGACCGAAGCGGTCATGGCCACCCGGGGTATTGTCGCTGGCGGCGGCACCGGCAGCGTTGGCACTGGTGCTGGCTTCGGCCGGCGCGGCCAGGTCCGGGGACTTGGCGGCGGTCAGCTCCATCGTCTGGCCACCCACGTTCAGGCTGGTCGCGCTGATCGGCAGGGCCACGTCGAAGGAGTAGGTCTGGTCGCCGTAGTTGGTCGTGTAGATGATGCGCGGACCCACCACATTCACACCAAGCTTCTTGGCGGCAGCCTGCATCTGGCCGACGGCCTTGTCGGTGGCGTCATTGAGCGCCTCAAGGCCACCCTTGCGCTCGATCGACGAGGACACCATCAGCACCGGCGTCGGCTGCGTCTGCTCGATGTACGGGATCAGCTTGGTGTAGTCGAGGTTCTGCACCGAGGCCAGCACGTTCTGCAGGTTGTTCACGGTGAACTGGATGAAGGCATCCGGATCGCCATGAATGTAGAGGCTGGAGTAACGGTTGATCAGGTTGAAGCCATAGGCGACGTCATACGACCAGGTGATCTTGGTCAGCTGGCCACGGCTGCCCTGGCGCTCGAGGTCGAGCGTGAAGTGCTTGTCGTTGCCACGCCAGTCGTTGTCCAGGTTCCAGACAATCGAGGCCTTCCTGGCGGTCGAGTCGACCTTGTCGAAGCTCGGCTCGGCCGAAGCGATGGTCAACTTGCCGTTGCCAACCTTGTCGTCATTGCTGGACCAGCTCAGCTCGGCGCCCGGGCCGTAGGCCTTGCCGGAGAAATCAAACTTGATGTTGCGGTCGTACTCGCGCTGCACGGAGTACTCCGGGAAGCGGCGGAAGTTGTTCAGCACGTCATAGACCTGACGCATGTCCTTGCCGACAACCAACGACCTGTCCACGTGGCCACTACCAGGCATAACCACGCCCACCACCACCGCCACGACGGCAACGATGATCAGGGCAACAATAAATTCAAGAACACGCATCATTCCGGGATTCTCCGCACGTCTCTCTATACACGGCACAAGGGCAGTCGCCGGAGACCGGCCCGCACGGGAGATTCCCGAAGAATCGTATCGCGACAGGGGGTCGGCCAGCGCCGAAGCCACCGATGTTACTTGCTCGCGCGCAGGAACGCCATCCAGCCGTAAAGGCGGCTTGGATGAGGCCTGCCAGACGCCCGCGAATGGCGTCCAGCAAGGCCTCGCGGGGGTTCAGACGATGCCCAGCTCCAGCGCTTTGAGGACAGCGCGGGTGCGGTCGCGCACGCCCAACTTGGAGAGGATGTTGGAAACGTGGTTCTTCACCGTCCCCTCTGCCACTTTCAGGGAGTTGGCGATTTCCTTGTTGCTGTAGCCGCCCGACAGCAGCCGCAGGATCTCGGTCTCGCGCTCGGTCAGCGGATCGGGCTGCTCCAGGCTGGTGAACTGGTTCTGCATGCGCCCCACGCCAGCCAGCAAACGCTGGGTGACCATGGGCGCCACGAGAGACCCCCCCGCCGCCACGGTACGTACGGCCTCTACGAGCTGCTCCAGCGAAACATCCTTGAGCAGATAGCCCCGGGCGCCGGCCTTGAGGCCCTGGAGCACCAGTTGATCGTCATCGAAGGTGGTAAGGATGATGGTGGGTGGCAGTTCGTTGCGCGCGGACAGCGCCTGCAACACTTCCAGGCCGCTCATGTTGGGCATGCGCAGATCCAGCAGCACCACATCGGGTTTCACTCGCGGAATATCCTGCACAGCCTGGGCGCCATCGGCGCACTCAGCCACCACACGGATATCCTCCGCCAGGTCCAGCAGTGAACGGACACCCTGGCGAACCAGGTTCTGGTCGTCGACAAGACAGACGGAAATCATCGCGGATCCTCGAAGCGGTTGTGGCCTGCGTGCGATGCCCGCGGCCAGCGGGGAAGAACGATGTTGCTATCCAAGCACTTCATATTGGCACGACCGATCGATCAGACGTGAATTCTTACAGCATGCCCAGAGCAGGCGGTTCGAACCGTGACGGCGTGTGCGCCAGCTCAGACACCTCTCCCAACGGCAAACGGACGGTGAGTGCGAAGCCCTGCGCGTGGGCCAGATCTACCGTCACACTGCCATCGAATTCGGTCAAGCGCTCGCGCATGCCGGACAGGCCGTTGCCAGGCCTGAAATTCGCTGCGCCTCGACCGTCGTCACGTGCAAATAGCTCAAGCAGATTCGCATTGACGTAATCGAAGCGCAGCCACAGATTGCGCGCGCCGGCGTGTCGCGCCGTGTTGGTGATTATCTCCTGCGCGCAACGCAGCAGCACCTGCGCGCGACGCGGGTCCTCCACGCTGAAACGCGGCGGCGTTTCCACATGCACGCGCAGGCCGGGCACACCTTCGATCAGGCTGCGCAGCGCCTGGGTGAGGTCAATGGCGTCATCCTGGCGCAGCTCGCTCACCACCTCGCGCACGTCCGAGAGTAGATGCTTGGCCGTCACCTGGGCCTTGTGCACGTGCTCGGCCGCCTGAGGATTGACGAGGTGGCTGGCCACTTCCAGATTGAGACTGAGCGCGGTGAGGTGATGGCCGACCAGGTCGTGCAGGTCGCGGGCGATGCGCATGCGTTCGGCAATGCGGGTTGACTCGGCCAGCAGCGCGCGGGTGGCGCGTAGCTCCGAATTGAGGCGCCGTTGGGCTTCGCGCTCCTCGGCCTGCAGGCTGGCGATCATCGATGTGAAGAACACCAGCGCGGAAATGCCCAGGTACATGCACACCTGCAGGATGGCTGTCACCGTGGTCCAGCCTTTGTAGCTGGCGATGATGGGGATCAGCATCAGGTTCTGCATCAGCATCCACACCAGCCCAGCGCCCACCGGCAGCTGCCACGGCAGCACCACCGCGATCACCAGCATCAGCATGGCCGACAGGCCGCTCTGGCTGAACCAGCCCATGGCGATCGCCGAACCGGTGAGGATCACCAGACCGATCAGGCGACTGATGGTGGGAAGCCCGCTCTGCCGGTTCACGGTCGAGCGCCGGGTCAACAGCAGATAGGTGACTCCGAAGGTCAGGTAGGAAAAAATCCAGCCCGAGATATCGGGGTTGCTCCACCACGAATTGACCTGCGCCAAGCTCCAGCTACCCGGCAGCAGCGGCAGCGCCACGCACAGGTACGTGGTCAGGCCGGCGTACCGCAGCAGCCGAATGTGATTGATGTTTGACCATGCCATACACGCATCATCAGCCGGCAGCGGGCGTGGTGCAATGCGTGAGAAGTCATTCCCCTCCCCCTGCCAGAAGCCATGTGCGCTGACGCTTTACAAAGGTTTTACATGGTGCGCCGTGATATGTGCGGCCGCCGTACGCATGTCATAATGCCGCCGACACGCGGGGCCGAACCAACGGTCTTGTCCTCGAACCACACAAAGCGGAGCAACGAATGGCCCTTGCCATCCGCGACGTGCGAGAGCACGACCTGGATGCCGTACTGGCGCTCAACAACGCCGCCGGCCGCACCATCCTCGCCCTAGACGCCGTCCAGCTGCGCTATTTCTACGATTACGCGGACTATTTCCGCGTGGCCGAGATCGATGGCCACCTTGCCGGCTTCCTTATCGCGCTGCGCGAAGGGAGCGACTACGACAGCACCAACTATCGCTGGTTCTCCGAGCATTACCCGCAGTTCGCCTATATCGACCGCATCGTCATCGCTAACGCCTACCGTCGTCATGGCCTGGGTCGCATCTTCTATTGCGACGTGACCAGCTATGCCGAAGTGCGCGTGCCGCTGCTTACCTGCGAAGTGTTCCTGGAGCCACGCGACGACGTGGTGGTGCTGTTCCATGGCACCTATGGATTCCAGGAAGTGGGCCAGCAGCGCATGGGTTCGGAAGGTCCCCAGGTGAGCCTGCTTGCCAAGGACCTGCCCAGCTACGCCTACGTGCGAGAAAGCTATCTGGACAACGACGGTCTGCCCGATGTGCCATGGCTGGCGGAACGCCATCGCCCTTTCCACCCTGATGCCCCCCAGCGCCGCCTCGCCGGAGAGCGGCGCTCATGAATGTACAAATGGATACTCAAGACGCTTGTGACCTGCGCTTCGGCCAGGTCGGTATTGCCAATGTGCGCATCCGCCGCGTTGACGCGGCTGCGCTCTGCGAGGAGCTGGAGCGCCGCGTGCGCGCTGCCCCGCAGCTGTTTTCCCGCGCTGCGGTGGTGCTGGACCTGAGCCATCTGCTGGAGCTGCCGGACGAAGGCACGGTCGACGCCCTGCTCGAAGCCGTGCGCAGCGCCGGCATGTTGCCGGTGGGCCTGGCTTATGGCACCAGCGATGTCGAGGCACTGTCGCGCCGCATGGGCCTGCCGTTGATCGCCAAATTCCGCGCAGCGTATGAACCGGCCGATGGCGGCAGCATCGCTCCGCCAGCACCGGCTGCTGCTGCCCCGGCCGAGCCCGCACGTCGCGCCGAACCCGTGCGCAACGAGGCGGCTCCCGCGGTCGCCAACTTGGGTGCGCAGCATGTCGAAGGCACCGTGCGTTCGGGCCAGCAGGTCTATGCGCGCGATCGCGACCTGGTCATTACCGGCGCGGTAGCTAACGGTGCCGAAGTCATCGCCGACGGCAGCATTCACATCTACGGCAACTTGCGTGGTCGTGCGATGGCTGGCGCACAGGGCGATGAGAAGGCGCGCATCTATATTTCCGACTTCCGCGCGGAGTTGGTGGCCATCGCTGGACACTACCGCGTGTTTGAACAAATTCCGAAAGACCTGGAAGGCCAGTCTGTGCAATGCTGGCTCGAAGGGGAAAAATTAGTGATCGCCAAGCTTTGACGATCGACCATTATTACTACAAAGAATCACGCGGAGATGAGCCTTGACTGCTGAGATTATCGTTGTCACCTCGGGCAAGGGCGGCGTCGGCAAGACCACGACCAGCGCATCGCTTGCCACTGGCCTCGCCATGGCCGGCAAGAAAGTCGCGGTGATCGATTTCGACGTCGGTCTGCGCAACCTCGATCTGATCATGGGCTGCGAGCGGCGCGTGGTGTACGACTTCGTCAACGTCGTGCACGGCGAGGCCACGCTCAAGCAAGCCCTTATCAAAGACAAACGCTACGAGACCCTCTACGTGCTGGCCGCCAGCCAGACGCGCGACAAGGACGCCCTCACCCAGGAAGGCGTGGAGAAGGTGCTCGAAGACCTCGGCAAGGAAGGCTTCGACTACGTCGTATGCGATTCGCCAGCCGGCATCGAGAAGGGTGCGCACCTGGCCATGTACTTCGCCGACCACGCCGTGGTGGTGGTCAACCCGGAAGTGTCCTCGGTGCGCGATTCTGACCGCATCCTCGGCCTGCTCGCCAGCAAGACACGTCGCGCCGAGCGCGGTGATGGCGCGATCAAGCAGCATCTGCTGCTGACCCGCTACAACCCGGCCCGCGTGGCTGTGGGCGAGATGCTCAGTGTCACGGACGTGGAAGAAATCCTCGGCATCAACGTGGTTGGCGTCATTCCCGAATCGGAGAACGTGCTGGCTGCATCCAATGCAGGCGTGCCGGTAATCCTCGACGACAACTCGTTCGCTGGCCAGGCCTACAGCGACACAGTGGCACGAATCCTCGGCGAAGAACGCGCCTTGCGCTTCGTCGATGTGCCGAAGAAGGGCTTCTTCCAGCGCGTGTTCGGAGGTTGATAGCGATGGGTATTCTTGATTTCCTGAAGCGCAAGCCGGAGCCCACCGCTGCCGTCGCCAGGGAGCGCCTTCGCATCATCGTGGCTCAGGAGCGCTCCACCCGTGGCGCACCCGACTACCTGCCGTTGCTGCGCAACGAGCTGCTCGAAGTGATCAAGAAATACGTCCACGTCGACCTCGAAGCCATCAACATCAGTCTTGAGCGCGACAGCGGGCACGAGATCCTCGAACTTTCCGTGGCATTGCCCGAGAACACCCCGGCCAAGTCCGTCTGACAGCGCGGCGCGGGCTGTGCCCGCGCCGCCGTTTGACCGCAGCCGGCGCGCTACTGCCCCATGCAAGTGAACAACCTCCCTATCCCTGCCGAAGCCAGCATCATTCGCCTCGGCCAGATCGGCTTTACCGCGCCGGCGACGCTGCTTGCCCGCTACGGTCTGCAGTTGACTCGCGTGGAGCCAGAGCAGGCTATTCCTGGCAGCTTCTGGGGTGATGAAGAGGCCGGCATCATCGGCACCATGGTCTACGCCCGTGATGACACGCCGGTGCACTCGCTGCTGCACGAGGCCGGCCACCTGATGGTGCTGCCGTCGGAACGCCGTGCCCTGGTACACACCGACGCCACCGATTCGATCGACGAGGAAGACGCCACCTGCTACCTGCAGATCGTGCTCGCCGATGAGTTACCGGGCGTCGGCCGCCAACGCCTGATGCTGGATATGGATGCTTGGGGATACACCTTTCGGCTCGGCTCCGCGCAGGCGTGGTTTGACCACGATGCGGCGAATGCAAAGCAGTGGCTGGTGGAGCGTGGCCTGCTTGACCAGGATGGGCGGCCGATCTTCAGCTGAAACCCGGGCGGCCTTGCTTGCCGTTCCCGTGCAGCCGACGCGCCCGATTCCACCTCACACCGAGGCAACATTCCTTGGCGCAATGTGACGATGCCACCCGCCAGGAGGCATCGTGTGACGCGATGGGCCGGGATGTTGGCCAGCGCGCTGTTAGTGACGCTGGCCGCGACAGCAGCGGCCGGACAGGTCGCTGACGGGTCTGTGCGTGCCGGTGGATTTGCAGCTCGCATCGAGTTGACCGGGCCCATCGGCCCCGCCGCCGCCGAATACGTTGACGACACCCTCGATCGAGCCAATCGCGATGGCGCTTCCGTCATCGTGCTGCAGTTGGATACGCCCGGCGGGCTGTCCGATTCGATGCGGCAAATCATCGCCAGCATCCTGGCGGCGCGGCAGCCCGTGCTGGGTTACGTCGCGCCGGGCGGTGCACGGGCGGCATCCGCGGGCACCTATATTCTTTATGCCTGCCAGGTGGCCGCCATGGCGCCCGCCACCCACCTGGGCGCCGCAACGCCGGTGCCACTGGGTGGCGGGAGTCCATTGCCTTTGGGCAATCCGCCTGCGCCATCGGGCACCGCCGCGCGCCCCACCACGGACGCCGAATCGAACAAGGTGCTCAACGACGCCATCGCTTCAATCCGATCGCTGGCGCAACTCAACGGACGCAATGCCGAATGGGCCGAGCAGGCCGTGCGCGGCGCAGCCACGCTGACCGCGGACGAGGCATTGCAGAAACACGTGATCGACCTGATCGCCACCGACACCCCAACCTTGCTGGCGCGAGCCGATGGGCGTCACGTGCGCGTGGCAGGCAACGAGATCACGCTGCACGTGGCAGACCTGCCCATTCGCGACTACGCGCCGAACTGGCGCACGCGCTTTCTCGACATCATTACCCACCCGACCATTGCCTACATGCTGCTGCTTGCCGGCATGTATGGGCTGGTGATCGAAGCGTTTCACCCCGGCGCACTGCTGCCTGGCGTAGCTGGCGCCATTTGCCTGCTGATCGGCCTCTATGCGCTGCAGCTTTTGCCGGTGAACTACGCAGGCCTGGCACTGATGGTGCTGGGTGTGGGTTTGATGCTTGCAGAGGCGCTGGTGCCTTCGATAGGTGCCGTCGGCATCGGTGGCGTGATTGCCTTCGTGATCGGCTCAATCATGCTTTTCAACACCGGCGTGCCGGGCTATGCGGTGAACCTCGGCGTGATCGGTGGCATCGCGTTTTCCGCGGTGGTGCTGTTCGCCCTATTGCTGCGGCTGGTCAGGCGTTCGCGACGAACCCGGCCATTTCATGGCGACGCACAGATGCTGCTCACCACTGGCGAATTGCTGCAGGCGGTAACAGCCGGCGGCGAAGGCTGGGCGCGCATTGGCGGTGAAGAATGGCGCGTGCATTGCGAATCGGCGCTGCCTGCCGGCACGCGCGTGCGCGTGGTGGGACGCGATGGCCTGCTTTTGCGGGTTACCCCGGCCTGATGTCGATACCAAAAGGAGATGCTCATGCTCGGCTTCGTCGGTGTGATCGTGGTTTGGGTGGCAGCGCTGCTGTTTCTGTCGATCAAGGTGCTGCCGGAGTACCAGCGCGGCGTGGTGCTGACGCTCGGCCGTTACACCGGCACCAAGGGGCCCGGACTGGTGATCCTGATACCCATCGTGCAACGCATGATGCGGGTGGACCTACGCGTGACAGTGATGGACGTGCCACCGCAGGACGTGATCTCGCGCGACAACGTCTCGGTGCGTGTCAACGCGGTGGTGTATTTCAGGGTGGTGGAACCGGACAAGTCGATCCTGCAGGTGGCTGATTTCTTCCAGGCCACCAGCCAGCTCGCGCAGACCCGGCTGCGCTCAGTGCTGGGCCAGCACGAACTGGACGACATCCTCTCGCAGCGCGACTCGATCAATCGCAGCCTGCAGCAAATCCTCGATGAGGCCACCGACCCGTGGGGCATCAAGGTGAGCAATGTCGAAATCAAAGATGTCGACCTCAACGAAACCATGGTGCGCGCTATCGCCCGCCAGGCCGAAGCCGAGCGCGAGCGGCGCGCCAAGGTCATTCATGCCGAAGGCGAGCTGCAGGCTGCGGAGAAGCTGCGCGACGCCGCTGCGATGCTTTCGCAGCAACCACAGGCCCTGCAGCTGAGATACATGCAGACGATGTCCGACATGTCCAACAGCGGCAAGGCGTCCACCATCGTCTTCCCGTTGCCGATGGATCTGCTCAAGCCCCTGCTGGACTTAATGCCCCGTAGCTGACCGTGCCGGGCGCGTACAATGGGTGGTTACCTTCCGCAGGCACCCCCCATGGCCCTCAACGCCACCATCTACAAGGCCGAGCTCCAGGTCAGCGACATGGACCGGCACTACTATGCCACCCATGCGCTGACGGTGGCGCGGCACCCTTCCGAGACGGCCGAGCGCCTGATGGTGCGCCTGCTGGCGTTCGCCCTCTACGCCGACGATCGCCTGGAATTCGGCAAGGGCCTCAGCGATGAGGACGAGCCGGCGCTGTGGCGCAAGGCATACACCGGCGAGATCGAGCAGTGGATCGAGCTGGGCCAGCCGGACGAGGCGCGCATTCGCAAGGCGTGTGGCCGTGCGCAGCAGGTGGTGGTGATCAACTACAGCGGCCGCAGCGCTGACATCTGGTGGGACAAGATCGCCGGCTCCCTCGGTCGCAACCGCAACCTCACCGTGCTGGATATTCCGGCCGAGACGGTGGACATGCTGGCGGCCATGTCCGAGCGCGGCATGCGCCTGCAGTGCCTGATCCAGGATGGCCAGCTGCAGGTGATGAGCGAGACGACCAGCGTGGCGGTGGATCCGCTGCGACGCATGACGGCCACGCTGCCGAACTGATAGCGGCCATGTCCTCCGCTTTCCCCGTTCGCACCAGCCTCGCCATCATTGGCGGCGGCCCCGCCGGATTGATGGCGGCCGAGACCGCGCGGGCGGCGGGCGTCGACGTTGATCTCTTTGAGGCAAAGGGCTCGGTCGGCCGCAAGCTTCTTATCGCCGGCAAGGGCGGTATGAACCTCACGCATGGCGAACCCAAGCCCGATTTCGTGCAGCGCTACGGTTCGCGGGCAATGGAAGTGGGCCGCTGGCTGCACGATTTCGACGCCGATGCATTACGCGCGTGGGCGCGAGGACTTGGCATCGAAACCTTCATCGGCAGCTCGGGTCGTGTGTTTCCCAGCGACCTGAAGGCCGCGCCACTGCTGCGTGGCTGGGTGCACCGCTTGCGTGAAAGCGGCGTGCGCTTCCACGTGCAACATCGTTGGCTGGGCTGGAACGATGACGGCACGTTGCGCATGGCCACGCCAGATGGCGAGCGCGCAATTAGCGCCGACGCAACTGTGCTCGCGATGGGCGGCGGCAGCTGGCCACAGCTCGGCTCCGATGGCGCCTGGCAGCCGTGGCTGATGGCACGCGGTGTCGATGTGGCGCCACTGGTGCCGTCCAACTGTGGTTTCGACATCGGCTGGAGCGAGCTTCTCGCCAGCCGTTTCGCGGGTGCGCCGCTCAAGCCCGTGGTGATTCACCTGCGCGACGCGGCCGGCAACGCACACTCGCGACAGGGCGAGTGCGTCGTCACCGCCACCGGTATCGAAGGCAGCCTGATCTACGCTTTCTCCGGTGTCCTGCGCGACGCAGTTGCCGCACACGGCACAACCACCATCGAGCTTGACCTGTCCCCGGACCGCTCCCTGGAGCGCCTGCTCGGCGACCTCGCCAAACCGCATGGCAGCCGTACCATGAGCGAGCACCTGCGCCGGCAAACCGGCCTCACCGGCGTCAAGGCCGCGCTGCTCCATGAAGTGCTGACCCGCGAGCAGTTCCACAATGTGGACACGCTGGCTCGCACCATCAAGCGCCTCCCACTGCAGCTCAAGCGCGCCCGCCCGATCGAAGAAGCCATCAGCAGTGCCGGTGGCGTGCGCCTGGAAGCACTGGACCACCAACTGATGCTCACCATCCTGCCCGGTGTGTTCTGCGCCGGCGAAATGCTTGATTGGGAAGCACCTACGGGGGGCTATCTGCTGACCGCCTGTTTCGCCAGCGGACGCCGCGCCGGCCTGGGAGCCGCCAGCTGGATCAATCACTTGCAGGCCCGCGCCCAAGGCTGAGCAGCGCGTCGCAGGTTCGTTATTTCGCGCTACATATTTTCCGCCCCGCGCCGATACAACAGCGGAGCGGGGGCGTGAAGCGGGAGCAGATAGCAAGATGATGGGTTACTGGTGGCGGTTCTTCGCACGTGAACGCGCGTCTGCAACACCGGCGCCGCGCCCGCCTGCGACCGACCACAACATGCCTGATGCCATGGAAGCATTGCCCCATGGCACCGTCACGGGCGACGAGATCGAGGAGCGCTTCAACCGCTTCATCCTGAACTTGCCCGTGAACGCGCGCGATGGCGCCAACCTTGCGCGGGAACAATTGTTGCTGCAGCGGTTGAAGGACCTGTGCGACAGCGGCCGCTTCGACGTGCGCACGCTGCCGCGCATGCCTACGGTGCTGCCCCAGCTGATGCGCGCAATGAAGAGCGACAACCTCAATGGCGCTCAGCTGGCCAACCTGATCCGGCGCGACCCGGTGCTGGTCGGTGAAGTCATGCGTGTCACCGGCAGCGTGACCTATCGCACCGCCCACCCGGTGGGCAGCCTGCAGCATGCCGTGGTGCTGCTCGGCCAGATCGGCCTGCGCCACGTGGTGTCGGTCTACGTGATGAAACCCATCCTGATGGCCAGCGCCGGCGCCAACGGTCAGCTGGTGGGCCAGCGGCTGTGGGACCACGCGGAACGCTGCGCGCACGCGGCCGTGTTCCTCAGCAAGGGACAATGCGATCCGTTCGAGGCTCAGCTGGCCGGCCTGGTCGCCTACAGCGGCCTGGGCGCCGTCGCGCGGCTGCTCGAAAAGGACCTGAGTAACACCCTGCCCGCCTGTTCACAGGCGTTTGTCGCCGGCTGCGCCCGCATTGCCGCCCAGCTCAGCGTGCAAGCCGGGAGGCACTGGGATCTCCCGCCGCCGGTGCTTGATGCCCTGATCGAGCACGCGGACACCGGTGCGGACGCCATGGTGCTGCCGATGAGCCGCGTGTTGCACGCTGCGCAACGGTTGGCCATGTGCCAACTGCTGGCCGAACAAGGCCTGATGGATGGCGAGGCAGGCTACGTCGACGACTCGATCACGCAGTTCCCCGAACAGCTGCTTGCACGCTGCCGGCAGGATCTTCGACAGAACTTCGTCGTCTCCTGAGCGCTGCCGTCATTCGCCGGCAGCGATGCGTTCTCTTACCTTCGCCACGATGTCGAAGGAACGACATCGCGCCTCGTGATCGAACACGTTGGCCGTCACCATCAACTCGTCGGGGCGATGCCGCGTTACGAACGCTTCAATGCCCTGCTTCACCGAGTTGGCGTCCCCGATAACCGCGCAGGCCAGCGCGCGTTCCACGCCAAACTTTTCGGTAGGCGTCCAGTAATTCTCGATATCGTCGATGGGCGGAGGAATCAGCCCCGGCATGCCACGCCGCAAGTTGACGAAACTCTGCTGCTGCGTGGTAAACAGGCGCCGTGCCTCGGCATCGCTATCGGCCGCCACCACGTTGATACCCAGCATCGCGTAGGGCGATTGCAGTCGCGCGGATGGCCGGAAATCCCGACGGTACAGCGCCAGCGCTTCGTCCATGGCATCCGGCGCGAAATGCGAGGCGAACGCAAATGGCAAGCCCATCGCGGCGGCAAGTCGCGCGCTGAAAAGGCTGGAGCCCAGCAACCACACTGGCACCTCGATGCCCGCACCCGGCACGGCGCGCACCGGCTGCTCGGCGGTAGCTGGCTCGAAATAGGCCAGCAGCTCCGCGACGTCCTGCGGAAACGCGTCCGCGCTGTCGAAATAACGCCGCAGCGCACGCGCGGTGGCGTGATCGGTGCCTGGTGCGCGTCCCAACCCGAGATCGATACGACCTGGATACAACGACGCCAGCGTTCCGAACTGCTCGGCCACCTGCAGCGGCGCGTGATTGGGCAACATGATTCCGCCCGCGCCCACGCGAATGTTCTTCGTGCCGCCTGCTACGTGCCCGATCAGCACGGCAGTCGCCGCGCTGGCGATGCCCGGCATGTTGTGGTGCTCGGCCAGCCAGTAGCGCGTATAGCCCAGCTGTTCGACGCGGCGCGCCAGATCGAGCGTATTGGCAAACGCCTGCGTGGTGTTGCTGCCCTCGGTGACCGGCGCCAGGTCGAGTACGGAAAACGGAGTCATGTGGCTTCCTCGGCGGGGAAGCCACCGATGTGGGGACGGCGAAGGGAAATGCCAGCCCCGCCCCCATGGCACCGCCGCCGCTCGCTAGACGGGAGGCGGCGGTGAAACCTCGGACTCCTGATCGTCTGGCACTTCGTTGATCCAGGTCTGCAGCAACGTGTAAGTGACCGCGAGAATCATGGGCCCGACAAAAAGCCCCACCAGGCCAAACGCAAGCAGACCGCCGATCACGCCCACCAGAATCAGCAGCAAGGGAAGATCCGCGCCCCGCCGGATCAGCAGGGGTCGCAGGAAGTTGTCGAGCGTGCCAACGATCACCGTCCACACGAGCAGCACGAGCGCGGTGACCGTATGGCCCTGCCAGTACAGCCAGCCCACACCCGCGAGCAAGGGCAGGCCCGGGCCCAGCTGGGCGATACAAAGAATCAGCATCACGGCAGTCAGCACAGCCGCCAGCGGAACACCCGCAATCAACAACCCGATGCCACCGAGCAAGGACTGCGCGACGGCGGTGACGATGATGCCAAGCGCCACGGCGCGTATCGCCTGCGCCGCGAGCAGCACCACCACTTCCCCGCGCTGCCCGCTGACCCGCCGCGAAAAGCGGACCACGGCATGTCCCGCGATCTCGCCCTTGGCGAACAGGATGCCGGTAATGATGGTGGTGAGCAGCAGATGAAGTAGCAGGGAGCCTATCGAGCCCGCCTGGCTGAGTGCCCAATTGACGATCTGCGCGGCATGCGGCTCGACACGTGCCATCAGCCCACCCGGCCCGGCGTCCGACAACGCCTTCCACTGTGTCCAAAGCTTCTTTCCCGCCAGCGGGATATTGAGCAGCCAGTCGGGTGGCGCAGGCAGTGCGTATTGCGGCATCGCCTCGACCAGGGCGTGGATACCAGCCGCGTGATCGACCAGGGTGAGCACCGCTGCCGCAATCGGCACCACGATCACCAGCAACATCGCAAGCATCATGACCAACACGGCAAGCCAGCGCTTTTCGCGTACACGATGCTGGACTTTGAGCAGGATCGGCCACGTGGCCACGGAAATCATGGTGGCCCAGATGAGTGCAGCCAGGAACGGCTGCAAGACGTACAGGCTGCCGAGCATCAGTACGCCGACGATCAGGATGACGAAAAGGTGCCGCGCCAGATCAAGCTGTAAGCGAACGGCCGTGGTCATGGCAGACCTCCCAATGCCTCCTACCGATTGTGGCACGCAGGCGCCGCTACGCGCCCCAGTAGTTTTCCCTAATCAAGAGCTTCGCCTTCGATGGCATCGAAGGCGCCTCCATCAGGCCCGGACGCGCCTCTGCGACTGGATGCGAGCTATCGAACCTGCGATGACCGCGACAAGCATCCAACCTATCGATGAGCCACCCATCACTACGCGATGCCGCAACGGGCCAGGAAAGCGGACGATCCCTATGACGAGTCGCGCTTTAGCCGAAACGCCAGGTTCGCTGCTCAACCCGGCCGCAACGCGCGCACTCGCGTCGGCCCGACTCGGAGCGCACCCACTTATGGCTCAGCACCCGACAGACCAAACGGCCAAACCCCTGATTCCAGTTCATTCCCTTCCCTCATCCCGAATGACAGCAATGTGATGTTCGTCACACTTTAGCAGCGAGCGAGGCGCAAGACGATGACACGCCATGACAGGCGAAGCCTTGATTGAATTTTGTGTCAGGCAATGCCGACCCGACGGCGAGTCGGACGCGCGGAAATAGGGAAATGATTGCGCCTTGCAGCGGCGCCGTCAGAAAAAGCGAACGGCCGTTTCGAGGCAAGCCCGAAACGGCCCAATCACCCAGGATGGGCTGCCCTATCGCAAATGAAGCCTTGGCGATGTGGCCTTGCGCCACCTCGTAGGGCACAGCATTTCCACTGCGCCCTTGCCTTCGGGGAAGGTGCAGGTGACTTCCTTGAGATCTACCACTACCGGCCCCGTCACGACGCGGCTGAGCAGCCGCGCGTGAAGATCGGGCTCGGCAAAGCAAACAAGAATGCGACGCCTCAGCTCCTCATGCCCTTCGCCAGCCGCGCGCCGTGCAGCATGAACTGCTCGGCGTCGGGGCATAGGTGGCGAGCCAGGCGTCGACGTCCTTGTCGTTGCATGCCTCAAGCTGACGCTGAACCACCGCGGCCGGATCGGTCGCCGTTATCTAACCGTGTGCCCGGCCCCGATGGTCGTGAGTGGCTCCAGGCGCTTAGCGCATGATGCCGGTATGGCCGAGCGAATAACGACCCGGCTGCGGCCACACGGTGAGACCGTGCGGTTCCTGGCCCACCTTGATGGAGCGGACCTGGCCAGTGGTGGTATCGAAGGCATACACCACGTCATCGAAGCGGCCAGACAGCCACAACGTCTTGCCGTCTGCGCTGACGTTGCCCATGTCCGGGCTGCCGCCGCCGGGAACCGGCCAGTTCGCCACCACCTTCTGTGTCGCGAAGTCAATCACCGACACGCTGCCCTTGCCCTTGCGCGGGCCGTGGATCTTGTTGGAACCACGGTTAGCGACGTACAGCTTGGTGCCGTCACGGCTCGGATAGAGGCCATGCGTACCCACGCCGGTCTTGACGAAACCGACTTGCTTGAAGCTCTTGCCGTCGATCAGGTAGACACCGTCAGCCATCATGTCGGCCACGAAGAACGTCTTGCCATCGGGGGACGCGCGAATGTCCTGCGGCATGCCGTGCTTGGCGAGATCGAGGTAACCGATTACCTGGCGCTTCACCATGTCGATCTTGGCCAGCTTGCCGGTGAACTCACAGGTGAAGATCGCGTAGGTACCATCGATAGCGAATTCGGCATGGTTGATGCCCTTGCAATCGGGCGCCTGCAGGCTCGAATGCATCGCCATGGAATGCGCATCGCGGAAGTCCAGACGCGCGTGCGCCTCGACCACCACGATGGCTTCCTTGCCGTCCGGCGTGAAATACATGTTGTACGGATCATCGACAGCAACATTCGCGCCGGGCTTGCCGGTGCGCGGATCGATCGGCGTCAGGCTGCCGGTGGTCTTGCGCTCGGCATTGTTGGTGACCCACAGCGTGCGCAGATCCCACGACGGCACGACGTGCTGCGGGCTTTCGCCGACCTTGAACTTGTCCACCACTTTGTAAGTGGCCGGATCGATGACGTAGACGTCATTCGAGCGCAGGTTGGGCACGTAGATGCGCGCCGGGTCGTTCGCAACGGCGGGACTCAGATGATTGAGGCCTGCTTCGCTGTACATGTTGGCGGGGTTGGGCACCGACGGCATGCCGGGAACCGTGGTGACGGCCGAGGCCGCCAGGGCGTTACCGCCAAGACACGCCGCGGTGAGCGCAAACGATGCCAGACGGATCAAACGGGAAGAGCGCGGGGAGGTAGCAATGGCCATGGGCGAACAACTTGTGGGTGAAAATCGGAGGTCACCCCCGAAGGGGCATCAGCGTCCCTGAGTGTCTTTCTTCAGGGCGTCAACGGTATGTAACACAATAGCATCGACGCCCACCTGACCGAGGTCGGCCGAGGCCCGGCGCGGGTCGCCACCGTACACGCCGTCCGCCTGGCCCAGCTTGGGTCCGTGCTGCAATTGCTCGAGCCGGACCATCTGCGGCGCCACTGCCAATTGAAGCGACGTGTCCGCCAGACCGGCGTGCGTGCCGATTTCGTCATCACGGAAGCCATGCTGGCGCAGCTGCTGCGCGTAACCATCCGACGAACTGGCGTAGTACTCCGGGGGCACGATGGCCCGTGCCTTGCCGGCCCAGGTCTTGTTCAACCTGGCCGCGACGCGATCAAGGTCCTTCTGGTAACCGCCGTGATCGCCCAGGAAAACGATGTTGCGGAAGCCATGCACCGCGAAGCTCTGCGCGGCTGACTCCAACATCTGCTCAAACACCGCATCAGGAACGGTGATGGTGCCGGGAAAACGCATGTGCGAGCTTGGCGGCGCATAGCCGCCCTCAGGCACATAGGTAACCACCGGCGCCACCAGCGCGTTGCCCAGTCGCTCGGCGATCTTCCGCGAGAGAAATGCCGCCCGGACATTGTGCTTGCCTACCGCGATGCCCGGGCCGCTCTGCTCGGTGCCGCCGATAGGAATGATGATGGTGGTCTTGCCGGCCTGGATCTGGTCGCGGATCTCCGTCCAGGTCAGGTCTTCCAGCAGGACAGTATGGGGCGTCTGAGCAAAGGCGAATCCCGTGGCGAACAACAGGAAGCCAGCGAGCATGGCGAGCGATCGGGAACGCATCGAAGCATCCGGCAAAACAGAGTCGCTAGTGTAAAACGCACCCCTGCAGGAGTGCACCCAGTGCGCGACCGCGGAAATACGGCGTTACCGCTGTGCTCGGCCACCTTGGGTGGTAGGCTTTTCGCGCACTGGGTGCGCTCCTACAAAAAGATGTCGGTTTACTCGGGAGGTTCGCCGGGATGTCGCTCTTTCCACGCCGCAAGCTCTTCGCGGTAGCGGCCCATCGCCTCGTCGTAGAGGTCGAAGATGCAGGGCACGCAACCCTGGCCGCAGCAATCCTCGTCATCGGGCCGTTGCGGGCGCGTGGGAGGTGAATCGACGGAGGGCGCCATGGTGCCCTCCGTCGCGTTGGAGCGCTGTGAATCAGTCAAATCATTAACCAGGCTTGCGGAAGCGATAAACAAACTGGTCGGTGTGACCGCGGATCGACTTGTCGAATACCTTGATGTTGTGCGGGTCGGCCGCGTTGCGAAGCACGTCGGTTTCGCCGTCGAACACGAAACCGACCGACTCCACCTGCTTCTTCACGATGGCCGGATCAATGCGGTGCAGCGTGTCGGTGTCGCGCATGCCCGAGCCCGCCTCGGCCACGTGATCGATCACCACGAACAGGCCGCCAGGCTTGAGCGCGTCGAATACCTGCTTGTCGAACACCGTCGGATCGACCTTGCCCATGAACTTGTCGGGATAGTCATGGTAGTTCTGCGAAGTGAACACCACGTCCACCTTCTCGGGCGTCTTGAACTCGTTCGCTGGCGCCATGAATACGCCCACATTGGCGTAATGCGGATTGGCTACCATCGCCTTGGACGCCTGCACGTCGGACTTCGATTCGACGGCGTACTCATTCGGCCACACCACGTACACGTGGCCCTGCGGTCCCACGATGGCGCTAAACACGCGAGTGAAGTAGCCGCTACCAGGGATCAGATCCACCACCGACTGGCCTGGCTTCACCTGGGTGAAAGTCATCAGGTCAGCCAGCTTGCGGCGATCGTCGTCGCCGACATCACTCGCGCGGACAGGATCATTGATGGCTGCGGTGACATACGCAGGAGTGTTCGATCGTGCCGGCGGCGCAGCCAGCGCGGCGGTCACGGGCAAGGCGAGAGCAACCAGCACTGCTAGAACGGTCGGACGCATGACGAACTCCGTGGTCAGATGTGGGAGCGCAATACTGCGCCCCCACAGCATAAACCGCAGCAGGAGTTTCGGCATACGCTCCGATGCCTTATTTGGCCGCCCCCGGGCCGGCCACCGTGGTCAGCAGCACATGCCAGTAAGCCAGGTCGTCATAGAACGACTTAACCGGAACGCGCTCGTTGAGGCCATGCGCGAACGCGTCGCTGGTTTTCATGAACATGCCGTTGACGCCGTAGGTGGGAATGCCAGCGGCGCGGTAATACAGGCCGTCGGTGGCACCCGACTCCTGAATCGGGGTGATCTCCACGCCCGGCCGGATGGTATGCACCGCCTTGGTCACCGCCGCCACTACGTCGGGGCGCAGCGGCGAGGCGTCGCTGGACACGGCCTTGCCGACCAGCGCGACGTCGACCTTCGGGCCCACCACCTCCTGCAGCGACTTGCGCACGGTGTCGATGGCCACGCCAGGGAACACGCGACAGTTGATGGTGGCTGTGGCCGACTGCGGCAAAGCGTTGTCCGCATGACCGCCGCGCAACAGAGTGGCCACGCAGGTGGTGCGGGTCTTGCCCACTTCCGCGGGTTCGCCGGCCAGTACGGCTGCGGCGGCCTCATCGTGCGGATCCTTGGCGAACGCACGCATTGCCTCGCCCAGCTTGCCCTGGCTGGTGGCGCCCAATGCCTTGAACGAAGCCAGCGTGGTGTCGTTCCACATCACCGGAAACTGGTAGCCCTGCACTTTCTTCAGCGCATCGGCCAGCTCGTAGATGGCGTTGTCCTGGCGAGGCAGCGAGCTATGACCGCCCGGGTTATGCGTGGTCAGCTCGAAGCTGGCATAAGCCTTTTCGGCCGTCTGCAAACCAAACACCAGCGGCTTGCCCGACTCGCTCAGCTCGCCACCGCCGGCATCCGTGTTCAGTGCGTACTCGGCATCGACCAGGTCGCGATGGTTCTTGACCAGGTCATCCATGGTGTCCTGCGTGGTTTCTTCATCACCGGTGTACACGATGATCAGGTCACGCGTGGGCACGAAGCCCTCTTTCTTCAGACGAATGAAGTTGGCCGCGAGCACGGTGACGCCACTCTTGATGTCCTCGGTGCCACGCCCGAAGAAATAGCCGTTTTCCTCGATAAGCTTGAACGGATCGCGCTGCCAGTCCTCCGGCTTGGCGGTCACCACGTCCATATGAGCCATCAGCGCAATCGGTTTGCCGCCGGTGCCATTGCCGCGGTAACGCACCACCATGGCCGCCGTCTCGCCATGGGGAATGATGTGGATGTCCGAATCCGGAAAGCCCGCTGCGCGGAACTGGTCGGCCAGGTACTTGGCCATCACCGGCACCTGTCCCTGCCCAATCTCGGTCTTGAACGCGATGAGGTGACTGAAGATATCGCGTGCCTGGGCCTGGTTGGGGTCCAGTTTCGCTGCAGCGGCAGGAAGTGCCACGGAGAACATCAGCAATGAAGCGAGCAAGGGTTTGAACATGGAGCATCTCACCGGCGTCGAAAGGAGCGGTGAGTATGTCGTGTTACAGGTTTCTTGTGGTGCCGCCCGTCGCAAAGAATTTTCCTGTCGGTATGGGCGGCCAAACGTTCGTTGCTAAAGCGGCTGGAAACGCCATGCATCGAGGGTCTGGTACTCGCCGCCACCTACGATGCTGTGCAGCAATGCAAAGCCTTCGACGTGCCAGGCAATCGGTTCGATGGGCATAGGCTGCGGCAGCGCACCACGGCTATAGGCAAAGGTGACGTGCGGCGTAAAGCTCCGCGAGATCTGTGCCCCCTGCCCGGCCAGCACCAGTGCCTGTCGAAGGTCTTGCCACAGCGTCTGCAGCGCGGACGGCACAATGGAGCAGCGCAGCACGCAGGGCGGCTCGCGTCCATGGAAACCAGCCGCGCTGTCCAGCACCAGCTCGAACGGCGCACAGTGAACCTTGCTCGCCGCGGCAATCGCCGCGCTGACGACATCCTCGCGCAGCATGGGATGGTCGCCCAGGAAATGCAGCGTGGCGTGATAGCGGGAAGACCGGATCATGCGTGCGCGCAGGTGCTGCGTCGCCGCAACCTCGGCCGCCCCCGTTTCGATGCGCCGGCGAACCGCCTCACCCGGCAACAGGGCGAAGAACAGGCGGTGTATCTCGGTGGGAACGTTCGCACTGCCCCCAAGCAAGTCAGGCTGTACGTCGGCGGGGAGTGAACGGCGGGGGCTCATGCGTGGAACATCTCTGGAAACCGTCAAAGCCTACCGCAAACTGCTTCCGCCGTATGGCCATGCGCTTGTTATAGCCATCCATCGACTGCACGGCGTAAGCTGAAGTCGCCGGCGCGTCCCCACGCCCGGCGTCCCACATCGATGTCACATCACGCCGTCAGGAGGAAGAACCATGGCTTTCTCTGCACGTGTCTCGGATGCACCCCTCGCACAGATCAATGTCACGCCGCTGGTTGATGTTCTGCTGGTGTTGCTGGTGATCGTCATGATCACTTCGCCCGTGCTAACGCATAAGTTGAAGCTGGACCTGCCTCAGCCCGGCAAGACAAATCGAGTGGAGACGCCCGAAATGGTGCGACTCTCCATTCACGCGGATGGGTCTCTGTACTGGAACGATGTGCCGGTAAACGAAGCCACGCTGGCGACGCAGCTTGCCATTGCCGCCCACCAGAGCCAGACGCCGCACCTGTTGATCGACCCGGCTGACGGCACGTCGTACCAGACCGTGGCCGGGGTGATATCCCATGCCAAGCAGCAGGGGCTGGACAAGATCGACTTCATGGGTGCGCGTTAGGCGTCACACCTATGCCATCCGGGCTCCCATGGACGCGCTTGCCAGCGCCCATGGGAGCAAGGCAGCGGGCCAGTGGCGCGATTAACAAGGCAATCACGCCACCTTGCCGGCTTCGCGCAAGAATGCAGGTGAACCAGCAGGCCCGCTGCCCAGCGTGGTGCCCACCAGCTACCGCCTCCAGCATGCGGACGCATTGCGCCGACATGGTAGGAGGACTGTATGAAATCCCGCTGCGTTTTCAGCACGCCCGATCTTGCCTCTGCCCGTGCGGCGATGGAGGCGGCCTTGCGCGCAGGCATTCGCGATGAAGACATCTCGCTGATTGCCCGCGAGGACATCGAGCGCGACTCCATTCCCGATCATCTGATGACCGGTCGCACCGACTTCTATCCTGCCGCCATGCGCGGCGTCGCATGCGGCGGCGGTACCGGCGTGGTGTTGGGCCTGGTCGCCGCCGCCATTCCACCACTGGGCGTGACGTTGGTTGGCGCGGGCGCCATGGCGTTGGCGGCCGCCGCTGTGGGCGGCTGGACCGGCGCACTGGTCGGCTCGGAGGTGCCCGACGTCATCCATCGCAAGTTCAAGAGCGAGATCGCCTCGGGCCACATCCTGGTGGTCATCGATGGCAACAAGGACTGCCTGTCGGTCGCCGAGCCCGCCATGGAAGGCACGGGCGCCACGCATCTGCCGTTCCATGCCCACACGATGCTGACCTAGGTGAGCTGAGGCCAAAGCTACGGCGTGACAACGCACTTCCTGGAGTCGGCGTGCGTCTGCGCCGTCGACCGAAGCGTCAGGCGGTGATGGCTGCGCAACGGACCGAAATGGCGGCGTGCGGCGTAGGTCGCGTAATGCAACTGCGTGATCGCTAGCGGTGCAGGCGGCGCATCGAATACGCCGAGGCGGGCGCGAATGACCTCCGCACTGACGCAGCGCCGGTACAGCCCCAAGGTGATGTGCGGTACGTAGACAGACTGGCGCACCTCGCGACTGACTCGCGCAAACATGGCACGCCAGTTTGCCAACCTGCCCTCCGGATCGCCGACAGGGATGAACGCTGCGCTGGCAAAGCTATCCGGCGGCGCCAGCGGCAGCGTACATGTCGTATCGACGGCGGTGTCGAGCAATTTGACTTGTCGTTCCAGAAGGTCTGGCGAGAAGTCGTCGTCAGCGATGCATCGTGGCTGATGAAACCCGCATACGAACACCGTCAGGTGTGGCTGTCGCCGCGGGCAAGGATGCAGCAGGTCGGCAAGCCGCTGCCGCACATCCTCGATATAGCCCAATAGGTCCGCATTCTCGATCGGTACCACCCACACGCCGTAACGCGTGCGACCTCGATGCCACTGCGGGTAATCACCCAGCTCGGCTACGAGGGTTTCGGCCGGGCTCGCGGTGGGGTCGGAGAAAAGCATGCGCTGATGGTAGCGGCACCGATCTCCCATGCGTGACGTCGGGCGCAGGACGGGCCGAACCAACCATCCATCCAGGCTCGGACGCAGCCACGCCGATGCTTTCGAGCGCTTTTGCCGCGAACGCCCCGCTGGGGCCATGGCGCTCCTGCGGGAGGCCATGTCGCCATCCGCCCCTTCTCTCACTAGAGTGGCGATGCCCGGAGGCCAACCCATGACCGAAGGGAAACCAACGCCATTGGAGATCGCCATGCGTCGCACGCGTCATCCTGCACTTGCCGCCACGCTCTGGGGTGGCTTTATCGCCGGTACGTTGGACATCGGTGCCGCTTCGCTCATCAGCGGCTACAACCCGGTCGTCATTCTCAAATACATCGCCGGTGGATTGCTCGGCAAAGCCTCGCTTGCCGGCGGCCCATCCAATGCGGTGCTTGGTCTGGTGTTGCAATGGATCATGTCCATCATCATCGCCGCCATCTTCGTGTTGTTCATGCGACGCCGCATTGCCACAACGCGCCAATGGCCGGTCTGGGGCGTTGCCTATGGCGTGGTGGTCTTCGCGGTCATGAACTACGTGGTCGTGCCGCTTTCGGCCTTAGGCAAGATCCCCCACTTCACCACCTACAGCTTCATTGCCAATCTTGCAGCGATGCTGTTGTTCGGCTGGATCGTGGCGTTCGTGGCAAGGCTATTCCTGGGCACCAAACACCCGATGGCCGAGGCGCCTTAACACCCACCTGCCCGCGCATCGACGTTTCAGGCAAACTCCCCTGCGACCACCGGGGGGAGTCATCATGCGCAAGGCAGGAGTATTCGTTTTGCTGTTGGCAGCGGCATGCGCTGCACACGCATCAAAGAGCAAGCCCGACACCATTCAGGCGCCGGCAAACCAAGAAATCGACGCTGCCCGCGAAGACGTTCGCCTCGCCTACATCTACATCCGCAATAACAACACCGCCGCAGCCACCGAAACCTTGGACAGGGTGTTGCACACCAAGGGCTTCGCCCAGTTGCCGGATGACCTGCGCTACGTCGCACTGCTGCTCGCAGGCGGTATTGCGGAAGACAGCGGCAAGCACGCCGAGGCGCACGATCTGCTTGTGAGGGCAAGTGAATTCAGCCGGGCAGACAACACGGTCTGGCACGCCCGCCTGGCCAGCGCCTTCGAGAGCGAAAACTACCCGGACAGCGCCCTTTGCGTAGCCACCATCGCCAAGCGTTGGCCATCCTCGCTGGATGAAATCAACCAGCGCGCCATTTATACGATCAACACTGAACTGGGCGATGCCGGCGCGCAGGTCATCCAACGTGATTATCTGCAGGCGCTGTTCGACGCGGGCTGGAGAGATTCGGACGGCGAACCGAGTGAATTCTGGCGTGAGCTGGCACGCCTTTGGTTGGCCGCGGGCGACCAGCGGAAAGCGTTGACGGCAGCCGCCCGTATTCAATCGGCCCGGGAAGTACTGGCCATGCGGGTGGATAGGCAATTCGATGCCATCACCCGTGCAAACCCTCGTGGTTACGATGTAGAACGCGTCGCTGCCGCGGAGATCAATGCGGCACGAGAGCTGGTCAAGACATCACCGGACAACTTGCGTCCACTCGTTCGCCTGCAGGCCTTGCTGCTTGGTACGCGGCACTACGACGAAGTGCTTGCCATCGCCGACGAAGTCGTGGCCAAGGTGCGAGATGGACGGGGCCCATCGATCTACAAGGACTTCGACGACCAGTACATCTGGCTCCTCGACGAACGGTCGCGCGCGCTCGCCCGACTTGGCCGGTGGGACGAGGCCGTCGAACAATGGGAGCGTGCCGCGCGTCGCCCCGAACAGGGCGCCATGAACGTCAGCCAGATCATCAACCTCGCCCAACTGTACGCCGACCTGAAACGTCCGAAGGATGCACTGGAAGCTGTCCAGGAGTTGGGTAACGCGAGCGCATTCGGACGCATGCAAGTGGAGATCGTGCAACTGGAGGCGGCCATCGTTCAGCAGGATCAGGCTGCCGTTACGTCGCACCTTGCCTATATGCGCGAACACCGCACCGATGCCATCGCCACATGGCAGACCGCACTGCTGCTCAATGGTGATCTCGATGGCGCTGCCGATCTCCTGGTCGAGCGCCTTGGCAGCGAAAAATGGCGGAGCGCTGCGCTTTCGGACATGCAACAGTATGCCGATACGCTGAGCACGCCGATGGACACCGAGCGCCTGCAACGCTGGCGTGCCGTCATCGCACAGCCCAAGGTGCAACAGGCATTGGCCAAGGTCGGTCGCATCGAGAAATTCAATCTCGACCCGGTCGAAACCTGATAGCTGCGAACGAGGCGGCAGGTCGCCGCCTCCATCGAACCCGCCTGTCCATATACGATTGGCATGCCCACTCGCTCACCAGCCGCACGACGGATGAGCGACGCCAGAACCGAGGACCGCATGCCACTCGTTCAACGCCAATGGTGGCTCTACCTGATCGAATGCAGGGACGGCTCCTACTACGCAGGCATCACCAACGACCTCGACGCACGCTATGAAGCCCATGCGTCTGGTCGTGGTGCGCGCTACACGCGTTCACATCCACCGGTGCGATTGATCGGCGCGCGCGCTTATGAGAATCGCGCGGCCGCATCACGTGCAGAATGGGAGATCAAGCGTTTGCCGAAGCACCGCAAGGTGGGCTTCCTGACGGCGAGCGAGACCTGAGGCGTTCTTGAAGCGCCTCATTTTTGAGCCGTCATCCCAGCGTACGCTGGGATCCAGCGCCTTCGGCGTCTGGAAAGTCACTGGATTCCAGCATCCGCCGGAATGACGGTCAACATGGAGCAGTTTGTTCCAATCCCGTCACGACGCCTTCTTCAACAACGCCGTGAGTTGGTCGAGCTGCTTTCGATACGTATCCAGTGTCTTCGCTGTCACGGCCGCGTACTGGTTCGCCTCGTCCCAACGGCGTCCCTCCAGCGCCTCGCGTACTCCCGGTACGGTTTTCACTTCGTAGCCGGTGAGCATGCCTGGCGCATAGATCATGTGCTGGAACCACGGACGCCCTGGCAGTCCGGAGCGATTGGCGAGCGCCTGCTCCATGCGTCCCATCAGGGTGTTTAGCTGCTGCTGTTGCTCAGGCGTGAGCTTGAGACCCGCAGCGGCGCGCTCGTTGTAGGCGTCATCGTAAGCCTGTGCACTCTGCTTGAGTTTCTTCGCCGCCTCGTCCAACGGCGCCAGCTTGATATCCGGCACGTCCGAATCGCGAACCGGCGGCGCCAACGGCCGTGCGGGGTCGGATGACAGTGCGAACGCTTGCTGGTCGAGCAGCTTGTGCTGTTGCTCGGTGTCCTTGCGGGTGTCGTCGACCAGCTTGTGCAACTGCTCCACATAGCGATCCAGCGTGTCGCTGAAATCACCGAAGCGAAGCGGCAGGACGCTGGCGTTGGCCGTGCGTAGCGCAACGTGACCTGCCACCTTCGACAGCGTCACGCCGTACTCGAACGTCGGGTCGCCAAAGCGCACGAAGTGGTCGAAGGAGTCGTATTGCGAGTGATAGATGCCGTCGTTGTCGTCCTCGCCGCCGAAGCCGAGATCGAGCGAGGCGATGCCCAGATGTTCGAGGAACGCGCTGTAGTCGGAACCGGACCCGAGTGCATCGATAGGCACATCGCCGCCTTGGGCCGCCAGCTTCGCATCCTCCTTCACGGCCGGCTTGGCGTCCTTGTTGTCGGCCTTCACCAGCAGTCGCGCACGCATGCGTTCGCGGACGCTCACCTTTGTCTCGGGATCGGTGACGCCATCGGCGACCTGGTTCACCAGGTGCTGCAATGAATGGCTACCGCTGGCACCGAGGAAGCCACGACCGTTGGTATCGGAGTTGACGTACAGCACCGCCTTTTTCTTCAACTCGTCGGCATGCGTCTCCGCCCATTCGGTGGAACCGAGCAGACCCGCCTCTTCGCCATCCCAACTGGCGTAGACCAGCGTGCGCTGTGGGCGCCAGCCTTGCTTGTAGAGCGTGCCGATAGCCTTGGCCTCGGCCAGTAGCGCCACATTGCCGGCGAGCGGGTCCCACGCGCCAAACACCCAGCCATCGTGATGATTGCCGCGCACGATCCACTGATCGGGCTCGGTGGAACCCTTGAGCACCGCGATCACGTCGTACACCGGTTTCTGCCCCCACTGCGACTGCACGGTCAGGTGCACGGGCGCAGCGCTTGGTCCCACGTGGTACGTGAGCGGCAGTGAACCTCGCCAGCCGGACGGCGCCGTCGGCCCAGTCAGCGAGCGCAACAGCGGCGTGGCATCGGCATAGGAAATGGGCATTACCGGAATCTTCAGAACGGTCCTGGCGTCCTTCAGGGCCAATCGCTTGGCGCCCGGCGTGGAACCAATACCCGGCGTCAACGGGTCGCCGGGATACTGCTGCATGTCGGCTACCGAGCCGCGCTGCACGGCATCCTCCGGACGCCAGCCGCCCTGCGGATAAGCGTCGCCCTGCGCGTAACCGTCGTCGTGCGGATCGGAATAGATCAGGCAGCCCACCGCGCCGTGTTCCTGCGCGAGCTTGGGCTTGAGACCTCGCCAGCCGCCGCCGTAACGGGTGATGACAATCTTGCCGCGCACGTCGATGCCGCGGCGCGCCAGCTCCTTGTAGTCGTCCGGCATGCCGTAATTGACGTAGACCAGCGGCGCGGTGACATCGCCGTCACCGCCATAGACGTTGTACGGCGGCAACGCGTTCTCGCGGATGCCGGAAGTGGCGTCGCCTGCCACAGCCGGCTCACTCAGCTTGGCCGTATAGGGATGCGGCCCCTGCAGTTCCAGCGCCACTTTCTTTGGCGTGGGATACAGCACGCTGAATGTTTCGATGTGCGCATCCCAGCCCCATTCGCGAAACTTCGCCAGCATGAACTCGGCGTTGGCCTTGTCGTGCGGCGAGCCAACCTGGTTGGGTTCGGACGACATCTGCCGGAGCCACTCGCGCTGGTCGGCAGGATCGAGCAGTGCATCGAAGCGCTGTTCCAGGTTTCGCTGCGCGACCGCGCCATCTGGCGTGAAGCCCAGCATGCCGTCCTTGCCCTGGCCGTTGTCGTCGGCTGCCCATGCGTTGCCCATGGTTGCCAGCAGGCAAGCCGCCAACAGCGGCCGGATCTTCATTCGGGTCATGCGATTACTCTCCCCAGGATGGTCGTGCGGTTTTGTCGTGCAGGCATGGTCATTCGGGCACGGCTGCCCGTGACGAGCCAATTTCCCAGTTATAGCGCGTGGCACGCATTCATCGCCTCGGACAGAGGTCATGCATCGGATCGCAAGAATGTGATGCTCACCGCCCATACTGAAGTTTGCCGGCGGGGTGCCGATAAACCCCTCATGCCCCGGAAACGGGACGCTGCCTGGCCTGGCGTGACGTACGAGCTCTGCCCGGGCGAATCTTTCATGGCGGGAAACCCATGCTGCATTCGGCACCGAACATTGCCTACCTCAAAGCCGCCTGGGCCGCCTTCTCGGGCATCAGCGGCGTCAATGCCGGGCAGAGTTACGAAGCGGCCGGCCTGAGCTTCACGCGCATCAACCACTCGACCCTGGTGCACAAGAATCACGTCCAGGTATCGACCATGCCCGTGCATTACACGCGCCACGAACTTCGCGCGGGCTTCCTCGGGCGCATCGAGAACGAAGTGCGCAAGGCGACAGCAGAACTCGAAGCCGTCCTGCTGCGCGACCTCTGCATTCCCTTTGGTCATCAGCTGGTGATCGAGCTGGAAGAATGCCTGCGCCTGCTGCGTCGCCAAGGCAACCGCTCGCTCACCATCCTGGTGAAGCCGGACGGAACCGAAAACCTGGAAACCATGGCCGTGATCGAGATGCGCGTATTTCTCGACTCGCCGCGAGCCTGCATGTTTGCCAGCCTGGCCGATGCCATGGGTCAAAAGCACGTCGATGTGCTCGCCAATGCACCCAAGCGCGCACGCGTGCCGCGCGCCGACACTTACGCCGAGCTGGCGCACCAGATGGCTCTCACCATCAAAGCGGCTGTATCGCCTTACCTCGCCGAGCGCCTGGCTGCCTGACACTGTCTCGGGGCGGCCGATCCGCTGCCCGATAAAATGGGTACTTCACCAGCGCAATCTGGGGGACATTCCCGATGTTGCGCACCGCGCTTCTTCCTAATCTGGTCCTGCAGCCCAAGTTCGAGCTGCGATGCCACGAGGAAACCGTCATGTCGCGTTATGTCGTTGAACGTTCCTTTCCGGAAGGCCTATCTCTCCCTACCAATATCGCCGGCGCCGCCAAGTGCGTCGAGATCGTCAATACCAACGCCGAGGAAGGCGTGACCTGGCTGCACTCCTACGTGAGTGCCGACCACAGCAAGACCTACTGCGTGTATGACGCGCCCAACCCCGAAGCCATCCGCCAGGTGGCGCGCCGCAACGGACTGCCTGTCGACCAGATCACTGAGATTTCAGTGCTGAACCCGTACTTCTATCTCAGCATGGCCGGAGCCAGCCGCGCGGCCGCCAACCGTACGGTCTATCGGGCCCCCTGGCGGCCATTCCGCTACTTCCTGTGATAGCGCTAAAGGCCTAGGAAGTTCGGCGTCCTCTTACACGCTGCAGGTTGGTGCGACAATCGAAAGGTTCCCAGGAGTCTGAACGGTGGAACTGATCGAACGCGACTACGCCTTGCAGCGTCTGTCCGACGCGCTGGCGCTGGCGCGGCAAGGTGCCGGTCTCACAGCGCTGGTCTACGGTGAAGCAGGCATTGGCAAGACCTCGCTGGTCCAATGCCTGGCCGCCGCCTATGAAGATGGCCGCCTCCTGCGCGGCTGGTGCGAGGCACTGTTCTCGCCACAGCCGCTCGGCCCGCTCTACGACATGGCCGATGCGTTCAGCACGAGGACGCAAGATCTGCTGGGCCGCGAGGGAGGCCGAGCAGAACTGTTCGCCTCGCTGCTCGCCGACCTGAAAGCCTTCGACGGCACCACGCTGCTTGTGTTGGAAGATCTGCACTGGGCCGACGCGGCGACGCTGGATCTCGTCAAATACCTTGCGCGTCGCATACAGCACACGCGCGCACTACTGGTATTGACCTATCGCGACGATGAGTTGAACGAGCGACACCCGTTGCGTCTGCTGTTTGGCGAACTGCCGGCCGATGTCGCCGTGCGCATTCCCCTGTTGCCGCTCTCCGAAGTGGCTGTGATCGACCTGGCGCAACGATGCGGACGCGCAGCCGATGGCCTTTATGTGACGACAGGTGGCAATCCGTTCTTCGTCACCGAGGCACTAGCGTCCGAAGGTGTGCCCGCCACGGTGCGCGATGCCGTACTGGCACGCGCTGCGCGCCAGCCGCCCTCGGTGCGCGCCATTCTCGACCTCGCCGCCACCGTGCCCGCGCGCATCGACGTGGCCCTGATCGACGACCTGCTTTCACCCACGCATGAGGACATCTCTGCGGCACTTACCTCGGGCCTGCTATCGGCCAAAGGCGGCACTTACGCTTATCGGCATGAACTTGCACGCATCGCCGTGGAACAGGCGCTGCCTGCACCCCTAGCGGCGGCACTGCATGCTCGCGTGTTGCGCTATCTGGAAAGCGAAGAAAACGTACCCATGGCGCGACTGGTGCATCACGCCGCGGGCGCGGGCGACTCCGCCGCGGTGATGAAGTACGCGCCCAAAGCGGCAGCCGAAGCCGCCATGCACGGCTCGCACTGCGACGCGGCATGGCTTTACAGCAAGGCGCTTGCCCATGCCGATCGCCTGACGGACGAAGAGCGCGCCGATCTGCTCGAACGTCACGCCTACGAGTGTTACCTCACCAGCCAGATCGATTGCGCCATCGCGTCCTACGAGGCCGCACTGGTGATCTCGCGCAAGCTGGGCAATGGTTTGAAGGAAGGCCACATGCTGCGCTGGCTGTCGCGCACTTACTGGATCGCAGGACGCAATGCCGACGCCGAGGCGTATGCAGAGCAGGCCGTGCAGCTGCTGGAATTCCACCACGCGGGAATCGAACTGGCGTGGGCGCTGAGCAATCGCTCGCAGTTGCACATGCTGGCTGGCCACACGGAGGAAGCCGTCGCCTGGGGCACGCGCGCCATCGAGCTGGCCACCCAGGACGGCGACACGGAGGTGCTCGTACACGCGTTGAACAATGTCGGCACCGCACGCTCTGAGCGTGAACACGCAGACGGGCAGGACATGATCGAGCGCAGCCTGCAACTTTCTCTCGAGCATGGCTACGGCGAACATGCGGCCCGCGCCTATGCCAACCTCGCCAGTGCGGCAGTCACCGCGCGCGACTACGACTCGGCGCATTGGCATATCAGTCGCGCCGGCGTTTACTTCGCCGATCGCGATCTTGACTCCTGGTCGCACTATGTCATGGCATATCAGGCGCGGCTCGACTTCGAACAAGGCCGCTGGGAGGCAGCCGGCGCGCTGGCCGATAAGTTGTTGGCTCGCGCGGATGTCACTCCGATCACGCGCATCCCCACGATGACCGTGCTGGCACGCATTCGCCTTCGCCGCGGTGATCCAGGAGCGAATGAACTGCTGGAAGAAGTGAGCCGACTCGCCTGCGCCACCGGCGAGTTGCAGCGGCTTGCGCCTGTGGCGGCCGCACGCGCCGAGGCTGCGTGGCTGCACGGCGACGAAGCGCTCGCCGATCCCATCGTGCGGCAGACCTGCGAACTGGCGGCAGAGTTGTACGACCCTCGCGCACTGGGTGAGTTGCGGTTCTGGTGCCGCTGGTCCGGCGCCGATTGGCCTGGCGACGGTGTGATCGAAATGCCCTACGCATTGCAGAATGACGGCGAGTGGCAAGCAGCGGCCATGGCGTGGCAAAGCCTCGGCTGCCCCTTCGAGCGTGCCTTCGCCCTGCTGGAGGGTGACGAGGCGAGCATGGCCGAAGGGCTGGCAACCCTTTCTGCGCTGGAGGCCAGTGCGACGCTCAAGCGATGCAGGGACCAACTTCAGCGCGCAGGCGTGCGTGGCATGGCGCGCGGCCCCCGCGCCAGCACCTCGGCCAATCCGGCCGGCCTCACCGTCCGTGAACTGCAGATCCTTACCCTGCTCACCGAAGGGTTGTCGAATATCGAGATCGCCTGCCGCATCGCCCGCTCGGAGAAAACGGTCGAGCATCATGTATCGGCGGTGCTGCGCAAACTCGACGCCCATTCCCGCGGCGAAGCGGTGATGCTCGCGGGCCGTCTCGGGCTGAGTGAGTCGCACTAGACGCGAAGCTGGGCCTCGGCCCTGTCGAATTTCCGGTGCCTCGTTCGTCGCCGTAGAGAAACGCCTCTACGGCGGGCCGGCAAGGCCGCATGGAGAGACGTCGTATGCCCAACCCGCTTAAGTCACCGTTGAGGTCATCCACCATGAACGATGTCGCCACCCTTGTCCCCGCCGCCGAACTCGTGCGACGCAATGGCGTCCGCTTTCCCCACGAGAGCGACGACTATCGCCGCGCCCGCGATGCGTTGCTCGCCGAGGAGATCGAACTGCGTCGACACATCGAGCGCGTGGCAGAACAACGCCGCGCCCTGCCGGCTGGCCCCGAGGCAAAGGGCGACTACCGCTTCATGGGCGAACACGGCCCAGTCGATTTTGCCGGCCTGTTCGGTGACAAACAGACTCTGGTCACCTACAACTACATGTTCGGCCCGCAACGAGAACGCCCCTGCCCCATGTGCACGTCGCTGTTGAGCGCATGGGACGGCGAAGCGCGTGACGTCGAACAACGCGTGGCGTTGGCCATCATCGCGCGCTCACCGATCGAGAAACTCGTGGCCTTCAAAAAGGAGCGTGGCTGGCAGGCACTCAAGCTGTATTCGGATATCAACGGCAACTTCAGCCGCGACTATCTCGCTATCGGCGAAAACGGCGGCGACGAACCGGCCTTCAACGTATTCACCCGCCGCGACGGCGCCATTCGCCTGTTTTGGGCAGGTGAAATGGGCTTCGCCACCGCAGACCCCGGCCAGGACCCGCGCGGCGCGCCCGACCTCATGCCCCTCTGGACCATCCTCGACTGCGTACCCGAAGGGCGCGGCACCGATTGGTATCCAAAGCTGGATTACCCCGGCTGACAACCGCAATGCAAAACAGCGCGGGTTGCCACAGGGGCAGCCCGCGCTCGGGTGTCACCCGCCCGGCGTCTTCATGCAGTTGACCATCCATGCCTTGCCATAGCGGTCCGTCAACATGCCGAAGCGATGGGCCCAGAAGGTTTCGTTGATAGGCATCTGCACTTCGCCACCTTCAGCCAATGCGTGGAACACGCGCTCCGCTTCCTGGGGCGTATCCACCATCAGATTCACGCACCCTTTGTGGCCCTTGTTGCCCGGCGGACCATCAGCGCCCATCAGGATGCCGCCGGCGCTTTCCAGCTGGTTGTGCATCACGCGTCCGTGCGTCTCCTTCGGCATCTCGCTGGCCACGGGCGACTCGCCGTACAACATGCGCATCGTAATGCTGCCCTTGAAGACGGTCGCGTAGAAATCGAATGCTTCCTTGCACTGCCCGTCGAAATCGAGGTACGGGATGAACTGCATGGTGGAAACTCCTGACGTTGGGGGTCTGGTCCACCCTCTTGGCGGGCCTCATGGACACGACGAACCAAGACTCGCCAGATCGACATGCCACAGACAACCCGCCACCACGGTGGCGATGAACAGCTGCTCAGAATCCACGCAGATCGTCGACCGGCATGGCCAGCTTGCCGCCCGTAATACGTTGCAACGTGCGGCCCACCACATCGATGTTGTTGTCGAAACTGCCATGACTGGCGCTGATAGTCGTGCCGGAGCGGCTGGTCATGACCTTATCGGCCTCAAGGATGTCGATGCGCTTGTCCAGGCCGCTCTGCTTGGCAGCCTGACGCCAGTTGCCCAACGCTTCACCCGTGCTCGACGAACCATCCCACCTGCTGTACGCGGCATCCATCACATTGGCCATGCCAAGGATCGGTGTGCGCACATCCAGCTCAAGCGCGTCGGAAACCATATAAAGCAGCGATTTCCGGTAGATCGATACCACGTTGTCATCGCGTTCGTTCTCTTCGGAAAGGATGTCCATGTACATCTGTTTCATCAGACCGTCGTGCGGCGCGAAGTGACGATTGGCGAACTGCACCGTGCAGGCCGGAGCGTAAAAGTGAATGGACGTTGCCAGCGCATCGAGCCCACGCGCGGCCAGCAGGTCAACAAACCAGCCCAGGAAGATGGAGCCCGCCGAATGGCCGATCAGATGAATCTCCAGCTTGTCGCCCCAGGTCTTCTGGAGGTTCTGCAACGCAGTTACCAGCAGGTCGGCCCCGCGCATCGGCTGGCTGGCCCACTCCGCGTTCTCCTTCATCTCGCTCCAGACCGGACGCGCGAACGGACGGCCAATGGTCTGCTCGATCAACCCATCCGTCACATCGGTGATGGCCTCACGGATGCCGCCAGCGATAGAGGGCTCGCGCCGGAACTTGTCAGTAATGATGTCGCCAATCGATTCGAGCAACCCCGTCTTCCACACCATGAACAAGGGATAGCAGCCGTTGCCGATGAAGTAAGGCCCCATGGCGCGAGCGCGCTTGATGGCATCCGCTTCGCTGTTGAGGCCGCCATGCGCGTAGATCACCAGCCGTTTGGTGGCCGATGCCTGCTGGCGAAACCACTGGTCCGGCAACGTGCATGCCTGATACAGCAGCGACCGAGTCAATTCATCCTGTGTGAGGTAACGCGTCACGCGACCGTCATTGCCGAGCACGATGCCATGCTGGTACGCGTCAGTATCGTCCCAGGCGCCCACCCGATCCGCACCGGCTCGCCGCGCTGCCCCATTGACGCCTGCGGCACGCTGCCCAAACACCAGGCCCGGCACACCCATCGCGGCCACCCATGCATCCATGCCATTGGCGAGCCAATCCGCATAGGTCAGCACGGCAAAGCCGCCGCATCCCCAACTTCTTCCCCAGGAATTCTGCACAACGAAGCCGCGATCATTGAAACCCACCAGCGCAAACGCATGACCGTCGGTCTGCGATGGGTGGCCATCAAAATCGATAACGGGAAGGGTCTCGTGCCCGACGATCTTCTTGCGCACGTTGGGCACGTTCTGCCAGCCGTCGTGCGTGTTGGCCGAGACATAGATGGCACCCACCTGAAGAATGGCCGCCTGCAGATCGGTGATGGTCTTGAGGTCGATGCGATAGTAGACGCCAAGCGTGTTGGCGGTGGCGCGGGTCGCGTATCCGAACTTGGGCGGCTGCGTGTCCTCGGCTTTGTATGGCCAGTCTTCCTCCATGCACACGCCATGGTAGAACCAGCCCTTCAGCGCACCGCGGCAGCTCGAACCATCATAGTTTTCGCCAGCGTATTCGTCGTACCGGCGAGCGAAGTTGTAAAGCATGCGCGGACTGACCGACACCAGCTTCTTGGGTGTTCCCGCCTTGCGCCACCGCAGATAGTTGACGACGCAAGCCAGGCCAAAGCCCGTGCATGCCCCTTCCTGTCCCTGATTCAGAATCAGGCCGGCGCTGGCGTAGACGGGAAGAAGATCGCGTATGTCGTCGTCATTCGGCGAGCAATCCGGCAGGCTGAGCGGCGGTGGCATGTACATGCGATCGCGCAGGTCGACGGGGTCCTTGGTAGCCGTCAGTTTGCGGATAGGCGAAGCGGCAACTGCTGCCTTGGCAGCACGCGCCGTGCGGCCCGCTGCGGCAACCACAGGCCAAACCGAGGCGGCCAACTGGAACACGTTGCGGAATTTGTCCAGGCCGTAAGTGCCACCGTTGACCAGCTTGCGCGCCGTCGCATAGTTGTTCGACGCCAACGCTGCGCGCATCTTGTCAGCGGCGTGATTGAGAAACACCGCCAGCAGCACCGCAGCGGGTTCCGGCGCGTTGGCCAGATCGGGAAAGCTCTCGATGTCTACGCCGATCTGTGCCGCGTAAGTGTGATAGTTCGCCCGCCCCGTCAGCTGCACGAAACCACGCCCGCGAAAACGCGCGCCGTCGCCAAGCTGCGTGTTGCCGAGCGAAACACGTCCATCGTAGGCACTGAATGGCGCCATGCCTGGTGTGGTGTTGAAGTGCGAGGGAAACTCGGCAATCGGCACGAAACCTTCGGTCTCTGCGCGTATCGTGCCCAGCGCAGCGCAGATCATCGCGCGGTCCCGCAATCCCACCACATTGAGCGCTGCCGCGACGTAGGGAAGATAGCGGGCGATATTCGAAGCCTTGGTCGCCGGAAAAAGCTGCTTCACTGCATCGAGCGTGATGGGCACTTCGGTCGCCTGAAGCGTGATCATGCCGAGCACGCTCTGGCAATAAGGCCCCATGACGCCATCCGCCACCACACCGATACCTGCCTGCCAACGCCTGACGGCGGCGTCGGTCAAGGCATCGAAGTTGTCCCCCGTTGCCAAGCCCGGAAACTCCTGGGCTTCCGCACTCAATGCCGATGCCAGTTTCTTGCGCAACTGCGCAACATCCGGTCCCGACGCGTCCTTCATCAGAAGCATGGCCACGATGGATTCTCCTCATCCTTCCACGATGATGACTTGCCGCCGCGGCACGTTCGAATCACAAGCGTCCGCCGGCAAGCGTATGTGGCCAGTCGCGCAAACAGAAATCAGGCATAAACCATGGAGCGATGTTGTCGACCGGCCGGGCCTGATCCCGCTTCTACCGTGTAGCTGTCGTTGGCTTCCCTTGTCAGGTGCAGCTCGGTGCAAAGGTGTGGCCCGCAGAGCGGAACCTCATCGCATGCAAGAAGATCGTGCCGTGCTTCGGATGCGCAAGCCGTTCCAGGGAGGATCGTCAGTTACGAACAAGTCTGGTCTGGCTATCCGCGCATCCGCCCTCGCGAACCACCGTTCAAATTGAATCGCCAGAAAGTGTATCCCCGTCGTGAGCGATCGCTATCTCACGAAAGACCTAGTCCGCGATGCCAAATGCATCGCCCGTTGGTTTGCGCACCTGTGGCACGCGCAAACGCCGCCGTCGGGCGGTGATTAGCTGCTGCTTGATCCGATCGCTGGTCATTCCACGCGGCTGCCTCGCGTGGATCGCTTCGATTATTTTCGCGCCGCAGAGGCTCGCGTAGGCCGGCGGATGGCTCTGACCTTTCCGCTTTCTCCGCCCCCGCAGAAGAACCGGTCGCCACCATCGGACTCGAGCCCTGACACAAACACGCCAGATGGCATATCAAGCCTCTCCAGCACCTCCCCGGTGCGAGGGTCGATTCGCCTCACTTCGCTCTCGTCACCTTCCCACGTGGCGTGCCAGAACTCGCCGTCGACCCAGGTGACTCCGGTCACAAAGCGATTGGATTCGATGGTGCGAAGAATCGCCCCTGTCTCGGGATCGACCTGATGAATCTTTCGCTCTCGATACTGCCCCACCCAGAGTGTCCCTTCAGCCCACGCGAGCCCCGAGTCACCGCCACCACCGGGCGCCGGTATCGTGGCCAGCACACGACCGGTCTGCGGGTCGATCTTCTGAATGCGGGCCTCTGCGATCTGAAACAGGTGCTCGCCGTCGAAAGCCGTTCCCGCATGCGCGGCGACGTCTATCGAGCGCAACGTCTCTCCGCTCGCCGGATCCAGCGCGTTCAACTTGTCGCCGGAAGCAAACCACACGTTCTGTCCGTCAAACGAAACCCCGGCAACACTGTTCGCGCCCGGGAAGGGTCCATATTCGCGAAGGACTTCCGCTGTTGATCGTTTCATGCTCCCGTCCTTGTCACTGGGCTATGCAGTGCATCCTAGTCACTCGGCAGCGAAACGGGGAGTAACAAGGTCGTCGCGAGTCCCGGCATGGGCGGGGTCGTCCAACGACGAGCCCGCCCGCGGCCAAACGACCGCACCTTGCCTGCCGTCGCAAGCGAATCGAGTGCCCGCTGCGTCGTGCGCTGACTGGCTCCAAGCGCGAGAGCCAGGGCCGAGCTCGACCACGACTCACCATCGGCTAGGAAGGCGAGCACCGCCGCATGCTTCTCATCGACCGGTGGCGCCAGCACGGCGACGTCGTGTGCGCGTGGCTCCAGCGCAAACCCTCGCTTCGTCGCGTTCACGCCGGCGAGTGCGCCAAGCTCCGCGCGAAGCCTCCCCATCTCGACGCGCAACCGCGCACGATGCGATTCGTCGGGGTGCTTCGTGCGGAATGCCTGTGCAATGAGCGCGTCCCTTGGCACGTCTTCCGGCCACGCCTCGCCCAACGCGCGCGCGAGCGTGAACAACACCGGGCGCCTCGAAAGCGAGACCACCGTGCTCGCGTCACGCACGACATGACGACAGGCATCCACGACAAACGTCGCGGACGTCTGTAACGCTTCGACCTCTTCGAGCAGCAAGAGCCGCTCCTCGCCACGGGCAATCAGGCGCGCGGCCGGCGTGCTCAGGAGCAGCAATGCACTTTCGACCTCCGCGGTCAGCGCAGGAATGCCCGCGTGGAGCGCAGCGTACTCGGCCCGAGCAAGCGCGGCGCGCGCTGTCTTTGTCCGCAGGCGGCGCATCGCAATCCCCGCGACGACCAATTCATGCACAGCCCTTAGTGCGGGTGGCAAGGGCGCCGGGTCCAGCTCGGCAAGTGCACGTTCGGCCTCGTCGAGTCGACCGATGAGAAGAAGGCGGCGGATCGCGAGGTGCCGCGCGTGTGCGGCGTTGACCCGGTCGCCATGCGCCTCGAGCCTCGCCCGCGCCACGTCGAGTGCCTTGGCGGGCCAGCCCAGGTCGCGCGACGCCAGCGCAATTTCTGCCTCGGCGACTACGCATCTCGCGCTAGCCACAGCTTCTTTCGGACCGAAAGCACGCGCCGCACTGCGCAGCAATGTCTTGGCTCGAACGAGATCGCCCAGCTGCGCCATCGCGATGCCGCGGAGGGCGAGCGCCGACGGGTCGTCACGCAAGGCAATTCGATTCAGCGCGCCGAGTGGATCACCTGCGGCGAGCGCACGCGCAGCGGCCGTGATCAGAGAGTCCATCTGAATCCCGCCACACTTGTCACTCCCGCGGTTCGATGCCCGGTACTTAGTCTAGCTCACGACCACCAACCCGCTGGTCGTATCGCCAACGAGGCGAACGACGAAGCCCCTACGGAGGACAGAGCAATGACCAGGCACATGACCGGAACACGCGAAGAATGGCTGGCAGCGCGGCTAGAGCTGCTCCAGGCAGAGAAACAGCTGACGCGACGCAGTGACGAACTGGTTCAGCGGCGTCAGGAGCTGCCGTGGGTTCGAGTCGACAAGACATATCGATTCGAGACCGATGAAGGAAACGCCTCACTGGCAAACCTCTTCAAGGGGCGCTCGCAGCTCCTCGTTTATCACTTCATGTTCGGGCCCGATTACAAGGCGGGCTGCCCTTCCTGCTCGTCCATTGCCGACGGGTTCGACGGCTTCGCCATTCATCTGGCGAACCACGACGTCACGCTGGCGGCAGTATCACGGGCGCCGCTCGCGAAGCTGCAGGCATACAAGCAGCGAATGGGATGGACGTTTCCGTGGGCTTCTTCCACCAGCACCGACTTCAACTTTGACTTCAACGTCTCGTTCACCGAGGAGGAGCAGCGCGACGGTAGCCTTGAATACAACTACCAGCGCGGCCGCCACGCGATGGACGCCGTACCGGCGCCCGAACCCGTGGCTCAGTTCGCAGCCACCTGCGGCACTGACGCGGCCACGTACGCGCGGGACAGGCCGGGCCTGAGCGCATTCGCGATCGAAGATGGTGTCGTCTATCACACCTATTCCACCTATGCCCGCGGGCTGGACGGTCTCTGGGGCATGTATCAGTGGCTCGACCGCGCACCCAAGGGGCGCAACGAGGCGGGTATCTGGTGGCGGCGTCACGACGAATACAGCAACGGCTGAGGCATGTCATGAGTGTCGATGGCACAACCAGGGAACAGCAGGTCACGCGGCACATGGCTGCTGGGCGCGTTTCCCGGCAAGCGTTCGTCGCTGTCTCGGCACTGCTCTTTGCAGCCAGCGCAGCGGGGACGATTGCCTGGTGCCACTCCATGTCGGTCATGGGCGAGATGCCCATGCCCGGCGGCTGGACGATGTCGATGGCATGGATGCGGATGCCCGGACAGACGTGGCTCGACGCCGTGACCTCGTTCCTCGGCATGTGGATCGTGATGATGATCGCAATGATGTTGCCATCGCTGGCACCCATGTTGTGGCGTTATCGCCAGGCGGTCGGCAGGACAGGTGCGCTGCGCCTGGCTCTGCTGACCGCGCTGGTCGGCACTGGGTATTTCGTTGTGTGGACGGCGCTCGGTATGGCCGTCTTTCCGCTGGGTGTCGCGCTGGCAGCCGCTGAAATGCAGCTGCCAGAACTGGCGCGCGTCGTTCCTGTCGCGGTTGGCACGGTTGTACTGCTGGCCGGTGCGCTCCAGTTCACCGCGTGGAAAGCCAATCACCTAGCCTGTTGCCAGGCCATGCCCGGGCACGGCCGCGCACTGGTAGCGGACGCCGGCGCGGCCTGGCGACATGGTCTGCGCCTGGGTCTTCATTGCAGCATCTGCTGTGCCGGCCTGACTGCGGTCCTGCTTGTCGTCGGTGTGATGGACATCCAAGTGATGGCTGTCGTAACGGCTGCCATCACCATGGAACGTCTGGCACCGGCTACTGCACGCCTCGCGCAGACCATCGGCCTCGTCGCCATCGGTGCAGGTTTGCTGCTGATTGCGCAAGCCGTCGGGTTCGGATGACGCATCGCGCGTGATGCGTTGGCACGTCGCCCTCCCTACCGGTCCGGCACCACTGCGTCGACCTGCCGGGCATTCCGCGCGATGGCCATCCATTCCACCACGACGAACGGCACATGAAACGCCGCGCACGACATATACAGTGGCGTCCACCCACGGGAGATAGCCATGCGACGCGTCCTACCCTGCGCGATGATCATGTTTGCCGCTCTTGCCACTTGCCCTGCACACGCGACTGACGAAGTCGTCGCGACGATCAAGCGCCAGTCCCAGGAATTCTCCGACGCATCAGCGTCAGGTGATACCGAGGTACTCGCGCGATACCTCGACGACCGGGTGATTTTCATCAACGAAGGTGGCGACATCGCCACGAAGAAAGACATCATCGCGCCGGGACCTGCGGGCCCGAAAGGTGTTACGAACAAGCTGGTGCAAACCGACTTCAACATTGAAGTGCACGGCAACGTCGCGGTCACCAGCTTTACCGACAACGCAACGGTGCGCGCAGGTGACCAGACGATGACGCCACGCTTCCGCTCCACCGAGGTTTGGCTCAAGGAAGGCAATGCGTGGCGCATGATATCGAGCCAGACGGTGGCGCTTTCCGATGATCCGCCCGCCACAACGCTGGCACCCGACCAACTGGATGCCTACGTGGGCACTTATCAGGCTTCGCCCGGCCTGGTCGTCACGATCACTCGTCAAGGCAATCAGCTGCTCAGCGCCACCAATGGCGCCAAGCCCACGCCGCTGCTGGCCGAGGTACGCGACGTACTCTTTACGCCCGGGCAGGCACGTGCACGCAGAGTGTTCGAGCGCGATGGCAATGGCAAAGTGACCGGGTTCTCGTCCCGCCGCGAAGGTCACGGTTTTGCCTTCAGGAAAATCGCCTGATCCCGCGCTCGACGACAGGCACTGAAAGCAGCGCGGCGCACTTCCGGCCGCGTTGCACAGGCCATATCCGCAAGCGCATGGATCAACGCGATATCCATGTCCGCCACGCGCCATCGGCGCTTCGCCGGCTGAATGAGCGGCCAGGGAAGGCCTCGAACTTCCAAATGGCGGCCGAGCGATTCATTGCTTTCGTTGACGTCAACGCCATGCCGAGACTCGCGGCCATGCATCGCGCGCCCCTCTTCGGCCAGCGCCGTATAAACGGGCCAGCCCAGTTAGTCGCAAATAATTACGATTACTAGCACACTCCTTGGATGATGTCTGACATCGCCATTCGCTTGCCGCGTTTGTTTCAGTTCGTCGTTTGTTACGCTATATATTTGGTTACATAACGGCCTGCCTTGGGGTTTTTGGCGGCCGAATGAATCAAGGAATTGGGCCGTTCGCCAAGGGTGTCGACGTGCATCGTCTCTCGCGACGCGTGCTTCGGCATTCATCACAAGCAGATCGACCAGAGGCATGTCATGCGCAAGAAGCTACTTGCCTTCGCAGTGGGCACAATCGTGATAACGATGGGTGCAACCGCGCACGCCGACGACTACGGCTTCAATGACATCTTCAACAACGGTCATGTTGACGGCGAACTGCGTGCGTACAACTTCAACCGCATGTACGACACCGACGCGACGCCGGACGCGAAGGCGTTCTCCGTGGCGGCACTGATCAACGCGCAAACAGGCAAGTTTCTGGGTGGTTTCAGCTTTGGCGGCTCATTCGCTACGGCCAATTCACTGGGAACGCAGTCGGACGACGTCGCCAAGATCGACACCTCATTGATGGGACCACATCAATCCATTGGTGCATTCAGCCAAGCCTATCTTCAGTACGCCAACAGCTGGCTGACCATGCGCGGCGGCTACCAGTATCTCAACACGCCGTGGATGGGGAACAACGACTCGCGCGTCATCCCGTCGTCCTACAACGCCATCAGCGCCATCGTCACACCGCTATCGGGCTGGGACATCGTCGGCATACGGACCTTCAGCTGGAAGAGCCGGACTTCCACGGGCATGTACTCGGACAACCTCTACTACCCATCGACTTACGATGGCGACCAGATGTACGGCAACAACGGCTCGTTGCCGTTAACGGCCAAGCAAGCCGACGGTACGTGGGCGGCTGGTACCACCTATACCAATGACGTCTTCAAAGGGCAGGTCTGGTACTACGACTTCCTTGATTTCGCACGCATGGGCTATGCCGACGGCACCTACACGCTGAAGACCGGAACACATGTTGATCCCTTCATTTCCGCGCAGTTTGTGAAGGAAAACAGCAGCAGCGACAACATTCTCGTCGATACGCATACGAAACTGTTCGGCGTCGCCGGAGACCGGGTGCGCAGCGAGGCCTGGGGTGTCGACCTTGGCACGTCCATCTACGACGGCAAGATCGATGTGGCCTACAACGAGCTCAAACAGGAAGCGGGCGCCGTGGGCGGAGGTGCATTGATATCGCCCTATACCACCAACTACGCGACCGATCCGTTGTTCACCACGTCCATGATCCGTGGTCTGGTCGAACAAGGCCCCGGACATGCGTGGAAGGCCCGGGCGTCCTACAACTTCTTCAACAAGAAGCTTCAGCTGGTCGCCGCCTACGCCAAGTACACGACGGACTTGCGTGGCGATAGCCACGACATCTACTTCGACATCATCTATAACCTGGACGACTATCTGAAAGGTCTTACGTTGCGTAATCGATGGGAACGATCGGTTGGCGGCACCGCGAACCTCAATCCAGGCAACGAGCCGTTTACATACAACCGCCTGATGATTACCTACAAGTTCTGAAGTGCCCCGCGTAACCTGACAACGACGCGCCTGTCGCCGCACCGGCAGGTGCGAGCGACAGCCACTTCTCCGTCTTTGCTGCGGAATGGTCAGACCATGGTGCCGAGGATAATGCTCGATGCCTTGATGATGGCGACGACGTCAAGACCTTCCTTCAGATCCAGCGCTTCGGCACTGGCGTTGGTGACAATAGCCACCACGACACCGCTGCTATTCAATTGAATCGACACCTCGGCATTCACCGCACCTCGTGTGAGTCGTGAAACCTTGCCAGCCAATTGATTGCGGGCGGACAGTCTCATTGATGCATTGGGCAGCCCGACGATCACGGACGATGCCTTGATAAGTGCGATGACCTCCTTGCCCGGAGCCAACCCAAGGCTCTTGGTGCTCTCACCGGTTACGGTGGCTGCCATGCGCTGGCCACCCTGGATTTCCAGCTCGATGACGTCGTTGACGGCGCCCTTCTGTATCGACACCACCTTGCCCAGCAGCTGATTGCGTGCGCTTGTTCTGATCATGAATCGCCTCATCAGTTGAAAGTCTTGCAGAGAAGATTCTCCAAGCGTGCTCCATTGCGCGACGAATCGTCCGTGCTCCGCTTCCACCGCCTTGAAGACCCCAATCAGGCGCAACGCACGCTCCGTCAGCGCCGTACCACCACCACGCCTGCCACCTGTGACCCTCACAACCAGAGGTTCGCTGGCGAGGTTGTTCATGACGTCGATAGCATCCCATGCACCTTTGTAGCTCATCCCCACCGCGCGCGCGGCCGCTGAAATCGAACCGGTCTCTGCGATCTTTTCCAGCAGATCAATACGGTCTCGACCACCCAACGGGTGTTCGCCCGCGTAGATAGAAAGCATGCCCTTCAGCTCAAGCATCTGATGCCCTCACTCAAAGCTCCGCGAAGCCATACGAATCTGGTGACATGCACTCGTTCACCAATCCAGCCTGGACAGCGCTATGGCGCAGAGACCGGATCGAGGAATTTTACTCCCGTCGCCGACAGGTTATAGATGCGTGTTTCCAGGTAGCTCGAATTCTTCTCCTCGATGTCCATGACACCGTCGGCACCGGACAGGCATGCCTGTCTCCTGAGTTCGCCGCGGGCCGAGGAAAAGTCGGAAGGTACGAAGAAGGTCTTTTCCAGATGGACATTCAGTTGCGATATGGCGACAAATGGCCTGGCCGGAGATTGATCCTTGAATATCGCGATATCGCAATCGACGGCTCGGGGCGGATAGCGCTCATTCAACGGCCGGTAGTTTCCGGTCGTTGCCATGCAGCCGCACAGGCCCGATGCGAGGAAGACCATACTCAAAGTTCTTTTCATGATCTCCCTCGCACCGTCCGGCCCAATGGAATTACTGGTGCATGCCGATGCTCTTGTCCATCTCGGCGATGATTTCCTTGTCCCAGTTCTTTTGGCCCGCCATCCCGGCGAACGACTTGGCCGTACTGACCTTCACCGAAGTCTTATCGCTTCCAAGCGACGCCAGCCAAACACCCGCAGACTCGCCGCCCGACCCCACGACAAGGCCAACCTTGTGCGGGCGAGCTCCTTCGACATACTCCGCATCGGACTTGCTGACCACGAAGCCATTTGCCACCAATGCGTCAACAGCGGCCTTCTGAACGGCAGTCTCCGACTTGTTGTAGACGATGCTCGGCGTGGTATCAGCCGGCTTGGTCGGCGTTGCGGAGCAACCTGCAAGGACCAGCATGCAAGCGGCGATTGCGAACTTCCCTGATACGTTCTTCATCACGAACCACTCCCCCTGTTGAGTTGACGAGACAATGCCTGGTACTGAGTGACCACACCATGCGACTCAGCCAAATCATGATTTGGCATGTTCGCCGCCACCAGCGTTACCCGCTGGCCACACAAACGGACACGCCGTCACTCTGGCGCGCCAACTTGTTCAACTAATGAATTCCCCCTTGGGCATGACCATCCCTATGGCCCAGCCTTCCCACCTATTATCGAACGCCAATCAATAGCAATTAGTCTGTTCGAACGGATATCTCAAAGCCTGCAATCGCCTGCACTGTCACGCAATACGACATCTCCGTTTGCGCAACCCAGTCCAGCAACTTTGGCATCACACCTCCAACCTGTCGTCCGGACGCGCAACCAACGTATACAGCGTCGGCATGAGGAACACGCTGATCAGCAGTCGCGTGAACAGGCCGCTGACAATGACCAGCGCAAATGGTCGTTGCGTATCCGTGCCGACACCGGTGGCCAACGCCGCGGGCAGCAAGCCCAACGCCGCCACCAGAGCGGTCATCATGATCGGTCGCAGCCGCAGGATGGCGCCCTCGCGAATGGCATCGGTAAGGCTGGTGCCACTACGACGAAGTTCGTTGACATACGAGATATAGACGACAGCCGTCTGAACCGAAACGCCGAACAAGGCCAGGAAGCCCACGCCGGAGGAAACCGAGAACGGCGTGCCCGTCACCCACAGGGCCACGATGCCACCGACGGGTGCCGACAGCAGTACGCCGAGTACGGTGATGAAGGGAAACTTGAAGTTGCTGTAGAGCGTGAACAACAGCAGGAAGATCAGCGCGAGCGTCAGTGGCAGGATCACATTCAACTGCGCACGCGAAGCGGTGTACTCCGTATATTCGCCGCCCCAATCCAGGCGATAGCCCTGTGGCAGTTTCACCTTCTCGTTGACCTGCTGGATGGCATCGCCCACCGCACCCGCAAGGTCGCGTCCTTCCACCGAGAACTGCACACCGATGTAGCGCGAGTTGTCCTGGCGATAGATGAAGGACGCGCCATTGGTCACCTGGATGTCTGCAAATTCCTTGAGCGGAATCTGCTGCCCGTTGGGCGTGGTCACCAGGATGTTGCGGATCTCCTCCGGGTTGTCACGGTATTGCTGTTCGAGGCGAACGACCAGATCGAATTGCTTCTCCCCTTGCACCACCTGAGTGGCCACGTCACCGCCGATGGCCGTCTGGATCAGGCCGTTGATGTCGGAGACATTCAAGCCGTAGCGGGCGATTTTGGAGCGATTGATCTTGATGGTGAGGCTTGGCTGTCCAAGCTCCTGCACCAGAGTCACGTCGCGAATGCCGCGCACCTGCCCAAGCAGCTGCTTGATGGCCTTGCCCTTCTGCTCGAGCGTATTGAGATCGGGCCCGAAGACTTTGACGGCGAGCGCGCTCTTCAGGCCTGTTTCCGCTTCGTCCACCGCGTCTTCCGCAGGCTGGGTGTAGTTGAAGATGATGCCCGGGAAGGCTTCGAGCTTGCGGTTGATGGCCTCGATCAAGGCTGCCTTGTTGCGATAGGTGCCGGTCCACTGCGAGTAGGGTTTGAGGCCGACATAGAATTCGACGTTGAAGAAGCCGGTCGAATCCGTGCCGTCGTCGGGTCGACCAAGTTCCGAGGCAACCGTGGTGACTTCCGGGAAGGAGCGCAAGATGTCGCGCACCTTGGGTGTGACCTTGGAAGCTTCCTCGAACGAAATGGTGTACGGCATCGTGGCACGCACCCACAGCGCGCCTTCGTCCAGCTGCGGCATGAACTCGGCACCGATGCGCGGTACGAGCAACAGAGAGAGCACCAACACAATGGCCGAGGCGATCGTGGTGCCCCACGGCCGGGCGAGACAGAAATCCAGGCCTTTGATGTAGACCGACTTGATTGCCTCGAACACGCGACTGCGCCGCTCCTGCACGCCCTTGCGCATGAACCAGGCGCATAGCACCGGCAGCAGCGTGAGCGTGACAACCAGCGAGCCGACCAGCGCGAAGATCATCGTGTCAGCCATGGGCTTGAACAGGACGCCGGAAGGGCCAGACAACACGTAGATCGGCAGGAAACTGACAACAATTACCGCGACGGCATAGAACAGCGGACGATCCACCTCCGCCGCCGCGTCCCTGATAATTTCCCTGACGTTGAGCGGCGTGCCTTTGCGCTCGGCAATCTGGCGGAAAATGTTCTCCACCATCACCACAGCCGCATCCACCAGAATGCCGAAATCCACCGCGCCAATGGAAAGCAGGTTGGCCGACGCGCCCTGAAGATCCAGGCAGATAAATGCGAAGAGCAACGCCAGCGGAATGGTGGTGGCGACGATCAGGCCCGCACGAACGTCGTAAAGGAAGAAGATGAGGATCACCACGACCAGCAACATGCCGCGCAGCAGGTTGTCCTCCACGATCTTCGTGGTCAGGCCGATGAGATCGGTGCGGTCGTAGAACGGAACGACCTTGACGTCCTTGGGCAGTATCTGATCGTTGAGTTCCTGCGTCTTCGCTTCCACGCGCTTGAGGACGTCCTGCGTCTTCTCGCCGGTGCGCAGCAGGATCACGCCTTCCACGGCATCGTCCTGCTTCTCGTAGCCGAACTCGCCCAGGCGCGGAGCGATGCCGATGGTGACGCGGCCCACGTCCTTCACCAGCACTGGCGTGCCGTCGTGCACGGCCACCACGACATTGCCGATGTCTTCCAGCGTCTCCACGCGGCCGGCACCGCGCACGTAATAGAACTGCCCACCCTGCGAATAGAAACCGCCGCCGGCGTTGGCGTTATTGGCCGTCAGCGCGGCCTCCACCTGCACCGCCGACAAGCCAACGGCCGCGATCTTGGCTTGGTCGAGCAGCACCTGGTACTGCATGGTGCCGCCGCCAAAGCCCGAATCGTCGGCCACGCCGGGAACCGACCTGTACTGTGGTTCGACCGTCCAGTCCTCCAGCGTCTTCAATTCCATCGGCGAGCGATCGGGGCTTTGCAGCACGTACCGATAGATCAGGCCTGAAGGCGCCGATAGCGGAGACACCGACGGCGTTACGCCACTTGGCAGACTCAGGTCACCCAGCCGGTTGAACACTTCCTGGCGGGCGAAATTGTTGTCCGTGCCGTTCTGGAACGTGAGGACGACGTCGGACAAACCATAGAGCGAGATGGACCGTGTGTTGGCCGTCTTCGGCGTGCCGTTCATGCCGAGCTCGACGGGTACGGTGATCAGCCGCTCCACTTCCTCGGCGGCATGCCCGGGCCACTGGGTGACGATCTCCACGATGGGAGGCGACAGATCCGGATAGGCATCCACCGGCAGCCGCTGGAGCGAGTGCGCGCCAGCGCCGATCAGCAGAAGCGTCATCAGGATGACCAGGAACGGCTGGCCCAGCGACGCGGCCACGATCCGATTCATGACCGACGCAGTTCGCGACGGCGATACGCCTGGAGGCAGTTGGTCGCTCATTGGTCTTGCATGAACTGGACGAAGATGCCGCCATCAACCACCACCTGCTCGCCCAACTTCAGGCCAGCAGCGATGTCCACTTGGTCTCCGGTTCGATAACCAACCGTCACGGGTCGGCGCGCGAAGCTGCCGTCGTGCTGGGCGATATAGACAAACGGCAGGTTCTCGTCGTCGCGCAGGATCGCCGATACAGGGACGAGCAGACCGCTGGTTTCCTGATGCGCGTGAATCTTCACATTGACGTACATCTGCTTCTTCAACAGGGCACCCGGGTTGTCGACCACTACGCGTGCTGCCACCAGACGGGTATCCGGGTTCACCAGCGCCGAGATGTTCGTCACCTTGCCGGCCATGCTTTTGGCGTCGGCGGCGGTGATCACGTCCGCCGCATCTCCCAGACTGATGGCCGCGAGGTCCGATTCGGGAACCTGCGCCATCACCCACACGCGCGAAAGATCGGCCACCGTGAAACTTGGCGTGGTGCCGGCCTGCAGCAGCTGGCCGGGCGTGATCTGCTTGTCCACCACGGTGCCCGCGATCGGGGAACGAATGAAGCCTTCGATGCGCGAGATCGGCCGGCCTTCCTCAACAGCCTTGATGCTCTGCGGGTCCACGTTGAGCGAGACGAGCGCCTTCAAGGCAGCATCGCGATCCGCATCGGCGTTGGCGGCGTCGGTTTCTGCCTGATCCTCTTCGCGCTGGGCAACACCCTGGTGCTGCACAAGATCCTTTTCCAGATTGGCGAGACGACGAGCGGTATGCGCCGTCGTGAGCGCCTTGCGATAGGCACTGATAGCGCTGGTAAAATCGGGAGAATCCACGGCCGCCAGTGCATCACCCTTCTTCACACGGTCGCCGATGTCCACCAGCAGACGCGACACAGGCCCGGAGATCGGTGCCAGTACGGCCGTGGCATGGTCGTTGTCGAAGTCGACCAATCCGGTGGTCTCGATAGTCTTGTGAAACCGGGACGGTGACACGGTGTAAAGACGGATGTGCTGGCGCTGGTCCGCCGTGAGCGTGACGTTGCGAGCTTCTCCGGTGGCAGCTGGCGTGTTGTCATCCGTTTTGCTGGAGCACCCGGCAAACATCGTGACCGTAGCTGCCAACAGAAACGCGGCGGGCACACGCGCAAGCTTGCCTTGATGCCATGCTGCAGGCAGGCGGTAGAGCGATCTATTTTTCATTTTTATCCTGGACTAGATCTGCGCGATTCCACCATCCACCACCCAGCGCCTGGAACAATGCAGCCGTGTCGGCATAACGATTGGCCTGGGCTTGCACCAGGTTGATCCGCGCCTGCTGATAGGCCTGTTCCGCACTCAACAACGAGAGATAGTTGGCGTAACCCGCCTTCCATTGCCGCTCCGACAAATCGAGCGTGCGCTTGGCAGCATCGGCCGCGGCGGCAGCAGCCTTCAGGCCTTCGGCATCCTGTTCCAGTGCCGCCAGCGTATCGGCCACACTCTGAAAGGCACTGATGACCGTGCTGCGGTATTGCTCGGCCGCCTGCACGTAGGCTGCCTTGGCGGCGCGCTCCTGGTGGAGCAGCGTGCCGCCCTGGAAGATCGGCGCCGTTATGTCAGCGCCCAGACCCCAGAACCCGGTGCCCGACTTGAACAACTGATTCATCGTCTCCGCCGTGCTGCCCACGTTTCCGCTCAACACGATATTGGGCAATCGATTGGCGATGGCGACGCCAATCTGCGCACTGGCGGCATGCATGTTGGCCTCGGCCTGCAGCACGTCTGGACGCTGCTCCACCAGCTTCGAAGGAAGGCTTACCGGAAGCTCCTGCGGCAGCTGCAAACTCGAGAGCTCGAATGTCTGCTCCGATACCTGGCTTGGAAACTGCCCGACCAGTGCGGCCAGCGCATCGCGTTGCTGCGCCAGTTGCTTGATCAGCGGCGGCAGCGTGGCCCGGGTTTGCTCCAGCTGGGACTCCTGCGCGGCAGCATCAAGCCCGCTGGCGTAGCCCTTGGCGAGCTGATCACGCAGGATCGTCACCATGTGGGTATTGAGGTCGATGAGCTCGTGGGTCGCGTCGATCTGCGCCTGCAACGCGGCCAACTGAACCGCGGCGGCGACCACGTTGGTGCTCAGGGTGATCTGCGCCGCGATCATCTGGAAACGAACCGCCTGCTCCTGCGCCTGCACCGACTCCACCGTCCGGCGGTTCAGGCCGAAAATGTCGGGCACATAGGAAACGCTGACCTGCGGCGTGAAAAGGTTGTACAGGAAGGCGTTCGAACTGGGCGTCGGCGCGATGGTCCCCGACTGTCTCTGGCGGCTGGCGGAAAAACCTGCCGAGACATTGGGATAGTAAGTGCCGCGTTGCGCCAGCGCATTTTCCCTGGCCACGGTCAGCGCGGCCTGCGCGGCCTTGAGGTCGGCGTTGTTGGTGAGCGATTGCTCGATCAGCTCGTTGAGCGCCTTGGAGTGAAACAAGGTCCACCAGTCGCCGGGGATGTCGGCTCCCCTGGCAAAGCGCTGCGCCTCGCCACCGTCCACGTCCTTGGTGGCCACCGTGGCCGGGACCGGATGGGCGGTGTAGTCAGTGGCGTCTGGGGCAGCGGGACGCTTGAAGTCAGGCCCAACGGCGCAACCGGCCAACAGCGACGAGGCCAGTACCACGGCGAAACGCAGGCGGCGTAAAGGCGACAAATTGGCGTACGCGAAGACTTCCATCAGCAAGATCAGTTCTCTTCTGTCTGCCCCGGCCAACGAAATGGCCCTCTTAAAGCCAGGCATCAGGTGTCCCCGATATCGTCGGCGATCACCCTTCCGCATCCCTTGCGCCTTGCTTGTTCGCCATCCCCTGATGGAAGCGGAGATATATCACACGACCGCTTGGACAAGTTCAGGGACGGCGGCGAAAGTTTTCACGCTGGCGGACGACCGGCCTCGACGATGTGCCGTGCGGGAGCTGGGAGGTCTACGGTGGAATGTCCGCGATCCCCAGCTCGCCTGGCCACCGGTCGAGCCGAAGCGCGGCCTGAAGCATGACCATTGTCATGCTCCCTGTTGCCCTCTCCCGAGACCTGCCTAACCCTCTCCGGCCGCGAGCACCTGGCAACGCTTCAATCAGATGTCGTCTTCCTCGCCCTTCACGATCTTTCGCTGCATGTGATCGAGGTAGCTGTCCAGTTCTTCCACACTGGAAAAGACATCACTGACGGGCACGGCCTTGACGATCTCGAACACCTTGCGCACCTGAGGCTGCGGATTGACCAGCAAGGTATGGCCGTTGCGGGCCCGCATCGCCTTGCGGATCTTTGCAATGCTTCGAAGGCCGGCACTGCTGATGTATTCGAGCGAGGAAAGATCAACCACCACCGTGCCTCCCTCGCCCATCTGCTGTAGCACCGGCGCGACCCCTTCATCGAACTGGCCGAAGGTCATTGCATCAAGACGCCCGTGCAGGCGCAGCGTGGAGCGCTGGGGCGACAAGCTGTCAGTGCGCAGGTTGAACGTCATGGTCTTACTCCGGCCGATGGGGATAGATGAAGCGAAGTTGGAGGTGATTACCTTGCTCGTCGTGCGTGTAGTTGAGATCGCTGGCCATGGCCCTCACCAGATGAATGCCGAGGCCGCCATCGAACTCCCGGTCTGCAATGTCACCGGTGAGCAAGGGTGAAGGCGAAAGCAGTGGGTTGAACGGTTGGCCGTCGTGATGCAACTCGACCATGATGGCGTCACTGGCCAGCGTCATGCGCAGCTCGATATGCCCAACGCGCGGTTCCGGATGACCATGCTCCACCATGTTGACCATCAGTTCCTCGAGCACCAGTCGCACGTCCTCCCGAACGCCAGCCTCGATGCCTGCCGAATCCAATTGGCTATCGCAGCGTTCGAGCGCGCCGAACACTTCTGCCATGGACGCGGCGATAGAAATATCCAGCATTGACGCGCTCCTTTCCGCTCCAGCGTGATGCCAGCGTAGTGCAAGCACCGTAATGTCGTCGGCCTGCCCATGCCCCGCCGCGAAAGCCTCAACGTCGGCCACAAGGTAGCCGGCCGGATCGCCATCTCCGGTTTCGGCATGTCGAGCCAGGCAGGCAAGCATCCTTTCCTGGCCATACATCTGCAATTCACCGTCGGTCGCTTCAGTGATGCCGTCGGTGTACATGAGCAACGTTTCGCCCGGCCGCAGGCGCACGCGCTGCGACGAATAGGTAGCCTCTTCATCCAGGCCAAGTGCCGGTCCGGTTTCAAGTTCGAGCAAACGCGGCGAGTGGCTTCCCCAGAGGACCGGAGGTTCATGGCCTGCACTGGACATGACAAGGCTGCCGGTGACCGTATCCAGCAAGCCGCATAGCAGGCTGACAAACATGCAGCCATCGTTGTTGCGGCAAAGCTCCTGATTGAGCATGTGCAGCAACTGCTGCGGCGACTGGGCGCGAGGGGCCATGGCCTTGGCCAGCGTGATCGCTCGCGCCATGAACAGGGCGGCTGGAATGCCTTTGTCCGAGACGTCGCCGACCATGATGTAGAAGCGCTGGTCATGCAGCATGAAGTAGCTGTACAGGTCGCCGCCCACGGTCCGTGCCGGTTGCAGAACCGCATGCAACTCAAAGTTCCGGCAGCGCGCATCCAGATAGTGCGGGCCCGGAAGCAGCGCCGTCTGAATCTGATGAGCAATCTCCAATTCGCTCGCGAGCCGCTGCTGCTCGCGCGCCACTCGGGTCAGTTCGGCCAGGTGCTGGGCCAGCTCGCGGCGCATGCGATCGAAGGCATGCGTCAGCCTGCCAATCTCATCACGCTCGCGCACTGCGGGCAGAGGAAAATCCAGTGCGCCACGCGCCACTTGCTCGGCTCGTTCGGTCAGCACACCCAACGGATTCATGATGCGCCGGGTGATGGCAAACGTGACTATCGTGAGTATCAGCAGCGCGAGCGAACCCATGACGAGTGCGATGACGAAGGTGTGCCGCACGTCGGCGTAAATCTGCACTTCCGGCACCGCGAGCCCGAACTGCCAGTGCGTCCCGTTGATGGGCGCGTGATAGATCCACACCGGCCCCTCGGCCCGCGCTGTCTGGACGGTTGCTTGCCGTATGGGCTTGGCGTCGCCGCGGCGCAGGGCTTCGAGCAACCCGGTTTTTGCTTGCTGGCCGACGAGTTCCGGAGAGTCATTCGCCAGATAGGCTCCCTGTTGGTCGATGACGAAGGCCTCGGTCCCGGGAGGTTTATTCAGCGTGTCGAGAACACCCTGGAGCCATTCGAGCGTGACGTCCGCATTGATCACGCCCACGGCCTGACCGCCAACCCGGATGGCCGACGAATAATTGACCAGCTTGCGATGCCTGGATTGGGAAAAGAACGGTTGCTGCCAGCACCCCTCGACGCAGCCCAGGCCCATGTGAAACCAGGGGCGGTCCCAATAGGGGGACGGATCTTCCAGCATGTCGCGAATGGTCAATGAACCATCGTCCTGCCGACTCACGAAAGGAGATCGGCCGGACGCCTGCGCGGCGGCCGTTTGCGGAACGTACGCCGCTGCCAGGCCCGCAAGATCGGGATTGTGCAGCATGGCATCGTAAATCAGCGATTGCGCATCATCCGGCCGTGGGCCAATGAGTGCAGCGAGCATTTGAGCGGTATTGGTGACCTTGTCGAGTCGCTGCTGGATGCGATTACCGGCATCGCTCGCCAGCGCTGCGGCTTCCCGGTGGGTTTGCTCGAGGATCTGGTGACCCACCCATCGAAAGAGCAGGAACCCACCGGCGACGACCACCAGCATGGTGCCGGCCAGGACCCATAAGGCCAGTCGTGAAGCAATGCTGCGCAACGCCATGCGACGCTCCCCTTGGTGCAGCGAATCTAGCGAGTCAGCCCAATAGCCCGCAAGGGAGCCGCGTCTCAGTCATGGCGTTGCGGGGTTGTTTTGCCGAAGCACGCGAGGATTCGGGAAGTCATTCCCTGGCAAATCCCTTGGCCAGCCTTAAGCGGCCTGCCCTCTCCACACGGAATTCACACCAAGAAGCGAACAACCGGCTCGAAACATTTCTCTTCACGCGCAGGCGTAACCTGAAACCGTCAGCCAAAGATCTTGCTTGAGGGGTCCAGCGCGATATGGGCGGCACAATAGGCACGGCGAGATTGCATCGGGCGTTTCAGCGCGTCACCGATGTCGTGGTCGCGTTGGACAAGGACTTTCGCCTTACCTACGTGAACACCCGCGCCTGCGCCATGTTCGGGCGTGAAGCCGCGGATCTGATTGGCAAGCAGGTCTGGACCGAGCTGCCAGCGGGCATCCGCCAGCCGATTCGCCTCGCCTATGAAAAGGCGATGAGAGATCAGCGGGCCATGTCCATTGAAGTTCTGGACACGTCCAGCAATCGACGCCTCGAAAATCGGATCTATCCGTCAAACGATGGGCTGACCATCTATTTCTACGATATCAGCGACACGCGTTTCGCCGACAACGAACCATGGACCGATCGGCGGATGTTGGCCCAGGCACAGGAACTGGCGCACGTCGGCAGCCTGGAATGGGATGTCGACGACGATCGGGTCATCTGGTCCAGCGCGCTGCGCCGCATCTACGGCCTCGACGGCGAGCAGAGCGAGTCCACCCTCGCCAGCTATCTTTCGCTATGGCATGCGGATGATCGGGCGCGCATCGCGAAGCTCATAGAAAAGGCCTGTGCCGATCACCGACCTTTCGAATTCGAAGGCAAGGTTATCCAGCCCGATGGCGCGGTTCGCACTCTCTACAGTCGCGGGCTGATTCAATCAAACAGCCTCGGACACGCAGCACGCGTGCTGGTCGCCTGCCAGGACATCACCGAGCAGAAGCGTTCACGGCAACTGGCCCTGGGCCAGCATGACATCCTGGTGGGCATCGCTGCGCAACACCCGCTGCCGGAAAGTCTGGAACGCATTGCCAGACTGCATGAGGCACTCAATCCCGGCGCCTTATGCTCCATCTTGTTGCTCGACGACTGCGGCACGCATGTGCTTCATGGCGCGGCTCCCAGTCTTCCACCGGCCTATAGCGCCTGCTTGAACGGTTTGGAAATCGGCGACGGTCGCGGCTCATGCGGCACCGCGGCGTGGCGCCGCGAACGTGTCGTGGTGGCCAACATTGCGACGCATCCCTACTGGACTGACTACAAATCGCTGGCACTGGGCCACGAGCTGAAGGCGTGCTGGTCAACCCCGGTGCTCGGCAGCGATGGCCGAGTGCTCGGCACCTTCGCGGTGTATTACCGCGAACCACGTTATCCACGCGCTGACGAGCTTGAAACCATCGACCAGATGGTTCCCATTGCCGGCGTGGCGATGGAAAGCGCCAAGCTCATCCATCGCCTGCGAGTGCGCGATCGTTTCTTCGAAATGTCTCTCGAACTGTTCTGCATCATCGATCCAACCACGGAACGGCTGATCCAGTTCAACCCATCGCTGCAAAAGCTAACCGGATACGACGCAGAAGACCTGACCGGGCGAAGCTATCGGGAGTTCTTTCAGGAAGAGCGCGACGAGGCTTCAGGGGATCTCGCCCCCACTTTCAATGAGACGGGGCGGCGGATTCATGAATTCGTGGGACGCTGCGTATGTAAGGATGGCAGCACGCGCTTGTTGGAGTGGGTTTCGTTTGCGGCACCCGACGGCTTGCTCTATGCGGTTGCGCGCGACATCACCGAGCGTCGCCTTGTGGAAGCAAAGCTTGCCTATGCCTCAACCCACGATTCGGTGACCGGGCTCCAGCATCATCTGCTGTTCGAAAGTGATCTTGAAGCCATGCTGCACGAGACGACCGGCAACGTGTCGGTTCTTGTGATTGGCCTGGATCGCTTTCAGGTGGTCAACGAATCCATCGGCCATCTCGCCGCTGACGACGTGCTCAAGCGCCTGGCCATGCGTTTGCAGGCCACCCTCAGGGACCGCGGCCGCCTCGCGCGCATCGCCGGAGACCAGTTTGCGATCGCAGTCGCCGGTTTCGAACCACCAGCCGCACGCGAGCTGGCCGAACGTCTACGCCGCGCTGTGGCCGAACCTCTGGAAGGACAGGACTACCGATTGTTACTGACCGCCAGCGTGGGCATAAGCCACTTCCCTGAGCATGGCCACTCATCGGAAGACCTGTTGCGCCGCGCCGAAGCAGCGATGATCCAGGCCAAGAGGGACGGCCGAGATCAGCTCTCTGAACTAACCATCGCTCAAATGGTGGAACTAGAGGACAGAGTCACTCTCGGATCTCGCCTGCAGGACGCCATCAAGCGCGAACAGTTTGAGCTCCACTATCAGCCTCAGCACCGCTCGAGCGGGTTTGGCCTGGTCGGCTTTGAGGCACTTCTGCGCTGGAATTTCAGCCCACTCTCCGCCTTGTCACCCGCGCGTTTCATTCCGATAGCCGAAGCGCTCGGGCTCATGCCAGAGATCGGTGCCTGGGTATTGGACACTGCGTGTCGCCAGGCCCGCGCCTGGCTTGACCTGGGGCACCGTCAATTCGTCATGGCGGTCAACGTGTCGGCGCAACAGCTGATGCGTGCGGGATTGGCCGAAAACATTCGCGAAACATTGGAACGGCACGGGCTGCCCGCAACGATGCTGGAAATCGAAATGACGGAGAGCGCCCTCATGGAGGACGTGACTCGAACAAGGGACACACTGGCCGCACTCAAGAGTCTGGGCACGCGTTTGTCGCTGGATGATTTTGGCACGGGCTATTCCAGCCTCTCCTATCTTCGACAGTTCCCGATAGACAAACTGAAAATCGACAAGAGCTTTGTCAATGGCCTGCCAGGGGACACCAAGGACGTCGCCATTGCCAACACCATCGTCACGCTCGCTCATCAATTGGGCATGGAGGTGGCGGCCGAGGGCGTGGAGACACAAGCACAGGCAGCGCTTCTGGCAATGATGGGCTGCGACCTGCTGCAAGGACATTACTTCGCACCCGCCCTGCCCGCTGAGGAAGCAGAGGCCTACCTCGGTACCATTCCTGCCGACACGACCTGAGCAAGGATTGGTGTTGGCGGGAGTGCTCGCCCACAGTTGAGCGCGAAGACCCGTCGATACCGGACGCTAGTTTCGAGCGTTTCCGTAAAACTACCTAGCGCGGCCGCGTACATTTGCGCTGGTTCCCAACGGGATCCGGGCTTCTACTCTGGTTGGGGCGGCTTGCGTGCACACCTCAGTGCGACGCCACAGCTGTCATTTGGCATCGGCGTGCCATCGTCCAGATCGATGGGATGTTCGGACGCTGGTGAAACCTACGGTACCCGGAGGAAAGCATGAGCAAGCTGACCGCCACGATCAAACGTGAATTCCTGGAAATGCTTCCACCGACGATCTTCTTTTTCGTCATCCTGCATCTGGTCGCGATCATTCGCGCGCTGATGATCCGTGGCACCGGCATCTCGTTGCCAACGTCAGCCTCCGTCACGATCGCGGCCCTGATTCTTGGCAAGTCCGTGCTGCTCGCGAACATGTTGCCATTCATCAATCGCTTTCCCGAAAAGCCGCTGATATGGAATGCCGGCTGGAAGACACTGATCTACACGCTGGTGGCGTTGTTTGTGCACTACCTCGAGCACCTGTACGACTACTGGAAGGAAGCCCCCAGTCTGGTTGCCGCCAACCATCAGCTGCTTGTCGAGCTCAACTGGCCACGCTTCTGGGCCGTCCAGATCCTGCTGGTGACACTGATCGCCAACTATTGCGTATTCGCGGAGCTGGCCCGGCTAATCGGCGGAGACCGACTCAAGGCGATGTTCTTCGGTCCTTTGCCCAGTCGCTAACCACGACCTGCTCGAGCAGTGTCGGTGATCGCATCTTTCGCGCGCGACATACCCGCGCGCAGCCAGATGCGACACGGCCACTGGCGCGAACGTCACTATTCAGCGTGGCTGCCGAAACGTTTGGAGAAGTCGCCTCAAAGCACCCAACGCCTCTTCAGGCTTTTCTGCATATTGGGCGCGGACGATGGCGCCATCGATAGCCATGGCAACAGCCGTTGCATCGGACTCCCGATCGGCTGATGGTGGAAGGAGATGCTTGATGACTTCCGTCATCGCCAGCTTGTGCTCGCGCGATGTCGCCACAAGGCCGGGAACGCTTTCCCCCAGCTCCACCACCGTGTTGATAAAGGCGCAGCCACGGAACTCCTTTTTGGCGAACCACTCAGCCAGGGCATCGACGATGGCGTCCAGACCGTCACCACCATCTGAGGCATGCCGCCGCAAGGCATCAACGAACCATTGCATCCATCGCTCATGCCTGACTTCAAGAAACGCCTGGACAAGATCGTTCTTGCTCGGGAACTGGCGATAGAAAGTCACCTTTGTCACACCGGCTTCCGCGATGACACGATCAATACCCGTCGCCCGTATGCCCTCCTGATAGAAAAGGTCATGCGCGGTTTGCAGGATCCGATCCCGAGCCGACGGCGGCGAAGTCTTTGGAACAGTTTTGGCAGGCATGCCCAGATGGTAGACAAGTCTGTCTACATACGCTAGCGTGATCATGTAGACAGATCTGTCCACATTCATTCTCACACTGCAAGTCGAGGTGTTTATGGAAATTCGTCAACCCGTCCCTCCATTCACTGCCGAAACCGCCACACAAAAAGTGCGACTGGCGGAAGACGCCTGGAACAGCCGCGATCCTGAGCGGGTTTCGATGGCGTATTCGCAGGACACCCACTGGCGCAACCGCGCCGAGTTCATTGACGGTCGCGAGGCTGCGAAGGCCTTTCTGAGGCGAAAGTGGGACCGTGAACTGGACTATCGCCTGATCAAGGAACTGTGGATCTTCGGCGGCAATCGCATTGCTGTGCGATTTGCCTATGAATGGCACGACGACGCCGGGCAGTGGTACCGCAGCTATGGCAACGAGAACTGGGAGTTCAATGACGCCGGGCTCATGATCAACCGCCGCGCCTCCATCAACGACCGGCCCATGGCGGAGTCGGAGCGCAAATTCCACTGGCCCCTCGGGCGCCGCCCTGACGACCATCCGGCGTTGAGTTCCTTCGGTTTCTGATATCCACATCAAGCCGCCGAGACGCGGGAGACGCGCGGCGGCTTTGTGTGTCTGTCGGCGCAGTCGTAGCGCCCGTAAACCGTCATCCCCGAGAACCGTTCCTGAGACCTTAGGGTTCCCCCGTATACCTGTCGTCGCTGTGGACAGATGGGTGGCGGCGACGATTCACCGGATCGTCACTCGACCACTCATTTTCATCACACGTAGCGTCCGATGATGGAGAACAACGGTCCACCGGAGGATTAGGGCGGGTTCCACGCCGACGAAATCATGTTTGATTTTCGCGATCGTCTGATCGCCACAGCTCGGTCCGATGCCACGCAATTTCTGACCGGAGGCTCATCATGGCCACACCAACCAGGATCCTGCTGCAGACGACGATACCCACCCTCGTCGACGACTGGCACATTGGTCGCTTCAGCCTTCTGCGCGACTATCTCGCCAACCTTCGCGATGCTGCCGGTGACAACGTATTCGAAGTCGTTGCGCGCGACCGCGATCCGCCCGGCTCACCAGACAGCGTGCTGTCGCAACTCGATGCGATGTCATTCGACGAAATGTGGCTATTTGCCGTCGACATGGGCGACGGTCTCACCCCGGAAGACTGCGAGGCGATCTCACGCTTTCGTCAGCGCGGGGGCGGTTTGCTCGTAACGCGCGACCACATGGACCTCGGCTCCTCGGTATGCACGCTGGGTGGCGTGGGTGCGGCGCATTTCTTCCATAGCAAGAATCCCGATCCCGATGTGTCGCGCCATCACAGGGACGACACATTCACCATGAGCATCGAATGGCCCAATTATCACTCCGGTGCCAACGGCGATTTTCAGCACATCAAGGCGAATGGCCCGCTGCATGCAGTGCTGACCGATCCGGATTCACCCAGTGGCGCGGTGCATTCCTTGCCATCGCATCCGCACGAAGGCGCCGTAGGCAAGCCAGCGAACGATCCCACCGCACGCGTCATTGCCACGGGATGCAGCAAGCTCAGTGGAACGGAATTCAATCTGGTGGTGGCCTTTGAGCCATCGTCAGACGGCGGACCTGCGATTGCCGAGTCCACCTTCCACCACTTCGTTGACTACAACTGGGACCCCTCGAAGGGTGCGCCGAGTTTTGTCACCGAGCCGCCCAGTGATGGGCTTGCGCACGCACCCGAAGCGCAGCGATCCATCGAGCGCTACGTCAGGAATCTCGCGTTCTGGCTGGCCGGACGACCCGTGGATACAGCAGTCATGACGTGAACCACGTCCAGCTCATTTGGCCACCCGGGCGACATGGCTGCCGCGTCGCTGCGGGTTGAGGCAAAACCTCAGCCTTTTGCCGCATCGCATCGCCCGTTGTACCTAGCCAGCCAGCTTCGCCGCAAGGACATCAATCTTTTCGATGGATGGTGGCCGGGAGAACAACTCATCGGCTTTTGCCATCAACGCCGCCGCGACCTTGCCGGAAAGATGCGCCTGCCGGCCCGCCTCATCGGGAAACACGTCAAAAATACCGAAGGTCGAAGGCCCCATGCGAATGCCGAACCACGCCGTGGTGGCAGGCTCGTCCTGCACAAGGGGAAGGCCACTCAAGAGAAAGTCTTCAACCTCTTTCTCCTTTCCGGGTTTCGCCTCAAGGCGAACGAACAACGCGACTTTGACCATGACTTTGCTCCCGTTACTGCAAGGACATCACGATCTCCGCACATTCCAGACAACCTGGCGCGCGAAGGGCCACCCGATGGCTAAAGCGATCATATTGCCAAACGCGGGCCAGTCGTCGAAGGCTGATGTTCGTCCCAGGCCGAATAGCCATGCTCATGCATGGGTCGGACCGAAACACGCTTGGCCTGTCCTGGCCATGGCCAGGTTCTTCCCTGATAAGAGCACTGTCACAGGTGGGTGAAGAAATAGATAAGAACCAGTAGGCCGACTGGGACACCCAGCAGCCACGCAAGAAGGTACTTCCTCATGGATATGGCCTCCTCCGGGAAGGCGGCATGACCGCCGCCTTCCGACAACGTGATTACAGGTTTCTATCGAATTCCCTGATCTGCTTCTCTGCTTCGTCCCTGGCGATGCCGTAGCGCTCCTGCAATTTTCCGGCGAGATATTCGCTATTTCCTTCAGCGACCTTCAGATCGTCGTCGGTGAGTTTTCCCCACTTCTCTTTGAGCTTCCCGCTGAGTTGCTTCCATTGGCCTTGGATCTTGTCTTCGTTCATGCCTGATACCTCTTCATCGGTTGGTGCATGCCTCGCTGTATTTAGCGCGGCAGTCGTTGGCTAACCCTTGCTCTTGAGCCCTGACGCATCCACTTTCGTTACGCCCTTGACGCCTTTGGCCACAGCAACGGCCTTTTTGATGGCGACGTCATTGGCGAGAACGCCAGTCAGCGTGACTTCGCCGTTGACAGTGGTGACCGAAATGTCGGTGCTGTTCACACCATCGGTGGAGGCCAGTTCGGCTTTCACCTTGGTGGTTATCCATGTATCCGTCGTGGGCTGGCTCGAACGATCTGAGCTGTCCTGGAAAGGGGCGGCATGGGCCGCTTGCCCGGAATTAACCAAACTTCCGAGTGAAAGAAGCCCCACAAGGGCAAGTGCAGGAAACGCGATACGCAATCGCATAAAACCTCCTCATCAGAGTTGAATCACCGGGTTGGCCGGCACCTTATTTCTTCTGCGGCGTGTCGCGGCCGTTGTCGCGATCATCCTGGCGATCCGGATGGTCTGGCTTGGCTTGACCGGGATGCTTCTTGTCGTCATCGCGGTGCGTCGGAGTCGGCTTGCGCTCGGGTGAGCGACTGGGGTCGGGCTGCTGTGTCGTATTCATCGCTATCTCCGTTGATCAGAAAACCCACCGCGTTGTCGGTGGTGAACTCAACCTACGAGTCGGGGACGATGACGACCAGAGCAAGCTGCACTAGTTGAACTAGTATTCTTTTCCGGCGAGCGATGCGGCTTTACGGCGCATTTGCAGTAAGGTGCTTAATCAGGCGACGTGCTGGTGGGGTAACCATGGGCGCAACGACTTCCAGGCCAAAGGTCGATCGACTCCAGCTCCAGCAATTGGTCGCCGGGCTCACCGAAGGCATTTTGCTTATCGATCCGGATCGTTCGATTGTCTGGGCGAATGAAACGGCGCTGGCGATACACGGTGTCAAGGAATTGGCCGATCTAGGTGCCGACGCCACGCGGTATCGCAAGAAGTTCGCCCTCAAGTACCGGAACAACCACGCGCTGAAAGCAGCGCAGTATCCAATCGAACGGGTGCTTGCTGGCGAGCTGTTCCGCGACGTGGTCGTCCAGGTAACGCAAACCGGCGACGATGAGTTTTTCTGCATCCATCAGACGCGCAGCCTGATCTTGACCAATTCGGCGGGATCGGGAGAGTCGATGGTTTTGGTCATGCAGGATGTCACCGATCGGTTCAATGCTGAAGAACGCTTTGAAAGAGCGTTCAACGCCAATCCAGCGCCCGCACTGATATGCCGCCTATCGGATTTCCGATACATCAAGGTCAATCAGGGATTTCTCGAAATGACCGGTCATGATCGTGATGCGGTGATCGATCGCTCCATGTATGAATTGGACGTACTGGAGAACGCCGATAATCGCGAGGAGGCGATTGAGTGCCTTCAAGAGTCCCGAACGATCACGCAGAGGGAGGCGGTGCTACGGCTGCCTGATGGCGACGAGAAATTCGTTATCGTGGCCGGGCAGCCTATAGAGATCGACGAGGAGAGCTGCATGCTCTTCACCTTTATCGATCTTGATGCGCGCAAGAAGGCGGAAATGTCGCTGGGCCAAAGCGAGGCACGTTTCTCCATAGCATTCCGGCTGGCCCCGGTACCCATGATGGTCTGTGCCCTGCCTGACCTGCAGATCATCGAGGTCAACGCGGCATTTTCGACCGTAACCGGGCATGCAGCGGATGACATCCTGGGTAAAACGATCACGGAGGTCGATCTATGGAACGACCTGAAGCCCTATCGAGCACTCATGGCCAAACTCAACGCGCACGAAGCTGTCCGAGGTATGGAAATTCCTCTGCATACGCGCGAAGGGGGCGTCATCGACTGCCTGCTCTCTGCCGAGCCTGTCGTCATCCAGGACCAGGCCTGCATTCTCTTCGTTGCGCAGGACATCACCGAGCGCAAGCGATCGGAGATGGACTTGATCTCGGCCATCGACGCCGTGATGCAAGACACGTCCTGGTTCAGCAGAACAGTGATGGAGAAGCTGGCGCAGGTCCGACACGCAGGCGTCGGAAGCGCGGCGACCTTCGAACTGGACGATTTGACGCCGCGTGAGAAAGAGGTCCTGGTGCTCATATGCAAGGGCCACAGTGATGAGGACATGGCAGCGATCCTTAAACTCTCACGCAACACCGTGCGTAACCATGTTGCAACGTTGTACGGCAAGATCGGCGTCAATCGACGCAGCGCGGCTGTGGTCTGGGGGCGCGAACGTGGTGTGGTCAGCTATTAGGTGATGCCGGCATGGCCCGCCGGGGCCACGGAAAATCGGCGTGCAAGTCCACTCAGGAAGCCGGCCCCGGATCGGTATTGGCTCACGGTCCCGTCAGCCGGAAAAAAACTTCGCTTGCAGTCGCGTTTGGCGCCGGGCAATCTTGCGCGTTTTAGCCAAGCGGAAGCGTTATGTCCAAGCAAGAAACCATCATCCAGATCATGCCTGCCACCGGCTGGGTTGCTGTCTACGACGACCAGAATGGTGACGAAAGCGCCGAGGCCCTTGTCTGCTTTGCGCTGGTGGAGTCGGGTGATAACGACGCCAAGCGCCGCGATGTCCGCCCCATGCGTGTCGATGGCAAGCGCGTTGGTTTTGCCGATGAGGTCGCCAACTTCCTGCGCGTCGAAGAACTGGCCGAATTCGAGGAAGACGAGGAAGAAGACGAAGAGGAAGAGGAAGAAGAGGACGATACCGAGGAGTGATCCTCGGCGATTTCGTTTCCTGATATCCATCGTCACAGGGCTGACGGCCTGCCAGGTCGTCAGCCCTGTTTCTTTGGGGTGCGCTTTCTTGAATTGATCAGGCGCGACGGGCAGCCCTGACACCATCGAAGCGATTCATGGGCGCCACTCCTGTCTCGCGCATCACTCCGCGATATCGATAACCACCTTGCCCCGCGCCTGCCTGCTCTCCAGCCATGCATGCGCGTCTCCCACCGACGAAAGATCGAAACGCCGCGCATCCACGTTCGGCGCGATCTGCCCCGACTCGGCCAGCGCCGTTACCTGGCGCAGGATGTCACCGTGATGCGCCTTGCCTTCACCCGTCAGCAACGGCAACAACGTAAAGACACCTGAGTAGGTAGCAGCACGGAACGACAGCGGCGCAAGCGCATGTGTTCCCCAGCCCAATGAACTGACTACGTGGCCGAAGCGCGCAACGGCCTTGAACGAAGCGTCCAGGCTCTCGCCGCCCGCGGTGTCGTAGACGATGTCGAAGCCGCGGCCGTTCGTATGTTCGGCCACATACTCCTCGACGGCCACGGAGCGATAGTCGATTGGCGTCGCGCCCCACGAACGCAACAGCTCGGCGTTCGCAGCCGAACTCGTGGCGAATACCTTGGCGCCGAAAGCGCGCGCAAGCTGGATCACCGCATGGCCTACGCCACCGGCACCGCCTTGCACCAGCACAGTTTGCCCAGCCTGCACGTGCGCGCGGTCGACCAACCCTTCCCACGCGGTAATGAACACCAATGGGAGCGAAGCAGCTTCGCGCATGCTGAAGTGGGCAGGTTTGAGTGCAAGCAGCGCAGCATCCACGGCGGCGAATTGCGCCAGTGAACCTTGCACGCCACCCACGCCACCCGTCATGCCGTACACCTCGTCGCCGGGCCGAAACGTCGTGACGCCCGAGCCGACGCTTTCCACCACGCCGGCCAGGTCGATGCCGAGCACGGCAGGCAGTGGATGCCTGGCGTGACCTGCGGCACCGGCGCGGATTTTCAGATCCAGCGGATTGACCCCGCTTGCCTGGATACGCACCAGCACCTGGCCTGGGCCCGCCACGGGCCGGGCGATGGCGGCGTTTCGAAATTCGGCCCCGTGGCGCTCAAGAATCGCGGCTTGCATGGTGTCGGCGTGCGTCATGGCTTGTTCCTCGGCAATTCAACTGCTGAACAAACTACGCCAGTCATATATGCATGAAAACAAAATCAAATGCATTTCTTCCATGCATAAATGCATGATACAAAACAGCAGCCGTCGATAAGGGCGCGCCATCAGAAACGGGGTGCCACGTATGGAATGGAGCGATCTACGAATCTTCCTGGCCATCGTGCGCGAAGGAACGCTGGGCGCCGCCGCCAGGACACTGGGGCAGACCCAGCCCACCATGGGTCGGCGGCTTCGCGCATTGGAAGCATCCCTCGGATACACGCTGCTGCAGCGAACCAGCGACGGCTTCGTGCTCACCGATGAAGGCGCGATGATCTATCAACATGCGGAGCGCATGGAAGACGAGGTGCTGGCATTCCAGCGCACGCTTGCCGGCCAGGAACAGCAGCTCGACGGCCAGCTCACCATCACCTCTTCCGACTGGTTCGGTGCGCACGTATTGGCACCGGTACTGGCCGAGTTCTCACGCCTTCATCCGCAGGTGACCATCGAACTGCTGACCGACACGCGTTTCCTGAGCCTTGCCCGCAGAGAGGCGGACATGGCGTTTCGCATCAAGCCGTTCGATGAACCGGACGTGGTCTCACGCAAGCTGCTGCACATGCCATACGGGCTCTATATTCGAAAAGGCAGGCGCCATCCGCAGCCCGGCGACGGCACCGGCGCGTCGCTGATCACCATGGATGCGGCCTTTGGCGACATGCCCGACGTGCCATGGCTGCAACGCTTGTTTCCCCATGCGAACGTTGCTTTTCGCAGCAATGCGCGCGACATCCATGCGCGCCTGTGTGCGCAAGGCGTGGGGCTTGCGGTACTGCCGCGTCCGCTGGGGGACGCCACCAAAGGGATCGAGCGGATACCGCTGCAGCAAGACCCGCCATCGCGTGATACCTGGATCGGCTACCACCGGGACATGCGAAAGCTGGCACGCCTCCGCGCATTGATTGACCTGATGGTGGAGCGTCTGGCGAGCGATTGAGTCATTTCATCGTCACCTTCGTTGCCGACCCACTTTGCCGACCCCACGATGGTCCCGCGCCTCGGAGGCTTGTTATCGGCTCGGGAGAGATAGCGGTAACCCGAACCATGGGAACACGCTGTTCTCGAAGCGGCTCAAGGCGCAGATCCGGTCGCCAGCAAGGGTGAGCGTGATGAAGCCGGCCCCGTGGCGAATGCCGTCGGGGCCTCGCAGATACGCTCCGAATGCCGGCTGGCCGTTGGCTCGCGTCGGCACGAGGTCGAACCGCCGGCCCGCACGGAAGATGATGGCGCAGAAGCGGCCCACGACGTCGCGGCCCACGTATTCCAGTGGCATGGGTGGCATCGACATGAATACGTCGTCTGTCAAAAGGGCCACCAGCGCGTCGAGGTCGGCAGACTCGTACGCGCTGACAAACTTCGCCACGACCGCATCCTCGAACGCTGAGTCGGAGGTGGAAGGCGGCTCGCGATCAGCAGCGGGCTGCGGTCGATGCTTCAGGCTGGCCCGCGCCCGCTTGAGCGCGCTGTTGGCCGATTCGACCGTCGAGTCCAGCATGTCGGCCACTTCTTTTGCGTGGAACCCTAGGACGTCGCGCAAGATGAGAACGGCGAGCTGACGAGGCGGCAGGACCTGAAGGGCGGTCACGAAGGCGAGCGAGATGGATTCAGTCTGCTCGTAGCGGGCCTCCGAGCCAGGCGCCATGTCGATCACACCGTCCAGGAGAGCGTCCGGAAACGGCTCAAGCCATACCACCTCGCCGAGCCGGGTCGGCTCGGGCGGTTCAATCCCTGGAGCGCTCCATTCCTTGGCGGGTCGTCGGCTGGCCGAGCGATACGCGTTGAGGCAACGGTTGGTGGCTATCCGGTAGAGCCATGTGCGCAGCGAGGCACGTCCCTCAAACCCCCGGAGGCCTTGCCACGCTGTGAGCAGCGTGTCCTGGAGAGCGTCCTCGGCATCCTGCAAGCATCCGAGCATCCGATAGCAGTGCACCTGCAACTCTCGGCGGTGCGGCTCGGTCAGCTCCCGAAACGCATCACCGTCGCCGGCCCGCGCCCTTGAGATCAGGTCGGTAGTCATCACGCTCAGCATCGCATCGCCCTCTTCCCGCCCATGGTCGCACCTCCATCCCGTGTGGACACCGGCCGAGGGACAAACTGGGCGGTCGGTGAGCGCCCAGTTTCCCCTCGTCGCGGTGTCTGCATCAACGACGGATCTGACAACCCAGATACCGACTACTGATGAAGGAGGAACCACCGATGATGCTGAAAGACAAAGTGGCAGTGATCTACGGAGCCGGAGGTGCGATCGGCAGCGCTGTTGCACGCGCCTTTGCGAGCGAGGGAGCCACGCTTTTTCTCACTGGTCGTGTCCTGGCACCGATCGAGGCGCTCGCCAGGGATATCGCTTCCGCTGGCGGATCCGCCAAGGCGGCGGCAGTCGACGCGCTCGACGAGCAGGCGGTGGACAAGCATCTGCAATCCGTCATCGACAAAGCGGGTCGCGTCGACATTTCGTTCAACGCGGTGGGTATTCCAAGTTCGAAAGTTGTGGGTGTGCCGCTGATCGAACTGGACGCCGCGCAATTCTCGCTGCCGATCGCGGCCTACACGACGTCCTATTTCCTGACCGCGCGCCTGGCGGCCCGGCGGATGGTTGCGAACAAATCGGGAGTGATCATGACCATCACCGCACTCCCCTCGCGCAAAGGCACCACATCGAACGGGGGCTACGGTTCGGCGCAAGCTGCCAAAGAGGCTCTTACTCGAGATCTATCCGCCGAGCTTGCACCCCATGGCATTCGCGTGGTCGGCCTGCGGCCCCATGGCATGCCGGAGACGGCCACGATGAAGGAAGTCTACGAACTCAAGGCAAAGGAATCGGGAATGACCTGGGAACAGTTCCAAGGGTTTCTCGCAGGCATGACTCACTCGCGACGGGTCATGGCGCTGGCAGAGGTAGCTAACGTGGCAGTCTTCATGGCTTCGGACAAGGCGAGCGGAATGACTGGCACTACCGTCAACTTGACCATGGGTAGCCTGGATGACTAGCGGTCATGTGGATCTGCCAGGGATGGTCTGAACACATCCTTCCTGAATTTGTCAGTCCGCATCGGGTCCGGCATCGATGCGGACTCGATCGCGTCCTGAAGAAACCTCTCAGGCTTGGCATGCGCCATGTGGACTATGCTGGTGCCGCGCTCACTGCAGCGATGCGTCGACGGCTTGTGAAAGGAAAGCGGCCGGTGATGTCAGCCGTGGGCAGTATGTCGTTCCCATCCGAAGGAGGGCATTTGGCGTATGCGGCGTGGTGCATTCGGTGAGGGATTGGGAAAGACGTTTCGGCAATGCAATCCGCCGACCTTGCTTTCGAGCACGACGGAAGGCCATGTGCTTGCTGCCACTGAAGTGTGGTTTGACGGCATCGACTATGGGATGACCGTTCCCATACCCAGGGACGATGCGTATCTGGTCGGCCTTCAGTTGCAGGGCATGGTGAGGCACGAGTTGTGGGTCGATGGAAACCCTGTTTCCGTCAAGCCTTTCGACAAGGGCACGGTGGCCTTTCGCGACTTGCGAAGCGACCCCGTTGCCTTCATGCGGGACCCGTTCCATTCGCTGCAACTCTATGTGCCACGACAGGCGCTGACGGAAGTGGGACAAGCGCTTGGCCAACCACAAGTGGAAGGACTTGTGTTCGGCGCCGGCGACTACCTCAACGACCCGATACTTTTCCATCTCGGACAGTGCTTGCTGCCGGCAGTGCGGGCCAACCAACCGGCCAATCAGCTATTCACTGACCACGTGATGCTTGCCATATGCAGTCACCTGGTTGCCACCTACGGCGATGGCGCCGCCAAAGTCCAGTCGCCTAGCAGCGGTCTCGCGCCATGGCGCCAACGCCGCGCGCTCGAAGTGATGAATGCCAGGATCGCCAGTGGCATTTCACTCGCCGAGATTGCTGCCACCTGCGGTTTGTCGCCGAGCGTGTTCGTGCGCCAGTTCACCCGAAGCCTTGGCTGCTCTCCGCATCAGTGGTTGATGCAGCGGCGCATCGATCGCGCCATCCAGTTCATGCGCGATCGATCCCTGTCACTCGCAGACGTGGCGCTGGCATGTGGCTTCGCGGATCAAAGCCACTTCACGCGCACATTCCGCGCACGCATGGGTATGGGTCCGGGCGCCTGGCGCAATGGTCATTGATGCAGGCGAGTGGTAAAGAGGTTGCGCCTCTTTACCGCCGCGCGGCCCGACTCAGGCACGCCAGTAGTTGTTGGCCGCCGCAATGGTCGCAAACTCCGTGGCAACCACCTGCCCTACCTGTATCAGCATGCTCGCATCGTTCGCATAGACGTCCCGCAGGCGCGAACGCACGGCATCGTCCGGCTGGGTGGCCTTGATGATGAGCCGCGCCATCTTGATGGCAAGCTGCCTGCCCTCTTCAGGCGTGGCAGTGAAAAGTGTGTTTTCGGGAACAAGAGTGAGTGACATGACGTTATCGGATCCTGGTCACGCGCCTTACTGGCGCTCTGCGAAGGAAATCGGATAAGCCGCGGTGCGTGCGCCGATCATCGGGTCCGCTGGCTCGATGCCTGCCGTTACATTGCCGGGCGTGAACATCAGCGTCTTGTCGGTACTGGCCTGGTCTGTCACCACCTTGGTCAGGGTGATCGTGCCGAGCTTCACCAGCTTGCGCGTCTCCGGCCACGCCACCGAAGGGTCAGCAATGGCGTCACCCGCACTGGATATCTGCGCATACCATTCGAACTTCACCGGCGTTTTGGCTACCCGCCCACCGATTTCATCCACCAGGTAATTGGGCGACTTGGCGGCCACGTCCTTGGCATCCAGCAGATGCTCGCCACCCACCGGCACAAAGCGATAGCGCACGAACTGCTTGTGGCCTGCCGCATCGGTGAATGCAAACGAGTTGACGCCGAAATAGCTCAGCGATGCATAACTCACTGGGGCGGGCTTTTGCGTCGTGAGAAACGTCTTGGCAATGGGATGCCCGGCCAAAAACGTATCCATGGCCGTGGGCTTGTTGGCCGTGGGGCCGCTGGCACCTATGGCCCGCATCAGCTCACCGAACTCCGCCGCCGTCGCCACCGGAAAGCCGTTGAAGCTGTGAGTGACGATGTCCGACGTGCTGCCGTCGGGCAGCTTGAACTTCACCGCAAACCCGCGAGGGTTTGCCTCTGGTGCGTTGTCCGGAATTTCCGGCAGGCCCGTGAAGTCGGAAAACCGGGCGATCACCGACACCTTGTCTTTGGCAAACAACGGTGACTTGCTTAGCAGGTGTGCATTGGCGTCCGGTTGAAATTCCCCTTCCAGCAACACGCCCTTGCTATGAACCGCGCGAGCGTGATGCTTGCCGAAAGCCTGGTGCAGCGAGTCCACCAGCTGCGACGGGTTCGCTTCATCGCTTCCGGCGACGGCCATGCCGCAGACAGCGAAAGCCAAAACCGTGGAAACGGCCAGTCGTCGTGAAATCGATGTGAACATAGCGCGGCCTCTTGGTCGGGAGGCACATGCTCCCTCACCCACGCATAGGCTTCTTGAACAGGAACGATAATGTCTGGAACAAAATTGACCTGAGTTGATGAAGCGATTCGGCTATCAAGGACGACCAGGGTATTGGCGGCCATCAGTGGTGCAACGCACGACCGGAACACGCGGCGTGATTGAGCTGGCCCTGCAAGGCCGACAAGGTGCTTCCTTCAACACTCGTCTCGGCTCGGACCAGACAATCGCTTGATGAGCGTGGCGGCACGTTGGTGGCCTTGCCGCTTGAGGTGTCGTCGGCTACGTCCGTGACAGCCGCGGCGACGGTGCTGTTGGCCGCTCTCGGCGGAAGCGAGCTGATTGCGAGAGCCGCATCGGTGAAGGCAATGAGGTAATTGGGGTTATTGCTGTCGTCGAGCGTGCCAGGAGTGATGCGATACACGCCCGCTGCCTCGCCGGAGGCGCGAGCGAGCTGTCCGATCAACATGTCGCCCGGCACCAACCCGGCGACCCTGTAGCTCAACGGTGGATCGGCACCGCCTTCGAATTTGAAGGCACTGTTCGCCATCACGTCGATGGGTTTTGGCGTGATGACGAGCTGTCCATCGACAAAGGTCATGGTGTAGTTGGGGTTGAATAACGAACCTTGCGTAATCGCATAGGGTCCACCGGGTACGGTTTCGCCGGGCGCACGCGCAGGCGCGCCGCTCAGGATATCGCTGCCGACCAATCCGTTCGCCGCATAGGTAAGTGCGGGATCGGCTGAGCCATACACCTTGCTCAGCGAGTCAGCGGTCACATGGATTGGCTTGGGTGTAATGACAAGGGTTCCATCGGTGAAGCTGATGGCGTAGTTGGGGTTGGCTAGCGCCCCCTGTGTGATCGCGTACGGTCCGCCCAACACCGTTTCGCCGGGCGTGCGCGCAAGCGATCCAGTGAGCGTATCGCTACCGACAAGTCCACTCGCCGAAAAAGTGAAAGCAGGGTCAAGCGATCCATACACCTTCGTCACATGGTCAGCGGCCACGGCAATCGGCTTGGGCGTGATCGTGAGCTGCCCGTCCGTGAATGCGAGTGCATAGTTCGGATTTGCAGCCAGGCTGCCTTGCGTGATGGCGTACGGTCCACCAGGCACTGTCTCACCCGGCGCACGGGTAAGCACGCCGCTCAATCCATCGCCGTTGACTAGCCCGTTGACGGTGTAGGTGAAAGAGGGATCGGACGAACCATAGATCTTGGATAGATGATCGGCAACGACAGTGAGCGCGCGCGGCAACACGGAAAGCGCGCCAGCGGAATCGAAGGTGAAGGCATACCCGGTCAGGGCAGCAAGCGTGCCCGCACTGATATCGATGACATACGGTGAGCCTGAAACCACCGCGGTTGCCGGTGCGCCACTGGATGCCACGCTCGGTGCACCACTGAACACGCTCGCATCATCGGCAAGAAATGCGCCGCCGTAGGTGTTGGTGTTGAAGCCCGTCACGGCATAGTTGCCGGCAATGGCTCCGGTTGCGTCGTCACCGTAGACCTTGCTCGCATGGGTGGACGTAAACGTAAGCGTCTGCGGCGTGAGGAACACGTAGCGATTGCCCGCCGGTATGTTCGGTGGCGGAAGTGTCGCGAGGCTTGCGTTCCATATCGGCTTGCTGCCGCTGGCAAGGCCGCCAAACGTGTTCGTCGAAGGGGCATTCGAGTAGATCACCCAGCGGCCGTTGGGCGTGGATATCGCCGCCGCACCGACGTTGTTGATGAAGTTGGCGCCCGACAGCACCACCGCATCCCCACTACCCGCAGCGACAATGGGCTGATTGAGGGTGAGGTTTCCGGAGACGACAATCCGAGGATCGATGCTGGTAGTGAGACCGAAATCGCCATTGACGGTGTCGATGGACACGTCACCAGTACCGGCATAGGTCAGGTTACCGGTATCCCCTGCGATCCTTCGCACGTTGTTGCCCGCATGGGTGAAGTTGTATACACCGCCGGCCCCAAACACATCGAGACCGTTGGCCGTCACAGGCGCGGTTTGTGTCAGCACGCCCGTGGTCTTGAACGCGATGTGGTCGCCCAGGGCATTGACCGGGCCAACAATGTTGAACCCGGCGCTACCTGGTTCAACGCTGTAGAAAGTCACCGCATCCGGCAGGTTCACCTGATGAATGGTGATCAGCCCTGTGCCGGCAGAGTTGCCGATAAACCAGGCAAAGAAGCCCGGCTGCAGCGCCGCCAGATCGGTGGGCGTGAGATCGAGCGTGGTCGCCAGGCCGGTGTCCGCACCGTTGATATTCATCGACTGGGTCAGCGTATAAGGCTCCAGCGTCACCGGCGCAAACGCCCCGCCGCGGATCGACCCTGCCCCGCCGGTGAGGTTGATCTCATTGCCAACGAGCCAAAGCCCACCGTTGATGCCGATGTCGTAGTTCGTATTCTGCACGGTGAGCGTGTTGGCGCGCGCATTGAGCGTCAGCGTGTCGCCCGCAAAGCTGTTGCTTCCATCGAGCACGGTGAGGTTTCCGTTGCTGAAAATCTCGATGTCCTGTCGGCTCGCAGGGTTGGTCGACAAAGTGCCCAGCTGTAACGGGCCCAGCGAGTTGATGTTGATATTGCCGACGCTGTCTGACGTTGTGGCGCTGACCACGCCAGTGCCACCATTGACCGCCACCGGCGTGTTCAAGGTTCCGATGGAACCGGCACCTGCCCTCAACGTGATGTTGCCGTTTGCCGCACTCGTGTCGATCGTGCCGGCCACGCCGAGCGTGCCTGCCGCCGTGAGCACAACAGCGCCCGCCTGCGGCGTGCCGGCAACCGTACGCACACCGCCGCCAAGTGCAATGTTCCGGGCATTCACATTCAAGCCGCCTAGCGCAGACGTCTGACCAACGTTGCCCGTGAATGTGGCATCGCCAAGACCGCCCGTATCGACCGTCACCGCACGTGGCGTTCCGTTACTGCTGTCCAATGTAGAAGTGAACACCACGTTGCCGCCCGCTGCGCCGTTGCTGCCAGCGGTAGCGATGCTGAGATTGCCACCGGTTGCTGTCGCACCATTAAGCGTGACGTTGCCGCCGGCACCGCCCGCACCGCTTCCGGCACTGGCTCCGCCACGCGTATCCACGGTCGCGCCAGCGGCGGCCGTGAAGCTAATAGCGGGTGAAGCGCCGTTCGCGTTAATCGCGACAGCGCCAGCGTTGCCGCCGTTGCCATTGCCGTCGGCGGCACCACCGGTTGTTGAAATGGTGGAGCCGAAGGTCACGGAGTTGGCCGTCACATTGAGCACACCACCATTACCACCTGAGCGATTTGACCCTGCTGCCGCATTCGTACCCTGGGCGATGATCTGCTGCAACGATGCACTGCCCGCCGACACCATGATGTTGCCGGCATTGCGCCCAAGGCCTGCACCAGGGTCAGCCGCGTTGATAGCCGACGCCACGCCACCCGAGGTATTGATGAACTTGGCCACGGCTTGCACCAGCGAATTGGTGCCGTCGATGGTGACATTGCCACCATCGTCACCCGAGCCGCCGGTGGCATTGATGCTTTGATTGAGCACGATGGCTGCCAGCCCACCATGCACGATGACGTCGCCACTCTTGGAGCCGTTACCGGCTCCGCCCGAGCCACCGGAGGTGGTGTCGATATTTCCATTGAGCGTGACTGTCGACGCCGTGGATGTGCTCGTGTTGGTGATGGTGATGGCGCCGCCATGACCATCATGGGCGCCTGAGGTGCCGACTGCGGTGCCGCCGTGCGTGGTCAATGCGCCGAGCGTGATGGAACCGCCACCAACGGAGATTGAGCCAGCGTCACTGCCGGAGGGGTTGACCGCACTGGAGCCGCCGCCATTGGTGCTCATGGCGCCCGCCATATTCACCGTACCGCCTGGCGACGCGGTTAGGCCGATGTTCCCACCGGCGCGCCCGATGGCAACGCCATTCGTGGTGATCGTGCCAGCGGACGTGCTGCTGATGTTGAAGCCAGTGCCGGTGAAGAAGCCGCCGCGCGTATTGATGTTCGACGCCAGGGATAGCGTTCCTGCGCCGCTGTTGCCCGCGTCGGCGGCGAACAACAAGTTGAGCCGCGCACCGCTGCTGCCGACCGTAATCGGCTGGTTGATCGACAAGTTGTTGTTTGCCTGCATGGTCAGCGTGCGATCCGCGCTTCCCGTGAAATTCATCGCGGCGCCGTCGGTAATATCGTTGGTGGCCTGCAACGTCAGATTGGTTGTATTGAGTAGCGACAGAATGTAGTCCGCGCCAATGCTCTGGTTTCCCGTGTCTTCGGTGAACGCCCAGAGCCCGTCGCTCGCGTTTGGTGGCGCAGGCGTCGCGCCGGCCACGATGGTGATGTTGGTTGGGTCCAGCAGCAGCGAACCCGAACGGCCATGAGTCGCCGAGGTATCAACGGCACCGGCAAAGCTCAGATCCGACTTTCCCGAGACCTCGACATTGCCTCCGTCACCCGACAACGATCCGCCGCGCGCAAAGATGCTGCCGAGATAGCGTGTGCTTCCATCGGCCCACACCACCACCTTGCCACCGTTCCCGGCACCGATCGCATCGGCACGCAGCGTTGCCGTCGGTGCAACATACGTTGCCGATGCGTTTCGCACATTCGGATTCGCGCCGTGCAAATCGCCACCGACCAGCAGCGTTCCACCGCCCATTGCACCGGAGACGTCTGCCGTAGCGCCATCGAGCACGCCGACGCGATGCCCAAGCAGCGTAACGCCACCGCCCGCACCCAATGAGGATTTTGCTTCAGTAATGCTTCCCGCATCGAGCAGAAGATCCTGCGACGCACTGAGGACAACGTTGCCGCTTGCATCAACACGCGCACTGTTCGCCGACACCGTGCCGGCATTGCGCACCAGCGTGCCGAAGATGCCGACCTTGCCGGCATCGGCCAGCACCTGGCCCACGTTGAGTGCCTGCCCATCCTGCGACGATGACAATTCCACGCGAAGTTCCGGTGCAGCCCCCGACACCAGCTCCACGCGATGGCCAGCAGCCAACAGCACTTCACCGCCCAGCGCATTGATGACGCCGGCGTTCTCCACATTCGGGGCGATCAGGTAGATCGATCCATTCGAAGTGGATGTGATACTGCCGTGGTTGACGACATCGCCCGCCTTGCCGGATGTATCGGCAAAACTGAATTTGCCTGAGCGGAAATTTTCATCGGACAAGCCAAGACTTGATGCGACGAAACCCGCCGTGTTGATCACCGCGCCCTGACCCACCGTAACGCCATTGGGGTTGATCAGAAACACCCGTCCATTGGAGGTCAATTGGCCGAGCAGCATCGACGCGCTCGTTCCGCCGACACGGTTGAGCACCGCGCTCGCGGCATTGCTCTGGATGAAACGCGTCACCTCATCCGGCTGAATCGAAAACTGCTGCCAGTTGATCACCGTGCCTGGTGTGTTTGTCACTGTCAGGATCTGGCCATTGCTTGAGATGCTGGCCTGGCCAGCCGCCACCTTTCCGCCCTTGGGGTTGGCCATGGCCACACCGCTGACAAGACAGGTGACAAGCACCGTGAACAATGCGGTACGGCGCAGCAGGGAAAGTTGCCGCCGAACCTGGGCGGCCTGTTGAAGATGATCGTCTCGGCGCGCGTCGCTGACGTGGACCATGTCGCGTCCTCCTCGATGTGGCAACCGCGAAGGCTTCGTCGCCTCGCGGCGCTGACTCAGAACACCCAGATAATGCTCCCACTTGGCCCGGAATTTCGCCGGACCAGCGTGTCATCGTGTGGGTGGATAAATGCGTAATCGAAGCGCAGGCTGAAACGGTTGCCGTACGTGACGCGCACGCCCGGCCCGAGACTCCAGACTGTGAATGCACCGCGCTCAAAAAGTTGGGGGTGGTTCGTCCAGCCCCGCGCGGCATCGACAAAGGCAAGCATCCGCGCGTGCCATCCGTGCTGCGACGACGCATCGCCACCCCAATCCGGCGAATAAAGCTCCAGCGAAGCGCCGGCGCCCTTGTCCCCCACCAGTTCGCGTTCGTACATGCCACGCACGCTGTCCGCGCCGCCGATGCCAAACTGTTCACCGGGCAACAGCATGTCGTTGGAATACTGTACGGAGGCGCGCCCCTGCCATCGCATGCCGTACGGCAACGTGTGCTGATAAGCGACATCCCCGCGCCACACGGTGTAATGAGGTTCCGCGCCCGGCCGGACGGCATCGAAAGCGGCCTGATTGCCCTTGTTTCCTCCGGCAACGTTGTGCAGCAGCGACACGTCGGCACTCAGTTCGGAAGCCCCGGTTTGGCGCACGCCTGCGTAAGTGAGGCTGATCGGTTGCAGCTTGTAATCGGGAACCAGCGTACTTGTTCCGCCGATGGGCACGACACTGTTCTCGTAGTAACGAACGTCGAGGCCAAATGTCAGCCTCTGCTGCCAACTTCCCCAGGCGGAAAAAGCGTGGTTGTAGCGCACCAGATAAAGGCGTCCGGCGCCGGTCACGTTGAACACATTTTGCACGACGCCGGAATCGACGTTTGCGTAGCCGGCGATGACATCGATGGAATCGCCAAGCGCGTACAGTGGAATGTGATACGAGCCGCCGAAAATCTTGACGTTATCGTCGGGCGGTAACGCGTAGCGGTTCGGGTGATCCTCTTCGTAGGGAGCCGTCACGTATTGCAGGTTGAGCACTTGATCGCGGTTAAATAGATTGGATGCCTGAAAGCCGGCACCAACGCGAAGATTCCCCGTTTCCGGTGTGCCGGTGTTGTCCATGCTGAGCGCGAAGCGATACGGCCGTTCGTCGGTCACTTGCACATGCGCGTCGATCAGGTCTTCGCTCTCACCGGCTGCCAGCGTCACCACCGTCTGCTTGGTGGTGCTCTCATTGGCGAGCCGAAGCTCCTTGGCCAGTTCAGACGTTTGGGGCGGCTCACCTTCGCGCAATGCGGGGAGGCTGCGTCGCACATTGGCCTGATCAAAGTGCTGGTTCCCTTCGATGCTGACGTGCCCGAGTCGCGCTTCGATCACACGCAGATGCACTTCGCCGTCGTGTATCTCCTGCTCCGGCAGAATGACGCGTACAGCACCATAACCACGACTGGCGTATTCGTCCTCGATCTGTTGCCGGGCGCGCTGAAGATCAGCGATCGTGCGATCGGCGCCCACCAGGGGCGCCACTAGCGCATTGAGTCGTTCCGCGGGGATAAGCGAACTGCCCTGCACCTCGATGTGACGGATCTCGAAATGCGGCGTAGGCGCCGACGTCTGCGCATGGGCGGCGATGGCGACGAGCCACAGCATGCCGTGCCATCCGAGCCGGGTTCGCCTGTGCGGGCCGAGCATCATGGCGGATGCCCAACAGTCGAAATGATCTCCCTTGCGAATCGAGCCAATTCCTGGCGCATAAACAACCTTCCAGGTGCGCACGCCATGCCTAAGGGTTGCAATCCACTACGATCAGACAGCTTCGTAAAACGCCCCTCGGGCTGCAAACTGCCAGACATTTCGTGATAACCGCGTATGTGCTGAAAAGACACCGCTTGGTCGTGGCCACTTGATTCACATGGCGCACCTCTCTCCGCGGCGCGGGTTTCGGCGTACGCTTTATGAAGTTCACGTAAGGAGAGCCGAGCCATGTTCCAGCGAACCTGCAAGTTGTTAGCCCTGTTCCCTGCCCTGCTTTTGGTCACGGCCGCCGTCCAGGCCACCACACCTGCCGCCACGGAAGTGTCACTGCAACAGGCTGCAGATGGCAGCTGGCGTTCCGACACTAATAAGGCGCGCAACGCTTACCGTCATCCCGTGGAGACGCTGCAGTTCTTTGGCATTCGCCCCGATATGACCGTGATCGAACTGTCGCCAGGCGGTGGCTGGTATACGGAAATACTCGCGCCTTATCTCGCCGCTCGCGGCCATCTGATTGAAGCAGCGTCGCCGAAGGCTGAAAAATTCACCGCCAAGCTGAAGGCGGACCCTACCGTGTACGGGCGCATCACCAAGGTCATACCGTTTGCGCCACCGGATCAGGTGAGCCTGGGCGCGAAGAGCTCAGCGGACATGGTGCTGACGTTTCGCAACACGCACGACTGGCTGATCGACAGCCCGGCCACAATGGAATCCGTATTCAAGGCATCGTTTGAAGTGCTCAAGCCCGGCGGTGTGCTCGGCATCGAGGAGCATCGCGCCAAGCCTTTCGGCGACCCACACGTAACCGCCGGCGCGCTGCATCGCATCTCCGAGGACTACATGATCGAGGTGGCGCTGAAGAACGGCTTCCGTCTCGCCGGCGTATCGCAGGTCAATGCCAACCCCAACGACCCCGAAGACATCAACGTCCACCGCCTGCCACCCGACCTCGCCGGCCCCGAGGACGAGCACGCCAAGATGAAGACCATCGGCGAATCCGACCGCATGACGCTGAAGTTCGTGAAACCCTAGCGACATGCGGGTAGCCAGCCGCCCGCAGCGCTGGCTACACCGCAAACACCCAGGCCCCTCACCGTCGTCCCGGCGAACGCCGGGACCCAGCGCCTTTGGTAGCCGCACCCGCTCACTTCCCAACAGGTGCGGCACCGGCCCACTCGGCCGGCCGGGCGGGATCTGGCCGCCCCACCCACGGCTGGCAACCCGGTCATTTGCCCCGGAAATTGCCCTACTATCGGCCGATGACAGCACTCCCTCTATTGCCACCGAACAACGTCCGCCGCGGCAGCCTGGCCTGCGTCGGCATGGGCATGACCCTGGGCTCCCACCTCACGCCGCTGGCACGCAGTCATATCGAGCAGGCGGACGTCGTATTCGCCGGGCTTTCCGATAGCGTCGTGGAGATGTGGCTGCAGCGCATGCATTCGGATGTGCGCAGCCTTCAGCCCTACTACCAGGAGGGCAAGTCGCGGCTGAAGACCTATCGGCAATGGGTCGAGCTGATGATGGCCGAAGTGCGTGCCGGCAAACGCGTCTGCGGCGTGTTCTACGGGCATCCCGGCATCTTTGCCTGGTCTCCGCACAAGGCCATCCAGGTCGCCCGGGCCGAGGGTTTCGCGGCGCATATGGAGCCGGGCATATCCGCCGAGGACTGTCTCTACGCCGACCTGGGGATCGATCCGGGCCGCTTCGGGTGCCAGCACTTCGAGGCCAGCCAGCTGCTTTTTTATGAGCGACGCATCGATCCCGCCGGCTATCTGGTGCTGTGGCAGGTCGGGCTGGTTGGCGATCGGTCGCTGGCGCGCTTCCAGACCGGATCGGCGTACCGGCAGGTGCTGGTGGACCTGCTGAGTCGGGACTATCCGCTCGACCACGAGGTGATCATCTACCGAGGGGCGACGCTTCCGATCGAGAAACCACGTATCCGCCGCCTCGCCCTGCGCGATCTGCCCCATGCTCCGCTGACCGCGGAGGAAACGGTGGTGTTGCCGCCAGCTGAAGCCTTGAAGCCGAACCTCGCCATGCAAGAACGACTGGATGCGCTGGACAAGCTACACAAGGCAGACGCCCTCGCATGAGGTGACAAACGCAATGATGGGGAACGATCTTTGAATAGGGTCGTCACCATGCTTCATCACGCTCATGACCGCAGGGCATCCGCGTGCCAGACCCATCGGCTGCTGCATTACGATTAATGGAAACAGGGGAAACACATGTCAGACACGATTGAATTGTTGGAAGCCATCGGCCGGGACGCATCGCTGCGTCACGCATCGGCCGAGGAACTGACAAACATGCTGGATCAGGCGCAGGCCTCTGAGGCCCTCACGATGGCGGTGGCTTCCGGCGACAGTTCTTGGCTATCCAAGGAACTAGGGCACAAGCCCATGCAAGCGCCTCAAGTCGTCCAGAATCCCGGTCACGAGGAAGAAGACGAGGGAGAGGAACCGCTAGACACCCCGGCTCCCGGGGACAGCAGCTCCTTGTCCTGACGATAGACGAGTTCGACATGCCCCGGCAGTCGAGCCGCACCTGGTCATGGCCCGCTATCGCGGCCATGGCTTGGTGCGTGCTCGTGCAGGCCGGCCATGCGGCCGCGCCCGTTGCGAATCCGGCCCAATTCCTCGACCAGACCGAGAGCCTACGCACGCAAGATCACCCGCGGTTCGTCCAGATGCTGCAGCAGATTCACCGCGAAGCCCCTGACCTAACCTCGGGCGAGCAATGGCATCTCAGGTATCTCGATGCTTGGGAGATTAGTTTCCAGGGCGACTACGCCAAATCCGAAGTCCAGCTTCGCGATGTCATTGATCATTCCGATGACAAGACTCTGGTCGCCAAGGCATCGGCGCTGCTATTGATCAACCTCGGGACTAATCGGCGCTACGAGGAGGCCTTCGCGCTGGCAAATCGCCTGACGACCAGCCTGCCCATGATCAAGGATCCGCAGATCCGCTTCACGCTCCTGCTGAATCTGTCGCAGATGCTGGATTTGGCCGGCCAAACCGATCTTGCCATCCAGTACGCACGCATGATGGAGGACGCCACTCCGCCCGGAGAGACCCTGTGCCGCCCTCGCTATCTCCGAGTCGCAGCACTCTTCAACGGAAAGCGGCTCAAATCAGCCAGCCCAGAACTACAACAGGCCATCAATACCTGCGAGGACGCCAGACAACCGGTCTACGTCAACGCCATATGGCTCATCCTGAGTAGCCTCTACCTCGACGAAGATCAACCAGGCAAGGCGATGGCCCTGCTGGACCGGGTTGACCACAGCAACCGGGTCAATCAGTACCATTTCCAAATGCTGTCCGCGAAGGTTGAGCGGGCACAGGCCTACGCAAAACTGGGTAGCGACGACGACGCAAGGAAAACCGCCCTTGAAGCCGTGGCCATGAGTAGCGCGGACGACATCAGTGAGTGGCTGAGAGATGCCTACGAGGTGCTCTACCGGATCGAAAAAAGGCGGGGCAACGTCGCCGCTGCACTCTCGTACTACGAGCACTACATGGCCCAGGACAAGGGCCATCTCAACGACATCAGTGCCAGGGCGCTGGCCTACGAGGTAGCCCAGCAGCACATGCTTGTGCAAAAGCTCGAGACGGAAAGTCTCAGCAAGCAGAACAACATCCTGCGGCTGCAACAGGCACTGGACACCAAGGCGGTCGAAACCAGCCGGCTTTATATCGTGCTGTTGATGCTGGTGCTGGTATCCATCGTCTTCTGGCTGTTTCGGATCAAGCGCTCGCAGCTTCGCTTCAAGAAGCTGTCCTCACACGATGGGCTTACCGGCATCTTCAACCACCAGCACTTCATCGGTGAGGCCGATCGTGCCCTGCGCCTGCTGGACAAAAAGCTCGGCCACGCCTGCCTGATAGCCATCGACCTCGACCACTTCAAGCAAGTCAACGATACCCACGGTCACGCCATGGGAGACGCCGTGCTGAGGCGTACCGTCGCCATCTGCCAACAACAATTGCGCCCAGCCGACTTGTTCGGACGTCTAGGCGGCGAGGAGTTCGGCATTCTTCTGCTCGATTGCCCTCGCGACCAGGGCATGGCTATCGCCGATCGCATTCGCATGGCCATTGGCGCTACCCAGATCGAGAGAGACGGACATGTCATCTCGTTTTCCGCCAGCTTTGGCCTGACCTCCACCGACACTTCCGGCTACGGCTTGCAACGGATTTTCATGGACGCGGATGCAGCGCTTTATCGCGCCAAACACGCCGGACGCAATCGCGTTATTGCCGATACCGAGGACGGCAGTCTGGTCGAAGCCTGAAACGTTGGAAATCGTTGCGCCCTCACTTTGAGAACGATTTCACCAGACTAGCTCCCTGACAGCCGCGCCCCAGGGAACGGCATCCATGTCCCCTAGCACTGGTACGGCGCAGCAGCGCTGCAGTAGCGTGCCCCGCCACCATTCTCTTCGGATCTATCCATGGTCAAGCGTTGGCTGTTATGTCAGCTCGCAATGCTGATGACGGGTTCTGCTTTGGCACAGACACAAGTCGATCTGGCCTCGCTGGGAAAACAGGAAGCGGGGCCGCGCACGCAAGTGTTGGTGATGGGCACGGTGCACTTGTCCGAGGCTCCGAAAGGCTTCAAACCTGAAACCTTGAAGCCCATGCTGGAGCGACTCGCGACATTCAAGCCGCAGATCATCACAGTCGAACAGATTTCCGGTGAAGGCTGCGATCTACTGGCACGTCATCCCACTGTGTATGCCCCTGAGGATGTAAACATTTATTGTGCGAACACAGGCATGGCGAAGGCGGCCACGGGGCTGGATGTGCCGGCAGCCATTGCCGAAGTACAGCGCACCTTGAAGGCTTGGCCAGCCCAGCCTTCATTCGTGCAGCGCCGGCACCTGGCGGCGTTGTTCCTTGCCGCCAATGACGATACGTCAGCCTTGGTGCAATGGCTGCAGCTACCCGCAACCGAGCGCCATGCTGGCGACGGTCTTGACGATGGACTCGCAAAGCGGCTCGACAAGTGCGTGACGACTAACAGCGAGAACTATCAGATCGCCGCACCCTTGGCGGCCAGGCTGGGACTGCAGCGCGTGTTTGCCATTGACGACCATACCGGCGACAACGTCGACGTGACGGATGCGACTGCCTACGGCAAGGCGATCCAGAAAGCGTGGGATGGAGCCGCAGCAATCATGAGCCCCATCCAAAACACCAAGAAGACGTTCTGGCAGAGCGGCGACATGCTGGCGCTGTATCGGTACATCAACAGCCCAAAGGTGATGCGCGCCGCCATCAGCAGCGACTTCGGCGCCGCCCTTGCAGATACATCACCGCAACACTACGGGCAGATGTACGTCGCCGGCTGGGAAACCCGCAATCTGCGAATGACAGCGAACGTCCACGCCGCTTTCCGCGAGTCACCCGGTGCGCGCGTGTTGTCCATTGTCGGTAGCCAGCACAAGCCCTGGTTCGACAGTTTGCTCGGGCAGATGCTGGGGGTAGAGATCGTGGACGCGGAGCAGGTGTTGAAATAAATCAGCACCACGGGATAAGTGCGAACAGGCTCGGTGTACGCCCGCCGAGCCTTCCCGTGTCGAACGACTATTCGGCTTCCAACCACTGCACTGCTTTGCAATGCCGGGCCATGATGAGCTAGCGACGAACGACATGAGAATGGCGACGCTCTCGACGATGTTCGAGCCGGCCATGTCGAAGAGGGTGGTGAACGTCTCGTGCTGCGACTGCATCCGCAGGCTCATGAGAGAGGCGATACGTCGTAAGCGGCGCTCCGCCGCTTCGCGAGGAGCTTGTCCGTCCAGCGCGGACAAAGAAGGGAAAGGAGGAGACCCACTCCTTCCCACTTCCAGAGTATAGCCCGCCGGGGGGCTTGCCGTAAGGCCCAGGGCGTGCTGCAGCATCGCCGACCTATGGCAGAACCGCCGGAAATGGGAGTCACGAGATGCGTGTGATGTTGTCGATGATTGGGTCGTGCAGGGACGTCGAACCGGTAGCGGGACTCGCGGTGCAGTTGCACACCTTTGGCGCGGAGCCGCTGGCCAGTGTCAATGTCCCGCTAGCGTCGATCGGAGTGCAGCCATGACCGAGCATGCAGTGGTGATCGTTGGAGGAGGCCCGACGGGGCTGATGTTGGCGGGTGAGTTGGCGTTGGCGCGGGTCGACGTCGCCATTGTCGAGCGACGCGCCAGCCAGAATCTCGCCGGCTCGCGCGCGGGCGGTCTGCACTCACGCACCATCGAGGTTCTCGATCAGCGTGGCATCGCCGATAGGTTTCTCTCGCAGGGACAGGTGGCCCAAGTCGCAGGGTTCGCGGGCGTTTCTTTCGACATCAGCGACTTTCCCACCCGGCACAACTACGGGCTGGCTCTATGGCAGAAGCACATCGAGCGAATACTCGCGGGCTGGGTCGATGAACTCGGTGTGCCGACCTATCGCGGGCGTGAGGTGACGGGTTTCGTGCAGAACGATACTGGCGTCGACATCGAGCTGTCGGACGGCCAATCGCTGCATGCGCAATATCTAGTCGGGTGCGATGGCGGACGAAGTTTTATCCGCAAATCAGCCGGCATTGATTTCCCCGGTTCGGACCCGACAACCAGCAACCTGATCGCCGAGGTCGAGATAACCGACGAGCCGGAATGGGGCATCCGCCGCGACGCCTTGGGCCTTCATTCCCTCAACAGGCTGGAGGATGGGCCGGTGCGTGTCCTGGTGACCGAACAGCAGATCGGAGCCACCGGCGAGCCGACTTTGCGCGATCTCAGCGAGGCGCTCATCGCCGTGTACGGCACCGATTATGGAATCCACACTCCAACCTCGATCTCCCGGTTCACCGATATGGCCCGGCAGGCCTCGGCGTACCGCGACAGAAGGATTTTGCTGGCCGGCGACGCCGCGCACGTGCATTCCCCGGATGGGGGACAGGGCCTCCAGACCGGCATGCAGGATGCAGTGAATCTGGGATGGAAACTGGCCCAGGTGGTCAACCGGATATCGCCGGACAGCCTTCTGGATACCTACCATGCCGAGCGCCACCCGATCGCCGCCCGCGTGCTGCGCCATACGATGGCGGCAGTCGCGCTGCGCCGCGCAAACGACCGGACGAAGGCCTTGCGCGACACCTTTTCCGAACTCCTTGGCATGGATGAGCCTCGCAAACGGTTTGCCGCCACGATGTCTGGTCTGGACATCCATTACGATCTCGGCGAGGGGCACCCGTTGCTCGGACGCCGCATGCCCGATCTCGACCTGGTCACCGCCAACGGCCCACTGCGGGTCTTCACCCTGCTTCACGATGCCCGGCCGGTGCTGCTCAATCTCGATGAGCCCGGCGGCTTCGACATCACTCCGTGGGCAGATCGGGTTCGACTGGTTGACGCCAGGTACGTTGGTACGTGGGAGCTTCCGGCACTCGGGTCGGTCACTGCTCCTATCGCCGTGTTGATTCGGCCCGACGGATATGTGGCGTGGGTAGGGGACCTGACTCAGGCGGGGCTCGCTGACGCGCTAACCACTTGGTTTGGACCACCTACCGCTGCGTAGCGCACCGGCTTCCAAAGTCATCCTGTGAGAACTTCTGAGGAGACACGTCCAGGGCGCACATCAACTCTTATCGCCTTGGCGTGCTTCAACGCACACGGACATTTCATGGTTTTGTCGGCGCCGCGCTAACTCCACTTCCGTTCTCTCGCGCGCCCATCGACCTCGACCGTTCAATCTCGTAATCCATCTGCAGCCACAGCCAATAGCGGGCCGTGGTGCCAAGCTGAGCAGCCAGATGCACGGCAATATCCTGGGTGATGGCACGCCGGCCCTTGGTGATGTCAGTGAGGCGACGCGATGGGATGCCCGTGGCGCGCGCCAATGCGCAGCGAGTGATGCCAAACGGAATGAGGTAGTCGTGCAGCAGGATCTCGCCCGGATGGGCGCGGGTTTCTGTATTCATGAAGTCACTCGTTGCGTCCATGCTTGTGGCGGATGCGGCGGTGGCATTGCAACGCGGCAACAGCGAGCGCGCAAACCATTTCCCGAACGCACCCTTGGTGAAACCGACTCGCCTGTGCCGACATCGCCACCTGGCGCGATATCCAGGTGCGACGTGCCGTGCTCATAACGCGACACGCCGCGGGGCGATCATCGGACTCTAGAGAACCACCCTCTGCTCATGCCTGAGCGTCTCGGCGAACTGGCTGAGGAAGCAGATCGCGGCAAAGAGATTTTCCGTGCATGCCGGCTTGAGCGGCCATGTGCTCGACGTGACGACTACGCCGCCGGCGAGCGCCTCTCGAAAAGCCTCGCTATCGGCAAGCAACGAAGTGATTTCGTTAATCGCCAACGAGACGGCCGAAAGCCGGATGGAAATGTGCTGCCGCGATTCCCCAACCATATCCATGAAAGCAAACGGACGGCCGGGAGACTGGGTGGAATTGCCGCCAAAGGGATTCAGCGGGCGAACGAGTGCCGTATGATCTGGCGTAGCCACGATCAACTCCTATTTAGTTGGTTATGGTCAGCGGATCGTGTGAGCTGCAACTCACGCGATCCGCGCTTCAACACTGCATCACTGCATCACTGCAATGGTCACTCGCGTAGCCCGACAAAGACGGCGCGGGTGACCCGCCGAACGTAGCAAAAGAGCTGGCGCATGCCTGTAAGGCATCGCCGCGCATCCGCATGAGGCCGTGCCCCAGTTCTGGCCGAATCCCGATACTCCCCATATGCTTACCCGCAACAAGGGGGAGCTATGGAACAGGCGAAACTGACCTTTCGGGCATTGAACGACCGCATCGAGGCCTTGCCGGAGCATCCGAGCATGTCGATGCAACTGACAAAGAAAGCTCGTTGGGGCTACATAGTTGGTGTTACAGCAGGATTCGTCGGAATCGCTGGCGGAAAGTTGCTGCCTGACAACATGCCTACCCTAGTGTTTGTGTCCTTGATGCTCGCCATCGAGCTTATCGCACTCGCTATGGCGGTCATTCCTCCACTCCCCTGGAGAATGCCGGGGTTCGCGGCGGAGCGCCGCGAGTATGCGGATCAGTTGGACTTCGAAATGCCCCACCACGCCGAACTCATCGAATGGCTAGGGACGTTTCCTAAGGATCAGCTCGAAACGATGGCGGAGTACGCGGCTCACCGCCACGAACGCCTCAAAGACAAGCTGCCACTGCTTACTGGCAGCTTGGAAAAATTGGGCGCACTCCCAATCGTGATCGCCCTCTTCATCCAGTTCAAAGATCTGCATTGGCCACCCCAGCCTAGCTGGCCAGAAATCATCTTTGGCTTTGCGCTCGTGCTTTGCTACTGGTCAAGCCTTATGCAAGTCAGCCTTCGCTTCCGAATCCAGCTCTACGAAATCTTGCTGAAGCAAGCAGCAAGCGAGAGGGACGACGGCACAATGGGCAACCCTCAATCGACCCGAGATTCAGGGGTTTCGGCGTAGCACTGTGAACGCCCTGCTCATCGGGTTGCTCCATTGCACACATCTCAGCTTCCCGGCGACGCCGTCAATGGAGAACGCATTCACCATTCGACCGCGAACGAAAGAAAGGCAACTTGACCCCGTTTTCGGTCTCGACATCATCCGCGCCATCAACTGGAAAGAGTTCGACTGCTGGTGGGCGAGGCCTTCCGTCGACGGGGCTACACCATCCGGGAAACCAGTCTCGACGGTGCAGATGGCGGCATTGACCTGATACTGCACAAGAACGACGCAACAACCCTGGCTCAATGCAAACAGTGGCGAGCGCGCCAGATCTCCGTCAGTGCGTATTGCCACCGAGCTGACCGTCCATTGCCATCGCAGCTGACCAGTATGGGCAAATGAACTGACCAGCTTCGCCAGTCATCTGACCGGTGGGAAGTTCACCACCGAAGGCCAGCCATTGCTACAAAAAGCGGACCACCACAGTAGCCACAATGAGAGCCGAGAAGAACAGCGCCGGGGCGAGATGTCCGAACGGCTCCCGGTTTCGTAGCAACGTGAAAAGCGCGCCGATCATGATCGCGCCGGCCAGCGCTAGGCCTAAGACTCTGGTTTGTTGCCCAAGAAGAAGTGCTGCACTGAGCAGCTCGAGAGCGCCACAGAGCAACTGAAACCATGCCGGATAACCCCAGCGTGCGAAGTCTCGCTTCACCGCGCCGGGTCTTGCGAAATTGACCACCCCGGCAACTGCGAACAGAGCCGCTACGATCATCGCGAGGATCGATTCTAAAGACGCACTGTTCCACGCCATCGTCATGCTCCGTTGATTTGCTGAAAGTGGTTTTGTGCAGAGAGGTCCGCAATCAGGCCGGGACTATGGGGTTCCCACGCAAGAACTCGCCGGGCATGCAGGCCGCTTACTGTCTGGTAGAGCGCCAATGCGTCAGCGAACGGTCCAAGCGATTTGCGAGCATCGTCGAGCGGCCAAGGTTCGACGCGATCAGCGCCGATCGAGGCCCGAATCGCTTCACCTATTTCTGCAACGGCAACGGCATCTTCCGCGACCACGTTGAAGATCTGTCCCGTAACTCGACCGTCCCCGCTTGCTGCCCGCCCCACCGCGCTCAGGTAAGCCGTGGCGAGATCATCGACGTGAACGGCAGGCCAGTAATTGCGACCATCGCCGACGACCCGCACACTGCCGGTCTGACGGGCCATGCCGGCAAGCATGCCGAAGATGCCGCCGCCGTAGCCGTGCACCATCGCCGGTCTGAGGATCACTGCGGCCACCGAGCGGCTTGCTGCCAGCGCCTGCACATGTTGCTCCACTGCGGGCCGCCAGGCGATGAGTGGTGTCGGATTCAGCGCCGATGCTTCAGTCGCGGGCTCTCCCTCCGTATTGCCGTAGACCCAGATGCCCGACGTATAGACAAACGCCGCACCCGGATGCAAATGCGAAAGCATCGCTACTGCCGCAGCCTCATCAGCAGCAGCGGCGGAAGCATCGTTGGTCGACGCAATGTGCACCACGCCATCAGCGGCACCGGCAGTCGCAGCGAAAGACTCTGGCTCACGCAGGTCGCCGGAATGCAGTTTCACACCGAGACGTGCCAGCGCGCTGGCCGCCGCCGATCTGTCCTGGCGCACCAGCACCGTCACCTGATGGCCGAGGCTGATTGCCTTGCGCGCGACCGTTTGCCCGATGTAGCCAGTACCACCTGTAATGAACAGTTTCAAAGCGTTCTCCCAACGATTGCTCGCGAAGTTGAATCGGCGCGCAAACGAGACCACGCAGTCTCGTTTTGGCAAATCTAAACGAGACTAGTCAGTCTTGTCAACTACGCGACGATCTGTTAATTACCCCGTATGGACGCTTCCTCTCCCCCCGGCCTGAGCCCGCTGCAACGCCGCAAGCGGTCTGCCATCCTCGACGGTGCGAAAGCCGTTTTTTTACGCCAGAGTTTCGGTCTGGCAACGATGGACGATGTCGCCTCGGCCGCCGGCGTGGGCAAACAGACGGTCTACCGCCACTTCAAGTCGAAGGACGCGCTCTTTGTTGGCCTGGTGAGTTCGATGTGCGCTCAGGTGGGCGCGCTTCTTGCCAGCGCTCAGGGCGAGCAATCCGATGGCTTACCCGACGCCGAACTGCGCGCGTTGGGATGGTTGCTGGCACAAAACCTTATCGCGCCGGATAACCTGCGGCTTTACCGGACCATCGTCGCTGAGGCCGAGCGTCGCCCGGAACTCGGCCAGGTGTTTTACGACAATGGTGCAAAGGTAGTGCGCGCCTTCGCCGCAAAAATTCTGCGAAAGCGATTTGACGAATTGACGGCTTCATTGCGGGCAGCGACATTCGTTAATTTGGTGCTCGGCGACGCGTATCTGGAACTGTCGATTGGCTACGCGGTGCCCGATGTTGAAGCGCGCTTTGCGCTGCAGATTGACGAGGCGGTGGCGGCTGCACTTCGCTAAGGAGCGCCGCATAAGGTGTCGATCTTGATCGCCTCAATGGAATCAACGTCAACACCTATCGCGCTAGCTACGCCACGACCAGCAGTGACAGCCAGTCGCGCAGCACCCAACCCCGCTACCGCACGCGCAAAGTCACAAGTCCAGGCAGCCGTCTATGACAATGCTCCACAAACCGATGCGGAACCACGCGAATGGAAGCGTAGGAATGCCGAGGCAATGAAGATTCTGGAAAAGACCACGAAGGAAGTGCCGCTTAGGCCGAGCACTAACGAATGAGGCGCCGCCAGCAGGGGCACAGAGAGCGAAAATTGGATTGGGCTGACTTCCCCCTCAGCTGCTCGTGAAAAAGGGAATCTGGCTCCGTTCTCGGCCGCCCTTCCAACACCAACCCTTCATCCACTGATGAAATCAGGAAAAGGGAACCTGACCCCATTCTCAAGGTTGTAGCGTAGCGGTCGGTAACCTTCGCTTTGGGTCGATAGCAGACATTTTCAGCATGTCGACAATCCAACATGGCGACAAGGTCCGTTGGTGGCGGCATACGTCGCTGTCTACGGCGAGGAGCCCGTCGCGCCTTTGGGAAACCTATCAATAGCCTGCAGCACGGCTGCTTCGAGTGAGTTCACGACTTCATTGAGGTCGGAACCGACGACTCCCGAAACGTCCCCCTGTGCCAGCGGTTCCGGGAGCAGTACGGCAACGATACATGCTTCGGGAAACCGCTCGCGCATGTCGACTGCCAGGCTATCGACGCGCTGCTGCCCGGGCGCATCAGCGCTGACGATGTAGAGCATGGAGACTGCGTTTGGCGTTAAGTCCGGATGAGGCTCGGCCTCGAAGGCTACGAAATCCTCGGTGGATAGATGCCGCGCATCAATATGCAGGTCGCGCAGGATGCGCGTGAGGATCTCAGTAGCCAGATCATCGGCGAGAGAACCAAGACCCACGCAAAGAACCACGGACTCCGGGGCTACCGACAGCGGGCCTTGCCAGCGACCACTGATATCCTCGCGCTGCTGGCGCAGCCGGCGCCCGATACTCGTTCCATCGAGAACCGATATCTGATGATGCCGGCGAGTCCATTTACGCCCCTCGCTACCAAGCGTCTCAACGACCGTCACTATGACCTCTCGAACGCCAGCCTGCTGCTCTCGGCTGATGACTCCCCGTGCCAGATCGGCGCGAGCAAGCTGCACAGCTGGCAACAGAACTGCATCGCAATAGGCGGCAAACGATTTGCGTTTCAGGAAAGCACGAGCCTCGACGAGCACTTCGTCGGAGTCGCCGGAAAGAGCACGCTGGTAAAGCCGTTGTTGCATCGTCAATGCCGGCGTATCGCCCAGCAAGACACTGAGCAGATCGAGTGCTTTGACGTGTTGCCCAGCGACCACGAGGCACAATGTCAACGGCGTCGACATGATCAACCCTATCGGCCCCCACAGCCAGCTCCAGAAGATTGCCGCCACAACGACGGCCAACGGCGACAGGCCCGTGGTGTGGCCATAGAGAAAGGGCTCGACCACCTGCGACACGACAGTTTCGACAACGGCATACAACGCCAGCGTCATGAGCAGCAGCGACCAACCCGGAACGACAGCCGCAGCAAACAGCGCGGCAAGTACTGCGACGATCCACACGCCCACATACGGTACAAAACGCAACGTAGCTGTGAGGGCGCCCCAAAGCGGCGCGTTGGGAACCCCAATAAGCATCAGCCCCACCCAGATCGCCACGCCTACCCCAAAATTGACTGAGAACGTTGAGATAAAGAACCGCGACAAACGTCCGCCCGCATCATTGATCGCCGCGGTCGTTGCACGCAGATCCGTACCGCCCGCCAGTCGAATGAAGCGATCGCGCAGGGACTCGTGCTCGAGCAAAACGAAAATCAAGACGACCAGCACAATGCCCGCCGTCTGCAATGGGATCCACGCTGTGGAAAGAATGCGTGTCATCACGGCCATGGGAGTGTGCGGCGTCTGCACTTGCGCCGGAACCTCATTGGTAGCCGTCGACGCCGAGCTCGATGGCGTAGTCGCAGACTTCATCGGCAGGGAGGCACTCCGATCGTCGGACTGACTGATGACCTTGCCGAATTCGCCTTGCATCACTTCCATGCGCCCGACGGTCATGGCACGCAGCGTCTGAACCTTGGCGTGGATGGTCGCCTCATACTGCGGCAGGCTTCGGCCCATATGAACGAGCTGCGAGCCGATGACTGTTACCAATCCCGCCATGACGACTGCCAGGCCGAGCACAGCAAAAAAAACGGAGGGACCGTGCCCCAGGCCGATTCGGCGGCACAGGCGAACCCACGGAGCCATAAGCAGACTGAGGAACAGCGCAAGAGCAATCGGAACGAGCACTTCTCTTCCGAAGTACAACAGTGCCAACACGGTGGCAGCAGCGATGATGGTGATCGCACGTTGGGCCGGCGAGACGGTTGGCAATGCATCGGATTCATGCGCCATGAGAAAATCTCCTCTTTCTGCTATGCCTTGGGCTTCACGAGCACCGCGATAGTGCCCTCGGGAGAACACAGGCATAACCGCGAGTCATTCGCTTCGCCTGGATGGAATACGCGCGGCAGAGCGCAATGTCCGCTGCGGGTCGCAGGCAGACATATCGCCCAACCTTGTGCTCATCCATCGAGCAGAGATGACGTAAAGGTCTTGACCACGTTGTAAGCGCCAGGCTCAAAGGTCGCGATCGCTAACGCCCTCGCCAAATAAGGGCTTGCGGCAGGATCGCCGCGCATAGCCTGATACTCTTCCATACTTCGCCACTGAGCGTACATCGTAACCTTGGTGCCATCGAGACTGCGGTGCAAGGCAGACGAAACGAAGCCCTCGGCGTGGCGCACCGAAACGTCGGTTGCCTGCGTCAGAAGCTCAACAAGCAGGTCCTGATTCTCCGGGCGCACCGTAAAGACATTGATGAAAGTGAGAAGCCCGGCTTTCTCTGAAATCGTCGTCACAGCAAGATACCTTCAAGCTAGCAAGGAAACGGATTGGCTGATATCCACCGATGCCGAGGGGTTACTTCAGCCGATCCTTTAGGTCTCGAAAAGGATAGCCAATGTCCGCGCTGCGTGGCGACCTCAACCAGTCAACGCAACACACTAACGACTGCGCAAGCAGCAGAAGTGTTGCATTGACCGGTTGAGGCCGCCGTCGGAAGCGGACATATGTAAATCGTCCACTCACTTACCGGACGGGGAACCGACCACGTCATTGGCCGACGGATGTTATTGCTGATCTTCCAGACACTAGCGTTTCGTCCAGTGGTCCAGAATTGCGCTCGGCCCCTTTCTCGCGCTATGCGCAAAGCGGCTCATGCGTCTCTACCAAATGCTGGCCTGTCTGCCTATCATCTCGGGGCAAGTTGCCTGAAACAGTGAAGTTATGTAATCCCTAACGGACTTCGGGGTGCACCATATGTCGCAGAGCAAGTTTGTACTACTCGCCTTGTCCTTGCTCCTGGCAGCTGCTTGTACAGCACAGCCAACGCATAAGGATGTGCAGGCAAAGACAAATACGGCCAATACACGGCATGTGCGTTGTGTAACAGTTCCGGCAGTAAGTGTGCCTGGCTCGTATGTTCAAACCATGGCAAACACTAATTATTCGAGCTGCAATCGTGGCTCGGATGATGTGCACTAATTGCCGTCGTAAAGATCGGCCAAAAAGAGCAGGGAAAAAACAGGCATCAGGGTGCACTTTGTAGGCTGAGCAGGAATCTGAAGAGTGCACCCTGCCCCTGTTTTGGACCCTTGTTTTGCTGCTATGGATTAATGAGGGGCTGTAACGTCCGCGCGAGCATCGTCGGCGATCCAGTTCACTTCCACTCTCGAGATCCGGCAGTTGCCACTAAAGTCAGCTTCGGGTCGGAAGCGGACGTTAGTTCGCCTTGTCCGTAACCCGCTTCACCTCCACAAGCGTAATGCGATTGGAGAACGCTTCCGACGGATGATAGGAGACCCAGTACTCCTCGGCACCGTGGCCGCACTCTACGAACTACCGCTCCTGCCGGAGTCCGTTATTGCCAACAAGCCTTTGTCCGGTGCTTTAAGTTTCGCCGGACAGTTCGGCCCCAGGTTCGGCTGGATCTGCTCCATTCCTGCAGGAGTGAAATCATCGGCGCCGAAGGCCATTGCAGAGCCAACCAGGGCCATCAGCAAAAACGTCCCGACTGATTTCACACACCTCTTGTTGATCTCCTGATGGACGAAAGCAATGTTCGCTACGGGTGGACACCAAACAGTGCTCGCTCGCCAGCATGATCACTTCATCGCCGCAAACGCCATCGCTTGTTCCATATCGACAGGGAGTCGTTTGGTCATCTCCGCACTCAGGAAATCCACGAAGCGGCGGACGCGCGGAGGTTGGAAGACGTTGGGGTGGTACATGGCGTGGATGGGCGCTGGCGCGAACCACGCAGAGGGGTTGATGAGCTCAAGGCGACCTTCGCGCACGTCGGTTGCCACCGCCCAAAGTTGCCGGTAGGCGAAGCCATGGCCGAGCACGGCCCAGTGACGTATCACCTCGCTATCGGTGCATTCGTGGTATCGACGCACACGCACGACGTCTTCTCCGAGGCGCCACTCGTTTCGTGGACCGGCGTTGGTTGTAAGGACAAGCGTTGGCAGATCGGCAAGATCAGCAGGTTTTGCCGGTCTTCCGTGGGTCGCGATGCACGCGGGTGAAGCGCAGACGACGCGCCAACTATCGGCCACATGCCGCGCGACGAGGTCGCTGTTTTCCAATTGACCGACGCGGATGGCAACGTCGATGTCATCGGGCAGAAAGCGTGATAGCGAATCCGACAGCGTGAGGACGATGCGCACGTCGGGATAAAGCCTCATGAAACTGTCCAGGATAGGGACAAGCAGGTTGCGCCCGAAATCGGAAGGCGCGGAGACGCGCAGTGTCCCGCTTACGCTGTCGGTGCCGGCGCGAACCGCTTGCTCGGCATTTCGCATCGTCTCGATGGCGATCCGGCAGGATCCTATGTAGATGCGCCCTTCATCGGTCAAGCGCAACTGTCGCGTGGTGCGCTCGAAGAGTCGGGCGCCAAGCATGGCTTCCACCCTTTGGACGCAGGCGCTGGCAGCGGCCGGCGTGAGCCCGGCCCGCCGTCCGGCAGCCGACAGGCTGCTCAGGTCGGCCGCATCGACGAGGAGCTGCATGTCGCTGAGGCGGTTCATAAAGTTCCATCCCGGCTGCAGAAGGCGCTTGCCGAATCATCTTCAAATATTTTTTGAAGGTCAATGAAAATTGACCCCAATTATCAAAAAGAAGAATCGCGAGGATGATGCCAGATACCCACCCCACGACTACAGGTGTCCCCATGTCACGTGCCAAGTTCGTCCAGCTCGCTCCTTTCCTTGTGCTGATGGCTGCGGCGCCGATGCTCGCGATAGCCCAGGAGGCCCCCATGAAACAGGGCGATGCCGTCATGGGTCACATGCCAGTACCGAAGGAGTTGGTCGGCGCTTGGACACTTGTCCGCTGTGACAACGTCTATCCGGATGGGCATCACGTGGAACTCTATGGTCCGCAGCCTGAAGGCATGTGGATCATTGATGCGCAGGGCGACTACATGATGCAGATGGTTCGCACAAAGCGAATGCCGTTTGCCGCGAACGACAAATCCAAGGGCACGCCGGATGAGTATCGCGCCGCCTCGATGGACAGTAACGCTCACTTCGGCCACGTCACCGCCGATGCCAGCGTCCTGCACAGCCAGATCCTGCATGCGTCGTTCCCGAACTGGGACGGCAAGATCAGTAATACGAGTTACACGCTCAATGGCGACATGTTGACCTACAGCGTGGCGAAGCCCTCCAGCGGTGCCGCAGAAGGTGCACATGGTGAAGTCGTGTGGCGACGCGTTCACTCATGAGAAAGCTCTTTCCTGCACTTATGGCGACGCCGATTCCGCGACGATGCTGCAGGAAGGCCTCGTTGATCGGCATCTGAGTCCACCAAAGGTCCGTTGCCAACTCCACTGCCCCCGGCATGAGGCGCGCATTGCACTACTACCCGTCAACCAGAGCGGACACGCCTCCTCTATTTGGTAGTGCCATATCTTCCAGGCCGCGGCTTATCGCCACTTTTATTCATGGCTATCGCGCACAGCGCTGAATTGTGAGCCATGGGTTGGAAGCGGACCTTTTTTGATGATGCTTCATCGTCCGGCGCCGTTCGTTGTACCTATCCGCCAGGGTTGACGGGCGCCATACATGAGCGATCGCCATAACCACTCCATCGGTCCGAACCGAAACCGCTTGAGCCACCACTGGCTGATGCTCACTTGAGCAAGGTAAACGACGACGCACAGCAGCATCGCTTGCGATGGGCTCATGCGGCCGAAAAGACCCAGTCCGTATCCGAAGAAGATCCAGCTCAAGATTAGCGACTGAGTCAGGTAGTTGCTGAAGGCCATGCGACCGAGAGGGTCAACGACGCAAAGGATTCGGCTGGCTCGGGTGAACGTATAGAGCACGATGATGGCGGAGCCATAACCGATGGCGAGCACAACAGGGCCCAGTGTTATAAAAACTGAGATGACCGGAGCCCAGGAGTGCCAGGGTGAGGACTGGCCGGGTGGATCAAGCAGGTTCATGCCAAAACCAAGAATCAAACCCAGAATGGCGGCGCCCTGGAGCAAAGGACGATGATGCTCAGGTCGGCGTAGGAGACCCGTTCGCCATGCAAGCGTTCCAAGCAAGAACAGCGCAAGCGTTCGCGGGGCTACAAACAGGTGTAGCGGAATGAGGCTCGAGATCTCGCCGATGTTGTATCGGATGACCTGCGTCCAGGTTCCGTTCGCATAGACCGCGGTTGCCTCTTGCACATGTTGCTGGAGCCACGCTTCGCTCGGCCAAAAGAACGTATCGGGGAGCCAGAACGGAAGCGCCGCATAAGCCGCCAATGCCATCACTACGGCGACCGCAAGGACTCGGTTCGAAACATAGAGGAATGGTAAGGCCAACAGCCCCAGTAACGCGTACTCGGTAAGGATGTCGCCATTCCAAATGAAGCAGAGATGGATAAGGCCAAACCCGAGGAGCACGAGAAGCCGCCTGGCCAGCAATGAAAGGCGGCGTGGCTTGGTCGCAAGCCGTTCAAATTGAATCGCCAATCCCACACCGAACAGCAACGAGAACAGGGCAAACGCCTTCAATTCCACGCCGATGCTTACCATTGCCTCGACGGCATGATCTAACCACGATCCTTCAGCGGATGCCGGGAGAAACTGCTGGAACAGCGAAACGCGAAACTCGGTGATGAGATTGACCGCGAGCACGCCGAAGAGCGCAATGCCTCGCAGCACATCAATGCCGGCTATTCGTTGATCGGGGCGGACTGGGCGCGCCTCATCCTCTCGCATGTAATCGCTCACTCCGTCATGTCCGCTTTGGGTGGCGGATTCAACCGGTCGTTACAACACCCATAGACTGCGACAGCAGGAGGTGTGTTGCCAATGGCCACCGCAGCCGCGGAGCGCGGACCAAGGACGCCCGCTGCATCGCGCTTCTTTCATCCGGATCCGCGTGGGCGCGGTCCATACATCACATCAAGTAAGTTACGCCTGAGGAAGTGCCCCCTTGTATCCACCGAGGAAAGCTCATGATCTGTCGCATGTGGCATGGCCGCACATCTCGAGAGAACGCTGAAGCGTACGCGTCATTTCTCGAACGACGTGCGATTCCAGACTATCGCTCCGTTGAGGGGAACATCGATGTCTCAGTGCTGCGTCGAGACGATGGTGAGGTCACTCACTTCTTGACAGTGACGCACTGGGACTCGGAGCAGTCGATTCGTCGATTTGCCGGCGATGACATTCTGAAGGCGAAGTACTACCCCGAAGACACCGACTTTCTGCTCGAATTCGAGCCGAATGTTCAGCATTTCTACGTCGTTGCCAGCCGGTCGAAGGACGGCTGAAGCCCTTACCCTCAAAGCTCGATGGTGAAGTCATTGCGGGAGTCTTAGTGCGAATGACCGATTCGGATCGAAAGCGGACGTTCATGGTTTATAGCAACGGGCCCCTTATTAGCCTCATCTGAACTCTTTGTTGCGACCCCAAAGGTTCAACACACGATCATCCGCGAGGGACGCGAAGCACTACTTGCCTGTAGACGCCCACTACCTTCTCCCTATTGGCTTGGTTGCGCCAGAGGGAAAAATACGCAGGGATGGCTGTGAATCCGATCCACAGCAATAGCACTCCGTACCACTCGAGCAGCTGCGTTGCGGGTCTGCCCGCCCGATTAACGCGGGGGTCGGATGGCAGGTAGTACACCATGACTGGATCGCCAAGCCGCGATGGCCAGGACTCGGGCCGGAGTATCGCTTCGTACTCGCTGCTTGCACCAACAAAGCGCCTGCTACCGAGATCGAAGTCAAAGCGGAAATAGGCGCTTCGCCTGCCCTTGGGGGAAACCTGTTCGATATAGGTTCCCCAGGTCGATGTGCCACTCACTTGAAGTCGGTGCAATACGTAGATCTGCTGCGTGACGATGTAGCCGCAACCAACAAGGCCAAAACACATCCACACAAGCACTTGGCCGACGCCGGCTTTGCGCGGTGATCGCTCCATGGACCTCCCCCGTCTCCACGGAATAACTCCAGCATGCCCGTTTCCGCCACCAGCCCGCCAGTGAGTTCAACTTGATGTCGCGGCAGTGTGTTCGCGTCGGGTCGAAAGCGGACAGTCGCAGATTGCCCTCGAGTCGGGGGCCGCAAGGTCGCTAAGGGCAAAAGGAAGACGCTTCCGCCAACCGATTTCCCGCTAGACCGACTTACCAGTCATAATGTGCGGTTGCAACACAACGACCACACACCCCCATGCACATCGGCATCGACTTCGGCACCAGCTACTCCGCTGCCGCCGCCATCATCAACGGCCAACTGACTCTGGTGCGCTTCGGCGACGCCGAGCAGTTCCGCACGGCGGTGTATTTTCCCGAGCTGGTGCCGGACCCCAGCGACTTTGCGCTGACGCCCGAGTTGGAAGCACAGCTTGAAGCCCAGCTACGCCTTGCCCGTAACCAGCAGCGCCAGATGACTGCCGCTGCGGCGGCGCGTGGACAGGCGCCGGTGTCGCGCACCGAGCATGACTTGCGCCAGGAATCGTTGCGCGTGGTGCGCCGCCAGTGGATGGAAGAACAGACCCGCGAGACGGCCGCCTCGGTCGCCAGCTTTCAGCACGCCCTGTTTGGCGAGGAGGCAGTGGAGGGTTATCTCGACAGCGGTGGCGGCAACCTGATCGAGTCGCCCAAGTCGATGTTCGGTTATCGGCTGGACCCGCAGGTGCGCAAGGTGATCGTGCATATCGCCACGCACATTCTCGAACACATCCGCCTTACCGCCAGCCGGCAGTTTGGCGTGCCGGTGCGCGGTGCGGTGATCGGGCGGCCGGTGGAGTTTCGTAGCTCCATGGGTGCGGCGGGCTCGGAACAGGCCATCGAGATTCTGCGCGAGGCGGCCGCCGTGGCCGGCTTTGACGAAGTGAGCTTTCTGGAAGAACCCGCCGCCGCCGCGATGCATTACCACAAGAGCCTCGCGGACCGGCAGCACGCGCTTATCGTCGACATTGGCGGCGGCACCACCGACGTGACGCACGCGGAACTCGGCGGCAACCAGGCACCATTCATTGCGCGCAACTGGGGCCTGCCCAAGGGCGGCACCGATCTGGACGTGGGCGTGAGCCTGCACAGCTTCATGCCGCTGCTGGGCAAGGACATTGTGCGCGTGCCGCAGCATCAGTTTGTGGAAGCGGCCAGTGTGCACAACCTGCCCAAGCAGCGCGAGTTCCGCAAACAGAACTATCGTCTGGTGGCCGCGCCTTATGGCCCGCGCCTGCGCGCGTTGCAGGAACTGGGTGCCACCACGCGCCTCAATCAGGCGGCGGAGCGCACCAAGATCATGCTGAGCGCAGCGACGAACCACCGCGCCGAACTGCATTTCATCGAAGCCGGCCTGGACGTGGACGCCAGCCGCGATGACTTCGACACCGCCATCGAGCCCTTCCTCACGCAACTGGAACGCACGCTTGCGACGGTGCGCACCGACCTGCCTGCCCTGCCCGCCAGTTTGTTTCTCACTGGCGGTACGTCGCGCTCACCGCAGATCAAGGCGCGCGTGCAAGCGTGTTTCCCCGAGATTCCGCTGGTGCACGGCGATCCGTCGCTGGGTGTGGTGTCGGGTCTGGCGGTGGCGGCGAGTGAGGTTGTTGGGTGAGCCCGACCGTCACCCCGTGACGAAATGACGATTGGGAATGCAACAAAGTCTGTGCCCATCATCCAAGCGAAGACTGGACAGGGGCACAGCGCGCGGAACGTCCGTGGGAAGGTCGCGAAGCGAGTCATCCAATGCCGTTGCAAGGCAATGAAGACGCTGGATCCCTGCCTTCGCAGGGATGACGAGCTAGTGGGATGCCGGGCTAGTGGAATGACGGGCTAGTGGGATGACGAGCTAAACAGAGGGTTCCTTAGAACCGATCTGTACTGGCGAGATAGCGCCATTGCCCTGGCTGAAGCCGCGACATGGGAACGCGGCCGACGCGGATGCGCTTGACCGCCAACACCTTCAGCCCGACCGCGTGGCACATGCGCTCGACCATGGAGGGCGCAATGCGCTTCAACGCAAAGCGGAGATGGGTTTCGTTCTGCCAACTCACCTTGATGGGCGGCAGCGCGTAGTTGTTGAAACTAAGCCCATGGTTGAGCAGCGCGAGACCATTCGGCGCGAGCTTGCCGGCAACTTCGACGACCATCTCCTGCTCGATGCGGTCGCCGTTTTCTTCCAGGTGGCGCTTCACTCGCCAATCCTGCGTAAACACCTGCAGGCCGCTGGCGTTGTCAGGCAGCGGCAGCGGTGATTCCAAACGGGCGAAGTGGCGCTTCAACAGGCGCACGCCGGAGGCATCGTCCTCGGTGTGGCTCTCCATGGTGATCAAGGCGCGTGCCTGATCAACCGTGACGCCCGCCGGCTTGTGCAACACCAGCGTGGCAGGTTCGGGTGGAACAAGCTTGGCGTTGGGGTCGATCTCGATGTGTTGATCGAGCACCATGAACTGCGGCTCTTCCACCGTCTCGCCATCCACGCGCACCCAGCCGCCTTCGATATACATTTCCGCCTCGCGCCGCGAACACTGCGTCATGGCGGCAATACGTTTGGCGAGGCGGACGGGCTCGGTCATCAGAGGTGGCCAGGATGCGGAAGCCCCATTGTATCGCGTGCGGCAACACCCGAACGGAGTCCGCCCTGGCTACCGGATGACTCCGAAGGCACCGAACACGGCGCTGGTGTGCAGCCACAATGACGGACGACGACTTGTCCAGATCATCACTGTGGCGCCCCCTCACCCGACGCCATGTTCCGCAAGACGTACCTTCGGGCGTGCACTCGGGAAAAGGCAACGTTATGCAGGGGCGTGATGGTAGTTATGCAGAGCCACGTCGCCGTAGCGGAGAAGCGCCTCGAAATCCCGTGCGACAGCAGCATTGCTGAAGTGCTCGACCGTGTAGGCGCGCGCCGCAAGTCCCATATCCCTGCATTGCGCTTCATCACTCAGTGCGAGGATGCGATCGCGCCAGGCGGCAATGTTGCCCGGCTCGATCAGGTAGCCGGTGACGTTGTCCTGCATCGTCTCGGGAATACCGCCGATGTTGCTGCCGAGTACCGGCACACCACACGCCTCGGCCTCGATAGCGACGCGCCCGAAGGTTTCCGGCTCCACCGAAGGAAACGCCAGGAACGATAGCGCGCTGCAGTAGCGCGACGTATCACTTACCCACCCGGTGAAGTGGTGACGAGCAGACAGGCCGCTGGCGTGCGCCATCCGGCGCAACGCCCATTCCTCCGGCCCGTTACCTACCCAAAGCACATGCAGTCTTGGCTGCAAGGCCATGGCTTCATTTGCCGCCTTCATCAGCTGGGTCACGCCCTTGCCACCATGCATGCGCCCTGCGTAGCCCATGACGATAGCGTCATCATCGATGCCGAACTCGCGACGCACTTGCGCGCGACGTTGTGGATCCGGCTGGTACACGGCGGTGTCGACCGGGTTGTAGGAAATCCACACGCGATCGGCGGGCACACCGCAACGCAGATACGCATTGCGCGCATATTCGGATACGGCAATGAAGCGTTGCGCCAGGCGTGGCACACCGTACTCGGAGAGCGTATTCATTCGTGGATTACGGTGCCGGAACAGGGCCACCGGCGTCCCGGTGAGTCGACTGCAGGCGATGAGCGGCCAGTATTCCTTGCCGAAATTGCCAACCAGCCAGTCCGGGGAAAACTTGCTCACCCGACGAAGCACCGCCGCATAGCCACGCAAATCGAACACGTTGCGAAACGAGCTGTAGAACGCCGGAATGCCCGCGACCTCCATCCCTTCGCCAATAAGCCCGTGTCGCGACACGATGCCTTCCACGCGATGCCCTGCTTCGACCATCGCCTTGGCCAACGAAACGAAATGCGTTGCCGCGCCGGTGTTCTCCGGGTTGGTGCCAACAAAAAGCAACTTCATGCACGCTTGTCCTCGTAGCCACTCATCACCTTGGCCGCCACCTGGGGAAGCCAGTGGTGACGCGCAACCTGGATGCGCGGCAAGCGCAAGAGATCGGTGTTTGGTCCGGCTTCCGCGCGACCGCGGCCCGTCGTAGTGGCCGCCTCGTAGCCCGCTTCGCGTGCGACCTCGACCGCACGCCCGTCGTGGTCGCCATAGGGGTAGCAAAACTGGGTAACGGATACGCCAAGGCGATCCTCCAGTTCAGCTTTGCTGCCCTGTATCTCGTCGGTCTGCTGCTTGTCGGTGCACTGGCTCAGCCGCACGTGGGTTCGCGTATGCGCACCGACTTCCATGCCCGCTGCATGCCATGACTTAAGCTGCTCCACCGTCATCAACGGCTTGCGGACGCCAAGTTTTTCGTCGTCCCACTGGTTGTACTCGCCAATGCGCGAGCTCACCACGTAGCAGGTGGCAGTGAACCCGTAGCGCTGCAGCACGGGTACTGCCGATTCCAGGTTGTCGACGTAGCCGTCATCGAGCGTGATCACGGCGACGCGACCCTCGCGCTCGCCGCGCAGATAAGGCATGGCATCGGACATCGACATGCCGCGATAGCCCAACATCTTCAACAGGCCCATTTGCCGGGCAAACGATGCGGGCGACACGTAAAGGCTGCGATAGACCTGCACACCGCGCGGCACCTGCGCGATGTTGTGATACATCAGGATGGGTATTTTCACCGGACGTCCAAATGATTCATTAGACGTGTGCGCAATTACTCTTCATTCTGCCGCACACGATGTAACGCGCCACGAAAACTGCGTTTCGCGGCCTGCTTGCGATCTATTTCATTTGCGGACGGCATCGTGCACGCCAAAACTGTCGCTCACCTTCCAAGGTGACGACTTTCTTCGGCGTGGCCGGTGTATTCGTTTAAGAAGTGTTTGGTGATAAAGGGCGTTGCGCGAGAACTTGCTGTCGCCCTGCCCTCTCCTTGAAGCGGAGAGGGCACACAGCACATGGCTTACATGTTGCGGCGGTACTCGCCGCCCACGTCATAGAGCGCGTGACTGATCTGGCCGAGCGAGTTGTATTTCACGGCTTCCATCAACTGCTCGAAGACGTTCTTGCGATCACGCGCGGTGTTCTGCAAGATCTTGAGGCTTTCCGGTGCAAGGCCATTGCGTGCCTTGCCGAACGCCAGCACGTTGTCGATCTGCTGACTCTTCTCGCCTTCGGTCGAACGGATGAGTTCGATCTCGGTGGCGATTTCGCCGCCATGATCCTTGGGCAGGAAGGTGTTCACGCCGATCAGCGGCAGGCTGCCGTCGTGCTTCTTGTGCTCGTAGAACATCGACTCTTCCTGGATCTTGCCGCGCTGATACATGGTATCCATCGCGCCGAGCACGCCGCCGCGCTCGCTGATCGCCTCGAACTCCTTGTACACGGCCTCTTCGACGATGTCGGTGAGTGCATCGACGATGTAGCTGCCCTGCCATGGGTTCTCGTTGAAGTTGAGGCCAAGTTCCTTGTTGATGATCATCTGGATCGCCACAGCGCGGCGCACGCTTTCTTCCGTCGGCGTGGTGATCGCTTCGTCGTACGCATTCGTGTGCAGGCTGTTGCAGTTGTCAAACAGCGCGTACAGCGCCTGCAGTGTGGTGCGGATGTCGTTGAACTGGATTTCCTGCGCGTGCAGCGAACGACCCGATGTCTGGATGTGGTACTTCATCATCTGGCTGCGTGCGCTGGCGCCATAGCGCTCACGCATCGCACGTGCCCAGATGCGACGAGCCACGCGGCCGATCACGGTGTACTCCGGGTCCATGCCGTTGGAGAAGAAGAACGACAGGTTCGGCGCGAAGTCGTCGATGTTCATGCCGCGCGCGAGGTAGTACTCGACGATCGTGAACCCGTTGCTGAGCGTAAAAGCCAACTGGCTGATCGGGTTCGCGCCCGCTTCGGCGATGTGATAACCGGAGATGGACACCGAGTAGAAGTTGCGCACCTTGTGGTCGACGAAATACTGCTGGATGTCACCCATCATGCGCAGTGCAAACTCGGTGGAGAAGATGCAGGTGTTCTGCGCCTGGTCTTCCTTCAGGATGTCGGCCTGCACGGTACCGCGCACGTTCTGCAGGGTCTCTTCCTTGATGCGTGCGTAGGTCTCGGCATCCACCAGCTGATTGCCGGTGACGCCGAGCAGGCTCAGGCCCAGGCCTTCGTTGCCCTTGGGCAGTTCACCCGAATAGGTCGGACGCGGACCCTTGGCAAACATCTCCGCGATACGCTTCTCGGCTGCGGCCCAACGAGCGGGATCTGCCTTGAGGTACTTCTCAACGTTCTGGTCGATCGCGGTGTTCATGAACATCGCGAGGATGATCGGCGCGGGACCGTTGATGGTCATCGACACTGAGCTCGACGGCGCACTGAGGTCGAAGCCGGAGTACAGCTTCTTCATGTCGTCCAGCGAAGCGATGTTGACGCCGGAGTTGCCGATCTTGCCGTAGATGTCCGGACGCGGTGCCGGGTCTTCGCCATATAGCGTGACCGAGTCGAACGCGGTGGACAGGCGCGTCGCTGCGCCGCCCTGGCTCAGGTAGTGGAAGCGACGGTTGGTGCGCTCAGGTGTGCCTTCGCCCGCGAACATGCGGGTGGGGTCCTCGCCGGTGCGGCGGTACGGATACACGCCACCGGTATACGGATAATGACCGGGCAGGTTCTCGCGCAGCAGGAAGCGCAGCAGGTCACCCCAGTCCTTGGTCTTGGGCGGCGCGACCTTCGGGATCTTCTGATGGCTGAGCGATTCGCGGTAGTTCTCAACGCGGATCACCTTGTCGCGCACCTTGTACTCGTTGACCTCGTCGGTCACCGACTTGTAGCGCGCCGGCCACTCGTGCAGCAGGTGGATGGCGTGGTGGCTGAGTTCCTTGATCGCTTCGTTGTAGCGCTGGCGCAGCGTGAGCAGCGTACGGTCCGCGCCCTCCTCGTGCAGCGCGGCGGATTCGTAGCGGGCCAGCTCGCGCGGCAGCTGCGCATCACCCAGATCCTTCAACGACTCGTAGTAGTGCTGCGCCTTGCTGGCAAACTCGGCCTCGCGCTCGATCTCTTTGTTGATGCCACGGCCCTGCTCGGCGATCTCGGCGAGGTAACGCACGCGGCTGCCGGGAATCAGCACGGTAGCGCGCGGCTCCTTCAGCGTGGTATCGAGGTTGGGCGTCCACTTGTCGGCCGGCAGGCTGAGCTTGTCGCGCAGCAGGCGGCAGAGGTTGGAGAACATCCAGGTCACGCCCGGATCATTGAACTGGCTGGCGATGGTGGGGAACACCGGCACCTGCTCGTCAGTGAGCGAGAACGCGGTACGGTTGCGCTTCCACTGCTTACGCACGTCGCGCAGTGCGTCTTCGGCGCCGCGCTTGTCGAACTTGTTGAGCACCACCAGCTCAGCGAAATCGATCATATCGATCTTTTCCAGCTGGCTGGCCGCACCGTAGTCGCTGGTCATCACGTAGGTGGGGAAATCCACCAGATCGATGATTTCCGAATCGCTCTGGCCGATGCCGGCGGTCTCGACAATGACCAGGTCGTACGGCTGCGCCTTGAGGAAATCGATGCAGTCACGCAGTACCGCGTTGGTGGCGGCGTGTTGGCGACGCGTGGCCATGGAGCGCATGTACACGCGATGGCTTCGCAGAGAATTCATGCGGATGCGGTCGCCCAGCAACGCGCCGCCACTGCGGCGACGCGTGGGATCGACGGCTAGCACGGCAATGCGCATCTCAGGGAACGCATGCAAAAAGCGCAAGAGCAGTTCGTCGACCACGGAGGACTTGCCCGCACCGCCGGTACCGGTCACGCCAAGCACCGGCGTCTGCTTGCCGGCCATCTTCCACTGCTTGCGCAGATGGTCGAGCTCAGCTTCGGGCAGTTCGCTTTCTTCGATGGCCGAGAGCATGTGGCCAATGGAGATTTCGTCGTCGATATCCACGCGCGGCGTGACGGTGGTGGCCTCTTCTTCCTTCGCGCGCTTCACCGCCGCGGCACGCGTGCGATGCATCACGTCCTCGATCATCTCGGTGAGGCCGAGCTTCATGCCGTCGTTCGGGTGATAGATGCGCTCGACACCGTAGGTCTGCAGCTCGCGGATTTCTTCTGGCGTAATGGTGCCGCCACCACCGCCGAACACGCGGATGTGCGCGGCGCCGTGCTCCTTGAGCATGTCCACCATGTACTTGAAGTACTCGACGTGCCCGCCCTGGTAGGACGACAGCGCGATCGCATCGGCGTCTTCCTGCAGCGCGGCGCGCACCACGTCTTCTACCGAGCGGTTATGGCCGAGGTGGATCACCTCCGCGCCTTGCGACTGGATGATGCGACGCATGATGTTGATAGCCGCGTCGTGACCATCGAACAGGCTGGCGGCAGTGACGAAGCGCAGGGGGCGGGTTTCCGCCTGGGCGGCGCTGGCGGGAACGTGCTGGGCGGGGAAACTCATGGGGACTCCGAGACTGCGTATGCGTCGAATGTCCCGATTTTAATGGATGGTTGCGTTCGGAACATGTTGCGGCGCGGAGGAGGCTGATTTTCGGCGATTTCCGCATCATATTCGCGGCGACCGTGCGCGTCGGTATCGTGGCCGCACACATACCACCGCCCCGTCATTCCTGCGAACGCAGGAATCCAGCGTCTATTTGTGACGCCCCGGCGAGATGCAAAGGCACTGGATTCCTGCTTTCGCAGGAATGACGGTGAGGGCGTGGGGAAACCGCGAGCGGAGCAGAACGGAACGCTCCGCCCGCGGATCCGCTCAACTGTCCCCGAACGACAAATCCTGGATTCCTGCTTGATCAGCCCTGCGGCTGTTTAAGAGCTTCTCGCAGGAATGACGGTGAAGGCGTGGGGGAACCCGCGAGCGGAGCGCTCCGCCCGCCTATTCGCTCAACTGTCCCCAAACGGCAGATTGGGCGACGACACCACACGCTCGCCCACCACTTCGCCACGCAGGAAAGCGAGTGAAGCCTCGATCACTTCCGGCGCATCCAGCACACGGTGATGTCCCAGGCCCTGCGTGCTGAGCAGGCGTGCGCCGCACCAGTGGCGTGCATAGCGTTCGCCTTCGGACCAGGGCACGTCATGATCGTCCACGTCATGCACGATCAGTGCGGGCTGGCCGAGCGCGGGCAGATGACGATGTACTTGCAGGTCGTGGATGTTGACGCCGGACATCGCTTCGAGCCGATCGTGCAGGCGCCCGTTGAGATGCCTACCGAGATGCACGAAACGCGAGAAGCGACGCGTGGCGTCTACCGGATCGGCAGCGGGAGAGATCAGGATGAGTTTCTGCGCATGCCACGCTTCGCCCTGCGCCAGCGTGGCCGCGGTGCCACCCAGCGAATGCGCAATGGCCAGCGCCGCGTTGCCGAAATGCGCGCCAACCTCGCGCACGGTCTTCACGAAATCAGGCAAGGAGCAGTAGCGGCCGCCGCTCTTGCCGTGGCCGGGCTGATCAAACGCCACCACCGCGTAGCCCAGCGCACGCAGCGACGCGACCCAAGGCAGATAGCGCAGGCCAAAACTCGACCAGCCGTGTACCAGCAACGCGTAGGGTTGTGTCGTGGGATCACCCCATACATAAGTGGCGATGCGTTGACCGGCGATGTCCAGCTCCGCATAGGTCATGTCGTGATCGGGCCGGGCAAGCTGCGCACGCGTGCGGCTGCTGGAGAACGGCGTGACGAACAGCTGCGCTGCCTTGTTCACGGTACGCTCCGGCGCCAACCGGCTACCCACCGCAAAGGTGGCGCGTACCGCGCCCAGCTTGAGCGCATGAGTGCGGTGATGACGCTTGGCGGTCGTGGTGGTCATGGCACGGTCCTCCGGCCCAAATCCGGGCTATAGCTGGCAATCAAGCGCTCGAAGCCGGCCAGCGTGTGCCGGCGTGCTTCATCGAAACCGAACAGGGCCGCGTCGTGATGCAGGCCCAACATGAGTGCGTAGATCTCGAAAGCGAGCTGGCCGAAGTCGGTGTCCTGGTGCAGTTCGCCGTTTTCCACCGCGTGCCCAATGGCACGGCACATTTCCTGGCGCCAGCCCGATTGCTGTCGAGTCACGGTGTCGCGCAACGGACCTTCGCGGCCGTCGTACTCGCCGGCGGCGGTGAGCAGTACGCAACCGCTTTGGTATTCCTGCGCCCACGCCACCCAATTGACCACGATGGCGCGCACACGCGGCAGACCTCGCGGCAATTTCAGCGCGGGCCACTTCACGCGTTGCAGGAAGCGCAGCTGCCCCGCTTCCAACACCGCGAGCTGCAAATCTTCGCGCGAGCCGAAGTGGGCGAATACGCCGCTCTTGGACATGCCTACGTCTTGTGCAAGCGAGCCAATGGACAGGCCTTCCAAGCCATCTCGGCGGGCCAGCTCGTAAGCGTGGTCGAGGATGAGCTCGCGCGTGGCTGCGCGCTTGCCGGTGCTGGGGAAGGTCGTGTTCATGGCTTTAAAATAGCACGACCGTTCGTTCTTTTTACATCAAGAAAAACTGAACAGGCGCCCGCCATCGACCCTCACGAACCTGAACGAGGCGGAGAAACAGCGTCAACAGCCCGTGGAGTACTCCGTTTTCGGCCATGAGACCGCACGGTGCGGCCTTCACCAAGGGAGATCTCTAATGCTGAGCACTACTCGCAAACTCGCCCTGCTTGCCGTCATTGGCATGGCAAGCGCAGGTGCCGTCTATGCTCCGACCGCTGCGGCCGGCGTCTCGGTAGCGGTCGGCATCAATGTCGCCCCGCCGCCGCCGCGTTACGAGGTGCCGCCGCCGCCGCGCGCGGGTTACGTGTGGGCACCGGGTTACTGGCGCTGGGAAGGTCAACGCCACGTGTGGGTGGGCGGCTATTGGGTACGTGGCCGTCCGGGCTACGTCTATCACCGGGCTGGCTGGGCGCACGCGCGCGACGGCTGGCGCTTCCGTGATGGGTACTGGGGCCATTGAGCAGCCATAACCCCAGGCAGCCAGATCCAGCTTCCATTCCTTCTGCAAAGGCACCGGCCATCATGTCGATTCGTCTAGTCGTCCTTTCCGCTCTGACTCTGTTGGCCAGCGGTTGCGTGGTCGAGCAGCCTGCCCGTCGCCCCCACCCTGTAGTGGTGGAGCGCGAGCCGGTTGAGCAACGTGATTACGTCGAAGTCATCGCACCTCAGCCGCCGCCAGTGGAGCTGGTGGAGCAGGAACCGATGCCGCGCTCAGGCTATGTCTGGGCGCGCGGTTACTGGCACTGGAACGGTCGCAAATACGTAGCCATGCATGGGCACTGGGAACCCACACGCCCGGGCTACCACTATGTGCATCCGCACTACGAGCGTCGCAATGACGGCTGGCACCTCAACGTGGGTGTCTGGGTGGCCGGCTAGCCGCCGCGCTGACGTGGCACCCCGGAAAAACCCATACGCCACCGCTTTGATGCGCCGCGGCACCAGCCTCGGCCCGTGCCGTATTAGAATTGGGAACTCGATTCATCGCCCCAGCCTTGCTGGGGCGTTTGAGTTTCAGGCGTTTTCAGCCTTGGCGGGACCGCGCTGGACCGTTCCCGCCTCCATTCCGGCGTGCCATCCCCGGGCACTCAACTTGGAGTCACCGTTCCAATGATTTTCGAAACCATCGCCAACACGGGTCACGAAGAAGTCGTCTTCTGCCACAACAAAGACGCTGGCCTGAAGGCCATCATCGCGATCCACAACACGGTGCTGGGCCCCGCGCTCGGCGGCCTGCGCATGTGGCCGTACAAGAGCGAGCAAGACGCGGTGAACGACGTGCTGCGTCTGTCGCGCGGCATGACCTACAAGAACGCCGTTGCCGGCCTGAACCTGGGCGGCGGCAAGGCCGTGATCATCGGCGACCCGAGCAAGGACAAGTCCGAGGCGCTGTTCCGCGCGTTCGGCCGCTTCGTCAACTCGCTCAACGGTCGCTACATCACCGCCGAGGACGTCGGCATCGACGTCAACGACATGGAATACGTGTTCCGTGAAACCGAATACGTCACCGGCGTGCATCAGGTGCACGGCGGCTCGGGCGACCCGTCGCCGTTCACCGCATTCGGCACGCTGCAGGGCCTGATGGCCGCGCTGCAGTTCAAGAACGGCAACGAAGACGTGGGCAAGTACAGCTACGCCGTGCAGGGCTGCGGCCACGTGGGCAGCGAGTTCATCAAGCTGCTGCGCGAACAGGGCGCCAAGGTGTTCGTCACCGACATCAACAAGGATGCCGTGCAGCGCTGCGTCGATGAGCTGGGCTGCGAAGCCGTGGGCCTCGACGAGATCTACGACGTCGACGCCGACGTGTACTCGCCGTGCGCGCTGGGCGGCACGCTCAATGAGCAGACCATCGACCGCATCAAGGCCAAGATCATCTGCGGTGCAGCCAACAACCAGCTGGCCACCGACGCCATCGGCGACGAGTTGACCCGCCGTGGCGTGCTCTACGCACCGGACTATGCAGTCAATGCCGGCGGCGTGATGAACGTGTCGCTGGAAATCGACGGCTACAACCGCGAGCGTGCGATGCGCATGATGCGCACCATCTACTACAACCTGGGTCGCATCTTCGAGATCTCCAAGAACGAAGGCGTGCCGACCTACAAGGCCGCTGACCGCCTGGCCGAGGAGCGCATCACCTCCATCGGCAAGATCAAGCTGCCGACCATGGGCGACCACGGTCCGCGCTTCGCTGGTCGCATGCGCGGCCAGTAAGCGGCAAAAGCGTTACCTACCTGAAGAACGCCGGCCTTGCGCCGGCGTTTTTTTGCGCCAGGCACCGGACTGAGCTACCGACGGCTGGGCATGGTGCATTGCATCATCGTATGCTGCCGTCGTGATGCTCTCGCCTGCCCTCACTCTTCGCTGGCGCCGCCTGCGCGGCTCCGACCGCTTTGCCGAATGCCTGCGCGTGCTGCTCGCCCTGGGCGGTGCAGTCGCCTGGTGTTTCAGCAGCGGACGCATCGATGCCGTGGTGTCCGTACTGCTTGGCGTGATCGCCTGTGCACTGGCGGAGACAGAAGATCACTGGCGCAACCGCTTGGGTACCTTGCTGGTGACGCTGGCCTGCTTCACCGTGTCGTCGTTCGCCGTGCAGTGGTTATTTCCGTATCCGTTGCTGTTTGCGATCGGTCTACCGCTGTCCACCTTTGTGCTGGTGATGCTGGGTGCGATCAGCGAGCGCTACGCCACCGTGGCGGGTGCCACGCTGCTGCTGGCGGTCTACACCATGATCGGCGCCGACACGGCAGACGGCACGGCGATACATCCCTGGCACCAGCCTTTGCTGCTGTTGGCCGGCTCCGCGTGGTATGGCGTGCTGTCGTTACTGTGGAGCGTGCTGGCGCCGCAGCAGGCCGTACGACATTCGCTGGCCCGATTGTTCGAAGCACTCGCCGATGTACTGGACAGCAAGGCGGCGTTGTTTACACCAGTGCATGGCGTGGACCGTGAAGCGTTGCAGCTGTCACTGGCGAGTCGAAACGGGCGCGTGGTGGAAGCGCTCAACGACACCCGCCTGGTGCTCATCGACCGCATCGGCGCACGACGCCCGCGCGGCGCCACCGCCGCGCGGCTACGGCTTTACTTCACGGCGCAGGACATCCACGAGCGCATCAGCTCGGCACACTATCCGTACGATGCATTGGCCGAGGCGCTGTTTCACAGCGATGTGCTGTTTCGCTGCGAACACTTGCTGCGCCAGGAGGCCCGCGTTTGCCGTCTACGCGCGGATGCGCTGCGCCTGCGCAGCCGGGTACCGACAGATCCAGGAACCCGCGTTGCGGTGAATGATCTGCACAGCGCCCTTGCCGCACTACGCGAGCAGTCGCATCCGCCCGTCGATCATCTCTTGCGCTCGCTCAACGCATTGGTTAGCAACCTCTCTGCGATCCAACAGCAGCTCGAAGGTGGCCAGCCGATCGGCCTGCCAACCACTGATGGGGAAAGCGCGCTGCAGAACCCCGGCCCCCAGTCGCTGGGCGGAGCGTGGGAGCGCATTCGCCTGCAGCTGACGCCGCGTTCGTTCCGCTTTCGCCATGCGGTGCGGCTCGCCATGGCCTTGCTGGTGGGATACGGCGTGCTGCATCTGATGCATCCGCGCCATGGCTACTGGATCCTGCTGACCACGCTGCTGGTATGCCAGCCCAGCTACGGCGCCACGCAGCGGCGGCTCCTGCAGCGTGTGGCCGGCACAATCGCGGGCCTGATTTTGGGTTGGGCCACGTTGCGATTGGTGCCCTTCGGGCCGTGGCAGATGTCGCTGATCGTTGCCTCCGGCGTGACGTTCTTCGCCGCGCGTCTGCGACGCTATTCCACCGCCACCGCTGCCATCACACTGTTCGTAGTGTTGTGCTTCAATCAGGTCGGCAGCGGTTATGCGGTGATGTGGCCGCGCCTGCTCGATACGCTAATCGGCGCCGCTATCGCCGCGCTGGCGATGCGTCTGATCCTGCCCGACTGGCAGGGGCGACGATTCGATGACGTGCTGGCCGACACCATGCGCGGCGATGCGCGTTACCTGGCACGGATCATCGCGCAGTACGCCAGCGGCCGCCGCGACGATCTCGATTACCGCGTTGCCCGTCGCGACGCGCACAACGCCAACGCCACGCTGAGCAGCGTGCTGGCGAACATGTTGCGCGAGCCGGGACAGCATCACCGGGGTAGCGAAATGCTGTTGCACTTCCTGGCCGCGGCGCACACGTTGCTGGGGCAGCTCTCTGCGCTGGGAGTGCATCGACAAACCATCACTTCCGCTCCCGCACGCGACGCCATTGCACAGGCGGGTGCGCGTACCGTCGTTGCGCTTGAGTGGCTCGCCGACGCGCTGGCCAACGGGCTGAACGCCATCCCCATGGCCGACGACGCCACCTTCGCCAGCACCCTCACCCTGTGTGACAGCGATGAAACAGCTCGCCTGGTGCTGGGCCAGCTCACTCAGGTGCTGACACAGCGCGATCGCCTCGCGGAGCTGACCAACGCGCTGCACACCGATTGATCAGGCAGCCGGTTGTGCGACGCGCAACGGATTGTTACGGGCGGCGCGTTACCATTTCCATGTTGCGTTTTTCCGGAGTTTCAAGGCATGCGTCCGTTTTTGTTGGGTGAAGATCTCGATCTGCTGCGCGAGAGCGTGCACGCATTCGCGGAGAAGGAAATCGCGCCGCGCGCGGACCACATCGACCGCGAAAACCTGTTTCCTGCCGATCTGTGGCGCAAATTCGGCGACATGGGCCTGCTCGGCATCACCATTCCGGAGGAGTACGGCGGCACCGGCTTGGGCTTTCTCGCGCACCTCGTGGCAATGGAGGAGATCTCGCGCGCTTCCGGCTCGGTAGGCCTTTCGTACGGCGCGCACTCCAACCTGTGCGTGCAGAACATTTTCCACAACGGCAACGAAGCACAGCGTCGCAAGTACATTCCGAAACTGTGCTCCGGTGAGTATGTGGGTGCACTGGCGATGAGCGAACCCGGCGCCGGCTCCGACGTGGTCGGTTCGATGAGCTGCAAGGCGGAGAAAAAAGGCGACGTGTGGGTCGCCAACGGCTCCAAGATGTGGATCACCAATGGCCCTGACGCCGACGTGCTGCTGGTTTACATGCGTACCGCGCCGCGTCCGGCGGGCAGCCGCTGCATGACCGCCTTCATCATCGAGAAGGGCATGAAGGGTTTCAGCACCGCGCAGAAGCTGGACAAGCTCGGCATGCGCGGCTCCAACACCTGCGAGCTGGTGTTCGAGGATTGCGAGATCCCCGCCGAGAACATCGTGGGCGAAGTGAACGAGGGCGTGCGCGTACTGATGAGCGGCCTGGACACCGAGCGCCTTGTGCTCTCGGGCGGCCCGATCGGCCTGATGCAGGCGGCCATGGATATCACGCTGCCCTACGTGCGAGAGCGCAAGCAGTTCAACGCACCGATCGGCACGTTCGGACTGATGCAGGGCAAGGTGGCGGACATGTATACCGCGCTGCAGTCGTCGCGCGGTTTTGCGTACATGGTCGCCCGGCAGTTCGACAGCAACGTGAAGTCGCGCATCGATCCTGCAGCGTGCTTGCTCAATGCATCACAGAACGCGGTGAAGGTGACGTTGGAGGCCATCCAGGCGCTGGGCGGCAACGGCTATATCAACGAATTTCCTGCCGGGCGCTTGCTGCGCGATGCCAAGCTTTACGAAATTGGCGCGGGTACCAACGAGATTCGCCGCATGTTGATCGGGCGAGAGTTGTTCCACGGCAAGGCCTGATCGCCTCCTCTCCCCTATGGGGAGAGGACTGAGGTGAGGGGCGGGTGCTCGCGATAACGTTTCTACGAAGCGCGCTCCGGAATGGCGCTTCCGCAAGACCAGCCCCTCACCCTACCCTCTCCCCAAAGGGAGAGGGGTCATGCCAGCGCCAGGACGCCGGGACGTCAGAACGACAGGCGGTAGCTCAGCGTTTCCATCTTGCCGCGATCGTACTGGGCCACGTACTGGTCATAGCCGAAGGACAGGCTGGAGCGTCGCGACATGGCCCAGTCCAGGCTCACGCCCGCCTCGCCACCATAACGGGACAGACCGATGCCGCCCACGGGCGCCCACTGGTTGAGTACCGCGAAGCTCGCATCGGGTATCGCACCGCGCATGCTGAAGGCGCGCTGCCAAAGCAGGTGACCTTGCAGGCTGAGGCGGCCGCCACCCGCCAGTGACCAGTCGCGACCGGCACGCAAGCCGGCGCCGGCCTGCCATCGCTCGATGGTCTGCGCACCGGCCTTGAGGCCGAAGCCATCGCCGCCAACCTCATCGAAGCCGTCGGTCCGGATGTTGGCGTACTGCAGATTGATGTACGGCGTGACGTGCATGCCGCCAAACGACATGCGGTAACCACTTTCACCGTAAGCGATGCCATAGCGGCCATTCGTATCGCTGGCCACGCTCTGCACATCGCTGCCCAGTGCCAGGTGACGATACATGTCTTCGCGATAGCTGCCGAAACCCAGCCGCCCCATCGCATACCACTGGTTTTGTACCAGGCCGCCATACAGCATGCCTTCGACGGCGCGGCTTCGCCCCTGATCGGCAAACTCATCCAGTCGACCGAGGTTCTGGCTGTGGCTGACCGCAAAGCCAGCTAGCCCGTTACTACCAAGGCGGTGATCCTGTCCCACCATCCAGCCGCTCAGGTCATAACCCACGTTGTTGTAGCCACTACGACTCATGCTGCCGTAGTTGCCCAGTGCCTGTGTCCAGCCACCGACACTCGTAACGTCGGCGAGTTGGTCGAAGCGGTTGGACAACGCTCGCGTGCCGGCATCCATCGCATCGAAGGTCATCGCGGCACTGGCGGCGTGCAACTGACCCGACAGACTGGCCAATGACTGCTGCAACGCGCTCGCGGTGGACGTCTGCTGCAAGCTTGCCGCACCGTCGATGAAGGACGTTGGCACGGCGCTGCCGTTGCTTGCTGCTCCCTGCCCCATCTGGGTATTGATCTGGCTGAAGGCACCATCCACGCGCTGGGCTGCAGCGAATGAAGCAGGCGTATAAGTCACGCCCGTCACTGTGCTGGCCTGCACCTGGCTCACATTCAACCAGGCGTCGTTGGCGCCATAGCCGAGCGTGGCGGTCAGCAACACACCCGTTGCCGTGTTGAGCGCGGAGAACGTGCCCGTCAGTCCACCGTTGGCGACAAGTACATCGGTATGCGAATTGGCCTGATAACCCTGCTTCGTGCCGGTCACGTAGAGATCGCCGCCGGCAAGGCTGGCCGTACCGCTGACCCGCAATACCGAACCCAGTGCCACGGCAAGACGGCCGGCGCCTTGCTGGTTGTAGCTGCCGCCTACCGTGACATCCGTGCTGCCCACGGCCAGCACGCCGGCGTTGGTGATCGAACCACCAATAGCTGGTGTACCGCTCAGCACGCCTTGGGCACCGATGCTCACATTGGAAGCTAGCGACGTGGCCACCAGCATGCCGCCTTGCACCTGGGTCAATCCGGTGTAGCTCGATGGCTGGGTCAACGTCAGCGTGCCGGTGCCTTGCTTGATCAGGCCGCCAGCACCTGAGATCGCGTTGTTCCAATTGGAGCTGCCGCTGAAATTGACGGTGACGTCGCCCCAGTTGAACTGCGCCGGGCCATTCACTGCCCTGCCCACGTCCAGCTCGCCATAGCCGAAAGTGGCGTTGGGCTGTGAGCCGCCCAAGGGGTCGGCGGTGCCCAGCAGGGTCTGCCGCACCAGGTCATTGGTGAAATAGGGATAGGCCTGCCACACCAATGCCGCCGCACCGGACACCTGCGGCGCGGCCAGCGAGGTGCCTTCGACGATCCAGTACGTCTCGTTGGCCGTGCTGGTGTCGCCCTTGCCGCTGACAATCACGTCACCGGGTGCCGCAAGGCAGTAGTTCATCGCGATGCCGCACTTGTTGGAATAGCTCTCCAGCTGCGTGGGGCTGTTGCTGTTGACGGCCACCACGGTGAGCCAACCCTTCTCGAGATCCGGCGCCAGGTTCGGCAAGCTGGCGATGCTGCTGGGATTGGCCTGCGAATCGTTGCCCGCCGCGAACACCACCAGGCCTCCCCACGAGTTGATGAAGGGGCTATATGCGTCGTGGAAAGCCTTGGTCGTGGCGGTGTCGGAGGAACTCCAGCTGATGCCACCCCAGGAGTTGTTCATCACCCTTACGCCATTGGCCATCTGGTCGGCGTTGACCTGGCCCAGCGGAATCGCGTCCGAGGATGTGACCGGCGCGGGGGCGGTGGAACCGTTATCGTCCGGAGCGCTGTCGTTGAGGATGCGCGACGAGACGATGTTGGACCCCGGCGCAATACCACCCGCGAACTGTCCGAACGAGGTGCCCGCAGCAATCTCCGCCACGAAGGTGCCGTGGCCATTCACATCGTCAACCTTGAGATTGTTGGTGCTCGGGTCGACGTAGGTCAGCTCTTTCACCACGCGCCCTGACAGCGCGGGATGCGATGCCATCACGCCGGTATCGACGATGCCGATGGTGACGCCGCCCCCGTTATAGCCGGATGCATGCGCCGCATAGGTATGGGTGATGCTCAGCTGAGCATCGATGGGCGGCTGCGCGATGCTGGACGACGGCGGTGGTGTGGAAGGCGGCGTTACCGGTGGTGCCGGGGTCGGCTTGGTATTGCCGCCACCTCCGCCGCAGGCAGCCAATGCAAGCGACAGCCCTACGAGCACAGCCGCACGACGGTACCGCAACCCCTGTATACCCGTATTCATGGCGTCCCCACCCCATATACAACGTGTATGGTCTCGCGCCTGACGAGTGCCCCATCACTCAGCAACGCGCGACAGGGCAAATAGTCGCACAACGAAAACGCAACTAAATGCCGGCAAGATCGCACTGCCATCGCAAATTAGCCCGGTTTGCCCCGCTTGGCAGCGGGCTGCGATAATTGATGGGTTATTTACCGGGCACCCCCGCCCCATCAAGTACTTGCGGAGATTTCCATGTCGGATGTCAGCGTCGTCATCGTCGGTGCCAAGCGCACTGCCATTGGCTCCTTCCTCGGCCAGTTCACCGGCGTTCCCACGCCCACGCTGGGCTCCACTGCCATCCGCGCCGCACTGGAACAGTCGGGCCTGGCTCCCGCCGAAGTCAGTGAAGTGTTCATGGGCTGTGTACTGCCCGCCAACCTGGGCCAGGCACCTGCGCGCCAGGCGTCGCTGGGCGCCGGCCTGCCGCCCGGCACCGGTTGCACCACGGTCAACAAGGTATGCGGTTCGGGCATGAAGGCCATCATGCTGGGTCACGACCTCATCAAGGCTGGCTCGGCCGCCATCGTGGTCGCCGGCGGCATGGAATCGATGACCAACGCGCCGCACATGGTCAACGCCCGCAGCGGCATCCGCTATGGCGAAGGCACCCTCGTTGACCACATGGCGTGGGACGGCCTCACCAACCCGTACGACGGCAAGGCCATGGGCGTCTTCGGCGAGTTGTGCGCAGACAAGTACCACTTCTCTCGCGAAGAGCAGGATGCCTTCTCCACCGCGTCGGTGGAGCGCGCCAAGGCCGCGCAACAGTCCGGCGCCTTCGCCAGCGAGATCGTCCCGGTCACCGTGACCAGCCGCAAGGGCGAAGTGAAGATCGACACCGACGAACAGCCGAGTCGCTCCGACACCAGCAAGATCCCAACCCTGAAGCCGGCCTTCCGCAAAGAGAACGGCACCATCACCGCCGCCAGCTCGTCCAGCATTTCCGATGGCGCCGCTGCGGTTGTGCTGCTCTCCGCCGATGATGCCAAGGCTCGCGGCCTCAAGCCGCTGGCGCGCATCGTGGCGCACGCTACCCATTCGCAGGAGCCGGAGTGGTTCACCACCGCGCCGGTGGGTGCGCTGCACAAGGTTCTGGAAAAGGCTGGCTGGAAGGCCAGCGACGTCGACCTGTTCGAGATCAACGAAGCCTTTGCCGTGGTCCCCATGGCCGCGATGCGTGAGCTGGCGATTCCCCACGACAAGATCAACGTCAACGGCGGCGCCTGCGCGCTTGGCCATCCGATTGGCGCCAGCGGTGCCCGACTGGTGGTCACGCTGATCAATGCGTTGAAGACCCGTGGCCTCAAGCGTGGCGTGGCGTCGCTGTGCATCGGCGGCGGCGAAGCGACTGCTATTGCGGTAGAGTGCCTCGACTAATGCGCTCTCGAGGCGGCCGCCATTGCGGCCGCCGATGAAAGGCGGGTTAACCGTTTTTACGGCTTTACATAAAGATGTGGCGCATTTTCCGCGAAAGCGTTATTAATACGCCCGCCAAACGGCATTCCACGGCAAAGGAGATTCAACATGAAGTTCACGCGTACCCTTCTCGCCTCTGCGCTCGTCGCGCTGCTGGCGGCTTGCAGCAACGGCGCGCAGGATTCCGCGCAGGACGCTCAGAAGTCGGCTGACCAGGCGCAGCAGGCTGCTGACCAGGCTCAGAAGGCTGCTGCTGCTCCGGCGTCGACGGCCGCTGCTCCGGCAGCTGCTCCGGCTTCGACCGCTGCGGCTCCTGCCGAACAGCCGGCTCCGACCCCGGCTTCGACCGCTGCTGCTCCGGCCGCTGCTTCGACCGCTGGTCACTAAGTAGTCCGGTGTACTTCCGAAAACCGGCCGCCTTGTGCGGCCGGTTTTTTTTTGCGCTATCGCCATGCTGCGTCGCCGATTTAGCCAATGGGCCCGGGCCGTTATCATTCAGGTCTTCAACCGAACGGCAGCCTTAGCCCATGAGCGTCATTGCCTCGCAGATCGATCCTCGGTCGCCGGATTTCCAGGCCAGCAGCACGCAGCTGCGTGGCCTGGTGGACGACCTGCACCACGAGCTGGTGCGCACTGCCGAAGGCGGTGGCGAAAAGACGCGCGAAAAGCACACCGCCCGCGGCAAGCTGCTTCCGCGCGAGCGCATCCGTGCCCTGCTCGACCCCGGCTCGCCGTTCCTTGAGCTGTCACCCTTGGCCGCCCACGGCATGTACGACAATGCTGCGCCCGCCGCCGGCATCATCACCGGCATCGGCCGAGTGAATGGCATCGAAGTGGTGGTGGTGGCCAACGACGCCACGGTCAAGGGCGGTACCTATTTCCCGATCACGGTGAAAAAGCATCTGCGTGCACAGGAAGTCGCACTGGAGAACAGGCTGCCGTGCATCTATCTGGTGGACTCCGGCGGCGCCTTCCTGCCGCTACAGGACGAAGTATTTCCTGACAAGGAACATTTCGGCCGCATCTTCTACAACCAGGCACGCATGTCGGGTCTGGGGATTCCGCAGATCGCGGTTGTCATGGGTTCGTGCACCGCGGGCGGTGCCTATGTGCCGGCGATGAGCGACGAAACCATCATCGTGCGCGATCAGGGCACGATCTTTCTCGGCGGTCCACCGCTGGTGAAGGCCGCCACGGGTGAGGTGGTGGATGCCGAGGCGCTCGGTGGTGCGGACGTCCATACGTCCGTCTCGGGCGTGGCCGATCATTATGCGGAGAACGATGCACACGCTTTGTCCATCGCTCGCGATATCGTCGCCAGCCTCAACCGCAAGAAGGACATGCCGCTGGCGCTGCGCACCCCTGCCGAGCCGCTGTATGCCGCTGAGGAACTGTATGGCGTGATCCCGCAGGATACGCGCCGCCCGTTCGATATCCGCGAGGTGATCGCCCGCATCGTCGATGGCTCCGAATTCCACGAGTTCAAGGCGCGCTACGGCAAGACCCTGGTCTGCGGCTTTGCGCATATCCACGGCTACCCGGTCGGCATCATCGCCAACAACGGCATTCTGTTCTCCGAGTCCGCACTCAAGGGCGCGCATTTCATCGAGCTGTGCAACCAGCGCAACGTGCCGCTGGTGTTCCTGCAGAACATCACCGGCTTCATGGTCGGTAAGAAATACGAGAACGCAGGTATCGCAAAGGACGGCGCCAAAATGGTGACCGCCGTGGCCTGCTCGCACGTGCCGAAGTTCACCGTGGTGATTGGCGGAAGCTTCGGCGCAGGCAACTACGCCATGTGTGGTCGCGCCTATGGTGCGCGCTTCCTGTGGATGTGGCCCAACGCCCGCATCAGCGTGATGGGCGGCGAACAGGCCGCCTCGGTGTTGGCCACGGTGCGCCGCGACGGCATCGAGGCCAGCGGAAAGACCTGGAGTGCGGAGGATGAAGAGGCCTTCAAGGCACCCATCCGCGACCAGTACGAGCGCCAGGGGCACCCCTACTATGCAAGCGCGCGACTTTGGGACGACGGCATCATTGATCCGGCCGACACACGCCGCGTGCTCGGGCTGGCGATTTCCGCCTCGCTCAACGCGCCGATCGAACCGCAGCGTTACGGCGTGTTCCGCATGTAACGCTCACCGCCTGCCGGCAACTCAATCAGCAGTGAATGGCTGCATGCCAGGTGTTTCCGCAGGCAGTAAAGATCTTTCTGTAACGAGCCTAGCGCGGCACTCGCAAGCTGGAATCACGCAACGCGGTCTCATGTTCCACTTCGTCATGCGCAGCCACGTCGAGGTTGTCGAGCACCCCATGTCCGGCCGGGTGACGCATGGCCGTGGGCGGCACGGTAATTTCGGTCGTGTCGCCATCTGGCACGGTGGTATCGATGGATGGGGTGCGCTGCATATCCGACTCCTAGTGGGTCCACGATTTTAACCATGCATCGACCCCTCGATGGCACCACTCGCTTTTAATATTCAACCATAAGGTTGACTTTTAACGGCGGCCGACTGATATTCAACCATATGGTTGAATCAATCCCACTCGACACCGTATTCCAGGCACTCACCGACCCGACCCGCCGCGCCATGCTGCGCAGCCTGGCGACGGGCGACCGCAATATCGGCGAGCTGGCCGCGCCGTTCGAGATGTCGCTGGCCGCCGCTTCCAAGCATGTGAAGGTGCTTGAGCGTGCGGGCCTGGTGAAGCGTGCCGTCCTGGGCCGCATGCATGTTTGCCGGCTCGACCCGGCCCCACTGGCGGCTGCCGACGAATGGCTGCGCTTCTACGAGCAGTTCTGGAACCACAAGCTCGATGCACTCGATGCCTTGCTCAAGGCCGATGACCACGCCAAGAGCAAGCCCAACCGCAAAGGTAAGTCGCGATGAATACTGCTGTCCTACGTAGTCTCCGCATCTCTCGGCGCTTTGATGCGAGCGCCGAGCGCGTGTTCGATGCGTGGTTGGACCCAGCCACCGCGGGGCGCTGGCTGTTCAGCGCCGATGGCGGCGAAATGGTGAAGGTGGACATCGATGCGCGCGTGGGTGGCCGCTTCTCCTTCACCGACCGCCGTGACGGCGAGGATGTGGAGCACGTCGGCGAATACCTGGAAATCGATCGGCCACGCCGATTGGTTTTCACTTTCACCGTTCCGAAATACTCCGGCGCGCATACGCGCGTGACCATCGAAGTGACGTCGGTCGGCAAGGGTTGCGAGCTCGTGCTCACGCACGAAGACGTGCTACCCGAATGGGCCGATGGCACCCATCAGGGCTGGGGCATGATTCTTGGTCATCTCGAGGAAAACCTGCAGCGCCACCCGCCGCGGCAGCTCGTCGCCGCAGATACGATCCGTTTCGAACGCCTGCTGCCCGGCCCCATCGAACGCGTGTGGGCCTATCTCACCGAATCGGACAAACGCGGCCAATGGCTGTCCAGCGGGTCGATGGAACTGCGCGTCGGCAGTGACTTCCAACTGCACTTCCACCACATCGAACTGTCGCGTACACAGGTACCGCCGCCGGAACGTTTCAAGGACCACGCCGATGGTGTGACCTCGCAGCACAGGATCACCGCTTGCGAACCACCGCAACTGCTCAGCTACACCTGGGGCGATCCCGCGCAACCCTCCGAGGTCAGCTTCGAGCTGACGCCGCAAGGCGATCAGGTGCGCCTGGTGCTGACTCATCGCCGCCTGCCGCCCGCCGATATCGCCGGCACCAGCGGCGGTTGGCATGCGCATCTGGACGTCCTCGACGACCGCCTGTCCGGCCGCCTGCCCCAACCTTTCTGGCCCATCGTTTGCCGGCATATCGAGAACTACGAGCGTGCCGCATCGGCGTGATGGGTATGGTGCCTTGGCTGGCGCGCAGGCATTTGCGCGGCAGCTCAACATGGGGTGGAACCGTCAAGCCGGTGGCACTGGCGGGCGTACATCGGGCCGATGGTGCCGTGGTTGACGAGCAGCTGCGAACGACTGACCAACCCTGGTCGCTCGCAACAGCCGTTCAGACGTCCAACTGGCGATTGCCTAGCGCCGTCGTCGGGAGTAGCGTGTGGTTACTGTGTCCCCACGCAGACACCCGGGGTATCGCCATGAACAGGCAAAGTCTCTTGACGTTGCGTTCGCTGTGCCTCGCCGCCTCCTTGGGGCTGCCGCTCGCCGCGGCCTACGCCACCACCGATGCGACGCTTCCCACCATTCCCGTGGATACCACGGCACCACCACCTCAAGTGGTGAGTTACCACGCCACACCAGACGTACCCATCAGCCGCACGGATGCCTTCAATACGCCTCAGGATGACGGCCGGCCCGGCGAGTACTACTTCTACCTCGGTGCACTGGCCAACCAGCGTCACGACTACACCCACGCCATCGCCATGTACAAGATCGCCGCCCTATGGGCGTACAAGCCCGCCGAGTACAACCTGGGCGTGCTCTATCTCAATGGCCATGGATCGCCCGTGGATCTGCCTACCGCCATGGCCTGGTTTGCGCTGGCGGCCGAGCGCAACGAAACGCAATACGTCTACGCCAAGCAACTGCTCTACGCACACCTGACACCAGAACAGTTCGAGCTAGCCAACCAGATCTGGCGCGAGCTGTTGCCCATCTACGGCGACGAAGTCGCCTTGCCACGCGCCAAGGCACGATGGCGCGAGGTGCTCTACTCCGCCACCGGCTCGCGGGTGGGTTCGGCAGCGCCCCACCTGGTTGTCGGCGGCATGGTTGGCATGAACAATCACCATGCGCCACCGAACTATGACGTCGGCAATGGCGGACACATCAATACGACTCCGGGCGATATCACCGGCGTCCATCAGATCGATGGCGTCATCGCCTATCAGCAATTGCGCGCGAGCAACGATCCCTACGACCCGAAATTCCAGACCTATCTGCTATCGGGGACGGTGACGGTCGGCATCCTCACGCCGGTCAAATCGGGGGATCCAGCCATCCGCAAGATCAATCCGCCGATGGACAGCAACCCGCCAAGCCAGCGCTGAAATAGGGCTGCGGCGTTACTTCGCTCGCTGGCGAAATTCCAGCGGATGCACGTCGTGCGCTGCTGCCGGCGGTTTGGGTCCGCATGCGCCGCACGTACTGCAGCCATCACTGCAATTGCCGGTGGCCTGCTTCGGTTGCAGGCGCCGGCCGAAGGCGCGCTGCCATGCGGCGCGCTGGGGTTGATCGAAATGCAGGGCGATAGAGGCCAGCCAACGATTGGTAAGCTGCGGCGCCAGTTTGCGGAACGTGATGAGGGCGCTGATCAGCACGATCACGCCGATCACCACGTATTGAGCCAGCAGTCCCGTGCTCATGTCAGCAGGCTCGTGATCTGATAGGTGAGGAACGAGGCCGCATAGGCCACCACGAACATGTAGCCGAACGAGATGCCCACGTTACGCCACGAATTGGTCTCGCGACGGATCACCGCCAGCGTCGACATGCACTGCGGCGCGAACGCGAACCACACCAGCAATGACAGCGCACTGGCCAGCGAGAAGTTGGCCGCCAGAGCCTGCGCCAAACCTGCGCCATCGGCACCATCGCCACCCACGGCGTAAACCGTGGCCAACGCTGCTACCGCCGTTTCGCGCGCGGCGAATGCGGGAATCAGCGACACACTGATCTGCCAGTTGAAGCCCAGCGGCGCAAAGATCACCTGCAGGCCGCGGCCGATGTAGCCGGCAAAGCTGTAGTCAATCGCCGGACCGGTGGCACCTGCCGGCGCGCCCGGGAAGCTGGACAGGAACCACATCAGCACGGTCAACCCAAGGATCACGCCAGTCAGGCGCTTGAGGAAGATCATGCCGCGCTCATACAGACCAATGGCCACATCGCGCACCTTGGGCAGGCGATAGGACGGCAGCTCCATCAGCAGCGCATGCTCGCTGCGATCGCGGCGCATCTTCTTCATCACCCAGGCCACGGTCATGGCACCGAGTACCCCGGCCGCATACAGCGCAAACAGCACCAGGCCCTGCATGTTGAAGATGCCCAGCACGCGCCGCGTGGGAATGAACGCACCGATCAGCAGCGCATACACCGGCAGTCGCGCCGAGCAGGTCATCAACGGCGCCACCAGAATGGTCGAGAGCCGGTCGCGCGGATCAGTGATGCTGCGCGTTCCCATGATGCCGGGAATGGCGCAGGCGAAGCTGGAAAGCAGCGGAATGAATGAGCGCCCGGTGAGGCCCACCGACACCATCAGGCGGTCGAGCAGGAACGCTGCGCGCGGCAGGTAGCCGGATTCCTCCAGCACCAGGATGAAGAAGAACAACACCAGGATTTCCGGCAGGAAGCCGATCACGGTACCCAGGCCACCGAACACACCATCCACGATCAGGCTTTGCAGCGGCCCCGCAGGCATCCACACGGTGGCGTGCTGGCCCAGCCAGCCAAAGCCTTCGCCGATCAGGTCGGTCATCGGCTTGCCCGCCGCATACACCGCCTGGAACACCAGGAACATCACCACCGACAGGATCGCCAATCCGAATACCGGATGCAGCGCCCAGCGATCTAGCGCGTCATCGATCTCGGCGGTGGCGCGCGGCATGGTGACCGTGGCGGCGAGCATCTCGCGTACTTGCATGTGCAGGTCAGCGCGGCTGGCCGCATCGTCCGGCTGCGCCGGAGGTGCCTCGGGAATTTCGCCATCCACTTGTGCGATCAGCGCCTTCACGCCATCGCGCTTCACCGCCACGGTTTCCACCACCGGCATGCCGAGGCGGCGCGACAGTTCGGGCACGTCGATAACGATGCCGCGACGACGCGCCGCATCCATCATGTTCAGCGCCAGCACCACTGGTCGACCCAGGCGCTTCACTTCCAGCACGAAACGCAGATGCAGGCGCAGGTTGGTGGCATCGGCCACGCACACCACCAGGTCCGGTGGCGCCTCGCCCGGGTAATTGCCTTCGAGCACGTCGCGCGTGATCTGCTCGTCCGGGCTGGTGGCGTCGAAGCTGTAGGTGCCCGGCAGGTCCAGCACCTGCAACACGCGACCGGACGGCGTGCTGAAGCGGCCCTCCTTGCGTTCCACCGTGACGCCGGCGTAGTTGGCCACCTTCTGGCGGCCGCCGGTGAGCTGGTTGAACAGCGCCGTCTTGCCACAGTTGGGGTTGCCCACCAGGGCAATGCGCAGGGTACTGGCGCTCATGCCGCCACCTCTGGGCGCACCATCACGCGTGCCGCCTCGTTACGACGCAGTGCGAAACGGGTCGAGCCGATCTGAATAAGCAAAGGGTCGGCGCCCAGCGGGCCGATTGCCACCACGCGCACCGGTTCGCCCGCCACGAAACCCAGGTCGCGCAAGCGCTGCGCGATCGGGTCAGAAGCATGAGCATCGTCCACTCGGTCCACCACGGCAGTAGCCCCTTTCGGCAGGTCGGACAGGCGCACTGGTCACCAACTTAAATAAGAATGGTTCGCATTGTACCTTAGTCCCATGCGACCTGCAGCGCCACACTCCAGGTGCACGGCGTCGCCTGTTTATGATGTGCATCCCCACCAGGAGCACCCGATGACTTCCAGCATCCAGATCGCCGACCAGGCGGGCGTCCGCCGCATCACGCTGAACCGCCCGCAGGTGCACAACGCCTTCGACGATGTGCTGATCGCGGAGCTGACCGATGCGCTGGCCACCGCGGGCGCCGATGAGACGGTGCGCGCGGTAGTGCTTACCGGCGAGGGCGCAAGTTTTTCCGCCGGTGCGGACCTGAACTGGATGCGCGGAATGGCAGCGGCCAGCGAAGCGGCGAACCGCGAGGATTCGCTGCGCCTGGCCCGCCTGATGCGCACCCTGCAATACCTGCCCAAACCCACCATTGCCCGCGTCAACGGTGCTGCTTATGGCGGAGGCGTCGGCCTGATCGCCTGCTGCGACATCGCCATCGGTGTGGACAGCGCGCGTTTCGGGCTGACGGAGGTGAAGCTTGGTTTGGTGCCCGCCGTGATCTCGCCCTACGTCATTCACGCCATCGGCCTGCGGCAGGCGCGCCGCCTGTTCCTCACTGGCGAACTCTTCGACGCGACCACGGCGCTGCACATTGGCCTGATACATCAGTGCGTGCCCATCACCGCGCTGGGCGAAGCCGTCGAGGCCACGCTGGCGTTGCTCGCCAAGGCTGGCCCGATGGCTCAGTCGGAAGCCAAGCAACTGGCGCTGCGCGTCGCCGGCGCCACCGAGGCAGAGGCTGAGCGGCTCGATCACGAAAACGCCGCACTGATCGCCCGCCTGCGTGTCTCCGACGAAGGGCAGGAAGGGCTTGGCGCCTTTCTCGCCAAGCGCCCGCCCCGCTGGTGCACGCCAGACTGACACCATCGATTACATACTCGATACGTTGCCACCCGCTTGCACAAGGAGTGATGCCATGCTCGACCACGTTGGGTTGCAGGTTTCCGGTTTCGAACGCAGCCGCGAGTTCTACCGCAAGGTGCTGGCGCCCCTCGGTGGCACGCTGATCATGGAGGTCACCGCGGAACAAACCGGTGACGGCGAGCATGCGGGATTCGGCATCAACGGCGTGCCTAATTTCTGGATCGGTACATCGCACAACGGTCATACCGCAGGCCCCGTGCATATCGCGTTCACTGCACCCAATCGCGCCACGGTGGATGCATTCCATCGCGCCGCGCTCGACGCCGGCGCCAAGGACAACGGCGCTCCCGGCTTGCGGCCGCACTATCACGAGCATTACTACGGTGCCTTTGTGATCGATCCGGATGGGCACAATGTCGAGGTGGTCTGTCATCAACCGGAATGACAACGGCGAACCAGGAAGCCCGCGCCTTCCTGCACCAGTGAACGCACCGCGCCCTGCAGATGCTTGATGGCCTCCCGAACGGACACCAGACCATGCCACACCCCATCATCAACATTGCCGACGTTGAATTGCAGCCCTTCCCGCCCGGCATGGGCCCCACCGGTGAAACGGCCGAACGCTACGAGGCGCGCATGGGTCGCTTCTCGGTGGAGATTGGCGCGCAAAAGCTCGGCTACAACATCACCGCCGTGCCGCCGGGCAAGCGCGCCTTCCCACGCCACTGCCACCGCGTCAACGAAGAAATGTTCTTCGTGCTTGAGGGCACGGGTGAAGTGCGTATCGGTAACGACCGCCATGCCATCCGTGCAGGCGATGTCATTGCCTGCCCACCGGGCGGTCCGGAGCTTGCGCACCAGATCATCAACACGGGCACGGTCGAGCTGCGCTATCTCGCCGTCAGCACCAAACAGACGCCGGAAATCTGCGAATACCCGGATACCGGCAAGTACGGCATCCTCGCGGAATACCCGCCAGACGCCGATGGCAAGCCGCAGGGCTTTCGCATCATCAGCAAGCCGGACCTGACAGTGGGCTACTGGGAAGACGAGTAAATCGCTCGCGCCACCCCTGAAAAGACCGTCCATGCTGCGCCGCGCATCGGCGGCAGCGCGGCAATCTGCTAGTTTTGTCAGCTCTGCATCATCCCCGGAAGCCGCATGTTCGAGCGCGTACTCATTGCCAACCGCGGCGAGATCGCCTGCCGCGTGATCCGCACCTGCCGGCGCTTAGGGCTCCATACCATCGCCGTGTATTCGGAAGCCGACGCCAATGCGCAACATGTGCGCCTGGCGGATGAAGCGTGGCCCATTGGCGGCCCACGTCCGACCGAATCGTACCTGCGCGGCGATGTCATCCTTGATGTGGCGCGTAAGAGTGGCGCGCAGGCGATCCATCCCGGTTACGGATTTCTCTCCGAAAACACGGCCTTTGCGCGTGCCTGCACCGAGGCCGGCATCGCCTTTATCGGGCCGCGACCGGAAAGCATCGACGCGATGGGCTCCAAGGCAGCCGCCAAGGCGCTGATGGAACGCCACGACGTGCCGCTGGTGCCCGGCTATCACGGCGAGGACCAATCGGCCGATGTGCTTGCCGAACAGGCGCGCCTCACCGGCTTCCCGCTGATGATCAAGGCAGCTTCCGGCGGCGGTGGCAAAGGCATGCGCATCGTGCGTGCAGAGGCCGAATTCACTGACGCGCTGGCTTCCGCGCAGCGCGAGGCGGCGAGCGCCTTCGGCGACACGCGGGTGATTTTGGAACGCTACGTGGAGCATCCGCGGCATATCGAGTTCCAGGTGTTCGGCGATGCGCACGGCAACGTCATCCATCTCAACGAGCGCGAGTGCTCGGCCCAGCGTCGCTACCAGAAAGTGCTGGAGGAAACGCCCTCTCCTTTCCTCGACGACGCGCGCCGCACCGCAATGGGCGCTGCTGCCGTGGCCGCAGCGAAAGCGGTCGACTATGTCGGCGCAGGCACGGTCGAATTTATCGTCGGCCAGAGCGGCGAATTCTTCTTCATGGAGATGAACACGCGTCTGCAGGTCGAGCATCCGGTCACTGAAGAAACCCTCGGCCTGGACCTGGTCGAATGGCAGCTTCGCGTCGCCGCCGGTGAAGCACTGCCGCTGAGGCAGGAACAGGTGCGGGCTAGCGGTCACGCGATCGAAGTGCGCCTGTACGCCGAGGATCCGGACCAGAACTTCCTGCCGGGATCGGGCAAGTTGCAGCGCCTGCGTCTGCCGGCGCCATCGCGCCATGTGCGCATCGACGGCGGCGTAATCGAAGGCGACACGGTGACGATCTTCTACGACCCGATGATCGCCAAGCTGATCGTATGGGACCAGGACCGCCCGCAAGCCCTGCAGCGCTTGCGTGATGCCCTCAAGGCCTGCGAAATCGTTGGACCGAAATCCAACGTCGCTTTCCTCGAGCGACTGGCACGTCACCCCGTCGTGGTCGAGGGCCGCATCGATACCGGCTATCTCGATCGCCATCTCAACGAATTTCTTGCGGGTGACGCCGCGCCTGCCGATGGCGTGCTGTTCGCGGCGACCGTCGCCGCGTTGCTGCATGACGAATGCGCGGTAATGACCCAATCACGTTACGGCACCGATCCGTTCTCGCCGTGGTCGCGTGCCGATGCATGGCGTGTCGGCCACGCGGGCAAGCGTATCGTCGCGCTGTCGCTGCATGGCCATCGTTACGAAGTGGAAGCCTACGGCCACGACGGCGACTATCGGCTGTGCCACGGCGACGCGGCCACCGAAGTACACGGTGCCCGTCACGACGGTGAAGCGCTGAGTGCCCGCTTTGACGGCGAAGCGCTGCGCCTGTCCATGCGTTCCGATGCCGCGCGCGTCACCGTGCACGATGCTGCCGGCAACCGCTACGCCTTCGAGCGCGCCGCCGCCTTTGCGTGGCAGTCCAAGGAAAGCGTTGGCGGCAACCAGATCGTGGCGCCGATGCCGGGCCGCATCGTGCTGGTCAAGGCCAAAACCGGTGACGCCGTGGAGGAAGGCCAGGAATTGCTGGTGATGGAAGCGATGAAGATGGAGCTGGCCTTGAAGGCGCCGCGTGCCGGCACCATCGAGAGCATAGGCGCCGCGCAAGGTGACTTTGTCGAAGCCGATTCGGTACTAGTGCGTTTCGTCCCTGAACCCTAGAGTCAAAAAGCGGCCATCCATGGCCGCACTCTTCACAGAAGCACGCCATGAACATGTCATCCCTTCAAACTGATCACGTCCGCATCGTCGAAGTCGGCGCACGCGACGGACTGCAGAACGAAAAGACGTTGCTGCCGACCGACGTGAAGATCGCGTTGATCGACCGTCTTTCCAGTACCGGGCTGCAGACCATCGAGGCCACCAGCTTCGTCAGCCCCAAATGGGTGCCGCAGATGGCCGATGCGGCCGAGGTCTACCAGGGCATCCGCAAGGTGCCCGGCGTGGGCTATCCGGTGCTGGTGCCCAACGAACAGGGTTATGAGCGGGCGCGCTCGGTGGGCGCTACTGAGATCGCGGTCTTCACGGCGGCATCGGAAGCATTCAATCGCAAGAACATCAATGCCTCCATCGACGAGTCGATCGAGCGCTTCATGCCGGTGCTTGAACGCGCCAAAGCCGATGGCGTGAAAGTGCGCGGCTACGTTTCCACCGTGCTCGGCTGTCCCTACCAGGGCGAAGTGCCGGTGAGCGATGTGGTGCGCGTGGCGCGCCGCCTGCACGAACTGGGCTGCTACGAAGTCTCGCTGGGCGACACCATCGGCGTGGGCACGCCGGCGAAGGCACGCGCCATGTTGCATGCCGTGGCGCAGGACGTTCCGATGTCGGCTTTGGCCGTCCATTTCCACGACACGTACGGCCAGTCACTGGCCAACATCCTTTCCTGCCTTGAGGAAGGCGTGCGCGTGGTGGATAGCGCCGTCTCCGGCACCGGCGGCTGCCCCTACGCGAAAGGTGCCACCGGCAACGTCGCCAGCGAAGACGTGGTCTATATGCTCCACGGCATGGGACTGCACACCGGCATCGATCTGGACATCCTGATCGCCACTGGCGCGTGGCTTGCCGCCCAGTTGCACAAGGAAACCGCCAGCCGCGTCACGCGAGCGCGCTTGGCAACCTAGCCGCACGCTCCATCCCGGCCGGTGAGACGCACGACGCGCAACCTGCGCCATTGCCCCGAACATTTCGCCCATGCCCAGCGGAAACCATACGACGGAAGAAGACCAGGCCGCGCCTCGGTTTGCCTCGCGCGGGCGAGCCTATGTCTATGTGCTGCCCTGCCGGCATGAGGATCTGCTGAAGGTCGGTTTCTCGCGAGAACCACTGTCGCGCTTTCGCACACTGCATCGACGTTTCTTTGAATTCTTCGACCTGGACCGCGGCCTGCTAATCGAGGTGGATCGCGTCGCACAGGCACGTCGCATCGAACGGCTATTTATCACCACCTGGGTCGAACATCGTGCGCAGGCACCGTTCGCGGTGCCGAAATCGGCTGCCGGACACACCGAGTGGTATCGCGGCATCGACATCGACGTGACGACACTCGCTCGCCAGCTTGCGCAGAGCGAAGCCTTGGTATTGCACGAGCCGCTCCGAGCGTGGCTCTGCGGCGTGCTGGTTGGCCGCGCCGACGAACTCTACAGCTGGAGCGAAGGCATGCTCGGTGAAGCACTGCCCGAGCGCGAACATTCGGGACTCACCACGCCAGGCCCCTTCGAGCGCGCCCTGCTCGACACGCTGGACATGTACGAGGGCGCCGGTCTGTCGTTGCACACGCTGGTGCCCGAAGCGGTGCTGGAGTGGTATCGGCATGGGCCCCATCGCGCGCTGTTCGGCGGCTAGCCGCGCATCCGAAGCGCGTTGCTTCACTCCCGCCCAGGCCGCTTTCGTCGGTCCTATGCCGGTTCCGTCGAAAGACACCCCCGGATAGCGACGGGGCTGGGTATGCTCCGGTCCGTTCCCTTCGATGCCAGAGATTCCGCCGTGATCAAGAGCCTGCTCTTCGTTGTTCGCCTGGTCCTGGCGTGGTTCCTCGCCTTGCTGTTCATCGCATTGCTGGTCACCAACAGCCCGCCGTTTCGCTATCGCGACGTGGGTGGCGGAGCCACGCTTCTGATCTTCATCGCGTTGCTGATGGTGATCACCAGCGCCGTCTCGCACCTGCGACGTGTCCGACTGATTGCCGGCCATGTTGATAGCGATACGCTGGGCAACCGACAGCGGCGGCGCGTGGAGATACCTTTCGATGCTGATGAAGCCTTCGACCTGCTCGATGCCGCCATTCGGGAATTGCCCCGTACCGAGGACATCGAAAGCGCACGTGACAGCCTGCAGGTTCGCGCCAAGGTGAAGCGTCCCATGCCCTATGGACGCAGCATGCTCGGACGTCTGGACCCTTCCGTCTGGTTTGGCCATCTGCGCAACCAGATCTTCGCCACCGTGACGCCGGGAGAAGGCACCGGCAGCGTCACGCTGATCTGCGAGCCCGAAGCCGGCGCATGGAGCGACTGGTTCCGCGTGGACGATGGCACCAACCTCGAAAACGCCGAGGCGATCATCCGCGCCATCACTCGTCGCATTTCCGAAAAACGCCGGCACGAGAAGCTGCGTGCCATGCAGTCGGAGAGCGAGAAGGAGCACACGGTGGCTCGGCTCAACCTTCTGCATGCACAGGTGGAACCGCATTTTCTCTACAACACGTTGGCCAGCGCGCAATACCTCACGCGCAGCGACCCGGCGCAGGCCGACCATATGCTCGGACACCTGATCCACTACCTGCGTCATTCCCTGCCTCTCACCGATGACGCGCTGTCCACACTGGGCGACGAACTGGAACGCACCCGCGCCTATCTGGAAATCATGAAGCTGCGCATGGGCCCGCGCCTGTCGCTGCAGGTGGACGTGCCTGACGCGCTGCGCGCCATCTCACTGCCGCCGATGATGCTGCAGACCCTGGTGGAAAACGCGATCAAGCACGGGCTCGAACCCAAGCCCGGCGGCGGCACCGTGTGGATCCTGGCGCGCCGTGACAACGACGCGGTGACCATCACGGTGGCCGACGATGGCCGCGGTTTCAGCGCCGCCAGCGGTGGCACCGGCATCGGCCTGAAGAACGTTCGCGAACGTCTGCGCCTGATCTATGGCGCCGATGCCTCGCTCTCGGTCGTTGGCAATGCCCCTGAAGGTGTGGCCAGCACCATCACCGTGCCGGCACGCGCCGCAGCAACGAGCGAACCGGAGGTAGGGCAATGACCACCGCCATCCTTGCCGAAGACGAAGCGCTGCTGCGTACCGCATTGCGCAACCTTCTGGCGCAGGCGTGGCCTGAGCTGGAGATCCTTGCCGAATGCGAGGACGGCGCCAGCGCACTCGAGGCCATCGATGGCCATCGCCCCGACGTCGCCTTTCTCGACATCCGCATGCCGGGCCTCAGCGGGCTGGAAGTCGCCGCGGCGGCAGCCGAAGCCAGCCCCGGCACGCAGGTGGTCTTCACCACGGCGTATGACCAATACGCCATCGCCGCATTCGAACGTGGCGCGGTCGACTACCTGCTCAAGCCCATCACTCCTGAGCGCCTCGCCGCCACCGTGCAACGCATCAAATCCCGCGCGGACAAACCGCCCGCCGATGCCGAAACTCTCACCGCGCTGTTGCGCGAGCTCACGCTCGGCAACACACAAGGCAAGCCACCGTTGACCTGGATTACTGCCAGCAATGGGCGCGAGACGCGGTTGATCATGGTGGACGACGTGGCCTATTTCCGCGCCGACAACAAATACACCGTTGCCATGACCGCCGACGGTGAGTCGTTGCTACGTACGCCGATCCGCGAACTGGCCGGCATGCTCGACCCCAGCACGTTCAAGCAAATCCATCGCTCGACCATCGTCAATCTCAAGGCCGTGGCGTCCATCGTTCGCGACGACACTGGCAAAGGCACGCTGCGCCTCAAGCAGCGTCCGGAAACGCTGGTGGTAAGCCAGCCCTTCATGGCCTTGTTCCGCAATATGTGAGCTTCCTCGCGAAGCCAGGCAGGCATTACGCAAGAGGTCACCATGTACAAGTTCTTCGCATTGTTCTACATGCTTCTTTCCTTCGCCGGGTGCGATCAGGGACGTACCGTCGTCGTGCATTCGATTGCCAATGGCCGCGACGTGGTCTACAGCAAGGTGCATGTCGCCGGCCAGCTGGCAACGTTCCAGTGCATGCGCAGCGAGAGTGGCGCCTGTCACTACACCGTGGTCGCCAACGACTGCGCGCCGGCCGGCATCAGCTGCCCATCGCCGCCTACTTCCTTCGCGGTGCAGGCAGGCGGCAGCCGCAGCTTTACCAACCTGCCCGCCGGCTTCCAGAGCTGTGTCACCGCCACCGGGACGCCCGACGGCGACTGCGCGCAGCTTGCCTCCACCACGGCGAGCACGTCTCCCTGAAGCCGGCCTCGCCGCAACGCGGCTCCCGTGGCTAGAATCGGCTTTCGGATGCGCGGGAGCCGGTGATGGGCTGGAGTCAATGCAGGGGTTGGGTCGGTGCGCTGTTGGCGTTGTTAGCCTCAGGCGCAGCCATGGCGGCAAGCGCACCAAAGGGCGATGTGCTGCTGGTTCCCGAACGCGTTTGGACGGCCGACGGTGATGCCGCGCACGCCGACTGGGTGGTGCTGGTGCATGACGGTGTGATCACGGCGGTCGGCCCCGTGAGAAGCATCCAGGCACCCGGCGACGCACAACGCATCGCTCTGCCCGGCACCACGCTGACGCCAGGCCTCATCGACCTGCACTCGCACGTGTTCCTGCATCCATACAACGAAACGTTGTGGAACGACCAGGTGCTGAAGGAGCCGCAGGACTACCGCACGCTGGAAGCCGCCGCGCACGCACGCGCCACGCTGCTGGCTGGCTTCACCACGCTGCGCGATCTGGGCACCGAGGGCGCCGGGTTTGCCGATGTCTCGATCAAGCGCGCCATCGATGAGGGCATGATTCCGGGGCCACGCATGTTCGTCGCCACCCGGGCCATCGTCGCCACCGCCAGTTACGGGCCGGGGCCGCGCGGCTTCCGGCCCGACATGGACCTGCCCGGCGGCGCGCAGGAGATCAGCGGCGTGGATGAAGCCATCCGTGCCACGCGCGAGCAGGCCGGCCATGGCGCCGACTGGATCAAGCTTTACGCCGACTACCGGGTGGGTGTGGATGGCGGCACGCAACCCACCCTGTCGCTGGCGGAAATGAAGGCCATCGTGGACACCGCGCATCTGTCCGGGCGTCCGGTGGCCGCGCATGCCTCCAGTGACGAAGGCGTGCGCCTGGCCGTGGAAGCGGGCGTGGACAGCATCGAGCATGGCTACGGCGCCAGCGAAGCCACCTTCCGTCTGCTCAAGCAGCACGGCGTCGCCTACGAGCCCACGCTAACCGCAGTGGAATCGACCGCGGAATATTTCGAGCACTACGTGCCCGGCCAGAGCCAACCGACGGCACGTATGCGCGAAGCCGAACGCGCGTTTCGCACCGCATTGAAACTTGGCGTGATCATTGGCAATGGCAGCGACGTGGGCGTATTCACCCACGGCGACAACTGGCGCGAGCCGGCAAACATGGTGCGTGATGGCATGTCCGCGCCACAGGCGCTGCACGCCGCCACCGACGTGGCGGCACGCATCCTTCGCCAGCAGGAGAAGTTCGGTCGCATCGCACCGGGCCTGCGCGCCGACCTGGCAGCATTCACCGGCGACCCCACCAGGAACATCGACGATCTTCAGCATCCGGCCTTCGTGATGAAGGACGGCACCGTTTACCGCACACCACAAACTACGCCATGACCGACTTCCTGATCCGCCCCATTGAAGCCCGCGACAACGCCGCTGTCGCCAACATCATTCGCGCCGTCATGCCCGAGTTCGGTGCCGATGGCCCGGGCTTTGCCATCCATGACGCTGAAGTCGACAGCATGTACGAGGTGTACGGACGTCCGCGCAGCGCGTATTTCGTCATGGAGCGCGACGGCGTCGTGCTCGGCGGTGGTGGCGTGGCTCCGCTGGAAGGCGGCGATGTCGACGTATGCGAACTGCGCAAGATGTATTTCCTGCCCGACGCACGCGGCCTCGGCGCCGGTAGCGCCATGATGCAGCGCTGCCTCGACGCGGCACGCGAACATGGTTTTCGTCGCTGCTACCTGGAGACGCTGACCGGCATGGACGCTGCCCAATCGTTGTATCGTCGGCATGGCTTTACCACCCTGTGCGAACCCATGGGTGGTACCGGCCACTTCAGTTGCGACAAGTTTTTCATCCGCGAGCTGTGAGGTCACGCTTATGGCCAATCAAGATCCGCGTATCGACGCCTATATCGCCAAGGCGGCGCCGTTCGCCCGACCCATCCTTGCGCACCTGCGCGCCGTGATGCACGAAGCCTGCCCGGAGGTGGAGGAAGGCCTCAAATGGAGCATGCCCTTCTTCGGCTACAACGGCTCGCTCCTGTGCAACATGGCCGCATTCAAGCAGCACTGCAGCTTCGGTTTTTGGCTGCACAAGGAAGTGATGGGCGAAACCGCCGAACAGGGCATGGGTGATTTCGGCAAGCTCACCTCGCTGAAGGATCTGCCGCCCAGGAAGACGCTGGCTGCGCACGTCAAGAAAGCGATGGCACTGATCGACGCCGGCGTAAAGCAGCGGCGCGCCAGCACAACGCCAAAGCCAGCACCGACGGTACCGGAAGATCTCTCCGCGCTGCTCGCCCAGCGCAAGCATGCCAGTGCCCGCAAGGCGTTCCAGAGTTTTCCGCCCGGTGCGCAACGCGACTACGTGGAATGGATCATCGAAGCCAAGACCGAGGCCACGCGCCAGAAACGGTTGGCCACCACGCTGGAGTGGCTGTCTGAGGGCAAGCGGCGCAACTGGAAATACGAGTCATGCTGAAAGCACCGATGCTGCGTTTCGAGATCGACGACCCTGCCTCGCCAGACGTCAAACCGCTGATCGAGCTGCTGGACGGCTATCTGTCGGAGCTCTACCCCACTGGCAACATCCAACCGGTGTCGGCGGAGGAACTCAAGCAGCCCAACGTCACATTCCTCACCGCCCGCGTCGATGGCACACCCGTGGCTTGCGGCGCCTGCGTGCGGCACGCGGACTATGTGGAAGTGAAGCGCATGTACGTACTGCCGGCTTGCCGTGGGCTCGGCCTGGGCAAGCAATTGCTGGAAGCGTTGGAACGCGAAGTCGCGCGTTCCGGCGGCAAGGTCGTCCGCCTGGAAACAGGCACCGCACAGACTGAAGCGCTGGAGCTGTACGAACGCGCCGGCTACCGGCGCTGCCCACCCTTTGGCGAACACAGCGCCAATCCAAGCAGCATCTGCATGGAAAAGGTTCTCGCATGATCCGCATTGCCCACGCCGACGATGCCGCGGCTATCCACGACATCTACACCCCGTCGGTGCTCCACGGCGTGGAAACCTTCGAGACCGAACTGCCGGGCACCGAAGTCATGCGTGAGCGCATCGTGACTCGTCTGCGGCAATACCCATGGCTGGTCTGGGAGGAAGGTGGACGCGTGCTGGCCTATGCCTATGCCAGCCGCTTCCGTGAGCGCGCAGCATATGACTGGATCGCGGAAACCTCCATCTACGTGCACGCCGATGCGCGTCGGCGCGGCATCGCGCGTCGACTCTATGGCGTGCTGCTCGACGTGATGCATCTTCAAGGCCTGAACCAGGCGGTTGGCGTCATTACCCTGCCCGGCGAAAGCAGCGTGGCCATGCACGATTCCATGGGCTTTAACCCGGCCGGGGTATGGCGCAGCTGCGGTTACAAGCTGAACACCTGGTGGGACGTAGGTGTGTGGCAGAAGGAGCTGCAGACGCCCCAGATACCGCCTCGCCCCGTGGTTCCGTTTCCCGCGTTGATCGGATCTGACAGCTTGCAACGGTTGCTGGTGCCCTGAGCGCGACACCGTCTCAGTGCAGCGAGTTGATGGCCTTTACCAGACCACCGACCCAACCCCAGACGCTTGGAAGAAATGCCGTCACCAGGATCGAGGCCAAAGCCAGCAGCTTGGGCCACAGCACCGAGAGCGCACTGCCGAAGGTCAGGCTGTCCTTGTCGCTGGTAAACATCCGCCCGAGCAAGCTGTCCTTCTCCAGCTTGACCACGACGTAGACAATGGCGGCAAACCCGAGCGCCAGAAGCGTCACTGAAGCCGTGGCCTGCAGTCGTGGGTAGGCCGGCGGATAGACCTGGATAAGCAGTATGGCGAGCGTGGCCCCCAACACCGAACACCACGCAGACGTACGCATCGCCGATACCGCGAATTTCATCTCTGCGACCAGCAATGTCTGCCATGTCTGGAACACGGTGCCGGACTGAGATCCAAGCTCCCAGGTGCCGGTCAGCAAGGACTGAATCTGCCTGGCCCACTCGGCGTAGCCGCTTTGGTGCCAGACCTGATAGTTCTTCAAGCGCATGGCAATGTTGAAGGGGCTGGTCGCTCGCTCGCCGAGCAGACACGGCGTCGGCCATTCATTCGAACCCGTTCCCTTCCGAATCAGCGCGACCGCCCTGTCGAGCTCCATGCTGATGCGGCACAGACGATCGAATGCCTCACCAAACAGCGCCAGGAAGAACGCACTCCCGCAGAGCGCGAAAGTGGCCGCCAGTTCTGAGGCCCGGGCAGAACTGGTGCTGACGGGATCAAGGTCGTTGACGCTCAAGCAAAGTCCGACCAACAGAATCAGCGCACTCAGCACTGCGTATCCGACACCATGACGGCGTAAGCGCATGCCCAACGGCGTTTCGTGCCCGACGGCATCAGACAGCACCACGCAGTGCGCATCCCACTCGCGCACCCTGAGCATGGTGAGGACGATGAAGCACCCGTATCCAAGGCATAGTCCGATCAGCACCTCAAGGGCGCGACCATGCGCCAGGTTGGTATCGAGGTATGCATGCGGCCAAAACACCTTGCCGACCTTGTAGCCAGCGATTCCCAGACCAGCCACCGCCATGGCGATCCACAGCAGGAACCAGCCAACTCCCACCTTGCTGATGGACTTCGACGTTGCCGCAAGTGCAACGTGCATCCAACGCAGCGCATAACGATGAATGGGAAATACCAGAAGCGGCCGCCCGCCACCGTTGCGGATCAGCCACAGTGCAACTACAAGCATCATCAGGAAAAACAGGACCATTGCCAGATACACGGGACCCTGCAGCTGGAGGCGCGTATCGGCAACGATAAGGGTGTCCTGCCTTTCTTCCTTGTGTGTGCTGCATTTGGTCTGCGTGTCTACAGCAGTTGAGTCCGTTGACGCCCGTCTGGCCCGAAGGCCATCGATGTCCTTGAAGCCTGCCAGCGTGGCAACCAGCATGTGAGGCGCCATCCATGCCTCTGCGGGCGAGGTGAAATTATCTATATCTTTTTTGGACGTCGCATCTTGCTGTTTCACCAGCCGCAACATGGCGCGGAAGGTGTTCGCCGCGTAGTCAGTGGCGAATGCGAAACGGCGTGGAAATAGGGAGCACGTCAAAAAGTCGCCTTGTTCGGCCGGAGAACCCCGCACCATCTCACCTTGGGGGCACGGTATGGGATCGTTGTAAGAGTTCAGGCAAACGAGACTTCTGCCAGCAGGCATCGTGATGCTGCCGCGACTGATATCACGATAGTCCGGATGCTCAAGAAGGTTGTCCTGTTCAAGCACGATGGGCAGCGCACCTGGCAGCAGATCGCGCGTCTCGCTCAGCAGGAAAAGGCGATCGCGCACATCGGTAGCGACAATAATCACCGTCGCCGGCGGATGGAATTTCTTCAAGGCATCAAAGGTCTGGTACAGCATGAGCTCATCGGAACGGGAGCTCAGACTGGGCTGGTAGGTCGGTGGTTGGTCCGTTCCCTTGTCCACACCCGTGAGGTCAAGCTCGAGCAATCGCTCCGGCAGTATCTGTCGACGCTGCGCATCTTCAGTCTGCTGGATCTTCACGTGCTCGGCACGGATGGCGGCGATGTTGGGGGGAAACTGCACATTGACCAGGTGGCCCCAACACGCTTCCGGCGCGCCCTCTTTGCCGGATTTCCTGCAGATCTCGTTGCCTGTGCCGAGAGACCAGTTTTCGTAGAGATCCGGCATGACCCCATTGCCAAAGCTCGATTCCTCGCTTAGCACCACGACACTGCGATTTCGACCCACACGGGGTTGGAGATACGACAGTACGCTCTCCATTTGGTCCGACACGCTATAAGCCAGCGAGCGGTATTGGAGATCCACCTTGAACTTGTCCGTATTCGCGACCTTCACATAGGCGTGGTACTTGATCTCTTCGTTGTTGCTGATGCTTGCCGAAGGCGAGAGCAACCGAATCCGAAAGCTCTTTGCTGTCTCTGCCGTCGGCAACCCACCGCATGGCGCACTTGCCACTTCCAAGGCCGCCCTGTTCAACGCCGCTGCCATCGATTCCATGGTGCCGGAGAACGCTGGGCCGATCACGTCAAGCTGGCGATCGCAGTTGAACGCAGCCACGGCCTTTGCGCTGTGTGTTGTCAGGGCGTCGCAGTCTTCCTCAAACAGATCCGATGCCGACGCCAGCGGGCTTTTGCGATTGGCGCCATCCAGCGCTATCGCACAACGCGCAGCGAGCTTGAAGGCTTCCGGATGAATACCTGAGGTTGGCGTTTCGCCAACGAGAAAGAGCGCGTAGTAACTGGAGCCGCAAAATTGGGGGTCCCTAGGTTCCCCTTTGCATCCACGCCAGTCATCGCGTCGAAACAACATGACGCTCGGCAATTCGCGCGCCTTGCCATCGGATGTGGGATACGCGCTATCGCTGTGCGGATCTTTCGGTATCCATGTAAAGGCAAAACCATCGAGCACGTATCCGCTGGCCTGGAACGCGCTCATCACCGCGCTGAGTTCGACATCGAAGGCACGACCCAACCGCGTCTCCAGTGGATCGGGCACCGCCACGACCGCAGCGCGCACCCTGAATGCAGCATCTTTCGGCAAGTGCGCGAACGGCCTCATGGGATCGGGCAGTTGCGAGGTTGTCATGAAGTAAGACGAGTGATCGGCGTGCTCGGGCGCATTCGTCGACGCGGCCGGCTCCTCCCCTGCCCATGCCGTACCGGCCATGACCAGCAGCAAGACCGGCAGCATGCGCGCGAGAAGTGAATGGATGTCGGTGCAAACGCCGTGGGTGCGAAGAAGCGCTCCCGCCCACGACGAGGCGCCACCAAGCCAAAGCTTGGTCGCCCCGACCAGCAAGCCCTGATCGCCTCCACACCCCATGGCGGCCCTCCCTCAGCGACGGCGCCAGCGCCCCACCGCCTCGGTTGTACTCCGCCCGAGCGATGAAATAGCCCGGAAAATCGATATAAGCCGCGCCACCAAAAGCTCTAAGTATGGCTGCCAGTTGTAGGCGCGGTCCTACGTCTAAGCCCGTCGCGGGGTCTGCCCGGCTTATCAGGTAGCCCAAACTACTGTCCCGGCCCACCAACGGCCCCGAAACAGCCCGGCAGAGTCCAAAGAGCCGGATGTCCCTTGCTGGGCTACCATTAGTGTTTTCAACCGCTTTACGGACTCCCATGCAGCTCAATCAGGTCAAGGCGATCATCACCGGCGGCGCCTCCGGTCTCGGCCACGCGGTGGCGCAGTTTCTGGTCGCCAACGGCGGCAAAGTCGCGCTGTTCGACGTCAACCAGGAGAAGGGCCAGGAAGCAGCCAAGGCGCTGAGCGGCCATTTTTTCCGCACCGACGTGACCTCTGAAGAAGGTGTCAGCGCCAATGTCGCCGCCGCGCGCGAGGCGATGGGCGGCCTGAATGTAGTGGTGAACTGCGCGGGCATCCTGGGTGCCGGCCGCATGCTGGGTAAGGAAGGCCCGATGCCGCTCAATACCTTCGCCACCACGGTGATGGTGAACCTGGTGGGCAGCTTCAACGTGGCCAAAGCCAGCGCCAACCTGATGCAGACCAACGAAACCGGCGAAGACGGCGAGCGCGGCGTGATCATCAACACCGCATCCGTCGCTGCCTTCGAAGGTCAGGTCGGCCAGGCCGCGTATTCGGCATCCAAGGGCGGCGTGGTCGGCATGACGCTGCCGATGGCGCGCGAGCTGTCGCGCTTCGGTATCCGCGTGATGACCATCGCACCGGGCATTTTCTGGACGCCGATGGTGGACGGCATGCCGCCGCAGGTGCAGGAGTCGCTGTCGGCGTCGATCCCGTTCCCGTCGCGCCTGGGCAAGCCCGATGAGTTCGCCTCAACCGTGGGCTTCATCCTCGGCAACCGCTACATCAACGGCGAGACGATTCGCCTTGATGGCGCGGTGCGTTTGCAGCCGAAGTAATTCCTCCAACACCGTCATTCCTGCGTAAGCAGGAATCCAGTGCCTCGCGCCTCAGGGCACAAAGTCGCTGGATCCCCGCCTGCGCGGGGATGACGACCATGAAACATTTCATCATCCGGTCTTACATCCATGAAAGCTTCCGACGTCAAGAAAGGCAACGTAGTCGAACACGAAGGCAACGTGTATCAGGTGCGCGACATCGAGCGCAGCTCGCCGACCGCGCGTGGCGGCAACATCACCTTTCGCTTCACCATGTATTCGATCCCTGGCGGTCGCAAGTTCGACCTGAGCCTGCGCGCCGACGACGACCTGAAGGAAATGGACCTGGTGCGCCGCGAGGCGAACTTCTCGTACATGGACGGCGAAGTCTTTGTGTTCATGGACAAAGAGGACTTCACCCAGTACCTGCTCTCGCCGGAACTGGTGGGCGACAACTCGGGCTACATCGTCGAGGACGTCGAGGGCTACTACGTGCAGCTGATCGACGATGCGCCGGTGGGCCTGCAGGTGCCCACCAGCGTGACGCTGACCGTGGTCGACACCGCGCCGGAGCTCAAGGGCGCCAGTGCCACCAAGCGCACCAAGCCGGCCAAGCTCAACACCGGCATCGAGATCCAGGTGCCCGAGTACATCACCAACGATGAGAAGGTGTGGGTGAACACGCTGACTGGCGAATTCGCCGGTCGCGCCTGATCACTCCGCATCCATGAAACACCAAGCGGCGCCCGGGCAACCTGGCGCCGCTTTTCTTTGGCTTGACGCGGCCGCCTGGCTACGGCAGGTTCCATGTCACCTCCCCGTGACGCGCCCGCCGTGACTTCCTTCCGATCCGCGCATGCCTGCCTCTTCCATGTCTGCCGCCTGCTGTTGCCGCTAGGCTTGCTGGCTTCGCTCGCGGCCTGCGCGCCCGCGCCAGTTCGCAATCCGATGGCGCAGTGGGTGCCTTCCCCCAACGTCGATGCGCGACGCCCGGTGCTGATCGTGCTGCACTTCACCAACGAGCACTCCGCCGAGCAGGCGCTGCACACCCTGCGTACCGCCAACAGCGGCGGGCCCGTGAGTGCGCACTACCTGATCGGCGACGATGGTCGCATCTACCAGCTGGTAGCCGACGACAAACGCGCATGGCACGCCGGCGCAGGACGCTGGGGCACCATCACGGACGTCAATTCCGCTTCCATCGGCATCGAGCTGGACAACGACGGCGACTCGCCCTTTGCCCGCGCACAGATCGACAGCCTGCTGCGCCTGCTTACCGACCTTGCCGACCGCTTGCGCATACCGCGCACGCAGATCATCGGGCATGAGGATCTCGCGCCCGGCCGCAAGGACGACCCCGGCCCGCGCTTCCCGTGGCAGCAGCTCGCCGATGCCGGCTTCGGCCTCTGGCCGCGCGACCCGCTGCTCGATCCGCCACCTGGCTTCGATCCATGGATGGCACTGGGGTTGATCGGCTATCCGCTTGATGACCGCGCCGCTGCGGTGCGTTCGTTCCATCACCATTTCCGCGGCATGGATGGTGATGCGCTGGATGCCCAGGACCTGCGCGTGCTGTACGCCTTGTCGCGCCAGCTGGGTGCCGCCGGAGACTGATTGCGCGGCCACATTTCGTCGCGTTTGCTTCAGGCGCCGTGAGGCAAAATGACTGCATCGTTTAGGAGCGAACGAAGCACCATGCCCTCCAGCGGATACTCACTACGCGCCACTGTCGTGGACAGCCTGCTGACCGCCAAGCGGCCGGATGTCCCCATGCGCGTGGTGATTCGAAACACCGCTGCGGTCATCCTGCCGCTTGCCATCGGCATTGCCAGTGGGCACCCCGGCATCGGGCTGGGCATAGGCGCCGGCGCGCTGGACACCATGTTCTCCGACCAGCCCGGCCCGTATCGCCAGCGCATGGCGCGGCTGCTGCTCGCCTCGTTGGCGGCGGGCCTGGCCTCACTGCTTGGCTTCCTGATCGGCGACCAGCTGATACCCATGCTGATCGCCACGGCCGCCTTTGGCTTTTTCGGCGGTTTGCTGGTGGTGTTCGGCACCGACATGACCCGCGTGGGCATGACCAGCATGATCCTGCTGGTGGTTACGGCAGCCACGCCGCGCCCGCTGGGGGAGGCTATAGCCGCCGCCAGCCTGATCTTTGCCGGTGGCCTGCTGCTCACCGTGTTCTCCGTTGCCGCGTGGCCACTGCAGCGCTATCGGCCGGAGCGCCATGCGTTGGCCGCGGTCTATCGCGGGCTGGCCACGCTGGCGCGGCAACAGGCACACGACGATGCCGACGTGCCCGCCCTCACCGATGCCATGACCACGCTGCAGCACACCCTGCTCGGCCGGCATCATGCGCGCGGTCGCGCCATGGAAGCCTTTGGCGTGCTGCTGGAACTGGCCGAGCGCATCCGGCTGGAACTTACCGCCATGGCGGAGCTGCACGCCAACCCGACCATCCATGCGATGTTCCGCGGCGATGCTGCGCGCGTACTGGGTGCCATCGCCGATGCGCTGGAGGCCGGCGACTCGCCCAGGCAGGCCGAGCACGCCCTGCAGACGCTGCAGGCCAGCGAGAACGCCCTGCTGAGCAACGGTGGCAATGCCGATGGATTGGCGACGCATATCCACTCGCTGTCCGGCCAGCTGGCCGCCGCCGTGCGTAACGCGAACTGGGCCGGCAGCCGTGGCGAACTGCGCGCCGCTGCCGCCGAAACACCGCTGCCTACCGCGCTGCGCAGCAGTTCGGCATTCGCCACGCTGCGAGCCAACCTCACGCCGCACTCGGTGGCGTTTCGCCATGCCGTACGCAGCGCCGTCACCTTGTCCGCCACCTTGTTCGTGGCGCGCGAGTTGCAGTTGCCGCACGGCTACTGGCTACCGATGACCGCCGCCATCGTGTTGCGACCCGATTTTGCCGCCACCTTTAACTTCGGCCTGCTGCGCGTGGTCGGCACCGTGCTGGGTCTGTTGCTCACCACGGCCTTACTGCACTACACGCCGCACGACGCCTGGGCACACTTGGCGTTGATGGCGGCGCTGTGCATGGCGTTCCGCTATCTCGCCACCGCGCACTACGGTGCGGCCGTGGCCGCGCTGACCGGCACGGTGGTGATCCTGCTTTCGTTCGAAGGCGTGAACTCCAGCGATGCGGTGATGGACCGCGTGATCAACACCGCGCTGGGCAGCGGCATGGCACTGCTGGCCTATGTGCTGTGGCCCACCTGGGAACGCGGTCGGGCCCGCGCCGCGCTGTCGGACATGCTCGATGCCTATGCCGATTACCTGCGCGCGTTGGCCCGCCCTGAACGTCGCGACGGTCGCCGCGAAGCACGTACCGCCGCGCGCACCGCGCGCAGCAACGCCCAGGCTTCGCTGGACCGCATGCGCGCTGAACCCGCCACGCCACCGGCGTTGTTGGAGCTGGCCAATGCCCTGTTCGCCAACGGCAACCGCCTCGCGCGCACGGCAATGACGCTGGAGGCGCTGATCGACGATCACAACAACCTGCCCGAAACGGCGGAGATGTGCGCCTTCGTCGACCACGGCGCCGCCGCGCTGCACGAAATCGCCTCGGCCCTGCGAACGCAGCGCGCTCCGGAACATTTGCCTGACCTGCGCAGCCTGCAGCGCACCTACGCTGCACTGCTGAACATGGCGGAAGACCGCCAGGCGGCGGAGCTGCTCATGCGCATCAGCGATCGGCTGGTGGACAACGTCAATACGCTGGCCCACATCACCGGACGAAATCGCAACCGGTCGACGGCAACGGTGTAGCGCACCTCTTGCTGGGCGCCCGTTCGAATCCCGTGCAAGCTGTAATCCCGGCGGAAGCTGGAATCCCGTGCCTTTGCAAGGCACGGAAGACGCTGGATCCCAGCTTTCGCTGGGATGACGAGCAAAAAAGGTAAATCAGACCTCTGCGGGCAACGGCAGGATCTGTTCACGGCTCAGTCGTGCGATGGGCAAGTCGCCGGGCGCCGCCGGATCGATCCAGCGCACTTCCTCGATCTCCGCACGCGGCAAGAACGGACCCTCCGCGCTGACCTCGTAGACTTCCGCCTCGACGACATGTCCAGGCTCATTGGCCGCCAGCGCGCTGAAACAACCCAGCCAGAGCGCACCATCGCGATGCATCACACAACCCAGTTCTTCGTGCAGCTCTCGCGCCAGCGTATGCAGGTCGTCGCTATCGCCAACATCGCGCTTGCCACCGGGTTGCTGCAGCACATCGGCACCACGCTTGCGCACCATCAGCACCCGACCCTGTGCATCGCGGATCACCGCGGCGACGATGCGTATGGTCCCGCTCACAGCCGCGAATACGCCCACGACTGCATGCGCCCGTCCTTGTATGGCATCACGCCGTGGAACGGGCGTGAGTCTCCATCGAACACCAGCGGCAGGAAGTGACGGTCGCCTTCCCACATGGGCAGGTCCATCAGGCGATCCAGCGGCACCCATTCCAGCGTGCCCTCGTTGTTGGACGTGAACGGTGTGCCGTCGTAGCGGTCGATTACGAAGATGAAGCCCAGCCAGTCTTCGCCGTGCTTGCCGAAGCCGGGCCAGTTGAGTGTGCCGCGCAAGGACATCGACTCGCAGGTAATGCCGGCTTCCTCATGGATTTCGCGCTGCATGCAGGCGGCAATGTCCTCGCCTGGCTCCATCTTGCCGCCCAGGCCGTTGTACTTGCCCAGATGCAGGTCGTCCGGGCGCGAGTTGCGGTGGATCATCAGCACCTGCCGGCGATCGGGCGACAGCACATAGCCAAGCGTGGCGACGATGGGTGTGTAGGGCATGGGTCCGCGCTACCTGGGAAAAGCGTTGAGTTTAAAACATGCGGCGGCCGGGCTTGCGTGAATTGGGCTGGGCCGGCGACCATCTGGGTTATGCCCACGTCCACGACTTCGATCCGACGTCCGCTGCTTCGCCGCCTGCCCTGGCTCCTGCTGGCTCCCATCTTGTTGCTGGGTGGCCTGGCCGGTTGCGACCAACAGGCCAAGGCCGTGGACAGCGACGCGCGCGTGTTCGAAAGCCAGAACTTCCGCGTGGTCAACGTTGACCTCAAGCGCGAAACGCTGAGCCTGCACTGGAAGGAACCCGGCAGCGGCGAGCCTTACGGCACCATCAATGCGCTGCGCCAATGGGGCATGGCACACGGCCGCCGCATGCTGTTCGCGACCAATGCCGGCATCTACGACCGACAGTTCGCACCGCTGGGCCTGTACGTGGAAAACGGCAAGACGGTGGTGCCGTTGAATCTCGCCCACGGCAATCCTGCGTCGGGCAACTTCTCGCTGCTGCCCAATGGCGTGTTCGCCATCTACCCGGATGGCCATGCCGAAGTACACACCAGCGCAGCCTTCAAGGCAGCGGGCAAGCCCGTGCAATGGGCCAGCCAGTCGGGCCCCATGCTGGTGATCGACGGCAAACTCAACGACCAGTTCATCGACGACTCCAGCAGCCTGAAGTGGCGTAGTGGCGTGTGCGCGAAGACGCCGCATCACGTGGTGTTCGCGGTGAGCGAAGCGCCGGTGAATTTTCATACCTTTGCGCGACTGTTCAAGGAAGAACTAGGCTGCCGTGACGCGCTGTACCTCGACGGCACCATTTCGCAGTTTTACGTGGACGGCGAAGGCTATGCCGGTGCGCCCACGTTCATGGTGAAGCCCTACGCCGGCATTTTTGCGGTGTTTACCCAACCAACGCCTTGAACCCCGCCCGCTTGTGCGGCCGGTCTTGTTCCTCCACCACCAACGGACTGAGCTGCACACGCCATGACGCAACCACGACGTTTCCGCTGGCTTCGCTACCTCATCGGCACATTGCTGATCCTGATACTGGGCGTGTTCGCCGCCGGCTGGTACATGCTTGCAGGTAGCCGCGCACGGCTCGATGGAGAGGTGCACCTGGCCGGCCTCGGCGACGCGGTATCGATCACCCGCGACGCGCTGGGCACCGCGACGCTGCAAGCCAAGAGCCGCGATGACATCAGCTATGCACTGGGCTACGTGCATGCGCAGGAGCGCTTCTTTGCGATGGACCTGATGCGTCGCCTGCCTGCCGGCGAGCTGTCCGAGCTGGTGGGCGCCAAGGCACTGGATACCGACATCAACCATCGTCGCCATCGCCTGCGTAGCGTGGCCGAGGCCGCTTATGCAGCGCTGGCGCCCGAGCAGAAACACACCCTCGACCTGTACGCGGCGGGCGTCAACGCCGGCCTGGCCGACCTGCGCGTGAAGCCGTGGGAATACCTGCTGCTGAAGGCGAAGCCGCAGCCGTGGCGTCCGGAGGATTCGTTCCTCGTGATCTCGGCGATGTACCTGGACCTCAATGGCGACGGCCGCAACGATCGCGAATTGCATATCGCCGAGCTGCGTTCGGCGTTGCCGGCACCGGTCGCCGACTTCCTGCTGTCGCCCGACCCGGACTGGGAGGCGCCGCTCAAGGGTGACCTCTCGCGCCCGCCGGTGATTCCTGCGGCAGATGTGTTCGACCTGCGCCAGTCGCAACCGGCCACCCATGTCGACAGCACCGCGCTCACCGCCGCCCTGCTGCCGGCGCTCGATCAACCCCGCCCGGGCAGCAACAGCTTCGCCGTGGCCGGCAGCCTGACTGAAAGCGGCTCGGCCATTCTCGCCAATGACATGCACTTGAGTCTGCGCGTGCCCAACATCTGGTTCCGCACACGGCTGCGTTATCCCGACTCCACCGCACCGAGCGGCCAGCGCGATGTAAGCGGCGTCTCCCTGCCCGGCACACCGGCGCTGGTGGTCGGTTCCAATGGACAGGTCGCCTGGGGGTTCACCAACAGCTACGGCGACTGGCTGGACTGGGTGCGCGTGCAACGCGACCCGAACGATGCCACCCGCTACAAGGTGCCCGAAGGCTGGGCCGCCATCGAGACGCACGACGAGATCATCCGCATCAAGGACGCGCCCAGCTACACGCTGAAAGTGGAAGCCACGCGCTGGGGACCGATCATGGGCAAGGACACCGACGGCACGCCGCTGGCGCTGGCGTGGATCGGCGATCGCCCGCGCGGCTACAACATCAATGTGATGCAGCTGGAACACGCCGATAGCGCGCACGCTGCGCTGGACCCGGCGCCCACCATGGGCATGCCGCCGCAGAACCTGCTGGTTGCCGACAGCGCCGGCCACATCGGCTGGACCATCACCGGCAACAGCATGCCGCTGCGCAAAGGTTTCGATGGGCGCCTGCCAGCCGACTGGTCAACGCCCGATACCGGCTGGGTCGGCTGGGCCGACCCATCGCAATACCCGCGCATTGAAGATCCGGCCGACGGCCGCCTGTGGACGGCCAACAACCGAACCGTGGACGGTGCCGAACTCGACCTGCTGGGCAACGGCGGCCACGACCTGGGCGCACGTGCGCAGCAGATTCGCGACGACCTGCGCGCGCGCAACAGCTTCACGCCCGGCAACATGCTTGATGTGCAACTCGACAACCGCGCCGTGTTGCTCACTCGTTGGCAGCGTCTGTTGCAGGACACGCTGGCCGGTACCAGCGATCCGGAGCTGGAACAACTGCGCCAGCTCACTGCCACCTGGACCGGCCGCGCCGCGCCGGAAAGCGTGGACTATCGATTGGTGCGCGCCTTCCGCGACAAGGTGAAGGAAAACGTGCTCGCGCCGTTCGTGGCGCAGGTGAAGCAGAAACATGACGACTTCAGCTGGCCCGGCATGAACGACACCGAAGCCGCCGTGTGGGCGCTGCTGCGCGACCGGCCCGTGCATCTGCTCGATCCGAAGTACGACAACTGGAACGCACTGCTGACCGCCGCCGCGCATCAGGTGGTCGACGAACTGGGCAAGCAACCTGGCGGTCTGGCCGCTCGCAGCTGGGGCGAGTACAACCGCACCGCCATTCGCCATCCGCTGTCACGCGCCCTGCCGCCGTTCATTGGCCGCATGCTCGACATGCCGGACGAGTCGCTGGCCGGTGACAACAACATGCCGCGCGTCGTCTCACCGGGCTTCGGCGCCTCCGAGCGCCTCGATGCGATGCCCGGACACGAGGCGCAAAGCATCCTGCACATGCCGGGCGGCCAGAGCGACAATCCGTTGTCGCCGTATCACGGCGCGGGCGAGGAAGACTGGGTCAATGGTCGCCCCACGCCGCTGTTGCCGGGGCCTGAGCAGCACACGTTGACGCTGATGCCCAAGGCCTAGCGATACGGAACGTGAATGGTCGTGGTCGCTTGATTTGCTATAACGCGGTGCTGGCGATGTCGGGGGGCATGGCCAGCACCTATCCAGCACACTGGGTACGAAACGCCTTTCTTTCCCCCCGAGCCTAAGGGGGAAATCCACATGCACCACAAGAAGTTGCTGGCAGGTCTCTGTCTCGCTGGCTCGGCGATCTTGCCGTTCGCTACTCGTGCAAGCGACATCAACAACGCCAGTTACGTCGTTGATCTGCAGCAAACCTCGTTGTTCCTGGCCATGGACCAGCCGGCCATCGAAGCGCTTTACACGGGCATTAACGGTAACGTGCCACCAGCGCTCACCCCGACACAGCCGATGAGCTGGAATGGTATCGGCGCCAACGCGGTAGGAGGAGCGTTAGGCATGGCGATCGTTTCCGCCGCAACGAAGGCAGACAACCACAAGTTCGCCGAAACTCATATCGCCAATCTACGCGAGGCAAGCAAGGGCGCAAGTCTGCAAGAGCAACTCCGGCAAGCCATTGTGGACTCGGCCAGGGACGTGACGTGGCTCAACCGAGGGGCGACTCAGGTGGTTGCCAATGTAAAAGGCATCGCACCTTCTCAGGAGATCACTTCCTGGTTGGTGGTGCATCCTCGTTATGCGCTGAGCACGGATTTCTCGCATGTGGTCGTAGTGGCTGAGGTAGAACTGTTTCGCCAACAGCCTGGCAATGCAGCGAGCGACTGGCGCCACAAGCCTGTCTTCCACAACACGCTGGTATTCCAGTCCGAGGCGCTGCATATCGCCGACAAGACTCCAGCCGATACGGAACGGATGATTGCCGAGGAAAACGCTCATTGGGACCAGGCTGCCATTGATGCCCAAATCGATGACCTCAACAAGCAACCACGTTTCGACGTCACCGCGGGCAGAAGTCGCCGGGCCCTGATGGACAGGATCGATCAGCACAAAAAGAATCTTGCTGCGGCCAACAGCCCTGCCTGGGATCAAAGCCAACTGGCTTATGAGTATGCAAGGACGTGGGGCGATCATGACGCTGCTGCACTCAAGCAAGCACTTCATGACGGTGGCCTCGAGCTCGGCAAGATGCTGGCGCTGACCTTCAGTGGCCACCACGACAACGTCCAGATGCCAACTGCCGCTGACGCGTCCGCCTCGTCCGGTGAAACGCCCAAGCGCCTGGATTACATTCAGCCAAACGGTGACGTCATGTCGGTATTGGGCAACGACAGGCTGATGGTCGGCCCCTACTTCACTGGCACCTGACAACAGTCGGAGCCATGTATACGCCAACAGAAAAGCCGCCCAAAAGGCGGCTTTTCTTTGTCATGCGGCGATATGGCCTTGAAACAGCAACAGACCTGTCCCGCAGCCGCCACTGTCATGATCCGTAGATATGGATAAGAGCGCTCAGTGCGTTTGCTGATTGCCCGGATGCGACACAAACCGCGGTGGTGTCGCCTCGTCGGCGAACTGCCAGGCGCTGAGATAGGCGAGCTTCAGGATCTTCGCCATCTTCGGATAGTCAATTTTTTCCGCCGTGTCGCTGGGATGGTGGTAATCGGGATGAAAGCCCGTGAACCACCAGAAAGCCGGCACGTTGTGCAGCACGAATGGAAACTGGTCGGAGCGGAAGAACACATTCAGCGCGTACTCGTGATCGAACCGATCATCGAGCACAAGGCCCACTTGTTCGTTCTGCTTGGCCACCGCGCGCTGATAATCCGGGCTGTAGGCCGCGCCAATCAGGTTGAGTCGGTTGCTGGTATCGGCCGGCACGTCGATCAGGCCGTCCGTCTGCTGGCTGGGCTTCTCGTCGCGGCCGATCATGTCGAAATTGATCATGGCACGCGTGGTGTCCAGCGGACGCAGCGGGTGCGCCGCAAGATAGTAGGCGCCAAGCAAGCCACGCTCTTCGGCAGCAAATACCACGAACAGGATCGAACGCTTGGGCTTGGCCGGATTGGCGGCAAACGCACGGGCCAGCGTCACCACGCCCACCGTGCCCGAGCCGTTGTCATCGGCACCGTGCCAGATCTTGCCGCCGCTTTCGCCATCGTGATCGTGATGCGCGCTAATGATGACGGTTTCCGGCGCCAGCTTCGGATCGCTGCCCTCGACCAGTCCAACCACGTTCCAGGTCGAGGCTTCGCGCCGTGAGCTGTTGTGCAGGTGCAGGCTGATCGTGCTATCCGGCAGCGGCCGCGAATGCGATTTGAGGTCTTTGTCGATGGCGTTCTGTAGTGCGGCTGGCGTATCGCCACTGGGCGCCAGCAACTGACTGGAAACGTCAGCGGAGATCACCATGCTGGGAATATGCAGCGGACTGTCGGCCAGCGCCTGAGCAGGAATCGGGTTGGCCGCGTGCTCCGCGTGATGGCCGATGCGGGTGCGAATTTCCTGCGCTGACGGATGGTTGTGCGAGGGCTCGGGAGCGAGCAGCACGGCGACAGCACCGTGTTCCTGCGCGTTGAGCACCTTCACGTAGCTAGTGGCGTAGCGCGTGTTGCCGGTGCCGTTGAAAGTGGAGGCGGCGTCCTTCTCCTGTGGCTCGTGGTCGAACACGATGACCACCTTGCCCTTCACATCCAGGTTCGCGTAGTCGTCATAACCCAGCTCCGGCGCGGTGATTCCGTAACCAGCAAACACCACCGGCGCTTCCACGTCGCGATCCTCCGGAAATGAACCCGACACGTCGGGATCCTTCCATTCCGTGTTCTTGCCCTGTCGCTTGAGCTCCAGGCGTGTGGCCTTCGCATCGGGCCGGTACTCAACCAGCGGCACGGCCTGCAGATAGCTGGACTGCCGCTGGGCATCGATGGCGGCCGGCTTCAGCCCTGCCTTGGCGAACTCCGAGGCAATCCATTGCACGGCGGCATCATCGCCGGGCTGCAGTGAGAGCCGGCCTTGCAGCGCGTCGGACGCGAGAAAACCAAGATCGGCGCGCAAGTCCGTTTCGCGAATCTGTGCGAGACCTGGCTGCTCGGACGTCGGTACAGCAGCCATCGCGGTGGCTGACAAGGTGGTGGCGAGCGCAATGCTGAAGAACTTGCGAGACATGAATACTCCCGAGTTGCGGACTTCTGGACGTCCAGAGGTGTGACTCAGGCAGGGTGCCACGCCCGCATGGGCTTGGGCAAACCGGGCAATCGGCATATGCCCGGCACCGCGACGCGTTTTCAGCCCAGCAGTTTCTTGCAGGCGGCAAGATAGAGCGACGGCAACTTCTCGAGATCGGCGACGGCGACGCACTCGTCTACCTTGTGGATGGTGGCATTGACCGGCCCCAACTCGACCACCTCGGCGCCCAGCGGCGCGATGAAGCGGCCATCGGACGTACCGCCCCCGGTGCTCTCCTCCGGCGTCACACTGCACAACTCACGGCATACGGCCACCACCGCTTCGCGCACGGCGCCGCCTGGTGGCGTGAGGAACGGTTCCCCGGAGAGCGACCATTCGACCTGCCAGTCCACCCCATGCTTGTCGAGAATGGCCTCGGTGCGCGCACGCAAATCTTCTGCGCGACTGGCAGTGCTGTAACGGAAATTGATCAGCGCCGTCAGTGCGCCAGGTATCACGTTGTTGGCACCCGTACCGGCGTTGAGATTGGATACCTGAAACGAGGTGGGCGGGAAGTCGGCGTTGCCTTCGTCCCATCGCTCGGCAGCCAGCTCCGCCAACGCCGGTGCGAAGGCATGGATGGGATTCTTCGCCTTCTCCGGGTACGCCACATGACCTTGCACACCGTGCACCACGAGCGTGCCCGACAGCGAGCCGCGACGCCCCACGCGAATCAGGTCACCCAGCCGCTCTTTCGAAGAGGGCTCACCCACCACGCACCAGTCGATACGCTCACCGATGGCACGAAAATGCTCGGCCACACGGCGCACGCCATCGAGATTGGTCGGCCCTTCCTCGTCGCTTGTCAGCAAAAGGCCTACGCGCCCACGATGATCGGGGTGCGTCGCCACAAACGCCTCGAGTGCCACCGCCATCGCCGCCACTGAGCCTTTCATGTCCGCGGCGCCGCGGCCGTATAGATGGCCATCCCGCACAACGGGCTCAAAGGGATCGCCATGCCACGTCTCCACCGGACCGGTGGGCACCACATCGGTATGCCCCAGGAAAACCAGTAGCGGCCCGCCACTGCCATGCGTGGCCCACAGGTTGTCCACATCGCCATAGCGCAGGTGCTGAACCTTGAAACCCGCCGCCGCCAGCCGCTTGCCCAGCAGCGCCTGGCAGCCGGCATCGTCCGGTGTGACCGAACGGCGACGGATCAGCTCACAGGCAAGATCGAATACGGCGGACATGGCTTCCCTCAACGAAAAATGAAATACGAACGACCCGACGCGCTTCGCTCAGCCCGTAAGCGCGACGCCCATCAGGTGACCGATCAGATAGGTGACACCCGCCGCAGCCACCGTGATAGCCAGCTGGCGCACGATGGAAAACAGCATGCTGCGACCCGTAAACAGCGCAGTACCCATGCCGATCAGCACCAGCGCCGCCATGGTGGAGAGCATGCACGCCACCAGCGCGGCGTTGCCCCGCAGAAACAGGTACGGCGCTACGGGAAACAGCGCGCCCAGGGCGAACAGGCAGAACGAGGATATGGCCGCGCCATAAGCAGAGCCGCCCAACTCATCGGGATCGATGCCGAGATCTTCACGCACCAGCGTATCCAGCGCCGTGCGCGGCGTTTCGGCCAGATGTTCGGCCAAATGTTCAGCCGCCTGCGATTCCAGCCCTTTCTCGCGATAGATACCGGCAATGCGATGCATGCCGTCCTCCGGCGATACCGCCAGGCGTTCGGCACGCGCGGCGATCTGCGCCTGGTAGAACTCGCGAGAACTATTGACCGACAGCCATTCGCCCAGCGCCATGGAGCACGCACCCGCCACCAGCCCGGCAAAACCGGCAAGCAGGATCGCGTGATCGCCCGATGCGGCGCCGGCCATGCCCATTACCAGGCTGCCGTTGGACACCAGCCCGTCATTGGCGCCCAGCACCGCGGCACGCAGCGTGTTGCCGCTGCGCGTGCGGTGGCGTCCGCTTTGCACCGGCGGCAACGCCTCATCGACGAAGTGGTTGCGGTGACTCTCACGATCCACCGGGGTCGGAAGGTGATCGGCATGCTCCAGCCGTACCACGGTCGGCATCACGAAGTCGGTGCCAAAGCGGCGTGCGAACCACGACAGCACATGCACGCGCATGCCCACCCGCGAAGCCGGCACATCCGCTCCGATCTGGCGCAGGCGATCTTCCCAGAACGCGGCATTGGCACGCTCGCCATCGGCGATGCGCCGGTACGCTCGGTCGATACGTTCGTCCTTCGTCAATTCGGCCAGGCGATCGTAAAGCGCTGCGTTGTCGCGCTCGATGCGCAGGTTGTTGCGGTACTGGCGCGGCGTCCGTGGAGTCTTCACCCGCAGGGTCTTCATGTCACCTCGCGAAGAGTTTCTTGAAGCCGTTATCGGTGAAACCCACGCTGACCGAACCGTCTTCCTGCAGTACCACAGGGCGGCGCACCAGTGCGGGATACTCCTTCAGCAGCAACGTCCACTCTGGATCACTGCCGGGGCTCTTGCGTTGCGGCAGCAGGGTGCGCCATGTGGTGGAAGCTTTGTTGACCAGCTTTTCCCAGCCGCCAAGTTGCTGCGCCCACGTTTTGAGGGTCGCCGCCGGCACCGGGTTCGCACGGTAGTCGACGAAGGTATACGGCACCTCGAAACGGTCGAGCCAATTTCGCGCTTTGCGGCAGGTATCGCAGGTGGTCAGACCGTACAGCGTCACGCTCATTCGGCGCTCCGCAGCAATTCATTGATACCGGTCTTGCTGCGCGTCTTTTCGTCCACCTGCTTGACGATGATTGCGGCATACAAGCTGTGCGTCCCGTCCTTCGACGGCAGGCTGCCTGCCACAACCACGCTGCCCGCAGGCACGCGACCGTAGCTGACTTCGCCAGTGGCTCGGTTGTAGATGCGCGTGGATTGGCCCAGGAACACGCCCATGCCGATCACGCTGCCCTTCTCCACGATCACACCCTCGACCACTTCCGAACGCGCACCGATGAAGCAGTTGTCTTCGATGATGGTCGGGTTGGCCTGCAGCGGTTCCAGCACGCCACCGATGCCCACACCACCGGAGAGATGCACGCCCGATCCAATTTGTGCGCATGAGCCCACCGTAGCCCAGGTATCAACCATGGTGCCCGCGCCCACGTAAGCGCCGATGTTCACGTAGCTGGGCATCAACACCGCGTCCTTCGCCACGTGCGCGCCACGACGCACCAGCGCACCGGGCACCACGCGTGCACCAAGGCCCTGCAGCTCGGTGTCGTTGCCGTGCGCAAAGCGCAGCGGCACTTTGTCGAACGCCAGCGCCGGGCCACCGTCGACCACGCGATTGCCATTGATGCGGAAATACAGCAGCACCGCTTTCTTGATCCACTGATTCACCGTCCAGCCGCCCTTGTCATCGGGCTCAGCTACGCGCCGCTCGCCGGATTCCAGCAGGTTGATGACCTGCTCCACCGCCGGGCGCAGATGCGTCTCGACTTCGGCCTGGGTCAGTTCGTTGCGACGCTCGAAGGCATCATCGATAAGGGACTGGATGGTTTGCATGGGGTGTACGCGGGTGGAGGAATATCCGCAGATGCTAACCCAGCGAGCAGTTTGGAGAAACGAGCAAAGAGGAACGAGAACCACGAAAAAGCGGACCGCCAGAGGCTTTCTTCCGCCTCTCGCTCTGCCTCACTCACTTCTGCGCCTGCTTCAGGCGACTTTTGCCGTACCCAGCCGCTCCAGCAGCGCATGAAGCAAACGATCCTGTTGGTCGATGCTCAGGGGCGCATCGTGGCGATCGGTGATCAGGAAGAAGTCCTCGACGCGTTCGCCGAAGGTCGCGATGCGTGCGTCGTGCACGCGCACACCGGCGTCCATCATGCCTTGCGCCACCGCTGCCAACAGGCCGGGGCGGTCGCTGCATACCAGCGAAAGGCGCGTGCGTCCTGCCACCGTGCTGAAAGCGATCTTCGGAGCCGCCTGGAAGTGCTTGAGATGGCGCGACATGCTGCGCCTTGATGGCTGGTGCACATGCCCAGGCTGGGACAGCGCACGATGCATGCGCTGCTTCAATTCTTCCGCACGCTCCGGAGTGGCCGGCTGCTGGCTATCCGACTCCAGCAACAGGAACGTATCCAGCGCCATGCCGGTGGGCGAACTCAGAATGCGTGCCTCCATGACGGAGAAATGCAGTCGATCAAGCATGGCCGTAACGGCTGCGAACAAGCCGTCGCGGTCGGGCACGTAGACAAAAAGCTCGGTCGTGCCGCGCACCGACTTCGGGTGCACCTCGATCAACGGTGTTGCCCCCCGCGCGCGCAGAATCGCCGCTGTCTGCCACGCGATCTGCTCCGGGTGGTGCCGCAGGAAACTCGATTCGGGAAAGCTGCGCCATACGCGCTGGCAAGCATCTGCCGTGAACCCGTCTTGCTCCAGCAAGATCAACGCCTGATCCGTGCATTCGCGCACTCGCGCAGCGGCATCCGTCGGTAGTTCGTCCTCGCTGCGCAGCGCATATCGCGTGGCCGTATAGAGGTCCGCCAGCAATCGGTCCTTCCAGCCATTCCACAATTTTGGACTGGTTCCGATGATATCGGCGATAGTCAGCAGGTACAGCAGATCCAGCTGTTCGGCATTGCCCACCGTTTCAGCAAAACGTTGCACCACGTCCGGATCGGTAATGTCCTGACGCTGCGCCGTGGTGCTCATCAGCAGGTGCCAGCGCACCAGCCACGCGACCTGTTGCGTGTCCTCCTCAGGCAAACCCAGTCGGCGACCGAAAGCCAGCGCCTCTTCTTCGCCAAGCACGGAATGATCGCCGCCCCGCCCTTTGGCGATGTCATGGAACAACGCAGCCAACAGCAGCAATTCCGGCTTGGGCAGCGTCGGCCAGATCTCGCAGGCGATGGGAAACTCGCCGGCAGCCGCCGGTTCGGCGAAACGCGCCACGTTCCGCAGCACGCGTAGCGTGTGTTCGTCCACGGTATAGACATGGAACAGGTCGTACTGCATACGCCCGAACACTTTGCCGAATGCAGGAAGAATGGCTGCCAGCAGGCCATGGCGATTCATCCGCCACATCGCCTCCACCGCAGGCGCACCCAGGCGGAGCAATCGCAGGAACGCAACCAGCACTTCTGGATCATCAGCCAACGAACGTTCCAACACAGCCGCTGCCTGATGGATGCGGCGCATGGTGTCTGCGGTAAAGCCCGTGATGCCGGGCTCGCCGAGCCGCACGATGAAGGCTTCCACCAACGCGGCGGGTCGTCGCATGAACAGGTCAGGATCGCGTACCGCCAGGCGTTTGCCATAGCGGATGAAATCATCGCCTACCGGTTGCGGCGCGGTCGGTGGCTCCAACATTTCCTCGAAGCGCTCGGCGATCTGCACGCCTAGCCGCTCTACCTGGCTGGCCGCACGGTAATAGCCCTGCATGAATTGCTCGACGCCGAGGTTCTTCTCGTGCTCGTCCTGAAAACCGAGACTTGCCGCCAGCGCCCGTTGATAGTCGAACAACAAACGCTCTTCGGCGCGCCCCGCTTCCAGATGCAGTGCGAAGCGATAGCTGCGCAGCGTAGCCTCGGCCTGCTCCAGCGTGTCTTTCTCGGCCGGATCGAGCAGCCCTTCGGCCACCATGTCGTCAAAATCATCCGCATGCGCGAGACGACGCCCGAGCCAGCGCAACGAATCGAGTGTGCGCAGCCCGCCTGGACCGTCCTTGATATTGGGCTCGAGGTTGTAGGCGGTGTCGTTGTAGCGCGCATGACGTGCATCGCGCTCGGCCAGACGCACCGCCAGATAGGCCGCCGGCGGCCACAACGCCGGATCATCGATGATCGCCTGGAGCCCCTCTTCCATCGCCGGGTCGCCGGCCAGGCGTCGCGCATCGAGCAGGCTGGTGAATACGCTGGCATCGTGCCCGGCCAGCACGCGGCATTGGAGCAAGTCGCGCACGGCGTGACCGACTTTCAGGCCGATATCCCACAACGTGGCGAAGCATTGCTCCAACGCGCGCAAACGCGCCGGTTCCGAAGGCCCGACAAGCGCCAGCAAATCGACGTCCGAATGGGGAAACAGCAGACCGCGACCGAACCCTCCAACCGCGAACAGCGTTGCATCGCTGACGTCACCCAGGCATGCCGTCCACACATGCACCACGATGCGCTGCACCGATTCGCCGCGGCGGTGGGCCAATGCGGTGGCGTCGGCACCGTCGCGAAACGCTGTTGCAAGTGAACGATCCACATCGCCCAGCAACTGCCGCAAAGCCCGACGCGCGTCCGTAGACACACCTGAGCGCGGCACCGCCGCGGGCAGGCGTGGCAAGGGGGGCAGCACGATCGGGGCGACGGGCATGGTCGGCAAGTGCGTGTGGCAGTGCAGCAAGTCTGCCACGCATGGAGGCGAGAAGCAGTCTTGCATTCATGTATTTGCATTCCGCCGGGGAAATTCGCAGGGACAAGGGCTTGATGCAGCGCTGCCGCAAGCCCGCCCCCTCACCCCAACCCTCTCCCCGGAGGGAGAGGGAGCGAAGCATGAAGCAAACGGCAGCTTTAGGTCCTCAGTACTCCGACGCCCCGCGGTGTAGCCGCTCCGTTTGAGGTAGCAACGCCACGCCCTGTCGATACCGCACTATCCAGGCTCGTATCCATCGCAGTGCTGCCAGCTCTTCAGGCCATTTTCTTTGGGTTACTTTTCTTTGACTCCGGGCATCCTGCCCTCCGCCCTTCGGGCCGGCTTCGCCGTTCGCACGCGCTCCTGCGCGTGCGTGGGCCAGCAAAAGAAAAGTGACTTGAGCGCGAGCAGGCGATCGAAGCGCCCGCCGCGTAGGCGGCACGCTGGCCGGAACACGGAGTCGAGAGCGAAAGTCACTGGATCCCTGCTTTCGCAGGGATGACGACCCAGATGAAGCGCCCTGTTTGCCGTTCACCGAAGGCAACGACCAAAAAGAAGGGCCGCCGAAGCGACCCTCCATCACTCACCTCACGCCGCATCCGGCCAAGGCGTCAAAATCTCAAACCCGTCATCCGTCACCGCAATGGTGTGCTCCCACTGCGCGGACAACGAATGGTCCTTGGTTACCACCGTCCAGCCATCGGGCAGCTGCTTGGTCTGCGGCTTGCCGGCGTTGACCATCGGCTCGACCGTGAAGGTCATGCCCTTCTTCAGCTCCAGACCGGTACTCGGACGACCGTAGTGCAGCACCTGCGGCTCATCGTGATAGACCTTGCCGATGCCGTGGCCGCAATACTCGCGCACCACCGAGAACCCCGCGGCTTCCGCATGCTTCTGGATCGCCGCGCCGATGTCGCCGAGCGTAGCGCCCGGGCGCACGGCCTCAATGCCGCGCATCATCGCCTCGTAGGTGGTATCCACCAGACGCTTGGCCAGCACCGACGGGGCGCCGACGAAGTACATGCGGCTGGTGTCGCCATGCCAGCCGTCCTTGATGACGGTGACGTCGAGATTGATGATGTCGCCATCCTTGAGCACCTTGCCCGGGGTGGGAATGCCGTGGCAGATCACGTGGTTGACCGAGGTGCACAGCGTCTTTGGAAAGCCGTTGTAGCCCACGTTGGCCGGAATGGCCTTCTGCACCTTGGTGATGTGCTCGTAGGCGAGCCGGTCCAGGTCTTCGGTGGTAACGCCAGGCTTGACGTGCTCTTTCAGCATGGCAAGCACTTCGGCCGCCAGCTTGCCGGCCTCACGCATGGCCTGGATGTCTTCGGGAGTTTTCAGGGTGACTGCCATAGTTCCACTCACATGGCGGCAATTGCCCAGAAATCCAGCAACTTGCCGCGCCGCCGGCTTACCGGCTACAATTTCGAAGTTTTGCTGACCCGACATGTCCGATTTGATCGGGCTCTTTTGTAGTCGCAAAACAGGGGAGATTGTAACCGCGTTGCGGTACAAGCCCCCAAGTCCTTGATTGGACACTTAAACGCCACACACGCATCGGCACCGCCTTCGGGGTGCCGTGGTACGCCCACCACATGATACGGGCTGCCGCGGTCGAAGCCGGGGATGCGTGGAGGTCCCAACCCCCGGGTCTCTCAAGACCCATAAAAATTGGAGTTACACCATGGCTCAAGTCACCATGCGTCAGATGCTCGAAGCTGGCGTGCATTTCGGTCACCAGACCCGTTACTGGAACCCGAAGATGGCCCCGTACATCTTTGGTGCGCGCGGCAAGATCCACATCATCAATCTCGAAAAGACGCTGCCGCTGTTCACGGACGCGATGAATTTCCTGTCGGCGATCGCGCAGAAGCGCGGCACCGTGCTGTTCGTCGGCACCAAGCGCTCCGCCCGTGAGCCGTTGGCCGAGGAAGCCGCACGCGCTGGCATGCCTTTCGTCACCGCTCGCTGGCTCGGCGGCATGCTGACCAACTTCCGCACGGTCAAGCAGTCGGTTGCCCGCCTGAAGGAGCTGGAAGCGGCTGAGACCGACGGCAGCTTCGAGAAGCTGGTCAAGCACGAAGTGCTGGCCCGTCGCCGTGAGCGCGACAAGCTCCAGAACTCGCTCGGCGGCATCAAGGACATGAACCGTCTGCCGGACGCGCTGTTCATCATCGACATCGGCCACGAAGACATCGCCGTCCAGGAAGCCAAGAAGCTCGGCATCCCGGTCATCGCCGTGGTCGACACCAACTACAACCCGGAACTGGTCGACTACGCCATCCCGGGTAACGACGACGCCATTCGCGCCATCCAGCTGTACGCCCGCGCCGCTGCCGACTCGATCCTGGAAGGCAAGGCCGCTGCGCCGTCTGCCGCCCAGGGCGACGCCAACGAGTTCGTCGAGCTCGACGAAGAAGGCAACCCGGTTGCCAAGGACGAGCGCAAGGCTGCTCCGCCGCGCCGCGACAACCGTGGTCCGGCCAAGAAGGGCGCTGGCGCCCCGCGTCGTGACGGTGGCCGTGGTGGCCGCGGTCGCACCGATGAGCCGGCGCCGGACGCCGAGTAAGCCTTATCTGCCCCGGCCCGCAAGGGTCGGGGCGCATCAAAGTTTTTTGAGGAATCCAGATGACTGCCATTTCCGCAAAACTGGTTAGCGAACTGCGCGAGCGTTCGGGCGCCGGCATGATGGACTGCAAGAAGGCGCTGGTTGAGAACAACGGCGACATCGAAGCTGCTGTCGAGTACCTGCGCAAGACCGGCCTGGCCAAGGCCGACAAGAAGGCCAGTCGCGTGGCCGCCGAAGGCCTGATCGCCGCCGCCTCCGCCAACGGCCAGGCCGTGCTGGTCGAGATCAATAGCGAAACCGACTTCGTCTCCAAGGCACCCAACTTCAAAGCGTTCACCGATTCCGTCGCCGCTGTTGCACTGCAGTCCGGTGCGACCGACGTCGACGCCGTGAAGGCTGCCGCCCACCCGGCTGGCGGCACGGTCGAAGAAGCCACCAAGACCCAGATCGCCACCATCGGCGAGAACATCCAGGTCCGTCGCATGGTCCGCATCGGTAACGATGGCCCGCTGGCCACGTACCTGCATGGCGGCCGCATCGGCGTGATCGTGGCGCTCAAGGGCGGCTCGGAAGAGCTGGCCAAGGGCATCGCCATGCACGTGGCGGCCATGAATCCGCCGCACATCAAGCCGGAAGACGTCCCGGCCGAGTTCATCGCGAAGGAAAAGGAAATCGCGCTGAGCCAGATGACCGACAAGGACAAGGCCAAGCCGGCCGACATCCTCGAGAAGATCATCTCCGGCAAGATCAACAAGATCGTCTCGGAAGTGACCCTGGTCGGCCAGCCGTACGTGCTGGACACCAATGTCACCGTCGGCGACGCCCTCAAGAAGGAAGGCGCCGAAGTGGTTGCCGTTGCCCGTCTTGTGGTCGGCGAAGGCATCGAGAAGGTGCAGGAAGACTATCTGGCCGAAGTTCAGAAGGCGATGCAGGTCTAAGTACCTTGCCGCCTTCGGGCCACAGAAAAGCCGCGGGAGACCGCGGCTTTTTTTATGAAAGTCCTTTTTCTGCTACCCGCCTCCTCGCGAGGTGGGCAGGTCCCTTGCGCCCATCCCGGTACCAAACCTCCGGCAAGGCTGGGTTTCCCCTCGACGCCACGGCACGAAATGCTTACCCCTTCGCGTCGCTGCCGTTACAATACGCGCGTTTTGCCCCACACAATCCGGAGACCTCATGAGCGCACCGCTTAATTACCGCCGCATCCTGCTCAAACTCTCCGGCGAAGCCCTCATGGGTGAGGCCGACTACGGCATCGACCCCAAGATGATCGGCCGCCTTGCCGACGAAATCATCGAAGTGCAGAAAGCCGGCATCCAGATTGGCGTGGTCATCGGCGGCGGCAACATCTTCCGCGGCGCCGGCCTCGCTGCGGCCGGCATGGATCGCGTCACCGGCGACCACATGGGCATGCTGGCCACCGTGATGAACGCGCTGGCCATGCAGGACGCCATCGAGCGTCGCGGTGGTTTTGCCCGCGTGATGAGCGCGATCCAGATCCACGATGTCTCCGAGGATTTCATCCGCCGCCGCGCGATCCGTCATATCGAAAAGGGTCGCATCGTGCTGTTCGCCGCCGGCACCGGCAACCCGTTCTTCACCACCGATTCGGCGGCCGCGCTGCGCGCCGTGGAACTGGGTGCCAACCTTCTGCTCAAAGCTACCAAGGTTGATGGCGTGTATACCGCCGACCCGGCTCGCCACGCCGACGCCACCCGCTACGACACGCTCACCTACGATCAGGTGATCGAAGGCAAGCTCGCCGTGATGGACACGGCCGCCATCGCGTTGTGCCGCGACCATGGCATGCCGCTGCGCATCTACGACATGACCGTACCAGGCAACCTCATGCGCATCATGCGAGGCGAGACCGTGGGCACGCTCGTCTCCGACAACTGAACTTTTGACTCCCTCTTCCCTGCGGGCGACCCGAAGGTAGTCCCTGTGGGAGCGAGGGCTGGAGTGGGGGGCCATCTTGCGGTAATGCAACATCGAAGCAACGCTCGACAAAGCCTTATCGCGAGCACCCGCTCCCCACCTCGATCCTCTCCCCAGAGGAAGAGGAAGAAAGCCGCGCAATCCCAACGCCCCGCTACCCCCTGCTATACTCAACGGCTTGCACGGTTCAAGGGGTGTACGCATGCTCAACGACATCAAGAACGATGCCCAGACCCGCATGGGCAAGAGCATCGACTCGCTCAAGCACGACCTGACTCGCCTGCGTACAGGCCGCGCCAGCACGGCGCTGGTTGAAGGCATCAAGGTGCCTTACTACGGTTCGGACATGCCGCTGAACCAGGTCGCCACGATCGCGCTGGGCGATTCGCGTTCCATCATCATCACCCCGTTCGAGAAGACCCTGGTCGCCCCCATCGAAAAGGCCATCATGGCTTCCGATGTTGGTATCACGCCGACCACTGCAGGCACCGTGATTCGCCTGAACATGCCGCCGCTCACCGAAGAGCGCCGCCGCGAAATGGCCAAGCACGTGGCGCACGAAGGTGAAAACGCCAAGATCGCTATCCGCAACGTGCGTCGCGACGCCATGCAGCAGGTCAAGGATCTGCTCAAGGAAAAGCTGATCACCGAGGACGACGAGCGCAAGGCCGAGGACGAGATCCAGAAGCTCACTGATCGCTACGTCAAGGACGTCGACAGCGCCGTCAAGCAGAAGGAAGAGGAGCTGATGGCGCTCTGAGCGCCATCACCCTCGCATCATGACCAGCGCCGACCCCGCGCGGATACCGCGCCACATCGCCATCGTGATGGACGGCAATGGTCGCTGGGCAAAACTCCGCCACCGGCCGCGCACCTTCGGCCACAACGCCGGACGCAAGGCCGTGCGCGATGTGGTCGAGGGCTGTCTGCGCCAGGGTGTCAAGGTACTCACCCTGTTCGCGTTCTCCAGCGAGAACTGGAAGCGCCCGCAGGACGAGGTCGGCGCGCTGATGGAGTTGTTCCTGCGTGCGTTGGACAAGGAAGTGGACGAACTGCACGGCAATGGCGTGCGCATCCGTTTCGTGGGTGACCTCAACGCGTTCGATGCTGGCCTGCGTCAGCGCATGATCGCCGCCATGGCGCGCACCGCCGGCAACGATGCGCTTCACCTGAACATCGCCGTGAACTACGGTGGCCGCTGGGACATTGTGCAGGCTGCCCGCAAGGCCGCCGAATCAGTGGTGCGCGGCGAACTGCGTGCAGACGAAATCGACGAGCAGTTGCTGGGCCACTGGATGTGCCTGGCCGAGCTGCCACCGCTGGACTTGTTCATCCGTACTGGCGGCGAATGCCGCGTCAGCAACTTCCTGTTATGGCAGCTGGCTTACGCCGAGCTGCATTTCACCGATACCCTGTGGCCCGACTTCGACCAGGCTTGCCTGAAGAGCGCCATCGAAGACTACGCCCGCCGCGAACGCCGTTACGGCAAAACCGGCGAACAGGTCGCCCTCAAGGCGTAACCCAAGGATCTGCATGCTGCTCCAGCGCACCCTCACCGCCCTGCTACTCGCTCCCTTGGTGATCGGCCTGATCCTGCTGACGCCGACCTGGCTGTTCGCACCGATCGTCGCCATCGCTTTCCTGGCCGCCATGTGGGAATGGACCCGACTGTCCGGTCTCAAGGCCACTGCGCCGCGAGGCAGCCTGCTGGCTTTGACTGCCCTGCTGCTAGCGCTGTGCTGGTACGCGCGAGGCACCGCCTGGTGGCCGGTATTGATCGGCATCGGCGTCGCGTGGTGGCTGGCAACCGGCCAATGGCTGCGCCATTTCGCCTTCGGCGCCGCACCGACACGCGAAAACTGCCTGTTCAAGCTGGGCGCCGGCCTGCTGGTGATCGTGCCGGCCTGGGTGGCGGTGGTATCCATCCATGGATCCGGCACGCAGGGGCATTGGTGGACCCTGCTCGCGCTGCTCATCGTCTGGGCTGCCGACATCGGCGCATACTTCAGCGGGCGCCAGTTCGGTCGCCGCAAGCTGGCCCCCACCATCAGCCCCGGCAAGACCTGGGCAGGTGTCTATGGCGCCTTCGTGGGTGGCGCACTCGTCGCCCTGGTTGGCGGCCTCCTGCTGGATGTGCATGACGGCAAGTTGGTTGGCCTGCTGGTGTTGTCGGCGGTGACCGTGATCGCCTCCATCGTGGGCGACTTGCTGGAGAGCCTGATGAAACGCCACGCCGCGGTTAAAGATTCGGGCAACCTGTTCCCGGGCCACGGCGGCATGCTTGATCGACTCGACAGCGTGTTCGCCGCATTGCCAGTATTCGCTGCAGGCAAGTTGCTGCTGGGCCTATGAGTAGAAGCGCACTTCGCAACGTCGCCGTAGTGGGAGCCACGGGCTCCATTGGCGGCAGCACGCTTGATGTGATCGCCCGTCATCCGGAGCGGTTCCGCGCCAGCGTGCTCACTGCACATAGCAATGTGGCGGCGCTCGCCGAACTATGCGTGCGCCATCGGCCGGATCTCGCGGTCATCGCCGATCCAGCACTGGAAGGCGAACTCGCCCGCCGCCTTGCCGCAGCCAATATCCGTTGCGATATCGCCAGCGGACATGACGCCGTCACCGCAGCCGTATCGGGCAACTTGTGCGACACCGTCGTGGCCGCGATCGTGGGCGCTGCCGGGCTCGATTCCACGCTCGCCGCCGCACGCACAGGCAAGCGCCTGCTGCTGGCGAACAAGGAATCCATCGTCATGGCCGGCCCGCTGCTGCTGGAGGCACTGGCAGCCGGTGGTGGCGAACTGATCCCGGTGGATTCCGAGCACAACGCGATCTTCCAGTGTTTGCCCGGCGGTCGGCCCAGCCTGGCCGCGAGTGGTGTGCGGCGCCTGATCCTCACAGCCTCCGGCGGACCGTTCCGCGGGCGCACTCGCGCCGAGCTGGCCAGTGTGACGCCCGAGCAGGCCTGCAAGCATCCGAAATGGGTGATGGGCCGCAAGATCTCGGTCGATTCTGCCACCCTGATGAACAAGGGTCTCGAAGTGATTGAGGCGCACCATCTGTTCAGCGCCTCGCCCGCCAACATCGAGGTGCTGGTGCATCCGCAAAGCTTGGTGCATTCGTTGGTGGAATACGTCGATGGCTCGGTGCTCGCCCAGCTGGGCAACCCTGACATGCGCACTGCGATAGCACACGCGCTGGCCTGGCCTGCGCGCGTGGAAGCCGGAGTACCGCCGCTTGATCTTGCCACCTCCGCGCCACTGGCGTTCGAGCAGCCCGATCTGGCCACCTTCCGCTGCCTCGCACTGGCTTTTCAGGCATTGCGGGCTGGTGGCGACGCACCCGCCATCCTCAATGCCGCAAACGAGGTGGCGGTGGAAGCCTTCCTCACCGGCGGCCTGCCCTTCCTCGGCATCGCCGACCTCGTCGAGAGCGTGCTTACGGAACTGCCGTCGCAAGCTGTGGTCGATGTCCAGACCCTGAATGAACGCGACCGGTCAGCCCGCGAGGCCGCCCGCCGCATTCTCCGCAACGCTTGCTGACAAGCCTGATAAGCTCTCACAGATGAATCCTCTCTTTGGCTCAGTGTTCTGGTTACTTGTCACGCTTGGCGTGCTGGTCACCTTTCACGAATTCGGCCACTACTGGGTAGCACGGCGCTGCGGCGTCAAGGTGCTGCGATTCTCCGTGGGCTTCGGCAAGGCCATCTGGAAGCGCATCGGCAAGGACGGCACCGAATATCAGGTCGCCATGATTCCTCTGGGCGGCTACGTGAAGATGCTCGACGCCCGCGAAGGCGAGGTCGACCCCGCACTGGCTGGCCAGGAATTCACCGGCAAGCCGGTGTGGCAGCGCATCGCCATCGTGGCGGCGGGCCCCGGCTTCAATCTCATCTTCACGTTGTTTGCGTTCTGGCTGATGTTCATGGTGGGCAAGCCGGACGTGGCCCCCGTGGTCGCTGCCGCTCCGCAGAGCATGGCGTCCGAAGCTGGTATCCGCTCAGGTGACCGCATTCTGGCCATTGATGGCAATCCGGTGGCGACCTGGAGCGACTCCATGGATGCCGTGGCCAATGCCATGCTTGGTCGCGACCCGCTGTCGCTGCAGGTTCGCGGCACCGATGGCGCCGAACGCAAGCTGATACTGCCGCTCAACCAGCTATCCGCTGGCGAGGACATTGGCCAGTACTTCGACCAGCTAGGCCTGAAGCTCGCGCCACTCCCGCCCGTCGCCGCCACAGTGCTCGTCGGCAAGGCGGCGGCTGAAGCGGGCATGCACGGCGGCGATCGGGTGCTGTCCATCAATGGCCAGTCCGTGACCAGCTATGAGGATTTCCAGCACCTAATTCCCGCTGAGGCGGCCAAGTCGCCCCATCTGAATGTGGTCGTTGAGCGCGACGGAAAGACCCTGCCGCTGTCGATCACCGCGCGCATGGAATCGCTGGAAGGCCAGCCCACCAACTGGGTGATTGGCGTTTCACCGCTGGAGCGCGAGACAGCCGTGCTGCGTTATGGCCCGTTCAAGGCCGTGACGGCCTCACTGCAGACCACCTGGAACAGCGCCGCCACCACCTTCAACATGATCGGCAAGATGTTGACCGGTCAGGCATCCACCAAGAACTTGTCAGGCGTCATCGGCATCGCCCAGGTAGCCAACGCCTCGGCGAATATGGGCGCGGGTTGGTTCCTCAGCTTCCTGGCCATGGTCTCGCTCAGCCTGGCGATTCTCAACCTGATGCCCATCCCCGTCTTGGACGGGGGTTACCTGCTGTATTACCTTATTGAGTTGGTCAAGGGCAGCCCTGTCAGTGAGCGCGTGATGATGGCCGGTCAGTATGTCGGCCTGGTTCTGCTGTTCACGTTAATGGGGTTGGCTTTCTACAACGACATCCATCGCTTCCTTCCTTCGTGACGCGTGCCGACTTTGCCGAAAGTCGCATGGTGTCCGGGGGTATGGCGTATCCATGGCGCGGGCAGCAACGCGCGCCGCTGGAACATGGCGATGGTTTACCCGATGCATCTGGGGAAGATGCAAGCACCCTTTCAAGGCTGGGCTCGTCCTGGCTTCACGCATTGATCGGGGCGGCTGACGCCGCCTCATCGAAATAAAAACTAACGGAATCGACGATGAAGCGTATCGCCGCCCTGATCTTGCTTGCCTCCCTGACCGCCAACGCCCTCGCTTTCGAGCCGTTTGTCGTTTCCGATATTCGTATCGATGGCCTCAGCCGTATCTCCACCGGTACGGTGTTGAACTACCTGCCCATCAACAAGGGCGACCACCTGACCAACGATGGCGCCCAGCGCGCCATTCGCGCCCTGTATCAAACCAAGTTCTTCAGCGACGTCGAAATTGATCGCGAGGGCGACATCCTCGTCGTCAAGGTGATCGAGCGTCCGTCCATCGCCAAGCTGACGCTGCGCGGCAACAAGGACATCAAGGAAGACGATCTGCGCAAGGGCCTGAAGGAGATTGGCCTGTCCGAAGGCGAAACCTTCGACCGCCTGTCGCTCGACCGCGTGCAGCAGGAGCTGGTGCGCCAGTACTACAACCGTGGCAAGTACAACGTGTCGGTCGATCCGCACGTGGCCAACCTCGATCGCAATCGCGTGGCCATCGACATCGAGATCCGCGAAGGCAAGGTCGCCAAGATCAACGAAATCAATATCGTCGGCAACAAGGCGTTTACCGACAAGGAAATCCGCAAGGGTTTCGAGTCGGATACGTCGAACTGGCTGTCCTGGTACTCCAAGGACGACCAGTACTCGCGCGAGAAGTTGTCCGGCGACCTGGAGAAGCTGCAGTCCTACTACATGGACCGCGGTTACGCCGACTTCGGTGTGGACTCCACGCAGGTGGCGATCGCACCAGACAAGCGCTCCATGTACATCGCCGCCAGCGTCAAGGAAGGCGACATCTACACCATTTCCGATGTGCATCTGCTCGGTGAGCTGATCCTCCCCGAGGAGTCGCTCAAGCAGCTGGTGTTCCTGAAGAAGGGCGACACCTTCAATCGCAAGGCAATCGAAGCCAGCACCAACTCGATCAAGAGCATCCTGGCCAGCATCGGCTACGCGTTCGCCAAGGTGACGCCCGTGCCGAAGCTGGACAAGGACAAGCGTACCGTCGACCTCACGCTCTACATCGAGCCGGGCAAGCGCGTGTACGTGCGCCGCGTGAACTTCCAGGGCAACACCCGTACCGAAGACGACGTGATGCGCCGCGAAATGCGCCAGCTGGAAGGCAGCTGGTTCTCGCAGCCAGCGATCGACCGCTCCAAGATTCGTCTGCAGCGCCTGGGTTACTTCAAGACCGTCAACATCGACAAAGCCTTGGTGCCCGGCACCGAGGACCAGGTCGACCTGACCGTGAAGGTGGAAGAGCAGTCCGCCGGCAGCTTGATGTTCGGCGTGGGTTACTCGCAGTACTCGGGCATCATCCTGTCCGCGTCCGTGTCGCAGAACAACTTCCTCGGCACCGGTGACAGCTTCACTGTGGGCGCGTCGCGTAGCGACTACTCCACCGCCATCAACGCGAGCTACTTCAACCCGTATCTCACCGACAGCGGCGTGGGTATCGGTTACAACGCCGGTTACACCAAGAGCAACTACGGCGACACCAACAGTGACTTCGTCAACTACGAAAGCAGCCTGAAGTCGTTCTCGACCTTCCTGAGCTTCCCGATTTCCGAAACGGACAACGTCCGCACCGGCCTGGGCATCAGCAGCAACAAGATCAACCTCAGCTACCAGTACATCGACACCAACGGCGTCATCCAGACGGCGAACTATTCGCCACAGGTGCTGATCGACTACCAGAACGCGCTGGGCCACCAGACCATCCATACCTGGGATGCCACGCTGGGCTGGACCCACGACACCCGCAACGGCTACTGGGCGCCCACCCGCGGCGGTCTGGTCTCGTTGTCGACCGACATCGCACTGCCTGGCTCCACCGTGCAGTACTACAAGATCTTTGGTGAGGCCAACCATTACTGGCCGATCGGCAAGGGCTTCGTGCTGTACGTCGATGGCCAGGTGGGCTACGGCAAGGCCTATGGCCAGACTTTCGACTACAACGGTGGCACCACCTACAAGGCCGGGGACCCGATCACCTTCCCGTTCTGGGAGAACTACTACTCCGGCGGTGTGCGCGACGTACGTGGCTTCCAGGACAACACACTGGGTCCTCGCGTTTGTACGGGCGTGGACACTACTGGCAAGCCGATCCAGCCGAACTCCAACGGCACTTGTACCGGCAGTGTGTACAGCTATGCGCAGCCGTTGGGCGGCGCGTTCAAGGTGCTTGGCACGGCCGAGCTGTACCTGCCGCTGCCGTTCCTCAAGGACATCAACACCGCGCGCGTGTCGTGGTTCGTCGACATCGGCAACGTGTACCAGGACTACCAGAGCTTCAAGGCCAGCGACCTGCGCGCCTCGACTGGTATCTCGCTGCACTGGCAGGCGCCGATCGGTCCACTGATCATCAACTTCGCGGTGCCGATTCGCACCAAGCAGGATGACGGTCACTACGAGGAGCGCATCCAGTTCACCTTCGGCAGCCAGTTCTGATGGCATAAGTGGCCTGAAGGGTCGGACAAAAAAAGGCGCGGCCATGCCGCGCCTTCTTTTTTTCATGCGCCCAATGGGGCCAAACCCCTACAATGGCGCGATTGCAGGGAGCCTGAGCATGAGTGTTTTCCAGACTACGGTGTCTGAACTTGCCGAAAGGTTTGGCCTCGCCTTCCATGGCGATGGTGGCCGTGTCATCGACGGCGTAGGCACCCTTGCCGGCGCCGGCCCCAGCCAGCTGAGCTTCCTTTCCAACAGCAAGTACGCCTCGCAGCTAACCGATACCCGCGCAGGCGTCGTGGTGTTGCGCGAGGAAAATGTCGTTGACAGTCCCGTGCCCGCACTAGTGGCGCGTGATCCCTATGTGGCTTACGCGAAGATCGCGGCGCTGTTTGAGCGCCTGCCAGCCGCACCGCAAGGTATCCATCCCACAGCGGTAGTCGCTGCTGGCGCGCGCGTGGCGCCGACTGCCAGCATCGGTCCCGGTTGCGTGATAGACGACGGCGCAGTGGTGGCAGATGGCGCAGTGCTGGGCCCGCACTGCATCATCGGTCCGGAATGCACGGTGGGTGCGCAGTGTCGCCTGGTGGCGCGCGTCACCTTGGTCATTCGCGTCACGCTCGGCAAGCGCGTGCTGGTCCACCCGGGCGCGGTCATCGGTTCGGACGGTTTTGGCCTCGCCTTCGATCGCGATCACTGGATCAAGCTGCCGCAACTCGGCGGCGTCCGCATTGGCGACGATTGCGAAATCGGCGCCAACACCACCATCGACCGCGGCGCGCTCGATGACACCGTGCTGGAAGAAGACGTGCGATTGGACAACCAGATCCAGATCGCGCACAACGTTTATATCGGTGCGCACACGGCCCTGGCTGGCTGCGCCGCGGTCGCCGGCAGCGCCAAAATCGGACGTTACTGCATGATCGGCGGCAATGCCGGCGTGTTGGGCCATCTGGAAGTGGCCGACCGAGTTACCATTACCGCCAAGAGCCTGGTCACGCATTCCATACGCGAACCCGGTGAATATTCCTCGGGCGTTCCGTTGCAGGAAAATCGCCAATGGCGACGCAACGCCGCCCGTTTCAAGCATCTCGACGAATACGTGCGCCGGATTTCGGCGTTGGAGAAGGACAGCAACAATGAGTGACCTCACCGTGCCCTTCCATCTTCCGGTAACTGTGGAACATATCCAGCAACTGCTGCCGCATCGCTATCCTTTCCTGCTGGTCGACCGCGTGATCGAGCTGGTGCCGGACAAGAGCGTGGTGGCACTGAAGAACGTGACCATCAACGAGCCGTTCTTCCAGGGCCATTTCCCTGGCCACCCGGTCATGCCGGGCGTACTGCTCGTGGAAGCCATGGCACAGGCTGCCGGCCTGCTCACGCAGATCTCCAGCCGCCTCAAGGGCAACACCGGTAGCCCGCTGTTCTACCTGGCCAAGGTGGACAACGCACGCTTCAGCGCACCTGTGGTGCCAGGCGACCAACTGCGCCTGGAAGTCACGCTCAAGCGCCTGCTGCGCAGCATGGGCCTGTTCGAGGCGCGCACCTTGGTCGACGGCAAGGAAGTGGCGAGCTGCGAACTCATGTGCGCTGCGAGGTCCGAGAAATGATTCATCCCACCGCGCAGATCGATCCCTCCGCCGTTATCGGCGACAACGTCAGTATCGGTGCGTTTAGCGTGATCGGTGCGGACGTGCAGATCGGCGAAAGCACGGTGGTTGGCCCGCACGTGGTGATCGAAGGCCCTACGCGCATCGGCCGCGACAATCGCATCAGCCAGTTCGCCTCGCTGGGCGGCGCGCCGCAGGACAAGAAATTTACCGGCGAGCGCACCGAGCTGATCATCGGCGACCGCAACCAGATCCGTGAGTTTGTCACCATCAATCGCGGCACGGGTGATGGCGGCGGCGCCACCCACATCGGCAACGACAACTGGCTGCTTGCGTATGTGCATGTGGCACATGACTGCCAGATCGGCAACAACACGGTGTTCTCCAACTACTCCGCGCTGGCGGGACATGTGGAAGTTGGCGACTGGGTGGTGATGGCGGGCTTTTCCGGCGCACACCAGTTTTGCAAGATCGGTGCGCATGCCTTCATCGGCATGGGTTGCCTGCTGGGTTCGGACGTGCCTCCATTCGTGACGATGGCCAACGAGCAGCGCGGACGCCCGCGTGGCATCAACAGCGAAGGCCTCAAGCGCCGCGGCTTCGATACCGCGCGCATCTCCGCGATCAAGCGCGCCTATCGCACACTGTACATGGCGGGCCTCACGCTCGCTGATGCGCGCGAGCAGCTAAGCCTGCAGGCCTCGGACAGCGAGGATGTGCGTGCCATGCTGGAATTCATTGATCGCAGCGAGCGATCGTTGGCGCGCTGATATGAGCTCGGCTCATATCCGCCCATCAAGCACTCGCGCTGGCTCTGGCGGCAGTCGTTAGCGCCATGTCTTCAGGCGAATCGACCACGCAGCCACTACTCATCGCACTGATTGCCGGAGAAGACTCCGGCGATCAGCTCGGTGCCGATCTCATCACCTCGCTTCGCCGTCGCTATCCCGATGCGCGCTTCGTCGGCATTGGCGGCGCCCGTATGCAGGCCGTGGGCTTCGAGTCCTGGTACGACATCAAGGAGCTTTCGCTGTTCGGCTTCGCCGAGGTGGTGTCGCACCTACCGCGGCTGTTGCGGCTGCGCAAGGAACTCGTCGCGCGCCTGATCGCCGCACGGCCTGCAGTGGTGGTTGGTATCGATGCACCGGACTTCAACCTCGGCGTGGAAAAACGCCTGCGCGAGGCCGGCATCCGCACGGTGCATTACGTAAGCCCGTCGGTATGGGCATGGCGCGAAAAGCGCGCCGAGAAGATAGGTCGCAGTGCCGATCGTGTCCTGTGCCTGTTTCCAATGGAACCGGCCATCTATGCCAGACACGGTATCGATGCGCGCTTCGTCGGCCACCCGCTGGCGGACCGTTTTGCGCTGGTATCGGATCGCACTGGCGCACGCGACTTCCTGCAACTGCCGCAGAACGTACCCGTGCTCGCCGTGCTGCCGGGCAGCCGTGCGTCGGAAATCAAACAGCTGGGCAGCATCTTCCTCGATGCCGCGCGCCAGGTTGCCGCGAACCTGCCCGGCTTGCGTATCATCGTTCCCGCAGCCAATGAGCGTGTGTACGCCAGCCTCAAGGCCATGCTCGGCGATGCGACAAACGATACGGCGCCGGTGCTGTTCAACGGTCACGCCCATGAAGCCATGCTCGCCGCCGATGTCGTGATGCTTGCGTCCGGCACCGCGGCGCTCGAAGCCATGCTGGCCAAGCGACCGATGGTGGTGGGCTATCGCGTCTCGCCGGTGAGCTACCGCATTGCGCGTGCGCTCAACATGCTTAAGACGGACGTCTATTCGTTACCCAACATCCTGGCACGCGCCGGTGGCATGGGCGACGACGTGGTACTTGTTCCCGAGCTGATGCAGGACGACTTCACCGTGAACAAGCTCGCCGATGCGACACTGGCACTGTTCCACGACAGCGAGCGGCGCGGCGCGATCGTTGCAGCGTTTGAGCAATTGCACCTGGCGCTGCGCGGTGACCTCGAAGGCCACGCAGGCGACCTGGCGGCTGACGCCGTGGCGGAACTGGTGGAGGCCGGTCATGCCTAGCGCGAAAACCAGGGCAAGCACGCTTTGCGCTCCCGCCGCGATGATGAAAGCGGTCGTCAGGCTCATCGCCGGCGTCGATGAAGCGGGTCGCGGGCCGCTGGCTGGCCCTGTCGCCGTCGCCGCTGTCATTCTCGACCCTGCTCGTCCCATCAATGGCTTGAACGATTCCAAGAAGCTCAGCGAGGCCAGGCGCGAGGCGCTCTATCCGCAGATCATCGAAAACGCGCTGGCGCATTGCGTGGTGATGGTGATGCCGGACGAGATCGATCGCATCAACATCTTCCAGGCCACCATGACCGGCATGTGCCGCGCGCTGGGTGGACTGAGCCCGGCCGCGCATGAAGCATGGATCGACGGCAATGCGTTGCCGCGCGAACTGCCTTGCGCCGGCCGCGCCATCGTGGGCGGCGATGCGCTTGAGCCTGCGATCAGCGCGGCATCGATCCTCGCCAAAGTCAGCCGCGATCGCTTGATGGTGACACTCGATAGCGAATATCCCGGCTATGGCTTCGCCGAACACAAGGGCTATGGCACGCCCGCCCACCTTGAAGCTCTCAAGCGGCTGGGTCCCTGCCCCCATCACCGGCGCAGCTTCGCCCCGGTGAAGTTGCTGGTTGATCAGGGTGTGTTGTTCTGATTCCGCCGGGTGATTGGACGTCTATATCCAAGCCGCTGCGACTTCCGCTCAAGCATCAAGAAGGCCAAATGCGAGGCGCCGGAGCATGCCCAATGGCCCTCGTCACCTGCGTGCAACGGAGTTAGAATACATTCGACTTCCGGAAGGCCGTGACCTGCGACGGGGTGCCGGCAAAGTCAGGAGCCAACGGCCCATACCGTTCTCTCCGTATTCGTCACACCGGTTTTTCGTCGAGACAACCTTTTCTGCCATTGCTGCATCCCAAGGGATACAGGAAGCGAAGTTGCCGGGCCGCCTGCAGAGCAGAGCCCACGCCAACCAACCGTTACGCCAGATTCCGCGGCGCGGTGCACTTCATCAAGGCATGGACGCATAGGTAGACCCGCGTGGTCCCCCCAGCCATGCGGCCTTGAAACGCAAACGCGTGTATTTGACCGCAGGAGTCGTGTCATGACGCTTCCCAACCGCCCGCGCAACAACGCACTTCCAGACAACGACCAGATCGCAGCGCCGACGCAGCTCCTTACCCCCGAGGAGCTAGCCACCATCGTCGACGCCGAATACCAGCATGTCGACTACGACCGCCACCCGCTGTCGGTAAGCAGTCTGGACCACTACATCGATAATTCGACCGGAGATGGGCGCTTTCACATCTCAGGGTGAGTGAGAGCGCGGACGACGACGGCACGGTTGCCGCGTGCCGTCGTCGCGGAGGGAGATGTCAGCCGCGTGCGCGCAGCTGACTATGCTGGTAGCCGTAGCCGATGTAGATCAGCATGCCCAGCGTGGTCCACCCGGCGAGCAACAACCAGTTGGCCAGGTTCATCTGCGCCAGCAAGAACAGGCACACCAGCACGCCAAGCGAACACACCGCCGGTGCGGCTGGCACACGGAAGCCGCGCGGAAGATCCGGGCGCGTGCGCCGCAGCACCAGCACGCCGATGCACACGGTCGAGAAGGCCAGCAACGTGCCCATCGACAGCAGGTCGCCCAGCAGACTCAACGGAAACACCGCCGCCAGCACGCCACCCACGATACCTACCAGCAAGGTGGTGCGATGGGGCGTGCGAAAGCGCGCGTGCACCGCGCCGAATGCGCGTGGCAGCAGACCATCGCCAGCCATGGTGTAGAGAATGCGCGCTAGTCCCATATGCATGACCAGAATCACCGAGGTAAGCCCCGCTACCGCGCCTACCTGAGTCAACAGCTTCAGCCAGGCGAGTGAGGGGTGCGCCGCCAGCGCCGTCGCCACCGGCTCGGCAGTCGCCAGCTGCTGATAGGGCACAAGACCTGTGAGCACGGCCGCCACGATGATGTAGAGCACCGTGCAGATCGCCAGCGAAATGAGGATGCCGGCTGGCACGTTCTGTTGCGGGTTGCGGGTTTCCTGCGCCGCGGTCGCTACAGCATCAAAACCGATATAGGCATAGAACACACTGGTGGCCGCACGGAACACACCGGCCCAGCCGTAGTGGTCTCCGCCTTGGCTCGGCGGCACATAGGGATGCCACAACGAAGTGTCGATGTACTGCAAGCCGAACACGACGAACAGGATTACCACCAGCACCTTCAGCACCACCACGAAACTGGCGAACAACGTGGACTTCCGTGTACCGGCATAGAGCAGCGCCGTGATCGCCGCTACCACCAGCAGGGCCGGCAGGTTCAACCAGGCGCCGGTTGTCACGAAATGCCCGTCGCGGAAATTCAGCGGCGCATTCGCCAGCACTGCAGGCACATCGATACCCATGCTGTGCAGCAAGCCCACACCGTAACCCGACCAACCCACCGCCACCGACGAGACGGCAAGCAGATACTCGGCCACCACGTTCCATCCAATGAACCACGCCAGCAGCTCGCCGAAAGTGGCATAGGCATACACATAGGCGCTGCCCGATACCGGCAGCATCGCGGCGAACTCCGCGTAGCTGAGCGCAGCCAGGGCCGCTGCAAGGCCCGCCAGCACGAAGGAGATCGTTAACGCAGGGCCGGCGTGTTCCGCAGCAGCCTGACCCGTGATGACGAAGATGCCCGCACCGATCACCGCACCCACGCCCAGCACGATCAGGTCCTTGAGGCCCAGCGTACGGCGCAGGTTATCGCTGGCGGAAAGCGACGCCTCGATGGGTTTGACGGTGAACAGCGAGCGGATCAACGACATGGAGTAGGTCCCAGGCGGCACGAAGCGGCCGCCATCCAGAGCGGATAAAGCTCCGGACCATGCCAGCCCAGGCGTTTGCCCGCAACCGCCAGAAGCTTATTTTCCATGGCCGCTCCGCCGCGCTCGCATCTGCTGTCGTTCGCGCTAACCTGCCGCTCAAGGGGGACCACCATGAAACGTCTATTCAAACGTACGCTGATTTTGCTGGCGCTGACGATCGCATCGGCAGTCCACGCCAAACCGGGCCAGGGCGACTTGCCACCCGACTTTCTCGGTCACGACCGCAACGGCAACGAAGTCCGTGTAAGCGGGTTGCGAGGCAAGGTGGTGATCGTGACCTTCTGGGCGTCCTGGTGCGGCTACTGTCTCAAGGAGCTGCCGATTCTGGCCGCCATCCAGAAGAAAACCGGCCAGGAGCAACTGCAGGTCGTGGGCGTCAATCATGCCGACGATCTCGATACCTTCACCAAGATCCGGCGTCGATGGAAGGATCTGGACGTGATCCTCACCTACGAGCCCGGCGACAACCACATCTCCAAACCGTACGGTGTCAACGGCCTTCCCTACATGGTGTTGATCGGCCGAGACGGGCGCGTCGCTTATGTCCATGTGGGCTATGGCGAAGACATGCTCGACGACATCCTCGGCGAGATCAACGATCTGCTGGCCGCGCCAGTCTCCTCTTCCGGGGCCACTCCATCCGTGCCCGCGACAACCGCTGCGCCGCCGCAAGCCTGATCGCGCCCCAATGATGGCGCTAACGGCGATGTCAATTCTTGCCCGACCCGGCCCCCACCGTTAGTCTGAGTCTCCATACCTGCGCGTGCGCCATGTCCGTTCGCTTCGCTCACCTCCATCTGCACAGCGAATACTCGCTGGTCGACTCGACCATCCGCATCAAGGGTCTGGTCGAGGCCTGCGTGCGCATGGGTGTGCCGGCGGTGGCGCTGACGGACGACACCAACATGTTCGCGCTGGTGAAGTTCTACAAGGCCTGCAGCGCCGCCGGCATCAAGCCGATTGGTGGATGCGACCTGTGGATCAGCGCACCGGATGATCCGCGCCCCTGGCGTCTCACTCTTGTGTGCCAGAACCACGAGGGCTATCTCAACCTGTCGCGGCTGGTCTCGCGTGCCTGGCGCGACGGTCAGCAAAGTGGCCGCGCGATGGTCGATGCCGCCTGGCTCACGCCCGAAGCGACGCACGGCCTGATCGCCCTGATGGGTCGCGAGAGTGAAGCCGGCCGTATCGCCGTCAATCAGGGCGTGGACGCCGCCGCGGCACGACTTCGCCGGTTCGCCACGCAAATGGCTGACCGCCTGTATTTGGAGCTGACCCGCACCGGTCGCGAAGGCGAGGAAAACTGGAACGCCGCCGCCTTGGCGCTGGCCGCTGAAATGAACCTGCCGGTCATCGCCAGCAACGACGCGCGCTTCCTCAAGCAGGACGATTTCGAAGCACACGAAGCGCGCGTGTGCATCAACCAGGGCCGCGTGCTGGCCGATCCGAAGCGCCCGCGCGACTACAGCGACCAGCAGTACCTGAAGTCGCCCGATGAGATGGAGGCGCTGTTCGCCGACATCCCCGAAGCGCTCGAAAACACCATCGAGCTAGCCAAGCGCTGCACGCTGGAACTGATCTTCGGCACCTACTACCTGCCCGACTTCCCGGTGCCGGAAGGCCACGACCTGGCCAGCTACATCCGCGAGATCTCGCGTGAAGGCCTGAGGGAACGTCTTGTTGTCGCGCCGCTGGCCGCCGGCCGCACGCTGGCCGACTACGAAGCGCGACTGGAACGCGAGCTGGACGTCATCATCAAGATGGGCTTCCCCGGCTACTTCCTGATCGTGGCGGACTTCATCAACTGGGGTAAGCAGAACGGCATTCCGGTCGGTCCAGGCCGCGGTTCGGGCGCAGGCTCGCTGGTGGCGTGGGTGTTGAAGATCACCGATCTCGACCCGCTGCAGTTCGAGTTGCTGTTCGAGCGCTTCCTCAACCCCGAACGCGTGTCGATGCCCGACTTCGACATCGACTTCTGCATGGATCGCCGTGATGAGGTGATCGACTACGTCGCGCGCAAATACGGCCGCGACCACGTCAGCCAGATCATCACCTACGGTTCGATGGCGGCGAAGGCCGTGCTGCGCGACTCCGGCCGCGTGCTCGGCATGGGCTACAACCAGGTCGACCGTATCGCGAAGCTGATTCCTGCGCGCCCGCTCGACCTCACGCTGTCGTGTGCGCTCGGTCGTTCCGAGAAAGCGAAGAAAGAACCCGATCGCATCGTCAAGGAATTCTGCGAGCTGTATGAGCAGGACGAGGAAGCGCGCACGCTGATCGACCTCGCGCTCAAGCTCGAGAGCCTCACCCGCAACGCCGGCAAGCACGCCGGTGGCGTGGTGATTGCGCCCACTCCGCTGACCGACTTCGCCCCGCTGTACTGCGAACCGGGCGGCGGCGGCGTGGTGACCCAGTACGACAAAGACGACGTGGAAGCGGTCGGCCTGGTGAAGTTCGACTTTCTTGGCCTGCGCACGCTCACCATCATCGATTGGGCAGTGAAGGCCATCAATTCGCGTCGCGTTGCGAATGGCGAAGAGCCGCTCGACATCACTGCGCTGCCGCTCACCGATACAGCTACCTACGATCTGCTCAAGAAAGCGCAGACGGTGGCGGTGTTCCAGCTCGAATCCTCGGGCATGCAGCGCATGCTCAAGGACGCAAAACCCGACCGTTTCGAGGACATCATTGCGCTGGTGGCGCTGTATCGCCCCGGCCCGATGGACCTGATCCCCAGCTTCGTGGCGCGTAAGCATGGCCGCGAGGAAGTGGAGTACCCCGATCCGCGCGTCGAGCCGATCCTGAAAGAGACCTACGGCATCATGGTCTATCAGGAGCAGGTGATGCAGATGGCGCAGATCGTGGGCGGTTACTCGCTCGGCGGCGCCGACCTGCTGCGCCGCGCAATGGGCAAGAAGAAACTCGAGGAAATGGCGAAGGAGCGCGCCAAGTTCCGCGAAGGCGCCGCCAAGGACGGACTCACCGGCGACAAGGCCGATTCCATCTTCGACCTGATGGAGAAGTTCGCCGGCTACGGCTTCAACAAGTCGCACGCCGCTGCCTACGCGCTGGTCTCCTACCAGACCGCATGGCTGAAGGCGCACTACCCTGCCGAGTTCATGGCCGCGACGATTTCGTCGGACATGGACAACACCGACAAGGCGGTGACCTTCATCGACGAGTCGAAGGCGATCGGACTGAAGGTGCTGCCACCGGACGTGAACGCATCGGAGTACATGTTCGTCGCGATGGAGCCGAAGGTCATCCGTTACGGCCTCGGCGCGATCAAGGGTGCGGGTCAAGGCGCATGCGAGGCGATTGCCGACGAGCGCAAGCGCGGCGGTTCGTACACCGACCTGGCTGACTTCTGTCGCCGTGTCGACTCCACCAAGCTCAATCGTCGCGTGCTTGAAGCACTGATTCTGTCCGGCGCACTCGACGCGCTGGCGCCCAATCGCGCAAGCCTTATGGCGCAACTGCCGAACGCGATGAAGGTCGCCGAGCAGCACCTGCGCGACAAGCAGTCGGGCCAGAACGACATGTTCGGCGCCATGATGGGCAGCATCGCTCCGGTCGTGCAGGTAGACCTACCCACCGTGCCCCCGTGGCCGCTCGAACAGACGCTACAGGGCGAGCGCGACACGCTCGGTCATTACCTCTCGGGTCATCCCACCGATCCGTGGAAGGACGAGCTGGCCCAGCTATCCACCTGCCCGCTGGGTGAGATCGCCGATCGCTACCAGCCGCCCAAGCCGCGCAAGAACGACGACGGCGACAACAACCGCTTCCGCCGCGGCCCGGACACTCCGTGGACGGTTGCCGGCATGGTCACCGCCATCCGCAAACGCGGCGACAGCGACGCCTTTGTGCGGCTGGAAGACGGCACCGGCATCATTGAAGTGAGCTTCTTCGGTGAGCTGTACCAGCAGGTCGCACCACTGCTCACGCGCGACGAAATGCTGGTGGTCGAAGGCGGCCTGCGCATCGACGACTTCTCCGGCGGCGGCTTCGCCCTGCGCGCCCGCAGCGCCTACACCCTGGGCGACGGTTGCCGCCGCTTCGCGCGCCTGCTGCGTTTAAAACTGAACGGAGTAGGCCCCAACTTCATCGAGGACCTGCGCCGCGCCCTGGCCGGCTATCGCGGCGGCCGCGCCAGCGTGGTCTTGTACGGATACCACAACCAGACCGCCCAAGCCGACTTGGAGCTGGGCGAGGAATGGCGGGTGGATGCTATTCCCGAGCTGCTGCGCGCCATTCGCGCGGTACCGGGGGTGGAAGCGGCCAAGCTGCGCATCGTCAAGACCGACGATCGCCCGCGCGGCGATTGAACACGGGCGGCCCCTCATCGTCATTCCGGCGGTGAAGGGTACCCATACGCTTCCGTTTCCGCGATTTTTCGCGGACCGGTATACTGCCCCGCTTCCGCGTCACGAATAGCACCGAATGAACCCCAACTTCCTCGATTTCGAACAACCGATCGCCGAACTGGACGCGAAGATTGAAGAACTTCGCCACGCCAGCCATGGGCAGGCGTTCAACATCGACGAAGAGGTCGGTCGCCTGCGCGAGAAGCTCAAGCTCAAGACCAACGAAATCTTCCGCAACCTCACGCCCTGGCAGATCACCAAGCTGTCGCGCCACCCGGGCCGTCCGTACACGCTGGACTACATCAGCGTGATTTGCGACGAGTTCCATGAGCTGGCCGGTGACCGCGCCTATGCGGACGACGCCGCCATCGTGGGTGGCCTTGGCCGTATCAATGGCCGTTCGGTGATGATCATCGGCCACCAGAAGGCACGCGATACCAAGGGCAAGGTGCGCCGCAACTTCGGCATGCCGCGCCCCGAGGGTTACCGCAAGGCGCTGCGCCTGATGAAGATGGCCGAGCGCTTCGGCCTGCCACTCCTCACCCTGATCGACACCCCGGGCGCCTATCCCGGCGTCGGTGCCGAAGAACGCGGCCAGAGCGAGGCGATTGCCCGCAACTTGCTGGAAATGGCCGACCTCAGGACGCCCATTGTCTGCACCGTGATCGGCGAAGGCGGCTCCGGCGGCGCGTTGGCTATCGGCGTGGGCGATCGCACGGTGATGTTGCAGTACTCGACCTATTCGGTGATCTCGCCGGAAGGCTGTGCGTCGATCCTGTGGAAGAGTGCTGACAAGGCCAAGGACGCTGCGGAGGCTCTCGGTCTCACCGCGCCGCGCCTGCTGGAGCTGGGCCTGATCGACAAGATGGTGCGCGAGCCGTTGGGCGGCGCTCATCGCAACCCGCATTCAATGGCAGTGCGCCTGAAGGCTGTGCTGCTCAACCAGCTCGACGAGCTGGAAGCGCTGCCGCTGAAGGATCTGCTCGAGCTGCGTTACAAGCGTCTTCGCGGTTACGGCGCGTATATCGAATAATCCTCGCGGGGTGCTCTCCTGCAGGAGCGCACCCTGTGCGCGGCCCGCGCCGCCTCACCGCCCGGTCACACCCACGCGCTACCATCGGCACAACGCCGCTCGGAAGTCGCGCCCATGGCCCACGAACACGCTACCAAGCTCGCCGTCCTCATCGATGCCGACAACGCACAGCCAGCGATCGCCGAAGCATTGCTCGCCGAAGTCGCCAAGTACGGCACGGCGCACGTCAAGCGCGCCTATGGCGACTGGACGAGCACGCACCTGAAAGGCTGGAAGGAACAACTGCTCACGCAGTCCATCCAGCCCATCCAGCAGTTTGGCTACACCAGCGGCAAGAACGCCACCGATTCGGCCATGATCATCGATGCGATGGACTTGCTCTATGCGGGGCGCTTCGACGGTTTCTGCATCGTTTCCAGCGACAGCGACTTCACGCGACTGGCCGCGCGCATCCGCGAGTCGGGCCTGATCGTTTACGGCTTCGGCGAACGCAAGACGCCCGACCCGTTCGTCGCGGCCTGCGACAAGTTCATCTACACCGACATTCTGGTCGCCAAGCCGGATGAGGAACAGCCGCTCAAGCCAAGCACTGCCGCGCAGCTCAAGCAGGATTCCAGCCTGGTCAATCTGCTGCGCAATGCCGTGGAAGCGGCTTCCGACGACGATGGCTGGGCCGCACTGGGCGGCGTGGGTTCCATCATCACCAAGCAGCGACCCGACTTTGATGCGCGCAGCTACGGCTACAACAAGCTCAGTGAATTGATTGCCGCCACCACGCTGTTCGAGATCGATCGGCGCAGTCCTGGCGATGGGCGGCCGAAAGTCATCTACGTGCGCAACAAAACCAAGAAATCGCCGGCCCGTGAGTAAGCTCGCCGAGATACTGCAGCGCGCATTGCGCGAACAGCCACAGGGCGCGCTGTGCGTCGCCTACAGCGGTGGCCCGGATTCCACCGCCCTGCTGCATGCGCTGACCCGGTTGCCCGAAGCGCATGCGCGCGGGCTGCGTGCGCTGCATGTCGATCACGGCTTGCATGCAGACAGTCATGCATGGGCAGCGCATTGCCGACAGCTCGCGCAGGAATGGGGCGTACCGTGCCTGGTGCTGCGGGTGGAGGTGGATCACGCACGCGGCTACGGACTGGAAGCGGCGGCACGCGAGGCGCGCTATCGCGCTTTTGCCTTGTCGCTGCAAGATGGCGAGCACCTGTTGCTTGGCCACCATCGAGACGACCAGGCAGAAACGGTGTTGCTCAAGCTGCTGCGCGGCTCCGGGCCGGAAGGCCTGGGTGGCATGCGGGAAATGCGGCCGTTGGGCAAGGGCATGCTATGGCGGCCATTGCTGGACGTTCCTCGCGAGGTATTGCGCCGCCACGTGGTCGAACATGAGCTGCCCTGCATCGATGATCCATCGAATGCCGATAGCCGGCTGTCGCGAAATTTCCTTCGGCACGAGATCCTGCCGCGACTGAACCAGCATTGGCCGCAGGCCGTGGATTCGATCGTGCACAGCGCACGATTGAACCGTTCCGCTACGCAGGCGCTGGAACAGCAATGGCGTTCCCGGCAAGCCGAACTGCTGGACGTGACCACCGGCAGCCTCGATGCCGCCGGCTGGCTGGCGTTGCCGCCGGCCCTGCGCCACCCCCTGCTCGACGACTGGCTGCATGCGCGCGGGCTGCCCGCCCCTACCACCGCCCAGCGCGAGCAGATCGAGCGGCAGTGCGGGGCACGCGACGGCCAATTGCCCTGCATTCGCTGGGCCGGCGCCGAACTTCATGTGTGGAAGGGCCGGCTCTGGGCGCTGCCGCCGCAGCCCGCCATTGATCCCCAGTGGAGTGCTTCCTGGCAGGGTGAACCGCTCGCCTTGCCAGATGGCGGAAGCCTGCTGCTCGATCCGCCGGGTCGACTGACGGAACCCGTGACGGTACGTCTGCGTCGGGGCGGCGAACACATCCGTCCCGTTGGCGATGCACACACGCGCGAGCTGCGCGATTTGTTCCAGCAAAGCGCGATGCCGCCGTGGCGGCGTCTCGCCTGCCCGTTGCTGTACGCCGGCGATGAGCTGGTTGGCGTCGGCGACCGTTGGCTCACCAGCCGCGGCCTGGCGTTGTTCGGCAGCGCCCGTCCCCATTGGCAACCCGCCTACTGATGGATGATCGCCCTGCGGGATCACACCAGTACGTGGCCTCGGTATAGCCCCGTCCTAGCTGAGCAGGCTGGTCGTGCGCTGGCTGCGCTCCTACACAGGCGTGCTGAGCGTCGCACAAGGGTCGCGACAATCGGCCGACTACAGATTGATTCCGCACGCCCCCTGCGTTAGCTTTGCGGCCCATGGCCAAGTCCGCTTCCGTCCCCGCCAATCCGGCACCCGCCGCCGATTTCGAGCACTCGCTGGACGAACTCGAACAATTGGTGGCACGTATGGAAGGTGGCGACCTGAGTCTGGACGAATCCCTCGCCTCCTTCGAACGCGGCATCGGCCTCTATCGCCATTGCCAGCAGGCACTGGAAAGTGCCGAACTGCGCGTGCGACTGCTGCTCGATCCCGATGCCCCCGAAAACGCCGAACCATTTGAACCCGAACTCTGAGCTCGGCACGCACCTCAAGTCGCTGATCGTGCGCGCCGATGAGGCGCTGGTCCGCTCGCTACCGCCGGAAGACACCGCTCCCTTCGAACTGCATCGTGCCATGCGCTATGCCGTGCTCGGCGGCGGCAAGCGGCTGCGTCCGCTGCTGGTGTATGCCGCGGGGCACGCGTTCGACGAAGACGGCTCGCGACTGGATGCACCGGCCTGTGCCGTGGAGCTGATTCACGCCTACTCGCTGGTGCACGACGACTTGCCGGCGATGGACGACGATGCACTGCGCCGCGGCCGTCCCACCTGCCACATCGTGTTCGGCGAGGCGATGGCGATTCTCGCGGGCGATGCGTTGCAGGCGCTGGCGTTTGAACTGCTCGCGCATGATGTCGATCTTGGCGTGGCGCCGGCGCGATGCGTCGAAATGCTGCGCGTGCTCGGCCGCGCGTGCGGCGCTGAAGGCATGGCCGGCGGGCAGGCGCTGGATCTGGCGGCTGTCGGTCGCAAGCTCACGCTGGCCGAGCTGGAACACATGCACGCCTGCAAGACCGGCGCATTGATCCGTGCCTCGGTGCGCCTTGGCGCCCTGGCGGCCGGAGCACCCGACGACGCGCTGGCCGCACTCGACCGCTATGCGCACGCCGTGGGCCTGGCCTTCCAGGTGCGCGACGACATTCTGGACGTGGAAGGTGAGTCCGCCGTGATCGGCAAGACCGCCGGCAAGGACGCGGCCTCCGACAAGCCGACCTTCCCTTCGATCATCGGCATGGAGGCCTCGCGAGAGCATCTCGCACGCCTGACCGCCGACGCACTGGAAGCCATCGCGCCTCTGGGTGAGCGCGGAGCCCTGCTGGAAGAGCTGGCCCGCTACGCGGCTGCGCGACTGCACTGATGCAACAGGGCGCGCACCGGACGCGCTCCTGCAACGACTGAGCAACCGTGCAGGGGCGCATTCCAAGCGCGATCTGCCCCTACGTGCGTCAACACAGACGGCCACAGGACGTTCGAAGACGGATACACCCAACGTCCGGACGTCATGCCCCATCCCCAAGCCGCTTTGCGCTCCACCCTCACCTCGTGGCTGACCACGCTCGGCCTCTTCCTGCTCGCCACCGCGTCGTCTGCTGCCACACCGCAGTCCACCGGCTTCAGCGGCGCCTGGCGGCTGGACGATCGCAACAGCGATAGCTCCGACGCGCTGACGATGGCCATGCGTGCCGAGGCGCGCACGGAACTCCAGGCCAACACGCAGCAGGCGACACCAGCAGCATCGTCCTCGGCCCCGGCACCACCCGGTGCGGGCCATGCCGGCGGCGGTCACCGCGGTGGCGGCATGGGCGGCGAGGGAACGGGTGGCGGTATGGGCCACGGCGGCGGCATGGGAGGCGGCCATGGTAAGCACGGTGGCGGCAACGGCGACAGCAAGCCGGCCACCAACGGCGACAAGGACCCCATCGCAACTGCCACTTATCCGATGCCGCCGCTGCTCAAAATCGACTCCGTGCTGCTGGTACAGCAGGACACCAAGACCTTCCAGGTACGCCTCAACAACGGCGACCAGCTCACCGGCAAGCTGGATGGCCAGCCTCGCCAGTCGCTCAATGGCAACGCCATGGTGCGCGGCCACGTTGAGGCGGGCCGCCTGATGGTGTCCATCCGGTACGCCGACGGTACCCAGCTTGACCAAACCTGGGCGTTATCGCCCGATGGCCAGCAGATGGTGGTCACCGGCGCGTGGAAAGTCCCCACGCTGCAGCAGCCAGTGAGCTTCAAACGCACTTACGTCGGGCTGCATTGATACGAAAAAGGCGGCCAAACGGCCGCCTTTTTCGTTCACTACCAGCGCTTACTTGATCAGGCGCAGCGTAAAGGGATAACGGTAGCGCACACCTTCGTTGGCACGGATGGCGGCGATGATGGTGAACACCAGCCACGCCACGCCGACCACGACCCCAATGGGAATGGCGATCACTACACCCAGCCCAAGGGTGATCAGCGTGAGTACGAACAGCGCAAAGAAGATGATCGCGACGGTGATGTTGAAGTTCAGCGCTTCCTTGCCCTGATCGTCCACGAAAGGCATGGCGTCTTTCTTTACCAGCCAGATGATCAAGGGCCCCAGAAAACATCCCCAGCCGAACCAATGGCCGGTGATGATGAGGCCGAGCAAGGCGGAAAGATGGGCAAACATGGCCCATTGCTTTTCCTGGACGGATGGTGTGTCGGACGGCGGGGCGGCAGGGCCGTTGGACGAGGGCGGTACGACAGACTCGGGCGGAACGCTCATGCGCACATCTCCTGGGTCGTAAAGGCCTGAATTTGCATTTCCGGCCTAGGCCGGCGCCTCCGATCCTAGCAAGTGTCCGCCGCTTTTTCCGTTGCCAGATAATCTATTCGCCGGCGATGGTCATCCTCTCCAGCAGAATGGAGCCGGTGAGGATGTGCGAGCGCGGGTCCACGTCCGCTCCCACCGCGACGATGTTGGCGTACATATCGCGCAAGTTGGCGGCAATGGTGATTTCCTCCACCGGGTAGGCGATCTGCCCGTTCTCCACCCAGAAGCCGGCGGCACCGCGCGAATAGTCGCCCGTGATGGTGGACACGCCCTGCCCCATCACCTCGGTCACCAGCAGCCCAGTGCCCATGCGCTTGAGCATGCCGCTGAAGTCACTGGGCGCGCCGTCGCCCTGGCCTGGCTCGACGATCAGGTTATGGATGCCACCCGCGTTGCCGGTGGATTCCAGACCCAGCTTGCGCGCCGAATAGCTGCCGAGCACATAGCGCGCCAGCACGCCGTTTTCGACGAGAGAACTGTCGCGCGTCGCCACGCCCTCGGCGTCGAACACGCCCGAACCCTGGCCGCGCATCAGGAACGGTCGCTCCACGATGCTCAGCCATGCCGGCAGGATCTGCTTGCCTACGTGGTCGAGCAGAAAGCTGGCACGGCGATAAAGCGCACCGCCGCTGACGGCGCTCACCATGTGGCCGATGAGGCCGCGCGCCACCTCCGGTGCGAACAGCACCGGGCACTGACGGGTCGACAGCCGCTGCGCGCCCATGCGCGCCAACGTGCGCTGCGCGGCACGGTCGCCGAGTGCCTGGGCGCTCATGAAATCATCGGCCGACCGCACGCTGTCGTACCAGTAGTCGCGCTGCATGCCTTCTTCGTCGCCGGCAATCAGCGCCACCGACAGCGAGTGCCGCGTACCGCGTTCGCGGCCAAGGAACCCGTGCGAGTTCGCGTATACGCCCAGGCTCTCGCCCATCTGCACGCTGGCGCCGTCGGAATTGGTGATGCCCGCGTGAGCACGACCGGCGTCCTCTATCTGCTTGCCCAGCGCGATAGCCTGGGCGGTGTCGACGCGCCACGGGTGCCAGAGGTCAAGGTCAGGGAACTCGGTGGCCATGCGCGAGGCGTCCGCCAGGCCGGCGGCCGGATCTTCCTCGGTGAAGCGCGCAATGGCGCAAGCCTGATCCAGCGTGGACTGGATGGAGTCCGGGTTGAGGTCGGCCGTGCTGGCCGAACCCTTGCGCTGGCCGAAATAGACAGTGAGCCCAAAGCCGCGATCGCGGGTGTGCTCCACCGTTTCCACCTCACCCAGGCGCACGTTCACATTCAGCCCGGTGTCGATGCTGGCAGCCACCTCGGCCTGGCTGGCGCCGGCGGCGCGGGCGCGGCGGATCACGTCCTCGGCCAGCTGGGCCAGCCGATCGAGTTCTTCGAGGCTGCGGTCGTAAGTGGGCTTGAGCTCGGTCACGCGTGGGTTTCCTCGGAAGGGGCGGGTAGAATACGCGGTCCGACCCGCGCAATTTCCCGAGATGGGGGTGGCGCGGCCGAATGCAAAGAGCGTCCGCGGAGAACGCCATGTCACCGACAGCCGGCATCTACCGCCACTACAAAGGCCAGCGTTATCGCGTCCTGGGCACTGCCCGGCACAGCGAGACGATGGAGGAAGTAGTGGTCTACCAGGCGCTCTATGGCGACTACGGCCTTTGGGTGCGCCCTGCCTCGATGTTCTGCGAAACCGTGGAGCTGGAGGGCGAGCCGATCGCCCGTTTCGCGCTGGAGCAGGCCGAGCCTACCCTGCTTGACCACCGCGACACCGCGCACTGAAAGCCAGGCCCAACGGCCTAACTGCTGGAAACCTCTTCGTGAACCGTACTTACACTGACAACCCCGAGCACGATTACGGCCCCACTCGTACGCAGCAGCGCCGCGATGCCTTGGCCGTGCTCGCGTTGGCCAACCAGCTGATTGAGCTGCCGCCGAGCAAGCTGGCCAAGCTGGACTTGCCCGAGGATGTGCAGCGCGAGATCGCCCAAACGCGCCGCATCACTGCGCATATCGCGCGCAAGCGACAGCTGGCCTTCCTGGCGAAGGTGATGCGCCGCCATGATCCGGAAGTGTTCGAAGGTGTGCGCGCTGCGCTGGGCGAGAACCGCGGCCGCCAGCGCCAGGAAACCGCTGCCATGCATCGATTGGAAGCGACGCGCGATCGATTGCTGTCCGATACCGACACGGCGATGGGCGAGCTGATCGAGCAATATCCCGCCATCGATCGCCAGCATCTGCGTTCACTGGTGCGGCAAGCCAAGGCGGAAAAGGAATCGAACAAGCCGCCGCGCGCTTACCGCGAGATCTTCCAGTTGCTCAAGGAGCTGGCCGAGGTGGAAGCCGATGAGCCTGGTGAAGCGGATGAAGTGGGTGATGCGGAAGCAGAAGAGGATGCCCGCTAGGCGCTCGGCGCTGCACGACTGCTTCACACTCAGGTGAAGGCACCCTCACCGTCATCCCAGCGAACGCTGGGACCCAGTGACTTTTCGCTTTTGATCACATACCACGCCAAAAGGCGCCGGATTCCAGCGTCCTCAGGGATGACGATGAGGGCGGATCGGCGCTTTGGGCTCAGTCCTTCGCGCTGAAACGCCCGCAACCATCACCGGGCGACACCCAGCAATCGTGCACCTCGCATAGCCGACTGGCTGCGATGCTTGCGCCATAAGCCGACCCGAACGAAGCCAGGCCCGCTACGCGCTGCTCCACGTCGTGCTGGCTCTCCAATCGATGCCGACAGTGTTCGCAGCGAGCAGCCACGTTGCTCGGCGGCAGGACCCAGGCGCCAACAACGCTCATCCGCCCAGCCCATTCCAGTAGCTGGCAAATATGTGCACCGACAGCACGTAGCCGATGATGATGTTGACCAGCACGCCTGCGGTGAACGCCACGAACGGCTTCCAACCCGTTGCGGTGAGCGAACGCAGCCGCGTGGTGAGGCCGATACCGAGGAAGCAGAACGTGAAAGCCCACGTGCGCAGCGTGCTGATCGGTGCCACCAGATCGGGCGTGACGATCTTGCGGTAATCGACCAGCGAGTAGTGACTGGCAATCCAGGTCACCAATGCCGATGCCAGCACGAAACCGATGACGAACTTCGGAAAGCGCGCCCATATCTCGCGCACATCGACTTTCGCCTGCACGCCATTCTCGCCCGTGTTCCAGCGCGTGGTGGCAACCCACGCGAGCGTGAAGGCCCAAATGCCGATCCAGATATCGCGACCTACGACCTTCATCAGCGTGAAAGCCTGCACAGCGGCATCCGGCGCGCCAGCGATGGCACCGCCTGCATTGCGCGCTGCATCGCCATACGCCTGCGCTGCCGCGACACCGGCGGCATCAGCAAATTCCGATGTGCCGATCCAGGCGCCCGCCACTGCCGTCGACAAACCCAGCGAACGTGCTGCAAACGGCAACACAAAAATCATCACGATCGCCCATAGCACCACCAAGGTGATCGCCATCGACGTTTGCTCGCGCTTCGCGCGCACGGCGCCACCAGCGGCAATCGAGGCCGACACGCCGCACACCGCACCACCCACGCCGAGCACCGCCGCAAAGCGCTTGTCCAACCCCAGCGCCTTACCGACCAGGAAGATCACAAAGAACGTGCTGAGCGACACGATGGTCGCCTGCCCCACGGCTACCGGCCCAGCCCACACCAGCAGCGTCAACGGCAACGTCGCGCCCAGCAGCACGATGCCAACCTTGATGTAAAACTCCACGCGCAGCGCCGACTGGAACCACACCGGCAGCTTCACGGTATTGGACACAAGCAAGCCGAGCGCCAGCGCCAGCAGCGGCGCCTCGAGGTTGTAGCGTGACGCTTGCGTCCATGCGGATGCGGTGAAGATCAGCAGCGACACCAAGAACAAAATCAGGAATGCCGGCAGGAAACGCGACAGCGACTGCCCAAGCACCACAAGCCCCGTTCCGAACAGCAACGCGAAGGTGGCGAACAACGCCAGGTAATTGGGAAGATGGCTGACGACACCCTGGCCCGCCTCCGCCAGCGTCTTCCACTTCGCCGGCGCCACCGCTAGCCATTTAAGACTTCCGCCGTTTGCAAACAGCGCCCAGGCCACCACGATCACCAACAGGCCGATCCATACCGACCACCAGTCTTCGTTGGAGAACACGCCAAGGCGTGACGAGCGGAAAGCCGCATCGTCGGAGGATCGGGCCGGCGCCGGCAGCACACGGGTGGCTTCACTCATCGTCTTGCCCTCGCTATGGACGGTGTCGCGCCGGCCCGACGCATGGAGCCGTCAGGTCGGCTATCGGCAGCAGATTGCGTGTTGCACTGTCCGTTCGCCGAGGGCGGAAAAGAAATGACTATTTCTTCTATCTATATGCCCGAGGCCGCATCAGCCCCGAGTTGGTGAAATAGACATCGAAATGTCTGGACGGCCGTTGCCTAGGGCAAATAAAGCTCATTGATGGCCTGTTGCCGATAGTAAATAGCATCGTTCGCCTCGGCCGGGGGATAGAAGCGCAACGCCTCGGAGAGATAGACGTAAGCGATTTCCGGTTGGTGGTTACCTGAGGCATTCATACCGGTCGACAACAAGGTACTCGTCAGCGCCACCTGGTCGAACGCTTTTCGATAGGCCTGGCGCTCCTCAGCCGTCGTGCAATTGCAGCTCCGCAACTCGTAGACATCCGCCAGCACACTGGCCTTGACCGTCAGCAACAGAGGGCTCTTCGTTGACTCCTTCAACGAGGCTGCGATCAATCCCGCCTGCGATTGTGGCGAACCGCCCCATCGCGGCTCCGACATCAATTCCAGCATGTCGTAAACAGCCAGACTGGACGAGTCGACCGAAAGCCCCTGACGGGCAGCCCGCATGGCATAGCTGCTGTCACCCACCAGCACACCCACATTGATCATGACGGCGTAGGAGATCGCGAGCTTGGGATCAAGTTCCACAGTTTTAGCGAGATCAGCCTTGGCACGACCAAGCAATGCATTCATGGCATCAAACCTCGACTCGGAGGTCTTGCTGGCCCACTCCCCGCCACGTGCAGACCACGCCAGCTGCACATTGCTGTAGCCGCTAAAGGTATAGGCGAGCGCACTCTTCGGTGCCTGGCGCTTCCATTCGTCGAGCGCGTGACGGACCTGTGGCGTGGACTTTTTGCTGAAGCAACAGGCAAGCATGCTTCGCCACACCACATCCTGGGGACGCACGCCACCTGATTGGGCATGCATGAGTTCGCCCAGTCGGCGGTCGATATCGGCGGCGTGGCCGCTTCCTGCCAGCGACACCAGATCATCGCCGGTAATCGCAGGCTGCAATCGGTAGTGGCAATACGCGACGACGCCCTCGTGCGTCCAATGACTTCCCGGAGGATCGGGATAGTTCAGGCACCGCTGCATCGGATCGCTGATCTTTTCCGCCTTGGCGACCGCGGTGACGAAGCTGTTGAACTCCTGCTCGGAGAACGGACTCCTTGGTGCCGCGTCATCCGCCCGCACCGTCGACCCAGCCGCGCCCAAATAAGCGACCAGCACCATTCCCGCCCAGAACTCTCTGCGCATGAACATCGGTATCCCCGTCCCATCCCACGACCGCGTGGCCGTTCCCCGCGTCAATCTTCACACAACGAAGCGGCGGATTTTCAGTCGCCTTGTGTCTCGCTCACGGCGGCAACAAAAAAACGCCGGCTGCCACAGGGCAACCGGCGCTTTGATTGGACGGCTGAAATTCCGGCAGAGCCTAGCCGGCGAGGCGCTTAAGACGCCGTACCGCCCACCGTCATCGCATCGACTTTCAGCGTCGGCTGGCCGACGCCCACCGGCACGCTCTGGCCGTCCTTGCCACACACGCCCACGCCTTCGTCCAGCGCGAGGTCGTTGCCAATCATCGACACGCGGGTGAGCACGTCGGGGCCCGAGCCGATCAGCGTGGCGCCCTTCACCGGACGCGTCACCTTGCCGTCTTCAATGAGGTAAGCCTCGCTCGCGGAGAACACGAACTTACCGTTGGTGATGTCCACCTGGCCGCCACCAAAGTTCACTGCGTAGAGGCCCTTCTTCACCGAACGGATGATTTCCTGCGGATCGTGCTGGCCAGCGAGCATGTACGTATTGGTCATGCGCGGCATTGGCAATTGCGCGAAGGATTCGCGGCGGCCGTTGCCGGTGGGCGCCATGCCCATGAGCCGCGCGTTGAGCTTGTCCTGCATGTAGCCCCTGAGGATGCCGTCCTCGATGAGCGTGGTGCATTCGGTGGGCGTGCCTTCGTCGTCCACGCTAAGCGAGCCGCGACGGCCCTGCAGAGTGCCGTCGTCGACCACGGTGACGCCCGGCGCTGCCACGCGCTGGCCAATGCGACCGGCGAAGGCGGAGCTGCCCTTGCGATTGAAGTCACCTTCCAGACCATGACCGATCGCCTCATGCAGCAGCACACCCGGCCAACCGGGGCCGAGCACCACCGGCATGCTGCCGGCCGGCGCGTCGACCGCATCGAGGTTCACCAATGCCTGGCGCACGGCTTCGTCGGCGAAGGCCATGCCGCGACCGTTGTCGATCAGCTCGCGATAACCGTAGCGTCCACCGCCGCCTGCACTGCCCTGCTCGCGGCGACCGTTCTGCTCGGCAATCACCTGCACGTTCAAACGTACCAGCGGGCGCACGTCGGCGGCCAGCGTGCCGTCGGAGGCAGCCACCAACACGGTGTCCATCGTCGCCGCCAGGCTGACGATCACCTGCTTCACGCGCGGGTCGCGCGAGCGTGCATAGGCGTCCACTTCGCGCAGCAGGGCAATCTTGTCGGGGTTGGGCAGGCTCTCGACGGGATCAATGGCCGGGTACAACTGCCGCGCACCGTTCAGCGCCAGCGGCTTGCCCACGCCGTTGCCACCCTGGGCGATAGCGCGCGCAGCCTTGGAGGCATCCAGAAGCTGCGGCAGCACGATCTCGTCGGAATAAGCGAAACCGGTCTTTTCGCCACTGATCGCACGCACGCCCACGCCCTGCTCGATCGAATGGCTGCCGTCCTTGACGATGCCCTCTTCCAGCACCCAGGACTCGCTGCGCGAGTGTTGGAAATACAGGTCGGCGGCGTCAATGGAAGGCCCCATCAACTGATTGAACACACGCTCGAGGTCGGTGGCGGCGAGGCCACCCGGCGCCAGCAGGCGGCGTTCCGCCTGCACGATCAGGGAATCCATGAAGTCGTTGCCATTGTGGGGAAACCAGACTGTAACAGTTGGGGCCGAATGGCTCGGTTTAAAGCGCTCAGGGGGCGTCGCCGCCCGGGCCAGCATCGGCGGTGGGCACCGTGGACGGGATCACTGCCGACGGCACCAGCACGTCCTTCTTCTCCAGCACCGTGATGACCGGTTTGTCCCAGCCACCGGTGATCTTGTAGCGCGCACTGGCGGCATGATTGATACCCTTGCCCAGCAGTCCCTGTGCGACGAAACCGGCCGCCACACCGATGGGGCCGGCCACGACCGCGCCCACGATGGGCAGGCTGTTGCCAGCATGCGGAATCGCCTGTACCTGCAGGTCGTAATCCTTGGCACGCACGCCGGTGCGGCCCTTGATGGAGATTTCCGCGGCGGGACTGAGGATCTGCAGGTTGTCGGTGTTGGCGTTGCCATCGCCCAGCTTGAAGTCGCCGGTGATCGCATCGAACGCCAGCCCCTTGCCGAACACATCGCCGAAGTCGAGCGAGAGTCGGCGCGGCAATTCCAGTATCGATATCAGGCCAAACAATCGCGCCACACCGGGCGTCACTTCCGGCATGCGGCCGTCCGTGACATTGATGGTCAGCTTGCCGTCCATGTTGCCAAGCTCCATCGCGGAAGGCGCGCCGGGCCAGGTGGCGTCGAGCTGGGAGCGCACCTTACCGCCAGCGAGCAGCCCTTCGTAGCCGAACGCACCCAGCATCTCGCCGAGGTTGTCCGCCGAGAAATCGATGCGCATGTGCGAATGGCTATTGGTCGGCGTGCCGTCCCAATCACCCGAACCATTGATCTGCACGCTACGCGACAACGTGCGCAGCTGGTCGACATGCATGCCGTGATCAGTCGGCCAGGTCTCCAGGCGTGCTTCACCGAGCTTGGAATCACCGAAGCGAAGGTCGCTCACCCATAGGTGAAAAGGTGGCAACGAGGATGGTGTGATACCGGTGGTCGCGGGATTGGGTACAGGCATCGTGGGATTTGCCGTAGAGGCCGCGGCCGCCTGTCCGGCTTCTGCCACGGTCTCGGCACTGGCCTTCTTCGGTGGCGGCGCAACGTCCTTGGGCCAGTACAGGCGCTGCAGACGCGCAGTGACACCACGTTTGTTGAGATCGGCCAACGGAATGCCAAAGCGACCGGCCAGTCCGACGCTTTCCACATCCACGGTAAGACCATCCGCTTGCGAGGTGGCGAGCAAGTGCATATCGGCAAATGGATGGCCAAACACCAGCGCCTGGTCGGCACTCACATCGATGCCGTCCAACCCCGGCCCGCCGCTGCTGCTGCCCGAAGCGGAGTACTGCACCCAGCCGGTCACGTCGAGCTTCGCGGCGCGGCCGCGTACGCGTATGCCCTTGTCCGGCATGGCGTCAGGGGCTTTCGTGCCGAAGGCGAACGTTGCAGCCAGCGACTGGTTGTCGTTCTGCGGCAAGCGCAGACGTGCACGCACGACCTGCCCAACGCTCAACCGTACGTCGCTGCCGGCCATCGGCAAGTTCATATCCACATGCAGAGGCAGCGACGCATCGGCGGGCTTCTTCAGCGGTACCGGGAAATCCAGCATCATGCCGCTCAATGTCGAATCGACATTCAACTGCTGCGTAGTGGTCGCTGCGCCATTGACGCGGGCAATGTCGAAACCGATGGTGAAATCGCTGCGGCCATCGGCCACCTGGTTCAGCCAGTCCAGTTGCTTATAGCCCTGGGTGAGCTCGCTCATGCTGTAGCGACCGCTCAGTTTGGCGGACAGAGTGGTGTCCGGCTTGCCGGTGGCACCAGCGATGGCCAGATCCAGTTTGGACGGCTGTCCGCGAAAGCTGGTGTCCAGCGGGCCAGCGTGGAAACCAGTCTTGTCGAACGTGGCGGGCCCGGTGAGTTTATCCAGCTTGAGGTTCCATTCGGGCGCATCGAAATCCACGCCCGTGAGCTGCGCACGGCCATCGAGCCGCAAGTTGCTGGCGTCGGCCATCGGCAGCGACAGATGGAAATCGAACGCCCCCGTGCCGCCCAGCTTCAATTTGGACAAGGTGTCGGCCTGGTGGATGCCGATCGGGCTGCGGCGCACGAAGTCCATCATGCTGGCACCGGTGCCATTGCCGCTCACGTTGAGGTCGAGCACCGTGTTACCAAACTCGGGAATCACCGCCACGGCGTGATCCACCTTGTTGCCCAGCGATTGGCCGGCACTGGCCTCCACCATCATGCCGCTGTTGACGAAGCTGGCGACTGCACTCACGCCTTCGGCGCGCGGCCAACCCCTGCCATAGTCGAGCACGAGGTCGCTCAAATTGGCATGCGCCTCGAAACGGCCTTCGTTGTGATGGAACGGCCAGTCCTTCAGGTCACCGCGCACGAGCACGTCGGCATGGTCGATCTTGCCGCTGACCAGCGCCTGGTCCAGCCATTGCACCGCGGCTGGCGACATGGAGTCGATCGGCCAGAACAGCTTGCCCGCCAACACGTCGGCATGCGCCAGCGACGCGTACAGGTCGAAGAACGGCCGCCCACCGGCGTCAGGCAACGCCACTTCGCCACGGGCCTGGCCGCCGAACCCGGCGCCTTCGAAACCGAACCGGTCGGTGCCGATGCGCCAGGCATCATCCTCATGCCAGAACGTCACGTCGCCGCCGAGGCGCGACATCACGAACGGCTGCCGGAAGGTCCGCGGGAAACGCAACGTCGTAGCCTGCGTGGGCAACGATAGCGACAACGCCTCTGCGTCGCCTCGTAGCTCGCCCTTCAGGCCATCCACGCCGGGCAACTTGCCGACCGGATCGATCGCTAGCCCGCTGAATTTGGCATCCAGCCATTGCAGGCCGCCGGCATGATTCCAGCTCAACTGGGCATGCGTGACCTGCCCTCGCGGCTTGCCGCTGCCCACCCACTGCGCCAACGTCGGCGACAACTGAGGCTTGAGCGCCAGCCAGGGCACCAAGGGTGCCAACTGCAGGTTGTGCGCAGCTACCTCGGCATGCGCCTGGTCGGTGCCCAGAGCCTGCAGGCTAGCTGCCAGCGCGCTGCCATCGTCGCCTGCCCAACGCAGCTGATAACCGTCATTGCCTATCAACAACTCGCCCAGTCCGTCCAGCGCCGGCACGTTGGCCTTCACGCCGTCCGGATTGGTAATGGACAGCCGTGCCAGATGAAAGCGCGTAAGGCTGCGCACCACTTTGGCATCGCGCCAGTCCAGCCAGGTGTCGAAGGAGCCGCTGCCGCTTTCGGCCGTATAGCCGCCCATATCGATACCCATCGACATGGCGTGCAGATCGATATCGGTACCGCTGATCCACAGCTTGCCGTCGGCGCCGTTGTCGCTGAAATTGCCAGCACCATGCAGTTGACCCGGCGCACCCTCGCGCCGCAGCAATGCACCTACGCGGATACGACTGCCCTGCCGGCTCAGACGCAGCTGGTCGGCCAGCAGCGTGTAGTGCCGGTCCAGTCGGTGATCGGTGATGTCCAGCCGCACATCGCGCAGCCACAGACCGACCGACAACTGCCCGAGCATCGGATTCTGCCGCTCCTCGCCGCCGGGCAGGCCGATGCCATTGATGTGCCAGGTGCCGTCGGTGTCGCGACTCAGGTCCAGTTGCAGTCCGCGGGCGCGCAGGTTCACTACGTGGCGCGTGGGCAGCAGCAAACCGCCGAGGTCCAGCTTCAGTTCCGCGTCGGGAACGCGCAGGGCTTCCCCGCCGTTGTCGGCCCCTATTTTCATGCCGTGCATGACGAACAGCGGGCCAGCAGGCTGCCAGTGTCCTTCCAGTGACTCAAACGTTACCGGCCGTTGCAGCCTGGCGCTCAACTGCGCCGCCACCCATTGGGGATGGCTCGCCAGCGTGGGCAGCACCAGCTGGGTCAGCGCCATCAACACGGCCAGCGAAATCAAAGCGACGCCGGCTACCCAGCCCAACGCCCGGGCACAGCCATGCGTGCACTTTTGCCAAAGAGGGTTCACGGCCGACTCGCCACGCCGCATGCCAGGCGCGTGATGGCCTTAAAGGAGAACCACATCGAACTGTTCCTGCGAATAATGCTCTTCGGCCTGAAAGCGTATGCTTTTTGAGATGAACTCTTCCAATTCGGCCACCGCGGCGGACTCCTCCTCCAGAATGCGACCGACCACATTGGGGCTCGCCATCACCAGCAGCTTCTCGGTATTGAACTGGCGCACCGCACGGGTGATCTCGCGGAAGATCTCATAGGTCACCGTTTCGGACGTCTTTACGGTGCCCCGCCCGCTGCAAGCTGGACAGGGCTCGCATAGTTGCCGTTCCAGGCTGTCGGTAGTGCGTTTGCGCGTCATTTCGACCAGGCCCAGCGCCGACATGGGGTAGACCGTGGTCTTGGCGTGGTCGCGCGCCAGGCCTTTTTCGAGCATGCGCAGTACCTGGCGCTTGTGCTCGTCGTCGGTCATGTCGATGAAGTCGATGATGATGATGCCGCCCAGGTTGCGCAGGCGCAGCTGGCGTGCGGCTGCCTGCGCGGCCTCAAGGTTGGTCCGGTAGACGGTTTCCTCGAGATTGCGCGAACCGACATAACCGCCGGTGTTCACGTCGATGGTGGTCATCGCCTCGGTCTGGTCGACGATGAGGTAGCCACCGGATTTCAGCGGCACTTCCTTCTTCAGCGCCCGCTGAATCTCGTCCTCCACCCCGTAGAGGTCGAAGATGGGGCGCTCGCCGGCATAGTGCTCGATGCGGTCGTCGAGGTGTGGCATGAACTTGTGCACGAACTTCACGACCTTCTCAAACGTCTCACGTGAATCCACGCGTACTTTCTCGATGTCGTCGTTGAGCATGTCGCGCAAGCTGCGCAACGGCAGCGAGAGCTCTTCGTACACGCGCTCACCCACCTTGGACTTGGCGATGTTCTCCTGCACCACGCGCCACACCTTGCCCAGGTAGGTCACGTCGAAGGCCAACGATTCGGCGGTCTGGCCCTCCGCGTTGGTGCGCACGATGTAACCCAGCGGGTTTTCGCCGATCAGCGAGTTGAGCACGTCCTTGAGGCGCTGACGCTCTTCCTCTTCCTCGATGCGCGCGGAAATGCCCAGCGTGCGGGCATGCGGCAGCAACACGAGGTAACGCGAAGGAATGGACAGATGAGTGGACAGCCGGGCGCCCTTGGTGCCGATCGGGTCCTTCACCACCTGCACCACGATCTCCTGGCCCTCATGCACCAGTTCGCTGATCGACGGCACATGGCCGTTGCCGTTGGTGACCATCTCGGCGCCATCAGCCGAAGGTGGCAACGGCGGGCGCAGGATGTCCGAGGCGTGCAGGAAAGCCGCACGCTCCAGCCCGATGTCGACGAACACCGCCTGCATGCCGGGCATCACGCGCTGCACGCGGCCCTTGTAGACATTGCCAACATAGCCGCGACGGGAGGCTCGCTCCACGTGCACCTCCTGCAACATGCCGTTCTCTACTACACCAACGCGGGTCTCGCGCGGGGTCACGTTGATCAGGATTTCTTCGCTCACTGGCACACCCCTGGATAGGTAATCTTTATAGCGGCAGTACGCGCACACTGTCGATGCGTGTTGACGCTCGCTGACGACGAATTCAGTGACCTCGCCAACTGGCACGCAAAATCGCAGAGAAACATGGCATTTGATGTACCGAGCAGTGTTCCATTAGGCCGTCGCGATACCGCCCGTTATGCTCGGTCGATGCGTGATCCGATTCTCCCTGATCTGCTGCAACCGGGCCTGAGGCTGGTGTTCTGTGGCACGGCCGCCGGCCGTCGCTCGGCGCAAGAAGGTGCGTACTACGCGCATCCGGGGAACCTGTTTTGGCGCACTCTGCATGCTGTGCAACTGACGCCCCGGTTGTTCGCACCAGCGGAGTTTCCTCTGCTGCACGCGCTCGGTATAGGCCTGACTGACCTGGCCAAGCACCACATAGGCAATGACGACGAATTGCCGCGCGATGCCTTCGACGTGGTAGCGCTGCATCAACGCATCGAGCACCATGCGCCTCGCGTGCTCGCTTTCACCAGCAAAGCGGCGGCGCGCGCGGCGTTGGGGCGGAACAGTGGCTATGGCCTGCAGGTTGAGCGCATGGGCGACACGCAGCTGTTCGTGCTGCCCTCGCCCTCCGGACAGGCACGCGGGCACTGGGATCTTGCGCCATGGCAGGCGCTGGCTAACCTCGTGGCGCAGAAAGCTCAGGACCGCGCGTAATCCGCCAGCGCCTCGGCCAAGTGATCGAACAACCGCCGCACCCGCAGGCTCTGGCGCAGGTCTTCGTGCATCACCACCCAGGCCTCCAGCGCCAGCGATAGTTCGTCCGGCAACAGGCGCACGAGCTGTGGGTCACGCCGGGCCAGGTTCACCTGAATGATGCCGATGCCGAAACCGGCTCTCACGGCCGACAACGCGGCCAGGTCGCTGTCGGTGCGCAGCCCGAAGTGCTCGCGCGCGTAGGGCAACCCTTTCGGCCGCAGCCGGCGGATATAGGGCGTTTCGGTATCGAAGCCGATCAGCGTGTGCCCGGTGAGATCGTCCAGCATTCCGGGATGCCCATGCGAGTCGAGATAGCGCCGATGGGCGAACCATCCCAACTCCACCCGCCCCACGTGGCGCGCCACCAGCGCTTCCTGCGTGGGCTGCACCATGCGGATGGCGATGTCGGCGTCGCGCCGCAGCAGGTCCGCCGCCTGGTTCGACAGCACCAGCTCGATCACGATTCCGGGGTGACGCTCGCGGAACACTGTCAGGATGGGCGGCAGCACTTCGGCGCCGACCACCTCGCTGGCGGTGACGCGCACCGTTCCGCTGACCTCCTCGCGCCCGGCCGATGCCGTGCGTTGCAGCGCCGCTGATGCCGAAGCCATGGCCTGTGCGTGCGGCACCAGCTCTCGCGCGAGCTCGGTGGGCACCAGTCCCTGGGGCGAGCGGGCAAACAGCACCGCACCCAAGGCAGACTCGAGCTCGCGCATATGGCGGCCCAGGCTGGGCTGGGTCATGCCCAGCGCCCGCGCGGCGCCCGACAGGCTGCCTTCGCGCATGACCGCGAGGAAGGATCGGTAGAGCTCCCAGCCGGGATCGATAGAGGCCATGCGTATTTGTATAGCAGACCTTCGGTATTAGGCAATTTTCTTTGATCATCGCGACCTGCAAGCTGGCCTTAACTTCCACGAGGACTTGACCATGACCACCCAGCGCTTTGCACTCGTCATTGGCGCCAATGGCGGCATCGGCAACGAAACCTGCCTGGCCCTGCGGCGACACGGCTGGCATGTACGTGCCCTGGTGCGCACGCTGCCCGAGGCCGGGCGTCATGGCATCGAATGGATGCAGGGCGACGCCATGAATGCGGATGACGTGCGGCGAGCCGCGATGGGCGCCCAACTGATCGTTCATGCCGTGAACCCACCCGGCTATCGCGACTGGGACCGACTGGTGCTGCCCATGCTGGATAACACCATCGCGGCAGCCCGAGAGAACCATGCCCGCATCGTGCTGCCGGGCACGATCTACAACTACGGCCCCGATGCCTTCCCACGGCTCACCGAAACCTCGCCGCAGCACCCGCACACCCGTAAGGGTGAGATCCGCGCCGAAATGGAGCGCCGGCTACAGGAAGCCACCACGGACGGTGTGCGCACGTTGATCCTGCGCTGTGGTGACTTCTTCGGCCCGCGGATCGGCAACAACTGGTTCGCCCAGGGGCTGATCCGCCCTGGTGCGCCGGTGGGCCGCGTGCAATATCCCGGCCGCCCTGACCTGGGCCACAGTTGGGCGTATCTGCCAGATGTCGGCGAAGTGCTCGCCCGCCTGCTGGATCGCGAACCGCAACTGGCCGCGTTCCAGAGCTTTCATTTCGGCGGCTACTGGCTGGATGGCCACGACATGGTCGCCGCCATCCGGCGCGCCACCGGCAATCCGCAGATCAAGGCCGGCCGTTTCCCGTGGTGGCTCGCCCGCTTGGCGTCGCCGTTCAACGAGACGATGCGCGAGCTGTGCAAGATGCGCTACCTGTGGCGCAAACCCATTCGCCTCGACGACAGCAAGCTGCGGGCTTTCCTGGGCAACAACCTCTACACGCCGCTCGATGAAGCCGTGCAAGCCACCCTGGTCAGCCTTGGATGCATCAAACAAGAACACGCCGACGCTGCACTCCTTGCGAGGCGCAGCGCCTGACGCAAGCCACGATCAGTCGATCGGCGTGTGTCGGTTTTTGATGACGTCGCGTTCCAGGATCGGCGATGCCTGGTTCGACCACGTTTGGCGGATGTAGGTGACTACGGCGGCCACATCGCTGTCGCTCAGTTGCTGGGCGAACGGCGGCATCGAGTACGGCCGCGGATTGCCCGCCGTCACCGGCGGGAAGCCACCGAGCAACACCACCCGTACGGCATTGATGCCACTGGGCTCGTTGACCGAGGAATTGCCGCTTAGCGGCGGATAGATGCCAGCCACACCATTGCCGTCTTTGCCGTGGCAATCCGCACAACGCTCGGCATACACCTTGGCGCCCTGAGCCAGAATGGGCTTGGTGTTGAGCGGCGACTTCTCCGTCACAACGAGCGCTCGCGGCGGCAGCGATTGCAGATAGGTGGCGATCGCCCGCAGGTCATCCTCGTGCATGTGCTGCGTGCTCTGCGCCACCACCTCGGCCATCGGCCCGAACGCCGCGCCGCGTACCGACTGGCCGGTCTTCAGCAGGTCAACGATGTCCTGCTCGCTCCAGCCTGCCAATCCACCGTTGGCTTGCGTACTCAGGTCGGGCGCATACCAGTTCTGGGAGGGAATCTGTCCTCCCGCCAGCGAAGGACTGCTCTGCGTGCCGCCCAGCGAATCGCGTGGCGCGTGGCATTCGTTGCAATGGCCGAGGCCCTGCACCAGGTAGGCGCCACGATTCCACGATTCGGACTTGCTGGGGTCCGGCTGGTATTCACCTTCACGGAAATACAGCGCGCGCCAGGCGTTGAGGCTGCTGCGCACGCTGTAGGGAAACTCCAGCCCAAGTGGTTTGGACGGCTGATGCACCGGAGGCAGCGATTGCAGATAAGCAAAGATCGCCACCGCATCGTCACGCGACGCCTTGGTGAACGAGGTGTAGGAGAACACCGGATACAGCAGTTCGCCATGGCGGCCCTTGCCGCTGTGCAGTGACCGCCAGAAATCCTCGAAACTCCACTCGCCGAGGCCCGTCTCACGATCGGGCGTGATGTTGGGTGCGGGGATGTTGCCAAATGGCGTGGGCAGCACTCGGCCACCGGCATAGCGGGCGCCGCCCTGCTCGGTGTGGCACGACGCACAGTCGCCGACGATGGCGAGATACTCGCCCTTGGCGATCAGCGCCGGATCTTTCAGCGTCGCCGCATCCACCTTGCTCGCCAGAGGTGACACCGGCTGCAGCACCCTCGTGTGGAACAGCCACCAGCCACCCAGCGCCAGCAGCACCACGACAACGATTACCAGCGCCCGCTTCATGTGCCATCTCCCTTGTCACCCAGCACACCGCAATGCAATGGCGGCGTCACCGAGCCTGGCGGCTGTGCATGCATGTCCGCCGGCCATTCGCGCCCGGCCAGCCATGCCGACACTGCGCTGATATCCGAATCGCTCAAGCGGTTGGCGATTTCCGACATGCAGTCTGGCGCAACGGTGGCGCGCGTCTTGGTGCGCCACGAACCGAGCTGCGAGCTGATGTAGTCGTACGGCAAGCCTACGAGACCCGGAATATCCGGCTGCACGCCGGTGAGCTGGCTGCCGTGGCAAGCGGCACAGGCCGGAATTTGGCGCGAGGGATCGCCGTGCGTCACAAGTTCCTCACCGCGCTTGAACGCGTCGGCCGTTATCCGCGGCATCGGCGAGCGGCTGTATGGCACGTCCTGCGTGGAGAAGTACTCGGCGATTTCGTGCATGTACTCAGGGCTGAGCTGGCGCACGGTGTATTCCATCGGGCCGTACTTGCGCAGGCCGTCCTGGAAATCCTTCAGCTGGCGAGCGAGATAACCGGCTGGCTTACCGGCCAGACGGGGAAAAAACCCGCTCTCCGGCGTGCCTTCGCCGTGCACGCCGTGGCACGCCGTGCACGCTGCGATGCGCTGCTGCAGCGTGTCGGGAATGATGGGGTGCGCCGCTTCCTGTGCATGCGCTGCGCCGAATGACGCCAGGGTGATGAGTAGCATCCATGCGCTACCGGCACGCCCGGCTTGCCACAGCTTCGCTGAGAGCCCTTTCATGATCTTCCCGTAGTGCGCGTCATACGCAGCCGCCCGACCGAGGGCGATGTCGTGCCTTCATTATAGGCATCGCCCCACACCGGACCACGGCGAACTCCGATAGGCTGCGGTTTCGCGACATCATGTCGCACACCACTGTCCGGAGGGGGTCCCGTGTCTCGTCGCCAGCTCTCAATCGCTGTACTTGCCACGCTGCTGACCAGTTCGCCGCTGCTCGCGGCCGACGCTCCCGACGTCGCCTTCGCGTCCATCGCCACTCTCCAGCAGCAGATGGATGTAGGCACGCTAAGCAGCCAGGCAGTGGCGCGGCAGTTTCTCGAACGCATCCGACGCATCGACCAGGCCGGCCCGTCGCTGCGAGCGGTGATCGAAACCAACCCGGACGCGCTTGAACTCGCACAGAAGCTGGACAAGCAGCGCCCGCGCACCAAGCGGCGTGGGCCGCTCTACGGTATTCCGGTGCTGCTCAAGGACAACATCGACACCGGCGATCACATGCTCACCACAGCCGGCTCGCTCGCGTTGACCGACGCCCCGGCACCGCGTGACGCCGCGTTGGTAGAGCGCCTGCGCAACCATGGCGCGTTGATCCTCGGCAAGACGAACCTCAGCGAATGGGCCAACTTCCGGTCCAACCACGCCAGCAGCGGATGGAGCGGACGCGGCGGCCAGACACGCAATCCCTATGCGCTGGATCGCAATCCATGCGGATCGAGCGCGGGCTCCGGCGCGGCTGTGGCCGCAGGACTGGTTACCGTCGCCATTGGCACCGAAACGGACGGCTCCATCATCTGCCCCGCTGCCGCCAATGGCATCGTCGGCATCAAGCCGACGCTCGGTCTGGTAAGTCGCAGCGGCATCGTGCCGATCAGCCACAGCCAGGACACCGCTGGACCCATGGCCCGCAGCGTGGCCGACGCTGCCGCCTTACTCAGCGCCATAGCCGGCAGTGACTCTCACGACCCGGCGACGCTGGATGCCGACCGGCACGCCACCGACTACACACGCTTCCTCAATCCGAACGGCCTGCGCGGCAAGCGCATCGGCGTCGTGCGTCAGCTGGGTGGTGCAGAGCCGAATGCAGATCGCGTCCTCGACGAGTCCATCGCGTTGATGAAGGCACAGGGCGCGATCATCGTCGACCCCGTCGAGATTCCGCATCTGAGAGAACTGGGCGATCCGGAAATGATCGTGCTGCTGTACGAGTTCAAGCACGACATCAACACTTATCTCGCCGCGCGCACCGATCTCAAGGTCAAGAATCTCTCCGACCTGATCGCTTTCAACGAGCGCGAAGCCTCGCTCGAAATGTCGTGGTTCGGACAGGAGTTGTTCGAGCAGGCACAAGCCAAGGGCGCCCTCAGCGATGAGGCCTACACCACGGCACTGGCCAAGGCGAAACAGCTTTCTGGCCCGGACGGTATCGACGCTGCGCTTAAGGCACATCATCTCGATGCACTGCTCGCGCCATCATGGGGTCCGACCTTCGTCACTGATCCGGTGCTGGGCGACCATGTGATCAGCGGCGACCCCACCGTAGGCGGCGCTTCGCAGCCCGCAGCAATGGCCGGCTATCCGTCCATCACCGTACCCGCCGGTTTTGCTCATGATCTGCCGGTGGGCATCGTGCTGTTCGGCGCCCGCTGGAGCGAGCCCACACTGATCTCGATCGCTTATGGATTCGAGCAGCACGCCAAGGCCTGGCGTCCGCCGACATTCCTGGACACCGTGGGCGGCAAGCCGGTATCGCCCGCTCCCTGAGCTGCGACGTAGCTAGGCCGATACCGGCCTTGCGTACGACAAATCCGCCACCACGGAGGATTCGATTCGCAAGGCGTCATGCAGCAGCAACGTGACGCCTAGGCGATCGTCATCCTCACGCTCGTGTACCAGGCCGCCGTAGATTAGCGCGCGCTCGCGAACCGTGGTCATGCCCTGCCCGTTGGTTCCCAGCAACGCCACCAGCTGACGCCACTCCGGCGCCGGCCTGCCACGCTGTGAGAGCGCGGCACGTGTTCCCGTCATGCGCAACACGACCCAGCGGCGACCACCAGTGCAGCCGCCGCGAATTTGCACCCGAATGCGTCGAACCGGCTCGCGCGCCAGCATGTACACCAGCACTTCGCAGGCCTGCCGGTAGAGCATCATGTGGACGCCCGGCGCCAACTGGTCCAGTCCGCACCCGCTTAATTCACAGGTGTAGTCCGCACCGGCCATCGAAGCGGCCTGGGACAACGGGCCGCACTCAAAGGTGGCGGCCAAACCGCGCTCCCGCCATGAGCGAGGATGCAGCGCATCGGCAAGGCGCTGCATCTCGCGCTGGGTGAGGTCGAGGTGCCGCGCGTAGGTTTGCTCCATGCTGGCAGGCAGCATCGGGCTCAGACGCTCCATCATCCGCTTCTGACCATCGCGCATGGACTGGCCGAGCTGGTCGAGCGACTCGGCCACGTGGCGCAAGCGTTGCTCTTCCTGATAGAGCCCCTGCTGCGCCAGCCGAAATCCACGCAGCATCTCGCCTGCATCCAGTGCGCCAGCGGTGGGTTCCCTGACCGCAAGCTGCAAACGCCCTCCCAGCATCAGAAGGCTCGACACTGCAAACGCGATCAATGCCTGCGCCTGGATCACCGCCGGATCCCGAATCACGGTCAGGGTGAGCTGCACGGTCACGCTGGCCAGCAAGCCGGCGGCCGCTGCGCCCCGCCAGCCGTAGCGCAAGGTCATCCACACCACGGGCAGAAACACCGCCAAGCGCGAGACCTCTACCACTTCAGCATTGGAACTGGTCAAAGCGAGCCACGCGAGCAGCAGCAACGGCGGCAACACGCCAGTCGCGCAATCCCGGAGGAACGTGCTTCGCAGTGCAGTACGCCATGACGCACGCGACCCCACAGCCCAGTTCCACAGCGCAATCACGGCCGGCGTCAACGTCAACGCCCCTAGGTACCCGCCAAGGAAATAGGTCAGCGCGATATGCATCGTGATCGCAGGTGCCACTTCACCCGGTGGCATCTGCATAACGGCAAGGGTCATGGTGTTCGCCAACGCATTCATCGCGCCGCCGATCAGAATGTAAGTCAGCATCGCGGTGACATTGGGCGTGCCCGCATCCAGCAGGGGTATGCGGCGACGCGCCCATGCAAACAGGGGCGCACAGAGCAGCAAGGGCGGCGGCACGGCAAGCAGGCATGCCCAGAGCCAGCCGAATTCCTCGTGATGCAACCAGCCGAAATAAGCCAGCGGAATCACCTCGCCAACGATCATCGCCGGCCAGTAGCGAGATGGCACCAGCAGCAGGCACAGAACCCGGAGTCCCGAAGGAAGATTCCAGTGGGATACGGAGATATCTCGCAGCAGCGTGTAACTGGCCGCATAGAGAACGACCACGGCAAGATGCCGGAGCCCTCCGTGCAGCCAGGAGCGCTTGTCAGCGCTGCCCGCCCCTGTCGTTGCGTTGGTCATCGACTAAAACCAAACCCCTGTTCGGACAACACGGCAGACTCCGGCGAGTATTCGGAAAGAACTGGCCTCGCGGCCGCACACCCGATCGCTATTCTCGCAGCGAATTTGATCACATATTCGCCACAGACTCATCATTCTTGCGAAAGCAGTCGGCTCCATAGTCTCTTTGGCAAGAAAAAGCCCGGCTGAAGCCGGGCTTGGGATCAACTAACGATGCCTGTCGAACCTCAAGCGCTCACTGGCCCCGCAGATTTGCGCACGATCAGCATCGCCAGCTCCAGCGACTGCTCGTAGTTCAACCGTGGGTCGACCATGGACTTGTAAGCACGGTCGAGATCGGCCTCGCTGAGATCGCGCGCACCACCCATGCATTCAGTGACGTCCTCACCGGTCAGCTCCAGATGCACCCCGCCCAGACGCGTGCCCGCCGCCGCATGAATGTCGAAGGCCTGGTCCAGCTCGCCCCGGATATTGTCAAAGCGGCGCGTCTTGTAGCCGTTGGAGGTCGTTTCCGTATTACCGTGCATCGGATCAGCCACCCACAGCACGCGACGCCCTCCCCGCTTTACCGCATCCAGCAGCGGCGGCAGGGCCCTGCCAATCGCCGCATTGCCCATGCGATGGATCAACGTGAGGCGACCCGGCTCATCGTCCGGATTGAGCGCGCCGATCAGCGGAAGCAGCTGATCGGGAGTAACCGAGGGGCCAACCTTCACCGCGACCGGATTGCGGATACCACGGAAGTACTCCACGTGGGCGCCATCGAGCGCCGCCGTGCGCATGCCGATCCAGGGGAAATGCGTGGACAGGTTGAACCAGCCCTGGTGACGTGGCACCCGGCGCGTCACCGCCTCTTCGTAATGCAGCAGCAACGCCTCGTGCGAGGTGAAGAAATCCACCCGCGAAAAACCGGCAATGGGGCCCGCGAGCGTTTCCATGAAGCGCAGCGAGTCACCGATCGCCGTCACCATGCGGCGATACTCGGCCGCCAACGGCGCATGCTCGACCCAGGCCAGATCCCAATACTCGGGATGGTGCAGGTCGGCGAACCCACCATCGATCAGTGCACGCACGAAGTTCATGGTCAGCGCAGAGTGCGCGTGGGCCTGGATCAATCGCTCCGGATCGGGTCGACGTGCCTCCGGGGTGAATTCGGGACCATTGACCAGATCACCGCGAAAGCTTGGCAACGTTACGCCATCGCGTGTCTCGGTATCAGCCGAACGTGGCTTGGCATACTGACCAGCAAACCGCCCCACGCGCAGCACCGGCTTCTTCAGCCCGTGCACCAGCACAAGGCTCATCTGCAGCAGCACCTTGAGCCTGTTGGAGATGACCGGACTGGTGCAGTCGGCGAAGCTCTCTGCGCAATCACCGCCCTGCAGCAAGAAGCGCTTGCCTTCCTGCGCCTCTGCCAGCGCCTCCTTAAGCGCCAGCACCTCCCACGAAGTCACCAGCGGCGGCAGCGTTGCGAGCTGGCCGGTGGCACGAGCGAGTTCAACCGCATCCTCATATATCGGCTGCTGCAGCGCCTGCCGCTGCTGCCAGCTACCAGGCGCCCAGCCTTCAGGAACTTGGATCATTGCTTGAGTGATAGGCATGACGTGTGACATGACGAATCGGCCTGCTCAGGCGCGTTTGCGCGCGGCGGCGTAGATCGCCGCTGCTACCAGCAGCAGATACCACGCCAGCGTCCAAGCTGGCATCGGCAAGCCGAACACCGGCTCAATCTTGGCGCACTCACCCGAACCGGTGAACACCATCTTTAGCACCTTGGCGAACGGGAACGTATCCATCATGTAGCCGAGGTTAGGGCCGCAGGAAGGAATCTGATCCGCCGGCAACGTCTGCAGCCAGAGGTGGCGAGCTGCCGTGATGATGCCGCCCAAGGCTCCCAGCAAAACACCGCTGGTATAAAACCACCGCCCACCACCGCCCGGCGCATGCAGGCCACCGAGCAGAAAAAACACACCCATGACCAGGAATGCGATGCGCTGGAAGATGCACAGTGGACACGGGATCATGCCGAGCACGTGCTCGGCATACAACGCGTAACCCAGCAAAGCAACGCAGACGATGAAACCGGCTAGATAGGTGGCGCGATACGACCAACGGAATGGATTCATGACTCAACTGTGGTGCGTTGCGAAAACGGGACATTACCCGCTTGCCCAGCCCCTGTCAGCCCTGCCAATTCACCCGGTAACCGTTCTGTCGAATCGCACCTGTGGAGGACCGCAAACTTCCGGGCTCACTAATTCATCCGGTGTCTGCCAGCCGCGGTTTATCGGGTCGTCAGGCGACGTCGTGCCCCGCATGCGTTCCAGCGGCGCGCTTTCTCTTCGCCCAAAAAGACAAAACCCCGACAAGTCACCCTGCCGAGGTTTCGTAAAGCAGGTGCAGTACCGATTACTCGGCAGCTGCCTCGGCGCGCGGGCGATCGACCAGTTCGACATACGCCATCGGCGCGTTGTCGCCCGGGCGGAAGCCGGCCTTGAGGATGCGCAGGTAGCCGCCGGGACGCTCGCGGTAACGAGGACCGAGTTCGACGAACAGCTTGCCGACGGCCTGCTTGTCGCGCAGACGCGCAAAAGCGAGACGACGGTTGGCGACACCATCGGTCTTGGCGAGCGTGATGAGCGGCTCGGCAACACGACGGAGTTCCTTCGCCTTGGGAAGGGTGGTACGGATCAGCTCGTGCTTGATCAGCGACGACGCCATGTTCTTGAACATGGCCTCGCGATGGCTGCTCGTGCGGTTGAGCTTGCGACCGGATTTCTGGTGGCGCATGGCAATACTCTCTATGTCTATTGTTATGAAAAGTCGGCGGTTATGTCCGACTTCCCGCGGTTACCCGCTGATGAAGCCCTTCTTACTACGGGCTCTTATTGAGCAAGACGGCCAATGCTGGCCGTATCAGGTGTCTGCAAAATCCGAGGTATACACACTCGTCAGACGACCAATGCCGGAGACCAAAGGTGGTCGCCCAAAACATCACGCGGTTCTTCAGACCGCTTTTTGGCAGCTGGCGAGCGCACCTAAGTGCGCTCGCCAGTTTGCCGGTATTACAGGCGATCGCGAACGATCGCCAATTTCTCAGCCCAGCTGCATACCGTGGGACAAGCCCGGCGGCGGCCAGTTCTCAAGCTTCATGCCCAGAGCCAGACCACGACCACCCAGCACGTCCTTGATCTCGGTCAGGGACTTCTTGCCCAGGTTCGGGGTCTTGAGCAACTCCACTTCGGTCTTCTGAACCAGATCACCGATGTAGTAGATGCTCTCGGCCTTCAGGCAGTTAGCCGAACGCACGGTGAGCTCCAGATCGTCGATCGGACGCAGCAGCAGCGGATCGAAACCGCCCTTCTCCGCCTTGTCCGTGGCGCTCTCGCGACGCGAGAAGTCACCGAACACCGACAGCTGGTCGTTGAGGATTTCGGCGGCCTTGCGAACCGCGTCTTCCGCACCGATGGTGCCGTTGGTCTCGATATCCAGCACCAGCTTGTCGAGGTTGGTGCGCTGCTCAACACGAGCGGCGTCCACTTCGTAGGCCACACGCAACACCGGCGCGAACGACGCGTCGAGCTGCAGGCGACCAATCGGACGGGCTTCATCATCCGGATGCTGGCGCGCGCTGGCCGGCTGGTAGCCGACGCCACGACGCACCTTCAGGCGCATGTTGAGAGCGATGTCCTTGGTGAGGTGACAAATCACATGCTCGGGGTTGATGATTTCCACCGAGTGGTCGACAACGATGTCGCCGGCCGTGACTACGCCCTTGCCCTTCTTGGACAAGGTCAGGGTGACTTCATCACCCGAATGCTGGCGAATCGCCACGTCCTTGAGGTTGAGCAGGACTTCAATCACGTCCTCCTGCAGGCCTTCCAGAGTGGTGTACTCGTGCAGCACGCCATCAATTTCAACCTCGACGATGGCACTGCCAGGGATCGAGGAGAGCAGCACGCGGCGCAGCGCGTTGCCCAGGGTGTGGCCGAAGCCACGCTCGAGCGGCTCCACCACCACCTTGGCGCGGTTGGCTCCGAGCTGCTCGACGCTGAGGCCGCGAGGCCGCAGCACGCTAGTTGACGAAACTGCCATGCAGGGCTCCGGTTGATTACTTCGAGTAGAGCTCGACGATAAGGCTCTCGTTGATGTCGGTCGGCAGGTCGCCGCGGTCCGGCATCGTCTTGAACGTACCTTCGAACTTCTTGCTGTCGACTTCGACCCACTGCGGACGCAGATCCATGGTGTCGAACACGGTCGCCGCTTCCTGCACACGCAGTTGGGTACGCGCACGCTCGGTAAGAGCGATCGCGTCACCCGGACGAACCTGGTACGACGGGATGTTCACTTTCTTGCCGTTGACCAACACAGCCTTGTGGCTGACCATTTGGCGGGCCTGGGCGCGGGTGACCGCGAAACCCATGCGATAGACAACGTTGTCCAGGCGGCTCTCGAGCAGGCGCAACAGGTTTTCGCCCGTGTTGCCCTTGAGGGTCGACGCCTTGGTGTAGTAGTTGCTGAACTGACGCTCGAGCACACCGTAGATGCGCTTGACCTTCTGCTTTTCACGCAACTGGTTGGCATAGTCGGACATGCGCATGCGCTTGTTCGCACCATGCTGACCGGGCTTGTTTTCCAACTTGCACTTGGAGTCGATGGCGCGAGCCGGACTCTTCAGGCTGAGATCTGCACCCTCGCGGCGGGCGAGTTTGCAGGTAGCTCCACGATAACGGGCCATGGGTATGCTCCTTAGACTCGGCGCTTCTTCGGGGGACGACAGCCGTTATGCGGAATCGGCGTGACGTCAATGATGTTGAGAACCTTGTAACCGAGGGCGTTCAGCGAACGCACGGCGGACTCACGACCCGGACCCGGGCCCTTGATACGCACTTCCACGGTCTTCACGCCGTAGTCACCAGCCGCGCGGCCAGCCTTCTCGGCGGCCACCTGGGCGGCGAACGGAGTCGACTTGCGCGAACCGCGGAAACCCGCGCCGCCGGCAGTCGCCCACGACAGAGCGTTGCCCTGGCGATCGGTGATGGTGACGATGGTGTTGTTGAAGGAGGCTTGCACGTGAGCCACGGCATCCGTGACAACGCGCTTGATCTTCTTCTTGGTCTTGACAGGCTTGGCCATGTTCGGAATCCGTTACTTCTTGATCGCGCGACGAGGACCCTTGCGGGTGCGTGCATTGGTACGCGTGCGCTGGCCGCGCACCGGCAGACCACGGCGATGGCGCAGACCGCGGTAGCAACCCAGGTCCATCAGACGCTTGATGGCGATACCCACCTCGCGACGAAGGTCACCTTCGACGACGTACTTACCGATTTCGTGGCGAAGCTTTTCAACTTCGCCTTCACTCAAGGACTTGATCTGCGTGGTAGGAACCACGCCTGCGTCCGCGCAGACCTTCTTGGCCCGGCTGCGGCCGATCCCGAAAATGCTCTGCAGACCGACCCAGACATGCTTCTGGACCGGCAAATTGACACCCGCGATGCGCGCCATGATGTATTTCTCCGATGCGTTTCGTGCGCGGTAAACGCGCAATTCTAACCGTAATTAACCCAACAGGAAAGCCCTGCGGCACTTGGGTGCCGCCGCCCTTCCAACTTAGACCAAACTCCCACCACCCCAGCAGCCATCAGTTGCGGCGGAGATTGGCCTTCTTGAGCAGGCTTTCGTACTGGTGACTGACCAAGTGCGCCTGCACTTGAGCAGTGAAATCCATCACCACGACCACCACGATCAGCAGAGAGGTGCCACCGAAGTAGAACGGGACGTGCCAAGCTTTTTGCATAAACGATGGCACCAGGCAGACCAGCACCAGGTACAGCGCGCCGACACCGGTCAAACGGGTCATTACGTTGTCGATGTAGTCCGCCGTGGACCGACCCGGGCGGATGCCCGGAATCAAGGCGCCGGAACGCTTGAGGTTGTCCGCCGTCTCCTGGGAGTTGAACACGATCGCCGTATAGAAGAAGGCGAAAGTGATCACCAGCACCGCGAAGACGATGTCGTACAGAGGTTCACCCGGGGTCAACGCCTGGGTCAGCTCCTGGATCCAGCGGGACTGGTGCCCCGTGCCGAACCAGCTCGCCGCAGTCGCCGGAAAAAGCAGCAGACTCGAAGCGAAAATCGGCGGAATCACACCTGCCATGTTGATCTTCAGCGGCAAGTGCGAGGTCTGGTTCATGTAGGCCCGCTGCCCGCCGGAACGCCGTGCGTAATTTACGGTGATGCGCCGCTGGGCGCGTTCCATGAACACCACGAACGCCGTCACCGCCAGAATCAGACCCGCCACCATGATCATCTTGATCACAGACAGCTCGCCATTGCTGGCCATGGTCAGCGTATGCGCCAGCGCACCAGGCAAACCGGAGACAATGCCGGCGAAGATCAGCAGCGAAATGCCGTTGCCAATACCGCGCTCGGTGATCTGCTCACCCAGCCACATCAGGAACATGGTGCCGGCCGTCAGACCGACTACCGATGACATGACGAAACCCATGCCCGGCGTGTAGACCACCGGCGCGCCGCCCAGTGCTGTCTGCTTCTGCAACGCCATGGCGATGCTGAAAGCCTGGAAAGCAGCCAGACCTACTGTGCCAAAGCGCGTGTAGGTCGTCATCTTCCGGCGACCCGACTCGCCTTCCTTGCGCAATGCCTGCAAGCTCGGGATCACCGACCCCATCATCTGCACCACGATGGATGCAGAGATGTACGGCACCACGCCAAGCGCGAACACCGAGAAGCGTGCCAGCGAGCCACCCGAGAACATGTTGAACATGTTCATCAGGCCGCCGCCCTGCTCAATCAGGTTCGTCATGGCCTCCGGATTGACACCGGGAACCGGGATGAAGGAACCGAGACGAAAAACGATCAGCGCACCAATCACAAAGAAGATGCGCTGACGCAGTTCCGTCAGCTTGCCGAGCGATCCGAGCGATGTGCCCTGGGCTGACGCCACGTGATTACTCCACGCTGCCGCCGGCAGCTTCAATAGCTGCCTTTGCACCGGCCGTTGCCAGCACGCCCGACAGCTTCACCGCGCGGCCGATCTCGCCCTTGAGGACGACCTTGACCTTCTTGGCGTGGCTGTCGATCAGACCGGCCTGGTGCAGGACGATCAGGTCGATCAGGTCAGCCTTGAGGGCGGCGAGCTCGTACAGGAACACTTCCTGACTCTCTTTCTTCTTCAGCGAACGGAAGCCGACCTTCGGCAAGCGACGCTGCAGCGGCATCTGACCGCCTTCGAAACCGTACTTGTGGGTACCGCCCGCGCGAGCGTGCTGACCCTTGTGACCGCGACCAGCGGTCTTGCCCAGACCCGAACCGATACCGCGACCCACACGAAGGCGGGTCTTGCGGGAACCGGCGGCCGGCTTGATGTCGTTAAGACGCATGGTGATTACTCCTCAACCCGCACCAGGTAGTAGACCGTGTTGATCAGGCCGCGTACCTGCGGGCTGTCTTTCAGTTCACGGACGTCGTTGAGCTTGCTCAGGCCGAGCGCCTTCACGCTCAGGCGATGGCGGCTCTGCACACCGCGCAGGCCCTTGACCAGGCGCACGCGCACGGTGGCGGCGGTTTCGTTGTTCTTAGCCATTGCCCAGCACCTCTTCCAGGGTCTTGCCACGCTTGGCAGCGATCTGCTTCGGCGAGGCAACGGCCTGCAGGCCCTTGATGGTGGCGCGCACCAGGTTGATCGGGTTGCGCGAACCAACGGCCTTGGCCAGCACGTTCTTGACACCAACCACTTCCAGCACAGCGCGCATGGCGCCACCGGCGATCACGCCAGTACCTTCGGAAGCCGGCTGCATGAACACGCGGGCTGCACCGTGGTTGGCCTTGATGGCGTACCACAGGGTGCCGTTGTTGAGATCGATGCTCACCATGTTGCGGCGGGCGCGGTCCATGGCCTTGGAGATGGCGACCGGCACTTCACGCGCCTTGCCATAGCCAAAACCCACGCGCCCTTCGCCATCGCCGACCACGGTCAGCGCGGTGAAGCTCATCTGGCGGCCACCCTTAACGGTCTTGGCCACGCGGTTGACGGCGATCAGCTTTTCGAGCAGGCCGTCTGAATTTTCGCGATCGGTAGAAGACATGTTCTTTTCCGTATGCCCAGCGAGCCGGGACTTTTGCTTGCGGCTGAGCCGCTTGGAGTTGTAGGTACTGCTACTGGAACAGGGTGCCGAACGAATTCAGCACCCGACTCCGACCGGCTTAGAACTTCAAGCCGGCTTCGCGGGCCGCATCGGCCAGCGCCTTGATACGACCGTGGTAGCGGAAGCCCGAGCGATCGAACGCCACGGCTTCCACACCGGCAGCCAGCGCACGCTCTGCAACAGCCTTGCCCACGGCAGCGGCAGCGGTCAGGTTCTTGGTGCCCTTCAGGCCTTCGGCTACCGACTTCTGCACAGTGGAAGCAGCAGCCACCACATTCAGTCCGGAAGCGTCGAACACCTGCGCGTACAGATGCTGACCGGTGCGATGCACCGACAGACGAGCGACACCGAGCTTGCGGATATGCGAGCGGGTGGCCTTGGCGCGGCGTAGGCGGGATTCGTTCTTGTTCATCGTGTTCTCTCCAGGAAGCGGATAGGCGATTAAGCCTTCTTGGCTTCCTTCAGCGTGATCTTCTCGCCCGAGTAACGGACGCCCTTGCCCTTGTAAGGCTCCGGCGGACGGAACGAGCGGATCTTGGCAGCCACCTCACCCACGCGCTGCTTGTCCGAACCCTTGATCAGGATTTCGGTCTGCGTCGGGGTTTCGATGCTGATGCCTTCCGGCGCTTCGAACACGACCGGATGGGAGAAGCCCAGGGCGATGTTCAGCGACTTGCCGGCCATCGAGGCACGGTAGCCGACGCCGACCAGCTCAAGCTTGCGCTCGTAACCGTCGGTAACACCCTTGACCATGTTCGCGAGCAGCGCACGCAGGGTACCGCCGAACTTGTCGTCAGCACCTTCGGCAACCTGGATCGTGGCCACCCCGTTGTCGACGACCACGGAAGCGCCCGGGAGCGCGTGGGTCGACAGGGTGCCCCTGGCGCCCTTCACGGTGATGCCATTGGCATCGACCTTGAGCTCGACGCCCTTCGGCAGGTTAATCGGTTTCTTGGCAACACGGGACATCGTCGGCTCCTTATGCGACCAGACCGATGACTTCGCCGCCCAGACCCTTCGAACGGGCCTGCGCGTCGGTCAGCAGACCGGCAGAAGTCGAGATGATCGAAATACCGAGACCACCCAGGACCTTCGGCAACTCGTCTTTGCCGCGGTAAACGCGGAGGCCGGAGCGGCTGACACGGGAAATGGTCTCGATGGCCGGACGGCCTTCGAAATACTTGAGCTTGATCTCGAGCACCGGCTTACCCTCCTCGCTGGAGGTTTTGGCGTCGAGGATATAGCCCTCATTCTTGAGAAGGTTGGCGATGGCCACCTTCAACTTCGACGACGGCATATTTACGGCCTGCTTGCCCGTGAGCTGGGCATTGCGGATGCGCGTAAACAGATCGGCGATGGGATCAGTCATGCTCATGAAAACATCCTTCAGAGTGCACCGATATCCGAAAAACCGGAAATCAATTCAATTGTGAGCCGGCACAGGGCCGGCCTGCGGAACGCAGACCAACGACTATAGCAGCAATTTTCCGACTTTGCGAACAGCAGCGCATAAATCGCGCCAACGACGCCGGGCCGGGCCCGCCGCCGCATCGAACAATGGTGGGCTAGCCCACCATTGCCCTGTTTAGGGTCTTACCAGCTGGCCTTGCGCAGGCCAGGAACATCGCCACGCATGGTGGCTTCGCGCAGCTTGTTACGGCCGAGGCCGAACTTCTGGTACACGGCGCGCGGACGGCCGGTCAGAACGCAGCGGGTGCGCTGGCGAGACGGGCTTGCATCACGCGGCAGCTTCTGCAGTTTGGTCTGAGCTTCCATCTTGTCCTCGTAAGAGGCATTGGGGCTCAGCACTATCGCCTTCAGCTCGGCGCGCTTGGCGGCGTACTTCTTGACGAGTTTGGTCCGCTTGATATCGCGGTTGACCATCGAGGTCTTTGCCATGATTTTCTCTCGCGTCTATCAGTTGCGGAACGGGAAACTGAAGGCTTCCAGAAGCGCCTTGGCTTCTTCGTCGCTCTTGGCGGTGGTGGTGATGGAAATATCCATGCCACGCATCGCGTCGACGGCGTCGAAGTCGATTTCCGGGAAGATGATCTGTTCCTTGATGCCGAAGTTGTAGTTACCACGGCCATCGAAGGCACGACCCGACACACCACGGAAGTCGCGCGTACGCGGCAGCGAGATGTTGATCAGGCGATCGAGGAACTCCCACATCTGGGCACGGCGCAGGGTGACCTTGCAGCCGATCGGCCAGCCGTCGCGGATCTTGAACGAGGCAACGGACACGCGCGCCTTGGTCTGGATCGGCTTCTGGCCGGAGATCTTGGCCATGTCGGCCACGGCGTTCTCGAGCACTTTCTTGTTGCCCGCCGCTTCGCCCACGCCCATGTTCAGCGTGATCTTGGTGATGCGGGGAACCTGCATCACGTTTTCGTAGCCGAAGCGCTCGGTGAGCTTCTTCACTACCTGGTCTTTGTAAAAGGATTCAAGGCGCGTCATGACTTAGTTCCTCACGCGTCCACGACCTCGCCAGACGAACGGAACACGCGGACCTTGCGCCCATCAGAGAGCGTCTTGGCACCTACGCGTTCACCCTTGTTCGTGGCGGGGTTGAACAGCTGCACATTGGAGATATGGATCGAAGCCTCACGCTCGACGATGCCGCCGGCCTGGTTGGCCTGCGGATTCGGCTTGGTGTGACGCTTGACGAGGTTCACGTTGGAGACGAACACGCGATCGCCGTCCACACGCAGCACGTCACCGCGCTGACCCTTGTTTTTGCCGGTGATCACGAGCACCTGATCACCCTTGCGGATACGGTTCATGGTCTGGTCTCCGCTCAGAGCACTTCGGGCGCGAGCGAGACGATCTTCATGAACTTCTCGCTGCGCAGCTCGCGGGTGACCGGCCCGAAAATACGGGTGCCGATCGGCTCGAGCTTGTTGTTGAGGAGCACCGCTGCATTGCCGTCGAAACGGATCAGCGAGCCATCGGGACGGCGCACACCCTTGGCGGTACGAACCACCACGGCGTTGTACACCTCACCCTTTTTCACCTTGCCGCGGGGAATGGCATCTTTCACGGTGACCTTGATGACGTCACCGATCGCGGCGTAACGGCGCTTGGAGCCGCCGAGCACCTTGATGCACATCAGTTCGCGGGCGCCGCTATTGTCAGCCGCGGAAAGCGTGCTTTGCATCTGGATCATGTCTGCACCCTCCCTTAGACGTTAGCGCGCGTGATGATTTCGACCACGCGGTGATGCTTGGTCTTGGACAGAGGGCGGCACTCCGCTATGCGGACCAAATCGCCCTCGTTCGCGCCCAGGTCATCCTGAGCGTGAAGCTTGGTCGAACGCCGAATGATCTTGCCGATCAGCGGATGCTGTTCCTGGCGCTCGATCAGGACGGTGACCGTCTTGTCCATCTTGTTACTGATGACGCGGCCCTCGAGGGTGCGCGTCTGCTTTTGGTTGTCGCTCATATCGGCCGTCCCTTACTTCTTGCCGCCGAGCACGAACTTCGTGCGGGCGATGTCGCGCCGAACGCGGCGCAGCTGGTGCGGCTGGTTGAGCTGGCCGGTGCCTTTCTGCATGCGCAGGTTGAACTGCTCCTTACGCAGATCCAGCAAGTGCTTGTTCAGCTCTTCGGCCGTCTTAGTGGTTAGATCTTTGATGGCCATATCACATCACCGCCCGGGTCACGAATTGGGTCTGGACAGACAACTTGGCAGCGGCCAGGCGGAACGCCTCGCGTGCGGTTGCCTCGTCGAGGCCCTCGATTTCATAAAGCATGCGACCCGGCTGGATCGGAGCGACCCAGTATTCGACGCCACCCTTACCTGCACCCATTCGAACTTCGATGGGCTTCTTGGTGATCGGCTTGTCGGGGTACACACGGATCCAGAGCTTGCCACCACGCTTCACGAAGCGGGTGATGCAACGACGGGCGGCCTCGATCTGGCGTGCGGTGAGCATGCCGTGCGTGGTTGCCTTCAGACCATACTCGCCAAAGCTGACGAGATTGGAACAGAAAGCCAAGCCGTCGTTACGGCCCTTGAACTGCTTACGGTATTTGGTTCGCTTGGGTTGCAGCATGGCAACTCTCCTTACTTCGCCGTCCGCTCGCGACGGCCTTCACCGCCCTCGCGACGCGCATCACGACGACCCTCACCACCCTCACGGCGCGGCTGGGACTGCTCTTCCTTCGACTCCTGGCTGGCCTGAGCAAGATCGAAGATCTCACCCTTGTAGACCCACACCTTGATGCCGATGATGCCGTAGGTGGTCTTCGCCTCGGCGAAGCCGTAATCGATGTCGGCACGCAGCGTATGCAGCGGCACGCGACCTTCGCGGCTCCATTCGGAACGTGCAATCTCAGCGCCGTTCAGACGACCAGAGACATTTATCTTGATACCCAGGGCGCCCAGGCGCATCGCGTTGCCGACCGAGCGCTTCATGGCGCGGCGGAACATGATGCGACGCTCCAGCTGCTGCGCGATCGACTCGGCAACCAGCTGTGCGTCCAGCTCGGGCTTGCGCACTTCGCTGACGTTGATGTGCGCCGGAACGCCCATCATGTCGCTGACTTCCTTGCGCAGCTTCTCGATATCCTCGCCCTTCTTGCCGATCACCACGCCCGGACGGGCGGTGTGAATCGTCACGCGCGCGGTCTTGGCCGGACGCTCGATGAGGATCTTCGAAATGCCAGCCTGGGCCAGCTTCTTGCGCAGCATCTCGCGAACCTTAAGGTCGGCAGCGAGGTACTGGGCGTATTCGCCCTTATTGGCGTACCACTTCGAGTTCCAGTCCTTGGCAATGCCGAGGCGGATACCGGTGGGATGAACTTTATGACCCATCGTCTACGTCCTCAGTCAGTTGCCAACGACCACAGTGATGTGGCTCGTGCGCTTCAGGATGCGGGAACCGCGGCCTTTGGCGCGGGCGTACATGCGCTTCATCGTCGGACCTTCGTCCACGAAGATGCTCGAGACCTTCAACTCGTCCACATCAGCGCCGAGATTGTTCTCGGCGTTGGCGACAGCCGACAGCAGTACCTTGCGAACGAGGGCTGCGGCCTTCTTGTTGGTGAACTGGAGCACGTCGCTGGCTCGGCCCACGGGCATACCGCGAACCAGGTCAGCTACCAGGCGTGCCTTCTGCGCCGAAATGCGGGCGCTGCGCAGGATCGCTTTGGCTTCAGTGCTCATCACTTGCCCTTCTTGTCGCCGCCATGGCCCTTGAAGGTACGGGTCACCGCGAACTCACCGAGCTTGTGCCCGACCATGTTCTCGTTGACCAGCACGGGGACATGCTGACGGCCATTGTGGATGGCGATGGTCAGACCGACCATCTCCGGCAGAATCATCGAGCGACGCGACCAGGTCTTGATCGGACGCTTGTTATTGGCGGAAACGGCGGCTTCCACCTTCTTTACGAGGTGCAGGTCGACAAACGGACCTTTCTTTAGAGAGCGCGGCATAATCGTTTCCTATTACTTGCGACGACGCACGATGAACTGCTGGGTGCGCTTGTTAGAGCGCGTCTTGTAGCCCTTGGCCGGCGTACCCCACGGAGAAACCGGGTGACGACCGCCAGAGGTCTTGCCCTCACCACCGCCGTGCGGATGGTCGACCGGGTTCATCACCACACCGCGAACGGTGGGACGAATACCCAACCAGCGCTTGGCGCCGGCCTTGCCGAGCTTCTTCAGGCTGTGCTCGCCATTGCCCACTTCACCGATGGTGGCGCGGCAATCAACCGGCACCCGACGCATTTCGCCGGAGCGAAGACGCAGCGTGGCGTAACCGGACTCGCGTGCAACCAGCTGGACCGCGGCACCGGCGGAGCGTGCGATCTGCGCACCCTTGCCCGGACGCATCTCGATGCAGTGAATCGTGCTACCCACCGGGATGCTGCGCAGCGGCAAGCTGTTACCAGCCTTGATCGGCGCATCGCTGCCCGACACCAGACGGTCGCCCGCCTGGACACCCTTCGGCGCGATGATGTAACGACGCTCGCCGTCGGCATAGCACAGCAGTGCGATATGCGCGGTACGGTTCGGATCGTATTCAATGCGCTCGACCTTGGCAGCAATGCCTTCCTTGTCGCGCTTGAAGTCAATGATGCGGTAACGCTGCTTGTGACCACCACCCTGGTGGCGAACAGTGATACGACCGTAATTATTGCGACCGCCGTTCTTGGTCTTCGCTTCGGTCAACGCCGCGTACGGCGCGCCCTTGTGAAGGCCCTCGGTGCGAACGCTGACTGCGTCGCGGCGTCCGGGGGAGGTCGGCTTATGAGTGATCAGTGCCATCTCAATTCAACTCCTGGCTCAGGCCTTGGCCGACACGTCGATGGTCTGACCATCGGCGAGGCGGACATAGGCCTTGCGCTTGCCCTGGCGATTGCCAGTGCGGAAACGGAAGGACTTGACCTTGCCCTTGGCATTGACGAGGTTCACTTGCTCGACCTTGACGTCGAACATCTGTTCCACCGCTGCGCGGACATCGGCCTTGGTTGCCTCGGGGGCAACCACGAATACGTACTGGTTCTTCTCGGCCAGGCGCGCGGCCTTTTCCGAGATGTGCGGCGCACGCAGCGTATTCAGAATGCGTTCGTTGCTCATGCCAGCCACTCCTCGATCTTCTTCACCGCATCGACGGTCATGACGACGTGGTCCGAACCGACAAGGCTGACCGGGTTCAGCGCCAACACGTCCACCACGTGGATGTACGGGATGTTGCGCGCGGCCAGGAAGGTGGCCTCGTTGGCGTCTTCCGACACCAGCAGCACACGACCCGACACCTGCAGCTCGGCCAACTTGGCCACCATTGCCTTGGTCTTCGGGGAGTCGATGCCGAAGCTCTCGACGACCTTCAGACGGTCCTGACGAATCAGCTCCGCAAGGATCGAGCGAATGGCAACGCGATACGACTTGCGGTTGACCTTCTGCTCGTAACTACGCGGCTTGGCAGCGAACGTGCGGCCACCACCGACAAAGATCGGTGCACGGTAATCACCGTGACGGGCGCCACCGCCCTTCTGCTTCTTGAACTTCTTCGTGGTACCGGACATTTCGCCGCGCGAAAGCTGCGACTGGGTACCTGCACGACCGCCTGCCTGATAGGCAACGACGACCTGGTGGATTAGGGCCTGCTTGAGCTCAGCGCCGAACACTTCGTCCGACACGTTGAGCGGCTTGGCGCCAATGACATTCAGTTCCATGGCGTCTCTCCTCAACCCTTGGTCGTCGGACGGATGATGACGTCGCCGCCGGTAGCACCCGGCACCGCGCCCTTCACCGCGATCAGATGACGCTCGGCGTCGACCTTGACCACTTCGAGGCCCTGCTGCGTGCGGTTGACCGCACCCATGTGGCCCGACATCTTCTTGCCCGGGAACACGCGACCCGGGGTCTGGCGCTGGCCGATAGAACCCGGCGAGCGATGCGACAGCGAGTTACCGTGGGTGGCATCGCCCATGGTGAAATGGTGACGCTTGATGGCGCCTTGGAAGCCCTTGCCCTTCGACACGCCGGCGACGTCAACGATCTGACCCACCTGGAACACGTCGTCGGCCTTGATCTCGGCGCCCACGCTGTACTTGCCGAGGTCGTCGGCAGACACGCGAAACTCCCACAGACCACGACCTGGCTCAACCTTCGCCTTGGCGTAGTGACCCTTCAGCGGCTGGGTCAGCAGACTGGCGCGCTTGACGCCCGCCGCGACCTGCACAGCGCTATAGCCATCGTTATCTTCCGTCTTCAACTGGGTGACGCGATTCGGGGTGGCTTCAATAAGCGTCACCGGAATCGAGCGTCCATCTTCAGTGAAGAGTCGGCTCATGCCGCACTTGCGGCCAACTAGTCCGATACTCATGTTCGTATCCTATCTATCGCTCAGCCGAGCTTGATCTGAACATCTACGCCAGCGGCGAGATCAAGCTTCATGAGCGCGTCCACGGTCTTGTCGTTGGGGTCGACGATGTCCAAAACGCGCTTGTGCGTACGGGTCTCGTACTGGTCGCGGGCATCTTTGTCGACGTGCGGCGACACCAGAATGGTGTAACGCTCGATCTTGGTCGGGAGCGGAATCGGACCGAGAACCGTAGCCCCAGTGCGCTTGGCCGTCTCGACGATTTCGCTGGCTGAGCGGTCGATCAGACGATGATCGTACGCCTTGAGCCGAATGCGAATCTTTTGGTTCGCCATAAACCGTGTCCTATTATCGAAAGAACAAATACTGTGAATCGGGAAGGCTTCTCGCCGCCCCGCACAACCCATTGCCGCTACGGTATTGCCAGGTCAGCCACGGCGAGCGACAGCGTGCCGCACGACTGACCCTAAAAGACTAGGCAGGCCCTAAACGGGCCCGCCCAGACGGAAAAGTATAAAACGCGCGAAATGCCCAGGTCAACAAAGCGTCACGCTTCGCAACCCAAGCCCTTCTTGCGAGTTGGCCATCCCGGCCAGCGAACTCGAAGCACTTCCTGTGCCTCATTTCGCGGTGGTGTCGAGCAGCTTCTGGGGCTGTCGACGAGCAAGCCATTAACTATAGCTGCAAATTCGGCCGAAGGAAAGCCCTAAAGCCTTCCCCGGCTGAATCGACCCCGCAAACACGCCATCGACGGACTTGCGCGGGCCATCTCCACCATGCCAGTGGAGAGGTTCGTTCTTACTTGATGACCTTGGCCACCACGCCGGCGCCGACGGTGCGGCCACCTTCGCGAATGGCAAAGCGCAGGCCTTCGTCCATCGCGATCGGGTGGATCAAGGACACCACCATCTTCACGTTGTCGCCCGGCATCACCATCTCGACACCGTCCGGCAGCTGGCAAGCGCCCGTCACGTCGGTCGTGCGGAAGTAGAACTGCGGACGATAGCCCTTGAAGAACGGGGTATGACGGCCACCCTCGTCCTTCGACAGCACGTACACCTCAGCCTCGAAGTCCGTGTGCGGGGTGATCGAACCCGGCTTGGCCAGCACCTGACCACGCTCCACGTCGTCGCGCTTCAGACCGCGCAACAACAGACCGGCGTTGTCGCCTGCCTGGCCCTGGTCCAGCAGCTTGCGGAACATCTCCACGCCCGTGACGGTGGTCTTCTGGGTCGGACGGATGCCGACCACTTCGATTTCGTCACCGACCTTGATGATGCCGCGCTCGATACGACCGGTCACCACGGTGCCGCGGCCCGAGATCGAGAACACGTCTTCCACCGGCATCAGGAACGGCTTGTCGATCACGCGCACCGGCTCGGGGATGTAGCTGTCCAGCGCATCCACCAGCTTGATGATCGCCGGTATGCCGATTTCGCTCTGATCACCTTCCAGCGCCTTCAGCGCCGAACCGTGGATGATCGGCGTGTCGTCGCCCGGGAAGTCGTACTTGCTCAGCAGCTCGCGCACCTCCATCTCGACCAGCTCGAGCAGCTCGGCGTCGTCCACCATGTCCGCCTTGTTCAGGAACACGATGATGTACGGCACGCCCACCTGGCGCGACAGCAGGATGTGTTCGCGGGTCTGCGGCATCGGGCCGTCAGCGGCCGAGCACACCAGGATCGCGCCGTCCATCTGCGCGGCACCCGTGATCATGTTCTTCACGTAGTCAGCATGGCCCGGGCAGTCCACATGGGCGTAGTGGCGCTTGGGCGATTCGTATTCAACGTGGGCGGTCGAGATCGTGATGCCGCGCGCCTTCTCTTCCGGCGCCGCGTCGATCGCGTCATATGCCTTGAACTCGCCACCGAAACGCTCGGCGCCAACCTTCGTCAGCGCAGCCGTCAGCGTCGTCTTGCCGTGGTCCACGTGACCAATCGTGCCGACGTTGACGTGCGGCTTGGTGCGTTCGAATTTACCCTTTGCCATGACTCTAAACCTCTAGAAAAGAACGGTATGTTGTGGGAAGAAGGGCCTTATCAGGCCTTCTTCATGACCTGCTCAGCGATGTTGTTCGGCGCTTCCGCGTAATGGTCGAATTCCATCGTGAAGGTGGCGCGACCCTGGGTTAGCGAGCGAATCGTCGTCGCATAACCGAACATCTCGCCCAGCGGGACCATCGCGTCGATGGTCTTGCCCGACGGCGTGTCGTCCTGGCCCTGGAGCAGACCGCGACGACGACTCAGATCGCCCATCACGTCACCGACGTAGTCTTCCGGCGTCACCACCTCGACCTTCATGATCGGCTCGAGCAGGACCGGATCGGCCTTGCGGAAGCCTTCCTTGAAGGCCATCGAAGCAGCGAGCTTGAACGCCATTTCCGACGAGTCGACGTCGTGGTACGAGCCGAACACCAGCTTGACCTTCACGTTCACGACCGGGAAGCTGGCCAGCGGACCACTGACGATGGTTTCGCGCAGACCCTTTTCGACCGACGGGATGAATTCCTTCGGAATCACGCCGCCCGTAATGTCGTTGACAAACAGGAAATCGTTCTTGACGTCCGGACTCTTGCGCTCTTCCTCGGTCATCGGCGACAGCTCGATCACCACGTGACCGTACTGCCCCTTACCACCGGACTGCTTGGCGTGCTTGTAGTCCGACTTGACGTCGCTCTTGCGGATCGTCTCGCGATAAGCCACCTGCGGCTTGCCGACGTTGGCCTCGACGTTGAATTCGCGACGCATGCGGTCCACCAGGATGTCCAGGTGAAGTTCGCCCATGCCCGAGATGATCGTCTGACCCGACTCTTCGTCCGTACGAACGCGGAACGACGGATCTTCCGCGGCCAAGCGGCCGAGGGCGACGCCCATCTTCTCCTGGTCCGACTTGGTCTTCGGCTCCACCGCCATCGAGATCACTGGCTCCGGGAACGTCATGCGCTCCAGAGTGATGATGTGATCCTGCGCACACAGCGTGTCACCGGTCGTCACGTCCTTCAGGCCTACCGCTGCAGCGATATCGCCAGCGCGGACTTCCTTCAACTCGTGACGCTCGTTCGCGTGCATCTGCAGGATGCGACCGATGCGCTCTTTCTTGGACTTGATCGGGTTGTACACCTGGTCGCCGGCATTGAGCGTGCCCGAGTAGACGCGGAAGAACGTCAGCGAGCCGACGAACGGATCGGTCATGATCTTGAACGCGAGCGCGGAGAACGGCGCTGCGTCGTCGGCCTTGCGCGTGACTTCCTGGTCGTCCTCGTCCATACCTGCGACCGGCGGACGGTCGAGCGGCGACGGCAACAGGTTGACCACGGCGTCAAGCATCGCCTGCACGCCCTTATTCTTGAACGCGGTACCGCAGAAGACCGGGATGATTTCGCTCGACAGGGTGCGCGCACGCAGGCCACCGATGATCTCTTCCTCGGTGAGGTCGCCCTCTTCCAAGTACTTGTTCATCAGCTCTTCGGTCGCCTCAGCAGCGGACTCGACCATGTAGCCACGCGCTTCAATCGCCTTGTCAACGAGGTTCGCCGGGATATCCTGGTACTCGAACTTCATGCCCTGGGACTCCATGTCCCAGATGATCGCCTTCATCTTGAGCAGGTCGACCACGCCTTCGAAGTTGTCTTCGGCGCCGATCGGAACCTGCATGGTCACCGGGTTTGCACCCAGGCGAGCCTTCAGCTGGTCGACAACCTTGTAGAAGTTCGCGCCAGTGCGGTCCATCTTGTTGACGAACGCAAGGCGCGGCACCTTGTACTTGTTGGCCTGACGCCAGACGGTCTCGGACTGCGGCTGCACACCACCCACTGCGCAGAGCACGAACACTGCGCCATCGAGCACACGCAACGAGCGCTCCACTTCGATCGTGAAGTCCACGTGGCCCGGGGTGTCGATGATGTTGAAGCGATGCTCAGGCAAGGAACGATCCATGCCCTTCCAGAACGCCGTCGTTGCCGCCGACGTAATGGTGATGCCGCGCTCCTGCTCCTGCTCCATCCAGTCCATCGTTGCCGCACCGTCATGCACCTCGCCAATCTTGTGACTGACGCCGGTGTAGAACAGGATGCGCTCCGTGGTGGTGGTCTTGCCAGCATCGATGTGAGCCATGATGCCGAAGTTGCGGTAGCGCTCGATGGGAGTGGTGCGTGCCACGGTCTTAACCTCTAAAAGTGCTTGCTTTAAGCAAAAAACGAACTACTTCTTACCAGCGGTAATGCGAGAAGGCCTTGTTGGCTTCTGCCATACGATGCGTCTCTTCGCGCTTCTTGATCGCGCCACCGCGATTCTCGGAAGCCTCGAGCAGCTCGGCAGCCAGCTTGCGCGGCATCGAGGTCTCGCCACGCTTGCGGGCGGAATCGATGGCCCAGCGCATGGCCAGCGCCATACGGCGACCCGGACGCACTTCAACCGGCACCTGGTAGGTAGCACCACCAACACGGCGGGACTTCACCTCTACGGCCGGGGCGATGTTGTTCAGCGCCTTCTCGACGAGCTGAACCGGCTCGGCGTTCTTTTCGCCCAGATGGGCCAGAGCACCGTAGACAATGCTCTCAGCAACTGACTTCTTGCCGCTCTTCATCACCATGTTGATGAAGCGGGCGATGAGCTGGCTGCCGTGCTTGGGATCCGGCAGGATCAGACGGGCGGGATGTGAACCTTTACGCGACATGTTTCTTGTCCTTAGCTCTTATTTCTTCGGGCGCTTGGCGCCGTACTTGGAGCGCGACTGACGGCGCTTCGTGACGCCGGCGCAGTCGAGACTGCCGCGCACCGTGTGGTAACGAACACCCGGAAGATCCTTGACGCGACCGCCACGAATCAGCACCACCGAGTGCTCCTGCAAGTTGTGACCTTCGCCACCGATGTAGCTGATGACTTCGTAGCCGTTCGTCAGGCGCACCTTGGCAACCTTACGCAAGGCCGAGTTCGGCTTTTTCGGGGTGGTCGTGTAAACGCGCGTGCAGACGCCGCGGCGCTGCGGGCTGTTCTGCAAAGCCGGCGAAGCACTCTTATAGGTCTTCGGGCTACGGGATTTGCGAACCAACTGGTTGACTGTCGTCATCTGAAGCTGTTCCTGAGAAACATAAAGGCAGACCGAACCGGCTCGGTCTGCCAAGAAGCGGGAATTTAACATGGGCAGCTTGTCACAGACAAGCTGACGCCCTGCCATCCATAGCCCGAACACGAGGCGCAATCCTTGCGCCTCATTTCGTATGTCAGCGAGTAGAACCCGAGAGGGGCTTACTCCACACCAATGTCGCTACCGGTGGTGGCTTCCGCAAAGGATGCCGATGAAGCGGAGCCGGAGAGGGTTTCAAGCTCCGAGGCGGTCAGACCACCCTGGCGATGACGCTGCGCGTGATACGCCAGACCCGTACCCGCCGGAATTAGACGACCGACAATAACATTTTCCTTCAGGCCACGCAAGGTATCACGCGTGCCACGCACCGCGGCTTCCGTCAAGACTCGGGTCGTCTCCTGGAAGGAGGCGGCCGAAATGAAGGATTCCGTGGCCAGCGAGGCCTTGGTGATACCCAGCAGCACCGACTGGTACTCAGCCGGTCGCTCGCCGCGGGCGATGGCACGATCGTTTTCGCCATTGATGCGAACACGCTCGACCTGCTCACCGCGCAGATAGTGGCTCTCGCCCGGATCGGAGATCTCGACCTTACGCAGCATCTGACGAATGATCGCTTCGATGTGCTTGTCGTTGATCTTCACGCCCTGCAGACGATAGACGTCCTGGATTTCCTTGACCAGGTAAGCGGCCAGCGGCTCGACACCCAGCAGACGCAGGATGTCGTGCGGACTGGGCTCGCCGTCCACCACGGTTTCGCCCTTCTCGACGTGCTCGCCTTCGAACACGATGACCTGACGCCACTTGGGAATCAGCTCCTCGTGCTCGTTGCCGTCCACGTCCTTGATGATCAGGCGCTGCTTGCCCTTGGTGTCCTTGCCGAAGCTGATCACACCCGAACGCTCGGCGAGGATCGCCGGTTCCTTCGGCTTGCGGGCTTCGAACAGATCGGCCACGCGCGGCAGACCACCGGTGATGTCGCGGGTCTTGGAAGTTTCCTGCGGGATACGTGCTACCACGTCGCCCACGCCCACTTGCACACCGTTCTGGATCGACACGATGGCACCGGCCGGGAGCATGTACTGCGCCGGCACGTCGGTGCCCGGCAGCTTCAGCTCGCGACCCTTGGCATCTTCCAGACGCACGATCGGGCGCAGATCCTTGGCGGCCGTACCACGGCGCTTCGGATCCGTCACCACCGCCGACTCCAGGCCGGTCAGATCGTCGGTCTGGCTCTGCACGGTGATGCCATCGATGAAGTCGATGAAGCGCACGGTACCGGCCACTTCCGAGACGATCGGATGGGTATGCGGATCCCAGTTAGCCACGGCCTGGCCGGCCTTCACCGGATCGCCATCCTTGACGGCAATGGTGGCGCCGTAAGGCACCTTGTAGCGCTCGCGCTCGCGGCCGTTGGCGTCAATGACGCTCACTTCGCCCGAACGGGAGACCGCCACCAGGTGACCCTGATTGTGATGCACGGTCTTGAGGTTGTTGAACTTCAGCGTGCCGGTGGTCTTCACCGTCACGTTGTCCACCGCCGCCGCACGCGAAGCCGCACCACCGATGTGGAACGTACGCATGGTCAGCTGGGTACCCGGCTCACCGATCGACTGCGCGGCGACCACACCCACGGCCTCGCCCATGTTGACCAGGTGGCCACGGGCCAGATCGCGGCCGTAGCACAGCGCGCAAACGCCGTGATTGGCCTGACAGGTGATGGGCGAACGCACCTTGATCGACTGCACGCCGGCCTTGTCGAGCTTCTCGACCAGGGCTTCGTCCAGCAAGGTGTCGCGGACGACGATCGGATCCATGTCGTCGCCAGGGGCGTAGACATCTTCGACTGCCACGCGACCCAGCACGCGCTCGCGCAACGGCTCGACCACGTCGCCGCCTTCCACGATTGGCTGCATGATGACGCCGTCTTCGGTGCCGCAGTCGTGCGAGGTGATGACCACGTCCTGGGCCACGTCGACGAGACGACGGGTCAGGTAACCGGAGTTCGCCGTCTTCAACGCCGTATCCGCGAGGCCCTTACGAGCACCGTGGGTGGAGTTGAAGTACTGCAGCACGTTCAGGCCTTCACGGAAGTTCGCCTTGATGGGCGTCTCGATGATCGAGCCGTCCGGGCGAGCCATCAGGCCACGCATGCCCGCCAGCTGACGAATCTGAGCCACCGAACCACGGGCGCCGGAGTCAGCCATGATGTACAGCGAGTTCATCGACTTCTGGTTGACCGTCTTGCCCTCGGCATCGGTGACCTTTTCGGTACCGATACCGTCGATCATCGCCTTGGCAACGAGTTCGTTGGTGCGCGACCAGATGTCGACCACCTTGTTGTAGCGCTCGCCGGCGGTGACCAGACCCGACTGGTACTGCTCCTGGATCTCGACCACTTCCTTCTCGGCCTCTTCCAGGATCGGCTTCTTCTCGGCAGGGATGATCATGTCATCGATGCCGATGGAGATGCCGGCGCGGGTGGCGAAGCGGAAGCCGGTGTACATCAGCTGGTCGCCGAAGATCACCGTGTCCTTCAGGCCCAGGCGGCGGTAGCACTGGTTGATCAGGCGCGAAATGTTCTTCTTGGTCAGCTCGGTGTTAGCCAGCGCGAACGGCAGGCCTTCCGGCATGATCTCGAGCAACAGTGCGCGACCCACAGTGGTGTCCACGATCGAAGTCTCGGACGTGCGACCGCCCTGTTCGTCGACGTGCACCTGCTTGATGCGGACCTTGATTTTGGCGTGCAACTGGACAGCGCGGTTGTCGTAGGCACGACGCACTTCGCCAATGCCCGAGAACACCATGCCGGTGCCCTTCGCGTTCACCAACTCGCGCGTCATGTAGTACAGGCCCAGCACCACGTCCTGGGTCGGCACGATGATCGGCTCGCCGTTGGCGGGCGACAGGATGTTGTTGGTCGCCATCATCAGGGCACGCGCTTCAAGCTGCGCCTCGATCGACAGCGGCACGTGCACAGCCATCTGGTCACCGTCGAAGTCGGCGTTGAACGCCGTACAGACGAGCGGATGCAGCTGGATGGCCTTGCCTTCGATCAGCTTCGGCTCGAACGCCTGGATGCCCAGACGGTGCAGCGTCGGTGCGCGATTGAGAAGCACAGGATGCTCGCGGATCACCTCTTCGAGGATGTCCCACACCTGACCTTCTTCGCGCTCGACCAGCTTCTTGGCAGCCTTGATCGTGGTGGCTTCGCCGCGTGCCTGCAGCTTGGCGAAAATGAAGGGCTTGAACAGCTCAAGCGCCATCTTCTTGGGCAGACCGCACTGGTGCAGGCGCAAGGTCGGACCGACCACGATCACTGAACGACCGGAGTAGTCCACGCGCTTGCCGAGCAGGTTCTGGCGGAAGCGGCCCTGCTTGCCCTTGATCATGTCGGCCAGCGACTTCAGCGCGCGCTTGTTCGTGCCAGTGATGGCACGACCGCGACGGCCGTTGTCGAGCAGCGCATCGACCGATTCCTGCAGCATGCGCTTCTCGTTACGCACGATGATATCGGGCGCATTGAGTTCGAGCAGACGACGCAGGCGGTTGTTGCGGTTGATGACGCGGCGGTACAGGTCGTTCAAGTCGGAGGTGGCGAAACGGCCACCGTCCAGCGGCACCAGCGGACGCAGGTCCGGCGGCAGCACCGGCAGTACGGTCAGCACCATCCACTCCGGCTTGTTGCCGGACTCGAGGAAGGCCTCGATCAGCTTGACGCGCTTGGTGAGACGCTTGAGCTTGGTCTCGGAATTGGTCGAGCCGATCTCTTCCTTGAGGCGAATGACTTCGCCCGGCAGGTCAAGCGACTTGAGCAATTCGTAGACAGCCTCGGCACCCATGCGGGCATCGAACTCGTCGCCGTGCTCTTCGACGGCTTCCAGGTACTGGTCTTCGCTGAGCAGCTGACCGCGCTCGAGCGCGGTCAAACCTGGATCGATCACCACGAAGGCTTCGAAGTACAGGATGCGCTCGATGTCACGCAGCGTCATATCCAGCATCAGGCCGATGCGCGACGGCAGCGACTTGAGGAACCAGATGTGCGCGGTCGGGCTGGCCAGCTCGATGTGACCCATGCGCTCGCGACGCACCTTGGCCAGGGTGACCTCGGTGCCGCACTTTTCGCAGACCACACCGCGGTGCTTCATGCGCTTGTACTTGCCGCACAGGCACTCGTAGTCCTTCACCGGACCGAAGATGGCGGCGCAGAACAGGCCGTCACGCTCGGGCTTGAAGGTGCGGTAGTTGATCGTCTCAGGCTTCTTCACTTCGCCGTATGACCACGAGCGGATCAGCTCCGGCGAAGCCAGGGCGATCTTGATCGCGTCAAAGTCAGGCGCGGTGCGCTGCTGATTGAACAGATTGAGCAAGTCTTTCATGCGTAATCTCCCGTGACCGCGACGATCACTTGACCTCTTCGAGGTCGATGTCGATACCGAGCGAGCGGATTTCCTTCACCAACACGTTGAAGGATTCCGGCATGCCCGCCGCCATTTCATGGTTACCGTCGACGATGTTCTTGTACATCTGGTTACGGCCCTGCACGTCATCGGACTTCACCGTCAGCATTTCCTGCAGGGTGTAGGCCGCGCCGTAGGCTTCGAGTGCCCAGACTTCCATTTCGCCGAAGCGCTGACCACCGAACTGCGCCTTGCCGCCCAGCGGCTGCTGGGTGACGAGCGAGTACGGACCGGTCGAACGCGCGTGCATCTTGTCGTCAACCAAGTGGTTCAGCTTCAGGTAGTGCATGTAGCCAATCGTGACCGGGCGATCGAATGCTTCGCCGGTACGACCGTCAAACAGCATCGTCTGGCCGGATTCCGGCAGATCGGCAAGCCTGAGCATCGCCTTGATCTCGGTTTCCTCGGCACCGTCGAACACCGGGGTGGCCATCGGCACGCCTTCCTGGAGGTTGTTCGCCAACGTGATGATTTCCTCATCGGTCAGCGACTTCAGGTCGACATGCTGCACGGCACCGGCAACGTGGTGGTTGTAGATCTGGTCGAGGAACTCGCGGATCTGCGCGACCTTGGCCTGCGCCTCGATCATCTTCTGGATCTTCTTGCCCAGGCCCTTGGCGGCCCAGCCCAGATGCACTTCCAGAATCTGGCCGATGTTCATACGCGAAGGCACGCCCAGCGGATTCAACACGATGTCCACCGGCATACCGTCGGCGGAGAACGGCATGTCCTCCACCGGCACCACGTTGGACACCACACCCTTGTTACCGTGGCGACCGGCCATCTTGTCGCCCGGCTGGATACGGCGCTTCACGGCCAGGAACACCTTGACCATCTTCAGCACGCCCGGAGCAAGGTCGTCGCCCTGGGTGATCTTGCCCTGCTTCTCCTTGAAGCGCTTCTCGAACTCTTCCTTGTGACGCTTGACCTGATCGGCGGCGCGCTCGAGGAACTCGGTGACGTCCTCTTCCTTGACGTTGACCTTGAACCAGTCGTCCTTCTTCAGGCCGTCGAGGTAGGCGTCGGTGATTTCCGCACCGCGCTTCAAACCACCCGGACCACTCATCGCGGACTTGCCGACGAGCTGGGTGCGCATACGGTTGTAGATAGCGCCTTCGAGGATGCGGAACTGGTCATCAAGATCCTTGCGGATACGCTTGATTTCCATTTCCTCGATCTGCTTGGCGCGCTTGTCCTTCTCGATGCCGTCGCGGGTGAAGACCTGCACGTCGATAACGGTGCCATCCATACCCGGCGGCACGCGCAGCGAGCTGTCCTTAACGTCGGACGCCTTCTCGCCGAAGATCGCGCGCAGCAGCTTCTCTTCCGGCGTCAGCTGGCTTTCGCCCTTGGGCGTGACCTTGCCGACCATGATGTCGCCGGCCTTCACTTCCGCACCGATGTACACGATGCCGGATTCGTCGAGGCGAGCCAGCGCCTGCTCACCCACGTTCGGGATGTCAGCGGTGATCTCTTCGGCGCCCAGCTTGGTGTCACGCGCGATGCACGACAGCTCCTCGATGTGGATCGAGGTGTAGCGGTCTTCCTGCACGACGCGCTCGGAGAGCAGGATGGAGTCTTCGAAGTTGTAGCCGTTCCACGGCATGAAGGCGATCAGCATGTTCTGGCCGAGCGCGAGCTCGCCCAGGTCGGTCGACGAACCGTCGGCCAGCGTGTCGCCCTTCGCCACGATGTCACCCACGTTCACCAGCGGACGCTGATTGAGGTTGGTGTTCTGGTTGGAACGGGTGTACTTGGTCAGGGTGTAGATATCGACGCCGGCGTCGTTGTCGCCGACCTCTTCCTCGTTCACGCGCACCACGATACGAGCCGCATCGACCTGGTCGATCACACCGCCGCGCTTGGCGGTGGTGATGACACCCGAGTCACGCGCCACGGCGCGCTCGATGCCAGTACCTACCAACGGAGTCTGCGAACGCAGGGTCGGCACGGCCTGACGCTGCATGTTCGCGCCCATCAGCGCGCGGTTCGCGTCATCGTGCTCCAGGAACGGCACGAGTGCCGCTGCAACCGACACGGTCTGCATGGGCGAGACGTCCATGTAGTCCACTTCGGAGGCCGGACGCAGCTCGGACTCGCCGCGGAAGCGGCAGGACACGAAGTCTTCGACGAAGGCACCATCCTTGAGCGGCGAGTTCGCCTGCGCAATGACGTGGTCGCCTTCCTCGATGGCCGAGAGGTAGTCCACCGTGTTGGTGACCTTGCCGCCTACGACCTTGCGGTACGGCGTCTCGAGGAAGCCGTACGTGTTGGTGCGGGCGTACACGGCCAGCGAGTTGATCAGGCCGATGTTCGGGCCTTCCGGCGTTTCGATGGTGCAGACGCGGCCGTAATGGGTCGGATGCACGTCGCGTACTTCGAAGCCGGCGCGCTCGCGGGTCAGGCCGCCCGGTCCCAGGGCCGAAACGCGACGCTTGTGCGTCACTTCCGACAGCGGGTTGTTCTGATCCATGAACTGGCTGAGCTGTGAGGAGCCGAAGAACTCCTTCACCGCCGCCGCAACCGGCTTGGCGTTGATCAGTTCCTGCGGGGTCAGACCCTCGGACTCGGCCAAGCTAAGGCGCTCGCGCACGGCGCGCTCGACGCGCACCAGGCCGATGCGGAAGGTGTTCTCGGCCATTTCGCCGACCGAACGCACGCGACGGTTGCCCAGATGATCGATATCGTCGACGGTACCGTGACCGTTCTTGATGTCGATGAGGACCTTGAGCACCTCGAGGATGTCGGAACGGTCACCCTGCGACTTGACCAGCGACTGGGCTTCCTCTTCCTTGCGGTCGCCGAAGTACTTGCGATCGAACAGCACGCCCGGACCCGTGATCTCCTGGCGACCCACGCGACGGTTGAACTTCATGCGACCCACGGCCGACAGGTCGTAGCGGTCGAAGGTGAAGAACAGGTTGTAGAACAGGTTCTGCGCAGCGTCCTTGGTCGGCGGCTCGCCCGGACGCATCATGCGGTAGATTTCCACCAACGCTTCGAGCTGCGTCTTGGTGTTGTCGATGCGCAGGGTGTGCGAGATGTACGCGCCACGATCGAGATCGTTCACGTACAGCGTCGGCACGACTTCGATGCCGGCCTTGCGGAAGTTTTCCAGCTGCTCGGCGGTGATTTCGTCATTGGCCGAGGCCAGCAGCTCACCGGTCTTGCTGTCGACGATGTCGGTGGCCAGGATGCGGCCGACCGGGTAGTCGTCCGGCACTTCCAGCGCAGTGATGTTCTCGGCGGCCAGCTGACGCACGTGACGCGCGGTAATGCGCTTGCCGGCTTCCACCAGCACATTGTCGCCGATGGTCAGGTCGAAGCTCAGCGTTTCGCCGCGCAGACGCTCGGCGACGAGTTCCAGCGTGGTGCCACCCTTCTTGCCCAGGTGGAACACGTTGTGCTCGAAGAACGTATCGAGCATCTCGACGTTGTTGTAGCCGAGCGCGCGCAGCAACACCGTCACCGGCAACTTGCGGCGACGGTCGATACGGGTGAACAGCGCGTCCTTCGGGTCGAACTCGAAGTCGAGCCACGAACCACGGTAAGGAATCACGCGAGCGGAGAACAATAGCTTGCCCGAGCTGTGCGTCTTGCCGCGATCATGATCGAAGAACACGCCCGGCGAACGATGCAGCTGCGAGACGATGACGCGCTCGGTGCCGTTGATGATGAAGGTGCCGGTGTCGGTCATGAGCGGAATTTCGCCCATGTAGACCTCCTGCTCCTTCACGTACTTGACGGCCTTCTTGGAGGCCGGGCTGTCCTTGTCATAGATGACCAGGCGCACGGTCACGCGCAGCGGCGCACCGAACGTCATGCCACGGTTGCGGCATTCGCGCTCGTCAAAGGCAGGCTCGCCCAGGCGATAGTCGACATACTCAAGCGCGGCATTGCCCGAATAGCTGGCAATCGGGAACACCGACTTCAGCGCGGCGTGGAGACCCTTTTCGTCGCGCTGCTTGGGAGCGACATGCTCCTGCAGAAACTCGCGATAGGAATCGGTCTGGATGGTCAGCAGGTTCGGCACGCCCAATACAGGTGGACGCTTGCCGAAATCCTTGCGGATGCGCTTCTTCTCGGTAAACGAGTAGGTCATGGTGGGTACCGCCTCGGTTCGCAGTGACGCCGGTGGTGCACACACCGGCTGATTTGTGAAAGCTGTGTCTGCCGTGACGGGCAAGATGTGCTGCCCTGCCCGTCAGTGCGTCAAAAAGGCATAAATCAAAGGTCGGCGATGTTCTGCAGGCCTTTCAGTGCTGTCTTCCCGACGCGTAAAACACGAACCTTAAAGATGACATTTGGTCGTTACAGGCCGCATCTCCCTACGCGGACCTCTGCAACAGGCAAAGCCCGGGGACTTACGTCCCCAGGCTTGCTTGACGCTAGATCAAACTGACGGCGCGCAAGAGCGCCGATTACTTCAGTTCGACCGTGGCGCCGGCTGCTTCGAGGTCCTTCTTGAACTTCGCAGCGTCTTCCTTCGAAGCGGCTTCCTTCACGACGCCACCGGCCTCGGTCAGGTCCTTCGCTTCCTTCAGGCCCAGGCCCGTAATGGCGCGGACGGCCTTGATCACGTCGACCTTCTTCTCGCCGGCGCTCTTCAGGATCACGTCGAACTCGGTCTGCTCTTCAGCAGCCGGGCCAGCGGCGGCCGGGCCAGCGGCAACCATCACCGGGGCGGCGGCGGTCACGCCAAACTTCTCTTCGATGGCCTTCACCAGGTCCATCACTTCCATCAGCGACTTGGCGGCGACGGCTTCAACGATCTGTTCGTTGGTCAGGGACATTTTGCTTTACCTCTGGAAATTGATTCGAATTAAATAGTCAACGAACTTAGGCGGGCTCGGCTTCAGCCGGGGCTTCGGCGGCGACTTCGCCACCACCCTGCTTGTCGGCCACAGCCTTGACGACGCGAGCGAACATCGACGCCGGCTCAGCCAACACGCGGGCCAGCATGGCGAGGGCCTGTTCGCGGGTCGGCAGCGAAGCCAGCACTTCAACGTGCTCAGCCGGAAGCAGCTTGCCTTCCACCGAGACGATGCGCGCCTTCAGCTTGTCGTTGCCCTTGGCGAATTCCTTGATCAGGCGACCGGCAGCGCCGGGCTCCTCGGTCGAGAATGCGTACAGCAGCGGACCGGTCAGGGCGTCCTTGACGACCTCGAAATCGGTACCGACTACAGCGCGCGAAGCCAGGGTGTTCTTGACAACTTTCAAGAACACGCCGGACTCACGAGCCTTTTTGCGCATCGCGGTCATCTGAGCGACCGTGGTGCCCGCATACTCGACAGCGACCAAGGAGTGAGCCTTCGCGGCAACTTCTGCCAGTTCGGCGACTACTTCTTGCTTCTGAGAGAGATTCAGAGCCATTTTTCACTCCTCTTATGAACTCCGCTTACGGCTCCTGCCGCTTGCGGTCCTGAGCGACGCCATCCGTGACGTCGGGGACGTGAGTCCCGGGTGGTGGCCTTTCCAGAAAAACGATTCCAGAAGGGGCAGCACCATCTACGCAGGCTAGGTCCGTGGTAGCACCCGATTAAGCGATCCCGCTAACGGCGACGGCGATTCCCTGCCAGATCCGAGCTCCCTGCCCGTCGTCGTCGTGCGCTGATGCGCCTGCGGTCTTTGACGGCGACCCCGACCATGGGCCAGGGCTGCCCTCAAAAACGTGCCCGCACCGGCTCACGCCGATGCGGGACTTGATTCTTACTTGGTCAACAGCGTCAGCGACGAGGTATCGACCGGCACGCCCACGCCCATGGTGCTGGACAGGGCAATCTTCTGCAGGTACTGACCCTTGGCGGTCGACGGCTTGGCCTTCAGCAGGTCATTGACCAGCGTGTTCAAGTTGTCCGCGAGCTGGGCAGCGTCGAAGCTGGCCTTGCCGATGGTGGCGTGGATGATGCCCGCCTTGTCGTTGCGGAACTTCACCTGGCCAGCCTTGGCGTTCTTGACGGCCGTGGCGACGTCGGCGGTGACCGAGCCGTCCTTCGGGTTCGGCATCAGGCCACGGGGGCCGAGCAGCTGACCGAGCTTACCGACCACGCGCATCGCGTCCGGCGTAGCAATCACGCGACCGAAGTCGAGATCGCCAGCCTGCATACGCTCGGCCAGGTCTTCCATGCCGACGGCGTCGGCACCGGCGGCCTTGGCAGCCTCGGCCTTCTCACCGGCCGGCACGAACACGGCGACCTTGACGGTCTTGCCGGTGCCGTGCGGCAGCAGCGAGGAGCCGCGCACGCCCTGGTCGGACTTCTTGGCATCGATGCCGAGGCGGACGGCGACGTCCACGGACTCAGCGAACTTCGCCTTGGCGTTGTTCTTGACGATGTTGAGGGCTTCTTCCAGGCCGTAGATCTTGCCCGGCTGCACTGCGGCCTGAGCGGCCTTCAAACGCTTCGTGAGCTTTGCCATGTCTTAACCCTCCACCACCAAGCCCATGCTGCGCGCGCTACCAGCGATGGTGCGCACGGCAGCGTCCAGATCAGCAGCCGTGAGATCCGGCTCCTTCTGCTTCGCAATGTCTTCCAACTGCTTGCGGGTGATCTTGCCGACCTTGTCGGTGTTCGGCTTGGGCGAACCCTTGGCGACACCGGTGGCCTTCTTGATCAGGATCGAGGCCGGGGGAGTCTTGGTGATAAAGGTGAAGCTACGGTCGGAATAGGCCGTGATGATCACCGGAATCGGCAGACCCGGCTCCAGCTTCTGCGTGGCGGCATTGAACGCCTTGCAGAATTCCATGATGTTCAGGCCGCGCTGACCGAGGGCAGGACCCACCGGCGGCGACGGGTTGGCCTGACCGGCCTTGACCTGCAGCTTGATGTAACCAGTTACTTTCTTTGCCATTTGATTTTCCTCGCGAGTTCAAGCGCCTTGCGGCTCCTCGCAGTACTTCGTCCATGGATAGAGGAAGGCCCGCCATCCTGCGGACCTCGGAAACACGGACACGCAGAGCCAAAAGGCTCCGGCGTGAACCGCGTAGTTTAGAGACTGATCAAGTTTTAAGCAAGCCCCATGCCTGAGGCGTGCCAACGGGGTCAATCAGGCCTTTTCGACCTGACCAAACTCCAGCTCGACCGGGGTCGAACGACCGAAAATGAGCACCGCGACGCGCAGGCGGCTCTTCTCGTAATTGACTTCCTCGACCACGCCGTTGAAGTCGTTGAACGGGCCCTCGGTGACGCGAACCATTTCACCTGGCTCAAACAGCACCTTCGGACGGGGCTTCTCGACGCCCTCGCGGACACGGCTGAGAATGGCATCGGCCTCGCTGTCGCGAATCGGCAGCGGGCGATCCGCCGTGCCACCGATGAAACCCATGACCTTCGGGGTTTCCTTGACCAGATGCCAGCACTCGTCGTCGATACGCGGCGCCTTGCCCTCGGTGTCCGTCTCGATCTGCACGAGAACATAACCCGGGAAGAACTTGCGTTCGCTACGGCGCTTCTGGCCGCCACGCATCTCGATGACCTCTTCGGTCGGCACCAACACTTCGCCGAACCTCTCTTCCATACCGGCGCGGCGGATACGCTCATCGAGCGACCGCTTTACCTGGTTTTCGAAGCCCGAATAGGCGTGCACCACATACCAACGCTTGCTCATGCCATCACCTCATGTACCCAGCTTGAGCAGCCAGTCGAGCACGACCGACTTCAGGATTAGGTCGATCAGGCCCAACAGCAGCGAAAGCACAATGACCACAACCATGATGATGCCGGTGGTCTTGAGTGTCTCGTCACGGGTGGGCCAGACCACCTTGCGCAGTTCGAACTGCGATTCACCGAGGAACGTGCGTACGCGACGCCCCGGCGCAGTAAAGGCACCAATAGCCAGCGAGATGACCAGCGCGACAAGCACGCCAAGCATTCGGACCGATTGAGGAATGGAGCTGTCGCTACCGAACCACGAGTAAGCGAAAACGCCAGCAGCTAGCACCAGCACTGCCAGCACCAGCCTGCCGATATCAGCGGCGTTGACGCCCTTGGTCTGTTCTGCCTTCGTATTCATGCGAAGTGATCGAATGAGAGAGGGCATCGACCGGCTACGGCCACTATGCCATCCATCACCCGTCGTGGATCCTCGGGAAGATGGCACGCCAGGAGGGACTCGAACCCCCAACCTGCGGTTTTGGAGACCGCTGCTCTGCCAATTGAGCTACTGGCGTATACGAAAAAGTGTGAAGTCGCTCGCCTTGCCGCCACAAGGAGGCGCCTTAGGCGCCATCCGGGAGTGAGAAGGCCTTGACCGCCCCCACCCCTGGTTCCTTGCAGCCCGCAATGCGGGCGACTTCCCAGTGTACAGCTTACTTGATGACCTTGGCCACCACGCCGGCGCCGACGGTGCGGCCACCTTCGCGAATGGCAAAGCGCAGGCCTTCGTCCATCGCGATCGGGTGGATCAAGGACACCACCATCTTCACGTTGTCGCCCGGCATCACCATCTCGACACCATCCGGCAGCTGGCAAGCGCCAGTCACGTCGGTCGTGCGGAAGTAGAACTGCGGACGGTAGCCCTTGAAGAACGGAGTATGACGGCCACCCTCGTCCTTCGACAGCACGTACACCTCAGCCTCGAAGTCCGTGTGCGGGGTGATCGAACCCGGCTTGGCCAACACCTGACCACGTTCCACGTCGTCGCGCTTCAGACCGCGCAGCAGCAGACCGGCGTTGTCGCCTGCCTGGCCCTGGTCCAGCAGCTTGCGGAACATTTCCACGCCCGTGACGGTGGTCTTCTGGGTCGGACGGATGCCGACCACTTCGATTTCGTCACCGACCTTGATGATGCCGCGCTCGATACGACCGGTCACCACGGTGCCGCGGCCCGAGATCGAGAACACGTCTTCCACCGGCATCAGGAACGGCTTGTCGATCACGCGCACCGGCTCGGGGATGTAGCTGTCCAGCGCATCCACCAGCTTGATGATCGCCGGTATGCCGATTTCGCTCTGATCACCTTCCAGCGCCTTCAGCGCCGAACCGTGGATGATCGGCGTGTCGTCGCCCGGGAAGTCGTACTTGCTCAGCAGCTCGCGCACTTCCATCTCGACCAGCTCGAGCAGCTCGGCGTCGTCCACCATGTCGGCCTTGTTCAGGAACACGATGATGTACGGCACGCCCACCTGGCGCGACAGCAGGATGTGTTCGCGCGTCTGCGGCATCGGGCCGTCAGCGGCCGAGCACACCAGGATCGCGCCGTCCATCTGCGCGGCACCCGTGATCATGTTCTTCACGTAGTCAGCATGGCCCGGGCAGTCCACATGGGCGTAGTGGCGCTTGGGCGATTCGTATTCAACGTGGGCAGTCGAGATCGTGATGCCGCGCGCCTTCTCTTCCGGCGCCGCGTCGATCGCGTCATATGCCTTGAACTCGCCACCGAAACGCTCGGCGCCAACCTTCGTCAGCGCAGCCGTCAGCGTCGTCTTGCCGTGGTCCACGTGACCAATCGTGCCGACGTTGACGTGCGGCTTGGTGCGTTCGAATTTACCCTTTGCCATACGCCTAAAACCCCGATGGAGTCAAATGATGAAAAGTGGAATGGTACCCGCGGACCGCGGTGAGATGGTGCTCATGACTGGAATCGAACCAGCGACCTCTTCCTTACCAAGGAAGTGCTCTACCGACTGAGCTACATGAGCACGAAACACCTGAGACGACTTCAATGGAGCGGGAGACGGGGATCGAACCCGCACCATCAGCTTGGAAGGCTGAGGTTCTACCATTGAACTACTCCCGCCTGGTACAACAGCCTTACGCGGAAATCGTCTGGTGGAGGGAGGTGGATTCGAACCACCGAAGGCGTAAGCCAGCAGATTTACAGTCTGCCCCCGTTGGCCGCTTGGGTATCCCTCCAACAAAGAACGGCTATTGTGTGGATCGGCCCCTGAGCTGTCAACACCTGTCGCGGGAAAATTGACGTTTTTCCGCGATTTTTTCACTGCATACCGCGATCGCTTCAGATGCTTTGGGCAGCGCGTGTGTCGACCAGTTGCTCCATCTCCTTGGACAGCTCCATCAGCTTCATGGCTTGCTCCTGCAGGCGATGCTCGTTGTCGTCACGAGGCAACCATGCCGGCACGCTGGTCGGCCTGCCATCCGGGGCATCCAGCGCCACGAAGACCATCACGCAACTGGTGGCCAGGTGGTGCTCATCCTTGCGCAGGTCGCGCGCTAACACATCCACGGCCATGTGCATGCTCGATCGGCCGGTATGGATCACACGAGCCCGCACGGTGACCAGGTCACCGATCAGGATCGGTGCCACGAACTGGATGCCACTGACCGCGGCGGTGACGCAATACGCCCCGCTCCAAGCCACCGCACACGCATAGCCAGCCTGGTCGATCCACTTCATCACCATGCCGCCGTGCACCTTGCCGCCGAAGTTGACGTCGGTCGGCTGGGCGAGGAAACGGAAATTCACTTCGTGCTGCTTACCGGGCATGGATCGGGGACTCCGGAGGCGGGAAAGGCATCATTATGCGCCGCGTCGCATAGCCGCACATGGCCCATCTGCATCAAGGCTGATCGCTCTCTCGATAGATCATCGGCATGCTTACGATCTTGCCCGGCACCCTGCGCGGATCGCCGTCCCGCACGAAACCCAGGCGGAGGTAGACCGGAATCGCGCCAAGAGAGGCATTCAAGGTGAACACCCGGGTGCCGGCACGGCGCATACAGTCGCGACGCAGCCGCTCCCACAACTTCCTGGCAATGCCGCGCCTCTGGTAGCGGGTACCGACGAATAGTTGGAATACGTGGCTGTCGTTGCGCACGGCCGCGATCCCCGCCAGCACCCCATCGACAAAGGCCAGATGAAAACGCTGGCCAACCCGTATTTTTTCGCGGATCACCGGCGTGCTCAGCGCATCCTCCACCGCCACCGCGCCTGCGCGGGGCTGGCCGGGAATGATCCAGCGACGTACGACGCGCCGGGCCAATCGGGCGATGGCAGGCGCATCCTCTTCGCGCGCAAGTCGTAATCGCAGATCACCCATGCGGGCATCACAGCATGTGCCTGCGGTGCCGGCAAGGTGACGCCTTCTTCAGAAGTGCATCCTGCGCACAACCAACCCGCTCCCATGAAGCCACGCAAGGTGGTAATGACACAGCGCGTTGGCCGCGCACAATTTGCGCTTCCGCAATGATCGACATGGCACAAAAAAGCCGCGCATTGCGCGGCTTTTTTTCATCGGCAGGACGGCGTCAGATCAGACGTTGAACAGGAAATGCAGCACGTCACCGTCCTTGACGATGTAATCCTTGCCTTCCTTGCGCAAACGGCCCGCCGCGGCGGCGCCCGCCTCACCCTTGTACTGGATGAAGTCGTCGTAGGAGACGGTCTCGGCGCGGATGAAGCCACGCTCGAAGTCGGTGTGGATCACGCCGGCCGCCTGCGGACCGGTGAAACCACGCTTGATCGTCCATGCGCGCACTTCCTTCACACCGGCGGTGAAGTAGGTCTGCAGGTTGAGCAACTTGTAAGCCGCCCGGATCACGCGATTGAGGCCCGGCTCATCCAGGCCAAGATCCTTGAGGAATTCATCGCGGTCGGCGTCGTCGAGCTGCGCCATCTCTTCTTCGATGGCAGCGCACACCGGCACCACTTCGGCACCCTCCGTGACGGCGCGAGCACGCACGGCGTCGAGGTGCGGATTGTTCTCGAAACCGTCTTCGCGCACGTTGGCGATGTACATCAGCGGCTTGAGCGTGAGCAGGAACAAGTCGCGCACCAGCGCCTTTTCCTCATCGTCCAGGCCCAAACTGCGAGCGGACTTGCCTTCGTTGAGGCCGGCGGCAATCTTCTGCAACACGGGCTTCTTGGCCATCGCTTCCTTGTCGTTGGCCTTGGCCGCGCGCTCGGCGCGGTTCAATGCCTTCTCGACGGAGTCGAGGTCGGCCAGCGCCAGCTCGGTGTCGATGGTTTCGATATCGGCGATCGGGTCGACCTTACCCGCCACGTGCACGATGTCACCGTGTTCGAAGCAGCGCACCACATGGGTGATTGCATCCACTTCGCGGATGTGCGCCAGGAACTTGTTGCCCAGGCCTTCGCCCTTGGATGCGCCCGCCACAAGGCCGGCGATGTCGACGAACTCGACGGCAGTGGGGATCACCTTCTGCGGCTTGACGATGTCCGATAGCGCCTGCAGGCGCAGATCCGGCACCGGCACCACGCCCACGTTCGGCTCGATGGTGCAGAACGGGAAGTTGGCCGCAGCGATACCGGCATTAGTCAGCGCGTTGAACAGGGTGGACTTGCCGACGTTAGGCAGGCCGACGATGCCGCATTTGATGCCCATGGTTTGAATCCGGGTAAAGAAAATCGTGAGTGGGGAATCGTAGATCAGGCGTCGAATCGCTTAGCGATTCGCCATGCCCGGCTTACGCTTCCTTGGGTGTGTGGAGCTGCAGCATGGCCTTGTCGAACTGGCCATCAACCGCCAGCGGCAGCACATCGAGTGCGCGGGCAATGCCGTCGACGATGGCATCCTCGTCCTTCGCGGACGGGCGGCCCAGCACCCACGGCGTGACCTTGTCCTTGTGACCGGGATGACCAATACCCACGCGCAGGCGATGGAATTTTGCGTGGCCCAGGTGCGCGACGATGTCACGCAAGCCGTTCTGGCCACCGTGGCCACCATCGAATTTCAGGCGCACGGTGCCGGGATCGAGATCCAGCTCGTCGTGTGCCACCAGGCACTCCTCCGGCTCGATCTTGTAGTAGCGCAACGCCGTGACCACGGCGAGGCCACTTTTGTTCATGAAGGTGGAGGGCTTGAGCAGCCAGACCGACTCGCCGCCGATGCGGACCTTGCAGGTCTCGCCATGCAGCTTGCCGTCGAAACCGAAGCGCTCGCCCTGCCCTGACGCCAGGGCGTCAACAAACCAGAACCCGGCGTTGTGCCGGGTTCTGAGATATTCGGCACCGGGATTACCCAGTCCGACAATGAGGCGCAGACCCGCCATAAGGCCAAGTAAGCACGCAAACGCGCCGCATCCGGTGAGGATGCGGCGCGCGGCGACTTACTTCTTGGGAGCCTCGGGAGCCGGGGCAGCTTCGCCCTCGGCCGGAGCGGCGTCCACTTCTTCCTTCACCGTGTTGGCGGTGACAACGGCTGTGTCATGGTCGGCACCCAGGTGCAGCGCAACGATTTCCACGCCCTTGGGCAGCTTGAGCTCGGACAGATGGATGATGTCGCCCGGCTTGACGTCGGCCAGATCCAGCTCGATGAATTCCGGCAGATCCTTCGGCAGGCAGGAGATTTCCACTTCCGTCAGGTTGTGCGAGATCACCACGCCCGAGGTCTTGGCGGCCGGCGACTTGTCCTGATTGAGGAAGTGCAGCGGCACGCTGATGCGGATAGCCGCATTCTCGTCCACGCGCAGGAAGTCCATGTGCAGCATCTGCTGCTTGAACGGATGCTTCTGCCAGTCACGCACCAGCACCTTCTGCACCTTGCCGTCGACGTTCAGGTCGAGCACGGACGAGAAGAACCACTCGTTCTTGGCGGACAGGAGGATGGTGTTGTGCTCGATCTGGATGCTCTCCGGGGCCGAACCGGCGCCGTAGACAACAGCAGGAACGAAGCCGGTGAGACGCAGGCGGCGGCTCGCACCTTTCCCCTCGTCCTTGCGGCCCTGAGCCTTGATTTCGTGAGTCGTAGCCATGTTGGTATTGCCTATCAGTAGTTGAGCTGCCTCGCGGCAGTCAGGTGACTCCCCCGCGACCAGAGGAGTCATGCAATGGCGACGGACACGCGCCCGCCGCCATTAAAATCAGTCGATGTACAACGAGCTCACCGACTCGCCAAAGGCGATGCGGCGGATCGTTTCGGCCAGCAGCTCGGCGACCGAGAGCTGACGGATCTTGGCGCAGGCGGCCACTTCGGGGCGCAGCGGCAAGGTATTGGTGACCACCAGCTGGTCGAGCTGGGAGCCTTCGATGTTGCGGATGGCAGCGCCCGAGAGCACCGGGTGCACGCAGTACGCCACCACCTTGCGGGCGCCGCGCTCCTTGAGAGCTGCAGCCGCCGCGCAGAGCGTACCGGCGGTGTCGACGATGTCGTCCACCAGCACGCAGGTCTTGCCGTCCACCTCACCGATGATGTTCATCACCGTGGCCACATTGGCCTTCGGGCGGCGCTTGTCGATGATGGCCAGATCCGCATCGTCGAGTCGCTTGGCCATCGCACGGGCGCGCACCACGCCACCGACGTCCGGGCTAACCACGATCAGGTCGTCCATGCTGTGGTTGCGCCAGATGTCCGCCAGCAGCACCGGCGACGCATAGACGTTGTCCACCGGAATGTCGAAGAAACCCTGGATCTGGTCGGCGTGCAGGTCAACCGTAAGCACGCGGTCGACACCGGCCGTGCCGATCAACTTGGCCGCCAGCTTGGCCGTGATCGGCACGCGTGCCGAACGCGGACGGCGATCCTGGCGGGCATAGCCGAAGTACGGCATCACCGCGGTGACGCTGGCGGCCGAGGCACGCTTGAGCGCATCGACCAAGGTCAGCAGCTCGAACAAGTTTTCCGCGCTCGGTGCACCGGTGGGCTGCAACACGAACACTTCCTGGCGGCGGACGTTTTCCTCGATTTCGATCTGGACCTCGCCGTCGCTGAAGCTGCCCACCAGGGCTTTGCCCAGCGGCACACCCAGGCGCTGGGCGACATCCTCGGCCAGCGCGCGATGCGCGTTGCCGGTGAAGAGCATCGGACCGGACGTGTCAACAGTCATTTTTTTAAACCTGAGCCATTGTGTGGAATGGCTGGGGCGGCAGGATTCGAACCTGCGCATGCGGGAATCAAAATCCCGTGCCTTAACCAGCTTGGCGACGCCCCAGTATCACTGGATTTCCTACTTGCCTGCCCCGTCGGCGCCTCGATGGCGCGCCAGAGCGACATGCAACGGAGATATGTCCTCGCCCCTGGCCACATGGGCCGTGAATCTGGCAGGACAGCGCTCCGCTATGGCCTCGGCGCGTTCCGGAGAGTCCGTCTCCAGGAACACACACGCACCGCTGCCGGAAAGCCTTGCCCGGCCGAAGCCGTCGAGCCAGTCCAGCGCCGCAGCCACGCGCGGATGTCGCGCGCGGACCACAGGCATGAACGTGTTCTCGACCGTTTCGCCCGAAGCAAAGGATGAAATTGTCGCCGGCGGCGCATTTCGTGTCAATTCAGAAGCTTGAAAAAGTGCTGCGGTGGGCACGGATTCGTGGGGATCAAGCACCACATACCAGCGTTGCGGCAGTGCGATCGGGGTCAATTTCTCGCCGATGCCCTCCGCCCAGGCTGAACGTCCGCGCACAAACACCGGCACGTCCGCACCCAATTGGCGACCTAGCTCGGCCAGGGCGTTCTCGTTCAAACCGGTGCCCCACAAGCGGTTCAGCGCCACCAACATGGTAGCCGCATCGGAACTCCCGCCACCCAGGCCACCGCCCATCGGGATGCGCTTCTCCACCTCGATATCAACACCGGCACCTGCCGGCGCATGAGGCTGCAGCAAGCGGGCCGCGCGCACCACCAGATCAGTGTCGGCGGGCACGCCGGGGACTTCGGTCAGCCGATGGACCTGGCCGTCCCGGCGCGGCCGTAGGCGGATCTCGTCGCCCCAATCGAGCAGGCGAAACACCGTCTGCAACTCGTGGTAACCGTCGGCTCGCCGCCCGGTGATACGCAAGAACAGGTTGAGCTTGGCGGGTGCCGGCCAGACGGTCCAGTCGGCTGGATCCGGCGGCGCCAGTGGCCGACTCATGAACACGCGCAAGTCATCCGGGAAGCCGTTTTCCCGGTCGCGCTCGCGGGCAAAGTCGAATTCGGGGCGACTCTTGTCGACTGCCGTAAAGCCATGTTTGGCGTAGAACGGGGCATTCCACGGTACGTCCGCCAGCGTGCCCAGGTCGACCCGGTGGTAGCCGGCCATGCGCGCCCAGCCACAGGCATGCTCGAGCAAGGCCGCACCGATCCCGCGCTGGCCGTGCGAAGGCAGCACGTCCATTTCGGCCACACCGATGGCTTCGCCGCCCTCTTCCGCGTCCAGCCAGATGAAGCCAACCGGCTCGCCTGAGCCGATCACGGCCACCCACACCAAGCCGCGAGCGATCGCCTCATGCAGGATTTCGGGCGGCACCGATACGCGGCGGTACGACGGCCACGCGCGGTGACCACGGAACAACTCCACCGCCGCGCGCTCGATGGCGCACAGGGCGTCGACCTGGCTGGGGCGGGCGCGCTCGATGTGGAAGGTCATGAGAATTCCGTCTTCTTTCTTCTTCCTCTCCCCTTCGGGGAGAGGACCGAGGTGAGGGGCGGGTGCTCGCGAAGACGCTGCTACGAAGCACGCTTCTATCAAGCCATATCGCCAGATTGGCCCCTCACCCTGCCCTCTCCCCGCAGGGGAGAGGGAAAAGCTGGGCGTTACTGGAAGCTCCAGGACTCCACCGACAGCTTCACCTTGTACGGCGGGTTCTCGGCAAACACCTTTTCTGGCACAGCCGCTGGCTGACGAGAGGCGTCCCAAGCCGGATAGGTAACGCTCCAGCCATCCTGCGTCAGTAGCGACGGCAAGCCATCGTCGCCGAATTTCAGCTCGGCCGGGCCGCTGTCCGCACGCAGACCCATCACCCAGGCGCGCAGATCGCGCAGCGGCACGCGCCAACCCAAGGCCTTCTGAACCAGCGACTCCGCATCCGGGCTGCGCAATGGCCCGCCATCGAGCCCTTCGAGCGTGGCGCCCTCCGGTGTCACGCTGAGGCGGAAGCTCTTGCTGCCTACCGGCCCGCGCACGACGAACTCGTAACTGTCTCCGTTTTGCGTCCACGTGAGCGTGCCACTACCGCCGTCCTTCTTGCCGTTGACTTCACCGGATACGCCGATCTTGCCCTGCAGCACCCAGTGGTCGGACTTGGCCATCAGGTGTTCGCGCGCGCGTTGCTGATCCAGGAGCACGGCATAGTCGGCCTTGGGCGCGGGGCGCACGGCTTCCTTGTGGACGCAGGCGGCTAGCAGCAGCGGCAACGCTGCCGCAAGAAAACGAAGGGGAAGCTTCATGGATTGAGGCGCTTGAGAGTGTTGTGAAGGCTGGTGCTTTGCGGATCGATCTTACGCACTTCGTCAAACATCCGCCGCGCGTCTTCCTGGCGCCCCTGCTTCCACAGCACTTCGCCCAGGTGCACGCCGACGTCCGAGTCCTTGCGTGCTGTCCACGCACCACGCAGGGTTTTCTCAGCCTGGTCCAGGTGGCCGAGGCGGTATTGCAGCCAGCCCCAGGAATCCAGGATGGCCGGATCGTTCGGCCGGGCAGCGCGGGCAGTCTCGATCAGCCGCTGCGCCTCCGGCAGGTCGCGGTTGGCGTCGGCCAGCGTGTAGCCCAGCGCATTGCTGGCGTCGGTATCGTCAGGCTTGAGTTCCAGAAGATGACGGAAATCACCCACGGCGCGGTCGATGTCGCCCGCCTCGGCGTACGCCAGCCCGCGCCCGTATAGCAGTGCGGGATCGTCCGGCGTTACCTGCAGCGCGCGACTGAATGAGCGCTCGGCCTGACCGAATTGCTGCTCGTTCATGTACAGCTCGGCGTCCACCTCGTATGCGCGGCGCAGCATGGCGGGCTGGTCCAGATAGTCCGTCTGCATCTGCGCCAGTTGCTCATGCGCCTCGGCGCTGCGCCCCAGGTCCTGCAGCAGCACGGCGCTGCGCACATCGGCGTCGAACGCGTGGTCGTCGTCGTCGGTCACCTGGTCGTACCACTTCAACGCATCCTGCTTGCGATCGAGCATCTCGGCCAGCTGACCCAACAGGTAGGCGCTGCCCTGGCGCACGTCGTCCGGCGAGCGCTGAAGCTGGGTGTACAGGCGGTTGATCGTCTTGGTGTCGTTGTTGCGGGCGGCCAGGGCGGCACGCATGGCATAGGTGTCGGCATCCTGCGGCCCGCTATCCAGCAAGCGCGCCGCGCCGGCGTAGTCGCCCCCTTGCCCCAGCAACGTGGCGTAGGCCAGGCGCAGGTGGGTGTTCTTCGGATCCTTGGCCAGTGCCTTGTCGAACAGCAGCTTGGCACCGGCCTTGTCGCCGTCGCGGTACTTCATCTGGCCGAGCCAGGCATAGGTTTCCGCCGTGCCGAACCGCTTTGCCGCGGTTTCTGCGATCTGCAGGGCGTAAGCGTGGCGACCGAGCTTGTCACCCAGCTCGCTCATCGCCAGCCAGGCCTGGGGATCAGCCGGCAACCGCTGCGGCGTGGCGACCGATTCCAGCAATTGGATCGCCTGCGCGGCGTCGCGGCTGCCGATCAGCACACGTCCGAACTGGCGCCAGGCGTCCGGATCGCCAGTGCTCACCAGCAGCTCAAGTTGCTTGCGCGCCTCTTCCGTATTGCCCTGGCTCAGCGCCAGCTGGGCGCGCGCCTGCGCCAGCGGTGCCGGCTTGGCGCCCAAGGCCTGCCATCGGATAATGGCAGCCTGTGCCGCCGGGGTATCGCGAATGGCAATGGCCATCGCGGCGGCCTGCTCGGCCACTTTGGGGTCGTCCGAAAGCATCATGGCCCGGCCGTAAGCCGCCGAGGCCGCCTTGAGATCGGTGCGGGTGAGCGCCATCTCGCCAGCCATGAGCTGTGCGATCAGGTCGTGGTCTTCATCGGGCGTGGCGACCACCAGGTGGTCGAGCGGCTGGTTGGATGCGGCCGGCTGATGCCTGGGCGACCCCGACATGGTGGCGCACCCGGCCAGGGCCAGCATGGCCATCCAACTGACCCCAAAATGCCGCAGTTGCTTGAACTTGACCCACCTGCTCAGCACACTATTCTCCGCTCATCCGTTTGTATTGGCCGCTTTTACTTTAGAACGGCCGGTGCTAAAGCCTAGTTTACGCTGCCGGATGCCCCTCGCCTTGAATTGCCCTGAACCATGACGCTGATCGCCTTAGGGCTCAATCACCTCACCGCGCCGGTCAACCTGCGCGAGCAAGTGGCATTCGATGCGGAGGCCACGAGCGCCGCCCTGCAGGCGCTCACCCGCGAACCTGGCGTGGAAGAGGCGCTGATCCTTTCCACCTGCAACCGTACCGAACTCTACGTAAGCGTGGCAGCAGGCGCCGAAGGCATTCCGCAAGCGTGGCTCAGCCGCCACCATCAGCTGACTGCGGGTAGGCTCGATGAGTTCCTGTATCGGCATGATGAAGACGCTGCCGTGCGTCACATGTTCCGCGTCGCGACCGGCCTCGACTCAATGGTGCTGGGCGAACCGCAGATTCTGGGTCAGGTGAAGGACGCGTATCAGCAGGCCCGCGATGCCCAGGCACTGCGCGCGCCGATGGAGCGCCTGCTGCAGCACACTTTTGCCGTGGCCAAGCGTGTGCGCACAGATACCCGCATTGGCGCGCATACCGTGTCGGTGGCGTTCACCGCGGTGCGTCTGGCTGAGCAGGTATTCACCGACCTGCGCCAGGCCTGCGTGTTGCTGATCGGCGCGGGGGACACCATCGAGCTGGCCGCGCGCCACCTCGCGGACAAGCAGGTGCGTCGGCTGATCGTGGCCAATCGCACGCTGGAGAACGCACAGGAGCTGGCCGGTCGCTACGGCGGCTATGCGATCTCCCTGCACGACCTGCCACAGCATCTCGCCGAAGCGGACATCGTCATCAGCTCCACTGCCGCTCGCCAGCCGGTTGTCACGCACGCCATGGTCGAGAAGGCCATCGTCACGCGCCGGCGCAAGCCCATGTTCATGGTGGACATCGCCGTGCCGCGCGATATCGAGCCTTCGGTGGGCGATCTCGGCGATGTGTTCCTCTACGGCATCGACGACCTGCGTCAGGTGATCGACGACAACCGCCGTTCGCGCCAGGCCGCCGCCCGCGAGGCGGATGCCATCATCGACTTGCAGGTTGATCGTTATATGGCCTGGCGCCGCGCGCTCACCGTGCGCAACCCGGCGGTGGACCTGCGCCAGCATGCCGAAGGCTATCGCGACGAAGTGCTGGAGAAGGCGCGAGCCATGATTGCTCGCGGCAAGACGCCGGACGAAGCGCTGGCCTTCCTTGCCAACACGCTCACCAACAAGCTGCTGCATCACCCCAGCGCGCGCCTGCGCGAGGCAGCGCTCAGCGGCGACATGGACCTGCTGCATGCAGCAGGTCGCCTTTATGGTCTGGACGAGAAATCGGAACTGAGCGAAGAGTAGCGACGACGAGTCAACGCCCCGACGCTGTACGCTTGCGCGTTATCTCGCTCCCCACTTTTCGACTCGTTCCTGCCCATGACTCCTTCGATCCGCCGCAAGCTCGAATCCCTCGCCGAACGTCACGAGGAGATCGGACTGCTGCTCGCCCAGCCTGACGTGCTCGCCGACAACACGCGTTTTCGCGAGCTATCGCGCGAATACTCGCAGCTTGAGCCGCTGGCCGCGTCGCTGCGCGAGCATGACCAGGCCGAGCGTGAACTGGGCGAGACACGCGCCATGCTGGACGATCCGGAAATGCGCGACATGGCGCAGGACGACATCGGTCGACTGGAACAACGCCTGGTCGAACTCGACGACGAGCTGCAGATTTTGCTGCTGCCCAAGGACCCGCGCGACGACGCCAACCTGTTCCTCGAAGTACGTGCGGGCACCGGTGGCGACGAGGCAGCGATCTTCGCCGGCGACCTGTTCCGCATGTACACGCGCTACGCCGAGCGTCGCCGCTGGCATGTCGAAGTGCTCAGCGAGAATTTGGGCGAGCACGGTGGCTACAAGGAAGTCGTGGCGCGCATCGAGGGCAAGGGCGCGTATTCGCGGCTGAAGTTCGAGTCCGGAGCGCATTGCGTCAAGCGAGTACCAACCACCGAAGCACAAGGGCGCGTACACACATCTACGGCGACTGTTGCGGTACTCCCTGAACTCGACGACATCGTGGACATCGAGATCAATCCGGCAGACCTCAAGACCGATACGTTCCGCTCCTCAGGCGCCGGCGGCCAGCACGTCAACAAGACCGACTCGGCGATACGCATCACTCACCTTCCCACCGGGATAGTGGTCGAATGCCAGGACGAGCGCAGTCAACATAAGAATCGCGCCCGAGCGCTGAGCTTGCTCAAGGCCCGACTACTCGACGAAGCACAGTCCAAGCAGGCTGCCGAACAGGCTGAGTCTCGTCGATTGCAGGTGGGTAGCGGCACTCGCAGCCAACGTATCCGCACCTACCGCTACAAGGACAATCTGGTGACAGATCACCGTGTTGGCCTTGATCTCTACCGTCTCCCGGAGATTATGCAGGGCGACCTGGACGAGCTGGTCGACACGCTCACCCGCGAGAATCAGGTCGACGAACTGAAGGCGCTGACGGCCAGCTAAGGAACCTGTGAATCCAAGCCGGCATCCCAGCGAGGCGCTTTTCAACAGCCGAAGGGCTGGTCAAGCCGGGACCCAGTGACTTCGCAAGGTGTTGAAGGCACTGGATTCCGGCATTCGCCGGAATGACGAGCAAAACGTGCACGGACATCCCGAAGTGCAAGCGCCAGTTTGCACTCGTCGCGAAAGTGGATTGGCAGCCGCGGCGCCCTGCGCTAGTTTGGGCGGATGACTGACCTCTTTACCCTCTCTTCCAAGGCCCTGGCGCAGCAGATCATCGAACTGATCGAACGCGGCGCATACGGCGAAGCCGAACAATCGGCCCTACAGGCACGCGGACACTATCCGGATGATGCCGAACTGGCGCGCCTGCACGGCGTCGCCCTGATGCAGCTGCAGCGCCATGCCGATGCCGTCCAGGCACTCGAGCAGGCCGCGCAGCTGGCTCCGCAGAGCATCGAAGTGCAGTGCAATCTGGGTAGTGCCCAGGTTGCCAATGGCGATGCCGACAACGCGATCGAGCGCCTTCGCGCTGCGTTGCGCATGGCGCCGGGTCACCCCGCCGTACTGCTGACGCTCGGCAATGCCCTGATGGCTGCAGCGCGTTACCAGCACGCTCGCGAGTCCTACGCCATGGCCACCCATGGCGCACCTGCCCACGCGGGCTTGCGCCTTAACCTCGCCGCCGCCGAGCTGGAACTTGGCCATGCCGATCAGGCCAAGCAGCATATCGAAGAAGCCTTGCAGCTGTATCCGCGCTTCGACGCTGCCTACGCCCTGCGCGGACGCATCCTGCAAAAACAGGGACAGCCGGCCCAAGCCACCGAGGCATGGTTGCAGGCCGAACGCCTGTCGCCACAGAACCCGCAATATCCGTTTGCCGTCGGCCAGTCGCTGGAGGATGCCGGCCAGCTCGCGGCAGCAGGCGACGCCTATGAACGCACGCTGCGAATCAACCCTAACGATGGCCGCGCGGTCGGTCAGCTGTTGTTCCTGCGCCGCCGCCTCTGCGACTGGCGCGATCTGGACGACCTGAGCGCACGACTACAGCAGGCGGTTGTCGACGACAGCGCCGTGGTCAGCCCGTTCGCGATGCTCGCCGAGGATGTCGACGCCACCCTGCAGCTGCGCTGCGCCACCGCTTATGCCGCGTCGGTCGAGCAACAGGCGGCAGCACTGCGCAAGCAGCAGGCGTTCACGCATGCCAAGCCCGCACCGGATGCGCCGGTCCGCGTGGGGTTCGTCGCCGACGGCTTCAACGAACACGCCACCGGCCTGCTGATGGTCGCCATGTTCGAAGCCCTTGCCGACGAAGAGAACCTGGACCTGCACCTGTTCGCGACCACGCCGGACGACGGCGGCCCAATCCGCCAACGGCTGGCAACGGCCACCACACTGCATGACGTCTCCGCGCTCAACCACGCCCAGGTGGCGGAGCGCATTCACGACACCGGCATCGAGATCCTGTTCGATCTCAACGGTTACTCGGGACATGACAACGCCGAGCTGTTCGCGCTGCGCCCCGCACCAGTGCAGGTGAACTGGCTGGCCTACCCGGGCAGTTCCGGCGCGCCGTGGATCGACTACCTGATGGCCGACAGCACCGTGCTGCCTGACAGCCTGCGAGCCACCGTCAGCGAAAAACTGCTGCGCTTGCCGCGCTGCTACCAGCCCAACGACAACACCCGCGTGGTGGCCGAACCACCTTCACGCATCGAATGCGGGCTGCCTGAGCATGGCACCGTGTTCGCCTGTTTCAACAACAGCTACAAGCTCAACCCGGCTGCCTTCGCGCGGCTGATGCTGGTGCTGCAGCAAGTGCCGGACAGTGTGCTGTGGCTGCTCAGCGGGCCGGAAAGTGCCGATGACCGCTTGCGCACCGCTGCCAGCACCGCGGGTATCGCGCCGGAGCGACTGGTATTCCTGCCTCGCCTGCCGCATGTCGACTATCTGGCCCGCTACGTCCACGCCGATCTGTTTCTGGACACGCTGCCGTACAACGCGCACACCACCGCATCGGATGCGCTGTGGGCCGGCTGCCCCGTGCTGACCTGCACGGGTGACACGTTCGCCGGTCGCGTCGCCACCAGCCTGCTTCAGCGCCTGGGTCTGCCCGAGCTCGTCTGCGAGGACGAGGAATCGTTCATCGCCATGGCCACGCAGCTGGGCAACGATCGCGATGCGCTCACTACCCTGCGTCAGCATCTCTCGCAGCAACGCACGCAGAGTCCGTTGTTCGACATGCAGGGTTTTGCCACTGATTTCCACCGCGCCGTGCAGGCGATGAGCGCGCGCTATCGCATAGGACGCAAGCCGGTCGACCTCGATCTCTAGCCCACGGAGTACCCGCAGATGGCCAAGAAGGACAAGACCTACCGTCGCGAGATGGAAGAGCTTCAGCTGGAACTGGCCTCACTGCACCGATGGCTGCAACGCAGCGGCCATCGGGTGGTGGTGATCTTCGAAGGTCGCGACGCCGCCGGCAAGGGCGGCACGATCAAGGCGATCACCGAATCGATGGACACGCGCGGCTATCGCATTGCCTCGCTGTCCAAGCCGAACGAAACCGAAGCCACGCAGTGGTACTTCCAGCGCTACGTGGAACACCTGCCGAGCGCGGGTCAGATCGTGCTGTTTGATCGCAGCTGGTACAACCGCGCGGTGGTGGAGCCGGCCATGGGTTTTTGTACGAAAGCCCAGTACAAGGCATTCATGGCGGCAGTGCCGGCTTTTGAAAAACTGCTGACAGACGACGGCATCATCCTGCTCAAGTACTGGCTGGCGGTGGACCAGAAGCAACAGGAGGAGCGCTTCGCCGAACGCGCCGAGGACCCGCTCAAGCGCTGGAAGCTTTCGCCAAACGATCTGGCTTCGCGTCAAAAGTACGACGAGATCGGGCACCTGCGTGACGTGATGATCGAGCGCACGCAGCGCCCGGCAGCACCATGGTTCGTGGTCGACTTCAATGACCAGAAGCGCGGGCGCATCAACCTCATCCGGCACTTGCTGCAACAGGTGCCGCGCCATGACGAAACCATACCCGAGCCGAAACTGCCCAAGCTCAAGGGCAAGCCCAAGAGCGAGCACGTCACTGACAAGGCATTGTGGGTGCCCGATACCTGCGAGGAATGAGCAACTAGGCTGCCGCGCGGCGCAGCTCGATCAGGTCGAGCTTCTTCATCTGCATCATCGCGGCGGTAACGCGGGCGACCTTGCCCGGATCGGAATCGGCAAGCAGGCGGATCATCTCGTCCGGCACCACCTGCCATGACAGACCGTAACGGTCCTTGAGCCAGCCGCACTGCTGCGCCTTCTCATTGCCACCCTCGGTGAGCTTGGCCCAGTAGTGATCCACCTCTTCCTGCGAGCGGCAGTGGACGACGAGTGACACCGCTTCGTTGAAGCTGAAGATCGGGCCGCCGTTGAGCGCCGCGAGCGATTGGCCGTCCAATTCGAAGTCGACGGTCATCACCGAACCCTCAGGGCGCCCGGAGGCCGCTGCGCTCTCGGCCGTGAAGCGCGTGGTGTTGAGGATGCGGGAGTTCTCGAACACCGAGACGTAAAACGCGGCAGCCTCTTCGGCCTGATCGTTGAACCAGAGGAACGGAGTGATGCGCTGGAAGCGGGATGACATGAAAGCTCTCCTGTGCAAAGTGGCACCGCCCATCCTGGCGCGGTGGCCGTGGGATCAACGCCCGCTGCCGGGCTTATCCATGCGACGAACTACAGGAGCGGGAATAGACACGCCATGGTCGCCATCGCGTGTGTTGTCCCTGTCGACTTTGCGTGAAGGTTGTCTCCCGCTGAACGACGGACGCGATGACGCCAGGACGGCGCACAGCGAAACGCCGCGCCTCCCTGGTCGGTCGACGACTGCGAGGCGGTATTCAGCCGGTTTGAAAACCGCGCACATCGGGCGCGGTGCATTCCTCGCGGGTCACGGCATCCACTTGAGCGGCCGATGGTCCGTGCCACAGCCAGCGTTCCAGCGCTTCCAGCGCCGAACTCGAACCGCTGGCGACCACTTCCACGCGCCCGTCAGGCAAATTTTTCGCATAGCCGGTGAGCTCCAGCGCCAGTGCCTGCTCGCGAGCGCTGGCGCGATAGAACACACCCTGCACTTTGCCGCTGACCAGGAATCGCGCCGCTGCCATGACTATTTCCCCAGACCGATGGCCTGGCTGAGCGAAGCTTCGGTCACTGGGCCCAGGAAACGTTTGGACACCTTGCCATCTGGGCCGATCAGCCAGGTGGTTGGCAGGCCGCGCGGTTCGTCGAAATCCTTCAGCGGCTTGTCCAGGGTGACCTGCGCAATCGGGTAGCTCACCGGATGCTTGGTGAGGAAGGTCTGGATGTCGGCCTTGTCGCTGTCCTCATAGGCCAAGCCGATGGCGCTGACCTTGTCCTTGTGGGTGCTGACGAACCTGGAAATGTCAGGCATCTCCTTGATGCACGGCACACACCACGTAGCCCAGTAATTGACGATCACCCATTTGCCGCGCTGCGTGGCGAGGTCGTAGGGTTTGCCGTCCAGCGTGGTGATCTTGAGCGACGGCTGTTCCGGCATCGCGGCTTGCGCACTGCCGATGAGCGCCAGGGACAGCGCCAGGGCGGCAAGCGGTTTGAAGCATGTCATTGGGGGATGTCCTCGGATATTTCAGTGGCGGGTGTGACCGGTGGGTAAGCCTGGTCCAGCCGCGTACTTAGTGTGGCGTCGAGCGATTGCGCCACGGTGTCAAGCAACGCAACCAGCTCCGGCGGCAACCGCAGCCCTTGCGCAAGAACTTCTTGTGCGGGTTGCAACGGCACGCGGTAAGCGCAGTGAGCATACACGCGCAGCAAATCCGTGCTTTCCAGGCTACGGCTCAGAAACCAGCCACCACCTTCCCCGCGACAGATGACGGCGGCGCGTTGCAGGTCATCGAAGTAGCCGACGACGGCGGCTCGCCGCAAGCGTGGCTCGCTGTCGCGCACTTCGTCGGGATCAAGCTGACGTCCCGCGCGATGCGCATCGATGAAATGACCCAGCACCACCAGCAGGCCAAGCAAGGCCGCGTCTTCGGACAGGCACTGAACAGGTGGCTCATAGTCGAAGGCCGAGACCGCCGCGGCTACCGATGCGCACAAAATCACGATGACCCACGAAAGGTAGATCCACAGCAGAAAAATCGGTATTGCCGCCAGCGCCGCGCCGTACACCTGCTGATAGGTATGCGCATGGTGAATGAAGCGCGAAAAGCCCCAGCGCGCAATCTCGAACAGCACGGCGCCGAGCAAGGCACCGATCGCCGCGTCCCGCCAGTGCACCCGACGATTGGGCACCATCAGGTAGATCAGCATGAGCGTGAGGAAAGTGACGATGAAGGGCAACGTGCCCACCAGACGCTGACGCAAACCGAGCTGGCCGGCAGCTTCATTCAAAATTGGCAATGCCGTGGCGTATGAGGCCACCGCGAGTCCACCCACGATCAGCACCGGTCCCAACGTAAGCGCCGCCCAATACAGCAGCAGCCGCGACACCCAACCGCGCTGCCGTTGCACGCGCCAGATGCGGTTGAGGCGGTCCTCGATGCTTACCATCATCGACAGCGCGCTGAAGAACATCACCAGCACGCTGATGCCGGTGAGCTTGCTGGCGTTATCGGCAAAACCGTTGAGGTACTCCTGCACCTTCTCGCCCGCCGCGGGCACGAAATTGCTGAAGACGAATTCGATCAGCGTGCTGCGCGCCTGGGCAAAGGCGGGAAACGCCGCGAAGATGGCCAGCGAGGCCACGATGAGCGGAACCAGCGACACCAGTGTCGTATAGGACAGCGCACCGGCGGTCTCGAAGCACTTGTCGTCGATGAAGCGTTGCCACAGGAAGTGGCTGAAACTTCGCGTGCGATCGCGATCGAAACGCAAGGCCATGGCGGCTCCTTTTGTGCGTCGTACACCCCATGGTGCCGCCCGGCCCCATACGCAGGACGTGAACAGACGGGCAACACGGGCTTGATCGGCCGGTACACTAACCGATCACTGGCAATCACCCAAACCCATGAGCCAAGACATCCTGGTCCTTTACTACAGCCGCAGCGGCCACACCGCCCAGCTAGCGCGCCTGGTCGCACGCGGCGTGGAAGAAGTGCCCGGCATGCGTGCCCGCCTGCGCCAGGTGCCGCCGGTAGCGCCGGTGACCGAAGTGGCACAGCCGCCGGAACCTGAGGAGGGCGCGCCCTACGTTACCCGCCAGGACCTGATCGATTGCGTCGGGCTCGCGCTGGGCAGTCCCACGCGCTTCGGCAACATGGCCGCACCGCTCAAGTACTTCCTCGACTCCACCGGCGCGGAATGGGCCAGCGGCGCGCTGGCCGGCAAGCCTGCGGCGCTGTTCACCGCCACCAGCACCATGCACGGCGGACAGGAATCGACCCTGCTCACCATGGCATTGCCGTTACTTCACCACGGCATGCTGATTGTCGGCCTGCCCTATACAGAGCCCGCACTCACCGCCACGCAGAGCGGTGGCACGCCTTATGGCGCCAGTCACGTGACCGGCGCGAAGGGCGACAATGCCATTACCGAACACGAGCGCGAACTTGCGCGCGCACTGGGCCGCCGTCTCGCCGACGTAGCGCGCCGCCTGGGTGCCAGCGCGTGAGCACGCCCGTCGCCACCAGTTATCGTATCGGCGTGCTCGCCTGGGCTGCATTGGCGGCGCTGCAGCTGGTCTGGCACGGCTGGCTGTTCCCCGCGCAGTCCATGCCCTTCGCCCTGGTGCTCGCCATCACCGTGATCCCACTGCTGCTGCCGCTACTGGCCATCCGCGACGTGCGCCGCGCGCTGCTGTGGGTCGGCATCCTGAGCCTGTTCTACTTCTGCCACGGCATCAGCGAAGCCTGGAGCGCGCCAGGCGAACGCTGGCTGGCATGGATCGAGATCGTGCTGACGCTGACGCTGATCGGGACGCTGGGTGCAGGTGTGAAACGCAAGCGTCCAACGTAACGTCTCCTTGAGTGCTTTCAAAAGCACAGGCTGAGCTTGCGTACGCCTTCGTCAATCTGCTCCAGCGTTGCTCCGCCGTAGCCAAGAATCAGCCCGCCACGCGCGGGCGATTCCAGATAGCACTGCGATAGCGGCCGCGCAGATACACCACATTGCGCCGCCCGCCGCGATACCTCGATATCGTCTACACCGGGCGGCAACAAGCCCACCAGTTGCATGCCCGCTTCGGCACCAATCACTTCGAGGCGATCGCCCATCTGACGCTGGATGGCTTTCAGCAAGGTCGCGCGTCGCTCCCGGTAGAGCGCACGCATGGCGCGGATATGCCGGGCGAAATGGCCTTCGCGGATGAAGTCCGTCATGGCCAGCTGGTGCAGTGTGGAAGAGAACGTGTCGATGGCATCGCGACCTGCATGGAAGGCCGGCAGCAGATCTTTGGGTACCACCATGTAGCCCAGCCTCAGCGAGGGATACATGACCTTGCTGAAGGTACCCACGTAGATGACGCGAGCGCCCGTATCCAGTCCTTGCAGCGATGCCACTGGACGTCCGCCAAAGCGGTATTCGCTGTCGTAGTCGTCCTCGATGATCCACGCGTCGTCGCGCGCAGCCCACGCAAGCAATTGCATGCGTCGCGATGCGCTCATGGTGGTGCCGAGCGGAAACTGGTGCGACGGCGAGATGTAGACCGCACGTGCGCCCTTGGCGCGACGTATGCCTTCTTCGACATCGATGCCTTCGCCATCCACGGGAACCGGCACCATCTGCGCTTCCGCCGTGCGGAACGCCTGATGTGCGCCGGGATAACCCGGGTCTTCCATCCACACGCGATCGCCCGCATCGAGCAGCACGTGTGCGCAAATCTGCAACGCCTGCTGCGAACCGGTAGTGATGAGGATCTGCGAAGCATCACAACGAACGGCGCGCGCGGCGCCCAGGTATTCCGCGATGGCTTCGCGCAACGGCAAGTGCCCTGACGGATCGCCGTAACTCATGGTGTCCACGGACAACTGCCGCGCATGTCGACTCAGTAATCGGGCCCATACGCCGGTCGGAAAGCGATCCAGCGCCGGCAGGCCGACACGGAACGCGCCCAGATTGCCCAGCCAGGTTTGCTCGGGCCCGTGCAGCAGAGCTGCGCGGCGCGACATGCGGCGCGATGCGGTTTCGGCGTGTCCGTTCAGCTGTACACGCTGCCGCCGGTTGCCCGTCGTGGTCCAGGCCGTGGTGGCTATCGCCTTGGCCACACGGGTACCCGAGCCGGCAAAGGTTTCCAGATACCCCTCGGCCAGCAGCTGGTCGTAGGCGCTGAGCACGGGAATACGGGAAATCTTGAGCTCGCCCGCCAGGTTGCGGGTGGAGGGTACGCGCTGCCCCGGTCGAAGGTGGCCGTCGCGGATGGCTCGTCGGAACCAGTCCGACAGCTGCTGGTACATCGGCATGCCGCTATCCGGATCGATCGCGACTGGCGGCACAAAACTGGCGGAAGCACGTGTCATCACAATCTCCGGATGGCGCGGAAGTGGTCATATCGAATCATATCAAAGTGGATATTTTCGAAGACCGCTCGGAGACATAGCGTGAAGCCCGCCAAAACCCAGGGAACCCTTGTGAAGTTTCATCACCCAGTCGTCCCCACCCTATCCCGCCTGGCCGTCTTCGCGCTGGCCTGTCTGCTGGGTATTTTCCCGTTGCCGGCACGCTCCTTGCCCTCGGCGGAGGACTTCCCTCAGCAATCGCGTGAAGACGCCTGGTGGACAGGCCCCATGATGGCGAACTCGCCCGAGACAGGCGCGCCGGGCCATGTCCTGGCCGAGCCTTATCTCTACGACGTGCGCGCCCCGCACGCCAACAGCTTCGGCTCGCGGACCTACCTGCTTTATGGCCTGGCCGACCGTCTCAGCGTCGGCATCATTCCGGTATTCGGCTACAACCGCGTGGATAACGGCCCCAACAGCAGCGGCGTCGGGCTGGGCGACTTCACCCTGCAGGCGCAATACCAGTTCACCCGCTTCCACGAAGACAGCTGGGTGCCAAGCACGGCGCTGATGATCCAGGAAACCCTGCCCACCGGGGCCTACGACCGCCTCGGCAACCGGCCTGCCGATGGCATGGGCAGCGGCGTGTACACCACCACGCTGGGCTTCAACGCGCAGACCTATCTGTGGATGCCCAACGGCCGCATCCTGCGCCTGCGCCTGAACCTCACCGCGTCGTATTCGGGCAGCACGAACGTACACGGCGTGAGCGTGTATGGCACGAGCAACACGTTCTCCGGCCGGGCGCGACCGGGCAACAGCTATGGCATGGACGTCTCGGTCGAATACAGCCTCACGCGCCGCTGGGTGCTTGCGATGGATGCGCTCTACAACCACAACGGCAACACCCGCGTCACCGGCAGCGACACCGTCGATCCGTTCGGCGGGCCGCCGCTGCCACGCGACCTGCACATGAATTCCGGCACCAGCGATTACTTCGGCGTCGCGCCGGCCATCGAGTACAGCTGGACGCCGGACATCGGTGTGCTGATCGGCACGCGTGTGATTTTCGGCGGCCACCACACATCGTCCTCGATCACCCCAGCTATCGCGATCAACTACGTTCACTAGGTGGAGGGTTAGTCATGAAACGTCATTCGCTGATCATTCTTGTCGCCGCATCGATGTGCATCGCGCCGCCAATATGGGCATCCACGCACGTGCCATCCAACATCACCGACGCCATCGCCGATACGGCCCGACCAGCGGAAGACAAAGCGCAAGACGCGGATCGTCATGCCATTGAAGTGCTGGCGTTTGCCGGTGTCCGGCCCGGCGACAAGGTGGTGGATCTGATGCCGGGAACGGGCTACTACACACGCTTGCTGAGCAAGATCGTCGGGCCGAGAGGCAAGGTCTACGCACTGCAGCCGGCGGAGATGGACAAGGCCGCGCCGAAAGGACTGCTGAGCCTGCGAAGTTTTGCTGGAACGACGGCCTTTCCGAACGTGGTCGTGCTGGTTCAACCCGCATCGGCCATGTCCATTCCCGAGAAGGTCGACATGATCTGGACGTCGCAGAACTACCACGATCTGCATGATCCCTTCATGGGCTCTCCGGACATCGCGCGCCTGGACAAAACCTTGTTCGACACCATCAAACCCGGCGGCACGCTGCTCGTGCTCGACCACGCGGCGGCGGCTGGCAGCGGCCTATCACGTACTGACGACCTGCACCGGATCGATCCAGCCGCAGTGAAAGCGGAAGTCACCGCAGCGGGCTTCCGCTTCGATGGTGAAAGCGATGCGTTGCGCAATCCTGCCGACAGTCATACTGCCGGCATCTACGATCCATCCACGCGTGGCCATACCGATCGCTTCATCCTCAAGTTCAGCAGGCCCTGACAAGGTCGCGACGGGTGGCGGGATAGGCTACGGATACACGCTTGTTACCGGAGCCCCGAATGACTGCACCACGCGAGCTGTTGAAGGCAGCCGACATCGAGGCGATGTCGGCTGACACCAACATCCATTCCCTCAACCCCAACGGCGTGCGGCATCGCAAGTGGCTGGGCGATGCCACCGGCCTCACCCAGATCGGGGTGCTGCGCGTGGAGCTAACGCCCGGCCACGACTCCGCCGAATATCACCGGCACCTCTATGAGGAAGAGTGCGTCTATGTGCTTTCGGGACACGGCACCGCGATCATCGACGAACAGCCGCACGCCATAAGCGCCGGCGATTTTCTCGGCTTCGCCCGCAACGGCCCGGCGCACATGCTGACCAATAGCGGCAACGAACCACTGGTGCTGCTGGTGATGGGCCAGCGGCTTGAACACGATGTGTGCGACTACCCGCGTCGGCGACTGCGGCTGTACATCAACGGCAAGCAGGAAGATCTGGTGAACTTCGATGCGATCCAGCGGGGCTGAAAGCCCGCTCCACGCATCGTTGGTAACGCGCGCCTATACTTCCGACGACCGATCCGTCGAGAGCCGACCATGGGATTCCTGCAAGATCCGCCGCAGCTCGCTCATCCGTATCGTGAAGACCGCCTGCTGCGTTCCATGCTCGATCGCGCGTTACCGCCAGCGCGGCGTGCAGCACTCGACGCCGACCTGCAGGCATTGGGCGACTATGCGCTGATGGCGTGGCAACGCGCTTGCCGCACCACCCGCCGCAAACCCGTGCTCACGCAATGGGATGCATGGGGCAACCGCGTCGACCGCATCGAACTGACCGAGGCCTGGCGGGAAGGCCCGCACATCACCACATCCCATTCGGTGCTCGCTGCCGGCCATGAAGCCAGCGAGCACGCGCGACTCGAAGAGTTTGCCCGCGCTTACCTCTATCACGTGCCCAGCGAGTTCTACACCTGCCCGCTGGCGATGACCGATGGCGCAGCCACCGCGCTGAAGGCTTCCGGCAACAAGGCCCTGATCGAGCGCGCGCTGCCGCATCTGCTCAGCCGCAACGCCGCCACGTTCTGGCTGAGCGGCCAATGGATGACCGAGAACGCCGGTGGCTCTGATGTGGGCAACACCGAGACCGTGGCGCGCCAGGACGCTTCGGGCCAATGGCGGCTTTATGGCCGCAAGTGGTTCAGCTCGGCCGTGGTGGGTGAAGTCGCGCTCGGCCTGGCACGCCCTGACGGAGCCGGCACAGGCCCCGGTGCGCTCGCGCTGTTCTACGTGGAAACCATGGACGGAGAGCGCCGCAAGCCGGAGCTGATCATCGATCGCCTCAAGGACAAGCTCGGCACACACGAGCTGCCCACCGCCGAGATCCATCTCGATGGCTTGCCTGCATGGCCGCTGGGCGAACTGGCCAATGGCGTGCGGCAGGTTGCGCCCATGCTTAACATCACCCGCACATGGAACGCGATCGGTGCCACCGCCAGCATGGCCCGCGCCATCGCGCTGGCACGCGACTACGCCACGCGCCGTCGCGCCTTCGGTAAGCGGCTGATCGATCAGCCGCTGCACGCACAGACACTGGCCGACATGCAGGCGGAGTTTGAAGGCGCATTCGCGCTTACGTTCGAGGTGGCGCATCTGCTCGGTCGTGTAGAACACGGCGTCGCACATCCACACGAAGCGGCGTTGCTGCGACTACTCACGCCACTGGCCAAACTGTGGACCGGCAAGATGGCGGTGAAACTCTGCTCCGAAGCACTGGAGTGTTTCGGCGGTGCCGGCTACATCGAGGACACCGGCCTCCCTCAACTGCTGCGCGATGCGCAGGTGTATGCGATATGGGAGGGCACCACCAATGTGCTCTCGCTGGACAGCCTGCGCGCACTGGCGGGAGAGAGCCTGGGCGCACTGCACACAGCCATCGAAGGCTGGCTGGCCGACAGCATCGACGCCCACGCCCGCAAGCAGATTCATGCGGCCATGGACGCGGCCTCCAGCTATCTGGACGCCCATGCCGGGCAACGCGACGCACTGGAAGCCGGTGCGCGCGGCCTGGCCATCACCCTGGCGCGCTGCGCAGCGGCCGCCTTGCTGGCCCGCCATGACAGCTGGGCGGCGCCGCGCGGAAACGCACCGGCCGGCGCCGCCTTGCGGCGTTTTGTCGGGCATGGCCTGTCACGGTTTGGTGTCACCGACGCGACGGATACCGCGCTGTTGCTGGGTCCGCACTGAGCACGGACGGCCATCAACGGCTAAAATGCGCACCTCCCCTATCTTGTGGCTTCCGACCATGCAGCATCTGACCATCGTCACCACCGGCGGCACCATCGACAAGATCTACTTCGATGACAAGTCGGACTACAAGATCGGCGCGCCGCAGATCAGCGAGATCCTCAGCCAGCTGGGCGTGGCCTTCCAGTTCGACGTGATTCCGATCCTGCGCAAGGACAGCCTGCACATCACTGACGAGGATCGCGCGCTGATCCGCTCGACCATCGAAGCACAGCCGCATCGCCACGTGCTGGTAACGCACGGTACCGACACCATGGTCGAGACTGCGCATGAACTGGCCAACATCAAAGGCAAGGTAATCGTACTCACCGGCGCGCTGAATCCGGCACGCTTCCAGGGTTCGGACGCGGTATTCAATGTCGGTTGCGCGGTGGCCGCCGTGCAGACGCTGCCCGATGGCGTGTACATCACCATGAATGGTCGCGTTTGGGATCCGTCCAAGGTGCGCAAGAATCGCGATGCCAACCGCTTCGAAGAAGTCAGCAGCTGACGCTGCGCATCCGTCGTTACGAGAAAGGCCCGGTCATCGCTGACCGGGCCTTTTTTGTTGCCCCAGCTGCGGCTTACTGCACGGTCAAGCTTGCATCATCCAGCACGAACGACGTCTGCAACGACGAATCCTCCGTACCGGCGAACTTCAGCGTCACCGTCTGGCCGATGTACGCACTGAGATCGAACGTGCGCTGGGCATAACCCGACGCCGCATTGAGGTTCGAGTACGTCGCCAGCGTCTTCAGCACGGTACCGCTGCTATTGAGCACCTGCACGGTCAACTTGTCGTAGGCAGTTGTCGTGGTGGTCTCGGCCGTGTCGATGTGCATGTAGAACGAAAGCGTCGCCGACGTCTTGCCGCTCGGGATCGTCACCTTTTGCGACACCGTATCGGTATGTGTCTGGCCGTAGCCATCGAGCCACGCAAACCACGAGCCGCCATGCGCCGTCTCGCCACTGCAACTGCTGTTGCTGCACAGCACACTGGCGCTCATCGTCCACGGGCTGGCCGTGCCGGTTTCAAAACCCGGATTGACCAGCAACTGCGACGGCGAGCTGGACGACACCGTCACCGACGACGTCTTGCTGGAGATCTTGCCGCTCACGCCATCGGTTACCGTCTCGCTCGCGCTATACGTGCCGGCAGCCGCATAGGTGTGACTCGGGCTGGTCGCAGTGGACGTGCCGCCATCGCCGAAGGTCCACGAGTGGGACGAGATTGTGCCGCCGCTATCGGTGGAGCTATCGGTGAAGGTCGCAGTCAGCCCGCTGGTGACGAAGCTGAAGTTCGCCGTTGGCGTGCCACCCGTGCCGCCACCACCGCCACCCCAGTACTGGGTGACGTAGCTGTTGAACTTGGCGATGTCGAGACTGCCCCAGCCGGTTGCGTTGTCGTAGCCCGCCTTGGCCGTGTAGCCGAAGCCGTTATAGCCGTTGTTGCCCGACGTGACGTCGTGCAGCGGCGTGGCATCAGTCGGGAAGTGCGCGTACATGTTTTGGGTCGGCAAGCCCAGCGTGTTGTTGTTCGCCGACAGGATGCGCGCCCAGATGCCAACGAAGATCGGCGAGGCCAGGCTGGTACCGCCGATCTGGTAGGTCTGGCCCTGGATGATGATGTTCGCGCCAGTGGACTGTGCCGCATCGAACGCGACGTCCGGCACCTGACGCTTGGTCACCGTGGAACCCAACGCCATGGTCTGCCATGCCGGCGCAGTCTCAAACAAGCTGACGCCACCACCCGTCGCCCACAAGCGCTTGTTGTTGTCGCCGCCGCTCGGATCGATCGCGGCAAGGCCTTCGTTCCACACGGTCTCGCCAGTCCAGGTATTACCAGTAGTGCTCAGCGTGGTGCCGCCTACCGCCACCACGTTCGGCGACGAGGCGGGCTCACTCACCGAGTAGTGACTGAGCGAGATTTCCACCGTACCGGCTGAGTTGGTGACGTAACCCGGCGCGCCTTCGATCGGATCGCTGGACCACTGGTAGACGCCGGAATCGCCGGAGGCGATCGAGAAAGTCTGACCCTGCGCGACGGCCTGCGCGAAGATCCTGTCATCGGCAGCCTGCGTGCCGGAGCTGTTGGCGGCCGATTCGTCCTCGCCCAGCGATACGTTGATCACCTTTGCCACGTTGTCGGTCACGGCGCGGTTGTACGCCGCCGTGATGGCTGCGTCGGTAAGGCAACTGTCGTTGGAGCAGTTCGGCGCCGAGTAGAAGACCAGCTTGCCGACGCCGCCGGAGGTGCCGACGATGGTCTGGCTGTCCAGGTTCCATTCGCCGTCGCCGTTGGGGTCGTCCGCATAGGCGTTGCTGCCCGTCTTCACCACCTGCGTGGTCACCGTGCTCATGCCCGCGCCGCTGGTGAAGGTGTTGAGGTCGGTGATGGTCTGGGTCATGTCACCCCAGGTCACGATGCCCACCGTGGTGCCGGATGCGGTAGGCGTGCTGCCAACGTCATAGATCGCGGGGAACGCAGTCGGGCTGTGCGATACCTGACTGGCCGCGGCCAGCGTGCCCACATGGCTGTCACTCGCTTGCGACGGTGCCGGGCCAAGGATGTGGTGCATGGTGTGCGGTACGTTGATGTTCTGCAGGCCCAACACTGAATCGACGATGCTGCCTAACGCCTGCGGCACCTGCACCGCCGAATCGTTGGCGATGCGCTGTTTGCCGCCATAGGCAAACGTGCGCATGGTGGTGCGGAAAGCGGCGTTAACGGTGTTGGCGTTGCCGTCAGCCGACACCAGCATGTTGTTGGCTGCAACCTGCACGATGGTGAAGCCAGCCTGCCGCAGATGGGCCGTAACTTGCGCCACATCGGCATCGGTAGGCGCATAGCGTGCCTTGAACTGCGCGGGACTCAGGAAGCGGTGGTACTGCGGACTCGACGGGTCGTTGACCGCGTGCAGGAAGGATTCCAGCTCTTCGACGTTGCGCAGGTTCAGGCTGACCTCCACATGCATCGGCTTACTGGCTTCCAGCGGCGACACGGTGGCGGCATCGACAGTCGGCGCCCCATGCAGGCTCAGCGTCCAGCTCGGGTGCGCGGCAGCGGTGGTAGCACCGGTGGCGGGTGCCACCGTTCTGGCGATGGCGGCCTGGGTGCGGACACCTACCCAGGTATCGTTGGTCGCCGCGTGTAGCGATCCAGCCATGGCGAACGACACGGCCAGCGGCAGCAACGCCTTGCGAAAAGCCTTTCCCCGCAAATCGATACGAACAGTCATTCTTGTCTCCTTGACATTTTTTGAGGACAAACCGTCCTGATGCGGCACGTCGCGCCACATGGACATGGGTTGCCGTGAATGCACGGCCTCAGCTTTCGTGACTGTCTTGCGATCCGATAGGCGCCGGGACTCGCCTTCCCCCTGCCGTTCCCTGGAACGGCATGTCCCGACACAGACTCGTTAAACGACGCACACCAAGCGAATGTCGGTGCTGACGCCGCCAAAGGACCATCCGTCAACCCTCCCGCTCACGGATTAATTGACGCTAATCAGGAAAATGCGAACCGTCAATGCTCTCGATTTGCAGTGTCGAACACGACCATGCGAGCAAATTAATGCGGAGCGATTGGTTTAAAACGCCACTTCTTGCGTCATGAGCAATTCGCTTTCGTGAAACGTATGAAACGCAGCACACCTCATCAACTGCAGTTAATTCATGCCGTTGAATGAAATGACCCCATCGGCATAAACAATGAGATCTGTTTCAAAATGCGATGTCATGCGCATTTAATCGATCTCATCGATTTCGTCCTTCAGGCCAGGAAAATCTCCCCGCCCAGAGAGAATGCGAAAAAACTTGCGCACACCAATGCGTCGCGACATTCACAAGGTCACGACGAAAGTAAATCGGGATTAAATTTCGCCAACGCGTTGGCGACACTCGGAGACCCGCCGGGTCTCAAACGAGATGCTGGGAACTAGCGTGCCCACAACCGACAACGGGCCGCACCAGCGGCGAGCCCGTTGCGATTCGAGACGAAACTTGCCGCGCTATCCGAACAGCGCACGCCCCACAATCAGCGGATCGGCCACGCCAATCACTTCGGCGTCGCGGTTTGCATAGGGCAGTCGATTCAACACATGGCGCATCGCATTGAGCCGCGCCCGCTTCTTGCAGTCGGAACGGATCACGATCCATGGCGAGTCGGCTGTATCCGTGTGCGCGAACATCGACTCCTTGGCACGCGTGTATTCGTCCCACTTGTCCAGCGAAGCAAGATCCACCGGGCTGAGCTTCCATTGCTTGAGCGGATGCAGCTTGCGTTCGCCGAAGCGCCGACGCTGCTCCGACCGGCTCACCGAGAACCAGAACTTGAACAGGTGGATGCCGCTGCTGACCAGATGCCGCTCGAACTCCGGTACCTGCCGCATGAACTCATCGTACTCATTGGCAGTGCAGAACCCCATGACGTTCTCCACACCGGCGCGGTTGTACCAACTGCGATCGAACATCACGATCTCGCCCCTGGTCGGCAGGTGCTGGATATAGCGCTGGAAATACCACTGCCCACGCTCCGATTCGCTGGGCTTTTCCAATGCCACCACGCGCGCGCCGCGCGGATTGAGGTGTTCCATGAAGCGCCTGATGGCGCCGCCCTTGCCAGCCGCGTCACGCCCTTCGAACAGGATGATCACGCGCTGCCCAGTCTCGCGTACCCATGCCTGGAACTTGAGCAACTCGACCTGCAGGCGAAATTTCTGCTTTTCGTAGTTGCGACGGGACATCTTGTTCCGGTACGGATACTCGCCCTTGCGCCAACCAGACGACAGCTCGTCGTCCGGATGACGACTGCCCTTGCCGTGTCGCAGGCTGGGGTCACCTTCCAGCACGAGGCTACGGAAGCGCTCGGCGTCATCGGGCGACATTCCATCCAGGATGGTTCTGACGGTGCCCATCAGGCTGTCCGCGTCGTGTGGTGACGCCTCGGCAAGTATGTGCTGCATGCCATCGGCCATCAGTGCCTGCGCCGAATCAATGGCATGCATGACAGCTTCGCGCTCCCTCTGCAGCTCGCCGGCGGCAGACAAGGCGTCGTCCAAAGTCGGCTGGGCGTCGTCGGCTACGACTGCGGGAGGCGCGAGATTCTCGTTCTCGCGTGCATCGGTCGGGGAGCGGTAAGAAGTCGATGACGACACGACGACGCCCTTGGGTTTCGTTGAGGGGAGGCGCGCCAATCTGGCGCGAGAAAAGCGGCGTGCGCGCCGCATCTCAGGATGCCGATACCCGTCGCAGGATGCTGTAGAGCTGATCCTTCAGATGCAGCTTTTCCTTCTTGAGCTGCTCAATAAACGCGTCCCCGGTGGGCGCGAGGCCCGACTCCATGTTCTTGATTTCGTGGTCCAGCTCGTTATGGCGATGGAACAGGCGAGAAAAGTGCGGATCCCGGCCTTTCAGGTCGGTAATCAGGTCGCGAAACTCAGGAAACATGTGCGCTCCAGATAACGGGCCAGACTGCGTTGCGCAGTCTGGCGGCGACTGGAGTCCAGGACGTTGATATGGATCAGAGCAAGGCTGTTGCAGGAGTGCGCGGAGTGCGAGAAAAACTTGCGCAGCAAACGCGCCGGCACGCCGCGGTCGCGCACTGGGCGCGCCCCACGGAAGAACGTTGTGGGGTTTACAGCATGCCGGTTTCGAGCTTGGCGGCGTCGGACATCATTGAGTGGTTCCACGGCGGGTCGAACACCAGGTCAACGTCCGCTTCGGCAACGGTGGGAATCAGCTCCAATTTGGTGCGCACATCGTCGACAAGGATGTCGCCCATGCCACAGCCGGGCGCGGTGAGCGTCATCTTGACGTACACCTTCCGCTGCTCCGCTGCGGCGTGCTCGATGCTCACGTCGTAGACCAGGCCAAGTTCCACCACGTTGATCGGAATTTCCGGATCGAACACGGTACGCAGCTGCTGCCACACCAGGGCCTCGACATCGGCATCGGTGGCATCCACCGCCAGTTCGATCGCCGGCGGCGGTTCCTTGCCCAGTGCATCGGCGTCGTTGCCGGCGATACGGAAGAGGTTGCCCTCCACGTAAACCGTGAAGCTGCCGCCCAGCGCCTGGGTGATGTAGCCGACCTGGCCGGCAGGCAGGCTCACCGTTTCGCCCTGCGGCACCATGACTGCTTGGCAGTCACGCTCCAGGGTGAAAGGTTCGCTGCTAAGACTGAAACCGCTCATGCCAAATCTCATCGATGGGCGCGGAAGGGTGCCGCGCCAAACTCAGTATTATGCCGCCTGATGGCCACACATATCCCCAAATCAGGACGGGACGGGCCGATCTCAAGAGCGCGCATAGCCTAGCCCCAGCCGAAGAGCCTTTGCTGCGCGCTATGATGGGAGTTTTACGCCAGAGAAGAACCCGTGTCCGCTGCCCTGCTTTTCCCCGCTTGTTCATGAACGCACGGGTCGCATTCTCCTGGCTGTTCGCGCTGATCAGCGCCGTCATGCTCGGCTTGGCCGCCGGTGCCGTCTGGATGGTGCCCACGCTTTATCTGCAGCATCCCCTGCCCTGGCTGTCGCTTCCCATTGGCTGGATGCTCGGCTTGGCCATTCGCAGCTGGGTGCGCCCGGCCGGTGCCGGCGCAGCCTTACTTGCAGCGCTGGCCATGCTGTCGGCGTCGCTTTACGTGAACCTGCTGACCGCCGCCGCGCGCATCGCCGGATTGATGGGCCTGGGGCTCATTGACGCGATGCGCACAGCCGGATTCAACCTGTTGCTGCAATTGGCTGAATTTGGCAGCTCGCCTGCTGATGACGTCTGGTACGCCATCGGCATGGGCCTGTCTGCACTCGTTGCCAGCCGGGCGATCCGGGGAAAGACGAGGGGTTGAGCCCCCGTCAGCCCTCCAGCGATTTCAGCGCCGTCACCAGCTGTCCGGCAGCCGCCTGACCGTCGCCATAGAGCATTCGCGCGTTGTCGGCATAGAACAGCGCATTCTCGATGCCGGCAAAACCGGTGCCCTTGCCTCGCTTGACCACGATCACCTGCCTGGCAGCCGACACGTCGAGGATCGGCATGCCGTAGATGGGCGAGGAAGGGTCGGTCTTGGCCAGCGGATTGACCACGTCGTTGGCGCCAATCACGAGGGCTACATCCGTGTTCGGAAACTCCGGGTTGATGTCGTCCATGTCCGCGATCAGGTCGTAAGGCACACCTGCCTCGGCCAGCAGCACGTTCATATGGCCGGGCATGCGGCCGGCCACGGGGTGAATGGCAAATTTCACCTTTACGCCGCGCTCGATCAGCAGCTTGGCGAACTCCCAAACCTTGTGTTGCGCCTGCGCCACCGCCATGCCGTAGCCCGGCACGATCACCACGCGCTCGGCATAGGCCATCATTACCGCAGCATCGCTGGCCTCGATCGGCTTCTGGCTGCCTTCGATGGCCTGCGCTGCGGCGCCGCCAGCGGCACCAAAGCTGCCGAACAGCACGTTGCCGATCGAACGGTTCATGGCCTTGGCCATCAGCTGGGTTAGCAGCGTACCCGCCGCGCCAACCACCATACCGGCGATGATCATCGCCTCGTTCTGCAGCACAAAACCTTCGAACGCCACCGCCAGGCCAGTGAAGGCGTTGTACAGCGAGATCACCACCGGCATGTCGGCGCCGCCGATGGGCAGGGTCATCATCAGGCCGAACAGCAACGCCAGGATGAAGAACGACACGATCAGCGGCATGCTTAGTTGCCCGCTGACGATCATCGCGCCGAGCACCACCGCCGCGGCCAGTATCAGCAGGTTGACTGCCCGCTGGCCAGGAAACACGAAGCGCTTGTCCAGCCACCCCTGCAGCTTGGCAAAGGCGATCAGCGAACCGGAGAAGCTCACCGATCCGATCAGCGCACCCAGCACCGCCAGGGTCAGCTGGGCGGCTCCCGGTGTCGCTGCGCCACTGGCGGTGAACTCACCGCCGTCCAAGAGGGTGATTGCGTTGCCGGCATAACTGAACAGCTCGGCCGCGCCAATGGCTGCCGCGGCACCGCCACCCATGCCGTTGTAAAGCGCCACCATCTGCGGCATCGCGGTCATCGCCACGCGGCGCCCGGACCACCACGCAGCCCCCACGCCAATAAGCACCGCAGCCAGAATCAGCCCCCGGTTATGCATGTCCGGCAGGGCGAAGGTGGCAATGACCGCCACCAGCATGCCCACGCCCGCCCATACGATGCCGCCCCGCGCGGAACGCGGCGAACTCATGCGTTTGAGACCGAGGATGAACAGCAAGGCAGCGAGGAAATAACAGGCCTTGATCACAACCGCCAGCCAGGCCATCACTTGGTCTCCTTGCCGGGAGCGGGCTTGCTGGACTTGAACATCTCCAGCATGCGCTCGGTGACCACGTAACCTCCGGCCGCATTACCGGCACCTAGTAGTACCCCCAGGAAGCCGATGGCCACCTCGAACGGTGTCTCGGCATGACCTAGCGCGATCATGGCGCCGACCAGCACAATGCCGTGAATGAAGTTCGAACCGGACATCAACGGCGTGTGGAGAATCACCGGTACCCGCGCGATGATCTCGTACCCCGTAAAAGCGGCCAGCATGAAGATGTAAAGCGCCAGGAACCCGTCGATCATGACCTCTCCCCGCCAGGACACCGTTGTTCCCGCATCATACGGGCGTGAGTCAACCCGCGCGAGCCTTGGACGTTGATGCACAAGGACGTACCGATGGAGTCACAGCATGCCCGATCCGGCGAATCGGACAATGACGCCATGAACAGCGTCGTATCCACTCTCGAAACCAATCTGCTGGCCGAAGACATCCGCGCGGTGCCGGCCTCGATGGATGCCTTCCTGGCACAGGTGGAGCGTCGCGCCTTTCGCATGGCCGAGTTGAACCTCGGCCACCGGGAGGATGCGCTCGACGCGGTGCAGGACGCCATGCTGCGGTTGGTCAAGCACTACAGTGACAAGCCAGCCCAGGAGTGGACGCCGTTGTTTTGGGGCATCCTGCGCCGACGCATCGTGGATCTGCAGCGCCGCCGCAAGGTGCGCTCGATCATGGTGGGCTGGTTGGGCGGCCGGGACGAGGATGGCGACGAGCTGCCCATGTGGGAGCCCGCCGACACCGGGCCGGGGCCGCTGGAAAGGCTACGTGACTCCCAGTCGTACGCTGACATGGCAGCAGCTGTGAAACTGCTACCCCGGCGCCAGCGTGAAGCCTTCATGCTGCGCGTGCTGGAAGGTCTGGATGTAGCGGAAACCGCCCGAGCCATGGGCTGTTCGGAAGGGAGCGTGAAAACACACCTGTCGCGCGCGCTACAACGCCTGCGCGACCTACTGGAGGAATGGCGATGAATGCGCCTGACAACCATCTGGAACGCCGTGCCCGCGAGCTTTATCGCGAAGCTGCGCGTCAGCTCGACCCGGCGACGGCTGCCCGTCTGCGTGCAGCCAGGCGCGCGGCGCTGGCAAATGCCGATAAGTCGTCATTGGCCAACCGTCTGCTGCAGCTGCTGCTGCCGGCAGGCGCATTCGCGGCTATCGCCTTGGCGGCACTGATGCTGTCCTCCCCGGTGCAGGGACCCGCCGGCAGCCGACCCTCTACGGCGCTTTCGACAACGAATGAAGCGGATGGCGACCTGCCACCGGACGCCGCCGCGGCGGATCCCTCGCTGTATCAGAACCTGGACTTCTACGGGTGGTTGGCCAAGAACGGCGACAGCCAGGCGAGCCGGTGACCATGCGTCGAAGTCGTATTTTCCTTGCACTGCTTCTGGTTTGCTGGTTGGGCGGCATCGCCACTTCCGCTTTTGCCCAGAGTGCACCACCTCCACCACCTCCTGGGGCCATGCCCCCGCCCGGACCGCCACCTGGGCCGCCGCCGGGTCCACCGCCAGCGCCGCGTTCGTGGCAGAACCTGACGCCTGAAGAGCGTGACGTCCTGTCACCGCTGGCGGACAAATGGGATTCGTTTCCGCCGGAACGGCAGTCCCGCATGCTGCAGCGCGCCGAGCAATGGAAATTGCTGCCGCCCGATCAGCGCCGTGAGATCCGCGAGCGCATCGACCGCTGGCAGAAGATGAGCCCCGAGCAACAGGAACAGGCGCGGGAGAACAGTCGCCGCTTCCAGCAACTGCCACCGGCCGAACGCGAGCAGCTGCATGCAGCGTTTCAGCATTTCCAGCAGTTGCCGCCGGACCAGCGCGAGCAGTTGCTTCGCCGATGGCATAAGGAAATGCGCGGCGGCCCGCCGCCCTTCGGTGGCCCAGGCCCCAGAGGGATGCCGCCTCCGCCGCCTCCACCGAGCGGACCACCCAGGCACTGACACGAAAAACCCCGCCTTGGCGGGGTTTTTCATGAGCAGCCTGGACGCGCTGCCTATCCCTGGAAGTGGGGTTCGCCGTTGCGTGTTACGCAGCTCTTCGCCACCAGCTCGTCATTGAAATCCGGCGCCAGCGCATCCCCCTGCACCAGCAGTTCAACGAAGTTGTAGACGTTGCGCGCGTACATCTCCGAGGCATGCAGCGGTGCGCCCGCCGGCAAGTTGAGCGGGCCAAGGATGACCACGCCGTTGTGCTCGACACGCTCGCCCGGCTGCGTCAGCTCGCAATTGCCGCCGCTCTCGGCAGCCAGGTCGACAATCAATGCGCCGGGCTTCATGCCATCGACCATCGCCGCCGTAAGGATTTTCGGTGACGGCCGCCCCGGAACCGCGGCCGTAGTGACGATCACGTCGACCATCTTGAGATGCTCGGCCAACGCCTGCTGCTGCGCGGCACGTTCTTCGGCCGACAGCTCGCGCGCATAACCACCACTGCCAGCGGCGCTAACTCCCAGCTCGAGGAACTTCGCACCCAGCGACTCCACCTGCTCACGAGTCTCGGGGCGCACGTCATAACCCTCGGTCTGTGCGCCGAGGCGTCGCGCGGTGGCGATCGCCTGCAACCCCGCCACGCCCGCACCGATCACCAGCACGCGGGACGGACGGATCGTGCCTGCCGCGGTGGTCAGCATGGGAAAGAATTTCGGAGACGCCTCGGCAGCAATCAGCATGGCGCGGTAGCCGGCAACAGCAGCCTGCGAGCTGAGCACGTCCATCGCCTGCGCGCGCGTGGTGCGCGGCAGTAGTTCAAGGGAAAATGCGGTGAGCCGATGCTTGCCCATCGCCACGATGCGAGCAGCAGCACCATAGGGCCGCAATTGCCCAACCACGGTGGCACCTTCACGCAGCCGGCCCCATACCGAATCGTCCGGCGGCAGCACGCAGGTGAATAGGTCAGCTTGCGCGAGCACGCTGTCGGCATCGGCAAAATCGACATCGGCATAACTGCCATCGGGAAAGCCCGCCGGGGTGCCTGCATCGTGTTCCAGCAGCACGCGCAGGCCCTTGCCACGCAGCTTCTTGGCCATTTCGGGTGTGATGGCCACCCGACGTTCGCCGGCGGCGGTTTCACGCAATGCAGCCACGGTGATCGGCATCGTGCATCCCCTGCGGAAAGGTCCATGCATCCTAGCCGATGCGCTGCCGAGCGGACCACCGGCCACTTGCAGCAACCTCCTTGACGGAGTTAACTGGCCCGCCACCGGTTTCGAAGCCGCCTCAGGCGGTCTTGGCGATGGGGTCCCGCGATGGAGATCCCGATGACTGAAGTCGTTGTTCCCGATGTCCTGTTGAACCTGGCGCGCCAGGCGCGCGAAAAGGCCTATGCGCCCTATTCCCGGTTTCTGGTGGGCGCCGCCCTGCTTACTCACGATGGCCGGCAATTCACCGGCTGCAACGTGGAAAACGCCTCCTATGGCTTGTGCAACTGCGCCGAGCGCACCGCCCTGTTCACGGCGGTGGCCGCAGGTTGCCGGCCGGGTGATTTCAAGGCGCTGGCGGTGATCGGCGATACGCCCGCCCCCATCAGCCCTTGCGGCGCCTGTCGCCAGGTGATGGCCGAACTGTGCGACGAGAACATGCCCGTATGGCTGGGCAACCTCGATGGCGCCATGCAGGAAACCACGGTGCAAGCCTTGCTGCCAGGATCATTCCGGCTGGCGGTTGCCGGCTGAAACGGCGGTCCCGCCACCCACCGCGTGAGCTCAACATTCGCCTCGCGGTGCCCGGCGGATTAGCATGGCTGCCTTGCCTTGCCAGACTTTCCCATGCCTCACTCCCTTTCCCTGTTGCAGCAGCGCCACTCGACTCCCTCCCTCCAGCTCGGTGAGCCGGCGCCCGATGAGGCCACTCTGCACGACCTGCTGGAAGCGGCCATCCGCGTGCCCGATCACGGCAAGATGGTGCCCTTCCGCCTGATCTTGTTGCGTGGCGAGGCCAAGCTCGCTTTTGGCGACCGCCTGGCCACGCTGTCGCTGCGTCTGCATCCGGACATGCCGGAATCCAAGCGCGAGAAAGAGCGTACGCGTTACACCTTCGCGCCGCTGGTGGTGGCAGTGATCGCTCGTCTCGATGCCACCAGCAAAGTGCCGGTGATCGAACAGCTGCATAGCGCCGGTTGCGTGGCCTATAACCTGCTGCTCGGCACGTACGCGCTGGGTTTCGGTGCGCAATGGCTTACCGGCTGGGCTGCGTACGACCGCGAAGCGGCCGGCATCCTGGGCCTGGCGGACAACGAACAGGTGGTTAGCTTCGTGCACATCGGCACACCTCAGCTCGATGTGCCTGACCGAGATCGACCCGCGCTTGCCGACGTGCTCAGCACGTGGACGCCATGAGCCGTCCAGCCGTCCATTTGATCGATGGCAGCCTTTACGTGTTTCGCGCCTGGCACTCCATGCCGGACGAATTCCACGATGTGGATGGCCATTCGGTGAATGCAGTGCATGGCTTCACGCGGTTCCTTTGCGAACTGCTGGAGCGCGTGAAGCCGGAGCACCTCGCGGTGGCGTTCGATGCCTCGCTGACTACCTCATTCCGCAATGCCATCTACCCTAAGTACAAAGCCAATCGCGAACTGCCACCGCCCGATCTGGAACGCCAGTTCGTGCTGTGCAGGGAGGTGACGCAGGCGCTTGGCGTGCCAGTAATGATCGATCACACCTACGAGGCCGACGACCTGATCGGCAGCGCGTTGTGGAGCCTGCGCGGACACGGGTTTCGCAGCGTGATCGTGTCGGCCGACAAGGACTTCGGCCAGTTACTTGGCGAGTACGACGAGCAATGGGATTACGCGCGCAACATGCGCTGGGGGCCCGCCGGCGTGCACGAGCGCCTGGGCGTGCATCCCCACCAGGTGGCCGACTATCTCGCGCTGTGCGGCGATGCGGTGGACAACATCCCCGGCGTGCCTGGCATCGGCGCAAAGACTGCGGCGGCGTTGCTGTCCCATTTCGGCAACCTGGACGATTTGCTCGATCGCGTCGATGAAGTGCCTTTTCTGCGCATTCGCGGTGCTGCCAGCGCCGCAGCAAAATTGCGCGAACACGCCGAAGCTGCACGGCTTTATCGCCGTCTCACGCGCATTGCGCTGGATGTGCCGGTGGCGGCAGAAGCCGATGCGTTGCGGCGCCAGCGTGGCGATGCGCAGGTCATGGATGCACTGTGCGAACGGCTACGGTTCGGTCCGTTGACGCGGACGCGGCTCAAGGCGCTGATCGCATAAGCGACATCGCTTGAGCGTGCCTCGCCGCGCACTGCAAGCAGCGGTAGCATGACGCACATGCAAGGCATGCCCGACCGCTTTCCCTCCGATCACGACGAAGCCGAGTTCCGGCTGGCGGCGCATCGGCCGGGCGTGGAGCTTTACCGGGCGCATATCGTCCGTCATGCATTCGAACCGCACACGCATGACGGCTTCGGACTGGGCGCCATCGAATCGGGTGTGGAGCGTTTCCGCTACCGCGGCGCCGATCATCTCGCGCCACCGGATTCGGTAGTGATGATGAACCCCGACGAGTTGCACACGGGGCGCGCCGAAACCGAAGGCGGCTGGCACTACCGCATGGTGTACATCGAGCCTTCCGCTGTGGCGGACATCACCGGCGAGCCGGGCTGGTGGTTCGGCGATGTAGTGCGCGAGGACTTGCCCAGCGCGCGTCGTGTCACCTGCTTGCTGGATGCGTTGTGGCAAGCACGCGAACCGCTGGCGTTCGACAGTTTGCTGTTCGAACTGCTCGCGCAGTTTCGCCGTCACGCGCGCGTTCCACGCAAGGCAGTCGATGGGAGTGCCGCACGCTTCGCGCCAATAGTGGATTACCTGCATGCACACCTCTCTCGCCGGCTCACGCTGGACGAATTGGCCGCCGTGGCGGGCTTGAGTCCATTCCATTTCCTGCGCCAGTTCCGCTCGCAACATCACGCCACGCCGCAACAGATGCTGATGGCATTACGGCTTGCGGAAGCCAAACGACAGTTGTCGAGAGACGTACCGCCAGCGCAGGTGGCGGCCGCCGTCGGACTGGCAGACCAGTCGCACCTTACCCGCGCATTTGCGCGGCGCTACGGCGTGACCCCGGCACGATATCAGCGCGAATTGCGCAGGTAATCGACCGCCACCCGCAATCTGGTACAAGACGGCGCGTCCACAGCCGACCATGCTGTGTCTCATGTGGACAGGCACTCTCTATGCACTTGCCGCCGGCCTGATGTGGGGCCTGGTGTTCATCAGTCCGCTGCTGTTGCCGGAGTATCCGGCCGCGCTGCAGTCGGTCGGGCGCTATCTCGCGTTCGGTTTGATCGCCTTGCCGCTGGCGTGGCTCGATCGCCATGCGCTGCGCCAGTTCTCTCGCGCAGACTGGCTGGACGCACTGAAGCTCGCCGCGGTTGGCAACCTGCTTTATTACCTGTGCCTGGCCAGCGCCATTCAACTGGCCGGTGCACCGCTGCCCACCATGATCATCGGCACGTTGCCGGTGGTCATCGCGATCACCGCCAACCTGCGTGATGCCCACCGCGATGGCCGATTGCCTTGGCGCTGGCTGGCCCCGTCGCTGGTGCTGATCGCCATGGGCATCGCCTGCGTCAATCAGGCGGAGCTCATGGCGACGGATCGGCACGCACCCGCCGATGTCTCACGCTACGCCCGCGGCGCGCTGCTCGCCTGCGGTGCGGTGGCGTGCTGGACCTGGTATCCGCTGCGCAATGCGGACTGGCTGCGCCGTCACCCTGGGCGCCGCCCCGGCACCTGGGCCACCGCGCAGGGCATCGCCACGCTGCCGCTCGCGCTTGCCGGCTATGCATTGCTGTGGCTTTTCATGGGCGTGAGCGCCAACCCGTTCGACATGCCGTTCGGACCGCAGCCGCTGCGTTTCGTTGGCCTGATGGCGGCGATCGGGCTGTTCGCCTCGTGGCTGGGCACGCTGTGCTGGAACGCTGCCAGCAAGCGCCTGCCCACGGCGCTGGTCGGGCAACTGATCGTGTTCGAAACGCTGGCGGCGCTCGGCTATGCGTTTGCCTTGCGCGGCCGCGCACCAGGCCTGCTTACCCTGACCGGCATCGCGCTGCTGGTGGCCGGCGTGGCCTGGGCCATGCGAATCAGGCCGCGACCGGTCGTCACGACCAGCGAATGACGTCATGAGGTTGTGACTGCCACATGGGCACGGCACCATGCAGTATTCCCACCGCCCGATGCGATGCCGATGACCCATCCACACAGCCAGATTCCCGCCGACGCCAGCGCCCCGGTGGAAACCCTCTACGTCGGCAAGTGGCTAAGCCTGCGCAAGCGCGGCCGCTGGGAGTTTGCCGAGCGCAACAATCCCGGCGGGGCGGTAATCATCCTGGCAGTGACACCGGAGGACAAAGTGTTGTTCGTCGAGCAGTACCGCGTGTCGATCCTGAAGAACACCATCGAAATGCCGGCCGGGCTGGTGGGCGACCTTCACGAGAACGGCGACGAGGATGCGTTGCTTGCCGCCAGCCGCGAGTTGGAGGAGGAAACCGGCTACCGCTGCGAACGGCTGGAGTTCGTGCATGAGGGGCCTTCGTCCTCCGGCATGAGCACGGAGATGATCACTTTCGTGCGGGCACGGGATCTGAAAAAGGTGGGCCCGGGCGGCGGCGATGAGTCCGAAAACATCGTCGTGCACGAGGTGCCGCGCGCGGAAGCCGGGCACTGGCTGTTTGCGCGCGCCGCTGAGGGCTACTCGATTGACCCGAAGCTCTTCGCCGGTCTGTGGTTCATCGAACACACCGATCTGATGGCACGAAGCTGAACGCAAGACCGCGGCAGGCCTAAAGAATCCGGCGGAACCGCCGATGTTTGTCATGTCGTTCTTCTTCCGACCTGACCCCATCGACGGATTCCACTTATGAAGACCCTGATCGCTACCGCCCTGTTCCTGTTTGCCCCGCTGGCCGCACATGCCGCCTGTGCTCCGTCCGACTTCGCCGTGCAAGACTTCAAGATGAAGCTTGTCGGTAGCGGCGCCGCCGCCCGCCTGAGCCTCAGCGGCCAGCTCGTGAACCATTGTGCCGAGGCCGCCGCCGCTCAGGTTGCCATCGAGGCGAAGGACGGTTCCGGCAAGGTGCTGCAGTCCAAGAAGGGCTGGCCGGCTGGTACCACCAATATCGGCGCCGGCCAGACGGTGGATTTCGATCTTGGCCGCCTGTTCCGCTTCGACCCGGAAATGCAGTCCTACACGGTTGGCGTTGCGGACGTTCGCACCTGGTAAGCGCACTGACTTCACCGTTGTCTTGCTTGAGGCCCCGCGAGGGGCCTTTTTTTTGGGCCGTCCCCGGGCCCCATTTCCCAATGTGTGATGCAGTTCAAGTTTTAGGCACCAAAGCCGATAGACTTCTTGACCGTCGACGATGCCGTCGATCCGCAGGTTTCGGCCAAGGCACAGCGCATCTCCCTTGGGGTGCGGCGGCACTGGGAGCGCCATGCATCTAGACATTCCGACTCTGACCTTCGTCAGTCTCCTGATGGGCATCGGCGCCTCGATCGGTTTCACCTCGCTGTTGGCGGTGCTCCACAACCAGGTCGTGCTCCGCCTCTGGGTCATCAGCCTGTGGATCGCCACGCTCGGCGTGACGCTGATCGGTCTGCGCAATCGCATCCCCGACCTGCTTTCCATCGTGATCGGCAACAGCCTGCTGGTGACCTCGAATGTGATCACCCTCAGGGGCCTCACCAGGCATCTGGAGCTACCCATGCGCTGGCGGTGGCTGGGCTGCTTCGTGATTGCGTACACCGCATACATGGCGTGGTTCGCCTATGTCACCCCCGACCTCGGCATGCGCATAGTCGCCGGCAGCCTTCAGGCGATGATCTTCAACTTCGCCTATGCCTATTTGCTGCTGCGCTACGGCGTGCCCGCCATCCGCATCAGCTGCCATGTGGCCGGCGCGGTGATGATCATCAATGGCTCGTTCTATCTCGTGCGAGCCTTCATTCCGCTGCCAGCGGGCTCCAGCCAGGACATCATGCTGGCCGGCACGCCGATTGCCGCGACCTACGTGATCGGCATCCTGACCGGGCTTGCGTCCTACTTCGCGCTGCTTCAACTGATCACCGAGCGACTCGTGGTGGATCTGCGCCGCGCCGCGCATACCGACGGCCTCACCGGCCTGCTCAATCGCAGCGCCGTCATAGCCGAGGGTCGCGCCCAGCTCAAGCGCTGCCAGCAGCGCGGCCAGCCGTTCACCCTGCTGATCTTCGACCTGGACCACTTCAAGCACATCAACGACACCTGGGGCCATGACGCTGGCGATGCAGTGCTTCGGCACGTGTCCGCCATCCTGCCCGAGATCGCCCTGTGGCCGGGCTATCTGGCCAGCCGTTATGGCGGCGAGGAATTCGTGGTCGCCCTGCCTGGTGCCACCCTCGCGCAGGGTCTGGAAGTGGCCGAACGACTGCGCCATTCGCTTGCCCATTCGCACGCCCGCATCGATAGCCAGTTCATTCCCGTGACCGCCAGCATTGGCGTGGCGACGGCGACGGCACGCGCCGAGGTGCGCTTCGAACAGTTGGTGAGGCAGGCGGACGAGGCCATGTATCGAACCAAATTCGATGGGCGAGACGGCGTGAGTCTGGCGGACGTCGACCTTGGCCTCCTGGCTGAAGCAGGCGACTCGCGCTGCTGACATTCGTTTCAGATTTACCCTACGCCATCGCAAGTTCTTGACCCATCGCTAAGCCCGCTTCTCGGCTATGCTGCCCACGCTTCCGGGGGGAAGCATTCAGGGGATCAAGAGCATGCATGACGAGACCATGGCCTCGGGCGTGTACCTGCCCGAGATGGACGTTGCACCTGCACGACACGCCGACGAGGGACGGCGTCTCCAGTTCCACGGCAACGCCGGGGACTATTTCCGCATCTGGATCGTCAATGTCGCACTGAGTCTGGTGACGCTTGGCATCTACTCGGCCTGGGCCACGGTGCGTACGCGCCGCTACATGTACTCAAGCACCACGCTGGCGGGCTCGCCGTTCGATTACCTCGCGCGGCCCATACCGATCCTGAAGGGTCGACTGCTGACGGCGCTGATCTTCGCGCTCTACGCGCTGGCCGGCCATGTATCCAAGCCGCTGCAGGTAGGCGCGGCGCTGGTGGTTGGCGCATTCATGCCCTGGATGATCGTCAAGAGCCTGATGTTTCGGGCCCGCTATTCGTCGTGGCGCGGATTGCGCTTCTTTTTCAGCGACGACTACCTGGGTGCCTACAAGTGGTACCTCGGCGTGTACTTCCTGATGGGCGTTCCGTTCCTGTTGGCCACCGTGCTCTCCATCGCGGGCCACCCGTTTGTCGGCCTGCTGCTGGTATTCGCCGGGTTTACCGGTATCTATCCCTGGATCAAGGGACACCAGCAGGAGTGGATGGTCGAAAACCATCATTTCGGCGGCAAGTCGTTCCGCTTCAAAAGCGAAATCGGCAACTACTACGGCGTGTACATCAAGGCCGTCGGCGTGGCGCTGCTATGGTTCGTGCCCACGGTGCTGGTGCTGACGCTTGCCAACCTGGCCATGGCGAAGGCACATGTGCAGCCATTCAATGCGAAGGCACCTTCGCTGCTTTTCATCGCGGGCATCTATGTCTGCATGGCACCGATGTACCTGGGCGTGTGGACCTTCGCCCATGTGCGCATGACCAACCTGCTCTACAACCAGGCAAGCCTTGGGCTTTACCGTTTCAACTCCACGCTGGCGTCGTGGCCCATGTTCTGCCTCTATCTCACCAACGGGCTGGCGGTGCTGTGTTCCCTCGGCCTTGCCATGCCGTGGGCGCGCATCCGGCTGGCCCGATATCGCGCGGAGCACCTGGAGGTCATCGGCGAGGGGGATCTCAACGACTTTGTGCGCGATGCGTTCGCGCATGGCGAGGTCGGTGCCGCGGCCACCGAGATGGATAGCCTGCTGGGTATCGACATCGGCTTGTAACGATGATGGTTCCGGCGGTCTATTTCGACGGGCGTTCCAGTCAGGCCACACGGGTTTCCGTGTGGCGCGACGACGCGGTGCTGCACTGGCACACCGTGGACCGCTTGCATCAGTGGGATGCGCCACTCACGGCCATCGAACCGAGCGCTCGCGTCACCGGTTTGCCCTTCGTGTTGCGCCTGAGCAATGGCGCACACCTGCAGATCGATCACGATCTGCTACCCGCAGACTGGTTTCCTCGCCATCACCGGCTTGAGCGGCTGGTCGACTGGCTGGAACGTCGCTGGGTGGCGGCGCTCGTCAGCGTCGTCGTGGTGGTGACCTCGCTGCTCGGCCTGTTCGAGTTCGGGTTGCCATGGGCGGCCGACCGCATTGCGGGTCATTTACCGCACGCGCTGGAAACGTCGATGGGCCGGCAGTCGCTGGTGGTGCTGGAAGGACGGTTGCTGCTTCCGACGTCGCTGCCGCCTGAAAGGCAATCGCATCTCCAATCCGTGTTTCGTCATTTTGCTGACGCCATACCTGGCCTGCCCGAGGTGCGCCTGCGCTTCTACGCAGCGCCGGTGATCGGCGCCAACGCCTTCGCACTGCCCGACGGCACCATCGTATTTACCGATGAGCTGGCCAATGCCATTCCGGATGACCAGGCCTTCATTGCCGTCATCGCGCACGAGCTCGGACATCAGGCAGGCCATCACATGCTGCGCCAGGTGCTGCGAAGCTCAGGCGTGTTCATCGTCGCCGGCATGCTGATGGGTGACGTGACGTCGTTGGGCGGCGTCGCAGCGGGCATCCCCATGTTCCTCATCGACAGCCATTACACGCGCCGCTTCGAGGAAGATGCCGATACTTTCGCCTTCCGCACATTGGCGCAGCAAAACATCGATCCGGTGGCCTTTGTGCATGCCATGCAAGCACTGGAACGTGTCCACCCGGAGCTGAAGGGCGGCAAGGAGCTGCGCTATGTGTCCAGCCATCCATTGAATGGCGAGCGCATTGCCAGGGCCAACGATGCCTCGCGTCAATTCCAGGCCGCCCATGCGTCGGCCGTGCGGCCGGCCAGCCACTGACACCAGATCGGCACTCAAGAGCATGACTGTGCCCGCATCACGCCAAATGAGGCACACTCCCCAACACATCGTCGCGCAGCGGCGCCTATGGCGGAGGCATCATGCTTCGAGCGATAGCGAAGGGACTGAAGTGGTTGGGACTGGTGCTGTTGGTCTTTTTCCTGTCCCTGTTGGCCATTCGTGCATGGGATTCCCAGCGTGGCGACCCGCTTGCGCTTTGGCAGACGTACATACCGCACGAGCTGACCGCAGCGCAGATCGACGCCACCGACTGGCAAGGCTATCTGGCCGCCGAGCAGCGCATCTTCGATGAGGTTCGCACGCAAGTGAGCGACAAGCTCCCGGATGCGGACCGGGTTGCGAGCAACCGGTACTACGAAGGCGCCACGATGTATCCGGGCCACTTCACGCAGGACTGGAATCGCTCGTACGAACTGCAGCCTGCCGGCAAACCTGTCGGCGCCGTGGTGCTGCTGCATGGACTCACCGATTCACCGTACAGCCTGCGCCGCATCGCGGAGCTTTATCGCGATCACGGCTTCGTCGCCATCGGCTTGCGCGTGCCAGGTCACGGCACCGTTCCAGCGGCACTTACGCAGGCGCAATGGCCGGAATGGCTGGCGGCGACGCGACTGGCCATGCGCGAAGCGCGGCGAGCGGTGGGCGCGGATGCACCCATCCACATGGTCGGCTACTCCAATGGCGGCGCACTCGCGCTCAAGTACACGCTAGATGCTTCCGAGCACGCTGAACTCCCGCGGCCCGAACGCCTCGTGCTGCTGTCGCCGATGATCGGCGTCACCCGCTTTGCGCGCTTCGCAGGTCTGGCAGGACTGCCGGCCGTGCTTCCCGCTTTTGCGAAGGCGGCATGGCTGGACCTTTTGCCGGAGTACAACCCGTTCAAGTACAACTCCTTCCCCGTCAACGCAGCGCGCCAGACCTATCTGCTCACGGATGTATTGCAGGGACAATTGCGGCGCATGGCGCGGGCGAATCAGCTCACGGCCTTGCCGCCTATCCTCTCCTTTCAGTCTGTGATCGACGATACGGTGAGCGCACCTGCCGTAATGACAGCCCTGTACGCGCATTTGCCAGCCAATGGCAGCGAAGTCGTACTGTTCGACGTCAACCGCAATCGCCGGTTCGATTCACTGTTGCGCACAAGCTCTCTGCAGGCGCTCAACCGGTTGCTGCCCAAAGGCCCGCAGCACTATCGCATCACGGTGATTGCCAACGCCGAACAGGATCGCAGCGAAATGGTGGCGCGCGTGACCGAGGCGGGAAGCACCGAAACCACGTCGTACCCACTCGCCATTCGCTATCCCGACGATATCTTTTCGCTTTCGCACATCGCCCTGCCGTTCGCTCCCAATGATCCGCTCTACGGCACCGAGCCTGATACATCCGAAAATTTCGGCGTGCGCCTGGGCACGCAGGCTCCTCGCGGCGAACGCGGCGCGCTGGTGCTCAACCTGGATGCGGTGCTGCGCATCTCCTCCAACCCGTTCTATCCCTACGTGCACGAGCGGATTGAGGAAGTCATAGCTGACGCATCGGCGCAGCCTGTGAAAGAGAAGCAGCAAGTCGCGACACCCGTGGCACCGCACTGACTACGCATGCCGCGTCATGTTGCATGACGCGATGAACCGTCGCGATCTGGCAGGCACGCCACCAACGGCGCACCTGCCAGCATATCGACGATCTGACGAGGTCCTATTTGGCCGTTTTCAGTTCGACGACCAGCGCCTTGGTCGGCGCTGAACCGACGTTCTGATTGCTGTGCGTCACGGGATCACTCCAAACAGCCTCGCCCGCCTTGCGTTCCACCTCGGTCGTCTTGCCGTCGCCCATCGTCGTCTTGGTCTTTCCACCCGTGACGAAGTAGACGACGTTCGCCGGATGAGAATGCATGGGAAGCATTTCACCCGGCTTCACCCATACCTCGATCACCCTGACCTGGTCATTGTCGATCAGCACCTTGGTGTTCTTCGGCGCGACCTTGACCATGTCCTGCGCAAGCACAGTGCCGGCAAAGGCACACGCGAGCACCACCAGCACACACTTCACACCCGACTTAATGGAATTTGCCATGACACGTCCTCCAGCAAAACGATGAAGTAGTCGATGGCTCCCACGGCAAACTGCTCGCCCGGGAGACGGTTCCTTGGGCATCCCGTGCCCGGCGAACTGTGTTGAGTCCACCCATCCCCTGAATGGGTCAACGCCGCATACGGCGCGGCGAACCGGCAAACGGCACGTTTCGCACATGAGGCCATGTGTTTCTACAAGTCGCGGGGCGGAGGCAACGACGCTTGCAACGGCGGACAAACGGGGGTTATCGAAACGCGAGGCGCACAGCCTCGCGTCCGCCGGAACCTACGCCCGGCCATGGGCAGCGTCAATCGGGCGAAAGGCAGAGTCCCGCCATCGCGCCTATAGGAAACAGACAGGTTTCAGTGCAGGACGAACAGCTTGTCGAAGCCAGCCACGCGCAAGGTACCGCGCAGGCTGGTACCGGCGTTGACGATCCGGATCTCCGCGCGATCGGCGCCCGCATGCTCGCGAAGCAGCAGCAGCATGCCCAGCGCGGAGCTATCCATGCTGGAGACTTCACCCAGGTCGATGACGTAGCTGCGCGCAGCGTGACCGCCCAGGCAGGCATCGTGGAATGCACGGTGCACGCTGAAGTCGAAGCGTTCGCCCAGCTGCAGGGTCACGCAGTCCAGTTCGGTGTCGTGGTGAACGGTCAGGCTCATCGAGGCATTTCCTATCGCAGAAGTACGATCCATGGATGGATCGCTCGCAAATCAAACACACGTGTTTGATTTGACGGAGCCAAGTCCGGGCATGTATCGGACTTGAGCGAGCCGGGGAAGTGCAGAAGCACTTTCCCGGCACATGAAGTCAGAAGAGTTCGATTTCGCCGGCATCCATCGTGTTCTGCAGCGCCGGGCCGCGCGAGCGAAGGCGGGCCTTCTCGCGCTGGATAGCCAGGCGGCTGCGCACGCGTTCGGCACGCTGCGCGAGCAACTCGGCGTCGATCGGGTTGCAGGCCAGCTCCTGGATGTCGCGCGTGCACTCGGTGGTGATGTCCTGCAGCTCGACCAGACGCATGCGGGTCTGGTTGATGAGCTGGCTGAGGATGTCCTCAAACTGCAGCGAGCGAATGGTGGTGGACACGTCGGTGCCAAGGCCGCGATTGATTTCCACCACCTGATCGGCCACGGCGCTGGTGCGCGCGTCGCTCTCGGTGACGTGCGCCATCATCGCGTCGATGCCGCCCTTGGCGGACAACGCGACGTTGAGATCCTGCGAAGCCATGGTGCCAACGAGGCCGCGCAGCTGCCCCATCGCGGTGCGCGCACGCTCGACGTGACTGCCGATCTGCTCATTGAACTGGTTGGAATGGCTGGCCAGGTTGCGGATCTCGCCCGCCACCACGGCGAAGCCGCGCCCGGATTCGCCTGCGCGCGCCGCTTCGATGGCCGCATTAAGCGCCAGCAGGTTGGTTTCTTCGGCGATGGTGTTGACGTTCTTCAACAGGCCGAACACCGCGTCCATTTCCTTGGCCATGCCGTCGATGCGATAAACGATGCGCAGGCTTTCGCGCGACATCTGCACCACCATGCCCACGAAATGTTCGAGCAAGTCGCCGGTGCGGGCAGCAAAATCCTGCACGGACACACCTTCGTTCTGCGCATCGATGATCTGGCGCAGCAGCGACTGCTGCATGCCGGTCTTGCGCGACAGGCCGTCGAAGCCGCCGCCGAGTTCGGACACGGCGTCACGCAGCAGATCCAGCGCCTGGTGCAGCTCGCGTGTGGCATGACCCAGTTCGTCGACCAGCGAGCTGCGCACTTCTTCCAACGCTTCGCGCACCGGTGCGTGATGGTCCAGCGAGGACTCGATCTCGGGCTCCTCGGCGGCAGGCGCGCGCCGCACCTCGATGATCCAGGCGGCCGTGAGCAGCACAATCAAAATGGGCGCGAGCCAGGCTGACGGCCACAGCAAGGTCAGCAGTAGCGCGATGGCACTGCCGCCCAGGCCGACCACGGGGCGCACGCGCAGGAAGGAGAAAATGGCATCCATGAAGTTATCCGCTGATCAGATGGCCGACACGGCGGCGCGTGGAATGGGTTGATGCGCCAGCGCAAGCAACCGCGCGGCAATGTGATCCAGAGGCAGCTTTTCGCCGGCGGCGCCGAGCTTCCAGGCGGAGCCGGGCATGCCCCACACCACCGAAGACTCCTCGTCCTGCACGAGCGTTCTCGCGCCGGTCTGCTGAAGTTCCAGCAGACCGCGCGCACCGTCGTCGCCCATGCCGGTAAGCAGTGCGGCTACGGTGGCCCTGCCTACGCTGGCCGCCATCGAACGGAACAGCACATCCACGCTCGGCTTGTGGCGGTTCACTGGCGGACCGTTGTGCAGGCGGCACACGTACTTGGCGCCATCCCACATCACCAGCAGATGCTGGCTGCCCGGAGCGATGTACGCATGACCCTGCTGGATCGGCTGGCCATCGCGTGCCTCGCACACACGCATGGCCGAACAATGGTCCATGCGCGCGGCGAACGGACCGCTGAAGGCAGCGGGAATGTGCTGCGTGATGACGATCGGCGGCGCATCCGGCGGCATTGCCTCAAGCACCACGCGAATCGCTTCGGTGCCGCCGGTGGACGCGCCGATGGCAATGATCGGCATGCCGCCACGCGTACCGACGGTCTGCGCGCGCGGCAGCACAGCATCTGCGGAGAGACGCGGCGGCACGTCGAGCTTGCGCACTGCGGTGCGCTGACGCGGACGGGCAAGCGCGGCGAGTTTCACCTTGGCGCAGATTTCCTGCGCGCCCTCGGCAAAGGTGCTGGCGAGGTCGTTGCTTGGCTTGGTGAAGAAATCCACGGCGCCAAGCTCAAGCGCGCGCAGCGTGACTTCCGCACCTTCCTGCGTGAGCGACGACACCATCACCACCGGCATCGGGCGCAGGCGCATCAGGTTTTCAAGAAAGGTGATGCCATCCATGCGCGGCATTTCCACGTCGAGCGTGAGCACGTCGGGATTGAGTTGCTTGATCTTCTCGCGAGCAATCAACGGATCGGCTGCCGTGCCCACCACCTCGATGCCCGGATCGCACGAAAGCATGGTCGACAGCAGCTTCCGCACAAGTGCGGAATCATCGACCACCAGGACACGTACTCTTTCCATCGCCATCTTTCCCGACTTCGTGCTGGCCCTTACCGGGGCCGGATACAGCCAAGTGAATCTGTTGCCGCGCCAGCGCGTCAGAACAGCTCCACCTCTCCCTTTATCGGATCATTTGCCAAACGCTTGAGATATTGCCGCTCGCCATCCACCAGCACCGAATCGGTGCGGCCACGCAACTGCCGCACGCGCGCCTTGCCGGTGACCGGGAAAAACTGCACGTGGCGCGGGTGCACGTCGCCCAGGTCTTCCGCACGCAACTGCAGCCTTTCGGCGGCCAGATAGCGTTTGACGAACTCGATGTTGCGCTTGCCAATGTCAGTCATCGTGGCCAGCACACGGCCACCGCCGAACACCTTCACTTCCAGATTCGAACGCTGTCCACCAACCTTGAGGATGGCGTTGATCAACTGCTCCATCGCATCGTTGCCATAGCGCGCCGCGCGACCGACGGTGTCGGCCCAACCACCCCGCTCGCCACCCATAGGCTCGGGCAACATGAAATGATTCATGCCGCCAATGCCGCGCTGCCGGTCATAGATGCACGCCGACACGCAGGAGCCGAGCACGGTGGAGATCATTTCCTCCTGCGTGCTCACATAGAACTCACCAGGCAGCACTTTTACGGTGACGCAGGCCAGTGCCGGATCCCAGAAACGCCGCAGGTGCTCGAAGCCGGGCACCACGCGCGCCGGGTCATAGCTGGCGCCGGCGGGAAGATTCACTGCGGGGACGCTCATTCACTGCGCTTCCGGTAGACCGTGCGTCCTATCAGGTCAAAGTTTTCATTGAGCCCGTACATGGACTCGGAATGACCAAGAAACAGATAACCACCCTCCGGCAGCAGTCCTGCGTAACGCTGGAACAGACGCTGCTTGGTGGGCTTGTCGAAATAGATGACGACGTTGCGGCAGAAAATTGCGTCGAACGGGCCGTGCATCGGCCAGTCGTGCAGCAGGTTCAGCGGCAGGATGCTCACCAGCTCGCGCAAGCGCGGATGCACGCAGGCGTATTGGTCGTACTCGCCTTCGCCGCGCAGGAACCAGCGGCGGCGACGCTCGACGCTCACGCCCTCCAGCCGCTCGATCGGGTAAACGCCCTTGCGTGCCGTCTCCAATGCCTGCGGCGACAGGTCGGTGGCGAGGATCTTCGCATCGACGTTGCCACCATGCTTCTCCAGCGCCTCGGCCAGCACGATGGCGAGCGTGTAGGGCTCCTCGCCGGTGGCACAACCGGCGGACCAGATGCGCAGGCGGCCGACGTTCTTCTTCTCGGCGATCCAGCGCGGCAACAGTTCGTTGGTCAGCAGGTCGAAATGATGCGACTCGCGGAAGAACGCCGTGACGTTGGTGCTGATCGCACTGGCCAGCTCGCCCAGTTCGCCGAGAGGATCACGGCGTAGCAAGTCGCAATAGCTGCCGAAATCGCGCAACTTCAGCGCACGCAGCCGGCGTATCAGCCTGCCCTGCACCAGCTGGCGCTTGTGATCACCCAGCGAGATACCGCAATGCTCGTACACAAAACTGCGCAGGAAGGCGAAGTCGCTATCGCCTAGCGACGGACCATTCATGCCCGCCACGGCGGCGTTGCCATCGATCGCGGCGGGCATGCTCATGCTCAGAACTCCTTCCAGGCGCCCGCGTCAGCCGCCTCGGAAGCGCGCGGCGCGCGTGCCGGCTGGGTGGGTGCACCGCGCACAGCGGCAAACACGGCCTCGGCTTCGGCCATCACCGTTTTGGTGCGAGCTTTCTGGGTAGCCGGCTCGACTGCATCGTCGCCGAGCTGGAAGAAACTCACCTGGCGCGCCAGCTCGCCTGCCTGCTCCTGCATCGCACGTGCAGCGGCTGCGGCTTCTTCCACCAGTGCGGCGTTCTGCTGGGTCATCTCGTCCATCTGCAACACGGCGTGATTCACCTGATCGATGCCAGCCGACTGTTCCTGGCTGGCAGCGGCGATCTCGGCCACGATGTCGGTCACCTTCTTCACGCTGTCCACGATCTCGGCCAATGCCTTGCCAGACTGGTCCACCAGCGACGAACCCACGCGCACCTTCTCCGCGCTGTCGTTGATCAGGCCCTTGATCTCCTTGGCCGCGCCGGCGCTGCGCTGTGCAAGGTTGCGCACTTCCGTGGCCACCACTGCGAAGCCGCGACCCTGCTCGCCGGCACGCGCTGCTTCCACCGCGGCGTTGAGAGCCAGCAGGTTGGTCTGGAACGCGATTTCGTCGATCAGACTGACGATGTCGGAGATCTTGCGGCTGGAGTCGTTGATCTCACGCATGGCCAGGCTGGCCTGCGCGGCCACTTCACCGCCGTGCTCGGCCTGACGGCGCGTGGCGCTGGCAAGCTGGTTGGCGTGGCTGGCGTTCTCGGCGTTCTGCTTGACCGTGGAAGTCATTTCTTCCATCGACGACGCGGTTTCTTCCAGGCTGGAAGCCTGTTCCTGCGTACGCTGACTGAGGTCGTCGTTGCCGCGCGCAATCTGCTGCGCGGCGGAGCTGACCGAGCCTGCGCCATGGCGCACTTCGCCGACGATGTTGCTGAGGCGTTCGTCCATGGTGCGCAGCGCGCCCAGGAGTTCGCCCAGCTCGTCCTTGCTGCTCACATGGATCTCGTGGCCCAGGCGGCCACCGGCGATTTCGTGGGCAACTTTCATCGCCACGCCCAGGGCGTTCATGATGGAACGCATCATCAGCAGGGCCATCACCGAGGCCACAGCCAAACCGGCCAGCAACGCAATGATGCTGATGGCGCGGATGAAGTGGTAGCGCGCCACCTGAGCGTCATAGATCTGCTTGGCATCGGCACGCTGCGCGTCCACCAGCTTCGCCATGGAATCCTGGCGCTGCATCATCAACGGGCGAACCTGCATTTCCAGCAGTTCCGATGCGCCGGCATCGCCCTGCTTGAGCGCGTCGACCAGCGAATCCTTGGCGTCCTTGTAGTCCGCGTCGGTGGAGCGCCAGTCCTTGAAATGCTTCTTCACTTCGTCGCTCATCGGGATGGCGTCGAATTGCTTCTTCAGCGCCTCCATCTCCGTCTGCATCTTGTCGTATTCGGCCAGCTTGGCCTTCACCTGGTCCGGCTTGCTGACCAGCGAGCTGGATTCGCCCAGCAAGATGAAGGACATCAGCGAACGGGTGGAGATCTGCGACATGAGCTGCGTGGGCACGATCTCCTCGTCGTAGATCTTGCCCATGCCGTCGTTCTGCAGTTGCATGCCGCCCAGGCCGACGATGGCGCCGCCGATCAGCATCAGGCCGAGCAGGCCAAGGACCGCGCGCATGCGATTGCGAACGGACAGCGCAGGGATTTTCAGTGTGAACTTCTTCATGATGATTCCACTTCCGGCTATATCGATCAGGCCACGGCTTTCACATCGGAGACGGCGGGGAGTGCCGCTTCCAGCATCTGCGCATCCTGCGGCTGCAACAGCTTGTCCACGTCCAGCAGCAACACCATGCGCTCGCCGGCGGCGGTCAAACCCTTCAGGTATTCGGTATCCACGGTGGTGCCCATGTCCGGCACCGGGCGAATGGCGTCGGCGGTGACGTCGAGCACGTCGGACACCGCATCCACCACCACGCCGAAGTTGCGACTTGCCACGGTCACGATCACGGTGACCGTGGTGGTGCCGTATTCCTCGCGCGGCAGGCCAAAGCGCAGGCGCATGTCGATCACCGGCACGATGGCGCCGCGCAGGTTGAGCACGCCCAGCACGTAGTGCGGTGCCTGCGGAATCCGCGTGACTGGCGTCCAGCCACGGATCTCGCGCACCGCCAGGATGTCGACGCCGTATTCCTCGTGACCGAGGTTGACGGTGAGGTATTGCGTCTGGAGCGCCTCGCTCCGGGTGTTATCGGTCATGTTTGCCTCGTCGTCAGGGCCAGGTGCCAGGCCCCCTTTCGAAAACTGGATCGGCGAAGGAGCGCGAAACTTGAGCGGTTCGCGGGCCTTTTCCGCCATGCACGGAGGAATGTGGCCCGGCCTGGAACTCGCTCCAGCCGTACGCGTAACGGCCACCGGTCGCGACGCCGTCGGCGCCACTACTGGCGATGCGGGGCGACCCCTGCACTGCACTACGCGGGCCGCAGGCCAACGGCCGCGGCTTGTAGATGCCTTGAATCAAGCCGCCTTGCGACGTCCCTGCAGGCGGATGAGGCCTGCGATATCCACGATCAGCGCCACTGAGCCGTCCGCCAGGATGGTGGCGCCCGATATGCCTTGCACGCGGCGGTAATTGGCTTCCAGCGACTTCACCACGGCCTGCTGCTGGCCGATAAGGCCATCGATGAACAGGCCCACGCGTGTGCCTTCACCTTCGACCACGACCATCAGGCCCTCGTCGATGGCGCGTATCGCGTTGTCGCAACCAAACGCTTCGTGCAGGCGGATCACCGGCAGGTATTCGCCGCGGAAACGGAACAGCTCGCCACCGCCAACCACGCTGCGTATCGCATCGGCTTTCAATTGCACCGATTCGATGATGGACACCAGCGGCACGATGTAGCGCTCATCACCCACCGCGGCGGTGAGGCCGTCGATGATGGCCAGCGTCAGCGGCAAGGTGATGGTGAATACGCTGCCCTTGCCCTGCGTGCTGCGAATGATGACGCTGCCGCCCAGATCCGCCACGTTGCGGCGAACCACATCCATGCCCACGCCGCGACCGGAAAGATCGGTGGTGACAGCGGCAGTAGAGAAACCCGGCTGGAAGATCAGTTCCGCCACGGCCTCGTCACTCATGCCCTCGCCGCTGGCGATCAGGCCACGCTGCACTGCCTTTGCAACGATGGCATCTCGATTGAGGCCCGCGCCGTCGTCGGAAACTTCCACCACGATGCTGCCGCCGCGATGCGAGGCCTGGAGCTTGAGCGTGCCGGTGTCGCCCTTGCCGGCGGCGCGGCGTTTTTCAGGCGTTTCAAGGCCATGGTCAATCGCGTTGCGCACGAGGTGAACCATCGGGTCGCCGATTTTCTCCAGAACCGTCTTGTCCAGCTCGGTCTGCTCGCCGACCAGCTCCAGCTTCACCTGCTTGCCCAGCTTCTGGCTGATGTCGCGCACCATGCGCGGGAAGCGGTTGAACACGGAGGCAATGGGCAACATGCGAATGCCAAGGACGCTTTCCTGCAGCTCGCGTGTGTGACGCGCCAGCTGGGCCAGCCCGTGTTCGAGCAGGGCCATGCGCGAGGCATCGATGTCGCCTTCGCGGAAGGTGTCGAGCATGGACTGGGTAATCACCAGCTCGCCCACCAGATTGATCAGTCCGTCGATCTTGTCGATCGACACACGCACCGAGCTGGACTCGGCGCTCGCCTCACGCTGCGCACGCGCGGCGCCTGCGTCGGCCACGTTGGCCGGCGCGGATGCGGCCACTGGCGCTGCGGGCGCCGGTGCGGCAGCTGCAACCACGTGCCTGGCTTCAATGACGAGGTCGCACTCACCTTCCACCCAGTCGAACACCGCAGCGATGTCCGCGCGCCTGGCAGGGCCTTTCAACTCGATGGTCCAGCCGAGATGGCATTCGGACGGCTCCAGTGCCGCCAAGGTGGTGGGCAACCGTTCGAATTCGGGCGTGACGTTGAGCTCGCCCAGCCCGGCCAGTTCGCGAATCAGGCGCAGCGGATCGTTGCCGCCCGCCAGCATGCCCGGTTGCGGACGGAAGCGGACCGTCCACGCATCAGCCTGATCCACGTCGCGCCGCGCCTGCAGCTCGCCCACGGGAGCGCCACGCCCCATCGCCACAGCCAGCTCGCTGCGCAGGCTTTCGGCCACCGTATCGTTGAGCGGCGCGCCGGCCTGGGCACGCGCGAACATGCCGCGCAGGCAGTCCACCGTGCGCAGCAGCAGTTCGATGATGGCGCGGTCGATGCTGCGCTTGCCGCTACGCACTTCATCCAGCAGCGACTCGGCCTCGTGGGTGAACGAGGACATCTCCGGAAAACCGAAGGTGGCCGCGCCGCCCTTGATCGAATGAGCTGCACGGAAGATGGTGTGCACCAGCTCCGCATCACCGCCGTTGTCCAGCGCGAGCAGCGACGACTCCATCGTGTCGAGTCCTTCCAGACTCTCTTCGATGAATACCTGTTGGAACTGCGCCAGACCGGCCTTGCTCATGGTGATGCTCTCTCGGGAAAAGCGTCTTGGGGATGCGAGGGTTAGTTCGTCATCCCGGCAAAAGCCGGGATCCAGTGCCTTTGCACGTCACTAAAGACACTGGATTCCCGCGTTCGCGGGAATGACAAAAAAGGCATCCTCAGCCCAGCACTCGCTTGACGGTAGCCAGCAGCTGCTCCGGATCGAACGGCTTCACCAGCCAACCGGTGGCGCCGGCCGCCTTGCCTTCCATCTTTTTGTCGGTATGCGACTCAGTGGTCAGCATGAGAATGGGCACGCCCTTGTATTCGGGCATCGTGCGCAGCTCGCGTACCATGCTGAGGCCGTCCATCACCGGCATGTTCACGTCGGCCAGCACCAGGTCGTAGCGACCGGCGCGCGCCGCATCCAGCGCCAGCTGGCCGTTCTCGGCCTCATTAACGTCGTGACCGGCGCCGCGCAGGGTGAAAGCCACCATGCCGCGCATCGAAGCCGAATCGTCCACCGCAAGAATCTTTGCCATCTTCCACCTCAGTTTCAGGCCGGCATGGTTGCCGGCAATTCCAGTGCCTGTGCCAGGCCGAGCACGCCGGCCGCATCACGTATTGCAGTACTCACACCCGTCCACGACGAGGCCAGCCCGCGCGCCGAAGCTTCGCGACGAAAGGCCACGAGCAGCTGCAGCGCAGCGGTGTCCACGCGCTCCACGCCGGCGCCGTCCAATTGCACCGTGGGCGCGTCAAGCGCCTCGATCAGGCCGGCCTTGACGCTGGCCAGTTCGGCCAGGCGAAAGTCGGCGGGCAACGCGATCACGCGCGCCTCGCTACCGCTTTTGCGTTGTGCCGCCTTGCTGCCCATAAGCCTGTCCTCGTTACGCCACTTGGGCGTCTACGGAGTGCTTATCGGCGGCGGGCGCGATCGCTTTAGCGACGTCCACCCCATCAAACCTGCGACGGGCACGACAAAATGACGCTCAAGTTCCCACGAAACCTGCCGATGCCCAATGCACGGAAGGGCCCGCGCACAAAGCCTTGCCGCAAGGAGTCCTGATTGGTCATTCAACCCACCAGCTTCGCCGCCCTCACCTGGGCCGGCGCCGCCTCCGGCAGTGCTGCGGAGAGCTGGCGCATCGGCACGGTGCTGGCTGCGCGGCCGTTGGGGATCAATCCGCAAGGCATGCTGGTGTTACAGATCGGCGCGCTCACGGTGGAAGCCGAAGCGCCAGGCGGCCAGCTACCTTCGCAGTTTCAAGTGCGCGTGCTGACCCTGGGCGCGCAACCGCAGCTGGAAGTAATCGCACCGCATACGCCGGAGCCGGCCATCCAGGTGGCGCTGCGCGAACGGTTGCCGCAACAGAACGGCTATGCGCCGTTGCTCGCCACACTCGATGCTTTGGCGCAGCGTCCCGCGCTGCGACAGTTGCCTGCTTACCTGCGTCCGGCGCTCGCCCTGCTCGAACACGGCGTGCGCACGCCGGCCGAAATCACCCGCGGCGAGGGCCTGGAAGAAGCCATCAGTCGCAGTGGCCTGTTCCTGGAATCGCAACTGGCGCAGTCACAGGTCGACATGGCCGTGCTGAGTCAGGAGGACTGGAAGGGCGCATTGCTGCGCCTGGCCAGCCTGCTCGACGACTATCTGCCGGCACGCCGCGCGCCATCAGACGACAGCGAGACGCCGCCGCCACTGCAGCAGCGTGGCCTGCAGGCACAGCCTCGCTTCGCGCTGCCACCGGAACTGCTCAACGACGACGTCGATGCGCTACTCGGTCGCTTGCACGGCGAAGTGCACGCGGCGCTGGCTCGCGTGGAAGTAGCGCAGTTGGAGGCCACCACCGTTCCGGCATGGATGATCGAGATTCCGCTGCAGGGCGAAGCGGGGCGCGACATTCTGCAGCTCCAGCTGCAATACACCACCGACAACGAAGGTGGCGCCGCGTGGGTGCTGGGTTTTGCGCTTGACCTTCCCGCGCTCGGCCCCGTGCAAGGTGAACTTCAGCTGCGTGATCTGCGCCTGTCGGTGCGCCTGTGGGCAGAGCGCGCCATCACCGTGCATCGGCTGGAACACCAGTTTGGCCCGTTGCGTCAGCGCCTTGCAGCGTGCGGCCTGATCCTCGACCAATTGAGCTGCCAGCGTGGCCTGCCACATTCAAGCAGCCCGCACAGCGCGATCCTGCTGAAGACGATGGCATGAGCACTTCATTACCGCCCGCACAGCGACGTGTGACCCTGCGCCTTTCCGGCGGCCCCGCCAATACCGCGACACCCGCCAACCTGACACCGGAATCGCTGGAAACGCTGCTGGCGCGTGCACGCGCGCTCGGCATTCCGCTGCACCACGATCCGCAGATGGCCGCCCTGCTCGCCTCGCTGCGTTTGCGGAAGGATGTTCCCGCACCGCTCTATGCAGCAGCCGCCTCAGTACTGGCATGTGTGTTTGATGCGTCCGAGGATCACGGCGCGACCTGAGCGTCGATGGTTCGCCTTCCCTATCAGGAAGCGATCACGTCAAAGGGATATCGACACCTCGAGCAATGCCGGGTTGCCCTTGAGGCGGTTCTTCACGTCGAACTCGCGCATCCAGCGCAACGAGAACTCCGCCTGCCCGCCCTGCCATTTCTTGAGGTAGTTCACCATGGGGCCAAGCGCGAGCGAGCGGCCCTTGAAACCGTTCAATCGATCGGCGGTCGGACCGGTGTCGTCTTCGAGCTGCTCGATCCAGCCGCCCACCGCGCCGAAGCCCCAACCCGAGGGAAGGCGCTTGACCAATAGTGAGTCGATACGAAATACCGCCCCGTTCTGGTAATCGGTGTCGTCGTTCCTGGTATAGAAGTCCACCGCCGAGGTGAGGCTCCATTCCAGCGAACCCTGCTGGAAAAGCTGCGTGTAGCCGATGGTTGGCGAGAAGGTCCAGTTGTTCAGGCTGACATTCGCCAACTGCCCCTTGTTGTAGCTGCCCGTGGGGGCATAGATGTACAGCGCCAGCGACATGTGCTGCGTTTCGCTGAAGTGATGGCTGGCGATCACCGGTACGAACGTCATGTCAAACAGGCCGGAGTCGTTGTCGTTCACGCCCCGCGAAAAGTTGCCGAGTCGTGCGTTGACGCTTGCGTCCACATAGGCGAACGGCACGGTCACTTCCGTGGCGAAATTCCACGCCGATGGCTTGGTGTTCCAGATATAGACGCCAGCGAACGAAAGCAGCTGGAATTCAGCCTTCAGACCCAGCGAGGAACCACCGCCGGGCAAGGGCACTTCTTTCGAACTGCCGATGGAGCCGCTGTAGTAGGCATAACCTACGCCCCAGTTCCAACCGGGCGTCGGCGGTATCAGGCCGGCATACGAAGTCGCCTGCTCTCCGGTGATGGAGCGACCCAGGGCACCTTCGGTCGCATAGGCTGGCACAGCCGCGCCAGCGGCCAATAGAAGAGGAACAAGCGCAAGTCGTTTCATGGCATCCCTGGGCGGAGAAGAGTGGTCAGGCCAAACGCGCCGCCAGTGAGGCATATGCGCATGGCGCTCCGTACGCTGGATGCCAGCGTGGTCGTCCAGGCGATGGTGGACAAGCGAAATTTCACCTAACCCGGCTACGTAGAATTACCGAACTCCGTCACTGCCCTGATCGACGCAGTCCGCCACCGCGAAGCCGAAACAGGCCGGTTCCGCAATGTTGGGGAACCGGCCTGTCCAACAGCATTACCGATCGCGCGTCACTTCCGCCGGTGCCGCATCTCCTGCCTTCTGCGCCAACGGCAACGCGTCCGTTACCAGGTGCATCAGAAAGCGACCCGACTGATCCTGCATCATCATGTGCGCCGAGTCGGCAAACGAGACCAGCTTCTTCGACGGCGCCTGGATGTGCTCGAACCACTCCTCGCTCAGCTCATGCGCCGTGGTGTAGTCGTGCGCACCCACGTACACGATCACTGGGCAGGCGAACTTCGTTACGTGATCGAAGTCGACCGCGAGCAACGCTGGCAGCAGATGGTTGAGCGAGAACAGGCTGCCCTTGTCGATCGCGTCGAGATCTTCCCGGCTGTAGTCGGGCGACAGCTCTTCGGCGTCCACGTCGAACTGGAAATCCTTGCGGCCCCAGGAAAGACCGCCGTAGTACATCTCCCATTTGCTGCGCATGCCGATGCGGTCGAGCGTCATCTTGCCGGTGCCGGGATAAGGCGCCATGGCCTCAAGCTCGCGAATTGCCGTTTGGTTGCCTTCCGCCTTCGCCTGGCGCAGGGAAAACGCATAACCCACTTCCTCATTACGACGGCCGTTCACCACCTGCCCCGTGGAAATGTATGCGTAGAACCATTCCGGATGCTGCTGGGCCAGTTCCACTCCGAGAACCGTTCCCCAGGAATGGCCCAGCAGGAAAATCTTCTGCTTGCCGTAGTGCTCACGCAGATACTGCACCACCTGGGCGGCATCGTCGGTCATGCCCTTCACGGTCATGCCCGGCGCCATCGCTTCTTCCGTGTTGGCGCGATAGGTCTTGCCAGAGCCGCGCTGGTCCCATTGCACCACGGTGAAGTAATCCTCCCACGGCGTCTGGAACGTATAACCCTCGGGCATCGCCGGCGAGGCCGGGCCACCGTGCAGGAACAGCAGGATCGGATTACGACGATCCTTTCCGCGAATCGACACCCATTGATCGATGCCGTTGATGTGCAACTTGATCTTTTCGTCCACACCCTGGGGCAAAAGGATCTTGCGATTGCTTTCCAGGATGCGCGTGACCTGGTCGCGCGACATCAGCGCCTTGTCCTTGGCAGGCGCGGTCGGCGCACTTGTGGCGGCAGCCGGCGCCGTCGAGGAGAAAGCATTGACCGATACCAACCCCATGACGAGGGCCAGCGTGAAAGCAAAGGGCGAACGGGACATGCTCAACGAATTTCTCCTTTCTGGTTATGTGGCAACCGATCAAGCCCGGTAACGTCGGCGAGATCAGAAGATGCAGTGATCGCGCACGCGAACGAGCGTGTGACCGTTGCGTCCACTAGAGCAAGCCGCGTGCCACCGGGAAACGTGCAGCGGAATCGAGTCTTTTCAGTAGCTTGCCGAGCAGGCGTAAAAAGTTGCTGCGTCCGCGGACAGATTTGCGGACGTCCGGCCCGTGGACACTCGCCTGGCGGATTTCACTTGCACAACATCCTCAGGCGGGCAAACTGTCCGACCCATATCGCAGGATCAGTTGCGTGCAGGCCATTGATGTAGATCCGGGCTTCTTCCGTTTGGCACGTTTTCGCTGTGTGTCCAGTTTGCTGCTATTGGCAACTTGCATGGCTGGCGCCGTGACTGCCCATGCCCAAGTGAACGATGCGAGCACCAGGGCGAAGGCATCACGCGGACAAACAGCCGACGAGCTATCCATCCAGATCAATGCTGACAAACTGACGCTCGCTGTTGCCAAGGCACCACAGATCTATCTCTACGGCACCATCGATGCGGATGCCGCCGATCGTTTCGGCGCGCTGGTGAGGTCGGGGAAGATTCCGCCCCGATCCGATATCTATCTCAATTCATCGGGCGGGGACATTCGCGCGGGCATGGCTCTGGGACGGATGTTTCGATCCGGCTTGATGGCGACGCATTTGGGTGTACCACGGCGCACATCACGTTCCCCTCAAGGACCCAAAGCCGCGCTCTGCACGGGTGCATGCACTTATGCCTACATGGGTGGGCTCTATCGGTGGGCGCCAACCGGCAATGATCGCTTCGGCATGCCGCCATCGGATGGCATCGAGCAGAAAGCGGTCGGCGTCGCCAACACGCCGCTGGCGTCGGGCGACGTTGCTTCCTACGTGAAGGACATGGGCATTCGCGCAGAAGCGCTCAAGCCTGCCCCAACGACACCACGCGAAGACGTCGCCTGGCTTACGGGCGACCAGATGATGGCCACGGGGCTGGCCAACAACGGACGTCTCGCGCCCACGGCAACCTACCATCTGATGTCGGGCGCGCCCTATCTGACGCTCGGCCAGAGCGCTCGCGACGGCGAGCACCGCATCACGCTGTTGTGCAAGCCCGAGGGGCTGACGCTCACTGCGTACTACATGGTTGGCGTGGAGCGCGCGCGACGCATCGTGGCACGCGCGTCGCGGTCGTATTTCGAGATCGACCAGCAGCAAACCCTGCAGGGAGAACGCGAGAGCGTCATTGCTACCAGCGAATCGGTGGTCATCAGTCGCCCCGTTCCGTTGTCCCAGCTGACGCAATTCGTGACCGCGCGATCCATGGGAGCCTGGCTCGCCGACAAGGGTGGCGCAGTGCGCTACGGTTTCACCATCGATCTCGACACCATCAAAAGCGAACTCAAGACCTACAGCAGCACCTGCGAGCAATTAGCGAAAGCTTCCAGAAGTGGAAAGACCTGAGCTGACCCCAGGGCCTGCATCGGCTAGTTGAGGAGGTCCTCCCAATTGGCAGGGACTTTCTCCTTCGGCCCCGGCACGCCTTGCTCGAGAGGGTGCGATTGCGGTGGTACCAATGAAGGGCCGTCGAAGAACTCCTCGGTTCGAAAGTCGTAAAACCAGTCTTCGCCAGGTTCGAAGCTGGCTATAACGCCGTGACCCGTCGACTGGAAATGCTTGGTCGCGTGCTGGTTCGGCGAATCGTCACAGCAGCCGATATGACCACACTGCGCGCAGCGACGAAGGTGAAGCCACCAGTGGCCGTCTTTCATACACTCGACGCAACCCGTGCCGCTTGGCGGGACACTCGCATCCACGCCTTCATGCTTGATGGTCATGATCGTTATCCCTCTCCGTGTGTCGACATTATCAGGCCAGATCCGCTCTTAAACCGACGTCATATCGCCCCACCCAAGCACTGCTGGTGCCTTTGCCAGGCATGACTTCCAGACAGTTTAGAAGGCCAAACGTCTACATCATGTAACAGGATTGATACATCACAGCGCGCGTCTTCCATGCATTTCGAAGCCACCAGTCTTCATTCGTTGACACTCTCAGGAACCGCGCGTAGCCTCCGGCTCGCCGCACATGCGCGCAGCCATGTCGAGGGGAAAACCGTGAAACGCAACTCGATACTCATCGTGTCATTGCTCTTGCTCGCGACCCTTGGATCAGCATTTGCGCAGGATGCCAAACCTTATAAGGACGGCCAGGTTCGTGTCGTCAGCTTTGTAAAGATCAAACCTGGGCAGTTCAACAACTACATGAAATTCCTGGACGGTCCTTACAAGACGAACATGGAAGCCATGAAGAAGGCTGGCCTGATCACTGGCTACACCGTCTATCAGACACAGGCACGTTCGCCACAGGATCCCGATCTGATCCTCGCCGTCACGTATTCCAACATGGCAGCACTGGATAAAACCGACGAGGCCGATGCCGTCCAGGCAAAGACCTTGGGTCCGAGGGATGAACGTGACAAGGCGTCCGCGGACAGAGAGTCGATGCGCGAATTGCTCGGCAGCCAGATGCTACGCGAGCTCATACTCAAATAGCCTCGGCCATCGGCTGCCGACAGGGAGGAGGCGATCAACGAAACGTGATTGCCTCCTCTCATTTCATTTCCCTACCGGAAGACCGGCCCGGCTCCACAGCGACAGCGCGAGCCCAACGACGATCAATGCCAGAAGAAAGAGATTGACGATGAACCCTGGCGGTGACCCTATTGTGGCTATCGGCAGGAAATACAGGATCAACTTCCTGCTCAGGTGCTCCAGCAAGAAGAGCGCAAACAAGAGCGGCACCATGGCGCGATATCGGACCATCGCCACGCCGCACAACAGGCACATCACGAGCTGACCCAATCCCCATATGGCGAACAGGGAAACAACGGCCTGGGCGCCCGCTGGCGTGAACGCATCAAGGGGAATGCCATCAGCCGAGCTTGCCACGTGGTGGCCATTGAAGATCGAGTTCACGCCGATGCCCACCTTGATGAGCACGAGCAGGCCAAAGATCCAGAGCGCGAGCTTGTGACCGTGATACGCGTTGTCGATGCGCTGAGGAAGAAGCTGACTGGACATGGCGTGTCTCCACTGGTGGAACGCTATTCCCCCGAAACCGGACTGCCACACGGCCAACCGCAAAGGTCCGGCTATGCAACCCTGTCTAAGCACGAAAGTTTCTTGCGCAATCCATCATGCTGATGAGGGAGTATCTGCGCAAAATCGGTTATCCATCCATTCCGCGCTACCCGCAACATTCGTCGCATGCAACGCCAGCCGCAACCGTCGCGGCTTTAGCTCGTCTGGCCCACAACCGCTTCGAGTGGCTATGTTCGCCAGCGTGACACTAGTTCTCCCGGATAAGGCGGAGATCGTTGAACTTGCGCCGCTCGATCAGCGCATTCACCTTGCCATGATCGTCGCGACGAAAGACCAGCAGATTGCGTTCGTCATCGCTGCCCATGAATACATCCTTCGCGATGGGTTCAAGCACGTTCGCGGTGCCCCCGGGGCGTGTCACATAACTCAGCTCGCCGCCCTTGCTGATTATCGTCCAGGCACGGCCCGGCCCGTATCGATAGGTGCCGGCGTAGTCGTGAAGGTCCAGGCCGGACACGGCGAGCTTGGGCGGCGGCGTAGGCAGTGTCACGTCCTCGTAGCCGGCGAGCTTCCACGCGCCATCTTGCTTGACGAAGGTGAGCAGCGACTCATAGCGCACGACGAAGTTTTGCCCGAACACGGTTTCGCGTTCGTACTCCTCCACCTGCAGTATCGCCGTGTCACCGTATTGCTGCGCATGCGCGTCGCGCAGCTCGATACTTCCGGAAAAGCCCGCCGGAAAAGGATGGATGGACGCCACGGTATCGGCTTTGTGCGCAATGCGGCCGAACTCGTCGATGATCACTGCGTCATCGGTAAGCGCCTTTTCCCACACTGCCTTGTCACCCGTGGGAATGGCGTCAACAAGGTCCTGCGTGGTGTGCAGCAAGGTATCGCGCAACGATGCGGGCGCTTCGACGGCAAGCGTTGGCGAGGTTTCGCCTATCGATACAAGGAAGGCCAGCAGGAGTCCGAACGATCGCATGCGCATCATGACGTCTCCCGGGAATTGGCCGGAGCATGCGCCGCTCCCGATGCCCGTACCCGTGCCTGAAGTCACAGCGCAGGGGCGTTGCGGCGCCCCTCGATTCGAGCGTTGCCCGAAAGCGTCAGGCCGCCTCGCTCTCCAACGGAAGACGGCACAGGCAACGCACGTCGAGCAGGGCGATGAAGCTCCCTTGCCAGGGCAAGATGCCGTGCACCGGATCGTCCTCACGCGCTGCACCGCCCGGTAGCGGCGGAGCGATTTCCGATGTGCCGGGCGACACCAGATCGCCGATGGCATCCACACGCAGCCCTACCAGATGCGGGCCATGCGAAAGCATCACCAAACGCACCTGGGCCTCATCGTCCCCGACAGATTCGGGGAGGCCGAGGCGGCGACGGCCATCGAGCACGGGTACGATGCGGCCGCGCAGATGGCGGATGCCGAGCAGGTCGTTCGCCGCGCCGGGCACAGGCGTCAATTCGCCGTCGCGGATGACTTCGCTGACATGTCCGAGCGGCGCCGCGTACAACTGCCCGCCAAGGCGGAATGAAAGCCAGCGTTCGTCGGTGGTGTGGTTCTGGACAGGACTCAAGACATCGACTCCCCGGCATGTGCCGGCACGGCATGTATCGCGTATGCGTTCGTCACGGCCCGTGCTCCGGCGCCCTGTTGTGTGGCGCGGTCACGATAATGGTGCCGGCGGCGGCATTTGGCGTGAGTGGCGCTGTGTTCTCGCCATGCGGCTCGGCAAGCACGACTTTGTTCACGGGCACATCACGGCCGACCTGCAACGGCCTGATCGGCGCGGGCATGTTCGGCAATGCGGCAGTGGCCTGAGCCGCAATGGTAGAAGCGGCAGGCGCGGGCGCTCCACCGGCGTCACCGTTGTCCACCAGCTGCCCCATGTGCTCGACGTCGTTGTAGAAGCGCTTGGGTGCGTTCTGGTCGCTCAGCACCACGACCAGCACGCGACGGTTCTGGTTGCGGCCGTCCTCAGTGGCGTTGTCGGCATTGGGGCGATATTCGCTCCAGCCGACAATGCCAAGGCGTTGCGGGTCGATGCCGTGCTCGGAAAACAGCCTCGCCACGCTCGCCGCGCGCGCGGCGGACAATTCCCAATTGGAGGGATATAACGAGGTGTTGATCGGCCGGTCATCGGTGTAGCCCTCGATGCGCACCGGGTTGGAGAACGGATGCAGGATGGCGGCGATCTGGTTAAGCACGTCATCGGCGGGCGGGGAAATCTTCGCCACGCCGCTAGGAAAGAGAATGTCGGTGCGCAGCTCGATCTCAAGCCAGGTGGTGGTCTTGCGCACGATCACCATTTGCTTGTCGATAAGCGGCTGCAGCGCGCGCTGCACTTGATCGCGGATCAGCTCCAGGTTCTGCTGCTCGGTGTGCTCCTGAAGCCGCTGACGTACATCCATCACGCGCACCGGCTGCGGACGCTGCGGAATCGGAACATTGACCGGTGTAGTGGCCGCGCCCGGCTGTCCTGCGGGCGAGGCCAGCGCTGGATCGACGTTGTGCGGCTGCACGCGCGTCTGCGGCATCGGGGCGATCACATGACTTGAGCCGTTGAACGCCTCGATGATCGATTCGGACATCACGCGGTACTTGCCTTCGTTCACCACGGAGACCGCGTACATCACCACGAAAAACGCCAACAACAACGTCATCAGGTCGGCATAGGGAATGGCCCATGCCTCGTGATTGACGTGGTCTTCGTGGTGTTTTCTAGAGCCCCTCTTCATATCCCGAGCGCCTCGCGCCGGGAGCTGTTTGCCCGCATGGCAAGGAAGAACGAGGGCGTGTATGTCGATACACAACCGAGTGATGACACCGCCACGCGGGCAAACAGACCCGGCGCGAGATGTTTGGGATATGAAGAGAGGCTCTCCATTCTCACGGCAGGTAGCCCTGCAGCTTGGCCTCGATCTGACGCGGGTTGGAGCCTTCAGCGATGGCGACAAGACCTTCGATCACAATCTCGCGCATCTGCGTCTGCTTGTGGATGATTCCCTTCAGGCGCGCTGCCATCGGCAACATCCACAGGTTGGCCAATGCCACGCCGTAGATGGTGGCCACGAAGGCCGCGGCGATACCGTGGCCGAGTTTGCTGGGGTCGGCCAGATTCTGCATCACCGCCATCAGGCCCATCACCGCACCGATGATGCCCATGGTGGGCGAAAAGATGCCGGCGTTCTCAAACACCTTGGCCGCGGCAAGGTCAGTGTGCTCGCGTGCGTCCACTTCCACTTCGAGCACGCCGCGAATCGCCTCGGGCTCGCTGCCGTCCACCAGCAGCTGCAGGCCCTTGCGCACGAAGGTGTCGTCTTCCGATTCGATCTGCGGCTCCAGACCGAGCAGACCCTGGCGGCGCGAGATTTCGCTCCAGCCGACGATGCGACTGATCAGGTCGGCTGGCTGATGCTTCGGTGGCTTGTACACCTTTGGAAACATCGCCAACGCGTTCTTCAGCACCTTGCCCGTGTTCTGCACCAGCAACGCCGCAATGGTGCCCAGAAACACGATGACGAAGGCCGCCGGATTCCACAGCGCTTCCACGCTGGAGCCCTTGAGGATGGTGCCGACGATCACGACCACGAAGGCCAGGATCGTACCGATGAGACTTACCAGGTCCATGTCAGGCGCTAACTCTCAGGGATGGGAGGAGTTGTCCGTCGTTGCCGGCCAGGCCAGCCAGATCCATCACCAGCGCAAGACGACCGTCGCCGGTAACCGTCGCACCCGCCACAGCGGGTACGCCTTCGAACAGGGGGCCGAGCGGTTTCACCATCACGTCTTCGCGACCCAGCACGTCGTGCACCAGGCAACCCAGACGCATATGCCCAATGTGTAGCACCACCACGTGACGTCCCGAAGGACCGTCCATGCCAATCCAGCCGGCGAGGTCCGCCAGCGCGAGCGCGCGACCGCGATGCGATGCCACCGCGCGGCCGTCGAGCCATTGCTGCTGACCCGGTGCCAGCTCGAACACTTCGTCAATATTGCTCAGCGGAAGCGCCAGCTGACGCGCACCCACGCGCACCATCAGCACGCGCTGGATCGCCAGTGTAAGCGGCACGGCCAGTTCCAGCGTGCTGCCACGACCGAGCTGCGAGCGCACCTGCAACGTGCCACCGAGTTCAGCCACGCGTGTCTTCACCACGTCCATGCCAACACCGCGACCGGAGATATCGGACACCGTGGCGGCCGTGCTGAAGCCGGGGCGGAAGATCAGTTCGTAGCATTCGTTCTCGCTCAGGCGCGATGCCTGCGCCTCGTCGATCACGCCCTTCTCCACCGCCTTGCGGCGCAGGACTTCGGGGTTCATGCCGCGCCCATCGTCGGACACGGTGATGACAATGCGCTCGCCACGCTGGCTGGCGGAAAGCGTCACCTTGCCCTTGCGCGACTTACCGGCACGCTCGCGGTCCGCCGGCATTTCCAGGCCGTGGTCGAGCGCGTTGCGGATGAGATGAACCATCGGGTCAGCGAGTGCCTCGACCAGGCTGCGATCGAGGTCGGTGCCTTCCCCTTCCTGCACCAGTTCCACTTCCTTGCCGAGCTGGCGCGAGAGGTCGCGCACGATGCGCGGGAAGCGCTGGAACAGGCGGCCAACCGGCTGCATGCGCATGCCGAGCACGGTGGCTTGCAGCGCATCGGACACACGATCAAGTTCACTCGCGGCGAGCGCGAGCGTTTCGTCTCCGTGCTTCGCCGCGAGGCTCAGCAGGCGATTGCGAACCAGCACCAACTCACCGGCGCGATGCACCAGGGTATCCAGGCGCGCGGTATCCACGCGCACGGTATTTTCAGGTGCCGGCGCCGCACTACGTGCTGCAGGCGCAGCGTTGTGTACGGGTGCGGCCTGAGCGGGCGCCGCTGACAGTGCTCCGGGCGCAGAGCCCTTGCCATGCAGGTTGTCGAGCAGCGACTCGAATTCATCGTCCGAAATGCTGTCCGCTGCCGATGCTGCAACCGGTACGGCTTCCTGCGCGCTGGGCATACCGCCCTTGCCGTGCAGGTTGTCCAGCAGCGCTTCGAATTCGTCGTCGCTGATGCTGCCCGATGCGGTTGCAGGCGCAGGCGTACCCGGTGCACCGCCACCGCCGTAGAGGCTGTCCAGTAGCGCTTCGAATTCGGAATCGTCGATGGTGCCGTCGCTCGGCGGCGGCGCTATCGGTTTTGGCGCGGGCTTCTGCGCGACGGCGCCGGCGGGCGAAATCCGCTGCAGCAGGCTTGGCGGCGGCATCTCCATCGTCGTGCCGCCGGCCAGGGCAGACAGCATGTCGTTGAGCAGATCCAGCGCTTCCAGCAGCGCATCCATGCGGTTGGAGTCGAGCAACAACCGCCCACCGCGTGCCACGTTGAGCAGATCTTCCGCGTGATGGCACAGCTGCACCATCGGCTCCAGGGCGAGGAAGCCCGCGCCGCCCTTCACCGTATGGAACGCGCGAAATACCGCATTCAACAGTTCGGCGTCGCGCGGAGCAGTCTCCAGCCCGATCAGCTGCTCGCCCAGGCGCTGCATAAGATCCCCGGCTTCCGCCAGGAAGGCATCGCGCAGCTCCGTGTCCAGCTCCGGCGTCATGCTCAGAACCCGAATTCGCTCAGCAAACGATCAGCCTCGTCCTGGCTGGTGACCTTGACCGGCCCCACGGCCACTTCGCCATGGGCCAGTGCGCCGGTGAGGCTCACCAGCTCCAGCAAGGAGTTCTCCACGCTGCTGATGAAGGCGACCACTTTCTTGATGCGCTGGCCGGACAGGTCCTGCCACGACTGCGCCACCACGAAATCGGCGAGGCCGTCGCGGCAATCGTTGGCGAAGGTCTGCGCCTGCTTCGCCAATATATGCGCGACGTCGCTGGGCGGCGTGCCGTCGATCACGGCGTTGGCGTTTTGAGCCACTGCTTCGGCCAGCGGACGCATGCGCTCGGCAAAATCGAGCGAGCGGTGCGCAGCCTGCGAACTCATTTCCAGCACATCATTCAGGTGCTGGCGCGCGTGGGCCACGCTACCCGGAACGCCTTCCTGTGCCAGATCGCCACCGAGGCGACGTACGGCGTCGTGCAGGTCACGGGCCAGCAGGCCCAGCGCACGGAACACGCGCTGCTCGCGCTGGCGCACGAGTACATCCAGCGCCTGCTCGAAAGCGGCACCATCGGTACTGTTGAGCAAGTCGTGCAATTCGCGCGGCAGTTCGCCAGCCATCAGATTCGGTTGTGCGTTCATGCGGTGGCTCCGCTGGCGGCAATCCGCTCGAAAATCTTGGTGAGTTTTTCCTGCAGGGTGACGGCGGTGAACGGCTTGACGACGTAGCCGTTCACGCCGGCCTGCGCGGCGGCGATGATCTGGTCGCGGTTGTTCTCCGCGGTGACCATCAGCACCGGCATGCCCTTCAACGAAGGCTCGGCGCGAATCGCGCGCAGAAGGTCAATGCCCGTCATGTTGGGCATGTTCCAGTCGGTCACGACCAGATCGAAGGCGTTATTGCGCAGCATCGTCAGGGCGTTTTCGCCGTCGTCGGCTTCCTGGATGAGCGGGTTGCTGAAACCCAGCTCCACCAGAAGGTTGCGAACGATGCGCCGCATGGTGGAAAAGTCGTCCACCACCAGGATCTTCATATTCTTGTCCAAACCACTTTCTCCGCTTGCACCGTGTGGTCCGGTGCGCCATGCCTGAAGGGAATCCCGGGGTTATTACTCAATGGTGTTCACGGCTCAATCTTGTTCGCGCCAGTCGGTCATGCGCGCGCGCAACCGGACGACGGCCTGACCGTGGATCTGGCAGACCCGCGATTCGGTGACGCCAAGTACTGCGCCGATCTCTTTGAGGTTCATCTCTTCCTCGTAATACAGCGACATCACTAACTGCTCGCGTTCTGGCAGGCTGCCGATCGCATCGATCAGCGCCTCGCGCATGCCGGCGTGCTCCACGCTGTCCTGCGGCCCAAGGCTGTCCGCATCGGCTACGTCGAACGCCGCGCCACCATCCCCTTCGTCCGGCACGGAGAGGCTGAGCAAACGCGCGCTCGCCGCATCGGCCAGCACCTGGTGGTATTCCTCGGCACCCATGCCCAGTCGCCGCATGACCTCGGCGTCATCGGCATCGGCGCCGGTTTCGATCTCGATCTGGCGCACCACTTCGGCCATCTCGCGCACCTTTCGGTGCACCGAGCGTGGCGTCCAGTCGGTACGCCGCAGTTCGTCGAGCATCGCGCCACGAATGCGGATACCCGCAAACGTTTCGAAGCTCGCATTGCGTCCGGTGGCGAAATTGCGCGCCGCTTCCAGCAGGCCAATCATGCCGGCCTGGATCAGGTCGCTCACGTCCACGCTTGGCGGCAGGCGGCCCATCAGGTGATAGGCGATCCTTCGCACCAGCGGCGCGTGCTGGCGAACCAGTTCGTCGGCACTCTGCCGTTGCAGTTGCAGATATTCGGAAGCCACGCTCATCTCACCACCCCGTCGCCGCTGCGGCCTGCCTGCTGAAGAAGGCAATGCGGTCCAGCCCCAGTCGCTCGGGTTCACCCCATGTATCGACCGCACCTGCCAATTGCTTGAATGCCTGTCCCGAACGACTCGACGGCCACAGATCCACCACCGCGCTCTGGCGCTTGATGGCCTGCTTGAGCCGTTCGTCGTGCGGCACCATCCCCATGAATTCCAATGCCACGTCCAGGAAGCGGTCGCTCACGCGTGCCAGCTTCTGATGCAGCTGCCGCGCTTCGCCCGCGTTGCGCACCATGTTGGCCACCATGCGGAAGCGGCGCACACCAAAGTCACGGCTGAGCACCTTGAGCATGGCGTAGGCGTCGGTAAGCGAGGCCGGTTCGTCGCACACCACTAGCACCACATCGTCGGCGGCCGCGGCGAACATCGCCACGTTGTCCGACAGGCCCGCAGCCGTATCCACCAGCAGGTAGTCGGGCGGCGACACCAGATCATCGAACGCGCGGATCACCGCGGCGTGCTCGTTGTTGCTCAGCTGCGCCAGTCGACGTGTGCCGGAGCCGGCGGGCACGATCTTCATACCATGCGGGCCCGTCAGCAGCAGGTCTTCGATGCCGCAATGGCCGTCCAGCAGATGACCGATATGGCGCGTTGGCGTGAGGCCAAGCAGCACGTCGATGTTGGCCAGGCCCATGTCGGCGTCCAGCAGGATCACCTGGTGCCCGGCCATCGCCAGCGACATGCCGAGGTTCACCGACACGGTGGTCTTGCCCACACCGCCCTTGCCGCCAGCCACCGCGATGGCGCGGCAACGCCGGCGCGCGGGAGGGCTGGCAAGGCCAAAGGCCTGATCGGGTGTGGGTGTTTGTTTGCCATGCCGCTCGGCCAGAGCCCGCAGCATGCTTTCCAGGCCAATCGCCTGATTCATCGCAAAAGCACTCATGCGCCAGCCACCGCTAGTCCGAAACGTTCTGCCATCACATCGTCATCAGCGGACGCCACGCCGTTGCCCTTGAGCACCTGGGCGGCGCGGCACACCAGCACACGCGCGTCGGCGGTGGCGATGTCCTCGGGCACACGCTGGCCGTCGGTGATGTAGTCGAGTGCGAGCCGATGACGGATGAGCACCGACAGCGCACCGCCGAGGCTGGGTGCCTCGTCGAGTTTGGTGAGAATGCACGCGTGCGGTTTCAGCGGCAGGTATGCGCGCACCGCTTCATCCAGCGATGGGGCCTGCGCATTGGCGGCCAGCACCAGGCATGAGCGCAGTTCGCCGCCGTTGCCCAGCACTTGCAGCTGTTCGGCCAGTCGCGGATCGCCACCGGCGAGTCCTGCCGTATCCACCAGCACCGTGTGGCAACCACGCAGCAGATCCAGTACCTGTCGCAAGCTGTCCGCGTCATAGGCGGGATACACGCGCACGCCCAGCAGGCGACCGTAGTGTTCCAGCTGCGCGGCAGCGCCAATGCGGTAGTGATCGGTGCTGACCAGCGCAACCTGCGAGGCACCCTGACGCATCACCGCACGCGCGGCGAGCTTGGCAATGGTGGTGGTCTTGCCGACGCCGGTGGGTCCGACCAGCGCCGTCACGCCGTGGCGTTCGGACTGGTCGCGCCGGCTGATGGAAAGGCTGCGGCTCAGCACGCCCAGCGGCAGGTAGCGCGCCTGTTCGGGGGTGATGTTCGCAGGCAGCTCGGCCACCAGTCGACGTGCCACATCCGACTCGATGCCCAGGCGCGTCATCTCGCGCAACACACGTGCACGCAGCGGCTGGCGGCGTTCCATGTCGTTCCACACCAGGCTGGAAAGCTGCGTCTCCAGCAACTCTCGCAGGCTGCCGAGTTCGGCACGAACGCGAGCCGTGTCCTGCACGGCGCGCTCAAGCAGAGGATGAATCGGTGCGGACGGGTCGATCGTTACGGTCGGCTGCGCTGCCTCGACAGGCGCGACGGGCTGCATCGGAGCCGCAGGCTGGATTCTGGGGGTAGCGGTTTGCAACATGTCCGACGCGGGCGGAGCCATGGGCGGCCGTGCGCGCGACAGCGTGACGGTTACGCCATCGTCGTGACGGCTGATTGGCGGCAGCGGCGGCGGCATGACGTCGTTCCGGCTCGCCGTCATCGGTTTCGCTTCGGCCGACGCATGATCGGACGGCGTACGCGACTCCACTTGCAACGGCGCACCGTGGCGTGCGGCTTCGCGCACCAGCGCCTCGTCATAATCAACGGCGGCGATGATCTCGATGCCATCGCTCATGCGGCGCGTGGAAAGGATCACCGCATCCGGGCCCTGGTCCTCGCGCACTTCGCGCATGGCCTGGCGCATATCGGCGGCGACGAAACGTTTGATCTTCATGCTTTGCTCCGCAAGCGGGAGCCGGCGATGACGAAAGGCGAATGGGCAGGCTGCAGGCCTGTGGGGCCGTGCATCGCTCGCTGTTCCAGTTCCCGATATTTCATTTCCGACTCCCGACTCTTATCGACCCAGCGCCTGCACCAACCGCACTCTCCGGTTGTCGGGCACCTCGTTGTAAGCCAGTACGTGCAGGTTCTGTGCCACGTGGCGAGTGAAGCGCGCGAGCCACGGACGCAGCTGCGGCGCGACCAGCAACACCGCGGGTTCGCCACTCATTTCCTGCTTGCGCGCGGCGTCCGCGACGCCTTGCTGCAAGCGGTCCGCAAGACCCGGTTCCACTGCGGCGCCCGCCACACCGCCATTTGCGAGGGAGCCGAGCAAAATCTGTTCGAGCTCCGGCGCCAGCGTGATGACCGGAATCTCGGTGCCCAGCCCGGTGATCTCCTGCACGATCTGCCGACCCAGCGCGACGCGCACGGCGGCGGTGAGAGTGCCGGGATCCTGACTCTGCCCCGCATGCTCCGCCAAGGATTCGACGATGCTCCGCATGTTGCGGATCGGCACGCGCTCGGCCAGCAGGTTCTGCATCACCTTCACCACCACGCCCAGCGACAAGCGCTTGGGCACCAGGTCTTCCACCAGCTTCGGCGTGGTCTGTGCGAGGCGGTCGAGCAGTTGCTGTACGTCCTGGTGACCCAGCAATTCGTGCGCGTGGCCCTGCAGGATGTGCGACAGATGCGTGGCGATCACCGTGGCCGGATCGACCACCGTGTAGCCCAGGCTTTGCGCGAGTTCGCGCTGGCCCGGCTCGATCCACATCGCCTCCAGGCCGAATGCCGGATCGCGCGTGGCGATGCCGTGCAGCCCTTCCTGTACACGGCCCGGATTGATCGCCAGCAGGCGGTCGTTGTGAATCTCCGCCTCGCCCATCGGCACGCCCATCAGGGTGATGCGATAGGTGTTGGGGCCAAGGTCCAGGTTGTCGCGGATGTGCACCGGCGGCACCAGAAAGCCCAGCTCCTGCGAAAGTTTGCGGCGCACCGACTTGATGCGGCCCATCAGTTCGCCGCCCTGGTGCGTGTCCACCAGCGGAATCAGTCGGTATCCCACCTCCAGCCCCAGCGGATCGACGCTGGCGACGTCTTCCCAGCCCAGCTCCAGGCGTTCCACCGGCGCGGCCGGCGGCGGGATTTCGGTAGCCGCCTGGGCAATGCGTTCCTTCGCTTCCTGATCGCGTTTGATCATCAGCCACGCAGCGCCACCGCACGCGCCGCCCAGCAACAGAAAGGCCATATTCGGCATGCCAGGCACCAGGCCCATCACACCCAGCACCACACCAGCCACCGCCAGCGCACGCGGCTGGCCGAACACCTGGCCGATCAGCTGCTTGCCCATGTCCTGCGCCTTGGAGACGCGCGTGACGATCACTGCGGTGGCAATCGACAACATCAGCGAAGGCACCTGGGCCACCAGGCCGTCACCGATGGTGAGCAGGGTGTAGGTCTTGGCAGCGTCGCTCGCCGAGAGGCCGTGCTGCATCACGCCGACGAAAAAGCCGCCGACGATATTGATGATGAGGATCAGGATGCCCGCCGTGGCGTCACCGCGCACGAACTTGGAGGCACCGTCCATTGAGCCGTAGAAGTCCGCTTCCTCGCGCACTTCCTGGCGACGGTCGCGTGCCTGTTCCTGGTTGAGCAGGCCGGCGTTGAGGTCGGCGTCGATGGCCATCTGCTTGCCAGGCATGGCATCGAGGGTGAAGCGGGCGGTCACTTCGGACACGCGCGTCGCACCTTTGGTCACCACCACGAAGTTGATGATGGTGAGAATGGCAAACACCACCAGGCCCACCGCGAAGTTGCCGCCGATGACGAACTCGCCAAATGCCTCGATCACCTTGCCCGCCGCGCCGGGGCCGTCATGGCCATGCAGCAGCACCACGCGCGTGGAAGCGATGTTGAGCGCCAGACGCAACAGCGTGGCCATCAGCACCACGGTGGGAAACGCAGCAAATTCCAGCGGCCGCATCACGTAGATCACCGCCAGAAGGATCACCAGCGACAATGCGATGTTGAAGCTGAAGAGCATGTCCAGCAGGAACGGCGGCAGCGGCAACATCAACATCGCCAACATGGCGAGCATGATCACCGGCGCGCCGACGCCGCGGCGTCCGAGCGACTTGAGGGTATCGATGGCGGTAGCTGTGGCCATGCTTAACTTCCGTCAGAACTTGTAGGGACCCATCAGGTCCGGATCGACATCGGGTTTGGGTGCCTTCGGCGGTTCGTCACCACGCACGACGGCCTGCTTGAGCTGGAACACGTAGGCGAGCACCTGCGCCACGGCGACGTACAACGACGCCGGAATTTCGCGATCGATCCGCGTGGTGGCATACAGCGCGCGAGCCAGTGGCGGCGCCTCCACCGTCGGGATGCGATGGCTGCCGGCGACGAGGCGAATCTGCATGGCCAGTTCGTCCACGCCCTTGGCGATGACGCGCGGCGCGCCCATGCGGCCCTCGTCATAGCGCAGCGCCACCGCGAAGTGCGTGGGGTTGGTGATTACCACGTCGGCGCTGGGCAACTCCTGCATCATGCGTTTGCGCGCCATCTGGTATTGCAGCTGGCGAATGCGGCCTTTGAGCTCGGGATTGCCATCGCTTTCCTTCGACTCGTCCTTCAACTCCTGGCGTGTCATGCGCAGGCGCTTGGTGTGGTCGAACTTCTGGTACAGCGCATCGGCACCGCCGATCAGCGCAAGCACGGAGCCGAACAGCAGCGCGCCGTGACCAAGCAGGCTTATGGCCTTGATCGCGCCGGCCCCCACTTCGCCGTGGCCAGTTGCCATCAGGTCGGTCTGCCAGTTTTTCAGCACCATCAGCAGCACCGCGCCGATCAGCACCAGCTTGAGCAACGATTTGGCCAGCTCCACCAGACCACGCAAGGCGAAGATGCGGCCCAGGCCCTTGAGAGGATCGAGCCGTTCCAGCTTCGGCTGCAGTGCTTCGGCGCTGAAATTGAGACCGCCCAGCAGCACCGGTGCGGCAAGCGCGGCCAGCATGGTGGCCAGTGCCACTGGTGCAAACAGCGCCATTGCCTCGCGCACGGCCATGGCCAGCACGCGTGAAGGCAAGGCATCGCTGAACAGCGCGTCGCGGCTGTAGTTCAGGCCCAGGCCGTAGATGTGGCGCACGTGTTCCATCGAGCGCTCACCGCCGCTGATCAGCGTGGATACACCAGCCAGCACCACCACCGCGCCGGAGAGATCTCGCGAGCGCGGCAGGTCACCCTTTTCCCGCGCCTCGCGCAGGCGTTTTTCGGATGGTTGTTCGGTGCGTTCCTGGTCGTCATTCTCGGACATGGTGCGGCTTCCTCATCCACCGACCAGTTCGTGCATCAGCGTCCACGCGCTGATCTGCAACGATTCGAATGCACCCGGCACGCTGTGCATCGACATCCACAGCGCCACGAATCCCAGCGTCACCGTGATGGGAAAACCCACCGCGAAAAGATTCATCGCCGGCGCGGCGCGGCTGATGGCGGCAAAACCGATATTGACCATCAGCAGCGAGGTGACGGCCGGCAAGGCAACACGAACCGCACCACCGAACAAATGCGTGGCAAACGCGACCACGGCATGCAGCCCGTTGCCGTCGATGGCCGCCTGGCCAGGTGGCAAGGTGCGGAAGCTGTCGGCCAGCAGCGCGATCAGACGCAAATGGCCGTCCATTGCCAGAAACAGCAGGGTCACCATCAACAGATAAAACTGGCTGAGTACGGGTGAACTGCCGCCACCGCGCGGATCCACCGTCTCGGCAAAACCCAGGCTCATGCTTTGGCCCACCAACTGGCCACCCAGCGATACCGCCTCGAACGCCATCTTCAGCACAAAGCCGACTGCGGCACCAATCAGCACCTGGCTCACCATCACGGCGATGCCATCCGTACTCATCGGATCGATGGTCGCGGGTGCAAGCGGCGCCATCACCGCTGTAAGCACCAGCATCACGCCGAGACGGATGCGCTGCGGCACTACCGCATCGCCGAATACCGGAGCGATCAGACACAGGCCGCCCACCCGAGCCATCGCCCACATCAACGAGCCCAGCAGGCGTTGAATGTCGGCCAGGTCGACGGTGGTCATTTAACCGCCCCGGGCAGGCTTTCGATCAGCTGGCGCGTGAACTGCACCAGCGTTCGCAGCATCCACGGACCGGAAATCAGCGCGACCAGCGCCATTGCAATGACCTTGGGAATGAAGCTCAAGGTCATTTCGTTGATCTGCGTTGCGGCCTGCACCACACCGATGATCAGGCCGACCAACAGCGCGGTGAGCAGCAGGGGCGCGGCAACCATCATCGCCACATAAAGCGCGTGCTGGCCGAATTCGATGACGGATTCAGGCGTCATGGCGTGCTCTCGCTCCCTTTCGCCTCTGTGGAGATGGCTGGGCTGAGCCACCTCAAGGTGGTAAAGGGCGGGTGCTCGAGAAAGCATGCATTCCCCTCACCGTCATCCCCGCGAAAGCGGGGATCCAGCGACTTTTCGTGCTTGCTGAATGCCTGGAAGAAAGGCACTGGATCCCAGCTTTCGCTGGGATGACGAGAATGAAGGGACGTGGCAAGCACCCACCCTTTACCACCTCTAGGTGACTCACCCCAACCCTCTCCCCAAGCGGAAGAGGGCGAAAGAAAGGCTGCGCTCACGTGTAGAAACTCCCCGCCAGCGTGCCGAGCAGCAGCGTCCACCCATCTACCAGCACGAACAGCATGATCTTGAACGGCAGCGAGATGATCGTCGGCGACACCATCATCATGCCCATCGACATCAGCACGCTGGCTACCACCAGATCAATGATCAGGAACGGGATGAACAGCAGAAAGCCCATCTGGAACGCGGTCTTCAGCTCACTGGTGACGAACGCCGGCATCGCCACGCGAAACGGCACATCGTCCTTGCTCGCATAAGGCTGCTCATTGGCCAGATGCGTGAACAACTGCAGGTCTGCGTCGCGTGTCTGGTCAAGCATGAAATGCTTGAAGGGCGCAGCGGCTGCAGGCACGGCCAATTCGGCACTCATCTGGCCGTCCATATACGGCTTCACGCCATCGGCATAGGCGTGGGTTAGCACCGGCGACATCACGAACAACGTGAGGAACAGCGATAGACCCAGCAGAATCTGGTTCGACGGTGTGGACTGGGTGCCCAGCGCCTGGCGCAGGAAACCCAGCACGATGATGATGCGCGTGAACGAGGTCATCATCAGCAGCACGGCTGGCAGTACCGTGAGCACCGTCATCAGCGCCAGCAGTTGCAGCGACAGCGTCCAGTTCTGGGCACCACCCGGCGCGTTCTGCACGGTCAGTACGGGAATGCCGGCTGGCGAGGACGGCATGATGGGCATGGACGGCATGGTGGGCGCTGCCCAAGCGAGCATCGGCACCAGCAGTAGCGCCAGAAGGAGAATCCAGCGACGGTATTTCTTCATGGCGTGCGCTTCCATCGGGCAAGCACGTCGCCAAAACCCGGAACGGGCGGTTGAGGGCTGGCCTCCGGCGCGGGCGCACTGCCTTCGTAGACATGCAACGTGCGCATACCGCGCTGCCCCACACCCACCAGCAAACGCTTGCCATCGGCATCGATCAGCAGCACGCGATCCCGCGCACCCACCGCCATCGTTTCAACGCAGCGCAGTCGGCGACCGCCGGGAGCCGTGCGCGCCTGCAAGCGCCGGCTGAGCCAGCCCGCGGCGAAGATCAACACGACGATGCCGAGCAAGCTCAGCAGCACGCGCACAAGTTCACCACCCACATTGATTTCGGGCGCCGCAGCCACCGGCAGGGCAAGAGCAAGCAACATCATGCTCACCGCAGCTTTCGCACGCGCTCGGCGGGACTGATTACGTCGGTGAGACGGATACCGAAGCGTTCGTTGATCACCACCACTTCGCCGTGCGCCACCAGGGTGCCGTTGACGAACACGTCCAGCGGTTCGCCGGCGGAACGGTCCAGCTCCACCACCGAACCCTGGTTGAGCTGCAAGAGATTGCGGATGCTGATGCGCGTGCGGCCGACTTCCATCGCCAGCGTCACGGGCACGTCGAGAATCATGTCCAGGTTGACCTCGGCACCGTCGGCCGCGGGGCCGCTGAGCTGGTCGAACTCGACGCGTTGGGTTGCGACGTCATTGGGCGGGGTCATGCGAGGCTCTTCTCCGTAACTGGTTCTGTCGACAGGCGCATTTCGCGGCGGCCGGTCTGAGCGTGGAAACGAACGGCGTTGTGGCCGTTGGACTGGCCATAGCGGCCGCGAAACACCGGCACGTCCTCGGCGAAGACGGTGCTGAATTCAGGTAGCTGGACGGGAAGTACGTCGCCAGGTCGCAGACGCAGGAAGTCACCGATGTTGATGCGCGTCTCCAGCAGCAACGAACTGAGCTCGACTTCGGCATCGAGCACTTCGTCCTGCAGGTTCTCGGCCCAGCGGTCGTCGCGATCCACGCGATCGCTCTGCACGCCGGCATCGAGCAGCGTGCGGATCGGCTCGACCATCGCGTACGGCAGGGTGAGGTGTATTTCGCCGCCACCGCCATCAAGCTCGACATGGAACTTCGACACGACCACGGTTTCGGTAGGGCTGACGATATTGGCGAATTGCGGATTGATCTCCGAGTTCAGGTATTCGAAGTTCAGCGCCAGCACCGGCGCCCACGCTTCCGACATCGCAGTGAACAGCGCCTCGAGCATGATCTGGATGACGCGGTTCTCGGTGGCCGTAAAATCGCGACCTTCGATGCGCGCATGGAAGCGCCCGTCGCCACCGAAGAAATTGTCGATCACGGTGAACACCAGGCGCGGCTCCATCACCACCAGCGCCGTGCCGCGTAGCGGCTTGATGCGCACCAGGTTGAGGTTGCTTGGCACGGCCAGGGCATGCACGTATTCGGCGAACTTGATCATCTTCACGCCGAGCACCGACACCTCGCAGGTCTTGCGAAGCACGCCAAAAATCGCTGTGCGAAAGAAGCGCGCAAAGCGATCGTTGACCATCTCCAGCGTGGGCAGGCGGCCGCGCACGATGCGGTCCTGCTGGGTGAAGTCGTACGAAATCACCGCATCGGGCGGCAACGGTTCGTCGTTGCCCGTCTCGACAGCGCCGCCTTCCACGCCGTCGAGCAGGGCGTCGATTTCTTCCTGTGAAAGCAGATCGCTCATCGATGCCGTCCGTTACTGCATTACGAAGCTGGTGAAATACAGAGCCTCGACGCCGGGGCGACCCAGGCGCTTCTCGAGGATCTTGCGCACGGAATCCAGCGCTTGCGCCTGCAGCTTTTGCTTGCCAACGGCATCGCTGAGGATGGTGTAGTCCTGGCTACTGAACAGCATCAGCAGCGCATTGCGGATCACCGGGTCGGCTTCCTTGGCGGCCGCCAGCGCGGCAGCGTCGTGCGACATCAGGCTCACGCCCACCTGCAGGAAGCGCATGGACTGGTCGTCCTTGAAATTCACCACGAACGGCGGGTCGAGCGCGAGGTACTGCTCCTGCTTGGACATCGCCACCTTGGGTTCTTCCGGAGCTGCGCCGCCATGAGCGCTGCGCGTGCCAAGCAACACATAGGCGCACACGCCTGCCATCGCCAGCAGCGCCACACCCATCACCAACACCGTCTTGGATGCGCCCTTCTTCGGTGGGGCAATCGTGGTTTCGATTTCCTGCTCGTTCTGAGCCATGCCGATCCCATTCCCTATCAGTCAGATACATGTCGCGGCGCCACGCGAGCGCCTCATGCCTGTTGATAGCAAACGCCATGCCATCGCCGGAAAGCGTTGTAGGAGTTGGATTTGCGCAGCTTCGGATGTGGAGAGTGGCGCTTTCTTGACGCGTGACGGGGATTGGTCGTGTCGCGTTGGTGGCGGCTGTCGGAAGGTTGTCGCGGGAAATGGGAGTGCTGTTCGGGGCAGCGCTGGAAATTTGCGTGGCAGCCAGCGTGCTCGCCTGCGGCGGGCTTCCGACCTCCTGCCGGAGGCCGGGTCACTTTCTCTTGCTTGCCCAAGAGAAAGTAACCAAAGAGAAAGGCACCCCGCTTGGCGCTTGCCGGGCAACGCCCGGCAAGTCCGTGAGGGCCGGCCGGGCTTTTCGACAGGGCTCCTGCCCTGACGAAAAGGAATCGACATCCCTGTCGATTCCCCTGCGGGCCTGATCGTCCGTCCCTCACCGCCGCACAGGGGTCCCGAAGATCAAAAGCACAAGGCTCGAGCAGCGCGAAACGCTGCTCATCGCTCTTTGTTGTTCGCTCTCGCTCTTGGGTGTTGCTCTACCCGTCCCCTATGGCGCGGTGGGCAGGTGGAGGAAAGCCCGAAGGGTGGCTGGCATGGATGCCAGCCAGTTTTTCGACAGTACATGGATGTGCTGTCGAAAAACCCCGCAACCCGCCCGCGCACCTGGAGGGCGTCAGCCCGGAAGGCGCGCCATCGGGGTGGCCTTTCTCTTGGTTACTTCTCTTTGGCCAAACAAAGAGAAGTAACCCGCTGGCCGGCAGGACAGCGGAAGCCCGCCGCAGGCGAGCCCGATCACGAAGAGGTGGGCAAGGCCAAGACGCTGGATCCCAGCGTTCGCTGGGATGACGAGCAATGCAGCAGCGCGATCAATCGATCATACCCTGCTGCAACTCAAGCAAACGTATCCAACAACCCAATTGCCCGCACGACAGGCGCGACCACCGACGCAACAACCCCATCCTCCGACGACCCCGCATCACCGCCAGTCGTCGAACCCGTCGACGCACCCTGGCTTGAGTTGCCATCGCCTCCACCCTGCCCCACTTCGGCGTGCCCCAGCGTAAGCCCGTGATGGGCCAGCATGGCGTCGAGCTGGCTCAGTGTCTGCTGCACCGCATGTACCGCCTGCGGGTGTTGCGCGATGAAGCTCACGTCGACGTGATCCTGTTTCACGGTGACTTTCACGTCGAGCTGGCCAAGGTCTTCGGGGTGCAGACGGATGCGTGCCTGCTTGATGTCCTGGCCGCCGAGCCAAGCCACCTGCTGACCCAACTCCTGTGCGAAAGCGGGTGTACCCGCTGACGACTGCATGGTCATGGCGTGAGGCGTGGCGGGAGTGGCCGGTGCAGCGGTCTGCCCAGGCTGCATCATTTGTGCGGTCATGGCGCGCAAGGCATCGAGCGGGTCGTTGTGATCGCCCTGTGTGGTTGTGCCCTGCGTGACCTGAGTCAGGCTTGCCTTGGCATCCACAGGCATGCCGGCCGAGGCCACCGGAGTCGTGGTGGCATCGGAGTCTTCCGTTGTCACCGACAGCGCCTTGTCTTTCATGTCATCGCCTTTCATGGCGTCGACCAGATCGTCGCCATCGGCATCGGCATGGGGCTGAGTCTGCGCGGCCTGCGCCGCGCCCAGCAAGGTCAGGCCGGGTGTGATGGCGGCTGTCTGCACGGAGGTTGCGGTCGCTACAGCGCCTGCATCCTTTGCATTGCCATCACTCGCTGCTGCAGTGGCAGGCGTTGGGTTTGCCTGGGCTGGAACGCTCTGGCCCAACAGCGCCAGCATGGCGGCCGTCGCGTCAGGCGTCGTGTTCTTCGACGAGGAGTCGTCGTCCTTGTCGTGGTCATGCGTGTCATCGCGGGATGAAGCGGCACTGGATGTCGACGCGCTGCCAGACGATGTGGAGCGGGGCTCGTCTGGCGTTGACGATGCCTGCTGCGACAGATGCTGCTGACGCGCCTGCTGCAGCGGCTTGGAAAAGTCGCTGCGAGCCGAGTCAGAAGCGTGCTTCCCTGACGACGAGGAAGTCGATGCGTCGGCCTGCGGCGCTGCGTTGGCCGCGAGTGCGACGGAAGGCGTCATGGGGTCGTCTCCAAAGAGGCTTGGCATAGATGCTTCATCACAGTCGCCCTCGCGCGGGGCGCCGGTACTGCATGCGTTCGTCGATTTCAGCCTGCTCGCGGCGGTCTTCGCTCTTGCGCTCTTGTTCGCGGTAGCTAGAGATCACGCTGCCTAGCGCCTTTTCTCGTGCATGAGCATCACGCCACTGGCCACGGACCAGTTCAAGCTGGCGTTGCTGGCGGGCCACTTCGTTGATCTGTTGCGCAATCACCTGGTCGATGCGTTCGACGAACTGGCGACGGTTGAGCAATGCGTTGACGGTGACGCCACCGGAGGTCTGAGCATATTCCTCGCGATAACGCCGCAGCTCCGTCAGCTGCGCTTCGGCTTTTGCCAGCCGCTGCTGCTGTTCGGCAAGCTTCTGCATCGCCGATTCCTGTCGCTCGTGCGCCAGGTCGGCAGCCGGTTGCAGGCGGTTCGCGCGTGACGTCACGGCGCGCCTCCGGCGGTGATTTGTTCGAGCGCGGCGATGGCGTCGCCGAGTGTGGTGGGTGCGTCCACTTCCTGCTGCAGGAAGTCGCGCAAGCGCGGCCACATGGCGATGGCGTGATCCACCTGCGGATCGGAGCCTTTCTGGTAAGCGCCCACCGCGATCAGGTCACGCTGCTGGCGATAGGCCGAATACACCTGGCGAAAGCGCTGTGCCGCACGCAAATGCTCGCGCTTCACGACGGCCGGCATTACGCGGCTGATGGATGCCTCGATGTCGATGGCCGGGTAATGCCCGGCTTCGGCGAGGTCACGCGACAGCACGATATGGCCGTCCAGAATGGCGCGCGACGCATCGGCAATGGGGTCGTGGCGATAGTCATCGCCTTCGGTAAGTACGGTATAGAACGCGGTGATGGAACCGCGCCCTTCGGCATCGTTGCCCGCGCGTTCGACCAGCGCCGGCAGCATGGCAAATACGGACGGCGGATAACCCTTGGTGGCGGGCGGCTCGCCGATGGCCAGCGCAATTTCGCGCTGCGCCTGCGCATAACGGGTGATCGAATCCATCAACAGCAGCACGCGCTGACCGCGATCGCGAAACCACTCGGCAATAGCGGTGGCGTACTGCGCGCCACGCAGACGCTTGAGCGGCGGCGCGTCGGCAGGCGCGGCGACGATGACGGCACGCGCGCGCCCTTCGGGCCCCAGCGTGTGCTCGACGAACTCCTTCACTTCGCGACCGCGCTCACCAATCAGACCGACCACCACCACATCGGCGTCGGTGTAGCGCGTCATCATGCCCAGCAGCGTGGATTTACCCACGCCGGAGCCGGCGAACAGACCCAGGCGCTGGCCGCGCCCCACACTGAGCAGCGAGTTGATGGCACGCACGCCGGTATCCAACGGCGTGTCGATCGGCTTGCGCGCCATCGGGTTGATCGGCTCGCGCTTGAGCGAGGCGTGTTCGTCCACATCCAGTGGCCCAAGGCCGTCCAACGGCACGCCATCGGCGCCGATCACACGGCCCAGCAGCGCCATGCCTACCGGCAAGCCGCTGGTGTGCGCGCAAGGACGCACGCGCGCATTGGGCAGCACGCCGTGCATCTCACTCACCGGCATCAACAGCAGGCGTTCGTCGGCGAAGCCGACCACTTCAGTATCCAGTTCACTGCCGTCGGCGGTGGTGACCATGCAGCGCGCACCGAGTGGCGCTTCGCAGCCTTCCGCTTCCAGCGTCAGCCCCACCACGCGGCGCAGGCGACCTTCCACGGTGAGCGTGCGTGCGCCCAGGGCGCGCTGGCGACGACGTGCCAGCCGTTCCTGCCAAAGCGCGGTGCGCGTTGGGTCGGGCGGCGGATTCATCCGCGCACCTCGTCGGCATCCACGTCGATATCTTCCGCTTCGGCGCCGAGTACGGCGTCGACCACGGCGGCAAGCCGCGTTTCCACCCGTGCATCCAGTCGCGAGCGCTCGCTTTCGAGCATGCAGTCGCCACGTTGCAGGGTCGGGTCGGCAATCAGCTGCCAGTTCGGCTCGACCATTTCCAGCGAACGCAACAGCGCAATGTCATCCGCATGCAGCCGTACACGCAGGCTGCCGGTGGCCGCAGGCAATGCCAGTGCAGCCTGTCGCACGGCTTCGACGACCAGATCCGGCGCCGTGCGCAGTTCGTGGGCCAGCACCTGGCGCGCCACGGTCATGGCCAGGCGCGCGAGTTCCAGTTCAACCAGTTCATCCATCGCACGCAGCGGACGCGCGGCGGCATCCAGCAAGGCATCGAGCCTGCCCAGACGCGAGTTCACCAGGTCGCGTGCCGCGGCCATGCCCTCGGCATGCCCGGCCGCGTAACCTTCCTCGCGCGCCTGCTGTTCGAGCGCCTCGAGATCGCGCACGGTCGGTTGCACCGCCGATTCGGCAGGCGCTTGCGCTGCGGCAGGCGCACCCATCTCCGGCGGATGCCAGCGTTCGAAGGCTGCGAGGTTGTCGCGATTCAGTACGGCGCTCATGCCACCAGCTCGTCACCGGTGCCGGAAAGATTGATGGCGCCCGAGTCAGCCAGCTTGCGTGCAATGCCCAACACTTCCTTCTGCGCGGCGTCGACTTCGCTCAAGCGCACCGGACCGGACACTTCCAGGTCGTCGCGCAGCATGTCGGCGGCACGCTTGGACATGTTGGCGAAAATCTTTTCGCGCACGCCCGGTTCGGCACCCTTGAGTGCAGTGACCAGTCGCGCCGTCGGCACTTCGCGCAGCAAGGTCTGCATGCTGCGGTCGTCGAGTTCCGCCAGGTCCTCGAACACGAACATCAGTTCTTCGATGCGACCACCCAGGCTCGAGTCGTGAGTGCGGATGGCGGCCATCAGCTCGTTCTCGCGGCTGGACTCCATCGCGTTGAGGATGTTGGCCGCTGCCTTGAGACCACCCACGGAGGCGGACTTGAGTTTCTTGGTGTTACCGCCGGAGAACTGGCGCTCCATGATCTCATCGAGCTCGTTGAGCGCATGCGGCTGCACGCCATCGAGCGTGGCGATGCGCATCACCGCATCGCTGCGAACACGCGGCGGCAGATAGCCGATGACTTCGGCAGCCTGGTCGGGCTCCAGATGGGCCAGCACCAACGCGATGATCTGCGGGTGCTCCTGGCTGATCATCTCGGCGATGGCGCGACTCTCCATCCACTTGAGCGACTCCAGACCCTTGCTGGAGCGGCCGAGCAGAATGCGATCGATCAAACCGCCAGCCTTGCTCTCGCCCAGCGCGTTGACCAGGATCTTGCGGATGTACTCCTCCGTGCCGACACCCAGCGAGGTATGACGACCCATGTCCTCGTTCAGGCGGGAGAGCACGGTCTCCACCTGATCGCGCGATACGTTGGTGAGACCAGCCATGGCCGTGCCGACGGCCTGAACATCGCGCGCGCTGAGGTGCTTGAGCACTTCGGCGGCGTCCTGCTCGCCCAGCGTGAGCAACAGGATGGCCGCGCGTTGCGCGCCGCCGATTGAGAGTTCTGCCTTCATGATTCATTCCGCCCGACTGCGTGCGTGCCCGGTTCTTGTGCCGTCGCTGCGCGCGCGGCGTATCCGGGAGTTATCGGCCGGGCCGCCCGTTTCCGAAGCGCCAGCTGGAAAACCATAGCGTGTGTCCGATCAGCTGCCATCTTCGCCCACCCAACTTCTGACGACCTGCGCGACGTGCTTGGGGTTTTCACTGACCATGCGCCGCGCCAGGCCAATGCGTTGCTCATAGGCGATGGTTGGCGGCACGCCGTTGAGACGCGCCAGTTCGTCGCCATCGTCCTTGTCGTCGATGCGTACAGAGATGGTTGGCGTCATGGGTTGCTGTGCCACCGCCAGGCCCCTGCCCGGCGAGGGTGCACGCGAGAGTCCGCGCAACAGCGGACGCAGCAAACCGAAAGCCACCAGCAGCGCGACCAGGATGCCGGCGGCCTGCTTGATCAGGTCCAGCATGCCGGGGCGTTCCCAGAACTGCATCGGTGGCTGCGTGGTGTCGCCGGCCACTTCCTGATGGAAAGGCTGATTGATCACGCTGACGTTGTCGCCGCGTGCCTCGGTGTAACCCACGGCGTTGCGGGCGAGCGTGGTGAGGTGCTCCAGTTCCTGCGGCGTAAACGGCACGCTCTTGTTGCCCTTGTCGCCGGGCACACTCTTGTTGTCGACCACGACGGCAACGGTGAGGCGTGCGAGACGGCCGGCTGGATCGCTTACGTGGCTGATCGTGCGGTCTAGTTCGTAGTTGCGCGTGGCGCTGTTGGAATTCTCGCCAGGTGCGCTCGTCTGCGCCGTAGCTGCCGCGGCGCCCTTGCCAGCTGTCGCCTTGCCCGCATTGGGCTGCGCGGCCGTCGGCTGAGCCACCGCATTGGGCGGCTGATTGCTCAGCGCACCAGCAATGCCGCCATCGCTCCCGCTACCGGTGCGGGAATTGCTGCTGGTCTGTTCGCTGCGCAGCGCCGGGTGTTCGTGACCGTAGGTTTCGGTGGCCTTCTCGGTTTCGCTGAAGTCGAGGTCTACGTAGACCTGCGCGCGCACCTTGCCGGGGCCGACCAGCGGCGTCAGCAATTCTTCGATGCGCTGCGCATAGGAGTTCTCGATGCGCGTGGTCAGACGCAGGCGCGTATCGCCAATGGCGCTGGCACTGCCCGGATCCGTGGAGGTGAGCAGCTGACCCTGCTGATCCACGACCGACACTTGCTTGGGGTCAAGGCTGGGCACGCTGGAAGCGACCAGGTGAACGATCGCCGCCACCTGACTCGCATCGAGCTGTCGCCCGGGATACAGCGTCACCAGCACGGAAGCACTCGCTTCGTGACTGTCGCGGATAAAAGCCGAAGGCTTGGGCAATGCGAGATGCACACGCGCCGCGCGCACCGACTGAAGACCTGCGATGGTGTTGCCCAGATCCGTTTCCAGCATCTGCTGGTAGCGCGTGCGCTCGGCCAGATCGCTCATGCCGAACGGCGAGTCAGCGCCGGGAACGGTGGCCGTAGCCGCACTGCCCTGCGGCAAGCCCTGCGCGGCGAGCTTCAGCCGGATGGCCGCCAGGTCGGACGCAGGCACCATGATCGAATTGCCATCCGCACCCAATGTATAAGGCGTGTTGGAGGCTTGCAGCGCCTGCGTCACTGCAGCGGCGTCTTTCTGTTCAAGGCCTGCATACAACAGACCGTAGTTGGGGCCACGCGACCACAACACCACGGCCACGCCGAGTGCGACGGCTGCCGCCACACCAACCAGCAGCAACAGCTGCCGCGTTGCCGGCGTGCGCGCAAGCTGCTTGAGGTCCAGGCGAGAACCGGCTCTGTCGTCGGTGGTCGCGAGGGCGTTATCGGCCATGAAAACTGCTCGTGCTCAGTGGACGCGAAGGCGTCGTCATCGGACCAGCTAGAGCCTGATTATGGTCTTCCCGTAGCCCGCGCCGGGCTCGGTTTGCGCGCAGGCCAAGGAAGAGCGAGGAAGTGTATGTCGATACACGACCGAGCGATGACGCTGGCATGTGGGCAAACCGACCCGGCCTGGAGGGTTGCCGCTGAGTGGCCGTCATGCGGCAGCGCACGGCTTGGCCTGACAGCCAGTCAGGCGCAGCGCCGCGCCCTACCACCTGACGGCCACTCAACGACAACGCGGGCTGTGGGAAGACCATAATCAGGCTCTTAGACCGGCATGTTCATGATGTCTTTGTAGGCATCGACCAGCTTGTTGCGCACCTGGGTCAGCGTGTTCAACGAGAGATCGGCCTTCTGCACGGCCACCATGGTGCGACCGAGATCGGCGCCCGCATCGCCGCGTTCAAAGCCTGCAGCGAGGTTGCCTGCTTGCGTCTGTGCATCGGCCACGGACGAGATCGACTGCTTGAGAAGACTGGAGAAATCCGTCTGCCCGGGCTTTGCCGCACTGAACGATTGCTCGGCCGGCCTCACCTGGGAGGAGAGCTGGCGCATTTGCGACAGAAGGTTGTTGACGTCGATCTGGGTCATGACGGAAATCCAACGCGTGACGGTGTTTGAGTGTGTAGAAGCACAAGGCGTGCCATGCCATTTTTCGCTTGTCTTGCCCTTGTAGGAGCGCACCCTGTGCGCGACCGCGGAGGTTCGGTGTACCGCTACGTAGGCATGTCGCGCACAGAGTGCGCTCCTACAGGACCGACGTTTTTCCGAGTGCAACGCAAGGTTGTCCCCTCACCCCAACCCTCTCCCCAAAGAGGAGAGGGAGAAAAAGCACATCAAGCCTGCAGGCTTGGCTGCAGCCCGTACTTGCGCAGCTTTTCCACCAGCGTCGTGCGTTGCATGCGCAGCAGTTTCGCCGCGTGTGCCACCACACCGCCGGTAACGTCAAGCGCTTGACGGATCAACCCCACTTCGATGTCGGCCAGGTGATCCTTAAGATCCAGCCCACCCTCGGGCAGCATCACCAACGAATCGGCCGGCACTACCGTCATCGGCTCGGCCATCGCGCTCGAATGACCCGTCATCAGCGACAGCAGCGCGGAACCGCGCACTTCCTCGATCACCTGCTGCCCGCGATATTTTTCCGGAAGGTCGCTTACGCGCACTTCGCCGTGCGGATAGAGAATCGAAAGACGCTCCACCAGGTTGTACAGCTCGCGCACATTGCCCGGCCAGGCATAACCATGCAGTGCATGCATGGCGCCCGCGCTGAAGCGCACGCCGGACAGGCCGCGACGCGACAGGCGCTGGTTGAACTCGGCCACCAGCTCCTGCAGGTCGTCCAGGTGCTCGCGCAACGCCGGCATTTCCAGCGGGAATACGCTCAGGCGGTAATACAGGTCCTCGCGGAACTGGCCGTCAGCAATGGCGGCCTCCAAATTGCGATGCGTGGCGGCAATGATGCGCACGTCGCAGCGTTGCGTGCGATTGCTTCCCACGCGCTCGAACACGCGCTCCTGCAGTACGCGCAACAGCTTCACCTGCATCGGCAAACTCATGTCACCGATTTCATCCAGGAACAGCGTGCCACCCTCGGCCAGCTCGAACCGGCCCTTGCGTGTGCTGATGGCGCCGGTGAACGCGCCCTTTTCGTGACCGAACAGTTCGCTTTCCAGCAGTTCGGCCGGAATCGCGCCGCAGTTGATCGCCACGAAAGGCTTGTCGCGGCGCGACGAACATTCATGAATGCTGCGTGCCACCATTTCCTTGCCGGTGCCCGATTCGCCCAGCACCAATACGCTGGAGTCGAACGGCGCCACCTGACGAACCAGAGAGTTCACTCGGGCCATCGGTGCCGAGCAGCCGACCAGTCGAAGCTCCGTGCGACGCATTGCCGACGGCGACTGAGGGCCACGCAAGGTCTCGGCGAGCTGTTCGTAGCGCAGCGGGAAATCGACGACTCCCACGCGGGCGGCGAATGGCGATGCGTCCGCCCCCATCCGCGCCACCCAAGTCGAATCGGTGGCCAGCAACACCATCACATGCGCTGCGGCGGCACCCAGTTGGGCGAACTGCTGCTCCGCCTTCGCATCATCCCGCACGTCGCCCACATAGACCGCGCGCCAGGCATGAGTCGCTTCCTCCACCGTTTCGCAGTCATCGGCGCGCTGTGGCCGATAACCAAGAAACTCCAGCGCCGATACGACTGACTCCGCCCTGCGATGATCGGATTCGATCACCAGTACGTCGAACTTTCCCATGACTGACTCTCGTGCGTGCTGCTTCATCGATGGACCCCTGAACCCCTGGACTGCGCTGCTGGCGAGTCGACAATCCGTCGTCGTCTGTTGAAGAGGGTTCAGCAAGAAGAAGGCCAGTACGGAACGATTTTTCGACGCTGACGGCCGCCGCCATCTGCCGGTCAGCGTCACCCGCGGGCGCAGCGGCTCGCCCACGTCGCAAAGGTATGCGACATGTGACTGAATCTATTGGGTTAAAACGAAGGCTAAAGGTCTGCGGAAAAGTGACCCTGTGCGACACCAGAGATGAGATCGGCGTCAAAGAACTTTCGCGTCGATTTTACGTAGCGTGATGTCGGTCACATAGTGGTCGCGACCGTAGGCAGATTCCTAAGAAGCTGTCAGGCGACGTTCTGCCACTTTACGTCGGTGGTGGCGGAACACGAGGCGCTCAAGTGCGTCACACGTCACGTCGTCCTGTGATTCGAACGCCACGAAAACGTGATCGACATCACGTTCTCGCACGAGCCGTGCCGGCAACTCCAACGGCAAGGCCAGGCAGCCATCGAAATGCAATCGCACCAGGCCGCTTGCCTGACCGACAGGCCACATGGCTCGCGGCAACACAGCTCCAATGGCGTTGAAGCAGAGCAACTGGCGGGGTGGTAGCTCGACATCGCGTCGAAGCAATTGATCCAGCATGGCCATCAGCACGTTGAGCTTGCTGTCCACCCGCTGCAATTCCTGCGCGACCGGGCTTTCCTCGTCGAGCGTGTCGCTGCGGCGTTCGCCAAACACGGCGAGCGTGCCCAGCACGCTGAGGTTGCGCTCGCGCATCGCCAGTAGCTGCAACTCGCCCAGCGCCTGCGGCAACGCCGCGCAACTGGCGTGAAGGCCGTCCTCATAGGTGACGCGCTCGGAAAAGGCCTGCCAGGATGAGTCTTGCATGGGTCCCTCGGTCGTTCTGGGCCGGGCTTCGAGACAGCGCCGGAATACGTAGGGATTATGCGCGTATTCGCTCTGGCGCCAGACTGGACGTAGCGTCAGTCGATGCCGGCGTGAAGGTAGGCGCTAAGAGCACGGTGGCGCTGCTGATGCTGCCCCAGTGCTTCGCCGAGGTGGTCGCGCTGGTCGCCGGCCAGCTTGCGGACTTCCTCGGTATGGGCAAGCAGTGTCTTGAGGGTCGCAAGCGCCGCCGGATCGGACAGGGACAGCGAATTGAGCAGGCCGCTGCGTTCGGCCTCGAACGAGGCGACGGCGTCCCAATCGCCGGCGCGGGCCGAGGCCAGCATGCGTGCGCTGACATCGAGAATGCTGGCAGCCATGTCCATCACCATCACGCAGCAGCGCTGGAGGCGCTCTGCGACGCCATGTACGTTTCGCGAATCTGGCGCCAGCCGTCGCGCACTGGCGTCAGCAAATCCACTGCTTCGTCAATGGCGTGCTCGTCGTCGTTGAGCTGGGCGTGAAGAAGACGGCGGCTCACATAGTCGTACAGCGCGTCGAGTCGACCAGCCAGCGTGCCGCCAGACGTGTGGTCCAGGCTGCCGCGCAACTCACCGAGAATGGCCAGCGCCTTGCCGAAATGCATGCCCTTCGCGGGTACATCGCCCCGGCGCATGGCACCGCGGGCCTGATTGATCCGGTCGATGGCGCCGTCGAACAGCATGCCGGTGAGCTGGTGACGGTCGGCACCCTCGACGCTGCCGCGCGCGCTGGTGTCCTGATAGATCGCGCCGGCGTTGCGCGTGTAGCCGTAGGTCATGGTCGCTTCCCCGCGTTCAGTTCTTCGAGCTGTTGGAGTTGTTGATCTGCTCGAGTGCCGTGGTCAGGTAACTGCTGGTGTTGTTGAGCGAGGACATCAAGGTGTCCAGCGCGGTGTACTGCTGCTGCAGCTGGGTCTGATAGGTCGCCATGCGCGCATCGAGCGAAGTCTGTTGCTGGGTCAGCTGGGTCAGCGTGTTGTTGAGGCTGTCCATGCGCGTGGTAATGATGCCGTTGCTCGACGTATAGCCATCGATCGTCTTGTTGAGCGCGTTGGCATAACCATTGGCACCGGTGAACAGATCCTTCACCGCGCTGGGGTTGGACTTGAGCGTCGAGGCAAGCTTGTCCGTATCCAGGCTTAGAGTGCCGTCGGCGTTGCGGGTGATGCCCAGATTGGACAGCGTGCCGATGCTGTTGCCCTTCACCGAGTTACTGAGCACGGAGGAGATCTGCCGCTGCACCGAAGTGAGCGTGGCATCGCCCAGCAGCACGCCAGCGGTGCTGGTGCTCTTGTCGAAACTGGACAGCGAGGACACCGTGCTGGCGTAGCTGTTGAATGCGTCGACGAAACCCTGGACGGCCTTGTTGGCGGCGGTGGTGTCCTGCGCCACGGTCAGCGTGTTGGTGCCGGTACCGGTGAGATTGAGCGTCACGCCGTCCATCATGCCGGTGACGGTATTGGTGGCGCTGGTGACGTCGATGCCGTCCACCTGGAGCTTCGCGTCCACCGGCTCGTTGTTGCCCGCCGTATTGAGCTTGCCTGCCAGCGCAAGCAATCCGCTGCTGCTGGTAGCGTTCGCGCTCACCGAGAAACTGTTGGCGACACCCGTCTTGCTGGAGCTCAGCATCAGCTGCTGACCGTTCGCACCATTGATGATGGTGGCTGTTACGCCCGGGTTGGACGAGGAGCTGTTGATGGCGGAGGCGATGTCCGACAGCGAATTGGTGGCCGACACGGCGATGTTCATCGTGTTCGAACCCACGGTGAGGCTGAGCGTGCCGCTGCCCACTGCCGTACCGGTGGCGTACGCGTCACTCGCACGCTTCTGCGCCGTCGCCAGTTGGCTCACCTCGATGGTGTAGGTACCAGCGTGAGCACTGGACATCGTGGTCGCGGTGCCGATGCTGGAACTGCTGCCGCTGGGCGTCAGCGTGGCGGCGTAGCTGTTGAACGTGTTGACCGAGGTGAGCGTGGCGAGCGCGCTTTGCACGGAGCCCAACGCCGAGTTCAGCGAAGACAACCCCGTGAGCAGGTTGTTGGTCTGCGTAGTACGCGTGGTGATTTGCGTCTGCGGCGCATCTTTTCGTGCATTGACCAGCGCGGTGACGATCGCACTGACGTTCAGGCCGGAACCGAGACCCGCCGAGCTGATGGTGCCGCCGGTCGTCGTCAAGCCGGTCGTTGGGGTGGTGGTGGGGGTGGTGGTGGGGGTGGTGGTGGGGCTGCTGGTAGGGCTGGTGGGGGTCATGGCGCTGCCTTTTCACTTTCCCGAATGAACCCCGCTTTGCGGCGGGAAGTTTCGAGCCCCCGGCAAAACCCTCGTCTCTCAAGGACTTTGCCGGTGGCTCCCGTGATACCTGGCGGGCCCAAGGGCCCGTCAGGCGATAAAACCGGCCGAGGCGGACGCGACCCGGGAGAGCCGCGTCCAGGCCTTCCGTCCGTTACTGCAACAGCTTCAGCACCTGCTGCGGGTTGGAGTTGGCCTGTGCCAGCACCGAGATGCCCGCCTGCTGCAGCACCTGAGCCTTGCTGAGGTTGGCCGTCTCGGCCGCGAAGTCCGCGTCCTGGATGGTCGACTGCGAGGCCTGCAGGTTGGTGGTCTGAGCCGCCACCGTGGAGATGGTGGACTGGAAGCGGTTCTGCACCGCACCCAACTGGGCAGCGAAATCGCTCACTGTCTTCAGAGCAACGTCGACGCGCGAGATCAGCGCGTTGGCGTTATCGACGGTCTTAACATCGGAGCCATCCAGCGATCCAGCGGTATTGACGGCAGCGCCATCCACATAAGCTCCGCCGGCACCGACGTCGGTGGCGACACCCGTGATCTTGGTCTGCGTGGCACCCAAGGTGGAGGCGGCAGCGATGGAACCGGTGTCGGCAACCTTGAAGGAGCCATTGGAGAACAGGCTCAGGCCGCCCTTGCCGTCCACCGCCGCGCTGACGCCAGTGACAGCCTTGGCATTGATGGCATCAGCCAGATCCTGGACGCTGCTGGCCGTGCCGCTGAGTGCTACTGCCGTACCATCGGTGCCGGTGATGGTGATCTTCGACAGATCCATCGTCAGCGCCGCGCCGGTGGTGGCATCGGTGAACGCACCGCTCAGGTCGGAGGTGTTGACCTCAGCGATCTTGCCCATGTCGCTGGCCTTCACGCTGGTGCCCAGGTTCACGCTGATGGTCTGGCCGACGTCGGCGCCGATCTGGAAGCTCTTGGTCTGCATCGTGCCGTCCAGAACCTTGGAACCGTTGAACGTGGTCTGGTTGGCGATGCGGGTGATTTCAGCCAGGCGCTGCTGCACTTCCTGGTCGATCGAAGCGCGGTCACCGTCCGTGTAGGTGCCGTTGGCCGACTGCACGGCCAGGTCACGAACGGCCTGCAGGTTGGCGGTGACCTGATCGAGCGCGGAACCGGCGGTCTGCGCCAGGTTGATGGCGTCGCTGGCGTTGGCGCTGGCCTGATTGAGGCCGCCAACCTGCGTGGTGTAGCGCTGCGAGATGGCGAAGCCGGCGGCGTTGTCGGCGGCGCTGTTGATCTTCAGGCCCGACGACAGACGCTGGGTGGCCATGGCCAAGGCGTTCTTCGACTTGGTCAGGTTGTTCTGAGCATTCAGCGACGAGATGTTGGTATTGATAACGAGAGACATGGATTTCTCCTACGTAACCGGTGGCCGGTTGGTTGGCTTTGTTCGTGCCGGCGGCAAGGTCCTCAGTGGGAATGCCATCCGCCTCGGTGAGCTTTTCGGCGTCCTTTCGGATTACTTGAGCCACTCACTGCCATTTCGTGATAGAGCGCACTTTGCAAGCGTGGCGAAACCTTTCCACCGTGCGCACCATCACACCCGACCCTTGCTGCGTAGACCTCCCTGCTGCATCCGCGACCGATATCCAGCCCATGCATCGCGCAGCCACCAACGCGGCACGCGCAACCACGAAGCCATTACTTGATGTAGTTGAACAAGCTCATCGATTTGACTTGCGCGAACACCTGCTGCGACGCCTGCAGCGCCGCCGACTGCAACGACAGGTTGCTGATCGCGGTGTAAGGATCGGCAGCTGCCACGTCCGACAGCGCGGCCTGATAGGTAACGTTGAGATCCTGGTACACGCCCTGCTGCTGCGTCAGCGTGTTCAATCGTCCGCCGATGGCGACCTGCGTCGCGCTGATGCCCGACTGCGCCTGGTCGATCGACTCGATCTGCCGGCTCATCACGTTGGTGAGTTGCGTATCGCTGCCACCACCCTGCAACGCAGTGATCATGTTGCTGAGCGTGGTGAACACATCCTGCTGGCCGCCCGACTGCACTGACACCGTATCGCCGGCAGCGGGTGTACCGCTCATGGCGACGGTCATGCCGTTGAAGCTGATCGAGCCGCCGTCCGTGTAGGTACCACCCACCGGATTGCCGCTACTGTCGAGCACGGGATTGCCACGGGCATCGGCAGCCGTCCAACTGCCTGCCGTACCGAAAGTGATGGTGTAACCACCACCGCTGCTTGCCTTGCCGGCATTCCATGCGGCCAGATCGGTGACGCTGTTGGTGCCTACGAGCAACGTGCCCGTATTCGTTCCGCCCGCGCTGGCTACGAACGAACCATTGCCCGAAGGGACATTCATGAAGATGCCCGAGCCGGCGTCGCCGGTAGCGATCTGCAACCCCGAGCCCACCGCCGCGCGCTGCTGTCCATCGTTCCCCGCGTAGCTCACGGTGCCGTTGACGCCCACCTGAAACGGCGTGCTGGTGGTGCTGGTGCCGGCGAACAATGCATTGCCGTTGCTGTCTGTGGTATTGGCCGCCTGCACGAGCTGGTCGCGGATCTGGCTGAGCTGACTGGCGATGCTCTTGCGGTCGCTATCCGAGAGCGTTCCGTTGATGGCCTGCAGCGACAGCGTTCGCACGCTGTCGAGCGCGCTGTTCACCGAGTCGAGTGTGCTGGCCTCGGTATTGAGCCTCGTGTTGGCGCTGTCGATGTCGTTGGAAAACTGCGCGTTGGCCGCAATGATGTGGCCGAGGCTCACCACTTGCCCCGCGCCCGCCGGATCGTCGGATGCCACGTTGATGCGCACGCCCGTATCGACCTGATTCTGCGAGGCCGCCATTGCGCTCTGCTGGTTGAGCATCGTGCTGAGGGACTGCTGATACATCCAGCTGGTGGAGAGGCGCATCGTGGTTTATCCCTGTATCGCGCTGATCAGACTGCTGAAGATGGTTTGCGCGGTGGAGATCACCTGCGCCGAGGCCTGATACGCCTGCTGATAGCGCACCATGTTGGCCGCTTCCTCATCGAGGTTCACACCCGACACGCTCTGCTGCGCGGACACCGATTGGTTGTACAGGCTGGTCTGCGTGGTGAGATTGCTCTGCGCCTGGCTACCCACCGTGCCGATGGCCGTGGTGAGCGTGCCGTAAGCCTCGATCACCGATTGGGTGCCGCCGTTGAGCACGCCCTTGTCGGCCAGCCCCGCCAGTGCAAGCGCGTTGCTGGTGTCATTGAGGCCATTGCTGTTGATGCCAACGGTGAAACTGTCGTTCGCGCCAGGCGTGCCCGATGGCGTCACGCTCCAGCCATTGGCACTGATGGTCTGCCCTGCCGCATAGCTGCCGCTGGCCAGTACGTTGCCGGTGCTGTCGGTGACCTGATAGCTGCCCGTGGTAGGAAAGCTCACCGTGGCATTGCTGAGCAACGCCGCGTTGGTGGGATCGTTCACCGTGACCGAGCCCATGCTGCTCGTACCGGTATTACCGCTGGCCGCTTTGGAGGTGAGCGCCGCCGCCGCTGCGATGCCGTTGGGATCGGTCATGGTCAACGTCAGGCCGTTGGCAGCCGAACGTGTGGGCTGGATCTGGAAGCTGTCGCCCGTCTGCGCCGTGCCCGATACGTTGAAGGTGAGCCCATCGGCCGAATAGCTGCCGTCGGGGTTGGTGGTCATGGCCACACTCTGGCCGCTGGTGGTTGCCAGGTTCCAGTTGGTGCCGTCGTAGCTCATCACGTAGTCGGACGCGGTCAGTTGCGACGCATCGCTGATGCTGGCCGTAACGCCCGCACTGCCCTTGTTCGCGCTGCTGGGAAGCACCGTCGGCGACGGCACACCGAACATCGCCGCGCCCTGCTTGCCGTTGAGGTCCAGGCCCTTGGCCTGTTGCTCGTTGACGCTGCTGGCGAGCGCCACGGCCGCCTGGCCCAACTGGTTCTGCACGTTGTCCAGCACGTTGCTGCGGTAATCGAGCAACGCGCCAAGCGCGCCGCCGCTCAGCTTGGTGGTGATGTTGGTGCCCGTGGTGTCGAACACATCGGTGCGCGTCGAATCGTAGGCGTTCTTGCCGGTGGAAAGCGCGAAAGATTTGTCGCCGCTTACCAGCGCCTGCCCATTGGACGCATAGATGCTGATGGTGCCGTCTTGCTGGGCAAAGGTGGAAACACCCAGGTAGCCCGAAAGCGTCTGGACCATGGTGTCGCGCTGATCCAGCAGATCGTTGGGCACATTGCTGCCGGCTTGGTGGATCTTGGCATTGAGGTCGGCGATATTGCTGGCGACGGTGTTGATGCTGTTCACCGTGGTGCCGATCTGGCTGTTCACCTGGCTCTGCTGCGCGCTCAACTGCTGGCCGAGGGTGTTGAACACGGTAACCGTGGAACCGGCGCTGCCGAGCAGCGATTGCCGGCTGGACGCCACGCCCGGCGTATTGGCCACCGTGCTGAAGGCGCCGTAGAAACTGTCGAGCGAACCCTGCAGGCTGCCGCTGGCGCTCAACACGCTGTTGAGCGTGGTCGCCAGATCGTTGTACTTGGTAGCACGCTGCAGACTGGAGTTGCTGCTCCACACCGCGTTGGTAAGAAAGTCGCTGTAGGCGCGCTGCACGGACTTCACATCGACGCCGCTGCCAATGCTGTATCGCCCACCGGGGGGCGTCATGGTCTCCGTCTGCACCACCGTCTGCCGGCTGTAGCCCGTCGTGTTGACGTTGCTGATGTTGTTGCCGACGGTATTGAGCGCGACCTGTGCCGCGTTAAGCCCTGAAGTACCAATGCTGAGAAGGTTGGACATGGGTTATTCCGGCAAAGTCACTTGGGGGAGATCGGCGCGTCGCTGACTTTCTTGAGCGCATCGAGGGCGTCACGCATGGCTGGGCTGTTGGCGATGGCCACAATTTTTTGCGCATACGACGGATCAGTGGCATAGCCACCATTGACCAGGCCGCGTGCGAAGCCCACCACGTCTTCGCCATGGTTGAGTGCCTTGGCGTAACGCGGGTTATCGGAAATCAACTGGGCATAGTCGTCGAACGACTCGCCCGGATTGGCGTAGGCACGGAACTGAGCGCGTCGCTGCACCGCCACACCATCCTCAAACTCCAGCGTGGGAACGCTCACTTTCTCGCCATCCCAGCTGCTGCCGGCCTTCATGCCAAACAGGTTGTTGCTGGTATCGCCATTGCCATGGGACGGCATGTGCTTGCCCCATTGTGTTTCCAGCGCGGCCTGGGCCAGCACTGCGCGCACGGAGACGCCAAGCTTTTCGGCAGCTTTCTGCGCATAGGGTGCGAGCTGCTGCACGAAATCCTGCGCATCCTGCGGCAACAACTTGAGCACCTGCGAACCTGCCGATTTTGCGGCGCTGGTCACGGAATTGAGACGCTTCTGCCAGTCGTCTGGTGTCGTCGTGCCACCCGTACCGCTCTGTTGCGTGCCGCCAAGCTGGCGAATCAGCATCTGGGCAATGCCCAGGCCGTTGCCCTGCTGCGACAGGTTCACCGACAGCTGCTGGTCGAACATGTCTCGCCAGGCGGTGCCCGCATCACTGTCCATCAGTCCATCGCCCGCACTGGCGTCACGCATGGACTTGAGCATCATCTGGGTGAAGATGGATTCGAACTGCTTGGCCACGGCCGGCAGTGCCGACTTCGCATCGGTCTGCGCGCTTTGCCGAAGCGACTGAAACCCGGACAGATCCGTCCAGGTGTTCAGGCTCTTCGCAGCGTCGCCGGTCAACGCCATTAGATGACTACCAGTTCCGCGTGCAACGCGCCGGCCTGCTTGAGCGCCTGCAGGATCGAGATCAGATCGCTGGGCGACGCACCGACCTGGTTCACCGCGCGCACGATGGTGTCGAGATTGGTGCCGGGGCCGAACTTGAACATGTGGCCGCCGTCCTCGCTCACCTGCACGTTGCTGCTGGGCACTACCACGGTCTGGCCGCGGCTGAACGCCTCCGGCTGACTAACCTGCGGCTGCTCACTGATGGTGACCTGGATGGAACCGTGCGCCACGGCTGCCGGCGTCACGCGAACTTCCGAACCGATCACCACGGTGCCGGTGCGCGAATTGACCACGACACGCGCAGGCGCTTCGCCCGGCGATATTTCAATGCCCTGGACCGCGCCGAGCCACGCCACACGCTGGCTCGGATCGACCGGACCGCGCACGCTCACCGAGCCCCCGTCGATCGCGCTGGCTGTGCCCGCGCCGTAAGTGCGATTCACCGCTTCGGCGATATGCGCCGCCGTGGTGAAGTCGGGTGTGTTGAGGTTGAGTACCAGATCACCGCCGTTGTTGCCGAACGAGGAAGCGACACTGCGCTCCACCGTCGCGCCATTGGGCACGCGACCACTGGCCGAGATATTCACCTGCACGCTGGAACCGCTCTTGCCCTGCGCGCTGATGCCACCCACCACCACGCTACCCTGTGCCATCGCGTACACGTTGCCGTCCGCACCACGCAGCGGCGTCATCAGCAGCTCGCCGCCACGAATGCTCTTGGCATTGCCGATCGATGCCACGGTAACGTCGATGACTTGGCCGGGCTTGGCGAACGGTGGCAACTGCGCCGTTATCGTGACGGCGGCGGCGTTCTTCAGCTGCGGGCGCACGTTGGCCGGCACGGTGATGCCGAACTGCACCAGCATGTTCTCCAGACTTTGCGTGGTGAACGGTGCCTGTGTGGTCTGATCGCCACTGCCATCGAGACCTACCACCAGGCCGTAGCCGATCAACTGGTTGGTGCGCACGCCGGCCACCTGGGCCAGGTCGCGAATCTTGTCGGCATGCGCGGGCTGACTCACCGAGAAGCTGGCGCAAAGCACGATGGCTACGCCGCGCAATACCGACACCGCACGCTGCGCGATCCGTGCCATCACATGGGAATCCCGATGGAAGAAACCGTTCATCAGTAAGGCATCCACTTCGAGCTGAAAAAGCGAGACAACCAGCCTTGCGTGTTCGCATCGGCCAGCGAGCCCTTGCCGGTATAGGCGATCTGCGCGTCGGCTACGCGCGTGGATGGCACGCTGTTGTCCTGCAGGATGTCCTGCGGACGCACGATGCCGGAAATGCGGATCAGCTCCTGACCCTGGTTGATGGTGAGCATCTTCTCGCCGCGCACCAGCAGGTTGCCGTTGGAGAGACGCTGCGCCACGGTGACCGTGATCGAACCAGTGAGCTGGTTGCTCTGGCTGCTGTTGCCCGCACCATCGAAATTGCGGTCGGCATTGAGGGACGAATCTGCGGTCTTTCCACCCACCTTGAGCGAGTGCCCAAGAATGGTGGGCGCGCTGATGGTGCTCGCGTCCTTCTTGCTGGTGCTGGTGCTGGCCTTCTTCGACGCCTGCGTGCTTTCCACCAGCGAGATGGTGAGAATGTCACCCACGCGATGCGCGCGTGCGTCGTTGAACAACTCCATGCCCTGCTCGGCGTGGTAGATCGAGCCATCGGTCGGCGGAGGCGCGCTCGGCTCCGTCGGCATCGTGGCCGCCCACTGGTGATCGTCATGGGTTGGCGGCATGACGCAGCCAGCCAGCATGGCCAATGCCAGCGCAGCAGTGATTCGAGACAGGTAGCGAAAGGACGGCATGGCAATGCTCACATCTTGTCGGTCAGGTCCTGCAGCATCTGGTCGGTGCTGCTGATGGCCTTGGAATTCATTTCGTAGGTGCGCTGCGTTTCGATCATGTTGACCATCTCGGCCACCACGTTGACGTTGGAGGACTCCAGCGAGCCCTGCAGCAGCGAACCCATGCCGTTGAGTGCGGGCTGTCCGGTCTGCGGCGCACCGCTCGATGCCGTTTCCAGATACATGTTCTGACCCATCGGCTGCAGGCCGGCGGGGTTGATGAAGTCAGCCAGCTGCAGCGCACCCAGCGTGGCGGGTGTAGCCGATGCGGTGGTCGTTGCCGACACGGTACCGTCGGTGCCGATGGTGAGGCTCTGCACGTTGGACGGCACGGTGATGGCCGGCTCCAGCGGATAACCGTCGGCGGTGACCAGCTGGCCGTTGGCGTCGGTGTGCAGTGAGCCGTCACGCGTGTACGCCACGCTGCCATCGGGCATGCTCACCTGCAGAAAGCCGCGGCCCTGGATGGCTACGTCCATCGAACTGCCGGTCTGCGTCAAACTGCCTTCGGTGAACAGCTTCTCGTTGCCCACGACGCGCACGCCGGTGCCCAGCATCAGGCCCGACGGCGACAGCGTCTGTTCCGTGGTCTGGCCGCCAGGCTGGCCCTTGTTCTGGTACATCAGGTCCTGGAACGCGGCACGCGAACTCTTGAACGCGGTGGTGTTGGCGTTGGCCAGGTTATTGGAGATCACGTCCATGCGCGTCTGCTGCGCATCGAGACCGGTCTTGGCAATCCACAAGGAAGAGAACATCGGTTACTCCCGTAACGCTGCGGCTTTAATTGGCCTGCATCAGCTTGATGGCGGAATCGGCGTTGTCCTCGGAGGCCTTGATGGACTTCACCTGCATGTCGTACTGGCGCGATAACGCGATCATCTTCACCAGCTCGGCGGACGCGTTGACGTTGCTGCCCTCGAGCACACCGGAGGCGAGCGTCGCGTTGTCGTCGGTATCGGCCGTGCCGCCGCCAGCCATGTGCATCAAACCGTCGCTGCCCTGCACAAGCTGTGTCGGATCAGGGTTGACCAGCTTGATGCGATCGAGCGTCGACACCGAGTTGGGCCCCTGCCCCAGCGGCACGGAGGAAATGGTGCCGTCATTGCCGACACTTACTTCCGCAGCCGGCGGAATGGTGATCGGGCCGGAGCTGCCGATCACCGGGTTGCCGCGCGAATCGGTGAGGCCACCGTCCGCCGTCAATTGCAGATCACCCGCGCGCGTATAGCCTTCCGAACCGTCCGGCGCCTGCACCGCGATCCAGCCCGCGCCGCGCACCGAAACATCCAGCGAACGACCCGTGTTGATCAGCGAACCCTGCGTGAAGCTTTGGCCGATACCCTGCGCCACCGCGTTGATGCGCGAGGGCGCACCATCGCCCAGCACCGGCACGCTCTGGAACGCGGTGAGCTCGCTCTTGAAGCCGACCGTGGAAGCGTTGGCCAGGTTGTGGCTCACCGCTTCCTGGGAACGCATGATCTGCGTTGCCCCGGTCATTGCTACGTAGACGGAACGATCCATGACGGCTTATCAGCGCGAAACAGCGTTGAACAGCGCCGACGCCAGCGTGTTGTCGGTGGACAGCACCTGTGCGTTGGCCTGGTAGTCACGCTGCGCCTGGATCATGTTGACCAGCTGCGCGGTGGTGTCGGCCGTGTTGGAGCTTTCCAGCGCGCCGGACTGCATCGTGCCGAACTCGCCAACGCCCGCCGTACCCATCACTGGCGGGCCGGAGTCGGTGCTGGCAGCCCAGCTCGCATTGCCGAGCTGGCGGAGACCCTGCATGTTGGCGAAGTTGGCGACGGCCACCTGGCCGATCTGCGTGCTCTGGTTGTTGGAATAGTTCGCGGTGATGACGCCGTTGTTGTCGATGTCGATGCTAGACAGCGTGCCGGCCTCGAAGCCGTTCTGAATAATCGATCCGGCGGAATAATCGGTGCCGAACTGCGTGGTGTTGGTAACGTTCAACGACAGCGTCAGCGGCGAGGAGCCATTGCCCAGAGTCACGCTGTTGAACGCCAGCGTGCCACTCGTCGGCGTCGCAAGGTTGCCGCTGGTGTCGAAGGTCATCGGCTGGGTGCCGGCGTTCTGCCCATCCACGTAAAGGTTGGCGTCCCAGGTATTGGTGCCGGTCTTCACGTAATAGACGGTGGCCTGGTGCGAGCCGCCCTGCGAGTCATAGACCTTCACCGGCGCCGCGGCGTTGTAGCTGGTGGAATCGGTGGTGCTGAACGCATTGGCCGGCACGGTGGCGCTGGCCGGCAGGTTGGAGCTCAGCGTCACCGTCGAGGTGGCGGTCGCGTTGCTCTGCGCGGTGATCCAGCTGAAGTCCGAGAGCGTGCTGGTATCGAAACCACCCGCACCATTGGACGGGTAGATCTGCAGGCGCGAGCCGTCGGGCGTGGTGACGTAGCCGTTGGAGTTCTTCTGGAAGTCACCGGCTCGCGTGTAGTTCACGCCATTGCCATTGTTGATGGCAAAGAAGCCATTGCCGTTGATCGCCAGGTCCAGGCTGTTGCCGGTCTGCTGGATATCGCCCTGGGTGAACTGCTGCGCCACGTCGTCCAGGCGCACGCCGCTGCCCACGGCGGTGGAGTTGAGGTTGAGGCCAGTGACGGCAAAGATGTCGGCAAACTCTGCGCGCGAACCCTTGAAGCCCGTGGTGTTGGCGTTGGCGATGTTGTTGGCGATGACGTTGAGATCGGACTGGGCCGCGTTGATACCGCTGAGTGCCGTGTTCAGTGCCATGTTCGGTTCCTCGTGATGAGTGGACGCGCGAAGCGTCAGAGAATCTGTGCGACCTGCGCGAGCGGCACGCCGCCCACGCCCGATACCTGCAGGTAAGTGCCGACCGTGCTGCCGCCGTAGCCCACACCGGTAACCTTGCCGGCTACGTAGGTGTCGAGCGAGGCGCTGCCGCTGGTGGCCTTAAGCGTGTAGCTGCCATCAGCCACGGTGTTGCCGCTGTCGTCCTTGCCGTCCCAGCTGAACTGCGCAAGGCCGGTGTCCTGCGAACCTAGCGGCATCGTGCGCACCACATTGCCGCTGCCGTCGAGTACCTGCACGGTGACGCTGCCGGCGCTGGCGACATTCACTGCGCCACTAATGCTGCTGCCGTCGTAGCTCATCGTGGTCGAAGGCACCAGTACCTGACGGTTCACCAGGGTCGCCGAGCTGAGCACCTGCGACGTCTGCATGGCCGAGCTGATGTTGCTGCTCAGCGACTGCAGGTCGGTATCCAGCTGCTGCGTGGACGAGAGCTGGCTGAACTGCGCCATCTGCGAAACGAACTGCGAGTTGTCCACCGGATTGGTGGGGTCCTGCGCCTGCAACTGGGCCGTCATCAACTTGAGGAAGTCGGCCTGCGTCATGGTGTTGGACAACGGGGAGCTGGCATTCGACGTGCCGGAATTCGAACTGCCGCTGGTGCTGCTGTTGCCTGGAATGGTGGACACGTGAGGGTTCCTAGCTTATTTGCCGAGGTCGAGGGTCTTGAGCATCAGCTGCTTGGTGGTATTCATTGCTTCGACGTTGTTCTGGTACGAACGCGATGCGGAAATCATGTTGACCAGCTCGTCGATGGGATTGACGTTGCTGCCATAGACGTAACCGTTGCCATCGGCCATCGGGTTGCCCGGCTCGTAGCGGCTCTGCACATCCGCCTGACTCTCGGTAACACCCTTCACCTGGACGCCGACGGCGCTGTCGTTGTCGGTATTGCTCGCGCCACCCAGCGCACGCTGCACGGCGGCGAACAGTGGCTCTTTGGCGCGATACGCGCCTTCGGGCGTGCTCGACACGCTGTCGGCATTGGCGAGATTGCTGGCCACGGTATTGAGGCGCAGCGACTGCGCCGCCATGCCCGAACCTGCCACATCGAAAATCTTGAACATCGACATCAGCCTTAGCCTCCGGTGATGGCGGTACGCAGCATGTGGATCTGCGCGGTGATAAAGGAGAGGCTGGCCTGGTAGTGCACACCGTTGGCGGCAAAGTTGGCCTGCTCGGTTTGCGCGTCGACCGTGTTGCCGTCCATCGTCGGCTGGCTCGGCGTGCGATAAGCCAACTGGTCGGCTGCCTGCGCCTGCGGGTTGATCTGCCCGGACTGGGTGATCGTCATCGGCAGGTTGTCGCTCTGGCCGCTGGCGTTGGACAGCGCCTTCTTGAAGTCGACATCGCGCGCGAGATAACCCGGCGTGTCTGCATTGGCCAGATTGCTGGCCAGCACTTCACTGCGGCGCTGCCAAAGATCAAGCGCCTGGGTGTGCAATCCGAACAGGTTGTCGTTGATGGAACTCATCGCTCACTCCTGCGACATGGGCCGCGGGAGGGTTTGAGCAATTTGCGTGCCACGAGATTTTGGTGGCTCGGCAGGCCGCGCTGCTGTTGGGTTTGCGGGGATTTTGGCGCATGGCATGGAACGCGTGTGCGGCGTGCCGACGGAAATCTGACGCGGGCGGTAGCGGGTTCTCGTCGCGGTGCTCGAAGTGTCTGTCTTTTGTAGGGGTGCACCCCTGAGCGCGACCGATCTCGCCTCTGCCTCTCCTATTCGTCATCCCAGCGAAAGCTGGGATCCAGTGACTTTCGTTCTTGGTTCGACGCTGCCGCCAGCTTGCCGCCTACGCGGCGGGCGTTTCGATCGCCTGCCGGCGACCGAGTCACTTTTCTTTTGCTGGCCCAAAAGAAAAGTAACCCAAAGAAAATGGCCTGAAGGGCTAATAGCAATGTGCTGAATACAAACCTGGCGACTGGTGCAAGTCAGATAAGTGACGTGCTACCTCAGGGGCAGTGGCTACACCGCAACGCGCCGTGGCGCTGAGGAAGCGCAGCATGGCGTGGCCTACAAGCCTGACGACCGCCGCCAGTCGGACGAGTCACGTGCTACCTCATAGACAGCGGCTACTCCGCGGGGCGTCGGTGTACAGAAGACTTAAAGCAACGCCGCCTCGCTTCTAGCTCCCTCTCCCCGGAGGGGAGAGGGCTGGGGTGAGGGGTCAATCTTGCGACAAGGCTTAAAAAGCACGACTCCACCCTGCGAGCGCCTTTGACGGTTCCGCCGCATAACAGTTGACCGGACGCTCCACGCTTTAAGCCCTCAGCACTATGCCGCCCCGCGGTGTAGCCGCTGTCTATGAGGTAGCACGTGACTCGTCCGGCTGGCGGCGGTTCCCAAGCCTGTATGCCTCGCCATGCTGCGCCCCCTCAGCGCCACGGCGCGTTGCGGTGTAGCGGCAGTCCTTGACGTCGCCGGCTGGCGGAGATCAACAGCGCTTGTATTCCACATCTCGCTGAGAGCCTTCAAGGCCATTTTCTTTGGGTTACTTTTCTTTTGGGCCAGCAAAAGAAAAGTGACTCGGTCGCCGGCAGGCGATCGAAACGCCCGCTGCGTAGGCGACACCCTGGCGCAAACGTCACATTAAGACCAAGGACAAAAAATACCCACAAATAACGAGATGCAGCATCGAGGCGAGCACCCACCCCTCACCCCAACCCTCTCCCCGGAAGGGAGAGGGAGAAAAAAACAACGCGGCGTTGCTTTAAGTCCTCAGTACTACGCCGCCCCGCGGAATAGCCGCTGTCCGTGAGTTAGCACCTTACTTGTCCGGCTGGCGTCGATCCCCAGGCTTGTATGCCTCGCCATGCTGCGCTTCCTCAGCGCCACGGCGCGTTGCGGTGTAGCGGCAGTCCATGAGGTAGCACGTCACTTATCTGACTTGCACCAGTCGCCAGGTTTGTATCCAGCACATTGCATATGAGCCCTTCAGGCCATTTTCTTTGGGTTACTTTTCTTTTGGGCCAGCAAAAGAAAAGTGACTCGGTCGCTGGCAGGCGATCGAAACGCCCGCTGCGCAGGCGGCAAGCTGGCGACACCGTTACGTAACTGAGGCAAAAACCGGTCGCGCCCAAGGGCGCTCCTACTGAGATAGTTGGCCTTGCCGCGAGCACCCGCCCCTCACCCCAACCCTCTCCCCGCAGGGGAGAGGGAGCAAGAAACTCAAAACCTCTCAAAATTCTCCGGCATCAACTCCAACACCGTCTGCGCCAACAAATCCGGCTGAAACTTCGCCACGAAGCGATCGGCATTCACCTCGCGCACCATCGCCTCATTGAAGATGCCGCTGATCGAACTGTGCAACACCACCTTCAACGAACGCAGCGTAGGCGTCTCGCGAATGGCGCGAGTCAGCGCATAGCCATCCATGCGCGGCATCTCGATATCCGACACCACCAGGGTCACGCCCTCACCTTCCGGCGCCTGCGCAAGATCTTCCAGGCGTTGCAACGCCTCCCGACCGTCCTGCGCCACCACGCACTCCACATCCATCTGTCGGAACAGATTCACCAGCTGGTTGCGCGCCACCAGCGAGTCGTCCACCACCATGACGCGGCGCGGCTGCAGGTCGTGCACGCGGGCGATGCGCTGCATGGGCGCAGAAAGCTCGGCGGGCATCGCGTTGAGGCTGGCCAATACCTGCTCCACATCGACCACGGCTACCAATGAGTCATCGACACGCGTCACCGCGTTGACACGGCTGCCAAAACCAAGCGCCGGCGCAGGCGCTTCCAGCGATTCACCATCGCACTGCACCAGCCGCTGCGGCTCGGCCACCAGGAAGCCCTGAACGGAGCGGCTGAACTCGGTGACCATAAGGTGTGCTGAAGGCTCGTCGCGCAACGATGGATAACCCAGCGCCACCGCCAGGTCGATCACCGGGATGGTCATGCCGCGATAGTTGCAGCTGCCTGCGATCAACGGATGCGCACCGGGCATGCGCTCCATCGGCGGACGGCGCATCACTTCTCGTACCTTGAATACGTTGATGCCGAAAAGCTGGCTATCGCCCATCCGGAACAGCAGCATGGCCACCCGGTTGTGACCGGCCAGCCGGGTTTGCTGCTCTACCTTGTCCATCCAAGTGCCGCTCATGCGCACTCCTCGCGAGGCGGCAGCTGCCGCGGGTTACCACTCGCGTATCGGCGGCAAATGCCTGTGCTTGAGTTGCGCCCGCTTCACCATGGCACGTCGCTTGCTTCTCAAGTTCGGACACTCATGGCCGATGCCGTGACGACCCCTGCAGGAAGGAATGATTCACCCATGAGTCTGATCTGGAGCCAGCACCTCGCCGAGCTTGCGCGCGCCGCCGCGGCGGGCGACCAGGCACGGGTGGCGCAGCTGTCTGCCCGCCATCCCCGTGCCGCGCAGGCGTTGGCGCCGCTACTGGTTGCCGTCACCACTACGCGTCCACCCGCGGCAGTAGCGCTGCAGACGCTGGAACAACAGGGCCTGGTGCTGGGCGCTGCGCAACAGCTGTCGCGCGAGCAGGCCGCCATGCATCAGTCCGCGCAGGAAAGCCGTGACGACGTCGGTCGCTTGACGGACGGCAGTGCCGGAATCTCGACATCACTGCAGCAGATCGGCACTGGTCTGGACTATGCGCGCCAGACCGGTCAGGCCAGCGAACGCAGCGTCAGCGAGCTGGATGGCCAGCTGCGCCTGCTGCGCACGGCCCTGTCGGCAATGAACCGCAATCAGAGCAAGCTGGCCGAGCAGGTGGCGCAGATCCGCAAGCTCACCGGCGTAGTGCAGGAGATTGCGCACCAGACCAACCTGGTGGCACTCAACGCTGCCATCGAAGCGGCGCGTGCCGGTGAAGCCGGTCGCGGCTTCGCCGTGGTCGCCGACGAGGTGAAGCAGCTGGCCGAAAAGACCAGCCAGGCCACGGGCGAGATCGAACAGGTCACCGGCTCCATCGGAGAATTCTCGCTGCAGCTCGATGGCGATGTGCAGCAAGGCCTTCAGCGCCTCGAGCGCGCGCAAGGTGGCGCTACCCAGACCGAAGCGTCACTTCAAGACAGCGGCGAAGCGCTGCGCCAGATCGGCGAGCGCGTCGCCACCATGCAGAAGAATCAGGATGCCCAGCATGCCCGCGCGGTTGCGGCGCAGGCAGCCCTTGGCGCATGGCACCGCCGTGCCGCCGAAGCAAACCGCCAGTCCGAAGCACTGAGCCGCGCCGCCCTGCTCGCCCATCGCCTCGCGCTGGACTGGCTGGAGACCGAGAGCGGCGCCGACCCGGCCAGCCTGAGCCTGACCGTGCGCGAGGCCGCGCAAGGCCTGCGCCAGGCCATGGAGCTGGCCTTGCAGGAGCCGGCTGCGCTCGATCGCCGCTGGTTCGACACGCAAGCACTCAATCGCACGCTCCATCGACTGACGGCCGGCCGAGGCGACAACCCCGCTGCCAACCTGCTCACTGCAGCGGGTGCGCGTCTGCGCGAACACGGCAACACCTTCGCCACCTTGCTATGCGACGGCCAGCTCGACCAGGCCAGTCAACTCGTGCAGCAACTGGAAAGCGAACGCGAAACGCTGCTGGCCCAACTCAACGTGTTGCTGGCCGATCTATGACACGACGCCCGCTGGTCACCCTGCTGCTGTGCGCCTTCGCGCTGCCCACCTACGCCGCAGAGCCGGCGCAGGCGGCACGCGCGGCTGCCGAACAGTGGCTGCATGACCAGTACGCCACCCCCGGTAGTCGGGTGGTGGCGCAGGCAGGTGCGCTGGACCCACGCCTGCAACTCGCCCCCTGCCCGGTAGCGCTGAGTGCGGGTCTGCAGGAAGGCACGCGGCTGATGCCGCGCATGAATGTGGTGGTTCGCTGCCCCCAGCCGGACGGCTGGACGCTGCGAGTGCCCGTGCAACTGCAGGTGTACCGGCAGGTGCTGGTGATTACCCGTCCGCTGCAACGCGGCGATGGCGTGCGCGCCGACGATGTGCGCAGCGAGGAGCGCGACATCACCCGGCTGGGCTACGGCTATGTCAGCGGCATGGGCGATGTGGATGGGCGCACGCTCTCTCGCGCCCTGCCCGCCGGCAGCGTGCTCACCCCGGGCGCCCTGGGTGGCCGCAGTGCGGTGAAAGCCGGAGATCAGGTGCAGCTGGTATCAAGGCTGGACGGTATCGAGGTGCGTGCCAATGGCATCGCACTGGGTAACGGAGACAGTGGTTCACGGTTGCGTGTGCGCAATGGCAGTTCCGGCAAAGTGATCGATGCCATGGTCACCGCCCCGGGCGAGGTGCTCGCCCTGCCATAGCCACCCTCCCCATGGAAGACTAAAGTTTGCGACCACCCGGCCGATCCTGACAGTAACAGGGCCAAAACCGCATAGAGAACGGACCCATGAACACGACCATTTCCAACAACGGCTTGCCCAAGCTTCCCCAGCCCTCTTCCGGCCAAGGCAGCTCGACGCAGAACGCCACCGGGACAACCGGCAGCGATGTGGCCGCCAGCAGCTCTGGTGCCGACGATCGCGTCCAGCTGACCGATTCGGCGCGCGCCCTGCAGGAAGCCTCGCGCACCGGCTCCGGCGCCACGGTCGACACCAAGAAAGTGGAACAGGTGCGCCAGGCGTTGGCCAACGGCACCTATCGCGTCGATCCCAGCCGCATCGCCGACCGCATGCTGACGCTGGAAAGCCAGCTCAACGGCAAGTCATGAACCACGCACTGCAAGCCGAACTGGACGATGCCCTGACCGCCGCGGTCGAGGAGATGCGGCTCGCAGTGGATCAATTGGCGGACGCGCTGCATACCGAGCGCACCGCGCTTGAAGCTGCCGATGTCGAGACACTCAACCGCGCCGGCGCGGCCAAGCATGCCCTGATGCTCCGGTTGGAGCAGCTCGACGGCGAGCGCGTACAGCTCAGCCAGGGCGCGCCCGAAGCCAGCCGTGTGCTGGCGCCGATATGGCAGCAGATCCTGCAGTCGTTACGCGCCTGCCAGCAGCTCAATCAGCGCAACGGACAGCTAGTTGGCGTCCGGCTGCAGCAGGTGCGCAAGGCGCTGGCTGTGCTGACCGGCAACGATGCGGAAGCCAGCGTGTACAGCCGCGCAGGCGAACTGCACACGAGCCTGCGCTCGCAGACGTTAGCTGAGGCCTGAAGAACATGATGCGCATCGCCTTCCCCCCGATGCGTGCCTGCTGGCGGGCGACTGTTGCCGCCCACTCCAACCACCGCCACCACATCGACCGACCATGAGCGAAGCCGCGGCCATCCCCTCCGCCCACGAAGGCGCTGCTGCCAACGAGCAGCCGCTGCCGGTCATCCGTCTGCCCATGCTGGACACGAAGCGCGAACTCTTCGCGTACGAGATCGTGTTCCAGAACGAGGCCGAAGACGAAGCTACGCTGATGCGTCGCGCGCTCGCCACCATTACCGATGGTGCGCTCGCCCGCCTGGTGCGTGGTAACCGTACTTTCCTGAAGCTCACACGTGAGCTGCTGATGGAAGACACCGACGTGCTGCAACATCAGCCGCGATTCGGCGTGTTGCTGCAGCCGGAGGCCGCCGCCGATACCGCCCTGGTCGAACGCCTGGCGCGCATGGCGCAGCGCGGCTGCCCGCTGATGCTTGATGCGGGCGACACTGCGCTGGAATTCAACGCCGCGGTTGAGCCGCTGCTGAAGATCGTGCAGTTCGTGCGCCTGGACGCCAGCAAGCTGGACGCGGCCACCATGCGCTCGCGCAGCGAATACCTGCACGCACGCGGCACGCATGTCATCGCCGGCCATGTCGACGACCACGATACCTATCACCGCTGCCAGACCTTGCCGCTGCAGGCGATCCAGGGGCAGTTCCTGCTCAAGCCAGAGCCGGTGGCCGTGCCTGTGCTCTCCGCCAGTCGTCTTAGCCTGCTGCGCTTGATGAAGGCCCTGCAGGAAGGTAACCCCGGCCCGGTCGAGATCGGTCAGATCGTGCGAGACGACGCCATCCTCAGCTACAAGCTGCTGGGTTGCGTGAACTCCGCCTACTTCGCGTTGCCACGCCAGCTCAAATCCGTGCAGCAAGCGGCGATCTTCTTTGGCGCCGCACGCCTGCGCAACTGGATCTACACGATGGCGCTCAGCGGCACGGGCGACCGTCCGCCAGAGCTGCTGCGTGCTGCCCTGATCCGCGCGCACATGTGCGAGAAACTTGCGCAGCAGATGCCCGCCGATCAGCGCGAGATGGCGTTCACCGCCGGCCTGTTCTCGCTGCTGGACACGCTGATGGAAGCGCCAATGGATTTCGTGCTGGGGCACCTGCCATTGGCCCGCGAAATCAGCAGTGCGCTGCTCGAAGGCAAGGGGCCCTTCGCACCGTTGCTGGACCAGATCCGCGCGTGGGAAGCGGGCAACCTGCGCGGCGGCGAAGTGCAGCCGCAGGTGATCCGCCGCATGGCTGCGATCTATCTCGAAGCTACGCAGTGGGCGGATCACGTCTACGCGTTTGCGGATCAGCGGCCGAACTGATCGGGATTGCCTCTCTTACTTCCTCTCCCTTTTGGGCGACCCGAAGGTAGTCCCTGTGGGAGAGAGAATTGAGGTGTGGGGGCGAGTGCTCGCGGAAGTGCGTCCACAAAGCTCGCTCTGATGAAACGCCTTGGCAAGATTGACCCCTCACCCCAACCCTCTCCCCGGAGGGGAGAGGGAGTAGAGAACACGCTCGCTTTAAGTCCTCAGCGCTTCGACGCGTCGCGGTGTAGCTGCAGTCCCTGAGGTAGCAACGCCACGCGACAGCGATATGGCGCGCTTCAGCGCTTATATCCATCGCCGTCCTGCTAGCTCTTCAGGCCATTTTCTTTGGGTTACTTTTCTTTTGGGCCAGCAAAAGAAAAGTGACTCGAGCGCCGGCAGGCGATCGAAACGCCCGCTGCGTAGGCGGCAAGCTGGCGGCAGCGCTACATAAGCACCAAGAGCAGAGTCACTAGATCCCTGCCTTCGCAGGGATGACGAGATAGGAAAGCCAGTCGCACCCAGGGTGCGCTACTACAGAAAAGCGGGAGGGCCGAGGCGCGCCAACGCTACAACTAGCCCCTCATCCCCAACGAGGAGAGGGACAAACACCTCTAATGCACCGCCACGCGAATCCGCCACACCGCCAGCACCAACCCCACCAGCGCCACACCGAACCACGCGCCGCCCACCGTCATGTCCGTGCCCAACCAAAGCACAGATGCCACCGCACCGATCAGCAGCGCGCCCGCGCCCACTGCCAGCAGCAAGTCGTGATGCGTGCGTTGGCGCTCGGGCAACAACAGCAGCGCACCCGCTATCCCGAGCAGCAGCGCAGCGATACGACGCAACCACACGAACGACGGCGACTCAGGCACGTCGGGCAGCACGTCAACCAGCGAGCGATCGCCTGACTGCACGTCATAGCCCTTGCCATCGGCAGCGTGGGCAGCGGGCACCAGCTGGTCACCATCGACCTGCGCAAAAACGGTGACCTGCTGCGCCGGCACGATTTCCCAACTCACGCGCAGATCGCCCAGACGGGGTTGCGCGGGCTTGTTGCTGGTAGTCAGATAACGGTCGTAAGAGGTGAAACTGACGGCGAGGTTGGGAGGCACGGAATTGATTTCCGGCGCAAGCTCATCGCTGCCTGGCAATGCATGCAACAACTTCGGCGACAGCGCATAGCCACCCACGCGCACCTGCCCTGCATCGAATTGTTTGCCCTGGATCGGGAAACGTTCGGGGTTTATGTGCCCGGCCGGCTGGGCAAAACGACTCGAATCCACCGGACGATCGACCCAGTCCAGTTCGTAGTGCACGTCGGCACCCACGCGTACCTCGCGCCACTGGAACATTTCCACGTGGCGGATCAGCACGGGCGCCTGCGCCCGCTGGCCGAATTCCGGATCGTACGGAGCCTCCACCACGACGACGGAACCGGCAACACGCACCAGATAACCATGCTGCCCGGCTTGTGGCGCAGCGCTGGCGCCAATATCGAGAATCTGTCCGCCATGCCGTTCGGAAGCGTTGTGATGATCGAGCAGGCCTTGCTCAGTCATTGCCACCAGGCCAGCGCCGCCCAGCAGCAACAGCGCGCCCAGCACGCGCCGCAACCATTGCTGCATGTTGGCCTCCCTCCCCTGTCCCCTGCCCATGTCGCGCTCCTAGCCTCTCAATTCGCGCAGCTCGTCAGCCGTGCCGTAACGCCCACGCTCATCGCGTACTACGCGTGCCACGGCACAATCGTGATCGTGCGTAAAGAACAGCCGCACGCCGCGCGCCAGTTTGTCATCGAGAAAAGTGCGCTTCTCCTCGATCAGTTTTTCCGGAAAACGGTCGTAGCCCATGGTGATCGGCAGATGCACCCAAAAGCGCCCCGGGATGAGATCTGCACAGAACACCACGTCGCCCACTTCGGCAAGCATCAGTCCGGGCGTATGGCCGTCCGAATAGCTGAAGCGCACCGACTCGCCAAGCGTCCTGGAAAACTCGCCCTCGACCAGTTCCAGCCGGCCGCTGGATTCCAGCAGCGGCTGCAGTTCCGGCACAAACGAGGCACGGTCGCGCGGATGCGGCTTCAACGCACGACGCCAATGCTCGGCACCGACCAGATATTTTGCACGAGGAAACAGCAAACGTACCGGCTGCCCTTCCTCCCACGCGGCGAGCAGGCCGCCTGCATGATCGAAATGCAGGTGCGACAGCACGACGACGTCGATGTCCTCGTGCGTCAACCCAGCCTGCGCGAGCGAATCGAGTAGCACGTGTCGGTCTTCCACCACGCCGTAGCGCTCTCGCAGCGCGGGCTCGAAGAAAGCGCCGATGCCGGTTTCGAACAGCACGTTACGGCCATCCAGATCTTTTGCCAGCAGGCAGCGGCAGGACAGAGGAATGCGGTTCTCCGCATCCGGCGCGATCCAGCGCGACCACAGTGCCTTCGGCGCATTGCCGAACATGGCGCCGCCATCGAGCTGCTGCGAATTTCCTGTCAGCGACCAGAGTTCCACGTTTATTGAACCTTGCCGAGGCCCGACTCGCGGCGCGGATCGCTGGCCGCATCGAGCTTGTTGGTCTTGAGGTCCCACGTCACCACGTTCATGAAACCCCACGGATTGCGTTGCTTCAACGTGTGGCCCATGCGGGTCAACGCTTCGGCGGTCGCCGCGTCGAATGCGCCCGGCTCCACGTCCACACGATCGGGCATGTACTGATGGTGGTAGCGCTTCTGGCTCACGATGCCTTCGGCGTTCTTGCCGTCGACGAAGGCAAGAATCCCTTCCAGCACCTGCGTGATGATGGTGGACCCGCCGGGCGAACCGATCACGCCCACGCGATCGCCACCAAACACAATGCTCGGCGTCATCGACGACAGCATGCGCTTGCCCGGCTCGGGCGCGTTCGCCGCACTACCCAGCAAGCCGTAGACGTTGGGCTTGTTCGGCACCAGCGCAAAGTCATCCATCTCATCGTTGAGCAACACGCCGGTGCCCGCAGCCACGAAGGTGGAGCCCATCGTGTAGTTCACCGTCAGCGTGACGGAAGCAATGTTGCCGTCCGCATCGATCACCGAGAAATGCGTGGTGTGCATGCCCGGCTCGGCACCTGCACTGACCGGCAGCATCGAGGACGGCGTGGCCTTGTCGGCCAGAATCGTCTGGCGCAGGCCGGCCGCGTAGTAAGACGACAGCAGCATGTCCAGCGGCACCTTCACGAAGTCCGGATCGCCGAGGTAATCGTTGTGGTCACGGAACGCCCGGCGCATGGCTTCGATGACCAGGTGCGTGCGATGTGCCTGGTCCAGTTTCGTCAGGTCGTAGCCGGAGAGAATGTTGAGGATCTCGGCCACGGCGACGCCGCCCGATGACGCCGGCGGCGCGGTGACCACGCGATAACCGCGATAGTCCACCGTGATCGGCGCGCGCTCCTTCACCTGGTAGCTTTCCAGATCCTTCGCAGCCCACTTGCCGCCGGCTGCGTTCACTGCGTCCACCAGCTTCTTCGCCGTCTCGCCGCGATAGAACCCGTCGAAGCCGTGCTCACCGAGCAGTTCCAGCGAGCGTGCCTGATCCGGATCGCGCCACACCTGCCCTGCCACCGGCGGTTTGTCGCCAGGCAGGTACTTGGCCACCGACGCCGGCCAGCGACGGATGTCCTCTTCGCGCTCGGTGATCGCATTGATCAGACGTCCGTCGGGCTGGAAGCCGTCACGCGCAATGCGGATAGCCGGCGCCAGCGACACCTTCAACGGCAGCTTGCCGTAATGCGAAGCCAGCCAGGCCAGACCGGCCGGCTGCCCCGGAATGCCCGCCGAGAGCGGCCCATTGAGCGCGTTGTCGCGATTGGGGTTGCCGTCCTTGTTGACGTAATCATTGACATTCACCGACGCGGGAGCCGTCTCGCGCGCATCGATGAACACTTCGCGCCCATCGGAGGCGCGATGCAGCACGGCCATGAAGCCGCCGCCCATGCCGGAGCTTTCCGGCTCCACTACCGACAGCGTGGAGGCCACGGCAATGGCTGCGTCAAAAGCGTTACCGCCCTTGGCCAGCACATCGAGGCCGGCTTCGGTGGCGTGGAAATTGGCGCTGGCGATGCCGGCATGGCCGGGTCGCTGAGTAATGACGTGCGCAGAAGGCGCTGCGGCGGGTGAAACAGTCGGACGGTTATCGGCGGCATATGCGGCGCTAGCGGAAAGCAGCAAGCCAAGCAGCGTCACGCGCCAGTTCAACGAAAACGTCATGCGTTGTCCTTTGCGGCCATCAAATGTTGGTACTTCAGTTCAAGCTGATCGTGCGACTCGGTGTGCTCGGGATCGATGATGATGCATTCGACCGGACACACTTCAACGCACTGCGGCTGGTCGTAATGCCCGATGCACTCGGTGCACAGCGACGGTTCGATCACGTAGTACTCCTCGCCTAGCGAGATAGCCTTGTTCGGACAAACGGGTTCGCAGACGTCGCAGTTGACGCAGGTGTCGAGAATTTTCAGTGACATAAGCTGAGTTTACACGCTGGGCGCCGATGGTGCGGCGCGACAAGCCCATGTAGGAGCACCCCTGGGGACCACAAAAACAAAGGCCCGCAGCGCTCTCGCACCGCGGGCCTCGGATACATCGCTTGCTGCCGGAACTTACATGTTCACGTAGCGCACGGTGGCGCCGGTCGGCTGCAGGGCGGTGGACACGCGGTCCTTGTCGGCCGCGTCGCCGATGACCAGGATGATCACGTCCTTGAAGGCGCCCGGCTTGGCGTCCTTGAACGCCTCGATCACGAACTCAGCGGTCTTGCCCGAATCCGGGCCAGCGAACACCAGCATGTTGCCCGGCAGCACGCCGCGAGCCACGGTGTCCTGCACCTGCTCAAGCTGGCGCTCACGCTGGGCATTGACATCGTCGCTGCCGCCGGCCGGCACCAGGTACGGGAACGGACGGTCAGCCGTCATGCCCTGCATGTTCTTCTGGACGATCTGGCCGAGGAAGGCGTTCCACGCCTTGGTGTCGTTCGGATCGGTCGGCTTGGTAACAGCAGCGACCTGCTGGGTCGACTGCTGGGCTTCTTCCTGCTGGCTGCAGGCGGTGAGGCCGGTGAGCGCGATGGCGGCGAGGAGGGCGTACTTGTACATGGTGGTCACCTTGGATGGTGGAATCTGGACGATGAATCCATTGGATGACTGGACCATCCGGCCGTCATGAGACGGGCCGGTGAACCGGGAGATCAGGTTGGCCGCCATGGCGACGTTGTCGCCATGCAAACCTCTCCTACCCCTGGTCCGCGGCGAGCGACTGTCCTGTCCGCAGGATGCGGGCGAGGATACACGACGGCGGGCCGAGTCAACACCGGTAGACGTGCTGCAGTGCGGGGTTGGCGGGAGACGAGGGACGCGCCCCGTCAATCGTCCGCTGCGGCGCGGTCCCGGTGCCAGCGCTGGCGCATGGCCTGCTGTACGGCCGGATGCACGAAGCCGGAGATATCGCCGCCCAGACGGCCGATTTCACGCACCAGCGTCGAGGAAATGAAGCTGTACTGCTCCGCTGGTGTGAGGAACAGCGTTTCGGCCTGCGGAATCAGGTGGCGGTTCATGCTGGCCAGCTGGAATTCGTACTCGAAGTCGGACACCGCGCGCAGGCCACGAATAATCACGCCCGCGCCGACATCATCCACGAAGTGCGCCAGCAGCCCATCGAAACCGCGCACTTCCACGTTCTTCAGGTCAGCCAGTGCCAGGCGCGCCAGCGCGATGCGCTCGTTGAGGCTGAAGCCTGGCCCCTTGCCTTTGTTTTGGCTCTCCGCCACCGCCACGATGATGCGCTCGAACAGCGGGGCCGCACGCGCCACCAGGTCCGCGTGACCGTTGGTGATGGGATCGAAAGTGCCCGGATAGACGGCGAGACGTTTGTTGACCGGCGGCTTGTTCACGTCACGAATCACAGGGGGACAGGGGCGGCTAGCTTAGGCCCGTTCGCGCCCACCGCCTAGCCCGCGCGCGTGCTGAAAATTCCATACGCAGGGGTCAGGAAACCGCCAAAAGCCGGCGATAAAGCGCATAGCGCACCTCGCCCGCCGTGCCCTCACGGTGAACGGTCCAGTTGGCTGGCAACTGCAGCGCGCTTTCCCTTGGCGACTCCACGTAGATCCAGGCACCCGGAGTCAGCCATCCGCCCTGCTCCAGTCGCTGGGTCAGCGGTGTCCAAAGGTCCAGCGAGAACGGCGGATCAAGGAACACCAACCCATACGTCTGGGACGCGCCCTGCAGAAAGGCCAGCGCATCGGTCGTGGTCACCTGCCCACCCTGCGCCTTCAATCGCGCCAGGTTGTCACGCAGGGCCTGGGTCGCACGCACGTCGCGCTCCACAAACTGCACACTGGCCGCACCGCGCGACAGCGCCTCGATACCCAGCGCACCGGTTCCGGCGCACAGGTCAAGGCAACGCGCGCCCGCAATCACCGGCGCCAGCCAGTTGAACAGCGTCTCGCGCACCCGCTCAGCCGTGGGTCGCAGGCCGGGCAGTTCAGGCACGTCAAGGCGCGAGTTTCGCAACTG